>NZ_QVON01000001.1 GCF_003426735.1 Arenibacter sp. P308M17
CTTATTAAAACTCTTAAATTCAGTAATAGGCAAGCCCCAACTCTCCAGTTTTGAGGGAAATACAAGTCCATCCATCTCCTTATAATATTCATAAACTTGGGCTCTAGATAGAAGGCCAATGAATTTTAGACCTTCAAGATATTTATATTTATTAATAATATAGGACGCATATGAGTTCAAATTTTCATCTAATGTGAGATAAATAATTAATCTATTCTGATATTCTTTTGGCAATATACTATAGGCTTCACATATAACCTCAAAATTTTTAAAAGACCTTGGAAAGCTTGGAAAGAAAATTTTTTTTATTTCACTTTTTATACTTGTCTGTTTATTGTCACCAAGTGGTACATTGGTGATTTTTGGATATGCGACTATTATTTTATCTAAATTGAATCTATTTTTAAATTTTTCCCTTAACCATTCTTGTTGGACAATTACGCCTTTATTTTTTCTAATGTTTATTTTATACAGGTAAATATAAAGAAGGCTAAATAGTGATGCTCGACTACCATAACGCCAATCTTTCCATGTAGGAGTATAATAGGGTGTAGCATTATGGCAATATACGTATTGATTTTCACAAATAATATTAGGAGTGATATCATGCATGGATATCCAATAATCCGGTTTTATTTTTTTAGAAAATTTTTTAAAATAGATGTACTCATAATATATACGATTTAACCAATTCTTTTTTGACTTAGGAAATTCATAATATTCAATATTATCAATATTAAATAATTGACTAGAATTTACAAGTGCTATAATTTTTAAAGAACCATTATTAAACCCAGACAATTCCTTTAAAAAATCTTTCATTATTGATAGTGGACCAGCATCAATGATATTTATACCAGAAATCACAAATATTTTTTGTTTTTTCATATTCCTAAATTATCCTTTATTAGAAGGTCTGCTTTCTTTTTAGTTTGATAAAATACCATTAGCATTAAAATGAAACCTAACATTGTATAATGACCTTGCCGTAATAATCGTAAAATTATCAAAATGAAAATCCCATTGTTTATTATCCATAGATTTTGATATAAATCTTTTGCTTTTGGAATAAATCTCATTTTATTACTATATATAAAATAAAATACTACCAATAAACCCATTAATCCAATTTCTACACTTAGTCTAAAAAAAAGGCTATTGGCATCTTGCCGATTTATACTAAAATTATCTCTCCAATTACTTTTTGGAATGACCTTTTTCAAATAATTGTCATAATTTAATTCATATGTTCCCAATCCAGAACCAAAAAATGGGTTCTTTTTAAAAGATGCTTCGGTTATTTTATAATTGCTATAAAGAGCATACGTGCTTAAATTAGTTTTTGAAATTTCTTTGGAGGTAACATTCTCGGAAGAAAAGAGCTTATAAGTTTCGTTTACCCTCATATTTACCGCAGGAATATGGTAAATAAATAATCCACTAATTATAAATGCAATAAAAGTAGATGTTAGTAAAACAGGTTTTTTATGAAGGGGATAAACAGTTATCCCAATTAATATTAAACTAAGCAGCAATCCAAAAAGACCAATAGAAGATTTAGTCATTATTAAGACAAATATAATAAACACCCCTCTACGAAATGATATTAAATTTCCTATTCCAAAAATTTTTGCTACGCTAATAAATACTACAGGGATAAAAGCATATGCCATAAATGAGGGCTCATAAAACCAAGAATGAAAACGACCCCTGGAAGCATTAAGTAATATGCCTCCGGTATCAAATCCCAAATATGAATAATCAATAAAGGGATTGAAATTAATTTTCATTCCGATATATTGAACAATTACCAATACAGCGGCTATGGTGACTATCCATATATAATCCTTAAAAAACTTTATTACATTGAAGCTATAACTTTTAAGAAACAAAAAGCTAAAAATAAAAGTTATTGTAATAAGTGTTAATTGTTTTAAAACAAGCGAAAAAGATATTGCAGTTAAAATTGTTATAAGTAAAAACAGGAATGATAATATTAATAGGATGAATATTTCTTTTATAGGTATTGATATTTTTTTAGTTTTAAATAAATAAAGTATTATAAACAAAAGCATGACCAGATAATTAAGCCTAAATTCAAATCCTATGTTGAAGGGCAGGAAAATATTATCCCAAAGAATAAAAAGTAAAATTATTCTGTTTAAAGTCATTGTCTATTTTAAAGAATCTAACAGAAATTTTCGTGAATTCTCCACAAGACTATCTATTTCTGATTGGATTTTTTCATATCCCATCTCCTTTAAATGATTTAAAGGATTAAAATCTTCCAGTTTATTTATAAATCTGTCTTCAAGACCAATACTTGAAAGTAATGTTAATTGCCTTCGGTTCAAATCTTTCATTGTTTGTCTGCCAAAAACAGTGAAATTCCTTTTCAAAATAATTGAAAAAGCGGTTCCGTGGAAAGAATTGGTACAAACATAAGTCGCTTTAGAAAACAGACCTAACCATTTTGACGGATGAATATTGGTATAACTAATAGAATCTATTCCTGTATGATAATGACCTAAATTGATTACACGTATACCCAAATTTTCCTGTACTAATTTCACATACTTTCTAAATATATTACTGTTTTCTGTAGTATATACGACCATGTAGGGCTCTTTTGGCACTAAAGTTAAATCGAGCACTTCGGAATAATCACTTAAAATTAAGGTTGGGTCAAGAACGACTTCTGGCTCTAATTTATTCTCGGTTATATCTTCTACTTCATTTTTAGCAAAATCTTCTCTTACCGAAATTTTATGAAACGTAGCAAGTCTACTAGCAATATCTTCCTTATGGTCTAAATTAAACTTAGTGTGGCCAATACTTGCAGCGTAAGCTATTTTTCTACCACTTAAAGGAACAAAATCTAAGAAATATCCTGGATCAATCTTATCATTTGTTAACTTCGCATTCCATACTTGATCACTCCCACACACAAATGCATCTCTCGATATATTGAAATGTTTTTTCAATCCCTTTTCTGAATAGAAAATCTTATCGGTAAGATTAAAATGTTTTTTTCTGAATTTATAAAAATTAATGTTCATAACTATTTTCCTATAGGTTTTCGTGAAACCTTTTGCGGGCCTATATGTTTGAAAAACAAAGTAATATGGTCTATAATCAATTATTTTGGCATCAAATCCCTGATTAATCAAATACTTTGATAATGCATAAGCTTGTAAAACGGCACCATAATTTAGAACATGATGAAAATTAATTATATATACTTTCATAATATCACTTTTGTTTATACTATTACAACTTCTTTCTCCAAAATAATATCAAATTTAGAAAGAACTCCTTTTTCAACTTTATCTGCCAAATTAAGAATATCATTACTCGTGGCTTTTCCATAGTTGACAATCGTTAACGGTAAGTGTTTCAATGTGGCAGCATCCCCAATCCTTTCGCCGCTTAAACCACACTGATCAATAAGCCAGGCGGCCGAAACTTTCATGTAACCCTCAACATAAGGAAACAAAATTACATTTGGGTAATCTCGTTTTAATTTTTCAGATTTTTCTATGGTAATAATTGGGTTTTTAAAAAAGCTTCCTACATTTCCAAGTTTTTCAATATCAGGTAATTTTGATGTTCTTGTTTTAATAACAATACGTCTTTTCAAATCTAAAGATAATAGTCCTGAATCTTCCAATAAGTTCTTTAAAAACCTATAATCTAAAATAGATTTTTTACCAACTGATTTAATATTTACACTTCGGCTTAAATGGTGAATGAATTCCTTCCAAAAAAAGTATTGCTTTTTAAATCCATTGCCTTTATACGAATTAATTTTGGCTTGATATTTCGATATTTTGGAAAGTTTGTACACGATAGAAGTAATAAGCACCCTGTTCTTATATGAATCAGTTTTGAATATAGAATTTCTATATTCAAATTTACAATCTGAATTATGAAGTATTATTTCTTTATTTTCATATAAATCAAATGCCTTTACGTATATAATCAAATCCTTTGCCTCTGTTCCATAGGCTCCGGCATTTTGTACTGCGGTCGCACCAACATTCCCAGGGATAAGAGACATGTTTTCGGTACCATAATATCTATTTTTTACACAATATTTGACAAATGTATCCCAGTTCACGCCTGATCCAACTTCAATAAATATTTCAATATCATTTTCTTCTATCTTTTTGATAAAGTCAATATTTGGATGAAGCACCAATCCAGAATAATTCTTTGAGAAAAGAATATTACTGCCACCTCCTAATATTAGGATTTCATTCAAATCAATTTTGGGATCTTGTATAAAATCTTTAAGTTCATCTATATTTGTAAAGGAAAAATATCTATCTGCTTTTACATCAAGTCCAAAGGTATTTAGCGATTTTAAACTAAAATCATGTTTTATCATTTTTATCATTAATTTTTTTTAAATTATAATAAATATTTAATAGACCATGAGTCAAACTCTTGCTTTGAATAAAAAATATATAGCGATATCTTTTTATAAAATAATGTATTATATATGATGAAATGCCATACGCTAAAAGGGATGCAAATACAGCTCCCATAATCCCATATTTTGGAATCCAAAATATATTTAAAACAATATTTAAAATCCCACCGGAAATACTTTTTAAATATGCAATTTGATGTGTGTTATCTATAATCATTATTTGTGCTGAAACAGCACCCATTGCTATTAAAACTCCCTGCCATGCAAAAACTTTCATGATAGCTATGGATTCATAATATTTAGGCCCGTAAACTATTTGTATAATTATTGGAGAAAGCAGCATTATTATAAAACTAAGAACAATACTTCCCCAAATAATATAATCTGAAAATATCTGTAATCTAATTTTATAATCTTCTGCATTTTTTATAATCTTCATTTGTATTAAATATGGACTAACTGCCTCTGTAATCACGATAGGGATAAATACAATTAAACTAATTATCGAAACTGAAGCACTATATTGACCTACCGAGTACTCGTCTAAGATTTGTTTAATCATTATTTTATCGAACTGTTGAAAAACTACGAGCGCCAAACTAGAGATGACAAGAGGGAAAGAATTTTTGATTAAACCCCAACTAAAATCCCGACTAAATTTCCATTCAAATAAATTCTTATAAATCAGTTGGTAAAAAAATAAAAATAAAATAGAAACTAAAAAGACATCAAAGATCCTCAACAAAATGAATAATAAAACTGAGCCTTTACCAAATCCAAAAAGCAAAGCTAATATAATTACTACAATGCCTACGGTAGTTTCAATCTTAAATATTATATTGTTTTTAAGCTTTGCAATAAATAAAGCTCTTAAAAATCTTAGAGTTTGAAAAAAATAACTTATCCCGAATAGTAAAATAAACCATTGTAAATTTTTGTCCGATTCGAATACGTAAACTAACATTGTTAAGGAAATGTAGCCTAATATCGAAAACATAATACAAGATATAAAAGTCGAGCCTAAGATTAATTCTGTTTTAGCATTTTGCTCAGAAATTTCTCTAATTAGTATATTGTGAAACCTAAACTCTGCAAGTACGGATAGCAATGTTACAAAACTTATTACATAATTGTAGGATCCGAAATCTTCGGGGCCCAAACTTCTTGCTACAATTACTCCAATAACTACAAGTTTAACACCTGAGATTAATTTAGACACTACTGCCCAAAATGTATTAGCAAACTTCTTGCTTTTCCAAATATTATTAATAAATATACTGTTCAACTTATTTAATGAAATTAAAATTTATAAAAGAAAATTACTACTTAAAGTAATTATTAACCACTAAATAAGTCAGAAATAATTTTCGACAAATCTGTACTTAAAAGATATGGATCATATTTTTCATTTATTTTAATCCTGAAATAAATATTGGAATCTGGTTCATTTATTATATAATTATTGATTCTGAAATATTTTTTCAACTCCTTTCCGTGAAATATCTTGAAGTTTTTTCCGGTTGATAATTTTATTTGTTCAATTTCTATTGGCGTTTCATTGTTATTAGCTCCAAGGTCAATTCTTAATTTTAAAGGATAAGTTCTATTAGGTAATTTAAAAACAATATGTTGAAAATCTTCATTTCCTGTTATTGTTGATTTTATTTTATTTTTTGCGGTATAATTGTCTTTAATGTTTTCGGCAAAAAATATTTCAAATATATCATCCTCAAGAATCTTTATTTTTAATATAACCTCCAAATAATTATTAATCATTTCCGTATCATTTTGCATCTTTCTGTTTTTATTTATATTCTTACAGCCAAGAACCAAAATAATTATAGATATAAAAACTATTTTTTTCATATTTCTTTAAGTAAGAATTTCTTTAAACTATAATGCCAATTGCGAGTATTTATGTCAATTATTTGTTTTATTTTTATATTGTTCATCACACTAAAAGCGGGCCTCTTCGCTGGTGTCGGATATGTTTCCGATGGAATCGGATTTACTTTTATGGTCATCCCTTTCATCTCAAATATAGCTTTTGCAAAATCATACCAACTTATAGCCCCTTCGTTACTATAATGGTAGATTCCATAAGTGGTTACTTTAGAACGGATAATTTTCATAATCGCTTCGGCTAAATCTCCAGCATAGGTAGGCGTACCCACTTGATCGTTTACTACGTTAATTTCGTTCCTTTCCGAACCTAGGCGCAACATGGTCTTTATAAAATTATGCCCATATTTAGAATACACCCAAGAGGTACGTATGATAAAATAATCCTCCAACATTTCTTGAACATACTGCTCTCCTTTTAATTTAGATGCTCCATACACATTTATGGGGTTTGGAATATCTTCCTCTGTATAAGGTGTTGTTTTGGTGCCATCAAATACAAAATCCGTAGAGATGTGTATCAAGATTGTATTGGTAGTTTTGCAGGCTTCTGCCAAATACCGCACAGCTTCAGCATTCACTAGAAATGCCTTTTCCTGATCCGTTTCTGCCTTGTCCACTGAAGTATAAGCCGCACAATTAACGCAAAAGTCGAACTTTTCTTGAGCAAATAGACGTTCAATCTCCTTTTTTTTAGTAACATTTAATTTTATGGAAGTTTTAAAATGGAAATCATATTCTTGGTAGGACTTCGCAACATCCTGTAGACATCTTCCCAATTGTCCGTTGGCCCCTGTGATTAACAGTTTCAATTTTTTGTTTTTCACTTTCCCCATTAAAAAAGTGCATTTTCTAAAACAGGCAGCTCCAAATCCTTTTTGGAGACTTTAATTTCATCAACTGCTAATTGCCAATCTATGCTCAAACCTGGATCATTATAGATAATTCCTCCTTCCGAATCTTTGTTATAAAAATTATCACATTTATAAAAGAATTCAGCTGTATCACTTAGAACCGAAAAACCATGTCCGAAGCCTCTTGGAATAAAAAGTTGAATTTTATTTTCGGCTGATAATTCTTGGGTCACATACTGTCCGAATGTGGGAGAGTTTTTTCTTAAGTCTACGGCGACATCCAATACCCTTCCACTTAGGACACGCACCAATTTAGCCTGTGCAAATTCGCCTGTTTGATAATGTATGGCCCGTATCACTCCCCTATATGAATAAGATTGATTGTCTTGTACAAAGTTTATATTTTTTCCTATGGCTTCGTTCAGTTTTTTGGTATTAAAGCTTTCATAAAAAAAACCTCTATCATCTTCAAATACTGCCGGTTCTATAATAAAACAGCCTTTTAGCTTCGTCTCTGTAACTTTCATTAATCCTTATTCAATATTCCCAACAAATTTTTTCCGTAACCACTTTTCATTAGAGGTTCTGCCAAGGTTTTAAACTGATCCTTGCTAATATAACCCATTTCATACGCAGCTCCTTCTATGGCGCCTATTTTAAGTCCCTGTCGCTCTTCTATGACCTCCACAAACTGACTGGCTTGCATCAAGGAGGCAAAAGTACCAGTATCTAACCAAGCAGTTCCCCTATCCAAAATACTTACATTTAATTTATTGCGTTTTAGGTATTCTTTATTTACGTCGGTGATTTCAATTTCTCCTCGGTGACTAGGTGCAATATTTTTAGCTATCTCTACTACATCGTTGTCATAAAAATAAATTCCGGGTACCGCGTAGTTGGATTTAGGGTCTTCTGGTTTTTCCTCTATACTTATGGCCTTTCCTTCCTTATTGAATTCCACCACTCCATAGCGTTCTGGATCATGAACACGGTAGGCATAGATAATTCCACCTTCTGGATCGTTATTGGCCTGTAGTAATTTTGCCAAGCCGGAGCCATAGAAAATATTATCGCCCAATATCAGTGCTACTTTATCTTTTCCAATAAATTTTTCTCCGATAATAAATGCTTCTGCAAGCCCATTTGGTTCTGCTTGTACGGCATATTCAAAACTACAGCCATATTTTTTGCCATCCCCTAATAGTTCCTCAAATAAAGGCAGGTCCTTGGGAGTGGAAATAATCAATATTTCCCTAATACCTGCATACATTAAAGTAGACAGTGGATAATAAATCATAGGCTTGTCATAGATGGGCATCAGTTGTTTGCTTACCGACAAGGTGAGAGGGTGTAAACGAGTTCCAGAGCCTCCTGCGAGAATTATTCCTTTCATAATTGTAGTTAGGTTGTTATCCAGTTATCTTGTAAACGAGTTTCATTTTGATTTCTTCTTAACTAAGTAACTTCATCACTTCATCACTTCGTAACTGAGTTATGCGGTTATCGAGTTATCCAGTTCAATTTTTCTTTACTGTGAAACCCAATCGCATTATTTATACTGCCTCTCATAATACTCCCGATAATCCCCGGAGGTTACATGGGCCAACCATTCTTCATTGGCCAAATACCAGTCAATGGTCCTTGCCAAACCTTCTTCAAAGGTAACGGATGGTTCCCAACCCAATTCGGTATTAATTTTAGTGGCATCTATGGCATAACGCAGGTCGTGCCCTGGCCTGTCTTTGACGTACGTAATTAGTTTTTCACTTTCGCCCGTGGATCTTCCCAATTTTTCGTCCATTTGTTGGCAAAGTAATTTTACAAGGTCTATGTTCTTCCATTCATTGAATCCTCCAATATTATAGGTTTCTGCATTTATCCCCTTATGGAATAATAGGTCTATGGCCCTTGCATGGTCTTCCACATATAACCAATCCCTGGTATAATTTCCATCCCCATATACCGGCAAGGGTTTATTGTGAATAATGTTATTTATGAATAGGGGAATTAATTTTTCCGGAAAGTGGTTGGGACCGTAATTGTTGGAACAATTACTGATTACATACGGCAAGCCATAGGTTTCGCCATAGGCCCTTACAAAATGGTCGGAACTGGCTTTGGATGCCGAATAGGGGGAGTTGGGGTCGTAGGCCGTGGTTTCCGTAAACAATCCTGTTTTCCCTAAGGAACCATAGACCTCATCGGTACTTACATGATAAAACCGTTTGCTATTGTATTTCCCTTTCCATAACTGTTTAAAGGCATTTAACAGGTTTACGGTACCTATTACATTGGTTTTTACAAAAGCCAATGGATCGGTTATAGATCTGTCTACATGGGATTCCGCGGCCAAATGGATTACACCGTCAAATGTGTACTTTAAGAAAAGGGAATCAATACATTCGGCATTCGTAATATCCCCTTTTATAAACGTATAATTTTTAGCATCTTCAATATCCCTAAGATTCTCCAAATTGCCAGCATAGGTCAGGGCATCCAAATTAAAGATGTGATAATTGGGATATGCGTTTACTAGTCTTCTGACAACATGGGAACCAATAAACCCGGCCCCACCCGTAATCAATATTTTCATGTTCTATTCTTTTTTATAGTTCTTTAAATACTTATTTAAATCCAACATGCTCAAAACCAACAACGCAATCCCGATAAATCCTAGTGGGATCCAAAATTTATAACTGCTCAATATTCCTTTTACTTCCACCCCCCTTCTAGGGAAAGCTGAGATGACATTTAATATGCTCGACTTATTGGCACGTTCTTCGTTTAAGAGTACCAAGTTCTCTTTTAGTCGATCTACTTGGTTGATCAAGGCCAATTCCTTGTTTTCCTGGCCTTCGCCTTCACCTAGGTTGATATTGGTGCCCTGCATGGGTTTTTCGGCCTCCTTTACCATGACCCGTTTGTACAACTGTTGCAGGGAGTCCACCTCCATTAACTGCTTTTTGTATAGACTGTCCTGCAAATTTATATTTTGGTCACTGATACTCTGCTGCAACTGGAAATACTCATTTCGGGAAATCGAAATAATAATGGAGGGCTGAATCTTTTTGGCCACGGTATTATTGGACGCAGTCACCGAAATGGTATGGAACCTGGCATCCATGGAGTTGAAGTTCTTTAAATAGTTCTCCATGTCGATGGCTTTTTTGGTGGTAGAATCCAGACTGCGCACAAACTTATCGAACAATTGTACCTTCTGGTTTTCATCCGAATAGGACTCCACTACAAATTCTTTCAGCTTTGATGCTTCAGAAACGCTTACATCCAAGGCTTCTGCCAAGGCGGTAGAATCTTCCGCTTCTGCCAACTCATTGTAAAAATTAACGTTGTTGTACAATTGCTGCACACTGTTAAAATTGGGTTCCACTACCATAGTGGAAATATAAATTGGCTCTTTTACCATATCCAAGTAAATACCCAAGGCCAAACCTACCACGGCAGCAACCACAAATTTTATAAAATGCTTTTGTATAAAAAGCAGGAACAGGATAATGATATGGAAAATACTTTTGAAAATATTCCCTATAAAACGGAAAAATTTCTTGAATCCGTTTCCTATTAATTGAAACAGTTGCCCCAAATCTACTTCTTCTGAAGAAGATGGACTGCTATTTGTTGGTTGTTGATTAGCCATAAACTAGGAATTAAATATTTGTGTTAGTATTTTGTCCGTAATTAAATAAGTGGGTTTTACCCCTGTGGTGCCCAAACCCCCGGAGGCTAATGTGCTACCGGTCTCCAAAGGATTATCGGAGGCGTAGTAGGCATAGCGCACTTTAACGTCTTCCCGTATACTTTTTCTTATTTTGGAAGCAGATTGTATGGCCTTCTGATAATGAACCCCCTCCATTTCCAAGCCAATCACATTCCAAGTGGATTCATGGAAGAATTTTAAGATGTCCCTATTTTGCAATGAAGTTCCCAATACCGTTACCATAGCTCCTTGCAAAACCTTAAGTCCGTTGCCTTCAAAATCCTCTTTTTTTAATTCATTGTTAAAAGGATAATTATCGGCCGTGCCCTCAAAAATATGGGCATCCGGAATCATGATGTCCCCTTTCCCCCCTTCCAGAATACCTGCCTTTCCCATGATATTTATCGATGCCACATTCAAAAATACCTCTTGGTTTTTTTTGATTCGATAAGGCTTTAACAATTCATCTATGGTTTCATAGGCCTGCTCCCCAAAAGCATAATCCATTACAAAGATAACTGGTTTTTCATTTTCCGAAGGGTTTGTTGGCCATTGGTAACAACAGGCGTCTTTCCCCAATTTGGCCATGTCAAAAATTTGTACATCTATATTGGTGCCGGAAACGTCATCAATGGCGATCATCCCGTTCTTTTTGGCTTGGGCAATTACCTTTTCCCTTAAACTGAAATTTTTGGGGATGCTCAAAGCTTCGTAAATTTCCAATTTTGTTTTGCCCGCAAAGGTTTTGGACAATGCTTTTTTGGCGAACAATGAATTCATTACACTGTGCATATTGGCACTAATAATATGGATGGGACGTTCCAATAGACCATGCTCTTGCATTACTTCCTTAATTTTATTTGCCCAGCGCTCCCCATGAATATGATGCCCCAAACGCTCCCGTAACATGGGACTGAAGGTAATGGCCCTTTTGTTCCCTGTGGTTTCTTCTTCAATGGCCAATTTGCCCAACCAAAAGACAATTTTTAAAAAACGTTCTGGCTCGGAAGTAGTCGATAATTTATGGTGGACTCCCATGACCTCAATGAACGGCCTTCCCAAAATATTGGCCACATGGATTAGAGCCACTTCCCTTTCCCTTTGGCCAAGTTCCTCTTTAATGACCGCTTCTTCCAATTTTACCCAATCCCTAATTGTTTTATCCGAATCTTCTAGGAGGACTTTTTTACTAATTTTTTCCGATTCAATGAACAAAAAAGTGAGATGGGTTAGAATATCGTATATATCGGATCTGCCACGGGTGATCTCAATGTTCATCTGTTCCTCGTCTATCCTGTAACAGTTTCTTCTTCTTTTAGGCGGGATTATTGGCTTAAATTGGGACCCGGCATAACCTTCATCGGAAGTGAGGTTAATAAACCTGCACTGTTCTATGCCTTCCGGTAATCTTTCCAATACATACATCAGCCCATTAAGCTCTGCTTTTTCCTCGGCAACGGAACCGTATATTTCCGGGCGCAGTTGCAAAAGGGATTGTCTTAAGGTGGCTCCGGAAACACCAGACGGCTTGTAAAATCCACGGTTAAAAAGATGTCGCATTGTTATGTACAAGCGTTCAATGGCATTGGTGGAATCTTGTGCCCTAGTCGTGTTAACGGATTTGCTCATAAGCAGATTTCGTGCAAAACTACAATTTATATTGTTTATTTTAATTTCTAGGATTTTTTTCTACAATCCTTCAATTGAAGATACAGAAAAGCTGACCCTTACTTCATTTGCTCCTAAAAAGAAAACAAAATCCACCTTCCCTAGCCAAGGAAGGAGTCCACATGGCAGTTTTTGTTAACGAGTTTCATTTTGTTTTCTTCATAACTAGTAACTCCATCAGTTCGTAACTGAGTTATGTTGTTATCTAGTTATGCTGTTATCGAGTTTTCTTTTGTTTTCTTCATCAATATGTAACTCCATCACTTCGCTACCAAGTAGCTCACTTGAACCGTATTAAGTTCAAAACAGTAGGAAACTATACCATAAATTTCCTCAAGGCATCGGCTACTTGCCGGTCATTGGACAAACGCTGCACTTTGTTCTGACCTCCCAGCCTTCCGATAGACTTCATATATTCTTGGAACCCGTCTTTTTTTATCGGCGTAATTTTTAAAGTTTGAAGAATTTTACCTTCTATTAAATCAAAATAATAGGTATTTTGTTCTTGTAATGTCTTATCCAGAATTTTCACGAATTTTATGATGTCAGATGGGGGATGTTCAAATTCGATCAGCCATTCGTGATAGGGAAGTTCCTTTTCTTCCGGATTAATTTGCGGGGCTACCGTAAATTCGTTTATACGGGCATCGGTACCTTCTATGGCCCGTTTCATGGCTTCTTCTACCTCTTTGCCTATTACATGCTCCCCAAAGGCAGAGATAAAATGTTTAATTCTTCCGGAAACAATTATTTTATAAGGCTTCAATGAAATAAACTGAATGGTATCCCCTATATTATATCCCCATAGACCGGCATTGGTAGATATGATCATGACGTAATTTACTCCCATCTCTACATCTATAAGGGTAATTCGCTTGGGGCTTTCACTAAAGAACTCATCTGCCCTGACAAATTCATAAAAGATGCCGGAATTCAATAATAAGAGCATTCCTTTTTCCTTTTGTGAATTTTGATAGGCAAAGAAACCTTCACTGGCCGGGAAGAGTTCTATACTATCTACTCTTCGCCCTATGAGATTTTCAAATTTGGCCCTATAGGGCTCGTAGTTTACCCCACCATAAATGAAGAGTTGAAGATTTTTGAACAGATCTCCTATTTTTTTGTCGGTCCTAATGTTCAGCTTTTCAAAATACATTTGAACCCAGGAAGGGATTCCTGCTATGACCGTCATGTTCTCGTTCACCGTTTCCTCCACAATTTTATTTACCTTGGTGTCCCAATCCTCCAAACAATTGGTCTCCCAGCTTGGCAATCGGTTTTTTTGGAGGTAATTGGGAACATAGTGGGCGGAGATCCCGGATAATCTTCCAATTTTAATCCCATTTTTTTCTTTCATTTCGGGACTTCCCTGAAGAAAAATCATTTTTCCGTTCACAAAATCTGCATTTCCGGTTTCATGAATATAATTCAAAATGGCGTTTCGGGAGGCCTCCACCTGGTATTTAATGGATTCGTGGGTAATGGGAATGTATTTAACACCAGAGGTGGTCCCGGAAGTTTTGGCAAAATAGGCAGGTTTGCCCGGCCACAATACATCTCTCTGGCCGGCTACCACCTTCTCCACATATCCCTTTAATTCTTCATAGTCCCTTATAGGCACGTTTTCAACAAATTGGGAATGGGTTTTTATCTGCGAAAAATTATGGTCCTTGCCAAAGTCGGTGTATTGGGCAATGGATATCAAGGATTGGAATACCTCTTCCTGGGTTTGATGGGGATTATTTACCCATTTGGCAGTTTTCTTCGCGATTTTCTTGGCAAATATTTTTGCTGCAAATGATTTTAAACTCATTGGTAATTATTTAAAATCTATAAAATTTAGCGGATCTATCGGGCTACCATTGCTCCATAGCTCAAAGTGAAGGTGCGGTCCTGTGGTCAATTCCCCAGTATTCCCTACAGAAGCAATTACCTCTCCGGATCGTACCACATCGCCCTGTCCTTTGTTTAAGGACCCATTGTGCTTGTAAACGCTTATTAGGCCGTCCATATGCTCTAAGATGATTACATATCCTGTTTCTGCCGTCCATTCGGCAAAGATTACGGTGCCGTTGGCTACTGCTTTAATGGGACTGTCCGTGGGAGCAACAATATCTACGGCAAAGTGCTCGTTTTCGGCATCAAATTCCTGTGATATAGTGCCGGATAAGGGAGAAAAAAGGACCTGTCCTGTACTATTGATATTTCTTTCGAACAAGTTGTATTTATCCTCCAACGCTACCTGGGCCCTCAGTAAGGAATCCTCCTTGGTGGGGGTTAGATCTATGGTGGAAGGGTCCAATGTGTATTGGTCGAACAGGGAATCCCTATTAATTTCATTATTTTCTATATCGCCCCGAAGTACTTTTCGTATATTATCTAAATACCTATTGGTATAATTTAATGTTGCTACCAATGAATCCGTTCTATAGGTAAGTTCGGTGGCCTGTCGCTTCAGTTTAGTGGAAGAATAGCCTGGAATATATTCCCGCAAGGGGGTAAACGCTATTAATAATATGGTGAACCCGATCAATCCAATAATGAAAAGGGAACCCGTTACAAAAACATTCATTCTGCTAAGTTTAAATGAAATTTTTTCTTCAAAGGTACTTTCATTTAAAATTACCAGACGATATTTATGTAGCAGTTTCTGCTTAATTTCCTTTCTTTTCTTTACCTTTTTAGCCATATTGAACAAAGATAAGCTTAGTATTTCACTTTAATTCCTTTCTTGCAGAATTTGATTTTCCATAATAGTTTCATTGCAAAAATGCCTAAAAGAAAAATAAATTCTAATATTAGAATAATTAAAATATATTATAGCCGTTAAAATTAACAGCAATCTAACATCTTTTTTAGTACATTTGTTGTTCTTAAATTATTATATCATGATAACTTTAAATACATTCTTAGCCATTGGACCAATGCAAATCGCCTTGGTTGTTGCCATTGTCCTACTATTATTTGGAGGAAAAAAAATTCCGGAATTGATGCGTGGACTGGGAAGCGGCATTAAAGAATTTAAAGATGCTTCCAAGGATGAGGATAAATTGGAAGAAAAAAAGGAAAAATAGGTCATTATTTAAATATTTATAAAGAACATCTGCCATTGCGTGGGTGTTTTTTTGTTTAAACAGGGCCACCATTCCCTATAAAAGAAGGTATTGAAGAACCTAATAAGTGCTTGATGTGAGGACCGATATTTCTGCCAAGATGGATAGCTGATCTATGTTGAAAGGAATATTTCTTTTTATAACCACAAAGCACCAATCGAAATATTAATTTTGTTTCCAAGCTATATTTGTAGAAATTGATGGTCATCTATTGTATTTAATATTGCGCCGACAATTGATGAAAATGGAATTGATACAGCACTTACGGCATTATACTCCTATCTGCATTACGGTAATCCTTTCTCCTTTATTGCTGAATAAATTTCTTTAAATGGCCATTACACCAATGAAAAGAAAGTATTCACAACAAATAATTTTTTTGAGGCACTATCCACTTTAGTTTTAGCGTTGAAAATTAAATATATAAGTTATCGGTAATTTCCAAGTAAATAATGAATTTTACCTATGCCATTATATTTTATAAATATTGGACCCTCAAGGTATTGAAGTTTAAATCACTTCATTTAATAAAATAAACATGAAACAACTTCTTACAGCCTGCTTGCTATTCTTTACTTTTATTGGCAGTGCCCAAGGAATTAGTAATAAAGTTGCTTCCAGCATTGACAAGCAGTTTGCGTATGTAGATATAAACACCAATAGGGCATCCAATGTATCTGTTGGTAGGGTTACCCCTGAAATGTTTGGAAAGAGGGCTACGGCAAACCACATTAAAAGCAGAACGTTTAAAAATATTAAAGGGGCCGATGAAGGCTTTTATATCATTGCTGGCGTATTTGCCAATTTGGACAATGCCCAAGATCTGGTACATAAATTAAAGGGAAAGGGTTTTGCTGCGGGAAATATTAGTTATTCAGGGAATGGGCTCAATTATGTTTATTTGAGCAGGTTTGATACATTGGATAACGCTATTGTAGCTTGTAACTCCAAATTGGATGGCAGCTATACCAATCCATTTTGGTTAATGAACATAGATAATGGCGGTAAATCGAAGAAATTGGAAATAAACGGGAACGGCACGGTTTCAAATTTGCCTTTACCCAAAAGCGTATTGGACAGTACTTTGGATCAAGAGGTACGGGATTATCCAAAAACATTTAAAGCTCCTGATCAAGAAGAAAAACCTGGGACGAAGACAAAGAATGCCCCGCCCAAGGTGGGATTATCCGTGGAAGAGGTTACTTATGATATGCTGAGTCCCGTTGGGAAAAATGATCTACCTAAGACAGGGGAAAAGGCAAGTAATACCAATAATAACATCAACGCCAATGCTGCTAGACTTATTAAGAAAGCAGATGAATATTTTAATAAAATGTGGTACGCTGAGGCTGCAGAGCTGTATGAAGAAGCCTTAAAAAAGGATGTCAACAATTATTCCTTAGAAATTCTTCAAAAGGCTGGAGATGCCCACTATTATAATACGAATATGGCGAAAGCCTATTATTATTACAATATCATATTTGAAAGATATGAAGAGGAAGTGTCGGCAGATCAAATTTTTAAATATGCCCATACTTTGAAGGGCAACGGCAAGTATGCCAAGTCCAAGAGAATGATGCGCCTATACGACAAAGAGGTTCAAAAAGGTAATGTAGGCTTTACATCGGATATTAATGCCACCCAAAAAGAAGCCGTCCTGGACAATATTATAAATACGGAACTCAAATACGGCCTTAAAAACCTGGCCATAAACACCAAGTATTCCGAGTTTTCACCCATGTTCTACAACGAGGACGAGATTGTATTTGCATCGGCCAAAGATTCTTCCATTTTTAATACCAGAAGGTATAAATGGAACAATCAACCTTATTTGGACCTATATGTGTCTAAAATAAATAAGGAATCCCAAGACCTTAAGGAGGCAATTAAGTTTTCAAAAAAGATAAATTCCAAGTACCATGAAGCATCGGTAAGCTTTACGCCCGATAATACTACCATGTATTTCACCAGAAATAATTTTGGTAAAAAACTGAGAAGGGACAAGAATGGGATTAACCATTTAAAAATATACACATCCAAAAAAATTGATGGGGAATGGACGGAGGCCGAAGAGGTTCCCTTCAACAGTGATGACTATTCTACGGGACATCCTGCTTTGAGTCCGGATGGGAAAAAACTTTATTTTGTTTCGGATATGCCGGGGACCATAGGGGACACCGATATTTTTGTGGTAGATGTATTGGACAATGGAAGATATTCAGAGCCCAAAAATTTGGGCCCTGGAATAAATACCAAACAGAAGGAAATGTTTCCCTTTATCAATGATGAGAAGTTATATTTCGCTTCCAATGGCCACGTTGGACTTGGGGGACTGGATGTTTACGAAGTTGCTTATGATGGGGAGGGTTTTAAAGAGGTAATCAATATGGGGCAGCCCATAAACAGTAATAAGGACGATTTTTCCTATATCGTTGAAGAAGGGAGCCAAAAAGGATATTTTGCATCCAACAGACGTGGCGGTAAGGGGGATGACGATATTTATTCCTTTGAAAAACTCCAGCTAGAAGAAGTGGTGAAGAATGCCATTTCCGGGGTGGTTACCGAGTTGATTACCGGCGATGTAATGCCCAAGGCCCTGGTTGCCCTCTTGGATGGGAATAATATTAAATTAAAGGAAATGGTTACGGAAGATGACGGTTCCTTTGTCTTTGAAGATTTGGATTCCAATACCAAATACACGATTAAAACAACTAGGAGCGAATTCTTTGAAAATGTGGTTACAGCGGAAACCAAGAAAAATGAGGTGGTAAATGTGGATATTTCCATGAAAAGGCTAAAGGAGCTCATAGTCATAGAAGACGGGATAAAAAAGCTAAAGACCGATATGATTTTCTTCGATTTTGATGCATCCTACATTAGAAAGGATGCATCGCTGGAACTTGATAAATTGGTGGAGGTGATGACCGAGTATAAGGATATGGTGATTAAGATTGAATCCCATACCGATTCCCGGGGGCCGGATGCCTATAATAAATACCTATCGGACAAAAGAGCCAAGTCCACAAGGGCCTATCTTATTTCCAAAGGTATTTCGGCAGACCGTATTGAAAGTGCCATTGGCTACGGGGAGGAACGTTTGATCAATGAATGTGGAAATGGGGTTCGCTGTAGCAGGGAGAAACACGAGCTTAATAGGCGTTCGGAATTTATCATAGTAAAGATGTAATATTTGGACATACACCTTGTCAATAGGGTTATAGGCCGTCTTTCTTTTATGGAATAGGCGATTTATTATGCTTCCAATCCAATAAATATACTGTTTAGTATTGTTATTGATCTACCCAAGTTCCTATCCTGGTGCGAGCGTCATGCTCGTGCCTTTAAATTACGCATCAAAACTTTACTTATTCAGCCCAACAGAAAAAAAGCAGCTTAACATTCGTTGGGAAATCGAAGTATTTTTTGTTCACAGTAGGAGCCTAGCTATCGGCTCACAGACTTATTGCTGAGAATTGTATTAGGGCACGAGCATGACGCTCGCGCCAGCGATTATATTGATGCGTTTTAAGGACATTTGTATTAATTTTCAAGCCGGAATGGGCAAAAAAAAAATAGGGCCTATAAAAGGGCCCCTTTGCAGTTATCTTAATTCATGTCCAAGTAATTATTTTTGGTCCGAGAATTTTACCGTTTTTAAAATGGCTTCCAGTTGGAACATATCGTCCCTTTTTTCTGTAGCCGGAGCAAAAACAAGACCTTCAATGACCACTTTCCTGTTATTTTTGTCATCGTTGATGATATAGGTCAGAAAGGGTCCGGCCATAGGATATCCGCTTATCTCCCATATTCCCCTAACTTCGGCAGCTTTTCTACCAGCAACTTCCACAGGGAAAACATAGGGGGCAAAGGCTTTTTCGGTAATCATATAGGTTATTTTTCCTGGTACATCGGGTCCTGGAATATATCTCTTGCCTATAGAATCCCGCATGGCCACAATATCCTTGACAAAGGTGGAATCGTTTTTAAAATAATCATTGGGAATATCATATGCGATAATATTCATACTCCCTTTTTGAATCTGCCTATCGATCCATATAAAGTTGTTTTCCTGTTTGCCCACCTTATAAATCGAGGGTAGGGACAGGGTAATTCCCAATTTGTCGTTCAAAACCGTTTCCTTGCTAAGTGATTTTAAGAAACGTTTTTGCGATTCTTGTATTTCAACCTCCTTGAATGCCTTGATAATCCCATCGGCTTTGGCATCCAAATTTGAAATAATTTCCTCATCCGTTCTTCCTTTGATGACACCAACTTTTTGGGGAGTGGCATAAACATTTGTTTTAATATGGGCAAGGCTCAACGTATCCTTGGCCACAAAAAGCACCGAACGGGTTTGAATAATGGTACCAGAGAACACTTTTGGGGGCATTTGGTTGATGGTGAATAGGGGTTCTTCCCAAGGAAGGCCCAGAACGGGTGCCGCAAAATGCTGTCTTACATGGTCCCCAACCTGTCCTTGCCATAGTTCGTTCTCTATTACAACGGCCAAAGAATTTATGGCACCCACGGATTCCGGCAGATATTTCTTTTTTTCTTTTTCCCCACAAGAGATAATGATCAAAGAAAGTAATACTACTACTGCACCAATTTTTTTCATATTGTTATTTATTTACGAAGAACAATCGCACAATTTTAACTTTGTGCCCGGTTTTATGTCATTACCACTAATACCGTTCCATTTTCGTAAATTATCTATACTAATTCCAGGATATTTTTTGGAAATAGTCCAGAGGGAGTCCCCACTTTTAACCGTATGTACCTTGACACCCGCCGTCGCCACTGTATTTTCTGAACTTTTAGCTGTGTTTGATGAGCTTATTGATGAAGGAATTTTTCTTGGGTAAATAGTCAATCTTTGCCCTATTCTAAGGTTATTGCTTCGCAGACCGTTCCAATTTTTAATTTGGCTAACACCCACCCCGTATCTTTCTGCAATTTTTCCCAAGAAATCGCCACTACGTACCTTATAGGTTATTTGATCTTGCGATTGTATTATTTGTGGCAAGGGCTCTTCTTTGGATTTCAGTTGATTCTGTACATGGGCATAGATGGCCTCCTCGTTGGCTACAAATTTCCCCAACGCATCCACTGGGAGCCTTAGGGCATAATTTTTGTCCTTGACATAGGGGATTACCTTTAATTTGTATGAAGGATTTAAAAATACCAATTCCTCTTCACTAACGTCTACCAATTCCGAGATTTGATTAAAGGTAATAGTGCTCTTTACATGAACGGTGTCGGTCTCAAAATAGGGACGATCCGTGACCTGCCTTGTAAAACCATGTTCTTCCGCATATTCAAAAATATACATGGTAGCCAAAAATGCAGGTACGTAGCCCGCAGTTTCCCGGGGCAGGTTTCTTCTTATGTTCCAGTAATTTTTATAACCCCCAGATCTTCTTATCGCCTTGTTTACGTTTCCGGGCCCTGAATTATATGCCGCCAGGGCCAAATCCCAATCATTAAAGATATCGTGAAGCTTTTTAAGGTACAAACTTGCCGCTTTGGTTGAATTAATGGGATCGCTTCGCTCATCTACATAACTGCTTACGTCCAAATCGTACATTTTTCCGGTCCCATACATAAATTGCCACAATCCAGTAGCACCTACTCTAGAACGTGCCCTCGGATTAAGTGCAGATTCCACAATGGCCAAATATTTAAGTTCCAAGGGTACATCTTGATTGTCCAATTCCTGTTCGAACAAGGGGAAATAAAACTGGCTAATGGTCAACATTCTGCTCATCATATCCCGTTTACGGGTAAGAAAGTAGCGTATTACATTTTCCAGAGAGGGGTTGTAGACAATATTAAAGGGCGTTTTTTGATTTAGGAGCTTCAATCTGGCCTTTAAGGTGTCCGTGTCTACATTGAAGTGATATACAGAATCTATTTCCAGGGTAGTAATGTCCTGATAAATGGAATCGAATAAGGAGGAGCTGTCGTATAGTTCCTTCATCCAGAGGCTATCGAATTTTGCAGTTTCCGGACGATCCTTTAAATTGTACTTTTTTTGACCTTTCACCAAAAGCAATGGATTGTCCTGAATCCCATCCTTGGCCTCCATTGTTTCCATCTGCTCGACACCTTCCATATCCATGGCGGCAGTATCCACTACAATTTCTTTTGATTTTAAGATTTTATGATCCTGCTTTGCAGTGGGTATGGAATCAAATTCCTGTGCTACGCCTGTAACCCAGAAACCCATAGACAAGACGCCCAATAAGATATATTTGGAAGTATTCATAAGGTTTGTTTTTTTAAGCGGGGCAGACTAAAATCGTGATTTTTTTCTGAACTTTAAAATTTAATTTTTAAAAGTAGATCAAAAACCGTAAGACCCTTTTTAAATAACGGTGTATTTAAGCCAATATTGCTGCTATACCAGGAAGGGTTTTACCTTCTAGGCTTTCCAACATGGCCCCTCCCCCTGTAGACACATAACTTACCTTGTCCTCAAAACCAAACTGCTTTACCGCGGCCACAGAATCTCCGCCACCCACCAATGAAAACGCACCTTTTTTGGTTGCTTCATCAATGAAATTACCAATGGCAATGGTGCCCTTGGCAAAGCTTTCCATTTCAAAAACCCCTATTGGACCATTCCATAGAATGGTTTTCGATTTCAAGATTACTTCCTTGAATATTTCCAAGGTTTTTGGGCCTGCGTCCAAACCTTGCCAGCCATCAGGGATCTCGTTGGAGTTGACCACCTTGGTTTTGGCACTGTTGTTAAAGTCGTCCGCAGCCAAAACGTCTAAAGGAATATGGACTTCTACTCCTTTTTGCTTGGCCTTTTCAAGGATTTCCAAGGCCAATTCCATTTTATCGTCCTCACAGATAGAATCTCCTACCTTTCCTCCTTTGGCCTTAACAAAGGTGTAGGTCATTCCACCACCAATAATCAGATGATCTACTTTATCAAGTATGTTTTCGATGATCGTAATTTTGGAAGATACCTTTGCCCCTCCCAAAATAGCGGTCACTGGCTTTTCCCCAGTTCTCATTACTTTTTCTATGGCTTCAATTTCTTTGGACAACAAAAATCCAAAACATTTTTTGTCAGGAAAAAATTGCGCCACTATCGTGGTCGAGGCATGGGCCCTATGGGCAGTTCCAAAGGCATCATTTACATAAATATCCCCTAATTCGGATAATTTTTCCGCGAAGTTTTTATCCCCTTTTTCCTCTTCAGCATGAAATCGAAGGTTTTCCAATAAAAGAACTTCCCCACTTTTTAATTCGGCAACCGCTTTTTCAGCTATGGGACCAATGCTTTCAGTAGAGAATTTTACCGTTACACCAAGTACTTCGGATACCTTGTTGCAGATGTGTTTTAGGGATAGATCTGGATTTGCTTTTCCATCCGGCCTTCCCAAATGGCTCATTAGTACGGCACTTCCGCCATCTTCCAATATTTTTATTATAGTGGGTTTTGCCGCTTCGATCCTATTGGCGTCGGTTACCTTAAAGTCCGCGTCCAATGGAACATTAAAATCTACCCTTATTAATGCTTTTTTACCTTTAAAATTATAATCGTTGATGGTTTTCATTTGCCATTTATTTTTAGAGAGTGACAAATGTAAAGATTTATGGGTAGTGTATAAAGAGACTATTCCATTTATTTGCGTGGCTTATTGTTCAATGTTGATTATAAAATTGCAATTGGTTGCAAGTCAGACAGCATGTGGACTTGTGTTTTGAAAAGAATAGATGGTTGTCCTTAAAATTTCCAGACATCCGGAAGCAAGTAATTTTAGGATAAAAACTGCTATATTTGAACCATGTTATTCAAGGATATTTTAGGACTTTCCCATATAAAAAAGCATCTGGTATCCAGTGCCGATGCAGGCCGTATACCGCATGCCCAATTATTTGTTGGGCCGGAGGGCTGTGGCACCTTGCCAATAGCGTTGTGTTATGTGCAGTACCTGATCTGTGGCAATAGTGAGGGGGAAAATAACAACGGCAATAATGCCTGCAACACTAAATTTAATGCCTTGGCACATCCGGACGTGCATTTTGCCTTTCCGGTATCCAATTCGGAAAAAGTAAAAAGTCATGCCGTTAGTGACCATTATTTGGAGGAATGGCGCCAGTTTATAAAGGAGCAGCCCTATGGAAATTTATTTGATTGGTATAAATTAATCGGGATAGAAAATAAACAGGGACAGATCGGTGTGGACGAGGCCCAGGATGTGGTAAAGAAACTTTCCCTGAAATCCTACGAAGGGGGATATAAGGCCCTGATTATTTGGATGGCCGACAAAATGAATACCGCTACCGCCAACAAATTGCTGAAATTGATTGAGGAACCGCCGGACAAAACGGTATTGATTTTGATCGCAGAAGATGAAGAACAAATAATTCAGACGATCCGATCTAGGTGCCAAATATTGCATTTTCCTCGGCTGGCTGAAGAAGCTATTTCCCAAGCCCTCATTGAAAGGGGAGTTTCCGAGGAGGACGCCCATAGAATATCGCATGAAGCCAATGGTAATTTTAATAAGGCGCTCGATTTCATGAACAACGATTCCGAGGATTTGGTTTTCGAGAAGTGGTTTGTGCAATGGGTTAGAAGCGCCTTTAAGGCCAAGGGCAACAAAGCGGCGATCCACGATCTTATCTCTTGGAGCGAGGTGGTGGCAAAGACCGGTAGGGAGACCCAGAAAAAGTTCTTGAATTATTGTATGTCCGTAATGAGGCAGGCCCTTATGATCAATTACAACACCCGTGAATTAGCTTTTATGCGGATTCATGTAGAGGGGTTTCAATTGGAAAAGTTTGCCCCATTTGTTCATGAAAACAATATTGTTCACATAGTACAGGAATTGGAGGATGCCATTTATCACATTGAAAGAAATGGGAATTCCAAACTGATCCTCATGGATCTATCCATAAAATTAACCCGATTGCTGCACAAAAAAGCCGCGTAAAGGAATTGTAAAATCTTAAAGTCATGACCATGGACAACCTATTGACCTATCCTACAGAATTACTTCTTCTTCTATTTATGACCATTACCTTTCTTCAAAGTGCAATGGATAAGATCTTGGATTGGAAGGGCAATTTGTCTTGGTTAAAAAGCCATTTTTCCCAAACACCATTTAAAAATATGGTTCCCTTGTTGTTGGGGACGGTTATGGTAACCGAAATTGTGACAGGAGTGTTCTGTACCATAGGATTTTATATGCTCATCGTTCAAGCAGATGGTTCAATGGCCTTTGCCGGTGCTATTCTTGCCTGTCTGGCCTTGTTGATGTTACTACTTGGCCAGCGGGTGGCGAAGGATTACGATGGGGCAAGGACCATAGCCATTTATTTTATACCGGCTATTTTCTTGGTGTATTTATTGCACTAGAATTATTGGCCATTGCGATTTCTTTTTGGCCCAGATCAACAAAAGCATATCAATTGAGAGGGAGCTGTATTCCCTTTCGCTTACGTAAAAGTAAGCAATGGTAACTTTTTAGCCGAACATACTGTACGGTCGGTTTTTTACACACAAACCCGGAAGGGATCAAATTAAAAATCCGATTTATGGAACTAATGGGCCGATTATCGGTTAAAATCTGTCAAAAGTGGCTTGGCCGGAGTCGGCCTACCAACCATGTAGTTTGTAGCTGCCTGTTTATTTCTAATCGGATATTTTAAAGTTAAAGGGGATATTGGTAATTTAGGGCTAGTGTTTGGCGGTTATTTTCTTGCTGTAAGGCAGCTATAATATACTAGGGCTGAAATGGATTTATCGGAAATAAAATCAAAATCGGTTGGATTGGTGTTGTCCGGTGGGGGTGTTAAAGGTATGGCGCATATAGGAATGATCCAGGCCCTTAACGAATTTGGAATTAATACTAGGACCGTTTCTGGTACCAGTGTAGGGGCTTTGATAGGAGCATTATATGCCAACGGCAATCCTGTTTCGGAAATGCTTCAATTCTTTAAGGAAACGCCACTTTTCCGCTATCATTTTATGACGATATTAAAACCAGGCCTTTTGGATACGGACCGGTATTTTGATCTTTTGGCGAGATATTTTCCGGAAAATTCCTTTGAATCCTTGCAGCGCAAGCTTTATGTAGTAGCTACCGACTTGCAGAAAGGGGATGAAAAAGTATTTTCCAAGGGGGAATTGATTAAGCCCTTGTTGGCTTCTGCGGCATTGCCGCCAGTCTTTAGTCCGGTGGCTATCAATGGACGCCTATATGCAGATGGGGGTATTATGAACAATTTTCCCTATGATGAGGTTGCCGTTTCATCAGATTTTGTCATTGGGAGCAATGTCTCCGGAATCAAGGAAATTCCCAAAGAAAAAATAAGATCGTCCTTGCAGTTGGCGAATAGGACTACCTCTTTAATGGTTTATGCCATTAACAGAAACAAAGTCAATAAATGTGACCTATTATTTGAGCCCAAGGCTTTGGAACTTATCGGGATACTGGACAAAAAAGGAATTGAAAAAGCCTATGCCATTGGTTACGAACATGCTGTAAGGCTAATGCAACAAACTTTTAGCACCTCTTAAATTTAAAGGTACTTCTCTATTTTAGGAAAAATAAGTTTATGGGGAGATAAAAAGAAGGGGTTTTAAACCTGATTTACCAATATAAAACCTTACTTATTTTTTTGTTTAGGTTTTATTTTCATTTTTTGTCTACTGCCATTTACACATCATCATAATCCACCGTAAGCGTTGGGGTTGTGGGATGTGCCTGGCAGGTAAGGATCAATCCTTCCGCTATTTCGCTATCCGTTAAAATTTGGTTTTTTACCATGTTGGCCTTTCCTTCCTTGATTCGGGCAATGCAACTGCTGCATACGCCACCTTGACAGGAATAGGGGGCATCTATATTCTCTTTTAGAACGGCATCCAATACCAAGCCACCCTTGTCCATGGATAGGGAAAACTCCTCATCGTCCAAAATAACCGTAAGTTGGGTCTTGCCTTCCAATCTTTCAGGAAGCTCATCCTTTATCTCCGTAGCGGTAAACAATTCAAAATGGATCTTATCTTCGGAAATGCCCTTGTCCTTAAGGTTTTCGGTCACCAACTGTATCATTGCCTCGGGGCCACATAGATAGTAATCGTTAAATTCTAGATTTTTATGTTTGTTTTTAAGTATATAGTTCACCGTTGAGGTCTCTATACGGCCAAAAATGGATTCGTCCTCTTGGGTCTGACTCAATATAAAATAGATATGAAACCTATTGGTATATTCTAGCTGGAGCTTTACCAAATCGGTATAGAACATGGTTTCCTTATATGATTTATTCCCATAAACCAGCACAAAATTGTTTTTGGCATTGGATTCCAATACGGTTTTGGCGATACTCATAATTGGGGTAATACCGCTGCCTGCCGCAAAGGCAGCTATGTTTTTTGGGCTTGGGGAAGGTTTAAAAATAAACCGGCCCTCCGGGGGCATTACTTCCAATACATCACCTTCCTTAAGTTTGTTATGTGCAAAATCCGAGAATCCACCCTTGTCCACTTTCTTGACGCCAATGGTAATGCCCGCACATTTAGGGGAGGAACTAATAGAATAGGCCCTGCGCAATTCCTTGCCCTTTATTTCCTTTTTAATGGTGATGTACTGACCTGCCGTAAAGGAAAATGTCTGGATCAGTTCTTTGGGAATGGCAAAGGTTATCGCCACTGAGTTTGGGGTAAGTGGTTTAATTTTTTGAACGGTAAGCGAATGAAAGTGGGCCATATTAAATCTTTGGTGCAAAATTAAGCAAAGCAGGGAGGATTTAAAACGGGAAATTAAAAAAATACCGGCAGTTTGTAACAAATACCCTAAATTGGGCACTAATCTATCAGGTTTAACTCTCCAATGCATGTTAAAGCAATTTCTTACACTAGAATGGAAATCCTTTTATAGATCTGCCTCGTTTAAAGCCAATCTCGCCATTAAAGATTTTTATGGTCTTGGGAGTATTCTATTTTATGGCCGTATTTCTGGGCCTTGGAATAGGGGCTTTTTATATCATTGAAAAGCAAGGTTGGGGAGATCCGCTCTTGGTAGTGAATCGGTTCATAGTCTATTATTTGGTGGGTGACCTTTATGTGAGGTATATGCTTCAGAAAATGCCCATTACCAATATAAAGCCTTTGCTCTACATTCCTATTGACAAAAGTAGGATAGTGTGGTATTCCTTGGGGAAAACGGTAGTCTCATTTTTTAATTGGTCACATGCCTTTTTCTTTATACCCTTTTCCATAGTACTATTGATGGAGGGCTACCCACCTTTGGGGGTCATTGGTTGGCATTTGGGAATCATGGCACTGTTTTTCTGCAATAATTTTATAAACGTACTGGTAAATAATAAGGACAATGTTTTTTACGTATTGCTAGGCCTATTTACGGTTCTGGGTATTTGTCAGTATTCTGAACTATTTAATATAACGGTCTATAGCGCACCATTTTTTAATGCACTTTACGAGTTACCCTGGATGGCTCTTTTAATATGTGGATTGCTAATAGCATTGGTATTTTCCGCTTTTTCCTATTTTAAAAGGCATATGTATCTGGATGCGGGGTTAATAGGAAAGAAATCGATGGCAAAAACGGAGGACTATGCCTGGTTGAACCGTTTTGGGAATTTGGGTACTTTTTTAAAGAACGATATAAAATTGATAAGGAGGAACAAGAGATCAAAAACCGCCGTAATAATGAGTTTTTTCTTTATTTTTTATGGACTGTTCTTCTTTACCGGTGCCGTAGAGGCATATGACGGTCCTGTTTGGAAAATATTTGCCGGGATTTTTATTTCCGGAGGCTTCTTGTTCAGTTTTGGTCAGTTCGTGCCCAGTTGGGACAGTTCGTACTATCCCTTAATGATGAGTCAGAATATTAGGTATAGGGAATATTTAACTTCCAAATGGTATTTGATAATTATAGCTACGGTAGTAAGTACCATTCTTGCCTCCTTCTATATATACTTTGGCTGGGATACCTATTTGGCGGTTATAGTAGGGGCCATTTATAATATTGGTATCAATTCCTATATGGTACTATGGGCCGGTGCCTATATTAAGACACCCATTGAACTAACATCCAATAAAAAGGCATTTGGGGATAAGCAGGCCTTTAATGCAAAAACCCTGTTATTGACGTTGCCCAAACTAATTTTACCCTTGGGAGTCTATGCCCTGGGACATTATTCTATTGGCCCGACCGCGGGCTATATTTTTGTAGGTATGGCCGGGGTTATCGGATTCGGCTTTAGAAATAAGGCATTTGCCATGATTGAGTCCATCTACAAAAAGGAAAAGTATAAGACGCTTGCGGCCTACAAACAAAAAGCATAAAAGGAATATATATGATTTCAGTCCAAAATTTAACAAAAAAGTATGGGGAATCCATTGTTTTGAATATTGAAAATTTGGAAATCCCGAAAGGACAGAGTTTTGGTCTGGTGGGCAATAATGGAGCAGGAAAGACTACCTTTTTTAGTTTGATGCTGGATTTAATCCAGCCCACTACCGGACATATCGCAAATAATGGTGTTCAAGTAGATTCCAGTGAGGCATGGAAACCATTTACTTCGGCATTTATTGATGAAACTTTTTTAATAGGATACTTAACTCCGGAGGAATACTTCTATTTTATCGGGGAACTGAGGGGCCGTAACAAGGCCGATATAGATAACCTCTTGGACGGGTTCGAAGATTTTTTTCACGATGAAATTTTGGGCCAGAAAAAATACTTGAGGGATTTGTCCAAAGGAAATCAGAAGAAGGCAGGTATTGTTGCTTCCTTCATTGGGGATCCCGAAGTAATTATTTTGGACGAACCATTTGCCAACTTGGACCCAACTACACAAATAAAACTTAAAGGGATTATCAAGGATTTGGCGGCCAATAAGGGAGTTACCGTTTTGGTTTCCAGTCATGATCTTATTCATGTTACCGAGGTTTGTGAGCGGATCGTTGTACTCAATAAGGGCGAGTTGGTAAAGGATATCAGTACCTCTACGGAGACGCTTAAGGAATTGGAAGTTTTTTTCGGAGGATAAATTGTCCTGTAGCCAATAATGGCATTGTCATCCAAGGATATTTTCGCCCGCTCCCTTCAATGTGGTTTTGTATCCTTTAAAGGATAGGTAATGGTAAGTTTCATTTTTTGCTGCGGATATGGTCCCTTATCATTTTCTTTGTCCAATCACTAAAAATAATGCTGTTTTTGTCGACCAACTACATAATAATCCGGCCGTTTTTAAGTTAAGGTTAGGTACGAATACATAGAATTTTGAAGCTTCGCAATACACTTATACTTTCAATTGTTTTTGGAGGATTGGCCTTTAATGCCTGTTCTACCAAGAAAGACGCCCTTTTAAACCGTAATTGGCATGCATTAAATACCAAGTACAATACCTTGTACAATGGTAATATTGCCTTCGAGGCAGGGCGTGAAGGTCTCAATGCCGTATATCAGGACAACTATTGGGAAGTATTGCCAGTGGAAAGACTGGAGGTCACCGAAGACATAAAATTGGATTCCGAAGACAACAACCCCAGTTTCCTTCTTGCCGAGGAAAAGGCTACCAAGGCCATACAAAAGCACAGTATGGACATACAGGACGAGGAGCGAAACCCCCAGACCGATGAGGCCTTTTTACTTTTGGGCAAGGCCCGGTATTTTGATCAGCGGTATATGCCCGCTTTGGAATCTTTCAACTATATCCTAAATAAATATACCCAGAGCGATAAACTTAATGAAGCAACCATTTGGAGGGAAAAGGTGAATATTCGTTTAGAAAATGAAGAGCTTGCCCTGAAGAATTTAAAGCGTTTAATAAAACAGGAATATTTAAGTGATCAGGAATATGCCGATGCCCGTTCCATGATGGGTCAGGCCTACATCAATCTAAAAATTCCGGATACGGCCATCCAGCAATTAAAGATTGCCTCGGTCTATACCAAAAAGAATCCTGAAAAAGGGCGCTACTTATACATTATTGGCCAATTGTACAATCAATTGGGTTATAGGGACAGCGCCAATTATGCCTTTGATAAGGTGATCGATCTCAACAGGAAATCGCCCAGGGTATATATGATCAATGCGCATTTGCAAAAAATTCAGAATACCGAACTTACGGATGACAACAGGGAGGAATTGTACGGGTATCTTACGGAATTGGAGGAAGACCGGGAAAATAGGCCCTTCCTGAACAAGATATACCGTCAGATAGCGGAATTCCATTTAGCAAATAAATCCGATAGTTTGGCGCTGTTATATTATAACAAATCCTTAAGGGCCACCCAAAATATGCCCCAATTGAACGCCCTCAACTATGAAAATTTGGCGATCTATAATTTTGACCGGAATGAATACAAACCTTCCGGGGCCTATTATGACAGTGTATTGCAGAACCTCAATGAAAACACCAAGAAATACAGGGAGGTTAAAAAGAAACTGGACAATTTGGAGGATGTTATTAAGTATGAGGAGGTGGTACAGTATACGGATAGTGTAATTACCTTATACGAGCTTCCAATTAAAGATAGGATAAGCTATTTCGAGGGCCATATTGCCCAATTAAAGGAGGTGGCCGAAAAGGACAGAAAGAAAGAGGAAAGTATGGCCAATGCCGGTTTTGCCGCCTTTGGTAAAACCAAGGGGGGAAAGGAGAACAAGGGCAAGTTTTATTTTTATAACATTACTACCTTGGGTTATGGCAAGAACGATTTTAAGACCAGATGGGGGAAGAGGAGCCTAGAGGACGATTGGCGTTGGTCCAATAAATCAAAAGGGCAAAATCAGGAGGTTAATGGAGAAAACCCGTCCAATACGTCATCGAATTATGTTGCAGCAATAGGGGAAGAGGAAAAATACAATGTTGACTTCTACTTGGGTAAAATACCTACGGACCCAAAGCTGGTAGATAGCTTAAGGACCGAGCGCAATTTTGCCAATTATCAATTAGGGTTGATCTATAAGGAAAAATTTAAGGAAAACCTTTTGGCCGCGGGCAAATTGGAGAGCGTTCTAAAATCCAATCCGGAGGAAAGGTTGATAATCCCATCCAAATACAACCTATACAAGATATACGAAGAGTCCGGAAGTGCGTTGGCAACGGATATGAAATATGATATCATTAAAAACCATCCCGAATCCAGATATGCGGAAATTCTTTTAAATCCACAGGCCATTTTAACGGGAAGTGCAGATAGTCCGGATGCCAAATATCAACGCCTGTACAAGCTGTTCCAAAATCAGGGGTTTTTACAAGTAATTACAGGGGCCGAAGAAAATATAAGTAAATATACCGGGGACCCTATTGTTCCAAAATTTGAAATGTTAAAGGCCAACGCCATTGGTAGGTTACAAGGGTTTGAAGAGTACAGGGAGGCATTGAATTATGTGGCCCTAAATTATCCCAATAGTCCGGAAGGGAAAAAAGCACAGAGCATGGTGGCGGAACAATTACCAAAGTTGGAACCTAAAGATTTTTCCAACGAAACAGAATCTACAGGTTCCGGTAATTGGAAGTTGGTATTTCCGCTTAAAATTAAGGATGATAAAAAGGCCCTAAGGCTCAAGGAACTTTTGGAAAAATCCATTAAGGAACTGAACTATAAGAATATGGTCTCAAAGGATATCTATAATCTTGAGGATCAATTTGTAGTGGTTCACGGTTTTAAATCCAAGGACTTTGCCCTTGGCTACGCAGAATTGATAAAAAACAATAAGGATTACCGGATCGATGATGAGAATTTCGTAATTTTATCCAACAACTATAAAATAATTCAAGTACATAAGAACATAGCAGATTATAGAGCCCAGCAATAAACCCCAAAACCTTAGCAAAATGTTTTCAGATAACAAAAAACCCCGTGTTATGACAGAATTAGGCGGACAACCAAATAGAATTGAGAAAAACACCAAAATCAAAGGGGATATTGTCTCCGAGGCCGATTTTAGGATCGATGGAAAATTGGATGGCAATGTAAAGACCTCAGGAAAAGTGGTCATAGGAATAGATGGTTATATCCATGGTAAAGTGGAGTGTGTCAATGCCGATATTGAAGGTAATTTTAACGGAGAGCTAATTGTGTCCGATCTCTTGACCTTAAAGTCTTCCGCTGTAATTGAGGGTACCGTTATAGTGTCCAAATTGGCGGTCGATCCAGGTGCTACCTTCAATGCGTCCTGTACCATGAAGGGCAGGGAGGGGAAAGGTGCAGTAAATAGCCCAATGAAACAGTCAGCAACCACCAATGAGCCAGCCAAAGCGTCCTAAAGATAACAATGGTTTAAAAAATGCGGCAATCCTTACAGGGATTGCCATAGAAATGGGAGGCATCATTTTTTTGGCCGCCCAGGGAGGAAAGTGGTTGGATGGATATTTTGAAATGGAATCCAAAACCTTTGTTATTATACTTACCCTACTGGGAGTGGCTGTTGCCATTTATTTGGTTTTGCAGCAATTGAAACGCATAAAGTATTAATGTCCAATAATAACCGGAATCCACTTTTATTTACTTTTTACCTTTGCTTGGTATTGTTGAGCCTTTTGGTTTTTTGCCTGCATCTTCTCATACTTTATTTATTCGGATTTCCTTTGTTGGACCATATGATCGTTTTGGCGTATCTGCTCAATGTGGTGTTGGCCCTGATCATATTTTCGGTGCTTTACTTGTTTCGGGAGAAATGGAGGGATCAGATCGGATTTCTTTTTTTAGGGGGCAGTATGCTCAAGTTTTTATTTTTCTTTCTCGTTTTTTATCCTTTCTACAACACAGATGGGAATATGGAATCTTTGGAGTTTACTACTTTTTTTATTCCCTATTTGCTGTGCCTACTTTTGGAGACGTTCTTTACTGCCAGAATGCTAAATAGTTAGCTTCAATTTTGTTTTCCAAATTACTTTTAAGTAAGGTCCAAAATAAACCGATTAATGCTTTTTTCTTTTTGAGATAAAAGCGTACATTTGCACGGATTTTTTGAGACCGATATTTTAAGCGATATGCAAAAACCATTTTACGTCAAATTTCTTTTTGTTGCTACACTTCTTCTGGGTATCAATGCTTTCGCACAAGAAAAGGGCCACTCGTCCAGTGGGGAAAAAGGAAGCCTAAAAACCGAAATCAAGGAATTTATTGGACATCACTTGTTGGATTCCCATGATTTTACCCTTTTTACCATAGATGAGGAAAAAAATGAACATGTGGGTTTTCCACTGCCCGTAATTTTGTGGGATAACGGTCTAAAGGTGTTCTCATCGTCCAAATTTCACCATGGGGAATCTGTGGCGGAAGTGGATGGGAATTATTACGCCCTTTACCATGGAAAAATAGTGAAGACCGATGCCGAGGGGACCATCAACTACGATGAGGACCATCATGCGACCAATGTAAAACCGTTGGATTTTTCCATTACCAAAAATGTTGTTTTTATATTTTTGGTATCGGCCTTGATGCTGTTTATGTTTGGCAGAATGGCCAAATCCTACAAAACCAGTGCCATGCCAAAAGGCATAGGTCGCTTATTGGAGCCAATTATTCTTTATATAAGGGACGACATTGCTATTCCCAATATTGGAAAGAAGCATTACAAGAAATATATGGGTTATTTGTTAACGGTATTTTTCTTTATATGGATTATAAACCTTTTGGGACTTACGCCATTGGGGGTAAATGTTACCAATAATATTGCGGTAACTTTTGCTTTGGCCATCCTGACCTATTTGATCACTACGTTTACCGCCAATAAGAATTACTGGAAGCATATTTTTTGGATGCCGGATGTACCCGTCTTTATGAAAGTTGTTTTGGCCCCGATCGAGCTTTTGGGAACCATTATCAAGCCTTTCTCCTTAATGATTCGTTTGTATGCGAACATTACCGCGGGCCACGTGGTCTTAATGAGTATATTGGGAATGATGTTTATTTTCAAAAACTGGATAGGGAGTCCATTGTCCTTTGGTTTGGCCTTTGCACTTTCTTTACTGGAGTTGTTGGTAGCGGCCTTGCAGGCCTACATATTTACGATGTTGTCCGCCCTGTATTTCGGTTCGGCCGTTGAGGAGCATCACGATCACTAAAAGTAGAATGTTTAATAATTAATTTTATATATTATGGAAATCCCAACTATTGTAGGAGCTGGATTGATCGTTATCGGTGCTGGTTTAGGTATTGGTAAAATTGGTGGTTCCGCTATGGATGCCATCGCTCGTCAGCCAGAGGCTTCAGGTAAGATTCAAACAGCAATGTTGATTGCTGCTGCACTTATCGAAGGTATTGGTTTTGCTGCGCTTTTCGCATCTTAGTCAAACAAATTAAAGAACAGTTATAACGGTTGGTTATAGCTGTTCTTTTACAATTAAAAATTAAACGTTTACATTTCATAAATTAGGACATGGAAAAATTAATAGAGCAGTTTTCATTTGGATTGTTTTTTTGGCAATTGTTATTGTTTATAGCAGTGCTTATCTTGTTGCGTAAATTTGCGTGGAAACCCATACTGGATGCCGTTGAGGATCGTGAATCCGGTATTAAGGACGCATTGGCCGCAGCAGAAAACGCCAAAAAGGAAATGCAAAATGTTACTGCCGATAGCGAACGTCTTTTACAGGAAGCGAGGGTAGAACGTGAGGCTATGATAAAAGAGGCGCGTGAAATGAAGGAGAAAATCGTTGCCGATGCCAAGGAATTGGCACAGGCGGAGGCCGATAAAATGATCAAGCAGGCGCAACTTGCTATTGAAAGTGAAAAGAAAGCGGCCGTTGCCGATATAAAGAACGAAGTGGCCACCCTATCCTTGGAGATTGCCGAAAAGGTCATAAGGGAACAGTTTTCCGATAAGGCCAAGCAAATGAAGTTGGTAGAGGAAATGATTGGGGATATCAAGCTAAATTAGGAACAGGGATATGAACGAAGCTAGAGCAGCCGTACGTTACGCAAAAGCAATATTGGATCTGGCGGTAGAGAACAAGGCTACCGAACAGGTGGAGAAGGATTTTCGTAAGATATTATCCACTATAGTTGATAGTACCGAACTTCAGGAGATGTTGGGAAGTCCCGTATTAAAGAGTGAGCTTAAGAAGAACGCATTATTGGAAATCTTCAAGGGTTGCGACGCTGTTACGAATGGACTAATTTCCACTTTGGTGGACAATAAACGTATTTCAATTTTGGGCGATGTTGCCGAGAAGTTCATTATTTTAAATGAAGCCCGTAAAGGTCAGGGTGTAGCATATGTAACCACTGCGGTTCCTTTAAGCACCGATTTGGAGAAACAGATATTGAGCAAAGTAGTCGAGCTTACAGGTAATGAAACCACTATAGAGAACAAAGTGGACGAGCGTATTATAGGAGGTTTTATTCTGCGCGTTGGAGATTTGCAATATGACGCAAGTATTGCCAATAAATTAAGTAATTTGAAAAGAGAGTTTACAAATAGTCTATAAATAATTTTTTTGGACGGACTTGGGTTTCAAGGGTGTCCTAATCTTATATCTATAACAAATGGCAGGAGTAAAAGCCGCTGAAGTATCAGCAATATTAAAGAAGCAGTTGTCGGGATTTGAAGCATCAGCTTCATTAAACGAGGTAGGTACCGTTCTACAAGTTGGTGATGGTATCGCTAGGGTTTATGGATTATCTAATGTCCAATATGGGGAATTGGTTGAATTTGAAGGGGGACTTCAGGGGATCGTTCTTAACTTGGAAGAAGATAACGTTGGTGTTGTATTGTTGAGCCCCTCAAGAAATGTAAAGGAAGGTTCTGTTGTAAAACGCACCCAGACCATTGCCTCCATTAAAGTAGGTGAAGGCATTGTGGGCCGTGTTGTAGATACACTGGGATCTCCCATTGATGGCAAGGGACCGATAACCGGGGATTTATATGAGCTGCCATTGGAGCGTAAGGCACCAGGGGTTATTTTCCGTCAGCCGGTGAATGAGCCATTGCAGACCGGGATTAAGGCCATAGATGCCATGATTCCTGTGGGCAGGGGCCAACGTGAGTTGGTTATCGGCGACCGTCAGACCGGTAAGACAACCGTTTGTGTGGATACCATCTTAAATCAGAAAGAGTTTTACGAAGCAGGTAAACCTGTATATTGTATCTATGTTGCCATAGGGCAAAAAGCCTCTACGGTGGCAAATATTGCCAAAACATTGGAAGACGCCGGGGCTTTGGCCTATACCACAATTGTGGCGGCAAATGCTTCCGATCCTGCTTCCATGCAGGTGTATGCACCATTTGCCGGCGCGGCAATTGGAGAATATTTCAGGGACACCGGCAGACCCGCTTTGATTATATACGATGATTTGTCAAAACAGGCAGTTGCCTACCGTGAGATATCGTTATTGTTAAGACGCCCACCAGGACGTGAGGCCTATCCCGGGGATGTATTTTACCTTCACTCCAGATTATTGGAGCGTGCCGCAAAGGTTATCGCGGACGATAAGATTGCCGCAAACATGAACGATTTACCGGACGTACTTAAACCAATGGTAAAAGGTGGGGGATCATTAACGGCTTTGCCCATTATTGAAACCCAGGCAGGGGATGTTTCGGCCTATATTCCTACCAACGTAATCTCTATTACGGACGGACAGATTTTCTTGACCCAGGATCTTTTCAACCAAGGGGTACGTCCGGCGATCAACGTAGGAATTTCAGTATCACGTGTTGGAGGTAACGCCCAAATAAAATCAATGAAAAAGGTGGCCGGTACCTTAAAATTGGATCAGGCACAGTTCCGTGAGTTGGAAGCTTTCGCCAAATTTGGTTCGGATCTGGATGGCGCTACCTTGAATGTTATTGAAAAAGGACGTAGAAATGTTGAGATTCTTAAACAAGCACAGAACGATCCCTTTACAGTAGAAGATCAGGTAGCTATAATTTATGCCGGTTCCAAGAACTTGTTGAGCAAAGTTCCTGTGGAGAAGGTAAAGGAGTTTGAGAGGGACTATCTGGAGTTTTTGAATGCTAAGCACAGGGATGTTCTGGATCAGCTTAAGGCAGGAAAGTTGACAGATGAGGTGATAGATGTTTTAACTTCTGTGGCCAAAGATCTATCCGCTAAATATTAAGAGAGTATTTCTTTCCGTCTTCTTGGACAAAGTAAGATAGGAAAAAGTGAATAAATGAATGTCTAACACAGTATTCCTCTCCTTGGGAGAGCTTAAGTGGAGCCTATGGCCAATTTAAAAGAAATACGTAATAGGATTGCTTCGGTATCTTCAACGATGCAGATTACCAGTGCCATGAAAATGGTATCTGCTGCCAAGTTGAAGAAGGCCCAGGATGCCATTACCGCAATGCGCCCATATTCCGATAAATTATCGGAACTTTTGCAAAACCTTAGTGCTAGTTTGGATGCGGATTCCGGGAGCAAGTTTGCCGATAATCGTCCAGTGAAAAAGGTTTTGATCGTGGCCATAACCTCTAACCGGGGTTTATGCGGTGCATTTAACACGAATATCCTAAAGCAAAGTGCGCTGCTGGCAAGGGAGACCTATGCGGACAAACAGGTAGATTTTGTTGCCATTGGAAAGAAGGCCAACGATATTTTAAAGAAAAAGAACAAGGTTATCGCCAACCACAGTTCAGTTTATGACGACCTAACGTTCGATAATGTGGCGGTCATTGCCGAGGAGTTGATGGATCTGTTTACCACAGGGGCATATGACAAGATCGAAATTGTTTATAACAAATTCAAGAATGCGGCCACACAAATCGTTATGACAGAGCAATTCTTGCCCATAGTTCCTGTAGAGGGGGAGGCCAATTTGGCAGCTGATTATATTTTTGAGCCCTCTAAGGCGGGGATTGTAGAACAATTGATTCCAAAATCATTAAAGACCCAGTTGTATAAAGGAGTGCGCGATTCGTTTGCCAGTGAACATGGGGCACGTATGACCGCTATGCACAAGGCAACGGACAATGCGACCGATTTAAGAAATCAGTTGAAACTTACCTATAACAAAGCAAGACAAGCTGCCATCACCGGCGAGATTTTAGAAATTGTTGGTGGTGCCGAAGCACTGAACAATTAGGCGGAGCGGTAGCGGAGCCAAATTTTCCCAGCAACTGAAGCACTGAACAATTAGGCGGAGCGGTAGCGGAGCCAAATTTTCCCAGCAACTGAAGCACTGAACAATTAGGCGGAGCGGTAGCGGAGCCAAATTTTCCTGGGAGCGGAGGCTTTGAACAATTAAAAAGCCGCCAGGGTTTCAAATTGTTAATTGCTAAGCACTGAACAATTGGGTACATTTTAATTTAGCTGACCCTATTGTAGAATTATAATAATAAGCCTCACAGGAATGTGGGGCTTTTATATTTTTAAAGATATTGGGATGGTTAATTACCGAACAAGCTAATTTACTAACTTTGCGGGCATCGATTAAATGCCTAATTTTAGAGCTAATTCATAGATTTCTTTGAATCCACTTAAAAAACTATTTAAACAGACGTTTATCTATGGTTTGGCTACGGTCTTGCCCCGGATGTTATCGTTTCTTTTAACCCCCTTATATGTCACTGTGCTACCCACGGATGGATACGGGGAAGTTTCCATTATTTTTGCGTGGTTTGCTATTTTTAATGTGTTATTGGCCTATGGTATGGAAACGGCCTTTTTCCGTTTTTACAACGATACATCCCTAAATAAGAAAACGGTTGTTACCACTTCATTGATTTCCATTGGGGCCTCTTCCTTTATTTTCCTGCTCCTGGCTTTTATGTTTAAAGAGGCTATATCATCAATAAGTGATATAGATCCACAATTTATTTCTTATGCGATATTGATTCTTGTTTTGGATGCTTTGGTGATCATTCCGTTTTCCTGGTTAAGAGCCAATGAAAAACCAATGAGATATGCCTTGGTCAAGATTGCCAATGTAATAATCAACCTAGGACTCAATTGTTTTTTCTTATTAATTCTTCCAATATTGGTGAAAAGCAATCCAGATGCGTTATTAAGCAGTCTTTACAAGCCTAACTTTGAAATCTCCTATATATTCATCTCTATGTTGATTGCCAGTGGCACCACTCTCCTTTTGATGTTGCGCCTATATTTAAGAAGGCCCTACGTCTTCGACAGGTTTATATGGAGCAGCATGATGAAATATGCTGCCCCTGTTTTAGTGGCTGGTATTGCCTTTACCGTCAATGAGGTGTTTGATCGAATTATGTTGGATTGGCTATTGCCAAACGATATTGCCGAGAGTGAGATTGGGAAATATTCTGCCTGCTACAAGCTTACCTTATTCATGACGTTATTTGCAACGGCCTTTAGGATGGGAATAGAACCCTTTTTCTTTAGTCACTCCAAAAGTGATAATCCGCAAAGGGCCTATGCACAGATTACCAATTATTTTGTAATCTTGGGAAGTGTTATTTTACTTTCCGTTGTGGTCTATGCCGATGTCCTTAAACTATTCATTGTTCCCAATTCGGATTATTGGGAGGCCATGTCTGTAGTGCCCATAATTATTTTGGCCAGTTTTTGCCTGGGAATTTACCACAACCTATCGGTGTGGTACAAAGTAACGGACCGTACAAAATTTGGGGCTTATATTTCCCTCATAGGGGCAGTCCTAACAATAATTATCAATTTTGCCTTTATTCCCTATTTTGGATATGTGGCCTCTGCCGTGGCAACTTTGGTAGCCTATGCCTCTATGGTAATATTGTCCTTCTTTTTTGGCAGAATGTATTACCCGATTCCTTATAACCATAGAAAAATTGTTTTTTACCTAGTGGTTTCAATCTTATTTTCCATGCTATCTTTTTACGTTTTCAATCGTAATTTGATTATTGGGAGTATATTTTTCATTATATTCTTGGGGATGGTATACAGGCTTGAAAGCGATAAATTAAAACAAATATTTCTTAGAAAATGACCATAAAAATTATCAATAAATCCGTTCATCCCTTACCCGATTATGAAACATTGGCTTCCGCCGGGATGGATTTAAGGGCCAATCTCACAGCATCCGTTTTGTTGCAACCTATGGAAAGAACTATAATAAAGACGGGTCTTTTCCTGGAGCTTCCAATTGGTTATGAGGCACAGGTTAGACCGCGAAGCGGGTTGGCGGCGAAAAAAGGGATCACCGTTCTAAATGCTCCTGGCACGGTCGATGCCGATTATAGGGGGGAAGTAGGGGTAATACTGATTAATCTGTCGACCGAGGCCTTTACCATAGAGAATGGGGAGCGTATCGCCCAATTGGTCATTGCCAAGCATGAAAGGGCAGAGTGGCACTCGGTGGAGGAGCTTTCGGAAACTTCGAGGGGAGCAGGAGGATTTGGCAGTACCGGGGTGAAATAAAACCCTGGGAGAACAGGGTGGGTTCTGGCATTATCACTAATTTTATGGAGGCGTAGGATTGTCTGCTTATTAACTTGCGGGAAACTGTCCAAATAAAAGTAATTAAGGGCCGTCCAATCCTGGGTTTAAGTGGATCATGGCTTTAGGGATGTTTGTTTAGAAGAGCTTGCAAATGGGAAGGAGGATACACATATTTATTTTTGCCTTGGGGTTGGTGTTAATTCCAAGGACTGGTTGTGCCCAAGACAATGAAATTAAGGAAGAAGGGAGTGCCGATATGTTTTTGGAAGAGTATACCGATGAGTTTCAGGAAAAATTCTTTGAGGCATTAAAGCAAAAAGGCATTGAAAACTACGATAGGGCAATACATCTCTTCTTGGAATGTAAACGCCTGGATCCGGACAATTCCGTTTTGGACTATGAACTGGCCAAGGCCTACTTGGCATCCAAACAGTTTGATTTGGCCAAGCAATACGGTATTGCTGCCTTGAATGCAAGGCCTGATAATTTTTGGGTGTTGAATAGCCTGGTAGATATTGCGCAGCGACAGGGGTTGGACTTGGACGCGGCAAAAGATAGGATTCCTTATAATAATACCAAACTCCAGGAAAATCTCGCTACCATCTATTTTAAGCGGGAAAACTATGAAAGTGCCTTAAAGATTCTTAATGGCATGCAGGTTTCTGCATTTTCCAAGGATCTAACCTCAAGAATAAACAGTTCTATTGAGAGCAAGGAAAATACTAAGGATACAATTGTGGTAGCGGTTGAAAAGGAAAGCCCTATGGATGTTTATGTATCCAATATTTCTGGTTATTTGACAAAAGGCGATTTTAATAATGCAGTATCCGCTAGTGGGGAGGCCTTAGAGAATTTTCCGGCGCAACCCTATTTTTATTACACTTACGGACTTAGTTTAAATAAGGTAAAGAAGTACAAGGAGGCCATTGACATATTGGAGTCGGGGTTGGATTATTTATTGGACGATGTTGATCTTGCCAATAAAATGTACAAAGAATTAGTGGATGCTAACAATGCTTTGGGAAATTCTTCCAAAGCAAATATGTATCTTAGTAAATTAAAATCCGGGTCGTAAATCTATGATATACTTTATTAAGAGACTTCAAAAATGGGCCATACTTTGCATTTTTGTGGTATTGGTGTTTTCTTGCAAGTCTACAAGCCTAATTAAAAGCGGTTCGGTAGATGGGAATTTGACCGCCAAGGCGGTCATTAGAAACCACTATTATTCCCATTTTAATTTTAAAACCCTAAGTGGAAAAATGAAGATAGATTATTCTGATGGGGAAAGCAGTCAAAGCGTAAGTGTTAGTTTTAGGATGGAAAAGGATAAGGCCATTTGGTTAAGTGCCCCCTTAGGAATCGTAAAAGCATACATTACACCGGAAAGGGTATCGTTTTATAACAAGTTGGACAATGAATATTTTGACGGGAATTTTTCCTATTTGAGTCAATTATTGGGAACCGACCTTAACTTTCAAAAGGTACAAAATCTTCTTTTGGGAGAACCTCTTTTCGATTTAAGGGATGAAAAGTATATGGTGGAAATCGCCAACGAAAATTATCAGTTGAAACCAAAAAAAGCTGGAGAGCTATTTAAAACACTGTTTCAAATTGAACCCTTGAATTATAAAATGGCTGTGCAGCAGTTGTCGCAACCATGGGAGAAACGACTACTGGAAATCAATTATAAGGATTATCAAAAGGTTAATAAATGGACTTTGCCCGGGGAGATAGCTATTTTGGCAGTTGATGGGGATAATACCAATAATATTACCTTGGAGTTTCGGAACATGGAATTTAATAAGACGTTGAATTTTCCTTACAATATACCAAATGGTTTTAAGGAAATTGTATTAAATTAATATGAGAAGTAATCCCTCTTATATAGTTTATTTTCTTTTAGTTGTGTTTTTTCTTTTTAGTCATATAACAATGGCTCAGACGAATGAACAGAAGGCCTTGGAATCCAAACGGGAGCAACTCCAAAAGGAAATATCCGAAATTAACCGATTGTTGTTCGCAGAAAAAAAGGAAAAGGGAAATGTCCTGGAACAGATGGAGGCCATGGACCAAAAGATTAATGTGCGCCAACAGTTGATCCGGGTCACCAATCAGCAGTCCAATTTACTTAATAGACAGATAAACACCAATGTGCGGAACATTGGAAAACTGCGCAATGATTTGGCTTTTCTAAAGGAAGAATACGGGAATATGATTCAAAAGTCCTATCAGAATAAATCCGGACAGAGTAGGTTGATGTTTCTTTTGTCCTCCGAGAATTTTTTACAAGCTTTTAAGCGCTTCCAGTATATGAAGCAATATACCCAATACAGAAAAGAGCAGGGAGAGCAAATTGTGGGCAAGACAAATGAGCTTACCCAATTGAATAGGGACCTTTCGGAACAACGTAAGGAAAAAGACAGACTGGTAGCTGAAAATACCCAGATCAAAGATCAGCTGTTCAAGGAAATCCAGTCCCAAAAGGAATTGCTTAAGAGTATAAGGAAGAACGAAAGCAAATATGCTGTGGCCATTGAAAATAAAAAGAAGGAGGCCAAGAGGATCGATGAACAAATTGAAAGATTAATACGCAGTGCTATTGCAGCCTCCAATAGAGAGGCGAGTAAGTCCAGCAGTACAACCGCTACAAGTAGTAGTAAGTTTGTATTGACTCCAGAGGCCACCATTGTGGCCAATAATTTCTCGGCCAACAAGGGAAAATTGATCTGGCCTGTAGAAAAAGGGATCAAAAGGCAGGGGTTCGGGGTTTATAGTGACGCCGTGTATCCCGGAATTAAGCACGAAAGTAATGGGGTGATCATTGCCACTGATGAGGGATCCAAAGCCAGGGCCATCTTTGAAGGGGAGGTTATAGCCATCCTGTCCGTTCCAGGAGGAAACAAGGGGGTACAGATTAAACATGGTAACTATATAAGTACCTATTACAACCTTTCCCGGGTTTATGTAAAGAAGGGAGATAAGGTAAACACCAAGTCGGATTTGGGGGATATTTACACCAGCAAATCCAGCGGCACTACCCAGTTGAAATTTTATCTTTACAAGGATACTACCCGTCTTAATCCTGAGGAATGGATATATCAACTATAAAATAATTTGAAATTGAAGAATTTAACGGATTTGAAGGGAACCTTTACGCTGCACAATGGCGTGGAGATGCCCTATTTTGGTTTAGGGGTGTATTTGTCCAAAGATGGAAAGGAGGTTGTCAATGTCGTAAAATGGGCGTTGCAGGATGGTTACCGCCATATAGACACTGCTTCTGTATATATGAATGAAGAGGGGGTGGGACAAGGGATCAAGGAAAGTGCCGTAGATCGTAAAGATATATTTGTAGTGAGCAAGGTTTGGAATAGCGATCAAGGCTATGAAAGTACTATTAAGTCATACGAGGCCAGTTTAAAGCGATTGAATCTGGACTATTTGGACCTTTACTTGGTACATTGGCCGGTAAAGGGGAAATATAGGGAGACTTGGCGTGCAATGGAATATTTGTACAAGCATAAAGGGGTAAGGGCCATTGGAGTAAGTAATTTTATGCAGCACCACTTAGAAGATCTTATTTCTTCCTCGGAAATTGTCCCCATGGTAAACCAAATGGAATTTCACCCTTATTTGGTGCAACAGGATTTGATCGATTTTTGCAACAAAAATACCATTCAGTATGAAGCATGGTCCCCATTGATGCAAGGGCATATCTTTGAATTGGATATGATGAAGGAAATGGCTGCAAAATACAATAAGACCATTGCCCAAATTGTATTGCGCTGGGATTTACAAAAGGGGGTTGTCACCATTCCAAAATCTGCAAAAAAGGAACGGATTAGGGCCAATGCCAATATTTTTGATTTTGAACTTGCTGCCGGGGATGTTAAAAAATTAGAGCAATTGGACTGTGGAAAAAGATTTGGTCCCGATCCCAATAATTTCGATTTTTAATCCATAAACAAGGCCTTCAGTTCGGTGGCATCCTTGGGCCTCATCTTGCCTGCAAGCACCAAACTGAGTTGTTTTCTGCGCAGGGCGGCCTCAAACCGTTCTATCTCCAGATCTGTTTCTGGCCTTAATTCGGGTACGGTAGTGGGTTTTCCACTATCGTCTACGGCTACAAAAGTGTAAATGGCCTCGTTAACCTTGGATCTCTCGCCATTAAAACGGTCTTCCATCCAAACATCTATAAATACTTCCATGGAGGTCCTGAAGGCCCTGGAAACGGCTGCCTCTACCGAAACAACGCTTCCTACCGGAACCGCTTGGTTAAAGGCTACATGGTTTACGGAAGCGGTAACGGTTATACGTCTGCTGTGGCGTCTGGCGGCTATACTTGCAGCACGGTCCATTCTAGCCAATAATTCACCTCCGAACAAGTTGTTCAAAGGATTGGTTTCACTTGGAAGGACCATATCGGTCATCAAGGTACGCGATTCACTGGGCGTCTTTGGCTCCATATTTATTATCCAGTTATAAGTTAAAACCCCGCCTGAAAGTAGTGGGGCTGGCCTGCTTTTTCCGGCCTGTTCCCAATAGTTACTGGGATTAATTTTTATACATTTCGGGCGTCCATAGTTGACAGTGGCGGTGGACAGTGAAATTTTTTTTTGCCAACTGGAAACTGCACACTTAGCTTACAGTCCTTGTCAAGGAAATTTATCCCGTTCCAAAACTTATGTAATACCATTGCATAGTTTCGTCCGGGCAAAGATATATACATTGGTAATATTACGCTAAAAAGGGGAATGGGGATTATTTTACGGATCGCAACCAGGCTTCGGGAGATTCGGACTGCTTTATTTTCCTCAAATAATGTAAGGCTTCCTTGGCATCGTCAAAACTGCCATAGGCAACCATATGCAATCCATATTGGTTAATACCAAGATAAGAGGCATCGTATCCTTTTTCTTTAAGTTGAAGGACTTTCTTTTCGGCATTTTCCTGAATTCTAAAAGCACCTGCAATAACTTGGTGAACACCACTTTTTTTGTTGGTGATGACATTTAAGGATACCGCAGGCAATTCCAGGGGAGCGGTATTGAAAAAGGTGGCTTCCTGTATATTTTTGGAAACTTGTTGCTGCGCTTCCTGTCTCACCAGTTCTTGGTCATAGACCCTCTCATTATAAAGGCGATAACCGGTAAAACCAGTGGCAACGGCCAATAGTATTACGGCTGCATATTTTAAATAAGGCCTAAGGGTGGCTTCCTTCCTGGCCTCAGGAGTAATCATAAACGGAATTTTTTCTTCCAACTCAACCACTTCCTCTTTTAGAACTTCCCTAGAGACCGGAGTAGCCACAAATGTGGATAACCCAAAGGAGGAAGTTAGATAATTGGTCTGGTACGATGGTTGAAACTGGGTTTTTCCTTCCTTGTTCAACCACAACTCGCCTATATTGGGAAGATGCAATCTATTTCCTTCTTTTAAAAGATTCTTCCACTTAAGGGAAACGGCGGCTATTTGCTTTTGCATGTCCTCGTAGGACATTTTTTCGGCATCGGCCATATAGGACACCAACAGTCCGTCATTGGAAGTCAGTTGTTCGTTAAAGGAAATTACTTTTGAAGGTGGGTAGAACGAATTCGTTGCATTATTGATAACGGCCGATTTAAGCTGTGTCAAAAAAGCACCAAATTCGGGCACCATTACACAATTGTATCTATAAAGTAGCTCCGCTATGTAATGTTCGGTTCCCATAGGGACAAAGATTGGAAAAAATTAACAAGTTCAAAACTCTGCACATAACTTTTTATTAACATTATATTTTGTGTATTTTGTGAACAACTAAGCTGGTTCCATAAATGTCTAGAGATGAAATAATTGCTATTCTTAGGTTGCAGAACGTACCTAATATTGGTGACATAACGGCCAAAAAATTAATAAGCGGTTGCGGGAGTCCTTTGGCCATCTTTGAAGAAAAAATGTCTCGGTTGTTAAAGTTGGACGGCATTGGTTCCGCTACCCTGAAGGGACTTATGGACAGGGAACATTTGGAGGCCGCCCGGATGGAGTATGAATTTATTATAAGTCAGGAAATAAACCTTCATTATTTTATGGAGGACAACTATCCGGCCTATTTAAAACACTGTATAGATAGCCCTATTTTACTTTTTAGTGAGGGGAATATAGATTTGAACCGTCAAAAGATCATAAGTATTGTAGGTACCAGAAATATTACCGGTTATGGCACTGCATTCTGTGAACAGTTCATTGAGGAATTGGCTCCCCTGAACCCGGTTATTGTGAGTGGGTTTGCCTATGGCGTGGATATTTGTGTACAAAGGGCAGCGGTAAAACATGGTTTGCAGACTATAGGATGTTTGGCCCATGGCTTAAATCAGATTTACCCAAAATTACATGAAAAGTATGTGCCCGAGGTTAATAAAAATGGGGGATTCTTCACGGAATTTTGGAGTACGAGTCAACCTGATAGGGAAAATTTCTTAAAGAGAAATCGGGTTATAGCAGGTATGGGCGAGGCCACCATTGTAGTGGAATCCGCGGAAAAAGGGGGTAGTCTGGTTACTGCGGATATCGCCAACAGTTATAATCGCGATGTTTTTGCCGTACCTGGAAGAACCCAGGATAAATACAGCAGTGGGTGCAATAATCTCATTAAACAGCAGAAGGCGCAAATGCTTACGTCGGCCGCCGATCTCATCTATATGTTGGGCTGGGAGCTGGAGGAAAAGGAACCCGCCACCATTCAAAAGCAACTATTTGTAGCGCTGGACGATACCGAGCAGGAAATCTATGCTTATTTGCAACAGGGAGGCAAAAAAATGTTGGACCACATTGCCCTGGATTGTAAATTGCCCATATTTAAGGTCTCCTCTACCTTATTGAATATGGAAATGAAGGGTGTAGTGAGGCCGCTTCCGGGGAAATTGTTCGAAGCCATTTGAAATTAACGGACCAATTGGTTTGGGAAAGTGCGTTTTTAAATGAAGAATGGGGCTATTTGGTATTACACGGAACATAAACTACCGTTCAACCCAATTATTTTTTTGGGAAGATATCATAGAACAGTGTAAACCGACCAATAGGTATATTTTTTAAAAAAATCAATAACCTACCTTGATCCTAACCCTTTCCAAAACCTCATCGGCCACCTTCTTGGCTTTTTCGGCACCAAAGGCCAAGGCTTCATCCAGTTCATTTAAGTTGCTCATATAATAATCGAACTTTTCCCTGGCTTCGCCAAATTGCTCCAGGACCACTTCATACAACGCTTGTTTGGCATGGCCGTAGCCGTAGTTGCCGTTTATATAATTGGACCGCATTTCGGCAACTTGATTTTCTGTAGCCAATATTTTATATAGGGCAAATACATTATCCGTATCAGGATCTTTAGGGGCCTCCATAGGGGTACTGTCCGTTTGAATGCCCATAATCTGTTTGCGTAATTGTTTATCGGTCTGAAAAAGGCTTATTAAATTTCCTTTGCTCTTGCTCATTTTGGAGCCATCCGTGCCTGGAATATACATGGTCTCCTCCTGTACCTTTCCTTCTGGCATTACAAAGGTTTCCCCCAATTGGGCATGGAACCTTGAGGCTACGTCCCGGGTCATTTCCAAATGCTGCATTTGGTCCTTGCCAACAGGGACTATCTCGGCATCGTATAAAAGTATATCCGCAGCCATTAGCATGGGATAGAAGAACAAACCTGCATTTACATCGTCCAGTCTGTCCGCCTTATCCTTAAAAGAGTGTGCAAGCGTTAGTCTTTGGTAGGGAAAAAAACAGCTGAGGTACCAGGCCAGTTCCGCGGTCTGGGGGATATCGCTCTGCCTATAAAAGGCGGTTTTGTTAATGTCCAGCCCAAAGGCCAACCAAGTAGCGGCCACCGCATAAGTATTGTTCCGCAGGACTTCCCCATTTTTTATTTGGGTAAGTGAGTGCATATCCGCAATAAATAGGAAGGAGTCGTTTGCTGGATCGTTTGCCATTGCTATCGCTGGGATGATCGCTCCCAAAATATTCCCTAAATGTGGGGTTCCCGTACTTTGTATACCGGTTAAGATTCTTGCCATTATTTAATTTTCAAAGAAGGACAAAGGTAAAAGAAATTCTAAAGAAGGACTAAGAGACTGCCCAAGTTTATCCTTTGGTTCTTTTATGCCTCTTTTTCCGCCATAAATCAGCTATTTTTCGGTCCGTAGCTATGGCTATGAACCTCAAAATACCTTCGTCTGGCAAAAACCTGCCTGCCGGAAGGCAGGAATACACTATAAAATATTCCAAAAACAAAATTCGGACAGTCTCTAAAATTATTACTTTTGAAGACATGCTATCATACCTAAAAAAAATAGGCCATACGCTTTACCGGATCTGGTTCTATATTTTAGTGGTTTTGCCCATTTTGATAATGTTTCCTTTCTTGGTTCTTTTTACCATTTCCGAGAGGACCTATCCACAATTCTTTTGGATGGCCCGTAATATTTGGGCCAACGTTATTCTTTATGGAATGGGGTGTTTTCCCATAATTAAATGGGAACAAAGGCTTAAAAAGGGAGAAAGTTATATGTTGGTGTCCAATCATACCAGTATGTTGGATATTATGTTGATGCTCAAAGTCAGTAAAAATCCTTTTGTTTTTATCGGGAAGAAGGAATTGGAGACCATACCCTTGTTTGGGTTCTTCTATAGAAGGGTATGTATCTTGGTAGATAGGGATAGTGCCAAAAGTAGGACTTCGGTTTATAGAAGAGCGCAAAAAAGATTACAACAGGGCTTGAGTATTTGTATTTTTCCGGAGGGCGGGGTGCCCGAGGAACACATTATTTTGGACGATTTTAAGGACGGGGCTTTTAAAATGGCTATTGCGCATAAAATTCCAGTGGTACCCATGACATTTTATGACAATAAAAGGCGGTTTTCCTTTACTTTTTATAGTGGAGGTCCGGGAAGGCTGCGTGTTAAGGTGCATCCATTTTTTGCCACCCATGATCTTAGAGAGGCAGACAAGACAATGCTGCGGGAATCCGTCAGGGAGATCATATTGAAGGAGCTTGAACCATCCTGATAGACCTACAATTTTCCTTGGCACTATTTCGGTTACAGCAACTTGCTTTAGGGTTAAAATTTTAAAGTAAATCCACTGTAAACACCTAAGGAATATGGGTTAAAATTACCAGAGGTATTTGAAAAGGTATTCAGTTGATATTTAAAAACCGGCTCTACATTAAATTTGAGCTTAGGGGTAAACTTATAATCCAGCCCAAGCCCAAGATTAGTACTAAAATTAACGGAATTCACATTGTTCGCCTCCCCAAATTCTGTTGTCTGTCCACTGGATTCCAGGACTACCGAATTATCGGTTAGAAAAAGGGAACTTACCCCTCCTATTATGTTGACGCCAAATTTACGGTCCAATAAGGCATAATTCAGTTCCAGGGGTACTTCCAGATATGCCATTTGTTGCCCCATTGTTCCTAAGCGGGTAGGGTTTTTGCCGGTAACGTCCATAGCAAATACGGATCCGGGTTTGGGAATTACATTTTCACTTTTCGGGTTGTTCAAAATTATGGATTGGGAGTCGTTGGAATAATTAATATTACGTATCTGATTGCCCGTTGAAGCGTTAAAAGAGGATGTAAAGGAGACGTCGTTGGTATCATAACCATAATCTACTTTGTGGATACCGGAACGCACACTTAATTTCTTGGAAATTTCATAGGCTACGGTAATACCGTAACTTAGGGTTACCCCTCCCGTTTTGCTATTGGAGGCAAGAATGGAGTTGATCGGGGACCCCTCACCCATACCGTTAAAGTAAACCGGGGCAATACTGGGACCTGCAGACCACTTTCCATTAGTTGTTTTTTCAACTTCGACCACTTCATTTTCTTCGATGGCCTCTAAAATTGATTTTTTGTTTGATGGAAGGTCCTCAGGGGCCACCTCCGAATTATTCCCAACGGGTTTGTTTCTCGTATTGTTTTCCTCATGTGCAATGGCTTCCTCAACGGGAATAGACTGTTCCTTGGAGGGGAATGTGTAGTCTATTTGCCCTGGATGTACAGAATGGGCCGGGTCTTGTTCTGCTTTATTATCAATGCTCTTCGTACCGGAAACATTTTCGGCCAGTTCTTTGGAGACCGTGTGGGCAGTAATGGCAATCTTCGGACCATTTGTGGCGTCATTGTTTTTTCCGTTGCCTTCGGCAACAGTACTTTCATTGTTTGGCGGGGGATCAATAATTTTGTCCCCACTGGTTTGCCGGGTAGTTTCTGTTCCAATTTCCTCGGTATTCTTCCCTTCGATACCGGTGATGCCTGTGGCTTTGGAGGGCGATTCCTCAAAGATGTCGGAATCCTTGCCATCCTTAGTCTTATGTTCCACATCCGTTATGATGGGTGCTACAGGGTCGGATGTGGAAAAAGGATCGATCGCGAAGAATAGGACGGCAAGTATTGCTGCCGCTCCACCAACTTTCCACCAAAGGGGAACGAGCATACGGGATCGTTTCTTGTTATCCAAGGAAGCGGCTATGGAATTCCAAACTTTTTCGTCGGGAATTTCTTGGAAGTCGGCCAACTTCTCTTGAAATAATTTGTCTAAATTATTTTCACTCATGTCTTAAATTGTTCAGCAGGAATTATAATCAGGAAGGTTTAACCTTCCATTATTATTCCGGCGTTATTTGCCTCAATTTTTTCTTTTAATATCATTCTTGCCCTGGCAAGATTGGATTTGGAAGTCCCTAGGGACGTCCCCAGCATTTCACTGATCTCTTTGTGGCTATAGCCATCCAGTACATAAAGGTTAAAGGTTAAGCGGTATTTATTGGGAAGCTCTTGCACATAGTTTAGCAAGGTGGCCAAATCCAGGTTTAAATAGCCAGAATCTTCTGGCATTTCATCCTCAATATTATCGGTAACCAGCGTTAAGGTTTCTTCCTTTCTATATTTTTGAAGTACTGTGTTTACGGTAATACGTTTGATCCAGCCTTCAAAAGAACCTTGGTGCTTAAATTGTTCAATTTTGCTATAGATAGTCATAAAACTATCATGTAGATTGTCTTCCGCCTCCGTTTTGTTGCGCGAATATTTGAGACAGATACCGAACAGTATTCGGGAATACTCCCTGTATAGCTGTTCTTGCGCCTGTCTGTTCCCTTTTTTGCAATTATTTATGAGCTCTACCGGATTACTCAAAATATGGATTGGGTTATTTACTCACCAAGTGAGATTTAATCCCGACAACTATCGGGAGCCCGATACTTGTCCGTTCGTTCGTTCAGGAGGGCCTGACGGTCCGATAAAGACAGGTACCGAAATGTTTTTCAATTTTTCCATTAATGCCTCGGGGCCTATCCGACTTTGTTGCCGGACAGGCCCCGAGGTAATTTACTAATTTTTTAAATGGGTTGTACCCAATTTACTTTCCGATGCCATTATGGCCGAAGTATCTTCGTTGACTGGCACGGTAATTTCCAAATATGTTGGCTCCCCATTGGCGTCCTCACCTGTCCAATACCTAAATATATACGGCTCATCATACAATACCTCAAAGTTAAAGGTTGCCACTAGGTCCTCCCCAGTGCCGGAACAATCGTCTTCATCATCAATAACGGTACCAATGGTAACCACCTTTCTAGTTGTTAAATCTTCCTTTACTACATCAAATCCTTCGAAAAAGGTACAATTATTCGGTCTAAAGTAAGTAACTTTTATATTATAGATTTCACCATAATCAAATGCCTCCGGCATTTCTACAGATTTCACCTGTAAAGCTTCAAAATGATAGTTTACATCATCATCTATATCACAAGATGTGAATAGTGTAAAAGAGGCAACAAGCAGCAAAAAGAATACTCGTTTCATGTTCTTAATTTTTAATTTGTTTTATAATGGTTTTGGAAACCTTTTCCTTTTTATGACTTAAAATATGAACAGGCATATTTTAAATATGGGGGCAAGCCGGTTTCATAACAATTGCTTTTGTTATATAGATGTAAAGTGGAAACAAAGGTTGCGTGTAGAAATAAAAAATCCCGATCTAACGGGATTTTCGAGTTTATGATTTTACTGTTTTGATGGCTTCCTTAATTTTGGCTTCCAGTTCTTCAAGTAGTTCCGGATTATCCAGCAGCAGACTTTTAACGGCATCCCTGCCTTGGCCCAGCTTGGTGTCGCCATAACTAAACCATGATCCACTTTTCTTTATAATTTCAAATTCAACCCCTAAGTCTATTATTTCCCCTACCTTGGAAATACCTTCCCCGTACATAATGTCGAATTCGGCGGTCCTGAATGGAGGGGCAACCTTGTTCTTTACCACTTTCACCCGGGTCTTGTTTCCTTGTACATCCCCATCGGTATCCTTGATCTGGGTAGATCTTCTAATATCCAAACGTACTGAAGCGTAGAATTTAAGGGCATTACCACCGGTAGTAGTTTCCGGATTACCGAACATCACCCCAATTTTATCACGTAATTGGTTTATGAAGATTACGGTACAATTTGTTTTGCTGATAGAACCTGTAAGTTTTCGTAATGCCTGCGACATTAATCGGGCATGAAGTCCCATCTTTGAGTCGCCCATTTCTCCTTCAATTTCACTTTTAGGGGTCAATGCGGCAACGGAGTCGATCACTACAATGTCGATGGCACCGGAGCGAATTAGATTATCGGCAATCTCTAAAGCCTGTTCCCCATGATCGGGCTGGGAAATGATAAGGTTATCAATATCCACCCCAAGTTTTTGGGCATAAAAACGGTCGAATGCATGTTCCGCATCTATAAAAGCGGCAATGCCTCCATTTTTTTGGGCCTCTGCCATGGCGTGGAGGGTAAGGGTGGTCTTACCGGAAGATTCGGGTCCGTAGATTTCAATTACCCTCCCTCGCGGATATCCTCCAACACCCAGGGCCACGTCCAATCCCAAAGAACCCGAAGATATCACTTCTACGTCCTGTACTATACTATCGCCCATCTTCATTACGGCACCCTTGCCGTAAGTTTTATCCAGTTTATCCAGGGTTAGTTTAAGTGCTTTTAATTTTGCGTCTTTTTCGGAACTCATTTTCATATCATATTAGGGATGCTAAAATACCAATTCTTTTTGCATAATACCACCTATGGCAAGGATTTTATATGAAGAAATTGGAGTATTATTTTATTTTAATCGATATTATTTATAGGCTTTATTTCTTGGGAAACTGCTGAATTTACGGTCCGTAACGGATTATGCCCTGCCAATTTACACAGTGTGCACGTAATTATTTTCAATTTTGTGCCACCTTGGACGCAACCTTTTTGTAACTGCATCATCTGAAAAAGAACTAACTCAAATTAGGTTGCTTATTGTTCTGGTAAAACAATAAGGGTTGTGGGTCAATATTTTATTGTAATTCTATGAAAAAGAAAAAACAATATTGACCTTAAAAAGGGTCTTGATATTTTCAGGACCCTTTTTTATTTGGGGGCTAAACATTAAATCCCCCAAGCACAATGCCCCCTTCCTTAAAAAACAAGCATTTATCCTTTAGATGCTGCGGATAAATCTTAATTTTGCATTCGTAAATTATCTTTAACCTGTCTGCCGACAGGCAGGCTTAAAATTAATATTGGTATAGCATGCAACTGTACAATACCTTAAGTGCAAAGGAGAGGGAAGCCCTTATAGAGGAGGCGGGATTGGAACGTCTTACCATTTCTTTCTATCAATATGCACGTATTGGCAATCCGTCAATTTTTCGAAACCATTTATTTATCCATTGGAACGAATTGGATGTTTTGGGCCGTATTTATGTAGCCCGTGAAGGCATTAACGCCCAATTATCGGTGCCTGCCGAAAATTTCAGCAGCCTTAAGGCCCATTTGGACAGCATCACCTTTTTGGAAAATGTGAGGTTGAATATCGCCATAGAGCAGGATAACAAATCATTTTTAAAATTAAAGGTCAAGGTCCGGGATAAGATTGTAGCCGACGGATTAAATGATGACTCCTTTGATGTTACCAATAAGGGAATTCATGTGGATGCCGTAAAGTTTAACGAACTTATCGAGGATTCGGATACCATTTTGGTAGATATGCGCAATCACTATGAAAGTGAAATAGGACATTTTGAAAATGCAATTACCCCGGATGTGGATACGTTTAGGGATTCGTTGGATATCATTGAAAAGGATTTGGCGGACCATAAGGAGGATAAAAAGTTGGTGATGTACTGTACCGGTGGCATTAGATGCGAAAAGGCCAGCGCCTATTACAAACACAAGGGATTTAAAAATGTATATCAGCTGGAAGGCGGTATTATTGAATATACGCGTCAGGTTAAAAACCTGAATTTGGAAAACAAATTTTTGGGCAAGAATTTTGTTTTTGATCACCGTAGGGGGGAGCGGATTACAGATGACGTCATCGCCAATTGCCATCAATGTGGCAGCCCATGTGATAATCATGTGAATTGTGCCAATGAAGCATGCCATCTCTTATTTATTCAGTGCGATGCCTGTGCAGCGGCCATGAACAGCTGTTGTTCGGTAGATTGCAAGGAAGTTCATGAACTGCCCTATGAGGAGCAGAAAAAGTTGAGAAAAGGAAAAGTGGTAAGCAATAAGATTTTTAAGAAGGGACGTTCCGAGGTATTAAAGTACAAGAAGTAAATCCCTAATTCTCCGTTTCCTGGATCGTTCCTTTATAGCCCTTGTTTCCAAAATGTCGATATTGGTTTATTTGGGTAACGAAATGGGCTTTGGAAAGTAGTTCCCAACACCAAACTCCTTATTACTGGTTAGGATAGTTTGTGTTTTTAAGGCAAAGAGGATGTTAAAATCCCTTGCTTGGGACAATTTTACCCAACTTTAATGGTGCATTGGACCTACAACGAAACTCTTTCTTTTTATCACATTAAAAAAACACTATCTTTACGTTTAATAATTTTATGAACCTTTTTTAGTAAAAGTGTTACATTTTTACTAAACCAAGATACGAAATATGGGTTGTAGCAGTTGTTCAACCGGTAAGGACGGACAGCCTAAGGGATGCAAGAACAATGGTACTTGTGGCACCGATGGCTGTAATAAATTGACGGTATTTGATTGGCTTTCCAATATGTCACTTCCAAATGGGGAAAAACCATTTGATTGTGTGGAAGTCCGTTTTAAAAATAGTAGAAAGGAATTTTTTAGAAATTCCGAAAATCTTTCACTTTCCATTGGTGATATTGTGGCTACACAGTCCACCTCTGGCCATGACGTGGGCATGGTTACCCTTACGGGAGAATTGGTAAGGGTGCAAATGAAAAAGAAGAAGGAAGATTATAAAAGTCCGGAACTACCCAAAATTTACCGGAAGGCATCCCAAAAGGATATTGACATTTGGCAAAAATGTAGGGATAGGGAAGAGGAAATTAAGAAGAGGGCCAGGGAAATCGCCATTGTATTAAAATTGCAGATGAAGATCTCCGATGTGGAGTTTCAGGGAGATGGTTCCAAGGCTACCTTCTATTACACCGCGGAAGAACGGATAGATTTCCGCCAGCTGATCAAGGACATGGCCAAGGCTTTTGGTATCCGAATAGAAATGAGGCAAATTGGCTATCGCCAGGAAGCCCAGCGTTTGGGAGGAATAGGTTCTTGCGGAAGGGAATTGTGCTGCTCTACTTGGCTAACGGATTTCAGGTCCGTAAGCACTTCGGCGGCCCGGTATCAGCAGCTTTCGCTCAATCCACAAAAATTGGCGGGACAATGTGGGAAACTTAAATGTTGTCTTAATTACGAGCTGGACGTTTATTTGGATGCCCTAAAGGATTTTCCGGGGCAGGACACCAAGCTGTTTACGGAAAAAGGGATGGCTTTTTGCCAGAAGGTAGATATTTTTAAAGCCTCACTCTGGTTTTCCTATAAGGATGAACCTGCCAATTGGCACGTCCTGTCCAAAGAGCAGGTTTTGGAAGTGATGGAAAAAAATAAAAAGAGGGAAAAGGTAGCCAGTTTGGAGGAATATGCGGTGGACAATGTCCAGGAAGTTGAAAAGGTATTTGAGAATGTGGTAGGGCAGGATAGCCTAACACGATTCGATACCCCCAAGAAAAGAAGGTCCAACAGGAATAACAAGAAAAAGAAACGGAGCAATCATAAAAAGAGGCCTACCAACAATGCATAGGGGTTTAGGGATATTTTTATTGGTAATTTTTATGGTTTCCTGTGATGGGAAAACCGTAAAGTCCGATTATAGTCCAACACATAACGGACGATGGAACAAGGATAGTGTAGCAAAATTCTCCTTTAAGGAACTGGATACCCTTCAAAAATATAATATGTTCATCAATCTAAGAAATGATGGAACATACCCCTATAGCAACCTTTTTTTAATAGCGGAGCTAAAGTTTCCCAATGGCGATGTAGTGCGGGATACCTTGGAATATGAGATGGCAAAACCGGATGGACAGTGGTTGGGTGCCGGTCATGGTAGCTTAAAGGAAAACAAATTATGGTATAAAGAAAACGTCGTTTTCCCGTCTTCGGGCGTATATACCTTGGAAATTTCCCATGCCATGCGCAAGAATGGCCAAGTAGATGGAATTGTCGAATTGGAAGGTATCACCGATGTGGGTTACCTAATCGAAAAAAGTAATCATTAGGCTTATGGCAACAGCTACCAAAAAGAAAAAAAGCAACAACAATTTTTTTAAGTTCATTAAATGGTTTTGGATACTGTTTTTTATAGGTTTTTTTTCCGGGGTTATGATTTTCCTTTTAGCTTCCTGGGGTGCCTTTGGAGCCATGCCGGAATATGAGCGTTTGGAGAATCCGCAGACCAATTTGGCCAGTGAAATTATTTCTTCGGATGGGGAGACTTTGGGCAAATTCTATTTGGACGATAATAGGACCGATGTAGCCTATGAAGAGTTGCCCAAAACCTTGGTACAGGCCTTAATAGCTACGGAAGACGCCCGGTACTATGAACATTCTGGAATTGATGCCAGGGGAACGCTTAGGGCTTTTGTTTATCTGGGTAAAAAGGGAGGGGCAAGTACCATATCCCAACAATTGGCAAGACAATTGTTTGTAGGGGTACGCTCCAAGAATATTTTCGAGACCATTACCCAAAAAATAAAGGAATGGGTGCTGGCCATCAGGTTGGAGCGCAGCTATACCAAGGAAGAAATCATTAAGATGTATCTTAACATTTACGATTTTAATTATAATGCCGATGGGATTAGATCCGCTTCGCGTATTTATTTCGGAAAAGAGCCCAAAAATCTGAAAATTGAAGAATCCGCAGTTTTGGTGGGGATGCTTAAAAATTCTTCATATTACAACCCCATCCGGCGGGAAGAATTGGTCCTTAACAGGAGAAATACCGTCTTGTCCCAAATGGCAAAATATGATTTTATAACCGAAAAACAAAAAGATTCCTTACAGGCCTTAAAGATGGATATTAATTTTAGTCCTGAATCACATAGAGAGGGATTGGCCACCTATTTTAGGATGTATCTACAGGGCTTTATGCGCAAATGGATAGAAAAAAATCCCAAACCGGCCTTAAAGGGGGAGAGCGATAAGTACAATCTCTTTTTGGATGGACTTAGAATATACACTACTATAGATTCCCGAATGCAAAAAAATGCGGAGGATGCCGTTGCAGAGCACATGAAAAGATTGCAGGCCGAATTTTTTCATCAGAACACCCCTGACCGTAATAAAACGGCTCCTTTTATAGAAGAAGTTCCGGGGGAAATAGCAGGAATTATGGAGAGGGCCATAAAATCCTCGCACAGGTGGCACAACCTTAAGGATCTGGGAAAGAGTGAAAAGGAAATAAGGGCTTCCTTTAACGAGCCGGTAGAGATGACGGTTTTTGATTGGAACAGCGATACCAAGGAAAAGGATACGGTAATGACCCCTATGGATTCCATCAGGTATTATAAATCCTTCCTCAAGACCGCTATGATGTCCATGGAACCAGAAACAGGCCATGTAAAGGCCTGGGTAGGGGGCATAGATTATAAGCATTTTCAATATGACAACGTTATCCAAGGGGCCAGGCAGGTAGGATCTACTTTTAAGCCCTTTGTATATGCGGCCGCCATAGATCAATTGCGACTCTCGCCCTGCGATATGCTTCCTGATAATCTATATTGTATAGAGGCCAATAAACACGGGAACCCGGAACATTGGTGCCCAAAGAATTCCGATGGCAAGTATTCCGGGGAAATGCTTACCCTTAAGAACGCTTTGGCCAATTCGGTAAATTCCATTACTGCACAGTTGATAGATAGGGTGGGTCCCAAGGCGGTGGTATCCATAGCCAAAAATCTGGGAATAACCGGGAATATACCAGAGGTACCTTCCATTGCCCTGGGTACCGCAGACCTCAATGTGTATGAAATGGTGGGGGCCTATGGTACCTTTGCCAATCAAGGGGTTTATGTGAAACCGGTCATGGTAACCAGGATCGAGGACAAGAATGGTACCGTATTGTACGAGTATGTGCCCGAAACTCGGGATGTGCTGAGCAAGGATGTTGCATATGCCATGTTGGACCTTATGTCCGGGGTAACCCAAGGAGGTTCCGGTACACGGTTAAGGGGCAATTACGCTAAAGATCAAACCGTATATAAAGAAATTATAACCGGTTATCCGTATGAATTTAAAAACCCTATTGCCGGTAAAACAGGTACTACCCAGAACCAAAGTGATGGTTGGTTTATGGGGATGGTTCCCAACCTCGTAACCGGAGTATGGGTAGGAGGAGATGACAAAGCGGTGCATTTTAAAACTATTACTTACGGACAGGGAGCTTCCATGGCTTTGCCTATTTGGGGCTTGTATATGAAAAAGAACTATGCCAACAAGGAATTGGGTATTTCCGATGGAGAATTTGAAAAACCGGAGGAACTCTCCATTAATGTGGATTGCTCCAAGGCATCTATGGAAGAGGATAACAAAATAGATGTAGAAGACGATTTGGATTTTTAACGCCATATAAAATAACAGTCCTAAGTGCCCTTGCTTTTATTCAAAAGTTAAGGGCATTTTTCGTTTAAAACGTGTATTTTAGAGAGAACTAGGAAATAAAAGGTCTAATTAAACAGGTTTTATATGATACGAAAAACAGTGGCCAACGTGGAGGAGGCATTAGAGGGGGTAAAGGATGGTATGACACTAATGCTTGGAGGATTTGGATTATGCGGTATTCCTGAAAATGCGATTGCGGCATTGGTGAAGAAAGGGGTCAAGGATTTGACCTGTATTTCCAATAATGCCGGAGTGGACAATTTTGGTCTTGGCCTATTGTTGCACAAAAGACAGATAAAGAAAATGATCTCTTCCTATGTGGGGGAAAATGATGAATTTGAACGGCAAATGTTGAGCGGCGAATTGGAGGTGGAGTTAACCCCACAAGGAACTTTGGCCGAGAAATGTAGGGCCGCACAGGCCGGTTTCCCCGCCTTTTATACTCCAGCCGGATATGGTACCGAAGTGGCCGAAGGCAAAGAGACAAGGGAGTTCAATGGTAAGATGTATGTGCTGGAAGAGGCTTATAAGGCCGATTATTCCTTTGTAAAGGCCTGGAAAGGCGATGAGGCCGGGAATTTAATATTCAAGGGCACCGCCCGTAATTTTAATCCGGCCATGTGCGGCGCTGCCAGGATAACCGTGGCAGAAGTAGAGGAACTGGTGCCTGCGGGTACCTTGGATCCCAATCAGATCCATGTTCCTGGTATTTTTGTACAACGCATCTTTCAAGGTAAAAACTATGAGAAAAGAATTGAGCAGTTAACGGTACAGAAGGTCAATTGATTAATTGTTTAATGTAACAATGTATCAATGTATCAATGTAACAATGTAACAATGTAACAATGTAACAATGTAACAATGTAACAATTTCTTGTTTTAATACTTTGATATTGATTGGAATCAGGATAAATAAAGGGTAGACAAATTTAGTACAAACAAAACACGATGATAAAGAAAAATGCTGTCGTTGAAAAATCCATCGAATTTGCCATTAGGATTGTTGAATTTTGTGAAGTATTGGAGGAGCGAAGAAAATATGTTGTTGCAACACAGTTGTTAAAGGCAGGTACAAGTATTGGGGCAAATATTCATGAAGCTCAAAACGCTGAAAGTAAGGCCGACTTCATCCATAAAATGAAAATTGCGGTTAAGGAGCTTGAGGAAGCCAAATATTGGCTGGTGATCTGCGAACGGTCAAAATCGTATCCTTATGAAATTCATTTAAAGGAAAGCATTGATGAATTAGGGTTAATTTTATATAAAATTATTAGTACCGCTAAGAGGCATTCAAGATAGAAATCTCGGAACAATGAATTAATAAATTATTTAATTGATACATTGATACATTGATACATTGATACATTGATACATTGATACATTGATACATTATAACATTAATTATGTTGGATAAAAACGGAATAGCAAAGCGTATTGCAAAGGAAGTCAAGGACGGATATTATGTGAACCTGGGAATAGGGATACCAACTTTGGTGGCCAATTTTGTACGGGACGATATCAGTGTGGAATTTCAAAGTGAAAACGGGGTATTGGGAATGGGCCCCTTCCCTTTTGAAGGGGAAGAGGATGCCGATATCATCAATGCAGGCAAACAGACTATAACCACACTCCCGGGAGCCTCGTTTTTCGACTCTGTAACCAGCTTTGGGATGATTCGGGGGCAACATGTAGACCTGACCATTTTGGGTGCCATGGAGGTGGCTGAAAACGGGGATATTGCCAATTGGAAAATTCCGGGCAAAATGGTAAAGGGAATGGGCGGGGCCATGGACCTGGTGGCTTCTGCCGAGAACATCATTGTGGCCATGATGCATACCAATAGGGCCGGCGAATCCAAATTGTTGAAACAGTGCACATTGCCATTGACGGGAGTGGGCTGTGTAAAAAAGATTGTGACCAATTTGGCGGTACTTGATGTAACTCCAGAAGGGTTTAAATTGCTGGAAAGGGCTCCTGGTGTCAGCGTTGATGATATAGTGATTGCTACGGAGGGTAATTTAATCGTTGAGGGCGACATCCCTGAGATGGATATTTAGTCGGGATGTTCAATCAGGAGTGGTATAGATTTTTGATTTCCAATTAATAATTAAAACCCTATAAGTTTCGGGGATACACCGTGGGCAGTGGCAGTTTACAGTTGGCAAAAAAATGGATTTGAAAACTGCTTATTGCCAACATCTTATAGCTTACTGCCCATTTATCATCCAATCCTTGACAAGAAATTCTAGTCAATTCCAAACCCCTGCACGCCTTTGCTGGCAGTCAGGGGTGTAATTCCGCTGTATATGGCTTAGTCCAATGCACTTCAATAAACAGCCTCTATTTAACATTTTGAAGCGGTAAAATATTGATCAATTTAATTATTTTTATTCCCATACAACAATTAATGAATGTTTCACAACAATTTTTTAAATATTGCGTTAATCTGAATTATATTGCAATCAACAACAGAAGTTAAACCCCAAATTTAACAACTACTAAACCTTAATCACTATGGAAGCCCAAATTAACCAGACACGTGCACAAAAAGAGATTCAAGTGTATCGAAACGACTTTTTTACAGGCATTGTAAGATTGACGAAAAAATTATTTATGCTGTAACAGATAGCATAGAATCAATTATTTTAAAAGGGAGCGGTATTTTGGAATACGGCTCCCTTTTTTTAGGCACTTTCGGGAGTAAGTCCATTTGGGATCATGACTAATAGTTGTGTTTATGCAAAAATTGGGATAATTTGAACAGACGTTCTCTTTGATTGTTCGTTTAAATTATTGGAAATTATACAATAAAAATAATGATGATATTATTCTTTCATTTTACTCAATTGGTTTCTATTGTTTTTTAACGGTTTTCGTGAATCTTCGATTTCTTTGCTTGTCCAAAGAAACCGGCGCAGGAGGTTCATGAGTACCTTATTATAAAATAGACAGGCAATGAATAAAACGAAACAAAAGAAGACCCTTCTTCGCTAGGGGGTCCCTAAAATCTCCGGATTTTAAGGACCGATGCCATGGCCTAAATTATTTCCAAGGCTTCAATAATTTTTTACGGCCATACCATCTCCACTACGGAAGAAGATGAACACAACATCGGGCCTTGCAGACAATTTTCAAAAGGAATATCATAACGGCCAAAGGTTGACGGAATCAAGGAACAGAACACGAATTTGGGATATAATATTCTATCTTTTATCTATTCACACATAACTTTTGATACGGATCCAATACCTTGCGTATATTGAGATTTTATACTAAAATATCTTGACTATTTTTAAATTCTATTTTACGAAATAATATTTTGTATTTCAAAATACGGTATTATCTTTGTTTGATAATAATTGAAGTTTGACCGATGCGAATAGTTACCTATAAAAGAATAATGGAGTTTTCAAAAAAGTATGCAGATGCCGAAAACCCTTTAAACTTTTGGTATTATACCGTAACATCTAAAGAATGGAAAGACCTGAACGAAATAAAACAAACCTTTAATTCTGTGGATTACGTTGGTAATAACCGCTATGTATTCAACATTAAAGGGAACGATTACAGACTGGTAGCTATTATTTCATTCAATGCCAAAAAAGTTTACATTCGATTTATAGGAACACATTCGGAATATGACAAGATTAAGGACATTAAAAACATTTAGTTATGATACAAACGGAAAAGGAATATAATGCCATTGTAGCGCGTATTGAAGTGCTTTTATATGATACTAACAATATCGAGAATACCGAAGCAAAAGGTTATATTGAGTTAAACCTTTTATCCGATCTTGTAGCAGATTATGAGGAGCGCACCTATCCAGTTACAAAACCCTCATTGGTTGAGGTTATAAAAATGCGAATGGCTGAAATGGGATTGAATCAAAAACGTTTATCCGAACTTTTGGGAGTAAGTACATCAAGAGTAAGTGAGTACCTCAACGGTAAAAGTGAACCCACTTTAAAAGTGGCAAGGGATATAAGCGTAAAGCTCGGTATCGATGCTTCAATAGTTTTAGGCGTTTAAACCAAAAATTATTTAGGCTGTAACATAAAGCATAAAACCAATCATTTTAAAAGGGGAGCGGTATTTTGGAATATGGCTCCCTTTTTTCAGTCCCATTCGTAAGAAAGATGAAGAGGGCAACCCCACAGGGCAAATGATTCCTATAACCTACAAAGGATTTCTGCAGCCTTTTCCAAAGTTTCGTCGGTTTTTGCGAAACAGAATCTCAATAAGTGTTCGTCTGTCCCTTTGGTGTTGAATCCGGAGATGGGAATGCTGGCAATTTTGTGCTCTTTTACCAGGCGTTCGGCAAAGACTTGGTCCGGTTCTTGGGAAATATCGCCATAATCCACTAATTGAAAATAGGTTCCTTGGGAAGGTTTTATTTTAAACCTGGAAGTGGATAGTGCATCAAGGAACAAATCCCGCTTTTTCTGATAAAACTGGTTTAGGCCCAAATAATGTTGAGGTTCTTTTAAATAGCTGGCCAAAGCCTTTTGAACGGCATGGTCCGCACTGAACACATTGAACTGATGGGTTTTTCGAAATTCGTGCATCAGTTCTGCCGGACCGGCGCAATACCCCATTTTCCACCCGGTAATATGAAATGTTTTTCCAAAGGAACCGCACACAAAAGTGCGGGAAGCAAGGCCTTCGTATTTTGAAGCACTTTCATGCTTATGGCCATCAAAGGTGATATGTTCGTATACTTCATCGCTTATAATAATTATATTGGTATTTTCAAGTGATTTTTGCAATTCAAGCATATCAGCCTTGGAGAAAATGATGCCGCTGGGGTTGTGTGGAGTGTTTATAATGACCATTTTGGTCCTAGGGGTAATTTTGGAACGGAAAAGTGCCCAGTCCAACTTAAAATCGGTATTGTTAAGTTGTACAAAAACGGGAATGCCACCGTTAACTTCAATGGCAGGTTCATAACAGTCATACGCCGGTTTAATGACTATGACCTCATCACCCTTCCCAATAAAGGCGGTAATGATGGTAAAAATGGCCTGTGTGGCACCAATGGTCACGGTCATCTCTTTGTCCGGATGATAGTGCCTACTATAGAGCTGTTCAATTTTTTCCGAGATCATTTCGCGAAGTTCCATTACCCCTGCCATAGGGGCATATTGGTTATAACCTTGTTTCATAGCTTTGGTTACCAAATCTATCAAGGAAGGATCGGGCTCAAAATTGGGGAAGCCTTGGGAAAGATTTATAGCCTTGTGTTCATGTGCCAATTGCCCTATAACGGTAAATATGGTCGTTTTTATATTGGGAAGCTTGGAGTTTATTTTGTGGTTATACAGGGGCATTTATTGGCGGTTAAATGGGTTATAATTAACATTAGGATTGCTGTGATTCCAAATGGCGAATTACTAAATTAAGACATAGGTCGAGTTCTTTTTTGATTTCCCGTTCCCAAAATCTAAAAACGGTATAGCCTAATTGTTGCAACTCTTTAGTCACTTCCTTATCCCGCTGAATATTGCGTTCAATCTTGGGGATCCAGAACTCTTTGTTGGTCTTGATCTTTGGTTTCCTTTCTTCCCAATTATATCCGTGCCAATATTCCCCGTCTATAAAAATGACGGTTTTGTATTTTTTTAGGACGATATCGGGTTTGCCGATCAACTTCTTGTAGTCTATCCTATACCGGTATCCCGCAGCCCAAAGTGCCTTTCTGAATTTCAATTCGGGGATGGTGTTTTTGCCCAGGATCCTGCCCATAATCCTGGAGCGTTCCGGCGTGGTATAAAAACCGGACTCTTCGTTAAAACGTGGAACGATTATCCGCTCTTCCTTATATTCTTTTGGCATGCTTAAAGATACTGGAATTTTGGGACCTGGGTAAAGAAAAACCCCATTCCGTAAAGGATGGGGTTTGTTTAATTGGGATGTAAATTATGCTTTATAAAGAAATTATCCCTTGACTTTTGCACTTAGATATTCCCTATTCATTCTGGCGATGTTTTCCAAGGAAATTCCTTTGGGACATTCCACTTCGCAGGCACCGGTATTGGTACAGTTTCCAAATCCTTCCAGATCCATTTGACGCACCATATTTTGAACTCTTTCCACAGCTTCAATACGTCCCTGTGGCAGCAAGGCATATTGGGAAACTTTGGCCGAGGTAAACAACATGGCGCTGGCATTCTTACAGGCAGCCACACATGCGCCACAACCAATACAGGCTGCGGCGTAGAAGCTATCGTCCGCATCCTCCTTATTGATGGGAATGGCATTGGCATCCACGGTATGTCCGGAGGTATTCACAGAAATATAACCTCCCGCCTGTTGAATACGGTCAAAAGCCGTCCTATCCACGATCAAATCCTTGATAACTGGAAACGCTTTGGCCCTGAATGGTTCAATTACAATAGTGTCATTATCCTTGAATTTTCTCATGTGCAATTGGCAGGTGGTTACCATACGATCAGGGCCATGGGGCTCTCCATTGATTTGGAGGGAACAGGATCCACAAATACCCTCCCTGCAATCGTGGTCAAATTCCACTGGTTCTTCTCCTTTGGCAATAAGATCCTCGTTGAGAACATCCATCATTTCCAGAAAGGACATGTCACCATCGATACCGTCAATAGGATATTCCTTGATTTGGCCTTTTGTGTTGGCATCTTTTTGACGCCATATTTTTAGATTCAGCTTCATAGCTTTTGCTTTGTTTTAATAGCCTGGCCATTGTACATCTGGCCAACAACAGTAATCTATTTGTAACTTCTTGTTTTCAGTTCAATGTTTTCGTATACCAAATCTTCCTTGTGAAGAACGGCATCCTTAGGCTCACCATTATATTCCCAGGCCGATACAAACTTAAAGTTTTTGTCGTCCCTTAGCGCTTCCCCCTCTGGAGTTTGATACTCCTCGCGGAAATGCCCCCCACAGGATTCGTTTCTCGTTAGGGCATCTTTGGCGAACAACTCTCCCAACTCCAAGAAATCGGCTACCCTACCGGCTTTTTCCAGTTCCTGGTTTTTGGTGTCCGGACTACCTGGTACATTGACATTTTCCCAGAAATCGGCACGTAGGGCTGAAATTTCGTCTATGGCCTCCTGAAGTTCCTTGGCATTACGGGACATGCCACATTTGTTCCACATAATCTTACCCAATTTTTTGTGGTAATAATCAACGGAATGGATGCCTTTACCGGTTTTTAATTTTGCTATTCTATCGCGAACTTCTTTTTCAACGGCATCAAACTCTGGTGAATCGGTAGGAATTTTTCCTGTTCTGATATCCTTGGAGAGGTAATCCCCAATAGTATAAGGTAGTACAAAGTATCCGTCAGCCAATCCCTGCATCAATGCGGAAGCTCCCAATCTGTTGGCCCCGTGATCACTAAAGTTGGCTTCCCCTGCGGAATAACAACCTTCAATGGTGGTCTGCAGATTGTAATCAACCCAAAGTCCGCCCATAGTATAATGCACGGCAGGGTATATTTTCATAGGTGTTTTGTATGGATTTTCATCCACTATTTTTTCATACATCTGGAATAGATTGCCGTACTTGGCCTCTATAACCTCTTCCCCTAGTTTGCGGATGGTGTGGTCATCCACATCCTTCAATCCGGAGGTCAATGCTTTTTCCTTGCCATATCTCATTATGGCGGAGGCAAAATCCAGATAAACGGCTTCTCCTGTTTTGTTTACCCCAAAACCGGCATCGCAACGTTCTTTGGCCGCTCTAGAGGCTACGTCACGCGGAACTAGGTTTCCAAAGGCCGGATACCTGCGTTCCAAATAGTAATCCCTATCCTCCTCTTTAAGTTGGGTAGGTTTTAGTTGGCCATTTCGTATGGCCTCGGCATCTTTCAAATTTTTAGGCACCCAGATCCTTCCATCATTACGCAAGGATTCCGACATCAAGGTCAATTTCGACTGATGTTCTCCGGACACAGGGATACAGGTAGGGTGTATCTGTGTGAAACACGGATTGGCAAAGAAAGCCCCTCTTTTGTGAGCCCTCCAGGCCGCCATTACGTTACTGCCCATGGCATTGGTAGAAAGGAAAAATACGTTTCCATAACCGCCGGTCGCCAAAACTACGGCGTGGGCGGAGTGACGTTCAATTTCACCGGTAACCAAATTCCTGGCAATAATTCCACGGGCCTTACCATCTATTTTTACAAGATCCATCATTTCATGACGGTTAAAGGATTGGATCTTACCTCTATTGATCTGCCTGTTCATGGCCGAATAGGCTCCTAACAACAACTGCTGTCCGGTTTGCCCTTTGGCGTAAAAAGTACGGGAAACCAATACTCCACCAAAAGAACGGTTATCCAACAAGCCGCCATATTCACGGGCAAAAGGCACCCCCTGTGCCACACATTGGTCTATAATGTTCCCGGAAACTTCTGCTAAGCGGTAAACATTGGCTTCACGTGACCGGTAATCACCACCTTTAATGGTATCGTAAAATAGACGATAGTTGCTATCACCATCTCCCTGATAGTTCTTGGCCGCATTGATACCTCCTTGGGCAGCAATAGAGTGAGCCCTTCTGGGAGAATCCTGATAGCAGAAAGTTTTTACGTTATAACCAAGCTCGGCCAAGGTTGCTGCTGCAGATCCTCCTGCAAGCCCCGTTCCCACTACAATAATATCTATGTTTCGCTTGTTGGCAGGGTTAACAAGATTAATGTCGTTTTTATGTTTTGTCCATTTATCGGCCAAAGGACCAGATGGAATTTTAGAATCCAATATTCCCATAATTAATGTGTAATTGGGTTAAAATGATGATAAATTGCAATGATGGCAAACCCCAAGGGGATGGCAATAGCATAAATCCTAGCGAATTTTTTTATACCTGGGGTATATTTATTATTGACTCCCATGGATTGAAAGGAAGAAGCAAAACCATGTAACAAATGCAGGGCCAATAGGACAAAAGATATTACGTACAATACCGTGCGCCATACAGGTTCAAATTTTTCTACCGTCTCCGCATAATATCTTGTAGGGTCCTCGGGGTTGCTTTCTATATACTTATAGGTCATTTCATGTACCCAGAAATCATAGAAGTGCAGGGCAAGAAAAGCCAGGATTACAGCACCTGAAATAATCATGTTTCGCGATACCCATGGCGCATTGGCTCCTCCGTTATACTTTACGTACTTTATTACTCTAGCTTTGTTGTTTTGGATCTCCAATACAAAACCCATTACAAAATGTACCACAACGCCAGCGATGAGTATCGGCTGGAGGAGGTATTGGACCAAGGGATTGTAGCCCATAAAATGCGACCATTCATTAAAAGTATCGGGGGCTATTACTGAAGTAATGTTGATTGTAAAATGTTGCCCAAGAAATAAGACCAAAAAAAGGCCAGATAAAGCCATTACTACTTTTCTGGCGATAGATGATTTCGTCAAACCACTCATTAGTTATTTGTTTTGATTGCAAATTTACTCTACAAACGAGTTATTAACAAACTTTGTTGAATTTATGTACGGTATTTAGAACCAATTTAAAGAGTTCTAATTTTTTTTTTTGCATAAGGTATAAGGCAATGGGGATGTAGTATTGGGTAATGATGAAATAAGAAATGTTGATTTCAGCCTATGGCATACCCTAATATTATAGGGTGCTACTTTAGAATGCCCTGAGATTTATTGGTTTAGGTAATCACAATGGTGATTTGGACAAAAATAGATGGTCATTTTTGGATAGAACTATAATATATTTTGAAAGTTTTTTCTTGTTAAATTATTAAATATCGTATGATGATTTTATACTTTTATTGATTTCTGTGCGTTAGAAACTAACCGAAATATAAATTGGGATAGCTGGATGGTATTCTGGAAAAACTGGTCCTTTAATATTAAATTCTCCTTAATTGCGTTTTTCATAACTGCAATAGCCGGACTCCTCAGTATGGGAGTGCTGGGAGAAATGCTGTATTACCCTGTTTCCTTCTTGTTTACATCCTATCCCACTTTAAAAGATTGGATTGGCGATTGGGTATGGTCCAGTGTTATGATGGTAGGGATGTTATGGTCCTTTGGTTTTGTTTTTGCAGCGGTGGCCTGGTTCTATATCCAAAAAATAACCCGTTCCAAAGTACTGCTTATTGCCGCATATCTGCTTATACTATGGTTATGGGCGGCACTGCTCTGGTGCTGGATGATTAAACGCAATTTAGATCAACTGATATAAAAGCAATAAGATTGGAGTTGGAGGATGGTTGGAACCCAGCCGTTATGCAATTTTATTGTTCGCGATAGATTATCGGGATTAGTTTCTATAAATTTTGGGTATCCAAAGTTGACGATGGCAGTGGGCTGTGAAATCTGTTTTTGCCAACTGCTTATTGCTTAAAGCTTACTTTTTGTTTCAATATCAAAAGATGTCTGTGAATTGGAAAAGATAGTATTTTATATTCCAATTCGTGTTCTGTTCATTTTTGCATCGCCCAAATGCAGCGCATTCATGAATACCAATAAAAAACAATAGACAAACTGATGAATAAAAAACGACCAGGGCCGAACAACCAAGCTACAGTGTACCTTGGCTTGGAGGAGCCGGCAGTAGCCAGGGCCAACTTTGCAACACTTATAATTAAAAGAGCCGAACAACCGCCGCACCGTCCAGACCACTATCACTTGGGTGAAATGCTCTTTGGACGCCTGCCTGGCGGACAGACAGGGCTTCCATTGCCCAATGTGGAAACCACTTGATTTAAGACGAAATCGAAGATTCACGAAAACCGTTAAAAAACAATAGAAACCAATTGAGTAAAATGAAAGAATAATTTGATCATAAGTACCACTCCATTGTTCCCTCTAAAAAAACACAAGAATTGTTCTTGATCCTACTTTTTACTACCAACTTGTAAAGGAGTTTATTCCTATTCCGTACGGTTTATTTTTCCAATTCAGCAATAAACACTTTTGACTGGGACTCGATAATGGCCTGGGCCTCTAATATTGCTTTGTCCAAAATAACCATATTATCTGGGGAAGCCAAGTCTTTTGTAGATGAAATGGCCTTTATATACCAATTTTCCCATGCTCTAATTATGGCTGTTTCACTATCCACAGGGTTTCCGGCCTTAACGGATTTCTCGCTGAGCAAAAATTCCTCCGAAAAACGCTTTGCTGCAGCATCCCGGACTATTTTAACGATATCCATGGCTGTATAGGAATCGGCATTAACTAAGGTCAGGGCACTTGCCAAGGCTGCAATGCCTACATTTTTAAGGGTTTCTTGGGAAACCTTATCCAATCTATCAAGATCGGTATGATAAAACTGATCTGTAAAATGCCAAAGCAATAATGCGGGAATATTGTTGTCCAAGAATGGAGTATGGTCACTGCCGCCTTCATAAGGATTGGTATTTACTTCCCATTGGGCAACTTTCCCCTGCTTCAAAAAATTATGGATCATAAAGTCATTTAAATAATGGGGCCTCATATCTTCCAAGGTAAGCAATCGGCCACCCCATTCCGTATGGGTATCCTTTCCCCTAGTCCATATGGCACTTGGATCCGGCATTTTTTCCAATAAAAACGAACCTCCAGTAATAGCCGTGTTTTCCCCCACCATATCCAAACTAAGTCCCCACTTTATACCCTTGGCCCTTTTCTCATTTTCTTGGAGGTATCTTTTTGTAGATATAATTTCATCGCCCCAAATAAAGGTAATGCTTCGTTGGGCATCAATACGTTCGCTCCCTATTAGTTTGGCGGCAAGGGTTGCCATTTCAACTTGGAGGCCTACCCCACTGGCATTATCGTTGGCACCTGGTTCCTGCAGATGGGCACTGGACACTAGGCGTTCCTCCGGGATTTCGGAGCCTTTTATATCGGCAACCAAGGTTAGTTCCTCGGAAGGATATATTTTACTGGAAATAATTACCTTGGCATATACTTTTCCTTTTTCCAATGCAGTCTTTAATTTTTCTTTAGCCTGATAGGAAAGGGCAATTCCCCAAGTGTTTTTGGGATCATAGGTCAAGCTTCGAAATTGGATGGAATTTACATTTTTTTCGGGGTTTATATAGTCTGGATTATCATAGGTAACGATACCCAAGGCACCTTTTTTTAGAACACCTTCCACATAAATTTCAGGGCCATTTTTTTCTGTAAAAATAATCTTCCCCTTTACGGCAATTTTTTGAAGATCATCCAGATCCTTAATATAAATAACTTCTGAGGTAGTTCCATTGCTCGGGGTCGAAATTGAATTTAAATAAACCATATTCCTATTGGAGGTGTAGGATAGCAATGGGGTATTTTCCCCAACCAGGGTAATTTTTGCACCTAAAATTTCCCATGTAGGATGTTCCAAAGGCCTTTTTTCTATTCTATAGGTAAACCGGTTCCTTGGGGTTGCCTTTTCTTCCAAAACATAGCCCGCAGCTTCCAAGGATGTGGCCACCTTGCGGATGCTCTTATTATAGCCATCATTGCCTACCACCCGCCAAAATTGTTCTATGTATGCCGTGGTTTCATAGGCCTGTTCCCCACTAAGGTTGTTTCTAAGAATATTTAAATAATCGTCCGTGGTAACTGCGGAATTCTTTGTTTGTGCCCAGCTGAGGCTAACTAGGCCAAAAAATAAAAAGACAGGAAATTTAATCATAACAATGGACAGATTTTAAAGACCATATAAATAAAGGGATGTGTCTCTTATTCCCTATGTAAAGGAAGGGCGAAGATATAATAATTTGGAGTTATTGTCCGTGGAAAGAGCGGTTTTTAAATTTCATTTAACGGTTAGTGGGTAAAGCGTTTCCTAATGAATTGATTTGACCTTTTTGGATTGTAGCGAACCCGCCCGATCCGGTACGGGCAGGAATTAGCGATTTTGTGAGCAGTTGAAGGCTTTTTTAAGTTGCATAGCAGGGCTACGGAAGGAAAACCTGCCTACCGGCAGGCAGGAAAGTCAAAAAATGGGTGCAAAAGGGCAATTTTTTAGCCAATTGAAAAAGTTTAAACCACTTCAATCATTAAATTTGATGTCAAAAGCAAAAAAATGAAATATCAGCAAATAGATCACAGCTTGTTTATAAAGAACCGTAAGAAGTTTATGGCCAGAATGAAGCCAAAAAGTATTGCCGTATTTAATTCCAATGATGTTTACCCCATTGGAGCCGACAGCACCATGCCTTTTGAACAGAATAGGGATCTGTTTTATTTAAGCGGAGCCGACCAAGAGGAAACCATTTTGCTGTTGTTCCCGGATGCTATCGAGAAAAAGCACAGGGAGGTCTTGTTCGTAAGGGAGACCAATGCGCATATTGCGGTTTGGGAAGGCGAAAAGTTGACCAAAGAAAAAGCCACTGAGGTATCCGGTATTGAAACCATTTATTGGTTGACCGATTTTGATAAGATCTTTTTTGACCTAATGACGGAAGTGGAAACGGTTTATTTTAATACCAACGAGCATTACCGTCAGGCGGTGGAGACCCAAACCAGGGAAGATCGGTTTATATTAAAATGCAAACAGGATTATCCTGCGCACCAATGGGCCAAAAGCAGCCCAATTTTACAAGAAATAAGGGGAGTGAAGGAACCAGAGGAAATTGCTATTATGCAAACGGCATGCAATATTACCGAGAAAGGATTTAGGCGCCTATTGGGTTTTGTACAGCCCGGGGTTATGGAATATGAGATTGAAGCCGAGCTATTGCACGAATTTATTCGCAATAGGTCCAAAGGCTTTGCCTATACGCCAATTATTGCTTCGGGCAATAATGCCAATGTATTGCATTATATAGAAAATAATCGTGAGTGCAGGGATGGGGATATGTTATTGATGGATGTAGCGGCCGAGTACGCCAACTATTCCAGCGACCTTACCCGCACCATTCCTGTAAACGGCAGGTTTACCCCAAGACAGAAAACGGTTTATGAGGCAGTGCTGCGGGTGAAAAATGATGCCACTGCCATGTTGGTGCCGGGAACCATGTGGGCCGACTATCATAAGGAAGTAGGGAAACTTATGACCTCAGAGCTGTTGGGACTGGGTCTCCTGGATAAGGCCGATGTACAAAATGAGGATAAGGACTGGCCTGCCTACAAAAAATACTTTATGCACGGTACCAGCCATCACATTGGGCTTAACACCCATGATTACGGGGTACTTAAAACGCCTATGGTGGCCAATATGGTCTATACCGTAGAGCCCGGAATTTATATTCCGGAGGAAAAAATGGGGATTCGTTTGGAAGACGACGTAGTTATCCAAGAAAATGGGGCTCCCTTTAACCTCATGGCCAATATTCCTATTGAGGTGGAGGAGATTGAAGAGTTGATGAATGCCGGGAAGTAGGTTTTGTAAATATTAAGTTTGTAAATGATTAATTGATGATTTTGTTTTGAGCCTTCAATACCTCTCCTTGGGACAGTCCGCCCGGTTTGTTCGGACGGTCCTGCCTTTGCCGGTAGACAGGGTCGGAACTGCCTTTTCGGGCAGTTTCGGGTGAGGTGAAATAGAGGGCTTAATTATTGAAAATGATATTAAAAGAATCATCCGCATTGTGTCGACTGCCTTAGTTAGACGAAAAAGAACTTTTAATTCTGGATATCCCGTTAAAAAATTCATTTTTAGAGGCAAACTATCCAACGTCCCAGAAAATCCGTGATACTAAAAGCAAGGGTCCTATAGCCGCGCCCCTTGGCGAACAGCTCAATTATTGCCGAAAACCATATACGGACCAATCGGTTTAAATGGGGATATAAACGCCCAATAGGTGCAATTCGTCGAAAAAATCAAATTTTTCTAAAAAAGAACGAAAAAAATACATTGGATACCCAATAAAAAGAAGGGGGTCGGCGTTAATTATCTGAAAGTCATTTAATAAGTACTTTCAACTGTTAACCTAAATTTTAATTTTTGCATTTTACGGTCCCCTAAGCCTTACCAATGCCACCTAAAAACCTGCATTATGAAGAAAGTTATGACAGACTATGGAACAAAGCTCAGCGCTATTTGCTGCAGCATTTTTGGACACCACTACATTGTATCCAAGAAGGTTACCTTACACATCAAGGAATACAAATGTGTTCATTGTAATAAAGAGGTGACTACGGATGTAAGTGGAAATCTATCCATCTTGACCCCGGAATTGCAGGATATCAACAATACTTTACAAGATATTTATCAGAAAAGACATAGGGCCTCCCAACAGGTAGCCTAAACCATGCTTGGCTACTGAATTCCGACCTTAAGCGGTATCGGAGTTTTTTAAAGTTATTCCCGTAAATTAGAAGTACGCCCATGTTCTTGGTTGTTTTGCGCCCCACGACAGTTAAGAAAGGAACGTCCTTGGTTTTCGGGAATTCTTTTTTCCTTAATAAATACTAATAGCCCCCTTTCTTTTATGAAAAGGAATTCCATCCTTGGGCGGTAATAGGAATTTTGGTGCTGCTCCTGGAAATTAAATGAACCCCTTCGTTCTTATCCGTCATATGGCCCACTACGGTAAAATGTGGATTGCCCTTTATTTTGGGAAAGTCCTTTTGGTCTATGGTAAACAATAGTTCATAATCCTCCCCTCCACTTAAGGCTACCAATGTACTGTCCATTTTAAATTCTTCACAGGCAGAAATCACTGTGGGATCCAACGGAATTTTATCCTCGAACAAATTACAGCCAACCTCACTTTTATCGCAAATATGTAAAATTTCGGAGGAAAGTCCGTCACTGATATCGATCATGGAAGTAGGGAGAATCCCCAACTTCTCCAACAGCCCTTTTACATCCTTTCTAGCTTCTGGCTTTAATTGACGCTCCACAATATAGGTATAAGGCGATAGGTCTGGCTGGTTGTTCGGATTTACCTTGAAAACTTCCTTTTCCCTTTCCAAAACCTGTAGACCACAGTAGGCACCACCCAAATCCCCGGAAACCACTAATAGATCATTGGGTTTGGCCCCACTTCGGTACACTATATCTTCTTTTTTGGCTTCCCCTATGGCGGTAACACTGACCAACATTCCTTTGGTAGAGGAAGTAGTATCCCCTCCCACTAGGTCTACCTTGTAGATATCACAGGCCAGGGCAACCCCGCTATAAAATTCTTCCAAGGCTTCCAAAGGAAATCTATTGGAAACGGCGATGGAAACCGTTATTTGTGTGGCTGTGGCGTTCATGGCATAGATATCCGATAAATTTACCATGACCGACTTATACCCCAAGTGTTTTAGGGGCATATAGCTGAGGTCGAAATGCACTCCCTCTATCAAAAGATCCGTAGATATTACGGCCTGCTTGTCCTTAAAATCCAATACGGCGGCATCATCGCCTATACCTTTTATGGAGGAGGAATGCTGTAAGGTGAAATTCTTGGTAAGATGTTTGATCAATTCAAACTCTCCCAGTTGATCCAAACCGGTCCTTTCTTGATTCTTGTCTTCTATCATACTGCAAAAATAAGCAGTAAATCCATTATATCCCTTTTTTGTAATAACTAAACTAATACGCAATGACATTACATAGCTGCTTGGGCGGCATGGACATACCTGCCTAAAGGTTGGAAGACAGGGGTTTTGGAACGGAATTCCTTGGCAAGTACTAACAGATGAGTGGGCAGTAGCAGTTTATAGTTGTCAAAAAAAATTTCCTTGCCCACTGTCAACAGTGGATACCCAAAGTGTACAAAACCTAAATTAACTGCAATGAATTACAGGCCGGCAAATACAGGGTATAACCTTAGAACTAGATAATAAAGGCTTGGAATTGGTCGATCCAATGATTTTTCGACCCTTCCGGTCGGACCTGCCTGTTCGTCAGACAGGGTTTCTAATTTTACCTCTCCTTTGGTGAGGTCAGAACTGCGTTTTTTAGCAGTCCCGATAGCTATCGGGATGGGTGAGGTAAAATAAAAAAACCGGACCAAAGTAAGTATTCTATACAATACTTAATTGGTCCGGCTTATTTACTTCAAGTTGTAAAGATGATCTATCCCAAAGAATATCCTGCCCTATAGTTACGTTTTACGTATTTGTTGGCAGGTTCAAAGTTGGTGACCTTCATGTTTTCTGCATCCCATAGCAATCGTTTTCTGCCATGATACTGCGATCCACCGCTCCAAAAACCTTTGTTTTCTGCATTGGGGTCAACTTCAAAATAAGCTTTAAGTGCCAAGTTACCTATAAGGATACTTTCGGTAAACGGACCGGCATAATCGAATGAAGAACTGGTTTCGGCATTACCATAACCGGCTATACAGGCGTTTACCCATTGTAGGTAGTGACCTTCCGGAACTCTGGCAATGGTTTCCGCAACTTCAAATTGTTCATTCAACGACAGCGGAAGCAATCTTGGATTGGCGCCATAACAGTCGGCCAATAATTTACCTTTTGTACCAATAAATAGTACACCACCGTCCCAGTTGCCCAAAGCTTCATCGTCTCCCATTTCATCCGGTCTTTCAGGCAGGAGTCCACCATCCATCCAAGTTACTTTTATATTCCCTTTGCCATCGGTTCTTGGATAGCTGAGGTGTATTTTACTGGAATTGGGGAAACTCTTCGGATAATCAGCTGTTTCAAATTTGCCCTTAAAGGAATCCGAAACACTGCATTCCACTTGGTTAGGATATAGAATGGGTAGAATTCTGTATACTGGATCCATAATATGGCAGGCCATATCACCTAATGCACCTGTACCAAAATCGGACCAGCCTCTCCAATCAAATGGAAGATAAGCATCGTTATAATCGCGCATTTCGGCGGTGCCCAACCACAGGTCCCAATTTAACTCCTTTGGTATTTTGTCTTTTTTGGTGGGCGTTTGTAAGGCTTGTGGCCAAATGGCCCTATTGGTCCAACATTTTACAGTATGTACATCGCCTATGATACCCGTGTCATAAAGTTCTTTCATTTTTCTTACTCCATCACCAGAGCCCCCTTGGTTTCCCATTTGGGTCACCACCTTGAATTTTTTTGCTGCTTCCGTAAGCATTCTGGCTTCCCAGATATCATGGGTAAGTGGCTTTTGCACATAGACATGCTTGCCCATAGACATTGCCATATAGGCTGCAACGGCGTGATTGTGATCTGGAGTCGATACCGAAACGGCATCGATATTGTCCTTTTCAGTTTCCAACATTTTCCTAAAATCGGCATAGTATTTTGCCTTTGGGAACGATTTTCTGGACTCAACGGACTGTCTGTCATCTACATCGCAAAGCCCTACAATATTAACATTGGGACTTTCTGCGAAGGAAGCAATATCACTCCTGCCTTTACCACCGGCACCAATACCGGCAATATTTAGTTTGTCACTTGGGGCAACATAACCTGGACCTCCCAATACGTGTCTTGGAACGATCATAAATCCGGCAGTTGCCAAGCCGGTACCTTTAATAAAATCTCTTCGCGAATTGGTATTAAACGCAGTTTTTTTTTTGGACATAATTTTTGAAAGTTTTTCTATTTTTTTAAAATGGATTTGAATTTAAATTAATTTTTTGTATTCCGCATAATGATGTTTTAATAAATTTCTATATTTTTTGTTAATTTATCAGTTGTGCTCTCAAAACTATTTCAAGTTAGAAGGGTTTTTATAGTGTTTAGGCTTGACTAGGCACTAATATAAATAGAGGCGTAACTTAATGATATATGGATCGGGAATACCTGGGGGGGTGCATAAATTTATTTATATTTTTTATCGTTTAAGCAGGTATCGTTTTATTTACAAACTTATTATATCTTGTAATCTTAATTTTTATTTAAAAAGTTTTATAGCAAAGAAATGAATTGTACTACCTTCCTCCGCCTGCCCATTTTCCTGTTTTTTACAATTCTTAATTTTTCCTGTGAGCAAAAAGTGGCCTATGATCGGCCCATTGATACCTGGGTATTCAGATCGGTCATGGATAAACAGCCACGGATGTTGACGGTAGCCCTGAATAAGGATTTGTATACCTGCTACAACTTGCAATCCGGAAATTTATACAAAGTATGGAAGGGTGGGGTCAATTATGAGGGTGCCGTTTATACCACGGCACATGGAATACAACCCACAAGTTTTGGTTTTGCTTATGTTCAGGATGATTCCCAACAAACACAATGGAGGTTAAGAAGTGAAGCGGGAGAGGAAATTCCGGATATCAATTATTTGGGTTATTCCTTCATTGACGGTCAAGTTGGGATAAACTTGGAATTGATCTCAAAAACGGGAAAATCGGTTAAGATCCGTGAAATTCCAGAATATGCCTTTGACAAAGGTCGTTCAGGATTGGTGAGGGCCTTTACTATTCTTGAAGGCGCGTCCAATGACTTGGTGCCCGTTTTGAATTATGGCACTGACCAAAAATTGATATACAAGGAAATCCTGAAAGGGGGGGAAAGGGAGGAAAATGGTCTTGGAGTGCTACTTTCGGAAAATACGGTGGTCAAGACGTATTTTAATCCGGTTCCGGCAGATTGGGCAGCTCCAATTGCAGATGATACCGGTATGATAGCCAATGGAAAGAAAATGGTTGAAGGGAGCGATTGTAGCGCATGCCATCTTAAAAAAGAAAATTTGGTGGGCCCCGCATATGATTCCATTGCTAGGAGATACCCTTTTGATTGGGCCACGGTTGATGTCCTGGCAGACAAAATTAGACTCGGTGGAACCGGGAATTGGGGTACTACCCCCATGTCGGCACATCCTGATATATCAAGGTCGGACGCACAGACTATGGCCTATTACATTTTGTCTTTGGACGCTGAACCTGAGCCCCAGGAAAGGGTTGTGGATATAGCATTGAATACACCGGACATCACTTTTGATCTGGACAATGAAGACAGAAGGGGAGGCGATAAAAAGGATAGGCAGTCCGGGGCGGCAGTAAGTTTGTATTTGGTCAATGACAGTGGGGATCTGTACGAGAATCTTACCAAAAGCACATTGCCCATCCTAAACGGCATTGCACCTGCCATCCATCTACCTACTTCAGGGGTGTTGGGAGAAATCAATGAGCATTTCTATATGGAGTTTAAAGGTTATATAAAATCTGATGAAAAGGTAAACAAAACCTTTAGACTAATTAGTGATGATGGTTCGGTGATGAAACTTAACGGTTCCGAAATAATCGATAACAGGGGAGATCATGGTGCTGTGGCCGTAGACGCTAAGGTAGGATTGGAAAAGGGATGGAATGAGTTCTTGCTGCAGTTTCAACAAGGCGGCGGAGGTTACGGTCTTTCGCTTCAATGGTCCGATGATGGGAAGCAGTTTACAGTGGTCCCCGACTCCGTATTTTATCACGACTCCAGTGCTTTTAGAAAACTATTGCCGTATGTGGCAAAAAAGGTAAGCACCGTTCCCGGAGACCAGATGCCCTTGAATGCGGTGCACCCTTCATTTGATATGTTCCAGGCCAAACCCTCGGAATTTCATCCTAGGATAGGCGGGATAGATTTTATAGATAAGGACAAAATGGTCATATGTACCTGGGATGCCACTGGCGCGGTGTATATTTTGAAAAACTACAATACCGAAGACCCCGAATCTATAGAAGTAAAGCAAATAGCCAAAGGATTGGCCGAGCCTTTAGGAATCAAAATGGTAGATGGGGAACTGTACGTACTGCAAAAACAGGAACTGACCAAATTGGTGGATACCGATGGGGACGAGATAATAGACGAGTACCAAAAAGTATGCGATTCTTGGAACGTTACCTCCCATTATCACGAGTTTGCTTTTGGATTGGTGTATAAGGAAGGTAGTTTTTACGCTACCCTGGCAACAGATCTGGGCTCGGAGTTTAAAGAAGTAAAGGATAGGGGAAAGGTAGTGAGAATTAGCAAGGACGGAAGTGAGGTCGAGGTTATTGCCGAAGGCTTTAGGACCCCCAATGGTATAGCGGAAGGACCGGACGGCGCCTTGTATGTGGCGGACAATCAAGGAAATTGGATCCCCACAAGTAAAATTGTGAGAGTGGAAAAAGGAAAATTTTACGGCTTTAAACATGCGGATTGGGAACGGGTAAAGGATTATAAGGAAGATCCTCCTTTGGTTTGGCTACCCCATGTCGAAATTAGCAATAGCCCCAGTCAGCCCGCTATTCTTAATTTAGGACCCTACAAAGATCAAATGATTCATGGCGATGTTACCCATGGCGGTATTAAAAGGGTATTTATCGATGAGGTGGACGGTGTAAAACAGGGGGCTGTTTTTCGTTTTATTCAAGGATTGGACGCCGGAATAAACAGGACGGTCTGGGGCCCAGATGGCAATCTGTACGCCGGCGGAGTAGGATCTGGTGGCAATTGGAGGCATGAGGGGAGACTATGGTATGCCCTGCACCGTTTTAAGTACAATGAAAAATCTACCTTTGAAATGTTGGCGGTCCGGGCAAAAAGCAATGGTATGGAAATTGAATTTACCGAGCCGATAGCTTCAGGTGAATTGGTGAACATCGATGCTTTTGAGGTGCAACAATATTATTATGAGGCCACTGAGGACTATGGGGGGCCTAAATTGGGAGTGGAAGGGCTTAAGATCAAATCGGTGAACCTTTCCACGGATAGGAAAAAGGTATTTTTGGAGATTGATGGAATCCAAGAAAACAGGGTGGTTTATATCCATATTAAAAAACCTATTAAAAGTGATGAGGACCAATCCCTTTGGTCAACGGAAACCTGGTATACCATGACCAAAAAACCTGTGGATCGCCCAGGAGTTGTAAATCCTTAAATTTTCGTCCCAAAGATGTAAGGGTATAGGATTCGCAGGGAACGTGGGCCCTATAGGCTTTGACTAAAGCTGTGGAATGCGTTTTATTTTTGGTATAAAAGACAATCCGCTTAGATGTGTATGGGATTTTTCAATGTGTTGCCTTTACCAGGTTTTATGGTTTGGGCAGCCATGGAGTGTATAGTTCCATCAATAACCAAGCGTTTTTTTATTAGAGATCCGCTGGAAACAATTGCGACCTAGTAATTCTCCTTTCACCCATAAGAAATATTGATTTCCCTATTCGTTATATTAATGTTAGGAAATATGGTAAAACCCTACTAATGTAGTATATTTGTAAACTATTTAGATTAAATCCAATTAGTATGATTAAAGTATCTGAAACAGCTAAGCAGAGGGTAATGGCCCTAATGGCCGAAGGAGGCTTTGATGCCAGCAAGGATTACGTGCGGGTAGGAGTTAAGAGCGGAGGTTGCAGTGGATTGTCCTATGAGCTTGATTTTGATAAAAAGACCACCGAAACCGATAAAATTTTTGAGGATAACGCAGTGCGTATCGTGGTGGATAAAAAAAGTTTTCTTTATCTGGTCGGTACCGTACTGGAATATTCCGGTGGACTTAACGGCAAAGGGTTTGTATTTAATAATCCCAATGCCCAAAGGACTTGCGGATGTGGAGAGAGTTTCTCATTATAATTTGGGGATTTGACAATTCGATAATTAGCTAATTGACAAATTTTCAAATTGATAAATTGAAAAAAATGGCATATACAGAGGAAGAATTAAAGAAAGAACTGGAGACCAAGGAGTACGAATATGGTTTCTATACGGATATAGAATCGGATACGTTTCCCAATGGTTTAAATGAGGAAATCGTAATAGCTATTTCCAAAAAGAAGCAGGAACCGGAATGGATGACCTTGTGGAGATTGGAATCCTTTAAAATCTGGAAGGAAATGGTGGAACCCGAATGGGCAAATGTGAAGTACAAAAAACCTGATTTCCAGGCTATTTCCTACTATTCCGCCCCTAATAAGAAACCGAAGTACGACAGCCTGGACGAGGTAGATCCCGAATTGTTGGACACCTTCAAAAAATTGGGCATTTCTTTGGACGAACAAAAGAAGTTGGCAGGAGTGGCCGTGGATATCGTAATGGATTCGGTATCGGTCGCTACCACCTTTAAAAAGACACTTGCCGAAAAGGGAATCATATTTTGTTCCATTTCAGAAGCCATTAAGGAACACCCGGAACTGGTCAAAAAATATATAGGTTCCGTTGTTCCGCAAAAGGACAATTTTTATGCCGCTTTAAACTCGGCCGTTTTTTCTGATGGTTCCTTCTGTTATATTCCAAAGGGCGTTCGCTGCCCTATGGAACTTTCCACCTATTTTAGGATCAATCAGGCCGGAACCGGACAGTTCGAAAGGACACTCGTTATTGCCGATGAGGGCAGTTATGTAAGTTATTTGGAAGGATGTACCGCTCCTTCACGTGATGAAAATCAATTGCATGCCGCAGTGGTAGAGCTGATCGCTCTGGATAATGCCGAAATAAAGTATTCCACAGTGCAAAACTGGTTCCCTGGAAATAAAGATGGTAAAGGCGGTGTTTACAACTTTGTAACCAAAAGGGGATTGTGCGAAAAGAATGCAAAAATTTCCTGGACACAGGTAGAAACCGGTTCGGCAATTACATGGAAATACCCATCCTGTATTCTTAAAGGGGACAATTCCATTGGGGAATTCTATTCCATAGCGGTAACCAATAATTACCAACAGGCGGATACCGGTACAAAAATGATCCATTTAGGGAAAAACACCAAGAGCACTATCATTTCCAAGGGCATCTCGGCCGGGAAGTCGCAAAACAGTTACCGTGGATTGGTACAGGTAAATAGCAGGGCAGAAAATGCCAGAAATTTTTCCCAATGTGATTCCTTGCTTATGGGGAACGAATGTGGGGCACATACTTTTCCCTATATAGAAGTAAAGAACAAGTCCGCCCAAATAGAACACGAGGCAACAACTAGTAAGATCGGGGAGGATCAGATATTCTACTGTAATCAGCGGGGAATAAATACAGAAAAGGCCATTGCCCTGATCGTTAACGGTTTTAGTAAGGAAGTGCTGAACAAATTACCCATGGAGTTTGCGGTGGAAGCCCAAAAATTATTGGAAATAAGTTTAGAGGGATCCGTAGGGTAAGGAAAATATACAAACACGGGGACCTTTAAACAGATAGAAAACACTACTATTTTTTTAATAATTGAAAAATAGATTTTAATAACATGCCGAAGGCGCCCAATTATTTTAAATAATTAGAATTAAGAACAATGCTGAAAATCAATAATTTATACGCTAGAGTAGACGATAAGGAGATATTAAAGGGGATAAACCTAACTGTTAATGCAGGGGAAGTGCATGCCATTATGGGTCCAAACGGTTCGGGGAAAAGTACCTTGGCGGCCGTAATTGCAGGGAAGGAAGAGTTTGAAGTTACCGAAGGAGAGGTATTTTTGGAAGGCGAAAACCTGGAGGACACCTCGCCCGAAGATAGGGCGCACAAGGGAATATTTCTATCCTTTCAATACCCAATTGAAATTCCGGGAGTATCGGTGACCAACTTTATGAAAACGGCGATCAATGAGTCCAGAAAGGCCAAAGGACTGGAAGAAATGCCGGCCAAGGATATGTTGAAATTGATCCGTGAGAAATCGGAAATGTTGGAAATCGATAGAAAATTTTTGTCCCGTTCACTGAATGAAGGCTTTTCCGGAGGGGAGAAAAAGCGTAACGAGATTTTTCAAATGGCCATGTTGGAGCCTAAATTGGCCATTTTGGATGAAACGGATTCCGGTTTGGATATCGATGCCCTGCGTATTGTAGCCAATGGGGTAAATAAACTAAAAAGTAAGGATAACGCCGTCATAGTTATTACCCACTACCAACGTTTGCTGGAATATATTGTACCCGATTTTGTACACGTATTGCACAATGGAAGGATCGTTAAATCAGGGACTAAGGACCTTGCATTGGAATTGGAAGAAAAAGGATATGATTGGTTGAAACAGGAAACTGTTTTATAAATAAGTTGGCAGTATTCACTGCACAGTTGGCAAAGCTGAATACTGAATACTGAATACTGAATACTGAAAAAGATGGATTTAAAAGAAAAATTGGTTTCCTCATTCTTGGCTTTTGAAAATGGTGTGGATGTAGATCATCCGGTACACGATATACGCTCGGAGGCCATTAAGAATTTTGAGACAAAGGGGTTTCCTACCAAAAAAGAGGAGGCCTGGAAATATACCTCCTTAAATACGTTACAAAAAATTGACTTCAGCATATTTCCAAAGAAGGAGAGCATGTTGGAATATAGGGATGTTAAAAAGTACTTTCTTCATGAAATAGATACTTTCAAAATTGTTTTCGTAGATGGGGTATACAGTTCCTTTTTATCAGAGACCACCCATGATGGTGTAGATGTATGTTTAATGAGCTCTGCCTTGAACAAACCTATGTTCAAGCAGATAATAGATGTTTATTTCAATAAAATAGCATCAAAGGATGATTCCTTGACCTCCTTAAATACCGCATTCTGCCGAGAAGGAGCCTATATCTATATCCCCAAGAATAAGATTCCAAAAAAGCCAATAGAGATTGTTCATTTTTCCACTGGCAATGAAGCTGCACTTTTGTTACAGCCTAGAAATTTGATCATTGCAGAGGAAAATGCGGAAATGCAGATTATAGAACGTCATCAGAGTCTTACGGCCAATGAAGTGTTTACCAATTCGGTAACCGAGATTTTCGCTGCCAAAAATGCCCATGTGGACTATTACAAGGTGCAGAACGATTTAACTACCGCCTCGTTGATAGATAACACGTATATTGACCAGAAAGACGCGAGTGTTGTAAATGTACATACCTTTTCATTTGGCGGTAAATTGACCAGAAACAATCTTAATTTCTATCAAAACGGGGAGCGTATAGATTCTACCATGAAGGGGGTTACCATTATTGAGGAAAAGCAGCATGTGGACCACCATACATTGGTACACCACATACAGCCCAACTGTGAAAGCCATCAGGATTATAAAGGTATTTATGGAGAAAATGCTACAGGGGTTTTCAACGGGAAGATTATTGTGGATAAGATTGCCCAAAAGACCAATGCATTTCAGCAGAACAATAATATTTTGGTTAGCGATAAGGCTACGATCAATACCAAACCTCAGTTGGAGATTTTTGCAGACGATGTAAAGTGTTCCCATGGTTGTACCATAGGACAGTTGGATGAAGAGGCCCTATTTTACCTTCAGTCCAGAGGGATTCCAAAAAAGGAGGCCAGGGCCTTGCTCATGTATGCCTTTGCCAACAACGTTCTGGAAAGTGTCCGGATCCCGGAATTAAAGGCAAGGATTAATAAGCTGATCGCCAACAAATTGGGGGTTCGTTTGGGGTTTGACCTATAGAATTGCTGTTCAATCCTATTACCATCACTGAATTTATCATGATACACACTGTTTTGGATATATTAAGTATAAGAAAGGACTTTCCAATACTGAATAGAAAGGTAAATGGGTATCCCTTGGTGTATCTGGACAATGCCGCTACCTCCCAGACACCTCAAAAGGTGATAGATACCATTGTAGATTATTACAGTAGGTACAATGCAAATATCCACAGGGGGGTTCATACCCTCTCGCAAGAGGCAACGGACGTTTATGAACAGGCCAGGCAAAAAGTACGCAAGCATTTTAATGCCGCCAAGTCCCATGAAATAATTTTTACCTCAGGGACAACCCATGGTATAAATTTGGTAGCCAATGGCTTTGCCCCGTTTTTAAATAAAGGCGATGAAATTATGGTGTCCGCATTGGAGCACCATTCCAATATAGTGCCTTGGCAAATGCTCTGTGAGCGTACCGGAGCTGTATTAAAGGTGATTCCCATGGGTTTGGAGGGGAAGTTGATTATGGAGGAATACCATAAATTATTGTCTCCCCGGACCAAATTGGTTTTTTGCAATCACGTTTCCAATGCCTTGGGAACCATAAATCCCATTGAAGAAATTATAGCGGCCGCCCATAAAGTGGGTGCTGCGGTCTTGATAGATGGTGCCCAGGCAGCACCACACCTAAAAGCGGATGTTCAGAAATTGGATGTGGACTTCTATGTGGTTTCCGCCCATAAAATGTGCGGTCCCACCGGAGTGGGAATGCTATATGGCAAAGAGGAGTGGTTAAATAAATTACCCCCTTACCAAGGTGGGGGCGAAATGATTGCGGAGGTAACTTTTGAAAAGACTACCTATGCAGATCTTCCCCATAAATTTGAGGCAGGCACCCCCAATATTTGTGGTGGAATTGCCTTTGGAGCCGCATTGGACTATATGAACGGCATCGGGTTTGATGCCATTGCACAATATGAGCACGAGTTATTGGAATATGCAACCAAAGAACTTTTGGCAATAGACGGATTAAAGATTTACGGGGATTTAAAGGAAAAGACGGCCGTGATATCCTTTAATATTGAAGGGCTTCACCCCTATGATATTGGAAGTATTTTGGATAAACTGGGGGTGGCCGTAAGAACAGGGCACCACTGCGCGCAACCCATTATGGATTTTTATAAAATACCGGGTACGGTTAGGGTAAGTTTTAGTTTTTACAACACTAAGGAAGAAGTGGATATCTTGGTGGCCGGCGTACAAAAGGCCAAAGCCATGCTTTCTTAAGTTTATTGGATTGGTTTTCAATCTTTTAAATTGTTGATAAGCAAAATTACTTGTTGTATTTTTGTCTGGAATGCTTACTATTATTTAATAGGCACAAAATTTAGATATGACTATAAAGGAAATACAGGAAGAAATCGTAGATGAATTTTCCATGTTCGAGGATTGGATGCAGCGCTATGAATATATGATAGAGCTTGGAAAATCGCTTCCGATGATCAAGGAACAATATAAGACAGAGGATAACATAATCAAGGGCTGTCAGAGCAAGGTATGGGTCCATGCCGAATTGGAAGACGATAAATTGATTTTTACCGCCGATAGTGATGCCATCATTACCAAGGGTATCATTGCTATTTTGGTAAGGGCCTTCAGCAATCAAAGACCTAAGGATATTATAGATGCGGACACTGATTTTATTGATGAAATTGGTCTTAAGGAACATTTATCGCCTACCAGGGCCAATGGCTTGGTAAGTATGATAAAACAATTGAAGTTATATGCCGTTGCCTATCAAACACAATTAAATTGATTTCCATTATTTGGAAAATTATTGAACATAGCCTTTGTGCAAAACATAAAGATTTAAACTAATGAGCGAAGAATTGGAAATTATGGACACCCAGGAATTGGGCGAAAAAATAGTAAGGGTACTAAAAACTATTTATGACCCTGAAATACCTGTGGATATATATGAATTGGGGTTGATCTACGATGTTTTCGTCAATGAGGATTATGAAGTCAAGATCTTAATGACACTTACCTCTCCCAATTGTCCGGTTGCGGAGTCGCTTCCAATGGAAGTGGAAGAAAAGGTTAAATCCATTGACGAACTAAAGGATGTAGAGGTGGAAATTACTTTTGACCCGCCTTGGACACAGGAATTGATGAGTGAGGAGGCCAAATTGGAACTTGGAATGCTGTAAGGTAGTATTGGGATATGAGTATTGAGTATTGAGTACAGAGTAAAATAGTGGGAAAAAGTCCAGCCCCCTCCTTTGGAGTGGGTTGGGGGAGGACAAGCTCAAAGTCGTGAGACTTTGCGCAGCGGGTCATTTTCAAAGTAGTACATGGTTGAATTGCTGCTTTAACCCATTGTTACAATTATAAAAGTATGTCTGAAATTATAAATCGTGTCTCCCAAAGTAAATTGGTAACCTTTAATCTTGAGGATTATTATCCCAAGGGAAACAGGGTGGTTCTGGATATTAAGGAATGGTTGTTCGAGGGATTAATTCTTAGGGAAAAGGATTTTAGGGCCCAATTGGAGGAATGTGATTGGAGTAAATACCAAGATTGTTATGTGGCAGTACGCTGTTCTACGGATGCCATTATACCAGGCTGGGCGTATATGCTTATTGCTACTAAATTACAGCCATACGTGCGGAAGATCATTATTGGGGACCTGGAAATGTTGGAGTCCTCGCTCTATCAGTCCGTATTGGAAAATTTGGATGTATCCGAATTTTCCGATAAGCCCGTCATAATCAAAGGTTGTTCCAACAAACCTGTTCCGGCCAATGCCTATTTATGGGCAACCACCAAGATTCAATCGGTAGCAAAAAGTGTAATGTACGGGGAAGCCTGTTCTTCGGTCCCCTTGTTCAAGGCCAAATAATGGGCTATTTCAATTAAAAATTCTGACCACTTTCCTTATTTTTGCTGTTTAATAAATAAAACACTAACTATAATGAAGAAAATTGTTTTAGGAATAGTCGCGTTGTTGGCTATAAACATTACTGTTGCCCAAAGCCTTGAAGAATTAAAGGCCGAGAAAGCCAGTAAACAGGATTCCATTTCTGCCATTCAAGGAAGGGTAGACGCCATACAGGGGAAAATAGATGCCATTCCCGGGTGGAAAATGGGTGCTTTTGGAACCATTGGCACCAGTCTTTCCGGATTTAATAATTGGTATTCCAAGGGCGCTCCCAATTCCAGTGCAGGGAATATTGGAATTACCACAAATGCCTTCGCCAATCTGAGCCGGCCAAAATTTTTCTGGCGAAATTCGTTGAACATCAACCTTGGCTGGGTAAAAATTGACGATAAGGATATTGATACCGACGATGATAGCTTTCGTTCCGCTACGGATGTTTTTAATATAACCTCTTTATACGGTCAGAAACTGAGCGATAAATTGGCTATTTCTACCCTGGGGGAATATAGGACAACAATCATTGATAATTTTAACGACCCTGGGTATTTGGATTTGGGGGTTGGGGCAACTTGGACCCCAATTACGGATCTGGTAGTGGTTATACATCCGTTGAACTACAATTTTGTTTTTAGCAATGAGGATACCGTTTTTGAATCTTCATTGGGAGCTAAAATAGTGGCGGATTATACCAAGAAATTGGGCAAGGTAAATTTTAAGACCAATTTGTCCATGTTTCAAAGTTATAAAAGTTCGGATTATTCCAACTGGACCTGGACCAACTCCTTTGGATATACCTTTTGGAAGGGGATAGGCCTAGGGTTTGAATTTGGCCTAAGGGACAACAAGCAGGAAGCTTTGAGCTATGCTATTGACAATCTTGATGTGGGGGATCCTACCCCTACTTTCGATTCCATAGACAATGATCTGCAGACCTATTGGCTGTTCGGATTGAATTATTCGTTCTAAATACCGAATCGATAATTAATATAAATGCAAAGGCCCTACTTAAGGGCCTTTTTATATGCTTAATACTCATCCAAATGTTCCGGATATAGAAAGTTGTTATATGGAAATCGGGTAATGTGTATGTCCCGTACCTCATCATAAACGCGTTTTTTAAACTCTTCCAGATTTTCTTTGTTCAGGGCCGAAATGAAGAGGGCCCTATCGCCAACACGTCGCATCCAGGTATTCTTCCATTCTTCAATAGTGAAGTGTTTGCTGGTTTTTTCCGTAATTAGATCGTCATCATCGATACTCTTATGTTCGTATTGATCTATCTTGTTAAAGACCATGATGGTTTTTTTATCCGAACTCTTTATTTCGGTAAGAATTTGGTTTACCGAATCTATATGCTCTTCAAAATTTGGATGGGAAATATCAACTATATGTAACAACAGATCCGCTTCACGTACTTCATCCAAAGTGCTTTTAAAGCTTTCCACCAATTGTGTGGGCAGTTTTCTGATGAATCCCACAGTATCGCTCAATAAAAAGGGGAGGTTGCCTATCACCACCTTCCGAACCGTGGTATCCAAGGTGGCGAACAGTTTGTTTTCGGCAAAGACATCACTTTTGCTAATAACGTTCATCAGTGTGGATTTCCCAACATTGGTATACCCTACCAAGGCTACACGTACAAGGGCACCGCGATTGCCCCTTTGTGTTTCCATTTGTTTATCTACCTTCAACAACTTTTTCTTAAGGAGTGAAATTCGATCACGAACAATACGTCTATCGGTTTCTATCTCCGTTTCACCGGGTCCGCGCATTCCAATACCCCCCTTTTGTCGTTCCAAGTGCGTCCAAAGGCCGGTTAGTCTGGGAAGTAAATATTCGTACTGGGCCAGTTCCACTTGGGTCCGTGCATAACTGGTCTGTGCCCTTTGGGCAAAAATATCCAGGATTAAACTGGTACGGTCCAAGATTTTACATTTTAATTGCCTTTCAATGTTTCGCTGTTGTCCCGGTGTAAGCTCATCATCAAAAATTACGGATCCTATATCATTGCTCTTAACATAGGCCTCCACTTCCAACATTTTTCCGCTTCCAATATAAGTTTTAGGGTTGGGCAGGTCTATACGTTGTACAAAACGCTTACAAACCTCTCCCCCTGCCGTATAGGTAAGAAATTCCAGTTCATCCAAATATTCCTTTACCTTTTCCTCATTTTGGTCCTTGTTCATCACCCCTATGAGTACCGCTTTTTCATATTCTATGGTCTTCTTCTCTAGCATATATTTATTTATAGTACAAATCTAGTCAATACTTACCAAGGGTTTTTAGTAATTTAGCAATCGATTATATATTTTGGATGAAATTTTCAATTTTTAAGAAAAAATCGATCAATTCCCTGCATACGGTAGCTTTTTATAATCTAGAGAATCTTTTCGATGCTAAAAATGCCTACAATACGTTGGATAGTGATTTTACCCCCAATGGATCTAAAAAGTGGACCCCTGTCCGCTATCAAAGTAAGTTGTCAAAACTGGCCAATACTATAAGCCGAATTGGTCGGGAATCCGCAGGGTTTCCTCCGGTCTTGGTCGGTGTTGCAGAGGTTGAGAATGGGAAGGTAGTTCAGGACCTATTGTCAACGGACCCCTTAAGCAAATACAATTATGGTTTTGTTCACCACAATTCCCCTGATGAGAGGGGAATAGACAACGCCTTGTTATATAACATGGATAATTTTCAAGTGATAGGTTCGGAAGCCATTCCTTTGATGATACAAAATGATAATGGCCAACGCGATACTACTAGGGATATTCTGTACGTAAAAGGAGTTCTAAATACCGAGGAGGTCCATATTTTTGTGAACCATTGGCCTTCCAGAAGGAATGGAGGGGTTGAAACCGATTATAAGCGTATTGCTGCAGCAAGAACCATTATTGGTTTTATGGAACAGCTGGAGCGAGATTTTAATAATCCCAATTATATAGTAATGGGCGACTTTAATGACGGTCCTTCATCTGCCAGCCTCCAGACCTTGATGAGCAGGAATAGTTTGCATAACCCTATGGAGAAATTAAAATCTCCGGATCGTGGAAGTGCCAATTATAAAAGGTCTTGGAATCTTTTTGATCAAATTATCGTATCCCATAATTTTTTTAATTATGAAAGGGGCACCCACAGTTTTGCCGAGGCCAATATCTTTGATGAGGCCTTTCTTGCGGAATACCGTGGAAAGTATAAAGGTTATCCGCGTAGAACCTATGTAGGAAGTCGATATATGGGAGGTTTTAGCGATCATTTTCCCGTTTATGTACAATTTAAGTTCCATAGATAAACTTTTCTTTCCTTAAAGGGAACCATCTCATGTCGATTTTTTGACGGTTCACAACAAAATAGCGTGTTTCATCGAATAAAACGGGGCGTTAATCGATAATATTTGCCCATTGTGGTATATTTGTAATACAAATCTTACTATAAACTTTATCATGGCCTACGCAAACCCTACTTTGTTAAAGATTGGCAAGAGATTACTTCCAGTTGCTTTCTGTCTTGCTACCTATGGCTCGTTTGCACAAACCGAGAAGCAAATCCATATGATCAAGGAGATGTATCGCAGTTCAAAATTAGGCGTGTTTACCAATGACCTTAAAAAGAATTTTGACAAGGAGAACAGTACCTTGTTGCGAACCGCTAAGGCAAATGGTTGGAAATTGACGGAACGCTTGGCAGATGGAAATTTTAGTGAGCTTACTTCTATTGGTGATGACGGTACCCCTCTTTATTACAGTACCTTCAGTGCAGAACTGAATACCGCTACCAGGGCCAACGCCTTGCACGATGATGGATTATTGGACCTAGGCATAAATGGGGAGAACATGTTGGTAGGGGTATGGGACGCGGGAGCCGTTTTAACAAACCATAATGAATTTGGTAATAGGGTATCAACTTTGGACCAGAGTGAAATTGTGGATTCCCATGCCACAAGGGTTACCGGAATTTTGGTTGCAGAAGGTTTGGATAAAAGGTCTAAAGGAGTAGCCTACAAGGCAAAAGCCGTTTCAAATGACTGGAAAAGGGATAAAATTGAAGTCGCGGAAATGGCGGCAAATGGCTTGTTGTTATCCAACCATTCCTACGGTATCATGTCCGATCGTGTTCCGGATTGGTATTTTGGATCCTATATCCAAGTGTCTAGGGATTGGGATAAAATTATGTATAATGCACCGTATTATTTAATGGTGACCGCGGCAGGGAATTCCCAAAAAAGCAAGGATAACGAGGCCCCTATTTTTGGTTCCGCCTCCAAGGGTTTTGATTTGATGTTGGGATTTGCAACCTCCAAAAATGGGGTTACCGTTGCTGCGGCAGATATAGAGACCAATGATCAAGGGCAATTGTTAAGGGCATCGGTAACTTCCTATTCCAGTTTTGGGCCTGTTGACGATGGCCGCATCAAGCCGGACATTGCGGCATATGGCACCAATATTTATACAACCGGTATTGCAAACCAAAACAAGTATGAGACCGCTAATGGAACATCGGTAGCTGCACCGGGGGTAACCGGATCCATGCTTTTGATCCAAGAATATTACGAACAAATGGAAGATAGTTTTATGAGGGCGGCCACTTTAAAGGGATTGGTACTGCATACTGCAGACGATGTTGATGCCCTAGGTCCCGATTACAAAATGGGATGGGGGGTTATCAATTCAAAATCGGCTGTTGAGGTAATAGCAAGCAAAGGATTCTCTTCCATGATTTTGGAAGAAACGCTTACGGAAGGAGAAACCAAAGCCTATACGGTTGCTTCAAATGGAACAGCACCTTTGTCGGCCTCCATTTCTTGGACAGACCCTGCAACGGGAAAGGTAAATTCAGGAACTTTAAACGATATGTCGGCTGCCTTGGTCAACGATTTGGATATCCGAATTACCAAGGAAGGCCAAACCTTTTTGCCTTGGAAACTTAATGCGGCCCAGGCAGATTCTCCAGCAGTTAACGGAGACAATAGAGTGGATCCCTTTGAAAAAATTGATATCCAGAATGCGATGGGCGATTATACCATTACGGTAACCCATAAAAATACGCTTCAACAAGGGCCACAGCATTTTTCCATCATTGTTACAGGGATTGCCCTTACCGATTGTGTGCTTGTTACCCCTATAGATGTTGAACTGACCGCTTCCAATGAAACTGGGGTAGGGCTAGAATGGACCGCCAATACGGATGCACTTTTCCAAATTGAATATAAAACGAAAGCAGATGGCATATGGAAGGTGGAAACAACCTTCGATAACTTTATTGGTTTGGAGAATTTAGTTGAGGGAATGGATTATAGTCTTAGGATAAAGACATTTTGTTCCGAAAATATAAGTTCCGAATACAGTGATGAGTATAAATTTACGTTTAAGGGAAGCGAAACCGAAATTTTGGATTATACGGAATATGAAACCTTGACTTTGGAAGTACAGTTTTCCATTTTCCCCAATCCGGTGCAGACTTCAATGACCATTACCGGCAATGTCTCCGAAGATGCCATGTACAAGATAGTTGCCCTTAATGGTGTTGTAGTAAAATCCGGTAGGGCAGAGCAGAAGCAGATTTATATTGATGATCTAACATCCGGCCTTTATGTGCTTACATTGGCAGATCTGGAAGGATCAAAATCGATCAAGTTCTATAAGTCCTAAACCTAAAATTATCTAGTACAACTGTTTTAAACCCGTTTAATTTCACTGTCTTCCAATAGCTCATCATTTCGCAAGCGTAAAAATACCTGGGCCGTGGTGACCACGTCCAATTCACAATACTTTACAATGCGGTCCAGGTCATTATCCTCATAATAAACGGTCTTTACCATGCTTCCCTCTATATCCTCCTTTGGAGAGGGAATGCCTAGGATATTGGCCATTAACTTAAGGGAAGTGTAATGCTTGTAGTCTCCAAATTTCCACAGCTCCATCGTGTCCAAATGAGTTATTTCCCAGGGCTTTTTGCCATAAAGGTTCAACTTGTTGGGTAAATCTATCTTGTTGATGATCATGCGTCTGGCGATATATGGAAAATCGAATTCCTTCCCATTGTGTCCGCACAATAGGTGATGGGGACGATTGAAATGGGTATCCAATAAATTCTTAAAATCTTTCAGGATTTTAGGTTCTTCCCCATAAAATGAAGTAACCCTAAACGTCCGCTGGGATCCTTTATAGTTAAAATAGCCAACGGAAATAGTGATGATCTTTCCAAATTCTGCCCAAATTCCGGCCCGATCATAGTATTCTTCGGCTGTAAATTCATCTTTTCGCTGGTAGTACGATTTATGTTCCCAAAGTTCTTTTTTGGTGTCGTCCAGCTTATTAAAATGCGCTTCTTCAGGAACTGTTTCTATGTCCAAAAAGAGTATATGCTCCAAGTTGATTTTATGTAACATCCAAAGTTAATTAAGGCATTAGAGCTTGATTCCAATTTTGATAAACGAACCGGTAATTATAAAGATACAAACAAATTTATAAGTGCGGGGAAGGGGGCTTTACCATTTTGGTGGGGTCAATTCTTTATATGGCCGTTTAAATGGGCAACTAGGCATTAAAGGGCCAGATGGTTTGTAAACAAACCCGAATCACGGATACAGATCCGGGATACTTCCATGAAGAGCACCCCTTTATTGATGTAATACAGCAATGGTTCGGAAATAGGGTTCCAAGGGATGCACTACAAACCGCAGGGTCAGTAAATTACCTCGGGGCAAGTCTGTCTGCCGACAAAGGCAGGTCCACGAGGCATTGAAAGGAAATTTAAGTTTGATTTCGACGCCCGCCTGAACGGCACGGGCGGGCCCGTCCGAACGGCACGGGCGGGCAAGCGTCGGAGCACCTGCCTGCCGCAGGCAGGCAGGTTTAAATCTCGATTATCGAGTAAAAATTAAAAAAGCGTTTGTTGCTTTACGGGACTTTCATGTTCCAAAAGCCATTTTTTGCGATGTAGCCCCCCGGCATATCCCGTTAAGGAACCGTCGCTGCCTATGACCCGATGGCATGGCACAACGATCCATAACGGATTTTGGCCATTGGCCGAAGCCACTGCCCTAATAGCTTTGACATCGCCTAAGGTTTTGGACAGCTCCATGTAGGAAACTGTTTTGCCATACGGTATTTGTTGAAGTGCCTGCCAAACCTTTTTTTGAAAATCTGTACCTTCGGGGTTGAGCGTTAGGCTAAATTCCATTCTAGTACCTTCAAAATATTCCCTAAGTTGATATACTGCATCTTCAAGTAATTCAGGAACAATATCCGATACCTGTTCCTCACTATCAAAGACACTGATGCAGGTTAATCCCCTTTCATCGCCTTCAATCTTAGCGATGCCTAGCGGTGTATTTATGAATACGGTTTCCACTTATTTGTCTTTCCTTTTTTCTTCTATAATTCCCAAACGTTTGGCGCGCTCTTTCCAATTTTTACGGGCCAAATGCTGTAAATTTTCAACACTATCGCTTTCGTCCATGATTTCGAGGCCCAATAAGGTCTCCAATATGTCTTCCATGGTTACCACCCCGCTGATGGAACCGTATTCATCCACAACAAGGGCAATATGCTCCCTTTTGGAAATAAAGGTTTCAAATAATTCAGGAATCGGGGTTTGCCGGTGGCTTACCAATATTTCTCTTTTTATACTGGAGAGCGGTGCGTTGCCATTTTTATTTATTATCTCCTCCAAGATCATGTCCTTAAGGACGAATCCTGTGATATTATCCATTTTTTTACTGAATACGGGAATTCTGGAATACGGCATTTTGGGGTTGGCATTATAAAACTCCTTGATGGTAGCGGATTCTGAGGCAATTTTTACCACTGCCCTTGGGGTCATGATGTCCTTTACATTAATTTCATTAAAGTGTAGCAGGTTTCTAATTATGGTGGATTCCGATTCTTGGAATACACCTTCCTCGTGGGCGATATCGGTCATGGCACTAAAATCTTCCCGGCTAAATACACTGCCATGAACTCCTTTTTTCCCGACCAGTCTGGTGAATAGCTGCAGCAGCCAGAGAATTCCTGACCAACGCAGGGTCCACACCATTATTTTCAAGGCCGTTGTAGAGGCTTGCGCCAATTGTTTCCAGTAGGTAGCCCCTATGGTCTTTGGTATTATTTCCGAGGTCACCAAGATTAGAATGGTCATGATGGTCGAAACCAATCCTACCATAGCGGCCTCTGTAAACTGAATTCCAAGAAGCGTTTTTTCGGTATCGCCATATAGTTCGGAGTACGCCACTTTAGCTTGAACCCCCACCAAAATGGCACCAACGGTATGGGCTATGGTATTTAAGGTAAGAATTGCTATAAGAGGCTTGTCCACATCTTTTTTTAACACTTCCAATTCCAAGGCAAAGGTTTTGCCTTCCTTTTTCTTCAGATTGATAAAGGTTTGCGGAACACTCAACAATACCGCTTCCAAAATGGAACAAAGAAAGGATACGAGGATGGATATGAGTGCATAAAATAAAAGTAACCCCATAAAAAGTATAAAATACTAATGTACTAATAATATAGGAAATCCTAGTATCATTTAACAATAGCGTCGTAAAACACCTGCTGTACCGCGGAACGAATATGTAACTTGTAAATATTGGAATGGGTCCTGTTGGGATAAACGCGATTGGATAGAAAAATATATACCAATTGGGTTTTCGGATCCGCCCACACAAATGTTCCTGTAAACCCGCTATGCCCAAAACTTTCGGGACTGGCACCAGGGGCAGGATAGGAATCGGCCAGGGTCAGATCTTGGTTATTTAGTTCCGGTTTATCAAATATGAGACCCCTTCTGTTTTCATTTTCTGGATACTGTACGTTGATAAATTCCTTTACCGTGGCCTCGGACAAATATCGCTTGCCTCCATAACTACCATAATTCATGTACATCTGCATCATTTTTGCCAAATCCGTGGCCGAGGCAAATAGGCCGGCATTTCCGGATACCCCACCCATTAGGGCCGCGTTTTCGTCATGTACCCAATCCTTGGTGAGTTCATGTCTGAACAAGGTGTCGATTTCTGTGGGGACTATTTTATTTGGATAGTTTTTGGTTTTGGGATTGAATCCCATAGTGGTGGCCCCCAATGGGGCATAAAAGTTCATGGTTAAATAGGTTTCATAATCGGTATGGGTAAATCTGGATATGATCTCGGGATACAACAAAAAAGTAAGTCCGGAATATTTGTATTTTTTTATGTCCGATACTTCTGATCTGTTGATATGGCGGTATATTTTGTTTTTAAACCTATCCCTGATATAGATATTCCCATAGGCCCTGCTGTTAAACCGATGATTAGGCAGGGGTCTTACAAAACGCTTTTTTACGGCACCATTCTTTTTCATCACCTCTTGAAGGAAAATAATATAAGGTACCAAGCCTGCTTGATGGGCAAAAACTTCCCTTATCGTAATGTCCTTTTTATCCTTTCTGTTCTTCCATTTGGGCCATAAGGTGCTAAATGGCGCATCCAGATCGAATTTTCCTTCATCATGCAGTTTCATCAGCGCTGGAAGGGGGCCCATAATTTTGGTCACTGATGCCAGGTCATATAAATCCGTGGGGTCTACGGGCTGAACACTGTCATAGGTATGGAACCCATAGGCCTTGTGAAAGATGATCTTATTGTCCTTGGCCACTAAAACCGTTGCTCCCGGGAACGCCTCTTCCTTAATGGCAAAGGTCATTATGGAATCTACCTTGGAGTGGATAAATATAGAATCCATTCCTACAGCGGACGGATCGTCGTATACAAGTACTTCCGGATCGGTTTGTTGCGAAACCAAAACCTGGGAAATAAAAAGGACGCTAAAAAGTATAACAATTGGTATAAAAGTTCTTTTTTTCATATGTAGATATATACTGTTTTTTAGTGGTCATATGTAATTCGCATATCTTCATTTGAGTTTGCCCGCCAGAATGAATCTTTCGGGCTGGCGACCAAATTTTGGTCATGCTCATTTCATAATGGATCCGTTACCAACCTACGTATTTTGGAGGTTCAATATTATTGAGGTTTAAATATACGATTAATTGTCCCCGGTGATGGGTTACATGGTCCTGTAAGAGATTTAATATTTGCAATTTGATTTTATCACCGGCGAAGAATGCCACTTTTTCCTTAAGTACCGTAGTAGGGGTATTTTTTAATGCGGTACTTACCATGTCAAATCCTTCAGCCAAGAGTTGTATGGTTTCTTCCTTCGTTAATTTGGATTTATCGTCCCTTTTCCCTTTATATTCTTGGGCGTTGAAATAGGTGGTGCCCAGCCATACCATATTGTTTTTTATATGTAGCAATTGGTCTTGAAAACCCATTTGTCTTTCAGTAGGTCTAAAATCATATTGCTCTGGCGGCATGGCTTCCGCAATGGCCACCAAATAGCTTTTGGAGTTTTCCCATTTTTCCAAAAAGGCGGGAATAACCAGGTCTTGGGATTGTACCGGCCACATACAAAGTATAAGGATTAAAGAAATTACTGTTTTCATTTTTGATATCAAATAAATATAATGGGTAGTTTATGGTCTAATCGAGAATAGGGATCAACCCAATAGGCGTACCACGTCCTTGGCAAAATAGCTGGCAATGATATTGGCCCCTGCCCTTTTAATGGCGGTCAACTGTTCCATCATAACGGCATCGTGGTCTAGCCATCCTTTTTCGGCGGCGGCCTTCACCATGGCATATTCCCCGGAAACCTGGTAAACGGCAACAGGAACATCCACTTCGTTTTTTATTTCCCTTACAATATCCAAATAGCAAAGCCCAGGTTTTATCATAACGATATCCGCGCCCTCATCAATGTCCATTTCTGTTTCCTTAATGGCTTCAAACCTATTGGCATAATCCATTTGATAGGTCTTTTTATCGCCAAAGCCTGGGGCGGAATCCAAAGCATCCCTGAAGGGCCCGTAAAAGGCACTGGCGTATTTGGCACTATAGCTCATAATTCCGGTATCAATAAATCCTTCATCTTCCAAGGCTTCCCTAATGCTCAATATCCTACCGTCCATCATATCGCTGGGCGCTACAAAATCGGCTCCTGCCTGTGCATGGCTCACACTCATGTTGGCCAATACCTCTACGGTATCGTCGTTGACGATCTGTCCGTCCGCCACTATACCGTCATGGCCATAGGAGGAATAAGGGTCCAAGGCAACATCGGTCATTACCAACATCTCGGGACAGGCATTTTTGACCGTTTTAATGGCCCTTTGCATTAGGCCCTTGGGATTTACCGCTTCCTTACCTTCATTGTCCTTTAAATGGTCCGGGACCTTAACAAATAGAAGTACAGCTTTTAGGCCCATTGCCCATAGGTCTTTGACCTCTTTTTCCAATAAGTCCAGGCTAAAGCGATAGTAATTGGGCATGGAGGCAATTTCTTCCTTTACCCCTTGGCCTTCCACAATAAAAAGTGGCACTAGAAAGTCGTTCGGCGAGATAATGGTTTCACGAACCAGTGATCTAATAGATTCATTGGTGCGCAGTCTTCTATTTCTTCTTAATGGGTACATTTTCTGTTTATTTTGAAATTCAAAGATAAAGGAACAAGTCCAAAATTTTATAAATTGAATTGGTTATCCTTTCATTATTTTGCTAGGCCCAAATACATCCAAAGTCCGTTTTCCTTTACGAATTCCGACTTTTCATGAATAACATCCACCTTGCCGTTTTCAAAAAAGTAAGCGTTAAAAGTAACGGTACCCTTGTGGTCGTTAGCTCCTCCTTTTTTACGGTCCAAGATTTCCAACCTTATCCAGCTTACGGATTTTGCCCAAGCTACTATCGATTTCCTTTCCTCAATGCGTCTGGTAGAGGAGTGGTGACTAACCATTAAATAATTTCCATTGCCCAACACAAAGGCGGAATAACGGGAACGCATCAATTGTTCGGCGGTTGTTACGGCTGAGAGGTTTTGATGTGCCTTCCCGCAGCAATCGGAATAAGTTTTATGGGATCCACAGGGGCAGTTCGTAATCTTTTGATTTTTGTTTTCCATTTTATAGCAAGGGCTCTGGGCGCCGTATAATGACTAATCCTTATCCTCCTTCTTCTCCTGTTCCCGATGTTTTGTTATAATTGCTTTAAGTCGCTCTTTACGGGTTTCCTTTTCTTTTTTACGCTTGTTTTTCTTTCTATTGAGGAGTTTGGTGTGTTTTGCCTTGTTGGCCGTATTTTTTTCTTTACCTTTTTTACCCATAATTCCATGATTAGGTTTAATATACCCATTCTTTAGGTTTGGCAAGTACCTCCAATAAACGCCCTTCCTCACTTCCCTTTTCTGGATGATGATCATACACCCATTGTACATGGGGGGGTAAGCTCATAAGGATACTTTCTATTCTCCCATTGGTCTTTAGTCCGAACAAGGTGCCCTTGTCATGTACCAGATTAAATTCTACATAACGGCCACGACGGATTTCCTGCCAATTCCGCTGTTCTTTGGTATAGGGCAGATCCTTTCTTTTTTCAACGATAGGAATGTAGGCCTCCAAGAAGCTATTGCCCACTTCGGTTTCAAAATTGTACCAATCTTCCATATCCATATTATCGGTGGCTTTACAATAATCGTAAAATAAGCCTCCAACACCACGCGCCTCGTTCCTATGGGTGTTCCAGAAATAATCGTCGCACTTTGCCTTATAGGTTTTATAGAAATCAGGATTATGTTTGTCGCACGCCTGCTTGCAAACCTTATGAAAGTGTTCGGCATCCTCATCAAAAAGGTAGTAGGGGGTGAGGTCCTGCCCGCCACCAAACCATTGGTCTACCATATTACCATGCTTATCGTACATTTCAAAATACCGCCAGTTGGCATGCACAGTGGGGACCATGGGGTTTTTTGGGTGAATGACGAGACTTAGGCCACAGGCAAAAAAATCGACATCCTTTACACCAAAATAGTTTTGCATACTTTTTGGCAGGGCTCCATGAACGGCAGAGATGTTTACACCGCCTTTTTCAAATACCGCTCCATTCTCTATGATTCTGGATCGCCCTCCCCCGCCTTCAGGTCTTTCCCATTGGTCTTCTTTGAACGCGGCTTTACCGTCCACCTTTTCCAATTTTGCGGTAATCCTATCCTGTAGGAGTTGTATGTATGCGTAAAATTTATCTTTCATGTTTTTTCCGTTTTTCTGTGCTTAGACCTACAAGGTTTTTGGAAACCTTGCAGGTCTTGGGTTTTTTCAAACCTTGCAGGTCATGCCGCTGCCTAACCTTGCAGGTCTTGCCAATCAAGATCTAATGAGGTTAAATCCAAATCCAAATTCCTTTTTTGTTGATGCAAATATTCAAAATTCTCAATATCCTCAAAAAGATTTATCACTTCTTCTTTTGCAATCGGCACTAATACCGGGCCGTTAGAATTGGAAACAGTATTCTGATAAGATGAATATTCGTATGTTTTATAATCTTTAATTACTCTGTGATATTCCGGATTCGTATTTATATAGATAATAAGATTCCGTAAATAAAGAGTGTCTTGAACTCTAATTCTTTTAAAATGCTTTTCAAAAAGGCTGCCCGTCCTATTGTACATCTTATTGAAAGCTTTGGCATAAGCATTGAAAAGATTGGAAAATGATTGCACTACTTTTTTGTCTTCCTCTATTACCTGAATTGCCATATGGTAATGGTTATCCATTAAACAATAAGCAAGAATAGAAACCTTGTCCGATAGATATTTGTTGATTAGTCTTAGAAAGTAGCTTTTATTCTCATTGGACCTAAAGATATGTCCACTGTTAATTCCTCGGTTATAAATATGATAATAACCATCCTTTTCGAGTTTTTCCAGTTTCATTTTGTTTCTTTTCTGTTGGTCAAATTTTTCTCATCTTAGACCTACAAGGTTTTGGAAACCTTGCAGGTCTTGCCGCCCGCTCCATCTTGCAGGTCCTGGGGTTTTGGAAACCTTGGAGGTCTTGCCGCCCGCTCAACCTTGCAGGTCCTGGGTCATCCAATTTGTTTTTCCAATTTCAATAGTTCTACCGTCTTAACAGTGGCCGCCGTTACGGATAAAGGTAAGACCATAATAACACCTATTACCGGGATAAAGAGAAATAGCGTAAATATGATGCCGTTGCCTATGGCCGCCCCTTTGTGTCTTCTTACAAAATTTATGCTTTCATTATATTTAAAATGTCGTTCCAAGGTATAGTCCATATTGCCAAACCCTGCATAATACCCTTGAACCAGAAACAGGAGGATGCTGGATAGCAGCCCTATCACGGGTATCAGCCCTATTAAAATGATGGGGAGGGTAAGCAAAATCTCCATACTTAAATTTCTTAGGTTGATACGGATTCCGCGCCAGAGTTGTTCCATAAAGATAGTGTCTCTAGGGTTGGGTGTTCGTTTTCCTAATAGATGGGCTTCAATTTTTTCGGAGACCGGGCCCATAAAAGGTGCCGATAACGCCATAACTATGTGTTTGTACAAGATAAAGCCCAATAGAATAATTAGGATTCCGCCTACGACACTACTAAGGCTATCTACGGTGTTTTTTCCCCAATCCCAAACCCACCATTGCGAAAGAAATTGGCCAATATTATCGGATAGGGCATAGGCCGAAGTAAAAATGAGGGTGGCGGTTATTAAACTGATAAGGACGGGAATCCAAAAATATTTCCAGAGCCCCAAATTAGCGATAATCTTAAAAGTGCCTGAATAGGCTTTGATACCACTAAGTATATTCTTGATCATACCTTTGGTTTTGCGTAAGCGATTGCAGTGACATCCTTTTATTTTTGTGGACCGCAGTTAAGATTTTTAAATAAACCATTCCACAGTTCCATAAAAATAAAAGATATAACGGAAAGCGCGACCCTTTTTCTCTGAAAAGAGGGAGAAAGGGATACGCCCTAATTTAGTCTATACTCCTTTACCGCATCTATAAAGGCCTTGGCATTGTCCAAGGGAACATTGGGCAAGATGCCATGGCCAAGATTTACTATATATTTATCCTTTCCAAATTCATTGATCATTTGCCCGACCATTTTTTTAATTACCGCGGGGGGCGACAATAATCTAGCAGGGTCGAAGTTACCTTGCAGCGTAATTTGGCCACCGGAAAGATAGCGTGCATTTCTGGCGGAGCAGGTCCAATCCACTCCCAGTGCCGAAGCGCCCGATTTGGCCATTTCTCCAAGGGCAAACCAACATCCCTTGCCAAAGACGATTACCGGGGCCTCCTCTTTGAGGGCATCTATAATTTGCTGGATATAATTAAATGAGAATTCCTGATAATCCATTGGTGATAACATACCTCCCCAAGAATCGAAAACCTGCAAGGCATTTACACCGGCCTTTACCTTGGCTTTGAGATATGCAATGGTGGTATCGGTGATTTTTTGAAGAAGCTGATGGGCGGCCACGGGATTGGTAAAGCAAAACTCCTTGGCCTTGTCAAAGGTCTTGCTTCCCTGTCCTTGAACCACATAGCAAAGGATGGTCCATGGGGAGCCTGCAAATCCGATCAAGGGGATGTCGTTGTCCAGCAGCTCTTTGGTGGCCTTTATGGCCTGCATTACATAACCCAATTCCACATTCACGTCCGGGACTATAACTTCATCCACCCCTTTTTGATCCTGTACGGGCTTTGGCAGGTACGGTCCAAAATTGGATTTCATTTGTACCTCTATATTCATGGCCTGGGGGATCACCAAAATATCACTGAATAAAATAGCGGCATCCATACCATATCTGCGTATGGGCTGAACCGTAATTTCACTGGCCAGTTCCGGAGTCCTACAGCGGGTAAAGAAGTCGTATTTCTCCCGAATGGCCATAAATTCCGGTAAATATCTACCTGCTTGACGCATCATCCAGACCGGTGGGCGCTCTACGGTTTCCCCTTTTAAGGCTCTTAAGAACAAATCGTTTTTTATACTCATAATTCAATGCTGTAATTAGTGCCAAATATAAACGTTTTCCGTGCCATTATTTCACTATGGATATCCGTTAAAATGGCCATATTTAGATCTTGTTGGACTCACTATATTCTACCGCTTTTTCCAAGACACTTTCTACCGTTGGTTTTTCGGCAATGATAATCTTTTTGGTGTGCTTTTGCGCTTCGGAGGCCGTGGTGGTGCCAATGCAAAAGGCTACACTGTTCCTCATCTTATTTTTGGTGGTAAAGCTTGCAATGCCACTGGGACTAAAAAACAGTATACCGTCAAAATGGGTTATAAAGGTAATGGGATTTGGATTATTTTGGTATATTATCTGCTCCTTAAATTCCACATTATGTTTTGTTAGAAAGGTGGGAATTTCATTCCGGCGCTTATCACCGCACAGGAACAGAAAAGATTCATTTTGGTATTTAGTAGCTAGTATTTTGGCCAATTCTGCTCCATAATGGTTCATTTCCAAGACTTTAATACCGTTATTTTCCAAGGCGGACTTTGTTTTTTCACCTACGCAAAAGCCAGCATAAGTATTGTTTTTAAGGTTTTTAGGACCCATTATTTTTAGAAAGGCCTTTACGGTATTCTGGCTAGTGAAAATAATATTTTTGAAATTGGGGTCTATTTGTACCCTTAGGTAGTTGATCTTAATGGCATCATAATCTTCAAGCTGTATGTCGGCTTGGGCCAGCATGGATTTTTGGGAGGAGGTCAGGATTTTTGTGGATAGAATGGTCATGCCCATTGTGCTTTGGTTTCTAGATGTTGAGCAGGGGGTTAAGCCAGGTCCTTTTTTATTTTTATCATTATTTCCAATCCACCATTGTTCAAAATTTCCTGGGCGCACAACTTTCCAAAACCGATATAATTTTGGAAGGGAATGGATTTTTTGACCGATAATTTCTGTGTCCCGTCCAAGGATAACAATATTCCCTCAAAATGCAGCTTATCTTTTTCTATATGGGCCAGGGCACCAATGGGTGCGGTGCAGCCCCCTTCCAATACCTGTAGAAATTCCCGTTCTACATGGGTACATATATCCGTAGCGGCATGGTTCAATTTGCGGACTGCTTCCGTTGTAACCGGATCGTTTTCCATACTAACGACTACCATGGCCCCTTGTGCCGGTGCCGGAACCATCCAATCCAGGTCCAGATGGTTATGGGGCAGGACTTTTATACGTTCCAAACCGGCCTTTGCAAATATGGCCCCGTTCCATGGGCCGTCCTGAAGTTTTTGGAGTCGGGTGTTTACATTTCCCCTGAGGTCTACCACCTTATGGGAAGGGTATTTGTTCAACCATTGTGCCTGTCTGCGCAGGCTTCCGGTAGCAATAGTACCGCTGGATTTTAAAAAATCCAGATCTTTATAGACCAGAATATCTTCCGTACTTGCCCTGGGCAAAACGGCGCTTTGAACAATGCCTTTAGGAAGTCTCGTTGGTACATCCTTCATGGAATGAACCGCAATGTCCACCCTGCCATTGATCATTGCGATATCCAAGGTTTTGGTAAAGATTCCGGTGATACCCAGCTCGTACAAGGGCTTGTCCAACAATAGATCTCCGGTAGATTTTACAGAAATGATCTGGGTGCTATGGCCAAGGCTTTCCAATTGGTCCCGAACCTTATGTGCTTGCCAGAGGGCCAACTCACTATCTCGGGTGCCAATGCGAATTTTTTTACTCATTTAGACTCCACTTCTAGTTGAAAGACCCGTTGAATAAGCTCTAAACTGGTATCGGAGTCTATTTCCGCATCCTTGAGATGATTGGCAAATTGTTTGGTGATTTTCTGAATAATGCGTTCAGAAACAATATCGGCCTGTAAAGAATTGAAATTGGAAAGCTTTTTGCTTTGGAAATCCAATTCCTCGTCCTTCATGGTCTTTAATTTTTTCTTAAGGGCCTTAATAACCGGGGCAAACTTCCTAGTGTCCAGCCATTTTATAAATTCGTCCTTTACTTCTTCGATAATTGCTTCTGCCCGGGGGATGGATTCCTTTCTTTTTTCCAGGGTGTCGTCCGTCATTTGGGATAGATGGTCCAAATGTATTACGGTCACATTTTCCAAATCCGTTACATTGTCCGATACATTTTTTGGAATGGAAAGGTCCAGGATCAATAAAGGCTTTTTAGTGTAGATCAACTCTTTGGAAATGGTGGGCGATTGTGCCCCGGTAGCTACTATAAGTACATCGGTGTTTCTGATTTCGGTCTGTAGGTCCCCGTAATTCTTGACTATCAAATTAAATTTACCCGCTATTTGCTCGGCCTTGTCCTTGGTACGGTTAATGAGGGTAATGTGCGAATTTTTGGTGTGCTTTATTAAATTCTCGCATGTATTTCTGCCTATTTTTCCCGTTCCGAACAATAGTATGTTTTTTTCGGATATGTCCGGAATATTATTTATGATATATTGTACCGAGGCAAAGGCTACGGATGTGGCACCCGAAGAAATATTGGTTTCGTTCTTTATTCTTTTACTGGCCTGGATCACGGAGTTGCACAAACGCTCTAAAAATGGGTTGGCTATTTGCTGTTTTTTTGATCGATTGAAGCTTTGACGCAATTGACTGATAATTTCGAAATCGCCTAAAATTTGGCTATCCAAGCCCGTTCCCATCCTGAAAAGGTGATTTATGGCGTCATTATTTTTATACACATAGGCTACTTCTTGGAACTCTTCTACTGTGCCATGCGTATTATCGCACAATAATTTTATAAGCTGGTAGGGATGCTGGGCAAATCCATGCAATTCGGTACGGTTGCAGGTTGAGGTTACCAAGAGACCGTCCATCCCTATATGCTTGGCCTGTTCCAGTATGCGATCCAAGGCATTTTCATCCAAGCTAAATTTACCACGCACTTGTGCATCTGCCTTTTTGTAGTTAAGGCCAATGGTATACAGTGAATTATGTTTGTAAATAGGATAATCTTTCATATGTACTCTTGAGAGCGCGACAAAAATAAGAGCAACTTACTTATAAAAATAACGCTAGAAGAACAATTAATATCGTTTGTGGTTTTTTAACGCTATTTTGGGTGTTAAAACCCTTGGAATGGTATATTTTAGCGGTGTTGGGGGAATTCCAATTAAAGATAATTTAGAATCTTTCTAAATAGATAACTTTAAAATAATCTGGACATGGAGGAAGAAAATATCGCTCAAGGGTCTTTCGAGGAAGTATTGATCGAAGACGGGTTCTATGTGTTGAAAATTCAGAATGATGGTATTCATAACGAGAGGGTTGCCAGAGAAATAGATAGTTCCTTTATTCAGTTTCATTTCTGTTTAAAGGGCAGTGCAAAGTTCGTATTCAATGAAGGAAGGTATGCCTTGGATGTTAATGAGGATAACTCCCTCCTTTTGTATAATACCCAGTTGGATCTGCCTCTTAACCTTGTTTTAAATGCCAATTCCTGGATGGTCTCTATCATTATGACCATCCGAAAATTCCATTCCCTGTTTTCCAAGGAAGCGGATTATATACCTTTTTTGAGCCAGGAAAATAAAGATAAAAAGTACTATTCCCAGGAGGCGGTATCTCCTGCCATAGCCGTTGTATTGAGTCAGGTTATGAATTACAACCTTCATCGTTCCATAAAGGAGCTATATATAAAGGGGAAGGTCTATGAACTAATTTCGCTCTATTTTAACAAGAGCCAGGATGCCGATATGGAACAATGTCCTTTTTTGGTGGACGAGGATAACGTTAAGCGCATTAGAAAGGCCAAGGAAATAATTATTACCAGAATGGCAGAACCACCCAGTCTACAAGATCTGTCGGAAGAAATTGGGCTTAGCCTCAAGAAGTTGAAGGAAGGCTTTAAGCAAATTTATGGGGACTCTGTTTACAGTTTTCTGTTCGATTATAAAATGGAATACTCCCGTAAAATGTTGGAATCCGGCAAGCACAACGTCAATGAGGTAGGCTTAAAAGTGGGTTATAGTACGTCAAGTCACTTTATAGCGGCTTTCAAGAAAAAATACAGTACCACTCCAAAAAAATATTTAATGTCCTTGGCCAATGGGTAATTTGGCCGTAATTTGTTGCACCTCATGCCACGATATTCCCGTTTTCCGCTCTATGGTGTTCCCTAAACAACAGGGATTTTTATTTCTAACAAGTTGGTGTGATATTGTGGGAACTATGGTTTATTTTATAAATTATATTAATTTTTGTGTTATGTTGCAGTAAATTTTAGATATTTAGTACTTTAAATTGATAATCCAAAATTTTTATGCTCTTAAATAAATGTACTATTGCTTTAATTCCTCTTTTGGTCATGATTGGATGTGGTAGCACCAAAATTCAGGAAGAAGTTACGTTAAATCCCAATTTGCACAATAGTCCGGTAGAAGTGCCAGAAAAAATCATTTCTTCCAACATCTTGGCCAAGGATCGGGTATTGGTATTTTCCAAAACCAATGGTTTCCGTCATAAGTCAATAGAAAAAGGGGTAGCCACCTTTGTAAAATTAGGGGTAGCCAATAATTTTGCAGTAACCCATACCGAGGATTCACTTCAATTTAATAATGAAAATCTGAAAAAATTTAAATTGGTGGTTTTTTTAAATACCACTATGGATGTATTGGGCGACGAGCAACAATCGGCCTTTGAAAAATACATACAGGAGGGCGGTAGTTTTATGGGAGTTCATGCTGCGGCGGACACGGAATATGAATGGCCATGGTACAACAAATTAGTGGGGGCATATTTCTTGAGCCACCCCAAACAACAAACGGCGACGATAGACGTAGTTGACCGCAAGCATGCATCAACCAAACATTTGGCCGATATTTGGACACATTTCGATGAATGGTACAATTATAAAAATATTAATCCGGAAGTTCATGTTCTTATGAAACTGGATGAAAGCTCTTATGAGGGTGGTAAGAACGGGGATAACCACCCCATTGCCTGGTACCATGAGTATGATGGCGGCCGTGCCTTTTATACGGGATTAGGACATACGGAAGAAGCTTTCGACGACCTTAATTTCCGTCAACATTTGGTCGGCGGAATCGAATATTGCCTGAAGAGGGATTGATTCTAGTATAGTGTCAATGCTACTAGGGCATGTACAAGACAAAGTTTTATACCAATACTTTGTATTTTTAATAACCACCAACCTTTAATGTAGTCCTGCAAGGTTTTATCGACACCCAATCAACCAACACCAAATTTATTAAGTGTCGGTAATAATCTTGCAGGACTTTTTTTGTGCATTACCATTTCAACAATCTACCAAGGGAATGCAGAGTTATAGCAAAGGGGTGAGTTTGGGGTTTCATACTTTTGGTCTGGAATGGTTCCCTGACAAATATATTTTTTATGTGGATGGGCATAAGTATTATGAGGTTACGGCCGGAATCTCCAATATTGAGGAATATATGATCTTGAGCATGGAATATCCCGGCAAAAGGGAGGAGATATTAAAAACGATTTTTCCGGATGTTTTTATGGTCGACTATGTAAAGGGTTACCAAAAGACAAAAGGGTATTGGGAATAACTGGATAAGTTTAATTAAATTTGTAAATAGTAGCTCCGAAATTTTGGAGGTTGTAGCTTTAAGAAAGCCCATGAAAATAGCTTTATTACAAGAGTCCGATATCAACCCGGATATGGAACAACAGCTAGCCGGATTGTTCCGCCAATTGAATGCCGATATAAAACAGATCAATCTGAAACAGGTACTCGACCCAGAAAATCCTATATGCCTAGTATATTGCAAGGAAGGTGATAAGGTCTTGGGAATGGCCTTAATGTGCACCTATACGGTAATATCCGGAATCAAGGGTTGGGTTGAGGATGTGATAGTGGATGTGGCACATAGGGGTCAAGGGATTGGCAGAAAACTTATGGAAAAATTGGTGGAATTGGGAAAGGAGAAGGGCCTTACCGAAATACTTCTTTTTAGCGCAGATAAACGAATAGAGGCCATTAATCTATATAAAAGTTTAGGTTTTAAGGAAAAAGAGAGTCGCATTTACGTGCTTAAAACCAAAGCTTTGATTAAAAAGGGCTAAAATGTTATATCCATATAAAATAGACAGCAACCTTGCCTCCTGATGTAAGGGATAACTCCTGATCCGATACATATCCATTACATTTGCCGGATATGCCCCAAAATGGGGAATGATTTGTTTTTGGGCGATGTAGGGTTGAGGCGGGATCCAAATAGTTTACGAATAATATGCAGCACGAATAACCCGGACCGATCGTGATGGAGGGGTTCCTTTTAATTAAAAGGTTACAGGATCGGGCTTTTTTGGGAGGGTTAAAATTTTGGTAGTTTTTGAGAGAATCTCAGGGAATATGTCTATCAATATGTCTTATCTTGCTGTTTCCCAATAGATTTAATTAGGGGTTTGGAGCAATATGGAATGTTTGGGATTGGATGCAATATGGGTAAAGCTATGAAAGGACAGCCTGCCGAAGGCAATGGATGTAAGAGGGGATAAAAGGAATATTCTTAATTGGAAATGCATTGGATAAATAATATGAACTGTAATAATCAACAATTATGAAGAAAGAAAAACCCAATACATCTGCGGATTCACGCAGATCATTTATTAAAAAAGGAGCTATGGCCTCTTCCATCTTTTTTGTGCCCAGGCATGTATTGGGGGGAGTTGGGTATACCGCTCCCAGTGACCGATTGAACATAGCGGCCATAGGGGCCGGAGGAAAAGGTGCCAGTGATATTCGTAATGCCTCTGTAGGGGGTAGGGAAAAAGTAGTTGCTTTATGTGATGTGGATTTCTCGGGATCGGCAAAAAAATCTGTTGAACTTTTCCCAAAAGCAAAGCTTTATGCCGATTTTAGGGAGATGTTGGACAAGGAAAAAGGGATCGATGCCGTTACCATATCCACTCCGGACCATGTTCATGGGCCAGCTGCCGCATATGCCATGGAGCGTGGGGTCCATGTGTATGTGCAAAAGCCTATGACGCATAATATACGGGAGGCAAGAATGCTGACCGAGATGGCCAGGAGCAAGAAAATAGTGACCCAAATGGGAAACCAGGGAGGTTCCAACCCACTATTGGGCATGGTCCAAAAATGGGTAGATTCTGGAGTAATGGGCAAGATATCCAAGGTACAGGTGTGGACCAATAGGCCTGTTTGGCCGCAAGGGGGCGCATTCCCTAAGCCGGATCCCAGTGCCAAACCCAAAGACCTAAACTGGGATCTATGGTTGGGACCTTCTGAATTTAAACCTTACACTCCCAATTTACATCCCTTCGGATGGAGAGGTTGGTGGGAGTATGGTACCGGGGCGCTAGGTGATGTAGGCTGCCACTTGATCGACATTCCTTTTAGGACCTTGGGACTTAAATACCCAACGGATGCGGAATGTAGCGTGGGAGCGGTTTATACCAATATGTGGAACGCGGACTACCATCCGGAGGGCTGTCCTGCTTCCTCCTTCATTACCCTACATTTTGGGGCAACCGAAAAGAGCAAATCATCTATTGAGATGACCTGGAGCGATGGAGGTATACGGCCTGCACATCCGGAAATTATTCCGGCCGACCATGAAATTGGGGGACATGGAAGTCAAAATGGGGTGTTGATGATAGGAGAAAAAGGAATTATTTCTACCAATATCAACGATAGTTCCCCTTTGATGCCAAAGTTATATATGAACGATGGCTCTACGGATTTTGGACCGGAAGTGGAACCAAATGAGGAACCGGAATATGGACATCAACGTTTATGGATAGATGCCTGTAAGGCCGGTTTTGGCAGTAAGGAACATCTTGGCCTAACATCTTCCTTTGACTATGCAGGACCTATGACAGAGACCGTTCTAATGGGGAACCTTGCCATTCGCAGCTATTTGTTGCAAAGAGAAAATGAGAAGGGAAAAATGGAGTTCTTTGCCCGTAAAAAATTACTTTGGGACGGAGAAAACATGCGCATTACCAATCTTGAGGAAGCAAATCAGTTTGTAACAAGAAATTACAGGCCAGGGTTTGTTGTATAAATAATATATTCTATATAGCGGAACACCCTTAAAGACTTTTTAATAAGGTTTTAAGGGTGTTTTTGTTTTTAAACAATAGGTAATTTATAAAACTTTTAGGGCTAAGGTCCTTAGGCGGTCTTTGGTATTTTGTTATATTCGGCACTTAAAAAAATAACTATGAAGAATACATTTTTTGCCTTGGCCCTAGTGCTTTTTATTTCTTGTGATAACGATAAAAAAACGGAGGAGGACATTGATTATGTTGCCAAGAACGAAGCCGATATACAGGCGTATGTTGAGAGCAATAACTTAAGCGCCGTACGAAGCAGTTCAGGACTTTATTACGTAATTGAAGAAGAAGGGACAGGAACACAGGCAGTGGCCACTTCCAATGTAACGGTAGCCTATAAAGGTTATTTTCTCAATGGATCGGTCTTTGATCAAAGTGGTGCAGAGGGGATAACTTTTAGTTTGAATGGGGTTATAGCAGGTTGGACAGAGGGTATTACCTATTTTAAGGAAGGTGGGAGCGGAATACTTTTGGTGCCCGCACATTTGGGATATGGAAGCAGGGACTATAGAGGAATCCCTGGAGGTTCGGTACTTATTTTTGAGGTCTCCTTAATTTCAGTGAATTAAAAACACTTTATTTTAACTCTTTTTTTGGCTTATGCCCATTTGTAAGCAGACAAACAATAGACCAACCTTTCGGTTGGTTTTTGCTTTTGGTCCATTTTGGAATACGAATTAAATACCAGACTTTGTGTACAATTCATCGGCCATATACCAACCCGGGCACTTTAAACGGCACAATAGCATCTTTTACAGACCATAGGGTTTGTAATGGAACCCTGGAAATCAATAATTTTTTTGGCACAAATTTCCATTATCACGTTTACTTCCCTAAAATTCTTCTTCATTATCCATCAAGTGCCTATATTTAAAGTTTCAAAATAATGTTTGGATGATCAAAGCATCCCTTTGTAAAAAATTATCGAATAGTGAAGCTAAAACGAAGAAGAAAGCTGATTACCTATCTGAATATCCTGGACCAACCCATTCGGTTCAATCCCTTTGTGTTCAGTCGCACTTTTTTGTTGTGGGCCATTCTTGGTTTGGTAGGCGGATTCATTGCCGGTTTATATTGGATCGTTTTGGAGTTCCTTACGCACAAATTGGCTTATTTTGAAGGGTGGCAGGTTATACCCCTTATGTCGATTGCAGGTTTATTGGCGGGCCTTATAATTCATTTTATCGGAGATCCCGGCGAAATACATCTTATTGTAAACAACATTCGTTTCAATAAGGGAAAGTTGGACCCCAAGAACAATCCTTCCATGATATTATCCTCGCTGCTATGTGTGGCCTCAGGGGGTAGCCTAGGTCCTGAAGCACCTTTGGTACAGGTCACAGGATCAACAGGAAGTTGGCTCGGAAAAATATTTCGGTTAAAAGGGGAGGAACTGAGATCCCTTAGTATAGCTGGGATGGCTTCGGGTTTTACGGCCTTGTTCGGAGCTCCCCTGGGAGGAAGTTTGTTTTCCTTGGAAATACTTCACCACAAGCATGCCGTAGAGTATTATAAGGCCATTATTCCTGCTTTGGTGGCCAGTAGTTTTAGTTATGTGGTATTTGCAATGATCATCCATTTGGGGATAGGTCCTATCTGGAATTTATCGGAATATGAATATGCTGGTGTCTTCGATTTCCTATATGCCGTAATATTTGCTACTGTAGGTACACTTGTGGCCTGGGGATTTATTTACTGTACCAAATTCTTTAAATTGATTTTTGAAAAGAGACCTATTCCCATTTATGTAAAAACCTTGATAGGAGGATTTCTTTTAGGGCTCATAGCTTATTATTTTCCCTTGACGAGATATTTTGGCCATCATGAAATTAACACATTGCTTGCACAGGATTTATCATTAAATGCACTTGTTGCCATCTTGTTTTTTAAGGTATTGGCCATAGCCATTACGGTGACATCCGGTTGGCGCGGCGGATTTATAATTCCTTTATTTTTTGTTGGGGTTAGCTTGGGGTCCATATTGTATGTATTGTTCCCTACAATTAACCTTACCCTGGCCATAATAAGTTGTATGGCCGCCATAAATGCCTGTGTTACAAGAACACCTATGAGTACCACAATTCTTTTGGCCACTTTAACAGGGTTTGGTTATTTTATCCCTATTTTGTTTGCCAGTCTTACGGGCTATTTTTTAGCTCCTAAAATTCCTTTTATTAGTTCCCAAATGGAAAAATAGTATCCAATGATCATGATTGTTAAGAGGCTAGGTAAGGGAGTGAAGGCCGGAATGTCTATTAAAAGTAAGAGTTAATTATATGTTCATATGGATAAAAAGTCGCTTTTAAGTTTTTGGGCAATAGTTATGCTATTTCAAGTTACAATGGCCCAGGAAGACAGCCTTATTTCTTGGTGGAATCCTGCAGAATCCAATTCGTTGGGCGTGGAAGGCCGGGCATGGCCCGATGGGGAAGCTTCTATATACCACCGTTTGCCAAAACAGGCCGAAGGGGTGGTCCGCGAAGCGGTCTGGAACCTGTCCAAACATGCAGCAGGGCTCTCCATAAGGTTTTGGAGCGATGCAAAATCGATCACGGTGCGCTACAAAGTGAAAGGGAAGTATGCCATGCCCCATATGCCGGCAACTGGAGTCAGCGGCGTGGATCTCTATGCCAAGACCAGTGATGGGGAATGGAGGTGGTATAGAGGGAACTATTCCTTTGCGGACACCATTAGTTACCGATACTCCAACATCGACCCCAATGGGAAATACCACGATAAGGGAAGGGAGTACCAATTGTACCTGCCATTGTACAATGAGGTGGAGTGGTTGGAAATCGGTGTGCCGGAAGGTACGGTTTTGGAGCCATTACCTTTACGGCAGGAGAAACCCATAGTGGTCTATGGCACCTCTATAGCACAAGGAGCCTGCGCTTCGCGCCCTGGAATGGCATGGACCTCTATTTTGGGGAGAAAATTGGATAGGCCCCTTATAAATTTGGCATTTTCCGGAAATGGGAGACTGGAAGGGGAAGTGATTAATTATATTACGGATATAGATGCTAAAATCTTTGTACTGGATTGCTTGCCAAATTTGGGCGCCACCAAGGACCGGTCGTTGGATGAGGTACGGCAGCTTATTATTTCCGGGATAGAACAGATAAGGGCAAGGCGTCCCAAAACGCCAATTTTGTTGGTGGAACACGACGGATATTCCGATGGGGCCGTGGATACCGATCGTTACAAAACCTTCACGGACTTGAATAGAATTGCCAAGGAGGCCTTGGCCCAATTGCAATCTGAAGGGGTAAGGGACATTTATTTATTGACCAAGGAAGAACTGAATCTGTCCATGGAAAGTTTTGTAGACGGCACCCATCCTACGGATTTGGGGATGATGGAATATGCCTTGGCCTATGAAATGGCCTTGCGCAAAATATTGAAGGAGCCTATTGGGGATGTAGCAACGACCATTCCGGTAACCCAGGCCAGGGAGCCGGGAATGTACCATTGGGAGGGCCGCCATCAGGAACTGCTAAAAATGAACCGGGAGTCGGCCCCAAAAATATGTTTTTTAGGAAATAGTATCACCCATTATTGGGGCGGTTCACCAAAAGCCATTTTAAGCAATGGAGCCGATTCCTGGAAGGCCAATTTTGACAAATTGCAGCTAAGGAATTTTGGGTTTGGATGGGATAGGGTAGAAAATGTACTATGGCGTATATATCATGATGAATTGGATGGGTTTGAAGCGGAGCAAATTGTACTTATGATAGGCACCAACAACGAACATCTCAATACCAACGGGGAGATATTGCAGGGACTGGAAATGCTTGTCAATGCCATTAAGGTAAGACAGCCCAAGGCCAGGGTGCTATTACTAGGGTTGTTTCCCAGGGAAGAAAAAGAGGAGCGTATGATGGATTTAAATACTGGAATAGCCTCCTTGGCAAACTCAAAGAATTTGGACTATGTGGATATTGGCGGTGCACTATTGGGCAAGGACCAAAAAATTGATGCCGGCCTTTTTTCGGATGGCCTGCACCCCAACGCCAAGGGGTACCGTAAGTTGGGCAAGCTCTTAAGGCTTGCTTTGGAGATGGGTAAAAACTAGAGGTAATGTCCTGTCCTATTTAGAATTGAGGGGGATAATTTAAAGGTCTTATAAGCCTTCCAATGCTACTGTTTGTCGGCAGGAATAAGGCAGGGCATATCGTTTAAAAAGTTTTTAATAGAAGAAAACGGTTCATAGACCTATTGCGGGCGTACCACTATTATTCCAATATTGTTCTTGACGCTTTTTAGGTAATCGGTCAAAGGCAGTTTCGACACTTCTACCTCCATAGATCCAGTGGAAGCATGTAACAAATGTATCCTCCCATCGGCTTCCCTCGTAGCGATGCCGGTATGGGTAATGTCCAATCCTTTTATGGAGGTGGCCAAGGCAATGATATCCCCGGATTTAATGAGATGCTCTTGTGCTTCGATCTGATCCTGGGCCAGGATGCAAATGGACTGCCTTCGCAAAAATTCTTCGGAGGCTTTAATTTTGATGTAATTGTCCGAGTCTTTTAAAAATGGATACAATTCCCGATGCGTACTCATAAAATTGATGTCCTTTTTACTTTCCATGCCTCCTATTTCGGAAGTCACATCTTTTAAAAGGCCTTTTTGTTCATTGTTGGCGATCCATTCCGAAAAATAGTGTAGTCTTGAGGCATAGCCATTGAGTTTGCCATCTTTGTACCGAATGGTTTCCAAATTCTGGGTATAGGAATCGAAATCTGTTTTATGGCTTTTTAACATCAGTCCAAAGGCCAATACATTTTCTACAAAAGTGGTACAATCCAGGCCCTGCAAATTAATGACCAAAGATTCCGTTTCCCCAACTTCCAGGGTTTTGGCTACATAGGGAATTCCCATAAACGATTTTCCAACGGTTACCATATGGGCGCCAATGTCTTCCGTATCCAAAGTTGAAATAAATTCCATTTTGGAATGGAACGCTTCCTTGTCCTGCGGGGAGCAAATAAGGTTTTGGGCAGATACAATAGGAATAAAGTAGAGGAGTAGGAGATATAGGAGTATGGTTTTCATTTTAATTAAAAGATTAATGTTTACTTATTATATATCTGTTTATAAATTGGTTATAATTTTAATATATATATTTAATACTTATTAGTATTTTATATTTTACTCCTTCCGGGAAATCAGACTAGTGAAGCACTATTTCCCTGTTGTGATTTTTTTGGATGTGATTTGTAAATATACCAAAGCCTTTGCCAATAAACATTGGCTCAACTTATGTTATGTACGATCTAGTGGGAAAATCCGGGATACGCCGACGGATTGTTCACTATGGCACGTTCCCTGTCCTTTAAATTATACTCTTCGGTAGTTAATTCCAGTACCTCATCTTCCGTATTAATATCGGCTATGGTAAAACCTTTGTTAATATAGTAGGGTTTGTGTTGAATGTGTTCAGCATTTTGAAACACTAACATATAGATTTTTATGTTATTGGTATAGTTATCCTTTTCCTTTACTTTAAAGAAGTAGCTCTGATAATCCGTAGACGGATAGTACATTTTTTGGGTGCTAATATATTCAATGGAGTGCTGTTCAGGGCTTAGTTTTTGGGTATTGTATAGAATGGATTCTGCTATGGCCTTTTGGCTTCTATAGTGGGAAGGGAAATAATTCAGTTTCCCTATGTGTTGTAGTTTTTCAAACAGCAGTAAGCGGGTATCTGCATTTTCTGCCAAGGACATTATTAGACTTTTTGGTATTTTATTTTTTCCGTCGAAAGGATTTTCCTCATTCTTTACCAGTAGGGAGATGTATGAAATTTGGATTTGTGGGTCGTTTACCGTTGAAAGGCGTTGAAAAAAAAGGGCTACTTCGGTTTCTTTGATAAAGGGGTAAAGCAATACCGCATAGTTTTCCAGGATATCATAATTATTGTCACGGGGACTACTACTGGACGACTCCTCATTCAATTGGTCCATAGAAAGGCCCAACTGTCTTTTTAATTGGATCTTGGCGTCATTTAAGATCTGATTCTTATATTTCTTGTAGCTTTTGGGTTTTATCAGTCCGCGGGCGTTAAGCTTCGCAAGCATTGAAAAAATGGGGGATTTGTATTCCTCTATGGCACTGTAGTCCAGAATTTCTGGAAATAGCTTGCGGGCCAGGGGCAGACTATCCAGATAGGGCTGGAAAATATTTTGAATCTCCTGCTTGCTGGATACCAAGGGCAGATCTTTGGACATAAGGCTTAGGAGAAGTTCCAGTGAGGCTTCATTCTGATTTTTGCTTATGGCCTGTAGGATCTTTGTTTGTGCCTTGGAGTTGCTGTAAGACCTCGCATAGTAGTTCTCAAAAAATCGGGTAACATCTACGTCCGGCATTTCGGCCAGTTTTTGTATCAAATGGGCCTGAAGGTATTTCTGATTGTCCTTAAAGTTGAATTCCGATATATAGTATTTGAGGGAATCCACGTGCTTTTTATTGAACTTTAAAAACGTGTACCCGTCATGAACAATACTGTCGTTCTGTCTAATAGCTCTAAAGAAATCGTGGGTTTTATCGCTTAGGATAGAGGAGCCAACAAGCGTATCCAAAGGGGTGAAATTGTTAAAAAAATCCGTAACGAATTTACTTGGGGGCTTAATGGTATCTATCAATGCCTTCACTTCGTACAGTAGGCCGCCCTTAACGATGTTCTTTATCATTATTCCCCTGGTACTGGCCGTATCTGTCAGCGTTAGGTTTATTTCATGGTATTTGTCATTGTATTCCGGACGTTCTTCCCGAATTATATTAAAGGTGTTTTGGCGGTACAACTTTCTCCGTAGTTGCCATACCGAGTCTATATTGGGAAACATTAGGAAATCATGGGCCTTGTTTACCGTAACCAAAATGGCCTCATTATTTTTATTCTGATATACGGATTTCTTGGTATAGGCGCTGTAGGGTTTTGGCTTTTTATGGCGTTCGAAGTAATTATTGCTGTTTTCTACAAATTTTTGGGGTTCAATGGGGCTATAGGTAGTAAAAAATAAAGCGGTATCCCTAATTTTTTTAAACTCTTCGGTATAATTTGGTTTTCGGACCTTAAAAGACCTGAAATACTGCATTGCTCCGGTGCTATCCCTGGTTACACTGCCCAACAAATAGTAGTTGTTTCCCCAGATAATGGTCTTTAAATAAAGTTTTTTTAAACCGCCGGAATCAAACTTGGCGGAGGAAGTTAGGCTTTGGTCATCAAATGGACCATATTCCGGCTCCAATTTCAGATCTTGATAAAATCTGGTTTGGATTTGTTTTAGTTCAAAGGTGTCCTGCTCAATAAAATTAAAATCGTTGAGAGTGGCTTTTTTCAGAAAGAAATAGGAGGAGGTTTCCGGGTCCACTGCCTCAATAAAGCGATTGCCATTTCTATGGCGATTGGTAAAATTGTAAATGGAGGGCATTTCAACTTCAAAGTCATCGAATTCCGAAGAAAGTACCGTTCGTTTTTTTTCTAAATCTTTGAATTTGATGCTGTTAAAAATCGTATCGGAATGTTGTACTACATAATCCCCCTGCCCGCTCATTTTAAAAATAAGTATTTCCAAGGGGGTGATGTAGATATGATATCGTTGAAAATCACCATTTTTTATTTGGTTTTTTATATCCAGACCTGGATATACCCCGTGTTCAATTTTCGTCTTTTCAAGGATCTTACCCGGAATATTCTCGAACAGTAGTTTATCCACATCGTCCAGGGAGTAGGTAAATTCTTTTTTTAAATAACTAAAAGTAGGAATGCGATTTACCATAATATAGCTGCCATTGGCCAAATCTGGTGAAATATAAGTGGTATTGGTATATTCTACTATGGGATATAGCTTGTTGGGCAGAAGAAGGCTAAAGAGCCCGTCATCAGGAGTCCTTGTACGATATTCATTGCTGAGAATTTTGGCTTCCAAGGAATCTTTTAGGCCCCGTCCTTTATAGGTAAATCTGGAGCTTAGCGGTTTAACTTGGTATCCCATATCGTCAAGGAGCTGTATAACCCCCTTTTTCCCGGGAAGATGGGCAGCCCCTATTGCAGCAAATACTTTTGCGGTATGCATTAAGGAATCCAACCTTTTTACCATATTCCTGTTGCGGGCGTAGAGCATATTCTGCAAATAGTACTCCGTATACATGGCCTGATCTAGGGAATCTATAAGATTTATATTGCGTTCCCTATAAGCGTCCTGCAAAAGCGACATTACATCCTGGGTCTGCATTTTTTTCTGAAGCCATTCGTCCGGTTTGGGTTTCATGGCATTCATATTGGCCCTACCTACCAAGGCAGTGGATTCCTCTAAATCTTCCAAGGCCTTTATTGGCTTGGAATACTTTTTCCCTGCCTGATAAATGAACATGTCCAGATAGGTTTCTTCCTCAAAGTTTTGGGAACTTTCATTGGTCCTGTATAAAATATTGTTCACAAGACGATCGTCCAACGCAAGATAGGAGGAGACCATTTCCTTATTTGGGTTTTTAATGGAAAACGGGTAGATGTAGAAGCCCTTGGATACAAATCCAGTGCCATAACCTAGGCCATTGCTACGTATGGTCCCATAATCTTCCAGCCAGGTATCCGGGTCCGATTCCAATGCCACAATTTCACTCTTGTCCAAGGCTTCATAAAAAACATCGTCCAGCCTAAAGGCAATTTTTTGACTTACGTGCATGGTTCCGTACAAATAGGACGATTCTTTCAGACCATTCCCCGAAATTTCCCAAAGAAGGCTGTTTTCTTCCTGGGCCACAATTCCCTGGGAAATCATTAGAAAAAGAAAACCTAAGTAAATACGCATACCAGAATTCAAATTTTAGATAAAAATGCTTCAAAAATCATTAGGAATAAAAGCATAGGGCATAATTAACGTTTTATTTGTAACCAAGCACCATGTTTCATGCCATACTTAAATTTAAGGCGCCTATTTATTGGTAAGTTCCGAATAAAATATGGTCCTTCGAACTTACGTTAAAATTGGGTGCCGGCATATTGCCCATTACTCTTAACCATTTTCCAATGGTACTTATTAAACGCTGGATGGTGGCCGATTCGTATATAAAATGGGGCGTTCAAATAAAATACTTAATGGTATTAAAGATGGACATCCTTTAGCCAGGCCCCATAGATTGTTCCTATCCATTTCAGTATGGATAAACTATTTATTGGATTTAAATTATAGTTGCTCCGCATGTGTTATTTTTGTTGCATCGATAAATTGATAAAAAGGAAAAATGAAAGGAGTTTTGTTGGTAAACTTAGGTTCCCCGGATAGTCCCACACCTAAGGACGTTAAGCCTTATTTGGATGAATTCTTAATGGATGAAAGGGTGATAGATGTCCCCAATTGGTTAAGGAATATTATAGTCCGCGGAATTATTCTGCAGACCAGACCTAAAAAGTCGGCCGAAGCCTATCAAAAGATATGGTGGGATGAGGGATCGCCCCTGGTAGTGATCTCTGAACGATTTACCGATAAGGTAAAGGCCCAAAGTGAAATTCCGATAGCCCTGGGGATGCGTTATGGAAGTATGACGATCAAGAACGCCTTGGGGCAACTGTCCGAAAAAGGGGTAGATGAGGTGCTGCTGGTTCCATTATATCCGCATTATGCCATGTCCTCCTATGAAACCGTGGTGGTAAAGACCATGCAGGTCAAGGACGGGTTTTTTCCCAAGATGAAAATAACAACCCTTCCGGCCTTCTATAATAACAAAGATTATATTGAGGTACTTTCTGATAGTATTGCCACAGGGTTAAATGGTTTTGAATACGATCATATTTTATTTTCGTACCACGGGATACCCGAAAGGCATATAAGGAAGTCCGACCCAACAAAATTTCATTGCAAGATAGATGAAAGTTGCTGTAAGACCAATTCGGTCTCCCACCATACCTGCTATCGCCACCAGTGTTATGAAATGACGCGGTTGGTAAAGGAGAAACTCAACCTATCCGATGATAGGGTAAGTCTTTCCTTTCAGTCCAGATTGCCCAATGATCCCTGGTTAAAGCCTTATACCGACTTTGAATTTGAGCGATTTGGGAAAGAGGGGATTAAGCGTTTGGCAGTAATTACCCCGGCCTTTGTTGCCGATTGTTTGGAAACCTTGGAGGAGATTGCCATGGAAGGGAAACATCAGTTCCAGGAAGCAGGAGGGGAAGATTACAAGCATATACCTTGCCTTAACGATAAGGAGGAATGGGTAAATTTAATGGTGAAGTGGATCGGGGATTGGCAGACTAAAGAAATACTTCCCCTGTAATGGCCCATGTTTCCTCAGGACAGTTGGGCAGTGAACCTATAGGAAAGTTGCTGGTAAAACAGGCAGTACCGGCTTCAATAGGTATTTTGGTCATGTCCTTGAACGTACTGGTCGACTCTATTTTTGTTGGCAACTGGATCGGTTCCATTGCCATTGCAGCCATCAATGTGGTGCTGCCGGTCTCCTTTTTTATCGGGGCCCTCGGAATGGCTATTGGGATCGGGGGTTCCAGTATTATTTCACGTGCCTTAGGGGAAAATAACAGGGAGAAGGCCTTAAAGACTTTTGGGAACCAAATAGCCCTAACGCTTTTGGTCACCATTGTTATGGTGGTTTTGGGGCTGTATTATGTAAATAGCCTTATTCCGGCCTTTGGTGGTAAAGGGGATATTTTTGGGCCGGCAAAGATCTATTATATCATTGTTCTTTATGGGGTTCCGTTTTTGGCCTTATGCATGATGGGGAATACCGTAATTAGGGCCGAGGGCAAGCCCAGGTTTGCCATGAATGCCATGATCATTCCCTCGGTGGGGAACCTATTGATGGATTATATTTTTATCTATGTCCTTGACTGGGGAATGGAAGGGGCGGCCTGGGCAACGACTATTGGCTATTTTCTTTGTTTTGCCTATATCCTCTATTTTTTTCTTTCCAAGAATTCCGAACTTAAACTAAAATGGTCCCATTTTGGATTTCATGGTCCCATCTTAAGGGAAATAGGTGCTTTGGGTTTTGTTACCTTATCCAGGCAGGCCGTAATTAGCCTGATCTATTTATTGATGAACAACATCCTCTTTGGTCTGGGAGGAGAGGCAATGATTGCCGTCTATGCCATTATAGGTAGGATGCTCATGTTTGCCCTGTTCCCTGTTTTTGGGGTTACACAGGGATTTCTGCCCATTGCAGGATTTAATTATGGAGCAAAAAAATACCAAAGGGTACGGGAGTCGATCAATACCGCCATCCTATACGCTGCCGGCCTGGCATTTGTGGTGTTTGTAGGGCTCATGATATTCCCTGCTGAGATTGCCGCCCTGTTTTTGAGCAACCGGCCGGATATGTCGGCCTCCGAACTGGCTATGAATTCCTATGTTTTGGAACACACCCCCTCGGCCATGCGATGGGTCTTTGCGGCGACCCCCATTATAGCCATTCAGTTGATCGGGGCGGCTTATTTTCAGGCCATAGGGAAGGCCGTACCGGCATTATTATTGACCTTAAGCCGGCAGGGCTTCTTTTTTATACCGATCATTTTAATTTTACCCAATTACTTGGGAGAGCTGGGCGTTTGGATCTCCTTCCCCATTGCCGATGTCCTGGCCACCCTTGTTACCGGTTATTTTTTGAGGAAAGAGGTGAGGAAAGAGTTGGTTCCGGAATAAAGTTATGAACATTACCGAAAAATCCAGCGCTGGTACGCGTGTCGCGCCCGTACCCTGTTAGACCATACCCGTTCTATAGTAAGATGAGCTTTATATTAGTTTTTCAGAAATCCGTCCATTATCTTTACGGAACAAGAGACATGGCATGAGCGACTATTATAATTATATAAAATCCTTGCACCTCATTTTTGTGGTAACCTGGTTTGCGGGATTGTTCTATATACCCCGCTTGTTCATATATCATATAGAAGCGGATAAAAAACCTTCGCCGGAAAGGGAAATCCTTACCAATCAACTAAAGTTGATGGCCAAGAGATTGTGGTTTATCATTACATGGCCATCCGCGGTCTTGGCCACCTTCTTTGCGGTATGGTTGTTGGTTTTGTATCCTGCCTGGCTGCAACAGCCGTGGATGCATATAAAACTTGTCTTTGTACTGTTACTGATAGCCTACCATCTAAAAAATCACCGGATCTTTAAGCAGTTGCAGCGCGATGAGGTAAATTATACCTCCAAATTTATGCGGGTATGGAACGAAGGGGCTACCTTGATTTTGTTTGCAGTGGTTTTCTTGGTGATTTTGAAAGGTACCTTCAATTGGATTTTTGGGGTTGTCGGTATTATTGTCCTAGGAGTACTTTTAATGCTTGGTATCCGGCTTTACAAGCGGATCCGCGAAAAAAATCCGGAAGCCTAAGCGCTTCTTGCCCTTAAATCGGTATCTGTTTTGGCCTGATAATTGTTACCTTTAAGATTTAAAATAGATTTCAATTGTTCAGAATCTTTTCCTTACGTTCCCGGATTTTTATCTCCATGATTTTTTGGGTGGTGATTGCGTTTGTTCTAATTGCATCCGTAACTATATACCAATACAGTGAGCAAAATAGGGATTACCATTCGGAACGTATGGAACGAAAGGAGGAGCAGGTCAAACAGAGCATAGATTTAGTGCTTCAAAAGACCACCTATCCCGTAACAACAGAAAATCTCGGCCATATTTTTAGGGATGAAATCTATGAGATTGCCTTGGTACAGAATATTAACTTTAATATTTATGATCTTCAGGGCCAGTTAATTAAGAGTTCCAGACCCAAGTTTGAAGTAGACTCTATTTCCACATGTTTGGATGCGGAAGTGTTGAATAAATTGGCCGTTGCCCCCACAAATAGGTACGTGGAAAAGAAATCGGCATCTGGCTATAGTTATCAGGCGTCCTATTCCTACATAAACGACAAAAGGTTTAAACATGTGGGGATTTTAAACCTTCCCTATTTTGAGGATAATTCTTTTAATGACAAGGAATTAAGGGAAATACTGTTGAGGCTTACTGGAGCCTATTTACTTTTGATGCTCTTGGCTATTGGACTTGCCTATTTTATTTCCAAATATATCACCAGGTCCTTACAGACCATTTCGGACAGATTAAACAAGACCGACCTCACCAAGAGGAACGAAAAGATTATTGTGGAGAACCCTAGCGAGGAAATTGGGAAGTTGATTACCTCCTATAACGCAATGATAGACGAGCTGGAGATAAGTGCGGCCAAACTGGCCAAAGGGGAAAGGGAACAGGCATGGCGCGAAATGGCAAAACAGGTGGCCCATGAAATTAAAAATCCGCTTACCCCTATGCGTCTAAGCGTGCAGAGTTTTGAACGAAAGTTCGACCCCGATGATCCGGATATTGCAAAAAAAGTTTCGGAGTTTTCAAAAACACTGATTCAGCAGATTGATACCATGAGCAGTATAGCTTCTGCATTTTCCAACTTTGCCAATATGCCCGCCCAGCAGAACGAGACCTTAAATGTGGTGGAGATCGTAAAAATGGCGGTGGATATTTTTGATGAAAACTATATTCATTTTTCTTCCGATGAAGAGGAAATAATAGCCAAATTGGATCGTACACAATTAATTAGAGTAGTTACCAACCTGGTTAAAAATGCTACCCAGGCGATTGTTAATGTCGATACTCCCCATATTTTGGTAACCGTCTCCAGAGAGGGGGATTTTGTGAAAATGACCGTGAAAGACAATGGTATGGGAATCTCCATGGAGTCCAAGGAAAGGGTGTTCGAACCTAAATTTACCACCAAGACAAGTGGTATGGGCCTTGGTCTTGGGATGGTCAAAAATATTGTGGAAACTTATAAAGGAAGCATCAGTTTTGTTTCCGAACCGGCTAAGGGAACCGTTTTTACAGTGCGGTTTCCCATCGCAAAAGTAGGTACACATAGATAAATCCATATAGGCAAGAAAGCAAATAGGCAATGTTTAGACAATATGAAATGAAAATTAATTTGAGCTATGAAATTTGAAAACGTACTTATTACTACAGACAGGGAGGTGGCCATTATCACCATAAATAGGCCTACCAAATTAAATGCACTTAATAAGGCCACTATTGAAGAACTGCACCATGCATTTAAAGATTTGGAGAAGGATAAAAATGTAAAGGTGATTATTTTAACGGGAAGTGGCGAGAAGGCGTTTGTGGCAGGGGCCGATATTTCCGAGTTTGCCCATTTCTCGGAGAAGGAAGGGGGAAAACTGGCCTCAAAAGGACAAAAGAAATTGTTCGATTTTGTAGAGAACCTATCCACGCCGGTCATAGCCGCTGTAAACGGATTCGCCTTGGGAGGTGGCCTAGAATTGGCTATGGCCTGTCATTTCAGGGTGGCCAGCCATAATGCCAGAATGGGACTTCCCGAAGTTTCCCTAGGCGTTATACCAGGTTATGGGGGAACACAGCGCCTACCACAACTTATTGGGAGGGGCAGGGCCATGGAAATGATCTTAACAGGGGGCATGATCGATGCTGCCAAAGCCCTTGGGTTCGGCTTGGTCAACTATGTGGTAGAGCAGGAACATCTTATGGACCTATGTATGAAATTTGCAGGTAAGATATCGAATAATTCTCCTGTGGCCATTAGTTATGCAATAAAAGCGATAAATGCTGGTTTTAACAATAGTATTAACGGGTATAAGGTAGAAATAGAGGCTTTTGGCAGTTGTTTTGGTACTTCGGATTTTAAGGAGGGAACCACTGCTTTCAGGGAAAAAAGAAAGGCCAATTTTCCGGGTGCTTAAAAACAACCCTTAAATTATTTGTTATGGATGTTGGGAAAAAATTGATGTTGCCATGTTTCCTTTTATGCTTTTTTTTTCTGTCTCGGGCACAACAGTTGCCCGTTGAATATAGTTTTGGAGAAAAATATAACGATAGGTATAAATATTCCAACCTTCTAGAAATTTTAAATGATGGAATGGGAGGTTCCATATTGGTGCGTTCCTATTATACCGGTATCATCCTGAAGCCGAAAGGATATTTTATTGAACATTATAACAAAGAACTGCAGCTGATAGGGGAACACAATTACAAGCTAAAGGGCCCCGATTTTGTAAATGCATTTGTTAGGAACGGACAACTTAATATTTTGTTCCTGAACTACGATCTTCGCAAGGGTGCCTATGATTACGTGGTACATAGCAGTCCAATGGACAATTTTAATTTTACGGAAGAGACCATTCTTTCCATACCCTCCCAACAGGTAAACCAGCCTTTGGACCACAATTACTACAAGAGGAATTTTTCATCAGGGTTTTCTACTACAACTTTTTTCAATGAGGACAAATCCGCTTTTGCCATCAGTACCCACTATAAGAAAGGGAAAGATGAGAAACATTTTGTTTATCTATTTAACAGTAGCCTGAACAAACTCATGGAGTATGATTTTTCTGCGGAAATAGAGGAAAAGAACTATGCCTTTGAAAATATGGTTACTTCAAAAGATTTAAACCAGGTATACCTGGTTGGTAAAGCCTATTATAAAAAGAAGCGCTTCGCGGCCACGGAACGCAGATTTCAATACGAATTGTTAAAGGTGGCCAAGGACGGTGCCCTTACACAGACTTTTGACGACCCCGGTAAATTTTCAGAGGCCCTAAAGCCCATCATCCTAAATGATAAATTGATCTGTATTGGTTTTTATGCGGACAGAAAGGACAATAGGTATAATGGGTTGGCCTATTTTGAACTGGATAGGAACTCCCTGGATGTCAAGGCAAAGAAATACAATGCGTTTTCCCAACAGTTTATGGAGGATAAGTTTGGTAGGGAAGAGGATACGGAAATTAAAAATTTAATTTTTAAGAACGTAAGCGTTACAAAGGATAATTCCATTCTTTTTAATGCAGAGGAGTACTTCGTTACTTCCAGTGTACAGCAGGATCCAACCGGTTCCAGGGTGCAGATCGAAAGGTTTCATTACAATGATATTGTCAGCGCCAAATTAAATCCGGAAGGAGAGATCATATGGGCAAGAAATATCAACAAGTCGGAGGTGACCCAGGGAGACGGGGCATATGCCTCATACAGTTCTTGTGCCAGTGGCGACAATACGTATTATTTGATCAGCACGGCAGCGGAAAACCCACAATTGTTAAGTGGGGAAAGGCTGATTTTTAAACAGGGCCTTAGCCGCAACAGAAATGTGTTTATGATCCAATTGGACAGGGAGGGAAAGATAAGTTATGAAAAGGTAATAGATGATCATGAAGCGCGACTCCCCTTAATGGTTTCCATGCCATTAATAGATAAGGAAAACAGCAATATGCTGTTTTATGCCAAAAGGGGATCCAAAAAGCAATTGGTAAGAGTGGATATTAATGGCTCCAATAACTAAACCAATATGCAATAAATTTTTAGTACATGACAAAATTCCATATCGCAAGATTTTCCTCAATTTTGACCCCAACCCAAAAGCCCGCCTGTCCGCCCGTTCCGGTACGGACGGGAACGAAGTAGTCGGGCAGGGGAGAAATCAAGGAAAATCAGGCTCCCCTGCCTACCGGACAGGCAGGCTTTAGGGTTTGGGGTAAAGCGGATTTTCCGATGAACCTTGTTAAGACGATTTTGTCATGTACTTAGCAATGAAATAAAATTATATATCTGCGGGCAAGGACCGGATGATAAGTAGGCAGTAAGTGGTAAGCCCTAAGCAATTGGCAATAAGCACAATGGCAAAAATTGCCTACTGAAAACTGTTTACTGAACACTGCCCACTGCCTCGTGCCTTTACTCAAAGATAGGTCTGTTATTTAACAAATGTAAATGATAAAATATTGGAAATAATCCATAATTTTGGATTAAATCCTATATTTTGAAAGAACAAGAATATATTAAGGGCCGCGGTGCCCAAAAAAATACGAACAATAGATTTTCCGAATTTTCGAACGAATTAAGGGACGATTTCCTTGAATTCTGTCGCGTGGAAGGGGAAATATCGGATCGCAACAAGACACAATATCTTCCCATTTTCCCAAAGACCATTGTAAATAAGGTGGATAGTCCCGATGTGGGTATGGGTTATTCCATGAATCCTTATCAGGGTTGCGAGCACGGATGTATTTATTGCTATGCTAGAAATTCCCATGAATATTGGGGCTATAGTGCCGGACTCGATTTTGAACGCAAAATTTTGGTTAAAAAGGATGCCCCTGTCCTATTGGAAGCCAAATTGAAAAGTAAGAGTTGGAAGGCCGCTACCATTGTCCTATCCGGGAATACGGACTGTTACCAGCCTGCGGAACATCAATTTGGGATTACTAGGGCATGCTTGGAAGTATTTCTAAGGTATCGTCATCCTGTAGGGATAATTACCAAAAATGCACTGATAATAAGGGATCTGGATATCCTGACCCAATTGGCTCGGGAAAATTTGATAGGGGTGAATATATCCGTAACCACTTTGTGCGAAGACACCCGGCGCATCCTGGAACCTAGGACGGCCACCATTAAAAAACGATTGGAGACCATTCGGCAATTGTCCGAGAGCAATATTCCGGTAAATGCCATGTTGGCCCCTATAATACCGGGGATAAACAGTCATGAAATACTTAATTTGGCCAACGCCGTATCCCAGGCCGGAGCGCTTTCCTTTGGGTTTACCGTGGTTAGGCTTAATGGTGCCATAGGCCAAATATTTGAGGATTGGATAAGAAAGACCCTGCCCGACAGGGCCAATAAAGTATTGCAGCAGATAAAGGACTGCCATGGGGGCTCCCTAAACGACAGTCGCTTTGGGACCCGTAGCAGAGGTGAGGGCAAAATAGCCCAACAAATTAAGGATGTGGCCCATTTGGCGCGACAAAAGTATTTCAAGGACAAAGTCTTTCCAAAACTCAATACGGAGCTGTACGAAACCTATAAGGGAGGGCAGTTGAAGTTATTTTAACACCAGGTTTTAATAATCTTGGTTTAGTACATGAGAAAAATCGTCTTAATAAGGTTGCTTTAGTCCCGATAGCGGAAGGAGGAATGAGGTTAGTGCCTTTGGATATAGCATAAAGTTATATGGGGAAACAGAATCTCCCCATCCAACAAGTTGGCCACCCCTCTTTGGTAAAGAGGGGAGCTGAAAAAATGCTCCTCCCTTTTTCAAAGGGAGGTGTCCCGCCAAGGGGGGACGGAGGGATCAGGGAAAAAGTTTACAAAAAATCCCTTTCCGATAGTCCCTATCGGGAGGGGCAAGAATTGAGCAGAATTTTAGGGAATTAAATTTTGTCATGTACTATGTAATCTTGGAGGGATTATTAAAAATAAGTTTGGGAATAGGCAAATATCCCCTAAGCAGGCGATTTAAATTATATCAAAAGGTATTTGTTTTGAATATCAAGCATTCCCGTTCCATTCCTTATAGAACTGTTTTAAGTATTCCAGCATAAATTGGTGCCTTTTTTTAGCTAGTTCCTTGCCGGTTTCCGTATTCATTTTGTCTTTTAGGAGCAGTAATTTTTCATAAAAATGGTTTATGGTGGGTGCCTTTGATGCTTTGTACTCCTCCTTGGTCATTTGTAGGTTGGGGGCAATTTCCGGGTTATAAAGTTCCCTATTCCTAAACCCGCCGTAGTTGAAGGCACGTGCAATTCCAAGGGCACCAATGGCATCCAAGCGATCGGCATCCTGTACCACCTGCAGTTCTTTGGAAGTAAATAGTTTCTTTGTACCCAAACTGGATTTATAGGAGATATTTTCAATAATTTTTACCACATGTTCCACAATTTTTTTCTTTACCCCTAAGGAAGTCAAAAATTCGGATGCCATTTTAGGCCCCACGGTTTCGTCCCCATTATTAAACTTTGCATCCGCTATATCGTGCAGCAAAGCCCCAAGGCTAACGACCAGTACATCTACCTTTTCATCTTTTGCAATAAGAAGGGTATTCTTAAAGACGCGTTGTATATGGAACCAATCGTGTCCTCCTTCGGCTCCCTTCAACGTTTCTTTAACAAAAGCAATAGTTTCTTCAACGATTTGGGTATTGGTCATGCAGATTTAATTAAGGCCTTGGTAATTGTTTTTTCAATGTTTCCTATAAGTTCTTCCACCTCTCCCGTGTTTTCCCATGGCCTGTGCACTTCAAAGCTAATGTGATTACCAAGTCCGTAGGGAAATTTGCCATATTTCAGCATCTTCCAGGAATTATGGATACTAATGGGGATGATTATGGCCGAAGGGGCCTTTTTTAATAGGATCTTTAGGCCGGTAGTGTGGAATTTTTTGGGATGTCCGGTCTTACTTCTGGTGCCTTCGGGAAAAATTACCGCGGAACGATTGTGTTTTTCAATATAGCTGCCCAGTTTTGCAATTTGCGCCAGGGACTGTCTACTATCCTTTCTATTTATGAGTACAGACCCCCCATGCCTTAGGTTATAGGAAACACTCGGTATTCCTTTGCCCAATTCCATTTTACTTACAAATTTGGGATGATGTTTTCGCATATACCAAATAATAGGGGGAATATCGTGCATACTCTGATGGTTGAGCACAATAATGGCAGGCCTATCAGTTGGTATATTTTGTGGATTGTTAAAGGAATAACGTGTGCCAAGTACATGGGTGCAGCGCAACAGGCAGAGGTTCAGCAGGGCAACACTTTTTCTGTGTGCATTATAGCCGAACCAATTGAAGCAGATCCATTGAACTGGATGGAACAGCAGCAATGTGGACCCAAACAATATGAGGTAAAGGGCAGACAAGGGAAATGCCAATACTTTTTGCATACTACAAAAATAAAAAACCGCCCTTTTACAAAGCGGTTTCGGTCAAGAATATTTATGGAATATTAATGGGGAAATGCCGCATTAACAAAATTCATTGTAAGCCTCCATTAAATTCTCCGCAATCACCTCTGCAGGCCTACCTTCTATATGGTGACGCTCTATCATATGCACCAGTTCCCCGTCCTTGAACAAGGCCATGCTTGGCGAAGATGGCGGAAAAGGAACCATGGCGTTCCTAGCGGCATTAACGGCCTCGGTGTCCACCCCGGCAAAAACGGTTACCAAATGGTTTGGTTTTTTTGCATTCTGAAGACTCATTTTTGCTGCGGGTCTTGCATTGGCAGCAGCGCAACCACAAACGGAATTGACCACTACCAAAGTAGTCCCTTCTTTTTCAAGGGCACTTGCAACCGCATCGGCCGTATATAGTTCTTCAAAACCGGCAATTGCCAAATCTTGTCTCATAGGTTTTATTAATTCTGCAGGATACATACGTATATTTTTTATTTGATTAAAGATAAAGTTTTCAAAGATAACAATTTAAAATATCCCAACTATATACCTTAACTTTTCATTAGACCTTCTATTGTACCTTAAAATTATATCTTTGCCAAAATTTAAAACAAATATGATTAAATGGTTTGCCGCAATATTGGGGTATTATGTCTTTAGGTTCCCTGGGGCTATACTGGGATTTGTTATTGGTAGCTTTTTCGATAATTTGAAAAGCTCTGGGAGTGGTGGGGGACGTTCTGTTTTTAGGGATATTGCCCAGCAAAATGTATCTCCTGCCGATTTTGAGATCAATTTGCTTTCCCTATGTTCCATTGTCATTAAGGCCGATGGGTCCGTTACCCAGACCGAGATGGATTATGTAAGGCGATATTTTGTAAGTACTTATGGCAAGGACAAGGCCAATGCTATTTTCAGGACCTTTAATGAGGTTGTTAAAAAAAGGGAAGTCTCTGCCGAGCGTATATGCAACTATCTAAACCAACGTACCAGATATGAGGTAAGGCTTCAACTATTGCATTTTTTGTTCGGGATAGCCCAGGCGGATGGTACCTTGCGTCCGGCAGAAATCGATAAGATTTCAGAAATAGCAGGATATTTCAGGGTAAGCCAGATCGATTTTGAAAGTATTAAGGCCATGTTCGTCAAATCTGCCGATAATGCTTACAAAATATTGGAAATTGAAAAATCGGTGACCAATGAGGAAGTTAAAAAGGCCTATAGGACTATGGCCAAAAAGTATCATCCGGATAGGGTAAATACTGAAAACGAAGCTATTAAGAGAGGGGCCGAAGAAAAGTTTAAAGAGGTTCAAAAGGCCTATGAGATCATTCAACAGGAAAGAGGTCTTTAGGACACCAATAAATTAATCTAAATTTTATTCTGGACAATGGAAAATTTTTGGTTTTATATTCAGATGGGATTGGAACATGTTTTGGATTTGGAAGCCTATGACCATATTTTGTTCCTGGCAGCCCTGTCCGTTCCGTTTACCTTTTCGAACTGGAAAAAAATTGTGCTACTGGCTACTATTTTTACAATTGCGCATTGCGCCTCCCTGGCACTCTCGGTCTTTGGGATATTGGTCGTTGATGTTGGGTTGATCGAGTTTTTGATACCCATAACTATTTTTTTTACTGCCGTACACAACATCATCCAATCCACTAAACCTGCGGAGCATAGGAATATGGTCCTATATAGTGTAGCCACCGGATTTTTTGGCCTTGTTCATGGTTTCGGGTTTTCCAATTACTTTAAGATGTTGATGGCTGGGGAAGTTGAAAAGATATCCCCTTTATTGGGATTTGCCACAGGAATAGAATTTTCCCAAATATTGATCCTTCTAGCAGTATTGTGTCTTAATTATATGGCTAGGGCCTTATTAGCGGTAAAACAACCCTTATTTGCCCAAGTAATGTCGATTATTATTCTCTTCATTACAATACCAATGTTGATTGCAACGTTTCCCTGGTAGGGTTTGGCTACATTGTAACTTTTTAGGGGGGGATGGGTTATAGGGAGTTATATTCTTGATAAGGAAAAGTTTTTTATTCCCCATTCCCTAATATTTTCAACAAAAAGTTCACTTACCTTTGTAAAGGTGATCCAATGGGGCCTAGAACATTTTATAAGGGGAATAGGGATCCGAATTAATGGGAAAATTACGGATGAAGGAACGTAAACAGGAAAAGTACGATAAGGCATATCTACGAATGGCCAGTGAATGGGGCAAACTGTCTTTTTGCAAGCGCAAGCAGGTAGGGGCAATAATTGTAAAGGATAGGATGATTATCTCGGATGGTTACAATGGGACTCCAACAGGCTTTGAGAATATTTGTGAGGATGAAGATGGATATACCAAATGGTATGTACTTCATGCCGAAGCCAATGCCATATCCAAGGTGGCCTCCTCCACCCAATCCTGTGAGGGTGCCACCTTGTATATAACACTATCCCCTTGCAAGGAATGTAGTAAATTAATACATCAGTCTGGCATAAAACGTGTAGTATATCAGACAGCTTATAAGGATAACTCCGGCTTGCAATTTCTTGAAAAAGCTGGAGTACAGCTCGTTCACCTGCCCATTATTGTAAATGGGTAAACTGCATTTTGAATCATTATGAAGAGAAATAATTCTTATATATGGCCCACAATAATTGCCCTGGCTTTGGCCGTGGGTATATTTGTGGGCGGAAAATTGAATTTTAATGATTCTCCAGAGAGGCTGTTCACTACCAATTCAAAAAAGGACAAACTAAATAGATTAATAGATTATATAGACTACGAATATGTAGATGATATAAATACGGATAGTATTGTAGATGTTACCGTAAACAATATTTTGGAAAAATTGGACCCACATTCGGTGTATATCCCCAAACAGGAAATGGATAAGGTCTCGGAAAACATGAAGGGGGATTTTGTGGGGATAGGGGTTAGTTTTCATATGTATAAAGATACCTTATCAGTAATCAGGACCATTGAGGGGGGGCCAAGCGACCGGAAAGGACTTCAGTCCGGAGATAAAATTCTTATGGCTGACGGGGATACCCTATTTGGCCAAAATATTGGAAATGATGTTATTGTAAATAAACTAAAAGGGGAAAAAGGATCTCCGGTAAAATTACAGGTGTACAGAAAGGATGACAATAGGACCTTTAGCGTAAATATTAAACGGGATGTGGTTCCCATAAAAAGTGTTGACGCCTACTTTATGCTTACCAAGGATATGGGCTATATCAAGGTAAATCGTTTTGCCGAATCAACCTATAAGGAATTTAAGGCGGCATTAAGGAAATTGGAGGCCCAAGGGGCAAAGAAATTGACCTTGGACCTAAGGGACAACCCTGGTGGATATCTGGGGATTGCCGAACAAATGGCGGATGAATTTCTGGCAGATGGGAAATTGATTTTGTTTACCAAAAACAAAAGGGGAAAGATAGATAAGGTCTTTGCCACCAAAAAAGGGGATTTTGAGGATAAACCCGTGTATGTATTGATCAATGAGCGCTCGGCCTCGGCCAGCGAGATCATAGCAGGTTCCCTACAGGATAATGATATAGGTACCATAGTAGGACGACGGTCCTTTGGCAAGGGTTTGGTACAGCGTGAAATGGATCTGGGGGATGGTTCTGCCGTGCGTTTGACCGTATCCCGATATTACACCCCTACGGGACGTTCCATTCAGAAATCCTACGATAAGGGGAACAAGGACTATTATCAGAAATTTACCGATCGTTATCATAACGGGGAACTAATTTCCGTTGACAGTATTAAAGTGGCCGATTCACTAAAGTTTAAAACCCCCAATGGCAAAGTGGTCTATGGGGGAGGGGGTATTATCCCGGATGTTTTTGTTCCCATTGGCTCCAATGAATCGGAATATTTGGAGAGCATGGAAAGTATGGGCTTTTTGTCCTATTTCGTGTTTGAGCATTTGGATGGCAACAGGGCCCAATATAAAGGCTATACCAAGGAAGAATTTATCAATACCTTTAGGGTGGATGATATTCTTTTCGAGGCATTTATAGATTATTGTCTGGCGAATACCATTAAACTGGACTTCTATGCTTTCGAGGAAAGGATAAAACTATATATTAAGGCAACCTTGGCAGAACAGTTGTTCGATCCCAATGTCTATGCCAAAATAAAAAGTGGGGGGGACGATATGTTAAAGAAAGTGCTGGAACTGGATACACCTACCATCAAACAACAGGCGGCAGATAAAATCGAAGCTACTAACTAGTAGAATGGACAGGAAACTGGGCCCCGATCAATCCTGTTCAATTTTTTTCTGGATTTTTTTGGAAGTACTGTAAATCAGTAAAAGGGCTATGGCACAAAGGGCGGCCATTATTCCTATCAACGCAATTATACTGTTTCCCTGAAAAGGGGCCTTAAAATCCACCAGGGTTACATTATAGGCTATTAAACCCAACCCAAGTACTATGAGTATTACGATTACAATTTTGTTCATTGTTCGGCTAGTTTAAAATAACTGGTTGATATTCGAGGTAAAAAGCTTTACGGCGATGGCCAAAAGAATAACACCAAATATTTTTCGGATTACATTGAGTCCGTTTTTACCCAAAATACGCTCTATACGTCTGGAGGACTTTAGGACCAAGTATACAAAAATAACATTTATTATAATGGCAACTATAATATTCTCTACGTGGTATTCGGCCCTTAATGAAAGTAAGGTGGTTACCGTACCCGCCCCGGCAATTAAGGGGAAGGCAATGGGTACTATGGAGGCGCTTTCGGGCTGATCATCCCTATATAGGGTGATTCCCAAAATCATTTCTATGGCCAAAAAGAAGATTATAAAAGACCCGGCAACGGCAAAAGAGTTGACATCAATGCCTATTAAGTTTAGGATCTCCTCCCCAACAAACAAAAAGGCCACCATGATACAAGCGGAAACAATGGACGCTTTACCGGATTGGATATGCCCTACCTTGTTCCTTAAGGATATGATGATCGGAATACTCCCTATGATATCTATTACTGCAAAAAGTACCATACTGGCAGTAACTATTTCCCGAAAATTAAAATGGAATTCCATAATTAAAAAATATACCCCTGGTTTCTAACTGAATGGTTTCACATTTCTGTACCAAGATGCGGCAAATTTACGTTTAATTAGGGGCATTTGGATTTATTTAAAAGAAAATATATCCCTTAAAGAATTATATTTGTTGCCTAATAGAGCGGTATGTTCCAACTTGGAAAAACAATAGTATCGGAGGAAATTATAGAGAACGATTTCGTCTGTAATTTAAATGCCTGTAAAGGCGCGTGTTGTGTAGATGGGGAAGCCGGAGCGCCCTTGGAGGATAGGGAAACGGAGATTTTGGTAGATATCTATAGTAGGGTAAAACCCTTTTTAAGGCCTGAAGGCATTGCTGAAATAGAAAAACAAGGGGCCTTTATTCGCGGGGAGGATGGTGAGTGGGAAACACCCCTGGTAAATGGAAGTGAATGTGCCTATGTAATTTTTGATGACAAAGGTATTACAAAATGCGGGCTGGAGGAGGCTTATAATCAAGGCGCCACTAAATGGAAAAAGCCAGTTTCCTGTCATTTATACCCCATTCGTGTACGTGAGTATTCGGAACTTACCGCAGTGAACTATCATAAATGGGAAATTTGCGACCCCGCATGTTCTTTGGGCCAGGAACTTAAGGTGCCAATTTATAAATTTGTAAAGGAAGCCTTGATTCGCAAGTTTGGAAAGAAATGGTATTCCGAATTGGAACAGATTGCCTTGGAGCATACTAGTAGGTAGGTAGGTGCAGGACCACTTTGGTACCCAAAGCCACATTATTGGAATCATACAAATCTATTATTTCCACCTGAAAGGAATTTTCGTAGTCTTTGGAGAAATTGGCCAGCCTTTCCTTGGTAATATCGATGCCAATGGACTTTCGCTTCAAAATTTTACTTTCCTTTATTCTTTCCGAGGCTTCCCGCCCTACCCCGTTATCGGTGATGCTTATTAGAATAAATTTTTCATTTTCCCTGCTTACGTGCAATTGGATTTTCTTTTCCCCCTCTTTTGAGGATAGTCCGTGCCAGAGCGCATTTTCCAGAAAAGGTTGTAGGATCAACGATGGGATCTTAACGGTATGCTCATCAATGGATTCGTCTACCCGTATTGAAAAATTTATCTCGTGTGAAAACCTAATATTTTCAATATTCATGTAAAGTTCAATGGTCTCCAATTCATCGGCCAAGGAAATTTCCTTTAAAGAGGAGGCTTCTAGAATTTTGCGGACCAATTTGGAAAATTTATTAAGGTAGTGTACCGCATTCTTCTTTTCATTATTAATAATATATAGTTTGATCGAATTTAGGGAATTGAACAAAAAATGGGGGTTCATCTGGCTGCGCAACATACTTTGCTCCAACGTTAGGATCTGTTTTTCATTTTTTAGTTCTTTTTGCCTATATAGTATGTATAGGATAAAAGTTAAAAGGGCCATCCCCAATGCGCCAATGATCAGAGTATTCGTTTTCTTGCGAAGCCGCAGGTTCATGAATTCGTTTTCCCTGGCCAGGGCGTCTATCTGACTGGTTTTTTTTTCGGTTTCGTATTTGATGATCAAATCGTTGATATAACGGCGGTTGACCTCACTATTGATTTCTTCGTTAAATTTCTCTGCCATTTGGTAGTATTCCAAGGCATTTTTGTATTCCCCCTTATAGGTATGTAATTTTGATAAGTAATTATAGGCATTGGCAATATAACTTGGTAAATGGTGTTTTTTGGACATTTCCAGTCCGGTCACCAGGTATTTTTCGGATTCCGTATATTGTTTCAACTCCATTAATGCCCATCCAAGGTTAATGTTTATGGCAGCTATGATGGTCATATCGCCCATGGTCTCAGCAGCCATCAGGTTGGGCTCAAGGATATCCAATGCCTGTTTTAATTTGTTTTGCTTAATATAGATCTGGGCAATACTATTTTTACATATAACCCTGCCCTTATCGCTATCAATTTCGTTATTGTAGTCCAAGGAGGTTTTGTAGTAGTGTAGTGCCTCTTCCAATTCGCCCTTATATTCCAGACATTCCCCAATATTTTGATAGTTTATGGCCAGGCCCAACTTATTGCCCAGCTCTTTTTCCAATGCCATCGATTTTTTAAATTGGGCAATGGCAATATCGTATTGTTTCAGGATGGAATACAGGTTCCCTATGCTGTTCAGGGAAACATTTATACTTCGTTTTAGTCCGTCCGAAGGATTCTCTTCGGACTCCGCCAATTCCAAGGCCTCCTGGTTGTAATCCAAGGCTATTTTAATGGCATCGCTTCTTCTATAGACCACGCCCAACATATTTAAACTGTATACCCGGAATTCCAGGTTGTTGGCGTCCACGGCGGCTTGCAATGCCTTTTTATGGAGTACAATGGCCTTGGAATAATTGGAAATATCCCTGTATTTTCTTCCAAGCTGGTTTAAGGCGTAGGATTCCCCCACGAAATATTTTTTCCTGGCAGATTCAATGTCAAAAAAGCGCATGTAAGTAGTGTCACTTCTTTTTGGCTTCAATACGGAATCCAATTCTTGATAGGTTATCGGGGTGGCCTTTATAAGGCTATCCGCTATCCTTTTAAATTCTTCGGAAACTTCCTGGGCATTGGTCCTGGAAATTGAAAGGGTGGTAAAAACTAAAAAAAAAAAGAAGCTGCCTATTTTAAAGAATGGAAGTCGAGCAAAGATAGAAAGAATGAAGGAGGGAAAATGCATAGGGTTAGATTATATTAAATCTAGAAAGTCCGACTTTTTCTGTCTTGAAACAGGTATTTTATGGTTGGATTGTAAAATGACATACCCATCTGTTTTAAGGAATTCCTTTATTTTATTTAGGTTGATGATAAAGGAATTGTGAATTCTAAAAAAGGTATCCTTGGGCAGTATCTGGTTTACTTCCTTTAATTTTTTGGTAAGTAAAATTTTTTGTCCGTCACTTAAAAATAAGGTACTGTAATTGCCGTCGGATTCTGCAAAAAGAATTTCATCGCTTTGTAGGAACAACAATTTTCCGTCCGTATTTATGGTAATCTTTTTTTGAAGGGAATCGGAATTGAACTTCAACAAAATTTTCTCTAGTTTTTCGGCGGTATAATTTTTGCTGTTGAACTTCTTTATTTTGGCAATAGTAGCATTTAAATCGTCCGTATCTATTGGCTTTAGAAGATAATCTATGGCCTCGTTCTTTAGGGCTTTTATGGCGTATTGGTTATAGGCAGTGGTAATGACGACCGGAAATTCCTTGTTCTGTAATTTCTGAATAAATTGAAATCCGTCCATAGTGGGCATTTCTATGTCCAGGAACAAACAATCCGGAGGGTATTGTTCCAAATATTTTAAAGCCTCAAAAGGATCTGTGAAGGAGGCGACCACTTTAATTTCATCGCTAAAGTTGGTCAGCTCCCAGGAAAGGCTCTGCAGGGCTTTAATTTCGTCGTCTACTAAAACTGCTTCTAACATAGTTCAGGAAAGATAGTCAAAATTAGAAATATTGTTCGTTATGGGTTTCATATTTTGTGTCAATGGAATTGAATTGAGTATAGTTGGCGGATATTGGATTAAGATTGACCTCCCCCCAGCCCCCTCCCAAGGAGGGGGAGCTAGATGGGCCCCAAAATTCAATAAGCAAGTTCATATTGACGTGACTAAAGCTCCTTCCCTTGGCAAGGGAAGGTGGCTTCTCCGACCCAAGGAGGAGAAGACGGAAGGGATTGAAACCAATGGCAAGCTAGTGCCTACCTAAGGTTCTTTGAGAGGTTTAGGGGTGAGATTCCCCTTTGCCTACTCGACTTGCTGCTTTTCAATTGTCAAAGTTCAAATTTCACTGTCAAGGGTTTGTGGTCGCTATGCTTTATCCAACTTTCATAATTACCAATTTCCACATATTCCATTTTGTCAATTAGGTCATTTGAAGCAAAGCAAAAATCAATATGATATGGTCTTTCTAATTTTTTATGCATAAATAAAGTCGGTGCAGTTTCTTCTCCTTGTTCTTCATTATTAAAAGTATGGTAAGTGCTCCTAATATTTTTGTTTTTCAAAAAGTCAACAAGGTTTGAATGATTATAAACCCTATTCGGTTTGTCCCAAATTGAACTGCTGTTAAAATCTCCGATAAGAATAATATTATCGTTGTCCAATAGTTCGTTGTAAAAATGTACAGCATTCCAAACTTGCTCTGTATAACAGTCGTGTTTTTCAGGCTTCTGTGCCCAAATTGCAAAGATTGTAAAGTTGATTTTGTGGTTGCTCACTGACAGTGGTAATACATATCTAAAATCAGGATTATGAATACTCAAAAGTTCAATTTTAAAATCTGAATATGAAAAAACGCCAATTCCCTTGTTTAGGTTCTTCCCATACCAAAATAAGTCAGAGGGTTTGGTGACTTCATTTTTGAAAATCAATTTATCGGGGCTTTCACATTCAGGAACAATTAGAATATCAAGCTGTTCCGTCAGAATAAATTCCGCTTTTTTACGGAAAGCCATATTGCAATTCCAAGTGATTATTTTCATTCAGTCTTTGTTGTTGTGTCGTCCACAGTTATAGCCAACACACGAATACAATAACTCGTACCCAATATACCTGTTTTATGTATGGTTCATCAGCACCTTGTAGCGTACTTTACATTCTGTTGATCATTAAAAATTTTCGCGGGTGTGCAACGGGGGAGTACTACAACCAAAAGTTGGTCATTGACCTTCTAAGTTAGGAAATATTGGCTTTCGGGATCGGGGATTCGTTAAAATCCCAAAATCATCGGTGAAAGACGCGATATACAAGGTTCAAGGCATCAGGTTCAAGGTTCAAAGTCTGTTGTGATAGGGATAAGAAGTATAATGATTTACGGAATCGGATCCCCCCAGAATTTGACATATGTCATTTATACAGGAATTTTTACCATTTACACATTTGGGGGGCATGGGCGCTTGCATTTCATATACATTTGATTCAACGGTTACCTAATGATATAGGGGGATGATGTTTAACCTAATAGCGTGTAGTGCCAAAACCCAAGGTGATGAATAAATGTATAGCTTTTTTTATTGTTTTAGTTGTAGTCCTTACCATAGCTGTTGTTACGGACAATAAGGCAGTAACTTCCCAAGAAAACAATTTGGTGGAACACCAGGGGGATGCCAATAGGTCCTTAGTGGATAATAAGACCGTGACAGGCAGGAGGTATTGAGGGGGTAGTATTGTTCCTCTGTCAGGAATCTATACGTAGTATTTAATAATCAAGTGTATTCAATGACCATAACTATAAATAAGTAAAAATAACTACCAAAAAAAGTGCGGTCCTTTAGGATTTTTTATGCCAGCATGTTATTGTTGCAAAATTTTCCGAAGGATGTTGATGTAAATTTGAAAAACGCAATCAACTTGTAGGTTTTGGAATTCAGACAATCTTTAGGTTTCGGGGGAACTACCTAAAGTCATGGTTCCGATTCCAGTAATTCACAAACTCATTGCATCTGTAGGATCGCACCCTTTGGTAGTTGTTTTTTATCTTGATAGGGCTTTTGTAGTAAAGAAATTTCATAAACCAAAGAGTATGTTTTTTATATACTTTTTGGTTTATTTTTTTGGGATAAAATTTCCAGGGAAGCCGTTCGTATTTTTTTCCTTTTGCTTTGTTCCATAAAGGTAATGAACATCACTTGCGAAGCAACATTTCAACATTTTGTGTTAAAAACTTTGTGGTTAATAATGCGTATTGGGCTTTAGTTATTGGGGGTATTTTGCAATCTTTGTTATCTCCTATCGAGGGCAAATTTTCGCCTAAGTTTAAGAAACCCTATAAATCTAAAAAAGATATGTCAGCAGCTATAGAGCCGATTCTGAAAGAAAACCTTAACCGATTTGTTATTTTTCCTATTAAGCACCATGATTTGTGGGATTGGTACAAAAAATGTGAGGCCAGTTTTTGGACTGCTGAGGAGATAGACCTGCATACCGATCTCAATGACTGGAACAACAAGTTGAACAGTGATGAACGTTATTTCATAAAGCATATCCTGGCATTTTTTGCTGCTTCGGATGGTATTGTAAATGAGAATTTAGCGGAAAATTTCGTAAGTGAGGTTCAATATGCCGAGGCAAAGTTCTTCTACGGTTTTCAAATTATGATGGAAAATATCCATTCCGAAACCTATTCCCTTTTAATAGATACCTACGTAAAGGATGAAAAGGAAAAGGATCTGCTTTTTAATGCCATAGAGAATTTTCCGGCAATAAAGAAAAAGGCGGATTGGGCTTTAAAGTGGATAGAGTCCCCAAGTTTTGCAGAGCGTCTTATCGCCTTTGCCGCAGTTGAGGGTATTTTCTTTTCCGGGGCATTTTGCTCCATATTTTGGCTTAAGAAAAGAGGGCTGATGCCGGGGCTTACCTTTTCCAATGAGCTGATATCCAGGGATGAGGGGATGCACTGTGATTATGCGGTACACCTTCACAACAACCATCTTATAAACAAGGTTCCCAAAGCCCGGATTACCGAAATTTTGGTTGATGCCTTGAATATTGAAAGGGAATTCATCACGGAATCCCTACCCGCTAGTTTAATAGGAATGAACTCCAAGTTGATGACACAGTACCTAGAGTTTGTAACGGACCGTTTGTTGGTGGAGTTGGAATGCGATAAAGTATATAACTCTACCAACCCTTTCGATTTTATGGACATGATTTCCTTACAGGGCAAAACCAATTTCTTTGAAAAAAGAGTGGCCGAATATCAGAAGGCCGGGGTTTCCAACAATAAGGATAAGGACGGTGATTCCCAAAAAATCAGCTTCGACGCCGATTTTTAGAATATAATAGTGTTTTAAAAAATCCCCTTTGGGTTATAAGGGGATTTTTATGCGACGAATACGATATGTTAATGTTTTTAACATATTGCCCCATAACCAAAACTTATGTATCATTTAAAAAAATTGTAGCGACATGTATGTAGTAAAAAGAGACGGAAGAAAAGAGCTGATGATGTTCGACAAGATCACGGCCAGAGTAAGAAAATTGTGTTACGGACTTAACGACCTGGTAGACCCGCTAAAGGTGGCTATGCGGGTAATTGAAGGATTGTATGATGGGGTAACTACTTCGGAGCTGGACAATCTAGCTGCCGAGATTGCGGCTACAATGACCACCTCCCATCCTGATTATGCGAAATTGGCTGCCCGTATTTCTGTTTCCAACCTACATAAGAACACCAAGAAATCCTTTTCGGAAACGATGAAGGACCTTTATGAATATGTAAATCCCAGAACGGGCAAAAAGGCCCCTTTGTTATCCGATGAGGTTTACGAGGTTATTGCGGGGAATGCCGATAGGCTGGATTCTACCATAATTTATAACCGGGATTTTGGCTACGATTATTTCGGATTTAAGACTTTGGAACGCTCCTATCTGTTGAAACTGAACGGGAAGATTGTCGAAAGGCCACAGCATATGCTTATGAGGGTATCTATCGGGATTCACCTGAACGATCTGGATTCGGCCTTGGAGACCTATGAGCTGATGTCCAAAAAGTACTTTACCCATGCTACACCTACCTTGTTCAATTCCGGGACCCCAAAGCCCCAAATGTCCTCCTGCTTCCTTTTGGCAATGAAGGACGATAGTATTGACGGGATTTATGATACGCTGAAACAAACGGCAAAAATTTCCCAATCCGCCGGGGGAATTGGTCTTTCTATACACAATGTACGGGCTACAGGTTCTTATATTGCCGGTACCAACGGGACTTCCAATGGTATTGTACCCATGCTGCAGGTTTTTAACGATACCGCACGCTACGTAGACCAGGGCGGTGGAAAGCGTAAGGGCAGTTTTGCGATCTATGTGGAACCATGGCATGCGGATATATATGATTTCTTGGATCTAAAGAAAAATCACGGAAAGGAAGAGATGAGGGCCAGAGACCTTTTCTATGCCATGTGGATTCCGGATCTGTTCATGAAAAGAGTGGAGGCCAATGAAAATTGGACCCTAATGTGTCCCAATGAATGCCCCGGGCTCTTTAACCATCACAGTGAGGAATTTGAGCAGTTGTATATCAAATATGAAGCGGAAGGCAAAGGGCGAAAAACCGTCAAGGCCCGTGAGCTTTGGGAGAAGATTCTGGAATCCCAGATAGAGACGGGAACCCCTTATATGCTGTACAAGGATGCCGCCAATAGGAAGAGCAACCAACAGAATTTGGGTACTATTCGTTCGTCCAACCTTTGTACGGAAATATTGGAGTATACCTCCCCTGATGAGGTGGCCGTATGTAATTTGGCTTCCATTGCCCTTCCCATGTTCGTCAAGAACGGGGAGTTTGATCATAAGGAGTTGTTTCGGGTCACAAAACGGGTTACCAAAAATTTAAACAGGGTAATAGATAGAAATTATTATCCTATCCCGGAGGCCGAGAATTCCAATATGAGACATAGACCGATCGGTTTGGGTGTCCAAGGTTTGGCGGATGCCTTTATTATGTTGAGATTGCCCTTTACCAGCGATGCTGCCAAGGAATTGAACCAAGAGATTTTTGAAACCTTATATTTTGCAGCGGTTACCGCTTCCATGGAAATGGCAAAAGAGGAAGGCGTTTACTCTTCCTATGAAGGTTCGCCCATATCCAAAGGAGAGTTCCAGCACAATTTGTGGGGCATTAAGGATGAAGAGTTGTCCGGTAGATGGGATTGGGCAAAATTGCGCAAAGAAGTAAAAAAGAGCGGGGTTCGCAATTCCTTATTGGTAGCACCAATGCCTACGGCCTCCACCTCGCAAATATTGGGTAACAATGAGTGCTTTGAACCCTACACCTCCAACATTTACACCCGTAGGGTTTTGTCCGGGGAGTTCATCGTGGTGAACAAGCACTTGTTGGAAGATTTGGTGAGCCTTGGACTATGGAACGAAAATATGAAACAGGAATTGATGCGAGCCAATGGCTCCGTTCAGCATATTGAAAATATCCCTGCAGATATTAAAGAGTTGTACAAAACGGTTTGGGAATTGAGTATGAAAGATATTATCGATATGTCCAGACAACGTGGGTATTTCATAGACCAAAGTCAGTCCCTAAATCTGTTTATGGAAAACGCAAATTATTCAAAATTGACCTCAATGCATTTCTATGCCTGGAAGAGCGGACTTAAAACGGGAATGTATTACCTAAGGACCAAAGCGGCGGCAGATGCCATTAAATTTACTTTGGACAACAGCAAGAAGCAGGAAGTGCCCGAGATTGCAGAACTAGAAACTACTGTGGTGGCCCCTACGGTTGCTAAGACCATTAAGGTGGAGGCTACTTCCACCAATCCCTTGGAAGTGGACGTCCAGCCTATGACAGCCGCTGAGATGAAGGAATTGATCGCCAAGGCAAAGGAGGGTCAGGCAGATGACGATTGTTTAATGTGCGGCTCCTAATGGAACTATAGGACATAGTTGATAAACAAAAATCCCCGAAGAATAACTCTTCGGGGATTTTTTTGTTTATATCAAAAGGGGGGGTTGGTAAATGACAAAAATAGTTTTTCGTCATCGCGAGGTACGAAGCGATCTACCGCCTATTGGGTAGATTGCTTCACTTTGTTCGCAATGACGCATTTTTATGCTCTAATCGGTTTTTGTCATTTACTGTTCAAAAGGGTAACAACTATAGATCGGGATACTTCCTATCTATTGAATATATAGGGTTTTAGAACAAACGCACAAAGGAATCCAATACAATAGATGGCCAGTACCGTGATGTAATTATCCATTTTGCACCCAATTAAATTAGCTTATAATTTAATATACGGGGGTAAATAATAAATGGATTATAGTGACCTTAAAAACAAGGGTATAGCCTACTATACCATTTTCATTTTTTAAAATGATGTTGATATATTATCCGCCCTAGGAGAAATAATATAAGGTATATCGCTATGGTGTAAAAATAAAGTTCCATCTTGTTCCTTTGACGTTGGAACAGGATGGAAACTTTCTAAATGCTACGTTAAATGAATGGCCTAAAGGCCTTAACAAGTAATTTGGGCTACAAAAAATTATCTTCTGATTTATAGGCGTTTATTACTGCCATTTCTCCTTCCTTGTCCGGTCTGGAATTGCCGTGTTCCATGCCCAAAACACCATTAAATCCTTTACTGTGGATATATTTGAATACATTTTTGTAATTAATTTCTCCCGTAGTAGGCTCTTTTCTGCCCGGATTGTCCCCTATTTGGATATAGTCGATCTCATCCCAGGTAAGTTCCATATTGTGTATCAGATGACCTTCCGTTTTCTGCATATGGTAGATGTCGAACAATATTTTGCAGGACGGACTGCCCACACCTTTGCAGATCATATAGGTCTGATCGGAATTCTGCAGATACAGGTCGGGAGAGTCGGACAAAGGTTCAAGCACCATTACCAAACCGTGGGGTTCCAATATCCCCGCACCTCTTTTTAAGGCCTCTATAACATTGCCGTCCTGAATACCGATAGGCAGGTTCCTTTCAAATCCACCGGGCACAACGGTCATCCATTTGGCATTGACTCGCTTGGCCACTTCTACCGCTCTTCTACATCCGTCCAAAAAGATATCGATATACTCCTGTTTACCTGCAGCCAAGGTATTGGCCATGTTGCCCCCCTTGTCTATTACAAAAACGCCCATGGTCATATTTCGTTTTGCCAAGGCTTCCCCTATTTTGGTTTGGGTGGCCACATCCCTGCCCATCATACCGTTATCTTCCAATGCCGTAAACCCTTGGTCGGCCATAAAGTTTATTTGGTCAATGAGGTCATTGCCGGCATGCTTCTCGAACATTCCAAAATGCGGGGCATACTTTAGGTTGAACTTATGCTTCATGTCCATATTATTAATGTTGGTTCCATAAGCTAAGGAACCTCCTAAAGTTACGGCACTGCTGGTTAGGGCGGTTTTTTGAATAAAATCTCTTCTTCTCATTTTTTTTGATAGGGTTGGAAATTAATATAACAATGCCAAAAGAACCGAACGGCCATTGGCTGTTCCGGTCCTTTTAGCTTTTTTCAATTTTTTAGATCATAATTATTTATAACGACCACGCTTTTCCCCCGCTCAGTTCCTGAAGGTCACCACAGGCGATAAATTCGCCCGGTACAGGTAAATACGGCAATACATTTTCCCCTACAAACTCGGATGACTTATAGCCCAAGATGACCAAGCCCCTCAAATTATTGGCAAAGGCAAATCTTGATATATCATCTTCCAAGGAGGCCGTTTGGCCATTTTTGACCGCTTCGGTATAGGTGTTTATGACCTTAAAGTTTTTGGCCTGGTCCGCTTTGGAAATTTTGAGGGCATTGGCCAGTACCGGTTCCAAATCTTCGGGGGTTAGGTCGGCAATTTCCTTCTTGCCGCTATCCTGAAGGGCCTTATCCATAAATTTTCCCATGGTCATCTTTAATAGGTCCTGTTGTTCCTTTTCCATTACCTGATCGGCAAAACGGTCAATAAAGATATGTACCTGTACTTCGGAAGCGGAAGGCGTATCCGTCTTGGGCATTATAATATCTACCAAATGGGTCAGCACGGATCCTTCGGCGGATGTTAAAAAATCCGGGGTCCATAAAACGGCAGCATCTTTTTTACAGCTCTGTACGATGCTGATCAAGGTGGGGGTTGCCACAGTATAGCCCAGTGCCAGCCCCATATTTTTTAGCGCTTTTCTTCTATCCATTATATATTGCCTTTTTTAAGTTCTTTAACCGCATGATCGGCGGCCCTGGCGGTGAAGGCCATGTAGGTCAGTGATGGGTTAACACAACTGGCCGAGGTCATAAACGACCCATCGGTAACATATACATTGGGTACATCGTGGATTTGATTGTTACCGTTCAGGACCGATGTTTTTCTGTTGCGTCCCATTCTGGCGGTACCCATTTCATGGATGCCCAGACCTAGACCGGTAGGGCCATCATGTCCTTTAACATCACGCAACCCGGCCTTTTCCAACATTTCCACTGCGGATTCCTGCATATCCTTGCGCATGTTGAACTCGTTTTCCTGTAAATCGGCATCAAAGGTTACCGTTGGTAATCCCCAGTTATCCAATTTGTCGTAATCCAAGGTCATTCTGTTATCTTCATAAGGGAGTACTTCGCCAAAACCACCAATACCCATTCTCCAACCTCCAGGTTTCAAAATACTATCCTTAAAGTCTTTGCCGTAAGAGAGCTCCGCAACCGTTTCTTCCCAATTGCCCCTACTGGCCCCCCCTTGATAGCCGAAACCACGTTTGTAATCTTTTCTATCCGAAGCACCCCCTAGGTTCCTGAATCTGGGAATATATATTCCATTGGGTCTTCGTCCTTTGTAATACTTGTCCTCGAAACCATCAAATTTACCGGAAGCCCCTACCCCCAGATGGTGGTCCATAATATTGCGTCCCAATTGATCCGAGTCGTTGCCCATACCATTGGGGAAACGATCGGATTTGGATTGCATTAAAATAGAGGTAGACGCTATGGCCGAGGCACATAGGAAAATGACCTTTGCCTTAAATTCATGTGTTTCCTTGGTTAGCCGGTCTATTACCTTTACCCCTGTGGCCTTTTTGGTATCGGGATCGTACATTACTTCATGGACAATGGAGTCTGTACGCAGGGTCATATTTCCTGTTGCTTCCGCAGCGGGGAGGGTAGAGGACAAACTACTAAAATAGCCTCCAAAAGGGCATCCCCTGATACATCTATTTCGATATTGACATTTGGTACGACCGTCAAAATTTTTGGTCCCGGTAATATGGGCAACCCTACCTATGGTAACGGCCCGGTCGTCAAAACCTTCTGTTACTTTATTTTTAAAATGTTCCTCCACACAATTCATTTCCATGGCCGGCAGAAAATCACTATCGGGCAACTGGGGCAGGTTAAGGGCCTCCCCACTTACCCCTATATAGTTTTCCACCTTTGAATACCACGGGGCAATATCTTTATAGCGCACAGGCCAATCCACGGCAATCCCATCCTTTAGGTTGGCGGTAAAATCGATATCGCTCCAACGGTAACTTTGACGTCCCCATTGTAGGGAACGCCCTCCCAAGTGGTACCCTCTCATCCAATCAAATCGTCTTATTTCATTATATGGATGTTCCAAATCATTTACGAACCACATTTTACTTGCTGCATTTGTGGTATATCCCGTTCTGTTCTGTTTGGGCTGTTTTTCAATATCTTCCCTTGTAGGTTCGCCGGCATTCGGAAAATCCCAAGGGTCCAGATTGGCCGTCTCGTAGTCTTCGATGTGTTTCACCATCCTTCCACGTTCCAGTACCAGGGTTTTGAGTCCTTTTTCACATAATTCTTTGGCGGCCCATCCTCCGCTAATGCCAGTACCCACGACAATGGCATCATATGAATCCTGCATTTCAGACGTATTGAACTTGCTCATTTATAAAATTGTTTATTTAATAAATTTATTAAATATAAAATTAATTTTTTACATTTAAACCCTATATTTATTAATACTATGGCACTATAACGTTATAGTATTTGTTAATTCTTGGATTTAATCTCAAAACTTGAAAATGAAGCAAAAAAATTTAAAAACAAAAGGGATCAATGTAGTTTTGGCAGCCATGTTAATGGGTGTACTGTCTTGTAAGGAAGCTCCCAAGGAGCAGCCCAAAGATGTGGAGACTTCGGAAGTATCCATGAAGGCCGAAGAGCCTTTTTTTAAATTGTCATTGGCCCAGTGGTCTATGCATAGAATGGTACGCGAAGATGGCGTGGATCCCTATACCTTTGCGGAGAAGGCCAAGAATTGGGGTTTTACAGGCCTGGAGTATGTGAGCGCCCTGTACTATAAGGAATTGGAGGCCGCTAATTTTTCCGAGGAAGCTATGGCCGCCTTTGTGGAAAAGTGTAATGCGGAAAGTAAAAAGCATGGGATGCAAAATGTCCTGATCATGATAGACGGTCAAGGAGATCTTGCTACGGCCGACGCAAATAAAAGAAAGGAAGCTGTTGAAAATCACTATAAATGGGTAGATGCGGCTGCCGCCATGGGCTGCCATGCCATTAGGGTAAACCTGTCCGGGAGCAAGGTTCCAGAGGAATGGGTGGCCAGTTCTGTGGACGGTCTAACCCAGTTGGCTACCTATGCCAAGGGGAAAAACATTGAAGTTTTGGTAGAGAACCACGGGGGGCTATCGTCCAACGCCGTTAAATTGGCCGAGGTCATGACCAAGGTAGGTATGGATAATTGTGGCACCCTTCCCGATTTTGGTAACTTTTGTATAGAAAGAACCAAGGACGGATGTGCCGAGGAATATGACATTTACAAAGGTATTGCCGAATTAATGCCGCACGCCTTGGCCGTTAGTGCCAAGTCCTATGATTTTGATGCCGAGGGCAATGAAACCAAATTGGACTACCCCAGAATTCTTAAAATAGTCAAAGATGCCGGTTATACAGGCTTTATAGGCGTGGAATACGAAGGCAGCGTTCTAAGTGAGGAGGAAGGAATTATCGCTACCAGGGATCTATTGATAAAGGCCGGCAAGGAACTTAATTAGTATTGGAATGTATGAAGGCTTTTTTCAATCAGCTGTTCGATTATAACTTTTACTGCAATAAGAAATTGATTGAAGAGTGCCAAAAGTTGGAAAATGTTCCGGAAAGGACTTCGGAACTCTTCAGTCATATATTAAATGCCCACCATATTTGGAATGCCAGAATTCTCGGTAAAAATGTGGAATTCGGGGTATTTCAATTGCATTCCTTAAAAGATTGGGGAGATCTGCATTATGAAAATCAAAGAAGTTCCTTTGAAATTGTCACCAATGTGGATAGTTTTGAAAAGCGGGTGGATTATGAGAATACCCAGGGGAGGTTGTTTACCAATACCATCCAGGATATGTTATTTCATATCATAAACCATTCCACCCATCACAGGGCCCAGATTTCTGTCGATTTTAGAAACAACTCTATAGAACCCTTGGTCTTTGATTATTCAACTTATAAGCGATAAAAACACCTGTTAACAAGTGAATGTAAAGACCAAAGTTCAATTATCGTTAATGATGTTCCTCGAATTTTTTATTTGGGGAGGGTGGTTTGTAACGCTCGGCACTTTTTTGGGACAGAACCTTCAGGCCACCGGAGCCGAATCGGCAATGGCCTATTCAACCCAATCCTGGGGAGCCATAATTGCTCCCTTTATTATAGGTTTAATAGCGGACAGATACTTTAATGCAGAGCGGATTTTGGGGGTATTGCACCTCTTGGGTGCTGTAATGATGTATCAGATGTATATGGCGGTGGACTTTGCCGGTTTTTACCCCTATGTATTGGGGTACATGGTGCTTTATATGCCAACCTTGGCCTTGGTGAATTCAATTTCCTTTGGCCAAATGAAAAATCCTGCCAAGGAATTTTCATTTGTGAGGGTGTTTGGTACTATAGGTTGGATAGTGGCCGGACTAATAATTAGTTTTGTTTTTCTATGGGATTCCGAAACCTCCAGGGAACAGGGCCTTTTGAAGAATACGTTTTTAATGGTGGCAATTGCATCCGCTGCTTTGGGGATTTTTAGTTTTACCTTGCCCAAAACACCTCCAAAGGTAAAAACGGATGAAAAGGTATCCATATCGGGAATATTGGGATTGGATGCCCTAAAACTGCTAAAGGATAGGAATTTTTTTATTTTCTTTCTCTCGTCCATTCTAATTTGTATTCCCTTGGCCTTTTATTACCAAAATGCAAATCCATTTTTGTCGGAGATCGGAATGGAAAATCCCACGGGGAAAATGACCATTGGGCAAGGTTCGGAAGTTTTATTTATGTTGTTGTTGCCTTATTTCTTCAAGAAATTTGGATTTAAAAATACCCTGATTGCCGGAATGCTGGCATGGACCATAAGGTACCTTCTGTTTGCTTACGGAAATGCCGGGGATTTGGCCTTTATGCTTTTATTGGGCATTGCCCTTCACGGTATTTGCTATGATTTTTTCTTTGTTTCCGGACAGATCTATACGGATTCGAAGGCAGGTGATCAATTTAAAAGTGCGGCACAGGGATTGATAACCCTGGCCACCTATGGTGTTGGCATGTTGATCGGTTTTTGGGTGGCAGGAAAAATTACGGATAGTTATATAATAAGCGATGGCGTTCACAGCTGGACGGATATTTGGACATTTCCCGCTATTTTTGCCCTAGGGGCGATGGTGCTGTTCGCCATATTTTTTAAGAACGAGGAAGTAGCATATAAAGAATAATTTAGGAATATATATTATGAGCAAGAAAATTAGATTAGGAATTTTAGGGGGTGGAGGAGACTCCCTTATAGGGGTGCTGCACCGGGTAGCATCACAGATTAATGATAATTACGAAATTGTGGGAGCGGTCTTCAACCCGGATTTTGAGGCAAATGTTGCTTTTGCCAAGGAAATAGATGTACCCACCAATAGGATCTATAAGGATTTTGATACCTTGGTGGAAGAGGAGTTGAAATTGCCAAAAGAGGAACGTATCCAGGTGTGTTCGGTACTTACCCCTAACTTCCTGCATTTTCCCATGGCCAAAAAATTGTTGGAAAATGGGTTTCACGTAATTTGTGAAAAGCCCATGACCACCACTTATGAGGAGGCCAAAATACTGCAGGCCACTTTGGACAAGGCCAAGACCGTATTTGCCGTTACCCATACCTACACAGGGTATCCCATGGTTAGGCAAATGAGGGAAATGATAAAGGCCGGCGCTATCGGGAAAATACATAAGGTGGACGCACAATATTATCAAGGGTGGATCAATTCCATTATCCACGACAAGGCCAAGCGTTCAACAGTTTGGAGATTGGACCCCAAAAAGGCCGGGATCAGTTCCTGTATGGGAGATATAGGGGTTCATGCCTTTAATATGATAGAATATACCACTGGATTGACCGTAAAATCCATTTTGGCAGATTTCAATTATTTGTACGAGGACAACCAAATGGATGTAGACGGTACGGTATTGATCCGTATGGGCAGTCATGTAAAAGGGGTTATCCGTTCCAGTCAGGTGGCTACCGGGGAGGAAAACGGACTATCGATCGCCATATATGGGGAGAAAGGTGGACTAAGATGGGAGCAGGAAAATCCCAACTATCTTTATGTACTAAGTGATGACAAGCCGCTTCAGGTGTACAAGCCGGGCCATGCCTATAATTCCAAATTGTCCCTGGACGGAACCAAATTGCCCGCAGGACATCCCGAAGGTATTTTTGATTCTATGGCCAATATTTATTTGGGCGTAGCAAGGGCCATTCGCGGGGAAAAATATAACGATGGCGAATTCCCTACCATGTTGGACGGGGTACGCGGGCTCGATTTTATTGAGAGTTCCGTTGAGTCCAATAAAAAAGGAAACGTTTGGGTAAATTTGAGATAAAACAGAATTTAGTCGATGTAAAAAGGGCCGCAATTGCGGCCCTTTTCTATGGAGTTTGTTTAAGTTGTTATTATCCGTAGACCTTTTCAAACCCTACACAGACCACGATCATACTATCGCGGGGAACACGGTTAAAAGGGGCCAGTTCACGGGAGAAATAGTCCCAATGGAATTTTTTCCAATGTTCCAAACTTTTATCCCCTAGGCCGTCCAGTTGGGCGTATTCTTTGGTAATACTAAAAAATGGCTTCAGTTTTACGGCGGTTGTCCTAACAATACATTTGGCCTTGCCGCTCCAATCCGTAAGCACAATAAAGGCTCCGATTTTGGGGAGTGGCTCTTTTCTATGTTGTAGGCCCAAAAGGGAAAAGCTGGTCGCTTTCTTAAGGTTTTTGATGATCAGATCCACCCCTAGGTCCGCATCCCTTTCATTGTCGCCAAAATGCATCACTTTAGGCGCATCTTCAAAAGCAAATTCTAGGTGGGCGTCCAAAAAATCACCCCACATATTTCTGGCTGAGCTATTTTCCATTAAGAAAGTTTACCTGAATTAATTTGTTGGGCAGTGAATATATCCGCCCCTATCCTATTGTGGACACTGCTTAATGAAACGTTGGCGTATTGGGTTAATTGTACGGCAGCTCCTATATTTTTACCGATAAAGGATGATGCCCCCAATGGTTTCCCCGTTATTGCGCAGCTATCTGTTCCAATTCTATAATGCCCTAAGGCAAATGGGGCCATAAACAGTCCGTATTTTAATCCAGGAACTATTCCTGGGATTGGTAACCGGGCCATGATGCTGCCAAAAATTGATGGTTGATTCATGGTTTATTATTCTGATAATTCTTTTGTTATTCCTATATTTATCACTTGGCTATAAAAATAACAACATCTAATTTATAGCCTAAATATAGGATTTAATTATTAATATTATTACTATAGCCAAGTTTGTCCAAAAAATGATATTTCAATCGTTCCAAATGGCCAATTACATTCTGGGATTATTTAATTTAGCTTTAGTTCAATACCGTACACAATTATATAACAATAAATAGAAATACATGAAAACAATTAAGGGGCCAGCCGTTTTTCTGGCACAGTTTGTCGATGAAAAAGCACCATTCAATTCTCTGGACGGAATATGCAAATGGGCATCCGATCTGGGATATAAGGGAATACAGATACCCACTTGGGTCGATTTTCTGATCGACTTGGATAAGGCTGCCGAGAGTCAGACATACTGTGATGAGTTAAAGGGAAAGATAAATTCCTATGGTTTGGAAATAACCGAACTTTCCACACATTTACAGGGGCAATTGGTGGCGGTAAACCCGGCATATGATTTAATGTTCGATAATTTTGCACCGGACAAGGTAAAGAATAATCCAAAGGCAAGAACCGAATGGGCCGTAGATGTAGTTAAAAAAGGGGCCACTGCCAGTCGCAGGCTGGGACTTAAGGCACACGCCACTTTCTCTGGCTCCCTACTTTGGCACACTGCCCACCCTTGGCCACAAAGGCCTGCGGGATTGGTGGAAATGGGCTTCGAGGAGCTGGCAAAGAGATGGTTGCCCATCCTTAATCATTTTGATAAGGAAGGGGTGGACGTATGCTACGAAATCCATCCGGGAGAGGACCTTCATGATGGGGATACCTTTGAGCGTTTCCTGGCCGCTACCGGGAACCATAAACGGGTGAATATTTTGTACGATCCAAGTCATTTTGTACTTCAGCAATTGGATTATATTGCCTATATAGACCATTATCACGAATTCATAAAGTCTTTTCACGTTAAGGATTCCGAATTCAATCCAACGGGGAAAAAGGGGGCCTTTGGAGGCTTTAATGATTGGGGCGACCGTGCCGGTAGGTACCGTTCCCTTGGTGATGGACAGATAGATTTCAAATCCATCTTCTCCAAATTGACCCAATACGGCTGTGATGTTTGGGCGGTTATGGAATGGGAATGCTGTATTAAGAGTCCGGAACAGGGTGCCAGGGAAGGGGCCAAGTTTATTCAGGACCATATTATAGAAGCCACCGAAAAGACCTTCGACGATTTTGCCGGGGCGGCCATAGATAAAACAGTATTAAAGAAAATATTAGGACTATAAAATCAATTAAAGAGAAATGAAAAAATTAATTTTTAGTGCCCTTATAGCTGTCATGGTTATGGGATGTAAAGAGAAGACAGATAAAAAAGACATGGACGTGGATTCGGATCCCAATCCAATGGCAAATTCGGATGAAATGGCTCCAGAGGTAATTGAAGAAGGCGAATGGCAGGTGTTATTTGACGGCACCAATTTCGATGCCTGGAAAAGGTATTTGGAAGATGGTGTTGGGGATGCATGGAAAATAGAGGATGGGGCCATGGTATACTATCCGCCCAAAGAGCGCAAGAAAGGGGAGAAATATAATTTAGTGACCAAAGAGGACTTTACCAATTTTGTATTGTCTATAGACTGGAAAATTTCGGAAGGCGGCAATAGCGGTATTTTTTGGGGCGTTAAAGAGGTGGAAAGCCTGCCCGAGGCCTATCATTCCGGACCTGAAATCCAGGTTTTGGACAATGATAAACACCCTGACGCAAAAAATGGACCAGTAAGACAGGCTGGGGCCTTGTACGATATGGTGGGTCCCAGTGAGGACGTTACCAAACCTGTGGGGGAATGGAATACCTGCGTAATTACCGTAGACCACAACACCAACAAGGGAAATGTGGTGCTGAACGGTACGGAAGTAGCTTCTTTCCCGGTTCATGGAGAGGAATGGGACGCCATGGTCTCCAAGTCCAAATTTAAGGGATCGGAACATTTTGGAAAATATAGGACGGGAAAAATAGGCCTGCAAGATCATGGGAATATTGTGTCCTTTAAAAACATCAAGATAAAAAAGTTGGATTAAACTACATATAGGGGGTTATGGGAATGAAATATATTTATATACCGTTGGTCTTGCTATTGATAGTAGCCTGTAAGGAAAAAGTGAAGGTAGACCCTTTGGAGCCAAGGGACACCACCCAAATAGGAGAGGAAATAATAGTCCACGAAGAGTATGCGGGACCTGAGCCTACCACTCCCGAAGGGACTGAATTTTATAAACCCGTACCCCCTGTGGTCAATCCCAATGACCCTGTAAAAAAGGCTCCCAGTGATGCCATTGTTCTTTTTAATGGGGATAATTTGGACAATTGGATATCCTCCAAGGACAGCACGGCGGCAAAATGGATGGTGAACAAGGATGGCAGTATGACGGTCAGCAATAAAACCGGTGATATACAGACCGTGCAGAATTTTGGTAGTATACAATTGCATTTGGAATGGAAATCTCCCGAAGAAGTTCAGGGAGAAAACCAAAGTAGGGGCAATAGCGGGGTATTTCTAAATGGGCTGTACGAGGTCCAGATACTGGACAACAATAACAACGACACCTATGTTAACGGACAAGTGGCTTCCATATACAAGCAACATGTACCGCTTGCCAAGGCATCCGTGCCCACTGGGGAATGGAATACCTATGACATTATTTATCACGCTCCGGAGTTCAATGATGAAGGGGGCAAGATTAAATCCGGGACCATTACCGTTTTGCATAATGGGGTACTGGTGCAGGATCATGTTGAAATAAAGGGAACCACCCCCTATATAGGCTGGCCCAAAAACCCTGCACACGGGAAAGGCCCTTTAAAGCTCCAGGATCACGGGGACAATAGTAGGGTAAGTTACAGGAATATTTGGGTAAGGGAACTTTAAGTTGAAAACCCACTTTTATTTACCTTTGACAAATTCTAAAAACAATTTATGATCCAATCTATGACAGGGTTTGGGAAGCATGTAATACAGCTTCCTTCGAAAAAAATTACCATTGAAATTAAATCGCTGAACAGCAAAAGCCTCGATTTAAATGCCAGAATACCTTCTGCCTACAGGGAAAAGGAATTGGAATTGCGCAGGACCATTGCAGGCTCCTTGGTAAGGGGCAAGGTAGATTTTGGATTATACATTGAAAATACAGGTGCAGAATGCGCTTCGGAGGTCAACGAAATAGTGGTGAGGCAATATATGAAACAGTTGGGACATATTGTTTCCGGAAATGAAATGGGGCTGTTGGAAATTGCCATGCGCATGCCGGACACCATGAAAACGGAACGGGAGGATATTGATGAGGAAGAATATAACATCATAAAGGAATCTTTGGAGGAAGCCTTAAAGGAAATAAATATTTTTAGGGATGAGGAGGGAAAGGTTTTGGAAGCCGATTTTGAGGCCAGAATAAGCGTTTTGAAGAGTTTGTTGGAACAAGTGGCACAAATGGACCCCGATAGGCTTTTAAAGATAAGGGAACGTCTGGAAAAGGCCGTGGCGGACCTAAAGGCCGATCTTGACACCAACCGTTTTGAACAGGAGCTTATCTATTATTTGGAGAAATATGATATTACGGAAGAAAAGGTCCGCTTGCTGAATCATTTGGATTATTTTTCGGCCACCCTTAAGTCGGACGACTCCAACGGTAAGAAGCTGGGCTTCATTAGTCAGGAAATAGGAAGGGAAATCAATACAATTGGTTCCAAGGCAAATTTTGCCCCTATGCAACAGTTGGTGGTGCAGATGAAGGATGAATTGGAAAAGATCAAGGAACAAATGCTCAACGTTTTATAATGAGAGGAGGAAAGCTAATTATATTTTCTGCCCCTTCCGGCAGTGGAAAAACTACCATCGTCAAACATTTATTAAATCAGCCGGAGCTTAATCTGGCTTTTTCCATTTCTGCGACTTCCAGGCCCAGACGGGGCAAGGAAAAGCACGGGGAACATTATTATTTTATGACCCTGTCCGAATTTAAGAGGCATATTAAGGACGATGATTTTTTGGAATGGGAAGAGGTGTATAGGGACAATTTTTACGGCACCTTGAAAAAAGAGGTAGACCGGTTATGGGCAGAGGGCAAGAACGTAATTTTTGATATAGATGTAGTCGGGGGCCTGCGTATAAAGAAGAAGTTTCCCGATCAGACCCTTGCCGTCTTTGTGAAGCCACCCAGTGTTGATGAACTTAAAATTAGGTTGAAGAAGCGCAGTACGGAATCTGATGATAAAATAAATATGCGGATCGCCAAAGCTTCTGTAGAGTTGGCCACTGCCCCACAGTTCGACGCGGTCATTAAAAATTATGATTTGCAGACCGCCTTGGACGAGGCACATAAATTGGTGGCGGAGTATATAGGTGTTGAAATTAAGGGTAAAAAATAGCAAAGTAGGACCTGCTCTGGATTGGTCCGTCCCTTTATATCCGAAGTAGTTTATTGAAAAATGATACTGAATCAAGTCTCGTATGAAAAAAAAAATTGGACTATATTTTGGCACCTTCAATCCGATCCATATAGGGCATATGGTGATTGCCAATCATATGGTAGAGTTTTCCGATCTGGACGAGGTCTGGTTTGTGGTTACTCCACAAAGTCCGTTTAAAACCAAAAAAAGCCTGCTGGACAATCATCATCGTTATCAGTTGGTAACAGAAGCTACCTTGGATTACCCCAAATTGAAACCGAGCAAAATAGAGTTTGATCTGCCCCAGCCCAATTATACCGTAAATACCCTTGCCCATTTACTGGAAAAATATGGGGACAAACACAATTTCAGTTTGATAATGGGGGAGGATAATTTAAAGGGACTGCATAAATGGAAGAATTTTGAGGTAATTCTTGAAAACCATTACATTTATGTCTATCCAAGGATTTCCGAAGGTGAAGTGGAGCATCGTTTTAGGGATCACGAAAAGATTCAACACGTGGCAGCCCCGATCATGGAAATTTCCTCTACTTTTATTAGGAAACAACATAAATTAGGTAAAAATGTGAGACCTCTGCTTCCGGAAAGGGTCTGGAAATATATGGATGAAATGAATTTTTATAGATAATCCAGAGTCGATCCGGCTTACAACTACATCCCTTTTGGAATTTTCAAGAAAACCATAGACCCACCTTTAGGGTAAAGCCAATCCATGGTGCCATAATATTTACCATATCCCAATCCAGGAATTAACTTAGGTCAAAACTCTTTTAGTATGATCAAAGAATACCATTAAACTGTATTTACGCGGACTTGAAATTGTTATACACCCCTCTATTGCAATTCAAGTTTGGCAGGTATTACCGTACTATCGTGCTCGTTGTAATAGAGTTCCAAAAGGTTCATGGTGGCATTAATAAAATCCTTTGTCTCCAAAAGAAAGGTAAAGTACAAAGTAGTATTTTTTGGACTGGATTCTTCGGTACGTGTCCTAGCGATCTGTTTTTCTATTTTTTGGGAAACCATATCCAGAAGTTCCTGCTTGCTGGCAAAAATTACGCCAATACGTTCAAAAGATCGAGTTTCAAAGGTGGTCTTTGTTGCACTCAACAATTTCTGTAATTCAAGCTCTATTTCCTTTAATTCTTTGATTTGGTTGTATTTCAGCTTTTTATGGTTGTTGTGAATGTGTTTATGGCTTATCTTGTTCAGGTATTCCAAGGATTGGGCCATATCCTGTAAATACCCTAATATGTTGATATAAAGATTACTGGCTCCAACACTGGCCTCGTCCAAATTTTTGATAAAATAAAATATATGATCTCTTAATTCATCAATTTCCTCAGAAAGTTTAACAACTTGTTTCTTGTTCTTTTTAAGAAGCTCCAAATCCTGTTTGGCAAGTCCGTCGATAATGTGGGTATAAATTTTGTTACTTCTTTTAGCCACATTGGAAATATTGTCCGCACTTTCTTCTATCACCCCTTGTATGGAGCTGCTTTCGGCCTTTCTTAAACTGTCCTCGGCCCTTATTTCCTTGGATTTTTTATTATGTGAAATATAGTTCCTTACAAGCAAAAGGACGGCCAATAACAACAGAACGGCCACCATAGAGGGGACGTGTATATTGATAAGGCTAACAATTACAGCGGCAGAAACAAAGGCGATAATGGCGGTAAAGAACCAACCTCCGATAACATTCAATACCCCTGCAACACGGTATACGGCACTTTCCGCTCCCCATGCCCTATCTGCCAAAGAGGAACCCATTGCCACCATAAAGGTAACATATGTGGTGGATAATGGCAATTTGTAGGAGGTAGCCAAGGATATTAGCACCCCGGCCACCATTAAGTTCACGGAAGCCCTTACCATATCAAAGGCCGGCATTTCAAAAGTCTTATCCTTGGAAAGGGGGATAACGGGCTTTTTAAATTTGACGTCTATTTTGTCCTGTAAGGTTTTAGGGATAAGGGCAGTGGTAACCGTAGATAGCATCATGGCCGATCTTACGATGCCCCTGGATAGAAAATTGGGCTGAAAGCGTTCCTTGGATTCCCCTTCCCTGGATAGGTTTATTTCTGTTTGGGTTACATAACGTGCCTTTTTGGAAAACCATAGGGTAAGAACCATTACCATCCCGGCTACAAAGAGCAAGATGGTGGGAGTAGGAACCTTGTCTGCCAGCACGGTCATGCTAAATTCGGTTGCGGGAATCCCGGAAGCTTGCCATGCCTCAAAGGACTGCCAAGCGGCGATGGGGACTCCGATAAAGTTGACAAGGTCGTTCCCGGCGAAGGCCAGGGCCAGGGCAAACGTACCCACTATAATAATCAGTTTGTAAACATCATATTTAAAAACTATCGAAACAATATAGGAAAGTAACGTCCAAAGTACGAGGCTTCCAATGATAATGGTGTTGGTATTGTTTTTTATATAATCTAAGACATCATCGCTCACAAAAGTGGCCCCTTTTAATCCCTTGATAAGGATGAAATAGGTGATTGCCGTAAGGGCAATACCCCCAAAAATGGCCCCGAGTATTTTCGCCTTTTTTTGAAACTCGAAAGAAAGTAGAATCCGGGAGAGATATTGGACAAAGGCCCCGACAGAAAAGGCAATGACAACGGACAGCAAGATGCCCATAATAATTTCAGTGGCTTTGGAAGTGTTTATGTAATCATAAATATCCATGTAATTGCCGCCTTCTCCGGCAATTTTAATAAAGGACATGGCTACGGAAGCACCCAAAAGTTCAAAAACAATGGATACCGTGGTGGAAGTGGGCATCCCAACTGTATTAAAAAAATCCAACAACAGGATATCGGTAATCATAACCGCCATGAATATGATCATGATTTCGCTGAACATGAATTCTCCAGGGTGAAAGATTCCCTTTCGGGCTACCTCCATCATACCACTGGAAAAAATGGCACCTATGGCAATACCCAAGCTGGCCACGATCATAATGGTCTTGAACGAAATGGCCTTGGATCCAATGGCGGAATTTAAAAAGTTAACTGCGTCATTACTAACCCCGACCACTAAATCTGCAATTGCCAGGAAGGCAAGGGCAATGATCATCAATAAATATAAATTGTCCATTATCTTGTAGAAATAGTGTGCAAATATCTAAAGTCTCCATATTGGTAACGTTATCTTAACGTTATGTTTTTAGCTAAAAATGCACATCCAATTGTAGCCGGTACATTAATTCATCGGAGCCGTTAACAACGGATAGATAACTAAGGTCTGTCTGTACCTTCAATTTATGGCCTACAACATATTTGGAAAGCCCTAAGGTATATTGATCTTCCAGGTTTTCTCCGGTAATATTTTCATCCAGCGCTACATTGGTATATCTTCCGGAAATCTCCCAATTGTTATTAAAAAGATAACCGGTTAGCAGATTTAATCCATGCCCCACCTGAACGACTTCTCCGGTCAGGGAGCCGTCCATATTCCTGGCAAAGGGGTCTTCGGCATCCCTATGTGCGAATTCACCCATGAAAGAAAATCCATTATATTTAAAGACCGCATCGAGGAACAAAGTGTTGATATTGGTTTGATGAAATCCGAAATCGGTTATCATATACGTTCCCTGATTGCTTCTTGTTTTTACGGCCTTGTGGTTAAAGTCGTAGGTGGCGGCCAACATTAGTTTTGGTGTTTTTTCCCTTTTTAAATCACTTCCGCTATATTCGGAATCGTTGATAAACTCTCCAAAAGGGAGTAGTTCCAATCGCCCCGTATACTGATGCCCACCAAGATTTCCGGTAGTAATATTCCTTCCTTCTCCCTGTGAAACGGCTATTTTTTCCCTTATTAGAAATTTGTTGTTTAAGAAAAAATGATGTCTGATCTGTATGCCAATATCGCGATCTATATTAAATTGTCTATTTAACATGGAGCGATCTACCAACTGCAAATCCCCAGAGGAAATTACCCGCTCCAAGTTGCCAGGGAGCTTGGTCTGTCCGGCCCAAAGCACAAAATTTTTGTAAAAGTTCCACATAATTACAGCATCATACATAAATCTGGGCGTGTTGTTGGTGTATGGGGAGGCTCCGGACATATCCCTGTTGGACAAGCCCAGTTCTATCTTGTACTGGAGTTTGGGCGAATGGGCAAACCCGTCAAATTTCAATCTGGCGCGCCTGATCAGCGCATTAAAATCGGGGTCCGTATAATTGCCGTTGGTGTTTTCTGTCCAAGTGGTGTTACTTAATAGTTGCATCCTGATGGCAATTTTGGCACTCCAGCTACTGTCCTTGCCCATCAAATTAAAAAGGCCTTTGCCAAATTCCGGGGCATTGGGTTCTTGTGAATAGGAGATAAAAAGTGAGCATAATGCAAGCCCTAGGGCCAAGCATCTTATTTTCATAATGTATTAGTTTTTGTCGGGGTGCAAAATACCAACATAATTGCGAATGGGGAAATATTTTTTACAAAATGAAAAAGCTACCTTGAAAAAGGTAGCTTCAGATTTCATATTAATAGTCGACAAAAACTAATTTATAAAATGAAACCAAAATAAAAATCGAAAGCTTTAAGCTAATTTCCACAATTGTAGAAAACTGGAGGTAAGCTTAAGTTTATCTTATTGTTAAGTTGGAATGTCCTTACAATTTGGGGCTATGGGAAAAAGGATTTATTATGTGTTGATATGTTAAAAATGTATCTTGCGGCCATTAATATTAGATTATGAATTGGGAGCAACTTCTATCTTTAAAGCGTTTTGGGGACACCCATAAGCGATTAAGAAAGGAACAGGACGAAACCCGCTTGGGTTTTGAAGTGGATTACGACAGGGTGATATTTTCAGCTGCCTTTAGGAGCTTGCAGGACAAGACCCAGGTGATACCCCTGTCCAAAACCGATTTTGTCCATACCCGCCTTACCCATAGTTTGGAGGTCTCCGTGGTAGGGAGAAGCCTTGGAAGGATCGCCGGGAAGAAAATTTTGGAAAAACACCCACATTTGGGTGTTGTGCACGGTTATAGTTTTAACGATTTTGGGGCCATCGTGGCTGCCGCGGCCCTAGCGCATGATATTGGGAACCCACCATTTGGGCATAGTGGGGAGAAGGCTATAGGGGAATATTTTAAAACCGGGAGGGGCAAGCAATTTGAAGCGGTTTTGACGGCAAAGGAGTTTCAGGACATTATAGATTTCGAAGGCAATGCCAATGGATATAGATTATTGACCGAATCCCGACAGGGTGTTGAGGGAGGATTGCGACTTAGTTATGCCACCTTGGGCGCTTTTATGAAGTACCCCAAGGAATCCTTGCCCAAGAGGCCTACCCAGCATATAGCCGACAAGAAATTTGGATTTTTTCAGCAGGATGTGGCTTCCTTTAGGGAAGTGGCCACCGAACTGGGACTGGACGCTAGGGGAGAGGGCGATCATATTGGTTATTGCAGACACCCGCTTGCCTTTCTGGTAGAGGCTGCGGATGATATTTGTTATACCATTATCGATTTTGAGGACGGAATCAATTTAGGCCTTATTCCAGAAGATTACGCTTTGGAATATCTAATAAAGTTGGTCAAGGACCGTATCAATATAAAAAAGTACAATAATTTGATTTATATGGAAGATCGTCTGAGCTATTTAAGGGCTTTGGCGATCAACACCTTGATTTCCGATGCCATTGCTGTTTTTATTGATAGCGAGGACACTATCCTTAAAGGGGAATTTTCGGTTTCCTTAATGGATAGGAGCAGGTTCAAGGCCCAGATCGAGGATATCATTACATTGAGTGTGCAGAAGGTCTACCGGTCCCATGAGGTATTGGAAAAGGAAATTGCGGGCTATAGGATTATTTCGGACATTTTGGATGTGTATACCACGGCATTGATCAGGAACAAGGAAGGGAACAGTTCCAATTATGACCGTCTAATAATTTCAACTTTGCCCGAAGCTTATAGGGAAACTAAAGGTACTATATACAACATACTTTTAAGCACCTGCTGTTATGTTGCCAGTTTATCCGATAGTGCTGCTGTACATATCCATAATAAGATTATGGGAAAACAGCTTTAAAAATCATATACAAGGCCAACGCCCAGTAATTGTTTAAATTGTACCTTACGTTTTCCTGGGGTAGTGACCGTACCATCCTCAGCTTTTACCTCATCGAAAATAATATCATGGTCATATAAAACATGGGTGCCAACGGAGGCCCTTATATATTTGTTTACGGTAAGATCCACATTTACTTCCCAGTCCACATCAATATTTCCGAAATTCTTTACATAATCCGAGTAAAGTTGTAACCTGTGATTTAGTTTGATATTTTCATATACCATGGTCTCCCAGGTATTAGACACCAAAAAACCAAATTCCAGATACACGTTTTCACCTTCCTCTATGATGTTGCCATCGGCATCCACGAGCGCTTTTTGTACTCCAAAGGCACCGCTGTTAGCCAGCGTTTGGTCTAGCACAAAGGTAGATTTGAAGGTAAGGGGAGCCAAACGGAGATCGAATTTCTTCCCCTCCGGGATAAAGGAGGTACCAGCACCCAAAAGGGCATATCCAGGGGCCATAAATCTGGAAATGGGTTTATCCCTATCGGGGTATTTGTACCCATTGGAGAACTGGGTCCTAAATTCGGCACTGGCGGAATAGTACCAATTGCTTATGGTGTCCCTTCTAAAAGCAAAAGTGGATGAAAACCGCAATGCATCGTCGGTTTTTCTTAATTTAAAGCCTTCTTGGGCATTTAGGCCATACCGAATATCCAAATTGTTGTTCAATTGAACATAACGAAATTTATAATTTCGTTCAAATTTGGCACTGGCCAGTCCCGAAATGGAGTTGTTGCCCCCGGCGTTCCAGTTTACAAAGGCCACTTCACTGAAATTAAACCCAAGTTTATTTACTTTTGTCCAGAATGAGGGAATCCTAAAACGTCTGTATTTTTCTTCCAGAGGCTTGGTTCGCTTAAAGGAAACAACGGGATTGGTCAGGTCCGCACCACGTGGAATGTACTTTATTTTGTCCTGTAGGGTCCGTATTACTATGGTATCTATACGCATGGAGTCTACACGCATAGAATCGACCTGAGTGGAATCCCGGGTCTGTGGAACAGGAATGGTATCTTGCGAGAACAGAAAATTAAAGTTTAGGAAAAGAAGTACAATAATGAAGATTTTAACGTTCATGCCAATCAGTATTCAAAAGGTTGTTAATATAATTTTTTAAGGTAGATATATCTATTTTTGCCATTTTATGGAGCTCTTCAACGGTTCCTTGCTCTATAAAAACATCATCAATGCCAAAAATCCGTATAGGGACAAAACTATGAATCTCATTGGCATATTCCAAAATGGCACTTCCAAATCCCCCCATTTTGCAACCATCCTCAACGGTAATCACGTTCTCATAGGTGGAGAATATTTGCTGCAGCGCAATGGTATCCAAAGGTTTTACAAAACGCATATTGTAGTGGCCAATTTGGTTGCTGTTATGGAGGTTCGTTATTACATCAGCGACCATATTCCCAATATGGCCGATTGAAAGCACAGCAATTTTCGTTCCTTTTTTTAGTTCCTGCGATTTTCCTATCGGAATTTTGCTAAATTTTTGTTTCCAATCCAAGGTTACCCCCCTTCCCCTGGGATATCTAATGGCTATGGGTTGCCCTAATCCCAATTGTGCCGTGAACATGATATTCCTAAGTTCAATTTCATTTAATGGTGCAAAAATAATAAGATTTGGAATACACCGTAAATAGGCCATGTCATAAATTCCGTGATGGGTGGCACCGTCCTGCCCCACCAAACCAGCCCGATCCAAACAAAAAATAACGGGAAGATGTTGTAGTGCCACATCATGTATGATCTGGTCATAGGCACGTTGTAAGAAAGTAGAATAGATATTGCAGAACGGGACCAGGCCTTCTGCGGCCATTCCACCGGCCATGGTTACCGCATGTTGCTCTGCAATTCCCACATCGAACGCCCTTTCAGGGAGTTGTTCCATCATATATTTTAGGGAACTTCCAGTAGGCATGGCCGGAGTTATCCCCACAATATTTTCATTGTTTTTGGCCAGTTCCACTAGGGTGTGCCCAAATACATCCTGATATCTTGGAGGTTGCATTTCGGAAGTTTTGGGCCAAAGGTCGCCCGTTTCCTTATCAAATCGTCCAGGGGCGTGGTACACCACCTGGTTCTCCTCCGCTTTTTTGAGCCCTTTGCCCTTAGTGGTTATGATATGTAGCAATTTAGGCCCTTCTATATTCTTTAGTCTCTTTAATTCCTTGATCAAGCCCTCCAGATCGTGCCCATCCATGGGGCCTGAATAATTAAAATTTAAACATTCAAATATGTTCTCGTCCTTGGCTATGCCTTTTTTAACATTGGTAAGGTATTTTTTCAATGCCCCTACACTGGGGTCGATCCCTATAGCATTGTCATTTAGGACTATAAGAATGTTGGCGTTGGTGTCCCCTGCATGATTAAGTCCTTCAAAGGCCATGCCGCTGGCAATGGAGGCATCACCTATGACCGCTATATGCTCCGTATTTTTTAACCCCTTTATTTGTGAGGCCAGGGCCATTCCAAGGATTGCTGAAATGGAGGTGGAACTATGTCCGGTACCAAAATCGTCATATGGACTTTCCGATCGTTTTGGAAAGCCGCTTATTCCTCCCAATTGCCTATTGGTGTTAAATATATCCCTGCGTCCCGTTAATATTTTATGACCGTAGGCCTGATGTCCAACATCCCATATCAGTTTGTCCTTTGGGGTGTTAAATACATAGTGAAGTGCGATCGTTAGTTCCACTACACCCAGACTGGCCCCTAAATGTCCCTCTTTGGTAGCTACAATGTCTATGATAAACTCCCTCAATTCTTGGGCAAGTTGTAACAAATGAACTATTTCCAGGGTTCGAATATCCTTGGGGTCGTTAATATGTTGGAGAATTCCCTTGGGCATACTTTAAATGTTAGGCAAAATTAATGTATTTAAACATTGAATGGCATGATTTTTAGTATTTGATTCACGGTTTTTTGGGATATTATAAACAAAAGGTATTTTTTTGACCCTTCATCAATATTGTTTACTATTGTGTCTTAATTGTTGGCTATGATAACCCCTTTTGACGATACCTATTTTATGAAGAAAGCCTTGCAGGAAGCGGAAGCCGCTTTTGAAATAGGAGAGGTACCCGTGGGGGCCGTTATCGTTGTTGGGAATAGGATTATTGCCAAGGCACACAATTTGACCGAGCGCTTGAACGATGTAACCGCGCATGCCGAAATGCAGGCTATCACTGCAGCAGCCAACTATCTGGGAGGGAAATATCTTCACCATTGTACCCTATATGTAACCCTGGAACCCTGCCAAATGTGCGCAGGAGCCCTGTACTGGAGCCAAATTTCCAAAATTGTCTATGCTGCAAAGGACACGGATAGGGGCTTTGTGACTATGGGAACCAAAATACACCCAAAGACCGAATTGGTGAGCGGGGTCTTGGAAGAGGAGGCATCGGCAATTTTGAAACGCTTTTTTATTCAGAAACGCAATTTGAATTAGGGCCTGTTAATTGCGCAACCCATCAACAGATATTGCATCTATTTATTGGTTCAACAATCTTGGATAATATGAAATATCCATTGGCAAAATTTTCAAACTCACCGAAAATAATTACTTGGATATTACACCCGGCTGTCCGCCCGTTCCGAAACTGACGGGAATGAAGAGGTCGGGCAGGTCTGATCAATAAAAAACCTTGTCTGCCGAACAGGCAGGCAATAAATATAAACAGATGAAAGTTTATGCAATAATACCGTTATTGGGGTTGATTTTTGCCTTAAACGGATGTTCCACGGACGGGACGGCTGAAAATAGTGATAAGCTTAATGGAACTTGGAGCCTGATCAATGTTAGTGGAGGATTCGCAGGGGTTGATGAAGACTTTGAAAAAGGGAGAATTATTTGGAAATTTGATGCTGGTGAAGGAACATTGGCGGTTTCCAACAATTACGGGTCCAATGACAATTATTATGGTCTGCCAATAGGAACCTATACGTATTCCCTTTTGGAGGTGGAAGGCCAATATTATTTGCAGTTGAACGACAAGGAGGTAGGAGAGGTCGTTGTTGCCAGATCAAAATTTCTCCTTGACCAAAATAGTACTACTTCGGGAAGTGGAGCCGATGGTTTTTTATTGGTATTGGTTAGATGATCAGGGCAGGTAGTGATAGGTTGGTTAAAAACAAAACCCCTAGCGGTCATCAAGGGGTTATAATTTTTTTCAAAATAAAATAGTATTAGCCAATTACCTGCACTTTTGCAGCGACTATTCCCTTGCGTCCTTCTTCTTCCTGGTATTCTACTTTGTCTCCTTCGTTAAGTTCGGTTCCGTTTAATGCAGTGGCATGAACAAAAATATCCTTACCAGTGTCATCGTTGGTAATGAAGCCGTATCCCTTGGATTCATTAAAAAATTTTACTGTTCCAGTCATTCCGATTAAATTAAAATAATAAATGTTTAGATTACTAATTTATGTTTTTTTGGTCAATTTAAAAAATATCAAAATTACTGCTTCCTGTCTGTCGTTTCCTTTTCCTTTCCCTGCATTTTCCTGATGTTTTCTTCAGTGAGCATATAATCCTTCATTTTCTTGCCCTTACTGACCTTGATAAGAAATAGCGGCATGGCTACCAGAAATATTCCGACCGTACCAAAGCCAATGTACTTATTGGACAGGGCTATATTTTCTTCATTAATGCTAAAACCATAAATGATTGAGGCGAGGGAAGCCAGGAGTATTAAGAAAATAAGATATTTCATTCCCAAATAAAGATGTTAAGAGGTTAAATTTATTAATTTTCTTCTATAAACGGTCAAAAGTTTGGATTTGGAAATGAAACCAATATATTTTTCATTCTTGATAACGGGTAGGTTCCAAGCGCCGCTATTTTGAAATTTCTCCATAATATCCGTCATTTTATCCTTGTCCAATTCAATAATATCAGGAGGGGTGTTCATAATGTCGGATGCCATGACTTCCTTGTACAATTTTTGATCGAACATTATGGGCCGTATGTCGTCCAATAAAATAATCCCCAAAAGGGTATTGTCCTCCTTGTCTATTACAGGGAAAATATTTCTATTGGATTTAACCACGGCCTGGTGTACAATATTCCCTAAGTTCATCTCAGGATATATTGGTACAAAATTATCTTCTATAACCTTGTCTATATCCATTAAGGTTAAAACGGCGTGGTCCTTATCATGGGTAATCAACTCTCCCTTTCTGCCCAATTCCATGTTGTATACAGAATGCGGGTGCACGTATTTGGTAATGGAAAATGAGATTGCCGCGGTAATCATTAACGGAATAAATAATTCATAGCCTCCTGTAACCTCGGCTATAAGGAATATTGCAGTTAGTGGGGCGTGGAGCACCCCGGCCATTAGACCGGCCATGCCGACCAAAGTAAAATTACTTTCGGAAATTTGGTTTGGAAAGATTCCTATACCGTTAATTGCCTTGGCAATGCAATGGCCCATTATACTTCCCATAAATAGTGTTGGTGCAAAGATACCCCCAACCCCACCTGCACCAAAAGTCAGGGCACAGGCAATAATTTTAAAAAATACCAGTCCGGCAAGTAGGCCTATTACCAACCAAACATTGGATAGGTCCAATTGAAAAATGTTGTTTTCCAATACATTTTCGGGCTTGCCTATGATGAGGTTGTTGATAACATCAAAACCCTCACCATATAAAGGAGGGACCAAATAAACCAATATTCCTATGGCAATTCCTCCATAGAGCAGCCTTTTAACTGGGGAATCAATTTTGTTGAATAGCTTTTGGATCCGCTCATATACTTCGGTAAAATATATGGAAGTCAGGCCCGAAAATAGCCCTAGGACCAGGTAAAAGGGAATGTCGGACATTATAAAGTCATCTTCTATTTTAAAGGGTAAAAGAATATCATTCCCAAAGAAAAAATAGGAGGTAATAATCCCTGAAAGGGAAGCTAAAAGTAAGGGCAGCATGGAGGCAATGGTAAGGTCCAGGCTAAACACCTCTATAGCAAAAATAATGGCCGCAACCGGGGCCTTGAATATGGAAGACAATGCTCCCGCTGCCGCACATCCGATGAGTAAGTTCCTCGTGGTCTGGTTTACGTGAAACATTCGGGATATATTGGAGCTTATTGCGGCTCCCGTGGCTACGGTTGGGCCTTCCAATCCAACCGAACCTCCAAAACCTACAGTAATGGGTGCGGTAAGAATGGAGCCGAACATCTGATATTTCCTCATGATTCCCTTTTTTTTGGATATGGCGAAAAGGGTAGAGGGTATACCATGGCTCACTTTGTTTCGGATTACATATTTAATGATCAGATAAACAATGGTGAGTCCTATTAAGGGAAATATGAAATAAAAGGCCTGGTGATAATACCTTACCAAATTGCCTTCCAATAAATGTTGAAAAAAATGGGTCAGATTTTTAAGGATAACCGCACCGATGCCAGAAGTAAAACCTACCAAAATACTTAGCAGGTATGTAAACTGCCTTTGGGAAATATGTTTTGCGCGCCAAACCAAAAAGTTGGTAAGCCAAGATTTTTTTAGTGCCGTCATTATTAGGAGCTCATTTAAACGTTTTCAATTGGCTAAAACCCGCCTGACCATCGACGGGCAGGAATCGCTTTTTTTCACCCACTTTTCACCTTTCCTGCCTGCCGGCAGGCAAGTTTTCTTCCGTAGCGATGCTATGCAACTCAAAAAAGCTTTCAACTGGGTAAAAAATGTCTAATTTTCGCTTCAATCCAAAAAGTTTAAATGAGTTCCATTAAAAAAATCCTGCCGGTTACTGGACCGGCAGGATTTTAAAGATATGATTATAAATCCAATTTCAGGTGAAGCTCCTTTAACTGTAGATCGTCAATCGGGGCGGGGGCATCGATCATGACATCGCGGCCGCTGTTATTTTTTGGAAAAGCAATAAAATCGCGAATGGTTTCCTGTCCACCCAAAATGGCCACTAACCTATCCAGGCCAAATGCCAGCCCACCATGGGGAGGCGCCCCATATTGAAAGGCATCCATTAAAAACCCAAATTGTGCCTTGGCTTCCTCCGGGCTAAAGCCAAGATGTCTAAACATTGTGGCCTGTATTTGCTTGTCATGAATACGTATGGAACCCCCTCCAATTTCATTTCCATTTAATACGAGGTCATAGGCATTGGCCTTTACCGCTCCTGGATCTGTATCCAACAACTCCATTTGTCCAGGTTTGGGCGAGGTAAACGGATGGTGCATGGCATGGTAATGTCCGGTTTCTTCGTCCAGTTCCAATAAAGGAAAATCTATTACCCACAGGGGGGCAAACTCATTATTTTTACGTAATCCAAGACGTTGTGCAATTTCCATTCTAAGTGCACTTAATTGCGTCCTGGTTTTGTTGGCGTTCCCGGATAGGACGCAGATGAGGTCGCCCGCCTTTGCTCCGGTGGCACCTGCCCATTTGGCAAGATCTTCCTGATCGTAAAATTTGTCTACCGAAGACTTGAAGGAGCCATCCTCATTACATCTGGCATAGACCATGCCTTTGGCCCCTATTTGTGGTCTGCGCACCCAATCTACAAGGGCATCTATTTCCTTTCTGGTATAGGCCGCACCGCCAGGGATGGCAATACCTACTACCAATTCGGCCTCATTGAATATTCCAAAGTCCTTGTGCTGTGCAATGGCATTAAGTTCCCCGAATTCCATACCAAAACGGATATCCGGTTTGTCATTGCCATATTTTTTCATGGCCTCGTCATAGGTCATCCTTGGAAACTGGTCTATGGAGACCCCTTTTATTTCTTTTAACAAATGTCTAGTGAGTCCCTCAAAAACATTTAAAATATCTTCTTGTTCCACAAAGGCCATTTCGCAGTCTATTTGCGTAAATTCCGGTTGCCTGTCCGCTCTCAGGTCTTCATCCCTGAAGCATTTAACGATCTGGAAATATTTATCCATTCCCCCTACCATCAATAACTGTTTAAATGTTTGGGGAGATTGTGGCAAGGCGTAAAACTGGCCTTCGTTCATTCTGCTGGGCACTACAAAATCTCTCGCACCCTCAGGGGTAGATTTTATTAAATAGGGCGTTTCAACCTCAATAAAACCGTGGTCTGAGAGATATTTTCTAACCTCTATGGCCACTTTATGTCTAAAAATGAGGTTGTTCTTAACGGGATTTCTACGAATGTCCAAATATCGATATTTCATTCTAATATCTTCGCCTCCGTCGGTCCGGTCTTCAATGGTGAAGGGGGGGACCAGGGATTTGTTGAGTATCTTGATCTCTGATACCAATACTTCCACATTTCCGGTAGGGATGTTTGGGTTTTTTGAAGCTCTTTCAATAACGGTTCCTTTCACCTGTACCACAAATTCGCGACCTAAGGATTTTGCAATTTCCATAATCTCTTTTGAGGAACGTTCCCCATCAAAAATGAGCTGGGTAATTCCATATCGGTCGCGCAGATCGGCCCAAACCACAAAACCTTTGTCCCTTATAGTTTGTACCCATCCTGATAAGGTTACCTGGGTCTGTTGATGGGTTTCCCTTAATTCACCGCAATTATGACTTCTATACATCTTTTATATCATCTAAGAAAAGGCAAATGTAAGAAGTAATAGGGTAAGCTGAAAAAAATATCCTCAATTGGGAAAATATTGGTGTTGGCTGCAAGAATTTGTCCTATTTATGCCTCATGAGCCTGTCTATATCAGACCAAACAGGCTTTTTATGAGGTGATTGACGATATAGTATCCCAAATCATCGATTAAAGATCTCACTCTCAGATAGAGGAATATTTTAAATTTTGTAAATAACTTAAAAACAGATATTTAGTGTTTCAATGTAAATTTAATGTTAATTAAAGGTTTATTTTTCGTAAAATATATGTACCTTTATTTCGTTAGGAGATTATGGATGAACTTAAAATTCAAAATAAATGAAAGCAATAACATTAATTTTCACACTGCTATTTTCTGTTGTAAGCAATGCACAAGAAATAAAACCTGTTTTTCAACAAGATGGTGAAATGTTAAAGGCCACTTATTTTCATGATAACGGAACGGTTTCCCAAGAGGGACATTTTTTAAAGGGAAAGCTTCATGGGGAATGGAAGATGTATAGTGAAGATGGTAAGAAAATTGCCATGGGGGAATATACCGAAGGAAAGAAAACAGGAAAATGGTTCTTTTGGGATGCCAAAAAATTAAAGGAAGTAGATTTTGTTGACAGTAAAATTGCCAATGTTACCGAATGGGACAATGCAGGTCAATTAGCGGTCAATAAATAATTGAATATTTTTATAATGGGAAACCCGGCGATGTTCGTCGGGTTTTTTGTTTTTAAATTTTGCTAGATAATCGAGATTTATACCTGTTCGTCCGTATCCAGGATCAATAACAATTGCTGTGTTTATGCAAATATTCTTATGAAAAAAAATAGCTTTATAACGACACTGTTTTTTGGCGTTGTTTTCCGCAAGGGATCCCGGAGCGTATTTTGCCGTGTCCATGAAAGGTAAAAAGTGCCTTGGAACGGAGCTATTTTAGCGTGCCAAAAAAGGGTGGATCCAGCCTGTTTTTTACCTATTTGCATATACGGACTAACTATGGACTATCTATGGAGTATCTATGGAGTATCTATGGAGTTGACCCGTCCTTTCATAAATGCGCTGCATTTGGGCGATGCAAAAAATGAACAGGATATGAATTTGGTATAGAAAATTCTATCTTTGACCAATTCACACACAACTTTTGATACTGATCCGGCATAATACAAAAAAGGAGGCGGTCTTTTTAGACCGCCTCCTCCATATCAGTTGGGTTGCAAACAACCTAAGAAGTTACCATTTCCTTAGTTTTTGCCTTACCGCTGCCCCTTAGGGCTATTTTAATCCTGTAGGTAATATTGAACAGTACAGGTACAATGATCAATGTTAGGAAGGTGGCCACGATCAACCCAAAGATTACGGTCCAGGCCAAGGGCCCCCAGAATACAACGTTATCGCCCCCTATATAAATATTAGGATTAAAGGATGCAAAAAGGGAAAAGAAATCGATATTAAGGCCAATAGCCAAGGGTATAAGCCCAAGTACGGTGGTAATAGCGGTTAGAATTACAGGGCGTAATCTGGCTTTTCCTCCTTTAATAATTACATCTGTAACGTCCGCTTTGGACAACAAATCTTTTTCATCAACATCCAATTTCACTTTTTTCCGGTCAATTAGAATTTGGATATAATCCAGGAGTACCACGCCATTGTTTACCACGATACCTGCCAAAGAGATGATTCCCATCATGGACATCATGATGACAAAGGACCACCCGGTAAGCATTAACCCGCCAAAGACTCCGATAAAACTTAGGAATATGGCGATCATTATGATCAAGGGCTTGGAAATGCCCCCAAATTGAAATATCAGGATAAGCATGATCAGCCCCAAGCCGGAGAAAAAAGCACCCACAAGAAACATCATCTGCTTGTTTTGTTCCTCAATTTGGCCCGTGTAATCTATTTTTATGTCCTCGGGAAGGTTTTCAAAATTTTCCATTTCTTCCTGAATTTCCGCAACAATGGCAGCTGCATCCGTAAATCCGGGTTTAAGGCCGGAGTATACGGTAACAACACGTTTTCCATCCCGATGTTTAATAGCGCTAAAGGCAGAGGTGTTCTTTTCAGTAGCTATGGCAGAGACCGGAATCTCTTTAATCTGCCCGTTAGCCGGATCTCGAAATACAATATTTTGGTTGAATAGCGCGCTTCTATTATATCTTAAATCTTCACTAAACCTGATGTTGATATCAAAATCATCCCCATCTTCCTTGTACACTCCGGCTTTTTCCCCGAACAAAGAACGACGCAATTGATTCCCTACCTGCCCTGAGGAAACACCCAATCTACCTGCTTTTTCCCTGTCTACAACCACTTGCATGGAAGGCTTGCTCTTGTTTACATCTATTTTTATCTCTTCAATACCCGCAATATTCTTGGTGTTGATAAAATTTCGAATGTCCTCGGCGGTATTAATGAGCTGGTCGTAGTCTCTTCCTGCCAGCTCAATATTAATGGGATAGCCTGCCGGGGGACCATTGGCTTCTTTTTCAACCGATATGGTAACACCAGGAAAGACCCCGCTTACGGCATTTTGTACCTTGGCCCGAATATCCTCGGTATTAATTCCGTTCCTGTATTTGTATTCGCTAAAGTTCACCGTCAGCTTTCCACGGTGCGGCATTTCGGCAGAAGAACCTCCATCTGTTAAAGGATTCCCCGCACCTTCACCCACCTGGGAAACTGCGGAGGCAACCATAAAGTTCTGGCCATTTTTCATGTAAGCGGGGTCATTGACTACCTCATATACCTTTTTCTCTACCTCTAAAGTAATGGCATTGGTTCTTTCTATATCCGTACCCTCAGGATATTCTATGTACACATAGATTTCGTTGGGTTTATTATCCGGAAAAAATTCGATTTTTGTTCTTCCACTGCCTACAGACATGCCAAATAGCATGAAAACAATAATGAGCAGACCAAAAGTAACTCCTGTATACCAATATACATTGCTGCCCCTTAGTGCATGCACCAGCCGTCTTTCATACCAATTTTCAAATCGGGACATGGTATTTCTCTGGAAATTAAGTGCCCATCTTTTAAGGAAATATTTATAGATCCAGAACATGGCAGCTGTGACGATCATCACCGTTCCCATACCTTTCATAGCCCCTCCAAAAAGCAGGATCAATAGACCGAAACCACCGAGTACAATACTTAATCGGATGAGTTGTTTTAGCTTTAATTCCTTTTCCCCGACCTCCATAAAACTTGAAACCAGCATGGAGTTCATAAAAATCGCCACAAAGAGGGAGGATCCCAGCACCACAGAAAGCGTAATAGGAAAAAATTTCATAAACTGCCCAAAAATTCCGGGCCAAAGGCCTAAAGGAACAAAAGCGGCAACGGTTGTGGCGGTCGAGATAATAATAGGAACCGCAATTTCCCCAATTCCCTTTTTGGCAGCTTCTATGCGCGGCATCCCTTCATCCATAAGGCGGTATACATTCTCCACTACCACGATACCATTATCCACGAGCATTCCCAGACCCATTATCATCCCAAAAAGGATCATGGTGTTCAGGGTATATCCTAATAAGGACAGGATCATAAAGGACATAAACATGGACATAGGAATGGCAAACCCAACGAAAAGGGCATTTCGGAAGCCCAAAAAGAACATAAGCACCCCAACTACCAGAATAATCCCAAAAATAATGTTATTCACCAAATCGTCTACCTGATTCAGGGTTCTGCTGGAAGAGTCATTGGCAATGGAGATGTGCAGGTCACTTGGAAAGTACTCTGCCTGTTCCTGTTTTATAATCTCCCTGATCTGATCTGCTGCGGATATGGCATTACGGCCGGCCCGTTTTTTTACATCCAGCATCACCACATTTTCTCCAAATTCCCGTGCATAGGTGGTTTTGTCTTTTTCAGTAAAATGGACCTCCGCAATATCCTTTAAATAAACAGCGCCATTTTCGGATTTTACTACAAAATCATTCAATTGGCCGGGCTTTTCAATTTCTCCCAGAATACGTATGGTGCGCCGTTGACCGCTGGTTTTAAAATTTCCTGCGGACATGGTCATATTGCCATTATTAATTGCCCCAAGAATGTCGTCAAAACTTACCTTGGCGGCCATCATTTTATAAACATCTACGGCTACCTCCACCTCTTTTTCCTGTGCCCCGCGAATATCGGCCTTCTTAACTTCAGGGAGATCTTCAATAATATCCTGTAGGTGTTCGGCAAAATCCTTTAATTTTTCTACTGGATAATCCCCTGTAAAATTAACATTCATGATGGGGACCTCTTCCGAAAAGTTCAGATCAAAGACATTGGGTTCTACTTTGGCACCGTTAAATGTGGGCCAATCCTCGCTTGCTTTTTCACTATCAACTTCATCCTTTACCTTCTGTTTGGCAGCTTCTACCGTTATTTCTTCATCAAACTCGACCGTAATAATGGCATAATCTTCCTGGGAAGTGGAGATGATCTCAACTACATTGCTAATGTTCTTTAGCTTATCTTCCAAAGGGTCGGTTATCAGCCTTTCAATATCTTCAGCGGTATTACCGGGGTAAGGCGTACTGATATAAATTTTGGTTTCAATAATTTCAGGAAAATCTTCCCGGGGCATGGCCATATAGGAGTTGAAGCCAATCCATAGGAATAGACCTATCATCACATAGATTACCGACGGGTTATCTATGGCCCAGGATGACAAACTAAATTCCTTATCTGCGTTTTTTTTGTGTTTGCTCATGGATCGTTTAGTTTACAATTTTTACTTTTTGACCCTCCTTTACACTACGGGCTCCCTCTTTTATGATATGATTTCCATCTACTATACCGGATACAATTTCTACCATCCCGTTTTGTGTTTTTCCTGTGGTGACAATGACCCTTTTGGCAATGGCCACCCCTTCACTGTCCGGGTTTTCTGCGATATAGGTATATTGTTGTCCGTCAGAGTTCTCAGAGATGATACTTTGCGGTACCAAGATGGCTTTTTCATTGGTATAGTCGTTTAACCTAACCTTTGCGCTTAAGTTTGGTTTAATAAGTTCATTCTTGTTGGGAACGGCCACTTCTACACCAAAAGATCTATTTCCCGGCTTTATATAGTTACTGGTTTGGCGAATCTTTGAAATGACGGTATCCCCCAAAACAGGGAAATAGACCTGCGCTTCCTTCCCCACCGAAATACTGCCCAAATAGGTTTCTGGAACCTCTACATCAATATACATATCGGAAAGATTTACAATTCTGAAGATTTCAGATCCCGAGCCAGGAGCAACCACCGTTCCCTGATCTTTAATAACATCATCAATAATACCGCTAAAGGGAGCTCTGATGGAAGATTTTTCCAACTGGCTCTCTAACTGATTTACTGTATTTTCCTGGGCTTCGTAATTCGCCTTTGCCTGTAAATATTGAATTTCAGAACCAATTTTTTGATCCCATAAGCGCTTTTGACGCTCAAAGGTGGTTTTTGCCAATTGGGCCTGTGTTTTTAACTGTTGTAGTTGACTGCTAAGTCCACCGTCATCTATAGTGGCCAAAAGTTGTCCTTTGCTGACCGCCTGGCCTTCTTTGACATATACCTTCACAAGGGTTCCCTGCATTTCAGGATAGATAAGAACGTTCTGTTTTGTCATTACATCACCTTGCAATTCCAAATAGTGAACAAATGCTTCCTGTTCGGCGGTAATCGTGGTCACTAATGGTAAACGTTCATTTTTGTCCAAAATAGCTATGGTAGAATCCAGAAGCTTTATTTGGCTTTCCAACTCTTTTTGTTTTTCGGAAAGTTCATTTTTTTTAGCCCTTATAGTGGTCAGATCGGCTTCCGCAATAATGCTGTCAATAGATTTATCTGCTCCGCCACCACAAGAAGATAGGACAAGGGCCAGAAGGAGAATGGAGGTTAATTTTTTCATTATGTTCGTATTTCGGGTTGATAATGTTGGGCTTAATGGTCTATTTGTAACTATGTTTAGTTTGTTGGACATGGCTAATTTTCATTTAGTATGGTTTCAAGTTCCGTTTTTCTATTGATAACATCTACCATGGATTGCAGGTATTGCTGTTGTGCATCGTAGAGCTGTGTTTGTGCCTGTCTTAGTTCAAAGCTGCTGGCAAGACCTTCTGTATATTTAATTTGATTTTTATTTTCTATTCGTTCCGCAAGGGCAAGATTTTCCTGTGCGGTATTATATTCTTCTATGGAAAACAGATAATTGCTTTTTGCCGTTTTGTGTTGAAGGCGTATGTTCTGTTCTGTCTCCGATAATTGTGTACGGGCCTTTTCAAGGGCAATTTTTGCCCTAGCGGTCTTGGCACTTCTTCCCAGGGAGCTAAATATAGGGATATGCAGGTCCAATCCCAGCACGGAGGAATCAAACCAATCCGTATCATTACTTAGAAAATTGAATTTATCGCTGTAGGAAGTACTGCCGTAGTTTACGAATGCGTTCAGGGTAGGTAGCGCCAAGCTTTTTTGAAGTTTTAGCTCCAATTCCCGCTGCTGGGTCAAGTTGGTCCCTATTTTAAAATCGATATTGTTGTCCATTACCATATCTTCCTCCAAAAGGTCCAAGCTTATTTGTTTCTGGGCCAGATCGGATAGATTTTCCTTGAGTTGGGTAGGGGAATCCACATCCAGGCCCATTATTAGATTCAACATCTGTAAGGTGATCGACTTAAGACGTATTGCATTTTTTAGGTTATTCTCAACCGATGATAAAGTAATTTGTAATTGTTCTACACTCTCCTCATCCCCTAATCCGTTTTCGAAGAGTTTTTGTGTTTCAAAAAGATTTTTTTCCAAATTGATTTTGTTTTTTTCCAATATGGCTACACTTTCTTGGGATAATAGGACATTGCCATAGGATTCCACCACAGATTTTCGAATCTCCAATTCGGTCTTTTCCTTGTTGTTGTTGCTATAAGCTATAAATGTTTTGGCCGCTTGGATACCTACTAGATAGGATCCGTCAAAAATCTGCTGCTTTAAGGTAGCTGTAGCACTTGCGGTCTGTGGTTGTCCAAAAACTATGGGGATAAAAGTACCTGGTTCTCCACCGGCCAATTCTCCGGGTAAAAGGGAAACTGGCTGCTTCAATTGATTTTGATAGCTTACGGCACCGTCTATTTGGGGCAGTCCGGTAGCAATGGTTTCCCATTTTTGTTTTTGGGCGTCCAATAGGTCTCTGTCCGCATTAATGGCCCCATAATTATTTTCAAGGGCGTAATTAATGGCTTCCTCCAAGGTGAAACTATAGGTTTGTTCCTGGGCGTAGGACCAAGTAGTCGTAAATAGCATCAATAATGCTAAAAAACTGTTTCTCATAAAATTGGCTTTAAAGTTTTTAGATAAGGTCATTCAGCTGTTGTTTATTCATAAGTGGCATCAATAATATCATTTAGTATCTTTCTGCCTTTGGGTGTTACAATACCGCGCAAGTGATATTCAAGAAAATAGTCCTGTAAATCCTTGGGCGAGAAATTTCCCTCCGGAAAGAAGCGTTCGTCCTTGATACTGGCTACGCCGGAAATATAGATTCGGGATACAAATTCCACATTTAAATTTTCCCTGTAGATACCCAGTTCCAAACCTTTTTTAACATTATTGATCGTGCATTCCTGCATAAGTTCAAATTGCTTTTTCCTTAGGTTGGAAAAGATTTTGGGGTAGTATTTCTGCAATTGGTATTGGGGGGAAGATTTCTCATCTTTCAAATGTGAAATGACAAACTTTTTAATTTCGTACAATTCCTCAATAGGATTCTTGCCAGTTGTACAGATATAGTCTATTCCAGCATTAATTTGGTTAAAAAGACTAAACGTACATTCCTGTACCAATCTGGTCTTATTTTCAAAATGGGTGTAGATCGTTTTTTTTGATATCCCCATTTCGTTTGCCAAATCATCCATAGTAACACTTTTGAACCCAAGGTTCAAAAACATATCCGTCGCTTTTTCTAATATTTTTTCTTTCATACAGGCTGCAAATATAACCTAGGAAACTTTAAAAACAAAAAAAGTTTCCCAGGTTTTATGATTTCTTAACATGAAGGAGGATCTATCGGCCCGAAAGGTTCCATTTGATGGTGCCATGTTTTAGTGTATTTTTGAAAGAAAATTTCCTTTATGTATAAGCTCGAACAATACAGGTCGGATTTTATGGTCCATTTGGGAGCCAAAATAAAAATTAAGGAACCTGTTAATTTATATGAGCCCTTTACTTATATTTTAAACTTGGGCGGAAAACGTTTGCGACCTATTTTAACCTTAATGACGGCCGATCTCTTCGGGGCAGCGCCTAAAAATGCCCTGGATGCCGCATTGGCGATAGAGGTGTTCCACAATTTCTCATTGGTTCATGATGACATTATGGATGAGGCTCCTCTAAGGCGGGGAAAGATGACATTGCACAAAAAATGGAACCTGAACACCGGAATTTTGTCCGGAGATGCCATGTTGATCTACAGTTATCAGCTTTTGGAAAGTTACCCTGCACCCATTTTTAAGGAATTGATGCAATTGTTCACTAAAACGGCATTAGAGGTTTGTGAGGGGCAGCAGTACGATATGGATTTTGAGAAGAGGGAAGATGTAAGTATTCCGGAGTATTTGTTAATGGTTCGGAATAAAACCGCCGTTTTGGTAGCTTCGGCCATGAAAATGGGGGCTATAATTGCCAATAGGCCGGACGAAGAACAGAATTTAATCTATGATTTTGGAAAGGATCTTGGCATTGCCTTTCAGTTGCAGGACGATTATTTGGATGCTTTTGGGGATCCCAAGAGTTTTGGCAAGCAGCTTGGGGGCGATATTATTGAAAACAAAAAGACCTATCTGTATTTGAAGGCCATGGAAATGGGAACCTTGGCCCAGGCACAGGCGTTGGAGCATTTATATTCCATTAAACCTATGGACCCAAAGGAGAAAATAAGCAGTGTTAAGGAGCTGTTTGAGGAAACCGGAGCGGTAGCCAGGACCATTGAAGAAATTAAATGGTATACCGATAATGCCTTTAAAACCTTGGAAATGCTGCAGCTAGAACCCGCAAAAAAAGCAGTATTAAGGCAGTTTGGTACTGCCTTAATGAATCGCGAGGTTTAGGTGTTATCAAGGTCATTTGGGACCTAAACAGTTGTTAGGAAGATTATTCCTTTTTCATATTGGCCAAAAATTCGATTACGTCCCTTATTTCCCTTTTGGACATTATAGTGCCCATTGCGGGCATCCCTGAAGCCATATTTTGTCTTTTGTCTATTCTGGTCAGGGCTATTTCCATAGGTTCCGCATCCGAGGTTTTCAGAATTAGCTCATCCTCGGTTTCCTCTTCCAATATTCCTGTAACCGTTTGTCCGTCCTTCAAGGTAACGGTAACCACTCCATATCCGGGAGACAAACGTGCACTGGGATTGATCAGGGCCTCCAGGAGCTGTTCCCTGCTCAATATGTTCCCTATATTGTCCAAGGCCGGACCCACTGCACCACCGGCACCGCCTACGGCATGGCATCTAACACACTGTCCGGCGGAATTGGTATTGAAATATTGATAGCCTTGCCTTCTGTCCCCTCCGTTTAGGGTTTCTGCATAGGCATCCAAACCATCTCCATGGGCTTTTAGACTACTTAATTGGCCAATGAGTTCTTCGGATTTCGTTGCCTCAACGGCTTCCGTTAAATCTAAAATAACACCATTGGAAAGTTTTTTACCAATCCCCTGTTTTATAAGGGAGATTAAAACGTCCCTACTTTTTTCCAGGGGCATTTCTCCAAGAACGCCCAACATCTTCTGTTGCTCCACAATGGAACCGCTTTTAAATATGGGTTCCACAATGGCGGGAAGCTTTTCTTTAGGCAGGTCCAGTTGGGTTACCAAACCTACGGCCACGGTACGGACATCCCGATCCCTGTCCGCCATGCCTATCTTCATGGCTTCCTCTATTTTGGTGTAATTTAGATCCCCTAGTGCCGCTAGCATGGCAGAGCGTACTTCGGCTGAGGCATTTTGCTTCATAATCCGGGCCAGTTGGGCATTATATCCTTCTATCTTCAATGTGCTTATAGCTTTGGATGCAGCCACCAAAATATCCGGATTTTTATCTTTTAGGAAATCGGGAATATATTTTTCGATCTTCTGTCTTACCATATGGGCATCCCTGTTGATCTCGCCCCTGTAGCGGCCATCTACCCTGTCCAATACGGATGGGGAGGCCCAAGTGCCAATGGCTGCCAAGGCTTCGCTCCTAAGAACGCTTGAAACGGATTCCCTTTTTGCAAAGTTGACTAGTAGGTCCAGTTCCCTCTCGCCACCAACCCTAAGGGCGGCATTTATGCTTCTTCTCAATAAAGGTTCGGATGTAAATTTTTCCTCTTTTAGCAAGGAGGCCAATGCGGGCAGCGCGGGTTCAATGGACCAATCGTCATTGATGGCCCTGGCCGCCTCGGTTACAATAAATTCATCCTTATCCTGTAAAAATAGGGCCAATTGTTCATTTTGTAGGCGTCTCAGTACCAGGACGGCGGCAATTCTCAGACTTCTGCTTTCGTGCTTAGCCAAGGCAACAATTGGTGCCACCTCCCCAATTCTGGCAAGGGCCAATACCCCGGCATGTCTTAAATATAGGTCTTCATCATTATTCGCTTCCAGCATGGTAAGCAAGGGTTGGACGGCGTTCTTATCCTTGATTCTTCCCAAGGCCTGGGCGGCAAAGAAACGGACCCTGGCATTGTTATGCCTAAGTAAGGGAATTAAATCCTTGGCCGCATCGCCATATTTAACATCTCCCAAGGTTTTTGCCGCTTGCGACACTATTTCCGCATCGCGTTCCTTTAAGAGGTTCAATAAAGGTTCGGCCCTGTCCAATTTAAGTCTTGCCAATTGCCCAATGCCCCATATGCCATGTATCCGGGCCATTTGATTGCCTCCGGCTGCAATGGCCTTGTTAAAGGCATTAAAACCTTTGTTGTCCCTATTTGCCAGTTCAAACTGGGCTTTTTGGCGTATTCGCATATCGGGATAGGAAAGGAGTTGGATCAATTGGTCTATACGTTGATCTGTGTAATCCAGGGTCATGAGTCGCTCCGTTTCCTTTCTCTCCGCCTCTAGGTTATTCTTATTCGGGGCCACATCCAATTTCCAGACCCGGCCGTAATTTTTGGTATCCCAGCCGTTTATCCAATCGGCAATATACAATGCCCCGTCTGGGGCGAAACGGATGCCCGTAGGTAGAATTCCGCTCAGTATATCTTGTTCCTTATTTAATTCAAAAGAGGCGCCTTTTGGTTTTAGGTCGAAGCTCCATATGTGGGATCTACTTGGGTTGCCCACAAACTCCACCAGAAAAAATTTGTTACGCCATTCTTTTCCTAGGGCAGTTCCGGGATTGTATGCCATTCCGGTGGGACCATTATGAAAGTTCATCAGGGGAGGGATAATATAGGCAGCCTGCCCTTCCCAATGTGGCACATATAGTTTTTCGTCCATCCAAACATTATAGCCATTGTTTTTGGGGTCCGTATATTTGCCATATTGCCAGTTGGAGCGCCATCCTGCGTCGGAGCCTTCTACAATATATACCAGTCGTTCGCTCTCCCCACGGTGATCCCCATCATTATCTGCCGTAATAATATTACCGTATTCATCAAAGACAAATTCGTGGGTATTCCTGACCCCTGCTGCAAAAACTTCAAAATCACTTCCGTCCGGATTGGATCTGACTATAACACCTTGGTTGGGATATTTATGCTGTGTTCCGTCCGTGGTGGTAATATTCGCCCCAATATCGCCAATACCCCAATAGATTCTACCGTCTGGGCCTTCAACAGCTCCGGACATTCCATGGCCCCCAAAACCGATATGCACCCCATAACCATGGGAAATGGAGGTTTTATGGTTCATAATGCCATCCCCGTCCTCATCGGTAATTCTCCACATATCTGGGGCGATACCCACGAACATGTCATTTTTTCTGACCAGTAAGGCTCCGGCCACGTCGGATGTTTCTTCATGAAAATTGTTCAGAATTCTTGTAGCAACATTGGCCATGCCATTGCCGTCCTGGTCTTCCAGTTTCCAAATTTCCTCCTTTTGAACCGCAAGGTCCCTCCAATCATGGATACTGTCCCTATTGAGGTCCTTTAGCCATTCGTTTTCCGAACTTTTTTCGGTTGCAAAGGTTTCGTGCAGGAAGTTCTTTCGGTCTGCCACGGATTGCAAGGCAATGGAAGGGGTCATCCAATGCCTAAATCCCCTGATATCAAATTCTGAATTTTTTTGGCGATTGGTCCTGGTCAGGTATATGTTGCCCTGGTCATCTACGGACATGGCCACCGGATCTGGAGCCAAAGAATCCGAAGCCCATAAGGACAGCGTTAGTCCATCGGCAACTTGTGCGGGAACACTTTCCCTAATTTCCTTAAATCTGGACCGGACAGTTGTCGTATCCTCTTTAATGACCAACAGAGGTTCCTGTGGTTGCTTCGGCTTTTTATCGCAGGACATGGTTAAAATGCCAAAAAGAGTAACTATGAGGGCAATTCTGAAGGAAAGGTTGTTTCGCATGTGTTTACATTGGTCTTAAAAGGCGCAAAATATACGTGTATATATCAGCATTATAAAATATTGCTTGTTAAATTAGAAATAGCCTACGTAAAAAGGCTCGGATAAATTCTTTTTTGGGGCAGGCCAAAATGATACTTAGGTCTTGCCATATGGTAGATTTTTCATCCAAAAAGGCAAAGATTTTTTGTGGACTGCGATTTTTGAACAATTGTCCAAAAATGAGTCGCCCTTTACTATTATCCCTAGAAAGAATGTCCAACAAAAGGAGGTCATAAAACCAAAAGCGGTCCTTTTTATGAAAGGTATTTAGGGGTCTATTCTCTTTTAAAAAGGGTATTAGGGCCATTGTTTTTTGGTGTGTCCGCATAAAAGTAAAGCCGGAACTTGGCTTGGCCCATCCGCCCGCAACCCCAATATGCATAAGGTGCTTACTGTTGTGAATATTAAAATCGTAACAGCTCATAGGAATGTTTCCCTTTTCCCTATCCAATATTTCGTAATGGTGGCAGGCCAGATTATTTTTAATATAGTTGCTTATTGCTTCTTCATACTCTTGGGTAGAAAGTAGATTTTTGGAGAATAGGGTATACTCCACCAAGGCTTCCGTTTCAGAAAGGGGAAGTACGTACATAAATCGGGTGTTTCCGATCTGGGGGATGGAAAAATCCATAAAAGTAGCCTGTTCACTGTCAAAAATGGGACTGGCCGATTTAATAAACCACCCAATAAAATGCTGCTGTAGTACCGGATATTTTTTTTGCTGTAACAGGGGTTTGTAGTCGAAAATACTATTGAACACTTTTTTGCCAACAAATGTAAGGGAATCCGTGGATACTATTATTTGATTGTCCCTTTCCTCAATGCCGACAACTTTCCCTTTTAAAAAAGTGATGTTGGGGCACCCATTTATTGCTGTACGGGAGGTATTGTAAAAATCCTTGGCCCTGATCATCTTGTATTTGTAGGGATCAATGGCCATCCGTTTGGAATAACTGCCATCCGCCACCAAAATATGGTCCCAGGTTTTGTGTAGAATGGCATCAAATTCCCCTTTGCCCTTTTCCCAAAAGCACCAGGTACGATCATTGGGCTTGTCCAAATCCTTATCCAATAAAAGAATTGATCTTTCCGCAAAGAAACTATCCTTTCCCATGGCATTGGCCAATAGCAGACCTGAGGCACCTGCACCAATAATAATGTAATCGTATGTCATTCTAGAAGCGAAAAACGTTACTCGATAATCGAGATTTAAACCTGCCTACCGCAGGCAGGTGCTCCGACACTTGCCCGCCCGTGCCGTTCGGACGGGCCCGCCCGTCCCGTTCATTCGGGCGTCGGAATCAAACTTGAATTTCCTTTCAATGCCTCGTGGGATTGCCCCGAGGTAGTTTACTTTGAGAGCTTGTAGGTTTTTAATAAGTCACCGGACATCCCCAAAAATAAGGTATTATCGATAGTAATAGCACTTTGCACATTTCCGGAAACATTTAAACCTGATTCTTTTTGTTCAATATAATTAAATGTTCCGTTACCATTCCCCATGAACAAGGTACCATAATTAGCGTCAAATTTCCCTATTCTCAACTTAAAATTATTGCTGTTTCCCAACAAAATAAGATCTTCCTTGCCATCTGTATCAAAATCGGATACCACCAAGGTTTGTACCGGTGCATACTGGGCCTGTTCCGGGAGCTCCATAACTTTAAAAATGCGATCTTCATTACTTAAAAACAAAGTTGTTTCCATGTGGTTTGCGGTTAATCTACCCGCCTTTGATAATACTTTGGGAGCAATTATATCGGTTATTGTGGCGTTGGCATAGCTTTCATAACTTGTAAAGGTAGAGCGAAGACCACCAAGTTGCCCCAAAAGCTCATCCCTCGTAAGATAAGGGTAACTTTTACCTTGTATATAGTAACAAAACAAGGGATCTACAGAGCCATTTTCATCAAAATCCTTATAATAGAGTTCCGCTGGCTCCTCATCGGTTGGTTTAAATTGGGTATTTGTACCTAAATTACCAATAATAAGATCGGGTTTTCCATCCTTGTTAAAATCACCTGTTTCTATGGTGTTCCACCATCCACTATACGGCTTGTCAAAATAGAGGTCTGTTTCTTTCTGTAGTTTGCCGGAACTAATTTTGAATACGGTTATGGGCATCCAGTGCCCTACAACTACTAATTCCTTATTGTTATCCCTATCGAGATCGATCCAAATGGCATCCGTTATCATGCCTAAATATTCCAGTTCCGGTGCTATGGATCCTATTTGATTTTTAAAATTACCTTTCCCATCGTTTACAAGGAGGTAAGTTTTTGGTGTTTCTGGATATCTGCCGGGAATTATCCTACTTCCTACAAAGAGGTCAGGGTGGCCATCTTGGTTAACATCCAGAACAGTAACAGCTCCTTTGCTTGTCCACATTTGCGGCAAGCTTGCTTCGTTTAGGCTAAAGTTTCCGTGCCCGTCCCCAAAATACAATCGGTCCTGTAATTTGGAATCGTTTTCCAAATAATCGTGATAACCTCCGCTGGCAACATAAATATCCGGATTACCATCGCCATTGGCATCAAATATTACGGCTTCTGCGTCATGGCTCCCTTTTGAAGTTTCAAAAATGGCATTTTTCATTTTAATAAAATTTCCATCCTTTTTCTGAATAAACAGACTTGCTCCCATGCCTTTTTCACCACCTATAAAAATATCCTCCAAACCATCTTTATCAACATCCCATTTGACCATTGGAGGTCCGGAATGGGAGAATTGTTCAATCAACAAGGATTGTCGTTTGAAATCATTAAAATTGGACAAGTTATTTTTGTAGGATATTGGGGGTACCATGTCCTTAAAAATAGATACCGGTTTTATTTCGGTTGTTTTAAATGGTTCCGCATTTTTTTCATCGATCTCTAAAGTTTGATCTGAAACCACATCGACCAAGCTTTGTCTTTTCCCGTTGTTCCAATTTATAACTACCGAATCGATCCGGGAAACTTTTCCCAGACCAAAGTGAAGCACGGGAGAAACGTTTGATAAATAGCCTTTAGAGGGGAATTGTTCCACGGTTTGGTGTCTTTTTCCCTGGTATAAAGTTACTTTTGTACCAATACCTTGTGTATTCAGTTTTGTTCCTTTTAGTTTGACTTGTAAAAAATGGTTTCCGTGAAGCTGGGATTCGTTTTGATGAATGAACGCTGGTTGGTTGATGTTGTTCACAATTAAATCCAAATCTCCGTCGTTGTCCAGATCTGCATAGGCGGCACCGTTACTATTGGCGGGCAAATCTAGTCCAAAAGATTTTGTGGTGTTGGAAAAACCGGTACCACCGAGGTTTGAAAACATATAGTTGGAAACATCCGAGGCCGGCATTTTCTTGATTATTTCCAAAATATCTTCCTTTTTAAGCCGCTCTTTGGATTGCGTATAAGAATCCATATAATTGATAAAATCGAGATTGGTATAATCACGGAAGTAACCATTGGTCACAAAAAGGTCTTTCCACCCATCATTGTCATAATCTGCCAGCAATGCCGCCCAACTCCAGTCCGTGTTGGATATTCCTGCAAATTGGCCTATTTCGCTAAATGTTCCATTGCCGTTGTTGAGCTGTAGCATATTGCGCATATATTGATAATGAAAACCACTGCGCAAATTCAAATCAAATTTTTCATATTTGTCCGGAGCCAATAAAAGTTTTTGTCTTTTATTATTCTCGGGCAGCATGTCCAGCGTGAAAATATCCGTCCACCCGTCATTATTTATATCTGCGATGTCATTTCCCATGGAGAAATGACTGATATGGCCCATTTTTTCTTTTAATTTATTGGTAAAGGTTCCGTCCTTATTGTTCATATAAAGATAATCGGGAACCGAATAGTCGTTTGAAATATAAACATCTTCCCACCCATCGTTGTCCAAATCACTAATACCTATTCCTAAACCATAGGTTAGGGCAGAACCACTTATCCCTGCATATACGGTAACATCTTCAAATTTGCCCTTGGTTTGCCGAAATAGGCGTACTCCTTGTAGGGAATCGTCTTTCTTTAGTAAATTTGCCGTGCTCAACTCGTTGAGAATAGGAAGGGATTTTGGATTATGGTTTAGCAAAAGCATATCCAAATCTCCGTCATGGTCGTAGTCAAAAAAATAGGCCTGATTACTAAATGCAGTGCTTGCTAAACCGTATTCCTGTGATTTTTCCTCAAAAATAGGAATACCCTTAGCGTCATTGCCAAGATTGATAAATAATTGATTGGCCCTTTTTTCTTCCGGCATTGTTCCTGAATAGCATAAGTATAGATCTAGTTTATGATCTCCATTGATATCCACAGCAGTCACTCCTGTCTTCCACGGCCCCGTTCTTCCTTGAATTTTAGATATCCGGGTAACATCTTCAAATCGCATCCCGCCTTTATTGATGTAAAACTTATTTTCTCCCATATTGGAAGTAAAATAGAGGTCGATAAATCCATCATTATTGAAATCGCCTGTTGCCACACCGCCACCATTGTACATGTATTCGTACAACAATACATTGGCATTTAGAGTTTCTTTGAGCTGATTTTGAAAGGTAATGTTGGTCTTTTCCGGAGATAATAAAGTGAACATAGCGGGGCTGGATTTTTCTATATCTTCATTGCTACTGGAATTTTTATTGTCCTCCGAATTTTTACAGCTATAGTTAGTAAAGACCAGGACAGTCGAAAGATAAAAAAAACAGGGTAGGAAGGTCTTTCTCATATACTTACAAAAATACAGATTCCATCCCTTTTAAGGGGATGGAATCAAATTTTAATCTAATTATGTTAGTCGTAACCCGGATTTTGGATCAAAGCCGTATTTGCATTAATTTCTGCTATCCTTATAGGTACAAAATAGGATTTGTCCAACCAAAGTCGGTTTTCGAATCCTGGATCTACTACGGTGGGGACATAAGAATAATCATAATTGGAAGGATCGTATTTGTATAAAGAAACATTGGCCCCTGGCTTGAGTGCACCTGTAATTTGTATTCCCACAGCAGGCGCTCCGCTTGTTGTTGGGGCAATCATCCATCGGCGTACATCATGATATCTATGTTCTTCATAGGCAAGTTCCAGGCGTCTTTCATTTCTGTAAGCCTCGACCAGATCTTCCCCAGAGGCTACAATAGCCGGAAGACCAACTCTATACCGAATTTGGTTTAGCCAGGTAAGGGCTTCTGCTTCCTCGTCTGTTTCCAGTAGGGTCTCTACATAGTTCAATACTAGCTCTGTTTGCCTAAAGAAAGGCCAGGGAATGGTCTGAAAATCCGTTTGATCCACAAATGCGGGATCTGGCTCTGTGAATTTTTTAAAGTAATAACCGCTTCGGGTACCGTTCCAATCCTCTATTGGGCTTTGACGGGTGTCCAAACCAAAGTGTGTTGTAACACTTCCGGAACCGTTCACCTCATATTGCCCGGTCTGTATTTGATTGGCCGGATCCCTATCGGCGGAAGCTGCGGGTCTTGGTTTCCAATCGGCTCCATCGTAAAGAATGGTAGCATAAAAACGGGGTTCTCTATTTTCATAAGGGCTACTGGCATGGGTAGGGTTGTCCCAGTCAAATTTGGAACCATCCATCATGGCATAATCGTCCACTAGGTTTTGAAGCGGGGTATTACCGGCCCAGTTTTGATAGCCATTGGGTCCGTTAAAGAGGCCAATTCGCCTTCCGGGGCCTTCTTGCGCTACATACTGCCGCTCCCAAATAATATCACTTTCACCTCCGTTTCTGGCCAAGGACATATTCAAATAATTTTGCTCTCCTTCATCGAAGGGGACGGGGGAGGTAAGCCCCAATTTATATCCGGCACTGGAATAGTCGAGCGCGGCCTTAACCGCATCCCGTGCCCTTATCCAGCGTTGCTCCTGACTACCTTCCGTATAGGCGATCAATTCAGGGTTGGTATACGTGGATAGTAGGGAAGAATTGGCCGACGCTGTGGGAAAATCGTGAAAATCACTGGCGGCGTATAGTAATACCCTTGCCTTTAAAGCCAGTGCTGCAGTGGCGTTGGCACGGCCGGAAGCCATACTCTTACCGTTTAACAATTCAAAGGCCCGTTCACAGTCGGCAATAATAAATTCTACACATTCACTGTATGTGTTTCGTGGAATATTGTAGTCGGAATCCAATTCCAAAGGCTCGTCTATCAAAGGCACTCCACCATAAAACCGAAGTAATTGTTGGTAGTAGTAGGCCCTCATAAAATGGGCTTCCCCTAAAAGTCTATCAACAAGTTCGGCATCGTCAAGGCCTCCGTTTCCCAAATTGGCAATGGCCAAATTGGCATCCCGGAGATGGGCGTACATATTGTTCCAATCCCAATTGGCGTGAATCCATCCGGTTTCATCTGAATTGGAACGGGATTCGTTAACCGTGTTGATACCCCTACCGGTATGTGTAAAAATAGCCTCATCGGACAAGGAAGCCAACATTTGCTCGTCCAGCCCCCCTGGTCCAAGACCAAGATATATTCCGCTAACTGCGGCCTCCGCAAGACCCGGGTCGGACCATACACTTGCTCCTGAAACTTCGCTTAATGGGGTAATATTGGTAAAGTCATCGTTGCAGGCAGTAATAAAGCCCAACATCAAGACCGTACCCAATGCTATAAATGATTTTTTGATATTCATAATATTTCTTTTTAGAATGATAGGGAAAATCCAACACTTAAGATTCTTGATACGGGGTAGTCCCGTCCACTGGTATTAAGCCCTTCGGGGTCGAAGATGGCATCGGTCCAGGTAAACAGGTTTGCTCCGTTAATGTAGAACCTTAAAGCACTAAGGCCAACACGGGAAGTTACCTCTTCGGGCATGTTATAGCCCAGTTCAAAATTCTTCAACCTCATGTAGTCCGTATCCTGTCTCCAGTAAGTATTGCCATTACTGTAATATTGATCGGCCCTGTTGGTTATTCTGGGGTGTACGCTACTTGGATTATTGACAGACCATCTATTATTGTAATCTCGTTCCAAATAATTGCCTATGGTGCCGGCTTCATTAAAGTTAAAAAATAATTCACCTCCCCAGGCTCCTTGAAATAGAACGGCCAAGTCAAAATTTTTGTAGCCTAAAGTTAGGTTTACACCTCCTTGTAAAGTAGGGTAGATATTTTTGTCTGTTCTATAACGATCTTCCGGTGTTATTCGGTCATCTCCATTATAATCGACAATTCTCATGTCGCCGGGTCTTAGATTGTTGACGATACCCGAATAATCCAAGGTTTCGGCATCTATCTCGGCTTGGGTAGCGAATATACCATCATACCCATAGACCAAGGGAGCGTTTATCATACGTCCAGTTGCCCTTTGCCATTCGGGAGCTCCTTCAGCTTCGTCATTAAAGATAATCTTGTTCTTGGCATATCCTGCGTTCAAGGTGATACCATAGCTAAATTCATCACCAATAAAATCATTGTAGCCCAGAATAAAGTCGAATCCCTTGTTCTCTACCTCCCCAAAGTTCTGTCGAGGGGGGGTAATTCCCGATAATGCGGGCAAAGAGGCCGATGGGGTGGTTAGTATATCCGTTCTTTTGTTGAGGAACCAATCAAACTCAAGGTTCATCTTGTTCTTTAGGAAGCGGGTATCAAGGCCCACATTGATGTTTGTCGCAATTTCCCAGGTAATACCAGGATTTGGCACCCTTGATTCTGCTAGGGTCGTTATTAAGGAATTGTTCATGACATAGGTGCCAAAACCATAACTGGCCAAAAACTGATTGGCTGGAAATTCGTCATCGTTAAAGGCATCATTACCCAATTGCCCCCATGAGGCGCGTAGTTTCAGGTGATTTAAAAAAGAGTCACTGTTCATTTCATCAAACCAAGACTCTTTGGTTACGACCCAACCTGCCGAAAAGCCAGGAAAGAAACCATAACGGGTATCCTCCGGAAAAAGATAGGAACCATCATAGCGCCACAGGAACTCCATCAGGTATTTTTCGTTAAAGTCATAAGATACCCGTCCAAAATAATTTAAACGTGATGCTTTGTTAGAGGAACCGGTATTGAATTGCTGGTCGTTGCCCCCGGCAAATAAATCTTGAATAACGGGGGAGATAAAGAACCGTCGATAAGCCTCAATACCCTCATAGGTTTTGGTTTCCTTATTGGTCCCTGCCATTAGCAGTAAGTTATGGTTGCCAAAGGATTTTTGATATTGAAGATTGGCTCCCAGTAAGATGCTCAGGCGGTTTTGTGAAAATTGTCTGAGGTTGGGTTCCGCAGGTCCCCTTTGAACAGCTGAAAGTCCGGATTCATCTCTGTTGACTCCGTCCCAAGAATATAAAAACCAAGGGGTTCTCCATACCTTTCGATTAAGAAAACTTTTGTCTATGGCTCCTGTAGTCTGCAATGTTAATCCGTCTATCCAGGGAATTTTAATGTCCACGGTGGCATTGGATTGAAAGTAGTCCCTAGTGTCGCGGTCATATCCTGTATCGTTGGTAGTAATTACAACCGGATTCTGCCCGTTTTCAATATCCGGTCCGGGAAATCCATTGGGCCAATAGGCCGGTTCCGTAGGCCTTCCCCTTGTTAACATTCTAAAGATGGAACCTGCCGATTCTGTAGGGAAATACCGTAACTCTTCCCTTCCCAATAGGCCCAATTTTACAGTTATGGCATCGCTGATCTTGGCATCAAGATTTATACGAATGTCATATTGTTCATAGCCGGTAGCAGAGTTTTTGTAATAGGCATCCTGCTTTAGATACCCCAAGGAACTAAAATAGTTAAAATTTTCACTGCCCCCTGTAAGCTGCATAGTGTGCTTTTCCTGTGATGAACCTCTTTTGAAGGTTTCCCCGAACCAGTCAGTATCCGGGTGCCCCCAAGGGTCTTGTCCGTTTCTAAAAAGTTCTATGTCCTCAGGGGTATATATGGCATCCCTTTGTGAATTATCGGGTCTTGTGTAGCTTCCTGTGGAAGCAAAGCCGTTAGTAGCATCTTGCCATTCAGCTACGGGCAGGTTGTATACTTCCAGTTCATTTCTTAATTCGGCATATTGTGCGGCATTTGCCATCTCGGGAATGACCGTTGGTCTGGCCCAGCCCTGCATGGAGGAGTAGGTAATTTTTGGTTTTCCCGATTTACCTCTTTTGGTGGTGACCAAAATAACTCCATTAGCAGCTCTAGCCCCATAAATAGCTGCCGAGGCGTCTTTAAGTACCGAAATACTTTCTATATCTGCCGGATTGATCCTGGACAATCCACCATCCCTATCGGGGATTCCATCTACCACTACCAAGGCGCCAGTATTATTATAAGTATTGGTACCTCTAATTCTAATGGAAGCATCGTCATACCCGGGTTCGGCACTCGCTTGCTGTACAAATAGACCCGCTACCCTACCTGAAAGGGAATTGGTAAGGTTTACCGTAGGCGATTTGGTCAGTTCCTCTCCTTTTACCGAGGCTACAGCTCCCGATACGGTAGCTCTTTTCTGGGTACCATAACCAACCACTACCACTTCATCCAAGCTGGCAATATCTTCTTGCATGGTAAGGTTTAAAGTGGTTTGGTTATTAACTGCCGATACGGTAGTTTTAAAACCAATGGAGCTAAAGCGCAAGCTAGTAGTTCCGGAAGTCAACGAGATGGCATAATTTCCATCAAAATCTGAAATAACTCCCTTGCTGGAATCATTTACATCCACAATAGAGACACCGGGAAGCGGCAACCCATCTGATGCGGAGGTTATTGTTCCTGATACTGTAATTCCCTGCGCTTGTGCATTTGAAATGCCCATAAGGAATACAAATAATGCAAAAGCAACAAAATTGCGAATATCGCAAATCTTGCCAATCTTTAATTGGTTGTTCATAAATATTGAGTGTTTAGTTAGCTATTATTCAAAAATATAAATTTTTTTAATATATAATTAACATTTGGAAGAAAAAACTGATGCATTTAACACAGTAGATTACAATGGCCTATTTTAGCACATATTAAACCATTGATTATTGAATGTTTACATTTTATCATTGCCAAAATGAATTGTATTTATCCTTGATGGGCTCCTTTTTACTTTTTTGATATGGGAAAAGGAAAAATGGAGGATGATCGGTAGTCTCTAAATTTTAAAATAACTGTACGCCAGGGCATTTTAATGTCTGTTAAAATTGATTTTTTAGAGTAGAAAATAGGAAGGTTATGAAATTAAAGAGAAGAAAAACCTGTTAATGGCCAAGCATCAATTTATGGTATACCGCAATCCCAAAAATCCCCTTATGCCCTGATTTGGACCGTAAACATAGGTTGGGTCAAAGGTGAGGGCGTACGGATTGTTGGGCGTGGCAAGCACATTTCCGTTAGGGTCAAAAACAACATCCTTATCAAAAGGGTCATTGGCACGTGCAATAATAAACGGGTTTCCTCTGTTGGGTGTCCAATCCAACAGGTTTTTGATCCCTGTGTAGAGTTCAAAATTGTTAAAGCCTTTGTAGGTAAATTGTATGTTCTGGATACTCCAGGTGGGGGAATACTCCCTTCTGGGATCCAAATTGCCCAACAAAGGTAATCGCATGGGGCCATAGAGATTTCCTGTATAGTCGATGGCGAGATGTAAGGAAGGAATGGGATAGGAAATGTTCCAGGTTCCGGAAAATTTTTCGGTAAGAATCTGCCGTGTGGTAACCTCCTTTTCGGTGACACTTACATCTAGGTAGGTACCCCCCAATATAAGCTTTAAACCACTGGGAAAAGCCATATCCACATTGGCACTAAATCCTTTGGAAACCGATTTTCCATCCAAATTGGCATATCTGATTTTATTGGGATCGGCGTCATAATCCGGTAGAATCCGATTGCTAAAATGGGTATAGAACAGGGAGGCATCCAATCCGATAAAAGTACCATTGTCGGCATATATTTTCTTTAGATAATTCAGATTGATATTGGAGGAACGCTCGGGCTTTAACTCCTCGGCAATAACAACTTCTCTAGCCCCGGTAAGGGCTGCATGTTCTTCTGTGAAGAGGTTTACCACCCTAAAACCGGTACCCGCATTTACTCGAAAAATATCATTATCCGTTATTTTCCATTTATAAGCCGCCCGGGGGGTAAAAATTGAACCATGTCGGCTATCATAGTCATATCGCAGCCCCATAAGCAGGGAGTGTTCTTCTGCCACGGCAATTTCGTTCTGTGCGAAAAGACTGGGAATCCATACCTTATCCGGTTCATTTCCCTCCCCTCCGGAAGTGGCCGGAGTACTGTCGTCATAATAATTGTAGCGAACGGAGGTTCCAAATAGTAAATCATTTTTACCCCAGGTTTTATCCCATGTAAGTTGTCCAAAACCAATACGCTGTTTTGCCAGATAAGGAACATCGCCATAGACCGAGTTCTGGTCATGATCATTGTAGGAAAAAGAAAACAGCATATTTTCGTTCCAGGGGAGTTGGTATTTGCCCAAAACCTCCCAACGCCTGGTATAAATACTTTCCCCGTACACCTCATTACCACCTCTAAACTCTGGTGTCCATTGCATTTCACCCCCCCAACGGTCTTCATAGAAAAAACGGCCTGCAACGGAAAACAAACGGGAATAGGCCCTCTTAAAATTCCACTTTTGAAAGACCGATATCCTATCCTGTAAAGTGAGGTCCGTAAAGTTGTCGCCATTTTGGTCAACCGGATTATCATAAGTAAAGTAGTTTACCCCTAGAAGTACATCGGTTTTATCGCCTAGCTTCAACTTGCCTCCCAAATCCATATTGTATTCCCCCCAACTGTTTGTAAAGCCATCTGCTACAAATTTGGGGGCGGTTAAGGTGTTTTTGGTAATAATGTTAATTAATCCTCCCACAGCCTCACTACCATATAAACTGGAAGCCGGTCCTTTAATAATTTCTATCTGTTCTATTAAGGAATTTGGAATTCCGGTAAGCCCGTAAACCGTTCCCAAACCGCTAACTATGGGCATTCCGTCTATAAGCACCAAGGTATATGGCCCTTCAAGGCCGTTGATATGGATATCGCCCGTATTGCAAACATTACAGTTGATCTGTGGCCGAACCCCATTCACATTTTGTAAGGCTTCAAAAATACTGGCGGTCGGATTTTTTTTGAAAAAGGTAGGGGAGTAGACCTCCACTGGGACAGGACTCTCCAAGCGACTAACCGGTTTTAAGGTACCCGTAACCACCATTTCTTCCAAAGACTCCATAGAGGGCTGCAAGGAAATATCCAGAATAACAGGTTCATTTTTTCCGAGGTTGATTTTGGTTTGGTAGGGGACATATCCTAAGGCAGAAACCACTAAGGTATTACTACCGCTCTCTGGAACACTAATTTCATAATAGCCATCTTCGTTGGAAGGAGTGCCTATGTCCGTATTCTTAAGGTATATGTTTGCAAAAGGGACAGCCTGTCCGTTATAGGTTACAGTGCCTTTAATTTCAAAGTTTTGAGCCTGACCGGGAGCGAAGGAAAAAATTACTACTAAAAATGCGAACAAGATCTTCATTGTATTCATTGTAAAACTAAATATATTTTTAGACAAAACTAAAAATTTGTTTTTACAAATAAAAATGTATTTTTGCTTAAATAAGTATTTCATGACACGTTCAGAGGAAAACTATATTAAAACAATTTTTCATTTAGGAAGAAAGGGGACCCGGGAAGTGGCCACAAACGCTATTGCCGAGTTAATGGAGACCAAACCTTCTTCGGTGACGGATATGATAAAGAGATTGTCCGAAAAGGATTTGGTGAACTACAAGCGTTACCAAGGGGTTTCATTGACCGCCCTGGGAAACAAAACGGCACTGGGCATTATTAGAAAACATAGGCTTTGGGAGGTATTCTTAGTGGAGAAGCTGGATTTTTCCTGGGATGAGGTGCACGAAGTGGCGGAGCAGTTGGAGCATATTAAAAGTGATAAACTAATAGATAGCCTTGATAGGCTGTTGGCATATCCAAAGTTTGACCCACATGGCGATCCCATCCCGGACAAGAATGGAGGATTCAAGGAAAGGGACCGGGAGTTACTGAGCGAGGTGCCCAAAAATTCCGTTGGGGTATGTGTTGGGGTCAAGGATTCCTCCGCTACTTTTTTAAAATTCCTGGATAAGAATGGTATAGCTCTGGGGAACCAGATACGGGTAATGGAGATAGAAGAGTTTGACGGGTCGTTAAATATTGAGATCGACGGCAGAAAAATGCAAATTTCCCATGTCATCGCCTCTAATCTGTATATTAAAGTTAATAATGATTAAATAAATGAATGAAGTTATCCATTATTTCGAGACAATAGACCCTATTTTGGCCGCTTTTTATGCCACCTTGTTTACTTGGGGGCTAACAGCCCTGGGAGCTTCCCTGGTCTTTTTCTTTAAGACCATGAACCGAGCGGTATTGGACGGGATGTTAGGTTTTACGGGAGGGGTTATGGTAGCCGCCAGCTTTTGGAGTCTTTTGGCACCGGGAATTGAAATGAGCCCGGGGGAGGGATTTATAAAAGTAATTCCTGCGGCAGTCGGTTTTTTATTGGGGGCATTGTTTCTTTTTGGACTGGATAAGGTCTTGCCGCATTTACACCTCAACTTTAAAGAGAATGAAAAGGAAGGTATAAAAACGCCATGGCATAAAACCACTTTATTGACATTGGCGATCACTTTGCACAATATTCCTGAGGGACTTGCCGTTGGGGTATTGTTCGGAGGGGTGGCCGCAGGTTTTGACGGGGCCACAATTGGTGGGGCAGTGGCCTTGGCCTTGGGAATAGGACTCCAAAATTTTCCCGAGGGTTTTGCTGTTGCCATGCCATTAAGAAGGCAAGGGCTAAGCAGAAGAAAGAGCTTTATGTTTGGTCAGGCTTCTGCCCTGGTAGAACCCATTGCCGCAGTTTTGGGGGCCTGGGCCGTTCTTACGTTTCAGCCCATTTTGCCCTATGCACTTGCTTTTGCGGCCGGGGCAATGATATTTGTGGTCGTGGAAGAGGTGATTCCGGAAACCCAACAGGATAAACATACGGACATAGCCACCATGGGTTTTATAGGGGGGTTTATTATTATGATGGTATTGGACGTGGGACTTAGTTGAAATGTTCCATTATTTATAAATTAATAGGCTATCTTCACTAATATGGGAAAAACAGAAAAAAGGCATTGGATGCTCAACGTACTTATTGTGGTCACAATAATTGTTGTGGTCTTGGCTTTTACGGCACATTACAAAAATTGGGTAAAGACGGAAAAGGAAGGCTTGGAAATATTGTCGGGAATATATTTCGTAGAAATTCCTTATGCCGATATGGATAGTGTTAGCATGGTGGAAAAGATACCTTCCATGGAGCGCATCAACGGTTTTTCCGTTAAGGAAAGGGAAAAAGGTGTTTTTAAGGAGGATAGTCTAAGCAACAATAAGGTATATGTTTATGTGGATAAACTATCCCAACAAAAGATCAGGTTGGTCTATCGGGATTCCATGAAATTATTTCTGAATATGACCGATAGTACGGAAACCGAGCTGATGTATCAGTTTTTGTCCAATAAGATCAACCCACCTAAGGAATAGAACTATGGTACTAATAGCTCATATAATGGGTTCCCTTTACGGGCTTTTGGCGGTAGTTTTTGGTGCCTTTGGTGCGCACGCCTTAAAAAAGACCTTAAATGAACAACAGTTAAAAAGTTTTGAAACCGGGGTCAAATATCAAATGTACCATGCCATTCTGTTGCTGGTATTGGGATTTAATCTTAATCTGGACTCTAGCTTGGAAAGATATATGGTGTATAGTTTTATAATTGGGACATTTCTTTTTTCCTTTAGTATCTATGGCCTTTCCATTAGTGCGGCAAAGGGGAGGAAAATCAAGGCTCTGGGACCTATTACCCCCTTGGGCGGATTATTGTTGGTATTGGGCTGGGCATTATTGCTCTATTCCTTTGTCCAAAATTTAGTGTAGTGGTCAATCGATCTCCACTTGGGCCGTAAAATCCTTAATGGCCTGGTTGGGCTCCAAAATGTTATACCCCTTCCAAAATTCCGGATCATAATTGGGCATATAGGTAGGAAGTATGGTATTGTTTTCCTTAATGGAATTGAGTTCCTTTTCTGTGATTACCTCCGTATCAAAAAGGATAAGTTCGTGCTTGTTTACCCCATTGCTGGCCATATCCAATTTTAAGTAAAGCTCATTTTGCTTGTTCCTTCCCTTTACCCTTTTATTTTTTTCAATTATCTTTAATGGTCTTTTAATACCGACCCTGGCCCCCAATTCTTCTTCCAAATAGCGTAAATAATAAAAGCCATCCTTATTTTTGGAGAAGATCATTTTGCCCCTGTCCAAATACTGGTCCAAGGAAATCCCTAAAAGGTTAAAGGTCCTTAATGATTTAACATTGTTGTAATCCAAACGGATAATAGCAAAATCATCGGCATTTATATACAGCCGTCCCTTATAGTCCTCTCCTCTTTTGGGCTCAAAATCCAATATATAAACGGCATCATCGCCCCAATAGGTAAAAGCTACCATTTTAAAATCATAGCGGTTATTTTTGTTGATGAAGTTGAGGTCGGAATCGTCCAGAAAGAACTGTTTCTCCATAATTTTCCCTAAACTGCTTTTTTTAAAGGTGGCAAAATTCTTCTTACGGTCTTCCTCCTTTTTTTTCTTTTCCAGCAGTTCCTTTTTTAGGGCCTCGGCATCGGTGGAATCGGTTTTAAAGCTCATAAATTCGTCCGCATCCACCTTGGTGCCAAATAGGCCCGATTTTATTTTGAAATAGGAGTCGGGTTTAATATTTTTCCTGAGGATGTCATTGAATTTTTCCTCCAATGAGGTGAGGTCCAGTTCGCTTTGTTTATCATATAGGTCAGAAGCTTTTATGAGGTCCAGTTTTTGGTTGTCCTTTTCAAAATTGCCATAAAAGTCGCCAAGGATCTCTGTGTAGCGACTTGATTTTTTTGGGATGGAATTTAGAACACTGTCCAAGAACCTTTTGTTTAGGGCAGCTATTGTAGATTCCTTGAACGTATAGTTGTCCTTGGTAAGGGTCTGATGGTAGGAATCCCGAAAAAACACTCTTTTTTTTGTGAGTTTGGTACCATAATTTCTGTCGATATTTATTTTCACCTGCTCAATAAGCTCTTCCGCCGTATATTGTTTATTGCTTACAATTACCGGATTCAACTCTATGGGTTTCGCTTTTAAAAGAATAACACTCTCCTTAAATTGGTTCAAGGGCCTGCCCAAGGTTTCATATCCCATGCAGGAAATGAAAAGGGAATCGGTTTCCTTGGTTCCTGGATCCAACAGTAGACTAAAACGCCCTTCCTCATTGGTAATTACCCCTTTCTTGTTTATTTGTACCGTGGCGTAGGGAACGGGATGTTGTGTAATGGAATCCACGATCTTGGAGCTTATATTTTGGGCACTGAGGGAGGAAAAATAAAAAGAGAGGATCAGGGCCAAAAACCAATATATAATTTTTTGCATGGTGGTAGTTCGTTTTGTAGCAACAAACTAAAGAAAAGAAGCTTACATCGTATTGGATTTTCTATTTTCTTTATGATAGATTTAGTCTTTCTTTAGGAATTCCTGTTTTTAGCTTATAAAGTATTTTTGCCATAAGGCATAAGGCATAAGGCATAAGGCATAAGCCGTGGGCGATGAACATGAGTATACGGCAGGCAGTGTTGAAAAATTTTCCTCTTGAGAGCGCCTGTCCCGCTTTTTTGTAAGAGGATGGGGGTTTGTATTAATGGAGATGGAGCCATCCCGATTGCTTTTGAGAGAGACCTTTTTACAGGAGTTGGCAGGTTCAAAGGCAAGTTTGAATGTGGAAAGTAGAAAAGTTAGCATCTAATGAAAGATTTATACTCAATACTCACTTCTAAATGCTCATATCCAAAGACTAATGACAGCCACAATCGCCATCACTGCAACCTTTGGAGTTCTTTCTTTTTCCTGCAAACAGGGATTTTGGCAAAAGGAATTTCTTTATGAGATACCCCAAGGCTACTGCCACGGTAATATAGACCAGAATGTGTTGAAGAATATGCATTTTTTTAAGATAATAGAACATAGAAAAAAGATAATAGAAAAGAGAATACAGATGATAGACTGTCTCTTCTCTATTTTCTCATTTAAGCACCTGATAGGCGATCAATGCTACAATATACGCAAAAAGACTCATAAAAACCAGCTGTGCAGCAGGCCATTTCCAAGAATTGGTCTCCCTTTTTACTATGGCCAGGGTACTCATACATTGCATGGCAAAGGCATAGAAAAGCAAAAGGGATATCCCTGAGGCCAGATTAAATAATGGTCTTTTTGTTTTGTGATCCATTTCGGCCGCCATCCTGTTCTTTATGGTGTCCTCCTCATCGCTGCCCACACTATAGATGGTGGCCAAGGTACCCACAAAGACCTCTCTTGCGGCAAAGGAAGTAAGTACGGCAATGCCAATTTTCCAATCATATCCCAACGGGTGTACGACGGGTTCTATGGCTTTTCCCATATATCCCATATAGGAGTTTTCCAATTTATAACTTGCAATTTCCTGGTTGATGGCCTTTTCGTTTAGGGCCATTTCCTTGGTTTTTAGCGAGTCGTTCAATGCTGTTTTGTCCAAGGCGTAAACTTTGTTGTTGATACTATCCTGTAATGCCAATTTATAGCTGGCCATTGTACTTTCTATATTGGATTGGTTGAAGTCCGAGAAGCCTTTATTTTTTATCTGTTCGGTAACGATCGCCTCTGCATTTTCAAAATCATCGGAAAAGCCATTGGAACCCAAAAACCATAGGATAATGGAGATGGCCAAAATTATTTTACCCGCACCTATAACAAAACTTTTGGTCTTTTCCCAAACCGTGTACACCACATTCTTGACCAGTGGCAGCTTATAATTGGGCATTTCCATGACAAAAAAGGTCTTGCTCTTGATCTTCATGATCTTGTTCAGGATCATTGCAGAAAATATGGCCGCCCCAAATCCCATAAGATACAGGAGCATTAAGGTCAGTGCCTGATAGCTTAAGCCCATAAATCTTCCTTCCGGGATTACGAGGGCAATAATGATAAGATAAACCGGTAAGCGCGCAGAACATGTGGTAAAGGGGGTTACCAAAATAGTAATGAGTCGCTCCTTCCAATTTTCAATGGTCCTGGTGGCCATAATGGCCGGAATGGCACAGGCCGTTCCCGAGATCAAAGGCACTACACTCTTTCCACTTAGGCCAAACGGTCGCATAAGTTTGTCCATTAAAAAAACAACCCTGCTCATATAGCCAGACTCCTCCAAGAGGGCAATAAAAAAGAACAAAAAGGCAATTTGCGGAATGAAAATGACAATTCCACCTATCCCTGCTAGGATTCCCTCGGCTATTAAATTGGTAAATACGCCTGGGGGCAAAGTGTCCTTTACCCATTCGCTGGCAGATGCAAAGGATTCATCTATAAAATCCATTGGATAGCTGCTCCAGTCATATATGGCCTGAAAAATGGTCAACAGAATTAGGAAAAAGATAGCGTACCCGAATATTTTGTGGGTCAAAATCTTGTCCAAGGTTGCCCTGAGTCCCTTGGCGGCATTTATATCCACTTTATAGGCCTGTTTTAGGATACCGTTTATAAATTGATACCTAAGAATGGTTTCTTTCTGTTGTAGGCGTTTTAGTTCTGGTTTGGATTTAATATCGAAAGAAGTTGGAATGTTGATCGGATTTTTTTCAATGGGCATAAAATTTACATCCTGGGTAATTACCAACCATAGTTTATAAAGATCTTCTTTTGGAAATGTGGTTTTTAATTTTTCAAAATACTCGGGTGCAATTACCGTAGTATCGACATTGGGGGATATGGAAAGATTTTTATAATCGGCGATCAATTCCTTAATACGGTCTATGCCCGTTCCTTTTCTGGTACTTACCAAGGCAATTTTGGTATCTAATTTTTCTTCCAATAAATCAATGTCCAGTGAGATGCCGGTCCTGGACATACGATCGGCCATATTGATGACCAAGATCGCCGGAATTTTAAGATCCTTGATCTGTGTAAAAAGCAGCAGGTTCCTCTTGAGGTTTTCTACATCGCTGATGACGACGGCAACATCCGGGAAATCCTTGTCGTTTTTGTTGAGCAGTAGCTCTACGACCACACTCTCGTCCAAGGAAGTGGTGTTAAGACTATAGGTACCTGGTAAATCCAATATATGGGCCTTTACTCCTCTGGGCAATTTACAGACCCCTTCCTTTTTCTCGACTGTAATGCCAGGGTAATTGCCCACTTTTTGTTTTAACCCGGTAAGTTGGTTAAAAACCGAAGTTTTACCGGTATTGGGATTGCCTATAAGCGCAACCTTGATCTGTTTGCTCATAGTGGGGTATCTTCAATAATTTCCAACTCTATTAAGGCGGCCATGGAACGCCTAATAGCGATGTGGGTACCGTTAACGTTGATGTATATGGGGTCTTTAAGAGGGGCTACCTGCACCAATTCTATTTCATTGCCCGGGAGACAACCCAGTTCCAATAGTTTAATGGGAAGAATTCCATCGGCGAATTCTTTGATGATTCCTTTTTGCCCTCGTCTTAAATGTGCTACCGTTGTAATCAATTTTTATTTAGATTGATTTTAATTAAGCGCAAATTTAAAAGAAAAAGATGAAGTAAACAGCTAAAACCATAAAAAGTTGACCCCATTGGAAAGGGGGCTGCTTTTGCATGGGGAGCGGATGGGCCATTTTTGGCTAGTGTCCTGTCAACCCTACTTTAGCCATCCCAAGTCTTATTCTTTTTCACCTGGCCTTCGTTAAAAAACAGTTCCGTAGCTACGGCTATGCAACATTTTTTTGCCTTGCCCAGATAAAAAATAACGGCGACTTAAACGACAAAGTAGCATTGACACGACACTTGGACAAAATACGTTTGGATGAATGGGGTATTGCGTTATTGCTTTGAATTGTTACGCAATAAAAGCCAATATTATCATTCCTTATAGGAAGATTTCAATATTTCAAGGTCGCCCAACAACTTTTCCATTTCCTCAGAGTCCGTACCGTCATAGAAACCCCTTATCCTACGTTCCTTATCTACCAGAATAAAGTTTTCGGTATGGATCATATCGTACGGGCCGCCATCGCCATCGGTCTTTACTGCCATATAGGATTTTCTGGCCAGTTCATAGATCTGCTGTTTGTTGCCGGTAACCAGGTTCCACTTGTTGTCCACTACCCCTTTTTCCAGGGCATATTTTTTTAGTTGGGGTACGGAGTCTATGTCCGGGGTCACCGAATGTGAAAGTAACATCACCTCTTCATCGTTCAAGATTTCATCCTGGATGGCGGCCATATTTTTGGTCATAATGGGACAAATGGTGGGGCAGGTGGTAAAGAAGAAATCGGCAATATATATTTTATTACGGTAATCATTTTGAGTCACCAATTTCCCGTTCTGATTGGTCAGGGCGAAATCGGCTATAGTGTGGTATTTTTTTACATGCTGCAGGGTGCTGTCTACCAATTCAAAATTTACCATGGCCGGTTGGTAAACGGGCAGTATTTCCTTGGGCTGCAAGGCATTGTAAAATAGGGAAATGATTACTGCCGAAACTACCAGCAGTACGATGCCGAAGAATTTGAATTTGGCAAAAAACGAACGCATTTTTTTGGTAAAGGTAGGGTAGATTGCTATAAATTTCAAGTAAGTAATCGGGGATGGCTACTAAATCTTTCTTAAAAAAAACCCTTGTGGGGAATAGTTTTTTTTTAAGACCGTGTAATAATGTACTTTTGTGCGCTTTTATAGTTTAAAAAATTTACTTAATGACGTTAGCCATACAGATCGTACAGTTTGTACTTATCATCTCCATTTTGGTGATCCTCCACGAATTGGGTCATTTTCTTCCCGCAAAATACTTTAAGACCAAGGTAGAAAAGTTCTATTTATTTTTTGATGTGAAGTTTTCCCTCTTCAAGAAGAAAATCGGGGATACGGAATATGGCATTGGTTGGTTGCCCTTGGGCGGTTATGTAAAAATAGCCGGGATGATCGATGAGAGCATGGATACCGAGCAGCTGAAGCAGGAGCCGCAACCATGGGAGTTCCGTTCCAAACCGGCATGGCAGCGATTGATCATTATGACCGGAGGGGTAATCGTCAACTTTTTGTTGGCCTGGGTGATCTATACGGTGATGTTGGCAAGCAATGGGGATACCTATATTCCTTCGGATAGTTTAAAATACGGTATTGTAGTAGATTCCATTGGGGAGCAATTGGGATTGAAGACTGGCGATCAGATCTTGATGGTGGACGATAAGAAGACCAAAAAATTCAATGAAGCCGTATTGGACATTATTTTGGGCGATGAGGTAACGGTTAAAAGGGATGGCATGGAAATTACAGTGCCTTTGTCCGATGAAGGAAAGGAAACCGTTTTTTCAACTCAAGGTAAAAACTTCCTAGGGTATAGATCGAAAGCCATAATTGCAAAGGTACAGCCCAATTCTGTAGCCGAAAAGGCGGGCCTATTGCCGGGAGATGAAATTATTGGGGTAAATGGGGAATCAACCGAGTTTTGGGATGAATTTAGAAGTAAGATCGGCACTTCCGCCAACCAAGAATTGGACATCAGTGTTTTAAGGAACGGTACTACCGAACATTTGGGATTGACTGTTCCCGATGAAGCTATAATAGGAATAGAGTTGGATATTACCGACCTTAGGGTTACCGATAATTATAGTTTTCTTGAAGCCATCCCTGCAGGTTATAAGCGAACCATTCAGGTATTGACGGATCAAATTAGGCAATTTAAGGTGATCTTTAACACTAAAACGGGCGCCTACAAGCAGGTAAAGGGACCTATCGGAATTGTTGAATTGATGCCTGAAAAATGGAATTGGACTTTCTTTTGGAATTTTATGGCCATGTTCTCGGTATGGTTGGCATTTTTAAATATTCTGCCTATTCCGGCCTTGGATGGCGGACATGTCATGTTTTTGTTATACGAAATGATCTCAGGTAGAAAACCCAGTGAAAAGGTATTGGAAACGGGTCAAATAATTGGTTTTGTACTACTTATGGGGCTTATGGCAGTGGTGTTTGGAAACGATATCTGGAATATCATCAAGAAGTTTTTATAGGGGAAATAAATATTTTTGGGAATTAGGGGTAAATCAGCCATTTTTTGTTTGGCAAATTTGAAAAAACATTTATCTTTGCACCCGCCTACGGAACACCGATGGCGTCCCTTCGGCGGGCAGGCCCGCCATAGGTTATAAAAATACACTCCTCCTTAGCTCAGTTGGTTAGAGCATCTGACTGTTAATCAGAGGGTCCTTGGTTCGAGCCCAAGAGGGGGAGCTTTTTATAAAAATCCAATCTATTTGTTTAGGTTGGATTTTTTGTTTTTGGTCGGTAAACATTGAGATTACCTTTATTTAAGACCATAAGTACACTTTCCAACAAAAAGTCAACTTGCCAAGTTATTAATGGATATTTGGTGTCCCTCTAGGTGTCCCTTCAAAATTCCTAGGTGTCTCATTTTTAAATCCGAATTGCATGCCAATTGTTAAACATTAAAATCAATTGGTTATGAATCAACTATCAATCTCAGTTTTGTTTTACTTAAATAAATCGAAACTAAATCAAAAAGGACTATGTCCAATTAAATGTAGAATCACCTATCAGAAAAAACGAAAGGAATTTTCTACAGGTCTATTTGTAAGTCCAGAGTATTGGAATGCGAAAAGACAAATAGTACTTGACACTGACTTGGAAGGTAAATCCAAAAATGGACATCTATCAATAATAAGTCAGAAACTCAATAATGCTTTTCTCTCATTGGAACTAGCCTCTGACGATTATGATATTAATGACATTTTTGATAAATACGCAGGTAGGGTAGTCCAGAAAGAGGACAACGTGGTGAACTATTTTAGGAGGTTCCTAGTTAAAAAATCCCAACTAGTAGATAAGGATATAAAGGAAGCTACTTATAAAAAATTTGAGTATGTGTGCAATGACCTTGAGGCTTTTATATTATCGGAATATAAAAAGAAGGACTTTCCACTGAACAAACTTAACCCTCAATTTTTAGATGATTTAGAGCATTATTTAAAGATAGTAAAGGGTCAGAAGCAAGTTACCATAAACAAGGCTATCCAACGCTTCAGAAAACCTATTAAGGTGGCTGTAGCCGAAGGATATTTGGATAAAGACCCATTCACACAACATAAACCAGGACGGGTCTTAAAAGAGGTTGTTTTCCTTTCTACAGAAGAGTTGGAAAAACTTGAGAAACACCAGTTCACCCAACCTAGACTTCAATTGGTAAAGGATTTATTCATTTTTTGTTGTTATACTGGATTGGCATACCATGAGATGTCCAATTTAAAAAAAGAGCACATAATAAAGGGATTTGATGGTAACCTATGGATCAAAATGAAAAGGGAGAAAACAAGTAAAATGATATCTGTTCCATTATTGCCAAAAGCCAAGGTCCTCCTAGATAAATATAACAATACGGTTGAGGGCTTTGCACTACCTAAATTTAGCAACCAAAAAATCAACTCCTATCTAAAGGAAATATCTGGAATAGTAGGAATAAATAAATCTATAAGCCATCATGTGGCTCGAAAAACTTTTGCATCTACTGTGCTCCTTTACAATGATGTTCCCATGGAAATCGTGAGTGAATTGTTAGGTCATTCCAGCATGAAGATTACGCAGGAGTATTACGGAAAGATTGTTCAGAAGAGGGTTAGTGAGGAGATGTATAGGGTATCAAAAAAACTGATTCAGTAAGGCACATGGTTAAATCCCTTCTTGTTAAGCCATAGTGAGGATTTAATGAATTTTCTCATTTTAATATTGATAAAATTACCCAGTACGAGACCCATATGTACGGTGGTGTGAGAGGTGCAGTCCGTTTCTATTTAGGGGCGGAACCCTCTACTCGATTGGGAACAGTTTTCATATATTCAATTGCCGTCCTAAAATTCTTTAAGTTTCTTTTTTAACTCTGATATAAATTTTGAATAATCAGATTCAATTTTGCTTTTAGTAAGTTTCATAATCAAGTTTTTCTTTATAGTTTGTTTATTGTCTTTGTCATTTGAAGTGGCTTTGTCAATATTTTGAATTGCATTTTTTGATAAGTCGTAAGTGAAATCTGCATGCCCACTTTCTTTGATTGTTGTATTAATGTAACTTTGGGTCAGGAAATCTTCCATTGTCGAAACCTTACTTTCTACGTCTCCATATGACAGCCAATAGTTCTTGTATTCGGGGTAGTATTTTTCAAAATCTTTGCGTTTGTCATTAGAGGTTTTATCGGAATCTGCCACTATTAAAAATTTCTTGTTAGCCAGAATTAAAAGCTGAACTAAAACCTCGAGTCCTGAAATCCCTCTTAGAAATACCTTACCATATTCGTCAAAAGATTTATCCCTATTGAATACACAATATTTTTCAAACAATTGTTTATCAAGCCAGCCCTCAAAAATGATATTGATAGGTTGTAAACATTCGAAAATACTCGAGCCGATTGCGTTTCTTAATAACTCGTCATCGCTAAAAGGCGCATTAGAATCTTGTGCTTTCAGAGTAGTAATGTCATCTATTTTTTCAACGATTAGATGACGATCTATACACCTAGAATCAATCATATATTGCGAGTGTGTTGTGTATATAACTAGAGCCTTTTCAGCAATTTTCAGCAATTCATCTCGTAGGTAACGTACGCTAGTCGGGTACAAGCTCTGATCAGGTTCATCAATGAGAATGATATCATGACTATCAAATTTATTGCTTCTGGATTGTGTACTTAACATTAGTAAAATACTAATGAATTTTTTGAAACCATCGCTGCGATCTTCAAATGAGTAGTTTGTCTTATTGACCACTTTAATTAATATTTCTTCTTTCCCATTCGGAATCAAAGCAAGACGAGTTTGCTTAAAATCTTTCCAAATACTGTGGAATACTTTCGTAGTTGCTTTTGAGATCTGTTCCAGTAAATTGGTATAATCACCATCTTCTTCGATGGCATCCTCAAATTCTTGCTTTACATCGGCTCTATTGCATAAGGTAAAAATATTCTCAAGAGCTTTTTGGGAACCTGGATCCTTTACGAATTCATCAATAGAAACAGTACCTGGTAAAAGAAAGTCCTCTTTATATTGCCAATAATTACAATTAATAGGTTGTTCAGTATAAACTTCCTTTACGTATTCAAATAACTTAAATTTAAGGTTAAAATCTGTATCACCTTCAAGACTCAATGTGTTATTCTTTATAAAGACCTTTTTAGTAGTTCCCCAATCATTATCATTGATTTGCCAATAGCTAAAAAAAGGACTTGAATCATTTTTAGTGTCAATCTGAATAATTAGCTCATGAAATTTCGTTTTTATCAAGTCTTGGATTGATTTTTTATTTTTTAATTCAATCAACTCAGTCTTCTCAATCATATTAAATCTTTGAAAAACTTCATCTATATCTGTCTGATCAAGTTTGACAATTGCTCGAACAAAATACTCATCGATTTTTTCGTTATCAATTCTCTTTCTTCGATCCTTTGTAGAAACGGAATACTCACCGAAAACGGAGGCAATTGCCTTTAAGACATTACTTTTGCCCGCTTCATTCTTTCCAACTAAAATTTTGCAGTTTTGATCAAGATGAATTGTCTCATCTTTAATTGATCTGAAATTTTTGATGCGTATTCTATCTAGTTTCATTGTATTTATTTCATTATAATTTACCGTAACTTTATTTAATTGTGCCCAAAGTTGTATATAATTACTAGTGTATATATTTCTATTTTGTCAACACCACTAATCTAGTGGATTTTTAATGTTTTTAAAAGTATTTGTGGGAACATATGTATTATATGCATTGTATTGCCTGGACGGAGCCCTAATGGCAGCCGTATCTGTCTAAGTACAACAACTTAATATTTTCAGGCACACTATTTTTATGTTATAAGATAAGGTGTATTGCATCCATGGTGTTGATTTATAGCGACATTCCTATGGAGACTGTCAGTGAGCTTTTAGGTCATTCAAGTATTAGTATAACATAGGAATGCTTTAGGAAGGTTGTTTAGAAAAAAATAGGTAAAGTAATGGAACAGCGATCTAAACGATTACCAATCAAATAATTCAGATACTTTTATATCAAGGACTGTAGCAATTCGAGAGGCGTTGGCAATAGAGGTATTTATTATTCCCCTCTCTATTCTACTAATTTGTGAGATTTCAACGCCTAATTCGTTGGCAAGGAATTCTTGAGTGAAACCTTTAGATTTTCTCAATCTTCTGAGGTTTTTCCCGAAGCTTAATAAAAATGCATTTTCGTCAATTAAATCCACACAATAAAAATGGTGGAGAAAAAATGTTTTTATATAGGCATATATGCCTATTTTTAATTAACCATAATTCAACTATACCAAATGAAAAATTTTAGATTATCATTTATATTCCTGTTGCTATATCAGTTTGGAATTGCGCAATGTGATATTAAAACAACGGAAAAACCAGATGGAAATTTAATTAAATATTTTAATCCCAAGCCAGTTGTAAGGCAATCGGATTACGAAATTGGAGTATCCATTTATAAGAACATTACAACGGATGTTGTAATGGTGAATACATCTATTCTTTTTAAAGGTAAAGCGCCACAAAAATTAACAGGTAAACTTGTCATTCAGACAGCAGGTCAAAAAGGAATTTCCTTGGAACCTTTAGTCTCTGAATTGATTAAAATGAATGGTAGAGATGTGGCTATTGGTCTTTATGAAATAGATAAATCATCGTTATTAGAACTGTTAAACTATGATTTGAAAAGTATTTTTGTTTATGTTGGTGAGAACCTAGTTGGTTCGACTATCACTGAGAATAAGGGAACATTGCGACTTAATTTAGGTTGTTTTAAATAAAGTAAGATTCTGAAACTGAATTTTGTAATGTTATGGAAAAAGATAATAGCAAGGAAGATAGCAAAAATGGGTCTAACAAAGGGTGTTCAATTTTTGGACTAATTGTATTCATCTGTTTATTATGGTTTATTGATGGGTTTCTTGGATCTAAATTTGACGTTGACTCGGGAGTCGAAAATGTACTTAGCAATATAATGTTATTGATAACTTTTGGAATTGTAGCAGCCATTGTGATTAGTATAATGAAAGATATAAATAAATAGAATGGAGTAATGACTTCTCAAGTAAAGGAGAAATTGTATATCGATGGTAAAGAGTACGGGATGGCAACAGAACCATTAAAACCTTATTTGGAAAAATTGGATAATAAACCCAAATTTTCAATTCTAAATACAGGATGTTGGAGGGGATATGTCGGAAAATGGGAATTGCTCAATAACCATCTATATATAATAGATTTTTTTAGTCAAATAGAAATAAGAAATGAAATTGTAGAGGTTGGACTGGACTATTTATTTCCAGATAAAGAAAAGGTATTTGCGAATTGGTTTAGTGGCTCAATAAGCCTTCCTCATGGAAAAATCACAAAGTATGTCCACGCAGGTTATGCAACAGAGTATGAAAAACTACTATTTTTAGAATTTAATAATGGGGTACTAATCAACTATAAAATAAAGGACGATCCAAATCCACCAATAGTTGCGAAACAAGGATTTTGGAACAAAATGATTTCAATATTCAGAACCTAAAAAAAATCTACATTTCAAAAATTTTTTTCTAAAATTTTTTCTGACACTTCCTTCACGCAAGAGCAGACTAACCGAAAGCTCACCCCCCGCCCTTTTTGGATTTTACGGGATACCCCCGTGCTTTAATTGTTTAATCTTAAATTAAAAAGACCATGGTAAAAATAATTGGTTACAAGACCTATTCAAAAGAGGATGGAACTGAATTTTGTACATTAATTGTACACGGAGGACTGGAAACAGTCAAAAGTAAAGAAACTGGCAAAACCTATCTTACCGTTAGGAAAGCTCATGTGCCCTGTACCTTTGACAGCAACGTTTGCGAAAGTCTAATTGGTAACGAACTGGCAGGAAACATTAAGAAAGTTAAGGTTGACCCTTACGAGTACACCAATCCGGAAACAGGAGAAATCATGTCCTTGTCGCATAGGTATGAATTTATTGGTCCAGATGAGGAAATCTTGGATAATCATATAGTGGAGGAGGAATTGGTTTCTTAGAAAAATAACCTACATAATTATAAAGGGCTTCAGAAATGGAGCTCTTTTTTTATGTTTTTTTTTCAGTTGGGAGCTTCTTAATTAAGTTTATGATAACCTCAAAAATTTAATTATGATCTAATTAAAAATATTATCGAATACATATATCACCTAAACAAAAATAGAAATCATGAAATTACAAACTGCACAACGGCACCAGGTAAAACTGAGGCTTGGATTGAGTGGAGCAAGTGGATTTGGCAAAAGCTATTCCGCTTTATTATTGGCTCATGGAATAACCAATGATTGGTCCAAGATTGCCATAATAGATACAGAAAATAACAGTGCCAGCCTTTATTCCCATTTGGGCAATTTTAGTGTTTTATCACTCGATGAACCCTATAGTCCAGAAAGATACATAGAAGCCATTAAAACTTGTGAGAATGCGTCTATGGAGGTCATTATTATCGATAGCATAACCCATGAATGGCAGGGTAAGGGAGGATGTCTCCAAATCCATGAGCAATTGGGAGGCAGGTTTCAGGATTGGAGTAAAGTATCTCCACGGCACCAGGCTTTTATAGATGCCATTTTGCAATCCAGATGTCACATGGTAACCACGGTCAGGAGCAAGATTGACTATTCCCTGGATAGTGACCAAAATGGAAAGACCAAGGTTGTCAAACATGGTACAAAAGAGATTACGCGTGAGGGCTATGAGTATGAGCTTACTGTGAATTTTGAACTTATCAATGACAAGCATCTTTGTAAGGCATCAAAAGATCGCACAGGACTTTTTATGGATAAACCAGAATTTATAATAAACCAAGCCACAGGTAAAAAACTGATTCATTGGTGCAATGAAGGATTATCTGTAGAACAAGCCAAAACAGAAATAGCCAAATGTACTACAATTGAGGGTTTGCGCCATTTATATCAAAAATATCAAGGACTTAAAAAGGAAGTTTATCCAATGATTTTAAATCGCAAATCCGTTTTGGAAACCGTTACAGGTCAAATTGTGTCATCAGAAACCATTATTAACCCTCTAAAAACAAAAGAACATGGAACTAATAACTAATCCTCGTCCACAATCGATGATTCAGGACACAATGGAAATTAAAAACAATCATTCCAGTAGTTTTATAGAAGCCAATACACAGAAGGTGTCATTGGAACATCTACAGAAAGATTGTATTATACCAGTTTGGTCAAAGGATAATGAAACAACCATTAGCCACGGACAGTTTATTGGCAATACCATGGAGATAGTTCAAAATCTATTTCCTGAATTGCAGGTCAATTCACCTGACATTAGGGTAAGCCATGTGGTCAAGGGAAGGATACCATCTGCCATAGGCAAGCCAGTTAAGGAGCTAAAGGAACATGAGAAGACCATTTATTATGAAAGATGTGGTTTTCTAATTGACCTACCCAACATAGTAGAGGTAATCAATGGAAACGAACTGAGTCTTAGTGTAGGTGGGGTCCGTGCCTATAATCAAGAAAACTTGTACAGCAGAAAATCCTTGGAGAAATTCAAGGTTTTTATTGGCTTTAAAAATAAGGTTTGTACAAATCTGTGCATTTCAACAGATGGATTTTCCAATGAAATACGCATTGGGTCAATAGATGAACTGGGCAAACAGATGGAGAATTTATTTCAATCCTATAATCGGGAAAGACATTTGGAACTGATGCAGAGAATGTCCAGATATAGATTTACGGAGAAGCAATTTGCCCATTTTTTGGGGAGACTTAGGATGTACCATCACATGACCAAGTCGGAACAGCTTCAGGTATTCCCTATCCATCTAAACGATAGTCAGGTAAGTGTGTTGGTCAAGAATTATTATAACTGCCCAAACTTTGGAAGAAATAAGGATGGTTCCATAGACTTCTGGAAATTGTTCAATTTGCTAACCGAAGCCAACAAGTCATCTTATATCGATACGAACTTGGAACGCAATGTAAATGCATACGAGTTGATCAACAACCTAGGAAATTCCATGGAAAACGGAATTTTAAATTGGTACACTCAATAATAAATATAGCTATTAGGCGCTTGACTGCAAATAAACCAGCTAGTGGAATAACTTATAAATTGGCAATATGGATGAGGAGAAATTAGCGGAATTACTTAAATATAGCTCGCCTAAAGAACTATACATAATAACCTGGAACAACTTGTTAAAAATACTTTTTTGTCCGTTTAAGGTTCGGGTACTACAGGGAGTAGGCAATTTAAAAAAAGGCAGTATTGTCTGGGTAGAAGAAGTCAAAGTTACTAGGGATTTGGTAACGGTGTACATAATTAAGGGAGAAGCCTATTACTATAATAGATTCGACATAATCTTATAAAAAAAAGGAGTCATGCTGTATTTTGGATAACCAAGCTTTTGAGACGGTTCCTCCTTTAACAAAGAACCACTGAAAATGATTTGAGCTCAAAATGGGTGATGAAAACTAGAAATAGTATAGTTGCCCATTTACAACAAAAAATTGATATAAAAAAATATATATTGTTAAAAATTAGGAAAATTCAATAATTTTACGTATATTCGTAGCTGTTTTTGGATTTTAGATGAAGGAGATTGATGAAAGTGATTAAGCAAAAAAACAAAAAAATAAAGTTATTTGGGCGCTCGCCATATTCTTCATTTAAAATAACTATTCCAAAATTTTATTAAAACTGTCGGCTTAAATAGTTGCCGAAACTTTAATCAGACTACTCGGACTATCCTGACTGGGATATTTCGTTAGTTATAATATTAATATAGAATGGAAGAAACTAATCATGTTTCAAATGAAGAAGGTAGAATAGTTGTTGTCAAGGCTATTGACCTTATTAACAAGGTAAAAGAAGAACCAGAACCAAGTTTTTTGTGGAAAGGAATACCAGAGGGCTCAACAGGATTGATAACTGGTGTGGGAAAGACAGGTAAAACTACATTTGCCGAAAACCTGGCAATTAGCCTAAGTGTTGGTAAAAAGGAATTTTTTGGATTTCCAATGGATGGAGTTCCTAGAAAATCACTGTTCATTAACTTAGAGGAAAGTTATAGAGTTAAAAGCCGAAGAAATATAAGACAGATTGCAAGTTTAACCCCTGCAGAGTTGGATCTTTTCGCTAGTAATTATTTAAGTACTCCTTTGGATTTTCCTCAATATTTGAATACCGAGAATGACTGGGAACTAATGCGAAATTATATAATTGCGTCTGAGGCGGAAGTTGTGTTTATTGATAGTTTAGGTCATATGTGCATTGGGGAAATTGAAAAGAGTCTTATAGCACAAAATTTTACTAAGACATTTAAAGAGTATTTAGGGAATCTTAATAAAACATTGATTATAGTGCATCATATGACAAAAGGCAGTGATAAGCCAATTGACCAAGATTCAATCGCTGGTAGCCGATTTATTGCCCAAGAATTTGACTATGCATATGGCTTAGCACATGTGCCAAGAGCGACGGGTGGAAGTTATGCATGTTTATTATACAATAAATATATTGAAAAGGATGATACCACCTCTTATTTATATAAAATGTCCAATGATGGATGGGTAGAGTATTTATCGACGGAAAATAAGTATAATTTGTATAAAGACAGTCGTATTGACGGTAGGGCAAATTCTACCAATAATGATCTTATATATAAATATGTTAAGAGTAAGGCTAGTCAGGGTAGTCAGACTATAACGTCTCAGGAGTTCATGGAAAATTTCGTTTCTAATAATACAATGTCGAAGGATACCCTGTATAAAAAAATTGGACATCAAATTCAAGATGGTTTAATTGAAAGGAAAGAGGGTAATGAGGGAGTTTATAAAATTAACTTGGGGACTGGAAATGGAGAAAGAAAATAGTAATTATATAATATATAAGGCGGTCAATTTCCAATCTGGTGGTGTGTACATTGGTGCGACGGGTAAAAGTTTGGAAGAGCGTATGCAGGACCATATACAAAAATCCAATAAAGGATTAGGAGGTTATTTTCAGGAAGCTATCGGGACTTATGGTCCGGAGGCTTTTACTTGGGAGCAAATAGATACTGCCAATGATGTCAATGAGATGGCTAGCAAGGAGAAAAAATACATTTTGAAATATAAAAGTAACAAAGATGGCTATAATTCCGATTGTGGAGGTGGAGTTCAAAAGAATGTTTACCAATATAGTGTGGATGAAGGAAGATTGGTTGGGACTTATGATTCATTAGAACATGCTGCTAAGGCGGTTAATTCATCTAGGAAATCTATAAGCAATGCATGCCTTGGCTATAATAAATCCTGTAGAGGGTTCTATTGGAGTTATGATTGTTCAGAGCCATTTATACCAGAAATGGATAAAAGGAAGAAGGAAGTTTACCAAATATCCCTTCAGAATCAATTTGTAGCTAAATATGTATCTGTTTCAGAAGCATCAAAGCAAACAGGAATATCCAAAACCTGTATCTCTAGATGTTGTAGAGGTGAAAGGGATCGCAGTGGAGGATATATATGGAAATACATTTAGAAAGAAAGGGCAGCAGATATGTTGCCCTTTTTATTTATATATTTAAAGTTTCATGGCAAGCAATTTTGAAAATTAGTGCAATCATGGAAATATAAACGGAAATAAAATAATAAAGGTCGTTTAATAGCTGCTTTTTTTATTTTTAGAGACAAATTCAAAATGACCGATGTTCGAACAAACTTTTAAAAATATTGACGACCTTTTATACAAAGATGCAGGTGCAGATAGTGAATTGGACTATATAGGACAGACCTCGTGGGTTATGTTCCTTAAATACCTGGACGAACTGGAGCAAGACAAAGCAGATGAAGCAGAGCTAAAAGACGAATACTACCAATACATATTAGACCCAGAATACCGTTGGCCAATTTGGGCGATGCCTAAAGGGGCAGATGGCAAATTGGACCATCACATTGCAATGACAGGACCGGATCTTATCCAATTTGTGGACCAGAAGCTATTTCCATATTTGGCTGGATTTAAACTTACGGCAGACAACCCCCAGACCATAGAATATAAAATAGGTGAGATTTTTTCAGAGTTAAAAAATAAAATTCAAAGTGGATACATTTTAAGGGATATTTTAGATTATGCCGACGAGCTTCCCTTTAGGTCATCAACAGATAAGCATGAGCTGAGCGAGTTGTACGAAACCAAGATTAAGAATATGGGTAATGCTGGTCGTAATGGGGGGCAATATTACACTCCCAGGCCACTCATTAGGGCCATGATAAATGTAGTGGACCCAAAGATAGGCGAGAAGGTTTACGATGGAGCGGCAGGCTCCTGTGGCTTCCTATGTGAGGCTTATGAGTATATGTATGACCGCATGGAAAAAACCACGGATAATCTCCAGACCCTTCAGGAAAGAACATTTTATGGAAAGGAGAAAAAGAACCTGGCTTATGTGATTGGAATTATGAATATGATTTTGCACGGGATAGAAGCCCCTAACATTATCCATACCAATACCTTGGGGGAAAACATAAGGGACATCCAAGAGAAAAACCGTTACCATGTCATTCTGGCCAATCCACCCTTTGGCGGAAAGGAACGTAAAGAGGTACAACAGAACTTTGATATTAAAACAGGGGAAACCGCTTTTCTGTTTTTACAACACTTTATAAAAACCTTAAAAACTGGAGGTCGTGCTGCTATAGTCATAAAGAATACTTTTTTAAGTAATACCGATAATGCCTCTGTTGCCTTACGCCAATATTTATTGGAGAGTTGTAATCTACATACAGTATTAGATATGCCCGGGGGAACCTTTTTAGGTGCTGGAGTAAAAACTGTGGTGTTATTTTTCGAGAAAGGTGAAACAACTAAAAATATCTGGTATTATCAACTGGACCCAGGGCGAAACATGGGTAAGACCAATCCTTTAAATGATAAGGATTTAGCGGAGTTTATAAAATTACAAGAAACCAAACCTGAAACGGAGCAATCGTGGAATGTAAAAGTGGCAACAATAGATGAAAAAACCTATGACCTGATTGTTAAAAACCCAAATATTCCAAAGGAAGCAGCATTACGAAGCCCAAAGGACTTATTAGCGGAAATGGAATCATTAGATGATGAAACTAATGCAATTTTACAATCGATTAAAGAGTTAATTTAAATGATGGTATTAAAAAAGTTCGGTGAAGTTTGTGATTTTGTAAGAGGTCCATTTGGTGGTAGTCTAAAGAAAAGTGGTTTTGTCGAGGATGGATATGCAGTCTATGAACAGCAGCATGCCATTTATGATCAATTTACTGAGATACGATATTTTGTTGATGAGGAAAAGTTCAATGAAATGAAAAGATTCGAGCTTAAGCCTAACGATTTAATAATGAGTTGTTCCGGAACAATGGGGAAAGTTGCAATTGTACCACAAAGTATAAAGAAAGGGATAATTAATCAAGCACTTTTGAAGCTTACACCAAAAAAGTTTTTGGATGTTGAATATCTAAGGTATTGGATGACCAGTCCAGACTTTGATGCAAGAATAGAAGAGAACACAGTTGGAGCAGCCATAAAAAACGTAGCATCTGTTAAAATTTTAAAGCAAATTGATGTTCCCACACCACCTCTTCCTGAACAACAACAAATCGTTGCCCTATTGGACGAGGCCTTTGAGGCCATAGACCAAGCTAAAGCTAATATTGAGAAAAACATTGAAAATGCAAAGGAGCTGTTCCAGTCCAAACTCAACGATATCTTTAGTCAAAAAGGTGAGGGTTGGGAGGAAAGGACTTTGGGCAAAGTTTGTATGAAAACAAAAAATATTAGGTGGCAAGACCATATAAATGAAGAATATCAGTACGTTGATTTAAGTTCAGTTTCGAGAGAAACTTTAAAAGTGACAGAAACAGCAATAGTTAATGACAAGAATGCACCAAGCCGAGCAAAAAAAATTATTGAAAAAGGCGATGTAATATTTGCTACTACAAGACCAACACTAAAAAGAGCAACTATTATTGATGAAGAACTAGATGGTCAAATTTGTAGTACTGGTTATGTAGTGTTAAGACCAAATGAAAAGATTAGTACAGATTGGATATTTTTCTATCTTTTGACTTCAACATTCATAGATAGAATGGAGTCCTTACAACGGGGAGCAAGTTATCCCGCTGTAACTGATAGCGATGTAAAAGGTTCAATATTGTCGATTCCAACATCAAAAATTATTGAGGGCAAATATATTAGCGTAATGCATCAATTACGAGAAGGTACGAGTGAACTTATTATTCAATATCTGGAAAAATTAAATTCACTCGAAGAACTCAAAAAATCTATCCTTCAAATGGCGTTCACAGGGGAGTTAACAGATAAAGCTGTTGAGGTATGAAAATTAAGCATAATGACATAGTAATACCTGAAAACAACCCTTTTGTAAATTGTAAATTAGGTAGGGAACAGTATGCTGATGTGTTGACTAGTATTACTGAAAATTATTCAGATGGTTTTGTATTGGCTATAGATAACAAATGGGGTCAAGGCAAGACCACTTTTATAAATATGTGGCGGCAAAAACTGAAAAATATAGGATTCAGCACCCTCTACTTCAACGCATGGGAGAATGATTTTCATGATGATGTTATCCTATCATTAATAGCTGAGCTCGAGGAGCTTAGGGAGAAGTCATATGAAAATTTCGATAGTTTAATTAGTAAAACAGCAAAGTTCATGAAAAAGGCTGCGCCCGAATTAGTTAAAGGAGCCGTTGGAAAATTTGTGGGTAATGAAGCTGTTACTATAGTAGCAGAGGCTGCTGTAGAGTTTACTACGGACGAAATAGAAAGCAGTTTAAAAGAGATAAAGGAGAGAAAAAAAGGAATTCTTGAGTTCAGACAAAGTCTTGAAAAATTCGTTGAATCAGTGGACAATAAAAGACCTATTGTGTTTTTTATTGATGAATTGGATAGGTGTAGACCAAATTACAGCGTGCAAATTTTAGAAAAGGTAAAGCATTTTTTCAACGTTCCAGGTATTGTTTTTGTTTTGTCCATTGACAAAAGCCAGTTGTGCCATGCAATTAAAGGTGCATATGGCAGCGAAAATTTTGATTCGAAGGAATATCTAAAAAGGTTCATTGATTTGGAATATAGTATTCCAAATCCCGATGCAGAAAAAGTAGTTGACTATTACTTTGAATATTTCGGAATAGAGGAATTTTATAAAAAACAAACTAGATTACATAGTCGTGGTTTAAATGTTGAGTTCGCAAATTTTTTAGAAACTTTTATCGTTTTGATTTTAAATAAAACTCTTAATTTGAGGGCAATTGAAAAAATAATCGCCCATTTCAAAATTGTTCTTTCATCATTTTCCTCAAACCAGTATACCTTCCCTGAAATTATTCTTTTAATTATCCTTTTGAAGAAATACAATGAAGATTTTATTAGAGAAATAGTTGATAAGGCATATACTCCACAAGAATTGGTAAATAAATTAGAAATGGAATTTAAGGTTAACAAGGGTGATGAGGAAAGACAGAAAAGAGTTCTGAGTTTTATGTTCGCCACTTTTATTTATGCTTATTGTAATTACATTAAGGGTGATTTTTATGCTAAAAAATACCTGGAAAGTGTAGAAGGAAAAAGCAAATTGATATTAACTACTAATTATGACCAAAAAAAATTTGAAAATATATTTATACTCCGGAATAACGATATGAATATAAGTGATGTGGACTTAGATTGGTTAATAGGAAGAATTGATTTTATAGAAAAAATGGTTGGTTAAATAATGAATGAAGCCCAAACAGAATTTGAATACATTGATCCTGCACTTAGGAAAGCCGGCTGGGGAACAGTAGAGGGTTCACGGGTATTCAAACAATTTCCTATCACCAATAAAGAAAAACCTGGGGTGCGTAATTATTCTCAACTAAGAGCAGATTATGTACTTATATATAAGAATAGAAACCTCGCCGTCATTGAGGCCAAAAAACGAGACCAGTACTATACGACAGGCGTTGGGCAAGCTAAGGATTATGCTGAGCGGCTGAATATTAGATATTCCTATGCTACCAATGGACTTCAAATATATGGTGTGGACATGGATGAAGGAACTGAAGGTGATGTGAGTAAGTATCCTTCACCAGATGAACTTTGGGAGATGACCTTTCCAACACCTAAGGAGGAGTATAAGGTGGAAATAGCAGATTGGAAAGAGCGTTTGTTTTCTGTTCTGTATGAAGATAGGGGTGGCACATGGCAACCGCGCTACTATCAAAATAACGCCATTACAAAGGTATTAGAGGCCGTTGCAGATAAAAAGGACAGAATCTTACTTACTCTTGCTACGGGAACAGGAAAAACAGCAATTGCGTTTCAAATAGCTTGGAAGTTATTCAATGCTAAATGGAATTTAAGACGTGATGGACAACGAAGTCCTAGAATATTGTTTTTAGCGGATAGAAATATTTTGGCAGACCAAGCATTTAACTCATTCAATGCCTTTGAAGAAGATGCCTTAGTGCGCATTGCGCCAGATGAAATAAGAAAACGTGGTAAAGTACCCCAGAATGGTAATATCTTCTTTACCATTTTTCAGACCTTCATGTCTGGACCATATGAAACACCGAACTTTGGCGAATACCCTAAAGACTTTTTTGACTTTATTATTATAGATGAGTGCCACCGTGGAGGTGCCAATGATGAAAGTACATGGCGCGCTATTATGGAATATTTTAGTCCAGCTGTCCAATTGGGGCTTACAGCCACACCAAGACGAGACGTTAACGGTGACACTTATAAGTATTTTGGTGATCCAGTATATATCTATTCCCTAAAAGAAGGTATCAACGATGGTTTTTTGACCCCTTTCAAGGTGAAAGAAATTAGTACTACCATAGACGAATATGAATATACTGGGGATGATGATGTAGAAACAGGTGAGATTGAAACCAACAAAAAATATACGGAAGCTGACTTTAATCGAATTATAGAAATCAAGGCCCGTGAGGAATATAGGGTAAAGATATTTATGGATATTATTAACCAGAACCAGAAGACCTTGGTGTTCTGTGCCACCCAAGTGCATGCTGCTGCCATTAGGGATCTGATCAATCAATATTCGAAGAGCAAAAATACCAATTACTGTCATAGGGTAACTGCGGATGATAACAAGGTAGGGGAAAAGCATTTAAGGGATTTTCAGGATAATGAAAAAAATATCCCTACCATTTTGACCACTTCCAGGAAGTTGAGTACGGGGGTAGATGCACCAGAGATTAGAAATATAGTATTGCTAAGGCCTGTAAAGTCTATGGTGGAGTTTAAGCAGATTGTGGGTAGAGGCACTCGTTTATTTGATGGAAAGGAATATTTCACAGTATTCGATTTTGTAAATGCTCACGACCATTTTAAAGACCCTGAATGGGATGGTGAGCCATTGGAACCAGAACCTTATGAAAAAGGCAAACGAGGTAAAGGTGACTGTAAAGTATGTGGACAACCAAAACCATGTGCTTGCGTTAATGAACCACCCCCAATCTGTGAGGTCTGTAAAAATGACCCTTGTGTTTGTGATGTCCCTACTAAGAAAATGATAAAGATAAGGTTGTCTGACACTAAGGTTCGTGAAATAGATTCCATGGTTAAAACTTCTTTCTGGAGCCCTTCAGGCATGCCTATTTCAGCCAAAGAGTTTATAGAACAACTGTTCGGGGACTTGCCCTCATTCTTTAAAAATGAAGAAGAACTGAGAAGGATTTGGAGCTTGCCCACTACAAGAAAGAAGTTGTTGGAAGAGCTGAATGAAAAGGGCTATACCAATTCGCAATTGGAAGATCTACGTAATTTGGTTCATGGCGAAAATAGTGACCTCTTTGATGTTTTAAACTATGTGGCCTATCATAAGGACTTGGTTCCGCGTTTAGAAAGGGCAGAGAAGGCAAAGGTTCAATTAGGAGATTACAATCCCAAGCAGCAGGATTTCCTAAATTTTGTATTGGATCAGTATGTAAAAGAAGGTGTGGACGAACTCGACGATGCTAAACTGCCCGATTTACTGGAATTGAAATACAAGGCTATTGCCGATGCAAAACGTGAGTTAGGGGCTATTAAAACCATTAGAGAATCGTTTATAGGATTTCAAAGTTATTTGTATGGTGGTGCGGCCGGTTGAAAAATGAAAGATGAATTCTTTTTGAAATTTTTAGTAGTGAATTAATGTAGTTGCAGGGATATAGGATATTATTAATAAAGATTTGTAAACACTAATTTATGGAAAAACCAGTTAAAGAAATTCGGGAAAATTACAAAAGGTATGAAGAATTAATTGGTGAGATTAAGAATACTTCTATTCAAACAATAACACTTGATGAACTAAAGGGAAACCATCAAAATACAAGAGTTAAAAAAGTAAATGTTGAACATGTATCTGTTCCTGAAAAGCTAGAATTAATTATAGAGTCCAGAATAGAAAACAAAAAAGATTTTAAATTCAAATTAAGAGCTCCAGAATACACTGGAATTCCATTTTTTAGATTTGACTCCGACGGTGTAGCACATTACAATAGAGTTCCAGATGTAGAACTTCCAAATCAAAAAGTAGAAACGCCCCATTTCCATAAATTTGATTCCGATGGTAGAAACATTGCATATAAAACTGCCCCACTAGAGAAAGCCACGGAATGTGATGCTTTACTCAATGATATAAGTCTGTGTATGGCACATTACTGTGATGAGTCTAGGACATATTACAAAAATGAATATTATGTTGAAATAATTCAAACACCTCCTACTGAATTAGATTTCGATAGTCATAAAGATAACCCTACAGAAGGTGTACAATATGAATAATCTAGAAAAAATAGCAATTAATGTCCGAGAAAGCTTTGACCAGTTATGGTCCTTTAAGCTGAGAGGAAAAGATACCATAGAAATAAGTACACCCTATTCAACAACTACGAGTAAGTTTGTTTCAATTTATGTAACGGAGCGTGGTGGAAAATATATTGTTTCTGATGGTGGTCTATTGAATTCTGAGGCTTACGAATCTGAGATTGATTATGAAAATCAATGCCTGTTAAAGATTCTTTATCATTTTGAAGCTTATTATGAAGTTAAAAGAACAGAGGATAAACAAGGCATTAAACATTATTATAAAACAACTACAAAGGCGAACTTAATCCCCAACATGGTTTATGAAATGGCTCAGTTTGTTTCTATGTGTGCATCTGCTGCAACAGTTCAATTTGAAGATGCAAAAGAAATAGAGGAAAGAAATACGTTTAGGACTAAGGCAAATACTTATATAGGTTCAAACCTTAAGGAATATAATCCCATTTTTCAAGCTAGTCTAGATAGGGATGAATATCGTTCAGTCAGGTTTAGCGCATTGATCGAAAGAAGGAATAGATTAAGCCTTGTGAGTTTTGTAACAGGTTCAAATCCTTCCAATTTTAGAAATTGTATAGCAAGAACTAATATGAATTTCGAAATTGCGGCTTCTTCTAAATATAAAGATCATATAGATAATAAGCTTGTGTTGGTTAATAATACTGCTGATGGATTTGAGTATAATCAAATTTCCAAACAACTTTTCATTCTTGAGGAACACACAGGACAGGAAGCCATATTTTGGACAGAAAGAGAAAAATTAGTAGCAATTTTAAAATAATAAATTTAGTAGAAAAGGCATACAATTCGGTTGCCCATTAAGTTGGCAAGTTGTCAAATAGTTGGATTACAAAAAGTTACTCTCCTTGGTTCGAGCCCAAGAGGGGGAGCTACTTGTAGCAAAGGCTTCGCAGAAATGCGAGGCCTTTCTTTTTTTAAGGGGGACAACATAGGGACAACTAAATGAGTCCCCTCTTCTTATTTTCTTTCATTTTACTCAATTGGTTTTTATTGCCTGCCTGTTCGGCAGACAGGTTTTTTATCGGTTTTCGTGAATCTTCGATTTAGTTCATTATTTTTTATTTCAAGGTATTCATGAATCTTCGATTTCTTTGCTTGTCCAAAGAAACCGACGCAGGAGGTTCATGAATACCTTTTTCCAAAATAGACAGGCAATGAATAAAACGAAACAAAAGAAAAGACCCTTCTTCACTAGGTGGTCCCTAAAATCTCAGGATTTTAAGGACCGATGCCATGGCCTAAATTATTTCCAAGGCTTCAATAATTCTTTACGGCAATGGCATCTCCACTACGGAAGAAGATGGGCCGGATAAGTAACTTCTAAGACCATTTATTGTGCTATGTAATAACGGTCAATGATTTTTCGGCACCATAGGTTCACGGCATTAAGGAACGGCCTATTTTCGAAGTCTGTGTTGAGAGAGGCGGGAGGAAAAAAGGTAAGGGTCAATGCGTAAAGGTTTTGGAATTAAGAGGCTGCACCGTCGATTTTCAAATTTAAGCATTGCTTTATGGTTACATAAGGCACAATAACCCTGATAATAGCTTCATAAAGACACTGCATTTTGGCTTCGTTTTCCGCAAAGGATCCCGGAGCGTATTTTGCAGTCCATGAAGGGTAATAAGTGCCTTGAAACGGAGCTATTTTACCCCGTCAAAAAGGGGCGGACCTAGCCTATTTTCATATACATCCTAACTATGGACTAACTATGGAGTATCTATGGAGTATCTATGGACTAACTATGGAGTATCTATGGAGTATCTATGGAGTATCTATGGAGTATCTATGAAAGGTAAAATTAACAAATCTAAAGGAACACTACAAAAATCGGACAGCATCCATGCGCAGGTAAGTTATGGTAAGATTCGGGTTTAAATGTTAAAGATTGATGTAAAATAAGGATACGATAGATTAATACTAGTTCTTAAAACTTGAATGTTTTTTGTTGGATAATTGGTTCCGAATGCGTTTAAAAATTTGATCAACATTAATGGCAAGGGAACTATTGTACCTGTTTCAATACCAATGGGTCATCTCTGTTAGAACGACTGGAGAAAACGTTTCCTCAATGGTTTCAAGAAGAAACTTGAAGTGGGACGTATTGACCAAGTTGAGCCATTATGTTTTGTGTTTCGAAAATACATCAACATGCATTTACTAATTTTAACACGGTTATATTTGCTAATTTCAGTACATTTGTTTTTACTAAGATTAACACGATATAAAAAACTAATTTTAGCCCGAAAACAAAGATTAAAAAAATAAATTCAACAACATGGCAACCCCCAGAGAACGATTCGCAGAAGCCCTTAGCTTTCTGAAAGGGTTACAGGACCAGGGTATAGTAGGAATTCATACCGATGATATTCCTAATGTAAAACACCGTCAATTGCTTGTCAAAAATGGATTTTTACAGGAAGTCACCAAAGGATGGTATATTGCCACAGACCCCAATGGGAAAGATGGTGAAACCACAGCGTGGTATAGTTCATATTGGGAATTTATAGCACGGTTTCTTAACCGAAAATATGGAGACGATTGGTCGCTTTCGGCAGACCAATCCTTATTGCTCCATGCCGGGAACCGGTCGGTGCCGCAGCAATTGCATATACGGTCGCCCAAGGGCAATAATAAGCCTACTCCGTTACCCTATAACACCTCCCTGTTCAATTTGAAGACCGATATACCTACTTCGGAACAGACCATAATAGAAGAAGGCATCCGCATGTATAGTTTACAGGCCTCCCTCATTTATGCAGGGGTGTCGGTGTATACAAGCAATGCCATTGATGCGCGTACCACGCTGTCGTTGATACGGGATGCTTCGGAATTATTGCCCATACTATTGGAAAACGGGCATACCACATTGGCTGGTCGATTGGCCGGGGCTTTTCGTAACATCCAACGTAACAGAATAGCCAACCAGATTATGGAAACCTTCAAACAGGCCGATTATGACATCCGGGAGGAAGATCCCTTTGATGCCAAATTGGAATTGAAATTGTCGGCAAGGGAACGTTCTCCTTATGCCAACCGCATACGCCTGATATGGCTACAGATGCGTGGGGCTGTAATGGCCAATTTTCCCCAAGCCCCCGGCATACGGACCGACCATGAATCCTATATGAAGGACGTGGACGATATATACATAACGGATGCCTACCATTCCCTGTCCATTGAGCGCTATCGGGTGACCCCTGAGTTGATTCAAAAAGTGAGTTCCGGCGAATGGGACACCGAGGAAAACGAAGGGGACCGGAAACAACGGGATGCGATGGCAGCCCGGGGCTATTATCAGGCTTTCCAATCCGTAAAGCGGAGCATCAAAGCCATATTGGAAGGAGCAAATGCAGGAACACAGGTCGATAAAGACCATGCCACATGGTACAGGCAGTTGTTCGACCCAAGTGTAACGGCAGGCCTGTTGAAGGCTTCCGACCTTTCCGGTTACCGCAATAGCCAAGTGTACATCGGAAACTCCAAACATGTTCCCCTAAATGTAGAAGCCATGCGCGATGCCATGCCCATACTATTTGAACTGTTGGAGGAAGAGTCCGAGGCTTCCGTGCGCGCCGTGCTGGGCCATTTTGTCTTTGTTTTTATCCACCCGTATATGGATGGCAACGGTCGTATGGGCAGATTCCTGATGAATACAATGCTGGCCTCCGGGGGCTATCCATGGACCGTAATTCCCGTAGAAAAGCGGGATGAATATATGCAGGCATTGGAGGAAGCGAGTGTAAGACAGAACATCGAACCGTTTGCAAAATTCTTGGGAGATTTGGTCAACGAAAGAATGAAAGGTAAAAATGCAGCGGAATTACCGAACAAAAAATAGCCACATTATATTATTTGAAATCATTTGATTAAAGTTACCGTATAGAAAGCATAAAACGCTCCCGTCGATGTCCTAATTACAAAACACTGGAATGAAACTCCAAGAACAAATACAGCTCTTAAAACTCTTGTTCAAAGGACGAGACGATGTATTTGCCTTGCGATGGGAAAAGGGTAATAAAAGTAGCTACATGCCTGCCTATCATTACGACCCCTATATGTACCGCCTACACAAGCAGAAAGGAGGAACATTCAGTAATTATAAAGACAAGACCTATTTAAAATTAGATGGCCATCAATTATCAAAACATATAAAAGGCGAGCAATTTATTGGTGTTTATCCGCTTTTAAAGGATAACACCTCTTGGTTTATCGTGGCCGATTTTGACAAGAAAGACTGGAAAGAGCAATCCGTCAAAGCCATAGGTATTTGTAAGGAAAATGGAATTCCTGCTTATTTGGAACGTTCACGTTCCGGAAATGGCGGACATGTATGGGTGTTTTTTGAACAACCATACCTGGCTACAAAAAGCAGAAAGATTATATTGAAACTTTTTGAGCAAGCGGGCATTTTTTCGCTATTTGATAAGAACACAAGTTTTGACAGACTGTTTCCAAATCAGGATTATCTATCGGGAAAAGGGTTTGGAAACTTGATTGCCCTTCCACTTCAGGGAACAGCTTTTCAATATGGAAATTCCTGTTTTATCGATCTCGAAACATTTTCACCTATCCAAAATCAATGGCAATTTTTAAAAGCCATCAAAAAAGTTTCGACCATTCATTTGGATAAGGTTTTACAAGCATTATCCAATCAAAAAGAAGAAGCAAGAGTTCTTTTCAAAAACAGCATTTCCAGTTCTGGAAGATTGCATATTATCTTGAAGAGCAGTGTTATAATCAATCGAAGAGGCTTAATCCCACCAATAGTCGATTTTCTAAAAGAACATTTGAATTTTTTCAATGCCAATTATGCGATTAAAAAAAATACTGGAAGAAGTACTTGGAAAACGGAGCGGTATTTCAAACTTATCGATGAAACCGAGAACACCATTGAAATTCCAAGAGGGTTTATAGGAAACTTGGTTCGGTTTTGTAAGCAACAACATATTGATTATGAATTTATAGATCAAAGAAAACAGTTGAATAAAGTTGGGTTTTCATCTACAATTCAATTGCTAAAACATCAATTCCATCCAGTAGAAACAGCGACAAAAAAAGATTTCGGAATCATTGTAGCCCCTCCGGGTTCGGGAAAAACAATTATTGGGCTGAAAATTATTGAGCATAAACAACAACCTGCATTAATCCTTACCCATAGAAAACAGATTGCCGACCAATGGACGGATAGAATTGAAACATTCTTCGGTATTCCAAAAAGAGAAATCGGTAAAATAGGCCAAGGAAAGATGAAGATTGGTAAGCAGATAACAGTGGCATTGATTCAAACTTTGGCAAAGAAATTATCCAATGAAAATGATATGGGAAAATTGGCATCTGCTTTTGGCACCATTATCATTGACGAATGCCATCATATTCCAGCTAAATCCTTTCGGAAGGTTATCCATAAACTTTCTCCTTATTATCAATATGGGTTAACGGCTACCCCTTTTCGGAAAAACAATGATGAAAAACTATTTTTCGTCTATTTGGGAAATATCATTTCTGAAATCAAGCCCCAAGAAATTGAACATTACAAAAAAGCACGGGTTGTAATTCGGGAAACCAACCTTAATGTTCCCTTTAACTCAAAAACTGACAATTTTGAAACCCTTTCCAAAATATTGGTCCACGATTCCGAAAGGAATAAACTGATTTTAAGCGATGTTCAAGATGAACTGAACAAAGGTAGAAAAGTAGTAATAATCACAGAGCGAAAGGAACACATCCAAACGCTGCATCAGTATCTGAAAAATCAATACGAAGTTGTTCCGATTTCCGGTGATGACAATGTAAATTCACGTGCCATGAAATGGAAAAGCATCGAGCAGGACAACTATCAAACTATTATCACTACTGGGCAATTTTTTGGTGAAGGAGTGGATATTCAAAGTATATCCTGCTTATTTTTGGTCTATCCGTTTGCCTTTAAGGGCAAACTAATCCAATATATAGGAAGGGTACAACGTTCTGAATTAACACCTATTATTTATGATTATCGAGATAAACAAATCCCATATTTGAACAGGCTCTTTTTAAAACGGAACACTTACTACCGAAATCTAGACCGACAAGCTACCTTATTTGAGGATTTACAGGAAACCATTGAAAACAGAATGCCTCTAAGTGACATCGATAAGATTATCAAAATCGCAATCCATGATTTGGATTTTCATTACGGGATGGTCTGTTTTTCGTATAAACTATCAAATGGTGTTTCACTTAAATTTGAAATCGAGAATGAAGAAGTACAGCCAGAATTCGAGGTGTTAAAGCCTTACTTTTCCAAAGTTCTAAATTCAAAATCCGTTAAAGTTCGTATACATGTTGGATTTGAAAATGATGTAGTTGTTTCACAACTGGCCACTTCGGAAGATATTGACCATATCAATAAAGAAATAGTGGATAGTGTAAAATTTCAGTTTATTGAACAAAAGTTTATTAGGAGTGGAAAGTTTGTAAATAAAGAGGATATTGAAGAAGCTCCTAAAACAATAGGTTCTTTCTTTGGTTCTGAAGAAAATTTACTGGAAAGCCTATTGAAAAACAGCAAGTATGTCCACCATAAGCAGTTATTGTATCTAGCAAAACAGCATCAGAATAAAAAGCTGAAAATTAGGTTTGTTTTAAATCCATTTTCATTCGTTTTCCTTTTAGAGGGAGAACAAAAATTTTACATTGTTTTGGAAACATTAGACACCAAAGAGGCGACCTATGTTTGGCATCTTTCGAAAGAACATTCTTTTTTCAAAATAGAATTGGAACGCATCAACCGGAAATTGAACTGGATACGTAAAAATGGGCGCCAATCATTTTTGGAAACCAAAAGCGAAAATTTCAGTAGGATAATCCATGACTATAGCGAAGATAAAAAAGGGTTCTATAAATGGAAGAATGCTTTGGAGGAAAGGTTAGTCTAATAATTGTGCGCTTATAAAACTTACGGTTAAATAGATTGTTTTAATATTTAACAAAGTTTATATTTGCACCGTCAGAAAGTAAAGCAATTTATTTTGAGTTCATTGAAGTATCGTCAACAAATCGGATAACAGTTGTCTCTTTAAGACTGTAACTGGTTGATATATAAAGAATTACGTGGTTGGGTTCAAACTCTGCCACAAACATTCAGGGTGATACGGAATATCCAGGTGGACAATGAGGAGTTGGACTTAAAATTGGGCATTGATTGCCATATTTGGATCAATACTTCTTGGAAAAGGTCTTTGGTATCTTCAGCATCTTTAGAGTAAGCGTAACAAATTCTCAGCACCTTTTGCTCATTTTGTTCCAATGCCTCTAGAAAAGTGGTTTCAAATTCTTTGACCATTCTTATATTTTGTCTATATTACTTTAGTTACAAGAGCTCTAAAAATATGACACTTTGGTCATCTTTTTTTAAGTTATATGCCAAATGCCTTCAGATGTTGGGCTCAAGTGCGATATAGATATCCGCAACATCTTCGGTTGTTTTAAGCAGTGGTTTACTGATTTACTGGTCTTCAGTTTCATTGGCCGTTTTATTTATTCGTTTTGGTAATTTAATTTGTATTGCTAACCTCCCTTCAAATTACATTCTTTTCCCATTGTTATTGTAACCCTTCCCTCAATTTTTCCTCCCTATAATAAAGATTGAGATGGTCCATAAGTTCTTCCTCTCCCTGGGGCATTAACCGGTTGGCAATTGTCAATATTTGGCGGAGATACTCTTTTTCATATCGTTCATTGATGTCATCGTACAATTCCGGGTCGATCACCTTCTTGGCAAGGTAGAGCATGACACGTACTGTTAGTAAGAGATCCAGGTGGTTGTCCACATAAAAGAAGCTTACTTCATATTTATTGTTAAAGAGGGGGTGGGGCTTTAGGGTAGGGTGATGGTCCTTCGCCTGATATTTTAGGCTATTGATCAGTTTTTCTTCGTTCGGGTTCATAGGTGTTGATTTTTAGGTGATTTTGTTTTGGTATGGTCCAAACCGTTCAGCTTTTCGGTCACATAGTCCATAAAATCCATTTGACTGTGGGGCAGTATATTGAGGACCAGTTCCAGCACCCTGCAAACGCTGTCGTGTTTGGTTACATTTTGATGGTTTGGGAACAAGAGCATTCCGTTCCCGTCCAGGGCAAATACACATACTTCCAGAAGGCTGGCGATGTTCAATAGAAGATCATTGTTGTCCCTTATCTTCAGGGAGACCTTATAATTTCCTGATGGATTGCCTGGATCCCGATTTAATAGCCCCATCAGATTTTGGTGCAGTCTATGGATGTCGTTCAGGGTCTTAAGATTGTTTTTTATCTAAAGTCTGTATGAATCATATAATATCTTTTATTCATATTTGGTCTAAATAAGAATAAATGCGTATCATTGCACCTTAAAAAAATTATCCATGAAAAAATTCTATTTCTCATTAACTCTCTTTTTCCTTATTCAAAACATATTGATTGCGCAAGCTACTTTAAAAGGAAGGGTACTTGATCAAGAAGGGGCACCGCTAATGGGCGCCAATATTATGGTTGCCGAAAACGAGGGTACCATTGCCGATTACGAAGGAAACTATACTATTCAGAACCTTTCACCTGGAACCCATACGATAAAAGTAACTTTTATAGGTTTTATTCCACTGAGCCGAACCATAACAGTTATCGATAAAGAGAGTGCAACCTTAGATGTTGTCCTAGTTGCTGCCAGTGAACAATTGCAAGAGGTTGAGATAACAGGAAGAAGGGAAAAATCATATAAGAACAATCTAACGTTTGCCGCAACCAAGACCGCTACGGCCATTAAAGACATCCCTCAGGCGGTAAGTTATGTGACCAAAGAAGTCTTTGCAGATCAACAGGCATTTCGGGTAAACGATGTTATAAAAAACATTAGTGGTGTTAATATGTATTCCTATTATGATGATTTCACCTTCCGTGGATTCCGTTCTGGTGACACCTATATCAATGGCCTTCGGGTTGTGGGGTTATTTGGCCCTGAACCCTTACTGGCCAATATTGAAAGGGTAGAAGTTATAAAAGGACCGGCATCGGCCATGTTTGGGAATTCGATTCCTGGGGGTATTATGAATAGGGTTACCAAAAAACCCTTGGCAGAAGATCGGAAAGCAATTAATTTCACTTTAGGAAGTTTTAATACCCTTAGGACCACTGCCGATTTCACGGGTCCCATAAACGAAAAAGAAACCTTGCTATACCGACTTAATTTAGCGTACGAAAACTCGGATTCTTTCAGGGATCTTCAGGAATATAAGTCCTATGTGATTGCTCCTTCCATTTCATTCTTGCCTACGGATAGGACCCGTATTAATTTTGACCTGGTCATCACCAATTTTGATGGAAAATTGGATCGTGGGCAACCTATTTTTGGGGCTACGGCCGGGACAGATATTTACGCTACCCCTATTTCTTTTGCTATAGGACAGACCAGCGATTTTCATAAAAGCGATGTTGTGTATTCCACTCTTTCCTTAAATCACGAATTCACCGATAATCTTTCTTTTAATGCCTCTTATATCAAGTATCTTTTTGATGAGGATCTGGAAGAACACCGTACCTCCAATCAATTTGCCATTGATGCCAATGGGAATCCTATCCCAACTTTAATGGGAATGCAAGTGATTACGCGACAAGGGCAGACCATTGCCGATAACCTTTCTACCTATTTTGTTTATAAGGCCAAAACAGGAAATCTTGAACATAAAATAGTGGCTGGGTTTGATTATAATGAACAAAAGCAACCTGTTGGTAATGCACAGTCTTTTGCAAGAGGATATCTTTTAGAGGGTGGTGGTGCATCGAACAGTGCCGCAGATTTTGACAATTTCCTTAGGGATGCAAACGGTAATCCTGTACCCAATGTGCCGCATTTTGATTTACAGAACCCTACCTATAATGTTGCTAGACTTAGTGATTATATATTCACCAATTCTCCTTCAGATCCTACAAAATATTACTCTTATGGTTTCTATATCCAAGATCAAATTAAATGGAACAAGTTTCAGCTATTGTTGGGTGGAAGACAGGAATATTATAACGATGTTTCCAATTTTGACCAACCCGAAGAAGAGATTACCACCCAAAATAAATTTCTTCCCCGTATTGGCTTCGTCTATTCGGCCACTCCAAATATGAACTTATATGGGACCTATACAGAAAGTTTTCAGCCCCAAGGTGTGGCATCTTTAAACAACCCCCAAGCTGGCGGACCTTTTGATCCAGTAAATGCCTTTATGCTGGAAACAGGAGCGAAGGGGGAATTTTTCAACAATAAATTAGCGGCCAATCTTGCCATATATTATATAGAAAACAACAACATTCTGATCAATGCCAATGATACCAATAATCCCGAATTGCTCCGTCAGCGTGGACAGGAGGAATCTAAAGGGATTGAACTGGACATTAACGGACGTATTCTGCCCAACTTGAGCATCACCGCTAATTATGCCTATAACGAGGCAACGATTACCGAAAGTGATATTTTGGATGAAATAGGAACTAGCAAAGAGAACGCCCCATTGCATCAAGGAGGAATTTTTGGGAAATATAGTTTTCTTTATGGGAAATTAAAAGGCATTGGTCTTACCTTGGGAAGCAATTTTGTAGGGGAACGCAACACTATGGAACCAACGCTTCAACTGCCTTCTTATATGGTTATGGATGCAGGGGTTTCGTATGAAGTGGATAAATTTAGCATTCGCTTTTTGGTCAATAACCTCACGGACAAGACCCATTGGGTAGGAGGGTATAGTTATACCCGTTTATATCCTGGAACGCCAAGAAATTATCTGTTAAGTGTGGGGTATACCTTCTAAAATGAAATTGGATAAGAAAATATTTTTTAAGATCCATAGTTGGATAGGTGTAAAGCTCAGCATCTTATTTTTTATTGTTTGCTTTTCAGGAACCTTGGCCACGCTTAGTCATGAAATGGATTGGCTTTTTAATCCGGATATGCGGGCAAGTCCACAAAACGAATATGCTTCCCGCAACCTCATTGCCGCCAATTTTAAGGAAGCATATCCAGATGCCCGAATTCAGTATTGGATGCGTTCTGAAGAACCGTATCTATGCGATATCCTCTATAAAATGGAAGGGGATGCACTGAGCTATGTATTTGCCAATCCCTATACAGGAAAAATACAAGGGGAATCCGCGATTACTATTCAGCGCTTTTTTAGGGATCTGCATTATTTTCTGTTCATTCCGTTTCAGATTGGAAATTTTTTGGTTTTGATCTTTGGATTCCTCCTGTTCATTTCATTGGTTACCGCATTATTGTTTTATAAAAAATGGTGGCGTAAACTATTTGAATTGAAAACGGGAAAAGGTCCGCTCGTTTTTTTCCGAAGTTTTCATCGATTGGTCGGACTTTGGTCTGTCCCTTTTACTTTGTTATTTTCTATTACTGGAATTTGGTATTTTATAGAGCGGGCCAATGTAGGTGGAATTGGCGGCGAAGTAAACCCAAAGATGCCCCAATTGGAAATAACCGACCTCACTCAAAATAATGTAGCAGATAATAATTTAAGTTATAACATTGATTATGATAAGGCGATTGCCATAGCCGAAAAAGAGATCCCTGGACTTCATGTGGGCAATTTATACATTCCATATAAGCAAACGGATATACTTGGGTTAGTAGGTAAAAGTAATGTTCCGTTAGTACGCCAAAGGGCCAATAGGGTGCATTTGGATCCAAGATCTTATGAGGTTATCTCTTCTCAAAAAGCCGACCAAATTAGTACAACTATGTGGTTAAACGATATTGCCGACCCGCTTCATTTTGGATATTGGGGAGGAATACCTACTAAAATAATCTGGTTTGTTCTAGGGTTGGGAATTTCCTCCTTGGTATTGTCCGGAATTTGGATTACAATGAAACGCAAGAACCTGAAACAAAAAAAGATTAAACGACCCTTAGGAGTATGGAAATATATAAACTGGGCAGTTTACGGAATTATGCTATTGTTTATGTATATGAGCTTAATAAATCGCTATAAGGCCTCTGTTGAGGCATTAATTACAATCAGTTTTGGTTGGATTGTTTTTATTTTCCTGACCTATTATATTTTCGTTATTAGACTAAACAGAGTTGTTAAGAAAAACAAAGCCTAATTTTTAATGAATCGGGTGGAATTAGGTTTAATTCTATTAAATTCTTCTATATTTATTTGTTGGATGATGGAATTTTATGGGAAAATTTGGACAAAATGCCGGTAAGACATTTGCCAAAATGTGTACGATTGCTCAAGTTTTTCTAAATGGGAGGATAGGGGGCGGTAGGACGAACCTGATACTTTTCCTGATTTATATATAGTATTTATTGTTATTATAAATGCTGAAACAGAGGTCGTTTCTGCTATAAATTTTAGGCCCTTGATGAGGATACTATTTTGGGAAATTATGGCCTGAAACCGACAAAAATTATAAATGCATGGTTGGTAATGTTTACATATGGGATTGATTGGTAATTATTTCGGTAATATTACGTATATTGTACGTATAATTAATATTCGATTATGATACGTAAGGAATTACATTTGGACGAAAAGGTCATTTTGGCATTGGAGGCCGAAGCAAAAAGGCAAAATCGCAGTCTCAAGAACTATCTTGAGTTTTTGGCTATAGAACAGGCCAAAAAACTAGAAGTGCCGTCAAAGGAGTACATGGATATGATGGATGGCCTTTTAAATAAGTTTGATAAAGATGAAATTGAGTTTTCAACCATTGAAGAAGTAATGAGCCGAAATGGAATATCCAGTTAAGGTTTCAAAAGATGCGGAGAAGGATATTTTAACAGCCAAATGTCATTACCGTATTTCCGGTATGGAAAGGCTTTTTGATGATGATTTTATAAAACAGCTAACGTATTTAAAAGCCAATCCTTTCCTCTATCAGATTTACTATCGCAATGTTAGAAGGTCCCACTTTGATAGTTTTAAATATGCTATTCATTTCGTAGTCCAAAATGATGCCCTTTATATTTTGAGAATTCTACATCATAAGCAAGAGTTAATATAAACGATGGTCAAAAAATAACCGACTTGCTGCAACTGGAACAGTAACGATATAAAAAGATACTTCAAATGAAAATCGCCCTAATGTCCGATATCCATGACAACATTTGGAACCTGCAAAAAGCCTTGGCCAGGCCCGAGCTACAGGCTACGGAAGCGATGCTGTTCTGTGGGGACCTTTGTTCGCCCTTTGTCATCCATTTATTGGGGCGGGGGTATTCCGGACCTATCCATATGGTACTTGGCAACAACGATGGGGATGTTGCGGCCATCATGGCAAACTCAAAAAAGTATTCGAATATCCACATTCATGGGGAATATTTTAAAAGTGTCTTGGGTGGGCGTACAGTGGCCATGAACCATTACCCGGATAAAGCGAGGGCCATTGCGGAGAATGGAGGGTTCCATATAGTGTGCTATGGACATAACCATACCATGGTGAACGATGAAATGGTGGGTGACACCCTACTGATCAATCCAGGGGCCATTATGGGCTATCATGGGGGAGGGCTGATGGATATCCCCGCCACCTATTTGGTGCTGGATACCGACCTGCTCCAAGCCGAGGTACATCAAATTTGAGGGGAGGGCCACACAGGAAGTCGTTGCCATTGTTCAAATAAACGACCCCATGTAATAATTTTCAAAATAAAGATAAAAATTGAGAGAGATTGAAAAACCGCAATCCTACCCGTTCACCAAGCGTACCAGCTTCATTCGACTATTTATACCGATTTTGGTATAAATCCTATGGGTATGGTCCTTTACCGTCTGTAGGCTAATAAACAGTTCGTCCGCTATTTGTTGGTTGGTCTTGCCCAGGCAGATCTGCTCAATAATCTCTTTTTCCCGCTTGGAGATGTCATACTTGCTATAAATGAATTCCTTTTTTCCTTGATTCGGGTTTTCGGAATGCAAAGGTGCAAATATCAAATGGGAACGGAGTTTCAGATAAAATACAGGGACAAAACTCGACATAAAGTACACCAATATCAATAGGGCAATCAGCCATGGACTGGAAAAGGCAAAGGCCAATACCAATAGTCGCAATACAAGGCTCCCAAACATCAAAATTATAAATTGGAGGACCATTTTTTTAGTAGCTGGTTTTTGTTTTTTGGAATAGTGCCGGGCAATACCAACAAATAGGAGCGTATATCCCAGTTCCAAACCAATGAATATTACCATTTCCGCATACATGGGATGTGCTGTAATTAACGAAGGAACGGTATTAGTTGAAAAGTAAATTCCGGATGCGATAGCGATGACAGATGCCAAAAAAATAAGATAGATCCGAAAAGCTTTGTTCTTTGACTCTACAGCAACTACGGAAAAACCCATTTTAATTAACATATACCAGGAAATAAGTAGGAAGGGGACGCCAAGTACAGGTGAAAAATGGGTTACCTTTTCCACGGTCGTAACCTCCACCTCAATTGAAGAGAGGATGACCCGCATAATGATCGGTGCCCAAATGCCATAAAAGGCAAATGAATAAAAGGTGGCCAAAAAATAAAAGTAGTTACGATGAAATTCGGTATTGTAGGTGGTAATGAGCTGGTGGGCCACCAAAATACTGGCCGATGCTATGGCGGCACAAAAAACAAATACGACTATGAAGGTTAAACTAAGCAAAAATAATTCTGTTATAGGCTAAAAGTATAAAAATGCAGGTAATCCCAACCCCTACTTAAGTAGTGATTTTAAATTCACTACTTAAGTTGGAATGTAATTTAATAAGACACCCTTACATTTACCCGAATTTAAAATCAAAGCTCATGGAAATCATAAAAGCGGAAAGAAGACCTGAAGCAACCATTACGGGAAGTTATGGTTATGGATGGCAACAAATGTGGAAACATTTTTTGTATTTATTTTTAGTGATGATCATTGTGGGTATTGCAGAATCCCCGATCTCCATTATTAGTGATTCCGATGCCGAGAATTCTCCTGGAAGGATCATTGTACAGATTTTGGCCGCCGCCTATTGGTTGTTGGTCTTTTCAGTAATCAAATATGGGGGTGACTTAATGTACCTGCGTGCCGTTCGCAACCAAAAATTTGAAATCGGTGAAATGTTCGATGGCTTTAAAAAGAACTATATCAATATCATCCTTGCTAATCTGCTTACCTTTTCCATAATTGGTTTGGGCTTTGTTTTTCTAATAGTACCCGGAATTATTTTGGCCTGTAGGTTGGCTTTCGTTTCCTACCTGGTAATGGATAAAGATATGGAGCCGGTTGCCGCAGTTGAAAAAAGCTGGGAAATGACCAGAGGGCACGGATGGCGGCTTTTTGGGATGGGCCTGCTTGCAATTCCCGTAGCAATAGGCGGATTCCTCTGCTTTATTGTCGGGATTATATTCTCCATTATATGGATTTCCGCAGCGTTTGCCTCTATGTACCATGCCGTGGACCTATCAAAAAACAGTAATTGAAGGTAAAGATATTTGTTGTTGAGAAATGGCCTAGCCTTTCCAAAGGGGAATAAAAAGTAAATGATTTTGCCACATTGAACCAGAAACCTTGGACTCAACCTTGAACCTTGGACTTTGAACCTTGAACTTTTTCCCTGCCCACTGCCCGCTTCTGTAAGAGATCTCGATCCCCGTCCGGACACGGCCGTCACTTCGACATAAGCCCTTTTCGGGCGATTGAGAAGTCGCACATACTTGGTCTGAGCTACATGTGCGATTTAGCTTATAACATTTTTATTTTACGGGTATTCGTGAACCCTCGGTTTCTCCCTTTGGACACTCCACAGACATTGAACCTTGAACCTGAAACTTTGAACAAAAAATACGGTCCAGTTTCTAGGATCCAGAATCTAGATTCTAGATTCTAATTTCTAAATACTCACTACCCAATACTATGTAATACATCAACAATCGCTGAGATAAACGCCAACGGCGAGCCCCCCTTCAGAGGTTTCCTTGTATTTGGTATTCATATCCTTGGCCGTTTCCCACATGGTATTGACTACTTTGTCCAATGGTACTTTTGCATTGGCAGGGTCCGAGTCCAATGCCAGTTCCGCCGCATTGATGGCCTTAATGGCTCCCATGCAATTGCGTTCTATACACGGAATCTGTACCAATCCGCCTATTGGATCACAGGTAAGGCCCAGATGGTGTTCCATGGCAATTTCCGCTGCTATCAGTACCTGTTCCGGGCTGCCGCCCATAAGCTCTGTTAGTGCTGCGGCGGCCATGGCGGAAGACACGCCGATTTCGGCCTGGCAGCCGCCCATGGCCGCTGAAATGGTAGCCCCCTTTTTAAAGATGCTGCCAATTTCTCCCGCTACAAGAAGGAATTGCTTAATATGTTGAAAGCTGGCCTGGTGGTTCTCTATGACCATATAGTACATGAGCACGGCCGGTATTACCCCGGCACTGCCATTGGTAGGGGCGGTGACCACTCTGCCCAGGGAAGCGTTTACCTCATTCACGCTTAGGGCAAAACAACTCACCCATTTAAGGATGGAACGGAACTTAACTTCGGTCTTTCTTATAGTAGTCAGCCATTGCTGGGGGGTGGAATAGGGGAGGTCGCCCTTTAGTTTTTGATAGGTATCATAAGCCCTTCTCCGCACATTGAGTCCGCCTGGCAGGCTCCCTTCGGTATGGCATCCTATGTACATGCACTCCAGCATGGTATCCCAAATATGTTGCAGGCCCCGGTCTATTTCCGTATCGGAACGCAGGGAACGCTCGTTTTCCAGCACCAATTCGGAAACGGATTTGTTTTCTTTTTTGCAAGTGGCCAAGAGGTCCGCCCCCTTTTCTACGGGAAAGGGGAAGGCCTTAAAAACTTGCCTTTTCCTTTTGGACCTTTTAAGCTCCTCTTTAACAACAAATCCCCCTCCAATGGAATAGTAGGTTTCGCTAATGGATTTGCCGTTGGCAAGGCTGGCGTTAAAAGTGAGTCCGTTGGCATGGAATGGCAAAAATTCCCTTTTGAACAGGATATCCAATTGGGGATCGAATGGAATCTCCTTGGCATTGTTCAACAGCAGTTTTTTGCTCTCCCGGATCCCGCTTATGATCCCGCTTATATTTTCAATAGGAATATTGACCGGGTCGGCCCCTGTAAGGCCCAACATAATGGCCAGATCGGTGGCGTGGCCCTTTCCGGTCAGGGAGAGGGAGCCATATACGTCCACCTGTATATGGGCAATGTCATGGAACAATTTTTTTTCCAATAGTTCGCCAATAAACCGTTCTGCGGCACGCCATGGGCCCAAGGTGTGGGAACTGGAGGGGCCTACACCTATTTTGAGCATATCGAAAACACTAATGCATTCCATTTTATGTTGTTTTATCAGGTTAAATATATGGTTTACAATTGGAAAAATCGATGTAGATATAAACGACTTGATTAGGAATTGTGAACCTATTTTGAGAATTTGGCGTATGTCCTATTTGGGCCAGGTTCCAAGATATAAGCGATTTCCCATAATGGTAAGGGTGGGTCACTGTTATCATATTTGATGGCTGGAAAAATAACAACAAATTGCCCGTCACCATTTTTAGGGTGATAAAGGGAAATGATATGCCGTGCACTGTTTCCCAATAGAAGGGGAAGATTAAATGGAACCGGGATTGATCAAGGATTTTGTGTTGGCCCAAAACCGGGATTTGGTTACATTCTGTTCTGTCCGGAATACTGCATGGCCTCTCCCTTACCAAAGCCATAGCTAAAACCAAGGGCTACAAATGTACCGCGTTGACGGCGATTGTACACTTCGTAATTGGCCTGGGCAATTTGGCTCTCGTCTACCCTGGAGGCGAACAGGTCCCTCACACTTAAATTGAGGACGGCCTTGCCTTTCAGGATACTTTTTCGCAGCCCCATATCCATAAAGAGCATATCGCTAACGTTGCTTTGTACGGTTTGGTAACTGGATTGGTAATTGCCGGTCATTTCCATATCGAAATCCGATGGAAGTTTAATTTTTGTCATTAATTTGGAAGTCCATTGGTCATTGTTAAAATCGAAAACAGTGGTCTCGAAGATACCATCCCTTTGAAATTTGTTGTAATTAAAATCCCCGTTCAGGCTAAGCCATTTTGCAGGGCTATATTTTGCATTGAATTCGATACCATAAGCTTTGTTGGTTCCAATATTTTCGGGCCTGCTGGTGCTAATGTTGTTTTCAAAGGTGGTAATGCCCTCTATGACGTCTGTGGTATAACGGTGGTACGCCCCAAAATTGATACTGGCAGGACCTAAAATGTATATACTGGTTACCTCATAGGAATCGGTAAACTCGGGCTGTAATTCGGGATTTCCCTGGCGTATGCTATAATTGTTCCGGATATTGAAGAAAGGGTTCAAATCCCACATTCTGGGTCGGTATATTCGTTTGGAATAGCCGGCCTGAATGGAAATCTTGTTACTGAATTTATAGGAGCTATGAAGGCTGGGAAAAAAGTTGCCATAGTTTTCATCGTTGGCAGAGTCCGTTGTGACGAGCAAGGTATTCTGATCGGTATGTTCCAAGCGCAGGCCTCCTTTTACGCCCCATTTTTTACCTTCATAAGATCCTGTACCGTATAGGCCCAGCACCTTTTGGTCGAATTGAAAAACATTGGTCAGACCAGGGTCGTTGACAAAGGCTCCATCTATGAAATTATTTACCTCAAAATCATTGCTTACGTCGTTCATTACGTATTGGGCTCCGGTTTCCAAGGTCCATTCGTCCGAAATAGGATTGGTATAATCCAGTTTGTAGGTATATATGGCTTCCTTGAAATCGGTTCTTGTCTGTTGCCTGGAATCATTATCCGCTCCGGAAATAGTGCTGTTGAGGAATTCGGAGGATTGGTCCTTCCCAAAGAAATTTCCCAGTCCGCTAAAAAGTAGGGTATGGTCCTCATGGTTTTTAAATTCCTTTTTGTACTGTAGTTCAAATTGAAATTTTGGGTTTCTCGCATCTGTAACTTCGGTGCGTTCCCATTCCGAGCCAATGGCATTGTTGGAATCCAGGGACACAAAACTGGTGTTGGAGGGTTGGTCCTCTATTTCCATGGCAAAGTTTCCGGAGAGGGTCAGTACATTGTTATCATTAATGTGATAGTCCGTTCCCAAGACAAAATTATAATAGGCTTCATTCCGGTACTCGGTACCCGTACTAAGAACGGTAATGTTGTTTTCCAAATCTACGTTTCTGGTTTCAATATCGTTGGGCAAATCCCGAAGCCCTGCTCCCAATTGGGTGAACAAGTTGAAATTCTCGGTTCTCCTATTTAGGCTAACCCCAATACTATGGCTATCTGGGGCCCCGGTATTCACAGAGATGGAACCGTTAAGGCCTTTGCGTTCCTCCTTTTTTAATACAATATTGATTATACCGGAAGTACCCTCGGCATCATATTTGGCCGAAGGATTGGTCATTACCTCTACCTTTTCGATCATATCCGCCGTAATGGTCCCAAGGGCATTTCCTTCCTCACTGGCAATGATGGACGGCTTGCCATTGATGAGGATCTGCACTCCCTGACTGCCCCTTAGGCTAACGCGGCCCTCCATATTAACGTTAACGGATGGTACATTGTTTAAAACTTCCAAGGCACTTGCCCCGGTAGTACTGAGGTCTTTGCCTACGTTGAATACCCGTTTGTCCAATTTAAATTCGGTACGCGAAACTTCACCTTGTACCACTACTTCCTGTAATTGTTCCACATCTTCCGAAAGGGCTATTTTCCCTAAATCTATAATTTTGCCCTGGGTTGGTGGTGGTCCAAATGTTTTGGTCCGGAAACCAAGAAAACTTACTTCTATATAGTATTCGGTAGCAGCGGTCTCCAAGCTAAAACGACCATCATCCATAGTGGTAGTACCACTTATGGGTTTTTTGGTTTCGTTATCCCCTACCATTACCGTGGCATATGCAATGGGCTGTCCGCTGGACTCCTCCACCACGGTTCCCTTTATGGTAACCGTGCCTTGTTGCGCCATGGCCATGGGGCAAAAGAGGATTAAAGAACTGGCGATGAACATATGTACCAATATTTTTTTCATAGTTTCCTTTAATGGTTTATAATGGCATTGTAAGAATTGCAAATATGAATCTTTTTATTGGGACAGCTTGGGTATTTTCTGCAAACGACAAAAGTATTCCATTAAACAACAGACCTCATCTGGTATTAACAACGGCCAAGAAAGAGTTTGTGGAAAAATACGATTGTAACTAAAATACTTTCAGACTTACATTGCAATCCATTACAACCAAATAACCAAATTAGTATATCTTGCCAGGATTAAACCTAAAATACGATTATAATAGGGATCCCTTTCTTTTCAATTCATAGCCAGCCTTTGGGATATTGTTATAAGATGTACTCAATTCATGGAAAAGAAAACGACCATATATGATATTGCGGCCAAACTTGGTCTAACCGCTGCCACAGTCTCCAGGGCCTTGAACAACAATGCCAAAATAAGTTTAAACACCCGCAAGTTGGTCTTGGAGACGGCTTTGGAAATGAATTATGAACAGAATAAGTTGGCTTTGGCCCTAAAAAGTGGAAAAAGTTATAATGTAGGGGTCATAGTTCCCAGAATTGATAGTAATTTCTTTTCAACCGTTATACGTGGCATTGAAGAAGAATTGTATCCCAAGGGCTACCATGTCATTATCTGCCAGACCCACAACCAGGAAAATTTGGAAATTGAAAAAATAAATTCCCTCTTAAATGTTCAGGTAGATGGCATTTTAATGTCTATTTCCAATGCCGATCTGGAGGAAGATAAAGGGTTTAACAAACTTTTAAAAAATAAAGGAACGCCATTGGTGTTCTTTGATAGAAAGAAGGACATAAAGGGGGTTAGTTCTGTAACCATAGATGATTTCAAGGGAGGATATGATGCCACCAAACACCTAATAGAACAGGGCTGCAGGCGTATAGCCCATCTGTACAACGACCGTAAGTTTGAGATTTTCAACAATAGGTTTTTAGGGTATAGGCAGGCTTTGCTCGATAATGGCATTGAATTCGACGAAAGTTTGGAAATCGAAACCATTAGCAATGTGGCGGAGGGCAGAAAATCCGCTAGGGAGTTGCTTGGTAGGGACAGACCTCCGGATGCTATTTTTTCTTCCAGTGATTTTGCGGCTTTGGGGGCCTTGCAGGAAATAAGGGAGCGCGGACTTGGCATTCCGGAGGACATATGTATTGTTGGATTCTCCAATGAGCCATTTACTAAGTTTATGGAATTGACCATCACTTCAGTGGATCAGTTTCCTATGGAAATGGGGAAAGTGGCGGCCCAGGTATTTTTGGAAGAGGTAAGCAATATCCAGGACATCAAAATAGCCAAAAATATTGTGCTGACACCGGAACTGATTGTGAGAAAATCGTCATTAAAAACTTAGACATTCTCTCAAAAGGCTTGAATCAATTATCCCAATTCTTCGCGCTTTGATTTTTAAGGGATACACCTCTGCGCCATGGAATTCCATTCCGTTCCAAAACCCATTTCATTACATATTCTGTTAGTTCTTCCTTAGAACCTTTTGCTGAAATTGGCAAACCCCCCTTCTATTCCGTGGGTGTCAATTTCCTCCAAGGCTACCGCTACGGCATCCGTAAGGTTTTCCGTTTGGTTCAGGTCTTCCCCCCAGTAGCTTGTTTTGCCCAGGACATTTGTAGCTATTTCCCTATAATTATTGGATTTCCATATGTCGGCAAACACATCCACAATATCCGCACTGTCATTTACCGGTAATTTTTCACCCTTCCAGCTTCCTTTGTAAAATCTGATCAAGGCGGCAAAGGCAAAGGTGAGGTGGAGGGGTAATTTTTTGTTGAGGGCAACGTATTCCAATAAACTTGGTAGTACCCTTACCTTAAATTTGGAAATGGAATTGAGGGCTATACTGGATAGGTTATGGACAATAAACGGGTTTCTAAAGCGATCCAAAACCTCTTCGGCAAATTGGTCCAGTTCCTTTTTATCCATAGGGAGGGTTGGGTTGATCTCGTTAAAGATGGCATTGTTTACAAAGCCACCGGTAAAATCGTTGTCTACGGTTTGCTTTACGGTGGCATTGCCGTATAAAAGGGAAAAGGGGACCATAGCGGTATGCGCGCCGTTTAGGATTCTAACCTTTCTGGTCCTATAGGGCTGCATATCCGCTACAATCTTTACGTCCAGATCGGTTTTATGAAAGGGCAACTTGTCCTTAAGTGCGTCATCACCTTCAATCACCCATAGAAAAAATGTTTCCGCCGCTACTATTAAATGGTCCTTATAGGATAGTTGGGCATTGTAGGCCTCAATGTCATCTTTGGGATAGCCCGGTACAATTCGGTCCACCAGGGTGTTATGGAAGGAGCAGTGTAGGTTGAGCCATGTAATAAAGGCGTCGCCAAGTTTCCAATCATCGGCATATTTTAAGATGATTTCCTTAAGACTGTCCGAATTATAATTGATCAATTCACAGGGGATTATGGTCAGGCCCTTATTGGCATCCCCTTTAAAATATTGAAAACGATGGTGTAAAAGTAACGTGAGTTTGGCAGGAAATGAACTTGGGGGCTGCATATCCATGGTGTCGGTTTCCACATAGGCTATGCCCGCTTCGGTAGTATTGGAAACAATGAACTGAAGCAATTCTTCCCGCGCCAAATTGAGATAATCTTTAAAATTGCTATAGGGATCGATTCCTTTTACAATATTGGTAATAAGTTCTTTATGTTGAATCTCCCTGCCTTTCTGAATACCTTTCATAAACAGGGTATACAATCCATCTTGGGCGTTCAGCATTTTTACCATGCCCCGATCAATGGGCTGTACCACCGCTATGCCCGCATTAAAATGGGCTTTTTCATTTAATTTTTGGAAGGCATAATCCACAAAGGCCCTTAAAAAGTTGCCCTCACCAAATTGTACGACCTTAATGGGCAGGTTAGATTCTAAATGGGCGTTAGTTCTGTTTACTATTTTCATCTGTTGGTATTTATTGTTGTCTGGCGAGTGTAATTACACACATCAATTTTTTATTATTAATGGGTTTGTGAACCTTCGGTTTCGCTTATTAACATTTCGTCCCGATAATTATCGGGAGGTATCAACTTTATTGTTATGGCTCATTTCATGTTTTTAAGATTAAGGTTTGCTATACGCCATATATTTTAAATCTTAATCAATAGATTTTTTATTGTGGCATTTTTTAATTTGTTGCCTTTAATTTTTTTGAGGACGCCTTAAAAACCTTTTCTGATCATCTTCCATCAATAATGTAATCGATTGCACAAAAATACTATAAATTATTTTATGTCCTATTGCTTTCCCTTGATTGTGTCACCCAAATTGTACGGTCAAAGCTAGAGAGGCATGTCTTCGTAATGTTATAATGGGACTACTTTCTTGTCCCTGTTGCTTTCCAAAGCTGCTTCAATTACTTTAATTACATTCTTTCCTTCCGTTCCTGTTACCGGGACCGATGCATTATTTCGCAAGGTCTGGTAAATACCTTCATAGTATTCCATGTAATCCCCGTTTAGGGTAGGTAGGTGTTCCCTGATAATTTTACCTTCCTTTTCGGTGTGCAATAATCCTTTTTCCCCATCCGGTTCCACCCCCCAGTCTTTGGAGCCCGGAATTTTTCCGGCCTGTAGTTCCGCTTCCTGAATATCGGCCTTGGACTTAACAAAGGTGCCCTTGGTTCCGTGAACAATATTTCCGGGCAATTTCTCCCGAACGTAATAACTGGATTTCAATATAACCCTATGGGTATCATAGAATAATTTTAAATCGAAGTAATCACCTACTTTGGAATTTGGGCGAAAAGTATCCAGATCTGCAAATAGGGCCGTGGGCATCCCAAATAATACCAATGCTTGGTCTATCAAATGTGAGCCCAGGTCATAGATGCTTCCAACGGCGGCCGTGGGGACTTCCTTATGAAGCTTGTAGCTCAGCCCTGGGTCATAACGGTCATAATGGATCTCTGCTTCAACAATATTTCCCAGCCATCCCTCATCGAGGATTTTTTTCACGGTTTTAAAATCACTGTCATATCTTCTATTGTGGTATACGGAAAGTGCCACATTTTTTTCCTTGGCCAACTGTATCAGTTCTTCCGCCTGTTTTACAGTGGCGGTGAACGGCTTTTCTACAATGACATTTTTCCCTGAAATTATGGCCTGCTTGGTAAAATCATAATGTGTAACACTTGGGGTATTCACAACTACCAGTTCAATATTTTGGTCTTCCAGCATTTCTTCCAGGGTGCGAAAGGTCTTTATATTTGGATATTTGGCCTGGGCATTGTTTTTGGTCCTTTCCCAAACCCCATATAAATTGAACGCTGGATGTACCTCGATGAAGGGAGCGTGAAAAACGTATCCACTCATTCCAAAGGAGCATAAGGCAGTGTTTATAGGTTTCATTGTTTTAAATGTTTAAAAGGGTTCTATAATAATCTATTTTCAAAATAATTTCAAATTAGATCCGGAACTTATTGGTCAATCTATAAAAAGGTTGGGCAATGCGAGGGATAACCATGGAAACAAGGTCACTAGAATCAATACCAAAAAGCTCACCAATAAAAATGGAAGTCCAGCCTTGCTTACCGCTCCAATGGAAATCTTTCCTATGCTGGAGGCTACAAAAAGGCAAACCCCAACTGGTGGCGTTGTTAAACCTATAATTAAGTTCAGCACGGCAATCACGGCAAAATGTATGGGATCAACATCTACGGCGACCGCCACCTTCAACAGGATAGGAAATAGGATCAATAAGGCGGCAATGGTCTCCATAAAGGTACCGACTACTATCAGTAACAGATTGATCAGCAAGAGAACTACATATTTATTGTCCGAAAATCCCAAAATTTCCATGGAGATCTCCTGTGGAATTTGTTCCGTAATCAATATATATCCAAATAGATTGGCAAAACCTACCAAGACCATTAGGGAAGCCGATGTTTTCATGCTGTCCAGGATAATGACCTGGGTGTTTTTCATATTCAATTTTTTATACACAAATTTCCCAATTACCATGGCATAGACTACGGCGATAATAGAGGCTTCCGTTGGGGTGAATATGCCGCCCACAATTCCATAAAGGATAATGAAGGTCATCAAGAGCGACCAAAAGGTGTCCACAAAACTTCCTGCCACATCCCTTAGGCTACTGCGCTTATGCTTGGGGTATTTTTTTCGCCTGGATATAAAATAGGCGGTCAACATGAGGCCAATACCCAATAACAGACCGGGAAGCGCTCCAGCCAAAAACAATTTCCCCACGGAAAGGCCGCTCAAGGTGGCCGCTATGATCATGGGTACACTGGGTGGAATTATGGGCCCAATGGTGGAGGAGGCCGCGGTAACGGCACATGAAAAGTCCGTATCGTAACCTTCCTTTTTCATGGCCGGGATCATAATGGAGCCCATACTGGCGGTATCCGAAATGGCCGTACCGGATATTCCGGCAAAAAGCATGGAAGCCCCAATATTGACAAGGGAAAGGCCACCGCGAATATGGCCCAAAAGGTGGTTGCAGAACTTGATTATTTTTTCGGTCAACCCCCCTTGATTCATCAGATTTCCTGCAAGGATAAACCCGGGAACACTGAGCAGGACAAAGACATCTATGCCAGAGTACATTTTCATGGGTACTAGGATCAACGGTACCCCTTTGACCACCAAATAGCTTAAACAGGCAAGTCCCAAAGCAAAGGCAATGGGAAAGCGAAGTATTAGACCAAGAATAAAAACGATGACCAGGATCCAAATCATGGTTTAGAACTTTTCTTAATGTTCATAATTTTTCTTATGAGGTAATAACTTATTGATGATGACATTATAAAGATGCTAAAGAAGGCGATTCCCATATTGAGGCCCATACTCGGGGATTTTTCCGATAGTCCCAAAATCACGAATTTAATGGCGTATATGGCCATAACAACAAAAAGGACCAGGGTAATTGAAGGTACTGCCATGTTCAATGTTCTTTTGATCCTTTCCGGAAACTGATTGTAAAACATGTCCAAGTGCACGTAAAATTCGTTCTTCATGGCCAGACCGGCGGCAAAAGACATCGCATAAATAAAGAAAAGACGGGAAGCCTCCTCGGTCCAAGGTGGGGTGTTAATGGGTGAAAACCGACAAATTATTTGAAGCATAACGGTGAAAAGTAGGCCAAATGTACTTAGTAAGGTCCCCATTTTGAGCAGGCGGCCAATGTTTTTATTTAACATCGTCTTCGTCATTTTTTAGTTCCCTATATAATTTTTGTATTTCGGGAGAGAGACTTTCATAAATGGCCTTTTCGCATTTTTTTGCAAAGGCTTCCTTGTCCACCTCTATAAATTGCATTCCTGAAGCCTTAAGTTCTTCCTGTACATTTTTCTCATTTTCCAGATAGAGCTGGTGTTCAAAGGCCTGCATTTCTTTCCCTGCCTGTAGAAAAATTTCCTGAAGGTCCGGGGGCAGTTTTTGAAATTGCTTTTCGCCCACTACCGGGTAGACCCAACTAATGACATGCCCGGTTAGGTTGAGGTATTTCTGTACTTCTGAAAATCCTGCGTTATGAATCATGGCAAATGGGTTTTCCTGGGCCTCTATGGTACCCTGTTGTAGGGAAGTAAAGACTTCGGAAAATGCCATGGGAGTTGGTTTGGCCCCAAGGGCGCTCCATGTGGTTACAAATGCGGGTACATTGGGCACTCTAATGATAAGTCCCTTTAGGTCGTCCGGATGGCGTATAGGTCTATTGGAGGTTAAATGCCGAGGTCCCCTTTCAAAATGGCCAAGGGCGCGTAGCCCTGATTTTTTGATCATTTCCTCTTCCATTAATTTCCCTACCGGACCATTAATATACCGGTTCATATCGGTAGAGTCCCTCATTAGGAAGGGCAACTCGCAAAAAGTGGCCACCTCGAACCAATTGGTCAAGGTAGATCCCGTTGTGGTCATATCAATAACCTCGGCCTGTATCATGCGAATGGCCTCGATCTCTTTGGCCAATTGTTCGGAGGGATATATCTCTACTTTGATACGGCCTTTGGAACGTTCTTCCACAATTTCCGCAAAAAAGGCAAAGGCCTTGTACCAGGTATGTTCCTCATTTACCAATAGGGCGGTCCGCATCAAAAACTCAGGTTCCTTTTTTTGTGTTTCGCATTGGGGGAAGAGGAATATGCAGAGTAAAGCGAAAATTAATGTAGCGAGGAAACGGGCCATCCGAAGCGGATTTTTCATGGTATTGGTCCAAAATTGATTATTCGTATAAATATAACTATTTAGTTTTAACGGCCATAAAAGTTAAAGGGGGTAAAATGGAAGAATATAATGGGTGGAAAGGGCCTCCGCTCCTCTAGCGTTAATTGTTTTTTAAGGAGTACTTTTATTTAGGCCGATTTTCAGTTTCTCCTAGATCAAGTTACTAAAAAGTCAAAAACCCTTAGAACTAGGAACCAAGGGTTTTTGATATGGGGGAATGTTTTTTACGTTGCTACACTATTGAGTTTTGAAAGTATAGCATTTGGCGTACCAATTAAAGTCGGACCAACTCCTCTGCATCCAAAGCTTCTTTTAGTTTGGCTTTTATATAGCTATGGCTATTGAAAAAGCGTTTTCCGTTTTTCCGCTTTAGGTGTACTACCTTACTACCATCTGGCATCTCTTCCATTTTCGAAATGATCACTTTGCTTTCGAAAAGTGTTTTGTAGTTTGGTATACCGCCTTTCTTAATGATGAAATTCATCCTTGGTACTTCTATATGTTCATACAGATTTGCCGATGGACTTCCGATCATTAATACCGAACCTACTTCCAAATCATCAATTTCAGTTGTCGGTGACGCTTGTAGTAGGGTTACTCCACAAAAAAAATAAAGTGCTGTTAATACTGTTTTCATAGTTTTACAGTTGTTTTTTAATTGTTTAATCATTTTTACCGCTTAAAAATAACAATAATTAAATATTTGGAGTCTTAAGATTTTCATAAATCGGCTCGTGTAGAGGGACAAATAGGAGGGGAATAGCTTTAAGTCGACTTTTTTGGAGCAAGATTGCCAAACTATAAATGGGGCATCACCTGGAACGCTATAGTAGTCCGTTCCAAAAGTTGGCCATTAATGCATGTTTAGGGGTTGGGCAAAAATAAATCCCTTTAGAAAAGTAGCTAAAGGGATTTGTTTGTATCAATATTGCCACTTGCCCCATTGTGCCATAGAGGTATGTGATGGCATTTAGGTCATTGCCTCGATGTTTATCAATAGGATATTTTGTATACGGTACCATTTAAATCTTCACTTACATACAATTCGCCATTAGGTCCTTGCGCCAACCCACAGGGTCTGTGCTGAATGGGGCCGCTGGGATTTGCCAGGTCAATGCCGGAAAAATTGTCTGCAAAAATTTCCCAATCCCCATTGGGCTTGCCATCCTTAAAAGGGATGAAGGCCACGAAATATCCTTTTTTTAACTCTGGGGACTGTCCGTGGAAAGCAATAAAGGCGCCATTTCTATATTTTTCAGGGAACATGGTACCTGTGTAAAAAAGTAGGTCGTTGGGTGCCAAATGTGCTGGGAAGGCCATTATAGGATCTATAACGTCTTCGTTTCCTGTTTTTTCGCCATCTCCCCCATATTCCGGAGCAAGTATATTCTTTTTCTTAAACTGGTCGTAATAGATATAGGGCCAACCGGCATCATCCCCTTGATTAAGTTCAAACAAAGTTTCCGCAGGAAGCTCGGCACTGTGCTTGGCCGTATAGAGTTCTGGATAAAAATCATGGAATGCTCCCCGGCCATGTACGGCGGCAAATAAGGAGTTGGTCTTGTTGTTCCAGGCTGTGGCTACCGCATTTTTTACTCCGGTGGCATAGCGTTTTCCATCGGAAAAGGATTGGTTTAGTTTATCGGCCTTGAATTGCCAGATACCCCCTGCCGAATCCAGGATAGCGCAGGGCATAATACCTTTTCCAGTGCCTTCTTCGCGACAGGAATCGTTCCAGGAGCCTATAGTGACATAAATATTGTCATTATTGTCCATTACAAATGATTTTGCATTGTCCCGGCCTTTATCCGCCAATCCGTCTACTATATTCTCTGGATTATCGACGTCAATGATTTCTTCGTTTTCGTTTAATTTATAGCGATATATCCCAGAATTGGAAGAGGCATATAGGTATCCGTTTTTAATCAATATTCCTGTACCGGGGAGCTTGCCAAACTGATGTTCCCCATCAATTTTTCCGTCCTTGTCCGTATCTTTTAAGACTACAATTCCTTTTTCGTCCTTTAGCTTGGATCGGTTAATAAAGATATCCCCGTTTTTTGAGACGGTCATATGTCGTAGATTTCCCAAATCTTTGGCTACGACCTCAAGGGAAAACCCGTCAGGGATTACAATATCCGTTTCATTGATTGCAACTGCTGCTTTTTCTTTGGAATTTTGTTTGCATTGGGTAGTCAGTAATCCCAATAAAACAATCATGGTCAATGATTTAAAAAGAGGGAAGGAAATAGTGTTCTTCATGAATAAATTTTAGTAAAGTTTGAAAAGGGGCTAAAGATACTACATCAATCCAAGTTTTGGGCAAAAAACTCAAAATTGGCCTAAGATGTTAAAGTTTTTTAATGGAAGTGATTTATACTTTTTGGTTAAGTACATGACAAAAATCGTTTCAACATGGTTTCTCGGAAAATCAGTTTAACCCCAAACCCTAAAGCCTGCCTGTCCGGTAGGCAGGGGAGCCTGATTTTCCTTGATTTCTCCCTTTAGGGTCGGGGCCAAAAATTGAGGAAAATCATGCAAAATTAAATTTTGTCATGTACTATAACTTTTTGAAAATAACCTTGTTTTTTTCGGGGCATTACAGAAGAGTTCTGTAAATTTTAATCCATTATAAACTTGGCGCCCAATTCAAAAATGCTGGCACTTAATCCGGTAGTTCTTTCGTATTGGTTAAACCTAAAACTAATGCTCTTTAATCCAAATTTCCACACTTTGCTCTGGGTAAAAATGTCCTTATAGGTAACGCCCAAGCCATATTGGCTGCTGTCAAAGCCCGAAAGGTCGTAATCCGAGGTGTAATATTCATAGGTGGACAAGGCCGTTTCCTTGGCGTAAAAATAATTGGAGGCAGTTTGGGTATAGTAACGGTACATAGGATATATCGTAAACTTATCCGATATTTTTACCGGTATTTCCAAACTTCCCGTATAGGCGGTCACCCCCCAATCATCGTAATAGTATCTGAAATAGGCCCTAAGGCTTATAAGTTCGTTGAAATAGTATGAGATTCGGCCTCCTAGGGGAATTTTAAACCTACTTTCAGGCAATATTTCCACATTGTCCGCCAATTGAAACTCTTCTATAAAAAAGTTGTTCCTGTCCTGCAGATACACCCTTTGGTGCGGAGTGGACAGCAATCCTTCCTGAAAAATAAAGTCGAGCGAAAGGGATGCCTGAAAACGCTTGGTGATGATTTGGGAAAAAATAAGGGAAACGGAATACGAATTCCGATTAAGTTTATCAAATTCATTGAAAAGGGGGGAATAGGTGCCGTTGCCACTGATTCGATTATCAAAAAAGCCTTCCCGTAATTCAATGGGGTACTGTGGTTTATAGGTATCCAGATATACTTGTCCGCTAATTCCCAATTCCGTATTTTTTTCGTTCATGAGATGGGTGTAGCCACCACCGAAGCCTATGGAAAAATAATCATACTCTGCAGATACCGCAATATTGCCGCTAAGGATATTATTTCGATCCTTGGAGCTATGGGTAAAGGTGGGGTGAAAATAAGTTAGGGCATCACTTCTTGATGCGCCGGAGGAGGCTACCCACGGACTGGCCGTATTGTTGCCGTCAAAAGGGTTGATATTGCTGGAAGAAGCTGAGGTATAGGCCGATATTCCAGCGTCCAGACTCAGAACATTATCCTCCCCAATAGGAATGCTCACAATGATCGTTGGGGTCATATCCGTCAATTTTTCTGTTCCCTCCCCACCCGTAACAGCGGCATTGTTTCCGTCCTGACTGTAATAACTATATAGCAGCTCCACTTCAGGGGTCTCCAAAACTTTTTTTATATATTCTTGATTGTTTTCTTGGGAAATTCCTGCCCATGAAACCATTCCAAAAAATAAGATACATCCTATTGCCTTCATTCTATTTTAATTGCATCCGCAACCACCACCTGTTTTGCCCCCATTGGCCCCAGCAGCAGCTTCCCGATAAATATGAAAATTGGTTTCAAAGCGTTCCAGACTTTTGGTGGCCAAATCCATTTCTTCATCGTTGAGGTATACTTTGTCGTATTCCTTTACCGCAACGCATGAGGATAGTGATAAAATGCCAATAATAGGAAGGATCAAATGTCGCATAATGTTATTGGGTTTTGTTAAGTTCAATATTTTGGGAAGTGTGAATATTGTTTTGGTCATCAATAATAATGCATTCCACCCCTTTAATTTGGTCGATCATATTAAGTCCCGTTTCCGTTCCAGTAATAAAAACGGAGGTAGCCAGCGCATCGCACAATTCGGCACTAAGGGCAAAAATGGTGACGCTTTGGATACCTGTGGAGGGGTATCCCGTTCTTGGGTCGATAATATGGCTATATTTTACCCCATTAAAGGTGACGTATTTTTCATAATTACCCGAGGTGGCCACTGCTGCATTGACAACGGGGAACCAGGAGAAAATGTTGTCCTTGTTCAAAGGATTGGTTATGCCTACCATCCAATCCTTGCCGTCCGCTTGTTTCCCCCAAGTTGTCAGATCCCCGGAGGCATTGATTATTCCGGCTTTTACCCCTTCGGCCTTTAACATGCTCCTTACCTTATCGGCAGCATAACCTTTACCAATGGCCCCGAAACCTATTTTCATACCCTCCAATTTTAAAAATACGGTTTGCGCCTTTTTGTCCAGTACAATATTTTGGTAGCCGATCTTGGCAACCGAATTTTTTATGGCCTCTTTAGAGGGCATTTGGGCCATACTGCCATCATATTTCCAAACCTTGTCCATGGAGGCATAAGTAATATCGAAGGCACCGTCCGTAATTTTGGAAACGGTGATGCACCGTTCGATCAGATCTATTAATTCTTGATCTACTTTTACGGGTGATATGCCCGCATTTTTATTTATTTCAGAGGTTTGTGAGCTAGGGTTCCAGGAGGAAATCAACTTTTCAATTCTAGAAATTTCTTCAATGGCCATGTCTATATAATGGTTGGCAGCAGTTTCATCCGGGGCAACGATAGTAATATCGAACCTGCTACCCATTAACTTTGTAGTTCGTCTTTGTGCCTGTTCTTGGGGAAAAACGGTACCATAAACTAGAATGGCAATTGCCAATACCATTGGGATTTTCAACCTTCAAACGATTTTAAAAGTGCTATATATTCTTTGACGGAAATATTCTTAAACCCGGTTTGGCCCAGAATATTGCCATTGGAATCCAAAACTAGCACCAAGGGGAAATATCCGTTTTTATTATACTTTTCTGCAAGTTGGGCGTTTTTCTTTTTTTGGTCTTCTTGGAGTTGGTTGGCTTTTTTTCGTGGAAAGTCTGCCCTTAGCATAATCCAATGGTCCTTGGCATAATCCTGAAATTCTTGGGCCTGCCAAATACTTTTATCCAATTTTATGCAGGGCGCGCACCAATCGGAACCAGAGAAGACCATTACTATATTCCGGTTACTTTCTTTGGCCATTGCCGCTGCGGCGGACCAATCGGTTTCCCAGTTTTGAGCGGTTATTAGACTTGATATCAACAGCGCCATTATTAAAGTCCACTTCTTCATTTGAAATGTTTAAGTGATAAAAGTATTGCTTTTGAAAATATCAAATCATGATAACTATCATGTTTATTTTGTCGGGCTAAAATCAATTCCTTACATTCAGTAGTTGATCAAAATCTTGGATAAGAAGGATTCCTTAATAATATAATTGAAAAGTAATTACCGTTTTAAGGTATTTAACCATCCTACCCATTGATCGGTCCAACTGGCCAGATGTGGGTCATTTAGGCCCAATGCAAAACCGTGGCCCCCTGTTGGATAGATATGCATTTCAGCAGGAACTTGGTGCTGCACCAATGCGGTATAAAATAATAGGCTATTTTCTACGGGAACAGCAGTATCGTCCGTGGCATGGACCAAAAAAGTGGGCGGCGTATCGGCCGTAACCTGTAATTCGTTGGAGAAATGATCCAACATTTTTTGGGAAGGATTTTCTCCCAATAGGTTTTTCCTGGAGCCTCCGTGAGTATTGGGTTCCCCCATGGTAATTACCGGATAGGCCAGGGTCATGAAATCTGGACGTGCACTTTGTTCGTCAATGACATCTTTCTTGGGGTAAACATTTTCATTAAAGTGGGTGCCCAAGGTAGAGGCCAAATGTCCTCCTGCAGAAAAGCCTATGATACCAATGTTGCGGGGATCAATATTCCATTCAGTAGCCCTGGAACGCACTGTCCTCATGGCCCTTTGTGCATCTTGTAAGGGTACTATGTGCATATTTGTTTGGGATTTTGCACTGGGCAAACGATATTTTACCACAATGCCTGCAATACCCTTGGAATTTAAGAATTTGGCGAAATCGGTCCCCTCCCAATCATAGGCCAGTATTCCGTAACCACCACCTGGAAATATCAATACCGCCTGTCCTGTGGCATTTTTTTTGGAAGGCAGATATACTTCCAATTCTGGTATTTGCACCTTGGCGATCCTCACAATATCCGCACTAATCGCCTCCTCTTTTTCATTCGTTTTTATAGTATTTGGAATGTCGTTGGGCCAAAGCGGAAGTACGGTGTTTTGTGCGAAAGTAGTCATAGTAAATAAACAGCTCAAGAGAAAATGAAATGGTTTCATTATTATTTTTGAATTGGTTGATAAGGTTAAAGATAGAAAATTTGGATGAACAAGAAGGTTAATGGTTTTTTAAGCGCATCCTATTCCCCGAAATGAATTGTTTTAAGCGATTTTCACTGTAATAAGGGCTATATTTTAATACATATGGGATATTGAAATATGTTTTTCAATAGTTATTAGTTACTAATATTTTTTTAAAACATTGATAATAAATGTATTACAATATTGACATTATTTAACTTTCTATATTTCACTAGAAGTTTTAAAGGTGACTCCGTAGAAATGACCACGGCAGTCATTTCGAACAACCGATAGAGGGAGAAATCGAAGATTCACGAATACCTTTAAAATAAAAATGACATGGGCTAAATCGCACAAATGGACCGCTCCAAACTAGGCCAGGGCCAAATCCTATAGTAAATTCAAATATATGCGATTTCTCTATGAATACTTATTGGGACCTGTATAATATGGTGTCTTTTATCGAGGTAGTTGTTGGGTTGCGTAATGAATTAATTTTTCTTTGTAGTAATCTCTATAACTCCATTCTTTCCTTGTTTTCCATATTTCTTTGTAGTTTCAGCACCTGGCCTATAAGTAGTCGTGCTTTCAACCTCCGAATATTTCAAGGTGGGAACAAAATTCTTGCCCTTGTTTACACCGTTCACATAAATGACAGCTTTTTCCATTCCATTCCGTCTAAATGGGCTTAAGTCATAGATGTCATCCGGGTCGTTCATATTGATGCTATAACCAACCTTCCATTTGCTAATTTGAGTGGTTTCACCTTCATGTTTTATGACTTCAATACTTTCCACAGAGCCCGGTGTGTTGCCGTTTAGGTTGCCATTGGATTGTGGGTCACTGTTATTGTTGCCGGACTGGACCTTCCATTCACTTTTTTTGGAAGTAATTTCAATTACTCCATTTTTTTCTCCTTTTTTGCCGTATTTATTCAAGGCCGCGTCTCCTTTTAACACCTTCATGTTTTCGATTGAACTAGGGGGGATGGTACCAAAATTAAAATCCGAATCTTTTTCGACACCATCAATAATAAATAAAGGTTCCTTATCGGATTTAATGTAGGTGTAAGGATTGATTTGGGTATTTGCTGGGGTTTTGTCGACTGTTATCGCGTTATGATAACTTTTAGTCGTAATCTCTATAGCACCATCTTTTGCTTTTTCACCGTATTTATTGGTAGCCGTAGCTCCTTTTACTACATTAATACTGTGTATGTCCGCAGGGTCAACTTCACTGGCCTTTGAGTCCTTAGTTGCCTTAACTCCATTTATAATGATCATTGGGTCTGTTGGGACTGAATTATTCGTCGTTGGTGATGCCTTGATATGGATTGTTTCAGGATTAGGATTAGTTTTTCGAATTTGGTTATAGGTTTTAAGTCCATCTAGGTTATCATATTGGTCCGACCCATGACCCATAGAAATAATTTTACCATCCTTATCGGCTTCAACATATAATGAAAATGGTTTTATACCACTCTGGTCATTAAATGTATTGGTGCCGGTGATGGTAGAATTGTCAGCTTTGGATACGGTGAACGACGATGATATATTTATGATCACTCCTATTTGGTTTCTCTTAATGTCTGTAAAAGATTGGGAAATGTTATAAACTCTTTTAAGGGTGCTGGTTATCTTTTCCAAATCTTCATCTGAAGTATTTCTATCAATTGTAAACTCAACTTTGGTGGTTTCGTTGCTACCGTTTACTAATGATGATTCCTGTATGTTAGTTGAGGAATTTACCTTTGTAACCGTTTTAGTATTAAATGCTAGTAAAAAGAAGGCAAGGCCAGGAATTACAAGACTAAATTTCCAGGCTTTGAATTTGTTTGATCTGTTTTTGTTTAACATGACGATTCGTTTTTTGATTGATGATGTATAAAATGGATTGATAATTGATGAATATTGTTGTTCTGCTGAGGAATTTTTTAGTAATAGGTATTGATATTCCTTAGAGTTGTCCATTTTTTTTGTAGCACAATGGTCCGCTATATATTCCAAATTTTGTGTTAGTGATTTTTTGTAAAGCCATACAAAGGGATTTACCCATTGAAACGCAGAAAATAACTGGATCAACAAAATATCTATGGAATGCCATTGAAGCACGTGTATTTTTTCATGGGCAATGATTTTTTCCAATTCATCTGTCCGGTGCATGTCCGGATTGTAAACGATGAGATTGAAAAAGGAAAAGGGAGAAGTGTTGGTTTTGGACTCTATATATTTAAAGTCTTTATCATTAATAATGGTTCCTTGTTTTATCAAGCGCCTTAATGATAATAGTTGAACTCCAAGTCGTCCCAGAAAAAGGAGTACACCACAGGCGTATAGTATTGCAATTATGTTCCACCTATTAAGTGTAGTAGCGCTTATGGGAGTGGATTCCATAGTCGGGGATTCGGTCAAAGTTAAGGGTAGGGGGTCTACCAGAATAATCTCGGTAAGCGTCCAGATAGGAAAAATTAGGGCCATGACAATCCCCAAAATCAGAAAAACCCTATGGAAGGTTAAAAAGGTCTCCTTTTCCAGGAAAAGTTTAAAGCAGCACCAAAAAAGACCAAGAATACCACTGCTTTTTACCAGGTATATAAGGAAATCTTCCATTAGTTCTTTTTTTCTATGTGCTTTATAATTTCTTTCAATTCTTCCACACTTATTTTATCCTCGGAGGCAAAATGTGATACCAGATTCTTATATGAATTATTAAAATAATCCTCAATGGCTCCACTAATGAATTGCTTTCGATACTCTTCCTTGGCTACTAAAGGGTAGTATTGGTGGGTATTTCCGTAGGCTTCATGGGATACATATCCCTTTTCTTCCAGATTACGGATAATCGTGGAAAGGGTGTTATAATGGGGTCTGTCTTTCGTAAATTTAGCAAGAACATCCTTTACAAAAGCCTTCTTCAAATCCCACAAAACTTTCATTACCTCTTCCTCCTTGTTGGTCAATTTCTTCATAGCTGCTTTATTTATCATTTGTTGGGCGTTACGGCAAAGGCCGCCAGGCTTTACGTTACAAGTCCTCGTTCTGGAATCCATAACTGCGGGCTTTTCACTCCAATCCTTAACGCAGGTCAAACATACAACTATATATTTAGTTGTGCAACTACACAAATAGTTAATTAACTATTTGTGTAGTTTTTATTCGTTAAGGCCAGAAATGTCTATGCGTCAGGATCATTCAAAAAGGCCCCTTATGTGCGCAATGGGTTTAAACCAACGTTTTTCTAAAAGTGATGGTGACATCAAAAAAAAAAATGGTTGGCTAAGAATTTAGCCAACCATTTTTTTAATCAATAAACACTTACTTTTTTGTCAAATCACAACTAGTTTCCTCCGCTACCTATGGTCGGGTTGTTTTTATCCCACCAAAGGCGTTGGGAGTTTAGAACACTTGGGGTTTCATCCCTTGGGCTGGTAAATCCTTGGTCTGCGCTTGCTTTCTCCCAGTTTTCCCTATTTAAATCACCTGGTTCCGGTGTTGGGGCTCTCCTAGGAAATGGTATTTCATTGTCATCGGTAGGATAACGCGCCAATAACGAAGATCCATATTTTGGATATCCGGTACGCATGGATAGGGCCCAACCTTCCGAGGGCAATCTGTAAAAATTCAGAAACTGTTGTACATACACCTTTTCCAAATCGTCAGTACCATTAAATTGGACTTCAGGAGTGGCAAGGTAATTTGTAATCTCATTATCCGCTATTGGTAGATAGGGATATGTTTTATTGGCTACTCTTAAGGAAAGATCTCCTCTTTCACCTATCATGTTGTAGGTTCTGATAGAAGATTCTATTCCTTTAATGTACCAATCCTCGGCATTCCCGGAAGTATAACCTTTAAGGATAAATTCGGACATCAAAAAACAGACCTCTGCATAGGAAATGACTACATCAACGTAATTGCCTTCGGGCTGTGGTAGTCCACCATAGGTGTGCTTCGATTCCTGGATCAGTCTTCGGTTCCATTTTGATACCATCATAGTATTGGTTCCTATGGTATTGGGATCGTCTATAAACAAATAATATCCGGGTACCCCTATATTGGGATCCTGCCTATGGGTAGGGGCCCCAATATAACGGTATCCCAATATATCCTCTCCCTCGGCGGTAGTATAAAGTACCGTATTGTCATTGTCTATATCCACAGCAGGTGAAATATCGGCTGTGCTAGCAAAGGCATCAATGGATTCTTGTGTATAACCATTGGGTTCAAAGAAAATTCTCAATCTAGGATCTACGGTACCTTTCATAAAATCTACAATAGGTTTTGCGGCCCACATAAGTCCTTTCCATTCAAAGGCGGCACCGGCAGAACCACGGTATGTTCCGCCTAGGTCAAAAATGAACTGATCTTCATCACCTTCAAATAACCGGCCATCTGTCACCACACTGGCTATAATTTCCCTTGCCTTGGTTTCGTTTTGAGACAACAAACGTGTGGCAATTCGCAATTTAACCGCATTGGCACATTTCACCCATTTTGAGGCGTCCCCATTATATACTATGTCACTGCTGCCAAAGTCGAATTCATTGACCAGATTCTCACTTAAATTTATGATGGCGTTGTCCAATTCGTCTATCAATTGCAATAAAAGGGCTTCCTGCTTATCATAAATAGGGTCCAATTTTCCCTCATAACGACCTTTACCCGCCTCGGAATAGGGGATATCCCCGTATTGATCCGTAATAGTTAAAGCAAAATAGGCCTGAAGTACATCGGCAGCGGCAACCAATTTTTGTTTTGATTTTTTCTCCTCTTCTGGAAGTTGGCTTATTTGAAGCCGCATTTCATCCAAGTGGTTCATAACCGTTCCATAGAAAGTACCGTATTTACTGCCGGGCAAAATGGTATTTACATCATCCGCATTGGCAATCCCTTGGGAGAGGTACTGGGCCCAGGTCATTTTTTGATGGTTTTCATGGTACCATTCCCCACCACCTTTGTAGGTGCCTATTGATTTTTGCACATAAGTAAACAAGGTTTCCGGAGGGGGAACCCCTACCTCGGGATCGGTATTTATCTCCTGAAAATCCTTTTCGCACCCTACAAAAAGTCCCAGTGCAAACATTATATAAATTATTTTTTTCATGGCTTCTAAATTTTTCCGATTAGAAATTAAGATTTACTGCAAATGTTATGGACCTTACATATGGCGCCGATCTCATTTGCAACGGATTGGCCGCAGCATTATTGCTTATAGATGGATTGATATTGTCCGGCATGGAGTTGTATATGAATCCCAAATCCCTTCCGGTTAGGGAGAGCGAGGCACTATTTATGGACAATTTGTCCAGTATTGATCCCGGTACTTGGTAGGATAGCGATAATTCACGCAGGGCAACCCAACTTTGGGTATAGACTCCCGTTATGGGAGTACCCGTACTTGCAGATGTCCATCTATATATATAGCCGGACCAATGGGTTGGCTCTACCAATCCCTGATCGTACGCCTGCTGATAGGTTAAGCCCCCAACATCAACACTTGTTCGGTTGCCCGAAGGGCCGGAATCAATTGTTGTTCCATCCGGAAAAACACCATCCGGGATATATCCATCCTCATAGGTTTTGCCGAAAAAGTTTTGCCCCTGTCCCTGGCTGGTCCAAACAATACCACCTTGGGAAGCATCCCTGTTGGGCAAAGAGCTTTTTATTACTCCTTGGTGCAGACCATAACGGGCATCCGCGGAATATATTTCACCCCCGTACCTGGCATCGACAATGGCGCTTAGACGTAACCTTTTAAACCTTACGGAAGTATTTGCACCGCCATACCAATCTGGTTGCATATTTCCCATTACGTGCAACGAATCCAAGTTGTTGATTCCAATGGGGTAGGCTACGGACCAACCATTTCGGTTTGCCAAAATTGGTTTGTCATGATTTTCGGTATTGGATCCTTCATAGTAGGAGTAGCCCCTTCTGGTGACCAAGTCTCCGTAATTGCCACCAACATAGGCATAGGATGCCGTACCAGCATTGCTGTCATCAGGATTTCCGTATAAATTAAATTCGTTTATGCCGGGTGCCAATTCAATAATTTTATCCCGGTTTCTAGTGAAATTGGCCCCAATATCCCAACTAAAATCTTTGGTGTCAATAATATTTACATCCAGTGCCGCCTCGATCCCCGAATTTTGAAGGTTACCGGCATTTATCAATTGCCTGTTTATACCAGATTCACTGGGAACGGGCAAGTCGATTATCTGATTTTTGGTATTGTCCTTATAATAGGCCACATCCAAACCAACCTTATTATTAAAAAAACGGATATCTATTCCGGTTTCCCAAGAATATTTCTTTTCTGGCTGTAGATCTGGGGATATTGCCGTATTGTTTTCATATCGAAATAGGTTTAAAGCTGGGTTGTCATTAAAATTGTCTGACACGAACCCTGTAGAGAGTCGATAAGGAGAGGTGTCATTACCAACAATGGCATAGGATCCCCGTAATTTTGCAAACGAAATAAAGCTGGGCAAAGGCAAGGTTTCACTTACCACCCATGACAAACTCCCTGAGGGATAAAAATAGGAATTATTTCCATGTCCGTCCGGATAGACCAAAGCGGAGGACCAGTCATTTCTGGCCGTTAGATTTAGATATAGGTCTCTTCTGAAGCTGGTATTGAAGAAGGCATATACGGAATTTATTTTTTTCCTATCACCAATTCCCCCGTCTACATTGGCAGGATTAAGGGAGTTTGAGATGTTAAAGAAATCCCGGATTTTAAATCCGCCGTTAGTACTTATACTGGTATATTTGGTCTCTGTACTCCACATATCACCTCCCAATATCAGGTCCAGTCGGATATCCTCATTTATCTCTTTGTTAAAGAATAGTTTTCCGGAAAAGCTATATTGAAATTTTTCTCCATTCTCCATTCCATAAGCCCCGCCCAATCTATTCACATCCTTTGCAAAGGTTTTAAAATCCTGGGTCCAAGTGTATTGGTTTAAATTTCCTTCCAAGGAAGCACTAATGTTTTTGGTTATGGTGTAATCCAAATTTAATTTACCGATAAGGGAACCTTCCACACGCTCATTTTCATCGTCCAAAATACCCATCCACAGTTTGCTCATTCGGGTGTAGTTGTAGTTGTCTCCGGCAGGATAGGGTATACCACCGTCTACATCCTTATAATTGTTTCTCCACTTATTTACATCGTAATTACGGGGAAAACCATCGTGGAACCAATCGGAATTTGCTCCGGGATTTACGGGATTTTTTCCTATAGATCTTGTGTAATGAACTGTGGCACCAACGGTTAATTTATCTTTGATCAAATCTTGGGAACCCTTGAAACTAATAGAGTTTTTATCGAAATCGTTCCTCGGTGATACCCCTGTTTCCGAAAAATTGGAGAAGGACAATCGGAAAGCGTTCGTTTCCCCACCGCCATCTACCGAAACGTTGGTATTTCTTAGAAAACCGGTATCGAAAGAGTCTTTGTAGTTATTGGGCTGCGCTACCCATTTGGCCAAGGAACCGTCGTAATCTATGATATCCTGTCCGTCAAACCTTGGTCCCCAACTCGCTGCATGTTCCTCGCTGGAAGTAAAAGCCATGGAGGGCAGACCAGTGGTGAGGTCGTAAGTAAAAAACTGGCTGGTGTCATGTCTGTCGTCCCTTACTCTAGTGTTTGGACCGTTATCAACGCCACTGAACCAACCGGCCGTGTTGCCAGATCCGTATTCATTCTGGAAATCTGCACTATCATAAACGTTTCTTGTGCCTATGGTCTGATTGATACTAACCCCTAGCCCTTTGCGTTTTTGACCGGATTTTGTGGTAATCATTACTACACCATTTAAAGCGCGCGAACCGTAAAGTGCGGCAGCTGCGGCGCCTTTTAAAATGGAAAAGGATTCAAAATCGTCAGGGTTTAGGTTTTTTAATTGGTTGCCCCAGTCCGATCCGTTAGTACCACTAAGGTCGTTGTCCATCAACACACCATCAACCACGAATATGGGCTGTGTATTGCTTCCAAAAGTAGAATTACCTCTTATAGTAATACGTGAACCACCAAAGGTACCCCCCGAGGTAGTACTGATCTGTACCCCTGCCGTTTTCCCCTGCAAGGTGTTAACAGGATTTACCTGTACCGCTTGGGCCAATTCGCCCCCGGCTATTTCGGTAACCGAATATCCAAGGGCCCTTTCCTCCCTTTTTATTCCCAAGGCCGTTACCACTACTTCATCCAATTGACTGGAATCTTCTTCCATAGAAATATTGACGCTGTTGGAATTGCCAATGGTTACCGTTTGGGTCTTCATTCCTATATAGGAGAAAGAGAGTATATCCCCTACGGAAACCTCAAGGCTATAATTCCCGTCAAAATCGGTTTGTGTGCCGTTTGTGGTCCCTTGAACCACAATGCTTACCCCGGGTAGGGGAGTTCCGTCATTGGCATCCGTAACGCTGCCCGAAACTGTTTTGTTTTGGGCCATTACCCCGTTTAAACAGAGTAGGGTCAGAGCCATTAGGAAGAAATGGATTTTCTTGTTCATGTGAAATTAATTAGTCTAGTTAGTATTGACGACGGATGCATTTTGCAAGCGTAGATACCATTAAATTTCTTAACTATTTGTTAACTTTTTTAAAAATATCGACCAACAACATTATTGAAATGACGAACAACGTTCCTTAGTCGTTATTGAAAAAAATATTATGATTTTTGAGAGTGAAAATTTGTTGATTAGTGATATTTTTTTTGCCCTATTTTTTGATGATATTTGATGATGGTCTTTTTTTTGTCAATATTTGATTCAATTGAATTTATGGACCTAATTTGCTATATCTCGTTAATGGATATTAATTCCTTAAATGATTTGGTAGTATTGACACAACAATATGGCTTTTAATAAAGTTATTTATTTCCAATTGATCCCCAAGCGGTATTTTAGTATTGGGCCGGTAAAGGGAGTAGGGGTATGGACCATATTCCGGGGTGATGGTGATAAAGGGGCGGTTGTTATCTTGGGCATTTTTGATCATCAAACCCCACCACTCTGTAAATTGTTCCAACTCCGCTTTGTAATTTTCGTCGCGTGGGTCCACGACCTGTGGAGTTTGGGCCGATCCTACCCTAGCATGGATATGGTACGTATGGCTTATGGCCTTTTTTACTGCTTCGGGTTGGTTTTCCAACAAAGATTCGGCAACACAGCACCAATGTGATAGGTCCGAAGTGAGTTTCAGAAAGGGATATTCCTCCAAGTAGGGCAAACAGGCATGGGCGGCAAAGGAAAATCGTGAGCGATGGGTTTCATGGGTAATGATGACCCCGGTCTCCAATTCAATTTCATGGGCAGTTTCAATTAGGACGGAGTTTTGGCACCTTGTATAAAAGTCCATGCCGGTATGCGAATTCACCAATAGGGGGTTGGCCTCCACGAGGTTGTACAAATGTCTTTTATATTGTTCCCGATGCTTGGTAAAATCTACCTCCTTGGTTTGCCAATGCTGTCCTATGAAATCCAGTTCCAAATCTTTCAGCATGGAACAAATTTCCTTCTTTTTAACAGTTTCCAAAGGAAGGTCTATTTCTACGCCCTGATAACCGGCCTCTTTAATTTTGTTTAAAAATACGGGCCAGGATACATCGGTACTTCCCCAACGTGGATATATAAATTTAATTTGCATGCGTTGTATTGCTTTAATTTCTCTGCTTTCTTTCGCCAGTATGATCTACCCCTTGTTCCCGCTCATAATCGATCATTTTTTTGGGCCTAAAGTTTAGGATCAATGCCCTTCTATGGGTTTCGGTGGTGTTGCCCCGGCTAAAGTGAAGCGTAAAGCCGTCATGAAAGGTGCATCCACCTGGATTTAGGGGCATACTTAAAGCCTTTGAACTGTCTATTTCGCAGTATAGGGCTCCCCCATTGGGTAGGTTTTTGTGGGGCAGGATGGCATTATCTTCTGTTTTTGGGATAAACCACATACATCCATTTTCTACGAACACCTTGTCCAATGCAATCCAACAACTGGCCGATCTTTTGTCTGGCATGGCTATCCAATAGGCAGCGTCCTGGTGCCAAGGGGTTGGGGTATTGGTATAAGGGGCCTTATTGATCATCATGTCAAAATCCAGTTCCATATCTTCGCCTAGTAGGTCTTTGGCCCATTGTTCCGCTTTTTTATAGGCACTGTTATTAATGAGTTCATGGGCTATGGTGCTGGGTCTCATAATTTGGGTAATACGCTCCACCCTACTATTGGTACTATTATCCGCGCCTGCAAGGTCACTTCGCAGGTGGGCGGTTTTCACTTTGTCCCCTAACAACCCGTCGTAAATGGTCCTGAGAGAGTCCACTTCCTCTTGTGTGATTAAATGCTCTATTTTAATAAATCCATCCTTGATGAATTTGGATCTTTTTGTTTCCATGCTGCTCATTTGTGTGCATCAAAGATGTAGTTAAAATAGATAAATAGCTATCAATTTTGTACTATATTACTTTTTTATACATTTTATCATGGATATTGGAGCACAGGAAAGACGGGTGTTTAATTTACAGGATTATGGGGTTAAAAGAGGATTGGCCATTGGGCATTATCGTTATAAACAGGTAAAGCCGGGTCTTGAACGTCATCAACATAAAGGAGCTTTGGAAATTTGCTACTGTATGAAAGGGCAACAACACTATAAGATTGGGGAGGAATTGTATGAGCTTAACGGTAATGATATTTTTGTAGTACCCCCTAATACTGTTCATAGCACGGGGGAATTTCCGGAAGATAAGGGAGAACTGTTTTGGATTCAATTGCTTGTAGATAGTTCCAAAGGGAAACTATGCAATATGCCCAAAGAGCATTCCGAATTTTTGCTTGCTGGGCTTCTGGATAAATCGCAACATGTTTTCAAGGGCTCCTTTCAACTAAAATTTATTTTGGAGAAACTGTTGGTTCAGTTGGAGAATTTTGATTCCTTGTTGTCTAGAATAATGGTGGATCAGTTGATTGCCCAATTACTATTGGAAACCGTTATGCTGTCCAATAGTCCCCAACAAAGTCCGCCATCCGTAAAGCTGAATGACCTGAACAAGTTTATTCATAAAAATCTGCATAGGACAATTTATGTGGATGAAATGGCAAATCTAATTGGGATGTCCGTGGGGTATTTTAAGTTTTGGTTTAAATCGAAAACGGGTATGCCGCCTAGGGAATTTGTTAACCGATTAAAGATTGAACAGGCCAAAATAGATTTATTGTCCGGTAACTCGGTAACTAAAGTAGCCTTTGGTCTGGGTTTTGGTTCCTCCCAATATTTTGCTGTCACTTTTAAGAAGTTTACGGGGTCTACCCCCCGATCTTATAGAAGTTTGCATAGTGGAGAATGAAATATAAAATAAACCTACACCACTTACCTTAATAAAAAAATCCGGAACCACTAGGGTATCCGGATTTTTCAAAACTAACTCAACTCAATTTTAACAGGCCTATTTAGAGGAACTTGAAACAAGCCTGAAAATCATTAAAACTCTAATATTATGTATGTCAATTCATTTCATGAATGAAATCTTAGGCAAGATATGATGTAAATATCCTCTAGGCTACCAATTTAATGATTATTAATGATACATTTTTTGCATTTTTAGCATAGAATAATAATTATATGGTATATATAGGATATATAATTTTAGAAGAATGTCTAAAAGCAAAGTACTAATTAGGTTTTTACGGGTCACCATACCAAGGTGGTGGCCTTTTAGGGGTTAACTCCTTCGTTGACCTTATCTTGCTTTCCTGTTGGCACTTATATTGAAGCTCCGATTTATACACAATTACAATTTTCACTAACTTGTAATCTTGTTACGGATGAATTTGCATAAACAGGTTTTACGACTTGTTTTTCAGTTTGTTCCGAGCCTTTTAATTACATAAATTGTTAATTAACAATAAAATGAAAGCCACTATACTAATATCCCGTTTCCTCCTAATTGGATGTCTCTTTATTCAAAGTCTTATATTCGGACAGTTTAATAAACATAAAGGAGAAGATAAATATCATTTGATAGCCCATCGCGGAGGAGTTGTTGATGACCAAACTGCGGAAAACAGTATTGCTTCGTTGAAAAAGGCTTCAGAAGAGGGATATTGGATGGTCGAGGTTGATTTGCGTTTAACACGGGACAGTGTTCTGATTATCCATCATGATTCAAATTTTAGGAGATACTATGGGGTAAATAAAACCGTATCGGAAATGGATTGGAATGAGGTAAAGGAATTAAAAGGGGATTTGGGTAATAGGGTCCTTTCTTTTGAAGAAGCGCTGAAGTTTTGTCAAGAAAGCGATCTACAGGTGATGGTCGATAATAAAATTAAAGGGTACGATATCGATTTATTTGGGGAAGTAGTGGCATTATTAAAGAAGTATGAACGTTTGGAGCATGCCATGATGATCGGAACGGATGAATCCACTGCCTTCTTCACTGGGAAAGTAAAACTCAGTTGCACACGCCAACAGCTTCAGGATAATATGCTCAAGCCAGGGTTTAATCCTAAAGACTATTATTTGTTTTCTAAAAGTATATCAAAAGAGGATGTGGAATGGACAGGGAGGCATGGTATAATGGCTGTTGGGATAATCAATGCTTGGGCATTGAAAGCTAACAATATGATGGAGGAAGCCGGTGAAGAGGCAAAAAAGTTAAAAGAAGCAGGTGTGGGCTACTATCAAATTGATTCGATTTTTGGTTCTTTGTTTAAGTAGAAAACAAAAACACGGGAAGAAAATTCCTGCCCGTGTCCTGTAATTGTTTTTTTTGAAACTTTTTGGGATTTCAAAAAAATCATATCCATTCCTTAAATGAATCAGTAACCTGTGTTTTGTTCCAGATTTGGATTATTCTGCATCTCGGAGGTGGGTATGGGGAATAAGAGTTCCCTTGCGGTAAGTGCCTTATTTGGCAGGTACGAGAAATTATGCCCCACAAAATCTTCCAAAGCATTGGTTTCCGTGTTATATGCCTTTCTCCATCTAACCATGTCGAACCATGTCTTGTTTTCGAAACTAAGCTCATGGATTCGCTCTATTCGTACCGCTTCCCTAAAGGCATCCTGTGAAAGACCGGTGAGATCGGCAAGCTCGGCACGATCCCGAACTAGATTGACTGCATCATATGCCTCTGTTGTAGGCCCGCTTTGGGCTTCGTTCGATGCTTCCGCATACATCAACAATACGTCGGCATATCTATAAATGCACCAGTTCAAGTCCGATTGGGCACTTCCTTCATTGGCGGTAATATCAAAAAGTTTATAGATATATGGTGCTCCTAGATTGATACTGCTGTTGCGATCGGCCTCCAAGGAATAGCTTGTAAAATAGAATTGCTTTTCTTCTGCCCTCTTGTCGCCCGTCTCATAAGAATCCACAAAGGCATTTGTTGAAAAGATACCTCCGGTTTGGTCGGAATAGGCCGAAATTCCCAAGTTATATGGTAAAATCGCTGCTTGCCAGTTACCAGATTGGATACCCGCCGCGAACTGGGTCATAAAGATATATTCCCCTGTATTTTTGGTCGCAGGGTCGTGCAGCTCGTCATAGGTTTCAAAAAGACCAAACTCTTCCGAATCGATCACCTCTTTGGCTTTGGCGGCGGCAAGTGCGTAATTCTCGGTTTTTTGGAGGGGGTAGCCCGCCATGGTCAGATATACATCTGCCAACAGTGTTTTAATGGCTCCCATAGATACCCTTCCCGATGCATCCCTCCAAGGTAAGTTGGCATTTTCCGCATCTGTAAGATCGCTGACAATCAAATCATATACCGCTTCGGGCGACGATTGTTCAGGGTATAACTGCTCCGAGCCCAAATCTACCGAATTGGTGATAATGGGAATATTCCCGAACATTCTTACCAAACCAAAATAATAGTAGGCCCTAAAGAATTTTGCTGTGGCCAAATAATTTTCCTTATCGGTCTCATCCATATTTATTTCAGGGATTTTCTCTATGGCCAGATTGGCCCTGGAGATGCCGGAATAATATCCGGTCCAGAAACTATTGCCATATCCATTGTCGGAATTGTTAATTAGATCCTTTACCAGGTATATATTGGTAGCCTGTCCCAAAGAGGTATTGGCCAGACCAGTGGCAAACTCGAGCATTAACCAGGTACCTCCGCCAAATCCACTGCTGGTAATCGGAATCAGGGGTTGGTACAATCCATTAACCGCACTTTCGGCATGTGCAGCCGTGGTAAAGTAAGTGTCGGTGGTGAAGTTAGACTCATCTTCTTCATCCAAAAAATTACTACAGGCCGTTATACTTGATATTGTGGTTACGACGGCTATAGCTCTTATAAAGTTTTTATAGAATTTCATTTTTTTTATCTTTTATATGGTTATAGTCCAATATTTAGTCCTAGCATAAAGGTTCGGGGCCTAGGATAATCGTACAGTGAGAATCCTTGATCAAAAGCGCCACCGCCATTCGAACTTTCAGGGTCATACCCCGGATATTTGGTCGATACAAAAAAGTTCTGCACCGAGGCGTATACCCTGAAACGATTCAGGTGCAAGCGCTCTACCAATTCCGGTTTGAAGACATAGGACAGCATCAAATTTCTTCCCCTTAAAAAGGAAGCATCCTTTAATTTTCCTGAATCGTTGTTGGTGTCATATCCGGCCGCAATTGGTCTTATCTGGGCTATATCGGTATCCTGATTGTCCGGGGTCCACGCATTAAGGACGGTCTTGAAGCTATTGGCAATGGTCTGGCGGTCTTCTGCAGAGTGTTCGTCACGATACATTACACTATTGCCATATTGAAATTGCAGGTCTACCAATAGCTCAAAATTGCCATACCTAAAGGTATTGGAAAAGGTTCCAAAACCATCCGCAATACCTTTTCCGATGATGGCCCGGTCATCGCTATTGATGGCCCCATCGTTATTAAGGTCGCGGTATTTGATATCCCCGGGCAATCTGTCGTAGATAGCTGCCTGGGCCGCCTCATCGGTGTTCCATGTGCCCTCATCAATATATCCGAAGAAAGTACCTAAAGGCTCGCCAACACGGATCAGGGTAGATCCCAAGAAAATATCGGAACCTCCTGAAAGCGCAATTACTTCGTTCTTATTGATTGAAATATTAAAGTTACTGCTCCAGCCAAAAAGGTCATTATCAAAATTGACCGTATTCAAATTGATTTCGATACCCTTGTTTTCCAGGCTTCCAACGTTTCTAAACACATTGGTAAAACCACTGGAGGAGGGTATGGGCGCATTTAGGAGCATATCCGTGGTCAACTTTCTATATACATCAAGCTCCAGTCCAATGCGATTGTTTAAAAGGCCCAATTCAATGCCGGCATCCACTTGTTCTGTTTTCTCCCATTTTAAATCCGGATTGGCCATACGGCCCGCTACGGTATAAGTGGCTAGGGCATCATCTAAAATTACCGTTCCATTGGACAGGCCTGCCAAGGCTTGGTAGGCCGGTAGTTCTGAGTTGCCCGTTGCCCCGTAACTGGCCCTGATTTTAAGATTGGAAATGGTTTCGCTCTCCGAGAGAAAATCCTCTTCGGAAGCCCTCCAGGCCAATGCCGCAGAAGGGAAAAAGGCAAACTGATTTTCCGGTCCAAATTTTGAGGATCCGTCGGCCCTACCGGTAAGGGTCAACAAATATTTGTTCATGTAGTTATAGTTGACACGCCCAAAATAAGAGTTGAGACCGTAAGCTACCTTGCTCGAAGAGGGAGCCTGTGGGTTGGAACCTGCACCAAGGTTGTTAAAACCGTAAAAATCATCCGCAAACCCTCTAGTGGATGCTGTTGCGCTGAATTCATCTATATGTTGCCAGGAAAGCCCTACCATGGCCGTTATGGAATTATTGCTGTCAAAATCCTTGTTATAGGTCAAATAATTTTCAAATTGCCATGAATTATAACGGGAGTTGGCGACACTGGCGGCACCATCGGGCATGGCTATATATCTTAGGTCCTTACCTCCGTAATAATCGTTTCTTTGGTTGATAATACTGGTACCTATGGTGGTTCGCAATTGAAGGTTTTTATTAAATTCAATATTACCGTAGAAGTTGCCGAGAACGGTCTGGGTCTTAAGGAAGTATCTACGATCGTTGGCAACCGCTACTGGGCTGCCGCCACCTTCCATTCCTGGATAGTCTATATTGGATCCCCAACTGCCATCTTCATATCGAACGGGGATAATGGGCAAGGCCTCATATACTTGGCGCATGGTAGTGATACCGCCGCCTCCAAGTTGATCTACCTGCTTTTCGTTTTGGTCGTTGTAGCTCAGGCTGCCTCCAACCCTTAACCAATCGGTTACTTCCGTGTCCAAAGTAAACCTGCCGGAGTAACGCTTTAGCCAAGATTCCACGATTAATCCTTCTTCATCCCTAAAGCCCATAAATAGCCCGAAATTTGATTTTTGGTTACCACCGGTAAAGGAAAGCTGATGGTTTTGGGTAAGGGCCGCCCTAATGGCCTCATCTTGCCAATCGGTATCATATAGGGGGTTGCCGTTGGCGTCAAAAAGCCTGGGATCGGTCCTCTTTAATCTGGGGTCGGTATATCTTCCCCCGGCCCATCCTTCAGGGTCGAATTTTTCGGCATTGGCATAGGCAATTTCCTCAACGCGAAGAAACTCTTCCGAATTCAACAGATCAAGCTTTTTAGGTAAGGTTCCCAAACTGAAATCCACATCGTAATTAAGTCGGGTTTCACCGGTGGTCGTACCTTTTTTGGTAGACACCAGTATTACCCCATTGGCGCCCCTGGCTCCATAAATGGCAGTTGCGGAAGCATCCTTTAATACTTCAATGGATTCGATATCATTAGGGTTCAGGTAATCTATCGGGGTACTGCCGTTAGGTAAATTCACTGCATTAAGGATTACACCATCAATTACATAAAGGGGAGTATTGGCGATACTTACCGAGGTATTGCCACGGATCCGTACTACGGTCCTACCTCCTGGTCGTCCGGAGCCGGAGGTTATGTTTACCCCTGCTACCTTCCCGGCCATGGCCTGGTTTAAGGAGGCTGCCGGCCTTTCTGCCAACTCTTCGGACTTAATGGAGCCCACAGCCCCGGTTAGGTCACTCTTTTTCTGTGTTCCATAACCGATCAGCACAACCTCGTCCAATCCTGCTGCACTTTCCTCCAAGCTAATGGAAACAGAGGATTGCCCATTAAGGGGTACTTCTTTTGAGGCAAAGCCAATATAGCTTATAACCAAGGTTGCATTTTCATTGGCCACATCCAGTGAAAAGTTGCCGTCAAAATCGGCCGTAACCCCATTAGTGGTTCCTTTTTCCACGATATTTGCCCCCGGTAGGGGGTTGCCGTCCGCATCGGTAATGGTTCCGTTTACGGTATGTTGTTCAATGGGATTATTTACGGGGTCGACAGATTTGCGTATTTTACCCGTTTTTAATATAATCTGCTTGTTCTTAACGGTAAAATAGATATCTGTTGCTTCAAACATCCTGTCCAAGATATTTGAAATAGGTTCTTTCTTCACATTTACGGAGACAGTTCTCTTTAAATTTACCTTTTTATGGTTGTACAGAAACCTGAAATCGGAAAGGGATTCTATTTCCTCAAAAACCTGTTGAACGCTAACGTTATTTAGGCTTAATGTGATTTTTGTATTCTGGCCATAGGTGTTGGCCTGAATTTTAAATAGAGAAACTATTAGTAATAGGGTCGTTAGTTTCATCTTTAAATGATGTTTACTTAGCCAATCCGAATGGAAAGGCCCTACTAGATTCAATTTTTTCATACTTTTGTAAAGGTTTGGTGATTAAACATTTCGTTTGTTTATATCACTTTCTTATGCCGGGAAATGCTCCAACATTTTCCGGCTTTTTTTGTGAAAGCGATTTGTCCAGTGTTCCTAATTCTCATTTATTGTTCATTGGCGTCTTATTTAAGTTAGTATTAGTTTCGAGTATAATAATTTTGGAACCTTCGCGTACATATTCAAAGGGAGTATCTTCTTTGAAGGCGTCCATGATTTCTTCAATAGTCTCATTTCTAAATGTAGCGGTGTATATTTGATTTTCCAATCTCCCGCTTCTATCTTCTATACTAATATTGAAATGACGTTCCAGTTTTGCCCTAATACTATAAAAAGGGGAGGCCTTGAATAAAAGATACCCATCTTTCCATGCCGTGTAGATATTGGTGTCCACCTCTTTTACGGTCATGGTATTATTGGTCTTGTTCCATGCCGCCCTTTGTCCGGGTACCAGTTGGGCCGTAGTATTTGATCCCATGTTGGCCCCTTCCTTGTATAGGACCACGGCCCCTTCTACCAGCACGGTGCTGATGTCCTCATCTTCCGGATAGTGAGAAAGGTTAAATTGGGTGCCCAATACCCTTATGTTCATTTCGTCCACGTTTACAATAAATGGATGGGCCTTATCTGTGGTAACGTCAAAATATGCTTCCCCTTTTAAAAAAACTTTTCTCTCCTGCCCCTTAAGGAAACTGACCGGATATTTAATGGAGCTTCCTGAATTTAATTTTACCTTGGTGCCATCGGAGAGGACAAGGTCGAATTCCCGTCCATAGGGAATGTTGAGGGTATTGTAAACCAATTTGTCCTGAGCTTCGGTACTGTTATATTGTAAAGAGTTTCCCTGCTGTGAAGCCACCAAATTTCCATTGGTAGTGGTAATTTTTCGCTCTCCGTTCAGCGAAATGGTTTCAACAGTACCATTGTCCAATTGCAATGTAATTAGCTCGGAATTCGGCTTGTTTTCAATATCTGTTGGAGTGGTAGCGGCTCCCAATGTGTTTTGGTTATAAAAGTAAACACCAATCAGCACTAGGAAGGTTGCTGCAATACCGGACCAAAATCCAATATCTGATTGTGGAAAAAATAACCTAACTTTTTTTTTCTTTTCAATACCCTTTATTTTGAAAAGTATTTTGTTCAATAGAATTTCGGAATCTCCTTTTATTCTTTTCTTGATGGGCAGGTTTCCTATTTTTACATTTTCCCAATGCTTGGCCAAAATTCCGTTCATAAGGTCATTTGGATCGGAACTATTGATAAGCTCCATTAAACAATCCAATTCCTTCTCGGAAATGGTATTGTCCACCAATTTTTGGAAGAGCTTCTCCAATTTGTTCTTGTTTTGCATCTATTGTATTTTGATAGCCGTATTATGGGTTGTATAAGTAATACACCTCAAAAATGAAAAAGTCCCAAATTAAATGTATTTTTTTTACGAAATAGATAAATTAGGCTGGAAGAAGGAGAGCGAATAGAAAAAAATATATGGTGTCTGCCATATGCGGTTTTAATTCTGTCCTGATAATTTGTAAGGTCTTCCAGAGATGGTTTTTCACCGTTTTTTGGGTTATTCCCAAAAGATCGGCTATTTCCTCATTGCTCTTTCCCTGTTGTTTGGACAAAATGAAGATGCTGCGTTTTTGAGTGGGAATGTTTTCCAATATATCATTGACCAAATCCTCATATTCGGCAAGGAGAATAGTGTTTTCGGTTTCCTCGTTTAATAGACTAATGTTTTTCCAATATTCCTTTTTTAAGGATTCTTGACAAGCAATACTCCTTAAATAATTGTAGGTTGAATTTTTGGCTATGGTAAATAGAAAGGCATCAAAAGATTGTCTTGCATCTATGGTTTCTCTTTTTGTCCAAATCTTTATGAATACCTCCTGTAGTATTTCCTCGGAGGCATAATCCGACTTGGTTATGGAATGTATAAAATAGTACAGCCTTTTTTCATACAGATCAAATATGGTCTTGAATGCCGCCCTGTTTCCCTTTTTCAGGGAAACAATCAGTTGGTCTAAGGGTTGTCCTAACATTTTACAAGCAATTGAAGGAGTTGGGTTTTGAGTAATTTAAGTTAGTAATTTCCTTAAGAAAAAGGAACCACTTCATGTTAATATCCGAATATATGATGTAATTTCTTTCATTTCAACTAAAATTTACACATTTAGCAATACTTTTTTTGCCAATTATGTATCAGTACAAAAAAAGATGTATATTTATAATCTCAATTAAGCCGTTTATTTTTTATGAAATTACACCTTCTTAATAGGGCCAGTTTACAGAATAGTTCCTTTACGGTTACCTATAATAGGTATTCCCATTTCTTAAAAGTGTGGCATTACCACCCGGAGTTGGAATTGGTTTACATTGCCAAGAGTACCGGTACCCGTTTTATTGGGGATGGAATTGAAAAATTCTCTGAAGGAGATCTCGTACTTATTGGTAAAAACCTACCTCATATGTGGCTTAATGATGAGATCTATTTTGAGGCCGATTCAGGCCTGGAGTCGGAGGCAATAGCCATCCATTTTAAGGAAGATTTTTTAGGGATGGAATTTTTGAATGCCATAGAAATGAAGCCGATATTACAATTGATCAAAAGGGCCGGGCAGGGGATTAAATTCTCCAATATGGATTCCAGACTTATTGAGAAAATTAAGAAACTTCATAGCCATGAACCTTTTGACAAAACAATAAAGCTTATTGAAATTTTGTACAAATTGGCAAATCATGAGGAGTATCAGCTATTGTCGAGTCCAGGGTTTTTAAATTCCTTTAACAAGACCGATAATAAAGGGTTGGATGAAATTTATGAGTTTGTCTTTAAAAATTTCAATCAGCCTATCGGCTCCAAGGATGTGGCGGAGATAGCCAAAATGAATCCTTCTGCCTTTAGTAGGTTTTTTAAGCGTATTCACAGAAAGACCTTTACCCGTTATTTAAATGAAATTCGAATTGGTTATGCCTGTAAATTGCTGATCGAGAACAAGAATAGCATTACCCCTGTCTGTTATGAATCCGGATTTAACAATATTTCAAATTTTAACAGGCACTTTAAGTCCATAACCGGGATGTCGCCTTCAGATTATATTAAACTTCATACTCAAAATTAATATGTATCTTATTTAATGGCAAAGAAAGTATTGATATTGGTACTTCTTGTGGTTGTCATAGATAAGCTTTGGGATTAGTTTTGTTGTGATCAATTTTAAACATAATGAACAGTAAAATTATAATTACGGATGTTCTGGTAAAAGATGTCCGATTTCCTACCAGCAAGTCGCTGGATGGTTCTGACGCCATGAATCCGGATCCGGACTATTCCGCAGCCTATGTAATACTAAAAACCGATCATCCCGACCATCTGGAGGGGCATGGACTGACCTTTACCATTGGAAGGGGTAATGAATTATGTGCAGCTGCCATCCATTCATTGGCACCCTTGGTAAAAGGAAAATCGTTGGGGAGTTTCACTGCCAATATGGGCGCCTTTTGGAAGATGATTACGGGCGACAGTCAATTGCGTTGGTTGGGACCTGAAAAAGGAGTGATCCACTTGGCTACAGGAGCTGTGGTAAACGCCGTTTGGGATCTTTATGCCAAAGTAGAAAAGAAACCCTTGTGGAAACTATTGGCGGACATGACACCCCAAGAATTGGTTTCCTGTATAGATTTCACCTACATCACAGATGCCATTGGCCCTCAGGAAGCTTTGGAACTTTTGGAATCAAAGGTGGCTACCAAACAGCAGCGGATAGATAATTTATTGGCTAATGGTTATCCTGCCTATACTACTTCAGCAGGGTGGTTGGGATATTCGGACGATAAAATGAGGAGATTGTGCAGGGAAGCCAAGGCATCCGGATTTAAGCATATGAAAATAAAGGTAGGATCGGATCTAAAGGACGACATGCGGCGGGCGGCCATAATCAGGGAAGAGATCGGGACCGACTTAAAACTTATGATGGATGCCAACCAGAAATGGGATGTGGACGAGGCCATTGCCAATATGGCGGAACTTAAAAAGTTTGATCCATGGTGGATCGAGGAACCCACTAGTCCGGACGATATTTTAGGCCATGCAAAAATAGCAAAAGCCGTTCACCCTATAAAAGTGGCCACTGGGGAACACTGCCAAAACAGGGTTGTTTTTAAGCAACTTATGCAGGCCAATGCCATTGGTATCTGCCAGATAGATAGCTGTAGGGTTGGAGGGGTAAATGAAATATTGGCCATCCTTTTAATGGCCGCTAAATTCAATATTCCTGTTTGTCCCCACGCTGGGGGAGTAGGGCTCTGCGAATATGTACAGCACCTTTCTATGATAGATTATATCGCTATAAGCGGCTCTATGGAGAATCGGATAATAGAATATGTAGATCATTTGCACGAGCATTTTTATGACCCTGTGGTAATAAGGAACGGGGCTTATATGCCGCCTTCCATGCCAGGTTATAGTATCACTATGAAAGAGCAATCCTTGGAGGACTATAGTTTTCCGGAAGGCGTAATTTGGCAGGATGGGGTCGTAGCCAAATAAATGGGAAAAGTATAATAGTAAACTACCTCGGGGCAATCCCGATAGTTATAGGGACACGAGGCATTGAAAGTAAATTCAAGTTTGATTTAGACGTCTGTCTGCCGACAAAGGCAGGTCCGTCCGAACGGATACGGGCGGGCAAGCGTCGGAGCACCTGCCTGCGACAGGCAGGTTTAAATCTCGATTATCGAGTATAATTAATTTAAAATATAATATGTCACTTTTTAGTCTAGAAAACAAAATAGCAGTTGTCACCGGTGGTGCCAGCGGGATTGGTGAGGCCATATCCAAAGCGTTTGCCGGTCAAGGTGCCCATGTGCACATCTTGGAATTTAATGCGGAAAATGGAGAACGTGTTGTTGGGGAAATCAAGTCCATGGGAGGAAAGGCCAATTTTCACGCCTGTGATGTGTCCAATAATGCCCAGGTGGCCCAAATAATTTCCGCCATTGGTAACGAGGGCTATATTCATATTTTGGTGAACAACGCCGGAATTGCCCATGTAGGAAATTTGGAAGGAACCGCCGAGGAGGATATGGATAGGATCTATAATGTAAACATCAAAGGGGTGTATAATTGTATGCATGCCGTTATCACCAAAATGAAGGAGAAGGGCGGGGTCATTTTAAATATGGCTTCCATTGCCTCCACAGTTGGTATATCGGACAGATTTGCCTACTCTATGTCCAAAGGGGCAGTGCTTACCATGACCTATTCCGTGGCCAAGGATTATTTGGATCAGGGCATTCGCTGTAATAGCATTTCCCCGGCGCGGATCCATACCCCATTTGTAGACGGATTTATAAAAAAGAACTACCCTGGCAAGGAAGCGGAAATGTTCGAAAAATTATCCAAATCCCAACCTATTGGAAGGATGGGCAAACCTGAGGAAGTGGCAAATTTGGCCGTTTATCTCTGCTCGGACGAGGCCTCTTTTATCACAGGAACCGATTTTCCTATAGATGGGGGGTACATAAAATTGAACGGATAGGTTTAATGTGGCAATGTGATAATGAACCAATGAACCAATGAACCAATGTATCAATGTATCAATGTACCAATGAACCAATGTGATAATTTGATGATTTGGAGATACGGGGTTTGAAATGGGATTGGTAGAGATTTGAAAAAGGAAAGACAGTTGGCAGTAGCAGGGGGCAGAAAGAAGAGAATGTACCAATGAAGCAATATACCAATGAAACAATGTAGCAATTTGATGATTTGGAGATTATAGAAATTGTAAAACATAACCTCATAACATGATAACCCCATAACACAAGAAGTAATTCTTATTAAAAAAAATGATAAATGAGTAGGATATTTCAATATTTGGCCATCATATGTTTGTTGGGAGCTTGTGAACAAAAACCAAAGTTCAATGCTTTGGCTATGCAGGTTTCAAATACCATAGAAGTCAAAGATACGGACACTAAAGATTCCATTTTACTTAAGGCGGCCCATGTGGTGCCAACAGCAAATCAGTATGGGGCCCTGCAAAACGAGTTTATAGCCTTCATACATTTTGGTCCCAACACCTTTACCAGGATGGAATGGGGAAATGGAATGGAAGACCCTAAAATATTCGATCTCCAGAATTTGGATACCGATCAATGGTGCAGGGCCATGAAGGATGCCGGCATGAAAATGGTCATTTTTACCGCCAAGCACCATGATGGTTTTGTACTATGGCAAAGTCGTTATACTAAGCATGGCGTAATGTCCTCTCCCTTTAAAGATGGCAAAGGCGATGTCCTTAGGGAATTGTCCGAGTCCTGTAAAAAATATGGCCTAAAATTAGGGGTATACCTGTCCCCTGCAGATCTGTTCCAAATTGAAAATAAGGAAGGGCTATATGGAAATTTAAGCGAGTATACCGAAAGGACCATCCCAAGGCCAGTGGAGGGAAGGCCATTTGAGAATAAAACGACCTTCACTTTTAAAGTGGACGACTACAACGAATATTTTCTGAACCAACTCTTTGAGCTGCTTACCGAGTACGGACCCATCCATGAAGTTTGGTTCGATGGTGCCCACCCGAAAAGAAAAGGTGGCCAGACATACAACTATTTGGCATGGAAGGAATTGATCAGGGCCTTGGCCCCAAAAGCGGTAATTTTTGGGAAAGAGGATATTCGTTGGTGCGGTAACGAGGCCGGGAAAACCAGGGATACCGAATGGAATGTAATTCCCTATCAGGAAGATCCCGATCAGATGAACAGTTTTGCGGATTTGACGGACGAATCCCTGGGGAGCAGGGAAGATCTATACAAGGGCAAATATTTACATTATCAACAGGCCGAGACCAATACTTCTATCCGTGAAGGCTGGTTCTATAGGGATGATGAGGACCAGAAAGTGCGTAGTACGGACGATGTATTCGATATGTATGAAAGATCCGTAGGGGGTAATTCCACTTTTCTTCTCAATATTCCCCCAAATAGGGAGGGTAAATTTTCCCCTACCGATGTGTCCGTACTGGAAGAAGTGGGGGTCAGGATCAATGAAACCTATGGTTCCAATTTGTTGGCGGATGCCAAGGGACCACAAGGGATCTTGGATAACGACCCTGCAAGTTTCGAACTTTTGGGGCTGGGAGCCCAAGAGATGGTTATTGAAACCGATGTCCCTATTACCATAAACAGGTTGGCTATCCAGGAAGCCATAAATACGCACGGGGAACGCGTGGAAAGGCATGCCTTGGACGCTTGGGTGGACAATGGGTGGAAGGAAATTGCTGACGCCACCAATATAGGATATAAACGTATTTTACGTTTTCCAGAAGTGACCACTCAAAAATTGCGCATCCGAATTCTGGAATCCCGTTTTTATCCGGCCATAGCCAATGTATCGGCACATTATTATAAGGCGAGGCCTCCACAACTCAGCATTGAAAGATCGGTAGAGGGGGCGGTATCCATTTCTCCCAAAAAGGATAGCTTTGGTTGGAAACCCCACGGGGAGGATATTGCCGGAAATATAAATTCTGGCTATAACATTCGTTTTTCCACAGACGGTAGCGAACCTACAGCAGCTTCGGAAATTTATCGGCAGTCCTTTAATTTGCCTTCGGGAGAGGTGAAGGCGGTAGCAGAAGTAAATGGAAAATTGGGGAGTGTAACTTCGCAGCTATTCGGAATTGTAAAAAAAGAGTGGAAGCCCGTAGGGGAAGATAGTTTTAAAGGGGAACATACGGCCTTAAAGGCCTATGATGGGGATCCCTTATCCTACTGGAGTTCTGCGGAAAAAGCGGGAACCCATTTCATCAATATAGATCTTGGTAAGGAATATGCCATCAGTGGATTCACATACACCCCCCAAACGTCTTCCTCCGAAGGGATGATAGAAAAGGGTGTGGTTAGGGTAAGTGCAGATGGAAAATCCTGGAAAAATGTGGAGGACTTCCAGTTCGGAAACTTAATAAACGATCCCACGACCAGAACCCATATGCTGAAGTCCAAGGTAAATACCAGATATATTGGGATTGCATCCAAAGTAATTGCAGGAAACGGTAAAACGGCGACTATTGCGGAATTGGATTTTTTATTGGAGTAGTATTTATGCGCAATGAATGAAAATATATCAAAATTGTAATTGGTAGTGGAAATTGAATCCAACTATATTTAGGAATCAAAAAAAAGTCGGTTATCACTGGCGACCAGGCAGTAAGGAATTAGCACTATGAAGGGTTGGTATACGTATTTTTTTATAATAGTATTGATTGGGGGAACTATATATGCCCTTAATGGGAAGTCAACGGTCAACCAGGAAATGCGGCCGAATATTATCTATGTGTTGGCCGATGATCTTGGATACGGTGATATTGCAATCTATAATCCGGAAGGTAAAATTAAAACGCCCCATCTGGATGCAATGGGATCTGCAGGAATGATCTTTACGGATGCCCATACCTCATCTTCCGTATGCACTCCTACCCGATATGGAATTATTACCGGGAGGTATAATTGGAGGAGTCCATTAAAAAGTTCAGTACTTACAGGGATTTCCAAGGCATTGATCCCTAAAAGCAGAACTACGGTGGCCTCCCTGCTCAAAGAAGAGGGCTACGAAACCGCATTTATTGGAAAATGGCATTTGGGGTGGGACTGGGCCCTTAAGAATCCCGATTTGGAAACAGCTGAAGGTTGGAATCCGGAGGATTTTGATAATTTGGATTTCTCCAAAGAGGTTGGGAATTCACCCAACACCCTGGGTTTTGAATACTCCTATGGGCATAGTGGTTCACTGGATATGGCGCCCTATGTATATGTGGAAAACGGGATGCCGACCATGATCCCCGATTCCGTTACCGAAAGTAAGGACACCTATGGTTGGTGGCGCAAGGGGCCTACCGCACGGGATTTTGATTTTGATGATGTGACCCCCAATTTTTTTAGAAAAGCCTTTGGTTATATCGAAGAGAAGTCTAAAGGGGAATCGCCCTTCTTTTTGTATTTGGCCCTGCCTTCGCCCCATACCCCGATCTTGCCCACTGAAGCATGGGAGGGAAAAAGTAATCTAAATCCTTATGGGGATTTTATGATGATGATAGACGACTATATGGGACAATTGAACAAGGTAATAAGGCAAGCGGGAATAGAGGAAAATACCATGGTGATCTTTACAAGTGACAATGGCTGTTCCCCAGCTGCCAAGATTGATGAAATGTTGGCCAAAGGGCATAGTCCCAATGGAATTTTAAGAGGGCATAAGGCCGATATTTTTGAAGGAGGGCATAGAGTGCCCTTTATGGTAAAATGGCCTGCCAAGATCCAGCCTAATTCGGAATCGGACAAAACTATTTGCACAACGGATTTGTTGGCTACCTGTGCAGAGATAGTGGGTGCCGAGCTACAAGAGGACGAAGGGGAGGATAGTTTTTCCTTTTTGCCCCTATTGACCGATCCTGCTTCCAAAAAGTATCTAAGGGAAGCAACGGTGCACCATTCCATCAATGGGAGTTTTGCCATAAGAAAGGATAATTGGAAAATGATTTTTTGTCCAGGATCGGGTGGGTGGAGCGATCCCAAACCGGATTCTAAAGGCATTGGGGAACTTCCCAAATTTCAGTTGTACGATCTTAGCAAGGATCCTCAGGAAAGGAACAATCTATACGGACAGTTTCATGAGGTGGAAAGTGGACTGACAAGACTAATGGTTTCCTATATAGAAAATGGGCGAAGTAATCCGGGAGAAAGGCAAAAAAATGACCCTGAAGGTTACGGAAGCAAGCAATGGAAACAATTGGAGGTGTTTTATAATTGATTTGAGAATTTGAAGATGGGATGATTTGGAAATGTACCAATTTGGAAATGTGCCAATTTACCAATGTAATAATTGGAACCAGAAACCAGAAACTAGAAACATATCATAATAAACAATAACTGAATAAATAAAAACAAATGAAATTAGTACGATTTGGAGAAATAGGACAGGAAAAACCTGGGGTTCAATTGGAAAATGGTACCCGATTGGACGTATCGGCCTTTGGAAGGGATTATAATGAAGATTTTTTTGGAACGGATGGTTTGGCCCAACTAAAGGATTGGTTGGCAAAGAATGAAGGCAATTGTCCTAAAGTGGATGATAGCGTCCGTTTGGGCGCGCCCTTGGTGAGACCATCAAAAATTGTTTGTGTAGGGCTAAATTATGCCAAACACGCAGCAGAAAGCGGAATGGCAGTACCCAAGGAACCGGTTTTGTTCTTTAAGGCCACTTCTGCCATGGTGGGTCCCAACGATGATGTGATCATTCCAAAAGGTAGCGAAAAAACAGATTGGGAAGTGGAATTGGCAGTGGTTATAGGTAAAAAGGCATCCTATGTGTCGGAGGCCAACGCCTTGGACCATGTTGCCGGATACGTATTGCACAACGACTACAGTGAGAGGGCCTTTCAAATAGAAAGGGAAGGTCAATGGGTAAAAGGAAAAAGTTGTGACACCTTTGCCCCCGTAGGACCTTTTATTGCCACCAAGGATGAAATTAAAGACCCCAACAATTTACACTTATGGTTAAAATTAAACGGGGAAACGGTACAGGATAGTTCCACTTCCGATTTTATTTTCAAAGTGCAGGAGGTGGTAAGCTATATAAGTCAGTTTATGACCTTGTTGCCCGGGGATATTATTTCTACGGGAACGCCATTTGGGGTAGGCTTAGGATTTAATCCACCTAAATATTTAAAAGCTGGCGATGTAGTGGAATTGGGAATTGAAGGACTTGGAAGTTCCAAGCAAACGGCAAGGGCCTACAGCGGGAAATAATTCAAATTAATTTTGATATTACCCTAATTTTATTGGATGGTTCTCTCCAGAATGGCATATTTTAATTTGAGAATCGGTCCGGGTCTTGACAGGGCCTTGTATATTAAACGCTATAGTGTCCCCTGGAATGGAGTCGAGAGGTTAACAGTGAAAATTTAATTTAATAATTCCAAGCAGCATGAATTCCAAGTTCTATGTAATCGTTTTGTGTTTTGTCCTTACCCTATATAGTCCACTTATTTTTGGACAGGACCTGGAATGGACCGAGATTGAAAATGGCATCTGGAAAGCCAGTGTAGGGGAACCTGAGGATATAAGCCTGCTTCGGGCTGCAGATATAAAGCCCAAGGTGAATGCCTTGAACAAATTGCCGGCCACCGTTTTTCCTTTACCAAAAGATAGGATCAAAACAAAAATAATGGACGGGAAGATCTATTTGCAGTTTCCATTGTCCAGGAAAGAGCAAATTTATGGTTTGGGACTCAATTTTAAAACGGTACATCAGAGAGGTAGAATCATGCAATTGCACGTGGACCACTATGGGGGTCGTGATGATGGCCGTACACACGCCCCTGTTCCTTTTTATGTATCTTCCAAAGGGTATGGGGTACTGATAGACGCGGCCAGGTATATCACCGTATATGCCGGGACAGGTATTAGGGTAGATGCGGACGATAAACCGGTGTTGAGGGACAGGAACACAGATCCGCAATGGCAGGCACAGCCCTATTCCGATGCCGTGGAAATTTTGGTACCGGCAAAGGGAACCGATGTCTATATATATGGGGGTACTACGCCCATGGAGGCGGTACAACGCTATAATTTGTATAATGGAGGGGGGTATATTCCCCCAAAATGGGGCCTGGGATTTACCCAGAGGGTACCTACACTTTATAGCCAGGACGATATTGCCAAAGAAGCCCAGGAGTTTAAGGACCATGATTTTCCCTTAGACTTTATCGGAGTGGAGCCAGGCTGGCACAGCATGGCCTATCCCTGTACCTTTGAATGGGACAGTACAAGGTTTCCGGATCCAAAAAAGTTCAATAACGAATTATTGGCAGAGGGGATAAGAACCAACTTATGGCTGAATCCCTATGTATCCCCGGTAGGTTCCCTTTATCCGAAATTAAAAGGTCTTTCCGCTTCACATACCGTGTGGAACGGAATCGTACCCGATTTGATGCTTCCCGAAACCAGGGATATTCTAAAGGAACACTTTGTTCAAAATCATTTGGACCTTGGGGTCAGCGGCTATAAGATCGATGAGGTTGATGGTTTTGATTTTTGGGTATGGCCGGACGTAGCTACATTTCCTTCCGGTTATAGCGGGGAACAAATGCGACAGGTCTATGGCCTACTAATTCAGGACATGACCGCAAAATGGTTCAAGGAAAAAAATCAGAGGACCTATGGTCTGGTAAGGGCATCCAATGCAGGGGCGAGTGCCTTGCCCTATGTGATTTACAACGATTACTACAGTCATAAGGATTTTATAACGGCCTTGGTCAATAGCAGCTTTATCGGGGTGTTATGGACACCGGAGGTACGTGCCTCCAAGACGGCGGAGGAGTGGTTAAGGAGAATGCAATCTGTTTGCTTTTCATCTATGGCCATGCTGAATGCCTGGGCGGACGGTACCAAACCCTGGTCTTTTCCCGAAGTGGAAGAGGCCGTCAGGGAAGTAGCCAATTTAAGGATGCAGTTATTGCCCTATATCTATTCTACCTTTTCCCAATATCATTTTGAAGGCCTGCCCCCTTTTAGGGCCATGAATTTGGTAGAGGGATTTTCTTACTCCCAAGAGGTAGCAGAAGGGGAATTGGACTCAACGGACAACCCCTATAAAGTAGCCATTAAAAGTGAAATAAAGGATCAGTATATGATGGGCGACAATATTTTGGTAGCCCCTATGTTCGAAGGTGAGACGGAGAGAACGGTTATTCTCCCAAAAGGAAAATGGTTCGATTTCTACAGTGGGGAATTTGTTGGGGAAAACGAGCTTATCACCGTAACCCCCGGAATGGAAAAAATACCGCTCTTTGTCAGGGATGGAGGCATAATCCCCATGCGGCCTACCCAAAGACAGGCCCCAAAAGTAGGGGAAAAGGTAGACCTGATTATTCGTCATTATGGCACCAAGGAGGGTGAATATACCCTTTATGATGATGATGGACTAAGCTTCGATTTCGAAAAGGGACAATACTCGGAGGTCAAAATACAGGTAAAAAAGGACCGGAAAGGAAAGTTGGTCGGGAAAATTGGAAGCCCTGAAAAGGGGAAGCCCTATAGCTATAACAAAAAGGTAACTTGGGAATTTAAAACCAAATAATATCCAACCAAAAACAGGGAGGATTTCAGAAAGATATGATTAAGAAGCATTTATTATTTTTACTTTTTGGATTATTTTCAATAACGGGATCCGTAGGGGCCACCTTTCAGGACCCCATTAAAATTGCCTGTGTGGGAAACAGTATTACCTATGGTTCGGGAGTGGCCAATAGGGAAAAAAATGCGTATCCGGAACAATTACAGTCCATGTTGGGGAATACATATGAAGTACGGAATTTTGGGGTGGGCGGAAGAACCCTCTTAAAAAAGGGGGATAAACCCTATTGGGAAGCGGAGGCCTATTCCAAGGCACTGGAATTTAAGCCCGATGTTGTTTTTATAAAATTGGGCACCAATGATACCAAGCTCCAAAATAGGATTCATTTGGCCGATTTCGAGAGTGATTATATAGACCTGATCAATAGTTTTAAAACAGAAAATGAACACGCTAGGATAATTCTTTTACTTCCTGTTCCTGCCTTTACTGCCGATACCACCGGAATATGGAACGAGGTCATCAAAAATAAAATCGCCCCCATAACCCGCAAGGTCGCCTACAGGACCAATTTGGAGGTATTGGACCTGTACCAGCTGTTTATAGATCAACCGGGCCTCTTGCCAGATAAGGTGCACCCTTCCTCCCTTGGGGCTACGGTCATTGCCAAAAGATTATATGAAGCTGTAATCCAAAAGGAAACTGTAAAGATAGATATACCAAAATCCAAGGAAATAAAAGTGCTGGAATCCGAAAATTTTTATGGGTATTCCCTCACTAATTTTGAACTTAAGGGCACCCTATGTAAGGTGGTAAAGCCCAAGAAAGTGGCACCTGGAGCTCCTTGGGTACTTAGGGCCCGCTTTTGGGGCCATGAACCACAAACCGATATAGCCTTATTGGAAAGGGGCTTTCATATTGCCTATTGTGATGTGGCCAATTTGTACGGTGGTCCCGAAGCCATTGAACGTTGGGACCGGTTTTATGGGTTCATGACCCAGGCCGGACTCTCCAAAAAAGTAGTGCTGGAAGGAATGAGTCGGGGAGGGTTGATTATTTATAATTGGGCCGAAAAAAATCCGGAAAAAGTAGCCTGTGTTTACGCAGATGCCCCTGTTCTTGATGGCAAGAGCTGGCCGGGCGGAATGGGAAAGGGTAAGGGAAGTGCCAATGATTGGGAGACCTTTAAAAAGGTGTACCATTTAAAGAACGAAAAAGAGGTATCCAAATTTAAGGGTAACCCCATTCAAAAGATAGCATCCATAGCAAAAGGAGGTTATCCCATGATGCACGTATGTGGTGCTGCCGATGAGGTGGTACCTATTGAAGAAAATACCAAGCCATTTGAAGATGGAATCAAAGCCCATGGGGGCAACATCCATGTAATTTACAAGGAGGGGGTAGGGCATCATCCCCATAGTTTGGAAAATCCGACTCCGATGGTCAACTTTATCCTTAACGCAACAGGGCAGAAGGTAAATTTTGCCCAAATTCCAGCGCCTAGTGCGGAATTTAGATCGGGTGCCGGTTGGAAGGAAGGAAAGGATTGGTGGGCCCAGGCCAATGATATTGATTCCCTGTGCAGGACCTCCAAGGAAACCGATTTGCTGCTCATAGGGAATTCCATTACCCAAGGCTGGGGCGGAAAAAGACCTAATGTTACCTATGCCCCCGGTAAAGAAGCCATGGAACTATATTTTAAGGATTTAAATTGGATCGGTGCCGGTATTTCCGGGGACCGTACCCAGCATATTTTATATCGTCTAGATAATGGTAGCTATGAAGCCGCCAGACCAAAGGTGGTGGTATTGACCATTGGCGTGAACAATTTTGGTGACAATACTGCGGAAGAAATTGCGGACGGCATAGGAAAAGTACTGGGCTTAGCAAGGCAAAAATTTTCGCCTTCCACAAAAATAATGTTGTTTGGTCCCCTGCCCACCGGCTTGGACCCCAATACGGATAGAAGGGAGAAGTACCATAAGGTACATGCCCTGATAAAACACCATGGAGATGGAAAAAAGGTGTTCTATTACAATCTGATCAATGAATTCTCCAATGAAAAGGGATTCTTAAAACCCGATTTGCTTTCCCAAGATGGCATACATTTAATGGCAGACGGCTACAAGGTATGGGGTAAATTAATTAGGGATAATTATTTTAAAATCAATAAACAGGAATAATTATGAAATATCCATTGGCAAAATTTTCAAACCTCCCGATAATTATCGGGACGAAAATGACTACTTGGATATTACACCCGCCGGAACGAAGAAGTCGGGCAGGTCTGACCGATAAAAAACTGTCTGCCGAACAGGCAAGCAATAAATATAAACAGATGAAAAATAGAAAAAAATTGTTGGGCTTACTGCTGCTGCTATCCGTTGCCAATACCTATGCAGAAATTTGGCTTCCTTCCATTCTTTCGGATAATATGGTACTACAGCAAGATTCGAATGTCACTATTTGGGGATGGACAACAAGTACCAGTGAGGATATTACGGTATATGGGACCTGGAACAATGAAAAAGTAACGACCAAAGCCTTTCAGGGAAGTTGGTCCCTTCAATTGCCCACCCCAAAGGCGGGGGGCACTTACAGCCTAATTGTGGAGGGCCACGAGAAATTGGAGTTGACGAATGTACTGATAGGGGAAGTTTGGTTGGGTTCAGGACAGAGCAATATGCAATGGACCCCTAAAAACGGATTGGAAAATGTGGATGAGGAGATTAAAAATGCCAATTACCCTGAGATACGTTTTTTTCAGGTAGCACAGCAGGTTTCGGAACATCCGCAGGATCAATTAAAGGGAAAATGGGAAGTCTGTACAGCTGAAACTATGGAGAAATTTAGTTCCGTAGCTTATTTCTTTGGAAGGGAGTTGTATAAGAATCTATCTGTTCCGGTAGGCCTTATTAACTCTAGTTGGGGGGGTACACCTGTTGAAGTATGGTTAAAAAAAGAGTTGATAACCAAGGATGCCGAATTGGCGGAGGCATCGAAAAAACTGAATGAGGTGGCCTGGTGGCCCAGTAACCCAGGTTTGACCTACAATGCTATGATACATCCCATTACCAAATTCAATATAGCAGGATGTATTTGGTACCAAGGGGAATCCAATAGGGTAAATCCTATTTCCTATTACAAATCCTTTCCCTTGATGATCAAATCGTGGAGGGAGGAATGGGGCAAGGACCTGCCCTTCTATTTTGTACAGATTGCCCCCTATAAATATGACGACCCAAAAGGAACCGATGCGGCACATGTCAGGGATGCGCAACTGCATACCATGAACAATTTGGCCAATACGGGCATGGTGGTCACCAATGATATCGGGAATTTGGAAAATATTCATCCCATAAACAAGCAGGATGTAGGGCAGCGTTTGGCACTATGGGCCTTGGCCAAAACCTATGGAAAAAAAGGGTTTGAATATTCTGGTCCTATCTTTAGGTCAAAGGAAGTTAAGAACAAAAAAATTGTCCTCAGTTTTGATTATGCCGACAAGGGTTTAATGCAAAAGGGAAAGGAACTGCGCGAGTTTTATGTTGCAGGGGAAGATAGGGTATTTTATCCTGCAAAGGCAAAGATTGATCGTAATACCGTAATACTATCTTCCTCTAAGGTAAAGCATCCCGTGGAAGTTCGTTTTGCCTTTACCAACGGGGCCTTGCCCAATCTTTATAATTCGGAGGGCCTACCGGCATCCGCTTTTAGGACGGATGATTGGGATTTGAAATAAAATACGTTAAATACTATAATACATGAAGTTTTTGATTGCCCTTACTTTTCTTTTGACCGTTACAGCTAATTTTGGCCAAGAAGTGGCAGAGGATACCGTTCATCAAAAAGAACGGAAAATGCAATGGTTCAAGGATGCTAAATTGGGTATTTTTATCCACTGGGGCTTATATTCCGTAAATGGGATAGACGAATCCTGGTCCTTTTATAATGGGTATATTTCCCATGAAAATTATATGAAACAGACCAAAGGGTTCACCGCCAAAAAATACGACCCACAGGCCTGGGCCGATTTGATAAAGCGCAGTGGCGCCAAATATTCGGTGATCACTTCCAAACATCACGAAGGCTTTGCCTTATGGGATACCAAGTTTGGGGATTTTAATGCGGTTAAAAGTGCTGCGGCAAAGCGCGATGTGTTAACCCCTTTTGTATCCGAACTCCGAAAAAATAATATAAAGGTGGGCATATATTATTCGTTGCCCGATTGGTCATACCATGATTACACCCATTTTACGAGAGACTCCATTAGGTACAAAATTTCCGAAGAACCAAACCGATGGAACAAATTCCTTAGCTATTACCAAGGCCAACTAAAGGAATTGTCGGACAACTATAATCCCGATCTATATTGGTTCGACGGGGATTGGGAACACAATTCGGAGGAATGGCAAGTGCCCAAGGTAAGGCAGATGCTTTTTGACACGAATCCCAATATCATTTTGAATTCCAGACTTAGGGAACAGGGAGATTATGCTACCCCGGAACAGGGAATGCCCATTACGAGACCAAAGAATAAATTTTGGGAATTATGCCTTACCATGAACGATTCATGGGGGTTCCAGAAAAATGACCACAATTATAAGACCACCGATCAAATTATCGGGATTTTTGCGGATGTTATTGGAAATGGGGGCAACCTATTGCTGGATATTGGTCCCAAGGGAGATGGAAGTATTCCGGAAGAACAGGTAGCCATATTGGAAGGTTTGGGCCGTTGGACCAACAAACATAAAGAGGCTATTTACGGGACGCGGTCCGGCATTCCAAAAGAACATTTCTATGGCCCATCTACCTTGTCAAAAGATGGGAACATCCTGTATCTATTCGTTAAGGGCAATCCGAATGGGGAGGTCGTGATTCGGGGATTGAAAAACAACATCAATCGTATTTACGTGGTGGGCGAAGGCACTAAATTATCCCATCAGGTAATTGGGAAGGTATATTGGAGCCATTACCCGGGAATCAATTATATAAAGTTACCGGAACATGTGCTGGATGAAAACATGACCGTTCTAGCAGTTATGTTGGATGGTAAGGTGGATCTATATCGCGAGGATGGGGATGTAATAGAAAGTAATTAAATTAAGGTAAAAAAACGAAACGCCATGGTGTCACGGTTCTTAAGTTTTCTGGTCCTTGGATTCCTAATTTTAGGATGTAGGGATAAAGCCAGCCAAAAAAATGGGAAGGCTCCCCAAGCTCCCAATATTGTCCTGTTTTTTGTAGACGATATGGGCTGGCAGGATACTTCGGTACCTTTTTGGGATAAAAGAACCCCGTACAATGATCTTTATCAAACCCCTAATATGGAGCGTTTGGCCCAGGAAGGAATGAAATTTACCCAAGCCTATTCCACTGCAGTCTGTTCACCCACCAGGGTAAGCCTAATGACAGGAATGAATGCGGCCAGACATAGGGTTACCAACTGGACCTTGCACAAGGACAAATTGCAGCCCATGGAGACCAATCACAAAACGCTGAAATTTTCGGAATGGAACGTAAACGGGATGAGTCCGGTTGCCGGTACGGAAAAAGCCGTACACGCTACCCCATTGCCACAAATCCTGAAGGATGCGGGATACTATACCATACACTCGGGGAAAGCGCATTTGGGGGCCATAGGCACCCCTGGAGAGAACCCATTGAATCTTGGTTTTGAAGTAAATATAGCGGGACATGCCGCCGGAGCTCCCCAAAGTTATTTGGGAAGTGATTATTTTGGAAATGGTAAAAAGGGCAAAGAGATATGGGCGGTACCAGGATTGGAAAAATACCACGGCACGGATATATTTTTGACCGAGGCCATAACCCAAGAGGCAAAATTGGCCATGGATGCCGCCTTGGGAAAAGACAGACCTTTCTTCCTGTACATGGCACATTATGCCGTACATACCCCGATAATGGCCGATAGTAGATTTGTTCAGAAATATTATGACAAGGGACTGGATTCCACCGAGGCCAAATACGCATCATTGGTGGAGGGAATGGACAAGAGTTTGGGAGATATTATGGATTATCTGGAAGACAAAAATGTTTCCGACAACACTATTATCCTGTTCATGTCTGATAACGGCGGACTCAGTGCAGTGGCAAGGGGAGGGGAAAAACATACCCATAACAAACCCTTGAGCAGCGGTAAAGGTTCCGCTCGTGAAGGAGGTATCCGTGAGCCCATGTTGGTAAAATGGCCAGGGAAAATAGAGCCTAATTCGGTTGAAGACCAACCGCTTATCATCGAAGATTTCTACCCGACCATTTTGGAAATGGCAGGTATTGAAAACTATGAAACAGTGCAGCCAGTGGATGGGGTTAGTTTTCTTCCCGTTCTTACAGGCAAATCCATGGATGGAACAAGGCCCTTATTTTGGCATTACCCCAATGAATGGGGGCCATCGGGACCGGGAATAGGAGCTTCCAGTACTACCAGAGTGGGCGATTGGAAATTTATTTACTATTACAATGACGGTAGTATGGAACTGTTCAACCTGAGGGAAGATATTGGGGAGACCAAAAATTTGGTAGTGGAGCGGCCGGAAAAAGCAAAGGAGTTGGCCAAGATATTATCGGATTACTTAAGGAAAGTGGAGGCCCAATTACCTTCAAGGAAAGATACTGGGGAGCAGATTGCCTATCCGGATGAGGCATTCCAATAATCTTCAATGATAGGAGGAAACGCTATAAAGTGTTTCAAGTTAAAAATGAAATGGTGCCAATAAAAGAATTGAGAAATTTGATATGATAAAATGAAGTAGATTACGAATAAAAATTATAGATTCGGTCGCTTTAGGACAAATTAAGGATTTAGTGCCTATTTTGCTGAGGATAATGGAATTTAATTAATAGGATAATGGATTTACAATTAAAGGATAAAGTAATTTTGGTAACTGGAGGTTCCAAAGGAATCGGTCATGGCATAAGTATACTACTGGCCGCTGAAGGGGCCGTTCCGGTTATTATAGGCAGGGATGAAAGCAGTATGTTGGAGGTGGTTGCGGATATCGAAAAGAATGGTGGAAAAGCATCCTATTCCATGGCCGAACTTACAGATCCGGAACAATGCAGGCTTGCCGTGGAAAGTGCTGTTGAAAAATATGGGAAGATTGATGGGGTGGTAAATAATGCCGGTATCAACGATGGAGTAGGGCTGGAAAATGGGAATTATGAAGATTTTCTAAGATCTATAAACCGAAACCTTACCCATTATTATTTAATGGCGCACTATGCTTTGCCCGAATTAAAAAAATCCCGGGGATCTATTGTAAATATAGGATCCAAGACGTCGGTGACGGGGCAGGGGGGGACTTCGGGCTATGCCGCAGCCAATGGTGGGCGCAATGCCATAACACGGGAGTGGGCAGTGGAACTATTGCCCTATAATATAAGGGTCAATGCCGTCATTGTGGCCGAATGTTATACCCCATTGTACGATCGATGGATCAAGACCTTCGACAATCCGGAAGAGAAATTAAAGGCCATAACCGATAAAATTCCGTTGGGACAGCGGATGACGACTGCAGAGGAAATTGCAAGCACCGTGGCCTTTTTGCTTTCCAATAGATCTAGCCACACTACCGGGCAATTGCTCTTTGTGGATGGGGGGTATACCCATTTGGACAGATCAATTTCTTAAAAAGATAAATATTGAAGCCTATATATAAGTGATCTAAAAAGTTAAACTGTAATCAACAATCCAATGAAAGACCAAAGACCACCCGTTGTATCCAAAAAGGTACTCCTTCCTTTTATTCTAATTACCTCCTTATTCGCCCTTTGGGGTTTTGCCAACTCAGTTACCGATCCCATGGTACAGGCTTTTAAAAAGGTTTTGGAACTCTCCAATTCCCAAGCTGCCTGGGTACAGATGGCATTTTATGGAGGCTACTTTTGTATGGCGTTGCCAGCAGCCCTTTTTGTACGTAAATACTCCTATAAGGTGGGGGTATTGATTGGGTTGGCCCTATACGCAGGAGGAGCCCTATTATTTTACCCGGCTGCCATAACCGAGCAATTTTGGTTCTTTTGTCTGGGGCTCTATGTCCTAACTTTCGGATTGGCTTTTTTGGAAACCACGGCCAATCCCTATATTTTGGCCATGGGCGCACCCGAAACCGCTACCCAGCGTTTAAACTTGGCGCAAGCCTTTAATCCTGTAGGATTATTGCTGGGCCTTTTAGTGGCACAGCAATTTGTCCTTAAAAAATTGCAGTCGGACGATATTGCAGATTATTCCACTTTGGAGGAGGCACAAAAGGCCTTGATAAGGACTACGGATTTAATGGTCATTCGAGATCCTTATGTTATTTTAGGATTGGTAATCTTGGCAGTTTTTGTCCTTATCCTCATAAGTAAAATGCCGCAGGCCAAGGATGAAGGCGGTATTCCCAGTCTGAGGGATACTTTTAGCGGGCTGTTCAATAATAAGAAATATGTGTTGGGTGTTGTGGCGCAGGTATTTTATGTAGGTGCCCAGATTATGTGCTGGACCTATATATATCAATATGCCGAGGCCATAGGGATTTCCAGTGAGGATGCCGCCAATTACCAATTTGCCGCCTTTATCCTTTTCTTGGTGGGCAGGGCAATCGGAACCTATATGTTGCGCTTTATGAGCCCGGGCAAATTATTGATGTACTTTGCCGTATTTGCAACCTTGTGTTGTGTGGGGACCATTTATATAGAAGGTATAATAGGATTGTACTGTTTGGTGGGAATTACCTTTTTCATGTCCCTTATGTTCCCTACCATCTACGGTATAGCGCTAAACGGACTTAATGAGGAGGAATCCAAGATTGGTGCCGCCGGCCTGGTGATGGCTATTGTGGGCGGTGCCCTAATGCCAAAATTGCAGGGAATGATTATTGATGCCGGCGGCAATGCGGTAAACGACATTCAGATTATGGGGGCTACCGAGGTAAATTTTTCTTTTATCCTTCCTACACTCTGTTTTGTGTATATAGCTTGGTACGGATTACGGGTCTTTAAGAAGTACGAACTGCCAGTCTAGTGTCGTGTTAATGCTACTGTGTAGTTTAAGTCGCGGTTAATTTTTATCTGGCCAAGGCAAAAAAATGTTGCATAGCCTTAGCTACGGAACTGTTTTTTAACGAAATCCAGGTGAAAAAGAACAAGACTTGGGACGGCTAAAGTAGGGTTGACAGGACACTGGATGAAAGCTTTGAACATAAATAAACTTCAACGAATAATAAACAAAAAATAGGAAAATGAAACGATATTGTTTGGCATTGGACCTTAAGGATGATCCCGAGTTGATCAAGGCCTATGACGATTACCATAAGGAAGTATGGCCAGAAATCCTTCAAAGTCTTAGGGAATCGGGTATAAAGGACATGGAAATCTATAGGGTAAGGAACCGCATGTTTATGATAATTGATGCAGATGACCATTTTTCCTTTGAAAAAAAGGCAAGGATCGATGCCAAGTATCCGGAAAATGAAAAGTGGGAGGAATTGATGTGGAAATACCAACAGGCACTTCCATTTGCCAAACCCGGTGAAAAATGGCTACTTATGGAAAAGGTGTTTCAGTTATAGGCCCCATATAAGTTTACAATATTAATATGGGAGCGGGAATTATAAGGGAAAAATTAAAGAACAATTGCAGATTAGAATGCCATGGAGAATAAAAAGGAAATAAGGATCAATAGCAAATATCCATCCGTTACCGATTTAAGGAACAAAGCCAAAAAAAGGATTCCCAAGTTTGCCTTTGAGTACTTGGACGGAGGTTGTAATGATGATGTAAACCTACATAAGAATACGGCTGAAATTAGGGACATAGAGTTATTGCCCTATTACCTTAGCAAGCATACCGGGTCCAGTATGAAGACCGAATTGTTCGGGCATGTATATGATGCCCCTTTTGGAATTGCACCTGTGGGCCTACAAGGATTAATGTGGCCCAAAGCCCCTGAAATTTTGGCTAAATCGGCCTTTGAACATAATATCCCCTTCATTCTAAGTACAGTGACCACCAGTAGTATAGAGCGCATAAGCGAGATTACCGAGGGAAAGGCCTGGTTTCAACTTTATCATCCTACGGAAGACGCCGTTAGGAACGATATTATTAAAAGGGCCGAAGTGGCAGAATGCCCGGTATTGGTTATTTTGGCCGATGTGCCCACCTTTGGTTTCCGTCCAAGGGATGTGCGCAACGGACTGGCCATGCCTCCTAAAATGTCTATTAAGAATATACTTCAGATATTGGGCAAGCCAAATTGGGCCATGCAGACCTTAATACACGGACAGCCCAACTTTGAAACCCTTAAACCCTATATGCCCAAAGGCCTGGATCTGGCACAATTGGGGAAATTTATGGACAGGACATTTACCGGAAGGTTAAATGAGGAGAAGATAAAACCGATAAGGGATATGTGGAAGGGCAAATTGGTAATTAAAGGGGTTGCCAATGAGGCCGATGCGGAGAGTGCTATTAAATTAGGGTTGGATGGGATTATAGTGTCCAATCACGGGGGCAGGCAATTGGATGCCGGCGAATCTACCATAAAACCTTTAACAAGGATAGCTGCAAAATTTGGGGACCAAATAAAGGTGATGATGGACAGTGGCCTGAGAGGGGGTCCGGATATTGCTAGGACCATGGCCAGTGGGGCGGAATTTACCTTTCTGGGGCGCTCCTTTATGTACGGGGTTGCGGCATTGGGCGCCAAAGGGGGCGACCATACCATTTCACTTTTAAAAACGGAACTACAACAGGTAATGGAACAAATTTGCTGTGAAGAGGTAAAGGATTTCCCCAATCATCTTATTTAGGAGTCCTTTTTTTGAAGGGATTTACGGGTTTGGGAAGCATTGTAACACTAAAGGTTTTTTTAGTGTTACAAGGTGCTGTTTTCCAATCTGGCGTCAAAAGATATTTGCTGCAGCTCCTGGTCGGGTTCCTGGATCTGTCCTATAAGAATTCGCAATGCTTTTTGTCCTATTTCCTTAATAGGCTGATGGAGATAGGGGATAGGGTCTTCCAAGAAATTATAGGAGGAATTTTGGTCGAAAACCACCACATTGACCTTTTTTAATATCTTTCTGTCCAACCCCAACATTTGTGTTAATCCTTCTTCGGCAAGGGTATTGGTATGAAAATAAATGGCATCCACCCCGGCCTCCAGTACCAATTCCTTTACGACACTTTTCATTTCCGCTTTTAGGGATCCGTGATCAATTTTTTTTATCCATTTGGGATCAACGGGCACACTAGCATTTTTAAGGGCTTCAAGGTAGCCCTGATGCCTTTCTTTGTAATGGTGCATGCTTGAATTATAAAGTACGGCCCCTATTTTTTTGTTGCCTTTTCCCAACAAATAGTTGGTGGCCTGCATAGAAGCCTTAAAATTGTCAACTGCGACGTAATTGGTAGTAAGGTCATTGAAGAACCTATCGATCAGCACAAAGGGAATACCCGTTTTTGTCAGTTCCGCAATAATATCTTTGGAACCTTCAGGGGCTGCTATAATAAAACCATCCACCTGTCTCATTTTAAGAAAATCCAACACCTTGTTGAATTTTTCCACCTTTTCGTCCGAAGATCCAAATATTACGGTATAGTCCTGGGAAAATGCTTCATCCTCAATGGTCCTTGCCAGATTGGAAAAAAACGGGTTGGAAATATCCGCCACAATAACCCCTATGGACCGAGTTTTATTGGTTTTAAGGCTTCTGGCATTCCAGTTGGGGTGATAGTTCAATTCCTTGGCCACCTCCCTTATTCGTTTTGCCGTCTTTTCGGATACCCTGTTCTCCTTACCCTTATTGCTCAAAACATATGAAACCAAGGGGATGGAAACACCCACAACTTTTGCGATATCCTTTAATGATGTTTTAGGTTTCATATCCTCATATTGGGTTAAAATTGGAAGATTGTAGCCAATCAGATTTTAATTCGCTGTTAAATAATAAGTTAACGTGAGTTCGATAAGTATTTTATTTAAAATCAGTTGTTTATATGACATCTGTCCGGTCGAGCGGATGTAAATACATTACAGTAAAATAACCTCTCGACTCCGCCCGCCTGAACGGCACGGGCAGGCTCGAGGGGACCGTAGCATTTATTTTAATTCACATTAAATCAATGCGTTGATAATATTTTTATGTCGAACTCACGTTAAGTTATTTAATTTAGTGGGCAATAGTTACAAGGTGCTGAAATTACGAAATTCATGCTAAATACAAATACCGGCATTTATTACCCAGTTAAAGCTTAAAACCCCGCCTCAAGGTAGTTGGACAGTAGACAGTGTTCATTAAACAGTTTTCAGTTGGCAATTTTTTGTCAACTGTTTATTACTCATTACTCATGGCTTACTGCTTACAGCCAACCTACCAATTTGCCCCTTTTATGAAATCCCGTGAGAGGCAAAATAAAACTTTTTTCTTAGAGACTGTCCAAATTTTGTTCTTGGAATATTTTATGTTGTATTCCTGCCTGCCGGCAGGCAGGTTTTTGTCAGACGAAGGTATTTTGAGGTTCATAGCCATAGCTACGGACCGAAAAATAGCTGATGTATGGCGGGAAAAGACATATAAAAGAACCAAAGGATAAGGTTTAGACAGTCTCTTAATTAATGTTCATATATTTCATCGGTTTTCTTATTGATTATGGAGATAAGGAAGCCCACTATGAATATGGCCGCGGTTCCAAATACAATGGTCAAATAGGTATGGAAGGAAGCACCAAGGGAATCCTCTCCGAAAATGCTGCCGGATAAACTCATCCATACAATGACCAAAATACCTGCCAATACCCCGATAAGGGCCCCTTTTACATTTTTGGTTTTGGAGAACAGTCCCAAAAGCAAAAGTCCCAGCATACCCCCACTAAAAATGGAAGAGAGTTTCCACCAGGCATCGAGGGCACTTTTTACATTGATCATGGCTATGGCGATAACGATCCCGATAACGCTTATGATTGCCGATGAAATATAGAGTACCCGCATCCCTTCTTTGTCCGATGCCGTCTTTTTAAAATATTTATTGTAATAATCCGTAAGAAAAACGGTTGCTGAACTATTAAAACTTGTAGATATGGTACTCATTCCGGCTGCAAAGATAGAGGCGATCATTAGTCCGGTTATCCCTGCAGGCAGGGCATTTACAATGAAATGGGGGAATACGCTATCGCTTTTGTTGATATCTTGGAGTTCTATGGGTAAAGTGGCGGCCGAATGGTAATAGGCAAAAAGGGAAGTCCCTATAAAAAGAAATACCACGGAAATGGGCAAATAGATCAAGCCACCGATCAGGGCCGATTTTCGAGCTTCCTTATCAGATTTCGAGGCCATATAGCGTTGCACATAATTCTGGTCTATCCCATAATTTTGGAGGTTAATGAATATACCGTAAACCAGCACCACCCAAAAGGTAGGTTCGGTAAGGCTAAGGCTAAAACTTCCCAGTCCAAATTTATCATTCTCCGAGGCTATTTCGAATACCTGGCCGGGACCTTCCGGCATATTAAAGAGAATAAATCCAACACAGACCAGGGCACCAACTATTAGAATTATGCCCTGTATGGCATCGGTCCATAATACGGCCGTAATTCCGCCCAATAAGGAGTAAATGGAAACTACCAGGCCCGTAAAAATGATTATGGTGACCATGTCCCACCCAACAATGGCATTCAAGGTAAGCGCCAAGAGGTATAAAATGGTCCCGATCCGCATCAATTGGGTAAGCAAATAACAAAGCGAGACATAGATCCTGGCCCAGGCGCCAAAACGTTGTTCCATATAGGTGTAGGCAGAGGGGCTATTGATCTTTCTGTAAAGGGGGACAAAATATTTTACTGCAATCAAGGAGGCAATGGGAAGGGAAAGGCTAAATGCCAAGGCGTTCCAATTGGATTGATAGGCATTTCCAGGTAGGGCAAGGTAACTTATACTACTGACAAAGGTGGCAAAAATGGACATGGTGACCACCCATCCAGGAATATCGTTATTGCCCATGGTATAAGAGGAGGAAGTTCTACTTTTCTTAAAAAATGAACCCCCAAAAAGGGCTATCCCCCCTATGTAAATGAAGAATACTATTAAATCCAAACTTTTCATTGTTATTGGCTATTTAGGTTATATCGTATAAGGTTTAAAAATAGGATATTTGCACTACTTAAGGGTTGGTTACTTGTAAAATCCTAAAAATACTTTGCTGCTAAAACAATGGATCAATGGGTTAGAACAAGTGAAACTGATTTTCAGATCGCTAGTATAGCTTTATCGATTAAGCAATGATAATTAATTCTTTTGTGATTACAAAAGAAAGTGGGTTTAATTTGGAGGGGCTCTTCTAATCTAGTCCGAAATTTAACCATGCACTTTCCGTGTTTCATAATTCACCCCAATTTTACTCCAAGACTTATTTTTAATCTGTTTAGGGATACTCCCAACCTTGGGATTATAGCTGTTTCGGATCTATGACCACATGCTTTACGGACTGTCTAACATAGGTATAGGTAATGTGCACCAAGCCGTCCGAGGTCTGGATGATGGCAGGGTAGGAGTATCCGGATTCCGCCGGTACGTTTTCCAAGGTCATCACAGGTTTCCAATCGGTACCGTTATCGGATATGGCCAAATTAAGCATATTTCTGCCCTTGGGCTCCTCTCCCTCTTTGGTGGTATGGTTGTATATAAGCAGTTGCCTATTATCTGCAAGTGTTACTGCATCGGTGCCCGAATTGGGGTTGGGAAGTTCGGTTGCGGTCATTTTGCTCCAGGTTTGTCCTTGGTCGTCCGACCAGCTTTGGGAGATTACATTTTGCCGTGTCCTGCACAGTACCTGCATTTTTCCATTGGGATAGGTAAGGATGCTGGGCTGAATGGCATCAAATTCCTTACCGTCGTTGATCGGCCCTACAACTTCCCATGTCTTGCCCTTGTCCTTGCTTATTTCAAAGTGTACCATCCAATCCACATCCCCGTCGTCCAACATAATTTCTGTACTGGTTGGGCTAATAATAGTGCCGTCTTCCAATTGGATAGGCTTGTTTTTGACTGGGCCCAACAAGTGGCCAATTTTTTCATCCATTCCCATTTTTTCGGGTTTGGACCATGTTTTACCGTCATCGGAGGAGGTCATTAACATGCCCCACCAAGTCCTAGGATCCGGTCCCTCTTTATAAAATAATAAGAGTGGCCCTTCCTTGGGCTGAAATAGTACCGGATTCCATAGGGGATAACGCAAGGTGTCGTTTTGCACCCCGTTGGCCACTTCTTCCGGCCAGGTCCATTTGCCATTCACCATTCTGGATACCCGGATGCCGACATCGGGATTTCGCTCATGGGTACCTGCAAAAAATGCACATACCAATCCGGTAGGCGTTTCTACTATGGTAGAGGCATGGCATTCCGGAGTGGGCTTATTGTCCAAAGGATAGAGAAGTCCCCCACTTAAATAGGCTCCTTCACCTGGCTGGGACAACGGGGGCAAGGTAAAATTACCGGTAATGTCATTTCCGCTCTTATCCGCTTCCGTTGAAGGTTTTTTCTCTGCCTTATCCTTGCAGGAGAAAATTGTAAAAGTTAGTACTGTTAAAAAAAAGGGAATGGTTTTCATGGTAATTTTGTTTTGTCCGTTTAACAATCAATAATAGGTACTTTTTTTCAATTTAGTATAGTGGACCGTAATTCTGGCAGGCCCTATAGTCGGCAGATTCCTGATCCATACCAAACGAAGCCCAGTCCTTGGGCCTAAAAATGCGTTCTGGCTCAATATTATGCATATTTACCGGAATTCTGAGCATGGAACAAAGGGTAATCAATTCGTCCCCAAAATGCCCATAACTGAAGGCCCCGTGATTGGCTCCCCAATTGTTCATAACGCTGTACACGTCCTTAAATGCTTGGTCATTGTTCAATCTTGGGGCAAACCAGGTGGTGGGCCAGGTTGGATTGGTCCTGGCATCCAAAGTATGGTGTACTTCTTCGGGCAGGTCTACCGTCCATCCTTCCACGATCTGCATAACCGGGCCCAGGCCCTTTACCACATTTATCCGGCACATGGTTACGGGCATTTCGCCTTTGGTGACAAAATGGGAGGAATATCCACCCCCTCCAAAATACTCATACATGGCAGGAGGCCAATCTGTAGCTTCCAAGCATTTTGCAGCTTCCGTTTCTGAGATGTCCCAGAAGGGTTTCATGGCCGGCTTCCCGTTTATTTCCTGTTCGCCAGTACCATCCAGGGTTGATGAGCCGGAATTGATAAGGTGGATAATACCATTTGCCGCCTTGCCTTGTAGCTTATGACCAGTGACCCTTTCTACGGAAGCCGGACTCCAATACGTCCTTACATCCGAAAACATTTGGGCCTGGTTGGTCAAAAGATAACCAAAAAGCATGGAAATACCGTTAAGGCTGTCATTTTCCGTGGCCATCATATAGGGGGGGCGAATGCCATTCCAATCAAAGGAGGAGTTAAGGATGGCCTCCATAAAATCCCCGTTGGGCATATAGTCGTTCCACTGTCGTTGCCCTTGGAATCCTGCAGCAATGGCACCATGCCCTAGCGCCTCCTCCCCGAAGCCCAATGCGGCCAATTTGGGATTGCCTATCATAAGATCTCGGGAGATCAATGTCATTTTTACTATGGTCTCCCATTCTTCATCCATACGCCCCCGGGATTTTTGTAACTCCTTGGCATTGTAATTTTTTCCTTCCCTACAATGTTCTTTGGTCCATTTTAGGGCTTTTTCGAATTCTTCCGGATCAAATATCCCGAGTTGCATCCTGCGGTTTACCTCGCTCATATCCACATATTCGTTCCGCATTCCCAAGTAGTCCTGAAAGAAACTTTCGTTTACAATGGATCCGGCTATCCCCATGGACACGGAGCCTATGGAGAGATAAGATTTACCGTTCATCATGGCTACTGCCAATCCGGCTTTGGTAAATTGCAACAACAGCTTTTGCACGTCCTCGGGAATGTTTTCATCATCGGAGTCCTGCACTTCCTTTCCGTAGATACTAAAGGCAGGCACCCCTTTTTGGGCATGTCCGGCCAAGGCGGCGGCCAAGTACACCGCACCGGGCCTTTCGGTACCGTTAAATCCCCAAATAGCTTTGGGGCGGGTGGGATTCATATCTATGGTCTCCGTTCCATAGCACCAACAAGTGGTTACCGTAATGGAAAGCCCTACGCCTTCCCTAAGAAATTTTTCCTCGCATTTTTGTGCCTCCGGTACCCTTCCAATGGTGGTATCCGCAATAACGCATTCTACCTTACTGCCGTTATAGTTCCTTAGGTTGTTGGAAAGGAAATGGGCCACACGTTCGGCCATGGCCATGGTGGTCTGTTCCAAGGATTCCCTTATCCCGCCCAAACGGGCGTCGATTACCGGTCTTATTCCTACTTTGGGGATAGCTCCTAAATGGTTGTGTATGTTTTGCATTACTTGAATTTTGGTGTATTGAATTAATTTATTTAAATTTTCTGTAATTCCTGGGTTTCAATAAAGTCGCCCAAGAAGCCGTATTGCCCATACAGTTTCGTGTATTTTTTTACATTTTCTGGGATGGGGTAGTATTCTTTTAGAAATCCGCTGCCCATGGCATTTTGTGCCTCCAGAAAGGTCTTGTGGATTCCCGAAGCTACCGCTGCTGCCATGGCGGCGCCAAGGGCACAGGTCTGTTCCGATTTAATTATCCGGATGGGGAAGTTGAGGACGTCGGCCAAGATCTGCATTACGAATTCCGACTTTTGGGCCACCCCGCCAATGGCGATAATACCGTCTATGCGGACCCCTTCTGCCTGAAATTGTTCTACTATTTTTTTGGAACCAAAGGCGGTAGCTTCCACCAGGGCCCTAAAGATATGTGGGGCCGTAGTTCCCAAGGTAAGGCCTTGAATGGCTCCTTTAAGACTTTGGTTGGAGTCCGGCGTTCTCCTCCCGTTCATCCAGTCGAGCGCAATTATTCCAGAGGTATCTATTTCTATTTTACTGGCGGCCAATGTCAATTCGTTAAGGATGCCATCGGCCATTTCTTCCAATAATTTGGTTTTGGTTTCAGCATCCAAAAGGGTACTGTTTCCAATAATTTTGTTGGAGGGCCACAGCAACATTTCCCTGAACCAGGCATACAGGTCGCCAAAGGCGGCTTGGCCGGCTTCCAGCCCTATCATGTTTGGAATAATGGAGCCATCTACCTGTCCACAGATACCGCGGATCGCCTTTTTTCCTATTTCCTCCTTGGGAGCAACGATCATATCACAGGTTGAGGTACCTATCACTTTTACCATTTGATAGGGTTTTATGGCACTGCCAATGGCCCCTATATGGGCGTCTATGGATCCGGCACCGATAATTACCTCTTTGGGCAGCCCCAGTATTTGTGCCCATTCTTCGGAAATAGTGCCTACGGCATGATCGGAAGTATAGGTATCGGTGTACAATCGGTCTCTTAATCCGGAGAGGAGGGGGTCCAAGCCGGACCAAAAGGTATCTGGGGGCAGTCCATTCCAATCAGTGTGCCACATGGCTTTATGCCCTGCCGCACATCGACTTCTTTTTAGGGTCAGGGGATCGGTATTTCCCGTGAGCAGTGCCGGAATCCAATCGCAGTGTTCTACCCAGGAATAGGCCGCTTTGCGGACAGCTTCATCTACTCTCAGGGTATGTAATATTTTCGACCAAAACCATTCCGAGGAGTATTCCCCACCGCTAAATACGGTATAGTCCTTGCCATTTTCACGATGTGCCAGTTGATTAATTTCCTTGGCTTCTACAATGGCCGTATGGTCTTTCCACAGGATGAACATGGCATTGGGATTTTCTTCAAAACCGGGAAGCATTGCCAAGGGGGTACCTTCCTTATTAATGGCAATGGGTGTGGAGCCTGTGGCGGCCACGGAAATAGCGGCTATATTGTTTACAATTTCTTGGGAAAGGGGGGCAATGGTCTCCTTAACGGCTTTTTTTAGGCCTTCTATGTAATCCAAGGGATGCTGTCTAAATTGGTTGGTCTCCGGTTGGCAGTAGAGGCCCTGGCCCCATCTTTCGTAAAGGGCAACGGCCTGACCCATAATCTGGCCATTGGTGGTATCTACGATCATGGTCCTTACGGAATCCGTTCCATAGTCGATTCCAAGGGTGTATTTCCGTTTTTGCATAGGTGGTATAGTGAGTAATTTAATCTAATTTAAACGTTTAAGCAAGCAAAGTAAAAAAATATCCCCAGACTCTTGTTACAAATTTGACTTTTTAACAATTGTGGGAATTGGTTAATGATTTCGGTATTTTGTGGCTTAGATACAGGATTTACAGCGTCTTTTTATTGGAAAAGGACGCGATAAAATCGCCCCCTCTTACAATTATTCAAAAACAATCCATAAAGTATCGAGTTTTTTTATCAAATAAATTTTACTTTTGCAGCCGCGGTTTAAAATATTGAATTGCGAATGGCCTCATAGTTCAACGGATAGAATAGAAGTTTCCTAAACTTTAGATCCAAGTTCGATTCTTGGTGAGGTCACTTTTTAACTAGTAAATCAGTATAATTTGATATAAATTTAACTGATTTACAGTGTTTTAGATAAATTTTGATATCAAATGGGTTTATTTGATATCAAATGGGTTTATTTGATATCAAAGGATAGAGTTCACAAATCGTCAACATTTTTGTCAAATGTTTTCGTAACTTAAGGCTACTTGTTTCAAATTGATTAGGCTTAATAATATGAATCCTAGTTCATACCATCATGCCCTTCATGGCTAGTCAATGTTTTTCCACTTTCTTTATTCATCATTGACTTTTTGCCCTGCAATTGTGCTGCTGCATCTATAGTGAATGTGCCATTGGTGACTATTTCATCATCCATGTCCAAACCATTTAAAACTTCATAATTTTCTCCAATGGTTTTACCTAATTTAACTTCTCGCATTTCGAAAACAGGTTCATCAGGGCTGCTTTTTAGATATACGACCGAACGTTCCCCAGTCCAAAGGACCGCTGTTGATGGTATATTTAGGGAGTGTTTTTTTTCCGACGAAGAATCCTCAATTTTCCCCTCAACAAACATACCCGGTTTAAAAATGGCCTCTTTATTATTTAAGACCACACGCAACTTAACCGTACGCGTTTTGGTATTTAAAACAGGATCGATAAAATCTACCGTTCCTATAAATTCTTGATTTGGATATGCATTTGTTCTTGCAATAACCTCCTGGCCCCTTTTAAATAAGTCTATTTGATTTTCATACACATCAAAATTTGCCCAAACCGTAGTTAGATTAGCAATTTTAAGCAAGGGTTGCCCTTGCTTTATGTAATCGCCTTGTGCTACCAATTTTTCTGTTACCGTACCAGATACGGTAGCGTATACAGGAAAATTCTCAAGTACTTTACCTGAGGTTTCAATTTTATTTATTTGGATTTCTGTTAGTTTCCAAAGTTTCAATTTGTTCCTTACAGCCTCGTACAAAGCTGGTTGGGATTCTTTTAAGGTAACTGCCGTAATCAGCTCTTGTTGGGCAGCATAAAGTTCTGGGGAATAAATAGTGGCCAATAATTGTCCCTTGCGAATCTCCTCTCCTGTAAAACTCACATTCAAGCGCTCTATTCTTCCTGAAAAATAACTCACTTGGACCACATTGGCTTCTTCGTTTTCAACAATTTTACCTGATAGCTTTACAGTATTATTTTCGGTTGTTCCATTACCAACTACAGTGGTTTGTATATTTGCCAATCCCATAGCATTAGGGGTTAATTTAAATTGGTCTGCTGTTAAACCATCTACACCTGCCTCTGCAGGAATCAGATCCATCCCGCAAATAGGGCAATCCCCCGGTTCTGCTTGCATAATTTGTGGGTGCATGGAACAGGTCCACATCTGACTGTGTTCGGCCACTTCATTATGATTATGTTCTGTTTCGTTATTGGAAGAATTGCCAAAGAACAGCCTACCTATGAGAAACCCCAGCGCTAATATTCCGAAATATATAATATACTTTTTCATCGTTCCTAATTTGTTTCATTTTCCATTCGTTTTATCATGGCTTTCATTTCTTCAATCTCCTTTTGTTGAGCTTTAATGATGTCATCTGCCAATTTTTTAACTTCTGGATCTTTAATATCTGCTCTTTTACTTGTTAAAATGGCAATGGAATGGTGGGGAATCATCGCTTTCATCCATAGGACATCACCTATTATTGGTCTTTGTGTCCTTACAAGAACTAAAGCTCCGGTAAAAAGGATAAGGCTACCCATTAGAATAGCGATATTCTTTTTTTTGTTTTTGTACATTTTTAGCATAAAGAGCAGCATTATAACTGCCATTGCCGAAATACCTAAACAGGTCATGTAAAACCGTGTCAAACTAAAATACACATGGTCAATAGTATATGTATTTAAGTACATAGTAATATACATTGCTATAAATGAACCTCCTAACATTAAAAAAAATGTGGTGTAATTGTTTTTTGTTTTTTGTTGTGAATTTTCCATAACGATATGGTTTTATAGTTTTTCAATTGTCTCTGTAATCGTACCGCATTTTAACATCTTTTGTCCATAATACGGATTTTGGATTAACTTGTCATTGGAAAGCCAATATCCTCCAGCATTGTTAAATGCCATAGGGCAAAATTGTTTGTAGATTTCCCCGGATGACAACGATTTTTTAAGGAGCGGCTCTATTTGGGCAGTAACTTCAGAAAATGCTTTTCGCTGTATTTCTATATCATCGGTATCTGCAATAGACGAGGCGGTGGATTTCAATGCAACGTTGTCCGTATTTTCAATGAGCATCCTTGCACCCGATTGTGCCTCGGCAATATCGGAATTTACCAAGGCGGTCTTAATATGAATATAATGCTGAAATATTGCCTCGGTTTCTACATCGTTAAAGTTGGCCTTGGTATTTACTTGTTCCGGATTGTCCGTTTCTGAACGCAAGGTATTATCCTGTGGGTTTTCTTTTTTTGCTTCTTTACAAGACATCGTAATTAGTCCAATAATAACCATTCCCATAATTGTTGTAGTTAATCTTACTTTTTTACTCACAACATTTTTATTGTTGTTTTTGTGTCCGTGATTTTTCTTTGAAAAGTTCATTGTTATTAATTTTAGATTAAACTTGATTTTAGTTACTTAAATAATTGATTATTGTAGTTTGTAAATAGTAGGTTTTAACAGATTCGATTTGGTTGATCTGAAATTTTAATTGTAATTCCTGAATATCCAGAACATCCTTAAAATCAATTGTTCCAGTTTCATAACTTTTGATTAGAATTTCTTCGGCATCATTGGCCTGTTTTAAGTTTTTGGTTTGAGTATTGTAGCTGATTCTTGCAGAAATCCTATCATTTACAGCTTTATCCAAAAGTGTTTCCAAATTGTTTAGGCGTTCTTGTTTCTGTGAAGTTATTTCCTGCTGTTGCAATTCGTTTTGCTTGCTTTGGGAATTGTATTTTTTATTAAAAATGGGTATTGATACCGACACCATTGGCATTACGATATCTTTTCCGTTATCGCTAAAACTCATATCTGGGCGTTCATCAACATTGATATAATCCAATCCGAAGCCAATCATAGGAAGGCTTTCTTTTTGGTTCAATAGTTCGGACTGCTCAACAGATTGGTAGAGTTTGTCATATTTAACCAATTCGGGATGTAGGAGTAAATTTTCTGTTTTGATCAGGTCGTCGATTTCCGATGGAATAGTTAGTTTGTCAACCACGATCACAGCTATATCCTTATCACGGTTTAAAAGTTTATTGAGAGCTGTTTGTTCAGCCAAGTATTGTTGGCCCAATACTGCTTTCAATTGTTCCAACTCATTTTGGCGCATTTGTAACTGCAAGACATCCACTGCCGAAGCTTTGCCAACTTCCAAGGAGGTCAAGGCCAAAGTTTCATAGGTTTTTAACAATTCAATGTTGTCAATCAATATCCTTTGTTTTGCCCTGTTTGCATATAGATTAAAGTAGGTTTGTGATACGGAAGCCATTAGTTTTCTTTTGGCAATCACTATGTCTTCATACTTTACATCTGCCAAAGAACTTACATAGTTTTCTCTTGCCGTAATGTTTCCAAACCAAGGTAACATTTGTTTAACGGAGACTTTGAAGCGTTGGGGCCCTGTCCTGGTCTCTGGTTCGCTCACAAAATAACCAACACCCAGTTCAGTATTTGGAATCGCGTTTACTTCATTTAATTTTTCCGAAGCTATACCATATTGCAATTCAAATTTTTGAATTTCTGGACTATTGGAAATAGCCTCATCAATATAGGTTTGCAAATTTTGGCCATGACTGTTTAATACAAAGAATAACATGCCTGGGAGCAAGACCAACTTTATATGTGTTTTATGTTTTATCATCCTTCAATATTTAGGGTATCAGAATCTTTTTTAATCTTCTTTTGGCAATCCGTTCTTTTCTCCAACTATAGAGCACCGGAACAAGGAAGTAAGAGGTGGTGTCCAGTAACATTCCTCCGAAAATAGGGATTGACATCGGGATCATAATATCACTCCCTTTACCCGTAGAGGTCAAAACTGGCAAAAGAGCTAAAATAGTGGTTACGGTAGTCATCAGGCATGGCCGTATGCGCTTGGAAGCTGCTTCCAAAGTAGATTTTCTTATTTCCCCTAGATCTGTAGGGTCGTTTTTATCAAAGGTCTGCGTGAGGTAGGTGGCCATAACCACACCATCATCGGTAGCGATACCGAAAAGGGCAATAAAACCAACCCAAACTGCCACGCTCAAATTGACGGTTTTAATATTGAAGAGTTCCCGAAGGTTTTCGCCAAAGAAATTGAAATTCAGAAACCAGTCCTGTCCATAGAGCCATATCATGACGAAACCACCGGCAAATGCCACGGCAATTCCGGTAAAGACCATAAAGGTTGTAGAAACCGACCGGAACTGGAAATAAAGAATTAAGAATATAATCAACAAGGCCAAAGGAACAATGATCGATAGCGTTTTTTCGGCACGCAATTGATTTTCATAGGTTCCGGTGAATTTATAACTGATCCCTTTAGGAACTGTTAATTCTCCATTATCAATCTTATGCTGAATAAGCGCTTGGGCATTTTCAACCACGTTCACTTCCGCAAAACCGTCCAATTTGTCGAACAACACATAGCCCATCAAAAAAGTATCCTCACTTTTTATGACTTGCGGACCTTGTTCGTAACGAATGTTTGCCAGCTCACTCAATGGCACTGGGTTGTTCTTTTCTACAGGCACATATATACGTTCTAAATCGGATGGGTTTGCCCGCAATTCCCTTGGGTAACGAATTCGAACACCATAGCGTTCCCTGCCTTCCACAGTTTGCGTCAACGACATTCCTCCAACAGCTACTTTTAGAACATTCTGTACTTCCTCGATAGATACCCCATAGCGCGCCAGCTTTTCCCTGTCAATGTCAATAAGAAGGTATGGCTTGCCTACGATTCGGTCGGCGAAAACAGCTTCTTTTTTTACGCCTTCGGCCTGTTTCAGTATATTTTCCAATTCGAGTCCAAAATTTTCTATCTTTTTTAAATCCTGACCTTTAACTTTGATTCCCATTGGTGCGCGCATTCCCGTTTGAAGCATTACCAAACGGGTTTCTATGGGTTGTAATTTTGGAGCGGAGGTTACACCTGGTAGTTTGGTGACCTTCACAATTTCAGTCCAAATATCATCTGGGGAATTGATTTCTGGTCGCCAGTTTCGGAAGAATTCGCCATCCTTATCAGGAATTAGATTATTGGGCGATTCGTCAACGGTTGTCAGAACCTTTTTGCCATTTTTTCGTGCATTTTCAATTTTTTCCGATTCCAGTGAATGATTAGGGTTATCAACCAAACTACTGTCCTTTAGAATAAATAATCCATCATCGTTCACTTTATAGCGTTGGCGATTTCCTTTTTCATTCAATATATATTCTGATTTGTACTGGATTATATTTTCGTACATAGATAAGGGAGCTGGATCCAATGCAGATTCCGTTCTTCCGGCTTTTCCGACCACGGTCTCAATTTCGGGAATGCTTGCAACAGCCATATCCAACTGTTGCAATACCCGTTTGTTTTCTTCAACCCCTGCATGTGGCATCGAGGTGGGCATCAAAAGAAATGAACCTTCATTTAGTGATGGCATAAACTCCTTCCCGGTGTTCTTATAAATGATGAAACCAAGGATAAGAAGTGATGTGGGAATGGTTAAAAAAAGGAACCGGTTTGCCAAGGCCCATTTAAGGATATGTGAGTAGTAATTTTTGAAAATTGAAAAGCTTGCCAACAGGCCAAAGCAGATAATACCCACGAAAATCAGATTCCAGAAAACGCTTTTGTCAACTCCCAATGGCCGCCAATATTCTGCCAATAAGAATACAATGGCCACTGCCGAAAGGGAGATGCTGTATTTACTGGAGCGTTCTTTAGACCAATTGCCACGTAGTTTCGCGAATGCCAGAAAACTAAAACCCATCAGAATAAGTCCTAGCCAATGCCCGAAAATTGTCACAATAAACCCGGCAACCAACAATAGGCCGTTGATGCCATAATTGGTACTTCTCCTTATTTTTCTATTCTTGAACAAAAATGCCGCAAATGGTGGAATCAAAAACAAGGCAATAATAATGGATGCCGTAAGTGCAAATGTTTTGGTAAATGCCAGGGGTCGGAAAAGTTTTCCTTCTGCCCCGATCATCGTAAATACAGGTATGAAGCTTATTATCGTTGTCATCACTGCTGTTACAATAGCTCCAGAAACCTCGGCTGTGGCGTTGTAGACTATTGTATTAATAGGAAGTTTATGGTCATCTTCATCCAAATGCCTTATGATATTTTCAGAAAGGATAATTCCTACGTCTACCATTGTACCAATGGCAATAGCAATACCGGAAAGTGCCACAATATTAGCATCAACACCAAATATTTTCATGGCTATGAACACCATCAAAACCGCAACGGGTAGAAGTCCGGATATAAGTACTGAAGCACGAAGATTGAAAACCATTATAATGATGACCAAAATGGTAATCAGTATTTCTAAAGTTAGCGCTTCGTTAAGTGTTCCCAGGGTTTCTTGGATAAGCTCAGTTCTGTCATAAAAAGGAACAATGGTCACTTGGGACGTTCTTCCATCACTTAATACTTTAGATGGTAAACCTGCACTCAATTCTGTTATTTTATCCTTTACATTATTGATGACCTCCAATGGGTTTGCTCCATAGCGGGCAACAACAACGGCCCCAACGACTTCCGCACCTTCTTTGTCCAACAACCCCCTGCGGGATGCCGGACCTAAATTCACTTTCGCAATATCTTTGATCTTGATAGAAGTATAATCCTCAGAGGTGACCACTGTATTTTCAATGTCCGCAACAGATTTGACATAACCCAGGCCACGAACCAAATACTCTACTTTATTTATTTCCAAGGTCTGTGCACCAATATCTTTATTGCTTTCCTTGACCGCTTTTACAACTTGGTTCAGGCCAATATTGTATTGGCGCATCAATTCTGGATTTACATCAATTTGATATTCCTGAACATAGCCGCCAATGGATGCTACCTCGGAAACACCACTTGCCGCTGACAGTGCGTATTTTACGTAGTAGTCCTGAATGCTTCTCAATTCCTGCAAATCCCAACCACCGGTTACATTGCCATCTGTATCCCTGCCTTCGAGGGTATACCAGAAAATTTGCCCCAAGCCAGTGGCATCTGGACCTAAAGCAGGATTTACCCCTTCAGGGAGCAATCCACTGGGTAAGGAGTTTAGTTTTTCAAGAATCCGACTGCGGCTCCAATAAAATTCTATGTCCTCTTCGAATATAATATAGATGCTGGAAAACCCGAACATAGACGAACTACGTATGGTTTTTACACCGGGGATACCTAAAAGCGATGTGGTTAAGGGATAAGTGATCTGGTCTTCTATATCCTGAGGCGAACGACCATCCCATTTAGTAAATACGATTTGTTGGTTCTCACCGATGTCCGGAATTGCATCTACAGCAACCGGATTGCGGGGCAAAAATCCAATATCCCAATTGAAAGGTGCGTTTATAATGCCCCATCCAACAAACAATACGAGCATGAGTACCGCAACCAATTTATTCTCGATAAGAAATTTAATTCCTTTGTTGAGCATTTTAAGTGATTTTTAAACATTTTGAAATTGAATTGGCCTAAACCCAACGTACAACAGGTTTAGCCCTTAAACAACAATGGTCGTTGGGCTTTAATTTCTATTGTTTATAAATCAAATAAGGAAGATCTGATCCAGAATTTGGATATCACGTATCAGAGGTGGAGGAGAGTAATCCCCAAAAGGAATAATATTTTTGTCAAATCCTTCAAATAAGTTTATGTAGGTATGAACAAATGAGGTGAGAAATAGTTGTTGGTCAAAAGAAATGTGGTCGAATGTAATTTTTAAATCATCCTGTCCATCCTGTAAAAATTGAACGTCAGTACAACAATCCATATCCATTTTCACAATTGAACATTCACTGCCTGAAGTTAAATTGTCTGCCTTCATCAAACAGGCGTCAGCCTCTTCAAAGAAGCTGAAATCTACCAAATGGTCGCCACAATAGTGCATATCCACAGAAAAGGACATCGTGGAAAACAGCACTATAAAGGCTATTACAATGGATACTATTTTTCGAAAAAATGCTAACATTACTTTGTAAAAGTACAAAATTTATAGGTCTATTGTGATTTTTAACAGAAGATTAGAATTATCAATTTTTAGAAGTAGGACTATCCCACCTTCTGGGTTCTGTACTTTCTTTTGTTTGTTCTTAGGTGTTTGATGTTGTAGATAGGGAGGCAGCTATTGATCAATTATTTCAGGAAAACCTTCGCAGCCAATGTTGCATTGACGCATGGAGTATCTTTTATGTTGTTTAAATGTGCTCTACAATCTTATAACGTTAATTATAAAATATTTAGAGCAAAGATAACAATGCTAACTTCGTTACATTTCATTGTAATTAAAATTATGTTGAAATGATTACAGAAAATAAAAATCAAGATAAAAATTCCGGATCCAAGGGCTTGAATAATGAGGTGCAACAAAATCGAGGCTTGAACCTACAAAGAAGCCCTAGTGAGGATTCTGATGAAGGGATTGGCAAACCTGTTGATAATGGCGGCGTTGTAACTTCAGAATATGATGTTCATTTGGAAAAACAATGGTTGGCCGTACGTGATGATTATCTCGCAAATTTTCCAGAGCTAAACGATTTGGATACTAGGTATGACAAAAACAGCTTTGGTACTTTAATCGCGAACTTGGCCAAAAGACGTCAGCAAACATCTGCCCAAGTACAAGAGGAAATAATGAACTGGCCTTCTTCAGAATAATAGCTGTTTGGCTTACTTCCTTTTAAGGTGTTTTTTAAAGTTGTTTTCCAGTATTGAAAATGAAATAATATTGGGATTATACTTTGAAATAGCTATGGGTTTTCCCATCAAAAAAACAAGGAAACCCAAGAGATGTCTCATTTAATTTAAAATCAAATATAAGATACATTAAAATAGAACCATGTTACATAAACTACACCCTTTACTACTCCAATTGCCCATAGGTACCCGTAACCCGGACGACAATAGTCCCATTGATCTTACAAGCACATTTGATATTGTTGTATATATTATCCTGCCTATACTAATGATCATCTTTTATATTCTTTGGAGGAAGAAAAATAAGAAGGACTAGAATTAAAATTTTGTCAGGGATTATTCCAAACCGTCCCATTATATCCTGTTTTCTTCATATAAAAACCCCATCCCCAAAATTGGGAATGAGGTTTGGGGCTCTCATTTCTAGGAAGAAAATTAACTTAGTAATCCTAGTGTTAAGTTAACCGTGAAATAACTTCTCGACTGCCCGCCCGAACGGGCCGTTCGGTACGGGCGGGCGCTCCAAGTGACGATAGATTGTCTGGTCGAGCGGAGTCGAGACCTGAATTCAATACCATAATATCCTCAACATAACACTAGGAAACAATAAAGAGACTGGCAATGGCAACGGCATCATCGCCGGACAAGGGCTCGTCATACGCCTCTGTAGAGGCTTCCATACTGAAAGCAGCGCTATTTCCCAAAGTAGTGACATCCAAACCTCCCTGAACCACATTTTCTTCCCCGTTATATACGGCCTGGGTTGCTTCGGGCATGCCTTCCCCTCTTTCCTTATTCGTGATCCAACCTTTAAGACTTCTCAGTCTTCTAATCTCCGAAGCGTGCATGGCCTCTACGGCATGGATCTGTAAGGCTGCCGTTAAAAACGGAGATCCCAAAAGATTACCTGCCTGGCCTTTGTAGGCCCTCACACCGGTATCCTCAAAGGCCTGTGCCAATGCCAATAATTGTGCATAGGCGGTTTCCTGGCCTATTCCATTTTCATTAAATGGATCGAACGTACCGCCAACGGTAAAATCGAATGTAGGTTTTTCCACAGGGGTAACACCTGCGCCTTCCAGGCCTGCAATTAGAAAATCCACATGTGCCTGTTCGTGCTTTGAAATCTGCATGTATACGGTTTCCGGTCTTCCGCTGGGCAGTACTCCGGACTGCAGGGCCAGGTCATAGAATTCGTCCTCCAAGTACTCTAAGGTCAACGCCAATTGAAGTGCGGCTACAGGGTCATTTCCCATATCCTGGGCAAAGGTTTTTTGGGGCATTGTAGCCAATCCAAGTGGTACCGCAGCAAGGGCCGCTTTTTTGCCCAAAATGCCCAAGGCGCCAAATATTTCTCGTCTGGACGACCTTCCGGTCAGCATCGACTGGTTTGTAAATTCGTCTAAAAATTTTATAATGCTCATAATTTTATTTCTTTTAAGTTATTAAGGCAAGTTGTTTGCCGTGAAAGCTGTTTTTATAAATCCTGTGGCACCAACCGCCGCAAGTATTTCCGATGGATCCAGGGCGGCACTCAGTCCGGTATCCGTGGTTACATAATCATCCCCTGCAAAATCCGCGGATCCGGGGTTCAGCAATGATCTAATGGCCGATGCATGCCTTGCTTCTACAGAAACAATTTTGCCGGCCAATAGTAAATATCCTGGATCGGTTATAAGTTTTCCGGCACCATTGTAAGCGGCTACCCCGGTATCTTCCAGAACCCGGGCCGTACCAAGGACCATTTCCCTGTTCCCAAAATCGAGACTTCCGTAGTCAAATTCCAAGGTAGGGAGTACCAAGTCGGTATTTCCATCCACGGCAGCGGTAATAGCGGCCTTAAAAAAGTCCCTATGATTCACCTCATGGTAGTACAGGTCCGTCAATACCTGCATTTCTTCATCGGATATGTTTCCATAAAATGAATTGACCACTTTAGTGTAGAAATCGGCTTCCAACTGTTCAAGTGCATAGGCATAATTAAGTACACCAAGATCTCCCTTTCCCAAATCGAAAATACCATTTCCGGGATCTACGGGAGGATCTCCCCCCATATCGTCGTCGTTGCTACATGCTACCAAAAGACCGGCTCCTACAACGCCCAGCCCCCCTATTTTAAGGAATTGGCGCCTATGGTTAAGGTTGCTGATAGGTGCTATCCTAATACGTTTTTTGTTCATAAGGCATATCATTTTTAAGGTTAATACAGCCTTACCTACGAGAAAAGAAAGGGGAGGTTTTAATTAAAATGTTAAAAAAATGTTAAAACAAGTGATGGGATAAGCTAATAGCAGGCCAAGATGAAATCATTTTGTTTTAATGATAAACAGTATCCCATAGAAATAAGGAGGTTGTATTAAATGGGGCGGCATCAAATATGTCATGGATTAACCCAAAAGTTGGAGTATTCTTTAATCTCCGTTTCAATTTAAACAATACCATTCATAACCATTTGATTACATTTGTAATGAGGAAGGAATAATCCATCTAAAAGCTCATGGATCGGGGTCTGTTAGGGGCTCGGTCAAGATGGGCAGGAGCATGTAGAGGCCCTAATAGGATACATGAACAGACCTTTCACTTTGGTTGTGGGGTGCATATGGCCATTGATGCTTACAATTGTTTTGGCTTGCTTAAATTTGCTGATTATGGAGAAAAACAAAATAAAGAACGTATTTGTACAAGGGGCTATTGGCCCGGAGTTCATTGCCAGTTCCATTGCCAAGCACCAGTCCAAGACTTCTATTGGGGCCCACGATATTTTTTTGGGCCAGGTTAGGGCGGATCTAATTGACGGGCAGGAAGTTGCCGCCATAGAATATACGGCCTATGAGGAAATGGCCAATGTAAAATTTCATGAAATTAGGGAGGCCACCTTTGCCAAGTACAACTTGAGCTGTATGCATATTTATCACAGTTTGGGAAGGGTAAGGGCTGGAGAAATATGCCTGTTTGTCTTTGTGTCATCACCGCATCGTAACCAAGTTTTTGAAGCCCTGCAGTATGTTGTGGAAGAAATAAAAAATCTGGTCCCTGTTTTTGGCAAGGAATTGTTTAAGGATGATTCCTATCAATGGAAAGTTAATAAATAAAGATGGTAGATATTACCCATAAAAAAGCTACGCTCCGCACTGCCATTGCCCAGGCTATAGTCCAGGTAAGTTCGGAAGATACCATAATGGCCATAAGAAACCATACGGTACCCAAGGGCGATGTGTTTGCAATGAGCAAGGCTGCAGGCCTATTGGGGGTCAAAAAGACAGCAGACCTTTTGCCGGACTGTCACCCATTGCCCATAGAATTTACCGATATCTCCTATTCCATAGAAGGGTTGCGGATAAAGGTTTTGATAACGGTGAAGACCATTTACAAGACCGGGGTAGAAGTAGAGGCTATGCACGGTGCCAGTATAGTGGCCCTGAATATTTACGATATGCTAAAGCCGATAGACAAGGGGATTGAGATTCAAAGTATTAAACTGCTAAAGAAAACAGGGGGCAAGTCGGACATTGGTATAAGCGAATAATCTTTGAACGAGTTCTCCAACTATATTTTTTAACAAATCTTTTAGAATAACTCTATATATCTTTGTGGTATGAATGTATCAAGCTGCTTACATTTTCTGAGGTTATTGGCCTTTGTACTCTTGTTCGGGATAGGACAGGTGCAATTGGCAGCCGCCAAAGAGGTAATAGAGGCTAAGGCCAAGGTGGGTGGTGAGATCCAAACAGATCATCATTTAACCTATAAGGCACCGTACTCCGGGTATAGTATGCTCCTTGCCCAAGGCAATTATAAATTGCCATCGGTCAATGAGTTGAGGCCTTATCTTAATTTGTTTTCCACAAATGTTATTATAAGTTACCGGTCCGAACTTAAGGAAAGGGAGCTTATCTTCTTAAAGAGGAAGGTCCAAATTATTGCTAGTCTGGACGCACTTACCATTATATATCCCTTTCACACCTTTTTTTAATTTTTTCCATTTTTTAGCCTGAACAATCCCCAGGACGGCTTTTCCAAGCCTTTATGTGGCCATTTTCTGCACAAAGCCTTGCGGTTTTCTTTGCACCTCTCTTGTAGAGGAGTTAAAGCTGCTTTTTCTGCTGTTCAAAGGAGGCTAAATAACCAATTTTGGAGTTTCCCCCATGCCCTATATTAATTCGGCAGGGAAAAGTAATTAGTAAAATACCTCGGGGCAAGCCTGTCTGTCCGATAGGCAGGCCCACGAGGCATTGAAAGGAAATTCAAGTTTAAATCTCGATTATCGAGTAAATGGAATAATTTTAAAAATATATACAATGAATACATCAATGTTATTGGTATCGGCTTTATTGGTGCTTTGCACCGTCATACCATTTGTAATCCTCAATAAATCAGGAAAAGGGGATTTGAAAATAATGTCCAAGGAAGTTAAAAAGTTATTGGTCGAATCCCAATTGAAATTTGATCTAAAGGAAAGTTGGGGCAATTCCTTCATCGGCCTGGATTCAAATAATAGGAAACTTGTTTTTTCCAAAGTGTTTGATGGCGTTGTGGCACTAGAAAATATTGATCTTGAGGAGGTGTCCAATGTCAAGATCGAAAAGAAAACCCAGCTGGTCAAGTCAAACAATAGGAAAGAGACGGTTTTGGAGAAATTGGATCTGGAGATTAGTTTTTTAGATCATGAAAGGGAGGCTAAGACGCTTAATTTCTATGACATCAACAGTATTTACATGGAAGATTATGAACTTGTCCGGGCAGAAAAATGGAATACTGCTATAAATAATATATTAAAAGGAAATATTAAAACTGCCAAAGTCGCTTAGGGTTGACCCGAACCTAGTTTTTTAGGCCTTATTGATCGGTAAGCTAAGGAGCCATCTGTATTATGAAAATAGACCTTTCGTAATGCAGATGGCTTTTTTTGTACGAAACCAAGATGGGTTCATAAAATATTTTTTACGGATAATAGACCTTGAATTACTCCCGTATGGTCCAAATTTCGTTTAAGGGATCGCCCTTACTACTTTTGCCGCTATGGTACCAATCCTTGCCATTTACTTTGTAATTGAAGGACAATGCGGCCCCTACCCGGGAATTATCCCTGGAGAAGTAGCCTATATTTTCTGTGTATTTGCCATTGCCGGCCTTGTAAGTGCCGCCCCCGCTACCAAAAAATTCAAAAGTTTCGGTATTGTAGGCAATCCATTGAAAATGTCCGTTCAATAAATACTTCATGGTCTTTCTTGGTCGGGAGGTATCCCTTCTTTCCTCACCCTGGTCCGTTATCCTGCCGGCCATCAGCCACTTGCCGTCCAGATCCTGGGGGCCATTCGTGGCGGGTGTAAATGTCATTGGACTGTCCCCTTCAAGGATTAGGTTTCCATTTTTTAGCTTAAAGGGTACATTGATATTTGTAATTTTGTCTTCTTTGTGGTTGGAATTAAACTCAAGGTCTACCAAAAGATTGTTCCCGGAGATGGTGTAGAAGCCCCCCATTGTTTTAATAAATTCTGCGGGCGACTCTTTATAAATAGTATGTACATAATAATCTGTGTCCAATTTCAACTCATGGTGCAGATTTCCTTCCTTGTTTTTTTCCACAAAATGATAGACATTGGCAGGAATTTGGGCCTTGATCGTATCAAAAAAAACGAAGCAGGATACAAGACCTATAAAAACGCTAATTTTTGTTAGTTTCATGAATAGCTGGGTTTTGTTTAAAAATAGTCAATAGAAGGTTAAAAATCAATTGTTTAAGTTTAATTTTTAGTTAATTATTTACATTTGGGAAAATTCATTTTTTACTTCGGCGTAAAATTTCTCAAAACGCTTGTTTTTTCATTTTTTTTGTTTTCATTTGTCACATTAATTTAGCCTTAAATTTCATCTTGTTAAAAGCATCTAGTTGAGTACAATGAACCATATTTGTAAATTTGGTCTTCTGGCAAAAGAAAGATTCGGGCAACTGATATTTGAAGGAATAGGTAGCCATAATTTACTTTGTATTCCAAATTTTTCTTCTATAACCGTGTGCAGTCAACACGACTATTTTTTTATGCCCACTACCGAAAAGCAGATAATTGTATAGGGATTTAGTTATTATTTCCAATAATATTTGCATTTGGCGATGCTATTTACTTATTTACAATTCATATATTTATTTAAATGAACACGAAGTACATTAATCTTATAGATCAAACCTACTATTTCCCGCAGGAGGAATTTACCTTGGATGGTGAAAACCTAAAGTTCCATGGTATTCCACTTATGGATTTGGTGGAGAAATACGGTAGTCCTTTGAAGTTTACCTATTTGCCCAAAATTTCCGAAAATATTAATAAGGCAAAGGAATGGTTTAAAATAGCCATGGAAAAGAATAACTACAAAGGCAAATACCATTATTGCTATTGTACCAAGAGTTCCCATTTTAAGCCGGTTTTGAACGAGGCCTTAAAGAACGATATCCATATAGAAACCTCTTCCGCCTTTGATATCAATATCGTTGAAAAATTAAAGGAAAAGGGTAGGATCAAGGACAATACCTATATCATATGTAATGGATTTAAACGGGATCAATATATTGACAACATAGCCAATCTCATAAACGGGGGGCATCAGAACTGTATTCCTATCATTGATAACTACGAGGAAATAGATCTTCTGTCCGATGCCATTAACGATACTTTTAAAGTGGGGATCAGGATTGCGTCGGAAGAGGAGCCAAAGTTTGAATTTTATACCTCGCGGCTAGGAATCGGATATAAAAATATTGTACCCTTTTATGAGAATCAAATTAAGGATAATGACAAGGTAGAGTTAAAAATGCTGCACTTTTTCATTAATACCGGTATTCGGGACAATGCTTATTATTGGAACGAGTTGGTGAAATGTTTAAAAGTGTACGTGAGGCTCAAAAAGATTTGTCCCTCTTTGGACAGCCTAAATATAGGGGGTGGTTTTCCCATAAAAAACTCTTTGGCTTTTGATTACGATTACCAATACATGATAGATGAGATCATCAATCAAATTAATATTGCCTGTCAGGAAGCAGATGTGGCAGTGCCAAATATATTTACCGAATTTGGGAGTTTTACGGTAGGTGAGAGTGGTGGGGCCATTTATGAAATCCTATATCAGAAGCAGCAGAACGATCGAGAAAAGTGGAATATGATCGATTCTTCCTTCATTACCACCTTGCCGGATACCTGGGCCATAAATAAACGATTTATTATGTTGGCCATTAACCGTTGGCAGGATGAATATGAGCGGGTGCTGTTGGGGGGATTAACCTGCGATAGTGATGATTATTACAATAGTGAACAAAATATGAATGCCATTTATTTGCCCAAATACAGAAAGGATAAGCCGCTGTATATAGGGTTTTTCAATACAGGGGCCTATCAGGAAACTATTGGAGGTTATGGTGGGTTGCAGCACTGTTTAATACCACATCCAAAACATATTTTAATTGATAAGGACGAAAACGGAAATATAACCACCAAATTATTTAGCGAAGAACAAAAGGCAGAGGACCTGCTTAAAATTTTAGGATATGAAATGAATCTTAACGGCAATATTGAAGTGAGCAAATCCGTGAAGCGGAAAATAAAACCTGCCTGATGGCTAGGCAGGCCTGACCTTTAAAAATCAATAAACTTTAAACAAATGAACACAACTAACAATTACGCTGGCATACCAGACGAGTTTGCGCAATTGGAAAAGGCAAAGGTAGTTTTAATACCTGTGCCTTATGATGGAACCAGTACTTGGGGCAAAGGTGCGGACAAAGGGCCGCAGGCTTTTTTGGAGGCCTCGGAAAATATGGAATGGTATGATATAGAGACCGATACGGAGGTTTACCAGCAAGGAATATATTTGGCGAATCCCATAGAGGAAGGCAGTTCTCCGGAGGCTATGGTAAATGCGGTTCACAAGGTCACCAAGGAGTACATTAAACGAAATAAGTTCGTTACCCTTTTCGGAGGTGAACATTCCATTTCCATAGGCACCATTAGGGCCTTTAACGAGTGTTTTGACAACCTTACCGTATTGCATATAGACGCCCATGCAGATATTAGGAAATCTTATAATGGCAGTAGGTTTAATCACGCCTGTGCGGTTCACGAGGCAAGTCAGACTACCAACCTTATCCAAGTAGGGATACGAAGTATGGATGCCATTGAAAAAACCTTCATGGATGAGGAGAAAACATTTTTCGCACATGATATGGTGAACGATGAGTATTGGACGGATAAGGTCATAGATCTTATGACGGACAATGTTTTTATCACTTTTGATCTGGATGTGTTGGATCCGTCCATTATGCCATCTACCGGAACTCCCGAACCGGGAGGTTTGTTCTATTATGAGACCTTGGAGTTTTTAAAACAGGTGTTTGAGGATAAAAACGTTGTAGGGTTTGATATTGTAGAACTTTGTCCCAATAAAACGGATAGGACTTCCGATTACCTAGCGGCCAAATTATATTATAAAATGCTTAGCTATAAGTTTATGGGCGAGGCAGTAGAGGACGAATACGACAATACATATGATGTTGATTCCAAAGTGGGAGCCAATAATAATTTAAAATTCGACGATGACGAAGACTAAAGGGGAAATTTCCAACTTTATTGAAAAGTACTATTTACATTTTAATGCGGCCGCCTTGGTGGATGCCGCAAAGGGTTATGAGGATCAGCTAAAGCAGGGTTCCAAAATGCTGGTTTCGTTGGCAGGAGCCATGAGTACGGCAGAATTGGGAAAGATATTTGCGGAGGTGATCCGTCGGGATAAGGTGCATATCATCTCCTGTACAGGTGCCAATTTGGAAGAGGATATCATGAATCTTGTAGCCCACTCCCATTATAAGCGTGTGCCCAATTACCGGGATCTAACGCCACAAGATGAGTGGGATTTGTTGGAGAAGGGATTAAATAGGGTAACGGATACCTGTATTCCGGAACATGAAGCTTTCCGAAGGCTGCAAAAGCATATTTTTGAAATTTGGAAAAAGGCCGAGGACGATGGGGAAAGGTATTTACCACATGAGTTTATGTACAAATTGTTGCTTTCCGGGGTTTTGGAAGAGTATTATGAGATAGATATCAAGGATTCTTGGATGTATGCCGCGGCCGAAAAGAATTTACCAATAGTTTGCCCAGGTTGGGAAGACAGTACTATGGGGAATATCTTTGCCTCCTATGTGGTAAAAGGGGAGTTAAAGGCCAGTACCATGAAGTCCGGAATTGAATATATGACCTTTCTGGCCGATTGGTATACCGCCAATTCCGAAAAAGGGATCGGATTTTTTCAGATAGGCGGTGGTATTGCCGGAGATTTCCCAATTTGCGTGGTGCCTATGTTGTACCAGGATCTTGAAAGGACAGATACACCGTTTTGGAGTTATTTTTGCCAAATCAGCGACTCTACCACAAGTTATGGTTCCTACTCCGGTGCTGTGCCGAATGAGAAAATTACTTGGGGAAAATTGGATATAAACACCCCTAAGTTTATTGTTGAAAGTGATGCAACCATTGTTGCGCCCTTAATTTTTGCGTACCTATTAGACATGTAGTATATGGACAATTTAAAAAGAGTAATTGTAGACTTTAAAAAACTTACGCCCGAAGTTTTGAAACTTTTGGTAGAGAAGTACCCGGATGGGTACGACGATCTTAATATTATCTCCTTTAAAAACGCACAAGGGGAGCGTATCGAGGCCGTTGAAGTGACCACTGAGGATACCAAATATTTGGTAAAGATCAGCGCCAAGTTGGAAAAGACGATGGCCAATTACGATGAGGATGATTATGAGGATTTTGATGATGACGATCCGGAGGCCATTCCAGATGTGGATTTGGAAGGGGTAGAGGGAGATGATGACGATGATTAACGCGGAATGTTTGAGGTTGTTGCCTTTCATATAGCATCATCGATCAATATAAGGCAATGTAAATCGCAATTGCCTTTAAAAATATTGTTTTCGGACAGTGATGAGCTCTATTTGAAAAGCGGCGATGAAAAATTCGTTTATATCTTTCAATACGGTCTGGTGTCCTTTTTTAATCGAATTTTAAGAATTAAATATAAACGTGTAAACGTATGAAAAATGCACCCTTCCATATGTCGTTGCCCTGCCTTAGCATAAGCAAAACAGAAGATTTCTATGTAGATGTCATTGGTGCCGAATTGGGAAGGCATTCTTCCCGATGGCTGGATATTAATCTGTACGGAAACCAGATTACGTTCACCAAGGCCGGTATTTTTAATTTCACCTTTAAAACCTATAAGTTTGAAGATACCGTGCTGCCTTCTTTTCACTTTGGGATCATTGTGGATGAAATCACCTGGAGTAATTTACATGCCAAATTGACAAAGTCGGAATATGAACTTACTACCGAGGTAGTATTTTTAAAGGATAGGATAGGTGAGCATAAGTCCTTTTTTATTCAGGATCCCAATGGACATATGGTAGAGTTTAAATCTTTCAAAAAGCCAGAAGAGATTTTTTTATCCTGATTTTTAGGACTGTTTTTGGAAACCCTTGTTATTTAATAAATTAATAATCGATTATTCTTGATTCCCAAGGGTCAAGTGATTATTTTGCAATTGAAGTGATTTAAACTTTTAGGATTGTAGCGAACCCGCCCGATCCGGTACGGGCAGGAATTAGCGATTTTGTGCCCAGTTGAAGGCTTTTTTAAGTTGCATAGCAGGGCTACGGAAAGAAAACCTGCCTACCGGCAGGCAGGAAAGACAAAAAGCGGGTGCAAAAGGGAAATTTTTTAGCCAATTTTAAAACTTTAAATCACTTCATTAATTAAAAAGTAAAATTATATAGCGCAATGAAGTATAAGGACCTGGATATTATTGGGAGTGAGGAATGGTGTGTGTTCGACGATTTGGAGATTCCTGCAATAAAGGCCAGGGTAGATTCCGGGGCAAAAACCTCGTCCATACAGGCCAATAATATAAAGGTTTATACCAAAGGCGCCCACGAATGGGTAAAGTTCGAGGTTAACCCCCTACAGGACAATAGGGGCATTAATATAGACTGCAAGGCGCGTTTGGTAGACCGTAGAACGGTAAAGAGTTCTTCAGGGATATCCGAGGAGCGTTATGTTATAAAGACCCCGGTACGTGTGGGCAACCTTGTTTTTGAGATAGAGCTCACCTTGGCCAATAGGGATACCATGGAATACCGTATGCTTTTGGGCAGGGAGGCGTTAAATGAACGTTTTGTGGTCAACCCTGCGGTAAGTTTTAATCTGGGCGAGTTTACAGCAACGGAAATCAGTCAGAGATATGCCTCCCATTTTAAAGAAAAAACAGGCCTTAAAATTGCATTGTTGGCCAGTAACCCCTTGTTGTACAGCAATAAGCGAATTATGGAGGCCGGTGAGGCCTTGGGCCATGATATGGTGTTCTTAAATGTAGAGCACGCCTATATGAAATTGGATGCCAATTCCCCGGAGATCAGATATAGGGGAGGCAACATATTAAATGAGTTCGATGCCATTATTCCTAGGATAAAACCTGCGGTTACCTTTTATGGCTGTGCCCTGATCAGGCAATTCGACAATCTTGGGGTGTACTGTTTAAATTCGGCAGAAGCCATTACCCAGTCCCGGGATAAATTGTTTGCATCCCAGCTTTTTTCCAAAAATGACATACATATCCCTATTACCGGATTTGCCAAATCCCCTATGGATACCAAAGATCTTATCCGCATGGTCAACGGGGCGCCCCTTATTATAAAGTTATTGGAAAGTACCCAAGGTAAGGGAGTGGTGTTGGCGGAAACAAACAAGGCAGCAGAAAGTGTTATCAACGCCTTTAAAAGTGTGCAGACCAATATTTTGGTACAGGAGTTCATAAAGGAAGCAAACGGTCAGGATATCCGCTGTTTTGTGGTTAATGGAAAAGTGGTGGCCTCCATTCAGCGCCAGGCCGAAAAGGGAGAATTCCGTGCAAACCTGCATCAAGGGGGAAAGGCATCCATCATAAGAATAACTTCCGAAGAAAGGAAATTGGCCGTAAAGGCGGCCAAGGTTTTAAATTTGGCCGTTGCCGGGGTAGACATCATTCGTTCCAACAAGGGTCCTTTATTACTTGAGGTAAATTCATCCCCGGGACTGGAAGGGATAGAAAATGCCACTGGAAAGGATATTGCCAGTATAATGATCCAGGCCATAGAGAGTAAGATTAAATTTAGTGTGTAATCCTTGGTCCCAATAGAAAATACCATTAATTGTGTAGGGCCTGCCCATTGTTCACGCTTTGCCCCTATGGTCAAAACCGGTTTTTGCCTTAAAACCTAGTTAAATATAAAAACCGGCGTTTATTAAAATTTGTACCTTCGCCCCATGGGAAGAATATTGTTTTACGTCATTGCTTTCATATGGATGGGCTCCTGTAAGCAGCAGGGAACCAAGGAAGTGCTCGAGGAAAAGACCGAGGAGTTTTTTAGTGTGGATTCGCTACCCAAGCCCAATCAAATAAATGAAGAGGCCCTGGCAATTTTAAAGGAATGGCAGGAGTTCAACGGTTTGGAAACTTCTTTTGAATCCTTGTACAGGGTTGCTAATAGGGAAGATTTGGAATTGGTTATAGAAGATTTGGTGGAAAAACAGAAAACACTGGAAGCATCTACCTATCCAGAAACTTTTGATAAGCCTCAGATTAAGAGTAGGCAGAAGGTCTTTAAGACCTATATTCTTAAAACCAAGGGAAATTTGGAGTACAGGGATGGTACCAAAGCGGCCACGGTAGAAATGATCAATGCGTACAATGCATTTAGGAACCAGTTCAATGTTCTTGTCAATAGTAAGTTGGACACTATATTAATTTTAAATGAGTAGGGTCCCGGTGTTTATATTAACGGTTCTTTATCCCTACTTCTAAAGTCCCAAATACAAGTGGATAAGTTGGAATGCTTTTTCGAAGCCGGTCATTGTCCATAGATACTCCATAGATACTCCATAGTTAGTCCATAGTTAGTCCATAGTTAGTCAGTATATGAAAATACAGAAAAACAGGCTGGATCCACCCCTTTTTGGCGCGCTAAAATAGCTCTGTTTGCAAGGAAGCAAAAATCAGGGAGGGGAAATTAATGGACTATTCCTTAGTTTCCTTATTCTCTTGTTTCTCTTTTCTGGATTGTAGCGCTTGTTTACTAAGACTGGCCAAATTAAAATTGGGGTCTATTTTTAAAGCTTCATCTATGGTAGCCAGGGCACCATCTATATCGGTTTGATCCTTATTGAATTCTACCAGGGCCTTCAAATGGATAAATGCCGCCTTTAAAGCAACTTCGTAAGGTTGTTGCCTTTCGTAGAATGCATATTTCATATCGTCTTTCGCATTGGCAATACCATATTCGATATTGGCCGCCGCCCCTTCATTGTCGCCGGTCTGAATTTTTAGATCTGCCAATTCGTACGCCAAATACGGATTAGGCTCTCTCTTGTTTAGAATTTCAAATTGCTCCAAGGCCCTTTTGGGTTGGTTCAATGCCTTTAAGGAAATGGCTTTTACCTGTACGGCCAAATCCGAGTCCGATTCGTTTTTTTCAACCCCAATGGTGTTCAAAGCCTGTAAATGCTGATTGTCCGTGGTGTAAATGTACGCCAGGGTGTCATTGCGCTCCTTACTGGGGGAAAGTATGTTTAGGTGGGTTATGGCACTAATGACGCCATTGATATCACCTTGCTGTCTCATTTGGTCATAATAGGCCTCATAATGTTTAAGTAACTCACTTTTTGTCTGTGAATTTGCTGTAAATCCTGCCATTAGCAGTAGGATCAGTACTATTTTCTTCATTGTTCTAATTTTTGGTGTGCCAAAACTAGTAAATTATTTCTAACGATTTGTTAAGGAATGTCTTAAACCTTGGAAAGGCAATAAAAAAGGATGCCGAGCGGCATCCTTTTGTACAATATGGTTGGTCTTGTTTAAACAACGCTGAGCGTAACATTCCTATTGTCATAGGCCCGAATAAGTCTGGCATAAAATGCAATACTTACATTGTCCTTGTCCAAGCTAGAACTTAAAAATTCCTTTAAATTCTTAAAAAGTAAATTGGCCCTGAGAGTGGGAAGGGCGGAGTTTACCTTATTTGGGTCATAACAGCTGTCGTCCATAACAATATCCATAATGACTCGCTTTCGGTGATAATCAATGGATACATCTGCGGCATTGTAATGTTTTTTCAAGATGGCCACATGCAGATTTTGAAATTTTTGGGACATTTTGCTTTTGGAGCAACTTTTGGAAATTAAATTTTCAATTTCGGTAAGTACCCTAGTTTTTAGACCTGAATTTTCCATGATAATCTGATTTATTCGTTTACTTAAAGGTACGGACTTAACTATAAATGGTTAATAATCAGGGGTATAATTTAACCAAAAGCAGATGTTTTTGTTGTGAAAGCATAAAAAAGTGTGGTGTATTAACTTATAATTGAAGTTTTAAAAGGGTATATTTTAACATTTAAATACTTACTTTTAATGCTTTTGTTTTCTGATCTATCCAGTTTATTCGTGTAAATGGGAGACAGAAGCCCTCTTTTAATGGCTTCCGAGGTATAATAAGACTCCTTTGTAGGATGTAGGGGATACACGCCATTTATCACTTTATTTTTCCAGTTCCCATTCATGATCAGCTTGATAATTCCTATACAATCATTAAGATGGATTAGATTCACCGGGTCATTGCCGTTGGTAAGATCGCTTTTCCCGGCAAGAAATGTTACCGGGTGCCGGGAAGGACCAATTAGTCCCCCAAATCTTATAATCGTGGTATTCAGTTCCCTATCGTTCAACCATATATTTTCCGCTGCCAGAAGTTGCCTGCCCGACTCGGTATTTGGCCGGGTAGGGGAATCCTCTGTGACCACTCCGGTGATGTCCCCATATACAGAGGTACTGCTTATAAAGATTACACACCGCAGGGAGGTATTTTTTATTTTATCGTACAAAAGGAGCATTTTTTTAATATAGCTCTCCTTGGGATCCGAACGCAGCTGGGGAGGAACGTTTATGACCAATAGATCCAATTCCGCCAGGAAGTCTTCAATATTACCTTCAATCCCGTTCTCTCTTAGAGCAATGGTAAAGGGGATGATATTGGCTTTTTGCAATAACTCTATTTTGGAATCGGAAGTAGTTGTCCCCCTCACGGTATGCTGGTCCCGGATAAGGGACGTGGCCAAGGGCAATCCCAGCCATCCACAACCTAGAATGCCAATCTTTTTGTTCAAAATTTTATTTTTTTACTGATCAAAATGGCGTCGTTCAGGACAAATGGCATAGGAATATTGTCTTCCGGTCTTGGCGGAACAGTGAATAAGGGATTGTTCAATAGATCATTTGATGCTTCGTACAAGCTTAGTTCCAGGGTACTCTCCCTAGGAATGGTGATCTGTAATTCGGTATAATCGTTATTGCTTACATAGTGGGTAACCAACTTTCGGTTTTTTCTATTTTTAAGATAGTGGTCGGAAAATTCAATTTTATTTATACTGGCCTTAATAATTTCCACTTCATTCGTAAATATTTCCAAACGGTTGGTATTGCGTTGGGGCATAATACATATTTCCAAGTTTCTTTGGTCCCCAATTATGGTATCCATAGTAGTTTCTATGATTGGGGGGGCAATATTTTTTACAGGGGCTTCGGACGTATAGCTAATCCCTGTTCCATATTTACTACTCTGGGCATCAAAACTGGGATCAATAGGCTGTGCCTGTTTAACGTCTACGTACTGGGATGTCCAACTGGATAGTACTTTGTCATAGGTGGCCCATTGTGCAGTGTTTTTATCCACATCAAGAATATAGACCAAACTGGTGGGTTTTGCATTCTCCTTATTAAAACCTGAAGAAAAGTGTGCGGACAAAAGAAATCCGAAACAGAGCAATAGAAATATATAGGCCAAACGTTTTTTGTTTTTTATGGGACCAAAAACCGGGAGCAAAAGAAAAAAGGTCAAGGAGGTCAATAGGGTAGTGGTAATCATCATTTTAAGGCCAAGACCCACGGGAAACATTTTAATGAGGGGAGAATAGATCCAAATGGCGGGCAAGGCCAAAAATAGGAGCAGGTACGGATTTGGCAATTTTTGATGTGTTAGGATAAGCAATGATGCGAGCAATGCAAATACCGGTATAATAAAGAAGCTGGCACCTTTTAAATATACGGCAACTAGGGTGCAAAGAATTAGCCATAGAAACAATGGGGCAATTATGAGATTTTGTGTCCGGGCCTTTCCAAATTTGTGATAGGCCCAAAAACCAACTGCCACTGAAAATAGGACAAAAGCCGCTATGTAGGTATAGCCATTATAAGTGAAACCATGAAGTATATCCTGGTATTGCGGGTAGATATTTTTAAGTACGGTCCAGCCAAAATAACCTACGGCCCCATTAATGGCCAAAATTAGGAATGGGGGAAGAAAACCCCTTCCAATTTCTTTAATTTCTAAAGAACTATTTTTAAGACCGAGGAAAAATAGTACCAAAAAGCCTATTATGGCAAGTGCCAGCATAGGTAAAATCCAATCGAAGGGATAGGAGACCAATCCAAAGAATGGCATATTGAAATATATGGAATCGTTTGGACTCTTTAAGCTGCCAAGGTCTGCATCGCCAAAATGCTTCATCAGCGGCATTAGATAACTGCCCTGGTGGGCAAGGGTATTGCGGTCCAAACGCTCATAATTGTCGCGTACGGTATGATAGTCATAATGGTCGTCAATAAAGGCAAAATTGAGCCCTTCTATGTCCATATCCTCCCGGAACACAGTAAGGTCCGTATCATTTGGGAGCATTTTGTAAACACTATAGACCAAGGAATTGGCTGCAGGGTATTTCGGATTTGCCTTAATAAATTCTTCTATTACCCTGGCGTTGCCCCTATTGGTCTCCAATAACATATAGGAGGGGCCGCCACTTCCCCGGGCCTCAAAATTTAAAACCAATCCTACTTCCCTTACCCATGGGTGATTGTTCACAAAGAAATCCGCTCCGTTAAGCCCCAGTTCCTCGGCATCGGAAATTAGAATAATGATATCGTTTTTAGGGGCGGTGTTTTGCTTGAGAAAGGCCCGCACACCTTCCAATATGGTTGCCACCCCACTTCCGGCATCACTGGCGCCCAAAGAGGAATGGGGGCTGCTATCGTAATGCGAAAGTAAAAGAAGGGCCTTTCCCTTTTCACTGCCCTTTATTCTGGCCAATATATTGGTTGCGCTACTAAAATTACCCCAGTCCCCGGAAGTATAGCCTTGTTGGGTGGTTGTTTCCAGTCCTAGTTGGGTCAATTCCGATATGATATACTCCCTAACCTGCGAATGTGCTTTAAATCCAACAGCATGCGGCTTTTCGGACATATTTTTTACATGGACGAGGGCCCTGTCCGTTGAAAATGAAGTATCATCCACATTGGCATCCGGGGCATAGCTTGGCATAGCGCCTTTGAAGCTCCAATATATGGCCAGTAGAAGAATTAGAAGGATTATGGAAGAAGAATATGGCTTCATAGTATTTGGTAAAGACTTAAAAGTAAGAAATTATCCTTTTTATTATATTACAATGTGAAGTATAACCAATAATTTGAAGGTACAAGAATATTTCGGAATTGAACAATACGCAATAATTTAAATAAATAATTATCAATACAACTGATTAAATATTAAATAGTTGTGTAATTATCCAAAAAAGACTATCTTTCAAATTAACCTAAAAATAAACGATATGGGAATAAAAAGTTTTCAGGGAGTACGCAGGGTCGTAAAAAAGGAATTTGATGCTCCCATTTTAGTTGAGGACTATATGACAAAAAAACTGATCACCTTTAGTCCTGATCAATCTATTTTGACGGTTATGGAGCACTTGGCCAAATACCATATCTCTGGAGGTCCCGTATTGGACAACAACGGATTTTTGGTCGGGATTATCTCCGAAGCGGATTGTATGAAACAGATTTCCGAAAGCCGTTATTTCAATCAGCCTATCTTGGACAAAAGTGTGGAGCGGTTTATGACGAAAGAGGTAGAGACCATACCCCATGATATGTCCATATTTGATGCCGCTGGTATTTTTGACAAGCATAAAAGAAGGAGATTACCGGTGATGAAAAGTGGAATATTGGTGGGGCAGATTAGCCGAAAGGATATTGTGATAGCGGCCCTTAAACTAAGCGGACATAACTATAAATAGGAAACTCCTGTTATGTTAAGCATGTTTTGCCATTGAATTTAGGTCTCAACTCCGCTCGACCAGACCATCGATCGTCACTTCAAGAACCAAGTCGAGAAGTCATTTCAAGGTTAAGATAACACTACCTTCACTTTTCTATCTGGTGGCTGATAGCTTATAAAACAACGATACTTGATTTTTGCCCTTGAACGTTTTCTATAAGCTGTTCAAGGGCATTCTTTTATTTAGGCAGCCTCCTATTCCCTTTTCACGATCATATAATAATCATTGTCCAACGGAAGATACCCCAGGTCATATACAAAATAGTAGGTGGTTCCTTTTTTGGTGGTATATAAATTGGTGATGTACTCAAAATCGAAACCCTTGTCCATTAATCGGGTCTTGGTAGTTTTGGTCTTGCCATCGGTAAGGGGGTAGCTATCCAAGATCCTGTAATTCTTGCGCAGGCGGTTATTGATATTCCTGACCAGGTTTTTACTGTCTTTGTTCAGCTTATTGTTGTAGGCATTTCTGCAATGGTCCGTACAGAACTTTTTGTCTATCCTGCCCAAAATCTTATCTCCGCATTCCAAGCATTTTTTTTCCATGGTCCATTTAGTTGTTTTGTTCCAAAAGCTCCAATCGCTTTACTACGGATTTCCTTTGCAATATGGTGCCAGGGGAAAGTACGGCATTTGCCCCTATTTTGGAATGGTCCCCTACCAGGGCCCCAAATTTAATGACTCCGGTATTTGTCCTTATACCATTTATTTGGATCCAAATGGTCTTGTCGGACCTTTCGTTATAGTGGTTGGCAATAAGTGCTCCCGCTTCAAAATTTACATGGTCACCAATAAGACTATCCCCAATAAAATTAAAATGGGCCGTGGCCGAATGGTCCCCAATAATGCTGGATTTGATCTCACATCCCGGACCTATCCGCGTTCCCTTGCCCAAAAACACGCCACCTCGCAGATAGGCGTGGCTGGCTACAAAGCAGTTTTCCGATATGATCAGGGGTTCTTTTAAAATGACCCCTTTTTCAATTACCGCAGTTTTATGGATGGCAATTCCGCCCGTAACCGTATAATCGTCAGGATTCAATTCCAGGATCTTCATGGATATTAGGGAGGTTATATCTTGGGTTATTTCCCATGGCGGCATTTCTTTCAGGTTTGGAAATTGGGTGTAAAAATGTGCTAGGAAATTAGGTATGTCCGTCATTTTTGGTATAGTTCTATGGGTAAATTGTCCGGGTCGAATATAAAGGTGAACTTTTTCTGGTTATGCTCGTCAATGCGAACAGGTTCTGCCACAATTCCTTTTTTGGACAGTTCCACGAGGCTGGATGTTAGATGGTCCACTTCAAAGGCCAAGTGCCTTAAACCGGTGGCTTCCGGTCTGGTGGATCTGGGAGGCGGTGTTGGAAACGAGAAGAGTTCAATAATGTAATTTCCGTTCATTGCCAAATCCAATTTATAGGAGTCCCGGTCTTCCCTATAAATTTCTTGCAGGGGTTCCAGGCCTAAATCCTCTACATAGAATTTTTTGGATTTTTTATAGTCCGAACATATAATGGCAATATGGTGTATTTTATTTAAGATCATTTTTTATAATGAAAACAAATCTTCTCGTTGAAACCAATAAGGTACAAATTATCCGATTACAAACGATTAATTCTTTACGGTAGTTCAGGTTATTTGGATGCGGTACTTCTGTAAGAGGCCCAAAGCACCTTCCTTGGAGAATTTGGCTTTGGTCATTTTATTTTTTTCGGGATCCAGGCTAAAGTTGTAGGCTGTACTGAAATCGGCCTTTTCCAGATTGCAGTTTTCGAAGAGTGCACTTTCAAGATTACAGGAATCGAATATGGCTTCGGTCAGGTTGGTTTCCGTAAAATCGACCGAAATCATTTTGCAGTTTTGGAAGAGGGTATGCTTCAGTTTCAATTTATAAAAAGAGGATAGGTCCAGGGTACAATCATAAAAATTGAAGGACAGAAGAAAATCATTGCAGTGGTCAAAACGGATGCCCAAAAGCTTACTCCTTTTAAAGACACTTTCCTTAAAGGTGGTGTTTTTTAGGTTTACATTGCTAAGGTCGCAATCGGTAAAAACGCATTCCATAAACACCATATTGGATATATCGCCTTTGGAAAAGGTACAGGAGTCGAAAACGCAATTCTCGTATTCCCCTTTGGGCAAGGGTTGGGAGCTAAAATCGGTTCCCTTTAAGGTTTTATCGGTGATAAATGTATGGTTCATTTAGGGGGACAATTTTTGGGGATTTAATATTCCTTACCTCGATTGTAGGGCAAAGGAAACAATAATTTATTATGGTTAGATCGTTTAAACTATAAAAGGGAGGAAGAAGATAACAAAATTAGGAACAGCGTAATGAGCGCTGGCAGGGCCTGGACCACAAATATTTTTTTGCTAGCGGTGAGTGCTCCATAAATGCCGGCAATTGCCACACAGCTAAGAAAGAAAATGGCGATGTTGGTACTCCAGAACAGGTCTTGGATAAAAAAGGTCCAGACAAGGCCTACAGCCAGAAAGCCGTTGTAGAGGCCTTGGTTGGCGGCCAACCCTTTGGTAGGCTTGAACAAATGCTCCGGAAGCGCCTTTCCAAAGGTCCTTTTGCCCAGGGTTTCCCAGGCAAACATTTCCATGTATAGGATATAAAGGTGTTCCAGGGCGATAATGCCGATAAGGATGTTTATTAAGGTCTGCATATAATTCTTGGTTTATCGTACTGTAGGTAAGGTACCTTATAAAATTAAGGATATTATTGAATCTGGGATTAATATTTATGTGAAATGCCTATATAGATGCCTATGAGAGGGCATCTATATACATTTACAAACGACTACAAACGATAACAAACGAAATTAAATACTTTCCAACCGAATAATCTTTGGAGGGGCCGCTAAGTTTGTTCCATCAAAAATCATTAACTGTTTAACCATTCCCGAAATGGATTCGGGATTTAAAAATTATGTATTATGAACGCACTTAGAAACAAAGTACAGTTGATCGGAAACCTGGGCAGCGATCCAGAAATTATTAATCTGGACGGGGGCGGTAAATTGGCCAAATTCGCCATCGCCACCAATGAGACCTACAAGAACGGCAAAGGGGAAAAAGTCACGGATACCCAATGGCACAATGTGGTGGCATGGGGCAAGACCGCGGAAATCGTGGAAAGTTATTTAAACAAAGGCAAGGAAGTTGCCGTGGAAGGGAAATTGACCACCCGGTCTTACGAAACCAAGGAAGGGGAAAAAAGGTACATCACCGAAATTCGATGTAATGAACTCCTGATGTTGGGGAAATAAACCGTCCTGCCATATCCGGGCATCTAAACTGGATATGGGCTATTGGCTAGAAGTAATCTGTTGGGTCCATATTCGGATCTATTGGGTTGCTTCTAATGCTTTTGTAAACATGTCATCTTGAGGTACCTTAGTAACGAAGCAATCTTGCACTAATGGTGGATCAATCTCAAAAGTTGTGTGTGTATTGAAAAAAGATAGAATTTTATATCCCAAATTCATCTTCTGTTCATTTTTTGCATCGCCCAAATGCAGCGCATTCATGAATACCAATAAAAACAATAGACAAACTGATGAATAAAAAACGACCAGGGCCGAACAACCAAGGTACAGTGTACCTTGGCTTGGAGGAGCCGGCAGTAGCCAAGGCCAACTTTGCAACACTTACAATTAAAAGAGCCGAACAACCGCCGCAGCGTCCAGACCGCTTTCACTTGGGTGAGATGCTCTTTGGACGCCTGCCTGGCGGACAGACAGGGCTTCCATTGCCCAATGTGGAAACCACTTGATTTAAGACGAAATCGAAGATTCACGAAAACCGTTAAAAAACAATAGAAACCAATTGAGTAAAATGAAAGAATAATTTGATCATTGATCTTCGTAGATACTTCTTTGTATAAAAAACTTTATATCAAAAAACATGTCTATTCTAATTATTTCCGATTTTTTGAATAAACACAACAATTAGTCATGATCCCTAATGGTATTATCCAAATTCCCCTCTTGAGAGCGCCTGTCCCGCTTTTTTGCGGGAGGTTAGGGGTGTGTTATTGGAGGACTAAACCAAAGTCCCATCTCCGGTTTCATCCTAAATCCTGAACGTTCAAATCCCTCCGTCTTCTCCTTCTGCGAAGCCACCTACCTTTGGCTAAAGGGAGGAGCTTTTTATTATTATCGTTATGGGAACGGATGCGGATACGGGTGTTTGCCACTGGACCGAAATGTTCACAATGATGGAAACTTGGTTTAAAATTATAATAGACATCGTCATTACGAGTTCACCTACCGTTAGGTAGGCCTGCCTAGTTGGACGAGACAGGGAACGAAAGTGACGTGGTAATCTGTTTGTTGGGAGCATGCAATAAAGGGATTGCTTCACATGGCCTGTCTATTGACAGTCCCGTTCGCAATGACGGAAATGTAAACAGGAAACGTCATTGCGAGGAGCCTAAGCGACGAAGCAATCTATTGGTTGGGAACATGTATATTGGGAATACTTCACTGACCGGTCCGGCAACAACCAAGGTGGTACAGGCAGTAAATTATGTTACGCCACTTTCTGAATCAGATCAAAACACGGACAACGGTTGCATCTTTTGGATTCCGACTTTTTGTATTTTTCGCAGCATTTGGTCTTACAGCCAGTGGGGACCATTTTCTTTAGAGCGGCTTTGTGCTCCTTTTTTAAAGCTTTTTTTAGCTTTTTCTTTTCCTGTTTCTTTTTTTTGCCCACTGGATATTGGAATAATAATTGGGCAAAAATATTTATTTTAATTAAATCTAAATAAGATTAAATGTTAAATTATTTGAGGGAACAGTATTTTCTTTGGCAACGGGCGTAATAAAGGGAAAGGATTCCCATCACCGACCCTTAATTTACGATTTAGGGTTATTTGTGCAAAGCCAGTTGGATCCGTTTTCTGGGAATGTCCACCTCCAGCACTTTAACAATGATTTGTTGGTGCAGGCTCACATGTTCGTTCACATCTTTTACGAAGCTATCCGCCAAGTTGGAGATATGGATCAGTCCACTTTCCTTGATACCTACATCTACAAAACAGCCAAAATTGGTAATATTGTTCACTATTCCGGGCAATAACTGTCCCTCCTTAAGATCGGAAATGGTCCTGATGTTCTGGTTAAAGGTAAATACCTTTGCCTTTTTCCTTACGTCCAGACCTGGTTTCTCCAATTCCTTTACAATATCCTGTAGCGTGGGCAATCCCACATCTTCGGTACAGTATTTTTTTAGATCGATTTTTTTTAGGACTTCCCTGTTTCCTATTATTTCGGAAAGGGGAACGCCCTGGTCTTTCAACATTTTTTGTACCAAGGAATAGCTTTCCGGGTGAACCGCCGAATCATCCAAAGGGTTTTTTGCCTGCCGGATACGTAAAAATGCCGCCCCCTGTTCAAAGGCCTTTTCTCCCAAACGGGGTACTTTTTTAATTTCGTTCCTATTAGTAAAGGCACCGTTTTCGTTCCTGTAGGCCACAATATTTTCCGCAAGTTTTGGGCCAATTCCCGATACATAGCTCAGTAAGGGAACACTGGCCGTATTAATGTTTACGCCTACGGTATTTACACAACTTTCCACTACCGTGTCCAGTGAGTTTTTTAATAGGCTCTGGTCTACGTCATGCTGATATTGTCCCACCCCAATAGATTTGGCATCTATTTTCACCAATTCCGCCAAGGGATCTGCAAGCCGCCTTCCTATGGATACGGCGCCCCTTACGGTAACATCGTAATTGGGGAATTCTTCCCGGGCAATTTTAGAGGCGGAATAAATGGAGGCGCCGGCCTCGCTCACCACAAACACCTCGATATGGTTCTTGAATTGGATCCGCTTTATTAATTGCTCCGTTTCCCTGGAGGCGGTACCGTTTCCTATGGCTATCGCCTCAATCTTGTAGGCATCTGCCAAAGAACTGATTTTCTTTATAGCGCCTGTACTGTCGTTTTGCGGTGAGTGTGGATAAATGGTCTCGTTGTGCTCCAAATCGCCCTGAGCGCTCAGGCAGACCACTTTACAGCCTGTTCTGAAGCCAGGGTCTATGGCCAAAATACGCTTTTCCCCCAAAGGCGACCCCAACAAGAGCTGTTTCAAGTTTTTGGAAAATACCTGTATGGCCGACCCATCCGCTTTTTCCTTGGCCGATTTTAGGATTTCATTGGACAGGGAAGGGAACAGTAATCTCTTATAGGCATCCTGTATGGCCAGTTTAAGATGGGGGGCAGTGCCATTATTGTTTTTGATGATCCTGTACTCCATATTGGAGATGGCCTTCTCCTCGTCTATTTCAATTTTAACACGGATAAAGCCTTCATTTTCCGCCCGAAAGATGGCCAGGAGTCGGTGCGATGGACATCGGTTCAATGGCTCGCTCCATTCAAAGTAATCCCTGAATTTTTGTGCTTTTTCATCCTCTATCTTAGTGGAAATTACCTTGGTGGAAATAAGGGCAAATTTTTCCAACTGGGACCTGATCTGGTTTCGAATATCACTGCGTTCGTTAATCCATTCCGCAATGATATGCCGGGCCCCCTCCAGGGCTTCATCTTCGTTGGGAACGGCATCATTGATATATTTTGAGGCCTCAAAATCGATTTCATCGGTCCGCTGGGCCAGTATAATTTTCGCCAGAGGCTCCAAGCCATTTTTTTTAGCGGTTTCCGCTTTGGTCTTTCGCTTTTTCTTGAAGGGCAGATAAAGGTCCTCCAATGTGGTGAGGTCCTCTGCATCAGTTATTTTTTTGGCCAACTCCGGGCTTAGTTCCTCCTGTTCCGCTATGGATTTCAGGATGGCCTCCTTGCGTTTTTCCAAGGCTTCAAACTGCGATTTGTACTGTACAATGGCACCAATTTGTACCTCGTCCAAATTTCCGGTCCGTTCCTTTCTGTAGCGGGAAATAAAGGGTACTGTACAGTCCTCGTTTAATAGGGCAACCGTATTTTCTATGCCTTTTACCGGGAGTTGGGTGTTTTTTGCGATGTAGGATATAAGATTCATGGGGTAATTTGTTTTAAGGAGGTCTCTACTTCGACCGGATATAATAGTTTTTAAACTTTGGTTGATCTTTTTATAGAGTATTATTGTTATTTACTTTATAACGTACATGGTTTGTTGGTTCGTGCCTATCTTTCGGTTTTCAAGTCATTCATGATTTGTCAGGTCGAGCGGAGTCGAGACCTATTCATCTTCATTTTTGGGTTTATACTATGCATGGGTGGCGTTATTACATTCCGATAAAATTTGCAGAAGATCAAACTGGCCATTTGCCAAAGCCAATTTCTTTTTTCCGCTCCATTTCTTAATTTTTTTCTCAAAATAGATGGCCTGGATAACATCATTGAATTCCTGTTGAAAGATTAATTTAACCGGTCTTCTTTTAAAGGTGAAGCAAGTCTTGTTTAATCCCATGAGGTGTTCTTGAAATCTTCTTTCGATATCATTGGTGATACCTGTATAGGTTAATCCGTCAGAGCATAATAGTATATATACATAATAGAACTTCATAATATTGAACTTAAGGAAGTCTCGACTCCGCTCGACCGGACATTTCGATGAGTAGGACTCTCTCGATAGAGCCATCGGAATCCACTCTAACGGATATTCCGACTCCAAGAATTATGGTGCTTTATTTAAATAGCACTGTTTCTAAGACCATATAGTTTTATGCAAAATAGTTATTTTAACCCAATTGTAGTATAATAGAATTTCATGATATAGTACTAGAGGAGGTCTCGACTCCGCTCGACCGGACATTTCAATGAGTGATAACCTTAGGGAGAGACCTAATTTATAGTCTCCCCATTCCCAACTCCATCTTCATCGGGATTGATGAAGACGAGTTTGCCATCCGTATTTTCGGTCATAAGGATCATACCCTCGCTATCCACGCCACGCAAGGCCCTTGGGGCCAAATTGACTAATACGGTCACCTTTTTTCCAATGATGTCCTCTGGGGAAAAGCTCTCAGCAATGCCGGATACAATGGTTCTTACGTCCAGTCCGGTATCTACCTTTAAGACCAAAAGTTTTTTTGCTTTCGGCATTTTTTGGGCTTCAATAATGCTACCTACGCGCATATCCAACTTGGTGAAATCATCGAAGGTAATGGTGTCTTTTTGCGGGTCGATTTCTTTGTTCATAATTTCATTTTCTTTTTTGGTAGCTTCCAATTTGTCCAATTGTGCCTGTATGGTTTCGTCCTCTACTTTACTGAACAAGAGCTCGGCTTCATTTATCCGATGTGCTGCCGGAAGCAATATTTCTTTTTCTGATATGTCTCCCCATTCCAGGGAGCCTTTGGTCGAACTTGCGGATATATTTAGAATTTGTTTCAGCTTGGCGGCGGTAAACGGCAGGAAAGGCTCACTTAAAACGGCCAAAGCGGATGCTATTTGAAGGGACACAAACATAATGGTTCTTACTCTTTCCTCATCCTGCTTAATTACTTTCCACGGCTCTTCATCGGCCAAATATTTATTGCCCAGTCGAGCCAAATTCATTACCTCCTGTCCCGCTTCACGGAAACGGTATCTTTCTATGGAACTGCCAATGATCCCGGGATATTTTTTAAGCGCTGCCAGGGTGTCCCTATCCACTTGGCTATAGGTGCCAGGGGATGGAACAGCTCCCTGGTAATACTTGTTGGTAAGCACTACTACACGATTGATGAAATTGCCGTAAATGGCCACCAATTCATTGTTGTTCCTGGCCTGGAAGTCCTTCCAGGTAAAATCATTGTCCTTGGTCTCGGGGGCATTGGCGGTGAGGGTATATCTAAGAACGTCCTGCATATTGGGAAATTCTTCCAAATACTCATGCAGCCACACGGCCCAATTCTTGGAAGTGGAGAGTTTATTGCCTTCCAAATTTAAAAATTCGTTCGCAGGAACGTTTTCAGGTAAAATAAAATCGCCATGAGCTTTTAGCATGCTCGGGAATATAATACAATGGAACACAATATTATCCTTGCCGATAAAATGTACCATTTTAGTGTCCTTGGCCTTCCAATATGGTTCCCAATCCTTGCCTTCCCTTGCTGCCCATTCCTTGGTAGAGGAAATATAGCCTATCGGGGCATCGAACCACACGTACAATACCTTGCCTTCCCCGCCTTCTACCGGGACCGGGATCCCCCAGTCAAGATCACGGGTAACCGCCCTGGGTTTTAGTCCGTCATCTATCCATGATTTACACTGCCCGTATACATTGGGTTTCCAATCATTTTTATGGCCTTCCAAAATCCATTTCCTTAAGAAATCCTCGTACCTATCCAATGGTAAAAACCAGTGCTTTGTTTCTTTTAGGGAGGGTACTGCTCCGGAAATGGTAGATTTCGGGTTGATCAGGTCAGTGGCATTCAAAGTGGAGCCACAATTTTCACACTGATCCCCATAAGCCTCTTCATGGCCACATTTGGGGCATGTACCGATTACAAAACGATCGGCCAAAAATTGTTTTGCCTCTTCGTCATATAATTGTTCGGTAGTTTCCTCAATAAAATCTCCTTGTCCGTACAGTTTTACAAAGAAATCGGAGGCCGTCTTATGGTGTACTTCCGCGGATGTCCTGGAATAGTTATTGAAGGTAATTCCAAAATCCTGGAAGGATTGTTTTATGATACCGTGGTATTTATCGATGATGTTTTGGGGGCTTACACCTTCTTTTTTGGCTTTCATGGAAATAGCAACCCCATGTTCATCGCTTCCGCAAACGAAGGCCACGTCATTTCCGTTTAATCTCAAGTATCTGGCATAGATATCCGCCGGCACATAAACTCCTGCCAAATGCCCTATATGTATGGGGCCGTTGGTATAAGGAAGGGCTGCGGTTATGGTATATCTTGCTGGCTTCTGAGTGTTCTGCGACATTATTTTTGGATTAGGCAGCAAAAATAAAGATTTTTACTCGATAATCGAGATTTGAATGCTCCGACGCTTGCCCGCCCGTATCCGTTCGGACGGGCCTGCCCGTTCCGTTCAGGCGGGTGTCGAAAGGTTATTAGTAGTTTCCTTCCTATTTATCAAGTGCTTGCCCTTAGGTAATTGACTTGCAGCTGGCCAATTCCTTTAAAAAATAAGCCTTCGTTAGCCTGAAAAGAATTCAGAATTTACGAAGGCTTGCTCACATAGTAAGTAGGGGTGATTTTAAGCTACCATTATGGATTTACTCAGTTTTTTATCCTGTACCTGTATCCTATATATATATTTTCCGGTAGCCAAATAGGTTTTAAGTCGCTCCCTAATATTGATCTCAATGGAACCTTCGAACATTATTTCGTTATATACCGATCCCAAATATTGGCCCATAATATTGAACAGTTGTATGTCTACATGTGCGCTAAAGGGCATTTCCAGATAAATGTGGGGCGTTGAATCCGTTGGGTAAAAAGGTTTGTGTACAATGGCATTCAACAATTCCGGGTTTGGATTTTCCTCAACTGGATCTGTGGGCGTTGGGGGAGTGGGCTCACCATCGCTATATACAATATCCGGAAAATCCACTCCACTGCAATTAAAGCCTAAGTTTACAGGGGTGTATGTATACCCGTCCATGATATGTTGTTCTACGAGGGGGATGTCCACACATAGCCATTCCGCCAGTACGGTAGCATACAGGTTTCTGAAGTCCATAGTGTACTCCAGGTTTCCCCTACTATTGGGCTCGTCCAAGGAGGGGTGGTCTCCCACAAAGGCACTTCCGTTTAATCCGGAACCAAAAAATAAGGTGGGAGCAGCTTTTCCATGGTCAGTTCCATTGGATCCGTTTTCGAAAATCCTTCTACCAAACTCGGAAAAAGTCATGCTCAATACCTTGTCGTCCTGCTGGGTAAAGGCAAGGTCATCATAGAAATTATCCACTGCTATGGATAGTTGGGTCATTAGACGTTCGTGTACCAAAGGTTGATTTCCGTGGGTATCAAAACCTCCCATACTGATCATGTAGACCTTGGTGCCAAGGTTTCCTTTGATCAATCTGGCCAATAGGGCCAACTGTCTGGCAAAACCATTGTCCTGATACTCAATTTGGTTGGCACCCCGCATATAGGCCTCATGTATAGTGCCGGCATACTCATTGGTTACATTGGATACCCCTCTTAGAAATTTAATCTGATCACTGTACATGCAATTGTCGAACAGTTCATCATTTACCGGATATTGTAAGCCTGTTTGCGCAATTTGCTCCAACTGATCAATATTGTTGGTTACAAAGGCATAATTGGTCTCTTCTCCTTCAAAAACCAAACTTCCGTAGTTTCCAACTTGTATCGCGGCAGGACCCTCTGGTCTGCTACCGGGAAAATCCGATAAATAATCGGGGTATAGGTATTCAAAATGCCTTCCCATCCAGCCGGTATTCCTTCCACTGAAACCTGTGGTACTTAGGTCGGTATTGGCAAAAATATCGGAACCTGTAAAATGGGACAGGCTTTGGTTTTCATAGCCTACGCCATGAACCGCTTTAAATTGGCCTTCGCCCCACATGGGCTCCAAAGATTTCATATAGGTAGGGACACCAAATTCGTCGGTAAGTCTTAGGATCTTGCTTTCCGGCAGATAAATATTGGGGCGCGCATTGGCGTAAATGTCGTATTGTTCAATGGGAATAATAGTACTAAGACCATCGTTCCCACCTGACAAACGAATTAATATCAAGATATTATCAGTTTCCGCCATTGCTATTGCCGAGGTTAATGGGGATGGCGCGGATGCCGTTAGAAAATTACTGCCCAGCATCATAGATCCTGAACCGGCAATACCCAAGGCTTGAAGAAAGGAGCGTCTGCTCCAGGTCTTGTGCTCCAGATCATGGCCATCATGGTCTTTGCCTTTATGGGGTGATTTATGGTGATTATCGCACATAATGGTCGGTTTTATTTAAGTTGAAATTCGGGTTGTCTGGAAAGGTGTCTTAACAATAGCTGTACCTGAAGAGGTACTGATGGCCACATGCTCAAGACCCAAGTTGAATCTCCGCCAGCGTAAAAATCCGGGCTATAATATTCTTCTGGAACATCCTCTATTAGAAAGGACGACATGGCATTGTCAAAATCCTGTTGGGTAAACAATCCTTTTGGGGTAATTTTATCCACAATGGCCTGTACAACGATCTGTGGATTACTGGTATTGCTGTTGGCAGGTCCAACCGCATCCATGGCAAATGTCCTGAATTGTTCCGAATTGTCCTGGTAAAAACCATCAATGATGGTTTCCATGGTCAGCCAACGTCCAATCATGAAATTGGTATTGATCCAATCCCTATTTCGTTGCCATCCCGCAACATCAAAGGGATCGAACAGATCCTGGCCCAGCATTCCACTATAATTTATGGCACTCCCAATGGTTGTAGTGTTGTGGGAAAAACCTGTTTCTTTAATGAGGTTTAGATATAGGTCGAACGGGCTTTTAATGATAACGCCTATGGCCTCATCGTCAAAAAAGTGTTGACTTTTAAAAAGTTGGCCCAAGACTGGTGCCAATTCAAAATTATTGTTGATAAAAGTGGTGGTTAGGCCGTCAATGATGGTCTTTGCGTTGTTGGCCTCATCGGTTGAATCCGGGTGTACAAAAAATTCGTATAGCTTTTTACAGATGAAATAACCTATTTCGTTGGCCCTTTCTTCAAAAAGAATGTCGATAACGTCATCATATCCCCAGTTTCCAGTGCGTCCAAAAATTGTTTTGTTCTCCGTATTGAAATTGGAAGCATCAAATACAACCTGCTCACAGCCCAATTCTCCCCTTTCAACATAACCGGAAAGTGCTTTGGCCGTTTCAATGATATCCTGTTCTGTATATCCGTTTCCCTCTCCTAATGTAAATAGCTCATAAAGCTCGCGGGCATAATTCTCATTGGGGTTTTCGCCATTGTTGTAAACGCCGTCCAAATAATAGAGCATGGCACTGGTAAGGCCAATTTCACTCACAAAGGTCTTAAAATTGCCAATAGCGTTGCGCTGTAGGCAGTTGATATAATAATAAAGGAAAGAATTACAATTGTACACGTCCAGTTCCGTTACAAAATGATTGCTCCAAAAAAAACTGAGTCGGTCCCGGAGGTTATTTTCAAGTAAGGAATTGGTATAGGCCAACTTGAATTCTTCTTGTTGCGATCTTATTATTTGTCCACGCTGCTCATCATCCTCGGGATAATTGCTGTTGTTCCAGTCCGCCCATAGGGGGGCGGCCAAGAGGGGCATATTTTGCGCTTCGGAAATGAGGGAATCAACCAAGGCACCGGCAGTTTGGCCAGTGGCTTGATCAATGGTTGGGACCGAGGCGCTAAAACCCAATCTTCTATATAGATGTTGGGCCCTTTGTACATTCAATGGAGTGGTATAGGGGGCCAAACCAGAAGTATTACAGTTTACGAAAAATTCCATAATTTATTCCGCATTTGATAGGTTACTGGTAAAGTAAGGGGGTCATTGAATAACGCAGATTATAATAAGAAATTATCGCTCTTATGAAATTTTCGTTATACTGCTTAATAAATTACGTGGTTTGTAGAAATTTGGACGACAATATGTGAGGTTTTTCGATAAAATACACGTTTTTTGGTAATTAGAATGGAATTGATATGGCAAAGCATAATGAGTTTGGAAAAAAGGGAGAGCAATTGGCGGTCGACTATTTAACTGAAAATGGCTATAGGGTAGTTCATAGAAATTATAGGTATTTGAAGGCTGAGATAGATATAATTGCAAGAAAAGGAGATATTTTGGCAATTGTAGAGGTCAAATCAAGAAGTTCGGATTATATGCAATCGATAGCGGAAACGGTGACCGAAGCCAAAATAAAACGTTTGGTAAAGGCAACAAATTACTATGTGATTGCCAATAATCTTGATGTTGAGGTTAGGTTCGATATCATTACCATACATAAAAATGGCACAACATTTAGTATGGAACATTTGGAAAATGCGTTTTATCATTTTTAATTATTTGTTTTATTTGTAACAATTTGTTATTTTTACCAAAAGTTTAGGAAAATGAAGACTATTTCGTCGGTCGTGGAAGACTACATTAAGAAGAAACCATTTTTGCAAAGTGCTTTAGCTCAAGGAATTATAAATTTAACATCACTTTCCAGAATAGTAAAACCGGAAATAGAAGGGGAATTGGGCAAGGATATTCGCAATGGTGCTATTGTAATGGCCTTGAAACGTCTTTCCGATGATTTGGAGTTCCGGGCTACCCATAAAATCATTAAGGTCCTAAAAAATATTGGGGAAATTACCGTAAGGTCATCATTGACCGATTTTACCTTTTTGGTATCGGAATCCATTTTGGAAAATCAGACGGTTTTGTTAAAGGAGGTAAATAGGAACAAGGATGTTTTCTATACCTCGTCAAGAGGGGTCAACGAGCTCAATATAGTTGTCAGTAATATTTTGGATGGGGCAGTGGAAGAGTTGTTCAAGAACGAGAAGTGCACACAAAAGGCAGAAAACCTTTCTTCCATTACCGTAAAATTACCCGCGGAAAACGTTTCCGTACCCGGTATCTATTACTTTATTTTTCAACGTTTGGCATGGGAGGGTATCGTGCTTTATGAAGTGATATCCACCACCAATGAATTTACCATCATCGTAAATGATGAGCAGGTAGATGTTGCCTTTAAGACCATTAAGGATCTTAAAACATTGTAATGTTTCAATGTAACAATGTAATAATTGACTAATGTATCAATGTATTAAATGGTTCATGTGAAAATAGGGCGATTTAAAATTACATCAACTCCATTAATGTATGTTATTTCCCCTCTTTTAAAAAATTCAATACCCCTAGGTAATCATCCGGTCTTGCAACAATGCGCTTTTCAGGGTCCAAAATATAATAGGTGGGGGTTTGGTGAACATCATAGAGGTCTACATACGGACTTTCCCATTTCCCCACAGCAATGCCATGAATAAAATCAGGGAGTTTGGACGATTCCTCTTTCCAGGTGATATCATCGTCCTCTAGGCCTATGGCCAGTACCTTGGTACCGGAAATGTCCTTTAATGCCCTATGGAATTCAGGAAGTTGCTGTAGACAGTGCGAACAGGTGCTGCTCCAAAAAACAATAACATAATTTTTTGCCCCTGTAAGACTACTGAGCTTTTTGGTGATATTGCCCACGTTCCAAGTAATTTCCGGGGCTACGGCTCCCAATCTAAGGCGGTTTTGGATTTCTATATTCTTTAAGAGTTCGGATTTATTGGTTTGGGTGGCCAGGGCTTTTAGGTGGTTATGGTAAATAAAATCGGCCACCACATTTAAATTATCATTGGACGCCCGTGTCCATAGACTGTTGAACAATTGCACCTTGTTGGTGGCGCTTATATTTTGCAATAGTCGGGCCAATTCCTTTACATTCCCAATCATTACCGGTTCTTTTTCTTTAGGGGAATCTTGATCTTGTGGCAGGGCCGTAAATACATAGTTCACTACCTTGTCCGTTAAAAAGTCGGACCCCAAAAGCAGGCTGTCGTTAAAGTCGATGGCATCAAAATAATGATCCCTTTTATGTTGCACATAGGTTTCCATATCCTCATATTCAGAAGGAATATAGGGTCTGTTTGCAGAAATGAAATGTCCGCTGAGCAAACCTTGCGATTGGCTCTCAAATGATTTTTGGACCGTGGCCAACTCCTTGTTGAGGTTCAAAAACAGCTTAGGGTCCTTCTTTTGTTCCGAATAGAATTGGGCAATTTGTTTCTCCAACCCATATATTTCCTTAAAATAGTTTACATACAATAGGTTTTCGATGGAGGAAATAAAGGACAATCCTTTTTGGGAATCAAAGGAAAGTATAATATCCTCTTTGCCATTATAGATAAAATCAAAATAGAATTCCTCCTGTGGCACTGCATATACCAGTCTGTACATGCCCGTCTGGGCATCTGAAGGAATATTTAAGGAGAAAGCCCCATTTTCAACGGCGGTATCGGCTATATAATTCTGATGGTCGGGATTTAATTTATAGGCAATTAACCATTGGTAATCTTCCGCAGGGGATAAATTACCCGAAACACTGTGCTGGGCCTCCGAGAATAGGGAAAAACATAGGCTTAAAACGAAAAATATATTTTTCAGGTCCATTTTTCAAGGGGATTTTATGGGACTGTTATTTCCGGTTTGGCGATAAGTGCATTGAAGGGTTGGATAGATTTATAGGCCTTGTCCATAGAATCAATATGTTCAAAGACCAACAATAGGCGCAAGCCATTGCGGGTCTGCTTTTCCTTTAGTTGGGCCAGTTTGGGGTGGGTCTGTACAAACTGCATTACGGCTGTAAAGGAACTGCTTTGATAAAAATCCGATTGTTGGTCCGCAATGAAATAGCCGATCATTTTGCCCTTCTTCATTACTATTTTCTCCAGGCCGATACTATTGGCGATCCACTTGATACGGACCGAGTTCAATAAATCCACTGCCTGGGTGGGGAGTCCCCCGAACCTGTCTACCAACTCCATCTCAAATTTTTGTAGACCTTCCTCATCGGAAACCTGGTTCAGTTCGGTATAGAGATTTAGACGTTCGGTAATATTGTTGATATAATCATCAGGGAACAACAATTCAAAATCCGAATCTATTTGGGTATCCTTTACAAAGATTTTTTGTTTGCCGCCCACTTCCTCGTACAGTTCCTTGAATTCGTTTTCTTTGAGTTCGTCTATGGCTTCGGCCAATATTTTCTGATAGGCATCAAAGCCGATTTCATTGATAAAACCACTTTGTTCGCCTCCCAACAAATCCCCGGCACCCCTAATTTCCAGATCTTTCATAGCAATATTGAAACCGCTGCCCAGATCGGTAAATTGCTCCAAGGCCTGAATTCTTTTTCTGGCATCGTTGGTCATTACATCATAGGGAGGGGTAATAAAATAACAGAAGGCCTTTTTATTGCTTCGCCCTACACGCCCCCTCATTTGATGCAGGTCACTTAGGCCAAAATTATTGGCATTGTTAATGAAAATGGTGTTTGCATTGGAAACATCCAGGCCACTTTCCACTATGGTGGTAGAAATCAATACATCGAATTCCCCGTTCATAAAGGCCATCATAAGGGTTTCCAATTTTTTGCCCTCCATTTGTCCGTGCCCTATACCGATCTTGGCATCCGGTACCAGTCTTTGGACCATTCCGGCAACTTCCTTAATATTTTCAATCCTATTGTGTATAAAGAAAACCTGTCCCCCTCGTTGTATTTCATAGGAAATGGCATCGCGAACGGTCTCTTCATTGAATCGGATCACCTCGCTTTCTATGGGGTATCTGTTTGGGGGTGCCGTATTGATTACCGATAGGTCCCTGGCCGCCATTAAACTAAATTGGAGCGTTCTTGGGATAGGGGTGGCCGTAAGCGTTAGGACATCTACATTTTCCTTTATGGCCTTTAATTTGTCCTTTACCGATACGCCAAATTTCTGTTCCTCATCCACTACCAACAAGCCCAGATCCTTGAACTTCACGTTCTTGTTCACCAACTGATGGGTACCTATAATGATGTCTACCTTGCCGGATGCCAAATTTTCCAAGGTCTCTTTTTTCTCCTTGGCCGTTCTAAAGCGGTTTAAATAGTCTACGGTGACCGGCATATCTTTTAAGCGCTCGGAAAATGTCCTGTAGTGCTGAAATGCCAAAATGGTAGTGGGTACCAATACGGCCACCTGCTTGCCATTGTCTACGGCCTTGAAAGCGGCCCTGATGGCCACTTCGGTCTTTCCGAAACCTACATCCCCACAAACGAGTCGGTCCATAGGCCGTTCGCTTTCCATATCCTTTTTTATGTCTTCGGTAGACTTGCTTTGGTCCGGGGTGTCTTCATATATAAACGACGCCTCCAATTCGTGCTGCAGATAGGTGTCCGGGCCGTATTGAAACCCTTTTTCCAATCGGCGTTTGGCATACAATTGGATTAGGTCGAAGGCAATTTTTTTAACACGTGATTTTGCCTTGTCCTTAATTTTCTTCCAAGCCCCGGAACCTAGTTTGTATATTTTTGGGGGAGCACCGTCCTTCCCATTGAACTTCGAAATTTTGTGCAGGGAATGTATGCTTACATAAAGGATGTCCCTTTCGCCGTACATCAGTTTTATGGCCTCCTGTTTCTTGCCCTCAACGTCTATCTTTTGGAGGCCGCCAAATTTCCCAATGCCGTGGTCTATATGGGTAACATAGTCGCCAATTTCCAATTTGTTCAGATCCTTTAGGGTAATGGCCTGTTTTTTGGCGTAGCCATTTTTTAAATGGAATTTTAGATACCGCTCAAAGATCTGATGATCCGTATAACAGGCTATCTTTAAATCATTGTCCAAAAAGCCTTGGTACAGGGGGAGGACAATGGTCTTGTAATGGACCTCTTTTCCCACTTCATCAAAAATATCGTGAAACCGTTTGGCCTGCTGGTCGGTGGCGCAAAATAGATAATTGGTAAACCCGTTTTTGTAATTTTCATTTAGGTTTTCAATCAACAGGTCAAATTTTTTATTGAAGGAGGGTTGCGGTTTTGTATTGAATACTATGGTTTCCGAATCCCTTGCTGCTTTAGGGCTTCCATCAATCTCTATCACACCAAAATTGGCCAGCTGATGCTTTAAAACATGGGAATTGGCAAACAATTCCTGAGGTTCGGAATGTTTTATTTCTTTGGACAGTTTGCTAAATGCCTCTTCCGCCTTTTCAAAAAAAGAATCCAGCCTAGCGTAGACCAAACTCAGGTCTTTGCTAAAAATCAGGGTGTTTGGAGAGATGTATTTAAGAAAGCTTTCCCGGTTTTCGTCCAGGAACTTGTTTTCCACATTGGGGATGATGGTAATCTTATTCACCTTTTGGGTAGACAATTGGGTTTCTACGTCAAAGGTTCTGATACTGTCTACCTCGTCCCCAAAAAATTCAATCCTATAAGGTTCGTCGTGGGAAAAGGAAAATACGTCCATGATACCGCCCCGGACCGAAAATTCACCCGGTTCGGTAACAAAATCGACCCTTTTAAATTTGTATTCGAACAAAACCTCATTTAAAAAATCCAGGGAAAGGGTATCGTCCAATTTAATTTTTAGGGTATTTTTCTCCAGTTCCTTTCTGGTCACCACTTTCTCAAAAAGGGCGTCGGCATAGGTAACGATGATGGCCGGTTTTTTTCTTGAGTTGATGCGGTTCAGTACTTCGGCACGTAAAAGCACGTTGGCATTGTCCGTTTCCTCAATCTGGTAGGGCCTTCTGTAACTCCCGGGATAAAATAGGACATCATTATCGCCAATAAGCTGTTCCAGGTCGTTTAAATAATAGGCGGCTTCTTCCTTATCGGTCAAAATAAACAGAAATGGAACTTCGGACTTATGGAATAATTCTGCTATTACAAAGGACAGGGCAGACCCTGTTAGTCCTTTTAAATTCGTTTTTGGTCTGGAGTCTGCTGAGGCATTTTCTTGAAAACCGGCAATAGTGCCCTTCAGTTTTCCCAGTTGGGGAGACTGTGCCAACAGTTGTAACATTGAAGATTTGGTCAACCGTAAATTTTTATGCAAATATAAAGCTTGATTATTCTTTTTACAAAGAATGGTGGGATTTAAAAAATCTGTTTGGACTAATGAACCAATTCTATAATTTTGGATATCGTTTCTTTATTGTTAACCCCTAGTCCCTCCTGTTGATAGGCCAATTCCCCTCCTTGATCAAAAACGCTTATGATGTTGGAATGTGAGAAATCCATGGGGGATATTTTTTTATAGTTGACCGCCAGGACTGCTGAAAATTCCCTAGTGTCCTCTTCGGATCCCCTAAGAAATACCCAATTATCAGTATCCATTTGGTTTTCCTTTGCGAATTCCTTAAGGCGTTGAGGGGTGTCCGTTTCCGGGTCGATGCTTACAAAAACAAGGGTAACGTCGTCTTTTTTATCGGCAGGGATCTGTTCTTCTATGCCGCGCATATCGGCCACCAATCTAGGGCATGCTGTTTTACAGGAAGTATAGATCATGACCATGACCAGGACATCCCCTTGCATGGCCTTAAGTTGTATTTCCTCATTGTTCTGATTGGTCCATTTGGACGGGAGATTAAAAATGGATAGCCCAGAGATTTCCCCGGTTTTTTTATTGTTCATGGCCAGAGGCTGAAGTTCCATTTTACAAACGTCACATTTTCCAGGTTGATTGTAAGTCTTGTCGCCTTCACAATGCATGGGACATTGATATTTTTCCGCCGTTGTTTTATTGGAATTCTTGGTATTACATGCCATTAGATTAATGAGCATAAGGCATAACAATACGGCATTGGGAATTTTTTTCATATCCTTAATAAGTTAGGTTTTTATTATTCGATTCCTTTGTTTGTACACATCGGAACCCTAAGTTCCGTATGGAATAATTGGCTTTTAGGCTTCCTCTAAAGGCATAGCGCATAAAGGCGGCATAGTTCATTAAGTCCGATGCTCCAACCGCCGCACTTCCACAAAAGAGATTACTGTCCTTGTCCACATCTTTTCTGGATTCACCGGAAATAAGGACCGAATTGAAGTCTATGGTCCACTCCCAAACAAGTCCATGTAGATCGTATATTCCCCAATAATTCTTAAAGGTGGAACCTATGGAATTGTTAAATGTTCTAGGAGCTTCGTACCAGTCCAATATTAGTTGGTTGTAGGTTTCCTTTTTACGGGCATCCGGACTATTTTGATCTGCCATTGCCGCGTATTCCCATTCATCTACGGTCGGTAATCTTTTTCCTTGGCATTCACAGTATTTCTTGGCGGCAAACCAAGAAACGTTGGTGACTGCTGCATCGGGGGCCAACTGGTTTCCAAAGAAATCATCCCCCTCCCAATTCACCAAGTAATTACCGTCTGCAAACAATCGTTTGACCTTACTTCTTTTCCATTCAGGATTTTCCCGAACAAACTTTAAATACTGTTTGTTGGTTATGGGATATACGTCCATTTTAAATGCGCCAACCGTTATGCTGGTCGAATCCACTCCGTAAAGTGGAATATAAGTCCCTCCTTTTACAGTAACCATTTGTTCCGCTTGTGCAAAAGTGCTACTGGTGGCAATAATACCCAAAAGGGAAAGTGCTACTTTAAATAAGGGACTCATATTTTTTTGATTCTATTTGTTCCTTACGCTTTTGACCATAGCCGGAGTTATATCTTTTTTGGAATTGCCCCAACTATTGTATACATAGGTAAGTACATTGGCCACCTCTTCATCAGTTAAGGTTTGCGCCGTCATTACACTATTATATTTTTGTCCGTTTACCGTTATTTCGCCCGTTTTTCCATGTAGAACAATGTCTATGGCGCGATTGACATCGGCATTTAAGTAATCCGACTTGGCCAAAGGAGGGAATGCATTGGCAATTCCCTGTCCCTCTCCTTGGTGACAGGCAAAACAGGTCTGCATATAGGTGGCTTTTCCAAATTCCATCTTTTCTTCCAAGGATTTGGCGGGGATTTCGGACTCCACCACTCCGTTTTCAGAGGGCATTTTTTGAATTCCACTACCTTCGGGCTGGTAAATACCGTCTTCCAGTTCCCCGGAATAAATAGTCTTGTTTTCCTCCCCTTCTACTTTTAACATTCCCAATGCTCCCTTGTTAAAGGCCCTGAATATGGAGTGGTCAACCAAAATAAAAGTTCCGGGCACATCAACTTTAAATTCTACTATAGCCGCTCCACCTGCAGGGATTAGGGTTGTTTGTACATTTTCGTTGATCAAATCACCTCCTTCTACATGTACTTTATCGAATATTTCGCCAATAACATGAAATGAGGAAACCAGGTTGGGCCCCCCATTGCCCACAAACAGGCGAACTGTCTCACCTACTTTGGCGGTAATGGCATTGTCCCCTGTCAAAGCTCCCATTTTGCCATTAAATACTACATAATCTGCCTTTTCATCCACTGCTTTTTGCATATCGAAGGGTTGTAGACCTCTGTCACCGTTGGCGCCTTTGGTGTAAAAATCGCCCTGCATAATATAGTATTCCTTATCCACCAAGGGCAGGCCCCCTTCCGGTTCAACCAAAATTAAACCGTACATACCGTTGGCTATGTGCATCCCTACGGGTGCTGTGGCACAGTGGTACACATATAGGCCGGGGTTTAGGGTCTTAAAGGAAAAAACCTTTTCGTGACCTGGTGCTACAAAAGAGGATTCTGCACCGCCCCCGGGACCGGTAACGGCATGCAGATCAATATTATGCGGTAATTTATTGTCGGGGTGATTTTTTAGGTGAAATTCAACCTCATCGCCAACCCTTGTTCTTATAAAACTGCCCGGTACCGAACCTCCAAATGTCCAATATACATATCGCACCCCATTGGTCATCTCCCCTTCCTGTTCCAGGATTTCCATATCTACTTTCAGCAACTTGGCCTTTCTATCCCCAACAGGTGTAGGCACATGCGGGGGAGCGGTTAGTTCTGCGGTCATTTCGCGATTTGCAGGAATATCTGCGGTGTTCTCATAAACAATTTTTTCCTTTTTTCTACAGGAGAAGTTAATGATGCCCGTTCCTATCGTCAGTATTAGGAGTAGTAATACTTTTTTTGTCGATTTTGTATTCATAATGTGTTGTTTTGGTTGTATATCTTATCAATATAGGATTTTTTATCCTAATATGGGGCAAAAATAATGGTGATCGTTATATGAAAACATGACATCTGTCATATTCACTATTTCTATATAAATGGGATTGATTAGGCATTGGTATCCGTGTCCATGGTTAAACTTTTCTTTGGATCAATCCTTATTTGAGAACAAAACAGGATTAATCGTCAACATGATCCAACCCCAGTTATTGGTGTTCCCGTCTGTATTCCCTTTAACGTTTTCCATACCTTGTGAGGCAAAAAGATGGGAGTATCCGGCACTGATACCAATTTCCTTTTGTATTTCATAGCCGTAAACCATATCCAGCTCCGCCCCTAACAGTTTATTGCTGTTCGGACCTATTTTTGCTGCAGCGGCGAATTTATGAACCGCTAAATTAAGGTTGGATTTTTCATTTAGAACTATTTTGGCGTGGGTGTATATGTCCAATAAGCCTACGTTGTTTGCATGGTTACCAACATAGAAATAGTCCATGAGTCCATTAAACTTATGATTGGTGCCATAAAGTGGGCTAAAGGCTTTGTTTTTATGGTTGGAAGGCGATCCGTTATCATTACCGCTTATTAGTTCTGCCCCGAGCCCTAAATTGGTTTTGGGAGTAATTTTATAGCTCCCTTCCAAGGATAGGAGATATGCGGTTAAATTGTTATTGGCCATATCGTTTCCAAACTGATAATAAATATTTGAGGTCATTTTCAAATTATTTGCCATATAATTTAAATGGGTCCCAAGGGTTTGGCTATACCTGGTTTCGTTGTTGTTGGAATTGATATCATCAATAAATTGTAGGCCATTGTTCAAAAAAAGTAAACTGGCCGAGAATTTGTTACCTTGCTTATGGATCCAAATATATTGAATGCTCTTATAAGTTCCGGGCGTGGCCAAGGTGGTCCCGGTTAAATTCTCCTCATTTTGGTTAAATGCAAACCCAAGGTTTATGGTGTATTTTGAATCGTCATAATTTACTAAAAGTGCATCATGACTTCTGGCCTGTTGGGCCCAATCTACATTGCCAAAAATTCGCTGGTCGTCGTAAATTATTTCTTGTCGTCCCACCTTGAGGGAGAAATTTGGATCCAATCGTATTTTTCCCCAGGCCTGATGAATCCCAACCCCATTTTTATCCGTGCTGTTTAGTTGAGGTACATCTCCCCATATCCGGATGTCCTGTAAGCTAAGATGGAAAGACAATTTTTCAATGTCATAAACACTGTTCAATCTGGTACGTTGTGAAACGAAGGCCGCTGGGTCTTCATTGTCGGGGAAAAGGGTTTTGAAACCGTGCCTGTATTCGAACCTTGGGCGTAATTCGGCATTTATGCTTAATTGTGCCTTTGCTTGGGTGGATAAAAGAATAAACAGAAGAACGTTAAGAAGTTTCTTTAGTTTCATAATTGTTTTGGTTGATTTTTCTTGGACAAAATTCAGACGGTATTAATTAATATTTTATGACTTATGTCATTTAGGAATGTTGGTATTCAAGTAATTATTCCTTTATTGGGATATTATTTTTTCCGGTATTTAGCTTCTGACACTTTGAAAACCATATGTCCCAATGATAATTGGGACATTATTATGGCCAAAAATAGTGCCATATTATTTTTATAGGTCGATTGGCGGGGATAGTTGCCCTATTCTTGTTTTAACTTTCCGTGGAATAGGCGATAAACGGGTAGCAATTAAAAATGAAGATAGAAAATAGAAATGTGGAAAATAAAATAAAAGTAGAGGTTACCATCCTTGCCAATTCCTTTTAGCAGTGGATATAGGAGGGATGGTCAAAATAGATTATGTCTGAACGGATATTAAGTTTTCAATGAAAAATGAAACAAATGAGCATCAGTTTTGTAAAACATTATATTAGCTTTCTTTATTTTAAAAGTATTTATTCAATTTGGTTCAATTATAGGGGAAGTTTACTTTTAATACCCTTTTTAATCTTAAGTTGTTCCAAGAATGACCAAACCAATTTTAAGACCAAGTATTTAGATGTTGGTTTGAATGGTCAAGGGCGCATTTACAGCTTAAAAGATATCACAAAGCAACAAGCTCGGGAATTAAGTCCATCCGATAAGAAATCATCATTGTTGTCCTTGTATAACAGTAAACTTGACACCATTTATGAGTCACAAAGTGCCGTATATAACAAGTTCGAGAATACAATCAAGCTTACTTATCCCAACAATTCCGTAGCTGAAATCAAGGTAGAGCCCAAAGACAAGTACCTTAAATTCACTTTACTTTCATTGACTAACCGTGAAGATATTGAGGGCGTGCAATGGGGCTCAATCCACACCAATATAACCAATCTTTTTGGTGAAATAATTGGGGTGGCCCGTGATACTAGTGAAACTATCAATTATGCCCTAGGGATGCTCGCCCTAAACGACAATACCCTTGGTGGAACTTCAAGGACCATAGCCGACGCTGCACCTTTTCAATATGTAATCCACTCCCCTGATACTATTCAATACCCATTGCCTAATGACCTTCATGAAGGACAGGTTTTTACCCTAGGTGGAAATGGAATCAGTGATGTGGCTTTTTATGCCCATAAGGAACCTTATTATAGGATTGTGTATGGCAATGCCGCTGAAGTAGATGATAAGGGAAGGATATCCATTACCTATAATTCCAGGGATAGGTCAAAGAAAAGGGAAGTATATTTTTCGTTAATTCCCAATATGCCTGCCAACATACCCAATCATATTGATGTTGAACCGATACCCGAGGTGGATTATATTGGGTCGTCGGTAGCATTATGGGGTAGTCCGGATCATACAGCGCTTATGGACGTTATTCAAGACATAGTAAAAGAAGAAAACTTGCCATACCCTACCATAAAGGATAAATGGGTAAAAGATCCTACTGCCTTTGTACCTGATGTACTTACTTACGGCAACTTATATGATAGTATTATTTCATATACCCACCAACTTGGTTTTAAAACAATTAGTTTATATGATCAAGGATTTGTTCGTGCAGATCGGGGTAACAAGGGATATTTGGATGGGTTTAATTTTGAAAAGAAACCAATACGTTTAACTGCAGGCAATGTATCTCACAAAGAATATGCGGATATGGCCGCAAAATACGGAATTACGATCGGTAGAACCCCTATTACCACAGCATTGGCTCCTGGTACTAAAGATGCAAGTCCCATTCCAAGTGATAGTTTGTGTTATCAGCAAAAACGCTTGTTGGTGAAAGGCATCAGTCCAACCGATACCATTATAATTGTAGACTACCCTAAATATATGGATGAGATTGCCAGTTGGGAGGGCCATGCCGAAAACTTGAATATGATAAAAATAGGGAAGGAGCTAATCCATTATTTGGGTATTTCCCAAGAGGAACCATACCGACTTTTAAATGTTAAGCGTGGCTATTGGGGCACAACCCCTAGCAACCACCAAGAAAATGATACCATTTATAAACTACAAGTAACAATTAATTATGGGTACGACGGGCTGATACCAAATCTGGCATTACAAGATGAAATTGCAGAATATTACGCCGATGTATGTAAGATAAATGGTCTTGGATATTACGATTTTGATGGACAGGAATTTCTATTCAATAACGGTCACGGTTATTACTCAGTGAAACGCTTTTTTGGTAAAATGTTTAACAAAGCCAAGGAGTATGGTTTGCCTTCCATTCGTTTTACCGGAGCTACCTTATCCGAAGGCTCATGGCACTACCAAAGCATCTGGAATGTTGGTGGAGGTACTAACCTATATGATTTAGATACTAGGGAATGGGGAAGTTCAACAAGTCAAGGTAAAGATTTGAGGGATGTTACCTATGCTAACTTCTTTCCTGTCGGTGTAGGGGGCAATTTTCCTATTACGGCCAGTTCTACAGTTGAACAATACGAGCACATTATGGCCATATCCTGTGGTATTGGCATGACATTTAGTTTAAAGCTAAATCAAAACGATGTGGAGAGTTGTCCCCAGAAATATGATATTTTTAAAGTGATTAGAACCTGGCAGGAGGCCCGGGAAGCAAATGCCTTTCCCAGGGATATAAAAAAACTTTTGGTAAAACCGGATAGAGACTGGCAGTTGGAGAAAGTAGATGATAATAATTGGGATCTATTTCCAATAACAAACAATACCAGGGGCGCCGTTATAAAATTATCCAGGGGGGATTAATTGTACCGGGTATGTTATAATTTAAAAATACATAAGAATCACAGATTGATGAAACTTGCATTAGGACAATACAAGATATAGAGCCAGAATTCAGGTTAATAACGGTTGCAAAAACAGGAATTTTCTTAGCGATCATTATGAGTTAGGGCCATTTTGAAATTTTAGTACATGACAAAATTCAATTTGGCAAGATTTTCCTCAATTTTTGACCCCGACCCTAAAGGGAGGAATCGAGGAAAATCAGGCTCCCTTTAGGGCTTGGGGTAAAACGGATTTTCCAAAAACCTTGTTAGTGTGATTTTTGTCATGTATTGAATTTTGAAATATAAAACGTAACAATTCAATTTTGACTAGGTAAAGGAGAAATTAATGTCCCAATTATCATTGGGACATTGTTATGGCCAAAAATAATCCCTTATTATTTTTTTAGGTCGATTGGCGGGGATAGTTGCCCTATTCTTGTTTTTTTACTTTTCATCCGATTTGCATTATTAGGGTTTTTAATAAATGGAACGGATAATTGTTTAATATTGGGAAGAGTTGGAAGTAGAATAAATTGTTTATAGAAAATAGTAAGGTATGAATGGTCTTATGAATTTGAAAGGGACAGTATTGGCATTAGCTTATATGGTTTTTTCCTGCTTGGTTGGAAACGCCCAAAAAATAATGGAAGTTGGTGAAATGCAGATTTCATTGGCGTTGCAGACCTATAGTGCTCCGATCAAGAATAAATCTATAACGGGAGAACTATTGTCCGTAGCCGGGGAGCGGTTCCAAAAAGGAATCGGAGTCCATTCCGCATCAAAAATCAAAATTAAAATCAATGATGGACAGCGGTTTACCGCAAAAGTGGGGGTGAACGATTCCAAAATAGATTATAGTTCGGAGCAGATCACATCCATTCCCTTGACCGATGGAAAACGTATGTTTTATGAGATTTCCGATACTAAAAAACAATTTGTAGGAGTAGAAGGAAACGAAGGGGGGGTAAGTAATGGAAGTGTGAAATTTATTTTGCTTCACAATGGTAAAGAAGTGTACAATAGCGGAATCATGAGGAAGGGCCAACCTTTCAAGGAGGTCGACATTACGGTAAAAGGCGGAATGTTGGAAATGATAGTGGACGATGCAGGAGACGGGGAGAGCGGGGACCACGCGGTTTGGGCAGATCCGAAAATTACTTATTTTGAGGTACCTCCCATTATGGTAGCCTATGATTACCAAGGGGAAAGGCCGGAACAATCAAAAGAAATCAGTTCAGGGCTTAAAGATTTAATCTCCTATTTGCCGGAAATAAAAATGCCTTTACCGGAGCCTGAATATGATTGGCTTATCAATAACGAACAGGCAAAAGCCTCTGTGTATAGGTCCGGTACGGGAAAGGATATTGTGTTGACCAATGGTTTGGTGGCGCGGGTCTTTCGCCTTTTGCCCAATTTGGCAACTATTGATTATGTGAATCAAATGACAGGGGAAAGCCTCTTGCGCAGTGTTTCCAATGAGGGAACCTTGGTATTGGACGGGAAGGAATATACCATTGGCGGGTTAAGCGGTCAACCCGAATTTGGATATACCTTAATGGAGTGGTTGGATACTATGTTGGTGGCCCCAAATTCTTTTATGATCCAGGATTTTGAGGTCAAGGATATTAGTGACCGCTTGGAATGGAAACGGGTACGATGGGCATCCAATACACAAATGCCCAGTGGCAAAGAGCTCATCTTTACATTGGCCAAAAATGACATTTTGGTAAAGGTCCATTACGCCTTGTACGATGGTATCCCGACCCTTAGTAAGTGGATAGAGGTCATCAATAAGGGGGATATTATGGTTCAATTAAATGAATTTAAATTGGAGCAATTGGCCATGGTTGAGGGAGAAAGCCTGGTAGACGTGCCCCAGTATTTCGAAAAGCCGAATATCCATATTGAAACGGATTATGCCTTTGGTGCTATGCAACAAAAAACATCGGATAAGACTACCTTCTGGGAAACGGACCCGCGCTACACATCCCAGACCAATTATGCCATGCAATTACCGGCAATGTTGGAGGTGAAACCCCCGTTGGGCCCCAATACGGCCATTGCCATTGGGGATACCCTTACCACTTTTAGGGTATGGGAGACACCATTTGATAGTTATGATAAGGAGCGGAATGGCCTGTTCATTAGAAAGATGTACAGGACCATTTCTCCTTGGGCTACCGAGAACCCTATTTTTCTTCATCTTACTTCTACAGACACCAAAAAAATAAAAGAGGCAGTGGATCAATGTGCCGAAGTGGGTTATGAGATGATCATTTTGAGTTTCGGCAGTGGCTTGGATATGGAGAAGGAATCAGCCGAATATTATAAAAAATTTAAGAAATATGTGGATTATGCAAAATCCAAAGGAATAGAATTGGGAGGGTATTCACTACTGTCCAGTAGGTGGATCAGTGATGAGGTAGATGTAATAAATCCGGAAACCGGGAAGCGTGGGGGAATGATATTTGGATCCTCCCCATGTCTGAGTTCGGATTGGGGGTATAATTATTTTAGAAAGATCAAGACATTTTTTAATGAAACGGGGATGAGCGTTTTTGAAAACGATGGTTCCTACCCAGGAAATGTATGCGCTTCTACTACCCATGCACACCATAACGGTTTGGAGGATTCGCAATGGAAACAATACGCCCAGATCCAGGGATTATACAAGTGGATGAGGGCTAAGGGGATTTACATGAACGTACCGGATTTTTATATAAATTCTGGCACCAATAAAACAGGCATAGGGTACAGGGAGGTAAATTGGTCCCTACCCAGGGCAAGACAATTGGTCTTGGGCAGGCAGAACTTATATGATGGTTTATGGAAAACAATTCCGAGTATGTCATGGACCTTTGTACCGCTTACGGAATACCATGGTGGCGGTGAGGAGGCCACTTTGGAGCCTTTAAAGGATCACCTGGTTGAATATGAAAGCCATATGATGCAAAATTATGGGGCAGGCGTGCAGGCCTGTTATAGGGGGCCAAGGCTATATGATACCCCGGAGACAAAGGCTGTAGTGACCAAGGTTATTAACTGGTACAAAAAGTATAGGGATATTTTGAATAGTGACGTAGTTCATTTAAAAAGACCTTCGGGCAAGGATTGGGACGGATTTTTACATGTCAACCCCAAATTGAAGGAGAAGGGATTTGTTATGGTTTTCAATCCTTTGGACAAGGATGTGGTCAGGGAGATAAAACTCCCCTTGTACTATACGGGAATAAGCAAGACAGCGTATGTTCGGGAAAAGGAAGGGCCGGGGAAAAAGTATAATTTGGATAGGGAGTATGAAATAAACGTTAAGGTAACAATTCCCGCAAACTCATATACCTGGTTGGTTGTGGAATAAGGGCCAATATAGATTTTGCCCTATCAGATATAAAATTTTCCTAAATAAAAAAGTTCGCAAATATAGGGGTTGAATTAACCTTTTACATGTTTTGAAAATGCAATACATATTGTATCTTGTTTTCAAAAGTAAATATGAAGATGCCAAAAAACTATGCCGCTCTGATTTTTATTTTTTTTATAGCCTTCCTTGCCGGAAGGTCCCAAGAATATAAATTTCAGCATATAACTACGGTAGAAGGGCTGTCCCACAATGAGGTTCGAAGAATTGTGAAGGACTCCCAGGGATTTTTATGGTTTGGCACCCAGAACGGACTCAACCGATATGATGGTTACCGATTCAAAATATTCAAGAATATTCCCGGTGATAGCACAACCATTGTTGGGGACAAGATATACTCTATGGTTGCTACCAAGGATAAATTGTGGGTAGGCACCATTACCGGACTTAGTATAATCAATACGGTTACCTTAGAGGTATTGCCAACCCCCACTATCCTAAAAACTGCAGGCGAAAAAGGTATGCTACAACTTTTTTCCGATGCATCGAATAAAGTTTGGGCCTCCACCGAGAATGAAAATTTTCTTATCGATGCAACCACTTTGGAGGTAAAGCCCATATTGGAAGATTATAAAGTAGCTACTGTGGCCAAGGGATTGGATAATGTGTACTGGATTGGGACGGATAAGGGGCTGTTGAAATTCGATGGCAAAAACAATTCCATAATCAAGACTTATGACATTGGGGCATTCAATGTTTATGGGCTGGATGAGATTTTTACCAATACCTACGGAGAGTTATGGATTACCCTTGGGAGTACGATTCTGAGGTACCAATCCGAAAGGGATAGGTTTGTCGAGGTCTTTCGGTCCGATGCCTTAAATGCTATAGCACAGAACAAGAAGGGGGATATTTTCTTTGGCAGTTACGGGAGTGGGGTTTTAAGATATTCAAGGGATACCGGAATGTTCGTGCCCATTTTGGCCAATCCGGAAAACCACCTGTCCGTTAGTAGTAACGATGTGTACGAAATTTATGTGGATGAAGAAGACATTATATGGGTAGGCACTCAGGAAGGATTGGACTATTACGATAGTTCCAGGCACCGATTCAATAGTTTGGTGCACCTGCCGGAGAATAGGAACAGTCTTCGCAGTAGTTTTGTCCAAAATGTTTTTCAGGATAGGGACGGCACTTTTTGGGTAGGGACGAGAGAGGGAATAGACCATGTTGTTTTTGGGGAGGGTTATTCCAATCCTAAAATCACCCATATAGATATGGGAAGTATAGGCTTCGAATCCCTGAACAAGGATTATGTTACCAGCATATACAGGGATTCAAAAGATAGGTTGTGGATAGCCACCATGGGCAACGGACTTTTTATGATCCATGAAAAGCATAAGCACTATAAGCATTTTATTCAAGATGATGGCAATGCCACCAGTTTAGCGTCTTCATCGGTCAGGGCCATCTTGGAAGACCATTTGGGGAGAATGTGGTTTGGCACTGGTGGCGGGCTGGCTTTGTTGAACGATCAAGGCAACAAAGATTATTCCTTTGAGAATTTTGGATATTCCAAGATGACCACCAATTCCGAACCCTTGAACGATATTTATACCGTGTTTGAAGATAGCAAGCATAGGATTTGGATAGGGACCAATAGGGGCGGATTGAGTTTGTTACAGGAAGAGGGGGGCAGTACGGATTTTTTAAGATTTAACCATAATCCAACGGATCCTAAATCCATTAGTAACGACGAGGTTTTTGTTATTTATGAGGATAGTAAAAAGCGGGTTTGGTTCGGGACTTCGGCCGCTGGGCTAAATTTGTTAAAGGAAGATGGAAGGCCGGAAATAAATGAAGGTTACTACTTTCAAAGTTTCACTGAAAGTGATGGGCTTGCCGATAATGAAATCAATTCCATATTGGAAGATGACGAAGGGGATCTATGGATTGCAACCAATACCGGTTTTTCTGAGTTCAACGCAAATACAGAAACCTTTACCAATTATTCTACTTATGATGGGGTATTGAAGGGCAAGTTTAGGAAAAATGCAAGATGGAAAACGAAGGATGGGACTCTTTTTTTCGGTGGCGCAGCTGGAATAAATTATTTTAATCCCAATAACTTTAAACTTAACAAAGTTGTTCCGGAACCTGTTTTTTTGGATCTGTTGATAGACGGTAGGGTTATTGAAATTGGGCAGCAATTGGATGGTAGCGTCATCGTGGATAAGCCTTTAGGGTCTGGATCAGTGGTAAGACTGCCCGGAAAGGATAATCGATTTCAAATTGAATTTGCCTCCCTCACATATGCTTCCCCCATCAGGAATATATACGCCTATAAATTGGAGGGTTTGGATAAGGATTGGCGATTTACTACGGGAAATGATCCCAGTGCCCGCTATTCCAAACTTAAGGCCGGAAATTACCGCTTTTATTTAAAGGCGTCGAACAATGATGGGGTTTGGAACAACGAACCCATATATCTCGATATCGTGGTTAGGGCCAATTTTATGGATAGAAATATCGTAAAGATCGGAATCGGAGTTTTATTGCTCTTAACACTGCTTTTAGGGATATTGGCCTTTAAAAAGTATAAGAACCACACCAAACTAAAAGAAAGTAGCGCAAAAATAAAGAAATCCCATAAGCCCATTGATCCCGTATTGAATGAAGAGAATTTGGAAAAAATTAAGGAATTGGACCAGTTGATGGAAATGGAAAAGGTGTATTTGGATTCAGAACTGGGGCTTGGTCAGTTGGCCGATAAAATTGAAGTGAGTGCCAATCATTTGTCCATGCTGCTCAATGATTATGTGGGTAAAAATTTCTATGATTATATAAATCATTACAGGGTGGAAGAGGTTAAAAAACGACTCAAGGATCCCAATTATCAGAAGCAGACCCTTTCTTCCATTGGCGGGGATTGTGGCTTTAATTCCAAATCCGCTTTCAACAGGATTTTCAAAAACCTCACCGGGAAGACACCCAGTGAGTATCAAAATATGACCAAGGACTAAACCCTGATCGGGACCTGTCAGTGCCCTTATTTAATATGCCATAGTTTTTTTGGAATTTTTTTAGCGGACAATATTCATGCATATATTGAATATGAATCTAAATAATTCTTCGAGGATCTTTCCTTAGGAATAGTCTGATTCAATATGTAGATTTTCCTACCTCCTGAGTTGGGCCCAGCTTTGGCTTGTTCGTAAGGTAGGGTTTCCGATTCGCCCTTACCGGTGCGGACTATTTTACCTCTCCTTGGGAGAGGTCGGGACTGCTTTTTCAGCAGTCCCGGGTGAGGTAAAATATAAAGTTTCTTCAAATTTTTATTTCAGGTTTGTCCCATTCTTCATTTTAGGACGGTTATGATATAATTAATATTTATAATTGTTTATGGATTGGTAGTTTCCCCAATAGTGGAACTTTTGCATTTAACGGTTTGTGTGATGTATTTGAACAAGTTAAGATCAACGTTTTTATTTTTTTTGGTTTTTGCAATATGGCCTTTCTGTGCATGTTTTGGTCAAGAAAAACTTTCTATACCCAGAATAGATCGATCATTGATTAAAATTGATGGTTTAATTTGGGATCTGGATCTTCTTCAGCAAACACCGGGATTTACTTATGTGGATAGCACCTCCAATGTAAGAAAAATTCTTTTTGATGGACCCGACCATAATGGTGGGAGTACAAAAGTATTTGCTTTTTATTCCAATCCGGATATTATAAGGACGGGTAAAAATCAAGGGAATACCTTTCCTGGAGTGGTTTTGATTTCAGGAGGTGATCAAGGCGCTATGAGCGAGTGGGTGCAACGGTGGGCCCATGAAGGATATGCAGCAATTACCTGTGATTACGGAAACACTCAAATGGAGCTAGGGAGAGGGCCGATCTTGAAAAATTCAGAGGAGCGTTTGGCCATAATATATGATTCGATCGCAAAGGGTCCTAAAGCAGTAAGGGGCTATAGAACAGCAGCAATAGCTGTATTGGCCCATTCATTAATTCTTAGTTTTCCGGAGGTTGAGAAAAATAAGACTGCTGTTACCGGTATTAGCTGGGGAGGATTTCAAACTTGTATTGTTTCGGGAATTGACAATCGTTTTAAGGCAGCTGCCCCGGTCTATGGCTGTGCATTTCATGACGAGATAATATTTAAAAGATATTTCAAGAATCTCACTAAGGAAGAAATGGCCCTTTGGATGGCTAAAATTGATCCTAAAAACTATCTGCCATTTTCACAATGTCCAACACTTTTTATTAATGGCAATAAAGATGGATGTTTTGATATATTGCCTTTTGATAAGACCACAAAGCTAATTCCGGAGAAAAACAGGTTCGTTAGGATAACCCCTAATATGGGCCATGACCATCCCGATGGATGGAGGCCCAGGGAAATCGCCGTGTTCTTTAATTCCATTTTTAAAGATCAAATTCCTCTGGCAAAAATTACAGCTGTGGAAAGGACAGATAACATGATAAAATTTGATTATAAGAGCAAGGTGACTCTTAAAAATGCAAATTTTTATTATACCAATGATACCCTGAATATTAATGCAGACCGAACTTGGAATTCCATTCCAGCAGAGATTTCAGTGGGAGGCATAGAATGTACTGGACCTAAAGAGGGGTTTGTTATGGGTTTTCTTTATGTTACCGATATAATGGATTTAGGGGTGTCGAGTGAATTGATAATTAATTAGGCTACAATGTTTGCCGACTAATTAGGTTGGTTGATGTCTATTTAAAGAAATAATTGTGCAAATCAATTAATGAACTTAAAAATAACTTTGAAAATGAAAAATTTAAAATGGATCTTGATCCTGCCCTTTTTAGTGTACTTGTCTTGTAAAAATGCGGACAAGGACGAAATATCCTTGGTTGGTGATCTATATGCCAAACAAATTGTGGGCCTTCCATTGGATTTTTCAAACGGGAAGGAAAACCTGGAGTATAATTGGTATATGGCACCGACCCCTACCGGAGAATGGAGCCGGTTGCAGGGGATATGGACCCATGAAATAATATTGCTCACTTCCTATGTTGGTAATTTTATCAAATGTGAGATAAGCTATAATGAAGCGGGGAGCGATAAAAAAGTTAGCGACTCCGTAGTATCTTCTTCAGCTGTAGCGTATAATGGGAATACCAATACGGATTGGTTCAAGGATGCCGGTTATGGGGTAATGCTGCATTATTTAAAGGAGGCCATGGTTCCTGAAGGAGGATCCGAGGAATGGAACAAGACCGTTGATAGTTTTAATGTGGACCGCTTTGCCAGTCAGGTCCATGAAGCCGGGGCCGGTTATGTCATGTTTACCTTAGGGCAAAATTCCGGGTATTATTGCGCTCCCAACAAGGCTTTTGATAAGGCCGTTGGGGTTGGGGCAGGGGAATTGTGTTCCAAAAGGGATCTTCCCAAGGATTTGATAGCAGCGCTTAAAAAGTACGATATTCCATTAATTCTATACCTGCCGAGCAATCCCCCCATAAATAACAAATATGTGTCCGAGAAATTAAGATATTCCTTCCAAAAGGATTCCGCCACAAGTCAGTTCAATCAGCCCATTTTGGAAAACATGATAAGGGAATGGAGTATGCGCTATGGCGATGATGTTAAGGGATGGTGGTTTGATGGGCTATATTCCTGGAACGATATAAGGAGTACCCGTATGGACATGTCCCTTAAGCATAATATAAGTACCCATGCCCTAGCCGCAAAGGCCGGAAACAAAAATAGTATCGTTAGTTTTAACAGTGGCTTTGGAAAGATTCACGGGAACACTCCTTATGACGATTATACCTCCGGTGAGAAGGCTACCATTGATGAATTTCCTTCCGGCCGATGGGCGGAAGATGGGGTGCAATGGTTCTTGTTTACTTATTTGGGTGAAAAGTGGGGAGGTCACGGACAACAATTTGTAACCGATACATTGGTGGACCAGGCCACAAATATTGTGAACAATAAAGGGGTATTGTGCCTTGAGGTAGTAACCAATTCGGAAGGCGGAATTCTCCCCGGGCATTTAGAACAGATCAAGGCAGTCGGCCGCAGATTGAAAAGGTCCAGGTAGCTTTTCTTTAATATCTTTAAAAGTAATCTTAGGCTTCCCTAATATATTTATCGATCTAAAGATTCTCCGACCCTTGGGGCGGGTCTACCTATTCGTCAAACAGGGTTTACCTCTCCTTGGGAGAGGTCGGGACTGCTTTTTCGGCAGTTCCGGGTGAGGTAAAATAGAAATTTCGTTAGGGTTCTTCGGGCAAAATGATACCGATAGTTCGGTATGGCGAAACCGGCCAGAATAACCTTGTCGGGTTATGACCTCTATGTCCGCCCGTTCCGGTACGGACGGGAACGAAGTAGTCGGGCAGGGGTGAAATCGGGGAAAATCAGGCTCCCCTGCCTACCGGACAGGCAGGCTTTAGGGTTTGGGGTAAAACGGATTTTCCGAGAAACCTAGTTAAAACGATTTTTGTCATGTACTTAGATTTATAAATCTAAAGATTCTCCAACCCTCGGGGCGGGACTACCTATTCGTCAAACCGGGTTTACATCTTCTTGGGAGGGCCCGCCCGGGTCGTTCGGACGGGCAGGCTTTAGGGTTTGGGGTAAAACGGATTTTCCAAGAAACCTTGTTATGACGATTTTTGTCATGTACTTAGTTACTTCATAATAGAGCGTACAAATTCATATAGTCCCAATGCTCATTGGGACTATTTTTCAACACCTGAACAGGTCTCAATACACCTTCTAGGTCGACCAATGGTTAATTTAATGTTAATATCGTCCTGAATTTTACAGCGGAATTGAGTTTCCGCTGAAAAGGCTAACACACTAAACTAATTTAAACAAAGTATGCATTATGGCTTAGAATTATTTTATGGATGTAATGGCCAAGTAACCAGATTGGTCAAGGAGGTTCCGCAAACAGGAATGTCCTAATTAAAGGAATAAATAACAATCAAAACCTTAAGAATGAAATTAAAAAACTTAAAAGGGCACAGAAAAATCAGTGCTAGTTGGGTAAAGATGTTTCCCTTATTATTTTTAACATTTACGGCTTTATCCATGAACGGCGCACCAATGCCGGCCATGCCATTGGAGATGGTGCAACAGACCATTACAGGGACCATTACGGATGAAATGGGATCCCCATTGCCGGGCGTAAACGTATTGGTAGTAGGGACAACCAATGGTACCCAATCCGATTTCGATGGGAACTACAGTATTACGGCAAGTCAGGGAGATATACTTCGCTTCTCCTATCTTGGCCTTATGACCAAAGATCTTGAAGTGGGCAGTGCAGCTACCTTAAATGTCTCCATGCAGGAGGATGTAAGTACCTTGGACGAAGTGGTCGTTGTAGGGTATGGGACTACCATAAAAAGGAATTTGACAAGTTCCGTATCTGCAGTAACTACAGAGGAAATACAAGAGATTCCGGCAACTTCCTTGAGTAATGCGGTTGCCGGTAGGTTTGCAGGGGTTAATATTAGTCAGGCTGGCGGTAAGCCCGGTAGAAGTTCCGATATCATTATTAGAGGGGCAACCTCGGGACAGTTTGCAGGAAATAATGAACCCTTATATGTAATAGATAACATTATCTCAACCAAGGAACTTTTTGATGCCCTGGATGTTAGTGAAGTGGAATCCGTGTCCATATTAAAGGATGCGGCCTCTTCTGGAGTCTATGGATCTAGAGCGGCAAACGGGGTGGTCCTGGTAAAAACAAAATCGGGAAAAAGTGGAAAACCCACCATTAATTTTACCTCTACCATAGGAACTACCGAGCCTACCAATGTTCCCCCAATGACCAGTGCCTATCAGCAGGCGTTGATCATTGGTCGGGTACAGGATTTTAATAATGTGCCCGCGGACGATCCGGGAAGGTTCAACCAGACCGAATTGGATTATCTCCAAAATTTGAATATTGGATCTTTCCTTGATCAAGCGGAAGAAACACCCATATTAAACAGACATGCCGTAACAGTAGGCGGTGGCACGGACAATGTCCGCTATTTCATGTCCGGATCCTATATTAAGGAAACGGGTGCCGTAAGTAATCTATCCTATCAGAAAACCAATTTTAGGGCCAAGGTAGATGTAGATATTACCGAAGACCTGAACGTTTCCTTAAACTTAAATACCAATAACGATCTGCGCGAGGAGTTTTATTGGAGATGGAACGGAACCGATGAGGATTTCGGGGATTTTTATAGAACCACCAATAGAACGGGCCGATGGGGTCCTGCAGTTCACAATGGCGAGTATGTGGCCAATTTTAACGGTTGGAACCCTGTACATTTGGCAGAAGAAGGAGCCGGAAGCAACGACAGAACCTCTCGTAACATCGGTGCCATTGTGGATGTAAATTATAAGTTTCCATTCCTAAAGGGGCTTACCGCCGGAATGACCTATAACAAATTGAACATTCGCAATGATCGCACCTTACGGCGGAATATAGTAGAGGATATTACGTTTGGGGTAGATCCCAACAATAGGTTTGTCCTCACGGATGAAATCCTGGGAACCAGGCTTAGAAGTGATGACGGGGCAGATTCCAACAGTTTACAGGAATCTACGGCAGAAACCAATTCCTATCAGTTGAATGCCAGGATCGGCTATGAGAATACTTTTGGTGACCATACCCTCAACGCATTCTTTAATTATGAGCAATATGAAAGGGATGATAAGTCGTTTTACGCCCTTAGAAGAGGTCTGCTTACCCCCTTGGTATCCCAATTGTTCGCTACCAATCCTGCCGTTGAAAACCAATTTGCCAATGGCAATGCCGGGGAAACCGGGAGACAGTCCTATATTGGAAGTTTGGGCTATAATTATAAGAACAAATTTTTCCTGAACTCCACCTACAGATATGATGGTTCCGTACAATTTGCAAAGGATGAACGATGGGGATTCTTCCCTTCGGTTTCCGCAGCATGGATTTTGAGCGAGGAAAGCTTCTTTAGCGATAATTTGGGCTTCTTCGACTTTTTTAAACTTAGATACTCTATAGGTAGTACGGGCAACGATGACGTTACAGGAGGGGGGACTACAATTTTTCCCTATATCCAAAACTATAACGTAGGAGGTACAGGACCAATTTTTGGAACCAACAACGCCATTTCCAGTGCCACCTCCATTGGTGCGGAGCCGGATCTGTTCATTACCTGGGAAAAGCAGACCTCCTATAACTTCGGATTGGACTTTCAGGTCCTGGATGATAAACTGTCTACGACCATCGATTTTTTCAAAAACAAAAAGACCGATCTGTACGGTAGTAGACAGGTATTTATTCCTTCCTCTTCAGGACTCACCTTGGGCCCGGTGAATTACGGAGCCATAGATATAAATGGGGTGGAAGGATTGGTGACCTATAAGGATAACCTTACCAACGATTTTAGTTATGAGGTAGGGTTTAATGTAGGCTACTCCAAAGCGGTCTATGTTACCTTGGACGAACCCGAAACAAGAAGACCCTATGAACTGCTGTCCGGTAACGAGACCAGTAGGTTTATGGGCCTAACGGCGGAAGGGATTATCAGGACCCAGGACCAATTGAACGACCTAATAGCCAGCGGCTATACCATATATGGTCAAGTTCCGCAGATTGGGGCGTTGTACTTTAAGGATTTAAGAGGTCCTGCCGCCGTTGATCCCCAAGGGAATACCCCGGACGGTGTAATCGATGACAATGATAGGGACTTTATAGGGGCAAGAAGCAACCCTTCTGTCAACTATGGAATACGGTTGAACTTGCGATATAAAAGACTTACCGTTATGGCATTTGGCCAAGGCTTTGCAGGAAACCAGAGGTATCAGCCTGCCAATAACAGATTTACCTTTGCGGATATAGGGAATTCTTCCCATACCCAATGGCTCAATGCCTGGACGCCGGATAGTCCTAATAATTCCTTTCCACGATTTGGATCGCCCTATTCGGATACCGATTCCTCATTCTGGATGGAGGATGCCGATTTCCTAAGATTGAAAAATTTGAATGTTGGCTATGATATCCCTCTGGCCTGGGCCCAAAAAGTGGGAGCGGAAAGGATCAATCTTTTTGCCAATGGGACCAATCTATTTATGATCTACAGTAAGATCAAGGCGTTTGATCCCGAGACCTCAGGAAGAGGTATTCCGGTGAACAAGACTTATAGTTTGGGATTAAATGTTACATTTTAAAAAAAGGTATGATGAAGATAAATAATATAAATAAACTGGTAATTCTTTGCTTTTTGTTCCTTACACAATGTAGCGAAGATCCTTTGGACAAGCGGCCTTTAGGGGCAATTAGTGAAGATGTGGTGTGGAACGACGAGAATCTGGCAAAAGGATTTTTAAACAATATCTATCTTAGGGCCATGCCGGGATGGGCAACAACGGCCTCCCAATTGTCGGACGACGCCCATGGGGAAAATGGATTTATGTACGGGGAGGCACAACCGGGATCAATGAATATTTATGCCAATAGTTATACCACTATTAAGGATATAAACCTATTGATCGCAAAAATTGGCACCGGGACCATAAGTACCGAGGCGCAGGATATGATGATTGGTCAGGCATTGTTCTTCAGGGCACATCTTTATTTTAGACTGGTATCCGCCTATGGCGGTGTACCCTTGGTGCTGGAAGTAAAGGATAAATCGGATGTTGAGGCCTTGCAGGTACCCAGAAACAAGACTTCTGAATGCATTGCCCAAATTTTAAGCGATCTGGACGAAGCTACCGAATTGTTGCCGATCAACTATCCAAATGCCGGGGAAGATTATGGAAGAATAACAAGAGGTGCCGCATTGGCCTATAAGGGAAGGGTATTGTTGCACTATGCCAGCGAACAATTTGATCCTGCCCAAGATAAGGGTCGTTGGCAGGCGGCCTATGATGCCAATAAAGCGGCACATACCTTCCTTGTTGAAAACGGTAAAGGACTGCATTCCAGTTATGCCGATCTGTGGTTCGATGAAACCGAATCCAATCCGGAAGCCATTATGATAAGAAGGTATACCCTGGATCAATCCCACACTAGGGATGCCGGATGTAGGCCATTTATTGTAGGTACCAACGGAGAATCCTTTGACAAACCTACCAAAAGTTTGGTAGACGCCTACCCCATGAAGGATGGAAAGGCCATAGACGATATTACTTCCGCCTATTCCTATGATCCTACGGCACTTTGGGTGGACAGGGACCCAAGATTTGAGGCCAATATTGCCTGGAACGGGGCTGTATGGCCTTTAAATAATCCGGCGCCCAATAGGACCAGCGATCTGGAATGGTCCTTTCAACAGAGTGCCATTGAAGCTCAGGCCGATAGTAGGATAACGCCCACCAGCTTTAGTTGCAGAAAGGCCATAGATGGTTCTATAGAAGGAGGTGCAGCTAGCTTGAACTCCCCTACGGACTGGATGGAAATACGATTTGCCGAGGTACTGCTTAACCTAGCGGAGGCCGCCAATGAGGTTGGACTTTCCGGGGAATCATATACCATTTTGGAGCAGATTCGGGAAAGGGCCGGTCTGGAGCCTGGAGGAGATGGTCTGTTTGGACTGGAAGCGGGAATGGACCAAGATCAAATGAGAGACGCCATTATGTTGGAAAGAAGGTTGGAATTGGTATTCGAGGGCAAACGCTCTTCCGATCTTAGAAGACGTAGAATGTACGATGATATTAATGGCACCTATCGCCAAGGTTATAGGATTACCAAAACCGCAGCCTTTGATGCCCTTGATCCATCCAATGAAATATTGGATGACCGCAAGGCTTTGGAAGAAGGTATTTTGGACGGTTCCATAGATTTGAGCGACCCCGTTGTCTATAATACCTATTTTACAACGGAGTTAAGAAGTGTTGAAAGGTTTGGGAATATTGATGACAATGGTGATGCCATCAATTATTTGGACAATTATTATTTTTTCGATATTCCTCAGAATGATCTGAATAAAAATCCCAACCTGGAACAGACCAACGGATGGCCGGGCGGAAACTTTGACCCCTTACAATAAGAAGTTAAAAATTTTAAGAGACTGTCCAAATTTTGTTTTTGGAATATTTTATAGTGTATTTTTTTGTTAGACGAAGGTATTTTGAGGTTCATAGCCATAGCTACGGACCGAAAAATAGCTGATGTATGGCGGGAAAAGACGCATAAAAGAACCAAAGGATAAAACTTAGACAGTTTCTAAGTTGATTGTTGAGTTACATTAGTATTGAGTTAGTTGTTAATTAGTTTGAAAAAGAGGCTGCATTTTAGCAGCCTCTTTTTACAATAGAATACATTTACCTTTGTTGAAAAATGGTCCGGATACCATGGGTTAACAAAAGAACCTGGACAATGCCCGGGCCAAAAAATTACCAAAACATTAATTCCTTTCCCGTTATGAACAGATTGATCTTCATAATTCCAGCAATTTTGCTCTATGGCTATCCCACATATTGTAGTGCCCAAGGAGCTGGGACTAAACAGAAAGCCGATCTGCTGTTTACTCTATTGGACCCTACTGAAACCAATATAAATTTCACCAACCAACTTTCCCAAAGCAAGCAAGATAATATATTTGTTTACAAGGGCTTTTATAAGGGAGGTGGAGTGGCTATAGGGGATATTGATAATGACGGGCTTTTGGATATCTATTTTACCGGAAATCAGGTGGGTGATAAGCTATATCTGAACAAGGGAGATCTAAAATTCGAGGATATTACCAAGACAGCAGGGATTTTGGATAAAGGCGGATGGTCCACACATGTAAGCATGGTGGATATCAACAATGATGGATTGAAGGATATCTACGTTTGTAAAAGCCTTTACGATGGTAGAGAAGATCTGCGGAAGAATGAACTGTATATCAATAATGGGGATCTTACCTTTACCGAATCTGCCGAAAAGTACCATTTGAACGATTCCAATAGAACTACCGAAGCCAATTTTTTCGATTTTGACAGGGATGGGGATTTTGATGTTTTTTTGATAAACCAACCAAAAAACTCATCATTCCTGGCACCTTTGAACGATGAAAAAAAGATAGGTCCCGCCCAGAATTATAGATTGATGGAGAATATTGACAATCATTTTTTTGAAATGCCCAATAATGGAGGGGTCAGTAATTTTGGCTACGGATTGAGTTCCAGTATAGCCGATTTTAATAATGATGGATGGCAGGATATTTATGTGGCGAACGACTATTTGGGCCCCGATTTTTTCTACATCAACAACGGCGATGGGACCTTCACCAATAAAATTTACGAAAATATTAAACATACTTCCTACTTCAGTATGGGTACCGATATGGGAGATATCAACAATGACGGCTGGCTGGATTTTGTGGTGCTGGACATGGTTGCGGAGGACAATTACCGATTGAAGAGCAATATGAGTTCCATGAATCCCGCCGAGTTTTGGAACAATGTAAGTAGGGGCGGACATTATCAATATATGTTCAATACCCTTCAGCTGAACAATGGGGTGGATGCCCAGGGAAATATGCTTTTTAGTGAAATTGCGCAAATGGCGGGCATCTCCAGTACGGATTGGAGTTGGTCCCCGCTATTGGCCGATTTTGATAATGACGGACTGTTGGATCTGTTTGTAACCAATGGAATACGCCATGAAATAGGGAACACGGATGCCTTGAAAAAATTGGACGAATATATTGGTGAGATCGATAAAAAATACAATACGGAGGGCAACAAAAATTTTGATGTATGGGAGTACGCCGATCTGGAAAAGATGTTGTCCTTTTTTCCTTCGGATAAGATTCAGAATTATATGTACCGGAATACCAATGGGCTAAAGTTTGATAAGGTTTCGGAAGAATGGGGCCTGGACCAAAAGACATTTTCAACAGGTGCCGCTTATGGGGATTTGGATAATGACGGGGATCTGGATTTGGTGGTCAACAATATTGACGAGCCTGCCTATGTTTATAAAAACAATATTTCTGAAACCCAGGATAATAATTATTTAAGGATAAAATTTAAAAAGGGCAAGGCAGGTCAAAGCTTTTTTGGAACAAAAGTTTCCCTGTTTCATGGTAAGGGAGTTCAAATCTCCCAATTGACCAATGCCCGCGGAATCAACTCCAGTAGTGAGGATATACTTCATTTTGGCTTGAATAAGATCAATAGTATAGATAGCCTGCAAATAGATTGGTTCAACGGCCAAACCTCGGTGTATAAAAACATTAAGTTAAATAGCACATTGGAATATGATTTTCTGGTGGCCAAAAAATCGGAAAAAACGCCCTTGGTAAAAAGGGCTTTGAGATTTGAAGATATTTCCGGGACGGCCAATATTGATTATGTCCATAAGGAAAATAAGTTCGATGATTTTGAACGTGAGGTTTTGTTGCCCCACCGCATGTCTACCTTGGGCTCTGGAATTGCCGTTGCCGATATTGATGGCAATGGTTTGGAGGATTTCTATATCGGCGGTCCCAATGAAGCATTGGGCAAGCTTTATACCCAACAGGCCGATGGATCGTTCAAGGAAAACCCATTAAAGCTCATCCCCGATCTAAACCGAGAGGATATGGGATCCGTTTTTTTTGATGCCGATAATGATGGGGATCAGGATTTGTACGTGGTTTCTGGAGGAAATGAATTTGAATCGGGTTCGGAGAACTACCAGGATAGGCTGTATCTAAATGATGGCAAAGGTAGTTTCCAGCTATCCATAGATGTTCTGCCTATGATCAACGCCAGTGGATCTAGGGTAAAGGCAGCGGATTATGACAATGATGGGGATTTGGATCTGTTCGTAGGGGGAAGGCAGGTTCCGGGATATTATCCGGAACCGGCGGATAGTTATTTGCTAAAAAATCAGCTCATGGAAACCGGAACCTTGGGTTTTGTAAAAACGAATACCAAGGTATTGGATAAGTTGGGGATGGTGACAGATGCGGTTTGGACGGACATTGATAGGGACGGGGATTTGGATCTGTTGGTTACAGGGATGTGGATGCCCATTACCGTTTTGGAAAATGAAAATGGTGAATTCAGGAATAGCACGGAAAAATTCAATTTGCAGAATACCACAGGATGGTGGTTCAGTATTTCGAACGATGATTTGGACGGGGATGGGGATGAAGATTATGTGTTGGGAAATCTTGGCTTGAACTATAAGTACAAGGCTAAATTAAATGAACCTTTTTCTGTCCATTACGGGGATTTTGATGAAAATGGCAAAAATGATATAGTACTGAGCTATTATAATTACGGAACGCAGTATCCCCTTAGGGGCAGGTCGTGTTCTTCCCAACAAATACCGGAAATAAAAAAGAAATTTGCCACCTATAATGAATTTGCATCCTCTACCCTGCAGGATGTATATGGGGATTCCAATCTGGATAATGCCCTGCATTATGAGGCCAAGACTTTTGCCAGTATAAGTATGGAGAATTTGGGGAACGGTAATTTTGAAATTAGGCCATTGCCGGATTTGGCGCAAGTTTCCAATATCAATAGTTCCGTAATATATGACTTTGACGGGGACGGGATAAAGGATATCGTTATCGCGGGCAACCTTTACGGTTCGGAAATAGAGACTACCAGGAACGACGCCAGTCTTGGGTTGTTTTTAAAGGGACAGGGCCGGTTTAATTTTGAACCAATACCTATGGGAGAATCGGGTTTAAATCTTTCCCAAGATGTAAAGGAGCTGAAACTTATTGGTTATGGAAACCATAAGGCACTGGTAGTAGGGGTAAATAATGGCCGGGCAAAATTTATTAAAGTAATAAAATAGGAACGCAAATGCCCCAGACCTTTCCAAGCCCTATCGATAAGTTCGGGGAGTAATGCAGTAGAAGTTATGATTTGAAGGGGATTTGGAGAAAAATATGGTGTTTTTATGGTATTAATGATTATTGGGGCCTATTTGATTAGGTGTAGGTTGTCCCAATCTTCATTAAAGGACTATTATTACCACTATGTTCTATATACTTGTTTTGGATAAAAATAATGAACGGAACAAATAGATTTTAGGAAGTGAAAAAGTGTAGGGCAATTTTAATCTCAGGTTTTTTTATTATGCCATTCACCCTTATAGAATAAATACCAATTAAATAATTATCAATGAAGTCCATTTTAAAGCTTTGTCTTGCTCTGATCTTATTTATAGCGGTAAGTTGTACAACAAAAAATGAATTTGTCATAGCCAACGAATCTGTAGCAAGGGTCGTCAAAATTAGTAATGATGGCCATCTATTTACCTCGGAGATCCTTAATAAAATAAGTGGTAAAAAGTTAATTCCGAGGGATAAAGAAGAGTTCAGGTTGAGGATTTCCCCCGGCACGCACATTGAGGGATTGGACGTAGTGTTGAGTTCGGAGGATTTTAAATTTATAAAGGTGCTTCAGGAAGACAGTACCTCCCTTGGTTTCCTTTTGGAAAATAGGGAGCATCAATTGGAAGTTGAGGTGCATTATGAATTGGAAAAGGACGATTTTTACATTCATAAATATTTGAATATAAAATCGGCCAAACCGGTAACCTTGGAACGGATAGATATGGAATCTTTATCGTTGGGGGATCTTTATCAACCCTACCGGATAAAACAAATTACCGCTCAAGGGGTGGCCCAATGGAGACCCGGTCTTGGCCAACCCTTGTATGGATCCGAATCCGCCACTTTTTTTGGCACCGAGTTTCCTGCAGCGGACAATTATGTTGAAAACAAAAAGGGCTATTGTGGTTATTTGTGGGGAAGGGAAATTAAGCCGGATGAGGTTTACACTTCCCACAAGGCGGTAATTGGAGTAGGCGATAATCCGGAGTATATTCAAGATACATTTTTTAATTATATAGACAGGATTCGGATTAGGCCACTTAGGTTACAGATTCAATATAACAGTTGGTTCGATTTTTATAATGGAGTGGATAAGGAAAAATTTAACCAAAGCGTGTCCAAAGTGCATCAGGAATTGGTAAGCGAAAGGAATGTGGACCCCTTGAGTACCTATGTGATCGATGACGGTTGGCAAGACGTAAACGCAGATTGGTCCCAAAAGGCATGGCAAGTAAACTCAAAGTTCGATGCCAATTTTTCTTCGAGTATCAAGAGTGTAGAATTGGCCGGTTCAAAACTCGGATTGTGGATGAGTCCGGGCTGTCTTTTTGGGGCCCAAACGGTAGTACAGAATTACAAGGAGCAAGGGTTTGAAACCTTGGGAAAATGGATGTCCATGGCCGGACCAAAGTATATGCGATTGTTGGAGGATAGGATTCTTGAACTCACCAAAAGCGGGGTAAACTATTTTAAGTTGGATGGGGTGTTCGGCCACCTAAATACAAGAGAATTTGAGCTCAATGGAAATAAATATGGTATGCCGTATATGCCGCAGTTGGGAACGGAGGGTTTATCGGCATCGGACCCACTACTGAACAGCTCCAAATATGATGAATTAAAAACCTATTATTTAGTAGCTGGAACCGAAAGGTTAATGGAACTGTTTAAAAATCAACACCAATTGGATCCCAATGTCTATGTCGTAATTTCCAACGGAGCCTATCTAAGCCCCTGGTGGTTAATGTACATTGATGCCGTGTGGATGATCAATGCAGGGGATGCGGCAGAAGGAAGTAATAGAACGCAAGAGTTGGTCTATAGGGATGGGGTCTATTATGATACCTGGCAAGTAGAGCATACACAATTCCCCATTAACTCCGTTTTCAACCATGAACCAAAAAAGGTAAAAACAGGGGAGAGTAGTGAGGAGTTTTCAGAATACCTATGGATGAATCTTTCCAGGGGTACCGGATTTATAGAACTTTACATAAAAACACAGAAACTTTCCGAAAGTGATTGGGATGTTTTGGCCAAAGGGCTAAAGTGGGCAAAGAAGGTCTTTCCTTATTTTAAACGGGCCAAAATGCACGGGGGCAATCCAAAACAATCCGAAGTATACGGTTATACGGGCTGGAATGAAGATGGAGGGTATATTTCGTTCCACAATCCTTCGGACCAGCCTACAAGTTATACCATTACATTGGATAGAAAATTAGGATTGATTTTAGGTAAAGACCTTTATAAAGTGTCATCTCCTTTGGAAAATGCCGAAGAATTTAAAAGTAGGGTATATGCCTACGGGAGCGAATTAACAATAAACTTAAACCCGGGAGAGGTAAAGGTTTTAAATTTCCATTGAATTAAAATTACATAAAACCATTTAAAAACTGTCCATAAATATATTGAAATGAAAACCTTGAAAATTACTGTAATTTTGCTTTTAGTTGCAATTACGTCCTGTAACCGTAATGCAGATGTTATTTTTCCTGCCGGAAAGCTAAATATTGGATTAAACAAATCCGGTAAAATCACCGGCCTGGCCGATGCGGATATGAATACCGAATATGTGCATACAAGCAGTGACCCTAAATCCATTTTGGCCATTAAGATAGATGGGGAATTGGAATATCCGGCATCTTTTGAAAAGAGGGAAGGGGAGGGGACCATTTTATTAAGCTATCCAAAAAATGGGGTAGAGGCAACGGTTCAAGTCGTAAAAAAAGACCGGTACACCACTTTTGAGCTAACGTCCATTACCAAGGAAAATGATATTGAACTGGTGTTGTGGGGACCTTTTGAGACAAACATTAGCGAGACTATTGGGGAAACCGTGGGGGTGGTCCGCAACAAGGATTTCTCCATAGGGATTCAGGCCTTGAACAAAAGAACCTTGGGAGGATATCCCACCAATGAGGACGATTCCACTCCTTCCTACGATATTTTTGGAACTACCAGTTTGGTAGATATCTCGGATTCTTTGAATATTCTTTATAGAGGCCATACCGCTTTGCCAAGGGACTATGGCAGTTCCGTACAGGCTTATACACGAAACAGGGCCAAGGAAAGGGTCGTCGCCTCTATGGGGCACGAACATTATATGGCACCTGCGTACGGGGATGAAGGAATTATAGGTTCCAAGATTGCCCTGTTCGGTTGTGCGCCGGAAGAAGTTTTGAATACTATAGAGGCAATAGAGCTGGATGAAGGATTGCCACATCCTACCATAGATGGGGTATGGAGCAAAAGGGCGGTATCGGCAACATCCGCTTATTTGATTCAGGATTTTGGAACCGCTACTATTGATGAGGCCATAGCCTTGACCAAAAAGGCAGGCCTACAGTATTTGTATCATTCGGGTCCCTTTTTGAACTGGGGTCATTTTGACTTGCAAAAGGAGGCTTTCCCTGAAAACTGGGATAGTATGAAAGAATGTGTAGATAAGGCCAAGCAGCAGGGTATTAAATTGGGGGCCCACACCCTTTCAAATTTTATAACCCCCAATGACCCCTATGTAAGCCCGATTCCTGATGAAAGATTGGCAAAAGTGGGCTCCAGTGTGCTTGTAAACGATATAGATGGCGAGGAAAGGAATATCGAAATAAAAGACCCTACCTTTTTTAATCAAATGGGGAACAACAGCCTTCATACCGTGGTCATTGGAGAGGAACTGATCAGGTACGAAAGTGTCTCGGAAACCGCGCCATGGGTTTTGTTAAATTGTCAGCGAGGTTCATTTGGTACCCAAGCAAGTGCTCATAAAAAGGAGGATAAAATATCGAAATTGGCAGACCATGGCTACAAAACGTTTTTGACCAATACGGAACTAGGTATTGAAATGTCCAAAAAATTGGCGGAACTGTACAACAAGACCGGATTGAAACAAATATCCTTTGATGGTCTGGAAGGGAACTATTCCACAGGGATGGGGGCCTATGGAGAACTATTGTTTGTAGATGCCTGGTACAATAATCTGCAACCGGAGGTAAAGAACGATTACATAATGGATGCCAGTAGGCCGGGCCATTATTTTTGGCATATGTTCACCCGGATGAACTGGGGGGAACCATGGTATGCCGGTTTTAGGGAAAGTCAGACCTCTTACAGACTTCTGAACCAGGATTATTTCAGGAGAAATTTTATTCCCTGTATGCTGGGATGGTTTAGTATGCGCGATAATACCAGTTTGGAAGATATAGAATGGATGTTGGCCAGAAGCGCAGCTTTTGATGCGGGTTATGCCTTGGTCACCTCTGTGGATCTAGTGAATAAAAATGGATTTGGAGATGAAATATTGGAGAAAATAAAACAATGGGAAGAAGCGAGACTGGGGGGGGCATTTACCGATGAACAAAAGAAGAGGATGGAAAATATCAATGATGAATTTTCATTGGAAAGAATATCGCAAACCAGTTGGGGTTTAACCCCTTACTCCGTTCAGCGCTTTGAGCATGAATTAAAGATACGTCAGCCTGGAGAGCCCGTATGGTCGGTTTTCGATTATAATAATATTTTTTCTTCCCAGCCATTGCAATTTATTTTGACCACCAAGAATACTTCTGTTTCAGGGATATCGATCGAGATCAATGATTTTAAAAAGATAGAGTTGGACATATCAATTCAACAAGGGGAGAATCTTAAGTATAACGGGGGTACGGAAGCAGTACTCTATGATAAATCCTGGAACAGGATTAAAAGCATCCCGGTAGACCCCGAAAAATTTATGGTAAGCACCGGCGATCATAAAATTAAGGTAGACTGCACTTTTTCGGCCAAGGAAGAGGCCAGCCTTAAACTTGAAATGAAAACTGCAGGGAAGCAGGAGAAGGTTGGAGTGGAATAAAAGTTTTTTATAACAACAAGAGTTTCAATATATAAATTTTAAGGGTAAAAGGGCCGCACTTTTCAGAATGCGGCCCTTTTTCGTGGCCTGTTTTTTATAATTTATCATATTCACTTTGTCTAGATTGTAAATTCCCTAAAAAATGAAGTTTTTATTTCGGAAAAGTTTACGATATTGATGTCTTCAAATTGAAAATGAGCCTAAAGGGCATAAAAAATATCGATATAAGTCTTTTTTATTTCGCAAAAACCAAAATTACCAATGGAAAAAAATGACAGGAAAAAGTTAAGGAGCAGCAATTGGTTCGGCCGTACAGGTAAGGACGGATTTATATATAGGGCCTGGATGAAGAACCAGGGAATACCGGATTATGAGTTTAACAACAAACCGGTAATCGGGATCTGCAATACCTGGTCCGAGCTTACTCCTTGCAACGGTCATTTTAGGGAGTTGGCAGAATCCGTGAAAAAGGGCATTTGGGAAGCCGGTGGATTCCCGGTAGAATTTCCGGTAATGTCCTTGGGGGAGACCCTTATGAAGCCTACTGCCATGCTTTATAGAAATTTGGCCAGTATGGATGTGGAGGAAAGCATACGCGCAAATCCTTTGGACGGGGTTGTATTGCTTTGCGGTTGTGATAAGACCACCCCCTCCTTGGTCATGGGGGCCTGTAGTGTGGATATCCCCACCATTGTAGTATCTGGTGGCCCTATGCTGACCGGCAAATATCGAGGAAAAAATATTGGGACCAGTGATATTTGGCGCTATCATGACGACGTTCGGGAAGGCAAGCTGGAGAATTCGGAGTTGCGGACTATAGAGGCGGCCATGTGTAGAAGCGACGGACACTGTGCCGTTATGGGCACGGCTTCCTCCATGGCATGCATGGTAGAGGCATTAGGGCTGAGCCTGCCAGAAAATGCGGCTATCCCGGCGGCAGATGCCCGTAGAAAAGTATTGGCACAGTTGAGCGGACTGCGAATCGTTGAAATGGTGAGGGAAGACCTTAAACTATCCAACATTTTGACCATAAAGGCTTTTGAAAATGCCATAAAGGTCAATGCGGCCATAGGCGGTTCCACTAACTTTGTAATCCATCTTTTGGCCATAGCAGGAAGAATTGGCGTCCCTTTAAAGCTGGAGGATTTTAATAGGCTTTCGGCCAATATTCCCCTGATCGCCAATTTGCAGCCTTCAGGCAAGCACTTTATGGAGGATTTATTTTATGCCGGTGGCTTGCCCGCAGTGCTAAAGGAACTTAAGGATATCTTGAACAACGATGTCATTACCGTAAATGGTAAAACGGTTGGAGAAAATTATCAAAAAGCACAAAATTACGATAACGAGGTTATAGGAAGTGTGCATAAACCCTTTAACGTTGCTACTGGTCTGGCCATTCTAACTGGTAACCTCGCCGAAAATGGGGCGGTTATAAAACCCTCGGCAGCAAGTGCCCACCTACTGAAACATACGGGCAGGGCAGTGGTCTTTGAGAATATTGAGGATTATAAGGCCAGAATAGATACCGACATCTTGGATGTGGATGAGAGCTGTATTTTGGTGTTAAAAAATGTGGGTCCAAAGGGATACCCTGGTATGCCCGAAGTAGGGAATATGGGCCTCCCCAAAAAACTTTTGGAGAAGGGCGTTAAGGACATGGTCCGTATTTCGGATGGCCGTATGAGCGGAACCGGTTTTGGAACAGTAGTACTGCACGTATCCCCTGAGGCCGCCATGGGCGGAAATTTTTCGGTATTGGAAGATGGGGATATGATTAGCTTGGATGTGCACAACAGAAGTTTATCAGTGGCCATTTCTGATGAAGAATTGGAAAAACGTAAGAAAAATAGAAAAGTATTGCCCCCAATCGTAGACCGGGGTTATGTTAATTTATATGTAAACCATGTGCAGCAGGCACATTTGGGCGCGGACATGGATTTTTTAAGGGGAAACTCCGGGAGCGAGGTCCCTAGGGATTCCCATTAATCGAAACCTATTATGGATTTTAAGGATAAAGTAGCCATTGTAACAGGTGCTGGCCAAGGAATTGGCCTTGAAATCTGTAAACAATTGGTGGCCCTTGGGGCCAATGTTATTTTGAATGATCTGGATGCCGTTCTTGCCAAAGAGGCAGTTGAAAAAATGGACCTAAAGCATGGAAAATGTATTCCTTTTATTGGGGATTCAGGGGATATAGGGGTCATACAGGAGATGGTGGTCAGGGCCGTTGAAGAATTTGGAAAACTGGATGTAGTGGTTGCCAATGCAGGGATTACGCTCTTTGGGAAATTTCTTAGCTATCCGCCGGAATCTTTCTTTGAGGTGATGAAAGTAAATTTGGGCGGGAGTTTCTTTTTGGCCCAGGCAGCTGCCAAACAATTTATAAAGCAGGGGTGGGGAGGATCTATCCTTCTAATGTCTTCGGTAACAGGACACCAGGCACATGAAAATTTGGCGGCCTATGGTATGAGTAAGGCCGCCTTGGAAATGTTGGCCAAAAATTTGGTCATAGAGCTATCTCCTTATAAAATAAATATAAATACTGTAGCTCCCGGCGCTACCTTGACCGAGAGGACCATGAAGGATAAAGACTATTTGGGAACCTGGGAGAATATAACGCCCTTGGGCAGGCCTGCATCCGTAAATGATATTGCCCAGGCCGTGCTGTTTTTGGTCTCCGATAATGCTAAGCACATAACGGGACAAAGTTTGGTGATCGATGGGGGTTGGACATCTGTGAGTCCGTCCCCTTATAAAGTCCAATAGGCTCCTAGTGTCGTGTCATGTCTGAAATGACGTATAGGATGAATTGTAATAGAACATAAAAAATATGGGTTTAGAAGTAGTAAGTGGAATTATTTGTGAATTGGGGGAGGGACCCCTTTGGGATCACTCCAAAAAACAGATATGTTGGGTAGATATTTTAAATGGAAATATCCATGAATGGTCTCCAAAAACCAATACTTCCACCACCATTTCTGTAGGCCAAATGATAGGTACCATGGCGATTTCAAACAATGGAAATTATATGGCTGCAATGAAGGACGGATTTGGGTTTGTTGACCGTAAGACCGGGAAAGTTGATATGGTAGCCAATCCGGAGAAAGCATTGCCGGGAAACAGATTTAATGATGGGAAATGTGATCCTGAAGGCCGTTTTTGGGCAGGGACCATGCCAGTGTCTGAAAAGGAATCCTCCGGCAGCCTATATGTTTTGGACGCTTCTTTAAATGTAAGAAAAAAGGAGTCCAATATTAGCGTTTCCAATGGTCTGGCCTGGAGTCTGGATCATAAAACAATGTATTTTATAGATTCCCCTACCCGTAAAGTAGTGGGCTATGATTATGATAGGACGAACGGGGAACTGGCCAATAAAAGAACGGTCATTACCATTGCCGAGCAAGATGGCTTTCCGGATGGAATGACCATAGACCAGGAGGGAATGTTATGGGTGGCCCATTGGGGAGGCTGGCAAGTGGCCCGCTATGACCCTGGAACGGGAAAAAAATTATTCTCCGTTGCCATGCCGGTTTCCCAAGTTACCTCCTGCACCTTTGGGGGTGAAACCATGGAAGATCTCTATATTACTTCGGCGAGGAAGGGACTTGGTAAAGAGGAACTGGAGAAGCAACCCTTGGCGGGATCCTTATTTGTAGTTAGGAATTGTGGCCATAAGGGACTCCCCGCCAATAAGTTCAAGACAAAAGTTTAATATAAATACCTGTCATAATCTATTTTCAAAAATTGCCATAAATAAAAACCAACGAAACCAAATAAATTGGAATGAAAGGATTGGATACACTGGATTGGCTGGTAATCGGCGCCTATTTTGTGATATTGCTCGGGGTGGCCTGGTGGGTAATAAAACAAAAACAAAAGAATACGGAAGATTATTTTTTGGCAGGAAGGAACATTGGATGGTTTATGGTAGGGGCCTCCATTTTTGCCTCCAACATTGGATCCGAACATGTGGTGGGATTGGCCGGTAACGGTGCAGGGGATAAAATGCCCCTATTGATTTATGAGCTCCATGCCTGGATAGTTTTGATGTTGGGTTGGGTATTTCTGCCTTTCTATGCCAGGAGCGGCGTTTTTACCATGCCGGAGTTTTTGGAAAGGCGCTTCGATGCCCGCTCTAGATGGGTACTTTCCATTGTTTCTATAATTGCCTATATCCTTACCAAAGTTTCTGTGACCATATATGCCGGTGGGGTAGTGGTATCTGCCCTTTTGGGAATCCCTTTTTGGATAGGTGCGGTGGCAACGGTGGCGCTTACCGGACTCTACACTATTTTAGGGGGAATGCGGGCGGTGGTCTATACAGAGACCATTCAGGCCATTGTATTGGTACTTGGGGCCGGAATATTAAGCTTTATGGGGCTTGAAGCAGTTGGGGGTTGGGGAGCGCTGAAGGAAACCATAGGAGTGGATTATTTTAATATGTGGCGGCCCAATTCGGACCCCGACTATCCCTGGTTGCCATTATTCCTGACCAGTACCATTGTAGGCATTTGGTATTGGTGTACCGATCAGGTAATTGTACAACGGGTGCTTACTGCCAAAAGTATCAAGGAAGGTAGGCGTGGAAGCATTTTTGGGGCCCTTCTAAAATTGATGCCCGTTTTTCTTTTTCTAATTCCGGGGGTTGTGGCCTTGGGGCTTAAACTACAGGGCAAATTGGAATGGAACAGTCCGGACGAAGCATTTCCGGTGCTAATGAGCAACCTTTTGCCATCCGGTCTACGTGGATTGGTGGCGGCAGGATTATTGGCTGCGCTGATGAGTTCCTTGGCTTCCGTATTCAATTCCTGTTCCACTTTGTTTACCCTGGATATTTACAAAAAGCTGAAGCCCGAAAAACCTGAGGAGGAATTGGTGAAAACGGGGAGGACCGCCACTTTTTTTGTGGTAGGTCTCGGCCTGTTGTGGATACCGGTTATAACAAGACTTTCGGACGGACTATATGAATACCTACAGAATGTACAGGCCTATATTTCCCCTCCCATCACGGCAGTATTTCTTTTGGGAATTTTTTATAAGCGTATTAATGCCAACGGGGCCATAGCTACTTTGGTGGGTGGACTCATCATTGGGTTTTCCAAACTGACCTTGGAAATTATGAAGTCCAGTTTTTCCGAGGGTAGTTTTCTTTTTAACCTCGCCGACGTGAACTGGTTGGTATTTGCAGCCTATTTCTTTGCCCTGTGTGTGGCCATTGCGGTGATAGTGAGTATGTTTTATCCTGCCCCTTCGGCCGCACAACTGTCCGGACTGACTTTCGGAACGGTTACGATAGAACAGAAAGCGGACAACAAGCAGAGCTATACCGGTTGGGATATAACGGCTTCGGTATTGGTGGTGCTGATTGTGCTGTATATTATGTTTTCTTTTAGTACGCTTTCACTTTAGGGATTACCGGAACCCTTTTAGGTTTGTGTTCAGAAAGGCATTACCCCAGTTTTTCCCTAAAAAAATCGATGGTCCGTCCCCAGGCCAATTCGGCGGCTTCCCGGTCATATCTCGGTGTAGTATCATTGTGAAACCCGTGGTTTGTCTTAGGGTATATATAGGCCTCGTATTCCTTGCCATATTTCTTTAGGGCTTCTTCATAGGCCGGCCACCCTTCGTTGACGCGAGTATCCAGTTCGCCAAAATGGAGCAGTAAAGGAGCATTTATCTTATTAATATCCTCTGTTGGCTGTCCCCCGTAGAAAGGAACGGAAGCTCCTAAATTGGGAACCTTTACCGCCATCATATTGGAAATCCAGCCACCAAAACAGAATCCTACTACACCTACTTGACCGGAGCACTCTGGATGGGCTTTTAAATACGCAAAGGCAGCGATAAAATCCTCCAACATTTCATCCCTATTTCGTTTGCTTTGCAGTGCCCGGCCCTCATCGTCATTGCCGGGATAACCGCCCAGCGGTGTCAATGCATCCGGAGCCAAAGAGAGGAATCCCGCTAGGCCTGCCCTACGTCCTACATCTTCTATGTGCGGATTCAATCCACGGTTTTCGTGTACTACGATTATCCCTGGAAGTTTTACCTTGGCATCGGCCGGTCTGGAAAGCAGGCCCTTGATGGAGCCACCCCCTTTGGGAGAATCGTAATGGATATATTCCGATTTTAATTTTGGATCACCTGGCCTTATCTGAATTTTTTTTACATAATCAGGGGAAATAAAGCTAAGAAGTGAAGCTACCGTTAACCCGCCGACCGCATAGGTGGATAATTTATCCATAAACAACCTTCTGCTTACCCTATTGTGGGCATAGTCGTCATATAGATCAAATACCTCTTGTTTAATATCTTCTTTTTTCAATGTTTTCATGGGCATTAATTTATGGTTGAACAAGCTTTGCCACGGTTCTTCCGATTCAAAGTATACACTTATCATATTCAATATCGGACGAATAGGGCGAGACTCCTATGAAAGGAATTTTCAGAACTCCATTGCTTTTAATAAATGTATTCGCAGCAAAATGAAACCTTGAAATAAGGTGACTTATAAAAGTATGAAATTAGTTTTAATTTTTAAAGATATTTTGCCATAAGCCATAAGCCATAAGCTCTTAGCTATAAGTCATGAGAAATAGGCAATGGACAGTGAAATCCGATTTTTTTTGCCAACTGCCAACTGCCAACTGCTTACCGCTTACTGCCAACATATCATTCAGTCCTTGCCATGAAATTTTTTTGCTTTCCAAAAACCCCTGCCTATACAGGCAGTCAGGCCTGCCGATACCGTCCTTTAGGGATGTAAATTCATTGCACTTTAGTTTGGTTTTGAGCTTCCAGAGTAAAGGAATACATGATATTTATCAATATCACTTCTTAATATAAATGAATTTCGGGCTATCAATTTTAATTTTGTCTATATTTGGTATCCGGTTTACTGGTAAACAGGACCGTAAAAGCTTTCCCCAAAAATAAGTGCATTGTGCATTGGCCGATGTTGGGACGCCAACAATAGGTTTCACCATATAATAACTTTTAATTTGCCTGGACGATTGCTTTTTAAATTTGTCAAATATTACCTTCCAATACTTATTATGAGCATTTTGGCGGTATTATGGGTATATGAAAAGGGGCATGAAAAGCCAATTTCCTTACAGCAAGAAGCACTCCCCAATACAAGGCAACTTATCGTAGAACTTCTAAAACCCACGATGGACAATCTCAATTATTGGGAGCAGTACCCTATTGCCAAGAGCGATTTTTATCCACAGAAGATTGCCCATTTTGACCATGTAATTGTGGGTTTGGTTATTGGTATGGACAGTGATTACCCATTTGGAACAATTGATTTATCAGGAAAAACGGTACATGACAAAAACCGATTAGAGCATAAAAAATGCGTCATTGCGAACACAGTGAAGCAATCTGCCCAATGGGCGACAGATCGCTTCGTACCTCGCGATGACGAAAAACTATTTTTGTCATTTTCTAAAATCAGTAAAGGGAACCACACATAAAGGATTATTTGACAATTATGAATGACTTAAGCTTTTTTTTAATCGATGATGATGATATTTTTCGTTTCATAGTAAAGAATACTATAGATGAAATAAATCCGGAAATGAAGATTAAGTTTTTTTCCGATGGGGAACAGGGAATCGATTTCCTAAAACAAAATCTGGGCGCTGCAACCAATCTTCCGGATATTATCCTATTGGATGTAAATATGCCTTTTATGGACGGGTGGGAGTTTTTAAATGAATATAGATCCCTTCAAACGGAATTAAAAAAGGAAATTAATATTTACCTGTTAACATCTTCAAAAAATCCCAATGATGTAGATATGGCCAAAAAAATTAGTGAACTTTCGGGTTATTTGGTAAAGCCGATATCCAAAGAGGGAATAAAAAACCTAATTGGTCATTTTCCCACAAACGGGTGGTATCAAAATAAATTTTAGGTGTTGATTTTTTAGATTATTTGTTCAAGATCCTTCTTCCAAAGCTAGTGAACGTTTAAATTACCCGTAGGTATAGGCCTGATTGGACATTAGCTTTGGAAGAGGCATCTTTGATTAGAATTATCAGGTAAAGCTGTAATATATTATACAGGTTGACAGGATATATAGGAGCTTGTTGACCCCTCTCTAGACTGTTTAGAGTACTGCCATTCCGGCGGAAGATTTACATGTAATTGACCAGTTTCTGAATGTACCTGTTCATTTTCTATATCCCAAGGTAGCGCTTATGAAACCCTATTGATTAGACCCATTAAGGGTTTTGCTTAAAAGACGAACACCTTATTCTCTTATTATTTCTTAATCGGTACCCTTAGATCAATACTTTTCTGATTTCTGAAGACGGTCAGGTTTAAACTTCCTTTCCAGTTGTGTGCCTGAATAATTTGTCTTAAATCCAATATTTCATTGATCTCCCTTTCTTCACCGCCTATGATGACATCCCCCACCTGAAGTTCGGATAGGGCCATAATACTGTTCGGCTCAATGGCCAAAATCAAAATACCTGCCGTTTTGTTAAGCCCTGAAGCAGATCTTTCCGCTAAAGTCTCGATATTTTTGAGGTTCCCACCCAGCCAATCCATAGTTACTGCTTTCGATCCCTCGGCATCGGAAGTCAACAATAAATCTGGAATTTCAGGCGTTTTTGCCAATGCCTTAAGTGCCGGTTTCTTTACCCCAAAACTGTCCATTGGAAAATTGGTGAAACCAATGGCCATGGCCGGAGAATTTTGTTCTACACGGAAATCCCCATTTTCCGGATCCAAAAACTTTGGATATCCATAAATACTATGGGTATCAATGCCATTTTCTTGGGATTTTAAGAGCGATTCCTGATCTGTAAAGAAATTATAATCCACTTCCTTTCCCCAAGCCTGAAGCCTAATGTCCTTATGGTCTGTCATTACAATATTTTTGCGGAAAACATCACCACTGTTCTTAAACCAGACATGGGGATGAAAACCATTGTTGATCATGATATTGTTCTCGACCGTTCTGAAAAACCCTTCCCTTAATTTTATTCCCCCATTTAGGCATAGGTTGTTGTATATCTTATAATTGGTAGAACCATCATCCAGATCTATATCCCAACCATGATCGCACCTAAATCGGTTATTTCTTATAATAGTGGTATGAATGGCGTCCCAAAGGGGCATATTGGGGTTTTCCAGGGTCATTTTATCCATTATGGTCCTGTCGGGATGCCAAAACCGGTCCCTTCCCCAAGAATTGAAGGACCCGTGATCACCGGATTCCAGGACCGTGCTAAAAACATCATTATATTCAATAATATGACCGCCCCAGGTACCCTCGCTCACATTTATACCCGCACGTGGAACCTCATAGATGCTATTATTGCTAACAGTAATATCCATGGCCATTGAAATCTCTACTCCAGCGGTTTGTTTTTCCAATCTCCCGATCCTGTAAATTAAATTATTGTCCGCAATACATTCCCGTGGATAACTATTGTTTAAAGGACCTTTAATGGTATCCAACTTTGCCCGGTCCACAAATTCCCGATATTGAAAGGAAGGGGAACGTACCGCAGAGGGGCTTCCAACAAAACTTATGGCAGAGGCACCACAATCATGTATGTGGTTTCCAGTAATCAGGGCCCCTTTATTGAATTCACTTAAAAAAATGGCATTGCCCCCCAGATTCCTGAATTCACAATCCTTGATCGTTATGTTCTCTGTCCCTTCCATGAAAAGCGCCCCGCCCCTATATATCGTCCAATCGCTCCGAAGCAATTGCTCGTAGGGTTCCATGATGGTCCTTTTTGCATGTTCAAAACGGATGCCTTCTATTAAAACATCTTTTACTGGAACGTTATCATCTCCTTTGATATCCACTAAATGTTTTAAATGGGACCCTTCTACCAGATCCTTGTTTAAATCCACACCTTCTTGGGGCCAATAGTATAGCATATCGGAATTTTTATCCATATACCATTCCCCGGGGCTATCCAGTTCTTCAAAAACATTTTCTACCATTCTATATTTTTCATGTATTCCTGCAGAGGTCCTATTATTTTGATGGCCACCTTCCAAAATGGCCTGTCCATTTTCGTCGATCCCCGAAATTACAAAATGGAAGCCTCCCCATTCCCCCGCATGCATGGCATGTAGAATAGCGCCAATGGGTTGAGACCACCCTTTTATACGTTCAGGGTCAATGGCATCGGAAGCATGACCTTGCCAATGCCCCCCATTTTCATCATAATTGGGATAGCGGGCCAAAACCTGCTTTTTGCCATCAACAAACAATTGATCAAAGTTGGTATTGTCCGGAATTTTGGATACCCAAATATGATCCGAATGCCTTTTCCAATCCAGTTCCAATTTTTTGGAGCCCTTAAATGTAACCTTGTCCGCACCTTGTCCAATTATTTGAAGGTTGTTCAGCAAGGGGGTAAGGAGGAGGGTGGAATCCAAATAATATTCCCCTTGTGACACATGGATGGTTATGGGATTCATTTTATCTTTTGAACGAATGTCCTTTGCCTCTTCCAGGGCCTCGTCAATATTATCAAAAATGGGCCCTGCAACGTCTTCATGCCCTTTGCCAACATATAGGTCAATAGTGTTTTCATTGGATTTACAATTTATAAATAGGACGATCAAAAGTATTATGGACGGCCATTTTATGCGGTAATTGGATATAAGGTATGTTAACATCGGTAATGGTTTTATTTTTGGTTCAATACTAATTTTATCGGGCAATTTGTTGTTGTTCGGTCACTATTTTTGTAATACTAATGTAAGGGATAAATAGATTATCCAAATAAATTTATTGGGCTTGCTCCTTTATGTTCCGTTTTACCTCTTTCATAATTTCTAAGGCTTCCTTGCCTACGGTGCCATCTTGATAAATACCTAAATTGATAGTCACCGCCCCCTTATTTTTATTACATTCTTTGATATAGTTGGTCAGTGTTTTTGAATCAAACCTAGGCTTTGGCATTTCGGAAGTTTGCTGCACCCAGTAAGGTTCCATGATGAGCAATGCCTGATAGGGTAAGTCGGGCACTGGGCCATCCTTCATAAACCCGTCTGTTGGAATTTCAATTGGGCTTGCTACCTCTCCTGCCCAATAGTCCTGCCAAGGGGTAACAGAGGGATATATCCAGGAATTTAGACAGATAATCCTGTTTTTATTTCCTAATTTGGAGGCTCTATCGAATTCTTCAAAGGGTACCTCGGGAAACTCCTCGAAGATCTGGTACCAACTATCAAACCAATATCCTGCTATTTTATTCCCGTATCTATTTCCGATTTCACTTAGCATCTCCTTAAAATTGAGAACAAAGTCTTGCTTCTCCATAGCTGTAGGCTCTCCCTTTACGTTTAGTTTAAAGGCTAGCGGGCCATTGATATAGGCTATTAACCGTACTCCCTTTTTGTTCAATGCATCGGCGATCTCCAAAATTAAATCCCTTTTTGTTGTTTTACCGGGGTGACGTTTATCCCAGCTTTTGATTGGGGCAGGACAGTATGATTCTGCATGCCCTATGGTAAATATTACATAACCGGCACCCGTTTCTTCTACCATTTGGGCAAACTTTTCCACATCAAACTGGTTAACGGCATCTTCATAACTTTTAATGCTGCCATCTGGCTGAACACTTTCGGATGTCCAGTGGAACATTAGTCCGTAATTACTTTTGATAAGCCAATCAACGCTTTCCCTGGACTGTACTGCACGTAATTCTTCTTTCTTGATTTTTCTTTTTGCGGAAATGGGCAAAAGCTCTATGGACCGAATGTGCATTAGGGATTCCTTTTTGGTAATTCCCTGGGTGGAAAGAGAGACGACTTGCCTACCTTTCTTCAATGAAATTTTGGAAGAAATTGGGATACGCTCAAAATTTCTTCCCCCGATATAGGGTCCGGTTGTTGGTTTTAATACGAATTTGTGAATGCCCTCATTGGACGTAAATGAAATTTCTACATTTTCCCCTGCTTTTGGTACATTGGCGATCAGGAAAAGTTCATAGCTTTCATCGTCAGGGACGTTAATGTCCCATGTTAATTCGGAATTTCCCTTCCATGCCATATTTTCTCCTCCCTGCATTGCCAGTTCGCCTTTGGCCGTCAATGCCTTTGAACAGTATAGAAAAGTACTTTCATCGCTTTGGAGATGAACGGGTACGGGGTACGGGTTTGCAATATGCGGTGTGTGAACACCGATAAAATTGTTTGAAAATATATGTATTGGAGCTAAAATCAAAATAAGGAAAATAGCAAATGCCCTAAGACTGATATTTTTTTTCATCTTATATTATTTGATAATTGTAAAGAAAGATTGCTAGGGGAAGGTTTAAAATAGATCTACCCTATTTTCTTTAATAAAACCAATTTGAACATACCTTCAGGGCATGTTGGTTTACTTGGTGCCATGTTGTTTTTATGGATGAAAGGGAGTGGGAAAATAGGCTTTTCCCACCCTCGTTCAAAAACTAACTCAAACAACTATTTTTATCCTCCGTATGGCGCATTGTCGGGAATATCATTATTTAAAATCTCAAAATCCGGCAAGATCCAAACTTGGTTGTACGGGCCAATAGGCACGGTAAGTTCATCACCTCTGGCCATTTGGACCTTATTGAAGGTATTGGTTCTTTTTAGATCGAACCATGCCTGTCCCTCGGCATAAAGCTCCCATTTTCTCTCATTGAGTACGGCTTCCCTAAATTCATCCTGGGTTAGATCGGCAAGATCCGGCACATGGGTAGGATCATTTTTGTCCACTCTTGCCCGCCACCTTATTTTATTAATATAAGGATAGGCAGCATCCGGACCGTTCATCTCATTTTCCGCTTCTGCTGCTATAAGGAACATTTCTGCCAGTCTAATTAAAGGAAAAGTATAGAAACTCTGTGCGGACGATGGCGTTGCCTTTATTTCCAATTGGCCTTCATCTATAAACTTGTTGAAATAGGATCTGGTTATAAATTCGGTTCCGTCCGTGGTCACGTAATTATCCTGAATCCCCCATTCAGACCTGTTGTCACCTGTTGCAAAGCTATTGATAAACGGCTGTGACGGCAACAGAAGGGCACTTTGATTTCCTGTGGGAGCCGTTAAAGTATGCATACCATTATTGCTGGTACCTTCCAAATAGAGAATTTCCCAAATCGATTCCGAAGTATAGCTTGTATTTTTAAAAACATCGGCAAAGTTGTCCGCCAAAGTATAGGGGCCAGCAATGACCTCATTGGCCTTGGTCAGGGCCAATGTATAATTGGCCGTAATGTTCATTGGGTTTCCTGCCGATGTAAGATATACCCTTGCCAATAGCGCCTTGGCCACAAAGCTATTAGCTCTTCCCTCTTGGGGGGAAGTAGTTGGCAGGCCTGCTTCGGCATCCAATAAATCCTGAATGATCAGGTCGTAAATGTCGCTCTGGGGAGACCTATCTATCTGTACATCATTTACACCTGCCACTGGGGCCGTTCTTAGCGGTACATCGCCGTAGAGCTGTACCAGTTGAAAGTAGGCATAGGCTCTTAACAACTTGGTTTCCGCAGCAAACATCGTTTTTTCCGCCTCTGTCAATACCGTTGTTGTTTCCAAAGCCAGCAAAATCTGATTGGCATTGCTTATAACGGAATACGGTACAGACCAGGCATAACGGATGGACCAAAAGGAATTTCCCGGGCTGTTTCGCCACATATCCGTTCCCTGCTCCGCAGATTCGGGCTGGTCATAAAAGTCGCCGAACAATTCCTTTACTTCAAATTGTCTTCCTCCGACCATTTCATGGGACAAACCATAGGCTCCTTTTACTGCAGCCTCAAAATCATTGGTATTCTTGAAAAAATTATCCGGTGATATAAAGGTCCTTGTATCTTCTTCCAATATATCTTCACAGGAAAGGATACAAAAAAAGCCGAACAATATCATGCTATAGTTTAATATTCTTGATTTCATCTTTTAGTTTTTTATGTGTTAAAAATCGATCATTACCCCTACGGTTACGGACTTGGTAGAGGGGTACACGCCCCGGTCCCATCCATTTACCGGTGCAGATTCCCATTGGGCCTCTGGATCGTAATGTGAGTAGTTTGTTATTGTAATCAAGTTTTGACCGCTTACGTACAATTTGAATCGCTCCAGACCAATTTTATCAATTACGGACTTTGGAAGATAGTAGCCCAATTTTATATCACGGAACTTTATATAAGAGCCATCTTCTACCCACAGGGAAGTTGGTGGGGCAAAAGTTATCGTATTAATGGCATTGGAGGATGCCTTGGCGTAAGTACCCCCGGATCCGGGACCGGTCCACCTGTTATCCCAGGCTTCTTGTGTAACATTCCAATCCCCTGTTATCGCCGTATAATATTTATTAAATTCGTTTACAATATCATTACCTACGGAGCCTACCATTAAAATGGTCAGATCGAAATTTTTATACGAAAATTCGTTGTTAAAGCCGAAAGTGAAATCTGGTTGTAAATTGCTTAATATTGTCTGATCGTCATTGTTTACGATTCCGTTGCCATTGGTATCCTTAAACCTGTAATCACCAGCGGTTTTGTTGGGCTCCCCGTTTTGATCGGCTTCCGCATCGGTTTCATAAATACCCTCTATTTCAAAACCGTACAATTGCTGCCCTGGTTCGCCCAAAAACAGTGGAAACCAATTGCCACCACCACCAGGGGCATCAATACGTTCAATTTTGTTTCCAAGTCCATCGTTGCCCAAACTGACCACTTTATTGCGGTTGAAGTTCATGTTAAGGCTGGTCGTCCAATTAAAATTTCCTACAAAATTTTTGGTGGCCAGTTCAAATTCAAACCCTTTGTTCTCGATTTCCCCTACATTACGTACCGAAGAAGTAAAGCCGGATGAGGTTGGGAGAATCGCGTTGAATAATAGGTCTTCAGTATTTTTTGTATAGTAATCGGCTATCAGATTGATCCGATTGTTGAACAGCCCCAGATCTACCCCGATATTACTGGCTGTCGTCGTTTCCCATTTAAGGTCCGGATTTTCAAATGCACTTAACACAAAACCTACATTTTGAGTGCCATCAAAAACAGGCGATGTGTTAGTTAAGCGTGCCAAGGTTTGGTAAGATCCTATGGCCTGATTTCCGGACTTTCCATAACTAAGCCTCAATTTTAGGTCGTTAATATTCTTGGAATCTGCCAAAAATTCTTCATTTGAAATTTTCCACGCCAGAGCAGCGGAAGGGAAGAACGCATATTTATTGTTCTTACCAAATTTTGAGGAACCATCATACCTTGCCGTCAAGGTCATCAAATATCGATCATCAAAGGTATAATTGGCCCTGCTTAAATAGGAAATCAAGGTGGCATCACTAAATCCAGTACTTGGTGTTCCGCGATTTGCCGCCGATTGGAGGTTGTTGTTTCCAAAAGCGTCCGTTAAAAAACCGGTGCCACTGGCCGATAGGGAATTGGACTTGTCCTTTTGATAGGTCATCCCCGCCAATGCCCCAATGCTATGCTTCCCGAGCTCTTTTGAAAAGTTCAGGATATTTTCATTGACAAGGCTAAAGCTATTATCAGTAGATTTTGAAGCCTGGCCATCCGATGGGCCTGAACTTATTATACCAATGGGCCTATAGGTATTCGTGGTTCCTGTCAAGGCTGTAAGGCCCACATTGGTATTAAAACTTAGCCCATCCAAGATTTTATAGTTCAGATCGATACCTCCAATAATCCGGGTATTCAATCTTTGGAACATATCTTCATTGGCAAACGCCACGGGGTTGGTACCACCCCAAGGCACTCCTGAAAATACAGAATAACTTCCGTCACTTTCACGGATTGGGTCGGTAGGCGGCATAACAAGTGAGGTAAAGGGAATTGCCCCATAGCCATCTGCCGCTGCATCATTGGCCTGATTGTATTCTGACCAAGTAATCGCCAAATTGTTTTGTAGGGAAAGTCGATCGTTTATCTTTAGATCGCCGTTGATCCTTACACTATAGCGTTTAAACCCGGAATTGGTAATAATACCTTCTTGGTTCAAATAATTGAAGGAGGTATAATATTTTGCAACATCATTACCCCCGGAAACCGATACCTGATGATTTTGCATCGAAGCCGTTCTATAGACCATATCCTGCCAATCATTATTGGGCAGATTGGCTATTTCTCCGGCATTGAAAACAGGAGCATCCCCTTCGGCCGCGGCTATACTATTGGCCATCTCTACATAAGTGTCACGATCCAACAGATCTATTTTATTTCGAAGTGTTTGAAACCCCTGGTACCCGTGATATGACACCTTCGCCTTACCTTCTGCACCTCTTTTGGTGGTTATCAGGATAACGCCATTGGCTCCCCTTGCCCCATAAATGGCAGTGGAGGAAGCGTCTTTCAATATTTCCATGGACTTGATGTCTTCCGGGTTGATGTCGGAACCAAAATCATTCAAAGGAAAACCATCTACCACGTATAGTGGATTGTTGCCGCCACTTATGGAATTATTTCCCCGTACCCTAATAACCACCCCCTGACCTGGTTGTCCGGAAGCCTGATTAACGCTGACACCTGCCGCACGGCCCTGCAATGCACTTGATACGCTGGTTACTGGAACTTGTGCAATTTCTTCGGAGGTTACTGAAGAAACGGAGCCGGTAAGATCGGATTTTTTTACAGTTCCATAGCCTACTACGACAACCTCCTCTAGGCCAGCAGCACTTTCCACCAGGCTTACCGTAATATTGGTTTGGCCATTAATGGAGATCTCTTTGGTGGCATATCCAATATATGAAACCGTTAAAATGGCATTTTCATCTACCACGGAAATAGAAAAATTCCCATCAAAATCCGCCTGGGTTCCATTGGTGGTTCCCTTTTCCAGGATATTGGCACCTGGCATGGGAGTGCCACTTTGATCGGTTATTGTTCCAGTAACCGAGAATTGTAGTTCCTTTTCCGGGTTTAATCCAATGTTCGGGGATTCTATTATAGGTGTCTTCGGTTTTTCCCTCTTTAGGATGATCTGTCTATCGATAATTTTAAAGGAAATGTCGGTACCTCTGAATAAATCGGTCAATATGTTATCGATCCGTTCCTTGTGGACATGTACGGAAACAAGCCTTTCCGTATCAATCACATCTTGGTTGCCCAAAAACTTAAACTCACTTTTAGCTTCAATTTCATTAAATACGGTCATAAAACTTACTGCTTCCAAGTCCAATGTAATTTTGGTATTTTGGGAGTAGGTACTGGCCTCAATTCTAAAAAGGGCTAATATTAGAAAAAGAGTGGTCAACTTCATTTTTAAACTGATATTGGGAAATAATAGATATACTATCCCCAAACGAATAATATTTTTATTCATATTTTTGTATACGTTTTTGTGGTTATTAAATTAATCACCTTTTACTATCGGGATATGTTAGAGCATATTCCGATTTTTTTATTTTAAGGTGGAACTAAAGTGGAATTCCAATCATAGGCATCTGGTTTTATGGTTCGTTAATAATTATTTCATCCCCTAGCCTGGTATAAGAGAAGGGAATACTACTCTGAAAATAGGTCATTACCTGCTCGATGGTTTCGGTATCGAATTTTGCAAAAAATTGTTGACTGTCCAATAGGCCATAATTATTGGTAATGGAAACATCGTAATGTCTCTCCAACACCTTAATAATTTCTGGAAACGGTCTTATTTTGAATATAATCTGCCCATTGATCCAAGAGGTATATTCAGTTACATCGGTCTTTGCGATCTGCATATTATTTATAGATTTGTCCCAAGAGGCGATCTGCCCGGGTATCAATACATATTTTTTCTCATCTTTCTTTGCACTATCCGTTGTATTTAACTCAACCGAACCTTCTACCAATACCGTATTTACGGAATTGTCGTTTGCATATGAGCTAACATTGAACCTTGTTCCCAATACGCGGATGTCAATATTATCCGTATTGACTATAAAGGAGGACGTTTTACTTTTAGATACCTCAAAAAAGGCCTCACCTTCCAAAAAGACCTTTCTGTCCTTATTTTTTAAAAATTTGACGGGATATTTTAGTCGGGTACCGGAATTAATATGAACTATAGAGCTATCGGATAGGATTAATTTCATTCTTTTTCCATAAGGCACTACCAGTTCATTATAGATAAGTACTTCATCTGGCTGTTGGTCCCTGTTTTCGGAAACAACATTTTTATAATCCAACTGGGTCCCGTTTTGCCTACCAATTGTTTTACCGTTCTTATCTACAATTTTCACACTGCCATCTTCTTTTATGACCTGGGTGTTTCCATTTTCCTGTATTATGGTAATTGAATTTTCATCAACAAGTATTTCCTTGTCATTTTTTGTTGTCCAATGCACCATGTAGCCCAAGCCCATAAGTCCAATGAAAATGGCTGCGGCTTTATACCACCTGGCATAAGATCGCTTATTGGAAATGGTCTTACCTTCGATCCTTTTCAACAACATTGAATATTCAGTTTCCAAATCAACCTCCTGTAAACCCAAGTTGATATAATAGTGGTTTTCTAAAATGGCTTTAAATTTGTCCTGGTTTTTTTTCTTTGCCAACCAAACCTTAAGTCTTTCCATTTCTACACCGTTGATGGAGTCACTTAAATATTTATCTATTATTTCTTTCAATTTATCTTTCTATTAATTAACAATAGGTTAAATTTCGATATTCAGAATGTAAACGAACAGAAAATGGGAAACCCTTAAAAAAATCTAAAATATTTTTCATATTTGTATTTTGTCATAGACCACAAATTAATAATCACCTTCTTTGGGAAGGCCATTTGAAATTATATGCAGCAGAGGAAGGACCATGAAAGGGAACAGAAGTTTAAATTAGTGTACGAGCAGCTTTTTGGCCCTGTCCTGGCATATACCAAAACATTGACCAATAACCACGACCAAGCCAAAGACATCGTCCAAAATTGCTTTATTGCTTTATGGCAAAAACGTCCGGATCTAATAGAGAGTAAGTCCCTCAAAAGCTTTTTATACACCACGGCCTACAATTCCTTTATAGATCTATACCGAAAAGATCAGAGAAAAAATCAAATTCTGGATGAGCTTAAATACAGTATGGCCAAGGAAAATTTGAGCGAGGTAGAAAGTAACGAGGATAGTAAAATAAAAAAATTGAAAAAGGTGATCGACCAATTGCCACCCAAATGCAGGGAAATAATACTTCTAAATAAAAAGGATGGCCTAAAATACAAGGAAATAGCAGTTTTAAAGAACATTTCTGAGAAAACGGTAGAAAGTCAGATGCGTATTGCCTTTGCCAAGATAAGGGAGGCATTTGATAACAATGATTCATTCTTATTTTTACTTTTCAGCTAAAAGGGTCCGTTTCCCCACTTAGGTTTGACCTGGATTTTTGTGGTAAGTACGTCCCAGATCTTTTGATGCCCAAGAAACATATGTACACATTCTTCCTAAGGAATTCTGGTACTGCCATTTTTTAAATCAGCCACACTTAACCTATAGAATTTCCCGAGATTTTAACTCGGGTGTAGCCTTATAATAAGTCACCATGCAGGGCATTGGATTATTTTGTCTTAATATCTTGGTTCTAGTGTCTTGTCAAGCCTAAACCTATGGGTAACTTAAAGTGTCTCTTGAGCCGCTCCTACGTTGCAAAAATCCTTACGTACCTACGGCTATGCTCGTTTTTGCGCCTTGGCTCAACTCAAGACCCATCATTCCTTACCCGTCATTTAAATGTTGACTAGACACTAGTAGCGCAGAGGTCTTGTTTCTGAGGCCTCGTACACGCTGTGTCGAGATAGTTAATTTGTACTAAAATTTCAATATTTATTATTTATTCGATATACAGGTATAAAAAGTATCGTTATTTGAATTAATATTGGTTGTGCACCTTCAATAATAAATGAAATTTTGTAGACGAATATATTTTTTAACGATTTACGCAAACGATTTCGTAAAAAATCCAATTGATAAAAAAATCTATGAAAACGGCGATAATGTATATCCAAAAACTAAGTGAAGTGGGGATGGAAGATTTACCAAGGGTTGGCGGCAAGAATGCCTCCCTCGGGGAAATGATCCAAAATTTAACGGCCCAGAATATAAAGGTCCCCAATGGTTTTGCCATTACCGTAGATGCCTTTGATGTCTTTATTGATGAAAACCATTTGAAGGAAAAAATCAATGCCGCTTTGGAAGGCCTGGATACTACGGACATTATCCAGCTTCGAAAAACGGGTTCCCACATTCGGAAACTGATATCCAACGGTAAATTTCCAGTTTCTCTGGAGAAGTCGATTTTAGAATCCTATTACGCCCTTTCTGCAGAATATGATCAGGAAGCTACGGATATTGCGGTACGTTCCTCCGCTACGGCAGAAGATCTGCCAGACGCTTCCTTTGCAGGGCAACAGTCCACCTATTTGAACATCCGTGGGGGAGAAATGTTGTTGACGGCCATAAGAAGTTGTTTTGCCTCTTTGTATACAGACCGTGCCATTTCCTATCGTTCTTCCCGGGGTTACGATCACTTTACCATCAAATTATCGGTCTGTGTGCAAAAAATGGTACGTTCGGATCTGGGTTCCTCCGGGGTAGCTTTTTCCCTGGATACCGAAAGTGGGTTCAAGGATGTAGTGTTGATCAATGGTGCCTATGGCCTGGGAGAACTGGTAGTAGGTGGGGAAATTTCCCCGGACGAATTTATGGTGTTCAAGCCTACCCTAAAAAAAGGATTTGATGCCATAATTGATAAAAAACTAGGCAAGAAAACCCACAAAATGGTTTATGGAAACAAACCTTTTGAAACCGTTAAACAGGTTCCTGTAGATCAAAAGATTCAGGATACCTTTTGCCTAAAGGATTCCCAAATTATACAATTGGCACAATGGGTACAGAAGATAGAGAACTACTACAGTTCACAACGAGGGTCCTGGTGCCCCATGGATGTAGAATGGGCCATAGATGGGCTCACCAATGAACTCTACATTGTTCAGGCAAGGCCGGAGACCATCCACTCCCAGGAACAAGCCGATAGTATTAAAGAGTATGAAATTGAGGATGAGGAACATCTCGTGGACAAGCTTATTCTAGAAGGGGTTGCGGTAGGGGATAAGATAGGCAATGGCAAGGTGCATAGAATCTTTTCTTTGGACGGCAGGGATGGCAGTGCTGATGAGACCGATTTTAAGGAAGGCGATGTTTTAGTTACCGAAATGACCGATCCCGATTGGGAACCATTAATGAAAAAAGCCTCGGCCATTATTACCGAAAAAGGAGGTAGAACTTGTCATGCCGCCATTGTGGCCCGTGAAATAGGTGTCCCGGCAATTGTAGGTGCGGCCTCTGCTACTACCTTGCTCCAAAACGGGCAGGAAATTACGGTTTCCTGTGCCGAGGGCAATGTTGGCAAAGTATATCAAGGAAAAATAAACTATAGTCTCCACGAGACCGCATATACCGAATTCCCAAAGACCAAAACACCGGTACTTATGAATATTGGCTCTCCGGAACTGGCCTTCCAATACAGAAAAATCCCCAATGCAGGAGTTGGTCTTGCAAGGGAAGAATTTATAATCAACAATTACATAAAGGTACATCCCCTGGCCTTGTTGAAGCACAGGGAACTTAACGATCCGGCCCTTTCCATCTCCATTGCGGAATTGATCAAGGGCTATGCCTCCGAAGAAGCCTTTTTTATAAATAAGTTAGCACAGGGAATCGCAAAAATTGGTGCTGCCTTTTACCCCAATAGGGTGATTACCAGATTGTCCGATTTTAAGACCAATGAATATTACAACCTCTTGGGCGGGAACCATTTTGAACCCAAAGAGGAAAATCCCATGATCGGATGGCGCGGAGCATCCCGTTACTATTCCGAGGCCTTCAAGGAGGCTTTCATTATGGAATGCAAAGCACTAAAAATGGTACGCGATCAATTTGGCCTGGAAAATATCACTATCATGATCCCCTTTTGCAGAACCCCGCAGGAACTGGCCAAAGTGTTGCGGATTATGGAGGAAAACGGACTTAAGAGAGGCGAGCGTAGTCTGGAGATATATCTAATGGCAGAATTGCCCTCCAATGTAATCTTGGCCCATGAGTTTGCACCTATGATAGATGGGTTTTCCATAGGTTCCAACGACCTTACCCAATTGGTGCTGGGACTGGATAGGGATTCCAGTCTGGTAGCCCACCTCTACGACGAACGCAATTGTGCCGTAAAAAGTATGATCAGAATGCTGATCGCAACGGCCAAGAAACATAAGACCAAGGTGGGGATCTGTGGACAAGGCCCTTCGGATTTTCCGGATTTTTCCCAATTCCTGATAGAAGAGGGAATCGATACTATTTCTGTAACCCCGGACTCCATGCTAAAGACATTAAAAGTTATTCATGCTATAGAAAATTAAGTTATGGGCAATACTATTGAGGACATCCTGTACAATGCGCACAAACACAACAAAAGGGAAGAACTATTGGCTTATTTGGAAAACATCCGATTAAAGAACCCAAATAGGGAATTGACAGATTTATACCAAATTGCCTATGAACGTATAATGAATTCCTAATGGTTTGGGGATTATGTCCTTATACAATTTATAGGGGCATATCTGGGGTGTCAATGGCGGAAACTGTATGTATTAACATTGCTAATTGCCAAGCGCTTATTACTTTGGCTAATGGCTTACTCCCCATTTATCACCCACTCCCTGCCAAGGAATTCCCATCCGTTCCAAAAAACCCACCTGAAGATAGTCGGGCAGGCCTGCCTTTGCTGTTCCTTTAGATTTATCCCCCTTAAAAGATGTAAGCTTACTGGACACCATCTGTAAAAATATTTTACACCATTTGAGGAATGTTTTTACTTGATATTACATAACTAATTTGTTTTCAGTACATTATGTTTGTGGCACGCTATTCGAGATTAATAGGATAAGGATTTTCATCAATCATTTAAAACAAACAAATCATGAGAAAAATTAGTTTAACATTAGTGGCTGCAATGCTGCTTTTTACAGGAAGTGTATTTGGGAACGGTTCGGACAAAGGCGATCCATCCAAGGAGTTAAGAAAACAGGTAAAGGAACTCTTGGGAGACTATCGTTCTGAGTCCAATAGGAATTTGGTTGCAGGTATTTTATTTATAATCAACCGCGATAATGAGATAGTGGTGCTATCCGTTGAAACAAACAATTCCAATTTCAAGGAATATATTAAAACTCGTTTGAATTATAAAGAGGCTAAAACCGAAGAAAATGTTGGGGACAAAAGATTTGTCATACAGGTAAGGGTCTTGCGCTGGTAATTACAAATTTGTTAAAAAAGTTTACGAGGGCAACACCGTTATATGGGAGGGTGTAAATTGATAGGCTCAATTCCATACGTATCAAATTTTATACTTCTTCTCGGATAGGTTGCATTACTGTTTTAGTACCCTGCACCACTATTAATTTTATTTTTCCCGAAGCTTTGGAATCAAGGATATATAACAAAAGTCCTTTTATGAATACACCTACACCCAGCATTTCCAGAAACTCTTCTATGGAGTAATAGAGAACCAATGTAGCATCGTGTCCGTACAGTGAATTGTGTCGGCCACCAAGCATTTCCATACCCACTGCACCTCCCATAAAAAGAAGGAATGCAAGAATAAAATGATACAACGCCTTTACGGGTAGTTTTAATAAAAATGGAATGTAATAAAGGCCAAGTAACGACACCGCCAAAAAGTAAGGTACAATCCAAGCATAGTAAAAAACTCCCGTAAGATTGAATTGACTGCGTATCGGTCCCATTATTTTTTCATGCAATGAAATATTCTCATCAATAGCCAGAAATAAAAAAACCATCCCTAAAAGCGACCAATATCCAAACCGTACCCATTTACCGTTTTCAATATAATGAATTAAAAAAAGGATCAAGGCACATGCCAAAAGGGTAATAGTGGAATACAGTGAAGGAAGGTTTACCTCAGTGTTTACATCAAAGAGCCTAAAAAAAACCTTTGAAAAAAATGTTTCCGAATGGAACTTCAGATAATTGGCTATCAAACTGGCAACAGATAACAATCCGATGATAAAAAATAAAAAGTAGAAGACCTTTTCGGGGATAATAGCAATTTTCATTTGTTTAAAATTTATTTTCAGCGGTCACCTGGAATCTTACATAGGAAATAATGAACTTTTTATAAGTCGTTTGTGACATGCTCCATTTCATTTTCAGTATTATTGAAATACCGATTTCTGTAGTACCATCAATATAACATACCATATATATATGGCTTTACGAAATAATTCAGGGATAAAAACCAGCGTGGGGCCATTTTAATTTAAGGAGCAACCCTCTTGATTCTTGTTCTACCTGAACCAAAAGGGCACTACTACTCCACTACAAACTGGTAATCATTCTAAATATTAATCGTCCAAAAGGTCTATATAGTCCTTCATGCGATCCTTAATTTGATTTGCCACGGATCTATTGCCATCGTCGTCATTGGGGCTTATTTCAATAAGACCATCTCCGTTCGCATCTTGTGCCGTGCTGAAGTCGATCCCGTTCAATATTCCCGTCAGGTCAAAGTTGATGGTGATATCATTGTTGTTCTCTGTAATAATGATGTCGTTGTTGTCGTCTTCAAAATCGATCTCCACATCTTCGTCAAAATCATGCCAGAATTCAAAGGGTAAACCATCAATAGTTCCTTTTATCAGCACCGTTTTATTAAAAAGCATGCTGGACGAGTTTTTGTTCCTTGCAAACTCAAACTCCAGTTCTTCATACCGTGTTTGGGGCAGATCTACAAAGGCAAAGGTAACTTCCTTACCGAGCAAATCCAATTCAAAGGGCCCCCTTAGTTCAATATCATCGTCAGAACCGTAATATTTGTCATCGCCATCCCAATCGTCGTCATCATCATCATCATCCCTATCGTTGTCATCGTCCCTATCGTCGTCGTCGTCATCATCCCTATCGTCGTCGTCCCTATCTTCATAAAAATCGTCATCAAACTCCAGTTCTACCTCTCTAATGTTTACCAAAAAATCAGAAATTTCCAGGTTTTCATTCAAAATTTTAAGGGAAAGGCCTTTTCCTGCAACGGAATTATACGTGCTCCTCGCTTTTAAATTTACTGCTGCAACTTCGGTAATCTGGGAAGGATCGGCCATGTCCCCTTCACCGTCTTTGGAGCAAGATGTCAAGAAGATAGCACAACCAAGGGCAATAGTGAATAGTAATTTAAAACTTTTAGTTCTCATGATTATAAATTTTATGTGTTATACCAATAGAACAGCCTATAATTATTTTACCCAACCCCCTTGGCCATATTTTATTTTTCTATTTTTAGCCTAAAATTGCTAACCGATATAATTCTATAGATCTTAGGTCTAGGTTTCTTTATGGAAAAGAACAATAAATCCGTATGCGATCGTAAACACTTCAATACCCTTTTTGATATGCACGCGGAATCCCTTCGTAATTTTATGTATTACCGCTGCGGAGACCTATATCAGGCAGAAGATCTAACCCAAGATGCTTTCATTAAGCTTTGGGACCATTGTAAAAAAGTGCTGTACGAGAAGGCAAAAGGGTTTTTATATGCCGTAGCCAAAAACAAGTTTTTTAATGAAGTGGCCCATAAGAAAGTTGTTTTAGAGTACACCAAATTACCCCAACAGCAGGTGGATGTTGAGTCTCCGGAATATCAAATGGAGGGGAATGAATTTATGGAGCGGTTGGAACGAGCCATAAACCAATTGCCGGAAGGTCAACGCGAGGTTTTTTTATTGAACAGGGTAGATAAAAAAACGTACGCAGAAATAGCCGCTATGTTAGCCGTTTCACAAACTGCCGTAGAAAAAAAGATGCAAAAGGCATTGATAAAAATGCGGAAAATTGTTAAAAACATATAATGGGGGATGGGTAAAAAGCCATGTCACTTGTTTACCATAAAAGACAAAGCAGATGCTTGAAGAACGCGATGATACCATTTTGGCCCGATGGCTTTCCGGAGAACTTAGTCCGGAAGAAAGGCAGGCGTTTGAAAATTCCGAAAGTTATAAGGATTACCTGAGCATTATAAATGGAGTAGACCGGTTTATAAAACCGTCCTTCGATAAGGAAGGATTGCGTTCCAAACTCTTTTTGGAATTGGATGCTCCCAAAAAGGGTAAAATTGTCAGGTTAAAATCTTGGTACTATGTCGCCGCAGCCAGTATTGTTATTTTACTTTCTTTAGGTTTGTTTTTTAATGAGGTACAATATATTTCGGCAGTTGGTGAACAGAAAACGGTGGTCTTGCCCGATGGCTCTACTGTGCGACTAAACGCAGATTCGCATTTAAAAAGAGCCCGCTTCTTTTGGTCCAACCATAAAAAACTAAGCTTGGTGAAAGGCGAAGGATTTTTTGAAGTGAAAAAAGGAGATGGTTTTGAAGTACATACAACATTGGGGAAAGTACAGGTGTTGGGCACCAAGTTCAATGTAAAAAACCGAGAGGATTATTTTGAAGTGGCCTGTTATCAAGGAAAAGTACAATTTGAAGAAGCCGAATCAAAAACTAAAACAATCCTTGTCCAAGGTCAGAAAGTAATAAAGACAGCGAGTGGTTTTGATCAGGAAACCATTACAAATCTCCAGCCCACATGGCTTGAGGGGGAAAGCATCTTTACCAATACCCCCCTGCACCTTGTTTTAAGGGAATTGGAAATTCAATACGGAGTTACTTTTGAAATGAACGGGGTAGATATCAACGATAAATTTACGGGCGGCTTTGTCCACGATAATTTGGACACGGCCTTGACTACTGTTTTAGTCCCCATGGGAATTCAATATACGCTAGGGAAAGACAACAAAACAGTTTTGCTAACAACAGAATAACTAGCCTTCATGAGAAAATTGCTTTGTTTTTTTGGATTGCTTATGCTGCCCCATTTACAAGCGCAGGATCGTATTGGATTACAGCATGTTAAAAGTCCGTTGCGGTTGGTATTACAAGATATTGAGTCCAAAACCGATGTTATTTTCTCGTTTAGCGAAGAGGTGATAAAAAACCTTTCTGTCACCATTGATAAGACCAATATTTCTTTGTCGGAGGCCATTGCCCTTATTTCCGAACAAACAGGGCTCATCCTTGAACGGGTATCGGACAAACAAATTATTTTGAGGAAAAAGTCGGACAGAATATCGGTTTGTGCTTATCTTATAGATGCCAGCAATGGGGAAAGCCTGCCCTTCGCCACGGTTTTGATAGAAAAAGAGGCATCAGGAACAACAACCAATGAGGAAGGCTATTTTAAACTGGAGGATCTACCTCCGGATGCTGTGCTAAGGTTGCAATACGTTGGTTTCTCGGACCTACTTATCACAGCTAGTACCTACGCGGACAATTCTTGCCAAAACATAATGCTACAGCCGGAGTCCCAGAACTTGGATGAGGTTGTCGTTCTCGGATACCTCACAAAAGGGGTGAACAAGAATGCGGATGGTTCCTTTACCATGGTGAGCGAGGATATGGGTCTATTTCCGGGTCTGGTAGAGCCCGATATTCTTGAAAGTCTTCAATTTGCCCCAGGGATTGGCAGTTTGGATGAATCCGCTTCGGGCATTCAGATCCGTGGCGGTTCTCCCGACCAAAACCTGATCCTTTTTGATGGAATAAGAATGTACAATACGGGCCATTTCTTTGGAATGATTTCGGCCTTTAATCCTTACGTAGTTGAAGCGGCCAAAATATTTAAGGGTGGTGCCAGTCCGGAATATGGGGATCGTATTTCGGGGGTTATCGATATTTCCAGCGGAGAAAAAATACCGAAAGAAGTCAGTGGCGGCTTTGGTGTTAACGGAACCCATGCCGATGCGTTTATGAGAGCGCCTGTAGGGGATAAGGTGGGGGTTATATTCTCTGCAAGACGATCCTATACCGATATGTTACAGACCCCCACCTTTGATGCCCTGTCCGAAAAGGTATTTCAAAATACCACCTTGGTAGCCAATGCCGAGGGCCAGCTTCAGGATGGGGAGGACGAGGAGGAAGATGGTGATGATGGCGGGGAGCTGTTTGGTAGGGAAAATTTCCTGTTTTACGACACCAATGCCAAAGTAATTATTGAACCGTCCGCTACAGATCGCATCACGGTAAGCGCCTTGTATACCAAAAATGAACTGGATTTTTCGGTACGGGACGATGAGGATATCATAGCAGATCGGTTTGATATTGAAAACAGGGGGGCAAGCTTCGGGTGGATGGGTGCTGCGGGGCCAAAATGGCATTACGGTCTTAAAGGATATTATTCCGGTTTTGATTCCCGTTACGAGAATATCACGTCGGAAGATGTGGAAATAGAAGAACGGACCTTAAGGCAAAATACGGTGGAGGATATGGGGGCCGACATTCATCTTTCCCATGATTTTTTACCACGACATAGTTTGTTGCTTGGCTATCAGTTCTCTAAAACCGATGTGTTTTTTCAGCTGTTCTATAATGATGACGATGATAATGATGATGAAGAAGATGAAGATGATTTTCAGAACCGTGATTATGATGTTACCAGGAGCGGGGTCAACTATTCCAATACCGTATATACAGAATACAATTATCGGTTTGCCAACAAGGGCTTTATTAGTTTAGGGGCCAGGGCCTCACATTATTCTGTTGTAAACGACTATTTTATTGAACCCAGGATAAATTTGGAACTTCCTATTTCCCCGTATTTCCGTCTAAAAGGAACCTTCGAAAAACGATTTCAACCTATTAGCCAGTTAGTGGAATTTGAGGATATACAGCTACGATTGGAAAATAACATTTGGACACTTTCAAATGGAACGGATATTCCTGTTTTGGAAAGCAGTCAGTACTCCGGAGGGTTATTGATGAATGCAGGGGGCTGGACGCTGGATGTTGATGGGTACCGAAAAAATATCACGGGCTTAACCTCTTTTACCAATGGATTTATAACGGCCCCTACCAATTTGACCAAAGGGGAAAGTTCCATATTTGGAGCCGATGTTCTGGTAAGAAAGAAATGGAACTTTTACCATATATGGATAGGATATACTTTTAATGAGGTGGAATATACTTTTCTAGAGCTTCAAAGTACCGCCTTTCCCGGAAACAATGATATTACCCATAACCTTAGGCTGGCCAATACCTATGACGATGCACACTGGCAGTTCTCATTGGGATGGAGCTATAGGACAGGCAGTCCGTTTACCACGGTCTCCGATTTTGACCCGAATACAAACCGTATCAATTATGGGGCTATAAACAGTGAACGTTTACCGGCCTATCACCGGCTGGATGCTTCGGCCCTCTATAAATTTAAGATTTCTTCAGGAGGATTTCGCGGCGAATTAGGTGCTTCCGTTAAGAATATTTATGCCAGAAGGGTTCCTATTTCCGTTTTTTATCGGTTGGACACCAACCTTAATACCGGCGATGTTGAACTCAACCAAATACAGCAGTTATCACAGGGACTTACCCCAAATGTTGTATTGCGATTTTATTTTTAGAAGAGGCTACGCCCTTGAATACTTTATGTCGCCAAGTGATTTGTGTATCCGGTTGCGTTATTTCACTGATTTAATACTCCTGTCACCATGTTTATGTATTAAAAAAGGACTAAAAGTGGCTCTAAGGGTTATCCAGCTCGTAGATATGTACGCTTCCTTTAGCAATTATTTTCAATCAGTTTTTCTAAGAATTTAATATGCACCACATTAGGCTTTCGGGGAACGGACAAGTGACTTATGGATAAATCTTGTAGTATGCACTTGGTCCTGTACCAAGAATATATGGTGCGTTGGTATAAAGGAAAAGTATACTAATTGGAAAAGCTGTACGATAATAACTCTAGTTTAAAGCGACTTTTTTCCAAGGAGGGGTACAGTTCCAAAAAAAGCAAAAAGTATGGACATAATAAAAACCAAGAATGTCCTATTTGAATCGTAACATGGATTCTAGAATGCCGTTTATTTCGTTCCTTTTTTGCCTTGATACGGGAATTTCCCTATCGTCTTTCATTATCACGGTGCCCCCGTCACTTTTTAGGATGCCTTTTACAAAATGGGGGTTGATCAAATGGGATTGGTGTACTCGCAGGAAGCCATAGTCCTGCAACATTTCCTCTATTTCCTTAAGTGTTCGGCAAATGAATACCTTGTTTCCGTCATCAAAGAAAAAGCTAGTGTAATTGTTGTCCGATTCGCAGCGCACAATGTCCTTGATCTCTGCAATGTGGTAGCCCCCACCCGTGGGCAAGGCGATCTTGGACAGGTCCTTCACCGTGCTCTTCAAATTGTGCCGTAACATGTCCCACTGCTCTGGATAGGTTTTTTTACGGCGTTTTTCCCAATTCGACAAAGCCTGCACTATACTTTTTTCGGTAATGGGTTTCAATAGATAATTGATGGCACTGTACTGAAACGCCCTTATGGCATATTGGTCATATGCCGTCGTAAAAATAATATCAAAGTCAATGGGCAGGATTTTGTCCAGTAGGGCAAAACCGTTCAGGTTGGGCATCTCTATGTCCAGAAACAAAAGATCTGTAGAATGGTTTTGTAGATACTCCAAGCCTTGGATGGAGTTGCAGAACGTTCCCGTAATCTTGTAGTCGGGATGCACTTTTGTTATCAGGTTTTTTAGCACGTTCACACAGTGCATTTCGTCATCGATAATAATGATATTGGCCATGGTTATTCGTTATAGGTTATGGTTATACGGGTGCCCTCTGGCACGCCTTGGTCATTTTCAAGGTCCAAAATGGTCAATTGCATTTTGGCCTCGCTGATGTGGTTGTAGAGGGACAATCGCTCTTGTGTGATGCGTGTCCCCGCGGATGGGTGTGTTTTTTTGGTTTTACCACTTTCCTTTCTACCAACGCCATTGTCCTCTATAGTGATCTTTAGTTGCTGCGAGGTGTCGAAAGTAACAGAAAGTTTTTTTTCGGGTTTGCCACTGGGATGCAGCCCATGCCAAATGGCATTTTCCACGAAAGGCTGCAACAAGAGTGGCGGTATGGTATACTGTGAGAGCGCTTCGCGGGAGTTACACTGGATAGTAAAGGAGAAATCCTCGCCCAATCGACTTTTTTCCAAGGAAAGGTAGAGTTCCAGCATCTCCAGTTCCTCCTCTACGGAAATGGTATTTTTACTGCTGTTCTGCAATATGGTGCGGAGCAGTACCGAAAAATTGTCCAGATATTGGATGGCATCCTCCTCCCGTGACAACATCACAAGGTTTTTGAGGGCATTGAGGCTGTTGAAAATGAAATGGGGGTTCATCTGGGAACGCAGGGCCAGCATTTTCATGTCGCGGAGGCGTTCGACAAAGGATCTTTTGATCTGTTCTTCCTTTTGCTTTTCCATTTCGGAATATAGTTTTATCAGTTCTTCGGTTTTTTGCTGTACCTGCTCGTCCAGTTCCTTGCGCATGTTTTCCTCCATGATCTGGTTCTGTTGCAATTGCTCGATCAATTTTTGGCTGGCCCTGTCCTTTTCCTTTTGGATGAGGAACACCTTTTCCCCAAGCGCTATGGAGAAGCAGAACACTTCGCCCAAAAGTCCTGCCTGAAAGATGATATGCTGTGCGTGCGGAAAATTGAAAATGCCATCCGGCTCCAGATGTAATTTGTTATAGTGAATATAGGAGGAAACAAAAGCACCGATAAAAAACAGGCTTTGCCCCATCACAAAGTATTTCATGAGGGGATGCTTCACTTTTAGTATAATCCAAATGAACAGGACAATATTTAGTGGCAGGACAATGAGGCGGACAATATAGGCTATCAATTCCCTATTGTTACTATATAACCCTTCATAATAGTTGAAAATGAATTTGGACAATGCATATACAAAGCAAAAAATGCCTAAACTTACCAAGGCCTTTGACAGTTGCCGACTGAACGCTTTGATTTCCAACAAATGCAGGATAAAGAAAATATAAAATCCAATAAAGGAAAACTGTATCGATTCTTTAGTTATTAAGGAAAGATAGGGTACATGGCTGCCGAGATTGCCCACCGTTGCCAGAGTGGTCTGCAAAACAACAAAGGCGTATAATATTTGAAAGACTAGGTATCCAAGATAATAGAAATAGACCTGTTTGCGCAGGCGAAACCAAAAGACCAGGACAAATATAAGGATACAGCAGAGCGAAATAAGATAGGTATAGATAAAGGCAATGGAAGGGGCTTCCCTTGTCTTCACCCTGTCCATAAAATCCAAATAGTCGGTCCTGGAATACAAGATCGGCGCATTGGAACGGCCCGTTTTGTAGTCATTGATGATACGGATATAACATAGGGACTGCTGCAAGGACAATAGTTCCAATGCTGTGAAAAAATACCATTTGGGCTCGGAACGTTCTCCCAAGGACACTAGGTAACCATTTTGGAAATGCTCGATTTCCCCATCATTTTGTAGGTACAAATCCATGTGGAAACCGCTGTAAAAGAGGTAAGTGGTAAGCGTGTCCAATGAGGTGTTTTCAAGAGGGAACTTGATCCATATCGCCGTTTCCGGGGTGGTGGCAAAAGAGGAATCATACGCTTTCCAACCATCGGTTTTCAAGATTTTCTCGAGGGACTCCTCCCGACTGCTCCGCAAAGCCTGTACTTCCGGATGGCCTACTAGGTCCACTCGGGAAGCAAGGGAATCGGCCCTGATCTGGGCAGAAAGGGAACACAGCCCCACAAGGAGAAAAACAATGACCGGGGCTATTTTTTTCATTTTTCCATGTTTGAAATCGCATCGGTACGAAAGGCCCGATTGCCAGGACCTTAAATAATCCCTCCAATATATAAAATGATTCCGTTCCCTGCGCCACAAATTAGGGTTTGACCGTTGTGAACTAGAATTTGGTACGTAAAGACTCCATTCCCGAATTCTAAGTTGAACAGGCCAAATTCTAAATCAGGGTTTTTAAGGGAGATGTGAACGGCTAAGTTTGTTTTCATTAGGTATTTCAAAGTAAACCTCAACATGAAAATCACACGATTTTACACCCTATTTTTATATATGGCGGTATTGCTCTTTGCATCATGCAGCGAGGAAACCGTCATGGGTCCCCAAGGTGAAACTGGGGCAACAGGCCCCATAGGCCCCCAAGGTATTCCCGGAAAGGATGGGGCACTCATCCTATTTGGCAATGGTACTCCCGCGGAAAGCTTTGGCAAAGACGGCGATATGTACCTGGATCAGGCGGGCAGTGAACTCTACGGGCCCAAAACCGATTCCGGTTGGGGCACACCGCTCCAATTGACAGGGCAAAAAGGCGATCAGGGCGATGCCGGGGCGCCGGGGAGCCAGTTTCTCAGTGGTGCGGTCGATCCCTCAACCGGGGAAGGGGCCGAGGGGGATTACTTCCTCAACCAAGAATCCGGAGATCTTTTTGGTCCCAAGACAGCTTCCGGATGGGGCACCCCCATCAATCTCAAGGGCACCGCCAATGTGGTGGCCAGTACTTGGATGGATTGGAAAACATGGAACGGTACGGATCCATATTTCAGAGAGGCAACATATAATGTTCCAGCGCCAATACTGAATGCCGTTGGATATACTTCATTGGGGAACATGCTTTCCGATGGAGGTGTATTCTTGGTATATTTCACTGATCCTGGGGGGTATCAGCAATTTCCAACGCCCTTTATCGGAAGTCTTGATAACTGGCAGGCATTCTGGTATGCAAGAACGGGGAACTTTAGTACTTTCTATTTTGTTGTACAATCCCTTGGGTCATCATCTCTTCCATCAATCATAATAGACTTGTACAATGGCAAAAAAATTCGCTATGTGCTCATTCCTGCCGGTACCCAGGTAACTGTTGCCAAGGGAGGGAAAAAGGAGTTTATGGATGCAAAGGAATTGCAGAAAATGGGCTATGACGAGGTCAGGGAACTATTGGGACTTTCGGATTGATCCATGTAACATGTAAAGCATCCCAGAATTACCATTATGAGGATGCAAATTTTTATCACAACGATAACATTACTAATAATTATATCTATGAAAACGACAACAAGAATCATGTATTTGTTCACCTTGGCCCTGATAGTGGGCAGTTGTTCCTCCGACGGGGAGAATGATGACCCGCAACCGCAGTATAATCTTGATGCCCTGCAGGGTAAATGGTACAGGGTAGGGGGCAACAATCCCGATGCCAACGGTATGGAAGTCACTGTCAGCAACGACCAGGGTGTACTGACCGATCCGGCGAACACCAGCTTACAGGTGGACAATATCAAATGGAAAGACATTGAGGCCACCGGGGAAACCAATTACGAACACGGTGAATTGGGCTCCGACCAGAATTATTACAGCGGGTTCATGGAAATGGGCACGGACGATACCTTGAGGATCAGCGTCAATAGCCCCGGTGCGGGCAATGTCCAAAAATGGGTCAGGACCTTTATCGCCCCCAATGTAGAATTGGACGAATGCGAACCCTACGAACCGGATGCTTTTTCCATGGCAAATGATGACCTTTGGGAGGAGGCCGGCGAAGAGGATGAGTTTCCCGGATTGCTCCCGGCATCGACGGATCCGGCTGGGGGGTATTATATCGTTACCTTGGAATCAACAGGGCCCATACCTTCCCAACCGTGGATAGAAATTTCGGTTTCTGGAGATGAGGTTCCCGTCATCAACGGTACGTCCGCTGGAACCGATACCCCCCTTAGCAGAAAAGTGGCCTTTTCGGCGCATCCGGGCATTGCCTATGACGTCATGGCAAGACCTTTTTACAATGCATCATCGCCATCGGATGTTTATCCAGAACCGTATAAAATATCATGGGAATACGTGGGCATCATGGACTGCTATGAACCTAATGACAGTTTTGATGAGGCCAAGTTTATCCCGAAGGATGAGGTCATTGAGGCCTATGCGAACAAGAACAATGAGGGTTACGGTATCCAGGAAGAACAGGATGATTATTATAAAGTGGTCCTGTTCCAACCGGCCAGGTTGCAGGTGCAATTGCTGCAAAGCCCTTCAGATGATTTCGTCGACCTCAATGTATATAGAGAAAGTGGAGGGGAGATCGTGACCACGTTGACACCCATTTCAGGTATGCCGGGCGACAAGGAAGATGGGGCGCTGTATTTTAAGACCACTAATTCCACGCTTGATGCGGGCACATATTTTGTGCGGGCACGTACGTTTATGAATGATGGCAAAACGGCCGACCTCAACCTTGGGGAACCTTTGCCGGACACTTGGACCATGCCCTATACCTTCACCGTGACCGCAGTGGATTGAAATAAAACGGAAGCATCTGCCCAATTGAAAAATAACCTTATTTTTGATTTGGCAGATGTTTTTTGTTGATCTTGACAAAAAGGTCCGTTATATGGGATGAAGCTATCAAAAACCCTTAAAAAATAAATTTATATGAGATCTTTAAGTTGTATATTATTCCTTATATTTTGTCTTGTTGTCTCCAACGTTTCGGGTTAATCCCTTTCGGGAACATTGAACGTGGAAGGATGGAACAAGATGGCCGAGTGGAAATCACAGGAACCGGTATCCCTTTTCAAAAACTTTAGGGATGGCAAGCACAAGATCCTGTTCCGGTTCAAGAACAGCTCACGGGACAGGGACATTGTGCTTTTCCAGATGAAAACGACCCTTATCCACAACGGAAAAACCAAAACGCCTTTAGATATGAAAAAGTTGTTTACACTTCTCGCATTACTGCTCTGCATATTGGGCAGTGCCCAAACCTTAACGGGAAAACTTGTCAACCCATTAAAGGGGATGAAGGGGATGGATATTGCCATCTGGCCCTTGGGTCTCGACAGGTCCATTACCATTGGACAATTAAAGGCCGATGGAACGCTGGAATTTACATTTCCTCCCAAGGAGAGCTTTCAATCCGACAATGAGGCACAACAAATGGTTGCAAACGATCTTAAATATGCTCTAGCTTTCAATTGCTTAGGACAGGAGGAAGCAGTGTATCCGGAAATTATGGCCGCTCGCATCAATCCCATTTCGCTGTGGTACAAAGGACGATATGCTGGTGTGTTGTTCCCGGTGACGAGTGAGGCTTTGATCCCCTGGTTGGAAGATGAGGCCTACAACAATCCTGAAAAGGGTACTTTCTACGAACTCATTTATTTGGCGCAGGCCACTATCTTGAACATGAAATGTACGACCACGAATCAATTTTCCGGCGATGTCGTGGAGTCCACCTATGATTACCAATTGGAATTGGAAGCCGGACTGAACTTTATTGCCTATACTATTGAAGATATCTATGAGACCGACCCAAAGATAACCTCTTTTAAACCAAGTAGGGTCACGGTCAAGAATATCCAGGAAGGTTTGGATGGTATTCAATGGTTTGCCAAATATTTTTAAGGGAGGTTTCCGTTTATTGGTTTCTCTACGTTATACGGCTGGGGAGCAATGGAAAAGTCCCAATCGGACTGGCAGGTTTCCGTATGTACACGAAGCCAAAGGTTTTTGTTTTGTAATTCTTTTCTAAATTTAATTGCTCAAAATCATTTAATTCCCCTTTGTGGTGTAATCGACTTTATTTAAGTCCTTCTTTTTATTCTTGGTCTAAAGTTGTTTGTCCGTCATTGTGATGTTGATTAATTCAATTCTATCGATCCTATATGCCTTCTGTTTCGATTCTATAGATTGTTTACTTTAAACTTCTCAGAAAACTTATGAATTCTGAATCGCTATAATCGGCCATACCCTTATGGGTCAGTGCCAAGTTTCCATCGGCATCTATGATATAAGTGGTAGGTATAGCGGAGGAATTGTATATTATGGGCAAACTACTTGCAGGTGCATAAATGGGTAAATTATAGCCTTTACGTTTGTCAAATTTTTTGGCCGTTTCAAAATTTTTATCCATCGATAGCATTACAAAGGCCACTTGGTCGCCCATTGTTTCATGTAACTTGGCAATACTGGGCATTTCCGCAATACAGGGCGGACACCAGGTAGCCCATAAATTCATAAAGATGACCTTGCCCTTTAAATCTTCCAAGGAGGTGATGTTGCCTTCCTTATCAATTAATTTCAGGTTGAAATCTGCCTTGGTGGGATTTGGCGTAGTTGCCGTTTCATTATGGGTTGCAAGGTTTCTTTCTTCGGCTATTTTTTCCACATTGGGGTTCATTATGCCCGTGGCCAGAAGACCGCGTTGTGCAAAGCCAATAAGCTCGGTATGCATACCCGTTGTGTACAATATTATCGCTACTACCGCAAAAATGCCGTACTGTATCCAATTTTTCTTTTGTTTCTTATCCATAATTTTATTTTTTTATTGAAACTTATAATCTGTCCTTGGTACTGTTGAAAAGGAATATTTGCCCAAATACTCACAATAGGCCCGGCCTTCCATAGTTGGTGATACGGGCGAATTTTTAGTAAGGTATTCCTCCACTACCTCATGAATGGTATAATTTTTTACTTCTACATCCTTTACATTGGGCATTCTACAAAGATTGTCCATTGGGTCTCCAGGGCGAACACAGGCAGAAATGGTATAGAACTGTCCGTCTTGCATGGGTAGGCCATTTACAGTGATTTTTGAAATTCGTTGGCCTTTTTCATTTTGACTGTTGAAATTGACTTTCATCCCGGAAAATCGGATCAACCAGCCGCCAAAACGTTCGTTGGGATTTTCAGAGAACGTATTGTGCATTTCTTTTTCCAACCAATTTTTAATCTGTTTTCCCGTAGCTTTTCCAGTTTTTACTTTTTCGTTTACCGGAAGTAGGTTCCATAGATTTGCCCTAGTTATGGGTGCAGGCTTTCCGTTTTCGGGCACAATGGGGTTGCCGAACCGAAATCCGTTGGAAATGGCAATATCTACCCCCGTTTTCCATCGGGCGGCATCGGTAATCATATTGTCCATTGGGTTTTCAACGGTCAAATATCTATACATAGGGGTATTGGTATGGCCAATCACGGTTTCAAGATGTTGTTCGTAAGGTTTCTTTGCCTGGTCCACCAAGGATTTTATCTCGGGATCGGCCGGAAAAACTTCCGGATCTACATCTATCAATTCATAATCATCGGCCACCAATTTCCCATCAACAAAATGTAAGCTCAATTTGCCTACGAAAGACCCAAAAGCACCAGGTTCCGTCACCTTGGCATATTTTCCCTGAATGGGTTTTCGTATACGTTCATGCGTGTCATTGCCAAGGATATAGTCAACATTTTCGGCAATGGGGTTATTGGATAGTGCTACCTGCTTGAAAATGCCGATATGGGTCACCAAAAAAAGAACATCTATTTTTTCCTTTACCTTGATATCATCAACTGTTTTTTTTAATTTTTCGTCAAGTCCGCTAAATGTAATGCCTTCACTAAAAATAGGGTTCTGCCTGATGGGCACATCTGGATCGTTGATGCCAATGAAGCCAAGTCGTATGCCTTCAATTTCCTTGACCCAATAGGTAGGAAACAGAGGTTTCTGGGAAGGATCGTGATACATATTTTGTGCAATAATTTGGGTGCCATAGCCTTCCATAACATCCATCATGATCTGCTTTCCATAGACGACTTCCCAATTTCCGGGGATGATGACATCGTACTTCATTTCTTTTACAATTTCCGTCATGACGGATCCTTCCGAAAGTGCCGTATAGCCGCTGCCCTGAATTAAGTCTCCACCATCAACGATAATGGTCCTGTTTGGATTTTTTTTGCGCTCCTGGTCAAAAATAGTTTTGATGTTTGCCATTCCGCCACGGTTTTTAAACACCACTTTTTCATTTTCCCAAAACAGTTCGGGGTGGGTATCGAGCTGACCGTGTATATCCGCAGTCTGTAATACCGTGATGCTCAAGGTGTCCTTTTTAGATGTTTTTTGTGTCATTTCTTTTATTTTGTCAGATTTACAGCTGCTAAATACTATGGGTGCCAGCAGAAGTAACGCAATACTCTTTGATTTAAGGTATTTCATATTTTCCGGCTTAAAGAGTTATACTTTTATATCCTTTTTTCTGAAGCTGAAAATTATATAGAATTCCATTTTCAACGGTAATTATTTCTTTAGGAACCCTGGATTTATCAACCTTGAATTTGTTTAAAGAGAATCCGCATGCTATTATCTGCACTCCAGCAGCATTTGCCTTGGATACGAAATCACTCATTTTTTCGGGAGATGTAATATCACCGATTTGTTTTCCACAGATGATGACCTCAAACTTCCCAAAGTTGGCGCCATCTTCCTGTTTTAAAGCCTTGGCAGTTAAAATAATAGGCTGTAGCTGTGCAACGTTTTTGGTCAATACTACGTAATTGTTTACGGTTGTAGAATTTTTATCCTGTGCGTGTATGGACTGTGCGAAAAATGTCAGGAAAAATACGGTTGCTTTGATGAATATCGTTTTCATGATTTTTATTTTATAGTGTTATTATCAAAATTGTTCAGTACAAAAAACAACAAGGCGCCCAGTATGGCCATGTTTTTAAACAAAGGCCCCAAGGTGTTTATTTGTCCTATCTGTACGGTTAGGGTAATGGGGATTAAAACGGCTATCAATGCAAGGGCCGCCCATTTGGTCTTATACCCTATTAAAAAACTAAAACCGGCAATAAGCATAACGATGCCCGAGGCTATTACCAACCAACTGGGATCCCCAAAATAATACGCAATCCCTTTAAAGTTGGCTTGTTCTATTCTAGCTACTGTTTCTTGCGTATTTAATATATGTCCAAAACCGGCCACTAAAAATATACCGCTGGCAAGAACCCGCAAAAGCTGTATAGAACGACGGTTGACTAAAATTTTTGTCGTCATAAAAGATAAATTAAAATGATGTTTGTGATCGTGGGGTGTTTGTGAGTAATAGTCCATCCAACCTTATTTCTATATGAAAAAGGGACAATTAAGGAAACACCGACCTTAAATTTTATACCATGGGGTTATACCAAACGTGGTGGCGGAGAGTCGTTATCAATATATAGATAACTTAATTTTGAAGTAAGGTGTTCATTGAAAACCGTAGTGGATTTTAAAACAACTATTTCCCAGGAGAAAGGTGCCAATTGAAATTGTGTACTACAAAAGCCGTTTAAGGTGATCACTTGCGATGCTTGTAAAGCTGCCTGGGAAAATACTACATTTTGCTTTGTGTGTTTTAGTAATTTTTCTTTTTTACAATGCGGATTTTGGAAAGATATATCACTTCCGCTGAACAGAAGGTTCAGTCCATTTGCATCTATGGCAGCAAATTTTGCCAAAAAGATGAAGGTAAGAAATACCGCTATGTACGTTTTGGTTTTCAAAGTCGATACAAAAATACGGCTAAGGCTTCGTTCTGTATGTAACAGTTGTTACTTAACAGTATTAAAAATATATTAAATGGAAAAATATACGTTCTTGGTCTTTGCTACAATTAGTCATGATCCAGGATCTGTAAATGGAACATAGCATATAAAAAACCCTGTAAATGGCAACATTTACAGGGTTTTGGTTGAATTTGATATTCAAACTGTACTCGAGGTGGGAGTAATCTAAAACTTATCTTACGCCATATTTTTAGGAACTTCCAATACTAGGTTGTGGAGTGCGGCCGGATGCCTCACCTTTAACAAAAGTATAGTATTCGAATAAGGATTTTTTGGATGTTTTTGGTGGAAATTGGCAAAGGGTCCGGGTTGTTTTTTCATTAATTTGAGGATACGGAACCACGGTCTACAAATCCTTATCATAACTTAATCTCCCATGGATCCTGATTCGATGTAATAGTGTTCCAATGGAAAAGGGTCAATTAAAATCGAAGTAGGGACGCATTGTGCCTATATTCGGTTGTAATATTGATTTCTTTTGTTTGTTTAAATATCACAATTCGATTAAATGAACGTTTTTTGTTTAAGCGTTTTCATTATATTTGGCTAATTCCCTATTCCATAGACTTTCTTTGCTCATTTACCTCATGATGGAATTAAGTTCTGTAAATCAATAACTTAACCACAAGTCTGCATGAAGTTATTGGCAGGATAGTTGGAAAATATTTGTAGAATTATTTTTTTAGGTTTTACAAACATAATTTTGAAAAGTAACGCAGAGGTTTTCTTTAAAGTAAAGAAAGATTTCAGGTATTAGGCATATGGATATCAAAGACCAGAAGAAAGATTGTTCCGAAAAATTGGAAATAATCTATTGGAATAAGTTAAGATGCGGTGACACTTCTGCGCTAGGAGCTTTGTATGACAGGTTTGTAGATGTTTTATTTTTCCATGGCATGGGAAAAGATCACAATAGAGATTATGTCATGGACTGTATTCATGATTTATTTTTCGATTTATATAAATACAGGTCCAAGTTATCCGATACTGATAATGTGGAATATTATTTGAAAAAATCCTTGAATAGGAAAATTAATAGGCAGTATAAGAAGAAAGACATGCCATTTGAAATTGAGAGTAACTTACTTAAGAAAAGTCTGGTCAAAAATTACACTGATTCCTATGAAGATGATTTAATTCGAGAAGAGGGGATGGCCGAAAGGTCACTTAAACTGCATGAAGCTATTGATACCTTGACACCAAAACAAAAGAAGGGGCTATACCTTAGATTTGACCAGGAGCGGACCTATGAGGAAATAGCGGATATAATGGACACATCCATTGAATCGGCAAGAACTACCGTTTATAGGGCCCTTAAAACCTTAAGGAAGTATCCTTTTTCACTGGGGATATTTATCAAAATCATTTTTTTTTAAATATTTTTTTATCAATACTGTCTATAAAAGGATAAATAATTGCTTATAGTATTGTAGGGGTTACTTTTTATTGTGGAAATTGCCCTAAAACCAATACAAGTGAGAAAAGAAAATTCAATACCTAATGGTTCCGATCAGTTAACAGATTCGGAAAGAGTAGAATTAAGAGCCCGTATTTTTAAGTCGGTCCATTCCTTTAAAAGAAGGAGACGCGGTGTTAGGTATGCCACAGGTATGGCCATGGCCGCTTCCTTGGCTATTATCGTCGGCCTGGTATACCTAAGGGAAGATCCAGCTGTTTCTATTTCCGATTTTGCAAGAAGCTCTGCCGCCAAGGACGGCAAGGGACCTGACAAGGTTGTGCTGGTGCTGGACTCGGGAGAGAACGTAACGTTGGACGAGGAAACAGCCAGGATAAACTATTCAACTACAGGAGAGCGGGTGGATATCGGAAATAACCAAGCTATAGCCCAGCAAGTTTCCAAGGAAAAGGAAATGGTCTACAATACGCTGATCGTGCCCTACGGAAAAAGGTCGGAAGTACAACTTTCGGATGGCACCAGGGTATGGCTCAATTCCGGTTCCAGGTTGGTATACCCTGCCGTTTTCGCACCTGATAAACGCGAGGTGTACTTGGACGGAGAGGCTATATTCGAGGTGGCCCACAATAGCGAGCGCCCCTTTATGGTGCTTTCTGAGGGCCAGGAGATAGAGGTGCTGGGAACGGTATTCAACGTGAGCAACTATCTGGACGAGGGATCTATAAATACAGTTCTTAAAAGTGGGAGTATACGCATAAGTTATGGGGAAGGCTCTATCCTATCGGGAAGGGACCAGTTACAGATCCTGCCCGGGACTATGGCCAGCTATGATCGGGATATCAAGAACATGAGTTCCAAGGCAGTGGACGTGGAGCAATATTTTTCGTGGAGGGACGGGGTACTGATCTTTAAGAACGATGACCTGAGGTATATAATAAAGCGACTTTCGCGCTATTATAACGTGGAGATAAATATCGCCGAGGGAGCCAGTGGTGAAGGAACCTTTTCCGGTTACCTGGACCTGAAGGAGGATATAGAAAAAGTGATCGAAACCATAAGGGAGGCAACAGACCTGGAATATGAACGTGTAGACGAAAATAAAATAACAATAACCATCTAAACCGAAAAGCAAATGAGAAAAACCTGAACTTCAAAAAAACCAACAAAAAAAGCCGGAGGATGTTTGCCCATCCACCGGCCATGAAAAAATTAACATTGCTGTACTAGAGCAGCATTAACTTACCAAAAACAAAATTATGAATAAAATTATCAAGCGCGTTCCCTTGTGGGGTGAAAAAACCTTTTGGCGCGGAATAATTAGCATTATGAGGATATTTATATTATTTATATGTATCGGTCTCAGCTCGGTCTATGCCAACCTAACCAATGCTCAAACCAAGATCGACATTAATGTCACTGGAGTAACTTTTGAAGAGCTCTTTAAGGAAATACAGAGTAAAAGTGAATTTGTTTTCTTTTATAAGGATGATGTATTAAACAGTAAAAAAAAGATTTCCATACATCTAAAAAATGCAATTGTTGCCACCATATTGGATAATGCATTTTTGAACACAGATCTTGATTATAAAATTGACGATAGACAGGTTGTAGTCAAGAAAAAAATAGTTTCAGTGCAGCCCGTAACACTCACCAATTACACAAAATTACAGGGTTTTTCCATTTCCGGGACTATTACGGACAATACTGGGGTTCCTTTGCCAGGGGCCAGTATTGTGGAAAAAGGAACTACCAATGGTACCCAATCCGATTTTGATGGCAACTTTTCCATGACGGTTGAAAATGGGAATTCGGGTTTAACCATTTCCTATATTGGCTTTGCAACAAAGGAAATCGCGATTAATGGACAGGAAGTTGTAAATGTTAGTTTGGAAGAAAGTTCTTCTGGGCTGGAAGAGGTTGTAGTTGTTGGATATGGTACCCAGGCCAAAAAAGATATTACCGGTTCGGTCAGTGTAGTGGACGGCGATGAAATTGCAGCGCGAAGTACTACCAACGTCTCCAATGCTTTACAAGGCTCTGTAGCCGGTGTAAGTGTTACTAGGAGCAACTCGGAACCTGGTGCAGGAAACGAAGTTAGGGTTAGGGGAGTCACCACTTTGCAGGGCAATAGTTCTCCCCTCATTCTTGTGGATGACGTACCTGTATCCAGTATCAATGACGTGAACCCAGATCAAATAGAAAGTATTTCGGTTCTTAAAGACGGGGCTTCAGCTGCCATTTATGGGTCAAGGGCTGCTGCGGGAGTCATTATCATTACTACAAAAAGAGGGAAAAGTGAGGTTTTCAACTTGGGATATAGTGGGGAGTATTTTATTAATACGCCTACGGAGACCAGAAAAACGGTGGCTGCCATACCCTATATGCAAATGGATAATGAAAAGGCCTGGAACGACAATGGAAATGATGGTAATGAATACCCTACTTGGTCGGAGGAACTCATTTCCAACTATACAGCCAACAATGCGATTAATCCAGACCAGTATCCAGATACCAATTGGAGAGACCTCATACTTAGGAAGTCTTCATCGGGATATCGTCACAACATCAATATAAGTGGGGGGTCAGAAAAGGTAAGGACCAATGCCTCCTTTGGTTATGAGTATCAAGATGCCTTGTACGCCTATCGGGACTGGAAAAGATATAATGCAAGGATCAACAACGATATAAAAATATCGAATAAACTTGGTGCGACATTGGATTTTGCCATGAGATTGACAAAGGATGATAGGCCAACCGCAGATCCAACGGCCAGGGCAATACAATCTGCACCAGTTTATGCGGCCATATGGGCCGATGGGAGGATAGGCGAAAGTAAATCTGGGGACAATATGTATGCGCAACTGCATCAAGGGGGGTACCAGACCAATGAAAATTACCTGTTTTACGGAAAAGTGGGATTGTTTTATAAACCTAACGATGCTCTTAAGATTTCCGTGAATTTGGCTCCCAATTTCGAATTTAATAAATATAAATTCTTTAATAAATCAATTCCTTATTGGGGCTTTGATGACCCAAACCAATTGGCTAATCCCAATTATATTTCGGGTCACAACTCAACCCAAACCTATCTTATTGAAAGAAGGGCCAATGACAACACCATTACCACCCAAGCTCTGGTGAATTATGAAGAAAGTTTTGGCAATCATAATATTAGTGGTGTAATAGGCTATGAAGAGTTTTCATCCCAAAGTGAAACTTTGGGTGTTAGGGGCAATGAATTTGTCAGTAGCGATTATCCCTTCCTCAATCAAGCACCTATAGACAAGGTTTTTGATAGTGGTACAGGTGTATCGGAAAACGCCTATTCCTCATATTTCGGAAGGGTGGCCTATAATTTCAATAATAAATATTATCTACAGGGTACGGTTAGAAGGGATGGTTCTTCCAGATTTGGAAAAGATTATAGATGGGGGTCGTTTCCCTCTGTTTCTGGAGGATGGGTTGTTTCCAACGAAAATTTTATGGAAGCCCTGGATCCAGCTATTTCATTTTTAAAATTAAGGGCATCCTATGGTAGCCTTGGTAACGATAGATTGGGGAACTACCTTTACTTATCGGTACTTCAATTCAGTAATGCCTTAATCGCCAATGGGGGCAATGTACAGGCGGTAAGGTCTGCCGCCCAACGTTTTTTGGCTATTGAGGATGTAACTTGGGAAACCACTACAACCTTGGATCTTGGTATAGATTTAAACCTTTTCAATGACAGATTGTCCATAACCGCAGATTATTTTAAAAAAGATACCAGAGACATGCTTTTAGATCTTAGTATACCGGCGTTAAGTGGTTATGACGATCCAACAGTCAACGTGGGAGGAATGGATACCAAAGGTTGGGAATTGGGGTTAACCTATCGTCAAAGTATAGGGGATGTAAGATTGACAACCTCTTTTAACATTTTCGATTCCAAATCCATAATAGGTAATGTTAGTGGAAAACGTTTATTTGATGGGAATTTTTTGTCTGAAGAGGGAACTGAATTTAGATCTTGGTATGGTTATCAATCGGACGGACTCTATCAAACTCAGGCGGAGGTTGATAATTCGGCCACAACCAGTGATGCGGTTAGCCCTGGAGACATTAAATATAAGGACATCAGTGGTCCGGACGGTACTCCTGATGGGGTGATAAATGAATTGGACAAGACTATTTTAGGCGGTTCATTACCGCGATATCAGTACGGGGGCAATCTTAATTTGGCCTACAAAAGGTTTGATTTTGGAGTGGTGTTTCAAGGTGTAGGACAGCAAAGTTTTAACCTATCCTCCAACTTTATCAGACCATTTCAAGAAAGTTGGCTGTCGCCTTCTACCCTATACGCAGGTAATTACTGGAGTGCCTATAATTCTCCGGATGAGAATTTAAAGGCAGCCTATCCACGGTTGTCCGAAAACGCTGTGGGCAATAACTACAATAGTTTTTCAGATTACTGGTTGATCAATGGTTCCTATTTAAGGGTTAAGAACATTACACTTGGTTATACCTTGCCCTCTGAAATATTTGGGGAAAACGGATTCTCTGCATTAAGATTATATGTTGCGGGAAACGACCTGTTTACAGTGGATAGGTTGCCGGAAGGGATAGATCCGGAGCAGGGGAGCGGATATTTAATCACAAAGTCCTTCATTGTTGGGGTAAAAGCTAATTTTTAAACTTATAAAAATGAAAAATTATATATATAGAACAATTTTTGGTCTGGGATTCCTGCTTTTGGGAATTTCCTGTACTGAGTTGGATCTGGTGCAAGAGGATGCCGCCAGTTCTGGAAGTTGGTATCAGAATAAAGATCAATTTAGACAATCTTTGAATGAGGGCTATAGGGAAGTATTTTGGCCCGTGGACCAATCTGCTGAAGGTTGGACGGACGATTGGCAGAGAAGGGATGCCTTGGATGCAATTAAAGCTGGAACCGTTTCTTCGGAGTATGGGATTGCTAATACCAATTGGGATAATATCTACAAGGGAATTACCAGGGTTTTAGTGGTATTGGAGAAATTGGAATCACAGGATTTTCTTACAGATGAGGATGAAAGGTTGTTTAAGGCAGAAGCTAACTTTTTAAGGGCATCTTATTGGTCATACCTAATTTCTCATTACGGTGACGTTCCCTTCTATGAGGAAGAACTTACCGTTGATGAATCTTTCGAAATAGGTAGGACCAATAAGGATGAAATACTTCAGAGAATTTATGCGTATTATGATGATGCAACTCTTAATTTACCGGTTTCGTATGATGGATTAAAGTATGCTACCAAGGGAGCGGCCTATGCCATGAAAGCTAGGATTGCCTTATATATGGGAGATAATGCCACGGCTGCGGAAGCGGCTGAGGATTGTATGGATTTAGGGGAATATGAGCTTTATCCAAATTTTGAAGAGCTTTTTATCGCCAGTACTAAAAATTCCAAAGAAACTATTTTCCATATTCCCAGAAATGTGGATCTAAATGAGATTAGGAACGATAATGTTCGCGATTATCTTCCAAGAAATCATGGGGGCTGGGGGGCAAGGCAACCCACCTGGGAACTACTGGCTTCCTTTGAATGCGTAGATGGATTACCTATAGACGAATCCCCATTATTTGATCCCCAAAACCCATTTAAAAATAGAGATCCAAGATGTAGTATTACCATTGTACCCTTTGGTTCTTTGGAAGAGGGCGATGGATTGGCCCCAAGTGATGGTTCCAATTTTATGAATTTGGAATATACCCCACATCCTGCAAAAAAGGAAGTAATGGATTATTCTTCCAATAGTCTTATAAAAAATAATGATACCCCCTCTGTTGCCGCTTTTGCCTCCTTTAATGGTTTGGCATGGAAAAAAGGAATAGACGAGGATTGGAAGGACTATCTTACGGATCCGGATTTAACGGTTATCAGGTATGCCGATGTTTTATTGATGTATGCGGAGGCAAAAATTGAATTGGATCAAATTGATGCCAGTGTACTTGCGGCAATTAATGCAGTACGTGATAGGGCATACGCCAATTCAGGTATACCAAATCCAGCGGTGACCACTACAGATCAAGATGAACTAAGGCGAAAGGTTAGAAGTGAAAGACGGGCAGAACTCGCTTTTGAAGGCAGAAGATATATGGACCTTATACGATGGCGTTTGGCTGAAAAGGCCCTTACAGGTACTTCCTACGGTTTGTTGAATGTGGCAACGGATGGAAATGTAACGGTACCTCCAACTGGCCCCTTAATGGATGATGTTGTAACCCCTGGCCTGTGGTTTTGGGGAATGGTACCGGAAATAGACGAAGATGGCCTACCTGATTTTTCAGCATTGTTGAATGCCGGGCTATGTAGGTCACTTAATACCATTAATTTTCCAGAGCGTCAATATTTATGGCCAATACCTGCTTCCGAGCGATTGTTGAACCCTAACTTAACCCAAAATACAGGTTATTAATAGAACTCATCTTGACTTTTTGTTTTCAACCGAAAAGTTATGCTTTTGTATCCTAATGAAGGCTTTTTGGAGCAGCATAGCAGCGCTACGGTGAGAGAAAAGACAAAATTAGGGTGCAAAATGATGATTTTGCAGGGAATAGAAAAAGTCAAGATGAGTTCATAGTTTATTCCCCGGGAATAACAATATTTCTGGGGATTTTTTTATTTTTTCAAAAAGAGGATTCGTCAAAGTTGGTATTGGAAATACTTCTAGACCCTTAATTTTTTGAGATATAAATTAATTGAAATTGGTTACGCGATTACAAAATCAAAAAAATAATAATGATAAAAGCTATAAAAACAAATTTCTTTTCTCTTGTGGGGATACTGTTGTTTGGTTTTGCCCTATCCTGCAAAGACAATATGGATAAAAGTGAAACCGAGGGGAAAGCGGATAAATATATTTCACTTAGTGGGATATACCCACATTTGGCGATGTACAATTTAGGAGGTGAATGCGGAACCGGGGCCGTGGTACCCTGGGCCAATAAATTATGGGTAATGACCTATAGTCCTCATCAACCCAATGGTTCTTCGGATAAACTGTACTCCATAAATTCAGATCTGGATCAAGAAGTAAGGGAAGAGAGTATTGGCGGAACCCCCGCCAATCGTATGGTACACTTGGAAAGTAATAAGCTGTTTATAGGTCCGTATGCCATAAATGGAGAAGGAAAGGTAAGGGCCATTCCCTATGGGAAAATGCCCGGGAGGCATACTGGGAATGCCCGACATTTATTTGATCCTGAGGGTAAAATATATTACGCTACCATGGAGGAAGGGTTTTATGAGGTTGATGTAAATACCTTGGAGCCAACAACGCTTTACCCAGATGCCAATGCATTGCGGACAGCCAAAGACATGGCACAATATGGTCCGTTATTACCTGGTGCCCATGGAAAGGGATTGTATTCAGGGCAGGGCGTTATGGTATATAGTAATAATGGGGAGGCCAATCATGAGGCTTTAGGAAAATTTGATGTGGAATCCGGTTCATTGTCGGAATGGGATGGGAAAGATTGGAATGTGGTTCGTCGAAACCAATTTGTGGAAGTTACGGGGCCAGGAGGTATTTACGGAAATAAAGATCCGGAAAATGACCCCATTTGGGCCACGGGCTGGGATTTTAAATCGGTGCTTATAGGTGTTAGAAATCCAGAAACCGGATGGAACTATTACAGGCTGCCCAAGGCGAGTCATTCTTACGACGGCGCACATGGTTGGAATACGGAATGGCCTAGGATAAGAAATATTGGCACTGAAGAAACCCCAGAGTTCCTAATGACCATGCATGGCATGTTCTGGCATTTTCCAGAAACCTTTACGGCCAATAATTCTGCTGGTATTAGACCTCGTTCATCCTATCTTAAAGTAATTGGCGATTTTTCTAGATGGAACGATCAATTGATTTTTGGTTGTGACGATTCTGCAGAGAAAGAGTTTTTAAATACGCGTAAGCAGAAAGGTAGTTTGATAGGTCCTGGGCAATCCAATTCCAACCTTTGGTTTACCACTCTGGATAAGCCCGATGAATTGGGACCTAATACAGCTGAAGGTGCGGTCTGGATTTCCGAAGAAATTGGGGGCAATGAATTTTCCGAACCATTTCTTTTTACAGGTTGGGATAAAAGATCGGCCTGGATCAAGAACGAAGGTAATTCAACGGTTACTTTTTACTTTGAAGTAGATAAAAAGGGAGATGGCAACTGGACACCTTTAAAAACTGTTGATGCTCTAGCAGGCGAGTCCAAGCATATAATGTTCCAAGATAACGAAATAGGGGAGTGGGTACGCATTAAGCCAAACAAAGCTACAAAGGCCACAGTTCATTTTTTCTATAGTGATACGGATAACAGGAACGTCCAACCAAATGAGATGTTCCGGGGAATAGCGGATATCTCGGATAGGAATGCCACTGGTGGGCTACTTTGGGCCCTTGGGGACAACAGACGGACCCTTGGGGTTTTGGCAGGAAAGGTCTCCACTTCGGGATTCCAGGAAACCGGATACTACGAATTGGATTCTTTATTGAACTTGGTTAAAAAAGAGGATGACAAAACCGTGCAATTAATGCGGGACAAGGTCGCCATACCCAAAAACGTGGTGACAACCGATGCGGCTTCTGTTTTAATAGTAGACGATCAGGGGAGACGCTGGAGATTGCCCAAGGGCAATGATGCCTACGGCGAAGGGATGGATAACGGAGCACTACGTATATGTCGGGAGGTTTCTACAGAACGCGATCTATTAAATTGCTCAGGTACCTTTTATGAGTTGCCTGCAGAGAATGCCGATGGTTTTGCAAAAATACGGCCTGTTTCCTCCCATAATATGCTTATTCATGATTATGCATCATACCGTGGACTGTTCGTGTTAACCGGTATTGAAAACGATTTTATGGGAGACAATGAACATGTTATCACATCTAATGACGGGAAAGCCAAGGTATGGGCGGGAACTATAGATGATTTGTGGAAATTGGGCAAACCAGTGGGTGTAGGGGGGCCATGGAAAGATACCGAGGTATTGGCCAATATACCTAGTGACCCCTATTTGATAGGATTTTATGACAAGAAAAATATCAAAATTTCCAATCTATCCAATATATCGGTTACTTACAAGATTGAGGTAGAGCCTATAGGGCATGGACCATGGATGACCTATAAGGAGGTAACTGTTAAGGGAGGTGGGGAGTATGACTATACCTTTCCTGATAACTTTCAATCTAGATGGATCAGGATTGTAGCGGATAAAGACTGTAAGGCAACCGTGCAATTGGAGTATAGGTAAAATTTTGTATTATTTACGGAGGAAATAGAATGGAAGTATTAGATGCCATAACCTCCTAGAGGAATAAGTTTTTTTTAACAATTAATATATATCCGAATGAAATATTTAGTTCTGATTCTGTGCTTCTTCAACATAAATTTTATGATTTCCCAAGATTTGTTGTTGGAAGCGGAAAGTTTTGACGATACAGGTGGATGGGTCGTTGATCCACAATTCATTGAACAGATGGGTTCTTCCTATCTTCTGGCCCACGGTATGGGAGAACCGGTGAAAAATGCAAAGACTGAAGTGAATTTTAAGAAAGATGGCAAGTATAAGGTCTGGGTTCGCACCAAGAATTGGGTACCTGGGGAATGGGAAGCCCCAGGGAAATTTCAAATAAAAGTAAATGATGTGTTATTGGAAAATACCTTGGGTCTCCGATCCGGTTGGGGATGGGAATATGCCGGGGCCATACAAATCAAGAATAAAAAAAATGTTTTGGAACTAGTAGACCTTACAGGTTTCAATGGGCGCTGTGATGCAATCTATTTTACTACTTCGGATAATGAACCGCCTTCATCTTTAAAAAAGTTGACCGCTTGGAGGAAAACAGTGGTTATGGAACCCTTGGCACCGGAGGTGACTAAAAAATATGATCTTGTAGTCGTAGGTGGAGGAATTGCCGGTTGTGCAGCTGCAATTGCAGCTGCGGAGCAAGGACTTCAGGTTGCCCTGATTCACGATAGGCCCGTTTTGGGGGGTAATGCAAGTAGTGAGATTAGGGTACATACCTTAGGGATATATGGCAATTTTGAGAGGATCTTAAAAAAGTTGGATACGGAACATTATCCCAATGGTTCACCGGAAGCACATAAAGACCAGATAAAAAGGGACAACAATGTAAAAAGTTATAACAACATTTCCCTCTTTTTAAACTGGAGGGCCTATGATGCCAAGGCAGTTGAAAACAGAATTAGCTATGTAGATGCACGCCAGACCGCAACAGGGGAGCGCATTCGGTTTAATGCACCGCTTTTTGTTGATTCTACAGGAGATGGTTGGATAGGTTTTTGGGCCGGTGCGGAATTTTCATATGGTAGGGAAAGTGTAGATGAATACGGGGAAGAATGGAAAGAACACGGGGAATTATGGAGTCCAAAGCAACCCGACAATGCGGTGATGGGGTCTTCTGTTCTTTGGCGTTCCTATGAGGTAGAACAAAAGGTCGACTTTCCAAAGGTACCTTGGGCAATGCCGGTGGCTAAGGATTATGCAAAGGTAAAAGGGGAATGGCAGTGGGAGTTTAGTCGAAATGACCTTAATCAGATCGATGATGCAGAAGAAATTCGTGATCATATGCTCCGAGCTATTTATGGCTCATTTGCAAATGCCAAAAAACAACCTGAAAACGCCAATCGAAAATTGGAATGGGTATCTTATTTGGTAGGTAAACGTGAATCCCGAAGATTGGTAGGGGATTATATTTTTACATTGAACGATGCTAAAACTGGCCGTACTTTTCCCGATGGTGTAGTTGAAGAAACCAGGGAAGTGGATGTGCATTATCAGACGGTGTTGGAGGATGAGAAAAACCCCGACTTTATTTCTGAGGCACTTTTTTATAAGACCCCCAAATATTACATTCCCTATCGAAGTTTGTATTCAAAAAATATTAGTAATTTATTTATGGCGGGGAGAAATTTCAGTACTTCCCATGTTGGCCTGGGTGGGCCTAGGGTAATGAGGACCACAGGACAAATGGGTGCGGCCGTAGGTTTTGCGGCATCACTTTGTAAAAAGTACGAGGTAGACCCTAGGGATATTTATACGGGTTATTTGGATGAATATATGGAGCTTATCGAAAAACAAAAATATACACCCATTCCAGACTCCAAAAAATAGTTGTCCCAATCTTAAAAAAGACTATGTAACTGGTCTTGTTATATGCCTTGGGCAGGTAAATTATCATGAAATTAATAGTTGTCAACATATTAATTTGCGGATTGGGATTTTTGTCGACCCAAAAATTGGTCATGAACTACAACGGTGATGGGCAAGATAGGGGGATTACAAAAAAGCCGGAGTACTATGCCATGGAATGGCAAGATGGCCTTGCATTGAACAATAAGGCAACTCCTTTTTATATTGAGGTGGAGGCGATGGGCAATCAAAATGTAGATATGCTCGTAACCGATCTGCAAAGACCAGTTCTCTATACAGCGGATATTTGTACTCCCGTTTGTGCCGATGGTGAATGTAGGTTAATGTACCTTACACTTTATTGGAATTTATTGGGAGCTTATGTTGGTTTTGATAAGGTGGAAGGCCAAGCACTAACAAAACATGATCATGTGGAATTTGTGGAGCAGGATTATGAAAAATTACACCAGTTATTGTTGGATGATAATTCAATTCTTAAAAGAAGGAAAATTGATGAGTTGGTATCAAAACCAAAAGAGCCACAATTGGATGGTGTAGATGCCATAGCCGGTGCTACAATAGCTGAGGTTAAGGAGTCTGTGGTAGATGGGGCGCTCTACTCCTGTTATGTGGCATGGAATATTGCTAATGGTCCAATTAAGGCAGAGCTCCAGAAATATACCGCATCTATGTTCGATGAGGAATTAAAGAATTATATGCTCATGAGCAGGGAGGTGGATTATCAAATGTATGCCCTTAATTCCTTGAGAGAATCCGAATACATGGAACATAAGGACCGAATTGCTCAAATTTTTAGGGAAAGTATTCCACTGGTCCGTACCTATATTGTGCAAAATCTTCCTAAATTGTTCTGGGAAACAGATAGTCTACAAATTCCTTTTTGGGCGAGCTTTGCAGAAGTCGATATCAATAATAGAAGCTTGTTGCTAAATCATATTCAGAAGGCTCCAGTCGAGGTTTTGGTCTCCTTGGCCGGCAATTTGGAGTTAATGACCAAAAATCAGCTGAAATTGTATCTATCGGCTATTGAAAATACCGTAAAGACCAATCCTGATATTAACGCACAACTTTTGCGGTTTGCCGAGTCGGGTAACCACACATACGCCTACATTGTAACTGAATTTTTAGAGGATTTGGAATAATTGGGGTAGAGGTGATTGATTTGGAAAAATTAATTTTATAATTATAACATTATCGAAATGATATCATTTTTATTATCTATTGGAGCTTTGGTACTGGGCTATTTCACATACGGGAAATTGATGGAGCGGATATTTGGGGTCGATAAGGACAGGGAAACTCCAGCGGTCAGACTTCGGGACGATGTTGATTTTATGACATTGCCCACATGGAAGGTCTTTCTGATCCAGTTTCTGAATATTGCAGGCTTGGGACCCATCTTTGGTGCCATTGCCGGGGCCATGTTTGGGCCTGCCGCTTTTTTGTGGATCGTATTGGGAAGCATCTTTGCAGGTGCGGTACACGACTATTTTTCCGGAATGTTGTCCATTAGGCATGATGGATTGAGTATTAGTGAAGTGGTCGGAATTTATCTAGGACCTACTGCCAAACAGTTTATGCGCCTTTTTTCAGTGGTCCTATTAATTTTTGTGGGGACCGTATTCTTGGTAGGTCCCGCCAAAATAATAGATGGAATGACCGGGAATATCTGGAACGTATGGGTTTGGGTAGCCATTATTTTGGTTTATTATATACTCTCCACTTTGCTGCCAATAGATAAGTTGATAAGTAAACTTTACCCTATTTTTGGCGTGGCCATGTTGCTAATGGCCATTGGCTTGGTAATTGCACTTTTTTTTGGGGATTACAACATTCCGGAACTGGTGCCGGGTAATTTAAGAAATATGACCAGTGATCCAGAGGCGACCCCCTTGTTTCCAATCCTTTTTATAACCATAGCCTGTGGTGCCATTTCCGGATTCCACGCCACCCAGTCCCCGCTCATGGCGCGCTGCATGAAAAATGAAACGGACGGAAGAAAGATCTTTTACGGCACAATGGTCACAGAAGGTATCGTAGCCCTGATATGGGCCGCAGCTGCAATGACCTTCTTTGGTAATGTGGAAGGTTTAAACGGCGCTATGATTGCCAATAACAACAACGCTGCATGGGCGGCAAATGAGATATCGCTTAACATGCTGGGCCAAATTGGGGGGGTACTGGCCTTATTGGGTATTGTTGCCGCCCCGATTACTTCTGGCGATACCGCCTTCAGGTCTGCACGTCTAATATTGTCCGATATATTTAAATCCGACCAAAAAAAAATAATCAACAGACTTCTTATTAGTCTGCCGCTATTTGTAGTAGCCTTTGTGCTTACCCAAATCGATTTTGGAATTATATGGCGTTATTTTGCCTGGAGCAACCAAACCTTGGCCATGATTGTGCTATGGACAATAACCGCCTATTTAATTTATGAAAACAAGGCATATTGGGTTACCCTTTTACCGGCAATTTTTATGACCATGGTATGTAGTACCTATATTTTGATAGCTCCAGAAGGTTTCCAATTGCCCAATGATATTTCATACATAGGTGGCACGCTAATAACATTGACTATTACAATCTCATTTTGGGTATATACCGCCCAAAAGAAAAAAATATTTGTTGGGGTATGATGCAAAAAATTCAGACCCTTATTTTCACATCCGTTCTGTTGATTATTGGTTTAGAGTTCCTTTCTTGTTCCGATGATCGGGCCCAAAAGATTATTGGGGAAGAGCAGGAATTATATACCGTACTAGGGGTTGAGGATACCGGTCTCAATTTTGTCAATAAGCTGGAGGAAACCACTACCATGAACGGATTTTACTATGAATACTTTTATAATGGGGGAGGGGTTGCCGTGGCCGATTTTAACAATGATGGACTTCAAGATGTCTATTTTATTAGCAACCTTCGGACCAATAAGTTATTCTTAAATATAGGAAACCTAAAGTTCAGAAATGTAAGTGTAACTGCCAATGCCCAAGGCAATGGTGGGTTTCCTACAGGTGTGACCGTTGTGGATATCAACAATGACGGTTTAAAGGATATTTACATTCTTAGATCAGGTCGGTTTGAATCCGATGAGCCATTACGCAATCTGTTATTGATCAATAAAGGAATGAATAAAGACAATATCCCTGTCTTTGAGGAGGATGCGAAATCGTATGGACTGGACTTGCCACATTATTCCACCCAAGCTTCTTTTTTTGACTATGACCGTGATGGGGATCTGGACATGTTCTTGATCAACCATAATATAGAAATGTACGGGATAGAGGAGACAGCTGAAATAATGAATGGAACATCCGATAAGATTGGGGAAAAACTCTACCGCAATGATGATGGAATGTTTATCAATGTAACTGAAAAGGCAGGAATTATCAGCAATAATCTCGGTTTTGGCCTGGGTCTTGCCGTTGGGGATGTAAATTATGATGGTTGGCCGGATGTTTATATAAGCAATGATTACTATGAAAAGGATCATCTTTATTTGAACAATCAAAATGGCACTTTTACGGAAAGTTCCCATAAGTCATTTAATCATATGTCCACTTTTTCTATGGGCAATGATATTGCCGATATCAATAATGATGGCTTATTGGACATAGTATCACTTGATATGATGGCTGAGGATAATTATACCCAAAAGACAAGTATGAGCGGTATGAATGTAGCTCAATTTTATAATATTGAGAATTTGGGTCTTCATAGGCAGTATATGTACAACGCTCTTCAGATTAACAATGGTAGGTACCCCAATACGAATATCCCAGCCTTCTCGGATATAGCGCAACTGGCAGATATATCCAGTACGGATTGGAGTTGGGCACCATTGCTTTTGGATATGGATAACGACGGATATAGGGATCTGTTTGTTTCCAACGGCATTAAAATGGATTTCAGAAATAATGATTTTGCTATTTATTTGGAGGAAAAATATCAAGAAGGGCAACGCAGCAGAAAAGTGGATCTGGCAAAGTATGTGGATGATCTATTGGACAAGTTGCCTGAACGAAAAAAGGAAAATTATTTTTATCTGAACCAAGGAGATCTAAAATTCAATAAACTCGCCGTAAATCAATCGGCTACCTATTCAAATGGCGCAGCATATGCCGATTTTGATAATGATGGGGACTTGGATATCGTAGTCAATAATACGGATGATTTCGCCCAATTGTATCGTAACAATCAGTCTAAAAATGCATTTTTGAAAATAATATTAAAAGGGCCGGATAGGAATATTGATGGCATTGGGGCCCGCATAGAGATCAAGGCCGACAATAGGACCTTTTATGCCGAAAATTATTTTTCAAGAGGTTTCCAATCCGCTATGGCTACACCTATTCATTTTGGACTTGGAAATATTGATAAAATTGATTCCGTTAAAGTAATTTGGCCAGATGGGGATTGCCAGATCTTGACCAATATAAAGGCTAACCAAGAAATTTTTATTCAATATGCCCCTGTAGGGACAGTAACGTTCGAAAAGGATAAGCCGGACTATACATTTCTGGATATAACGGAGGACTATGGCATCAACTTTAAACATGAGGAAAATGATTATAATGATTTTTCTTTGGAATCCTTATTGCCCCATAAAATGTCACAATTTGGACCATGTCTTGCTGTTGCTGATGTGAATAGTGATGGTTTGGATGATTTTTATGTTGGAGGGGCAATGGGTCAATCGGGGATGTTGTTTGTCCAAACTACTGCTAATAAGTTTGAGGGCAGGCGAATGGAATCGTTTTTATTGGACAAAAACCATGAGGATACCGGTGCTATTTTTATGGATGCCGATAAAGATGGAGACCAAGATTTGTATGTTGTAAGTGGTGGTAACGAAAAAAAAGCCGGAAATTTATTTTATTTGGACCGTTTTTATGAAAATAATGGTAAGGGCGAGTTTATAAGAAACAACAATGCTATTCCCGAAATCCTTGGTAGTGGCCAGGTTGTTAAGACTTTGGATTATGATAGGGATGGTAATTTGGATCTGTTCATCGGGTCAAGGTTACAGCCCCAAAACTATGGTTATCCTGCAAAAAGTTTACTGTTAAAAAATGTATCCCATAGTGGTAGCATTGAATTTAAGGATGTCACGGATAAAGTTTTTCCCGGACTTAATGATTTAGGGATGGTAACAGACGCGTTATGGGTGGATTTGGATAACGATCAATTTGAAGAACTGATTATTGCCCAAGAATGGGGAAATATTCAGGCCTTTAGCTGCAGGAACAATGAATTTCAAAACATATCCGAACGATTTGGATTAAATAATAATGTAGGTTGGTGGTTTAGTCTTGCGGCTGCCGATGTTGATTATGATGGGGACACAGATATCATTGCAGGCAACTTAGGGCTTAATTATAAATATAAGGCTTCAAAAGAGGAGCCCTTTCATTTATATTTAAATGATTTTGATGATAATAATACCAACGATATTGTTTTAGGATACCATGAAGGGGAGCAAATGTATCCTTTGCGCGGGCGGGAATGTTCTTCTGGCCAAATGCCCTTTATAAAGAAAAAGTTTAAGACGTATGAGGACTTTGGCAAGGCCAGTTTAAGTGAGGTTTATGGTGAGGGCTTGGACAAAGCCCGTCATTTGGCAGCTACTAATTTTGCAAGTAGTATTCTAATTAATGTGGACAATCAATATTTTGATTTTGCTCCACTCCCAAATAGTGCACAGATTTCGTCAATAAATAAAATATTGACTCTGCAGAACAAAAGTGCAAAAGATACAGATCTAGTTTTCTTCGGAAATCTATATGGTTCGGAAGTCGAAACTCCCCGAAATGATGCAAGTTATGGTCTATATCTAAATAAATCTGCAAATGGTAGCTTTGAAACTATTCCCTCCAAAGAGTCTGGATTCTATGTTCAAGGAGATGTAAGGGGAGCAGCGGTTATATATTTGGGACAAGAAAAAAGGAAAGCTTTTATGGTGGCCAGAAATAATGAATCCGTTATATTATACCAAAGGCATACTGAAAAAATTAAATAATGTTTGTTTGGGTTGAGTTGGTTAGTTGATTGATTGATTGATGGGTAAGGAGGCCTTATCCCAATTTTATTTAGTGCTGGGATCAAGCTGTGCTAAAAAGTGTTTCCCCAAATCTTACCATAACCTAACCGCACAGGGTTCCCGATTTTATTTTATAGTGTTTCAGAAGATAAGTGTTAAATAAAATCGAATTTAGGCGCAATCGTAATTTGCCTAGTTCATAAATGCCTAAAGATGTAAAATGTTTTTTTTCAAAGTATTACCTTGACATGCCTTGGGATAATGCATTACGTTGCATAAATTCAAAAAATCACACAATTGTTACTAATATGCCCATATCCTCAAGTTTGTCCAGAACCGTGGTAGAAATGCCCTTGTCAGTTATAATATGATCTATTTGTTCCAAACCACATATTCGGGCAAAGCTTTTTTTGCCAAACTTGGACGAATCGGCCAAGACTATGGTTTTTTGTGCTGAGGATAACATTTTTTTATTAAGTTGTGCCTCCTCTAAATTAGAGGTAGTTAATCCATATTCCAAATCTATTCCATCTACACCTAAAAAGAGTTTGCTACAGGAAACGTTTTCTAAGATGTGTAAAGCATAGCTGCCAACTACAGAAGCGGAACTATGTCTAACGTATCCACCCAATTGTAGGGCATCTACTTCCTTAAATTTAATTAATTCCAATACAACATATAAAGAAGATGTAATTACCATTAGTTTTCCTATTGGCTTAATGGATTTTGCCAATGCCTGCACAGTGGTACCCGAACCTATCAAGATAGTGTCGTTTTCTACAATGAGTTTGGCGGCTGTAAGTGCTATTCCACTCTTCTCCTCTACTGATATTTTTTCTTTTTCAGTTACATGTCGATCATTAATATATGGGTCTTCCAATGAAGCTCCGCCATGAGTTCGAAACAATAGACCTTTATCTTCCAAAAATTTAAGGTCTTTTCTAATAGTAACAGCAGATACACCAAGCGATTTGCATAGGTCTAACACCTCAACATACTTTTCCTGATCTAATTTATCCAAAATGATCTGATGTCTTTTCATCATTGTACGATTAATTATTTACGAGTGAAATATATTCTAGACAATTAATGAAGATGCAGTATTGTAATGTACGCTTTCCCATTAATTCTTTTTCCCAGAATCTTTGTGTGTTTCAAAATACAAAAAAAATTTTCACAATATGTAAAAATAGAACAAAACGAAACCAAATACCTATTGGATAGCCTAATTATACCTTGTCTGGGAATTTCAGATTTTATCAAGTTATGTTTAAAAGCATTAAAAAGTTTCATAATTCTTCATTTTATTATTAAATACTTTTGTTTTAATAATATTTTAATTAATATTGGCCTAAATTGAAAATTTTCATAAGTGAATATATTTGAAAGGAAAATAATAATAGAAGAGTTAAATCCATACAAAGAATGGGATACGATTATTATAGGGGGCGGTGCAACGGGTTTAGGGGTAGCACTGGATAGTGTTACAAGAGGTTATAAAACCCTTTTGCTTGAACAGATCGATTTTGCCAAAGGAACATCAAGTAGAAGTACAAAATTGGTTCATGGTGGGGTTCGTTATTTAGCTCAGGGTGATTTAGGATTGGTTAAAGAAGCTTTATACGAAAGGGGATTATTGGCTGCTAATGCGGCCCATTTGGTAAAAAATCAATCATTTATTATCCCAAATTACAAATGGTGGGGTGGTATGTTTTATACAATAGGACTCAAGGTATATGACTATTTGGCGGGCGGGTTGAGCTTGGGCAAATCAGTGCATATTGGCAAGTCGGAGACACTGGAGCGTGCAAAAACTCTTAAAAGAAATAAACTAAAGGGTGGAGTTGTATATCATGATGGTCAATTTGATGATTCAAGGTTGGCCGTAAATCTTGCTCAAACTTGTATAGAAAGGGGAGCTACGGTCATAAACCATTTTCCGGTTACCCAATTATTAAAGGATAATCTAGGGGTTGTGTGCGGTGTTGTTGGTAAAGACCTTGAGACGAATAGGGAATACCGTTTGCATGCCAAGGTGGTAGTTAATGCAACAGGTGTTTTTACGGATCAAATTTTAAAAATGGACGATCAAACAGCCAAGAATATGGTCCGTCCAAGTCAAGGAATACATTTGGTGGTGGATAGTACTTTTCTGCCCGGCGAGGACGCCATAATGATACCGAAGACAGATGATGGTAGGGTTTTGTTTTTGGTCCCTTGGCACAATAGGGTGTTAATAGGTACAACTGACACGGTGCTGAACGATCATAGTCTTGAGCCTGTTGCTTTGGAGGAGGAGATTAACTTTATAATCAATACCGCCAATAATTATCTCGCAAAAAAGGTTTCGAGAAAGGATATACTAAGTGTTTTTGCAGGCCTCAGACCTTTGGCAGCCCCTAAGGACGGATCTGAAAAGACAAAAGAGATTTCTAGAAGCCATAAGATTATTGTTTCTAAATCCAACTTGGTTACGATCACGGGAGGGAAATGGACCACATATAGAAAGATGGCACAGGATACCATAGATAAGATAATTCGTATGGGAATACTCCCGAAAAGAAAGTGTATTACCCATAATATTGAAATCCACGGTTCGACCGAGGATAAGTTTGAGGACGATCATTTAACGATTTATGGAAGTGATAGGAAGGCCATTTTGAAGTTAGTGGAAGAATGTCCTGAATTAGGGGAAAAAATACATCCGAATTTAGAGTTCATCAAGGCGGAAGTTGTTTGGGCGGTCCGTTATGAGATGGCGAGAACTGTTGAAGACATTCTCGCCAGAAGGGTGAGGATTTTGTTTCTTGATGCTCTTGCCTCTATGGAAATTGCTCCTATGGTTGCGAAAATTTTGGCTACAGAAATGGATATGGATTTGCTATGGCAGGAAAAACAGGTATTGGATTTTAAGGCTATGGCCAACAAATATGTTTTAAAAGAAATCCTGAATCCAACATTTTAAATTAAATGAAAACAATTTTTTAATCTATGATTTCTAATATGGAGAAATATATACTTGCCTTGGATCAAGGTACTACAAGTTCCCGGGCAGTAATTTTTGACCAAAAGGGCGATATTGTATCTATAGCCCAAAAAGAGTTTACACAGTATTTTCCCAAACCAGGTTGGGTAGAGCACGATCCTGTTGAAATTTGGTCTACTCAGGCTGGGATAGCAGCAGAGGTTGTAACCAAAAAAGGACTAAGCGGGGCCAATATTGCAGCTATCGGTATTACGAACCAACGGGAGACTGTTGTTGTTTGGGATAAAAGAACCGGAGATCCGGTATATAATGCTATCGTTTGGCAGGACAAAAGAACAGCAGATTTTTGTGATGAGCTTAATTTGTCGGGGAAGGCCGACCTAATAAGGGCTAAAACTGGTTTGGTTATCGATTCCTATTTTTCGGCCACAAAGGTGAAATGGATTTTAGACAATGTAAGCGGCGTCAGGGACCTTGCCGAGACTGGTAAATTACTGTGCGGGACAATAGATTCCTGGCTTATTTGGAAAATGACTCAGGGCGAGCTCCATATTACTGATGTTACTAATGCCAGTAGGTCTTTAATCTTCAATATAAACACTTTGGAATGGGACGATGAATTATTGGAGCTTTTCACTATTCCAAAAAATATGTTGCCCCAAGTAAGGGAGTCAAGTGAGATCTACGGTTATACCCATCCCAATTTTTTTGCGCACAGGATACCTATAGCCGGAATTGCCGGAGACCAACAAGCTGCACTTTTTGGTCAGATGTGTACAAGACCGGGAATGGTAAAGAATACATATGGTACAGGGTGCTTCATGCTTATGAACATTGGTGATAAGCCAATTATATCCACCAATAATTTATTGACAACAATCGCTTGGAAAATTAATGGTAAAACATATTACGCCCTTGAGGGAAGTGTATTTATTGCTGGGGCAGTGGTACAATGGTTGCGGGACAGTTTGAAAATTATAGCCAACTCCTCCGAGGTTGAAAAATTGGCAAGCTCGGTAGAAAGTTCAGACGGTGTTTATTTTGTTCCGGCCTTTGCCGGATTGGGGGCTCCCTATTGGAATCAAAGAGTACAGGGAACAGTATTTGGGCTCACTAGGGGAAGTACCGACGCACATATTGCCAGAGCTGCCTTAGAATCCATCGCTTACCAGACAATGGATATTTTAAAGGCAATGGAAGCCGATTCCGGAGTGAAAATAAAGGAGCTCCGAGTTGATGGGGGAGCTACGGTAAACGATATGTTAATGCAATTTCAGGCAGACGTATTAAATACTAAAACGGTGCGTCCAAAAGTAGTAGAGACTACTGTTATGGGAGCAGCCTATCTAGCGGGACTAGCAGTAGGTTTTTGGAAGGATCTAGAAGAAATTCAGGAGATTTGGAAGACCGATCGACATTTTGTGCCTACCAATGATCGAAAACAAATTCAACAGGGCATAAAAGGGTGGTACAAGGCCATTGATACTCTTCAATATTGGGCGGAGCAAGATTAATCAATAAAAAATAGATATATAATGACATCATTTATTGCAGAAATTATTGGAACAATGTTATTAATTCTTTTGGGAGGGGGTGTAGTGGCCAATGTAGTATTGAATCTTACCAAGGGACATAATAGTGGGTGGATTGTAATTACAACAGGTTGGGCATTAGCAGTCTATGTTGGTGTTGTGGTGTCGGCACCATACAGTGGAGCGCATTTAAACCCGGCGGTAAGTGTCGGATTGGCCATTGCCGGTAGTTTTCCATGGCAAGATGTGCCCCATTATGTATTGGGGCAATTGATAGGTTCAATGTTAGGTGCGTTTTTGGTATGGTTAATTTATCGAAAACATTTTGATGCGACCTCTGATGGGGGACTAAAAAAAGCAGTTTTTTGTACAGATCCCGCTATCCGTGATACAGCTACTAATCTAATTAGCGAAATTATGGGCACTTTCGTCCTTCTTTTTGCTGTTCTTTATTTTACCGATGCTACCATTAGCGATAATGAAACGGTCATAGGACTCGGCTCTTTAGGGGCTATCCCAGTTGCATTTGTAGTTTGGTCAATTGGTTTGTCGCTAGGAGGAACAACGGGATACGCTATTAACCCGGCTAGGGATCTTGGGCCCAGGATAATGTATGCTATTTTGCCTATAAGAGGGAAGGGGAAGGCAGATTGGAGGTATTCATGGATCCCGGTAATTGGCCCGCTTATCGGTGCCATTATAGCAGCATTGCTCATGTTGTTTTTATCAGGAATATAGTTTTAAGAAAATTTGACCTGCTTTTAAGGGGGGTGCTCAAATAGGAAAGAAATGGGCTTTTTGGTTAATCAACAAAAAACATTCGAATTATTTCACATAATTATATTTTATTTCATATTGTTTTGTTTTATTATTAATATTTATGTATTATTGACAAGTTAATAATAATTCGAAACAAAATAGTGTTCATTCAAAAAATTCAGGTTCGGAATTTGTTTAGCTAATCAACAATTAAACTTAAAAAGTAATGAGAAAAAGAATTACAAAACTTCTGGCAGTGTGCATGCTACCTTTGCTCTCTTGGGGTCAGGATTTTATTATTGAAGGGGAGGTTACCGATCAGGAAGGCATCCCGTTGCTTGGTGCAAGTATTGTAGAAAAGGGTACCAACAATGGGGTTGTTTCAGATTTTGATGGGAATTTTAGTATAAAGACTTCTACGAAAGACGCTCAATTGGTTGTTTCGTTTATAGGATATATAACCAAAGAAGTCAAAGCATCTTCTGGTGTTTTACAAAAAATTGTGATGTTGGAGGATGCCAATACTCTTGATGAGGTAGTTGTCACGGCTCTAAATATTACCCGTGAAGAGAAATCGCTTGGCTACTCCATAGCCAAGGTTGAAGGCGAAGAAATTACAAAAACGGTTTCTGGAAATTGGCTGAACGGAATGTCGGGTAAAGTTGCAGGATTGACTTTTGATCAGGCGGGAACCGGTCCTAGCGGTTCTATTCGGGTTACTTTACGTGGAGACCAATCGTTGAACTATGGTAACAACGAAGCTCTTTTTGTGATTGACGGGGTGCCAGTGACTTCTGGAGCTACTGCTACCCGAAGCGTGAGTAACTATGCACAAGGTGATGCGCCGATCGATTATGGTAATGGGATGAGCGATCTCAATCCCGATGATATTGCTTCAGTATCTGTTTTGAAGGGGCCCGCCGCTGCGGCTTTGTATGGTTCTAGAGCAGCAAATGGCGCTATAGTGATCACTACTAAATCTGGAAGAAAAAATAAAGGTTTGGGCATTTCGGTCAGTTCTTCCGTGACATTTGAACAGGCGGGATATTTCCCTGATTTTCAAACGGAATATGGAAATGGATCGGACATGGGGGAAGGTGAATTTTCTTTGTGGGAACTTACTCCTGAAATGGCTCCGGATGGGGTAGGTGTACCAAGACGTTATTCGAGGTATACTTTTGGTGAAAAATTTGATTCCAATAAATTGCGTTACCTGTACGCCTCAAAAAACTGGGACACCGGCGAATTTAAGAAATTACCATTTGTTTATCAAGATGATTGGTATACCGGATTATTCCAAACGGGACTTACGACCAGCAATACTGTTAGTCTTAGTGGAAATAATGGGAAGGGTACATCTACCCGTTTTTCGATGACCAATTTTAAGAATGATTGGATAATGCCGAATACAGGTTTTGATAGGAAAAATGTTTCCTTGACTTTCAATACGCCCGTAACGGAAAAAATTAAACTAAACGCGAAGGTTAATTATTATATGAAAGAAAGCGATAATATGCCTGGTGGAGGGTATAATGAGACTAACCCGATGTATGCTTTGGTTTGGGGATTTAATGTAAATAGTATTGATGATTGGAGAGAGGAGTATTTTCAAGGTCGCTATAATTACGCCAACTGGTCTGCACAAGGAGAGAACGGCCAAGGATTGGTTTATCCTTCCACCAATGGATTTAACCCATATCGATCATTATATGAGGAACTAAACACTCAGGATAAGAATAGGGTCTTTGGAAATATTGGTTTGACCTTTGATCTGATGAAGGATCTTACCCTAAGCGTTGGATCTGGCTTGGATTGGTCAGATGAATTCCGCACACAACGAAGACCATTTTATACAGCGGATTATCAAAATGGTTTCTATCGTGAGCAGACCGTTAGGGTAATCGAGAACAATAATGACATTATGTTGCGTTATGCCAATAATGATTTTGCCAACGGGCGCTTTGGCCTTTCTACCATGATAGGTGCCAACAACAGGATAAATGAGTATTATAACAGTAAGATAACATTGGGTCAGTTGGGAGAAGAAGGAGTTTATCATACCACCAATCTCCCTACTGGGGTAATTCCTGATCCTTATAACTATAGAAGTAAAAAAATTGTCAATAGTTTGTATGGGTTGGCTTCGTTAAGTTGGGATGATACGTACTATTTGGATATTACAGGTCGTAATGATTGGTCCAGTACCCTCTCTGAAGGGAATTGGTCATTTTTTTATCCGTCCGTGGCTGCCAGTATTTTAATGAATGAAATCTTTGATTTTCCATCCAATGTGCCCTGGGTAGATTTTACAAAAATGCGCTTATCATGGGCGAACGTGGGGAACGATACTTCGCCTTATTCGTTAGATCAGTACTATGGGACGTCTTCCTATCCTGGAGGATATGTATTGCCCGGAACAATTCCAGATCCACTGATCAAGCCAGAGAATGTGGAGAGTTGGGAAGCCGGTTTGGAAGCTAAACTTTTCAAAAACCGCATTTCGTTCGATGTCACTGCCTATCATTCATCCACAACTAACCAGATCGTTTCGGTTGATGTGGATCAGATTTCAGGTGCTACAGGGTTGAAAATCAATGCCGGAGAAATAACCAATGAAGGATTAGAGGTTTCTGCTGGTTTTGTGCCGGTAAGAAGTCAGGATTTTGAATGGTCATTTGATCTTACCTGGTCTAAAAACAAGAACAAATTGGTTAGTTTGCAAGACGGTTGGGATCCGGAGGTACCCTTGGAAACCGATATGGGTACTACCATAGGGGGAAGGGTATATGTTTATTCCTATGTAGGTCAGGAAATGCATGAATTATATGGCCGTGGATTTCAAAGAGCACCTGAAGGATCAACCTATACTGATGAAAACGGGGCAGAAGTCGATGCTTCCGGAATGCATATTGTAAATGCCGATGGTTACCCTGTTCTGGATGAATCCCCAGATCGCAAACTTGGAAATGTAAATCCCGATTGGCGAGGTGGAATGGTGCAACGTTTCAGGTATAAGAATTTTTCTTTAATGGCTTCATTTACAGGACAAATGGGAGGAAATACTTTTTCTGTAACCAATTTTGCCCTTTCATACCAGGGGAAACTTAAAAATTCTTTGGAAGGAAGATACGATGGCCTTGTACATGAAGGTGTAAATGTCATTAACAATGACGACGGAACTGTAAGTTATCAAAAGAACAATACAGTGACCAAAAATATTCAAACGTACTATAATTCATATATATGGAATCGTAATAATGTGGAGATGAATACTTTTAGCAACTCATTTTTAAAATTGAGGGAATTACGCCTGAATTATAATTTGCCACAAGAGGTGTTACAGAAAACGGGCTTTTTGCACGACTTAAGTTTTGGAGTGTACGCCACCAATATATTTACCATTACGGATTTTCCACAATATGATCCGGAAACAGGAATGCTGAACGGATCCAATATATACAAGGGAATAGAATCAATGTCCTTTCCAATGACAAGATCTTATGGCTTTGACGTTAAATTTTCATTCTAAATAATCAGGATATGAACAAAATAAAAATAATAACAATTGGATTGTTAACAGTAATTGGCCATGCTTGTACTGCAGATTTTGAAGAAATCAATACAAATCCAAATACAACTAATGTAGGTCAGATACAGGCTAGCGGTATGTTTGAACCATTGTTATACAATGGGGCCAACTTCTGGCTAAATTATACTTGGTACTGGAATAATGAACTTATTCAATTTACGGCATTTACAGGCGGAACAACTCGTCAGGAACATCGTTATTTTATAAGTGACAGCAATTGGCAAAGTGTTTGGAATGCTTACAGTAGATATGGCAATAATGTTTCCCATTTGTACGATTTAAGTGTTGAACAGGAAGATCGCTCATTGGAGGCAATTTCTCTAACCTTGAAGGTTCTTTATATGTCCAATCTTACGGATATGTTTGGAGATGTTCCGTACTCTGAGGCTTTTACCGCCCGTAAGGCAAATGGAACTACCAAGCCAAAGTTCGAGTCCCAGAAGGAGGTGTATGAACAAATGTTTGCAGATCTGGCCACTGCCAATGCTATTTACGCTACTGAACCCATATTTATAAAACCGGCTCTTGATGGAATGTATTCCGGGTCCATGAAAAAATGGCAAAAATTTAATAACTCCTTATATCTTCGACTGCTCATGCGGGTAAGTGGACGTAATGAAATGAATGTGGGAGCAAAAATGACAGAGATAATCAACAATCCTTCTACCTATCCCATATTTACTTCAAATGCAGATAATGCCACAGTTGTATTTTCAGGGAACGACCCATATCGAAGTCAATTCGCGGATACAAACGAAGGTAGTTTTACCAGTTCGGGTAGAAAACTGACCGAGCAACTTATTAAGATGGCCGTCATTAAAGATGGCAATGGCCAAGAAACTTTTGTTGATCCCCGACTTCCTATTATTGGAAAGAAAAATCCTAATTTGAGTGTCAATCCGGACAACGTATGGAAGGGAACGGTATCGGGCGTTCCGGAACAAGATCAAAGTGATGCGGATCGTGGGTCCTCTTGGTTAAATACAGCAGTTTTGGCTAGAGTAGATGCTCCAGGAAGTTTTATGGATTATGCAGAAGTTCAATTTATTTTGGCCGAGGCAGCATTGAGAGGTCTAATTTCAGGTGGGGAATCAGCCTCAAAGGAATATTATGAAAATGGGGTTACGGCTTCGGTTGAAAAATGGGCGGAATATGGCCAGTATAGTGAAACTCCTGTCACTGTGGAAAATGCAGATATTACAGCCTTATTGAAATCCGATTTGGCATCTTGGGATAAGGCCTCTGATAAGAACGAGTTAATAGGTAACCAAAAATATCTAGCCTTGTTTTGGATCGGAATGGAAGCTTATCATGAATTTCGTAGAACAGGTTATCCCGAATTAACCATTGGGGCAGGTACTGTTTTTAACGATTATACCCTACCTACAAGGTTTGTTTATCCCACCACTACATTGGCAACAAATCCCGACAACGTTGAAGAAGCAATTGCAAGGATGGGGGGCAATACTATGAAAACTCCTGTTTGGTGGAGCCAACAGGCAATTCAAGGAGGAAATTAATAATGATCAATATAGATTTAATAAGATGAGAAATAATTTTTTTAGATTAAAACGAATGGGAAGGATATTGTTATTTATATTTTTCCTCTGCCCCCTGATTTTTATTTCCTGTAGTGATGATGAAAACGTGGTCAAAGAAGAACCATATTTTAGAATTGAAGAAAACCCTACCGGTCTTTCCGTAGATATCAATGGCGCTACGGAAAATTATGTTGTACGGTCCAATCGCCCGTGGCAAATTGTAGCCCAAAGTCAAGTAGATTGGATAAGGGCTTTTCCTGCAGAGGGGGAAGATGACGGTATTTTTGAATTTATAGTAGAGGGAAATGATACCTTTGAACCACGTAATGCCAATTTTGCATTTATTGTTGATGGAAATGAACAACCCGTTCTTTTCAGAGTGGACCAAGAGGCCAACGTCCCGTTTATAGTAATCGAAGATTCCGAAAGTGGCATTGGCGTGCCTTCCGCTCTAACAGATGTAACCATTAATGTTCAATCCAATGTAAATTGGAGCTATACCATAGTTGATGGTAGTTGGTTGACCGGTACGGATTTATCGGAAAGTGTAATAAAATTGATTGCGGCTAAAAACACTGGAGAGGAACGTGTAGCCAAATTAACAGTTAGTTCGGCTCAGTACCCTAATTTGGATCAGGAAATTACTATTACCCAATCTCCGGGCAATGTTATTTTGGAGGAGGGTTTTGACTGGTTGAATTATGGTAGTACTATCTTTTATACCACAACAGGGGAAACCAGAATGGATTCTTGGAGTACCGAAGAGATGGACAGGGGATGGAACAGTACGGAGAACGTTAGCTCAAGCAACCAAAAGGTGGTCTACGCTCGCACTGGGTTCCTTAAGTTGGGTAAAACTGGTTATGGAGGTGATTTGATTTCTCCGGCTTTATCGGCATTGGAAGAACCACAAAACCTAAGAGTTACTTTTAAGGCCGTACCCTATAAGACCAAGGGAGGTACGGAAGATGATAATATTCTTAACGTGAGCGTCGTTGGCCCAGGAACTACCAATATAGGGTCATTGACAATTGATAATTGGCCCGATTACGATAGCGATCCGGAATGTATCGCTATATGGGAAGATGAATCTTCCAATTATGAGTTTATTATTACTGGGGCAACTGCAGAAACAAAAATAAAGTTTCTGGGGGGCGATTATAATCTGGTAGGCGTTGGTAAAGGTAAAAACCGAATTTTTCTTGACGATATCAAGGTAAAAATAATCGAATAAATCAAAATTGTGTAACTAAAGTAGTTGCTTTTTAACGATCCTTACACTAAAGATATCTAATATGGGAACAAAGTTTTATATTGTTTGTTTTGCGGTATGCGTATTATCTATAGGTTGTACGGAAGAAGATGTAGTGGCAGATGCCCCAACAGCCTCGGAAAAAGAAGCAACTACCCCGGTGCAAAATTTAGTTGCATCGGGAATATCGGTTAACCACAGCTACTCGGATAGTTATATAAGTAGCGGTTTTTCATTTTTAAGTCCAGATCAGCTCGATAAAAACAGACAGGCCATAGGTGGCAGTTCCTATACGGAAGTCTATGGCTTTAATGTCCCAGAAGCAAACAGGGCAAGAGGAATTCGCTGGAATAGTGGCGATGAAACAACGGCTTCTTGGAGACCTCAGGGAATAGCGGGATTTAAAAAAAACGGTATAAGGTATCTGCTGATTACTTGGTATGCGCGAAATGCTTCGGATTATAAGGGGTCACGTATTACCTTACTTGATATTAGTCCAAGTTCCAGTACATATCTTATGTACAGACATATACTTTTGGTGCATGATGTAATACCCTCAAGTGTTTCCGGATATACTCAATATGGAAGCTACGCCCCATTAAACTTACATGCTGGTGGCGTTGCCTATTTTAATGATAAAATCTACATTGCCAGTACCAACCTTGGTATGAGGGTGTTCGACCTTAATAAAATAGTGGAAGTTTCAACAGGCTCATCCACTAGCACAAAATGCGGCCAAGATTCCGGTGGAAACCTATATGCATTTAATTACAGGTATATTCTGCCTCAGATGGAGTATTATGATATCAATGGCGGGGCCAATCCCTTTTCTACAATTCAACTAAATGAAGAGGGAAATGAATTTTGGACCGCTCAATATTCCCATGGTAGTGCGAGTTCGTCAGTAGTTCCAAAAATTTATGGTTTTCCTATAGACTCGAATGGGACCGTTCTTAATTCGGGAATTGAATATTTTATTCCCAAAAATTCCCTTTTTGCAGATGATCATGCCCATGGAATGCAGGGAATTTTTAGAAAGGGATCAAGAACATGGTTGTCCTGTACAGGTTCCCCATCGTCATCATATGGTTCTACGGCACGATTGGCACGTTACACAGATGGGGCCTCCAATACAGTACGTTATAGATGGCCTTATGGAGCAGAATCATTATACTATGAAAAGCAATATGATTATCTCTGGAGTTTAACGGAATACGAACCCAATAGTGGTGCTGCAAATGGTAGCCAGGTTAATCGCTGCATATTTGCGGTTCACTTTTCCAACTATGAATAACCTTTTTAAGCAGGCGGTTTTCACGGAAATTAGCTCGCAAAATCAATAAAGATATAAATGGAGAATACAAGAAGAAAGTTTATAAGAATGGGAGGCTTGACTACCATAGCCGGATTGAGCGGTATGGGAGTGGCATTTTCGAGTTGTAGTGAAGATGAAGGGAGCGGTCCTGTAGACGGAGACAACAATTTAAATATTACAGGGGTCTCCATTCCATCAAGCATGGACATAGTTGAAGAGGGCAATATTACCTTAATAGGGAAAGGATTCAAATTAGGGGATAAAATACAATTGACCCCTTCCTTAGCTTCCCTTAAACCCTTTGCCAGTGAGGTTACTTCGGTTACGGATGGCACAGTGGTTTTTTCCGTACCTATCGGATTTGCAACAGGGAACTATAAGATTTCTGTAGTCAGGGGAACAGAAAGCTTGGTATTGGGCACTGTTTTACTTAATTTGATTGCTGACACCCATATTCCGGATATGGAAGGAATGACGGTAAAGGGAATTGTATTTTCAGATGGGAAGGGTATCCCCGGTGTTGCGGTCTCGGATGGCCATGAAGTTGCGATTACCGATGAAGAAGGGATATATTACCTTCCTTCACTAAAAAAAACAGGCTTTGTATTTATTTCCATTCCCGGAAATTATGAAGTGGTAACTACAGGAAACGCCCCTCAATTTTTTAAGCGCTTAAGCAGTAGTGTCAGCACAGTGGAGCAAAAGGATTTTTCCCTGATCAAGGTAGACAACCAAAAACATGTGGTTATCCCAATGGCAGACTGGCATTTGGCCAATCGCAATAACGATATTGATCAGTATACGGGCAAAGTACTCCCCGACGTAAATGCAAGTATAGACAAATACGCAGCTGATGGGACCAAGGTGTATGTATTGACCCTAGGTGATATGACCTGGGATCTTTATTGGTACGACAATAATTTTGGATTGAACGAGTACCTACCTTATATGAACATGCTAAATTGCCCTGTCTTTAATCTGATAGGGAACCATGATTATGATCCCTACTATGCCAATGACTGGGAAGCTGAAAATAAGTATAGGGATGTTCTGGGGCCAACCTATTATTCTTTCAATCTGGGGGATATCCATTATGTGGTATTGGATGATGTTGAATATATAAATACGGGAGGTTCGCAAGGTACTGTGGGTAGTCGTAACTACAATTACATCATTAACTCTGAACAGATGAAATGGTTGAAAAAGGATCTCTCGACCATTACCGATAAAAGTACTCCTATCGTGGTAGCTATGCACACGCCACTGTACAAAAAACCATCCTTGGATCAAAATGGCGATCAGGTCAGTGAAGTTTATTTAAGCAACGGGAACGATCTAATAGAAAGCCTTAAAGAATTTACTACAGTCCATGTTTTAACGGGTCACACGCATGTAAATTATAGGGTAGAGGAAGAGGCCAATTTGATGGAGCACAATACAGCGGCCATTTGTGCCACATGGTGGTGGACGGGTAAAAATGGCTATGCCAATAATCATATCTGTAAAGATGGCAGCCCTGGAGGATATGGGATTTGGCAGATGAACGGAAGGGATATGCAATGGCGTTATAAAAGCATTGGGTACAGTGAAGAGTATCAATTCCGTACCTATGATTTAAATTCGGTACATATTACAGCTGCCAATTTTGCCCCGCAATCTACGGATTCTGAATTAGCACCGTATGCGGGTCCATACGCCCTGCAGAATAGTAACAATGAGGTTTTAATAAATATTTGGTCCTATGAAAAGGATTGGACAATTGAGGTAACTGAAAATGGTGAAAATCTGGAAGTGGCACGAATAGTGGCAAAAGATCCATTGCATATTATTTCATATGATGCGCTGCGTTTAAATGCAGGGGCAACACCTACAAGTTCGTTTGCAACCAATGAAACATCGCACCTATTCAAAGTAATGGCTTCGGCACCGGGTACGACGCTCGAAATCAAGGTAACGGACCGATTTGGAAATGTTTATACTGAAAGCATGATACGTCCCAAAGCCTTTTCTTTAAATATGAGCTGATTTCAGAAAATAAAATACCAACTATTTTTAAAAATAAAGGAAAAGGAGGGATGGGACTTAAAACTTTTCGCTTTTTCCATAAAGTAAATTACACTATTCGATTAATTTTATACTTAATGTTTAATAAATAAATTAATGACATCAAGATTCTTAACTGTCCAAAATATTAAAATAGCTACTTTATCCTTGGCTTTTTCTCTTCTATCGGGAGGCTGTAAAAGTATAGATAATCCTGTAATAGCCCATAGAGGTGCTTGGAAGGCACAGGGGCTTCCGGAAAATTCCATTGCCGCCCTTAAAGAAGCCATTGTATTAGGGTGCTATGGCTCGGAATTCGATGTGCATCTTACCAAAGACGATATTCCGGTAGTTAATCATGATAAGGATTTTATGGGAATCGATATTGAAACTTCCACCTATAGTGAATTATTGGCCAAGCAACTTTCCAATGGGGAGAGGATACCCACCCTTAAAGCCTATCTGGAAGAAGGGCTCAAGCAAAAAAAGACCAAATTGATCTTGGAGATCAAGTCTGCCCCTTCTGGAAAAGAAAGAACATTAAAGTTGACCAAAATGGCGGTAGATATGGTACATAGTTTAGAGGGTCGGTCTTTGGTGGAATATATATGTTTTGATTTTGATGCCGGTCAATTGGTAAGTAAACTGGACCCCAAAGCGGAGATAGCCTATCTTAATGGGGACAGAACGCCGGCCGAAGCCAAACAGGCGGGTTATACAGGTATAGATTACAACTATATGGTGTATAAAAAAAATCCAACTTGGATCAAGGATGCCTTGGATTTGGGGCTAACAGTTAATGTCTGGACAGTCAATAATGAGGAAGATATACAAGACTTGTTGCGCCAGAATGTAGATTATATTACGACTAATGAATCGGAGCTGCTTTTTAAGGTGCTGAATAAAAATAAGCGATAAACAAATGCTGTTTGAACTAAAACTCAAGAAAGTACTCCTACTTCCCTGCCTATTGTTGTTCGTCTTTATCGGTCATACACAATCATACAGAAATATTGGGGGTTGGAGTACGGAGATAAATCAAAAGATAGAGAGTTTTCTCAATTCCACTCTTATCATTAAAGAACGAAAAGTTGCTGTTTTTGATTGTGACGGAACTTTGTTTGGCCAGACACCTTATTATTTGGCAGATGAAGCTATTTATTCATACGCCAAAGATAAATTCGCGGCAAGAAGTGATAGTTTGTCATTGGCCAAAATGGCTATAATAAATAATCTCATTCAAGGCAATAACGTTGGTGTGGACTATGTTAAAAATCGCATTGGATTTCTGTCCGGATTATCTCCAGAAGAGATAGAAACCATAGGTGAGAATTATTTTCGTGCAAAGTATCAAACCAAATTCTATCCCGAGATGCGAGAACTTTTGGCCAATTTGCAGGAATATGGATTTGAAATATGGGTCCTGACAGCTTCCCCTGAAATTTTATATCAAAAATTTGTAAGTGAGAATCTTGGTATACCTGAGAATCGTATTTTAGGTGTTAAATCTGTCATTAGTCAAGGGAAGGTTACAGATAAAATAGTCTATCCAATTCCCCAAGATAAAGGTAAGGCAGAGGCTATACAGACTTTTATAAAAGCTAGGCCCTTATTTGTTGGGGGCAATAGCAGGGGCGATCTTGAAATGATGAACGAGTCTATAGGAATTAAGATGATTGTAAACCCGGATGATGGAAAGGTTGAAAAGGGTCTACATGCGGGAGCTATGGAAGGACATACTGTTAAGGAATATTGGGATAGGCACAACGGGCTCGCCGTATATTGCAAGGACGTTCCGGAAGGCTCCTATCACTATGTATCCGAAGAAATGAATATTAAGCCCAATAAGGTTAATCCTATAACAAAATAGGGTATATTTATTAGGTTTAATATAGTTTTTGATGACCAGCGGGGCCGACTTTTGTTTAAAGTCGGCCCTTTTTTAATGACAAACAACTGGAAAGCTGTCCATATCATTGATTGGGAACAATGTTTTGTTTTAAGTGTTTCAAAGGCCTACAAAAAGGCAGGCAGATTTATATTTTTAGGTCCAGCCCATCTTCATTGATCATGGAACTTTTCTGCAATAAAAAATGGTATTGAAAATCCTTTTAGGAACATTTTTCTATTGGAATTAGAGACTAATGGACCTACTTTTTAATGGGCTATATATGGTTCTAGAATTTTCGCCCAATGTTCATATCCTTTCTCATTAAGGTGGAGTCCTTCATCTGTGTAAATGGCATTAAGCCTTTCCTCTTCATCTAAAAATTGGGAATAAAGGTCGATGAGTGTTACTTGGTGCTTTTGTGCCAACTTCTTTATGCCATTATTTATGTTTAGGATATGTTGGTCCTTGTTGTAGTGGTTGTTATAGACTCCAAAACTACTGTTTACGGGCAGTATGGTTTCAATATATAATTTGGTATTTGGGGATTCTTTCCCAATTCTCCTCATGATGGATTCGTAATTTGCCAAAATTGCTGAATCTGGAAAGTTTCTTGAAATATCGTTGATGCCGATTAATAAAAATATTTTGGCCGGATGTCCTTCTGTTATTTCATTCAATCTTTCTAAAATGCCAAAAGTAGTGTCTCCGGAAATTCCCCGATTTTTAGCATTAGGGAGTCGTAAAAGTTCGTTCCAATGAGCTCTTGCAGTAATACTATTGCCTAAAAATATGATATCGGTGGATTGGTTTAAATAGCTTTTAAATTGTCTTACTTGTACATCGTAAGTCTTAGGTCTATAGGTGGTGTCAATTTTTATTTCCTGTCCATTAATTATAAATGTGCCTAACAGAAAAATGAATGTGAAATGTAAAATTTTTGTTATGTTCATTGTATTACTTGTTAATTAAATGAAATAAAACGAAATATAATGAAATTTTTTATAAAACAAAATGAAATTTAAAATGATATAGCCAAGCTATGCTGAATTATTTGAGCAAGCCGGATTACAGCAAAAATCACGAAAGCGTTTTTGCAATTAGCAAAGTATAAATTATTAAAATTTTGATTATCCAATATGCAGGTTACCTTTGGAGAAAAGCATTCCATTTAATACTATGTGAAATATAAAAAATGTCATTGTAGCGGTTAAATGGAGTTGGTTAAAATCAATCAGTAAATCAAATCAAACCTGATAAAAATTGTTTTAACTTATTAATATTTAATAAAAAAAAGACTGAAAGTTCTGTGTCTTGACTCCTTGACTCCAAATGATAAAGAGGTAGAACTATAATTTTACAAATAAAACATTACAGCCGTACAAATATCATATATAAATGTAAATAAAAAAGACTTAAAAAGCAGTATTTCAGCTTGTTAAGTCTTTTTTTAGTACTCGAGGTGGGAATCGAACCCACACTCCGAAGAACTGGATTTTGAATCCAGCGCGTCTACCAGTTCCGCCACTCGAGCATTATAGGTAATTTTCTTAAAGTCGGAATAAGCCAACCTTAATATGCAATCTCAAAATTTCATTTTTAACTTGTCTACCATCCCGATAGCTATCGGGGCCGCCCTGCCTACCGCAGGCAGGCACTCGAGCAAGGTAATTATTTTTTGGTTTTCAATTTTCCCTGGAGCTAAAAACGCCTGAGATTTAATTGAGACTGCAAAACTAAAAAATAATTTCTTTATAACACTAAAAAAATAACAAGATTTATACTTTAGCAACCCAAATTAATTTCTAAATTTGCACCTCCTTATAAAAAGGAGTTGCAATAAACTAAAAAACAAGACATTAACAATGCCATATCAAGTGCCGGAGCCTAAAATTTTTACCTGTACCCAAAGTACAAAGCTATCCGAAAAAATAGCAGAGCATTTTGGTTCCAATTTGGGCAATGTTATTTTTTCCAGATACAGTGATGGGGAGTTTCAGCCATCCTTTGAAGAATCTGTACGTGGAATGCGTGTGTTTATTATTGGGTCTACAAACCCCAGTTCTGAAAACTTGATGGAAATGTTGTTGATGTTGGATGCCGCAAAAAGGGCGTCCGCAAGGCACATAACTGCGGTAATGCCTTATTTCGGTTGGGCCAGACAGGACAGAAAGGACAAGCCCAGAGTGCCAATAGCGGCCAAGTTGGTGGCCAAAATGTTGGAGGCGGCAGGGGCTACCCGGATCATTACCATGGACCTGCATGCCGATCAAATACAAGGTTTTTTTGAAAAGCCGGTAGACCATTTATTTGCTTCTACTTTGTTTTTGCCCTATTTGAACAGCCTTAACCTCAAAGACCTTACCATAGCCTCACCGGATATGGGCGGATCCAAAAGGGCATACGCCTATTCCAAGGCACTCAATTGCGATGTGGTCATATGTTACAAGCAAAGGGCACTGGCCAATGTAATTTCGCACATGGAACTTATTGGCGATGTGCAAGGGAAAAATGTGGTTTTGGTAGATGATATGGTAGATACTGCCGGAACCTTGACAAAAGCTGCTGATTTAATGATGGAACGGGGAGCTCTAAGTGTCAGGGCCATTACTACCCACGCACTTCTATCCGGGGATGCCTATGAAAAAATTGAAAAATCGAAACTGTCGGAACTTATAGTAACCGATTCCATACCCCTAAAAAAGGAAAGTAAAAAAATTAGGGTAATAAGCTGTGCCGAGTTGTTTGCCGATGTAATGCACAGGGTACACCACAATACTTCCATTAGTTCCAAGTTTTTGATGTAGAAGTTATAGTACTAGAATAATTTTAATTAATATTTAATAAATACAATGAAGTCAATTACAATTAAAGGATCAGAAAGAGAAAGCGTGGGCAAAAAAGCTACAAAGGCCTTACGTAATGCTGGAAAGGTTCCTTGCGTTATTTACGGAGGGGATAAACCATTACACTTTGCAGCGGAAGAACTATCGTTCAAGGATTTAGTGTACACTCCAAACGCACACACCGTTGTGGTTGATTTGGAAGGTGGTAAAAAGTATGATGCGGTAATGCAGGATATTCAATTTCACCCTGTAACCGATAGTATTTTACACGTAGACTTTTATCAGTTGTTCAAAGACAAGGAAGTTACTATGGACATTCCAGTTAGACTGTTGGGGAATTCTCCAGGGGTTAGAAACGGGGGTAGATTATTGTTCAGAAAAAGAAAGCTTGCCATTAAGGCCTTACCGGACAATTTGCCCGATTTCTTTGATGTGGATATCTCTAAATTGAGAATTGGAGGAAATATTTCCGTATCTACATTGTTGAAGGATGAATTTACCATTCTTCACCCGGAAAATACAGTGGTGGTTCAGGTTAAAGCTGCACGTAATGCGGTCTTGGTAGATGATGAGGAAGAAGACGAAGAGGGAGCGGAAGCTGCTGCGGACGCATCCACTGATGGAGGTGAAGCATAGATGTAATCTAAAAATAAGTGTAAAAGCATCCCGTATCTGCGGGATGCTTTTGTATTTTTAAGGATGAAGTGATTTAAAAAATAAGGATATGTTCCGGTTTTTAGCATCTATTTTTAAATTGAAAGGGACATTGTTGGATGAAAAAGACGCCATGAAGAAATTTTTAGTTGTAGGATTGGGCAATATTGGGGAGGAATACGTTGAAACCCGTCATAATATCGGCTTTAAAATATTGGATTCCCTATCCGTGGAGGAAGATTTTAGCTTTGAGACCGCAAAATTGGGCGATGTGGGCACGTTTAAGGTTAAGGGAAAAAGTATCATCTGTCTCAAACCGTCTACTTATATGAACAGAAGTGGAAAGGCCTTAAAATATTGGATGGACAAGGAAAATATACCCCTTGAAAATGTACTTATCATCACTGATGACATTAATCTTTCTTTCGGGACCATCCGTTTAAAGACCAAAGGAAGTGACGGGGGCCATAACGGATTGAAGGATGTTCAACAGTACCTGCTTACTACCAATTACAATAGATTAAGGTTTGGTGTTGGTTCCGATTTTGGAAAAGGCAAACAAATAGATTACGTTTTGGGAGAATGGAACCAAGAGGAAAAGGAGGCCTTGACAGAACGATTTGCAAGAGTCAATGCCCTGATCCGCTCCTTTGTCCTTTCCGGGGTCAATAGGACCATGAACGAATACAATGGTACCTAACCTGTTTAACGTACCTTAAATTCCGAAATGGTATTGGTAGCCGTATTGCCTTCCCTATCCATGGTAATTATTCGCCAGTAATACACGGTATTGGCTGCAACACTTACCTTTAGACTGGATTGCCCGGATGTAAGCGTACCTATCAGCGTGGTCGGCGGGGTTTCGGTAGAAAAATACACCTCATAGCCTTCAAGGTCGTTATCCACATCGGCGCCCTCCCAATCCAAAAGAACTTCATTGTTGATATCCCTGGCTATGTTCGATCCTGTCTTTGGAGATATGACCGCTGCGGGAAAAGGGGGATGGGTGGTTTCTGCACCGGCATTAAAAAATTGCCATGTTTCGCTACGTGCCGTTTCCGGAACTTTGGTGTTTTTGGAAACTACCAGCCAAGAATATGGGGTTCCTTTTTCAATGGTCAAATTTGCCGAAGTACCGCTCACTACAATGGTTTGGGTGGTGTTGGTATTTAAATTGGTAGCCCTCAATTCATAGGATTCCGTGTGGTCCGCACCCTGCCATCTAAACTCCACCGTAGAAGTATTGGTTCCCGCTACGTTTAGGCCTGTGTTGCATTCCGAATTTTTTTGGGGAAAGACCAATAGGGCGGACGAGGGTGGTTTGGGACTGTCCTTTCCTCCGCATCCTGTTAGGGCCAAAAAACATAGGATTATGGTTATTGGTTTCATCCGTTTATATTTATTGCCTGCCTGTTCGGCAGACAGGTTTTTTTATCGGTCAGATGTAATATCCAAGTAATCATTTTCGTCCCGATAATTATCGGGAGGTTTGAAAATTTTGTTAATGGATATTTCATCCGTTTATTTTTTTACTACTTTAAAATTACTGTTTACACCTTCTCCCTTAATCTTAAGGATATAAACGCCGGAGGGCCAGCCTGTAAAATTAATTTTAATTTCATGGTTATCCGGGATATAATCCCTATTACTTATCAACTGACCGGCATAATCGAAAATTTGGGCATTTACGACATCCGGTCCATTACTGAGTAAAATGTTGATTTCCTCCTCAAAGGGGTTGGGGAATACCAAAGGCTTGTCCATAAGATACAATTGATCTTCATAAACGCCCTGACATGGCAGATTGGTGTGCACTTTTATTTGGTTGATGCCTTGTTTTAGGTCCAAGCTTATGCTCGAAGATTTGGTTTGCATAACAATACCATTTAATTCAATATGGTACATGTCGCCCCCTGCCAGGTTCAATATGGCCTGACTTCCAGTGTCCGTTAGCTTTGAAGTAACGGTGAATGGCGAAGGTTCTGTAATGATGGCTTCAAAACAATAGGGTTCGTACACCTTGCCATCTTCCATGCCAATAATACATATTTCATAAGTACCGGCTGCAAGGCCTTCCCTAAAAAAGAAATTGGTAAAATTACTGCTCTCATTTATACCATTGCCATTAAGGGTTAGGTCGTAATCCATATGAATCCCGGCCACGACACGGATAGAGCCATTATTTTGATTGCTACAGGATTCACTGTTGATTTCCACTTCAAAATTATCGGTAGGTAAAATATAAACAGGGCACCCGTTTAGGTCTACAGTTGCCCCCAAGGGGGTGTTAGGGCATAGGTCGTCCCCATCATCGAAAACGCCATCCTTGTCCTCATCCGCTCTAAAGACGCCTTCTACACAGATGTCCATGGAAAATGCGTTTAAAGTTCCTCCGTCCGAGGCCGCAATATCCTTGACTTCCAATATCCAGTCCCCATAGGTAGATTCCCCATTAAAAGCGGCCAAAGAACTTAAGGGCCTTACGGTACCCTGTATGGCCGGAGTTGTACCGCATATGAACCCTTCAGCACTATCATCAAATGTTGCCATTATATCCTGATTTCCGCCACAGGAATTGGAGACAAGAATTACCCGAGTGCCGGCAGGGGATATAAGGCTTACTTCCAAATCGGCAAGGAAGGTATGCGTCAGGTCCAAATTCACATTGATATCGGCCACAGGCAGATCGTTCATTAAAGTGATGGTAGATGTTATCGTAGGTGCCCCGGTCGTTGAAATGGTAATGGGCAAGTCCTTGGCGGATTCCAATTCGCAGTTCTGTTCTAGGGTGGTAAAGCTAAAGGCAGGGCCAAAGGTTCCTTCCCCACAGCTATTTTTGGGTCTAACACGCCAATAATAGGTAGTTTCCTCTTGTAGGTCGGGGCTTAAATAGGAGTTGAAAATAACAGTGGTGGTATCAATGATATTGGTGAAGGCCACGTCAGTGGCAATCTCGACATCATAGGAGGTATGGGAAATATTGGATTCCCATTCCAATTGTGGTGCAATACGCGTATTTGTAGCGCCATTGGCGGGCAATTGCAGCACAACATCCGTAAATGTAGTTTCCAGTATTTTAACATCGATGATCACTTCCTTGGTAACATTTGCCGTTGTGGCCACTATGTTTATGGGGTAGTTGCCGGGATTTACCAAATCCGTATCGGTAAAGCTAATGCTCACCGGGGTATCGTTTGCCATTGCAGTAGTAAGGGAGAAGTCAACGGACAATCCAGAGGGCATTCCGGTAGCGGAAAAGGTAGCCTCCTCTGAAAAGTCATTATAGGTCTGGTAGGTGAAGGGCACTACCAAATCAGTACCTTGGCAAACTTCGTGCTGCAATTGGTCGAAGCCCAACACTATATCGGAGGGTGTTATGGTAATATCGGAAGCATTTACCGCCAAAAAGATATTGTTGTGGGCACTGACCATTATACGGCCGGTAGGAGTGGCAAATCCTGGGATCAAGATATCCTGTTGTCCGTCATTGGGCACGCTGTCCGCTAATTGTATGGGAAATGAAGCGCCCCCGTTTGCCGAAAAATAAATGTCCACTTTTTGGGTGTTTACCGGGCCCTGATCTGTTTTTGCCACATCCCATACAACGGCTTGTCTCGTGCCCGCAACATATTGCTCATTGGCGGATTGGGAAGTTATTACAAACGGTCCCGCATTGTCTATAACCTTAACTTTGACCAGATCCGATGTAACTTGCCCTCCCCCAAGGGCATTGTCCCTTACGGTAAGGGCAAAATCCATTTCCCTTTCTACATCGGAAACGGTTTCCCAGGTGGTATTTACATTGGGATTGGTCTGGGTAAGATTGCCCGATACGATACTGCTTAACCTCGGAAAATATCTGGTTGGGGATACCGTTGGTTTTAAGGATCTAAAGTTGGCGCCACTCAGATTTGTTGGTCCAAAGGTATTATGGGTAACTACACCGTCATTTATCTGTTCCCAATTGTAGGTGAGGATATCAACTTCATCCACATCCGTGGCATTGCCCTTTAACCTAAAGGCGGTAGATTTTGGTATGGTAAAGTTACCTGTGGGCACTATTTCGGGTGGATTGTCCAACAAGGAAATTTCCTGGGCACAACCCGTTGTTTTTATATATTCCAATATCTGAAATATGCTGTAGTAATGAAAGTAGTCATCTCCGTTTAGGGCCACATTGTTGCTGCCGGAAATACCTGCATAGCCCATAATGGTCGTTCCGCTTCCCGGTTCGGCCTGGACCTGGGTGCCTTCGGACTCAAAGGACCAGGTGTGGGAGGCACCAAACTGATGCCCCATTTCATGGGCCACAAAATCCAGATCAAAAACATCTCCTTGCGGAACCAAAGCGGAAGAATAGCCACTTCCTTTTCTGGAGTCTATGCAGACCGAAGCAATGAAACCGGCATTTCCCCCATTTTCATCATTTTGGAACAAATGGCCTACATCGTAGTTTTCCGGGCCTATGACCGTCGTAAGGGTGTTCTGTACCTCGGAATTTAAATTGATGCCGTAGGGGTCCGTGTCCTTGTTGGTGTATATGACTTGATCTGTATTGGCTACAATTTCCAGGCGGATGCCCAGATCGGTTTCAAAGACTTCGTTTACCCTGGTTAAAGTCGCATTAATGGCGGCAAGGGCATCGGGTACCGTTCCGCCATGGAACTCGGTATACTCCCCGGTTGCCGAAATGGCCACCCTGAATTTTCTTAGTACTTGGCCATCCACCAACTTTAAGGCGGAGGGTCCTTTTTCCTTTTCGATCAGGGAAGTGGTACTACAAATGAAATTGCTGTTCATCATATAGGCATCCTTCCTATTGTACACTACATATTCATTGTCCGAACCCGATACTTTTTGCATATAGGTGGCATTTTTGTCTCCCCCGTATACGATCATGCTTTGTATGCCCTTTTGGGAAACACTAAATCTTACCCTGTCCTTGTTATTCTTTAATCCCCTGCCTACATACGACTTTATTTGGGGGTATTTCTTGGAAAGTTCCGGAGAAAGTACGGGGGCTTCCCGTACAACGAAAGGGACCAAGTCCCCGTTTTCATCTGGAAAGCTTATTGTTTTTGAAGACTTATGGATTTGGGCCGACTTTAGTTCATTGCTAAAAATATCTTTTTCCAAAGAAAAAACAAGGCCTTGGCCTATTGCTAATGCCGCTGTCTGCCTATTGATATTCTTGCCCCTTGACTCGGTTTTTTGCCAATATTTGGTTTGCCCAAATCCGCAATAGCAAAGAAAAAATATGGATATTGAAAAAACAAGACGTAATTTTACAACCATCAAGCAGGTTTTTGTACAAACTCAAAGATAAGTTTTTTTATTATTCGAATTTGTGATAACAGTTCAAAGCATTTCCAATTACGATAAAGCGCACCCTACTGCCATTACCATTGGCACTTTTGATGGGGTGCATATCGGTCACCGAAAAATATTGGAACGTCTCATAAACAATGCCAAAGTGCTGGAGTTGAAAGCTACGGTACTTACTTTTTTTCCCCATCCTAGAATGGTGCTTCAGAAAGATGTCTCTATAAAGCTTTTGAATACCATTGACGAGAAGATCAAGATTTTGGAGGAATTAGGGATCGATTATTTGATAATACATCCGTTTACCAAAGAATTTTCCCGCTTAACGGCAACACAGTTCGTTAGGGATATTTTGGTCAATGATCTAAAGACCAAGAAAATAATTATTGGTTACGATCATAGGTTTGGAAGGAACAGGAATGCCAACATAAATGATTTGATGGCATTTGGGAATGCCATGGATTTTGAGGTAGAGGAAATTTCGGCCCAAGAAGTGGACGACGTTTCCGTTAGTTCCACAAAAATCAGGAAGGCTTTGGAAGAGGGGGACGTTAAAACGGCCAATATGTATCTGGGATATAATTATATGCTAACAGGGAGCATTGTAAAAGGGAAGGGATTGGGCAGAAAGCTAAACTTCCCTACGGCCAATTTATCCATTCAAGAGGAGTATAAGCTAATACCTAAGAACGGGGTCTATGTGGTGAGCAGTGTATTGGAGGGCCATACGGTGTACGGAATGATGAATATTGGTTTTAACCCTACGGTGGAGGGCAAGATAAAAAGCATAGAAATTAATTTTTTCGATATTGATCTCGATCTTTACGGCAAAAAAATTCAGATCGATATAATAGATCGTATTAGGAATGAGAAAAAATTTAATTCCCTGGAAGGCCTACAGGCGCAATTGAAAAAAGACCGGGAGACTTCCCTTGCCATAATCTCCAAGTAAATGTGGGACCGGTTTCTTTTTAAGCAAATCGATAACAGTCCCCTCCTAATTTTCAGGATATTTTTTGGTATTTTGGTAAGTCTTGAATGCTTTGGGGCCATTGCCACGGGTTGGGTAAAAAGAAATCTGATAGACCCCGAGTTTACCTTTAATTTTATAGGGTTCGATTGGTTGCAGCCACTGCCAGGGATAGGGATGTACCTGTATTTTATTGTAATGGGCAGCTTGGGGATCTGTATTGCCCTGGGATATAGGTACCGATGGACCACAGCGGCCTTTACCCTGCTTTGGACCGCAGTTTACCTTATGCAAAAAACAGCCTACAACAATCATTATTACCTGCTGGTGTTGATTGCGCTGATAATGGCCTTTATGCCGGCGAACAGGGATTATTCGCTGGATGCCAAGAGAAACCCTTCCATAAGGACCAACCATATGTCCGCCTATTTAAAATGGATGGTAGTATTGCAATTGTTCATTGTCTATACCTATGCCGCCATGGCCAAGTTGTACGGCGATTGGTTGGATTTCAGCATTATAGAGATCCTCTTTAAAAATAGGAAATCCTATCCCCTTATCGGGGAGCTTCTTCAGGAGCCTATGATGCACAGGGTGGTAGGTGTTTCGGGCATCCTGTTCGATTTGCTCATTGTGCCGGCCCTTCTGTGGAAACCTACAAGAAAATGGGCTTTTTTGGCTTCCCTGTTCTTTCATTTATTTAATTCCATTGTTTTTCAAATAGGCATTTTTCCCTATTTGTCCTTGGCGTTTACGGTATTCTTCTTTGAGCCTGAAACCATCCGGAAATTGTTTTTTAAAAAAAAGGAACCTTACCTAGGGAATACCCTGCTCGTACCGCCCCAACGTGCCCTGGTTTTAGGAATTTTATCCCTTTATTTTTTCGTCCAACTGGCCCTGCCGATCCGTCATCATTTTATACAGGACGATGTGTTATGGACAGAGGAGGGGCATAGGTTGAGTTGGAGAATGATGTTGAGGAGCCGCAACGGAATTACTTCCTTTAGAATAGTAAACCACAGCAACGGAAACTCGTATCCGGTAAAATTGGACGATTATTTAACAAAGGGGCAGAAAAGTAAGGTGAAGTGCTATCCGGATTTTATATGGCAGTTTGCCCAACGCTTAAAACAGGAGTACGCTGAAAAGGGGGAGGATGTCTCCGTATTTGTATATTCCAGGCTAAGCGTAAACGGAAAACCGTACCAAGAGTTTATAGACCCCAAAATAGATCTGGGCAGCGTGTCCTGGAACTATTTTGGACATAATGCCTGGATCTTGCCTTCCCCTACCCACCCAATAAGGAATGCCCAATAGTTTTTTAAAACGGTTCGGCCCTATGGCAAAGTTGCAAGGGCATGCCCCAGGGATCCCGTAGCATTACCAAATGGCTTCCATCTTCCTTTGTTATTTCCTCTACGAAACCAGCACCCTTATCCATTAGCCTCCTCTTATCGGCATTGGCATCTTGGGAAACAAAGGCCATGTGAAAAGTAAGGGGATGCTTCGTTTTAAAATCGGTCATTTCTTCCTCTGGCCTATGGTAAAGTTCCAAAATTACCCGTCCGGACGAGTCTGCAAAGAAAGTCATGAAGGGCGCTTCCGTTTGTTCGCTTACTACCCTCAGCCCTATATGGTCAACATACCAATCCTTAATATCCTTGATGTTTTTTACGTTCAGGGCGATGTGTTCAAAAACCATATAATTTAATTTTGACAATTATATCTAACCCAAAATTATATCGAAAATCCGAAGATTAGGTTAAATTTGCACGATAAAAATTAAAAAAATGTTGCAGTTACAGGTAATCCGAGAGGATAAGGATCAAATTGTCGAGGCTTTAAAAAAACGTAATTTAGATGCCCTTCCACTTATTGAAAGCGTACTTCACTTGGATGAAAAACGACGGTCCCTGCAGACGCGCCTGGATAACACCCTTGCCGAATCCAATAGTATTTCCAAGGAAATAGGCCTTCTTTATAAAAGCGGGAAGGCGGCGGAAGCCAACGCTTTAAAGGAACGTACCGGAAGTTTAAAGGAGGAGTCCAAGGAATTGGGCGAGGCCCTGACCGCAACTGCGACCGAACTTCAAAATGTACTCTACCAAATTCCAAATGTTCCCCATGAATCGGTTCCTGCCGGTAGCACGGAGGAGGATAATGAAGAGGTATTCAGGGAAGGGGACATCCCTACCCTAAAAGAAGGTGCACTTCCCCATTGGGAACTGGCAAAGAAATATGATATTATAGATTTTGAACTTGGGGTAAAGATAGCTGGGGCCGGATTTCCGGTTTACAAGGGTAAGGGTGCCCGCTTGCAAAGAGCACTTATTTCCTACTTTTTGGATAAAAATGCGGCTGCCGGATACCATGAAATCCAAGTGCCCCATATGGTAAATGAGGCTTCAGGTTATGGTACGGGCCAGTTGCCCGATAAGGAAGGGCAGATGTACCACGTGGGCGAGGATGACCTTTATCTGATCCCTACGGCCGAGGTGCCGGTAACCAATATTTTTAGGGATGTTATTCTAAATGAGACCGATTTTCCCATTACCCATACGGCATATACACCTTGTTTTAGGAGGGAGGCCGGGAGTTACGGTGCCCATGTAAGGGGACTTAACCGCCTGCATCAATTTGACAAGGTAGAAATAGTGCGCGTGGAGCATCCCGCCAAATCGTACGAAGCTTTGGATGGTATGGTAGCACATGTGAAGAATATCCTTAGGGAACTAAAATTGCCTTATAGGATTTTGCGACTTTGTGGAGGGGATTTGGGTTTTACTTCTGCCCTTACCTATGATTTTGAGGTCTTCTCCACAGCCCAGGATCGCTGGTTGGAAATTAGTTCGGTTTCCAATTTTGAAACCTTCCAGGCCAATAGATTAAAACTGCGCTATAAGGACGAAAACGGCAAAAGTCAGTTGGCACACACCTTAAACGGCAGCTCCTTGGCCTTGCCACGGGTATTGGCCGGAATATTGGAAAATTATCAGACATGGGATGGTATCCAAATTCCCGAAGTCCTTATCCCTTATACCGGTTTTGATAAAATAAGCTAAGGCAGGACGACGGACCCGAAACATTAAAAATTGAGGAAAATCTAGTGGAATTTAATTTTGTCATGAACTGAGATAAAAGTTACGGCTTAAATCTAAGCTGAATTTAAAGTTTAGGATACACATAATCTTTATATCGGCCTAAAATCATTCGGCAATAATTGTCCGGGGATAAGCCATAGATACTCCATAGATACTCCATAGATAGTCCATAGTTAGGCCGTATATGGAATGGGCATGACCAAAATTGGGTCGCCAGCCCTAAAAATTCATTCTGGGGGCAAACTCAAATGCAGATATGCGAATTATACTTCCTGTTTGGATTAACTCGGTTATTTGCGTAAATATCCAAATACCCAGGAATTGTATTTGATCCATAGTAATGCATCGCCCCAGATAGTCATAGTTTTGTCCTGGGCCCTTAGCGTTGTGCTCCTTGGTAGTATCAGCAATATAGACAAAGTTTTATACGGTGAAGGAATAGAACAGTCCCCTGACTTAGGTTGTAAACCATATTTTATTAACATTAGCAGGAATTCTTTATTGGGGCCTTAACACCCACTTTGTACATTCTGTGTATCTTTGAAAAAAAATCTTTGAGACTACTTATTTTCATACTACTAATTTCTTGTTCCCAACTACTGGTTTCTCAGGAAGACTTTTTGGCGAAGCAGTATTTTGAGGATGGGGCGTTTGATAAGGCCGTAGTTTTCTATGAAAAATTGGTGGCCAAAAATCCGATGAGGACCGATTACAGTGAAGGCCTAGTGGCCTGCTACCAACAATTGGAACAGTATGGCAAGGCTGAAGAATTTTTGTTGAGGGCGGTGAAAGGGCAGCATGTGTACCCTACCATGTTTATTGAGCTGGGTTATAATTACACCTTACAGGACCAAGCGGAAAAGGCTGACGAATATTACAATTTGGCCCTCCAAAAAATAAACGAAAACCCTAATTTTGGCTATGGCCTTGGGTATAGGTTTCAAAAATATGCCTTGTTGGATTATGCCATAAAAGCGTATTCCATGGCAATGGAGCTAAATCCCCAATTGGATTATAATTTTCAAAAAGCTAGGATCTATGGGGAGCAAGGGAATATAGGGCAGATGTACGAATCCTACTTGAAATTAATAAGCGAAGGCAAGGCTTCCCAGGCAAATGTGCTTCGGAACATTAACGATTTTATTAGTTCGGAGGCCGAGAACCCAAATAACATTATTTTCAAAAAGGTGTTGCTCCAAAATGCACAAAAAAGCCCGGATATCCTATGGAACGAATTGCTGAGCTGGCTTTTTGTTCAACAAAAACAGTTTAAGAGCGCCTTCAGCCAGGAAAAGGCCATTTACAAAAGAGGAGGGGAGACCTCCTTGCAACGTTTGCAGGGATTGGGAAAATTGGCCATGGAAGAACAGGATATGGATACGGCAAAAGAAGTATTTGGCTATATAACCGAAAATAGTGCAGATGCCGAAGTGGCCCTGGATGCCCAGTTAAATCTTATTGAAATGGATTTGCTGGATACCGATGATAAGGTATTGGACAAGGTCCAAAAGAAGTTTGAGGCCCTAATGGGCGTTTATGGTTACGAAATGGAGACCTTACAGCTACAGATAGCCTATGCCAAATTTTTAACCTTCCATAAGAACACGCCCGAACCGGCTATTGGCATACTGCATCAATGTTTGGAGCTGCCCTTGAATAATTACGGCAAATCCTACATTAAAAGTACTTTGGGCGATATTCTGGTCTATGATCGGCAGTTTAATCAGGCTTTGATCTATTTTTCCCAGATCCAGAGAGATTTAAAAAATGATGTCCTTGGTCAGGATGCCCGTTTTAAGGTAGCGCAGACCAGTTTTTACAAAGGGGATTTTGATTGGGCATTAACACAATTAAAGATTCTTAGGGGATCAACCTCGCAATTGATAGCCAACGATGCCATGCAATTAAGCCTGTTGATCTCCGATAATTCCTTGGAAGATTCTACCCAAACGGCTTTAAAGAAGTATGCACGAGCCGATTTTTTGGCCTATCAGAATAAGAAGGGGGATGCGGTGGACCTGTTGGAGGAGATTCTGCAAAATCATAAAGGGGAAAAAATTGAGGACGAGGCACTTTTAAAACAGGCCCAAATTTTAATCGAATTAAAGGATTATGAAAAGGCGGAATTTAACTACCTTAAAATAGTGGAATTCTACGCCAACGATATTTTGGCCGATGATGCCAATTTTGCCTTGGCGGAACTATACCGCAATATCCTGGATCAACCTGAAAAGGCCAAGGCCTATTACGAAAAAATTATCTATAACTACCAGGACAGTTACTTTTTTCCATTGGCAAGAAGAAATTTTAGGATGTTGCGGGGAGACAGTATTAATTAAGGTCCTATACCTTGATCCGTGGATAATGCATTGAACTCAAGACGAGTTCATTATAAATATTCCCTTTTGGGAACGTAAAGACGAAGCATGTATATTTACAATGTTACCATAAATATTGAAGAATCGATCCAGGTACAGTGGTTGTCCTGGATGAAGGAAGTGCATATCCCCGAGATGTTGAAAACTGGAAAGTTTACCAAGGCCCTGATGTCCCAAGTTTTGGTGGAGGAACAGATGGGAGGAATTACCTATTCTATTCAATATACCACCGATTCCAAAGAAACCCTTCAAAAATATTATGACGAAGATGCAGAAAGACTGCGCAAAAAAGTGATGGAACGCTTTGAGGGCAAGTTTGTTGCCTTTAGGACAGAGTTGGCGATCATTAGCGAACATTAATTATTTAGGCTGTACCATGAACAAAAAGGGGAAAAAGGCCTTCCAATCCAAGAAGGAAAAGTTCAACAGGCCTTGGAAGGAGGAAAGTCCGGTGAAGGCAAAAAAACATTTGGGGCAGCATTTTTTGAAAGATGAGGCCGTTGCCCAAAAAATTGGGGAAACGCTGAGGTTGGATGGGTATCACAATGTTTTGGAAATTGGGCCGGGTACCGGAGTACTCACCAAATATTTATTGGAAAAGGATATCGATTTGGTAGTGATGGATCTGGATGAGGAATCCATTATCTACCTTAACCATAGTTTCCCTTTGGAATACCATAGTTTAATGCAGCGCAAGGGAGGGTTCAAGGTGCTGGAGGCCGATTTTTTAAAGTATGATCTATGGGCCCTTTTCGGAGAGGAACAATTTGCCATTACCGGGAATTTCCCCTATAATATTTCTACCCAGATTGTTTTTAAGATGTTGGAATTTAAGGATCAGATCCCGGAATTTACCGGCATGTTCCAAAAAGAGGTGGCCGAAAGGATTTGTGAAAGGGAAGGGAGCAAGGCCTATGGGATACTTTCCGTTTTGGTACAGGCATTTTACGATGCGGAATATTTATTTACAGTTTCGCCCCAAGTTTTTGATCCGCCCCCTAAAGTGCAGTCCGGAGTATTGCGACTTACCAGAAAGGAAAATTTTCAACTGGGGGTGGATGAAAAACTGTTCAGGCAGGTGGTCAAGGCTGCGTTCAACCAACGCAGAAAAACCCTTCGTAACAGTTTAAAAACATTCAATCTTTCCGAAGTTTTCAAAGAAGATGCTATATTTGGCCTGCGTCCGGAGCAATTGGGGGTTGCGGACTTTATTACGTTGACACAGAAGATAGCAGATGATACCATTTAAACTCACCGAAGAATATTTGGCCGAAATAGAAAGGCTAATAGACGACCGGCAGGACGCACAATTGTCCGTGCTATTGGCCGAGGTGCATTATGCGGATGTGGCGGAGATCATCAACGAAATGGACGAGGACCATGCCACCTATTTAATTAAACTTCTGGACAGCGAAAAGACATCGGAAACCCTTACGGAGCTGGATGTAGATGTTAGGGAGGCGATTCTTGCCAATCTTTCCGCAAAGGAAATTGCCGGGGAATTGGACGAGCTGGACACCGATGATGCCGCGGATATCATAGGGGAACTGCCCAAAGAAATGGTACAGGAGGTCATTTCCGAATTGGAAGATAGGGAACATGCCAAGCATATTGTGGACCTGTTGCGCTATGATGAAAATTCGGCGGGGGGACTTATGGCCAAGGAGCTGGTAAAGGTAAATGAGAATTGGAACGTGCTTACCTGTGTAAAGGAAATGCGGGCCCAGGCAGAAAATGTAACCAGGGTACATTCCATATATGTGGTGGATGATGAAGGGAAACTTAAGGGGCGACTTTCCTTAAAGGATTTGCTGACTACCTCTACCAAGACCCATATCAGTGAAGTATATATTCCCAAGGTAGATGCCGTTAACGTTAATGAAAAACCGGAGGAAGTTGCCAAAATCATGTCCAAATACGATTTGGAGGCCATTCCCGTGGTAGATGAAATTGGACGGCTTGTAGGCCGGATAACCATAGACGATATTGTGGATGTTATCCGTGAGGAAGCAGAAAAGGATTATCAATTGGCGGCCGGTATTTCCCAGGATGTGGAGGCAGATGATAGTATATGGGATCTGACCCGGGCAAGACTGCCCTGGTTGTTTCTGGGCCTTTTGGGAGGTGTAGGGGCGGCGGCCATCATGGGTGGCTTCGAGACCCTGATGAGCGATTATGGAGTGCTGTTCTTCTTTACTCCGCTAATAGCGGCAATGGCCGGCAACGTTGGGGTGCAGTCCAGCGCTATAATGGTACAGGGGTTGGCCAATGACGATCTTAAAGGGAGTATTAGCGGCAGGCTTGTAAAGGAAATGCTGTTGGCCCTGCTCAATGGGACCGTTTTGGCATCCATACTGTTATTTTTCACCTGGCTTTGGAAAGGCAGTTTTCTTACCTCCTTGGCCATTTCCATCTCCTTGATCACCGTAACCGTGGTGGCAGGAATCATAGGGACCTTTATACCGCTGTTTCTCCATAAAAGGGGCATAGATCCGGCCATAGCTACGGGGCCGTTCATTACTACCAGCAATGATATATTTGGCATTTTGATCTATTTTTCCATCGCCAAGGTTATTTTGGGCATTTAGTGCCCAATAAACGTTTAAATTACCCGTAGGTTTAGGCTTGACTGGATACTGGGGCACTCCGCCTTCTTCGGCGGCGGCGGGCTTTCCGCGCTACATGGTAGCCAGCTGCAATCCCTAGTGCAAGTACATCTTCAAATTTATATGCAAACCTGAAAATAGTCCGGTTTCTTGTTTCCAATAGCTCGGCGGTCTTGTATCTTTGCCGTTTAATATTTAGTTTATGAAAGTACTCCATTTAGATGTAAACCATCCATTGATCATTGAGCAATTCAATGCCCTGGGGTTTCAAAATGATGAAGATTATTGGTCCTCCAAGGAGGAAATTGAAAAGAAAATAGCAGATTATGATGGTGTTATCATCAGAAGCAGGTTCACTTTGGATAAGGCCTTTTTGGATAAGGCCGTCAACCTTAAATTTATAGGGCGCCTAGGTGCCGGTCTGGAAAATATAGATACCGATCATGCCAAGCAACTGGGAATCTTTTTGGCTGCCGCTCCCGAAGGGAATAGGAATGCTGTAGGGGAACACGCCCTAGGAATGATCCTATCCCTTTTCAATAAATTGAACAAGGCGGACAAAGAGGTGAAAAATGGAAAATGGGACAGGGAAGGAAATCGGGGAATAGAGTTGGATGGCAAAACAGTGGGCATCATCGGGTATGGAAATATGGGCAGGGCCTTTGCCAAAAAGTTAAAGGGCTTTGATGTGGAAGTAATATGCTATGACATTGTTGGTGGTGTAGGGGATGGGAATGCCAGACAGGTGGGGATATTGGAATTTAAACAAAGGGCCGAAGTAATCAGCCTTCACCTGCCCCAGACTCCAGCTACCATAAATATGATCAATGCCGATTTCCTAAAGGATTTCAAAAATCCCCTTTGGCTCGTCAATACCGCAAGGGGGAAATGTGTGGTTACGGAAGACCTTGTTTCCGCTCTAAAGGAAGGCAAGGTGCTCGGAGCCGGTTTGGACGTTCTTGAATACGAGAAAAAATCTTTTGAGGATATGTTTAGCGGTTCAGAATTGCCAGAAGCCTTTACCTATTTGATCAATGCCGATAATGTGCTCCTTAGTCCGCACGTGGCGGGATGGACAGTGGAGAGCAAAGTAAAATTGGCACAGACGGTGGTAGATAAGATCAAGGAAAAATTCTGTTAGGCTACATAGCCTTCAAACTTGGATTCCGTTCCTACGGATACTGTTGTTAACACTTGGAAGCAGGCGTATCCGAAAATAGGGAATCACGAAAAAAGGGATACAGGATTGGGCGGAAATGCAATGTACAGTTACGGTAAATTTGGTTGTATTTTGGATACTGATGGCAATTGGTTGGAAATGTAATAACCTCATGACAAAGCGTTTCTTTGATTAGAAAAAAATTATTACATTTAGAACTGTTATTAATCAACTAAAACACAACCATGTCAGAAGAAAATAAAGATTTGGGAGATAAGGCCGAAGAGGCTGCAAAAGGCGCCAAAGAGTCTGCCCAGGAGTTTGTAAACGAAACCAAGGAATCGGCAAAGGAGTTTGCGGACGACACCAAGGAAGCTGCCAAGGATTTTGGACAGGAAGCCAAGAAAACCGCCAACGAGTTTAAGGAAGGCTTGGCAAGTGCAGGAGGGGATAACAAGAAAATTCTAGTTGGGGTCCTCGCTATACTTTTTGGCCAATTGGGCGTGCATAAGTTTATATTGGGCTATCAAAAGGAAGGGATAATCATGTTGGTAGCAACCGTAATTGGATACGCAACCATGTGTTTTATAATTGGTAGTTTTATTGTTATGGCCACAGCAATTGTTGGTCTTATAGAAGGGATCATATATCTGACCAAAAGCGATGAGGAATTCTACAATACCTATCAGGTAGGGAAAAAACCTTGGTTCTAAGAATAATATAAAGTCGGGCTATATTGGTCCGACTTTCTTTTGCCCCAATCAATCGTAATATTACGATTGATTGGGGCAATAATTCAAGGGTTTTGAATAGTGGTCCTGCCATAAAAGAACATTTATGGAGATTCGGAAAATGATAAATAGCGATTGGCCAGCGGTGGCCCAAATTTATCAGCAAGGTATGGATACCGGTTATGCGACCTTCGAGACAATGGTCCCGACTTTTGAAACATGGGATGCCGCTCATCTAAAGGTAGGCAGATTGGTGGCCGCCAAAGGGGAAACAATTTTGGGCTGGGCCGCACTTTCTCCGGTATCAGGCAGATGTGTTTACGGGGGTGTGGCGGAGGTAAGTGTTTATATAGGGCAGAACCATAGGGGTCAAGGTGCGGGAAAAATGCTTATTCGGCAATTGATTGTTGACAGTGAAGAAGCAGGTTTATGGACCCTGCAATCGGGAATATTCCCCGAGAATAAGGGGAGCGTGGAATTGCATCTCAAAATGGGATTCCGTTTTATAGGTAAAAGGGAGCGCATAGGCAAACGGGATAATGTCTGGAAAGATAATCTGCTCTTTGAAAGGAGAAGTGTTGTTATTGGTATCGATTAGTCCAATACGGCCGCTTTAACGATTGCCTGGTCTAATATCCTATACAGGATTTCCTTCATCTTGTTGCCCCTCGGCCAATTTTCGTTCCAGCTCGGCCTGAAACTCTTCCATAACAGGCTTTACCGTGCTTTCCGGTAAGTCGGCTATTTTAATGTACATGAGACCATCCACAGAGTTATTGAACAAGGGGTCTACATTAAAGGCCACTACCTTGGCGTTTTGTTTAATGTATTTTTTTATAAGTACCGGCAGTCTTAAACTTCCCGGCTCCACTTCTTCGATAAGCTTGTCAAATTTGTTAAGATCCGCCTCGGTTTCATCAAATATAAAGTCCTTGTCCGCATCGTTAAGTTTTACCTTAAATTCCTTTTTGGGCCTAATGTATTGCGCCACATACGGATCCCAATAATTACTTTTCATAAATTCTATCATCAAGGATTTGGAAAAGTTGGAAAACTGATTACTGATGCTTACCCCTCCAATTAAAAATTTGTGGTCGGGGAATCGCAGGGTGGTATGTACAATGCCCTTCCATAAAAGAAATAACGGCATTGGTTTTTGTTGGTATTCCTTAATGATGTAGGCCCTGCCCATTTCTATGGATTGGGACATCATTGCGTACAGTTCCGGTTCAAACCTAAACAGGTCCTGTAGGTAAAACCCATCTATTCCGTGTTCTTCAAATATTTCAGACCCCATGCCCATGCGGTAGGCCCCTACAATAACCTTCTCCTCATCGTCCCAAAGGAATAGATGTCGGTAATAAGTATCAAACTTGTCCAGATCAATGGCATTATTGGTACCTTCGCCTATGGCCCTAAAGGTAACTTCGCGCTGTCTGCCTATTTCCTTTAGAATAAAGGGCATGTCCGCGGCCTTGGCCAGAAAGACCTCATAATTTTTGCTTTGCAATAGCCTACAGTCTTTTTCCCTTAGGCGTTCAATCTCTTCCTGAATAACCTCTTTGCGTATGGCTGCAGCTATTTTTCTTGGTGACTTCGGGATTTTTAGGCTGGTCGGAATCTGGTCCAACAGTCTTTCCTTCTCATAGGCATTGGACAGCATATAGGTCTTGCGCCTTAAAAGGTCGGCAAATTCAGCAAGGTTTTCCTGTTCGTTCTGTGTTTGCACGGAAATAGGTTGCCCAATCCGTACCTTGATGATCCTGTTCTTTTGCGAGGTAACCTCGGAAGGTAGTTTGGCGGTACGGAATACATCGCTTATCTTGGATAGGCGGTAAAACAATCTGCTGTTCTTGGCATGAAAGTAAATAGGGACCACAGGTACCTCCGCCCGTCGTATGAGTTTTAGGGCAGCCTCCTCCCAGGGCCTGTCCACAATTAATTTCCCATCCCTGTAGGTAGACACTTCCCCTGCCGGAAAAATGCCCAAGGGATGGCCTTCCTGTAAATGCTTCATGGCACTCTTAAACCCAGATATACTACTCTTGGCGTCCTTGTGGGTCTCAAAGGGATTTACCGGAAGTATATATGGGGACATGGGTGCTATCCTGTTCAACAGAAAGTTGGCGATGATCTTAAAATCGGATCTATGGCTTAATAGTAATTTTAATAGTAGTACGCCGTCTATCCCGCCTAATGGATGATTGCTAATGGTGATATAGCAACCTTGTTTGGGCAAGCGTTTAAAATCTTCCTCCGGAATTTCGAATTTTATTTCATAATGGTCCAAAATGGCATCCAAAAAGTCCTGTCCTTCCAAATGCTTGTGTTCGTCGTAAAATTGGTTGATGCTGGAAATTTTTGTTATTTTCATAAGCACCCATCCAATAAACGTTCCCAGAAAGCCGTATTTATCCAAGTGAATAGCTATAGCTACTTCCTTTGCGGTTACTAAACCCATGCCTTAATGTAATTTGGTAACCGCTAAGATAGGAAAATCGCTACAGCTATCCTTATATATACTTTCCAATAAATAAAATCACCCCTCTATTGCACCACCAACTGCACCGTCTCCTTACCCCGTTGTTCAAGCAGGATTTCCTTGCCTTTTTGTAGACTTGTCAAGGCTTCCGTATCAAAATGCCTAATGGTGTACAGGGAAACGCCCTCCTGGTGCACTACCTTGAACCTACTTTTTAATAGGTTTAAAAGCTCCTGCAATTTGCCAAATTTATTATCAACGCAAACCGAAAAACTTATGGCGGAATTTTGGATGAGATCTACTTTCATCTGATGATCGTGCAATAATTTAAAGAGTTCGCTGATACTATCTTCAACAATGAAAGAAAAATCCAGGGAGGAAAGTTTCATAAGTACAAGGTTCTTTTTTACGATAAAACAGGGAACCTTAGGTTCTATTCCAATGCCCTTGCCCACTGTTGTCCCCTTGTCCTTAGGGTTTATGAACGATTTAACATGCAGGGGTATTTCCTTTCTCTGTAAGGGTTGCAAGGTTTTGGGGTGGATAACGGAAGCTCCATAAAACGCAAGTTCAATAGCTTCCCTATAGGAGATGTTGTTCAATAGTTCCGTTTTTTCAAAATACCTGGGATCCGCGTTCAGAACCCCAGGGACATCTTTCCATATGGTCACTTCTTCGGCATTTAGGCAATAGGCCAAAATGGCTGCGGTATAGTCGGAACCCTCCCGGCCCAAAGTAGTGGTAAAGTTGTTGTCGTCACTTCCCAAAAAGCCTTGGGTAATATTTAACTTGTGTTTGTCCACTTTTTCAGTAATGTTCTTCTGTGTCTTTTCCCAATTTACAATGGCATCGCGATAGTCATCGTTGGTTTTGATCAAGGTACGCACGTCCAACCACTGGTTGGCTATTCCAATTTCATTAAAATAGGCACTGAGAATGGTGGTCGATACCAATTCCCCATAACCTACTACTTGATCATATACAAATCCGTATTTGGGGGATTTGTTCCAGACCAAAAAGCCCTGCACTTCATCAAAAAGTGTTTTTACCTGCTCAAAGACCGGATGCTTGTCGTTGGGAAACAAGTCGCGCAAAATCTGGTCATGATATTGAACAACTTCGTGTACGGTAGACGGCAATAACGACTTATCCTTAAAATAGGCATTTACCACATCTTCCATGGCATTGGTCGTTTTTCCCATAGCGGATACTACCAGAAGGGTATTTTCATGACCAACTTCCTTTAAAACCTTAACCACGTTTTTTACACTGCTTGCATCTTTCACCGATGCTCCTCCAAATTTAAAAACCCTCATAACTTATTTAAAAATGTTTTAATTCCTTTTTCGTCCAAATGAACAACATTCCAATCCCGTAAAACTTTGGCACCCTTACTTTCGTAAAATGAAATGGCAGGATCGTTCCATTCCAGTACCTCCCAGCTAATGCGCTTAACCCCGAGTTGATATCCGTGTTCCACTACTTTTGTCAATAAGGCCGCACCCAGACCGCTACCTCTCATGGCCTCTGTCACGATCAGATCTTCCAAGTGTATAATAGGCCCCTTCCAAGTAGAGTACCTATTGTACAAGAGTGCTAGCCCTACCACACTCCCATTGGTCACGGCCACATAGCAATGGAATAATTTATTGGTACCAAAACCATCCCGTATTAAATCCGCTACCGTAACCTCCACCGCATTTTCCTCCTTTTCGAAAACGGCCAGCTCTTTGATCAATTGATGTACCTGGGCCATGTCCTTGGCTTCGGCGTCTCGAATACTGTACTCCATAATTGTTACAAATAAAACACAAAGTTATAAATTTAAAAAATCAAACTTTTACGAAAACGTTGTAGTTTCACAAATTAACCGATATTTGTGCTCAAATAAACAAAGCCATTGCAATGCATAGAAAAAATACCACTCTGGGGGAGTTCATCATTGAAAATCAAGCATCCTTCCCATATTCCTCAGGGGAACTTTCCAAGCTTATCAATGCCATTAGATTGGCGGCAAAAGTAGTGAACCACGAGGTAAATAAGGCAGGACTGGTAGATATTATTGGGGCGGCAGGGGATACCAATATCCAAGGAGAGGACCAGCAAAAACTGGATGTTCTGGCCAACCAAAAATTTATTCAAACCTTAATAAATAGGGAAATAGTCTGCGGGATCGCCTCTGAGGAAGAAGATGATTTTATTAGTATCAATAGCAGTGACAACCGGCACCAAAATAAGTACATTGTGCTGATAGATCCCTTGGATGGGTCTTCCAATATAGATGTGAACGTTTCGGTAGGAACTATTTTCTCCATCTATAGGAGGGTGACCCCTATTGGCACTCCTGTTGCCCTAGAGGATTTTTTACAGCCGGGAAGGGCGCAAATTGCTGCCGGTTATATTGTTTACGGAACTTCCACTATGTTGGTCTATACCACTGGCGATGGGGTAAACGGATTTACCTTAAACCCTGCACTGGGTACATTTTACCTTTCCCATCCCAATATGGAGTTTCCGGAAACGGGAAAAATTTATTCTGTAAACGAAGGGAATTATGTGCATTTTCCACAAGGTGTAAAGGATTACCTCAAATATTGTCAAAAGGAGGAAGGGGATAGGCCCTATACCTCAAGGTACATAGGCTCCCTGGTTTCCGATTTCCATAGAAATATGATAAAGGGCGGAATTTATTTATATCCCAAAAGCAGTGTTGCAGCTGAGGGCAAATTGCGATTGCTCTATGAATGCAATCCCATGGCATTTATTGCCGAACAGGCCAAGGGTAAGGCCAGTAATGGGTTTGGCCGTATAATGGATATTAAACCCACCGAACTGCACCAAAGGGTGCCCTTCTTTTGTGGAAGCAAAAAAATGGTAGAAAAGGCCGAGGAATTTATGCAGGCCGCAAAATAGGAAAAGGAGCTTTTGGCTCCTTTTTTAATTCATATCGCAATGGGACCCTAGTGTCGGGACAATGCTACTGTGTCGTTTAAGTCGCCGTAATTTTTTGTCTGGCCAAGGCAAAAAATGTTGCATAGCCTTAGCTACAGAACTGTTTTTTAACGAAGGCCGGGTGAAAAAGAACAAGACTTGGGATGGCTAAAGTAGGGTTGACAGGACACTAGTGTTTTAAAAGGTACAAATAGTCTTCAAAATCTATTTTTCCAGAAAAAATATCTATAGATCTTTTAATGATCAGATTGGCACTTTCGGATCTATACCCCAAGCCAATGGCGTATTTGGTTATTAGGGTCCGCTCTTCCTCATCAATATTATGATCAACGAAAATAATCCTGAACAGATCGAACAATCTTTCCAAACGTTCCTCTGAACTTACAGGGGGATTGATGGGATATTTGATCTCTGATTTCATTACTTCCTGGTATTCGGCATCGGTAATGTCCAGTTTATTGGCGAAACGGTCCAATAATTTTTTTTCTTCCGTATTTATGGCCCCATCCACTGCGGCCAAGGTAGCAATGGATGCGAAATGTGCCAAATTTCTTCTGTGCGTTCCACTACTATATAAATCTACATAAGACATATTCATGATATTTATTTGAAACAAAGATAAATTTTTAGAAAAGCTTATTTGTAAATTTCTTTAATTTTTTCATTGGGGCAGGCAAGAGTATATGTTGGGATGGGTTAAAGATGGTAGCCGCCTATGAAGAATGGCCGAATATGATTATTGGACAGAAGTTGGTAAGTAATTGGCAGCATTTCGCCAATGGTTTTCAGTCCGTGAAACTGTTTTAACACCCCTGTATATTACAATAAATAAAAAGAGTTGTTTTTTTATTTATTGTAATATCTTTGGTTATCTCAACCACAAATTATAATAATTCGCTTTAGAGCACCCCAAGTATGTCCTTTAAGATCCCAAAGAAAGAAATAATATACCCGCTTTCTGTTTTTGCCATATTAATGATTGTGGTAGTTTTCCTTTGGAAGAATTCTTTGGATTCCAATAGGGAACTGCTCAAAAAGGACATTGAGGCGAATGGTCTTATCCAGTCCCAGGGGTTTTTGTCTTCCGGCCAAAAAAGTATAATTGTCCTTGAGAATCTTATGAAGAGGTTGGAGATGACCAATGGGGATTATTTCGAGTATTGGGAAAAGGACGCCGAACTTATTCTAAAAGAAGATCAATCCTTTAAGTTTGTTGAATGGATCGATAGTTCCTTGGTGATCAGGAAGATTGTTCCGTTGAAAGGGAACGAGGCCGTGGTTGGCATGGATTTGCTAAACCATCCACGGCGTGATGAATGGTTGCGGCATGTACGGGACACATCGACCAACTTAACCTCTTGGATACCAATGATGCAAGGAGGCCATTCCATATTATTGGATGTACCTGTTTTTTTTGGGGGTAAATTTCAGGGAACCATAACCGCTGGCATGGAATTTACGGCCACATTTGATAAGTTGTCGGCCGGAATGGATAATTATGCCATCGAAATAAAGGACGATAAGGGAACTACTTTTTATAAACGCAATGACCCCTCGCCCGGCGACTTTAGCGATGATTTGGTCTATGTTAGGTCTTATGAGGTGGACCAGGACGACAAACAGGTATGGACCTTTTATTTAATGCCCCGCAATAAAAACGTATTGGCCGAAAGAAATAGGTCCTCTTCCAGCATTTTAATTTTTGGGATACTTATATCCCTGCTAATGAGTTTATTGACCTATTTTTATCAATCTTCCAGAAATGAAAATACACGTTTTAGGGATTTGAACATTAAGCTCCGGGTAGCCAATAGAAGTTTGAGGGAGGAACGGATAAAAGCGGAAAAGGCCTCCAAGGCAAAAACCGAGTTTGTTTCCAATATGAGCCATGAAATCAGGACCCCTTTAAATGCTATTATGGGCTTTATCGAAGTGCTAAAGGAATCCAAAATGGATAGTTCCCTACAGGAATACCTTTCTTTGATGGATGTTTCTTCCAAAAAACTGCTGCTATTGGTGAACGATATTTTGGAAATAGACAAAATAGAATCTGGCCAAATAAGCTTTAAAAAGGATATCTTTTCCCCATCGGAAGAGTTGCGGAATATTATTAGTATTTATAGGCCCAGTATTGAAGCTAAAGGGCTTTACGCTAATTTGGATATTGTCTCGGATTCCAAATCCCATGTTATTGCGGACATAGGTAAGTTTGGCCAAATCCTCACCAATCTATTAAGGAATGCCCTAAAGTTTACGGAAAAGGGCGGAATAGACATTTCTTATGAAGAGACCATAGTCAAAAATGACCTAAATATAAGTATTGGCATTCGGGATACCGGAATCGGAATTCCTAAAAACAAACTGAAAACCATATTTGATAGGTTTACACAAATAGATTCCGGTTTAACCAAGAGACACGAAGGCAGTGGTCTTGGCCTGTACATTACCTATCTGCTTATAGAGCTGCTGGAGGGGCATATTGAGGTAGACAGCATGGAAAATGAGGGTACGGAATTTAAGATTTCGTTCAAGTTTCCTATTACCGAGAAACAACCGAAAACCAATGCGCCCATTTCCAAGAGTATTGATTTGACCGGATTTAAGGTATTGATCGTAGACGACAATAAGGTAAATGTAGTGGTTCTTAAGAAGACCTTGGATGCCTTTGGTATTAATACTTATTGGGTGGGCAATGGAAAAGAGGCCGTAACGGCAGTGGCCGAAAACCAATACGATCTGGTCTTTATGGACATACATATGCCGGAAATGGATGGTTTTGAAGCCACCCTGGAAATTAGAAAAACCCAAAAGGACCTCATTATAATCGGTTTCTCGGCCGATGTAACCAAGGAAACCATCCAAGGGGCCATGGAGGTCGGGATGAACGATTATTTTACCAAGCCGATTACATTTGATAAACTTAGGCAGAACCTATCCAAATACCTTGTTCGGTTATAGTACAGTTGGCCCTAGTTATTTGCCCTGAGACATTATGGTTCTTCATGGATTTGAGGCGTTTCCTCCATGTAGCGTTATATATGCTACTATTCTTAGGTAATCCCAGCTCTTAATCGGACTTTCGGAGGTCGTGAAAAACAGTCTGTTAACAATCATATAACCTAATTTTAAAGCTGTATTTAGGTTATTATCAACCTGAAATGTCAATCTTTGAATTTATATTGATTTTCTATACATGAAAATTGTTTTCAATTCAATGACCTCCATGGTCTTATTCTTTCATCTGGAATCCAGGTCCCTTTGCCCTCTTTTCAAGTTTCATCCCATAAACCGACCAAATACAACTTCATGAAAAAAAGAACTGTGGAACTAGTGGTCTTGTCCGATGTGCATTTGGGGACCTACGGATGCCATGCCAAAGAATTGGGCAAATATCTAAAGTCGATAAAACCCAAGGAAGTGGTTTTGAATGGTGATATTATCGATATATGGCAATTTAGCAAACGCTATTGGCCAAAATCCCATATGAAGGTGGTAAAGATCATTATGCAATGGGTAGCTGAAGGAGTCCCCGTACACTATGTGGCGGGCAACCATGATGAAATGTTAAGGAAATTTCTGGGATTTAAATTGGGCTCCTTTAGTATTGTCAACAAAGTGGTCCTGGAGATTAATGGGAGCAAGGCCTGGATGTTCCATGGGGATGTTTTTGATGTTACCATGCAACATTCCAAATGGATAGCAAGGCTGGGTGCCACAGGGTATGATATGTTGATTTTGTTGAACAGTGCCATAAATTATTGCAGCAAAAAAATAGGAAGGGGACCGGTTTCCATGTCCAAGAAGATAAAGAACAGTGTTAAATCGGCCGTTAAATTTATTAATGACTTTGAACAGATTGCAGCCGATATCGCCATAGAAAATGAATACGATTATGTGGTTTGCGGTCATATTCACCAGCCGGAGATGAGGGAAATAACTACCTCCAAAGGCTCGGTCATGTATCTTAATTCCGGAGATTGGATAGAGAATTTAACCAGTTTGGAATATAATTATGGAGCGTGGAAATTATACCACTATATGGACGATGTTACGGTTATAAATGAGGACGAAAATATTTTGGAGCCTACGGAAATCCTGGATAAGAACCAACTTTTTCAAAATTTGGTGAAGGAGTTTCAATTTTTGTCCTCCATCGGGAACAAATGATCTTCCTATCCGTTTGATCCCATTAAAACGATAATGAAATGAAAGTATTATATGCCATCCAGGGAACTGGTAATGGACATTTAAGTAGGGCTCGAGATGTTATTCCGGCACTACAGAAAAAGGGCTTGGAATTGGATATACTGGTAAGTGGAATACAGGCAGATATTCAGATTCCCCATCCGGTAAAATATCGGCTTCAAGGCCTTAGTTTTATTTTTGGGAAACAGGGAAATGTTAATTTATGGAGGACCTATCTCAAGTCCAATGCAGCTAGATTGCAGCGGGAGATAAAAAGTATACCCATAGGGGATTATGATCTGGTCATAAACGATTTTGAGCCTGTTTCCGCCTGGGCTTGTAAGCTAAAAAACAAACCTTCCGTAAGTTTTAGCCATCAGGCGGCGGTGCTTTCCCCCAATTCTCCCAAACCGGACAAAAATGACTTGATGGGAAAGTTTATCCTAAAGAATTATGCGCCTACCACCCAACAATTCGGGCTTCATTTTAGAGCTTATGGGGATAAGATCTATACCCCTATTATAAGACAGGATATTAGAACGGCGGAGGCTAGGGAGGGGAGCCATTATACGGTATACCTACCGTCTTATAGTGATGGAAGGATATTGAAAACCCTTTCAGAGGTTCCCCATATAAATTGGGAGGTTTTTTCCAAACATAATAAGGTGGAATTTTATGGCAAGCATATTAGCATTAGGCCAATAACCAATGAGGCCTTTGTAAACAGTATGGTCACCGCCAAGGGTATATTGTGCGGCGCAGGTTTTGAGACACCGGCGGAGGCATTGTACCTGGGCAAAAAGCTGATGGTAATCCCTATGAAGGGGCAATATGAACAACAGTGCAATTCCGCTGCATTGGAAGAATTGGGGGTACCGGTAATCAAATCCCTAAAGAACAAGCATTTGGACAAACTAAGACAGTGGGTAGATAGTGATGCAAAAATAGAGGTAAACTATCCGGATATAACCGAACAGATTATTGGCCAGTTGCTGGAAGAGGTAGTTCTGGGCTAAGCATCTTAATTATTATGTCGAAAAATTCAGGTTATTTCAATTTAAGGGCAAATGACTATGGTAAAGATTTTATTTGGGGCGTAGCTACAGCGGCATATCAGATAGAGGGTGCCCACGACCTACATGGTAAAGGACCCTCCATTTGGGACGACTTTACCTCAAAAAAAGGAAATACCTATCAAAATCAGCACGGCAATGATGCCTGCGAATTTTATCATAGGTTTCAGGAGGATATCCTCCTGATGGCGAAAATGAATATTGGCCATTTTAGGTTCTCCCTGTCCTGGTCCAGGATACTGCCAAATGGAACAGGAACGGTCAGCACCAAAGGCATTCAATTTTATAATGATGTCATTAACTTTTGTCTGGAATGCGGTATAACCCCTTGGGTAACCTTATACCACTGGGACCTGCCCCTTGCCTTGGAAAAAAAAGGGGGATGGACCAATCGTGAAATTCTTGGATGGTTTCGGGAATATGCCACTGTTTGTGCCCATAATTTTGGGGATAGGGTAAAGAATTGGATGGTATTGAACGAACCTATGGTCTTTACGGGTGCTGGGTATTTTATAGGGGTACACGCTCCAGGGAGGAAAGGTTTAAGCAATTTTTTGCCCGCCGTGCACCACGCCGTATTGTGCCAGGCTGTGGGTGGTAGAATTTTACGCAGTTTAGTGTCCAATGCCAATATTGGCACTACCTTCTCTTGTTCCCAAATATCACCTTATAGGAACAATCCAAGGGACCTTAAGGCTGCTGAGAGGGCGGATGCCATGCTTAACCGACTCTTTATAGAACCTTCTTTGGGAATGGGGTACCCTTGGGATATCGTTCCGGTATTAAAACGACTGCAATCCTATATATTGCCGGGGGACGCCGACAACTCCGTTTTTGATTTCGATTTTATTGGGGTCCAAAATTATACGCGGGAAAAAGTTAAGCATTCCTATTTCGTACCCTATATAAGGGCAAAAATTGTAAAGGCAAGTAAGCGAAAGGTGAATGCTACCCTAATGGACTGGGAAGTCCATCCCCCCAGTATTTTTAAAATGATAAAAAGATTCAACAGTTATAAGGGCATAAAAAAAATAATAATTACCGAAAACGGAGCTGCCTTTGCCGATGAAATCTACAAGGGCAGGGTAGATGATAAAGAAAGGCTTTCCTATCTACAGGCGTATTTGAAAGAGGTGCACAGAGCACAAAGGGAGGGACTAAAGGTAGATGGGTATTTTGTGTGGACATTTACCGATAATTTTGAATGGGCAGAAGGATATTACCCTAGATTTGGATTAGTCTACATCGATTTTGAAAATCAGCAACGCATTATAAAGTCATCCGGAAAATGGTTCAGAGAATTTCTGGACACTGGGAAGTTAGCGTTATAGAGATCCCTTTTTTACAAGGAATATCCCAACCTTAGGCTGCCGTAATAATTCCTTCCGTTTCCGGGATAGTAGAATCTGGGTTCCGCCCCGCCAAATCCCGTGGTGTTGATAAGTACGGATTGGGCATAGTTGATGTCGAAGATATTATTGATCCCAAAAGCCAAATCCATGGACAACCTTTTCCCCAATTGCTTTTTATACCCCAGCTTGGTATTCATTACATTGTAGGCATTACTGTAGAGGCTATTGGCGTCCGTTAACGGAATTTCCCCTACGTACTGGTGGGTGGTATACCAATACATTTTATTGTTGAGTTGGGCTTGTAGGCCAGAATTTAATCGGTGTTGGGGAACCCCCGTCAAGGGATTTCCGGAATAATCGTTATCCCCGTCCACAAAGGTCACAAAATTATGATCGTTAAAGGTATAGCTGATAAAGGGGGTTATCCTTAGTTTGGGGCCAATATCCCAATTGTAGTCCATATCCAGTTCCAAACCCTGATGTTTCGTCTTGCCCGCATTTTTACCAATATATTGATCCTCTCCAACCCGTTGGGCAACCAAAAGGTTTTTTATGTCCATTCTGTAGAGGGCAAGGTTTATGTTTAATTTCCCATCCAGCAGCAGTAGTTTGGAACCAATTTCATAGTTTACACCCGTTTCTTGGGCAATATCAGGATTAATTACCCCATCCGGAGTAAGGGTCTCTTCCACAGTAGGGTTGGAAAAGCCTTTACTTATATTGGCATAAATTGAATTTACGGCCGATAAATTATAGTTGAGGTTTAGGCTGGGCAGTACTATGGCGTCAAAATTTCTTTCTGCGCTCCTATTGTCGGCCCCTTGATTGAATTCATCCCTGAAATCATAATACGTCTTGTTGACGCTCAGTCCAATCTGGGTAGAAAAAGCCTTTCCAAAGGGAATAAGCAGATTGCCAAAAGCATTGAACTGTCTTCTAAACTCTTTGTTTTTTGCAAATTGGTCGCCCTCTACACTTCCTTGGCCATTATTGTCTTCATATAGATTTTCATATTCGTCCCATTGGTATTCGTCCTTGTATAATTCGGCCCCAAAATTATAATCAATGTTAGCGCCGTTGGCCACCCACTTACCCGTAAACTTTGTACGGAACCCATAGCCGTTGGTGTATTCCTCCAAAATGCCAAAGGGCCTGGGTTCATAGTGGTCCAGATAGGAATAGAAAATACTGGTGGTGTTCTTTATTTTATCCGAAAAGCTATGGTTTAAGTTTAGGCCGGCTATGCTGTATTTGTTGTCCTCGTATCCTTTGGCAGCTTTCCAGGTAAACGCTGCCTTGGTAGGGTTTTCCTTAAAATCCGTCTCTCCTATAGAACTGGAAATTTGGGCGTTATAATCAACATGGTTGAAGAGAAGCCCAATATTGGTTTTAGTGTTTATTTGGTAATTTAAATCCAAGAGCACGCCTTCACGTGTAAATTTGTTGTTTTCCCTATAGCCATCGGTCTCCAAAATGCCATAATGAAAGTTTAGTGCTATTTTATTTTCCTTTAGGCTAAATTGTAAATTGTTCTTGACCATATTGTACGAGCCTACTGTAAAGTTATTCCTGAAATAAGTGGACTCGTTGCCGGGCTGTTTGGAATTCAGCAAAATGGCCCCTCCCAAATTTGCCCCGTGATTGGTCGCTTTTGGGCCCTTGATCACTTCCACTGAACTTAAGTTTTCCAAATCGAAGGATTCAATGGCGGAGAAGCCCGAACCGTTCGTAATGGGTATGTCATTATAGTAAAGTCGCAGTTTATCCGTCCCGAACAATGTTCTTGCACCTACCCCCCTTATGGTGATCCTGTTTGTATTTAGGGCCCCTGACAATATATAGACCCCGGATATCTGATTTATTGCCGATACCATATCTACGGGACTATAGTTCTGAAATACCTTGTTTCCTATTATTTTAGTAGCTATAATGCCATTATCGGTGGCCGATTGAAGGCTGTCCAGAAGGATTACTTCATCCAATTCGGTAATGCTATCTCTTTGGGTAGGTTCTTGGGCACTGGATACAAATACAGAAACTAAGGCAAATAGAAAATATCGGAAGCATTTCATGTGTTATGTTTAAGTTTCAAACTTAAGGATTATTATCTGAATTTTTTCTATTGAAGTGTATAGGGTACCATGTTTGTATGCTTTAAAATGGGAATAAATATCAACTATTTAGCGCAGTCTTTTCGGTTACAAAAAACATTGGTTATTTTTAGCGGGATATTGGCAAAATGGCCATAGCACCAAATTAAAGCGCATGGGTCTTTTATGATACATAAAGAGGTAGGCGCGGTATAAATGTATTTAAATGAAACGAACATTAAGAAATTTTAAAAATTACTTCACAAAAGGGGATGTTTAAAATTCCTGCCTTGCCGGCAGGCAGGTTTAATGTGAGAGCGAAGCGGTTACATACGCTCTCAACCTGCCCGACTAGCTATTCAGGCGGGTTTTAATTAATTTATTATCAAATAATTACAAAAATTAAACGTGTGAAAATTATTTCTTATAACGTAAACGGAATCAGGGCTGCGGTGAACAAGGGTTTTTTGGATTGGTTAAAAACAGTAAATCCGGATGTAGTGTGTTTGCAAGAGATCAAGGCCAATAGGGATCAATTGGATCTTGCACTTTTTGAAACCTTGGGTTACCCCTATCATTATTGGTATAGTGCCCAGAAGAAGGGCTATAGTGGAGTAGCCATTTTGGCCAAAATACAACCGGATCATGTGGAGTACGGTACCGGAATAGACTATATGGATTTTGAAGGACGAAATCTTAGGGCCGATTTTAATGGCATCTCCGTTATGAGCCTTTATTTGCCCTCAGGGACCAATATAGCCCGATTGGATCATAAACTACAGTATATGGCCGATTTCCAGGACTATGTTGACAATCTAAAAAAAGAGAGGCCGAACCTTATTATTTGCGGGGATTATAACATATGCCATGAGGCCATAGATATTCACGATCCGGTCAGGAACAAAAATGTTTCGGGGTTTTTGCCTGTGGAAAGGGAGTGGATCGGTAATTTTATGGATAACGGGTTTGTAGATAGTTTCAGGCATTTTAATAAGGAACCCGATAATTATACCTGGTGGAGCTATAGGGCCAACTCCCGTGCCAATAATAAGGGATGGAGATTGGATTATGGATTGGTCAGTAGCCCATTGGTAAGTCGTTTAAAACGTTCCGTTATTTTGTCGCAGGCCGTTCATAGTGATCATTGTCCCATTCTTGTGGAATTGGAGTAGGGACGCCATGGAACGTATATTTTTTGTTATTTACCGAAGTAGGGTTTCCCTTACCACAGAATAAAAGCATTGGCTTCTGCCGGAGTATCTTTAATTTCCTCAAGCTTTTTATTGACGCAAGTTGAGTTATATAACGAGAGTTGGGATATTTATTTGCTTTAGTTGATATTAATCATTTTTTTTACACTTAAAATCATCTGAATGAAGTATACCAATCTCCCCCATACCGATATAGAAGTAAGCAAAATATGTCTTGGCACTATGACCTGGGGCAGACAAAATACGGAAGAGGAAGGTCATGCACAGATGGATTATGCCTTGGAACAGGGCATTAATTTTTTTGATACGGCAGAATTGTACCCTATTCCTGCAACAAAGGAACGCTATGCGGATACCGAAAGGATTATCGGGAATTGGTTTAGAAAGAAAAAGAACCGAGATAAGGTAATTTTGGCATCCAAGATCGTAGGCAAGGACGAAGTCAGTAAGTTTATAAGAACCACGGGAATCAATCGAGAAACCATTACATCGGCCGTTGAGGGAAGCCTTTCCCGTTTGCGGACAGACTATTTGGATCTGTATCAGTTGCATTGGCCGGACCGGACTACGAATTACTTCGGAAAGAGGGGATATAGGCATAGTAGCCATGACCATTGGGAAGATAATATCCATCAGATATTGGAAACTTTTAGGGATCTGGTACGGGAAGGTAAAATTAGGCATGTAGGCATTTCCAATGAAACCCCTTGGGGAGCTATGCGTTACTTGGAGGAAAGCAAGGTACATGCCAGTTTGCCAAGAATGATTACCATACAAAATCCGTATAATCTCTTAAATAGGCTTTTTGAAGTGGGTCTGGCCGAGATCTCGCATCGTGAAAATTTGGGTCTTTTGGCTTATTCCCCTTTGGGTTTTGGTACATTGAGCGGCAAGTACTTAGGGGGGAGAAAGCCAGAGAATGCCCGTGTTACCCTATTTCCAAATTACAATAGATACAGTAGCGGGCCGGCTGTACAGGCTACCCAGGAATATTATAAACTGGCGCAGCAAAACGGTTTGTCCTTGGTGCAAATGGCACTGGCCTTTGTAAATTCGAGACCATTTTTAACCTCCAATATCATTGGTGCCACCACAATGGACCAGCTTAAGGAAAATATTGGTTGCATTGATGTGCAATTAAGCGAGGAAGTACTTAGGGGTATTGAGTCGATACACAATGAAATTCCAAATCCCGCCCCTTAAGGACATGACGGTGATAATTTTATTAAAAGTAGGGTTTTGGCAATTGGGCCTAATTGTTGTCGTTGTGGTATTGATGCTGGTTCTGGCACGGATGTTCAATTCAAAAAAATAGCGAATACCTAAGAGAATAGACTATTGGCCACATCTTCTATTTTTGAGGCCAACTGTACTCGGATATGGGTATTCTTTAAGGTTATCTTGTTGTTTTTGGAAACATAGATAGTGCTGAAACCCAATTTTTCCGCTTCCAAAATACGTTGATCTATACGTTGTACCGGCCTTATTTCTCCGGCAAGACCTACTTCTGCAGCAAAACAGACTCCTTTTTCAATCGGAATGTCCTCATTGCTGGAGAGAATGGCCGCAATTACAGCGAGATCAATGGCGGGGTCATCTACGGAAATTCCTCCGGTGATATTGAGAAAAACATCTTTGGCAGCCAACTTAAATCCGGCCCTTTTTTCCAGGACTGCCAAAAGCATGTTCAATCGCTTTGCGTTGTAACCAGTAGTGGAACGCTGTGGGGTGCCATATACTGCCGTGCTTACCAAGGCCTGTATTTCTATCATTAACGGGCGCATGCCCTCAACGGTTGATGCAATGGAGGTACCGCTTAAGCCTTCGTCGTTCTTGGAAATTAAAATCTCGGACGGATTGTTGACCTCCCTCAGGCCGCTACCCTGCATTTCATAGATTCCCAATTCGGATGTAGATCCGAAACGGTTTTTAAGGGATCTCAGGATGCGGTACACATAATTTCTATCGCCCTCAAATTGTAATACGGTATCTACCATATGCTCCAATATCTTTGGTCCGGCAATAGTGCCGTCTTTAGTGATATGGCCAATGAGTATAACGGGTGTATTGGTTTCCTTTGCAAATTTGATAAGTTCTGCGGTGCATTCGCGTATCTGGGAAATACTGCCTGCCGAGGATTCAATATAATCCGTATGCAGGGTCTGTATGGAATCGATGACCACAATATCGGGCTCGGTGGCTTCGATCTGTTGAAAGATATTTTGTGTTTTGGTCTCTGTAAGGATAAGGCAGGTTTCGCTATTGGGGTGAATGCGATCGGCACGCATTTTAATTTGTTTTTGGCTTTCTTCCCCGGATACATATAAAGTTTTATAGGGAAGTTTAAGGGCAATCTGTAGTAATAAAGTACTTTTTCCAACGCCCGGTTCCCCGCCCAAAAGCGTTAGGGAGCCTGGTACGAGTCCCCCGCCCAGGACCCTGTTGAACTCCAGATCGAAAGTATTGAGCCTTACTTCCCTGTCGGTACTAATTTCATTGATTCGTAATGGTTTTGCAATTTTTTTTAAAGATGGGGAAGTGTTTTTCCAGGAGACCTTCTCCTCTTTCTGGACTACCTCTTCCACAACGGTGTTCCATTGTTTGCAGGCTCCGCATTGTCCTACCCACTTGGCGTACTGCGTGCCACAGTGCTGACAAAAAAAAGCAGTTTTTGTTTTGGCCATTATTTAAATTATGGTTTGTGCTAAGGTAATGAACTCATTTAAACTTTTCTCAATTGGCTAAAAAATCGCTCTTTTTCGCCCACTTTTCACCTTTCCTGCCTGCCGGCAGGCAGGTTCTTGTTCCGTAGTTCTATTATGCAACTCAAAAGAGCTTCAATTGGACAAAAAATAGTTGATTCCCGCCCGTACCGTATCGGGCGGGTTCGCTTCAATCAGAAAAGTTTAAATGAGTTCAATAAGAAGTTTGAAAAGGAATTGGGGGTATGTAGTCCTATCGTGGAGCCTTATGCTCGATTGTCTGCAGTTTTTATTCGGTTATTCTTTTCTTTAAATCCATTCTTTCGTGCAATATTCTAGTTATCTCAACATAATTTTCATTCAGAGTTCTGTAGAATATTATATGCCGATCTGTTTTCATTCCGAGAAGCTGTTTTGAAATTCCATTATAGTTTTTTCCTATTTCAGGATTTTCAGCTATTCCTTGACAATTGGAAATTAGTCCATCGTAATACTTGTCCGCTTGTTGTTCGGACCAAACCTCAAACGTATAATTCCAAATTTTGGATAAATCCTCAACAGCTTTATTTGTCAATTTATATTCAGCCATTCGAGTGCTTTCTCTCTTTTAAGGATTCAAGATGTTTTTTTGGATCGAAGTCGTGAGCTATTCCGCTGTCGATCCCTTCTTGAATTGCTTTTTTCAAGGCGGTCACTTTATTTTCTTCTTCTTCCAAAAGTCTTAATCCAGCACGAATAACTTCGCTTACATTTTTAAACCTTCCTTCATTTATTCGGCTTTGAACGAATTGGTCAAAATAATTTCCGAGTGATATTGATGTGTTTTTGTTCATTTGATTACTCAATTTTATCAAAAATACCAAAAATTGGTATAAAGACAAAATTTTTATCAAATTGCACGCAATGTTCAGGCTATGATTTTGGTCTGGGAAATCCTTGTCTATGCAGGCAGGCGTTAGGATTTTTTAGAAATAGGCGAGAACAGGCAATTACTTATTGCCAATGTTTCTATTGGCTCTTTCATTAATAATCTTGGACCAAAACTTCAGTCGGTATGTGAAGAGTTGCGCTTGGATACTCATTTTTTAATTCATTAATCGACTTCCATTCGGATTTTTCGGTTTCCCTATACCAGGATTTCAATTGCTCTTCACAGTCAGTGTGTTTTTCCCAAAAATCCCGTAAGGTTCTTTTTGCTATTACTCTCACATTATACTTGTTCGACGCATAAATAGCATACAAGTTACCAAATTGGTAATAAAATTTTTTTTTTCAGCTTGTTGCCAACTGTTTTGTGCCAAGTATCTTTTTTGCACCCAATTTAAAAAGTTTAACCGAGTTCATTAAGTCGCTCGATTTCTTTTTTCAATGTCTGTTTTTCTGTGTTCGATTTAGTCAGTTTTATGGCTTTTTCATAATGTTCAATTGCTATTTGAATATCCGATTTAGCATATAGGTAACCCAATAGTGCGTGGTATTGATCGTTATCAGAAAGATTTAATTTATCAGCTTCCAGAATCGCTTTTTCGTGTCCGTAAATTTTTGAAAAAACAAAGGTTCTGTTCAAGGCGGTTATGGGCGAATATTCAATTAATATCAGTTGGTTGTATAGTTGCAAAATATTTTTCCATTTGTCTTTGTTGTCCGTGGTATGCCAATAAGCAATTCCTGCTTCCAAATGATATTTTGAAATTTCGTTTCCGTTCGTAGCGTTTACCAAGAAATAATTTCCTTTCTCGATGAGCGATTTATCCCATTGGTTTTTGTCCTGTTCGTTAAAAAGTATGGCTTCGCCTTTTTCGTTGGTCCGAGCTTCAATCCGTGAACTTTGAAAACACATCAACGCCAATAAAGCGTTTGTTTGTGGTGTATTGGTTAACGGATTTTCTGTCAATATCAAATTTAACCTGATGGCTTCCGAGCAGAGTTCCTTTCGGATGAATTGATTGTTCGATTTTGAAAAATAACCTTCGTTAAACAGCAAGTACAATGTTTGCAAAACCGTTTCCTGTCTTGATCGGATTTCACTTTTGGATAATGTTTTGATTTGGAAATTATCGTTGCGAAGATTGTTTCTTGCCCGTTGCAACCGCTTTTTTATGGTTTCGGCTTTGGTGATAAACGCATTGGCAATTTCGTCCACGCTAAATCCACAAAGAATCTGAAGTGCCAATGCAATTTGACTTTCAGAATTGTTAGAAGGATTGCAAACGGCAAAAATCATTGTCAATTGACTGTCCGAAATAATTTGTTCGTGAAACTCAAAATCGTTTTCCTGTTTGGGCCTATCTGAGTTTATGTCGTTCTTGATTTTGGTTTCAAAAACCGAAAGGTGCCTGAAATAATCCTTGGTCTTGTTCTTGGCAACCGTATAAAGCCAGGCTGTGGGATTTTCAGGGATTCCGTTTATTGCCCAATGTTCCGAAGCTTTTAGAAAGGTGTCGCTCGCAATATCTTCGGCAATCCCAATATGTTTTAAACCAAAATGACGGCATAAAACGGCCGTCATTTTCGCATATTCCTGTCTGAACAAATGCGGTAAAAGTTCGTTATGTGAAGCCGGTAGTTCAGCCATTCTGCAAAGGTTGACTCGTACCGCCTACACATTCCAGGATTTCTACCAGATGCGAGTCATTCAATCCGCTTTCATCGCGTCTTCGCTGAAATTCAAGGAATGAAGGAACATTCAAAATTTTATTCTGAACTGACACGTCAACATAACTTGAGGTGTGAACGAAGGTTTTTCCGTCTTCTTTTAGGAAAACACGATACTCAAACTCAGAAGTGTCCAGCGACTTAAAATCCTTTAGGAATTTATCTATATTGGCTTTGTTCTCCGGCACAAATTCCGGTTTTATCCGGTAAGAAACTGTTACGTATATCATTTTACCAGAATTTCTCTTACCTCAATATTTCCTCCAATTTTGAAAACAGGGTTTCCTTTGGCCATTTCCACGGCTTCGTCAATGTTCTCGGCTCTTACAACGATATAGCCACTAATGAATTCCTTGATTTCGGTATAAGGCCCGTCCGTAACCACATTGTTTGGCTTTACGGTTTTGGCGCTTCCGGGAATGGGCAAAAGTGTATTTCCTTTGTCCACTAGCTTGTTTTGTGCGGCAATACTGCCCAGCCAATTCATTCGCTCCTGCATTTGCTCTGGCGAAGGTTTGAAGTCCGAAATGTCCTTTAGTCTGAAAATTAATGCAAATTCTTTCATTATATTATAATTTTTTTAAATTCAACTTAATGACGATTCAATTTTCAATATGGGGACAAAGTTTCAATTTTTTTTGAGCGTTTTGTTCAAGTTGGGGGTAACAAGTCTATAACAACCATTACCTATTTCGGTTTTATACCAAAATCCTTTCAATACCCAAAATCGGCCTTTAGGGCATCAATTTTTTCCAAGGCCATTTCTTTGGTAAGAAAATCTATTTCTTCCATGCCAAAAGCCTTTTCAAAAGTTCTAAGGGCCTTTTTGGGTTCTCCCAGTTGCTCGTAATATTCCCCTTCAAAATAAAAGCCCAACATGGTATCGGGATACTCTTTTTTACATAGGTCGGATAAGGGTTTTAGGGATTCAAAGTCTTCCTTTTTTCTAGAGGCTGCGTAAATGGCCATAATATCGTTGAGACTGGTGGTTTTTCTAAAACCGAACAGGTTTTCTATGGACGCTTGTTTGTCTTCCAAATACTTGAACACGGGTTCGTCCGAGGTCAGTATTTTTTCTTTGTATTCCTTAGGACTTATAGGTTTGAACATGCCGAAGATATTGTCGAAAGCCTTCCCAATGCCATAGGTAGCTACAGAGATATGGTCGGCATTCCCATACTGATCAAAAAAATAACGCAGATTATCTATCTGCATATCCTTTAATGTTTGGTTCAGGGCCAGTACCCTGTTGCTATTTTCACTTTTTTCGCCCTCCAGGATCAATTGGTAGAAAATTTTCTTGTTCATCGCGGATAGTCTTGCGGGCAACCTTGTTTCCATTTCTGGAGCTAAATAGGGCGAAATACTGATATAGGCGTTAAATAGGGAATCGTCCTTGAAAAGGTAATAATTTCCAAAATTGGCCGTGATATCATAGCCCACAAACATTTTAAAGGGAGCCGTACTGAATTTGGTTTCCAAATAGGGAATAAGCTCCATCCCCAAAAATTCGAAGAACAGCTTGCCTTTTTCGCTGGGGAGGCCGGTATCCGGATCAAAGCCGCAATCCTGAAGCCTTAGATTGTCCTTGGATTGGTTTACGCCAACTACTATAGCTTCGGGCATACCATGAAAATTACTGTAAAACTTTGCATTGGCCACCACCTGGTCAAATAAATATTCCCCGTCCAAAACCACGATGACCGGGTATTTTTTTTCTGCGGTGTAACTTTCGGGGAAATAGTACTGTACATCCCTGCGTTCCTGTAACTTGAAGGATTCGAATATTTCTTGGGTCAGCTGTGCCTTGCCGCCAAAACAGACCAGCAGGGCCAATAGGGTAAAAAAACGTTGCATAGAACAGAATTTGGGCAATAGATGCCTATTTGTTTCTGTTCCATAACGGTAATATCAGAAAAGATATTGCGCCAAAAACGACTATCATCAAAGTTTGTGAAATCCACATGATCCACCCAAAGGCATCTCCCGAAACCTTGCTGATTCCAAAAATGGCCAGGGCACTGCTCACGGCAATGGGATAAATGCCTATGCCCCCATTGGTGGCCGACATGGCAAAGGCTCCTGCCACAAAAGCGACCAGCAACTGACTCAAGCTTAGGTCCACGGTTTCCAGTACGGTATATTTTATTACCCAAAACATGGCTATATAGGCGAGCCAAATAAATAGGGTGTGAAGAACAAATCCCCATTTGTTCTTCATTTCAAAAATACTGAGGATGCCCTCCAATAGGCCCCTCAAAAATGTTTTTAGTTTTAGGGCAAATTTCGATTTCGATTTTTTTAATACATACATTCCCAAAGACAGGATCAAAATCCCGGAAAAAAGTAGCATCGATAACAAAATAAGATTAAAACCTTTTTGTTGAAGGAAGTTCCAAATAATTTCGGTTTGAAGGAACAGTGCTATGGCAACGATCAGGAATAGCATCACCAAATCGATGACCCTTTCCGTTACAATGGTCCCGAATCCTTTTTGGAAAGGAACATGCTCGTAGGTGGCCAAGGCCGTGGCCCTCAATATTTCCCCAGACCGGGGTATTCCCAGGTTGGTAAAATATGCGGTTAATATAATCAATATATTGTTGAATACCTTTGGCCTATAACCTAATGGCTGTAACAGGTAGTTCCATCGTACTGCCCGTGACAGGTGGGTAAGTATCCCCAAAACAACGGATACCCCTACCCAAAAAAGATCGGCATTTTTTATATAGTGGATAATTTCCGACCTATCTTCGGCAGAAGTGGAATAATAAGAATACCATACCAAAAAAATACCCAATACGATGGGCAGAATTGTTTTTAACGAATTCTTGATGGAGGACTTCAAACCTAGGTCAAAAGATTGGTTTCCTCATTGGGGAAAACCAAGGATGGGTTGAATTTCTTGGCCAGTTCGATGTCCATGGTAGCATAGGTGATCAGAATTAGAACATCGCCAACCGCGACCTTTCTAGCGGCCGCACCGTTCAAGGTAACCTCACCACTGCCCCTGGCTCCAGGTATGGCATAGGTTTCCAGCCTTTCACCATTGTCGTTGTTGACAATCTGTACCTTTTCGCCCCTAATTATGTTGGCCGCGTCCATCAAATCTTCATCAATGGTAATGCTCCCAATATAATTAAGGTCGGCACCCGTCACCTTTACACGGTGTATTTTAGATTTTACAACTTCTATTTGCATGGGACAAAGTTAATCAATATCTACCAATTGGATATCCATTTTCATTTCGGTCGGTATTTTGAAATCGGTGTTCAATTTTAGAGGGCAATGTTGTCTATTAGTCGAACATCCCCCGCATAAACGGCTATAAATGCCCTGTATTTTGTATTTCTGTTTTTTCTTTTAACAGGTTTCAGTTGGTCTATATCCGTAATTTTAACATATTCAAGGGTTAGTTTTGGGTGGTCCTTAAATTGTTTTTTTACCCAATCCATCGTAAAATTAGCACTTTTCGTGCCAAATTTATGTTTGGCAGCGATTAGGGTTTTGTATATAAAACCGGCCTCTTGCCTTAATTCCGTGTCCAATCGTTCGTTCCTGGAACTCATTGCCAATCCGTTGGTTTCCCTAACGATGGGGCAACCTATTATTTCTATTGGCAATTGGATTATTTTTATCAGTTTTTTGATGATCTGAAGTTGTTGAAAATCCTTTTCACCAAAGTATGCCCTGGTGGGCGAGATGAGACGTAATAGCTTTTCAACAATAGTTCCTACCCCGTCAAAATGTCCTTTTCTAAATTCCCCTTCCATAACATTTTCCAATCCCTCAAAATCATAAGTTTTGGAGATAATTTCACTGGAATACATTTCGGTGGCGGAAGGGGCAAAAACTACCAGGTCATCCGAAACTGTTTTTAATAGGGCCAAATCGGCCTCCAAAGTATTTGGGTACTTTTCCAGATCTTCCTTATTGTTGAATTGGGTGGGATTAACGAAAATGCTTATCAGGGTAAGCCCGTTCTCTTCAACCGATTTTTTAATTAGGGAGATATGTCCCATATGCAATGCCCCCATCGTGGGGACCAAACCAATAGTTTTGGTTTTTGGGAGGGAGGATAGATAGGACTTGAGTTCCTTTTTAGTGCTAATTAGCTGCATTCGTTTTACTTAAAAGACAGCAAACTTACTATAATTACTGCTAATCTGCATAATTTTTGTAATTTTGCACTTTCTCTTACTCTATTAATAAAATATTGCTTTTATGAATGGCAAAAAGATATTGTTTGTATCTTCAGAATTAGTACCCTATCTACCAGAGAACGAAGTTTCCTTAATGTCTTACGAAACCCCAAGAATGGTCAATAGCAATGGTGGCCAGATAAGGATTTTTATGCCAAGGTTTGGGAATATAAATGAACGTAGACATCAATTGCACGAGGTAATTAGGTTGTCCGGGATGAATTTGGTGATTAATGATATGGATATGCCATTGATCATAAAAGTGGCTTCCATTCCCAGAGAGCGTATTCAGGTTTATTTTATTGATAATGATGAGTACTTTAAAAGGAAGGCGACCTTTACCGATGAGGATGGTAAATTGTTTCCCGATAATGACGAAAGGGCCATTTTCTTTGCCAAGGGAGTGGTCGAGACGGTCAAGAAATTAAATTGGTCTCCGGATATTATTCACGTTCATGGTTGGATGGCCTCCTTGTTGCCACTCTATCTTAAAAAATTCTATGCCGATGAGCCTTTATTTTCCGGGAGCAGGATCATTATGTCCGTTTATGGACAGGGTTTTGATGGCACCTTGGATAAGGACCTCATTAAAAAGATTGCCTTCGACGGTGTTCCCGAAGAAAGTATAAAAGCGCTTGAAGAGCCCAATTATAATAATTTGTTAAAGGTTGCTGTGGATTATGCCGATGCTGTTATTTTAGCCGCAAAAGATATACCAGCAGAATTGGAAGACTACATATCCAAGCTCGAAAAACCTGTATTGCCATTTTTTCCTTTGCAGGAGTTTGAGGAGGCTTACATGAATTTTTATAACACCAAAGTATTAAAATAATCTAAATGAATTTACTGAACAGATTAAAATTGCCTACCGTGGTAGGTATGTTCCTTGTTGTGGTCTTGGGGTCCTGTGAGGAGGATTTGACTACCGTTGGTAGTGGCGTGGTAGGTGGTGAGCCATTTACGGCAGGCAAGGCGGTTTATGATGTATTTGCCTATAATAAAAAGATAGAAGCGGTCAGGACCAACAAATTGCCGGTGTATCAGATCGGGAACTACGTAGACCCTATATACGGCAAAACGGAAGCTAGAATTACCACTCAGGTACAACTGCCCGTAAACAACCCTACTTTTGGGAGTTACTCCGCGAAAGTGGAAGAAACTGCCGATACGGATTCCAGTGTTTTGACCATTAAAGAGAACGAGACAGTGGAAGAAGTGATTTTGTTCATTCCCTTTATAACAAACCCAAAAGGGGATAAGGATCTGGACGGTGTTGCGGACGAGTTTGATGTCGATCCCGAAGATCCCAACAGTGATAGTGATGGGGATACTTTAACCGATGTTCAGGAAAAGGCCTTGGGTACCGATCCATTGGATAAGGATACGGATGGGGATGGGGTCAATGATAATTTGGACGATGATACCGCTGTAAATAGGTTTCCCGTAAAATATGATCTGGACAGTATTTTTGATGCCAATGGGGATATTCCTGAATCCTTTAATTTTAAGGTGGAACGGTCTACATATTTCTTAAGGGACTTGGATCCCAACACCAATTTTCAGGAAGCCCAGCAATATTATTCATCCCAACAATTTTCTCCTGACTTTGTATCGGACGTTTTATTTGAAGGGCCTGTCCAGGTCAGTAATGTAGAGCAGTTGGTCTTTAAGGAAGACGATCCCGAAACGGAAGATGTGGACGAATCCGAGGAAGCGCCTACCAGGATTGCCCCGGGTATTAGGGTAAGCTTGAACAAGGTATTTTTTCAAGAGCATATTTTGGATAAGGAAGGTTCATCCGAGCTGCTGAGCCAGGCCAATTTTGCCAATTTTTTTAGAGGGGTCCATATGTCCGTGCCGGACGACGTTTTGTTATTGTTGGACATTACGCAAGGGAACATTACCGTTAAATATAAATACGATAGCGTAACCAGTTCGGCCGATACGACCATTATTCAAAATGAGAGGGAATTTGTCCTGTATTTTACAAGAAGGGATAGTAGTACCGGCAGTATATTGGGTAATGCAGTAAATACCTTTATTAATGAGGCCTACCCTGCTGAGGTTGCCAATGGTATGGACAATGGCTCCAACGCTTCAAAAATTTACTTGAAGGGCGGGGCCGGGAGTTTTGCACAGATCAAGCTTTTTGATGATGTGAACGGTAATGAAATAATAAATCAGATCAAGGCCAAGAATTGGATAATAAATGAGGCCAATTTGGTTTTTTACGTGGATAGAAATACTTTGGATGCTGCAGATGCCGTTATTGAGCCTTCCAAGTTATATTTGTTCAAGGACAACACCAATGCGCCGGTCTACAATCAATTTCTGGAATCGGAGGAGGATTACAACGCTGGGAATTTTACGAATTATGATGGAAATTTATATAAGGAAAGTGGCAAAGGGCAGCACTATAAAATTAAAATCACCAATTATATCAACGACCTTATAGTAAGGGATTCTACCAATACCACCTTAAACCTTACATTAACCTCCGATATCAGGGTTACGGCAGCCGGAAAGGCCATGTTGGACAATGCTACGGAAGGGGTAGTGCCCGTAATGTCCGTTATAAACCCTTTTGGAACAGTGCTTTACGGTAGTGATAATTTGCCAAGTGGGCTGGAGGGGAAAAAATTAAAACTCGAAATTTTCTATACCAAGGCCAATTAAAAGCCAGAAAAATACCACTTATAGTATTTTTAGGTTGATGAACTAAAAGTTAAAAGGTTTTAGATAACAAGGAGTTATATTTGTTATCTAAAACCTTTTGTTACTTAACCATTAAACTATAAGATATGTGTGGAATTGTTGGATATATTGGGCATAGGGATGCCTATCCCATAATTGTAAAGGGACTTCAGCGTTTGGAGTATAGGGGGTATGACAGTGCGGGCATAGCCCTGTACGATGGCAACGACATAAATTTAGCCAAGACCAAGGGAAAGGTGGAGGATCTTAAAAATAAGGCAAAAAGTACCATTTCCTTGGAAGGGAAATTGGGAATAGGTCATACAAGATGGGCTACACATGGGGTCCCGAACGATGTTAACTCGCATCCCCATTATTCCAATTCCGGCGATTTGGTAATTATCCATAATGGGATTATAGAAAATTATGATGCTATAAAGAAGGAATTGACCAAAAGGGGCTATACTTTTTCTTCGGAAACCGATACGGAGGTATTGGTAAACCTCATAGAGGAAGTGAAGCGCAAAGAAGGGGTCAAGCTCGGAAAAGCGGTTCAAATTGCTTTGAACGAAGTAGTTGGGGCATATGCCATCGCCGTTTTTGACAAACAAAAACCAGATGAAATAGTGGTGGCCAAATTGGGGAGTCCGTTGGCCATTGGGGTAGGGGAGAACGAATTTTTCATAGCCTCCGATGCCTCACCTTTTATAGAATTCACCAACAATGCCATTTATTTGGAGGATGAGGAAATGGCGGTCATTAGATTGGGGAAGGAAATTAAATTGAGAAAAATAAAAAACGATGCCATAGCCTATCCTTCAATCCAAGAATTGGCACTTAATCTTGAGGAGATTGAAAAGGGAGGTTTTGACCACTTTATGCTGAAGGAAATCTACGAACAGCCAAGGGCCATTTTGGATACCTATCGCGGACGCCTATTGGCCAAGGAAGGGATAATTAAAATGGCTGGGATAGATGATAATCTTGAAAAGTTCCTGAATGCCAACCGTATTATAATTGTGGCCTGTGGTACTTCATGGCACGCTGGATTGGTGGCAGAGTATATTTTTGAAGATTTGGCCCGGATTCCCGTAGAAGTGGAATACGCTTCGGAGTTCCGCTATAGAAACCCCGTTATCACGCATAAGGACGTGCTTATTGCCATTTCCCAATCCGGGGAAACAGCGGATACCTTGGCGGCCATTAAATTGGCCAAGGAAAAGGGGGCCTTTGTGTTTGGGGTATGTAATGTGGTAGGTTCCTCCATAGCTAGGGAGACCGATGCAGGTGCCTATACCCACGCCGGTCCAGAAATTGGAGTGGCTTCAACCAAGGCCTTTACAACCCAAATAACGGTATTGACCTTATTGGCCCTAAAGTTGGCCAAGGAAAAAGGGATTTTTAACCATACCCGTTTTCATGAACATTTAACAGAATTGGAAAATATTCCCTCCAAGGTAGAAAAGGCCTTACTTTCCAACCCACTTGTAGAAATAATTGCCAATGTCTATAAGGATTCTACCAACTGTCTTTACTTGGGAAGGGGCTACAATTTTCCCGTAGCCTTGGAAGGGGCATTAAAATTAAAGGAAATTAGTTATATACATGCAGAGGGCTATCCTGCCGCAGAAATGAAGCACGGACCAATTGCCCTAATAGATGAACATATGCCCGTAGTGGTCATAGCAACGAATAAGGGGCATTATGAAAAAGTAGTAAGTAATATTCAGGAGATAAAATCCCGAAAGGGTAAAATTATCGCTGTGGTTACCGAAGGCGACGAACAGGTAAGGGATTTGGCGGACCATGTCATAGAAATTCCTGAAACCTTGGAGAGCCTGACTCCCTTATTGACTACTATTCCTCTCCAATTATTATCCTATCATATTGCGGTAATGAGAGGTTGTAATGTAGATCAGCCCCGTAACCTGGCCAAATCGGTAACGGTGGAATAGAGAACCCTTCAAACAAAATTATAATGATATCCATTAATGGTGTTCCAAAAAGGGCACTATTGATGGATATCATTTTTTTGTAGCTTATTTTTTATCATATTGGCACTAATAAATGTTAAATTTTGAACAAAAAATACTATGCATGCATAATTTATTTGATTTTCGTATTGTTAGTTTTAAAATTAATGTATCTTGGCTATTAGATGATATCTTGCCATTACCTAATACTAATTTAACCCAAAAACTCAAAAATTTATGAGATCAATACTTCTATTATTCTTTTTCTTGTTTGGGATGTTGACTTATTCCCAAACGATTATTAAAGGGAATGTGGTGGATCAAAATAATGATCCCGTGCCCGGGGCCAATATTGTAATTGTGGGGAAAGCCATTGGAACGGTAACCGATTTTGATGGGAATTTTTTGTTGAATACGAGTGAGAATCCCCCCTTTACCTTAAGTGTTAGCAGTATTGGTTTTATGGCTTCTACGGTGGGTGTCACTCAAAACGATCAAACCATTTCAGTTATCTTAAACGAGGAGCAAACCAATTTGGACGAGGTGGTTATCTCTGCATCCAGAACCCCCGAACGTATATTTGAGTCCCCTGTTACCGTTGAAAGATTCGGGCTTAGGGATATCCAGAATACGGCCTCGGCCGATTTTTATGATGGCTTGGAGAATTTAAAGGGTGTGGATATCAATACCAATAGCTTAACGTTCAAGGCTATTAATACAAGGGGATTTGCCACTTTCGCCAACACGCGTTTTATGCAGTTGGTAGATGGTATGGATAACTCTACCCCGGCCCTTAACTTCCCTATGGGCAACCTTATCGGGATGATCGAGACCGATGTGCTCAGTGTTGAGCTACTACCCGGGGCATCTTCCGCCCTGTACGGGGCAAATGCCTTTAATGGAATACTTTTTATGCGAAGTAAAAACCCCTTTGATTATTCGGGGATAAGTACCTATGCCAAAAGAGGGATTACTTCCCAAAAGGCGGCCGGCGATAATGCCTATACCGATTTTGGGATCCGGGCGGCCCATAAGTTCAGTGATAGGTTTGCCGGAAAGGTCAATTTCTCCCTTTTAACGGGAACGGACTGGGCGGCCAACAATGAAATGGGAAAGGCCGGTGGTGGAGCCACCAGGGCCTCGACCGATTATGATGGCATAAATGTGTATGGTGACGAGGTTTCTGAAAACATGCAGGTAGTGGCAGCGGCATTGGTAGATGCCGGTCTTTTAAATTCTGCCGCGCTACCGTTGATTCCTTCCCAAGTAGTAAGCAGGACAGGTTACAACGAGGGGGATCTTACCGATTATAAGGCGGAAAGCATTAAGGCGGATTGGGGCCTCTATTATCGTCCTTTTGCGGATGATTTTGAAATTGCCTATGTGGGAAAGGTAGGGAAAGGAAATACCATCTATCAAGGAACAAATAGGTATAATATTGATGGCTTTTTCATGCAGCAGCATAAATTGGAAATTAGAAATGATAATTTCTTTGTGAGGGGATATTTTAATGAAGATAAGGCCGGAGATTCCTATGATATGGTTTTTACCGGGGTAAACGTTAATAATATCTGGAAAGATAACAGTACTTGGTTTGGACAGTATGTGGGCACCTATGTAGGTGCCGTATCCCAAAATGTTCCTGCCGAACAAGCCCACCTTTTAGCCAGACAGGCGGCCGATACGGGACGTTACCTTCCTGGAACTCCTGAATTTGAAAGTGCCTTCAATAGGGTGATCAACGATCCTGATCTGACCAAGGGATCCAAGTTCCAGGATAATTCCAAATTCTATCATGCCGATGCCAATTATAATTTTGGTCATTTAATGGATTTTGCCGAAATTCAGTTGGGCGGATCCTACAGGCAGTACCGCTTAAATTCTTTCGGAACAATTTATACGGATGCCGACGGCCCTATTTCCTATTCCGAATTCGGACTTTATAGCCAGGTGCAAAAGAAGTTTCTGGAGGAAGACCGTTTAAAATTGACAGCCTCCCTGCGTTATGACAAATCCGAATTGTTCGATGGATTCTTTTCACCACGGATATCTTTGGGGTATACGGCCGGTGAAAGCGGCAACCACAACATAAGGGCCTCTTACCAGACAGGATTTAGAAACCCTACTACACAGGATCTGTATATTGGCCTCAATGCAGGTAGGGGCATATTGGTGGGCAGTGCTCCGGATAACCCCGCCAGGGAGGTCAGGCCTTTTGATCTTAGTCCGACCGGAACGGCCATTATTGGAAGTCCGACCATTGATTTTAACGGGGAAGGGGTTTACAACAACTCTTTTACGGCAAGTTCGGCCATGGCCTTTGCTGCCAGTAGAAATCCAGCGGATCTGGTCATCGCAAATCCGGATTTTGTACAACCGGAACAGGTAACTTCCTATGAGCTTGGTTATCGGGGCAAATTGAACAAGGTAACTTTGGATGTGAGTGCCTATTACAGTGCCTACAAAAATTTCTTGTCAGGCCAAAATGTTGTGGTGCCCTTTTATGGGGATGTGCAGTTGACCCAGACGGTGCCTACACCGGGAGGTCCCTTGCCTGCCGCTATGGTAGCCTTGGGAAGTGGGGATTGGCAGGGATACCAGGCCTATACCAATACGGATGCAAAAGTAAATTCCTATGGGGCGGCTTTGGGCCTAAGTATGAAAATTTGGGGCAATTATGACCTTGGAATGAACTATACCTACGCCAAATTGGATTTTGACCAAGAGGACGATCCTGATTTTGTAACCAACTTCAACACCCCGGAACATAAGGTAAAGGCTTCTTTTGGCAATACGGCACTATTCAAGAATTTTGGGTTCAATGTGGCCTGGAGATGGAGCGATACCTATTTATGGGAAGCCACTTTTGGCAACGGACAAATTCCGGCCTACCATGTGGTGGATGCACAAGTAAGCTATAATGTGCCAAGTATAAAATCGGCCTTTAAACTAGGGGCCTCCAATGTTTTGGGAGATGAATATTACACGGCCTTTGGTACCGGATATATTGGTTCCCAATATTATGTTTCCTGGACCATTAACCCCTAACTTGTTAAAATATCAAAGAAGGGAGTATAATTAAAAATGGCGTCAATTTTTTGGACGCCATTTTTCTTGGTAAAAAAAGGAAAAAGTAGTTTCCAAATTAAGATGGAAAACATATCTTTGCAGCCTTAAAAACAAAGCGGTATGTCGCACTGTTTTTAATTTAAAGATAACAGTAAAACATAAATACTCAAGTAATGTCTAAAGTTACAGGTAAAGTTTCCCAAATCATCGGCCCGGTAGTTGATGTTGAATTTCAGTCCGGAGCGGACCTTCCCAAGATATACGATTCTTTGGAAATCATTAATAAAGATGGTTCCAAGTTGATTTTGGAAGTTCAGTCGCACGTAGGTGAAAATACGGTTAGGACTATTTCTATGGATTCAACCGATGGATTAAGTAGGGGGGTTGCCGTTGAAGCAACGGGAAGCGCAATCCAGATGCCCATAGGGGATGATGTTTATGGGCGTTTATTTAATGTAATTGGAGATGCTATTGATGGACTTGGGGATTTGCCAAAAGCCGGTAAGGACGGTCTTCCGATTCACAGGGATGCACCTAAGTTTGAGGATTTATCAACTTCTACGGAAGTCCTATTTACTGGGATTAAGGTGATCGATTTAATTGAGCCTTATGCAAAAGGAGGTAAGATTGGGTTATTTGGAGGTGCCGGTGTTGGTAAAACGGTACTTATCCAGGAATTGATCAACAACATTGCAAAAGGACATGGCGGACTTTCGGTATTTGCAGGAGTTGGGGAACGTACCCGTGAAGGGAACGATTTGCTTCGTGAGATGTTGGAGTCCGGTATTATAAAATATGGGGATGATTTTCTGCATTCTATGGAAGAAGGCGGATGGGACTTGTCCAAAGTAGATAAAAAGGTAATGAAGGATTCCAAAGCGACCTTCGTTTTTGGACAAATGAACGAACCTCCCGGGGCCCGTGCCCGTGTGGCTTTGTCCGGATTGACCATAGCGGAATACTTCCGCGATGGTGCAGGGGAGGGTCAAGGTAAGGATGTTCTTTTCTTCGTGGATAATATATTCCGTTTTACGCAAGCAGGTTCCGAGGTATCGGCCCTTTTGGGACGTATGCCATCGGCGGTAGGTTACCAACCCACCTTAGCTACGGAGATGGGTGCCATGCAGGAGCGTATTACATCCACCAAAAGAGGTTCCATTACTTCAGTTCAGGCGGTATACGTACCTGCGGACGATTTAACGGATCCAGCTCCGGCAACCACATTTGCCCACTTGGATGCCACTACGGTATTGTCCCGTAAAATTGCGGAATTGGGGATTTATCCAGCGGTAGATCCATTGGATTCCACTTCAAGGATTTTGACAGCCGAAATTTTAGGTAAGGATCATTACGCCTGTGCCCAAAGGGTAAAGGAGTTATTGCAACGTTATAAGGAACTTCAGGATATTATTGCCATCTTGGGGATGGAAGAATTATCCGAAGAGGATAAATTGGCCGTAGGTAGGGCAAGACGTGTACAACGTTTCCTTTCCCAGCCATTCCACGTTGCGGAGCAATTTACCGGTATCCCAGGGGTCTTGGTAGATATTAAGGAAACTATAAAAGGATTTAATATGATTATGGATGGGGAGTTGGATCATCTTCCAGAATCGGCCTTTAACCTTAAAGGGACTATAGAGGAAGCTATTGAGGCCGGAGAGAAAATGCTTGCCGAAGCGTAAATGGGTAGGCAGTAATTAGTTGACGGTTGCCAAGATGTGACCGAATACGGAATACTGAATATGGATTACTAAAAAGAGAATATGTATTTAGAAATTGTATCACCAGAGGCTACTTTGTTTGCCGGGGAAGTTACATCGGTAACGGTTCCTGGAATTGATGGTGAATTTCAAATGTTGAACAATCACGCCCCTATCGTATCCCTTTTGCAGGAAGGAAAAGTAAGGATAAAGGGCAATATAGTTCTGGACGAGGTGCATGGGGATAAATTTTCCAAAGCTTCCAATGGGGATGCCATTCTGGAAATTAGCAGTGGTACCGTTGAGATGAAGAACAATAAAGTAATTGTATTGGCGGACTAACAAGGTGAAATACAAAAATTAATACAGCAAAAGCCGTACGTTTCGTATGGCTTTTGCTGTTTTATGGCCCCTATGGGCCTACTTATCCAAAGAGTGGTTTTTAAATTGGATGGTACGTTCTGTTTTTGCACTTTGAATGGCTGCTTCCAGGATTTCCATGGTAATCATATTGTTTTCCAAAGAATAAGGGTCGTACCTTTCCAAGTTGGTTTTGCCCCTGATCACCGAAGCGAACAGGGCAAAGGGGTCGTCATAGGGGGCGTCCCTTTCCCCCAGTTTAAAAATTTCCTCATCATAACCACTGTATCCTTGCGAAATCCGCAGTCGGAGGTCATGATTATTATCGGCGTAGATAGCGCCTTTTTCTCCATAGATTTCCATATCCTTGCGGCCGATGGGCCAATTCCAAGAGGGTTCCAAAATGGCCATGGCACGGTCATAGGTAAGAATAATGGTAGCATCGTCATCTACCTTAGGGTTGTTTTCCGGCTGTAACTGCTGGGTTACGGCAGTCACGGAATTGGGTCTTTTGCCTTGTTGTATCCAGGTCATTAGGTTGGCACCGTAGCACCCAAAGTCCATTATGGCACCACCTCCGTTAAGTTTGGGATCGGTAAGGAAATTTAAAAACTCAGGACTTACCCCTATTTTTTTCGGACCTTTATGTCCGTCCCTAACAATTACCTTTCTAAGGGCGCCTATTGTGCCTTCCTTGAGCAGTTCATTGGCTTTTACATTGGTAGGGTACCAGGAGGTTTCATAGTTGGTAAGCAGGTGAATTTGGTGTTTTTTGGCCAGGGCCTCCATTTTCTTGGCATGTTCCAAACTAACGGCCAAGGGTTTTTCTACCATCACATGTATGCCCTTTGGGGCACAGGTTTCCACAATGGCAAGGTGGTCGTATATGTTGCCGAAGCCGGCCACGGCCTCCGGCTTAACGGCAGTGATCATCTCCTCCATGGTGTTAAAGACCATGGTCATGGGAAAGCCGTGCTTCTCGGACAGACGCTGCGCTAAATTTCGATCGGTCTCCACAATGCCCACCATGACGATATCCTCATTGGCCTCCCGGTTTAGAATCCAGCCAACATGGCCATGGGTAAGGCCCACCACTCCCAATTTTATCGGTTCTTTCTGTGCCAGGGCGCTCGTTAGGGTCAATAGGATGATACAAAGAGATACTACAGTGCGTTTTTTCATGGGATATGGTTGTTTAAAGACCACGGCGAATACGGTTGCCGTGATCCCTGAAAGATACTACATTTTTTACTCAATAATCGAGATTTAAACCTGTCCGCCCGTGCCAGTCGGGCGGGCCTACGGCAGGCAGGTGCTCCAACGCGGGCGTCGAAATCAAACATGAATTTTCATTTAATGCCTCGTGGGCCTGCCTATCGGACAGACAGGCTTGCCCCGAGGTAGTTTACTTTACCGGGGATAATTGGCCTATAATTACCTCTACTACGGCGCCCTCGGTAGCCTTTTTGTGTGCTGCTATATGGGCACTGTTGTTATGTTTTTGCCAATGCCCATAACTGGCCCAGTTTTCATAGAAGAAAAAACGATCCGGGTTTTCATTGTCCTGGTGCAGGTCGTAATTGAGGCAACCTTCCTCCTTTAGGGTAGGAGGTATAAGTTTTAATAAGGCCTGCTTTACAAATTCGCGTTGTTCGGTTTTTGCCAAAATACTGGCGGTGATGGTCAATTGCTCGTTACTCATTTTTAATGGGAATTTTATTCTTTAAATATAGGGAACTTGCGGGCTTGGGGAAAGGCAGTGGGCAGTGAAATCCGTTTTAGCCAACTGTAAACTGCTTTTGCCAACGTATCTTCAAGCTGCCAGGCTTAAAATGCGCCTTTTACATTGATTTTGGAGGCGTTTAACTTCTGTCCTGGCATTTCTCCCCTAATATTGTGAAACTCCGTTTTTATTAGTCCGCCCTCCTTAAGGTACCAGTCCTTGGTTAGGTTTTCCGGGATATTATCGCCTGTTTCCATCATCCAATCCCTCAATACCTTTCCCATACTTTTTAGGGTTTCCCTATATTCGGGAAGCGAGGCCACATTGAGCAATTGAAGGGGATTCCTACTGTAATCATATAGTTCTTCATGGGGTCTGGGTACTATAAAAACATCGGCCTGTATGGGAGAAAGCCTTCCCTGATCCCTTAACATTTCCAATTCCTTAAAGGAAGCACTGCCTACGGCATCTGCAGGTCCATTCTGTGGTTGCAGGGGCCTCGAATTTAAGATGTACATATACTCCTTGTTCCTGACCATGCGCTCATGGGCCTCGTAATCGTGCCAATTGTGCTCGGCAAACACATAATTGCGAAAGGGCCGGTCCGGTTCCGTTAGAAGGGTGTCGAAACTATGGCCCTGAAATTGGTCGGGACTATCTATGCCTGCCAGCGTTAATAGTGTGGGGGCAATATCCACGGCACTTATGAGGCCTTTGCTGGAGGTATCCTTGTATTTAATTCCCTTGGGCCAATGCATCACAAAGGGGGTTTTCATACCCCTGTCGTTCACCCTGGTCTTACTGTGGGGAAAAGGCCGTCCGTTATCGGACATTATAATTATCAAGGTATTGTCCAGCTCTTTTTGTGCTTTCAGTTCTTGGACCACCTCTCCGATATAAAAGTCGAACCTTGTAATTTCGTCATAGTATTGGGCCAAATCCAATTTTGTTCCTTCTCCATTGGATAAATAAAATGGGGGTTCCAGTTCGCTGGGCGGATGTGTTCCGGTAAATTTATTGGGTCCCCAATCCCTGTGGGCGTCATATGATGCGAACCACATGAAAAAGGGGCTGTTTTTTGGACGTTCCTTTAGGGAGGCTACCCAGCTTTCTTCGCCCCCATCCCCATTCTCTTGATGATGCTCGTATATTTTATCAAATCCACGTCTGGCATATGGGCCCATATGGAACTTGCCGGCCAGGACGGAATAATAGTTGTTGTTCCTTAGAATCTCGGGAAAGGATAGCATATCCAAGGGAGGGGTGGTATGTAATTCGGCAGCTCCCGTATTGTGGGGATATCTCCCGGTAATGATGGAGTTTCTGCTGGGGCTGCACGAGCTAGCCGTTAAATAGAAATTATCAAACCTTAACCCATCTTTGGCAAGTTGGTCAATGTTGGGCGTCTTTACCTGTACATTCCCGTAACAACCAATGTCGTCCCAGCTAACATCATCGGCAATAAAAACAATGATGTTCAATTTTTCTTTTTGGGCATGAACAGTACTAAAGAAGAACAGATAAAAAGATAATAGTACAAATAAAGGTTTCATATATGGCAGGTAATTTACTGGCCTGTTAAAAGTATAGAAAAACTACTTCTAATAAAAATGGTAGGGTACTAGTGTCCTGTCAACCCTACTTTGGCCATCCCAAGTCCTGTTCTTTTTCATACCTTAAAATTTTTGTAATTATTCGAAAATAAATTAATTAAAAAATTTAGAACGTATGTAACCGCTTCGCTCTCACATTAAACCTGCCTGCCGGCAAGGCAGGAATTTTAAAAATCTCCTTCTGATAGCAATCGGGATATGAAGTAATTTTAAAAATTTATTAATGTTCGTTTCACCCGGCCTGCGTTAAAAAACAGTTCCGTAGCTTCGGCTATGCAACATTTTTTTGCCTTGCCCAGATAAAAAATAACGGCGACTTAAACGACACAGTAGCATTGACACGACACTAGGGGTAAGAGGAGAGCCATCATATGCTATTTACGGGCGGTAGAATCTGTTTTGTTCAGGGTTTCCAATAAGCGAACGCTTAGGTTATCTATATTTATGCTGTTCTTATGAAAGGCCGTTACATTGGAGAGAATGACTATTCCGGTCCTGTGGGCCATATCAATTATAACATTCGATCTATATCCTCCGGTGCCACCTCCATGCATCAATTGTTCCCCAACTAGGGTTTTTTTAATGGCCCATCCCAGTCCCATCCCGGCATTATTGGTTTGTAGGCCAAATGTAGGCCTTCTGGTCAATGCCAATATTTCGTCGGAATCATTGAACTGAGCCTGCGCAAATTTGGATAGGTCGGCTACCGATGATACTATTCCTCCGGCTCCTACCAAAACGTTCAAATCCCAATTGGGAGTTTCGTTACCATCAGTATCAAGCCCTCTAATCAATTTGTTCTTAATACTGTTTCTATCTGTTGTAGTACTGGCCATTTCGTACTTTGTGCTTATTTTGGTCTGGAGTAGGTCTTCATAGGAGGTACTGTCTATTTCACTCAAAATAAAACCCAACAATCCTACGCCCAGATTTGAATACTCTGATTTTTCACCTGGATTATGGTTTAGGGTAAGCTCTTGGGTCAAATACTGTTTTAATTTCAGTTCGTCATAATCCTTATAAGGGTTTTGCAGGTCAACAGAATCAGGAAGCAGGTTGCTGGGAAGCCTTGGAAGCCCCGAGGTGTGATTGGACAACTGTTTAAAGGTTATTTTTACATCGCCCTTTAGGGGCCAATCCAAGTAATCGTTGATATGGCCTTCCAGTTCCAGTTGATGGTTTACCACAAGATCTGCCAACAGGGTAGCGGTAAATACCTTGGAAATAGAGCCAATTTCAAAAACACCATCATGATTGTCAACAGTAAGAATGGTATCGTTTTGCCGTTTAATACCATAAAATTGGGCCGCCCCGTTCTTTATAAGGGCAAAGGACAGTTGGGTATTGTTGGGGAAATCTTTTGATTCCGCATAAATAATTTTGGATTGGGCTTCCGTAATGCTGCGGGCATCATTTTGTTGACCATTAAAAGCGACTTTTTCCTGTGTACACCCGCCAATGACCAATAGGGGTAGGATGCATATAAAATAGACCTTCATGGAATAGTTATTAGGTTATTTAAACATTTGGCGGGGGTAGTGCATGATAATCAAGGGGGATGAAAAGGGAAGGTAAAAAAAATGCTCTTAACTTCCACATATTCAGCACAAAAAGCATCATTAAATAATAGCTGGTGTTGCTATAAAATAGGTAAATGGCCTCGTAGGCCGTAGTTTAAAGCAAAATTGCACGGCATGGAACGTGGTTTGGACTTGCGTATTGTTCCGTGAAGATTTCGGTTATTTTGATGCTAATTTATATAGTAACCTCGCTCGTGCCCGTAAGAGTAAGTAAACCATAGTGCAAAAGAAAACGATAGTTTAAAAATGAGGAGCAAATACAAATTCCCTAATCCTACTGAATATACTGGCAAGTGCATTGGTGCAAATTCTGCAAAAGTACAATCCAACTAAAATTATTTGTTACATTGGGCCAATGAAATTTAATTACAAGTTACTATATCCGTAGGTTGTGCGTAATTTCACAAAAATTCCTCATTTCAAAATAGAATACTTATCTTTGACGTTAGTAACGTGAAAAGATATGATATTGTCCTTTGGTTCAAAACCGACCGAACAAATTTGGAATGGCATTCGGGTTAAGAAAATGCCGATTGAAGTTCAAAATGTAGGACGAAGGAAGCTCAGAATGCTGAACAACTCACAGGACATTTCTGATTTAAGGATTCCACCGTTGAACCGATTTGAAAAGCTTAGTGGAAAATTAGGTGATTATTATAGCATTCGAATAAACAAACAATGGCGTATAATGTTTTTATGGGACAAAGGAAACGCAAGCGAAGTGGAAATAATAGATTATCCCTAAAAAAATGAAAAAGTTAGCAAATGTACATCCTGGCGAGATTTTGTTTTACGAGTTTCTTGAACCTCTTGAAATTTCGGCCTATCGACTATCAAAAGATTTGAAAATACCTCAAACACGAATTTCGGAAATCGTAAAAGGCAATCGCAGAATAACAGCGGACACAGCTTTGCGATTGAGTAAATATTTTGGGAATTCAGCTAAGTTCTGGCTCGGACTTCAAGATGATTACGATATCGAGGAAGAGAATGAAACAAAGGGGTCGGAATTCAATGAAATTAGGCACTTCGAGAATAAAAACGTTGCCTAATAACCAAGCGTTCGTGTGGTCGGTACTGCCCGTCCCGCAAATTTTTCGGGAGCCTAACATGAACGCAGTGTTGACTGAACCGGTCTGGGTCGGTTTGCCTGTATGGGGATTGATCTGTTTTTCTTGTGGGTTTTTGGGATGGCCTGTTGACCTATGGTGCTGCTTTTTAGTAATACATTCTGCTTTCTACTGTAAATTCCGCTTCTCGGATCCCATTGACCGTGGTATTTTAATGGTTTTTTCCGAAATCCCTTTGGTAAAAGGCCATAGGCATCCCATTACGCTTTTTGGAAGCTGTTTTTAGGTATTATTTGTTTTCTTGTCCTACCAATATGCCGGGGGTATTTTGGCTTCGTTTTCCACAAGGGATTATGCCGTCCATGAAGGGTGAAAAGTGGCTTGGAACGGAGTTATTTTAGCGCGCCAAAAAGGGGTGGACCTAGCCTATTTTCATATACGGACTAACTATGGACTAACTATGGAGTATCTATGGACTATCTATGGAGTATCCCCGGACAAGACATTTGGTTTTTAAAATATCTATGCGCTATCAATTACAGAGACCTTAATAAAGGGACCGCTCTACTTTGTTTTTTATAGGGGGTATGGTTTGGAGATACTCAAATATGGCTCCCGCTTCGGCATCGGTAAGTAGGGGGTAGGGCAGCATAGGGTAGCTAAGGGCCTTTTCCCCTTTTATCTGCCCATACTTAAGTGTATTCACAAATTCATCCTTGGTCCAATTTCCTATTCCAGTTTCTTTGTCCGGAGTAAGATTTGATGTCAACATTACTCTTCCCTGCAGATCCAAGGGTTTGTTGCCCCCTGCAAAATAGCCGACACTGAGTTCAGGATTTAAAAAATCATTGGTTTTAAAGTCGGCCGAATGGCAGGAGAAACAATCCAGATTCTGTGCCAGATACTTACCCAATTCCACTGTTTGATCTTCCTTGGGTATGGAAATCGTCTCAGTAGGCATTGGTAGGGGCTTAAACGCAACCCTACATAGTAGTTTGGTCAATAAAGAGGGTTCTGATGGGGTATCCGGGGTGGGGTCTGCTTTTACCATAGGATGGTCCGATCTTAAAAATGAAATTATGGCATTGATATCTTCATCCGCCATATGTGGTAATTTGGCCATGTAGGGAGGACTGTACTGTCCGTCCCTTTTTATTCCGGTTCTAAGTAGGTATACCAGTTCCCCATCTGTCCAATCCCCAATGCCATAAGTGTTGTCCTGGGTAATGTTCTGCGAATAAATTTCTCCAAATTCCGGTGGGGCATCCATCATTTTATGCCCGGTAAGTTTGTTGGTCTGTTGGCTTAAATGGCAACCTGCACATAACATTACCGTCAATTTTTCACCTCTTGCTATAGCCTCGGGGCTACTGTTTACCTTAAAGTCGATTTTTTGAACTTCATAGGAAGGAATGTCATTGGCACTGATAAAAAGGATCCCAATTCCAACCAATAATAGTATCACTCCTATGCTCACTCCTAGAATTTTTAATAGTTTTTTCATCTAAGTAATTTTTAATTAAACAAAAGCGTTTTAAGATTAAATTGGGAGGGGGAAGTTTTATAGTTTCAATCAACTATTTTATTTGGAATTTTAAGCACACTAAAATGATGTGAAAAACACATGCAGTAGGCTATTCCGTATATGAATATCTTAGTCTTTTCCTATAATTATTGCGTGAAGGGATTTAATCATAGGGTGGTTTTTGGATGTTATATTGGCTAATTCGTCAGTTTTGAAAACTCAGCTCACAAAATTAATATTTTTTTTAATATCACATTCAACTTTCTTAGATTCAATCTTAAAAATATAAGGGAATTGAACAGAATGGATTGATTATTTTAGAATTTACTTTCTTTTGTGTTAAAATTTTAAACAAAAAAAGATGATCAGCTATTGCGGGCATCAGTGCTGGCCTAAGTGTTTGCGGTCTGGTAAATTTTCTAAGGCGATGGAGTTGATAAGGACATATGGAATAATGGAAGGTTGGGACGGGCCATAGCATTGGGCCATTATTTGAAGGGATTGAAGGGAATATATGGCGAAGAAGGGGATTTTTCTTAAAATACATTTTTCAATTAAATGATTTGGCCATTTCCAACGCCTCAGTGATATGCCTAGGGATATATTCTTCGACCAATACCGAAAACATTTCGTTTTTCTAAAAATCTTTTTTGGTCTCTTCGTTAATTCCGGATAGAATCACTTGTATGCCCTTGGCCCTATATGATTTAATGATCCCTTTTAAGCTTTGACATCCAGTGGCATCAATTAAAGGTACATACCGCATAACCGGCACCGCATAGTTCAACTGTGTGGTCATAAGAACTGCGCCCATGGCTTACATGATGTAATCCTATAATCTTACAATTTTGCGCATAATTTTACGGAAACCTAAATCTATTCATTAATCCCAGTAAATTTTAAGTTATGCCTATAATTGTGAATGCAAAAAGTCGGCAGTATCCTTTAATCCTCTATTTCTAAGTATATCTAAGACTTCGAACTCATCTAAGTCAGGATTTCGTCGATATAGTACCATTTCCTTAAAGGCCTTTATAGCTTCTTCAGGGTTTAAGTCAATAATATCTGTCAGGAAGTCATCAGCGGTCTTTGCTGAAAGGCCAAAAGACGATAAATACTCTTTTGGAAAATCTTTTATATTATTGGTAACAATTACGTTTGCATTTGTTTTGATTGCTGCGGCGAGTACATGGCAATCATTCTTGTCAGGTAATTCCAGTCCAGTAATCAACCCTGAATAGTTAGATACAAAAGCGTCCGGAAATGCTAAATTTGCCCTTGCCAAACGTTTTGAAATTTCTTCCTGTGAAACTCCTTTTCTTTTCATTACAGCAGCCCATTCATCAAAAATATGTTCACTCCATTTAGGAGTATATAAATCATAATGCGCAAACCAAAACAGTAAATCCCTTATCTCAATTGGATAAATAACATTGGTATCCAAGACACAAATAAAACGAACACTATGTATCATACAACCCGATTTCTTCGTCAGATTGCATAATATCAATAATATGCTTTTTCTGAGCTTCTTTCATTTTTCTTTTATGCTGCATTACATCCTCAAACTTCACTCTTCGGTGTTTTCCAACCTTTGTGAAATCTATTTTTCCTTCCTCTAAAAGCTTAACAAAATGAGGTCTGGAACAACCCAAAATTTCAGCTGCCTTTTGAGTTGTAACTTCTGTAGCCATAGGTACCAAAGAAAATGGTTTCCCTTTACTCATTGCTTCCAGAATCTCTCCTAAAAGTTTCAATGCGCTTAATGGAATTTTAATTCTCTCCTGAGTCTCAGCTATCTCAATTTCCGGATTTTTGGACTTTAATTCCTTAATTACGGAAGAAAGAGCATCATATGATTGAATTGCAATTTTTTGCTCCTCTTTTGAGGCTTTATTAACGTTATTGTAAGTTTCCATTTTGGTTTACCAGTTATATATTTTACAATAATAAACGAAATAAACGAAACAAGCTTACATTTAAAATGTTAAAATTTAAATACATTGTACAACAACTCATTCCTCGCTGGTCGGTACTGCCTATCATTAATAAAACTAATTGGAGCCAAACATAAAGACCGTGTTAATATAATTGGGCCCAGTTTTCCTCTGCTATATGGCCTGCCAATTCATAAAATATCCTGGCGGTCAATGCCCCCTATCCCGTTTTAAATTGGGCCACTTTAAAGAAAACAAGAAAAAATTTCCCCAGCACAAACCAAAAATCCCTAAATTGGAAGAAATAAAATAGTAATCCCAAGAGTTAGTGTCCAGTCAAGCCTAAACCTACGGGTAATTTAATTTGTCTCTTGAGCCGCTCCTGTGTTGCAAAAATCCTTACGTAGCTACGGCTATGTGCGTTTTTTGCGCCTTGACCCAGCTCAAGATCCATCATTCCTTACCCGTCATTTAAACGTTGACTGGACACTTGGGTAGTGCAAAACCGAGACCAACACCGTCATTCCCTCCAGACGCTGTAAAATAGGGATCTTACAAATCCGGCTATAGTAAGCAGCAAAATTTATTTGTTACATTGGGCCTATAAAAGAAATGTAATTAGCAGTTACTATATCCGTATCTTGGCGGCAAGTATAGCGACATTCCCAATACAAATATCGGACGTTTAAACAAAGTATATTAGGACGTTTAAACAAAGTTATCCGTTAGAATACTATCTACATTTGTCCCAATAAAATAATTAAAAAATGGGACAAAACAATTATAACGGAGCTTTACAGAAACCGATAGGTTCGCGCTTCAACGGAAAATCAACTTCAACAGAAGTTATCAAAAGCATTGACCTTAAAGGTAAAACCGCCATTGTTACAGGTGGAAACACGGGAATAGGATTGGAAACAGTGAAAACGCTTGCCATTGCAGGCGCAACGGTAATCGTTCCTGCAAGAGACATTGAAAAAGCAAAAAACAATTTACGGGGAATTGCCAATGTAGAAATAGAGGAAATGGACTTATTAAACCCTGCTTCCATTAATACATTTGCTGAAAAGTTTTTGGCTTCGGACAAACCGTTGCATTTGCTGATAAACAATGCTGGCATTATGTGGGTTCCGATACGCAGAGACAGTCGCGGAATAGAATCACAATTGGCAGTAAATTATTTAGCACAATTCCATCTCTCTGCCAAATTATGGACAGCATTAAAAAAAGCAAATGGCGCAAGAGTTATTAATGTATCATCGCAAGGACATCAATTTGCCACTTTTAATTTTGAAGACCCAAATTTTGAATATCGGGAATACGAAACCTTGCAAGCTTATGGACAATCAAAAACCGCTGTCAATCTGTTTTCTCTTGAATTGGACAACCGGGCAAAAAAGTTTGGTGTAAGAGCATATTCATTACATCCAGGTTCTATTGGCGGTACAGAATTAGCTAGAGAAGCACCTTTGGAATTATTTATAAAAATGGGTTTTTGCAATGGGAAAGGAGATATGTTACCTGAAGTTGCCGCGTCACTCAAAACAATTCCGCAAGGTGCATCTACAACGATTTGGTGCGCGACAAGTCAGTTGCTAAACAACATTGGCGGTGTGTATTGTGAAGACAACGACATAGCCGAATTGTACTTAGGACAAGAGTTTTCAGCAGGCATAAAACCCTATTCGGTGGACGAAACTAATGCAAAGCGTTTGTGGGAATTAAGCGAAAATTTAACCAACATTACTTTTAACGTTGTTTGATATTTGTAATTTTACATTACACAAGTAATATGGAATTTCAGTTCACATATATAACAGACGACATTAAACTTTCTTGTTACGAAGACAAATTGTTTAAGACAGAAGTTGTGTTTGACCACCATATGCTTGTGTGGTTCATTTCTGGCGAAACAAAAATCATTCAGGCAGACCAAAACTATTTGTTTAAAGCAGGTGACATCTTTCTTATTCCAAGAAATCAGTTAGCGACAATTATTAATTACCCAAAAGATGGATTGCCCCATAAGTCTGTAGTAATGCACCTTTCAGTTGACAGACTACGAGAATTTTACGCCAACATGAGCGTAAAACCAAAAGTTTCCGCAACACAAAAAATAAAAAGCTTTAACCAACACCCATTATTGGAAAGTTGTCTTGCTTCTTTAATACCTTATTTTGATGTGCAAGAAAAATTTCCCGAGAATATCGCTTCATTAAAAATTACGGAAGCTATTAGCGTTTTGCGGACAATTGACAAAAACATTGATACTATTTTAGCCAATTTTGAGGAACCACATAAAATTGACTTAGCAGATTTCATGGAAAAGAATTTTATGTTCAATATGCCTTTGGAAAAGTTCGGCTATTTGACAGGACGAAGCCTTACAACATTCAAACGTGATTTTCATAAGATTTTCAACATAACGCCACAACGTTGGCTGACACAAAAGCGTTTAGCGTTGGCCCATTACCAACTTGCCGAAAAAAACAGAAAACCCATTGAGGTGTATTTAGAAATAGGATTTGAAAACTTATCGCATTTCTCATCCGCTTTTAAAAAACAATTCGGATTGACACCAACAGAACTTATCCTTAAAAATACCGGCCGCTAACAACTAAGGTTTCGTTCAACAACGGCTCATACGCCATTGCTATCTTGCAGACTAATTGAAATTATAAACTTTATTGATTTGAACCGGGCGCGCTTAGGTCTTAATTTGCCGCTACAGCGCATAAACGCACCGTTGGGTGTAATTTTGGAGCAATTTTTGATGTCTTAATCAATATGAAAAGCTTTTCCTTTTTACTGGTTATTTTGTTATTTGCCGGAAACTCAACATTTGGACAGGAAAATACAATTTCTGAATTTGACTTATATGGTTGCTGGAAAATGAAACTTGGGACAAACGAAAATGGAATTAAAAAAAGGACTTATATCTCTTGTGGGATTTCCGAACCGAAAAATTCCGAAAAGCACTCTAGTATTGTTTTCAAAGCCTTTAATAAGTGTGAATTTCCAGCAGTAATCCAAGACGCCCTTTGCCCACTTATTTATAAAAATGTCGAAGGGACTTGGAAATACGACAAAAAATCTGGAATAGTAGAAATTTATTACCCAAAGGACTTCAAAAAAGAGTTCTGGGACGCGGTAAAAGAAGAATCTCCTGAAGCGGAAATTCCTAACCCAAGAATGAAAACAAAGTTCAAAATAGTTGGGTTTGAAAAATGGACAGCTGGAAATAGAATAATTACGCCCAATAACTAAGAAGCGTTCTTGTGGCCAGCATGGCCCAGCATAAACCCCATGTTAACCACACCCAGTCCCGAGTTTCCCTGTACCATGTAGACTACCAATTTATATAATATTCCGGTTATTAATGCCAGCCATTCCGTTTCAATCTGCGCCACTTAAGGCAAACAAGTAAAAAACTCCCACAACACAAAGCAAAAATCCCTAAATTGGAAGAAATAAAAAGTTATCCAAATTAAATAGCAAGGTTAGCGCAAAACCGACACCGCATAGTTCAGCGGCGGTTTAAATATAACTGCGCACTTGGCTTCGGTGATTAAATCCTATAATGTTGTACACCTTTTGAAAAAGGTTATTTGCATAGGAATTTTGATATGCTTTTGCTGTGTCGATTTGGAAAAGAATGACATATATGGGGATTGATCTATTTTTATGTGATTTTTTGGGACGGTCAGCTGACCTGTGCGCTACCCCTTTTATTACAGGGGTGATTTTTTGGGTGGATAGCACTTCATGATTCCCATTGGCCCCATGTATTTTAATGGTTTTTATCTAAATTCCTTTTGTAGGGCCATGGGCATAGTAGCCATAAAATTCAAACGTCAAGTTTTAAAGGAAATTTATTTTCTCAACAAATACATCAAAATCGGTTATCATTTGGTTTTTAGGAATTGATATTGAAAATATCTCACCAAGGTTATTTTCAAATACCCTAATAGGGTATCCCTTCGTTTTAATGGATTGTATTTCATCTGTTTCAGTATTGAATAATAATACTTCACGTTTTAAAAATTCTGTTTTTATATCACTTCCAAACCAATCAGGGTCAATGGTAGATGCAAAAATATATTTCGCATCTTTGGATAACCCTAGAGCAAACAAATCTTCAGGCAATTGTGCCTCAACCTGAAAAGAAATTGTAGAATATAGTTTTCTCTGACCGTAATTAATCAGTAAGTTACCGGAGTCACTGTAATAAGAGGTGTTTTTATATTTGGCAATATAATCGGAACTAAGTGGTAGCGTAATCACTCTTCTATTCTGTAAAATACCATTATCATTAACCGTATACAGGATACTTTCCTCATCATTTTTATGCCCTACTATTATTTCATTATCGTTCACGTGGATCATTCTGTATAAGTTATCACCATGATGTGTGTCGTAATGAATTTGTTTGTCTAGAAGTATTAATTCTTCCCCATTTCTTTGAAAAATGAATATGGAGTCGGTATCAATAACAACCAAAAAGCCATTTTTTGAATACGTAAAATCTACAATACCAGATAAATTAAATTCCTCAAATAAGTAAAAAGAACCAAAGGAGAAAACCTCTGAAAGGGATGTCGGATTTAAAAAATGTAAATTATTTCGCCCATTTACTACCAACTCTTTTCCCTCGGAAAAATTAAATGGTTTTCTAAACGGAAATTCACCCGCAACATAGACTTCTTCACTTGTAGTTGATTCAAGCACACCTTGGTCGTAATTAAGTCTCAGTACCGCATTTGTATCATAACTGGCCCAACTTGGAATTTGACTGCTTCCGTGTAAGTATACAGCAGGCTCATCATCATCAACTTCTAGATGGCTTAAATAAATTGGTCCGAACAAATCATTATGTCTAAAAGTTACCTGTTCATAATTTGAAACCACATTTGTACCAAAAACATTATAAGCATAAATTGCATAAAATGGATTTTCAATATAAGGAGGGTCGGTATCAAGAAAACTGGTTTCTTCGATAGCATTAATTTTTACAATACTGTCCTCTTCATGGAAAAGTAAATTCGTTCCGTCGGTACTGGCATAAACTATTTCGTAATGGGAAAAGTATGGGATGTCATATTCACTCCATTCTAAAAGAATACTTTCCCCATCTACACTAACACTGTTTAGGTTAGGTATACTTGGAATAATTAAATTTTTTGGGTTTTCAGTAAGTAATTTACTTTCACCAACCAAAATATTATTAGAATAAACCCTCAAAAAATAACATAAATTATTTGTGGTAGCTGGTGGATCGTAATCGATAAAGGTGGTGTTGGTATTATCTTTAATTTCTGTTAAGAGCACCGCATTTTCTTTTGCACAAGACCCCTCTATTGAACGATATACCTCGTAACTAGTAAACGAATTAACAGCTGTTTCTTGCTTCCAGTTAAATTTCAAAAGTGATGTTTCATCGGAATCTCTTTCAAAAGAGGTGGCTATATGATTATTAGAAATAGGATCATAACGATTTAAATTAGCTTTGAAAACATCTTTATTTCCATCATCATCAAAATCAAATAGAAACCTAATCACCAATTCAGAAGGTTTGAAATCGATTATTGAAAGCTCTTCCACTTCCCCCGATGAAAACGAGACTGATATTATTCCGTTTTCAATTTTCCAATTGCCCGTTTTTTTAACTGGAACACAGTCATCGTTGTTATATAAAACTTCTTCATATCTGTCATTTTCGGAAAAGACAAAGTAATCATATCCACATATTGGGAAACGTGGAGCTATCTGAACACTAGTGCCCATAAATTCTCCTGAATAAACAAACCATGTTCCTAGAATATCCCCACTTTTTACATTCGTATTTACATTGGTATCATCATCAGGGGTAACGGTCTCCTCTTCTTCCCCACTTTCACAAGCAAGAATAGTAAGTAATAAAATAATAAGATATCTGTATCTTTTGAACTTCATCATAAAACTAAAAGACTTTCTAAATATTGAAAACTAAAAATAAACTTAAATCTTTCACCTCCAACTTTATTTTCTAATAAACACGAAGTAAAATAATATTATTGAATGTTACTATTTACTCTTCCATTGTACCCACTTTCAAAATAATATAGTAAAAAACGTGCTACAACAATGTTAACCGTTCCACTAGCTCAAAAAGGGTCAAAAAATTAACATTATCAAAAACCGCTCCTGTCCTGCTGCCACTTTGTATATATTAACCAAAAATCCCTAAATTGGAAGAAATAAAAAGTATTAAAAATAAATAAAAAGGGTTACGCAAAACCGACACCACATTGTTCAAGGCGTATAAAAATCGGCACCCCTGGCTTTCATGATTTAATTCTATAATGTTAGCAACAAGCTAAAAAAATAAAATTCACACAACGAAAAATAAAGTAGTAATGCGAAGAATTGTTCCGAATATATATTCAAATGACATTGAAAAAAGCAAGCAATTCTATACTGAATTTTTAGGAATGGACTTAGAGATGGATATGGATTGGATATTAACTTTCGTGTCAAAAGAAAACCCAACTGCACAAATTTCAATTTTCCGAAACAACAAAAACAATCCTTTGGATAACTCGGCGATATTTTTATCAATTGAAGTTTCGGATATAGACAACTGGTTTGAACGCGCCAAAGAGCAAAAAATTGAAGTTGTATATCCAATAACTAATGAAAATTGGGGAGTAAGACGATTTTTTGTAAAAGACCCAAATGGAGTGACCATTAATTTATTAACCCATTTATAGAAAAACCAGCTGCTTATAACTAAGGATTCCGCCCACCGTGATGCCAATTCTGAATACCATATTGCCTTAACCCCGGCCCCAATTCCCCCTTACCATGTGGCCTGTTAATTCATAATATATCCCCGTTAATAGTGCCGCCCATTCCGTTTTAAATTGTGCCACTTTAAATAAAACAAGAAAAAAATCCCGTTGGCGCAAGCGTCACGCCTGCCTTAGTCGGCAGGAGGGATGGTTAAAACAACATTCTTCCTCCATCCGACTTTTTTAAATTGAAGAAGTACATATCCAGCCTTAGTAAAGGAAAAAAATTGTTTTTTAGACTGGACCAATAAAAAAATATAATCAATAACCATATCCAATTGTTTTGGGCGTAATTCAATATCTCACTACAAACCAATAAATATCTTCCCTTTAAAAAATCCTAACAAACATTTGTTTGAACAGCTTATTTTAATATATCTTTGTAACTAAGATGTTTATAATGTAAGATAATTGTTATGGAAAAAACCGAAATTTTCAAAGAAATAAGTAGAAACTATTCTGATGCCTCAATTTTAATGCATGAAACCATTGCACGCAGTGTTGGACTTTCAGGAACAGACCACAAATATCTTGGACTGATTATTAAAAAAGAAGAAATGACCGCCGGAGAAATTGCCGAAATAACGGGGTTGACAACAGGAGCTGTTACAGGATTAATAGACAGGCTTGAAAAAAGAAAACTTGTGAAACGTAAAGCTGACAAAGCCGACCGTAGAAAAGTAATGATTGTTCCAAATACACAAAAAGCAATGGAACTTCTTCAGCCAATATTTTATGACTTACAAGAAAGGACACAAGAATTGATAAGTACATTTTCAGATGTAGAAATAAATGTGATTGAAAGGTACTTTATTTCGGCAACAGAAATTATGAAAACCGTAACCAAAAACTTAAATAAATGAATATTACAGAAAGTTATTTATCAAGAGCTGAATTGTGGATGCTCATTACCACAATAACATATTTTTTAATGAATGGAGCGCAGATTTTTGAAACCACTGTTTTAGTGCCAAAATGGACAGGAAATCCACCCGAATCGTTTTCATTGCTAGCAGACAAAAATGGGACAAGCCTAAAGACCTTTTGGATTATTTTCCATTCTTTGCACGAACTAACCTTTATATTGGCCATTGCTTTTTGTTGGAAATTAGAAGGCTTAAGAAACGGATTGCTTATACTTTTTGTGGTACATTTTGCAGTCAGAGTTTGGACGCTTACCTATTTTGCACCGAATATCATTGAATTTCAAAAAATTTCCGAAGGATTGATTTCACCAACAGATTTGGTTAAACGAGCTAATTTATGGAAAGCTTTAAATTATATCCGTGTTGGAATTTTCATAGCCGTATCTATTGGTTTGGTCCCGTTGCTCTTGAAATTAATAAATCTAAAACAAAATTAATATTCCCCGTTGGCCCGTTACCCAAGTCCCCAATTTTCAGAAAATCCAGCTTATCTAAAATGCTTTTCAAGCTTCCTTTAATGCTGTTGTAAACGCCAAATACAAGCCATCTACTCCATGTAAACTTACAATACACCCGCTAGCGCGGGCGTCACGCCTGCCTTTGTCGGCAGACAGGCCCGTGCCTCTACCTAACTTAGCTGGCCATTTTAGCGTGCCAAAAAGAGGTGGACCTAGCCTATTTGCATATATGGCCTATTTATGGACTAACTATGGAGTATCTATGGCTTTCAAAATTTTACCATATCATATTCCTTTGCTTATATGATTTAATCCTATAATGTTGTAAACATTTAAGACACTGCATTGTACCGAAAATGAAATTATGACAAGAATTTATATTTTTTGCCAAATTGTAACTTTTGATTGGACAAGGTAGTCTAACAAACATAAGGCCGAAATCGACAGAATTTGCCGTCTATCCCGGACTAACTTAACATCATATGAAATATATTGTATCTTTTCTGGTCACCATTTTGCTATGCCAATATACAACAGCTCAAGGTAAACAGCTCGAGTCATTTGTTCAATCGTACGCTACCGAAAACAATTTTAATGGCACGGTATTGGTCGAAAAAGATTCAACCATACTCTACCATAATAGTTTTGGTATTGCCGACCGAAGGTTTAACCTGCCAGTACATAATGAGACCGTTTACAAAGTGGCTTCAATAACAAAAGCTTTTACCGCAGTTTTAATACTTCAACTTCGGGAACAAGGAAAACTCGATTTAAATAAACCGATCAAGAACTATTTACCGGACTATCCGGATAAAGTAAGTCTTAGGGTAACTCCGCACCAACTTCTTAACCATACTTCTGGCATCATTCTGATAGACACCGTTTCAAGTTTGGAAAATGCAATGAAATATGGATTGGGACTTTATTCAACACCAAACACGTCCGACGAACTTTTGAAAAGTTTTGTCAATGATTCCCTTGTAAATGAACCTGGGACAACATTCAATTACAACAATGCAGAATACATTGTGCTGGGAAAAATCATTGAGGAACTTTATCAGAAAACTTTTGAACAGGTACTAAATGAAAAGATTCTTGAGCCCTTAGGTATGACCAATTCAGGAATGGCCCAAGAAAAGAACATTATCAAAAACTTGGCAAGTACCTATTTTTCAGAAAAGAATCCAGATTCTTTGATAAACGATATTCCAATTTTTATCGAAAACTGGTATGCAGCTGGAGCAATGTATTCCTCTCCTACTGATTTACTTAATTTTTCAAACGCCTTGTTTGGACTTAAACTGATCAATAAAGAAAGTCTGGATTTAATGCTAACGCCGGGGCTTGATGACTATGGGTATGGTGTATGGGTTAGGGGGGATGGAGATGAAAAAGCAATGGAACGCTATGGAAGAATAATGGGCTCGAATGCTGTATGGATACGGTTCTTAAATAAATCAACAACAATTATTATTCTTAGTAATACCAATATGACCGATTTGGGGGAGTTTGCGACAGCACTAGAAAAAAACATCCGTTAAAAAAGCGAAGATAAAAGCGGCCTTTTAGAACCGTTTGGATATTCTGGAGCATGCTGACCCCTCAAAAGCTTTCTCGGTGGTCAGTACCACCCATTCCATTTTAATCTTTACTACTTAAGTAAAACAAGAAAAAAATCCCGTTGGCGCGAGCGTCACACCTGCCTTTGTCGGCAGACAGGCCCATCCTAACGGCGTGGGCAAGCCTGTCTGCCGGCGAGGCAGGCTCGTGCCTTTTCTTAAATTGGCATGCCAACTAGCCATAAGGCAGTCTTAAATGCCGCTCCTGTCCCTCTGCTTTGCATATATTAACCAAAATTCCCTAAATTGGAAGAAATATAAAGGATTAAGACCCATAGCAAGGATAGCGTAAAACCGACACCTCAGAGTTCATCGGCGAGCTCCTAAAAACTGTGCCCTTGGCTTACCTAATTTAATCCTATAATGTTGGTACCGATTAAAAAAAAGAAAAACTAAATGACTGAAGAACCACGATACGCTAAATTTTGGGACAGATTCGGAGCATATATTCTGGACGCATTAATAGTTGGACTCATTTCATACGGAATAAATTATTTAAACTTCATAAGCTTGAAGAGTTTTTATATCTATTTACCTATTGCCCTAATCGCAATTCTTTACAAACCTTATATGGAAAGTCGGCATCAGGCTACTTTGGGAAAAATGGCGCTTAATTTAAAAGTTACCAACTTAAATTACGAACAAATTGATTTTGAAAAATCACTTCTCAGAAGTTTAATAGTAATGATTCCCGCATTATTCTTTATTCCAGTCCAATATTTGGCTTTTTACAATCCTAATCTATTGGCAATAGAAGGGTTTTGGAATTTTTCCAAAGGAGTAGCGGAAACCTATCCTACTATGAGGACCTTTAACAGTATATATTCCTTAGTATTTATCGCTGACTTAATATTCCTTTTAACGGACAGTTCAAAAAGAAATCGAAGTTTAAAAGATAGAATAGCGAAAACCTTAGTACTTCAAAAATAATTTCTATTGCTCAATAACTAACCTGCCTGCAATCTCCAGATCCTGTTGATGGATCATGTCTCCAACTATATGGACTGCCAATCATTAACATATTCCGTTTATTAGTACCACCCATCCCGTTTTAAACTGTTCTATTTAAGGAAGAACGGAAAAATTCCCTTTCACAAACCAAAAATCCCTAAATTGGAAGAAATAAAAAGGATCCAAAGTAAATAATTAGGATAGTAAAAAACCGACACCGCATAGTTCAAGGACGAACCCAAGAAAACTGCCCCTTGGCTTTAATATTGTTAAACTAAATGAGTAGAGGGGGTAGTAAAGTATTAATAGTATAAGTGAATTAATGAATAGTGAACTAATAAACACCGAAAATCAACAAGAGTTATCCGACAAGGAGATTTTTATGGAAATTTGGACTTCTCCAAGAAAGGTCTTCAAATTCATAAATGACAACCATTATGACAAATATGTAAATGGACTTTTGTTTTTCGCTGGGATCTCAAGTGCATTCGACAGAGCCTCTTTGAAGAATTCTGGAGACAATTTGTCCTTAATAGCAATATTGGCTCTTTGTATAATAGTAGGTGGCCTTTTAGGGTGGATTTCATATTATATATATGCAGCTTTGTTAAGCTGGACAGGAAAATGGATAAATGGTGAAGGTGATACTAAGTCAATTTTAAGAATTATTTCTTATGCTATGACACCGGCAATAATTGCGCTAATTTTTCTCATACCTCAAATTGGAATTTATGGAAATGAAATGTTCAAATCAGATGGAGATATAAGCAGTGCTGGAATTGTCGCGAATATTTTTGTTTATAGTTCTATGATTTTAGAATTCATTCTAGGTATTTGGACAATAGTCTTTTGCGTAGTTGGTGTTTCTGAAGTCCAAAAACTATCAATTGGAAAATCAATTGTAAATTTAATATTACCTCTTTTAGTTTTTGCTATTCCAATAATGATAATTGTATTGATAATTAAAGCGTTGTAAATAAAACGAAATTAATGAAAAACTTTAATCTGTATTTCTTCTGCGTACTCGCATTAAATTTTCAAATCATCTCCGGACAAGTAGATAAAATTGCAGATTTGGTAAAACAGGGAATCGACCATCATGATAGAGGAGAGTTTGATCAAGCTATCGAAATATATCAAAATGCATTAGCCATAGATGAAAACTCTAGTTTGGCCAACTATGAAATAGCGTATACCTATCTGTCCAATAACCAATATGAATTAGCAGAAAAATATAGCAAAAGAGTCCTTGACCTAAAAAATGGCAACCTGCTCGAAGGTTATATTGCATATGGTAATTCTCTTGATTTACAGGGCAAAAACAAAAAGGCTATCCAGGCATATGAAGAGGGATTAAAGACCTTTGACAATTATTTATTGCATTATAATCTGGCAATGGCCCATTATAATTCCGAAAATTATGATAAGGCGTCAGAATCTGCAATTAATGCGATATTGAACAATTCGTCACATGCCAGCAGCCATTTGATATTAAGCAAAATTATGGTTAATAAAAACGTACGTATAAAAGCAATGCTTCCCTTATACTTTTTTCTAATGATAGAACCAAATTCAGAAAGAGCTGGTATTGAATACAAAAACCTAAGAAATTATTTGGCCTATGGCGTTACACAAAAGGATAATAACAATGTAGACATCACGGTACCAATGAATGGAGATGTAGATTTTGGAGCGGCTGAAATGATGATAAGTTTACTAAAGGCGTCGGAGAATTTGGAAAAAAATGAAGGGAAATCCGATATGGAACTATTTGCTGACAATAATCACAAATTATTTAAAATTTTAGGTGAACTTAAAAAAGAGAATACTGGTTTTTGGTGGGACTTTTATGTTACCTTCTTTTATGACATGGCCAAAGAGAACCTAACAACTCCATATAGCTACTACATATCCCTTTCCAAAGGACAAGAAGTGCTGGATTGGTTGGATAAAAATAGTAACGATTTTGAACGTTTCTCCGGATGGTTAACAGAATAAACAACCAATACCTAACACTTGATCCAATTCAGAGTGGAAGTATAAAAAACAAGTACAGTTAAAATAATAGCCAGTAATCAAAATGTCAAACTCAAATGGAAATAAATGATACATTCCAACTATATTTTTTTATTACATTAGGTCTATTGAGAATATTTTTTTCATAACTATATCCAATCGTTGGCATTCATTATAAAAAAATCAACCAAACTTGAGGACATTAAAAATTATTATCGGATTTCTATTGCTTTATGGAGCTGGAACGGAATATGTTGCGGCAAGTCGAGAAGTTGGCTCTTGGTACTCGGCTGGAGTAATTGGAGGTGTTATAACAATGCTTTTGATATGTACTTGGCTAATCGGAACTGGATTTTCAAACTCAAAATATAAGCTTAGTAAAATTCAGATAGCGAAATGCCTAGTAATTTCTATTGCCCTATTTTCCTTGATTGCATTTATCAAAATAGGTACGTATGTGGTTCCCAAAAATTTTGTAGAAATAAATGGTCTTAAAGTACCTATTGGCAAATGTATTGACGGAAATCGAAGACTAATATCGGACAATAAAAAAAGAGAGGACTACTGCACTTGCTTTGTCGAAAAAATAACAGCGGTCCCAGAATTTAAAGAAAAGTATCAAAACCAACTGGAAAGCGATAAAATAATGGAGGTTTTCAAAGAAGTTCAAAGTGACCCTAAATATCTGGACTTGAAAATTGAAGAATGCTTTGAGGTTGCTCAAATGAAATGGACGGACGAGTTGGCGGAAGCGATGAAAAGAAATTGGAAAAAAGAGTTGGCAGGAACGGAATTCGCACAGACAAACGATATCGAGAAATATAGCGACTGCCTAATTGAAAAATATCGTAAATATCCGTTTCAGGAAATAATGTCCGACGGTTTTGCGGAAAGCGAAGAGGCTATTGCGATAGATGAAGAGTGTACGAAAGCCTCGGAAAAATAAGGAAATGCCAACAATGGTTATAACAAACAGAGCATAAAGGGCTAAATTTAATGGCTTTGGCGTGTTTACTATGTCCGTCACATCTTTTGGCTTTGGAAATTTAAAAAATAATTACAAACGGAAAGCTCTGGCTTCGAGTGTAGACGGAAACTGGCCAGCGCGCCCACTGCTGTCGCAGATGTCGTACCTCCGCACTACGCTTAACTAAGACGTTGGCAACATTTGAGAAATGACGAAATGCATTCAAATTTTATTAATTCTATTGACATTATCTGCTTGCGGACAAAATGCAACTGAAATGAAAACACCAGAAAATGCGAATGAAATGTTTGCGGAATTCATTGCAAAGAAAAAGTTCATTAAACAACCATATCCAAATTACTATCCTGGAATTGCAGACGAAAAAATGCGCCCAATTTTTACGGAAAAAATAAACCAAGTTGCGACTGACTTTAAGACTGTTGCGGAATCTGAAAAACCGACTAATAAAATGTATCAAGCAAAAATCGGAATTGGACTTTCAAGGTTTGCAGACATTTATCTGGAATTAGATACCGAAGACAGAGAAAGAATTTGTATGTATTTCGAGGAATTAATGGATGTTGTCGGACTGGAAGGTTCGAATGGTCAACTCAATAAATTTATGTACGGTTTTGACCCAATGGAAAAGCCAAAAGAAAAAAAGTGGACCGATTCGCACGGAAACGTTTTTATTGAAAAAGGGACTGAAGTTTCAATAATTCCAGCGAAATACGATAAAACAGGAAAAAAATACAAGGTTTTCCTTTACAACGAAACAACTGAAGCTATTGGAATAATAAAAGACTTGATTATAAAACCGAGGGAATTTAAAGTATTTAACGTTTCAGATACAGATACTCTTAAATTAGATAATGGAGTTAAGTTTATGTTCGGAGAAACCTATGGACTTGAAGTTGAGGACAAAAAATCACAAGTTAGTGGACTTGGAGGGAAATATTTGACTGATTATGGCGTGCCCAATGAAATTGATTTTGCTTTTGTCATAGTTCCAGTTGGAAAAGGAGATTAAGAATAAAAAACTACCACCAATAACTAAGCCTTGGTGTGGTCGGTACTGCCTGTCCTGCACATTTTGCGGGAGCCTAACATAAATACCCAATTACCTTAACCCAGGCCCAGATTCACCTTACCATATGGCCTGCCAATTAATAATATATCCCGGCAGTCAGTGCCACCCATTCCGTTTCAATCTGTGCCACTTTTTAACGACAACAAGAAAAAAGTACCAGTTGGCGCGGGCGTTACGCCCTGCCTTTGCATATATTAACCAAAAATCCCTAAATTGGTAAGAAATAAAAAAGTTCAAATTTCCATAGCTTGGTAAGGGCAGGAGGGAAGGCTGCATACCAACATAACTCTTCTATCAAGTACGGTTCTGAGAGAGGTTTGGGGTGAAACTCCAGTTTTCTATTCGACCACAAACACGTTATCCTTTATTTTAATAATCTTTTAGCTAAATATTAGGTGTAATTTCCAAAGTTCATATGAAGAAATCAGAAATTAGAAAAGAAATCAAAGTAATATTAAAAAATGGAACATCTAAGATTGGGGTATATGAGTCATTGAGGCAACGTGATGATATACCCGATGTAGAATTAAGAAAGCTCCTAGCTTCAATACCTGATGCCAATATTGATAAAATTGACAAAGTCCTGCACAAGATTATTTGTGTATTTTGGGTTCTGTTTGCACTTATTGAGATTGGAAATGTGATTGATGGGCTAATATCAATTAATTTAAAACTTTTGATCTCATTTATTGTTACAGTTTACATAACGGTCCAAATATGGAGATTCAATGGAGATTTATATTTACCTGCAATTGTTTGGCTTGGGCTATCGGTCATAAACGCCCTTAGGGAATTTTATTCGATTGACCCTTATGATCCTGACTATGAACTATATCAAATTATGACCTATGTCTATATTTCGGTTGTAATAATTGTTATTGCACTCATGATAATAGTAAGAAAAAATGTTTTCGGTTACTATAAATGGTTTAAGCCGGAAATGAATTTCAAGAATGAAATAATGTTTGAAAACTATAAAACTACTCTTAATAATGACCCCTCATAAGCTCCCTCGGCTATAAGTGCCACCCACTCCGTTTTAAACTTTTCTATTTAAGTAAGAACAGAAAATTTTTCCCTTCATAAACCAAAAATCCCTAAATTGGTTAGGAATAAAATAGTAATAGCAAAGGTTGCGCAAAACCGAGACCAACACCGTCATTCCCTCCAGACGCTGTAAAATAGGTGTCGTACAAATCCTACCAAATCAATTAGACAAAAGTTATTTGTTGCATCGGACCTATAAAAGAAATATAGTAACTTGTGGATACTATATCTGTACGTTGTGCAGCATTTAAAAGAAAAAATTGATTAGAAAATATCTGATATTCCCCTTTCTTTTAATTCCAATTTTGAGTTGGAGTCAATATGAAGTTACTGGAGTTGTAACATCTAAAACCGATAATGATTTAATCCCAGGTGTAATCGTAATTGAAAAAGGGACTAAAAATGGAGCTCAAACAAACTTAAACGGTCAATTTTCAATTAAAGTTTCAGATCCTAACGCAATCTTGATTTTTTCATTTGTCGGAATGGTAACCAAAGAATACAGTCTCAAAGGTGAAAATAAAATAATAGTCGAAACGAAATGGGATTGTAACAAAGATTTCTTTGATGCAAATAGTATTAGAATTTATGGGCAATCAGGGCTAATTAACAATCCTTTTGGTGGTCAAATTGAGATCGCGTCTCCATATATAATATCAGGAGGAGTATTAGATGCTAGTTATAGCTATCAAACCAATTCAGAAAAGAATACCTTTCATAGAGGTAGTTTGGAATTTAAACATCCAATATCAAATTGTGATTTTGACATAGATTTTAGGATTAGCTACCGCGATTTTCAATTTGAAAACCAATTTGACAATAACGCTTATTCATTTGAAATTGACCTGAACCTATCAAGAATTAGTTTTATAGCGGGTTACACAAATTTAGATTTCAATGACCTAACCACTTCAATCAATCAAAATTCTTCAGGAGTATTGATTGGATTTGGAACCAAATTAGGAAAACCGTTATTTCCTGAATTAGTAGGCAAAATCTCAATATATGATGATTTCATCGAATATCAAGGTAGAATTCAAGGGAGTTACAAACGGTTCTTGTTATTTCTGAAATATTATAGATTGAGTTCTTTTAATGAATTGAGTCTTGGAATAGGATATAGCTTATTTTATTAACTAGTGATGAAAAAACGCAGCACAACGACAACGCCTATACCCCATTGCTCCCCTTCGCTTGTCTTAATTTCCTATCTTAGGTTATTATAAATCAATCTTGGTTTGGTCTGGGCTTCTAAAGCAACGGGGCATAGCCAGGGCCGTTGTGAGCAAGCTAAAAAAACGAAGTGAGAAACATTGAACAATTGATAAAAGAATTAATTCCACCGAATGATTATCAGAATCGGAATGGATTTAGTAATGAACACATTGTTTTAAGCTTGACCGAAAAAGAAAAAGTAGAAGTTGAGCGAAATCTAATTGAAATGCCCAAACAGGAAGAAGATGACATGATTGGAGAAACTTTGACAATAATGAAATCGACTGACTCGCTTCCGACTTTGCAGAAACGTCTGAACTTAACTAAAAGTCCGACTATGAAAATTATTTGGGCGAGTTACATAAACGAAATAAATAATGGAGATGAGAAAATGAAAGAAATCGCGTTAAACGAAATGGACAAAATTTCTGAAAAATATTCGCGAATCGGAATCTTTCATCATTTAGCAAAATTTCGAGATTCTCGAATAAATGACAAGATTCGGAATTTTATAAATCACGAAGACTATTTGACTGCATACAATGCGAGAACGTCTTTGGGAATGGAAACAGCGGAAATAATTAAACGAGAACAAATAAAAAACGGAATCGGAACTAAAAAATGGTGGGAAATATAGAAATAAAGCCAGCTCATCACATAGATGCTAAGCGTAAAGCGGGCTGAACAGCTAAAATTGAGCACTTTTGCTCCTATGAAACTTTGCGGTAGGCGGACAGTGAGTCGCTCCGAAATCCCGCACTATGCTTAACTTGACCGTTACCATACATACCCAAACAATGCCGAAAATTGAACTTCAAACTGAAATAAAAGCTGATAGAAATATCGTTTTTGACTTATCACGAAGTATCGATTTACATAAAATATCGACTGAACATACGAATGAAGAAGCAATTGCAGGAAAAACAAGCGGATTAATCGGAATGAATGAAAGCGTAACCTGGCGAGCTAAACACTTCGGAATTTATCAAAATCTGACTTCTAAAATCACGGAATATAACCGACCAAAATACTTTGCAGACGAAATGGTTAAAGGTGCGTTTGCGGAGTTTAAACACCAACATCACTTTTCGGAATCGAATGGCGGAACTTTGATGACCGACCTTTTTTATTATAAATCGCCTTTTGGAATTTTAGGTAAGCTAGCGGACAAACTCTTTCTTAAAAAATATATGACTGAATTACTGACTGAACGAAACCGAATTGTAAAAGAGTTTGCGGAATCTGACAAATGGAAAGAAGTGATAAATGAAAAAAGTACGTATGGTAACAATGGTAACCGCTGCACAACCCTATAAATTAAAAATTATCTATGATAAAAGCGGCCTTTTAGAACCGTTTGGATATACTTGTGCATGCAGACCCCTCAAGAGCTCCCTCGGTTATAAGTGCCACCCACTCCGTTTTAATCTGTACACCATAGGGTAAACAAGAAAAAATTTCCCTTGCTGGTGCGAGCGTCACGCTCACACCTCATATTAGTAAAATGGACACTAAATTTTTCAACGTCAGGTTAAATTAAATCGCTCCTTTTGGTGTACTTCTAGATGTAAAATAGGTAAATGTCCTCGTAGGCCGTAGTTTAAAGCAAAATTACACGTCATGGCACGTGGTATGGAGTTTCGTTGGTTCCGTGAATATTTCGGTTATTTTTTGATGCTAATTTATATGGTAACCCCTTATTTCTTTTTGAGGTCGTCCTCAATGCCCAGAAGTAGCTCACTAACTGTTATCTTCAGTCCCTCGGAAATTCTTATAAGGGTACTTATTTTCATTTCTTGGTCACCTCTCATGTACTTACGCAGATTTTCTACATCCATATCCGCATCATGTGCCACATTTTTTTGGACTAAGGATTTTGAAGTAATAGTGCCTTTTATCCTTTTCCCCAAAGCAGCTACGACCGGATGATACTCTTTTTTCTTCTGCTTCTTCATGTAGATGAAATTATTACAATCAGGTTATATGTAGAGGATTATTAATAATCAGGTTGTATATAACCGAAATTTTATTATATTTGAATCATTAACTTAAGTTTGCGATACTTCTATTTGAATTAGCTTAGAAGCATCCGCTTGGATTCCCGGTCCAAAAACTGGTAACTTGATGCACGGGAGGATAAGTAAGATGCCCATGACCCGGGGCATGGGTTTTCTTATCAAGTGCATATTATATCAGTATCCAGGACCTTGAAGTGGAGTTTTAAACATGGGTTCCAACCCACTTTATGGACGAGCGTTGTTTTTATTTAGAAGTTTTGCAGGCAGTAACTAAAAGGCTTAAAAGCGCTATGGAACACCAACTATGTAACTTAAAAAGTAGAGTTGCCTCTGGGCATCTTACCATTTTGTTGCAGCACACTGTGTTCGATATCCTCTTTACCAAGAAGCCTAAGAACCCTATATAGGTTTTGCACAGAACTGGTTTAAGCCAGTTCATTAATTATGGGATTGGTGTTGTATCCTTTTTTCCGGAACCCGAAAAATAATTTTGTCCCATAATCCACGATCCACATAGTTTTGGCATCCGGCCAAATAACGATATCACAGCCTAAGATCTTTGGGACCTGTCCTTGTGCCCTTTCCGACTTGTGTACAAAGCGGAAAGGGAAGGGGGAAGCCCTGCCTATTGACCAAGTTTATGTGATGCCTATAACCTTGTGCCAATGAATACCACCGTATCTTAACCAAATACTCCTCTTATGCCCAAGACATAAAAATCACATAAAAAAACAACCTCCCAAACCCTGTTGACGCAAACGTTTGGAAGGTCTTAACTAAATAAAATCAAGTTTCATCCAATATTTCAAAATTATGAAAAATAATCTTGAGTACAGGGGCATGCTACGCCTTTGTCTAATCTTTCTTTTTAGTTTTTTTCCCCCACCTTACTTTGCCCATTTCCCCCATGGGCATTGTTTTAAGGTCTCCACCATACCATTCAACCAACAACAGCACATTTCGGGCACCGTTACGGACCCCTACGGCCCCATGCCGGGGGTACACGTCCTTATCAAAGGCACCCTGACCGGCACCTTTACAGACCAGGATGGGGCATACTCCTTACAAGTAGACAATACCGATACCCTGGTCTTTAGCTACCTGGGCTACCATAGCCGGGAACTGCCCGTTCTGGGCCGGACCACCCTGGACATAGAGTTGCAGTCCGAGGTTACGGAACTGCAGGAAGTGGAGATCAATGCCGGGTATTATACGGTGAAGGAAAGGGAGCGGACGGGGAGTATTAGCAGGGTGACTGCGGAGGAGATAGAACTGCAGCCCATTGTAAGTCCGTTGCAGACATTGGAGGGAAGGATGCCAGGGGTGGAAGTGGAGCAGGGGGTAGGTATTACTGGCCTGGCGCCCACCATCCGCATAAGGGGCACCAATAGTTTAAGAAATGATGGCAATTACCCACTCTATATAGTTGATGGAGTTCCCCTTAATTCCACACCCCTACAAAGTGGTGGTTCGCTGACCGTTTCTACAGGAATAGATCCCTTGAACACCTTGAACCTGGCCAACATTGAAAGTATAGAGGTGCTAAAGGATGCCGATGCCACGGCCATCTATGGTTCCCGGGGGGCCAATGGGGTAATATTGATCTCTACCAAAAAAGGACTTGACAATCAGGGTAGGACTTCCTTGGATATTAATCTTTATTCCGGAATATCCGAAGTTTCCAACAAGGTTAAACTTTTAAACACCGAGCAATATCTTACCATAAGAAGGCAGGCCATTGAAAATGATGGGTTTGCTCCAGAGGACGTCTATGCCCCCGAACTTACCTTATGGGATCAGGACCGTTATACCGATTGGCAGGAAGCACTTTTTGGGGGAACGGCTTCAATGACGGATGTGAATATGGCGGTTTCAGGGGGCAATGAATATACCTCGTACCGTATTGGGGGTTCCTTCCGTGCCCAGGGTACCGTTTTTCCGGGGGATTTTGACTATAAGAGGACAACGGCCAATATCAACCTTAACCACAGATCCAAGGACAATAGGTTTAAATTGGATTTTTCCGCCAATTATGGGGTAGATGGGAACCGCATTTTTAACGGTTCCAATTTTATAAACTATGCCCTTACCGCACCCCCCAATGGGCCACCAATCTATAAGGAAGACGGTAGTCTCAATTGGGAGAATTGGGTGGTGGACAATCCCTTGGCGGTCTTGGAACAGCCACAGGACATAAGGGCAAATAATCTGCTTGCCAATATGGCCCTTTCCTATACCCTATTACGGGGGCTGGACCTTAAGGTCAATCTTGGGTATTCCAAACTGGATAGTGAGGATATGATCCGATATTATAGGGAGCGTTACAACCCTACAAGATGGGATAATATAGATTTGGGAACAGCCCAAAGTTCTACCAATAGGTTTTCATGGATTACCGAACCGCAGTTGATGTACCAACGGCATTGGGGTAAATTGGGCATGGATGCCCTAATGGGCGCCACCTTCCAGGACAATCGGAATAGTTATCTGAATATTTCAAGCACGGGCTATGCCAACAAAAGCCTAATGGGAAATTTGAGCGCAGCCGACGAGGTCAGAGTTTTGAGCGATGAAAATACGGATTATAGGTACGCGGCATTATTTGGACGTGTTGGCCTGAATTGGGACGGGAAGTATTTCCTGAACATCACGGGCAGGAGGGACGGGTCCTCGCGTTTTGGACCGGACAGGCGTTTCTCGAACTTCTGGGCATTGGGCGGGGCCTGGATCTTCTCGGAAGAGAAGGGTGTCCAAGAAAATGTTCCCTTCTTGAGCTTTGGAAAGCTTAGGGGGAGTTACGGGACCACCGGGAGTGACCAGATCCCGGACTATGGCTTTTTGGATGCCTATGAGGCCACGGACGGGGTAGGGGGACTGTATCCCACCCAGTTGTTCAATCCAGACTACTCCTGGGAGGTGAACAAAAAACTGGAGGCTTCGCTACAGTTGGGCCTTATAGACGACCGTATAAATCTGGAATTGAACTGGTATAGAAATCGTTCCTCCAACCAATTGGTAGGGTACCCATTGCCATCTATTACTGGCTTCGGATCGGTACAGGCCAACCTCCCGGCACTGGTACAGAACTCCGGTTGGGAGATGCAAACGGAAACCGTCAATATTAGAACAAAAAACTTCTCCTGGCATACCTCCCTCAATGTAACCTTCCCGGACAACAAGCTTATGGAATTCGACAATATAGATCAGACTTCCTATAACAATCAATACAGGGTGGGTTACCCTTTGAACATATCAATGGTCTATCAATATGACGGCATTGATCCCGAAACCGGTTTTTATCGGGTGGTGGACATCAATGAAGATGGAAGGTACAATAGCGAGGACAGGCAAGTAATTATAAATAGGGGAAGGAAGTTTTATGGTGGATTGGGCAATCATTTACGGTATAAGGGAGTGTCACTGCAGTTTCTTTTCGAATATGTGGACCAAAGCAATTTAGGGCATGTATTCGGGGCCCCTTCACCAGGTCGATACGGAAACGGCCCTGTGGATTTTTTGGAAACCTGGCAGGGACCTGGCGATAATGCCAATATCCAGAAATTATCCCAGTCAAGTGCAGCCCGTACGGCTTTTGGCCGGGCCGCCAGTAGTTCTTTTGGAATAGAGGATGCTTCTTTTTTAAGGTTAAAGAACGTATCCCTATCCTATACATTGCCCAAAGAGGTGCTGCAACATATTAATATAAGTGCACTAAGCATGTATGTCCGGGCGCAGAACCTCCTGACCATTACCCCCTATCATGGATTGGACCCGCAGGGAGGTACAAGTACCGTACCCCCGTTAAGAACCATTACATGTGGCATTCAGTTAAACCTTTAAAATCAAGGATATGAAAAATATATGGTATACCCTATTGATAGGTATCTGTTTTGCACAAACTTCCTGTGAGGATTTTGTGGAGGTGGATGTACCTGATAACAAAATAGTAAGTGAAACGGTATTTGGAAGCGATGAAACCGCCAATAGTGCGGTGACCGGCATCTATAACGAACTGTTCAAAGCGGAATTTTCAAACGGTGGATTTTATTCCGTTTCCCTTTTGGGGGGACTTTCAGCGGATGAATTCCGGACAACGGCATTGAACGATGAACTTTTGGAGTTTGGGGAAAATGAAATATTGGCCGAAAACTCATATAACCTTCCACTTTGGTCCAGTGCCTACAACATTATCTATATGTGCAATGCCGTAATGGACGGTCTTGAAAAATATGATGGGGTTTCATCGGCAATGAAGGTCCAATTGTTGGGGGAAACGGCATTCGTCCGGGCATTTGTTTATCTCTACCTTGTTAATCTTTATGGGGAGGTACCCCTTATCCTATCTCCGGATTACAGGACAAATGCCCTGGCTTCCCGTTCGGATGCCCAGGAAATCTATAAATCCATAATCTCCGATCTGGAAATGGCCATAACCAATCTAGGAGATACCTTTTTAGAGGGCCAAAGAATACGCCCCAATAAGTTTACCGCATTGGCCTTGCTGGCACGGGTACACCTGTACAGGGAAAATTGGGAAAAAGCAGAAGCGGCAAGTACCCAGGTTATTGGCAGTACCTCGAATTTTAGTCTCATTAATAATTTGGATGAAGTTTTTTTGGCCAATAGCAAAGAGGCTATTTGGCAGATAACCCCGGCCGGGGGAAGTCTGAGTTTTGCTACCAATGAGGGCCGGATCTACATCTTGACAAGTCCTCCCCCAGATTCCCAAAAACCTGTTGCATTGACCAATGATCTGATAGGGTCATACGCCGATGTGGACATTAGAAAGGAAAATTGGATAGGGAGATTGGACACCGAGGATGAAGTGTACCACTATCCGTTCAAGTATAAAGTAAATAGTGCGGATGAAATAACGGAGTACTCCATGGTACTGAGGTTGGCGGAACAATATCTGATAAGGGCCGAGGCCCGGGCACATCAGGATAAATTGGCCGGGGCCATTGCGGACCTGGATAAAATAAGGACACGTGCCCACCTTGCACCACTCTCGATGATTGCACCTGGAATAAATAAGGTAGCTCTATTGGATTCCATGCAATTGGAACGCCGCAGGGAATTGTTTACCGAATGGGGCCATCGATGGCTGGACCTGAAACGTACCGAAAGGACATCGGATGTTTTGGGAAGTATAAAAACATCCTGGCAGCCTTCGGATGGGCTATACCCAATACCGGAAAGCGAAATAGACAAAAACCCAAACCTGGAACAAAATAATGGATACTAATATTCAGCAAGATACAATGAACGATAACAGAACACTAAAGGGCATTTTAATGTTACTTGTAAATGTTTTCCTATGGAGTACAATCTCTGTTTATTCCATAACCTTTAAGGACACAGTGCCCCTTGATCCCAGTATAAGGCACGGAAAACTTTCCAATGGCCTTACCTATTACATAAAACCCACCGGTGATGGTAGCTCTGAATTGTCCCTACGCCTTTTGGTCAAGGCCGGTTCAGCGGTTCAGGATGCGGACCAATATGAACTGGACCATGTTATGGAACATCTCGCATTCAAGGCAGGGAAACATATGACCATGGCTAAAGCCAATGAATTGGGGTTTCGGACCGGTGAAATCAATGGCAACTCCCCCTATGATTATACACAATATTATTTTAGCTCTGTAGACACTAAGGAGAAACTAAAAATTGCATTTCAGCTTTTTCAGGATATTATCTGGGATCTGGACCTTAAAAAAGAATATATAGATAGTGAACGTTCAGTAATACTCAATGAAAAAGGGATACGTGGTGGATTCGGTGCTCTATCCATATTAACCGATCTGGAAAGTACGATGATGGGCAGGGGGGCCGATAGACCTGCCGATTTTGTCCAATTTATAAATACCTTTCCCTACGATGCGCTAAGGAGGTATTATGATGATTGGTACCGTCCAGAATTAATGGCCCTGGTCGTTGTGGGCGATATAATAGATGTGTATGCCCTGGAAAAAGAAATAAAGGACAAGTTCTCCCGGGTCAAACCCCTTAAAAATCCCCGTTCCCCAATCAGGGAATTCGGGGCTTACCGAAATTCCCCTCCCCAATTTATCAATAATGCCCATATCTTCACTTCAAAGGAATCCAAAAAACAAGCGGTAAATATGCGGATTTATATGCGTCAAAGGGAAGATCTGGATAAAAATGGCCTGGAATTATTGAAACAGGAACAAAAAGGAAACCTTTTAATCGACATGTTGAACAATAGGTTAAAGGAGAAACAGGATTATTACGTTAGCACTTATACCGTATCCCCCTATATGGCCCTGCCATCTTCCTTAGGTGTAAAATTGCATATTACCATGGAAGAAGGTACCGTAGAAGGGACACTGTCCAAAACGATCCAGCTTTTGAGGGAAATAAGGACCAATGGCTTTTCGGAACCCGAATTTACAAGATTTAAAAAAGAATACTTGGAGTCTTTGTCCAAAACGGATACTATGAAACAAATGTTTTGGGAAGATAATATTGTGGATCATTTTGTTTATGGTAAAATATTGCCCGCCAATAGAATGGCGCTTTTACGGAATATGCTGGACGGCCTAACATTGGACGAATTGAACGTTTTTGTGAGGCAATATATCAAAACCGATCCTCAAGAACTGGATATTATTATGCTGTCACCATCTGGACATAGGGCCCTGTCCTATTCTGAAAAGCAAATAAGGGGATGGATTTCTGAAGCCAATAATTTGCCCATTGCCAAATATAGTCCTCCAAAAATACCCAAGGAGTTGATGGAAGCATCTTTCATAAAGACCCTAAAGCCAAGTACTCTTCAGAAAAATAAAGTGGACATTCCCGGAGCCTCGGAATACACATTGGGCAATGGGATAAAAGTAGTATTAAAACCATTTGATTCCGTACTTGTGCCACGCGAACGAAATAAACTGAGTTTTCACGGTTTTTCTTCCAAGGGCATAAGCTGCTATCCTCGAAGTGACTATTTTTCAGCAATGAACGCAGCAGACATTGTATATAATTCGGGAGTAAGTGGAATGGATAGGTTTGAGTTGAAAAGATATTTTGCCAAAAACGGTTATAACGCGCAGGTAGCACCCTATATAGGGCATAATGAAGCGGGAATAAGGGGGAGTGCGTCCGTAAGGGATCTGGAAACGGCATTTCAATTGGTTTATTTGTATTTCACGGATCCCAACAAGAATAGTCTGGCTTTTGAGGATTGGAAGCTTAGGACCCGGTCATCCCATGCATTGCATTCCATCAATTCCGAAGATTTTAAGAATTTCATTAAACTGAAGTTGGGGGAGAGTACCTTTTTGCCCAAAGGCACCAAGGCTTTAGAAGGGGTGTCAAAAACCGACTTGGATCGTGCCTATGGGATTTACAGGGTCTTGTATGCCAATGCCCAAGATTTCACTTTTATTTTTACAGGGGATTTTCCCGAAGAAGAAGTATTGTCCCTTTGCCGGAAGTATTTGGGGAATTTACCTACAGGGAATGTGCTGTCAAAATGTGAAGAGCCAAAAACTTCAAAGAAGTACAGATTGCCAAAGCCTCGAGAAAAAGTTTTGGTGGGCATGGAATATGCCCAAGAAGTTAAGGTACAATTGGAATATATTTCAAATTTAGCGGCAAAAGACTTGGATTGGAAAGAAGATCTAAAATTAAAACTTCTACAGTCCATGATGAACTTTTCAATAATGCAGGAAATGCGATTTAATTCCGTTAAAAATGAGGGCATTTATACAATAAAAGTAGTGTGTAATTTTGATAAGGACCGTTTGTTCAATGAGGTATATGTGGAGTTTGGGGCCAGTCCGGAAGACGTGGAACAATTGATAAAGGCGGCTAAACAATTTATGCGGTCGATTAAAAACAATGGCGTAGATGTGGAAGTATTGGAAAGGTTTAAGTTGGAAAGAGTGGATTATCTGGAAAGGGAAAAATACCATAGGGGCGATATCTTAAAAATGTTATACGATTATTACAAGTATGGAATTCGATGGCCCCGGGGTGGTTTAGAACAGCGGCAAGCATATGTAAGATCCCTTTCACCAAGGGATATCGAAATCTTGGCAAAAAGACTGTTAAAGGACAACCCCCTTGAATTTAAAATGCTCCCAGCCAAGAAGGTGCAATAATTTGCGGCTTGAATGAAAGAAGAAAAAAGGGGGCATTCAATGCCCCCCTTCAGGTTACACCACAAAATTAATCAGGATTTGGTGCCGATCCATTTAATTCTATAATCTGGCCATTACCCTCGGTTGGCTTAGAAGTATCCTTTTCATCATAAACCCTATACTTCGTTCCGGGTTCTTCTGAGAATTCTACTTCACATTCAGCATTATCCGGGGTACACTCAACATCTATAGTTGCCCATCCATTGGGAGCTTGGACCAAGATGTACTTGGTGGCGTAATAGTCCTTGTCCGCGGATTTGTCTACAAACGCGAACGACAGTGCAATGGCAAAAACAAATGCCAACAGCGGTAATATTAACTTCAACTTTTTCATGATAATATAAATTTAATTAATAATAAGTGCCTACTCTCTTCTACAGGTTTTCGGTCTTCCCCCTGCTCTTGTTGCGCAACAAAATATTTTTATTGTTTTACTTCTTTAGTTAAAGGTTGGCAGATGTTTATCCGGATTAGTTTACAATAACTTAGGTAATCCAAACGCGGCACAAAGCAATGGATTTTGTTTTTTTGCTTTCTCCAGTAAAAAGGTCACGCCCGATAGATTCGGGATCTGCCCCATTTCAATAAATACACACCCCTAACCCCTCTCAAGAGGGGAATTTTAAACCTTTTTGCTTACTGCCTACTGCTCACGGCCAACACATCATACAGCGTATAATTTCAATGCCCCCGAAGGGATTGGTTAAGTTCGTTCCAAAGTCATATTTTTATGTTTGGGGGAGAACAATATGGCCGGTAGGGCCAATAGGAGCAATGCTACATTGAGCACCAAATGCTGTTCCCAGGACAGTAGCGAGATAACGCCCCCACAGGAACATGGTTTATAGGGGGCAAAGAATACGATGGCCATGGTATAGCCCGTAAATAAAAGCATAAGGCCCATGGCCCCATAGAGCCCCATCAACCGGGTCCTGGTCCTGACCAACAACAGGGCAACGGCCAGCTCGGCCAAGGGAACCATCCAGGAGGCCAAAAAAGCCATGGTCTCCCCACCAAGGATGGGCGAGTTCCTGATATTGTCATAGAACCTATGGCCTTCCAAGAATTTGGTGAGTCCGGCATAGGCAAAAAGGATAATGAACAGCAAGCTGATGACCTCTACAATTGTCCTCCTATGTTTTTGAACCCATTTCATATCCATTGTAGTTGTTTGATATTGAATGGTATAAAGGTAGGGAAGCCCACTGTTGCGTAGTGGATTAAAACTATTCCCTAAGGGATTTTTTAAGGGGTAAAAACCTTAGGAATTCTCCCTGAGCTGCCTAGGTGTATAACCATACCTTGCCCTGAATTCCTGTGTAAAATGGGAAGCATTCCTAAAGCCGTTCATTTTGGCTATATTTTTAAACTGCTCGTTGGTATTCCTTATGGAAAGGTGTGCATTCTTAAGTCGTTCATTTTTTAGGAACCGAAAGACCGTCATCCCGAAAAACTCCTTAAATCCGCGCTTTAATTTATATTCGTTGGTACCGAATTCCAGTGCCAATTTTTTTAGGGAGGTAATATCTTTTTCAGGATGGTGCCTTAGATGGTTCCCTATGTTCCTTATAATTTCTATATCGTCCATATTAAAAATGGATTTTATTTTTGGGGTGTCCTGTCTATTTGATCCGAGGCGGTCTATCCTTGCCAAGATCTTTTGTTTAAGTTTGCCTTCCAATGTGGCCTTGTCCTTAATCAAGTTTGCCGTGATTATCATGATCTTTGCCGAAAGAAGGCCCTCATTAGGTAATAGCATCAATTTGCAGAACTCGGACATTACTAGTCCGTCACTGGTCATAAATTTCAATTTTAAGTTTTTTTTCATTTTTCCATTGGTCAAAAGGTTCCGTATTTGGTCGGTCCAAATTGGCTGGGAATCCTTTTGGAGGATATATCCCATTGGTTTATGTATCAATTCTTTTTTTCCATACCCCAATAATCGATCTACATCCTCGTTTATCAACACTATCTTGCCGTCCAGATCAAGAAAGAACACCATATTCACCAATTCCATATAGGAGGCATCAGTGTTGATAAACCCCTGGTGCAGAAATGAATCCTTTAATTCTTCGACTACAATGTTTACCAGTGCGGTCAGTGCTTCAAGCTCATCCGTTTCTTCGCTCCGTTCAATAATGGCAGTGAAATTGCCCATAGCGATCCTGATCAATAGGGTGAAAACCCTTTCGAGCCGTTCGGTATTTTCTTTTTGATCCATAACGATAGTTTATAGGGGGAACCTATAATCTTGATCCGGTTAAGAGGGGAACTTTATTTCGGATTACATTGCCCGACCGAGGATAAAAATTCAATGCCCTCCAATTCATTGGCCACAACTTTTGTCCGCACTGAAGGCGAAGTGCTGAACAGATAGATATTGGCCAATAAGCGCGACAATGGATTGGCCGATATAAGGGCCACGGAGGTGGCCAGATGGGACCCTTCCCTTGCCAGGTACCATCTGGCGGCCTTGTCCATATTTCTTATTCCCTTGGTATTGCACAAAATGGGGAAAGGCTTTCCCTGTTGCCATAATAATCGGTCGGCTACAATTTTAACGGCATCTTTTAAGTGGATGACCACATTTTCCTTATAGTCAAAATAGAGGATCCCGTCTTCTATACGACAATGAAAAAATTCATTTTCCATACTATTATCCATAGTATTTTTAATTAAAAGGGGTTTTAAAATAAAAGAAATAAATTTAATTACACAAAGAATTTCGATGTAAATACTTACAACTGTTCTGTAAGGGATTATCACTATTCCATAAGGGATTTTATTTCATAGTAGATGGCAATTTATAAGATTATTCCCTAAATTTTTATCCAGTTTATGTTGTCCACAATGGGAAACACTATTTTATTTTATAAAATACAATCCCTAAAACCAAACCATTATGGCAAAGATTGCGCCCAACAATTTCCTCGATACCGTGCACGAAGTATTTACCGATGCCACCCGTCAGGGGGTACTCCATCTCTATGCCGAGGGGGACTCGTTTACCGGCAGGCGAATCCGGATCAATAAAAGGGACCTGTTCCATTTCGGTACCACGGGCTATCTGGGCCTGGAACAGGACGAAAGACTCAAACGGGCTGCCGTGGAGGCCATCCAAAAGTACGGGACCCAATTCCCCCTGTCCAAGACCTATGTCTCCCATCCGCTGTACCGAGGACTGGAGGAACGTGTATCCCGGATGTACGGGCAGCCGGTGATCATCACCAAGAACAGCACCCTGGGCCATATAGGGGTTATCCCTAGCGCGGTATCGGACCGGGATGCCATAATCCTGGACCACCAGGTACACTGGAGCGTGCAGAGTGCCGCAAGGATGCTGAAGACCCGTAGCGTACCCATCGATATGATCCGGCACAACGACCTGGAAATGCTGGAGGACAAGATCAGGAAACTCTCCTCCCGGCACAAGCGCATATGGTATATGGCGGACGGAGTCTTTTCCATGTACGGGGACGTTTCGCCAGTTGCAGGGATTATGGCCCTCTGCAATAAATATCCCCAGCTCTACCTTTATTTCGATGATGTACACGGGATGAGCTGGATCGGGGAGAACGGTACCGGGTATGTTATGGACCAATTAAAGGAACTTCCGGAGAACGTCCTTTTGTTCGGTACCCTGAGCAAGACCTTTGGGGCCAGTGGTTCCGTTCTGGTCTGTTCCAATAGGAGGATGTACGAAAAAATTAAGACCTTTGGTGGGCCACTTACCTTTTCCGCCCAATTGGAGCCGGCATCGGTGGGGGCGGCGATCGCCTCGGCGGACATCCATCTTGGCCCGGAAATATATGTATTGCAATCCAATCTGTTGGACCGTATCGAGTACTTTAATAAGCTCCTGGCCCGGACGGACCTGCCCTTGGTGGAACGTAACGGTTCCCCGGTCTTTTATATCGGGACGGGGATGCCGGTCACAGGCTACAATTTTGTGAACCGCCTGATGGGTGAGGGATATTTTGTGAACCTCGGTATATTCCCGGCGGTCCCCGTGAAAAATACCGGGGTGCGGATCACTATTTCCTGCCATAACGAAAAAGCGGAGATCAAAAGCCTGGTGGAAGCCATGCAACACCATTACTCCAAAGCTCTGGAAGCTACCGGGACAACGAGCAACAAGGTACGACAGGCCTTTAAACTCCCTGTTCAAGGGGCAGGGGAGAAAGTGCTCCCCGCCGAAGGCCTTACGGTACACCATTGGGAGACCATTTCCGAGGTTCCTGGGAGGGAATGGGATTCCCTCCTAGGGGCCAATGGTGCCTTCGACCGGGCAGGAATGGAATTTTTGGAGGCCGTTTTTTCCGGGAACGAAAAAAAGGAGGAGAATTGGGGCTTTCACTATTTCATTATCAGGGACCTAATGGACAGGCCCGTTCTGGCCACCTTTTTTACCTATGCCCTTTGGAAGGAGGATATGCTGGCTCCGGAAGCGGTCTCCAAAAAAATGGAGGAGGCCCGTTTACATAGGCCCTACCATATGACCACTTATGTCCTGGGCATGGGGTCCCTGTTCACCGAAGGGAACCACCTGTTTCTGGACCGGTCCCATTCTCAATGGCAAGGTGCGCTGCGGCAACTGCTCCGGGAACTGGAAGGACTGGAGCAACGGCTAGTGCCGGGGATGATCGTCCTAAGGGATTTTGAAAGGGACGAAAAACTAGAGGAATTTTTCCACAACCATGGATTCGTACAGGTGGCCATGCCCGATTCGGGCCGGATAGGGAACCTGATCTGGGGAGATGAAAGGAGTTATGTTTCCCGGCTCTCTGCCCGTTCCCGATCGCATTTCAGGAAGGATATCGAACCCTTCCAACTACACTTCCACGTCCAGGTCCTAAATAAATTGGACAAATATCGAGCGGAACGGTTCTTCGAACTTTACGATGAAGTAAGAAGTTACAATTTGGGCCTCAACACCTTTCCATTTCCCAAAAAGATAGTCGCCCATATGTCCGACCACCCCGGTTGGGAATTCATTGTCCTTACCTTAAAGGGCGAGCATACCGATGATGGGAAAGATCTGATTGTGGGGGCCATGTTCTGCTATAGCAACAGGGGCAAGGGGTATGTGCCCGCATTTGTGGGGATGGATTACAGGTATGCCCACGGGCACCAGGTATATAGGCAGCTGTTGTACCAGACCGTGAAACGGGCCGGGGAACTGGGCAGCATCAGTATAGAGTTCGGCCTAACGGCCGCTTTCGAGAAAAAAAAGATCGGTGCCGAAATCACGCCAAAGCTCGCCTATATCCAGGCCAGGGACAACTATTCCATGGAACTGCTCGGCATGATGGAAGGGGGCGGCTAACCTGCTCCGCCTTAAGGTCCCCAAGCCTGATTTTCCTACTTGCCCGCTATGGATGTGAAACGAAACAACTGCGGGATGGAAATAAATTTGAAAAGTTCCCATGTATTGTCCATTAAGATTTCTTTGGACATCATCATTATCACAACCGAACATTGTAAAAATTCCAATTAATAAAATCATGAAATTTATTCTTATTTTTTCTTTTTCAGTAAGATGAAAACCCTATTAAAAGGTTACGGAAAAATGTACTACAACGGCCTCGGCACCGAGTAGTAAGGGGTTGCATACACTTGTATTTTGGCCTCTAAATTAGGTTGGTATATTGGATTTTCAATACAGGATCCTAATACGTATTTACCTTTACGTCCTTGAACATAAACGGATTTCTGCTGATGATCAGGTTCTTTCCACTTGCTGTGGTCACATTCTTAAGGATTATTTCATTGGTTCTGATATAGGGAAATTCTTCTATATAAGTATCGTCAGTCATTTCTTCATTAAAATCTTTAAATATGGCCGGCCCTTTATAATCTTCAGGGTGATGGGTGTCATCTATATGAAGGTTTTCTATGGTAATCGTTTCTGGCATATAACAGGTGTAGCCAAAATTATGCTGCCCAGAGTAGGCGCCTCCAATTATATTGGCACTGCTAGTTTTGCCCCCTTCGGGCACAAAAATACAATTGCGGATCACTATTTCTCCCTGCCAGGAACTACCATAATCCCCTCGCAAATTGATCAAGGTTTTGCCCCGGATAGTGCTGTTCTCAACGGTCAGGACACCACTGCCAATGGCATTGATTCCCATATGGCCAAGGGTAGAGTTTAGGATCGTGGCATTCGCAACCCCCTTATGGGCATCGAAGCGTGAAAAAGTACAATGGTCATAGATTAGGTTCTTGGAATAGTTGGAACTCATTACCCCCCAATAGGTACTGTCGTTAATATCATTGGTCTGCCTGCAGTTCTCAAGGGTTACGTTCAGCGCACGGTTTACCAAAAGGTCATAAGACCCCATGGAGACCGGCTTCCCGGCCGAGCCAATAGTGCGGTAAGTCTTACGTCCGGTAAGGAGGGTATTCTTCACCCTTACATAGGCGCAATCACGGATGTTGATAAAGCCGCCATAGGGCGCACCATGATCCCCTTCCCCTATAACGTGATGCTCCAGCCCATCCACCACCACATTGGAACGGGTAATGGCAATGTTCCTGCTATAATAATTGTACTTGGATTCGGCCTTATTGGCAATGGTGGTAAACCGGCCTCCTGATATATAAAGCGTTGTGGTGTCCAAAGGTATGGCGGTCATATCGGTAATCTGGTCGAAATCCCAAATTATAGGAGCGTCCAAATCCACATTTCCGTTTTTATCAACGACAAAGATATCGGTCTGCTGGGACCCATTGTCTTGGTTCAACCCATAGCGGATATAGTGCTTTACGTTGGAATTGACGACCGAAATAAGACAGGATCGGGGCAAGCTAAGGTCTATTTTCTCTTGGTTCCTCTTTAGGGAAGTTATGCCATTCACTTTAAAGGGCCGCTGTTGGGAAGCCACCAAAAAAACAGAAGCCCTGTGGTTTTGGACTTCCGTGTCATCAATGATAAATGCTGCCGTACCGAAATCGGTATCGGTTCGTATTTCCGCTGTGCGCTCCTTTCCTCCAATGTAATAGGTGAAGCCCTCGTCGGCCTTCACCCTTAGGGCGTGTAGATTGGCGAAGGCGTGGGTGGCGGCAATGGCGTCCATATCATCTGTTTTGCCATCACCTACGGCACCGAAATTACTATAGCTTACCCCTCCCATGGCTTTAAAGTAGAGGACATCCTTTGGGGAGACATTTACATGCAATTTCCCATTTTTATCTGCTTTTACTTGGGTTTTTTTCTTTTTGGAGGTGATCATTATATTGTCCAAGTGGTTTTCTAGCTGTCCATGTGCCAAAAACAAACACGAAAAGAAGAAGATTATTAAAAGGGAATATTTTATCATGGACGTATGCTTTGGGCCGGTAATTTGAGAAAAAATCTTGCGTACTTGATAAATATATAAAAACTTGGCATGAAAAGCTACCCACTTTCTTACATCTATTCCAGCTTATTCCCGAAAAATCATTACCGCAACACGATCAATTTCCAATCCTGCCCGCCTGCATGATAGGTTGAATCCCACTGCATAATGGGCCTCCAAGGAACGATGGTTGGTGGCGTCTACCTCGGTGATGATGCTGCAACTCGGTCGTTGTAGTGCAGCGGGGGAATTTTATTTCCATTTAATCCAGTTTTAACCAATCCTTTCTATTTTTCAACAGCTGTTTGTTTGGTTTGGTACCATCCTTTTCAACTAAATGTATGCCATAAGCAGGGTTCCCTGCTAAAACTACGGTGGTAGATTTGGGAATGCCATAACGGGTATAGGCTACTTTTAGCGTGTCCCCTACCTTAAACTGGTCTATAATGTTGTTAAAAGGCTGTGCCGCTGTCAACGGAACCTTGTTGATAGCGGTAATAACATCGCCGGAGTCCAGCCCGGCCTTATATGCCGGACTACCTATTGTGGTATTCCGTTGTATAATGCCTGCCCCAAATTGGTTGACGGTTACATTTGCCCCAAAATAAGGCTTGTCCAAAGCTTGTTTTAAAACCACCCCAACTGTGGCGAACAATGGTCCATAATCCGGCATTTCACTTTTGTAGATGTAATGGTCAAAGAAATGATTTCCAAATTCCTTACCGGCGTATTGCACCAAGGTTTGTCGTAGGTCCTGCAGGGTATAGGGCGCTTCTTTTTTGCCATAGATCTGCCATACCAATTTCATATAACCGTCCAGGTTAAGTCCGTTTTTTCGCAATGAAAGGTCTAGTGCCAACCCCAGAACACTGCCATAGGAATAGTAGGAGATAAAGGTGTTTTCCCTATTTACCGGATCTACCGAAGTGGCGGCATCCACAAAGGGGGCCTGATAGCTCATTTCTATAGGGTTGAAGAATTGCCTGGCCGGAGAGTTCCATACATAGTTGAAAGTGCCCGTAAGTTCTTCTATATATTCCTCCGGGGTGATGATGCCGGCCCGGCACAGTATAAAATTGGTGTAATAGCTGGTAAACCCTTCTGCAAACCAAAGTTCCCCGCTCATATTGGCCTCGGCAAAATTGAAGGGTTCCAGGGCCTTGGGGCGGATGCGTTCTACGTTCCAGCAATGAAAAAATTCATGGGCAACGGTACCTATATTGTTCTTCATTCCCCCTTCGGCCAGGCCTTCCCTATCGGTAAGAATGGTAGAATTTCTATGTTCCATTCCGTCGCCGGAGGCATTGGGAATATAACAGGCCAGAAAGGTATAGGTGCCATAATCGAAGTTGGGCAGTTCACCAAAGACCTCCTTTTCGGCCAGGACCACCTGTTTCACCTGTTCAAAATAGGTGTCCAGCTCCGCTTCCGTGCCGTTGTGGTGCAGCACAAATTGTATGGTTTGGGGCGTACCATGGTTATCTACCACAAATTGGCGAATGTCGTAATCGCTGATTTCGGTGGGACTGTCCATAAAATACTGTAAGTTGGGTGCCGTATAGATATTGCCCGTAACTTTGGGCATTTGGGTGGCCACTTTCCAGTTTAAGTCTTGCCGAACCTTGAAATCCACTTCTATTTTACGATCGTCCAAATGGCTCGCGTATATAAAGGTGGCAGGGATGTTGAGATGCGCATGGGTCTCATCAATTTGGGCATAGGTACCATCCCCCCGATCGGCAAAAAGGGTATAGCTTATGTTCACTTCCCCGTCATGACCGTTAATATCCCATTGGTACGGATTGGGCCTGGAAATCTCCAAGGACTTTCCCTGACTGTCCGTAGCTTTGAAATTATACACATTTTTTGCAAACTCGTGCAGGGCGTATCGGCCAGGGGAGGAGCGACCCATGCGGACGGAAAGCAGACCGGGTTCCAGTTCAGGAAAGGAGGCCGTAATTTCCGCTTCGTGATGTTCGGCATTGGCAAAAGAAATGCTATAACGGTTGGTTTGGCCCTGCAGGTTTAAGCAAAGGGCAAGGAATAAAAGGCTAAAGAATCTACAGTTCATAGGTGTTTCCCTCAATACTAATGGTTTGCGTGGAAACCATATTATGGGTGTTTCCACGGTATAATTTTTCAATGTCTTTGTAGAAACGAATATACTATATAAATACAGGATATGCTACATTTGCCATATGATGGAACTACCCAAAAAATTGATGGCAAAATTAACCGAAAGGAAAACCAATAACGCCCTTCGGAAATTGGCTGCGCCCAATGGCCTGATCGATTTTTCCTCTAACGACTATTTGGGCCTTGCCAGAAATGTGGAGCTATTTAACAAGGCTTCAAAATTTTTGGAAAACAATGGTGCCATGGCCAATGGCGCTACCGGGTCCAGACTGTTAACGGGGAATTACGGATTATATGGCGAATTGGAAGGGGTACTGGCCAATTTTTTTGGTTCGGAATCGGCCCTGGTCTTCAATTCGGGATACGATGCCAACCTAGGTTTTTTTAGTGCGTTACCACAGCGTACGGATGTTGTTTTTTATGATGAACTCTCGCATGCCAGTATTCGGGACGGGATTGGGATGGGCCTTGCCCAAAGCTATAAGTTTAAGCACAATCAGTTGGAGGGTCTAAAGGAACGGATAGACCGGGTGCGCCAACGAAAGCCCGATAGCGATATTTATGTGGTTACAGAATCGGTCTTTTCCATGGATGGGGATAGCCCGGATTTAAAAGCCTTGGCGGCAATGTGTACTTCCCAAGGGGCCTATTTGGTGGTGGACGAGGCCCATGCGGTAGGGGTGTTTGGCATAAGGGGAGAGGGACTCTTGAACGAACTGGTGTTGCAGGATAAAGTATTTGCCCGGATCGTTACTTTTGGCAAGGCCATGGGCTGCCATGGTGCCGCCATCCTGGGGAGCAATGCCCTTAAAAATTATTTGGTAAATTTTGCACGCAGCTTCATTTATACTACGGGATTGCCCCCGCATTCATCGGCGACGATTCTGGCGGCTTGTGAACATTTGTCCGTGTCCGGAGGGGAACAAATGCAACTTCGGCGGAATATCGATTATTTTAAGGAGCAATTAAGGGGCCATGACCTTGAACCCTATTTTATATCCAGTAATTCGGCCGTACATTGTTGTTTGGTAGCAGGCAATGAAAAGGTAAAAAAGTGGTCGTTACAGTTAATGGACAAGGGTTTTGATGTAAAGCCCATTCTTTCGCCCACCGTACGGGGAGGGCAGGAGCGATTGCGATTTTGTTTGCACAGTTATAATACGGAAAATGAAATAAAGGAGGTACTTTACATTTTGTCCCAATTATTTGATCAACGATGAACCCGGAATTCTATACCCTGGCCGCCTTTGAGTTTGTGGCGGACGTTCAAATTTTAAAAGGAAGATTGGAGGCCGATGGCATCCCTGTATTTCTCAGGGATGAGCATATCCTTAATTCCGATCCCCTGATCAGCAATGCCATAGGCGGAGTGAAACTGCAGGTGTACTATTTCGATAGGGAAAGGGCTACCGAAATCTACAATGAAATTAGGACCTATGCCATGGATGACCAGGGTAATTTAAGGACCTGCCCCAATTGCAAGTCAAAGAGAATGGAAATTTATTATAACAGGAAAGGGGTTTTTTATAAACTTTTTCCATTTTTTGAAAAAAGAAAGTATAAATGTCTAAATTGTGAGTTTATAACAGAACCAAGCTAGAATGAAACAATTTTTTGTAACAGGAATATCAACGGATGTAGGGAAAACCATAACTTCTGCCGTCCTGGTAGAGGCCTTGCAGGCAGATTACTGGAAACCCGTTCAAACCGGCGATGATTCCGATAGTGATACCATTTCCAGCCTAATCTCCAATTCCAAAACGGTAATACATAAGAGTAGCTACTCCCTTAAGGCCCCTATTAGTCCCCATGCGGCCGCTGCTTTGGAAGGGGTATATATAGACCACAATAAAATACAGGAGCCCATAACGGAGAACCACTTGATCATTGAAGGGGCAGGTGGGGTATTGGTGCCCCTTAACGATTCCGATACCTTATTGGATATTATTATGCCAACCTATCATGTGGTCGTTGTAGTGAAGCATTATTTAGGGAGTATCAATCATTCCCTGTTAACCATTAAATGGCTCCTGTTGAAGGGTTATGATGTCTCCATCCTTTTCAATGGTGAGCCCAATGCCGCTTCCGAGGATATTATTACTAAAATTACGGGAGTGCCCGTCTTGGGCAGGATTGGCCAGGAAGCCACGTTAACCAAGGAAGTGGTCAAGAAATACGCAGAGCAATTGAGGCCAGCGCTTATGGCCAGTTAAGGTCGTGGCCTAAAAACATATTCCCGTAAACTGAAAGGGATTATGGGGTGGAATCCCCTTAAAATGAATTGGGATCAGGATAGCGTTTTTGGTCATTATTCCCCATCTTTGTACTTCTATTTAAAAAGGAAATTCAATTGAAGAATCTTTCGGAAAGGGATCAACAACACCTTTGGCACCCCCTTACGCAGCATAAATTGTACCCTAAAATGCTTGGCATTGTCAAGGCAAAGGGGGCGGTCCTGTTCGATGAGCACGGCAAGGAATACATAGATGGCATATCCTCTTGGTATACCAGTGTGTATGGCCATTGCAATGATGCCATTATTGACAGGGTATATGCACAAATGCAGCAGTTGGATCAGGTGGTCTTTAGCGGGTTTACCCATGAACCTGCCGTAGCGCTTTCCGAAGCCCTGATCTCTTTGTTGCCGGAAAATCAGGAGAAATTGTTTTTTTCAGATAATGGTTCCACAGCAACCGAGATCGGGATAAAGATGGTATTGCAGTACCATCACAATAGAGACAAAAAGCGTTCCGTTCTGATGGCTTTTGAGGAGGGTTTCCATGGGGATACCTTTGGGGCGATGTCCGTTTCCGGCCTTTCGGTATACAATGGTCCCTTTGAGGATTATTTTATTGAGGTAAAACGGATTCCGGTGCCTACCGAAGCCAATTTGGAGGGACTGTTGCATCAATTGGAAAATACCATGGATCTGGATACCGTGGCCGGATTTATTTACGAGCCTTTGGTACAGGGTGCCGCAGCCATGAAAATGCACAAGGCGGAGCATTTGGAGAAAATTTTAAAAGTGATAAAATCGCATGGGGTTTTGGCCATAGCCGATGAGGTGATGACCGGTTTTGGTAAGACGGGAAGGCATTTTGCTTCCGATCATATGACGGAGAAACCCGATATTATCTGTATGTCCAAGGCTTTAACGGCCGGGATGCTGCCTATGGCGGTAACAAGTTGTACCCAGGAAATTTACGATGCCTTTTATAGCGATGATATAGCAAAGGGACTTTTTCACGGCCATACCTATACGGCAAATCCCTTGGCCTGTGCCGCTGCCCTGGCAGGAATTGATTTGTTGAAGTCCGAAGGAATTCAAAAAAATATTGCCGAAATTATCCAATGGCACCAAGAGTTCGATGCCGAAATAAAAGACCATCCCAAAGTGGCCGCCACCAGGCAGACCGGGATAATCTACGCCTTGGATCTTGATATGGCGATGGAGCGTTATGGCAATGTAAGGGATAGACTATGGCAACATTTTATGGATTCCGGTGTTTTTTTACGCCCCCTGGGCAATACTATCTATATTTCGGCACCTTATATTGTTACCAAAGATGAAATGCACAGGATATACGACAGCATAAGGGAAGCCCTTGAAAAATTTTAATCCATGCAACACCAACCCGTTTATATCACGGCTTTATCCTCTATTTCCCCATTGGGGACCTCTCTAAGGGAGGCCTGGGAAAACTATAACCTGCCGGACCATTTTTTAAAGGAGCGCAACTATGGCCATATAAGGGCCTGGGGAGCATTCCTGACAGAGGATGTGCAGCAGCGGATAATGGCCTTGGCCAACTCGGACACCAAGTATAGGAATTTGGATCCCTCCGTGCTGTACGCAATTTTTGCGGCCCGGGAAGCCATAGGTCTAGCGGGATGGGAGGATGGGTGTTTTGGGGTAAACATTGGCTCTTCCAGGGGGGCTACTTCCCTTTTTGAAAAGTACCATAGTGAGTTTATCCAAAAGGGCGAAGCCTCTACCTTGTCTTCCCCTACCACTACTTTGGGAAATATATCCTCTTGGGTGGCCCATGACCTACAGACCCAAGGCCCGGAAATATCCCATTCCATTACCTGCTCTACGGCCTTGCATTCCCTTCTAAACGGAGTGGCTTGGCTAAGAAGTGGGATGGCCAATAAATTTTTGGTGGGTGGTAGCGAGGCGCCATTAACGCCCTTCACTATTGCGCAGATGAAGGCGCTGAAGGTATATTCCAGATTTGTATCGAACTCCCCAGAAGGTTATCCCTGTCGCGCCTTGGACCTGGAAAAGAAACAAAACAGTATGGTGTTGGGGGAAGCGGCCTCCATGGCCTGTTTGGAGATGGGCAATTTGGATAATGCCCTTGCCCGCATTGAAGGTTTGGGTTACGCCACCGAAATATTGGAGCATAATATTTCCATTTCGTCTGATGCAGTATGTTTTCAGCGCTCTATGGCAATGGCTTTGGGAAAGATGGATCCCAAGGAGGTGGATGTAGTAGTTCTACATGCTCCCGGTACCATTAAAGGCGATCTGTCCGAAGTAGCGGCCATAAAAAAAGTATTTGGAAAGGATATACCGGCCCTGACCACCAACAAGTGGAAAGTAGGGCATTCTTTTGGGGCTTCGGGGTTGTTGAGTTTGGAACTGGCAGTGCTGATGCTGCAACATAAAGAGTTTATTGGGGTGCCTTTTGTGGGCTACGATTCCGTTCCAAAACAGATCAACAAGATAATGGTCAATGCCGTAGGTTTTGGGGGGAACGCGGTGAGTATATTACTCGGAAACGTATAATGGGCCGCACATTTGAAGTTAAGGACACGAGCCTGCCTCGCCGGCAGGCAGGCGTGACGCTCGCGCCAACAATTATGCAAATTGTAGGTGGTCCCAAACAAAAAACATTTCCTAATTTAGCGACCCAATACGAATCTCCTATATGGTACAATACAATCCCAAAGACTGGATTACCTTTATTTTTAGATTTCACAAGTCCGACACCTTTAGAAAATTGATCCCTATGATGCTCTTTATAGGATTGTACACCTATGGTGTGGGCTATCTGGAACTTGAATACTGGAATATGTCCGAAAGAAATCCCCTATCGAACATCACTGTCATGCATACTATGCTGGGTTTTGTAATTTCATTGTTATTGGTATTTAGGACCAATACGGCATATGATAGATGGTGGGAGGGAAGAAAGCTCTGGGGAGCATTGGTCAATAACAGTAGAAATTTGGCGATCAAACTGAGCGTAATCCTAAAAGACGAACACGACCATGCGTATTTTAGAAAGTTGATACCGGGCTATGCCTCTATTTTGGCCAAGCATTTGACCGATGTGGAAACCGGCAAGCAACTTTATGAAGGTACGGATCTGGATATAGACCATCACAAACACCGTCCAAACCAGGTAGCGAAAATGATCTTTCAAAAAGTGGATGACCTATATGTCCAAAAGAAGATCAGCGGGGATCAACTGATCGTTCTGAACAATGAGGTACAATCCTTTACGGATATATGTGGTGCCTGCGAGCGTATAAAGAATACCCCAATACCTTATTCCTATAGTGCCTTTATAAAGAAATTCATTTTCTTTTATGTGATGACCTTACCGTTCGGATATGTCTTTAGTTTGGGATATTATGCCGTACCTGTGGTTATCTTTATTTTTTATGTTTTGGCCAGTTTGGAACTGATTGCGGAAGAGATTGAAGACCCCTTTGGATTTGATTCCAACGACTTGCCGATCGAAAAAATTTCAACCAACATCAGGAAGCATATAGAGGAGATCTTGTAGTCTATATTTTATCATGATAATCCTTTGCCTCAATGTCCCTAAACAATAGCATATCCGCTATCTTGGAGGAGGCTCCCATATAGAATCCGTTTTCGTTTTCATAATCCTTGGGATTTCTCCATGTTCCAAACAGGATATCGTAAATGGTAATATCCCCATAATTGTAGGCATGGATGCCTTTTGCATGGTGCAGGGAGTGGGCTTCGGGCCTTTGTACAATATACCCCAACCATGTAGGGGTGCGGATATTGCTGTGCTGGAACATACTAAAAAAGGTATTCGCCAAAATAATCACGGTAGCGGCCTGTGGGGCAAACCCTGCTACCAAAACCAGTAATAAGCTGCCCAATGCAGTAAAACCGATCATGTCCATGGGGCTGAAAATAAAGGCGCTGTAGGTGTCCAAGCGTTCAACGCTGTGGTGCATTTGGTGAAAAACCCTCCAAAGCACATTGCTTTTGTGCATAGACCTGTGCCAGACATATAGTCCAAACTGGTAGATTAGCACGCCAATCAGCGCACCCCATAAGGTGCCTAGTCCGGTAAGGTCCATAAGTTGGTATTCGGCAAGGTAGCCGTCCCATATCAACGGCAAGTAGGTGGACAGGTAAAAGAATAGGACAAAAAATGTCAATCCCTTTAGCTTCCAATACTTAACCGTGGGAAGTGGGCGAGCAGGGAACAATGCTTCCCAAAGCATAAGCCCTGCATACATAGCGAGTACAATAAGGCTGATAGGGTCCAATAAAATTTCGAGTGGTGTTGGCATGACTGTTCGTTTTAATATGATTTATGAAGCAAATGTAGCCTGCAGGCATAAAAACAATTTTGCTCAAACGTTTTGTTTTTTTACTGTACGGTCCATATGGAAACGGAAGTAAAAAATTGGGGGGACTAACCTTGTGCTTCCTTGTATTTTAAGGGGGATACTCCGTATTTTTGTTTGAATACGCGACTAAAATGGCTGAGGTTTTCAAAACCGCTGCTAAAGGCCACTTCACTTATGTTTGTTTTACCTGCTTCCAAGTACGATTTTGCAAGTTCCAACCTTTTTTGGGTAAGCCATCTCCCTGGGGTAGTATGGTAATAGTGAGAAAACTCTTTTTTAAATACGGAAACACTGCGATTTGCCATACGGGCAAACTGTTCCACACTTAGGTTGAACATATAGTTTTTCTCCAATACTTGCCAGATTGGCGTTTTGGAAATGTTTATTAAACTGTTGGCATAAGCGAGTATATTTTTATTGGAAGGGTCTAAAAAGATGTTAAAGAGGAGTTCTTTGAATTTGAGTTCCAGTAAACCTTCCGGAGCCAGTGACTTTTGTGAAAAATAAGGGAGAATACTGTAAAAAAATGCGCGGGTGGTTTCGTTTAAATGAATTTCGATCAGCATATCGGCAGTAGGTGCCGGGAGGTTTTTCAAAGGAAGGTATTGATGATATTCCTTAATTACCTGCCTAAAAAAACTGTCCCGAAAGTAAAAGGCAAGGACTCTCCATTCCGTTGATTCTGGCAATTCCTGCAAATAGGCAGTTTTTAGGGTAAGGATGCAGGAATGTTTGGTGAGGGGCCATGATTTTCCGCCGTGACGTATGACACGGCCGCCATCCAGGGTAAACATTATTTCGTTGTAATGTGAAAAAAGTTGCATTTGTTTATCCACCTGAGGGCACTTGTAGTACAGGAACAGCGCATCTTTTACGGCCAACTGCTTAAATGTAACAGGGTCGGCAATGCTGTCATCATAGTTATTAAATACAAGGCTCATATTATAACAAAAATAGAGGTCTTCTTTTGGTCCGGTATCATTTTGGCAAGGCTTTTAAGTAACAAATGGATATGGTTATTTAGGTATATCCATTTAATACTTAAGGTTTTAGGGCTTTAAGGTAAGAAAATTAATTGTCCGATCAGGTTTAACGGAACAATTTATGAACCTTTGGCCGTTTTCCCTTTCATCCATACGGGTGTTGTGTCCGAATTGTGATGGCCCCCTATAATGTTTTTGTACAGTTCGGGTCTACGGGCATTTTTATATCTCCAACCTCCCGAAAGTTGAATTTTATCCTTTGTCAATTTTGAAATGGTAATTTCGTCCTCAAAAGATTTTATTTCGGACAACACTTCCCCATAAGGGTCGATGATCATTGAATTCCCATTTTTAAGGTGTTCGCCATCGTAACCAATAGGGTTGGTAAATGCATAGTAGACCCCATTGTCGTAGGCCCTTGCAGGTAGCCATCGCATTAACCAACGTCTGCCTTTGGGTCCGTCAAATTCCATTCGTAACGAAACCGGGTCGTTTGTACGATTTTGCCAATATTTGTCATCAACATAATCCCGGTGCGGCATTGCTGACGGGGTACAGCCCGTAACGTGGGGCGCAAAAATTATTTCCGCTCCTAAAAGGCTTGTTGCACGCACGTTTTCTATTACGTTATTGTCATAGCAGATCAAAATTCCGCATTTCCAACCGAGGAGGTCGAATACACAGTATTCGTTGCCGGCGGACATATATTTGTTGATAAAAGGGTGTAATTTTCGGTACTTTGCTACCACTCCATCTCCCGTAACGCAGATATAGGTATTGTATATTTTCCCTTCTGATTTTTCCACTAGACCTGCCAGGATGGGGATATCCAAATCCTTGGAAATGGCCATTAAGGCCTTGGTGCTTTTTCCGTTTGGTACCTCTTCCGCTAACTGGGTAACCTGCGACAGATTCAAATCTTTGGTAAAGGTGTAGGCCGTAATGCACATTTCGTGAAAACTGATCAAGTCCGCTCCGTTGGATTTGGCTTTTTCCGCCAATTTTCGAATTACCGATAAGTTGTATGTTTTATCTCCGTCCTTTGGTTGAAATTGGGCTACTGCTAGGTTCATTTTTTAACTGAGTGTTGATTTTTTTGGTTGTTTGTGCTTAATATAGGTCTTGTGTAGAGAAGGAAATGCCATACAGTTAATTAATTATTCTCCTCAAAGAAATCATTATCTAATTCTTTTACTTCGTAAACAGCTTTTATTTGGATACCTACGTTATATTGGTGCATTAGGTCTGCTAGCTTTGAACCATCAATCAGAATAATTGTATGATGTGCATCATGTGCTTTTTTTACAGCTCCTGAATCAAATGAGGATGTAGTAACAAAAACTCCCTTTTGCGTGTCTCCACTCATTGCTCCTATAAAATTTCGAATATCCTTTTCCCGAACTTTATTTTCGCCATATCGTTTTGCTTGAATATAAATCTTATCCAAACCAAGTTTATCCTCATTAATTATTCCATCAATGCCCCCATCTCCAGTTTTTGTTGTTTCAATGAAATCACCATATCCCATTCTTTGAAGTAAAATAAGAATCACTTTCTCAAAATAAAATGGATCTATTTCTTTTAATTTCTCTAACAATTCGTCTTTAACTTGAATATCAATTTGACTAAAACCTTCATCAATCAAGTCTTGAGGTGAAGCATTTTCAATTACAGTAGGTGTAGATTCTTTTTTAGAATTTTCTTGGTTGTAAAATTCCAAATAGTTTTCAGAATTTTCGACTTGTTTCAATGTCAAATCTGTCGAACTATGTTTTTTGCCTTTTTCTGTAATCTTTACAAATCCTCTTTTTGGAAATTCAATATAACCTCCCTTTTTAAGATATGATTTTCCCCAGGCAATTCGGTTTATAATCAGAATATCACCGCTTTTTGTTGTCTGCTCTAATTGCTCCTTTGAAAGTCCAGAATAGAATTGCTCAATGACCTTCATGTACATATCTCTTGCCTGTAGAGTTTCTCCATTTTCCAATACCTTTAAAATTGGTATAAATGTTTCATGAAATTTTGGTATATCCATATTCTATATTATTTCTGGTCTGGTTATAATTAAGCAAAACAATTGCATATAGCCATTAAACATATTTCCTGATAGCTCTAATGTAACAAATAATTTAGTTGGATGGTGCTATGCCATGGGGTTGGATTTTTTATGTTTTTTCCAATTGAGAGATTTTCTGCTTTGTGGCTGCAAAGTAGGGAAACAGGAATACCATGGCCGGCTAACTTCGGTGAAAGCTAAGGACACGAGCGTGACGCTCGCGCCAGCGGGGAATAAAAAAACCGATGAGACCATCGGTTTAGAGTAGCTAACTCAAATCAAATTATAAGAACGTATCCTAATATTAGGTTGAGGTAAAATTAGGCTTTATGGTTATTGTCAAAGTTACTATTTGATAGACAATTTGTTAGCTGAATATTAATTATGATACTATTTTAGGGAATGTGGGTCAAAACTAAAAATATATTATCTTAGTAAACATCCGTTTACGTATAATTCGCTGATTTATCAATAACCAATATTTTCATTATGTTAAAAAAAATCTTGTTAGGGCTGGGAGCAGTATTGATCTTGATCCAGTTTATCCGACCCGAAAAAAATGAATCCAATGATAATACTTATGACATTTCCACTACATATAAGGTTCCGGAGGATCTAAACCATTTGTTGCAGGTGTCCTGCAATGATTGTCATTCCAATAAAACGGAATATCCCTGGTATTCCAATGTACAGCCGGTAGCCTGGCTTTTAAACAATCATGTGGTGGACGGTAAAAGGCATTTAAATTTTTCCAATTTTACAAGCTTGCCTTTGGCCATCCAGTACCATAAATTTGAAGAAATGGTAGAAATGGTGGAAGAAAAGGAAATGCCGCTACCTTCCTATACTTACTTTGGACTTCATCCTGAGGCCGACCTTACCCCTGAACAAAGGGCCCAAATTGTAGATTGGTCCAAGGAGCAAATGGCCTATTTGAAGGCTACTTATCCGGCGGATAGTTTGGTGAGGAAACCTAGGCCAAAAGCTGCTCCCTCTAAATAATAAAGTGCAGTCTTTTGTGAAATTCGTTCTTTTTTTATCTTAAACCGAAATCAGATTTTGGTAAAGTAAAAAGATAGGCTTGAATTCATTTCATATACATTTAAGCCAAATTTATTTTCACTTAAAGATATTGAATTCAAAATTTAAGGAGTGGGTTCCTTGTTAACGGAAAAAAGAATCGAGGTCTTATTATTATCATAGTCAAATAAAAGTTTAATAAAAAACTTCTCCTTATACCAGTATACAAGGAATGGGGTTGTGTCGGTATTAGGCCCATCTTCCTTCAGTGCAATATAGGATTCCTTAAGAAATGCAAAATCGGTTTCTATTTCCTCACCTTCTTCCACCTTATCAATAATAAAATTTTTGTTTGCTTTACCATAATGGCCTTCTTCGAGTTTTTTTTGGAGGTCAAGAACTATTCCGGGGAAAATCAAGTCGATAGATTCAATGACATCCTTATTGTCCGTTGTGAAAATTATGCGATTGTATTCGTGTCCATAAAATTCTTCCTTTGACTTGTTTAAAATCCAATATATTGATCCTTCTTTCAATGTATTGTGTAATAGTTCCGTTGAAAGTTCATTAATATTAACTCCCAAAAATTTTTCTATCTTTTGGTCAGTAAATTGAATGAATAGAGCCATACAAGAAAAAAATAATGTTTTCATAAATTATTGCAATTAGCTGTTGTAAGTAAATTAACAGCATACTAGGTTTTAAAAGGAGTAACGGTTGAAACTTGTCTGCCAGATCCCTTTATTAGAGCTTTCATTGTGGTTCCCAATCTTTGTGCAACAGTCGCTTTACTTATATTGATATAATACCATGCCCTCGTTATTTTTATGGTCTTGTCATATTATAGCTTTTTAAGGCAGGAATGTTTATTGAAAAGCCGGAAGCCCGGTAATGTCGGCCCCCGTAATCAGTAAATGGATGTCATGCGTGCCCTCATAGGTGATGACACTTTCAAGGTTCATCATATGGCGCATAATACTGTATTCCCCGGTAATGCCCATTCCGCCCAAAACCTGTCTGGCCTCCCGGGCTATTTGGATCGCCATTTCCACGTTATTGCGCTTGGCCATTGAAATTTGTGCCGTAGTGGCCCTACCTTCGTTCTTTAATTGTCCCAATCGGAAGGCCAATAATTGTGCCTTGGTAATTTCTGTAATCATCTCGGCCAATTTTTTTTGTTGCAATTGCGTAGCGGCTATAGGTTTTCCAAATTGGATGCGCTCCTTGGCGTATCTCAGGGCGGTATCATAACAATCCATTGCGGCGCCTATGGCGCCCCAGGCAATGCCGTAACGGGCAGAATCCAGGCAGCCCAAGGGTGCGCCAAGCCCACTTTTGCCGGGGAGTAGGTTTTCTTTGGGAACTTTTACATTGTCAAATATTAGTTCCCCTGTCGCCGAGGCGCGTAAGGACCATTTATTGTGGGTCTCCGGGGTGCTAAAACCCTCCATGCCCCGTTCTACGATCAATCCATGGATACGTCCTTCTTCGTTCTTGGCCCATACCACGGCTATATCTGCAAAAGGGGAATTGGAAATCCATAGTTTGGCGCCGTTCAGTAGAAAGTGATCGCCCTTGTCCTTAAATTTGGTTTCCATACCACTGGGGTTGGACCCATGGTTGGGTTCCGTTAATCCGAAACAGCCCATACATTCGCCGGAGGCCAATTTGGGCAGGTATTTTTTTCGCTGCTCCTCATTGCCATAGGCAAAAATAGGATACATCACAAGGGACGACTGTACCGAGGCGGTAGAGCGTATTCCGCTATCGCCCCTTTCTATTTCCTGCATGATTAGGCCGTAACTTATCTGGTCCAGGCCGGCCCCGCCATATTCTTCGGGGATATAGGGTCCGAAGGCCCCAATTTCAGATAAGCCTTTGATGATTTGTTTTGGAAAGGCCGCTTTTTGGGCATATTCTTCTATGATGGGGGAAATATCCCGCTTTACCCATTGTCTAGCAGCATTGCGCACCAATTTATGCTCTTCAGATAAAAGGTCGTCTACATTGTAATAATCGGGAGCTTCAAACAAATCGGGTCGCATGGCGTATCTTTTAGAATCAAAAATAAACAAATTAAGGATTTTTATTTAAAAATATAACATTGCAAAATAGTATTGTTACATATTTAAATAAAAATCTTTCGTCAGTTCTATGTATTCCTTGGTGTATTTGTGGCGTTCGGATTCTATGGTCAGATATTCAATATCAAAGGATGTCTGTCCAAAGCGGAATTCCAGAAGGCTCCGTTTTGTTTCAGAGCTAAGATTTCCTTTAATCCGCATAAGTCCGCTGGGATATAGGTCCATGGCAGCCGCCAGTTCCAAAAATTCTTTCTCTTCCCTAAAAGGGATGATGGTCGCAAAGCTGCCATTTCCCGCCAGGAGTTTCGCAACGCCCCTTAAAAGATCCTGAAAGGGTAGGGATTGGTTCTGTCTTGCCATATCCCTGGATTCATTGCCGCTGGACACTATTTCCGGGTAAAATGGCGGATTGGATACGATAAGGTCATATTTATCGTCCATTTCGGCCACAAATTCGTCCAGGGAGGCGTGGTAACAGAATAATCGATCGGCCCAATCGGAGCCTTCAAAATTTTCTACACATTGCTCATAGGCATCCTCGTTTATTTCTATGGCGTCTATGGTTTCCGCCTGGCACCTTTGTGCCAACATCAAGGCAATTACCCCGGTTCCCGCCCCAATATCCAAAATGGACAGGGGCCGGTGTCCCAAGGGGGTCCAGGCCCCCAGCAATACTCCGTCAGTGCCGATTTTCATGGCACAGCGATCCTGATATATTTGGAATTGTTTAAATACGAAGGGTTTGGTCATCAACTTTTTGGCTTTTGCTCACGCTACTTTTCCTTCCTTCCAGGTCCGGTAGGGCGTCCCCTAATTGGTGTTGTAATAGTTGTTCTTAATGGAATCCATCATTTTTTTGCCTTCGGCAATAGCACTTACCAAATTCCATAGGTTTTCTGAAAACAATGGCTTTAAGGGTTGGTCCAACTTCGGGATTTTTGGAAATACGAGTTGTAATTTTTTGTCCCACACTTTATAATATTTTAAAAGATCGTCAGGGTATACGACCTTTCTCCTTGTGCCTTCATCAATTGCCCTGAAAGGTTGCGGAATGTTCAGATACCCATAGTCGTCCGTTAGTTGTTCCCCTACATGGATGTCGCGTATGGCTACCTCAAAATCATAGGCCGTGGTGAGGCAATTGGAGTTAAAGCTGTGGTTTACATATCTGGCATTGTCCCAACAGAGGATGAATCTTCCCTTATTGTCCCTAAAGGTGTAGGTGTCCAAAATGGACTGATAAAGGGGTTCCAGGGATGTAAGTTCGTCCGGGGTAAATTCGCGGTCCAGCTTATCCAGTACCCAGGTTATGGTTCCCGCGGGAATAAATTCTGTAGCTACCACACCATAGCCAATTTCCTTATTGATGAATTGTAATTCTGTTTTAGGGTGAATCATTTAGGGCATAAAATAATCTCGTGAATACTGAATCGTTATTTCAAAATGTCTTGAAGTATTCCCCATATGAACAATTTGCCCTACTTAATACAAATGGGGGCTTGTATTGGATCGGGTCCTGTCAACGAGAAATGACATAAGGAAAGATAGGTAAAATTTTCCTTCCATTTATATGGCGGGAAAAATTAAAAAGAGGGTAGTTTAGGACAGGTAAAGGTCTACCAATCCTTCCGGTGTATCCACAAAAATGGTCTTGTTTTCACGGTCCACTTTAACAATTATCTCATCCCTGACGGGAATAAGCAATTGTTTATCGCCCTTTTCCACCTCAAATAGCGCTTGGGCCGTGCTGTCGTTAATGCTTTGGATAATTCCTATAGGTCCGTGTAGTTTGTCCTCCATGGCAAAGCCGATTACCTCGTGGTAATAGAACTTATTGCCTTTTAGTTTGGGTAAAAATTTAAGGGGGAGGTATATTTCGGAGCCCATTACCTTATCTGCGTCCGATTCATCTGCAACTTCCTCAAAGCGCACCCGCAGTAGACTGGATTTGTGAAGCTGACTTTTTTCAATAAAAAAAGGAACCAGATTGTTTCCGAGGGAAACGAATACTGATTCCAATTTTTCGTACAATTCGGGTTCATCGGTATCCAATTTAATGAGTACCTCGCCCTTAAAGCTATGTTTTGAAACGATTTTACCGAGGTAGAAACATTCTTCCTTTGTCATCGTTTCCTATTGGCTATTCTGTTTCTTTGGTCTCCTCGGGAGCTTCGGCGGGTGCGGCAGTATCTTCGGATACTGTTTCAGGAGCGGCTTCTTCGGCAACTGCTTCTTCAGCGGCCGGAGCTTCTGCCTCTGCAGCAGCGGCCATACGTTTTTCGTTTGCCTCCTTCTCAGCTTTTAAGGCCTTGGCCTTGGCATCGGCATCGGCTTTTGCCAAACCATCTACCTTGGAACCAACAATAGCTGCTTTCTCTTCCAACCAGGCATTGAACTTTTCTTCCACTTGCTCTTCGGTCAAGGCTCCTTTACGGACACCGCCCAATAAATGGTGCTTTAAAAGTACCCCTTTGTAGGATAAAATTCTTTTTGCAGTATCGGAAGGCTGTGCGCCGTTCTCTAGCCATTTTACAGAGCTGTCAACATTCAATTCAATAGTTGCAGGGTTGGTATTTGGGTTGTAAATACCTAATTTTTCCAAGTATTTACCATCCCTTTTGGCGCGGGAATCCGCAGCTACTACCCAATAAAAAGGTTTTCCTTTTTTTCCGTGTCTTTGTAATCTAATTCTAACTGGCATATCACATTAATTTGTAGGGTGCCCGACCCTTGGTTATTAATTCTTTATTTACTTGCTTCTTCCAAAGCGGGTGCAAATATAATATTTCTTTTTAAGTGGGAATCAAATATTTGAGTTAAAAATCAATTAATGGAGGCAAATAACTTAACATTTCTTAAGAAAAGCTGTTAAACTTAGGCTAAAACCGTTTAGGATTTTGGAGTTATGTACAATTGTCATAGTTTGTTAAAAGGGTTGGCGAAAGTCGCTGCCCATAGTAACTAATTAAAATGAAGAGAGACAACATGAAGTATTCAGAAAAAATTTCAAACGGATTAAACCAATTATTGGAGAAAAATTATGATGCGGAAAAAGGATTTAAATTGGCAATGGATAAATTGGATGGTCCATCGATCAACAAATTTCTAAAGGACAGGGCCGCACAACGGGGAGGATTTGCCCAAGAACTAAAAAGCGAAATATTGGAGTACGGGGAATTGCCCGAAAAGGGTGGAAGCTTAAAAGGGGATATCCACAGGGCCTGGATGAATCTCAAAGCGGCCGTGGCCTCCAATGAAAGAGAACAACTGTTGGAAGAGATAGAGCGTGGAGAAAAGGCAAGTCTTGAGGAGTATAATCAGATTTTAAATGATAGGGGAGTTGTACTCCCGCCATCCACGGAAAGTATGTTGAAAAGACACAGGGATGCCATAAAGGCCTCCTTGACCGTGGCCAATATTCATGAGCAATTGGCATAGGGTATGGGAATTTATGGAAAGTAAACAGCCTAGGGACAAGCTTGTCCTGCCTACAAAGGCGGGCCCGCCTGAACGGAACGGGCGGACAGGTTTAAATCTCGATTATAGAGTAAACAGGAACCGGATGGAAACATCCGGTTCCTAGTTTTTGGTAAGGTTGATAACTCCTGATAAATGCCTTTTTCGTTTAAGTGTCATTTCCTTATTTTTACCACTTCCAATCCCATCATATAAACCCGCACTATGTACCTAATTTTTGATACGGAAACCACTGGATTGCCCAAACGTTGGGATGCCCCTTATACGGACACCGACAATTGGCCGCGCTGCATTCAAATTGCATGGCAGTTGCACGATGCCATGGGCAACTTGCTGGAGAGCCAGGATTATTTGGTGCAGCCGGACGGATTTAATATTCCCTTTGATGCGGAGCAAATACATGGGATTTCTACGGAACTGGCCCAACAGAGCGGGGTTCCGATCGTGGAGGTGTTGGAAAAATTCAATGCGGCCCTTTCCAAATCAAAGTTCGTAGTAGGCCAGAATGTGGGATTCGACCTTAATATTATGGGTGCCGAGTTTCATCGGTACCAGGTGGAAAATTCCTTACAGGAATTGCCAGTGTTGGATACCTGTACCGAGCATACGGCACAACTGTGCCAGATTCCCGGGGGACGGGGGGGAAAGTTCAAATTACCGACATTAACGGAACTACATCAATATTTGTTTGGCGAGCCCTTCGGGGAAGCGCACAATGCCACTGCCGATGTGGAAGCTACTACGCGTTGCTTCCTGGAGTTGGTCCGTAAAAAGGAATTTACGGCCGAGCAATTGGATGTTAAACCCGATTATTTTAAAAAATTCTCCGAGGCCAATCCGCAAGAGATACCATTAATAGGTCTAAAGCACATCAACCTTAAAAAGGCATCGAAAAAAATAGCCGATGCCTTATGGGAGAAGGATACGGGTGGAATTTCCAAGGAAGAAATAAAGGAGAATCTGGCCACTTTGGAAACGGCAAACTTTGCCCATCTCCACAACCATACCCAGTTTTCCATTCTACAGGCTACCATTAGTATTCCCGCTTTGATCTTGGCAACCGCAAAGGCCAAAATGCCGGCGGTGGCGATCACGGATCACGCAAATATGATGGGGGCCTTTCATTTTGTAAATGGGGTCATTAACCATAATAAAGGGGTGGTTGCCAAAAACGAGGAAAATTTAAGGCGCTATGAGGCCACGGTAAACGGCACCTTGGAAGAAGGGCAAGAGCCCTTGCAGGAACTTCCGGAACCGGAGATGGAGATTACCCCTATTATAGGTTGTGAATTTCAGGTTTGCGAAGATCATACCAATAAATCCCAGAAGGATAATGGATATCAGATAGTAATGCTTGCCAAAAACAAAAATGGGTATTTAAATTTGGCAAAAATGTCGTCCATCGCTTTCGTAGACGGGAAGTATTACGTTCCGCGTATAGATAAGAAGGTGATAGAAAAATACAAGGAGGATATCATTGTACTTACCGGAAATCTTTATGGCGAAGTGCCCAGTAAGGTCTTAAATATAGGGGAGAACCAGGCGGAGGAGGCCTTGCTTTGGTGGAAGGAGACTTTCGGGGAGGACCTGTATATCGAAATTATGCGCCACGGGCAGGAAGATGAAGACCGTGTAAACCAGGTACTGATCCAATTTGCACAGAAGCATAATGTAAAACTGGTGGCCACCAACAATACCTATTACCTGGAAAAGGAAAATGCCCATGCCCATGATATCCTTCTTTGTGTAAAGGACGGTGAAAAACAGGCCACTCCCATAGGTCGTGGTCGCGGTTACAGATATGGCCTGCCCAATAAGGAATATTACTTTAAGTCCTCTGAGGAAATGAAGGACCTATTTAAGGATATTCCCGAGGCAATTACCAATATTCAGGAGGTGATAGACAAGGTGGAAACGTTTACCCTTGCCCGTGATGTGTTGTTACCGGCTTTTGATATCCCGGAGGAGTTTAGGTGCGAAGAGGATAAATTGGATGGGGGAAAGCGCGGGGAGAATAACTATCTGCGGCATATAACCTATGAAGGGGCGAAAAAGAGATATGGTGAAATTACCCCGGAAATTGATGAGCGACTGGATTTTGAGCTTAAGGTAATTGAGAAGACAGGGTATCCTGGTTATTTCCTGATTGTGGAGGATTTTATCCGGGCCGCCCGTAATATGGATGTGTCCGTTGGTCCCGGGAGGGGTTCCGCAGCAGGTTCCGCGGTGGCCTATTGCTTATGGATAACCAATTTGGACCCTATCAAGTACGATCTACTTTTTGAGCGGTTCCTAAATCCGGACCGTGTGTCCATGCCCGATATCGATATTGATTTTGATGATGAAGGCCGTGGTAGGGTAATGGATTATGTCATCAAAAAATACGGTGCCAACCAGGTGGCCCAGATCATCACCTATGGTACCATGGCGGCAAAGTCTTCCATTAGGGATACTGCCCGGGCCTTGGATCTGCCCCTGGGAGATGCGGATCGTATGGCCAAGCTGATTCCCAATATGTCCAAGTTGAAAAAGATTATTGGGGTAGATGAAAAAACCTTAAGGGAAAAATTCAATAGTGAGGAACTGATAAAGATCAACGAGTTGTTGGCCATTTCCGAAGGGGATGGCCTGGAGTCTGAAACCCTTAACCAAGCTTATGTTTTGGAGGGATCCGTACGGAATACCGGGATCCATGCCTGTGGGGTAATCATTACCCCGGATGACATTACCAAATTTGTCCCAGTGGCCTTGGCGAAAGATTCGGAGATGTACTGTACCCAGTTCGACAACTCTGTGGTAGAAAGTGCGGGATTGCTGAAAATGGATTTCTTAGGGTTAAAAACCTTGACCCTGATCAAGGATACCGTTAAAATAGTAAGAGCCAAGCACGGTATAGAATTGGATCCGGAGAATTTCCCCTTGGACGATGAAAAAACGTATGAACTTTTCCAACGTGGGGAAACCGTAGGGGTGTTCCAGTATGAATCTCCCGGGATGCAAAAGCACATGCGGGCCCTAAAGCCTACCGTTTTTGCAGATCTTATTGCCATGAACGCCTTGTACCGCCCCGGTCCCATGGAATACATTCCCAGTTTCATTGCCCGTAAACATGGTACCGAAGAAATTATATATGACCTTGATGCCTGTGAAGAGTATTTAGCGGAAACTTATGGGATTACCGTGTACCAGGAGCAGGTGATGCTTCTTTCGCAGAAGCTGGCCGATTTCACCAAAGGCGAGGCCGACGTTTTGCGTAAGGCGATGGGTAAAAAGCAGAAGTATGTACTGGATAAAATGAAGCCGCAGTTTATAAAACAGGCTGCGGAAAAGGGTCATGCCGTTGATAAGTTGGAGAAAATTTGGAAAGATTGGGAGGCCTTTGCAGCCTATGCATTTAACAAGTCGCACTCTACCTGCTACGCTTGGATTGCATACCAGACAGCCTATTGTAAGGCGCATTATCCTGCAGAATACATGGCGGCGGTGCTTTCCAATAACATGAACGACATAAAACAGGTTACTTTCTTTATGGAGGAATGTAAGCGTATGGGGTTACAGGTGCTGGGGCCGGATGTTAACGAATCCTATTACAAGTTTGCCGTTAACGATGCCGGGGCGGTGCGTTTTGGCATGGGGGCCGTAAAAGGGGTTGGCCGGGCCGCGGTGGAAACCATAGTAGCGAACAGAAAGAAGGACGGACCCTATAAATCCGTTTTTGATCTGGCCAAACGCATAGACCTAAGGGCGGCCAACAAGAAGGCCTTTGAGAACCTTGCAGTGGCCGGCGGCTTTGATTCTTTTGGGGATACCCATAGGGCACAGTATTTTTATGATGAGGGGGATGGAATTACTTTTTTGGAAAAGGCCATGAAGTACGGAGCCAAATTTCAGGAGAATGAAAATTCTTCGCAAGTAAGTCTGTTCGGTGATGCCAGTGATGTGCAGATTCCGGAACCCGTAGTGCCTCCCTGTGAGGAATGGGGTACCATGGGAAAATTACGAAGGGAAAAGGAAGTAGTGGGAATCTATATTTCCGGTCATCCCTTGGACGATTTTAAAGCGGAGATCAATGCTTTCTGCAATGCCGGTCTTTCCAATTTAAATGATTTGGAGGCGATAGTCAATAGGGAGGTGTCCTTTGCGGGGGTCATTACCGATGTACAGCATAGGGTTTCCAAAAACGGTAAGGGATGGGCCATGTTCACCATGGAAGATTATACGGATTCCTTTGAATTTAGAATATTCGGGGAAGAGTATTTGAAGTACCGTCATTTCCTAATGATCAATTCCTTTGCTTATGTCAAGGTATTTGTACGCGAAGGTTGGATGAACAGGGATACCGGATTAAAAGGGGATCCCAGGATGCAGTTCAATATGATCATGATGCTGCAGGATGTTATGGAAACCTTTGCCAAAAAACTCACCATTAAATTGGATATATCCCAATTGAGGGAGGAAAGCATTCTGGATCTTAAGGACACTTTGGTTTCCCATAAGGGAAACCATCCCTTAAGTTTTGTGGTATACGAAATGGAGGAGCAGATAAAGGTAAACATGGCCTGTAGAAAGCAAAAAATCCAAATATCGAGTGAATTGCTTCTTCAGCTTAATGAAAAAGACGTACATTACAAGTTGAACTAACTAGTATAATGTTGCGGCTAAGAGAGTTCCTGTATGTTTAAAGAGAATAGGTTTTATCAATTTAGCCATAGTCAAAACGAATATAATCTTAGTAAGGAAAAGGCAAAATAATTGTCTAAATTTGTATAATATTTAAAAATAACGAAACATGGCATTAGAAATAACAGATGCTACTTTTGATGAGGTAGTTTTAAAAAGTGATAAACCGGTAGTAGTGGATTTTTGGGCGGCTTGGTGTGGTCCATGTAGAATGGTCGGTCCCATTATAGACGAGGTAAGTACCGAGTATGATGGCAAGGCCGTTGTTGGTAAGGTAGATGTGGACGCCAACCAAGAATTTGCCGCGAAATATGGCGTAAGAAATATTCCTACGGTATTGGTATTTAAAAATGGTGAAATAGTGAACAGACAGGTTGGTGTTTCCCCTAAAAAGGTATATACCGATGCAATTGATGCATTATTGTAACCTTCAAAGATTCCAAATAGGGAATATAAATGATAAAAAAATCCTGCTTTTAGCGGGATTTTTTATGTCCAATTTTTAAAGCAGAAAATTTTCGAAACCTAGATTAATTAGTGGGTCTGCTACAGTTTGTCCAATTATTCCCGTTATTTTGCGGTATTTCTAATTTCCAAGAAGTCCATATCTTCATTACCTTAGCCAAATGAACCTACAATCCGAACTAGATAAAGCAAGCCTGTTCCAGAATCTGGAATTATTGGCAGGTCAGGTAGTGGAAGGATTTATCAGTGGGATCCATAAAAGTCCCTTTCATGGGTTTTCCGCAGAATTTGCGGAGCATAAAATCTATAATAATGGGGAAAGTACCAAGCATATAGATTGGAAGCTGTTTGCCAAAACGGATAAATTATATACTAAGCGTTACGAAGAGGAGACCAATTTGCGATGTCATATGATCTTGGATAATTCGGCTTCCATGTATTATCCGGAGGTAGGTAATTTAACGCTTGACAACCTTAATAAAATAGGTTTTGGGGTCTTGGCCATTGCCGCTTTGATGAACGTACTTAAGAGACAGCGCGATGCCGTTGGCCTAAGTGTTTATAGTGACCAATATAATTTCTATTCGTCGGAAAAGAGTAGTGAAAGGCATCACCAAATGCTATTGGCCCAATTAAATGGGATCAGTAGGGAAACGGAACCTGCCAGACAGACCGAAACTTTTACCTATCTGCACCAGATTGCCGAAAAAATAAAGCGAAGGAGTTTAATTGTACTTTTTACGGACATGTTCCAATCATCTGGGGATGACGGACAGTTGTTCCAAGCCTTACGGCATTTAAAGTTCAATAAACATGAGGTTATCCTTTTTCATGTCATGGACAAGGAAACGGAATACACCTTTAATTTTGAAAATACCCCCAAGCGTTTTTTGGATGTGGAAACTGGAATCCATATGGATCTATATGCCGATACGGTAAAAGAGGCCTATGAGAAGGAGGTGGAATCTTACTTTGCGGAACTGCGGTTAAAATGTGCCCAATATAAAATTAAATACGTGGAAGTAGATGTAAAGGATAGCTTCTCCTTGATAATGAATACCTTTATGGTGGAGCGCCAAAAATTTATGTAGAAACCTGCATTATTTTTATAAAATTGTTTGTGCAATTAAATAAGGGGTGTATATTTGCACTCGCTAAACGCCACGGTTCGGTAGTTCAGTTGGTTAGAATACCTGCCTGTCACGCAGGGGGTCGCGGGTTCGAGTCCCGTCCGGACCGCCAACAAAGATAAGCTTTTCAAGAAATTGGAAAGCTTTTTCTTTTTTACGGGTACAACATAGGTACAACAAAATTATTTTTAATTTATTAAATTTAGTTCAAGCTTACACTTCTTCAGGTTTGAACTTAATTGATAAAATAATCGATCGGCTGGACGCTTTGGATAAATTTAAAGAGCGGGTCTATATTTGGTATAACTATAAGGATACCCAAGTAGCACTGGCCATCATTCTGTTTTTGGTCCTGATCGGAATAGTCCTTTATTTTATTTTCGATGTAGGCCTTGCCTGGTATTGGTCCCTGATCTTTGTTTGTTCATTATGTATCGGTATACTTTATTTGATTGTCCGATATACCAGAAATAAAAGGAAGAATATTGGAACGGTTGGGGCTGTACCCATCAAGACCATTGGGCTGGACTTCAACCGGATGGTCCTGGATAACATTTACTATGTCCTTAGGGGCTACGAAAAGATCGATATTGAAAAGACCGGAATCGATAATTTCCATTCCGTGCTTACCCAACAATTTGAGGACATGGACTCGGAAATACATTTCACGGATATGAGCTGGGCGGAAGTACGGTATGTATTGTCAAAGTTCAAGGAAAAATGCGGTGTGGAATATTCAACTTTTGAGAAATCCAATAAATTGTTCTTGGATGGAAAGCCCGTTACCGCAAAAAAACTTTCCAACAACGGTCTAAGAAAGCATCCTGCCAAATACTTCACCGATAAGATCGATAACTGCTTTCCAAGGTAAAAAAGGGTGTGTCTGTGAATTGTAGGGGTGTATGTCCCCTTTTGTTATGTCTTCCCTTGTCATCCAGCTATATTGGTCTTCGAATTCAATATCGTAAAAGGCCCTTTACTCATCATTAATTTCTAAAACGTGAAACCATGAATGAGCAAACAAATGTAATGTCCGATCCAGACGCGGACAAATCGGTCATTGAACTGTTAAAGGAAATAAAGGGGCTTATGGCCTTCAATAAAAAGGTCCTTAATCTGGAGGACCTGGTGCAATACACAGGGATGTCCGAAAGTACTATCTACAAACTTTCCAGACTGAATATGATCCCCAAGGGCGATAATAGGGAAATCCGCAAACTCTTCTTTGAAAAGGATAGGATAGATGATTGGTTATTGGGGAAACCTGATGTCTCGGATGAATATCTAGAGCAGAAATTCAATGAGCAGCTCTTGAAAAACAGAAGGCGGTAACCCATCCTATTTTTCTTAAACTGCCTGTTATGATAGATATACCGTACATCCGGGTGGGCACTGCGTATTATAAAATGGTCAAGGTGCCCACCATCTCCGGCCATTTCAATGAAGTGCTCACCCACTGGAACATTGAGACCATTCGCCAGGACCATGGCAAGGATTACCTGAGCAAGGTACCCAAGTACGATGGATTCACCTGTATCCCGAACCACATCGACTTCAAACAGGAATACCAAAATTTTTATAATACCTACTCCCCCTTGGGCAAAGATCCGAAGGAGGGGGACCTCCAAACCTCCCTGGGATTTATCCGTCACATTTTTGGGGAGCACCATGAACTTGGACTGGACTATCTGCAATTGCTGTATACCAAACCTGTACAGATGTTGCCCATACTGTGCCTGGTCTCCAAGGAGCGGTCCACGGGGAAGAGTACCTTTTTGAAATGGCTAAAGGCTATTTTTGAAAACAACCTTACCTATCTGACCAATGACAGTTTCGGCAGCCAGTTCAATGCCGACTGGGCCAACAAGCTGCTCATCTGTATCGATGAAGTGCTGTTCAATAAGGAAGAGCTCACCGAACGCATCAAATACCTGAGCACCACCAATATCAACAAATTGGAGGCCAAGGGGAAGGACAAAAGGGAGGTGGAATTCTTTGGCAAGTTTATCCTTTGCAGTAACAATGAGAACAACTTTATAAAGATAGATGGGAACGAGACCAGGTTCTGGGTATTGAAGATACCCCATCTGCAGAAAGAGAATACCCATTTTTTGGAAGCCCTTATTGAAGAAATACCTGCTTTCCTTTATTTTCTGAAGGGTCGTAATCTGACCACACGGCATGCCACCCGCATGTGGTTCGCTCCCGGGCAGATCCGAACACCTGCCCTGAAGAATTTGGTGAGGCACAACCGTAACCGGGTGGAAAAGGAATTGGCATCATTGTTACAGGGAGCCATGGAACACTTTGATATTACGGAAATAAACATATGTCCCTTGGATGCACTTCAGCTATTGAGCCGTACACGCATAAAGACAGACATTACCCATTTAAGGCGAATGCTGAAAAAAGATTGGAAACTGGAGAACAAGGACAATACCCTCAGCTACTACAAATTAGTAATCTGGCAGGACGCCTCCATGCATCTATTGGAAGCCAAGGGGCGCTATTTTACGGTGGAGAAATCCTTTCTGCTGGAAAATTTTGATGAATCGATGACATATTGAGGGGAGTTCAATGCCCGTCGATGTTGGTGCGCTCATCATTAAATCATCATTTGTTCATCAAAATAAAAAGTGATGAAAACCAGGAAAGCCTAAAACTATAAAAGTGATGAATCGATGAATGTTTTGATGACCGGGAAAGCCCTGTAAATATTGACTTTGGGACGGTTTGTCATCAAAACATCAAAAAAATGAAGAAAAAGTATTGCTAATGAAAAGAAAAAGAACCAATAGACTCTCGTGTGAAAGAGCCCGAGCCTTTCCCATCGAAAAAGCGCTGGCAAAACTCGGGCACTTTCCGACCAGGTCAACGGAGAAAGAAGCTTGGTTCCTGAGCCCGTTCCGCTCAGAAACACAAGCCTCTTTCAAGGTGTCCAAGAAACTGAATAGATGGTACGATCACGGAGCTGGAAAAGGCGGTAACGTAATCGACCTGATATGCCTATTGAACAATGGAACGGTCAAAGAAGCATTGAAACTGATACAACAGGAACAGATCTCTTTTTCTTTTCAACAGCAACCAATTATTAAAGAGGAACAGGATACCACAATAAGGGTTGCCAAAGTCATGGAGCTGACCCATTTTGCCCTAAGGGACTATCTGAAGTCAAGGAATATTTCAATACCAACTGCCCATAAACTCATCAAAGAAGTCCATTACCGGTTCAAGGATAAAACGTATTTCGCTTTGGGATTGAAGAACGGTTCGGGAGGCTGGGAACTAAGGAACAAATATGTGAAGAATTCCAGTTCGCCCAAGGACGTTACCCATATCAATAATGGCCGGACCAAACTTATCATCACCGAAGGCATGTTCGACCTGTTATCCATTATGGAGTGCAACGTAAAATTGGAACTTGAATATGATTTTTTGGTATTGAACTCCACCGCTTTTGTTCAGAAAGCCAGAGGAATAATGAAGGGTTATAGCTGTATTGATCTCTATCTGGACAATGATGCTACGGGCGAACAGGCTACCAAAAACTTTTTGGACCACGCAAACAACAGTGTGGATAGATCACTATTATTTGCAGGTTTTAAGGATATGAACGAATGGCTCATGTCGGGCGCAAAGGAGGCAAACGGTCAGGGAATTCAAGATGTGTTTTTGTTGCCACAAAAACAATCTTGCTTTGCTCCCGACGGTCGCAAAGAAAACAAAAAATGAAAAGGACCTATATCAGATTCCGGTGTTCCATCTACGAGAAGAAGCTGCTCAAAAAAAGGGCACAGCGGGCCGGAATTTCCCTTTCCGAATATTGCCGCAGCTCGGCCTTTGGGAATACCGTTATCGAAAGGCTTACCCCGGAACAATTGGAATGTTACAGGACCTTGGTAAAATACAAGAACAACTTTACGAGCATAGGGAATATGTTCAAGAAACGAAACCCGAAACTGGCCCATGAGGTCGAGAAATTGGCAGAGGAAATACGATTGCACCTTTATAATTTTAAAAAAATAAAGAAATGATAGGCAAGGGAAAATCCATAGCGCATACTGGAGCTTCCCTGGAATATGGATGGAACCAGGAAAAAGGGGCAGAAGTGGTCTTCAGTCAACATGTGGCCGGAAACGACGCCAAACAGATCACGGAGGAGTTCAAACTGGTACAGGAACAGAATATAAGATGCCAGAAGAACACCCTGAGCTTTGTACTGAGTCCGACCAGGGAAGATGGAAAGAACCTTACTGCCGAAAAACTAAAAGAAATGGCCCAACGGTTCATCAAGGAAATGCAATTAAGGGAACGCCAGGCCATCGCTTTTGTGCATAGGGACAAGGCACATACCCATATCCATCTGTATGTGAACCGCATCGGCTTTGATGGGAAGGCCTACAATGACAGTTTTATTGGCAAACGGAGCCAACTGGCAGCGGAGAACGTGGCCAAGGAAATGGGCCTGACCACAGTGAAGGAGGTGCAATTGGAAAAGGAGCTGGATTCCATAAAGGTCCGTCTTGAAATTAAGAACGTTCACCAAAGGGTCATGGAGAACGATAGGCCAAAAACATTGGATAGTTATATCAAGGCTATGAAAGAAAGGAATATAGAGGTCATCCCAAGTATCAACAAGGCTAATAAACTGCAGGGCTTCCGGTTCCAATATAAAGGTCAAAATTTTAAGGCAAGCGGGGTGCACCGTACCATGTCCGGAGGGAAGATCATCGGACAGCTTTCGCAGAATAGAAGTGTTGGAAAACAGATAGCAGCAGAGAAATCAGTTCAAGTATTGGGAAAGACCTTGGAAATGAGTACCAATCTAGCTGCCAGTATTGCTAAGAACATAATCAAGAAAACGATCAAAAAAGCCATCGATACAGGAATCGGGTATTAAAACAAATAACAATGGGATACAAGAAACTGGACGAAGTAATGGAACTGCTCAATGATGAACTGGACGGTTTCAACAAGGCCCTGGAAAAGCTGGAGAAACTGACCGAGAATGTGGACAACATCAAAATATCCCCGGATACTTCCCAAATCGAGCATATGCTTAAAGAACACCTAAACTCCGAAAGGACCAAAAGTGAAAGGATCCAGGGGTCCCTTCAAAATTTTGGACAGCAGATTTCCAAGGCTAGGATGGTCCCTAAAGCACAATTGTGGCTGCAATATGCCATATGGGCCATCTCCCTTGTCGTAATTAGTTATCTGTCCTTTCAGGTCGCTCGGATAGATCGGATACGGGAAAGGGCATTTATAGAAGGGGAGCAATCGGAAATTTCAAATCTAAAAGGCTATTTTGATCATTATCCCGAGCATTACCAGACTTACAAGAATTGGGCAAAGGAAAAGGACAGTCTTCCAAATCATAAGTAGTTTGCGCCCTATCCGGTTTTTGCTTTACGCTTATCTGCCGGAACACTACAAAAACCGGACAGGATCCATGCGCAGATAAGTTATGGTAAGATTTGGGATTTAATTTCTTTTCTGGACCATTTCCAGGGAGGGTAACGTTTGTTCAGTTCCAATGTAAACAGCGGTACTTAGTTGTCCGTTTGTGTTTCGTCATTTACAGTGATGACAATCTTATTTTTCTCATGAACAACGGTCACTTTCCTTCCACATTCAAAACCGATTTCACGGAGCCACTTGCCACAAAGTCGAATTTCGGGAAAGATAACATGTTCCTGATAACAGCGTGGAATGAACTTTTGATATATTTTCAACTGTCTCCGGCCTGTTGGTAGGGTATTTTTTTCTTTTTCCAAAACAATAACTCTTGGCACAAGATTACAAATAATTATATTTTTATGCAAATAAAAATGCATTAAAATACTATTTTTTGTGGTATGACTATAATTTTCCATAATTTATAATTTTATGATATTTGCATTGGAAGCCAATAAATTTGCACTGTGTCGAAACAAAACCTAAATAGAATCAAATCCGTCCTTGCGGAAAAAAATAAAAGCAGCAAGGATTTAGCTGCTCATTTACACAGAACCGAATCTACGGTATCCCGCTGGTGTACCAATGAGGTCCAACCGTCTGTTGAAACACTTTTTGAAATTTCCAAATTTCTGAAAGTTGATATTCGGGAACTATTGGTTTCTACTGGATAAATTGCACTGTACAAAAAAGAGAATAACAAGTTTCCTCCTTAGTTCAATAGCTTAGATTTACTGATTTTAAATTGAACCTTCCAGTGTTTAGGGATCATGCATTGTATTAGAAAGCAACCAGCGCACTACAAAACAGCAATACTGCTCTATAATGACGATAGATACGCAGCCCTTCATATTAATATAGGTGATAAAATATTATTTGAATAGGTCGCTTTTTTGAAAGAAATTTTAATATTAGATAAATGCAGTTTATTCCAAATATTTTTCTAAATGTTTCTTAATATTCAGCGACTGATGATAGCTAAATTTAGGTGGTAAGGCATTTCCAATCATTAAAGCTAAATTGGATTTTGGAATATTAGTGGGAAATATGTACTCTAAGGGAAAAGACTGTAGTAAAGCCGCCTCTCTAGCGGAAATGTTTCGATTCTGCTCAGGATGTAAAAACCTACCCTTTGAGGGGTTCAAACACCCACCAGTTATAGTCGTTGAATAATTGTCCCAGCATAACCTGCCATAGACATCATTAAACCCAATATTTTTTCCTTTATGACACTCCAAAGTATACTCATCAGGAAGGTCTTTTCTGCTACCCCCATTTTTGGGTGTTAATTTAATTCTTTTAAGGACTTTAGGAGTGTGATTTGGAAATATTTTGTGAAGTGTATCAGCACAATGTTCAGGAAATGGTAAATGACCTATTGCATCTCTAACAAAATTAGTTTCATTAGTCGGTTTAGCAACTTTGATTTCTCCAAGTAAGGAACCTACCAAAACAAGTCTTTTTCGGCTTTGAGGAACACCATAATCTTTAACATTTACAACTTTAAAATCTACAAAATAACCTAACTCCTTTTGAAGAATATCAACTGCCTCTTTAAATAAATCATATTCCACCAAGCCTGGCACATTTTCCATCATTATTGTTAAAGGTTTTATCACCCTAACCAGCCTAATATATTCCATTATTAAACCATTCCGTTCATCTTTAACAGCATCTTTTCTATTTAACCTTCGAATTGAAGAAAACCCTTGGCAAGGAGGACATCCAGCGAGTAAATGAACTTCTTTGCCTTTAAGTTTTTCTTTTATTTCAGAGTATGCAACTTTACGTATGTCTTTCGAAATAACTTCAGTGTCTTTATGATTTAATTGATATGCATAGGAAGCCATATCATTAATTTCAAAAGCTATGGCAGTTTTAAAACTAGCTTGATGCATACCTTCCGTTAGTCCTCCAACACCGCTAAATAAATCTAAAGCATTTAATTCCATTAAATTAATTCTAATAGGTCAAACAAATTTGTATATCCAAGTTCAATAAAAACTTTCTTCGTAGCCTCCCACAGTTCTGGGGGAGTGTTGGGGCCTCCATATCTATCTGAAAAATTATTAATATAGATGTAACCATCGGCACCAAAAAACAACTCACCTCCAATATATGCCAAATTATTATTGGTTAAATTTGTATGACAAATAAAGCCACTATCATGTGTCCTTTTTGGATTAAATATTTTTTCCCTAGCTATAATTAATGAATCTTTAGTAATAACCCAAAGGAAACATTTGGACCTATAATGCTCCTTGTTTTTTTTTCTAAAGGTCAAAAATTCATTTTTCAAGTATGAAATTTCCCCATCATCTAATTTTGTAATCAACGGAGGTTCACCATCCCACTTCACAAAATGTGCATATTCTTTACAAACTTCAAATTCTCGCTCTCCATCTTGCAGATCGTCAATAGTTTTAGTATCAGCTATTGAGAAAGCTTCGATTAAGCTCCATTTAGATTCAATGTACCTAACTATTACGCTCATGGGTCAATCTTAATTATTCCTATTTCCAAAAGTTCCATAAGATTTTTCAATCCATAATTTTTGAGGACATTGGTAATAGAAATCTTCACTTTATTTTCAATTTTATTAAGCATTAATTTGGAGCTTCCCAAAACTAATATATTCTTGACTGCGTCATAATATATTGTAATATTTAAATCTTCTAAAATCAATTCTATTGTCTCATCGGAAATTTTGTCTATACTATTCTTTAATTTATGAATAAGGTTGGCTTTACCTAAGACCTTTTCTATATATAAAATATCCGATGGACTATCTAAATAGCTATTTTCATTAAAAGGAATAGTCATTCCTTGTATTCTTATTGTGCTGGTTTGTTTTATTCGATTTAACACATATTGTAGAATGAACTCTTCTGATGAAAACACCGAATTAGAATCACTCCCTTTTAAGAAAAGTTGAAATCTATGGGAAAATTTTTCATACTCAGGTTTGTTTAATAAATGTGGGATTTCATCTCGCACCATTGAGTAAACAAAAATGAAAGCTGATGTCAAATCCATTATCTCTTTTAACCAATTGGAAGAGTTCACATGTGGTTCAATTCCATATTCCCAATCATAAATAATTATATCAGGAATCAATCCAGAATCAATCGCATCGAGACATAATGAAGGATGCGTAAAGGCCCATATTTCTATATCTGCCTTATATTGTTCACTAGAATTAAGAATATATGATGTTAATTGCTTTAAATGTTTCTCACCTGTCCACTCTTCACTTTCCACTAATTGAATTAACTGATCCGAATTAATTGGACCATCATAAACGGATTGATCCACATATGCAGGCGTTTTAGGTATATTATCGTCAAGAATAAAAACCTTAATTCTGTTCCCCATAATTAATAGTTAACTTTTGAAAAATCAAGAATTAGTTGAGCCCCATTCAATTCTTTTATTTTATCACGTTCCCTCGCTAAATATATATCTCCTCTTTTTTTCATTAAATTCATGTAATGCTTGCAAACATATAATCCAATTCCACTCGGCGGAAACTTAAGACTTGCTCCAGGTTGAAATAAATATGGAAGAATTGAATCATGAAATCCTGGACCACTATCGGCGATTACCATAGTTCGGTCTACAGAATTCAATTGGATTTCCACCTTTCTATGGGTGAAATCCGGGTTGTCCAACCAATAACAAGAATTATCAAATAAATTGGTCAAAATCTGATTCAATGCTCCATAACGCGCTACAATTTCAAAATCTTCATTTTCGTTATATTTGAATTCTATATCCAATGAATTAAATCTTCTTTTAAAAACAGATTGCACATATTTTATAGATTTCGATACATTAAACTTTAAAGCTTCTTCATTTCTCAATGCCCGCAAGGGACTTAATCTAAGTATTTCAGATTCTAGTGCTTTTGAAGTGTCTTTTAATTCCTCTAGCTTTTTATCATCAAAGTAACCTTTCTCAATTACTTCAAGAATACCAAAATAGAAATTTGAGGTAGTCTTAGTAATTTCATGTAAAGCTACAGCAATTCCAAGACCGAAACCCGCTTGTTCCGTCAGCATATCCTGTATTTCCTCTATTTGTTTAAGGTTTTTTTCTAAGTTCTTGAGAGAACTAGAAAGCTGTACTAACCTTCCTCTCCTCTCACTTATATCTCCAAGTTCTTCAATGTCTTCAAATAATTTGTACTGATCAAGTGCAATATCATAATTGGTATTAATATTTGAAATTATTTTAGCTGATTGTTTTGAAAATTTCCTAAGCGGTCGAGGTTCTTTAATCAAATCTCCACTTAATACATTATATTCATTTCTCTTGTTAATATAGTCATTTTCAACAAAATAAGTAACTGCCTTAACTAAATCCGTTAAATCTTGGAAAGCTCGATTTTTAATCATACCCTCCCTGTTGGTTTTGTCTATTAAATCTATATTGGAAGATTGATCAATTTCTACATTACCCATCATATGATAATATGACATTCTATAAGCTTGTTTAATTTGTCTCTGCCTTAATCCTAACCAATCCGTTTCCGTCCCTAATTCCGCAGAATGAACATTAATCCCATCCCGATATATGGATATTCCTCCATAATCTTCCAGATACCTTTTAAATTCTCTGTCGTCTTCGGTATGCCCAATCCAAGGTTTGTCTCTGTACCACACATCTATATGAATGTAGAATGCACCGCATGCTGGTTTTCTCCAAAGTTTACGTCCTTGTTCTAGCCTAAACCAGGGTTTACTTTCTATAGTTTTTAAATCAATTTGTTTATCCTTATGGTCGAAACCTGCTAGAGGAACATTATATGGCGGCGTAAAAGTGTAATCATATTCAAAATTACCCCATTCATCGACCAACCCATAGATTTGAAAAACAGGGTCATATTTTTTCGTAATAATTCTTTCATCCAATTCCTTAACTTGGGGGCATTCGAAGGTAGCTTTGAAAAGGGGTGTACTAAGGTTAGGGTTGGGGTTAGGAGAATTTAACTTAAGTATTGTTCTATTAATACCTTTTATCTCCTGCTCTGTTAGTTCAAATCCATCACGTCCTCCAAAAATAATTAATTGTGTTCCGCTTTGGCGTTCACCATAATCCCATGAAGAAGGTTGCCGGTTTAATGATACTTTGACATCGTCTAAATTTTTATAAACACCATCTATTAAATTAAAATCATCCCAATCAATTTCCAATAGATACTCATATTCATTATCTGCCGTTTTAGTTTTAATAACTAATTTACTTCCTAATCTATTACACGCGAACCTTCCCACCCCTTTTTCTCCAAGTGGTATTCTTCCTTTGTTAGCTTGTTTTGCTTGCTCGAATATTCTATTATATGCTTCTAATTTACCTTCTTTTATGGCGCGTTCTTTTTCTCGTTTAAGTCGATCTTTGACATTTGTCTTAATAGTAGATGCTGGTCTTAACCAGCCGAATTCTATCTGTTCTCTTGTCATTCCGCTTCCATCATCTTCGATAATAATAACTGGTCCATCTAAATGATTATATCTATAAAGATTTTCAGGTATCTCAGATAGATTTGGAACTTTCTCAATGCGAACGTTGCAATTTACTGCGCCGGCATCAAAGGCATTTTTAACTAACTCTAAGATACCAACCCTTTCAGAAGCAATTAACTGTTCTCCTAGAACTTGTAAGAGATGGGCATCAGCAATAAAATTCAATAAAATTCCACCATCAAGACATAACTCATCTAAAAATTTTGGATTAATTTTTCGAACAGCGTTATTATAATTATAAAATTCTTCATTAAATATTTTCTCAATAATCTCTCCATATTCATTTTTAAAATGAACTGGGTTAGAGAATTCCCGATAATCAGATATTGCTACAAAATAGTATCCATCTTCTCGTTTATCCTTAAACGGTGGAGTTTTGATTTTTCCATACCCATAAAAAACCCCTTCCCCTTTCTTGTCAGGTTCGTAATAAACGATCTCAATAGGTAAATTATCGAATTGTTTTAAATAATTTTTTTTTGAGGAGGCCGGGAAATGGTAAAATTTACCTATAAAGTCGTTATACTGACCTTCATTTCGGTATTGAGTCAATATTAAACAGTTTCTATCCGGCATACGTGGCTTATTTGCATTAAAAAGTTAAGATACAAAATTATCCAGTTTACTTGGATATTCAATTTTTTGATTGGAGTAACTAAAAATATAAATAGACTTTTGCAACGGAATTAATGTAAATATATGTCCTTAGAAAGCTATCAGCTAGAATTTGATAATCGTCTTTTTGATAAAAAACCTCTTCAAACAAGGCCTAATTTGTAAGCCTTAAGGGGAACTTTAGTATTTTTCGAGTTGATTTCCAAATATTGGGAATAAATCCGAATTTTTACTAAGATAATTTTAAATATTAAAGGAAATAACTTTTTTACATTTGATGTATGATATTGTATCGGCAAAACCAAAAAGTCATATCAAAAGGTATTTTATAACAGCATTACTACATTTACTACTTTTGTTCAAAGCAGCAAAGCCGCAGCATCGTCAAGAACTGCACTCCCCAATTCCTTTAAATAAACCTGGGTTGTGGTCAAATCTTTGTGTCCCAATGATTCTCCAATAATATCTGTAGCCACTCCTTTTTGTTTTAAACAATTGGCAAAACTATGCCGTGCCACATAACTGGACAAGGATTTGTTTATACCACATAGTCTTGCTATTTCTTTTAAGTCCCTATTATATTTGGCCAGGGTCTTCTTTTTACGATGATCGATCTGGGCCGGGGTGAGACCGTCCTTTAATAGGATGGGAAATACATATTTAGTGGGCAACGAATGTTGTTGATAATAATCTAGGATTTCTTGTACCGGTGGAAGAATGGTTATAACAAACCTGCCCTTGGTTTTGCTTCTGATATAAGAAATCGTTGTTGCCTCGACATCTTGCCATTTGAGGACCATCATATCGGTATAATTCATCCCTCTGGTATAAAAGCTGAATACAAAATAATTTCTGGAATCTGTTAAATGTGGATAATGGGATACATCAAAGTTGATGATTTTGGTTACCTGATCAAAGTCCAAGGCCTTTTTGATACCCTGACCTTTTAGTTTTGATATCTTATAGGTCTTGAAAGGGTGGTCTACGTCCTTTATAATATTCCGTTCAATGGCCTTATTGTACAATGCTCTCAAAGTGCGTTGCTTTATGCTGATTCCACCATCCGTTCCGCCTCTGGATCTTAGCCATGCCTCATATTTGTTTAAAAAGGTATTGGTAATGTCCTGAAACCTTATTTTTCTATGTCCGCAAAAGTTTTTGACCGATTTCATGGTCTCTTCATACATTGTGGCGTTGCCCATTCTTCCCGAGAGTTTTAATTCTGAAACTATTTCTTCCCAAAAAGGAAAAACAGCATCGTTTGCAGGATTGCTGTCCACCCGGAATCGCTGACCAAAATCGTCCAGGTTGAAAAATTCTTTTTTAAATTCAAGGTCTGCATAGACTTTTAGTGCCCGGTCTTTTATTTTCAACAACAGCCTATTGTTTTGAATGTAGTTGGCATTGTTTTTATTAAAACAACCGGTATGGGTATCCCATTCCCTTTCTGAGCTTTTAAAAATTGTGTTGAAGTATTTTGTTTTTCTATCTTTAGTGATTCTTAGGCAGACAGGATAAGTTCCATCGGAAAGGCCTTTTTTTCGCAAAACAATCTTGATACTGGACATAGCTTTTAGTTTAATGGGTACAACATAGGTACAACAAATTGGATCTTAGAACCATATTTGATGACGGCCGATATAAAATTACAAATCTTAACTAACTGATAATCAATCTAAATGATAGTTAAAAGCGTTAAATGAAATGTAATTTTAATCGTCTGTCACGCAGGGGGTCGCGGGTTCGAGTCCCGTCCGGACCGCTAAAAGCCTTCAACGCAAGTTGGGGGCTTTTTTCGTCTGTTAATATTCTGTCATTTTCTTTAGTTTATTTGGATCATGACTAATTGGGGATCAAGTCCAAAATCTGGGTTTTTGATCCATTAAAGAATTGAAAATTCTGCTCTGCCCAGGCCATACCCTCAAGATTTTGAAGTTTTATACCAAAACCATATTGGAATCATCCATTTAAAATATTTTTTAAATATTTCAACAAATTTGATTAGTTTAGGAGGTATGGTTTGGTATGGGAATCAGGGATTTATGTGCGTTGGATAAAAGGTTGCATGCGCTTTCCTATGGCGACTAAAATAGACAATGATTTTTCAACGCATCCATGGGGATGTAACACTACTAGACTGTAATCAATATAACGCTATTTGGCACGGAAAAGAAAATATAAAGATATGGCAGTACCCATTCACTTAAAAAGCGTCCTATATATGCTGCTGTTATCCGGCATTTTAGCACAATGTTCCAAGAATTTGCCGCCCGGAGACATTGATAATGGGGGATTGATACTTCCGGAAGGTTTTGAGGCGGTAGTGGTGGTGGACAGTATCGGGCCGGCAAGGCATCTTGCAGTCAACGATAATGGGGATATCTATATTAAGATGCGATTTGCCCATGAACAAGGTGAGAATATTGGTCTGCGCGATAACAACAATGACGGAAAAGCGGACCAAATAGAACGGTTCGGGGTATTTGATCCGCGGGGTTATTACGCTACAGGGATGCGGATCTATAAGGATTATTTATATTATAGCACAGCGAGTACCGTGTATCGGCAAAAACTTACAAAAGGAAAGTTGGTGCCCGAAAGTGAACCGGAGATCATGCTCACGGATGATTATCGAAATTCCCCACATGGTTATTCCCATATTGCCAAACCACTGACTTTTGACCGGGACGGCCATATGTACGTTCCCTTTGGCTCCCCTGGGGATATCTGCCAATCAAAGGGACAGGACAGAAAACCCGGCGCACTGGGGCAGGATCCCTGCCCGGAACTGGAGTGGCATGCCGGTATATGGCAGTTTGACACCAACAAGCCCGGTCAGACACAAAAGGATGGATACCGCTATGCCACGGGTATCAGGAGTATTGTGGGAATGGATTGGAACCACAACGATAATACCTTGTACGCCTTACAGCACGGAAGGGACAACCTGAACCGTAATTGGCCCGAGTATTTTTCCCCTTGGCAAAGTGCTATGTTGCCGTCGGAAGAATTTCTTAAGATCGAGGAGGGGACCAATGCTGGTTGGCCGTACTATTATTACGATCATATGCAGGGCAAAAAACTACTAAATCCCGAGTACGGGGGGGATGGCAAAAAGGAGGGTGATGGAGCCAAATACGCCCAGCCTTTAATTGGTTTTCCAGGTCATTGGGCACCTAACGACCTGCATTTCTATCAGGGAGATCAATTCCCTGAACATTATAAAAACGGTGCCTTTATCGCCTTTCACGGTTCAACCATTAGGGCACCTTTTCCTCAGGCCGGTTATTTTATTGGGTTTGTCCCATTTAAAAATGGGCAAGCGGGCGAGTGGGAGGTTTTTGCCGACGGTTTTACACAGGTCGATAAAATAGTTGATACCGACGATGCGGGATACAGGCCCATGGGCATTGCCATGGGACCGGACGGATCTTTGTATATCAGCGAAAGTGAACACGGAAAAATTTGGCGGGTCATGTACAAAGGGGATAAAAGGAATTTCGGCAGGGATCAGCTTTCGCAAATGGAAAAACTTAAAGAGTTGCCGCATATCAAAACTCCAGATGAAAAAAGAGATGACCTTACACCGCTCAGGGCAGAGGCAGGAGCAGTATTATACAATAAATACTGTGGGTCCTGCCATATGGCCAATGGGATGGGAGATGGAAGTAGGTTTCCGCCTATCGCCGGTTCCGAATGGGTCAAAGGGGACCAAAAAGTACTCATAGATGTTGTTTTGAGCGGCTTAAAAGGGCCTATCGAAGTGAATGGAAAGACCTATGACGGCGTGATGCCACCGGTAGATTACTTGGAAGATGAAGAAATAGCCCAGATACTGACGTACATAAGGAAGGAGTTTGGGGATAACGCACCTCCGGTTGGCTCCTACTATGTAAAAGAGGGCCGGTACTATGCAAGGAAGAAAAAGGAGGCCTTAAAGAGTGGAATTTAATTATTATGGCCGATCACAATCCCAGGAAGGCAAAGAATTGAGTCTTGTGGCTTTCTCCGATAGGGATACGGGTGTCGTTGATAACGATCCGGTTCCTTTGAATGGTCTTAATGACATTTACATTCACCACAAAAGATTTATGTACCCGTATAAATTGGTTTTGCGGTAATTTGTCCAAAATATCCTTAAAGCTTAGAAGTGTCAGGATGGTCTTGTTGGTGCCCTTGATATGAATTTTTAAATAGTCTTTAAGCCCTTGTATATACTCAATTTCGTCCAGATTTATTTTAATGTTTTCATGTTCCGACCTCACAAATATGAATTTTTGCGAATCGGTGTTTCCGCCATTGGAAGGAAAAATATTGGCAGTTAAAGGCACCTTTCTTTGAGCCAAAATCTCCTTGGTCCTTGAAACGGCCTTAATAAATCTATGGTAAGGGATAGGCTTGACCAAGTAGTCAACGGCATTAAGCTCAAACCCTTCTACGGCGTAATGTGCGTAGGCAGTAGTAAAAACGAATAATGGCCTATTTTCCAAGGCATTTATAAATTCAAGACCGCTTATTTGTGGCATTTCTATGTCGCAAAAAATTAAATCCACCTTTTTTTCCTTTATAACGGTAATGGCATCCAAAGGATTGGTAAAAGTTCCTACCACTTCCGTAAAGTCTATTTTTTTGCAATAGTCGGTTAATACATCTATTGCCAGGGGTTCGTCATCAATGATTATACAATTCACGGCTTTTTAAATTTAGGGTTAAATTTACCTCATAGGACTTTCCGTCATCGTTTATAAGCAAGACATGTGAATGTGGATACAAATAGTTCAATCTATTTTTGACGTTCTCCAGACCCAGCCCGCTGCTTCCCGATTTTGCCTTAAAGGTTCCTATTATATTCACTACCTGTAAATGAATGGATTCATTATCTATGGAAAGGTTTATTTTAACAGAGGTTTTGCCGTTATAATCGGTACCGTATTTGAATGCATTTTCAATAAAGGAGATGAACAATAGGGGGGGGACAAATTTCCCCTTCTCCTCGCCCGATATTTTTAGCATCACATTTTCACTATTGGCCAGACGTAGCCTTTGCAATGACACGTAACTTTTTATGTATTCCAGTTCCTTGCTTAAGGGTACATGTCCCTTATCGGCCTCGTACAGCATATATCGCATCAGTTCTGATAAATTAATGACCGCCTCGGGGGTATCGGTAGATTGTTTAACGGAAAGTGAATAAATAGTGTTCAAGGAATTGAATAGGAAATGTGGGTTGAGCTGTGTCTTTAAGAATTGGAGCTCGGTCTGTATTTTTTCCTTTTCCACCAATTTCCGAAGATCTTCGTTGGTCTGCCATTCAGTATACAGTTTTAACATAGTGCTGAAAATATAGGGAATAGCAAAGATAACACTGGTCATCAGTGAAAACCGTATTATACCTAGACCCCTTTCGCTTGGTGGGTGCATAGGCATTCCCCTTCGTGCTAGGTCTTCTGGAGGAGTTGGAGGGAATGCGATATTTGTAAAAAGACCAAGGGCCAAAAGAAGTAGTATAGATAAGACTATATAGGTCCACCTGCGCTCTTTTAGTAAAAATTTTGGTACCAGATAGTTGTAATTGAAGTAAAACAGGGCTATTGCCAATAGCAATTTAGCAACAAGACCATAGGTATGGCTCTTGGATCCCGTTAAAAAGGGATAAAATAAAATTCCGGACAGCGTACACCATAAAAGGAGGTGAACTAGCCATTTCGGAATATTTTTTTTATCAAGGACCATGTATTTCTTTAGTATGGTTTTAATTCCTCTAGTTCGGAAATTGTTAAAACGGGACTCTCTTTTTTTAATAATTTGCTGATTACCTTATTGGCGGTACGCTGGGCATCCTTGGCGGTTGTAAATGGTCTTTTTCCTTCCAAAATAGGAATATACTCCTGCTTTATAAGTATTCTACCTTTTAGATCAATTTGATATCCATAGCCACTACCCACTTTAAATATTTGGGAATGAAATGGTGTTTTGCCTTTTGTTGTACCTAAAGAGTAATTTGAAAAGCTGAATAACAAAGATACGGCTACCACCGTTATCAAAATATACGCTACTAAAATTCTTTTCATTTTGTTTTTCATTTTAAAAGAGCTACACCATAAAGCATAGCTCTTTTTACTCGATAATCGAGATTTAAATGCTCCGACGCTTGCGTCGAAATCAAACTTGAATTTCCTTTCAATGCTTCGTGGGCTTGCCCAGAGGTGGTTTACTAATCAGCAAATAAACATAATCGAAATCACTAATCTTCGTCGTCGTATTCGTCATATGGGAAAAACTCTTCCAGATCATCCAAGTATAAACTACCCGAACGTCCTAGGCCAATAAACGCCCTTACATTGTTGGAGAATACTACCACATCCTGCCTTGAGGTTCGTTCAAAACTTGTTTTGGATTCCCATGTATCGGTATCAGGGTCATATTCCCAAATAGACTGTAAGGTTCCGCCAGATGTTCCACAGGCTATGTATCCGTAATCGTTCATGGTAAAACCTACCGCATTGCTCCGTACAATGGTGTAATCATCCTCCTCGTCCAAGTCCAGTTTTTGGGTCCAACTTTCCGTGGCAGGATCAAACGCCCAAAAGTCATCCAAATAAATGCCATTGGAAACCCCTGTCCCCATATATACCTGATCTCCTATTGTAAAGGTAGTTGCAGCTCTTCTTTTGTCGCCGCCAAAACCTACCAACTCGATCCAGCTATCGGTGGAGGGGTCATATTTCCAAAAATCCTTGCGGTCGTTGTCACCGTCAAAACCGGTACCGAAGTAACCAAAGCCATTTATACCGAATGCCACAGCACTTCGCCTTGGAGTGGATGGGAACCCTGCAATTGGGGTCCAGGTATTAGTGCTTGGATCATAGGAATAAAAATCCGACAGTTCGTCCAAGCCATCATAGCCAGACCCAATATACCCCTTTTCGTTTATGGTAAAACCAACAGCGGCATTCCTCGCCGTTCCCGGGAAATCGGCCTTTTGGGACCAATAATCACCATCCATGTCATAGGACCAAAAGGAGGTTAGGTAATCATCCCCATCGAACCCTACTCCACAATACCCTATGTCCCCAATGGTGAAATAGGCGCTTCCGCTACGTGGACTGCCATCAAATACCGATCTGTCCGTCCAATTTCCCAAATCTTCTTCCTCATCGTCGTTAGAGCAACTTACCATTGCGCTAAGGGCCAAGCAGGCCATAGCCAACACCTTAATGTGGTTTATCCCGGCCTTCATGTTATTCATGTACTTCATTCGTAAATTTTTGTTCAAATCTAATTGGCGAAGACCGTGTTTAAAACTTAAATAGATAAAGGCTTCTATTTAACATATGAAAACGGGTATTTTATCTACCAATCAAAGACGGTATTTAATAGGTAAAATGGGGCTATTGGTCCTATAACTTAATGGGTTGGTCTATTGGGGTTTCCGGGCTGCCAAAACCCCTATACTTTTGACCATAAATCATAAACGAATGAAAAAATTCCTTGGACTTATGGCTTGGTCGATATTAATGGTTTCATGTAGTACGGATACTATTAATGATTCCGATTTTGTTGCTGGCGGCACATTTACCAACAGTAATATACGGGTGGTGCAAATAGATACCATGAAGGTGGAGACCTATACCATGAAATTTGATAGCCTGATCACCTCACAGGCCTCCCGTATGCTGATAGGAAAATATATGGATCCCGTTTTTGGGGCCGTAAGAAGTGCGAGTTATACAGAATTATTGCCCAAAAACTATTCCATTGATTCCGAAGCGGAGTACGATAGTATCGCCTTTATGCTTAAATATGACAATTATTATTACAATGACACCTTAAAAAGCAATACCATCCATATCAAAAGGTTAAGTGAAATATTGTATCCGGCAGATCGCAGCGATTTCTACAATACCAGTAAGGTGGCATATTTAGAGGAAGATTTGGGTTCCATAACCTATACACCCAGACCTTATGAAACTGATTCTTTGTTTATAAAATTGAGCGACACCTTGGGGCTTGCCCTTTTTGGGAAGTTACAGTAAAAGGATATTACAAATGCAGAAGAATTTAAGGATTACTTTCCTGGGGTAACCTTTCAACCGGATGAAGACGACAATGGGGCCATAGTAGGGTTTAATTTTTCTACTAGTGTAATGCGAATGTATTACAGTATTCCCGGAGAATCCAGTCGCACCCAATTAACAGCAGATTTTGCCATAAACACTACAAGTAGCCCTATTCCTTTCTTTAACCGGATGTCGGTGGTCGAGACCAACGAATATCTAAAGACATTAACGGATAAGAAAGTTGTCCTCAATAGTTCGGAATCTGAGAATCAAAGTTTTGTTCAATCCGGTATAGGGTACACGACCAAAATAGAATTCCCCAATTTAAAAACGCTGTTCGATATTCGGGGACAGGGCACCTTGTTGAATGCCGTTCTTAAAATTAAACCGGTTTTGGGATCTTATAATGATGCACTGGCCTTAAGGGACAGCCTATCGCTATATATAGTAGATCAGAACAACAATTTAACGGATCAATTGGTTGGAACGGACAATGCAAGTGTGCAAGCTATCCTAAACCGTGTTGGTGAAGAATTCAATGATGTTTATTATGAAATACCTCTTACCACCTATGTAGAAGGTATTTTGTCATCGGAAAGGGATACGGACAATACCATTATTCTTTTACCGGATAATTATAACAGTACTGTAGACCGCTTTGTTTTAATGGGGAATAAGGCCGATCAGGGTGTAAAATTAGAACTAACCTATGCCATATATGATGAAGAGGAATAAATTACCTTTATTGGCCCTTTTTCTAATATTTTTATTTGCAATTCCTGCTTTGGGCCAATCCGAGGGACTTACAAGTTCACCTTATTCCCTATATGGTCTTGGGGTAATAAATCAGACCAGTATTGGGAGGACCAATGGAACGGGGTATTCCGGGATAGCATTGAAATCCGATACGGAAATAAACAATTTAAATCCTGCCAATTTTGCCTTGATACCCCAAAATTCATTTTTTTATGATGTGGGATTAAGGGGAAAGTATAACAATTATAGCAACAGGATAAACGATGAAACAAAAACTACGGTCAACTTTTCCAATCTGGCCCTTGCCTTTCGAATAGCGGACAGGTTGGGGGCGGGTATTGCCATAGTTCCATATACCGATGTTGGCTATACCTTGTTAGGGGTGAAAACCAATATTGAAGGCTCCGAAGATACCTTTGAAAGTAATGTTAACGGACTTGGGGGAATGAGCGATCTTAAGTTAAATCTAGGGTATGGGATTACCGACAATTTGAGGTTCGGGGCCAGTTTTTCCATATTATTTGGAAAAATTGAGGAAGAAGAATCTTTTCAGGTTTACAGTAGTGCCCTGGTTTCCACAGAGGATACCAATTATAGCGGCACCCGTTTTGGTCTGGGATTGCAATATGACCTCACCAATACTATTACCATTGGAAGTACGGTGCAATTCCCCACCCGTCTAAAAGGGAGTGTAAGACGCTCTGTAGTTAAAAGTCTTGTAGGGGTTGAAATACAAGTGGAGGAGGATGAAAGTGATACGGTTGCGGATTTCAAAATGCCTTTGGAACTGGGGGTAGGGCTAAGTACCAATTTTCTAAAATTCTTTACCCTAAATACCGATTATAAAAAGAACTATTGGAGCGATACCGGACAGGCCGAGAATATTGGCACTTATATGGATCAGGATATCTATGCGGTGGGCCTGGAATTTGTGAGAAATGCCAATAGCTATAAATATAACCAACGTATTCGTTATAGATCTGGTTTTAACCATGACAGTGGATATTTGTCCATTAACGGTGAAAAAATAGAGGGCCATAATTTTACTGCCGGCATTGGTCTGCCAATTGGGCGGGGCAACAATTCCATGATCAATCTGTCCTATTCCTATGGATCCTCAGGCTTAATAGAGAATATACTTGTCAAGGAAAATTACCATGTACTTACCCTGAATTTAAGCTTGGAGGACTTGTGGTTTAAAAAACGGAAAACCGACTAAAGTAAGAATTTGTACCTATACCCGTTTAGCTTCAGAGAGATATATTTTAAGGTTGAAAATAAATAACGTATTTTTCGGAATTAATGGAATCTATGGTACATTCCCCAATGTCATTATGATTTGTGCCGGCCCATTGGGGAATAAAATCCAATCGATCTAAAAACAAATTCGAGCATTATGACAAATAGGGGGCTGCCAGAAAAATTTATCAGTTGCGATTGGGGCACCTCCAATTTTAGACTGCGTTTGGTGGATACCCATTCCCTAAAGGTACTTTCGGAATATAGGACCAATTTGGGGATCAAAAAATGCCATCGGTTATTTAAACAACAAAAGGAACTATCCCAGCAGGCCTTTTTTGCAGATTATTTATTGGCGCAGCTGGAAAAGTTGGATTTGAACAGTTTGGGAAACTACCCTTTGGTTGCTTCCGGAATGCTGTCATCTTCCATAGGCATGCAGGAATTGGATTACTGCAAATTGCCTATCGCCTTTACGGGAGAAGACCTAATAAGCAGTTCCATTGTTTTGGGCCGAGACCTGAACCTCCTTTTAATTTCCGGGGCCCGCACCGACACCGATGTAATGCGTGGGGAGGAAATCCAGGCCATTGGACTTTCGGACCACCTGCCCAAGAGTGGAAAGGGGATGCTTTTACTGCCAGGAACCCACAGTAAACATATTCGGTACCATAACGGACATTTTATAGGTTTTACTACCTACATGACCGGGGAGTTGTTTGAGATTATTGGGAAACACAGTATTTTGTCAGGTTCTATGGAGGAAGTACCATGGGAGCCATTATATGAAAATATCTTTTTGGATGGCGTCAAAAAAGGGGTAGCCAACCAACATATGGCATCGCTTTTTTCCATTAGGGCACATAGCTTGATACATAAAGCCTCCCCTGCCAAAAACTATTATTTTCTTTCGGGATTGTTGATCGGGGCCGAGTTGTCCCATTTGAAAGGGAATAATGAAACGGTATACCTTGCGGTTACCGGAATACAGAACCCATTGTACACATTGGCCTTGAAATCGTTGTTGACCAAGGACCGATTGGTCTGTTTTGAGCCACAAATTATAGCATCGGCCCTATTGGTCGGTCAGCGAAAAATATTGGAAACATATGTCAAATAAAGAATCATTTTCTTGGGAACTTTATAAAAGGGCTCCCATTGTGGGTATTGTAAGGGGAGTGTCCATGGACGTAATGCCGGATATTGCCAGGGCGTATGTGGGGGCAGGCCTACATACCATAGAAATTACCATGAACACTCCCGGAGCTGCCGAAATGATATCTGTGTTGCGTACTAATTTTCATCAGCTCAATGTGGGTGCCGGTACGGTCTGCAATATGGAAGATTATGAAAAGGCTTTGGCTGCCGGAGCCCAGTTTATGGTGACCCCGATTATTGATGAGGCCGTTATTAAAACTGCCGTAGCCCAAGGGATTCCTATTTTCCCGGGAGCCTATTCTCCTACGGAAATATATAGGGCATGGCGATTGGGCGCATCGGCCGTAAAAATATTCCCGGCCTCCCAGCTTGGGGTCCAATTTATTAGAGACATTTCGGCTCCACTGAATAACATTAAGCTTTTGCCCACCGGCGGAGTTTCTGTGGAAAATATTAAATCTTTTTTTGAGGCCGGAGTTGTAGGCGTTGGCATGGGCAGTTCGCTCTTTGATAAAAGGCTTATTCAAGAAAGGGATTTTAAGGGCCTTGCCGAGCACTTTATCAAGATAAAATCTCAAATAGAGGGAGTTTAGAAACTGTTTAAATTTTGTTTTTGGAATATTTTATAGTGTATTCCTGCCTGCCGGCAGGCAGGTTTTCGTCAGGCGAAGGTATTTTAAGGTGCATAGCTATAGCTACGGACCGAAAAATAGCTGAAGCATGGTAGGACCGAACGTTAAGAAAACTGCTGGTAGCTGTTTTTAGTGAAGGGGCCAGCTGGCGTAAGGGCAGCTAAAAGAACCAAAGGGTAAAACTTAAACAGTTTCTTGAAATAATTGAATATATTTAACAGGATCAATACCTAACTTTTATTATTATGCAACAATCTATTGGTTTTCTATTATTTCTTGTTCTTTTATTGATACCGGCAGGGTGTAAAAACGAATCCAAGAAATCCCCAACGGGGATGATGGAAGCACCGATTCAAAAAGAAAATCTAAAACTCTTGGTAGGGACTTTTGCAGAAGGGGACGGCCAGGGTATCTACCAGCTCGACTTTAATCCTGAAACGGGGGAACTTACCAATAGTCGGCGCGTGGCCGAAGAGAACAAGCCCGGGTACCTTTACCTTTCCAAGGATGGGAACAGGGTCTATTCTTCCAATGGAACCAAGCCGGGGAGTGTATCGGCATTTCAATGGAACAAAGATAAAACGGCCTTGAATAGAGTGGGCAATCTCCCCAGCATAGGGGATGGAGCCTGTTATGTTGGGGTAAGTCCCGAGGAGCATCTTCTTGCGGCCGCAAATTATAGTTCCGGAAGTATCGTTCTTTATCCCTTGGATGAAAAAGGGGGTATGATAGATGATCCACAAGGGATACAGCACAATGGAAGTGGGCCACATCCGAATCAAAAATCGGCCCACGCACACTGTGTACAATTTTCCCAAAACGGAAAATTTTTATATGCCGTGGATTTGGGGATAGATCAGGTTTTAACGTATCCAATAGATTCGGACAATAAACTGGGAGAAGCTAAAGTTGGTCTACAATTGGACCCCGGAGACGGTCCAAGACATCTCGTCTTCCATCCCACTCAGAACATGGTGTTTATAATAAATGAACTGTCCAGTACCGTTGTATCGGCCACGGTGGATGAAGAGACCGGAGTTTTTACAACAATAGATAAAAAGAGTACACTCCCGGACGGTTACCAGGAACCGAATGCCTGTGCCGATATTCATATTAGTAAGGATGGGAAATTTCTATATGCTTCCAACAGGGGGCATAATAGTATAGCTGTTTATTCGGTATCCGAAAGCGGAGAATTAAAGCTTTTGACCATAGTATCTGTGCAAGGGGATTGGCCGCGAAATTTCACCTTGTCTCCTGATGGCAACTTTCTTTTGGTAGCCAATCAAAAATCGGACAATATCACTGTTTTTGAGGTAGATAAACAAACCGGACTACTTAATTATACTGGAAACCAGATACACCTTCCGCAACCGGTATGTTTAAAGTTTTAGGGAAAGGCCTAGTGTAACAAACCACGCCAAGAAGAACACAGAATCTCTAAGATGACTTTACTAAAAGAGAATGGACCCATTAGTACATTGAATACGACATAGAACAAAGGGGCTTTATTTTTTAACACGTAAATTTTACATTTAATAAAAATGTGTATATTTAGGTGCTAAATACGTAGCTATCCAAAGATAAATTTGTGTAATCCATAATGGAAAAAGAGCTTATAAGTTCGGCCGATTTTCGCTTCCTTCAATTTAAGGAAGGAGATCGCCGTGCTTTTGAGTATTATTTTAAGGAATACTACAATAGTATTGTTGGGTTCGGTATTCAGTTTATAAGGGACAAGGACAAAGCAGGAAGTATTGCCCAGGATGCCTTTATAAAACTATGGGAGAATAGGGAAAAGGTCCAAAAAGTCAATGGAATCCCATCCTTTCTGTATACCTCGGTAAAAACCGATTGTTTAAACTTAATAAGGCATAACAAGGTTGTTCGAAAGTATGAATCCAAACAACTGCAAGATAGGGAGGGCAGCTTGCACACTGAAATTTTGAACTCCTTGAATTTCGACTCCGTCACCTTTTCGGAATTGGAAAGCCTTATTGAAAAGTCTATAGAGGAATTACCGGACAAATGTAAGCTGGTATTTGTAAAAAAGCGATTTGAAAATAAGAAGAACAAAGAGATTGCGGACGAGCTCGGTATCACTCTCAAGGCAGTAGAGGCCAATATTACACGAGCAACCAAATTCCTTAAATTAAGACTCTCCCATTACGTATTACATATATTTATTTATTGTTTTTTGCAATTTTAGCAAAAAAAATCACAATTCAATGTAGGGTAAAGGACTTCTAAGGTGTACTTAATTGGAACGCTAAATTCCAGTTAATGGATCACCATTTAATTTCAAAGTATCTTTTAGGGAATGCCACAGAGGAGGAAGTGGAACGAATCTTCCAATGGATAGATGATTCCCCGGAGAATAAAAGTGTCTTTATTCAATTTAAAAAGGCCTGGGCCTTGGGCGCCAAAAGCGATGAAGATAGCCAGCTGGCGTGGAAGGCATTGGAATCCAAATTGGACAACAACAAGTCGAAACCTAGGTTTTCCGGACTTATAATGTATGCCGCTATCTTCCTACTTCTTTTGGGCATAGGGTATTTCTTTACGCAACAAAAATCAAATTCCGATTTACCTATCATCGATGAAAACGCCATAACCTTGCAATTGGGCAACGGAAATATTCAGGTTATAACTGAGGATGGAGAACAAACTTTTGTTGACAAGAAAGGAAAGCTGGTTGGAACCCAGAAAGGGAATGTCTTGAATTATAAGAGTGTTGCCAATGATCTTTCTTCTTCAACGCCTATATATAACGAATTGACCATTCCTTATGGAAAAACCTTTAAGCTGGTTTTGTCCGATGGCACAACTATTCACCTTAATGCAGGGAGCTCCATTAAATATCCGGTAAAATTTATTGAAGGCGCCCAAAGGGAAGTATTCCTAAAAGGGGAAGCTTTTTTTGATGTTGTCAAAAATGTAAACCAACCTTTTGTAGTTAATGTAAACGAATTAAACGTAAGGGTTTTGGGAACAAAATTCAATGTTTCTTCCTATCCTGAAGACAAGAATATCAATACTGTTCTTGTGGAAGGATCTGTTGCGCTGCACGAAAAAGGTGATGCATACAATGCTTCGACCGCATTTTTATTGGAACCGGGCTATAAAGGGGAATGGAACCCTGACTCAAAAGCGACCATCGTGGCGAAAGTAGATACCAATGAGTATACCGGTTGGGTAGAAGGAAGGATGATCTTTAGAAATACCCCATTTAAAATCATCAGAAAGAAACTGGAAAGGCACTACAATGTCTCTATTATAAACAATAATGAAATTCTGGAAGAGAAGACCTATAATGCGGTTTTCGATGTTGAAAGTATAGAACAGGTGTTGCGAACTTTAAATGAAATTTATTCTATTGAGTACATCATTGATCAAAATGAAATAGTAATTAATTAATCTTAAAACAGTTAAATATGAAGTGAATTTTTAGAGTCTAGGACACAATCTACTTTATAAAAAAACCAGAAAATGCTTGCGACATTTTCTGGCAGATTAAAGTGATTAAAAATTTTTATTAACCACCAAACGTATTACTAAATTATGAAAAAATTTAACAAACCGCGGTATCGTGATGGTTCTCCATGGCGATTCGATTTAAAAATGAAATTAACAACCCTGTTTTTATTAGTTGCACTTTTTCAAGTTAATGCAAGTACCTATTCCCAAAGTACAAAAATAGACTTGAATCTTAACAATGTTAAGGTGTTCGACGTTCTCAATGAAATTGAATCCCAGACGGAATTTAAGTTCTTTGTGGACACTAAAGAAGTGGATTTGGAAAGAATGATTTCCATAAAAGTGAAAAGGGAAACTATTTCCAAGATATTGGAGAAAGTGTTTATAGGAACCAATATTGTTTATAAGGTTCTGGACAAACAAATAGCATTAAAGCCTGGAGCAATAGAAGAAAAAGTTGACCAAAGTAGCACTGGGGTAAGGGGATTGCAACAACCTACCGTTTCAGGTACAGTTGTGGACAATACTGGTACTCCATTACCTGGGGCCAATATTGTGGAAAAAGGAACCACAAATGGGGTAATAGCCGATTTTGACGGTAATTTTTCTATTGAGGTAGCAGATGCCAACGCCATTCTGGTAGTTTCCTATATTGGTTTTTCAACTATAGAAGTGCCTATAGATGGTAAAACCAACCTTAACATTAGCCTACAGGAAAGTGCGGCTGGCTTAGACGAAGTGGTAGTTGTTGGTTATGGTATCCAGAAGAGAGTCAATGTAATCGGCTCCATATCGCAAGTTTCTTCCAAGGATATAGAGAATAGGCCGGTAACGCAGGTATCCCAGGCGATAACTGGACAAATGCCCGGAGTTACGGTAGTTCAAAGGACTGGTAGGCCAGGGCAGAGTGGAGGGGATATTAGTGTAAGAGGGGTGGGTTCTTTCGGTGCCACTCCAAATGCCCTTGTATTGATAGATGGAATAGCGGGCACTTTAAATGATATCAATCCAGACGACATTGCTTCAATCTCCGTTCTTAAAGATGCTTCTTCGGCTGCAATCTATGGTGCCAGATCTGCCAATGGGGTAATATTGATTACCACAAAAAGTGGAGGTAATAAGAAATTTTCGGTTAGCTATAATAGTTATGTAGGTTTTAATGAGGCCACTGAGCTTCCAGAATTTGCCGACTCTTGGGAGTACGCTGAAATGTACAATATTGCTTCAGAAAGTAATAGTTTTAGTGCTGAGGACATTGAAAAATACAGGGCACAAAACGACCTTGATAATTATCCGAATACCAGGTTCTTGGAGGATCTTTTTTCCAGAAATGGAATACAGACATCCCACACCCTTACTGTAAATGGAGGCGATGAAAGAAACAAGTACTATGTATCTGCAGGTATTTTGGACCAGCAAGGTATTGTACCCAAAAATAGCTTTGACCGCTATAACTTTAGGATGAACCTTCAAAATAAATTAGGGGATAAGTTTGAGTTGAACTCTAGGTTTTTTGGCTCCTTGGAAGAGAGAAAAGAACCTCAGGCCACGGCCAATAAGGGTGGGGGATTTTTAGATCAACTGGTTCAGAATGCAGTGCGTTACCCAGCAACTTTTTTGGGAGTTGATTCCCAAGGCAATTACGGTATAGGACCTGAAAGTGGGGGAACACCAGTGGCGTGGTTGGATTCCAAGTCCTATTTGAACAACCCTACAACAAAGACCGGGGTTAATGTGAAATTGGATTGGAAACCTACAGATGATTTGGTCTTTTCCGTAATAGGTGGATATAATTTTACTCTTTACGAGCAACGATCTTATTTGGCATCTCAAAGACTTAACGAAGATGTTTTTTTAGGTCAGTCTTATCTCAATCAACAAAGTGACAAGACCATTTTTAAGACCATGCAGTTTACCGGGGAGTATTCCAAAGAATTTGGGTCGCATGATTTTAGCCTATTGGCGGGATATTCCTTTGAAAATGAGGAGCTGTCCCTTTTCAACGGTTATCGTCAGGATTTTGCGAGCAACGACTATACCGTAATGGATCTTGGTAGCGCAGAGAATCAACAATCTGGGGGCTATGATGCCGAATGGGCCTTGCAATCGTTTTTCTCCCGTTTAAAATATAGCTTCAATGAAAGGTATCTGTTTGAGGCCACTATGCGCTATGATGGTTCCTCGCGTTTTCCGGAAAATAACAAGTATGCGTTTTTTCCATCTGCGGCAGTGGGATGGCGTGTTTCCCAAGAATCCTTTATGGAGGAAGTGTCATGGGTATCCAATTTAAAAGTAAAAGCTTCATGGGGAATTTTAGGGAATCAAAATATAGGTAATTACCCATATCAAACGGTTTTGGCCTCGGGAAGGGATTATTCCTTGGGGGGCGGACTTGCCACAGGTGCCGCATATGCCAATTACAAGGATGCCAATATTAAATGGGAATCCACGGAAACTACGGATATAGGTTTGGAAACCGGTTTTTTTGACGGCCAGTTAACTTTTAACGCCACCTATTTCAATAGAAATACCACAGATGTGCTGTTTAAGCCTTCAGCAAGTGTTTCTTCTGTCCTAGGGGTAGGTATTAGTGAAACCAACACCGGAGAGGTAAAAAATACAGGATGGGAATTTGATTTGGGCCATCGTGGAAATGCCGGAGATTTTGGATATTCCATTAACGCTAATTTTTCCATCATTAATAATGAGGTAATTACCTTAGGACTTGGTAATGTAGAGCAGCCCAATGGGTTTGTAGGGAATGGCTCCGACCTATTTATAGGGTATCCTATGCAAATGTACTATGGATATAAAGCCGATGGGGTATTTTTAAACGATGGGGAGGTAGATAGCTGGCCAGATATGTCAGCGGTGAATCCAACTGCACAGGCGGGCGATTTTAGATATAAGGATATTAGTGGTCCAGATGGTATACCCGATGGCAAAATAGACCCTACTTATGACCGTACCTATCTAGGAAGTCGTATCCCTAAATATACTTTTGGTGCCAATCTAGGTTTTAATTATAAGAATTTTGACCTTTCGGTTTTATTTCAGGGAACGGCTGAGGTAAAAGGCCAATTAACGGGTTATGCCGGTTATGCCTTCTTTAACTTGGGAAACATTCAACGTTGGCAGATGGACGGTAGGTTCGACCCCAACAATCCTGTGCGTTACCCTGATTACCCTAGGTTGGAAGTGTTGACCAACAGTGGATCTGCCAATACAGAGACTTCCGATTTTTGGGTAATTGATTCCGGGTATTTGCGTGTAAAGAATATACAGATAGGATATAATTTCCCAAATACATTAACCGATATAATTGGAGTAGATAATCTAAGATTCTATTTAGGGGCAGAAAATTTGCATTCGTTTAATTCCTACAGAAAGGGATGGGATCCCGAAATAATTGGGGGTGGAGCATATTACCCTATATTAACCACATACACTTTTGGTTTAAATCTAAAATTCTAAGATCATGATTAAAATATATAATAAATATTCATATAATTCTAGATTCATAAAGAGGCTTTTATTGGGCATCATTTCTTTGGGAGCAATTGTTTCCTGTGATAAGGAACTGGAACAATTTCCTAGTAACGCCTTTGCGGCAGATAATTTTTGGACATCGGAGTCCAATGCCAACATAGCGCTGACCGGAGCCTATAGAGGGGCCGTGGAATATGGGACCCAAGTGGTGCCTTCGGATTGGTGGACCTATTGTGGCATTGTTTTTATGGAATTTGCTACGGACAATGCCTATGATAGGAGAGGTGATAATTCTACCCAGAACCGATTGACCAACGGTACCCTGCTGCCCAATAATAACGTTGTTAATGGATATTGGAAGGGTTCCTACAAACGAATCGCTATTTGTAACGATTTCTTGGAGAATATTGAAAAGGTAAATATGGAACAGGCTAAAATAGATAGGATGAAGGCCGAAGTACAGTTTCTAAGGGCCACACAGTATTTTTATCTTTCACAGTTTTGGGGTAGCGCTCCTTTGGTTACGGCTACTTTAACACCTGATGAAGCTAATAATGTAGATAAGGCATCCAAGGCAGAATTGGTGACTTTTGTTGAGAATGAGCTTAAAACCGCCGCAGCCGCACTTCCAACATTCGGGGAATTAAATGCAGGAGAAGCTGGTAGGGCCAGTAAACAGGCAGCATTGGCTTTTTTAGGAAGATTGTATCTTGGGGAGAAGAAATTCCCTGAAGCTTCCATAGTGTACAAACAGATTATAGATATGGGCGATAATATTATTGATCCTGATTACAGTTCACTTTTTATTCCTTCCAATGAGAATAGTAGTGAAAACATTTTTAGTGCCCAATATTTTGGTGGTCAGGCAGGTAATTCATTGCCCCAGCATGCCTATCCGGCGGTTGCCTCGGGCTGGCATATTGTAAACCCTTTGGGTAGTCTTGCCGATGCCTATGGTTTTGATGATGGAACGCCCTTGTCATATGAGGACCCTCGATTTAACTATGAGGATATGGGAGCCAATAGGGACCCTAGGTTTAGGTACAATTTTATATGGGATGGTGCTACCTTTGCAGGAAGGACCTATGATTGCCATCCAGATTCTTCCGGGTCAGTAGATCAATTGACCTATTCCAAGCAAGCAACTAGAACAGGTTATGGGTTGAGAAAATTCTTTGATGAATCGTTTAGTGGAAATCTATTGTCCGATTATGGAGGGAATATTCCAATAATAAGATATGCCGAGGTATTGCTGAGCTATTTGGAAGCAGAACTGGAGGCTGGAAATGCTATTACACAGCAATTATTGGACCTTACCATTAATGCCGTAAGGGGTAGGGCCTCTGTAGGCTTACCGCCTATTACGGAAACCAATGCCGCTGCATTGAGACCAATTTTAAGAAATGAAAGAAGAATTGAGTTGGCCTTGGAAGGACAGCGCTTATGGGATATCTTTAGATGGGGAATAGGAGATGAGGCATTGGTGGGCGATTTTTGGGGGGCACCATTCCCGAATTCCACCCTATACCCGACGACTTCCAAGAAAATTGATCCACAGTCAAGATGGTATGTTACCAGCAAAAATTTTCGCGAAGGTGTGGATGATGTTTGGCCAATTCCAGAGTCGGAGGTCAACGTAAATCCTAAATTAGGGAATTAATCATTTTCTTGCAATGGTCTTAAAAAGAAGAAAATTTATTCAAAAAGTAGGGTTGGTAATTCCAGTAATTGCCAACCCCTTTTCCAATCTTTTTTCCCAAAGCGGGGCAATATTGGAGGAGGTGAACAATAGCCCGATAATATCCCAAGATTTCAATTTTACAAATTTGAACGAGAGGATCTGGATAGGAAAAGATTTTTGGAGTGTTCCCATGGAAGATTGGGAAATAAGGAATAATAGACTACAGTTTAACGGTACCAAAAGAAATGCCCGTTTACATTTACTGACCTATGTTCTTAAAAAGGACAAGGGGGAATTTTGGGTTAAAAGTAGATTGGGTCTATTAACAAATAACGACAGTAAAGGTAGCGTTGGTTTTACTATAGGAATTAAAGATTCTACAGATCCAAAAAGTATAAAGGCGGCTTGTTATTTCGGGGATGGTCTTTCCGCTGGTATTTCCCTGGAGGGGAAAATGTTTGTGGCCGAAAAGGAGGCTCAGCTTCCTGAAAATTTTGATTACTCGGATTTTACCATGGAATTAGAAGTATCACCAAAAAATAAAGGGTATGAATACTCCTTGTCCGTTATTGATATGGATGGAAAAAAAGGGCGGCTAGTTTATAATTCTTCCAACGAAATTGAAGGTTTGCTAGCCTTGGAGCAAAACTTGAACGAAAAGGATGGGAGTACATTTTGGTCTCGATCAATAAGTTTGGAAGGCACTAAATTAACACATGTCCCTGAAAATAGTTTTGGGCCTATTCTTTGGGCCATGTACACTCTTTCGAAGGGAAAACTTAAATTAATGGCACAACTACCTCCTGTAAGCAACAAGGATCCACAAAGGATGGAGCTTCAATTTTTTAAGAAAGGTAAATGGGTCAGGGAAGAAAAAATCGAAATTGATCCTGTATCCCTTAGCACCGTTTTTTCAATTGAAAATTGGGATTCGGCCCAAAATACACCTTATCGTTTGGTCTATACCATAGACAAAGAAAAACATTATTATGAAGGTTCCATAAGGCAAGAACCAAATGATCGGCCGCTTCGGTTTGGGGGACTTACCTGTCAAGAATGGGCGGGTTATCCCTATAGACCTTTGGTCGAGAACCTTGAAAAAACGAATCCGGATATACTTTATTTTTCAGGGGATCAATTGTACGAAGGCAATGGGGGATATCCTATTAAAAGACAACCAGAGGACAGCGCCATTTTAAATTATCTCGGCAAGTGGTATATGTTCGGCTGGGCATTTGGAAATATTATGCGCGATAGACCTACCGTATGTACCCCGGATGACCATGATGTTTACCAAGGCAATTTGTGGGGAGAAGGGGGAGAAGGTATTTCATTTGAAGATTGGGAAAAGGTAAGGGATGCACACGGCGGTCTTGTACAGACCCCAAAAATGGTCAATGTGGTATACCGCACCCAATGTGGTCACCTTCCAGATCCTTATGATCCATTACCTTTACCTTCAGGGATAACCAATTGGTACACTCAAATGGTTTACGGAAAAGTGAGTTTCGCTATTGTAAGTGATAGGCTTTTTAAATCTGGTCCGGAGATGCTGAGGAACGGGGAAGGTAGGATAGATCACCTTACAGCCCCGGCCAAACCAGAGGAACTTGATTCCAATAATCTCACCTTTTTTGGAAATAAACAAATGGAGTTTTTAAATGGATGGATCGGTGATTGGCAAGGATCGTATATGAAAGTATTGCTAAGTCAGACCCTGTTCTCCAATGTAGGTACACACCATGGCCCTAAAAAAGAGTTTTTATTTGGGGACTTGGATTCCGGGGGTTGGCCTAAATCCAAAAGGGACGAGGTAATACGCACCATTAGAAAGGCCAGTACATTCCATATAAACGGAGATCAGCACCTACCCTTTATGGTACAATATAGTGTTGATGAAGTACGGGATGGGGGCTGGACCTTCTGTACCCCGGCCATTTCAACCGGTTATCCAAGATGGGGACAGCCAGACGCGGTCAATGTGCCTTTTACGGATAGACCAGCGCATGGATTACCTAATACAGGGTGTTATCGTGATGGATTTGGAAATACTAATTATATCTATGCCGTTGGGAATCCGACCGATGATTTTAACCTTGAGAAAAACAGATACTTAAAAGCTCATAAAAAGGCATCGGGTTTTGGGCTAGTTACCTTTGACACCTCCGCTAGGACTATAAAAATGGAGGCGATACGGTTTTTGGCAGATCTTGGGGTGGAATCTAAAGAAAACACTTATCCTGGTTGGCCTTTGACCATTGGCCAAGATGATAATGATGGCAGAAGGGCATTTGGCTACCTTCCCAGATTACAGTTTAAAGAATCCGACCAAGTTGTTAGGGTTATTAATGAGGAGACCAATGAAATGGTGAAATCGATAAGAGTTAAGGGCAACGAATATATTCCTCCTGTTTACTCTTTGGCCAGGTATACCTTGGTCATAGGAGAAGGGCAAAATGAAAAAAGTATTACATCGGTTGAAATAAGTACCGACCCCAATGAGGTCATTGAGGTTTAGTCCAAATAAAAGATTAAGTACCATGGCCAAACTAAATAACAGAAGGGCTGTATCTTACGAACCGTTAAAACAAAATCAGTAAATTAATTAAATAGAATATGAAAATAAGTAAAATGAATTGGTACCAAGCCTTAATGGTGATCTTACTATTAACAGGATGCAAATCCAAGGTAGAAAGAGAGGTCGCTCCTGTAGAAAATTCCCAAAAGCCCAATATTGTATTTATTTATATGGACGACCTGGGCTATGGGGATATGAGCGCTTATGGTGCCACGGAGATCAGCACGCCCAATATGGATGCCCTGGCCAATGGCGGCGTGCGGTTTACCAACGGTTATGCCACTTCTGCTACCTGTACCCCTAGTAGGTATGCCATACTTACGGGGCGGTATCCATGGCGCAATAAGGACGCCAAAATATTGCCGGGAACGGCTCCATTGATTATAGATACTACCCTAATGACAGTTCCTAGGATGTTACAAGGGGAAGGATATGCCACCGGCATTGTGGGCAAATGGCATTTGGGACTTGGAAGTGGCATGGTCAATTGGAACGAACGGATATCCCCTGGTCCCAATGAGGTTGGTTTTGATTATTCCTATATCCTTGCCGCAACCCAGGATAGGGTGCCAACGGTCTATATTGCCGATGGCCATGTGGACGGATTGGATCCCAATGACCCAATAGAGGTAAGTTACGACACAAATTTTGAAGGGGAACCAACAGGTTTGGACAATCCGGAACTTACCACTATGAAATGGCACCACGGACACAATAACAGTATTGTGAACGGAGTGCCCAGAATAGGATTTATGAAGGGTGGGGACGCAGCCAAATGGAGCGATGTGGATATGGCAGATCATTTTTTGGCCAAGGCCCAACAGTATATAAAAGAACATAAGAGTGGACCTTTCTTTCTTTATTATGCCCTACAGCAGCCCCATGTGCCCCGTACCCCGCATCCCCGTTTCGCAGGAAAATCCGGTATGGGTCCAAGGGGCGATGTAATTTTGGAGGCCGATTGGATGATAGGCGAGTTTATGAAAACCTTGGAGAACGAAGGAATACTTGAAAATACACTTATAGTCTTTTCCAGTGATAACGGACCTGTGGTCAATGATGGCTATTATGATGATGCCGTTGAAAAATTGGGCAACCATACCCCTTCCGGTCCCTTGCGTGGAGGGAAATATAGCCTGTTCGAAGCAGGGACAAAAGTTCCCTTTATCGCTTATTGGAAAGGAACCATTGCCCCCGGTATATCCAATGCCCTGGTGTGTCAGGTAGACCTGCTCACTTCAATGGCCACTTTGGTGGGGAGTGATGCAACAGGCGAGGATAGCCAGGACCTATTGGAGGTATTTTTGGGCAGATCCAATAAAGGTAGGGAAGAATTGGTATTGGAAGCTACCTCAAGAACAGCATTTAGAAAGGGAAATTGGGCCATGATACCACCTTATAAGGGACCTGCACTTATTAAGTCGGTCAATATAGAAATTGGAAATTCGGAAGAGTTTCAGCTCTATGATTTGGAGCAGGACCCCGGTCAAAGGGAGAATTTGGCCCAATCCAATCCGGAAAAACTTCAGGAATTGGTTGCCGATTTTGAAAGGATTCGTGGCATAGGCACAGGAAAAATTGAAGATTTGGAGCTGAAGTAACCTTTTATCTGCTCCCTTTTGTTGATCGGTGCCCTTTTCTTTTGCTCTTGGTAAAGGGTTAGAAGGGCATGGAATAATAGAATGAATTTTTAACAATTATATCCAATGAATGCAAAGTTATTAGCCTTGGGCATCATCATTATGGGGTTGTTGCTCCAGGGGTGTGCCGATAAGAAAGTGGAGGACACAAAACCAACATCTGTCTCCAGACCCAACATTATTCTTTTTGTTGCCGATGACCACGGAACGGATGCTTTGGGCTCCTATGGAAATAATGTAATTAAAACCCCTCATCTGGATCAATTGGCTACGGATGGCGTACGTTTCAACAATGCCTATTGTACCACTGCCAGTTGTTCCGCCAGTAGGTCCGTAATTCTTACCGGGCTATACGGCCATGCTATCGGAGCTTATGGGCATGTGCATGATTACCATCATTTTAGCACCTATGATAAGGTGAAATCCTTACCCGTATTATTGGAGAAGGAAGGGTATGCCACGGCAAGAATAGGTAAGTACCATGTGGCCCCCGAAACGGTGTACCATTTTCAGGAGGAGTTAAAGTCCGATCCCAGAAACACGGTGGAAATGGCCGAACAGTGTAAGGATATATTGGCTTCGGAAAAACCATTTTTTCTTTATTTCTGTACGGATGACCCGCATCGGGCGGCCTCTACCGATCCTGGAAGGTGGGATGCCCCCAACAGTTTTGGAAATAAGGTGGAAGGTTATGCCGGTGTAACGACCATAATGTACGATCCAGAAGAGGTTATTGTGCCGGATTTTTTACCGGATACCAAGGAAAGCAGGGAGGAAATTACGCAATACTATCAAAGTGTTTCCAGAATAGATCAGGGTTTTGGTAGGCTGATGCAGATGCTCAAGGAGTCGGGCAAGGCGGACAATACTATCGTAATTTATATTTCGGATAACGGAATGGCTTTTCCGGGCGCAAAGACCACGCTGTACGAACCGGGGATGAAATTGCCCTGTATTATTAGGGATCCCCTCTCAAAGTTGAAGAACACTACCTCCAACGCCATGATTTCATGGGTAGACCTAACACCAACCATCTTGGATATGGCGAAGGTGGAAATAAAGGAAGATTCGTTTCACGGACGTTCTTTTAAGGAGGTATTGAATGAAACGGAGGCGGAAGGTTGGGACCAAGTATATGCCTCCCATACCTTTCACGAGATCACTATGTATTACCCTATGCGCGTGGTCCGCGAAAAGAATTACAAGCTTATTAGAAATATAGCATGGCGTATGGAATATCCCTTCGCCTCAGACTTGTGGGCGGCTTCCACCTGGCAGGAAGTTCATAGAAACCACAAGGAATTTTACGGAAAAAGAAGGGTACAGGATTACCTTTTTCGCCCCGAATTTGAATTATTTGATTTGGAAAAAGACCCGGATGAAATTTTCAATCTGGCAAACGACCCGGAATATAAAGAGGTCATGGATGAAATGATCAAAAAAATGAAGGACTTTCAAATCCGGACCAAGGACCCGTGGCTTATTACATGGGATCATGACGATTCTTTGCAAGGAAGAGGGGTCAATTTATAGTGTAATACAACTACAAGCGGTCAATATACATCAATTTCTTATTCCTTTTCTTGGGGCAGGCAGTTATGGCTTCTGTTCAAGGGCAAACAACTATGGATATTTTAAATTTCAGAACTTAGACAGTCTCTAAATCTATAATTGGTTAATTTTGCCCCTCATTTAGATGCAGTTTTGAAAATGAAAATAAAAGTAATTGTATTGGGTCTTGGCCTCTTTTTAGGTATTGCCAAATTGGAGGGCCAGTCCCAATTGAAAGATACCCTCTCTACTTGGAAAACCTTGGGCTATGATGGGGCAAGTGCCTTTGGCGGATTAAAATATGCCTACTCGCAGCCGTTTCATTGGGGAAAAGAGGATTTTCTAAGGGCGGGGGCCATTGTTTTGGGAACTGCTGGGCTATTTACTTTTGATGGGGATAGTTCCCAATGGTTTCAGGGACAGGAAAATGACATACCAGGGTTTCTTAAGGAAACGGGCTACTATCTTGGAAAACCACTGTACAACTACTCCATTAATGGCGGGGTATATTTAATAGGGCTTTTTACGAAGAATGAAAAATGGAGAAAAACAGGGGTGCTCTTAATCTCATCGGCCACTGCGGTCGGATTGCTCCAAACGGTTAGCAAAACCTTGGTAGGTAGGGCCAGACCCATTGCCAATGTAGGAAAGGCAAGCTTTAAACCTTTTAGTAAGGATGCCGCCTATCATAGTTTTCCCTCAGGACACACTATATTGGCATTTACCACTTTCTATGCCATAGGCAAGCAGTTCAAAAACCCATGGGCCAAAGGCGGATTCTATACTATGGGCCTACTTTCCCCGGTTAGTAGACTTTGGAGCGGAGCACATTGGTTGACGGATGTGGCACTGAGTGTAGCGCTGAGTGTTGTTGTGGTGGATTCCATTGATAAATACCTGGATAAGCAAAGATACCCCAATGAAATTTCTAGGGACAGGATTAGTTGGAGCCTTCAAATAGGTCCGGGCAGTATTGGTTTGAGGGGCACCTTTTAAGGACGGCTATGTCAAGCTGGTTGTGCAAACTTCCTATTGTTCATATGGCCGTATGTCATTTTAAGTATGGAACAATACCATTTCGGTAGTGCGGCTTGGAAATCGGAAATAATAAGGGATGGGATACAGGGTCACCATCCCATTTATTATTGGATTTTAATAGCTTCTTTTCTTTACAATTTTGTAGGTGATAAGTGCCAAGGCTATAAGCAGGCAAAACACTATAGAGATAAATGGATAGCTATCTATAAGCTTTACTATTGCGTTCACTATTTCCATATCATTAATTTATTTCAGGGTATCTAAAAAATAGACCAAGGTTAAACGATTTTTTTCTTTAGATATTTTATTTGTACAAAGGTTGCTCTGAAACTTCTTAAATAAATTACAAAACAATGCCAAACATTGTTAAACTTACCTTTAAACGTTGACCCAAGCGGGAACTATTCCGCTTTAGCCTCTAAAAATATTTTTGTCATAGGTAATAGGTCATAGGTCATAGGCCATAGGCAATGGGAGTCTACTGTTTAAAGACCCCCTGCTTACAGCAGCCTTGCCTTTGCCGACCTTGGGATATGGCTAATTGTATTAAAATCAATGAATTGGATATAATGGGATCAGTATTAACAAATTCTTACCGTTTTAGATATTATGGTAATGGGTAAGGATTTTTAATTTTGACGTACTAATGATTATAGCGGGAGGACAACAATTTAGTTTTAGTCCGTTTGGGGCATTAAAATAAAGTGTTTTGTAACAGGGGTTTTATTTGGAGAACTAAAGGCACAACAGGATGAAATACCTTTCAAGAATTAAATTTCTACCTTTTTATATGGTATCCGTACTACCCATGGGGGTACTATATGTAGTCTCGGATGTAATGTATTTTTTTGTATACAGGATAGTGGGATATCGGAAAAAGGTAGTGTTCGTTAACCTTAGAAACTCATTCCCTTCCAAAAGCGAGAAGGAAATTGGGCAGATTGCCAAGGATTTTTATAGGCACTTCTGTGATGTGGTGTTGGAGTCTTTTAAAAGGTTGACAATAGGGGAGAAGGAAATAAAAAAGCGTTTGCTCATTAAGAATCCGGAGTTGATCCAGGAATATGTGAATAGCAAGCGAAGTATTCTTATGTATACCGGGCATCAGGGCAATTGGGAATGGATGGTTTTTTTGCCTTTAATGTTCCCATATAGTTCCAATACATTTTACAAACCTATCAAAAACAAGTATTTTGATGAGCTGTTCAAAAATATGCGGCAGCGATTCGGCGTCAATTGTGTGGAATCGGATAAAGGGTTTAGGACCATTTTGGACAATCATCAGAAGAAGGTACTTACTTTGAACTGTATGATCGGTGATCAAAGTCCGACTAAAAAGAGCTCCAAATACTGGTATAATTTTCTGAATCAAGAAACCGCTTTTTTTATAGGTGCCGATAAGATAGCCAAGAAAACCGATCAGGTAGTCCTATTTCCATATTTCAAAAAATTGAGGAGGGGATATTACGAATTGGAGTTTCGGATCATTGAAGATCACCCACGCATAAGGAACAATTTTGAGATTTTGGAAAAATATGCCCAACAATTGGAACAGGCTATTACCAGCGCACCGGAATTGTGGCTGTGGAGCCATAGACGCTGGAAATTGAAAAGGGAAAATGATCCCTCCTTATAGGAATTGGTGTGCGATATTAGTTTTGTATGCCCTTAGGTGTCTTATCCTTAAACAACAAGCTAAAAATATATCCGAAAACAAAACAGGAAACCAAGCCAAAAAAGGCATACATTAAAAAGTTTATGGAGGTTTGGTTGCTTATGTAGTAGATTAAAAATCCACTTATTACAAATCCGATCAGGGTACCTTTGGCATTGGCTTTTTTTGTCAGCATGCCCAGCAGGAACATTCCTCCCAGGCCACCCGTAAAGAGGCCAAGGTATCTGTAAAATTCATCCCACAGGGATTTTATGTTGGAACTCGCCATCCATAGTGCGAACATTACCCCCAACAAACCAGTGATAACAGTGGTTGCCCTGGCAATCCTCAGAAGACGCAGATCGGCTACCCTGGGATTGAAATGTTTGTAGAAGTCGCTACAGAAGGCAGTGGAAACGGAGTTTAGGCTACTACTGATGCTGGACATGGCCGCTGAAAAAATACCTGCCACGAGAAGTCCGGATATGCCCAAGGGAAGCTCTTTAACAATATACCATGGGAAAATGGAATCGTTATTGCTTATGGAAGGGGATAACCGATCTGGCATTTCCGAGTAAAATATAAATAACAAGGTGCCAATACCAAAGAATATAATGGTGGCCGGGAGGGTCATAATGGCGTTGGTGTAGACTGTTTTCTGTGAATCCTTTACATTGCTGCTGGTTAAATAACGCTGAACAATGGTTTGGTCCGTGCCTTGGGTTACCAAGGCCGAAGCCAATCCACCAATAAATACCACCCAGAAAGTGGAGTCCGTAAAATTGAATTCCATGTTCATAAGGTTGAACTTATTTCTGTCCGAGGCATAATCTATCATTTCACCAAAGTTGGCCTCTGTATGCATCATAATCCAGATAACCGCTAGGATACTTCCGCCCATTAAAACTATTACCTGCATTACATCTGTCCATACAACGGCCTCTATTCCACCAAAAGCGGTATATATGATACATAGTATTCCCATTATTAATATACAGGCCTCAACGGGTATGCCCGTAACTATGGATACGGCCAATGACGGTAGTAAAAGCACTATTCCTATTCTCCCCAATTGAAACAAAATAAAGGACAGACTGCCCAATGCCCTGGCGGTGTAATTGAACCTATTTTCCAGAAACTCGTAGGCGGTGGAAATTCGGAGTTTGGCAAAATAAGGTATAAATATATAGGCTATGACAGGGGTGATCAGAATAGCGGTCATGTTGAGCATAAAATAGGACCAATCCGTAATAAAGGCTTTGGCAGGAATGGCCATAAAGGTTATGGCGCTCAACAAAGTACCAAAAACACTGAGTCCCGAAGCCCACCAGGGGATACGTCCACCGCCGGTAAAGTAGTCTTCAGTGGAACGTTGTTTTCTTGAAAAATAGAGGCCTATAAGTACGGAAATACACAAATATGCTACTAATATCCCATAGTTTAACAGCCCAAAAGGATGTGCAGCTTCCGCAATTTGAAAGGCTTGGACCTTTGGGGTACGTATTCCCGGGGATATTTCTCCGGAAACGATTACAAAATCGTCCTTATCATGGAATGACAATGCCGTAACCGGGATTTTAACGTCCAGACTGGCATATTTGAACCACTTTTTGGTAATGGTATTGTAGGTCAAAATCTCCCTACTAAAGCCGGGATGTGTATTTAATATATTATTTCTTGATCGTATTAAATTTTGCCTTATGGAATCATTCTTCTCTTCGGAAATTTGAACCCCATATTTCTCTAATTGATGGAAGAGGGTTTCGTCCGAACCCCCGTATATCATTATGTGCATAGATCCGATTGCTTCGGCCGAAGCGCCCATCAATACCGTTGGCTTTTCATTTAAAAGAACTTCACCTTCCTCTTCCCAACTCTGGGTTTTTAGATTATAGGACAAATAGTTACTGCTTACTTCCGAAAGTTTACCTTTCACTTCATTCCTTCCACCAATTACAAATATCTTTTTGGCTTCGGACGCCTCCTGAACTACCGCTGTGTGCAAGCCTCTGGGCGCTCCTGGAAAATCGGGTAGTCGTTCCCAGGAAGTTTTGGTCTTTGTGTTAAGGCGGTAGAAGGCATTGGTACTTTTGCCATTATTTATACCACCAATAACATAAATATAATCCCCATTGGTTACGGCTGCGGTATAGGACAAAGGTTCTGGGAGGGATGGGTAGTCCACTATGCTAATGTCCGAGGTATTTTTGTCGTAACCTAAAAGAAGAACGGCATCACTGCTCTTCTCCCTATTGTTGCCGCCAATACAGAGAATTCCGTCGGGGAGGCTCAGGGAGGCGCCGTAGGCCAAAGGAAAAGGTAGGGTAGTTTTGGATAATTGCCATATACCGTCTTTGAGGATATATATGGAACTGCTCCATTTTTTTTCCCCTCCTTCCCAGGGAAGTGCATCCGGAAAGTTGGCTCCTCCCGCGGCCATGATTACACCCTGGTGCGTTCCCCCCATCATGCCCGCATAGCCCAACGCCTGTTCTTGGCCTGGTTCGGCAGGAAGATTTGCTATATTACGAATTGAGAGTTTTGGGCCATCCTGACCAAAGATCGATAACGTGCCAAAAAGCGCTATTGCTATAGTAAAAATCTTGCGAAACATCCCCATATTAGGTAAAATTAACTTTTTCGGCAATATAATTAAAAATAATGTATTATGTATAACATAAATAAATATTATACAAATTATTACCTTTAATAACCTGAAAAGGAAATTATCGAATATTGCTATTCATACATATCGTCAATACCAACTTCATGGAGTTCCTGTAAAAATCCTGAGATACCCTCGGTCACGGCCATAAAGAACTTGGCTCCATTTTCCGTTTTGGCCATCTTCGGATTTCCTACTCCCGTATCTTCGGTTACGGCAGTCCATTTGCGTTGCGCGGTTACCCATCCTTCTTTCAAGCCTTTTATTTTAAATGTTTTGGCGTTTCCATCTCCTGCTTCTTCCAAGGGCAGTACCAAATTTGGGGTTAGATGCATTACAACGGCGGTTTCCAATTCCCCGGCATGGTCGCCCGGTTCATGAAAATAGTTGGATGCCTTGGCAGCTTCCCACCAATTTAGGGAGCAAACAAAGACCGAAGGGTATAGTATGCTCAGTTCCCTAATAATCTGTTTAAAATTATTGCCCCCATGTCCGTTTACGATGACCAGTTTGTGTATATTATTGGCTTCCAAAACCTGTACCAAATCTTTTAGTACTGCCATTTGTGTGCTTGGATTCATATTTATACATAGGTCAACATCCATTTGTCCGGTATTGACCCCAAAAGGGATATTGGGCAGGACAATTACCTTTGCCTTTTTGTCCCAAGCCAGTTTGGCGGCTTGGATGGCCGCATTTTCGGCCAGGATATTATCGGTTCCGTAGGGCAAATGGTAATTGTGTGCCTCCGTGGCGCCCCAAGGCAATATCGCAACGGTGTAATTTTGCTCCCGCACGGTTTTCCAATTGGTTTCTGCCAGCACATAGGGTCTTGGACTATTCTTCATCGCTATATTTTTTGTTTTTATTGCTGTTTCTTATTTTGAGGATTGATAGAAAGCATTTAAATATGTAATACATAAAACAATTTATCAAAATTAAGGTGATATAATTGTAATTTTGTTATAAATTACGCAAAATTTAATCTTAAGCTTCTCCGACCCTTGTGTTGGCCCCGCCTTTTGGGCAATTACGGGTGAGGCAAAATTACAAGGTTTATCTCAAAACACTAAAGTTCGTTAAAATGAGTAAATTAAACAAAATTGAACCCTTGGATAACCTGTCTTTGGTAGATAAGGCAGAAATTAGGATTTTAAAATTTTTCAAGGAAAACAAATTGAAGCCTGGGGATGCCATTCCCAAGGAACTGGAATTTTCCGAAGCTTTTGGGGTTAGTAGAACGGTAGTTCGGGAAGCATTGTTGCGTTTAAGGACGCTAGGGATTATAGATTCCAAAAAGCATAGGGGCATGGTTTTGACCCGGCCCGATATCATTAATAATTTTGAACGTATTCTTGATCCCACTTTACTGGGAGATGATACCTTAAGGAATTTATTCGAGCTCCGACTTATTATGGAAATGGGAATTGCGGATTTTCTCTTTGAGCACAAAACTCAAAAGGACATGGACGAATTGGAGCGAATCGTGACCTTGGAAGAGGAAACAAGTTATGAAAAGGATCGCTTTTCATTGGACCGGGAAATCGCATTTCATGGAAAACTATATCAAATGTCCAACAATGCCACGGTACAGAGGTTTCAAAGTCTTTTATTGCCCGTTTTTGAGTACGTGTATTTGGAAGAAGCCAAGAAAAACAAAACGGATTATCAATATTCTTCCGGACAATTTGTAACACATAGAATGTTGATGGATAATTTGAGGGTAGGTACCCCCGAGACCTATAGAAGTGCCATGCGCCGACATTTGGAACCCCATTTTGATCATGCACTAAGGAACGGGAGGAAATAGTACAATTCCTGTTTTGGGGATATCAGGAATTAGGAATAAAGTAAAGGGAAAAATTTCCCCTCCATCTTATTGCCCTTGGCCACCTTGGGAACCCCGGACAAAAGTTCCTCGTCCGTATTGCTTATGGTGCCATCTGCAAATACATTAAGGACAAATGCCCTCCTGCTTTTTTCCGACTTATTTTCGTAAGAACCGTGCACCATTAATGGATGGTGAAAGGTGGCGAAACCTTTTTTTAATTCAATGGGAGTTGGCTTAAACTCTTTTTTTTGATCCTCGTTAAGATATTTCATAAGTCCGTCCATATCGCCAGCAAGTGACGGGGCATCCAAAAGGCCCCATTTGTGGCTTTTGGGGATATAATGAAGACAGCCATTTTCAGTATTGGCATCATCCAATCCCGTCCAGCAGGTGAGGTGTTGCATGGCTATAGTCCTTGTCCAATAGGAGTAATCCTGGTGCCAGGCTACTACACCACCATGAAGTGCCGGTTTACAGAATAATTGGTCGTGCCAAAACCTAACGGGCTTCATGTCCAACAACTGATGGGCAGCCATAACAAAGGCGGGGTTCCACAATACATCATGAAAGCCAGGGGCAATGCGCCAATGACCTAGGGAATGGAACAAAACCGAATTGGGATCTTGGGATTCGTTGCTGTGAAATTCATAGAACAAATGATTGGCAGGATGTTCAGGGACTATTATTTCCGCCAATTCTTGGTTTAATTTATCTACCTGCCATTCCTCCAACAATTTTATTCCCGATACATAGCCAAATTCATGGAAGTGAGCAACCTGCTCATTGGATAATTTGTACTGTTCCCATTCCGCCGCTGATTTTGGCAGTTGGAACATATCGGAAATGGGATGGTCAAAATCGGCTAGATCCTTTACAATGGCCATAGGTGGGCTTGTTAAATTAATCGATATACCTAAACTACCATGTAGTTCATCATAAATATATCCATTATTTTCCAAAGGGGCAACTTATCTATTTATGGCATAATAGTTTAGTCTTTCTTTGGCCTTGGCTTTCTGTACTTGTCCTTTCCATCTGTCAACCATTTTAAGGAGAAGCTTACAAAAGGATTTTTCTGATAATCATCCTGTTCAAAAAACAAGCCTACATCCCCGTTTTCCAAAATGGTCATTGACGAGTAGGCAGATTCCCCTTCATAGATCGTTTTGCCCTCGGACCAGGTTTCGCCTTCGTCATAACTTATTCTGACCGTCATGTTAACACGTCCCTTTTCACTTTTGGCATTGGAGAACAACAACCTATTTTTCTTATAACCATCCTCAATGGAAGTATAACGCACAATACTGGCATTACAACCCGGATCTATCAAATTGGGTTCGGGTCGGGTTTTCCAACTTTTTCCTTCGTCCTTGGAAATATGTACGTACCGCTTTCCTTCTTTATTGGCCCTGGCATTGATCATCCAATCCCCATTGGCCAACTCCATTATTTTGGATTCGTCCGCCGGACTCACGGGAGTATCTATAAAGAACCAGGATTTTCCGTGGTCCTTGCTACCAAAAACATGAAGCCCGCTATTTAGGTTCACCATGCAGTGGAGCAATGTGCCGGATCGGGTCTGTATGCCCCGGCCGGAGGTGATAAATTTAAAGTCGTTGTGCCATTCCCGCTTTGCAATTTGAGGGGTAATATCTTCCGGCTTGCTCCACGTCTTTCCATTATCCGCACTTTTTACAACATGTAAATAGTAAACGTCCTTTTCCTTATCCAGATCCATATAATTGTAAAAAAGAAAAATTTCGTTGGTTACGGCATCTACTATCATAGAGGGATCGGAAGCCGATTTGCCCAAGGGGAAATCCACAATTTTTTCTATGGCCGACCAAGTTTTGCCATTGTCGCTACTTCGCCTTATCACAATATTTATATCCTTGCTCCACTTAAGGTCGCCACAGGAAGGTACCCGTTCGTCTATGGCCGCTATGAGGTCGCCATTAGGAGCGGTGGTCAGGGCAGGGATACGATAGCAGGAAACATCCTGGTTCATGGTAGTGTTAAACAGATCCTGATGCTGTTTTACCCCATCGGCAATCTTGAAATTTTCCTGTTGGGCCTTACATCCGAAGGCGACGAACAATAGTAGTATCAATGAATTTTTCATACGTTTAAATTTTTGTAATTATTTGGAAATAAATTAATTAAAAAATTGAGAACGTATGTAACCGCTACGCTCTCACATTAAAAATTTTAAACATTGCCTTTTGTGAAGTAATTTTTAAAATTTATTAATGTTCGTTTCATGTGTTATTAATTTAGGTTAATTTTAATTTACCATTCCATTATTCTCCATTTTCTCAAAGGTTTTCCAACATTGGAGCATAGCTCTAGGCACGTGGAAACATCCCTTCCATTTGCCGCCTTTAAGGTGCAACAATACTTTGCCTTCCCTATTTAAATATCCAAACCACTCCCCATGTTCCGTGTCCGAAAAATGCTGCCAACTAAAGTCGTGCACTTTGGCGTACCATTTGGAAATTTCAGGCTCATGTGTCTGTTCATAGGCCTTGGCAAGGGCAACCAAAGTCTCCAAATGTACCCACCATAATTTTTGGTCCCATTCCAACTGTTGTGGTGGATGCCCCTTGGCATCCATAAAATAGAGTATTCCGCCATATTCTTTGTCCCAACTGTATTCCAAAATTTTAATAATGGTCTCCGTAGCTTTTTTTATAAGGCCTTGGTCATTTCTTCTGACGGCAATATCTATCATAAACCACATGGCCTCTATGCCATGGCCCGGATTTAATAAACGTCCGTTAAAACTGTCTTCAAGGCTGCCGTTGGGCTTTACGAATTCATAGATCAAGCCCGATTTTTTATCCAAAAAGACTTCCATAACCTCATGGATCGAAAAATCTATGGTTCGCTCCACTTCGGAGGGTTCCAATATGTCTTCCAGCTCCAAAACCAGGTTGGACAGAATCATGGGTAGGGCAAAACTTTTAAGCGGTCGGGCGGAGGTTCCTTTTTCGTATGGGCCCTTTGGATTATCTTTCCTCTTGAGAATATTTAGATATGTTTTTTTTGCCAGTTCCTTATAATCCGGGTCTTGTGCCGCTTTACCATATTGGGCAAAGGCCATGGCCGCAAAGCAATCCGAAAAAATATTATAGGGTTGTACCAAAGCTTGTCCGTTGGCAGTTAGGGAAAAATAGACATTGCCTTCGGCATCCATTCCCTTATCCCTTATAAAATCGACCCCACTTTTGGCAATTTCCAGCCATTTTTTCCTTGGTTCCACCTGGTTGTACAAGGTAGCGAACATCCAGGCCTGTCTTCCTTGCAGCCATATAAACTTATCGGTGTCGTACACCCTGCCTTCCCTATCCAAACAGGTAAAATAGCCTCCATTTTTAAGATCCAGGGAATGTTTCTCCCAAAAGGGGATCACATTATTCAATAAGGTGTCTTTGTACAGTCTACTTTGTGGTTTCATTAATTCCTGTTATTAACAATTATGAATATACTTATTGGGTTCATTTTAAAGCGGTATCCAAGGAAGCGTTAAACCTTAAATCCTCGGCCTCCCTAACGTTTCCGTGTATTGTGTTAAGGGGGGTACAGCTGAACATCCATTTCCAAGAGCTATTTCCATGCGGAATTTTTAGAAGTACTTTGTTCCATCCTTTTTTTAATCGGATAGGAGTGGGTGCCCTATAAAAATAATCCTCGTCCACGAATGCTATTTCCTGAGTATCCACATCCAAATTTGGTTGTTTCCAAACCGGTGGGTCAATAAGCCTATCATTGACCCATATCTGGGGATTGGTATGATGCCATTCCCCTAATTTGGGCGTAGGCCCGCCCCTTCTGCCTCCGGCCCTGGACCATCCGTGGAATCCGACCCAAAAATCCTGTATCCTGTCCTCTGGGGAATAGATTTGGGTATACGCATAAAAGGTGCCATTTTCCTCTTCCGTAATGGATGGGAAGCCAAAGAAGTGCTTTAGATGGATGGTGGCTCCCATATAGGGGCCTTCCCATTTATAGGTTTTGTCTTCTACCGTATAACTTTCCTTTACATTATTTTCTACCTCAAAAGTGGTCTTTACATCCCCTTGATGGTCAAAAGGCCCAAGTAGGCTCCATTCAATATGGGTTTGTTTTATATAGGGAAATTCCTTTCCCTCAAAAAATAAATCCCGGTGGACCAGTACTTTATTTTCAAAGGCCTCAAAGCGCTTGAATTCCGGGCTGTCTTTTTTGGGCAAATTGGCCCAATATTCCGGATAGTTCCTATCCTTGCCCTTCCAAATGGCATCTGAATAGAACAGGATGGAAGGGTATATGGGGTTCTGTCTTAGAATGTCCCTTTCTTCGTTAACGTTGTTGTCCGGCCAGGCACAGAGAATTCCTCCCAATGCCAGTTCATCCCCTTGAGGTTGCCTACAGGGTTGTTGGAAAAATAATCTTGCCATACCTGCAAAGGGATCCAAGTGATTAATATAGTTGGCACGGGAATCTATAAACGGATGTCCTTGCCTAGGGTTAAATTGGGCCCATAACTGGTTGATGGAAGTTGAATCTTCGTCAATTTGGATACCATCTTTCCATACAATTACCTCTCGGTCCTTTTCTTTAATATGGGCCATAATGGTCAGGATCATTTGGTTGTCAACATATTCTTCCTTATTCTGTACTTCGTCCGTACCGATATGGATATAGGGCATGGCTTCCTTATTGCCTAAGGACATGAGCTCGTCAAAAAGATCCAAAAGAATGGGCAAAATCTTTGGGTCTGCCATAGATTCCAGACTGAACGCCCTTCTAAAGGCGGTGGTATGACCTGGGATGTCGAACTCGGGAATAAGGGTAATTTGCCTATCCGCACAGTATTCCAAAATCTCTTTGAACTCCTCCTGGGTATAGAATTTTCCTTTCCCCCGTGCCGTGGCCTTATCCGATTGTAATTCCGGATACTTTTTACTTTCCAAGCGCCATCCCGGATCATCGGTCAAATGCCAGTGAAAAACGTTCATTTTGTATTGGGCCAATACATCGATCTGTTCCTTGAGCTGATCGATGGATTGAAAATTTCTTCCCGTATCGTGCATAAAACCACGGATTTTAAAAGCAGGCCAATCCACTATTTTGATTTCTGGAAATGTACCAAGTCGGTTTTGTTTTCGGAACAATTGCTTTAAGGTCTGAATTCCGTAAAAAATACCCTTGTTTGTAGGGGCTGTTAGGGTTATGGTATCGCCAATGAACAGGGAATAGGCTTCTTCATTGTCCATATGGGGCAATTCCTTTTTTAAAAGGTGAATTTTTAATCCATTCTTGGAAGTTGCTATACCGTTGTCATTAAAAAAACCGACTAAAAGATCGCCTTCCTTTTTGAATTCATTGGCCGAAACAGCGGCAAATTCAAAAGAGAGCTGTTTGTTCCCATAAGTAATTTCCTGGGGAGTGGGTATTACCGGAAAACTATCTTCGAGGGAAATTAATGTTTTTTCAGTATGGCAACCCATACATAGCCAAAGAAGCCAGATGGTGAAAGCGGTGGATAGGGGTGTTGTTTTATAGATCATAGTGTTCATCGGCTGGTATGGTCCATAATTCCCAGGGCATTCAAGGCCGACTTGGCTTCTTCCAATTCTTTTGGTGAAAGGGTTGTATGTGGAAACCTACTAGGGCCACAATCTACCCCCAATACCTGCATGAAGGATTTGGCCGTCCCGTTAAATCCGCCTTTTGCATTTAGAATATCCACGAACTTCATGGATTTTTCCTGAAGGGCCGCTGCCAATTTATGATCGTTGTTGTGGAATGCCTCTATGATGGATAAATACAAGGGCGCCAAATGGTTATAGGTACTGCCTACCCAGCCTTCTGCTCCCATGGGAAGGCTCGCCAATAAGATTTCATCAAAACCGAACAATATGTTGTAGGCGCCATTATTAAAATCCTTACAATATTTATAATCTATTAAATTATTGTTGGTAAACTTTATCCCTGCAAAGTTGGGTATTTCCCGGGAGGCCATTTCCAAAAATTCGTGCATTAGGAAATTGGCACCTGTCAATACCGGAATGTGGTAATAATAAAAAGGGGTGTTTGGAGCGCAGGCTGCAATCCCCTTGCAGTACTCCAACAAACTTTTCAGGGAGCTTAGCCTAAAGTAATAAGGGGCCAAGGCGGCAATGGCATCCACCTTATCGGCAGAATGGGTCGCCAAGTCCTTGGCTTCCATCAGGCTGTTATGTCCAACGTGGTTTACCAGGAAAAAGTCGTTCGGTTTGGTTTTGGACCATTCAGTGATAATCTCCTTCCTTTCTTTTGTGCTCAAGGAAACAAAATCTCCTGTAGATCCGTTTACAAAGGCGCCTCTGACCTTATTGTTTTTTAAAAATTGGCCGTATTCGGAGATTACTCCCAGGTTTATGGAGGAATCGGTATGCATTGGCGCATAGGTGGCGGCTATTAGTCCGTTCATTTTTTTTTATTATGTATTACAAAGCTTAATTAGGTGTAAATATTTCAATTTAAAAATTTTTCCGATACTTGTTCCGGGTTTGTCTGTTCGGTTGCTTTGGTTCTGATAGCCCCGATTTTGTTTCGGGAACTTAAAAAAGGGTTCCAAAAAAAATGGAACCCTTTTTTCTGCAAACAACTCAATTTAAACTAACTCAACATTTTTAGAGCATGACAAAAATTGTTTTAACAAGGTTTCTCGGAAAATCCGTTTTACCCCAAGCCCTAAAGGGAGCCTGATTTTCCTCGATTTCTCCCTTTAGGGCTGGGGTCAAAAATCGGGGAAAATCTTATAGAATTGAATTTTCTCATGTACTAAGCTCAACATTTCAATTATAACCGTCCGTCTGTTCCAATAATGGGTTTCTACCAATCATATCCGTTGTAATGGGCAATACCAATTTAAACTCGTCGCCAGGGTTTAAGAAACTTATATTGTCTATAACAAAGCTGTCCCCGGCCCTTCTTAGGTCCCACCATCTTTTGCCTTCACCTATAAATTCCTTATAGCGCTCCTCTAAGATGGCATTGGCGTTTTCTGTTGGGGAACCATTGGTGTAGGCATGGATGAGCGGAACATAATTCTCGCCATATGCCCTTTGCCGTATTTGGTTTATTTCGGTGGAGGGATCCTCGCCCAAAAGGTTTTTGGCTTCTGCCAGTAATAGGACTACATCGGCATATCTGTATAGCGGGACGTCGTTTTCAAAAATTCTTTCGGACCCGATAACCTGTCCCAAAAATTTATTGAATACGGAACCAAAGTAAGGCGTTTCATTATAGGTAGGATATCCAAGTCCATTATTGTCGTCCACATACAATCTAATAAAAGTGGCATCCTTTCTACTATCGTCATTGTCGTCCAATAACAATAGGGTTTTATCTGACTGGCCATATCTATTGGCCCCGGCGATGACAAAATCGCCCATGGAGTTGCCCTTGTCGTTAAAAGTTGGGTTAATTTCCGTGCTTCTTCCGGTAAGACTATTGTAAAAGTTGGAAGCCTCGTCCTGTTTGTACTGTACTGCAAAAATAAACTCGCTATTACCCTCATTGTCCACGCCCCAGAGATTGGAAATATTAGGCTCAAGTGCTACCCCGAATGATGCTATTTGTTGCAAGGCGGTTTTGGCGGTTTCAAAATGGGCACTGCCTCCTCCCATTATATTTCCGGACCATATGTAAACATCGCCCTTAAGTGCTAATGTGGCAGCTTTGGACCAAAAGTTTCTATTGCCCTCCCAGAAACTATTGTCCGATCCAAAGGTGCTCAGGGAAGCTTCGATATCGGCTTTAATCTGTGCCATAACCTCGGCTTCGGTAGACCTGGCTTTGCTCAGACCATTGGGGTCTACTTCGGCAATGGGTTCCAAAATAATAGGTACCCCGCCCCAGGTCTTTAAAAGGGTGTAGTAATAAAAAGCCCTTAAGCCATAGGCCTGTGCCAGAATATGGCTTTTGTCCACCTCATTTACAAAACTTACATTGGGTACGTTCACCAAAAAGTCGTTTATTCTGTGAATTCTGGTATAAAGTCCGGCCCAGCCTCCGAAAGGTGCTGTGGCAATGGTTATATCGGAACGAATAAGCGCCTCGTTGTTTGGGGATTCAAAGGTTCTGCCGCCCCAAATGTCGCTTCGTATTTCTCCCAACAACCATAGATTTTCCATGGAAGATCTAAAATTGGCGTATAATCCCGTATGGGCCGTTCTTGCCCCTTCCTCCGTATCCCAAAAACCTGCAGTGGTCAATTCACTTGGGCTGGTGAGTTCCAACTCGTTTTCACAGGCACCCAAGGTACATGCTATTAATAGTAGATAGATATATTTCTTCATTTTTAAGTGGTTTAAAAAGTTAGGTTCATTCCTATGGTAACTGTCTTTGGAACGGGGAACGCCCCGTACTGCACCCCGCCAATCTCAGGTGTTTCCCCGGTATAGCTCTTGAAATAATGCAGGTTGCTGCCCGTTACAAAAATGTTCAATCTTTTGATTACGTCATTGAAATATTCGGAGGGAACGTCATAACTAAAGGTCACTTCCCTTAGGGCCAAATAGTCCCCCTTCTCCCAGAACCGACTATTACCGGCATTTAAAAGGCTGGCACTGTCCCCATAGCCGGCTCCTTCATTCCCCCTCCATACATTCTTGGTTCCGTTTACGAAAACAAAACGTGGCCAGTCGGTATCCGTATTGGTCGATGTCCATGAATCCAAGACTTCCGAGGGCTGATTTAAATTTCCCTGTGTTTGCCCATAACCTTTATTTCTAATATGGTTCCAAACCAAATGGCCTGTGGCAAAATCGGTCTTCACGAACAAATTAAAGTTTTTGTACCTAAGACTGGTAGTTACACCTCCCAGGAAATCCGGGGTAGTGCGGCCAATAACTTTTCTGTCCAAGCTGTTGATAATTCCGTCGTTGTTTTGGTCCTTCCATTTTACATCTCCCGCGAAATGTGTGTTTTTGTCCCCGGGCAGGAAATCGTCCTGAATATTACTGTCGGCATCTGCTTCTGCCTGACTCGCATAGATGCGCTCCTGTTCATAGGCAATCACCAGGTCGTTGCCAACCCGTTGGCCTTCCTGTAGGCCACCTACCCATTCTTCTTCCCCTGTCCTGGCATTCCAGATCAACTGTCCGTCCTGTCTGTTAAGATCGTTGGCATTTTCCGGAAGTTTCTCTACGTAATTTCTGTTGGAAGTAATAGTGGCGCCAACATTCCAACTGAGGTTTTCGTTCTGAATAATATCTCCATTTAGCTGTAGTTCAAATCCTTTGTTCCTTATGGTTCCGTTATTTGTCAGTATACTGCTAAAACCGGTGTAAAAGGGAAGGGTAAGATTTGCGAGTTTGTCCTTAATATCCCTGGAGTAGACATCTGTGATAAAGGTTAGTCTATCGTTAAAAAATGAAATGTCCAAACCGGCATTAAAGGTGGTCGACTTTTCCCATAGCAGACCTAAGGTAGGCAGGCCGGAATTGGCGTAACCCGTTTGCCCGTTGTAGACCCCTTGGCTACCGTAGGCTCCAAAAACGCCATAATTGCTTAATACGTCCTGATTGCCGTTGACACCATAGCTCAATCTCGGTTTTACCCTGGAAATGGTATTGGCTATATTGGAATTGGCAAAGAAATTCTCATTGTGTAGGTTCCATCCAAAGGATACCCCTGGGAAAAAGTCGCTTTTGTTGTTTCCCAACCTTGAGGAACCGTCATTTCTAAAGGTAAATCCCAATAGATATTTGTTGTCATAATCATACAATAACCTTCCAAAGGCAGAGGCAATGACATATTCCGTTTCAAAGCTGGAAGGTATTCCATTGGCTTCTGCTCCTGCATTCAAAGTCTCTATTAGGTCCGTAGGGGAATTTCTGGTCCCTGCGGATGTTGTAAAGAAGTTGTCCTTGAAATACTCTGCTCCTATCAGGGCATTGAAATTATGGTTGCCCAGGTTTTTGGTGTAGTTTAAGGTGCCCGTTAACTGGTTCCTAAGGGTTCTTTCCAAGCCTACCGAGGCTTCACGAGCTATTCGTAAGGGACCTGTTGTACTCCCTACCCTAAAGGCTTTGTTGAAATTTTCGTTGTGGTTGTTGATGGTAAAATGGCTCCCGTCTATAGAGAGGATCAGGTTGTCCAAAATACTCCAATCCATGCCAACGGAGGCCGACAACCGCTGTTCCAGGTTTTTTCTCACAAATTTATCCTGATAGTACAGGGGGTTTCCAAAACCTTGGTTTTGTCCCACGGCATAGATATCGGACCATGTACCATCAGGGTTGTTGTCATAGGTCCTCGACGTTGGTGCCTGACTTTGAAATCTTCTAAATACGGTATCATCGCTTCCTAAGGGACTTAAGCTAAGGTTGGAATGGGAATACAATACATTGGAGTTCACCTTTAGGTTGTCCGTAATTCGGTAGGTGCCCGTAAATTTCCCTGAGTACCTTTTAAAGCCCGATCCAAGAATTAAACCATCGTTGTCCAATAGTCCCAAACCTAAATAGTAGGAGCCTTTTTCGTTTCCACCGTCAAAGGAAAGATAGTGGTCCTTGGTTGCGCTATTTTGGTAGATGCGATCGCCAACGGTCTTATTGTCATAGAATAAAATATTCTGACTTGGGTTCAGGACATCCGGGATACTGTTCCAACCGGGTTGGGCCAATAGGTATTCATTGTCGGCATTTAGGAGTTGGGTGGTAAAAGGGGAATTGATGGTATTGCCGCCTGTACCCATACCGTTCTCGCCGTCCAAAAAGGCGACAAAGGATCCAGGGTTGTTTATGGCTTCCCGATACCAGGCAATGGATTGTCTGTTGTAATTTATGAAATCGGCCGCACCAATATATTTTTGGTCATTTCTTTCCTCGTTCATACTATATTTATATTTATAGTTGATAGAGGATTTGCCGGGTTTGCCGGATTTGGTCGTTACCAGAATTACCCCGTTGGCAGACCTGGCACCATAAATAGCGGTGGCCGCCGCATCTTTTAGTACTTCAATAGACTCGATATCGTCCGAATTTAGGGCATAAAATGAACCGGGGATCCCGTCGATCAAAATCAAGGGAGATCCCGTTCCGTCAAAATTGGTACCACCGCGCAGCACGATCTGTGGGGTCGCACCCGGTTGTCCGGTGGTATTGGTTACCCTAAGACCGGCAATGGTACCTTGAAGGGCCGTTGCGGCATTGGATCTTGTGGAACTTTCGAGGATCTTGGTATCCAATTTGGATACCGAGGTCGTAAGGGTGGCCCTGGTTTGGGATCCATAGCCCGTAACCACCACCTCGTCCAGAAGGGCGGCGTCTTCCTCTAAGATTGCCGCTATGGTGGACTGGGTTCCTACGGTAATGGATTGTGTAGTAAAGCCCAAGAAGCTGAATATTAAAACATCGCCAGTAGTTGCCTCTATGGTGTAGTTTCCGTCAAAATCGCTCTGGGCCCCTGTTGTGGTTCCCTTTACCAAGACGTTGGCCCCGGGCAAGGGTTGTCCTGAACTATCCGTTATGGTTCCGCTTATATTCCTTTGTTGCGCCAAGACCGGGGAGCTGGCCAAAATAAGTAAAAGACCAATGACCCATGTGATTCCTAGGTTCGGGGTTTTTGTTTGAATTGAACTGGGTGATGGTTCATTTCCCCTACATCGCTTAAAAAACTGTTTCATAAATTAATTGTGTTTGAGTTAACATGATCGGTTAGATTTTTGGGCAAGGTAAAAATTTATATTATTATGTTATACATAATGCTTAATTATTTTTCAATATTTAACATATTATTGTTTTTATTTTGCTGTTATTTTATTTTTTTAATTTAAATAGGTATAATTAATATTTAGTATGGTTTATATATTAACCGTACTTCCTGAGTTTTGTGTTCTTTAGAAGGCCATCATGAGTTTTTGAAGTACCAATAAAATGATTCTCCATGGCCTTTGGGGTAAGGTATATCTACCATGATAGATTACTTTTTAGTCGGGATTCCCATTCCCCACAACCTATTTCGGTGGTTTTACAACATAAATTCGCATGGGTTCCAACTAGATTCTAGATTTATATCGACCAATAGCAACCAATATTTTATTTATGAAAAAAGTGTTTATAACTTTTATGGGTATCCTTCTAGGAATGGGCCTATATGCCCAAGAGGGATTGAAACTGGGAATTCACGGGGGGCTGCCCTTGGATGAATTTCAGGATGAGCTCAGCCTTGTTGCCGGGGTGGATCTTGGATACCGATGGGGTTTAAGTGAATTTGTAGACCTTGGAGTAATGCTAGGCTTTGTAAATGGATTTCCAGAAAAGTATGATAGGGAACTCTTTGCAGAGGACTTGCCCCACATTCAATTTATGCCCTTGGCCGCGTCCGTCAGGTTCTGGCCTTCCAATTCGTTCTCCATTGGGGGCGATGTTGGTCAGGCCATCGGAATAAATAGCGGCAATGATGGCGGATTGTACTACAGGCCAACCATAGCCTATTTAATGGGGGCACAAACGGAAGTGAATTTTTCGTATACCGGGATAGCCTTGGACGGTGCCACATGGGCTACCCTTACCCTTGGGGTGCTTTATACCTTCGATTTTTAAAGGTGGACAGTTAAATCCGTGCCAACTGTAAACTGCTACTGCCCAATTATAATCCGTTCCCTTCCAAAACCAATATAATTTCATTGCTCCAGATGGCCATCGGAATCAGTTTCTATACACTTTGGTAGTCCACAGTCGGCAACAGTGGACAGTGAAATCCGCTTTTTCTTGCCAACTGTAGACTGCTACTGCCCACTTATAACTCGTTCCCTTGTCCCTCATAGTGGCCTGACCAAGGCACCACAATGTTAAATTATGGTTACCGCCTTATAATATTGGGTACTTGGTATCTGAACACCATATGCCATTACCTTGCAGCTTTGGGAAACATGGCCGTAATTACTTTGTAATAAGTTAAATAGTGTTGAGATCCATAGCTTTTGGAAGCAACTATTGCTTACGCGCTTACTATTTAGTTCCATTAAAAATGGTTGTAAGGCAAAACAGGACCGCTGTTATTAAAACGTAAACTCATGGTAAAATCATAAAACAGCTTCATTTTCATACTTGCAATTATATAGTTTTGCCGAGAATACCAAGCGTTGATTAAACGGTACGGTAATTATAGGTCTTTGGCACGGGGCCCTTGTGTTTTTTATTCAAGGGAAGGAATAAACTTGAGTTCATTTAAACACACAAGGTTTGTGGGTTTGCTTAAAAGTGCAAGGGGCGGTACTGAATTGTACAGCCTTTAGGCTAGTGTCGTTTCAATGCTACTGTGTCGTTTAAGTCGCCGTTATTTTTTGTCTGGCCAAGGCGAAAAAATGTTGCATAGCCGTAGCTACGGAACTGTTTTTTAACAAAGGCCGGGTGAAAAAGAACAAGACTTGGGATGGCTAAGGTAGGGTTGACACGACACAAGGGAATTGATTTCGGATTATGGCCATTGGTCCGTAAGAATTTTCTGCTTAACCGAGGATATGCAAACCTTTGCATTGCTTTTTAAGACCTAAAAATTCCGACATCGTTAAATTAGTGTTAATTTGGTTATGACAAAACTAATTTAAACTGTGAAAATATGAAGAAACTGAAATTTTTGATGTTTGTCTTTTTGATAGGCACATCTATGACATCATGGGCACAGACCACTGTAACCGGTACGGTGTCCGATGAACAGAATGTTCCCTTGCCCGGTGCAACAGTGGTGGAAAAAGGAACTTCAAATGGAACTACTACCGATTTTGATGGGAATTTTACCATACAAGTATCGGAGGAAAGTGCTATTTTGGTGGTATCCTTTTTGGGATACGCTACCAAGGAGTTCCCGCTTAACGGTCAGACCAATATGAACGTGGCCTTGCAGGAAGACTCCTCATTATTGGACGAGGTGGTCGTAGTTGGTTATGGTACCCAAAAAATTAAGGACGTAACCGGTGCGGTAAAACGGGTAACCAGTGAGGATTTTAACAAAGGGGTCGTTAATAATGCGGGCCAACTTATTCAAGGTAAGGCTGCAGGTGTCAATGTTACTTCTTCAAGTGGAGAGCCTGGTAGTGGTCAACGTATTGTAATTCGTGGACAAGGAACTATTCGTTCTGGGTCGGGGCCACTATTTGTATTGGATGGTTTTCCATTGGGATTGGCAGGTACGGGTTCTGTGGAAAGTCCTTTAAATTTTATAAATCCAGATGATATAGAGTCTATTGATATTCTTAAAGATGCCTCGGCAACTGCTATTTATGGTTCTAGAGGAGCCAATGGTGTAGTTATTATTACAACTAAAAATGGAAAGGCCGGTGTTTCTAAAATATCACTTTCCACAAATGTAGGTGTCTCTACACTGGCACGTAAATTGGATGTTTTCAGTGCAGATGAATTTCGTAGGCAAGTTGCTGCAATTCCAGGGAATGAACTTATAGATGGGGGAGGTTCTACGGATTGGCAGGAAGAATTGACCAGGGCCGCGATTACACAAAACTATAATCTCGTATTGTCGGGAGGAACCGATAAATTAAATTATTACGCTTCCTTAGGTTTGCAAGACCAGGAAGGGATTGTATATAATTCAGACTTAAAAAGAACGAGTGCTAGAATTAATGTAACCCAAAAATTATTGGATAATAGGTTAAGAATTGACTATAATTTAAATACCACACTTACCGATCAATCCAGAAATAACAATTTGGGGTATAGCACCAATCCAACCTTTGATGCGTATACTGCGGATGGAGAAATTAACAATCCCCTAATTTGGAACAACCCTTTATTGTCCAACAAATATAACGGCGATTTCTCAGAATCCCGAAGGATTTTGATAAACATAGCACCATCTTTTGAAATTGTGAATGGTTTGGTATACAAGCTCAACTATGGTTATGAAAATAGATCATCGGATAGGGATGAGCAGACAATAGCGAATAGTGACAGAAATGATTTAGGTTTTTTAAGACAAACATTTGGGAAGTATGAAAACAACCTAATTGAGAACTATTTAACCTATACATTTGATATTGGGGAGCACAATATTAGTGTTTTAGGAGGGCACTCCTTCCAAAATACGTTTTCGAGAAATAGTAGTTGGTCCATTGATGAATTTCCAGCCGATACAGGTATAGATCCTCGTAATAATCCTGGATTGGGAGGGGATACCAACATTACTGACCATAGGCCTTCAGGTAGTACCTATGAAGATGAACTACAATCCTTTTTTGGTAGGGCCAACTGGAGTTTTAAGGATAGATATCTCTTTACGGCCACAGTAAGGGCCGATGGCTCCTCTAAATTTGGCGGGAACAATAAATACGGTGTGTTTTCTTCCTTTGCGGGCTCTTGGAGGATTATTGAGGAAGACTTTATGGAAGGTTCTATTTTTAGTGATTTAAAATTAAGGGCTGGCTGGGGACAAACAGGAAATCAGGAAATTCCCGGAAAAATTACAAAAGCTTCCTTTTCGGTCAGTAATTCCAATAACGTGAGTTATCCTATCGATCAGAATGGTGCATACCCCGTAGGTTCCGTGTATACTCGTTTCGCCAACCCCGATATTCAATGGGAAGTTTCGACCCAATCCAATGTGGGTGTTGATTTTGGATTGTTCAATGGTAGTTTAACGGGTACTGTGGATTATTTCCATAAAGTATCGGATAATATTCTCTTAGAGGTGGTACCAGTAGATCCTATCGTGCCTGCCCCAACGTATTGGACAAATGTTCCGGACATGACCATTACCAATAAAGGATTGGAAGTTGCTCTGGATTATTCTAAACAAAATGCTGATGGACTTTCCTATGGGTTTGGAGGGAACGCAACTTTTATTGATAATTTAGTGGAAGACTCTCCTTTCACAATTGTAACGACTGGATCTGCATCCGGACAAGGACTTACGGATGCTACTATCAATGGATTTGTAAGTGGGGAAGCCATAGGGGCATTTTATATGCAAACTTTCCTGGGTATTGGGGATGATGGTCTATCACTGTTTGCGGACAATGATGGGGATGGGGAGATAACTGAAAAGGATAGAACCATTGTTGGAAGTGCTTTGCCAGATCTGACCTATAATTTTTACGCAAATTTAAAATATAAAAATTTTGATTTTAACGTGAATTTTAACGGAGTATCCGGTAATGAAATTTATGACCATACTGCCATGGGGAGTTTTTATAAAACCTTGTTGAGTAAATCCAACAATACCACAGCTGCAGCCATTCAGTATCCTGAAGAAAGTATTATAAATTCTGCAGCGGTTTCCACTCGTTATTTAAAAGATGGCTCTTATTTAAGATTGAATAATATGACCCTTGGATATTCGTTCGATACAAAATCCATGTCTTGGGCCTCAAACTGGTTGCAAGAATTCCGCCTAAGCTTTACAGGCCAGAATCTATTTGTTATTACGGATTATGATGGTTACGATCCCGAAGTAAATACAGATAGCTCAACGAATGGAATTCAATCCTTTGGTATAGATAAGTTCGCATATCCAAAAGCAAGAACATTTGTTTTTGGAGTGAATGTATCCTTTTAATAAAAAATATAATTAGATATGAAAAACAAGATAAAATTAGCATTGTTGTTTGGCAGCATGTTATTAAGTTGGAATTGTACTGATCTTGAAGAAAATGTTTTGGACGAATCTTTGAATCCCAGTACTGAAGGAATCGATGAGGCTATGGCAGCGATAGCTCCCGTATATGCAAATGCAAATAATGATATATGGGTACACACGAAATATTTTTCAATGCAGGAAATCTCTACGGATGAAGCCATTTTGCCCTATAGAGGTGGTACCGATTGGGGAGATGGTGGAAAATTTTCGGATTTATATCGTCATGCCATGACTCCCGGAAATGCTATAATGAAAGATGTTTGGGAAGGGGTTACGAAACATATCGCTAGATCGGTTAGTGCTATTAATGCTTTGGAACCGTTGACGGAAACCGATCCTCAAGCGGTGGTGTATTTAGCAGAAGCCAAGGCCATGAGGGCTTTGTTCAACCACATTTTATTGGATGCATTTGGGTTGGTGTTCGTTAAGGATAATATTGATGACCAATCCGTTATTCTTAGAGGAAGTGAAGCGGTTGATTACTTGATCAGTGAATTGAAGGCTGCAGAGCCAGATTTATCAACTACTACGGCCGTAGGGCCTGGAAGGATGACCAAGACAGGTGCTAAGGCGTTATTGGCAAGAATATATTTAAATGCAGCTGTGTATAGGGACCCTTATGGAACACCTAATTTTACTCAAGAAGATATGGATGCCGTTATCGATTATGCGAATCAAGTAATTAATTCCAATGAGCATACCCTGTCTGCCGAATATTTTGAAATATTCGATGATGAAAACCATACCAATAAAGAATTAATTTTTGCAATTGATCAACGTCCGGATTTGGGAGGACATAATCGTATGGCCTATTTTTCCATGTCAGGGGACTTTTACCCGCTTCCTGAATTTCCAAGTGCCAATGGAACGGATGGTCCTGCTATTACGCCCGATTTTTATCAAAGTTGGGTGGATGCCTATGGGGATGTAGATCCTGCTGATGCCGATCCCCGATTCCATAAGGATAATTTAATCAATGAACCCGGATGTGTAAGTGCCGAGGATTTCGAAGTTGATAGGGGTATTTATAGGGGGTTATTGTACGGATTGCAACATGAACAGGGAGGGGATCCCTTTGAACGATGTGAAGGGGATAAATATGTAGTGGATTTGGTAAAAAACCGCAGGTCCGAGGTAGGTGATCCGGTTTTCCATTCATTGGAGGTGGATTTTACAACCAATAGTGCGCATAGTAATGGATATAGAGTTGAAAAATATGAATTCAGTAAAACCTCTGATTCCGGTAGGAATAACGGACAGGCCGATTTGGTAGTACTTCGTTATGCAGATATATACCTTATGCGGGCAGAAGCTATGCTCAGAAATGGGGATGCCGGCGCAGCGCTTAGCGATGTGAATTTCGTTAGGGCTTCCAGAACGGCCAGGCATACAGCTCCGGCACTTGACGCAATGGACCTGGATATTCTGTATCGAGAGCGCGGCTTTGAGTTTTATTGGGAATTTCAGAGAAGGACCGACATGATCCGCTTTGGAAAATATGAGGACTCATATACCGAAAAAACAAATTCCGACCCCCAAAAACGTCTAATGCCAATTCCCCAAAGTGCTGTTGATGGAGCGTCCATACTTGATGGATTCTTGGTTCAAAATGCAGGTTACTAGTAAAATAAAATAGATCAAATTTTAAGTTGGGGCGGACAATTATTTGTCCGCCCCAATCTTTTTAGGTTTTGGACAAGGTTTAATAGGGGAAGAACGGCTTGCAGTTGGCACCAATTATTAGAGCTTCTATATATTTGCTGTTCTATATTCATAGTCCATTACCTATATGGAAATTTTGTTGTATTTTGTGTATAATGTTCAATTCCCTAATTTTTGCCTATAATTGTAGTGAATGCAAATAGGGGTGTAAAAGGGTGTTTAGGAATCAATGGGAATATGATAAGGGAGATAAGGATGGGAAATAAGAACTTGCTATGAAGAAGGGCCGCGTTACCATTAAAGATATTGCGCGGGAGCTCAATATTGCAGCTTCAACGGTTTCCCGGGCCTTGAACGATCATCCGGCCATAAAAAAGGAAACTAGGGATGCCGTTAAGGCGTTGGCGGAAGCATTGGATTATCAGCCCAATCTGTTGGCCTTGAACCTGCTGCAAAAGAAATCCAACACCATAGGGGTGATCGTTCCGGAGATTACGGGCCATTTTTTTTCCGCCATAATTACCGGTATACAGGATGTCATCGTTGACTCCGAGTACAATATTATGATCTGTCTCTCCAACGAATCCTACGAGGAAGAGCTGACCATTGTAAAGAAATTGTCAAAGATCCAGATAGATGGGGTTCTGGTAGCGCCATCATCCGAGACCAAGGATTTTGATCATTTCCGTAGACTGCAAAAAAGTGGAATTCCCGTGGTGGTCTTTGATAGGGATTGTCCGGGCTTGGAAGCTGATAAGGTGTTGGTGGATGATTATTTTGGTGCTTTTCAGGCAGTGGAATACCTTATAGGTACAGGCTGTAAAAATATAGCACACCTTGGGGGTCCTTTAAATTTAAGTACTACCGAACAAAGGCTTCAGGGATATTTGGATGCCCTCGGGAAAAATGGGGTTCCTGTCAACAGGGATTATATTGTCCATGTACCAGGCTTTTCGCATAAGGATGGTGCCAGGGCCACTAGAAAAATATTGGAACTCAAAGATAGGCCCGATGCCATTTTTGCATACAACGATAATATCGCCATTTCAGCTATGTACATTGCAAAGAAATTGGGGTATTCAATACCAGGGGAAATCTCCGTTCTGGGTTTTGACGATGAGCCGCATTCCGCTTATATTAGTCCCTCTTTGTCCACAGTCTGGCAACCGGTCTACAGTATGGGAATGCTTTCGGCCAGGATTTTATTAAGCCATTTGAACAATAAAAATAATACCCTGGATTTTCGAAAGGAAGTCTTTAAGCCGGAATTGGTAATTAGGGCTTCATCCAAGGCAAAATAAGGAATTGTAATGCGAACGGAGAGGCGCTTGGAAATGCAAACCTTTGCATAGACTTTTGATGCGGAATTCTTCGGAACATCAATAAATTATTGTTATTTGTATACGCTATTTTAGTTAATGGCCCAATGTAACCATATATTGCATGCACCTATCTCCAAAGATATTTTATGAACACTGTTATGGCAAATATGCCATTGCAGCCGTCAATGTTTTTACCATGGAACAGGTCCTCGGACTTTTTAGTGCGGGAGAAAGGGCCAATGCCCCTTTTATAGTCCAGATTACACCTGCAGCAAGGAATTATGCCCACCCTACCATGCTAATTGCCATGATCAATGCGGCGGCCAAAATATACCCCAAAGCGGTGTACGCCGTCCATATGGATCACGGCAACGAGGAACATGCCTTTGATGCGATCCTATCCAACGATTATAAGTCCATTATGATCGACGCCTCCCATGATAGTTTTAAGGACAACGTAAAAAGGACCAAGGCCGTGGTGTTGGAGGCACATAAGAAAAATATAGTTGTAGAGGCGGAATTGGGTGTGCTGAGCGGGGTGGAAGACGATCTGTCCATAGATGAAAAACACGCCAAATATACCCAGCCGTCAGAGGTGCAGGAATTTGTGGAGTTGACGGGATGCGACAGCCTGGCCGTCGCGGTAGGTACCAGTCATGGGGCCTATAAATTTTCCGGAGGGGATGGTATACAGTTTGCCATATTGGAGGAAATCCAACAGCGATTGCCCCAATTTCCGATAGTGCTGCACGGTGGCTCCGCCGTAAATTATCAGGAAATAGAACGGATCAACAGGGCAGGGGGGAATTTGAACGAAGGGGCTTCCGGGGTTTCGCCCCAAGAGATTGTGAAATCTATTGCCTATGGGGTCTGTAAGATCAATATAGCAACAGACACCAGGCTTTTGTGGACAAGGGTGCACCGGGAATTCTTTAAGGATACTCCCGAGCTATTCGATCCCGTTGTTCCAGGGAAGACCTATATGGCGGAATACGAAAAATTTATGCTGGAAAAGTTTGATCTCCTAAGGGCTACGGGAAAAACAAGTTATATAAAGATTTAAGATAAAATAGTATGGAACATAGTTCACATTTACAAATAAAGCCAAGATCCGAAACAGGAATATATCATAGTATCACCACCAAAACGGCCAAGTGGAAATACCTCAATTTTGAGGCCAGGCTCATGAACAAAGGGGAAACTTGGGAGCATGATACCCTGAATAACGAAATGGTGATCGTACTTTTGGGCGGTAACTTCAAAGTGGAAAGCAATCAGGGAAATTGGGAAACCAAAAATGGACGAAAGGATGTTTTTAGCGGAGTGGCGCATACCTTGTACCTTTCGCGCAATAGTAAATTTATGTTGACCGCCTTGAGCGATACCTTGGATATAGGATACGGTTGGTGCCAAGTGGATGAGGATTTTCCGGCCAAGTTCGTGACTCCCGAAGATACCCCCATAGTCATTTTTGGAGGGGACAATGCCACTAGGCAGTTCAATGATCTGGTGCCACCGGGTTTTGGCTGTAGCAAAATAGTAGTGCGGGAAGTGTATACGCCTTCAGGGAATTGGAGTTCCTTTCCTGCCCACAAACACGATGAAAGGTTGGTGGGAACAGACGGTACGGTACTGGAGCCGATTCAGGAGGAGACCTATTTCTATAAGTTCCAAAAGCCCGAGGCCTACGCCATACAGCAGGTATATACCAAGGATAGGTCCCTGGACGAAATAGTTAGGCCAAGACATAACGATGTGGTATTGATACCCAAAGGCTACCATCCGGTGGTGGCAGAGCATGGCTTTCATTGCTATTACCTAAATTTTCTGGCCGGTACGGACCAATGCCTGGCCAATTCCACCGATCCGGATCATGAATGGATTTATGGTTCCTGGACCTCAAAGGACAAAAGATTGCCATTGGTAATTGCGGAAATGAATAAACAATAATTTAAAATGAGCGATAAAAAGTTTGATGTAATTACGTTTGGAAGGTCCAGTATCGATCTTTATTCCCAGAATATCGGGGCCCCCTTTAATGAAATAAAAGGGTTCGATGCCTTTGTGGGAGGGTCTCCGCTCAATATAGCCGTGGGCTGTGCAAGATTGGGCGTCAATGCCAGTCTTTTAACAGCGGTAGGTAATGATAAGGTGGGAGAGTTTATCTTGAATTTCCTGAACAGGGAAGGGGTAAACACCCATGCCATCCCAGTAAAAAATGGCACTAGAAGTAGTGCGGTGGTACTGGGCATAGAACCTCCGGATAAATTTCCCCTAGTGTATTACAGGGACAATGCGGCCGATAGTCAAGTAGATATCGATGATGTGGATAGGGCCAATATCCAGGACTACAAAATATTGTTGATCAATGGTACCGCATTGAACATAGAGCCTACCAGGAGCGCTACCTTTTACGCCACGGAAATAGCCAATAGGAATGATGTGGATGTGGTGCTAGATTTGGATTTTAGGGCGGACCAATGGCATGATTATAGGGCATTCGGATTAACCGTAAGGGCCATTTTGCCCAGGGTAAAAATAGCCATTGGTACGGAAGAGGAAATCCTGGCCGCCACCCTGATCGATGCTTCCCAGGTGACCATTAAGGAACAACAAATTTCGGCACCGGAAATTAAGGGGGATATTGATGAATCCATCAAACAATTGCTTTCTTCCGGGATAGAGACCCTGATCGTAAAACGAGGGGAGAAGGGGGCAAGTATATACCAAAAGGACGGCTCCAGAGAGGATGTTCCCGGATTTCCCGTAGCGGTTCTGAACGTACTGGGTGCCGGTGATGCCTTTGCCAGCGGATTCCTATATGGTATTCTACAAGGATGGGGTTTAAAAAAAGCATGCCGGATGGGGAATGCCAGTGGTGCGCAAGTGGTTACCAAAAAGGGCTGTGCCAATTTTATGCCTACCTTGGAAGAATCCTTGGACTTTATAGATCAAAAGGGCGGATTTTAATTTTATAAGCGATGAAATGCCCATTAAAGGCTTTATCAAACCAACCGATATGTTCTCAGGGCATTCTATCTGACCTATTAAAACAAATAAAGAAGAACAGATGACAACAAAAAGACTTACCGTGGCCCAGGCTACAATTGAATATCTAAAAAATCAATATGTTGAACGGGATGGGATCCAGAACAGGTTTTTTGCCGGTTGTTTTGGGATTTTGGGCCATGGCAACGTGGCAGGAATAGGACAGGCACTGCACCAAAACCTCGACTTTCCCTTTTACGTAGCCCGTAACGAACAGGGAATGGTGCATACGGCGGCAGCCTTTGCCAAGGTAAAGAACAGGTTACAGACCTTTGTCTGTACTTCTTCCATTGGTCCAGGGGCTACCAATATGCTTACCGCTGCCGCTGCGGCCACTATCAATAGGATTCCGGTTCTCTTGATTCCCGGCGATATATTTGCCACAAGACAGGTGGCCCCTGTATTGCAGCAGTTGGAATCCAATCTGTCACAGGATGTATCTGTCAATGATTGCTTTAAACCCGTATCCAAATATTGGGACCGGATCAATAGACCGGAACAATTGATTACCGCCTTGCCAGAAGTAATGCGGGTGCTCACCTCCCAAGCGGAAACAGGAACGGTTACCCTTTGCATTCCCCAGGACGTGCAGGCGGAAGCCTTTGATTTTCCAGAGGAAATGTTCCAAAAGCGTGTTTGGTACATAGGTAGGAACATGCCGGACCAAACCCTGTTGTCCAGGGCCATTGCCCTGATCAAGGAAAGTAAGAGGCCAATTATTATTTCCGGTGGCGGTACTATTTATAGCGATGCCACCGCCATATTGAAAAAATTGGTCAATAGAACGGGGATACCCGTGGCCGAAACCTTTGCGGGAAAGGGCTCCTTGGATTATAACGAACCGCAAAATTTGGGAGCTGCAGGGGTAACGGGTACACCAGGGGCCATAGCAGTGGCAAGGGAGGCCGATCTGGTCATAGGGCTAGGTACAAGATATAGTGATTTTACTACCATCTCCAAGTCGGCCTTCCAAGATCCCAAGGTCCAATTTATAAATATAAATGTTACAGAATTCGACTCCTTTAAGCACGGGGCATTGCCGTTGATAGGGGATGCCAAGGCCATATTGGAAACTCTGGATAGGGAGTTGTCCACTTTTAAAGTGAGCGCGGATTATCGTGAAAAAGTGGAGCGTTTTAATAAGGACTGGGATCAATTTGTAGAGGATATCTATGCGGAAAAGAATGGGGTGCCCGCTTTTCAGGGAGAGGTGATCGGAGCCATAAATTCCTTTTCCAACCCTGAGGATATAGTGTTGTGTGCTGCAGGAAGTCTTCCAGGGGATCTCCATAAACTGTGGCGGACGCGAAACCCGAAAGGCTTCCATCTGGAATACGGATATTCCTGCATGGGGTATGAGATTGCCGGTGGGCTGGGGGCCAAAATGGCACGTCCTGAAAGTGAGATATATGTGATGGTGGGCGATGGCAGTTACCTGATGATGGCGCAAGAGATCGTAACATCGATCCAAGAAAAACAGAAGATGACCATAGTGCTCTTGAACAATGATGGTTATTCCAGTATTGGAAGCCTTTCCAGTTCCCTTGGTAGTGAAGGTTTCGGAACCTATTATAGATATCGAAATGAGGAGACGGACCAATTGGACGGAGGAAAGTTGCCCATAGATTATGCGGCCAATGCTGCCAGTATGGGGGCACATGTCATTAAAGCGGCCAATGTAAAGGAATTGAACGAGGCCCTTAAAACAGCCAAGACCTTGGACAGGACTACCGTAATCTACATAGAGGTAGACCGTAAAAAGGCAGTTCCGGGTTTTGCCTGGTGGGATGTGGCCGTGGCCGAAGTATCGGACAAAAGTGGCGTAAAGAAGTCTTTGGAAACCTATAGGGAGAACAAGAAGACCCAAAAATATTATTTATAGACCTTAACCAACCTAGCCTTATGAATTCCGAACTGATCATTATCCTAACCTCATTCCTGCTTTTTACCGGAGGAGTTGCCTTTTTTACATGGTACAGTCTTAGAAAAACAAACCTAACCTCATCCGACGGTTATTTCTTGGGAGGTAGAAGCTTAACTGGAATCGTAATAGCAGGTTCCATGTTGTTGACCAACATTTCGTCCGAACATCTTATCGGGATGAACGGTAATTCCTATGTCAATGGTTTTATTGTCATAGCTTGGGAAGTCACCTCTTCCATAGCCCTTGTTATTGCGGCCATTTTTTTTGTGCCCAAATATTTAAAGATGGGACTTACCACCATACCCCAGTTTTTGGAAAGTAGATTTGATGGGATGACCAGGACAATGGTAGCCGCCATTCTTATCTTTTCCTTTGTGGTGACCTTGTTGCCCATCGTTTTATATTCCGGGGCAATAGGCATTGAAAGTCTCTTTGGTATTTCGGAGGCCCTAGGGGTCAGTAAATCCGAAGGCTTATGGATTACAGTGGTCATTATTGGGGTCATAGGGTCCATATACGCCATATTTGGAGGCTTAAAGGCCGTGGCCTATTCCGATACCATTAATGGACTTGGACTATTATTGGGGGGTCTTTTAATACCGGTTTTGGCGTTGATGGCCATAGGGGACAACAATATTTGGGACGGATTGGTCAAGGTATATGAATATGCCCCCGAGAAATTCAATGTGGTAGGGGCACGGGATTCTGTACTGCCCTTCGAAGTATTGTTTACGGGCCTTATTATTAATCAGCTCTATTTCTGGGGAATGAACCAGACGATCATCCAAAGGGCCTTGGGGGCGAAAAACCTGAAGGAGGCCCAAAAGGGACTGTTGATAACGGGACTTTTCAAGATCTTGATTCCCCTGATCATTGTATTGCCCGGGGTAATTTGTTATTATTATTTTCAGGATACCTACTTCGATCAACAGGACACCGTTTACCCACAATTGGTCAAGAAGGTGCTGCCGGTCTGGTTGATAGGCTTTTTTGCGGCCGTAATTATGGGGGCGGTATTGAGTACCTTTAACTCTGTTCTGAATTCTGTGGCCACCCTGTTCAGTATGGATATTTACAAGAAGCATATCGCAAAGGATGTCAGCGATAATAAACTGGTAAAGATCGGGAAGGCTACTTCCGCCATTTTAGCGGTAATGGCAATTTTTGCAGCCCCAATGGTGGCCAATGCTTCGGACGGACTGTATCAATTGCTACAAGAGCTGAACGGGATATTCTTTATACCGATCGCCTCTATTTTATTGGCCGGTTTCTTTATGAAAAAGGTCTCGGCAATGGGGGCAAAGGTAGCCCTTATATTCGGGCTCTGTTTTTATGTTTTTATGACCTGGGGCTACACCTCCCACGGCATTCATTTTGTGCATTTATGGGGAATAGAGTTCTTGCTGAACGTGGCCATCATGTATTCGGTGTCCTATTTCTATCCCAATGATAACAAGTATGAAATTACAGATGTTGGCGCGGTAAATCTAAAAGCTTGGAAATATACCATTCCTATGTCCATTGGTTTGTGCGCCGTTACCGTGTTAATATATGTCCTGCTCTGGAACAACCAGTAGCAGAATTACTTTGAGCAATAATATTAAACAATTTGAAAATGGAAATTCTAAAAAATTATATCGATGGTGTTTGGGTTCCAAGCACTTCCAAAGAAACAATAAACATTGTGAATCCGGCCACCCAGGAAACCTTGGCCAAGGTTCCTTATGGTTCCGATACCCGAAAGGATGTTGATATGGCCGTGGAGGCTGCCTCAAAAGCGTATAAGGAATGGAGTAAGGTACCTGTGCTTAAAAGGGTCCAGGTACTGTATCGCCTAAAGGCCTTAATGGAGGAAAACACCGAGCTACTTGCAGAGATCATTACCAAGGAGTCGGGAAAGACCTATGGGGAATCTGTTGGGGAAATCCAGAGGGCCATAGAAAATATTGAAGTCGCCTGTGGAACGCCAATGCTAATGGCGGGCGATGTTATAGAGGATATCGCAACGGGAATAGATGAGATGATGATCAGGCAGCCCATTGGTGTGGCCGCCTGTATAACCCCCTTCAACTTTCCAAGTATGATCGTTTTTTGGTTCCTTCCCTATGCCATTGCCACCGGTAATGCCTTTGTAGTGAAGCCTTCGGAGAAGGTGCCTATGACCATGATGAAGATTTTCGAGTTTTTGGACCAATTGGATATTCCAAAGGGACTTGTTAGTCTGGTGCACGGTGGAAAGGATTCCGTGGATGCCATTTTGGAACACCCTATCATTAAGGCAGTGAGTTTTGTGGGCAGTACCCCTGTTGCCAGATATATCTATTCCAAGGGGACGGCCAATGGCAAGAGGGTCCAGGCCCAAGGGGGCGCCAAAAATCCGGTAGTGATCCTTCCCGATGCGGATATAGAAATGTCTACCAAGATCATTGCGGATTCCGTTTATGGATGTGCGGGCCAAAGATGTTTGGCCGCTTCCACGATCATCACTGTAGACGATCAAAAAAGGCAAATTAAGGATGCCCTATACGAAACCGTTAGATCCAGGACGACCGGATATGGACTGGATAGGGACGTTAACATGGGGCCGGTAATTACCCCTGAAAGCAAGGCAAGGATAACAGGATTGATCCAAAAAGGAATTGATGAAGGTGCCAAAGTACTTTTGGATGGTCGAAATACCTCCATTTCCGGTTATGAGAAAGGAAACTTCCTAAACCCTACCATATTGGAAGATGTAGCATTGGATAGGGAATTGATCAAAACCGAGATCTTTGGACCCGTTATGAGCCTCATCTCCATGAAGAATATAGATGATGCCCTTAAATTTGTGAACGGTGGCAATTATGGTAATATGGCCTGTTTGTTTACGGGTAGCGGTGCCAATGCCAGAAGGTTTAGGAATGAGGCCGATGCCGGAAATATCGGCATCAATATTGGTGTGGCAGCCCCCATGGCACAATTCCCTTTTAGTGGTTGGAAGGATAGCTTTTTTGGCGACCTTCACGGACAGGGCAAACATGCCATAGAATTCTTTACGCAGACCAAAGTAATAATAGAAAGATGGCCCAACATATGGTCAAGAAAATTTTAATAGGATCGTAACATGATGAAAATCGCAAATGCTCCCTGTTCATGGGGGGCCTTGGAATTTGACCTGGAAGAAAAATCCGAAGAGATAGGTTTTGAACAGGTACTGGACGAAATAAGGGAAACGGGATATATGGGTACCGAATTGGGAGATTGGGGATATATGCCTACCACCCCCGGACTTTTAAGAGCGGAGTTGGATAAGAGAGAATTGGATCTCTTAGGCGCTTTTGTGCCCGTTGCCCTGGCCAATGCCCCCAGTCATGAAGCTGGGATGGAATCGGCGCTTAAAGTAGCGGAACTTATGTTCAATGCCGGTTACGAAAAATCCTTTATCGTATTGGCGGATGACAATGGTTCGGTTCCCGGACGCACCAATAATGCGGGGAGAATTACGCCCGAAATGGGACTCACGGAAAAACAATGGAAGGGATATGCCGCCGGTGCCGAAAAGATCGCCAGGGCGGTCAAGGACGCCTATGGTATAAGAACGGTGTTCCATCATCACTGTGCAGGATATGTAGAGACCCCGGAAGAAATAGATACCCTTATGACATTGACCGATCCGGAATTGTTGGGCCTGTGTCTGGACATGGGGCATTATGCCTTTGGTGGGGGAGACCCGGTAAAGGCGCTGACCAAGTATGGAAAAAGAATATGGCATGTTCATTTTAAGGATTACAGTCAAGAGGCGGCAAAGGCTTCCAGAGAGGCCAATGGAGATTATTTTGATGCCATTAAAAGAGGGGTATTTTGTGAATTGGGGAAAGGTTCGGTAGATTTTCGGGCCGTTGTAAAATTGTTGGAAGTAATTGATTACAAGGATTGGATAGTAGTGGAGCAGGATATTTTACCGGGTATGGGAAATCCAAAGGTATGTGCACAGGCCAATAGGGACTATATAAGGTCCCTGGGACTTTAGGTAATTAAAAATTCATGAAACAATTATAAAGAAATATACATCTATGACAAAAGTTAAATTCTCCGTAGCAGGATTGGGAAGGATTGGAAAGATCCATTTGGAAAACCTGCTTCAGATGGAAAATGTGGAAGTGGTGGCCGTAATGGATCCCATGGAAGAATGTAGGAAATATGCACAGGAAAAGAAGATACCCCATATAGCCAGTACCTTCCAGGAACTTTTGGCCATTGCCCCCGTCGATGCCGTGGTCATCTGTTCCCCTACGGATACCCATGCCGATTATGTTGAAATGGCGGCCAAAGCCGGAATCCATATTTTCTGTGAAAAACCTTTGGATCTATCCATGCAGCGGGTGGTCCAGGTATTGGAGGTGGTAGATAAGGCCAACATAAAATTGATGTTGGGTTTCAATCGCCGTTTCGATAAGGAGTTTAAAAGGGTCCATGATCTTGTAAAGGAGGGTGCGGTAGGACAGCCCCATTTGGTAAAAATTACGAGTCGGGATCCAGGAGCTCCCCCAGTTAGCTACATTAAGCAATCCGGTGGGCTGTTTTTGGATATGACCATACATGATTTTGACATGGCCAGGTTTGTAGTGGGCAAGGAAGTGGAGGAAGTATATGCCAAAGGCGCCGTTTTGGTAGATCCAGCCATCGGCGAGGCCGGGGATATAGACACCGCAATAGTTACCTTGACCTATACGGACGGTACCATGGCCGTAATAGACAATAGTAGGGAAGCGGCCTATGGGTATGACCAAAGAATAGAAGTATTTGGATCCAAGGGCATGGCACAGGCCGATAATAATTATGAAGATTCACATCGTCTATATACCAAACAGGGAATACAGGGGTCATTGCCCCTTCACTTCTTTTTGGAAAGGTATGCGGCAGCCTATAGATCCGAAATGGACAGTTATGTGGCAAGCCTTAAAAATGGTAATGCCGTAGCGGTAGATGGTAGGGATGGCTTAAAGTCGCTTCAAATAGGCTTGGCCGCAATAAAATCATTAAAGGAAAAAAGACCTGTCAAAATTGTTGAAATAAAAAACTAGTATCCCAAAATCTGCGAAAACCTAAAATCAATATTCTTTTGTATAGTTAAAAAATTTGATTCTTGGTTAAATTGTAATTATTTGTTAAATTGGGGTGGATTTGAAATTTCGAACATCTGGATACTAGCAAGAAAAACGAATCGGATAGTCTTGAATTATTATATACGATATACTTTGAATATCATTATAAATAGATACAGAAAATGTCGATGCTGAAAGTGCAGCCGGATGTATAGGCCGTATCATGGAAAGAGGATACATTCCAGATAGGTAGCTTGGTAGCTTGGAAAATGTAAACCCATTTGTAAATTGGAAAAAGGGCAGCCCAATATCAATAACGAGCTTTTTCTTTCCCTTTTGGAAAAGGGAGGGAAGCATGCTTTTGAGACCCTGTTCCGGCTCTACTATTCCAAATTGGTTCATATTGCCAGAGGATATCTGGTCTACCAACAGGAGGCCGAAAATATAGTTCAGAATGTATTCCTTAGAATATGGGAAAATAAGGAATGCTTGGGCGAAGTGTCCAATATCAATAGCTATTTGTACACCATGACAAAGAATTTGTGTCTGGACCAATTGAAGCATGAAAAGGTCAAGAGAAACTATTTGGATAATAGTTACCGCATTAAATCCGAGATCCAGTATAACTTTATTCAAGATGAGGCAGCTTCCCTTCTGTTGGAAAATGAATTGGAAGACAAAATTATTCAGAGTATTGAATTGTTACCTGAAAAATGTAAAAATATTTTCAAGAAAAGTCGATTGGAAGGCTTAAAGCATAGCGAAATCGCGGCAGAATTAGGTGTTTCGCATAGAACGGTAGACAACCATATTGCCAATGCCCTAAGACATTTGAGGCTCCATTTAAGGGAGTTTATCACTATTTCCCAATAAAATTTTTATCCTGTACTAGGTGTAAGTCCATTTTGAGTCGTCTTTATAGAGTAACACAGGACGATGTTGGATCAAAAAATATATAAATACCTAAGGGGTACCGCAACTTCAAAGGAGGAAAAAGAAGTCCAAAATTGGATTACTGCCTCCGATATAAATGCCAGGAGATTCAATCTTTTAAAGGCAAAACATATTGCTTCCGCTTTGGAGGAAACCAACATGGATTTGGATGGTTCCTACCACCATATTGTCTTTGCCCAAAAACCTAGCTCCAGCGATAGGCGTCGCTTTTCAAGTACAATTTTGAAATCCGTAGCTATTTTTGCAATTCTCCTTGTACTAAGCTCTATATTTAGGGACACTTTTGTTGATTCCGGTGCTAAGTCCGTTATTCCTGAAGATGCCATTATATTACAATTGGAAAATGGAAATATCGAGGTAATTTCCGAGGAGGGAACCGCCAAGGTCGTAGATTCCGAGGGGAACGTATTGGGGGCACAACAGGGGTCGCGATTAATCTATAAAAAAAGCGGGGCACCAAAAGAAGGTTTGGTTTACAATACGCTTACGGTGCCCTATGGCAAGAGATTTGATGTATTGCTTTCCGATGGAACCCAGGTAACCCTCAATTCCGGAACATCCCTTAAGTATCCGGTACAATTCCTTAATACAGAAAACAGGCAGGTCTTTTTGGACGGGGAAGCTTTTTTTAATGTAGCCAAGGATACGGTACATCCATTTATTGTCAATACAAACCAGCTAAACGTGCGTGTGCTGGGTACAAAATTTAATTTATCCTCCTATCCGGAAGATCAGTTTGTCAACACGACGCTTTTGGAGGGGTCCGTTTCGGTCTATAATAAACAGGACAGCTTTGATTCTTCCAAGGCCTCTTTGTTGGAACCCGGTTTTAAAGCGGAATGGAACAAATACAATAAGCAAATTTTAATAGAGGAGGCGGATATAGCCATGCATACCGATTGGCTGAACGGGAAGATCATATTGAGGCACGTGCCCTTTAAGAACATCGTAAAAAAATTGGAGCGGCATTATAATGTGGAGATCGTTAATAATAATCCAAAACTGGATCAGGAATTGTTTACGGCAAGTTTTGATATTGAAACCATAGATCAAGTGTTTCAAACCTTCAACCTCACCTATGAAATGGATTACAAGATCAACGACAGACAAATAATTATCAACTAACTAAATAAAACAGCTGCCAATGAATTAGATTTCCTGAAATTTAAACAGATCACAATATTTGGAGGACACCTAAAATATATGGGCTGGAAGCAAAAAAAATCGGAAAGTGCGCCAACACTTCCCGATTAGGTGTGATCAAATTAATTAACCACGTAAAACACTACAAAAATATGAAAAACCTGATTATGCCGGGGAGGAAATTCCGTTTTCGGCTACAATATGATTTGAAGATGAAACTTACTACCTTATTGTTGCTTATTGTTTCGCTTTTTCAAATTCATGCCAACGAAACCTATGGTCAAAAGACCAAAATTACTTTGAATGTCCATCATGTCAGTATCGAAAGTGTATTAAACAGAATAGAGTCCCTTACGGAATTCAAATTCATGTACAATGACAAGGAGTTGGATTATAAAAAAATCGTCTCCGTAAAGGCTGATAAAGAATTGATTACTACAATTCTGGACAGAATTTTTTCCAAAATGAACATTACCTATGAGGTGTTGGACAAGCAGATAGTGCTAAAACCCGAAATAGTAACCACGACCAACGGCAGGGATGATGCAGAAAAGGTAGATGTCTATCAGCAGTTTGTGGTAAATGGGACTATTGTTGACAGTGACGGGAATTTATTGCCCGGGGCCAACGTATTGGAAAAAGGGACCACTAACGGGACCCAGTCCGATTTTGATGGTAATTTTACCCTCAGTGTCAATAGTGAAAATGCTGTTCTAACGGTTTCCTATATTGGCTATACCACCAAGGAAGTAGCCGTTAATGGACAGTCAGATATATCCATCACCTTGGAGGAGAGCGCCACCGGTCTAAGCGAGGTGGTGGTGACCGCCTTGGGGATCAAAAGGGAAAAGAAATCCTTGGGGTATGCCTCCCAGGAGCTCGATGCCGATCAGGTATCCTCCGCTAGGGAACCCAATCTTTTGAACGGTATTTCCGGCAAGGTGGCCGGTCTGCAGATTACCAACAGCCCTTCCGGCCTAGGTGGTTCCGCCAGGGTATCCATTAGGGGCGATGCTTCCTTGAACATTAATGGCAACTCCCCTCTTTTTATTGTGGACGGAACCCCTATAAGCAATGAAATTGTTGGGTCTAGCGGTTCAGGGACCCAAGAGGTGGATTATGGAAACGGGGCCGCGGAAATAAACCCGGAGAGCATAGAATCTATCAACGTGTTAAAAGGTCCTGCAGCTGCGGCATTATATGGAGCCAGGGCAGCCAATGGGGCCATCATCATAACCACCAAGAAAGGAAGCTCTAAAAAGGGCCAATTGGGGATTACCATAAATTCTGGAATCTCCATGGAAAATGTCCTGCTATTGCCAGATTGGCAAAACGAATACGGACAAGGGAACAATCAACAGTTTGCTTTTGTGGATGGGAGTGGAAGTGGTATCGCCGATGGTGTGGATGAAAGTTGGGGGCCCAGATTGGATACCGGACTAATGATCCCCCAGTTTGATTCTCCCAGGGCAGATGGAACAAGGGGCGGGGATTATTTGGTTAGCGATTCGCCAATTACCCCTACACCTTGGGACTCCAATCCGGACAATACCTTGGATTTCTTTAATACAGGCTATACAAAGACCAATAGCATTGCCATCTCCAAGTCCGGAGATCTGGGCAATATTAGGTTTTCCTACCAAAATTTGGACCAAGAGGGCATTGTACCCAATACGGACCTTAGGCGAAATACCTTCAATTTGAATACGGGCCTAAACCTGACCGATAAGCTAACGATCAATACCAACGTAAATTATATAAAATCCGATAGCGACAATAGACCTTCCCTTAGTTATGGTACGGAAAGTATCATGTATCTGTTCATTTGGTACGGCAGGCAATTGAATACCAATAGTTTGAGGGATTACTGGATGCCCGGTAGGGAAGGACTGCAGCAGTTCAATTACAACTACAATTATCACGACAACCCTTTTTTCAATGTCTATGAGAATACCAACTCACAGAACAAGGACCGGGTATACGGGAATATTAGTGCCAATTACGAAATAAACGACAATTGGAACCTTATGGTAAGGACCGGAAGGGATTTCTATCGGGATCTTCGGGGAAGGAAAAGGGCCTTTAGTACCCAACGTTTCCCTTTGGGGTACTATAGGGAGGACAATGTTTTCTTTGAAGAGTCCAATACGGACTTCCTTTTGTCCTATGACAAAACCTTCAAGGAAAAATGGAACATAAATATATCCGCCGGTGGCAACCAATTTCGCCAAAAACAGGAATATACCCAAACGGTGGCGCCACAATTGATCAACCCCGGAGTGTACTCCTTCAATAATACCAGAAGGCCCTTGGAGGTAAGTACCAACAACGAACAAAAGAGAATAAACAGTCTCTACGGTTTTGCCCGTTTCGCCTATGACAACCTGCTTTTCTTGGATGTTACCGGCCGTAACGATTGGTCCAGTACCTTGCCCACCGATAATAATTCCTATTTCTATCCTTCGGTGACCTTGAGCGCCATAGCCAGTGATATGTTCAAAATGCCGGAATTTGTTTCCTTTGCCAAATTAAGAGCGGCCTATGCGGAGGTAGGTAACGATACGGATCCCTATAAGTTGTCCAGTTTCTTTACCAATGAAACCCCATTTGGGGACAATCCCATTTTAACGGAATCCTCATTGATCCCAAATGCCGATCTGAAACCGGAGATTACTTCCTCCTATGAGTTTGGAGCAGATATTAGATTGTTCCAAAGTAGACTTAATCTGGATGCCACGTATTATAACGGTAAGACCAAGAACCAGATCATACCTATTAGCACGGACATCTCCAGTGGATATACCAGTAAGCTGATCAATGCGGGCGAAGTACGGAATTATGGGTTCGAGGCCATGTTGAACGTAGTTCCGGTAAGAACGGAGAATTTCAGTTGGAACACCATGTTCAACTACTCCAGAAACAGGAGCGAGGTTACCGATCTAGGGGGTATAGATTATACCCTTACCTCAAGGAACAATGTTTTTATCCAAGCTCGGGAAGGGGGGTCCATTAGTGCCCTTTACGGAAGGGGCTTCCAGCGTGTGGAAGATCCTAACAGTGAGTACTTTGGCCAAAAAATAGTAAACAATAGTGGTATCCCGATAAGGACGGACGATCTGGTGTACCAGGGCGACTACGCCGCCGATTATACCTTGGGGATACTGAACAGCTTTAAATATAAGTCACTCGATTTTGGATTTATGTTCGATATCCGGCAAGGGGGAACGGTAGTGTCCATGACCAAGACCATAGGATCCACCTCAGGGCAGCTTATGGAGACCTTGGAAGGAAGGGAAACGGGTATCGTTGCCGAAGGAGTGTTGGAAACATCTCCCGGGGTATATACCCCCAATACCATAAACGTGGACGTAAGGACCTATAACAACCGTTACTATGAGAGGGATAACGTGGAGGCCGCCAAATACGATGCCTCCTATACCAAATTACGTGAAGTTACCCTGGGCTATAGCCTTTCCCAAAAAATTATAGATAAATTACCCATAAGTAAGGCCAGGTTATCTTTAACGGGAAGAAATTTGGCGCTTTGGACGGACAATCCACATTTTGATCCTGAAACGGTTGCCATTTCCGGTGGTACCCTTCAACCAGGGATAGAAAATATGTCCTACCCCAGTACCAGAACATACACGCTAAATTTACAAATCGATTTTTAATTGCATAAAAGATGAAAAACATATATATATCTAAAAAGGGTTTCTTCATATTGATTCTTTTGTCAGCTTTTATGGGTTGTACAAAAGATTTTGAAGAGATAAACCAAAACCCCAATTTTCCCGAGCAGGCCTCTTCGGAACTGCTTTTGCCCGGAGTCTTGAGACAGATGGCCTATAATTGGGGGAGCCAGGGATGGGAAGAAGGCTTTACCGTGGTCCAATATGGTGCCCGACTACAATTTACCTCCGGGGACATCTATCAGTGGTCCCCTACCGATAATCCTTACAACGATGCCTATGACGGGCTACGTGATATCATGAATATTATTCGGGATACCCAGGATAATCCTGACCGCCAAAATTATTACGGCGTTGGCCTGATCGTTAAATCATGGATCTATTCGTATCTCACGGATTCTTATGGTGATGTTCCTTATACGGATGCGGTAAAGGGAATTACTGATGATAATATTACCCCTGAGTTTACGCCCCAACAGGAAATTTATGACGGACTTTTGGCCGACCTGAAGGCAGCCAATACGGCATTGACGGGTACGGAAAATATATCCGGGGATATATTGTACGGTGGCGATGTGCTTAAATGGAGGAAATTTGCCAATTCGCTCAGACTCCGCCTGTTGATGAGGATCAGTGATGTGGACCAGGCAAAGGCCGTGGCCGGGATGTCCGAGATTATGGGCGACCCAGCAACCTATCCCATATTTGAAAGTAATGGGGATGCGGCACTATTACAATGGAATTCCGATAATCCACAACCGAAATACAATACCCGTTCTGGAAGTTTCGATGAGGTAAGGTTGAGCCTTACCTTGGAGACCAGATTAAAGGATCTAAATGATAGAAGACTTATTGTCTTCGCACAGCCTACTTCCAATTCCGGGAAAGGAATATATTCCGATAATCTGGATGATTATGTGGGTATGCCCAACGGCTTGGACGATGAGGCCGCCTTGGGCTACAGTCCGTCCGGAAACCCCAATGAGGTAGGTTCCAATTTTATATCCAGGATAGGGATACTTATGGCGTGCAGGGCCTGTAATGTAGAGCTTGCTTCCCCAACGGCTTCCCAGACCATTATCATGGATTATTCGGAGCTCCAATTTATTTTGGCCGAGGCCAGGGAAAGAAATTTTATAAGTGTGGGCGATGCCGCAACCTACTACGAAAATGGTATCAGAGCCTCTTTTTCCTATTATTTGGATAGGATCGTTGCCGGGGGATGGAACGAGATTGCAGCGGATCTACAGGCCTTTGACCTAGATGCGTATATGGCACAGGAAAAGGTGGCCTATACGGGAACGACGGATGAAAAATTGGAGAAGACGGCCCTTCAGAAATGGATTGCCCTATTTTATACCGGGTTTGAGGCCTGGTCCGATTGGAGGCGTACCGGTATGCCGGAAGTTATAGCCGGTCCGGATGCGGTAAACGATAAAAGGGTGCCTGTAAGGTTCCAGTATCCAAATTCGGTAAAATCGACCAACAATGCCAATTACCAACAGGCTGTTTCCAGAATGGGAGGCGATGATTTAAACACCAGACTCTGGTGGGATGTCGCGGCCAATGATTAAGGGGCATTGTTTATTACATGACAAAAAATAATTTTTCGTCAACGCGAGGTACGAAGCGATCTGTCGCCATTGGGCAGATTGCTTCACTTTGTTCGCAATGACGCATTTTTTGTGCTCTAATCGGTTTTTGTCATGTACTGTTGGGGCGTTGAGTAAATATATTGTGAATCTTTTAGACCATAGGGATTCTTTCCCTATGGTCTTTTGTTAGAATAATAGTTTGTTATATAATTTTTTGGGAAGTTGCTTTTCCTATTTCATTGTATATTAGTTATCAACTTAAAAATATTTAGTAACCAAAACCAAGAAAATTTAATATGGGCAAAGGCGTAAAGTATAAGAAAATGGACAAATCCTACTTTGAATCCAGGGAGCTTAAACGGCATGCCGGTGTTTGGTCCTTATGGGCCTTGGGTGTTGGAGCGGTGATTTCCGGACATTTTTCTGGATGGAATTTGGGCTTGGCCTCTGGGGGATGGGGGGGTATGTTCGTCGCCACATGTATTGTCGCTATTATGTACATAGGGCTTACCCAGAGCGTTGCCGAAATGTCCCCTGCCCTGCCACATACCGGGGGAGCCTATTCCTTTGCCAGATCGGCCATGGGGCCTTGGGGAGGATTCTTTACAGGCCTGGTGGAAAATTTGGAGTTCATCCTCACCCCAGCCGTTATTGTTTTTTTTCTTAGTAATTATATGCAGGGCATCTTTGAAACCGCACCCGAAATGCTGCCTTTTTGGTGGTTCGGTTTTTACACCATTTTTACCCTGTTAAATATTGTAGGGGTGGAACTGTCCTTTAAATTTACCGTTATGCTTACTTTTTTGGCATTGGGATGTTTGGGGGTATTTTGGGTGTCTTCCATTGGGAGTGCCGATTTTACTACCTATGCCTTGGACATTAAGGCCGGTACGGATGGCAATGCCCAACATTTGAAAGGGGGGGGAGGTTCCCTTTTTCCAATGGGATGGCAAGGTGCCCTCAAAGCTATGCCCTTTGCAGTATGGTTGTTTTTGGCTATTGAACAATTGCCCTTGGCGGCAGAAGAATCTGTAGACCCCAAAAAGGATATGCCCAAAGGACTCACCTATGGTATCATTACCTTGATTATTTCTGCCTTTTTAATCCTTTGGCTCAATGCCTCCATACCTTTGGGCTCCTATGCCCTTTCACAGTCGGGAGAACCTTTGTTGGACGGATTTAAGGTACTGTACGGGGATAATATAGCCAAACTCTTGGCCTTGGTGGCATCCATTGGCCTCTTGGCCTCTTTCCATACTATAATTTTTGCCTTTGGAAGACAGATTTATTCCTTGTCCAGGGCCGGGTATTTTCCGGTAATATTATCCTTGACCCATAGCAAAAGAAAAACGCCCTATACCGCTTTGATCCTGGGATCCCTTATCGGTTTTACGGTCTTAATGGTCACCAAATTTTTAGCGGGGAATGAAAGTGGGGTCTTTATAGGGGGAGCATTGCTTAACATTGCCGTTTTTAGTGCCATGTTGTCCTATATTTTGCAATGTGGTTCCTTTTTATTGCTGAGGAAGAACAAACCCGATCTTGAAAGGCCCTATGTAAGCCCTTTTGGAAAACTAGGGGCTTGGGCCACTATTTTTCTGGCCAGTGTAATCATATATTTTCAGTTACAGGATCAATCTTATAGGACGGCCGTGTTTATCTCCATTGGGTATTTGATCATAGGCTTGGTATACTTCGGCTTAAAAGGCAGACATCGATTAATACTCTCCCCGGAAGAAGAGTTTGCTTTGGAACACGATGCTAAAAAACAATAAACATCTACATATGAAATGAGCATGACCAAAATTTGGTCGCAAACCCAAATGAAGATATGCGAATTACATATGACCGCTAAAAAACGATAAATATCTACATATGAAAAAGGAAATACCAAAAATGACCATAGAATCGGTCAGGAGTTATATACAAGAACATCAAATTGAAAATATAAAGTTGGCCGTTGTTGATGTGGATGGCATACTGCGCGGAAAATACGTAAATTCCAATAAGTTCCTATCCGCTTTGGAGAAGGGGTTTGGTTTTTGCAGTGTCATCTTTGGTTGGGATTCCAATGATGTTCTATATAAGAATGATTCCTTTACGGGCTGGGCAGATGGTTTTACCGATGCCAATGCTACCATAGATGTCTCCAGTATGAGAATGTTGCCAACTGAAGATTTTAAGTCCGTTATTTTTTTGGTAGATTTTTCGGAGAGTAGTGCTGCAAGCGTTTGTCCAAGATCCATTCTTCGCAAAACTTTGGAAAGATTGGGAAAACTGGGGCTTAGGGCAAGTGCCTCTTTTGAGTTCGAATTTTTCCTTTTTAATGAATCCCCTAAATCCGTTCGCAATAAGAATTATCACCAACTTGAACCGATGACCCCGGGGAACTTTGGATATTCCATATTGCGAAGTTCTACCCATGCCAGTTTTTATCACGAAATAATGGAACTCTCCAAGGAGATGGGCATGCCCTTGGAAGGCTTGCATACAGAGACGGGGGCCGGAGTATTGGAAGGTGCGCTGGAGTACTCAGAAGCACTTAGGGCAGCTGATAATGGGGCATTGTTCAAAAACTTTGTAAAGGTGTGGGCACAACAAAATAATTTAATGGCCTGCTTTATGGCCAAATGGTCTTCCAATTACCCCGGTCAATCGGGACATATCCATATTTCCCTGCAGAATACCGATGGTACCTCTGCCTTCTACGATAAGGATAAGACCAATGGCATGTCCGATGTAATGCGCTGGTTTATTGGGGGACAACAAAAGTTGATGCCCGAATTGTTGGCCATGGTGGCCTCTACATGTAACAGTTATACGCGACTTATTCCCGGTTTTTGGGCTCCCACCGCGGCCTCATGGGGTATGGACAATAGAACCTGTGCCCTCAGGGCCATTCCAGGTTCCGAAAAGTCCCAAAGAGTGGAATACAGGGTATCTGCAGCAGATATCAACCCATACTTGGCATTGGCAGCCGCTATAGGTTCCGGATTATGGGGCATAGAGCATAAAATTGAACCCACAAAAGCCGTGGATGGAAACGCCTATGATGTGGATTTTCCGCAAGAACTGCAGTTGCCCAGGACCCTGTCCCAGGCCGCTGAAAAATTTAAGAATTCTAAAATTGCCCGAGACCTGTTTGGTGATATATTTGTGGATCATTATTCGTATACCCGACTTTGGGAAGATCAACAACAATTGGGAGCTATAACCGACTGGCAATTAAAACGTTATTTCGAAATAATTTAAAAAAAATGATAAACACCATATCACCTGTAGACGGCACTATTTATTATACTGCCGAAGAACATGGCCCAAAAGATATTGGGCAGGCCTTGGATTTGGCCAAAAGTGCCTTTCCACTTTGGTCCGACCTTTCCATTGCCGAGCGTGCCAAATACATGACAAGGTTTGTTAACGCCATTGTGGAGGAAAAAAATGATATTGCCCTGGAAATTACATGGCAAATGGGGAGGCCTGTAGGTCAGTCCCCAGGAGAAATAAAGGGGTTTGGGGACCGCGCCCATTATATGATTGGGGTTGCGGAAGAGGCGTTAGGTGATTATAAGGTGATAGATGCTGAAAATCCTGATAAAAGATGGGTAGAACGTGTTCCTATCGGGGTTGTTGGTGTATTGAGCCCATGGAACTATCCTTTCCTGACTTCTGTAAATGCTATTGTTCCCGCTTTAATGGCAGGAAACGTAGTTGTTTTAAAGCATTCGTTTCAAACGCCTTTGGTAGCGGAACGCTATGCCAAGGCAGCCATCAAGGCCGGATTACCGAAGGGTGTTTTCCAGATACTGCATTTAAATCATAGGAATACGGCCCTATTAATTGGGGATTACCGAATTGACGGGGTCTACTTTACGGGTTCCGTACAAGGCGGGGTAGCGGTCCAAAATTCCTTGGTAAACAAGTTTATTCCATGTGGATTGGAATTGGGAGGGAAAGATCCCGCTTATGTTATGGCCGATGCCAACTTGGAGAATAGCGTGGAGAATTTGGTGGATGGGGCTTTCTTCAATAGCGGTCAATCCTGCTGTGGTATTGAAAGGATCTATGTACACGAAGCATTATACGATAAGTTTATAGATGGATTTGTAGCGCTTACCAAACAATATAAATTGGGAAATCCTTTGGATGGCAGTACCAATTTGGGACCAATGGTAAAAACGGATGCGGCCAATTACGTAAGAAAACAGATAGGGCAGGCATTGGGCAAAGGGGCCAAATCCTTGGTGGCCGAATCTTTGTTCACGGCTTCCAAAAAAGGGACGCCCTATTTGTCGCCACATGTATTGGTCAATGTAGATCACAACATGGAGGTAATGACCGAGGAGAGTTTTGGACCGGTAGTAGGGATTATGAAAGTCAAGAATGATGAGGAGGCGTTACGGTTAATGAACGATTCCCAGTACGGACTTACCGCTTCATTGTGGACAATGGATCTGGACCGGGCCATTGATCTGGGCAGGAAAATCGAGACAGGTACCGTGTTCATGAACCGCTGCGATTATTTGGATCCCGCATTGGCTTGGACGGGTGTTAAAAATTCCGGTAAGGGCGTTACATTGTCAAAAATAGGATACGACCATGTTACCCGGGTGAAGTCCTTCAACTTTAGAAAAGGAAAATAAGAAGATATAAATCAATTCATTGAAATTAAAAAAAGAAATTAATGCAATTAGCAAATACAAATTGGAACTATCCTACCACCATTTGGTTTGGAAATGGTAGAATAAACGAAATATCGCAGGCATGCAAAAAATTGGGAATCAACAACCCGTTATTTGTTACCGATGAAGGCTTGGTGAAACTGGATATAGTTGAAAATACCATAAACATTTTGAAAAGGGATGGTTTAAATTTCACGGTGTATAGTGAAGTTCAGGGAAATCCGACAGAAAAAAATGTGGTTGATGGGGTTGCGCATTATTTAAAGAACAAACATGACGGGGTCATTGCCTTTGGAGGTGGATCTGCCATTGATGCTGCCAAGACCATCGCTTTTATGTCCGGACAAAAGAAGTCCATATGGGATTTTGAAGATGTTGGCGATAATTGGAGTTATGCCGACCCTGCCGGAATTGCACCCATAATAGCAATCCCTACCACTGCCGGTACCGGCTCCGAGGTGGGGAGGGCTTCGGTAATATTGGATGAAAAATTACATACCAAGAAAATTATTTTTCATCCAAAAATGTTACCGGCCATTGTGATATCGGACCCAGAACTTACTTTGGGCCTACCGCCACATATTACGGCCTGGACCGGTGTGGATGCCATGGTACATGCCATTGAGGCCTATTGTGCCCCAGGGTATCATCCTATGGCCGATGGTATTGCCATTGAGGCCATCCGAATTATTGCCAAGTATTTGCCCATGGCAGTCAAGGACGGAAAAAACTTGGAGGCAAGGGGACAAATGTTGGTAGCGGCATCCATGGGTGCTACGGCCTTTCAAAAAGGATTGGGTTCCGTGCATTCCGTAGCCCATCAATTGGGGGCTATATACAATAAACAACATGGGCTGCTAAATGCTATAATATTGCCCTATGCCTTACAACAGAATAGATCGGCAATTGAGGAAAGAATGGTATATCTAAGTAAGGTGTTGGGTCTGGAAAAGGAAGGTACCACTGCTATTATAGATTATATCATAGATCTCCGAAAAGAATTGAATATTCCCCATACACTTAAAGAAATAGATATTAATACGGATAATGCCAAGGAAATTGGAGAAATGGCCTATAAGGATCCATCAACACCTTCCAATGCAAAGCCTATTAAGGCAGCAGATTTGGAACTGCTTTTTAGAGCTGCAGTATCCGGGGATATAAAGGCACTGTAAGCGTGAAACTATTAATTGTAGAAGGGAATAACGAACAGACGCGTCTGCAGCGGGGAGCTTTTGGGATAAGGCCCTATCATCTTACTTTTCAGGAAATGCTAAGGGGCTTGGTCCCAAAAGCAGGGACAGCTTTGGCCTTTCCAGCAGATGGGATTGGCGGATTGCCCACAGTGGCCCAGTTAAGGCAGTATGATGGGGTGTTATGGACAGGAAGTTCCCTTAGCGTAACCGACGCTGTTCCGGACGTTCATAGACAGTTAAATTTTGCACATGAGGTCTTTGAAAGTGGTGTGCCGTTCTACGGTAGTTGTTGGGGCATGCAGGTGGCCACGGTAGTGGCCGGGGGCAAGGTGGCACTGAGCGGCAATGGTTTGGAGTTTGGAATATCCAAGCCCATAGAAGTATCCGCTGCCGGAAAGGAAAGTCCGTTTTTCAAACATAGAAAAACCCCGTATTCCACCCTCTGCATTCATTATGACGAGGTGGTAAAAACTCCTGAAAACGCCATTGTTTTGGCTAGTAATGCACATTCCAAGGTACAGGCCATGACATTCGATTTTAAAAACGGATCATTTTTCGGGGTGCAATACCATCCTGAATTTAGTACTTCAGACATGGCTCAGATCGGTTCATTTTTAGCCGAAAAATTGGTCAAGAGTGGTGATTTTAGTTCTTTGGAGGAAGTGCAGGAATTCTGTTTATCCTTGAAAGAACAAAAAGGAATTCCCCCAGAAATTAGCGATTACCAACTCCATACCCAGGAAATTAGGGCATGGTTAAGGTATATATCCGGAGATTAAAAGAATGGTTTACAAAATATAAAGAGGATGGTTTTGAAATGAATAAACCATCCTCTTTTATTGTTTGGTTAAAAGTTAAAACCCATAGTTGGCAGTGGTATTGATTTTATTGCATACAGCTTATTGCTTTATTGTTTAATTATTTTTGAAGATGGTGTAATTGGGACTGCTTCCCATTTTAAATTCGAGGACATTGCCGTTCATTATTTGGGTATAGCTAATAAAGGGTTCCTCCAATACCTTCCCATCCAATTTCAGCGATTGTATGTATAAATTTTCTTCCGAGAGATCATGTGCTATTATTTTAAAGGATTTTGGCGCCCCATCCTTGAGTAACCTTAGGGTGAATTCCGGGAATTGCGGGGCGCCAATGGCAAATGTTTCATTTGCCGGCGTAACGGGGTAAAACCCCATTACACCAAATATGTACCAGGCCGACATTTGCCCGCAATCATCGTTTCCGTTTATACCCAAAGGATGGTTTCTATAATTAATGGTCGAGGTGTGCTTGCGAATCAATTCTTGGGTTTTCCAGGGCTGTCCGGCGTAATTGAATAGGTAGGCATAATGATGCCCGGGTTCGTTATCGTGCCTGTAGTGTTGCCCATCAAAGTTTTCATTTAATTTGGCGGCAAACTCTTCCTTTCCCCCAAAGAGGGCTATACTGCCCTGAATATCGTGCATGGCACCAAACAAATAGGTCCATCTGCCACCTTCGGTAAAGCCTTCCTGTTCGTTTTTGTCCCAATCGCCGTTATAAAGTCGCGCATTAAGGAACCCCGTTTCCTTGTTGTAGAGATTTTTATAATTCTTGCTCCATCCCATTAATCGCCCGTAGTCTTCCATTTTACCCATATCCTTGGCCATCTGGGCAATACTGTAGTCATCTATTCCAAACTCGATGGTCCTGGTTACGGATTCCCTGGTCTTATCCGAAGCTACATACCCTAGGGAATGGTAATAGGTTAGTCCGCCCCTTGCTTCGTACAAAGTACCTTCGTCCCTGTCTCCCCAAGGCTTTTCGGTATCACTGTATGGCGGGTGCATGGCATTTTTTCTAACGGCTGCATAGGCCAATTCCAGGTCATAATCCCTAAAACCCTTTATATATGCATCCGCTATTACCGCATCGGCATGGGTTCCGGTCATGATGTTGGTATAGGTAGGATTGGGCCATTTTGGCAACCAACCTCCTTCCTGGTACATTTGTAATAGGGATTTTACCATGGGGCTTACCCGTTCCGGATGTGTAAAATGGAGTAGGGGATGCAGGGCCCTAAAAGTATCCCAAAGGGAATAATCGTTATAGGAAACTCCCTCATGGACCTTATCATCGAACGGACTGTAATAACGTCCGTATTCCGAAAACTCCCTAGGGAACAACATGGTATGGAACAAGGCGGTGTAGAAAATGCTTTTCTGATCTTCGGTGGCACCATCTACCTTGATTCTGGAAAGGTTTTCCTGCCATATGTTCCCAGTATTTTGTACTACTTTGTCAAAATCCCAATCCGGTATCTCCTTGGACAAGTTTTCCCGGGCCTGTTCCAAACTTATAAAGGAGGTGGCAATTTTTACCTTTATTTTTTCATTCTTATCGGTTTTGAAACTGATATACCCTCCCATTCTTGCCCCCGTCTGCTCCCTGCCCATTTCATTGATATCGGGTTCTGTCCTAAAAGAATTCCATGTACCAAAGCGTTCAAAGGGTTTATCGAATTGAATAATAAAATAGCCTTTAAAGTTTTTAAGTTCCGGTCCTAAATGGGATGACATTCGCTCCGGGTTATAGCCCGTTATCTCCCTTTTGTTTTCATCAATCTGGATATGGCCATGAAAAGCCTTCTTGTTTTCGGTTATATTGATACCCTGGATAACGATATGGGATTCATCCGATTTTGGGAAGGTAAATTGAAAGATACCGCAGCGGGAGGCAGCGGCAATTTCACCTTTTATCCTTTGTTCTTTATTCCCCATAGAAACACTGTAGTAATTGGGTTTTGAGACCTCCTCCTTGTGGCTAAAGGGCAGGGCCCGGTCTTTGGGGAGAAGTTTTAATTTTCCAACCTGTGGCATAACGGATACGTAGCCATAATCGCCCATCCAGACCGTTGGTTGGTGCGTTGCCATAAAGCCTTGAATGGTATTGTCCTCATAGACGTAGGGCATTTCGCTTATTTTGTTCTCACGGGTCTGGGCCACAAAATTGGTCATCGCAAAAGGGGTACCCACACAGGGCATAGTGCCACCACCGTCCCTGCCCTCCATAAATCCGGCCACAGGCGTGCCAATGAGGGGGTTAACGTAATCAATTTCCAATTGTTGCTGTGCAGGCACGTAGGCCATCCAAAATAGGAAAAGGGGCAGTGCGTACAGGATTCTCTTATTCGTTTTCATATATGGGTTGTTTTAAGGAAATAATTGTGCCGGAGTTAAGGTTCAACTGAAAGTGGTCCGAAGGCGCTCCATTGAGAAATTTATTGAAAATACTGGCAAGTAGGTACATTTTTCTTTTTATAGGGTCGTCTTTCCCTTGAAATGAGGGATTGTTCAAAATGGAATCAATGATCAATCGATATTGTTTTGTCCTTTGGGCTCCTATATCCTTCAGGGCCAATCTGTCGGCACTTCTTAGCCTATATAGATCCAACAATAGGTCATATCCGGACCACTCTTCAAAATGGGTTGTAACGGCCTGTATTTTCCTTGTTTTTTCTTTAACGGAATTGGACAATTCCTTTATTTTGTCCGGGTTGTCCCTAAGGTTTTTCAAGACCATATGTAAAGGAAGGGAGGTATTGTCCATGGAGAGAAGTAGTAGCTCCTTGCCCGAAAGTCCGACTAAAAAATCCTTAAAATCAGCTGGCCATTCATCAGGAAGGAATCGAAGGCGCACAAGTTCTTTTAGGTGCCATTCCATAAATTCACCATAGTTTTGTGAAGATAGGACTTCTTTGTTCCATATACGCCCTTCTTTCATGTGTTCCAGGAAAGTGTATTCCTGATGGTATAGCCCAAAAAACTCCTTGTATTTAGGAACGGAATCCATTACAATGGTTTCCACTTCTGCAAATCCGCCTTCTTTGAGCGTCAAAATTTTAAAGGCTGGTTTGTAGGCGGCCAGGGATGGGGTCTGAATATTGAATAAGGTGTTTCCTTCATCGGAAACGGCCACCCCGGTATCATTTAGGTGCATATGGCCTCCCAAATGAAGTTTTAGTCCGGCTTGGGCAAATAATTGGGCTACCCTTTTATCGGGAACCCTTTTTAATTGCATTTTACTGCCAACAAGAAGTTCTTCCATTTCCGGGGAGGCCCCATCATTGAATTCTACCATAGGGTAATGGCTGAAGGCAATAAGGGTTTTACCCATTTTTTTGGCATTGTCCGCTACTTTACATACCCAGTCCAATAAGTACTTTTTGTCTTTCAATAGATTGTTTAATCCGAGACCGGTATTTGGGTATTCTTGCCGGGAGGGGTCGCCACCCTGTTTTTCTTTTTGAGTGTAAGTATTGGCGTCCAGGGCCAATAGCCACAATCCTTCAACAGGTTCTACCAAATAGCTTATATCGGGAATTGGCAGGCCATATGGTGGAATGCTGTGACTTCTTTTTGTTAGATCCGCGGTTTGTTCCGCTTTGTGAAAACTATAATTTTCGTAGTTATATTCTGAAAAAGGGGTTCCCCAATAGAGATATTCCTTTTTTGGGAAAAAGCCATAGTCCCCCAAAAACCTTGTGATTTCTTCATAACCTAGATTTTGAAGATCACTGGAGATTACAACGGGATGTTCTTTATTTTGTTTGGAAGTATACATGCCGGGTTGTGACATTATGGGCTGTGCCTTTCCGTCAGCACCAAGAAAATCCGTTTTGCCATCCCTTCTATTAAAAGGTTGTACCACGTCGTGATTGCCCGTTATAAGAAAGAACTTAATTCCGTAAGTAGTGGTATAGTGGTCCAGAATTTCCTTTAACGCACGAATATGAATGGGCTGCCCGTCATCTGAAAAATCTCCGGGCAGAATAACGTATTTAATATTTCTGTCCACTACATTATCCATAGCGGACAAAAAGGCGAAATAATTTTCATTGAAAATCCTTGTGGAATGCAACTGCGATTCCATGGTCCTTATATGTGCGTATTTCCCATTTTCTACATTTTTAAGCCCCATATAATCATTGTCCTTTAACTGCCCGTAAACATTGCTTAAATGAATATCGGCTATTACGGCAATTTTTATGGCCTCCAGGGTGGTAGATTTTATTGGTGCGCACGAAACAGCTATGGTTAAACCGATCATTAACAGGTAAGGGAGCAATGGCTTTTGAAAAATCATAGATATATTGGGGTACGCACCAATCAAAAAAACGATAAAATATTGATAACACGAAGGATAGGGTGAATATTTATTGTGCAAAGGTTTGCATGGTTTTGAAAACGAAGCAACGGTCAATTGGGCTTGGGTTTGGTTAACGATCCAAATTGGAAAAGGGTTTTTAAGGATCTATTTTACTTTTTTGGGCAACTATTGGGTGCAGGTCCAATACTGAGGTGGCTTGTAAGGTATTATGGACTCCAATTGGGAATACTTAAAAAAATATAGGGAAGAACTCTAAAATTCATGAATTTTAGAGTTCTTTTTTTTGTTATTCGCAACATTTAATTCCCCTTAACATATATTTAACGAGGCTATGTTTTTAGGCTTTTAACTCGGCTGGACATACCATTTAAAAAACAATTAACTAACTAAAGCAATTTATTTATGAAGATTACACTATTTAAAAGTTTTTTGCTATTGGGAGCTTTTTTAAGTTTCGGATTGGCGAAAGGACAAACGGTTACCGGTACCGTTTCCGATCAGTCAGGACCCCTGCCTGGGGCGAACGTATTGGTGAAAGGTACAACCAATGGAACCCAAACGGATTTTGACGGTAACTACTCCTTGGACAATGTAGGAAGTAATGCAACTCTGGTCTTTAGCTATATCGGCTTTAAGAAAGTAGAGGTTCCCGTTAACGGCAAAACCACTATTGACGTAAACCTGGAAGAGGATGCCAGTGAGCTGGAAGAAGTGGTGCTAATTGGGTACGGTACCTCAAGAAGGTCGGATCTTACCGGTGCGGTCGGATCCGTAAACGAGGATGAGCTTAGGGAACGCCCTGCTACTTCCCTTAACCAGGCCTTATCGGGCAAGGTAGCCGGGGTGCAGGTAAATACCAACTCAGGTCGTCCGGGAGGAAAGTCCAATGTTAGGATAAGGGGATTTAGTTCCATTAACTCTTCCAACAACCCCTTGTACGTGGTAGATGGGGTGCAATTGCCACAAGGTGCCCAGGATCAGTTTAGTACCGCCATTGATTATTTGAACCCTAACGAGGTAGTTTCCATAGAAGTGTTGAAGGATGCATCCTCCACGGCCATTTATGGGGCCAGGGGTGCAAACGGGGTCATTTTGATCACCACCAAGAAAGGACAGGTAGGTGAAGGCAGAATTACCTATGATGTGGATTTCAGTATGGTGCAGCACGGTCCCAATGGTGCAGAGGCACTTAATGCCGAGGAATATTTGATGGTAGAGCAGCTTGCTTGGGAGAATTCTGCGAAATTCGACCCTGATGGATGGGCCGCAGGTAATTATGCCCAATACGAACCAAGACTTAAACATCAGGACCCGGCGACCGCCCTTCTTTTCGATAGCGAAGGCAATCCTTTGTACGATACCGATTGGAGGAAAGCGATTACCCAGCACAACCTTTCCCAAAACCATCAGTTAGGTTTTTCAGGTGGCAAGGATGGTACTACCTATTCTTTGTCCTTGGGCTTTAGGGACGATCAGGGCCTACTTTTAAACTCCTACCTTAAAAGGTATTCGGGCAGGTTTTCCATTGATGATCAGATCAAATCATGGTTGAAGATCGGTGGTACCTTGGGGTACAACTATCAGACCGAGAACCTGGTGGATACCAACGATGCCGTACCACGGCAAATGGTAGAGGATCTGCCGATTTTGCCTGTTATATATGAGAGGGGTCCAAGAGAAGGTATGTTTGCGGACAATAGGGACTATCCTTTTGCGGAAGGTTCCAGAAGTTCGGTACACAGACTAAATAGCCAGAAATATATTCTTAACACCCAGAATGTTGCCGGTAGTGTGTATGGCAACCTGGGGCTGATGGAAGGGCTGGTGTTCCGTACCGTACTGGGTGTAAATGTCATGACCCAGGAGAACAACGAGTTCAGTGACAGTACGTTGAGCAATGAAGGTTTTGCCAGGGCATTGTCCAGCAATGAAAAACAAAACTTTTGGTCTTTCGAGAACTATTTGACCTATGATAAGACCATCAACGAAAACAACTCCTTCACCGCGATGTTGGGGCTTTCCTGGCAGCAGTCCGAAAGGTTCTTTGTAAATGCGGATTCAAGGAACTTCCCTGCAGATTTCTTGGAATATAACAACTTGGGGGCAGGATCCAATAATATTGCGGTTCAATCCAATGCTTGGAGACATGCAATGAATTCTTACTTTGGAAGGGTAAATTATAACCTGATGGGCAAATACCTTTTCACTGCAACAGGTAGGGCCGATGGTTCTTCCAAGTTTGGTGAGAACAATAAGTTCGCGTTCTTCCCGTCCGCTGCAATTGCTTGGAGGGTTTCCGAGGAGGATTTCTTGGCAAACAGTGAAACGATCTCCAATTTAAAGCTAAGAACAAGTTATGGGTTAACCGGTAACTCGGAAATTCCCCCATATACCTCATTATCCCTTTTGGGTTCCGGCTACGCCACTAGTTGGGGCGGTAACCGTATAGGGGGTACAGGGCTGAACAGATTGGCCAACCCCGATCTGAAATGGGAAAAGACCGCCCAGTATGACGTGGGATTGGAGCTGGGAATGTTCAATAACAGGATTTCCCTTGAAGCCGATTTTTATTACAGAAAGACCACGGATATGCTCTTGGACGCTCCTGTTCCACAGACGAGTGGGTACGCTACCATTAGAAGGAACGTAGGATCTATGGAAAACAAGGGTATTGAACTGGCCTTGAATACAGTAAACATCAATACTGCCGATGTTACCTGGAATACAACTTTTAATATTTCCATGAACCGGAACAAGGTACTTTCACTAGCTACCCCTGCCGATATCTTTGGAGTTGGTGGTCCCGGTATTACCAACGAGACCAGTATAATCAGGGTAGGGGAACCGGTAGGTGCCTTTTGGGGACTTACACGATTGGGTACATGGGGCACCGATGAAGCTGCCGAAGCTGCGGCGTTTACCAGCTACCGCGGAGGCAAAACCTTATTGCCTGGAGATATTAAGTATCTTGATGTAAACGGTGATAAAGCCATAAACGATGCGGACAGGTCTATTATCGGTAACGGTAGTCCGGACGCCTGGGGTGCATTTACGAATTATATTACCTATAAGAATATAGACCTTACCTTGGAACTGCAATATTCCTTTGGCAATGATGTAATGGATATGAACCTGCACGCCAGTGAGGATAGGCAGACCTTGGCCAATAGCTATAAGTCGGTATTGGATGCCTGGACCCCGGATAATCAGGATACCATGATCGCTCAGATAAGGGATACCCGGGCCGGTTATGTGACCAACGTGGATTCCCACTGGGTACAGGACGGTTCTTTCGTAAGGGGCAGGAACCTGATGTTGGGCTATACCTTTGAACCCGAATTGGTTGAAAAATTAAAATTGAACAAATTAAGACTTTATGCTTCTACCCAGAACTTTTTCTTGATCGTAAGCGATGATTTAAAGGGAAAGGGTGATCCAGAAGTAACGCCTATTCGTGGGAACATTAACAATAACGCTTTCTCCCAAGGGATGAAATGGCACGAATATCCAAGGTCTACTACCTTTTTGATCGGGCTTCAAGTAGGATTATAAAAAATTAATTTTTTAAAGATATATATATTATGAGAATCAATATAAAAAAGCAAATAGGTAAATTTTATCTCTGTGCAGTACTTGTGGCAGCGGTTGGTTGTTCCGATTTTTTGGATGAATCAGATCCTTCCAACCTGACTCCTGAAAGTTTTTATACGGAGGCCAAACATGCGGAGGCCGCTATTGCCGCCGTATACGCTGATGCCAGGTTTGTTGGTGACGGGGCTGGTATTTTTTCATCCAACTGGCAAATGTTGGATGCCCCAACGGGTACCACTACCACGCAGACGGCCCAAAATTCGGATTTGAACAACCTGTATACCCTTTCTTGGGATGCCAATACCGGACATATAAGAAACTGGTGGCGTGGTGTCTATAAGTTAATAGGCAATGCCAATTTGGTCTTGGCGAATGTTCCAAACATTTCCATGGACGAGGCTGTCAAAAACAGGGTTTTGGGAGAGGCAAGGTTCTTCCGTGCCTGGGCTTATTTTTATGCGGTACGGCTGTGGGGCGATGTGCCTTTGATCACAGAGCCACAAAGTGCCACTTCCGAAGATTTTTACCCCACCCGTACCCCACAGAGCGAGGTATATGCCCAAATTGTAACCGATCTGCAGGAAGCTGAAAGTTCCGGATTGGCTTGGACGGATGAATCCGGCCGTGTTTCACAAGCGGCGGTCAAGTCCTTATTGGCAAAAGTGTACCTTACCATGGCCGGGAATCCCCTAAACGAAACGGCCCGTTATGCCGATGCGGCCGCCAAGGCCAAGGAGGTCATAGATAACCCCGGACCGATCGACCTTTTCGACACTTATGGGGAAGTACATGACGAAAGGTTTAACAATATGGTAGAGCATATATTCAGCCTGCAATATAATAATAACACGGTAGCCGGTAATCCTATGGGCAATACCCGCCCCAATTTCCAGCCTGTGACCTACAGAGGGCCTGAAGGAACCGGGAGTACGGTACCGGAAATCAGTTTTTTCAATTCATTTGAAGACGGAGACCTTAGAACTGTGGACAGGGAAGGATGGTTTTATGAAAGTTACTTCAGAAACGGTAGTGAAGAACTTTTTGATTTGGGGGCCCCCTACATTTTTAAACACTTTAATGTTATTGCCAATGGAACTTTCGAGGTTCCGGGAACGGGCCAGGACAACCTGAATATGCCTATCATTCGTTTTGCGGAAGTTCTGTTGATCTATGCTGAGGCATCCAACGAGGCCACAGGTCCCAATCAAGATGCTGTGGATGCCTTGACCAGAATTAGGGATCGTGCAGAACTTACAACCCCTACCTTGGGCGGTTTTACCCAGGAGACCTTAAGGGAAGCAGTTTGGAAGGAAAGATGGCACGAGCTGTGTTTTGAGCAGATTACTTGGTTTGATATGGTACGTCTAAGAAAAGTGTTGAACCATAACACTGGTGACTTCGATAATTTTGTAGGGCATGTGAATTTGAACTCGAACGAGGCCTTGGAGGAAAAACATTTGTTGTTCCCGATTCCGCGTCAGGAAATGGTCAATAATCCAAATTTAGATCCCCAGAATCCCGGTTATGAAAATTAATCCGGAATACTAGCGGTACTATTATAGTTAGTTTAGTTTGAGTTAGTTTTGAAAGGCAGTACCCAATTAGGGTACTGCCTTTTTCTTTTGCCTTACCCGGAGTTAAAACCCCCCTTGAACGAGGTCGGGCAGGCCCGCCTGACGGTAAAGGCAGGGATGTACTTTAGTGCATCGTGATTTCGTTTATTGAATAATTTTGGTATAAGCCATAAGCTATAAGCAATCAACAATTAGCAATTAGCAATGAACAATGAAACAATGAACAATTCGCAGTAGGCAATATGCTATAAGCAATAGGCAATTGTGTATTGCAGGCAGTGTTGAAAAATTCCCCTCTTGAGAGTGTCTAATCCGCTTTTTTGCGGGAGCTTAGGGGAAAACACCAATGTTAAAAAAATGGTTCCAGTTTGGTCTTGAAATTGGTGTAGAAAATGGCTAAGTACATGACAAAAATCGTCTTAAGAATGTATCTCGGAAAATTGAGGAAAATCTAGTGAAATTGAATTTTATCATATACTATAAAAAAATGGAAACGATAGCTGCTGCTACCCGATCTTTTTTAATTTATAGGGTGGTAGGGCCGGAGTATTGTTTTTAATTTCAAAGGCGTTATTAAGTTCATTGATAAAGTTGGAAGGAAGAATGCCCAGACGCTTTTTAAAAGCCGCATTAAAGGTGTTTAGGTTGTTATATCCAAGGGAAAAGGCAATGTAACTTAACTTGCTGTTTCTGAACTCTATATCCTTTAGTAATTTGGGAAGTAAATAATTTATCCTTAATTCGTTAATGTAGTTATTGAAATTGGATTTTTTTTCCTGATTTATGACCTGGGATAGGTACTTGGGATTTGTTTTTAAGAGTTCGGAAAGCTGATGTAAATTACAGTTGGGGTCCAAGAAGAAGTTTTCCTTCTCCAGTTTTTCCAATTTTGTCAAAATAATATTCTTAATGTCCTTATCTATACTTGGCTGAGTTTTGGGGATGTCCGCACTTTTCCTTTCAACGGACCATTGGGTTTCCATATCTTGAAATCCACTTATTTTTTCGCTCATTCTAAGCTGTATTTCAGCCAGATCTATTGTTCTTAACAACAATAGTCTATTTTTCTTCCTTACCTTTAGGTAGGAATAAACGGAAATCGTACTAATTAAGAACAATAAAATGAGTACGATGGTAATGGCACGGAACTTTTCTTTCTGGGCCTTGTTTTCCAATTCCAGTATTTTTTTGTTTTGCAGGACCTCCTTTATTTTTCTTTTGGTCTCTAAAATAATGATCTTTTGTTCCTTTTCATTGGTAAACAATGAATCGCTTATAGACTTGTACAAGGATTTGTAATCGTTGGACTTGGATAGCTGATGGGTTTTTTCATACAGTTGGCCCAAAACATAACTATTTCGCTTTACAACATCAAAGGCATCAATGTTTTCCGCAGCTTCAATACTTTGTTCATAATTGGATATCGCTTGGGCAGTGTCCTTGGTCTGTAAATATAATTCCGCCTGTATGGTAAGGGCCCTGGGAATCCTAAAAAGATAATTATTTTCATAATTGATTTCCAAGGCTTTTGATATGTGTGCCAATGCCTTTTCGTGTTCCCCAATGGACATATAAATATTGGCCATATTACTTTGTACGGATGCAGATATATAACTGCCTGCAGGAGGAAGCTTTTTTTCCAATTCCAAAAAATAGCCATATACCTTAAGGGCTCCCTCGGGATCGTTTAATTTTGCCGTCATTCGGGCAATTTCATCTATTTTTGGGTAGATGTAATGGGTTTTCTTAAGTTTAAGGATGTAGTGCAGCCCTTTAAGGCAATAATTCAAGGATTTTGAATAATTCTCTATCCTTAAATAATAATGGGACAAGGCAGAATAGGCTTTCATCAAAAGATAGTCGTTCTTGGTTTTTTCGGCATTATCCAGTAGTTTTAAGCCTGTTTCAAGTGCCCGGTCATATTCGCCTCTTTCGGAATATATATAGGACCTTAAGGTGGCAAAATCAGCGTAGATTTCTGGATAAGAGCTAACATCAATTATTTTTTGTATCTCCAGGATCTTATTCATCGACTTATCAAAATTACCTTGGACAAATAATAGATAGGCCATGTTATAGTCCGCCTTGAGGATCCCTTCCTGATAGGCTATTTTTTTTGACAGCACCATGGCCTGATTGTTATAACTGTTGGCCAAGAGGGCGGATTTATAGATATAGGCGGTATATAGTTGTAGGAGGGTCAACACTTTTTCTTTGCCCTGTGTACTATTATTTTTTTTCAATAAAAACTCAATATCCAAAAAATCTTCTTTAAAATTGTTCTTGTTCTTGATAAGGTCCTGTACCGAATTTAAATAGAAATCAACCGAATCAATGGGCGTTTCCCTAGCTTCTGTTCTATTAAGGGAAAAAAATAGGGCAAAGACAAGAATGGTAATTTTGGTTTGGTTGTTCATGGTTAATATTTTAATGTTTTATGAGTATGGGGCTTTTTTCAAAAGAACCGTGATTCTCATTTTTGAAGTTGGTAATGTGCCTTATTTTATGGAAAACATAATGAATGTTGAAAAAAGGAAAATAGTTACTTGGTTAAAATTATCAAAATAGTATTGATGTAGGTAAATATAACATTATAAATATAAAATTAGGGTAAAGATGGGGTTATATTCATTTTGCAAAGGTTTGCATAACTTTCTTGTGGAACCGGGAAGAGGGTGTTGAAGGCAAAAATGGGCCAGGGGTCGGGTTCTGTTAATTTTTTGCCATCTAGTCCAAAAAAAACGGCTGGAAACTAAAAAGAGCCCTGTCCATAGAACAAAGCTCTTTTACGAGAACACTATATGAAAATGAAAAAATTACTTTTTTAAAGAATACTTAGGTAAAAGTAACCACTTGCTTTCCTCTAAGGAAAAGAATGTTGTGAAGTGGTCTGATTATGAGGTGTCCCCATTAATTTTTGATGTTTGGCGCCCAATTTTTCCTTCAAATCTAAAAATATGCCGATATTTATTGCTTGAAATTCATGTTCCTAAATTCTAGTGTGCTGATCTGAATGAAGTATGACTAAAATTTTTCTTCCAATTTTTCTTTGAACTAGGCAAAATTTGCAAGCATAGCGGTAGTGAATGTGAGAAATTTTAACGAATCACAAAGGAAAAGGAGTGGAAAATTAGTTGGCTTTTTTACGGGTCACCATACTAGGGAGGACGATTATGTAGAATGTAATTAAAGATGTATGCTTCAAACAGAGAGATTAGACGAATTTAAAAAATCGGTTCAGAACAAGTTCAATATTTACAATAGCCTGTTTCTTAATTTACCGTACCGAAATATTGAAAATGTTGGGATGCTGATCCCCTTATTGCTCCATCAGGCCGAAACGGGACTGAAATCGGGGAAAAACCCCCAGGAAATTATGGATGCCTTTTTTCAAAATTATGCGAATATTGATTCGGAAAGGGACAGGATAGATTTTATGTTCCGGATTATACAGTATGTGGAAAGACAGGTGGTGCTGTACGATAGTGTTGAGGACGCCGCCTTTCCTAAGCTACAGAAACACAGTAGCTCCCTGACTATTGGCGACTATTTTCAATTAGTGGACAAAAATAAAAGTTGGGACCAGATATCGGAAAAACTGTCCACCTTTAGTGCACGTATCGTTTTAACGGCCCACCCTACCCAGTTTTATACTCCGGCAGTACTGGATATCATAGGCAATTTAAGGAGTCTTATTTTGGAAAACAAAATCAGCGAAATAGATTTAGTACTTCAACAATTGGGACTGACCTCTTTGGTAAATGCCAGAAAACCCACTCCTTTGGATGAGGCAAAAAATATAATCTATATACTAAGAAACGTCTATTATGATGCTGTTGGGGAGCTTTATGCTTACATTAAGGATAATATTGGCGACATGGACTTCAACAACCACAATATCATGAAATTGGGATTTTGGCCAGGAGGGGATAGGGATGGGAACCCCTTTGTAACGTCCAGTATCACCAAAGACGTTGCCGATGAGTTGCGTATAACCTTAATGAAATGTTATTATCACGATGTAAAAAAGATACAGCAAAAACTTACCTTTAGGGATATTCAAGATATTATTTCCAGTTTAAGGGGACGTTTGTACAATACCATGTTCGATGCAAACATGGTAATGGGCTACGACGAAATTATAGAACCCCTTCTTGAAATAAGGAAGGTTCTAATTGAAAAATACCATAGGCTTTACCTCAAGGATCTGGATTATCTCTTAGATAAGGTGAAGATCTTTAAGACCCATTTTGCCACCTTGGATATCAGGCAGGATCACAGCGTCCATACCCAAGTGGTAGAGGCCATATTAAAGGCGAACGGGCTAATATCCGAAAGTATAGGGGAATTGGACAAGCAGGAATTAATAGATATATTGATCCATAAGGACATCAACTTACAAGCCCAGAATTATGAAGGGGATATTGTTAAGGATACCATACAGAATATTCTACAATTAAGGGGAATTCAGGAGAAAAATGGGGAAGAGGGTTGTAACCGTTATGTTATAAGTAATTCCGAGAATATTTTTTCGGTACTTTTTGTATACGGACTTTTTAGGTGGTGCGGTTGGAAATCGGATGGGATTACCTTCGACATTATTCCGTTGTTCGAAACCATGAAAGGTATGGAAAGCTCTGAAAATACAATGAATGAATTGTTCGATCTTCCAGAGTACAAAACACATCTGGCCCAGCGCCAAAATAAGCAGACCATAATGCTCGGGTTTTCCGATGGTACCAAGGACGGGGGATATGTGAAGGCAAATTGGGAAATTTTCAAGACCAAGGAAAAGTTATCGGCCGTATGCGATAGGAACCATATAAAGGCGATATTTTTTGATGGACGTGGCGGACCTCCGGCTAGGGGAGGAGGAAAAACCCACAGGTTCTATGCGGCCCAGACCAAGGATATTGCCAATAATGAAATTCAATTGACCATCCAGGGGCAGACCATAACCAGTACCTATGGCACAAAGGAGCAGTTTATACATAATTCCGAACAATTATTGACAGCAGGTCTTTCCAATAATTTTTTTGGCAAGGAAAACGTTATTTCCAAAGAGTCGAGACAATTACTGGAAGCACTGTCGGATCTGAGTTTCGAAAAATACGATGCTCTAAAGAATCATGACAAATTTATTGCCTATTTGGAAAACAAGAGTACCTTAAAATACTACCAAAAGGCAAATATAGGGAGTAGGCCGGGCAAAAGGGGACATAAGAAAAAACTGGAACTCACAGATCTGAGGGCCATTTCCTTTGTAGGTTCATGGAGTCAGCTCAAGCAGAACGTCCCTGGCTATTTTGGTATTGGTACTGCCATTAAGGCTTTAAAGGACCAAGGAAAATTGGAAGACCTGAAAAAGTTGTTCATAGAAGTACCTTTGTTTAAAGCGTTGATGCTGAACAGTATGATGTCCCTGGCCAAATGTTATTTTGAACTCACCAGCTATATGAAGGACGATAAGGAATATGGGGAATTCTGGAACATATTATATGAGGAATATCTGCTTTCCAAAGAAATGTTGTTGCTTATTTCGGACTCCAAGATTCTGATGGAAAAAGAGTCGGTTTCACGGGAATCCGTTAAAATTAGGGAAAACATTGTATTGCCCCTATTGGTAATCCAACAATTTGCCCTGCAGCAAATGAGTAGGGAAACGGAATATAAGGAATTGTATGAGAAGATAGTAATACGGTCTTTGTACGGGAATATAAATGCCAGTAGGAATTCTGCCTAAGGGACGACTTTTTTGGGAAGTACCCCATAGGGTATTTATTTTTTCAATCTAAAGATTCTCTTGGCTCGGGACTGCTGGGGCAAAATAAATATCGATCCATTAGCATTTTAAATGCCTCTGTATTAATTTAGAGGCTTTGTCAAAATTTTGGAATACAAACTACCCATTTTAATGAGATTATCATTTTCTTTATTCCTTTCTTTATCATTTATCGTAATTTCATGTAAACCTTCCTTTCATGAACCTCAAATTTTCCTTGGGGATTATAGGGTGGAAGAAGGTTTTGAACTGGATATGGTGGCCTCCGAACCGCTTTTGAAGGCTCCTGTGGCCATAGATTTCGATTCCAAAGGAAGGATCTGGGTCGCTGAAATGGCCGGATTTATGCTTAATCTTGAGGGTGATGGCGAAGATTTGCCCAACGGATCCATCAAAATTCTGGAAGACCGTGATGAGGACGGAATCATGGACCATGCCAAGACGTTTTTGGACAGTTTGGTAATGCCAAGGGCATTGGCCCTTGTTTATGACGGATTACTTTACGTAGAATCCCCTAATCTTTGGTTTGTTGAAATTGATAACGATAAACCGGTAAATAGGGTGCTGGTAGATTCACTTTATGCTACAGTAGGAAATCCGGAACATCAGCCCAATGGTTTAATGATGAACTTGGACAACTGGATTTACAATGCGAAATCCAATTATAGATACCAACGCAAAGATGGGGTATGGCATAAGGAACCAACGACCAGCAGGGGACAATGGGGCATTTCCCATGATAATTTTGGTAGGCTCTATTACAATAACAATTCTACCCAATTAATGGGCGATCATTTACTGCCCAATAGATTGGTCCGTAATAAATATTTTGTTCCAAAAAAGGGTGTTGATGTAGAATTGACGAAGGATAATCGTGTTTACCCCTTGCACAGGGCATCTGTGAACAGGGGTTATCAAGAAGGGGTTTTAAACCAAGATAGTATTTTGGTCAATGTTACGGCCGCTTGTGGTCCATTGGTGTACAGGGGAGGAACCTTTCCGGTGGGATATGATCAAAATGTTTTTGTTTGCGTACCTGAAGCCAATTTGATAAAGAGAAATATCCTATCCTTTCATGGGAATCGTGTAGAGGCCGAACAGGCATGGCAGGGCAAGGAGTTTCTAGCTTCTACCGATGAAGGTTTTCGGCCGGTAAATCTGTCAACCGGACCCGATGGCAACATGTATGTTGTAGATATGCACCGAGGTGTAATTCAACATTATGCATTTTTGAGCCCTTATTTAAAGAAATTATCGGCCGAGAAAAAATTGGATACCATTCTGGACTATGGACGCATATTAAGGGTTAGGAACAAGGACAATAAGGCCAGGAAAATTACTGATCTTAATACCTTATCGGCATCGCAATTGGTGGCGTCATTGAAGGATTCCAATGGTTGGATCCGTGATAGGGCGCAGCAATATTTGATCAATAAAAACGACAAAAGTGTTTTGCCCGAACTTAAAAAAATGGCTTTGGACAATGAAAGCCCATTGGCACAATTGCACGCCCTCTACGTTTTAAAGGGCGTTGATGCCCTTTCTTTTAATTTTCTGGTTCAATTGGCCCAAAGTGGTGGTCCCGAAGCCGCATCGCATGCCATTGTGCTTATGGAGGATTATGTCTCTAAAAAAAATGTTGCCCAAGCACAAATTCTTTTTACCGAGCTATTAGGTAGGAAAGAGCCTATGTTGGATCTATATCTTTCTTCAACATTGGGTATTTGGGCCAAGTACGATCAAGAAGTGTTTTTTCCTTATATTTATGGGTTGTCCCATAAATATAAGGATGATATTGTGGTTCAAGAGGCTATCTTAAGTGGTGCCGAAAAGGTTATGCCCGCTATGAAGGTGCAGTTGGATGGGACGGAAAATTTAAAAGATACGGACCTAAACCTATTAATGGCAGCAAGTCTGGAACGGAAAGAAAAAGATAATCCCAATTATATTTATTCTACCAAGATTGCAAGAGCGGATTCCAGGACCAATGGAGCTATACTTTTTCGACAAATTTGTGCTTCCTGCCATTCTACTAGCGGAGAAGGTATCCGCGGATTGGCACCACCACTGGTGGGATCCAAGTATATTACCAATCATTTGGAACAATTGGGGCTCATCATACTCCACGGCCTTAAAGGGCCCTTGCTTATAAATGGGGAAATATATGATAAAGACCATCAAATGCCCGGCCTTAAGTACAACAAGGATCTTTCCGATAAGGATATATCGGATATAATATCTTATGTTACCAATGCATTTTCTACAGATTCCAAGGGCTTGGAGCCGGAGAAAATAAAGGAATTAAGGGGGGTTATGTCCAAAGACAGTATGGAATATACCGAAAAGGAATTGAATGAACAGATTGGAAAATAACCTTGAACAGTAAATCTGCTTCCTGATATAAACAGGGCGGATTAAAAAAATAAATAAAGGTAGTTAGATGAAGACATTTATAAATGATGATTTTCTTTTGCAGAGCGACTTTGCAAAAACATTATATCACAATTATGCGAAGGAATTGCTCATAATTGATTACCACAACCATTTGGCTCCCCAGGAAATTGATGGGAACCGGGTTTTTGAAAATATAAGTCAGGTTTGGTTGGCCGGTGATCACTATAAATGGCGGGCTATGCGCGCATTTGGGATAGATGAACATTATATTACAGGTAAAGCCACGGACAAAGAAAAGTTTCTTAAATGGGCAGAAACGGTACCTTATACCGTAAGAAACCCTTTGTACCATTGGACCCATTTGGAACTGCAGCGTTATTTTGGGGTGAAGGAGTTGTTGGGACCGGATAATGCGGAGGAGATATATGAACAAACTTCGGCAATGCTTCAGCAAGCTTCGCACCATACCGTGGGATTGTTGCAACAGCAAAGAGTGGAGTCGCTATGTACTACTGATGAAACTATAGATTCCCTTCAATTTCATAAAAGCATTAAGCAAAAAGGGATTTCACCAAAAGTTTTTCCAACCTTTCGCCCGGATAGGACCTTTGCCATAGAACAGGGGACTGCCTATGTGGTCTATCTAGAAAAATTGGGCAAGGCATCCAACATTAATATTTCCTCATATACCGATTTGTTGGCAGCTTTGGAAAATCGTATCGACTACTTTCATGAGCAGGGGGGAAGGTTGGCCGATCATGGGTTGGAACAATTATATTATTTCAGGGAAGGCAGCTTTAATGAAGAAAATTTATTTAAGAAAGTATTGGCAGGTCAGGCCATTTCCGAGGAGGAGGTGCAATACTTTAAGGCACAGGTGTTGCTGTTTTTGGGAAGAAACTATCATAAAAAAGGATGGGTGCAGCAATTCCATATTGGGGCTATCCGGGATAATAACAAAAGGCTATTGTCCAAATTGGGGCCGGATACCGGGTTCGATTCCATAGGCGATTTTTCGCAGGCGCGTGCATTGGGCGGTTTCTTAAACGCATTGGATGGGACAGATCAATTGGCCAAGACCATAATATATAACCTTAACCCCGCCGATAACGAAGTAATAGCGACCATGGTGGGTAATTTTAACGATGGCAGTGTTAGGGGAAAGGTGCAGTTTGGCTCTGGATGGTGGTTTTTGGACCAGAAAGACGGTATGGAAAAACAAATGAATGTGCTGTCCAATATGGGGCTTTTAAGCTGTTTCGTGGGAATGCTGACCGATTCCAGAAGCTTTTTGTCCTTTCCAAGGCATGAATATTTTAGAAGGATTTTATGTAACCTGATCGGCAATGATGTTGTAAACGGAGAGTTGCCATCGGATGAAAAATTACTCGGTAAAATTGTGTCCGATATATCCTATTACAACGCCAAAAACTTCTTTGATTTTAATAGGCAATAGATATTAGAATTGAGATTCTGGATATTAGATTCTAGACGATAGATGTTATTTTAAACTTTGAACTTTTAACATTATAACTTTTAACAATTTCGTCACGCTCGTGCCCGGCAATAATATGAAATTTATTTTTCCCAGATTAGAACTTGGAACTTTGCACTAAAGCCCCTGCCAACTGCAACTGCCAACTAATTTATCTTTATCGGGCTATCATCGCATTTTAAATCGCCCGTTACGTATTGCATACCGTCCAAAAAGAACTGCAGCAATTCCGGATTGTCCATACTTTGGGCATTGTGCGATGGGGAGGTGTAGAATACCCTGCCTTTGCCATGTCGCTTGATCCATGATACGTATATGGTATTGTCACTGACTTCTTTCCTAAGACCTTCAAGTTTGTCCGCTTCTATATAAAGTAGCGGTCTAAAATTATAATCGGAATAGGCATTATTAAAGAAATAGGGCTCATCCACATGGGTAAGGCCTTTTCCCTTAAAGGCGCGTACCATTGGGTGGTCCGGATTTACCTCCTTTAAATGCATTTCCTGTTGTTTGGGGTGGTAGTCAAAACTGCCTCCGACCATCTTACTGAATTCCTTGGAGTTGTTTTGTACGGTAATGGCCCCGTGCAGAATCATAAGCCCTCCCCCTTTGGAAACATAGTCCATTAGGTTCCTTTCGTATTGCGCGGCCAATTCTGCAATCCTTCGGTCATCTAAGTTGGAGTTTTTCTTGAGAAGATCCCAGAACAGGTCCCTTTTTGGGCCTGCCGGATTGGAATTGTTTAAGATTACGGCATCGAATTGTTTTAAATTCCTTTTATCAAAACTGGCTATGTCCTTAGCTATGGTAATCTGGAAGGCGCCGGATTTTGTGGCCAAAATTTTTAGCATTTCATTGTTATGGGGAGTGGTCCAATGGTCAAATCCAGTGTGTTGGGAGAAGACCATTATTTTTTTAACATCGGCTTTGACCCTTGGTGCGGTAGGTGCCAAAGATGTTATTTTGGCAAGCCATTGTTCCGATATCGGAAATTCCTGAAGTCCTTGGGCGGAAAGTGTTCCTATAAAAAGGAAGGTGATTAGGGTGTAAGCTACTTTGTTCATGTTAGTGTTATTTATGTGTCGATTCCCTGATGATTAATTTATGCCTTAGGGTGATGGCATTGGTGGGTTGTAAATTAATGCCGCCATTTAAGTGGCTTATTATGCTTTGTCCTGCCAATATTCCCATTTCGTATCCAGGATAATTTATGGTGGTCAAGGTAGGGGTAATCAGATCCGATATTGGATCATTGTTAAAACCAACTATTTTTATGTCCTGGGGAATTTTATAATTTTCTTTTTTCAATGCCTTTATCATATGTACGGCAAAGTTGTCACTGGCCACGAAAAGTCCGTCTATCGGGTTTTTCGAATTTCCCATATACCGGATTACGGTATCCACATTATTGGGGGCCAGATCGGTTTCCAGAAAATTGGTCTTATCAAATTTCAATTGCCGATTTTCCAGGGCGTCCTTAAATCCTTGCAACCTATCGCAATATACGTTTCGTTTTATGTTTCCCCCAATATAAAGAAGGTTTTTACAGCCTTGTGCCAATAAATGTTCGGTAGCTTCAAAACCGGCCAATCTATTGTTGATTATTATCGTGGAACAATTGGGCAAATTGTGGACCCTATCAATAAAAATGAGGGGTATTTTATTCCGAATGTAATGGGCAAAATGATCAAAATTTGAAGTGTCGTAGGCTAAGGACACCAAGAGGGCGTCCACTCCACTGTGGTACAGGGTCTTTGCATTTATCTTTTCCTTTTCCATGGATTCCAAGGATTGGCTAATGATCAAATTATAGCCGGCCTCATTGGCTATTTTTTCGATCCCCGCCAATAGGGTGGACATAAAGATGGAATTTAACTTGGGAACAATGACCCCTATGGTATTTGATTTTTGTTTGCTGAGGTTTACTGCAAATTTGTTGGTTTTATACCCCAATTCATTGGCTACGGTAATTACCCTTTCCTTGGTCTTTGGACTAATGGAGGGGTGGTCGTTGAGACTCCGGCTTACGGTTCCGGCAGAAACACCCAGCGTTTTTGCCAAATCGTAAATGGTAATTCTTTTGCCCATGACAATATTGTTGCACAAATTCAGCAACAATATTACGAATAAAATATAATTATGGAAATATTATTATTTGTTCCTTTATAAAATTATGTATTTACTCGTATTTTAAGTATAATATGGAATTATATATATTTTTTGATATAAAATAATGCATTTATTTACGCAATCGGTTGCACAATAAGTTGCAATTATTTAGATTTGTCAAGATTGTAAACATGACCACGGTTTTCTGGTCATGACTTTAAATCAATAACTAACCAACTTTAAATGTTAACGTATGAGAAATTTATTTAAAAAAGTTTGGTGCAGGGCTTTGTTATTTATGATGCTACTGTGCACCTTATTTTCAACTTCTGCCTATGGGCAAGACAGCTTCATAGTTAGGGGTGAAGTAAGTGACGAATTGGGGCAACCCCTGCCCGGAGCTTCGATCGTTGAAAAAGGAACCACAAATGGGGTATCTGCCGATTTCGATGGAAACTATTCGATTGAAGTTTCAAATCAAAATGCGACCTTATTGTTTTCATTTATTGGATATTCCGGTAAGGAAATATCCATTGAAGGCCAATCGGTGATCAATACATCTCTAGAGCCCAGCGCCTCCACGCTCGAGGAAGTAATTGTTGTGGGTTATGGAGCGGTAAAGAAGAAAGATCTGACAGGATCCGTTGCCCAAGTAGATGCAGCTGAACTTTCAAATCAATCTGTAAACTCGGTAACTGATGTTCTCCGTGGTAATGTGGCCGGTCTTCAAATCGGCTTTTCGCCATCACCAAAAGGAACTAGCCAGATTCAAATACGGGGAAATAATAGTTTAACAGCGGGAACCAGTCCTTTGATAGTGGTAGACGGAATTCTTTTTACGGGGGACCTTTCCGACATTAATCCAGCCGATATCGATAAATTGGATGTTTTGAAAGATGCAAGTTCGGCTGCGGTATATGGGGCTCGTGGAGCTGGTGGAGTTATTTTGATAACCACTAAAAGAGGGTCAAGTGACAAACCTGTAATTACTATAAATACGAGCGTTGGTTTTGCACGCGAACAAAACCCTGTCAAACCATATAGCCCTCAAGGTTATGCGGACTGGCGGGTTGATGTATTTAAAAGTAGTCGTGGTCAGTTAGCTGATGATAACCCTGGCATATTTGATAATCCTAACAATTTGCCATCTGGAGTTTCGGTAGATCAATGGCTGGCTTACACTGGGGCTCAAGGTGATCCCACCACGGCTTGGTTAACCAGAATTGGCTTTCAAGATGTTGAAGTACAAAATTATTTGGCTGGCAGAAGCCTTGACTGGTATGATAAGATTATGCAAACAGGCTTAAGAAACGAACAAAACCTAAGTATTTCCGGTCGCAATGGAGGATTAAACTATTATTGGTCCATTGGCCGTACCTCAAACGAAGGTATTGTGAACGGTGAGAAATTTGAGGCTTTGCGTTCACGTTTGAATTTAGATGCCAAAATCAACGATTGGCTTACGGTGGGCATGAATACCCAGTTCGCAAAACGAGATGAAGGTTTCATTCCTGCCGATCAAAATCAGGTATTTAGTTCTTCACCTTGGGGCTCTGAGTTTAATGATGAAGGTACATTGTTGAGAATTAGTCCGCAAGATGATCCAGGTGCAGGTGCAGCATCAGCTTTCTTGCGTCCTACCTATGATGATTTGGTGGATTTGGAACATACGTTCAATTCTAGGGTATATGCCAAAGTGAAGCTTCCATTGGGCTTCTCTTATGAACTTGGCTATACCAATCGCCTAGATATTGAAGAGTATTTTTATCATTCATCTTCTGAAAATCCCAATAATATTGTGGGAAGAGCACAGCGTTGGAACAGGAAGCAAACAGAGTATCAGCTAGATAATATTATCCGCTGGGATAAAATCATAGACAAGCACACTTTTGGTTTGACCGCACTTTTTTATGCGGAAAGATTTCAAACCGCTACCACAATTGCCAACGCAAATACTTTTGAACCTAGTGATGCACTTGGTTTCAGTAACTTACAAGCAGGTGTCAATCAAACTGTCGCTACTGACGACGAAGAGACTACGGGTGATGCTATAATGACAAGATTTAATTACAATTATGATTCTCGATATAATTTGAGTTTGACGATGCGTAGGGATGGTTATTCTGCTTTTGGTTTGAATAATAAGAGAGCTTACTTCCCTTCTGTTGGTGGTGCTTGGACAATATCAGAAGAAAACTTCTTTAAATCGGACTTTGTAACATTCCTAAAATTAAGGGTTTCTTATGGTGAAAATGGAAATAGAGGCTTTGGTAGTGCACGTGGAATTACAACTGATGGAGGTCTTAGATCATTTAATAATAACAGGGGTTTGGGTGCATATGCCCAATTATCCGAACTGTCCTCAGGTAATTATTTAAATGTAAATGATGGCACAGTTAATCCTGTCCCGGCCTTTAATAATAATACCATTGCAAACCCCAATCTTCGTTGGGAAAGAACTAAGGCAACCAATCTTGGCCTCGATTTTAGTTTGGCTGGTGGCATTGTAGAGGGATCAATAGATGCATATCGAAATATAACAACGGATTTAATAGTACGCAGACAATTACCTAGTGTTATTGGTTTTAACGAAGTATTTACGAATTTGGGGGAAGTCCAGAATCAAGGCCTTGAATTTGTGGTCTCGACGCAAAATTACAACCGTGAAAATTTTAGTTGGAAGACGAGCTTTAACTTTTCATTGAACAGAAACCAAATCAATGAGCTATATGGTGATTTGGATGAAAATGGGAATGAACTTGATGATTTTACAACTCAACGCTTCATAGGAGAAGCTACGGATGTAATATGGGACTATGATGTATTGGGTGTTTGGCAGACGAACGAAGCTGCTGAAGCTGCTGCCCTAGGTTTTGAGCCTGGTGATTTTAAATTAAGGGATGTTGATGGAAACGGTATTTTTACAAATGACGACAAGGTTTTCGTGGGAAATCGTTCTCCTCTCTTTAACATGGGTATGTCCAATCGTTTTTCTTTTCTGAAAAACTTTGATTTTTCCTTTGAATGGTATGCTCGACTAGGCCAAAAGCGGGTATTTAATGAGGCAAAAAATAGAAATGGCTTTGTTGACCGCGTAAATTCCCCTCAAACACCATATTGGACGCCTGAGAATCAACTTAACGATTATGCGCGCCTTTTCTCCAACGATGGTCCAGGTTTTAATGTCTATAGAAGCGGGTCATTTGTTCGTTTAAGTAATATAACACTATCGTACAGACTTCCTGAGTCTATTCTGTCTAAATTCTCAATGTCGAGCGCGCGTATCTATACTAACATTAGAAATGTGGCCGTTTGGGCCCCAGATTGGGATTTTTATGATCCTGAAGGTACAAATGTCAATGGGGCATCATTAAATGCTCAAGGTTTATTTGACGCAAATGGTAGAGAGCCCACGCCAAGATTCTTCACTTTAGGTATTGATATAAGTCTTTAATTTATAAAACCCATAGTAAAATGAAACATATAGATAAAAATATTTTAAAATGTCTGAAACTACTTTTGGCAGCTGTATTTTTTTTCCCAGTTTCTTGTAGCAAGGATTTCTTGGATCAAGAGCCAAAATCGTTTTTTACGCCAGAAAATGCATTGAATAGTCCTGAAGGCCTTAATGCAGTGCTTTCTCAGGCACTCATTGGTATTAGAGCTGAATTTTATGGAGATGGTGCCCCAATGATAACCGAAAATATTTTTTCGGAGGTCTCTGTTGAAGGTACAACGGACAAAGCGGGGCCAGCACAAGATTTAAACGCTCAAATTTTACCAGATGCCAACAATAACAGTGGAGACACCAACAAAATTAACTTCTTTTGGGAAAGTTTTTATGAAGGCATCAAATTTGCTAATACTGTAATCGACAGGTTGGACGATGCTGAATTTGATAGTGCCGAACAACGGGCCGATATTCTTGGGAGGGCCTTGTTCCATAGAGCGTATCGTTATTACCGGTTAACTCATCAGTTCGGCGATATTCCATTTTTATTAAATGAAGTAAATGGTCCAAAATTAGATTTTGTCTCTACCGATCGGGACGTTATTCTTAGAAAAATTCAAGAAGATTTAAACATGGCGGTACCAATGGTCAATGAAGTTGCTCCAGGCGGCGAAATCTCCAGAGGAGCGGTATTGCATCTGTTAACAAAGGTAAACCTTGCTCTTGGTGATTTCCAAGCGGCCATAACTTCGGCATCCCAAGTTATTGATGGCGGCCAATACGCTTTGATGACGGAAAGGTTTGGCATAGACGCCGGGGTTGCTGAGAAAGATGTAACATGGGATTTGCACCGGGTAGAGAATAAGAGTTTGCCCGGTAATACAGAAGGAATTTTTGTAGCCATTGACAGATTGGAGTTTGAAGGCCAAGGAGCCTTTACTGGAGGTACCCAAATTCAACGCCAAGCGGTACCCTTGTGGTGGAGATTTATCAACACCCCAGATGGTCAGAATGGAATGTCGGATTCACCCGATGCCGAAATTAATTTGGTGACGGATATAGGAAGGGGCATTGGAAGAAATAGGGGTACACATTATAGCACTAAAGAGATTTGGCAAGATGCCAATAATGATCAGCGGCATAAATTGGGGAACTGGTACGATATGGAGGACTTAGTTTATAATGCGCCGAGTTTGAAAAACTCTGGAAATCCCTATTATGGAAAAAATCTTGAGCTTTACCTGCCCAACGGAACGCCTTTATGTTCAGATACCATAAGAAACTGGTATGGTTTTCCACAATATAAATTCTTGGTTCCAGATCCTACCCAAACAAGACCGAGAGGTGGTAACGGAGACTGGTATATCTATCGACTTGCGGAAACATATTTGTTGAGGGCCGAAGCTTATTTTTGGAATAACAATAACGACTTGGCAGCAGCCGATATTAATGAAGTTCGTCTAAGGGCCGAAGCTGATGCAATTGTTGCCAACGATGTCAATATTGATATGATTTTAGATGAACGAGCTAGGGAATTGTATTACGAAGAAAGCAGAAAAACGGAACTTACGCGCATCGCTTACATTTTCGCTAGGACTGGAAGACCTGCGTATAATGGAAAATCCTATAGCTTGGATAATTTTTCCCAAGATAACTTTTGGTATGATAGGATAATGGACGTAACAGATTTTTATAACGTTCCTGGGCTTAAAACTATATTTGGGGTTTCATATACCATGAGCCCATATCATGTGCTATGGCCAATACCTGCTTCCGCAATCAATGCCAATACCCAGGGAATAATAAATCAGAACGAAGGGTATCCGGGAGCGGAAAACAATATTCCTCCCCTAATTACCATCCCTGAATAGCATTAAATTAAATTGAGTTAATTAGTTTTTGTAAATTCCGTATTTCAAACTTAAGTAATGAGGTATATTTTTTTTGGATATTTTATAATACTGTTACTGTCGTGTAATGGGAAAGAGGAACATAATTTTAAATTGCTGATGGATGAGGGAGTTACCCAAGCCTCCCCGGTATCAGTGGATTTGGAAAGCCTGGGAATTATTGACGGGGAAAGCTTGGACATCATGGCCTTGACCAATGAAGGCCGGAAAGTTCCGTTCCAAGCAGGGAATAAAGGGAAATCCCTCTCGTTTTTACATGACCCTAAAGATCCCGCCGAATATAAGCTTGAATTGTCAGGGAGGAATACTAGGGATTCCAATGGAATAACAATACATAAGGCCAATGGAAACCTTCAGCTGATAAGGGATAATAGGCCCGTACTCAGCTACAGATATGGAATGACCTATCCGCCGCAGGGTGTGGATTCCATTTTCCGAAAGTCGGGCTATATTCATCCTTTGTTATCCCCTTCCGGAGATACGCTTAGTCGTATTCAGCCTCCGGATCACTATCATCACTACGGTATTTGGGGTCCATGGACCCATACACGGATAGAAGGGGAACGGGTAGATTTTTGGAATTTGGCAGAGCAACAGGGTACTGTGCTTTTTAAGGATTTTAAAGATACTTTTTCCGGACCGCTATATGGAGGTTTTAGTGCATACCAGGAGCATATCAGCCTAAAGGCCGAGAAGGAAAAGCGCATTGCCATTAACGAAAATCTGGAGGTAAAGGTGTGGGACTTGGGCCGCCGGGACAGATATATGGTAGACTACACCTCCCAATTTAATTCTCCCCTGGAAAATGGTATTCTCCTTGAAGCGTATAGGTACGGTGGGGGCTTGGGAATGCGGTTTACTGAGCGATGGCATAAGGACAATTGTTCCGTGCTGACTTCGGAAGGTAATGATCGACTAACGGCTGATGGAACCAATGCGCGATGGTGCATGGTTACCGGAGCATCGGCCGATGGAAATGGAACCAATGGCGTACTGTTTTTAAGTTATCCGGAGAATAGGGCACATCCGGAACCCATGCGCGTTTGGCCAATTGATGGCAACGGGGGTAGGGGGGATATGTTTTTTGAATTTTGTCCCATTCGGCATGAAGAATGGAAAATTGAACCGAACAAAGACTATCGCTTAAAATATAGGATGGTGGTTTTTGAGGGAAAGCTTACGGTCCAAGAAGCTGAATCCTATTGGAAAAGTTTCGCAACCATGCCCAAGATCGTAAAAAAATAAATTGAAGGCCAGGGATAATAGTTTTCCATCAAATAATTAGTAAATCAAATAAAATCAAAAAAGATGCAAAGAAGAAAGTTTATCAATAACTCCTTGTTGACCACTGCCGCCGTGGTTGGGTTTCCAACCATAGTTCCCGCAAGTGTATTTGGGAAAAATGCACCGAGCAACAAGATCAATATAGGACAGATCGGTTGTGGACGAATAGCTCGTGACCACGATATTCACGATACCATAAGGTTTGATCAGTCCCGCTTCGTGGCAGTGTGCGATCTTGATTCCAATAGGGCCAATGACGCCAAGGTTTTGGTAGATGGCTTCTACAAGGAGAAAACCGGGAAGGACAAATATATGGATACCAAGATCTACGATGATTACCGTGAGATGTTACTAAACAAGGATATAGATGCAGTGGTGATCAGCACCCCGGACCATTGGCATTCCCAACCTGCCATGGAGGCCGCTCTGGCCGGAAAGGATATTTATTTGCAAAAGCCTACTTCCCTTACGGTTAAGGAAGGTCAGCAATTAAGGGATGCCGTCCAAAAAACGGGCGTTATCCTCCAGGTAGGAACCCAACAAAGGGCCATGCCCCAATTTAGGATCGCTGCCGAGCTGGTCAGGAATGGTCGCATAGGCAAGGTTCATACGGTCAAGATAGGCCTCCCGGGCGATCCAAGTGGACCTGAAGCAGTACCTATGCCAGTTCCCTCCAACCTCAATTTTGATATGTGGTTGGGATCGACCCCGAAGGTACCCTATACCGAGATCGGGGTACACCCCCAGCAGGGATATGGTAGACCGGGATGGCTTAGGCTAAGAAGTTATGGGGCAGGGATGATCACCGGTTGGGGTCAGCACCATTATGACTCTGCTGCATGGGGAATGGATACAGAGCTTACCGGACCTAAATCCGTAGAGGCTTTGGCCGAGTTTCCCAAATCCGGGCTGTGGAACGTACATGGCGATTTCTTTGTAAAACACGAATATGATAACGGAATTACGGTCTATACCAGCGGAGGATATACCAACGGAATACGTTATGAAGGTACGGACGGATGGATATTTGTTTCCCGTGGGGCCTATCAAGCTTCAGCCTCCGATCCCGTAGATCAGGAAAAGAGCAGTAAGGCCCTAAATGCTTCGGATCCCAAAATATTGGAATCGGTAATTGGGGATAACGAAATCCATTTAGAGAAAATTGATGATCAGCACGGCAACTGGTTGGATTGTATTAAAACCAGAAAAGCGCCTATTTCACCCATTGAAAAAGGACACAAGGCCTGTGTAACTTGCCTGATCAGTGATATTGCCATGCAATTTGACAGAAAATTGGAATGGGACAACGAGAGGGAAATGTTTATTAATGATGATGAGGCCAACACCATGTTGCACAGGGACCAAAGAAAACCTTATGGGACCGACTTTGTTAAAGTTTAGGAAACAAGTTATATATTTAACCATGTGAAAATGATCCCTCTTTTGGTCAAAATTAGGTTGAACAAGGGAGGGTTTTGTTGTTAAATGTGATAAATCAAGTAAATGAAGAGAAGTATTTCAGCATTAATGGTAGTCTTATGTCTAGGTTGTCGGGATAGTCAGAAAGAGGTAGAATCCAACGTGGAAGATAAGCAGGGTCAAGTTAGATTAATGACACTGGACCCTGGACACTTTCACGCTGCCCTGGTTCAAAAAACCATGTACAATGGGGTAGATTCCACCATTTATGTTTTTGCTCCCGAAGGACCGGAGGTAAACGATTTTTTAAACAAAATCGAATCTTACAATTCGAGGTCCGAAGACCCCACACATTGGAATGTGGACAGTTACTTTGGGGCCGATTATCTGGAAAAAATGATTGCCCAAAAACCGGGCAACGTCATGGTAGTAGCTGGTAAGAATTCCAAAAAGATAGACTATATTTTAGCTGCGGTAAAAGCTGGATTGAACGTGTATGCCGATAAGCCATTGGTAATAAACCCTGAGGGATTCCTGAAATTGGAAGAGGCCTTCAAAATTGCTGAGGAAAAAGGGGTCATGATATACGATATTATGACAGAACGTTTTGAGGTTACCACCGGAATGCAAAGACAGTTTTCCATGTTGCCCAATGTATTTGGTCAAATATTGGAGGGAAGCCAGGAAGAACCGGCAATTATTAAGGAAAGTGTACACCATTTTTTTAAGTACGTTTCCGGGCAGCCGTTGGTAAGACCGGCCTGGTTTTTTGATGTGAACGAGGAGGGGGAAGGAATTGTAGATGTAACCACCCACTTGGTAGATTTAGTGCAGTGGGAGCTTTTTCCGGACGAAATTATTGATCGCACGGACATAGAAATGGTCGAGGCAAAGCGTTGGCCAACAATCCTGACATTGGAGGAGTTTAAAAGGGTTACCGGCTTGGACGGTTTTCCGGATTACCTTCAAAAAGATTTGGATGGCGATAAACTTAAGGTGTACTGCAATGGGGAAATGGTTTATAAAATTAAAGGCAAGTATGCCAAGGTTTCCGTGATATGGAATTATGAGGCACCCGAAGGTACCGGGGATACCCATTATAGTATTATGAGGGGGACCAAAAGCGACCTGGTCATTAAACAGGGGGAGGAAGAAAATTATAAGCCTACCCTGTACATTAAATCCAAGGGCGTGGAAAATTTTGATAGTGTAATAACCGAAGCCATCGAGCAACATATTAATTCCAAATTTCAGGGAACCAAAGCAGAAAAAGTGTCGGAGGATACCTGGAAGATCAATATCCCGGATGAATTTAAAATTGGCCATGAGGCACATTTTGCCCAAGTAACCCAGAATTATCTACGTTATTTGGAAGAGGGTAAATTGCCCAACTGGGAGGTGCCCAATATGATTGCCAAGTATTACACGACCATGGAAGGCTATAAAATGGCCAAGAAATGAGGCCTTGCACTTTTCTTAATCTAAAGATTCTCCGCCCATGGGTCGAGCGGGTCTGCAGAAAAGGCAGTCCCAATAGCTATCGGGACGGGTGGTGTAAAATATAAAATTTAAAGATATTTTTTTGTTGAATTCTGCAAACTTTTGCAGAGTTCGGCTAGGGTTAATATTGGATATTATGTTAATTATGGTGCCCTTATGTTATATTTGGGCATTAATGAACCAGAATAATAAAATTTGATTTGATGAGTGAACTTTTTTCGATTGAAGATAAAATTTATGCCCTATCCGGTGCCACAGGCACTTTAGGTGGGTCCATTGCCAAGTATCTTGTAGAAAACGGAGCCAAGGTATTGCTCTTGGGCAGATCTTTGGATAAACTGGAGGAAAAGTGTAAGGAGTTAAATGTAATTGCTCACAACAGTGCCTATTTGTTCGTGTTGGATGTGATGGATGAAAAGCAATTAACAGAATTGAAGAACACTATAATTACCCAGTTTAAGAGATTGGACGGACTGGTAAATTTGGCCGGGGGAAACATTCCCGGGGCTACTTTAAAACCGGATCAGACCATATACGATATTGAGCTTGGGGATACACAAAAAGTAGTGGACATAAATTTGTTCGGCACCGTTATTCCAACTATTATTTTAAGTGAAATTATGGCAAAACAAGGTTATGGCTCCATAGTGAATATATCGTCCATGGCGGCCAAACAGACCATTTCAAGGGTGTTGGGCTATTCCATGGCCAAGGCAGGCGTAGATATCTTTACCAAGTGGATGGCCAATGAACTGGCCTCTAAATTTAGCGATAAGATAAGAGTGAATGCTATTGCACCCGGTTTTTTTATTGGGAATCAGAACAGAAGACTTTTGACCAATGAGGACGGTACCTTTACGGATAGGGGAGAAAAAATTATTACCAATACGCCAATGGGGCGTTTTGGGGATGCCTCCGAACTTAACGGAATGGTTCATTACCTGCTAAGTGACGCCTCTTCATTTGTTACCGGTACCATTTATGATATTGACGGAGGATTTAGTTCCTTCTCCGGGGTATGATTTTTTTAATGTACAAATGTAGCAATGTAAAAATAGGAAGGTAGGTCAAGTTCCCCTCCTAAGAGCACCTGTACCGCTTTTTTATGGGAGGTTAGGGGTCTGTTTTCGGACATGAAGGGATTGCCCTGTATATTGACAGTGCTATATTGAATTTTGTTCAAATACTATCAAGAAGTCTTCATTATTATAAAGAAACAACCTGTTAATAACGCTCTTAATTGAAATATTTAAAAAAAACACTTAGATGGTTCGGACCCAATTTTGGAGTGTCCCTAAAGGATATCAGGGAGCTAGGGGTCGATGGTGTGGTTACGGCATGCCATGAAGTACCCATTGGAGAGGTCTGGTCTTCAGAGGTTATAAGGGGTGTCCGGAAGGAAGTGGAGGCCAATGGCCTGGAATGGTCCGTGGTGGAAAGTGTCAATGTACACAAATCGATCAAATACGGTTTGCCCGAAAGGGACATCTACATACAGAATTATATTGATACCCTTAAGAATTTAGCGGAAAACAACATAAAAGTGGTCTGTTATAATTTTATGCAGTTGATAGATTGGACCCGTACAAATTTAAACTATGTACTTCCTAGCGGGGCTATAAGTTTGTTGTACGACCCTGTAGCCATTGCTGCATTTGATCTGTATATGCTGCAAAGGAAAAAGGCCGCAGGGGTCTATACCGATGGAATGGTAAATAATGCCAAAAACTATTATGATTCCTTGGACAGTCAGGGACGTGAACTGCTGGAAGCGGCTGTATTGGCAGGGATGCCCGGTTCCAAGGTGGCCATTCCCATTTCCGACTTTAGGGCCACCCTGGAGGAAGTTGGCAAGATGGAAAAGCCGGTACTAAGAGAAAATATAGCCTATTTTTTAAGGGCGATTGTTCCAGAAGCCGAAAAACTGGGCATAAAGATGGCATTGCATCCGGATGATCCGCCATTTCCCGTTTTTGGAATACCCCGTATTGCCTCGACCTATGAGGATTTAAAGTATATTCTGGATTGCATTCCCTCTCCGAGTAACGGATTAACGTTTTGTTCCGGATCCTTGGGCGCGGTAGATTCCAACGATCTTCTTAAAATTATTAGGGATTTCGGTCCGAACATTCATTTTCTGCACCTAAGAAATGTTTTGAGGGAGGCGGACGGAAGATTTTACGAAGCGGCCCATCTGGAGGGATCCTTGCCCATGCCTAAAATAATGCTGGAAATTATCAAGGAGCAACAGCGAAGGCAAGATAGTGGACATGGAGAGGTAGCCATACCCATTAGGCCAGATCATGGACATGTACTGTTGGATGATAAAAAAAGGCAGGATGAGTTTTATTCGGGATATTCCCTAATCGGAAGGGCCATTGGTATGGCCGAGCTTTATGGATTGGAGAAGGGCATTAGGGAAATGTTATCCAATTAGTAAATCGGTAAGATAGAGGTGTAATTCTTAATGATGAGGCAGATAAAAGGTGAATGTTCTAATGAATTGTTGTTAAATTTTAAAAAAAGAGTATTTTTAAAGTTTATAAACAGAATTCAAAGATGAATATCGTTAACGTTAACGCATAAATAGGAAATGCACATGCAGGTATATAGATCCCAAAGGGGAAAATTAGTTATGATGATTGGTATTTTGGTATGTTTATATTCCTGTGCTGATATCACGGATCACAAAACCTTATTTTTTGCCCATTCCCTGCCAATAACCCATCCGGTCCATAAGGGTATCCTGGCCATGCAAGAGGCACTTCACGAAAAATCGGGAGGAAAGTTGCAGATCAAGATATTTCCCGATGGCCAGTTAGGTACGGAACGGGAAGTATTGGAGTTGTTGCAGATTGGCAGCGTGGCAATGACCAAGGTAAGTGCGGCCTCCATGTCCAGTTTTTCTCCGGAATATAGGGTTTTGGGTGTTCCTTATTTGTTTAGGGACAGGGATCATATGTTTAGCGTATTGGAAGGGCCTATAGGAAAGGAACTCCTGGATGGTGGCAGTGAATATTTGCTACGTGGCCTCTGTTTTTATGATGCCGGGAGTAGAAGTTTCTATACATTGGACGGATTTATAAAAACACCGGAAGATTTAAAGGGCAAAAAGATCAGGGTAATGAACGACCAGATGGCCGTTAATATGGTTAACGACCTAGGTGGATCCGCCACCCCAATGGCCTATGGGGAGCTATATACCGCTTTACAGCAACGGGTGGTAGATGGTGCGGAGAACAATGTTCCTTCCTTTGTGACCTCCAATCATTACGAAGTATGTAAATTTTATACCTTGGACCAACACAGTATGGTACCGGACGTTGTTGTGGTAGGCACCAAGTTTTGGGATACATTGAACGATATGGAAAAGGGTTGGTTACAGGATGCGGCGGACGAAAGTGTAAAAAAACAAAAAATTTATTGGCAGGAAACCGTAGAGGAAGGTATGGAAATCCTGGAAAAGGCCAATGTACAGATCTATAACCCTGATAAAAGTCCCTTTGTAGAAAAGACCAAATCCATTTTGGAAGATTTGAAGAAGGATCCAAAAATGAAAATAATAATCGACCAAATCAACAACCAATAATGCAGACGACGTACAGAATATTGAATAAGGCCATTGAAGGGTTGCTGGTTCTAATTTTTAGTCTCTTGGTACTGGATGTGGTCTGGCAGGTAGTTTCCAGATATGTAGTGGGTCAATCCAGTTCGTTCACCGAGGAGTTTGCCAGATTTTCCTTGATCTGGTTAACAGTTTTGGGTGCCGCCTATATCAATGGTCAAAAAGAAGGCCATCTTTCCATGGATTTTTTACTGTCAAAACTTCCGGCCGACAAGCAAAATAAAAGACATAGGGTAATCCAAGTAGTAATGGCCGTCTTCGCCTTGGTCATTATGGTGATCGGCGGGGGCAATTTGGTGTACACCACCTTAATGTTGGGACAGTTGTCCCCGGCCTTATTGGTGCCACTTGGTTATGTTTACGCCATAGTGCCCATATGTGGCCTTATCATCATTTTCTTTTCCGTTTATCACATTAAAATAACCTATAACGCCAGCAACAATGAGTATTGAAACCATAAGTATCCTAGTATTGTTTATTAGTTTTATGGGTTTGTTGGCCTATGGCGTGCCCGTGGCCTACGCCATTGGGATATCCACAACCATTACCTTATTGCTCAATATAACGTATATGCCCGCTACCACTACCGTTAGTCAGAGAATGACCACGGGCATCGATAATTTTGCTTTATTGGCCATACCTTTCTTTATCCTGGCCGGAGAAATCATGAACCGGGGAGGCATTGCCAATCGTTTGATCGACTTTGCAAAATCGCTCATAGGAAGTCTGCCAGGAGGTTTGGCCTATGTCAATATTATTTCCGCGATGTTGTTCGGCGCCATTTCGGGTTCGGCCATTGCCGCAGCATCGGCCATTGGGAGCACGCTTACGGAAAAGATGGCGAATGACGGTTATCCCAGGGAATTTAGTGCTGCCGTAAATATTAGTTCTTCCACTACAGGTCTTTTAATTCCGCCCAGTAACGTATTGATCATTTTTGCCTTGGCCAGTGGCGGCACCGCATCGGTGGCGGCATTGTTTATAGCCGGATATATACCAGGAATTTTGGTAGGCCTCGCCATTATGATCATGGTGTATTTTTACGCCAGGAAAAAAGGTCTGCCCAAGGAAGAAAGAGTGGGTTTTAAAAAGTTGTTCCGAGATTTTAAAAATGCCATTTTAAGCCTTACCCTTCTAGTAATCGTAGTTGGGGGAATTGTAGCCGGAATTTTTACGGCAACCGAGGCCGCGGCCATAGCAGTGGTTTATGCCGTTTTGCTCGGATTTGTGAACAAGGAGCTTAAGTTTTCCGATTTTAGGCCTATATTGCTCCGTAGTGCCAAAACAACGGCCATTGTTATGTTCTTGATTTCTACGTCCATGGCCATGTCCTGGCTGTTTTCGTTCGAGTCCATTCCCCAATCATTGACGGGCTTCCTTTTGGAATCGGTTAAAAATCCCTTATTGGTACTTCTTTTTATAAATATCACCTTACTTGTGGTAGGCACCTTTATGGATATGACCCCGGCAGTACTTATTTTTACACCTATTTTCCTGCCGGTAGTTATGGCCATGGGGATGCACCCGGTTCAGTTTGGGATGGTCATCGTTCTCAATTTGTGTATAGGGGTTTGTACCCCTCCGGTAGGTACCCTGCTCTTTGTGGGTAGCGGGGTGGCCAAAGTGCCGGTCACAAAAGTGATCAAGCCTTTATTGCCATTATTGGGGGCAATGACCGTCGTATTATTGATCCTTACCTATGTACCGGAACTATCCTTATGGTTGCCAAGGGCCTTTGGATTGATCGACTAATGATCCCACTTTTTAAGCAGTTGTAACAAGCCTTTATAATATACTAAGTCCCTAAACTTTATTGTTTCAGGGACTTTTTTGCGATGGGCCCAGCCTATTGGTTTATGTTTATTTTCATCTCAAGCGACTTATGCTCCCAATCGGGTAGGCTTATACTTAACCTCACATGAGTTCCTGTATTTGATAACCTAATCTTAATAAATACTTGTCAATAAATTTAACTAGGAGTAAATTTTTTTAACTTTTTTTGCTAAAATATATTAACTTTAAGTTAATATATTAATATATTAGATTGTTATTTTAACTATATGTAAAATTAAATTTGAATTTAACTAACTAAAAAGGACCAACAATGAACAAAAGAAAAACTAAATTATTAGGGCTCTTATTCTCCGCCGGAATGGCCCAGCTCCTATCGGCAAATATGCCGGGATCCAATCTGGATGTCAAGGCGATGGCCCCTTATTATGTAGGGGCCACTTTTCAGCAGACCTTATCCGGTACTATAGTGGACGAGGATGGGGTGCCCCTTTCGGGAGCCTCGGTCATGGTAAAAGGAACCACCAATGGAGTGGTTGCCGATTTTGACGGAAAATTTAATATAGAGGTGGCCCCTGGAAGTATTTTGGTGGTTTCCTATGTAGGATTTGAAACCAAAGAGGTTACGGTAGGGCTTCAAGAAGAATTGAACATTGTTTTGATTGCCGGGAATGTGCTGGAAGAGGTTGTGATAACCGCTTTGGGCATCAAGAAAGAGAAAAAGCGGATTGGGTATGCCACTCAGGAGGTAAAGGGGGTAACGCTCCAAAAGGCCATTACGCCAAATGTCCTCGAATCCATGTCGGGAAAAGTAGCCGGACTTACCGTAATAAGTAATGGCGCCGACTTTTTTTCAGACCCAAGTATATTTTTAAGGGGAGAGAAACCCATATTGGTGGTAGATGGTGTACCGATGCCCGATACCGATTTTTGGAATATTAGTTCGGACGATATAGAGAACATTACCGTTTTGAAAGGTGCTGCAGCCTCTGCCCTTTACGGTTCCTTAGGTAAATTCGGTGCCCTTCAAATTACAATGAAGTCTGGAAAGGGTATCGATGGCACCAGGGTGAGTGTGAACAGTTCCACTACCTTTCAGACTGGTTTTTTAAGGATACCAAAGGCACAGACACAATATGGTCCCGGCAATACCGGGAGATACGAATTTGGTACCGGGGCTGCCGGAGGAGGGGGAATCAATGATTATGACTATTCCATTTGGGGTCCAAAGTTCGACGGTAGACTTATAAAACAGTCGGATTCGCCCATAGATCCGGTTACAGGGGAACGCATTCCTACCCCATGGATTTCAAGAGGTCCTGACAACTTAGGGAATTTTGTGGAGACAGGCTTGGTGACTTCCAATAATGTTTCGTTACAATCCGGATCCGAAAAGGGAAATTATGTAATATCCAATTCCTATAAACATGCAAAAGGCTCTATTCCCGGTCAAAAATTGGATATTAATACCCTCCGCCTTTCGGGGACTTTGAATGTTTCCGATGCTATAACGGTCGATGCCTCCCTGCAGTACAACTATCAATATTCCGACAATAGGATCAGGGGCTCTTATGGCCCTACCTCCCCTATTTATTTATTGAGTATTTGGGGTGGTGCCAATTTTGACGTAAGAAATCTAAAACATGTTTGGGTTCCGGGCAAAGAAGGAATTCAACAGGATTTTGTGGAAAATTGGCGCTACAATAATCCATATGCCCTGGCGTATAATTGGAAAAAACCGTGGACCAAAAACGATATACTTACCTATGGAAAAGTAAATTTTAAGATTTCGGATAAAATCAATGCCCATATAAGAAGTACGCTTAGTACCTATTCCCTTACGGATAATGAGGAGATATCCAAGAGTATCTACAATTATGACATTCCAGATAGGGGAGGCCGATTTAGGTACAATGCCTATCGTTATTTTGAAAACAACACGGATTTTTTGATTACTTATAACGATAGATTTTTCAATGACGATATTGGCCTTGAGGCTACAATTGGCGGCAATCAGCGGTATCTGAAAAAGGAGGAGGAACACGCGTCCACAACCCAACTTATTGTTCCCGAGGTATTCACCCTTCAAAATTCGGTAGATCAGGTTACCCCGACCAGTTATAAGTTTAAACAAGGGGTCTATAGTGCCTATGCGGTAATGGACTTCTCTTACAGAAATCAAATATTCTTTGGGATGACGGGAAGAGTGGATAAATCATCTACACTGCCCGAAGCAAATGACACCTTTTTCTATCCGTCGGTATATTCCAGTATTGTCCTAAGCGACATGATTAAAATGCCAAGCGTGATTAGCTATTTAAAATTAAGAACGGCTTATGCACAAGTTGGAGGGGATTTAGGGATATATGAGGCAACCAACTCATATGGTACAGGAAGATATAGGAATTTGCCAACCGCGAATTTTCCGGCCACACTGGAAAATCCGGATTTGAGGCCTTCGTTTACCAACTCCTTTGAATATGGCTTTGAAATGAAATTTTTCAATAGTCGTTTGGGAATCGATTTTTCTTATTACGAAAACCAGAACGGCCCACAAATTTTTACCCAACCCTTTTCCAGTGCCTCTGCTTATGATGGGGTATTGCTGAACGGTAGGACCACAGAACGAAGGGGGATGGATTTTTCAATCACGGCCATACCTGTTAGGACAAAGGATTTTAATTGGTCGGCCATTATTAATTTTGATAAATCAAAAAATTACCTTACTTCTTTACCTCCCTTACCGGATGGAACGGTACCCGAATGGGAAGGTGCCGAGGGGGATAATTTCCGGAACAGGGTAGGAACACCGATAGGGGATTATTTTTATTATGTTTGGGAAAGATCCCCGGACGGACAATTGATTATTTATGAAAATGGCCTGCCCCAAAGAACGGATTTCAAAGTAAATACTGGAAATACACAACCCGATTTTATTGCAAGTATAAATAATTCAATTTCCTATAAAAATACATCCTTAAGTTTCTTGTTCGATGGTAGGTTCGGAGGTGTAACCCAGGATGCATATGAACGTGATCTATGGAGGGCCGGTGGTCATCCGGATGCCATACATCCGGAAAGGGAACTTTCCAATATTGCCTATGTAAATGGAGGTGATGCAAGAACCATGCAAATAGAAGGAGTAAGTATTGTATCGGGGGAAGCAACCTATGATCCGGACGGGAACATAGTAACGGATACCAGGGTCTTTGAACCTAGTACTTATATGGTGGATTACCAGTCTTGGGCAAGCCGGTATAAGGCCGATTGGCCCAATGTAATAAAGGATAAGACCTTTATTAAGTTAAGGGAAGTGGTGCTAAGTTATAATTTTGGAAACAAAGTATTGGATAAGACCTTTATGGATTCAGCATCGATCTCCCTTGTTGGAAGAAACCTATGGTATTGGACCAAGGACCATTTTTTTGGTGACTTGGATACCTATACAGTGAAGGAAGGCGATACTGATTTACAATTGCCTTCCCAAAGGTCTATTGGTTTTAACCTTAATGTTTCATTTTAATACAACTAATCATGATAAAGAATATAACTTTCAAAATTACGCTATTGGTATTCCTTTTGGGAACACTAATTAGCTGTTTGGATTATGAGGATTTAAGGGAAAATCCCAATGAACCCAATTCCGTACCGCCTAGTTTAATTTTTACCACTTTGGTGCCAGGAGTTACGGGATCATTTTCAGATACATATGAAAAAATGCAATATCATTTGTGGATAGCTACCGATAATGTTAATTCCCCTAATTTTAATAATGGCTTTGGTGGGGAATTTGATTATTCCACATTAAGGAATATTATTCAGATGACCAAAGAGGCCGAAGCTACCGGTGCTCCGGCATATGCTATATTAGGGAAGTTTTTAAAAGCTAGAATGTTTATTGAAATGACCAGGAGAATGGGCGACATACCATTGTCCGAAGCTGGTCTTGGAGCGGAAAAACCCCAGCCAAAATACGATTCACAGAAATCAGTCTATATACAATGTTTAAATTGGCTCGATGAGGCCAATTCGGAACTGGGTACTTATATTGATGCAAATCCCGGGCTTAGTATAGAAGGGGATCCCTATTATAATGGAGACTTAAGGCAATGGCAGAAATTGATCAATGCCTATACCTTGAGGGTTTTAGTATCCTTGAGTAAAAAGGAAAATGATCCTGATGTAAACGTGAAGGGCCGTTTTGCCAATATGGTAAATAATCCAGATACCTATCCCTTATTGTCCGGATTGCAGGACAATGCACAGTTGACGTATAGTAACGAAGATGGATTTCGACAAACGTATAATCCTGACAATGCCGTTTATAGGGATGCCGTTGTTTATGCCAGCACCTATATAGGCCTACTTAAGGGCAAAGAAGATCCCAGGCTTATGAAAGTGGCCGATCCTACCAAAGATGCCCTGGAGGCCAATCCAATCGAGGCCGAGGTCCGCGCTGATTATGATGCCTATGCCGGTGCGGATATCTCCGCTGCGGCAACCGAAAATTCTGCCAAAAAATTGGATGGTGATTTTTCATTTCCCAATTTCGATAAATACTGGAACTATGTTGGTCAACCTGGTATTTTTATGAGTTATTGGGAGCAGGAACTTCATATTGCCGAGGGTGCGCATCGGGGCTGGGTAGCCTTGGACGCCAAGACCCATTACGATAACGGAGTAACGGCTTCCATGGAATTCTATAGTGTGGACGAAGCTGAAATAACCACCTTTTTAACTACAAAGCAACCTTATATTACAGGAGCGGCAGGATTGACCAGAATCTTGGAACAAAAATACTTGGCCTTTGCGGAAAATTCCGATCATGAATCGTTTTTTACTACACGCAGGACCGGGGTGCCTACTTATTTATTTAGTAGTGAACACAATAGCATTACCAAGTATCCGGTTCGTTGGACATACCCAACTTCGGAAGATCTGGATAATAAAAATAACTATAGGGCGGCACTCAGAGCACAATTTGGCGCAGAGGTGGATGACAGGGATCAAGTTATGTGGTTGCTAAAAGATTAAGAACAGTTAAATTTTACTACAATGAAAAGTATAAATAAAATTAAGAAAAATAACGTTAAGGTTTTCCTGTGGCTGTTATCGGGATTCATCTTGACCCTAGGGTGTTCGGATGATAAAGGTGAAGGTTGGGCAGATGAAAGGTATCTGGAAAACTTTGAGTTTTACGTATATCATGTCAACCCCAATACAGGTGTAGAGTATACCGATGATGAACTGGCAGAATTGACCTATGACCCAAGACAGAAGGAATCTTATTCCGATGGTCAATTAGTAGATTTGGCGATAGTTACTTCCAAGTTGCCATCGGAAATAAAGGTGCTATCGGGAACGGATTTGTCCGTTCTGGAGACCTTGACAGATTTCCCAACTTTTGGCGATAAATTTAAGTCGCAAAGTTTTGTATCCAGTTTGGAAGAACTTAACCTATTGGAAATAGGGGACAATACTACTCTTAAATTTGATATCCTATATATGGATGGCTCCATCGGGGCGGTGAATTTTGAAGTTAAGAAGGTGAAATTTTTTGATCCAAATGCCGTCATAGATACTTTTGTGTATTTAAAGAAGAGTACCGGAGAAACTATTCCTTTGGCTATAAACGAAAAGGTGACCTCTAGAATTAAGGATGCAGCCTACGGTTCAATAGTAGCGTTCAATGGCGCGGACAACCAGGTAGAAATTTTGGATGTTCCTGAATTGAGTTTTAGGCATGACAGTGATTATTCTATTGGATTTTGGGTAAATACCACCTCTACGGATAGCGACCCTGTTATGATCGGGGATCAAGACTGGGGCAGTTCATCCAATCCGGGATTGACCATAGCTTTCCGTGGGGACAATTGGCGTGTTGCCACCTCAGATGGTGTAACCAAAGCGGATACCGATTATGATGGTAGTTTTAATGATGGGGAATGGCATTATATCGTGACCACTTTTGATCGGGATGGCAGCATGACACTTTATCAGGACGGTACCTCAGTGGCCTCGGCAAGTATGGCAGGTATTGGAAGCACAGAAAGTGGAAACCCACTACGCATAGGACAGGATGGTACCGGTGCCTATGGCCAATTCTTTGAAGGAAATATTGGCGAGGTATCCATCTATGATTACGCTTTGTCTTCTCAGCAGGTTGCAGGTGTTTCTACACCATTAACGGGCGTACAGTTAAAACAACAGGATGGTACCGTTAAGAATATATCGGTCACCAATTCCGGTGCTACCATTAGTAGTGAGAATAATTTGTCCGCTTTCACCTTTGATGGTGTAAATCAGTTCGCTACAATTAGCGATACCGACTTGGATTTTAGGCATGACGGGGACTATTCCATCTCATTTTGGGTAAATACGACCTCTTCTGACAGTGATCCGGTCATGATAGGGGATCAAGACTGGGGCAGCTCCTCCAATAAAGGGTTGACCATTGCATTCCGAGGTAGCAACTGGCGTGTTGCCACTTCTGATGGAACAACCAAAGCGGATACCGATTTCAATGGTGGGTTTAATGATGGCCAATGGCATTTGTTGACTGTGGTCTTTGATAGGGATGCCGATATGACCTTGTATCAAGATGGTAAGGAAGTAACCAGTACAAGTATGGCGGCTGTTGGCAATACGGAAAGTGGGAATCCATTGCGCCTGGCCCAAGATGGTACAAGTAACTATGGCCAATTTTTCCAAGGAAAAATAGCGGGTACGGTAATTTATGATTATGCGCTTTCAGATCAAGAAGTTGCAGCATTGTTTAACTGATCAAATAACAAACCAGATTGTATAAAATTGAGTTGAGTTAGTTTTTGTAATGAGGGAGGGGCTTTTAATGCTCCTCCCTTTTTAATTTGGTGGCTTTATTATTAAAAAATATACTACTAGAGATATGGGATTTATAAAAATAACATTTTGGATCGTCATAATAGTGATATCCATATGGTCCTGTTCCCAAAATAATTCGTCAGAATTAAAAAAGGATGTGGAAGGGAAAGCGGAAAATAAAAAAATATTGATCATAGGAATAGATGGTTGCAGGCCAGATGGTTTAACAGCGGCCACTACCCCAAATTTGGACAGGCTAATGGCGAATGGGACTTTTTCCTTGGACGCCCGAAATACAGGGATTACGATAAGTGGCCCCAGTTGGTCCTCTATGCTTACCGGAGTATGGGAAAACAAACACGGCGTTAGCGATAATTCCTTTTCGGGCGCCAATTATGCACAATACCCCCATTTTTTTAAATGGATAGAGGAGGCCAACCCGGATTATTATACAGTTTCTGTAAGCCAATGGCATCCTATAAATGATCAAATGGGAGCTCCACTGGATAAAACGGTAAATACGCAGGATTCCACTTTGGATACCAAGAACAAGGCAATAATGGAATTGAAGACTGAGGACTTAAAAGCATTGTTCCTTCATTTTGATGATGTTGATCATGCTGGGCATGGTTCCGGTTTTAGCCCTGAAAATCCAGAATATATAGGAGCCATAGAAATTGTGGACGGGGCCATTGGTGAGGTATTAATGGCTTTGAGGGAGCGTCCCAATTATGAAAATGAGGATTGGGCAATCTTGATAAGTACGGATCATGGTGGAATTGGTACCGGCCATGGCGGGGATACCGATGAGGAACGTACCATATTCTTGATCGTGAGCGGGGACAATGTGCCTAAAATGGAAATATCAAAAACTACAGAGGAAATTGTGGTCCTACCTGTGGATAATTGCTTGGAGAGCAGTACTGACCTTTATTTTGACGCCAAATCCGTTATTGAAGTGCCCAATGATCCGGCATACAACTTTGGGGCCGCCCAGGATTTCTCCATAGAATGCAGGATACGCACTTCCAATTCGGGTGACGTTAGTATTCTGGCCAAAAAAGATTGGGATAGTGGTCTTCTGCCTGGATATGTTTTTTCCTTTAACCCCAACAATAGGAAGTTTAAGGTGAATCTGGGTGACGGAAATCGCCGTACGGATATAGAAACAGAAATGATTTCCGATAATGAATGGCATACCTTAAGTGCTACTTTTGATCGTGATGGCCTACTTAAGGTGTATATTGATGGAATACTAAAAAATACAGCGGACATCTCTGTCATAGGAAATATGGACAATAACTTTCCTTTTACGATCGGGGCGGACGGCCGTTCCAATTACAACTATCAGGGCTACGTTTCAGAGGTCAGGATTTTTAATACTTTGTTGGATGCTTCTGATATTAATTCTTGGAAATGTAAGGAGTTGAACGAAACGCATCCGAAGTATTCGAATATTAAGGGATATTGGAAAATTACTGAGGGTCATGGGACTTCGATTCTTGATGCTGGTCCCCTAAGTGCCAATGGGGTATTGAGCGGTGGAAATTGGAAGCCTTCCAACCAGAACTCCATAGAAACCTTAAATAATTTTGACAATACTCCTAGAACAGTTGACGTGGTCACTACAGCCTTGAATCATTTATGTATTCCCATCAAACCCGAATGGGGATTGGAAGGAAATTCACTTTTGAATATACCCTGTAACGACCAATAATTTTAATAATTATAATTATCCTATTAGTATAATTTTTGTACTTTAGTGCAAAATTAATGAAAAACTCAAAAGATATTTTAGAACATGAACATTAATAACAGAAATTACCCTGAACAAAAACGGACCATTATTGGAATATGCATGGACGGAACCTCTTATCCTTACTATGAAGGTGCCAAGGAGGTAATGCCCAATTTGCAACGTTTTATAAGGGAAGGTTCCATGGGAATGGTGAAAAGTGTAATCCCCTCCTTTACCAATCCGAACAATATGGCCATTGTTACCGGGGTAACTCCAAAAATTAACGGAATTTGCGGCAATTTTTATTGGGATACCGAGCTGCAGCAGGAGGTAATGATGAACGATCCCAAGTATCTAAAAGTTCCCACCATTTTGTCCGAATTAAGTAAGAATGGCAGAAAGGTGGCCGTGGTGACCGCAAAGGATAAATTGCGGAAAATGTTGGCCCATAATCTGGAAGGCATCTGCTTTTCTGCCGAATTTGCCAATCAGGCCACTGTTGGGGAGAATGGTATAGACAATGTGGAAGAGGGATTAATGGGCAAGGAAAGACCGGGAATTTATGATCCCTATATTTCTGTGTACTGCATTGAGGCCGGTGCCAAATTGTTAAAGCGCGAACATTTTGATGTAATGTATTTGACAACAACGGATTTTGTGCAGCATAAATATGCTCCAGGAAGTCCGGATGCAAACGATTTCTTATCCAAAATAGATCTTTGGTTGGGGGAATTGGACAAGTTGGGTGCCATTATAGGCGTAACCGCCGATCATGGGATGCAGGCCAAGACTAATTCTGACGGAAGTCCAAAGGTACAGTTCATAGAACAGTTATTGGATGCCCAAAATATTAAATCGAGGGTAATATTGCCCATCACCGATCCCTATGTGGTACATCATGGTGCCCTAGGCGGATATGGTACTTTGTACTTGGAGGATAAATCCCAGTTACAGCTGGCCAAGGAGTATCTGTTGGGTCTGGATGGCATTGAAAAGGTGCTTACCAACGCCGAGGCTGTGGAAGAATATGAACTTCCTGGGGATAGAATCGGGGACTTGGTGGTTTTGGCAGATGCTGCGACCACTATCGGGAGAACCCCGGATTGGCATGAGTTGGATAAGGTCAAGGAAGGATTGCGCTCCCATGGAGGTGAGCATTGTCAAGAAGTGCCCATGATATTCAATAAAAAATTGAACGCAGAATACAGTGAAAAATTGACATCAGGCACCTGTAGGAATTTTGACCTGTTCCATTTCTTGAGCAACGGATTTTCCAACTAACCATTAAATACAATACGATGATCGAATTTGGAAGTATAATTAATGGAAAGCAGGTAAAAAGCGGGCAATGGATAAATATTTATAACCCGTACACCAAAAAACAGGTAGGCAGGGTGGCTTCCTTGGATACAAAAACCTTGGACAAGGTATTGACGGATACCAAGAATACCAAAATCAACCTTACCCGTTATGAACGGTACGATATACTAAATAAAATTGCGAGTGCGTTGGAAGAGCGCGTTGATGAAGTGAGTAAGATGATTACCGATGAAACCGGACTCTGTCTAAAGGATACGCGTTATGAAGCCAGCAGGGTTTCCGATGTGCTGCGATTTTCGGCCATGAAGGCTTTGGATGATGACTCCCAGGTGTTTCCCTGTGATGTCTCCAAAAATGGCAAGCCCAGAAGGATCTATACCACCCGTGTACCCTTGGGGCTCATCAGTTGTATAACGCCTTTCAACCACCCTATGAACCAGGTGGTACACAAAATAGCTCCGGCCATCGCCACCAACAATACGGTGGTCTTGAAACCATCGGAAAAAACCCCCTTGTCCGCCTACTATTTTGCGCAATTGGCCTTGGACTGCGGTCTGCCGCCCAATATGTTGAACGTCATCAATGGAGCGGATGTTCAGGCAACGGCAGAAATGATGACCGTTCATCCGGAAATTACCATGGTCTCATTTACCGGTGGTAGTAAAGTGGGAAAAATAATTGCTTCCAAAGCAGGCTACAAGAAATTGGTTTTGGAGCTTGGAGGAAGTTCCGCATTATTGGTACTTGAAGATGCGGATATTGATGAGGCGGTCGAAGTTACCATGTCCGGAACCTTTAAAAATTCTGCCCAGCGTTGTACCGCTATCAGAAGAATTTTGGTTCATGAAAGCATAGCGGATGACTATGCCGCTAAATTGACCGCCCGTGTTAAAGCCTTGAAATATGGGGATCCCTATGATGCAGAAAACGATATGGGAACTGTTATTACCGAAGAATCCGCCAAAGAAATGGAATTGCGTGTCCAGGACGCCATAGATAATGGCGCAGTGCTTTTGGCCGGTCATAAACGCGATGGTGCCCTATATGCACCAACGGTTTTGGACCATGTGCAAAATGCCCACGAAGTGGTGGCCAAGGAGACCTTTGGGCCCGTAGCCCCAATCATTAGGTTCAAAACTTTGGACGAGGCCATAGACATTGCCAATGATACCCCTTACGGGTTGTCCGGGGGAGTAGTGAGCAATCACTGGCCATCCATTCAGCGGGTCATTACCGAATTGGATACGGGGACGGTAAATGTAAACGAAGCCCCTAGTTACCGTTTGGAATGGACACCCTTTGGCGGGGTGAAGGATTCCGGCTTGGGGTATAAGGAAGGGGTCATAGAGACCATGAAGGGGTATACCTATGTTAAGACCTATTCCCTGCCTTGGGATATTGCCTAGCGTAATGTCAATGCTACTGTGTCGTTTAAGTCGCCGTTATTTTTTATTTGCTCAAGGCAAAAAAAATGTTGCATAGCCTTAGCTACGGAACAGTTTTTTTAACGAAGGCCAGTGGAAAAAGAACAAGACTTGGGATGGCTAAAGTAGGGTAGACAGGATACTAGGGTACGGTATCAATAATTTTAAACAATTCAAAAATCTTAATCCAAAAGTATAAAATGCAAATAAAAAGAAATGTATTGCTCAATCCCGGTCCGGCAACTACCACGGATTCCGTGAAATTGGCCCAGGTCGTTACCGATATCTGTCCCAGGGAAAAAGAGTTCGGGGATCTTATGGAATACTGCGCCACTGAGATTACCAAATTTGTGGGAGACCCCAAGGAGTATGCCACTGTTTTGTTCGGGGGGTCGGGGACGGCCACCGTAGAGGCCATATTGAGCTCCGTAGTTCCGGAAGATGGCCGTATTTTAATAATAGATAATGGTGCCTATGGTAAACGTATGTGCCAGATCGCCAAAATATACAAGCTGGGTACGGTAGTTTTTGAATCTTCATCCATAGCGCCCATAGATTTAAGGGCCCTGGAAGAAGTTATGAAATCGGAAAAGGGAGTAACGCACCTGGCCATGATCCATCATGAGACCACTACGGGTTTATTGAATGATATTGCAGCGGTAGGAAGATTGTGCTCTTCCTACAATATTAGTTTTATAGTAGACTCCATGAGCGGTTTTGCGGCCATTCCAGTGGATATGAAGGCCATGAACATTCATTATTTGGCGGCCAGTTCCAATAAGAATATTCAGGGAATGGCCGGGATAGGTTTTGCCATATGCAATAAAAAAGCTTTGTTGGCCACCGAATCCGTTCCTATGCGGAACCTGTATTTAAACTTGTATGCCCAATATGCCTATTTTGAAAAAACGCACCAAACCAGGTTTACCCCTCCGGTACAGACCTTCTATGCCTTAAAGCAGGCCATTATCGAAACCAAGGAGGAAACTATTGCCAAGCGTTATGACAGATATGCCAGGTCCTGGGAAACTTTATTAAAAGGTATAGAAAAATTGGGATTGGAGTATTTGATAGACAGGGAACATCACTCCAAAATAATTACCTCCATCATAGAGCCTAAGAGCGATAAATACGATTTTGATGAAATGCACGATTTTTTCTTCGAGCGTGGGTTTACCATTTACCCTGGTAAGGTAAACAACTATGATACGTTCAGGATATCCAATATTGGACAGATCGATTATAAGGATATGGAGAATTTTTTAAAGGTATTGGAGGAATATCTTGTTCAAATAGGTTTTTTGGAAGCCTAATTCGCAATTATTGACCGTCTTGCCAATTATATTCATAATTGTTTATTGTTTTTAATCCAAGTGAAATAGTTTTTGAATACCTTTTCATAATATTACTTAAGGGATACCGCCGGTTCCTAGGCCCCGGTGGTGTTTACTTCCGATCAATTTTTTAGACATGGGGTCCCTAATCTTGAATTGAATAAAATAATTAATACCAACCATGAGTTTAACCGTAGATCAGAAATATTGGAGAAGAAGAATATTTGTTCTTACTTGGCTTGCCTATGCAGGCTTTTATTTTGGAAGGAAAAATTTATCGGTTACCTGGAGTTCCATGGAGGACGATCTGGGACTGGACAACTCTGATTATGCTTCCATTATTTTCGTGTATAGTTTGATATATACTATTGGGCAATTTGTAAATGGATATCTATCCGATACCTTTGGACCTAGGAAGGTGGTTACTGTAGGCTTGTTTCTGGCCGCAATAGGAAACTTGTTCCTTGGCATGACCTTTTCTGCAGGTGTAATTGTTTTTCTGATAGCGGTTAATGGCTACGGACAATCTACAGGTTGGAGCGGGTTGATAAAGAATATGACCCCTTGGTTCAGAAGGACCGAGCGGGGTATAGTAATGTCCTGGTGGTCTACCTGTTATGTTACTGGGGGCTTCCTGGCAACTATCTTTGCCACTTATGCCGCTTTTGATATGGAGTTCCTTTCGGAACTGGGTTGGAAAAGAGGGTTTATTTTCCCTTCTTTGATTCTCTTTGTAGTTGCCATTTTATATCTCTTGTTCACCAGGAACAACCCACAAGATGTAGGGTTGCCTAAAATAGTTGAGAATAAATACGATTTTGAAGGAGGGGCCAAGGCGGAGAAATTGAAAATATTGGGATTATTGTTAAGGAATAGTTCCCTATGGATTTATTCCAGCTGTTATATGATCCTCAAAATGACCAGATATGCCTTTCTTTTTTGGTTGCCCGTTTATTTGGAAAAGGCTTTGCACTACGGGGTCAGTGATGCGGGTTATATGTCTTCGGTATATGAATTGATAGGTTTTTTTGGGGTTATTTTGGCGGGCTATAGTTCCGATAAGATCTTTAAATCCAATAGGTTTAGTACGGTTTCCCTCATGATGATAGGCCTGGGGCTGGCCTGCCTTGCACACCCTTTTATGGTTCCCTATGGGAAAATAGCGACCATTATCAGTATCGCACTTATAGGTATAGCTACTTATGGCCCGGACTCCTTAATATGCACCGCCGGTTCCATGGATGTAGGGGGTACTAAGGGGGCGGCCATGGCAGCTGGTATCATTAATGGAATGGGATCCGTGGGACAGATGTTCTCCGGTTTTATAGTGGTGGCCATTAATGAGTATTATGGATGGGATAATTTATTTTATTTTTTCGTTATTATGTCGTTCATAGGGGGAGGATTGGCGGCCATAAAATGGAACCTTCAAAGTTCGGATTAATGTTGAAGGGATGTCGCAATTTAGATGATACAAAAATGGGAGCAATCAAGTAGCGCGGTTTAATATTTTGGGAACCATTTAAAATTGTCAAGAATGTGATCTTCTACAAGCTTTATGCTTTATGGTCCATTCTTGGACCCTAATGTTCGAGTAATAAGGATTTTCCCATATCGGAATGGTACACTATAGGGATACTTTCCGATGTTAAATCTATTTGCCTTATGGTAAAGGATAAATTTTTGGATATGGAATTTCAAGTTTTTCACGGGGCAGGGATGCCTTTTGATTTTGAACGGAAAGAATTGAAAATTAAGTTGAATGCCGGGGAAGCTCTGGTGAAAATTGTGATGGCCACCATTTGTGGGTCGGACCTACATACCATTGAAGGTAAAAGAAAGGAAGATGTTCCCTGTATCCTCGGACATGAGGCCGTAGGGGAAATTATTGATATCAAGGACCGCCTGGGCTTTGCCATAGGAGATCGGGTAACTTGGTCCATTGCGGATACTTGTGGAAAGTGTCCTTGCTGTACAGAATATGGTCTTCCGCAGAAATGCGATCAACTATTTAAATATGGACATGCCTCTATACATAAAGGCAGTGGTTTCAATGGCTGCTACTCCTCCATTATCCATATTAGAAGGGGAACGCACCTGGTAAAGGTGCCAAAGGCACTAAGTGATAGTATGGTAGCCCCTGCCAATTGTGCTCTTGCTACCATGGTCAATGCGGTTTCCCAAATTAAAATAAAACCCAATAAGGTAGTTGTACAGGGGGGTGGACTTCTAGGAATTTATGCCTGTGGACTTCTAAAGGAAATGGGGGTTCCCCTTGTTTTTTGCTTGGAAATCAATACCGATCGGTTTGATGTTATCAGAAGGTTTGGAGCCATACCAGTAGATGCCGGGGATCCCCAAAATGTCAAGACATTTGTAAAGGACGGGATTGGACCAGGAGCCGATGTTGTTTTTGAGGTCGCCGGAGTTAAGGAATTGATTCCCCAAGGAATGGACTTGCTGCGTGCAGGAGGGGAATATGTCCTGGTAGGGCTGGTGCATCCAGATTCGGAACTGGGAATTACAGGGGAACAAATTATCCGAAAATGTATTGGTATAAAAGGAGTGCATAACTATGCCCCTTGGCACTTGGACGAGGCTGTTGCCTTTTTGGAACGCAATCAATGGCGATTCCCTTTTGAAGAATTGGTGAGCCCCCCTTATAAGTTGGAGAATTTGGTTGAAGCCGTGGCGGAAGCAAAGAAACAGCATTGGTTTAGGGTCTCCTTAAATCCGCAACTATAAATGTCCTTTACCAATAGTATCCAGCGGGATTTCAGAACGTACCAATGGAGAATCCTCCTTGCGGTGATGTTTTGCTATCTGTTTTTTTATATGGGCCGGCAGAATTTTGGATGGGCGATTCAAGGTATTTCATCGGAGTTCAATATTTCCAAACAGTACATCGGATGGGCGGGGGCGGCCATGCTCTGGGCTTATGGCCTGGGACAATTTTTTAATGGCAATTTGGCCGATAAATACGGATCCCGAGGAATGATAGTATTGGGCGGTATTCTTTCCGTTCTTATGAACTGGGCAACAAGTTACGCTACCGCATATTGGATGGTTATCGTTTTTTGGGCTTTAAATGGTTTTGGTCAGTCGCTGGGCTGGGCTCCTGGCAGCCGCCTGTTGGCCAATTGGTGGAGTGCCAAGGAAAGGGGGAAGGCCTTTGGATTTTATGTATTTGCGGCAGGATGTTCCTCCATACTAATTTATTTACTGTCCATCATTATGTTGGACGTTTATGAGCTGGATTGGAGATGGCTTTTTAGACTGCCCGTACTATTACTATTTTTGGGCTGTACCGTTTTCTATTTTGTGGTTCGTGATAAACCTGAAGATTTCGGATTTCCGCCGATAAAGGAAAACTCAAAATTCATGGTCCCAAAAGAGGGGGAAACCTCTGTGGAGCGCTATAAAAATGTTATAAAGAACAAAAAATTCCTATTGGCATGTATCTCCATGGGTTTTCAGAATATGGCAAGGTATGGCCTTTTGGTATGGGTGCCGCTCTATTATTTGGGAACCGGGTCAATCGGGGCCGCTAATTTATATGTTGCGTTGGCATTGCCAGGAGGGATGGCTCTTGGGGCAATCTTTTTTGGACAACTATCCGATAGGGTCTTCAATTCAAATAGATCGAAGCCTATAGCCATATCAATGTCATTGGCCGCCATTGTAGTTTTATTTATGTATCTGGTGCCCCAGGAAAATTTGTTCGGGGAATTAACATTGATGTTTGCTGCGGGCTTTTTGGTATACGGTCCCCGCTCTTGTTTTTGGCCCTTAAGTCCGGATTTATTGGGAGTGAAGAGGTCAGGAACAGGGTCTGGGGTAATGAACGCCTATGCCTATGCCTTTGCGGGTGCGGGGGAGCCTTTTATTGGTTATATGGTAGATGTGACCAAAGAGCAAAATATAGTTTTCGTAATTGTGGCCCTTATGTGTTTCTTAAGTGCAGTAGTTATTTTATTTGTAAGGCGATAGGGGCATTGTGGAGGTAATAAGATGGGAGAGAAATTGGAAAATAATTTGAACTATTAAAAACAACCATAATGAAAAAACGTTTTTTATTATTAGTATTGACTGGTATAGGTCTGTTCTTGGGCTGTAAGAAAATGCAAGAACCCCCCAAAAAGGAGAAATTGGCAAAAAGGGTTGTTGCCATTGGTCTGGATGGTATTAGCGTTGAGGGGTATTTAAAGGCAAAACATCCCCATTTGGATGCCTTGATGCAAGATGGGGTGTTGTCCTTGACCACCAGGAACGTTATGCCATCCGTCACCTTGCCCAATTGGACTTCCCACCTTACCGGAAGCGGCCCCGAGCAACATGGCGTATTAAGTAATGGCTGGGAATTGGAGAAAATAGTACTACCTGCAATAGATGTTGACGAACAAGGATACTATCCCTCTATCTTCAAAATATTGAAGGAAAACGTCCCAAATGTAAAAACAGCCTTTTATTACAATTGGGCCGAACTCATTAATTCGTTCAATCCACTTTATATGGACGAAGTAAGTTTTGAAGGGGACGATGAATATCAAAAGAACTATGGCAAGGCCCTGGACTTTATTATTAAGAACAGGATGGATCCTACTATGGTTTTTCTTTACTCTGTACATACGGACCATGCTGGCCATAATTACGGTTGGATGTCCCCGGAATATATTACCTCCATTGAAGAGATAGATTCGCATATTGGACAGTTTATTCAAAAACTTAAGGACGAAGATCTATATGATGATACACATTTTATGTTTTTTACGGACCATGGCGGGGTGCCGGAAAAAGGTCACGGGGGTATAACCCCTCAGGAACTGGAAGTACCCTGGGCCATAACAGGACCGGGAATAAGAAAGGGACAAGTGTTAAAAGAACCCAATAATTCAGTGAATACCGCTATGACCATCTCCTACCTCTTTGGTTGTTGGAATGTTCCGCTCTCGTGGACAGGGGAAGTGCCCATGTCCATATTTGAACCGGAGAAGCCTTAGGTAAGCCCTAGTTAAGCAGTGATATTTGTAGATATAATTTGAAATAAAGTGAATATGTTCAGGATAAAAATAGATATAAAATGAAAAGCATGTGGATTGAAAAAGCCGATCTGGTTATTATAGGAGGAGGTATATTTGGGTGCGCCATCGCCTATTACTACAGTAAAAATAATCCGGGAAAACAGGTTGTTCTTTTGGAACGCAATGAGCTGAACAATGCGGCAACCAGTAGAGCGGCGGCCCTTATGACCATGGTACGGTCCAAGCGTTCCTATATTCCACTTACCGTTGAGACCTTTAGGGTTGCAAAGGAAATGGAGGAAGAACTTGGGGAAACCTTGGATTTTAAGACCGTAGGTATGATGCATGTGGCGGCAAGTGAAGCCAAGGTAAAGGATTTGGAGGAGTTACTGGAGATAGCTAAGGAATTTGATCAGGAGGCCTACTATATCAGTAAGGAAGAGGCTAGGGAAAAAGCTCCTTGGCTAAAAGTGGACGAGGCCTTGAAAATTGGGTTTGTTCCCAATGAGGCTTATTGCGATCCCTATATGTTGGGAACTTTTTTTGCAAGATGCGCCAGAAACCGTGGGGCCAAAATGCTACAGGGAGTTGAAGTCTTGAGTGTAATACAGGAAGAGGGTACAGTAAAAGGAGTGGAGACTACGGAAGGTGCGATATTCGCCGAAACCGTTGTGGATGCTGCTGGGGTATGGGCCCCTATTCTGGCCAGGGAAATGGGGGCAGGCCTTCCCATGGCACCGGTGCGAAGTCAATATTGGATTACCGAACGCGCCGATATTTTTCCTACGGATTCCCCTATGGTCCTGTTGCCGGATGCCCAGGCCTATGCCCGTCCGGAAGGGGGCAGCTTGCTTTTTGGGATACGGGAGGGGAAATCACTAGTGGCTTCACCCAAAGAGGTTCCCAATGATATTACGGATTTTGTTTTTAGCGCGGATGAAGGGATGGATGATCTTGTGCAAAATGGGGAGCGATTGGCACGTTTTTTTCCGGCCTTTTATGACATAGGGATCAAGTATTATGTGGCAGGATTTTCAGGCTATACTCCGGATTCCCAATTGGTTTTGGGTGGCGTACCCGGAACCAAAGGTTTTTTGGTGGCCTCCGGATGTTGCGGGGCAGGGATTTCAGTTGCCGGGGGAGTGGGATTGGGCATTGCCGAAATGGCTTCGGGCAGGTCCAATCCCCTCGATTTTTCAGAATTTGAAATTTCGAGGTTCGGAGAATTGGACCCCTTTGGTGAAGAATGGCTCAATAGATGTGCCACTGCCAGATCCAATAAAGTAAGTGGTTAAATAATAAAAATGGACTATTATGGAAATCCCTAAAAAAGGACGACGTAAATTTTTGGCCCACATGGGTTTGGGCATTGCAGCCTTGGGCCTTGGAAATGCAAGGTCTTACGCATTCTTGCCCAAAAATCATATCCCTAAAAGTGAAATGCTCAATATTGGTTTTATAACCGATCTGCACCATGGATATTGCAAGGACGCCATGGAACGTTTGGATGTTTTTATAAAGGAGGCTTCTTCCCGCCAATTGGATTTTATTATCCAGGGGGGCGATTTTTGCCATCCTACTCCGGAAGCACGGGTATGTATAGATCTTTGGAACAGTTATAAGGGAGAGAAGTATCACGTGTTGGGAAACCATGATATGGACAAGGGAAGCAAACAGGATGCCATAGATTTCTTGGGCATGGACAATAATTATTATTCCTTTGATAAAGGGGATTTTCATTTTGTGGTGATGGATGGAAATTATATTCTAAACGATGGGAAATATGAGGATTACGGCCATGCCAATTTTTATATCGATCAGCAACATAGAAGTTTGGTGAACCCGGAACAAATTGAATGGCTGAAGCAAGATCTGGAAAGAACAGATAAACAGACATTAATTTTTTCCCATCAGGCCTTTGATGAAATTTGGAACGGGTGGTCTTCTCCAAGTAGGTTTGCTGTACGGAAAGTAATCGATGATGCCAATAATAGGACAGATTATCAAAAGGTAATTGCCTGCTTTTGTGGTCACCATCATGTAGATGACCACAGTTATATTAACAATGTGCATTATTTCCAAATGAACAGTGCCTCCTATTATTATGTTGGTGACGGATTTGGCTCCGATGGCAGTAGGGCCATGTACAAGGATCCCATTTTTGCCTTTTTAAGCTTGGATCCCTCCGGTCATATTTTAATTGAAGGAAGGCAAAGTCAATTTATGCACCCTACTCCTACAGAGAAAAGGCATCCGGATGCCCCCAGGCTTTCCGCATCCATTAGCGATAGAAAGGTAGGTTTTAAACGGAGAGGGTAGCATAAGGGCAAGGCCTAATTATTGCCTATGGCTTATGCACTCAATGTACTATTGGTTTGAAGGATAATTTTTTATAAAAAAGTGAATCCAATTGAATTTAATTCAGTCGATGACCCCTTTATTAAAGCCACTTCAGATTGCACTGACGTTTTTAGTGTTTTTCTATTAAAATAAATGTCTATTTTTGCTGTAATAACGTCTTTGCGGCCAGTTGTTTGCTAGCAGTGGACCAATAGTAGCTAAATGGATGACATACTTATAAATATAGGGCGACAATTGAAATTGGCCCGTCAAAAAAGGGATTTGACCTTACAGCAAGTAGCGAAAAGGACCGGTGTTAGTGCCGGACTTATTTCTAAAATAGAAAATTTAAGAACCACCCCATCCCTACCTGTACTATTAAAAATAATGCAGACCCTAAGTATAGATCTATCCGAACTGGACCTATCATCCAGTGTTAACGGAGATTATATAGTGATCAAAAACGGAACGGGGACCAGGGAAGATCGGGAGGATTCCATTAATCTGGAATATACCCATTTATTGTCCAGTCCTTCTTCGGATAGCAGTATTAGGGTATATATCGTTAATGTTTCCGCTGGTGCATACCGCAAGCCCATCTCTACCAATGCCAATGAATTGATATATGTTTTGGGGGGTAAGGTAAACTACTTGCTCAAAAAAGATAAGGTACTTTTGGAGAAAGGGGATCTTCTATATTTTGATGGCTCTATTCCCCATGGTGTTTCCAATGAGTTTAATGAGGAGGCCATCATGTTGAAAATATACTTCCTGCATTAAAAATCGAAACAAACAAGGCCTAGGGTTTCATTTCCGTATTACTCCTTAAAGCGAATTTTTTAATCCTTTTCAGATATGCCCCCCTTTGGTCGGAGAATCCACCTTGTCCTCCCGCGGAAAACGCAAGCCAGGCTTAACCAAGGGAAAGAGCTTTTATTTACCTTATTAGGTGATGGCCTGGCATATGTTGGATGTTGGAATTGGGATGAAATGAGATTTTCCTTGAACCTTGAACCTTGAACCTTGAACCTTGAACAAAAATACTGTCCAGTTTCTAGACGCTAGGCCATTCTTCACCTACACAACTTTTGAAATGGATCCTTTTTTGTTATTTGGACACCATTTTGTCAGGTTTTGCGCGGGACACACTTTGGCATAAGGCCAAACCTCTTATTTTCCCCAAAATATCATACCATGCCAATCCCAGTATTGGTAGGGGATAACACAATAGTATAGATTTTATCTATTAAGATTATCTTAACACAGCTAAACTCTATTATTGTAATAGGGGTATTGCATGGTTATTGTGCAATTGGTGTTGTAAATTAAAGTATAAATTTAAAAACAATACATGAAAGTATTAGTAATTGGTGCAGGGAATATGGGATTGACCTATGCGGAATCCATGTCGAAATCAAAACTGTTAAAGAAAAGAAATTTAATGATCTTGGACAGTTCCCAGGAAAAGACCTTGTCCCTAAAAAAGATATTACATTTTGAGGTACATGAAAATTTGGAGGATTGTGTCCCAAAGGCAGATCTAATCTTTGTAGCCGTTAAACCGTTCCATAGCGAGGATTTGTTCAAGAAGATGCGAAACCTGGTCAATGAAGGTCAGATCGTTATTTCAATTATGGCCGGAGTAAATATAAATTCGATGCAGGAACAGTTGGGGCTCCAAAAAATTGTGCGTGCCATGCCAAATTTACCTGCCCAAATCGGGAAAGGGGTAACATCGTATACCGCTTCCAAGGAAGTGTCAAGGATAGAATTACTGACCATAGAAAATTTATTGGATACCACGGGGAAATCCATTCTGGTAAGCTCGGAAAAATTCATTGATGCCTCCACGGGCATTTCCGGCAGCGGCCCGGCCTATGTATTTTATTTTATGCAAAGTATGATGGAGGCGGCATTAAAAATGGGCTTCTCGGGCAATGACAGTAAGATGTTGGTCAGTCATACCTTTGAAGGGGCGGTGGAGTTGTTCAACCAATCCGATCTTTCCCCCAACTCATGGATGGAAAGGGTAGCTTCCAAAGGGGGTACTACAAGGGCGGCATTGGATTCCATGGAAGACAATAATGTAAAGGAGCTTATTAAGGAGGCCGCCTACTCCGCTTTTAATCGCGCTGTAGAATTGGGACAAGATAAATAGGATATGTATAAACAGAGAATAGTTATAAAAGTAGGTACCAATGTAATGACCAATAAGGACAATAGGATCGTAAAACCTATCCTTGATCATTTGGTGCAACAGATAGCAGAATTGTACGAACGCAATATCATGTCGGTTTTGGTCTCTTCGGGATCGGTAATTGCCGGTATGGAAGTCATGGGGGAGAGCCATATTAAGGATAAGGCTACTAGGAGACAAGTGTATTCGGCCATTGGGCAGCCAAGGATGATGCGCCACTATTACAATATATTTCAAGATTATGGGATGAAGTGTGCCCAAGTGTTGGCCACAAAAAGGGATTTTAACCCTGGAAACCATCGTGATAATATGATCAATTGTTATGAAGGTCTTTTGGCTGAAGGCGTAGTGCCCATTGCCAATGAGGATGATGCCGTTTCCTTGACCAATTCCATGTTCTCGGACAACGATGAATTGGCGAGTCTGGTAGCGCAACTTACCAAAGCCGATAAATTGATCATTCTCACAGATACGGACGGTCTCTTTACCGGGCATCCGGATGATAAGGATACGGAAGTGATCAAGAATGTTAGCGTGGACCAGAACGTGGAGAAATATATAAAGACCATACATAAAGGTGAAGCGGAAGGAAGGGGAGGTATGGGCTCCAAGCTTAGTATAGCCAAGCAGACCGCCTCCAAGAATATACCGACCTATATTGCCAATGGTAAAAGAAAGCGGGTTATTCTGGATATTGTGGAAGGAAAGAGCGTGGGTACCAAGATTACGGTATAAGTTGGATGATTAAAAAGGAAGGAATGAAATTACTAAATACACAAATAAAAAATAAGGTATTGCAATCCATGATGCAGATTTTGGATAGCAAAAGAAAGGAAATTATAGTCGCCAATCAGAAAGATCTTGATCTTTTTGATAAGACAGACAGGGCTATGTGCGATAGGCTCATAGTGGATGATTATAAGGTGGACGGAATGATCAACGCTATCAGGGAGGTGCTGCAGCAAGAAGATCCAGTGGGCAAAATAAAATCGGGGCAGGTCCTGGAAAACGGATTGAAAATTGAGAATAAAACAGCACCTTTTGGGACCATAATGATCATTTATGAATCCAGGCCGGATGTGACCATAGAAGCGTCAGTTTTGGCCTTTAAGGCCAACAATAAAATCTTGCTGAAGGGAGGAAAGGAAGCCGTGAACAGTAATGTTGTATTGGAGAAATGTTGGCACTTGGCCCTGGAGGAAAATGGTTTGGATACCCAATGGATCCAACTGCTGCACATGAATAGGGAAGAGACCCAAGCGTTTTTGAGGAATCCTAGTGAGAAGTTGGACCTAATAGTGCCCCGTGGAGGGGAGCGGTTGATCGCCTTTGTAAAGGAACATGCCAAATGCGCGGTACTCGTCAGTGGAAGAGGGAATAATTTCCTTTTTGTGGACAAGGATGCGGATTGGGCACAAAGTTTAGAGATAATCCTAAATGCGAAGACCCAAAAAATTTCTGCCTGTAACGCATTGGATAAAATACTTGTAGATGTTAACATTGATGATTACCCAAACAAATTAAAGGAGCTCAATACTGTTTTAAAAGGTCAAGGAGTTTCTGTTGTAGTGGATGCTAAGGCCGCTGAGGTGTTAACAGAAAATACAATTGTGGAAGACGAGTCTATTTGGCATGAAGAATTCTTATCCATGAAGTGCGTCATTGGATCGGTAGATGATTTGGAAACGGCCGTTCAAAAGATCAACCACTATTCGGGGGGACATTCCGCAACCATTATGACCAAGAATAAGGAGCTGGCCATGGAATTTATGGATCAGGTAGACAGTGCTGCGGTATACCACAATGCCTCCACAAGGTTTACCGATGGCGGACAAATGGGGGTTGGCGCGGAACTGGCCATAAGTACGGACAAACTGCACCATAGGGGCCCCTTGGGGCTGGAGCAGTTGGTAACCAACAAATATTACATTTATGGGGATGGCCAAACAAGGGTGTCCTAAACAATTTTAACCCTATAAGGATTCTCAAATATCGGTGCGACGGCCTTAAGGCAATTTGTTGCTTCTTTAAAGAGCCGTCGCTTTTGATTTGGAGAAGTTTATAAATTTTATAAAACCTACTCTAATAACGTGAGTTTGATTTATTTTTAATTGTTAAAGAGTTGTTTATGATAATTTTGTCCGGTCGAGCGGAGTCGAGACCTCATTGTAAAAGCATTACAGTAAAATAACCTCTCGACTCCGCTCGAGGAGACAATGGCAATTTTTTAATTTGCAAGAAATCAATGTCTTGAAATTATTTTTATGTCGAACTCACGTTAATAGTTCTTATTTTTCATTGGAAAGAGAAAAAGGGAAATCCTCGCTTTTAGTTCCCCTTTTTTTGTTTGGGGTATCCGTCATTTCAAAATCCAAAACAGCCCCTTGCATCAATTCCTGATGGCCCAACCAGTTTTTGGAGTATGTCTTGCCGTTTAAGGTAAGCCCGTTCACATATTTGTTGGTGTTGCTGTTTTTGGGTGCGTTAATGATGATTTCTTTCCCATTTTGAAGTGTGAGCGTTGTTTTTTGGAACAGGGGCCCTCCCAATACATACTGATCCGTCCCTGGGCAGACCGGATAAAACCCCATGGCAGAAAAGACATACCAGGCGGAAGTCTGGCCGTTGTCCTCATCCCCGCAATAGCCGTCCGGTGCCGGAGTGTACATCCTATCCATGGTTTCCCTTACCCAATATTGGGTTTTCCAGGGTTGCCCGGCATAATTGTATAAATAGGGCATATGCTGTATGGGCTGATTGCCATGGGCATACTGACCCATTTTGGCCACTTGCATTTCCCGTATCTCATGGATAACAAAACCGTAATAGCCCTCGTCAAAAACCGGCGGTAATGAAAACACTTCATCCAACTTGGTGGCAAAGGCTTCGGTACCGCCCATTAGGTCTGCCAAGCCCTGGATGTCGTGAAAAACGGACCAGGTGTAATGCCAACTATTGCCCTCGGTAAAGGCATCTCCCCATTTATAGGGATTAAAGGGAGCCATAAATTGGCCGTTCCTGTTCTTTCCACGCATTAATTTGGTCTCTGGGTCGAACAGATTTTTATAGTTTAGGCTTCGTTTTTTATATAGGTCGATTTCCTTTTTAGGTTTGTTCAGGGCTTTTGCCAACTGATAAATCGTGAAATCGTCATAGGCATACTCCAAGGTTCTGGCCGCATTTTCATTGATATCCACATCATAGGGGACATACCCAAGTTTATTGTAATGCTCCACTCCGGCACGTCCTACCGCGGTTAGCGGGCCTGCATTATTGGCGCCATGGATCAAGGCCTCATATAATGTATCAATGTCATAATTTTGGTCTTTCCCATTTTTTAAATAGGCATCAGCTACAACGGAAGCGGAATTGTTGCCTACCATAACGTTTCTTAGGCCGGGACTTCCCCATTCGGGCAACCATCCACTTTCTTTATATGCATTGGCAAGACCTTCCTGTATTTGGGAGTTGAGTTCGGGGTACATCAGGTTGAGAAAAGGGAAAAGTGCCCTAAATGTGTCCCAGAACCCAGTGTCGGTATACATATACCCTGGCAGTACTTGCCCGTTATAAGGACTATAGTGAACTACCTTACCATCTATGTCATATTCAAAAAATTTTCTAGGAAACAACAACGATCTATAGAGACAGGAATAAAAGGTCCTGAATTGGTCCACACTGCCACCTTCTACTTTAATTCTTCCCAGTTCCTTGTTCCAACTAGCCCTTCCTTTTTCCTTAATAGTGTCAAAACCATCGGTACCAAGTTCCTTTAGGTTCAATTCGGCCTGCTCATGGCCAATAAAAGAGGAGGCTACTTTGGCACTCACGACTTCATCGTTTTTTGTTTTGAAGCTGACAATGGCACCGGCATGGTCGGTTTCGATCTCAAGACCGTCCAATAGCTGCTTCCCGCTAAAAGTCTTGGCGGATTCGAAATCCTTATCAAAGACCATCACAAAGTAGTTCTTAAAATTGTCAGGGACACCGCCGCTATTTTTGGTGGTATACCCTATAATTTTACGTTCGTTAGGAATAATTTTCACGTAGGAGCCTTTGTCCAAGGCATCCAATACGACATGTGAATTCTCGTTTTCAGGAAAGGTGAACCTGAACATGGCAGCTCTTTCCGTCGGGGTAATTTCTGTGGTAATATCATGATCGGCCAGATATACACTATAGTAATGCGGCTTTACGATCTCTGATTTGTGCGAAAACCAACTGGCCCTATCGTCTTCCGTGAAGCGCAATTCTCCCGTAAGGGGCATTATGGCAAACTGGCCGTAATCGTTCATCCAAGGGGAAGGCTGGTGGGTCTGTTTAAAGCCCCTTAATTTATCCGCAGCGTAGGTATATGCCCAACCATCTCCCATTTTTCCCGTTTGTGGGGTCCAAAAGTTCATTCCCCATGGCATGGCTATGGCCGGATAGGTATTTCCGTTGGACATGCTGGGCTTGGAATCTGTGCCTACCAAAGGATTAACGTAATCTACAAGTTCCTGCGCACTTGTGTTGTAAGCAAATAAGAGCAATAAGGAAATGGTTAGCTTTTTCAGGTGGATGTAATTGGTCATAATAAAAGTGTTAAAGCAGCATTGTTGCCGGTGGTGCATTTCATTAAGAAACAAACCTATTGGAATTGCTTAATGTGGGTATTGGGTTACAAATATCGAAATTAGCGCTTTTGACCATGACATTAAAAAATATAACTCCATTTTACATCGAATTAACAAAATCAACTAGGTGGATATAAAAATCTATCGAAAATCAAAGAGGGTCAAGCATTTTGTGTGTTATCTTTGAATAGAATATTTTTTGAGCTCTTTTATAAGTGAAAGCGATGGTTGTGCCGACCAGAAAACAAGAATAATACAGAAGTACTTATGGAAAGGAATGAATTATACCCTGTTTTTTTAAAAGTATCCCAACTAAATATCCTAATTATAGGCGGTGGTAACGTTGGTTTGGAGAAACTGACATTTATGCTGAAATCCAGCCCGCACGCCCAAGTAGAGATGGTGGCACCGGAATTTTTGGATGCTACATTGGAACTTGCAGGAAAACATCAGGTAAAAATAAGCAAGGATATCTATAGGAAAAAGTACTTGGACGGGCGGCATATGGTGATTGCCACTACGGATAAGGTGGATGTAAACGAACAGGTGTATCACGATTGCAGGGAAAAGTATATTCTGGTGAACGTGGCGGATAACCCCCCTTTTTGTGATTTTTACATGGGAGGTATCGTCACTAAGGGAAATGTAAAGGTGGCGATCTCTACCAATGGGAAATCGCCTACCACGGCAAAACGCTTACGACAGTTTTTTGAAGACGTAATTCCAGAGAATATAGACGATCTAGTGAAAAATTTAAACGAATTCCGAAAAACCATAAAAGGGGATTTTGAAGAAAAAGTGGAGACCTTGAACGAGTTTACCAAAGGTTTGGTGAACAAAAAAAAGGAATAAATTCTATCAAGGGTATTGGCCCAAATTTGCTGGCCGTCTTTAATGGCCTCTAGTAATTCGCAACTATTTCTACGAAAGCGTTTTCGAAAAGTTTCGTTAGACCACAAAAAAAATTTAATTAATTCATTATTAGTTATTTATGCAGTTTAATAGGGTGTAATTATAGCCTTCGGTTTTTGCTATTAATTATGCCCGGTAGCTCAATTTGCGTATCGTGATATAGATTTTAATATATTTGGTATATTCTTCAAAAATTTTCATATTATAAATTTATTCCATAAAATATTGGGACATATGTATTATTTGGGATTGGATATTGGTAGCTCTTCAATTAAAGTAGCTTTGGTAGAGGTAGATACCGGTAAGAGTGTTGGGGTGGTACAGGAACCCGAAACTGAAATGGAAATGCTCGCCTTAAAAAATGGTTGGGCGGAACAGGATCCCAAGGAATGGTGGGAATATGTTTGCAAGGGCATTAAAAAACTACAACAGAAATACGGGATAGACCGGGATCAGATTAAGGGGGTAGGTATTGCCTATCAGATGCATGGCCTGGTATTGGTGGACAAACAAGGGGAACCGTTACGAAAATCCATTATTTGGTGCGATAGTCGCGCTGTGGAAATTGGGCGGAAAGCTTATGCTGACCTTGGAGAGGATATCTGTAAGGCCCATTTATTAAATTCCCCGGCCAACTTTACGGCTTCCAAATTAAAATGGGTAAAGGAGAACGAACCAGAGATTTATGGGGCGGCGGACAAGCTCATGCTACCGGGAGATTATATTGCCTTTCGTTTTTCCAATGTGATCAATACTACTATTTCCGGATTATCGGAAGGTATCCTTTGGAATTTTAAACAAGATTCGGTGGCCCATCTGCTTATGGAGCATTATGGTATTCCCAAGTCCTTTATTCCGGATATTGTAGATACTTTTGGACTTCAATCCAAAGTGGATGCCAAAGGGGCGCAAGAAAGTGGTTTGGCAGTAGGCACCCCCATACTGTACAGGGCGGGAGACCAACCCAATAATGCCTTGGCCCTTAACGTGTTCAATCCGGGAGAAGTTGCTGCCACCGGAGGTACCTCTGGGGTGGTCTATGCGGTTACGGATAGTCTATCCGGGAAGGAAAGCACTAGGGTAAACAATTTTGCCCACGTCAACTACAGCAAAGAGCATCCAAGGGTAGGTAAATTGTTGAATATCAATGGCGCCGGGATTCAGTACCGCTGGCTTTTAAATAATCTGGATGTGGAATCCTATGAAGAAATGAATTCCTTGGCTTCGGAAATTCCAGTGGGTTCGGACGGGGTATGTCTTATTCCGTTTGGAAATGGGGCAGAGCGGATGCTGAACAATCAGGATATAGGGACTAGGATGGTCAACATCAACCTTAACAACCATACCAAGGCCCATATCTGTAGGGCAGCTTTGGAAGGGATAGCCTTTTCCTTTGTCTATGGCATGGAAATCCTTAAATCGGACGGCATATCCATTGGGGTAATGCGGGCCGGGAACGATAATTTATTTCGGGCCGAAATCTTTTCCAATACCCTATCCACCTTAGTGTCACAGGACATTGAAATTTATAATACTACCGGGGCAATTGGTGCGGCCAGGGCAGTTGGAATATTTGAAGGGGGTTTTGAGAAGTTTGGAACCTATATTACCAATAACGACCACGTAAAGACTTTTAAGCCTTTGAGTAATAAAAGCGCTTATCAAAGGGCCTATGAAAATTGGAAAAAAGAATTGGAACTAATCATTAAAAATAAATAAAAGATGGCAATAATTGGAAACAAGGAATACTTTAAGGGAATAGGGGATATTAAATTTGAGGGCAAGGAATCTGATAATCCTTTTGCCTTCAAATATTACAATCCGGACCAAGTGGTTGCCGGGAAGACGATGCGCGAGCATTTTAAGTTCGCAATAGCGTATTGGCATACCTTCTGTGGGCAGGGAGCGGATCCGTTCGGTCCCGGCACCCAGAATTTTGCTTGGGACCAATCTACGGACCCAGTGCAGGCAGCCAAGGACAAGGCAGATGCTGCTTTTGAATTTATCAGTAAAATGGGATTTGATTATTTTTGTTTCCATGATTTTGATCTTATACAGGAAGGGGCCACTTTTGCGGAATCGGAGAAACGGTTGTCTATAATAACCGATTATTTGAAAAAGAAAAAGACCGATTCCGGAATTAAATTATTGTGGGGAACGGCCAATTGTTTCTCCAATCCACGTTATATGAACGGTGCCGCTACCAACCCGGATTTTAATGTAGTGGCAAGGGCAGGAGGGCAGATAAAATTGGCCTTGGATACTACCATTGCCCTTGGCGGCGAAAATTATGTTTTCTGGGGAGGTAGGGAAGGTTATATGTCCCTTTTAAATACCGATATGGGACGCGAATTGGACCATATGGCCCAATTCTTGGGGATGGCCCGGGATTATGCCAGGGCGCAGGGTTTTAAAGGAACTTTTTTTATAGAGCCCAAGCCTATGGAACCTTCCAAACATCAATACGATTTTGATACGGCAACGGCCATAGGTTTCCTTCGTGAATATGGACTGGAGAAAGATTTTAAAATAAATATTGAGGTGAACCACGCCACTTTGGCCCAGCATACTTTTCAGCACGAATTGGCGGTAGCGGCCAAAGCGGGAATGTTGGGGAGTATTGATGCCAATAGGGGGGATTACCAAAATGGATGGGATACCGACCAGTTCCCGAACAATATCCAAGAAACTACCGAGGCCATGCTGGTATTCCTTAAAGCAGGGGGACTACAAGGTGGTGGGGTAAACTTTGACGCCAAAATAAGAAGGAATTCTACTGATTTGGATGATGTTTTCCATGCCCATATCGGGGGAGCCGATACCTTTGCCCGGGCCTTGCTTACTGCAGATAGGATCATTTCTTCCTCTGCCTATGAAAAGATGCTTTCGGAAAGATATAGTTCTTTCGATTCGGGAAAAGGGAAGGACTTTGAGAATGGTAAACTGAATCTGGAGGCCTTATATAAAATAGCACAAGAAAACGGGGAGTTAAAATTACAGAGCGGGAAACAGGAGCTTTTCGAGAACATCATTAATCAATATATTTAGGATTTTTTCCACTGACCAGCTTTTTTAGCTAAATCGTGGTTGTTCTAATTTAGATATTAGAAGCCGATTTTTATGGAAAAGTAAATATTTGTAATATTAGGCCTTCTCCCTTTGACCAAAGGGAGGAGGCTTCGCCTAAGCGAAGACGGAGGGATTGGGATCAATAGCCTATATTATACTGTGCATGAATTTTCGGGGTTTAATCTCCCTTTCCCGCCACTCCTCTTTAAAAGAGAGGAGAGCTTTTTAAGGATTGAAAATGAAAAAAATAACCCTAAAGGAGATTGCCCAATATTTTGATGTTTCCATTTCAACGGTTTCCAAGGCTATTAACGACAGCCATGAAATTAGTGATGGTCTAAAGGCCAAAATCCAACAGTTTGCCAAGGATAATAAATACAGGCCAAACAAGGTGGCCCTTAGTTTATTGCAGCGGAAGACCAAGACCATAGGGGTCGTGGTACCCAATATTCTCAATTATTTTTTTACTCAGGTATTTTCAGGGATTGAAAAGGTAGCTAACGAACACGGGTATATTTTACTTAGCTGTATTAGCGATGAATCCTATGAAAAGGAAGTTGCAACACTTGAATTTCTGGGCGGCGGCACTGTTGACGGATTAATCGTGTCCATGGCGGAAGAAACACAGTTTAAGAACAAACTGGAGCATTTTCAAAATTTTTTGGACGAACAAATTCCCTTGGTAATGTTCGATAGGGTTTCGGATGGTATCCTGTGTGATAAGGTGGTGGTGGATGATTTTGAGGCAGGCTATAAAACCACGAAATATTTTTTAAATATCGGTTGCAGGACGGTTGCCCTCGTTACCACTATTGATCATTCCAGTGTAGGTAAATTGAGGGTGGAAGGATATAGGAAAGCATTGGAAGAGGCAGGTATTCCCTTTGATGATAAATTGATATTGAGGGTAGGCAAGGAGGACGATTTGGAAGTTCTAGTGACTTTTCTGTTGAATTATAAGTCTATTGACGGTATTATGGCCTTGGATGAAATTACGGCGGTAGAGGTCTTGAGGTTGATCAAGGCCAGAGGGTATAGGGTGCCGGAAGATATTTCCGTTATAGGGTTTACCAATGGCAAATTATCGCGCTACGTGAGTCCCGCACTTACAGCTGTAAGTCAGCACGGTACTTTTATAGGGGAAACGGCCGCCAAGGTCCTAATTGAAAGAATAGAGAGCAAGGTATATATGGATTGTACCACCAAGGTAATTAAAACCAGTCTTATCGTTAGGGATTCCACGAAGAGGCTTTAAACATTGCCATCACACAAAAAATTAAACTTTAGGGGTTAGTCCTTTATTTACGACTTGGGTCATATAACCTATTTCTTGAAGTGCTTTGTTGGTGAAATCGAACAAGCTTCGGCAACGGTCCAAATTCTGGTTTTCGTATGATACCTTGTAATAGATATTGTTGTTCAAATAGTCTGTTAGGGCCCTTAGACCATGAATAAAGGGCATAAATACAGCTCCCCAGGGCAGAAGGTCTATTTCTTCCTTATACAAAAAGGGGCCGTTACTCTCCAGGCCTTTTATAAAGGCTTCGAACAAGGGTCTTTCAAAAGTAATCTTCCTGTGATCCTGTTCGTCTTCGGTAGCAGTATTGGCAACAGTCCTTATGGCATCCCCAAAATCAAAGTAAAAATACCCTTTCATAATGGTATCCAGGTCTATAAGGCAAAGGGCTTTGTTATTCTCTTTGGAGAAAAGGATATTGTTTAGTTTGGTGTCATTGTGGCAGACCCGTAACGGCAACTTGGAATTGTCCAAAATTTTCAATTTCTCCAAGGTTTCTTTGGCAAAACTTATTGCCTGTTTGGCCGTTTGCAATTTTGTTACACTAGCGGATAGAATGGATTCCTCAAATTGATTTTCCCTTAACTGGAGATTATGGAATTGTGGAATGGTATCCACGTAGTGGTCCAAAGGAGCTTCCGCCAGAAGTTGGTGGAATTTACCGACCACCTTCCCGGCTTGGAAGGCAATGTCCGTATTGGTGGCATTGTCATATGCAGTGGTGTTGTTGATATACGTCATTAACCTCCAATAGCCCGTTTTTTCATCCTTAAAATAGGAATTGCCCGATTCCGTTTTTAGGAGTTGTATAGCGGTATAATCCAGGTCTGCCAAATGTTGAAAAGCATTTGCTATATTGTCCATTAGGCCATGTATATCCTTAAAGACATTATGGTTTACCCTTTGAAGAATATACATTGGGCAATGGTTGTCCAAGACCAAATATGTATCATTGATATAGCCCTGGTTTATTCCTTGGAACCCATAGGTTTTCCTATCTATAGCGAAGTTTTTCAACAGCTCGTTGAGCTCAACATTTTTATTTGCCATCATGGATCAACAAGTCTAAATATTGCCCCAAATAGGAGAGGGATACCCATTATTGTCCGTCATACGCTGTAATTCCGAGACTGCCACATCCTTATCGCTGGCGTAGGTTACCCCGAACCATTGGCTTTCAGAAGGAATTACATCCACATCTATCAGATTTTTAGCAATCATTTCCTTTATGGCGAAAGGTAGATATATTTCCCCTTTGGCGTGATTCTCCTTATTTCCAATAAAGTCCTTGAGGTATTGGGTAATAAATGGAAATATGGAAGGTTGACAGACCCAGAAGTTCATGCTGACCAATTCTTCCCCTGTAAATTTAGCGCCCGAATCCGTATCAATGATAACATTATCCAAGGCCTCTATTTTGGTATGCTCATGTATTGAGGTCAATTTGCCTCCGTCCGATTTACATACTCCCCTGGACACCGATCCATGTTCGGAAAGGGTGTTTTTTAAGATATAGGCAATAAGGCCAAATGTTTCTTTGTTATTGTTGTTCCCTATAAAGTGGGCGGCGCTTTCAAAAGCATTTTTACCGTAGTAGTCATCCGCATTAATGATGGCGAATGGTCTATCGATTACATTTCTTGCGGTCCATACTGCATGAGCCGTACCCCATGGTTTTGCCCTTTCCCCGGTAAAGGTTACTCCCTCTGGAAGATCGTTTACTTCCTGGGCCAAAACATCCAGTTTAATATTTTTTGGCAATCTGCTGGATAAGTGCTCTTTTAAAAAGTCTACATTTTCCTTTTTTGTAATGGCAACTATGTGGTCAAAACCATTTTTCAGGGCGTCATAAATACTGAATTCCATTAGGAACTCGTCTTTCGGGCCCAGGTCATCAAATTGTTTAAGCTTGCCATATCGGCTACCACTTCCGGCCGCCATTAAAAGTAATGTCATAATTGGTTATTTTTAAGTTTACAAAAATATAGTTTTTATCATAAAGGGGCTCCTAGAACGGATTATTTAAAAAATTAGTTTCCAATTGTACTGTATTTAACGATTATTTAAATTAAATGAGCGGGAAAATAATTATTTCGGGAATTATACCGTTCGGCATGGTCGACATTATTTTTCCGTACGATTAGGAAACCTGATAAGTGTCATATTTTTATAGTTCGCCCCAAGGTATTTTTGTGGCTATTACATACAACAATGGCATATGACCAATTTAGTTCAAAAATATAATATTCCCGGTCCCAGATATACCAGTTATCCCACGGTTCCCTATTGGGATTTGGACACTTTTTCCGGCCATCAATGGCGAAATACCTTAATCAAAAAATTTAATGAAAGTAACGGAGAGGAAGGGATAAGCCTTTACATTCACCTGCCTTTTTGCGAAAGCCTCTGTACTTTTTGCGGGTGTCATAAAAGAATCACCAAACGGCATGAAGTGGAAAACCCTTATATCAGTAATGTCTTAAAGGAGTGGAAACTTTATTGTGAATTGTTTGAAACAAAACCAAGAATAAAGGAGCTTCATTTGGGAGGTGGTACCCCTACCTTCTTCTCACCTGAAAATTTAACACGCCTTGTCAATGGTATTTTTGCCTCTGCTACCCGTACGGAGAATTATGAATTTAGTTTTGAAGGACATCCCAATAATACCACCAAAGAACATCTAAAAGCCCTTTACGATGTTGGGTTTAGAAGGGTAAGTTATGGGGTTCAGGATTATAACAGGGAGGTTCAGCTTGCCATTCATAGGTTGCAACCTTTTGAAAATGTAAGGAATGTTACCCAATGGGCCAGGGAAATAGGGTATACTTCGGTAGGCCATGATATTATTTTTGGTTTGCCCTTCCAAACGAAGGAAGATATTGCCGAGACTATTTTAAAGACGAAAGCGCTAATGCCAGATCGATTGGCATTTTATAGTTACGCACACGTTCCCTGGTTAAAAGGAAATGGACAAAGAGGGTACAAGGATTCCGATTTGCCTACGGCCGGGGAGAAACGGGAGCAGTACGCTATGGGCAAGGCACTCTTGGCCGAGGCGGGCTATTCGGAAATAGGAATGGATCATTTTTCGCTAAGGAAGGATTCGCTTTTCAAGGCTATGGAGAAGGGAACCTTACATAGGAATTTTATGGGCTATACAGCCTCCAAGACCAAGGTAATGATTGGTTTGGGGATTTCCAGTATCAGTGATAGTTGGGATAGCTTTGCACAAAATGTAAAAGGTCTGGAAGAGTATGGCCATTTGGTGGAAAACAATATTTTACCTATTTATAGAGGTCACATTTTAACCGATGAAGATAGGGTTATTCGCAGGCATATCTTAAATTTAATGTGTAAATTTAGGACTGGTTGGGACCATCACAACGAAAGGTTCAATGGGTTGGAGGTGGTCAGGGACAAACTAAAGGAGATGGCTTTGGATGGTTTGGTGGAAATGGCTTCCAATGGTATTTACGTTACCGAAAAAGGAAGGCCTTTTGTACGCAATGTATGTATGGCTTTTGATCTGTTCCTGCATCGCAAGGCTCCGGGAACTAGATTGTTTTCTATGACTGTTTAATGGGCCCCTGGCTATTTTTAATCTCTTGATAAACTAATCATTAAAAAAAATATGTTATGAAAAAAATTATTGTGCCCGTCGATTTTTCGGAACAATCCGAAAAAGCCCTTAAAACAGCGGCTTCCATTGCTACAAAATACGGATCCGAAATTTTTGTCCTACATATGCTGGAATTGTCGGAAGCGCTTGTCTCCGCCAATGAACAGGCACATTATGAGCAGGCCGTCTTCCTCATAAAATTGGCAGAAAAAAGATTTGAAGCATTTTTGGAAAAGCCCTACTTAAAAGGAATAAAAGTTACCCCAATCGTTAAACATCATAAGGTGTTTAGCGAAGTGAATGCCATTGCGGATAAACATGGCGCAGATCTAATTGTGATGGGGTCGCATGGTACGGACGGTCTAATGGAAATATTTGTAGGTTCCAATGCCGAGAAAATGGTGAGGAATTCCAATATTCCAGTACTGGTCATAAAAGATTATATAGAGGGTTTTGAGGTAAAGAGATTTGTCTTTGCCTGCGATTTTGAAGAGGAAAACCTGGAAGCCTTCCAAAGGGCCAAGAAATTGGCGGATAAGCTTAGCGCTGAATTGATTTTGGTAAATATTAATACTCCAGGGGATAATTTTCTGAGCACTAAGGATGCCTTTAAGAAAATTAATAAGTTCCTACATTTGGCCAAAGTAAGTTTGGAAGTGGAGATTTATAATGACTATAGTGTAGAGCGGGGAATATTGGCTTTCAGTGAAAGTAGGAATGCCGACCTTATAGGATTGCCCACCCATGGTAGGAAGGGGCTGTCCCACTTTCTAATGGGGAGTATTGGGGAAGATGTTACCAATCATTCCAAAATACCCGTTATCACTTTTAAAATTTAGCGGACTTTCTGGTCAATACGTCCAAGAATTCAATCTGGCCTTCAGTATGAATGGCCATGATTGGAAAAACTCCCTTAATCGGTAGTTTAAATTAGTATATTTGGGAAACATGGGATAACCATTGCTCACGGACCAATTTACCTAAACCTCGTATGAAAATTTACTACATCTTTATTATTTTACTGGTTTTTGTTTCCAACTCGGTAAAGGCGCAAGAAGATATCCTACTTAAGGACTACGAGCCAATATCCATATATAACACGCCTAGGACCAAGATATCCAAAGCCAAATTTCCCTTAGTGGATTTTCATTCCCATCCCTATCCAAAGTCGGAACGGGAAATTGACGAATGGGTGAGGACAATGGACGAGGCCGGGGTAGCAAAATCTATTATTCTTACTTATCAGACCGGGAAGCCCTTTGATAGTATTGTGAACCTTTATTCCAAATATGGGGACCGTTTTGAACTATGGTGCGGTTTCGATTTTACAGGCTATAATGAAAAAGGTTGGAGTAAAAAAGCAGTAACGGAATTGGAAAGATGTTATAAGATGGGTGCCAAGGGAGTGGGCGAATTGGGCGATAAGGGCTTCGGTTTTTTTTACTCCAGGCCAACCCCTGCAAAAGGGATGCATGCAGATGATGCACGTATGAGACCCTTATGGGAAAAATGTGCGGAATTGGGTATGCCCGTAAGTATACACGTAGCAGATCCCATGTGGATGTACGAACCCATGGATGTGCATAATGATGGGCTGATGAATGCTTACAAATGGAGAATAGATATTAGCCAGGGTGGGCGGTTAACACATGCGGAATTGATTACTACCTTGGAAAATGCGGTCAGGGAAAATCCAAAGACCACTTTTATTGCCTGTCACTTTGCCAATTGTAGTTATGATCTGGATATTATTGGGAGTCTTTTGGGCAAATATGACAATATGTACGCCGATATTTCTGCCAGATATGCGGAAACGGCGGCAGTTCCCCGATATACGAAACAATTCTATGAAAAGTATCAGGATAAATTGGTCTATGGGACCGATATGGGTACCGATCCGGAAATGTACCAACTAACATTTCGTATTCTTGAAAGCGAGGACGAACATTTTTATGACAGGAATATTTCTTCCTATCATTGGTCCTTCAACGGTTTGGGCCTCAGCGATGAGGTTTTGAAGAAAGTATATAGCGAAAATGCCAAGAAAATCCTGGATTAGGCAATTTTGCTTGGTACATGACAAAAATCATTTCCGCAAGATTTTCCTCGATTTTTGACCCCGACCCTAAAGGGAGGAATCAAGGAAAATCAGGCTCCCTTTAGGGCTTGGGGTCAAACAGATTTTCCGAGAAACCTTGTTAAGACGATTTTTTGTTATGTACTAAAATAATTTTGTTATTAGTCCTGCAGGGGAGTTATCTTTGGAGCATGGGGAAGATAATCTTGATTTCTTCATCAGTGGGCTGCTTGCCGTACTCGCATATTTCAAAACCCTCAATATGTTTGGCTCCGGATGCCTTGGGCCCATACCATTTTTCAGCACATTTAAGGAGTGCCTCCCTTGGAGGTTGTGATCGCCAAGTGGCCAGCATTTTCAATCTGCCCTCCTCATCCTTGGGTACTTTGTCCAAATTCCCTGAGGTCCAGGGGAGCCATTCAAAGAATTGGGATTTGTGTGCCGACATGGCATATATTTTTTGATCGAAAACGGGATCGATGATTACGGCAATATCCGGTTCGAACGGGCTGGGTTTTTGAAAACTATCTTCCGAGTACAGAAATACCGGATTTTTTTGGAGCGGGGGTACTTCCGGAGCCACATTGGGCACTATTACCATATAGGCGGCGTCCTGTACCAAAACTCCTGTATACCTGTGGTCCGGGTGATAATCATTGGGCCTGGGGGCAATGACCACATCGGCGTTCCATTTACGGATTTCGCGTATCACCTTAAGTCTATTTTCCAAAGTAGGCATCAATTCCCCATCATGGTTGTCCAAAACGCTGTAGGCTACCCCAAATCTTTTGCCCGCTTCCTCGGCCTCCGCAATCCTTATTTTGGCAAGCTCCCCTCCGCCCATGGCATAATGGCCTGCATCTCCATTGGTCAAGGAAACAAATTTTACATTATGCCCCATCTTGGCCAGTAAAATGGCCGTACCCCCAGTGTCGATATCGCAATCATCGGGATGCGCACCAAAAACGATGACGTTTATTTTTTCGTTCTGGGAAAATAAAGGAGTCCATAAAATGAGATAGGCCAGCAATATGATTTTCTTCATTATAGTATGTTTGTAGTTGGATGAATATACAGCATGAAATTGGTTGACAGGGAATGCTTGCGAAAGCGGAATCCCAATGTACTTGAAATTTACATTATTTTTGGACACGCCACAAGTTAGAGAAGATAACGGAAATAAAAACAAGGAAAAATTAATGGCACTCCAGGGTACTGTCCACGACCTCCAGGACAGGTTCGGGAGAAATATAGGGAATGCCAAGTCCCATTCCCCTTAATATAAAGAGCAGTCCAACCAGGATTACGAAGACCGGGATCAATCGCTGCACCGATTTTTTTGTTACGCCTTTAAGCATACTTCCAAAGTAGACGGCCGTGGTCATTAATGGTACGGTACCTAGTCCAAATAATGCCATGAACAATGCACCAAGCCAGGGGTTGGCAGTGGCAATACTGCCAAATAGGGCCATATAGACCAATCCACAGGGCAGTAGTCCGTTCAGGAATCCAATGGTGAGAAAGGTATCCGGACTTTTTCGCTGTAATTCCTTGCCAAGTTGGCTTTTTATTTTGGTCAAAAAGGAATAAATGGGTTTGGAGAAATTATATTTGCCAAAAGTCTTATAAGGCATAAGGATGATGAGGATCATCAGGACTCCTATGATAATGGAAAGTCTTTGCTGTAGGCCAAATACATAAAGGCCCTTGCCCAAAAATCCAAATATGAGCCCAATAAGTGCGTAGGAAGTAATCCTTCCCAGATGGTAAAGAAAGACCTGAAATAATTTTTTGGCCGGTTTGTTATGGTCTACCGGGAGCATAAAGGCAATAGGGCCGCACATGCCAACACAGTGAAAGCTTCCCATGATACCCAAGATTACGGCAGATAACAACATAGTTTAAATTTATGGACCTTTGAAGTGTACACCCTCCTTATTTATTTTGATGATAGCTTATTTTTTTCTTGTATAAATAAGCCTCGTCCTGGTATTTCCAAGATACTTTAATGTCCCAACGACCATCTAATAAACGATTGTTGGGTATGAGCAAATAGTCTTGGGATAAACTTATGGGCATTTCAAAATCTAGGTGCTTGTTGGATGGCCTGTACAGGGACACTGTACCTTTAATGTCTTCTGAATTCAAGGTATTTGGGAAAATTAATTTTACACCTTCACCGGTGGTTTCCAATTTAAGTTCCACTTCCTTTCTACGGGCATTATTCTCCGCATCGATTTCATTTTGATATCCCAATTCCGCCCTGTAGTAGTTTTCCGTTACCAAATCGTGATTGGCCTTATTGTCCATGCTCATCCGCACAACAAAAAACAATATAAAACTTATAAACGCTATAAAGGCGAGTACAATTCCTGTTCCCCAATTAATTTTCATGTCTTTTCCAATTTTTTTCAATTCCCAATGTACTGGAATCTTTAGTTGTTAATCCTATATATTTTAATCTATTTATAGCTTCTAGGGCCTAAAAATCTGGCGGTGGCCGTTTCTATCAACTTATCCCCACTATAGACGCCGATATTCAATTTGTTCTTGTCGCCTTTCAAAGCCGAATTGTTGATCTCTACAAATAGGGTGCCTTCCGCCAGGCCTTGCGCCGGTACCGCAAAAAGTTCATGTCTCACCAGCTTAACGGTCCCTTTGTGGGATAAAAGCCTAAAGCTTATGTCCGGTATATCCTTGGTGGTTTTGTTTATCAGTTTATAGGTATAGACGTTGCTAATGATATTGCCTTCCTTGTGTTCGTAGAGTTGCCCTGGAAGTCTAAGGATGTTGGCCTCTACTTCATTTCTTAAAAACAGCATTCCAATTAAAATTCCGGTAAGAATTACCAGAACAGCGGTGTATCCTTTTAGTCGGGGTGTAAACTTGAACTTGGACTTTTTTTCAATATTGTCCTCACTGGCATATCGGATAAGACCCTTGGGAAGGTTTACCTTTTCCATTATGGCATCGCATTCATCTATGCAGGCCGTACAGTTGACACATTCCAATTGGGTTCCGTTTCTAATATCTATGCCGGTAGGGCATACATTTACACATTGAAAACAATCAATACAGTCGCCATGTCCCAAGGCGTCCCTGTTCTCTCCTTTTCTGAACTTTTTTCTGCCGTTTTCTGCCTCCCCCCTTTTATGGTCATAGGCCACAACAATGGACTTATTGTCCAGAAGTACGCCTTGCATCCTGCCATAAGGGCAAGCTATGATACATACTTGTTCCCTAAACCATGCAAATACAAAATAAAATACCCCCGTAAATATTAAAAGGGATACCAGTGTGCTGATGTGCTGAAAGGGGCCATCGGTGATATATTCCATCAATCGGTCGCTGCCTATTAAATAGGCCAAGAATACATTGGCTATTAAAAAGGATATAATGAAAAAAATAATCAGTTTAAGGGCTCGTTTTCTAATTTTCTCTGCATTCCAGGGCTGCTTGGCAAGGCGTATTTGGGCGCCACGGTCACCATCTATCCAAAATTCGATCCTTCGGAATACCATTTCCATGAAGATCGTTTGTGGACACATCCAGCCACAAAAAATACGGCCGAAAGCAACGGTAAATAAGGCTATGAAAATAACGCCGATAATCATCGATATTACAAAGAGATGAAAATCCTGTGGCCAAAAGGGAAATCCAAAAATGTTGAAACGCCTTTCCAACACATTGAACATTAGGAACTGGTTGCCGTTTACTTTTACAAAGGGAGCTAGAAAGAGAAATACCAACAGCACATAACTTACATACTTGCGATATTCATAAAACCTGCCACTAGGTTTTTTTGGATATATCCATGCCCTTTTCCCCTCCTCATTGATTGTTCCTATGGAATCCCTAAAATTGTCCTGGTCCTGTACCATTTCTTTGTTCTACTTTGTTGGAAATATGGGTAGGTCTTAAAATGTGCCTATTGCGTTATTAAGTGTTTACTCTCCGGTCCAGATTTCGCCTTCTGCAGCTTTTGGGTTCGCAGGGGCCTTGCCATGTATTTCCGAGAGAATATAACTGGCTACCTGGGCTATTTCGGCTGGTTTAAGGGTCTGTTTCCAAGCTATCATTCCCTTGCCGTTCCTTCCTCCTTCCGAAATGGTTTGGAAAACATTTTTAATCCCACCTCCCAAGATCCAATATTCGTCGGTAAGGTTAGGGCCTATGCCACCCCCGCCATCCGGCATATGGCATGCTACACAATTGGCACTGTAAATTGCTCCACCTGCCTTAATATCGGAGGCATCGGTAAGTAGTTCCACCGTATTGGCATCTACCAAACCCTTTGCTGTTTTTTTATAGGCTTCAATGGCTATTTGGGCTTCGGCCACTTCGCGGTCATATTCCATGTCTTGGGTATAGTCGTTAAAGACGTGGAAACGGGCCAGATAAACCACCCCAAAAATAATGGTGGCATAGAACATATATACCCACCATGGTGGAAGATTATTGTCCAATTCACGGATTCCATCATAATTGTGGTCCAGGATAATTTCCTGTTCTTCCCCAACGGGCCTGTTTCCGGTAATTTTTTTCCAGTATGCTTTGCCCCATTTCCATTCCCATTGTTTGAATTTGGCCTCCAAATATCGTTTTTGAGCTTCCGGGGATAGGGTTTGGAACATGATGTTTTCTACTGAATTTAGGATCAATTCAATAGCCACCAATATGAACAGCACCATCAACATAAACAAAAGGGCGATAGGGTATGCAATAAATGCGGGTTTGTCCCCTGAATCAATAAAATATTCCATCAATCCGAAGATTAGGAAAAAGATCAAAGGGACTCTTACCCACCAAGGTGATATATTTCTCATAACGATTCTTCTTTAGGTTGGTTTTCTGTTTCTAATGGTATTTCGCTAACTTCCTTGATATGTTCTTTAGAGGCGGTAAATACCCACCAGAAAAGAATGGTAAAAAACACAAAAAAGATTAATAACGATATCATGGGATAGGTAGCAACGCCATCTATACTTTCCATATAACCTTTTACAAATTTTAGCATGACTTACTTGTTTTGTGAAATTATTTCGTCCGTTTCCTTTATTTTAATATCTGTCCCCAGACGTTGCAGATAGGCTATCATAGCTATAATTTCCCTATCCTTCATTTCTATGAATTCCTCCCCGTTTTCTGCGGCATATTTTTTGTCCTCTTCATATCCTTTGGCAAAATCGGGATCGGAGTATAGATTTTTTTCTATTCTGGTCGCTTGCTCATCCATAGCTTGTTCGGCATTCGCAATCTCCTCTTCGGTATATGGAACCCCTAGGGCAACCATAGTTTCCATTTTGGATTGGATATTGGTTCTGTCGTGCCTATTGCGCACCAGCCATGAATAGGAGGGCATAATAGATCCGGAAGAGGTGCTTTGTGGGTCGTACATATGGTTCAAGTGCCAGTTGTCGGAATATTTGCCACCTACCCTCAAAAGATCGGGCCCGGTGCGTTTGCTTCCCCAAAGGAAAGGGTGGTCGTACACGTACTCTCCAGCTTTGGAATATTCGCCATAACGTTCTACCTCACTTCGGAAAGGCCTTACCATTTGGGAGTGGCATCCAACACATCCTTCCCTAATGTATAGATCCCTACCTTCCAATTCCAAAGGGGTATAAGGTTTAACACTGGAAATTGTTGGAATGTTCGATTTTACCAGAATAGTGGGAACGATTTGGATTACCCCTCCAATTAAAATGGCAATGGTAGCCAAAATGGTCAATTGTATAGGCTTGCGCTCCAACCAAGTGTGGAAAGTTTCTCCGGCGGTCCTTTTTTTGGATACGGTGGTCAAAGCGGCCGCCTCCGCCAGTTCATCCTCCACTTTTGTCCCATGCTTAATAGTAACAACAACGTTGTAGATCATTACAATGGCCCCAATAATGTACATGGTCCCGCCAATGGCCCTCATCCAGTACATGGGGATAATTTCATTTACGGTCTCCAAAAAGTTACCATAGGCCAAGGTGCCATCTGGGTTAAATTCTTTCCACATCAGGGCTTGGGTGAAACCGGCAACATACATCGGGAGCGCGTAGAGTATGATTCCCAAGGTGCCGATCCAGAAATGAAAATTGGCCATGGGAAGGGAATGCAATCTGGTCTTGAACATTTTTGGAACCAACCAATAGATCATTCCAAAGGTCAGGAATCCGTTCCATGCCAAGGCTCCCACGTGGACGTGTGCAATAATCCAATCGCTAAAATGTGCTATGGCGTTTACATTTTTTAGGGAAAGCATCGGGCCTTCAAAAGTGGCCATCCCGTAACCGGTAATCGCGACCACCATGAATTTCAAAACAGGGTCTGTCCGCACCTTGTCCCAGGCTCCACGTAATGTCAATAGTCCATTGATCATACCTCCCCAGGAGGGGGCAATCAACATAATCGAGAATGCGACTCCCAAATTTTGGGCCCATTCGGGCAAGGTAGAATACAATAAATGGTGCGGTCCCGCCCAGATATAGATAAATATCAAGGACCAAAAGTGGACAATCGATAAACGATAGGAATATACGGGCCTATTGGCCGCTTTGGGAACAAAGTAGTACATCAGCCCCAAGAAGGGAGTGGTAAGGAAGAAGGCCACGGCATTATGTCCGTACCACCACTGTACCAAGGCATCCTGCACCCCTGCATATACAGAATAACTTTTAAAGGCACTAACGGGAAGGGCCAGACTGTTAAAGATATGGAGTACGGCTACCGTTACAAAGGTAGCTAGGTAGAACCAAATGGCCACGTACAAATGGCGTTGTCTTCTTTTTAGCATGGTCCCGATCAGGTTCCAGCCAAAGGCGACCCAGACTACGGCAATGGCCAAATCTATGGGCCATTCCAATTCTGCATATTCCTTTGAGGAGGTGTAGCCCAAAGGCAGGGTGATTGCTGCGGCAACTATGATGGCCTGCCATCCCCAAAAGTTAAAGTTGCTTAATGCATCGCTGAACATTCTTGCCTTCAACAAGCGTTGTGTAGAATAATAGACCCCCGCAAAAATGGCATTCCCTACGAAGGCAAAAATAACCGCATTGGTGTGGAGGGGCCTAAGACGGCCAAAACTCAACCACGATATCCCATCGGTCAAATTTGGAAAAAGGAACATAAAGGCGAGCAAAAGACCCACCGACATCCCCACAATTCCCCAAAACATAGTTGCATAAAGGAATTTTTTTACGATTTTGTTGTCGTAATAAAACTGTTGTACTTCCATAATTACAATTTTTGATTTTCATCTTTTTGGTTAGCTATTTTTTCCGTCTTTTTGGAGGAACTTTTAACCAGTTCATCTTCAAAGAGCATTCGGACGGATGGGGTATATGAATCATCAAATTGACCACTCTTGGTAGCCATAATAAAAGCCGCAAAAAAAATGACGGCTACAACAATACTCAATGTCAACAATAAATAAATAACACTCATACCTACCTGAATTTGGGCGTAAAACTAAACATGGGGGTGGTGGAATAATATGACATTTATCAGCTTTTGATAAAATATGGCAAGTTCCTCTTCCCAAGTATATTTAAGTTGCCTTCCTTTCAAATATCCTAATTTTAAATGAGTCTATAAAGTAAATTCATCCAATAATGGTGTTGTTCTGTCCGTAATTATTCAATTTAAGGATGGATTTATGGGAAAGATTTTTAGTTTTGCCACTATACAAGGATATAATTATGAATTTAACGGTAATGGATATTATTAAAAAGGCAGGATTTATTTTATTTTCAAGTTGTATGTTTTTTGGTTGTAAACAGGGAGAGGTTCCCTGTACACCGAGTACCAAGGAAATAAATTATCCTTCCACAGATTCTTTGGCCCAGGTCCTGAACTGGCCGAAAGATTTGGATATCAGTGGATTTTCAGGTCCCGACCTAACGCCAAGTCCGGCCTGTATGGCCGTTGCCGCTACCGGGGAGGTCTTTGTGGGGGTAGATATGATGGGTTCCCTTGGGAAGGAGATGAACAAAGGGTTTATAAAGCGTTTGGTAGATTGCAATCACGACGGAATAATGGATTCCCATACCGAATTTGCCCAAGTGGACAACCCACGGGGCATTTTGGCGATCGGGGATGAAGTATTTGTTTTACATACCACTTTTTCTCCCGAAACGGGAAAAGCCTTTAATATGGACTTGGTGGTATTTGAAGATAAGGACAGGGATGGAGTGGCCGATGGCCCTGCAAAAGTCCTCATTAAAAATTTGAGTAATTCCAAATACTTACAGGAAAGAGGAACGGACCATGCTACCAACGGTATTCAGATGGGGATAGACGGATGGATATATATTGCCGTGGGCGATTTTGGGTTTCACAATGCCACAGATCGCGATGGAACACAATTGACCATGTTGGGCGGCGGGGTATTGAGGGTACGTCCCGATGGAACCGAAATGGAAGTGTATACCCATGGATTGCGGAATATTTATGATGTGGCCATAGATCCTTTTATGAATATCTACACTAGGGGCAATACCAATGATGGTGGGGGATGGAACATCAGGTTTATTCATCAGATACAATCGGCCGAATATGGTTATCCTGTACTGTTCAAGCATTTTACGGAAGAGATCCTACCCGCCTTGGTGGATGTTGGCGGGGGATCCGGAACAGGGTCGCTCTATATGAACGACGACCGTTGGCCGGAAAAATACAACAATGTTCCCATGATGGCCGATTGGGGCAGAAGCTATTTGTATTTTCACAGGTTAACCAAAAATAAGGCCAGTTTTACCCAAGATGAGGAAGAGTTTATACAGCTGCCCCAAATAACCGATGTGGATGTGGACGCGGCCGGGGCCATGTATCTTTCTGCCTGGGACGGGGCAGGATATTCCGGAAGTCCGGACAAAGGTTACGTGGTCAGGGTTTTACCTGAAAACTATAGTTACGAGCCATTCCCCGATCTAAAGGATTTCTTCTGGACGGGCAGTTTGGTAGATCTGCTAAAGGCAGATAATGCCAAGACCCGGTTAAGCGCCCAATACGAATTGATCAAAAGGGGGAAAGGGGCCGATAAGGTATGGCAATTGGCCCAGGACAGCTCCTTGTCATTGGAGGTACGTGCGGCAGCTATATTCACTTTTGCCCAATTGGCCGGGGAAAGTGGAATTGACCGTTTAGTGTCATTAACCGAGGATCCACAGGTTCAGGAATTTGCCTTGAGGGCCTTGTCGGACCGTTCGGGTACTTTGGAAAATGTACCTACGGCACCATTTGTAAATGCAATGAAGTCGGGCTCAGACCGGGTAAAGGCGGTCGCTATTGTTGGTTTGGGCAGATTGGGCAGAAAGGAAGTGGCCAAGGTTTTAATGGAGATTCCAGTTCCGAATTCCTTTAAAGCCCCGGAAATGGGATCGGAAGGACCCCATGCCAGGCCAAATGCCGAAATTGTTGTTCCGCATTTGGCCGTAAAGGCATTGGTTCAATTGGATGCCGTGGACGCCTGTGTCAGTGCCTTGGATACCGATAAAAGGGATATGGCACTTTGGGCAATGCGATATATGCATAGCCCAAAAGCGGTTGATGGAATGATAAAGGCCTATGAAAGTACGGAAGATGCCGTTTTCAAAAATAAAATAATCAATACCTTGGCACGTATTTATCACCAAGAAGCACCCTATGATGCCTCCTGGTGGTGGAGTACCCGTCCGGATACCCACGGACCCTACTATAAAACGGTAGAATGGGACTATACCCCTGTGATACGTTCGTTCTTAAAGGAGGAATGGAAAAAATCTTCGGAAGACGAAAAGGAACGGTACGCGGCATTGAACAGTAAGTACCGATTGGCGATCGATGATTTTGGCACCGTGGATATTTCGGCTCCCAAGGAGGATATGCCAACGGTTGACCTTGAAAAGATTAAAAATAAAAAAGGCCAGATCGGGGAGGCTTCCATTGAAGATATCATGATCGCCCTGAAAAATATTAAGGGCGACCCCGAAAAAGGAAAGAAAATTTTCAAGGCCCAGGCTTGTTTTACCTGTCATAGTGTGTCTACAAGTGAAGTAATGAAAGGGCCTTTTATGGGGCAAATAGGTTCCATAATGAACAGGGAGCAGATCGCAGAGTCCATTCTGAAACCCAATGCCTCCATTTCCCAAGGATTTTCAACGGTACAGATACGTACCAAGGGAGGGGATAATTATGTTGGTTTTGTAACCCAGGAATCGGCAACGGACCTGACCATAAGAAATATAGCAGGTATTGCCACCCAATTAAAAAAATCGGATATTGCCGAAAGAAAGGAACTCGAAACATCCATGATGCCCTCTGGGCTGGTAAATGCCCTGAGTTATGAGGAAATGGCTTCCTTGGTAGCGTATTTGGAACAACAGAAATAGGGGAAGTCCCATCTTTGATTAAATTATATGGGTTATTGCATAAGAAAAGGCAACTGTAGCAAAACAGTTGTCTTTTTTATTCAGTTAATTCCAGACCCAAAAGCTATTTCCAGGATGACTGTTCCGACTTAAGTTTTCTTCCTAAAAGGTTTGTTGTTACCGTAGTGAAGATAACAATACTAATGGAGCTTAAAGGCATTAGGATGGCCGCAATAACGGGCTGTAATTGTCCCGTTACCGCAAAGTACAATCCCACTACGTTGTACATCAAGGAAAGCATGAAACTTAATTTTATGATCTTTATGGCTTTTCTTGTGGCCAGGATATATGGATATAGCGATTTGAAATTTTTGGCGTCCAGAATGCCGTCACAGGCCGGGGAAAAAACATTAACGTTCTCAGAAATGGCTATGCCTACATTACTTTGTGCCAAAGCCCCGGCATCGTTTAGTCCGTCTCCTACCATCATTACCTTTTTATTTTGATCTTGGAGCGTTTTTATAAATTGGAGCTTGCTGTCCGGTTTTTGATTGAAATATAATGGTGTTCCCTCGGGCAATAATTTGGTTAGGTTGGCCCTTTCCCCTGCGTTGTCACCGGATAGGATTGCCAATTCCAGGTCGCTAGCCATGGTTTTGAACGTTTCTTCCACTCCCTCCCGGTATTGGTTCTGAAAAATAAAACAGCCCTTGTATTGATCGTTGGAGCTCAGGTGGACCGAGGTACTGTCCCTATTCTTTATATCCGAATGGCCAACAAAGGCTGCAGACCCAATTTTAACACTGTCTTTAACCGTAGCCCCTTTGATCCCCTGGCCCAAATACTCCTCGTACTCCTCCAGCGGTACAATGTTTTGTTCTGCCAACATATCATAGAGTTTCCTGCTCAACGGGTGATTGGAGGAGCGTAGGGTATTTTTTAACAAGGACTCCTCTTCGCTGGTCAGTTCGAGGCCTTCATAGTAAACATTTCCCTTTTCGGCCGTGGTAATGGTACCTGTTTTGTCGAATATAGCGGTATCTATCTGGGCCAATTGTTCTATGGTCTGGGTGTCCCTCAAATAAAATCCGTGACGGCCAAAAATACGCAACATATTGCCCAAGGTAAAAGGGGCCGCCAGGGCAATAGCACAAGGGCAGGCAATTATGAGTACGGCCGTAAAGACATTTATGGTTTTACTTGGGTCTAGTATTAACCATATTATGGAAGATACAAAAGCGATGATCAGAACGGCAATGGTAAATCTTTTACCGATACCGTCCGTTAAGGTTTGAAAGCTCCCCGATTTGTCTTGTTGGAAGACCGCATTGCTCCAAAGTTGTGTAAGATAGCTTTGGGAAACAGATTTTATAGCTTCAATTTCTATGGCACTACTTATCTGTTTTCCGCCGGCATAGACTTTGTCTCCAGATATCTTTTCCACCGGTTCCGATTCCCCGGTCACAAAACTGTAATCGATCCTGGCATTTCCATTGGTCAGGATAGCATCCACTGGAATTAATTCCCCATTTCTTATAAGGAGCCTGTCCCCGGCCTTAATATCGTATACCTGAGTGTTCTCTTCCGTATTGTTGCTTGTAATTCTGGTGACGGCAATAGGAAAGTAGGATTTGTAATCCCGTTCAAAAGACAGATAGGAATACGTTTTTTGTTGAAAGAATTTACCCAAGAGCAAAAAGAAGACCAAACCCGTTAGGCTATCAAAAAAACCCGACCCCCAGTCGAAAATGATTTCCACTGTACTCCGAAGGAATAAAACCAAAATACCCAGGGCAATTGGGATGTCTATGTTTAAGAATCTGGATCTTATTCCTTTGTAGGCCGAAATAAAATAATCTTGGGCAGCATAGAAAACCACAGGTAGGGAAAAGGCAAACATAAGCCATCTAAAAACCCCTTTAAACTGTTCCAGCCAAAATTCCCCAACCTCAAAATATTCCGGAAAGGAAAGAAACATAACATTGCCGAAGGCAAAGCCGGCAATACCCAATTTATAGGATAAACCACGGTCCTTACTTTTTTTGGCCCTGTCAAAATCGTCCAGGGAAATATAAGGTTCATAACCAATTCTGGACATTAGTAGCACCAACTCCTTAAGGGAAACCTTGTGGGAATTAAAGGTGACCCTCACGGTCTTTTTGGGGAAGTCGACCTGGGAACTGTTTATGCCCTTGTTTAGTTTGTTCAGGTTTTCCAATATCCAAATACAGGAACTGCAATGAATATGGGGAATGTACAGATTAATGATCTGGATGCCATTATCATTGAACTCGATCAATTTTTCTACAATGTTGCTGGAGTCAAGGAAGTCGTATTTGCCTTCCACTTCCTTAGGCGGTGCACCCGCAGCGGATTGTAGGTCATAGTAATAGGACAGGTCGTTGTTGGAGAAAATCTCATAAACGGTTTTACACCCAACACAACAAAAATTTTTGTCTTTAAGATTTATGGGGTTCTTCCCGCAATCGTCACCGCAATGATAACACCTTACCTTGTCCATATAAATTTGCCTAATACTTGCCTGCAAAGATGTCCATGATCGCCAATTAAAAACATGATAATTGTCAGTTTTCCCTCTTCCAATAACCTTTAAATTTGCCGTGTCAGATAATTTTTTACTTATGGGCAGATGCGAAAACTGTATTATTCGTCAATTTAATTCCTTGCGGGCAATGAGCAAGGAAGAATTGAAAAGGGTCTCGGATACCAAAACTGCCAAATTAGTAAAAAAAGGGGAAACCATTTTTGGAGAGGGAGAAAAACTTAATGGGGTTTATTGCGTAAGGGATGGAGTCTCCAAATTATCCAAATTAAGCCCGAACGGGAAAGATCAGATAGTAAAACTGGCAACCAAGGGGGCATTATTGGGGCAGCGTTCCGTAATTACCGAAGAGGTGGCCAACCTAAGTGCCATAGCAGTAAATGATATGCAGGTTTGTTTTGTTCCCAAAGATGCCATTATTGATAGCCTCAACAACAATCCCAATTTTGCTGTGGAAGTATTGAGGCATATAGCCCACGATTTAAAGGAAGCCGATGACGTTATTGTAAATATGTCCCAAAAAACAGTGAGACAGAGGATAGCCGAGGCTTTTATATATTTGGAGGAAAATTTTGGAACGGATAGGAACGGCTATTTGGCCCTGACATTATCCAGGGAAGATATAGCCAATGTAGTGGGTACGGCAACGGAATCTGCCATTCGGATCATATCGAATTTCAAAAAATTAGGGTTGATAAAAACTAATGGAAAGAAAGTGGCCATAGCGGACAGAAAGGCACTTTATGATGTTGTAAAGGGGTGTTGATTTGCGTAATTCCCGTTCTTCTTGATTCTAATGTAGCCTGCATTGCCCGGTTTTCTAACTCCCGCTTATACTTCCGAGTTCTATTTCTTACTAAGTTTAGGAACAAAAATAGAAGTAATTTCCCTTTCCAAATGAGCTGCTGGCCAAGTTCTTATAGTGTGACGCCAGTTCCAAAAGCTGATAAATGTCATAGTTCAGGTTTTTGACTTCCTATAATTTTGCTCGATAATCGAGATTTAAACCTGCCTGCCGCAGGCAGGTGTTCCGACGCTTGCCTGCCCGTTCCGTTCAGGCGGGCGTCGAAATCAAACTTGAATTTCCTTTTAATGCCTCTTGGGCTTGCCCTGAGGTAGTTTACTTGTGGTTTTGACCCTTATTCGGGGTTTTAATAAAATATAAATAGTTTGAAAAAGATATTATTACCTACAGATTTTTCTCCCAATGCTTGGAATGCGACCAAATATGCCATTTCCCTTTATAAGCATGAGGAGTGCGAGTTTTATATTTTGAATACCTATACCCCTACCATTGCCCATAGTAGGTTTATGGCTGCGGCTTCGGGTGGCAAAGCCTGTGAGGATGTGGTAAGGCATAATTCCGAAAAGGGTCTGGACCAACTTTTGACAAAGATCCGGGATAAGTACCATAACCCAAAGCATACCTTTATTGCTATTTCTTCATTTAGTCTATTGGTTGATGAAATAAAGAACATAATAGAGACCCATCAAATTGGTTTGGTGGTTACGGGAACAAAAGGTGCATCCGGATTGGAGGAAGTGTTTATGGGTAGCAATACCGTAAGAATAATAAAGTGTATTAAGAACTGCCCTGTATTGGCCATTCCCCAGCATTTTAAATTTAAGACCCCCTCCGAGATAGCCTTTGCAACAGATTTTAATAGGTTTTATACTACCTCGGAATTGAGGCCCCTATTGGAAATGGCCAAATCCTTTAAAGCGGCCATTAGGATAGTTCATGTACAATATGAAATTAAAGCACTTACAGAAGTCCAGCAATTCAACCTTAATATGTTAAGGAAATACATAGGTGAGGTAGCGCATTATGTACACACCGTATCAGAATTGAATTCGGTTTCACGGACCTTGGAGGTTTTTGCCAACGAATTGGACATCCACTTGTTGGCCATGCTCAATTACCAGCATAGTTATATGGAAAAGATGACGCGTGAACCTGTAATTAAACGATTGGCCTTTCACACCCAAATCCCTTTATTGGTAATCCCGGAACTGGGTATGGGAACCCCACCAAATAGTAAAAAGGGAAAGGAAATATCCGTAGCTAATTAAATCCGTCCTTTAACGGATAATCCTCATAAAAATCCTTAAAGGTCTTGTCTGTGGTATACTTGTCCTTAAGTACTCTGAAGACCATATATACAAGCATTATTTGCCCAATAACGGTAAGGTAAAAAATCCATTTAAATGGAAAATTCATAACCGCCATTATGGTCAGGGAAAGGAGGACCAGGGAGGTGGCTACTACCCATAACATGGCTGTATTTTGCATCTTTTTTATTACAAGTTATTGAAAATCAAAAAGTTTTTATGTTAATTGACTGCTAAATATATTTGGGAAAATCGTTATTGGTTATGTGAAAATTTATAGGTACGATCGGGTCATGGCTAAATGGTCATAGGATTTATGAATTGGTTTGGGAGGTTAAAATATGGGCTTTTATCGATTTGATATATATTTTTGATATTTTAGTGAATTATAGATGAAATGAAGGCTTTGGAGAATAGACGGATTTATACTGAGCAGCCTAAAATACTTGTGGCAACGGATTGTATTGTTTTTGGTTTTGATGAGGGGATCCTAAAGCTTCTGGTCTTTAGGAGAAGAATAGACCCATGTAAGGGAGAATGGTCCCTTATCGGGAGTTTTGTGGATGCGGAGGAGAGTGTTTCCGATGCTGCGCGCCGGGTACTGCTCCAGTTTACGGGCTTGGAAAATATATTTTTGGAAGAGCTAAGGGTGTATAGCAATGTGGAAAGGGACCCTGGTGCAAGATGTATTTCCATAGCCCAGTATGCCTTGATCAGGGTTAACGATTATGACAGGGAGCAGGTGGAATTGCATGGGGCCAAGTGGTTTGCTTTGGACGATATCCCGGAGCTGGTGCTGGACCATAATGTAATGATTACTGATGCCTTGGAGCGTTTAAGACAGAAAACTACCCACAAGCCCATTGGATTTGAACTTCTTCCTGAAAAATTTACTATCCCAAAACTTCAGTCATTGTATGAAGCCATTCACCGGACCCAATTGGATGATCGCAATTTTAGAAAGAAATTGTTGTCCTTCAATTTGTTGATCAAATTGAATGAGAAGGATAAATCCACTTCAAAAAAAGGTGCCTTTTTATATAAGTTTGATTTTGAAAAGTACAAAAAATTGGAAGAATCAGGATTTAATTTTGTACTCTAACCAGTCCTGATACGGTGGCAAAAGGTTTGTTCAAATAAGCCTGTCCAAACACTGAAAATCTAAAAACCTTTACTATCTTTGCCCAGTTGTGTTGTGTCTCAATGCAAATTGAGGCAAGGTTGTATTTGTCGATTTGTCCGGATGTAAATTTGGACCGGCAAGCACCGATGAAAGGCTTTCCATTTTGGGAGGCTTTTTTTGTTTGTATTGATTTCTAAATGGCAATATTGCATTAGCATCCATAGGACTTCCCTATTTTAATTACTCCTTATTTTATCGTATTTTTAAAACGGAATCAATAATGATATAGTTATGCCCTTGTATCACAGCTTAGGTAAAATTCCCCCCAAAAGACATACTATTTATAAGAAAAATGACGGCGGATTGCATTATGAGCAATTGTTCGGGACCATTGGTTTTGATGGTATGTCATCGCTCATGTACCACCTGCATAGGCCCACAATGGTAAAGGAAACGGGAAAGTCTTTCGATGTTTCCCCCAAAGCCATGGTGTCCCATAATATTAAGTCCAGATTGTTGAAAGGCTTTGAAGTGGAACCTATGAACGATTATTTGGAAAGTAGGAGTGTAATGTTGTTCAATACCGATGTTCATATCTCCCTTGCAGCCCCCAAAAAATCCCTGACCGATTATTTTTATAAGAATGCCGATGCGGACGAATTGTTGTTTGTCCACAAAGGGAAAGGGATATTAAAAACGATGTTGGGAGAAATTGGGTTCGAGGACGGGGATTACCTGCTTATTCCACGTGGAATGATCTACCAGATTAGCTTTGACACAGCGGAAAATAGGTTGTTGATTGTGGAATCCTATCATCCCATGTATACTCCCAAGCGATATAGAAACTGGTTTGGACAACATTTGGAACATTCCCCATTTTGTGAGCGCGACTTTAAATTACCGCAGTGTCTACAAACCTATGATGAGATGGGCGATTTTGTGATAAAAGTAAAAAAACAAGGCCAGTTGCACCATGTGGTGTATGCTTCCCATCCATTTGATGTGGTAGGTTGGGACGGGTACAATTATCCTTATGGATTTTCGATTCACAACTTTGAGCCCATTACTGGGCGTATCCACCAACCACCCCCGGTACATCAAACTTTTGAGACATCTGCTTTTGTGGTCTGTTCCTTTGTGCCGCGAATGTACGACTATCATCCCCAATCCATACCGTCACCTTACAATCATTCCAACATAGATTCGGATGAGGTATTGTATTATGTGGATGGCGACTTTATGAGCAGAAAGAATGTGGATAAAGGATATATTTCATCACATCCCGCGGGAATTCCGCACGGCCCGCATCCGGGTATTTATGAGGCCAGTATTGGAAAATCCAAAACGGAAGAGTTGGCCGTGATGATAGATACTTTTAGGCCTTTACAACTTACCAAGGCGGCCCTGGATATTGATGATGGCAAGTATTTCCGATCTTGGATGGAATAGGTAAGTAACATATTTGCCATACCGGAAATATTTTTATCCCTATTAAGCTACTTCCTCAGGACAGGAACAACGGTTCCAAAGCATTACTTGTAACAAAGCGTATGCCCTTTACTGCGATTTTGGGGCATTGATTATGTCGTATTGGATGGCCTGAAGGATAAGCTGAAAGCCCAATATAATGGATAGGGTTACGATCATTATGGTGCCTGTAGGGGCAAAGGTGTTTATGGAAGCGTAATATATCCATTCCGCAATTCCAAAGATGAGGCCGAACATAAATAGGGGAAGACCAAATAATAAGTATACCGAACCGATATTAAAATCGTATAAAAAATATTCCTTTACAATACGCTTTATAAAAGTGCTTGTTAATCTTGCCCCAAAGACAAAGGGCATTTGCCATATTTTCATGCCCGATTTTTCTTCACCGTATATGGCCGGCATGGCAACATCCTTAATAGCCGCCTTTTCAAAGTATAGTTGGGACAAGAGAGAGGTTTCAAAATAATAGCGGTTGGCCAGTTTACTAAAATCCAACTTCTTGACAACATCGGTTTTAAGGGCTAAAAATCCATTGGTGGGATCAAAATTGTGCCAATATCCCGTGGCCGATTTTATGAGGAACGATAAACCTAGATTACCGATCCTGCGGACAAGGGGCATAGCTCTTAAAGCCTTTAAGTCCCTGAACCTGTTTCCTTTGGCAACATCGCACTTATTTGCAATCAAGGGGTCCAGTAGATCGGGTAGGTAGCCCAGATCCATCTGATCATCGGCATCTACCTTGATTATTATTTCCGCTCCAACTTTTATAGCTTCTTCAAAACCTCTTTTGGTAGCGCCACCTACCCCTAAATTTATCGGATTTTCCAAAAAATAAATGGTTGCCTTGGAAGGGGCAAGTTTTTCTATATCCGCTTTGGGTAGGGGGGTGGGACTTTGGTCGTCCACAATAATTACATTTTGAATGTATTCCGGTAATTTGGAAATAACGAGCAATATTTCATTGGAGGCATTGTAAAAAGGGATTACAACAGCGATTTTAATTGAATTATATTTCTCTATTTCCATGATTGCGGGGTTACTTGGGATTCAGTGTGTTATTGGTCATGACTTTTATTCCAATGTTATTGCGCATGCTGTTTGGCATAATTTAAATTGCCATTGGCCAGTTTGGAACTTGGGTCCAATTTTAACGCCTCATTACATGCCGCTATTGCCTTTTGGTATTCTTCTAGTTGGTTATAGGAAGAACATATATTATTAAAGGCAATGGCGTTGGGTATAATTGCGATCGATTTCCTCGCGGCGGCAATGCTGGTCCGATATTTCTCCTTTTTGTAAAACTCAAGACTAAGATTTATGTAATAAGCAGATGCTTCCCTATCCGATAGGTTAGAAATAGCATCGGCCAAATCCTTCTTTTTGTCCTGGGCATTTTTCAAATTGTTCTTCGCCAATTGATAGGACGGATTTAATTTCAGGGCTTTTTGGTATGCCTCAATGGCCTCGTCATAATTCAAAAGATAAAAATGGCCTATCCCGATATTGTTATGGGCATCTGCATATTCAGGATTTAATTCCAAGGCTTTTCCCGCTACTCGGATACAATCCTCGTAATTGCCTTCATTGAAATATTGCAAACTCAAATTTAGGTATTTTTCCGGGCTGGGAGCCTTGACGACCTCTTCTTCTAATACGGTAAGTACGGATTTTTTGTTCAAGGCAATATCCAAATATTTTTTTGAAATTTCATCTTTGGGCCAGTTGGCCAAGACTTCTTTGCTGAAGCTTTCCATGGCCTCCCATTCCTTCAATTTATGATAGGATTTGAAGATGTAGTCGTGGGTGTCCAGATAGTTGGGAACATTTTGGTCTACTTCTTTAAATTGATCTATGGCCTCACTTAATTTATTGTTTTGAAACAAGTATCTACCATAGAAGTACTTGGTCTTATGGTTGGCATCATTAAGGGACAAGGATTTTTGGAAGTACTTATCCGCACTTTCCTTATCCCCTATGGCATTTTTCAAGATCCCCAGATTGGTGTAAATACTGGAATAATAGGGAACATATTCCAAGGCATTGTTGAATGATATTTCGGCATTGGCATAATCCCCCTGGGCCATTAACGCTAGGCCATAGTTCATATGTCCGCGCCCATTTTTTGGACTTTTTTGGGTAACGTCCTTCCATAGGCTAAGCTCGTCTTTCCATACTTTGTTACGCTGGTGCACCCCATAGGCATTGCCGAATAGGAAAAAGATCATCAACAGTGATATTATGGATAGCCCTTTTTTTGAGGCCAATATTTTTGGGAAATAGGTTTCAAGAAGGTATTTGGCGCCGAAAATAAAGGCTATTGTGAGTCCCATATAGGGGATAAAGCTTCGGTGATCATTAAGCACCTCGGCAAAGGGAAGAACGGAAGAAGAGGGCAGGAGCGCGATAAAGAACCAAAGTAGGCCAAAGGAAAATAATTTGGTCTCCCTCTTTTTAGATGCTCTTAGGGCCAAGAACACCAATATACCTACTCCGACTATTCCCAATATGGCCCTATAGTCCATAATGGTTTCAAAAGCTATCCAATCGGTGTCGGCAGATAGGTTATAGGGTATAAAATAGGTAAGTATATAATGGCACATGACCAAGGGTTGGGTAATTAAATAATTGTAGCGATCCGGCCCTCCGGGAGCAAATGTTTCCGGGAGCATACGGAAATAAAAAATTAAAAAGCCCAGGGTAAGCACAAAGGACGGAAATACCTTTACAAAGGAGCGGATACATTTTTTAAATTCTGTTCCCCTGTAGAAGTGTAAAAGATCTACCTCCTCTTCAAAAATTAATAGATACAGGAAAAGTAGCGGTGAAAAAACCAATGCCATTTCCTTGGAAAAAAAACCTATAAATGGAAAAATGAGATAAAGATGCCATTTACGCCATTTCCCGCCACTCAAAAATGCGACAAACCCCAGTAGAACATAGAAACCGGATACAATTTCCGATCGTTGAATAATATAATTCACCGTTTCCGCATTGGCACACAACAGTCCGAAAGCCGCCGCTACCAGGAGTCCCCAAAAGGGGTTGTAATTGGAGTATTCCAGCCTATCTAGAAGTTTTTTTACAAAAAGGCAAAGTGCGGCACAGCTTAAAATGAAAAACACAAAGATGTGGATATGAAAAGCAAAGGGGTCCAGTCCACCTGCAAGTTTGTAATCAATGGCATTTTCAAGGGTAGTATAAGGGCGGTAAGACCTATTGCTGGGGAGCGTGCTAAAGGTGGTTGCATCTTTGAAAAAGGCCGGTGCGTTTACCTCCCTAATGGCCTTGTTTTCCTCTATGGTGTGGTTGTCGTCAAAATGAAAGCCATTTTGGAAATGATTGGTATAGGCCACAAAAAGCGTTAATACAAATAGGGCACTAAGAAGAATAAATGTCGGATTTCTAAAAGAATTGTTGTTATCGCTGGTAAATCCGGTAGACTTGTTTATCCATTTATTTGCTTTTAGTAATATTTCAATCATCGAGTTTGGCAATTTTATACTTCTTGGTGTTTTAACAGCTAGGAATTGAACAGTTCCAAGCTGCCCATTCGTGATAATGGACAAACTAAATTAACATTTTAACGATAATCGATTTTAAATCTTGTTTTTATTTTTTTAAGTCGATACATTTTTTCCATACACATACCTACTTTTTTCTAAATATAAAACAACGGGTATCCGGAAAAATCTGTAGGAAGGGAAACAAAAGCAACACCCCTATTTTAGTTATCATCTTCGCAAGCGTTCCCTGTTGGTTGTCCTGATCTATCCTATCCGATATTTCGGATACATTAATAGTTTTTAAAGGAAAGGATTCTATTGCCTCAAAATGGTTATCCTTGGCCAATTTTATTAAGGTTGATTTAGTAAAATAGCTCAAATGCGGGCTGTGGAAATTAAATTGCCACATTCTGTCCATTAACGATTTTATCCCGAACCGGTAAGCCATTTTGGAGATGAAATAAATTAAACCATCCTGTTGAGGCAAATTTACGATCAAAAGGCCTTCCGGATTTAGCAAATCGTAGTTGGCCTCCATAATTCCGTTTAGATTGGGAAGGTGTTCCATGACATCGTTATAGGCTATAAAATCAAAATCCGATTCTTCTTGCAGATCTTGCGGAAAAAAACCATTCTTTACTTGCAAGCCTTCCTTTTGGTAGTGTTCATTGAAGCGGGTTTCCGGTTCAATGCCCAAGCAACTAATGCCGTGGTCCCTACAGACCTCCAAAAACCAGCCATATCCTGGGCCTACCTCCAGGCCTTTGGACTTAATTTCCTTGGTTTTTTTAATGGAGGCGATGATATGTTGGAAATTCTCTTTCCTTAAATTGATGAGTGCTTTTTCGCGGGTTTCTTCATTTAAATCGGAAACCAGACTTTTGTTGAAAGTAGCATCGGGACAAAATTGAAATCCGCAATTGGCACATTCATGTACATTAAATTTAAGTTGGAATTTTAATTTGGTTTTGGGATGGTTACAGATGGGACAGGGAATCATTATTTTAAATATTGCTTATTTATCAAATGTTTGTTCCAACAAAAGGAGGAACAATCCTTAATAGAATGTCTATATATTTGGTTAAGGGGCAGTTCAGCAAATAAAAATAGATGATTCCAAGTAATATTTAGAATTTTGGATATTTATTTTGCGCTAAATCCACTGGTTGGTAGGATTTGGATTACGGCGTAGGCGTGTGGGGCATATGCGTTAGTATAAATGGCTTCCATGTCGCCAAACAACATCGGGATGTCCAATCCCAAATTTATAGGATGTATATGTGTCATATTGAGTGGCATGTTTTGGGAATGGTTAACTAATGTGATCCATATAGGTTACTGTGGGCATGGCCAAATATTGATCTGTCCTTGGATAATCTTTCCTGAAAAATTGGATTTTATGGAAGTAACCATGGAATTATTTTCTATCGATAAAAAATATTCCTTAAGTTTGATAATCTCCAATATTATTAATAGATATAGTTAATAACTATGGGTAATCAAATAGAACTCAGACATTTCAATTATTTCTTGGCAGTGGCCGAAGAACTGCACTATAGAAAGGCTGCTGAAAAATTGGGTATTTCACAACCTGGTTTAAGTAGGCAGATTAAACAAATGGAGGAGATTTTGGAGGTAAAACTTTTTGACAGGACAAAGAAGAGGGTTAGCCTTACTACTTCCGGAGAATATCTTAAAAGTGAAATAGAGTTTGTGCTAAACCATTTGGAAGTGACCAAAAAACAGTTGGGGCATATTAGGGATGGTAATTTCGGGGAGGTCCGAATAGGTTTTTTGGGTTCGGCCATGCAGGAAGTGATCCCCGAACTTTTGATCAAGTTAAAACAGAAATTTCCCGGGATCCAAGCCCATTTGGAGGAATTGTCCAATAATGCCCAGGTCAGTGCTATTTTAAAGGGCAAATTGGATATGGGGTTCGTATGTATGTCCAGAGTTCCTGAAGGGCTACATATGGAACCGGTCTATACCGATACTTTTTCCGTGGTTTTACCGGAATTATATCCTTTATTGACCAGGGAATTTAGGGATGTAGGGCAATTGGCGGTAGAGAATTTTATTTTGTTCGCCCAAGATTATAGTCCGTTGTACTATGAGACGGTAATGGGCATTTGTGAGGATGCTGGTTTTAGTCCGAAGATATCCCATAAGTCCGTACATGCCCAGACCATTTTTAAGTTGGTGGAGAATAATCTGGGAATAGCTATAATACCTACTTCCCTACAATATGGGTTTCAGATGAAAGTGAAATTTATTGAGCTAAAGAATATTCCGCAAAGGGCGGTGCTATCCGTTTGTTGGAAGGAGGACAATAGAAACCCGGCCCTCCGCCATTGTATTAATTTATTGTTAAACCAATCGCAATAGGGAATTAAAAAATATTTAAATAGATAGCTTATGATTTTTGATATAATAAAGAGGCGTCGGTCCATTTTTCCTGCCCAATATAATGATCGACCAATAAGTAGGGAGGATATCGAAAGGGTGTTGGAGGCTGCCAATTACGCACCCACCCACAAGAAGACGGAGCCTTGGCGGTTTAAAGTGTTACAAGGGGAGAGCAAGGAAAAATTGGGCTTGTTCCTATCTTTAAAGTATATGGAAACCGATGCCAAGCCGAAGCAGTTCAAGGTAGAAAAGTTGATACAGAACCCCAAAAAGGCGGCTGCGGTCATTGCCATTTGTATGCAACGTGATCCTTTGGAAAGTCTGCCCGAATGGGAAGAGGTGGCCGCTACCGCCATGGCGGTACAAAATATGTGGCTCTGCTGTACCGAGATGGGCATAGGGAGCTATTGGAGCTCTCCAGATCTTATTCAATATATGGACGATTTTTTTGAGATGAACCCTGGGGAAGTGTGTTTGGGTTTTTTCTATATGGGCTATTATGACGATGAAATTCCGGAAATCGTTAAGGGGCCTTGGCAGGAAAAAGTAAGCTGGATGTAGAAATACAGATTAATTAAAAAAGGGAAATAGGTCCGATTTATATGCCCAGGCTTTATAGATAAATAGGCCTAAATAAATCATGGTGACCATAAATTTCAGGAAAGTTCCGGTTAAAAAGCCTAAAAAGGAACCAAAGGCGGCCTTTAGGGCCGTTTTTTGATCGGCCTTGTTGATCAGTTCCCCTGTCAAAGCCCCTAAAAATGGCCAGATGATGATTCCAAAAAATCCAAGAACCGGAAAAATAAGGGCTATTAAAAGTCCAACGGTAGTACCTATCATACCCCATTTGCTTCCCCCGAATTTTTTGGTGCCCCAAACGGGAATGATATAATCCAGGACAAAGACCATGATGGCAATGGCCAGGGTAATTCCCAGAAAGAACCAGTCATCCGGAACGGCTTTTGTAAGATAGAGTAGGAATAGGCCTATCCAACTTAGGGGAGTTCCGGGCAGGACCGGTAGAAAACTGCCCAATACGCCAACGAACATTAAAATGAGCCCGATAATCAATAATGCGATATCCATAAGAATTCCTTAAATGTTTTGTTTGACGAAGATAGGGAGGATTTGTTACGGGAGTGGGGAAAGGGCGTTTGTAAAAAATGTGCTCTCCACTCCGCGAACGGGCATTAGTATTTTTGGACATACCTGCTAAGTAATTCAGGAAGTGGGTTTTTTTTAACGTCATTGCGAACTTGACTGGCGGCAGACAGGTATAGTGAAGCAATCTACTTAATTTGCTGGTAGAACTAACAAATAGCTTCGTCCCTTTGGCTCCTCGCAATGACGTGTTTATTTACGTTAAGTCTCGCAATGACTGATTTACGTCACTTTTACAGAGTCCTTTTCAGGACGACGAGAAGTCGCACATATACTGGTTTAGATCAATACACATTTTTTTATTGTTCAAAGCTTAAAGTTTATTGACACAATTGATGTTTTGGTAGAGCCACTTGTGTGATTTCTCCTTACCAGTCGGTCGTTCGAAATGACTGGTGTAGTCACTTCGACAGAGTCCTTTTTCAGGACGACGAGAAGTCGCACAAGCTTGGTTTCCCCTGTTTATTTTGTGTATTCACAAACCTCGGATGTCTTAATATCCATTGTCGAGGAAGCAATAAAAGGCTCCTTCCACTAGCTAGGTGAAGGTGGATCCTCAGCCATCAGCTGGGGAGACGGAAGGGGTGGCAGTCCATTACTGGCCAATGACTGGAGTGGTCACTTCGTAAGACTCCTCTTGCTAGACCTCACAATAACCTCAAACAAAATTTATAACTAAATAATTAGTTTAAACTAATTATTTAGTTATATTTGTTATAATGTTAAACTAAAAAGTTAGTTAAATGAAACAATTGACCAAAGCGGAGGAAGAGGTTATGCAGGTATTATGGCAGTTGCAGAAGTGCAACGTGGCCGCAATCATAAACGAACTGCCGGAACCCAAACCGGCCTATAATACGGTCTCTACCATTGTCCGTATTCTGGAGAGCAAGGGTTTTGTGGACCACGAGCAGGAGGGCAGGGGCTATCTTTATTTTCCACTGATCAAGAAGTCGGATTACGGCAACCAGTCCATCAACAAATTGGTAGATGGGTATTTTCAGGGCTCTTTTAAAAGTATGGTCTCCTTCTTTATGAAAAGGAACGATATGAGCCTTTCCGAATTGGAATCCATTTTAAAGGAAATTAAAAAAGAGAAGGAATGACACAGTATATATTAGAATGCATGGCATTCCAGCTAATATTTTTGATCGTCTATGATCTGTTCCTAAAGCGGGAAACTTTTTTTCAGTGGAACAGGGTGTACCTTATCGCGACCTTTGTACTGTCCCTCTTGCTGCCCTGGATTAAGATCGAAGCTTTGAAGACCACCATTTCTCCAAAATATTTTGTATATCCTGAGTATTTATGGGGCATGGATATGTCCGAAGGGGTGGTTGTTGCTCCGGAAAATCTGTCTTCTTTTGATCTTTCTGCCACCGAAATACTATTTTACGGCGGAATGTGCATTGCAGCCTTGCTCTTTGCCTACAAACTTTACCAAATAAACCGACTCAAAACCCAGGGTGAAATCCGTTATTTTAAAGATTTTACCCGAGTAGTGGTACGGAACAGTAAAATGGCCTTTTCTTTTTTCAGGTACATCTTTTTGGGGGACAAGGTATTGGAAAAGGACCATGAAAGCATCATTCAGCACGAGCTGGTGCATATAAGTCAGCGGCATAGTTGGGATTTGATGTTCTTTGAGCTGATGCGGATCATAGGCTGGTTCAACCCCTTGGTCTATGTGTATCAAAATAGGGTTTCCGAACTGCACGAGTTCATCGCCGATGCAAAAGTGGCCAAGACCCATAAGTTGGAACAGTACCAATTGTTGTTATCGCAGGTCTTTCGGACCCAACATATTTCCTTCATCAATCCATTTTTTAAATCATCATTAGTCAAAAAACGAATCGTCATGTTACAAAAATCAAAATCAAAAAGAGTTTGGCAATTTAAGTATTTATTGTTGCTGCCATTGGTAGTGGGGATGTTGGTCTATACTTCCTTGGAAGCGCAAGGGTCAGATTCAAATGATTATGAACAAACATTGAATGATAAAGCTTTGATTCAGAAATTGGAAGCAAAAATCCAAAAAGAGATTGAGGTTAAAGGTTCGGCAGAGGCAGTGTTTAAGGCTTTTATAAAAAGAGGAAGAACTTACAATGATAGTTTGATTCCCAACAAGGTGGATTTTTTTGAAAGAGCATTGATTATGAAAAGATATAATGCCGAAACATATAAAATGATGGATGGCAAGATTGAGGATATTGCAAGTACGATGTCTCCTCCTTCTACAGAATTGTATGAAACATTTAAAGAATGGAAAAGGGCTTTCCGCGTGATTGACAATAAATTATTAGCATCCTTTGAAAATGAAAATTTTAATATAAAATTGGTCGGTCTTCAAGTTGTAAGTTTAAAAGGGTTTAAGATTCAGAATGTTCGAAATGCAAAAAGACTAACAGGTGAGGAGCTTGTAACTTTTAATAGAAATTTGGATGATCTTTCCAAGGATGAAAATGTTTACAAGGGACTTCTAATAACTGATGGCGTGGTTACTGCCCAAGTGACTCATATACCTATTCTTGATTTTAATAAGGAAGCTATTGTTATACAAGACCAAGCTGATATCCCCTTTACTCAAGTAGATAAGGTACCCATTTTTCCTGGTTGCGAAGACGGGGATAATAAAAGGGCTTGTTTTCAACAACAAATGCAGAAACATATAAGTAAGAATTTTAGATACCCCCAAGAAGCTCAGGAAAAAGGGATACAAGGAAGGGTGAATATATTGTTTATTATTCAAAAAGATGGGAGTATAGGGAATGTGCGGATGCGATCGCCCGATAAAATTTTGGAAGCGGAAGCAGCAAGAATTATTTCCCTACTGCCCCAGATGACCCCAGGGGAGCACCATGGAGAAAAGGTGCGGGTGGCTTATTCCGTCCCGATTACATTTAAGTTGGAAGGAAAAGAGGTATATGGTGCAAGGAGGAATGATGACGGCTCTTTGGATGTGCCTTTTGCCATAATAGAGAAAGTTCCTGTTTTTCCTGGTTGTGAGGATGCTGATAATATGAGGGATTGTTTTAATGCCATGTTGCAAAAACATATTTCCAAGAATTTTAGGTATCCCAAAGAAGCCCAGGAAAAGGACATTCAGGGACGGGTGAATATCTTGTTCTTTATTCAGGAAGACGGAAGCATAGGGAATATTAAGATGCGTGGACCCGATAAGCTCTTGGAGGATGAAGCGGAACGGATTATTTCTTTATTACCGCAAATGGTCCCGGGAGAGCAAGGTGGAGTGAAAGTAAGGGTGCCTTTTTCCATTCCGATCAACTTTCGCCTAAAAGGCCCTGACGAAAATACGGCATTGCAATCGGCAGAATCAAGGTCGGTTTCGAATTTGATGTCTGTCATGGCGTATATTAAAAAGGTTGGGGCTAAGGAATTTCTGCGCTGTATGGTAAGCGATGAAACCAAAGGTCTGCCAGGGGTAAATGTATCCATTCAAGGAAAAAATGAGACTATGGTTACAGACTTTGATGGGATAATTGAGATTGAAGTCCAAAAAGGAGATGTTTTAATTTTTCAATACAAAGGACTGCCTACTACAATGCTTACCGTTACGGATCAACAGAAATACCAAATTACCAATAAGTAAATACTACTTGTTGTTTATATTTGGGGAACCCCGCCGCCGCCGATACTTCGGGAAATTGTAGCAGCTCGGATTGGATTTTCAGGAGGAAATTGACGGCGTCACCCCATAAATTGATCAAAAAATTGTAATTTCCGCCCAGAATCTGGCATACATGAGGAAAGTTGCGGTTTTGGCCTGTTTTTGTCTTTTTACCTCTTGCGACTGGTTTGCTTCCAAAGAAGAAAAAACCCAAGAATTGGTAAACGAGGAAATGCGCAATATAAATTTTAATGAGGTGGATAAGTACCCCTTGTTTGACAACTGTGATGAAATGTTGGACAAGGAGGGACAGTTGGAGTGCTTTCAAAATACCCTTTTATCACAATACACGGAGACATTGGAGGATTTTGAATTTAAATTCGTTTCCGAAGTAAATACCACCATTTATGTGGATTTTTTGGTAGACCACGAAGGGCAGATCTCCGTTTTGGAAGTGGAACGGAACGAGGATATCGAAAATCAGATTCCCGAGTTCCGTACCATCTTGGCCCAAAGTTTAAAAGGATTACCGCCATTATCGCCCGCCCTAAAAAGAGGGGTGCCGGTAAGCTCAAAATTTAGGATTCCCATTATTGTAAACTCCAACTGAAATATAAATCTAGTGTTATGTTAAGTATGTTTTGTTATTGAATTTAGGTCTCGACTCCGCTCGACCGGACAATCTGTCGTCTCTTCGAGCGGAGTCGAGAAGTCATTTCACGGTTAACTTAACACTAGCATCTAAATAAGTCCTTATTTGGAAAATGAAAAAATAATATTGGGTATCGATCCAGGAACCACCATTATGGGCTTCGGCCTTATAAAGGTGGTCAATAAAAAAATGGAGTTTATTCAAATGAACGAGCTCTTGCTTCAAAAATATGCGGACCCCTATACCAAGCTGAAACTTATTTTTGAACGCACCATAGAATTGATAGATACTTACCATCCGGACGAAATTGCCATTGAGGCTCCCTTTTTTGGAAAGAATGTACAATCCATGCTCAAGTTGGGCAGGGCCCAGGGCGTGGCCATGGCCGCCGGCCTATCGCGTCAAATCCCCATCACGGAATACCTTCCAAAAAAGATTAAGATGGCCATTACCGGAAACGGTAACGCCAGTAAGGAACAGGTGGCCAAAATGCTTCAAAGTGTGCTGGGGTTGAAGTCGCTCCCCAAAAACCTGGACAGTACCGACGGTCTGGCCGCTGCCGTATGTCATTTCTATAACGAAGGCCGTTTGGAAATAGGTAAAAGTTATAGTGGTTGGGATGCTTTTGTGAAGCAGAACGGTGACAAAATCAATAAACAATAAACAATTACCAATAATTTATTTATGGGTACTGATAGTAATCCTTTAGCAGAGAAGTCCTATGCTTTTGCATTAAAAGTAGTAAAGTTATATAAGGAAATCATCAGAAAGGAAAAGGAGTTTGTAATATCCAAGCAATTGTTAAGGGCAGGAACATCAATTGGGGCAAATGTTTCCGAAGCAAATGGTGCAATTTCAAAGGCGGATTTTTCCGCTAAAATTTCTGTTGCATATAAAGAGAGCCTAGAAACTAAATATTGGTTGCACCTTTTAAAAGATTCAGATTATATTTCGTCTACTGAGGCAAATAAATTAATAGATGAAGCAGATGAATTATCTAAAATTATGTTTGCCATTCTAAAAGCCACAAGGATAAGCAAAGTGAAATGAATTTTAATTCCCATTGTTAATTGTTCACTGAAAGAAGTTTGCATTGTTTATTGCTAATTGTTAATTGTTCACTGAAAGAAGTTTGCATTGTTTATTGCTAATTGTTAATTGTTCACTGAAAGAAGTTTGCATTGTTTATTGCTAATTGTTCACTGAAAGAAGTTTGCATTGTTTATTGCTAATTGTTAATTGTTCACTGAAAAAAGTTTGCATTGTTTATTGCTAATTGTTAATTGTTCACTGAAAAAAGTTTGCATTGTTTATTGCTAATTGTTAATTGTTCACTGAAAAAATGAGCGGTATCTATATCCATATCCCCTTCTGCAAGCAGGCGTGCCATTATTGCGATTTTCATTTTTCTACCAATATGGGGAAGAAGGAGGCTATGGTATCGACATTGATAAAGGAATTGGAGCTTAGGAAAGAGGAGTTCAAGGCGGAGGTGGTACAGACCATTTACTTTGGTGGTGGAACGCCTTCTGTGTTGGATACGGCCGAAATAGATCGGATTATCGCCTCAATACGAGCAAATTTTGAGGTGGTCGCCGATCCCGAGATTACTTTGGAGGCCAATCCCGATGATCTGTCCAAGGAAAAGATAGAGGCACTGGCCAAATCGCCGATCAATAGGTTGAGTATTGGCATCCAATCTTTTTTTGAGGAAGATTTAAGGATGATGAACAGGGCACATAATGCAGAGGAAGCTGCATTATGTATTGTATGGGCCAAGCATTATTTTGATAATATTTCCATCGATCTTATTTATGGCATTCCCGGAATGTCCAATGACCGGTGGATGGCCAATGTGGACAAGGCCTTGGCCTTAGGGGTTCCCCACATTTCCAGTTATGCCCTTACCGTGGAACCCAAAACAGCTTTAAAATCGTTTATAGATAAAGGACTCGTTCCCCCTGTAAATGATGAATGGGCGGAAGCCCATTTCCATCTTCTAGTGCAAAAATTGGAAGCTGCGGGGTTTGTTAACTACGAAATATCCAATTTTGGAAGACCAGGGTATTTTTCAAGGAACAATACGGCCTATTGGCAGGGAAAAAAATACTTGGGCATCGGACCCTCGGCACATTCCTACAACGGTATAAGAAGGGGTTGGAACATTAATAATAATGCCAAATATATGAAGTCCATTGCACAGAACCAGTTGCCCATGGAAGTGGAGGTGTTGTCCAGGACCGATCGCTATAACGAATATATTATGACCGGCTTGCGAACCATATGGGGAGTTTCCCTGAATAGGGTTAAAGAGGAATTTGGAGTGGAATTCCATTCGTATTTGTTGGAGCAGTCCAGTAAAAAAATCAAGGATGGCTTACTCTATGTGGAAAAAGATCATTTGTTCGTCTCTCCAAAGGGCAAATTTTTAAGCGATGGGATTGCTGCCGATTTATTTTTGGTTAACTTGTCCTGAGCATGATCAACAAGTTCAGCATTAATGAAAGCAAACATAAAACATAACAGCAAAAACTACACTATAGACCTATCCCGGCCCTTGGATATTTCCATTCCCATCACAGGAAAGGATACCAATGTAAATGCATGGTATGTAGGTCCCCCCAAAATTGGGCCGCATACCGAAGGGGATTTTATTGGGAAGGTTACGGAAGGGGCTTCCACCAATTTTAACGATATTAGTTTTAACCCACATGCCCATGGTACCCATACCGAATGTATTGGCCATATTACCGAAACGTTTTATTCCGTAAACAAAAGCCTTACCAAATTTTTCTTTTTGGCAGAAGTCATCACTATAGCACCGGAAAAAATTAAGGGCGATTTTGTAATCTCCAAAAAGCAATTGCAGTATGCCTTGGGCAATAAAAACAGGGAAGCCTTGGTCATTAGGACCATCCCAAACATTAAGGATAAAATGAGTAGGCAATACGCCCATACCAATCCCCCATATTTATTGGAATCGGCAGCACAGTTTTTGGTAGACCGTGGAGTGGAGCATTTGCTGGTCGATCTTCCTTCCGTGGACAAGGAAAAGGACGGGGGCGCTTTATTGGCCCATAAGACTTTTTGGAATTTCGATGGAGAACGAAGATTTCAGGCTACTATAACCGAGTTTATTTATGTGGCCAATTCCATTAAGGACGGGAAGTACCTTTTAAATCTTCAGATGGCTTCCATAGAAAATGATGCCAGTCCCAGTAGGCCTGTCCTATATTCAATAGAGGAATTATAAACAGTGCTATGCGGTTACTTTTAAAAGTGGAGGAATTGTTAATGTTCGGTCTGGGATTATATCTCTTTGGCCTGTTGGATTATAGCTGGTGGTGGTTTGCCGGACTTATCCTATTGCCGGATATTGGAATGCTGGGCTATTTAACGGGAAATAGGGCGGGCGCCATAGGGTATAATTTGTTCCATCATAAGGGCTTGGCCATCGCTATTTATTTTCTCGGGATATATCTTTCCTTACCTTTGTGCCAATTGATAGGGATTATACTTTTTTCCCATGCTTCCATGGATAGGATATTTGGCTATGGATTAAAATATAACAAAGGATTTAAATATACCCATTTGGGTGGAATAGGTAACAGGGATGAGTGATATATTGGAGCTTTTTTTGGGCCTTATTCTGGGGGCCATTGCTATGTACTGGGTCTTTTCCTTTTTTAGAAAGAAGAGGAGCAAGGAACTCACGGAACATCAGTCCACCATACTGTTGGACAAAATAAAGAGCGTTTGTAAGCTGATAACGGTGGAAGGCGATTTCGCCGAAATATACAGGTATGAAAATACCAAGGAACGCTTTCTGAGTCTGGTAAGCAGTAAGAAGAAAGCGCTGATCATTATAAACGCCAAGGCGCATATCGGTTTCGATTTAAAGAAACTACAAATGCATGCCGATAACGATAAGAAGAAAATTATCCTTACCAATTTTCCACAGCCCGAAATTTTATCCATTTCGCCTGAACTGCAGTTTTACGATATACAGAACGGACTTTTCAATTCCTTTACGCCAACGGACCTTACCTCCCTCAATTTGGAGGCCAAACAGCACATAAGGGATAAAATTCCACAAAGTGGTTTAATGGATACGGCAAATAAAGAGGCTCTTGAAGCCGTACTTTTAATTGAAAAGATTGTGGAGACCATAGGATGGAAACTGGATTATTCCACTTTGGAAATGAACAATAGAAAGAATCAATTTTTGGATAATTAATTTCCCCTTGTCCAAAGGCTGCAATTTGGAAAATTGTTTTTTATTTTAGCGGATGAAGCACCAATTTTAAATCTGCGGACTTTGGATTTTTTTAAATCAGACCTATAGAATGAAAACTATAATTTACACTGTACTATTTTTAACAATGACCGTAAACAGCTATGGTCAAAACAATGAAAACATGAAAAACTTTGATCCCAATTTTGTGCACACCGTTTATTTTTGGTTGAAGAACCCTGATAATGTAGAGGATAGGAAGGCTTTTGAGAGATCCATCCTTAAATTTATGCGAGATTCCAAATACGCCAAGACCAACTTTGTGGGCGTGCCGCCAAAGGCCACCAGAGATGTTGTGGACGGGTCCTTTACCTATTCTTTGGTGGTATCCTTTGAATCTGCCGAGGCTCAGGTAAAATACCAGACCGAAGAGGCCCATAACTTATTTATTGCGGAATCCAGCAATTTATGGACCAAGGTCATTGTGTATGATTCCCTAGGGATTTAGTTTGGGTCAAAATTAAATTTAAGCCTACAGTTATATAACGATTAGCCAATACAGCCAATTAGATAGGCAGTGCAAACACATCTTTAATTGTTCTTAGACGGTCTTTTAGTAAATGAAGGGCAATACGGGAAGGTTTAAAGGAACTGGTCCGTTTGTGATTCAATATAAAGTATATTATGAATATAGAGGAGTTTCGGGAGCATTGCATCATTAAAAAGGGGGTTACGGAAGAATTTCCCTTTGATGCCGCTACCTTGGTATTCAAGGTAATGGGGAAAATGTTTGCCCTGGTCCCATTGGAACGGATTCCGTCCCAGGCCAATTTAAAGTGCGATCCGGAAAGGGCCATTGAATTGCGGGAGACCTACGATGGGAGAATAACTGCAGGGTACCATATGAGCAAAGTACATTGGAATACCCTTTGTTTGGAGACTTTGTCGCCCACTTTGGTCCGGGACTTAATAGATCATTCCTATGAATTGGTAGTTGCCGGGCTAACAAAAAAAGTACAGGCCCAACTTAAGACTTTGGATTAACTACATTTGTGTAATTTACAATTACACTTCTTAATGGATAGCTTAAAAACATTTTATAAACAAAGGGTTGAACTCCATACCGGGGTGCTGGGGAAGGTAAAAGGACTGTTGGCCCTATCCAGTAGTATCAGATTGATCGTTTTTGTTATCGCCGCCGGCTTTACCTACTTTTTTATTGGGGATACCAAATTGGTCCTAGGAACACTTATAGTTGCCATAGGCCTCTTTTTATATCTGGTTTCCAAACATACGGACTTACAATACAAGAGGGACAAGCTTTTGGCCCTTATAAAAATCAATGAAACGGAAATTCAGGTGTTGGAGCGCAATTTTTACCACCTTCCAGATGGTTCTAAATACAAGGATCCCACCCATTTTTTTGCCCAGGACATTGACCTGTTCGGGAAGGGATCATTTTATCAGTACAGCAATCGTACCGCCTTAAATCAAGGTAGTGATATGTTGGTGGAGATGCTATTGGCCAATGACCTTGACAATATTTCTGGCAAGCAGAAGGCGGTGGCAGAGTTGTCCAAATTACCCGATTGGAGACAGGAATTTTCGGCAATATCGGTCCTGGTAAAAACCGATACCACCACCAAAACTATTGTTTCATGGCTTGCCGGGTACAAAGCGTACGTTCCCAAGCCCATGCGTTATGTATCCTATACTTTTTCTTTGGTTTCCCTGATTTTGTTAGGGGGATATTTGTTGGGGGTGTTGCCCGGCTTCCCCATTTTTATTATACTTTTGGCCGGGTTGCTTTTGAGTGGTATTTACCTGAAAAACACTTCCAAACTGGCTTCGGATGCCAACAGGGTGCAAAGCACCTTTCAGCAATATCAAAAATTGATTCTTAAAATAGAGGAACAGGGATTTAGCTCCGATCTTTTAAGGGAAAAGAGGAATGCTGTGGTCTCCCAGAAAGAGCTGGCCTCAAAAGTTTTAAAGGAATTCTCCGAAATTCTCGGTGCCTTGGACCAAAGGAACAATATGTTTTTTGCCTTGTTGGGAAACGGATTTTTTCTTTGGGATTTGTTGCAGGCGTATAGGATAGAACGGTGGATTGGTGAACACGGACCAAAGGTGGAGCAGTGGTTTAATGCCATCGCCTTTTTTGATGCCTTTAATAGTTTGGGGAATTTTGCCCACAACCACCCGGGCTATAGCTACCCCCAGTTGGTAGATAATGGGGCAATACTAAAATCGGTCAATGCATCCCATCCTTTGCTGCATCCCCAAAAATCGGTTCCCAATGACATAACGATCCTCAAGGAGCAGTTTTTTATTGTAACCGGGGCCAATATGGCCGGTAAAAGTACTTTTTTAAGAACGGTATCCCTGCAAATTGTTATGGCCAATTTGGGCCTGCCCCTATGTGCCACCGCAGCCGAATATTCTCCGATCAAATTAATAACCAGCATGCGCACAACCGATTCCCTTACGGACGACGAGTCTTATTTTTTCTCGGAACTGAAAAGGTTGAAGTTTATAGTGGATGAAATACAAAAGGACAAGTATTTTATTGTATTGGATGAAATCCTGAAAGGTACCAACAGTTTGGACAAGGCCATAGGCTCTCGCAAGTTTGTTGAAAGATTGGTGGCTTCCAAATCTACCGGGATCATTGCTACCCATGACTTAAGCTTATGTGAAGTTTCGGAAGAACTGCCCCAGGTGAGGAACTATTATTTTGATGCCGAAATCATTGATAATGAACTTAATTTCGATTATACCTTTAAAACCGGTGTCTGTAAAAATATGAATGCGTCCTTTTTGTTAAAAAAGATGGAAATAGTGGAGTAGAGTCTGGGTAGGGAATTGTTAATTTTAGTACCCTCCGGAGAAATTAAGGCTTGGCCCTTTTTGAATATATAATAAGGATGGATTCGCTAACACAAATAGTATTGGGTGCCGCGGTGGGAGAGGCGGTACTGGGAAAGAAAGTGGGCAATAAAGCTATGCTGTACGGAGCAATTGCCGGCACCATTCCGGATTTGGATGTTTTGGCCAATCATGTTACCGATACCGTTACGGCCATAGAATGGCATAGGGGGATTACCCACTCTATCTTCTTTTCCATAATTTTTGCCCCTATCTTCGGGTGGCTTATTTATAAATTGGAACGGAAGGGTCCTGCCACCTGGAAAGATTGGTCTTGCTTATTTTTTTGGGGACTTTTTACCCATCCCATTTTGGATGCCTTTACTACATGGGGGACCCAACTTTTTTGGCCTTTTGATCTTAGGGTGGCCTTTCAGAACATATTTGTTATTGATCCCCTATATACCCTGCCATTTTTGCTTTTCCTTATTCTGGCAATGCGCCAAAAACAGGATTTAGCGTTGCGGTGGCGCTATAATATGTGGGGATTGGCCATCAGTAGTTTATATTTGGCACTTAGTTTGCTGCTCAAAGGAGTGGCCTATAGACAGATCACCAATAGTTTGGACGCACAGGGAATAGCTTATCTGGAAATAGATACCAGGCCATCTCCATTTAATACCATTCTTTGGTCTGCCAATATAGATGCAGGGGATGCCTACCTCATTGGGAACTACTCTTTTTTCGATGATAGGCCCGTTCATTTTAGTCGCTATCCAAAAAACCATGGACTTTTGGGCGGCCTGGGCGAAAATAATAAGATGCAACGGCTGATAAAAATTACTGAAGGATGGTATACCATAAATGAGGTAAACGGACAGTTATTTTTTAATGATTTGCGATTCGGGTTGATGAGTTTGGATCCGGATGAATCCCAATTTGCTTTTAGTTATAAGTTGGTCCCGAAGGCAGATGGTTTGTTGGTGGAAGAAACCCCTAAACTAAAACGGGATGCTAAAAAACTACTTTTGGCGCTTTGGGTTAGAATGTGGGGGAATTAATTGATCATTGTTAATTGTTTTTAACTATAAACTTTTCACCTGGGCCTCGTGAAAGGCATTGGCCTGTAGCCTTAACAATTCCTCGGCCTTCTGTTTTTTGTATTTGTAAATTTCCTCTTCTTCAGCAATTTCACTGTAGATCTTATTGTTGAGTTGGGTGTCTGTTTCCAGTGCTTTTTCACGTTGACCTACTTTTTGGACCACCCAGGTCCTAACGGCGCTTTCCTCATCCTCCAGTTTATAATCGTAAGCACCTTTTGGGGATAACAATTTTGCGATTATGGGCGATGTTTCTATGGCGAGGAACAGGAGAAAAATAAAGAAAGAAGGAAGCCAGGGCAATTTTTCCAGGGCATTTATTCTAGCCATGAGTCCGTCGAAACCATCTATAATGGGCTGTGTTGTGGTGATTTGATCGGCATATTCCATATCCAAGGCCGTAATCTGGGCTTCCAAGGCCACAATTTTTTCTGCGTTCGTTTGCTTTAGTTGCTGTAGCTCCGCCAGCGCGGCGTCGTGTTTGTCCCTTTTTTCCTTGTAAACCGGGCCTTTGCCCAATAATTTGGTGCCTGCCGTACCTTCCGCTTCGGAAATGTAGGTGTCGTAAAGTGAATTGGTTTCGGTTTCTTTGGCTATGATTTCATTTTTAAGACCCAAAATTTCGGTCTTCAGTTGTTCTGTTTTTGGGGTGTATTGGGTAGCGATCTGCTCTTTGTTGGCAAGCGTCATTGTATTTTTTTCCTCCAAAAGCACTTGATTGATCTCTTTTTCAAAAATTTTCATTTCCAAAGGTTTGGAGATGACAATGGCGATGATGACCGCTAAAATTATCCGTGGGGTTGCCTGTAAAACCTCACTTTTAAAGCTATTGGTCTTCTTTATGGTAGAGACAATAAATCGGTCCAGATTAAATATGAGCAGGCCCCATATAAGGCCAAAGAAAATAGCCGTGTAGATATTGTCGAAGACAGTGAAAAGGGCGTAGGCACTAGCTATAAAAGCCATGACAGCGGTAAAGAACACCGTTGCGCCGATTCCGGCATATTTGTTTTGTTCCCCTTTGGAACAGGTTTTTAGAATATCTGCATCCGCCCCTGAGCAGAGTATAAAAAATTGCTGTAACATAGTGTTCTGATTTTGATTGATGTTCATATACAATAGTACCAAAAAACAGGCTCTTTGATAAGCTTTTAAAAGGCTGTCTTTGGAAACATTGGATAGTAGTTAGAACGTAGGGAGGTGCAAATTGTTACATTATAAATCATAAAAAAATGAAGTATTATCACTTTTTGCAGGATCGCCGGAAGGGGTATGTTGTATCTTTGGTCAATTTTTATTGGAATGTGAACGATCAACAACCTCCCAGTCTTACTATTGGGTAATCGCTTACATCAATACTGGGATCTTTACTCTTCTTAACCAATTCAATTACTTCATCAGTTTTGTATTGATGCGGGCCCATATAAAATATGGCTCCTTTTTCGGCCAATTCCTTTATATATTTTACGGGGTCTTCATTTGGCTGTGGAGGCGGTTGAGGTACAGTGTACAAATTTCCATATGGTGCAGCAAGCTCTTTTGGTATCTTTGGCTTTTCGTTGGATTCCTTATGCCCGTTTATCGTTTTATTTAAACTGGTCTTTGGGGAAGATGGGGGGTAAGGTTGATGTACTAATTTCTTTTCCTCTACGGTCATATTAGCATATGACTTTTTCAAATGTGAAAAAAGTGTTATAAGTGTGTTTTTTTCATTTTTGGTTTTGTTTTCTTTTTGCTTTAACCCTTCATAGACCCCATACATTTTATTGTAATCTTTTATCAATATTAACCTATGCCGTACCACCTTTTTTTGTGGATCTCTTTGATTTTTGGTTTCTCCATTTGAAGTTTGTGAGGGTGGCAATGGGGCGGTTGGAGTTTTGGGCGCTTCAAGTTTTTTTGCAGGAACCGGAGCGGGTGGAGGTGGAGGCAGGCATTCTGGAAAGGGCTGTGCCTGCTGTTTTTGCTTATTGTTCATGCGACTGTAAATAGTTTCCAAGGTCTTTAAGTCTTTTAGCGGAATAACCCTTGTTTCTTGAGGTTGGGCATTATATTTTTTGGCTAGGGCATTGAATTTATTTATTTCCCTTTGGCTGGCCCCCACTGTGTTTTGAGATTTTTTAGGCCCTTTGATGTCAATGGTGGCTACCCCATAGTCCAATAATATGGCATCTACTTTTTTTATGATGTTCTTCGGCGTTTTTTTCTCTACCCTAATTATGGCCCTAATCCTTTGCTCTCTTTGTTCTTTGGTAAGCCCTTGGTTGTATTTGAGGAGGTGGGATTTTAAGTCCTCCAATTTAACCAAATCAACATTGACCAATAACTGTCCATATTTATTTATGGATACGGAAATTTCTTGTGTTGGAATGTTTTGATTGCTTGATTCATTAATATTTTCCTGTTCCATAATTCCTTGTTGGTAGTCCGGCTTAGGGGTCAGGGTCTCCAATTCTTGAATTTCAAGAATTTCTTTGGTGCTAAAACTGTACAGTAACAGTGTTATTAAAGGAATTAACAATAAACTTTTAAGCCAAATGGCCTTTTTTGATGTTTGTGATTTCATAATAACGATTCGTTTTTTGACCTGCCCGAATATACTTGGTCCAAAAACAAAGGTTTTACCAAATAGCTTCAAGCGGGTCGGAGAATAATGAATGGCATTCGCCAATGGCGGTGCTACGGCATTCCGATAGCTATCGGAAGAGGAGAATGCCAATACCATATTTTGATAGTCGGGAACACTTGCTCCTTTTTTTAGAACGGCCTGGTCCGCTAAAAATTCATGGTTCAGTTTTACCAAATGCTTGGCCCAGTAGACCAAGGGGTGGAACCAAAGGACAATTTGGAGCAGTTCCAACAATAAGATGTCCAGGCTATGTTTTTGTTGGGCATGGGTTTCCTCGTGCCAAAACACTTCTTGGGGAATTTTTTGGGTTTCATAATCTTTTCGGTTGAAAAAGATATAGCTAAAAAAGGTGTGTGGTACAATGAGTTCTTGAAGCAATACGTGGTGGATACGTCCCGATATTAATTTGGGATTGTTCTTGATATTTTTGAGCAAGGACCTGAGGTTTCCCAAAAACTTGAGTACGAAAATGAATACGCCTAAAATGTAAATACCCCATAAAATAATGGGTAAAATTTGGGCAATGTCGGTTTTGTTTTCTATTAAATTACCTCTGGTCTGCTCAATATAGGTTGGAATCTGGGCAGGTTCCAATGTAACTGTAACATAATGGGTAAAGGTGATTAAGGGGATACTTAGGGAAATGATAAAGGCGGATAGCAGATAATATCTTTTAAAATGATGAAAATGGACCTTCTCCAGCACCAATTTGTAAAACAGTAGGAGTATGGCCAGACACGCACTGAATTTTAAAAGATAGATCCACATGGCTACTTGTTTTTAATTTCGGTATCTATTAAGTTTCTTAATTCTTCCAATTCTTGCTTGCTCAAATCGGTTTCTTTGGCAAAAAAGGAGGCGAATTGGGAAGCACTGTCATTGAAAAAAGTTTTAATGAGTCCGTCCAAGTGCTTGGAGAAATAGTCTTTTTTCTTTACTAGGGGATAGTATTCCCTAGCGTTGCCCAATAGTGTATACCCAACAAAGCCTTTGTCCGTCATCCGTTTTAGCAAAGTGGCCACAGTAGTGGTGGCAGGTTTGGGCTCGGGATAAACTTCCAATAGATCTTTCATAAAAGCTTTGTTCAGCTTCCAGAGATGGTTCATTAATTCTTCTTCCGTTTTTGATAGTTTCATTGGTGAAATGAATATGTGCTCTACAAACATAGAGCAAATAATTTAATTCTACAAATGTAGAGGTATCTTTTTGTGGATAAGTTTGGTTGTTCAAGCCATGCAGGGCTACCTTGTGAAGGATTGGACATGAACCAAAAAAGATACAGCGGAAAGAACGATCCGTTAGGGAAACGCCCAAAAAAAAGGATATTATCTTATTGGGATAGTTCCGTAAAGTACTGATAAAAATATGGAATGGTCTCTATGCCCTTTAGGTAGTTCCAAATTCCAAAATGCTCGTTGGGGGAATGTATGGCATCGCTGTCCAGCCCAAAGCCCATAAGAATGGTCTTGCTTTTCAATTCTTTTTCGAAAAGCGAAACAATAGGGATGCTGCCGCCGCTTCGCTGAGGTATGGGGGTCTTACCAAAAGTGGTTTCGTAGGCTTTTGAAGCGGCCTTATAGCCATTATTGTCAATAGGTGTTACATATCCTTGACCGCCATGGTGAGGGGTTACTTTTAAGGTAACTCCGTCCGGGGCCAAACTTTCGAAATGGGTTTTGAACAGTGCTGTAATTTCCTTCCAATCCTGATGGGGTACCAGGCGCATGGAAATTTTGGCATAGGCCTTACTGGCAATAACGGTTTTTGCTCCCGCACCCGTATATCCTCCCCAAATTCCGTTTACGTCCAAGGTTGGTCTAATGGAGTTGCGTTCGTTGGTGGTATAGCCCTTTTCCCCATAAACGGCTTTTATATCCAAGGATTTTTTGTAGTTGTCCAGGCTAAAGGGGGCCTTTGACATTTCTGCTCTTTCTTCCTTGGAAAGTTCTTCTACCTTATCATAGAAACCTGGGATGGTAATGCGGTTATTTTCATCGTGCAGGGCCGCGATCATTTTGGTCAATATATTGATTGGGTTGGCCACGGCGCCACCGTACAAGCCGGAATGTAGGTCCCTATTGGGTCCTGTTACTTCTACTTCCACATAGCTAAGTCCCCGTAGTCCGGTGGTTATGGAGGGCACATTATTGGCAATCATGCCGGTATCCGAAATTAGAATGATGTCATTGGCCAATTTTTCTTTGTTTTCGGCCACGAAAGTGCCCAGGTTTTCACTGCCCACTTCTTCTTCCCCTTCTATCATAAATTTTACGTTACAGGGCAATTGGTTGGTTTTTACCATAAATTCCAACGCCTTTACGTGCATGTACATTTGTCCCTTGTCATCGCAGGCGCCCCTTGCAAAAATGGCACCTTCGGGGTGATTGGGGGTGGTTTTTATGACGGGTTCAAAAGGCGGGGAGTTCCATAGGTCAATGGGATCGGCAGGTTGCACATCGTAATGGCCATATACCAATATGGTGGGGAGTTCCGGGTCTGTTATTTTTTCCCCGTAGACTATGGGGTATCCATTGGTTTCGCATATTTCGGCGGTATCGCAACCTGCTTCCAGAAGTGAGGTCTTAACGGCTTCGGAAGCATTGATGACATCCTGGGAATAGGCAGGGTCGGCGCTTACCGAGGGGATCTTTAGGAGGTGTATCAGTTCATTGATAAAACGTGCTTTGTTCTGTGCTAGGTACTCTGAAATTTGATGCATAAAATGTTTTGATTGAAGGCTAAATTTACAAAAAAGAACTTTTTAATGCCTAAGTATTTTAAAATTGAAAAATTACTTTATATTTGCATCCCGATAATAATCGGGTTGAATGCAGGCGTGGTGGAATTGGTAGACACGCTAGACTTAGGATCTAGTGCCGTGAGGTGTGAGAGTTCGAGTCTCTCCGCCTGTACAACATGGGAAAGCCGACTTTTAGGAGTCGGCTTTTTTATTTCAGGTACAACATAGGTACAACATTTGTTAAAGTTTTATTTTAACATATAATTTGATGTTGTTTGTGGTCAATTGACTGCTAAATTTTATAAAATAGAATTTCCAAAAGGATTAACTTGGTCCATGCCTACTACTGTATTTATTAAGAAAAACAAGTCCAAATCTTGCTCCAATTACATTTCGTAACCTAACAATTTGGATGCAAAATAATTGAGCATTTTTTGTACTTCAGAGTATTTGTTTTCTTCTACTTTTATATCGGTGAGCTTAGGTAAGTGCTTGGCAAAGTAGATCTGGTTGTTGGACATCTCACATAAATTACTGGCCAAGGCGTATGGATACTCAAATGAAGGATTGATTTCTAAAATTACCACAGCAACCTTTGTGATAAGTTTTTTGTAATGTTCAAAAAGACCTTTTCCGTTTTCCTCATCCACTTCTTTTGTCCTATAGGCTTTTGTTCCTTCGGCAATGACGACCCTGTGAAGTATATTTTCATCAACATGGTCGGTAGTCGGATTGTCCACTGATGCCAAAACAAAGGAATTGATGATTATTTCTAATTTCTTTTTCGGGTCATTAATATTAATTGTGTTTATTTTAATAAGATAGGCTACCCACTCCCAATACCAAGAAACCAAATAAATTAGTAGGGCGTGCTTGTTTTCAAAGTAACGATAAACAGAAGGTTCTGTTGAACCAATTTTCTGTGCCAATTTTTTGAAATTAAAAGCTTCAAAGCCCAGTTCGTCAATTAACAAAATACTGTGCTTAATAATGTTTCGCCCCAATGTGGAGTCTTGAGGGTCTCTTAGATAAATACTTTCATTTAGAGAAATTTTAATTTCCACTGACATAATTGAATGATATAAAAACAAAGCTAAACAATTTAAAATTGAAGTAAAACATTATTTAAGATTACATATACTCTTTTTAATAATAGTTTTACTATTATATAGGAAAGTATTTATATATTTGCTACTGCTAATTATTAAGGCCCAAATTATGAAAACCTCATTATCCCTTTTTGTTACTACAATTTGCCTTGTCATTCTTGCATCCTGCTCAGACGTAACCAGCAAGTTTGAAAATCAATTGAACAACCTTTCAAATAAGGCCAACCAATTAGATTCGGTCATTAATACCGAAATTAACAGGGTTAAAAGTTTAGATTCGGTAATGAATTTGGAAGATCTAAAAATTAATAATTTGGACTCGCTTGTAAATAAAACCTCGTCGAAATTAGATTCTATTTGGAAGGAATATAAATGACAATATTCCAAGATATAGTTTCTTCCATGAAGCCTAACTATTATATTAAATTAATGGTATTGCAATTTTTAAAAATAAATACAATGACATGGATGCGTTCTTGAAAGAGACCCATCTATTTTCTTGGTTGAAACTTGGATCGAACAAAAAATGAAGTTAATGCGATAAATATGAAATAATGGAGAATACACAGTTAAAAATTATTGAAACGGCGGCAGTAGTTATTGGATTCGTTTTATTGTTTATAATGACAGCTAAATTAGTAGATAAAACAGTTTCCAATAGTTTGTTGAAAAAGGCAAGGGGCAAAATCATTAAAAAAGCGATTAATATTATTAACCTCACGGTTTGCATTATAATTATCTTAATAATTTGGGGGGTTGACCAATCAGAATTGGCCGTTTTCGTGGGGTCGACAGTTACTATTCTGGGTATTGCAATGTTTGCCCAATGGTCAATCCTATCCAATATTACCTCCGGTATTATTATATTCTTTAACCACCCTGTAAAATTGGAAGATACGATTAGCATAATGGATAAAGACTATGAAATTGTAGGAAGAGTTAGTGATATAGGTCTTTTTTTCATCATCCTTAAAACAAATGAAGGGGAACAAATAACTATACCCAGTAATGTATTTATTCAAAAAATGATAAAAAAGAAAATAAATGGTTAAGTATGTTATTGTCACTTTGTTTTTTTTGATTTTTGGAAATTTTTCCAATTATATATTGGCACAAGAAAAGTATGAAAGGGAAAGTCGTTTAAAACAAAAATACGTTCCCTCCAATGCGTTAAATTTTATCGATTCTTTAAGCTTGAAGAATAAAGTTAAATGGTATTTGGAGGAAGGCTTTGAAAGTAAAAGTATTGAAGCCAAATTTAAAAGAAACGGAGAAAAGCACAGCATTGAATTTGATATACACGGAATTATTCAAGATGTTGAAATTGAAATGAAATGGAATGATTTATATATGCCATTTAAGAATTTAATAATCAAACAACTAAAGGAAGACTGTATAAAGCACAAAATTGTAAAAACGCAAATACAATACACAGGAAATCAAACGGCGTTACTTTTAAAACTGTTGTCGGATGTATCAGTTAAAGATTTGACCGTTAAATATGAAATTATATTAAAGTGCCATTGCGATAAGAATACTCAACTATTTGAATACCTCTTTAACGATAATGGACAATTAATTATGGCTACTCCAATAATATTTAAACCCAGTAATCACCTTGAGTATTAATAAATTTCATCTAGTATTATTTATTGTTTTTAGTCAATTTTCTAACAACATATCAGCCCAAAGCTCCTACTTGTTTGGATTGTTGCCTTCTATAAATGTAAATTACAAATTGGAAAATGATTGGTCACTTAATACAAAGCTAGAATCACGACATCTTTTACGAAGTGGAGAGTTCAATGGAATTATAGAAAGGAAGTATAACTATATTCTTACTGACCTTTCAATGATTGCCGCCAAAAAAGTTGGATTAAATTCACGGGTAGCAAGCGGCTATCTTATTAGGTTTGAAGAGGAAAAGTTATTTCACAGATTTATTCAACAATACACTGTGCTGCAAAGATTGACCAATTTGAGGTTAGCACATCGCCTTTCCACTGATCAAACATTTTCTCCTATGGAAAAGCCCGAATTCAGATTAAGATATCGCATAGCTTCAGAAGTGGCGCTAGATGGACAATCGGTTGACCCTCGGGAATTCTATTTTAAATTTAATAACGAATACCTTAATAGTTGGCAGGATTATGGCTATGACCTTGAAATTCGCCTTGTTCCACTCTTAGGTTATAACTTAAAGAGCACTAACAAAATTGAAATGGGATTAGACTATAGGGTAAACTCTTTTTTAAACAACAATACGAGACATAGTTTTTGGGTGAATTTAAATTGGTTTATTGAATTGTAAAAATCTTATAAAGATAGTTTATGATAATAATTTCTTCGCTTTTACTTTTGGTAGGTTTTACAGCCTTAATTGCAGGGGCAAATTGGCTGGTCGACGGGGCCTCCTCTCTAGCGAGAGAAAACAAAATTTCAGATTTGGCAATAGGTTTAACAATAGTTGCTTTCGGAACATCTGCACCGGAATTAATAGTCAATTCGGTGGCCTCGTTCAATGGACATTCTGATATAGTTTTAGGGAATGTTATAGGAAGTAATAATTTTAACTTATTTATTATTTTGGGAATTGCAGGTTTAGTCTACCCCATTACCGTGCAATCCTCAACAGCTTGGAGAGAAATCCCAATTTCTCTATTAATAACCCTGTTGTTTCTTGTATTGGCAAACGATTTCTTTTTTACTGCAACTTCAAAAATTTCAAGACTTGATGGTGTCATTCTATTTGCTTGTTTTCTCTCCTTTCTTTATTACGTTTCCAAGAAAATGAAATTAGAAAAAAATGAGGATAGTGATTATCATAAAAAAGCGAATTATAAAATCTGGGGGTTGATAATTTTTGGGCTAGTAGGTCTTTTGGTAGGGGGGAAACTTGTGGTAGACAATGCAGTGGACATAGCAACAACATTGGGCGTAAGCCAAAAGATTATCGGTTTGACCATTATCGCAGCAGGAACATCCTTGCCAGAGTTGGTAACTTCCATAATAGCCGCAATTAAAAAGAAAAGCGACATAGCTATAGGCAACGTAATAGGTTCTAATATTTTCAATATTCTGTTTATATTATCCGTAAGTGCGGTTATCGGTCCAATCGAGTTTAGCAAAAATTTTAATCAAGATATATTAATTATAGTGGGAGGCACTGTCTTTTTAATTATCGCAATGCTTACGGGGCGAAAAAGAATATTGGATCGATGGGAAGCTTTTATATTAATCAGTTTTTATTTATTATACACGGTTTATTTGGTATCGAAAGAATTGTAAAAAACAAACAGAGATACATTGGTTTTAAAAAAAATTGCAATCTAATTTTGTAATAAAGCCTTTCATGGAATTAAATTTCTCTTGAGAATGTTAAGTTTTCATCAAGTTTTGGAATCTGAAAATCATTTGTAGCACATAATTTATATATGCTTTTCCGATAAAATTATTTAGCAACAAGCTGCGGTCAGGATTGCAATTTAGAAAGACAATCTATATGAAATCTGTGTTTTTAGGAGCCATTATTTACCTGGCCCTTCTAAATTCATTGTTAATAACTACAAAATCCCCTAGAAATCGACATTTTTCCATTGTTATATGTTGTGGCCATTTGATATCAAATGATATCCAATAAAATTAAGGGAAGCTAAGTGCAATATTATTTGATATGATTTGTTGTAATTTATTGTACCTCAATTAGTTGTGAATAACTATTGCAATTTTTCACATTCCTTTTTTGCCTATTTTCATACATTTATCCTACCTACAATGGCGTAGGAAGATAAAAGCGCTTTTGTTCATTTAACAACCTTAAATAAGAAACAAATGGACAATTTTTTAATCTTGGAGCGATTGGATCGTTTGGAAAAACTATTGATCGCCAATAAGGAAGTGTTGACTTTTGAGGAGACCTGTGACTTTACGGGAATATCCAGAAGTTATCTGTACAAGCTCACCTCTGTGGGAAAGATCCCATATTCCAAGCCCAACGGTAAAATGCTCTTTTTCGAGAAAAAGAAAATCGTTGAATGGCTGCTCCGGAACGGGCAAAGATCCGCGGAGTAACACGAAGCCCAAACCTGGGCCATGGCCAATATAAAGGCCAATCAAGTAATCACTTAAATTAATATTGCACCAGTGGGATCTCTCTGGTGCCAAACACAATACACATGGACGACATACCCTACATTCGCGTGGGCACCAATTATTACAAATTAGTGAGTGTCCCTACCATATCAGGGAATTTGAGGGAGGTCATAGTACCTTGGACCCTAGAGGCCATCCGCCAGGATCACGGAAGGAATTATATCGGCGGCATAAAAAAATACGATGGTTTCACCTGTCTTCCCTGCCATATCCATTTTGAACAGGAGTGCCACGGTTTTTACAATACCTATTCTCCCTTGCCCCATAAACCCCAAGAGGGAGACTTTCCCTATACCCAGCAGCTTTTGGAACACATCTTCGGGCAACAATCGGATCTCGGAATGGACTATCTGCAACTATTATATTTAAGACCTGTGCAAATCCTGCCGATCCTCTGTTTGGTATCCAAGGAAAGGTCCACAGGCAAGAGTACATTTCTTAAATGGCTGAAGCTCGTGTTCGACAACAACATGACCTACCTTACCAATGACAGTTTCAGCAGCCAATTCAACGCCGATTGGGCGAACAAGCTTTTGATCTGCATCGACGAGGTGCTTTTCAATAAGGAAGAGCTGACCGAGCGCATCAAGTACCTGAGCACGACCAATATCAATAAGCTGGAGGCCAAGGGCAAGGACAAAAGGGAGGTCGAGTTCTTTGGCAAGTTCATCCTTTGCAGCAACAATGAGGACAATTTCATCAAAATAGACGATAATGAGACCCGTTTTTGGGTGTTGAAGTTACCCTCCCTGAAGAAAGAGGAAACCCAGTTTTTGGATTTTTTGGAAGCGGAGATACCTGCTTTCCTGTGCCATCTACAAATTAGAAAACTCACCAGTCCCAATAAGACCCGGATGTGGTTCTCCCCTTCCCAGATCAGGACCAAGGCCCTGGAAAGTTTAATGCGGAACAATAGGAACCGAGTGGAAAAGGAACTAGCCAGTGTGATACTGAGTGCGATGGAAACCTTTGACCTTGAAGAGCTTGAGTTATGCCCCTTGGATGCCCTTCAATTATTGAACCGTACCCGGATCAAAACGGACCTTACCCAATTGAGGCATATCCTGAAAAAGGACTGGAAGCTGATTAATCAGAAGAATTCCATGGTCTACCGGAAATTGATGATCTGGCCGGAAGGAGTGATGGGATGGATAGATGGCAAGGGAAGATATTATACCATAAAGAAGGATTTCCTATTGGAGCAGTTTGGGGAAGAATAGAAAAACGATGAAACGATGACAAATCGATGATGGGTGAAACGTAATGTCCATGGGCGATGCGGTGGGTCTGTCATCATTTGCCAAAAAAATTGCCAATGAAAAGAAAAAACACCCCTCTATTTATACTTTTTTTTGATGAAACGATGACAGATAGAGTTCGTGTCAATAAAGACGGGGGGTTGGGCCGTCATCGTTTTGTCATCATTTTGTCATCAAAAAAGAATGATGATGGGAAATGGGACCAAAAGACAAGAAATGCACAAAAAGAGAACATTTAGGACGAGGTGTGAAACAGCCCGAGCCTTTCCCATCGAGAAGGCGCTGGCAAAACTCGGGCACTTTCCTGCCAGATCGACGGAAAAAGAAGCTTGGTTCCTAAGTCCTTTCAGGCCAGAGTACCAAGCCTCTTTCAAGGTGTCCAAGGAACTCAATAGATGGTACGATCATGGGGCCGGGAGAGGGGGCAATGTGATCGACCTGGTCTGTATTATAAACGGATCATCGGTTAAGGAAACCTTGGATTGGTTGGAGAACGGCCAGATCTCTTTTTCTTTTCAGCAGCGGCCATTAATTCCCGAACAAAATGCAAGCGGTATCCGGGTCCGCTACGCACGACCCATTGGACATTTTGCATTGATCGGTTATCTTAACTCACGCAAAATCCCTGTTTCCACGGCAGCCAAACTTTGCCAGGAGGTCCATTACATCCTTCGGGGCAGAAACTTTTTCGCCATCGGATTGAAGAATGATTCAGGAGGTTGGGAGCTTCGGAACAAATACTATAAGAACTCCAGCTCCCCAAAGGACATCACCTACATAAAGAACGGTAACCGCAGATTGATAGTTACAGAGGGCATGTTCGACATGTTGAGCCTGTTGGAACGGGATAAAAACCTAATGGAAAAGAATGACTTGTTGATATTGAACTCCCTGGCATTTGTGGAAAAAATACCCGGAGTAATTAAGCGCTATCAATCCATAGCACTCTATCTGGACAATGACAAAGCAGGGAAAAGTGCCACAAAATTATTGATGGAACAGAGCCCAAAATGCAGGGACATGTCAAACTTGTACAAGGATTTTAAGGATGTGAACGCATGGTTGATGTCCAAAAAACTATGACCCGTCGGGGAAGGAATTCAAGATGTGTCTTTGTTGCCACAAAGACGATCTTGCTTTGCTCCCGATGGTTGCAAAGAAACAAAAAATGAAAAGGACCTATATCAAATTCCGCTGTTCCCTATTCGAGAAGAAACTGCTAAGGATCAAGGCCAAAAAGAGCGGTCTGAGCGTAAGCGAATATTGCCGTCGTGCTGCTTTCGGGGACAGGATCATCGAACGCTTGACGGAGGAACAGATAGACATCTATAAGATGCTGATCCAGTATGCAACAAACTTTAAGCTGATCGGGAACATGTTCCGAAAACGAAATCCCAAACTGGCGGAAGAGGTCACAAAGCTGGCCGAGGAAATACGGGACCACCTCAAAAATTTCAAAAAATGATAGGCAAGGGAAAATCGATATCGCACACCAGGGCTTCCATGCAATATGGCTGGAACCAGGAAAAGGATGCGGAGGTAGTTTATTCCAAACATCTGGCTGGGGAAACTCCAAAGGAGATTACGGCGGAATTCAAGATCATCCAAGATCAGAATACCAGGTGCACCAACAATACCCTGAGCTTTGTCCTTAGCCCTACCATAGAGGATGGAAAGGAACTTGATTCCAAAGGGCTTGGCGAGATAACTGAAAAGTTCCTCAAGGAAATGAAACTACAGGAGCACCAGGCCATCGGCTTTGTACACAGGGACCAACAACATACCCATGTCCATTTGTACGTAAACCGCATCGATTTTAACGGTAGGGCCTATAACGACAGTTTTATCGGAAAGAGGAGCCAGCAGGCTGCGGAAAATGTTGCCAAGGAAATGGGGCTGACCACGGCAAGGGAGGTGCAACAGGAAAAATTGGACCGGATCAAACTTATACGATTTGAGATCAAACAGGTCCATGAAAAGGTCATGGCCGAACACCGCCCCCAGGACCTGGACCGGTACATCAGATTAATGGGAGAAAAGGATATAAATGTTGTTCCCAGTATCAACAAGTCGAACCGATTACAGGGATTTCGGTTTGAATTTAAGGGACACAGCCTAAAGGGGAGCGAGGTGCACCGTTCCATGTCGGGCAGTAGATTGTTGATGGGGATAGGGGAAAACGCGGGTAAGGGCTTCGTCAAGAACAAGGTCAATAAAGTCAGCCTCATGGGAAAGGCCACCCAGCTCAGTGGTAATATCACCTTGAAGTTGGCAAAACAGGCCATCAAACAGGCGATCCAAAAAAGTGCGGGATTAGAGATAGGATATTAATAATAAAAGAAAAAGTTATGGCAAAGTTGGACGAGATTACGGAATTATTGACGGACGAACTGGAAGGTTTGAGACGGATGTTGGTGAAACTGGAGACCTTGAGCAAGGAACTCAAGGGTTCGGAAACGGTACAGGATATTTCGGCGATCAGAAAAGAACTGAAGGAACTCAACAGAACACAGGGGGATCATTTCCAAGGGCAGGATACAAGAACCGACCAAATAGGGGAGCAGTTGAAAAAGTCGCAGATCATCCCTGAATGGCTATTGTTCATGGTCAGTTTGATATTAATTATTTCTTTATCCATTTCGGGCTATTTGGGCTACCAGGTGGTACAGTTCGAAGAAGAAAAGGAGAAGGCTTTCGAAGAGGGAAAAGCAGCCAATCCAACGGAACTGAATAGCTATTTTAAAGAGCATCCCGATATCTACAAGGACTTTTTGATATGGTCCAGAAAAGAAGTAAAGCCAGGTCAAAAGTAGGTTGCGCCCTAATTCGATTTTATTTAACGCTTATCCCCCGGAACGCTATAAAATCGAATCAGGATCCATGCGCAAAGTTTTTGTAAGATTTGGGAAGTTTAGCACCATTAAATCAATGTGAAATCAAAAACTGTATTATCCATATTTGACACATATGGATAAATTTATTATCTTTACTTTTAAAAAATATAAGTCATGAATATTAGTTTCACAAAGAAGCAAGAGGAGTATATCTCTGAACAGGTTCAATCCGGGGAATACCAAAACAACAGTGAGGTTATTAGGGACGCCCTAAGACTTCATAGCATATATCGGGAAAAAGTAATTCGAGATTTAAGAAAGGAAATCGAGAAAGGTTGGGACGGTCCTGATAGCCAAAGATCCATGCAAGAAATTATAGCTTCAAAAAGAAAAGCCTAATGTCCAAATACGTTCTTGCGCAAGAGGCAGAAAACGACATCGAGGAAATCTTTGAATTTGGAGAATACAAATTTGGCAAGGCCCAAGCGATATCTTATTTAATTCAAATGGAAGAATACTTTGTGCTCTTGGCAGAAAACCCAGGTATTGGCAAAAAACGGAATGAAATTAAGGAAGGGCTATTTAGCCTCCCTTACGTTTCCCACATAATATTCTATAGAATATTAGAGAATCATATTAGAATTGTTCGGGTACTATATGGTGGAAGGGATTTGGTAAGATTCTTAAAGTAAGATTGTGACCAAACAAAGTTAGCCTAGTATTTGTTACATATCACATCCCACCAATATAGAGCTGTGTCGCTATTTCAGGTAGTTGAATCAAAAATTCACAATATTTTCAAGGGCTCTATCCGTTTCGGTACTTATAAAGCTGGATTGATACATCATTGTTGTTGTTACAGATGAGTGTCTATATAATTTTGTAATAGTTGCACGGGTACTGTATCGCCAGCAATTTGACCAAAACTATGTCTAGCTATGTGCATAGTAAGTTTTTTACTGATTTTTGCGTGAGAAGCAATATTGGTTAATTGCCTGTTAAGGCGTTTATTGGCCGTCTTAATTTTGATATAAATGTCTTCGGGGTTCTTAGGGTCTGAAACTTTAAGCTCAGGAAAAACAAAGTCATCTGCACCATCTTTATATTTTAGGTAAGTCTCCAAAATAGGTTGGATCTTTTCCGGAAGCTTTAGGGAAACTATTTTGGAATTTTTACTCATCGTATAATGCAATCGACCGTCGTAGATATCGCTCCATCGTATTTTTAATACGTCTCCTATCCGTATACCTGCTAAATAGAAACTAAATAACCATACGTTTCTTGCATGTTCCTCTTCCGGGCTTAAATTGTCCAAATTTTCAATAGCAAGAATCTCGTCTATGGTCAATCCTATTTTTCTAGATTCTGGAAATTTGATGATGATCTTTCCTATACCGAATGGATAGAACTTTCTATCCACAATTCCATTTCGGATGGCCCTATTGAAAATAAGTCTTATAAATACAAAATGATTAACTACAGTACGTTCGGAAAGTGATTTGTCGATTATTAGATGTGTTTTATAATCTTTCAAAAATTTCTCGTCAATATCTTGAAAGATTAATGCCTTGGATTTTGAATATCTTTTAAGGTGATTGATATATGCCCTTTCTACAGATATTCTGGAGAATTTTTTATTGGCAATAGATTCTTTTAAATGCATATCGGCAATCTCGAAAAATGATTTTCCCTTATCTTTATAAATTATTTCATCTTTAATTTGTAGTGGTGTGATATCACTATTATTGGTCTGCAATTTTAGCAAAATCTTGCTGGTTTCGGCCAACTTTGTAGCAATGAGGTTGTTTAAGTAAACTGCGTTCGGATGTGATTTTCTAACGCATTTTCTGTTCTCGTCCCAATATTTTAGGTCTAAGTAGTGCCCAAGGTAAATATAACTGGATTTGCGATTTTTAGTAACCCTAATAGATAAGGGAAATAACCCTCTTTTATTAGGTTTTTTTCTTAAAGTTATTGTCGCTAATGATGCCATTTTAGAATCTCTATTTTTAAAGATAATAAAATTTCAGGTACAACATAGGTACAACATTTGGCGATATCATTTGATATTAAATGATATTAAATTTTATTACATTCAGTATAATACACTGAAAATGAAATAGTTTGGTTTTTTTTGTTGCAATTTGATTTAATAATTAGCAAACTTAGGATCTAGTGCCGTGAGGTGTGAGAGTTCGAGTCTCTCCGCCTGTACAACAAGAAAAAACCTCCCTAATGCGGAGGTTTTTTTACGCCCGATGTCCAAATTTTTCGGCGGAGAGGCGATTTTTAATTCTGGATCAAGTCCAAAATCTGGGTTTTTGCGGATCAGGAACAATTACTGTGTTTATGCAAATATTCCTATGGAAAAAATAGCTACATAAAAACACTGCTTTTTAGCTTCGTTTTCCGCAAGGGATCCCGGAGCGTATTATGCCGTCCATTAAAGGTAAAAAGGAACTTTAAACGGAGCTATTTTGGCGCGCCAAAAAGGGGTGGATCCAGGCCTATTTTCCCTATTTTCATATGTAGATATTTATTGTCCGCCCGTGCCGTTACGGACGGGTTTTTTAGCGGTCATACCTACCCGACTACATCGTTCAGGCGGGTGTAATTCGCATATCTTCATTTGAGTTTGCCCGCCAGAATGAATTTTTTGGGCTGGCGACCAAATTTTGGTCGTGCTCATTTCATATACGGACTAACTATGGACTAACTATGGACTAACTATGGAGTATCTATGGACTATCTATGGAGTATCTATGGCTTATCCCCGGACAATGACCCGTCCTAAAATAGCTATACAAGTTATTAAATTAACCCTGATATAATTATACAACTCTTTTTCTTAATCCTAAAATGACTGTACAGTCATTTTAGGATTGTTGTAATTTTGATAGTTTTTTCATCGTTTTTTAAGTTTAGCTGTTACTGAATGGGCTTGATTGGGAGTCATGTAATCACAGCTGGCATGTGGTCTTAAATTATTGTAATTGGCATTGCACTTTGAGTTTCATTTTATCATATAATTTGATATTATTTGGATTCAAATGATTGCTTAGTTTGTTAAAATAGGATTCCGAAAGTAAAATTCAGAATTCTCTCAGTACGTTTTATTCCAGATTTTGCTAATCCAAGATTCCTAATGGCAATGTTAGTCACTTATTTTATATTGTATTTGTAATTTAGGGTTGATTAAATGCTAAATTTAAGTATAGCATTCTCTTTAGGTATTTATTTGAAATTAATAGGAGGATGTACATAACTGTTTTCAATTTCATTAAGTTTACATTTTAACCCAACATTTAATGAGGTTCCAAAGCGTTTTTTTTCTATCTGCAGTAGTTTTTATTTTTTTACTTCAATCTTGTGCTAATCGGAAAGATCAAGAGGAAATAAAGATTGGGTTTTCCCAAGCTATGATAGCTGACGAGTGGAGGCAGTCCATGAATAATGCCATGAAGCTGCAAGCTTCCTTATATCCCAATATTACTTTGAGTATTTCCAACGCAAATTATAACGTTCAGGAGCAAATTACGCAGCTAAAGGCATTTATAGCGGATAGTGTAGATATAATTATAGTCTCCCCAATACAATCCAAGCCAATAACTCCTATTGTAGAAGAAGCAATGAAGGCCGGTATCCCGGTTCTGGTAGTGGATCGAAAAACGGATAATCAAAAATATACCGCTTATGTGGGAGCGGATAACATTGAAGTAGGCCGCAATGCGGCGAAGATTATAGTTTCTAATGTACATGATTCACTAAAAGTTGTTGAAATTAGGGGACTGACTGGATCTTCTCCTGCAGAGGAAAGGAGTCTGGGATTCCATCAGATTGTGGACAAATTCCCGAACATAGAATTTATGGGAACCATTGAAGGCGATTGGGAGAAAGAATCCATTACCGACGGTTTTATGGAACTGTTACAGGAAATTGGACCGGTGGATTATGTTTTTGTCCATAATGACAGAATGGCCCTAGGTGCATGGGAGGTGGCAAGAAATTTGGGCATGGAGGATAAAATTAAAATCATAGGTGTCGATGGTCTAAATGGGCCTAATGGGGGCATCCAATTAGTGAAGGAGGGAGTGTTGAACGCTACCATATTATATCCTACCGGAGGCGATGAGGCCATAAAGACGGCCTTGAAAATCTTGAATAATGAAGTGGTACCCATAAATAATATCCTTAGTACTACGATAATCGACAGGTTTAATGCGGAAATTATGCAAAACCAGTTGAATAAAATAAATGAGCAGCAGACCCTCCTGGAGTCACAGGTTACTGCCGTAAATAAGCAAAAGGAGCTCTACTATTCCCAAAATAATATTTTAAAGATTATACTGGTATTTTCTTTTACAATTCTAGGTTTGGCCATTTATAGTATATATTCCAAAGTTGCGATTGCCAAGAAAAATAGGCAATTGGAGATCACCAATAGAAAAATTACGGTCCAAAGAAATCAAATCGAGAAAATAGCCAAGGAGGTAAAAGAAAGTAATGAAGCCAAGCTAAACTTTTTTACAGGGCTGTCCCATGAGTTTAAGACCCCTATCACATTAATTATGAGTTCCATAGAATCTTTAAGGGACTGGCATAAGCAAAAAGGCTTTAAAACCGGGTTTGAAGTAGAGCTGATTCAAAATAATTCCAATCGCTTGCTGAGGTTGATAAATAATTTATTGGATTTTAGAAAGGTGGAGGACCAAAAATTCAATGTTAGGGCTTCAAGAACAAATATTTTTAAGTTTTCCAGTAATATATTCAACGAGTTTAAAGTGGAGGCCAAAAAGAGAGGGATAAAATTCAATATTATTTCCAATAATGAAGATTTGGAGTTGTTTATAGACCGAAATTTAATGGATAAGGTCTACTTCAACCTTCTGTCCAATGCCTTTAAATTTACACCGGATAATGGAAGGATCAATATTGAAATTCATGACAATAAGGAAGGGAGTATAGTTACCATCCATTTTAAGGATAATGGAATAGGTATTCCTGAAAATGAACTGCAGTTTGTGTTTACACCTTTTTTTAAGGGTTCCAATAATAGGAAAAATAGCTCAGGAGTTGGGCTTCACCTGAGCAAGCAATTTGTAGAATTGCATCTTGGTAAAATTGAAGTTAAATCCTATCAGGGAACAGAATTTATTATTACGCTATTTAAAGGGGATACTCATTTTAATGAGGATCAAATTGTGGTAGATCCCGAATTAGTGGATACGACCCTGATCAATTTTTCGGAGTATATTACTTTAAATGATGGCTTAAGCGGAATGGAGAATCAAAATGGTGAGGAACAATATTCTATTCTGTTGATTGAGGATAATCGGGATTTATCATTCTTTTTGAATAACAAATTGGGCAGTGAATACGATATGCTATTGTCCGATGGCACCGATGGGCCCGAAATGGCATTTGAACATGTTCCCGACGTTATTTTATGCGATGTTAATTTACCTGATAAAAGTGGATTTGAAATTTGCCAAATGCTTAAAAACGATCTTAGAACCTCTCATATACCAGTAATCCTCTTGACTGCTTTAAGCAACAAGGAATCATTCATAAAAGGGCTTGAATGTGGTGCCGATCTATATTTGACAAAGCCCTTCAATTACTCCATCTTAACCCAATCGATAAAGTCGTTGCTCTACAATAGGGAAAAATTGAGGTATTACTATACGAATAACATCCATAAAATAGACCAGTTACATTCTTTTGGTGATCCAGAACAATTGTTTGTACGCCAACTAAATCAAGAGATAAAGGGCAATTTGGACAACACCGATTTTTCCGTGGAGAATCTCGCCGATGCCCTGAACATTTCTAGGGTTCAATTGTATAGGAAGGTTAAAGCCATGTTGGGAATAAGTGTGAGCGATTATATTTCCAATTACAGACTGGAAAAGGCAAAATCTATGCTTGAATCCACTAATTATTCCATTTCTGAAATCGGGTATGCTACCGGTTTTTCTTCTCCAAATTACTTTTCTACAGCTTTTAAAGGGAAATTTGGGATTACTCCAGGGGCCTATAAAAAATCTCTTTAAGGTGTTTTACTTTTTGAATTCAATCTAAAGATTCTCCGACCCTTGGGTCGGGGGTTCCAATCCTCCTGTGCCGGTAGGCAGGATCGGGACTGCTTTTTCGGCAGTTTCGGGTGAGGTAAAATATAAAATTTCGGTTTTTAGCCCCTTCGGTCAAAATGAAACTGGCCAAATACCACTATAGTTTGCCTTGGGGATAGTCAGTTTCAAGAAATTTTTCATTTTGAATGTATCAATTTTGTAGTTGGGGGTAACACAAGTGTAATCGACTTAATGCCATAAGGTTAAATTATTTTTATTAAAATATTGATAATTAGATAGTTGTGATTTTTTTGATCAAATGTTAACTAAATCATAACATATTGTAACATTGTTAAAATTATTCCCAATTTAATTGTAATAATATAGTCTTCATATTTAATAATTGTGATATGAAGAAAATATTGATATGGTCAATAACTGCGGCTCTGGCCGGATTCCTATTCGGATTCGATACTGTAGTGATTTCTGGTGCTGACAAGAAATTACAGGTGTTATGGGGTTCCTCAGATGTATTTCACGGAACTGTGGTTATGGCAATGGCTCTATGGGGAACTGTAGTGGGGGCATTATTGGGAGGTATACCTACCAATAGGTTGGGTAGAAAAAAGACACTTTTCTGGATAGGTGTTTTTTATACGGTATCCGCCGTGGGTTCTGCATTGGCCAATGACCCTATTACCTTTGCTTTCTTTAGATTTTTGGGCGGATTGGGCGTAGGTGCATCTACAATAGCAGCTCCTGCCTATATATCGGAGATAGCTCCGGCCAAGGATAGGGGTAAATTAGTGGGGCTGTATCAATTTAATATTGTCCTTGGAATCTTGGTGGCCTTCCTTTCAAATTACTTGTTAAGTGGGATAGGTGAAAATGCCTGGCGATGGATGCTAGGAGTGGAGGCTATACCCGCAATTATTTATACCCTATTTGTTTTAAGTGTTCCCCAGAGTCCCAGATGGTTATTGACCAAGCTAAGGAACGATGAAGCAAGAAATGTACTTCAATTGATAAATCCAGGTCAGGATGTTGAAAAATTGATGTTGGAAATAAATCAGGAAAACGAAAATAAGGTACCGGGTGAGAATATTTTTATGAAGAAATACCGCTTCCCATTAATTCTTGTTTTTTGTATTGCTTTTTTTAATCAGGCTTCAGGTATAAACGCCTTTTTATACTATGCCCCAAGAATTTTGGAAGAGGCCGGACTAGGTGAAAGTACTGCCTTGTTAAGCAGTATTGGAATAGGGGTGACCAACCTGCTTTTTACCCTCTTAGGTATTTTTCTTATCGATAGGTTTGGTCGCAAGCAATTGATGTACATAGGTTCCTTTGGATATATCATGTCGCTGACCTTGGTTTCCTGTGCTTTTTTCTTTGATTGGGAGGGTATGTCCGTGGCCATATTCCTGTTTTTGTTCATTGCCGCACATGCCATAGGCCAAGGTACAGTAATCTGGGTATTTATTTCTGAGATTTTTCCCAACCATTTAAGGAGTTCTGGACAATCTTTTGGAAGCTCGGTACATTGGATTTTGGCCGCAGTGATACCTTCTTTGATACCTGTTCTGTTTACCTCTATAGGCGCTGGGACAGTGTTTGCCTTTTTTGCTTTTATGATGTTTTTGCAATTGCTTTTTGTTGCCTTTGCTATGCCGGAAACCAAAGGTATTTCATTGGAGGCATTGTCCAAGTCCCTGATCAGGTCCAAAGGTAACGGGGATAAAACCAAATTGAATATTGAAAAGAATAAATAGGTCTAATTATTAAATCAATTTTTAAGAATATGGAAAATTATAAATTAAGATTATTTGTCGCCTTTTTGGGTCTTTGCGTTGTTTTGTCCTGCAAGGATCAAGGGCAAAAAGAGAATGTGGGAAATACTTCCCCAAGTGAAGTTTCTTTTGATTCGGAAGAAGGATTGTACCGACCTAATTTTCATTTTACCCCTAAGGTGGGCTGGATGAACGATCCCAACGGGATGTTCCATTACAATGGATACTACCATTTGTATTATCAGCATTACCCCGATGGCAATAAATGGGGGCCCATGCACTGGGGCCATGCCATAAGTACGGATATGGTAAGTTGGAAGGAACAGCCTATTGCTTTATATCCGGACGACAAGGGATATATTTTCTCCGGAAGTGCCGTTGTGGATTTGGAAAATACCTCTGGCTTTGGTACAGGGGGGCAGGTGCCTATTATAGCCATATTTACCTATCATAATATGGACATTGAAAAGGCCAAGGGAATTGATGTAGAATCACAGGCCATTGCCTATTCCTTGGATGAGGGGCTTACATGGACCAAATACTCGGGCAACCCTGTTATCCAGAATCCGGGAATAAGGGATTTTAGGGATCCCAAGGTTTCCTGGAACGAAGAACATGAAAAGTGGGTCATGGTCTTGGCGGCTCAGGACAAAGTGATGTTCTATGCGTCTAAAGACCTTAAAAACTGGGAGCTATTATCAGATTTTGGCGGGGATTTTAATAAGGAGATAGGAACCCATGGGGGGGTATGGGAATGTCCGGATCTTTTTCCGATTCCTGTAGAGGGTACCGATGAGACCAAATGGGTACTTTATGTTAGTATAAATCCCGGAGGTCCAAATGGAGGCAGTGCTACCCAATATTTTATTGGTGATTTTGATGGTACCAAATTTGTCATGGATGAGGATTTTGAAACGGTATTGAATAAGGATCATAACTTTTGGATAGATTTTGGGAAGGATAATTATGCCGGGGTTACCTTTTCAAATATCACCTCCAAGAAAGGGGGGAAATTTTATATGGGCTGGATGTCCAATTGGGAATACGCCAATGAAGTCCCTACCGAAACTTGGCGTAGTGCCATGACCGTGGCCAGGGAAGTAAAATTGATTAAAGATTCTAAATCCTATAGATTGGCTTTTGATCCCGTTGGTGAAATGGATACCTATAAAGGGGTAAAGTATAAGAAAGAAAATATTGCAGTGGAAGGGGAATTGGAATTAATAGATTTGGAAAAGGTAAACCTTTCAAAGGCTGTAATCAACTTCAATATAGCCGATATCAAAAAGGATGGCTTCACTTTTAAACTTACCAATAAACAAGGGGACGAATTATCCTTTGGATATGATGCCACCGATAACAAATATTTTATCGACCGCAGTAAATCGGGTAAAGTAGGTTTTTCCGATACATTTTCAAGTAAGCAGAGTATTGCCCCGCGAATTTCAAGTAGTGAAAAGCTTTCCGGAACCATTCTTTTGGACAAGACATCCATAGAATTATTTTTTGATGATGGGGCAACCGTAATGACCGAAATTTTCTTTCCCAATGCACCATTCGAGACACTAAGGATAGAGACTACAGGCCAAAATTTTGTTATTGCAGATATAGAAGTAAATCAACTTAACATTAACTAAATACAACTCAATTATGAAACTGAAACTCTTATTATTGCTAACAACGTTTGTTCCATTGGGGCTATTGGCCCAGGAGCAGATAAAAGGTACCGTAACCTCTCAGGATGATGGCATGCCTTTGCCAGGTGCCTCCGTGGTGGTGGCAGGCACTACCAATGGTACCACAACGGATTTTGATGGTAACTTTGCCTTGGATGAGGTGCCCTCGGATGCTACGCTTTCCGTAAGTTATGTTGGGTTTTTAACCCTATCGCTACCGGTAAATGGGCAAACAACTTTTAATATTGTATTACGGTCAGATGCACAAATGTTGGACGAGGTTGTACTAACGGGCTATACCACCGAAAGAAAGGCCGATTTAACAGGGGCTATCACCGTCGTGGAACTTGGCCCTGTGGAAGGGCAAAGTTTAAGTTCCGGTAATGCCATGCAGGCCTTACAAGGAAGGGTGCCAGGGCTTTTTGTTGAAAAGTCTGGAAACCCTAATGGTACCAATAGCCGAATTCTAATTCGCGGGGTTACCACCTTGGGGAACAACGACCCCTTGTATGTAATAGATGGGGTACCAACAGTTAGGCAAGAGGTTTTTTCAGGGCTTAATCCCAGTACCATTGAATCTGTTCAGGTTTTGAAAGATGCATCCGCTTCTTCTATTTATGGTTCCAGGGCAGGAAATGGCGTTATCATTGTAACCACCAAGAATAGTACTAAAGCAGGTGGGGAAGAGAAATATAGGGTAAGTGTAAATTCCAACATTTCCGTACAGTCCGAAAAAAAGCAGCGTTATGATATGCTGAATTCCCTACAAAGAGGAGAAGCATTATGGAGGGCATCCGTCAACGATGGTGCCGATCCAACCGGAGGTTATGGGGAAATCTATAATTTTGATTGGAATGGGGATTTAAATAATCCGGTACTAAACAGTGTAACCCTACAGCCCTATGTTGGGGGGGATACCAATGTGCCTGCAGGGGATACGGATTGGCAAAATGAAGCTTATGAAACGGGTTATGTGTACAATAATGAAGTTTCTATTTCGGGGGGAACGGACAAAGCTTTTCATCTAATCAATTTGGGGCATCTAAAGAATACGGGGATATTAAAATATACCGGTTACGAACGATTTTCAGGGAAATTGAATTCCAATTTTAAATTGTTCAACGATAAATTGAAGATAGGGGTAAATACGGCTTTTACCACCTCTGATGAAACCTTGGCCTCTACTGACATAGGGAGCGCCCCAACACCTGCATTGGCCATTAGTTTGGTGCCTACAATACCCTTGTTCGATAGCAACGGTAATTATGGAGGGCCTTTGGGAGCAGGATATTCTGATCGTAACAATCCTGTTTTGATGCAATATTTAAATAGATGGGACAACACGGAAAGGACCAATATTTTCGGAAATGTATTTGCCGAATTACAGCTATTGGACAATTTAACTTTTAGGACCAGTATTGGTCTTGATTATAATGATTTTAAACGTAAAGACATTGAACCCACGGTTGCCAATGGGTTTGTAAACAGGAGTAATAATAGGTTGATTTTGGACACCAATAAGTTTACCAGTGTTGTCTTTACCAATACCCTAAATTATAACCTAGAACTGGGAGATCACCGATTTGGCCTATTGGTCGGAGCAGAATCCATTAAAAATGATTTTGATTCGGTCACGGCCATAGCCGATGGCTTTGCAGTGGAAACTGAGTCTTATTTTGTTTTGGATGCGGCTACAGGAGCCAGGACCAATACAGGACGTTCCAGTGGTAGTAGTCTGTTGTCCCAGTTTGGGAAATTAAATTATGCTTTTGCAGATAAGTATTTAGCCTCTGTTACCGTTCGTAGGGATGGTTCCTCGCGATTTGGTGATGAAAATAGGTATGGTGTTTTTCCTGCCGCTACTTTGGGTTGGAGGATTAGCAAGGAAGATTTTTTCAATGATGAAGGTGCGGTGTCGGATTTAAAACTTCGTGCCGGATATGGTGAAGTTGGTAACCAATCCATTGGTGATCTGGCCAGATTTGGTCTTTACGAATCAAGATATGGTCCCAACCAAGATCAATTTGTTCCTGATTTTTTCAATCAGTATTATAACGTTGGTACGGCATATGATTTAGGAGGCAATGATGGCGGAACCTTACCTTCAGGTTTTGTTTCCATTCAAGCGGCAAATCCGGCACTTAAGTGGGAAACTACCAAGGAATTTAACTTTGGTGTAGACTTTGGGCTTTTTAACAATACAGTAATTGGTGCTTTCGACTACTTTACCAGAGAAACTAGTGATATCCTGATTACACCGCCAATAGCCTCTGTAATTGGTGAAGGACAACAGCGTGTCCTTAATGGGGCTACCACAGAAACCAAGGGATGGGAGCTTTCGGTGGCCTATTCCAAAACTTGGGATAGTGGCTTTTCTTTTGGGTTATCTACCAATTTTGGAGCTTTCAAGGACGAGATTACCTTTTTGCCCGAAGAAGTTAGGGCAGGTTTTCCCGGAACGGCGGAGAATTCTATCCTAGGTCATTCACAATTTTCCATATTCGGTTATAAAACGGATGGATTATTCCAAAGTCAGGCCGATATCGATGCCAGTCCCGCACAAGTTGGGGCAAGACCTGGAGGATTGAAGTTTCAAGACCTTAACGGGGATAATGTAATAGATAGCGATGACCGTGACTTTATTGGGAATACCTTGCCAGACCTGGAATATGGAATTAGACTTGATCTTGGGTATAAAAACTTTGACTTCTCTATTTTTGGATCAGGTGTAGCCGGAAGAATTGGTCAGGATCCTTATATTTTCTGGAATAATTTCACCCAAGGCCGTGAGAATGCAGGTCTAGGCGTTCTCAATGCCTGGACTCCATCAAATACCGATACGGATATTCCATCCCTGTCGTTGGCTTTTAACGATCAGAGAACTTCCGATTATTTATATAGGAAGAATTCCTATTTCAAAATAAGAAATTTACAGATAGGCTATTCTTTACCTGGGGAGATGATTAGTAAACTTTGGGGGATGACCGGATTACGGGTCTATTTTCAAGGAGAGAATTTATTTTGGTTTACTCCTAAAGACTATATCGGATCGGATCCGGAGCGTATTAGTGTTGATAACATCCCTGTACCAACAGTGCTATCATTGGGACTTAATTTAAACTTTTAAAAATGAATATCATGAAAAGAAATAAATTATATATAATAGGAGTGCTGGTTTCATTTCTTTTGGTCTCCTGCGACAAGGACTTTTTGGAATATGAACCTGAGGGAGTGCTGTCCAATGAGAATGTAGCAACGACCGATAATGCAGAAGCTTTGGTGGTTGCCGCTTACGCAGGAATAGCTAATGATGAAATGATAGGGCCCTTAACTCACCAGTGGGTATATGGAAGTGTACGTTCGGACGATGCCTATAAAGGTGGGGGAGGCCGAAGTGATGTGGATGTGGTAGACCGCTATGAGCAGTACAACTTGACCATTCCTGATTATGGAGATTGGATGGCGCCACGAACATGGACCAATTATTACAAGGCTATTTCAAGGGCTAATTTTGCGTTGACCGTTATCAATGATATACCCGATGCGGAATATCCAAATAAGACCTTAAGACAGGCCGAACTTAGATTTTTGAGGGCACATTCCCATTTTATGTTGAAGCTCTTGTTCAAAAAAATTCCATATATCAAAGAAGGCTTGTCTCAGGAGGAGACAGCGGCCATTTCCAATGATGTGCCCAATGATGAATTGTGGGATACTATAGCCGAAGATTTTATTTTTGCTTATGACAATTTACCCCAATCACAGGATGAAGTAGGTAGGGCAGACAGAAATGCGGCAGCAGCTTATATGGCGAAACTTAGGTTATATCAGGCTTATGAGCAAAATGACCAGCATCAGGTCACAGCTATTAATCCTGCCCAACTTCAGGAAGTAATAGATTATGCCGATGAGGTTATTGCTGGATTGGAAGCCGATTACGGTAATAACTTTTTGGACGGTTTTGATAATGGGCCAGAATCAATTTGGGCCGCTCAGTTTTCCATAAATGACGGTACCAAGGTGAGTAGGGTAAGTTTTGTTACTGGACTTAATTCTCCTCATGGATCTGCACTTTACGGCTGCTGTGGTTTTCATTTGGCCAGTCAAAATATGGTAAATGCGTTTAGGACCGATGGCACAGGATTGCCCCTGTTGGATACTTTCAACGATGCCGATATTTTTACCACGGTTAATGAGGATGGTACCGTTACCCCAGCCCCGGGATTAACGGTGGATCCCAGATTGGACCATACCGTAGGGATACCTGGACGTCCTTTTAAATATAGAAATACGGTTAATGCTGCCGGGGATATGGTCTACAATTTTAGCTGGGCCAGAGACCCAGGGGTGTATGGCTATTTCGGCAATATGAAGGAGCAGCAAGCTCCGGATTGCTCCTGTTATGTGAAGGAAGGACCATTTGTAGGAACCTCAAAGAATGTTGATTTTATTAGGTACGCGGATGTCTTGTTGTTCAAGGCAGAAGCCTTGATACAATTGGACCGTTGGGATGAAGCTTTGCCTTTGATCAATCAGATAAGAGCCCGTGCCGCTGTAAGTACTCAACGCCAGATCGAGGCTGGTGCAACTGATATCTATAATATTCAACAGTATACGACCTTCCCGGATAAAGACTACGCCTGGAAAGCCTTAAAATTTGAGAGAAGATTGGAATTTGGTATGGAAGGTCCACGCTTCTTTGATTTGGTAAGATGGGGAGAGGCAGCAGAAGTATTGAACGCCTATTTAACGGAGGAAAAAACAAAAAGGGATTTCTTGTCTAGTGCCGTTTTTACTGCAGGAAGGGATGAATATTACCCAATTCCACAACGTGAAATAGATTTTACGGGTGGACTCTACAAGCAAAATCCGGGTTATTAATTTAATATCGAGTTAGTTTTTTAAAGGCACGGAGAATAGTTTCTTCGTGTCTTTTATTTAAGGATTTAATTATGAAAAAATTAAACGCAATATGTTTCGGAGAGGTTTTATTTGACAATTTTCCTACTCATTCGAAGATTGGAGGAGCACCCTTGAACGTTTCTTTGCGATTGCAATCATATGGGGTGGAGGTATCCATAGTAAGTAGCGTAGGTGATGATAGGGAGGGGAAAAAAATAATTAATTATTTAGGCAGTTCTGGTGTCAATACGGATGGAATACAGATTAGTCCCAATTATGGGACTGGACAGGTAAACGTTGTCTTAAATGACAAAGGGGTGGCATCTTATGATATTGCCTACCCGGTTGCTTGGGATAAAATTATGCCAAGAAAATTTTATAAAAGCCAATTAAAGATATCGGACATTTTTATTTACGGTAGTTTGGCCTGTAGGGATAATACATCGCGTACAACCTTAAAGCAACTTTTGGAAGTTGCTCAATACAAGGTTTTCGACGTTAATTTGAGAGCACCACATTATACCAAGGAACTGCTCTTGGATTTAATGCAGCCCTCCAATTTTGTGAAATTTAATGATGATGAATTGTACGAAGTGGCCGAATATCTTGGTTCCAAGTACAATTCTATGGAGCAGACCATTGCATTTGTTGCCGAAAAAACCCAAACGGAAACTATTTGTGTTACCAAAGGCGCCTATGGAGCCGTTTTATATCACCACAAGATTTTTTATTATAATAGTGGCTATAGGATAAAAGTTCTTGATACGGTAGGATCCGGTGATTCTTTTCTAGCCTCTGTAATTTATAAGTTGTTTACTGGTGAAGACCCCCAAGCCGCTATCAATTTTGGTTGTGCTGTCGGTGCGATGGTGGCTAAAAGCGAAGGGGCCAATCCAATATTTACCATGCAGAAGATATCTAGGTTTATGAATCCTTAAAATTTTTATTTCATAGTATATTGCATTTTAGAGCATATCCAACTTTTAAGGGAGAATGGTTTTTTTAGAAATATCCATGCATTTATAAAATTATATATTCAATGGCATAGTTCACAAAAAAACTCCAAGGGAATTATTTTAGGTCAGCCAATAAACTAAAATTTAATTTTTTTGAAGTTCTTAATATTGTATTCAGTGGATTTTAGTTGTCAATAACAACGAAAATTCAAATAAATGGTCAATTATCGCCCACTATTTGACTAAAACCATGTCTTGCCATGGACATGGTAATTTTTTGCCGATTCTATCTTTGGCTCAATAATAAACCTTGTCATTTTGGTCCATAATATAGGAAAACCTACATTTTATCCATGGTTTATCAGCGTTGAACGTTGATATTTTGAAACAAGGGCATTCCGTAGTAGTTTTATTTCACAATGGTGCCCTAATGTGGGTTTGAAATTCTGATCAAAGAAATTGCCCGATCACATTTAAATGACCTTCCGTGTGGAGGCGGCTAGAATGGGAAACAATAAAAATTAGTAAATGAAACACCCAAGAGAACCACATTCACAAGTAGGAGGATGATTATTCTAGGTGTTGCTCCCGATAGTTATTGGGATGACCGAAATTTAAAATAATATAAGCAGATGAAACGAGCATTAATAAATTTTAAAAATTACTTCACAAAAGGCAATGTTTAAAATTCCTGCCTTGCCGGCAGGCAGGTTTAATGTGAGAGCGTAGCGGTTACATACGTTCTCAACCTGCCCGACTAAGTTGTTCAGGCGGGTTTTTTAAATAGATTATTTTCAAATAATTAAAAAAATTTAAGCGTATGAAAAAGAAATTCAATTTTATAGACCTAATGTTGACATTTAGCGGTGCCTTTGCAGTTATTGTATTGTTATTGGTGGTTTCCAAATTTATATAGAGCGCTCGGTACTTAGGTATAAGGCCATAGGAAAGTTTCTTAAAATTAACGGTCCAAGGATACTTTTTTTACGTAAATAAAGTGTTGTCTATTATGGAACAATCTATTGTTTTAATCTAAATTAGAAATAATGTCTAAAACATCCGTCCGTTGGTCGTTGGTATTGGGTCTTGTTATTGTTGCCTTTGGGGTCGGTATTTATTTGCAGGATTTAAAACATCAGGAAAGTACTAAAGCTGCATGGAAGGCCAATCGCTTCAATGTAGCCCGATTTCACAAGATAATGCGCTATGCTGGTGATATGAATGCCCAAAATTGGGCATCTATGAGGGATAGTATTGGCAGTCAGTTGGATAGTTTAATGATATTAAGGTTCAGAAAAGAGGTGGATAGCATTAATAAAACAAAAAATGAATCCCTCGGCCTAAAGTAGTCCTTATCGAGATGTGTTTATGCCATAGGTATATAAGTATTAGGAGCAACCCAAGAGGGTTGCTTTTTTTGTGAACAACAATATTAATCAATAAGATTCTCCGCCCCTGGGTCTGGCTTGCCAGTGCCATTATTAAGGGCCAACTGCTTCTGCATACATGGTTTCCCATCCGCCCGCGCCGGTAAGGACGGGCGGGTTTACCTCTCCTTTGGAGCACCTGCCTTTGCAGGTAAGCAGTTCCGGGTAGGTTAGAATAAAAAATTTCTTGAAATTTTTTATTGGTATTGTATTTTTAAACCGAATAGTTAACTTAGAAGAAAATAAATGTAATGGGCATAAAATTATGTGGACTATTGGGAAACTCCCATTTAAAGAAATGTTGGCATATAAAAAATATTAAATTACTGCTATGGACGTGAATTCGTGGGAATGGATATTTCTGCTGTTGGGACGCTTTCACCCTTTGGTGGTGCATTTTCCCATAGGCTTGTTGGTGGTTGCCCTATTTTTGGAGTTCTTGACCCTTGGCGGAAAAAGGCAGGGCCTTAGGGAGGGTATTCATTGGATGGTCTTTTTGGGGGCCATATTCGCCGTTTTGGCGGCGGTCTTGGGTTGGTTGCTCCATGCCTACGACGATTATGAAGGCGATTTGGTTCAGTTTCACCAGAATGCAGGTATTGCAACCGCTGTTTTGGCCATGGTAACCGGGCTCTTATTGCGAACCACCTTGAAGGGCAAACTTGCCACTTATATGTATTATAGAATCGGGCTGTTCGCAACAGTAACCATTCTGGTTGTTGCCGGCCATTTGGGAGCCAATCTGACCCATGGGGAAGATTACCTGACCAGTGTCCTGCCCCGTAATCAAGATTCATATGACAATGAAAGTACAAAGGTATTATTGACGGAATTAAAGGGCTTGGATTCTTTGTCCGAAGCACAACAGGAAGAATTAAATTTGGGAGTTAGGGCCATTTTGGCACATAACTGCTATCAATGCCATAGTGAAAATAAACAAAAGGGCGATTTGGTACTGGACAATAAACGCGGAGTGTACCAAGGTGGGAAGTCGGGCCCCGTTATAGTTGAGGGCAGGCCGGAGGAAAGTGAGATGTTTCTCAGGATAAGCCTTCCGCCAGATCATGATGATGTAATGCCAAAGAAAGGGAAGGTATTGAAGGATAGCGAAATAAAGTTGATCGAGTTGTGGATCAAAAGTGGTGCAAAATGGTCTGATGGGGCGTTAAAGATTTTTCCCGAGGCCGATTTGGCCCTCTCACAACCTAAATTGCCCAATGATAGCAAGGAGAGCCATCCCGTAGACAAAATAATGGATTCCTATTTTAAGGAAAAAAAGTTAAAATGGCCAGTGGTTGTTGACGATAGGACATTTATAAGGCGTGCCTATCTGGATATTCTTGGCCTCCTGCCCGAGCCACTGAAAATAGATCATTTTGTGGGCAATGGGGATAAGGATAAGCGGACCAAGCTTATAGATGAATTGTTGGGGGATACCCATAATTACACCCAACATTGGTTGAGTTTTTGGAACGATATACTTAGGAACGATTATAGTGGCCCCGGATTTATAACCGGAGGACGTAAACAGATTACGGATTGGTTGTACAAGTCACTTTTGGAAAATAAGCCTTATGATGCAATGGTAAAGGAATTGATAAATCCGACCGAGGAATCGGAAGGATTTATTAAAGGGATTGAATGGAGGGGCCTGGTCAATGCCAGTCAGCGTACGGAAATGCAGGCCGCCCAAAATATTGGTCAGTCATTATTGGGGGTAAACGTAAAATGCGCCTCCTGCCATAACAGTTTTGTAAGTAACCTTACTTTGGAACAATCCTATGGGTTTGCCTCCATTTTTGCAGATTCCGTAATGGAACTGAATCGGTGTGATATGCCCATTGGGAAAATGGCCGAGGTTAATTTTTTATATCCGGAACTGGGCTCGGTAGAGGCGGAGAGTGTAGAGGAAAGATTGCTCCTGCTTTCGGAGGTAATGGTAAAACCAGAAAACGGCAGACTGTACAGAACCATTACCAATAGGTTTTGGAAGCGATTAATGGGAAGGGGGATAGTGGAACCTGCAGACGAAATGGATAATAAACCTTGGAATGCCGATCTGTTGGATTGGTTGGCCGCCGATTTTGTGAATTCCGGTTTGGATATAAAACAGCTCATGAAAACGATCATGACATCAAAATCCTACCAATTGGAAACTACCCGATTGGAAAATCAGGAAGAGCTGCAAAAAGGATATGTATTTAACGGCCCCATACTTAGACGATTAAGTGCAGAGCAGTTTTCAGATGCCGTTAGCCAAGTAGTGGCCCCCATGTATTATGCGGCAGCTTATGACCCCAACAATGAAGGGCTGCCTTCCAATAGGATCTGGCACAGGGAAATCAAGTTTGACCGAGACGTATTACCAGAACCGGGAAAACGGTATTTTAGGAAGAGTTTTAATTTGGATGATAAAAAGATTCGGGCAGCAAAAGTATTGATTTCAGTAGATCATTCCTATGCCCTATATCTCAATGGCAAAAAAATTTCCGAAGGTTCGGATTGGAGAAAAGTAGATCGCTTGGAGGTGGCCGACAAGCTTGCTCAGGGCAAGAACCTATTGGCTATAGAGGGCCAAAATGAAGGTGCCATCGCCAATCCCGCAGGAATCCTTTTCGCCATGAAAATCCAATATGAGGATGGGACGGAATTGTTGGTCACTTCCAATGATACTTGGAAAAGTACGGATATACTGCCAGAGAAGGGATGGGTAACCGTTAATTTTGATGATGGCAGTTGGCAGGAAGTGCGTAATTATGGTGCTGGCAACTGGGATAAATTGGTAAATTTTACCTTTGAAGGTACGGAAAGGGAATTTGCCAGGGCCAGCCTTGTAAAGCAACATCCATTTATGAAGGTTATGGGCAGGCCCACTAGGGAAAATGTGGCTACCACAAGAGACGAACAGGCTACCTTGTTGCAGGCGTTGGAGCTTACCAATGGGGAGTATTTCAATAACGTGCTTAAAGAAGGGGCAGCCGAATGGCTTAAAAAATATGGGGATAGCAATGAGGATATAGTACTCAATTTATATCAAAAGACCTTGGGTAGAAATCCGACCGAAAAGGAAAGGGGGATAATGCTCGGCGTCTTGCAAACGGATGCGAAGGAAGAAGCATTGCAGGATCTTTTTTGGTCCATGTTCATTTCTCCCGAATTTCAATTTATATACTAAGCAATAATGGATAAGGATTTACATAGCAATGCACGTAGGGATTTTGTAAAAAAGATGGCAGCGGCTAGCCTGTCAGCAGCTTCTACCAGTATTCCCCTTGCCAGTTTTTTAAGTTCCTGTACTTCGGATCCCGCTATAACATCCAAAGCGGATACGGTAATATTGCTATGGATGGCCGGTGGTATGGCCCATACGGAAACATTTGACCCCAAGGCATATGTACCTTATTCCAAGGGAGTGGAGAGCAAAAGGGTATTGAGTACCTTTCCCAAGGTGCCCACCATTGTGGACGGACTCCATTTTTCGCAAGGATTGGAATCCATTGGAAATGTTATGGATAAAGGAGCTATAATCCGTTCCTATAAATCGGCCGATCTAGGCCATATCCTCCATACCCGGCACCAATACCATTGGCACACCTGCTATGAGCCACCTCAATCGGTCCAGGCGCCGCACCTAGGGGCGTGGATTGCCAAGGAGCTGGGTCCCGTCAATCCCGTTATTCCCCCTTTTATTGCCATGGGGCAACGTTTTACTGTGGGGGAGGCCGAGGAGCTCAAAGCGTTTCATTCCGCTGGTTTTCTGGGGAGTGAGTATGGCCCGTTCCTAATTCCGGACCCCTCTTCGGGTTTGGATAGTGTAAGACCGCCACAGGGAATGTCACTGAAAAGATTTGAAGCCCGCTATAAACTTTATAAGGAATTGGCCAACAAGAGCAAGGTCATGGAAGGGGGAAGTGATTATCAAAGGGAATCCTTGATGCGCTCCATGGAGCAATCCTATCGTTTGTTAAATTCACCAGAGGCCAAGGTGTTCGATTTGAGCCAAGAGCCCAAGGAGGTGTACGATACCTACAATACGGGGAGGTTTGGTCTGGGATGCCTATTGGCAAAAAGATTGGCCATGAACGGGGGAAGGTTTATAAGTGTTTCTACGGAATATGAACCTTTTCTTGGCTGGGATACCCATGAAAATGGCCATACCCGTGCGGCAAAAATGAAAGAACTAATTGATAGGCCCATTGCCCAACTAATCAAGGATCTGGATGAATCCGGGCATTTGGATAGAACGCTGATTATCTTGGCCAGTGAATTTAGTAGGGATGCCATAATGGAAGGTCGCCCCGGAGAACCTGTTCAGGACCAAGTGGATCAACCGGATATTATTGAGGACGAAAAGTTTTATGGCATGCATAGACATTTTACGGATGGTAGCTCTATTCTTATGTGGGGAGGAGGAATTAAAAAAGGTTTGGTCTACGGAAAGACAGCGGATGAACGGCCTTGTTCTTCCATTGAAAACCCGGTAGTGATAGATCAGGTACATCAATCCATATACCATGCCTTGGGAATACATCCGGAAACGAATTATACCATAGAAGGGAGGCCCTTTTATACTACGCCCGATGGACAAGGGAAACCTATATTGGATCTATTTGGTGAAAAAATAGTGTCCTAAGCTAGGTGCCGGTTAAAGTGTGTTGTTGTGAATCGGTTAAAATGATTCATGCCGCAATCAAAAGAAAATAGGTGCCAGTAGTTTTGGAGAAAAGAATTCGACCCTAAATGGTAAAGGTCCTAGTAACATGTATCGGATTCTATTAAAAGAAACCAAAAGCGGCCAAAATCAAGCATACTACCACAGCCAATAGGATAGCTACCAATACTACGACCATAAGGCTAAGGAATCCATTGAGCACCCTTGTGCCAAAAGTAACTTCTTCCATGATATTCAAATTTTAAAACAATGTAATAAATTATCCCCAAATTATCATGTGTTTTGGAGTCAAATCCGTTATGTGACCATCATTTGGTATACTATTCCGTTGTATTGTTAAAATTTTCGATAAAATACTGAAAATCAATATGTGGTATTTTCTTACTTGCTCAGTTTTTTGCTCAGTTCCTCCAAAGTAATCCCTTTGGTCTCCGGCATTATAAAAATTACAAAGAGCAATTGCAGCACCATCATAAAGGCGAAGAAACCAAATACAGGACCTGGACCTACCCAGGCAAAAAGGGCAGGGATGGAGGAAGGAATAAGCCAAGCCAATACCCAATGTACGGAACTGCCAAAGGACTGACCGGATCCTCTGAGATGATTTGGAAATACCTCGGATATAAATACCCAAATAACGGCCCCTTGGCCAATGGCATGGGAAGCTATAAACAAGAAGAGAAAAATGGGGACTGCCATTCCTTCCCAGTTTAGAATAAATGCCGCTGCTACGAGCGACAAGGAAATGATATAGCCAAAGGAGCCAATATACATTAGCTGTTTACGCCCAAGCCGGTCAATAAGAAATATACCCAAAAAGGTAAAGATAAGGTTGGTGATACCGATCCCTATACTACTGAGCAGGGCAGTACTTTCACCCAATCCGGCCGCTTCAAATATCCGTGGGGCATAGTATAAAAAAGCGTTTATTCCTGAAAATTGATTGAAAAAGGCAATTAAAAAGGCCAAGGTTAACGGAAAGCGATATTTTTTCATAAAAATATTCTCCGAAGCCTGTCCAACTGCTTCCCCGTAGGCCATCTCGGTTTCCAATTCTTTCACGGAAAGGGTTGGATTTATGGAGTTGAGTATTTTTTTTGCTTCCTCGGTCCTGTTCTTGGTCAATAGCCATCTTGGACTTTTTGGAACCGTTAGGACAAACAAGGTATAAATTATTGCGGGGAAGGCCTCCACCCCAACCATCCATCGCCAATCATTTTCACCAACATTGCTCAGTGCGTAATTGGACATGAAGGCTATAAGGATGCCAAAAACCAACATAAATTGGTAAAGTCCAACCAATCTCCCCCTATCTTTTGCAGGGGCAATCTCGGAAATATAGGAAGGGGCCGCTACCGTGGAGGCACCTACTCCCAGGCCGCCTATAAATCTGAATATTCCGAAGGTAACGGGGTCATTGGCAAAGGCAGATCCTATGGCCGAGACGGAATAGAGTACCCCTATCCAAATTAGGGTGTTTTTTCTACCGATCTTGTTGGTGGGTATACCTCCCAATATAGCACCAATAACGGTCCCGAACAAAGCCATTCCTATTACTACCGTTCCATGAAAGGCTTCGGAGGAGTTCCATAAAAGTTGTAGTTTTTTCTCGGCACCGGAAATAACTACAGTGTCGAAGCCAAATAAAAAACCCGCTAAGGCGGCAATAAGTGAAATGCGAAGTATTTTGGAATTCATAATTTGGTTTGTTGATTTTTGTAAAGCTAACAAAAAAAGTAAACCAAATGTACGGTATATGCAATCTAAAGATGCTCCGACCCTTGGGTAAGGCCTGCCTGTCCGTCAAACAGGGTTTCCGATCCGCCCGTGCCGGTACGGACGGGTCCGCCCGAACGGCACGGGGGGGTTTACCCCTCCACGGGAGAGATAAGGACGGCTGGAGCAATTAAATATCTCCCGAAGGTTTTAGGGACAGGAAATTTTCCGATGCCAAGGCCAATTTGGGAGTGAGCGTATCCCTTGATCTGGACTTTTGCCCATTTTTGGATTTGCTTGGGGTGCTATTGTTCTTCAAAGGAGCTATTTTTACCGGTTCCGCCTTCTCCATATCTTCTTTTTGACTATTTGGAACGGTACCTTCAGATGGTGTGGTGCCCTGTTGTTCTCCCATAGGCTCTCTGCATGAGAGGCAGAAAAGGAGAAAAGTGGTCAGGGAAACCAGGTGTAACATTCGGGAATTTTGCATAATCGTAACATAGGTGTTCAGATTAATGTACGTATATATGCCATGATCTGGATGCTTGCCCCCTTATTTTCAGAAATGTAAGTACTGTTGATATCCCCTGCACTTTTTAAGTACTCTGTCTTGTTTTGCAGGTCGTTGATAAGCGTGAAGAATTCTTTTGTGGATTTTACCACCAATACCCCGCCTTTGTTGACTAAATCCTCGGCCTCCTTAAAGCCTTTAAAGTTGGGGCCAATAATTACGGGTATACCATATACCGCAGGTTCCAAGGTGTTGTGCAATCCGGTGGAAAAACCGCCACCTACATATGAAATTTCCGCGTAACTATAAATCTTGGTCAATAGGCCAATGGTGTCAATAACAAGCACATCATAATTGGATAGCTCCTTGTTTTCCATTTCCGAATAAAGTATTGTTTTCTTGGTGATGGAAGCCTTAAGCTTGTTGATGTGTTCCTGTTTGATATTGTGCGGGGCAAGAACAAATTTTAAGGAAGATTCCCCGGCATTTATATAAGGTACCAATATTTCTTCATCCTCGGCCCATGTGCTGCCGGCCACCAAAATCTGCTTGCCATTTTTAAAATTTTCCATAAAGGACAGGTTGTTATCCCTATCAAGAATTTCAACGACCCTATCAAATCTGGTATCCCCGTTAATGGTGGTGTTCCTGATGTTGATTTTACTCAATAGTTCAATGGATTTGGCATCCTGAACAAAAATATGGGTGAAATTGTGGAGGGCCTTTCGCATAAAACTACCGTAACCCTTAAAGTAAATTTGATCCTCCTTGAAGAGGGCGGAGATCAGTAGGGTAGGGATGCCCCTTTGGGACAAAGCTTTCATATAATTGGGCCATATTTCATACTTGACAAAAATGACCAACTTGGGATGGATAAGGTCCAGGAACTGCCTGACATTTTTTTTGGTGTCCATTGGGAGGTAGGTCACCATATCTGCGGCTGCGGTATTTTTTTTGACCTCATAGCCCGATGGGGAAAAAAAGGTGACCAATATTCGATGCGCGGGATAATGCCTTTTTAACTGTTCAATAATGGGAAGGCCTTGCTCAAACTCGCCCAGAGAGGCCGTATGTACCCAAATTATGGAATCGGCCCCACCTATGTTTTTCCGGAGATAGGACATTACCCCTTTTCGCCCATCTACAAAAAGTTTGATTTTTGAATGGAACAAGGCAACCAATTTTAGGAAAAGCGCGGACAATTGTACCGCAAAATTATATATGGCAAACACAGAATTTTCGTTTGGGGCTAAAATACGTTTCTTTATATAAATTCCATTGGCTGCCAATCCTTATTTTTGTAATATTGTTCGCTCCAAACCAAGTTTGGAACCTAAGTTTTATTCGATGAGGAAAATTCAAATGGTAGACCTAAAAGGTCAATATGAAGTCATAAAGGATGAAGTAAACGCTTCCATATCCCATGTTTTGGAAACCTCTACATTTATCAATGGCCCAGAGGTGCATGCCTTTCAAAAGGAATTGGAGGACTATTTGGAGGTGAAGCATGTTATTCCCTGTGCCAATGGGACCGATGCCCTTCAAATAGCGATGATGGGTTTGGGTCTCAAACCAGGTGACGAGGTAATAACGGCCGATTTTACCTTTGCAGCTACGGTAGAGGTGATTGCCCTGTTGCAACTTACCCCCGTTTTGGTAGACGTGGAGCCCGATAGTTTTAATATTGATCCAGTAGCGCTGGAAAAAGCGATCACTTCCAAGACTAGGGCAATAGTGCCTGTACATTTATTTGGCCAATGCGCCAATATGGATGCCGTTCTTGAAATTGCGGAAAAGTATAATCTTTTTGTTATTGAGGATAATGCTCAGGCCATTGGGGCCCACTATACCTTTAAGAATGGCAAAAAACAGAAGGCAGGAACTATGGGGCACGTGGCGGCAACTTCATTTTTTCCTTCCAAGAATTTGGGTTGTTATGGGGACGGAGGTGCCATTTTTACCAATGATGATGATTTGGCGCATACTCTGAGGGGCATTGTAAACCACGGAATGTACGAACGCTACCATCATGATGTGGTGGGGGTAAACTCCAGATTGGACTCCATTCAGGCAGCGGTTTTACGATCCAAATTGTCGCGATTGGATGGTTATAATGCCAGAAGGAGGGCAGCGGCAAGCAAGTATTCCAAGGCTTTTGAAGGGAACAAAAATATTCAGGTTCCCCAAATGGTACATTCCTGTGCCAAGACCTGTGAAACTTGTAACTGTCATGTATTCCATCAGTATACCTTACGGATTTTAAATGGGCAACGCGATGCATTGGTAAAGCATTTGGCGGATAATCAAATTCCATGCGGGGTGTACTACCCCATTCCTTTGCACAGACAAAAGGCCTATTTGGATGAACGCTATCAAGAAAAGGATTTTCCGGTAACGAATCAATTGGTCAAGGAGGTAATTTCCTTGCCCATGCACACGGAGTTGGACGATGAACAAATTTTGTTTATTACAGAGACCATTATGCAGTTTGTGAGCAGGCAATAGGATAACGAATAGGTGCTGGCAAGTTCGAATAATAAAAATTAAATCAAAATTTAAACGTATGAAATGAGCGTGTCCAAAATTTGGTCGCCAGCCCGAAAGATTCATTCTGGCGGGCAAACCCAAATGAAGATATGCGAATTACACCTGCCTGAACGATGTAGTCGGGCAGGTATTACCACTAAAAAACAATAAATATCTACATATGAAAATACTCGTAACGGGAGGTTTGGGATTTATTGGTTCCCACACCACTGTAGAATTACAGAATAAAGGCTATGAAGTAATTATTATTGACGATCTGTCCAATTCAACCGAAAAGGTCCTGGATGGGATTGTGGCCATTACGGGGAAGCGACCGATTTTTGAAAAAATAGACCTGAAAGATAGGACAAAAGTCGAGGATTTTTTTAAAAGACATCAGGATGTTGCCGGGGTTATTCATTTTGCCGCCTCCAAGGCCGTTGGTGAAAGCGTGGAAAAACCTTTATTGTATTATGAAAACAATATTGGTACTTTGGTGTATTTGCTAAAGGAACTTGCTAAAAAGGACAAATCCAGTTTCATTTTTAGTTCGTCCTGTACCGTCTACGGCCAAGCCGATAAAATGCCGATTACCGAAAGTGCCCCGGTGAAAATGGCAGAATCCCCTTATGGCAATACCAAGCAAATGGGCGAGGAAATAATTCGTGATACCTGTAAGGTAACTCCGGGGATAAATGCCATTGCCCTCAGATACTTTAATCCAATGGGGGCACATCCGAGTGCTGAAATAGGGGAATTGCCAATTGGTGTCCCACAAAATTTGGTGCCCTTTATTACCCAAACAGGGATGGGCATTAGGGAGAAGCTTTCCGTTTTTGGCGACGATTATCCCACGGTTGATGGTACCTGCATCAGGGATTATATTCATGTGGTGGATCTTGCCAAGGCCCACGTAGTGGCTTTGGAAAGATTGATGAACGGTAAGAACCCGGATAATTATGAAGTTTTTAATGTGGGGACTGGCAAAGGCAGTTCGGTTTTGGAGGTCATTAAAAGCTTCGAAAAGGTCTCTGGAAAGAAATTGAATTATAAAATTGTGGACAGGAGGCCTGGCGATATTACATCGGCCTATGCCGATACCACCAAGGCCAATAAAGTCTTGGGCTGGAAAGCGGAATCTACCCTGGATGAAGCCATGAAGTCGGCCTGGCTTTGGGAAGAAAAAATTAGAAAATAAATTTCTTGTAAATAGGAGTGCATAATGGCATGTACCTTCTCACAAATATATATTCAAGTCGGTTTTGTTGGAAAAGGAAGAGAGAGCTTAATACATTCTTCTTGGGAAGGGGAATTATAGAAATACATATCGGGCATTATCATTAATAAAGGACAAAAACTTCTGGCCATAAATGGAATGCCCGACCATATGCACATTTTATTAGGGATACGTCCCTCGTGCTGTTTGTCTGACTTGGTCAGAGAAATTAAGAAAGCGAGCAATGGATTTATCCATCAGAAAAAGTTTGTGAGAGGCAGGTTTCAGTGGCAGGAAGGTTATGGGGCCTTTTCCTATTCCCATTCGGCACTGGATAATGTGATTGGTTACATTCAAAATCAAAAAGAACACCATAGGAGAAAAATATTTAAAGAAGAGTACAAAGAATTTTTGATGAAATATCAGAAAGAACATAAAGATGAATATTTGTTCGAATGGATCGAATAGGACCTTGAAAGGGTCGCATATTTATAGAACATGAACAAGAATAACAAGGTACGACCCCTACAGGGTCGAATAAAATGAAACCGAAACATATTTTATAAACATGCAATCCCTTCGGGATTTTAAATTTGAACAAAGCAAAAAGAAATAAATGGCCAACTCCAAGGAATCGTAGACAACATTTGCAAATCATGTGGCAGGTCCCCGGACTGAATCGTTACGCAACCACAACAAATTGGCCATAAAATTTGTCGGTTTGTATAAATTGATCTTGAACAAAGCAACCCATCCGGATCTTTCGTATCCTTAAATAAAAAGGCTTATGAAACTATATGCGGGTTTACTGGCAGTGTTGGTTTTGCTATCCCTAAATTGCAGTGATAAGGGTAAGGAGGATACACCCAATTGTCTGGATGCAATCTGTACCGAAGAATTTAGGACCATTACGGTAAGTGTCAAGGATAAGAATGGCACCGCCCTGGCTTTGGACTCCTTTAAGGTTGTCCTGTCCAATGGCGATGATCTTACCTTGGACACCTCGGGAAATGACTATGACTGGATGGTTAAAAATGGGACCTACCCTTTGTTCAGCGATAAATATGTTGCAAAATACAGAAATATGGAGCTTGAAATAAATTTTCAGGGATATGTGGACGACATGCTATTGGTTGATTCGGATTATGTGGTAGGGGTAGATTGCTGCCATGTTACACTTCTTGAGGGGGAAACAGATATTGTGATAGCCGATCCTTGATCTGAAAATGACCGTGAAATTTCTTGTTTGGAATATTGGAAACCCGAGTGAGATGTGGTTTCCATATAAATAATTTCATCAAAAACAGTGACAATACCGGTGAATTATTAAAAAAGATGGTTTTATTGTGCTTTCTTAAAAACCATTTCCAGTAAAATTTCGTAAATAGCATATGGTTGTAAATTTCCCCAACATTTCGGCACTGCTAACACATGCCATAGATCAAAATCTTTATCAGAACCTGGTTTCACAGTTGCAAAAGGATTTTCTGTTTGCCAACGTATTGATAGAGTTGCCGGATAAAATATCCCCCCAAGACCTAAAGACCTTGGTACATGAGAAAATATATTATTTGATCATGGAGAAATTTACCGATTATTTGAACCTTCTCTACATTATCGATGTTCCGGAGAAAGTAGTTAAAACCATTGAGGCAACGGATGTGGTCGAAATTTCGGAACAGGTGACCTTCGAGATACTAAAAAGGGAATGGCAAAAAGTGTGGTTTAGGAACGAGTATGGTTCTTAGTTTAAAAATAGACCCGTACAAAAGGCATTAGAGCATTGGCGTAGATGCTTTTTTGTTGGTCGTGCAAAACATTGTAGCGTATGCCCAGGGTTACGTTCCTATTGTTATAGCCAATGCCAAGAAACAAAGCTGGCGACCAATAATTTTCTTCCAGGGTGCCTCCGTCAAGTTCTAGTTCCCGATTTACCCTGAGCTGTTCCATCTCGGCCGAAAGCTGTAGTGCTGGAATTGGATTGAACAGGGAAAGCACACTGCCGCCGTAGGCTATAAATTTGGCATCCCGAAATTTGGCATAGTTGAAATTAATTCCCGCCCCCACACCCAATTGCTCGGTGGCTTGGTAAATAGCACTGGGAGAGAAGGATGCGTTAAAGGAATTATTGCCAAATCCAAGCCCTAAACTGCCTCCAAAATATACTTGGTTCCAAAAATCGGAATTCCTTGGGGATAATTGCGAATAACCGAAGCTCCAAAATGATGTGAAAAAAACACATAAAATCAGGCTTTTTTTAAAGGATTTGCAATTTATCATAAAATTGTAATAATTTTCTATTATTAGGGGCTAAGATAAGCTTAGATATGCTAAATGTTGTATTTTTGAATAAATTTTGTTCAAAAGACAGAGAGACTTTTTCATGGATAAATATTCCTTTTTAAACGCTGCGCATACTTCTTATTTCGCAGAATTATACGATAAGTATTTAATAAATCCCGATAGTGTTGAGCCTAGTTGGAGAGCCTTTTTTCAAGGCTTCGATTTTGGTATGGAAAGTGCCATGGACGGGATGGTGGATGAATTGCTTACTGCACCCTTGTCCGTGGCAGGGGGTCACAAGGTAGAGGTTCCGGAGAAACTTCAGAAGGAATTTCAGGTAGTGCGGCTTATCGATGGGTATAGGACAAGGGGACATCTGTTTACCAAAACCAACCCGGTCAGGGAAAGAAGACAGTATTTTCCTACCTTGGAAATTGGAAATTTTGGACTGTCCCCCAGTGATTTGGATACTACATTTACCGCAGGGGAAATTCTGGGCATTGGCCCCAGTACCTTACGTGAAATTATAGAGCACTTGACCAGCATCTATTGTGATGCAATTGGTGTGGAGTATATGTATATCAGAAACCCGGAAAGGGTGGAATGGATCCAAAATTGGTTGAACGTCAATGACAATCATCCCAAATACGATGCCGATAGGAAAAAGCATATTCTTAAAAAATTAAATGAGGCGGTTTCCTTTGAAGGCTTTTTGCATACCAAATATGTAGGCCAAAAGAGGTTTTCCCTGGAAGGAAATGAATCGTTGATTCCTGCTTTGGATGCCGTGGTGGAAAAGGCTGCCGAAATGGGTGTTGAGCAATTTGTTATGGGCATGGCCCATAGGGGCCGTTTGAATGTGCTTACCAATATATTCGGAAAGAAGGCAAAAGACATCTTTAGCGAGTTTGACGGCAAGGATTATGAGCAGGAAATATTTGATGGGGATGTAAAATACCATTTGGGGTGGACCTCGGAGCGGAAAGCCAATAACGGCAAGAAAATAATCATGAATATTGCACCAAACCCTTCCCATTTGGAGACTGTTGGTGCGGTTGTGGAAGGTATTGCCAGGGCAAAACAGGATGCCCGTTATAAGGAAGATTTTTCCAAAGTACTGCCCATTGTAGTGCATGGCGATGCTGCAATTGCAGGTCAGGGATTGGTTTATGAAGTGGTGCAAATGGCCAATTTGGATGGTTATAAGACCAATGGTACCATACACATTGTTGTAAACAATCAAATTGGGTTTACGACGAATTATCTGGATGCCCGTAGTTCTACTTATTGTACGGACGTGGCCAAGGTAACCCTGAGTCCGGTGCTGCATGTTAATTCCGATGATCCGGAGGCAGTGGTCCATGCGTCACTTTTTGCACTGGAATTTCGTATGCGTTTCCAAAGGGATGTATTTTTAGATCTTTTGGGATATAGAAAATATGGGCATAATGAAGGCGATGAACCGCGTTTTACCCAACCAAAACTCTATAAGGCAATTGCCAAGCATAAAAACTCCAGGGATATTTATGCTGAAGCCTTATTAAAGGAAGGGATTATTGGGGATAGTTTTGTGCAGGAGCTGGAAGAGCAGTACAAAGCTTCCCTGGAAGAAGAATTGGAAGATTCCAGAAAAGAGGATAAGACCGTGATAACCCCTTTTATGGCCGACGAATGGAGTGGGTATACCCATGTAAGGGAGTGGGAGATGATGGAAGCGGTAGATACCAAATACGACAAAAAGAAACTTGCTGCCATAGCAAAGGTGTTGACCGAGTTGCCCAAAAATAAGAAGTTCTTGCGTAAGGTGGAGAAATTGGTGAACGACCGTAAGGCCATGTTCTTTGAAAATAATTCCTTGGACTGGGCCATGGGGGAACTTTTGGCATACGGCACCCTTTTGGAAGAAGGTTACGGAGTGCGTATGTCCGGCCAGGATGTTGAAAGGGGTACTTTTTCACATCGCCATGCGGTAATGAAAGTGGAGGAAAGTGAGGAGGAAGTAATGCTTTTAAACCACATTTCGGAAAAGCAGGGAACCTTTCAAATCTATAATTCACTTTTATCGGAATATGGTGTAGTTGGTTTTGACTATGGATACGCTATGGCCAGCCCCAATACATTGACCATATGGGAAGCTCAATTTGGGGATTTTAGCAATGGTGCCCAGATCATGATAGATCAGTACATATCTGCGGCAGAGGATAAATGGAAATTGCAGAACGGATTGGTGATGCTCTTGCCGCACGGTTACGAGGGTCAGGGTGCGGAACATTCCTCCGCCCGTATGGAGCGCTATCTGCAATTGTGTGCCAGGGATAATATGTATATCGCAGATGTCACTACCCCGGCAAATATGTTCCATTTGTTGAGAAGGCAGATGAAGGTAAATTTCAGGAAGCCCTTAATTGTGTTTACGCCAAAAAGTTTGTTGCGGCATCCCCGGGCGGTATCAACGGTGGAGGAGTTTGCCAACGGAGAATTCCAAACCGTAATTGATGATGCAGCCGCTGAGGTATCCAAAATTAAGAGTATGGTATTCTGTACCGGGAAATTCTATTACGACCTTTTGGCCTATAGGGAAGAAAATAATAGGGATGATGTTGCCCTGGTAAGGGTAGAACAGTTATTTCCGGTGCCTACCCAGCAAATGAAGGCTATCATGGATAAATATAAAAATGCCGAAGATAAGGTATGGGCACAGGAGGAGCCAAGGAATATGGGTGCTTGGGGACATTTGACCATGCACTTCAGCGAGGCGCATAAATTAAGGGTGGCCTCCAGAAGATTTTACGCTTCCCCAGCGGCCGGTAGTGCAGTACGCTCCAAGCGTCGTCACCAACAGGTAATCGATTATGTTTTTGATGTAAGCAAGAATAATATGGGTAGAAACCCGGATACCTTGGATAAATAATATTATTTATCTTGGACATTTGGACTTACGGATACATAAATGTCCAAAAAAAGATACAGTTATAAGGATTAAATTTAAGAACGAGTTTAGGCAAAACACAAATTAAAATTATAAAACATGATTTTAGAAATGAAAGTCCCTTCTCCAGGGGAATCCATTACAGAAGTGGAGATAGCGGAATGGCTGGTGAGCGATGGTGATTACGTGGAGAAGGACCAAGCAATAGCAGAAGTAGATTCGGATAAGGCCACATTGGAATTGCCGGCAGAGGAAAGTGGGATCATTACCCTTAAGGCAGAGGTGGGAGATGCTGTTGCCGTAGGTGCGGTAGTGTGTTTAATAGATACTGCTGCTTCCAAACCGGAGGGGGCTGCCAAGAGTGGAGAAAAACCAGTGGAAAAAAAATCTGAAGTCAAGGAAGTGGCAGAGGTAAAGCCAGTGAAGGCCTCCTACGCATCAGGGACCGCTTCGCCAGCTGCCAAGAAAATACTTGCCGAGAAGGAATTGGATGCCTCAACCATAAAGGGCACTGGGAAAGATGGTCGTATTACAAAGGAGGATGCGGTCAATGCCATTCCGTCCATGGGTACTCCAACCGGAGGGTCCAGAGGCGATAGCAGGACCAAATTGTCCATGTTGCGCCGTAAGGTTGCCGAACGTTTGGTAGCCGCTAAGAACGAGACGGCAATGTTGACCACCTTTAACGAAGTGGATATGTCCGCCATCTTTGCATTGCGAGACCAATACAAGGAGGACTTTAAGAACAAACACAATGTTGGTTTAGGGTTTATGTCCTTTTTTACCAAGGCCGTAATCAGGGCCTTACAAATGTACCCTTCCGTGAACTCTATGATAGATGGCAAGGAAATGATCTCCTATGATTTCTGTGATATCAGTATAGCGGTTTCAGGGCCAAAAGGCCTTATGGTACCCGTTATAAGAAATGCGGAGAACTTAACCTTCCGGGGTGTGGAATCCGAAGTGAAAAGATTGGCCATAAGGGCCCGTGAAGGGGAGATTACGGTAGATGAGATGACAGGGGGCACCTTTACCATAACCAATGGCGGGGTGTTTGGCTCCATGTTGTCCACTCCCATTATCAATCCGCCCCAAAGTGCTATCCTAGGGATGCACAATATAGTGGAAAGGCCTATTGCCCGTGATGGGGCCATAGCCATTGCACCCATAATGTACGTGGCCCTGTCCTACGATCACCGAATTATTGACGGTAAGGAATCTGTAGGTTTTCTGGTGGCGGTCAAGGAAGCCTTGGAGAGTCCGGAAGAGCTGTTGATGGACAATAACCTTAAAAAGGCATTGGAACTTTAGACGAATACATTTTCCGTTGGGGTGCGCCCTGTTGGAAATACAATGGACCTGCCAGGTTTTGAAAACTTGGTAGGTCTTTTTTTTGGGATATGGGACGCTATTGTTTTAGGTAAAGGCGTTTTTTATGATAATCAATAACGGCTCTTCCTTTTTTTAGGATATCCGCTCCAATAATGCCATCAACGGGCATGGCCTGGTGGGAGGTCAGGGCCTGGTTGACGTGAACGAGGTCGAAAAGGACAATTTTCTGTTTTTGTTTATACCATTTTCCTATTTCTATAACGTTCTTGGTAGATAATTTGGTGAGCATTTCCGTTGCTCCTGCCCCTGCCGCCTTTATTTTGGAATCTTTGGAGTTTAGTTTGAAGAATTCTATCTTGTCCAGACCAATACAGGTGTTGGATGCTCCGGTATCCAGGATGAACCTGCCCTTCACTCCATTGATGGTGGCCGTAACTTCAAAATGATTTGTAGCTGTAAGTACCAAGGGAATGGCTATAAATTTTTTTTTATGTAGAATAACTTTAAGGCTGGGCATATGTTCTTTTTTTGTCAAAGATAATCCTATTTTTGTTCTATGATATTAACGGATACGCATACCCATTTATATAGTGAAGCTTTTGACGAGGATCGCGATTTGGCCATAGGGAAGGCCATGGCATTGGGGATAAAGCGCTTTTTTATTCCCGCCATAGATTCATCCTATACGGCAGCCATGTTGAATCTGGAAAAATCCTATCCGGAAAACATCTTTCTTATGACGGGTCTACATCCAACGCACGTAAAGGAAGATTATAGAAAAGAGCTGGACCATGTTGAGGAAATGTTGGCGTTGAGGAAATTTTACGCGGTGGGCGAGACCGGCATCGACCTGTATTGGGATAAAACTTTTTTAAAGGAGCAACGGATTGCCTTTAAACAGCAAATACAGTGGGCCAAAAAGTATGTTTATCCCATAGTTATCCATTGTAGGGAGGGTTTTGATGAAATATTCCAGATTCTTGAAGAGGAGAAGAGCGATACCCTCTATGGAATTTTTCATTGTTTTACCGGTACTTTTGAACAGGCCCAAAAGGCAATTTCCTATAATATGAAATTGGGTATTGGCGGAGTGGTTACTTTTAAAAACGGTAAAATAGATGCCTTTCTTGGGAAGATAGATTTGAAACATGTGGTCTTGGAAACAGATTCCCCTTATTTGGCACCGGTTCCCTATCGTGGAAAACGGAACGAAAGTGCTTATTTGGTGAATATTTTGGAAAAAATGGCCCAACTATATGCTATGGACAAGGAAGAGGTTGCCGCCATTACTACGGCCAACTCCCGAGAGATTTTTGGAATTTAAGTAGGTCACGACAACAGTACATGACAAAAACCGATTAGAGCATAAAAATGCGTCATTGCGGACAAAGTGAAGCAATCTGCCCAATGGGCGACAGATCGCTTCGTACCTCGCGATGACGAAAAACTATTTTTTGTCAAGCACTAAATCACGAAATATCTTGTATTAAGTGGGAGGTTCCTGGATTGATCGGGTTTGGGTTTCCCAATTTTGTAACCCTAACAATAATAAAGTGTGAAAAAAAGCGATGCTACAATAAAAAAGACCAAGATCCTTCTCATTTATACGGGTGGGACCATAGGTATGGTCAAGGATTATGATACCGGGGCGCTGAAGGCTTTTAATTTTAATAAACTGATTAAAAATATCCCTGAACTGGGCCAGTTGGATTGTACTATAGACAGTATTTCCTTTGATGTTCCCATAGATTCATCCAATATGAATGTGGAACATTGGGTAATAATAGCATCTATTATAGAAGATCATTATGATTCCCATGACGGATTCGTTGTACTTCATGGAAGCGATACTATGAGCTATACTTCATCCGCCTTGGGCTATATGCTGGAAAATTTGCGAAAACCGGTCATATTTACGGGTTCCCAGTTGCCTATTGGGGATTTAAGGACGGATGCCAAGGAGAATTTGATTACCTCCATCCAGATAGCTGCATTACAGGAAGACAATATGCCCGTAATCCAAGAGGTGGGACTTTATTTTGAGTATAAATTGTATAGGGCGAACAGGACAACAAAGATCAATGCGGAGCATTTTGAAGCTTTTGCCTCCTTAAATTATCCGGCTTTAATAGAGTCCGGGGTGCACTTAAAGATAAACCGGGAATATTTGTTTAGACCAAATTCATCCAAAAAGCTTAAAGTTCATAAGCTAATGGATCAAAATGTGGTCATTTTAAAACTATTCCCGGGTTTTAACCAAATAACCTTGCATAGCATTCTAAATTCACCTAACTTAAAGGCAGTGGTCCTGGAGACGTATGGCTCCGGTAATGCTCCTACCGATGAATGGTTTGCTTTGGAGCTGAAAAAAGCCATGGAGAGGAAAATTTTTATTTTAAATGTAACACAGTGTTCCGGGGGGAGTGTTCTTATGGGGCACTATGAAACGAGTAAGCATCTGGAGAAACTACAAGTTATTAATGGTAAGGATATTACGACCGAAGCCGCTATAACCAAGTTGATGTATTTACTTGGAAATAATATTTCCCCTAAGTTGTTCAAAACCATATGTGAAACATCCCTCAGGGGGGAAATGCAATAAAAATAACATTCTAAATTTCTTTAACTAATATTTTTTTTGTTATTTGGCTGCCCAATAACTAAGACTAGAGAGGTGGCCGAGTGGTCGAAGGCGCACGCCTGGAAAGTGTGTATACCCCACAAGGGTATCGAGGGTTCGAATCCCTTCCTCTCTGCTGTTAAGTTTTAATTTTTATATTGCGATTTTTTTTTATCTTTAACCCTATTAACTAACTAAATTTAAGTTTGAAAGAAATGAAAAGATTATTCTCTATCCTGGCAACAGCTGGGTTATTTGTGGCAGGTACAAATACAGTAAGTGCGAAAGTTGTTGCGGCAGCGGCCATTTTGCAAGATGCGGCTCCAGAGGCGGAAAAAGGTTTTACCCAGGTGCTTAAGGAGCAATTTATACAGGGTGGTGCCGGATTTATGGGTATCGTTCTTTTGTGTTTGATCCTTGGTTTGGCCGTAGCGATCGAAAGGATCATTTATTTGAACCTTGCCACTACAAACACAACAAAATTAAAGCAACAAGTAGAAGATGCTTTGGCTTCCGGTGGTATAGAGGCTGCCAAGGAAGTTTGTCGAAATACAAAAGGTCCTGTTGCTTCTATCTACTATCAAGGATTGGAAAGGGCAGGGGACAGTATTGAATCTGCTGAGAAGGCTGTTGTTGCCTATGGAGGTGTGCAAATGGGCCAATTGGAGAAAAACGTTTCCTGGTTGTCCTTGTTTATCGCCGTGGCTCCAATGCTTGGGTTCATGGGTACGGTAATCGGTATGATCCAGGCCTTCCAGAAAATTGCTGCGGTGGGTAACTTGAGTGCCTCCCTTATTGCAGGTGATATTCAGGTGGCGTTATTGACTACGGTATTCGGTCTTATTACTGCGATTATCCTTCAGATCTTCTATAATTACATCATTGCAAAGATAGACAGTATTGTAAACGATATGGAAGATTCATCAATCACTTTGATTGATATGTTGGCGGATCACAAAAAATAAGTCGGACACTAAATACTTAAAGTATCATGCATAAAATAGTTAAAATAATATTAGTTGTACTCGGAGTGATAGGGGCCATTCTGTGGTTTCAGCTTCCCAGTGCGGACGTTCCCGTAACGGAAGCCATCAATAATGGGTCCATGAACTTTATGTTCATTATCACCTATGTGTTGTTGGGGATCGCCATTGCGGCCTCGGTGCTGTTTGGATTGAAGAATTTGTTGACGTCCAAAGGGGCCTTAAAGAAAACCTTGATTGGTGTTGGAGGTCTTTTGGTGGTCGTCGTTATCTCCTATGCCCTATCTACTGGAACCGACGTAAATTTGGATGAAATGGCCAAAAAGGGAGTGCCAACAACGGAGGGTACGGTAAAAAACATTGGTATGGGATTGAATGTCTTTTTTATCCTTACCATTATAGCTGTAGGTGCCATGTTGTGGTCCGGGGTTAAGAAAATGATTAGTAAATAATAAATAAAAAATATTATGCCAAAAAGAGGAGCACCACCAGAGGTCAATGCAGGTTCTATGGCAGACATAGCCTTCTTATTGCTTATCTTTTTCCTAGTGACAACCACTATTGAAACAGATGCGGGCTTAGATCGTATGTTGCCACCAATTGAGCCACCGGAGGAGGATGTAGTCATAAAACAGAAAAATATTTTTCAGGTCAATATAAACCGCGATGGACAACTATTGGCAGATGATGAATTGACGAATATCAAGGACCTAAGGGCCAAAGCCATAGCCTTTTTGGACAATGGTGGTGCACCTTCGGGAACTGCGGACTATTGCAATTATTGCAAGGGTGCTAGGGATGCATCTTCGTCCGATAGTCCTTCCAAGGCAATTATATCGCTCAAGAACGATAGGGAGACAAAATACGGAACCTATATAACCGTTCAGAACGAATTGGTGGGGGCATACAATGAACTTAGGAACAGGGAAGCCCAACGTTTGTATAAAAGAAATTTTACGGATATGGAAGCGGAGTTTCTCAATCCCGAAACTCCTGACGATGTTCGTGAAGAGTTGAAGGAGAAGGTGAAGAGAATACAGGATCTATTTCCTCAGAAGCTTTCGGAGGCCGAAACATCATCAAACTAAATTGAGAAGTTAAAAACAAGATACTATGTCAAAATTTAATAAGAAAAAAGATGCGGCCCTACCTGCGGTGAATACTGCATCCTTGCCAGATATCGTTTTTATGCTTTTGTTCTTCTTTATGACGGTTACAGTGATGAAAGATAGTACCTTAAAGGTGGAAAACTTGTTGCCCAATGCTACGGAAATCAAAAAATTGGAAAAGAAGGATAGGGTAATCTATATTTATGTTGGGAAACCTACACGGGAGTATGAGAAGACCTATGGTACCGAATCCAAAATTCAATTGAACGATAAATTTGCCGATGCCTCTGAAGTAGGGGACTATATTTTAATGGAAAGGGCCAAAAAGCCACAGGAATTACAAAATGTATTGACAACCGCACTTAAGGTGGACAAGGAAGCCAATATGGGTATTATTTCCGATATTAAACAAGAACTTAGAAAAGTAAACGCCTTGAAAGTAAATTATACCACCTATGAAGGTGATGCATTCAGGAATTTGCAATAGTTAGTAAAAAGGGATAAGAGAATTTAAAACGCTTCAAATGCATATATTTGAAGCGTTTTTTATGTTTAATTATAATTACCTTTATAGGCCATGAGATGTTCCTATATATTTACCTTATTTTTATTTTCCGCCGCTTTTGCAACTGGGCAAGTTTTGGAATCCAAGAAGGAGGTGGACGGGAAATATTTGGAAGATCAATTTTATTTGGGACTAACTTATAATTTTACCACTAAACTTCCGGCCGATGTCTCCCAAAGAAATCTGTCTTACGGGTTACAGGGTGGTTTTATAAAGGATATTCCGTTAAGTTACAACAGGAACATGGGCATCGGTATTGGCCTAGGCTATGGCATTAATTCCTACTATACCAATTTATTGGCTACCCAGCAGGGATCCGATGTGGAATATACGGTGTTGGATAATGATGCCGATTTCAGGAGAAATAAAATTGCTACCCATGTCCTTGAAGTTCCCTTTCAGTTTAGATGGCGCAATTCAACCCCGGAAGAGTATAAATTTTGGAGGATATATACCGGTGTTAAGATCGGTTATGTTTTTGACGGTCGGTCCAAATTCGTATCAAGTACAGAGAGAACAGTCTTTGTAAATAAGGACATAAGGGACTTTCAATATGGCCTTACCTTGAATGTAGGGTACAATACCTTCAATATCCATATTTATTATTCCCTCAGTTCAATGTTTAATGATGGGGTAATGGAACTATCAGGAGAACTTATTGAAATTACTCCTTTAAAGATGGGGCTTATTTTCTATATTTTATAACCAAAATTTAATTGTAAATAATTGGGTAAATAGTCCAATGGCAAAGCCAATCAGTACTTCTGCTTTGGTATTGGCGTTTAAATAAAGTCGTGAAGTAGCCGCTAGGCCACTTAATAATGTTACTATGCTTATGCCAATGGTAACATTGATTTCAAAGTGGATACTCAGGTTTATCAAGTACATCAATAGGCTGCCCATGCCTAAAAGATGCATACTGCACTTGAAGTTTAGAAACAGCAGTACAAGAGCGCTAAATAAGCCTGCTATTAGGCCTAAAAAGTAGTAGTGCAGCTCTATGGTAAAATTGTTGGGGATTACCTTTAACAAGACCATTATAAGCAGCCCAAGACTAATATATATATGGTATTTCCTTTCTTGAAGGTTGGGCATGAATATGGAAGTTACAATGCCCAGGTTGCGCAAGATCAAGTAAAATATAATGGGTATGATTATGGTAAGTATAAAAATGGGCAAAATATTTCCGCTCTGTACTTCCAACGGACTGTATTTGGGGGTTATAAGGAAATAGGCCAGGGTGCCGGCAAAGGGGATAAAAAGCGGGTGTAGAAGGTAAGACGTAAGCTTTAGGAATTGTCGCATTAAATCTGTTTTCTCAACCTGGCTACCGGGATATCCAACTGCTCCCTATATTTTGCTACGGTACGCCGGGCAATTGGGTAACCCTTTTCTTTAAGTATAGCGGCCAATTTATCATCGGTAAGTGGTTTCTTCTTGGCCTCCTCTCCAATAACGGTCTCCAGGATCTTTTTTATTTCTTTGGTTGAGACATCCTCTCCCTGATCGTTTTTCATGGATTCGGAAAAGTAGTCCTTTATTAATTTCGTACCATACGGGGTATCTACATATTTGCTGTTGGCTACCCTTGAGACCGTGGATACGTCCATGCCAATACCATCGGCTATGTCTTTGAGGATCATGGGGCGCAATTTGCGTTCGTCCCCCGTTAGGAAGTATTCCTTTTGGTATTCCATGATTTCGTTCATGGTAATATAAAGGGTCTGCTGACGCTGTCTAATGGCATCTATAAACCATTTGGCCGCATCCAGCTTTTGCTTAATGAACATCACTGTATCCTTTTGGGACTTCGACTTTTCCTTGGAGTTTTTATAGCCTTCCAACATATTGTTGTACTCGCGGGAAACATGTAGCTCGGGCGCATTTCTTCCGTTTAGGGTAAGCTCCAATTCCCCGTCAACAATGCGAATGGAAAAATCGGGGACCACGTGTTCCACAATTCTGTTGTTTCCGGAGTAGGAACCTCCGGGTTTAGGGTTTAAACGTTCTATTTCGGAAATGGCATCCTTTAGCTGCTCCTCCGTAATATTGTGTTTTTGAATAAGCTTTTGATAGTGTTTTTTGGTAAACTGCTCAAAGGATTTCTCCAACAATTGAATGGCCAATTCTACGCTTGGGGTCATTTCCTTCCGCTTCAATTGAAGAAGAAGGCACTCTTCCAAGGTTCTGGCGGCCACACCTTCGGGATCAAGGCTCTGAACAATGTGCAAAACCTTTTCAATGGTCTTTACCTCGGTATAGATATTTTGGGTAAAGGCAAGGTCGTCCATTATATCCGAAAGGGGTCTTCTTATATACCCGCTTTCATCCACGCTGCCGATCAAAAATTCGGCAATGGACCATTCCTCATCGGTCAGGTAAATAGTGTTTAACTGATTAATAAGGTATTGGTTAAAGGAAATCCCGGCCGCATAGGGAACACTTTTTTCTTCATCATCGGCGCTGTAATTATTGGCCTGGGTGCGATATTCGGGAATTTCGTCATCACTTAAGTATTCATCTATATTTATATCTTCCGCATTAATGCTTTCGCTATCGGTTTCGTTGTCATATAAATCATCAAATTCATCCTGCTCGCTATCAATTTCGTCCTTTCCAGTTTCCAGGGCAGGATTTTCCTCCAGTTCTTGTTTTAGTCGCTGTTCAAATGCTTGCGTAGGCAATTGTATCAACTTCATCAACTGTATTTGTTGTGGAGATAATTTCTGCGATAATTTAAACTGTAGGTGTTGTTTCAGCATTTATGACGTTGATCTATCTTATAAAGTTAAAGAATAATGACTAGAATTCAGCATTCTGAGGCGTTCTGGGAAAGGGTATTACGTCCCTAATATTTCCCATACCTGTTGCAAATAATACCAATCTCTCAAAACCGAGTCCAAACCCGCTATGTACCGCAGTTCCAAATTTCCTAAGGTCTAAATACCACCATAGTTCCTTCTCGTCTATGCCCAGTGCCTTGATCTTCTCCAATAGGATGTCCAAGCGTTCCTCACGCTGAGATCCGCCTACTATTTCACCAATACCGGGGAACAGGATATCCATTGCCCTGACCGTTTTGCCATCCTCGTTTAAACGCATATAGAATGCCTTTATTTTTGCCGGATAATCGAATAATATTACCGGGCACTTAAAATGCTTTTCCACCAAGAAGCGTTCATGTTCACTTTGTAGGTCTGCTCCCCATTCATCGATAAGGTACTTAAACTGCTTCTTTTTGTTGGGTTTGCTATTTCTAAGAATGTCTATGGCTTCGGTGTAAGTTACGCGTTTAAAGGTGTTGTCCGAAACAAACTTCAGCTTTTCAATCAAAGGCATCCCACTGCGCTCTGCCTGTGGTTTGCCCTTTTCTTCGTCCAATAATCGCTGTTCCAGGAACAGCAGGTCTTCCAAACAATTTTCCAGCGCATAATTAATGACGTTTTTAATAAAGTCTTCGGCCAAATCCATGTTGGCGTCCAGATCATTAAAGGCTACTTCGGGCTCTATCATCCAAAATTCGGCCAAATGCCTTGAAGTGTTGGAGTTTTCGGCCCTAAATGTGGGACCAAAGGTGTAGACCTTTCCTAGGCCCATGGCATAAGTTTCCGCTTCCAGCTGTCCGGATACCGTTAAATTGGTCTCTTTTCCAAAAAAATCTTCCTTATAGTCTATTTTGCCATCTTTGGTTAAAGGCGGCTTTTTATTGTCCAGGGTAGATACTCTGAACATTTCACCAGCTCCTTCGGCATCCGAACCGGTAATTATAGGGGTATGAACGTAGAAGAACCCATTTTTTTGAAAATATTGATGTACGGCAAACGAAAGGGCCGAGCGCACTCTCATAATGGAGGCAAAAGTATTTGTTCTTACACGCAGATGTGCCTTTTCCCGTAAAAACTCCAAAGAGTGCTTTTTAGGCTGTATGGGATACAGCTCGGGGTCTGCTCCTCCATGAACTTCGATTTCCTTGACCTGTATCTCCACGGACTGGCCTTTTCCTTGGCTTTCCACCAAGGTGCCACTTATTTTCAGTGCAGCTCCGGTATTGATTTGCTTAAGTAAACTTTCATCAAATTCTTCAAAGTCCACTACGCATTGTATATTGTTTAAAGTAGATCCATCGTTTAAAGCAATAAATCTATTACTTCTGTAGGTTTTTACCCAGCCGTTAACAACAACTTCTTGGTGTAAATGATCTGGGGATAGTAGCTCTTTTATGCTAAATGTATTCATTTGGATTCCTTGTAAATTAATTGGCAAAGATAGCCTTTTTGCAAAAATATATATTGGACGAATGTTTGTAAATACCAGGTAAAAATTATTTTTATAAACGGATTATTCCTCTTTGTCAGGGGTATTGAGCTCTTCCTTGGGAAGAATGTCTATTTGAGGTTCCTTCAGTACCTGTTTGTTGGCGATGCTTCTTTCCAAAGACAGCAGTAAAGAGGGCAATAAAATAAGGTTGGCCAGCATTGCGAACAATAAGGTGGCGGAAACCAAGGCCCCTAAGGCTACCGTTCCACCGAAACTTGATATTATGAAGACCGAAAAACCAAAGAAGAGTACTATGGAGGTGTAAAACATGCTTACCCCGGTCTCCCTTAATGCCGCGTAGACCGATTTTTTAATTCTCCAATGGTTGCTTGAAAGTTCCTGCCTGTATTTGGCCAAAAAGTGTATAGTGTCGTCCACCGAAATACCAAAAGCAATACTGAATACCAAAATAGTGGAAGGTTTAATGGGTACCCCAACGAACCCCATGACTCCGGCCGTGATCACCAGCGGCAATAAGTTGGGAATCAATGAAATTACGATCATTCTGAAGGATCGGAACAGATAGGCCATAAAAAGTGCAATGAGGCCAATGGCCAATGCTAGGGACATGATCAAATTTTTTACCAAATATTTGGTCCCCTTTAAAAATAGGAGGGCACTTCCTGTCAGGGTAACCTTGTACCTGTCCGCAGGAAATATCTTGTCAATATTTTCTTTTAGTTTGGCCTCTATGGTTTCCATTCTGGAGGTTTTAACATCCTTCATGTATGTGGTAATCCGGGCAACCTGTCCGGTGCTATCCACAAAGCTGCTTAGTAGGTTGCCGTTGTCCGCGGATTTGCGGGCAACATCCATAATAAAAGTATTTTCCTGGGAGGTGGGCAGTTGATAATATTTGGGTATGCCGTTGTAAAAGGCCTGTTTGGAATATTTAACCAGGTCCACTACTGAAACCGGTCTGGAAAGTTCCGGAATTTCAGTTATCACAGTGCCCAATTCATCCATCTTTCTCAGGGTGGTCGGCTTTAGCACCCCTTTGGGCCTTTCGGTATCCACCACAATTTCTACGGGCATTATTCCGTCAAACTCCTGTTCAAAAAACCGTATGTCCTTAAAAAATTCGGCCTTTTTTGGCATGTCCTCTATAGGGCTTCCGGAAATGTCTATCTGGTACATACCAATTATACTGGCTACCAATAAGGCAATGGATACTATATAAACCGTAATCCTTCTATCCCTTACGATGCTCTCCATCCAGCTGACAAAAGTTTCTATCCACCGGGTATTTAAGTGTTTCAAATGCTTGTGTTTCGGTAGGGACATGAAGCTATAGATAATCGGAATTATCAAAAGGGAAAGCACAAATATTCCAATGATATTGATGGAGGCAACAATTCCGAATTCTTTGAGTAATTTGCTATCGGTAATAATAAATGTTGCAAAGCCCGATGCGGTAGTAACATTGGTCATTAAGGTGGCATTACCAATTTTGGAGATGACACGTTGTAATGACAAGGCTTGGTTTCCGTGCTTTTTTACTTCTTGTTGGTATTTGTTGATCAGGAAGATACAGTTGGGAATACCAATTACGATAATCAATGGGGGAATTAGTGCTGTAAGTACCGTAATTTCATATTGTAATAGGCCCAAGATGCCAAAAGCCCACATAACACCTATGATTACTACGAACATGGAAATAATGGTAGCCCTAAAACTTCTGAAAAAGAAAAAGAAGATCAAGGAAGTGACCCCTAGTGCCGCAAGAATAAATTTCCCTATTTCATCTATGATGTTTTGGGAGTTCATGGTCCTTATGTACGGCATGCCCGAAATATGCACATCGAGTCCGGTTTCCTTTTCAAAATTGTTGACCAGGTTGGAGAGGTCCTCCAATATGAAGTCTTTGCGAACAGAGGTATTGACAATGTCTTTGTCCAAATAAATAACGCTGCGTATGGTATGCGTTTTTTTATTGTAGATGAGGTTGTCGTAAAAAGGAAGGTCGTTAAAAAGGTGATTTGTTAGGCTATCCACTTCCTTTTTGGTTTTTGGGGCTTGTTTAATAAAGGGCTGCAAAACAAATTCTTGTTTTACAGTGTCTTTTACAAGTTCTTGTAAATTATCCGTGGAAAGTACAAAGTCTACCTCAGGGAAGGCCCCCAGCTGTTTACTTAGCTTGTTCCAGCGATTAAATTTTTCAGGAGTAAATAGGGAACTGTCCTTTACGGCCAAAACCACTACATTGCCCTCTTCCCCAAATTGTTTTAGAAAGGAAAGATATTCCAGGTTTACAGGGTGGTGATCGGGCAGGAGGTTGGCCTGTGAATTGGAAAATCTCATTTTGTCCCATTGCTGGGACATAAAAATGGTCATAATGGCCAATAGGACCAGGATTATAATTCTGTTCCTAAGTATTATCCGTGCTACTTTTGACCAAAATCCTCGCGTTAATTTTGCAACCATCTAGTGAAACGTCTTATTTCAGAATGCTTATTTGATGTATGATCTGTATAAAACCAATTAACCGTTATGATTTAAACAGGTCTTTCGAATTCTAAAATTATTCGATCGCAAAGGTAGAGAATGATTGTTATTGTTCCTAGGATGCCGGGACTAAATAGTAATGGGAGTGTCAACCAATTTGACGGACTATAAAATAGGAGGCCATGGGGCTTATTATTTAGAGGTTTTAATCATTCGGATTCACCTGGGCCTTGCCTTGGGTTTGGCCTATTAGGTATCACGACTCCTTTCATTTGGTTGTATTGTTTTGTCTTGTATCTTGATTTTTGTAGCGCAGCGGTCTTTCTTCTTATGCCTTGCCCGTTAAGTAGCGAGGTGGTTTATTGTGTTGAAAATTCTTAAATAAAGGGAGCGATCTTTGGGTCGCTCCCTTTATTTAAGAATTTTCACAAGCATCATACCTTCATGATTTCCACCTCCTTGGCTTCCAGGAAGGCATCTATCTTTTTTATGTACTTATCGGTAAGTGCCTGTACATCGGCCTCAGCGTTCTTCTGTAAATCCTCGGACACTTCCAGGCCCCTAATTTCTTTATTGGCTTCCTGGCGGGCATTTCGGACGCCGATCTTAGCGTCTTCCGCTTCCGCCTTTGCTTGTTTTACCAAGTCCCTTCTTCTTTCTTCCGTAAGGGGAGGCACGTTGATAATTACGAAATCGCCGTTGTTCATTGGGTTAAATCCGAGGTTGGCGTTCATTATGGCCTTTTCTATTTCATGTAGCATATTTTTTTCCCAAGGCTGAACGGACAAGGTTCTTGCGTCCGGGGTATTCACATTTGCTACTTGGGACAAAGGGGTCGGGGAGCCGTAATATTCCACCATTACACTGGAAAGCATTACCGGACTTGCCTTTCCGGCCCTAATTTTTAAGAACATTTTTTCAAGGTGCGCTATAGCACTGTCCATCCCTTCTTTGGTGGTATCCAGTATAAATTTAATTTCTTCGTTCATATGCTGTTTTTAATTGGTTTAACACAAATAGTGCCAAAACTATAGATTTACGACCGTGCCAATATTTTCGCCGGAAACCAACTTCATAAGATTGCCTTTTTTGTTCATATCAAAAACAACGATCGGCAATTCATTTTCTTGGCTTAGGGTAAAAGCTGTAGTATCCATTACTTTAAGTCCCTTTATCAATACATCTTTAAAGGTTATCGTATCAAATTTGGTGGCTGTTTTATCCTTTTCCGGGTCGGAAGTATAAATGCCGTCTACCCGGGTTCCTTTTAATATTACATCGGCCTCGATTTCTATGGCCCTTAATACGGCAGCGGAATCTGTGGTGAAATATGGATTTCCCGTACCGCCACCAAATATGACTACCCTGCCTTTTTCCAAATGTCGCATGGCACGTCTTCTTATAAAAGGTTCGGCCACCTCGTTTATTTTTATAGCGGATTGTAGCCTTGTCTGCACTCCCTGTAATTCTAAGGCGCTTTGCAGGGCCAATCCATTTATAACGGTGGCCAGCATCCCCATATGGTCTGCCTGCACCCTGTCCATTCCGTTACTGGCTCCTGCCAATCCCCTAAAAATATTGCCGCCACCAATTACAATAGCAACTTCTATACCTTTGTCAACAACTTCTTTGATCTCCTCGGCATATTCGGATAAACGCTGTGCATCAATGCCGTATTGCTTAGTGCCCATAAGTGCTTCTCCACTGAGTTTTAAAAGTATTCTTTTGTATTGCATCCTGATGTTGATTAATTTCATGCAAAAATAATCAAAAATATTTATGAAGTCACTTGGCACGGACGATTCATCTATCCTTAATTATTTCCTAATGCCTATAGGAGGGTAGATTTATTTTTATAATCTTGCGTCAGTTATCATAGATCCACTATTTATTATGATAAAATGCCTAGTACTGCCATATGGATGCACTTAGGAATTTGGATATTTTGGAAAATGGTACATTAAATCTAAAGAAAATGACAAATACAATAAGGATGTTTAAAAAATCATGGATTTTAGGAGCGACACTTTTGGTACTTCAAGGGTGTGGAACCACCAAAACTTTGGTGTCGGCCGAAAATGCTTCCATAATTGCAAAAATCGATTTGATCAATGTTGTGGACGATAAGGTAAATGTGATTTTAGATCCTGCCGCATTCGCAACGGATACGGTTTCCTTTTTTATTCCCAAGACAGTGCCGGGCACCTACAGTGATGACAACTATGGAAAGTATATAGATCAATTTAAGGCGCTGGATTACAAGGGAGGGGAATTAAAAGTGGATAAGTTGGATGACAATACCTGGAGGATTGTGAATGCCAAGGAATTGGATAAAATTAATTATTGGGTAAACGATACCTATGATACCGAGGTGGAGGTGGACGAGCCGGTCTTTTCGCCGTCCGGGACCAATATTCTTAAGGGGAAGAACTTTATGTTGAACCTCCATGGTTTTGTGGGTTATTTTGACGGTCTTGAGGAAAACTCCTATTCATTGGAAATTACCGCCCCCGATGGATTGGAACCCGTAACCTCCATGGTTAAAGGTATACAGGATGTAAGCAGGCCGGATACGGATGTCTTTGTGGCCAATCGTTACTTTGATGTAATAGATAATCCTATCATGTACTCCGGCCCCAGTACAGAAACATTTCAGGTAAACGATATAGCGGTAACCCTAAGTGTTTATTCTCCCAATGGTCATTTTACTGCCACTGGCCTAAAGGCGGGAATGGAGAAAATGATGCGGGGCCAGAAGGCTTTCTTGGGAGATATCAATAGTACCAAGAACTACACCATAATCCTTTATCTTTCCAATGCGGATGATAATGATGCTACAGGTTATGGGGCATTGGAGCACCATACTTCTACCGTGGTGGTAATGCCGGAACAAATATCAAAGGAGCGATTGGAGGAAGCAATTTTTGACACGGTGGCACATGAGTTTTTTCATATTGTTACACCTTTGACGATCCACTCCCATGAAATTCAATATTTTGATTTTAATCACCCCAAAATGTCCATGCACTTATGGATGTATGAAGGGACCACCGAATATTTTGCCAATCTTTTTCAAATACAACAAGGGTTGATTAGCGAGGAGGATTTTTATGGAAGGCTAATGGAGAAGCTGGAAAGATCCAAAACTTTTGATGATAGCATGTCCTTTACGGTAATGAGCAAAAATATATTGGAGGAACCTTACAAGGCAAATTATGTGAATGTCTATGAAAAAGGGGCATTGATAAATATGGCTTTGGACATTGATCTGAGGGAATTAAGTAGTGGGGAAAGAGGGGTTTTATGGTTGATGAAGGAGCTTTCCAAAAAATATGGAGATTCCAAGCCTTTTGAGGATGATAAATTGATTGATGAAATTGTGGCTATGACATATCCGGAGATAAGGACATTCTTTTATGACCATGTAATTGGGGATACGCCTTTGGATTACGATGTTTATTGGAAAAAGGTAGGACTGGTAACTACGGAACAGGAGCAGCCTACGGACTATTTTTTTAATGGGGACATACCTTATATTGATGTGGATCCCGCAAATGACAATGCCATTTTTGTTAGGAAAGGAATACCATTGAACAGCTTTTTCAATAATTTGGGGGCCCAGGGAGGGGATATCATTAAAAGTGTTGATGGTAAATTGACCAATCTCGTAAATATTCGATTGCTTATAGGACAGAGTATAAACTGGGGTCCCGATAAGGAAATTGTTATGGTGGTGCAAAGAGGGGATAAGGAAATTACTTTGACCGGAAAAGTTGGGGTCCCTACTATGGATGTCGTTAAATTGGTTCCTATGGAAGGGGCCTCGGACAAACAGCTTAAGTTGAGGGAAGCATGGTTGAAGAGCTGATTTATTATTTGATTTTTACGCATAAAAAATGCCTTCACAATGTAAAGGCATTTTTTTATACTTGGTGTTTGAGTATTATCCCAAAGCAACCCTTTCAAATCCTGTTACTTCCAATTTGGAATCAACGGACTTTACATATTGGGCAACACTAAGTTTGCTATCCTTGATAAAATCTTGGTTCACCAAAGTATTGTCCTTAAAGAAACGGTTCAATTTACCTTTGGCAATGTTATCCAACATGGCTTCCGGTTTCCCTTCTTGACGTAATTGATCTTTGGCAATTTCGATTTCTTTATCAATAATTGATTGATCTACCCCTTCTTCGTTCAAAGCTACCGGATTCATAGCGGCCGCTTGCATGGCCACATCCTTGGCGGCAACATCTGCACCCTCAACAGCAGCGGAAAGTCCTACCAAGGTAGCTATTTTGTTTCCGGCATGAATGTATGAACCTACAAATGGAGCTGTCAGTTTGCTGAACCCGCCTATTTCAATTTTCTCACCAATAACACCGGTTTGTTCCGTAAGTTTATCCTGTACGGTATTTCCTTTGTAATCGGCATTCAGGAACGCTTCTTTAGTGTCGAAATTTAAGGCCAGGTCTGCCAAGTCGTTGGCCAGGGCAACAAAGGTATCGTTCTTTGCAACGAAATCGGTTTCACAGTTCAATGAAATGATGACCCCAGTGGTATTGTCTGCATTTACTTTGGCAATAGCGGCCCCTTCCGAAGAATCACGGTCCGCTCTTTTAGCGGCAACTTTTTGTCCTTTTTTACGTAAGATTTCAATTGCCAGATCAAAATCCCCTTCTGCTTCCACCAATGCATTTTTGCAATCCATCATGCCAGCACCGGTTGTTTGTCTTAATTTGTTTACCTCAGCGGCGGTAATTTTAGCCATTTTATTCTGTTTTAATTTTCACCTAAAAATAAGATTGAAATATGATCCTAATCTAGGTTAATGTTAAATTTATATTCTGTTTTAAGTAAAAAAGGAGTTTACTCTATTCCTCCCTTAACACTGTCTTGCCATTCTTGCAGTTCATCCCAATTGCCATCGGCGGCCATTTGCGCCTGCTTGGGCCATGAAGCTGGATTCTTGGAAGCATATCTTGGGCCGGACTCTGCTAGGATGTCTTTAAGGTCGTCCTCTGATCTGTCCGCAAGGTCGGCATAAGTGTTGATGCCTGCTTCTTGGAAAATTTCAGCAATTTTTGGTCCAATACCTTCTATTTTGGTAAGGTCGTCCCCAGTGGAACTGGATTTTTTAGAATCCTTTTCTTCTGAAGCCACCTTAGCTTTTTTCTCTTTTGGCTTGGTTTCTTCCTCGCCTTCCTTCTCGGTCTGCTTTTCGGATTTACGTTCAGTTAATCCTTCGGCGATAGCGGCAGTCACAGATGCCATAATAACCTCTATGGATTTGGAGGCATCGTCATTGGACGGCACTATAAAATCGATTGGACGCGGATCGGAATTGGTATCTACCATAGCAAAAATTGGAATGTTCAATTTTTGTGCCTCCTTTACAGCAATGTGCTCGCGCATGGTATCAACAATGAACAAAGCCGCTGGCAGACGTGTCATTTCAGAAATGGAACCTAAGTTCTTTTCCAATTTGGACCGTAAACGGTCTACTTGCAAACGCTCTTTTTTGGAAAGTGTATTAAAGGTGCCGTCTTTTTTCATTCTATCAATGGAAGCCATTTTTTTCACGGCCTTACGAATAGTAACGAAATTGGTCAACATCCCACCCGGCCATCTTTCAGTGATGTAGGGCATGTTTACATTGCCTGCTTTTTCGGCCACAATGTCCTTTGCCTGTTTTTTGGTAGCTACGAAAAGTATTTTTCTGCCCGATGCTGCAATTTTTTTAAGAGCCTCGTTGGTCTCTTCCAATTTCGCAACTGTTTTATAAAGATTGATAACGTGAATGCCGTTGCGCTCCATGTAGATGTAGGGCGCCATGTTCGGATTCCATTTTCTGGTAAGGTGGCCAAAATGTACACCTGCCTCTAAAAGGTCTTTTACTTCAACTTTGTTTGCCATTTTTATTTTTTAGTTTACGTTCCTTTGAATTAGCAATATTAAAGTGGTACCCCTGGGCAGCCTTTAATATTTAGATGCTAAACTAATTATACCCTGAACTTGTTTCAGGGTATAGCCTGAATTTAAGTTTCCAATTTTATTGGATCGGGATTTTTTAATTGCCTCAGTAATTGGGGCTTTCAATGAACAATTTTTGGTAAATAGGAACTTGTCATACTACTGAACCTGTTTCAGTGTTTTATTGACTTGTTTCGGTACTGCACTAGTAAAAATTTGAATTCAGTGCTGAAATAAGTTCAGCATGAATTAACGTTTGGAGAACTGGAATTTCTTACGGGCCTTCTTCTGACCAAATTTCTTACGTTCCACCATTCTTGGGTCCCTGGTTAAAAGGCCTTCCGGTTTAAGAACCAATCTGTTCTCGGCATCCAATTCGCACAAAGCTCTGGATAATGCCAAACGAACAGCTTCCGCCTGACCGGTAATGCCGCCACCATATACATTTACTTTTACGTCGAAGTTTTCTTCGTTGTTGGTCAAGGTAAATGGTTGCTTTACTTTGTACTGCAATGTTGCCGTAGGGAAATAGTTGCTCAGGTCCCTCTTGTTAATAGTAATGTTACCATTTCCTTCAGTAACATAAACTCTGGCAACCGCAGTTTTTCTTCTGCCAATTTTATGAATCATTTCCATTACTTAAAATCGTTTAAGTTAATTGCTGTTGGTTTTTGTGCTTCTTGGTTGTGGGTTGCACCAGCATATACCTTCAGATTACGAAAAAGCTCTGCACCCAATTTATTTTTGGGCAACATACCTTTTATCGATTTCTCTACTATACGCGCTGGATCCTTGGCCAACATTTCTTTAGCCGTTGTAAACCTCTGGCCTCCTGGGTAACCGGTGTGACGAACGTAGGTCTTTGAGTCCCATTTCTTTCCGGTCAGGTTGATTTTTTCTGCATTGATAATAACAACATTATCCCCACAATCAACATGTGGTGTAAAACTAGGCTTGTACTTCCCTCTAAGTAACTGCGCTACTTTAGAAGCAAGACGGCCCAATGTTTCTCCTTCAGCATCAACTAGTAACCATTGTTTGTCAACGGTCGCCTTATTGGCCGAAATCGTCTTGTAGCTTAATGTATCCACACTAATATATTTATTGATTAAACACTTCAATCCCGTTTAACGGGCTGCAAATGTACAATTATTAAGTTGAATTCCAAATGGTTGTTTCTTATTATTTTATAGTTTTTTCCATTATGACTCTAATGTTACAAATTTTATCTTCACATTGTGATCCCAATAATTCGTTTTTGTAAGGAACAATACCATTTGTTGGGTACAGATCCCAATATGGTATATTGGCATTCGGTATTGATAGGGTGAATTCTTAAAATTGGGCCAGGGTTTTAAACCTTTGTATATTAGGCTATAATTTTTGTTGTTTTTCTGTTGCTTAAGTAGGGTTTCCTGTTCCACTGTTTTGATTGGGGGGATACTAATTAATGTTGTAATGCGTTAGCTTTTATAAACAATGTAAATTTAAACGTATGAAAATTAAGTATTTATTACTTCTTCTTGTTACTGGCCTTTTCATTTCATGTTCTTCTGACGATGATGGTGATAATTTTAAGGGGGATTCAATAGTGGGGTTGTGGCAGGTCTATGAGCTTAAGGTGAACAATGATACGGCAAGCGATGACGAAAAAAATGTCAGGGATCTATTGGCCTTTTTAACCGAAAAGGAATGTTATTTATTGAGTTTCGATTTTAAACAGGATTTAACGGTGACCATTGAAAACTCGGTAGCGTATCTGGAAATAGGTTTAAATTCCGAGGGCAATGGTTTTGATATTCCCTGTCCCACTGAAAAGGATACGGAAACCACTGTCTATGTTTATGCCGATGGCCAACTAACCTATACGGATGAATATCAACAGCAAATCTCTATAGATGTCACTATAGATGGTGATGTTATGACCGTAGATGCGGCCGATCTTGATATTCCCAACTTAAATGCCGGGGGTCAGCTTGTCTTTAAGAGAAAATAAGCATCGGTTTAAGTTTTATCCTCTTGCCCACTGCAACGGCCAACTATCTTAATGGGCCTCCAGCCAATTATTTCCAACGCCCAATTCTACATCCAAGGGTACGGACAATTTGTAGGCATTTTCCATTTCGGCCTTTATCATGGCCTTTAATTCCTCCAATTCGGGCTTATAAACGTCGAACACCAATTCATCATGCACCTGTAGGAGCATCTTACTTTGGTATTTTCCTTCTTTCAATTTTTTGTGGATCTTGATCATTGCAATTTTTATGATATCGGCGGCACTGCCCTGAATTGGGGCGTTAACGGCATTGCGTTCAGCGGCTCCGCGTACAATGGCATTACTGCCGTTGATGTCCTTAAGATACCTTCGTCTTCCCAACACGGTCTGAACGTAGCCGTTTTCCCTGGCAAATTCTATTTGTTCATTTATATAATTGCGCAATTTGGGGTAGGTCTTGTAATAGGTTTCTATGAGTTCCTTGGCTTCCGCCCGGGAAAGGTTGGTCTGGTTGCTCAACCCAAAGGCCGATACCCCATATACAATTCCAAAATTTACGGTCTTGGCGTTGCTCCTCTGCTCCCTTGTAACGTCCTTTAACGGGACATTAAATACCTTGGAAGCCGTGGAGGCGTGAATATCCTCCCCGTTTTTAAAGGCTTCGATCATGGTAGACTCATCGCTGAGCGCAGCAATGATCCGCAATTCTATCTGGGAATAATCTGCTGCCAATAAGATGTAGTTCTCGTTTCTTGGAATAAATGCCTTCCTGACCTGTCTTCCCCGCTCTGTTCTAATCGGGATGTTTTGTAGGTTGGGATTGTTGCTGCTCAATCTCCCGGTAGCGGCAACCGTTTGCATATAGTCTGTATGTACCCGGCCGGTACTTTCCTCAATTTGTTCCGGTAGTGCGTCCACATAGGTGCTCTTCAATTTGCTGAGTCCCCTGTAATCCAATACACTTTGAATTATTTCATGATCTTTGGCCAGATAGGAAAGTACATCTTCGGCGGTGGAATATTGACCTGTTTTGGTCTTTTTGGGTTTATCCACCAATTTTAGTTTTTCAAATAGTATTTCACCCAATTGTTTTGGCGAAGCAATATTGAATTCCTCCCCAGCTTCCCTATAGATCTTTAATTCCAGGTTTTTGATATCGTTGTCCAAGTCCTTGGCAAGCGAATTTAAAAAGGCCTTGTCCAGCTTGATTCCCTCTTGCTCCATATCCGCCAGCACATGTAACAGGGGAATCTCTATGTCATTGAATAATTCTTCGGTGCTGGCCTCCTTCAATTCTGGTCGAAAGTGTTGTGCCAATTGAAAGGTGATATCGGCATCCTCTACAGCATATTCGGTTTGTTGTTCCAGGGGAACATCCCTCATGGACATTTGGTTCTTTCCTTTTTTGCCTATGAGCTCGGTAATGGAAATAGGGGTGTAGTTTAAATAAGTTTCCGCCAGAACATCCATATTATGGCGAATATCCGGATTAATGAGGTAATGGGCCAGCATGGTGTCGAAGCATTTCCCTTTTATGGAGACCTTATATTTGTTCAGTACTTTGATGTCATATTTTAAGTTCTGCCCAATTTTTTCAATGTTTTCCGATTCAAAAAAAGGTCTTAACTGTTCAATGATTTCCTGGGCTTTGGTCCGGTCCTCTGGAAAGGGGACATAGAACCCTTTTCCTGCCTCCCAACTAAAGGCTATACCCACCAGCTCTGCGGTAAGGGGATTTAATCCCGTTGTTTCGGTGTCGAAACATACGGAGGTTTGTTTCAATAAATTCTGAACAAAAAGCTGCATGGCCATCCCGGGAAGAACACTCTGGTATACATGTGGAACGTCTTTAATGCCTTTTCTGCTGGAAACCTCCTTTATTGTTCCCCCACCAAACTGTCCGTCACCGCCAAACAAGGAAAATTGGCCGCCTCCCGCTTCAGTTTGTTTCTTTTTCGAAACAGGGTCGGTCTCTTGCTGGCCTTCCTCTGTGCCATCCTTATCCGATTCGGACGAAAAGAGCTTTAGGAATTGGTCTTTAAGTCTACGGAATTCCAGCTCTTCGAAAATCTCCTGTACTTTTTCGCCATCGGGCATGGACAGTTCGTAATCTTTGGCATCAAAGGTGACATCGCAATCCACAAATATGGTGGCCAGTTTTTTGGACAAGAGGCCCAAGGCGGCATTTTCATGGATTTTCTCCTTCATTTTGCCTTTAAGCTTATCCGTATTGGCCAACAAATTTTCCATAGAACCAAATTCCTCTATAAATTTTTTGGCCGTTTTGTCGCCCACTCCCGGTAGTCCGGGAATATTGTCGCTGGCATCGCCCATCATCCCCAAATAATCTATGACCTGTTCCGGACGTTCAACGCCAAAGCGCTTTTGTACTTCGGGGATGCCCCAAATTTCTATCCCATTACCCAATCTTGCAGGGCGGTACATAAATATGTTCTCGGATACCAATTGTCCAAAATCCTTGTCCGGTGTAACCATATATACCTTGTAGTCTTCTTTTTCCGCCTGCTTGGCCAAGGTTCCAATAATGTCATCTGCCTCCATTCCTTCCAATTCCACCACAGGAATATGCATGGCCTTTAATATATTTTGAATGTAGGGCACGGCTATTTTAATGGCGTCAGGGGTGGCATCCCTATTGGCCTTGTATTCGGCAAACATTTCGGTTCGGTCCGCGCTTCCTCCCTTGTCAAAACAAACGGCCAAATGGTCCGGTCTTTCCCTTCTTATTACATCCAATAGCGAATTCATAAATCCCATGATAGCGGAGGTATCCATTCCCTTGGAGTTTATTCTGGGGTTTTTAATCAGTGCATAATATCCCCTAAAAATGAGTGCATAGGCATCTAGCAGGAAAAGTCTTTTTTGTTCGGCCATTATATTTGGTTCTTGTTAAGATTTGGATATTGTGAAATTGATAATTAGGATTTCAAAAAAGTCTCCGTCGGATTGTTGCTTTGTCCGGCCTCTGTATATTTGCTATAGCTAAACCCGGGATGTATGCAATAGCCTCCGGTTTCCCCTTTCTTGTTGATTGCTATAAATCCAATTTGGAAATCCCTTCTGTCCTTGTTCTTTTCCATGATTCGTCTTACCCCTTCCTCGCATGCCTCTTGTGGCGATTTTCCTTGGCGCATAAGTTCTACGATCAGGAAGCTGCCGACCGTTCTTACTACTTCTTCCCCGACCCCTGTGGCCGTTGCTCCGCCAACGTTATTATCTACAAATAGTCCGGCCCCTATAATTGGGGAGTCGCCAACACGTCCGGCCATTTTGTAGCCCATGCCGCTTGTAGTACAGGCCCCTGCGATGTCCCCATTTTTATCAATGGCAAGCATGCCTATGGTATCGTGGTTTTCTATATTGATAATGGTTTCGTATTTGGACTTTTTCTTCCATTCCAGCCAATCCTTTTTTGCCTTTTCGGTTAGCAGGTTCGTTTTGGGGAATCCCTTTTCATAGGCAAATTTTTCTGCTCCCTTTCCGGCCAACATTACATGGGGGGTGTCTTCCATGACCTTTCTGGCCACCGAAATGGGGTGGGCAATATTTTCCATGCACAGTACGGCACCACAGTTTCCATCCTTGTCCATAATACAGGCGTCCAAGGTAACATGGCCATCCCTGTCCGGTCTTCCGCCATTGCCTACCGTTTCGTTGCTAAGATCTGCCTCCTCTACCATTACTCCCTGCTCCACTGCATCCAGCGAAGTACCACCTTTTTCCAAAATTTCCCAGGCCTTTGCCGTGGCATTCTTGAAATTCCAGGTGCAGATGACAATAGGTTTTACCATTTCCGGGTCTACCGGCACAGTCGGTAATTCCTTTTTTGTTTCATCAAATGATGCGAAAAGTGGTGCCGATATTATCCCGGCTGTACTTAGGGTGGAATTTTTAAGGAAATTTCTTCTTTTCATCTGTTGGTTTTTATTTGTTTTTATTTGGTCGGGCCTGCCCGACTTCTTCATTCCCGTCCGTACCGGAACGGGCGGACAGGCGGGTGTAATTACTCACATCATTTCTTTCAGTACTGGGTTCGTGAACCTTCGGTTTCGCCATTAAACATTTTTGTTAGTATCAAGGTTTATTAAGGCTCATTTCATCTATTTAAATATTTTTATTAATATGAAAACGAGTGTAATAAAATTTTCTGCATAAATCAACCGCTGCGCTTCCGCCCGGTGTCAATATTTTTTAACGGTTATCGGGAGGGATGCAAAAAATTAATTTTGTTTATGCTCATTTCATAAGATAGTGTTACTTAATTTTAAGGCTCTAAATATAAGAAATATGATTGTAGAAGTATGTGCCAATTCTTTAGAATCTGCCCTAAATGCCCAAAAAGCTGGTGCTGACCGAATTGAGTTGTGTGCCGAGCTTGCCGTTGGGGGGCTTACCCCTTCTTTTGGGCTGTTGCAACTTGTTAGGCAACATATTTCTATCCCCGTAAATGTGCTGATAAGACCCAGAAGTGGCGATTTTACCTATTCCCATCTGGAATTTGAAATAATGAAAAAGGATATTGCACTGTGTAGGGAGCTTGGTTTTAATGGTATTGTTTCCGGGGTGCTGTCCAGGGATTTTGACTTGGATTATGAAAGAACCAAAGAATTAATAGAGGTATCCGGGCCATTGCAATTTACTTTCCATAGGGCTTTCGATTGGGTAAGGGATCCTATGGTCGCTTTAGGGCAATTGCAGGAATTGGGAGTGGATACCATACTAAGTTCCGGACAGCAAAATTCCTCGGTAAATGGGTTGGACCTATTGACCGGGCTGTTAAAAAAATCCAAGGGCTGTGTTATTATGCCCGGAGGGGGCATACGTGATACCAATGTAGTGGAATTTAAGAAGAAGGGATTTTTGGCGGTGCATTTGTCAGGGATAAAATTTCATAAAACGCTGGATCATACCCCTGTAATCCCAATGAGCAGCCCAGGATTCCTTAGGGATGATGAAATTGCTATCAGCGATATGGAAACCCTGAAGGAAGTGGTCCGCTTAGTTAAAGAAAACTAAAAAACCGCTTAATGGATTTGAAACCAATATCTTTACTCGATAATCGAGATTTAAACCTGCCTGCCGCAGGCAGGTGCTCCGACGCTTGCCTGCCTTGGTCGGCAGACAGGCGTCTAAATCAAACATGAATTTTCATTTAATGCCTCGTGGGCCTGCCTTTGTCGGCAGACAGGCCTGCCCGTATCGTTCAGGCGGGCTTGCCCCGAGGTAGTTTACTAAAAAATAAGGAATGCTTCGCTGGATTGTATTTATTGTCATTTTTATAACGCTGGGAATTTATTCCTTGCAGGCCATAAAGGCCGCTACCCGCTATCCATGGGTATATTATGCCTATATGGCCTTATCACTTTTTGTTTTAGGGAATTTTATCTATCAGTTTACCATGGGCGATGCCCCCGGAAGGGTGTTGAGCGTGTCCAAAAGTTATGCTTTTGGCCTCTTGTTGGCCATGCTTTCCTTTATGCTGATTACCATTGTATTTTTGTTTTCCGAGGATATTTTCAGATTTCTTTCTGCTGGCTATCACAAAATATTTGGGGGGACCAAAGAATTCAGCCTTCCCCAGCGAAGACGTTTTTTAAGTACCCTGGCCATGGGTATTGCCGCCTTGCCATTCTCGGCATTGCTGTATGGCATGGTAAAGGGGAAGTATAATTTTAAAGTACTCAAATATAATTTGGAATTTGATGATCTGCCCGATAGCTTCGACGGATATCAAATAACCCAAATATCGGATGTGCACAGTGGTAGTTTTGATAATAGGGAGAAAATTGAATACGCTATAAGCTTGATCAATAAGCAAAAGAGTGATGTATTGCTTTTTACGGGGGACATGGTGAACAATATGGCAGAGGAAATGTTGCCGTGGAAAGACCTTTTTTCGACCTTAAGTGCAAAAGACGGTAAGTTTTCCGTCTTGGGGAACCATGATTATGGAGATTATGTAAGCTGGGAAACCGAAGAGGCCAAAAGCAAAAACCTGACCGATCTTAAAAAGATACAGAAAGAAATGGGTTTTGACCTCTTGTTGAACGATAGTCGGTATTTGCAGAAAGGGAAGGATAGGATTGCTTTGGTAGGCGTTGAAAATTGGGGCAGGGGAGGCTTTAAGAAGGCCGGCGACCTTAAAAAGGCGGTTTCCAACATTGACAGGAATGATTTTAAAATTCTAATGAGCCATGACCCATCCCATTGGGAAGATCAGGTGTTGAAAGATGACTATCATTATCACCTCACTTTAAGTGGGCATACCCACGGCATGCAATTTGGGATAGAGATTCCGGGATGGATCAAATGGAGCCCGGCCAAATGGAGATATAAATATTGGGCAGGGGTGTACGAAGAAATGGGGCAGATGATCAATGTAAACCGGGGCTTTGGATTTTTGGGATATCCGGGAAGAGTTGGTATTTGGCCCGAAATTACTGTAATTACCTTAAAAAAGAGGTCGTTAACGTGATTTTAACTACTACCTTGTCGACAAAAATGATAGCACTAGTTGTATTTTAACATTTTTTCTTATTTTTGATTTATAATCCAATGTATAGTATATGTCTAAATTTGGTGAATTAATTGATATCAATGTTCCTGTGTTATTGGATTTTTACGCCGAGTGGAACGAACAGTCAACAGCCATGCACCCTGTACTTAGGGACGTTGCCGCTGCCTTGGGTGATAAGGGCAAGGTAATTAAAATTGATGTGGACAAGAATAAGGAGCTTTCCCAGGCATTGCGGGTGAAAGGCCTGCCAACTTTGATGATATATAAGAAAGGGGAAATGGTATGGAGACAAAGTGGGGAGCAGGATGCAAATACCCTTATTGGGATACTCAATGAATATATGTAATTGATTTAAAGGGAATAAAAAAACCGAGAAATTCATCTCGGTTTTTTTGTGTCCTTTATTCAGGAACAGTTATACTGTCCAGCTGTTTTTCCGGTATGGCATCTATAGCGGATGAATCCAATAGATCGGGGTCCGTGGATGGGGCCTGTATCTGCTCCATGGGATCGTCGCGATAAAAGCGGTCAAACTTCTCAATGTATTCATTGAATATCAGGGTTTCCTTTTCGGCGGTTTCCTTGTCCTGATTGGTAATCAAAATGTCAATAATTCTACTGTAGGCTTCCAGGTCGGGAATAATTTCGTCCAGGAACATTCGCTGTTCCTCAAAAGGCAAATTGGCGTAATAGTCCAATCGTTCCTGATAGATACCCTTTAATTTTTGAAATAGGTCCCTAGCTTTTTGGGTTTCCCCTACTTTGAAGTATCCATCTATAAAAGGTTCTACAAAAGCGTAATACCCAAAATATTCAACAGGCATATTCTCCATGGCAATATTGATTACGTCTTTTGCCTTTTCAATTTTATTTTCGTTTATCAAGGTTTCGGTAAGCCGGGCCAGGTTGCCCCTAAAGGAGAGTGCCTGTGTACGGGTTTGGGGATCGTGATAAATATCCGGGCTTCCCGCATTGCCCCAATCCCATTTTTTTACAATGTCGTACATGAGATCGGCGTCTATTCTTCCCATCTCGTAGGAGTTTTTGTTTGTGGTTTTAATGGGTACCAATTTATAGACCAGCCCATCCAATTGAAGATAATCTTTCATCCATATATATTCTGCGGCATCAAAACTTCCTCCGGAGAAATATATGGGACGCTTCCAATCATTGTTGGCAATGATGTCCAACATCAGGATTCGGTTTTTTGGCAGTGCACTTTTTGGAAGGTCAATGTCTATATAATCCACAATTAATGCCGAATCCTTTTCTTTTACCAAACCGCTCTCCAATACATTTTTCTTGTTTACCGGAACCCTGATTTTATTGGTAGGATAGTAGACAACATCCAAATTGCTTTCGGAGTATTGGCTCAGATCCGCACCTTTCTTCTGTAATATACTTCTAAATTTGGTTTGTTCCTTGTCGCTGCCTACCCAGTTCATAAAGTCTTTTATGTCCCATCTGCTTTCGGTAAGCTCGTTAAAGTATATGGCATCCCTAGATCCCCATTTGTATTCGTTATGGGTAAGTTGGGAGGGAATCGGCTCGCTTTCATATGCTTTCTTTTTCATTTGGTCTATATACCAATCCGTAGCAAAAAGGCTGGTGTTTACAACGCGTACATCCGTTCTATAGCCTTCAATTTCTTGGGCGTACCACAGAGGGAAGGTATCGTTGTCCCCTATTGTGAACAAAATGGCGCCCGAGTCTTCCTTGGTGGATTCCAGGTAGGCCTTTGCAGTGGATTTGGCGGTAAACCTATTGGATCTGTCATGGTCGTCCCAGTTTTGGAACGCCATTACCCCTGGTACGGCCAAAAGGCAGAGAACGGTAATCCCCGGAGCCAATATTTTGGGACTCAATAGTTTTTGAAATTCATCAAAAAGTCCGTAAACCCCCAAGCCTATCCATAGGGCAAATACATAAAAGGAACCCACTAGGGAATAATCCCGTTCCCTGGGCTGAAAAATGGCCGGATTGGTGTAGAACTGTATGGCGATGCCCGTAAACATAAAGAACACGAACAGAGCCCAAAATTGCTTGGGATTTTTGCTTATTTGGAAGATTAGGCCAATAATACCAAGTAGTAAGGGGAGAAAGAAATAAGTGTTCCTGCCTTTATTGTCCTTAATGTCCGTAGGAAGGTTCTCCTGACTTCCCAATCTGGCACTATCAACAAAATTTATACCGCTCAGCCAATTGCCATGGTTGTCATATCTGCCCTGGATATCATCTTGCTTGCCTGCAAAATTCCACATAAAATAACGCCAGTACATATAGCCAAATTGAAATTGGAACATGTATTTTATATTTTGCATTACCGTTGGGGGTTGTATATCTATATATTCGCTAAACTCCCTAAGGAATCTCATATATTGGGACGTGTCTATTTCGCCTTTGGCGTAACCGTCCTTAAATTGGTTTACGGCATCCCTAAGTTCGTTGTTTCCGAGATAATCGGATTTTATCCTAAAGGTGAGCGGATCAAAATACTTCATATAGTTTTCTGCATTCTGTTCGCTCCACATCCTGGGCAAGATTCCTACGTGCTCAGTGTTGGGTCCTTGCAAGGCATCCTTATAGTTATTTACAATAATATATTTTCCTGCCTTTAGATCTTTTTCGTATTTGGGTTTCTCGTCCATTTCATCCCCTGCAGGAGCAAATGCATTGGAATAATAGGCGCCGTAAACGGGGCTGTCCACTCCAGGGTATTGTTCACGATTGTAATAGGCCAATAAGGATCTGGCATCCGAGGGATCGTTTTCGTTGATTACTACATCGGCATTGGCCCTAATGGGAAGCATTAGCCAGGAGGAGAACCCTAAAAACAAAAACATTAAACACAGAACAATGGTGTTTGCAACGGTATAGTTGTTATTGCGCGTATAGCGTAGGCCCCAATAGAAGACGCCTATAAATATTAGGCCCATAATAATGGTTCCGGAGTTAAATGGCAGGCCAATGGTGTTGATGAAAAACACCTCGCTCCAACCAAAAACCTTCAATACATAGGTCAATGAAAATTTATAGACCAGCATCAAGATGGCAACAACGATAATATTGGCCAAAAGAAAATTCTTAATAGTAGTGGTCTTGTAAGTTTTAAAGTAGTACAGCAAGCCTATGGTGGGTATCGCCAGGAATCCCATGAACTGAATTCCAAAGGTAAGTCCGATCACAAAGGAAATTAGTATTATCCATTTATTGCCCCGTGGATTCTCTAGGTCATCTACCCATTTTAACCCGAGCCAGAGCAAAAGGGACATGATTAAACTGGCCATTGCATAGACCTCGGTTTCCGTTGCGTTGAACCAAAAACTATCGGAAAAGGTGAAGGCCAGGGAGCCTACGATACCGCTTCCCATAATGGCCAGGGCCTTACTGTTGGTAATTACTTCTTCTTTGGAAATGAGTTTTCTTGTGAGATTGGTAATGGTCCAAAACATAAAAAGGATGGTGAAGGCACTGGAAACCCCGGAAACGAGGTTTACCATCTTGGCCACTTGGCTAGGTTCCAAGGCGAACATGGCCATAAATGCCCCGATCATTTGTAACAAAGGGGCCCCTGGTGGATGGCCTACCTGTAGTTTGGCCGCTGTTGAAATATATTCACCTGCATCCCAAAAACTGCTGGTTGGTTCAACGGTTATCCCGTAGGTAATAAGGGCTATAAAAAAAACAAACCATCCGGTGATGGTATCCCATTTTTTGAAATTTTTTGAAAACATGTGGTTTGTCGTTTGTCCGAAGGGCGAATTTACTAATTTAAAAATATAATGGGATATATATTTCATAAACCTTTAACATGATATTAAGGTCAAGGGGGCTTTAACAGCTAGGCCAATAGGACCAAGCATTGGTAGGATTCAGTGATTGGGCAAAGGGTTTGTGGTATCGACTAAGCCCTTGCATTGCAGGAAGTACCAAATTATTTATCTATTTTTTTTGGAATATGGCTCAAAAATATTTGTGCATATTAAACTTTGTTTTAAATTTGCACGCTCAAACGAGGTAGTGGCCTATGGTGTAATTGGTAACACAGCTGGTTTTGGTCCAGTCGTTCTAGGTTCGAGTCCTAGTAGGCCAACACGGTAATCCCTTGATTCTATTGGAATCAAGGGATTTTTTATTTCTTGGGTACAACATAGGTGCAACAAATTAGGTTTTTCAAAAACTAATAGATTATTCATGGATCAAGAACAATTTCTGGGTATTTTGATATTTATGCAAATAGTTGAGTTAATCTAAACAGGAAGAATTCTGTATTTCTAACACCTCTAAATTGTGCTCTGAATGCTTTTATTTTTGCATTGAACGATTCTGCCGATGCATTTGTGCTTCAGTTTGAAAAATAGTTCAGGATAGATCTATAGCTGAGCGATATCGTGTTTGCGATGGTGTTGAACGCCCTAGCAAAATGTATAGGTTTTTAAAAATGGTCGTTCGTACTAAGAATTAAATCAAGGGACAAGGATACCTTATTTATCTGGCAGGCAAGAGGTCACCGGTTCGACTCCGTTATTCTCCACCAGTAAATACAATGGTTTCAAGAGATTTACTTTTGAAACCCTTTTTTATTTGCACGCATTTTTTGGTTTTTTATGGCCTTAATTGAATTGATTTAATGGACAGCTGAGAAAGGGATGTCTCAAAGCGCAAGGATTTCTAGAGCTCAATGGTATTGTCCATTTTTCTTGTTTTTTACTTAAATTTAATGAAAAACATGGCTCACTTTATCTTACTCCCCTTTGATAACATTTGAAGATTACTAATTCCAAATTCACATAAAATACTGAAAATCCATCAGTTGTTTGGAATGAAACATACTTGGAAATTTGAGACTGAACGGCACTTGAAAACGAATTATTACTTTTAGCTAAGGAATTAAAGCCGACTTAACTTTAAAATTGGAGATCGGGAATGAAGTGTTTGGCGCTTTAGTGAGGGACTAGCGACATGGAAATCGAACTCTTTGAAGTTGTGTACAAAACTTTTTTAATCAAGCGCATTTACTTATATGGAGTTTTTTGCGAAATGCTGGGCAATGTGCTGAGTTAAACTACTAAAATTAGAACATAATAAAACGATTTCCTGACACATAATATCGATTATTGAATATGATGAAATAACAACTTCTATACCAAAATTACCTTTCTGGTTAACATATAGTCAACCAAAACAATAGCCTATAGCAATAACCCATTAAATACTGACCTTCAGGTTAATAGTTTGAATCCAAATGAAATCACTCAAATAGTTACACTCCAATACATCTTATGCTTTGTAGGTTTTTTTTGAGTATTTGGCAAGCGGAAGACACATAGCCCCCCAAATATTGAAGCACGAAGGGCGTTTATTGATAGCCTTTGCAGGGGATGCCAAACAAAAAATAGAAGTGGTGTAAGTTAAGATTTCGGATTAGGACAATTTAAAGTTGAACTAAATTCATAGAGGTGAATCTCTACATGGGTATTCCTGCTATATGATAATTTTGAACCTTAACCCCATAAATCAAATCAACCATCTCATCTGCGGAAATAGACATTTCAAAAAGGCCCTTAAAAATTAACAAAGCATACATAAAAAATGTATTTAGGGTTGTAATTTGAGAATTATTTGGTGTTATATATTGGAATTACGCAGTAAAATACCTAATAAAATAAAATTCACACAAAACAAAGTTGTTTTAATGAAATATATTTTTTAATATAGCTTAATCGATAAAGCAAAAAACTGTGCAAAAGTCACAAAATTACTTTGACCACATCCAATTTGAGTAATTAAATCATAGTAACCAACAAAAACTATATTCATTTTCGCAATGAAACTCCAAAAGCAATCTGAAATAGAGCAGTTATTTAATAAAAACTATCGTTTTTATTGTTTGCTTTCGTATAGTTATGTCTCTCAATGGGATATTGCCGAAGATATTGTTCAGGATGTCTTCGTAAAAGTTTTGACGAAGAAGAACAGCACCATACTTTTAAATATCCATGCTTATCTATCGATGGCCATAAAGAACAACAGCATTAAATATATTACGCGTACTAAAAAAGTAGAAACACTTGATGAGAATTGTTTGTCCATCCCACTGCCTGAAGAGCCGTTAATTGAAGAATCCTATAGGACTTCAATACTACAAGAGTCAATAAATAACTTACCCCTGGGATGTAAGAGTGTCTTTGAACTATGTGCATTAGACGGACACAAATACATAACTGCCGCAGACCACTTGGGAATTTCTGTGAATACTGTAAAAACCCAGATGAAAAAGGCTTACAAAATTTTGAGGCGCGACTTAAAAAATTACTATTTAGTTGTACTCCTCTTCCTCGAAAACTAGATATTTCCATCTATTTTAATTGATTTTCTTGTTATAACGTCACCCTATTTCCTTATTTCGGATTCTATTATTAGGCCGTCATAATATTTAACCTGGCAACCCAAAAGAAAAACAATGGAAATAGGCCACATACTTGTAAAGAAGCTTGATGGAACACTTTCTGTTGAAGAACAGAAATTTTTTGATAATTGGATCCAAGAATCTGATGATCACAGATTTATGTTTTTGCGTTTAAAGATATTTTACAATAATGGTCACAACATTTCAAAAATGGATTCTCCCATTATAAAAAAATACCGTTCATAAATATAATTCAAAAATTATAGCGCCATAACTAATTAATCCCTCTCCTTATAAAACAGATTCCCATATTTATTTATTTTTTTTAATTAATCGTCACCCTATGCCATTTTTTTGGTTCTTAATAGTAAGAGGCAAATAATTTGGCCCCAAATACAATAGAATGAATATGGAAATTACCCATATGCTTGTTAAAAAATTAAAGGGAACTTCTCTTCTGAAGCGAAAATTTTTCCCTTTAATTTTTTTCAATTTCTTAGTTAATATATGGTAGTTATAAATCGGATTTTGAAGGTGAAAAAACGGTAGATCTAATAAGCCGTAGTTTATACAAAACACTTAATAGCACTTACAGATTTGGTAATAACATTCTTTTGATGACAACCTTTGATGCCCTTAACCCAGCCTCTGAAATTTTGGATGATAGGAAATTAATCGAACCAGGTATTTTAGAAGGCAGTATCGATTTAAATCCCACGCCTATTTACATACCTATATTGGCACAAAGTTAAGAAGTTTAGAACGCTTTGGAGGGGTTGATGTCGATGACGGTCCATTCAATAATTTGGATAACTATTATTTTTTTGATATTCCATAGGGGATGAATAAAATAAAAATCCAATCTTGGAGTAAACCCATGAATGGCTAGGAGAAAGTTTTGATCCATTGCAGTAACTGGAAGAATTGATTGTAAAGTTGTAGTAGTTTTTGAGTTAGTTAGTTTGAAAAGGGGCTGCATTTTAGGAGCCTCTTTTTGAAATTAATTTCTTTTTATTGAAAAAGGGCTATTATAAAGGAGTTGGAGTAGGTAGCTATTGGAGCATAAATAATGATGATCTTCTGGATATCGATTTTAATACAAAATGAGATTAAACCCAATTTATAGTGTCCACTGCCGAGAAATTAATTTTATATACATCAATGGGTCCGATTAATAGGTTACCTATAATAAGTAAAGTTGTATTTAGAATGTCAGTTTTTGAAGGGACTAGTAAAATCCGATAGAAAGTATTTGATTTCAAAAACACAAAATTATGAGGCTAATGAATTCTCGACTTAATTCCTTGGATTTTTTCCGTGGAGCGACGGTGATTGCAATGATTATTGCCAATGACCCGGGTAGTAGCAAATTCCGATACCAACAATTATCTCATGCTGCTTGGGAAGGATGTACTGTAACAGATCTGATTTTTCCATTATTCCTTTTTATAGTTGGGATTTCAATATCACTCTCATTTAATAAGGCCATTACCAAAGGTAAAACAAAAAAAGACTTACTACTAAAATCCTTTAAACGGGGGACGATTATTTTTATATTGGGGGTATTATTAAATTTGTTCCCAGGATTTGATTTCACATCTTTAAGAATACCTGGTGTACTTCAACGAATCGCGTTGGTTTATGTATTTTGTTCCGTAATCTATTTATATGTCGGCCCAAAAAGTCAATATATTTGGTTTATATCACTTCTAATAGGTTATTATATTATCATGTCTTTCGTCCCAGTACCGGGGATAGGTCCGCCAAATTTGGATCCAACAAATAACTTTTCTGCATGGTTCGACAGGCTAATTCTCAATGGGAATATTGGCCCTATGGGAAGGGGGTTGTATGATTCAACAGGAATTTTTACTACAATTCCAGCAATAGCCTCAGGCCTTTCTGGCATTTTCATTGGACGCCTACTTAATTCAAATAAAATGCACAATGAGGTGAAATTAATATGGATGTTTATTATAGGATGTACACTATTAATAATCGGATGGATTTGGAGTTTTGATTTTCCAATGATAAAACGACTTTGGACGTCATCTTACGTATTACATACTTCTGGTGTGGCTATTCTATTTTTTACAACTTCATATTGGTTTATTGATGTTTTAAAGTTAAAGAAAGGGATCAAGCCAGTATTAGCCTTTGGTTCAAATGCCCTTGCAGCATATTTTCTGGCCAGCGTTTTTGGAAAATGTACATCTGCAAAAATTCTCAATGATAATAATTCATTCTATAGTATTAAGGATTGGATATATATAAATATCTTAACAAAAATATTTAATCCTTATAATGCTTCCTTCGCCTACTCCATTTTAAGTTTATCAATAATATTTATTCTTGTATGGTGGCTTTATAAACGGAATATTATAATTAAAGTTTAAAATTATAGAGATGTAAGTTCATATTCAGCAATTGCACCACGTTCGTTCTGTTGAATTCACAGCAAACAATACAATACAATAAAATTAAAATCACTCCAAATAAATTTGTTTTATTAAATTGATTGTATAATACAGCTTTAAGGATTAAGCCGTATAGTTTATCTCATATTAATCGTTAAAGCGACTAAGCGCCATAACTCAATAATTAATAAGAATACAATTAGGACCCTTCTGTAGATTCTTAAATTGCGATCTACAAGCCACTTGGTAAGATTTATTCTTTTTAAATAAATAATCATAGACCAAAAAAATAGAACATTGATTCAAAATACAATATCGTGTTTATTACTTACTGTCCTACAGTTACGTTTCTCCATGGGGCATTGCAGAAGATATAGTTCAGGATGTCTTCTTAAAGGTGCTAACTAAGTACAATATTTCATACATTGTAAATATTATGCCTACATATATAAATCGATAAAAGATTCCAGCCTTACGTATATTGAATGTACCTTAGAATTGGAATCCATTGATAAAAACTGTTGGGATATACCTCATCCCGAAGAGCTACAAATGGCAGAAAACAATAGCGCCACCAATCTTCATGAATCCATAAAAAAATCACCCATTGGATGTAAAAACGTCTTTAAACTTTGCGCACTGGAAGGACATAAATACAACAGTGCCGCTGATCACTTGGGAATCTCTGTAAACATAGTATGAACTCAGATGAAAAAGGCTTATAAAATTTTAAAATACGTCTTAAAAAATTAATGCTTATTTATACTCTTCTTCCTCGAAAACTAAATATTCCCAATTATTTACTTTTTAAAGTCACCCTATTTTCTTATTTCGGGTCTTATAATAGAGCGGTCATACTTGTTTGACTGAGAACAAGGAAAGAGAAATATGCAAATTGCCCTAATTATTGTTAAAAAATTAAATGGAACACTCTCAATTACAGAACAGAAGTGTTTTGATAATTGGATTCAAGAATCTGATGAGAATAAATTCCTATTTTCACGACTACATACATTGCACAATAATGGACACAATATTTCCAAAGTTGATGACATAAACATTGAATCGGCATGGAACAATGTATTGAGCAATGTTAAAGTAAACGAAAATAAAAGTATTAGATCCAAACTTGCCCAAATTTGTAAATACGCCGCCATTTTTATTGGACTTTTTATTACAGCTTTCCTATACTGGCAAACTACAATTCCCCTATCGCAACAACTTATCCTTGACGATTCAATAACTTTGGAATTAGAAAATGGCGAAATCCAGCAGATATCTACAGAAAACATTCAAACCATTACCAATAACAAAGGGAAAGTTCTTGGTGTACAAAATGGAATTCAAATTAATTACTTTGATAATTCCGACATAGATAAACTCACCTATAATGTTTTAAAAGTTCCCCATGGAAAAACATTTAAACTAATCCTTTCAGACAGCACCATAGTCTATTTAAATGCGGGGTCATCTTTGAAATATCCTGTAAAATTTATTAAAGATCAAAACCGACAGGTTTTCTTGACGGGCGAAGCCTACTTTGATGTTAACAAGGATAAAGCACATGCTTTTATAGTCACGAATGGCACTATGGATGTAAGAGTTCTAGGAACAAAATTCAATATTTCGGCTTATCCTGAAGACCAAGAAATAAACACCGTTTTGGTTGAAGGTTCTGTTAGTCTTTACAACAATGAGAACGATTATAATACCCAAACATCCAATCTATTAAAGCCAAATCACAAAGCTTCATGGAACCGAACAAATGATAATGTTATCATAGAAACCGTAGATACGGATATATATACTAGTTGGATCGCTGGCAAACTGGTAATAAAGAAAATGCCTTTCAAAAATATAATACAAAAACTGCAGCGCCATTATAAGGTTACCATAAACAACAATTACGAACAGTTGGATAACCAAATTTTCACAGCAAATTTTGACACGGAATCTATTGAGGATGTACTATCAACCTTTATCTTGGAAACCCATTTTGAGTACTCCATAAAAGACAATACTATTGAAATCTATAAACCAACAAAATTTAATACAACGCCTATGGAATAACTTATTATTAAATGATTTAATAACTTAAGAAAGGTTGAAAACTGCATAAAAAAAATCGGAAAATGTTGCACCATTTCCCGATTAACTTTAATCAACTATTACTAGTCAACTAAAAACATTACAAAATTATGGAAAAAAATAATAGGGTAGGCTATACTAGGCCTTATTCGTTCAATCTTAGTTTAGCCATGAAACTAACGACAATCCTTTTAATTCTTTCAATTTTTACCGTACAGGCCAATTCCTATGCGCAAAAAGCCAAGGTCACCTTAGATCTGCGACAAGTGAAAATGTATAAGGTATTTGAGGAAATAGAATCGCTTACAGATTTCAAATTTTTATATGACAATACAAAAATTGATACAGCGGAACTAGTTTCTATAAAGGCAAGCAACATGCCAGTATCCGAAGTTCTCAATATTTTGTTCAAGAATACTTCAATCTATTATGTGGTTAGAAAGAAACAAATTGTACTTAAATCACAAAAAGCTACACTTCCAGCTCCAATCAAAGAAGAGAGTGAAGTTATTGAAGAGGAAAAATTTGTTCAAAATATCATTTCTGGAACCATAACCGATGATATAGGACAACCCTTGCCTGGAGCGAATGTAGTAGAAAAAGGAACCACTAATGGCGTTACCGCCGATTTTGATGGTAATTTCTCAATTACCCTTACCAATGAATCTCCAATATTGATTATTTCGTACGTCGGTTTTTCAACAAAAGAAATACTGGTTAGTGGTTTAACAAACCTAGAAATAATATTACAGGAAGACGCTGCAGGGCTGGAAGAAGTAGTAGTGGTCGGGTATGGTACCCAGAAAAAGGCAACTCTCACCGGTGCAGTTGTTGCTGTTAAAGGAGAAGAATTGGAGAAAATCCCAACGAACAATCTTTCCAATACCTTGGTTGGTAGAACGCCTGGGGTAATTGGACTAAATCGAAGTGGACAACCTGGTGATAACGGTTCGCAACTCTTTATTCGAGGGACAAGTACGTTAGGAGTTAATGGTCCATTGTTCGTTATTGATGGTGTCCCAGGAAGAGAGGGTTTTGATCAAATAGATCCACGTGATATTCAAAGTATATCTGTTTTGAAAGATGCCTCGGCCGCTATATATGGAGCTAGGGCAGCTAATGGTGTAATATTGGTTACTACGAAAAGGGGGGCAATTGGAAAACCACAAGTGAGTTTTACTTATAATCAAGGGATTGTTGAGCCAACCCGACTTCCTGATTATGCAAATTCAGCAGCATTGGCCGAATTTCAAAACGAACAGCTTTCACTAAGTGGACAGCCTCTGAAATTTACTCCTGAAGAAATCGAGAAATTTCGTAATCAAAGTGACCCAATTAATTATCCAGATACGGATTGGATTGAATCTACTATGAAGGATTTTAGTATTCAAAGTCGACAAAGTCTTTCAATTCGTGGAGGTTCGGATTTTGTAAAATACTATTTGGCTAGTAATTTCTCCACAGAGGAAGGAATGTTCAAAAATGGAATCACAAATTCAAAATCGTTTGGAGTTCGGTCAAACATTGATGTTAACTTAACAGATAATATTAAATTATCACTTGATTTATCATTTCAAGAAAAAAACAATCATTATCCTGCCAAAGAATTTGAATACATTGTACAACAAACGTATAGAAATTATCCTTATTTAATTGATTACTACCCAAATGGGCTTCCCGGGCCTGGATATATAGAAAATCAGAATCCACGAGTTATGGTTACAGGTGATCAAGGTTATAGAGATGGCACATATAATCTGTATCAAACCAAATTCAACTATGACATCAAAATTCCAGCGGTTCAGGGATTAGGTGTTGATGGATTTATTTCTTATGACAAGAATCAAAACACAACTAAGGTGTTTGAAAAGCCATCTTATGTTTACCAGTTTGATTCGAATACGGATGAATACACCAAATTGTTAGCTGGACAGATTACATCTCCACAATTATCTCAAGGCTACGAGTTTGATTCCCCATTCATTATTAATGCGAGACTTAAATATGAAAGGTCGTTTGGAAATCACAACATTAATACTTTTGCTGCTTATGAACAAGGCAAGTATAAATCTAACTACTTTTCGGCATTCAGACAAGATTTTGTGTCTCCTGAAATAGATGAGTTATTTGCAGGTGGCGGGGCCAATCAAAGGACTGATGGAGGTGCGGCAGAATATACTCGAAGAAATTATTTTGGACGAGCCTCTTACCAATTTAAGGAGCGATACCTCGTGGATGTAAATCTTCGCTATGATGGTTCTTCAGTCTTTCCTAAAGATAATCGATGGGGGTTCTTTCCTGGAATATCAGCAGGTTGGAGACTTTCGGAGGAACCATTTTTCAAAAACTCCGTCGATTTTGTAAGCAATTTAAAGCTTCGGGGCTCATGGGGGAAAATGGGCAATGATGCCATATTACCATTCCAATATTTAGCACTTTATTCTTTTACTCCCGGTTATATTTTTGGTGAGTCAAACCAGTTAAATACAGGTCTTACCCAGGGGGTTGAAGCCAACCCTTACATTACTTGGGAAGTAGCCAAAACAACAAACCTTGGGTTTGATATGGGGCTTTGGGACAACTCATTTAGCCTAACATTTGAACTTTTCAAAAGTGTAAGAAGCAACATTCTTACACAAAGAAATGCATCCATTCCGGTCTATACTGGACTGAGGCTACCACTCGAGAATATTGGAGAAGTGGAGAACAAAGGTTTTGAGCTGTCATTAAATTATAATAGTTCTAATGGCGAAAATAGTCTGAATTACTATATTGGTGGTAACGTTTCGTATGCAGATAATACAGTTTTAAATATTGACGAGCCAGCTACAGTTGTAGACTGGCAGAGATCAACCGGTCGTTCAATGAATACAGGATTGTACTATGACGCTATAGGTATTTACAGGGAACAGTCAGAAATTGACAATTCACCTCATCCCTCAGGCACGATTGTAGGTGATTTACAATATAGGGATGTGGATAATAATGGCGAAATTGATGCTAATGATAGAATTCGTCCTAATAAAACTAATATCCCCGAATACACTTACGGTGTTAACTTTGGATTACAATATAAAAATTGGAGCTTAGATGCTTTACTTCAAGGACAAGCCGGCGTATGGGGCTATTATTACATTCCTCAAGGATTATTTGGTAATGTGTTATCCGAAATGCTGGAAAATAGGCCAACACCTAATAACCCAAATTCTAAATATCCTAATTTAACTTATGATGAATCTCAAGTAAGTGCATTCGTATCAGATTATTGGTTAATGAATTCTAGCTTCCTTCGACTCAAAAGTATGGAAATCGCCTATGATTTTCCGAGTGACATAGTCAATAAAATAGGTCTTGACGGATTTAAATTGTATATCAATGGCTTCAATTTATTGACATTTGATAATTTGAAGATTTTTGATCCTGAAGGAGATGCGGATCGGGCCTCCTTTTACCCACAAAATAAAGTATATAACTTAGGTATTAACATAACTTTTTAATACATAAATCATGAAATTAAAACTCAAATTTAAGTACGCACTTGTCTTGATATTCATCTTTTTTGGAGTAGGATTTCAATCGTGTGATAGTGAATATCTTGAAGGACAACCACTGAATGCAATTTCGGAAGCAAATGTCTGGGTAGACTTGGCTCTAGTTGAATCATTTGTTAACCAAACCTATGGTACCTTGAGGGCCGGCTATTATGCAAATACTCGCATGGTAACAATGACCGATGACGGTTATGGCATTGAGAAAAATTCTGCCCAATTAGTTCAGAGGGGAGAGGTTACTCCCTCCAATATGGGTCTTCTTGGAGCAATGTGGTCGGAATATTATACAACAATTAGTAACTGTAATAAATTTCTATCGAATGTTCAAGGAGATAATTTGGAAATCCTAATGCAACAGGATGAAGTTAGAACTAACAGAATGATTGGGGAGATAAAATTTTTCAGAGCATATTCATATTTTAGATTGATAGCTTTCTTTGGAGGTGTACCACTTATTACTGAACCATTTATTTTGGGAGATGATTATTTACTTCCCAGAAATCAGTATGATGAGATACTTGAATTTATATTAAACGAATTTGATGAAGCAGCAGAATTGCTTCCTCCTTCATTTGACGCGAAGAATAAAGGTCGTGTTACTAGCGGTGCTGCATTGGCCATTAAATCAAGAGCTCTATTGTATGCTGCAAGTCCTTGGCATAATCCTGGGAATGAAAAAGTAAAATGGCAGAGAGCTGCTGATGCTGCTAAGGCAGTGATAGATTTAGGAAGATATTCGTTGTACCCCGATTATAAGGAGTCATTTATGGAAAAGGGTAATTTTAATCAAGAAAGAATTTGGGAGTATGTCCTTAATCAACAAATGCTTTATAGTGGAGAATATCGTGTAGAGAGAAAAATGTTTCCGAATGGATCGAGGGGATGGAGCCAGCCAAGTCCAACTCAAAACTTTGTAGATTGCTACGAAACAACAAATGGATTACTACCTGATAATGATCCATCTTTTGACCCTAATTATCCATATACCAACAGAGATCCACGTTTCTATGCGACTGTTCTTTATGATGGTGCACCGTTTCAAGGACGTGAAATTGAAGTGTTTCCTGGAGGCATAGATTCTCCGGATGGAAACGAAGGATGGAATGCCACATGGACTGGCTATAACATTAATAAATTTATTGATGAATCTATTCTATCTCCCACCAATACCAATTCTTCAAACCCCAACTGGGTATTCTGTCGATATGGTGAAATTTTGCTTAACTATGCTGAAGCTCAGTATTACCTAGGAAATGAGGAAGTAGCTAGAGAATATCTGAATATGATTAGAGACAGACCCAGTGTTTCAATGCCACATATATTGGACAGTGGTGTGGAATTAGAGAAACGGATTAGAAACGAACGTCGAATAGAATTATTTGCCGAAGAACATCGCTTTTTTGATTTACGGCGATGGAAAATAACAGCCGATAGTAACTTATACAGAGTGAATGTAACAAAGAATGCGACTACTGGAGTTAAGTCCTATACCTACACTCCATTCCAATCTTTTATTTTACCAGAAAAAATGCATTTGTCTCCAATTCCATTTGATGAAATTAACAGGGACCCTCTATTGGAACAAAATCCTGGTTACTAAATATTTCAGTAAAATACAAAAATAATTCTCTTGACACTTTAATGGTTTATTTATAAGTGTCAAGGGAATATTATGATCAACATTAAGGTAAAAATATGATGTCATGGAAGGTGAAAATATAAATAGGTCTAAATCATTTTTATTGGCATTTATTCTTGCGATGACGCATGGTTTTATTTTAGGTTTTTATGACCATGCTCCAACATATACGGACTTTTCTTCTGCAAAAATAGTAGTTGCTAAGGAGTTAACGGAAACTCAAAAAGCAGCCATAGAAATGTTGGTGGATGAAGTGGAGACACGTACTTTAATCAATCTACCTGTTTCATGGGAATGGACACAGTCGGATCCTGCAATTATGGTAGGCACTAGAGCATCTTTTAAAACAGAAGATGAACTTCTTGATTCTATTATGTTGCCTTCAGAAGATTTTAAAGAAGGATTCACGGTGAAATTTTTGGAAAGGAAAGGAAAAGCTCCTGTAGTGCTAATCATTGGTGTAGATGACCGAGGAATGCTTTACGGAATTGGATACTTCTTACGTAAAGTAAGTATGAAGCGAGGGAATGTTCTAATCCCTAGCAACCTAAATACAACAACACATCCTAAAATTGCCTTAAGGGGCCATCAACTTGGTTATCGTCCCAAAACTAATTCATATGATGGATTCAGCGTTAAAATGTGGGAACAGTATATACGTGATTTAGTAGTGTTTGGAGCTAATGCCATTGAGCTTCTCCCGCCTTTTACTGATGACGAATCTACAAGTCCTATGTTTACTCTACCTCCATCAGAAATGCTGCTTGAGATGGTTAAGCTACTTGCAAAATATGATTTAGAAGCATGGATTTGGTATCCACTTATGCACGGGGATTACACCATTGAGGAAAATATTGAAAAATCTTTGAAAGAGAATTCCAGGATTTTTAAAATGCTTCCAAAAATTGATGCCATTTTTATACCTGGTGGCGATCCTGGACATACTCACCCAAAGGTTTTGTTTGACTATTTAGAGAAAGAGGCTAAGATTCTTCGTCAATTTCATCCTAATGCTGAAATGTGGTTGTCACCACAAGGATTTAATAAAGAATGGATGGATGAGTTTCTTCAACTTCTTCAAAAAGGCCCCGAATGGCTAACAGGAGTCGTGCACGGTCCTCAAGTAAGAATGAGTGTTGATGAGTTTCGCAAAGCCGTCCCAATTAATTACCCCATAAGAAGATATCCTGACATAACTCATAATTATGATGCTCAGTACCCTGTAGATGAATGGGACTATACGTTCGCAGCCACAGAAAATCGTGAAAGTATAAACCCAAGGCCTATAAGTGAAACAGCTATTTTTCGTTCTCCGAAACTTGGCAGCTATAAGGGTTTTATAACATATTCTGAAGGTGTTAACGATGACGTCAACAAATCTATTTGGAGTGCCTTAGGTTGGAATCCTGATTCAGACTATATGGAGACCTTGAGAGACTACGGCCGATATTTTATAGGTCCCGATTATACCTATAATTTCGCACAGGCAATCATAAACTTGGAAAATAATTGGACTGGCCCCTTAATGACTAATAATCAGGTATTAGTTAGCCATAGCATATTTCAGGAAATGGAAAAGAATGCTCCGCCTTCAGTTCGATTAAATTGGAGGTTCCAATTAGCCTTATACCGTTCTTACTATGATGCCTATAATAAAAGTAGGTTGCTCTATGAAACTTTTTTGGAAAGTGAGGCAATGGGAATATTGCGGAAGGCTAATGTTATTGGGTCATTGGAGGCTATGCGTCTAGCGACTGACAAACTAGACGAAGTGGTATCCCAAAGTTCCAGCCGTGGAGCTGAGGATTGGAGTCAAAGGCTTTCTGAACTGGCAGAGGCTCTATTCCATTCCATTAGAATGCAAAAAAGTGTAAACAAGTATTATGCTGCTGGGATAAGAAGAGGAGCCAATCTGGATTTGTTGCAATACCCCCTGAATAATAGATTTTGGTTTAAAGAACAATTTTCCAGAATTTCAGTAATAAATAATGAAAAGGATCGAATAGAGGAAATTGATAAAATATTAAACTGGACAAATCCTGGACCTGGGGGTTTTTACGATGATTTAGGAGACTTAGGAAATCAAAATCATTTAGTCAAAGATAATGATTATGGCAGCGACCCTTCATTTTATACGACACCTTTTATTGGATATACTATAGGAGGAAAGAGTAAAAAATGGAGAATATCATGGGCAAGATATGCTCAAACTTTATATGACCAACCTCTTAAAATGTTCTATACTGACCTTGATGATACAGCTTCCTACCAGATTAAAGTTACATATACATCTGACTTGTATGGAAGTGATAGGAAAGTGCGCCTCGTGGCTAACGTTGGAAATGAGGATTTTGAAGTTCATTCTTATATGTCTAAACCAAAAGATATGCAACCTGTGATATTTGATATTCCTAGAGAAGCAACTGAAAATGGACAATTGAATCTAGAATGGACTTCAGAACTTGGACAAGGAGGAACAGGTCGTGGTTGTCAGATAGCTGAGGTATGGCTATTGAAGAAAGGAAATATTAATTAAATCTACTTTATATGCAATTTCTAACTCAAAATTTAATGTTTGTATTGACAATGTCAATTATTAATATCTATGGGCAAGGTCCAATATTAAAAAAGGAAATGATATTCCCTATACAAGGCGATCATGTACATAGTTCGACGATTTTGGAACTGAAAAACGGGGATGTTCTAATCGGATGGTTCCAGGGTAGTGGAGAGCGTTGGGCAGACGATGTCCAAATAATGGGAGCACGTAAAAGAAAGGGAAGCGATTATTGGAGTAAGCCATTTTTACTTGCAGATGTAAAAGGATTTCCAGATTGCAACCCCCAACTTTTCATTGATGGGAAAGACCGATTATGGCTTATGTGGTACACAGTCCTTGCAAATCAGTGGGAGACCTCGCTTCTTAAGTATAGAATAAGCGATAATTATTTAAACATGGAGGGCTCGCCTGAGTGGATTTGGCAGGCTGATCTTCATATTAAACCAGGTGACAAAGCGGAACGAGGTATCTTACCGGATGACTCTTTTGTTAAATCTGTTGAATCCCAAACTAAAACTTATTTGGATTATATAATATCCACCTCCAATGATACGATAATCAGCAATAGATGGGAAAAATGGGCTGATAAACTAGTTTCTAAAGCACGTGGTGATAACATGGTTCGTCAAGGTCGAATTTATAACACAAAAGGTGAGTATGATAACGCTTCTCTTGGTTATCCATACTTTCGACGGTTGGGATGGCAAACACAAAACAAACCATTTATAACTAACTCAGGCAGAATGATTGTTCCATTGTATTCAGATGGTTTCGGGTTTTCATTGATGGCATTCACGGACGATTGGGGCGAAAATTGGGACTTTAGCAATCCACTTGTAGGTTCAGGGAACATTCAGCCAGCCATTGCTCAAGGTAAATCTGGGGAGCTGGTTGCCTATATGCGAGACAATGGTCCTGCCCCTAAGCGGTTACAAATTAGTAGGTCATTCGACAATGGGAAAAGTTGGTCGGATGTAAGAGACACGGAAATTCCCAATCCAGGATCCGGGGCGGATATAGTAACCTTGGAAAATGGAAATTGGGTAATGGTATACAATGATGCCGAAAACAATCGGAATTCGTTAGCTGTGGCGCTTTCCGAAGACAACGGCAAATCCTGGCCATGGCATAAACGCATAGAAGATCGTCAACCACCGATAAGGTCACATTATCCTGCAATAATTGTAGGGACAGACGGAATGTTACATGTTTCATATAGTTACTTCGAAACCGATACTGACGTTTCAGTTCATAGAAAAACCATAAAACATGCTGTGTTCAATGTTGACTGGATTAAAAATTAATTATTTGAAATTAGTAAGTAATTTTAGAATATGACAAAAGTACTATCACATGGCGACCTGTTAGAGTTAAAACGCTGGAATACTCCCACTATCTATAATGGATGGGAGCAAATAACGAAATACAATACAGCTCGGGATGGTTTTAATCTAGAGCCTTTAACAGATTATATGCCTCAAATGGGACCAATGATCGGTTATGCGGTTACTGTGGAAATTCAGCCAGGGAATGAGGATAAATCTCATACTCATGGAACTTGGGAACAATATTTTGAATACATAGCTAGTATTCGCGGTCCGAAAATAGTAGTCGTTCAAGATTTGGATAAACCTAATTTGTTTGGGGCTTTCTGGGGAGAGGTTAACAGCAATTCTCATAAAGCACTTGGCTGTGTGGGGACTATAATAGACGGGGGCATTAGAGACATTGATGAAATGCAAAATGCTGGTTTTAAAGCTTTGGCGCGCGGTCTTTGTGTTGGCCATGCATATAGCCATCCTATAAGGTGGAATTGTGATATTAAAGTATTTGGCTGTAAGATTAAGCCTGGCCAGTTGATTCATGCCGATAAACATGGTTTTTTGGTAATTCCAGAAAACGACCAATTACAATTGTTAGATGCCGTTCGTTTTATGGATTCCAACGAATGTAAAACGGTTATTCCTGCATCAAGAAATTCTTATGGTTTGACTACCCCGGACATTTTAAAATCCATAAATGAAGCTACAAACTTATTTAGGAATAATGCTAAAGGTAAATTCAATAGATGCACTGAATTTGAATAGTTCCCCAATTAAAATCAGAAAATAATATAAACTAATACTCATGAGAAATAAAATTTTTTCACTTTTAGTATTTTCTTTTTGCATTTCCATAGTAAACTTACTCCATGCCCAGGGACAACCTGAAGATGTTCAGAATGTCAAAGTTTATTATGAACCTGGAATGTACGGTGGATGGCCCGCAAATTTTGGTATTTGGAACTGGGGAGATGAAATACTTGTTGGATTTTCTAAAGGATATTATAAAGACTTAGGGGCCCATAGGCATAATTTTGACAGGGAAAAAACAGAATACCATATGCTTGCACGAAGTCTGGATGGTGGTAGTATTTGGAATATTGAAGATCCCGGAAGAATAGGAAACGGAGATTTGGTTATACCGAATAAGGGAAGCTATCATGGGGTAATCAGAACAGATGTTGAGGTACAGGAGCCAGTTAAAGCGAGTTCTATTAATTTTGAAGATCCAAATTTAGCCTTTACCGTTCGAATGACTGATTCAGATGGTGGAGAAGCATGGTATTGGTATTCTTATGATAGAGGGCATAATTGGGAAGGCCCTGTAGAGCTTCCGGATTTAGGGACACCAGGAATAGCGGCGAGAACAGATTATGTTGTCGAAAGCAAAAAAAAATGCATGCTTTTTCTTACGGCCGGAAAATCGAATGGTAAAGAAGGAAGAGTCATGAATGTAAAAACAAATGATGGAGGAATAAACTGGTCCTTTGTTTCATGGATAGGTCCGGAACCAGATGGGTTTTCAATTATGCCGGCTTCAGTTCGTTTGTCAAAAAAGGAAATTTTGGTTACAACGCGAAGAAGAGAGGGTCCTAAAAGGTTCATTGGTGCTTACAGTACAAAAGACAATGGTATTACCTGGAATAAATTGGAAAACCCAGTTGATGATACGGGAGAAGGTAACCCGCCAGCCATGGTAAAAATGAAAGATGGTAGAATATGTCTTGTATATGGCTATAGAGCACAAGATGGTGATATTGAAAATGGTTTAGCTACAAGCGATATTAGGGCTAAAATTAGCAGTGATAATGGCAAAACATGGAGTAAGGCCTACATATTACGTAATGATGGTTCCGGTCGTGATATCGGTTATCCTAGGGTAGTACAGCGCTCTGATGGTAAAATTGTGGCTTTATATTATTTTATGGACAAAAAAACGGGTCCAGAAAGGTACATTGCCGCTACAATATGGAATCCACCTACAATTGGGAATGAATAAAATTTATTTACGGAAACATTTTAATTTATATAGTATGAAAAATATAATTATTTTATTATTTGCGGTGATTTTTATTCAATCATCAACGGACGTGGTATATGGTCAATCGAACGGTAAAGGCGTCGAGCATATTAAAGTCTTTTATGAGCCAGGTATGTACGCCGGATGGCCAGCCAATCATGGAATTTGGACTTGGAATAACGAAATCTTAATAGGTTTTGTTGAAGCGTCGTATAAATCAACAAATAGGGGTTTACATACTTATGATGTTTCCACTGCGAAGAATAAATATGCCCGAAGTTTAAACGGAGGTGCCACTTGGAAAATTACGGATGCATATGAAATAGGTCAAAAAGCCTGGGGTCATGATAATAATATTCCTCCCAAAGAGGCAATAAAACCTATACTCATGGCTGAACCAATTGAGGATTTTACAGATCCAGGTTTTCTGTTAACGTTTCTTAGACATAACAACAATGACGGTCCATCCCACTACTATTATTCCTCAGATAAAGGGACGTCATGGAAAGGGGCATTCGAATTTCCAAACTTGGGAACTCCCGGAATAGCAAACCGAACTGATTATATTGTAGATGGAAAACAGTCATTAAGTGTTTTTGTAACCACGGCTAAATCCAACAAAAAGGAAGGAAGGGTGGCCTTGGTCAGAACCAACAATGGGGGGCTTGCTTGGGAACTTGTTTCTTGGATTACTCCTGAACATGGGGGCTTTGATATTATGCCTTCTTCAATTCGAATATCGGAAACAGAATTACTGACAACAATCCGAACTCGCACAGAAGACGGCCTTGATTTGATATGCAGTTATCGATCTAATGATAATGGGAAAACCTGGAGAAGACTCAAAGATCCTGCTCCTTATACCGGAAGTGCTGGTTCACCACCAGCGCTAATTAAACTTAAAGACGGTAGGTTGGCATTAGGTTATATATACCGAAGTAAATATGGTTCTAGGGTACATGTAAGATTTAGTAAGGATAATGGAGAAACGTGGGATGATGAAATTACACTTCGCAGTGGAGATGGAGCAAATAGGGATGCTGGATATCCTAAAATAACACAAAGGTCCGATGGAAAATTGGTACTGGTATATTATTGGAATAATGTCCTTAATGAAAATGCGGAACCATATAGATATATTGCTGCGACAATTTTTGATCCTGCAGAATTTGAGTAGTAAAAATGAGATGATGATACTTTTAAGATTACAAATAAAAAACCATGATAATTTTAATCATAACAACAACATAATAAAGTAAATGATTTTGAAACGATTATTTTCCCACATGTCAAGTCCGTGCTGACCTTCATAGTTTTTTAATATAAGAGTGGGAATGCAAAAAATATATCAATAGTTTATATAAGTAATCTAAGAATAGAAAAACTTGAAAATCCAATGACTTTACTGTTAATTTCACCTTACCCTAATGGCCCCATCTGGGTCAAGAAACTTAACGTATTGGGGTGTTGATTTGCCATTTGGTTTTCAAAAACTGTCACAAAATGAAAGCATTGATAAAATTGGACTACATGTCTATTTCAATAGTGTTTATTGCACTAACAAGCCTGTTTTTCGGATGTAAATCCATTAAAAAGGCGGATTACCCCGACCCAATAACAAATCCAACCTCTAAATTGATGTTACAAGGGGATTGGCTCCAGGACCCGCATGAAATAGATTTTAATACAATCCCTAAAATCCCTGTGGAGCATTCAGTGGTAAGCGATGTTACCCCGGATGGAGTAAACCAACATAATTATTTGGCCTTCTATGACAATCGATATTGGATCATGTGGAGCGATGGTCCCGGAGTTGAAGATAGAGTAGGACAGGTTGTTAAATATTCGACCAGCACAGATGGCCTACACTGGGATGACCCAAAATTCCTTACCACTTATCCTGAAGGATCAGGCCCGGAGTCGCCCAATTACAATAAAAGAACGGAACAAGGCCTCAGATGGATTTCAAGAGGGTTTTGGGAATATAAAGGTGAATTTCTTGCGCTAGCCTCTTTGGACGAGGCAAAAGGCTTTTTTGGTCCGTCATTGGTCCTACATGCTTTTATATGGGACAAGGAAACCCAAAGTTGGGAACACCATGGAATAGTAAAGGATAATGCAATCAATAATTTTCCTCCAAAGCAATTACCATCAGGAGAATGGTTAATGTCCCGTAGGTCTTATGATTATGTCGAAAAAGGGGTCGATTTTATGGTGGGTGCAGAAGATAATTTCGACCAATGGGAAGTCTACCCTGTTTTTGGCACAAATACGGAACTGGATGCCGAAGAACCCTATTGGTGGATACTACCGGACAATAAAAACTTGATGGCACTATTTCGGGACAATCGCAAAAGTGGGTACTTGTACCGCTCCTTTTCAACAGACAATGGTCGGAACTGGAGTCCACCTGTGCAAACCAACTTTCCCGATGCCCGATCCAAATTTCACGGCATCCGACTTAAGAATGGAAAATATGTTCTAGTCTCCAATTCGAATTATAAAAAAAGGGACCCTTTAACCTTGGCCATTAGTGATGATGGTTTGGTATTTTCCAAAATGGGCTATTTGGTAGGAGGAAGACACATAGATTACCCTCATGTGTTGGAGCATAATGGATATTTATTGGTGGCCTTCGCTGGGGATGCCAAACAAAAAATAGAAGTCTTAAAAATTAAAATTTCGGATTTAGACCTATTAGATATGTCCGATTATAATCCAAAGCAATAGAAATGAATGCCCTTAAATACATTCTTCTTGTTTCTTACTCCCAACATTCTTCGACACAGCTGCAGGGCCAAAACAATTAATAAATGGACGTCTCTGTACGAACCGCGGATATTATTACGATTCTCCTCTATCTACTAGGGCTAATGGGGGTTGGTATATATTTTTCAAAAAGAAACAAGACCACAGAAGATTATTTTTTGGGAAGCAGATCTTTCTCAGGCTGGGTTTTAGGGCTTTCCATGCTTGGAACAATTGTCAGTTCAGCTACTTTTTTGGCCCTTCCCGCTGCCGCCTACATATTGGACTGGCGACAGTTAACCATAAGTTTAGCGGTACCTTTTGTTACCGTACTTGCCGTTTTGATATTTATCCCCTTTTTTCGTCGCGGAAAACTCGTTTCTGCCTTTGAGTACTTAGGGGAAAGATATGGCAAGGTACCTAGAATCTATGGCACGGTGAGTTTTATTATCCTACAGCTCATAAGAATGGCTCAAATTCTATTTTTGGTGTCGCTGGTCATTCAATTTTTAACAGGAGCTCCTATAAGTATAGTCATAATCGGAACAGGAATATTCATAGGAATATATACTATTTTGGGAGGTTTTGAAGCTGTCATTTGGACCGATGTTGTGCAGGCTATAATATTAATTGTGGGGGGAATCCTTTGTTGTGTTTGGGTGGTAATGGATCTGCCCGGAGGGTTAGAACAAATTTTTGAGGTCGGTTCAGCTAATAATAAATTTAGTTTGGGTGAAATGGATTTTGATTTGGGCAGGCGTACATTTTACACCGTAGCAATTTTAGGGGTTATCAATTGGTTGGGCATCTATGCCGGGGATCAAAATATGGTACAGCGCTACGCTTCGGCAAAATCTACCCGTGAAGCCAAAAAAGCAACTATAGTGTATTCAGCAATTGCAGTTCCAATGTGGATTATGTTCTTTTTTATAGGCACGGCCCTTTTCGTGTACTACCAGGAATTTCCCAATACGTTAATAAACAGCCTCGAAGCAGACCAGATTCTTCCCTATTTTATACTTTCCGAGATTCCTCCGGTGATTACAGGGATAGTTATTTCGGCCGTTATTGCCGCCGCCATGAGTACGATGGATTCTGGTATAAACTCGATATCAACAGTCACTGTTATCGATTTGATGAAGCCTTGGTTGAGCAAAGGAAAATCTGATCGGTTCTACTTAAAATCAGCTCATATAATCGCATGTACCGTAACGGTTTTAGTCATTTCCGGAGCCGTTGTTTTCAGCATTATGGAAAAAGAAAGTATGAATGATATTAGTTTGATGGTCGCCAGCATATTTGGGGGTTGTCTTATGGCCTTGTTTATGATGGGTTTTTTTACCAAACGTATTGATGGTTTCTCTGCCACTGTAGCCTTGGGTGTCGCCGTCGCTTTAAACATCTACCTCGGATTGGGGGCACTCGGAGTTTTGCCGGATTCCATTACAATTCCCATACATAGTTATTGGGTAGGCGCTATGGTCAACGGCACATTCATGATCGTGGCCTATGCAATAAGTATGTTTAGAAAAAACAATTTTAATGATCTATCAGGACTTACCGTTTGGACAATGAAGAAAATTAATAAAAATGAATAAGGTTGCTCATTTATTAATGTTGAAAATATAAATAGAAATGACATTGGACAAAGAAGAACAATTTGAGATAATTATAATGGGAGGAACCCCGGGAGGTATTGCCACAGCAATAACTGCTGCAAGATTAGGACACGAAGTAGCATTGATTGAACCACATGACCATATTGGGGGTATGACAGCCAGCGGTTTGGGCAAAAGCGATGTAGAACAGAAGGAATTTATAGGGGGACTATTTAAAGAGTTTACGCAAAATGTTTTTGAATTTTATAAAAATAAATACGGTCCAAACTCCAAGGATGTAAAGCTTTGCCGTGAAGGATATTATTTTGAACCTTCCGTTGCGGAGAACATACTAATGGAAATGTTAAAGGAAACAGGCAAAATAACAATTTTCAAGGGGCATGTACTTAAAGAGACCTTGGTTGAAGAAAATAAACTAACAAGCATTATTACTATACAAAAATCTACAAATGAACCGAAGCAGTTGGATGGAAGTATTTTTGTAGATGCTACATATGAGGGTGATCTTTATGCCGCGGCTGGAGCGGAATACTCCCTAGGGCGGGAAGGCAAGGATGAATATAAGGAGCCGCATGCTGGAGTAATCTATTTTGATTATGACAAGGGGGTATTTCTTCCGGGCAGTACGGGGGCTGCAGATGATGGTCTGCCAGCGTACACTTACCGTTATTGCATGACCACTGACATCCATAACAGTAGGATTTTAGAGAAAGAACCTGATAATTACAACCGTAATATATATACGCCATATTTTGATGATCTAAAATCAGGAAGATTAAGTGCACCTACAACTTTCCATGAAGGTTGGGGATACTATCCGGAACATTTTGATACTATGGTTAGGGCATTGTCAATAACCGATCTTCCAAATTCAAAAGTTGATGGCAACACCAACCCTAGACCATTGGCCTTTCCCTTTCCTGAAGAAAACAAAGGCTATATAGAAGGAAATATAGAAACACGAAATCGCATTTGTGATAGGCATAGGGACATTGCTTTAGGCCTTATTTGGTTCTTACAAAACGATACCGAAATATCGGAGGAACACAGAAAAATGGCCCGAAAGTACAATCTCCCATTAGACGAATTCACAGATAACAACAATTTTCCCTTTCAATTATATGTAAGGGAAGGTCGCAGGTTGAAGGGTGAATATACCATCACTGAACACGATGTGGCAATTACGGAAAATACACCTGAATTTTTTTCCCACCGCGATACTATTGCCATGGGTGAATTTCCAATAGATAGTTTCCCAGTACATAAAATACCCAGTAAGGACAATATTGTTCTTGAGGGATATTTGGGAATGTTAGCCCATTTAACCCGCCCTTACGAAATTCCGTATCGGGCCATGATTCCAAAAAAAATTGACGGTCTAATTGTTCCCGTTGCCCTATCTGCAACACATGTTGCATTTTGTTCCATTAGAATGGAGCCTACCTGGATGTCCCTAGGGCAAGCTGCAGGAGTAGCTGCCCATGTATGCCTTAAAAACAATGAAACGCCAAGAAATGTGAAAATTTCTGAAGTCAGGAATATATTAAAAAAACAAGGTCAAGTATTAAAAAATGAATTGGTTTAATCTAATAATACAATAGAAGCATAATTATACCTGCCTAAATCAAGAAAACAAATAGTCTTAAACCCAAATAAACTTTAATTTAAAAAAAAACAAAAATGGAACAAAAACTAAAAGGAATTATACCTCCATTAATAACCCCTTTAACAGAGGAATACAATTTGGATGTACCAGCGGTACACAGATTAACTGAACATTTAATACAAGGCGGAGTACATGGCCTATTTATCTTGGGAACTACTGGCGAGGCCACCGGCCTCAAGTACGATGTAAGACAGAAGATGATAATCGAAACATGTTTGGCTTCAAAGGATAAAATACCGATAATGGTCGGCATCACAGATACATCACTCGGAGAAAGCCTTAAACTAGCCAATTTAGCAAAAGAACACGGAGCAATGGCAGTTGTAGCAGCACCGCCCTACTATTTTAATTTGGGTCAACAAGAATTGCTAGAGTATTACGAAGATTTGGCGAACAATCTGCCACTGCCCCTATATCTATATAATATGCCCGGATTAACAAAGGTGCATATTAATACCGATACTGCTATTGTGCTTTCTAAACACCCAAATATTATTGGGTTAAAGGATAGCTCTGCCAACACCGTCTACTTTCAATCACTAATTCATGGAATTGAAAGAGAAGATTTTGGATTGTTTGTAGGACCAGAAGAAATTACAGCCGAAACGGTACTTATGGGTGGCGATGGTGGTGTTAATGGTGGGGCCAACTTGTTTCCCCGCTTATATGTTGAACTTTATCAGGCTTCTCTAAACAAAGATTTTCAAAGAATGGCTCAGTTACAAAGCCAAGTTATGGAAGTGGCCAGAATGCTTTACAATGTTGGTAAATATGGTTCAAGTTATCTAAAGGGTTTAAAGGGAGCAGCTTCGTTATTAGGTTTGTGCCGCCCATATCTTGCCCCGCCTCTCAAACAATTCAAACATTTGGAAATGGAAATAATTGGGAAAAATTTAAAAGCAATCCAAACTAATATTGAAGAAATAGGGTTATCAAGTTTTACAAAGCAATATAAATAAATCGCATTTGGATAGCATAATATTTAACAACGACCTTTAAATATTACGAAATATTGGTTTATCGGTGTTTAGTCGATAAAGCAAAAACTTAAATACTTGTCATTCATTATTTCATCTTATTGTTAAATAATAGGTATTTAAAACCCATTAATTAAGTACGTGGAATGACTTACTTATAAAAAAGAATGAATGTTGTTTTTGTGAAATCATAATAAGGTAGGGGAAGTCGCGGTTCTGTAAGGGTAATGAAGTGCAACGCAAAAAAGTGGTAATGTGCTGAACGCAACATGAAAAGGGATTATTCGCTCGAGGTAGGAGCTAAAGCACATTTATTTCCCTTTAGTTTTTCTCACGGTTTGAAATTAGGATACAACCAGTTCATTGGCCTAGTCCAACACTGTATTTGTAAAGCTTTTCAAATAAATTTCTGTTGTACGTAAAAAATTGTGGGCTAATCCTTCACTCATGATTTCAGTGGGTATCCCAATGAACTTGGCGATGGTGGCCTGGGAATGACGGATAGTATAAGTAGTAAATGCCTCCCCTATACGCGCATCATCGGCGATGATTTTAAGGTAACCGTTCATTCTTCTTCGTAAGGATTTGTATTTTTCATAACTCTTTGTACTTCCATCATAATTCGCAGGGAATAAGTAATCATATCCCGTTTTGTACTAGATATAGAAACCTAAAATTTTTCCAAGCTCATCCGTAATACGAACAGAGAGCTGGTCTCCCGTTTTACTCCTTCCATAGAATATACTGTGCCGCGCAAAAGTCCAAGGGGAGAAAACCTTTTTTTATCTTTTTCTCCCTAACCACATCCATTTTTATCCGTTGAAATGTTCAATTACCTTCAGGTTGCACTTGGAACGGTTAATTATAATAAATAATATATGGATTGCTACGGTCACGATATATGAATATATTTAAATATGCAAATATAAATATATGGAAATATGTATATAGGTAAATATGATTTACGTAATCTGATGGTTTTATTGTTTTAAAATAGGAACAAATCCGACCCGCCCGTTTTGAGAAAAAACCATTAATAAAATTCTATAAATATTAATCTTCGGAGAAGATAGCAAGTTATGTTTTAAGCATCTTAAAACTACTACTACTAGCGAAGTGAAAACCCTGCCTACGGCTGGAGGCTGATATATATAGAAGGAGAAAATAGTAAATTAAACAGAAATTTTTAAAGAAATCAGGACCACGGTCGGGACAATTTTGAAAATCTCTGGCCCAGGTATTTGATAGAGAGAGGGCAATATAAGAAGGTAGCCTATCTGTTAGTGTTAGAAAAGTTAATGCTCGATTTTCCTTTATTGTAATAAGATCATCAAATGGAAAACAGATTAAAGGAAAGCTAATATACCGTTTCCAAAAAAAAAGACCGATGCCGAACAGACCTATTTCCTTCGCCATGGTATTTATTACAGGGCAATCTGTTTGGAAGTAAATATACCAAGGAGGAGGCGGATTTTTAACAGGTTTACGGCTAAACTGACCAATCACTCCAAGTACTAGGGTAAGTGACTTTCGGTTTAGGGTTTTGATACAGTGATCGCTTATAGAATCTGGCTCTCAATGGCTGATTTTTTTTAATAGGGGAAAGAAGAAAATGGTTAATGTCCCGTCTCCTCTTATACAGATAAATCCCGACAAAATTTAGAAGAAATCTATTATTACATGCTTTAGTGCCAAACTTAAATTTCCAATCTTTCGTGATATTCATCTATTATATGCGTAGGGAGATTTTTAATATATATTTCAGTTGTACTGACATCACTTGTCCGAGCATTTTGCTCAGAGCATTTATTGGAACATTATTGAGAATTAGGTTTGTTCCCATGGAATGACGACTCACATAACTAGTTAAATTTTCTTCAATTTCAAAAAGTTGAGCAATCTCTTTTAGACGTTTGTTATATCGCTTTCTTGCACATCTCTACCGGGTGCTTTTTTATAGATAGGGAGAAGAAATAATTTTTTTTGATTTCCATAATTCAATGCCACTAATACGACTGTAAAATGACGATGTGAAACTACTGGCAATTACTGTGATTGTTTAAGGCCAAAAAAGTTGGGATAGACAAGCAATAAATCAAAAATTTATCACCGCATCCAAAGCCTCATCAGCTTCTTTATGGATAAAATTAGCTTGGTAGTTTATAGTCGTTTTTAAATCACTGTGTCGATAGAGCTTTTGTAACATTAACGGATGAATCTTATCTCCTGCAATATTGCCAAACGAATGACGCGCAATGTGCATAGTTAATTTTTTGCTGATCTCGGCCTTTACAGCGATTTTCTTTAAATGTTTATTGAATTTTAAGGTGGCATTTTTAGTGCTTCGCAACATTCGGTCCGCATTATTATGATCAATACCTCTTAATTCTGGAAAGATATACTCATTCGTGCCAAGATCAGAGTCAGCGTATAGGTTAATAATATTATGGAGCTTGTCTGATATTTTTAATGAGATTACCTTACTGTTTTTGTTCATCTGATAAAAGAGACGACCCTCATGAATATCGGTCCATTTTATTTTTAAAACATCAGCAATACGCATTCCTGCCAAGTAAAAGCTGAATAACCAAACATTCCGTGCATGATTTTGCGGGGCATGAACTGAAAGGTTAAGATTTTCAATACGGGAAATTTCTTCACTGGTTAGACCTATTTTGACAGATTGTGGTATTTTAATTTTAATCTTGCCCTTTTCGGAGCCAAAAGGATAAAATTCAGGTTTCACCAGTTTTTCCTGTATAGCTCTATTGTATAACGTGCGAATAAACATTAGAACATTGGCAATACTTCTATCACCAAGTGTGCCCAGGGCTCTCAAATAACTCTGTAGACCTCGAAGAAAGGGAACAGTTATCTGGTCAAAACTTAATGATTTACCTCCCATATAATCTTTGATGCGATTGAGTAGGGGGCGTTCACTATCGATACGGGATAATTTTTTGCTTTCTTTCAATTGCTTAAAGTGTTTTTCAGCGTAATCAAAAAAGGAATGTACAGTTAGCGTTGTAGTTAATTGTGATTTCAATTCTTGAACGGAAAAATGGTCACCATCTTTTGCAGCCGTATCCAATAAAATGGCATTGGCCTCCGCCTGCTTAATTGCAATTAGATTGTTTAAACGTGCAGAATTAGGGTGTGATTTTTTAACTTTTTGTTTTGTTACGTCCCAAAATTTGGGATCAAGATATTGACCTGTGTAGAGAAAAGTTGATTTTCTATCCTTAGTGACTCGAACTGCGATTGGAAAAAGTCCTTGTTTATTACTTTTTTTTCTTAATATAGTGTTGATTGTTGCCATTTTTTTCGAACATATGTAGTAAAGATACAAAATTCAGGTACAACATAGGTACAACAAATGATGGTTTTTCTTGGTTTCTTGTGGTCTTATGTGATTTTTGGCATAGGTTAAAGTACATATTTTCAGTTAAATAGAAACATTTAAGTTTAAAAGTATATAAGTTCGAGTCCTAGTAGGCCAACGTAAAGTTTAGAAGTAAAATCCCGATTTCGAAAGAGGTCGGGATTTTTATTTTGTAAAAAAAATTGGACAGGGAATTAGGGCATCAAGAACAATTCTGGATCAAGTCCAAAATCTGGGTTTTTACGGATCAGGAACAATTACTGTGTTTGTGCAAATATTTCTATGGAAAAAATAGCTTCATAAAGACACTGCTTTTTGGCTTCGTTTTCCGCAAGGGATCCCGGAGCGTATTATGTCGTCCATGAAAGGTAAAAAGGGACTTTAAACGGAGCTATTTTATCGCGCCAAAAAGGGGTGGATCCAGCCTATTTGCATTTACGACCTATCTATGGACTATCTATGGAGTATCTATGGAGTATCTATGGAGTATCTATGGAGTATCTATGGAGTTGACCCGTCCTTAAAATAGCTATATGACTTTGAACACGAACTTTGGGATAGTTTATCCTATCTTATTCCAATTCACACACAACTTTTGGGATTGATCCCTTCAATTACTGCTGTCCTAATTTTTTGGGGAATCATAAAAGATCAGGAAGTTTGTTCAGTAGGAAAACGTTTTTATAAGAAAATCTTTGTTTATTGGCTTCTCAATAAAATCGAGTACAAGTGGATTTAGTTGTGCACATTGAATATCGGCAGGATCAATGGAAGAGGAGAGTATGTAGATGTTGAATTGATTTTTTATCGGCTTTTTGAAAGTTTCAAATTTTTCAAGAAATTCCCATCCCGTTAAGGTGGGCATATTGATATCCAAAAAAAGGGTTATTTTTTCTTCAAACGGGTGATGCTCCAAGTCGGTTTCAATATAATCCAATGCTATTTCGGGAATATTGAAATCCTTCACTTCCGCCCCTTCAAGATTTTTTTCTATTACTTTTTTTAAGAGTAAATTGCTGAGGGGATCATCATCTACGAGTATAAATAGTTTATATAGGTTTGTCATTTTTGGTTTGCTTTATTGTAATCCAAATATTTGCTAGAAGCCCGCCCGGATGGCGCCCTAGCTTGTAAGGCCGGTCCATTTGTGTAGGCCCTAACTCGAGCACGGTTTGTTTCTATGACATCGTTTATTCGAAAATTATGGTAAATTCTGTTCCTTTATCGGGTTCGCTTGCCACGGTTATTTTTCCGCCCATTGCCTCTACTTGTGTCTTGACCATGAACAAGCCCATGCCTTTGCCTTCTACATGGGAGTGAAACCGTGCATAAAGGCCGAATATTTTATGGCCTTTTGTTTTTAGGTCGATGCCCAATCCGTTATCCTTAAATATAAGAACTATTTTTCCGTTTTCTTTTTTGCTCATTATTTCAATGAACGGTTGCTCGTTTGGCCTACAATATTTTATGCTATTGCTTATTAAATTGTAAAATATACTGTGCATATAAACTTTGAAGGAAAAAATTTCATCAACCTCGGAAAAATCAGATTGGATATGAACGGGATGTTTTTCATTAAGATTACCGTAACTGGTAGATATATCGTTCACCAATTTTGAAAAGGAAATGGGTTCCTTTCTTTCCTTAACTTCCAGTTTTACTTGCAGTATGTAATTGATATCCTTAATAATGTTGTCCAGGCCCAGGGCAGATGTAGCAAGTGCCTGCAAAAATTCTGTTCGCTCCTGTTGTGTGAGCGATTCAGTTTGCAAGTATTCGGATATACCGATAATGTTTGCTGTTGGTGCGCGCAGATTGTGGGAAATAATAAAGGTAAACTGCTCCAGGGCGCGATTCCGGTGAAGCAAGTCGTTCGTTATTTTTATCCGTTCCAATTCTGCATTTTTTCTTTTAGTTATATCCCTGGAATGGCATGCAATACCGGCAATATATTTGTTCACAATAATAGGGTTGAAGCTTGCCTCAATCCATGATTCGTCCCTTCCGGAAGAATGGGGGGTGTAAATTTCTGTTTTAAAAGCCTCTCCCAAAAGTGCTCTGCGATAAAGTTCCTCCCAATTTTTTATGGACTCATCCGGGATCATATCAAAACTCATTAAATCATCCCCCTGTTGAATTTCAAGGCCGGTAAATTCTTTCATTTCCTTGACGAATGCATCGTTGGCAGCTATTAATTTATAATCAGTTGAAATGCTCCAAATGAAATCATCCGTACTGTTAATAAGCGCCTCCTTATCCCTTCTTTCAAACTCTTTTTGCTCTTCTGCCTTCTTCTTCTCCGTAATATCAATGGCTGTTACAAAAGCGCCAAAGATAGTGCCGGATTCATCCTTGGCGGGACTGTATTTGAGGGAAAAGTAAGTGTTTGAATTGTTGGAATCGGGGACGATAATTTCAGCTTGTTCAACATACCCTTCCAATACTTTTTTATATATGGCAGCGGCGATCTCCTTTCTTTCCGGTTGTACATAATTTAAAATGGAATCCCCTTTGCGCACTTCCAGATTGAAATATTTTCTGTATAAATTTCTAAATTGATTATTGAAGGATACAATCTGCAGCTCACTGTTGAGCAATATAAACGACTCTTCGGTGTTATTGATGAGCAATAACATTTCCGCCTCAGTTTTTTTGCGTTCGGAAATGTCGATATGCATCACCACTGCACCTGTCAGAAAATGGCTTTTAAAGGGCCTCACCTCTACTTTATACCATCTTTTTTCGGTAGGTGAATTGCAGGGGTATTCCATCGTAAAATAGGCTCTGGTCCCACTCAATATATCCTTTAGACCCTGTGCCATGCGCCTGCCATCTTCTGCATCAATACCTTTAGAATTTTCGGATATTGCAATATAGTCTTTACCAAGATGCTGATAGGCATCGTCCAACCCGTTTAATTTTCCAAAATGAATCCATTCGTCATTAACTTTTAGTATGCTTCCGTCATTCTCAAGTAAAGCTATGCTAGCAGGCAAGGTGTTTAGAATGGCTGATTGCTGGTTCGAGACCGCTTCCAATTCAGCGAAGTTTTTTTGTAATTCTATTTCCGCTTCCTGATGCCTTTCTGCATTTTCAAACATTTCAAGGGCAAAGGATATATCCCCTGTTACTTCTTTTAGCAATGCAATATCGTCCTGGTCAAAATAATTACGTTCTTTTGCGTAGAGGTTGAACGTACCGACGATGTTGTCCCATTTTTTTATTGGCAATACGATTAAGGATCCAATGTTATGTTTATTGGCATAATGTTTCCAGCTTTTTACTTTAAGGGTCTTCCCAATATCGTTGCAGAGAAAATACTTGCCTGTTCTCAATACGTAATTCTCCGGTCCATTAATTTCATAAGGGGAATCGGTAAATGCTCTGATATCCTGTTCCGGAATGCCGCATGAATCAAGAAGGTCTATTTTATTTTCTGCCGGGTTAAACCTGCCTATCCAGGCTATTTGGTATTTGCCGAACTCAAGGGCAATGTCGCACGATTTTCTAAAAAGTGTGTTCGCATCTTTTACATGTACAATGGTTTGGTTGATCTGGCTTATGAACTGGTAAAGCCGATTGGCCCTCTCCAGTTTTTCCTCCGAAATTTTATTTTCCTCCAACGATGTTGTCAGCCCGGCTAGGAGCAGGTCCAAACATTTGGAAAATGCAAAACTTAATAGAACCAAATTGGATGATATGGCGACCCATGAGCCAAAACCATATACAGAGGAAATAGGGCTTTCCATTCCGAAATAAATAAGTAGGGCAAAGAAAAGGCAGACAAGGGTGTTTGCCCAAGCTGATAAATAGGCGGCCTTGGAAGAGTAGATAAGGGAAGAGAGAATGGTAACCGCAAGGGCAAACAAAAGTCCCGGTGCGGGTAACGGTAAAAAATAGAGGAGCGTTACCGATAAACAGAAAAGTATTCCAATAAAGATGGCCTTCCGTATTTCGAGTTTTATATCGGGACCAATGGTTATGAGGACTATTGTGGAAAAGGCAAATAAATCTGCAAGGCCGATAACGGCAACCCCGTTCACAAAGGCCATTGTAACGCTTGGAACGAGTGCTATTAAACTTAAGGGCGTAAGGTAGGTAAGGATATTGCAGAAAACGGCATTTCGCCAATAGGAAACTTCTCCCGGGCTGCTGGTTTCATTCTTCAAAACTACGTCCTGAACATGCTTTTTATAGATGGCCCACCCGCCGATATAATTTTTACTTAAATGTTGCATAAATTACTAATATTTCGGACCTGTTCCGTTGCAAGTATCAACTTGGAATATTATGAGTTTGCTTTTAGCGGGGGCTTTTCTGTTTTTTTTCTGAATTTGAAAGATAAAGGCTTTTAGGGAAATAACAGTTATGTTGGCGTTTTTTGCCATTTATATTTCTGAAAAATCAATTTTATGGGCAACGTTAAAACGCGCTGCTTGCGTAAATTCCCTTAACTAATTTGGAAAACGATTATTTGGGCAATGTTGAAGGGATAGTTTTTATTGTGGCAATTCATACTACTTTTTAGAAAAGGTTTAGATGGTTGGAACAAACGATTCTTTGTAGAACACGCTGGTGCAAAGGTACTTAATAAAATTAATAATAGATTTTATAACTTTAGGCTTTACCAAAAATATCCTTCACTCAATATAGTCTCCGACCCTTGGGACGGGACTACCTTTTAAGTAGCCCCGAAAACTTTTAGGGTGGTTTATGGTCCCGTTGGCCAATATTCGGCCCTGGTCGATTTTTATATATCGGTTGCTCCATTGTTATTTATTGGTATTCTTGCAATCGATGATTAGCTGCCAAATCGAGGTTCGGCCAAGCCAATGCCGTGCGTTTGGACGATAGAGGGGACAAACAGGAACAGAGCAATTTTTTGGCCGGTAGATCATGACTTTTTCAAATTCGAACAAAACTTTAGGGATTGGTCCATTGGTCTTTCTATATAATAAATAACATAGATTCTTGTAGAATCTAAAAATTATGTATATTTGCGGTGCTGAAAGAATATAAAGTATTCATGAGGGGACATTTTGTCCCCTCTTTTATTACTATACTTAATTGGACGGCACGGTAAGAAAACAGCTTTACCTTATATTCCGAGAGGGTCGATTTTTGGATTTGGGGGTGTGTGTTCAATAAAACCGAAGTATATGTTGAAGGATAAAGTTACTGCACTTTTAGAAGAAGCGTTAAAGGGGAATCAATCACTTTTTTTATTGGATTTCTCTATTTCGGCGGATAATAAAATAAAGATTACTTTGGACGGTGACCAAGGTGTTACCCTGCAGGATTGCATGGATGTAAGTAGGGCCATAGAGCATAATTTGGACAGGGAAGAAGAAGACTTTTCCCTGGAAGTTGCTTCTTCGGGAGCGGCTTCCCCGATTAAATTGCCCAGACAGTATACAAAAAATATAGGTAGAAAGCTTGAAGTCAAGACCCGGGACGGGGAATTTGTAGGCAAGTTAACAGAGGCCTCGGGGGATAGTATCACCCTGGAGTGGAAAGATAGGGAACCCAAACCCGTAGGAAAAGGGAAAATTACGGTTCAGAAAAAGCAGCAAATTGCAATTTCTGATATTAAGGAAGCTAAAGTTGTATTAAAATTTTAATTGTAGTTCAAAAATGGAAAATATTGCGCTAATCGAATCTTTTTCGGAATTTAAAGATGATAAATTCATAGATAGGGTAACGCTAATGGCGATTTTGGAGGATGTTTTTAGGAATGCGTTAAAGAAGAAGTTTGGTTCCGATGACAATTTCGATATCATTATAAACCCGGATAAAGGGGATTTGGAGATTTGGAGAAACAGGGTTGTGGTAGAAGATGGGGAAGTGGAAGATCCAAACGAAGAGATATCGCTTTCCGCAGCTAGAAAAATTGAACCTGATTTTGAGGTTGGTGAAGATGTATCCGAGGAGGTAAAATTGATAGATCTGGGAAGAAGGGCTATTTTGGCCTTACGGCAAAATCTTATTTCTAAGATCCATGAGCACGATAACACCACTATCTACAAGCAATTTAAGGATCTTGAAGGAGAGATTTATACCGCAGAGGTACATCATATAAGGCATAAGGCCATTATTCTTTTGGATGATGAGGGGAATGAGATTATTTTGCCGAAGGATAAGCAGATACCGTCCGATTTCTTCAGAAAAGGGGATAATGTACGTGGAATAATAGAGAGCGTGGAGCTTAAGGGCAACAAGCCTACCATAATTATGAGCAGAAGCTCTCCCCTGTTTTTGGAGCAACTGTTCTTTCAGGAAATCCCTGAAGTGTTCGATGGTTTGATAACCATTAAGAAGGCGGTAAGGATTCCAGGGGAAAAGGCCAAGGTAGCCGTTGATTCCTATGATGATCGTATTGATCCGGTAGGGGCCTGTGTGGGAATGAAGGGATCCAGGATCCATGGAATTGTCCGTGAATTGGGCAATGAAAATATAGATGTAATAAATTGGACCAGTAATCCACAGTTATTGGTTACCAGGGCCTTGAGCCCAGCACGGGTGTCTTCGGTCAAATTGAACGACGAAAAAATGACCGCCCAAGTGTATCTAAGGCCAGAGGAAGTTTCCAAGGCCATTGGCAGGGGAGGGCACAACATTCGTTTGGCAGGACAATTGACCGGTTATGAGATCGATGTGTTCCGTGAAGGTGTGGAAGAAGATGTTGAGCTTACCGAGTTCTCCGATGAAATAGAAGCATGGGTGATTGAGGAATTTAAGAAAATAGGTATGGATACCGCCAGAAGTGTTTTGGAACAGGATGTGGATGATCTGGTGAAAAGAACCGATTTGGAAGAGGAGACAATTTTGGAAGTTGTGCGAATTCTTAAGGAAGAATTAGAAGATTAAACTATATATTAGCAGTAAATTACAAGAATAGGAATTTTTTTTTATGGCGGATAATGCAACGATAAGGCTTAATAAAGTCCTAAGAGAACTTAATATTTCATTGGACCGTGCGGTAGACTATCTCGGGTCCAAAGGGCACGATATAGATGCACGGCCTACCACTAAAATATCCAATGAGGTATACCAGGTTCTATTGGACGAGTTCCAAACGGACATGAGCAAGAAAGTTGCGTCCAAAGAGGTGGGTGAAGAAAAGAGGAAGGAAAAGGAAGCTATACGGTTACAGCTGGAGCAGGAGCAGGAAGAAAAGAAGCTTGCAAGGGAAAAGAGGGCCGAGAAAGATAATATTATCAAGGGTAGGGTAGAACTTGCCGGTCCAAAGACCGTTGGAAAGATAGATTTGGACGCCGGCAAAAAAACAGTGCCTGCACAACCAATTAAATCGGAAGAAGAGGTCCCTGAAAAAACTGTAGAAAAGGCTCCTGAAAAAACGCCGGAAAAAGTAGAGGAAAAAACCCCTGAAAAAGTAGTAAAGGAAGAGCCTAAAGTAGCTGTTCCCGAAAAAGTGGAAGTTCCCGAGGCCAAGAAGGAAGAGGTGGTTCCAAAACAGGAAACTGTAAGATTTGAAGAGGTTAAGGCGGTGAAGGAAGAGAAGAAGGACGAGGCTCCTGCCGAACAGGATGCATCGGGGGAAAATGAGGTCATTGCTACCAAATATCAAAAACTGAGCGGGCCAAAAATTATGGGGGACAAAATAGATCTCACCAAATTTGAAAAGCCCAAAAAGAAAAAAGAAGCACCAAAATCCGGGGATACCTCCGATAGAAAAAAAAGAAGGAAACGTATAGTTTCCAAGCCCGGTACCACTAGTGCCGAATCCACGGGCAGACCACCGGCAGCCAAAGGAAGGGGACCTGTCGTAAGAAGGGCTCCCGGACAGCGGTTCGTATCCAATGCCAAGGTAGAGCCTACGGAGGAAGATGTACAAAAACAGGTAAGGGAAACCTTGGAAAAACTTCAAGGAAAATCCAAAAAAGGAAAAGGGGCCAAATATAGGCGGGATAAGCGGGATCAGCACCGACAACAAACCGAAAAGGACCTGGAACAACAGGAACTGGAAAGTAAAATCTTAAAGGTCACCGAGTTTGTTACCGCCAGCGAAGTGGCTACTATGATGGATGTACCGACTACGAAGATCATATCCGCCTGTATGTCGCTTGGGATCATGGTTACCATGAACCAACGACTGGATGCGGAGACTTTGTCCATTGTAGCCGATGAATTTGGTTATGAAGTGGAATTTGTAACGGCCGATTTGGAGGAAAGTATTGTTGAGGAAGCGGATGCCGCGGAAGATTTGGAGCCAAGGGCTCCAATAGTAACCGTAATGGGGCATGTGGATCACGGTAAAACCTCGTTGTTGGATTACATAAGAAAGGAAAATGTTATTGCAGGGGAGAGCGGGGGAATTACCCAGCATATTGGTGCGTATGGGGTGACTTTGGAAAATGGTCAAATGATATCCTTTTTGGATACTCCCGGGCACGAGGCCTTTACGGCAATGCGTGCCCGTGGAGCACAGGTTACGGATATAGCGATCATTGTAGTTGCGGCGGATGATGATATTATGCCCCAGACCAAGGAGGCCATAAGCCATGCGCAAGCGGCAGGGGTTCCCATAATTTTTGCAATCAACAAAATTGATAAGCCTACGGCCAATCCTGAAAAGATAAAGGATGGCCTGGCGCAAATGAACCTATTGGTGGAGGATTGGGGCGGTAAGATCCAGTCCCATGATATTTCGGCCAAAACAGGGCTAGGGGTCAAGGAATTGTTGGAGAAAGTGCTTTTGGAAGCGGAGCTTCTGGAACTGAAGGCCAATCCTAATAAACTGGCTTCGGGTACCGTAGTGGAAGCCTTTTTGGATAAGGGTAGGGGCTATGTGTCCACTATCCTGGTACAGGCCGGTACTTTGAGGATCGGTGATTATGTCCTGGCCGGAACCTGCAGTGGTAAGGTTAAGGCCATGCAAGATGAGCGTGGCAATATCATTAAGGAGGTGGGACCCTCAAGACCAATATCCATATTAGGGTTGGATGGAGCCCCCCAAGCAGGGGATAAGTTCAATGTTCTGGAGGATGAGCGCGAGGCAAGACAAATCGCTACCAAAAGATCCCAATTGTTGCGTGAGCAATCGGTTAGGACACAAAGACATATTACTTTGGATGAGATCGGACGTCGTATTGCGTTGGGCGACTTTAAAGAATTGAACATCATCCTTAAGGGTGATGTAGATGGTTCTGTGGAGGCCTTGACGGATTCGTTCCAGAAATTGTCTACAGACGAAATACAGGTCAATATAATTCATAAAGCGGTAGGTCCCATTACTGAATCGGACGTATTGTTGGCCTCTGCTTCCGATGCGGTCATTATCGGATTTAATGTAAGGCCAATGGGCAATGCCAGGCAGGTGGCCGAAAAAGAAGAAATAGATATTAGGATGTACTCTATTATTTATGATGCCATCAATGACCTTAAGGATGCCATGGAGGGTATGTTGTCCCCTGAAATGAAAGAAGAGATCACAGGGACCGCGGAGATACGTGAAACCTTTAAAATATCCAAGGTGGGCACTATTGCAGGTTGTATGGTGACCAGTGGTAAGATTTTTAGAAATTCAAGTATTAGATTGATCCGTGACGGTGTGGTCATATACACTGGGGAGCTATCCTCGCTGAAGAGGTTTAAGGACGATGTAAAAGAGGTAGCCAAAGGTTATGACTGCGGGTTGCAGGTCAAAAATTACAATGATATACAGGAATTGGATATCGTGGAAGCTTTTCAGGAAGTAGCTGTTAAGAAGAAATTGAAATAGCCGTTTTTCCGTTATTTAAATAATTGAAGAAAAAACGACCTAATTGGTCGTTTTTTCTGGTTTTAAGAGCATGGCACTCGGATATTTTTGCCTTACCTCTATAAGTTTGCGTTCCCCTTCCAATTGGGTCTTGAATCTCCCTATCCTGACCCTGTAACTTGGGGATTCAAAATCTATTTTAGTGGGCCAATCTGGAAAATCCTTGTCTACGTTTGCCTTCAGGGTTTCTGCTTCCTGAAAGGAGCCAAATCCGACCTGAATTCTGTAATGGCTGCTGTTTTCATTTACGGATTTATAGATCCCCAATAGCTTGGTTATATTTTCATCCTGCTGAATGTTTATATGGCCTTGTTGCCCATGGCAATAAAAAATGGAACTGGCTAGAATAAGGGTAAAAGAAAGGGTTTTCATAGGGCATTTATTTTGTAATATTTAGACGTTGCAAATGTAAAATATTCAGAATCAATCAAAAGATTTTATTATTATTTAGAATTGGTATAAATTATAAATTATCAAGACCTTAACATTTCCCAAATAAAGTCTAATGCGTATTTTTGCCATCAATTTGAGCATGGTCAATTTGTTTGTTATTGTGAATATATAAATATCATGCCAAACTTTCGATAGAAATATTTTTAATATGAAAAAGGTTCCATACCGCAATCTAATTTCTAAAGTTTTAGGTGTAAGTCTGGTAGTAGCATTACTGCTTTCAAATTCCCTTCTTGCTCAAGAATCTACAGCGGCCCCATCGGGGGAAGGCGATGCTGTAAAAGGTAAACAGTTGTTTAACCAAAATTGTGCCGCATGTCATGCTTTGAACAAAAAGATGACCGGTCCGGCTTTGGCGGGGGTCTCTGAAAAGTATGATAGGGAGTGGCTTCACCAGTGGGTTAAGAACAGTCCTGCGATGATCAAATCCGGGGATCCCGATGCCTTAAAAATTTACAATGAGTACAATCAGGCGGCAATGACCCCTTTTCCATTATTGTCCGATCAGGATATAGATGATATATTGGCCTATACCGATGCGCCTCCCGTGGTGGCTGCAACTCCTGTTGCTGTATCGGAAGGCGTCCAGGGTGCAGGGGATGCCTCCGGTATTTCCAATGAAATTATATTGGGGGCGCTGGCATTGGTTTTTGCCCTGTTGGTGATGATGTTGGTTTTGGTGAACAAAACCTTAAGGCGTATTGCGGAAGCCAACGGAGTGGTCTTGGAAAAGGAATCGGCGGAAAAAAGGCTGCCCATTTGGAAAGCCTTCGCTAAAAATCAGTTTTTGGTCCTGGTGTTTTCTATTTTTCTTTTATTGAGCGCCGCTTACTTTGCCTATGGGTGGATGATGCAGGTGGGGGTGGATCAGGGGTATGCCCCGATTCAGCCTATTCATTATTCCCATAAGATCCACGCTGGCGATAATGCTATAGAATGTAAGTATTGCCATTCTTCGGCCAGGGTTTCCAAGACTTCCGGAATACCATCGCTCAATGTGTGTATGAACTGTCACAAGTCCATATATGAATACAAAGGAAACCCTGAGGGGCCAAGCAAGGAGGATTTGGCCAATGGGTATACCAATGAGTTCTATACCGGTGAAATCAAAAAATTGTACAAGGCTGTGGGATGGGATGAGGAAAATCAGAAATATACCGGGGAGTCCAAACCGGTGGAATGGGTAAGGATCCATAATCTTCCTGATTTTGCCTACTTCAATCACTCCCAGCACGTATCCGTTGCGGGAATAGAGTGCCAGACCTGCCACGGTCCCGTTCAGGAGATGGAAATTATGTATCAATATTCCCCGCTTACCATGGGATGGTGTATTAATTGTCATCGCGAAACAAATGTTAAGGTGGAGGGTAATGAATATTATGAAAAGATTCATGCCGAACTTTCCAAAAAGTATGGGGTAGATAAGCTTACGGCCGCTCAGATGGGTGGATTGGAATGCGGTAAGTGCCACTATTAATCAAATTAACCAGAAGATAATTTCAGATATATAATATGTCATCAAACAAAAAATACTGGAAAAGCGAGGCGGAATTGAACCCCAACGATTCCATTGTTGAGACGCTAAGACAAAATGAATTTGTTCAAGAGATTCCTGTAGATGATTTCTTGGGCGATAAGGAAACATTGGCGGCATCTTCCACTAACAGAAGGGATTTTCTTAAGTATGTCGGATTTAGTACGGCTGCGGCTTCATTGGCGGCATGTGAGGGACCGGTGACCAAGTCTATTCCCTATGTGGTGAAACCGGATAACATTATTCCCGGGGTGGCCAATTTTTATGCCACTACTATTGCCAATGGTTTTGATTTTGCCAGTATTTTGGTGAAAACCCGTGAGGGAAGACCTATTAAGATTGAAAATAATACGGATGCAAAAGTTGCCGGTAGTGCCAATGCCCGTGTTCAGGCATCGGTACTGTCATTGTATGATAGTACCCGCTTGCAAGGGCCAACCTTTAACGGGGAGCCTATTGCTTGGAGCGATTTGGATACAGCGGTAAAGTCCAAGCTATTAGGGTTAAAGAATTCAACGAAAAGAATCGCGATATTATCGCAGACATATGCAAGTCCTTCCACTGCTGCATTGATTGCAGAATTCAAGGAAGCCTACGGAGATGTGGATCATGTTACTTATGATGCCATATCCGAGGATGCGGCGCTTTCTGCCTTTGAGGCCAGGTATGGTGAAAGGGCTTTGGCCGATTACAATTTTGCGAATGCCGAGGTCATAGTTTCCTTCGGTGCCGATTTCCTAGGGGACTGGCAAGGTGGTGGTTATGATAGCGGGTATGCCAAGGGCAGGGTTCCTGTAAATGGAAAAATGTCCAGGCATGTGCAGTTCGAGGCCAATATGTCCTTGACCGGTGCCAATGCGGATAAAAGGGTTCCATTGACCCCATCCGAACAAAAGGTGGCCTTGGCCTATTTCTACGGAAAACTTAATGGTACTGCCGTAAGCGCAAGTCTTCCCGAAAGCGCAAAAGCAGCACTGGATGCTGTGGCCGCCCAAGTATTAAAAAATAGATCAAATGCCGTAGTGGTTACGGGGATCGAGGATGTTCATGCCCAGACAGTGGTTTTGGCCATTAATGAAATGTTGGGAAGCATGGCTTTTGATGTTACGGCTCCCAAGTACGTAAGGCAGGGCAATGTTAAGGCGGTCAATGCCCTTTTGTCCGATATGAAAGCGGGTAAAATTGGGGCTTTGTTGATGGACGGTGTTAATCCGGCATACTCCTTGCCCAATGCCGCAGATTTTGTGGAGGGAATCAAGAATGTTGATTTAACGGTGGCATTTTCCACCAATAGAAACGAGACTACGGAATTGGTGCAGTACGTTGGTGCTTCCAACCACTATCTGGAATCTTGGGGCGATGCCCAAATGAAGAAAGGGCATTTTAGCCTTATGCAGCCTACCATAAAGGAATTGTTCGATACAAGGCAGATCCAATCGGCCCTATTGAAATGGTTGGATAGCGATAAAACCTATTACGATTATATAAAGGAAACTTGGAACGCCGGAATATTGGCGGGGAGTGACTGGAATCAGGCATTGCACGATGGTGTTTTTGAGGCTGTTCCGGTTGTTGCGGAAGATGTGGTTACCGTTGCTGCTCCTGTAGTTGCGGAATCGGAAGAAGTTGTTACAGAGGTGCCCTTGGCATCTGCCATTAGAAGTTTGTCCGGAGCTACTGCAGAAGGGATGGAGCTTACCTTGTATTCCAAGGTGGGTATGGGTGACGGACAGCAGGCAAGCAACCCTTGGCTGCAAGAGTTTCCGGATCCTATTACCAGGGTTTCTTGGGATAATTATGTTACCGTTTCCAAAGCCGATGCAGAAAAATTGGCCTTGGTCAATGAAAATGTGGCAGATGGCGGTTTAAACGGTAGCTATGTAAAACTTACGGTAGACGGAGCAGTAATTGATGGTGTTCCCGTTATTATACAGCCTGGTCAGGCTCCCGGTTCTATAGGGCTTTCTTTTGGGTACGGGAAAACCGTAGGAATGAAAAGTGAAATGCAGACCGGGGTAAATGCCTATACGTTGTATAAGGATTTTTCCAATATCCAATCGGTAACCTTGGAAAAGTCGGCCGGAATGCACGAGTTTGCTTGTGTCCAATTGCACAAGACCTTAATGGGCAGGGGCGATATTATTAAGGAAACTACCTTGGAGATATTTAATACAAAGGATGCCAAGGAATGGAACGTTGTTCCTGTAGTGTCCTTGGACCATCAGGAAGTTCCTGCTACTTCCGTAGATTTATGGGATAGCTTTGACCGTTCCATAGGACACCATTTTAATCTGTCCATAGATTTGAATGCCTGTACAGGTTGTGGGGCCTGTGTTATAGCGTGTCATGCAGAGAACAATGTGCCGGTCGTAGGGAAGGCAGAAGTAAGAAAATCAAGGGATATGCACTGGTTGCGTATAGATAGGTATTACTCTTCGGAAGATACCTTTGCCCAGGATGATACCAAAAAAGAAGAATTTGACGGCTTGTTCGGGGATAAGGGATCTTTGGGCGGATTTGGTGAGATGGAAGATCCATCGGCCAATCCCCAAGTGGCATTCCAGCCTGTAATGTGCCAGCATTGCAACCATGCACCATGTGAGACTGTCTGTCCGGTTGCCGCAACTTCCCATGGGCGTCAGGGCCAAAACCATATGGCCTATAACAGATGTGTTGGAACAAGGTACTGTGCCAACAACTGTCCATACAAAGTGAGGAGATTCAACTGGTTCCTGTATAATGAAAACGATGAGTTTGATTACCACATGAACAATGACCTGGGCAAGATGGTCATTAATCCTGACGTTACCGTAAGGTCTAGAGGGGTTATGGAAAAATGCTCTATGTGTATCCAAAAAACCCAGAAAACAATTTTGGATGCCAAACGGGATGGCCGTGTCGTTAAGGACGGAGAGTTTCAAACCGCTTGTTCCGCAGCATGTAGTAGCGGTGCTATGAAGTTTGGGGACGTAAATGATGCCGAGAGTGAAATTGTAAAATTAAAGGAAAGTAACCGCATGTATCACTTGTTGGAGCATGTTGGGACCAAACCCAATGTTTTTTATCACGTGAAAGTGAGGAATACGAACGAAGCTTAATCAAATTAAAGGAACGTAACTATATATTAAATTATGGCGTCGCATTACGAAGCACCTATACGAAAACCCTTAGTTCTTGGAGATAAAGGATACCACGATGTAACTGTGGACATTGCCGCTCCGGTTGAAGGGAAGGCCAATAAGCATTGGTGGATTGTATTTTCCATTGCATTAGCGGCATTCCTATGGGGTGTTGGCTGTATAATTTACACGGTATCAACAGGTATCGGTACTTGGGGATTGAACAAAACTGTAGGCTGGGCCTGGGATATTACCAACTTCGTTTGGTGGGTAGGTATCGGACATGCAGGAACCCTGATCTCTGCGGTACTATTGCTATTTAGGCAGAAATGGAGGATGGCCATTAACCGTTCCGCGGAGGCCATGACCATTTTTTCGGTGGTCCAGGCCGGATTGTTCCCTATCATCCACATGGGCCGTCCATGGTTGGCGTACTGGGTATTGCCTATCCCCAATCAGTTTGGGTCGCTTTGGGTAAACTTTAATTCACCATTGCTTTGGGACGTATTTGCCATCTCGACCTATCTCTCCGTGTCCTTGGTTTTTTGGTGGACCGGATTGCTTCCGGATTTTGCGATGATCCGTGATAGGGCGGTGAGGCCTTTTCAGAAGAAAATATACAGTTTGATAAGTTTTGGATGGACAGGGCGCGCCAAGGATTGGCAGCGTTTTGAGGAAGTGTCCCTGGTCTTGGCCGGTTTGGCCACGCCTTTGGTACTTTCCGTACATACCATTGTATCATTTGACTTTGCTACCTCGGTAATACCCGGATGGCATACTACCATCTTTCCCCCATACTTCGTTGCAGGGGCTATTTTCTCCGGTTTCGCCATGGTGAACACCTTGTTGATCATTATGAGAAAGGTTTGCCATTTGGAGGCCTATATTACCGTACAGCATATAGAGTTGATGAACATCGTAATCATGTTGACCGGTTCCATTGTAGGGTGTGCCTATATTACGGAATTGTTCATGGCTTGGTACTCCGGTGTTGAATACGAGCAGTACGCTTTCTTGAACAGGGCAACCGGACCTTACTGGTGGGCATATTGGGCAATGATGACCTGTAACGTGTTCTCGCCACAGTTTATGTGGTTCAAAAAATTAAGGACCAGTATTATGTTCTCATTCTTTATCTCTATTGTGGTAAACATAGGAATGTGGTTCGAGCGTTTTGTAATTATCGTAACTTCATTGCACAGGGATTACCTTCCATCTTCATGGACCATGTTCTCCCCAACATTTGTGGATATAGGGATATTCATCGGAACCATTGGGTTCTTCTTCGTACTCTTTTTATTGTATGCAAGGACCTTCCCTGTTATTGCCCAGGCCGAGGTAAAGTCCATTTTAAAATCTTCGGGTGAGAAATATAAAAAATTAAGGGATGCGGGCAAGCCTTTGTACGAAATTTCCAAAAGCAGAACTGTGGTGAAAGAAAGGGAACCCATAACCGATGATGTGTTGATGGGGGAAGTAGTGCCACAGATGGGCGATAAAGTAGGGGTTTCCGAGCTTTTAGGCACCCTTGGGACCTTCGATGCTACTACGGAAACAGCGGATGACCTTAAGAAGATAAAAGGTATTGGGCCTCAAATGGAAGCTACTTTGAATCAAATAGGGATATATACCTTCGCGCAGGTGGGGCGTATGACGGATAGGGAGTATGATCTGTTGGACTCCATTACGGAATCGTTCCCAGGTAGGGCACAGAGAGATGATTGGGCAGGACAAGCAAAGATTTTAAATAATAAGAAATAATTATGGCGTCGAAAGTTATACATGCTTTTTATAATGATGACGATGTGCTAATGCATGCTGTTAAGAAGGTAAAAGCCGCAAAGCATCATATTGAAGAAGTTTATTGTCCTTTTCCGGTACATGGTTTGGACAAGGCGATGGGGCTTGCCCCTACCAGAATTGCCATAACGTCCTTTATGTATGGTTGTGTTGGTCTTACGGTGGCCATTGTAATGATGAATTTCATCATGATCCAGGATTGGCCACAGGATATTGGGGGTAAGCCCAGTTTCAGTTATTTGGAGAACATGCCGGCCTTTGTGCCAATCATGTTTGAGCTGACCGTGTTTTTTGCGGCGCATCTAATGGTAATTACTTTTTACCTGAGAAGTAGGTTGTGGCCTTTTAAAGAAGCCGAAAATCCTGATGTAAGAACAACGGATGATCATTTTTTAATGGAAATCGAAATTCATGATAACGAACAGGAATTGATGGATCTGTTGATGGATACCGGAGCAGTCGAAATTAATATTACAGAAAAGTAGTCATAGATATTATGAACAGTTTTAGCAAAATAGGGGTCTTGTTTGGTTTGGTATTATTAGTTGCTTCTTGTGCAGACAAAAATAGCAGAAACTATCAATACATGCCCAATATGTACAAGTCCGTAGGTTATGAGACCTACCAGAAAGTAGATTTTCTTCCAGATGGGATGGAGGCCGGACTTCCGGCCGAAAATACGGTGCCAAGGGGGTGGATACCTTACGGTATTGAAAATACCATAGAAGGAAAGGAAATGGCAAGACTCAATCCAAGTCCGTTGGATTCCCTAAATAGTGAGGCCAATCTGGCAGAAGGCATGGAACTGTACACTATTTATTGTGCAATTTGTCACGGGGACAAAGGAGACGGACAAGGCAACTTGGTGAAGAGGGAAAAGATATTGGGCGTACCCAGCTATGCCGATGTAGCGAGAAACATAACTGTAGGAACTACATATCATACCATTTATTACGGATTGAATTCCATGGGTTCCTATGCAGGGCAATTGGATACCGAAGAGCGTTGGAAGGTTTCTGAATACGTAATGAAATTGAAACATGATTTAACAAAATAAGACCTAGATATTAGCAATATGTACACTTTTTCAAATAGATTAAAAATTGCTTCCTTCATTTTAATGGCTGTAGGCGTTTTGGGAATTGGTATTGGTTTTATGGCTGCACCAAGTACTGTAGAGGAGGCAAAGGCGATTGTGGCCGGACATGGTGATGGTCACGGGGATGCCCATGCGGTTACGGAGGGTCATGGTGCCGAAATGGAACATGGGGAAGCCCATGATGCATCACATGATGAGCATTTACTGCATCAGTTACAGAACAAACCTTGGGCGTCCTTATACGTAGCTGCACTTTTCTTTATGATGATTGCACTCGGAACACTCGCTTTTTACGCTGTACAGCGTGCTGCCCAGGCAGGGTGGTCACCATTGCTATTTAGGGTAATGGAGGGGATTACGGCCTATTTGGTACCCGGAGGTATCATAGTCTTGGTAATATTGGCCCTGTCGGTTGCCCATATGAATCACTTGTTTGTGTGGATGGATCCCGAGGTGGTTGCGCATGATGCCCTATTGCAAGGGAAATCCGGGTATCTTAACGGTACTTTTTTCTTGATCAGGGCAGCGGTCTTCTTGGGAGGCTGGATATTATATAGGGAGTATTCCCGTAAATTGTCCTTGGCCCAGGACGAATCCAATGATGATTCCAATTTTAAATTGAATTTTAGGATTTCGGCCGGTTTTCTTGTGTTTTATTTGATAACGGAATCCATGATGTCCTGGGATTGGATTATGAGTGTGGACCCCCATTGGTTCAGTACTCTTTTTGGATGGTATATCTTCGCAAGTATGTTTCTTATGGGGATAACCGTTATAGCTTTGATAACCATTTACCTTAAATTTAAAGGATATCTGAAGGATGTAAATGATAGTCATATACACGATCTGGCCAAATTTATGTTCGGGATGAGTATTTTCTGGACCTATTTATGGTTTTCCCAATTTATGTTGATTTGGTATTCCAATATTCCTGAAGAGGTAACCTACTTCGTTACCAGGATAGCGGATTTCAATTTGCCATTTTTCGGTATGGTGGCAATGAACTTTTTGTTTCCGGTGCTTTTGCTTATGAACAGTGATTTTAAAAGGGTAAATTGGTTTGTAGTGATGACTGGTATCGTTATTCTAGTAGGTCATTATCTGAATATTTACGTGGCTATTATGCCTGCTACAGTGGGTGATCAATGGTTTATTGGTATCCCCGAAATTGGATCTATTTTGTTCTTTGCAGGATTGTTTATCTTTTTTGTATTCAGGGCGTTGACCAAGGCTCCGTTGCAGCCAAAGCGCAATCCGTTTATTGAAGAGAGCAAACATTTTCATTATTAGTATTTAGTATATAAGTATAATTTCAAATCATACGATGACTCCATTATTGACCATAGTTGTTTTAGTATTAGTGGCAATTGCTATTTGGCAAATGACCAAGATATTCGAATTGTCACAAATTAGAGCTAGCAATTCCCAAGTAGCAAGTGAAACGGATAATAAATACAATGGGTATTTAATGTTCGCTTTCTTGATTTTCCTTTACGGGATTACCATTTTTAGCTTCTGGAAATACTCTAAAGTACTTTTGCCCGAAGCTGCTTCCGAGCATGGCGGTGGATATGATTCGTTAATGGCTATTTCATTTATAATCATTTTTATTGTTCAGACCTTGACCCAATTTCTACTGCACTACTTTGCTTATAAGTATAGGGGGGATAGGGAAAGAAAAGCTTTGTTCTATGCGGATAACGACCGTTTGGAATTCATATGGACCATTATTCCGGTCATCGTTTTGGCAGGATTGATTTTGTGGGGGCTGTACGCATGGACCAATATTATGGATGTCAATGATGAGGACGACCCCCTTACCATAGAACTATATGCCCAACAGTTTAACTGGACGGCAAGATATGCCGGTAACGATAATGTTTTGGGCGATGCCAATGTTAGGATGATCGATATTGATAAGGCCAATGTTTTAGGGTTGGATAGCGCAGATCCAAATGCGGCCGACGATATTATTGTTAAGGAATTGCATTTGCCGGTGGGGCGCAAGGTAAATTTTAAAATGCGTTCCCAGGACGTGTTGCATTCCGCTTATATGCCCCATTTTAGGGCCCAAATGAACTGCGTGCCGGGAATGATTACACAATTCTCCTTTACCCCTACCATTACCACTGAGGAAATGAGACAGAATCCGGATGTTGTTGACAAGGTAAAACGTATCAATGGTATTAGGGCAGAAAAGGCGGCAAAAGGGTTGGACAATTCCGATCCTTGGGAATTTGATTATATCCTGTTGTGCAACAAGATATGTGGGAAGTCCCATTATAATATGCAAATGAAAATTATTGTTGAAACGGAAGAGGAATACAATGCCTGGATAGCAAGTCAGCAGACGTTTGGGAAGTCAATGGCCGCAACACAATAATTTTAGTCTTAAAAAATAACCTTATAAAAAATTTAAAAATAGAACTATGTCTGTAACCGCTCACGCACACGTAGAAGACCATTCAGATGATCACGGACATCATCACAAGGAAACCTTTGTGACGAAGTATATTTTTAGTCAAGATCATAAAATGATTTCCAAGCAGTATTTGATTACTGGACTTATAATGGGATTCATTGGTATTATGATGTCACTTTTGTTTAGAATGCAATTGGCATGGCCAGGGGAATCTTTTCCAATTTTTGAAGCTATTCTTGGCAAATGGGCACCTGGAGGTGTTATGGATGCCGATGTTTATTTGGCCTTGGTAACCATACATGGTACTATCATGGTTTTCTTTGTTTTAACGGCAGGATTGAGTGGTACCTTCAGTAATTTATTGATTCCACTTCAGATTGGGGCCAGGGATATGGCTTCAGGATTCTTGAATATGATTTCGTACTGGTTGTTCTTTGTGTCCAGTGTGATTATGGTAATTTCGCTTTTTGTTGAAGCGGGACCTGCGGCCGCCGGATGGACGGTATACCCACCGCTTAGTGCCCTTCCTATGGCTCAGCCAGGATCTGGTATGGGAATGACCCTGTGGCTGGTATCTATGGCCATTTTTATTGCTTCTTCCCTATTGGGGTCATTGAACTATATTGTTACCGTAATCAATCTTAGGACCAAGGGAATGTCCATGACCAGACTGCCTTTGACTATTTGGGCGTTCTTTGTAACTGCAATTATAGGTGTTATTTCTTTCCCGGTATTATTATCAGCTGCTTTGCTTTTGATCATGGATAGAAGCTTTGGCACTTCCTTTTTCCTATCCGATATTTTTATCCAAGGGGAGGTATTGCATTATCAAGGTGGTTCTCCGGTATTGTACGAACATTTATTCTGGTTTTTGGGACACCCCGAGGTGTATATCGTAATCTTACCCGCTATGGGTATGGTTTCGGAAATTATGGCGGTCAACTCCCGTAAACCAATTTTTGGATATAGGGCCATGATTGCCTCTATTTTGGCAATTGCATTTTTGTCCACAATTGTTTGGGGACACCATATGTTCATTTCCGGGATGAATCCTTTCTTGGGGTCGGTGTTTACGTTTACTACCTTATTGATCGCGATTCCATCTGCGGTAAAGGCCTTCAACTGGATTACAACCTTGTGGAAAGGGAACCTCCAATTAAACCCTGGAATGCTATTTTCCATAGGAATGGTCTCCACCTTTATTTCTGGTGGTTTAACAGGAATTATCCTTGGGGACAGTACCTTGGATATTAATGTGCACGACACCTACTTTGTGGTGGCCCACTTCCATTTGGTAATGGGTATATCCGCACTTTACGGTTTGTTTGCCGGTGTTTATCACTGGTTTCCCAAGATGTTCGGTAAAATGATGAACAAGAACTTGGGGTATGTGCATTTTTGGGTCACGGCCGTCTGTTCCTATGGCGTTTTCTTCCCGATGCATTTTGTGGGAATGGCAGGCGTACCGCGTAGGTATTACGAGAATACGGCTTTTCCCATGTTTGATGACCTAACCGATATCCAGGTCTTAATGACGGTTTTTGCCCTTATTGCCGCCGCCGCACAGTTAGTATTTGCCTTCAATTTCATTAGAAGTATTTTCTACGGAAATAAGGCCGTTCAGAACCCATGGAAATCAACTAGCTTGGAATGGACCACACCGGTAGAACATATTCATGGCAATTGGCCTGGAGCAATCCCGGAAGTACATAGATGGCCATATGATTATAGTAAAACCGATGATAATGGGGAATATATAATTCCAGGTCAGGATTTCGTGCCACAAACCATGCCACTTTACGAAGGTGAGGAGGAGTTGCACCACTAACGATTGGAAACAACAAATTTTAAAAGTCCATCCCTAAGATGGACTTTTTTTGTACCTTCCATTTGCATATGGAAAATCGGCATAGCCTTTGCTGGTTGTAGACCATATTAATTAATTGCAAATTTGTGGTGACCCAGGGTTAAGGGCTATAGCAGTTGTTTTAGATAAAGACCTATTATGTATTTTAAAATTTTGGAAGTGAGACATTTACTTTTATTTTTTATGTTATTGGTTGGCTGTATGGTGTATTCCCAACGAAAACCTAAAATTAAGGGCAATAGAAATGTGATAGAGGTGAGGGAAGCACTGGCCCCTTTCAATGCGGTTCAACTTGATGATGATCTTGATATCAACTTACAGGCCGGTACAACCGGGGAGTACATTATTGAAGCGGACGATAACCTAATCGATATATTAAAATTTGAAGTAGAGAATGAAACACTGATCATTAGTTCCTACTATAAAGTAACCTCCAAGAAAAAACTGAACATTACCGTTAATTTTAGCGAATTGTTCCGTATCGATGCCAATGAGGGCAATGTAGTGGTTTCGAACCGATTTTCAACCGAATATCTTGAAGTAAATACCAAGGGGTCCGGTAGGGTGGAAATAGATGTGGATGCCGATGCTATGGCCATTACAATGAACGATAATAGCCAGGGCAATTTTAAGGTGGACAGTGATTCCTTAACTATTCGCCTTGCCGAAAATGCGGATTTAAGATTGTTCGGGGTTATGGAAAATACGGTGTTGTATATGCAGCGCAATTCCAGGGCCGACCTAGAGGGTTTTACCAATGTTTTCCAGTTCCAGTTATTGGATAATTCCGATCTTAAGGCAAAAAGATTGGAAGCCAATGCGGTCCAAGCAAACTTGGAAGGCAACGCTTCTGCCGAAGTCCTATCAACGGCAACTGTGGACCTGAATTCCAAAGGCTCTTCCAAGACCTATGTATTTGGGGACAGCAAAATTAATCTGCTGGATTTCTTGGATACCTCTGAGTTGTATCGGCGTAAAAACTAGTGTCAAGTGAAGCCTAAACCTACGGGTAATTTAATGTGTCTTTTGAGCCGTTCCTGCGTTGCAAAATATCCTTACGTAGCTACGGCTACGCTTGTTTTTTGAGCCTTGGCCCAACTCAAGATCCATCATTCCTTACCTGTCATTTAAACGTAGACTTGACACTAGCGACTTATCGGTGCGGTCAGGCAATGATCCGGAATTCCGAAACCATCTACCAAAACTTCGATATGGGGTCTAAATTCCGTGCTTAAACGCTCTACTCGCTGTCTTATGGCCTTGGACTTGGTACCACCCAAATAGCCCTGTTCCAGAAACCATGATGCGTCTTCCCGTATTTCTGATAATGCAAAGAGGCAACCCAGTTTTTGAAAGAGTTCTTGGTGCTTCCTGTCTTCCATGGTTGCCGTAAACTTTAAGTAGGTGTTATAGGCCAATTCACAACTATAGGCTTTTCCCAATGCAATTAAATGTGTTTGTACTTTTAAATAGGCCTGATATGTTGGGACCCCTTTCTTGATATAGTCCCTGATTCGCATGGCCGCGGAATAGGTCAACCTTCTTGTTCGGTAATCAAAGGCGTGTTGGTGGAACTTGGGATTGTATAAGTGTTCCTTATCTACCTTGTTGGCGTACATGGGGTTTATGGTAACCAATTTGTCGCTTATTTGGCTGCCCAATAGTTTAAATACTGCAGAAAACCCCCCACTATTTAACTCGGTATTGAAATCGGACATAATTCCTTTGGCGGCCAATTGTAACAGCACCGTATTGTCCCCTTCAAAGGTGGTAAATATATCAACATCGCACTTTAGGTCGCCAATTCTATTCTCCAGTAGGTAGCCCTTACCCCCACAGGCTTCCCTACATTCCTGAATGGTTTGGTTGGCGAACCAGGTTATAATGGCCTTCAATCCGGCTACCTGGGTCTCTATTTTTCGTTTGTCCGTAATACTGTCATCGCTGTAGGTTTCCATCAAGGAATCCAAGGTTACCTGGTATACGTAAGTTTTGGCAATGGCGGGGGTCAGCCTCAGTTGGTGTGATGGATAATCCATGATCAAATCCTCTTGGATTTTAAGGTTGTCGTTGAATTGTCTTCTTTGTAGGGCATATTTCACGGCAATGGCGATGGCCATTTTTGCTCCGCCCAATGCTCCCTTGGCTACACAGATCCGTCCGCCGACCAAGGTGCCGAGCATGGTAAAAAAGCGTTTGTTCGCATTTTTTATTTCGGAATAATAAGTACCGTCAGGTTTAATATCCCCGTATTTGTTCAAAAGATTTTCCCTCGGTACTTTAACCTGATCAAACCAAATTTTACCATTGTCCACCCCATTGAGCCCTAATTTGTAGCCGTTATCTTCAATGCGTACGCCTGGCATTGGACGATTTTCACTGTCCCTTAAAGGCACTAAAATGGCATGTACCCCATGGTTTTTACCGTCCACGATCAATTGTGCAAATACCGATGCCATTGTACCGTGCAGTGCATTTCCAATGTATTCTTTATTATCGTTCTTCCCTGGGGTGTGTATGGTAATATTATCTTCCTCCATATTGTAAGTGGCGGTCGTTTTTATACCCCTTACATTGGATCCATGGCCCGTTTCGGTCATGGCGAAACATCCCAGTAATTTGGCTTCCCCAACGGCCTTTAGATAGAGATCGTGGTGTTTTTTGGTTCCCAACTTCTGAATGCTGCCTCCAAAAAGTCCAAATTGTACCCCAAACTTTACCGTTAGGCTACCGTCTATGTACATCAGGTTTTCAAAAATGCTGGCATACAAGGGCATATTGCCTATCCCCCCGTAAGTATCGGGGTAGGCCATGGCCCCATATCCTTTCTTTGCCAAATATTGTACTTGGGACAACACTTTTAGCCTAAATTGCTCTTTATTCTTTATTATTCTCCAAGTAAAAACAGCATCATTTAATGTATCCCTAAATTTATTTATTTCTATGTGGTACTTACCTTTGAAGATTTTGTCAATCTCCTTAGAGTTATAGAAATGGGAGGTTTTGTCCAAAATAACTTCTATTTCGAACAAGTGTTGATAATGGTTGGGTTGTATCCCTAAATTGATTTCAATGGCCGATAAATTCTCATTGAATAAATGCTCCGAACCATTTTGTGATAATAATTTCTTACTAAAGGACGACAATGGATGGTTGTCGCTTTCCGTCAATTTGACGCCGGAATTGGATATGGCCCGTTGCCAGGATTTTATTACAGAATTCAAAGGGGGTTTGGAGGTATTGAGCCAACTGTTCAAGGTTTCCCTGTTTTCTTTGGATAGGTTTTGATCTTCGTCGATTATCCTTTTAATAATAGAAATCTCTGAAATAGTCAAAAGATCATCGGACCAAATAACAAAAAAGAAAGGTATGTACTGCAGAATACTGGGAGGATATGTTGTCTTTGTCATAAGATGAATTTACATTATTTTTTAGAAAAACCATATTTCTAAGGTAGAAAGAAAGGGTACAATTCTTGAAAGCTGGAAGTATCCCTGTCCTTATAATTGTTTCATGGAAAAACTATTTCAATTTCCTTTATCTTTGTTGGTGTATGAATGAGAATCTAGATCCTACGGCCGGTAATTTCTCCAGTGAGGAGTTCGATATAGAAAGGGCATTGCGCCCTATTTCCTTTGATGACTTTACCGGGCAGGAACAAGTATTGGAAAACTTGAAAATATTTGTTCAGGCCGCCAATTTGAGGGGGGAAGCCCTGGACCATACCTTGTTCCATGGTCCGCCAGGTCTTGGAAAGACTACTTTGGCCCATATTTTGGCCAACGAATTGGGAGTGGGTATTAAAATGACTTCTGGACCCGTATTGGATAAACCGGGGGATTTGGCGGGATTGTTGACCAATCTGGACGAGCGGGATGTGTTGTTCATTGATGAGATCCATAGATTGAGTCCCATAGTAGAGGAATATTTATATTCTGCCATGGAGGATTACAAGATAGATATCATGATAGAATCCGGTCCCAATGCCAGATCGGTACAGATTAATTTAAACCCCTTTACCTTGATAGGTGCCACTACCCGCTCCGGGCTGTTAACGGCTCCCATGAGGGCACGCTTTGGTATTCAGAGCAGACTGCAATATTATTCAACGGAACTCTTGTCTACCATAGTGGAGCGCAGCGCCGAAATATTAAAGACCCCTATTACGCAACAGGCCGCTATTGAAATAGCTGGAAGAAGTAGGGGTACGCCCAGAATATGTAATGCTTTGCTAAGGCGGGTGCGCGATTTTGCCCAAATTAAGGGAAATGGAAAGATCGATATAGAAATCTCACAGTTTGGTCTAAAGGCTTTAAATGTGGATGCCCACGGATTGGACGAAATGGACAATAAGATCTTGACGACCATAATAGACAAGTTTAAGGGAGGCCCCGTAGGGATTACTACCTTGGCTACCGCCGTCTCCGAAAGTGCAGAAACCATAGAGGAGGTGTATGAGCCTTTTTTGATCCAGCAAGGATTTATTATGAGGACTCCCCGAGGCAGGGAGGTTACAGAGTTGGCCTATAGGCACTTGGGAAGGATAAAAGGAAATATCCAAGGAGGGCTATTTTAGTTATCGCCCTTAAAATGTGCAGTGGCCTTGTACATCATGATCAAATCCCATTTACTCGATAATCGAGATTTAAATGCTCCGACGCTTGCGTCGAAATCTAAAAATAAAGTTCCTTTCAATGCCCCGAGGTAGTTTATTATATATTCAGAAGTTGGTGACAAGGTTCCAGCTCTTAAAAAACGATAATCCTTTTTGAACAGTATTCATGAACATACCCAACTTATAAAAACCGAAGCCAAACGCCTCGGGTTTTTGTCCTGCGGTATCTCCAAGGCCGAATTTATGGAAGAGGAGGCCCCCAGGTTGGAAAAGTGGCTCAATAACAATATGCATGGGGAAATGGGATATATGGAAAACCATTTCGATCTGCGCCTGGATCCCACTAAATTGGTGGAAGGTTCAAAATCGGTCATTTCCCTGCTTCTCAATTACTTTCCCGAAGCTACCCAGAAAGAAGACACTTTTAAGGTTTCAAAATATGCCTACGGACAGGATTATCATCATGTGATAAAGTCCAAGCTTAGAGAACTTCAAAATTTTATTTCAGAGGAGATCGGGGAGGTGTACGGCAGGGCTTTTGTAGATTCTGCCCCCGTTCTGGATAAGGCCTGGGCAGCAAAAAGTGGTCTTGGTTGGATTGGGAAACACAGTAATCTCTTGACCCGGCAGGTAGGTTCCTTTTATTTTATTGCCGAACTGATCGTGGACCTGGAACTGGAGTATGATCATAGGGTAACCGATCATTGCGGTAGCTGTACCGCCTGTATGGACGCCTGCCCCACCCAAGCTATTGTGGAGCCCTATGTGGTAGATGGCAGTAAGTGCATTTCTTACCTCACCATCGAATTAAAAAATGAGATTCCCTCGGAATTTAAGGGAAAAATGGACGATTGGATGTTTGGCTGTGATGTATGCCAGGATGTATGCCCATGGAACCGCTTCTCCAAACCCCATCGCGAACCTTTGTTCAATGCAACCCCAGAATTACTTTCCTTTACCAAAAAGGATTGGGAGGAGATTACGGAGGATGTCTTTAGGAAGGTATTCCAGAAATCGGCCGTAAAGCGCACCAAATTCTCCGGTCTAAAACGGAACATAGAATTTTTGGAGTAGGATGGAATTTCAAAAGTTGGCGGTCTAAAGTAGATAACGGAACCGTTCCCCTCCTTGGGAGAGCCTGTCCCGCCTTTTGGCGGGAGGTTAGGGGAGGTATGGATAATATTTAGGTGATTGAAAAAGTTTAAACCTCTTAATTTAAAGAATACTGTTAACTTTGTTTTCCTAAGACAACACTATATGAGCAAGCAAAAGACAAGAAGGGAAGCATTGGTATATCATGCCAAGCCGCAACCCGGGAAGATAAAAATAGTTCCTACCAAACCCTATGCTACCCAAAGGGATCTGGGTCTTGCCTATTCGCCAGGTGTGGCGGAGCCCTGTCTTGAAATTGCCAAGAATAAGGATAATGTATACAAATATACCGCCAAAGGAAATATAGTGGCCGTAATATCCAATGGAACTGCAGTACTGGGGTTGGGAGATATTGGTCCCGAGGCTTCCAAGCCGGTAATGGAAGGCAAGTGTCTTCTGTTTAAGATTTTTGCTGATATAGACGGAATAGATATTGAATTGGATACCACCGATGTGGAAAAGTTTATAGAAACCGTAAAGATAATTGCCCCAACTTTTGGAGGTATCAATTTGGAGGACATCAAGGCTCCTGAAGCCTTTGAGATTGAAAGGCGTTTAAAGGAAGAGCTGGACATTCCGGTAATGCACGACGATCAGCACGGAACGGCCATAATTTCGGCCGCGGCCCTTTTGAACGCTTTGGTGCTAACCAATAAGAAAATTAACGATGTCCGTATTGTAGTAAGTGGAGCAGGTGCAGCTGCCGTTTCCTGTACCCGTTTGTACAAGGCCTTCGGGGCAAGTGACAAAAATATAGTAATGCTGGATAGCAAAGGGGTTATCCGCAGCGACAGGGAGAACCTGTCTAAGGAGAAATTGGAGTTTGCCACAGATAGGAAGATCAATACCCTGGAAGAGGCCATGAAGGAGGCCGATGTTTTTATTGGTCTTTCGGTGAAAGATATCGTTTCTGCAGAGATGCTGTTGTCCATGGCCAATGATCCTATAGTGTTTGCCATGGCCAATCCAGATCCGGAAATAGATTATGACCTGGCCATAAAGACCAGAAAGGATATCATCATGGCCACAGGAAGATCCGATCATCCCAACCAAGTGAACAATGTTCTGGGATTCCCCTTTATTTTTAGAGGAGCATTGGATGTCCGGGCCACCAAGATAAATGAAGCTATGAAAATGGCTGCTGTAAAGGCTTTGGCCGAGCTTACCAAGGAACCGGTTCCAGAACAGGTGAATATTGCCTACGGGCAAACAAGGCTGACCTTTGGGCGGGATTATATAATTCCAAAACCCTTTGACCCCAGATTGATATCCGAAATACCCCCTGCGGTTGCCAAGGCGGCCATGGAAAGTGGGGTGGCCAAAATGCCTATTGATGATTGGGATAAATATAGGGAGGAATTATTGCAACGCTCCGGGAACGATAATAAAATAGTTCGTTTGTTGCACGATCGTGCCCGAATAAGCCCTAAAAAAATTGTTTATGCGGAGGCCGATCATCTGGACGTACTCAAAGCGGCCCAAATTGCCTATGAAGAAGGATTGGCAACACCAATTTTATTGGGAAATAAGGTAGTTATTGCCGAATTGATGAAGGAACTGGAATTCGATGCCGATATTCTCGTTATAGATTCCCATGCAGAAGAAGCCAATGACAAAAGAAATTATTACGCCTCCAAGTATTTTGAAAACAGACAGCGTAACGGAGTAAGTCTCTTTGGTGCCCGTGCAAAGATGAGGGAGCGTAATTATTTTGCTGCAATGATGGTCTTGGAAGGGGATGCCGATGGTATGATCTCCGGATATTCCAGGGCATACCCCACAGTGGTGAAACCGGTTTTTGAGGTAATAGGAAGGGCGGCCAATGTTAAGAAAGTGTCCACCGTAAACATTATGATCACCGAAAGGGGCCCCTTGTTTTTAGCCGATACCTCCATTAATATAGATCCCAATGCCGAGGAAATTGCCGAAATAGCTAAGATGACGGCCAATGTAGCCGTAACTTTTGGCTTTAGTCCCGTTATGGCCCTATTGTCCTATGCCAATTTTGGGTCGTCCACACATCCGAATGCTACCAAGGTAAAGGAAGCGGTAAAAATATTACATGCAACCAACCCGGAATTGGTAGTGGACGGAGAACTACAGGTAGACTTTGCCCTGAACAAAGAATTGCACCAAGGTAAATTTCCCTTTTCCAAATTGTCCGGTAAAAAGGTAAATACACTTATTTTTCCCAATTTGGAGTCGGCCAATATTACCTATAAGCTGCTCAAGGAACTGAATAAGGCGGATTCCATAGGTCCAATAATGGTAGGTTTAAGACGTTCCGTTCACATTCTTCAATTGGGTGCCAGTGTAGACGAGATGGTAAATATGACTGCAGTGGCAGTTATCGATGCCCAGGAAAGGGAGAAAAGGAAATTGGCAAAAATACAAAAATAATAGTTCAAATAATTCCCGTTTCAAGAAGGTTTGAAACATGAAACCTGCAAAAGCCAATGATTACCCATTTAAAAGGAAAACTTGTTGAAAAAAATCCGACCCACATTGTGATCGAATGTGCAGGAGTGGGATATTTTGTAAATATTTCATTGCACACCTTTTCGAAGATCAGGGATACCGAAAGCATTCAACTGTACACCCACCTACAGGTAAAGGAGGATTCACATACTTTGTTCGGCTTCTGCGAAAAGTCCGAAAGGGAGATATTTAGATTGCTGTTGTCCGTATCGGGAATAGGCTCCAGTACCGCCAGAACGATGTTGTCATCCCTGTCCCCTGCTCAAATAAGGGATGCCATTGCAACCGGAGATGTTCCTACAATTCAGGGAATCAAGGGCATCGGTGCCAAAACGGCACAACGGGTAATTCTGGACCTGAAGGACAAGGTTTTAAAAGTCTATGATATTGATGAACTTTCCGCCCCATCAAACAATACAAATAAAGATGAAGCGTTATCTGCATTAGAGGTTCTTGGTTTTGTCCGCAAGCAAGCTGAAAAGGTTGTGGATAAGGTAGTTGGCCAAGATCCTGGACTAAGCGTAGAGAACATTATAAAACTTGCGCTTAAAAATTTATAACAAGTTTGAAAAAAGGGGCAAAATTTTATCTTAAATCATCATTTAAGCTTACTATCCTACTGTTTATTTTCTTGAGTGCAACAGGTATTTCCCTGGCCCAGGAAGTAGAAGGGGAAGATGCAGTTGGGCAGGAAGTGGATTCCTTAAAAACAGGTGTTGCTCTGGGGAAATTGAAAATGGAGAACCCGGACAGCATAGTTTCAAAATATACTTATGACCCCAATCTGGACCGATATATCTATACGGTAAGTGTTGGGGATTTTGATATCAATTATCCCGTTATCCTGACTCCCGATCAATATATGGAACTTGTGCGCCGGGAGGGTATGAAATCCTATTTTAAGGAAAAAATCGATGCCTTTTCCGGTAAAAAGGATGGTAGTGAGGCGGCCCGTAAAAATTTACTTCCCAATTTCTATGTAAATAACAGCTTTTTTGAAAGTGTCTTTGGGGGCAATACCATTGAGGTAATTCCACAGGGATCGGTCGCGATGGATCTTGGGGTTATATGGCAAAAAAATGATAACCCATCCCTATCACCCCGGAACCGGACCAATCTTTCCTTTGATTTTGACCAACGGATCAGCCTAAGTATGTTGGGTAAAATAGGGGAGCGACTTCAGGTAACGGCAAACTATGATACCGAGGCTACTTTTGATTTCCAGAATTTGGTCAAGTTGGACTATACCCCATCCGAGGATGATATACTTCAAAAGATTGAGGTAGGTAATGTTAGTATGCCCCTCAACAGTTCCCTGATTACTGGAGCGCAGAGCCTGTTCGGTGTAAAGACCGAACTGCAATTTGGGAAAACCAGGGTTACGGCCGTATTTTCGGAACAACGGTCCCAAAGCAATACGGTGGTGGCTCAAGGTGGGGGCACAGTGAATAACTTTGAACTTAGGGCGCAGGACTACGACGCCGACAAGCACTTTTTTTTAGCCCATTATTTTAGGGACAACTATGATGCCGCACTGGTCAACTATCCGTACATAAGGAGCCAGGTCCAAATTACAAGGTTGGAGGTATGGATAACCAATAGGAGCCAGCAAACAGTGAATATTAGAAACGTTGTTGCCATCCAGGATTTGGGGGAGGTACAAGCGGATAAGACCAGGATAGGACAAAACAACGGGGATCCTGCCGGATTTTTCAATAGTTCCGCCGCCGGTAATCTGCCAAGGAACGCTGCCAACGATTTTGATCCCCTCCAAATTGGTTCCGGTGGGGCCCTTACAAGCAGTATTAGGGATATAGCTACGGTACAGGCGGGTTTTAATGTGCCCGGATATACCGTAAACCAGGGGTTTGATTATGCTATTTTGGAAAATGCCAGAAAGCTGGAGCAGGGCAGGGATTTTACCTTTAATTCCCAATTGGGGTATATCTCCCTAAACCAGAGATTGAGCAATGATGAAGTACTTGGGGTTGCCTTCCAATATACCTATAACGGGGAGGTCTATCAGGTAGGGGAGTTTGCCAATGGGGGCGTGGATGCCACAACGGTGACTCCAGGGGCGGAAATACCGGTAAACAACAATACCTTGATCCTTAAGTTGTTAAAAAGCAATATTACCAATGTTGTGGATCCCATTTGGGATCTGATGATGAAGAATATTTACGCTACCGGCGCTTATCAATTAAGTCAGGAAGATTTTAAGTTGAACATTTTATATGCGGAAACAACACCAAGAAATTATATTACACCCGTAGAATCCGGTGTAGGTTCGGGTTGGCCAACTTCTCCAAAACCATTGGAAGATAGGATTCTATTGGACGTGTTCAATCTGGATAGGTTAAACGCGTATAATGATCTCCAAAATGGAGGGGACGGTTTTTTTGATTACGTGGAAGGTATTACCATAAACTCCCAGACAGGAAGTATAATATTTACCAAAGTTGAACCTTTTGGGGAATACTTATTTGACCTTCTGGGCGGTGGAACCTATGATGTGGCCGATGATCAAGGTTATAATGCCAACCAGCAGAAATACGTCTTCAGGAATATGTACTCGCTTCCTACGGCAGCTGCCCAACAGGATGCGGATAAAAATAGGTTTATTCTTAAAGGAACCTACAAATCGCAGGGGGCCAATGGAATTCCTATAGGCGCCTTCAACGTTCCCCAAGGATCCGTAAGGGTTACTGCAGGAGGGAGACAATTACAGGAAGGTATAGATTACACTGTAAATTATCAGGCGGGTACGGTGCAGATCCTGGACCCAAGTTTGGAGGCTTCCAATACGCCCATAAATATTTCAGTTGAGAACAATGCCGTCTTCGGACAGCAGACAAGACGTTTTACAGGGGTAAATGTAGAGCATCAATTCAACAAAAATTTTGTGCTGGGAGGTACTTTGCTGAACCTTAATGAAAAACCGTTGACACAGAAATCCAACTATGGTATAGAACCTGTAAACAATACCATCTTTGGACTGAACAGTAATTTTTCCACTGAAGTTCCATTTTTGACCAGATTGGTCAATAAATTGCCAAATATTGATACGGATGTCCCTTCCAACCTGTCTGTTCGCGGGGAAGTTGCCTTTTTAAGTCCAAGTTCTCCCAAGAATGCGGATTTTAATGGGGAAACCACCACCTATTTGGATGATTTTGAGGGGGCACAGTCACTGATCGATATCCGCTCCTTTCTTGGGTGGTCTATGGCGAGTCCGCCTGCAGAATTTGCTACCACCACAAATAGTGTGGAGTCCGGATATGGTAGGGCAAAAATGGCCTGGTATACGGTAGATCCCATATTTTATTCCAATCAGCGGCCTACGGCATTGAACGATGATGATATTTCCACAAATGAGACCCGAAGAATCTACATACAGGATGTATTTAACCAAGATGTTGCCCAAGGGCAGACTTTGGCCCAAAATACTTTGGACATAGCTTATTATCCGGATATGAAAGGCCCCTATAATGCCAATCCAAATTTTACTTCGGAACAACCGCAGGATAAATGGGCGGGGATAATGCGGTCTTTGAGCAGTACCAACTTTGAGCAGTCCAATGTGGAATATGTTCAATTTTGGGTTTTGGATCCTTATGTGGACGGCATTGCAACGAGTGCCGGTGATTTGGTGATCAACCTTGGTAATATTTCCGAGGACATTCTTCCCGATGGAAGGAAGCAATATGAAAATGGGTTGCCTGTAGATCCTGTATCCAATGATCTTACCTATAAAACAAATTGGGGCAAGGTTCCTGCAACCCAATCCTTAATTTATGCCTTTGATGCCGATGTGAACAATAGAGGTTTGCAGGATATTGGTTTTGATGGTTTAACCGATGCGGAGGAGGCTACTTATACCTTTGAAGGGGGAGTTACCTACAATGGCCCGGCAGAAGATCCTGCATTGGATAATTACGAGTATTTTCTGAATAGTGAAGGGAGCATTTTGGAACGATACCTTAATTATAACAATCCGGATGGAAACTCTCCTGTACAATTGAGCAATTCGGACAGGGGATCCACTACATTGCCAGATGTGGAGGATATAGACAGGGATGGAACCATGAATACGGTAAACAGTTATTACGAATACCGTATCAATATTAAGCCGGGGACGACGGTCAATGATAAATATGTAACGGATATTAAGGAAGGGGTTACCAGGTCTTTGCCCAATGGCAATACCCTTAACGAACGTTGGATACAATACAAGATACCATTGTCCGATTTTACCGATGCCATTGGTGGTATAAGCGATTTTAGGTCCATAAGTTTTATGAGGATGTACCTAACAGGCTTTTCAAGCAATATGGTATTGCGTTTTGCTACCTTGGATTTAGTGCGGGGAGATTGGCGTACTTATGCCAAATCGTTACAGCCGGATGTGGACGGGGATCCTACCGATGATGGTACTTTGGTGGATGTTAACGCTGTAAACGTGGAGGAAAATGCCAATAGGACCCCAATACCTTATGTTTTGCCTCCAGGGGTAATACGTGAAAGGCTTAACAACAACAATACCATTATTAGGCAGAACGAACAGTCATTGTCCTTTGTTGTGGATAATTTGGAACCTCAGGATTCCAGGGGAGTCTTTAAAAATTTGGATATTGATGTAAGGCAATATAAACGCTTAAAAATGTTTATGCACGCCGAAGAAATTATAGCATCCGATTATGCCGATGACGAGACGCCCCTAGTTGGGTTTCTTAGGATCGGTTCGGATTTTACACAGAATTATTATCAGATAGAATTGCCTCTAAAACTTACTCCCCATGGAGCAAGCTCGGATACGGAAATTTGGCCGGATGTAAATGAACTGGACCTTTCATTGGATGATTTGTCCAAGGTAAAATCTGCAGGAATCGCTGCCCAAACCCTTAGCACTATTAATTATTACGAAATTGAGAACGGGGAGGTGGTCCAGGTAAATGAATTTGATCCACGGACATTGGGCAAGTTGCGTATAGGTATCCGGGGAAATCCTTCCTTGGGGGGTATCCGCAGTATGATGGTAGGGGTTAAGAATAACGACAACCTTCCCGCCAGGGGCGAGGTCTGGTTTAACGAACTGCGCTTATCTGGATTGGATAACAATGGGGGATGGGCAGCAATTGCCGCCATGGATATGAATATGGCAGATTTCGCCAATATGTCCGCTACCGGTAGTAAAAGTACCTCTGGTTTCGGGGCCATAGATCAAATGCCCAATGAACGGGCACGTGAGGATGCCATTGCCTATGATGTGGTGACCAATGTGAACATTGGACAATTGTTTCCAAAAAAATGGGGCCTGCAACTGCCTTTTAATTATGGTATTTCCGAGCAGTTGATTACTCCTGAATTTGATCCGGTCTACGATGATCTAAAATTGGAAGATCGCATCGCAGCTGCCGAAACACCTGAAGATGCCGAGGCCATTAGACAACAAGGGGAGGATTATACCAAGAGGACCAGTATTAATTTTATCGGGGTAAGAAAGGATAGGGGAGATGAGGCGGAGGCCAATTTCTATGATATAGAGAACTTTACCTTTAATTATTCCTATAACGAGGTGAACCATAGGGATTTTGAGATCGATGAGCTACAGGATCAGAATGTAGTAACAGGTTTTGTTTACAACCATAATTTTAAACCTGCTCCGGTAGCACCATTTGCCAAAAAGGATTCCTTGTTCACAGGAAAATATTGGAAATGGCTTAAAGATTTAAATCTAAATGTTTTGCCCGCCAGTGTTTCGCTTCAATCCAATATCAACAGGTCTTTCAACCAGCAAAAGTTCAGGGATGTTTTTGAACCGGGGGTAGAAAAATTGGAACTGCCATTCCTACAACAAAGGAACTATCTTTTCAATTGGCAGTATGCCATTAATTATAGCCTAACAAAATCCTTACGTTTAAACCTTACCGCATCCAATAATAATATTGTAAGGAACTATTTTTCGGAAGAGGGCAATCCGGATTCGGAAATAAATCAGGCTTTGGGATTGTGGGACGGATTTTTCGATTTTGGGGAGCCCAATAGGCATTCCCAAGAAATGCAATTGAATTATGAGTTGCCCTTCAATAAAATTCCCGCTTTCGATTTTATCAATGCCCAGTATACCTATACCAGTAATTTTGATTGGCAAAGGGGAGGGGATGCTATGCGCGAAGTGGCCGAAGAGGACATAAACACGGTACAGAATGCCAGCACACATAATTTAACCGCTTCCCTTACCATGCAAAAATTCTACGATTTCCTCGGTCTGGGCAGAAAGGATATCAAGGGGGCTGCTGCCGGACCGGCCCGTTTGGACAAGGCGGGCAATCCGGCCTCCGATGCAGGGGATAATGATGGACAAAAGGCTACCGGTGCGGGGTACAATGCTTTTATAGATGTGCTTACCATGGTGAAACGTGTAAACGTTACCTATAGCCAGAACAGTGGTAAGGTGTTGCCGGGATATACCAGGTCCGTAGGGTTTATTGGTACGGCAAAACCGACCATAGGATTTGTTTTTGGCAGTCAGGCCGATGTTAGGTATGAGGCCGCTAGAAATGGATGGCTGACCACTTTCCCGGAATTTAACCAACAATATATACAGAATACAAACAAGCAGTTAAATATAACAGCCACGGCACAGCCCACAAGGGATTTAACTATAGATCTTGTGGCCGATAGACAAATGTCCGAAAGTTATCAGGAGACTTTTAACGTAGAGGATTTGGGCAATAATACCTTTGAATATGTAAACCTACTAGGGAATAACTATGGCAATTTTAGTATTTCCACTTTAATGATCGGTACTGTTTTTAACAAAAGTGATGAATTTAGTTCCGATACCTTTGAAACCTTCAAGGAAAATAGGATTACAGTAGCCAATAGGATCGTTGCCGAAAGAAACCATGATACCGGAGAGGTGGACGATGATGGATTTCCGGAAAGATACGGTAAGACAAGCCAAGATGTTTTGCTGCCCGCTTTTTTTGCCGCTTATACGGGGAAGGACCCTAATAAGGTAAGTTTGGACGCTTTTAGAAGTATTCCGATTCCCAACTGGAACATTAAATTTACCGGATTAATGCGCAACCCCTGGTTTAAGAAGAAGTTCAAGCGGTTTTCACTAAGCCACGGATATAGGTCGGCCTACAGTATAAATTCGTTTCAGACCAATTTAACGCGTACACAGTTGATCAATGAGGGTATGGAACCCATAAATACGGAGACCCAAGATTTTTTACCGGTCAATATTATGAACAACGTGGTGCTTACGGATCAGTTCAACCCATTGATGCGGGTAGATTTTGAAATGCAGAACTCCCTTAGCGTAGTGGCCGAGATAAGAACGGATAGGGCATTGTCCCTGAGTTTCGACAATAGTTTAATGACGGAGATAAACGGCAAGGAATATACGGTGGGACTCGGGTATCGTTTTAAGGATGTGAAATTTGTTACCAATATTGGGGGTGAACAGCAGCGTCTAAAAGGGGATTTGAACCTAAAGGCGGACGTAACCCTGAGGGATAATATTACCATTATAAGAAACTTGGACATAGATAACAATCAGATAACTTCCGGACAAAATTTAATGTCCGTGAAATTTGTTGCGGATTACGCCCTGAGCAAAAATTTGAACGCCCTGTTTTTCTACGATCATTCGTTTTCAAAATTTGCAGTGTCCACTGCTTTCCCCCAAACCTCCATTAATACCGGATTTACCTTGAGGTATAATTTTGGGAACTAGTGTCCGGTCCTGCCTAAACCTACGGGTAATTTAAAGTGTCTCTTGAGCCGCTCCTGCGTTGCAAAAATCCTTACGTAGCTACGGCTATGCCCGTTTTCTGCGCCTTGGCCCAACTCAAGATCCATCATTCCATCCCCGTCATTAAACGTTGACAGGACACTAGTGTTAAGTTAACGCTTTATTGACTTCTCGACTGCCCGCCCGAACGGGCCGTTCGGTCCGGGCGAGTAATCGAAGTGACGATGGATTGGCCGTAAAGTAATTTAATTTACAGCTGTGCCAAAAAGTTTAAATGAGTTTTTTGATTAACATGAGATATTCTTTTACATTTGTTGCCTTAACAAATATTGGACAATGAACATACCTTCAGATTTAAAGTACACCAAAGACCATGAATGGGTCAGAATAGAGGGAGATACCGCTATAGTGGGGATTACGGATTTTGCCCAAGGGGAACTTGGGGATATCGTTTATGTGGAAGTGGAAACCTTGGATGAGACCCTGGGCAAGGATGAGGTTTTTGGAACGGTAGAGGCCGTAAAGACGGTTTCCGACCTTTTCCTTCCCTTAAGTGGGGAAATAATAGCTTTTAACGAATCGCTGGAAGATGAACCGGAAAAGGTAAATACCGATCCCTATGGCGAAGGATGGATCATAAAGGTTAAAATAAGCGATACCTCCGAAGTTGAGGGCTTGCTTGGGGATGCGGAGTACAAAGAACTAGTGGGTGCTTAAAAAATATCTGTTTACAATCTTGTTTATAAGCTGGGCGGTGTTCATAACAACGCTCAGCTTATTTTCTTTTGAGGAAGAGAGCATACCTTGCATAGATGTTCCCCATTTGGACAAGTTGGTGCATTTTTCATTTTATTTTGTATTTACGGTTTTGGGCTGCCTGTCCTTTAGGGAGATTGATCGTAGAAAGGAGCCTTTCAAGAAAATAGGCGTAAAATTATTTTCACTTGCTATTGTTTATGGTATAATTATTGAGGTACTTCAAGGGGAGGCCACAATTGATAGAGATCCCGATTTGCTGGATGTTTTGGCAAATAGTTTGGGGGCATTGTTCGGAAGTTTTACGGTGAAATTCATTTTCTCGGGAAAAACTCCCTTAAAGTGGACGAAATAGTATTTTTTTAAGTAATTTGGGATGTGTTTCAAATATGGGATGTGTTTCAAATATGGGATGTGTTTCAAATATGGGATGTGTTTTAAATAAATAGGTATGGTTCTTAGTGTGGTGAACATTTGGGAGTTTGGAATCTTCCAACTAGTTGCTTTCGAGGCCTTAGGTTACCTATAAAAGGATGCTTTGGAGTCCAATGGGCTGTTTAAATTTATTTGTATTTTTTTTAACAAAAAGTTTTAAACAGATAAAATAAATATATAAATTAGCGAACATTAAAAATTAAGAATTATGGAACTTAAAAAGAATCCTAAAGCGGATTTAACAAGAAATAGCGGGCTTTATTTCGTTATTGGTCTTGTTCTGGTTATGTTATTGACGTATATAGCTTTTGAATGGAAGACCTATGACGATGATAATAATTTTGATTATACCATGAATGTGGAGGATACTTTGGATGAGGAAGTTCCTATGACCGAGCAAATTAAGACACCACCGCCACCACCGCCACCTGCAGCACCCGAGATTATAGAAGTTGTCGAGGATGAGGAGGAAGTGGAAGAGACTGTAATAGAATCTACGGAAACCAGTCAAGAGGAGGAAGTAATAGAAGTGGCCGATGTTGAGGTGGAGGAAGTAGAGGAAGATTTGGATATACCTTTTGCGGTTATCGAAGATGTACCTGTTTTTCCCGGCTGTGAAAATGAGCCAAAAAACAAATTAAGGGAATGTTTTAACTCCATGATTCAGAAGCATATTGCAAAAAATTTCCGTTATCCTGAAATTGCCCAAGAAATGGGGGTTCAAGGCAGGGTTAACGTAATGTTTGTTATCCAGAAAGACGGAAGTATAGGGAACGTAAGAATGAGGGGTCCAGATAAGAACTTGGAAGAAGAAGCAGCTAGGATTATTGGTAAATTGCCTAAAATGACCCCTGGAAAGCAAAGAGGTAGGCCGGTCCGTGTACCCTTTAGTATTCCGATCAATTTTAAACTGCAGTAGTCGAAATTTAAAATATATTTGTGATCCCGAGCCTTGGCTCGGGATTTTTTGTTGGCGCAAGCGTCACGCCTGCCTGCGGAAGGCAGGCTCGTGCCAAGAGCCAGGAAACTTTTGTTCAAGGCTCCATTTTTAGGTTAATTCACATAAACATCTTTATTTGGTTGCAAAAAATTCTTATGCGGTGTATCTTTGCGGTCCATTTAAAAAATGTAAATGAAAACGGCGGTCGGTTCAGTGAAAAATACCTCTTTAGCGTTATATTTTGCTGACTTTAAAGAAATTACGAAGGCAAGGCTGGCTGTAAGTGTGGTTTTCTCTTCTATTGCGGGATATTTTCTGGGTGCTATTGAAATTAATTTCTCCGCAGTGCTGCTTTTGGCCTTTGGAGGCTACTGCATGGTGGGGGCTTCCAACGCCTATAACCAAATTATTGAAAAGGATCTGGATGCATTGATGGACCGCACCAAAAACAGACCCATACCGGCGGGTAGGATGTCCGTAGGCACGGCAATGACCATTGCCGTTGTCATGACCATAATGGGAATCGTGGCCTTGTATTTTCTCAATCCCAAGACGGCCATGTTCGGGGCCATTTCGATTTTTTTGTACACTAGTGTCTATACGCCATTAAAGACCAAAACGCCCTTGGCGGTCTTTGTGGGGGCTTTTCCGGGAGCCATTCCCTTTATGTTGGGATGGGTGGCCGCCACCGATAGTTTTGGAATTGAGCCGGGGACCTTGTTTATGATACAGTTCTTCTGGCAGTTTCCGCATTTTTGGGCATTAGGGTGGATGTTGGACGAGGATTATAGGAAAGGGGGGTTTAAAATGCTTCCTACCGGTAAAAAGGATAAGGGAACCGCTTTGCAAATAATAATGTATACCATATGGATGATGATTATATCGGTGATCCCCGTATTTGGTTTTACGGGAAGGTTGAAATTATCGATTGTAGCAGCTATTATCGTTTTTTTAATGGGTACGGTAATGTTGTTCTTCGCTTTTCGGTTATATGAAAAAAGGGACAATGTTTCTGCCAAGAAATTAATGCTGGCCAGTGTAAGTTACATTACACTGATGCAAATGGTATATGTAATGGATAAATTTATTTAATACGGATGGACTTAACGCAGGGTACGGGAAAGGAAAAAAACGCAAGGGCCAAGAAAATGATGCTTTGGTTCGGAATTGTGAGCTTGCTAATGGGATTTGCGGGCTGGACCAGCGCCTATATAGTGAGTAGCTCCCGGGAAGATTGGATCAAGGACCTGGCGTTGCCATCCTCGTTTTTGGGGAGTACCTTGGTGATAATTATAAGCAGTATAACTTATATTATGGCCAAGAAGGCCATAAGGCAGGATAGGACTAGACAATGTACCAATTGGTTATTGCTGACCCTGGTCCTCGGAATTACATTTATAATATTGCAATTTAACGGATTTTCACAGATGGTGGCCAATGGTTACTATTTTACCGGACCTACCAGTAATATTAAAATGTCCTATGTTTTTTTGATCGCTGCGGTCCATATCGTTCATGTTGTTGCCGGTATAATCTCCCTGTTGGTGGTTATTGCCAATCAATTGCGGAACAAGTATTCCCCAAAGGAAATGCTGGGCTTGGAACTAGGGGCCACGTTTTGGCATTTTTTGGATATTCTTTGGGTTTATTTAATACTTTTTATGTATTTCGTGAATTAGTTTGAGCCTAATTATTTGGTAATTAGAAGGTATTCTGGAAGGGCTTATTTAGAATGGGTTTTTTTTGCCATTTTTAAAAGGCAAAAATTTTGTTTAGCCGAAAAAAATGTAAATTTGTGAAAATTTTATTAACGCTATAATTTTTATATGGATTCTACGGTTACTACGGGTACGGAAGAAAATGTCTGGGGTGGAGGAAATCAACCTCTTGGCGCCAGTTACGGAAAGTTGATGATGTGGTTTTTTCTGGTATCCGATGCATTGACGTTTTCTGGTTTTCTTGCTGCATACGGTTTTTCTAGATTTAAATTTATAGAAACATGGCCGATCGCCGATGAGGTGTTTACCCACGTTCCGTTTTTTCATGGGAACTTTCCTATGTACTATGTAGCGTTCATGACCTTTATTCTAATTATGTCCTCTGTAACTATGGTGTTGGCGGTAGATGCCGGACATAAATTACAAAAAACAAAGGTAATCTGGTATATGTTCCTGACTATCATTGGAGGGGCAATATTCGTAGGTTCACAGGCCTGGGAATGGGCCACTTTTATAAAAGGTGATTTTGGGGCTTTGGAAACCAAAGGAGGTAGGATTCTACAATTTGTGAGTGCCGATTCAGGAGAGCGGCTTGCCTTAAGGGATTTTGCCGAGACCTTGCATGAGGAAAGGGTAGATCATGAAAAGAAGAACGGAATATGGTACTATGAGGGGGAATCCTTGCCCAGTTATTCCTTAAACGAGGTAGTGGAAGGGGTGAAGTCCGATCCGAATGTCTTGATCCGTACAGAGTTATTGAACGAGGATGGCCATAAAACGGTCTTGACAAGGGATGAAACTTTGAAAAAATTGAATGATGCTACGCTAGTAGTGGAGGGGGCCAACTTGGTACGTAATGAGTATGGCAGCAGGTTGTTTGCCGATTTCTTTTTCTTTATCACCGGTTTTCACGGTTTTCACGTATTTTCCGGTGTAATAATCAATGTGATTATCTTTTTTAATGTTATTCTTGGTACCTATGAGCGAAGGGGACATTATGAAATGGTTGAAAAAGTTGGGCTGTACTGGCACTTTGTAGATTTGGTATGGGTATTTGTATTTACCTTCTTCTACTTGGTATAGTACTTAGGAATAATAATATTTACCTTACAAATAAAAGAATACTTAAAATTAGAATTGGAAATGGCACACGAACATAAACTTGAAATATTTAGAGGTCTGCTGAAGTTTAAGTCCAACACCCAAAAAATATGGGGGGTATTGACATTCCTTACTTTGGTTACCATAGTTGAGGTGGCGTTGGGGATCTTAAAACCCGCTGCATTGACCCATTCTTATTTCTTGGGCATGAAAGTACTTAACTGGATTTTTATTATTTTAACCTTGGTAAAGGCCTATTATATTGCCTGGGATTTTATGCACCTAAGGGATGAAAGGAGTTCTTTGAGAAGGGCTATTGTATGGACCCCGATCTTCCTTGTGGCCTACCTTATTTTTATTCTTCTCTTTGAGGCGGATTATATATACCAAGTGTACAGGGACGGCTTTGTTAAGTGGAATTTCTAACGAATAATTAACAGCTTGGGGAGACGGTATAACAACCGTCTTTTTTATTTTTGTACTTATACGGTTTGTACTGATTTTACAGGGAAGGAATCTTTTTTCTTTTAAATTGTAATGTTATGGGTTAAAATATATGGGATGAAGAAAATATTAGTACTGCTTGCCTTATTTGTCCTGCCAATTGTGATCTATCTATTTTTTGCTTCAGGGGTTACCAATTTTGGAAAATTGGCCACTTTAACGGAAAACGTTCCGGAAATTGATTTTGCGGGCAGCACGGTATCCCTTGAGGGTAAAATTACCGTACTGGGTTTTCTTGGGAAGGACGTGGAAAATAAGAAGGGCAACGCTTTCAATCTAAATCAGAAGATATACAAACGCTTTTACGAGTTTAAGGATTTTCAATTCGTTATGGTAATGCCCAAGGGTACGGAGCAGGACGTGGAAGAATTGAAAGGGGAACTGGAGCAATTGGCGGATGTAGGTAAATGGAACTTTGTTTTTGGGAGCGAGGATGAAATTAATGGCCTTTTTAGGGGTTTGGGCACCAACCTGAGCTTGGATGGGAACCTGGGTACCCCCTATGTATTTATTATTGATAAGAGTAGAGTTCTGAGGGGAAGGGACGATGATAAGGACGAAGGGCTTAAATATGGTTTTGATACCTCCTCCGTGGCGGATTTGAACAATAAGATGGAGGATGATGTGAAAATTATATTGGCCGAGTATCGGATGGCCCTTAAAAAGAACTCTGCGGAAAGATCAAAATAATGCAAAAAAACAACTATACATATATTTGGGTTTCCCTGGTAATCCTGGTTTTTGGAATCATTTTTATCCCAAAAATTGTTGATAGGGTAAAAGAGGGGTCTGTGTCACAAAATGATAGGTTGAACCTAAAGGATGCCAATGATAAGCTGGCGTACATTGAAATGAACGGGACAAGGCGCAAGGTACCGCCCTTTGCCTTTGTGGATCAGGACAGTCTACTGATTACCAATGAAGATTATAAGGGCAAGGTATATCTGGTAGAGTTCTTTTTTACCACCTGCCCAACAATTTGCCCGATAATGAACAAGAATTTGGTCCGGATCCAGAACGAATTTAAGGATTTCGAGAATTTTGGGGTGGCTTCCTTCACCATAAACCCGGAATACGATACACCGGCAGTTTTGAAAAAGTATGCCCAAGATTACGGGATAACCCATATGGACTGGCATTTGCTAACGGGAAATCTGAACGATATTTACACCTTGGCCAATACCGGATTCAGTATGTTTGCCGCAGAAGTCCCGGAGGCGGAAGGCGGGTTTGAACATTCAGGCCTCTTTGCGCTGGTAGATAAAAACGGTTTTATACGTTCCCGGGTGGACAAGTTTGGAAATCCGATCGTATATTACAGGGGAGCCATTACCGAGCAGGAAGGGGAAAATGATCATGGGGAAGAGGAACAGATATCGATACTTAAAGAGGATATTAAAAAATTATTGGAAGAATAATGGATGCAATTGTCTTAAAGGAAAAAAAGATCAATAAAATTATAAACGTGGTGTCCGTTGTAATACCCCTTGTGGTGGCGGTCCTTTTCGGGGTTAAACTGCCCAATGTGGAGCCTCTTGGTTTTTTGCCGCCCATCTATGCCTCTATCAATGGACTTACTGCTGTTTTATTGGTGGTTGCCGTGTTGGCCGTTAAGAACGGAAAGTTGGAGCTACATCAAAAATTAATGACGACTTGTATTTTTCTCTCCTTGGCATTTCTAGTGATGTATGTGGCCTATCATATGACCTCGGATTCCACATCGTTTGGCGGGGAAGGAATGTTAAAGTACGTCTATTTCTTTATTTTGATCACCCACATCATACTCTCCATAGTCATAATACCATTGGTATTGCGAACCTATGCGAAGGCCTACCTTAAAAATTATGGGGCGCATCGGAAACTGGCAAAGATCACTTTTCCGCTATGGCTGTATGTGGCCGTTACCGGGGTAGTGGTCTATATAATGATATCTCCCTATTATGTGCACTAGAAGATCAACATGGATTACTCCAGGATATTTTAAGGTTAAAAGGCATTTTTCGGTCTTGTTTTTAACATTGGTATTTGTATTGGTTCCGGAATTTGCCGAAGCCCAATGTGCCATGTGCAGGGCCGTTTTGGAAAGTGAGGGCAGTGAAGCTGCTGCAAAGGGGATCAACAATGGTATTGTATATCTTATGGCCGTACCATACCTACTGGTGGCCGCTTTATTTTTCTTTATCTATAAAAAAATGAAAGCCTGATGGCAGATCAATTTTAACATTTTTTTAAAATTTCTGCTGTAACAATTCCTTGTTACTACGGTCTTACTTCTATAAACATTACTGGGCCCATGTTCGATATTGAGAGATGGCAGGAAATCTTCGATGCCATGCTAAAAAATAAGCTACGTACATTTCTTACGGGTCTTTCGGTGGCTTCCGGGATTTTTATATTGGTTATTCTGTTGGGTTTTGGACAAGGAATGCAAAATGGCATTGCCAAAGAGTTTGAGGGAGATGCCAGTAATAGGGTAGGAGTATGGACTCAGGTAACTACCGAAGAGTATATGGGCTTAAACCCAGGAAGGACCATTCAGTTGAAAAATAGCAATTACGAGTTTATCAATTCCAAGTTTGCCGACCAATTGGAGTACCGATCTTCCAATTTTATGGTGTGGAACCTTTCCGTGGATTATGGAAAGGAATCTGCCAACTATTCCGTACATGGTGTTTCCCCTGAATTTCAAAATATTGAAAATCAATTTATTTCCCAAGGAAGGTATCTTAATTATGGCGATGGGGAGGCGGTTTCCAAAGTGGTTATCATAAGCAACAAAATTAAAAGGGAGCTGTTAAAGGGAGTAGAGGATCCCATTGGATCCTTTGTTAAGATTTCCGGGATCAATTTTCAAGTGGTGGGGGTCTATGGTGATAAGGGGGGAGATAGGGAAGAAGATAGATTGTTTATTCCATTGAGTACGGCACAGCGGGTGTTTAATGGGAGTGACAATTTGAATATGTTGTTCTATACCTTAAAACCGTCGGACAACTTTGATGAGGCACTGGCGCAGTCCGTGAAGTTTACAGAGGAAATCAAGGGATATTTAAAAGAGGCACATACAGTGGCACCTACAGACCCGAGTGCTATAAATACGTTTAATACGTTGGAGGGGGTAAAGCGTTTTCAAAATCTGACAGGAGGTATAAAATTTTTCTTTTGGTTCGTGGGTATTTGTACCATAGTGGCCGGAGTTGTTGGGGTCAGTAACATCATGTTGATCATTGTAAAAGAACGGACCAGGGAAATAGGGGTCCGGAAAGCATTGGGGGCCAAACCCTGGAATATTATAGGAATGGTCTTGCACGAGGCCATTTTTGTTACTACCGTTGCGGGTTTTGCCGGGCTTATATTTAGTATGGGGCTGTTAGAGTTTGTAGGCCCGCATATTAAAGTGGATTACATCCTTAATCCGTCCATTAATTTTACCGTGGCCATCAGTACTGTTTTTCTGCTGATTCTCGCCGGGGCAGTTGCAGGGTTTTTTCCGGCTTGGAGGGCGGCCAGTATAAAGCCAATAGAAGCGTTGCGTGATGAATAAGGGAGTTTATAAGTATAGGGGGATATGTTGAATAGGGATCGTTGGAGAGAGATTTTGGAAGTACTGACCACAAATTGGTTTAGGACCGTTCTTACTGCCTTTGGTGTTTTTTGGGGAATATTGATATTGATTATTCTTTTGGCCGCCGGGAAGGGACTGGAAAATGGGATCAGGGCCAATTTTGGCAGTATTGCCACCAATACTGTGTTTATGTGGTCCCAAAGTACCAGTATGGAATATAAAGGCCTGCCCAAAGGAAGGCGGTTTAATTTTAAATTGGAGGATGTTACTGCCATTAGGAGGGAAGTGGGAAATTTAAGGTTCGTTTCCCCCAGGAACCAATTGGGAGGCTTCAATGGGGCAAATAATGTGGTACGCGGAATTAAAACAGGGGCCTTTAACGTGTATGGCGATTACCCGGACATTATTAATCAGGATCCCATGAGCATTACTTCCGGTAGGTTTATAAACCATCTGGACATAGATGAAAAGAGGAAAGTTGCCATTATTGGTGAAGGGGTCCGCTCCAGTCTGTATGAAATGGGAGAGGAGGTAGTAGGGACCTATATAAAGATCCAGGGGGTGAACTTCACCGTGATAGGTACGTATAAAAAAAACTCCAATAACGGTAATGCGGAAGAGGCCCAAAAGGAAATTTATGTTCCGTTCACTTCTTTTGCACAAGCATTCAACCAAGGGGACAATGTGGGGTGGATGGCGATTACTGCCAAGGATGGTTCCTCTATAACCCAATTAAAGGAACAGGTGTTCGAGGTAGTTCGTGAAAACCGGAAAATTCACCCACAGGACCTAAGGGCCATTGGCCATTTTGACCTGTACGAGGAGTTTAGCAGGGTAGTGAGCCTTTTTGGGGCCATGCGCTGGATAGCCTATTTTGTAGGTATTCTGGTATTGCTGTCCGGGGTTATAGGGGTGAGTAATATTATGCTGATAGTGGTCAAGGAAAGAACCAAGGAAATAGGGATTAGACGGGCGCTGGGAGAGGATCCTTGGTCCATCAGGTTACAGATCTTGATGGAGTCCGTTTTTCTGACCATAATATCGGGGATGGCAGGCATTAGTTTCGGGGCTCTGGTCATATATCTCATTAATTATGTTTTGGATGCGAACGGCCCTGTGGAAATGTTTGCCAATCCCAGTGTGAGTTTGGGGGTGGTGTTGATAGCGTTGTTGATTTTGATAATATCGGGATTATTGGCGGGATTTATCCCCGCCCAAAGTGCCATAAAGGTAAGGCCAATTGAAGCATTGAGGGCGGAATGATGCGTTCTCGGGTCTTTTTGGAACCAGGATGCTTTGGGGATCCGCTCTAGGGGACAGTAGAGATTTTTTAATTTACATAAAATCAATGTTTTGCTAATATTTTTATATCGAACTCACGTTAAATAAAATTCAAAAAAATCAATCAAGAAAAATCAAATAGGGAAAATGAAAAAGTCGGTTACCATTATTATTTTGTTGTTCATTGTTCTAAGCTGTGTAGGGGCACTTTACTATCTGTACCAAAAAAATGCCGAGGACCCCGTGGTGTACAAGACCGAAAAACCCTCGACCCAGACCATCGTTAAAAAAACCGTTGCTACCGGTAGTATCCTACCATTGGAAGAGGTATTGATAAAACCTAATATCTCAGGGGTTATAGAGGAAGTTTTTGTGGAAGGGGGCGATTATGTTAAATCGGGCGACTTAATTGCCAAGATAAAGGTGGTTCCCAACCTTTCTTCCTTGAACGAGGCCAAGAATACCATAGAGGAGGCCAAGATTGCCCTGGACGACCAAAAGCGCAATTGGGAACGGCAAGGTATTTTGTTCCATAAAGGGGTGATTTCCAAAGTAGATCTGGAGAGGGCAGAGGTTGCCTATGATCAGGCCAAGCAATCCTATGCCGCCGCCAACAAACGCTTCGATATCGTTAAGACCGGAACTACCAAAGGGTACGGCAATGAGGCAAATACCTTGATAAGGGCAACGGTGAGCGGAATGGTACTGGAAGTGCCGGTAGAGGTAGGAAATCAGGTGATAGAATCCAATAATTTTAATGAGGGCACTACCATTGCTGCCATAGCCGATGTGGACAAGATGATTTTTGAAGGCAAGGTAGACGAATCGGAGGTAGGTAAAATCAAGGAAGACCTACCATTGGAAATTACGGTAGGGGCTATAGAGAATGCGGTGTTCGATGCGGTCCTGGACTATATTGCGCCCAAGGGGAAAGTGGAGAATGGTGCCATTCAGTTCGAGATCAAAGGTACATTAAAGAAACGCGATTCCATCTTTATTAGAGCAGGGCTTAGTGCCAATGCCTCTATTATCCTGGCCAGGGCGGATAGTGTGCTGGCAGTGAAGGAAGCCTTGATCCAATTTGATCCTGATACCAAAAAACCCTTTGTGGAAATTGCTATCGGCGAGCAGCAATTTGAACGTAGGGAAATTCAATTAGGGGTGAGCGATGGGATCTATATTCAAGTAATACAGGGAATAAAGCCCGATGATGAAATAAAAGTATGGAACGAAATAAAGCCTGCAACCCTCGGGGCCTAATTTTTTTAACACAGCTTTAACACCCCCTGTTGTAACGACTTTATTGCCAGTAGGTCTTATATTCGTATTTTCAGGCAAGCTCAACCAATTCAATATATCATGATAGAAATTAAAGATCTTCATAAATCCTATAAAATGGGAAGCAACTCCCTTCATGTATTAAAGGGCATCAATTTTTCCGTTGAAGAGGGGGAGCTTGTGGCCATTATGGGGTCTTCCGGTTCTGGAAAGTCTACCCTGCTCAATATACTTGGTATGTTGGACGTTTTGGACGAGGGGTCCTATACTTTGGACGGGGTGCCCATTAAAAATCTAAACGAAACGAAGGCGGCACAGTACAGGAACAAATTTTTAGGTTTTGTTTTCCAGTCCTTTAATTTGATCAATTACAAAAGTGCCATGGAGAATGTGGCCCTTCCTTTATATTATCAGAAAGTGGGCAGGAAGGAAAGACAGGAAAAGGCATTAAAATACTTGGAGCAAGTAGGATTACGTGAATGGGCGGATCATTTACCGAGCGAGCTGTCCGGTGGGCAAAAACAAAGGGTGGCCATTGCCAGGGCCATGGCGGCCGAACCCAAAGTGTTGTTGGCGGATGAACCTACCGGTGCCTTGGACAGCACCACCTCCTACGAGGTGATGGATCTTATCCAAAAAATAAACGATGCCGGCAACACCATACTAATAGTTACCCACGAGCCGGACATAGCCGATATGTGCAAGAGAATTGTACACTTAAAGGATGGGGTTATTGTTGAGGATAAAAAAATAACCCAGGTTAGAGCCTCACAATATGTTTAGTAGGGATAATTGGAAGGAAATATTTGAAACTATTCAAAAGAATAAACTAAGGACGTTTCTCTCCGGGTTTACGGTCTCATTGGGGATTCTTATTTTTGTGGTACTTTTTGGGATGGGAAACGGCCTCATCAACACCTTTAACGAGTTTTTCGGTGACGATGCCACCAATGTGCTTTATGTATTCCCAGGGAGAACTACAATTCCCTACAAAGGCTACAAATCCAATAGGGTGATCGAGTTCGATAACAGCGATCTAAGGGACATAGAAAAGAACCTTGCCCTGTTCGTAGAATACACTACCCCAAGAATTTCCAGAAGTGCATTGGTGAAATACAAGAACGAATCCAACAATTATTCCACCAGAGCTGTGGGTCCCGCACATCAAGATGCAGAAAAGACCATCATCATGAAGGGTAGGTTTCTGAATAAAGCGGATATTAAGAATAGAACCAAATACGTTGTCATAGGAAGGTTGGTGGAACAGGATCTTTTTGGGACCGAAAATTCCATAGGCAAATATATAGATGTGGCAGGGAGCGCTTTTATGGTAATCGGGGTTTTTCAGGATGAAGGTGGGGACAATGAGGAACGATTGATCTATATGCCCTATACCACGAGACAACTTATAGAAAAAAACACCGATAAAATAGATCAGCTTATTGTGGCCTTTAAGCCCGAGATAGGATACACTGGGGCAATGGCCCTGGATAGGAGCTTGGATAAATTTTTTAAAGAAAAAAAGTACATCAGTCCGGACGACCAGAGCGGAATCTTTATTAGGAATGTCGCCGATCAGTTAAAGCAAAATCAACAATTTGCCCGTGTTTTGCAGCTGATAGTTGGTTTTGTTGCCTTTGGGACCATAATAGCGGGAATTATTGGAATCAGCAATATTATGGTATTTGTGGTAAAGGAACGCACCAAGGAGTTGGGTATCCGCAAGGCCTTGGGGGCAACTCCAAGATCGGTCATAGGATCTATTTTGCTGGAATCGGTTTTTATAACGACCATTTCGGGTTTTATAGGGATGCTATTGGGGATGGCCATTTTAAATTCCCTAGGGGAAAAATTGAAGGATTATTTTATTACCAACCCCTATATAGATAGTACAATGGCCATTAGTGCCACAGTGCTACTAATTCTGTTCGGGGCCCTTGCGGGATATATACCGGCAAAAAGGGCAGCCGAAATTAAGCCTATTGTAGCATTAAGGGACGAATAATATGCGATTTATATTTGATAGTAATACTTGGCAGGAAATTTTTGGCTCTATCGGAAAAAATAGGACCAGAACCATTATTACCGTAGTAGGGGTGCTTTGGGGTATTTTTATTTATATCGCTTTATCCGGGGCTGCAAAGGGGATGGACAATGGTTTTGAAAAAATATTCGAGAGCGTGGCCAAGAACAGTATGTTCGTTTGGGCGCAAAATACCAGTATGCCCTATGAAGGATTTAAGACTGGAAGGCCTTTACAATTAAAATTGGATGATGCCACCCTTTTGGAAAATAGGATCCCCGAAATCCAATACATTGCCCCGAGAAATGTTCGGGGTGTTTTTGGGGATTCGCCGGGAGTTATCGTTAGGGGACAAAAGACAGGGAGTTATGCCGTTTATGGGGACTTTCCGGTGTATACCAAAATTGCGACAAAAAAGATATATGATGGGGGCAGATTTATAAACGACGAGGATATTGCCGAGGCAAGGAAGGTATGCGTTATTGGGGAACGTACACAAAAGGAATTGTTCGAAAAGGATGAGAACCCTATTGGAGGCTATATCAGGATAGACAATATCTTTTTTCAGGTGGTAGGTGTCCATAAGTTTTCCCCAGGGGGCGGTTTTGATAACGATGGGGACATTTTTATTCCTTTTTCAACCTATAAAAAATTATACAATACCGGAAACGATGTGGGTTGGTTTTCCATAGCTGCCTATGATGATGTGGATGTAATAAAGGTTGAGGAGAATGTAAAAGCGATTTTAAAATCTACCCATAAGGTACACCCTGATGATGAGAGGGCTTTCGGGTCTTTTAATATCGGTGAAATGTTTAACCGGATCAGCGGTTTTGCAAAGGGGCTTACCTTTTTGTCTCTGGTCGTTGGAATTGCTACCATCCTGGCAGGGGTAATCGGTATCGGCAATATCCTATTGATATCCGTTAAGGAGCGTACCAAGGAAATTGGGGTTCGTAGGGCTTTGGGAGCTACCCCAAGGGAGGTTCGTTCGCAAATTATATTGGAATCGGTTTTTCTGACCATGATCGCGGGGGTCATGGGGATCATATTGGGGGCAGGAGTGCTAAGCCTGATCAATAAGATGACCCAGGGGATCGATTTTCCCTATGCCAATCCAACGGTGCCAATACCCTATGTGCTGGGCGCTTTGGGGATAATGGTTATTTTGGGGACATTGATCGGCCTTATTCCCGCGCAAAGAGCCGTTAGTATAAAACCAATAGATGCTTTAAGAGAAGAATAAAACAAACCAATACAAATAAATATATAGTAAAATGAACAAGATTGTAAAATATGTACTAATAGGGATTTTAGTACTAGGAGCGCTTTGGGCAGCAGCCTTTTTTGTGAAATCGAATAGTAAATCGGCCATTACCTACGAGACAAAAAATCCTTTTACAGCCAATATTCAAAAAAAATCTGTAGCAACTGGCAAGGTAGTACCTGAGGATGAGGTGGAGATAAAGCCTCAGATTTCGGGAATTATTGATGAAATCTTTTTAGAAGAGGGGGCCAAGGTAAATGCTGGCGACTTAATTGCCAGGATAAAGGTGGTACCCAATGAGCAGTCGTTGAATCAGGCCATTGGTAGGGTGAAGAATGCCGAAATAGCATTGAACAATACCAAGATCGAATATGACCGGAACAAGGCTATTTTTGATAAAGGGGTAATTTCTTCCCAGGATTTTAACACCCAACAGTTGCGGTACGATCAGGCAAAATTGGAACTGCAGAACGCAAGATCCGATTACCAGATTATCCGGGATGGGTCGGCTGGAGGAAGTGCCACGGCCAACACCAACATTCGGGCCACTGTTTCCGGGACCGTCCTTGAGATTCCCGTTAAGGAGGGGGACCAGGTAATTCAGAGCAACAATTTTAATGATGGGACTACCATAGCCACTATTGCAGATTTGAGCATCATGATCTTTGAAGGGAAAGTGGATGAAGGCGAGGTAGGAAAATTGAAACTAGGAATGCCTTTGGAGATTAGTTTGGGCGCCATTAACGATAAAAAGTTTGATGCTAAACTTAGGTTTATTGCACCTAAGGGCGTTGAGGAATCCGGAGCTGTACAATTTAAGATTGAGGGCGATGTAACCGTAGAGGACGACTTTTTGATCCGTGCGGGTTATAGTGCCAATGCCTCTTTGGTGCTGGAACAGAAGGATAGTGTTACGGTTATCCCAGAGGCACTATTACAATTTGATAAAGTAACGGATAAACCCTATGTTGAAGTGGCAGTAGGAACTGTAGAGGAACAAAAATTTGAAAGAAAGGACGTTGAGATCGGGATTTCCGACGGAGTGAATGTGGAAATTGTTTCGGGCATTACCAAAGATGACAGGGTGAAGATCTGGAACAAGACCGAACCTATTAAGATAGGTACCGACGAGGAAGGGGAAACAGCTGAAGGAAATTAAAGGGAATATCAATCAAAAAAGCAATCAAAAAATAATCAAAGCATGAAAATTAAGATATTAATAGGCCTGTTTATTTTCTCTTGCGGCATACTATCCGCCCAAGAAAAAAAATGGACCTTGGAGGAATGTGTTTACTATGCCGTGGAGAACAACCTCACCATAGAGCAGTTTGAACTTGATCTTGAAAATGCCAAAATTGATAAGTCCGACGCCATAGGTGATATGTTGCCCAATTTTAATGCAAATGCAAGTCTCTCGGGCAATTCAGGGCTTGTTTTGGACCAATCCAGGAACCAACAGGTTACGGGAACGGTAACTACTGCATCAGGTGGCTTTAGTTCTTCCGTAAATTTATTTGATGGACTAAGGAACATTCATAGGTTGAACAGGGCAAAATTGAATGCCTTGGCCAATCAGTATAGATTGGACGACTTAAAGGACGATATTATGCTGGCGGTGGCCAATGCCTACCTGCAGGTTATGTCCAATAAGGAGTCGCTTAAGGTTTTTAGGGCCCAATACGCCGTTACCGAGCAGGATCTTATCAGGACCAAGGAGTTGGTGGGTGCCGGGGTGGTTCCAAGAGGGGATTTATTGGAAATAGAGGCTACGGCTGCCAATCAGGAACAACAAATTGTAAATGGGGAGAACCAAGTGTTGATCTCAAGGATAGGCCTGGCACAGTTGCTTCAGATCAGGGACTACGAAAATTTTGATATCGCCGATGAGGAATTTGACGTTCCTCCTTCCGATATATTGGACAATTCCCCCAAAACAATTTTCGATAAGGCCCTTACCTTTAGGAACGATATTAAATTTTCTATGTCCAATGTGGAATTGGCACAAAAGGACCTACAGATTGCCAAAGGGGCGGTCTACCCAACCCTAGGGGCTTTCTTTAATTACGGTACACGATATTCCAGCGAATTTAGGGACCCCGTAACCTTTAATAGAATTGCCTTTACGGACCAGTTGTATTTAACGGATGGTATATCGTACGGACTGCAGTTGAATGTTCCTGTGTTCAATGGGTATAGTGTTAGGAACAACATTCAAAGGGCCAAGATAGGAGTGGAAAGGGCGCGTTTACAGCTGGAACAGGATAAATTGGATCTGGAAACCAATATCAATCAGGCCTATGTGGATGTCAAGAGTTTCTCCAAAGCCTATGAAGCTGCACAAAAAACGTTGGATGCACGAAGGTTGGCTTATAATTATTCAAAGGAACGATTTGATGTGGGCTTAATGAACGCCTTCGATTTTAGTCAGTCACAGTCCAGGGTAGATAATGCGGAGGCAGAATTGATAAGGACAAAATATGACTATATATTTAGATTAAAGGTGTTGGAGTTTTATTTTGGCTTACCTATAGCCTTGGATTAAGCTATATTTACGGTCTAATATGACTATGATTTTAAATTTAGAGACGGCAACCACGAATTGTTCCGTGAGTATTGCCAAAAATGGGGAAATAATTTCTTTAAGGGAAGATAACAGCCCCGACTATTCCCATTCGGAACAACTTCATATATTTATTGGGAATGCTTTGAAGGAGGCTTCCTTAACTTTTAAGGATATTTCCGCCATCGCGGTGAGCAAGGGACCCGGATCCTATACAGGTTTGCGCATAGGGGTATCGGCAGCCAAGGGACTTTGTTTTTCCTTGGACCTTCCGCTGATATCGGTTTCCACTTTGGAAAGTTTGGCAAAGCAGGGATATGGCAAAGGGTTTGATTTTATAATTCCCCTATTGGATGCCAGGAGAATGGAAGTATATGCAGCCGTATTTGATGCCCAAGGGAATGGGATAAGGGAGACCAGGGCGGAAATCATCAACAAGGACAGCTTTTTGGAATATGCACAAAAAGGAAGTGTTTTGTTAATTGGGGACGGTGCGGAAAAATGCAGGGAACTCTTGGACCATCCCAATTTTAGTTACCATACTGCCCTGCCCACGGCTAAAGGGATGGGAGAATTGTCCTATAAAAAGTTCAAAGCAAGCGATTTTGAAAATGTCGCCTACTTTGAACCCTATTATCTAAAAGATTTTATGTTGCCATCCAAGAAATCTTAGTGTCCAGTTAACGTTTAAATTACCCGTAGGTTTAGGCTTGACTGGATACTAGGAAGGTAACTGGTGCATAACCCTTTGTGGAAATGGAATTTCTATCCCTGTTGCATCGAACCTGATTTTTAGTTCTTCCATTACCTGGAAATGGGCGTCCCAGAATACCTCGTTTTCGGCCCAAAAACGTAGGGAAAGGTTTACCGCACTATCCGCTAATTCCGCTACATAGACTTCAGGGGCGGGATCTTTTAGGATATTGGAATTTTCTGCACAGATCTCCAACAAAATTTCTTTGGCCAATTTAATATTGGAGCTGTATCCTATGCCTACGTCAATTTTATCCCTTCTCGTATTTTGTGCATTATAGTTGATGATATTGTTGTTGGACAATTGGCCATTGGGTATTATGGCGATCTGATTGCCAAAAGTGCTTAATTTGGTAGTGAATATGGAGATTTCCTTCACCGTGCCATCCACCCCCTGGGCAGAAATAAAATCGCCCACCTTAAAGGGTTTGAACAATAATATTAGGACGCCCCCTGCAAAATTGGCCAGGGAACCCTGTAAGGCCAGACCAATGGCCAGACCCGCGGCACCAATAATTGCCACTAGGGAAGACGACTGTACCCCAAGTTGGGTAATGACTATAACGAAAAGCATTAGTTTGAGCCCTATGCTTATAAAACTTTGCAAAAAGGACTCTAAGGAAGGGTCGTAGTCTGCCTTATCAAAGAATTTACGCACCATTCGGTTAATAAATCGTATAACCCAGAGCCCTAAAATATAGATAATGATAGCCATTACCAAACTGGGAAGTGCCCCCCAGAGAAATTTGATGGCATGGTCCAAATGTTCTTGATAGTCGGAAATAATAGTCATAAAAAATTACTTTTTGGTTTAAATTACTTCTAAAAATTCCCCGCCCATAGGTCGGGATTGCCTTTTAGGCAGTTCCGGGTGTGGTAAAAAAATATGAATTGCCTTATCATAACTGGACTTAGAATCCCCGGATAGGACAAAAAAAGCGCCTTTTAACGGCGCTTGTTGATGGCAATAAGAAAAAAATTAATTCACTTCAAAAGTGATTTTAACATTTACACGATAATCTGTCAATTTACCATCCTTGACCGTTGCGCTTTGCTCTTTAATATATACGGAACGGATGTTTTTTACTGTTTTGGAAGCCTGTTCTACCGCATTTTTTGCGGCATCCTCCCATCCTTTTTCAGAATTTGCCAGAACTTCGATAACTTTTAAGATAGCCATAATATTTAATTTTAGATTCTCTTAAAGTTAACAAATTAAAGCTACAATTAGTAGATTTTATATTGAAAATCAACCATTTAAGGCAACTACTTCATGGACCATATCGCCCATCATGTTTTTGAGCATGGTCTCAATACCATTTTTTAGGGTATAGGTAGACGAGGGGCAACCGCTACAGGCCCCTTGCAGAATAACATTGACGGTCTTTGTGTCCCCTTCATAGGACTTAAATAGAATATTGCCTCCATCACTGGCTACGGCGGGTTTTACATACTCTTCCAAAATATCAATGATCTGTTTGGAAATGTCGTCCAAATCGGTGTCTTCCAATTGGGCCGTAGGGGAAGTCGTTTTTTGTTTTTGAAGACTCCTGGCCGATACCACTTCCTTGCCATCTGCAATAAAATCCCTGATTTTCTCGCGAAGCTCCAACGTAATATCCTCCCATTCCGCAACATCGTATTTGTTTATGGAAACATAATTTACATCAAAAAACACCTCTTTTACAAAAGGCAGCATAAACAGTTGTTTGGCCAACTCCGAATCCTTGGCCTCGTCTATATTCTTGAATTCAAAAGTTGTAGGTACAATTCTTTTGTTGGTCACGAATTTCATTACGGACGGATTGGGGGTAACTTCGGCATATACCGTTACGGCCACCTTTTTTGGGTTTTCCTCTTCCTTAACAACAGGCTCGCCGGCATTAAGGTAATCCACCAACTGTTGCGCGACACTATCCTTAACATCGTCCCATTCCACAATATCATAGCGCTCCAAGCCTATAAAGTTGCCCGAGATATAAACAGTTTTGATAAAAGGCAGATAAAATAATTGCTGGGCCAAAGGCGAATTTTTGGCCTCGTCTATGTTTTTAAATTCGTAATTGCTGTTCTTTGTTATGAAATGATTGGTTTCAAATTTCAGTATTGCCGGATTCTTCGTGGGCACCACGGTAATTATAAACTCCTCCATTTAAATATTTTTTACAAAAGTACGAAGGTTTTTCTTAGGGACTGTCCAAATGTTGTTTTTTGGAATATTTTATAGTGTATTCCTGCCTGCCGGCAGGCAGGTTTTTGTTGGAGGAAGGTATTTTGATCCCGATAGCTATCGGGATCATAGCCATAGCTACGGACCGAAGAATAGCTGATGTATGGCGGGAAAAGACAGGGCCGAGCGTAAAAAAAATTTCTGGCAGACATTTTTAGCGAAGGAGCCAGCCGGCGCATAGATGAAAATCTAAGGATAAAACTTGGACAGTCCCTTGGTTATGGCATATATAATAATGTAGTATTTCAACCGTTATGTTTTATATTTGGACAATGTCATTAATACACTCCCAACCTTAGATGAAACAACATTTATTGGCTTTACTGTCTGTTTTTATGATTGGCTATCAGTCCCTTGCCCAAGAAGGCGTTCCTGTGTATTTTGACTATTTGGCGGATAATTACTATTTGGTATACCCCTCTATGGCCGGAATAGGTGAGGGAGGAAAAATTAGGGCAACTATTAGGCAGCAATGGTTCAGTGTGGACGAAGCTCCCAATATGCAGACGTTGAACGCCCATTTTAGGGTCGGGGAAAGTAGTGGTTTTGGAGCTATCGTATTTAATGACGCCAATGGGTACCATTCCCAAACGGGACTTAAACTTACCTATGCGCATCATTTGAGATTGGGAGGGGATTATAGAAACCTGAACCAACTTTCTTTTGGCCTCAGTGCGGGTATCCAGCAAAGTAATTTGGACGAGTCGGAGTTTGTTTCCGTAATTCCGGATCCTATAGTTACGGGTTCCAGGAATAGTGTTGGCTATTTTAATATGGATTTGGGAATGTCCTATAATTTTATGGAATTCTACGCCCACGCGGCAGTTCACAATTTAATGGGAAGGGGTAGGGACCTATATTCGGCCATTGAGTCCAATAACTTAAGAAAATATTTAATATCCTCGGGCTATGTGTTTGGAAGGAGCGAATGGCAGGTAGAGCCTTCCGTACTTTTTCAGTTCACCGAGTTTACCAAAGAAAAGGCTATCGATATCAATGCCAAGGTCTATAAGAGCGTGGATTTTGGAACGGTTTGGGGCGGGCTGTCGTACAGAAGAAGTTTTGATGGGGCACAATACCAAACCGCCAATGATTTTGGGGAACAGCGTTTACAGCTTATTACTCCTATTGTAGGGGTGAATTACAAAAATTTTCTGGTCTCTTATAACTATTCCTATCAGATGGGGGATATTAGATTTGACAACGGAGGGTTTCATCAAATTACCTTGGGGTACGATTTTGGCCAGACCGAGAAAAGATACGACTGCAAATGTCCTGCGGTCAATTATTGATCCTTTGACCTGTGTTTCAAAAGCCAAAAGCCAAAAGCCATGAGCCAATAGCCCGTAGCCAAGCGTTGAAAAAAGAGAAAAGAGAAAAGAAGGCAATGGTCAATAGCCAATAGTACTGGTCTGTCGGGTCGAGCGCCCGCCCGTACCGAACCCCGATGGTTATCGGGAGAGACCTCAGTAAGCAGTAAGCAGTGAACAGTAAGCAGTGAAAAGTAAGCAGTGGATTGGCCTAGTCCTGATTATGTTGGTTAATAGGAGGTATTGCCCCCTTGAGGGGACCTTAGGGGTGAGGCTAAAGCCAATAGCCAATGGCAATAGTACTGTTATGTCGGGTCGAGCGGAGTCGAGACCTCACTAAGCAATAGGCAGTGAGATCCGTTCTTTGTCACACTGCCCACTGTTTACTGCCAACTTATCACTCATTCCATTTCAAAACCCCTGCCTATGCGGTCAGTCAGGCCTGCCTTTGAAGGTAAATATGTGATTTCATTGCTGGGTAGTTTGGTTACTCCCAACGATAGTTCTTCTTGGCCGCCTGTTTTTGGATGGCGGAGATCATCGCATTCTCCAATTCCCCCTTGTCATTGTCCTTTTTCTGAGAGGCTATATAGGCCTCCCTTTTTTGGTCGAGGTCTTGAATTTCTTTTTGGATATCGCTGCGTTCCCTTTTTTTGGCTGCTATGAAGGAGGTAATTTCGGCCTTGGATTTTTCCCTTAAATCCGTGGGCAATTGCTCCTTTTTTATTTTATCTATGTCAAAATCTTCGGCTTTGGAGGCATCCACCAAGTCCCAAGAGGAGTTAGTGTAGAGTCGGGACGACTTGCTTACCGCCCTTTTAACCGCAACGGCTTCCTCCATTTCCATAGCATTGCTGTCCTGGTCACTTTGCTGTCGTATTTTTGCAGCCCCTAATGCCCCGTAGGAAATATAGGTATTGTTCAATTTGGCATTTAACCTTATGATCACATCATCGTAGGGGGTAGCTATATGTACCACTTCACGGTTATGGTCGATGGCCATATATTCCCCACCCGTTAATTGCGCCCCATTTTTCCATTCCGTATTGATGCCCTGCTCGTAGGCACCGCAAAAAATGGTATTTACAACAACGTCCTTTTCCTTGGCATTGGCAACTGCATCCCTATAATTTAATTTTCCCTGGGTAAAAGGTTCATTGCCGGCAATAAAGATCATCTTTAGCTGGTCGGGATTTTTTCCCCAGTCCAATTGGCTCAAGGAAGTCTGTATTACCTGTCCGCAATATTCTTCCCCTCCATTGGTGGACAGGGAGAATAGTTTTTCTGAAATTTCATCCAGATCACTGCTAAAACCCAAGACCTGTTGAATATAACCTTCCCTTGAGGCCAGATTATCGTTTCCGTATTGGTAGAGGGCAATCTGTAACTGGGGCCTGCCATCGTTTCCACATTTGGCATGGGTAAATTTGTTTACAATATCCCATAATTGGGCTTTCGCCTGATTAATTAGTCCGTCCATGCTATTACTGGTATCCAGCAAGAGGGCAATCTTGACGGTATTATTGCCAGGCTTGGAAACTTTCATGGTCATTTCGGCCATAAAAGGATCCATTAAAGTAGACCCAATATTGGGGTTGTTGCCAAAACTTTGGCCCATTCCTAGGGCAATGGTCCCTATAACTAATAGCTGTTTTACATTTTTCATTGGTACCTTATTTTAGTTAAACATTAATTCCAACTTGTTTTTTTAATGTGAGTTCGATTTAGGATAAATTTCAAATAATTGATAATCAATTATTTGAATTAATGCTTTTGTCTCCTCGAGCGGAGTCGAGAGGTTATTGTATTATAACGCTTTTAAATTGAGGTCTCGACTGCGCTCGACCGGACAAAATTATCATAAACAACTCATTGACAATTAAATGTCAGTTGAACTCACGTTATTTTAAGTTTTTGATATTAATCGATGATATCATTGGGTTAAAAGTAAGGGCAACATTTTTCTAAAAAAATAAGCAATGAGTAAATGGGCAATTTGAGTGAGGCAACGGGAGTTTTGGGTTCGCTAAACTTATTTTATGTTTAAAAACGGTACCAATTACAGGAAAAGGGCATTTTTTAATATGGTTAAAATCAGTTAAGTTTATCCTATTGATCCAAAGGATATGGCCAGATTTTTTTATATATGTTTCATCTTTGTGTTGGGTGTGGCAACGGGGCATTCCCAAATATCGCAGACCGGGTCCGATTTTGAACTTCAGGGGGTGGTCAGGGAAAAGGAAAGTAATCAAGGCCTGGCCGGAGTGGCGGTGTCGACCAATAGTGGCGAATACACATTGACAAATGCAAAGGGGGAATTTAAAATAAAGGTAGCCCTGGGGCAGGAACTTGTCCTTGAGGGTCCCGCCATGGAAACCGTACGCCATAAAGTAACCAGCAAGGAAGATTTGGAGATCTTGGTAGTGGCCGGAGAAAAGGAGCGTATGGGTATAAGTAAAGCAAGTAAAAGAGGGGGATCTGCTTCTTTGTACCATAGTTATATCGATTCTGCCAATTATTACAAAAAGAGCAACATTCGAAAAAGCATCGATTTTATTACACAATCCCTTGCCCAATTGGGGATGGGGAGTAATAAGGAACAGTTGGCAATAGCATATACCACCCTGGGCGAGGTATACCAATATCACAAGCAGTACGATTTGGCCATCTCCAGTTACAAGGATGCCTTGGAGGCCAACAAGACATTAAAAACGTCACTGTTACTTGGCAAGACCTATGTCCTGAACAAGGAGTATGAAGAAGCCGGGAAGTTGTTGTCACCGTTGGAGAAAGTAACTAAAATGGTACCATTTCAAAGGGTGGAGCTGTACGAGATCCTGGGAGATGCTTATGTTGGATCGGGAGATGTGGACAAAGCCGTGGCATTCTATAGCGAGGGGCTTAAAATAGCCGATAAGAACCAGATAGCCCCAAAGACCATCGATCTAAATTCCAAAATAGCCACTGCCTATGCAAAGGACAATCGCCTTCAGGAAGCAAATGCCTATTTTAATAATTCATTGGAGCTTTCTTCCGGACAGGCACCACAACGTTCGGTTCAGGAAAAAGAGAAAGTGGCCGATTTTTACAATCAAAAAAATCAATTTGGTCAAGAAATCCAATTGCGAAAAAAGAGTTTGGAGGATTTAAGGAAAATTCCCAAAAACGAGGCGACAGATGGCTTGTCCATGGAAAGCGATTCCATATCGGCACAAAGGATAAATTATAAAATCGCTAATGCCTATATTGCCCAGGACAAGTATGATGAGGCCATACCTTATTTGGAAGAGAGCATAAAGGATGCGGATGTTGACGATGATTTGTTGGTCCGTAAGGATGCCACCCGAAAATTATCGGAAGTATATAAATATAAGGGCGATTACACCAAAGCCTTGGAGACCTATCAGGAGTATGTGGCCGTGGTAGATACCCTATATGTAAGAAAGGAACAGGAAATAGCCAGGGCGGCCAGATTTAATAGGGAACTGGCCGCTAAGCAAAGTAGAATATCCGGTCTTGAACAGGAGCGGGAGCTCAATCAAAGTAAATACAGCCTGGCACTGACCGAGCAGAAATTGGTGGCCGAAAGTATTAAACGGCAAAATTGGATTATTTATTCCCTGATTTTTGGAATGTTATTGATGGGATTGGCGGCCTACTTCTTTTACAGGAGCAATAAGCAACAAAAGTTGGCCAATAATTTATTGGCCCTCAGATCCCTAAGGTCGCAAATGAACCCCCATTTTATCTTCAATGCCCTTAACTCGGTCAATAATTTTATTGCAAAAAGCGATGAAAGAAGTGCAAATAGGTATTTGAGCGATTTTTCAACCCTGATGCGGGCCGTATTGGAAAATTCCGATGAGGATTTTATTCCGCTGTCCAAGGAGCTGGAATTGTTGGAACTCTACACCAAGTTGGAGCATTCACGTTTTTCGGATAAATTCGACTACCTAATACTAGTGGACGAAGGAATTGATATTGATGCTTTTCAAATTCCGCCCATGTTGTTGCAACCTTATATTGAAAATGCCATCTGGCACGGCCTTAGATATAGGGAGGACAAGGGTTTTTTAAAAATTGAACTGAAACAAAAAGATAAGTTTGCCTTGGAAATTTCCATAACGGACAATGGTATTGGCAGAAAAAAATCGGCCGCCCTAAAGACCCAAAATCAGAAGAAACAAAAATCGAAGGGGATGGGCAACATCAAAAAGAGAATAGAAATATTGAACGATATGTATAAGGATAAGGTAGCTGTTCTTATTTCCGATCTGGAAACCAATGGTTCCGGTACCAAAGTGCTGTTTACAATAAAAAGGGATTGATCAAGGATGGGAATGTTGGGGTCTTTGGTTTAACGGATTTGAGTATTCCTCCAAAAAAGATATATAAAAGATGAAGCTAAACGCTATAATCGTTGAAGACGAGGCCAATAGTAGGGAAATTTTACGTAATTATCTGGCCAAATATTGTCCCACTGTTAATCTAAAAGGCGAAGCGGCAACCATTAAGGATGGACTGGCCTTAGTAGAAGGCAACGACCTTGATGTGGTATTCCTGGATGTGGAAATGCCCTATGGCAATGCTTTTGATTTGTTGGATCGGCTGCCGGACCGTAATTTTGAGATCGTATTTGTCACGGCCTACAACCAGTACGCCATGGATGCCCTTAACGCCCATGCCGCCTATTATTTAATGAAGCCCATTAGCATAGATGAGCTCATAAAGGCAGTAGATTATGTAACGGAAATACGTCAGAAGGAGAGGGCCATTGGGGACCGGGTGCTAACGCCTAAATTCAATAAGGTGGAGGGAAAAATAACCCTGCCGCAACAAGATGGTTTTCAGGTGCTGGATGTAGCCGATATTTTGTATTGCAAGGCCGATGACAACTACACTGAAATATATTTGGAGAAGCAAAAAATTCTGGTGAGCAAAACCTTAAAATATTTTGAGGAGGCTTTAGAAGATTATTCCTTTGCCCGAATTCATAAGTCGTACCTCGTAAACCTTAACGAAGTGGTAAAATATAAAAGGGGAAAAGGGGGCAGTGTGGTGATTTCCAATGGCAAGGAGCTAATGGTCTCTGCTTCGAGAAAGAAGGATCTGCTGTCCTATTTTGAATAGGATGGGAAGCAGTAAACGGTAAACAGTGAGCAGTGGCAGGCAAAAGCCAAAAGCCAATGGCAATAGTGCTGTTTATGTCTGGTCGAGCGGAGTCGAGACCTTAGTTAGCCCGTGGCCTAAAGCCAATAGCCAATGGCCAGAAGCCAATAGCCATGAGTTGAAAAAAGAAAAAAGAAGGCAAAGGCCAATAGCCAGTAGCCAATGGCAATAGTGCTGTTTATGTCCGGTCGAGCGGAGTCGAGACCTTAGTAGGCAGTAATCATTAATCAGTAATCAGTAATCAGTGAACAGTGGAAAACAAGAAACCATAAACAAACTAATTGAGATGATAAAAACGATAAATGGGAAATCGCCCCAAATAGGAGAGGATTGTTATATTGCGGAGAATGCCACCATAGTAGGGGAGGTAAGCATGGGAAACCAATGTAGTATCTGGTTCAATGCGGTATTAAGAGGGGACGTACATTATATAAAAATGGGCAACAAGGTAAACGTACAGGACGGTGCCGTTATCCATTGCACCTATTTAAAGTCGCCCACCACTATTGGCAACAATGTATCCATAGGTCACAACGCCATTGTCCACGGCTGTACCATTCATGACAATGTCCTAATAGGTATGGGCAGTATCGTCATGGACGATTGTGTGGTGGAAAGCAATAGTATCATTGCGGCAGGTGCGGTGCTCACCAAGGGAACCCATGTACCTTCAGGTACTGTTTTTGCGGGGATGCCGGCAAAAAAGATTAAGGATGTCAGCACTGAACTCAGTATCGGGGAGGTAGAGCGCATAGCCAATAATTATGTAAAATATTCCAGTTGGTTCAAGGAATGATTTTTTTATATTTAAAGATGCTTCAAGGATTACGTTTTAGGTCTGTAGGCTTTTAGAAAGGATTTCCGATCCGCCAGAACGGTACGGACGGGCCTGCCTTTGCCGGTAGGCAGGGTCGGAACTGTCTTTTTGGACAGTTCCGGGTGAGGTCTGAAAATCGGAATGTATGTTGGGAAATCCAAATGGACATTAAATCATGCATTCCTAATCAAATAATCTTATTTTTGCCCCTATATAAAATAGTTAAAAATAAACATATGAACGCATATATTTTTCCTGGACAGGGAGCGCAATTTGTAGGAATGGGATTGGATCTTTATGAAAAATATCCCTATGCGCAAAAAATGTTCGAAACTGCCAATGAAATTTTAGGCTTTTCCATTACAGACCTTATGTTTGAAGGTACTGCGGAGGACCTAAAGGAGACCAAGGTTACTCAGCCGGCCATCTTTTTGCATTCGGTGGTCATGGGCAAGGTGATGGGGTCCAGCTTTAGGCCGGATATGGTAGCGGGACATTCTTTGGGCGAATTTTCCGCATTGGTGGCCAATGGGGCGTTGGACTTTGAAGATGGGTTGAAATTGGTGTTCCAGAGGGCAATGGCCATGCAAAAGGCCTGTGAAATACAGCCAAGCACCATGGCGGCGGTATTGGGGCTGGATGATGCCATTGTGGAGAAAATATGTGCGGAAGTACAGGGTATTGTAGTACCTGCCAATTATAATTGCCCGGGACAATTGGTCATCTCCGGGGAAGTGGGGGCTATAAATATCGCCTGTGAAAAGTTGAAGGAGGCCGGAGCCAGAAGGGCCTTGGTACTGCCGGTGGGCGGGGCCTTCCATTCCCCTTTAATGGAGCCGGCTAGGGAGGAATTGGCAGCGGCCATAGAAAGTACGGTTTTTAAAACCCCAAGCTGTGCCATATACCAAAATGTGACCACTACCGCGGTTACGGATCCGGAGGCCATAAAGACAAATTTAATTGCCCAATTGACGGCCCCAGTAAAATGGACCCAAAGCGTGCAGCAGATGGTAGCGGACGGGGCCACTTTGTTTACGGAAGTAGGACCGGGGAAAGTGCTTCAGGGCCTGGTGAAAAAAATCCACCCTGTCGCCGAAACTAGGTCTGCGGAGCTTTCTTAAACGGGCCGACTTTAGTTTATTGCCGTTCATCCGATAAATGTATATTTAACCCTGATTCTTAGGATGGTGGTCTATTTTTTTATTAATATTGATTCCCTGTTTTGGGGATATGGTAAGGCCGTTCCCCAATTAAATCTTTGAATGAAAGACCGGCTATGAAAATAAATACCCTTTTCAATATAATTATCGTTTTTTTGGCCTCCTTGAGGCCGAAGCTTGTCATTCTTTTTGGGACCTTCTTGCTTGTTGGGGTTCATGGGTTTGGGCAGACGGTAACGTTTTCTGCGGCCAGTGGTTCGGACGATGAGAATTCGGGTACCGATATACCGACGCTTGTGGTTGATGGTAACTTCGGAATACCTAGTTCTGTGACGCTTGCCCTAAGTGGCACTGCCGCTGGAGGGGGTGTGGACTATACCCTAGCTAGTACTACGATAGACATCCCTGTTGGGATCTATAGCAATACGGTTATCCCACTTGGCCTGACGATAACGGCGGATGCGGTAGTGGAGCCCGATGAAACTATTGTCCTTGACCTTGGCGGTGCCACCGGTGATGTCTCGATCGTTGCGCCTACCTCTACGACGTATACGATATTGAACGATGACGGAGCGGCCACGGTGGCTTTTTCATCGGGTACAGGTTCCGGTGCGGAGAACTCGGGTACCGGTATCCCGACCCTTTTGGTCAACGGTACGGTTGTGGCCGCAAGCTCCGTGACGCTTACCCCTGGGGGTACGGCCACAGGCTCGGGCACTGATTATACCTTGGCGAGCACAACGATAAACATCCCTGTTGGGACCTATAGCAATACGGCGATCCCACTTGGCCTGACGATAACGGCGGATGCGGTAGTGGAGCCCGATGAAACTATTATCCTTGACCTTGGCAGTGCCACCGGTGATGTCTCGATCGTTGCGCCTACCTCTACGACCTATACGATATTGAACGATGACAGCTATACGGCCAGCATAACCGCAACGGACGCCGCTGCCTCGGAGAGTCCCTTAGGTACAGGTACGTATACGGTGACCCTTGATATGCCCAACAGTAGTGGGGGCGATATCACGATAAATTATACGGTAGGAGGTACAGCTACTTCTGGGGATGATTATGTAGGGCTGTCCGGTACTGTGACCATTGCCAACAACCAACAGTCAAATACGATTTTGTTGACGCCAATTAATGATAACCTAGCGGAAGCAGCTACTGAAACGGTAGTAGTGACCTTGGAAAACGGTACAGGATATACGGTGGGCGCGCCCAACAATGCCACGGTGAATATTGCCAGTGAGGATACAGCTGGTGTTTCCATTGATGATGTAACGGTCAATGAAGGCGATGGTACCGCAACTTTTACCGTTATCTTAAACGGCTTTGTGCTTTTTGGAACCAACGTTTCCTATACTACGGTCGACAATACCGCTTTGGCAGGATCGGATTTTGAGGCTGCTTCAAACAGCTTTTTTCTCTCGGGATTTAATGGTCAAACCGAAACAATTACCATCGATATTAATGAGGATGTCCTAGTGGAAGGAGACGAAACCTTTTTTGTAAACCTCACCAATGCCTCGGGTTTTGCACAGCTTGCCAAGGCAGAGGGAATAGGGACCATTACAGACAATGATAGTTATGTTGCAAGCATTACGGCGACCGATGCTACTGCTACTGAGACAGGCAGTGCCACGGGGCAGTTTACGGTCGACCTCGGTACGATCAATACTACAGGAAGCCCTATCTTGGTTAATTTTGGGGTAGCAACCGGGGGGTCCAATGCGACCGATACAACGGATTATGCCAATATAGGGACTAGCGTTTCAATTGAGGATGGTGAGCAGACAGGGCTAATTACGGTCACACCTGTGGATGATGAACTTGTTGAGGGTCCAGAGACGGTAGTGCTTACCCTCGCTACTGGCACAGGCTACAATGTGGCCACGGCACCCAACAATACCGCGACTGTTACCATTGCCGATAACGATAGTTATGTTGCATCGATAACCGCTAACGAACCTACTGCCTCGGAGACGGACAGTGCCTCGGGGCAGTTCACGGTTAGCCTTGGGGCGGCCAACGCCACAGGAGGTGCGATTGAGGTGAATTATGTAATTTCAGCAGGAGGTTCCAATGCAACCAATACCACGGACTATGCAACCATTGGAACAAGCGTGTCTATAGCCAATGGAGACCAGACAGGGCAGATTACGGTCACACCAGTAGATGATGATTTGGCTGAGGGTTCCGAATCTGTGATATTGACATTGACCTCAGGTATAGGGTATGATGTTGCCTCTGCACCCAACAATACGGCTACGGTAATTATTGCCGATAACGATAATTGTATGGAGGCACCCCTAATAAATGATACTCCTACCATTTTTTGTGAAGATTTTTCTCAAGACTTGGATGCCTATACCGATACTGCAATTCCTTCCGGTTTTGAGCTAATTTGGAAAAGTAGTAGTGATTTTAATTCTGGGGCAGAATATGACATTGTCAGTGATCCTGCCACCTATTATGGGTTCTTGCACAATGAAGGTTCTGGATGTACCAGTCCTCCTCTGGAGGTTACTTTGGTTCGTAACGAGCCTCCCGTGGTAGAGGAAAGTCCAACCAACCTTACTATTTGTGGACCAGGCATGGTAACCTTAAGCGCAGCGGCATCTGGTGGAGGCAGTTTGTTTTGGTACGATTCGGAAACGGGTGGAGTTTCACTGGAAGAGGGAAGTAGCTTTTCACCTAACGTTACTGTAACTACTACTTATTATGTGGAGGCCTTTGCCAATGGTTGTTTCTCAGAACGGGTACCGGTTACGGTAACCGTGGCCGAATCCCCGGATACGGGGATTACCACCAATACTACGGCCTGTAGTACGGTTGGGGAAGACTCCAGCAGTATTGACCTGGATTCTACCCGTAGCGGGGGAGACAGCGGGGTATGGAGCATAGTGGGCACCCCACCGGGAAGTATTGCCATTGCTGCGGGCAATATGGTGAATTTTGAGGGAGTCCCCGATGGGGATTATATCTTTAGTTTTACTACCAATACCGCCGTGGCCCCTTGTCCGGACGAAAGTGTGGAGGTTACTATTTCGGTCACTAGCTGTACCGTGGATTCCGATGGGGACGGTATCCTAGATCAGGACGAAATGGCTTTGGGACTGGATCCCAACGATGCGGATACGGATGGCGATGGCTTGGATGATTTAGTAGAAGTGGGGCCGGATATAGATAGTCCGTTGGACACCGATGAGGACGGAATAATAGATGCGCTGGACTCCAATATTTTGGATTCGGACAATGACGGGGTAGTGGATCAATTGGATCCGGCGAACACCAATCCTTGTATCCCTGCCATTTCTGAGGCCTGCCAGATAGACCTTGCCCTGGAGAAAACAGTGGATAAGGAAAGCGTATTGGTAGGTAGGGAAGTTGTTTTTACGGTAACTTTGACCAATCTAAGTCAGATGATGGTGACCAATATAGCGGTGAACGATCTTGTGGGTCCGGCAACAGGTTTCCAGTACGTAAACAGTGTTGCCACCAAGGGGGTGTATGATGCATTGGCCGGGGTATGGCAATTGGATGAGGTTTTGGCAGAGGAGATCAATACTTTGACCATCACTGCCATAGTGCCCGAGGAGGGCAGCTATCAGAATGTGGTGGCCCTTGTAGATTCTTTTCCCGAGGATTCCAATGCAACCAATAATACGGCTTCGGCTACGGTAACGGTGACACCAAGGTCATCGAATGAATGTGGATTTCTCTTTAATATGATATCTCCTGATGGTGATGGAACAAACGATTTGTTACGCATTAACTGTATAGAGGATTATCCAAATAACAACCTTCAAATTTATGACCGTTATGGGAATGAGGTCTTCGCTGCCAATGGTTATGACAATACTTGGACGGGTACCGGAAATAATGGGGATCTGCCAAAAGGGACCTACTTTTATATCTTGGATCTAGGTGACGGCACAGAAGTCAATAAAGGTTGGATCCAAATCATAAGATAAAATAGACTATGAATTTAAAAATATACAATAAGGGGTATAGAAATATTTTATGGTTTTGTGGCCTGCTGTTTTTTTCAGTGGGAATGCTTTTTGCACAGAAAGAACCCCAGTATACCCAGTATATGTACAATATTGGTAGTTTTAACCCCGCCTATGTAGGTACCGTAGAGACCCCGGATATTACAGGATTGTACCGCGTACAATGGTCTGGAATTCCAGGTTCGCCAAGAACATTGAGGTTCGGCGTAAACCTGCCCTTTGCCAATGAAAAAAACGGCTTGGGATTTAATGTGGTAAGCGATCAATTGGGACCCACCACCCAAACCTATATAGATGTGGCCTATTCCTTTCAGGTAAATATTACGGAGGATACCAAACTGTCCTTTGGGGTGGATGCCGGAGGCTCCCTATTGGATGTAGATTATACCAAGGGCGATTTTGAAAACCCAAATGAGCCCTTGATCAATAATGCGGATGCCTTTAATAAATTTTACCCCACTGTGGGGGCGGGGGTATTTATGTACCAGACAAACTGGTACCTGGGGGTATCGGTACCCAATTTTTTAACCTCAGGCCTATATGCGGATGAAGTGTCCAAAATAGTGGAAGATAAAATGCAGTTCAACTTGATTGGGGGGTATGTTTTCGATTTTTCGGAAGGCCTTAAGTTTAAGCCGGCCTTCTTAATGAACTATTTAAATGGCTCGCCCTTAAACCTGAATTTGTCTACTAATTTTTTAATTAACGACATAGTAACCTTAGGGGCCTCCTATAGATTGGATAACGCCCTGAGCGGTCTGGCCGGATTACAAATTTCCAATAGCCTGTTCCTAGGGTATTCCTATGATTATAATACCAATGGACTTGGGGAGTACAGTCAGGGTTCGCATGAGGTAATATTGAAGTTTTATTTGGGTAGGGGAGGCAGCAAGGTTAAAAAGGAAAATAATAATAGGGATCAAAAAGGAATGCCGAAACAGATAGACAGTCCCCGGTTTTTTTAAACATATATGAATATGAAGTTTAATTTCGTAGCTATATTTTTTATCATTTTGTCGTCCTATGCTTTTGCCCAGCAAAAAAAGTCCAAAGGGGATATATTGTTTTTTGAATATTCCTACAACAAGGCCATTATAGAATATCAAAAGGAATTGAGGGAGTCCAAACTTTCCAATACACAGTATTTAAACCTGGCGGATTCCTATATGAAAATAGGGGACCATAAAAAGGCTTCAGAAATTTATGTTTCCATTTTTCAGAAGGATACTACCATGTCTTCCTTTCATTTTAATAAAATGCTGCAAGCCTTATCCAAAACGTCCGAAATTGAAAAAGTTAAGGCCTACCTATCCACAAAGAAAGATGATCTGGCCCCGGAGTTATTGGAAAATGCCGATTTTAACTATGAACTGATCGCCACCAATAGGAATGAGGAGTTGGATTTTAAGATCTTTAACATCAGCGGGAATAGTCCGCAGGCCGACTTTTCCCCAGCTTTTTATAAGGGGAAGTTATTGTTTTCCAGTAGTAGGCCCGATGGTACCAAAAGGATTTATGGTCCTTCGGGAGAGGCGTACCTCAATATTTACGAATCAAACATTGAGGCTCAGGGCGACATAAAAAGGCCCCAAGTTTTTAAGGGCATATCCAATACAAATTTTCATCGGGCAACGCCTTATTATGCCGAGGAGCTCAATTATTTATTTTATGTACTCTCCAATGCCGATGAGGAGGTATTGCAGTTTAGTGAAAACGGTAAGAACGCTCTGGCCATGGGAAGGATGGATGAAAGTGGGGCATTTCAGTTTATACTAAGGGATTTGGATACTTCCTTTTATTATCCTTTTTATGAAGCTAGTACTGGAAAATTATTTTTTGCCGCAAATTTTGAGGATGGTTATGGTGGCACGGATATTTATTATGTGTATACCAACAATGGGCTTATTATGTCCGCTCCGGTAAATTTAGGTCCAAGGATCAACACCCCTGGCAATGAAATAGCCCCTTATATCTTTGAAAACAGCCTTTATTTTTCTTCCGATATTTTTTATGGGCTGGGAGGAATGGATATCTATAAATCCAATATTAATTCCGATGATGGTTTTAGTATTCCCATAAACCTGGGAGAGGGGATAAATTCTGGAAAGGACGACTTCGGATTTATTATTGGGAACAATGATACCAATGGGCTGTTGGGTTATTTTTCATCCAATAGGGATGGCGGTAAGGGCAATGATGACATCTATGGGTTCAATGTTAAGGAAAAGCCGGGATTAAAAACCCTGGCACTTAAAGGAAGGGTAATTGATCTTGGCTCCAATAATGGGGTATCCAAGGCCCAGGTCCGATTGATGGGCAAGGACGGAGAGCTTTTAAAGGAGGTGTTTACAAATGAAGATGGGGATTATAGTGTGGAGATTCCTTTTCAAAATTTCGTTACCGTAGAAGCTACAAAAGAAAGGCATTCCATATTTTCCAAGACCTATCAAGATAGCGAATTGGACGAAATACAGAATAAGGCCTTTAATATGGGCATTAAACTTTTGGACGACTTGGTGGAGGAGCAAGAGGACCAAACCGTTATAAAGCTGAAGAAGTTTTATTTTGAAAAGGGACAGAACAATATTACCCCGGAAATTGCCCAGGAATTGGATAAGGTTGTCGATGTAATGGATAGATTTCCCCAATTACAGTTAAGGATAGAATCGCATACCGATAGTAGAGGGGGGGGCAGTTCCAATTTTACCTTATCCCAAAAAAGGTCCGATTCCATTAAAAAGTATCTCATACAACAAGGTGTTCCGGCAGGGAGTATCCTTTACTCCATAGGTTATGGAGAGGAAAAACTCTTGAATGGCTGTAAGAATGGCGTTTTTTGCTTGGATATGTTGCACAATAAGAACGAACGATCCTTAATAGTGGTGCTCAACTACAAGCTATTATACTAAGGACGTTTCATTGGTCAAAACCACTTTAACGGGTATTATGGGATTGATATCCTTGGCAGGTTACTTGGCCAAGTTGCACTCGTTACAATCCTTGATTTCGCCATAGTAGGTTTCCCTATATTTATGGAGGGTTCGGATTGGAATACCTAAAACCACTTCTTTTATATAGGTTACCCGGGTGTATAGGATTCCCATTTTGGAATTATAACGCTTCTCGTTCCTTGTATTTCTTTTTATACGAATCAATTTCATTATTCTGCGATGCTTCTTCATATTGTACAAAGATTAAGGATTGAAACGTTAAAAACAAATTTTAGGTGTTAAGTCTTATTTTCTATGGAATTTTTTACATCATAGTATTGGTAGCTTCCTTCCGATGTAATATGGGCCCGCCATTGTTGGACATACAAAAAACCATTGAACCAGCTTATGCTTATAGAAACCTATTCTGCGGATAAGGAAACTAATCCACAAGCTTCTTGTTTTGCTTTTTATTCATCGGATAGTCTATTTTTTATTGGTATTCAGGAATGCGCTGTATTTGGGCGATGCAAAAAATGAACAGAACACGATTTAGGGATAGCAAATTCTGTCTTTTTCCAATACACACGGTTATTGGGGTTGATCTACAATAACTCCTTTTATAGGAGCTTTCTATCAAAAAAACAGCATCCAACAATAATATATGGAAAAGAGGGTAAGAAAGAGGATGCCCAGATAGGTCAATAACCGTAGGTTTCCGTTGGGTCTATCCGCCTCAGGTATTTCCTGGCCCATAACGTTTTTTAAATTCATGTACCCTATGATCGGAGCCATAACAAATGACACAAAAGTGGCCAGGGCAACAAGGATCCCCATATTGGCTGAAAAAATACTTATGACCATAAAATTTACTATGGCCAGTAACAAAACCCCAATGGTAAACCCCTTATTTTTAATGGCCTCCTTTTTTGGGAACAGCAGGGACAGGATGTCCACGCTTACCCTGGCAAGGGCATCATGGGCGGTGATACAGGTGCTGAACATAGTGGCAAACGCGGCTATGGCAATCAAAATATAGGCCCAGGATCCGATATTGGCAGTAAACAGTTGAACCAGTTGGTCTGCAAAAACAACGGCACTATTGCTCAATTCCGTGTTGGTGCCATAGAGGGTGAACCAGCCAATGACCATAAAAAAGAGGGCCAGGATAGCTGTCGTAAAATAGCCAAAATTAAATTCCTGAAGGGCCTCTTTTAAAGTGGGCTTCTGTTTGGAATTTTTAAATTTTTCTATGCTCCAAAGACTTATCCACCCGGATGCCTCCACAGCGGTTGGCATCCATCCCATTAACCCTATTAAAAAAAGGATTCCCACCTCATTGAAAATGATGGGCGTTTCAAAGTTTTCTATGGCGGTAACCTTCCCATTGGCGATTACTAAAATCGTTGTGACCAAAAGGGCCAAAAATAAAATGGATACCACATACTTCAGGGAGATTTCCAGAAATTTATAACGGCCAACGATGAGGAGTATACAGATTAGAATAAATAGTCCACCAGCAACAATGCTGATGGGAATATTGGTCAATCCGAAAAGATTGATCAGCAATCCGGAAGTAACCACATAGAGTGCGGCCAGAATGGTGAAGGTGCTGAATAGCGTAATAATGGCATAAAAGATCAGATAGGCCTTGCCACGGTTAAGGTAACCTTCTATGAGCGTTTTATTGGTAATAATGGTGTATCTGACCCCAAATTCAAAAAACGGATATTTAAATATATTGGCCAATAAGATAGGGAGTACCATGATCCATCCGTATTGGGCACCCGCTTTGGTGGACAGCACTAAATGGGAAGTTCCTATGGCCGTACTGGCAAAGAGCAGACCTGGACCTAGGTTTTTTATCAGATTTTGTATGGAAGCCCGGATAGACATAATTAGATAGACATAGTAGGAGTAAATATAGCTAAGATTACTCGATAATCGAGATTAATCCCGGTTTCGGGAGAGCGCTTTTTACAGGAGTGGGCAGTGAGCAGTAGGCAGGTTCAAAGTTCAAGGTCTGACCTCTTGAGAGCGCCTGTCCCACTTTTTGCGGGAGGTTGGGGATGTGTATTGATAGCCGTCTTTCACAAGACCAAAAATACCTAAAAAATAGATTTCTTTATTTGATTATTGACACAGAATCTATCGGGAGCTTTGTCCCGATGACTCGGGATTGCCCCGAGCTTGTTCATTTTATTTCAATTTTCTCTCCCAAAAATTTTGGTTGGGTGTTAAGGGCTAGATCGATAAATACCTTGACACGTGCAAAATACTCCCTTAGCTGCACTTTTAGGCCCTGATGCAATGAGATGCCATCGGCATTAAATCCGATGGCATGCAATCCTTTTTTTTCAGCCAGATATATAGCCCTTTCATTGTGGAACTTTTGGGATATCACGGTTACATTATCCAATCCAAAAATGGCCTTGGCCCTTACCATGGAATCCAAAGTGCGGAAACCGGCATAATCCAGGAATATATTCTCTGCGGGTATACCGCCCTTAATGAGGTCCTTTTTAAATACATTGGGTTCATTGTAATATAACGAACCATTGTCCCCACTTACCAATACAAAATCTATTTTTCCTGCCCTGTACAGTTCAAGGGTAGCTTTAATTCTGTTGGTGTAATAGGGGTTGGATCCGCCGCCCACCAACTTATTGGACGTTCCCAAGACTAGGCCTACCCTGTTTTTAGGGACATTTTCAACATTCCAATAGGTCTTGTTTTCGGCCGCGTTCGTAATGATTTTATTGCAAGTAAGCAATATGACATATGTGGATATAATCCCAATTAGAAGTGCAATGCCAATTTTCTTAACCATTTGTCAATTTAATCAATAAAAAAATATTGTACCAAATCCAAAGAGTGAAAGTAAGCCGTATTTTTCAATCTTATATAGCATACCCGATAATAAAAGTAAATATTAATACAAAAAATATACCCCAACTTCTATTAGTTGGGGTTGATATAATTGTGCAAAGGATTTATAGTTTAATTGGCAAGTGCACCGATATTACCTTGGGTAATAATTATCTCCAAGTGTTCCTCATTTTGATGGATCTTAATATGGCCTTCAAATTTTAAAAGTTGTTCGTAGGTAATAGGTGTTCCATCGTCCAGGGTAGTTACAATGGTACTACTGGATTCGCAATCACAGTCAATGGGCGCTAAGGTAATGGCCACTTCACCACCGGTTGCCACATCGTTAAAATAAATAAATGCCGGATGTATGTCCTTGGAAGCACCATTTATCTCCAAAAGAATGGTGGTTGACCCATCTTCGTTTTTTGTAAAGCTTACCTTTCCCGAGATTTTTGAATTGGAAACAGAGCTCAAGGGATACACCTTAACACTCGTAGAGGGATCGTTAGAGGAGGGGTCATCTTTCCCACAACTAGTAATTAATAATGAGATTGATACTAGGAACAAAAAGTAATATTTTTTCATTTTACGGAGGTTTTGTTTTCCAAAGGTTCCGAAATAATTTGATCAATATTCTATAAAAACTTTTATTGGTCCAAATATTCGATGAAATGTAAATAAATACTTACTTAAAATATAAAGGAGGTTAAAATAATCCTATTTTAAGGTAAATAAATATAAGGGAGTCTTTAGAACATGACAAAAAATAGTTTTTCGTCATCGCGAGGTTCGAAGCGATCTGTCGCCCATTGGGCAGATTGCTTCACTTTGTTCGCAATGACGCATTTTTATGCTCTAATCGGTTTTTGTCATGTACTGTTCAGGGATACTGTATTTTGAAGATAAGAAATTCTGTACAGGGTGGTTTTGTTTTGAATAAGTACCCGACAACTTCGTTTACGAATTTTAATGTAGGGCAGGAATTTTAAAAATGGTCCAGAAACAGGGGTGTTAGGGGATAAATACTTTCTACCTCAGTGTCCTTTCAAACCTAATTTAACATCCCAAATCTTGTTCTTTTTCACTTGGGCTTCGTTAAAAAAAAACAGTTCCGTAGCTATGGCTATGCAACATTTTTTTTGCCTTGGCCAGTTAAAAAATATCGGCGACTTAAACTACACAGGAGCGTTGACCCCACACTAGGATTTTTTGGCTTTCTTGTCCCTTTTTGCCGCTTTCTTTTCCTTGGCGGATAAAACGGGTTCCTTTTTTACATTTTTCTTTGCATCTTGACTCTTTGCCATAAGATTTGTTTTTATCAAATGTACTCATTATTTACATTTGTAGTAATTTCCGATCTGTAATTTATGTAATCGGTCGTAATAATTAGGTTAACTATCAAAATGTTTCCCCTGAGGAAAGAGAGCGGGCAAGCCTGCCTGTATCCTATGGTTGTCAGGATTGGTTTCTATTAATGGGGGAGTCCACGGTTAGCAGTGGCAGTGGGCAGTGTTTTTTTGCATACTGCATACTGCATACAGCCAACTTACCATCCAGTCCTTATCAAGGAATTTCATCCTGTTTCAAAGCCCCTGTCTTGGCCGATAGGTTTGTAATTTTGTTGTGTAGTTGAGTTTCGTCAATATTACTGAACGGGAACCCTCTTTTCTGCCCTTAGTTTGGCAAGAATTTTTTCCAATTTCTTAGGTTTGTCCGCAAACTTTTCCAAATCAATGATTTCTACTTTTCGGAAGTCTACCGGGTGACTCTCGCTTTGTAGGGAAATGCTTCCGGACTTTAGAAATTTGCCTTGTTCCGATCCCTTTATGGGGTCTAGTTGGGGTTTGTTGTATCGCATAACTTCTTCCCCATTTACATAATGGACAATTAGGGAGTCCCTTAGGACAAGGACTTCCGCCCTTACCCATTGATTACCGTGGTAAGTTTTGGAAGTGGAATTGGTGCAATGTTGTTTTACTATTTTGCCTTTCATTTCGAACTGGGTGCCGGGGGTGCATAAATTGGCCGTAGAACGTTCGTCCCTGCCATTTCCTCCCAATAACTGTACCTCAATGGAATTTGGGAAATCCTGGTCCAATGTCATGGTCGCTGGATCCTGACCGTGAACCATTATGCCACTGTTCCTAAAGGCCCACCCCGGTCCTCCCTTAACTTGATCGCCAACAAATCTATATTCAACGCCTATTAAATAGGAAGAAAATGGCTCCTTATAAAACAGATGTCCAAATTGTTCGTCAAATTTGGTATAGTCATCATATCTTACCTGAATATTTCCGTCCTTGACCTGAAATGTATTGCCAAAATTATCGTTCAATTTATGGTACCTTATTTTTAATTGCCAGTCATTTAGATCCTTTCCGTTGAACAACCGTTTCCACTTCATGTTCTTTTGTGCTCCACATTCACTAGAGCTAAGACCTATACCAATGATTAGGAAAATGATAAAAAGATTTTTGTTGTATTTGGCGTTCATAAAATGAATTATAGTTTGAAGCACCTAAAATAGTATTTTAAATTTAAAATAGTAAACAGGTTAACCAGGGCATTTATTTTTTTGTCCCAATTGCCCAGCGATTTGTTAAAATATTGTTCAAATTACTATTTGCAAATGGTGGGTGGGAAAATTACCCAACTTCATGCCAGATTGTTTTTACTATCATAATATGGTCTAATTTATTCCGTATATATCCTAATAAATCCTATGGCACTAATAGTTTAACATGCTAAACCCCTTGCCATTACTCTTAAAGGCAAATTATGAACATAGTGTATTTTGTAGCCTAATTTTTATGTTATGGGAGATTATGTTAATAAAAGAAGGAAATTTCTTTTTTTTTATTAAATCTATTCCTATATTAGAAAAGTTAAATAATTGTTAATACATAATTTTGAACTCTATTTTGCAAGAAATCAATAACTCTATGCAAGTAATTTTAAAATTTAAATAAAAAAGGTCTTAATATTTTTAGGATATGATATTTACCCTTGCAATGGGTTGTCCAAGATTTGTAGTTGCAAAATTAACAGGTTTATCTCAACTATCAGTATCTCAACTAACTTAATTTATTTATTATGATGAAAAATCGCTTACAAAAATTGATCCCAAAAGCTAAGGGCTTTTTATTGCCTGTAATGCTGTTTTCTATGGGCATACCACCAGCATTTGCGTATGCAGGAATAGATGAACCATTTTCTTTTATGGAGAAAATACAATCGATTGTACAAGGCAAGGTTTTGGACGAGGACGGTCTTCCGTTACCTGGGGCCAGTGTAGTCGTAAAAGGAACATCCACGGGTGCAGTAACAGATTTTGATGGTAATTATAGTATAGAGGCGCCTTCCCAAGGTATTTTAGTTTTTAGCTATGTAGGTTACAAAACAACTGAAGTGGCCATCGGAGGAAAATCCACTGTTAATGCAACCCTTTCTATTGATGCCGGACAGCTGGAGGAAGTTGTTGTTGTAGGTTATGGTACCCAGAAAAAGAAGAACCTGACCGGTTCTGTAGGTATTGCCGATGCCGAACGTCTAGAGAATAGGCCTATTACTTCGGCAGGACAGGGGTTACAGGGGGTAGTCCCCAACCTTAACATTTCTATCAGAAACGGGGATCCGAGCGAATCCGCCGAATTTAATATTAGAGGTTTTACTTCTATAAATGGGGGAAGCCCTTTAATATTGGTAGATGGAGTACCCATGGACCTTGAACGTATCAATCCAAATGATATCAAAAGTGTTTCAGTACTTAAAGATGCTTCGGCTGCCGCTGTCTATGGTGCAAGGGGTGCTTTTGGGGTTATCTTGGTAGAAACGAAAAAGGGTAGGGTCGGCAAGACTACTATCAATTTTAGTACACAGCAATCCTACGCAAAGCCTATATTTAATATAGATCCCGTAACCGATCCATATGATTTGGTAAACTATCTTAACGAGGCGCAAATTCGTACCAGTGGACAACCAAGATATGATGAGGATTATGTAACCGGTACAAAAAGGTATTCTGAAAACCCCATAGCGGCAAATGAGTGGGGTGTGGTAAACGGAAATCTTCGTTTTTATGGTTACAATGATTATAACAACAGGGCCATTGCCGATTTCGCACCCCAACAGACCTATGATTTTAGCATAAGCGGGGCTACCGAAAAGGCATCCTATTATGTGTCGTTCGGGTATCTCAATAAAGACGGATACATTAACAATAGCGAAAAAAATGAGAAGTTCAAACGTTATAACGTATTGATGAAAACGGACTACAAAGTAAATGATTGGCTCAGCTTGGATTCAAAAATTGTGTTTAATGCCCAAAATAGTGACAAACCGCATTTTTACAATTGGGATGTCAACATCAATTCCGTTGCCAGGGTAAATGCCATTACACCCGTAGAATTTCCCGATTTACCGTATTATCTTACACCTGGGGATCATGCAGTTTATGAGCCTTACATTGGTAAATACTTTGGAGGCACCATATTTCTGCCTTATTTGGAAGACGGTGGGCGCGATACTTTTGTAACCGGCGATACTTGGTTAACACAAGGGATTACTTTAGACCCTCTCCCCGGCCTAAAAATCAGAAGTGATTTCTCATACAATACGTCTAACAGAAACGATAAGGAGGTTGCAAGTAAAATTGAAATAATAGATACAGACCTAAATGCAGATCCTATTATTACCAATGGCCTTAGTGGAAATGACTATATTCAAGAATCCAATGATCGCAATGAATATTATGTTTTTAATGCTTTTGCGGAATACGAGTTCAATGCTGATCGTGCAGATAAAGACCACTTCTTAAAAGCCATGATCGGTTTTAACCAAGAATGGGGACATAAGCGCTATTTTTCTGCACGGGCACAAACCTTGATAACCCCTGCCATTACAAATATTAAAGCCACTACGGGTGCACAGACAACAAATGGAAACGAAACGGCAATTTCGTTGAGAGGTGGTTTTTATCGTTTAAACTATATTTATAAGGATCGATACCTTTTTGAGGCCAATGGTCGTTATGACGGTACTTCGCGTTTTCCTACGGATGATAGATTTGGATTTTTCCCCTCTTTTTCTGCGGGTTGGAACATCTCTGAAGAGTCTTTTATGAGTGGTGCCAGCGGTTGGTTGGATCAGTTTAAGATACGTGGCTCTTGGGGTACTTTGGGGAATCAATCGGTAGAGGACAGTAATGGGAATGACATATTTTACCCTTATATCTCAAGCCTGAATTCGGGCACTTCCGCATATATTCTAGGTTCGGGCAGAACTCCCTATGTAGGTCCTGGAGGTCTGGTCAGTCCAAGTTTAACTTGGGAAACTGTCGTCTCCAAGAACATTGGACTTGATTTGGCGCTATTTAAAAATAAGCTGGCCATTACGGCGGATTATTATACACGTGATACCGAGGACATGCTGATGTCCGTAAGCTACCCCGGACTTTTAGGAACCAACGCACCTGCAACAAATGCAGCCGATTTGAGGACCAAAGGTTGGGAGCTTTCCGTTACATGGCGCGATACCTTTGGTGAGCATGGCCGATGGGGCTTAAACCTTGCCCTGGCCGACAGTCAATCGGAAATCACCAAATATATTAATCCTTCTGGGGCATTATCTGAATATTATGTAGGACAGAAGATAGGCGATATCTGGGGATATGAAACGGTGGGAATTTTTCAGGACCAGGCCCAGTTGGATGCAGCACCGGACCAATCGTTCATAGATCCGAACTTCCTGGTCGGGGACATGCAGTATGCCGACCTTAATGGTGATGATAAAATAGATAGTGGAAGTAATACCTTAAGCGATCCTGGAGATCGCAGGATCATAGGGAATACAACTCCGCGATATTCCTTTGGGATCAACCCTGATGTTAAATACAAAAATTGGTCTTTGGATCTCTTTTTTCAAGGTTTATTTAGGGACTACCTTCCCGGAAACGGCAATTGGAATGCCTTTTACCCTAATAATTCGGGGGTAACGGAAAAGTATTACTTAACGGAATCATGGAGTCCCGATAATCGGGATGCCTATTTTGCTGCACCACTGGTCGGAACCTCCAACAAGCGTAATATTGTACCCCAGTCCCGTTATGTACAGGACGCGGCCTATATTCGTCTTAAAAACGTTACGCTTAGTTATAATCTGCCCAACAATGTCCTTGAAAATCTGGGTATGGATAAATTTCAGCTATACCTATCTGGCCAGAACCTTTGGGAGTATACTAAAATGCACAAACCTCTTGATCCTGAATCGGTGTTTACGGTAACCCAAGAATATTATTTACAGCGAATCTTTACGTTTGGAGTCAACGCATCATTTTAATTTAAAAAATATATACTATGAGAACTAATAGAATTAAAGATATAATGCGGTTTTCGACGATACTCCTTTTGTTTGGCTGCAACGATGATTTTCTGGAAAGATTGCCGTTAGATGGAGTTAGCGATGCCACCTTCTGGTCTACTGAAAGCGATTTACAGGTGTACAATAACAATTTTTATCACCTAGCGCGGATCGATTCCGATATCCCGATCATGATGGGCCATCAAGAAGGGTTTGAAAGCAACAATACCAGTATTTGGTATTTGGATGAAGCCTCCGATAACATTACGGCCCAGCATAACCGACATGATCGTTATAGAAATTTACGGGCCGGCATTTATACGGTTCCCGATGGTTCCCAACAGTACGGTTATCGCGGATGGAATTTCGTACGCTCTTTGAATATTGGCCTTCAGCACTATGACCTTGCCAATGTTTCTGAAGAAATTAAAGATAAATATAGGGCTGAAGCACGTCTTTTTAGAGGTTGGTTCTATGCCGATAAGGTTTCGAAATTTGGGGACATCACTTGGATGGATGAAGAACTTTCTACGGATTCGGAAGAATTGTTCAGTGCCAGAACCCCGCGCAATGAAGTTATGTTGAATGTTTTGGCAGATTTGAATTTTGCTTCCCAAAACCTACCAGAGGCTTGGGGCGATGGGGGCAATCATGGGCGATTGAATCGGTGGGCCGCTTTATTGATCAAATCAAGAATATGTCTATTTGAGGGTACATGGCAAAAATACCACGGTGGCAGTAATAGTGAAATGTGGCTTACCGAGGCGGCCAATGCGGCAAAAGAGCTAATAGAAAATAGCCCTTATTCACTATATAGCACAGGAGATCCTGAACATGATTATAATGCCTATCACCGGCAATTGGACCTTGATGGCAATCCTGAGGTTATTTTATGGAGGAAATACGATCCAGGACAGTATACCAATCACGTAATGTCCTATTGGAGAGGATATAACGGTGGAGCAACCAAAAGTATGGTCGAAGATTATCTGTGCACTGATGGACTGCCTATCACCCTATCCGGACTATATGCAGGAGATGGCCAAATTGAAGATGTTTTCGAAAACCGGGATCCGCGTCTTCGACAAACAATTCTGCACCCAGATGACCGGGAATACTATAACTTCGGCAATAGTGGAGATTTTACCTATCCTCGCGTAACCGGTATGGTAGGTGGAGAAAAAAGTGCAACGGGCTATCATATCATTAAAGTTTATGATGTTGAGGCAGCTTACAGATCGTACAATACTTCATGGACTCCGGCCATTACTTTGCGTTTGGGTGAGGCCTTGCTCAATTATGCGGAAGCAGTGGCCGAATTGGGCACCATTACCCAAGACGATTTGGATATGACGATCAATGCCTTACGGGATCGTGTGGCCATGCCACACCTTGATATGGCCAATGTGCCGGTTGATCCCCGGTATACAGATGACGGAATATCCCCATTGATTGCTGAGATCAGAAGGGAGCGACGCATTGAGTTGTTTATGGAAGGTTTTCGTTATGACGACCTTCGCCGATGGAAACAAGGGGCAAAATTGCAGAAGAAAGATTTTGGTATGTTGTGGGATGCAGCGGCCGAGGCACGCTATGTTGGAGCTACGGTAAAAACGGCCGTAGATCCCATTTCGGGAAAAACCTATATAGATCCGTTTGGGGGTTCAGCATGGGCTACCCCGCAGTTTGACGAGAACAAACACTATTTGTGGCCAATTCCACTTTCGGAAATAGCGCAAAATCCCGACCTAGGTCAAAATCCTGGGTGGTAATAGACATTAATTTAATGAGACATGGCCATCCAAAGTTGATGGCTATGTTTTTTAAATATCTGAACGATTTCATTAATACTTAAACCAATTCCAAATGCCATTCAGAAAAGTCCAAAGGTTGTTATTGTCCTTACCACTAATATGTTTATTAACTGTCCAGATTACAAGGGCCCAAGAGGGGACTAATAGTAATCTCCCGAAGCTTCAGAATCCTATAAGTGTACAATATCTTCAAAAAAAGCTAAAAAAGGCAGGACCAAAGCTGGTCTTAAACCCTAAAATTGAAAAAAATCTCATAAAGCGACTGAAAACAGATCCCGTTGTCCGGAATCTGTACAAGGCAATACAGGCCAATGCCGTTGAGATTCAAAAAGAACCACTGTTGATGAGGGAGTTGGAAGGCCGAAGGTTGCTTGATGTATCACGGGAAATGTTGTATCGTATGAATATTTTGGGAATGGTCTATCGCATTGAAAAGGATCCGGTTATTTTAGCTCGGATAGATGAGGAACTAAAAGCCGTGTGCAATTTTTCGGACTGGAATCCATCACATTACCTCGATGTGGCAGAAATGTCGATGGCCGTTGCATTCGGCATTGATTGGGCAGGTGAGGCATTGCCTTCGAGTACTGTTGAACTGGCCAAAGTTTCGCTTATAGAGAAAGGAATCAAACCTAGTTACAATGAAAAAGGCAATACATGGTGGGTAGGAGGCAGCAATAATTGGAATCAGGTATGCCACGGTGGTATGGTAGCGGCCTCTATAGTCACAGCCGATAAAAATCCTGAATTGGCGGCAAAGACCATCAGCAGGGCTTTGGACAGTATGCCTCGGGCACTTGTGGCCTACGGTCCCGATGGTGTTTATCCCGAAGGGTCTACCTATTGGTCATATGGCACCTCTTTTACCGTATTCACGGCTGCTATGTTCGAAAGTGCATTTGGCACTGATTTCGGATTGGCCGCATTTCCTGCCTTTTTGGAGAGTGCCAATTTCAGATTGCTTTGCAACGCTCCGTCCGGTTGGTATTATAATTTTGCCGATTGTAGTGATAAGCGTAGCCAACAGGGCGATATTACTTTGGCTTGGTTTGCTTCCAAAACGGGCAATAAGGCTTTTTTTGAGGAAGACCGTTTTTTGGCCCCCGCCGATAATATGGGAAAATTAGGGAGGAATGCCGGTGCCGGTCTGGTATGGGTTTCTCAATATAAGGAAAAAGAGGACCAAGAAGTCCCATTGGCTTGGAAAGGTGATGGCGAAAACCCAATTGTAATCTTTAAATCCCCTACTGGGGATCCCAATCAGTACTATTTTGGAGGAAAAGGGGGTAGTGGAACGGTTAATCATGGCAATATGGATGGAGGGTCTTTCGTATTTGAACTTAACGGTGTGCGTTGGTCTATCGATACCGGAAATCAGAAATATCACACGCTCGAAGAGACCGGTTTTGATCTTTGGCATAATTGTCAGGAGTGTGATCGTTGGACGCTATTAACGAAAAATAATTTTGGGCATAGTACTTTGAGCGTAAACGGCCAACACCATAAAGTTGATGGCAAAGCTATTTTTACCGACTTTAAGAACGGGGATCGACCAGAGGCTTCACTAGACCTTAGTGCTGTCTTTGAAGGTCAATTAAAAAGTGCGCACCGTCGATTTGTTAAGGACAGCCCAATATCATTGCTAATTGAAGACACCTTGGAGGCATCCGATTCAACGCAATTGATTACTTGGCAGCTAATTACAGTTGCCGATGTTGAGATTGTTAAAGGAGGGGCAATTCTGAGTCAAGACGGCAAACAACTGAGGTTGGAAAATTTGTCACATCCTGAAATATCGGTATCCGTGGTTTCCTTGGACCCTGCACCATTGGAATTGGATCGACAAATTGAGAACCTTAAACGTATCGAATTGCGAATTCCAGCGTATGTCATGAACAACCGAAAAACAACGCTAAGAGTACGTCTTAGCGGAGATTAAGCAAAGAGTGGATTAGGGCAAAACTACTATCGGATTTCCTTTATTATTTTCCCGTTCTTAAGGAATTGGGTTTAATGCTTAGTGTCGCTATTTTCAGATAGGGTTGCTTTACCCTAGAATACCTTTACCATTTGCAAATAAAAAAGATGCACTTTATTTATTGCAATCCGTTTTGGTCAATGGCATGGCAGAAGTATAGCTGATATTGTTTTTGTCAACAAATGCGGTTCCGTCTTCATTTAATTCGCCATAGCCTTCAATAAGTTGGTCGGCTTTTACCAAAAAGGCTACCTCCCGTTTACTTTGGATACCTTCCGACATAAATGAGTATTCCCCAATTAGTTTATCGCCATTTAAATGTCCTGTAAAAACTCCGGAATTACGGTCCTTTCCATCCAGTGTGTATGTTAATTTCCCGGTAACCCCATTCTGAATACCAGTAATTTCAATATTTACAGTATTATTGTTGGTGTCATAGGAATAACAACCAAGTGCCAATAAGGATTGTGATTCTTTAGTGGCCATAATTTCTTTTTCTTCCTTTGTCCCTTGTTCTTTTGTTATGTTTTTACAATTCGTAAGGCCAACGGCCAATAACGATAGGATAATCAGCTTTTTCATTTTTTATTTAATTTTGATCTATCAATTTTCTAAAACGCATCATAGGTACTTCACCGATCATCAAATTCAATTTTCCATCCGTATCAATTTCATACCTATCTATTTTTTTTATCGTATTTAAAAAGAAATTTTCTCCTTCACCGCAGTACATCATTGTGGTTGGTCCAGGTTCTCCAAAAGAAATTTCATTACCGTCCAGCCTGTAATCGGCCGAATAACCATTACAGCTATTATTGCCGCTTACCGAGTTGGTTGTTTTGTTGAACGTGATTTTGGGTTTTTTGTCAGGGTACAGCCCGTTAAAGGCAATTCGGGGTCCAGAAAGGTACTCTAGTTCCCATGCGCCATTAAAAAGAGCGTCGTTTGCCATTTTTTTAGTGGATGAACAAGAAAAAATGATCAAAGCAAATATGCAAAGCGAAAGGATATTTTTTATTTTCATAATGGGAAGTTTTAAATAGTAAAATACCCATAACTATTGATACCTACAATAAAATAAACAGAATATTTTTGCAATAGGCAATGAACAATAAGCAATTAACAATTAACAATGATCAATTAATAGAGGTGTTGAGATAGGAAGTCTGATTTCGGCCAATTGCATAATATCAATTGCTTTACCGTCTGTACTTTTGGTGCATAGGAGTGGATTAGTTTGTTTTTGGAAGGATCCAAAAGGGATTGGGCCACTTCTATATAAAAAAAATGACCAAAGTTATGAATAAAGCATAATTTGATTGGATATATTGTATGCCCTATAATACAATTATAGGGCTATAATCCTAAACTAAGTAAATGCTCCACAGATAAGAGTACCCACCTATACCCAATCAAATATAGAATTATAACATAAACTGAACACAATGAAAATACGAGTATTGATTTCCTTAGGAATTTTTGCAATATTATGCGGTCCTATCCAGGCTCAAGAAAATAATGAGCAAGTATACTTTACCAACGGATTCAAGATTGGGGAAATAACCGCTACTTCGGCAATACTATGGACCAGATTGTGCAGTTCTAAAAAACCTGTTCCTATAAAACACCAACAAAAGGGGGCTCCTTTTAGAAGCCCCATCAACTTTGACAACAATATGCCGGTATATGAAATGGACGGGGCGGTAGAAGGCTCTTTTGGACAGCTAAGATTGGAAGTGCGATCCAAGGACACCGTAATCAACACCCCATGGGAATATGTTTCGGAGTATAGGGACTTTACCTTTAAACAAAGGATTACAGGACTAACATCCAATACGGCCTATACGCTGACCATTAGGGGCAGAAAGTCGCCCGAGGCGCCCATTGCCGAAATACAGGGAGGCTTTACCACAGCGCCCTTGGCAAATGAGGCGGTACCTGTACTTTTTACATCTTCCACTTGTCAATACTTTTGGTCTTACGACGATCCTGATAGGGGCTTTAAGATATATGATAAAATGCTGGAATTACATCCGTTGTTCCACTGCCAAACGGGAGATTATGTGTATTATGACAAACCTGGGCCTATGGCCTACAACGTTCCATTGGCGAGACATAAGTGGCACGCCATTAATTCTTGGCCTTCCCTGGTCAATTTCTACAACAATACCCCGTTGTACCTGCAAAAGGACGATCACGATCTGTTAAAGGACGACGCCATGCCCACCTCCTCCCCATTCGGGGAACTGGGTTTTGAGGACGGGCAACTCATCTGGAACGAGCAGGCCCCGATCATGGATAAATCCTATAGGACCTTTAGATGGGGAAAGGATCTTCAGATATGGATGGTAGAGGGTAGGGATTACAGAAGTGATAATAAGGCTCCGGACGGAAAGGATAAAAGTATTTGGGGCAAGGAGCAGATTGAGTGGTTTAAAAATACGGTGGAAGCCTCGGATGCCACGTTTAAGATTCTGAGTTCTCCTACCCCCATAGTCGGTCCGGATAGGGCCAAGGGAAAAACGGACAACCATTCCAATATGTCGTTTAAAACAGAGGGCGATTGGTTGCGGCAATACCTATCCGAGCAGAAAATGTTCGTGATCAATGGGGACAGGCATTGGCAGTATGTATCGGTTGATCCGGATACAGGCCTAATGGAGTTTAGTCAGGGACCATCCAGCGACTCCCATGCCCAGGGATGGGATCCTAATGACAAACGCACGGAGCACAGGTTCCTTAGGGTAAAGGGTGGTTTTTTGGCTGTAAAAGTATATAGGGAAAAGAACATACCGCAAATTGAATTCTTACATTACGATGTGGAAGGAAATATCGTGAATAGGGAGGTTTTGGGAAGATAGAAGTTAGATGTTAGTATTATTGAGATGCTAGATGTTAGATATTAGAATTGAGACATTAGAAGTTTTGCTATCCAGGCATTTATGGTATTAAATATCCAATTATATTATTTCAAAGATCAAACGGGAATGGATACATTGATCAAAGGGGGGACGGATACATTGTTGTCCACCTTTTATAGGTGTAAAGGGCTTGGTCGTAAACTTCGTTTTTATGGGCGGCATGTTTTTTGTATATTATTTATTTTCATGATAATATGTTCAATAATATCCAATCTCTCTTCCAATTTTAAACGGACATTATTTTTTTTCTTAAGATCATGGTCCGTTAAGACAATATGTACATGGGGTTCGACGTCTATGTTCTTCAGGCATTCTTTGGCACATTGAAGGGGACATCCGTCAACTACAATTATTGGCCTGTTCGACCTGGCCTTTTTAACAAGTGATTTAACTTTTCCACCTACTCCGGCTATGCAGGACATTTCGGCGATACCATCGGAATTGATTTTTATGGCAATATCGTTTGCCAATTGGGCCACATTGCTACAACCGGAACAGGAATAAATAAATGGTAGATTATTTTTCTTTTGATTTTCCATTATCAGTACCTTATATTAAATATTATTGGTTATAATTCATAGTAGATTCTTAAAGGGATTATCCGTATTTATTTGGGCATTGTCCAAATTATAATAGCCGCCCTTGTTTTGTTTTCGTTCCAGGGATTGATGAATAATCAAATGGGCTACGTTCACCATATTTCTCAATTCACAGAGCCTGGTGTTTATTTTTGTGTTCTTATAAAGTTCCTCCACCTCTTTGTAGATCAGATCAAGATGTCGGGCAGCTTTTGTCAATCGACTATTGCTGCGAACAATGCCCACATAATCCCTCATAAGGTGCTGCAGCCGTTCCAAGTTGTGTTGGATCAGGATATATTCTTTGGGAATACTTGTTCCCTCATCGTTCCATTCGGGAATATTCGTGCAATTGGGATCTAATGGATGTGTGGCGTGGTATTCAAAAATATTATGTGCGTAAACCAAGGCTTCCAATAAGGAATTGGAAGCCAGTCTGTTGGCTCCGTGCAATCCCGTTCTTGAACATTCACCGCAGGCAAAAAGGTTGGCCACCGTGGTCTGTCCGTTCTTATCCACAACGATACCGCCACATAGGTAATGCGAAGCCGGAACAACAGGGATCCAGTCTTTTTCAATATCAATATGATGGGTTAAACATTCTTGGTAAATAGTTGGAAAATGATTTTTGAAATCTGCAATATCCAAGTGGGTGCAATCCAAGAAGACCATTTTGTCCCCTGATTTTTTCAACTCGGCGTCAATGCATTGGGATACGATATCCCTGGATGCCAATTCCGCCCTTTCGTCATAGTCGGGCATAAATCTATGGCCTCTTTTATTTCGAAGTACCGCACCGAAGCCCCTTACCGCTTCGGAAATTAGAAATGAGCGCCCATTCTTACTGTTATAAAGGGCCGTAGGGTGAAATTGCACAAACTCCATATCCTTAATTTCGGCCTTGGCCCTATAGGCCATGGCTATACCATCTCCGGTTGCTACCGTAGGATTGGTAGTATGACCGTATATCTTACCGATACCCCCTGATGCCAATACTGTTCTATCTGCCTTAATGGCGATGATGTTCCCTGTCCTTTGATCCAAGACATAAGCCCCGTAGCAGCTAATTTTATTTGGATCCGAAAATCCAAGTTGATGTTCCGTAATCAGGTCCATGGCAAAATGATAGGACAAAACAGTGATATTTGGCAATTTATGAACTTGTTGCAATAATACCCGCTCTACTTCCAACCCGGTAATATCCTTATGGTGCACAACACGGCATTCCGAATGTCCACCTTCCAGTCCTAAATCCAATTTACCGGATTCATTTACATCAAAACTGGCCCCCCAAGTTATTAAATCCTCAAGCCGTTTCGGACCTTCCACAATGACCATTTTTACTACGGCCTCATCACATAGTCCGTCTCCCGCCAACAAAGTATCTTCTATATGATTCCGAAAGGAATCTTCTTCCAAGTCCATTACTGCCGCAACACCGCCCTGGGCATATTTGGTATTGGATTCCTGTTCATCTGCCTTAGTGACTATGGTTACGGCCTTATTGGGAAACCTTGTGGCAATTTTTACGGCGTAGGTCAATCCTGCAACTCCCGAGCCTATAACAAGATAATTTGCATGTATCATTTCATTTAGATAATTCCAGCATTCTTTGAATTGGTTGCAGTGCGCGTAACCTTATGTCCTCTTGTACTTCAATATGTGGTCTTTCATTTAAAAGACAATCATATAGTTTTTGAAGGGTATTTACTTTCATAAAGGCGCATTCACTACAGGCACAGGTATTGTCTTCCTCTGCAGGTGCCGGAATAAGAACGGTATTAGGGACCTCTAGTTGCATTTTGTGCAATATGCCTGCTTCCGTGGCCACAATGTACTGTTCCTCGGGACGGTTCTTTACATAATTGATCATACCGGCAGTGGAGCCAATGTAGGTGGCAAGTTCCAAGATGTGCTCCTCAGATTCGGGATGGGCAATTATTTTCGATTCGGGATAGGTCTTGTATAGGGCCAACAATTTATCTACGGAAAAAGCTTCATGTACTAGACAGGAACCATTCCAAAGCAATAGGTCCCTTCCTGTTTTTTTACTTATGTAGCGACCCAGATTTTTGTCGGGCGCAAAAATAATCGGTCTGTCCTTTGGTACCGACTCCACTATTTTTAGGGCATTGGAGGAAGTACAGACAATGTCGCTCATTGCTTTAATTTCTGCAGAGCAATTAATATAAGTAATGACCAAATGCTCCGGGTGCGATTTTATGAATTTAGAAAAGGAATCGGGCGGACAGGAATCGGCCAATGAACAGCCTGCACTTAAGTCGGGCAACAGTACTTTTTTAGTTGGATTTAGGATTTTTGCAGTCTCTGCCATAAAATGTACCCCGGCAAATACAATTATTGATGCATTGGTATCCGCTGCCTTTTGTGAAAGCCCCAAACTATCACCAACGTAATCGGCTATTTTTTGTATTTCATCACGTTGGTAGTAGTGCGCGAGAATTATGGCATTTTTTTCAAGTCTCAGTGCGTTTATGCCCTCTATTAAATCCATATGTTCAGAAGCAATTTTGAGCCGAAAAAGGTAGGTCTATGGATCAAGCCAGAAAATGATAAATGTCATTGAAATCTATAATAATCTGCAAAAAGCACCATTATCGGATCAGTTTCGAAGCCAATCTCTTTCCTCTCCAAGTCACAAATATGATGTTTTCAAGTGGACAATTATCCTGCTATAGCGGTTATATGTTGGATTTGGTTAGTTTACTGGTAGACTAATAAAGTTCCTTAGCATTAATCTCCTATCCCCCTAATAATTTGGTTTTTCCGGTATTTGTCCCTGAAATAAAAGCAGTAATTGAACTATTAAACGGAACTGATCCCAATAGTCTGATAATTCAAGTTTTGAATTGGTAAATTACTAGGTGAGATACCTTATTTTATCTAAAAACATTTATTATTTATTGTTTATCAATAAATATTAAATATATTTGTAGGCTAAGAAAATTTACGTACCCATTATGAAACGAGCATGACCAAAATTTGGTCGCCAGCCCGAAAGATTCATTCTGGCGGGCAAACCCAAATAAAGATATGCGAATTACACCCGCCTGAACGATGTATTCGGGCAGGTATGACCGCTGAAAAACAATAAATATCTACATATGAAAAGAGCTTCAATACTATTTCTTCGGGCAGTCATTGTGCTTATCGGTATGGTGGCACTTTTTATTTTGATTCGGTTTCCATTGACCGAGGGAAGGGCGGTTAACTTGGATCTGTTCAGTATTTATTTGGATCCCTTCATCCTTTATGGATATGTCTCGTCGATCGCTTTTTTTGTGGCCTTGTACAAGGCATTCAAATTACTTGGAAATATCGCACAGGATAAATTGTTTACCTTAAACTCGATAAGGACTTTAAGAAGTATAAAATATTGTGCCATCCTTTTGAGTATTTTAATTTTGATTGCGGGACTGTCCATAGTGATATTTCATAATCCAGAAGACGATGCCGCTGGTTTTCTTTCCATGTGTATTATAACCATTTTTATTTCTATCACCGTGGCCATCGCATTGGCAGTACTTGAAAAAATATTGCGGAATGCCGTAGATATGAAATCCGAAAATGACCTAACCATATAAGCTATGCCAATTATTGTAAACTTGGATGTGATGATGGCAAAGCGAAAAATGTCGCTCAATGAACTGTCGGACAAAGTGGGTCTGACCCTATCCAACCTGTCTATTTTAAAAACGGGGAAGGCAAAGGCCATTCGCTTTACCACTTTGGAAGCGGTTTGTAGTGTATTGGAATGCCAGCCGGGCGACCTATTGGAATATATTGCTGAGGAAGGGAAATAAACCAACGGGCAACAGCAGTAGCCGTTGTACAGACTTTAATCTAAATAATGTAAATGACAAAATTGGCCTATTGGGGTCACTTGGTTTTTGTGCGGGCCAGGACTGTCTTTTTATCTGGTTGAAGGTTAAAATTTTGCTCCCGGTGGTTATTGGGATTCGTATCTATAAACGTTGGTTATCCACAGTAGGCAGTGGCAGTTTACAGTTAGCAAAAAAATAGATTTCACTGCTTATGTCCAAGGTATCATCCAGTCTTTGTCAAAGAATTTTATTCTGTTCCAAAAATACCTGCTTACCGCTAAGGCAGGTATTTAATTTCATAGTTTAGTTTATAGGGGAATAAATCCTTAAATTGGGTTGCATTGGAAGGGATCAATTTCCATAACATGCCAAGGTTAGAAGGGGAGGGCATGAAAAAATATGCCGATCCTTAATAAATTAGAAAATTGAATTTATGAACCGAAGAGCTTTTATAGAAAAAACGGTGACCCTTGGGTCGGCAGCATTGTTGCCCATATCAAGTTTTTCAAACTTTAGGTCGCATTCATATAAAATGGGACTACAACTTTTTACCATCCGCGAAGATATGGCCAAAGATCCCATAGCAACTTTAAAAGAAGTAAAGGCCATGGGCTATGAAGATTTCGAGACCTTTGGGTTTGATAGTGAAAAAGGAACTTTTTACGGCTACAAATCTTCGGAATTCAAAAAAATACTGGATGATCTACAACTAACTGTTTCCAGCGGGCATTATGGATTTTCTCCCTATCTTAAGCAACCTGAAGATGATCTAAAACGGTTTGTTGACCAGTGTATAAAAGGGGCCCGTGCCTTGGAAATGAAATATATCACCTGGCCCTGGTTGGATCCGGAACTGCGTACGATAGATAATTTTAAACTGATGTCCAAAAAGCTCAATCTAATAGGGGAACAAGTAACTGCCGCAGGCCTTGGATTTGCCTATCACAATCATGGCTTCGAATTCATGGATCAGAATGGGGAAAATGGTTTTGATATCATTATAAATGAAACAGACCCCGCATTGGTCAAACTTCAAATGGATATGTATTGGGTAATGCATTCTTCTAAATTTACTCCCAAAGAGTTAATTGCCCAACAACCGGGGAGATACGTGATGTGGCATATAAAGGATATGGATAAGGTTACAAGGGATTACACCGAACTGGGAAATGGTTCCATTGATTATGTTGAAGTACTCCCGGATCCAATGGAATCCGGACTCGAATTCTATTATTTGGAGCAGGGAGGGAATTTTGCACACCACCCAATGAAAAGTGTAGCTGATAGTGCCGATTACTTTAAAAAACATTTGCAGCAATTTTTTTGATTGTTGATTAAAGAAGCCGGATGCCAGCACTCAGTTTAAAAGATATGGGGTTTATAGGTTTGCGTGTGGCATAACAACATAGCCCCACCGTCCAGGCGCTCTTAAATAGGAAAATACCATAGGGAGCAATCCAACAAAATTTATTTGTTAGATTAAGCTTGTGGGAGATATGGTTATATATCCAATTGTTGTGGTACATTTTGACCAGCCAAAATAGTCTCTCCAAAATTTGGAAAATGTTATCTTTTAAGATAACATTGTTGGGTGAATAGAAAGATAATCTTCTATTAAAATCACTTTATTGAATTTTACCAAAAACAAGACCAAAAAGTTAAAGGGAAAATTCAATATGTTTTTGAGTTGATTAAGCAGGTTGACCGAGTTCCCGAAAAGTTTTTAAAACATTTGACAGGAACCAATGGGCTTTACGAAATACGAATTGAGTATCAATCGAACATTTACCGGATTTTCTGCTGTTTTGACGAAGGAAAACTGGTAGTTCTTTTTAACGGATTTCAAAAAAAGACCCAAAAAACACCGCAAAAAGAAATTATCAAAGCGGAACATTTAATGCAAGATTATTTTAACAACAAAAAATAACGGATATGGAAAAGTATAAGAACATAAAAACATTTGACGAACTGATTGAACTTGAACACGGAAAAATCGGGACTGAAAGCCGAAACAAATATGAAGAAGGTGCACAAATGTTCATTATTAGCGAAATGTTGAAAACTGCACGTAAGGAAGCAAAATTGACTCAGGAAGAGTTAGCGGACAAAGCGGGAACAAAAAAAAGTTACATATCCAAACTTGAAAACGGAAAAGGGAACATCCAACTCTCAACGTTAATCCGAATTTTCGAGCAGGGTTTAAACCGTAGAATTGGACTTACTTTCCTTTAAGCCGATTAAAAAACGACGCCACATAGTTCAATGGCAGATAAAATGAAACTGCCCACAACCATCATGCCCAAACCCGCATCAATACTGATTTTTTACTTTTAGAAGGGTTTATAAAAGTGGAATATAAAAGCAATAATTTTGGGGCATGGGATTTATTGCCCTATATTTGTCGCTTCTTAAAATGGACAAACCCAGAGCAACATATCAATATCTATTGCCAGTGGCGACCCCGCCATGATTCTTTTGTCCTAGGATCTAATCGGATCTGCCTTCTATTTAATTTTCTACGTTTTTAGATAACCTCAAATGCCCGGATAGGGCCAATACCATATTTTCAATAATGAAGCAATATTTAAAACTGTTTGATTTTTCACAGAAAGTAAATTATAAAACAGAAGTCCTTTCAGGTCTTACCGTTGCCCTTGCATTGGTGCCGGAGGCAGTGGCTTTCGCTATGATAGCAGGCCTGCCCCCATTAGTAGGGCTATATGCCGCCTTTGTTATGGGCCTGGTGACTTCCATCTTGGGCGGAAGGCCAGGAATGATTTCAGGGGCTACCGGGGCCGTCGCGGTCGTAATTGTGGTCCTGGCAAAAAGTCATGGGGTGGAATATGTGTTCGCCACCGTTGTGTTGGCAGGTATCATCCAAATTCTTGCCGGTGCTTTGAGACTAGGGACCTTGATGCGCTTGGTACCCTTGCCCGTAGTATATGGTTTTGTGAACGGTCTGGCCATCATCATCTTCATGTCCCAATTGGACCAGTTCAAGGATGTCTCCGGTAATTGGCTTACGGGCAGTGAACTATATGTGATTCTGGGCCTTGTGCTTTTGACGATGCTCATCATCTGGGGATTGCCCAAGATCACCAAGGCCGTTCCGGCATCATTGGCCGCAATATTGGTGGTCTTTGGTGTTGTTGTAGCTTTTGGGATAGACACCAAAACCGTGGGGGATATCGCATCTATAAAAGGAGGGTTCCCCCCGTTCCATATTCCAGAAATTCCATTTACTTGGGAAACCCTGAAACTCATTTTTCCCTATGCCGGCATTGTGGCCGGGGTGGGGTTGATAGAGAGCCTGCTGACCTTGGAGCTCATAGATGAGATTACGGAAACAAGGGGGCGGACCAATAAGGAAGCCGCTGCCCAAGGGTTGGCCAATATTACCTCCGGGCTGTTCTCGGGGATGGGCGGCTGTGCCATGTTGGGCCAGAGCCTTATCAATATTTCCAACGGTGCCCGTGCGCGACTATCTGGAATTGTTGCCGCGGTGACCTTGCTGCTCTTCATCATGTTCGGAGCGGGAATAATCGAGAAAGTGCCCATGGCGGCCTTGACAGGGCTAATGATCATGGTGGCCATAGGAACGTTTGAGTGGATTAGCTTTAAGGTGTTGGACAAATATCCCAAATCGGATATCATTGTCATGATCATTGTAATACTGGTAACGGTATTTTTGCACAATCTGGCCCTTGCCGTTTTAATAGGGGTAGTAGTATCGGCTTTGGTATATTCCTGGGGCAATGCCAAACGCATCCGTGCCAGAAAGCGAATGGATGAAGAGGGCGTTAAACATTACGAAATTTACGGCCCCCTCTTCTTTGGTTCCATCAAGATGTTCAATGAAAAATTTGATGTGCTCAACGATCCCCAGGAAATCATCATCGACTTCAGGGAAAGCCGTATCGTGGATATGTCGGCCATTGAAGCGGTGAACAAGCTTACCGAAAGGTACCACAAAGTAGGCAAAAAGGTGTATATTACCAATCTATCGAGCAGTAGCCACAAGCTATTGATCAAAGCGGATAAAATGATTAACCTGAACTTAATGGATTAAGAAAATATATTGAACGCTAAGGAAGATTAGGCCAGGTTTATAGGGAATGTAAAATAGGAAATTCCCGAATGGGAATAATAACCATGAATTTTTGAACAAATCAAGGGGGCTTTTACGGCCCTCTTTTTTGTCGGGCAAAAGGTAGTATTTTTAAGATTGTGGGGTTAAATTCGGGCTAAATCGTAAATAAAAAATCCGCAAAAACTGAATAAAAGTTTAATGCCGATTTTAAAAGTACTCGAGGCGGGAAGTGCCTAACAGCGAGTCCCGCCCAAACATGTTGAAATTGAAAAAGCTGGTATATTATGCCATTTTTTGTATTCGCCCACTTTCGCACAAATAAATTTGGCTCAGCACCAAATACAAAAAACCCCGACCTATGGGTCAGGGCTTTTTCAATTATCTGTACTCGAGGCGGGACTTGAACCCGCACGGACTAATGTCCATTGGATTTTAAGTCCACGCCATTTAATCCCAAAAAGAGACAATACAACTGATAATCAATTGATTATAAGTAATTTAATTTTTTATGATATCAAATAATGTTAGCTAATATCATAAAATGTTGTACCTATGTTGTACCTGAAAAATTGTTATATTAGTATTGAAAATAAGTGAGTTATGTCTTCAAAAACCAAAATAGTACTTAGGAAAAAGGCTAATAAAGAAGGGCTTTTTCCACTTGCAATTAGAATTACAAAAAATAGAAGTTCCAGTTATATTTTCATAGGTCATTATATAGACCAAAAACATTGGGATGGGCGCAGAAACATAGTACGTAAATCACATCCCAATTCTGAATTGCTAAATACTTTGTTGAGTACAAAATTAGCTGAAGTCAATAAGTCATTGATGGAATTACAATTTGAAAACAATGATATTTCCGCGAATCGGGTTAAGAAGGAACTTACAGCTTCTAACATTGATAAAAGTTTCTCAAGTGTTTCTGATGAATATCTAAATGAATTGGAAAGTAATAATAAGTTAACGCGATTTTATGCTGACAAGGTCAGGGTCAATCATGTGATAAAGTTTTATAAATCCAGGCAGTTAATGTTCCAAGAAATTGACGAAGGCTTTTTGATAAGGTTCCAAACGTACCTAAGAAATAACAAAAATTTGTCAGAAAGGTCAATTGTAAATAATCTTGTTGTAATTAGAACTCTATATAATAGAGCTATTAGAATGGGTGTGGTCGAACAAAAAAGTTATCCTTTTGGAAAAGGAAAGATCCAAATAAGATTTCCAGAAACGGAAAAAGTCGGATTGACAATTAAGGAGATACAAAGAATTGAAAGCCTGGAAAACCTTACAAAGATGGAGGAGCATACTAGAAATGTGTGGTTATTCAGCTTTTACTTGGCAGGTATTAGAGTAGGGGACGTATTAAAAATACGCTGGAGTGATCTGTATGATGGACGGATTCACTATAGAATGAATAAGAACTCCAAATTGGTGTCATTGAAATTACCTCATAAACTTAAGCCTATTTTGGAATATTATGAGGGCCATAAGCTAAATCCAAATGATTTTATTTTTCCTGAACTTAAGATATCCGATATTAAGAATGATAGGGATGTGTATGCTAAAACAAATACGGCTACTAGCAAGTTCAACAAACATTTAAAGGAGATAGCCAATAAGGCCGGATTGGATAAAAAGTTGACAATGCATATCGCGAGGCATAGTTTTGGTCATATTGCCGGGGACAGAATACCAGTGCAAATGTTACAAAAACTATATAGACATACATCCATTACTACTACCATGCAATATCAATCCAATTTTATAAGTAAAGAAACGGATAGGGCATTGGAAGATGTGGTTAATTTTTAATGCTGTTGTGACAACAACCTGGTTGTTATTGCAACCTTTAATTAGACTTGGTTCTATGATAATTATCTATCAAAGCTTCCGAAACTATTAGGGACTTTTCCTTGGTTATACAGTCAAAAGTGATTTTTTTGGTGGTAGTATATTCTTTAAGCAGCTTATTAACATCCTCAATGCTTAGAAATCCATTTTCTTTTAAGTGATCCAGTATGTCGCTATATTTATGCGAACTAAAACCATCTTCTAACATAAGCTTAGTTTGTAAATTTATTATTGGTTACTCCCATTCTCCCAATCCTTGATGTACATATCTAAATTGACCAGTGTAGAATTTACCTTATCACTATAGAATTTCTCAGAATCATATTGGCTGTCAACAGCGACCAGCTTACTTTTTACCCATTTAATCAACTCCTTGTACTCTGGATGCTTAGGTTTGTTCATGATTTTAAGAAAATCATAAAAACCGGGTAGGCCACCAACATCCTCTGGGGGACAGTTTAAATTTCCCGAACAACAAACTGGAAATGGAATTGTCAGATCCTCTATGATTCTTTCCAAGGTCAAGGTATGTTGCCAATAATCCCCAAAATCATAGAGGTAGTCCAATTTCTGGCCTTTGGATTTTAGGACATCGCCTATTTTTATCGTCTTCGAATCGATGATCTCATTAGGTCCGTTAAAGCCATCCTCCTCAAATTGTTGGCCTATACGATAGCTGTCAATGCTAAATTCATACAGGTGATAATTCTCCCATCCCATAACAATTTGAACGGTATGATGAAACTTGTAAAAGGTGAAATCCGATGGAACCAAAAATTCACGTGATATGGTAGGATGACTACCCTCCAGCTCAATCCTAAATTTAAATATGCTACTCAACTCTTATTCAATTAAGCTGTGCAATTTATGACATAATGACCAACATTTTCCGTTATTTGGCCTTTTGATTTGATAAAATCCTGAGTTTTTCAAAATAATTGTCCCAAAGTTTCGAATCGTATTCTGAATGGTTCGATGGATTCGTTGCGTCATCATAAAAAAATACCTTAGTAATAATATTGTTTTCATCCATGTGAACGGAGGTAGGTCCGTCTGCCAGTTGCATCAACAGTTTATCGGAAAGCTTGCCATAATTGGTGTAAACAAAATCACCATCAGAAAAAGACTTAAAGGTGTCATTCTCGCCCAAGGGCTTATACTCTCTATTAAAAGCCGCCCAATGACCGTTATTGTCTTTCTTAATGCCATAGGGTAGATTGATTTTGAAGAAATTACTAAGTGCCATATTTATTCAATTTTACGGGTTGATCAAATATATAAGTAATGAAATGTTATAATTGATAATGAGGTTTAATTTTTGATCTGACCTTAAAGCTTGCTTATTTTTTGTCCTATCAAATTTGAGATTAAATTCAGACTTATATTTTACCAAAAGTATAAAATGATATACTATTTAAGTCACCATTAAAAATACTAAAATTAGGATAAGTTGATCCAAAATGATCATTTGAGCATTCCTAAGATTGCCATGATACTATACTTTTCATAATTATCCGTCTGTTCATAGATTGCTGTGTGAACTCTATTCCATTCTACAGGTGGGTTTTGATTGTTCAATTATTTTCAACGAATATAAGTATAGGCAAAGGTTTTGGCATCGGCGGACTTAATATGTTGAAAATTACACCAAATAAAAATTACAGATTACTTTTTCTTTTTCAGTACGAACAGACTTAGACCTGTAATATACAGGGTTATTGGAATTAGACCTGAAAAGAAAACCATGACCCTTCCCCATAACCCTCCAAGTTCCCCTATATGAACGGGATAGAATTGTGCTGCAATGCGGTTGCTGTTGGGATCTGTTTGAAAATCCGTCAGACTAGTAATAGATCCTTTTTGATCAATTTTCAGTTCCTTGGTTTTTCTTAGCCCGGACATAAGAAACCTATTTTGAATATATCGAAAATGGTATCCCTCCCGTTCATTATTAGGAAAGACTATTGTACGAAGGTCGTAGTTTTTGTCAGGGTTGCGCAGGTAATCTTGATAGGTCTTGGTGCCACCAACAGTTAGTCGAAGTTGGTCCGACTTGGCTTTTTCGGAATTATCGAATATGCCCAGTACTGATTTGTAGTATGTATTATAGGTGAAATAAGCGCCGCTAAACGCAATGACCATGAGAGGGATGAAAAAACTTGCACCCAGTACTTTGTGAATGTCGTAATTCAATTTCCTTTTCTTGGCAGACCATTTAATTTTGAAGCCTTTGATAAGATTGCTGCTATATGTTTTCCACCACAAATAGACGCCAGAACTTAATAATAACAGGAAAAATAAAAGAGTGCTAGTTCCGGTAATGTATTTTCCAATTTTCGGAATCCCCAAGGTGCGGTGAAAGTTCAATAAATTTTCGAAAAATTTGATGGTAGCCGATTTTTCACCCAAAAAGTGGCCAGAAATAGGATGGTAATAATGGGTCGCCCCATTTTTAAATACCAGGGAAATAGTTTGTTGCTCCCGATAGGGTAGGTTTATTTTGGTCAGACTGTCCCGGTGCTCTTCTACCAGTTCATATGCGGTCCTATAGAGCATATTTTCATCGAAAGGAGTATTTTGCCCGATGGTCAATAGCTCAGGATTGAATATACTGGTTATTTCAGGTTGCCAGATATATAGCGAACCTGTCAATCCGGAGATCGAAGCGATCAGGCCACATGTTAGACCCAGCCAAAGATGTAAATTCCTGATAAACCTGTTAAAAGTAACCAAAGAAGCTTTTGTTTAAAATAGGCCCTATATCTGATGATAGTCGAACATGGGGCCTATGTTTTAAAAATTGAACCTAAGCCCCAGTTTTGCATTGGCTCCTTCTCCTACCCCTGTAAAGGTTTTTAAAGGTGCGGCCCACTGAGATCTGGCAGGTAGATAGTATTCGTTCAATATATTGTTGACGCCTAATGAAAGGGATAGGTTCGATTTTAATTGATAGGCCATAGAAATATTCAGTAAAGTATAACCACTCACAGGGAACTGTGTATGTCTATAGGCCCAAGTATCGTTGGCATCGATAAAGGGATCGAATCGGTTTCTATCACTCAGATTGGTCATTCTAAGCGATGTGTTTAATTTTTCCGTTGGATGCCAGTTAATATATGTGGTCCATTTTGGAGCCGCTATAACATCACCTCCCAAATAGGTTAAGTTATTTTCATCACCCACACTATGGGTTAGCCCTTCAACATAAGAAAATGAAGTTCCTATTTGCCATTTCTTGTCCCAGCTAAAATAATCCAAGGATACTTCGCCACCATAAATTCGCTGTGGTTGTTTTGAGGGGACGAAGGAATTGATCTCGTCCACAAATACAACACCTGTACCCAAATTGGAGGTACTGTAATATCCAACGGCCTCTAGTTGAAAGTTATTGAACTTGGATATAAAGCCGAATTCATAGTTATTGGTAACCGCGGGTTCCAGCTGGATGTCATTTATGTTTTCGGCTACGGCAGACCTCAATATAGAGCCTAGGTCGGCAATCGAAAATCCTTGGGAATAGCTTATGTATGGAGTAAATTCCTGATGCTGTATATACCGGACTCCTAAGTTGAAGGCCAGATTGTTGAACTTAAGTTTGCCTCCTTCCACGGCTACGGATGGACTGAAATTGCCATCGCTTTTAGCTGAATAGGGAAGTGTATTGTAATCTACGATATCCATATTCATATCGTCATATCGCAATCCAGCTTTAAGAACCCATTGGTTGTCAAGTTTTATGGTAGATTGCGCGTAGGGTGCCCAACTTATCAAATCGATATTCGGAACCCATAACCTTCCATCCAAAAGCCCTTGATTGGTTTTGTCCTTTAAAAGGTCTATCCCATAGGTCAAAGTTATATTTGTTGTGCCATAAGAGCCAAAACTTGTATTGAAGTTAGGTCTGATACCATATTTTTTGGCATTTATTACGGATTGGCCGCCATTTTCGAATTTGTCGGAATAGAAAAATACGTTCTCAGTGTTTTGATAATAAAGGTCCGTCTCAAAATTGGTCGTACCCTGGAATATATTGTTGAGACTATATTTTAATTGTCCGTTGACCAAGGTCGTCCCAGTAGGTTCTTCACCAACAATGGTCCCCTTTATGCCATAACCGGGAACAAGCGAATAATCCCCATTCCCATTAAAGACTTCCACCTCCGCCGCCACCGGAATGAAGGGGCTATCTTGAGCGGAATGGTAGATATTGCCACTAAGGGTCAGTTTTTGTTGATCCGATAGTAAATATTCCAATTTTCCAAATGTACTGTAGATGTCGGTGTTATCAAATCCATATGTAGGGAGAATGGGAACTCCATCTGCATCGTATTTATTGCCGGTCTGTTCCAAACTGCCACTGATGTAATAACTGAGTCTATTCAAGTTGCCCTTAAGGGACTGATGTATGCCCCAGCCTAAGGCGTCATCTGTTTTGGCCAAATTGGCTGAGCCCCAGATATTGGTAGTGCCCTCAATTTTTTTATTGGAAGCTGGATTCTTGGTAATATAATTGATAAAACCGCCATTGCCCCCGTTACCAAAGATGGAGGTGGCGCCTTTGATTACCTCAACACGGCTAATGTCATTGGGATTGACCGATTTCACTCCCAATTGCCCATTTCTTAATGGAGTGGATTGAGGAATACCGTCGACCATGACCAAGAGTGAACGCCCTCTTAGGGTCTGCCCCCAATTGGAAAAGGTGCCGGTGGAAACTGCGAGTCCCGGAACGGTGAATTCCAATATTTCACTGATGTTGGAGGTAGATTGTGTAAATTCCTCCAATTTGGCCAGACCTACAACAGTAACGGAAGCAGGGATTTCGGATAGATATTCGGAATGCCTGCTGGCAGAAACGACCACTTCGTCCAAACTGCTCAAATCCTCTGTTAATACCGCATCATAGGCCAGGGTGGCGTCCGGTCCCAAGGTAATTTGTTCGGTTTTCGATTGATATCCCAGCATTCTAAGGGTAATCGTCCAAGAACCCGCCTCAATGTCCCGAAGCTCATAATGTCCATCTAGGTCGGTCATGGTCCCTTTTTTCAATTCTGCAATATATACCGTTGCACCGGTGAGCGGTTGATTGGTGTCATCGGTAATTTTACCTTTAATACTGGCTTGTGAAAATGCATTGAGTGAGAGGAGTAGGGCAGTGGCCCAAGCAATTAATTTCATTCTATTCTTATTTGGATTTATTTAAAATAACGGCAAATATAGAGTCCAAATCATTAGTCACAAAGAAATATTTGCTTTAGTTTTTAAATAGCTTTATTATGTTGATTTGAAATAAGGCATAGGCCACTGGCAAATGTTATCCTAATAATCTCCAAAAGACCATACCATATAAACTGGAACATCTCAAATTAGGGTTTCCCACAATTAGGGTTTCCCACAGCATGCATTGCAAAGAGTTGATTTAATATCGGGCAATGGAGTGAAGGTCAAAACCCGCAAAAATAGGTCGGATATAGAATAAAACATCCTCTACTTTGTTGCAAATAATTATAGGAACACCGTTTATTATGTTACCACCAATGATTACTGCCCACATGCTATTTTAAGAACATACAGTCAATTTTTTATATTTATAGGGGTTAAGATTAGGTCATTATTTAGGTCCGGGAAGAACTGTTCCCATTACTTATAAAGACCGGTAGTGTAAATGCTCTGCAATATCTGTATTTAAAACCTGCGGTAACCGAACATAAAGCCCATAACTTCTATAATCGGGCCCCAATTCCCCCTTGCCAAGTGGCCTGCCAATTTATAATATATCGCCGTTATTGGTGCTATCCATTCCTTTTTAAACTGTACCACTTTTTACCTAAAACAAGAAAAAAATTCCCGTTGGCGCGGGCGTCACGCCCGTGCCATCCATTTAACTTGCCTGGCCAAATGCCTCTCCTGTTTATGCACTTTGCATTTATTAATCAAAAATCCCTAAATTAGGATAAATAAAAAGGATCAAACAAAAATAGCAAGGATAGCGCAAACTTGACACCGCATAGTTCAGCGGCGGTATAAATAAAACTGCACTCTTGGCTTACATGGTTTAATCCTATGGTGTAAACGGTAATTTTCTGATCATATTATTACAATTTGACAAATGAAGAAACTGAAATATCTATTTTTAATAGTAGCCATTGTATTCTTGGTAGGTATTGTCCTAGTCAATATTCCTGAAAACAGAAAGACATTTAATACTAAACATTTTACATTCCTATTTAGTAGTAGTATAGACACGGCTAAGATTCATGAACTATCCAATGCTTTAGAAAGCAATTATCTTAGGATTGGAAATGATTTAAAAACGTCTCCGGCAGAGAATATAGAAACAAACATCTATGCCCAAAGATGGAGATACATCAAGACGACTAATAATTGGGGTGGTTCGGGTAACATTGAAGGTATTTCCAAACTGCACTTTGTAGAACAAGTATGGGAAGAAACCGATAGTGAAAAAGTGGCTGTTCATGAATTTGCCCATACTGTAACATTAAAATTCCTTTTGGAACATGAACCACAACCCTTAAATTCAGCAGAATTCGATAAGAAATTTTCAACTTTTCCAACATGGCTTTGGGAAGGAATTAGCGTATATGAGGCGCAACAATTCGTAGATCCCAAAACATTACCCTACCTAAAAAATGGACAATACCCAAGTATCTTAGAGCTAAACGACCGCTTAAAAGGTGGTAAAATATATGATTGTGGTTTTACAATCGTCGAATACATTTTATTTAAATACGGGCAAGAAAAATTTATCGCCCTAATTGAGAATTATGGGGACTTAAAAATGACATTTGATGTGACCGATGAACAATTTTGTAAGGAGTGGTATGAGTTTGTTATGAATAAATACCTAAATTGAAACTGCACGTGCCTTTGCATCTATTAACCAAAAATCCCTAAATTGGTAGGAAATAAAAAGGATTTATCCCCAAAGTAGGGTTAGCGCGAAACCGAGACCAACATAATCATTCCCTCCAGACGCTGTAAAATAGGTATCGTACAAATTCTGCCAAATTAATTCGACAAAATATATTTGTTACATTAGACTTATAAACGGAATAAAATTACAAGTTACTACATCCGCACCTTGTAGCAAATGGTAAAAAAACGACAGACATCAATGAATTAATTAACAACCGACCTTGGAACAGGAGAAATCGAAATCATACAATTGAAAAACAAAGAATTTACACCCAAGGTTATAACTCTGATTAAGGAAGGAATTAGCAGAAAACAACTTACCAAAGACGTTTTATCGGGAATTATTGTCGGTATTGTGGCTTTACCTTTAGCAATTGCCTTTGCCATTGCATCGGGTGTGTCTCCAGAAAAAGGATTGATTACCGCTATTATAGCAGGACTTGTCATTTCAGTACTTAGTGGTAGCCGAGTGCAAATAGGTGGCCCTACGGGAGCATTCATCATCATTGTATTTGGCATTGTACAAGAGCATGGAGTTAGCGGATTAACCATAGCCACTTTTATGGCAGGATTCCTGATTATTGGTCTAGGAATTCTGAAACTTGGCAATTACCTGAAATTTATTCCATACCCTTTGATTGTAGGTTTCACAAGCGGAATAGCAGTCGTCATCTTTTCAACACAGATTAAAGATTTTTTAGGGATGGAAATCGACAACATTCCTGCTGACTTTGTTGAGAAGTGGCTCGTTTACTTCCAACATCTTAACAGCATCAATTGGATGGCCTTTACTATAGCAATAGGAACTGTTTTTATTGCACTTAATTTTTATCGTATTACGACTAAGATACCAGGTTCTTTAGTGGCCATTTTACTTGCTACGTTACTTGTTTACTTCTTTGAATTACCTGTGGAAACCATCGAAAGCAAATTTGGTGAAATTCCTAACAAGATAGCCATGCCACAAATACCAAACATAAACTTTAAGATAATTCAACAGCTCATTGAACCTGCCATTGCGATTGCCTTATTGGGAGCTATTGAATCGCTACTCTCGGCTGTTGTTGCAGATGGTATGATTGGCGGAAAGCATCGCTCAAATATGGAACTTGTTGCACAAGGTGTTGGAAATATTTTTTCAGGACTTTTTGGAGGTATTCCAGCAACGGGAGCTATTGCTCGAACAGCCACCAATGTAAAAAATGGCGGAAGAACTCCAATTGCAGGTATTGTCCATGCCATTTTCCTGCTGCTCATTATGCTACTTTTCGCACCTATAGCCAAACTTATTCCGCTCTCTTGTTTGGCAGGAATATTAGTCGTAGTTGCTTACCACATGAGCGAATGGCGACATTTTAAAGATTTGTTGAAAAGCAATCGAATGGATATCATCGTTCTATTGACAACCTTTTTTCTTACCGTATTTTTCGATTTGATTTTGGCGATTGAAATAGGGTTGATTTTATCAAGTTTCATTTTTATGAAACGTATGAGCGAAGCAACAACCATAAATAATGCAGAAAATCTTTTCGGAGTAGCAGAATCTAATAGGGAAAAATTATTTGAAGAAGAACTGCCCTACATTCCAAAGAATACCATGCTATATGAAATAAACGGTCCGTTGTTTTTTGGAGCATCCCAGAAATTTCAAGAATTTTTGACAGACTTAAAGCAAGAACCCAAAGTACTTATTCTAAGAATGAGAAATGTTCCGTTTATTGATGCAACTGCTGTCAATAGGTTAAAGGAATTTCATCAAAAATTGAAATCTTCAGGGACAACTATCCTCATTTCAGGTGCAAATAGACAGGTAAAAGAAGAATTATTTAAATCTGAATTTTATTCACTCATTGGAAAAAATAATATTCTCGACAGCATTAACCAAGCGATTGAAAGAGCTGAAAAAATAAACAATGAATGAAAAACCACAGGCTACAACATTGGCTATACGTAATGCGGGTAAAAGTGTTGATATGAAAGTAATTACATTAAATAAACCAACTGTTAAACGGAAAGTGAAGTGCCTTGAAAACCCGCACTACGCATAGCCGAGACCGTTGGCATTAATACTGATCGAATTTTGATATTCCAACAAAATGTATTTACTTTGTAATAACATTTATAAAGTTATGGAAACTTCAATAATCAAAATCGGAAATTCAAAAGGACTTCGTTTGAGCAAGACCATTTTGGAAAAATATAACATTAAGGACAAGGTTGAACTTATTCTTGAAAAAGGACAAATAATCCTCAAACCGATCGATTCACCAAGAAAAAATTGGGAAAAGGAATTTAAAAAAATGAGTGAAAACGGAGATGACAAGTTGCTGATGAACGATGTGTTCGATGACGAAAACCTTGAGGAATGGAATTAAAACAATATTCGATCGTTCTTGTGAACCTTGACCCGACAATAGGGAGCGAAATAAAAAAGACAAGACCTTGTGCTATCGTTTCGCCAAATGAAATGAATAAATACCTGAACACGATCGTCCTTGCTCCAATGACAACGAACCTGAAAAAATATCCGACAAGAGTTTCCGTAAAGCACAACGGAAAAAAGGGAATGATCGCGATCGACCAAATCCGAACAGTTGACAAAACCCGAATAATCCGAGTTTTTGAAAATCTGACCAAACCGGAAATTGAAAAATGCAAAGCTGTGATAAAAGAAACCTTTGTGGATTGAAAAAGTACTAATGCCAATAACTAAGTATTCGGCCCGCCGATAGGCCAGGGCTGAATATCTTGTTGACGGATCCGGTTCCTCCCTATGGGGAAAGCCTTCTTTTTTGTGTTTGTCCT
>NZ_QVON01000010.1 GCF_003426735.1 Arenibacter sp. P308M17
AGGCATCTTTCCCGGCCCGTTATCTCGATTTCTTTCTCTGTGCCGCCTCCCCGTTTCCAAGAAGGCGGCACGCTGTCTTTACAATATATCAATGAACTTATTTCTCTGTCTTTCGTTCGCCCTGTCTCCCAAAGCGGCTGCAAATGTACAGCCTTTTTTTTATCCGCCAAGCTTTTTCGAAAAAAAATACCTTTCCTTTTGCCGGCCGATATCAGAAACAGAACCTATGTGAACGTGGCGCCCCGAACGCCCTTTCCGCAAACCCCGGAACTGCTCCGTTGGCGGGGTGCAAATCTACCACCCTTTTTTAAATCCACAAGGATTTTTCAAAACTTTTTTCCCCTTTTTCAAAGCACCACGCACAACCCCCTGTCAACAAGCAACTTGCGCACGGAAAATTCCCCGAAAAAAGGGACAACAATTTAATACTTTTTACCTGAACCGCAAAATAACGGAACGTAAAAATTGACGCCACCCGCGTTAGGCCTGCCCGCCGGAAGGGGGCGCAGCGCCATCCCACGCAGCAAAGCAAAGGATACAGAACAGCACACGGCCAGACAAAAGGAGGGAACGCACAAAATAGTCCTACAAACTTGTATTTACTTCTAAAAACAAGGGATAGCCTATCTTACTCCTTGGACTTGTTCTGATCTTTCCATATATTGGTAAGGGTAGCGTAATCGTATTCTAAAACGGAAGGCTGTCTTTCCAAACTAAAATCGGCAAAGGCCCTTTGAAGAATATCCTCTATAAGATAATCCTCATGCACCTTATCGGGATGGAATTCTTCCTTAATACTTATGCTGAACATTTTGGCGGTAGTATTGTACCAAAAGGCACGCCAGCCACTTCGTAACTCTTTCACCAGATCAAAGGCCGTGACCCCTGTTTGCCTATAGATCAACTTTACCAAAATCTGACCTTCCGTTCGCGTCAGTTTCTTTAGTTCCTCCGAGAATTCGTCTTCAATGAATTTTTGAACCTTGCGCGTAAACCTTCGTTTATGGGAATTCTTTTTTATGTGAGCCAAACTGTCGTTGAGCTCCACCAACCTTTCGGCAGCCAATTTGGCATAGGGATACACCTTCATGGTCTTCCTCCTTAAAATATAATACCTTAACTTATCATTATACGAGGAGAATTTAAGTCTGCCAAATACATAAACCTCATTTAAGGCAATGGAACTTTGGAGAACGGAGTCGCCCTCCATTATAATATACTGCTGGGCCAAGGAATCCAAAGTCTCTTCAGGAACCTGAGCCATCCCCGTAAATCCCATTATCCCTAAAAATATTACCAATAATTTTTTTTCCATTAAATCTTAAAATACAAAAGCCTTGCCAAAATTAATGATAAAGAAAGCAGCTTGCTATTAATTAAAAGTGAATATTGTTAAGTTTGCATTCAAAATATACGTAAATGAGCGCTAAAAAGATTCTTACCAAAAAGTCCATTGATTTTTTAGAAAAATATTTAAATAATCCTTCCCCCACCGGATATGAATGGGAAGGACAAAAATTATGGATGGAGTATTTAAAACCTTATGTAGATACTTTTATCACCGACACTTATGGAACCGCTGTGGGGGTCATAAACCCAGAGGCAGAATACAAGGTGGTCATTGAGGGGCATTCCGATGAAATATCCTGGTACGTAAACTACATTACCGATAACGGCTTGATCTATGTAATCCGCAACGGAGGAAGCGATCATCAGATTGCCCCCTCCAAATGGGTGGATATCCACACTAAAAAAGGCATTGTAAAAGGAATATTTGGATGGCCGGCCATTCACACCAGGGATAGCTCTAAAGAGGAATCCCCTAAATTGGACAACATTTTTATAGACATAGGTGCCAAGGATAAGGCCGAAGTGGAAAAAATTGGGGTGCACGTAGGATGTGTCATTACCTATCCGGACACTTTCCAAATTCTAAATAAGGATAAATTTGTTTGTCGCGCCTTGGACAACCGAGTGGGCGGTTTTATGATCGCGGAAGTAGCCAGGCTACTGAAGGAAAATAAAAAGACCCTTCCGTTTGGTCTTTATATTACCAATTCAGTGCAGGAAGAAATTGGACTTAAGGGAGCTGAAATGATCACCCATAGAATAAAGCCGAACGTTGCCATTATTACCGATGTCTGCCACGACACCACAACCCCTATGATCGAGAAAAAGAAACAGGGCCATACCGAAATTGGCGCAGGACCAGTAATCTCCTATGCCCCAGCTGTACAAAACAAACTTCGGGAACGTATTATTGAAACTGCCCAAACCAGCAAGATCCCATTTCAACGGATGGCCGCTTCCAGATATACAGGCACCGATACGGATGCCTTTGCCTATAGCAATGGCGGAGTGGCTTCTGCCCTGATCTCACTGCCACTTAGATACATGCACACCACCGTGGAAACGGTTCATAAGGACGATGTTGAAAACGTAATTAGACTTATCTACGAAACCCTTCTGAACATCAGGAAAGGTGAAACTTTTAGTTATTTTGAATAATACCGATCCAATCCTCCCTCCGGGGAGGATTTTTTTCGTTTTATAATTGAACAATTGTTACTCAAATAATTTTGCATGGATGATGGATGAATTAATAGATGTATTGGATGCCAACGGGAATTACACCGGCAAATCCATCATGAAATCGGAGGCACATAAAAAGGGGGTTTTTCACCCAAGTATCCATGTTTGGCTTTACACCAAAAACGGAGAAATACTTATTCAACAACGTGCCAAAAACAAAGACACCCATCCGGGACTTTGGGATGTTTCCGTAGCCGGACATATAGGCGCCGGCGAGGATGTAGTCCATTCTGCCATCCGGGAAGTAAAGGAAGAGATTGGACTTGAGATCACAAGTAAGGACCTGCACAAAATAGGGGTATTCAAATACAGCCACCAACACCAGGAAGATTTATTGGACCGTGAGTTCCACCATACCTTTTTATGCGAACTAAAGATGCCTTTGGCCACACTTGAAATGCAGGAAAGCGAAGTGGCCGATCTTAGCCTGATTTCAATGCATACCTTCCAAAACGAACTGGAAAGCAAAACACATTCCAAAAAATACGTCCCTTACGATAGGGATTATTATGAAGCCGTATTTAAGGCCATTAAGAAAAAGCTATAAATTTTTCAAAAACGCTTCCGGTCTATCCATACTGTAGGTTTCCTGTCCTCCATTCACCATATCCTTGACCACAAAGGAATTGTTGTTCATTTCCTGTTCCCCTATCAACACCACATAGGGAACTTTCCTATTATTGGCATATTTCATTTGCTTCTGCATCTTGGCACTAGAAGGATAAAGGTCACATTTTACACCTGCCCTTCTTAATTTATTTATTAGCCTTAAAGAAGTTAATGCTTCCTTGTCCCCAAAGTTCACACAGAGTACCTGTAAGGATCGGTCTATAGCTTCCGGAAACAGTCCCAACTCTTCCAGCACCAAATAAATACGGTCAAGACCAAAGGATATTCCTACCCCGCTAACATTTTGAAGTCCAAAAATACCGGTAAGATCGTCGTAGCGACCCCCTCCACCAATAGAACCCATGCTTACCCCTTCCGGAGCGGCCACCTCAAATATGGCCCCGGTGTAGTAATTAAGCCCCCTTGCCAAAGTAACGTCCAATTTTAAATTTGCGGAATGTAGCCCTAATTCTTCCAAGGTTTCAATGATAAACCTTAGCTCCCCTACCCCTTTGCTCCCTTCCTCGGAATTCTTCAGCAGATCGTTTAAAACCGAAAGCTGTTCCAAGTTAGTGCCCTTGAGAGCGAACAAGGGGGCCGCTTTCTTAATTGCCGCCTCGGAGATATTCTTTTCCCTCATTTCTTTGGAAACGCCATCGATCCCTATTTTATCCAGCTTATCCAGGGCCACGGTAAAGTCGATCAGTTTATCGCGTTCCCCGATTACCTCGGCAATCCCGGCCAATATCTTCCTATTGTTGAGCTTAATGGTTACCCCTTCCAACTTCAGATCTGAAAAAACGGCATCGTACAGCTGCACCAATTCCACTTCCTGCAATAGTGAATCCGACCCCACTACATCGGCATCGCACTGAAAAAATTCGCGAAAACGCCCTTTTTGGGGCCTGTCTGCGCGCCAGACGGGCTGAATCTGATATCTTTTAAACGGGAAATCGATTTCGTTTTGGTGCATTACTACGTAACGGGCAAAGGGCACAGTAAGATCATAGCGAAGGGCTTTTTCCGAAATCTTTGAAGTTAAGGCAGTAGAGTCCTTAGTAGAGTACAAATCATCATCCACCTTATTCAAAAAATCCCCGGAATTAAGGATTTTAAAGATGAGTCGGTCCCCTTCATCGCCATACTTCCCCATTAGGGTCTCCGAATTTTCAAAGGACGGGGTTTCTATGGGTTGAAAACCGTAGGTCTGAAAATGCTTTTTTACCACATCAAAAATATAATTGCGCTTATGGATCTCTGAGGGGGAAAAATCCCTGGTCCCTTTTGGTATGGATGGTTTTTGTGCCATTTTTTTTATTGTGTTGTAAATATAGTGGATTGTAGAATTTTGCCGGTGCCGGAACCATTAAAATTAACCTATAAGGTTATCGAACCATTGGTACAGTTCCCCTTTGGTAATTGCGCCCCCCTGCCTTATCAAATTAAACTTATCCAGGTTTTTATCCGCAGAATACGCCTTGGAGGCCGTTAAATATTCCACAAAATCCGATTGGTAGTTTTTTCTGAACCAGGAAAAGCCCTCTTTGGTACCAAGATCAATGTCCGGGTTCATCACTTTTACCGAAATCAGCTTCATCTCTTTTTCCTGTAGATGGAACAAATGCATTTGTTGGGCGGAAATATTTTCCAGAAACTGTACTTTGGACAATACGCCCTCCCAAATTAAATCGCTAAATACATCCAGTTCCTCTTCCGCTACCTCCGGTTTTTCCTTCTTCAACTTTTCCCATTCTTCACCGGTGATGGACTGTGTAGCCAAAAAGTTGATAAACTCTTGGTGCAACTCCTCCAATTGTTCTCTTGTTAGTCTTGTATATTTCATTTCGCCACTAAATTTCGAAAACGTCCTACCCTTGAAACCAAGGCGGACCTATGAAACAATTGTTTTGCTGTAAATTTTAAGGTAATTAACATAAAAAAGGCCACATAAATGCGGCCTTCTGTATTACTAAACCGGGTAATATTACCCTTTTGCCTCTGCAACCACTTCAAATGCAAAATCGAATACCACATCCCTGTGCAATCGTATTTGGGCATTGTAAGGACCTGTCCTTTTAATGGCACCACCTTGAATGGCAATATATTTCCTATCAAGGGAATGTCCGGCCTTTTCCAAAGCATCTGCCAAATCTATATTGGTGATAGATCCGAACAATTTATCCCCAGCTCCGGCCTTGGCGGTCAATTTAATTTCCAATTGCTTAATGGCTTCCGCAGTTTTATTGGCAGCATCAACAATCTTCTTCTCTTTATGTGCCCTTTGCTTTAAATTTTCAGCCAATACTTTTTTGGCTGATGGCGTAGCAAGAGAGGCCAATCCTCTAGGGATCAGGTAATTTCTACCAAAACCATTCTTTACGTTCACCAAATCATCTTTAAAACCTAGGTTTTGTACGTCTTCCTTTAATATAAGTTCCATCGTCCGTTTCTTTTTATTTTAATAAATCGCCTACATAGGGCATTAAAGCTAAATGACGCGCTCTTTTTACGGCAACGGCCACTTTGCGCTGATATTTCAAGGAAGTACCCGTAAGTCTTCTAGGAAGCAATTTACCTTGCTCGTTTACCAACTTTATTAAAAAATCAGGATCTTTGTAATCTACATATTTAATACCTGACTTTTTGAAACGACAATATTTCTTTTGAGTATTGGTCTCTATATTAAGAGGGGTAAGATACCTGATCTCCCCATCTTTTTTACCTTTTGCCTGTTGTTCTATTGATGCCATAATCCTTATGCTTTAGCTTTTAACTTTGTTCTTCTTCTCTCTGCCCATGATACGGCGTGCTTATCTAATTTTACGGTCAAAAAGCGCATAATCCGTTCGTCCCTTCTGAATTCCAATTCGTAAGGGGCAACCACGTCGCCTTCTGCCGTAAACTCGAACAAATGGTAAAAACCACTTTTCTTGTGTTGGATAGGGTAGGCCAATTTCTTTAGCCCCCAGTTTTCTTTGGCTACCATCTTGGCACCTCTGTTAATTAAGAAATCCTCAAATTTCTTAACTGTTTCCTCTATCTGAACATCAGATAGAACGGGATTTAAAATGAAAACAGTTTCGTAATTGTTCATATGTTTAAAATTTTTTAAGTGTGCAAAAGTAATTATTTTTTATACATATCACAAGAAAATGAAAAAATCTTCGTTATACCTAGAGAAAACATAAGATTGAACTTAACCAAAAACATTTAAACTATGGTCATTGCCATTTACACAACAATTACTGCAATGTTTACAACTTTTGTTGTACATCAACGTGATTTTTAAGTACTTTGTCGATGATTTAACCCCACAAATCAACCATTTATGAAATTAAGAAGCATTATCGTGGACGACTCGTCCATGCAGCGGATGGCAGTTGCCAAACTGGTAAATAACCATCCGAATCTGGCTTTGGTAGCTGAGTACAGTAATGCCATTGAGGCCAAGAACGGCATCAAAAACAATGAAATCGATTTAATTTTCCTAGATGTAGAGATGCCCATTATCACCGGATTCGACCTATTGGAATCCCTAGATAACAGTCCACAGGTAATATTGATCACCGGAAAACCGGATTACGCCCTTAAGGCATTTGATTACGATGTAACGGATTACCTTCACAAACCTATCACCTTGTCACGTTTTGATGCTTCCGTTAAACGGGCCGTAGCCAAATATGAACAGATCAATAAGGTAACGGAGGACGAAGAACATATCTTTGTCAAGAGCAACCTGAAAAAAAGAAAGGTTATTTTGAACGAGATAAAATGGATCGAAGCTTTGGGCGACTACATAAAACTAGTTACGGATGAGGCCAATATCGTAATTTTATCAACAATGAAATCTTTTGAAAAACAGTTGCCGGAAGATAAGTTTTTGAGAATCCACAAATCCTATATTGTCAATTTGGAGAAAGTAGAGAAGTTTAATAGTAAAAATGTAGAAGTTAGTGGAAAACAAATACCTCTAAGTAGAAATAAGAAAACGGAATTGGCAGAGGCTCTGAATAATTTTTAATTATATGTGGTCTACATTGTAGATAACCCTAACGCCTCTGTAATAAGAAATGGCATTAAAGGATTTTTCAATTCTTTTAATGCTATTTTTTGTTTTCACCAAAGAGTAATTCCCCCCAATCTTTACCATAACGTTCTTGATGTATTGATTTCGAATTCTTGCCACGGGCGGATATTCGGGTCCCAATACGTTTTCCCTAAAACTATTTCTCAACGATTTGGCAAACCATTCTGCAGCATCGTTAAGTTTATTGTAATCCTTGTGCTTAAACGTAATTTTGATAATTCTGTTTATAGGAGGATATTTATACTGTTCCCTTTCATATATCTGTTCCTGGAACATTCCGTTATAATCACCGGTGGTCACCTGCTGCAATATCCTATGGTCGGGATTATAACTTTGAATAATTACCTTGCCCCTCTTCTTGGTTCTCCCTGCCCTGCCCGCCACTTGGGTAAGCAATTGAAAACTTCTTTCATGGGCCCTAAAATCCGGGAAATTCAACAGGGAATCCGCGTTCATTATTCCTACCAGGTTTACATTCCTAAAATCGAGTCCCTTGGTCAGCATTTGGGTACCCACTAGAATATCCAATTCCTGTTGCTCAAAGGAAGTAATGATCTTTTCGTAACCGTGCTTGCCCCTGGTGGTATCCAGATCCATTCTCCCCACATTGGCTTTTGGGAACAATGTATTCAGCTCCTGTTCCACCTGTTCCGTACCGAAACCCTTGGTATCCAAAGTGGCTTTTCCACAGGCCTGGCAAGTTTCCTGAAGGGCTATATGATAGCTGCAATAATGGCACCGCAATTGTTTTCTAAGCTGATGGTAGGTTAGGCTTACATCGCAATTTGGACATTGGGGGGCATGCCCGCAGGTGGTACATTCCATAATGGGCGCAAACCCGCGTCTATTTTGAAAGAGAATTACCTGCTCCCCGTTCTCCAATGTCGTTGTAATTTCCTCCAGAAGTCGCTCCGAAAAATGCCCTTTCATCCTTTTCTTTCGGGACTGCTCCTTTATATCTACCAATTCCATATCCGGCATAAGCACATTCCCATATCTTCTTTCTATATGGGCATATCCGTACTTGCCAACCTTTACATTGTAAAAGCTTTCCACGCTTGGCGTGGCAGATCCCAAGAGAATATCGCTACCGTGCAAATTGCCCAAAACAATGGCGGCGTCCCGGGCATGATATCTGGGTGCGGGGTCATATTGTTTAAAAGAGCTTTCATGTTCCTCGTCCACAATAACCAATCCCAAATCCTTAAAGGGCAAAAATAAAGCGGACCTAGCCCCTATGACTATCTGCGCAACCGGCTTATTTTCCAGAACATTGTTCCAGACCTCTACCCTTTCCTGAACATTGTACTTGGAATGATACACCGCCACTTTTTCACCAAAGTAGGCCTGTAATCTGGAAATCAACTGGGTAGTAAGGGCAATTTCGGGAAGTAAATATAGTGCTTGCCTTCCCTGGCTTAAATATTCTTCGATCAGCTTAACATAGACCTCTGTTTTCCCTGAAGAGGTGACCCCATGCAAAAGTACTACCTTGTTATCTTTGAACGACTTTTTGATGTCCCCGAAAGCGGCCTTTTGATAGTCGTTCAAGGATTTTAAGGTTTCTGTTTCCCCATCTTCTTCATACACCACCCGATCGGTCCTAATAAATTCTACTTCCAATACACCCTTATCTATCAACGTCTTGATTATGGAACCGGAACTATTACTGGCCTTTTCCAAATCACCTACTTTTACAGGCTTTTTTGTTACAGCCTGTATTTGAAACAAGGACAATACCACCTGGCTCTGTTTAGGGGCCCTGGACAAACCGTTCAATAAGACCTCCAAATGCTCTTCCGACCTATATTTTTTTCCTAGTTGGACATATCGTACCAATTTGGGTTTATATTGCTCGTACACCTCCTCCTTGAGAAAAATGAGATTCTTTTGTAGCAACCTATTTAAAACCGGGATGATATTCTTTTTGTCCAGAATATCGCTTATTTCCCGGACCCTAAGTATTGATTGATGCTGTAAGGCCTCATAAACCATAAATTCATCATCCAGCAAATCGTTTTCCTCTATATGCGCCCTATCGTTCCTCAGAATCAAGGTTTCACTTTCCAAAAGCAGTGCACTGGGTACGGCAGCGCGAAAGACCTCCCCAATGGAACACATATAATATTGGGCCAACCAATGCCAGAACTTTAGTTGGATATTGGTTACAAGGGGAAAATCATCCAAAATTTGATCGATTTCCTTTGCTTCGTAAACTGTGGGTGCCGTGTTGTGGATTTCGAATACTAGGGCCGTATAAATTTTTGACTTTCCGAAGGGGACAGCAACCCTCATTCCCGGACTTAGCACTTTCGCCTCTTCCTTTGTAACCTTATAGGTAAAGAGTTTTTCTAAAGGAATGGGTAAAATAACATTGATAAAATCCTGCATATTCCCCAAAGTTCTATCCTTCCACCCTTATCCACGTCTGTGTGCGGTAGATGAAAGCCAAATATCCCCTTACCTTTAGCTCATCGGGGTTATCGGGATTTAGCCATAATTTACACCTAAAGGTCATGGCCTGTTCCGGATCGAACAGGGTTTTGCCCTTCCATTCCCCATTGCCAACGTGTTCTACATCCTCAATTATTTTCATCCCCAATATGGGCCGGTTCTTCTTGTCTCCCTCACATTTTCCGCAAACGGCATTTTCCTTTCCTTCTTCCAAGATCTTCACAACATGGCCGTGCATAAGTCCATCTTCCTCATAGATCCTGATAATGGCCTTGGGGTTACCTGTCCTGTCATCTATGGTCTTCCATTTTCCGAAGATGCTCTGTGCTTGGGCGGACATGGAAAAAAGTATGCAAACACTCCAAATGGCCCATCTATTCCTTTCTATCCTGTTTTTCATATTTTTTCCTTAAAGAATTTAACGAGGCATTCAGCTCAAACCCCAGTAGCAAGATATTGGAATTTAACCAAATAAATACCAATAATATCAACAAACCTCCCAATGCCCCATATAATTCATTGTATCGGGCAAATTTTTCAACATATACCCCGAACAAATAGGAAGTAAGGATAAATAGCAAGGTAGTCATCAAGGCCCCGGCGGAAAAAAACTTGGCCTGCCTTCCCTCCTTGGTTCCAAAATAGTATAGAATGGCCGTTATAAAATAAGCCAACATACCCAAAAACAAAAACTTGCCCCATTGCACCAAAATAAGCTGACTTTCATCCACCTCCAACTCTACTCCCCTATGCGTTATATCATATAATCCGATAAGCACATATGCCTCGAAATAAACAAAAATGACGGCTCCCAATAAAAGCAGTACGGACAGCATCAACCCTACCATAAGGGCATATACATATTGTTTAAACATGCTGCGGTTGAGATTTACATGGTAGGAATTTTCAAATCCTACAAAAATTGCATTCACCCCATTGGCCATTAAAAAAATGGAGGTTATAAATGCAATGGCGGAGGAAAGGACATCACCTCTTTCCTGCTCACTGATCTGCAAATAAATTTGACTGAAATAATCGCCCGTTGCCCTTGGCAAAAACGATTCCAAGAAAATTAGGAATTCGGTGTCAAAGTTGGAATTCCCAACAGAAACATAGGGAATAATGAAAGGGATTAGGGTAACCAAAAATATCAACAATGGAAATAGTGCCAAGAACAGACTAAAGGAAATAGAACTGGCCCTTGTTGACAGGGCCCCTTTTACAATTCCCATAACATACATCTCCATAAGGTCATAAAAGGAAAGGCCCTCAAAAGCGGGCAACTTAATTTTTTTCATTAGTCCCACAACCCAACTTACTATGGGGATCCCCTCCAGTTTGCTTTCTATTTCCTGGGACATTTACACGGCTTTGAGACTAAGGTCCATATTGTATATAGAATGTGTCAAGGCTCCCGAAGAGATGAAATTTACCCCACATTCCGCATATTTACGTACGGTTTCCCCATTAATTCCACCTGAAGATTCTGTAAGGCACTTATCCCCTATCATTTTTACCGCTTTCCGGGTATCCTCAAAACTGAAGTTATCCAGTAAAATTCTATATATTCCTTGGGCCTGCAGAATAACCTCTACTTCTTTCAGGTTCCTAGCTTCCACGATAATTCTCAAATCCAATTTTTTATCGGCCAAATATTGTTGCGTTTTTTCAATTGCCTTTGTGATACCCCCGGCAAAATCGATATGGTTGTCCTTGAGCATAACCATATCGTATAGGGCAAATCTATGGTTTTCACCTCCACCTATCTTTACCGCCCATTTTTCCAAAGCCCTTATTCCAGGGGTTGTTTTACGGGTATCCAAAATCTTGGTATTCGTACCCTCCAAAAGTTTTACAAAATAATTGGTCTTGGTGGCAATGGCACTCATTCGCTGCATTCCGTTAAGTACCAATCTCTCTGCCATTAAAATACTTTGGGAACTTCCCGAAACATAAAAAACGATATCCCCAAACTTCACGGGGGTCCCGTCCTTGATCAACTCTTCCACTACCAAGCTGCCATCCACGTATTGGAAAACTTTTTTGGCAAAATCCACTCCGGCAATAATACCATGGTCCTTGACCAAAAGCTTGGCCTTTCCGGTTGCATTAGCGGGAATACATGCCAATGAACTATGGTCTCCATCGCCCACATCTTCCCTTATTGCATTCTTTATAATTAAATCGAGTTCCTCCCTAAATTGCCCTTCCGATATCATGTACTATTTTTTCTACGCTAATTTACTAAAATGTTTGTGCAATTCCTCCTAGGTTAATTCAATCCATACCCAAATGCCCAAAATAAAGTTGACCAATAGGAAAACTTTAAAAAACTGCCGTAAATAAAACCAGGGCAATTGGCAGAATTACCGTATTATCCCCGGCGGCTTCCTTTTGCAATTTAAAATTTACACATTACATTTGCCCCATGACCATAAAACTTTTAGTACTAGGAAAAACGGACAGTTCCCACTTAAGCCGATTAATCGAGGAATATCAGAATAGGTTAAAACACTATATCAAATTTGAATTGGAAATAATCCCCGACCTGAAGAATACCAAAAATCTATCCGAAAACCTACAAAAGGAAAAAGAGGGGGTCGCCATACTCAACAAACTGAACGCAACGGACGTACTTGTACTTCTGGATGAAAACGGGAAACAGAAAACTTCCGTTGAATTCTCGGAATACCTACAAAAAAACATGAACTCGGGCCTTAAACAACTCGTATTTGTTATTGGTGGCCCTTACGGGTTTAGTGATGCGGTATATCAAAAAAGTCAAGGTAAGATCAGTTTATCAAAAATGACCTTTTCGCACCAAATGGTAAGACTGTTTATGGTAGAACAATTGTATCGGGCATTTACCATTTTGAGAAATGAACCCTACCATCATCAATAGCAATAAGCGATTATAAATGAGGAGGTCCCCCATTTATAGTACATGACAAAATTTAATTTCGCAAGATTTTCCTCAATTTTTTACCCAGACCCTAAAGGGAGAAATCAAGGGAAATCAGGCTCCCTTTAGGGTTTGGGGTAAAACGGATTTTACGAGAAACCTTGTTAAAACGATTTTTGTCATGTACTTTCCCATCAATTTTAAGTTTACCCCCTTCCTATAACCGCTAAAGGTTCCGTTTCCAGAATTTGCTTCCAAAAAAAATAAAAAACTGCCTAAAATTAAATTCCAGACAGTCCTTAGTCCTTATTAGCAGGTTTGCCCTAATATAAAACCCTGAATTTAATTGTATTATCTATCTTTTTTAACGCCTTTAGAACATCCTTGTTATACTCTTTGTCCAAATCGGAAATTACATAACCCACTTCGTTATCCGTGGAAAGATACTGTCCTGAAATATTCATATCAAAACGGGCCAAAACTTCGTTGATCTTCGCCATAACCCCCGGAACATTTTTGTGAATATGTAAAAAACGATGTGCATTATTCTGTTTGGGCAGTCTAATATTTGGAAAGTTTACGGCGTCTACCGTATTCCCTGAATTAATATAATCCATTATTTTATTGGGAACAAAATCTGCAATATCGCGCTGTGCTTCTTCGGTACTACCTCCAATATGGGGAGTTAGAATAACGTTTTCCAAGCCTTTAAGCTCTGTTAAAAACTCACCGTTACTTCTAGGTTCCTCCGGAAATACATCTATTGCTGCTCCTGCAATTTTTCCACTTTTCAGGGCATTGGCCAAAGCTTCTATGTCCACCACAAAACCTCTGGACAGATTTATGAACAGGGCACCATCCTTCATTTGGTTAATTTCCCTTTCCCCTATAAAATTCTTATTGGCCTTATTATCGTCTATATGGAGGGTCACCACATCGGAAACATTTAACAAATCCTCCAAGGTACTGCATTTGGTAGCATTGCCCAAAGCCAATTGGTCCCCTACATCGTAATAATAGACGCGCATCCCCAGAGCCTCGGCCAATACCGACAATTGTTTTCCAATATTGCCATAACCAACAATACCCAGGTTTTTACCACGCACCTCTTTTGAATTGGCAGCGGTTTTATTCCATTGACCGGCGTGGATCTCTGTACTACGAGGGAAAATACTCCTCATTAACATGATGATCTCACCAATGGCCAGTTCCACAACAGAGCGCGTATTGCTATAAGGGGCATTGAAAACCACTACTCCCTTCTTCTTACAGGCCTCCAGGTCTATTTGGGTAGTACCTATACAAAAGGCGCCGACCACCATTAATTTGTCCGCCGCGGCCAATACATTTTTGGTGACCTGGGTCTTGGAACGTATCCCTAGGACATGTACTCCTTTAATTTTTTCTATCAGCTCTTCTTCCGTTAAACTATGTTTTAACAGTTCTACGGAAAATCCTTCTTCGGAAAGGGTATCGAAAGCATTTTGATGGACATTTTCCAGTAATAAAATCTTAATTCTATTCTTTGGGTACGATATTTTTCTTGGCAAGTTGTTCACAAATAAAAATTCATCTAAATTAGGTGTAATATAGTCTGCGTTTCTCGCAGCCTTTTCTCTATGCACATTCTCGGTATAGGCAAAAAATTTATCCGCAATACCGGCTTCGCGCATTACATAATCACTATAACCGTCTCCTATTACCTGTACTTCCCCTTGTAAATCCAAGTTTTTTAAACAGGCAATTTTTCCATTGTGGGAGGCCAATACGTTTTCCTCGTCAAATCCTATTATTCTTCCGTTTTCGTCGAATCTAAATGTATTGGCATACACCCTATCCGCAGGAATGTTGTATTCGGCGACTATGGGGTCTATAAACTCTTTAAAACCACAGGAAATCACATAAATATCATCGGAATAATTATGAAAAAATTCCTTGTTGGACGCTATGGATTTGGATATCTTTTGGCGAAGCAATTGTACCAAATTTTCCAAATCGTCCCTGTGCGCATTTAATAGATTGATCCTTTTTTCCAAGGACTGGGTAAAGGAAATATCACCATCAATGCCCAAATTGGTTATTCTTTGGATTTCCCGTATTATATCTTCCTTATCCGACCTTCCGTTAAGCGTGATTTCCGCCAAAACATCCAGTGCCTCTACCCTAGTAAGGGTACTATCAAAATCAAATACATATTTTCTGCCTACCGCAACCATTGAATCTGAATTTTAAGGGGCAAAAGTATGAATTAATTTTGTCCAACTCCCTATTATAGCTAAGAAAAGTAATCGATACTTGATTTTTGCCGGTTTATATAAGAAAATGATTTTTTAGCCCAACCAAAATTAAGAAATCGATAAAATTTTTCCATTGCCTATTCTTTTGGCCAATTTTAAAATCTATGAATTATCACTACTCAAGTTAAAAGGATAGGGGACAGATAAGATCTACCGATGTTCTTGCAATGGCCCAATACACCTTTAGCGAACCCCAAGATAAAACAATCCGGTCAGGATGGCCAATCCAAAACTCAGTAATGTACCTATTAATATGTACTCCGTGAGTTTTCTTGAGTTACTTTCCTTTAGATCATTGAACCTAAAAACAGATTTGGCGGTAATCAACAAACCAATGGCCTCCCATCTACCTAAAATTATAAAGATCAATACAAACAACCGCTCTATAATCCCAATATACTTCCCCGCATTGGGAAGGGATTTATGGTCCAATTCTATTCTGTGCGACATCCCTTCCAATAATTTGGCCATAATTATGGATGATGGGTAACTTACAAATACCACGGCAGTAACCAAGGGCCAATTCATGCCCTGAATAAGACCCACCGTATGCCCTATTAAATCGGAATTAAAGGCACAGCAATACAAAACAACCAAATGCAATACTTGGTCTACAAAGAAAGGAATGGCCTTATTCTTAAAATAAGGGTTGGTATATATTTTTGACAAATCGATGACATAATGGGAAAGTGCAATAATAATTGCCCACCACCATAATTCCATGTCCCAAAGGAATAGCATAATAAGTCCAAAATGAATCAATATATGGAAATACAGGTATTTGGACGCTATTTTGTTGGCCTCTTTGTGCACCACCCATTTTACGGGTTGTAACAAAAAATCCCCCAAAAGGTGGGCCAGCAACAGCTTGGTAAACAATATCATTCCTTAATGTTTTTTAAATTTTCATCGTAATATGCCAGCAAACCCAACACCAAATCCATCCTGGCCCGCTTCAATCGTTGACTTACTGCCGATTGTCTTATCTTTAATTGGTCCGCAACCTCCTGTTGGGATGCGTTTGGCTTTTCTAGGGCCAAACTTACCATTTGTGCCGAAACCGTAGACCAATCGTCCATAAAATTCAATGCAAGCTTCAACATGAGGTTAAAAGTGTCATCCTTTTCGTCATCGCCCGTAATTATGGCCAAATTAAGCTTTTGTTCTTTTAGGGTTTCAAAAATTCTACCGGAACGTTGGTAGGCCTTCCCGTTGGACTGACTTACACTACTGCCCACAAACGTTTCGGATCCCAGGCCTATTCCCATTCGTACATCCAAGTTCTTGATAGATTTAATGAGGGCCTTGATCTGGATCGCCATAGGCAAGGCTTTTCTCGGAGTAGTCCTTATTTGAAATTCATCCCCTCTATAAATCTCCCAGTCATGGGGCGTTTTCCCCTGACGGCCAAGATATTTTTTTAGAATTTCCATCCATTCCGAGGCTGCATAGCGGTCAGAATTAATGATATCCCCTGTAATTATAGCTATCATATATAAGTTAAAATGCTAATATACTAAAATATAATCTAAAATGCTAATAATTAAATTTATAAGTTAAAAAGATTATAATAAATGAACTCATCCAAACTTTTTGATTGAAGCGAACCTGGTCAGGCCGGTTTCAGCCAATTGGAAAAAGTTTAGCTGAATTCAATAATTAAAACCAACGACGAACGATTACGCAATACTTTTGATACTCCTTCCCGAAAATATTCGTCAATACTTCCTCCTCGGGTAAAATCTGAAAGGTGTTCATATAATACACAAATCCAGCTGCCAATAGCGTATTAAAGGCATTTCCCAGATACAGTCCCCAGCTCAAAAGCAGTAGTAACAATGCCAAATACATAGGGTTTCTGGAGTATTGATAAAGACCACTGGTAACCAATGTTGACACTTTGGAAGGGCTAAGTGGGTCTATACTGGTTTTTGAACCAAAAAATTGAAACAGGGAAACAGCCCCAATTAATAATGCCAAAAACAAAAGCAAATACATTAAATAATCCCTTCCAAAAAAATCAAAATAGCCAACTGGTAAATAGGTAGCCAATAGATACATAAATAACCCAAAAATTAAAGCAATGATAAGGGGCGGGATTTTTAACCTCATAGATATGGAATAAAATGATAAAAAATAAAATTATTACTTTTAGACCTTTAGTTGGATTATCCAACCCGAGCTAAAAGAATTATAAAAATAAATAAAATGCAATTGGTATTTGCAACACACAACCCCAACAAACTAAAAGAAGTGCAAATCCTATTTCCAAAGGAAATAAAACTACTGTCCTTAGAGGATATTGGCTGCATGGACGAAATTCCTGAAACCGCAAACGATTTGGAAGGCAACGCTACCCTTAAGGCCAATTTTGTTACAGAAAATTATGGTTACCCTTGCTTTGCGGACGACACCGGACTTTTAGTGGATGCCTTGGACGGGGCTCCGGGGGTATACTCTGCAAGGTATGCCGGGGAACAGAAAAATGCGGACGACAATATGGACAAACTATTGCTCCAATTAAACGGAAAAACCAACAGAAAGGCACATTTTAAAACAGTTATCGCCTTAAATATCAACAATGGACAATTCCTCTTTAAAGGAATTGTTGAAGGAGAAATAACCACTCGAAAAAAAGGTGGACAAGGTTTTGGGTACGACCCTATTTTTAGGCCCAAGGGGTATGACAAAACTTTTGCCGAAATACCAATTTTGCTAAAAAACAAAATTAGCCACAGAGCCAAAGCAATAGAGGAATTACTTGCCTTTTTCAAAAGCCGAACGTATGTCGACAAATAAATCAGGACAAACACCCATCATAATTTCCAGAATAATGGAACGTAACGAGACCCTTGGTGGAATACTGATCGCCGTATTTGCCGCCCTACTTTCCGTAGCGGAACTCGTAAACAACGATCTGGAAGAGGAAATGATGATTGCCCACAGTCAGTTCGTAAACTATTCCAATTGGTACCAATCCAAAAGTATAAAGCAAAGCTTAAAGGAAAGTGAATTGGATTATTTGACCGCCCTAATGGAAACAGGGATAATACCCGAGGACAAAATAACCAGCATTAAAACCAAAATAACACGGACCAAAGGCATGGTTTTGAAATACGAAGCGGAAAAAACCGAAATTCTGGTAGGATCGTCCAATGTACCAAGAGAATATTGGGCACAGGACCTGGACGGGGAAATGGGAAAAATTACAGGAATAAACCAATGGGAACAGCTCTCCCAGGATTACGAAACGGCCACCAAAAAATTCGATCTGGGAAAATTACTATTTCAAATATGTATCGTACTAGGGGCCATTTGCATCATTATCCGTGATAATAAAAAATTACAGAAAAACTTTATTTTACTCATGTTGGTGTTCGGAGCCATTGGAATTATAATTTCGGTATACGGTTTTATATTGGCTCCCTAAAAACTGCTTTCAAAATAAAATATTATAATTAAAAAATTAGCATTACCTTTGCCGCTTCAATTAACGCCGCTGGTATAGCATGTGTTGCCCTGAGTCTAAATAGGTTATAAAAATAATCGCTCTATGCAACATACATATTTGCGATTATTTAAAACATATTATGACAAAATTTGAAGCATTGGGGCTTAAGAAGTCCCTCTTGAATGCTATTTCCGATTTAGGATTTGAATCCCCTTCAGAAGTACAGGAAAAAGCCATTCCAATCTTATTGGAAAGTGAAACCGATTTAGTTGCCCTTGCCCAGACAGGTACGGGTAAAACCGCAGCGTTTGGATTCCCGTTAATTCAAAAAATAGATAACGAAAGTAGAACCACACAAGGTTTGATCCTTTCCCCTACTAGGGAACTTTGCCTGCAAATTACCAATGAGCTTACCTTATATTCCAAATATGAAAAAGGGGTCAATGTTGTGGCAATCTATGGTGGTGCCAGTATTACAGATCAGGCCAGACAAATAAAAAGGGGCGCCCAAATAGTGGTAGCTACTCCTGGTAGAATGAAAGACATGATAGGCCGTGGCTTGGTGGATATCTCCAAAATTGATTATTGTATTCTGGATGAGGCCGATGAAATGCTGAATATGGGCTTCATGGAAGATATCAAAGATATTCTATCCAACACTCCAAAAGAAAAGTCCACTTGGCTATTTTCTGCAACCATGCCAAGGGAGGTATCCGTGATAGCGAAAAAATTCATGCACAATCCGCAAGAAATTACGGTAGGAACAAAAAATTCAGGAGCTACTACGGTTCAACATGAATACTATATAGTAGGTGGGCGCGATCGTTATCCGGCTTTAAAAAGACTTGCCGATACCAATCCCGATATCTTCTCCGTTATTTTCTGTAGAACAAAAAGGGACACCCAAAAGGTAGCTGAAAAGCTTATCGAGGATGGTTACAACGCCGGTGCATTGCACGGGGATCTAAGCCAGAACCAGAGAGATTTGGTGATGAACTCCTTCCGCAAGAAACAAATACAAATGTTGGTCGCTACAGATGTAGCCGCACGTGGTATTGATGTTGATGACATTACGCACGTCATCAATTATCAATTGCCCGACGAAATAGAGACCTATACACACCGAAGTGGACGGACGGGAAGAGCCGGTAAATCCGGTATTTCCATGGTTATTGTGACCAGAAGCGAACTTAGGAAGATCAAGGCCATTGAAAATAAAATCCAACAAGCTTTTATTTCCAAAAAAATTCCTACAGGAATGGAAATATGTGAAATACAGCTGTACCATTTGGCCAATAAGATCAAGGATACCAAAGTAAACGAGGATGTGGACAATTACTTGCCTGCTATAAATGACGTGCTCCATGGTATAGACAGGGAAGAACTTATCAAAAAAATAGTTTCCGTAGAATTTACACGTTTCTTTAATTACTACAATAAAACCAAAGATCTAAATACCTCCGATTCCGGTGATCGTGCAGAAAGGGGAGGATCCAGGGATGGGGATAGCCGTATCCCAGCTGACGGAAACGTTAGATATTTTATCAATGTAGGGGAAAAGGATGGCTATGATTGGATGTCCTTAAAGGATTTCATAAGGGATACCGTTAATTTGGGCAAGGACGATATTTTTAAAGTTGATGTGAAAGACAGTTTTTCTTTCTTTAATACGGATGCAGCTGCTACCGAAGCCATTTTGAAAACTTTCACTGAATTTAAGGTAGATGGCAGATTTGTAAATGTTGAGGTTTCTAAAAATCCAGGCGGAGGCGGAGGCGGAAGCGGAAGTCGCGGAAGAAGGGACAGAAGCAGAAGTGGCGGAGGCCGGGATTCTAGGGATAGCGATCGCAACAAAGGAAGAAGAAGGGAAAGAAGCACTACTAAAGGAAGTTCCCCCAGTAGTTCAGGAAAAAGAAGGACTAAAAGAAAAAGTGATTTCTTTTAGTTAATTGTATATTAAAAAAATACGCTTCGGCGTATTTTTTTAGTTAGTTTACCAATTATAAACATGGATTTTATTTAATGAAAAATTATTTCTTGCCCCTACTGCTCGTTATTGTTTCTTTTGGATATTCCCAAAACGACAAAAATGAAGAAGAGGTAAAACAATTAAAAGCTGTTGTCCATAATGCCCAGACCGATCAACCAATGGAAAGTGTCCATGTCGTAAACCTCAACGAGGTGGTGGGAACGATTACCAATGAAAAAGGAGAGTTCAATATCCCTGCCAAGGTCAATGATACCCTTTATTTTACTTTTTTAGGATTTAAATCCCAAAAAGTAAGGGTTACCAATGATATGTTCAAATTTAAAGAAACAAAAATTTCCCTGACGGAATTGGCATATGCCTTGGAAGAAGTAATCGTTAGACCCTACTCCCTTACCGGCTATTTGGAAATTGATGTCAAGAACCTACCCTTGAACAATGCTTTTCAATACAGTATTTCTGGTTTATCCGTAGGTTATGAAGCCGGGAGCAAGAACCCAAGTGCGGTCACCAAGGTATTGGGGGCCATACTTAATCCCGCGGATCTATTGAGAAATTTATTCGGAAAGAAACCCAACCAATTACGCAAACTACGTCAAATGAAGGAAGACGATCAAATTAGGGATCTTTTGGCCTCGAAATTTGACAGGGAAACCTTGACCGAGCTACTGCAATTGGAAAAAGTGGATATCGAGGATATCCTTAATAATTGTAATTACTCCAAATCCTTTATAACTACGGCCAATGATCTACAGATCCTGGATGCCATTAGCAGTTGCTATGAAGAATACAAGGTCCTGAACAGGGAAAAGTAGTCCCGGGCCACAATATTCCGGTTAAACAAAGAACTGGACGAGCTTCAATTTAACTTTTTTACAAGATTATTTCTAAAAATGTTCCCTAATTTCGTGCACTTCCTATTTTATAGTTAAAATATGTTTCCAACGGTTATTAAATGAAATTGAATAGAAGACAATTTATCCTAAAAATGGTTTTGGGGTCCGTTAGTTTTGTTGTACTTGATTCTTTCTGGCTGGAAACCAATTTTATAGAGTGGACCGAACATGACATATCTGTAACGGAGTCCAATAAAATAAAGGCCGTTCACTTAACCGACCTTCATTTGCATAGAATAAAATCGGTCCATGAATCCATTGCGGACCGAATTAACAAAGAGCGACCGGACGTCATCCTTTTCACCGGGGATTCCATAGAACGGAACAAATACCTAACAGTTTTGGATGATTTTTTAGGTTTATTAAATATCCAAATTCCAAAAGTGGCCATTTTGGGCAATAAGGAGTCTTCGGGTAGAATTGATCTGCAAAAACTAAAGGACATTTATGGGACCTATAATGGTAATTTGCTTATCAACGAACCGTACTTGCTAAAAACCAACAACAGGGAAATTAACATTATCGGATTGGACGACTTGGTTCATGGTAATCCAGATTTTAGAAAAGCTACAGAAGGGATAGACACAACCTTATCTACTATTGTCCTTAACCATTGTCCCGCTTATAGGGAGCAAATAGACCTTATTGGAGAAGAACAATATATTAAACCAACACTCATACTTTCCGGGCATACCCATGGCGGACAGGTAACGTTTTTTGGAAAGCCCTTTTTTACACCGCAAGGAAGTGGTGAATATGTTAAAGGTTGGTACAATAATGACATTTCAAAAATGTACGTATCCAAAGGAATCGGCACAACCTCTATTCCAATACGTTTTGGTGCCAGGGCGGAGGCAAGCATCTTCTACATCTAAGTGCCCATTTCCTTTAATGCACGCTGCTCCTTATAATCCTTTACCTAAGCCATAAAAACATAGCCCACGGTTATTTTAGTCTCCCCAAGTCCTGTCCTTTTTCCAATATGGATTTTAAATTCCGAAGCCCTTCCTCAAAATCCTTACCAACCGCTTTATCCATGCTCATAAACAACATGATAACAGACATTGGAAACTTATTCTCGCCCTTAAAACCCCAGGTAACCTTGGTCTTTCCATTTCCCGATTCCGAAAGATCCAAATAAGAATTGGAGGTAGACCTAAAAGGTTTTATAAACCTCAGCTCGGTCTCTACTCTTTCTCCTTTTATTATTTTTATTATTTCCTGTTCCCCCTCACCAACATCCTTGTTGCCGTTCCAATAATTTATGGCCCCTACCTCCCCATCGGTTCCCGTGAATTTCTTTTCCATATTGGGGTCCTTTTTATCCCATGGTGACCATTCCTGCTGTTTTTTTAAATATTTAATAGTATTGAATACTTCAGCTTTTGGCTTGGAAATTTCTATGGTACGGGAAACATCATAACTTTTAGGTGCCATTAGGGCGAAAATTGCAATTAATACAATGATCCCTATAATAATATAAAGCAATGTAGCCATAAGTTTTTGTGTGTTGGTTAGTCTTGTAATAAATATACGGAAAATATCATTTTGTTCCATGGTAACGGGACAAAACATCACTCAAGCTCCGCACTGATTTCTTGGTCCAATCCAATCTTTTTTCCAGTTTCTCCTCCTCGGTCAACCTCCAATTAATGTTACCCTTGCGCAGTTGATTTGTTAAGGTGTGCAAAATTATTGCGGCCGATACGGAAATATTGAGACTTTCGGTAAACCCGACCATGGGTATTTTCAGAAAGGAATCCGCCTTATCCAATACCTCCTTGCTCAACCCATCGCGCTCCGTTCCAAAAAATAGTGCTGTCCTCCCATCAAACTTAAAATCGGCAAGGGAACAATTGTTCCCACGGGGAGTAGTGGCTACAATTTTGTACCCTCGGCACCTTAAAGTATCAATACAATCCGTCGTATTATTGTATCTTTTTATATCTACCCATTGCTGGGCACCCATAGCTATGTCCTTGTCCAGTCGCTTGCCAAACCTACTTTCTATAAGGTGGGCCTGCTGCACCCCAAAAACATCACAGCTTCGCACCACGGCACTGGTATTGTGCATTTGGTAAACGTCCTCTATAGCTACCGTTATATAATTTGTCCGTTCCTCCAATATGTCCAAAAAACGGGCTTTCCGCTCAGGGGTTATGAAATCCTCCAAATAGTCCAGTAACTTTTGATCTGTCATAAACCTAAGGTATTAAAAAAGAAAACGTTTAATTTTACAAATATTACTATATTCTATCACAATGAAAAAAATAGTAGTTTTAACAGGTGCGGGAATCAGTGCGGAAAGCGGAATAAACACTTTTAGGGATGCTGATGGATTATGGGAAGGCCATGATGTAATGAAAGTGGCCACGCCCCAAGGGTTTCAAAAAAAACCCGATCTAGTGCTCAATTTTTACAACGAGAGAAGAAAACAATTGCTCAAAGTCTTCCCTAATTTGGCCCATAATGCCTTGGTTGACCTGGAGGCCCATTTTGATGTCAGCATCATTACCCAAAATGTGGACGACCTTCATGAACGGGCCGGTAGCTCCAAGGTGATTCATTTGCACGGAGAGTTGTTAAAGGCAAGGTGCAGCCATAATCCCAGCCAAATAATCGAGTGGAATACCGATATAAAGATTGGAGACCTCTCGGAAGGGGGGAAACAGCTTCGACCGCATATTGTGTGGTTTGGCGAGGAAGTACCATTATTGGAAAAAGCGGCCCATATTACACAACAGGCCCAAATATTAATTATTATAGGCACCTCGATGCAGGTTTATCCGGCCGCTAGTTTAGTGCATTATGTATCCAGGGATACCCCCATTTACTTTATTGACCCAAAACCTAATATTTCCCGCACCGATTTTATTGATCTCACCATTATACGGGCCAGTGCCGTAAACGGAGTGCCCCAATTGGTATCCGATCTAATTGGTGACAGGTGTTAACCCCTAAAATTTATTGCCCTTTCCGATATAATGACTTATTGAAAACCACAAAAAAGCAAGGATATTTGTGACCTACATAGAACTTTATAATGCCCTCATTAACGTTGACCATTCCAGGACCAAAAGAATGGAGATGTCCAAGCTTTTGGCAAGTAGGCCCTCCAACGTTGCGACCCTAATGGAAATTGCCTTTCAAGTATATGACCCTGTATCCTGTAAAGCAAGTTGGGTCTTGGAATTTATGGCCAAGGAACATTTGAACCATCTTTTTCCGAGTATGGATACCTTTGTTCACCATATTGGATACGTACATTTCGATTCGGCGGTAAGGCCCATGGCAAAAATATGTGAGGTACTTATGAAATCCTACTTTCAGTCAAAGGACCAAGAAACCCGCGATGCATTAAATGAAGAACACTTGGAAAGCATTACTTCCACGTGTTTCGACTGGCTCATAGGCAACCATAAAGTGGCTGCCCAAGCATATGCTATGACCAGTCTTTTATTATTGGGCAGAAAATTCGATTGGATCCATCCAGAATTGCGCTCTATTTTGGAAAAGAACTACCCAGACGGTAGTGCCGCCTATAAGGCCAGGGCCAGGATGACCTTGGCAAAACTACCCTGAGTAACGGAAATACCCTAGAACAAATAACCGAACAATCTCTCACTTCACTTTTAAACTCATTAACTTATAGCTATCTTTGCGCTTTTCCAAAATCTATCAAATAGCACAAGATGTCATTAAACAAATTAAACGCCATATCCCCTATTGATGGCAGATATAGAAATAAAATAGCTTCCCTTGCTTCCTATTTTTCAGAGGAGGCCCTTATAAAATACAGGGTACGTGTAGAGATAGAATATTTTATAGCACTATGCGAAATTCCCCTTCCCCAGCTTTCAAATTTTGACAGTTCAAAATTTAACGATTTGAGAAAAATCTATATCGATTTTGATTCCGAGGATGCCAATGCCATAAAAGAAATTGAAAAGGTAACCAACCATGATGTAAAAGCGGTTGAATATTTTATAAAAAAGAAGTTCGATAAATTAGGCTTGGCGCCCCATAAGGAGTTTATCCATTTTGGACTTACCTCACAGGATATAAACAACACGGCTATTCCCCTTTCTATTAAAGAAGCTATGAACGAGGTTTACGTACCACAATATTTAGAGGTACTGAACAAGTTAACAGCTTTGGTGAAGGAATGGGAAGCTGTACCCATGTTGGCAAGAACACACGGCCAGCCTGCATCCCCCACCCGTTTAGGAAAGGAGATAGAGGTATTTGCAGTGCGTTTGGAAGAACAATTTAATCTACTCAACGAGATTCCGAGCGCAGCAAAATTTGGAGGGGCAACAGGAAACTATAATGCCCACAAGGTGGCCTACCCCCACATTGATTGGAGGATTTTTGGACAAAAATTTGTGCATGGGAAGCTTGGCCTGCACCATTCCTTCCCAACTACGCAAATAGAACATTATGACCATATGGCCGCCTTGTTCGACTGCCTCAAGAGGATAAATACTATTATATTGGATTTGGACAGGGATTTTTGGACCTATGTTTCCATGGACTATTTTAAGCAGAAAATAAAAGCTGGTGAAGTGGGATCTTCCGCCATGCCCCACAAGGTAAACCCTATCGATTTTGAGAACTCCGAAGGGAATTTGGGAATTGCCAATGCCATTTTCGAGCATTTATCCGCCAAACTTCCCATTTCCAGGTTGCAGAGGGATTTAACCGATAGTACGGTGCTAAGAAACGTTGGCGTGCCTTTTGGCCATACCCTAATAGCCTTTCAATCCACATTAAAGGGCCTGAACAAGCTTTTGTTGAACAAGGAAAAGTTTGAGCAGGACCTGGAAAATAATTGGGCGGTGGTAGCTGAGGCCATCCAGACCATTTTAAGGAGAGAGGCCTATCCCGATCCGTATGAAGCGTTAAAGGGATTAACGCGTACCAATGAAAAGATTACCCGGCAGTCCATTTCCAATTTTATCGATACTTTGGAAACGACCGAAGCAATAAAATCCGAATTGAAACAAATTACCCCTAGCAATTATACAGGGATTTAAAAAACGCCCTATTTAAATAAGCCGCATAAAGCACCTTACGGCAAAATTTACGGTGCCATCCGCTCACTCGGATATCTTAACGGATGGTGCAAGATCTTTCTTGTACATCCCTAATATATGAAAAAGCCCTGTGTTGCCTATCGGCAACACAGGGCTTCAAAACATTATAAGCCATGACTGTTATGTTCCTTTTTTACCCTTCAAAAAACTTCCAATTTCTCCCAAGCCTTCACCCCTATAATCCGATTTTTCCATGGCCTTCATAAACTGGACCAATTGGGCAGGGTTCATATTTTTACCCAATACCCGGACCAACATGAAACCCTTATCCTCACTATCTCCATAAATGACAACTTCATCAATGGCATCATCATCGCCCAAATATCTTACGGAAGCCTTGCCAAAACTAGTGTTCATCTTCATCAGCTCGGTAAACTTGCCATTTTTTAGGATGGCGCTGATATTGGCTTTTTCTTTCTGAAACTCCCCAAGGTTATCCTTGGTTATTTTAAATGCCAGAATATTTAATTTTTTTAATGACCCTAGGGCTTCCCTTTGGTCCTTGGTTAAATCGGCCTTCCCCAAATTCAGCAAACTTACCGGTAGATCTACCGATAAGAAATTTGGATTATCCTCATTGTCCACATAATATTCCTGTAAACTTTGTGTTGATGAACAGGCCGACATGGCAAAGATCAACAACATGGCCCAGGCCAATTTCCCAATTCTTGTTTTCATATCCTTTGTTATTTAGTTTTGATGGGCTAGGGCAATGGTCTTTTTATTGATCCACTACCCTAGTTACTATTACTTGTTCTTACCCGCCTTATTAAGCTCTGATGGTAAATTCATCTTTTGGGTCAGAGATCCTATCTTGTTCAGATCAATATCCCCGGTAAGCGATAACAATACGGTCTCAAATTTTCTATCATTAATTTCAACGTTCCCATTTTTAATTCCGGTAACGAACATGAGCAATTCACTTACATGGTCCTCATCCTTCCCGCTCTTGATGTAGAACTTTACATTGGCATCCTTATCTTTTACCCTCATCAGTTCCTGTAATGATGAAGATTTCAAATATTTCTCCATGGTAATCTGCATCTCTGAGGAAATCTTCTTGTCCTCGGTAATAAAAACCTTTAGATTTTTGAGGTTCTGGGCTATATCCATAAAATCCTGTGCCTCTTTGTCATCCACCTCTACGTTTATCTTGCTCAATAATTTAAACATACTTTCATTGACCACTACGGCACTTACATTGTCCAGATCTTCAAATTTATCGAACATGGATTGTGAAAACCCTAAAAGGGGCAACACGGCAACCAATACTATCATGATATTCTTTTTCATCTTTTTTAATTTAATTGTTGTTGTAAATTTTTTGTTTTGTTTCTTCAAACTCTTTTAAATAAGCTACTTTTTCGGTTCCCTTACCAAGATTGGCAGCCAAAAGGCTTAATGCTTTTTTGGTTTCCTGATAGGCGTATTCCGCTTCTTTCCGTTCCTGATAACTTCTTCCAAAATACATACCAAATATTAAAATGCTTACGGCTGCAATGGAAATCCACTTTATATATCTTTTATTTCTAGGTCTTAGTGGAACCTGCATGGTAAACTTCTCTTCTCTGGCTACGGAAAAATACTGAAACATATAGGCATATTTTTTTAAGTGCAAAGGAACCTCTTCCTTTGTAAAGTATGCCCTCAATATTTCTTCTTCGGCAACAGTAGTAGTTGCCTCAAAATATCTTTCCAATAGTTTTTCTATATTACTTAATTCCATAATTGTGCTTTTTAACCAATTTTTCCCTCACTGTTTTTCGGGCCCTGGATAAAGTGACCCTAACCGCTGTAGCATTCATATCCAAAAGTTTTGCTATTTCCTCAAATTCGTACTCTTCCACATCCCTAAGCTGAAGGACCATTTTTTGCTGTTCCGGCAATTCCTCCATGATTTTTTCTATCCAACCTAGACTATCACCAACCTCTACCTGATTCTGTAGGGAAACATTTTCATCCTTATAATTGCTGTGTACCAATTTTAAATTTCCCGCCTGTTTGGATTTAAGTCGGTCCAAACAAAAATTCTTGGTCATCATCATGGCATAAGCCTCTACATTATTATAGCCTTCCATCATATTGTTCTTGGACCATAACTTCATTAAGATTTCTTGTGTGGCATCCTCAGCTTCTTCTTTAGAGACCAACAAACGCTTGGCCAATCTATAAAGTTTATCCTTAAATGGCAAAACCACATTTAAAAACTCAGTTTGTTGCATTTTGGTTTAGTTGTTTTATAATCCTCAATAAAGGCTTACAATGGCAAGACGACCTACATCGAATTTTGTTACAATTAGTTTCCTATTCCTTACAATGTAAGTAAATTAGCGTAATGGAAACCATATTGGCAATATTACCGTATATAATTGAAATCGTTCCCAAAAACTGATTTATACTTTTTAATGGAATGATATTTGTAAGCCACTACCCATTGTGTTTTGGCAATTATTTAAAAATTATGAAGAAGTATTTATTGGTTTTTTTAGGAGCGGGCTTGTTCCTTGGCAGTTGTAGCAAGAACGATGACCCCCAGGTCGCAGAGGAATTGGAAGAAACAATTCCTACCCCTGAAGTGGAAATAGATGTTACTGTCCAAAATTTTATGTGGCAGACCATGAATACCTATTATTATTGGCAAGGTGATGTGGCAGACTTAGGGGATGACCGTTTTACTTCCAATGACGATTACATATCATTTTTGGAAACAGAGGAAAATCCTGGGACATTTTTTGATGAAAAATTATTGTACGCGGAAGACCGCTTTAGCTTTTATTCCGAGGATTATAAGGAGTTGACCCAATCTTTTGCAGGAATATCCAAGAGCAATGGTTTGGAATTTGGTTTGAGCTTATTTGTTGATAGTGATGATGTATTCGGATATGTACGCTACATTGTTCCAAATTCCAATGCCTCTACCAAAGATATCCAAAGAGGGGATATTTTTACCGGTGTTAATGGCACTGCCCTGAACTTGGATAATTATATAGACCTATTATTTGGTGAAAACGACACCTACACCTTAAATATGGCGGAAATCTCCGGTAATGTAATTACCAGTACGGATAGGGCGGTTACTTTGACCAAGGAAGCCAACCTGACCGAAAATCCCATCTTTATTGCCAATGTATTGGAAACAGGGGGCAAAAAAATAGGCTATTTAATGTATAATGGCTTTACCAACGAATACGACGAACAGTTGAACAATGCTTTTGGCGAATTTAAGTCGGCAAGTGTTACAGATCTGGTATTGGATCTCAGGTACAATCCAGGTGGATCCGTAAATTCGGCCCGATTATTATCCAGCATGATTTATGGTACTTATACCAATAATGTTTTTCTGAAAGCCAGATATAACGAAAAACTACAATCGGAGTTTACAGATGATGACCTTATCGAGTATTTTACGGATACAACGGACAACAATACCCCTATAAATACGTTAGGACTTAGCAAGGTTTATATCATTGCCACCGGAAGCAGTGCATCGGCAAGCGAATTGGTCATGAACGGTCTGGACCCTTACATAAACGTAATCCATATAGGGACCACAACTACAGGAAAAAACGAATTTTCGGTTACCTTTGTGGACGATTTTGAGAATGGCAATGTTTACGACCCCAATAGGGAAGATAATATTAACCCCGATAATCATTGGGCCATTCAACCGTTGATCGGACGAAATGAAAATGCCAATGGTTTTTCCGAGTATACGGACGGACTATCCCCCGATATCTTATTGGGTGAGGACGTATCCAATTTGGGGGTATTGGGCAATATGGACGAACCCTTATTGGCCAAGGCCATTGCCGAGATTACTGGAACTACTGCAAAAATGGATTTTACAGTGGATATGCCGGTTAAATTGGTAAGTAGTTCCAAAATGTTCACTAAAATCAAGGACAATATGTTCATGGATATTAAAAACCCTATAAAATTGACCGAAAAATAGTAACCATTGCTCTGTTTAAAGTGCCGCTCAGGCCAATAAAAAATCTAGACCAATGCATCTAGTGTACTACACGATCAATAATACATTTACATTATGAAATGGGCATGACCGAAAATTGGTCGCCAGCCCGAAAGATTCATTCTGGCGGGCAAATACGAATTAAAATATGTGAATTACAACCGCCTGTCCGCCCGTATCCGGTAAGAACGGAAACGAAGAAGTCGGGCAGGTCTGACCCATAAAAAAACAATAAATATAAACAGATGAAAAAAATTCTGGGCCTACTTTTAATTTTTATAATTCTTTCCTGTTCCGATAAAGATGATGACGCATTCGTATACCCAAAAGAATCGACCGTACAGCACTTTATGTGGCAAGGCCTAAATCAATGGTATTTTTGGCAGGCGGAAGCCCCCAATTTAGGAGATAACCGATTCGCCTCCAATGACGACTATTTGGCCTATCTTGAAACCTATACCGATCCAGAGGAGTTCTTCTACCAAACCTGTTACCAACACTCCAATGTAGTTGGCGGCAGTTCCGCTGTTGATCGATTTAGTTTTGTTGAGGAAGATTATAAAACACTGGTAAATTCCCTTAATGGGGTATCAAAAAGTAATGGAATGGAATTTGGTTTGGCAAGAAATGCGGGCAGTACAGATCTCTTCGGATATGTGCGATATATTATTCCAAACTCCGATGCTTCTACCAAGGATATTGCCAGAGGGGATATTTTTACCAGGGTGAACGGGGTTCAACTTACCGATGCCAATTATATTAGCCTCCTTTTTGGAAGTTCGGACACCTACACCCTAGGTATGGCGGATATTTCGGGGACTGTGGTAACCGATAACGACAAAGAAGTAACATTGACCAAATCCGAAGGACTGCAAGAAAACCCAATATTGGTAGCGGAAACCATAGAGGTCAGCGGCACTAAAATTGCCTACCTCATGTACAACGGTTTTACCAGTGGCTATGATGATCAACTAAATTCGGTCTTCGGTCAATTTAAAACGGCAGGGGCAACGGAATTGGTACTTGATCTTAGATACAACCCTGGAGGGTCCGTAAACAGTTCCAGATTATTGGCCAGTATGGTATATGGTACCAATACCGACGAATTATATGTAAGACAGCGATGGAACGATAAAATTCAATCCATGTTGAACAAAGAGCAATTGGAAGATAATTTTGCCAATAAAACAGGCTCCGGAACAGCGTTGAACAGCCTTAACCTTAATAAAGTATATGTTCTTGCAACAGCTAGCTCCGCATCGGCCAGTGAATTGGTCATGAACGGCCTGGCACCCTATGTAAATGTCTTTCATATAGGCGAAACCACCAGGGGCAAGAACGAATTTTCCGTTACCATGGTAGATGATATAGATAATGACTATATCTACAGGTCCGACAGGGAAAACAAAATAAATCCTAGTAATAATTGGGCCATGCAGCCCCTTATGGGAAGAAATGAAAATTCGGACGGATTTTCTGACTATACCTCCGGTTTGGCCCCCGATGCGGTTCTAAAGGAAGACCTTGCCAACCTAGGTGTTTTAGGAGATATAAACGAACCCCTTTTTGCAAGGGCCATCCAAGAAATTACAGGGGTAAGCGCCAAAAGGGACTTTAGTGTAAAAATGCCCGTAAATGAGGTATCCAACTCCAAAATGTTTACTCCTATTAAGGATAATATGTACCTGGACAAACCTATTGATATTTCTTTTCAATAAGTACATTAATTTTATAATGCCAGTAGCCATAATGCAGAAACCCCTCTTCTCCTTGGTTTATACCATACAAAAGAGAGGTTCCTTATTGAATAATTTATAATAATTTTGTCCGGTCGAGCGGAGTCGAGACCTCATTGTAAAGGCATTACAGTAAAATAACCTCTCGACTCCGCTCGAGGAGACCGTAGTAATTTTTTAATTTACACTAAATCAATTCCTTTCAATTATTTTTATATCGAACTCACGTTAATTGAAGTAAACACCACCAGGAACAATTCCCACGGTCAGGGCATCTATGGCCAATTTGGTATTAAGATCGTAGATGGTAAGTGTTCCTTTACTGGCATAATCCCCCGCATCGGTTCCGTACAACCTGCCATTGTTTACCACCATAGTATAAAAACCAAACCCCTCCAAAACGGTCTCCATACTCAAGGTTGTGGACGACAAACTTTGTTGCAAAACCTTATCCCCCAAAATATAGTACAGGGCTCCCCTATCAAAATTTAAACTCCCGGGATGCTGAGTTGTTTCAAACTGGATATTGGTATCCACCTCATTGGTAACCGTATTGATCTTGGACAATACCCCAGCAGTTTCATCCCCTGTATAAGCAGGTTTCCCTGAGGCCAGTACCCACAAATTGCCCGAGGCATCCAATTGCATGGAATTAGGAACATCCCCTATCGTAAGCGTTTTTTCCACCTCATTGGAAGTGGTATTGATAACCGAAACCTTGTTGTTCTGTCCCCAGGCACCTTGATGGGCCACATAGACCATATCGCCCTTGGCCAAAATGGCCTCAGGGCCCATAACTACCGATATGGTTCCTTCCACGGTATAATTCTGAAGATTTATAACCGCTACGAAATCGTCCGTTTCATCTGCGGTATCCCCCCAGTTGGTTACGTACCCCTTGCCATTGGCTTCAACAAAATACCTTGGATTGTTCAATCCCTCGGTAATGCTCTCTATTTTTTCAAAGGTATATCTGTTTACAACATTTATCCTGTTGGAGACATTGGCTACAATAAAAGCCTCATCCTCCGTAAATCCTATCGACTGCACAACCGTTCCTAGATCTTCACCGTTCGTCAATTTATATATACCGTTATTTACAACGGACAGGTCCCCGGAAATAAAGGAGACTGTTCCAGTACCGTTACTAAAGGGACCTTCATTGGAAACCAAAATTCCATTGGCATAATCCCCAAGAGGTTCTTGAATCTCCCCATCATCGTTGGAACAGGACCAGAAAAGGCCGATAATCATCAGGGATAAAAATACATTTCTAATCTTCATTTGTTTTAGCTGTTTTAAAATTTAGTAATTAATTGTAGTTGAAAATTTCTATTGGGCATGGGCCTATAGGCCACATTCTGATAATTCTTATTAAATAAGTTGTTCACCTTTAAACCCAGAACAAATTTAATTTTGGAAATCCTTGGCCAATGATAATCCAGTCCTATGTTGCTAACTGTATAAGAGGGCAAAGTACCACTGTTATCGGTAGTGGTGAAGACCGATCCATTATAAAGAAATTGATAAAAGGCGACCAACTTCTTATATTGATAGGCTAAATTTGACCTCAACATATGCTCGGGAACATATAACAATTGCTTGTTGGTTTCATTATCGATCGACTTTGTAAAGGTATATTCACTTTCCCAAACCAATTCCTGGTCTCCCCATTTCCTCTTCCAATCCAAACCCAGTTCCAGGCCGTACTGGGAAACATCCTGAACGTTCATAGCCATCCAAATACCTTGCGCATTGGGCCGCCATTGAATGAGATTATCCGTTGTTATGCTATAGCCATTTAAAGTAAGGTCTATGTTTCCTACCTTAATTGTTTGGCCAAGTTCTACCTGCCAAGAGGTTTCCGGAAGTACATCCAAATTACCACTGGCCCCTGCCCCGGACCAGTACAGATCGTTAAACGTAGGAATCCTATAGTTTTTGGAGGCGTTCATACTTATAAGGTAGTCCTTGGTCACCTTATAACTACTGTTCATTGAAAAAAGAAAGGGGCTTTGATAATCGCTGACGATTTCCTGTCTCAGGTTAACCCCATAATCCCATTTATCCGAGAGTTCGTGAGTAAATAAAAAAGTAGCCGAAGCATACTTTCTTTGAGCATTTTCAATGGAAGTTCCTTTGGCCCAAATGGATGAAACATCGACGATCCCATTTAAGGCAATTTTATTGAATTGATATTTATAATCGTAGTTGGCCAAAACAGTATTGGCCTGCCCAAAACTATACTCCTCCCTTTGTTTATTGGGAAAATAGCGGTAACGTTCGTATAAATGCCCCACTTTTAAGCGAGCTACCCTCCGCTGGTCAAAACTGCCCAGCTCTATGAGCGACCTGTGGTTTAAATCCCGATAATTTTCATCGGCCGGAGCCGCCAAGGTCCCGGAAAAATCCCTATCCCCACTAAAGGTATTGTGATACAATTTTAAAATTCGCCCATCGGACAAAATAAAACCGACATTGGCATTTACATTAAGTTGATCGTATGCGCCATTTTTATTTCTCCTGTCCGTTCCCAAATACTTGTAATCGTTATCCGAGGTGATATGGTCGATTCCTATATGAAAGAACGTTTTTTCTTTACCAAGGGAAGTACTAAATGCCAGTTTACCGGTTTTAAAACTACCATAACTTGTAAGCAGAGTATTTTTCCAGCCGTCATTAAACTTAAAACTATCGTTCAAAAGAATAGTTCCGCCAACCGCACCACTCCCATATTGCACGGAGCCACCGCCACTTCTTACCACAACATCCCCATAATTCCCTGGAATCAAAGTATTGAAATCTGTCTGACCGGTAAGCTGGGAATTTATATTGATGCCATTCCACACCACGGCAGTCTGTTGGGCATTGGTACCCCGAAAAGAAGCCGAGGATACCATTCCATAACCATTTTCCTTAAAATATATATTGGAATTATACCGTAATAGATCGGTTAGGGAAGTCCCGTTTTTTTGCTGTGTGGAATCACTGACAACCTTTACTTTTGTTCCCTTTGAAAAATGAAGCAGTTTGGCATCGCTCAAAATAACCTCGTCCAAAACAATAACACTATCCCTCTGACCAAAAACTTGGGCGAAGGCCAACAGTCCCATAAAAAATAAAAATAGTTGTTTTCTTTCCATATTCAAAAAGACCCTTTACCCGAAGATCCATTTTATTTTGTGTTGAATATGGCAGGTCTCCTGACTTGCGTACTATCATTTACCTTCCCACCCTATTTTATAGGGCAGTGGTATTAGAAGAAATGATAGCCACCTACTGCGCACCGATTGAAAAATATCGGTGCCGATTCGGCACAGCTCACAGTTGCGGGAACAGTTTCGGAATTTCACCGAATTCCCTTTTAATCCTATCCCTGTAACATTGGGAATAGAAACCAAAATTCGATGCGAAACTACTACTTTTTTTGGAAGTATCACTGTTCTTTTTTTCTTTTTAGTTTGTTCGCCAATTCATGTTAATGCTACTATATATTGAAATTGCCTACTACCAACTGCCTTAGCCAACTTTGGATACCCGATACTAATCGCTATAATCATCGCAGCAAACCTGCCTAAAGGTCGGCAAAAACATAGGTTTTGGATGGAATGAAACTCATTGTCAAGGACTGGATGATTAATTGGCCGTAAGCTTTAGGCTGTATGCAGTTCGTAAAAAATTACCTACTGCCCACTGTCACTGCCAACTTTGAATCCCCAAAACCAATCGTTCTGGGCTATTGGAAATTTAGATTCAAGAAATTAATACTACTTTTGAATTCCTAAACAAACTTGTAGCCCCTTGAACAAAGTCTTTCTTTTACTACTAATTCCATGTCTTTTATCCTGCAAACAGCCTAAAAAGGAGACTATTTCCAATTCCGATTTATCACAGGCCGTAAACATAGAATACGCTAAAGGTTTTACTATGGAGAGGACATCTTCCCATATAACCATTATCAAAGTATTGTCGCCCTGGCCAGAATCCGAGGACAGTTTTACCTATGCCCTGGTACCTAAGGAACAATTGTCTACCATAACCCTGAACAGGGAGGATTACGATGCCATCATTGGGGTGCCCGTCCAAAATATAGTGGTGACCTCTACCACCCATATCCCTGCACTGGAAGCACTGGGAGAAGTCGATAAATTAATTGGATTTCCAAATACGGAATACATATCTTCCCCAAAGACCAGAATACGAATCAATGAGGGATTGGTCCAGGAACTGGGCAACAATGAATCCTTAAATTCAGAAATGGTGATCGCCTTAAATCCGGAAGTAGTGATAGGGTTTAGCATTAACCACGAAAACAGGGCTTACGAAACTATTCAAAGATCCAATATTCCGGTAGTGTACAATGGGGATTGGACAGAGGAAACTCCATTGGGAAAAGCGGAATGGATAAAATTTTTCGCCCCATTTTTTCAAAAGGAAAAAGAGGCAGATCGTATCTTCTCCTCCATTGAGGAGAATTACAATAATGCCAAGGCCTTGGCTCAAAAAGCTAAAAATAGGCCCAAGGTATTAAGTGGTGCCCTTTATAAAGACATTTGGTACCTCCCAGGCGGCAAGAGTTGGGCCTCCAAATTTATAGAGGATGCCAATGCGGAATATTTATGGTACGATACCTCCTCTACCGGAAGCCTATCATTAAGCCTGGAAAGTGTTATTGAGCGGGGCCGTGATGCTGATTTTTGGATTTCCCCTTCACAATTTGGCAGTTACTCGGCACTAAGGGAAGCCAACCAACATTATGTTCAATTTTCTGCCTTCAGAAATAGAAAAATCTATACCTATGCCAATTCCAAAGGGGAGACCGGAGGATTGCTCTTTTTTGAGCTAGCCCCCAACAGACCGGATCTGGTACTGAAAGACCTTATCCAAATTTTTCACCCGGAAATGCTCCCGAACTATATGCCTACCTTTTTTAAACCCTTGGATTAAGTGCTGCAATCTAAAACATATAGCACCTATTTTGTCCTGCTGCTGCTGGTTATGTTGGTTTGCTTTACGGTGAACGTCAGTTTAGGCTCGGTGTCCATCCCCTTAGGGGATACGTTGAATGCGATATTGGGCAATGCCACTACAGTGGATTCCTGGAGCTATATTATTTGGAACTACCGAATTCCCAAAGCATTTACGGCCATTTTAACAGGTAGTGGTCTGGCTCTCAGCGGTCTATTGATGCAGACCTTGTTTAGAAACCCCTTGGCCGGCCCCTTTGTCCTGGGCATAAGCTCTGGAGCAAGTTTAGGCGCCGCCCTACTGATTCTAGGATCTTCCCTCTTCTCCGGCATGTTTGCCTTTGGTATACTAAACGATATTTCCTTGGCTTTGGCTTCCAGTATCGGTAGCTTTCTAGTGCTATTGACGGTGATGGTGGTTGCCGCAAAGGTAAAGGACACCATGGCCCTACTTATCATTGGCCTTATGTTCGGCAGCATTACCACCGCCATGGTAAGCGTGCTGTCCTATTTTTCCACTGCCGAAAAACTACAGCAATATGTATATTGGTCCTTTGGAAGTATCGGTAACTTATCATGGAACCAACTGTTATTGTTGTTCATAATCATAGGGGTTGGAATTTTGATCGGTGTTTTTTATATAAAGCCCTTGAACGCCCTATTATTGGGAGAAAACTATGCCAGAAGTCTGGGGGTCAATATAAAACGATCCCGATATTCCATAATTGTTGCCACAGGATTATTGGCTGGCGGGGTTACCGCTTTTGCAGGGCCCATTGCCTTTATAGGCCTGGCGGTACCCCACTTGACCCGACAGATTTTCAATACTACCGATCATAAGATTTTGGTACCGGCCGTGCTGATCTATGGTGCTATTCTTATGCTGGTCTGTGATACCATCGCCCAAATGCCCAATTCGGCCAATGTGCTGCCCATCAACGCCATAACATCCATCATTGGGGCACCAGTGGTTATTTGGTTGTTGTTAAGGAAAAGAAAAATGATTTTTTAATTTCCGATCCATATTGGGTGACGTATTAATGAATTGGCAGGGCAATAAGAGGAAAAAAAACAGTAAACTTCCTCGGGGCAAGCCTGTCTGCCGACAAAGGCAGGCCCACGAGGCATTGAAAGAAAATTCAAGTTTGATTTCGACGCCCGCCTGAACGGAACGGGCAGGCAGGCGTCGGAGCATTTAAATCTCGATTATCGAGTAAAAACCAATACCTTAGCAACCCAATAAATTATCACAAATAGATACTGCCACTCCCCATATCGCCCTGAAAACGGAAAACCTGAGCATAGGCTATTCCAACAAGAAGCAACAGACCTGCATTGCCAGTAACATTAATTTTTCCTTAGTACAAGGGGAAGTTGCCGCCATTGTTGGCGTGAACGGTATAGGAAAATCTACCCTATTGCGCACCCTTGGCAATGTACAGCCCAAATTATCGGGCCGTATTAGATTGAACAGTTTGCCTATGGAGCAATTTACTACGGCCGAGCTGGCCGCCGAAATTAGTGTTGTTTTAACAGAGCCCATAGCTTCCAAAAATTTAACGGTGCTGGAACTCATTAGCTTAGGTAGGCAACCATATACCAATTGGCTGGGTACATTGACTGTAGAGGATAGGGACAAGATCTCGTTGGCAATGGACATGGTCCAAATTTCGGAATTGAAATTTAAAAAGTGTTATGAACTTAGCGATGGACAATTGCAGCGTGTCATGATCGCCAGGGCAATCGCCCAGGACACCCAACTTATTTTATTGGATGAACCTACAACACATTTGGACCTGTACCACAAGGTCCAAATATTAAAATTGCTCAAATCCATTGCCCTTGCCACTGAAAAGACCATTCTCTTTACTACCCACGAAATTGAAATAGCCATCCAGTTGTGCGACAATATGTTGATATTGGAAAGAAACCGAAGCACCTTTGGCTCCCCCTGCGAATTGATACAAATGAAAAGTTTTGAAAATCTGTTCCCTCCGGACACCATTACTTTCGACCCCCAGACGGGTTCCTTTAGAGTTAATAAGTAATAAAAACCAATCACCTTTTTTTTAACACAATCCATTATCTTTACAACAAAGACCGAGAAGTAAATGAATGAATTGCTATTCTATGCAGTCCTTGCCCTAGTAGGCCTTGCCATTGGATATTTTCTAGGGAATTATATCCAAAATCTAAAAACAAAATCCAGCCAAAGCGCCCTTTTGGAACGGGAACAGCAATTGAGAACCAACCTCAACGTCCTGGAACAAAAACTATTGGATGCTGAGGAATACAAAGCGCAATTACAATCCGAAAAGGAACAATTGGGTAATAAAATAGTCCGCTATCAGGCGGAAATGGAGAATTTAGACCTAAAAAACAGGGAACAAAAAGGGGAAGTAGAAAAATTACAGGAAAAATTCACCAAGGAGTTCGAGAATCTCGCCAATAAGATCTTGGATGAAAAGAGCACCAAATTCACCGAGCAGAACAGGGAGAACATTAAAAATATATTGACCCCTTTACAGGAAAAAATAATTCTTTTTGAAAAAAAGGTAGAGGATAGTCAAAAAGAAAGTGTGGGCATGCATTCCGCCCTAAAGGAACAATTGGCCAACCTTCAGACACAGAACCTTAAAATTACCTTAGAGGCCGAGAACCTTACCAAGGCCCTAAAAGGGGACAGTAAGATGCAGGGCAATTGGGGCGAATTGGTATTGGAGCGTGTCCTTGAAAAATCGGGTCTGGAAAAGGACCGGGAATATACGGTACAACAAAGCTTTACCCGCGAAGATGGCAGTAGAGTGCTGCCCGATGTTATCATCAACCTGCCCGACGGCAAAAAAATGATCGTAGACTCCAAGGTTTCCCTAACGCATTATGAACGCTATGTAAATGCGGAGGAGGAACTGAAGGATAAATTTCTTAAAGATCACATCAATTCCCTTAGAAAGCATGTGGACCAACTTTCCGCTAAAAAGTACGAGGACCTGTATGAAATGGAGAGTCCCGACTTTGTACTTATGTTCGTTCCCATAGAACCTGCATTTGCCATTGCCATAAACAACGATAACAATCTGTACAACAAGGCCTTTGAACAGAATATAATCATTGTGACCCCTTCCACCCTATTGGCTACCTTACGTACTATAGACACCATGTGGAACAATGAAAAACAGCAGCGTAATGCCATTGAAATTGCACGACAGGCAGGAGCCTTATATGATAAGTTTGAGGGCTTTGTGGGGGATTTGATGAAGGTGGGCAAAAAGATGGATGAAGCCAAGGCCGAATACAAGGGGGCCATGGGCAAATTGGTAGATGGTAGGGGAAATATCATTACCAGTATCGAGAAACTCAAGAAAATGGGCGCCAAGGCAAAAAAATCGATCCCCGAAACCTTGCTTAAGAGGGCGCAGGAAGATGATGATGAAAATGAGGAACCATTAAGCTTGCAATAACTGGAAGATAAAGGGGCAGAAAGCAGTAGGTAGTAAACAGTAGGCAGTTTACAGCCCAATAAGGAGGAGGCCCGATTAGATTCAGACGGGATTTTAACCTTTGTCCAAAAAATAAATTTAACCTTTGATATGAAATTTCCATTAAAAAAACAATAAATAAACAGATGAAAAAAATACTCGGATCAATCATGCTTGGCCTGGTCCTCATTATGGTGGCCTATTTTTGCTTTGTCTATTTTGTTCCCTACAGCGAAGGTATCCGCTCCGGGGAACTGATTAAAATAAGTGAGAAGGGGGTACTCGTAAAAACTTGGGAAGGCGAGATCAGTCAAGGAATATCCGGGGCACAGATTTTTTCCTTTTCGGTCCTAAAGGACGATGTAATTGCCAAGTTGAAGGAGTATCAGGGATCTTATGTAAAAGTGACCTATATAGAACGTTACAAGACCTTCTTTTGGTTGGGGGACACCAAATATTTTATCACTTCCGTGGAAAAGGAAAAATCGCCCCACATAAATTAAAAAGATGGACAAATTTAAAACCGCAAAACAATCCAGAATATCCATAACCGAATTAATGTTGCCTTCCCATTCCAATTTCGGGGGAAAGGTACACGGGGGCCACATTTTAAACCTAATGGACCAGATAGCCTTTGCCTGCGCCTCCAAACACTCCAGGAAATATTGTGTTACAGCCTCGGTGAACAAAGTGGATTTTTTAAATCCCATTGAAGTTGGGGAGTTGATTACCCTTAAAGCCTCCGTAAATTATACCGGACGTACCTCTATGGTCATAGGCGTTCGTGTGGAATCCGAGAATATAACCACTGGTAAAAAGAAACATTGCAATTCCTCTTATTTCACCATGGTTGCCAAAGATTCGGACGGACGGAGTACCCCTGTGCCAGGCCTGATCATTGAGGACGAGCAGGGAGTTCGCAGGTTTGCGCGTAGCATTCAACGAAAAAAACAGGCCATGTCCCGAAGTACCCAGTTTGATTCGTCCCAATTTAAAATCCATGACCACATAAAGGATTTGGACCAGGAAAATGTAAAAATAGACCTGGATCCCGCTTAGGGCCTGTTAACACTAAGCCCAAAAGTGGCTTTTCCGCCTTTTTCCGCATTTTTTTGTCCATTTTTGACGAGGTAGCCCACTATGTTTTACAAAAATGGCCTCGAAATCCGAAAACCCGCCTGAACGAACGGGCAGGAACCATCAAAAAATCCATGGATTTCGTTTAGTGCTAACAGGCCCTAGTTGGTCAGGGCAGCGGCCTCCTCGTCCAAAAACCAGATCAGATCACCAGAGGAAGGGGCTACCAAAGATGCTGGATAGTGCTCATGACCTTCCTCCTTTGTGATAATGGTCCTTACTTTTTCCGCCTTACTGCTGCCTGTCACCAGAAATGCAACCGTCTTGGCATTATTGATCAGCTTCCCTGTTATGGTAATCCTTCTTTGTCCCGAATCCGGATGAATCGCCACTTCGCAATTATTGGCGGAGTGCCACAGGCCTATTTCATGGGGAAAGATAGAAGCGGTGTGTCCGTCATCGCCCATACCTAGGATGACCAGATCAAATTGCGGCACCTTGTTCACTATGGGCAATTCCTCTTCCAGGACCTTTCCATATCTTCCGGCCTCCAATTCCGGTAGGTCTTCCCCACGAACACGGTGAATATTGTCCTTGGGAATATCGATCTTGGACAACAGGTGGTCTACCGTCATTTTATAATTACTCTCCGAATCGGTAGGCGGAACACATCGTTCATCCCCCCAATACAAATGGACCGTGGACCAATCCACTTCCTTGTAATGGGCGGCCATATAATCAAAGACCACCTTGGGGGTACTACCACCGGACAAGGCAATATGGGTCGTTTTATTTTCCTTTATCAATTCCTCCAAATAATCGGAAAAGCTTTTGGCCACTTCCGTTTTGGTAGGCAATATATTAATATGCATCTACTATATTTTATTTGATTAAAAATTTACAGTACATGACAAAAATTGTCTTTGCAAGATTTCTCGGAAAATCCGTTTTACCCCAAGCCCTAAAGGGAGCTTGATTTTCCTCGATTCACCCCTGCCCGACTACTTCGTTCAGGCGGGCTTTAGGGTCGGGGTCTAAAATCGAGGAAAATCTTGCGGAATTGAATTTTGTCATATATTAAGTTAAAAATTATTTAATAACACAGAAACCGGGATCATCGGCCAAGTTTTCACCGGGATTCCTCCATGTTAGATCGCCCTCCAATAAACGGTCCGAATTGGTAGGCCCCCACACTCCGGAAGAATAACCATAGATATTAACATCCGAACCATTCTTCCAATAGTCCAAAATGGGATCTACAAACTCCCATGCCGCTTCCACTTCATCCGCTCTGGCGTAAAGGGTAGCATCGCCCTGCATGGCATCCAACAATAACCTTTCATAGGCGTCCATTACATTGTTGTCTACCAGATTGGAATAATAGAAGTCCAGATTGGCACATTCTACGGTAAAGCCCTGTCCGGGAACCTTCACCCCAAATTTAATAAGGATACCTTCATCCGGTTGAATCCTAATGATCAACTGGTTGTCCTTGTTGTTCATATCGGAATTTTTAAACACCTGGTGGTGAGGCGATTTAAAATGTATTACTACTTCGGTGACCTTGGTAGGCATCCTTTTGGCGGTACGCACATAAAAGGGGACGTCTTTCCACCTCCAATTATCCACAAAGAATTTGATAGCGGCATAGGTTTCCGTTTTGGAGTTGGGATCTACACCATCCTCTTCCCTATAACCCTTCACTTTTTTACCATCTATAATAGAGGACAGGTATTGGGCCCTAACGGTATTATTGTATAGGGTTTCCTCATCGCGCATAATCCGCAACGATTTTAAGGCCTTCACCTTTTCGTTCCTAATTTCCTGTGCGCTGGCATCTATTGGTGGTTCCATTACGATCAACGAGACAATCTGCAATAAATGATTCTGGAACATATCCCTGAGCGCCCCGGATTTGTCATAATAACCGCCCCTCTTTTCCACACCGACACTTTCGGCATTGGTAATTTCTATATGGTGTATGTAGTTCCTGTTCCAGAGGGGTTCGAAAATACTATTGGAGAAACGGGTTACCAACAGGTTCTGAACCGTTTCCTTGCCCAAGTAATGGTCTATCCTATAGATCTGGGATTCCTTGAAATAGGTTTGTAGACCAATATTTAGTTTTTTGGCCGTCTCCAGGCTATATCCAAATGGTTTTTCAACAATAATTCGCTTCCAGCCATTGGTTTCGTTGTTCAATCCCTGTTCGGAAAGATTTTTGGCTATTAGCTCGTAGAGGTTGGGTGGAGTGGAAAGGTAAAAAATATAATTGCCCCCGGTACCGAATTTAACATTCAAGTCCGATATCCTGGTGGCCAATTTACCATATTCCTTATTGTAATCAGTGCCCAGATCCTCATAAAAAAACTTATCGGCAAAGTTGTTTACAAAATCAGCAGCTGCATCTTTTACCTTATCCTTGAGGTACGTACTTTCCTGGACCACTTTCCTCCTAAACTCACCGTCTGTCAGGTTGCTCCTACTTACTCCCAATACCACGAAATTATCAGGAAGCTGTTTTGCCTTGTATAGGTTAAATAAAGCCGGTACCAGCTTTCTCGCAGTTAAATCTCCTGATGCCCCAAAAATAACAAGCATTTGATTTGCTGTTTTGTTCATAATATAATTATTGGAAGTATTGTTCAATTTGTTGGGAATTTAAAACTTTGGTTCTAAAAACCGTTTAATTGACTATTTTTGATTTTTGAATTATCATGCGAAGATAAAACTAATTTAGATTATTCATTTATAAACAGGGACACTTAACAAAAGCTTCATTATTTTGTTAAATAACTTTAAGCAAAAAACATGGAAAATAGATATGATTTTGGATTGATCGGCCTGGGCGTTATGGGACGTAATTTTATATTAAACGTTGCGGACAACAACTTTTCGGCCATGGGATACGATCTGGATGATGAAAAAGTAAATGCCCTGATAGAAGAAGGTAAGGATACCAAAAGAGTAAACGCCTCCACAGATATCCAACAGTTCGTACAATCCTTATCACAGCCCAGAAAAATAATGCTTTTAGTGCCCGCCGGAAAAATTGTGGACACCGTAATAGAAAGTCTACTGCCCTATTTGGATAAAAACGACCTTATCATAGATGGTGGAAATTCATTTTTTACCGATACCGATCGTAGGGAGGCCTATTTGCAGGATAAAGGCATCCACTTTTTTGGCTCCGGTGTTTCCGGAGGGGCAAAAGGTGCCAGGCGGGGTCCTAGCATTATGCCCGGAGGAAACAAAGAGGCCTACAAGGAAGTACAACCTATATTTGAAGCAGTCTCCGCCAAATTTAAGGGAGAGCCCTGCGTTGCCTATTTGGGGCCTAAATCTGCCGGGAACTATGTAAAAATGGTACATAATGGCATTGAATATGGTCTAATGCAACTTACCTCCGAAATATATGACCTTTTAAAAAAGGCGGGGAAGTACAATAATGATGAACTTCATGCCATTTTCGATTCCTGGAACAAAGGTCGATTGCAGTCCTTTTTAATAGAAATATCGGCCGAGATTTTTAAACAGGACGATGACAAGGGGGGAGGAAGATTGGTAGACAAAATATTGGACAAGGCCAAACAAAAAGGTACCGGAAAATGGACATCCCAAAATGCAATGGATTTGGGCATTCCCATTCCCAGTATTGATATAGCCGTGAGCATGAGGGAAATTTCGGCCTTAAAGGAAGAAAGGATTTTGGCCGATAAGTTGTACAATAGGCCGGAGCCGGCTATCATGGACAAGAAAGAAATGGCCAAGTGGGCCGAGGAAGCCCTTTACTTTTCCTTTATAACCACCTATGCCCAGGGTCTCCATCAACTGGCGGATGCCTCCAAGGAATACGGGTACGACCTGGATCTTTCCGTAATAGCCAAAATTTGGAGGGCGGGATGTATAATCCGTGCCGGTCTGTTGGAGGACATATCCACCGCTTTTACCAAGAACAAACAATTGCCCAACTTATTGCTATCCCCCCAATTTGTTCCCAAGGTACAATCAACGGTAGGGGCCACGAGGAATCTTGTAGCCTATGGGGCCAAAAATGGTATTCCCTTACCGGGTCTTTCCAATTCATTGACCTACTTTGATGCCTACACCTCTGGGAGATTGCCCTTGAACCTTATTCAGGCGCAACGGGATCACTTTGGATCGCATACCTATGAAAGGACCGATATGGAAGGTGTATTCCATACGGAATGGGAGTAATCCCTAGGGATAAAAGGAACACCACAGCAATGTTTGCCATGGTGTTCCCACCTAAAAAACCACTCAATACGCAATACCAATAATTGACCTCACCAATAATGTGTTCCTTTCCATGGGGTTTCTTGAATTAAAGATTCAAAATTTTATTTTCCTTGGTAGGCCCAAGTTCATAGATCGCCCCCAATAACTCCTGCTTTAATTCCGCTACCTTGGAATACGCTCCAGTGGCCTTATAAATCTCCGCTGTACGGTAAAGTATTGCAGGTTCATAGGTTTTACCCTCAATATGCCGCCTAACGATTTCCAGGGCCTTATCCTTCTCCCCTAATTTAAAATAACTATAGGCCAGTAAATCATAGGATTCCGGGGTAGGCCTATTGCCCACTTCAATTTCCGCTACCTTTAAGGCCTTATGATACTGTTCCGTCCATTCCAAATACATGATTGCATTATAAACATTGTACATAGCACCATAATCTGGGTGCTCCACGGCCAGGGCATAGCTGTCCAAATTATTGGCCAACCCAAAGGTATCCCCCATGTAGTCGGCTATCTGGGCCTTTAACAGGAAATAATCCGGAGACATATAATCTTTGGTAATGGAATCCAAAATGCGCAATGCTTCCTTCGGGTTTTTTTCATGTGAAAATACAATCCATGCAATTCCTTTTTTGGCATGGGCATTATGGGGGTCCATCCGCAGCGATTTTAGAAAATGATCATACGAATCCTCTATTCTTCCTGCATGACCGTAGTAGTCCGCCAAATGGGTATAGGACCATAACATCTGGGAAGAATTCTTGGAGGCCTCGGCATTTTCCTTTGCCTTTTCCATGAAATGAACGGCTGCTTTCAAATCACCTTTGTGATCGTTCCATTTTGCCGATCGAATCAAATAATCAAAATCGGACATGTTCCTTAAACTATCCAAATATTGTTGTGCCTTTGGATAATTGCCCAATTCCATATGGATATCAAAAAGTAACTTCTGCGACTCCCCCTCCGAGCTTCCCATATTTCTGGACGAATTGACCAGATCCAACGCCTCTCTGAAACGGTGCTGCAAAATATAATTGCGGGCCAACGCCCTGTAATACCCGGATTTTTCTGTTCCAGTGATCTCAACCGCCCTTTTTAGGGCTTTTTCGGCCATTTTTAGCTGGGCTATATCCCCGGTCTCTTGAAAAAACCTGCTATACTCCCCTGCAACGATCCCAAAACTCATAAGCTGCATACTGTCCGGTTTGATCATGGAGTTCCATTGCTCAAAATATTTGGATGTTTTCTTGGTTCTCAGGGTGCTTAGGTATATATCATAGTCGCGTTTGTTTGTAATTTGCTCCGGTGAATTCTGGGAACAGGATAGCGTTAAGAGCGGTATTATTAACAGATAGATATATTTCATAGTTAAAAGTTTAAACCATATTGTTTACTGTTTGTGATAACCTAAGCTTTATAAACCCTTAGTTTAAACGTATCAAGGCTTGTTGGAATACCCATCAGGGCGTTTGGCTTCCGTACCACAATAATTATGGTGTTTTTAGATTAAAAACATCCTTACCTACTTACTTACGGAAGATGAATTGTATGGGTTTGAATTTAAATATTAATATTGTGTTAATATTCTAAAGTGCAAAAAAAGCACCAATAAGAATGTTGTCCCATATTTTAACTTAATTTTACCCGTTAATATTTGGACCTATGAATCCTTCAGCCTCTGGTTGGATAAATAAATTTGGGTATATAGTAAAGGATAAAAATGATTATTTTGGTTCCTTTGAAGATTTATACGCCCTTCTAAAAAGTACAGGTTTTGTTTATGGGATCAATCTGGACATTCCTCCTTTCATCATAAAAGAGATTCCTTTGTCAGAGGATGAAAAAGCGAAGATCAACCTAATAACTGCGCTCTATTTTACCTATACCCTTAAAAACAAGGAGCCCAATTTTGAAGCCTTCCTAGGGTCTATTTTTATATTTTATAAAGACCTGGGAATTAATAGGATTTCCTTTTTGAATAAATTCCTGATAGGAAAGAAAACGTCTTCCAAACTAGAAAACCTCTTAAATTCCAGAATATATCTCGAGGATAATGTTATCAGTAAAACCTTCAACAACATTATAACCAATTCGCTACTTTTTATTGATGTCCTAAGCTATAAAAGATTTCTTGAAAGGGAAACCTCCATAAAGGAATACGCCCAACGTCTGGAACATATCACCATAAACATAACCTATCATACCTTAAATTCAAAAGAGAAAAACAAAAGTGATGAAAAACTGGCCCAACTATTTGCCTCTTCACTGACCTTTATTGAAAGTGCCAAACAGGATTTTGACGGCTCCTATAGAGATCTATTGGTCAACAAATATTCTGCTTCTGAAAATAGGTATTTCCTGGATGTTGCATGCTTAACGGTGTGGGAAGACCAGTCGTTGGATTACAACGAATCCGATTTCATTTTTGGCTTGGGAAAAGACCTTGGTTTTATCCAAAATGACATCGTAAAATCGCTTATGGATGTTAAGGGATTTTTTCAATTGAATACCGACAAAATTCCCCATCTAAAAGACCACAATCTGGCCGTTCAATTTTACGATAGCATGTCCAAAATTGTAAACAAACTCATCCTAAGGAACAGCAAACGGCTTCAAAAAGAACTTTCGGAAAGCAAGGAACTCGTCTCCCTTTTATCCAAATCCACGGTGAACGATCTTAGTCCGGAAGAAAAGAAAAAGGTACAGAAATATCTAATCGATATATTCAAAAGCATCCCCTCCTTGGCGATTTTTATACTTCCTGGAGGGGCCGTTTTGCTGCCGATATTCATCAAATTGATTCCTAAATTACTCCCTTCTTCTTTTGACGATAACAGGTTTGAAGAATAGCCTAAAATTGTTCAAAAACACTACTATAAGAAAAATCTATATATACTATTTTTTACATTTATATAATTAAAAATCAATTAAATATAATCATTTACTCTAACCATAACTTAAAGTCTTTTACCCTTTCCCTACTTACTACAATCCCCTGTTCATTAAAGCGGTTCAATTTGATTTCCAGCCTAGAATTGGTATAGGACACAATGTCTTTTATATGATTTATGTTCACATAGAATTTTCTGCTCACCCTGAAAAAGGTGTTTGGATGAAGTTCCGATTCCAAGTTCTCCAAAGTATGGTCCAGCAGATAATTTCTCCCATCGATTGTGGAGACATAGGTGCCTTTGTTCTCACTGTAAAAACATTCTATATCCTCTGCATTGATAATTTTTAAATGTTGCCCTACCCTCACCGTAAACCTTTTTTTATAATCCCTTTCCAAGGGGTTTACCAATAACTTTTTTATATCCTCAAAATCGAGGGACATCTCCTGTTTTTCAGGTCTAAAATTTAAGTACTTTTTTACGGCGGTTTCCAACTCTTTATCATCTATAGGTTTCAGCAAATAGTCGATACTGTTCAACTTAAATGCCTGCAAGGCATATTCATCATATGCCGTAGTAAAAATCACTGAACTTTGAATATCAACGGCCTCAAAAATCTCAAACGATAATCCGTCCGAAAGCTGAATATCCAAAAAAATTAAATCGGGATGTTTGTTTTCCCGAAACCACAGAATGGACTCCTCTACAGAATAGAGCATAGCGGATACCCCTACCTTTAAATTGATCAATAATCGCCCCAATCTTCTGGCGGCCGGTTTTTCATCCTCGATAATGATTGCATTCATTCTAATTGGTTAATTGGTTTTTAATTGATTGCTACGGCGCTATCCTCTCATTCGTCCATATATTTCCGCATTTGCCCTTCCTCCCACTTATTAAAAAATCCAGGTTTTAATTTCAATAAATAAACTCCGGCCACCAATAGGATTGCCCCCCAAATAACCGGAATAAGGATCATGTTCCACCCCATCCAATTTAAGAAACCCTGGTCCTCAACCCCATTGTCCGTAAAAAAATTAGAGATCCTCCCTTTAAAAACAAAAAGAAGGGCATTTGCAATCAGATACATTACAATATGCGCGTAATAATTTTTAAGATTATCCACTCGTTTTTTTGCCTTGATGTACTTTTCCAAATTATCTTTTTCCATTCCCATTATTTGTATTTTTCAACTTCCCGTTTTTCTTCCTCCATATACTTTCGGATGTGTTTTTCTTCCCAGTCCTTATTGAAAAATGGATTATAAGAAAATACCTTTAAGCCATGAAACAACAACCCAATACCCCAAAATAGCCACACTGTAAAAGTCCCGAAATGCCTCCATAAAGGATTCCCCATGGCCCAAGTTCCTTATGATTTTAGCTGCGGTTATAAATACATTAACGGCCAGATATACTACAAGATGAACATAAAATCCTTATAAATCCGCCACCTTTTTTTTGGCACGTTCCCGTTTTTTCAGCTTTTCAAAACCCATTATTTCCATCTATTCCTTGGCTCATCTTCCTCCATATATTCCTTAATTTTCCGCTCTTCCCAATTTTTTCCAAAAAAGGGGCTGAGGCCAAAAACTTTTATTGCATGAAACACCAAACCTATACCCCAACCAAAGGCCGCCCAAAGGAACCAAGGGTACCTCCATTGATCGGTCCAGTAATTAAGGGCTGCCAGAAACCCTATAAAAACAAAATAGGACATTAAACCCATATAGAATTTCTTAATGGCAGCAACCCTTTCTTTGGCCCTGAAATACTTGTTTTCCCTATCTATATTTTCCATGATTTAGATTTAATTCAAAATTCGCAACCCAACCATTCTTTTTCAAAAGGAAACGTATGAAGTGTCGACTTCCTAGGATGGACCGTAATACTAAAAACTTTCATCCTCCATATATTTTTGAATTTTTCTTTCTTCCCAATTTTTCCCTAAGAACGGGTTATAGCCAAAAACTTCCATTCCATGGACAGCCACACCAAAACCCCATCCAACTGCAGGAAAGAGCACCCAAGGAAAACTACCGGTATTATAATTAACTATAGCCAAGATGGGCACTACTACACAATAGGAAATAAGATTGCCGTAAAACCCCTTTATTGCCTCTACCTGCTCTTTGGCTTTTTGATAGCGTTTTTCCTCCAAAAATGTCCCATGTGTTTGCCTAACACCTATTCTTTCCAAAAGTATCGGGAGCTTGACCCTAAAGTCCGAAGCAGATTTTCTGATCTGAACCTCTCTATTGGACAACATTTGATAACGTTCCCGAATATTCCTGAGTCCGACTCCACTACTTTTCCTAACAACCTGCTTTTCCTGTAGGTTATTCGATACACAAAGCATACCGCCCTCCTCATACACTCTTATCCTCAAGGGCCTTACAGCCGTTACTACATTGTGCTTGACCGCGTTTTCCAGTAGTAGCTGTAGGGACAAGGGGACTATTTTTGCTTCGGCATTGGTACATTTTTCCGGAATATCAAAAACTATACTATCCTCAAATCGCATTTTCAATAATCTGACATAGGTTTCCGCAAAGGCAAGTTCTTCATCCACGGCCACTAGGTCTTTGTTCTTCTGTTCCAAGACATAACGATATACTTTGGAAAGGGAGGTGGTGAATTTTTGTGCTTGTTGCGGATCCTCTTCAATTAAACTGGTGAGCACGTTTAAACTGTTAAAAAGGAAATGCGGATCCAATTGATTCTTAAGGGCATCGAACTTGGCAGAGGCGGTGCCTGCAATTATTTTCTGCTCCTTTACCCTGTTCTCCTGTCTGTACTTGAAGTACCAGGCCAAATAAAATATGGTAGATATAAAAATAGCCAGTAACAACGATACTTTGTAATGCTCCAATTTCTCCGTAGTCAGAAAAACCGGGAAAGGCATTTTTTGAATCCCTACCCTTAGAATTAAACGGGAGACAAATATCCCTCCCAAAGAGAGCACAATATTACCTGAAACACCGATGAATAATCGTTTTAAGGTGTAGAACTGTTGCCCGTATTTATTGAACAGGTATTGTATCCAATAAGCGTTGACCAGGTATAGAATTACAGCGAAAATCATATTGCCATAATACTCCTGCAAGGCACGCCTATAACTGAACCCCCCGTCAAAATTGCCCATAAACAAAAAAACTGCAAGAAATATGAAGTATATCAAGGTACCTATAAGTACTGCACTGCCTAAGTGTTTAATAAATCTTATCATTCCGCCCTATTTGCAATTATTGCGCAATCTCCGAAATTCCTCTTTCCATTATTTAAAAAAATGGAATTCTTTTGGCTTAAAGTTAACAAAAAGATTCTATTGCGGCTCAAGGTATACTGGAAGGCAAGAAGCCCAATCTTCCCTATACCAATAGGTCTCAACAAACATTTCTGAAGCAACTTTACATTCTGCATTTAATTGATTTTCACAAATAAAAAGACAGTCATCAACTAATTTACTTTCATCATATCCTGCAGCCAATTCATTGACTACCATTGCCAGAATTATCAATACTACTTTATACATAGCCCAATTACTTAAAAATTTCATTGGCCAAATGTGATCTAAATAAAAAAGGTGGAAAAATTGGATCTACCGAAGTGTAGATTTCATGGGATGAACCGGGGATGGTACAACCGTAAAAATAAAAGAGGACGCACCCCTACGTCCTCTTTTGAAGTTTTAAAAAACAGTTTCTTTACAAAACATATTTTTCAAGTCTTAACTTATGAATAATAAATTTAACATTTATTCCCCTACGAATCGCACTTTTTTGAAAAAAAATTAACCCAAACCGTAAATTTTCATTTTTGCGTTAAGGGTATTTACCCCTGATACAGAAGCTCCATTCCCACAGAATGGAACTTTCCACAAATTAACCGACAACGGAAGAGGCCGACAACAAAAACATGAAATTGCAAATTGATACTGGTCTTGAAATTTTAATTTCAGGTACAAAGAAGGAGTAGGTCCATACTAAAAATAAAAAAGAGGACGCACCCCTACGTCCTCTTTTATAAAGTTAAAAAATAGGCTTTTTACCAAATAACTTATTTTTTAAGTCTTACTTATGAATGGTAAATTTAAAAATTATTTTAAATAAATAACGCTTTTATTGAAGAAAAAATTAACACAAAACATAATTACCTGTCAAAAATACTTGTCTGAACTTTTTTTAAAAAACTTAAAATATTACTTTATATTTTATAACATAAAAAACTATAAACAAACTATTTATCCATAAAAGTAAACTCGGGCAACTTAATTATCTCCCCGCCCCTTAGTGCCGACTCATGTGCCAGAATCCCTACGCAGGTAATATTGGCGGACTGTTTGGCATTGGGGTATGGGGATTTGTTTTGAACCAGTGCATTTACAAATTCGTGCACCAAATGTGGATGCGAACCTCCATGTCCGGCTCCCTGTGTAAAAGATAGGTGCTGGTGCTCTTCGGAGTCGTACACCCCTTGGGTGGTAAAATGCTGAATTTCTTTCGGTAACAATTTTGCAAAATCGGGGCTTTCCACTTCCTGCGGAATCTCCGGCTCGGGTTTCTTTGCCGTATGCACTACCAATGGTTTCCCCTCGATCAAGGGCCATTCCACGGATTTCTTGGAGCCGTACACCTCAAAACTCTCCCTGTATTGTCTTGCCACATCGAACAATGAACGATACACTTGGGCACTTAGGTCCGAATTACGAAATTTAATATGCGTAGTCTCTACTGCATATGGTGAGTTGTAATGCAGAATCAGCTCTTCACGTATAGTTCCAGACCCAAAACAGGATACGTATTCGGCTTCGCCCCTTAAAAGGCCCAAAACGGGACCTGCACAATGCGTTGCATAATGCATGGGAGGCAATCCCGGCCAATAATTGGGCCAACCGTCCATATCCTGTTGATGGCTCGCTTTTAAGAACTGTACCTTGCCCAGCTCGCCATTTTCGTACAACTCCTTCATATATAAAAATTCCCTGGCATACACCACCGTTTCCATCATCATATAGGTGAGGCCGGTTTCCTGTGTTAATCGCACAATTTCCTCACATTCCTCCACCGTAGTTGCCATGGGTACGGTACAGGCAACATGCTTCCCCGCTTTTAGGGCTTTTATGGATTGGATACCATGATCGGGAATAGGGGTGTTGATATGTACTGCGTCTATTTCAGGGTCCAGAAGCAGGTCGTCATAGGAAGTATATCTTTTTTCAATGTTGAACACATCGGCCAGTTCCTTCAATTTATTGGGGTTCCTTTGTGATATGGCCACTAAATTGGCATTGGGATGTTTTTGGTAGATAGGAATAAATTCGGCTCCAAACCCCAATCCCACTATGGCTATATTTACTTTCTTACTGTTCATCTTTTTTATTTTAATTATAAAGTTAAAACTCCGCCTGAACGTAGTCGGGCAAGCCTATAATTTCATTGCTCCCGATAGTTATCGGGATTAGTTTCTGTAAACTTTTGGTAACCACAGTTGGCAGCTGCAGTTTACAGTTGGCAAAATGTGGATTTTATGACTGCCTATTGCTTAGGGCTAACTGCCAAAAAATCATCCAGATAAGTAATTCCATTCCACAATAGTTTATTTAAATGTCCTTTTCAAAAATTCGATTCCCTGGGCCGCAAATTCATCCTGGCTCCTTGCCAGATTTTTCCAGATACAAACTGCTCCGGCCAACTCCTTAATTTCCGGGGTAAAGCTTTCTATAACGATTGCCCCTTTGTAATCAATCGCTTTTAAACCCTCTGCAAAGTCGGTCCAAGGGGTTAGGCCGGTACCGGGAATACCCCTATGGTTTTCAGAAACCTGTACATGAAGCAATTTATCCCCCACCAACTTTATGGCTTCGGCGATGTTACTTTCCTCAATGGTCATATGAAAACCATCAAGTAACACTTTAGCACTGCTATGATTAACATCTTTAATAAAGCGAATTACATCTTCAGCAGTATTGATCATGTCCGACTCAAAACGATTTAAGGGCTCCAAAGCAATGGACAAGCCATGGCCCTGGGCCATGGTACAAGCCTTGGTAATATTGCCCACGGCAAGGTCCCATTCGCGCTTGCGTTCTTCTTTGGGAAGCATTCTGGCCTTGCCCACCGCTGCATACATGGGGCCCGCCAAAAAATCCACACCCCAAAGATTACATAGTTCAAAGCATTTTTCAATGTAGTCGAAGCAATTCTGATGTATCGAGACATCTTTATGGGTAAGATCCTTTGTTGGTCCAAAGGCTCCGCAGACAATAGGCCCCAAGCCATTGTCCTCCAAAGCTTTCCTTACAACTTCCCCATCGATCAAATCCGGGTCTTCCACCGGAATTTCCACCAAATCATACCCCATTCCTTTAATTTTAGGAAATAGGGCTACGGACCCGGTGTTGAAGGGAGATTCCCAAAGCCAAGTACTTACACCGTATTTTATGCTATTTTTCATTATTCAATTATTACTGGAATTAAGTTGCTATTGATACTTATAAATCAATTTTTTACGTCATCTATTCAAAGACCTCCCCTACCTTTAATCTGCCTTTATCACCTTCATAACGCCCTGCATGATTCTCCAGTGTCCGGGAAAGGTGCATATAAAAGGGTAGTCGCCAGGTACTGTGGGAGCGTTGAATTTTAAAACTACCTTTTCCTCCGGATTTATAATCGCCGTTGCGAAGAGGACTTCCGGCATTTCGGGAACATAATTTTTCTCTGCACCATCGGGATCCATGGCCATTTTATCGGCAGCCATACCCACCTTTTCCTTTTCGCCCACTTTGGTTATGACCAGGTTGTGCTGCATAAAATCAGTGTTCTCAAATACAAGTTCAACTGGTTTTCCAGCTCCTACAACAAACTCTGTGAGGTCATATTTCATCTCATTCTTAATGGTCTTGATAGTAATGACCACAGCACCGGAGCGATCATCCGAGGTACTTTCCACAACCGATCCGACCTCGTTGATATAGGTTTCTACCAAAAGATAGGCCAAGGGTTTATCCGCAAAAGCGCTTTTGACATTTTGGGAGTAGTCCGATTCTACCTCGTATTTCCAATCCCCGGCCAAAGAGACACTGTATGGAACCGTTTTAAGGAACATCTGTTCTTTATTGCCCCAAATACCTCCTCCGCCACCCGTATCTTCAACACGGACAGCTATCGTATTGCTGCCAGCTTTCAAAATACCGGATGGAATCCGGTACTCCCTATTGGCCTGATAATCCTTTTCCGTACCACCCACCAAAACGCCGTTCACATAGACCTTGTCCGAATCGTCTATTGGTCCTAGAGAAATGGTTCCCGATATTCCTGCAGCCTTGGAAGGGACATCCACACTTTTTCGGAACCATATAATACCATCCATCTGCAATCCTGCATCTTCTATGAGTTGGGGAAGGAGCATGGTCTCCCATTGGGAATCATCCAGACCTATTGCTTGCCTTTGGTTTTTTTCTATAGATCCTATTTTAAAATTAGGGTTGGCGGACTGGAAGGCCGTGATAAACCCCTTACGATGTTTACTTCCTGCTATATAGAGTGCCTTTGCCAACCAATCGTCGGCCAACACTTGTCTGTCCCCACTCAATTGGAACAATTTTCGCCCAATTTCCTCATTGGGTTCCCTTTCCGAAAAATAGTTAAGTGCCGCCAATTGCACTTCCGGATCTTTATCTTGGAGAATATTGGATTCCAACAAAAGGGCATCCACGGTACTGTTTTTAGGTAATATCTGTATAGCCGCTCTCCTAACCGCGGCAGAGGGATGACCAATGGCCGCTTTAACTGCTTCCATTGCCTCGGAATTCGAAGTAACAACCCCAAGTCCATCCAGGGCCCATAAGGCATGTAAGGCACCTGGATCGAGTCCCAGTGCGTCCACTTCACTATTCTTGACCAATTTTATAAGGGCTGGCACTACCTCTGTATTTCCATTCTCGACCAACAAACGTTGTGCGGTCATACGCCAAAACATATTGTCATTGGAAAGTGCCTTTACCAAGCCTTTGGAATCTTCCTTGTCCAAGGTCATGGAAGTGTTATCTTCCACATCTTTTGGTATTATACGCCAAACGCGTCCCTTGGATTTATCCCGTAAGGGGTTTTCATAGGCATTCCCCAGGCCATTTACGGCATCATAGCCCCCTCTGTCCACATTAGGGGTAGGATTGTGCTGAATTATGAAATTGTACCAGTCCAACACCCAAACCGCCCCGTCAGGTCCCACCTTGGCTTCAACGGGGGAAACCCATTCATCAGAACTGGCCATTAAATTGCCCCCATCCTTTTCCATGTATCCGGCGCCCTCCTTTTCAATTTTAGCAATATGTACGACCCCTCCAGTGGGTTCGCACACAAATGCGTACTTGTTCCAATATTTTTCCGGATAGGTTCGTGCCGTGTAAAAATGGTGTCCCGCTGCCGCCGTGAAACCTCCAAAAACATCTACCTGTCTAATGTTTTGGGTAATGGGCAACATAGCATAATGACCATCTATCTTAGTACTTCCCTTTATGGAAATACCCTTCACGTCCTTTAAATTTTTGTTGGGTATGCCCATAAAAACACTGTGGGTATTGTTGGCCGTGGAGGCAAAAATGGAGTTGTCCTCGGTAATCCCCAATCCCCATGTATTGTTACTGGTATTGGTCAAAAATTCAAAATTGCCAAAATCGCTGTCGAAACGATAAATTCCTTGACCAAATTCGAAGTCTTCCCCTGAAATACTTCCTTTGAAGCCTGAATAACCTACTACACCATAGATATTGTTGTCTATACCACCCTGAAGGTTCGACGGTCCGGCGTGGGTATCAAAAACTCCCCATCCATCCATCACCATCTCCTTAACATCGGCCTTATCATCGCCGTCCGTATCCTTTAAGAACAGGAAATAAGGAGCCTGTGAAACCAAAATCCCTCCATTAACAAAAGTAAAACTGGTCGGGATGTTTAAATTTTGGGCGAATATGGTAAACTTGTCCGCTTTTCCATCGCCATTGGTATCTTCACATATTTTTATCCTATCGTCCCCTGAGCCTTTATCGTCCCTTACCGTATTGGGATAGTCTACGGTCTCTATTACCCATAGCCTTCCACGTTCATCCCAATTCATAGCTATAGGGTTAATAATGTTGGGTTCCGAAGCAAACAGTTCCAACTTAAACCCTGAAGGCACCTGAATTAATTTTGCCGATTCTTCCGGAGTTAAGGGCAATTGATATTTTGGTGCCGGATCCCTTTTCTCGTAATTGGGAATATTGGCCATTTCCTTGTATTCCAAGGTTGGGATGTCTTTGGCAAATTCTTCCCAGTTCTTTTTTACCTGGTCGCCTATTGCCCAAAGAATACCTTCCTTGATCAGATTTTGAAATTCGGGCTTGTTCCAGGTCCTTTCATCATGGCCGTAGGCCGTGTAGAATACCTTGCCCTTACCAAATTGCTTTACCCATGTCCAGGGTTCATGATGCTCCCCTTCTACCCTTTCCATCAATACAGTTATATCATTGGCCAATTTATCATGGACATAGGTTTCGTCCCATGTGGAAAATTCCTCAAACTTTTGCATGATAGGGTGTGTCTTATCAATAATTTTAGCCGTGAAAGTATCCGTTCCATGGGTCTTAAACTGTCCCCCCACCATTTCAACATATTCTTCGGACTCATTAAAACAAAAACTGGCACAATGAATCGGCAAAAATGCATGGCCGGCCGCCACATATTCCATTAAGGCCTTTTCCTGTTCGGGATACCTGCTCTCGTGATTGGCATATAGTATTACTCCGTCATAAAGCGCAAGATTTTCTGGGTTAAGGTCTTCCACTTCCTCGGTATAGGTGATGTTTATACCACTTTGGGTCAGGGCAGAAGCCAAAATGGGCATATATGCCCGTGAATTATGGTGCTCCTGGGCATGGCCCAAAAACAACATCTCTATACGTCTGGGTTGATCGTCCTTCTTTTTCTTCCCGGAAGGATCGCAACCCAACAAGGTGGTAACTACAATAAGCAAACAAACAATATTAGTCTGTAGGGTTTTCATGATATAGTTGAATTTGTGTTTAACAATTATAGCTATTTATAAAGAATAAAGAATACTCAATGTTATCTACAGTTGACTGTATTATATCATTGATTATTATTTTTATATATATTTATGGATAAATAATGCCAATCCTGTAAATATAGACCCATGATCGGATACTATATTTCCAAAAAATAAAAACCATTACAATAAGTGAAATCCGCATTACAAAAATCGCCCATTCCCAACTCCCACGCCTTTGTTGCCAAATTATTGCGTCAGCCCAATTTTGACCCTATTTGGCATTTCCATCCGGAATACCAACTATTTATGGTGTTAAAAGGTAGTGGCACCCGATTTATAGGAGACCATGTAAAGCACTATAAGGAAGGGGACATCACCCTTACAGGACCCAATTTGCCCCATATGTGGAGGAGCGACACCGAAGGCTACGCTGTTGAGGAAATTTTATGGTCCGAGGGGATCGTAGTTTATTTTCATGACGATTTTATTGGTCAGAGCCTCTTACAAAAGGAAGAAATGATCAAACTAAGGCAATTGTTCCAAAAAAGTTTGAGGGGACTGGATGTTTCCGGAAAAACTGCGGATAGCATACGTACCATGATCCACAACCTCTTGCACCTTGAGGGGATGGAAAGTGTTCTGGAGCTGTTCAAAATTCTGAACTGCCTTGCCAATACCACGGAAAGCACAATACTAGCCAGTCCCGGCTATACCAATTCCTTAAAGGAAGGTGACACCGAAAGAATGAATATGGTACACGCCTATGTTATGAAGAATTTCAAGGACAAAATAGAATTGGGCACGGTAGCCTCCTTGGCCAATATGACCCCTACCTCCTTTAGCAGATACTTTAAGGTACATGCCAACAAAACATTTTCCGAATTTTTAAGTGAAATTAGAATTGGTTATGCCTGCAAACTACTGATCGAAAATAAAATGAATATTGGCCAGGCCTGCTACGAAAGCGGCTTTCACACCCTTTCCAATTTCAACAAACAGTTCAAGGCCATAACCAATAGAACCCCGCTTTCCTACAAAAAGGAATATAGCCCCTGAACAAACAGCAAGCATACTCCTGGCCCATATTTTTTGGATCGATAATTACTTTAATTAAATACGTAGTTTTGCACTTATGGTAAGAAACATTCAGCTCAGGACCACTTTATTGGAAGAATCGGCCGAAGATATCCTTAGAAAGAAGGCTTCGGAATATTTGGGTATCCCCATTGGGGAAATTTCCAAGGTAGACGTAGTCCGGAAATCCATAGATGCCCGTAAACCTACCATATATTTCAATTATAAGGTTTCGGTTTATTTCAATGAACCTCCTCCAAAGACCAAAGAATACGGTTTTGGTTATAAAGACGTATCCAAAGCTAAAAAAATACATATTATAGGATTTGGACCTGCAGGGATGTATGCTGCGCTGCGCTGTATTGAATTGGGATATAGGCCCATTGTCCTGGAAAGGGGTAAAAATGTTAAAGATCGTAGGCGCGACCTAAAGGCCATTAACAGGGACCATTTGGTAAACGAAGACTCCAATTATTGCTTTGGGGAAGGAGGTGCAGGTACTTATTCCGATGGCAAATTGTACACCCGAAGCTTAAAAAGAGGGGATGTAAGGCGAATCTTTGAAAATTTGGTATTCCACGGTGCTACCGAGCAAATACTCATAGATGCCCACCCGCACATAGGTACCAACAAATTACCCAAACTAGTACAGAACATTAGGGAAACTATTCTGAAATTTGGTGGTGAAGTACATTTTCGGACCAAGGTGGTGGATATTGCCATTATCAATAACGCCATTAAGGCCATTGTTCTGCAGGATGGTTCCGAAATGCAAGTGGAAAGGGTTATTTTGGCAACGGGCCACTCGGCCAGGGATATCTATTACCTCCTGAACAGCAAAAAAATTGCCTTACAGGCCAAATCATTTGCCATGGGGGTCCGGGTAGAACACCCCCAACATATTATAGATAGTATACAGTACCACTGCAAAGGGCAACGGAACCAATTACTCCCTGCAGCCTCCTATAGTCTGGTAGAGCAAGTGAAGGATAGGGGCGTATACTCCTTCTGTATGTGCCCGGGCGGCTTTATAGTTCCTGCGGCGACCGCCCCGGGAGAAGTAGTCGTCAACGGTATGTCTCCTTCCAAAAGAAACAATCTATTTGCCAATTCCGGCATGGTAGTTGAAATAAATGCAGATCTCGATCTTCAAAAATACGGACACCATGGGGCATTGAAGGGCTTGGAATATCAAAAAGATCTGGAGCGATTGGCCTTTACCTCAGGTGGGCGTACACAAACAGCACCCGCACAGCGACTTACCGACTTTGTGGAAGGAAAACTTTCCAACGACCTTAATTCCACTTCCTATCAGCCGGGATTGAAATCCGCTCCCTTGCATTCACTTTTGCCAAAATTGATCGGCAGCAGGTTACGTTTGGGCTTTGCGGCATTTGGAGAAAAAATGAAGGGCTACTACACTTCGGAAGCCAATGTGGTAGGAGTGGAATCAAGAACCTCCTCCCCCGTAAACATCCCCAGAAATGAAAATTTGGAACATCCGGAAATAAAGGGCCTGTTTCCCTGCGGGGAAGGTGGTGGTTATGCCGGTGGTATTGTATCGGCGGCCATGGACGGGGAACGGTGTGCGGAAGCCGCTGTTGTTGGATTATAAGCTCTATTTTTTGATTTAAACGGTTTATCCAAACTAATCCACTACCTTTGCCGCTTATTTTACACACTACATGACATTCAAAGAATTAGGTATTATAGAGCCTATCCTAAAGGCCCTGACGGCAGAAGGCTATACAAATCCAACCCCTATACAGGAAAAATCCATACCCATATTGCTAAAAGGAAAGGATTTATTGGGTTGCGCACAAACTGGAACCGGTAAAACAGCGGCATTTTCCATACCCATTATACAACAATTGGTGATGGACAGGGAGACTGATCAACAACAACGAAAAATTAGAACCTTGGTGATCACCCCTACAAGGGAGCTTGCCATACAGATTGGAGAAAATTTTACCTCGTATTCCCGATTTACAGGAATAAAAAACACCGTTATTTATGGTGGCATCAAACAGGGAAGGCAAACAGATGCCCTTAGAAAAGGGGTGGATGTACTAATTGCCACACCAGGAAGGTTATTGGACCTTATGAACCAGGGCTTTATCTCCTTAAGGGATATTAAATATGCCGTATTGGATGAGGCCGATCAAATGTTGGACATGGGCTTTATCCACGATATTAAAAAGATAATAGCCAAGCTACCGGAAAATAGACAATCCCTTTTCTTTTCCGCTACCATGCCACCGGCAATAGTAGAGCTTTCAAAGAAAATATTGGGAGATTTTGAACGCGTTACCATAAAACCCCAACAGGCCACTGCGGAAAAAGTTGAACAGGGCGTTTATTTTGTTACCAAAAAAAACAAGCCCAACCTCCTTATCCATCTACTGGAAAAGGATCCCAACGATTCCGCCCTTGTTTTTTCACGTACCAAGCACGGTGCCAATAAAATAGTAAAACAACTGGCCAAAGCAGATATTAAGGCCGATGCCATTCACGGCAATAAATCCCAGAATGCCCGCCAAAAAGCTCTCGGCGATTTTAAGGACGGGGAATTAAAGGTCCTTATCGCAACCGACATTGCTGCCAGGGGAATAGATGTTGAGGAACTTTCCTTGGTTATCAATTATGACCTGCCCAACGTTCCTGAAACTTATGTACATCGTATAGGTAGAACAGGCAGGGCAAGTGCAAGTGGGATCGCGCTATCCTTTTGTGATGCTGAGGAGCGACCCTACCTTAAGGATATCCAAAAATTAATAAATCAGCAGGTTCCGGTGATTACAGACCACCCTTATGTGGATGATGGATCGGAAGAGATACCCTTGGAAGAGAAGAAACATCACAATAACAGGCAAAAACAAAAATCTGGGCACTCCAATCCCAGGGGCGGCAGAACCAACAACCGCAGCAGAAATAATAGATCTAAAAGGGATTAGTAAGTATTTAAAAATTCAGATATTTATCCTTTAAAAGGAAATATACTTAAAGTGTAAATCACTTCATCAAATGAAACTTTCATGTGACCATAGAACAACATTAAATTTAAACAGATGAAAAATATACTTACCACCATTCTAATAGGCTTGGCCCTCTTTGTAAATCCGGACGCCTCATATACCCAATCTACCAATCTTATCAGTTTTAACATAAGATACGACAATACCTCCGATACGATCAATAATTGGAATAAGCGCAAGGCTTCCTTGGCTTCGCTAATTCAACACTATGATGCCGATATCATAGGTATTCAGGAAGGCCTCCACCATCAGGTGGATTATTTGAACAAAACCCTCAATGGCTATTCCTATGTGGGAGTGGGCCGGGACGATGGACAACAAAAAGGAGAGTACTCCGCCATTTTCTACAACAATGCCAATTTTAAGGTAGTAAAAACGAATACCTTCTGGTTATCCGAAACCCCGGAAACAGTATCGGTTGGCTGGGATGCCTCTATGGAGAGAATCTGCACCTATGCCCTGTTCGAAAATACGAAGACCAAAAAACAATTTTGGGTCTTTAACACCCATTTTGATCACAGGGGAATGCAGGCCAGGGTAAATTCTGCCGAACTCATTTATAAAAAAATTAAGGAAATAAACACCACCGACCTTCCGGTAATCCTAATGGGCGATTTTAATCTGACCCCTGACACCGCACCTATTCTATATTTAAAAAAGTACTTAACAGACGCCAAGGGAATTTCGAAAAAAAAGTTCTACGGACCCATAGGTACTTTTAACGGTTTTGAACAGGACAGAATTTTGGAAAATAGGATAGACTATATTTTTGTAAATAAAATAGAGGTTCTTTCCTATACCCACATTGACGACAGAATGCCCAATAACATGCATATCTCGGACCATTTGCCCGTTCTGATGATGATAAAGGATTAAGTTGGGTGAGCGTATTTGAGCACTGAACAGCGTATAAAACAAATACGCCTGCCCATTGTAGAAACAAAAATCTGGATGAAGTATTTAAAATTTTCATAGACAATTTATCAAAAAGATGAATCTGGATAAAGAAAAGCAACTTGCTGCCAAAGAGGCCGTAAAATATGTTAAAAGCGGAATGACCGTTGGTTTGGGCACAGGCTCCACGGCAGCCCACATGGTGAGGGAATTGGGCCTATTAGTAGAAAATGGATTAAAAATAGTTGGGGTACCTTCCTCCGAAAATACCAATAAATTGACAACGGAATTAGGGATACCCCTTACTACATTGGATAAAACCAATGGCATCGATATCTATATTGATGGTGCCGATGAGTTTGACCCCTATATGCAGCTTATAAAAGGCGGCGGCGGCGCCCTCTTGAGAGAAAAAATACTTACTTATAATTCAGATCTGGTCATTATCATTGCCGATTCCCAAAAAGAAGTAAAAAGGCTGGGCAATTTTAAACTACCCGTGGAAACCATTCCTTTGGCTACCATAAAAATTGCAAATAAGCTCCAAGAAATGGGGCTACTGCCAAAATTAAGGATAAAGGATGGTAAAAATTTTGTCACCGATGAGGGCAACTATATTTTAGATCTCGACATTAAACATATTTCCAACATCCCCTTACTGGAAAGCAGGCTTAAACAAATTCCGGGTATTGTGGAAACAGGGCTATTTTTAGATATGGCAGACATTATAATTATTGGAAAGGACGAGACTACAGTTACTTTAAAAAAATAGAAGGACCTGGGCAATAATATAGAACCCTATTCCGCACAGGCAGGATCGTATAGTAATGTAAATACCTGAAATATCTTCCGTATTATATGGTATGTAGGTGTAATCCAGTATTATCATTAATAAGAACCATAGGTCCCTGACCTGATCGTAAATGGTATTATTCCTGATTGCACAAGGTATCGAATCCAATAATAAACTACCTTTAAGAAAACCGACCAAAATTAAAATCAATGCCAGCCAAGATCACCCGAATAGAATCTATTGATATATTAAGAGGTTCGGTCATGGTTATCATGGCATTGGACCATGTTAGGGATTATTTTAACTACGGCTCTTTTTTTATTGACCCGACCGATCTGGAAACCACTACTCCAATTCTATTTTTTACACGCTTTATAACCCATTATTGTGCCCCAGTATTTGTGTTTCTTGCCGGGACTTCTGCTTTCCTTTACGGAAGAAACAAAACAAAATCCCAGCTCTCCAAATTTTTGCTTAGCAGAGGGATTTGGTTAATTTTTATGGAAGTGGTGGTCAACAACCTAATATGGACCTTTGACCTAACCTATAGTTTTCCCATACTGCAAGTTATCTGGGCCATTGGCTTTAGTATGATATGTTTATCATTTCTTATTTATTTACCAAAAAAAATAATTCTTGCTATTGGTTCGATTATTATTTTGGGACATAATCTTTTGGATAACATTGTAATGCAGGGGAACAGTTTCCACTCCATACTTTGGTATCTTTTGCACCAGAGTCAAGCATTGGTAGTAGCACCCGATAAAATGATATTGTTTCATTACCCTGTTATCCCCTGGATAGGCTTAATGGCACTGGGATATTGTTTGGGACAACTGTACCTACCTGATTTTGATGCAACCCTAAGACGAAAATGGTTATTGGGTATGGGTCTGGGAGCCGTGGGACTGTTCTTTCTCTTAAGATGGATAAATGTCTACGGGGATTTGGTGCCTTGGATGGTACAGGACACTAAGACCAAAACAATTTTATCCTTTCTAAATGTAACCAAGTACCCGCCTTCATTGGTATTCGTCCTTATCACCATAGGCCCGGCCCTCATTTTCCTATTTGCCATTGAAAACGTTAAAAATTCAATTTCCAATTTCTTTATGGTTTTTGGCAGGGTTCCCTTCTTCTACTACTTTATCCATGTATTGGTAATCCATGTCGCAGCTATTGCCGGAATTCTAATTTTTGGCGGCAATTGGAAAGACATGATATTGACCGCCGACATATTTATGAATGAAAAACTGGCTACTTATGGATATGCCCTATGGATCGTTTATTTGGTATGGATAGGAATAGTAATTGCCCTGTATCCTTTGTGCAAAAAATATATGATATATAAAGCCAATAATAGGGATAAATGGTGGCTCAGCTATTTATGAACTTGGCCTAACACCAACCCATTTAACCATTTGGCAATTGCCAACCGTTGTGGTAATGGGCATTTATCAAAGCATTTGAAGCCTCATCCGAAAATTTACCGGCAGCATTATCCCAATAGATTCTGTTGCCCGTTTTAAAGGCTATATTGCCCATATGGCAAACCAAAGCTGCATCATACCCCACTTTTAATGGTGCCTTTAATTTTGAACCATCCCTGGATTTAACCGCTTCTATGAAATTCACGGTATGGTTATCCAGTCCGTTACCTTGGTTTTTTTGTAACGGTATACTTTGCATCTTATCCTTTTCGGCTATAACCTCCCAACCATTCCGATCCAAAACAAGGGTTCCGTTATTACCGATAAACGAAATGCCATGATTACGTCCGTAATTACCATTATCTATGCCGGTAGCGTGCTCCCATAAAATGGAAAAACCATCATACTCATAAACGGTCTGCAAAGTATCCGGTGTTTCCGATGCGTCATTGGGATAGGCAAACTTACCTCCCAGGGCCATTACCGATTTTGGAGTGTTGGCCTTCATTCCATATAGCGCATAATCCATTAAGTGCACGCCCCAATCTGTCATTAATCCCCCGGCATAATCCCAATACCATCTAAAATTAAAATGAAACCTGTTGGCATTGAACGGTTTTTGGGGAGCGGGACCCAACCACATGCCATAATCCACTCCGGCAGGGGCAGCAGTATCGTCCAAAACAGGGATAGACCCCATCCAACCCTGATAGGCCCAGGCTTTCGCCAAGCGGATTTCCCCCAATTTTCCGGAATGGACAAATTCTATAGCATCCACAAAATGGGGCTGACTCCTTTGCCACTGCCCTATTTGTACCATACTATTACTTGCCTGAACGGAATTTAGCATAAGGTTGCATTCCTCAATGGAATTGGCCAAAGGTTTTTCACAATACACATCCTTGCCCGCTTTAACCGCATCGGAAAGTTGCAGACAATGCCAATGATCCGGAGTACCAATAATGACCACATCTACATCCCTATCTTCCAATAATTTTCTATAATCCTTGTATAACTTCGGCTTTTTTATTCCTGCCTTTTCCAAATCGGCCGTTCTCTTTTTTAAAACACTATCATCCACATCGCACAGGGCCACAATTTGGGTTTCGCTCATTTTAAGCATGGAAGTCAAATCGCTAAAGCCCATACCGTTACAACCTATTAGCCCTATACCAATTTTATCGTTTGGACTTATATATCCGCGCATAGCGGCCAATAGCTCCATTGGAAATAAAAATGCCGCTCCGGTTCCCATGGCCAACTGGGAACTCTTTTTTATAAATTTTCTTCTGTTCTGAAACATAGGATTATAGATTAAATAAGTCCTTAATGTACAAAATTATTATAATTAACTCATTTTGACTTTTTCAAATTGGCTAAAAATAGCTAATTTTCACTTCAATAAAAAAAGTCAAGATAAGTTCAATAAAAAAGCACCAACTTGGGGTTGGTGCTTTTTTATTAGGTCAGGGAAAAATTATTTTTTTTCAGGTGCATTTACTTTTTTACTCATCTCCATCGATATGGCAGTACGGTCAAACTTTATTTTCCCGGCCATGGTTTCTATCACACAAGAAAAATCATTATCGTTTAAATCGACTATTTTTCCGTGCATCCCGCTCTTGGTAACCACTTTATCTCCCCTTTTTAATTCTTCGGTAAATTTCTTCTCTTGTTTTTGACGTTTTCTTTGTGGTGCGATCATAAAAAAATAGACCACTACAAACATTAATATCAGTGGAAGATATGGATATTGTTCTAACATAATTTCATGTACTTATTTTACAGGACCTACGGGGCCCGCTCCTTTTGGTGTTACAAATGCCTTTATTCTAAGTGTTTCGGTTCCTTTACTGGTATTGGCGGTAACAGTTATGTTCTTAGTGACCTGATTTTGTCCCGAACCGTTAAATTTTACCAACAGTTCCCCTTTTTCACCAGGTGCTATCGGAGTGTTTTTTGGATATTCCGGGATGGTACAACCACAGCTGCTCTTGGCATCGGTAATGATCAATGGGGCATCACCTGTATTGGTAAATGTAAAAATAGTTTCCTGGGGGGTATTTTGATCTATCGATCCAAAATCGTGCTCTGTTTTATCGAATTCCATAACGGGAAGACTTTTTGCGGCGGCATCCCTCTCGGCTGCAACTTCTACATTGGAGGCTTCAATTTTACTGGAGGCCTTTTCCTTACAGGAAGAGAAGGCAAGAACAGCAATGAAGCTTAAGGTCAAAAATACTCTTTTCATAGATTTATTATTTTTAATTAAGGAGTCGGATACAATTCGCCATTTCTCATTTTGGTAGACTCAAAGAATTACTATGGCCCATTGAATCCTATTTAATTATAGTTTGCGTAAAATTAAGGAATATTTGTTTATAACAAACCCCTACCTACTTTTTTTAGCTTGCCTTCCTCCTTATATTCCCTCACCAGCTTGTCCAATATCCCATTTATAAAGATGCTGCTCTTGGGGGTGGAGTATTCCTTGGCAATTTCCAAAAACTCGTTTATAGTGACCCTTTCCGGTATGGATGGGAAATTGAGTAGTTCGCAAATGGCCATTTTTAAGAGGATGGCATCGATATCAGCAATTCGATCCTTATCCCAATTGGGCGTTTTGCCTTCAATTTCCATTTCCAATTTGGAATTGTTCAACAAAGTTTTTGTAAGAAGTCTATTGGCATATACCATATCGTCATCATCTTTAAAAAGAGGCGGTAAAAAGTAAGATGGGACAGTATTTTCCTTAACTTTTTTAAACTGCTTTAAAAGAAAGGTATTTACAATGGGTATATCATCTACCCAAGTTAATTTGTCATCCTCAAAATAATCGTAAATCTTTTCGTTGGGCGCAATTATATCCCTGAACAAATCGATGACAAGCCTTTTGTCCTCCTCATAGTTGGTCTCGGCATTGGACATATATTTGGCATATATATCGCTTTCCATAACCTCCTTGTAAATTATCTTGATGTACTCCTCGTTCAAATACCAGTTGTTCAGTTTTCTTTTGGACAATTCATCCTTTAACAACTTGTTTCCGGCAATTTGTTGCAAAAGCTTATTGCCTAGAAATTTTTCCTTATTGGGATAGGAATCCGTGTTGTTCTTTAGATATTTTTTAGAGGATAGGCTTATCTGATTCTCCGCCCTTTCATGTAACTCAATGAAAAGACTCAGCATTAACAGGTAAAGTGTGTACATGTTCTCTATGCTTACTTTTAAAAATTTCTCCTGTTTTTCAAGGGAATCATCCTTCGATTGCGTCAATGCATAAATACATTGCATAACTTTAACCCTAATGTGCCTTCTTGTAAGCATTTTTAAAGAACTTTAGTAAAATAAATAAATTCGGGTACAAAAATAGGATTATATTTTATAATCCTAACTACCTTAAAGGGTATTATCTTATGTGTTTTATAACATTTGGTTTAGATCCAAAAAACTATCTTTGCCAAATTGTAATCCAAATTCCTGCAATTTCTGTTTCATATCCAATGAAAGAACTTCAACATCTAAATAAATATTTTAGGAAATACCGATTTAAGCTCCTTGTTGGCATATTGATTACCATGATAGCCCGTATCTTTCAATTGGTCATGCCTTCTTATGTAAAAAAATCCATTGAAGTGGTTGAAGGCTTTATCGGTAACGATATTCTAAAGGCCGAAGCTAAAGAAATGCTATTTGAGTATATTTTGATAATAGTTGGAGCAGCACTGTTGTCCGGGTTTTTTACATTTCTGATGAGGCAGACGATTATTAATGTTTCCCGGTACATTGAGTATGATTTAAAGAATGAGGTATTTGATCATTATCAACTATTGAGCCTTAATTTTTACAAAAAAAATAGGACAGGAGATTTAATGAACAGGATAAGCGAAGATGTAAATCAGGTAAGGTTATATGGTGGACCTGCCATTATGTACGGCATTCAAACCCTCACCCTTTTTGTTTGCCTGGTCCCGTTAATGTTTATAAAAGCCCCTGTCCTGGCACTCTATGCATTATTGCCATTACCTATTCTTTCTGTATTGATCTATCAGATCAGTAAAATAATCCACACCCGCAGTACCATCGTACAGGAATTTTTGTCCACCCTATCCACCTTTACCCAAGAGTCCTTTTCAGGAATTTCGGTCATAAAGGCATATGCCCTGGAACCCAAGGTAAATACCGAACTACAAAACCTGGCATTGGAAGGAAAAAATAAAAGTATGGATCTGGCCAAGGTAAATGCCTGGTTCTTCCCACTGATGATCCTATTGATCGGAATCAGCAATATTTTCGTCATCTACGTTGGCGGCAAGCAATATATAGATGGGGAAATAGCGTCGATCGGGATTATTGCCGAGTTTATCCTATATGTAAACATGCTTACCTGGCCGGTAGCCGTTGTAGGTTGGGTTACCTCCATAGTACAGCGGGCGGAGGCCTCCCAAAAGAGGATAAATGAATTTTTAAAGGAAGAACCCAATATAACAAGTACGATTAAGGATAAAACCCCTATAAATGGAAAAATCGAATTTAGGAATGTAACCTTCACCTACGAGGATACCAACATTACCGCCCTGAACAAGATATCCTTCACCATAAACAAGGGGGAAACGGTTGCCATATTGGGAAAAACAGGGTCTGGAAAATCGACTATATTGGATCTAATCGCCCGTCTGTACGATATAGACTCCGGAGAAATTTTGATAGATGATATTCCCATTAAGCAACTAAACCTGCAAAGCCTAAGACAATCCATAGGGGCGGTACCCCAGGATGCTTTCCTTTTTTCCGATACCATTAAGAACAATATCAAGTTTGGAAAGGAAAACTCAACGGATGAGGAAATTATTGCCGTAGCCAAGAAAGCAGTAGTGCATGAAAATATTATGGGCTTTAACAAGCAGTATGAGACTATTTTAGGAGAAAGGGGTATCACCCTGAGTGGGGGACAAAAACAACGGGTTTCCATTGCACGCGCCCTCCTTAAGGACCCTCAGATCTACCTTTTCGACGATTGTCTCTCTGCTGTTGATACCGAAACGGAAGAAGAGATTTTGAACCAACTGAAAAAAGAATCCAAAAACAAGACTACCCTCATCGTAAGCCACAGGGTTTCATCAGCAAAAAATGCGGACAAAATTTTAGTTTTGGAAGATGGGAAATTAATACAGCAAGGCACACATGAAGAATTAAATACTGTAACAGGATACTACAAGGAGCTTTATATGAACCAACTTTCTGAGAAAGAAAAATAGAAAAATGTTGTTATATTAGGTTTTTTTTTCCACTTTTGACAGATAAATACCATGAAATGAGCCATGACATAAATGTTGATACATTCCGATAATTATCGGGACGAAATGTCTAAGGGCGAAACCGAAGGTTCACGAACTCAGTAATGATAGAAAAGATGTGAGTAATTACACCCGCCTGTCCGCCCGTTCCGGTAAGGACGGGAATGAAGAAGTCGGGCAGGTCTGACCGATAAAAAGCAATAAATATAAACAGATGAAAAATTAACTATACACAAGACGAAATGAGCGATAAAGATTTAATGGACCAAGAAGAAATTTATTCAAAAGTTTTAAGAGCAGGAAGAAGAACTTATTTTTTCGATGTTAGAAGCACAAAGGCAGGAGATTATTACCTGACGGTTACCGAAAGCAAGAAGTTTACCCATGATGATGGTTCCTTTCATTATAAAAAACATAAAATATATTTATACAAAGAAGACTTTACCGCCTTTAAGGAGAATTTGGACGAGATGATGGATTATATTATCGATGAAAAAGGTTCAGAAGTTATTTCCGAACGTCACCAAAAAGATTTTAAAAAGGAAGATGCTGAGGAAAATGGATCCATCAGTTCCACAGATAGTTTTACAGACCTAAGTTTTGACGATATTTGATCTTCTTCCCTTCTTAAAAACACAACGGTCCCTTACCATAGGGGCCGTTTTTATTTTACCCACATTAAACTCTTGGGCGATCGTTCAATAAGGGGTATATGAATTGTTCCATAGGGAGTAATTATGAAATTTTAAGTCCGTTGTCCACTTCGTCTTCAGGGCGCAACAATATTACATCGGAACCGTCAACAGCTCCTAAAATTAGACATTCGCTCATAAAGTTTGCAATTTGCTTTTTTGGAAAGTTGACCACTGCAATTACCTGCTTCCCCAAGAGTTCATCTTTGGAATACCTTTGTGTAATTTGGGCCGATGTTTTCCTGACCCCTATCTTCTTTCCAAAATCGACATGTAACTGATAGGCAGGTTTCCTGGCTTCGGGGAAATCCTTAATTTCAATAATGGTGCCTACCCGCATATCTATTTTGGAAAAATCGGTCCAACTAATATTTTCGTTCATCCAACAATTCTATATTTATCAACTATATGGCCTTCTTTAAAATTTCAGGTGCATTAACCTTTTTCAACAATTTTCGTTTTAATGCTACTTAACTAATTCCCGATTCGCTTACAAGTATCTACCCTTTCCTATAACTTTGTACAATATTTATTTTTTAAACCTTACAATCATGGCCAATACACCCAGTAACATGCTTCCCTTGCGAACAATAGCTCCTCCCTTTGAACTGTTGGACACCACTTCGGACCAGCAAAAAAGCTTACAGATCTTAAAAGGGGACAAAGGTACCGTAATAATGTTCATTTGCAACCACTGCCCTTTTGTTAGGCATTTGAATGCTGAAATCGTTAAAACTGCAAAGGAATATCAACCTAAAGATATTTCATTTGTAGCCATTTCCAGCAACGATGTAGAAAACTATCCCCAGGATGCACCGCATTTAATGAAACTGATAAGTAGGGAACAAAAGTATTCCTTTCCTTATCTGTACGATGAAAGCCAAGAGGTGGCCAAATCATATGATGCTGCCTGTACCCCCGACTTCTACTTATTCGATGCCGATTTAAAGCTGGTATATAGAGGGCAGTTTGACAACTCCCGTCCAGGAAACGGCATCCCCGTTACCGGGGAAGACCTAAAAACGGCCATGGATGCCCTTCTTTCCGGAAACGGAATAATAGAAATACAAAAACCGAGTATGGGTTGCAATATTAAGTGGAAAAAATAATTTATAGAAGCAAAAAATAAATTCAAAAGTCGCTTTGAGTTTGTAGTGTTAACAAGCCCTAAAGGAAACCCATTGCCCATCCTATAAATCGTTCCTAAACAGTTATGGGCAATTCCAACCATTACGGTCCAAAACTCCTTTAATATGGGCCAAATGATGATTGCCGTGCCAAGCGTATTTTCCAATATTTTCCATAAGGCTTACCGCTACATCGCCATCGGGATGGATATATACCCTCTCCAAATCTTCCTTGGACAATCCTTTTAAAAGATATACCAATTTTGCGTGTAATGCCTTTATGTAGTGTAAGGAAAGGGTTATCGGCGAATTATTGGCATCAAGTAGGTTGCTCCATTCCTTCTCATCATACGCTTTTATCATAGGCCTATCCTCTGTCAAAGCCCATTTAAACCTGGTATAACTATGATGGTGGCTATCTGCAATATGATGCACTACCTGCCTAACGGTCCAACCCCCAGGTCGATAGGGTGTATTTAGCTGTTCGTCGCCCAGATGAACAACCAAGGCCTCCAAACGGGTAGGCAATGCCTCCAATTCGGAAATCCAATCGGACAGGGTCAGATCACTGACCGTTTTGGTATATACGAAATGGCCAATAGGATATTTTAATTCTTCCAAGGTTCTTTCTTCCATTTTATTATATTTTCCCGAGCATAAAATTAAAGAAGAATTGGGTAATGGGCAATGTGCAGTCATGAAATTCACATTTTAACTTTAAACTTTGAAACCTTGAACTTTAAAGTTGGAGGATAAGTTGGCCGTAAGCGATAAGCCCTAAGCAACAGGCATAAGGCAATGAAATCTATTTTTAACTTGAAACTTTAAACCTAATTAAACTTTGAATTTTTGTTAAATTTTAATACATTTTTAACCTTTTAAAAAAGTGGGTTCCAATATAATCTACTAATTTTATAGGATAAACATTGTTTAATTTAAACACTCAAATATGGCAACAATACGATTGGGCGACATAGCCCCTGATTTTACAGCAGATAGTTCAATGGGAATGATCAATTTATATGATTATTTAGGTGATGGTTGGGGAATTTTATTTTCACATCCGGCAGATTTCACCCCGGTTTGTACAACCGAGTTGGGAACTGCTGCAAAATTTAAAGGTGAGTTCGACAAGAGAAACGTAAAAATGCTGGCACTAAGCGTTGATGGAGTGGCATCCCATGGGGAATGGATCAAAGATATCAACGAGACACAGCATACCACTGTTAATTTTCCCATTATTGCCGACGACGACAAAAAAGTTTCTACCCTGTACGATATGATACACCCAAATGCGAACGACAGTTTGACCGTGCGATCGGTCTATATCATAGCTCCGGACAAAACGGTAAAACTCATAATCACTTATCCTGCATCTACCGGCCGTAATTTTCACGAATTGCTTAGGGTAATAGATTCCTTACAGCTAACCGCTTACCACAAAGTAGCCACGCCCGCAAACTGGGAAAATGGTGATAGGGTCGTTATTAGTCCGGCCATAAACACTGAGGATGCCAAAAAAATATTCACCAAAGGTGTAGAGGAAATCAAGCCATATTTAAGAATGACCCCGCAGCCCAACCTTTAATTTTTTGTTACAGCCAATTGGCCATTATCGTATTATGACTAAAACAGGGGAACTTCAAAAAAATGCACCCGCTTGGAGTTTTTGAAGAAAGAAAATGCATAAAAATTTATCCCAAGAGCATTAAGACACAGTATATTAGGCATTAAACTCCTTTTCCAATATTGAACAGATATCCCAAAAAAATATAACTATCAAAAAATCATGCAGTTAAATTATAAAGCCTTATCTTGTCGGCTAATTTAATTTTTTTAATTTTTTATAATGAATAAAGGAACAGTAAAATTCTTCAATGATTCCAAAGGTTTCGGATTTATCACTGAAGATGGCTCAAGCGAAGATCACTTTGTACACATTTCCGGTTTAATCGATGAGATTCGTGAAGGTGATGTTGTAGAATTTGAATTACAACAAGGTAAAAAAGGATTGAACGCAGTAAATGTAAAAGTGATTTAATAGTTACGGTACAATTTTTTTTAGAAGATAGAGCCCATCCTAACGGATGGGTTTTTTTATTGGACTATGGCTGACGAAAATAATCCCGATAGCTATCGGGAGCAATGAACTTGGCAGGGTTTTTGGAACGGAATGGGATTCCTTGTCAAGGAGTGGATGGTATGTATGCTATAAGCAACACAATGACAAAAATTTGCCTACTGAACTGTTTACTGAACGCTGCCCACTGCCTTTTGCCAACTGTGGATACCCAAAGATTACCGGATAAGCATCGGTAGCAATGAAATTAAAGACCTGGCTGGCAAAGAAGGGCTTTAACCTTTAACCGGATATTTATAACCTGCCGCCTTATATTTTCAACTACTTCCTTTCAATTTCCATATTATAAGAATTTTCCCTTAAAAAGATAATATTTATCTTTTTAACGCAACCTTTCCCTTTTTTTCCATCTTCTATTCAAAACACGGAATATACACCATTATAAACATCTTTAGCATGATTACTTTTTTCACCATACTTCTGTCTTTATTGGTAATAAACATTGCCCTTTTAGTGTTAAGTCTAAACAGGACCAAAAGGTAAAATGCAGTTTTGAATTTACCGTTTCCGGCTTAACTTTATTATGAGCTCATTTAAACTTATTGTAAAAAAGCCCTAAGAAATTAGGGCTTTTTTTATGAAAATTGGGGTGTTATCCTATCCCCATTAACTCAACGTCGAATATTAGGGTGGCATTTGGTGGAATAACCCCTCCTGCACCTGCACTTCCATAGGCCAAATTGGAAGGAATTACAAACCTGGCCTTGTCTCCAACCTTCAATAGCCCTATGCCTTCGTCCCAACCCGGAATTACCTGGCCAACACCCAATTGAAAACTAATTGGTTCCTTCCTTTTATAGGAAGAATCGAAAACCTGACCGTTCAATAATGATCCTTCATAATGAACCGATACATTCTTTCCGCTTACAGATTTGGCTCCCTTTCCCTCTTGAACAATTTTATATCTAAGTCCGCTTTCCGTTTCGTTAAAACCTGCGGCCACCTTATCCAGTTCAGCGGCCATTTTTTTCTTCTCCTCGGCAAGTCTTTTTTCCCTTGACCCCTCAAAAGTCCTAAAGGCTTCTACTGCATTCCATTTATCGGCTTCCGCACCCACTCTTTCTATAGTTAAACTTTCTATTTTATCGCCCTGTTTAATGGCATCCACAACATCCTGGCCTTCCACTACGTGTCCAAAAACGGTATGTTTGTTGTCCAGCCAAGGAGTAGCTACATGGGTAATAAAGAATTGGGTTCCGTTTGTTCCAGGGCCTGCATTGGCCATTGAAAGCACGCCGGGTGCATCATGGGTGAGATCTGGATGAAATTCATCATCAAATTTATACCCCCCGTCTCCAGTACCGGTTCCCAAGGGACAGCCGCCTTGAATCATAAAATCAGGAATGACCCTATGGAATTTTAATCCATCGTAATAGGGTTTTCCTTGGGCTTTGATACTATTTTCCAGATTACCTTCCGCCAAGGCCACAAAGTTGCCCACGGTCCCAGGGGTTTTGTCATGGGTAAGCTTAACCAGTATTTCTCCTTTTGAAGTATTGAATTTTGCGTAAATTCCGTCTTGCATATCGCTGTTTTTTAATTAGTCCGCAAAGGTAAGGATAAGTTTTCTGTTTATAAAAGGCCTTGTAGATTGGAAAACATATTCAACCTTTTATTGGGCACTATTGACAACCAACTTTCTTTCTCCAAGTTTTATTACCGTAGTCGGAGGCCGCAACTATTTAATGCCATATTGGTCAAAGAGGTAGATTAAACTGGCCATAGAGGCAGCTCCCAGTTCCAATTCGCGTTTGTTTACATGGGTAAAGATATCGTTTGCAGAATGGTGATGGTCAAAATATCTCTGACTATCAGGTCTTAATCCGGCCAATACAATATTATCATTTTTTAAGGGTCCAATATCCGCTCCGCTCCCACCTTTTACAAACAGATGTACCAAATAGGGTTCAAACAAACGTTTCCAATCCTCTACTTGTGCAAAATTGGCCTGATTGCAATCAAAAGAAAAACCACGGGGCGTAAACCCCCCTGAATCACTTTCAAGGGCAAAAATATGCTTTTCATTATTTTTGGAGGCTTGTTCCGCATAAGTGGTTCCTCCGCGAAGTCCGTTTTCCTCATTCATAAAGAGCACTACCCGTATGGTACGTTTAGGGCTATATCCGGTAGCCTTTAGTAACCTTAGCACCTCCATGCTCTGTACACATCCGGCACCATCATCATGCGACCCATCACCCAAATCCCAAGAATCCAAATGGCCCCCAACTACCAAAATTTCATTTGGAAAGGTACTTCCCTTTATTTCCCCAATTACATTATAGGAGTCTACATCTGGTAAAATTTTACAATTTTGTCTAAAGAAAAAATTTATATTCGGATTAAGCTTCAAAGTGGCACTTAACAGTTCGGCACCCTTTGTACTTATGGCCGCAGCCGGAATCCTGCTTTCTATTGGGGTGTCCCCATAACTCATGGCTCCGGTATGGGGGAAATCGTCCAATCTAAGGTTCAACGATCTAACAATAACCCCTATCGCCCCATATTTTACCGCCTCTGCCGCACCTGAATACCGTTGGTCCCCACAACCACTATAAGACATAAAGGGGTTAATATTAGTGGGATCCATGGCTTTATTAAAAAATACGATCTTCCCTTGAATTTTTTGTTTACCCAACACTTTTAAACCCTCGATCCCCGCTACCTCTACAACCCCGGCCTTTATACCTCCAAAAGGAGTAGCTACAGACCCTCCCAAAGCACATATGGGAACATTGTTCGTTAACCCGGGATCACTCTCTATATATGCAAATTCCGGTGCGCCCCTTACCCACTTTGGAACTTTGACCGGCTGGAGCCAAACGCTGTCCAGCCCCATGGAATCCAAAACTTTTTTTGTATAATCTACGGCTTGCTGTGCCTGCAAGGAACCTGAAAGTCTACCTCCGATCTGGTTGGACAAATAATTCAGCCAAGCATAGCCACGTCCACTACTAAGGGCGGTATTGTATATTTCATTAATTTGTTTTTGATCATTGTCCTGTGCCTCAATCTTGCTTGCAATTAATAAAAATATCAACAATAAATACCTCATTCGTTTTCCAATTGTTTTTTATATGCTTCTAAATTAGCTTTTATTTTATCATCCAGTTCCGGTTCCCTGATATCTTTGTATTTTTTTAACTCTTCATTTAAAATACTGGCAACAATTAAGCGGGCAGCCTTTTTATTGTCCGAAGGAATAACATACCATGGGGCATGTAATTTTGAGGTTTTGTTAAGTGCATCTTCATAACATTTTTGATACTGGTCCCAAATAAGTCTTTCCTTCAGGTCGCCAGGGGAAAACTTCCAGTTTTTCTTCTTCAGTTCCAACCTGCGCAATAATCTTTGGCGCTGTTCTTCTTTGGACAAATGCAGAAAAAATTTAAATATGATGGTGCCATTTTCCGCAATATGGCGTTCAAAATTATTTATTTGTTCAAACCGATTGTCCCAAAAACTTTGATCTATGTCCCCAACACTATGGATTCCGGGAATATGTTCGTTCATGATGTATTCCGGATGTACCCGGGTCACCAAAACATTCTCATAATGTGTGCGGTTAAAGACCCCGAATTTTCCCTTTGCGGGCAGGGAAATATAATGTCGCCAGATATAGTCGTGCTTTAACTCCAGTTCCGTTGGCACCTTAAAACTATGGACCACCACCCCTCTGACATTAAAATCTTTAAACACTTCCCGGATCAAGCTATCTTTCCCAGCGGTATCCATTCCCTGTAAGCATATGAGAACGCTATATTTGGCATGGGCATACATGGTATCCTGAAACTCCCCCAACTCTATCCGAACGCTTTCCAATGCCTTTCTTAATTTTTTATCCGAGGACCCCAAATCTTCCCTTGTATTTACAACTGATAAATTAATTTCACTATCAACCCTATAAGTAGCCACTTCAATATTCTTCATGATTTAGTTTTGATGCTCCCTTGTTGAGCAATTAAAAACAAAAAATATGTGAAATTTTTCAGATTACCTAAAAGATATGACTATAATCCCCCAAGTAGTATAGTTTGTCCACTAAGAATGAAACTTTAATATATCCGTAAGTCCATTGACCCCTTATAGGCCAATAAGGAATTTATTAAAACAGACTATCCCCAAGGTGGGGGCTTATCGATAATTGGCAAGTAAACCCAGTAAAAACCATCCATATATCCATAAAAAGTATTAGTTGGTCTAAAAATTGGTCCAGATCTGTACTTCATCGAAAAAATTATTGAAAACCTAAGCGGTGAACTTACCTTTACAAGGTTATATTTCCCGGTATAACAACAAACTAAAACCTACTTTATGCGACTTTCCGTTATAACCGTCTATTTTGTGGCAGGGTTTGTCCTTACATCTTTTAAGGGTAACCAGGCATGTGAATATGCAGGTTCCAATATTGGTTATATCCAATCACAAACTGAAAAGGCATTGGCCACGGAGGACATTAACATGTCCAAATATTTTGCCTACAAAGCATTGAACGCCATAGTAAAATCCAAGTCCCAATTGGAGGATTGCGGCTGCGAGCATGCCATTGGGCTAATTCACGAAAGTGCCATTAACTTGACCAACGCTACCGGTGCCACCTCAATGCCAAGTGTCAAAATATTACTTAAAAAGGCTTTGGATAATACTTTGGGTGGTTTGGAAGCCTTGAACGATCACGACTCCCATAACAGTAGGTACAATAATGATGTTCTGGCCATGAATACCAAGACCTCAATGGCCGAAAAGGAATTACACGATCCGCTGGATAAAAACAGCCTTGAAACCAAAGTGGATATAGCTTTGGAAAAGTTCAGGAAATCGTTGGATAAGGTGGTAGAAACTGTAGACTGCAAGGAGGCTAAGTCATTTACGCAAAACGTGTACCGAAATTGTGAAAAGGAGCTTATGAAACCAGATCTTTCCGAAGGCAAAAAATATTACAATTTAAAAACTAAGGAAATAGCTGCAAATGCCCTTAAAAAGCTGGGTAATTGTCAGGATTAGGGTCCTGGGCGCCAGTGCTACAAAAACCATATTTCAACCGGATATTTTTCATCCCCTTAATTTATAAATATCCTTAGATTTCAAGATAAGCCTTCCCTATTATGGCAAAGGCCAGCTAATGTGGGTTCGACTTGGAACGAAGTTCAAATAATTGATTATCCATTAAAAAAATTAGAACCCCTCCCAACTATTTACTGGCAAAGGATTTTACATCTTCCTCGGTCACCTCATTGCCCCCAAGAATAATAAGTCGCTCTACCACATTTCTCAACTCCCTAATATTTCCGGTCCAATCATAACCCTTTAACAAGGTAACGGCCTTTGCCGAAAATGTTTTGGGCGCAGTTCCCTGTTCGGAAGCTATTTTTTCGGAGAAATGCTTAATGAGCAAAGGAATATCATCCCTTCTATCGTTTAGTGCAGGGACCTTGATAAGGATTACGGCCAACCTATGGTAAAGATCCTCGCGGAACCTACCGCTTTCTATTTCTTTTTTTAGGTCCTTATTGGTCGCGGCCACTACCCTGACATCTACTTTGATATCCTTATCCGATCCAACCCGGCTTACCTTGTTCTCCTGAAGAGCCCTTAGCACCTTTGCCTGTGCAGAGAGGCTCATATCCCCAATTTCGTCCAGAAATATGGTACCATTATTGGCGGCCTCAAATTTACCGGCCCGGTCCTTTACAGCTGAGGTAAAGGCTCCCTTAACGTGTCCAAAAAGTTCGCTTTCAATTAGTTCTGAAGGAATTGCAGCACAGTTGACCTCTATCAAAGGATGGGCATTTCGTTCGCTTTTTTCATGGATCCAATGGGCCACAAGTTCTTTTCCGGTACCATTGGAACCCGTAATAAGGACTCTGGCATCGGTAGGGGCCACTTTCTCAATTATTTCCTTAATTCCGGAAATTTCCTTGCTATCCCCGATCATTTCATAGTTTTTGCCCACCTTTTTCTTTAGTATCTTATTTTCCAATACCAAATCCTTTCTATCCAAGGCATTGCGTACCGTAGTCAATAACCTGTTCAGGTCTGGCGGTTTGGAAATATAATCGAAGGCCCCGAGTCTCATGGTATTCACCGCTGTATCCAGGTCTCCATGGCCGGAAATCATGATAAAGGGAATTTCGGGCTTTATTTTCCTTGCAGCCTCCAAAACTTCGACCCCATCCATTTTGGGCATCTTTATATCACAGAGCACAAGGTCAAAATCGTCTTTTTTTAGTATTTCCATTCCCATCAATCCATCTTCGGCCTCCGCTACCTTATAATTTTCATTTTCTTCCGAAAGGATTTTCACTAAAACCCTTCGAATGGCCGATTCATCCTCTATAACCAATATTCTAGACATAATTAAGTATATTAAATTCCAATTCTAAAACCCGTTCTAAAATAAAAACTAGGTTCATCGTTCAATGTAAATATATCTTCCCGTTCCTTATTTCTCAACACTCCGGCCTGAAAAAGTGTATGGCCCGCATAACCGTAAAAGAATATATTTTTTGCAACCGCATACTGATATCCCAAAGTAAATAGCGCTACTGAAGTGGAAATGGAGGAGGCAACACCCGAATCCGAGCTAATCACCGAATTCTGGAGATTAACGTAATATCCATCCAATATAAACTCCGTTTGCAGCATATGTTTATCGTTAAAAAAATATTTCATACCACTTTTGGGAGCACCCACTACATAGGCCCAATTGGGATGGAACCTCTTTTCAAAATAGACCAAGGGCAAGGGGACCCTAATGGCCACGGTTGAGTTGTAGGCTATTCCCAAGACCAATCGAGTTGGTTTCTCAATTTTTGGTCTATCCCTTAAAGCTCCAATGGTCATATTCACGGAAACATCCCCTTTACCAATATCATTGGTCAAAGTAGAGGACAACCGAGGGGTTACCACCCCAACAAAGCGCCAGTCCTCATTGTACTGCAATATATAGGCCATATTTAAATCGGCCACATGGAAAGTTTCTGTGATTATATCGTCATAAGGGGTCCTACGGTTTAGATCGTAAGCAATGCGATTGTATTCGCCCCCTACAATAATATTATCGTCCTTCCCCACTTTAATTGGCATGTTGGCCACCAATTTAATTCTGGATAATTTTGCTTCGGCCGTATTTCGTGGCATTAGCATATACTCCAACCTAAAAATATCCGGTGTTTGGGCCAGACAGAAATTGAAGGTTAAAAAAAATCCCAAAACTATTTTCCATGCCTTTGTTCTAATTCCCATTTCCAAAATCCTTTTTTTCTATCTGCATTGTTTGAATTGGACGGGATTGAAATACATGGACATCCCTTTGAGGAAATGGAATACTTATATTGTGTTCCCTAAATTTTGCTTCCATTACATACCGCATAGCACTTTTTATTTTTGGATCCCCATAACTGTCATTGATAAAAAAATTGACGGAAAACAATAGGGCCGAATCCCCAAAATCTTCAAAAAGCACAAATGGCTTTGGGTTTTTCATGACCCCAATCTGTTCCTTAGCGATATTTTCCACCTTATCACCAGACCAAATTTTATGGCCGAGAAATTCCCCTAAGGCTTTAAAAACATTCCCAATTTCTTCCATATTAATATTTAAGCCATTTAAATAGATCCCTGTAGGAAGGTTTTTTTCCGTACATCAATATACCTACCCTGTATATTTTGGCCGCCAACCAAACAATCCCGACAAAAGTGACCATTAAAAGAAGAATTGAAACTACAATCTCCCAAATTGGCACCCCTCCTTCTCCAATGCCCCCTGGTAGGCGCATCAGCATTACAATAGGGGATGTTAAGGGGAATAATGAGAATCCTACGGCAATTGGGCCATGAGGGTTATTAAAGACAGAAAAGAAACCTACATAAATGGCCAACATTAAAGGTAATATAATAGGAAATATAAACTGTTGCGTATCTGTCTCGTTGTCCACCGCAGCCCCTATTGCTGCATATATTGAGCTATATATTAGGTAGCCCAAAACAAAATAGACCATAAAAAAACAAACAAGCATTACCCAAGGAATCTTAAAAAGTTCGTTCGCATATAATTGCATGGCAGAATCGGAGGCTGCCACATAGGCGGCCCCCCCTATCATGCCAGGTGCATTACTTGCCCCGGTATTAAGGGAGGCAGGATCAATATCGAAGACCAGAATCAACACCCCGACCATTAATAGAACCGAAATGATCCAGATGGCGAACTGGGTAACTCCTGCCAAGGAAGTCCCAATAATTTTCCCCAGCATTAGCTGAAAAGGTTTCACTGAAGAAATAATTACTTCAATTATCCTGGTCGTTTTTTCCTCTATCACACTGCGCATAACGAATCCTCCATAAATAATGATGAACATCATAATCAGGTATCCGAAAGCTCCTCCTATAAACGCCTTAATTTCGGTTATTCCCTTCAGGTTCTGTTCGCCGCTAAAGCTAGCGGTCTTAATTTCATAATCATTGTCCACACTCTCAAAATCGGATACCGACACCCCCAATTCCTGTAATCGCTGCATTCGTAATCTGTCCTTGAACACATTTCCCAAATTATCCAGTATAAAAGAGCCGGGAGCTTCCTTACTGTAAAAGAAAGACCTGCTTGCCACTTGTTCCAGGTCCTGTTCATTGGGGATGTAAAGCAGGCCATAAAATCCCATTTTTTGAATGGAGTCCTTCGCTGCCTCCAAGCCAATATCCTTAAGCTTTACAAAAGACGTGTTCTCGGTTCCCTGAAAATCCGTAGAAAAATAATGGCTTTCATTTAATACTCCTATAGTCCTTATTTCGTTGTCATTGATCTTGGTAAGGTAAACAACAAGAACCAGCATTCCTACCATTAGGATAGGACTCAGGAAGGTCATGACCACAAATGACTTATTTCGAACTTTTGCTAAATATTCACGTTTTATGATGAGCGATAACTTCCCCATAAATATTATTTGGATTGAACGGTTCTAATAAATATGTCGTTGGCCGAAGGAATGGTCTCCATGAAATTGTTGACATTGGCCTTTCCCGATAAATGGGACAGAAAGGGGCCGGTATCCTCAGAGGGCAATTGCACTGTAAAATTTAGTTGTAATCCATTATCAACATATTCCGAGGATAGAATCTCAAATTTATCCTTTAGATCCTCCAAGAGTCCGTTGGCGCTTTGCACACCAAGCCCTACCTTATAGATATTATTTTTATAGGCTTTTTTAATATCGCTAAGCTTGCCATCCAATATTTTCTGGGACTTGTGAACCAAGGCAATATATTCGCATAGTTCCTCTACGGATTCCATGCGGTGCGTTGAGAAAATTATGGTGGTGCCCTTATCCCTTAATTGAATGATCTCATCTTTAATAAGGTTGGCATTTATGGGGTCAAAACCGCTAAAGGGCTCATCAAAGATCAAGAGCTTTGGTTCGTGCAGAACAGTAACAATAAACTGGATCTTTTGGGCCATGCCCTTGGAGAGTTCCTGTATTTTCTTGTCCCACCAATCCCCGATCTCCAATCTATCGAACCAATATTTTAACCTGTTTTTGGCATCGTATTTGGACAGTCCTTTTAACTGGGCCAGATATAGGGCCTGCTCCCCGACCTTCATGCTTTTATATAGTCCCCTTTCCTCGGGCAAATACCCTATCATAGAAATATGTTGGGCCTGCAACGGTTTACCATCAAAGAAAATTGTCCCTTGATCCGGATAGATTATTTGATTAATTATCCGAATCAATGTGGTTTTCCCAGCTCCGTTGGGTCCCAGCAGGCCGTAGATACTATTTTTGGGAATTTCCAATGAAACTTTGTTGAGGGCAATATGGCTCCCAAACTGCTTGGAAACCTCATTAGCGACCAATATATTATTCATGCATGCAATTTCCCCAAAGATATATAATTGCCCATTAAGAGATAGGCCGGAAAATTATAAATTATACTTTTTCATATAATTTGCTTTCGATAATTATCGAAGGCATGGTCCAATATAAAATTCCGAAAATAGTTATTGCCATAAAAAAGTAACAATAACACCTAGTGCATACCATAAGCTCTACTTTTCCTTGTGCTTCTTTAGAGCTTGGGAAACCATTTCACAAAATGGAAAGATCCCGCCAAGGGACGGGATTATTTCAACCAACTATCTTTAATGCACTCCTTTGGAACTTTTAAAGAAAGGGTTTCAGAAGCAATACCTTTCATTGAACTTCCTTAAAGCTTGGCAAGCCATTTCACAATATGGAGAGATCCCGTCAAGGGGCGGGATTATTTCAACCAGGTATCTTTAATGCGCTCCCCAGGAGCTTTTAAAGAAAGGGTTTCAATAACAAAACCCACCCCCGACGAATCGAGGATGGGAAAAAAATTGCTATGAAAAAGAAAAATAATATTGGTTTCCCAACATTATATCCCAAATATACGTTTTTTATTTAAAACGTTAAACTCCCTTTTAGGAGAACATATCCTTGACTTTTTCAAAGAAAGACTTATCCGATTTCTCAGGTCTAGGCTCAAAATTTTCGTTGTTCTGCATACGTTCAAAAAAATCCTTTTGCTCCTTATTCAATTCTTTGGGCGTCCATACATTAACGTGCACCAATAGATCCCCACTGCCATATCCGTTAAGACTCGTAATGCCTTTACCCCTTAATCTTAGTATCTTACCGGACTGTATCCCAGCTTCCAATTTGATCCTTACCTTGCCCCCTACGGCATCGATCTCTTTTGAGGTACCTAAAACTGCTTCAGAAATACTGATATAAAGGTCATAATGAAGATTATCCCCTTCCCGCTTCAGGGTGTCGTGTTCTTCTGTCTCTATTGCCACCAGTAAATCTCCGGGAACCCCATTTCCTGGAGCATCGTTTCCTTTGTTGGGCACTTTTAACTGCATCCCATCCTCTACCCCGGCAGGAATATTTATACTAACGGTCTCCTCCGAAACCTTGAGTCCATTGGCATCGGCATCACCCGGCTTTTTATCTATAATTTGCCCACTACCCCCACAGGCACTGCAGGTGGCTGCGGTCTGCATTCTACCAAGAATGGTATTGGTTATTTTGGTTACCTGTCCACGGCCCCCACAGGTTCCGCATGTTTGGTAGGTGACCCCTTCTGCCTGAACTTTCCTCCTTACTTTTATTTTCTTTTCTACCCCGTTGGCTATTTCCTCCAAGGTCAACTTGACCCTGATTCTTAAATTGCTTCCCTTAACGCGTCGCTGTCCGCCACCGCCTCCAAATCCAGAGAAGCCACTAAAGCTCCCGCCTCCAAAGGCACCACCGAAAATATCACCGAACTGACTAAATATATCATCCATATTCATGCCACCTCCGCCAAATCCGCCGCCCTCAAAGGCAGCATGGCCGTATTGGTCATAACGGGACTTCTTATTGGGGTCGCTCAATACTTCATAAGCCTCGGCCGCCTTTTTAAACATTTCCTCGGCCTTGGCATCCCCTGGGTTTTTGTCAGGATGGTATTCGATCGCCTTCTTGCGATAAGCCTTTTTTACTTCCGCCGCAGTAGCATTTTTACCAATGCCCAAGATATCATAATAATCCTCCTTCATATCAAATTTTTAATTTCCAACAACCACTTTTGGGTGGCGAATAATTTTGTCGCCCAATTTAAAACCCTTTTCGACCACATCCACTATTTTGCCCTTCAACTTCTTGCTCGGTGCCGGGATTTGCGTAATGGCATCATGAATTTCCGCATCAAAGGCATCCCCTTGTTTAACTTCAACTTCTAGAAGCCCCTTGTTTTTTAAGGTTTCCTTAAACTTATTGCTTATTAATTCCACCCCCTTGAACAATTCCTGATCCTCGGCCTTGGAGATTTCCTTCAATGCCCTATCAAAATCATCTATCACCGGCAACAATGACACAATTACTTCTTGGCCCGCCGTTTTAAACAAATCCATTCTCTCCTTGGAAGTACGTCTTTTATAATTCTCGAATTCTGCAAAAAGACGTAAAAATTTATCCTTTTCCTTAGCAAGGTCTTCCTTCAATTGTTCTTCAGGACTAAGTTCTTCACTTTTTTCAAGGTCCACTCCTTTTTCATTATCCACACTATCGGTAGATGTGCCCTCCTGTTCCTCTATATTGTTCAGAACATCATCTTCCATCTTTTCTGTGTTATTTTCGTTGCTCATTTAGATTGCATTTATATACTTCCGATTTCAAATGGCAAAAGTACTGCCAATTCTTTAAAAATGTCATAATGTCATTAAACTTTATAAAAAGAAGCCGTCCCAACACGAATTGAAACGGCTTCTTTTATGTTTTTTTTCGGACAGCTATCTAAGAATGTTCCTTAAATACCCAATTCCCGGATAGGATACAATACTGATCGGGGCGCATTCCATACACCCAATAAAATATTATGGTCCTTAGCGCTAAGAAATAAACTCATTCCTGTAAAGCGTCTCCATAGCCGACCGGTCCCCTTTGTCCAAATAAATATTTTCCAATGCCCTGCAGATATTGGGATATATAAAATCAAACCCGGAATCTTCAATTTTTTTACTACTAACACGCTGGCTGGAAAATAACAAATAGGACATTTCGCCCAAAACCAAACGCATCACTGATCTTGGAATATTGGGCAAAAACAAAGGTCTGTCCAAAACTCTTGCAATTTCTTTGGTAAGCTTCAAATTGGTCACAGGATTAGGGGCTACCGCATTAAAGACTCCCGTTAGATCCTTTGAAATCACGTGTAAAAATAATCGGCCCAGATCCCGCAGATGAATCCAGGATTGCCATTGGTTGCCGCACCCCATGACGGCCCCCAAATAATACTTTACGGGTTTGGCCATTTCGGGTAATGCCCCTCCTTTATCGGACATTACCAACCCTATCCTTATCTTGGCAATTTTAATATTCAATTTTTCAAAGACATCCACTTCCTTCTCCCAAATAGATACCACCCTCCCTAAAAAGCTATCATCTACTTCCCCTACATCTTCCCCGTAATATTTGGAAAGGGAATTGGGGTAAATCCCAATGGCCGAAGCGGACACTATTGTTTTAATATGATGTTCTTTGGGAATAGCTTCCGATAAAGTTCGGAGGGCTTTCACCCTACTCTCAAGAATCTTTTTCTTATTGTTTCGTGTCCATCTCCTGGAAATAGAGGCACCTGCAAGATTGATTATTACAGTTGCCCCATTGAAGCAAGCCTTATCTATTTCATTCTTTTCCGGATTCCAGTAAAAGCCATTAAAATCCCTTTGGGATACAATTTTATTCTTATTGGTGGTCAAGTAATTTATCGAAATATTGTTATGCTTGCACAATTCCACAATTTCACTCCCCACCAAACCTGTTGCACCTGTTATCAAAACCTTCATACCCTATCTTTCTATCAACTTTGATATAAATATACCGATTTTTAAAATTGAAGTAGCTGAATTTAGTTTAGGTTTAACAGTCCTAACCTTCTGAATGTTAAGTAATCTATAATAACCGCTAAATAATCTAGGAAACCTTTAAGCCTCGCAGCATTTCTCTCTTTCCTGGAGGCCCTGGCAGTCTTTCCACCACAAATCCCACGGCCTGCATAGCTCTCCGCACACTTCCTTTTGCCGAATAGGTGACCAACACCCCATTTTCTTTCATGGAAGCGAACATTATGGCAAAAATTTCCTCGGTCCAGAGTTCTGGTTGCACCCTGGCCCCAAAGGCGTCAAAATAAATAAGATCGAACAGATCGATATCTGAAATTTCCCTAAAATCGATCTGTTGCTTTAGCAGTGAAAAATTGGCCGATATTGGATGCGATTGCCCCCAGGAAGTTTGGTGCATATGCCAGAAATACGGTTCCGATCCCTCCGCATCCAAGGCAGACCTATAATCCAATTGCTCCAGTTCCTCCAGGGCAACTGGAAAGGCTTCAACGCCTTTATAAGTTATATCCAAGCCTCGCTTTCCTGATTCCAATAAAGTTATGAGTGCGTTCAAACCTGTTCCAAAGCCTATTTCCAATACGGATAATTGTCTGTTTTGGAACAAGGACAAACCGTTCCTTATAAAAACATGATAGGCTTCCTGTACTGCCCCGTGAACAGAATGGTACTGTTCGTTCCAATCTTCGATCTGAATGGTTTTGGAACCGTCTGCCGTCGTTATGATCTTCCTTTTCAAATTTTTTGTTTATAATTGCTTCATCCCCACCAAAGGTATCACTTTTCCCCTGGGCACATAGTTTCGGAACCTTCAATCCGGTGTCCAAAGATTCAAAACTTTCCATAGCTTCGGATTCCATGAAAGGTTTCCTTAGATCAATTTTGTGGCATAGAAGTAGAAAACACCATAAATATCACGATTTAAATGTTAAAACACTTTATTGTAATCAGAATTCATATCACTTCACAGAACAGGGTAATTTTAGACAAAAAAAAAGAAGTACAACTAATGATATTTGCTTAATTTTATTGCTTTAAATTAAAACTTTATGCAAACTGTTTCAAATTCAATAATAGTAGAGAAAGTCAAAACCTCGAAAATTGATAAGGTAGATTTTAATAATTTATCGTTTGGAAAATATTTTACGGATCATATGATGGTCTGTGATTATAAAAATGGCGCTTGGGAAGTACCAAAAGTAGTTCCCTATCAACCGATTACCTTGGACCCATCCGCTAAAATTTTTCACTACGGACAATCCGTTTTTGAAGGAATGAAGGCCTATAAGGACAAGGATCAAAATGTGTGGCTCTTTCGTCCTTTGGAAAACCAAAAACGGATCAACATCTCGTCCAAAAGATTGGCTATGCCCGAATTTCCCGAAGAATACTTTATGGACGGCTTGGAGGCACTTTTGAAATTGGACCATAAATGGATTCCTACTGCCGAAGGAAGCTCCCTTTATATTAGGCCCTTTATATTTGCATCCGGGTGCGGATTCCATGCTTCCCCGTCCGAGGAATACAAATTTATTATTGCCTGTTCCCCATCGGCCTCCTATTTTGCTGGGAAGGTAAAAGTTTTGATAGAAGAGAAATATTCGCGATCCGCCAACGGTGGCGTAGGTTTTGCCAAGGCGGGCGGTAATTACGCCGGACAATTTTACCCTACTCAACTGGCGGTTGAAAAAGGTTACAATCAAGTAATCTGGACAGATGACAACCAGCATGAATATATAGAAGAGGCCGGGGCCATGAACATATTTGTCAGGATAAACGACACATTGATTACCAGTCCTACCAGTGATAGAATATTGGACGGTATCACGAGAAAGAGCATTATAGACATTGCAAAAGACGAAAATATAGTAATGGAAGTCAGAAAAATTACAGTAAAGGAAGTGGTCGAAGCCTCAAAAAATGGTAGTCTCAAGGAAATGTTCGGAGCGGGTACCGCCGCAGTGATTTCGCCGATTGCCACTTTTGGTTACCAAGGAAAGGACTATGACCTACCGGAAATAAAAGATGGTTACGCCTCTATCTTAAAGAAGCGCATTACAGATATACAATACAACAAGGCCAAGGATAAATTTGGCTGGAGACATAAGGTAGACATTCAATAAAAACTTTTTGTTTTATTAAAAAATCCCCTCTTCTGCAAGCAATGAGGGGATTTTTAGTTCCTAACCAAGGGTTTCCCATAACACCTTCCTATCTTTTATTAAGGATATCCACAATATTGGGCTTAAAATAATTGGGCCCCTTGAGCACTTTTCCATCATTCCTATAAATTGGCTTACCATCCTCCCCCAATTTGCTCATATTACTTCGCTGAATTTCCTCAAATACTTCCTCTATTTTATACTGCATGCCATGCTCCAATATGGTACCGCACAATATATACAGCATATCGCCAAGTGCATCCGCCACCTCTACCAAATCATTATTGTTGGCGGCCTCCAGATATTCCCTATTCTCTTCATCCATCAAATTAAAGCGAAGTAAATTCTTGGCTTCGCCCAAATTGGCCTTGATTTCTTTGGAAACGCCCAAACCAAAAGATTTATGGAACAATTCTACTGCCTTGAGTTTACTTTTCATAATTGGAATTATTTAAGTTAGATTTGCGTAAAAATATAAATATGTTCAGTAAGGGACAATTAATTTTTGCCGGGCTCTTTTTCGCTACATTTGTAGTAATTACTATATTTTCCTATCGAAAAGACAAAAAAACTCATAAAAAAAACTATAAAGGCGTTAAATGGGTAGGAGTTTTCTTCATAATTTTTATAATAATCCTGTTTCTAATTAAGTTTTCCCTTAAAAATTAACAATATTTTTCCTTAAGCCGTAAAAAGTAACGCTCCGTGCAATATTCCTATTTATTACAAGGTATAATATACTAAAAGACGTAATTTTGCGTTCAATAACTAAATAATTTAGTTGTATGGTAACTTTTTTCAGTATTTTACTAGTTCTTATTGGAATAAACGCATTGCTTTTTTTAGTCAGTTTTAACAGTAGTCCCAAAAAGAAAGAAAAGTCCGCTAAAAATATTTCAGAATCTACCACAGTAATCTTCCCCCTAGATTTAATCAACTCGAAATATAAAAAGGCAGTTTAATCCTTGTCCAAAAAGAAATAGATGCATTTTTTGTCCACATACCATTTTACGGTAGTATAACGCTGTACATATTATTAAGACCCTTATATATGATAAGTTTTATTTACCTTGAACCGGGAATAAAATTATAAATGTAATGAAACAATTTCTACTTGTCTTTCTGGGAGGTGGCCTGGGCAGTGGCTTACGGTTTTTAATAGGCAAAGTATTCAACAACACTTTTCAGAATTTTTTTCTCGGCACTTTTATAGTGAACATCTTAGGTTGTCTTCTAATTGGATTTATCCTTGGACTTACGCTTAAAAACAATTTGCTAACGGCCAATCATACATTACTTTTAACCACAGGCTTCTGCGGTGGCTTCACTACTTTTTCAACTTTTGCACTAGAGCAACACTCCTTTTTAAGATCCGGGGATTTTATTAACCTCGCGGCCTATACCCTTTCCAGTATTATACTCGGAATCCTTGCCGTAGCTATCGGATTTTGGTTTTCTAAATTATAACGGATCAGGAACAATTGTTGTGTTTATGCAAAGATTGTGATCGGTCTATAAAGGAAGAATGCTACATTTTTCAATCCCTTCCGTATTCTCCTCCTTTGGTCGGAGAATCCACCTTCCCTTGACCAAGGGAAGGAGCTTTTACTTATCGTATTACGTGATGGCCCGGACATTGGATGCTGGATACCGGACCGGACCGGCCTTGAACTTTGAAGTAAAAATGCCGTCCAGTTTCTAGATTCTACATTGTTTCATTATAACATTGAATCATTGGTATATTTTCAAATTGACCCATTTTCATATCGTCAAATCGTCAGATCATCCCATTGCCAAATCGGTACATTGGACAATTGGTATATTGTTACATTAAATCATTGCTACATTGAACGCACGTACCATCTTCATTATAACCCCCTTCAAATTATTCCAACCCATATATTGCCATTTCTATTTATTATGGTGGAATTGGCCATTTTTCTGCATTATCAATAGTAAAACACTTAAAAAGGCGCGTTTTTTTCAGCTTTTGGCTCAACCAAGTGTTAAAAGTTTTAACAAATAAACATATTATTCATTTTGAATAACAATACCCCTAAAATAGATGGGTCATTTTTATATAAAATGTAATTATGACATATATACCCCTAAAAAAATAGGGGGGTATTAATTTAATATATATTTTTGTTTCATAAATAATAAATCAATTATGAAAAAAATCGAGGCAATTATTAGAAAGTCAAAATTTGATGACGTAAAAAAAGCGTTGCATCAAATTGAAGTAAACTTTTTTAGTTACTGGGACGTAACGGGGGTCGGAAATGAAAAAGAAGGCCATGTCTATAGGGGCATTTCCTATAGTACATCCGACATTCAACGCAGGTATCTTTCCATTGTAGTTTCGGATGAGTTCTTGGAACGAACCGTTAACACAATTCTGGAAACCGCATACTCCGGTAATGTAGGTGATGGCAAAATTTTCGTTTCAGACATTTTGGAAGCATATCGCATCAGAACAAAGGAAAGCGGAAAAGCAGGAATCAACTAAAAAAATTAATAACCAACAAACAAACAACAACATGGACGTAGGATTATTTACAGCAAATAACGTTTGGATGATGATATGTACGGCTCTCGTATTCTTCATGCATTTAGGATTTTCACTTTTAGAAATCGGACTTACCAGACAAAAAAACACGATCAATATTTTATTCAAGAACGTATTTATTATATGTATCGGACTCCTCATATATTATGTAGGAGGCTTTAACCTTATGTACCCAGGGGATTTCAACGGGTATCTTGGTTTTGCAGGATTCGGAATTGAAGCTCCGATACTACCGGATGGCAGCTTGGACCTAAGCTACAATGAGGGATACACCTATTGGACGGATTTTCTGTTTCAAGGCATGTTTGCAGCAACAGCGGCAACCATAGTTTCCGGAGCAGTAGCAGAACGTATTAAACTAGGTGGATTTATGATATTTACCATAATCTATGTGGGATTGGTTTATCCTATAGTAGGGTCTTGGCAATGGGGCGGTGGATTCCTATCTTCACTTGGCGGTGAAGAAGGTGGTTTCCATGATTTTGCAGGTTCTACCCTGGTGCATTCCGTAGGGGGATGGGCAGCCTTGATCGCAATCTTTATATTAGGACCAAGAATTGGCAAATTTGACGAAGACGGAAAGCCAAACGCCATTCCCGGACATAACATTCCATTGGCAGCCGCAGGGGTTCTTATTCTTTGGTTGGGATGGTTTGGATTTAACGGGGGATCCGTACTATCGGCAGATCCGGCAGGTACTTCCATAGTATTGGTTACTACATGCCTGGCAGCAGCTGCAGGTGGTATGGGAGCCTTTATTTTCTCTACAATACTTTACAAAAACTATGACCTTACCATGATGCTGAACGGTATCTTAGGTGGTCTTGTCGGAATTACGGCAGGAGCGGATTTAATGTCGCCCTTTGAATCTATTATCATTGGGCTCTTGGCCGGGGTTATTATTGTCCTTGGCGTTGCGCTGGTAGACAAATTAAAACTGGATGATCCCGTGGGAGCAGTTGCAGTGCATCTTATTTGTGGTATCTGGGGTACCTTGGCAGTAGGTATATTCGGAGTTAAAGCGGGAGTGACACAGTTTTTATATCAATTAACAGGGGTTGCTGCCACCGGGGTATTCTGCGCCCTAACAGCATTCATTATTCTATCCGTGATCAAGAAAACTTCCGGAATACGAGTTTCCAAGGAAGAAGAGTTGGAAGGTTTGGACTTACATGAGCACGGAATGGATGCTTATGCCGACTTCAGGTTGAACCAACACTAATAATAAATTCATAAGAAAACGGAGCGTTTTGCAGAACGCTCCGTTTATAACCCTTTTTCAATACAACAACTCAATAATTAGATAACATCCTTACTAAGGACATAAACAATTGAATTATGAAAACGATTATTTATACAAAATACGTAAAAAATTTACTATTATTTGCATGCGCCCTTGCCTCAATGGCAACTTTCGGCCAAGAAGACGAGGAAGAAGCCAAAAAATTTAGTCTCAGCGGAAGTGTGGATGCTTACTACAGGACCAACTTTAATGGTGATAACGGTTTTGACGACACCTCTGGGCTACCCAATGCAGCACCTGGCTCTTCATTTGCCAATTTACCAGGTTTTGCTTTAGGTATGGCCAATGTGATAGCCGCTTACGATGGGGAAGATGTTGGATTTGTAGCCGATCTTGTTTTTGGCCCTAGGGGAACGGATGCTATTTTTGCCTCCCCCCTATATTCCGCTACCGGAAATATTGTAAACCAATTATACGTATATTGGAATGTAAGCGAATCCGTTAAATTAACATTTGGTAACTTTAATACCTTTTTAGGTTACGAAGTAATATCCCCTGTTGCAAATTTTAACTACAGTACATCCTATCTGTTTTCCTATGGCCCTTTCTCCCATACCGGTTTAAGAGCAGACTTTGCCCTGTCCGATGACTTTAGCTTAATGTTGGCCGTCATGAACCCAACAGATCAAACGGAATTGAATCCTACCGATAAATACGCTTTCGGGGCCCAATTGGGATATAGTGGTCAGTTCCTAAATTTCCTAGCGGATGACGGAGCGTTTGAAATTGACTTTACAGGTGGTTTTGATTTGTCCGACGAGTTCTTCTTGGGAATCAACGCAGCCCTTTACGATAATGACGATATTGGTTTTGCCGGGGTAGCACTATATCCGCAATACGCCACTTCCGAAAACTTCACCTTGGGATTAAGAGGTGAATATTTTACAGAAACAGGAGACTATGGTGCTATAGGAACGGGAGTTGAGGATTCCAGTGTTTTTGCCGTAACCCTTACAGGTAGTGCTACTATAGGCAACTTAATGATCAAGCCAGAACTGCGCTTGGATAGTGCATCGGATGATTCCTTTAATTTTCTGGACAAGGATTTAGCCGCACAAAAGAGTTTATCCTCATTTGTACTAGCGGCCGTGTATTCTTTCTAAAAAATTGAGTTTATTATTTATAGCCCCGCTCCAAGCGGGGCTTCTTTATTTTTACTCGATAATCGAGATTTAAACCTGCCTGCCGCAGGAAGGTGTTCCAAAGCTTGCCTGCCCGTTTCCGTTAAGGCGGGCATCGAAATCAAACTTGAATTTCCTTTCAATGCCTCCTGGGCTTGCCCCGGGGTAGTTTACTCCTTCTTAAACGCCTTCACCCCTGCCATAATGGGAATATCCAGCCTATTCTGCTGGGGTACCAACGGACACGAATATTTTGGATTATATGCACAATAGGGATTATAGGCCTTGTTAAAATCCAAAAGAATCGTATTGCCTTTGGGAATGGTCAAATCCAAATATCTTCCCCCGCCATATGTCTCCTCCCCATTAGTTAGATCGGCAAAAGGCAAAAACAAGTATTCCCTGTATTTTTCCTGATGCATCAATTCCTGATTTTGATAAACCTCCAATTTATGGGACCGGCCTTTTAGATGGAAGGTTATTACCCCAAAAACGACCTCCTCCGTTTCCCGTTCCGTAGTGGTAGGCATCATAAAAGGCAAGGCCTCCGGTGTTCTGGTAAACTTTGCAACAATCCTATATGTGGTATCGGGTTCAAAAAAATCCAAAGTGGTAAAATCCTTTCTATACCTATCCGCCAAGGGCGAGGTTTCGGGATCCTTGAATTCCTCATTCATCTTTTTCTGAAATTGTACGATACCCTCTATGGCGCCGGACTCCGGTTCCACTAGATTACTTTGCTCTTGATCGTGGTATTTTTTTTCCTTACAGCCCAATGAAAATAACAATATGACCAATAACAACTGCTTCATTTTCTTTCTTTTGCCGTAAAAATACAATATCCCTCTTATTGAATAAAAAAAATGACGACCAATCCCACCCAAGTCCGGTGTGCATAAAGGCTTAGTGTTGCTTAGTAGACATTAAATGCTAGATGTTAGATGCTAGAAACTAGAAAAACAAACCTTGAACTTTGAGTCCACTCCGATTTCGACTCCGCTCAATCTCCATCAATACACACCCCTAACCCCTCTCAAGAGGGGAATTTTTCAAACATTGAAGCTTATATTAATGTACCAATGTACTAATTTGTTAATTTATCAATATATAGAGGATCGCTTTGAATCTTGAACTTTGTAAATCCGGACAAAGTCAAACTTTGAACATTGAACTTTTTTCCTGCCTACTGCTACTGCCAACTGTAAACTGTTACTACCTGCTCCATTTAACCATATACATTCAACTTATTCTTCAATGGTCTCATAACGGGCGTCCTTTAAGTATTTGGCCACAATCTCATTGAACTCGGGGGTTATACGCAGCAAAGCCGTATTTTCCAAACGGTACAGTTCGGCTTTGTCCATATATCCTTTCTTTAATAATTCCTCCAAATAAAATAGGGAAGTGCCATAATCCCCCATCTCTGCACTATTCGATATTATTTTAAGATAATAGCTATGGTCCATTGGATCTGTTATTGTCTTCATCATCCACAGAAGGCTTAAAGCTTCTTGGTCTACCGGGGTTCCTGAATTTACTATATCTATATTATCCTCGATCAATGCATTAACATAACCCAAAAGGCGTTTCCCCATTTCCCTTTCCGCCTCTATTTTGCTGCTATCATACTTCTTTAACTCCCCCATTTGGTATATCCACCAACCCAAATTATTATAATTATAAGTAGCCAGATCCTCTTCCAAATAATACACATAATCCTCCTTGATAAAGGACTCCTTCAAAAAGGAGTTGTTCTCATTACGTACCCTAGTTTTAAAAAGCTTATTTTTATTAAGATCACGCTTTATTTTCTTAAGGGAATCAATATCTTTCAGGACCCTATATACGGAGATGACCTCATCCAATAAATTATCGGCCTGAATTAATCTATTGGAGCCGATCAAAAGATTAATTTCCTCCAAATTTTGTGCATAAGTATCATTAACATAGCCTTCATCTTTCTCCGATAAACCTTTGCCAATGGCCGATAAGGTGAAGATTTCCATGGCCTTTCCGAGGTATTGGTTATTGGGCCACACATGGCCCCCGTTAAAAACCAGTAACTGATTGGGAAATTTTAAGCGTCCCATGAGCGACTTCCCTGCCAACATTTCCGGATAGGCATAATCTTCCTTTCCTACGATTCCTATAAAATGAAATAAATTCTTGGTATCCAATATTTCCATATTGGGATATACGGCACCACAGGAAATTACCCCAGCTATCCCCTTAACAAATATGGGAAGTACAGAGGCAAATCTGGCACCGCTATCAAATCCGGCACTATAGATCCTATTCTTTTGTACGGGCAATAGGCCAATAATATTATTGAACATCCTTCCGGTTATCAGAATATTCTGGGAAGTACTCAGGGAGTCGTTTACATTGTTCGATGCCGCCAATATATATCCCTGCTTTTCCGCCGCCCCGGTAAACATACGTATTGCCTGCTTCCCCTTTCCTTCCATATCAAAAACAAAAAGTATGGGCCAATTCCTATCCATTTCAAAGCTGGTGGGAATATACAGCGAATAGCTCTCCGGTATGGAATCCTTTATGGCAATGGAATCTATTACGACGCCTTTTTTCAAAGTCATCTGCTGTGAATTGCACAATAAACCGGCACCAAGAAACAGAAATAGTATAATTTTTTTCATCTATTTAAAAAATTTATTCGATCAAAAAACAGGGGCATAAAAATTTTCTACATAAATCAACCCTCGCTCTCCCGGCTGCCATCAATTTTTTTAACGATTAACGGTCAGGTTCGCTTTAAACTGCCGGCAGGCAGGGAATTTATTTATTTTGTGCCGATAACTATCGGGAGGTATGCAAAAAAAATAATTTTGTTTATACCCGTTTCATAGAATTCTTGTCATCAAATATCTAGCCAAAATAAAATAGCAACCCAGACACTCCGAAACATCCTAGTCAAAGCTAAGGATTGTCATAGTACAAATTACTGTCAGCTCTTTTTAACTTGGCGTTACAACAAAGTAAAGTAAATAATTAAAATATAACCCCAAAGCCGCCAACCACTTTTAATTTCAACCATCCCCTTTAACCACCATTATTACACCTCTCTTTTTTTAATGGGCGCATTAGACACTACATCGGACAGAATAATATGGGTCCGCGTCTCCCCATATTGTATAAGCTTGTCTATAAATTTTTCCAAATGAAATTGATCCTTTAATACCACTAACATGATAATATTTTCATTGCCCGTAATCCGATAACAATTAACAACTTCTTCATAGGTATTTACAATTTCCAAAAAAGGCCGTAACTTCCCCATAAAAGCCCTCAGCGTAATAATAGCTTTTAGTTGATAGCCGGTATGTGAATGGGACACCACTGCTTTGTAACCTGAAATAATCCCAGTATCTTCCATTTTCTTTACCCTTTCCGCAACCGCAGGGGGCGTTAGGCCCACTTTCCGGCCTATATTGGCAAAAGATTCCCTGGCATTTTCCTGAAGTAATTTTAAAATCTTCCAATTAAGGACATCTATCTTTGTATTCAAAATAAAATGAATTAAAAATATTAATATTCAATAGCTAAAATACAATTTTACTTTGTTATATAAACTTAACTTTGCTAATTTCAACGTAATTTTATATATCAGAATTTTTCAATAAAAATGCCTTACAAAAACTTAAGTACGATTCCCATTTACAGGAAATCCTTGGATCTTTTACGGATGAGCAGGGAAATAGCCTCGTACCTATCCTACAACAAGGATTTGCTTAAGTTGTACCAATCCAATAGCCATAGGGATATCATGGTAGATTCCCTTTTGACCGATTCCATTTTAATACCGCAGCAAATTGAAGTGGCCGAGCGCGCCGATTGCTATGCTGCCCGAATGCGAAGTGCTTCCTTTATCAATGTTATCATAAGAAATATAAATTCCTATTGTACCGGTCTGGAAAAGGACGGGGTCAAGGAAAAGGAATACTTAAATCTTCTAAGGAGCGAAATTAAAAGTTTCAGAAGATTGTATAAAGTATGGAGACGATCCATCAGAAGCTAAGTGTTCCTATTTTTATGTATCCCATTTTACTTCACACACCTTTTAACACCCACTAGCCCGATAGATCTTTTTCAATATCTTCATGCCTGTTTTGGGCCAAGGCAATAACTCGCGCTATGGTAATCACCTTCAACCCTCTAAGTGAATATTGGAGAAATGGGATTGGTGGGTCACTCACCTTTTATAGATAAAAAAAGGACCATTATCGGGACACGATTTAATAAAAATGTAAAAATTACATCAATATTGTTGTAATTATATAAAAATACCCTACAACCGGAGTACTTCCTACCTAAAATCCTAATTTTGCCCCCTAAACCATTGCACTTTGAAGACAACTATCCTCATTAATTGCCCCGACCAATCCGGAATTATAAGTTCGGTAACCGGATTTATACATAGAAAAGGGGGCAATATTATTTATATTGACCAGCACGTAGATAAGGAAGCAGGGGTGTTTTTTATGAGACTGGAAAGCGATTTTGAAAAGAACATTCCGGTCATCAAAAATTTGAAGCAAGAATTTGAAAAGGAACTGGCCCTGCCCCACCAAATGGAGTGGAGTTTGTATTTGGGATCCGTACAACCCAAAATGGCACTTTTTGTTTCCAAATACAATCATTGCCTATACGATTTGTTAAGCAGGTACAATTCGGGCGAACTGGAGGTTGAAATACCATTCATCCTCAGCAACCACAGTGATTTGGAGTATGTGGCCAAACAATTTGATATTCCTTTTTTTCATGTGCCGGTAACAAATGGCACAAAAAGTGAAGCCGAAAATCGCCAGTTGGCACTTTTAAAAGAATATCAAATAGATTTTATAGTACTGGCAAGATATATGCAAATTGTAAGCAGTAAGGTGATCGACAATTACCCCAATAAGATCATTAACATTCACCATTCCTTTCTACCTGCCTTTGCCGGTGCAAAACCATACCATGCCGCCTTTGAGAGGGGGGTTAAAATTATAGGTGCCACCAGCCATTACGTTACCGAGGAACTGGATGCCGGCCCCATTATAGAGCAGGATGTTACCACTGTAACCCATGCGCACAGCATCAAGGACTTTATAACCAAGGGACGGGATTTGGAAAAAATTGTACTCTCCAGAGCCGTAAAGCTGCACATTAGAAGAAAAACAATGGTATACAATAATAAGACCGTAATTTTCTCATAATTATATGTACTAAATCCCAATAGCATAAGTTATAGATATAACCCTAAAATATTACAATGAAAAAAATCTTTTTAGCCATCATCCTGTTTCAATGTATTGGGTGTTCGGAATTACAACAAGTGGTAAATCAATTGCCCCAAGGAGGTACCCTTGGCAACGCCGAAATTGCAAACGGATTAAAGGAGGCCTTAAATATGGGTATCGACAAACAAGTAGGCAAACTTACCCAAACGGATGGTTTTTATAGAAATGAGCTGGTTAAAATTATGCTCCCGGAGGAGTTGCAGAAAGTAGACAAGACCCTAAGGGATATTGGACTTTCCAGTCTGGCAGATGAAGGCCTAAAAATTCTTAACAGGGCCGCAGAGGATGCGGTCGGCGAAGCCACGCCCATATTTGTCAATGCCGTTAAGGGGATGAGCTTTAACGACGCCAAAAGTATTCTTTTGGGATCGGACAACGCTGCAACCATATACCTTACCAACACTACGCAGACCGAACTCTACAATAAGTTTAACCCTGTAATTAAAAATTCTTTTGAAAAAGTGGGGGCCGACAAGATCTGGAACAATCTTATTACCAGATACAACAACATTCCCCTTACGAACAATGTAAATCCGGACCTCACGGATTATGTTACACAAGAGGCTTTAAATGGGGTATTTACTATGATTGCCATTGAGGAAAAGGAAATAAGGAACAAGGTTTCTTCCAGAACCACCGAAGTATTGAAAAAAGTTTTTGCCCTACAGGATTAAATGGGAACAATTAATGGATAGTTTACACAATAAACCCAATTAATTAGCGTTACATATTAACAAGGACGTCTTACAATCCTTTGTTTTCCTAAAATAGCGATACAGTTGTACGCCGTATAAAAAAGTTGAGTTAGTATTTTTGAGTTAGTTAGTTTAAAACCGGTGGGAGCACCGGTTTTTTTTATCTGCGCCCCAGAAAAGCCTACATGGATGGGGTCATGACTAATTGTGAACCCGGCTAACATCCGGTCTAAGCATGAATGTGGAATCCAGTTGCAGTCTTTGGCCTTGGAAAAACCTTCCGATTATTTTACCAAAAGATATTTTATGACGGTATCGTTAAAGAACCTAGGCTGTTCTACATTTACCACATGCCCACAGTTCTTCACCACAACCAGCTCGGCACTTTTATGAGCCAAAACCATTTGCTTGATAGTGGGCAAAAATAAATAATCTTCCGCCCCCATCACATAGAGTGTAGGAATTTTGATATCTACCGTTCTAAAAAAGTGAAGCAATGGGTTAATCTCCGATGTTAATTTAAACCATCTAATGAACTCCTTTTGACACAATTTTTTTGCCTCTCGAACAAAGAGTAACCGCGATTCCTTATGGTTCTTATTGGGCATAATTACAAAGGCAAAAAACTTGTACAGCCATAAATAAGGGACAACGGATTTTAGAACAACACCAAGCCTCATCAATATTTGTGACCTTAAATTCAATTTCATAATGGCCCCTCCCATAATCATACTTTCTACCCTATGGGGATGCTTCTCCGCCAAATTTCGAATTAAAATGGTACCTAAGGAAATTCCAATAAAATGGGATTTTTCTATCTTCTCAAAATTGATCACCTCCAATATATCCCCGGTTATATTGTCAAAAGTATACTTTTCCTTAAAGGCATCATTCAGATATACCTTAGAGTTCCCATGTCCCCTTAGATCCAACAAAAGTACATTAAAATGCTTTTTAAATTCCCTAAGTTGCTTGTACCAAATAGTGGAGCTACCTCCCGCACCATGTACAAAAGTCACCCATTGGGTAGAGGTATTATGCCTATGTATATTATAACTGATCAAGATTCAATTTTTATAAATGTAGTGTTAAAACCAATACACTCTATTGGGGAACAAATAAATCAAAATATAACACTAACATGCCCTCAAGGCTAAAAATAGACAAATTACCTGATTATTGGATGACTGCACTTTTGGATAGCTCTCCCAAACCTCCGCTTTCAATTATATTTGTAAGAAAAAAATTATATGGAAAATCAATATTGTAAAGTTGGTGCGATATCCTCCATAACCAAAGGATCCAAAGAATTACGCTATTTGGAATACCAATACCAAAATTTCATGGACAAAGCCATCAGCAAAAAATATTCCGATTCTAAACTTGCCGAATTCTTTGAATTGAAAGCCATCAGAATCCAAAAAATCATCCAGACCTTGACCCATTAAGGCGTTCATAGTTTTTTAAGTTCCAAGCTCATTTCCCGTTGCAGTTCCTTTGCCTTTTCCACAGAAACTTGAGCAAAATTTTCTTGGTCCGAGGCATATATAATTCCCCGGGAAGAGTTTACCAAGAGACCTACATTTTTGGTCATTCCATATTGGCACACTTCCTTTAAGCTGCCACCTTGCGCCCCTACCCCTGGTACAAGAAGAAAACTATGTGGAACAATATTTCGTATTTCCCTCAAAAAAATCGCCTTGGTCGCACCCACAACGTACATCAGGTTTTCCGAATTTTGGTAGGTTTTTGAAACCTCCAGCACCTGCTTGTACAGCTCCTTTCCGTCTACCATTTTTGTCTGAAAATCGAACGCCCCCATATTGGAAGTTAGTGCCAATAATATGGTATGCCTATCCTTAAAGGCCAAAAATGGTTCCACGGAATCCCGTCCCATATAGGGGGCTACGGTAACCGAATCGAATCCCAAATCCTCAAAAAAGGCTGTGGCATAACGGGAAGAAGTATTACCAATATCTCCACGTTTGGCATCTGCGATGGTAAATAATTCCGGATAATTGATATTCAGGTAATTTATGGTCTTTTCCAAAGCCTGCCATCCCTTTATTCCATAGGCCTCATAAAATGCAGTGTTGGGCTTATAGGCCACACATAAATGGTGTGTAGCGTCGATTATGGCTTTGTTAAATGCAAAAATAGGATCATCCTCCCGCAAGAGGTGTTTGGGAATTTTGTCCAAGTCCGTATCCAACCCTATACAAAGAAAGGATTCCTTTTTTCGGATCTGTCCTACTAAAAAATCAGTGGTCATGAAAATTAAAATATCTCAGAGGCTTCCTTTAATTTCTCCGTATTGTCCACCAAACTTAATTCGTCTATAATACGCTGAATATCGCCGTTAATAATGTTCTGTAAGTCGTAAAGCGTTAATCCGATCCTATGGTCCGTTACCCTGCCCTGAGGATAATTATAAGTTCTAATTTTAGCCGAACGATCCCCGCTGCTAACCTGTGAATTTCTCTTGGCGGCATCCTCTTCCTGTTTTTTGGCCAATTCCATATCATACAAACGGGAGCGTAACACCCTAAATGCCTTTTCCTTATTTTTATGCTGCGATTTCTGATCTTGGCACTGTGCCACCAAACCAGTAGGAAGGTGGGTTAGACGCACAGCAGAATAGGTGGTATTCACAGATTGCCCACCTGGTCCGGAGGAACAGAAAAAATCTATCCGTACCTCCTTGGGGTCTATCTGAACATCAAAATCCTCGGCCTCGGGAAGTACCATTACCGTAGCGGCACTGGTATGTACCCTGCCCTGGGTTTCGGTCTGTGGAACGCGTTGTACCCGGTGTACCCCTGCTTCAAATTTAAGGGTACCGTACACATCCTCGCCGGTAACTTCGAACTGTATCTCCTTATACCCGCCACTAGTACCTTCGCTAAGATCGATTACATTCGTTTTCCATCCTTTGGATTCACAATATTTGGTGTACATTCTGAAAAGATCGCCCGCAAAAATACTGGCTTCATCCCCTCCGGTACCTGCCCTTACCTCCACCACTACATTTTTGGAATCTTCCGGATCCTTAGGAATCAGCATAAATTTAATCTCCTCTTCTAATTTGGGCAATTTTTCCTTGGCTTCCTCCAATTGCATTTTGGCCATATCCACCATTTCGGGATCGCTGCCATCGGACAGAATCTCCTCTGCCTCGGATATGTTATTGGTATATTCCAAATATAGATCCCTCTTGTCCACAAGTTTTTTTAAGTCCTTATATTCTTTGTTCAGCGCCACATAACGCTTCTGGTCCGCAATAATTCCAGGCTGGATTATCAGGTCCGAAACCTCATCAAAACGTTGCTTTACTATGTTTAATTTATCTATCATATACTATCTACACTTGGACTGCGAATTTACGATAATTTTGTACATTTAAGCATATCCCGTTCAATAGATGAATTCTATTTTCAATTTTAGAAACTATCAATTAATTTTCCTCTTTGCCAGGCCTTATCTTTGGATATCCTTTATAATTACGGTTTTTATGTTATTTACCGGGGGTATTGTTTTTAAGATATCCAATTTAAATGCCATGATCCTAAGTTCCAAGATATTGTTTTATCTAGGGATCTTTTTGTCTTATTTTGATATTGCCCTACGAATGCGCTTGACGTTTTATCACAATTTTGGTATGTCCAAAACAGTACTTATCCTAATTTCATTTCTATTGGACATCTTCATAACCCTATTATTCATTAACATCTTCCGTTTATTTTGACCTTGGAAATAGATAGCGTTGAACTGGAATATAACGGTAAAAAGATCCTGTACGGAATTTACATTAAATTGGAACGTGGTAAAATTACGGGAATCCTTGGAAGGAACGGTAGTGGAAAAACCTCCGTGTTGAGAATTTTATTTGGGGACCTACAACCAAAATACAAGAACATCCGCTGCAATGGAAAACACCTTCCAGGACCATTATACACTACAGGAAAAATAGGTTACTTGCCGCAATACCCCCTTGTGCCCAAGGAGTTGAGCATGAAGCGCACCTTTGGTCTTTTCAATGTTCCATGGGGACAATTTATTAACATTTTCGAAAATTTTCAAGAATACGGCGAGACTAGGGTAAAAGATTTGTCCAGCGGGGAAATTAGGGTTATGGAAACATACTTAGTACTCATGTCCAACAAGGAAATTATACTTCTGGACGAACCTTTTTCTTTTATAGCACCCATATATATCGAGAAATTCAAGGTCCTTATCCAACAAGTCAAGAAAAAGAGTATTATAGTCCTTACGGATCATTTTTACAATGATATCCTGGCGATCAGCGATACGGTCTATCTTTTAAAAAATGGATGTTCCAAAAAAATAGGGGACATGAAAGAACTTAAGGGTCTGGGATATATTAATTAGGACTCAATTCATTAAGACACCACTACTTTTGTGCATTATATTATTATCGTCCACAATAATGGCCTCTGTTCCCTTCAATTGATTGATCAGCGCCATACCCGAATCCACTCCAAGTACAAAAATAGCGGTAGCCAGAGCATCCGACAATTCAGCGGTCTTTGAAAAGACCGAGACACTATTAATGCCGGAAATGGGTTTTCCCGTTCTGGGATCCAGAATGTGCGAATATTTCCTTCCATCAAAAGTGATATATTTATCATAGCTCTCAGAAGTAGCTACAGAAGATTCCAGAACTGGCAGCCACGAAAATATTTTGTCCTTGCTCAGTGGATTTGCAATTCCTATCAACCACTTTTCCCCTGTAGCCTTTGTACCCCAGGTAGTTAGGTCACCGGAAGCATTGATGACCCCGGCGCGAACCTGTTTCTCCACTAACAACTCTTTGGCCATATCGGCAGCGTAGCCTTTAGCTATCCCCCCTAGACCTATCTTCATCCCTTTCAATTGTAGGAAGACCGTTCTATCTTCCTCATTCATAATAATTTTTCTATACCCTACCTTGCTTACGGACTGTATTATATCGTCCTTGGTAGGTCTGAACTTCATGGAACCATCAAACTTCCAGATCTCTTCCAAGCCCGCAAATGTAATATCGAATGCCCCATTGGTTATTTCAGAAATCTGATTCGCCCTTTCAATTAGCTTAAATAGTTCCACACTTACCTTCACCGGTTTTATCCCGGCATTTTTATTGATCTCCGAGGTTTCCGATTCCTCGTCCCAGGAAGATACCAGTTTTTCTATCCTTTTAATTTCAGAAACTGCCTCTTCAATATTTATATAGCCTATTTCTTCATTATCGGCCACTACGGTAATATCAAATTTACCGCCCATTAAGTTTACGGATCGATGTACGGTAACATACTTGGGTTGTTGCGAATGGCCCATAATTACCGAACAAAATATTAAAAAGGAAAATAATGCCCTCACCCTTGAAGAATATTAAACATGGAACCTTTCCGTGTATTGCCCGGGGTAAGTGTATTGCCTTTACAGATCGCGGATCCGCTCCCTGAAGACCAAAGCCCATAAACCATTGCCTTATTACTTAGGTCGGGGAATGTAAATGACTTCGCAATACGAAAATAAGACATAGGAAAGGACCCATATACACAAAATAAGAGTCCGAAGAATGATATTAAGGAAAATCCCATGTAGGTCTGTAGGTTAAAATTTGGATTTGATCGGATTATTCAAAAACGCGAAGAATCTGCCCTTCCAACTCCGTTTTAAATATTTTAAGGGGTTTGGCCGGACTGCTATCTATCTGATTTAAAGGTGAGCCGTCAAGATCAAACCGGGATCCATGCACATCGCAATGAAAAATACCTCCATTATTGGTCGTAAAACGAACTTGATCATATGATTCATGGCTACAGACCTGACTGGCCGCTACAAAGTTACCATTCAAATCCTTGACCACCACGACCAAGTTTTTTAATATAAAACTTCCATTGTCCGCCAACTTGGATCCCTCGGAGGAATTCAAATCAATAGTGAAATCTACACCTTCCGGGATTTCAACAATATCGCCATTGTCATTATCTTTGGAACAACCGTGTAAGCAGGGAAAAGCAAGGGCAAATGCCGCTCCGGTACCTAAGGTCCTTAAGAATTGCTTTCTTTCCATAACGTAATTTCTTTATAAAATAACGTCGGAAAAAGTGTATTCGTATGCCTTAATACTCAAAGGTGCCATACTCACTTTTAATTGTGAGTTTTTTAACAGAATTCCCTTCCACCCTGCCCACAATCTGGGCCAAGACCCCATAACTTTCCGATATACCGATAAGATCTTCGGCAATTGAGGGATTTACATACAATTCCAACCTATGTCCACAATTAAAAACTTGGTACATCTCCTTCCAGTCGGTCCCCGATTGTTCCTGTATTAATTGGAACAAAGGAGGAACGGGAAACAGGTTATCCTTTACAATATGAAGGTTATCAACAAAATGAAGAATTTTGGTCTGCGCGCCTCCGCTACAATGCACCATTCCATGAATATCGTTCGCCCTATATTTACTGAGAATTTTTTTTACAATTGGTGCATAGGTTCGGGTTGGGGACAACACCAATTTCCCTGCATCCACGGGAGTATTGGGGACCTCATCGGTCAACCTAACATTTCCGGAATACACCAAATCTTCCGGCACTGCCACATCATAGCTTTCCGGGTATTTTTCCGCCAAGTATTTGGCAAAAACATCATGCCTTGCAGAGGTAAGCCCATTACTCCCCATACCACCATTGTACTCCTTTTCATAGCTGGCCTGTCCTGAGGAAGATAGACCCACAATAACATCGCCCGCCTTAATGTTGGCATTATTGATGACCTCACTCCTTTTCAACCTTGCCGTTACTGTGGAATCTACGATAATGGTACGCACCAAATCCCCTACATCTGCCGTTTCCCCTCCTGTAGATCTTATCGTAATCCCATGCTTTTCCAAGTCCTCTATCAACTCTTCCGTTCCATTGATTATGGCAGATATGACCTCTCCGGGAATTAAGTTTTTGTTTCTCCCAATGGTTGAGGACAACATAATATTATCCGTCGCCCCAACACAAATAAGATCATCGAGATTCATGATCAGGGCATCTTGCGCTATTCCTTTCCATACGGAAATGTCTCCTGTCTCTTTCCAATACATATAGGCCAAGGAGGATTTGGTACCTGCACCATCGGCATGCATCACTAAACAATACTCCCTATCATTCGTGAGGTAATCGGGCACAATTTTACAGAAAGCTTGGGGAAAGAGACCTTTATCAATATTTTTTATGGCATTGTGGACATCCTCCTTGGAAGCGGAAACCCCTCTTTGATCGTATCTTTTGCTAGTTGATGAGCTCATGAATAAATGTTTGCGACAAAAATAGGGGAATCCATAAAAAAAAGCCCACTAATTGCGGGCTTTTAATTCAATATTTATAAAGGTCCAGATTATTTAATGAACAATAGTTCCCGATATTTGGTCAATGGCCAAAATTCATCACCAACCAGTTGTTCCAGTTTATCACAATGGTAACGAATCTCGTCAAAATACGGCCTTACATTATCGCAATAGGCAAAAGCTTTTTTATTTATATCGGACATATTGTTGGCCTTCTTTCTCTCATCTACCATGGCATCGGTCTTGATCTTAATAGCACGGATATGCTCGGAAATCCGCTCGACAATATCCAACTGACTTTCCGACATTTTCTTGTGGGCGGCACCGTAAATTTCCTTTAGGCCTACCACATTTTTTATCAATTTATTCTGATACTCCACTGCGGCAGGGATGATATAGCCATAAGCCAGCTCATTAAATACCCTGCCTTCAATCTGAATATGAAGAATGTACTCCTCCAACTCTACCTCCTGCCGAACCCTCACCTCAATTTCGCTCATAACGTTCATGGACTTGAACAGTGCCAAACTTTCTTTGGAGGTCAGTACTTGCAATGCCTGTGGGGTATTCTTATTATTGCTCAAGCCTCTGGATTTGGCCTCATTCTCCCATGCCTCGCTGTAGCCATCCCCCTCGAACCTAATTCTTTTGGAGGTCTTGATATATTCCCTTAGGACATTAAAAATAGCCTCATCCTTTTTAAGCCCTTTCTTATCCACCAATTGATCTACCTCTTTTTTGAACGCCATAAGCTGCTTGGCCACAATGGTGTTCAGTACCGTCATTGGTTTAGCGCAATTGGACTTGGAACCAACGCCGCGCATTTCAAACTTATTGCCTGTAAAGGCAAAGGGTGAAGTACGGTTACGATCGGTATTGTCCAGAAGGATTTCCGGAATTTTACCTACCACGTTCAATTTTAATTCCGTCTTTTCCTCGGGCGATAATTTCCCTTTGGTAACCCCTTCCAACTCATTTAAGACCTCGTTCAACTGTTCGCCAATAAAAATGGAGAGGATAGCCGGAGGTGCCTCATTGGCCCCCAACCTATGGTCGTTGCTTGCCGAAGCTATGGAAGAACGCAATAATTCCTCATAATTGTCCACCGCTTTAATCGTATTCACGAAAAAAGTCAAGAACTGGAGGTTTTTCATGGGGGTAGACCCTGGACTAAGCAAATTGACCCCGGTATCGGTAGATAAGGACCAATTATTGTGCTTTCCGGACCCGTTTATATCCTTAAAGGGCTTTTCATGAAACAACACTTTAAAGAAATGCCTATCCGCAATCTTTTCCATGACATCCATTAACAATAGATTGTGGTCTACGGCCAGATTGGTCTCTTCAAAGATGGGGGCCAACTCAAATTGATTGGGAGCTACTTCGTTATGTCTGGTTTTTACAGGTATCCCCAATTTGGTACATTCCTTCTCCAAATCTTTCATGAAATTCAATACGCGGTTTGGAATGACACCAAAATAATGGTCGTCCAATTGCTGCCCCTTTGCAGCGGATTGGCCAATTAGGGTACGGCCGGCCAAACTTATATCCGGTCTGGAAAAGGCCAAGGATTTGTCTATCAAAAAATATTCCTGCTCCCACCCCAAGGTGGCATAGACCTTGGACACATTTTTATCAAAGAATTTGGCTACCGCTGTCGCCGCCTCATCCATGGCGTTCAAGGCCCTTAAAAGCGGGGCCTTATTATCTAGGGCCTCCCCTGTATAGGCCACAAAAACAGTGGGTATACAAAGGGTAGTTCCGTATAAAAATGCCGGTGAGGTAGGGTCCCATGCCGTATAGCCCCGGGCTTCAAAAGTATTACGGATGCCCCCATTTGGAAAACTGGAAGCATCGGATTCCTGCTGTACCAACTGGCCCCCGCCGAACTTTTCCATAACCCTTCCTTCAGGCGAAAAATCGAAAAAAGCATCGTGTTTCTCCGCTGTGGTTCCCGTAAGCGGTTGAAACCAATGCGTGTAATGGGTAGCCCCCATGGATATTGCCCAGGTCTTCATCCCTTCTGCTACCTGATCGGCAACTTTTCGGTCTATTTTAACCCCGGATACCACGGCTGCCTTTACCCTGTCATAGGCATCCTTGGTCAAATACTGTAACATACGTTCCTCATTGAACACATTTACCCCAAAGTATTCCGAACGTCTGCCGGTTTCCTCTACATTCATAACAGGCCTGGAATGACTGCTTGCTATAGCCTTAAATCTTTGATTTGACATAAATTCATTTTTTAACAAAAATAGCAATTCATAAAAATAATCCGCACAAAATACATATTTAATAATTTACCCCTAAAAAAATAGGGGTCTCAAAAAAAATTTAATCATTATTATCATTTAACCCACTAAAAAATGGCATATATGGTGGAAATTATTATTTTTGTCTGCGTTAATAATAAAAATCAACAATACATATTATGAGCAAGTCTAAATTAGAATACATTTGGTTGGATGGGTATGAGCCCACTCAAAACATGAGGAGCAAAACAAAGGTCGAGGACAATTTCAGCGGTAAACTGGAAGATTGCCCAATCTGGTCTTTTGACGGCAGTTCAACCCGCCAAGCTGAAGGAGGATCTTCGGATTGCGTACTTAAACCTGTGGCGATTTATCCGGATCCACATCGTGTTAATGGCTATTTGGTAATGACCGAGGTGATGAATCCTGATGGTACCCCCCACGTATCCAATGGTAGGGCTACTATTGAAGATGAGGATAATGATTTCTGGTTTGGATTTGAGCAAGAATATTTTATAATGGACACCAAAACAGAACTTCCTTTAGGATTTCCTAGGGGTGGATATCCCAAACCTCAGGGGATGTACTACTGTTCCGTTGGAGGTCTAAATACCCACGGCCGTGATTTGGTCGAGGAACATGCCGATGCCTGTATAGCAGCAGGGCTGAACTTTGAAGGAATTAACCAGGAAGTTGCCTGTGGACAATGGGAATTCCAGTTATTTGCCAAAGGTGCAAAAAAAGCAGGTGATGAAATTTGGGTAGCAAGATATCTTTTGGATAGATTGACCGAAAAACATGGTTATTATATTGAATACCACCCTAAACCACTTGGTGATACTGATTGGAACGGTTCCGGTATGCACGCCAACTTCTCCAATTCTACCTTGAGAACTTGTGGCTCCAGGGAAGTTTATGAAAAAATATGCGAGGCCTTCCGTCCCGTTGTAAAAGAACACATAGCCGTTTATGGCGAGTTTAACGAACAACGACTTACAGGTAAACACGAAACAGCCTCCATCAATGACTTTAGCTATGGAATTTCCGATAGGGGTGCCTCTATTAGAATACCGATCATTACAGTACAAAAAGGCTGGAAAGGTTGGTTGGAAGATAGAAGACCGGCTTCCAATGGAGATCCATACAAAATTGCAGGAAGAATAGTCAAAACGGTGAAGTCCGTTAAAATATAAAGAGTAAAAAAATAATTGTTGATTATTTTTACCGACCGTTCCTTTTGAGAAAGAGGGGCGGTTTTTTTTGCACTTTATTTTATGATAGTGGCCTTGTTGCTATCTAGCACGAGCGCGACACTCTCGCTAGTAAAACTTACATTTTCCAATGTAATTCGCTCTCCTATGTTATAGTGAAATATACAAATAGAGCGTACACCACCAAAAGAATTACTCCCTCCCTCCATCCCAGCTTGAGCATCTTGGGCAAGAACACTAAGGGAAGGATTAAAAAGGATGTGCCCAACATCCAAAAAATATCGTTGGTCAACAAACCTTGATCCAACACTTTAATAGGGGTAATCAATGATGTTATGCCCAAAACAGCCAACAGGTTAAAAATATTGGACCCGATTAAGTTTCCCAAAGATATTGCCTTTTCCTTCTTGAGCACCGCAATTACGGAGGCAGCCAATTCCGGAATACTAGTCCCGACAGATACTACGGTAACCGCAATTATCCGCTCACTAACCCCATAAAAAGTAGCTAGCCCAATGGCCCCCTTGATCAACATTTCAGAACCTCCCCATAGGGCAAGTCCACCAATACCTAAAAAAAGCACTGTTTTATATAACGGCAGCGGCACATCATCCTCGGGAAATTCATCTACAACCGCAGTTTTCTGAAAGCGCAAGAGATAAATCAGGAAAATAAAAAGCACAACCAACATGACCAGACCCTCATACCTTTGTAATTGTCCATCAAAATAAATAAAACCGAAAAACAAGAGGGATGCCAGCATCATTACAGGCCAATCCGTAGTGTAAAAACTATTTTTAACTTCAATACTGCCGAGGATAATGGTTATTGCCAGTACCAAACCTAGGTTGGCAATATTGGAGCCCACCACATTTCCCAGCGCCAAATCCGGAAAGCCCTCCAAAGCGGCATTTACACTAACTATTAGCTCTGGGGCAGAAGTAGCAAAGGAAACCACCGTCATACCTATGACTATCTTCGGTATATTGAGCTTTAGCGATAGGGCAACCGCCGCTTTTAGAAGCCAATTTCCTCCTGCAATCAACAATACCAATCCCAAAACAATAAAAAGTATATCGAACATGAAAAAGTTTTCCGGCAAATATAACCAAGAATCCGACTTTTACCTTCAACCCCTCCCTTGAGGAAATCTTCTAAGTACATGACAAAAACCGTCTTCACAAGGTTTCGCGGAAAATCCGTTTTACCACAAACCCTAAAGCCGGCCTGTACGGTAGGCAGGGGAGCCTAATTTTCTTTGATTTCTCCCCTGCCCGACTACTTCGTTCCCTTCAGTACCGGAACGGGCGGCCAGGCGGGCTTTAGGGTCAGGGTCAAAAATTAAGGAAAATCTTGCGAAATAGAATTTTGTCATCTACAATAGGAAAACTTTGAAAATTTAATAAAAGCCTTCTTAAGTTTACTTCGATCAGAATAAAAACAACAAAAAAGGCCTCTTTAACTATCACCCCCCCCTTGCAAACCGAAAAACAATTATAAATACGCATTATTTTATTACATATTAACAGGCTTAATCCCTTTTGCTATTTCATAATTAAACACTATACAAGAGATAGTTGACAAAATTATAATATAATCCATTATTTTCATTATAAAATTGTATTTAATTGTATCGATTCCATCGGTAGGTTTTGGTTATCTGCCCAGGTATTGCATATCTTAACTGGATAATCGAGTATTACACTATTCATCAATCATTAAAAACGCTATTATGATTACACTGACAAAAATTTTATTGTTCCTTATAATTTCAATATTTTTCAAGAAATAAACCAAGATTATTTCGGCCTATTTATAAAAGTAACGCCACCCAGGCCAAATCGGGGGCGTTATCAACTCTTGGAAAAACTTGCTTAAATGGGTTAAATTATTCCTGTAGCTGGCGGTGTTTTTCCTTTTACCAAAAGCATCCCTTTCGAGTATTGAAGGTTCCCCTATACCCAGTATTAAAAATAGATTCCTGGAACAATGCCATATATTATTAAATTGTATCTTTGCGCCCATGAATTTAGAGATTGCAAAAGCTATTGCGGGGATACTGGAGAAACCCCAGAAAATTGTAATTATCCCGCACAAAAATCCGGACGGGGATGCTATTGGTTCTACTTTGGGGCTTTGGCACTACCTAAAGGGCAAAGGTCAAGATGCTACCATCATTGTTCCCAATGATTTTCCCAAATTCTTAAAATGGATGCCGGGACAGGAACAAATAGTCAACTTTGAAAGAGACTCCCCAACCGCCACTTCCCTCATTAAAAATGCCACAGTAATATTCACTTTAGATTTTAATCATTTGGGAAGAATTGGGCAATTACAATCTTTATTGGAAGGTACATCGGCCACATTTGTAATGATAGATCATCATCAGGAACCGGATAGTTATGCCAAAATTATGTATTCGGATGTTAGCATGAGTTCCACATGTGAAATGGTTTTCAATGTAATTGAAGGTCTAAACGATGTTGAGAGCATAACCCCAGATCTTGCCATTTCATTGTATACCGGTATCATGACGGATACAGGGTCCTTTAAATACTCTTCCACCACCGGCCGGACACATATGGTCGTTGCCAAATTAATAGAACAAGGTGCCAAAAATACGGAAGCGCACAACAAGGTATACGACACCAACACCCCAAGTAGATTGCATCTTTTAGGTTGTGCCTTAAAGAACATGGTCATCCTGGAGGAGTTCAATACGGCATTTATCACCTTATCCCAGGAAGAACTGGATAGCTACGATTACAAAAAGGGGGATACCGAAGGGTTTGTTAATTATGGCCTAACCTTGGAAGGAATTGTTTTTGCCGTTATTTTTATTGAAAATCGGGAGGAAGGAATCATCAAAATCTCTTTTAGATCGGAAGGTAATTTCTCTGTAAATGAATTTGCTAGGGCCCATTTCAACGGAGGCGGACACACCAATGCCGCGGGGGGAAGAAGCGATGTTTCCATGATAGAAACAATAAGCCAATTTAAGTCCCTCCTACCCCAATATAAAAATGACCTAAACGCATGAAACACCTAATTTATTTTTTGCTTATTATCGCCTTAACCAACTGTAAGGGGCCGGAACCGCGTAGGCCGGTCAAAGTTAAAACGGGGAGTATTTTACAAAAATCGGTGGAACGCAATAAAGACCTATTGGCAAAGGAAGAAAAACAGATAATGGAAATTATTAAGGGCGACTCCCTGAACAGCTATTTCTCCAGTGGCAACGGTTCCTGGTATCATTACATCCACAAGAACGACCAGACGGATTACCGCCCAAAAACGGATGACCTGGTTACGCTACAATATAACGTTATAACCTTCAACAATGACACCATATACTCCAAAGAGAATATCGGGACCATAACCTATAAGGTAGATAAGCAAGATCTTTTTCCCGGCCTGAGAAATAGTATAAAACTTTTAAAGGAAAAGGAAAGTGCCACCTTCCTATTTCCATCCTCCCTTTCCTACGGATATCACGGGGACAAAAATAAAATTGGGGTAAACGTCCCCATTAAATCCACCATTACCATTTTAAATATAGACAAACAAGAAGACAACAATTAAAAATCAACTACAATGAAGAAAATTTATTTATTATTGGCAATCGCATCCATTGCGTTTTCAAGCTGCAAGTCTGGCAAGCATGCCGATTTGGGAGATGGCATTTTTGCTGATATTACCACCACCAAAGGTGAAATCCTCCTAAAATTGGAGTACCGAAAGACCCCTTTGACGGTTGCCAATTTTATATCCCTTGCCGAAGGAAGCAATCCTTTTGTTACCGACAGTCTGAAGGGCAAAAAATATTATAATGGCATCATCTTTCACAGAATTATAAAGGACTTTATGATCCAAGGAGGGGATCCTACCGGAACGGGCATGGGAAATCCCGGATACAAATTTAAGGATGAATTTAACGACTCCCTAACGCACCATAAGGCCGGCATCCTGTCCATGGCCAACTCCGGACCTACCACCAACGGAAGTCAGTTTTTTATTACCCATAAGGAAACTCCTTTTTTAAACGGCAGGCACACTGTTTTTGGGGAAGTTGTTGAAGGAATGGATGTTGTGGATTCCATTGCCAATGTAAAAACTGGGGAAGGCGACAGACCGGTGACGGACGTGGTAATGAACACCGTTGAAATTATTAGGAACGGCAAGGAGGCCAAAAAATTTGATGCCGTAAAAGTAATGAGCGATTACTTTGCCGAGGAAGAGGAAAAAATCAAGGCGATGGAGAAAATGAAAACTGATTTCGTTGCCCAAATCGCCTCGGAGGAAGCTACGGCAAAAGAGCTGCCGTCAGGGCTTAAAATACTTACCCTGACAGAGGGGGATGGTGAAAAACCCAAAGTGGGACAAAAGGTAAAGGTGCTATATGCCGGATATTTAGCCGACGGATCGCTTTTTGACAGTAATTACGAGGAGATCGCCAAAAAATATGGCGTTTATCAGGAGGCCAGAAAACAAGGTGGCGGTTACGAAGCCATTCCAATGGATTACAGCCCGGAAGCTAGGATAATTCCAGGCTTTAAGGAAGGTCTTATGGAAATGAAGGTCGGGGACAAGGTCCGCTTATTTATACCCTCCCATTTAGGTTATGGTGAAGCTGGTTACGGTCCTATTCCTCCAGATGCCAAATTAGTTTTTGATCTGGAAATTACGGAAATAGCCCAATAGTTATATTTTAATAAACAAAAAAACCTTGTTTGCATCCAAAATGGGAACGAACAAGGTTTTTTTTAATTTTAGTACATCAAAATCTCTCTTTAAAGGTTTCTCTGAAAATCGGCTTTGCCTCACCCGGAACTGCTGAAAAGCAGTCCCGACCCTGCCTACCGGCAAAGGCAGGCTCTCCCAAGGAGACGTAAACCCGTCCGTACCGTATCTGACGGATCGGAGAATCTTTAGATTAAAAAAATCTTGCGTAATTGAATTTTATCATGCTCTATGCTAACTTGTTTATACCTGAAAGTTGGTAATCAAAAAACAATGGGCAAGAAAAATTTGCCCAGCATACCAAATACGGAGGAAAAATGTATTACCAATTAGAGGATTTAAGTTTTAAAGTAGCTTTTAAAATATCTTTCTGGGAAATTTGTCCGACCAACTTTCCGTTTTCCACTATTGGAAAACGTCTGCGCCTTTCGTTCAAAAACTTATTGGCCGCATCAAAAATATTCATATTGCCATCAATCGTTTCCACATTTTTTACCATGTGTCCCTCCACGGTTAAATTGGAGCTTGGAAGATTGTGGTACCTGTTTTCGCTTATGTGCTTAATACAGTCCCCTTCAGAAATAATCCCGATCAATTCATTCCTATCGTTTACCACCGGACCCCCGGAAATTTTGTACTTCAAGAGGGCCACGATCACTTCTTCAACAGATTGTTCCGGTCTAAAAGTTATCAGTTTTCTGGTCATATAATCACTGACCCTGAGTGGTGCCTCTTCACTGGGTTGTTGAATTCTTGGGCCCTGAAAACTTTTGATACCCATATCAAATTACTTTAGACTCTTTTTAAATATAAAAAAATTTTTGAAGTTAACCTAGAAAAAAAGCGCTACACTATTACACCCACATTATTTCTCCTTCACTATATTAAAGTGAGTTCGGTTTATACTTAATTGTTAATGTGTTATTTATGATAATTTTGTCCGGTCGAGCGCAGTCGAGACCTTAATTTATGATATAACTGTCAAAAAAAACCTCTCGACTCCGCCCGCCTGAACGGCACGGGCAGGCCACCATTGGCAACTTTACTGAGAATCTCAATATCAATGATATGAACGGGGCAACGGTAGTCACTTCGACAGAGTCCCTTTTCGGGACTCCAGATAATTATCGGGAGAGAAGTCACAAATACTGGCCGGGAGCTAGATGTGCGATTTAGCTCATGCTATATTATTTTAGGGGTATTCGTGAACCTTCGGTTTAGCTTCGCTGAACCTTCGGTTTCTCATATGCATTCGAAATGACTACCTTGAAATCTTCAATTTATAACAGAAACCTATAAATATCTCTCTCTACCTATATCATATTTAATATGTAACCCAAAATCAACTTTTTGAAATAATGTCATTTTATCCGCTTGAAAAATGAAATTTCTTGGGTCTCGAGGGAGACAGTAGCATTTTTTTAAATATACGAAATCAATGTCTTGCAAATGCTTTTATATCAAACTCACGTTATATTAGTAAATGACAAAATTCAATTCCGTAAGATTTTCCTTAATTTTTGACCCCGACCCTAGAGGGAGAAATCAAAGAAAATCAGGCTCCCCTTAGTCCAGATAGTTTCTGGGAGCGAGTAAAACTGATTTTCCGAATAAACTTGTTACGACGATTTTTGTCATGTACTAGGCTTAACTGTATAAAACCGCAATAAATATCCAATCATCCTAAATCTTATTCCGAACCCAAATAGGCCATGACAAATCTACTTTTTGGGAATTGCCTTAAGTATTTCCAAAATGAACTTCCAAAATTTTTGTAATGACGATATGCTGGCCCGTTCATCGGGGGAATGGGCACCCTTTATAGTGGGCCCAAAACTTATCATATCTACCCCAGGATAATTCTTTCCCAAAATTCCACATTCCAAACCGGCGTGACAGGCAACTACTCTTGGCTGTTCATTAAAAAGTGCTATATATTTGATGCGTAACAATTCCAAGATGGCCGAATCGGGATTGGGGTTCCAACCGGGATAATCCCCGCTTAAAATCACTTCATAGCCCGACTTTTCGAAATTATCCTTCAATTCCTTGGCCAGCTCCATTTTCCCTTCCTCTAAGGACGATCTGGTTAAACACGCAATGTTTATCTGTCCATTGCCCACCTCCACCCTGGCCATATTATTGGATGTCTCTACCAAGTCCTTCATAGTGGCACTCATATTATAGACACCGTTATGGGCGTTCTTAACGGCATCCGTAAAAGCCAGCTGATCATGGGTATCCATTACCATTTTTGGAAGATGGGCAGCTTCGCAAACCATCTGTAGGTTAGGTTCGGTAGCTAGAAACTCCTTCTTCAATGAATGGGTCCAATCCTTGAACAATCCGTCCCATTTATCCGAGTCGGATGCTTTTATTGCTACCCAGGCGGTACTTTCCCTTGGAATTGCATTTCGCAATCCACCACCATCAATTTGCACAATCCTTAAACCGAGTTGTTCTTGCCCCAGTATCAACAAAGTATTCATAATCTTATTGGCATTACCCAATCCTTTATGGATATCCATTCCACTATGACCTCCCAAGAGTCCTTTTACCCCAATTTTGTAAGCTACAAAGCCTTCCCTTAAGGGGACCTCTCTATACATACCTTTAGCAGTAACATCTATACCTCCCGCACAGCCTATATCAATTTCATCGTCTTCCTCGGTATCCAGATTCAGCAAAATATCACCCTTCAACATTCCCCCCTGTAATCCCTTGGCCCCGGTCATTCCCGTTTCTTCATCAATGGTGAACAGTGCTTCCAAAGGTGGGTGGGAAATATTCCTGCTCTCCAACAGTGCCATAATGGTGGCTACCCCCAGACCGTTATCGGCCCCCAAGGTGGTACCTTTGGCCCTCACCCAATCCCCATCAATGTACATCTCTATGCCTTGGGTATTAAAATCGAAATCGGTATCCGCATTTTTTTGGTGTACCATATCCAAATGTGACTGTAAAATTACGGTCTTCCTATCTTCCATCCCAACTGATGCCGGCTTCCTAATGATTACATTTCCTACGGCATTCTTCGTGGTCTCAAGACCAAGGGACTTTCCAAAATCCAACATAAATGCAATTACCCGTTCCTCGTGTTTGGAGGGTCTTGGGACGGCATTCAGATCCGCAAATTTGTTCCAAACATTTTTAGGCTCCAAAACTCTTATTTCATTGTTCATATTTATTAATTGTTAAGAGAACAACCTCGGGGCAAGCCCACGAGGCATCAGGCTAAAACCTGAAAAACATTTCGACGCCCGCCTGAACGGGCAGGCCTGTCCGAACGGCACGGGCGGGCAAGCGTCGGACCATTTTAAATCTCACTTAGTGAGTCAAAAATACAGATAGAAAAACAACCATGCTAGATTATTGGCTATTTTTGGCCTGATGAAAACTAAAATCAAAAATCTTACCGCCCTCCTATTGCTTCCACAAATATTCTTGATAAAATGGCTAGGGCAATATCCCGAATTTATAGAAACCTATTACAGCAAAGGGATATATCCCTATATATCCGGATTTTGGCGCATCATATTGGGGTGGATCCCTTTTTCCGTAGGCGATATCTTGTACGCGCTTTTGGTTATCATGGGAATCAGATATATTATTATGAACAGAATGTCCATTAAATACAATATCCTTGGGTTTCTAAGGGACATCACCATGATATTGTCCGTAGCCTATTTTACATTTCACCTTCTATGGGGTTTAAACTATTACAGGCAGCCCCTTTCAAAAACCTTGGGTCTAGGAGAAAAACACAGTCAGCAGGACCTAATAAAATTTGTGGACCGATTGGTGATCAAAACCAATGAAATCCAATTTAGGATAACTTCGGATACCAGTAAAATGGTTAAAGTACCTTACAGCAAAAAGGAAATAATGGCCCGTACCTTGGAAGGTTACCAATCCCTAAATAATAAAATCCCTATTTTCACCTACCTCCACCCCAGTTTAAAAAAATCCATTTTCAGTGTCCCTTTGAGCTATATGGGCTATGGCGGTTATTTAAACCCTTTTACCAATGAGGCGCAGGCCAACAGTGCCTTGCCTAGTTTTAGGTTTCCGGTCATATGTGGCCATGAGATAGGGCATCAATTGGGGTTTTCCGCAGAAAATGAAACCAATTTTATTGGTTATTTGGCCACCGTTAGCAATGAGGATATCTATTTTAAATATTCGGCATATGCCTATGCCCTAAGCTATTGCCTAAATGAACTGGCGGGTCGGGACCAAGGGGAATTTAACCGCCAATACAACAATCTAAATCCCGGTGTTAAAAAGAATTATAAAGAAGTAGCAAAATTCTGGGAGGCCCATTCCAATCCAATGGAGCCTGTTTTCAAATCCATATTCAGTACCTTTCTAAAGGCCAACAACCAAAAGGACGGAATAAAAAGCTACAATGCCGTGGTTACCCTTTTGATCAATTATTATCAGCAAAATCCCTTATAACAGAAAAATAGTACATAAAAGCCGTGTTAAATTGAAAAAACATTAATTAGCTATATTCATTAAATTAATGAACAAAATACGATAAGCAAAAACTAAACTCAAAAAGGAACATCAAAGACTAATACTACTGATATTTTGAACCAGTATTTTCGAGGATCATAAACAAGAGGATCGTAAACAATAAGTGCATTTTTAGTAAGACCCTATTTTATTCTTGCGCCTTTCCCTCTACAAATACCCCATTTTCAGGCTTCGCAAAGAAACTTCTTGGTTTGCCCTGCCCACTAAACGCTATTCCTTCAAATAGCACCGGTATTTTGGGCGCTTTGATGGTCCGCCCTTCGGAATTGTACCAAGTCAATGTTTTGGGAACCATGAGGCCCGCTACGCTCGTCCAATCATGATACCCTATCCAATTTACACTGTTGGAACGTTCCCCGCTACCATAACTTACGGTATATCCAAGCCAAGCCATTTTATGGGTCTTGGGGTGGTAATGTAGGAAGTACTGATCTTTATAGGAGGTACCGATTCCCGATTTGAAACGTACGGCAATACCCGGATATTGGACACCTGCATATACCAGATCTTCAGTTTCCCCATAAACAATGCCCTTATCCCCTAACACAAAAGGCATATTGAAAAAATAGGATTTAAGATTGTGATAGAATACTGGATCACCTTTAAATGTATCTTCATCATCGAGCAACCATACTCTATCCCCATCAAACCCTAGGGAATAAGCTGGTCCGTCTATCCGGTCCATTCTAGTTTGAAGATCAATGGTATGCAGCTCCTCCCCCTGCCTAAAGACCAAAGTCCTCTGTTTTTTCCATTTCGCCAGGCCGCCATGGGCCTAAAAAACCTTTAATAATGGTTCCGGATACCGTGCAGGGAGAAGCTTGTCTTCCAATATTGGTTTGGCCGCTTCCACTTCCCTGGTCTTGTTATCCATCATACAAGATAGCATACTGGCTAAAAACAAGGCCATAAGTACATATTTCATTTTATTTAATTTAGTTGCCCCCCTTAGTCGCAAAATCAAAACTAAGTTAACATAATACATTATTTTTGTACCAATGAGCAATATAAAGGAGATCAGCAGTATTCACAACCCCTTGGTAAGGAGTGCAATAGCATTAAAGGAAAAATCCCGTGAACGAAAAAAAAACGGGCTTTTTATTATTGAAGGTTTAAAGGAGTTGCAGCTGGCCATTAAAGGACAATATACCCTAAAGACCTTTCTTTTCTATCCGGAACTCATTTCCGGCAATGCTGTTATGGAGCTTGTTGATGGTATTTTCCCTGCCCCCGAAATAATTTCCATATCCAAGGATATTTTTCAAAAATTAGCACATAGGGATACTACAGAAGGAGTATTGGGCATAGCCGTGGCCCGGGAGCATTCCCTGGAATCCTTAATATTTAAAAACGACAGCCCACTTATTTTGGTGGCGGAGGCTCCGGAAAAACCGGGCAATATTGGTGCCCTTCTTCGTACCGCAGATGCTGCCGGACTGGATGCCGTAATTATTGCCAATCCAAAAAGCGACCTGTACAACCCGAATATAATTCGTTCAAGTGTTGGCTGTATATTCACCACCCATATCGCAATGGGATCCACACCAGAAATTATCCAGTTTTTAACGAGTCGCCAAATCGCCATCAATTGTGCGGCATTAAGTGCCTCCAAGCCATATACGGAGGTAGATTTTACCAAAGGAACGGCAATTGTGGTAGGAACGGAAGCCACTGGCCTATCTGAACAATGGCTTAATAAGGCCGCTCAAAATATTATTATACCCATGCATGGGGAAATAGACTCCATGAACGTCTCCGTATCAGCTGCAATACTTATCTTTGAGGCGAGGAGACAACGGGGATCCTGACAAAGGATCGTTATCCTCTAATCTACAACATAATTAATATTTAAATCCTTTAGTCTTTTTATAAATGAACAGTAACGTCCTATTTTACATCATAATGTCCATTTTATTGATTCAATTTATAATTGAAGCCGTGCTGGAACATTTAAATGCCCAACGCTATACCGATGCTGTTCCCAGTGAGCTAAGCGACGTTTTCGACATGGAGGAATACCAAAAATCCCAAGAGTATAAAAAGACCAACTATCGTTTTGGCATGCTAAGCGCAGTCTTTTCCCTTTGTCTCACCTTGATGTTTCTGATTTTTGGGGGATTTGATTGGATAGACACCATTGCCAGGGGCTTCAGCGACAACCCTATTGTGATAGCCCTTATTTTTTTCGGGATTATCATGATCGGCAACGATATTGTTACCACTCCTTTTTCCTATTACCACACCTTTGTTATAGAGGAAAAATTCGGATTTAACAAGAGTACCCGAAAGTTATTTTGGGCAGATAAAATTAAAGGTTGGGTAATGATGATAATTCTTGGTGGCGGAATATTGGCATTGATAATCTGGTTTTTTCAATGGGCGGGCACCCACTTTTGGATTTATGCCTGGGCCCTCGTCGCCGTTTTCACGTTATTTATGAACCTATTTTACAGTAAGCTGATCGTCCCGCTTTTTAACAAACAGACCCCCTTGGAGGAAGGCAGTTTAAAAAGTAAAATAGAGGCCTATGCCAAAAAGGTGGGGTTCGAATTAAAAAATATATTTGTAATAGACGGATCTAAACGATCTACCAAGGCCAATGCCTATTTTTCCGGATTTGGCAAAGAAAAGAGAATTACACTGTACGATACCCTGATCAATGATCTGGACGAAGACGAAATTGTGGCGGTTCTTGCCCATGAAGTGGGACATTACAAAAGAAAGCACATCATCTTCAATTTATCGGCCTCCATTTTGTTAACGGGCTTTACCCTGTTTATCCTATCTATTTTTATAAATAATCCGCAGGTATCTTTGGCTATTGGTGTTTCACAGCCTAGTTTTCATGCAGCACTTATCGGTTTTGGAATATTATACAGCCCTATATCGGAAATTACGGGATTGGTCATGAACGCCATGTCCAGAAAATTTGAATTTCAGGCAGATGATTTTGCCAAAAAAACCTTTGCCCCCAAACCCCTTATAACCTCCTTGAAAAAGTTATCCAAAAATAGCCTAAGCAATCTCACTCCCCATCCTGCTTATGTTTTTATGCATTATTCGCACCCGACCCTAATATCCAGGATCCAAAATTTAAAGGCATAATTTTTGTTGTCTACAATCATAGTTTATGCTATTTTTAATATGAACTCATTTAAACCTTTTGGACTGAGGTGAACCCGCCTGATCCGGTCCGGGCTGGAATTAGATATTTTTTGCCCAATTGAAGATTTTTTTGAGTTGCATAGCATCGCTACGGAAGGAAAACCTGCCTGCCGGAAGGAAGGAAAAGGAAAAAATGGGTAAAAGGATGATTTTTTAACCAATTGAGAAAGTTTAAAGGAGTTCTATATGATGACCGAAGCTGCCATTGAGAAAGAGAACAAGGAAATAGCGAAGCAATATAAGGAACTGCTCCGCATAAGCTATCAAAATCTTACCGATGAGGACAAGAAGTTGATACGCTCTGCCTTTGATATTGCCGTTGATGCCCACAAAAACCAAAGAAGAAAATCGGGAGAGGCCTACATTTTCCACCCTATAGCGGTAGCCAAAATTGTGGCTTCAGAAATGGGTTTGGATGCCGTTTCCATAGCCTCCGCCCTACTCCATGATGTAGTTGAGGACACCGAATATACCCTAGCGGACATAGAACGTTTGTTCGGGGAGACCGTTGCAAGGATCGTAGACGGACTCACTAAAATTGCCCACCTGAAAAAGGATATGAACATATCCCAACAGGCCGAAAATTTTAGAAAAATGCTGCTTACCCTAAATGACGATGTACGGGTAATCATTATAAAAATTGCGGACAGATATCACAATATGCTCACTATGGACTCCATGCCAGAGCATAAGCAAGTGAAGATAGCCTCCGAAACCTTGTACATTTACGCACCATTAGCACATAGAATAGGGCTCTACAATATAAAAACTGAACTGGAAGACCTTAGCCTGAAATATACGGAACAAGATGTATACGAAGATATATTGGGCAAAATTGAAGAGTCTAAGGAAGAACAGCAGGCATATATCGATGCTTTTTCCAGCATGATCAGCAACTCCCTGGATAAAGAAAGTCTGAATTACCATATTAAGGGACGGATGAAATCCATATTCTCCATTCGTAGAAAAATGAAGGTTCAAAATGTATCCTTCGAGGAGATATATGACAAATTTGCGATACGGATTATATACAAATCAGACCGACATAACGAAAAGTTTTTGGCTTGGAAAATATATTCCATTGTTACCGATCACTTCACTCCCAACCCTGTTCGCCTGCGGGATTGGATCTCCTCGCCCAAATCCACGGGCTATGAAGCGCTGCACATTACCGTAATGGGCCCAAAGGGCAAATGGGTGGAAGTTCAGATCCGCAGTGAAAGAATGCATGAAATTGCCGAAAAAGGGTATGCCGCCCATTTTAAATACAAGCACGGCAATCAAAAAGAACAGGGAATCGAGGAATGGCTCAACAAACTACAGGAAGCCTTGGAAAATGCCAACAGCAATGCGGTCGATTTTGTGGAGGAATTTAAACTTAACCTATATTCCAAAGAGATTTTTGTTTTTACCCCCAAGGGAGAACTAAAATCCCTTCCCAAAGGGGCCACCCCATTGGATTTTGCCTTCAATATACATACCGAAGTGGGCATGCATACCCGGGGAGCAAAAGTAAACGGTAAGTTGGTACCCTTAAATACTACCTTACAAAGTGGGGACCAGGTGGACATCCTCACTTCCGACACGGCCAAACCCAGTCAAAGCTGGTTGGATTACGCCACAACTGCAAGGGCCAGATCGAAGATTAAATCCTCCTTAAGGGAAGAAAAAAAATCCACTGCCATTGAGGGCAAGGAAATCCTTAGGCGAAAATTGAGGTCCCAAAAAATTACACTTAACGAGGATACCATTAATAAATTGGTCGTTTTTTTTAAGCTCAAGACCAGTCTGGATTTGTTCTATAGGGTGGGCATAGGGGCTATAGACAATCAGATGCTCAAAGATTTTGCGGCCTCCTATAGCAACGCCTTTATAACTTTCTTTAAAAACAAGATAAAGAGAACTCCGGTTCCGGAGGATATCCATAAGGAGGAGATTACCACAAAATACGATACCCTTGTATTTGGTAAGGAAGAAGACAAGCTGGAATATAAATTATCGCAATGCTGCAATCCTATTCCTGGAGACGAAGTATTCGGATTTGTTAGTGTAAACGATGGTATCAAGGTGCATAAAAAGAACTGTCCCAATGCCATTTCACTGCAATCCAACTACGCCTATAGAATCATATCCGCCAAATGGATCGATTCTTCCCAAGAGGAATTTACCGTGGAAATAATGCTCACCGGCATAGATAACATAGGCCTGATCAGTGAAATTACCGAGATAATCTCCGGCAATTTACATGTAAACATGAGGAATATTAATTTCAGTACGGATGGCGGAACATTCTCGGGAAGAATAACCCTGGTTGTAAAAAACAATGCTATCCTTAAAAAAGTAATTGATAATCTAAAGCGCATTAACGGCATCGATAAAGTATCCAGAATTTAAATTTTAACTGTACATTTGTACCCTAACGCTGGGTAAATGCTATGGGCGAAAATAAGAATCAAGAAATAGTTAAAAATGTGTTCACCACTTTTCTGGAGGAAAATGGCCACAGAAAAACACCTGAACGCTACGCAATTTTACAGGAAATCTACGAAAGCGAAGAACATTTTGATATAGAATCGCTCTATATCACCATGAAAAATAAAAATTATCGGGTAAGCAGGGCCACACTGTACAATACAATAGAGCTTCTCTTGGATTGCAAATTGGTAAGAAAGCACCAATTTGGTAAAAATCAGGCCCAATACGAAAAATCCTATTTTGACAGGCAGCACGATCATGTTATCCTAACGGATACCGGAGAAGTTATGGAGTTTTGCGATCCCCGTATCCAAACTATTAAAAAGACCATAGAGGAAGTTTTCAACATTAAGATCAACACCCACTCGCTCTATTTTTACGGAACGCGAAATAAAGAAGAGAACACGAACAATTAATCCAATTACATACAGAATGGCAGTAGATTTACTACTAGGACTCCAATGGGGAGATGAAGGAAAAGGGAAAATAGTTGATGTTTTAACCAAAAACTATGACATTATTGCACGTTTCCAAGGGGGGCCCAATGCTGGCCACACATTAGAATTTGATGGGATAAAACACGTTTTGCATACCATTCCTTCAGGAATTTTCCACAAAACTGCGGTGAACATAGTTGGCAACGGGGTGGTTATAGACCCTGTTATCTTTAAAAAAGAGCTGGATAATCTTAAAAAGTTCAAACTGGATATTAAAGCCAAACTATTTATCTCTAGAAAAGCCCATTTAATTTTGCCCACCCATCGTTTACTGGATGCAGCTTCTGAAACTGCCAAAGGCAAGGCTAAAATTGGATCCACACTTAAGGGGATTGGCCCCACTTATATGGACAAAACCGGAAGGAACGGGATGAGGGTAGGTGATTTGGAGTTCTCGGACTGGAAAGAAAAGTACCGGATATTGGCCAACAAGCACGAAGCCATGATCAGCTTTTACAATGTGGAGATTCAATATAACTTAAAAGAATTGGAGGCCGATTTCTTTATGGCCGTAGAGGAATTAAAAAAGTTAACCTTCATTGATAGTGAAGAATATATTTTCAATGCACAAAGAGACGGTAAAAAAATATTGGCAGAAGGTGCCCAGGGATCTTTATTGGATATCGATTTTGGAACCTATCCCTTTGTAACCTCATCCAACACCACTGCAGCGGGAGCCTGTACAGGATTGGGGGTGGCCCCCAATAAAATAGGTAAGGTTTTGGGGATTTTTAAAGCGTATACCACCCGAGTGGGCAGTGGACCCTTCCCTACAGAACTTTTTGATGAGGACGGCGCCACAATGGGTAGGGTCGGAAACGAATTTGGTGCAACCACAGGGAGGCCAAGACGTTGCGGATGGCTGGATCTGGTGGCCCTTAAATACGCCGTTGAGATTAATGGGGTAACGGAACTGATGATGATGAAAGCGGACGTGCTTAGTGGATTTAAAATCCTAAAAGTATGTACCGCATATAACTATAAGGGAGAACAAATAAAACATCTGCCCTACAGCATAGAACCGGAATATGTAAGCCCGATCTATACGGAAATGAAGGGATGGGCCAAGGATTTGACCAAAATGAGCAAGGCCGATGAACTTCCGGACACCCTTATAGATTATATTAAATTTCTGGAAAAGGAACTGGAAGTTCCCATTAAAATTGTTTCGGTGGGCCCAGACAGGACCCAAACCATACATCGATAAAAAAGAGCCATCTTCACGATGGCTTTTTTGTTGGATAGGTTTTATTAAAACTATCCCAAACAATATTATCCTCCCTTAAAATATACTATTTTTGAGCAAAATTTTAAATATTGCTTAAGTCCGTATTTTTATTATTAACAATTTTCATTTGTTGGAGTGGTTGGGCTCAGGAACCTGAGACGGAGGTTAAACAAATAAACATTGTTTATGGCGGAACCTTTACCAAGAATGAAAAACAATATCCCGGGGCGGCCATCTTTAGCAAAGATGACCGGCAGGTTCAATTTGAACACGAAGGGGCGGATTTATGGTGCGATATTGCCATCTATTACCAAAAAGAAAATAGACTTAAGGCCATTGGGAATATTAAACTGCAACAAGGAGATTCCGTTCAGTTGACCAGTGGCAAAATTGATTATGACGGCAATTTAAACCTGGCCAAAGCCTGGGAAAATGTGGTTTTGAACCAAAACAGTATGACCCTCACCACGGACACCCTACGGTTCGATAGGGAAAAACAAGAGGCTTTCTATGAGCATTACGGAACAGTGGTAGATTCCTCCAATACCCTTACCAGCAAAATAGGGCGTTACTTTACACAACTTAAAAAATCGCAATTTTTAGACAGCGTAAACCTGGTCAACCCTGAATTTAAATTGGTTTCCAAACAATTGGACTACTACACCGTTTCCAAAAATGCCTATCTGTACGGTCCGTCAACCATCACCGGGGAAGCCTATACAATGTATTGTGAACGTGGGTTCTACGATACCAAGATCGAAAAAGGATACGGAATTAAAAATACCCGTATAGATTATAATAACCGTATTATTACAGGGGACAGCTTATATTTTGACAAAAAGTTGGAGTTTGCCTCTGCAACCAATAATATTACGATAAGGGATACCGTAAACAACGGATTGATCAGGGCACATTATGCAGAAGTGTACAAGGCCAAGGATTCCGTTTTTGCCACCAAACGGGCAGTATCCATCAATCTGGTGGAGCAGGACTCGTTATATATGCACGGGGATACCTTAATGATCACGGGGAAACCGGAACAACGTATCCTGAGGGCATTCAGAAACGCAAAATTCTACAAGACCGATTTAAGCGGCAAGTGCGATTCCATCCATTTTAACCAAAAAACCGGTATTACCGAGCTGATTACCAATCCGGTAATTTGGAACGGGGAAAATCAGATGACCGGAGACAGTATCCACTTATTATCCAACTTGGAAACCGAAAAACTGGACTCATTAAAAGTGATCAACAATGCCTTTATAATTTCTTTGGACACTGTTGGAAAAGTAGGCTACAATCAGGCCAAGGGCAAAGACCTATTCGGGAAATTCATAGACAACCAACTCAGCACCATAGATTTGGTAAAGAACACCGAACTTATTTATTATACCTACAACGATGACCAGGAACTTATCGGAATCGACAAGACCATTTGTAGCTCTATCCGAATGACCTTGGCTGATAATGAAATAGAGGAAATGACATTTTTCACCATGCCCGACGGGGACATCTTCCCGGAAAAGGATCTCCCGGAAAACAGTAGGCTATTAAAAGGGTTTGTCTGGCGTGGCAAGGAAAAAATTCTTAGCAAGGACGATATTTTTGATGAAGATGACAACAACATCCAACTGGTCACTATTCAAGGAGTGGACAACCCCATTGATTTGGATATAAGCGCTGAAGAAGCCGTGGAAGAGGAAAGAAAAAGGGATTCTATTAGCACGGCCAAAGTACCCTTGGCCAACCCAATAGAAGTAAAAGCGGAACCGAAAAAAAACGATAATTCCCCTAAACTTCGGAAAGATCCTATAAAATTGGATACCATACCAAAGGGACGCAACGAGGAGAAAGACAATTAATATCCGTCATGATAGAAGATTTCATTAAATATCAGGCCCAAACTTCTTCGCACCCATTGGCCTTGGAGGTCTCATATGCAAAGGGGAGCTATATTTATGATACCCGGGGAAAAGCCCATCTCGATTTTGTTGCCGGGGTATCCGCTTGCAGCTTGGGACATTGCCACCCAAGAGTGGTAACCGCCGTTCAGGATCAGGCGCAAAAATATATGCATGTTATGGTCTACGGCGAGTACATTCAGGAACCTGCCGTTACATATACCAAGCTGCTGGCAAGCCTACTCCCTGAACCCTTGAAAACGACTTACCTTGTAAATTCCGGAACTGAGGCTATGGAAGGTGCCTTGAAATTGGCCAGAAGGTGTACGGGAAGAAGCCAAATTTTATCCGCCAAAAATGCATACCACGGCAATACCATGGGAAGTCTGAGCATAATGGGCTATGAAGAGCGTAAAAGTGCCTTTAGGCCACTTATCCCGGATGTAGGCTTTATTCAATTTAATTCGGAAGGGGATCTAATGTCCATAACCGAAAAAACAGCCGCAGTTGTTTTGGAAACCATTCAAGGGGGCGCGGGTTTTATTCTACCGGAGAACGGGTATTTAAAAAAGGTAAGGGATCGATGTACGGCAGTTGGCGCTATGCTGATACTGGATGAGGTTCAGCCGGGCTTTGGACGAACGGGAAAGTTGTTTGCATTTGAGCATTTCGATTGTATTCCGGATATTCTGGTCATAGGAAAGGGTATGGCCGGTGGCATGCCAGTAGGCGCATTTGTAGCTTCCCACCAAATGATGCAATCATTGATAGAGAACCCTAAACTTGGCCATATTACCACCTTTGGAGGCAACCCTGTAATTGCCGCCGCCTGTCTGGCCACCCTACAGGAAATAACCGAAAGTAAGCTTATTCAGCAGTCTTTGGAAAAGGAGGCCCTTTTTAGAAAACTTTTACAGCACCCGTTGATTAAGGAAATTAGAGGTAAAGGATTGATGTTGGCCTTGATTATGGAAAAACCGGAAGTTGCCAATGAGGTAATCCTTACATGTGCCAAAAAAGGCCTCATATTATTTTGGCTCCTCTTTGAACCAAACGCAATTCGTATATCACCGCCAATGACGATTAGTAATCAGGAAATTAGTCTTGGATGTACGCAAATTCTAGAGGTGTTGGACGGAATCAAACAATAAATTGTTAACTAATTTGTTAATATAATAGACCAAATCTGTCGGAATTAAGGATTTCAAAAGATTACTTTAGTTCCAATGAATAACTAGAAGTTCCTATGGCGTTAGAACCAAACGAGAGACCAGGGCAACCAATTGCAAAGTTTGAATCCATGCTAAAGACGGATGACGTCTATTTCTTTGACGCAGAAGATTTTCAGGATATTATTCACCACTACCTCAATAACGGTAAAATTGCATTGGCCAAAAAAGCCATTAAAATAGGTCTACAACAGCATCCGGACAGTATAGAGCTTAAGTTATTGTCCATAGAGGTCCTGGTTTTTGAAAATAAGCTGGAGCTGGCGGAGAAGATGCTGGATGAACTGCAACTAATAGACGGCAATAATGAGGAAATATACATTCAAAGGGCCAATATCTATTCCAAAAAAGACAACCATGAAGCTGCGGTCTCCCTTTTGACCCATGCATTAAATTTAACGGACGACAGTTTTGACATCCATTCCTTACTTGGAATGGAATATTTGTTCATGGATAATTTTGAAGACGCCAAACAAAATTTTATGATGTGCGTGTCCTATGACGAGGAGGATTATTCATCGCTTTACAATGTTATCTATTGTTTTGAATTCCTAGAGGATTACGATGGAGCCATCGTTTATCTAAATGATTATTTGGAACGAAACCCTTATAGCGAGGTGGCCTGGCACCAATTGGGAAAAATGTACTTTTCCAAAAAGATGCACAAGGAAGCCCTAACGGCCTTTGACTTTGCCATTATTTCCGATGACACTTTTATTGGTGCCTATTTTGAAAAAGGAAAGGTATTGGAAAAAATGGGCAGGTACAAGGAGGCCATAGAGAATTATGAGACCACCATTGCCATTGAAGACCCTACCTCCCACGCCTATTTAAGGATTGGCAGATGTCACGAAAAATTAAAAAACGATGAATTGGCCAAATCCTATTATTACAGGACAGTTCATGAAGATCCCCTGTTGGACAAGGGCTGGTTGGCTATTACGGATTACTACATTAGACAGGAGGATTATAAAAAAGCGCTATACTACATTAATAAGGCCATAAATATAGATGGTGAAAATTCCAAATACTGGAAAAAATGCGGAAAGATCCATGCCAATCTAAAAAATAATGACGAGGCCTATTATGCCTATCAGCAGGCGGTAGACCTAGGGAATTTTGAATTTGATACATGGTTTCATTGGGCAGATGCGGCAGTACAAAACTTGGACGTTCATGCGGCCATAGAAATATTGCTCCAAGGCCATGAATTTTATCCTCAGCGATGTGAAATGCAATATAAAATGGCCGGATTCTATCTACTTATAAGCGATTTCCCCAGAGCGCAATACCGATTGATCAACGCCCTTAAGATAGATTTTGACCAACTACATTTATTTGAAGATGAATTTCCCCAATTCTTCCATACAGATTGGACCCAAAACTTAATTGAGGATGTGAAAAAGGCTTCCAGATAAATAAACTATTTTTGTTTTTTATCTTATATGGAAAAGCGCAATCTATTATCATACATCATTATTTTATTTAAAGGAATGTCCATGGGTGCTGCGGATGTTGTACCCGGTGTTTCAGGTGGCACCATAGCCTTCATCTCCGGAATTTACGAAGAACTGATTAGCAGTATCAACAACGTAAACCTATCCCTTTTAAACACATTGAAAAAGGAAGGCATAAAGGCCTTCTGGACCAAATTAAATGGCAACTTTCTGCTTGCCCTGCTACTTGGCATCGGTATTAGTATCCTGTCCTTGGCCAAACTCATTAGTTGGTTAATGGAGAACAAGCCCATACCCTTATGGTCCTTCTTCTTTGGCCTGGTCGTGGCCAGTATTATTTTGGTAGGCAAGGAAATAAAAAAATGGAATTTGTCTACAATACTCATATTTATCTTGGGAGCTGTCATCGCTTTTTACATCACAATACTGCCCCCTTCGGAAAATTCCGGTTCCCTCCCCTATTTGTTCCTGTCCGGAGCATTGGCCATATGTGCCATGATTCTACCCGGAATATCCGGTGCTTTTATCCTTGTACTCTTAGGTTCCTACAAAACAGTATTGGATGCAGTACATGAACGCGATCTTACGATTATTATCGCCGTAGGCCTAGGGGCCATTTTTGGACTTCTTAGTTTTGCAAAACTTCTAAAATGGATGTTCACACATTATAAAAACATAACTTTGGCATTACTTACTGGATTTATATTGGGTTCCCTTAATAAAATTTGGCCATGGAAAGAAGTCCTGGAAACCAAAATGTTCGGAGAAAAAGTAATTACCATAAAAGAGCGAAATATCTCCCCATTTTCTTTTGACGGAGACCCCCAGTTAATAAGTGCGTTTATTTTAGCTTTACTTGGTTTTTCCCTTATTTTTATACTGGAAAAATTGGCTGCAAAAAAATAAACTTCCTGCCCAAATGAAAGACCCTAGAACATTTACAGATAAATTTTTCCTTGTTATCAAGGGACTGTTTATGGGTGCTGCCAACAAAGTTCCAGGGGTATCCGGGGGCATAGTGGCCTATGTAGGAGGGTTTTATGAAGAGTTTATCCATTCCCTTCAAAAGGTAAACGGAAAAGCATTTAAACTCCTGATCAGCGGAAGGCTAAAAAGTTTCTACCGCTATACCAATGGCCAGTTTTTGACCCTCCTGATTTTTGGTATGCTGGTGAGCTATTTCAGTATCTCCAAAATTTTGGATTATTTTTTGGAAAGAAATGAACTTTATGTGTGGTCGTCCTTTTTTGGGATGATATTGGGCTCTATTTACTACATAGGAAAGGACTTTGAACATTGGAAAAAAAAAACTGTCACAGCCGGATTAATCGGATTGATCATAGGCATATCAATCAGCTTCCTTAATCCCGCTACACAAAACGACAATTTAATATTTATATTTTTTTGCGGCATGATCAGTGTATCCGGCATGACCTTACCTGGTCTATCGGGTTCTTTTATACTGATTCTTTTGGGGAATTATGTACTACTTTTGGTAGATTCCGTAAACGCACTTTATGATACCTTTGCAGAAATTTTATCGGGCGATTTCAGTTTTGTCAACAATCCAACACGGCTCTATACCTTAAAAATACTGGCGGTATTTACCGCGGGATCGGCCGCTGGATTAATCACCCTCTCCCATCTATTGACCTATGTACTAAAACATTTTAGGCATATAACAACAGCGGTGATCATTGGTTTTATTACGGGTTCATTAGGAGTGGTATGGCCCTGGAAGCGTACTTTGTTCAAAACGGATTTAAATGGCGATCTACTCTTGGACACGAACCATAACCCTATTATAAAGAATTATCAGAGGTTCCTACCCAACTTGGGATCTTCAGAGACTTGGTGGGCTATTTTTTTTATATTTATCGGGGTATTAATTTTATTAGGATTGGATTGGTATGGAAAAAACAGAAAAGGATAAAATTAGATTTGGCTTAATTGGAAAAAACATTTCCTATTCATTTTCCAGGGGCTATTTTACCAAAAAATTCTCCGAAATGGGGCTGAAAAGGCATTCCTATGAGAATTTTGACCTAGACCATATTAACCAGTTCAAGGGGCTATTGGAAGAAAACAAGAATATCAAAGGCTTTAATGTAACCATTCCCTACAAGGAACAGATTATACCCTTTTTATCAAAAATAGATCCCGAGGCAAAAGCTATTGGAGCAGTGAATACCATTAAGGTAAATGGGCAACAAACCGTAGGTTTCAATACGGACGCCTATGGGTTTCAAAAATCCATAGAACCCTACCTTCAGGAACATCATAAAAAGGCACTTATCCTAGGTACCGGTGGGGCTTCCAAGGCAGTTGCATACGTACTTCATTTATTGGGAATACCCTATAATTTAGTCTCCAGGAATCCAAAGGACAGGCAGCTCAATTACTCGGACCTGAATAAAGAAGTGTTGTCACAGCATACAGTCATTGTAAATTGCACTCCTTTAGGCACTTACCCCAATGTAAACAATAAGCCGGACCTGCCGTACAATTTCATTACCAATCAACATTTGCTTTTCGACCTTATCTACAATCCGGAAAAAACAGCATTTTTAATGGCGGGCGAACAGCAGGGAGGTATAATAATCAATGGCTATAATATGCTTCGATTTCAGGCCGAAAAATCCTGGGAAATATGGAATTCCTAACATAAAAAGCAATTAGGTCCCTAAAAACCATAAAAATAGAATTCCTCTCTTTAATAAACCTTAAAAAGAAGTTTCATTACCTTTGATATATAGACGGATGTAATTATATTTCCGTACATTACATTTAGAAAGCTATAAACATTCATAAAATGTTAGAAGACAAAGACGACAAACTACAGAATAATGTAGGGACAGAGGAGACCTTGGACAATACCGAAGCTATAAATAATTCGGACGCCGGGACAGAATCAAAATCCGCTCCCGATCCCGATACCGTGGAAACGGATTCTGAAAATAACACCGAGGAATTGGTGGAGGACCAAAGTACATCTATCCATTCAGAAGCCAAGGACGAAGAAAAAAGTAAAGAAAGTGCAACCCCAAAAACTCCGGAAAAAGTAACGTCCCCTGAAAAAAAAGCCACTTCGGAAAAACTTGTGGATGATTCTGCCAACAATGAAGGGATGGCCGAGTCAATCGAAAAGAAGGAAGAAGATGTTCTAGAGGAAATAGATGAATCCAATGCAGAGGACGCCGAAGATTCTGATAACCATCAGCGACACCATATTCCCATGCCAGATTACCACGCCATGCCCATGGAGAATTTGGTAGGGGAACTTCAACGATTGGTAAGGAACGAAAAGGTACAGGCCATTAAAAAGCATGTTGATGGCATTAAATATGAGTTCGATCAAAAGTTTCAGGAGTTTTTGGACGAAAAAAAGGAAGACTTTATCAATAGCGGTGGAAACGAAATAGATTTTCGATACAATTCCGTAACCAAAAGACAGTTTAACGAGGTCTATTCGGATTATCGGGAAAAAAGAAATAGCTATTACAAAAACCTGGAACAGGGCCTTAAATCCAATCTTGCGGAAAGGTTGGAAATCATCAACGAGCTTAAGGCGTTGGTAAACGTTGAAGAAGATATAAACACAACCTATAAAAACTTTAAGGATCTTCAGGAGCGATGGAAAAATGCCGGGCCAATTCCACGTGCCAATTACAATGATGTTTGGCGCACCTACCACCATCACATAGAAATATTTTACGACTTCCTGCATTTAAATAGGGAGCTAAGGGATTTGGATTTTAAGCACAACTACGAGGAAAAACTAAAAATCGTAGTGCGGGCGGAAGAGCTGGTCCAAATGGAGGATCTGAACAAGGCATTTCAAGAACTTCAGACCCTACATAAAATCTGGAAGGAAGATATCGGCCCCGTTGGCAAAGAGCACAGGGAAGAAATTTGGGACCGTTTTAGCAATGCCACCAAATTACTGCATCAAAGACGACAGGATTACTATAAAGACTTGGAAAAGGTCTACGAACAAAATCTGGAAAGGAAAAACGAAATTATCAGCTCTATAAGCTCCATTGCCACCCATATCGCCTCAAGCCACAAAGAATTGCAACAACAAATAAGGGAAATTGAAAAATTGCGCGATGCGTTCTTCAAGGCTGGGAAAGTACCCCAAAAAGTGAATGAGAAGACCTGGTCCAATTTTAAAGGTGCAGTACGCGAGTTTAACAGAAATAAGAACAACTACTATAAAAATTTAAAGAAGGACCAACAGCTTAATCTCGATAAAAAGAGGGCATTGTTAGAGCTTGCAGTTTCCTTAAAGGATAGTGAAGAATGGGATACTACCACCGAGGAAATGAAAAGAATCCAGAACGAGTGGAAAAAGATTGGACATGTTCCCCGAAAATACTCTGACAAAATATGGAAGGAGTTCAAAAATGCCTGCAACCATTATTTTGACCGATTACATGCTTTAAAAAATGAGGCCCAAAAAGAAGAGATCGAGAATTTTGACAGAAAAAATGCCTGCCTGGAAAATTTAAAGAATTTCCAATTAAGCGGGGATAAGGGCAAGGATTTGGCAGCAATCAAAGGGTTTATTTCCGAATGGAAAGAAGCTGGCCGGGTACCCTTCAATAAAAAGAGCATCAACGCCAAGTTTAACAAAATTCTGGATGCACTTTTCAAAAAACTGGATATTAATAGGCAGGAAGCCGAGCTTATGAAGTACGGCAATAAGATTCAGCAGTTGGCCAATAATGACAACGACTACGCCATCTCCAACGAACGTACCTTTATCAGAAGAAAAATAGACGAAAGCAAGAATGAAATCAGACAATTGGAAAACAATCTTCAATTCTTTTCCAATGCTTCCGAGGACAATCCCCTTGTAAAAGAAGTCATTAAAAACATTGACAACCACAAGGATTCGTTGGCCACATGGAAAGCCAAACTAAAAAAATTGAATATTCTGGAAAATAATTTGATGAAGGAGGCCGAAGAAGCGGAAAACGAAGAGGATTCCATATCAGACGAAGAATAGCATCGTTGGCGCGAGCGTCACGCTCGTGCTAACAACATATTAGCAATCTTCCTTTTGTGCCTTTATACCAATTCTGGGCAGTTTGGCTTTAATGCCAACTTCAGATTCTTGTCGAAGTGTATTTGTTCTAGAAAACTATAGACATGGAGACTTCGTATTGTCAATACATCAGTCAAAAAAGCAGGTTAAAATTTTAGTTTGGAAATCGATGTGTTTTTTGTTCTAAATAGGAGCTAGCCAATAAATTGAATGACTTGTTGTAATTAAGGCTCTAGCGTGACACCTAGCGCCAGCGAGTATAAAAAAGTCTGTCCAAAGAATGATAGCTAGAATCATTCTTTGGACAGACTTTAAAAAATTACCTATTTTTTATTTAGCTACGTTTACTGCTCTGGTTTCCCTAATGACCGTAACTTTCACCTGACCGGGATAGGTCATGTCCGTTTGTATTTTTTGGGAAATTTCAAAAGAAAGTTCGGCCGCTTTGTCATCGCTCACTTTATCACTTTCCACAATAACCCTTAATTCCCTTCCTGCCTGGATGGCGTAGGCCTTTTGCACTCCACCGAACCCGAAGGCGATATCTTCCAAATCCTTTAATCGCTGGATGTATGAATCCAATACTTGTCTTCTTGCCCCTGGTCTTGCCCCGCTAATGGCATCACATACCTGCACTATCGGCGCAATAAGTGTCTTCATTTCAATCTCGTCATGGTGGGCACCAATGGCATTGCACACATCGGGCTTTTCACCAAATTTTTCTGCCCATTGCATACCAAGAATGGCATGTGGGGTCTCAACGTCCGCCTCGGTATTTGGAACCTTTCCAATATCGTGCAATAGACCGGCACGTTTGGCCAATTTTGGGTTTATTCCCAACTCGGCCGCCATTACACCGCACAATTTGGCCACTTCCCTGGAGTGCTGTAGGAGGTTCTGTCCATAGGATGATCGGTATTTCATTCTACCCACCGCCTTGATCAATTCTGGATGAAGACCGTGGATCCCTAGATCGATTACCGTACGTTTACCTATTTCAACAATTTCTTCCTCTATCTGCTTTTCTGTCTTCTTAACAATTTCCTCAATTCTTGCCGGATGTATCCTTCCATCCGTTACCAGTTTATGCAATGACAAACGTGCAACCTCCCTGCGCACGGAATCAAAACAGGAAAGGATAATGGCCTCTGGTGTATCATCTACAATGATCTCTACCCCTGTAGCCGCTTCCAAGGCCCTAATGTTTCGCCCTTCACGTCCTATAATCCTACCCTTAACATCATCGGACTCCAAATTAAAGACGGAAACACAATTTTCCACTGCCTCTTCCGTACCTATACGCTGAATGGTGTTGATAATGATTTTTTTAGCTTCTTGTTGGGCAGTAAGCTTGGCTTCTTCCACTGTGGTCTGTATGTAGGCCATAGCATCGGATTTAGCCGTATCCTTAAGGGACTCCAACAATTGCGATTTGGCCTCCTCGGCGGACAGTCCTGAAATTACCTCCAGCTGTTGCACTTGGCTTTTGTGAAGTTTTTCAAGCTCGGATTGTTTCTTTTCCAAGAATTCGCTCTTGTAATCTACCTCTTTCAGCTTAATTTCTAGCTGCTCTCCCAATTTCTTCCCTTTAGCAAGTTCACTACTTACCTGGGATTCCTTATCCCTTATCCGTTTTTCTGCCTCTGAAATTTTCTTATCCTTATTGATAATGACCTTCTCGTGCTCCGCTTTTAGTTCCAAGAACTTTTCCTTGGCCTGAAATATTTTATCCTTCTTAACATTTTCCCCTTCAATATTGGCCTCCTTAATTATATGTGCCGCCTCTTTTTTTGCGCTGGCAATGGTTTTGGAAGCCTTGCCCTTTTCCAAAAATTTCGCAATGGCAAATCCAATTCCCAATCCGACCAATCCTATTATAATTGCTATACTATCCATATTTATATTGAAAATTATTTATAAAAAAGCCCACATTGATGGAAGATTTGTACAAACCCCGATAAACAGGTTTAGGGCTACCAGACTGCTCAAGGATCCTTATACAAGTAAGGCCTGCTTTTACAATCTAAACTCACCCTTTTCAAACAAATTAGTGTTGAGTTTGTCAAAAATTAATTACCAATGTGGGCAGTAACTTTGTTTATTTTAAAGAACGTTATTTCATCCCCAGCTTGGAACTGACCAACATATCCAGTGCTTTTAGTCGCTCTGCAGCTTCTTTTACACCTTCGGAATGGTCTATTCCCTTTTGCTCAATCTTAGAGGCAAACTGAAGTGCGCACATGGCCAGCACATCCTGTTTATCCCTAACGGCATAATTTTGCTCAAATTTCTTTGCCAACTGTTCTATATTCTTAGCCGCCTTTCTTAGGCCCTCCTCCTGTAAAGGATCAATTGTTAAGGGATATACCCTGTCTGCTATAGAAAGCTTGATTTTGAGCTTTTCTGCCATATTGTTCGATTACACTATTCTGAAAGTTGGGCAATGCAATGGTCCAACTCCCTAATCAATGTGTTTATTTTAAGCTTAGCTTCGGTCTTATTCGTATCACTACCCAACATAGAACTCGCTAATTTAAGTGAATTGTATTTTTCCTGCCATTCATTAACCGAAACCCTTGTAGCTTCATGCTCACTTTTTACGGCAACCAATTCTTCTTCCAATTTTATGTTGGTATGGTGCAAAAGCTCCAGCTTGTGCAACAACTTACTAATTTTATTTTCTAAAGAATCAACAATATCTACCAATTCACTCATTTGCAAATATCAATGCATTTTACACAAAGTTAACACACCTCTTCATACTTAGCAATTCTTTTTTCATTTATTCTTAAAGTGACCTACCAGAGGCCAACACAAGAGACATCAAGCGGAAAACCTGAAAACATTTCGACGCCCTTGTCCGAAGACTTTAAACCATACTTAGTGGGTAAAAGTTATAACTTCAATTTAAGAAAAATAATTATCCCTTTTTAAGTATTGAACTTATATAACACCGACTTTTTTTTGAATTAGAACCGTATTAATTACTTTCGTACCAAGTTAACACATCTATGAAAGGTTTTATCTTAGGATTTTTTCTATTTACCTCAATGTTTTATGGACAAGCGCCATATCCGAAGGATTTTTTTCGTCCTCCCTTGGATATTCCGATAGTGCTATCCGGAACTTTCGGAGAACTGCGCTCCAACCATTTTCATGCAGGCATCGATATAAAAACGCAACAGCGACAGGGATTAGCCGTATACTCCATTGGTGAGGGCACGGTGACCAGAATAAAAGTTTCGGAATGGGGATATGGAAAAGGACTTTATATTGCCCATCCCAATGGGTACACTTCCGTCTACGGGCATCTCCAAAAGTTTTCCCCCGAGATTGAAGCTTATGTAAAGCAAGTACAATACCAAAAAAAATCCTTTGAAGTAGAAATATTTCCTGAATTTTCGGAACTTAAGGTCCAGAAAGGGGATCTTATTGCCTATACGGGAAATACCGGGGGATCTGCCGGACCCCACCTACATTTTGAAATTAGGAACAGTGCCTCTGAAATGCCGACGAATCCGCTTCTATTTGGAATAGAGGTAAGGGATGCTACAGATCCCACTTTGTTGGGTGTTTATGCCTATCCCCTTTCCGGGAAAGCCCAGGTAAATAAAAGTGAGAAAAAAATAAAACTGAAATACCATAGACAAAGTGATGGCACCTATCTTGCCGACAAGGTAACTGCCATTGGCACTATTGGATTCGGAATAAATGCATTTGATCGTCAGGACCTCGCTGCCAATCAAAACGGGATCTATTCCGTAAAACAAATAGTGAACGGGAAATTATATACCGATTTCAATTTTGAGACATTCTCATTTACGGAAAGTAGGTATATAAACACTTTAATAGATTACGACCATTACAGTACCTATAGGGAGAGGATTCAAAAGTGCTTTAAGGATGAAAGCAATCTTTTGGGGATTTATAGGACCATCTACAATAGTGGAAAACTTGAGGTAAGCGAAGGGCTGTCCTATAATGTGGAAATCCATATTTATGATCTTGCCGGTAACCTTACCAAATTGGTCATACCAGTAGAAGGAAAACTTGAAGAAATTATAATTCCAAAAATTGAAGAAAAAACGGAAAACTTTATAATTGCAAAAAGGCCTAACAATTTTGATTTGGGTGCCGCAAAAGTGTACTTTCCGGCCAATACGTTCTATGACAATTTTTATATTGACCTAAAGAATGGCGCGGATACCGTTACTATTCACAATAACAAAGTACCCGTACATAGAAACTTTACCATAACCTTTGATGTCTCAAAATATTCGGACGAGGAAAGAAAACAACTGTTCATCGGGAGATTGAACAATAATGGATCTGTAAATTATGCCTCTACCTATAAACGGGGCACCACCTTTACAACAAGGACCAGGGATTTGGGCACCTATACCTTGGCCAAAGATAGTATAGCCCCCCAGATTGGACCACAAAATTTTAAAGATAAACAGTGGCTTACCAATTACAGTTATCTAAGCTTAAAAATTACGGACGACCTAAGCGGAATAGACACCTACAATGCAACGCTTAATGGGGAATGGATACTTTTGGAATATGAGCCAAAGACCAATACCATAACCTATAATTTTGATGATCTTATATTGGACAAAAAACAATGTGATTTGAAGGTAGTGGTTACCGATAATGTTGGCAATAGCAGTACTTTCACAAGTACTTTTTACAGAAAATGAAGCATTGAGACTTTTTAAACTATTTTTTCTTGTCGTATTAACATCTTCGACTACCATTCTAAACGCACAAACGGCCATCATAACCGGTGTGGTTTTTACCGAAGACCGAACGCCCTTGCCCAATGTGAACATTACATGCGATAACCAAGGAACCTTTTCCGATGTGAACGGGTTTTATATATTGGAAATTATAGCGGACCGGGAAACAACAATAACCTTTTCCCATCTAGGAAACGAAAAGTTGATCATAAAGGATTTAATTCTTAATACCAATGAGAATTATGAGTTTAACCCTGTTCTAAGAAATGAGGCCATACGTATTGCCGAGGTGCTGGTAACCCCTGTAGGTGGTAGGTACGCTGAAGGAATCACAACTATCCCATCGGATATTGTCCGGAATACCCCAGGACCCAATGCGGGGGTTGAGAATATCTTAAAGCTATTGCCAGGGGTTTCCTCCAATAATGAGCTTAGTACCCAGTACATGGTAAGAGGGGGCAATTTTGACGAAAATTTGCTGTATGTCAATGATATAGAAATTTATAGGCCCTTTCTAATACGTTCAGGACAACAGGAAGGCCTAAGTTTCATTAATAGTGATATGGTGGAAAACCTGCAATTTTCCGCAGGAGGCTTCCAAGCCAAATATGGGGATAAACTTTCTTCCGTTCTGGATATCAGCTATAAAAAACCAGTTACTTTCGGACTTAAAATAAGTGCCACCCGTCTAGGGACCTCCACTACATTGGAAAGCGTATCCAAGAACAAAAAGTGGTCCTCACTAACCAGCATCAGGTCGCGGGACAACAGCTTACTGCTGCATAGCCAGAATACCAATGGTAACTACGACCCCTCTTTTTTTGATATACAACAATATACCACCTACCTATTTTCCAACAAATTTCGAATTAGCTACCTAGGAAATATTTCGATCAACAATTATAGAAACCAACCGTTTACCAGACAGACCCGCTTTGGGACACTGGATGATATAAAAACGTTAACGGTCTATTATTCGGGAAGTGAAAAAAACCGGTACAACACCAATCTAAATGCCCTGAAAGCAGAATACCGACCCAATGATAATACCACTTTAAAACTTATTTCCTCCCTGTATTTTAATAGGGAGCAAGAATATTCCGATCTAATATCCCAATATCGGCTTAATGATTTGGAAACAGAACTTGAGGACGATATTGAATGGGAGCCTACCCCCATAAAGGGATTGGCCACACAATACAATAAGGCCGGAAATACGTTGGATGCAAAAATCATCAATTTGGAACATAAAGGAATCCACACCAAAGATGGTAGGGTCGTTTCTTGGGGACTCAAATACGAACACACCTATATTAGGGATCAAATTTGGGAATCGGAATCCATGGACTCTCTGCAATATATGGTTCCCTACGAGGGTATTTTTGGTCAGAATTCCATAAACACCAATAAACTCTCCGGATTTACCCAATATAGCCATAGGACCCAATGGAACGACCATAATATTTACTACAATATTGGTGTCAGGGCCAGCCATTGGGGAGTGAGTGGCAAAAACCTTAGGAATAGCCCCCATACCATATTTAGTCCCAGGGTACAATTATCCATTAAGCCCAACTGGACCAAGGATATGCTGTTCCGACTCTCAGGGGGAGTCTACCAACAACCTCCAATGTACAGGGAACTTAGAGGTAGGGATGGTAGTATCAACCCTAAAGTGGAGGCCCAAAAATCCTATCATATTGTATTTGGAAACCAATACAGTTTTAAATTGTGGCAAAGTCCGTTCACTTTAACCGGCGAAGCCTATTGGAAAAAAATGACCCATGTAAACCCCTATACCTTAGAGGATGTCCGTATACGATATGCGGCCCAAAACAATGCGAAAGCTTATGCCTATGGGGCCGAATTACGGTTAAACGGCGCCTTTGTTCCGGGTACGGAATCTTGGTTCAGTTTAGGCTACCTCAAAACAGAGGAAAACATTAATGAACGGGGATATATTTCTAGGCCTACGGACCAACGCTTAAAAGTCGGTATTCTCTTTCAGGACTACATGCCAGAGGTCCCTGACCTAAAAATGTATCTGAACCTGATTTATAATACCGGTCTTCCAGGAGGTTCCCCTAGCTATACGGACCCCTACCTTTATCAAAATAGATTAAGGGATTATAAACGTGCAGATTTGGGAATTTCCTATATTTTTGCAGGAGCCAATAAATTTAACGACAAAATTCCATTTTTAAGGATCTTCAAGGATCTAAGTGGCGGCTTTGAAATATTTAATCTGTTCAACAACCAGAATTCCATAACCAACACTTGGATCAGGGATCTGGTAAACGGACAACAATTTGCAGTACCCAATTTTATGACCGGTCGTATTTTAAATATTAAAATCGAGATGCGTTTTTAAAAGGAAGAATAAGTTTAAACCTCAAAATTGACGGGCACATAGGGAGCATAAAATTTTTAAGTCCCAATGGGGGAAGTGTCCCCCTCAACTATGAGCGGTATAATGAAAACAAATAACAATAGATGAAACGAGCATTAAAAAATTTAAAAATTCCTTCGGATCCCGATCACTGTTGGAAGGAGATGTTTAAAATTTTTAATGCGAGAACGGAGCGGAGCGAAGAGGTTACACACGTTCTCAATTTTTTTAATTACCTTAAAAACAATTAATTATAAAAATTTAAACGTGTGAAAAATATTCTTATAATTATATTCACTTTTATCTGCCTGGGTGTATCCGCACAAAAGAACATTTATGAAAGTGAAAAGTTTGATGAATTGAGCCAAGACCACAACAGTCTGGCCATTATTCCATTCTTGACCAATTTGGAATTGAAAGATGAAATATCCAGTGCTGAATTAAAAGATTTGAAAGAGAAGGAAGGATATGCCGTACAGGACGCCCTGGAAACTTATTTCTCCAAAAGAAAAAAGAAAAAGAAATTTTCCGTGGAGTTCCAAAATACAAAAAACACCAATGCCATCTTAAAACAAAATGGAATTTCATACGACAATATTGATGTTTACGGCGTAAAGGAACTTGCACAAATTTTGGGAGTTGATGGCATTATAAGTGGCACTTTGGACTTAAATGTACTGTTATCCAAAGGTGTTCCTACAGAATTCAGCCTTCTTGATTATATTAACGGCGATGCCAACTACGGTAGAATAGGAGTAAAGATAAGTGACGGAATTACTGGTAAATTACTCTGGAAATATGAAAAACAAATCAATAAGAAGTCCGGAAAAAATACTACAGACCTTATAGATCTCATGATGAAACTGGCTTCCAGAAAATTTCCTTACGACAGGGAACGTCCCCGGGATCGAAAAAAGAACTAATCGGAACCAAATTCCCTTAACACCTCAACCACGTAATCCAATTCCGCTTTGGTATTATATTTTGAGAAAGAAAATCGCAAAGAAGGTTTTTCCATATCCGCATCCGAAAGTATTTCCGCAAGAACGTGCGAACCAATATCGCTGCCGGACTGGCATGCACTACCCTTGGAACAGGCTATGCCCTTTAGATCCAAATGAAACAATAGCATCAGTGCCTTTTCAGGATCAAAAGGGAGGCGCACGTTCACAAGGGTATAGGTACCTCTTTCCATGTCCCCGGAAAGACCATTAAAGGCCACACCGGGAATTACTTTGGATATTTTTTCTATAAAATATCTTTTTAGCTCCGTCACATAATTCCTTTCCTCTTCCAAGTGGTCATAAGCGGCCTTAAAGGCCTCCTCCAAACCTACAATATTATGATAGGGTTCCGTTCCGGCCCTAAAACCACGTTCCTGTGACCCACCAAAAATCAGAGGCTTAAAACCTGAGTTCCTTTTAATATAGGCAAACCCGACTCCCTTGGGACCATGAAACTTATGTGCCGCAGCTGTCAAGAAATGGGCATTGGCTTTCTGTACATCCCATGGGAAATGGCCAATGGACTGCACCGTATCGGAATGGAACAAGGCATCATTTTCCATACATAGTTTGCCTACGGCCGTTATGTCCACAATATTTCCGATTTCATTGTTCACGTGCATCAAGCTCACCAATTTCTTACTACCATCCCTTTTCAGTAGTGACTCCAAATGGGATAGGTCCGGATTACCATTACTATCCAACTCCACAAACAAAAGTTCAACACCATATTCTTGGGAAAGTGCCTGTGCCGTATGTAAAACGGCATGATGTTCAATCTTGGAGGTGATCAAAGTTTTTACCCCTAGGTCCCTTACACTACATCTAAGAATCATATTGTCCGCTTCGGTACCTCCCGAAGTAAAGATTATCTCCGATGGATGCGCATTTAAGTACTTAGCGATGGTTTTTCTTGCCTTTTCAATAGCCGTTTTGGCTGTCCTACCAAACCCGTGGGAAGAAGATGGATTGCCATAGCAATTGGCCAAGGCCTCCTGCATTTTTGAGATGACTTCCGGTCTAACCTGAGTGGTTGCCGCACTATCCAAATAAACCTTTTTCATTAAAAAATAAATCAAATTAAAAACTTTCCCAACTCAGGAAAAGTGCACCAAAATTACTTGAAATAAAGTTAATTTCCTGCAAAATGCTCATAAACCTCTAGGATTATAACCTTTATTTCGATTAAATTTGGGGCATGAAAAATCTCCTGACTTTCCTATTGTGCCTAGCCCTTTATTCATGCGATGATGGGGATCTACAAATTGAAACTATCAATTTTGACGATAGCAACATTGCATATTGTGGCAGTTCGGTTACAACTAGCAGCACTTTATTTTTTAAAATTGTGGGCAGTGAGGCCTTAATACTAAGGGTGCCAAGTGGAACCCTTAAAAACGAGGCATCCGATGGCGAAGTTGAATATCCCATTTCCAGTAACACAACCCTAGCCTATCGCATTTTTTCAGATAATGTTACCAATGCCTATTTTTGTGAGGAAATTCCAGTAACGGAACCTACGGTAATCCAAGAAATTGAGGCAGAAGGTGGGTCCGTACTTATAACCACTACGGCAATAGTTGATGGCGAAAGCACTTCTTACGAACACAGCATAAGATTGAGCGGGATTACCTTTATCAACAGTTCCAATAATCAACGGATCACGGATCTAAGAATAAACGAATTTGGAACCGTTACAACCAATTGATCACGGGGTGCTCTGAAAAAAATACACTTCCGTAGCTCCCAAACCGTATTTCTGGTAGTCCGCATCATAATACTTTGCGTTTTCGTACCGCTTCAACAGAAAATATAGTTCCTCCTTTAAAATACCTTCCCCTACTCCGTGGATCAACACCACCTTTTGTATCTTTTTGCGAATGGCGAAATCCAGTTGACGTTTGGCCGTACCCAATTGAAGGTTCAATATTTCAAAATTGGTCATTCCCTTTGAAGAAGGTGTCAGTTTATCGATATGCAGGTCAACTTCCATCAACGGGGCATTACGCTCCTTGGGCCTTAATTTCTTATTGGACCTTTTCTTTGAGACTTCTTTCTCCGCCTTTATTCTGGCTACCTCAAAATTGGACACTTTAATAACATTGTAGCCGGTAACCTTCAATAATTCAGCAGCCGTATATTTCAACAAGAACCCGTCTATACTTTCCACAGTAATTTGTCCGCCGTTTATTTTTACCACAACTCCTTGAACAATATCATCGATGGCCTCAACCTGATCCCCTACCTTAAAATCCATTAGTCATTTTCTTTATCTTTTTCCTCATCCCCATAATGTTCCATACTCCATAACTGTGTGGTCTTGTAAAGCCCAAACATTAGAAGGGCAATTCCAGTGGCCAAGGCATATTCCTCATGCATGAACCGATCTCCCAAGCCCGCAATTCCAGCACCTAGCAGTATCAATACCAAATAAAACGTCCGTTTCGTTTTCATTGCATAAAAATAATAGTATTTTTCGGTAAAGAATTATATTAGCACTTTAAATAATTACAATGGCCATTCCCATGGAACTGGAAAATTATATGCTGCCCTGTATGAACAAGCAGATTTTTGGTATTGAGTGTCCGGGATGCGGAATTCAACGCTCCATTTCCTATTTGTTTGAAGGTCATTTTATTGAAGCCCTAAAGATGTATCCCGCAATTTACACCCTGATATTTCTATTGGGTTTCATTGGTGCCTCCCTATTGGTCAATATCAAAAATTCCTTCAAGATCAAAATTTATCTTCTATACCTAAACGCCGGAATCATCATTGTAAGTTATATTTACAAAATGGTTCATCTAATACATTAAACAAAAATATGGAACAACAAAAACTACCCAACGCAACCCTAATCCTGGTTTTCGGGATTATTTCAATAGTTACCTGCTGCTGCTATGGAATTATTGGACTGATATTTGGTATAATAGGCCTTATCCTGGCAAAAAAAGCTACCATGATCTACGCAGTAAACCCCAGTATGTATGAGGGGTACAACAATGTTAAGTTAGGCAAAACCTTATCGATCATAGGGATAGTTTTAAATATTCTGGTAATCTTCTTTTTCATATGGATCATCTCCATTATTGGTTGGGACGCCTTACAGAACGAGGAACTGATGAGGGAAAGAATGGAAGATTATTTTCAAAACCTTCAATAATTTTTATATCGATCAATTTAATCAAGCTTTTTTATGGAGAATTACCCAAACCGTCCCAAACCGAACAACTATCTGGTTTTAGCCATTATCAGTACGGTATTCTGTTGCCTTATTCCGGGCATAGTAAGTATTGTGAATGCAGCCAAGGTAAATGAGGCCTATGCCCTTGGCCAGTATGAACAGGCAGAAAGAGCCTCTAAAAATGCAAAAACTTGGGCAATTGTCGGTATTGCCATAGCCGGCCTGTTTTGGCTTTTATATATCGCTTTTTTTGGCTTGGCCATCTTTGGTATTTTTGGTGGTTTAATGAATGCGGGTGATTTCCAGTAAAAAGAAAATATTGGGAAACTTACTATTGGGAGTGGTATTCTTTGGAATACTGCTCCTTTATTTTTTCAACAACCCCAGTAATTCCGACCACTTTCCCCAATGTCCGTTTTATATAGCCACAGGCTATTACTGTACAGGATGTGGAAGCCAGAGGGCATTGCACGATTTGCTACACTTGGATATAATGGGTGTGGCCAAACACAACCTTCTATTTATTCCTGCATTTTTATTGATTGCCTATCATTGGGTCCGTACTTATGCCCCCTTAAAGGGCAAAGAAATTTTACCTGATGTAATTTATCACCCCAAAACACCATTGGTACTATTTATAATAATTATCCTGTTCACTATTTTTAGGAATGTAAATATATACCCTTTTACTCTTTTGGCTCCATAATAATAAGGCCTGCCATAAAATCATTATCCCAAAACCATACTGAACTGAAGGAATATTATTTTTCAAACTTCCTTAGCGTTTGTATTATAATATCGACACACTCCATAAGTTGTTCCCTGTTCATCACCAAAGGAGGTGCGAACCTGATAATATTTCCATGTGTCGGTTTTGCCAAAAGACCGTTATCCCTTAATGCCAAACAAATATCCCATGCGGTTGAGCTATCTTCGGTATCGTTTATCAGAATGGCATTTAATAAGCCTTTACCCCTGACAGCCTTTACTATATTACAAGTTGGTATAAACTTATTGAGCTCTTCCCTGAACAGCACCCCCAATTGATAGGCGTTTTCTGCCAGCCTTTCTTCCCGGACTACCTCAAGGGCCGCTATGCCCACTGCCGCTGCCACTGGGTTACCGCCAAAAGTACTGCCATGGCTTCCAGGCTTTATTACTTCCATGATATCGTCATTGGCCAAAACCGCGGAGATAGGGTAAGCCCCTCCTGAAAGGGCCTTTCCCAAAATCAATATATCCGGTTTCACCTCGGGCGTCCCGCTGCAGTGCCTGTCGGGACAGTTACAATTACCACATGTAGCCAATAATTTGCCCGTACGGGCTATTCCCGTCTGCACCTCGTCCGCAATGAAAAGTACATTGTACTTTTTACATAGTTCCAATGCCTTGGCAAGGTAGTCTTCCGAAGGTACATATACTCCGGCCTCTCCCTGAATGGGCTCCACCAAAAATCCTGCAATATTCCTATCGCTTTCCAAAACTTCTTCCAGAGCGTTTAGATTATCGTATTCAATCTTAATAAAACCTTCCGTATAGGGGCCATAATTTTTACGGGCAATAGGATCATTGGAAAATGAGATGATGGTGGTAGTACGTCCGTGAAAATTATTTTCACATACAATAATCTGCGCCTGGTTTTCTGCAACTCTCTTTTTCTCGTAGCCCCATTTTCTACAGATCTTAAGGGCAGTTTCCACCGCTTCGGCCCCGGTATTCATGGGCAACAACTTATTGTAACCAAAGGTTTGCGCGGCCAACTTCTCAAATTTTCCCAGCATATCATTGTAAAAGGCCCTGGATGTCAAGGTCAGCGTTTGTGCCTGATTTATCATGGCATTGACTATTTTGGGATGACAATGCCCTTGGTTTACCGCTGAATAAGCGGACAAAAAGTCGTAATATCTTTTTCCTTCAACATCCCAAACAAAAACTCCCTCTCCCCTACCCAAAACAACAGGTAGCGGATGATAGTTGTGCGCTCCATATTTTTCCTCCAATGCCATAGCATCCTTAGAAGATAACTTTTCCAAAACCGACATGATTAAATAACTTTTAAATAAACTTTAGCAATTCCTTCTTGGGGAGAGAAATCATCCATCCATAGCAGAGACCGCAAATTACGAATTGTAACTTGCATCCTAAAATTTTATGGGATTGATTTCTGAGAGGAAAAACCTGCCGGTCCCTCTTTTATTTGAAAACTGGCACATAGGGCAACTATAGCCCAAAAAGGAGTTTTTAGGTGCGATGAACACCTGCAACACCATACATTTAGAAGGAGATTTGGTGTGCTAGCCAACCCAAACTTCATTGCTTACTTGGGCCATAATCCAATCCAAGCTTATTATCCCTTACCGAATTCAGTTTTCCCTGCAACTTCCTTTGCATTTCTTCAATTACATGTCCATAAGCCGGATTATTGGCCAGATTGTTATACTGTTTGGCATCGTGCTCCATATCAAAAAGTTCCTTGCCGGCTCCCGCATCTTCGTCATATTGAATATAGGCCCATTTATGGTTTCGCAACAAAAAAGACTTGCCTCCTTGGCTTACGGAAAAAGCAAAATCCCTAACTTCCGATTGGGGATCATCCAAAGTCTTTACAAGACTTTTTCCCTGTAATTCCTTGGAGGCCTCCAACCCTGCCAGTTCGGCCAAGGTGGGATACAGATCCAAAAGTTCTGAAAAGGAATTACAAACCGCTGCTGCCTTTCCCGGTACTTTGATGATCAAGGGAACCCTGACCGATTCCTCATGAAGGCTTACTTTCATCCAAAAACGGTGCTCCCCCAAATGAAATCCGTGATCAGAAGTAAAAACAACAATGGTATTATCCTCCAAACCTTCCTCCTTTAAGGTATTTAAAATCTTTCCCACCTGTGCATCCATATAGGCAACGGATGCATAGTACCCGGCTACGGCCTTTTTTTCCTGCTCTTCGGACATTTCACCATTTACACTGGTAACGTAGTTAATTCCCCGGGCAGGAATGTCGTCCCAATCGTTTTCCACTTTAGGGGGCAATACCATTTCTTGGTGCGGATATGGTTCAAAATACTTCTTTGGAGCAACAAAAGGTACATGGGGCCTTACCAGGCCGACCGCTAAAAAGAAAGGGGTTTCCTTATGCTGTCTAATAAGTTGTACCGCCTTTTCTGCAGTTTTGCCATCGGAATGTATCAAATCGTCCCCATCTGCCTTTACGATGGTCATCACATTTCCGCCTTTTCTAGGCTTTAGCCCATAGGGATTGTTCTGTACCCGTTCTGCCTCCCCCACGGCAGTCCATTCCGGTCCCTGACTGTTAAATCTTTCGGTCCAGGAAGCCTCATCATCCTGACCGTTGGAACCTGTTTCTATGTCTATAGGTACGCCCATATGATAAATCTTACTTACCCGTGCCGTATAGTATCCGTTCTCCTTAAATAATTGTGAAAGTGATTTACGTGAAGGCCCCACCTTATCCCTTCCACTGACATATCCGTAGGTCGTAGTAGCATTGGGGTAATAGCCGAACATTAAAGATGCCCTTGAGGGCCCACAAACCGGATATTGGGTGTAGGCCCTGGTATACTTGGTTCCTTGAGATGCCAATTGATCAATATTAGGGGTATGCGAGGCTTGGTTTTCATAAGATGAAACTGCGGTAGCCGTTAGGTCATCGGCAATTATGAAAAGAACATTTGGTTTTTTGGCACCACTTTTTTTTGTGGTTTTGTTCTGCTGGGCTTCCCCTAAAAAAAAGCACAAAAAAGATAAACAAAAGAGTATTTTTCCCATTTAAAACATAGTTTTAAGATTCGTCAATTGAATAGCAGCAGACCCTTTGGGGTATTATTTAATTCATTCCCTCGCCAATCCGAAACCGTAATGATATAAATGGGTCGTTCCGCATTAAGATTCGGAGTTGGAATTACGAATCTAATAAATACAAATAAGACTCTGTTAAAAAGCTAGATAAATCCTAAAAAATTCTCCTATTTTTGCCCCATGGGCAGAAAGAATACAAGACAAGTTTTTGAAAACGTAGAAGTAGTTGATGCAGGAGCCAAAGGCAAGACCATTGGAAAGGCGCCGGACGGACGGGTAATATTCTTGATTAATACTGTCCCAGGAGATGTGGTGGATGTTATGACCACCAAAAAAAGAAAGGCCTATTTTGAAGGGGTAGCCACCAAATTCCATTCTTTTTCCAATAAAAGAACCAAACCGGTATGTGAGCATTTTGGGGTTTGTGGCGGTTGTAAGTGGCAGGATATGGACTATGCACACCAACTGTTCTATAAGCAAAAGGAGGTAGAGAACAACCTACGTAGAATTGGCCATTTGGAATTGCCGAAGACCAATACCATCCTGGGCTCTAAAAAACAGTATTTCTATAGGAACAAGATGGAATTTTCTTTTTCGGATAGTCGGTGGTTAACGTTGGAAGAAATTAAATCCGACAGGGAAATTGACGATAAAAACGCTCTGGGGTTTCACATCCCAGGTATGTGGGACAAAATATTGGACATTAAAAAATGTCATTTACAGGAAGATCCTTCCAACGCCATTAGGTTGGAAATAAAGGATTTCGCCATAAAGAACGATCTTTCTTTCTTCAATCCCAGAAACCAATGGGGCATGCTGCGTACAGTAATGATACGCACCTCCTCTACCGGGGAAATTATGGTCATGATCCAGTTCTTTGAGGATAATTTGGAAAAAAGGGAATTATTGATGCATCATTTGGCAGCCACTTTTCCAGAAATAACCTCCCTGTTATATGTCATCAATCAAAAACAGAACGACACCATATACGACCAAAAAATCATATGTTTTTCGGGAAGGGACCATATTTTTGAGGAAATGGAAGGCCTGCAGTTTAAAATAAATGCCAAATCATTTTATCAAACCAACTCGGAACAGGCATATGAACTTTACAAAGTAACCCGGGATTTTGCCGAACTTAATGGAAATGAATTGGTATATGACCTTTACACCGGTACGGGGACCATTGCCCAATTTGTAGCCAAAAAGGCCAAAAAAGTTATAGGCATAGAAGCAGTTCCCGAAGCTATAGCGGACGCCAAGGCCAACGCCAGGAGAAATAAAATAGATAATGTTGAATTTTTTGTAGGGGATATGAAGAATGTCTTTACTCCTGCCTTTATAAAGGAGCACGGTAGGCCAAACCTAATTATTACCGATCCCCCCAGAGATGGTATGCACGCGGCCGTTGTGCAGCAAATACTATCCATTGCTCCGGAAAAAGTAGTATATGTTAGCTGTAATAGCGCTACACAGGCCAGGGATCTGGAAATGATGAAGGAGGATTATGAAATATTAAAAGTGCAGCCTGTTGATATGTTTCCACAAACCCATCATGTTGAAAATGTTGTACTTTTAAAAAAAAGGGCCAAATAGTCCATTCAAAAATGAGAAAATTCCAGACTGCAATATTGGTTATAATTATATTTATCAGCGTAGGGGCCTGTGAAAAAGATGATATCTGTATAGACGGGGTCACCCCTTTGCTAGTGATACGGTTTTATGATGTGGACAACCCTACCGCATTGAAAAAGGTTACCAAATTTAGAATTGTGGGAGTTGGCCAGAATACAACGGTCACCACGGTATCCGACAGAACCGACTTGGATTCCATTGCCATTCCGTTAAAGGTGGCAGAAAACACTACAGGTTTTTATTTTATCCGCAATTCTTCAGATGTAGAGGCCACTAATTCCAGCGGAGACACAATTACTGTTGAAGGAGGGGATCTGGATACCTTATACTTGAATTATAATAAGATAGATAAGTTTGTTTCCAGGGCCTGTGGGTATATTGCCAATTATGAAGATGTAAGTAGTGATTTAAAAATGGAAACGGATAATTGGATAAAGGACATTGAGATTGTAACCCCATTGGTAGAAAATTCAACAGCGGCCCATGTTAAAATATTTCATTAATAGTTTTCTATTTTTCGCCATTTTTTTGGGATATTCCCAAAGCAAGCCCATTGACCTGCAGCCAAAAGATACGGTGGCCCACACCGACCCCTATGGTATTAGGGTAGGAATAGATCTTAGTCGCCCCTTAATTTCATTTTTCAATGATGACTACCAAGGACTTGAAATTGTTGGGGATTATAGGATTACCAACAGACTTTATGTGGCAGCTGAACTGGGTAATGAAAAGAATACCAAACAAGAGGACCTATACAATTTTACTACCTCTGGAAGCTACCTAAAACTTGGTGTGGATTATAATACCTACGGCAATTGGTACGGTATGAACAATTCAATACATGTAGGGGGGCGCTACGCCTATAGTACCTTTAACCAAACGTTGAACAATTATAAGATATTTGATACTAACCGATATTGGAACGATCCGGAATATCAAATAAATCCTGACCCCAATGCCATTAATGATTTTCCCTGGGGCTCGGAGGTAGCCCAAGAATTTAGCGGACTTAATGCCAGCTGGCTGGAAGCCGTGCTGGGTGTAAAGGCCGAACTCTTCGCCAACATTTATTTAGGGGCCAGCGTCCGCATTGGGTTCCTGGTAAGCAACAAGGAACCGGACAACTTTAGAAACCTATGGATCCCAGGATTCAACAAAGTTACCGACGGGAGTAAATTTGGCGTGGGTTACAATTATTCCATCACCTATTTTATACCGCTCTACAAAAAAGCCAAAAAAATTCAGGAAGAGGAAGAAAAGAAACCGCCCATGGAAGAAAAACCTACAGCTCCCTAAAACCCCTTAAGAAAAATCCATTTCATTATTAGTTTCCCTCCCGATTGCATTTTTACGGCACTGGATTTGGGTGCCAATACACTTGCGGCCACTCCCCGGCCATAAACGCCAAGACCAGGGTATTGAGGGACAATTACATTGCAAGTAATATTCTGGCCGCAACAAACAAAATGGCGAACCCTAGAAAATTCAAGATGAGGGCTTTGTATTTTTGTTTCAAATTTCTGTACTTTTAAATAATTGGATTTTAACTATTCCTCTTTGTTAAACTTGGCCTTCTTACTGCCCTCGTACATTACATATTTTACCAATCGTGACTCCAAATGGCTATTATAGACCTTGATCTTCCTTGAAGGACGGAGTCCCACAAACTTTAAGGCCTCCAGGTTGGATGTAATGAACCAGGCATCCGTTCCCTGGTAATTTCTTTTTAATGTATTCCCTATTTCGGTATAAAATTCCTCCATTTCAATATCCAATCGCTCGCCGTAAGGTGGATTGAATACCATATGCAAGTGATTGTCCGTGAATTTTTCCGTATCAAAAAAGTTTTTCCTTTCCACGGTTATGTAATCGGATAAATTGGCATTGACAATGTTATCCTGGGCCTTTCTTACTGCAGAGGGTGCCTTGTCATATCCCATGAGCTTATGATGAAATTCCCGGGTCCTATTAAGACTACTATCTACAATTTTTTCAAAAAGATCGGCATCAAAATCGTGCCATTTTTCAAAGGCAAATTCCTTCCTATTAATGTTGGCAGGAATATTACAGGCAATCATGGCCGCTTCAGTAAGTAAAGTGCCGCTACCACACATGGGGTCCAAAAAATCACATTGTCCGTCCCATCCACTTAACAACAAAAGACCGGCTGCCAATACCTCGTTTATGGGAGCGATATTGGTGGCAGTCCTGTACCCCCGTTGATGTAGGGATCTCCCGGAAGAATCCAGGGCCACATTGCACTGATTGTTCTGGATATGGATATTGATCCTAACATCAGGGAATTTTATATCTACATCCGGTCTACTGCCATCCGTATCCCTAAACTTATCCACTATGGCGTCTTTTGTTTTTTGGGAGACATATAAGGAATGGGTAAAATTTTCGCTGTTCACCGTGGCATCTATGGCAAAGGTCGTGGAGGTGGACAGATAATCGAACCAATCCATGGCATAGATCTTTTTGTAGAGATCGTTTTCATCCCTAACATGAAATGAATGAATGGGTTTAACTATTTTTATCGCAGTCCGCAAACAAAGGTTTGCCTTGTACATGAAACCGGTATCGCCCTCAAAAAAAACGCTCCGGACCCCTTCTTCAACATTTCCCGCACCTAGGTTACGGAGTTCTTTGGCCAAAATTTCTTCAAAACCGAACATGGTCTTGGCCACCATTTTAAAATTATTGTTCATATCTACCTTTAAGAATAACGCAAAAATACGTTAATTTTAGCCCTTATTAGCCAATATGGTAATTTTGTAGAATACCAGAACCATTCCTAAATGAAATATGTATTACCCATTCTTGGCGTATTGCTAAGTTTTATATTTGTGTACTTCACCAAACCAAAAAACAAGGAAGTCTTTAAACTGCTCCTTGCTTTCAGCGGGGCTTTTTTACTGGCACTTACCGTATTTGAACTGTTCCCTGAAGTTTATGGCAGTGCAGCACCAAAAACGGTAGGGGTATTTATAATGCTGGGGATCCTGCTCCAGATTTTTCTAGAATTTTTTTCCAAGGGAGCCGAACATGGACATGTTCATTTAGACCCCGAAAAGTCTGATTTTCCGTGGATGCTTTTCATTAGCTTATGTATCCATTCCCTGCTTGAAGGGTTGCCTATAGAAAATCACGGCACTATTCTATACGGAATTTTGATCCATAAAATTCCAATAGCCATCATCCTTAGCATATTTTTATTAAGCTCCAAGATAAAGTTATCCTCTGCCCTATTCTTTATTGTACTATTTTCCTTGATGACACCCATAGGCACCTACATTGCTGCCAATTATGAGATTGTCCAAACCTATGCCGTCTTCCTGAACGCTTTGGTTATTGGCGTTTTCCTGCATATTTCGACTGTTATTTTGTTTGAAAGTTCGGAAGCCCATAAGTTTAACCTGCGAAAATTGGTGGTCATAATATTGGGTATCGCAATAGCTTATTCCCTATAAATGTTCAGCAGGGACGAAGCCAAAAAGTTAAGGCAGGAATTCTGGATTTCCTTCGGCAAATCCTTTCCCAGAAAATGGATTCTGTACAATACCGGTATTAAGGATTGTTCCTTTAAATTTCATTTCGATTTAAAGAGTGCCATGGTATCTATGGATATTGAAAATCAGGATTTGGAAAAACGGCTGGAATTATGGGAAAAAATAATCTCCCTGCAATCGCTTTTTAAAGACGAATATTTACCTGAAGCCCTGTTTCAGGATACGGTTTTCCTAAAAAACGGCAAGGAAATCTCCAGGGTCTCGGTAAGCTTGGAACATGTTTCCATTCACAATAAAAACACCTGGCAAATGACCATGGAGTTTTTAAAGGAAAACATGGCCAAATTTGAAGATTTCTTTAAAGAATATGAAGATATTATTCGTCCTTAAACCACATCGATCAAAATAAAAAACCAATGGCTGATGGCACCTCCCAGTACAAACAAATGCCAGATAAAGTGGTTATAAGGGATTCTCTCCATAGCGTAAAAAACAATTCCCAAGGTATAAAAAGCACCTCCTAGAAAAAGCACTCCCAGACCAACGGTAGAAGTCTTAATCAGTAAAGTATCCAGATCCAATACGATCAACCAGCCCATTATTAAATATAGCAACACTGAAATAAATTCGTATTTCCCAGTATAGAACAATTTCATTACCGTTCCCAAGGCAGCTATTCCCCAAACGGTATAAAACAGTAGCCATCCATTACCTTTGCCCAGCAAAATTAAAGCCACCGGTGTATAGGTCCCGGCAATCAAAAAATAAATGCTGATGTGATCCAATATTCTTAACCCGTTTTTTAAATTGGGATCCCTCACAAGATGGTAGAGGGTAGATGCCGAAAACAGCATCACAATGGAAACACTGTAGACCACAATTGAAAAAGTGGCATAAGTAGTATGCTGTCGGCTATTTTGCAATACCACCACAAAGCCTATCAACCCCAGTACTACTCCAAGGGCATGGGACAGGGTATTCCATTTTTCCTCTTTGGCGTGCATGCCCCAAAATTATACAAATGTTTTTAAAGAGACCTACTCTTGGGTTGAAATTTGATTGTTAAATATCACCGTATTTTAAATACGCAATATGACCAAAAACGACTTTATTATAGTTATACAATATTATCCTATTGCACAATAAGTTTCGCACGCATTATGGAAGAATGCCCTGGAAAGGTACATACAATCCAATATTCTCCGGGCTCCTCGGGCATTTTTACATAAATTGTTTCCGCCGTTTCGGGCTGCATGATGGCCGTATGGTACAATACTAAATCGGTATCCGGAACATAATTATAATCCGGTCCGTCCAATCCCAACATCAAGGCCATTTGCCCCACCTTATCCACCGATTCCTTGCCTTTTTGGGTAATTACCAGGTTGTGCATCATATCATCGTTATTATTAAAGGTAAGCGCTACCTTTGCCCCCCTTTGTACCCTAACTTCCTCCAAATCATACTTCAATCCTGGTTTGGTACCTATCATCAACTTTTGATCGGACCCATTATCCCAATCGGCCGGCATCTTTGTAATTCTTTTGGGTTGGGCAATATTTTTACCCGATTTGACCATAGCTGTCATCTGAGGTGACTTCAATACGCCCCCAGGAACTTCGTTCAGCGTGTAATAACCAGTGTTATGCAGCAATTTCCGACCAGAACTGGAAGTAAGGTCCGGAATTTGTATCTCGTGGATAAAGCCCAAACGCATTCCATGTAACGTTAATTTCACGGATAATCCATCTGCCGAGACCGCTGCCTTGTGTACCATTATCGGCTGTTCTTCCACTATGGGGCTCCCATAGGTATTGTGATATTGGTAGGTAAAACTCTTCATTTGATAGTTGGTCGTATTGCTAGCCAACTTTTTATTGACCGGTTGGGTAAATTCCAATTGAAATCCGTCATCCAATGCTTTCATCGTTTTAATTTCAAAGGGTACTTTCCCCGTCCACTCCAATCTTTGCAGACCATAGGGAGCTTTCCCTGTAGAGGCCCACCCCCTACTGGTCATACCTACGAACATACTGGAATCACTACCCCAGATCATCCGTAATATCCCTGAGGAAAAACCCTCCTTAAATAAGAAGGAAGCACCTTGGTACACCCCATTGACTTTTTCCATAAACACCCTCATAATCTTACTATGCCCTTGGTCGCCAATAAATATCTGGCCCTCAAAGGGGCCAAATTTTCCATTAGTGGTATCATATAGGATATCCGATGTAGAAATCCCTTGTATGGTATGGGGAAACCAGATAGCCGGAGCTTTAAGAGCCGGTACTTTTTTAGCATATTCGTAAAGACTCAAACCAGATTGTTCCTCAATATCTCCCTGTTTCAAACTTAAGGGCGACCGTGGGTCATCTGTCCATCTCAGACCTTCAGGATTACCCGCAAAATCACCTACTTCCAAATGGGTCATCCTTCCTGAACCTACCCAATCCCCTTGGTTTTCAGTATAGAAATAATCGCCTTCAGGACTCACTTGAAAACCCGCTGGCGATCTTAGGCCTGTGGCAATAGGGGTCATTTCCCCTTCCGGGGTTATTTTTAACATCCATCCCCTCCATTTTACTAAACTGGCTCCATGGCCTATCCAGGATAAATTTAAGGTGACCAACATATCCCCATTGGGTAATATTTTTGGTCCATAAGAGTAATCATGGTAATTCCCGGACAAGGGCCAGGTATAGATGGTCTTATAACTATCTGCCTTTCCATCCCCGTTTTTATCATCCAATCTGGTAAGTTCCCCTCGTTGGGAAAGATAAAAACCATTGTCCTTATAGGCCAGGCCCAATGCCTCATGCATGCCATGCGCATATCTCTTATAAACCGGGTTTGTACTGTATGCCCTATCTATTAACCAAACCTCCCCCCTTCTGGTGGACACCCCTAATTTATCATCATCGGTAAAGGCCAGACCTCCTACTTCCAAAACAATGTCCTTTGGGATGGGAACATCCACTATTTTATAATATTCGGATTCCTTTTTGGCCATGTCCGAACTTTCCTGACCCAAGGTAAATTGCATCGCACCCATTAATAATACATAGAATACGGCTTGTCTTAAAATCTGCATAATTGGTTGTTTTGGGTTACCAAATAATATTGTAAGTTATGTTCCCGCTACCTGCGGGTATTCTTAGAAGTAATTCATCCTTTCCATCGGAATGACGGATAATAGGATCTAAGTCGCTATTTCCTAGGAAGTCGACAAAATAGCTTTCATCCTTAACAATAAAGGTACCATCCTCAAGCACATGAATAGATTCCCCTTCGGCAATTTTATGCCAAATATCCTCCTTGCCATTTACGGCGATGTTACGTGTTAGCCCACGACCCTTCTCAGAAGGTATAAATGTATTGCTAATAGACGTTCCTTCTATTTGATGTAGAAATACTGGAATACCGTTGTCCCTAATCTCATACCCAATTTGTTTGTATTTTATATTTGATGGAATACTATCTGGCCAAATCATATCCTTATTTTCCAAGATCATAAAATCCGGATCACCGTGGAAGGCCACGGAAAACCCTTTGGGTACAGCCAATTGATTGGTTCCACGAGAATGCCACATTTGGGTAACATCCAGAAAATCCCCTTCCCATACCTGTAAAATGGACTTCCTACTTAAATCATAGGAGAAGTTTATTTTTTCCGGGGTACCTATCGCAATGCAATGTGTCCTTTTTTCGCCATCATGCATCATAAATCCGCGCTGCATAGTAGGCTCGTCTCCTACATTAATCAATATATCCTCTTCCGCTCCCCTATTGGAAGATCCTAAAGAATTCTTGGCATTCAAGGACATCCTTTGCATTTCAGGCCCCTCTACATCCATTCTAAATCCAGTATTCCAGGGATTGTGCTTATTATAAATAAAAGTGAAGGGCAGTTTCCCTTTTGCCAATTCCACTTCCCCTATCCCAGGGGTCTCCAAACTATAATCCCCATTTAGATCAACTACCGTATCCTGGCCTATAATTAATAGGGCCCCTCCATTGTTTACCCCTACATGAAAGAGATAGGTTCCAGAATTTGGAATATCCATTTGACCATCATACTTTAATATTCTTTGCACCCTATCCCCTGTGACCATTTTGGCAGAAATACTGTCTGCCTTTATATTCCTAACCACAGTAAGGGTATCGAAGCCTGTAATTGAATCCGAATTACTTTCGTATTCGGTCATATACATATCGGTCAAGGTCAATTTTTTATCTTCATACTTTTTATAGATGATGTTTTTTAGGGCAAAGGGACCGTGATCTCCTTGAATCATTAAGGGACCTCTTGCCTTTTCATCTTCATAAGCAGATGACCTAGTAGGACCGGTAACCTCCACATTTTCCTGAATCAACACACCATTCAACCATACCTCTTGGAAACTGGCATTCCTCGTCTTAATACCTGAAGCGTCAAACTTTGGAGCGTGAAATATAATTTTAAAATGCTGCCAAAGTCCGGGCGATTTAGAAGCGTTGACCTTTGGAGGATGTCCTTCAAAATTTTCGTTTCCTTTACCTCGTGCATCGTCCCATCTTTGATAAATTCCTCCCATATCCCCGGATGTTTGTTCCTTAACTCCCCAACTATCCAATAATTGCACTTCATACCTGCCCTGAAAATAAATACCGGAATTGGAGTTGACGGGCATCATCACATCCAGCTCAATTTCGATATCACCATGGTCAAAATTTGTAAAAAGATGACCGTTATTGGTTTCCCCTCTTGGAATATTTGCCAATATCCCCTTACCTGGTAAGGCTTTTAATATCTTGTCTTTATTTCTATCCACGTAGACATCCCCAACAATATTCCAATTATTGGTATCTACCTCAAACATGGACAGATCTTCCAGTTGTAGCTTGGAGAAAGGTAGATAATCCTTTATTTTGATGGGCTCTGTAGTTGTGGCAGCAGTTTCTTTGGTTGGACGATCGCCACATGAAATAAAAATCAGCAATAATCCACTTAAAAACAATGGAGTTTTCATAAAATTGAGGCTTAGGTTAGTTGAAACAGTAGTTTCAAATCTTAAATATATAACTATAAGTTATAAAACTCCCATTTCCCAAACGACATGGCACAAAACACTTTAGTACCATGTCCCCGAACACAGGACATTTGGTCTACGAAAAGGTTTTCGTAACTTCATGAAGTCATTTACAAAAGTTAGCAGCTTGTAGCAATGGATCAATGCCGCAATTGTCCAATGTAACAATTAGTCAATTTGATGACGGGCCGATTTGGAAATGTACCAATGAACCAATTTACCAATGAACCAATTTACCAATGAATCAATGTACCAATTGAACAATGGATCGATGAAACAATTAGGCAATTTGATGATTTGAAGATGGGCCGGTTTGAAA
>NZ_QVON01000011.1 GCF_003426735.1 Arenibacter sp. P308M17
ACAATTTAATACTTTTTACCTGAACCGCAAAATAACGGAACGTAAAAATTGACGCCACCCGCGTTAGGCCTGCCCGCCGGAAGGGGGCGCAGCGCCATCCCCCGGAGCAAAGCAAAGGATACAGAACAGCACACGGCCAGACAAAAGGAGGGAACGCCAAACAACTATTCCATATATGTACAAACAAAATCGTTCCTATTATATATTGCCAACTTAAATACTAGATGTTATCTTTGCACACTTATTACGACAAAAAACATGATCAAAATAACTTTACCGGACGGGAGCATTAGGGAATATGCAGAAGGGACTACACCTTTAGGGGTTGCCAAAAGCATAAGCGAAGGTCTGGCACGAAATATAATTTCCGCAAAATTTAATGGGGTCACCGTTGAAACCGCAACACCATTAAAGGAAAACGGATCCCTTATCCTATATAGTTGGAACGACAAGGAAGGAAAAACCGCCTTCTGGCATTCCACCTCCCATGTTGTGGCCCAAGCCCTGGAAGAACTGTACCCCGGTGTAAAACTGACCATAGGGCCGGCCATTGATAACGGATTTTATTATGATGTAGATTTGGCAGAAGGCAGCATTTCCGAAAAGGACTTTCCAGAAATTGAAAAGAAGGCCCTCGAAATTGCTAGGGGAAAACACGATTTTAAGATGCGCTCCGCCACCAAGGCAGAAGCATTGGAACTATACCGATCCCAAGGGAACCAATACAAGGTAGAACTCATAGAAAATCTGGAAGACGGCACCATTACCTTCTGTGACCACGACACCTTCACCGATCTATGCAGGGGAGGACACATCCCCAATACCGGTATCATAAAGGCCATCAAAATATTGAGCGTAGCCGGTGCCTATTGGAGGGGGAACGAAAAAAATAATCAGTTGACCAGGGTTTATGGTATTTCCTTTCCGAAACAGAAAGAACTTACCGAGTACCTGGAACTATTGGAAGAGGCCAAGAAAAGGGACCATAGGAAACTGGGCAAGGAATTGGAACTGTTCACCTTTTCCCAAAAAGTAGGACAAGGCCTCCCCTTATGGCTTCCAAAAGGAGCTGCTTTACGGGAACGCTTGGAGAATTTTTTAAAGAAAGCACAGAAGAAAGCCGGATACGAGATGGTAGTTACCCCACATATAGGACAAAAAGAACTATATGTAACCTCGGGTCATTATGCCAAATACGGGGAAGACAGCTTTCAACCCATAAAGACCCCAAAAGAAGATGAGGAGTTCCTGTTGAAGCCAATGAACTGTCCACATCACTGTGAAATATACAACACCAAGCCATTTAGTTATAGGGAACTTCCGAAAAGATATGCTGAATTCGGAACAGTTTACCGTTATGAACAGAGTGGAGAACTACATGGCCTTACCAGAGTACGTGGCTTTACTCAAGATGATGCCCACATTTTCTGTACCCCTGATCAGTTGGCGGATGAGTTTAAAAACGTTATAGACCTTACCTTATATGTATTGGGATCATTGGGCTTCGGTAATTTTACTGCCCAGGTATCCGTAAGGGATTTGGAGAAACCTGAAAAATATATAGGCTCTGTCGAAAACTGGGAAAAGGCGGAAAACGCCATAATCAATGCCGCCAAAGAAAAAGGGTTGAATTTTGTGATAGAAAGTGGCGAAGCTGCATTTTATGGCCCCAAGTTGGATTTTATGGTAAAGGACGCCCTTGGCAGGAACTGGCAGTTGGGAACCATCCAAGTGGACTACAATCTCCCAGAGCGTTTTGACCTTACCTATAAAGGTAGCGACAATGAACTTCATAGACCGGTTATGATCCATAGGGCACCTTTCGGAAGTATGGAGCGTTTTATAGCCTTATTACTGGAACACACCGGTGGGAATTTTCCACTTTGGCTGATGCCGGAGCAAGCCATAATCCTCCCTGTCAGCGAAAAACATGAAATATATGCCCAAAAAGTTTTAAATTCCTTAGAAAATAACGACATTCGCGCCCTCATTGACAACCGAAACGAAACGGTGGGCAAGAAAATACGTGAAGCAGAAATGAATAAAATTCCATTTATGCTGATCGTAGGGGAGAATGAAGAAAAAGAGGAAACCATTTCCATTAGGAGACACGGTGGCGAAGATTTAGGCGCCATCTCCGTAAAAGCCTTTACCGACTTGGTAATAAATGAAATAAACAGTACCTTAAAGTCGTTTTAAAAATTGCCTCCCCGGGATTAGTTTAAAAAAACGGATCCACCCCTCCCAAGGAGCGGTACAAACGGAAAGAGGTTTAAGAAGTAAATGTTTAACTAAAAAGATTACGTCATAGCAATTAGAAAAAGATTTAGACCCCAACCTAGGAGGGAAAATAAAAACCCCCACAATATTAATGAAAGTATTTCATCGCCCAAGGTTAGGTTGGTTGGCGACAATGTAGAAGTAGGTGTATACAACACCCGCGAAGCCTTGGCGAAAGCAGAGGAACTAGAATTGGATTTAGTAGAAATTTCTCCCAAAGCCGATCCGCCTGTTTGTAAAATTATAGATTACAAGAAATTCCTTTACGAGCAAAAGAAAAGGGAGAAGGTCATGAAGGCGAAAGCCACCAAAGTAATCGTAAAAGAAATAAGGTTTGGTCCACAAACGGATGACCATGATTACGAGTTTAAGAAGAAACACGCAGAAAAATTCTTAAAAGATGGTGCAAAACTAAAGGCTTATGTATTTTTCAAAGGTCGTTCCATTGTTTATAAAGACCAAGGGGAGATATTATTGCTTAAGTTGGCATCCGAATTGGAAGATTTGGGAAAAGTAGAACAAATGCCCAAACTTGAAGGTAAGCGAATGACCATGTTTATTGCCCCAAAAACAAAAAAATAAACCATGGCCACATGGCATTGGTCAGCAAAATAAATGCTAAAATATGTTTTTAGCGTAAAGATAGTAAGCGAGATAAATTAATAAATAGGAAGAAAATGCCTAAACAGAAAACAAAATCCAGTGCCAAAAAGCGATTTAAGCTTACCGGTAGTGGTAAAATTAAAAGAAAGCACGCCTTTAAGAGCCATATTCTAACGAAGAAGTCCAAAAAGCGTAAGCTGGCGTTAACCCACTCTGGACTGGTTCACGAGGCGGATGTTAACAGTATTAAGGAACAATTGCGTTTAAAGTAATCGTTCCAACGGTAATTATTAACCCTGGAGTTGGGCCAAAATATTTGTAATTGTAGATCTAATATTTACGGTTTAAATAAAAAAAGTGTCGATTATCGACCGCCTACTACAAAAAAACAATTAAAATTATGCCAAGATCAGTAAATTCAGTTGCTTCCAGAGCCAGAAGAAAAAAGGTAATGAAGCAGGCCAAAGGATACTTTGGAAGACGTAAAAACGTTTGGACAGTAGCCAAAAACGCGGTTGAAAAAGCAATGTTATATGCTTACAGAGACCGTAGAAACAAGAAAAGAAATTTCCGTTCCCTATGGATTACCCGTATCAATGCAGGTGCCAGATTGCACGGAATGTCCTATTCCCAGTTTATGGGCAAGGTAAAAGCCAACAACATAGAGCTAAACCGTAAGGTATTGGCGGATTTGGCCATGAACCACCCAGAGGCTTTCAAAGCTATTGTGAACAAAGTAAAATAAATTAATAAACTTATCTCGTTTATAAGAACCTGTTCCAAATGGAGCAGGTTTTTTTTATGCGTTGTATCATGCATGTCTTTAGGGAGAAATGGGATTATAGGCCTGATTCAGTGTTTCAAACTTAGAAGGTGATCAAGTGTTATGTTAAGTATGTTTTTCCTTTGAATTCAGGCCTCGACTGCGCTCGACGGGACAATCGATCGTAACTTCGAGACCCAAGAAATGTTATTCTTCAAGCGGATAAATTGACATTATTTCAAAAATTTGATTTTGAAGTATATAACAAATACGATACCGGTAGAGGGATAGTTAAAGGTTTCTGTTATAAATTGGAGGTTTCCAGGTCGTCATTTCGAATGCATATGAGAAACTGAAGGTTCACGAATACACCTAAAATAATATGGCATGAGCTAAATCGCACATCTAGCTCCTGGCCAATGTGACTTCTTGTCGTCCCGAAAAGGGACTCTGTCGAAGTGACTACCGTTGCCAAGTTCATATCATTAATATTGAAATTCTTAATAAAGATGTTAATGGTAGCCTGCCCGTGTCGTTCAGACGAGCGGAGTCGAGAAGTTATTTCTCAATTAAATTAACACTAGATCTGTGCTTTATCTAAAATCATATCTTTTATAGCTACACCCTATATATTATAAAATAGGTAATCCCGTAATTTACATATAAAACCCAATTGCCTAAACCCCGAAATAGCTTACTACCAAATTACGGCCATGGGCATTATTCCTGTGTTCGCACAAATAAATCCCCTGCCAAATTCCCAAATTTAATTTCCCATTGCTAATAGGTATCTGTACGGAAGCCCCCATTAAAGAGGATTTTATATGCGCGGGCATGTCGTCCGAACCTTCATAGTCATGAAGGTAATAGGGTGCATTTTCCGGAACCATAACATTCATATGACTTTCAAAATCGGATCTAACGGTAGCATCCGCATTTTCATTTATGGTCAGGCTGGCAGAAGTATGCTTTATAAACACCTGCAACATGCCCATTTGAATTCTATTTAAATGGGAAAGCTGCTCTAGAATGGTATCCGTAATTAAATGAAACCCTCTTTTATAAGCCTTTAAACGCAACTCTTTCTGATAAAACTGCATAACCATCTGTATTTGAAATTTATTCAAATTTCGATAAATATTAAGAAATGTGAAACTTTATGCAAGAAGGTCTTTAAATAGGGCAATAACAAATACCTTTGCACCTTAAATTAATGGAATGGATTTATCAAAGGTAAAAATGGTGGTCACCGATATGGATGGCACCTTATTGAACTCCAAACATGAAGTAAGTAACAAATTCTTCCAATTGTTCGAAGAATTAAAGAAACGGGACATTAGGTTTGTTGCGGCAAGTGGACGGCAATACAACAGTATAGTGGACAAATTGAATACCATTAAGGACGATATTATAATTGTAGCAGAAAATGGGGCATTTGTTAAAGAGCAGGACCAGGAATTATTGGCTACCCCTTTGAACCAAACCATTATTAAGGATATTATAGAATTATTACGGAATGTTGCGGACATTCATCCTGTGCTATGCGGAAAGAACAATGCCTACATCAATGGAAATTCAGATGAATTCATAAACAAGTTAAGGGAATACTATTCCGAGTTCAGTATCCTAAACGACATTGCCTCCTTTGATGGCGAAGTCTTAAAAATAGCTATTTACCATTTTGAAAGTTCTGAAAAATATATCCTTCCCTTGGTAAATCATTTGGAATCCATATTAAAGGTCAAGGTTTCTGGAGAGCATTGGTTGGATATTTCCCATATGAACGCCAACAAAGGCTATGCCCTACAACATATTCAAGAAAAGTACGGAATTGGCAGACAGGAAACCTTGGTTTTTGGAGATTACAATAACGACTTGGAAATGTTGGCAATGGCCGATCTTAGTTTTGCCATGGCCAATGCCCATCCCAATGTAACCGCGGCGGCAAAATATAGGACAAAGAGCAATGATGAGAGCGGCGTGGAGGATATTTTAGAAAAGTTGCTCAATTCTTAGAAACTGTTTAAATACTACCCATATTTTTGAAATAAATGTAGTTCTATTCTAGTTTCTCTTTTCATTATTCTCACTTGTCTTTTTAGGTCTTTGATTAGCCAAAGCGAAACCGGAAATTAAAACACCCCTTATAGACCAATTAGGCTGTACGGTATCTCCAAAAACAGCGAGAATATGGAATAAGTTGCCTGTCTAAGTAGACTCGGCAAATAGCCCATGGTTCTTTTAAAGGCGGCAGTAAAATGTTGCGGATTGGAATAACCAACCTCATATGCCGCCTGTGCAACGGAAATATGGTCTTCCACAATCCTTTTTTTTGCTTCTTCCATTCGTAAACCCGTAATATACTTATAAACAGTTGTGCCATAGACCTTCTTAAAATCCCTTTTCAGTTTTGTGGCATTGAATCCCGCCAATTCCGCTAAATTCATAATATTGAGTGGCTTTTTTAAATTCTTTCTTATATGTGATTCTACCTTAACCAAGGTTAAATAGTCTGCATCCGGGATTTTGATATTGCTTTCCAAAACTTTTGAGGTATGTTTCCCCAATAAAAAATCGATCAACAAGGCTGTTAGTTTACTTTCCAAATACCTTTGTCTCACCTGGCCCGTATATGGACATTGCAAAATCTCATTAACCTTACTGATCAATAGCTGGGATATAGGCCTACTTTTCTCCCAAAGCATGAAGGGTTTTAAATTGGAAATAGCGCTATGTAGTTTTAAAAATGGTTTTTTTAACTCTGATCGCAATAGGTGCTGCAAATAATCATGCGCAACATATATTTCAAAGATTTTGGATTTTTCATTTAAGAATATATCCTTTCCCTCCATAATCGGCAAATAAAACATATTGCAATAGTTCTCAGGAATATGAATCGAAGTTTCATCCACTATACGCGATTCATAGCTATACCCACCTTCCAATGTGAAATGGAATTTTAAAATGGGACGATCACTTGAAACTCCCACTTCAAATCCGTCAGCCTTAGACATCATTTTATGGAAAAATGGGGAACATGCTACCACTACCCCACCTTCTTTATTATCTGTTTCAACTACATTGTATTGTACCGAATTTTCAATATAGGAATTTTTAAAAAATTCTTCCGTAACAATGTTCCTATACAGATATTGTTCATTGCCCTGCTTTTTAAGCCTCCATTTCATTACTTCCTTTTTCGTATTTAATAGTTCCTTTTGCGTTATTCCTGCCCAAAATCCTAGATTAGTTTTGTAAAGTATTTATTTAGACTAAATCTTAATAGCAAAAATAGCTTTTTTAATAATATGAAAAACATATTTACGGCTTTCTTACTTATATTTTTCTTGTCTGCCATAGGGCAGGAAGCCTTAGGAACAATATCAGGTACGGTAAGTGACGCTACAGGAAAGCCTTTGCCCTATGCAAGTGTTTTGGTAGAAGGCCTAAAACTTGGGGTTCTTACAGACGATTATGGACAATACTACATTGACAAATTATCATCGGGAAAGCACAAGGTAGTGGCTTCCTATATCGGCTACGGTACACGCTCCAACACCTTTGAGATCGGTAAAAACGGAAATAATATTAAAATTAATTTTGCCCTACAGGAAAACATAGAGAATCTGGATGAGGTAACCGTTAACGGCAAGACCAAGGAAACCGAGCTCGAGACCGAGGGCTTTGCCGTAAATGCCGTAACAACAAAGGAAGCCAGTCTAAGAAATATACAGACCAACGAATTGTTAAACACAACGGTTGGTGTAAAAGTTCGTCATAATGGGGGTTTGGGTGCCGATGTTAGTTATAGTTTAAATGGATTATCGGGCAACTCCGTTCGAATTTTTATTGACGGAATCCCCATTTCCACATACGGCTCCTCATTTAACATAAACAGCATACCCCCCTCAATGATCAAGCAAATTGAGGTGTACAAAGGAGTGGTGCCCGGGCATTTGGCAGATGATGCCTTAGGGGGAGCCATTAATATAGTACTTCATAAAGAGGCAAAAACCAATTTAAATGCCTCAGTTTCCTATGGGTCTTTTAACACTTTACAAACCAATGTAAATGGCCTGTACCGTTTTGATAAATCAGGGCTGACCTTAAAGGCATCGCTTTTTCATAATTATTCCGATAATGATTACAAAGTTTCGGGCAGAAGTGTAGTGGTTACGGGCTTGGGAGGCGTGCAGACCCCTATTACCGCCAAAAGGTTCAACGATGCCTATAGATCCACAGGGGGAATGGCACAAATTGGTTATACCGATGTAAAATGGGCAGACCAATTTTTAGTTGGCCTTACCGCTTCCAATGATTATAAAGAAATTCAACATGGGGCCTTTATGACCATCATGCCCTATAAGGGCAGGTTTATGGAGTCGGATGCCATGCTGGCCAACCTGACCTATCAAAAGAAAGATATTTTCACTAAAGGGCTGGATTTAAACGTACACGGCCTGTACGGTAAGCGAAACCGTGCCGTTAACGATACCGTTGCTTGGGCCTACGGTTGGGACGGGGAACGGGCTATTGATTTTAGAGGGGATGAATACCAGTATTCATGGCGGTCCCAACAAGAAGGAGGCCCTACCCTGGCCAAAATCAATAGAAATGTAGCCTCCATAAGAACGGGACTCTCCTATGCTATTAATGACCGGCATAAATTTTTGCTAAACCATGTCTATAGCGGAATCGATAGGGAAGATAGTGATGCCCTGAGGTCCGTATTGGAAAATACATTTAAAGGAACAAGGGATCTGTATAAAAATATATATTCGCTCACCTATCAATTAACAGCTATTGAAGATAGACTAAAAGCGAGTTTATTTGGAAAGTACTATCAACAGAAAACGATAAGTATCGATCCCGCAATTGAGACAGACTCGAATGGAAACAACCAGATAGTGGACGAGGTTGTAAGCAGTAATAAGGAATATGAAGGATATGGGTTTGCGCTTTCCTATGCCCTTCTACCAAACATCACATTATTGACCTCGGCGGAAAAAGCAGTACGCCTGCCCAACGAAACAGAGATATTCGGGAATGATGGCGATAATGTAGTGGCCAATTCCAGTATAGATCCGGAACAGAGCAACAACTACAACCTTGGGTTCAGGCTTGGAACTTTTTCAATCAATAAGCATGATTTTAGTGTTTCGGCCAATTTTTTTACAAGAAATATCAAAGATAGGATCGGTCTGCCTATTGAAACGTCCTTAAATGTGGATGATGAATTAATTCTCTACGTAAATCAAGGAAGCGGAACATCCAAGGGAGTGGACGCGCAATTGGACTATACATACAACAACAATTTTGGACTCAATTTTAATGTTTCCAAATTTGACCTGAACATTGTAAATAGAGGGATAAAAATCGACGTCCCCAACACCCCATTTTTTACTATGAATGCCGGTTTACGCTATTCGCTCCCAAATATAATTCAAAAAAAATCGCACCTAAACCTATTCTACACCATGTACTTTACGGGCGAGTTTTCATACTTGGTCTCCCAAGGTAGAAATACCGTTGGAGATGATTTTTTTAAAGTACCCCAGCAAATGGCACAAGATCTAGGCCTTAGCTATGCCTTCCCGAACAACAGGTTTGTAATGAGTTTTGACATCAAAAATATAATGGACAAGCCGGTATATGACAACTTATCGGTACAAAAACCGGGAAGGGCCTTTTACCTAAAACTGAATTACATAATCCAATAATTTATAACCTTTTAAATTTAACTATAATGAAACGAAGTTTTTTAAATTTTAAAATCTTGACCGCCATTGTTATAACAGTCGGTCTAATGACGGCTTGTAGTAGTGATGATAACGGTGGAAATCCTGATCCGGACCCAGATCCAATTGAAGACACAAGATGGATTACGGTTGCCGCAGCTAAAATGGGGGATAATCCCGGAGACGGAAACGGAGGAACCTTGATTTATGCCCTTAGCAGTGAGGATGCCAAAGACCCTACCAAATCTATTGCACCTTTTCAAAATGGATTTATAGCTCCTTCAAACAGAACTGCAAGATTACAATCTTCGGAAGACGGTAACACCATATTCAATATTAGCTACGCAGGGGATACTGGTGGCAACTATTCGAAATATACGGTAAACGGCGGGCAAGACTTTGCAAAGACCGGTACAGAGGTTAGTATTGCCCCTTATGTAGGCTCTGCCCCCAGATGGATAAAATTATTTGACGGCGATAAAACAGGAGCGGCTGTATATGTATCCACCGAACACGAATTTGACGAAAACGAAAGTTATACCCGTACAAATGCCCTAATTGGTGTGGTTACCTTGGATTTGGTGAATTCTTCAATAAAGGAATTCCATGAGCATAGTGTGGCCTTAAGTGCAGAAGAAGAGGCCAACGGCTATTATATTTCCAGAATAGACATGCCCACTTTAAACGCTGCTGGCAATAAGCTATATATTGGTGCCCGTTTAAGCAAGGTAAATCCAGAAACTGTCGAGAGCGATAATGATTATGAAATTTTAGGTTCCAAAACTATAGTTCTGGATTATCCTTCCCTATTAAACCCAACTGTAATCACTTCTACCGTAGGGCATGGTAATACCAACGGATACCGAAGTATTAATGCCTTCGAATACAACGGAAGTGTTTATCAGGCAAATCAAGGTGATCCACAAGGTTCCCATATTTTAAAAATTGATACGGACAACGAATATGACAATTCCTATGTATTTAACCTGGACGATGCTCTGGGTGAGGAAGATACTTATATTCTAGCCTGGAGACCGGCAGGTAATGGTAAAGCCGTAATAGCCTACCGCCATGCTGGGTCTTTAGAAGGTGTAGCAGGTGCCCAAGGATTTTTTGCCCTTGCCGATTTAAACACTGGGACAGCACAGAAAATTGATGCCATTCCTTATCATGAAGACTTCTACCTGTTCCAATATCAAGGATTTGTAGTAGATGGGTCAGAAATTTATGTAACCCAAGCGCCTGTAGGGCAAAACGGAAACATTTATGTAATAGATACGGAAACAGGGGCAGTAACCAAAGGTGCAGAGTTGGTTAACGTAGAAGGAAGTCACTTTATCGGTGTTTTTTAATCCCAAGAAAGTTATTTCCCAATATGGCCTTGACCCCATGAAGCAGTACGAAAAATAGAAATATTTTTAACAGCAAAGATCTCTCCGGACATTTTCTCTACGGCGGTAGGTCTAAATTTGGGAGACTGGACGGATCCCTTGTATTTGGGCATCCAGTAATTACATAACAGCCATATTTTTTTTAACCGTTATCGGAACCTTGGTTTCGATAATGGTTTTAAATGCTAGAAGGCACAAAATCAAAATCAAAAAAATGAAGACCACTATTTTTAGAAAATTTGCTCTGGTTATTGCAACAGCCGCCATTACTTTTGGCGCAGTAGCGCAAAGAGCTACGGAAATTTCCAGCAATCCCTTTTTGGACAGGGACTATTGGACGGCCCAACCCAGTATAGCCACTATTGAAACGACTCAAAAAGATGGTCATTCGATTACAGCGGCCAATGCCGGCGGATTTGATGCCACTACTTTTGCCATCTTTGGCAATAATCCCGTCAACACCATTCAATATTTGATTTCACAGGGCAATGACGTAAACAAACGTACCCACGATTCCCGCACCTATATATTTTGGGCGGCATCCCGCGGAAACTATGAGGTAGTAAAATTTTTGGTCGAAAACGGCGCCAAACTAGATCTTACGGACTCCCATGGCTATGGCCCCCTTTCCTTTACTGCTGCCTCAGGACAAACGGACACGGCTATTTACGATTATTTAATTGAAAGCGGGGCAGACTTAAACAAAGAAAAGGACCATCATGGGAACAATGCCCTCCTTGTTGCCGCATCCAGGGCCAAGGACCTAAAACTAGTGGATTATTTTATAAGCAAGGGGTTGGATATCAATAGTACGGACGACTCCGGCAACGGTATTTTTCACTATGCCTCACAAGGCGGCAATATGGATATCCTTAAACAATTGGTAGCCCGTGGGATTTCAACAAAAAGAAACGAAACCACCGGTGAAAATGCTATTTTATTTGCCAGTAAAGGCCGGGAAAGCTCCCAGGAGCTCTACACTTATTTGGAAAGTTTAGGTGTTGATGCCAATGTAAAGTCCAAAGATAATATAACTCCCCTGCACCATCTGGCAAGTTCCTCCAAGGACCTCAATATTTTTGATTATTTCTTGGGGAAAGGGGTAGACCCAAATGAGGTGGACACAGAAGGCAATACCGCTTTGATGAATGCCGCAGCAAGAAACCAATTGGAAGTGATTACCTACTTTGCGGAAAAAACGGATAATATAGACCGGGCAGATAAGGACGGGCGCAGAGCGCTAACCTTAGCTATTCAGGGCAATAGCTCCGAGGTGGTATCCTACCTGATCTCAAAAGGTGCCAATGTTGCCCTAAAGGACAAAAATGGGAACAATTTGGCAGCCTATCTTTTTGGCAGCCGCGGCAATCCAATCGATTTTGATGGGAAAGTGGCCCTATTGAAGAATAAGGGCTTTGATTTCAAACAACCACAAGCCGACAATAGCTCTGTTTGGCATTTGGCCGTTTCCAAGAACAACCTTGACCTCCTCAAAAAAGTGAGTGCATTTGGGGCGGATATCAACGCTAAGGACAATAATGGAAATACGCCATTGCACTATGCCGCCATGAAGACCGAAAATGCTGGGATTTTAAAGTATTTGATTGGCAATGGGGCCGACCTTGGGGCCACCACGGAGTTTGGTGAAACCGCCTACGATTTGGCCAGTGAGAACGAGCTACTGATAAAAAACAAGGTTGATCTTCAATTTTTAAACTAATAACTATGCAAAATATATTGATCAAAACCGCCGGAACACTTTTCCTCGTATCTGCCCTTTTGGTATTCTCCTCTTTTGCGAAGGAAGCGGAGGTGAGTTATAAATGTATGATCCAAATGACCAATTATACTGGTGAAAAGGCCTATATTGTTGTTTCATTGATCAATCCTGAAGGGAAATACGAAAAGACGCTTTACATACAGGGAGACGATAAAGAATGGTTTCCAGACCTAAAAAACTGGTGGAAGTTCAGCAATGGCATTGGGGAGAATGTAGATGCCATTTCGGGGTCTACCATTGGAAACGGTGAACGGAATATCATTTCTTTGGGCTTCAACGCTTCCCATATTGATGCGGGTTACAAAGTTCGCTTCGAGTCCGCAGTGGAGAATCAGGAATACTATTCCATAGATGCGGAAATTGAACTAAATTCGGCAACTATTAAGGAAAAAGTGGATGGTAAAGGTTACATCCGTTATATTAGAATGGTACCTAACAGCTAATTTTTATGATCGTATCGGTATGGAGGTATAGCCATTTGCTATTTGCCATTATATCTTCCGTTTTTCTTTTAATTGCATCGGTTACAGGAGTAATTCTGGCTGTGGAACCCATTTCGAATAAAATGGAACCCTACAGGGTGTCCGGGGCAGATGAACTTTCCTTGGCGGAGACCTTGAAGCATATAAATGACAAACACGAAGAAGTATTGTCGGCATCGCGGGACCGAAACGGCTTCGTAAGTATAACGGCCATCGTGGATGGAAAAAATGATGCTTTTTATGTTGATCCATTTACGGGCGAAAAGTTGGGCGATCTTATTCAAAAAAAGCCGTTTTTTCAATTTGCCACCAATCTCCACCGCTCCCTCTTTCTAAAATCCACGGGACGTTTTCTGATAGGATTTGCTTCATTTTTACTAATACTGATATGCATTTCAGGAATAGTGCTCATAGCAAAACGACAAGGGGGGTATAGGCAATTCTTTGCGCCCGTTGTCCGGGAGAACTTTTCCCAATACCACCATGTAGCATACGCCAGGCTTTCACTAATTACACTTCTGGTATTGGCTATCACGGGAGTGTATCTATCCATGCTCCGTTTTGAGATCATACCTGACCCCCAAATTTCACTTCAGGTAGATTTTGATGCCATTCAAGAGGAACCGGTAAAGGATTTTACCGAGTTCGACCTCTTTAAGAATACTCCCTTGGCAGCGCTTAGGGAATTGGAATACCCCTTTTCAGAATTTGTAGAGGATTATTATATGGTGCGCCTTAGGGATAGGGAGTTATATCTCAATCAAGTTACCGGGGAGGTACTTGCCGAAGATAAATACCCAGTTATTAACGTCATATCCTCTTGGGCCACGGTTCTGCATACGGGAGAAGGAAGTATTTTATGGTCTATAGTGCTTGGTCTGGGAAGTTTGTCGATCCCCTTTTTAACCGTAACAGGTTTTATCGTTTATTTCAAAAGACCTAAAACCAAGATTAAAAACCTACATTCCAAAAGTGAAAGTGAATATGTTATTCTGACCGGCACGGAAGGGGGCACCACACTTCAATTTGCCCAGGAATTGCACAAACAGTTGCTATTGGCCGGAAAAAAAACCCATATAGCTTTAATGAACCAATATGCCCATTTTAAAAAAATGGAGCATTTAATAGTTATCACGGCCACTTACGGTCAGGGAGAAGCTCCCTCTACCGCGGACAGGTTCCTCCAGCTCGTTAAAAAAAATGAACAAAAAAAGGTTTTCAATTATAGTGTGGTAGGGTTTGGCTCCACAGCCTATCCCAATTTCTGCCAATTTGCCTACGAGGCCCATAAGGTTTTAAAGTCGGCCAAAAATAGTACTGCCCTGCATGAAGTTTTTACGGTAAACGACCAATCTTTCGAAGCTTTCCATAATTGGTCCAGATCATGGTCGGAAATGGTGGGGCTGGAGGTACATTTGGAGAAACCAAAACTGATTTCCAAACCAAAACCGCCATCCACTTTTATAGTCGTTGATAAAACCGAAAATTCCGATGATGGCACTTTTCTATTGAACCTCTCCAACCAAAATGGATCAACGCCCCGTTCAGGGGATCTATTATCGGTGGTACCGGCAGATGGGGCTCGCGAGCGATTGTATTCCATTGGTAAATTGGATAAAGCTACTTTATTGATCAGTATCCGAAAACATCAAAAAGGCCTATGCTCCAACTATTTGTATCAATTTGAACAAGGTGAAAAACTTTCCGCTACGGTGGTAAGCAATAGAAATTTCCATTTTCCAAAAAATGCCAAAAGAACCATATTGATAGCCACCGGAACCGGTATTGGTCCGTTCTTGGGAATGATACGGGAAAACATCAAAAAGAGGGAAATTTATTTGTACTGGGGAGCTAGGACAAACAACTCCTTCAATCTTTACCAAGATTACATTGAAAGTGCGCTCCAAGAAGGAAAACTGACCCATTTTAAAACAGCATACTCCCGTAATCAACCTGAAAAAATTTATGTGCAGCACTTGGTCCAACGGGATAAGGATGTGTTTTTGGATGTTTTGAAAAATAAGGGCTGCATCATGATATGTGGATCTATAGCCATGCAAAAGGAGGTTTTGCAAGAACTACAGCAACTCTGCAACGAATATCTGGGCAAAGACCTGAGCCATTTCCAAAACCGTAAGCAGATTAAAATGGATTGCTATTGAACCCATTCAATCCAAAGGTTCTCCTATCCTTGGGCCGGGCCATTTCCGATCAAGTCTTTTGTTTCTTTTTCTGGGCGGCAGGAAACAGTACATTGTTTAAAATAAGTCGATAACCGGGAGAATTGGGATGTAGCTCCAATTCTGTCTTGGGATCCCCTACCCTATGCTGATAGTCTTCCGGATCGTGCCCCCCATAAAAGGTAAAGAACCCCTTTCCCTTGATCCCATGTATATAGCGGGCCTCTCCATTAATTTTATTTTCCCCCAAAACCAAAACCGTAGGTTTTATAGACTCCCTATCGAAAGCAGTGGTCTGCCCCATAAATCCCTTCACCAGGGCGGTATGGTTCTGGCATAGCATGGTAGGCACAGGGTCCCATTTTGCCGAGAAATCCATCAAGGAAAAATAATCCGATTCCTTGGGAACATCGCCACGCTTATTAGTCATGTCTATGGAAGAAAACTCATATTGCAGCGGATTGCGTTCCAGTGTAAAATTGGTAAAGGCAAAGGTTTTCCCAAAATCCAATTTTCCCTGATAATTGGCGTCCGATGGGTCCCCATCAAACATGGGTTCGCAAATATCCACGCCGTCCGCGGCCAAGGCTATATCAAAACTATCGGTGGCAGAGCACATAGCAAACATAAACCCTCCCCCAATAACGTAATTTCTTATCTTCAAGGCCACGGCCCGCTTTTCTTCCGAAACTTTATTGAACCCTAATTCTAAGGCCAGGGCTTCTGCCTGCTGTTTCCCTTCTATATACCACGGAGCTGCCCTATAGGCGCCATAAAATTTACCGTATTGTCCTGTAAAATCCTCGTGGTGCAAGTGCAGCCAATCATAAAGCACCAATTTGTCCTCCAGAACTTCCCCATCATAAATTTGATCATAAGGGATTTCGGCATAGGTAAGTGCCATGGTAACTGCATCGTCCCAAGGGGAATTGTCTTTAGGGGAATAAACCGCTATTTTTGGGGCCTTCTCCAAAATTACCACTTCTTGGTTTTGCGAAGGACTTGCAATTTCTTCTAAAATAATCTGGGTCTGGGAATCTGAAACAATCTCAAAGGATACTCCCCTTATCTGACATTCCCTCCGAATGTTTTCCCCATCCGGCAACAAAAAAGATCCGCCCCTATAATTTAAAAGCCACTGTACCTTTTGTTGTTTGGTCAGGACCCAATAGGTGATCCCGTATGCCTTTAAATGGTTTTTCTGACTCTCGGCATCCATAGGAACAAGAATGGAAGTAGCTGAAATTTCCATAATAGAAAAAAGAACAAAGAAAAGGGAGAATAAACACTTCTGCATGTACCTATATCTAATGTGCATATACCCAAAGATACTGGAAAATTGATGCTACGGTTTTGAAAAGGGGTTAAAATTTTAAAAAAACCTTGTTACTTAATGGGATGAAACGGAATATAGGGAAGGGAAAATAGATAGGATGAAAGAAAAAAGATGAAAGATACCTCACAGATATTAAATCCCGACATGAACCCTACCAAAACCAAAATCGTAAACTATAAATATATAAAGACGTACCCCTTTTAAAACGGCACATCGTTATCATCCTGCATGGTGTCATCGTTCATGGAACTGCCAAAGGCCTCGTTGGCATTCGGAAGGTTTTTGGTGATGAAGGGATTATCATCATCGGCGTTCATTTTCGACTGAAATTCAAAAGGGGAATCAAAGTCGTCCAAGTTGTCAAACTTACCCAAATGTCCGAGGAACTTGAGCCGGATATTTTCCAAACCGCCATTTCTATGCTTTGCCACAATAAATTCGGCTTGTCCGGCAGTTGGGGAGCGTTCTTCATCATCCCATTCATCAATCTTATAATATTCCGGTCTATAGATAAAGGAAACAATATCCGCATCCTGTTCAATGGCCCCGGATTCCCTTAAATCCGATAAAATAGGTCGTTTACTACCGCCCCTGGTCTCAACGGCACGTGATAACTGTGACAGGGCTATTACCGGAACGTTCAATTCCTTGGCCAAGGCCTTTAGGTTCCTGGATATAGTAGATATCTCCTGTTCACGGTTACCTCCTTTTTGACTTCCCCCGGCGGTCATCAACTGTAAATAATCAATAATGATCATTTTAATATTATGCTGCGAAGCCAAACGCCTGGCCTTTGCCCTAAGGTCGAATATGGAAAGCGAAGGGGTATCATCAATAAACAATGGTGCAGTCTCCAAGGCCTTTACCTTAACGTTCAACTGTTCCCATTCATGCTTCTCCAATCTTCCTGTCCGTAATTTTTCGGAAGAAAGGCCCGTCTCCGAGGATATCAACCTGGTAATCAATTGCACAGATGACATTTCCAAGGAAAAGAATGCCACCCCAATATTGGAATTTACCGCAATATTTCTGGCCATGGACAGGGTAAGGGCCGTTTTACCCATACCTGGACGGGCGGCAACGATAACCAAGTCACTGGGCTGCCATCCGGAGGTTAATTTGTCCAATTTGTCGAAACCGGATGGAATCCCGCTTAGTCCTTCCTTGCCTGCAATTTCCTCAATTCTCTTCTTTGCCTGTATGACCAAATTCTGGGCCGTTTCCGCGGAACGTTTCAAGTTCCCTTGGGTAACGTCGTACAGTTTGGATTCGGCGTTGTCCAGTAAATCGAACACATCGGTAGCATCCTCATAGGCCTCCTCAATGATTTCATTTGAAATCTTGATAAGACTACGTTGGATAAATTTTTGAAGGATTATACGCGCATGAAACTCAATATGCGCGGAAGAAGCCACCTTTTGGGTTAATTTTATTAGGTAAAAATCGCCTCCGGCACTTTCCAGCCTACCATCTTTCTTCAATTGTGCCGAAACGGTTAATAAATCCACCGGTTCGGAATTTTCGAACAACTTAAAAATGGCCTCGTAGATATATCTATGGGCGTCCTTGTAAAATACTTCAGGATGTAGGATATCTATTACTTCATCCACCCCTTTTTTATCGATCATCATTGCGCCAAGCACAACCTCCTCTAAATCAACAGCTTGAGGAGGAATTTTCCCCTTTTCCAGGCTAATGATGGTCGACTTGTCTATTCGATGACCAATAACGGGGTTCGTTTTTTCCATGAGTGCTAAATTATACAAATAAGAATTAAAAAGGGTTTTGGGATGTTAACAGTTGTTCAACAAAATGCCTGTTGATAAGTTACGAAATTTGTTCATAAGCAAAAAAAAACCGGAGAATTTCGGCTCCAGTTTTTTTAAGCTTGTCAAAAAGGGATATTATCCATTAAATACTCCCATGTTGGCATATTTGTCCATTCGGTTTTTTACCAATTCTTTTGGTGATAACTTTTTCAATTCCTCATAATGCGAAGAAATTTTATTTTTTACGATCTCAAAAGTCTTATCCCTGTTGGTATGTGCACCACCTACCGGTTCACGGACGATCTCGTCTATCAGCTTCATTTTTTTCATGTCGGTTGCCGTAAGCTTTAGGGCCTCTGCCGCAATTTCCTTATACTCCCAACTTCTCCAAAGGATGGAAGAACAAGATTCCGGTGAAATGACGGAGTACCAGGTATTTTCCAACATCAACACCTTATCCCCTACTCCGATACCCAATGCCCCTCCTGAAGCGCCTTCACCAATAATTACTACAATAATGGGAACTTTTAGTCGGGTCATTTCCAAAATATTCCTTGCAATCGCCTCCCCTTGCCCCCTTTCTTCTGCCTCTATACCGGGATATGCCCCCGGTGTATCGATAAGGCACACTACGGGGATACCGAACTTTTCGGCAGACTTCATTAAACGCAATGCTTTTCTATATCCTTCGGGATTGGCCATCCCAAAATTCCGTAATTGTCTTGTTTTGGTATTATAACCTTTCTGCTGACCAACGAACATATAACTCTGATCCCCAATTTTTCCAAGGCCTCCTATCATGGCCTTATCATCCTTCACATTGCGATCTCCATGTAATTCCAGAAAAGTTTCCCCGCAAATGGCCCTAATATAATCTAAGGTGTAAGGTCTATTGGGATGTCTGGATAATTGCACCCTTTGCCATGCAGTGAGGTTCTTATATATTTCCTTTCGGGTCTCAACGAGTTTTTTCTCTATTTGTTTACAGGTTTCAGAAACATCAACTTCACTTTCTTCCCCGATTATCATGCACTTGTCCAATTGCTCTTCCAGCTCCTTAATTGGCAGTTCAAAATCTAAATACTCCATAGGTTTATAGGTTTAGCTCTTTTCAACCAACAAATATAAAACTTTAATGGGAAGCTAACCCATTAGTCGTTTTTTTTAATTTTTTCTATTTTTCAAAACCCATTAATATAAGACGCCATACCAAAGGAAGGGCAACATTGCTGATCAACTTGCCTATGACCGCCCTAAGGCCCGGACAAAAACCATAAACTGTAAACGGTATATAAATGAAGGAATTATCGGCCTAACGTTTGGCATTCTGCAATAAATAAAATGCGATGGCCCCAAACATAACATTGGGAATGACTACTGCCCATAAGGGTGAAAATCCCGATTGCTCCGCGAGGGTCCCAAAAACCTTGTCGAAAAAGATGTAAATAAATGCCACTCCAATACCGAAGGCCAGATTTACCCCCATACCCCCACGCCTCTTTACCGAGGAGACCGCCACGGCAATAATGGTTAGGATATAAGCTGCTATGGGCAGGGACCATCGCTTATACTTTACCAACACATAGCTATTGATATTGGAAGCGCCCTTTTTTCTTTGTGCCTCTATAAATTTGTCCAATTCAAACATATTCTTGGTCTCGGCGATATAGGAAACCGGCGTAAGGTCATCGATCTTAAAATCGAAAATGGTATCCAATCGACGTTTTGTTTCCACCACTTCCCTATTGTTCACCATTTTCCTCTTTTCATAAGAGGTAAGCCGATATACCGTATCCTTTTCTATCCATCGGATGTTGGCAGCGGATATCTTAAAATCCAAGGTGTTTTCTTCATTGAAACGCTCCATGGTGAAGTTATATCCAATTTGCCTGGCCGGGTCAAAACTGCTGACATAGATATAATCCCTTTCGTTCAATTGGTTAAAAATGTTGGTGGTTACCCTATCCTGTTTGCCTTTCTTTAAATACTTAAACTTAAATTCGTTGTACCCCACACTTGCCGGCGGCACAATAAACATGTTCATTAAGAACATGATTACAGCTATGATGGATGCGCCAATGAGATAAGGTCTCAAAAAACGTCCATAAGACACCCCAGAACTTAATATGGCAACAATTTCCGTATTGTTGGCCAATTTAGAGGTAAAGAAGATGACGGAAAGGAAAAGGAATATTGGGAATAACAGGTTTCCGATTACCAATGTAAAATTCCAGTAATACATTACGATCTCCGAAAGAGGAACCTCATTATCGATCATTTTTCCGATCTGCTCTGCCAAATTAGCCATTATCCCAATGGGGATAAATAACAACAGCATCACAAAAAATGTTGCCAGATAACGCTTAAGTATATATTTATCTATTATGGTCAGCACCTAGAGTCTTTTATCCATTTGTTTTACCATTACCGATTTCCATTCATGGAAATCCCCTGCTAAAATATGTCTTCTTGCCTCACGAACCAACCACAAATAAAACCCTAGATTGTGAATGGTCGCAATCTGCTTCCCCAAATATTCATTGGCGGCGAACAAATGCCTCAGGTAGGCTTTGGAGTATTCCAGGTCTACAAAAGTGGTTCCCATTTCGTCCAAAGGGGAAAAATCGTCTTCCCACTTCTTGTTTTTTATATTGATAGTACCATGTGCTGTAAACAACATACCGTTTCTAGCATTTCTGGTAGGCATCACACAATCGAACATATCTATGCCCAGAGCAATATTCTCTAAAATATTGATGGGGGTACCCACACCCATTAAATATCTCGGTTTGTCCTCAGGTAATATTTCACAGACCACTTCCGTCATGGCATACATTTCCTCCGCAGGCTCGCCTACGGAAAGTCCCCCAATGGCGTTGCCCTCTGCCCCTACTCCCGCAATATATTCGGCAGATTGCCTTCTAAGATCCTTATAAGTAGACCCTTGAACAATTGGAAAAAAGGTTTGTCTGTAATCGTAGGCAAGGGGAGTTTTTTCCAAGTGCCTCATACAGCGTTCCAACCACCTATGCGTCATGTGCATGGATCTCTTCGCGTAGTTATAATCGCATGGGTATGGCGTACATTCATCAAAGGCCATGATGATATCGGCACCTATGACACGCTGAATTTCCATAACATTCTCTGGAGTGAACACATGATAGGAACCATCAATGTGCGACTTAAACCTAACCCCTTCTTCCTTTATTTTTCTATTATCGGATAAAGAATAGACTTGGTATCCACCACTATCCGTCAAGATATTGCGGTCCCAATTCATAAACTTATGTAGGCCACCGGCCTGTTTAAGTATTTCGGTCTTGGGCCTTAAATATAAATGGTAGGTATTCCCCAAAATAATATCGGGATTTATCTCCTCCTTCAATTCCCGTTGATGTACCCCTTTTACGGAAGCCACCGTACCTACAGGCATAAAAATGGGAGTTTCGATCTTTCCGTGGTCCGTAATAAGTTCTGCCGCCCTAGCTTTTGTCCTGGTATCCGAATGTTGTAAGGTAAATTTCAAAAAAGTCTATTTAAAGTCGCAAATATAGTCAACTCAAAGCCATTAAAACCTTAACAAAAAAATAAAGTTCCATAGGGTCCGTGCAATAGTTGATAAAATATTATAAATCCTACTTGTGTACCCAAAAGATTGCCATTACTTTTGAAAAGTTTAAAAAATATAGAAAAAATGCCAAAACTTCAAGAATTACAAGATTTGACCGTTCAGGTTCGCAGGGACATTCTAAGAATGGTTCATAAGGTAAACTCTGGGCATCCAGGAGGTTCATTGGGCTGTACCGAATTTTTTGTTGCCCTTTACAATGAGATCATGGAGCTTAAGGACGGATTTAATATGGACGGAAACGGGGAAGATCTTTTCTTTTTGTCCAATGGCCACATTTCCCCTGTTTTCTACAGTGTTCTGGCAAGAAAAGGTTACTTTACAATTGATGAACTAAACACCTTTAGGTTGATAGATTCCCGATTACAAGGGCACCCCACCACCCATGAAGGTTTGCCGGGTGTACGTATTGCATCGGGCTCCTTGGGACAGGGCATGTCCGTGGCCTTGGGGGCGGCACAGGCCAAAAAACTCAACAAGGACTCCAAACTGGTCTATACCCTTCACGGCGATGGCGAGTTACAAGAGGGCCAGAACTGGGAAGCCATTATGTATGCCGCCGGCAAGAAAGTAGACAATATTATTGCTACCATAGATTATAATGGCCAACAGATAGATGGGGCTACGGAAGATGTACTTCCCATGGGAGACCTTAAAATGAAATTTGAAGCTTTTGGATGGGACGTGATGGACATCCTGGAAGGAAATGATCTGGAAGCCATTCTAAAAGGCATGAAGGAGGCCAAGGACAGGACCGGAAAAGGAAAACCGGTATGCGTCCTATTACATACTATTATGGGACATGGGGTAGATTTTATGATGTATACCCATGCTTGGCACGGGAAGGCTCCCAATGATGAGCAATTGGCTACCGCTTTGGCGCAGAACCCTGAAACCTTAGGGGATTATTAATCCACAACCTTTTCCAAAAAATAAAAAAACGTATGAAATGAACATAAACTTTTTTAAGCATACCATACTGATATGATTAAAATAAGTTTTTGCGAAACCGAAAGGTTCGCGAACACAGAAAAAAACTAATATATGGTGAGTAAAACGAAGTGGTTACATCTGTTTATAAATTTTGTAATTATTTGTTTTTTAACCAATTATAAAATTTTAAACAGATGAAAAAATATATAGATCAAGGTAAGAACGACACAAGAAGTGGCTTTGGTGCAGGACTGGCCGAATTGGGTAGAACCAACCCAAATGTAGTGGCCTTGTGCGCTGATTTGGTAGGCTCCCTTAAAATGGAGAAATTTATAGAGGAAAATCCGGAACGTTTCTTCCAAATTGGTATCGCCGAAGCTAATATGATGGGCATTGCCGCCGGACTAACCATAGGTGGAAAAATACCCTTTACCGGAACCTTTGCCAACTTTTCCACCGGCAGGGTCTATGATCAAATTAGACAGTCCATTGCCTATTCCGATAAGAACGTTAAGATCTGTGCCTCCCATGCCGGGGTTACCTTGGGCGAAGACGGTGCTACGCACCAAATATTGGAAGATCTGGGCCTGATGAAGATGCTGCCTGGAATGACCGTAATCAATACGTGCGACTACAATCAGACAAAGGCGGCCACCATCGCCATTGCGGAATATCACGGCCCTGTTTATCTAAGGTTTGGCCGACCAAAAGTGGCTAATTTTACCCCGGTGGACCAAAAATTCGAAATAGGCAAAGCCGTTATGCTCAATGAAGGTACCGATGTAACCATAGTAGCCACAGGCCACTTGGTATGGGAAGCATTGATAGCAGCCGAAAATTTGGAAAAGCAGGGCATATCGGCCGAAGTTATAAACATACACACCATTAAGCCGCTGGACGGGGATGCGGTGTTAAAGTCTGTTAAAAAAACAGGCTGTATAGTTACTGCGGAAGAGCACAATTATTTGGGCGGACTAGGGGAAAGTATCTCCGGATTCCTTGCTACCACGCGCCCTACGCCACAGGAGTTTGTTGCCACCAAGGACACCTTTGGCGAAAGTGGCACGCCAGAGCAATTAATGGATAAATATGGATTGAACAATAAAGCTATTGAGAATGCCGTTTTGAGTGTGTTAAAAAGAAAGTAATCAGATTCCCAGTAGGGAGATGAGGATTCTTAACATGGAAAATGGAGAAAACTATGGAACAGAACTCAAATAAACTGCTAAGGCTACCCAACGGCAACAAAGGTAGATCTTAGCGGTTTTTTTGTGCCGTACCCGTTCATCCTTTCGTGTCAAGATAATTTCTATTTAGGTTAACCAAGTAAGGACATTGTGTTTAATATTACACAATGTATTCTAATTTTAAAAGAACACATTATGATGAAAAAAACAGTTTTATTAGCAGTTATTGCCCTAATGGGCATTAGTGTACAAGCGCAAAAAGGTTCGGGATTCGGTATTAAGGGCGGCCTAAACTATGGCGCCAATGGGGATTATTTTGAATCTGCCGGAAATGCGTACGAAGATCCCAAGAGCAACGTAGGTTTTCACCTGGGTATCTTTGGGCAGATAGGGGAAAAAATATACCTACGCCCCGAATTGGTATACACCAAAACAAAATCGGACTATGAAAACAATAGTCTGGACATGAGCAAATTGGATCTTCCGGTGCTATTGGGTATCAATATCATTGGACCACTGAATGTTTTTGCAGGACCCTCATTTCAGTATATTTTGAATACGGATTATGACGACATCACCATTGGCGATGTTGAAAACGACTTTACTGTTGGCCTCAATATTGGCGCAGGGGTTTCTTTTGGCAATTTTGGGCTGGACCTAAGATACGAGAGGGGCTTTAGCGAAAACGAAGTAACCATTATAGACGGAACCTTCTCCAATGATAGGATAGACACAAGGCCGGATCAATTGATCTTGAGTGCTTCCTTGAAACTTTAAAAAAATAGCACATACTAAAAATGCCCTCGCAATTTGTGGAGGGCATTTTTTTTATTTTACCTACCTCACCCGGAACTGCAAAAAAAGCAGTTCCGACCTCTCCAAAGGAGAGGTAAACCCGTCCGTACCGGCATACGGGCGGATTAAAAACCCTGCCTACCGAGACATAGTTGTCCAAGAAATTTTTAGATCAATCACTTATTATCTATCCTTGTCCAAATAATCGGGAACACCATCGTTATTGGTATCTCCCAATTCGTCTTTGGTAAGGATCCCGTCCCCATCGTCATCGGTGTCCAAATAATTTGGAATACCATCCTCATCCGTATCATCATTAAATAGATTACCATCCCCATCCAAATCTTCAAGAATAGTACTAACCCCATCCTGATCATGATCGGCAGTATTGGTGGCCAATAGGTTTACTTCAAACATTAAGGGCGCATAGGTGGCCCCAGGGGCGCTTCCGCTAAAATAAGCAATACCTGAGGGCATAAATATTAAGCCTACCCCGCTTCCGGTTACGGTGAAAGTACCATCCCCATTTTCAATAATATCACCGCCCGATTTAAATTTAGGGATTCCTTCCTTGAATCCTTTAATTACTCCAGAATTACCTGTAACCCCGGATCCTTGCATATCAAACCACACCGGAGTGCCCAGTCTACTGTCGAAAACACTTCCATCCAAACGCATTCCCTGATAATTTAGATAAACGGAATCTACAGGCGTAGGATTGGTTCCCTCACCCTCCCGTGCAACTATATAATACAACGTGTGCTCAATATCTACTTCCTCGGCATCCAATCCCAAATCACTGGAAGATACCTTTATCACCTGTGTCAAGGCATCTTCGAACAGGGATTTCTTATCTGCATTGGCACCAGCTATGGTATCTATCCTTATCCTTAGATCAAAACCCTCATCTATAGGCTCCACAAAATCTTCATAGTTATAAAAATGGGTCTTTAAATACGCCTGAATTTCGGCATCATTTTCAACAATTACTTCACTTAGCAATCTTGGGGGTACTACATCTATATCATTGCCATCATCCTTTTTACAGGACCATAAAGTCAAAAAAATTAAAGCAAGTACAAGAAATCTCTTTATGTTCATCAGTTTATTTTTAGTATCTTTTAATTACAGGATGCCACCTAATGATTATTCCAATAACCATTTCGGTTCCATTGATTTCTTAATTAAAGGGCGCAAGATACAATTTTCAACTATTTTTGTAGAGGACGTTAACAAAGATTTTCAATAGTTTATGCGAATTGACAAATACCTATGGAGCACCCGTTATTTTAAAACGAGAAACATAGCTACCGAGGCCTGTAAAAAGGGACATATAAGAATAAACGAACAAGTGGTAAAACCCTCAAGGGAAGTGTATCCCATGGATAAAGTGGTGGTAAGGAAAGACCAAATAAATTATGAGTTTACCGTACTGGATGTTCCCGAAAGCCGGGTAGGTGCCAAGTTAGTGGACATCTACCGAAAGGACACCACTCCCAAAGAAGCCTTTGAACACAATGAGCTGTTAAAGTTTTCCAAGGATCATTATCGAAAAAAGGGTACGGGAAGACCAACAAAGAAAGACAGAAGGGATATAGACGGATACTTGGATGAAGATGCTGAATAAGGAATTTTGGGAACAAAAGTATGGGAAAGGGGATACAGGATGGGATATAGGCTGCATTTCCACACCACTTAAGGAGTATATTGACCAGCTTACGGATAAGGACTTGAAAATCCTTATTCCAGGTGTCGGCAATGCTTACGAGCTACTTTACCTGGTAGAAAAGGGGTTTCACAATGTTTTTGTCATTGATATTGCACGACAGCCTTTGGACCGGATAAAAAAAAGAATGCCGGATTTTCCCGAGAACCAAATTCTGGAAGGCAACTTTTTTGACCTCGCATTGAATAATTTTGATTTGATTCTGGAACAGACTTTTTTTTGTGCGTTAAACCCGGGTTTAAGGACGGCATATGTAAAGAAAATGAAGCAGTTGCTAAAACCCAATGGCAAACTGGCCGGACTGCTGTTCAATTTTCCCTTAACCGAAGCCGGACCGCCTTTTGGAGGCAGCATTACCGAATACAACTCCCTTTTTAAAGCGTATTTTAAGATCAAGACCCTGGAAACCGCTCGGAATTCCATAAAACCGAGAGCGGATAGGGAACTCTTTTTTATATTTGAATCTAAATAAACTATTATATAATGAAGTTACATACCTGTAGGTAGGCAGGGGATTTGGAACGGAGACAAAGACTGGAGTAAGCTTTAAGCTGTAAGCCTTAAGAAGTGAGCAGTGAAATCCATTTTTTTTGCCGACTGTAAACTGCTACTGCCAACTTTAGATAACCAAAATTTATAGAAACTAACCCCGACAACCATCGGGAGCAGGCCTGTCCGACTACGTTCAGGCGGGGTTTTAACCTTTAACTAAATAACACAAATGACTATGTCCAATAAAATTTTATCCCATGAGCAAATACAACACAAAATAAAACGTATTGCCTACCAGATTTATGAGACCAACGTTGACGAACCAGAAATTATCATTGCCGGAATTGAAGGAGGGGGGCTACATTTTGCAAAAAAGATCCAGGCCGTGCTCCAAAAGATTACCGAGGCCAATATTGTTCTCTGCAAGGTGATCATGGACAAATCCAACCCTTTGGCCAGTGGCGTAAAGACTTCCATTCCGGAATCGGAATACGCCAATAAATCCGTAGTTTTGGTAGATGACGTCCTCAATTCCGGAACAACCCTCATTTACGGAGTACATCATTTTCTTCGCGTACCATTAAAACAACTAAAGACCGCTGTATTGGTGAATAGGAACCATAAGAAATATCCTGTTAAGGCCGATTACAAAGGGATATCCCTTTCCACATCGCTTCAAGAGCACATCTATGTAGAATTCGGGGCCAAAAACGATTCGGTATCCCTAAGCGAGTAATCCCCGTATTTCCGCAACCAAAGTTTCGGGGTCCTTATTATCGCACTCCAAAATATGATTCGCTTTAAGGTAAAAGTTATTGCGCTCGAACAAATGCTTTCCAATAAACTCCGGGAGGTCCCCATCATCTATATTTTTGATCAAAGGCCTATGTTCTTTTTCCGTTATCAACCTTTTTACCAATCCGGAAATGGAAATTTTTAGATAGAAAACATGGTCCGCCAACTCCAACATGGTGTCCATGTTTCCGGAATAACATGGAGTTCCTCCGCCTGTAGATAGTACAAAGTTGTTATTTTGGGACAAAATTTCGTTTAAATATTCATGCTCCTTCTTCCTAAAGAATATTTCACCCTTCCCATTAAATACATTGGAAACGGAATCTCCCAGTCTTTCCTCAAGGACTTCATCAAGATCTAAAAAACTAATTTTCAATTTTTTAGCCAACAATTTACCTATGGTAGACTTCCCGCTTCCCATATACCCGACCAATACTATTCTCACAGTGCAATTTTTTGTAAAATTGATCTAATTTAATGGTAATTCAAAAAAAAATAAAAAATTCCCAAAAAGGCCTTGCAAAACAAACAAATGATATTATATTTGCACCCGCAAACAGCAATAGTTTGCAACTCGTTTTTGACCTGGTAGCTCAGTTGGTAGAGCATCTCCCTTTTAAGGAGAGGGTCCTGGGTTCGAGCCCCAGCCCGGTCACAAAAAAGTTAAGTCCAGTACTTAACTTTTTTTGTTTAAAATAGTTTCCATTTACTTAACTTTAGGAGCTATTTAAGGATACCCAAGAGTCCTTTAACAAGACTTAAAGCCCACGTGGTGAAATTGGTAGACACGCCACCTTGAGGGGGTGGTGTTCGCAAGGACGTGCTAGTTCGAATCTAGTCGTGGGCACCAAAAACCGCCGACTTCAATTGTGAAGTCGGCGGTTTTGTATTTCCAATACCATTTAAATCATTTTGAAAATTGCCCTACATTTTTAGAAAATAAGCCTTATTTTCATAATCGGGCATGGAACAGGCCTTTTGCCGCATAAAATTTACATAAATACCTATGGACAAAAGAGTTATTATTATCGGATCCGGATTTGCTTCCCTTTCTGCATCCTGTTATTTGGCCAAACAGGGATACGATGTGTCCATTTACGAGAAAAATAAGACCATTGGGGGCCGGGCAAGGCAATTTGTCCGCGAAGGTTTCACCTTTGATATGGGACCAAGCTGGTATTGGATGCCCGATATATTTGAAAACTTTTTCAATGATTTTGGAAAAAAATCAACTGACTATTATCAACTGGACAAGTTGGATCCCGCCTATAACGTTTATTTTTCGGACGATATCGTTACCATAGGGGACACAATGGATAAAATTTGTGAAGAATTTGAGCGCATAGAGAAAGGCAGTTCAAAACCTTTGCGCAAATTCATTAAAAAAGCGCAGGACAATTATGAAATCGCCATTCACAAGATAGTTCTTCGTCCGGGCCTTTCCCCCTTGGAATTGGTAAGCAAGGATACCGTAGTACGGTTGGACCAATTTTTTAAATCCATTAGTGACGAGGTCCGTAAACGTTTCAAAAACCCAAAACTAATATCCGTATTAGAGTTTCCCGTTCTGTTCTTAGGTGCCAAACCAAACAAAACCCCATCCTTTTACAGCTTCATGAATTTTGCCGATTTTGGTCTGGGCACATGGCATCCCAAAGGCGGAATGTACCAAGTGATCAGGGCCATGGAAATTTTGGCAGTGGAATTGGGAGTCAAAATTTATACCGATCAGGCCGTATCGAAAATTGAAGTTGCCCATGACAAGGCCACGGGCATTATAGTTAATGGCAAGGCCATTAAAGCGGATATTGTCCTGAGCGGTGCCGATTATCACCATTCCGAGACGCTATTGGACCAGCAATTTCGCCAATATTCCGAGGCATATTGGAGCAAAAAGACCTTTGCCCCATCGTCCTTATTATTTTATGTAGGGTTCGATAAAAAATTGCAGAACGTAGTGCACCATAACCTGTTTTTCGACACCAGTTTTGAGCAACACGCCAAAGAAATATATGATGCCCCCAAATGGCCAGAAGCACCGCTCTTCTACGCCAACTTTCCGTCCATTACAGATTCCGGCATGGCTCCTTCAGGCTGCGAAACGGGCTTTTTCCTAATTCCCATTGCCCCAGGTTTGGAGGATACCCAACAACTGCGCAATACGTATTTTGATATCATTTTAAACAGATTTGAAAAACGTACCGGTCAAGAAGTGAAGAATAGTATTTTGTTCAAGGAGGACTTTTGCGTAAATGATTTTAAGGAACAGTATAATTCTTATAAGGGCAATGCCTATGGTATGGCCAATACCCTTTTGCAAACCGCCTTTCTACGGCCAAAATTGCAAAGTAAAAAAGTAACCAATCTATTTTTTACCGGCCAGCTTACCGTTCCCGGTCCCGGGGTACCTCCTGCCCTAATTTCCGGAAAATTGGTTTCCGAACTTATTGTTGGACATCTAAAGACTTGAATATGAAATCAATTTTTGATGCCGTTTCCCTAAATTGCAGTAAGCTGGTTACCCAATATTACAGTACCTCCTTTTCCTTGGCTACCAAAATGTTGGCTCCTTCCATAAGGGGGGATATTTATAATATTTATGGGTTTGTCCGATTTGCGGATGAAATTGTGGACAGTTTTCATGATTATGATAAGTTGTATTTATTGAATAAATTTGAAAAAGATTTGCAGGAGGCCCTAGAACAAAAAATAAGTCTTAACCCCATACTAAATTCTTTTCAACATACATTCCATAAATATGGCATTCCGCGGCATTTGGTAAGCGCTTTCCTGAAGAGTATGCGGATGGATCTGGAGAAAAAGATTCGCCTTACGGATATCCAGTATCAGGAATATATCTATGGCTCTGCCGATGTGGTGGGCCTAATGTGTTTAAAGGTATTTGTAAAGGGGGACGAATTGGAGTACCAAAAACTTAAACCCTCCGCTATGGCCTTGGGGTCGGCTTTTCAAAAGGTAAACTTTTTAAGGGATTTAAAAACGGATTTTAAAGATTTGAACAGAACGTATTTCCCGAACACCGATCTCCACGATCTGACAGAGGAAGACAAGAACAAAATTGTGGAACAAATAAAAGCTGATTTTAAATTGGGGTATTCCGGAATAGTGCAATTGCCCACTGAAGCTAAATTTGGTGTCTATACCGCATATCGGTATTATTTTAAGTTGCTAAAAAAATTGCAGGACACCCCTTCATCAAAGATCATGTGTGGCAGAATACGGATTTCCAATCTAGACAAATTTAGATTATTGATTAAATCGTATATTAACTATAAATTAAAACTGGTTTAGAATGAATATGTTGATTTGGATTTTAATTTTCATCGCTACATTTTCCTTTATGGAGTTTATGGCCTGGTTTACCCATAAGTATATTATGCACGGTTTCTTATGGTCCTTGCACAGGGATCACCATAAAAAGAACCACGATTCCTGGTTTGAAAGAAACGATGCCTTTTTTTTATTCTACGCAGCAGTGAGCATCTCCTTCTTTTGGCTGGGCTCCCAAACCGACTTTTGGTACGGGTGGCCATTGGGGTTTGGTATATTGGCCTACGGTGCCGCTTACTTCCTTGTCCATGATATTTTTATACACCAAAGGTTCAAATTATTCAGAAATGCAAATCATTGGTATGCAAAAGGGGTAAGAAGGGCACACAAAATACATCATAAACATTTGGACAAGGAGGACGGGGAATGCTTTGGCATGTTAATGGTCCCCATTAAATATTTCCGGAAAAAAGAAAACTGAACTATGAAATGACATACCTGCCGGTAAGCAAGCCTGCCCGACTATGTTCAGGTGGGGGTTTTGAAAAAGAATAAAATTCCTTGGCAAACTATATTACGGTAAAGCTATTGGCAATATGCAATTGGCCGCAATCAAACTTCTTATTTCAATGCCCATTGTTAATTGCTCATTGCGGGCTCAACAGGCCATCTATAAGTTTCCTTGTTTTGCTACTGTTCCAATCTGCCGCACCGGTCTCCGCCACAACAATCTTACCTTCCCCATCTATAATGTATGTTGTAGGGAGTAGTTTGGTTTTAAGGGTTGCGGGTGTTTCGGAAAGGGGATAGTACACCGGGAGATCCAATTTTTTTCTTTTTAAAAAATCTTCCACTTTATTACGGTCGTCCGAAGTTACGAACATAAAGGTAACCTTGTCCCCGTAATCATTGTAAAGTTCCTGCATACTCGGCATTTCTGCTACACAGGGGGGACACCAGGTAGCCCAGAAATTCACAAGGATTACTTTTCCCCTTTGGGCTTCAAAATCGAATGTCCCATTATCCAAATCGGTCAATTTCCATTGATAGGAATCCAAAGAAACCTGCCTCCCCTCCTTTACCATAGCCGCACTTGTGGATAATAGTTTGCTGGCAAAAACCTTTATTTTAAAACCTAGGGGAGTAAAGAGCAGTACCAGCACAACGAGAACAAACACGCCATTTAAAATCCATTTCCTGTTGGGTACCGTCACATCGTATTTATTTAGCGATAAGATCGTCCAAAATGGCCTTTACCTTGTCATTGTCCCAATCCGCAACCCCTTCCTTACTGATCACTATCCTTCCCTCCTTATCCAACAAATAGGATCGGGGCGGTTTGGAACCATCCACGGGCATGGGATCGCCTACAATGGAATAGGTAACCGGAAAGGTAAAACCATGATCTGCCATAAATTTCTCTACTGGTTCCCTTTCCTCATTGGTTATGATATAAAAATCGACCTTGCCCTTATAGGCGTCATATAATTTTTGGATACTTTCCACTTCTGCCTCACTTGGAATATTCCAGGACCTCCAAAAATTGATAAAGACGACACGGCCCTTGGACTTCTTAAAATTAAAAAAATTCCAATTGGCGTCTTTTAGCTTCCAATCGTAATTCTTAATCTGGCCTCTATCTATTTCTTTGGTTACTTCAGGCGAAAAGGAGAACCATTTATTTAACAACACCTTGCTGTAATCACCCAAGGGCGTTACAAAAAAGGATAGAATCAAAGCCATCAAGGCAATATTCAGAGCAGTCTTTTTACGAATTTTCATTTAATTTATCCTTTTGTCAAAACTAAAAAACTCCTGATGAATATCAGGAGTTTTTATAAAGTATTTACAGCATAAAATTAAGCCGCATTCTCCCTTTTTATCACGTTAAGGGCAGAGCCTTCATTAAACCATTCGATCTGCGGTTGGTTATAGGTATGGTTCAATTTAATGGTTTCCTTCGTACCATCTTTATGTACCAACTCCAAGGTAATCTGCTTATCCGGTGCAAAATCCTTTATATCTATAAAGTTTAAGGTATCATCTTCTTGGATCAGATCATAATCGTTTTCATTGGCAAAGGTCAGCCCCAACATCCCTTGTTTCTTAAGGTTGGTTTCGTGGATACGTGCAAACGACTTCACAATTACCACTGCCACGCCCAAGTGCCTTGGCTGCATTGCTGCGTGTTCACGGGACGACCCTTCTCCGTAGTTATGATCTCCCACAACTACCGTTTTAATACCGGCGGCCTTGTATGCTCTTTGTGCATCCGGAACACCGCCATATTCTCCCGTAAGCTGATTCTTTACGAAATTTGTCTTTTTATTGAAGGCATTTACCGCTCCGATCAGGGTATTATTGGCAATATTATCCAAATGCCCCCTAAAACGCAACCAAGGACCTGCCATGGAAATATGGTCGGTAGTACATTTTCCAAAGGCCTTGATCAATAATTTGGCCCCTTGAAGGCTTTCTGCCTTTATAGGAACAAAGGGATCCAACAATTGTAAACGTTCCGATTTGGGATCTACTTTTACCTGCACCTTGGAACCATCTTCCACCGGTGCCAAATAACCAGCATCTTCCACTTCAAATCCTTTCGGAGGCAATTCAATTCCCAGCGGCTCGTCCAATTTAACCTCCTGTCCGTCCTCATTGATCAGGGTATCGTTCATTGGGTCAAAATCCAATCTACCTGAAATTGCTATGGCCGCTACCATTTCCGGGGAACCTACAAAGGCATGGGTATTTGGATTTCCATCAGCTCTCTTGGAAAAGTTTCGGTTAAAGGAGTGCACTATGGTATTCTTTTCTTCACCTTTTAGATCGCTACGGTCCCATTGACCTATACAGGGACCACAGGCATTGGTAAAGACCGTTGCCCCCAAATTCTCGAATATTTGCAACAACCCATCACGTTCCGCTGTAAATCTGATTTGCTCGGACCCTGGGTTGATACCAAAATCGGATTTTGGTTTAATCTTTTTATCAACGGCCTGTTTGGCAATAGAGGCGGCTCTGGTCAAGTCCTCATAAGAAGAATTGGTACAGGACCCTATTAGTCCCCAATCTACTTTCAGAGGCCATCCATTGGCTTTGGCCTTTTCTCCCAACTGCCCTACGGGAGTAGCTAGATCAGGAGTAAATGGACCGTTAAGATGCGGTTTAAGCGTATCCAGATCTATTTCTATAATTTCATCAAAATATTTTTCGGGATTGGCATATACTTCAGGATCTGCCGTTAAATAATCCTTGACCGCGTTGGCTGCATCCGCCACATCATTCCTATCCGTAGCCCTTAAATATCTTTCCATAGAGGCATCATAACCGAAGGTGGAAGTGGTAGCCCCTACTTCGGCACCCATGTTACATATGGTGCCCTTACCGGTACAGGAAAGGTTTTTAGCCCCTTCGCCAAAATATTCTATTATGGCTCCAGTACCCCCTTTTACCGTTAGTATCCCGGCTACCTTTAGAATTACATCCTTGGCAGATGTCCAACCAGAAATATTACCGGTTAGTTTAACTCCGATCAATTTTGGAAACTTAAGTTCCCAGGCCATTCCGGCCATAACATCCACAGCATCCGCACCACCAACACCGATGGCGACCATTCCCAGTCCACCGGCATTGACCGTATGCGAGTCGGTCCCTATCATCATTCCTCCAGGAAAGGCATAGTTTTCAAGAACTACCTGGTGGATAATACCGGCACCGGGCTTCCAAAAACCAATTCCGTATTTATTGGAAACGGATTCTAAAAAATTAAACACTTCGGCACTGGACGTATTGGCCACTTTCAAATCTGCCACAGCCCCACTTTTTGCCTGTATCAAGTGATCACAGTGAACCGTAGTTGGTACGGCCACCTTGGGTTTTCCTGCCTGCATAAATTGCAACAGAGCCATTTGCGCAGTAGCATCTTGACAAGCGATACGATCAGGTGCAAAATCAACATAGTCCTTGCCTCTATTAAAGGCCTTGTTGGGTGTGCCGTCCCATAAGTGGGAATACAAAATCTTCTCTGAAAGGGTCAAGGGTTTTCCAACAATTTCACGTGCCTTATCAACACGTTCGGACATGTTGGCATACACCTTCTTAATCATATCAATATCGAATGCCATTATCTATTAAATTTTAGTTTAAGTTAATCCTCAAAATTAAGAAAATCCCTTACGTTTATAAAACTTTTAAACTAAGAATACGCCAATTTTATGTAATTGTAAAAAAGATGGCTATTATGGGAATGTAAATGCAATAAATTTCTATTTTTTGAACCCCCCTATTTCGCCCTGTCACAAAAGCTTTCGAATAATATCCTCTTCGGAAATTCCTTCTGCCTCCGCCTTATAATTTTTAATGATCCGATGTCTCAGGATGCCCAAGGATACCGCTTTCACATCTTCGATATCCGGAGAAAATTTACCGTTCACGGCGGCATGGGCCTTTGCTCCCAATATTAAATTCTGGGAAGCCCTAGGTCCTGCCCCCCAATCTACAAACTGCTTTACAAATTCCGTAGCACCATCCTGATAGGGTCTTGTACTGTTTACCAATTTCACGGCATATTCCACCACATTGTCCGGAACCGGAATTCTACGCACCAAATGCTGAATGTCCATTATTTCCCCGGGTGTAAACAAGGGAACAATTTCATATCTAATATCGGATGTGGTTTCCTTTACTACCTTAATTTCCTCGGCTATAGATGGATACTTTAACTCTATGGCAAACATAAAACGATCCAACTGCGCTTCGGGCAAGGGGTAAGTCCCTTCCTGCTCTATCGGGTTCTGGGTTGCCAAAACATAATAGGGCAGCTCCAGTTTGTATTGTTGCCCCGCTATGGTCACCGCTCTTTCCTGCATGGCTTCCAATAGGGCCGCCTGGGTTTTGGGAGGGGTACGGTTAATTTCGTCTGCCAGGATTATATTGGAAAATATAGGCCCTTTTATAAATTTGAAGTTTCTATTTTGGTCCAAGACCTCACTGCCCAGGATATCACTGGGCATCAGGTCTGGGGTAAATTGAATTCTTTTAAAGCCCAGGCCAAGGGCCGAGGCTATCGTATTTACCATAAGGGTCTTGGCCAAACCCGGAACTCCTATAAGAAGGGAGTGTCCGCCGGTATAAATGGAAAGTAGTATTTGATCTACCACTTCCTCCTGCCCGATAATAATTTTAGCTATTTCCTTTTTAAGAACCTTATTTTTTTCAACTAGAGCCTTAATTGCAGCTACGTCCGACATGTATTTATTCCTTTACCCAATTATTTGCAAAATCACAGTCCTTGTTTCCAGCATTAACACTCACATAGGTATCCTCGATGTGCTCGTCCATCCATTTTTTAATGGCATTATACTGCTTTTCCCTTAGGGCCAATTCCTGGATCTTTATATAATCCTTGGCAAAATCCGCAACATGTTCATCATAACGATTGGTGATTTTCATAATTTTGTACTTGGGGCCACCACCTCTGGGGTCGTTTTCCAGTATGGGCATGGAGATTTCATTGTCCTTGATGTCCCTCACCTGGTTATAGAGCGATGGTTCCATTTTGGTAAGTTCAAATCGGGAGCTATAGTCTTGTGGATTTCTTAACAAGCCTCCGTCAAATTTGGTTTCCTTCTCGTCCGAAAAATTTAAAGCTGCGGCCGCAAAGGTAAATTTACCGTCCATAACGCCCTGTCTAATGCTGTCCAATTCCTTTCTTGCATTATCCAATTCATTTTGGGATATCTCGGGACTTATAAGAATGTGTCTTAGATCGAGTTCTTGACCTCTAATTTTTTCAACAAATATGATGTGATAACCATACTCGGTTTCGAACGGCTCTGAAATCTCCCCTTCCCTAAGACTAAAAGCCACATCCTTAAATTCCTTAACAAATGGGGTCTCACGGGTCATACTGTAAAATCCGCCCTTGGATTTGGATCCGGGATCTTGTGAATACAAAATGGCCTTCACGCTAAAACTGGCATCGTTCTCCAGAATATCGGCCCTTATACCATTTAATTTGTCTATCACCTTTTGCTTTTCCTCATCGGACGCCTTGGGCTCCTTAACTATCTGCGCAATCTCCAGCTCTGCTCCAAATATGGGTCTTTCATCTACTGGAATCTTGTTAAAGAACTGCCTAACCTCTTCCGGCGTAATCTCTATTTCCGAAATAATTTTGTTCTGCATTTTTTCGGACAGCATTCTAAGTTTGTTTATCTTGTAAAGATCCTCACGAAAACTGACCTCATCATCCTTTTTATAATAATTCAATACCTTTTCCATGGAGCCGATCTGGGACACCAATTGTTGCAGTTGTCGATCCCCCTGGGCATTTACCTCATCATCAGAGACCAAAATACTATCCTGAACTGCCTGGTGCGCGTACAAACGATCTTCCATCAATTTGCCCAAAAGGCTGCATCTTGTAACATCGGCAGTGGAAGCCCCTTGACTTTTAAGATCTATCAAGGTTTTTTCTATATCCGATTCCAAAATCACATAGTCGCCCACCACAGCGGCTATACCGTCCAATTTTATCTTTTTAAAATTGTTGACGGAATCGTTCTTGGAAACCATCGATTCCTCTACCATAACCTCTTGGGGTTCTACCTGGGTGTCCGGAAGATTTTCCGATTCCTGTGCGCCCAACATCCCTGTCAAGAATAAAATGTAAAGGGAAAAACCTGTTTTAATTACCTTGTTCATAAATTTCAAATTCTTTTTTTTTAATAGCTTCATCCATTACCTCCACTTCCAGTTTTTTCATATAATCCAACTTCCTTCTATTTAAAAGCAGTTGCTTAATGGTAGGTTCTACATAAGTAAGGGGGGCAATATCATTGATTTCCAAGATATTGTTTACCTTGGCCAAATATACCCCTAAAGAGTCCTGTAATTCAAAAAATTGTGATTTTTTTAAGTACCTGTCCTGATTTTCAACGGTTAATGGTGCAATTTCTTCCATAACACGAAAGACACTTACCCAAATGGAATCGTTGAAATTTACCTTCCTAAATTGCACACTTATAGAATCCAAATAGCGCTTATCCGCCTCCTTAAAATCCTTTAATTTCTTGGCAATGATATCCTTGTCCAAATATTGTACCGGCAATTCCACAAACCTCAACTGTACTATCCTTTCCTTTAACTTAAAATTTTCCTTTTCACGCTCGTAGAACTCGGTAAGCTGGGTACGGGTTATGGCCGTATCATGGGATTTCAGTACCAAGGCCTCCTTATAGGCCCCTGTGTATAGATCCGTTCTGTAATTGGAGACCAATTGCTCAAAATACTCCAGCTTTTCTTCCGGAAGGTTTATCTTGGACTTGGAGAGCAACAGTTGCCTATACGCCCAATTATTAATATAATTATTGACCAAAGAGGTACTGTCCTCCTTGGACATATTGGCCAATAACAACTTTTTTAAATCCTCCTTGTACAGGTACGTTTCCCCTACCCTGGCCACAGGAATTTTATTTTCCTGTTTTTTAAAAAGGGAATCACAAGATACAAAAATGCATAGCAATACTATGCCTCCTAAAAATAATGGGACTTTTCCCAGCTGTATTTTACAAAAATCCATTCCGCAAATTTAGCAATTAAGCTGCATTATGCAAGGCCTCATTTCCCAATATAAATCCCGAACATTTATTGGAAGGTTTCCTGCATTTGTTATGGCTATTATTATTAATTTTATGAAATCATTTAAACTTTTCTGATTGAAGCGAAAATCAGCAATTTTTTGACCAGTTGAAGCCCTTTTTGAGTTGCATAGCAGAGCTACGGAACAAAAACCTTCCTGCCGGCAGGCATGAAAGGTGAAAAGTGGGCGAAAAAGAGCGATTCCTGCCCGACCTTGGTCAGGCGGGTTTTAGCCAATTGGGAAAAGTTTAAATAAGTTCTATACTATGGCGGACAGACAAATAAAACTTATTTGGGATTTTAGGGGCGAATCGGCCCAAAATACAGCGATACACCATAAAATACATCTTGAAGAATATGTGTTGGCCCATAATTTGACCTTGAACATTACAGGACATAAGGACCTAAGTAACATGCATTCCATTGCATATGTGGTTGTTAGCGAAGCCGAGATGATCGCCGTTAGGAATGCCTTAAAACCACATCGCGGTGAAGTCTACATCACAAAAGACTAGATCATATCAAATCTAAGGTTTTGGAGCAGAATGGATTATATTTAAGCTGTAGGCTGTGGGCAAAAAAACATATTTCACTTTGGACTATCAAAGTTTATAGAAAATTGTCGCGAGCAGGCCTGCCGACAAAGGCAGGGGTTTTTGAAAGGGTGGACAGTTGGCTGTAGCAGTTGGCAGGGAGAAAGTTCAAGGTTCAAGGTTTCAAAAATAGATTTCACTTTGAACTATCAAAGTTTATAGAAAATTATCGTGGGCTGGCCTGACGGCAAAGACTGGGGATTTAACCATTAACTAACGTGAGATGAATGTATATTTTGTTTAAAATCAGCTATTTATACAACATCTGTCTGGTCGAGCGCCCGCCCGTATCATTTTTTTTAAAATGCTTTAAATCAATGTAATGAAAATATTTTTATGTCGAACTCACGTTAACTAGATAAAAACAAATGGGCAGAAGATTATTTCTTTTTATCCTTACAATAAGCACCCTACTTGTTTCATGCGCCGCCCGCACCGAGGACCCTGATCTTTTAAAAAAGGCCCTGGCCTCTAGCAATCCAAAAATACGGACTGTTATGGATAGTCTGGACCAATATGAGCTACAGGTAAGGTACACCCGGATCGATAGGTACAGGGACAGCATAATTTTTACGGACTACGATTTCCAGGTAAACGACAGTAACTACTTCTACCCTGCAAGCACGGTCAAAATACTTACGGCTATACTTAGCCTGGAAAAACTGAACGAAACGGATTCCCTGGACCTGTATGCCCAATTCTATGTGGAAGGTGACTCCCTGGAAACGACCTTCGCAAATGAAATTTCAAAGATTTTTGCGGTAAGTGACAATGGGGCCAATAATCGACTTTTTGAATTTTTGGGGCAAGACCGAATAAACCAACGCCTAACGGACAAGGGCATAGCCCCTGTACGGATATCCCATCGCCTTTCAACAGAAAATGCTTATGAGGTAACCACAAGGCCGCTTATCATCTACTTGAACGATTCCACAATAAGCTGGTCAAAACCAAGTATAAATAAACCCGCAGTACCCTTGGCCCTGAACAGGATAAAAAAAGGAACGGCCCATTACGAAGAAAACACTCTTATTAACGAACCCTTTGACTTTAGTCTAAAAAATTATTATCCCCTTAGCACCCAGAACGAGGTATTAAAAAGAATAATTTTCCCGGAACAGTTTCCGAAAAACCAACAATTCAATCTTAGCCCGGAACAACATCACTTTCTCCTTAAGGCCATGTACGAACTGCCCAAAAATATAGGCTATGATACAAGGGAGTATTACGACGGCTATTGTAAGTTTTTCATGTTCGGGGATACACGGGATACCATTCCTGAATATCTTAAAATATACAATAAAGTAGGAAATGCCTATGGCACCATTACGGATTGTGCCTATATAACGGACCATAAAAACAAGGTGGAGTTTATGCTTACTGCCACCCTTTTGGTCAATAGGAACGGGGTCTTCAACGACAACAACTACGAGTACGAAAATATTGGACTTCCATTCCTGGCACAATTGGGAAGGGAGATCTACGACCTGGAAATTGCTAAAAAACAATAATAATGACCGGCCGTGGGCCGTAAGCAGTAAGCAGTAAGCAGTAAGCAGTAAGCAGTAAGCAGTAAGCAGTAAGCAAAAAACAGATTTTACTTTGGACTATCAAAATCTATAGAAACATATTCCGTTAACCATCGGAAGCTGGCCGGCAAAGGCAGGCCCGTCCGAACGACAGAGGGCGGGGTTTTAACCTTTAAGTGGGTAATAAATATTGGGCACCAAGATGAAAGCCATAAAATCACCATAAGGACAGGGCTCAATTTAGTAATTTCCTATTTTTGTCCATGAAGTGATTTAAAAAATGATAACAAAACCACGTATCGCCCTTATTATTGGGATAATCTGTATTTCCATTTTTCCAATATTGGTGAAACTCAATTACACTCCCGGCCTTATTTCCGCATTCTATCGAATGGCCATAGCCTTGGGCATCATTCTGCCCTACATACTATGCACCAAATCCTTAAAAATTCCGGAACGAAGCACTTTGATACTTACCCTGCTGTCCGGAGTATGCTTTGGGTCCGATGTGGCCGTATGGAACATAGCCATACAGGAATCCACGGCAACGCAGGCATCGTTCTTGACGAACCTGTCCCCGGTCTGGGTTGGGATCGGAACATTTTTATTTCTAAGGCCCAAACCCTCGGTTAACTTTTGGATAGGTACCCTAATTGCCCTCTTGGGAATGATTACCTTGGTTGGATTTAAATTTTTTGCCAGACTTACTTTTGATATCGGCTTTAGTTTTGGATTGCTTTCCGGAGTGTTCTATGCCATCTACATCCTAATCAGTAAAAACGTACTTGCCAAGATGACCATAGTCAATTTTATGGCCCTAAGCCTAATTTCTTCTACCCTCTTTTTGGGAATCCTATCGTTTGCACTGGGAGAACCCTTTAATGGTTTCTCTAATACGGGATGGTTTGTACTTTTTATCCAAGGATCGGTATGTCAATTATTGGCCTGGCTGTCCATCAGCTATGCCACCCAACATATGCGGGCCACAAGAGTCTCTTTGAGCCTATTGGCACAGGCCATTTTGGCCACCATTTTGGCATGGGCATTACTAGATGAAATAATTACCCTACAAATGATTCTGGGAGGCATTATCCTACTCTTTGGGATCCGACTTACCTTTTACGACAAGCCACTTGTTGAACCATTTAAACCCAAGGCTAAACTCCCGCCTCTTTAATTACCTTTAAGGTCTTTTGCAATCCGGTTTTGGCCACCTCCAACAAATCCATACTATGGTATTCCGGGTTGTACAGTTCCAAAGATATGCACCCATTGAAGCCTGTGGTCTTAAGGTCTTTTAAAATCTGTGGCAGCGGCAGGATTCCGTCTCCGGGATAGACCCTATGTTTGTCCTCCATATCTGCTAGTTCCATTCCTTTGGGTGCATCGTTAAACTGAAAAATAGCAAAGATATTGCCATTTAAAAGTTTCAACCCTTCAAAACCGCCCTCTGAAATATACATATGATATACATCCGGTATAATCTTGGCTTCAGGGTGATTGGCGTCCAAGGCTACAGCAGTTGCCTGCCCCATGGTCTTCAGTGGAAACATCTTCACAAATACCAGTGCCGGGATTACATTATACTCTGAAATACCAATTTCCAATAATCTTCTGTAACAAGAGGCTACAAAAGCCACATCATAATTCTCCCCAACCTGATTGGGTATGGCCTGTACATAGGTACAACCTATTTCCGAGGCCATTCTCATTCTATTTTTGGTTTCGGGCAAAGATTTTTGAAATTCTTCCTCATTTTTGGGAATGCAGCCCCATAAACCTATCATACTGGGCACAAATAATCCGGCTTCCTTTATTTTAACACCTAATTTCTTAAGATCTCCCCCGCTTTTCTCGTACTCTGCCAAATCGCTGTCCCAAGGCTCTATCGCATCATAGCCAGCAGCAATGGCAATTTCCACCTTCTTTTCCAAGCCCTTTGCAGGTCTTATGGTCGCCGTATCCAAACAGATAGGCCATGGACTTTGTCCGTTTTGATATCTTTTTACTTTTTTAGGAATTTCCATCGGCAATGTATTGGCCAATGAGATAGTTGCAACACCAGCGGTGGCTGCTCCTGCAATAAAGGATCTGCGATTCATATTTATGTCTGTTATTCGACTAAAATATAAAAAAAGCGACTTATATCCTACTTTGGGGCAAGAACCTAAGGTTGTAGTTTTGAAATATAACAAATAGCTTACCCAAAAGACCAAAGATTATTTAACCTATTCCCCGGAACCCTGAAAATTAAACCAAAAATAACGGATCAGCCTTGGATCGGCTCCCCGTAAAGGTCAAAATCCGCAGCTTCAAAAATATGAAGATCAACAAATTCCCCTACTTTCAGATAGTGCTTTGCCGCATCTACCAAGACTTCGTTATCCACATCGGGAGAATCGAACTCGGAGCGGCCCACAAAATATTTACCTTCCTTACGGTCTATGATACAACGCAAGGTTTTACCCACTTTTTCTTGGTTCAACTCCCATGAAATCTGGGACTGAAGCTCCATAATCTCCGAAGCCCTTTGCTGTTTCACTTCCTCCGGAACATCATCTTCCAAATTATAGGCGTGGGTATTTTCTTCGTGGCTATATGTAAAACAGCCCAATCGTTCAAAACGCATTTCTTCCACCCAACTTTTCAAGGTTTGAAAATCTTCCTCCGTTTCCCCCGGATAGCCAACGATCAAGGTGGTCCTTATTGTCATTCCAGGCACGGCGGCCCTAAAGTCCTGCAACAATTTTGTTGTTTTGACCTGTGTAGTACCCCTTCGCATACTCTTTAATATGGCATCCGAAATGTGCTGCAATGGGATATCCAGGTAATTACAAACCTTAGTTTCACGTTTCATTACTTCCAGGACATCCATAGGAAATCCGGTGGGGAAAGCATAATGTAATCTGATCCATTCAATACCTTCCACCTTCACCAACTCCTTGAGCAATTCCGCCAAATTCCTTTTCTTATAAAGGTCCAATCCGTAATAAGTTAGATCCTGTGCAATAAGAATCAATTCCTTGACCCCTTTGGCCGCCAATTTATTGGCTTCAGTAACCAGATCCTCTATAGGGGTACTCCTGTGTTTGCCCCGCATGATGGGGATGGCACAGAAAGAACAAGGCCGATCGCAGCCCTCTGCAATTTTAAGATAGGCATAATTTTTAGGGGTGGTCGTTAACCGCTCCCCTATAAGTTCGTGCTTATAATCGGCCCCCAGGGCCTTTAATAAATTAGGCAGTTCACTGGTTCCGAAATACTCGTCCACATTGGGGATCTCCTTTTGCAGATCCGGTTTGTAGCGCTCGCTTAAGCAGCCTGTAACAAATACCTTGTCCACTTCCCCTGCCTCCTTTTTTTGAACGTACTCCAAAATGGTATTGACACTCTCCTCCTTGGCATTGGCAATAAAGCCGCAGGTGTTTATCACCACCACATTCCCTTCCTCCTCATGCACGACTTCCTTGTTATTGGCCCTCAATTGACCCATCAATACCTCGGAATCGTATACATTCTTGGAACAGCCCAAGGTTACTACATTGATCCTATTCTTCTTAAGTGACTTAGTACGCATATGTTTAAATAAAGTGCAAAAGTACAATTTGAAAAAAGATTGTAGTACCATTATATCTTTTTTTATTCTTTTAACGTTAAACCTTTATAACCTATTGATATCTAGTAAATAAAGCCTAATGAAAACCCCCTTTTTTATTTCAAGTTTGTTGGTTGTCTACTGCCTAATGGGATGCTCCAATGATAATGATGGCCAAATACCTATTCCCCCAGAGGAAGGCCTATATTTTCCCCCAATAAATTCCGATGAATGGGAAACGGTGTCCCTTGAAGAGCTGGAATGGGATTCAAGTGCGGAACAACCACTTTACAACTTCCTGGAAACCAATAAAACGGAAGCCTTTATCCTATTGAAGGATGGAAAAATTGTTATGGAAAAATATTTTGGAAGCTTTAACGCTACCAAAAATCACACTTGGAACTCCGCAGCCAAAACCTTGACCGCCTTTACTGTGGGAATTGCCCAAAAGGAAGGATTTCTAGCCTTGGACAATTCTTCCTCAGACTATATGGGAACGGGATGGTCCTCCCTAAGTCCGGAGCAGGAAGCCCAGATAACCGTAAAAAACCATCTTACCATGACTTCAGGTCTGGATTTTACGGGTGATAACAGTTTTTGTACGGATGTGGAGTGTTTGATTTACAAGGATGCCCCCAACAGCTTTTGGTATTACCACAATGCGGCCTATACCCTGCTGGATAATATTATAAGTGGTGCTGTTGGCCAAGATTATAAGGAATACTTTAATGAAAAGGTGCGCGATAAAATTGGGATGCAGGGATCCTGGATAAAGACAGGATATCTTAATCTTTACTTTAGCAATGCCCGAAGCATGGCCCGATTTGGACTATTAAACCTCAACAAGGGAAGATGGGAAGATACCCTTATTCTGGACGACCCCGGCTATTTTACGGAAATGACCACCACTTCCCAAGAACTGAACAAGTCCTATGGCTATCTCTGGTGGCTGAATGGAAAAAGTAGTTATAGAATCCCCGGTTCCGAAGAACTTTTTCCCGGAAAGCTAATTCCCAATGCTCCGGACGACCTAATAGCCGGACTGGGTGCCTTTGACCAAAAACTATACATAGTACCCAGTAAAAGATTGGTAATTATACGTATGGGCGATTCCGCCAATGAAGATGAATTGGGACCAACTAGCTTTGACAACGATTTGTGGGAAAAAATAAATGAGGTGATCGACTAAACTATGCCACGAAATTACATACCTGCCTTTGCCGATAGGCTGTAGGCTGTAGGCAAAAAAAAAGCCGGATTTCACCACCCACTGTGGACAACCAAAGTGTATAAGAATCTATCTTTTCTAGTAGTGTTAACAGGCCTTAATTTACGGGTTGAAGCTGCACTATCTCTTCCAAAAACCCTATGGTTTCCTTCCTTACAGATTCCAAATCCTTTGAAGTAATATAGGAGGTCATTACATGGTTACCTACCTCCGGAAAAGCAACCTTACGTTTTAAGTGGTTCCCAACCCCCAGTTCATCGTACATTTCCAACAGGGCGGGTACCGAAACCACCTTATCCTGTTCTTCTTCGTTCTTATAGTAATATCCCATAAAGATGGGTTGATGGATGCGCTGAAAGACCTCCGGTTTCATTGTTACATCCAACAAAGCCTGTAATTGCGTCAAGGCCTCTACCCTATATCTTGTTGTCCAATAGCTCCGTTTTAAAGAATCGGCTTCAGATTCATAAAAATCACTATCCATAACAGTTTTGGCTATCTCCAAACCCCATGGTCCCGACAACAATACTGCAGTGGGGTCGAAGATTTTTACATTGGGGGAATACAAAAGAAGGGCGGCAATATCCTTGTCCTCTTGAGTCAAATAAAGTGCTAGGGTGCCTCCTGTGGAAGTCCCCATTACAATAACTTTTTTTCCTATCTGTTTGGCAATCGCCAAGGCCTCCTTTGCGGATTCGAAATAGTCCGTTGCCGTTAAGTGAAGCATAGCCTGTTCTTCCTGGATACCATGGCCTTCCAAGCGGGGAAGGTATACATTGGCACCATACCTTTGCCCCAATTCCATGTGAAGGGGAGCACCTTCTTCGCGACTGGCAGACCAACCGTGAAGATAAAGTATGGCGTATTCGGTTTTACTGGGGATGGAATCGTACCAAATAATTTGCGACTCGTTATTGGCCTTAATTTTGGTATTTAAACTTTCCCGTTCGTTTATCCTCTTTTGAAGTGCTGCCAAATTGCTTTCCACCGCAGGAAGGTTCATCGTTAAAAGGGGTTTATCTACCTTGGGACCAAGGAAATAGACTCCCGTCAATAAGAGCAGTAAAAGGAATACAGCCTTAAGTAATCGTCGGATGAACCTCATTCTTTTTTACTGAAAAATGAATCCACAAATTCGATTTTATTAAATACCTGCAAATCATCCATTCCTTCCCCTACTCCAATATACTTTACAGGAATCTGAAATTGATCCGAAATACCGATAACCACACCACCCTTGGCGGTACCGTCCAATTTGGTGACTGCCAAGGAGGTTACTTCCGTAGCCTTGGTAAACTGTTTTGCCTGCTCAAAGGCATTCTGGCCCGTAGAACCGTCCAATACCAATAGTACTTCATCCGGAGTGCCTTCCACTACCTTCTGCATGACGCGCTTCACTTTTGTCAATTCATTCATCAAATTAACCTTATTGTGGAGTCGGCCTGCAGTATCTATAATTACTACGTCCGCATTCTGCTTAAGGGCAGAACTAAGGGTATCAAAGGCCACTGAAGCGGGATCACTCCCCATATTTTGTTTAATGATAGGAACATCTACTCGATCTGCCCATACCTGAAGTTGGTCTATGGCAGCCGCCCTAAAGGTATCGGCGGCTCCTAGAACTACCTTTAAACCCTGCTTTTTAAATTGGTATGCCAACTTACCAATTGTAGTTGTTTTACCTACACCGTTTACTCCGACCACCATAATAACATAAGGTTTTCTAATGGAAGGCACCGTGAACTCCGTTTCAACCCCAGAATTGGTTTCGGATAACAATCCTGCTATCTCCTCCCTTAATATAACATTTAGCTCGTCTACCCCCAAGTATTTATCCTTGGAAACACGTGCTTCTATACGCCCTATTATTTTTAAAGTGGTATTTACGCCTACATCGGAAGAGACCAAAACCTCCTCCAAATTATCCAAAACATCATCATCTACCTTGGATTTCCCTACGACCACCTTACTAAGTTTGGATAAAAAATTAGTCTTGGTCTTTTCCAGACCCTTGTCCAAGGATTCCTTTTTTTGTGTTGAAAATATTTTTTTAAATAAGCTCATATGTTTGGCCTGTTCCTTTTCATCAAAGATATAAAAATAAAAAAGCTACTTTCATCAGAAAGTAGCTTTAAAACCAATTAATTTAGGTTATTAATTTTTTTTCAACCAGTCACTTACCATTTCAGGACTCATAACGGACTCCATAAAAGTGTAAGCACCGGTCTTAGGTGACTTAACCATTTTAATGGCCTTGGTCAATCTTTTTGAACTTGTTTGTAAACTCGCTACCGTTTTCTTTGCCATGACGTATTATTTAATTTCTTTATGAACTGTCATTCTCTTTAAAATAGGATTGAATTTCTTAATCTCCATCCTATCCGGAGTGTTTTTTTTGTTCTTGGTGGTTATGTACCTTGAAGTACCGGCCATGCCAGATTCCTTATGCTCTGTACATTCCAAAATAACCTGAATTCTGTTACCTTTCTTTGCCATTATTGTCTTAGTATTTCAGGATTATTTAATCAACCCTTTTTCCTTTGCTTCCTTTAAAACAACGGAAATTCCCTTTTTATTAATGCTTTTTAATGCCTTGGCGGAAACCTTTAAGGTCACCCAACGATCTTCTTCCGGAATATAGAAACGCTTTTTAGAAAGATTTACATCAAATCTTCTTCTGGTTTTATTAATCGAGAAGGACACATTGTTCCCAAACATGGCTCTCTTTCCAGTAACATCACAAACTTTTGACATCTCTCTACTTTTATTTTGTTATAAACAGGGTGCAAATTTAAATTAATTTTATGGGACGGACAAAATTCTTTATCAGAATTTTAAAATTTCTTTTTGCAACATTTCAAAGGCCTTATTTACAGTCTTTTGTACGATTCTTTCGCGCTGGCTCCCCATATGATATTTCTCCACCACAACGGCTTTGGGGGAAACAACCGCTATAAACACGGTACCAACCTCCGCATCCGAGTCTCCTTTTGCTGGACCTGCATTCCCAGTAGTGGCTATGGCAAAATCGGTCTTTAACAATTTTCGCAAATTAGTGGCCATTTCCTCAGCAACTTCCGCACTTACTACGGAAAACCGGTCAATGGTGGTCTTGGATACTTTAAGCACCTCTATTTTTGTCTCGGTGGCATAACTCACAATACTCCCCTTAAAATAAGCCGATGCCCCCGGTAAACTTGTTATCTGCTGGGCTATTTTACCACCGGTACAACTCTCTGCCGTACCCATGGTCAACCCTTTTTTAGTCAATAACCGGGCAATCACGGACTCTATGGGCTCATCCCCTTCCTCACCCAAGATTATGTCGCCCAGAAGATTTTTAATTTTTTTCGCCACCATATCGACCATGGCAATTAATTGCCCATTGTCTGTTCCTTTTGCCGTAAGTCGAAGCCTTACGGAACCAAGGCTTGGCAGATAGGCCAATTTTACCATACTGGGCAGGTTGTCCTCTACCGAGGATATTCGATCGGCCAAAGAACTTTCCCCCATACCATAGGTAATGATAGTCTTGTGAACAATATAAGGCCTGTTAAATTCCTGTATGATCCTTGGAATTACCTTGGATGTTATTAGGTTCTTCATCTCAAAGGGCACTCCCGGCAAGGAAACAAAGACTTTTCCCGCTTTTTTTATCCACATTCCAGGTGCAGTACCAAATTCATTGTGGAGTACATCTGCCTTGGACGGCACCAACGCCTGATTTTTATTAACTTCCAACAATGGAACTCCCAAGTGTTTCTTAAAGATGGCCTCTACATGGGCCAATACTTCCTTGCTTTCCACCAAAGTATCATTGAAATACGCGCACAGTGTATGCTTGGTAATATCATCTTTGGTAGGCCCCAATCCACCCGTTATTATAATAATATCGGCCCTGGATTCCGCTTCCTTGAGCGCTTCGAGAATATGCAGTCTTTCATCCTGTACGGAAGAAATCTGGTATACTGAAACTCCTATCCTATTAAGTTCTTGGGCAATGAAGGCAGAATTTGTATCTATAATCTGACCAATGAGAATCTCATCGCCAATAGTTATTATTTCAGCAAACATTAAATCTTAAAGTCATTTTTCAATTCCGAAACCACTTGATCTACGTCCTTCTTGAGTAATGGCACCAATCTCACGATCTCTTCCGTATTCTCTTCCCTTTTCCCCAATGTTTCTATCTGAAGGGCAATTGCGCGGGTTTGTTCCATACCCAACAAATCTACATTAGGTTTAATTTTATGTGCCAATTTATATACGCTGTCATAATTTTTTACCTCCAATGCTTTCTCCAGTTCTTCCAGATCCTGGGGAACTTCTTCCAAAAAAACAGCAACAACGGATTTAATGAATTCTTCATCACCATCTGCCATTTCATTTATCTTGTCCAGACTATAAATCATCTATTTTATATTTAATGAGAACATTTGTTCATTCTCCAAAGTACCCGAAAGATAATCATTTGCACTAATTCTACCAACACCGGCGGGGGTGCCTGTAAAAATAATGTCACCTTTTTTCAAAGTAAAAAAACTGGAAGCATAGGAAATTATTTCATCTATCTTCCAGAGCATTAAACCGGTATTCCCTTTCTGAACAACATCATTGTTCTTTTTAAGTTGGAAGTTCAAATTGTTAATATCCTCAAAATTGGATTTTGGCAACCATTTTCCTATTAGCGCGGATCCATCAAAACCTTTGGCCTTTTCCCAAGGCAAGCCTTTTTCCTTTAGTTGTGACTGTAAGTCCCTAGCGGTAAAATCCACTCCCAAACCAATCTCATCATAATAGGTGTGGGAAAATTGGGAATCTATATGTTTGCCCACTTTTTTTATTTTCACCAACACTTCCACTTCGTAGTGTATATCCTTGGAAAACTCAGGAATATAAAAATCCTGTTCTTTTGGCAAAACTGCCGAGTCCGGCTTAATGAACAGAACAGGAGCCTCAGGCCTCTCGTTGTTCAATTCTTTAATGTGGTCCACATAATTACGACCAATGCAAACAATCTTCATATTTATTATATAGCTCTATCTGGTATAGGCTTTCAAAAATTAAAACTAGCGTCCCGATAACCCTAAGAAGTATAACCAACAAAGCTTTCCATCTGGGTAATTATTTCTTAAAGGTCCTTAACCCAGTTTATTGTTCAATTTGCTCAACTTTATTTGGGTCAACACCTTTTTTGTGTACAATGGAAAATCAGCATTCAGTATCCAACCAAAATAACCTGGTTCATTTTCCAGAACGGCATGTACTTTTTTCCCCTTGTGCTTTCCAAAGGAAAAAATCTCCTCCCCCTCTTCATCCAACACTATAAAACCGGCAAAATCAACCGATTGTTTTCTAGTAGTAAATTCGGACAGCTTTTTAATATTGTTCTCCAATTCAGGATAACGGTCCAACTGCGACAAAAGCACCTCATAGGTGGCCAAGGTATCCGCCTCGGCACTATGGGCATCTACAAGACTTTTATCACAGTAAAATTTATAGGCTGCCTCCAAGGTTCTTTTTTCCATTTTATGAAAAATGGTCTGGACGTCCACAGAAACTGTATTCTTCATGTCAAAATCTATTTCGGCCCTGAGCATCTCTTCGGCCAAAAGTGGAATATCAAATCGATCCGAATTATAGCCTCCCAAATCACTATCCTTGATCATTTTATAAATTTCCTTGGAAAGTTGTTTAAATGTAGGTTCGTTGGCCACTTTCTCATTAGAGATTCCATGGATTGCGACTACCTGGGCGGGGATTTCCATTTCGGGGTTCACCAACCATGTTTTGCTCTCCCTATTGCCATTTGGATAGACTTTTAAAATAGCTATTTCCACTATTCTGTCCTTGGCCACATTGGTACCGGTGGTCTCCAAATCGAAAAAACAGATTGGTCTTGTAAGCTTTAATTGCATGTTGTAGGTTCTTTGTGCAAAGATAGTTTTTAGAAAGGTTTTGACTCGAAATAGACCTATAAAATGTTTAAAATCCTTTCAGCAGTATAAAATGGAGATATTTCCAAAGACGGTAAGCAATTAACAATTGGCAATCAGCAATCAGCAATCAGCAATCAGCAATTAGCAATTAGCAATCAGCAATTAGCAATTAGCAATTAGCAATTAGCAATTAGCAATTAGCAATTAGCAAAAAAACGGATTCCAAATACCATTACTAAAATTTTTCCAAACCAAAGTAACAACAATGGAACAATAGGCCTAACTGCCGGTAGGCAGGTCCGAACATCTTTAGATTATTCCAGTTAATAATCCAAATCGCGTTAAATCTCCCTATTTACGTCCCATGCCTCCAAATAATCCGCCACGCATTTGACGAACAACCCTCCCAGTGCCCCGTTCACGACCCGGTGATCATAACTATGGGACAAATACATCTTACTTCTGATGGCGATGAAGTCGCCCTCTTTTGTTTCGACTACTGCAGGCATTTTACGGATGGCCCCCAAAGCCAATATCCCCACTTGCGGCTGATTGATGATCGGGGTACCAAAAATACTGCCAAAAGTACCTACATTGGTTACGGTAAAGGTGCCATCCTTTACCTCATCCGGTTTTAAGGCATTGTTCCGGGCCCTCCTTGCCAAATCATTGACCGCCTTGGCCATGCCCACCAAGTTTAACTGATCCGCATTTTTAATTACGGGTACAATCAGGTTTCCGTCGGCCAAGGCCGCGGCCATACCTATATTTATATTTTTTTTCTTGATTATGGTGTCTCCGTCCAAGGATATATTGATCATGGGGAACTTTTTCAGTGCAATGGCCACCGCTTCCATAAAGATTGGGGTAAAGGTAAGTTTTTCACCTTCCCTTTTTTCAAAGTTATCCTTGACCTTATTTCTCCATTGTACCACGTTGGTAACATCCACTTCAACAAAACTTTGCACGTGGGCCGAGGTGGCTACACTTGCCCTCATATGCTGGACTATCAGTTTGCCCATACGGGTCAAAGGAATATGCTCGTCCCCATTCCCCAGCAATTCTTTTTCCAAAGTCGGTTTAACCTCTTCCTGCCTGGCTTCCTTTTGTTTAACAGCTTCGTATTGGGTTATTTGCCCCTTTTTTTCGTCCGAACCCGAAGAAGTTACCTCCCCTACCTTTTTTTCTTCCAAAGACTGCCTCCCTTTTGCCCTGCCAGAAGCAACATATTCCAAAATATCATTCTTGGTCACCCTGCCTTCACTCCCTGTACCTTTTAAGGTGTCCAACTCGGCCAAGGCTATCCCCTCTTGTTTCGCAATATTTTTTACCAAGGGGGAATAAAACCTATCGGCTCCACTATAATCCAATATTGGGGCGGCAGCGGTTTCCTTGGCACCCAATACTGCCACTTCCAGTTCCTCGATCGCTTTACTGGGGACATCCTCTTTTACAGATATCATATCACTATCCCGATCGTGATCGGATTCAAAATTATTTCCGTTTATTTCTATAATGGCAACGGTCTGGCCCACCTTGACAACATCGTCTATATTAAATAATTTCTCGACCAAAATGCCATCTACCTCGCTGGGAACTTCGGAATCTACCTTGTCCGTGGCAATTTCAAAAACAGCTTCGTCCATTTCTATGGTATCCCCAACTTCCTTCAACCATGAGGTAAGTGTTGCCTCTGCAACACTCTCTCCCATTTGAGGCAATTTCAGTTCAAATTTTGACATATCCTTATTTAATACACTTGAATTGATTTACAAATTGCAAAACTAATAAATAATAAGCCATATTTTTGACTTTTATTCATTATTTTTACCGACAACCCCTATACCTTTAACGAGTTCTCAAACGGAATTCTATTGAGAATGCTTCTTCCCAAAGTCACCTCATCCGCATACTCCAGCTCATCCCCTACCGCAATGCCTCTGGCAATGGTAGACGTTTTTATGCCCAACCCCTCTAATTGCCTGTAAATATAAAAGTTGGTAGTATCCCCTTCCATGGTAGAGCTCAAGGCGAATATTAATTCCTTTATTTTTCCCTGCTTCGCTTTATCCACCAAAGAGTAAATAGACAAATCCTGAGGTCCCACACCTTCCATAGGGGAAATTTTACCCCCAAGAACATGGTACAACCCCAAAAACTGGCCTGTATTCTCTATGGCCATCACATCCCGAATATCCTCGACTACACAGACAAGGCTTTCATCCCTTCTTGGGTTTGAACAGATGGCACAAACCTCTACATCGGAAATATTATGGCAGTTTTTACATAATTTAATATTCTCCTTTAAATTGACCAAGGCATTGGCCAAGCCGGTAGTCTGTTCTTTGGGCCGCCTTAAGAGATGGAGGACCAACCTCAGTGCAGTGCGTTTGCCAATCCCTGGTAACTGGGACATCTCATAGACCGCATTTTCCAATAATTTAGATGAAAATTCCATATTCACAAAATTACAATTTTATACCATTAAATTAAGAGACTGTCCAAGTTTTATCCTTTGGTTCGTTTATGGGTCTTTTCCCATATCCTACTTGCAGTTTACCGATACAAATAACTTTTCATCGATAGGTTGATTTTATGAACTACCAATAAAATTCATCCAAGTCACTGCCGTTGGATTAACTATAATCTAAAAAAACACTTCATCAAGTTGAATGAAATTGAAGAACATTATAACCTGATTTACAATAAATTAAATATTGTAACCAATACATAAACATCCTATTTGGTGCTCCAGTAAACGCTTTTTAAGTCATTAAATCCCATTCAATGGAAATTGCTTTTCAGAAAATTAGGATAAAGTTGTTATGGGTATATTTTGAAAATATAATAATTAGCCCTTATTTTGCCCTAGTGTTACAGGTTGATTGACACTAGGCATAGTTCCCCCAGTCCTATGGCCGCAAAACAATTTGAATTTAATGGCTTATTAACATAAGGAATGGCACCCCAAAATTGGTATTAACACTCTTTTATATTGAAGTTAAAGTGTGTTAATCCTTGTAAGCAGGTAATAGAATATTCGTACCTTAAAATCTATATAATGATTTTGGTCATTGATAACGCTATATATTTATAGTTAATGGTTAGTGTTTAGTATAGTCTATCAATGAAAGAAACCCGGGAGACTTCTCCCGGGTTTTGTTTTTTAGCCCCTATAATCCTTAGTTTTTCACCACCTAATTATAGCACTGCCCCAAGTAAATCCACTGCCAAAGGCGGCAAGCACCACCAAATCCTCATTCTTAATTTTTCCCTCTTCCCAAGCCTCTGTAAGGGCAATGGGTATTGAGGCTGCGGTAGTGTTCCCATATTTCATGATATTATTGAACACCTGGTCATCCCCTAGACCAAACTTATTTTGAATGTATTGGGATATCCTTAGATTGGCTTGATGGGGCACTAACATATCAATGTCCTTCGCTTCCAATTCATTGGCTTTTAGCCCTTCTATGATGACCTCACTAAATCGGGCCACGGCATTCTTAAAAACAAACGGACCGTTCATATAGGGCAAGTAAGACTCATCATTGGGGTCGTTGTCCTCCAATATATCCGTTACCCATCGTTTTCCCATCCCTGGCGCTATAAGCGACAATTCCTCGGCATGTTGTCCTTCCGAGTGCAAATGTGTAGACAGTATGCCTTTTTTGGAATCTACCTCCCTACTCAGTATCGCTGCCCCCGCACCATCGCCAAAAATCACTGAAACCCCCCTACCCCTGGTGGTCATGTCAAGTCCGTGGGAATGCAGTTCGGATCCGATAACCAACACATTTTTATACATTCCTGTTTTAATATATTGATCTGCTACGGACAAGGCATATATAAATCCGGAACATTGGTTGCGCACATCCAGGGCACCAACCGTTTTCATATCCAGATCCCGTTGCACCAAGACTCCTGGACCGGGAAAATAATAATCGGGACTTAAGGTAGCAAAGATGATAAAGTCAATATCGTTTTTATCCAATCCGGAGCGCTCAATAGCAATTTTGGCGGCCTTCACCCCCATGGTGGTAGTGGTATCCCCATCCCCTTTTACCACATGCCGTCTTTCCCTGATACCGGTCCGCTCCTGAATCCAAGCATCATTGGTGTCCATTATTTTGGACAAATCATCATTGGTAACCACATTTTTAGGTACATAGTAACCCAGACCGCTTATTTTTGAATTGAACATGAGTTGGAAAATTAAGTTTTATGGAAGACACTGCTTCCTTCTTATTCTATTATAGAGTCTAAAATATGGGAAATAAATTTAGTTACGCCCAATTTATATAAAAATATGCGTATAGGATGATATTGGTCATGGATTTATAGGGAATTGCACTACCCTTAATGAGATTGGGAACATTTTAAATCCAATAAAGAATGTCAGTTTGTCACTTCCCTCAATAATGGTATTTTTTTTGACAGTGGTAAGTCGTTAAACTAAAAAAAATAGAAGTATGGCCACAGGCAAGATCAATGTTTCCGTAGAGAACATATTTCCGCTCATAAAAAAATTCCTATACAGCGACCATGAAATATTTTTAAGGGAGCTTATTTCGAACGCAACGGATGCTACCTTAAAATTAAAGCATCTTACCACTATAGGGGAAGCCAAGGTGGAATATGGAAATCCGCTGATTGAGGTAAAGATCGATAAGGAAGGAAAAAAAATACACATTATTGACGAAGGTGTGGGTATGACCGAAGAGGAGGTTCAGAAATACATCAATGAAATTGCCTTTTCAGGGGCCGAAGAATTCTTGGACAAATACAAGGATTCCGCCAAGGACTCAGGTATCATCGGTCATTTTGGCCTGGGGTTCTATTCTGCCTTCATGGTGGCCTCAAAAGTAGAAATTATCACCAAGAGTTATAAGGACGAGCCTGCGGCGCATTGGACCTGTGATGGATCTCCCAATTTCACCCTAAAAAAGGCAAAGAAAACTACCCGTGGTACGGAAATAGTGCTGCATATTGCAGAGGATTCCACAGAATTTTTGGAAGAAGGCAAAATTGGCACCCTACTTAGAAAGTACAATAAGTTTATGCCCATTCCCATTAAATTTGGGACTACAACGGAGACGCTCCCCAAACCAGAAGGCGCCAAAGAAGAAGATCCTGCACCTACAAAGGAAGTGGACAACATCATCAACAACCCTAATCCTGCCTGGACCAAACAGCCAACAGAATTAACGGAGGGGGACTACAAAGAATTTTACAGGGAACTTTATCCTATGCAATTTGAGGAGCCATTATTCCACATACATTTGAATGTGGATTATCCTTTTAACCTAACGGGAATCCTGTATTTTCCAAAGCTTACCAATGACCTAAATACCCAAAAGGACAGGATTCAATTATACCAAAATCAAGTTTTTGTCACTGACAATGTAGAAGGGATCGTACCTGAATTTTTGACTATGCTGAGAGGGGTCATAGATTCTCCAGATATTCCATTGAACGTTAGTAGATCTTATTTGCAGGCCGATGGGGCAGTCAAAAAAATATCTACATACATCACCCGTAAGGTTGCCGATAAATTAAGCTCCCTATTCAAAAACAATAGGGAAGATTTTGAGGCCAAGTGGAACGATATCAAGATCGTTATCGAATATGGCATGCTTTCCGAGGACAAATTCTTTGAAAAGGCGGATAAATTTGCCTTGTACCCAACTGTAGACGGCGCCTTTTACACTTTTGAGGAACTACAGGAAAAATTAAAGTCCAACCAAACGGACAAGGACGATAAATTGGTAATCCTTTATGCCTCCAACAAGGAAGAGCAGCACAGTTATATAGAAGCTGCCAAGGCCAAGGGATTTGAAGTTTTATTGTTGGATTCCCCTATAGTTTCGCACTTAATGCAAAAACTGGAAACCTCCAAGGAGAAAATTTCCTTTGCCAGAGTGGACGCCGATCATTTGGACAATCTCATCAAAAAAGAGGACACCCAAATCTCCAAACTGTCCGATGAGGAAAAGGAGACCATAAAAACCGATATCGAAGCTGCCATCAACAATAAAAGCTATACCGTTCAATTGGAGGCTATGGACAGCAGCTCCTCTCCGTTCATTATTACGGAACCCGAGTTCATGAGACGTATGAAAGAAATGCAGCAGACCGGTGGCGGCGGCATGTTCGGTATGGGCAATATGCCAGAAATGTACAATTTGGTAGTGAATACCAACCATGAACTGGTTTCCGAAATCTTAAACACAAAAACGGCCAAAAAGAAAGAGCGTCTTATTACCCAATCGCTAGATCTTGCACGTTTGTCCAAAGGTCTGTTGAAAGGGGAGGAACTCACCAAGTTTATTAAGAGAAGTTATGAAATGGTGAAATAATCAGTTTTTCTACAATTATCAAGAAGCTGGATTGCCCTATGCAATCCAGCTTCTTTTATTTATATCTTTACCCTATGGAATATCCTTGGCACCAATACCTAATGGCATCTATCTATGTATTGGCTGGTGCAATGCATTTTATTGTTCCCAAAACATACCTGAGAATAATGCCCAGGTACTTGCCCCATCATAGGTTATTGGTATCCCTTAGTGGTCTGGTAGAAATCCTTTTGGGTTTGGGTCTATGCTTCCCGGCTACTAAAAATAGCGCTGTCCTTGGTATCATTTTAATGCTTACCGTATTTCTTTTGGTCCATTTTTATATGTTGAAGGGTGAAAAGGAATCGGCGGGCATTCCGAAATGGATACTGATCCTTAGAATTCCACTTCAATTTGTGCTCATGTACTGGGCGTATTCCTATATCGGACTTTAATAGGCAGTATTAAAAGCGGTCATCAAAATATTTCTTTAAAAATAAAATTTGGACATACAGAAATAAGGTAAATGCCAAAATACCGTACACCAAAGTATCCGAAATTAATATAACGGGCAATCTATCCAAAATATTGGGAAGTTGCAATTGTGGCCATTCAAAATTAAAATACCATACACCAACTTTGCCGGAATCCTGCATTAAAAATGGGAAGAGAACCACACAGAAAAGGCCAAAACCTATAATTCCCCAAGTTTTTCGGGAAATTAAGGGTACATATGCTGTACTACTTTTGCTATTGACAAGCCTAATCTTATACATTACTTTTGAGGTAAAATCCAACGAAGGCACATCCAAGGTTTGCTTCTTGACTATTTTAGCTGCCAATGTATCAAGTTCCCTTCCCAAGGCTTCATCTTTCATAGCTCTCAATTATTTCAGGTTCCAAATATTTCTTTAAAATCGATGCCAATTTTTTTCTACCCCTAAAAAGTTTGACCTTTACATTGATTTCCGTTAAGCCTACAATTTTGGAAATCTCGGCCAAGGACCTTTCTTCAAAATAGAAGAGGGTCAATAAAAACCCATCCTCACTGGGCAATGCCTCCAAACAATCCTGGATTACCCTACTTTGCTCCTGCGCCTCCATAGTTTCCAGGGCACTGTCCAAGGTCTTTATTTGGTGCGCAGTAACCCCATCTATCCGCACTAAATGAAAATCCTTTTTATACTTCTTTAATCTATCCAAACAAGTATTGTACGCTATCCTATATATCCAAGTAGAAAACTTGGAATCCCCCCTAAACTTATTTAAGGATTGAAAGGCCTTCACAAATGAGTCCTGGGCCACTTCTTCGGCTTCCTCCCTATTTTTCAACATCCGTAGGGCCAATATAAATACCATATCCCTGTAGCGATCCACCAAAAGCGAAAAACTATTGGTATCACCACTTAAAATCCGGTCTATAATTTGTTGGTCGTCGTTTGTGGACATATGGATGTATGACGAACAAATGCTGCCTTGGGTTACAAAAGCGGCAATAAAATATTCCGAAAAAAATGTAACCATCGCCAAAATTATATCGTCATAGCCTATGAACACATTAAAATTAATCAATTAATACACAACAAAATGGTAGGACCTGGATTTGTTTTCATTAGTCTCTTTATTGTAATTTTTGGAATTGTTTACCTCTATTTTTCCACGAGGAACAAGGAACGCTTGGCACTCATAGAAAAAGGTGCCGATGCCAGTATTTTTGTTAGGGGAAGAACCCAAAAAGCGGCCCCGATCTGGAAGATTTTAATTTTAAACCTGGCCTTATTGCTTATGGGAATCGGTTTGGGCATTATTGTGGCCGGTATTTTATCCGAAGTTCTATACGTCAAGAATGAAATAGCTTTCCCCGGCTGTATTTTTCTCTTGGCGGGTGCTGCCCTTTTTATTGGTTTTAAACTAACCAAAAACCTGGACAGGGAAATGGATTAGGCTACCCTTGTTAAATTTAAAAAACCTTCGTGTGCAAATACGAAGGTTTTCTATCTTTATCCTATGAAAGTCATCTCAACCAATACAGGAAAAGCCACCACCTTCCTTTGGAACGGTAAGGCAGAGCAAACGGGAATATTCAAATACCCTACCGACGAACCCCTTTTTCTAAGCAAAACGGAGGTACACAAGGATACCGTTATAGATAGGACGCATCATGCAGGAATCAACAAAGCCTGCTATCTTTTTGCAACAGACCACTACCCCTATTGGAGAAATCTATATCCGGAATTAAACTGGGACTGGGGAATGTTCGGGGAAAATCTTAGCGTGGAAGGGATGGATGAATCCAAAATGTGCATAGGCGACACCTATAAAATTGGTAACGTTGTGGTTCAGGTGTCACAACCTAGGGAGCCGTGTTACAAGTTGGGCGTTCGCTTTGGCAATGCCAAAATATTGAAGGAATTCATAGATTATGGCCATTCGGGAACCTACGTGCGAATCTTGGAGGAGGGCGAGGTAAAAAATGGGGACCAGCTTAGGCTGCTTGAAAAATCCAAAAACACACTTACCATAAAGGAATGCTTTCAAATTATACTTGCCAAGGAAAAGGATCCCATACTACTTCAAAAAGCGATCAACAACCCTTCGCTACCTGAATATAAAAGGGACCGACTTAAGAAATATCTTTAAATTAAAATAGGAGCCAAATGGCTCCTATTATTTTTGTTTTTTGTAATTTCTGGATAAGACTTGTTATTTCACGGATACCGTTTCAAAATACGTATTGGCACCCTCACTAAGGGATACGGTATAGTCGTCTTTTACAGCGCTTGTAAAATTGATCATCTTACCTATCACCAAATCCTTACCCATTTTTTGGGTATAAACAACCCTGTTATCGCTATCGACAACATTGATTACAACCTCATTTAGTTTTTGGTTTAGGTAATTCACATAAAGAATGCCCTTGCTTTTTCTGAAAAATGGTTTTGCCACTTCATCACGGGCAATAACATTTACCTCTGAATCCTCAACACTTATAGTAAACTCTACAGTTTTGATTGGACTTTCCATCTTTAAATAATAAAGGCCTTCCTCCAATTTGGACAGGTCGAATTTTTTAGAGTAATCTTCGTCTTCCTTAATATTCTCTACAAATATTTGATGCATGTCGGAATCGGTCAAAGTCAATATAGAAGATTCTGTCTGCTTGTTCAATTTAAGGACCAATCTTTTGGCATCCTTAACCGTTGTCAGGTACATTCCCGGATCGTTGGCCATTGCCATGGTACTAGTAAGTAATAAGGCGGCCATTGCTGTTAATTTTAAAACTGCTTTCATAACATTTAGGATTTAATATTAATAAATCATTTCTATGGTAAATGTAGTTTGGGAATTCCCGTCCCACTACTCCATAATTCCCCAATTTCTATTCTATTTTACCATCATTCAATATTAAATAATTGTTAACAGGTTAATTCTAAACACATTTGAGTTAAATTTGCACAGAATTGTCCAAAATGACTGTATTACCTTTACAATACCTAATGATATTAACATATGATACCTAAACCTACATTTGAGGTCATAGAACCTGATTTCGGCCATTCATATACCTATCAACAGTTTGATGAACATAACCCCAATAAAATAGGGGTATGGCACTATCACCCGGAAATTGAACTGGTTTATGTAAATGGGGGTTCCGGAAAGCGACAAATTGGAAGTCACGTTTCCTATTATACCGACGGCGATCTGATTTTAATTGGATCCAACCTACCGCACTGTGGCTTTACGGATGTGCTTACGGGCAACAAAAGTGAAAGCGTGGTACAAATGAAGCAGGATTTTTTAGGCAATGATTTTTTTAAGATCCCGGAAATGAGAAAAATTCAAAGTCTCTTTCAAATTGCTAGTGGAGGTGTGGCATTCACAGGTAGTACCAAGAAAAAAATTGGCGAAAAAATCGAAATCATGGAATATCAGACAGATTTTCAACGGCTGCTATCCATACTGAACATCTTAAATGAACTGGGCAACTCCAAAGAATATCAAGTCTTGAACGCCCAAGGTTTTTCCCTTCAAACCGAAGTGAAGGACAATGACAGGATAAATATTGTCTTCAATTATGTGAAAACAAATTTTAAGGAGGAGATAACCCTTGAAGATATTTCCGATCTGGTGAGTATGACCGTACCCTCGTTCTGCAGGTATTTTAAAAAAATAACAAACAAGACATTTGTACAGTTTGTGAACGAATGTAGATTGGTCCATGCCTCAAAATTATTGGCAGAAAGGCCCATTAGTATTACCGAGGTATGTTTTGAGTGCGGATTTAACAATTTCTCTCATTTCAATAAATCCTTTAAAGCATTTACGGGTCAAAATCCGTCCGAATACAGAAACGAACTGAAAAGTGTACTTCAATCGTGAGCCTGTTACTTTCAAAAAAAATAGAGCTACCACTCCCTGATAGTGATATTGTCTATTTTCCCACTTTTTTAAAGGCGGATGAAGCGGATTATTATTTTAAGGTATTAAAGGAAACCACCCCTTGGCAACAGGACTATATTACAGTATATGGCAAAACACATCCCCAACCTAGGCTGACCGCCCTATTTGGGGACCATAACAGGCCCTACTCCTATTCCAATATTACCATGCACCCCCATAGGTTTACATCTGAATTACTGGAATTGAGGAATAGACTATCTATGGAAATGGGCATACACTTTAACAGTTGTTTGTTAAACCTATATAGAAATGGCAAGGACAGCAATGGTTGGCATGCAGATGACGAGAAGGCCTTGGGCAAAAATCCGGCCATAGCATCCATAAGCCTTGGGCAGGAGCGTTACTTTCACCTAAAGCATAAATGGAAAAAGGATTTGAAACATAAACTACAATTGGCACACGGGAGTATACTTTTTATGAAAGGGGAAACCCAGCATTGTTGGTACCACCAAATTCCAAAAACTGCCAGACCCATTAAAGAACGCATCAATATTACCTTTAGGGTTATAAACTAAACGCGGTAAGCGGTAAGCGGTAAGCGGTAAGCGGTAAGCGGTAAGCGGTAAGCGGTAAGCGGTAAGCGGTAAGCGGTAAGCGGTAAGCAGAAATAAAAAAATCGGTTTTCATAACCGATTTTTTTATGCCTTTGTTATATCCACTGGATACTGCCCCTAACCTATCAGGCATTTACGTTAGTCTCCTCATATCCAACTTCAATAACAATAACTCAACAATTTTGCCAATTCATATAAAAATTGGTCAAAAGTGATGTTTTTTTCGATTATAGGTCTGAAAGATCAAATAGACCTCTGCAGTTAACCATCCCTTAATACAGACATCTCTTTACCAAAGGTTTACTCTGCAGAACGAGAGCTCATTTATTTTTAATTTTAAGAAAAAAGGTCGTTCAACACTTTGGCCAAGCGCAAACCTCCCTTTTGCAGTTGGTTCTCTACGGTAGCCCAATATTTATAGCCATAGGCGTAGCCCAATTTTTCCCCTACGGCTACCGAACCATAAATTTCATTGGCCATGTCCTGGGATTCCTCCACCCAATCATAAATATTGCCCTGCTGAATATTCTTAATTTGAACCTTGTTCAATTCCGGTAAATTATTTGCCAATTCCGAATAGCTCATTCCATAGTCATCTATCATATTGGAATCCCATAGCCTATGGAGGTTGGTACCTCTACCAAACCATTGTAATTGGATATCATTGCCTCCTTTATCCTCCAACCTGCCCACATGCATGGGTTGGTGCAGATCCGCTATTAAATGGACCAACATTTTTAGGTAAAATACTTTGTCCTCTTCCTTACTATTCCGATCCTTAACAACTTCCAAACACTTTTCAATTCCTATGATGATATCCCCCTCTTCACTGGGGGCGACCTCTGTGTATTCTTTATCGGATGGATAATTTACATAATGCCAGGGGCCAAATTTGGAAAAGCTCCTATCGGCCTTTATTTCGTCTGCATAAATTGAAACCAAAGCCAGACTTTGTCCCTTTAAAAGTTTCTTTATGGCCCTTTTGGTTCTTCCCGACAAATGTTGTTCTGCCACCTCTCCAATGGTTCTGTGTCCGGTCTTGGACCATTCCATGTTGTTGCCAATGCCGAGTTGAAAAATAAGAAGACATAGTACCGTAATTCCTTTCATCTGTTCAAATTTTATTGTTTTTTAAAAGTTAGACCTGCCCGACTTCTTCGTTCCCGTCCGTACCGGAACGGGCGGACAGGCGGGTGTAATTACTCACATCATTTCTATCATTACTGAGTTCGTGAACCTTCGGTTTCGCCATTGAACATCTCGGTTGGTATCAAGAATTGTCATGGTTCATTTCATAATTATTAGGTGTTGTTTACTATTAAAATATTAAATGTTTCAAAGACTGGCCACTATTTGAAAACAGGGTAAAACCCCTTAAAAAATTCATTGAAATTCCATAAATACACCTACTGATGGAATCCAAAAATAATGAATTGAAGTATAAGTAATTGTTAAGAAGTTAATCCATTTGATTTTTTAATATAATCTTGCAGTCCTAAATTGTAAAAGAGGATGTTGAAGAATATAAAAAATCCCTTTTTGAGGATTGGAATAATTTCCATACTTGTTTTGGGCAGCGCTGTTCTTATGTTGGTACTGCTCATCTATTTGGGGGCTTGGGGAAAGCTTCCCGGCAAGCAGGAGCTTTCGGATTTCAAGTACCAAAGGGCTTCCGAGGTCTATTCGACGGACAGTGTGCTTATTGGAAAGTATTTCCTGTTTGACAGGCAGCCCATACCATTTGATGCGGTACCCAAAAATTTAATAGAGGCCCTAGTGGCCATTGAGGATGAACGTTTTTATGATCATTCCGGAATTGATTACAAAAGCCTCGTCCGGGTGGCCCTCAAGACCGTCCTAATGCAGGACCGATCGGCCGGTGGGGGTAGTACCATTAGCCAACAATTGGCAAAGAATTTATATCCAAGGGAAAGCTCCGGAAAGTTTAATCTGGCCATTTCAAAATTTAAGGAAATGATAATAGCTTCCCGACTGGAATCCATTTACTCCAAGGAAGAAATCCTAATGCTTTACCTGAATACCGTTTCCTTTGGCGATAATACTTTCGGAATAGAAAGCGCTTCCCTAAAATTCTTTAATAAACCGGCCTTGGACCTTGAGCTGCAAGAAAGCGCCATCCTGGTGGGCATGTTAAAGGCGACCTATGGCTATAACCCCCGTGTTTTTCCAAAAAACAGTATTAACAGGCGTAATCTAGTACTTCAGTCCATGTATTCCAATAATTTTATTTCACAAAAGGAAGTGGACAGCATCAAACAACTTCCTTTAGAACTAGATTATAGGGATTACGATTACAATGAGGGCATTGCACCCTATTTTAGGGAAGAGGTAAGGAAACAAATGCTGAATTGGGCCAAGGCGCAAAAAGAGAAGGGACAGGATTACAATATATACACTTCAGGACTTAAAATTTATACCACATTGGATTCCAAAATGCAGGTATTGGCCGAAGAGGCCATGGAACAGCATATGAAAGCGCTCCAAAACAGCTTTGAAGAAAGTTACGGCAAGCGGGCGCCATGGATAAGGGACCAAAAACTCATTGATAAGGTTATACAGCATTCTGCACCCTACAAAAAATGGAAGAACGCAGGCCTCAATGAGAAGTCCATCATGGACTCGATGAACTTAAAAAAGGAAATGCGGTTAAGGGACTGGAACCAGGAGGAAATGCGTTCTGCCAGTACTATAGACAGTTTGTTGCACTATCTCAAATTCTTGAATACCGGCTCCCTTTCCCTGGATCCCCAAACCGGGGCAGTAAAAACGTGGCTGGGCGGAATTAATTTTAAATACTTTAAATACGATCATATTTCGCAGAGCAAAAGGCAGGTCGGCTCTGCATTTAAACCCATTGTCTATACCGCTGCCCTTGAAAACGGCATATCTCCCTGCACCTATTTTTCCGCGCAGGAGGTGGCCTATGGGAATATGGAGGGCTGGTCTCCCAGTAATTCCGGAAAGAAAGATGAGGCCTACCTAAATTACTCCATGGAAGAGGCCCTGAGCAACTCTGTTAATACCGTAGCAGTAAAGGTCTTGGAAAAAACCGGCATTCCCAATGTAATTGAACAGGCACAAAAAATGGGCATTGAAACCCCATTGCCCCCGCTACCCTCTTTGGCATTGGGGACGGCCGAGATCAAAATCAATGAACTGGCAGGTGCCTATGCCGGTTTTCTGAACAATGGCAGATCCGTCACCCCCTATTTGATCCACAGTATTACCAACGAAAAGGATTCCATTATCGAGACCTTTAATCCAGAAATAGCTGAAAACAGGGCCTTTTCCGAAGAAACAGGCCAAATCATGCTAGAAATGATGAAGGCCACCGTAAACAGTGGTACCGCCGCGCGTATACGTTCTACCTATGGTATTAAAAATGACATTGCCGGAAAAACAGGTACCACACAGAACAACAAGGATGCCTGGTTTGTTGCCCTGACCCCAAAGCTGCTCAATATCACTTGGGTAGGATTGGACCACCATGAAATAGGCTTTAGCAGCACTAGTTTGGGACAAGGGGCCAACGCGGCTTTGCCCATTTTTGCGCTGTGGATACAGAAACTAAATGCGGATAACTCCTTTGACCATATCACCAAAGCGAAATTTCCCGTCCCAAGTCCGTCCGTGATGGACCAACTGGATTGCGATCCGGTAAAAAGGGACGGATTTTTTAAAAGGTTGTTCAAGAATCCCAAAAAGAAGAAAACAAAAGATTTTAAAACGGATAATTAAACTATTATGCAATGAAATTGCAGGCCGGCAAAGGCAGGCCTGCCCTACTACGTTCAGGCGGGGTTTTAACCTTTAACTAGATAATAACATTTTTGGCGTAAAGGAGAATTAATTTTTAACATATCTCACCTTGCATTCCCTATTTAGTACTTAAACCATATCTTTGACGGCAAATCAATTCCAAAAATCCCAAACACTATTCCCTTTTATGGATTTCAAAATATTATGCTCCGATCTGGATGGCACTTTATTGACCTATAAGGATAATGTCTCCGATCTTACCATTTCGGAAATCAAAAGAATAAAGGACCGTTTAAGGATTATATTGGTTTCGGCCAGAATGCCCCAGTCCATGACCTATATTCAAAAAAGTCTGGGCATAGAAAATGAACCCATCATTTGTTACAATGGCGCATTGGTCCTGCACGGTTCAAAAGAATTGCTCTCCACTTTTATCTATATGGACCAAATATCCTCAATTTATGATATGGCCAATAATGTCGGAATTCAGCTGGGCCTATATTCCAATAGGGAATGGTATGTAGAAATAGACTCCGAGCGGGTACGGAAAGAAATAAAATATACCAAAACCCTTCCCATTTATAGGAACACCAAAGCTACCATCGAAGATTGGGAAAATAGAAGGATAGGGGCGCATAAAATTATGCTGATGGGGAACAAGGACAATACCGATGGACTTTTCCCAGTACTTCAAAAGCATTTTTCCCATACCCTAAACCTGTACCGCAGCAACGATACCCTGATCGAAATTGCACCAAAATCGGTTTCCAAATTAACCGCCATCAAACTATTATTGGGCGCACACGAAAGTCTAAATGACGTTATTGCCTTTGGTGACAACTACAACGATATGGAAATGCTTCAAAATGTGGGACGCGGAGTAGCTGTGGCCAACGCCCGTGAAGAGGTGAAACGTATTGCCCGCGACCTTGCCCTGAAAAACTCTGAGGACGGGGTGGCCCTTTATATAAAGCAGCATATTTTAATTTGATTATATTTGGAACCAACGAAAGGCCCAATTGAACCGATCTTTATATGAAGGAAGCAATTATTACCAATGATACCGTTGTATTTGGACTACTTACCCTTTGTTTGGGGTTCATCTTTTACACCTCTTCCCTAAAGACAGGCTTTTGGAGTAAATTTTACAATATAGTACCCGCCGTTCTCATGTGCTATGTACTGCCTTCCATTTTGGCCAGTAGCGGTTTAATATCGGACGACATCTCCGGTCTCTATTTTATGGCCAGTAGGTATTTGCTGCCGGCCGCCCTGATCTTAATGACCCTGAGTATAGATCTTAAGGCGATAATCAATCTGGGATCTAAAGCCCTGATCATGTTTCTGACCGGTTCCTTCGGAATTATAATAGGCGGGCCATTGGCCATACTGATTATTTCCCTTTTTTCTCCAGAAACCGTAGGCGGGAACGATTTTGATGCCATTTGGAGAGGGCTTGCCACTATTGCAGGAAGTTGGATTGGCGGAGGGGCAAACCAAGCCGCCATGCTCGAAATTTATCAGTACAATCCTGACAAATATGGGGGAATGGTTTTGGTGGATATAGTGGTAGCCAACATATGGATGGCCATTATTTTGTTGGGGGTAGGAAAAACAAAAAAAATAGACCGTTGGCTTAAGGCAGATACCACTGCCATTGAAGAGCTTAAGGTTAAGGTATCAAAGTTCACGGAGAAAATAACCAGGGTCCCCACTTTAAAGGATTATATGATGATGCTTTGCTTTGCTTTTAGCGGGGTAGGTATTTCCCATTTATTTGGGGATAATATCAGTTCGTATTTGACCTCCAACTTTGACAGTGTTAGCGATAATAAAAGTTTTCTTTCTTTCTTGGGCTCCAGCTTCTTTTGGATGGTAGTTTTGGCAACCATAGTTGGAATTCTACTTTCCTTCACCAAGGCAAAGAATTATGAGGGGGCAGGGGCAAGTAAACTGGGTAGTGTATTCATATATATCCTAGTGGCCACCATTGGTATGAAAATGGATTTGGGCAAGGTCTTTGAAAATCCCGGCCTCCTTGCCATAGGTTTTGTTTGGATTATGATTCATGCCGTTTTATTGATCGTTGTTGCCAAATTGATCAAGGCACCCTATTTCTTCCTTGCCGTGGGGAGTCAGGCCAACGTTGGGGGTGCAGCTTCCGCCCCGGTTGTTGCTGCGGAATTTCATCCCTCATTGACCTCGGTAGGTGTTTTATTGGCGGTATTGGGCTACGTGGTAGGTACGGGCGGTGCCATACTTTGCACAATTCTAATGGAAATTGCATCAAAAGTTTAAAATTCCATAAACTTTAATGATATTTGCGCTTCAAAAAAAATGATATGAAGAAAATTATAATGGTCGCGGTACTGGCAATAATTATGATCTCTTGCGGGGATGGCAGTACTGAAAGTACAATGACGGTTACCGGAAATGTAAAGGGCCTAAAAAAAGGAACCCTATATCTACAGCACATTGCGGACACCACTTTGGTCACGGTCGATTCCCTTGTAGTGGAAGGGGACGGTAATTTTTCCTTTAGCACGGAACTGGAAAGTCCTGAATTGTTCTATCTGTATCTTGACAAAAAGGACAACAATAGCATAAATGACCGCATCACCTTTTTTGGGGAACCTGGAACTATAACCATTAAAACCACTTGGAATACTTTTGACCTGAATGCAAAAATAGAGGGATCCAAAAGTAATGACAAGCTAAAGGAATATATGGAAGTAATGTCCAAATTCAACACCAAAAATTTGGAATATGCCAAACTGGGCATGGACCCCAAAATCCAAAGTGATTCCATCGCTTTTGATTCCCTTCAAAATTTAACCGATAAAAACGTGAAGAGAGGATACCTTTATGCCATTAACTTTGCGTTGAACAACACGGATTCTTATGTAGCACCCTATATTGCAGTAAAGGAAGTTTCGGATGCCAATCTTAAATATTTGGACTCCATTAACAATTCGCTCTCCGATGACGTTGCCAATTCCAAATATGGTAAGGAATTAAAAGAACATATCGACAACCTCAAGAAAGATACCGCACAATAAAAAATAGGCCGCCCAAAAGTAGACGGCCTATTTTTTAAAATTCCTGTTAGGGAAAATACTACCCCAGTTTATTAAGTTGCTCTATTAGGGAACCGGCTTTGGTTTCCAATTCCGTCTTAACGGATTTTAAATGTGCCGGTCTATTCTCCACGGACTTTTGGTTTACTTTCGCGATCAAATCGTCAAAGACTTCTATTGCATTGTCTATTATTGCATTACCTTCTTTAGAATTTTGCTTATTTCCGGAAGCTTCCACTAGATACACCGCTTCAATAATATCTCCTAAAACGTAATTAATATCCTTCTTTAAATCTTTTATACTTGCCATTGGTAAATTTATTTTTTGCAAAAGTAATCATTTTCAGATAGTAACCTCCAAAAGTTTTGCACTCGTTGTTATTATATTTATTTTTTTGGATCGGGCAGGCACCAAAGTTGTCTCCCCTTTTTTTATGGATACCGAGCCAAACTCGTTTGAAATTGTAGCCTTGCCCCCTACGCACATGTATATGGTGAACGAATCCCTTGCCGAAACATCCTGCTCCAAATCCTTTGTAAGTTCCAAAAAATTGGTGTTAAAATAAGGGCATGAAACCATATTGTTTACGCTATCCCTACTACCTGAATAGTTCACTTTAAAATCATCCTTCTTGGTGTAATCTATGGCATCCAAAGCCAAATCCGTATGTAGCTCCCTTAAATTTCCGTTTTTATCCTTCCTATTAAAATCGAAAACGCGATAGGTTATATCCGAAGTCTGCTGGATCTCTGCCAGCAATACTCCGGCACCTATGGCGTGCATTTTACCAGTGTTTATGAAAAAAGTATCCCCTTCCTTCACACTCTCGTAGTTCAGTAGATTCAACAGCGTATCCTCCTCAATACTCTTGGCGTATTCCTCCCTGGTTACGTCCCTGTTAAACCCCACTATAAGCTCCGCTCCTTCATCTGCATCCATAATATACCACATTTCCGTTTTCCCAAAGGAATTATGGCGTTTTTTGGCCAATTCATCATTAGGGTGCAACTGTATGGACAAATCCTGTTTGGCATCAATAAACTTGATAAGGATCGGGAACTCGGTCCCAAATCGGGCATAGACACTTTTTCCCAATAATTCTTCCGGATATTGGTTGATCAGCTCCTGTAGTGAAGTTCCTGAAAAATCACCATTGGCCACTATGGATACGTCCCCTTCCACTGCTGAAAGCTCCCAACTTTCCCCTGTTATGTCATTTTCTATAGGTTTTCCCAAAACATCTTTTAGCTTGGTACCCCCCCAAAGACGTTCCTTAAGTATAGGGTTAAATTTTAAAGGGTATATGTTCATTCTGAATGGTTTAAGGTATTGTTTGTATGCTATATATTAATCGATTCACTATCCAATAGGAAGTTACATGATGTTCCCTATTCCTATGGGTTATACTAAGCCACAACTATCCGGAATAGGTTACGAAATTTCTGGGAGTTTCATAAAGTACCACCTCCAACTCGTTGGAGGCTGCAATAAAGGGCCGGAGCCTGTTCCATATATAAACGGCTATATTCTCCGCTGTGGGATTGACGTTCTTGAACCATTCCACCTCCATATTGAGGTTTTTATGGTCCAGTTGATTTTCAATTTCATCCCTAATAAGTTCTTTCAATACCTTCATGTCCATGACAAAACCGGTCTCTTCATCTATTTCGCCGGTAACACTTACGATCAGCTCATAATTGTGGCCATGAAAATTTGGATTATTGCACAACCCAAAAACAGCATCATTTTTTTCAAAACTCCATTCCGGTCTGTACAGCCTGTGGGCGGCATTAAAATGGGCCTTTCTACTGACTTTAACCTTCATATGGCCTTATTATATTGTGAAATATGATTGTAAAACCTTTCAAAAATAATTTTGAACCAGGCTGTGTATTTGTCTGGAGAAGTAAGCATATCCTGCCTAATATCCGTAGGGTTCATCCATTTCCATGAGGCAACCTCGTCTGGATTTATCTTTGGCTCCCCATTATATTGCCCTATCATCACATGATCCAATTCATGTTCTGTAAGACCATTGTCAAAAGGAGCCCTATAAATGAACGAAAACAACTCTTTCAGTTCGGCCTCAAATCCCATTTCTTCTTTTAATCTTCTCTTGCCTGCCTGAATATTGGATTCCCCTTCCCTCTGATGACTACAACAGGTATTGGTCCACAAAAGGGGGGAATGATACTTATGGCCTGCTCTTTGCTGAATCATTGTTTCTCCCTTATCATTCATTATGAAAACCGAAAAAGCTCTATGAAGCAACGCTTTTTCATGGGCTTCCATTTTGGGCATCAGACCAATTTGAACATCAAACTCATTAACAAGAATTACATTTTCCTCTTCCATTCCGTAAAAATAAAACCTTTCACTAAAAATAAGGGTTAAGTAGCTCACAAAAATTAAATACTTTTAAGTACTGTCCATAAGGTATTTTCCAACTAAACCAATATGTCATGAAAATACATACCTTATATTAGTGTCTTACTAGTGTCAAGTCAACGTTTAATGACGGGTAAGGAATGATGGATATTGAGTTGGACACTAGCCCAAACACTAGAAAAATCTCGGCGATTTTAAATTGCCCAGTTCCTTAATGAAGTCGTACCGCAAAATAATTTCAAAGGACCCATCATTAAAGGTAGCTTGTCCCAGCTCGGTAGTATCTTTGTCATACGCCATTCCGATCAGGAACGAATTGGATATATTAAAACCTACCATGGCACTTAATGCCGCATCCCAACGATATGCCGCCCCTACGATAAATTTGTCATTGAGCATAAAATTGGCGGAGGCATCGACTTGCAATGGGGCACCTTGAACCATTTTGGTTAAAAGGGCAGGTTTAAATTTTAGATTGGAATTCAGGTCGAACACATATCCGGTTATAAAATATAAATTCATCTGCTCCTTTGCGGTGGACAAAGCTTCACCATCAAAATGTGTGGTCTGTAAAAACCGTGGTACGGACAGGCCTGCATAGAATTTCTCGGTATGATAATATACTCCGGCACCGATATTGGGCGAGAATTTATTATTAATATCCTGCTGTAAAGTGGGGTCCGGCCCTCCCGGGTTGGTATAATCCTGATTAAGCTCTGAAAAACGGATATCCAACATATGTGCGCTTGCCTTTAAGCCAAAACTTAATCTGCCCTCCTGGGAAGTATAAACAGTGTATGAAAAATCCCCGTCAAAATAAGTTTCTGAGGTGGGGCCAATTTTATCGTTCACGATGGATATTCCCAAACCTACTCCCCTATAGCCTATTGGTGAATGTACATTTAAAGTCTGGGTAGTAGGGGCCCCGTCCAAACCTATCCATTGGGACCTATGTAATGCCGCAATACTTACATGCCCCCTAGAACCGGCATATCCAGGATTTACACTTACCGTATTGTACATATACTGGGTGTACTGGGCATCCTGTTGCGATTGTACCTTGTTACCTGCCAAAATGACCATGGTAAAAAAGCACCATAACAGCTGTTTGAAATCTAGAATATTTGTAATAAGATTAGGCATCTTCTATCTATTTATATAAATGTATCCAGTAAGGGTCGTCATCTTTCCAACTTCTGATGGGCTATAGTCCAAAATGTAGAAATATGTTCCTACCGGCAACTGATTATCACTTGCAATGGTTGCCCTACCTTCAGAAGTACCGTCAAAATAATTGGAATCATTGTTATATGCCTTGGTGGCATACACCAATACTCCCCAACGGTTATAAATTTTTATAGTATTGTTCGGATAATTTTCAATTCCCCTTATTGTCAAAACATCATGTATCCCGTCATTATTGGGTGTGATTACGTTAAACACCTCCACTTCATCATCCATTATTATCAAATCAGAATCCAAATAATTAGGTATTCCATCCTCATCAAAATCGTCATTCGCATAATTTCCATCCCCATTTTCATCTTCATCCGCAGTGAGTATGCCATCGTCATCGTCGTCGTTATCCCTGTAGTCTACTTCATCATCACCATCGGTATTGGGAAGATCATTATAGGGATCGTTGATCTCATCATTAACATCCACGTCTATAGCTGTAGTGCCTTCGAACCCATCATCCAAACCATCGTTATCCTTGTCCGATCCAATTTGAACAACATCCGGAATTCCGTCATGGTCATGGTCATGGGCTTCAATGCGGTCAGGAACGTTATCGTTATCACTATCTTCGTCCAAGTAATCCGGCAGACTATCCCCATCCGTGTCTATAGGGAATAAGCCAAGATTCCCATTGTTTTCATAAACATCGTCCAAACCGTCATTATTGGCATCTACACCACTAGGCGGAAGATAGCCTTGGGTAGTTTGTGCTTCAACGTTATCCGGAATGCCATCATTATCACTATCGATATCCAAGTAATCGGGTATACCATCACCATCAGAATCGGTCGGGTCCGTAGACGGATCATTATCCCCATCCAGATTAAGGTCTTCGAAACTGTCCAAAATTCCATCGTCATCACTGTCAATATCAACTATTCCAAGCGGATTCACCAGTATATTGACGTTGGCGGTACTACAATTTGATTGATCGTCACAAAGGGTGTAGGTAAAAAGATCACTGCCCACATAGCCCATATTGGGAGTATAGGTCACCATATCGTCCCTAAGATCATTAGGGGTACCATTATCATCAACTACCACCACGCCATTGGACGGACTTGTGGCCGTAATGGTTCCTGAAGCAGGGATATCATTGTCGTTCCCCAAGATATCTATATCCACCGGCATATTTTCCAAGGTGGCGACAGAATCATCAAAGGCATCAACAACAGGAAGAACCTCCACATTTACGGTAGCAGTACTACAATCGCCAAGGGAATTACAAATAGTATAGGTAAATGTACTTGGGCCATTGTAATTGGGGTTTGGAACAAAAGTTATAAAATCATCTGTCGGGTTATTTGGTGTTCCATTATCATTCACAAGCACGCTCCCATTAAATGGATTAGACGTAGTTAAAATACCGGTAATTGGCAAATTGCTATCATTATCAAAAATGGGAACTATCACCGAAGAATCCTCATTAACCGTTATAAAGTCGTCCACCAAAACACTGGATTGCTGCAAACAAACCACTGTAAAACTTGGGAGATCAAAGAAATTCCCTGCCTTGGTTACAGTGGCGGTATAGCGCACTACACTCGGTGAGGCAATCACCATAGGTCTTAATTGATCTCCGTTAACTGTAGGAGACCAACTTATGGCAGCATTGGCATCCACATTATTGGATATATCCATTGTTACCTCATTATCCGGACTTGTACAATCGGTCACTATAAAATAATCAGTTGCATTTGATACACATAGCGTACCATCATATGTTGCGAAATAAATCCCTGATGAAGTTACCTCATAAAAAAAATCGGTACCCAAAACAATAGAAGTATCGGAAGCCTCATACCATTTATAATTATGTTCATCGGTGCTGTTGGGCGCCTGCAACAAAAACTGTGCATTTCCCGTATTGGCACCAAAGAATATGGTAGCAAGGGCGACAAAAAGAAATCTATATATGTGTTTTGGTTTCAAACTCTTATTGTACCTAGTTGATTTATGAATACTATTTTACTACAAATACTACGTTGATCAGAGAATTATAATCTGTTGGCGTTGTTATCACATCATAGGTCATTACTCCAAATTCATTTACACTTACATTGTCGAATACCGTATCGTCATAAAACGTAACATAGTAATACAGCTCTGTATTGGCATAGGTTGGTATGGCCCCTGGTGCTAAATTACTGGCTACCATTGGGGATCCAAACTGCGACGTATATTGGGTATACAGATTAATTGTCCTACCAGTGCCAGTTGTAGAGGCATCCACTGCAATGGAAGGGGGGTAGAAAATATTAGGTCTTGTATTGGCAACCACATATGGAGAAGCACTACTTCCATTTCCGGTTACACTTATGTCGTTTCCTGCAGTCACCACTGTCTCTGTTCCGTTGGCCGTAGGCACTGTTATGGTATTACCACCGGATATACTCAATTGATCGCCCGCAATACTCAAGGTTTGATCATCCGTTGCCGGATCCCCTGCCGGACCAGTTGCCCCGGTCGGACCTTGTGTGCCCGTAGCTCCTGTTGGACCCTGGGCCCCTGTTGGACCAGCCGGACCAACAGCGCCATCGATACCATCAGATCCAGCAGGACCGGCTGGACCTTGCGCTCCAGTGGCTCCTGTGTTACCTGTTGCTCCAGTCGGACCTTGGGCTCCGGTTGGACCTTGCGCTCCAGTAACTCCCGTATTACCTATTGGGCCTTGGGCTCCAGTTGCTCCGGTGGCACCAGTATCTCCCTTGGCACCTGTTAGGCCTTGTGAGCCGGTGGCTCCTGTTGGGCCTTGGGCTCCGGTTGCTCCTGTCACACCCTGTATTCCTTGAGCACCTGTGGCTCCTGTGTCACCTGTATCTCCTTTAGCTCCCGTTACACCCTGTATTCCTTGGGCCCCGGTGGCACCAGTATTTCCTGTTGGACCTTGTACTCCGGTTGGACCTTGGGCTCCAGTGGCCCCGGTATCTCCTTGGTCACCTTTTTCACCCTGTATTCCCTGCGCTCCGGTTGCTCCTGTCACACCCTGTATTCCTTGGGCACCTGTGGCTCCCGTGTCACCAGTATCTCCTTTAGCTCCGGTTACACCCTGTATTCCTTGGGCCCCGGTGGCACCAGTATTTCCTGTTGGACCTTGTGCTCCGGTTGGACCCTGAGCTCCTGTGTCACCAGTATCCCCTTTGGCTCCGGTTACACCCTGTATGCCTTGTGCTCCAGTAGCACCAGTTGCTCCTGTATCTCCTTTATCTCCCTGTATTCCCTGGGCTCCTGTGGCTCCCGTGTCACCAGTATCTCCTTTAGCTCCGGTTACACCCTGTATTCCTTGGGCACCGGTGGCACCAGTATTTCCTGTTGGACCTTGTACTCCGGTTGGACCTTGGGCTCCAGTGGCACCTGTGTCGCCCTTGGCACCAGTCTCACCCTGTATTCCTTGTGCTCCAGTAGCACCAGTTGCTCCTGTATCTCCTTTATCTCCCTGTATTCCCTGGGCTCCTGTGTCTCCAGTATTCCCTTTGGCTCCGGTTACACCCTGTATTCCTTGAGCCCCGGTTGCTCCAGTATCACCAGTATCTCCCTTGGCTCCTGTTGGGCCTTGGGCTCCGGTTGCTCCAGTCACACCCTGTATTCCTTGGGCTCCGGTGGCACCTGTATTTCCTGT
>NZ_QVON01000012.1 GCF_003426735.1 Arenibacter sp. P308M17
ATTATTTCTTTTTTCTAAAATTTAAAATAAATGTTGATAACCATAATTATTTAAGAAGAAGGAAACTTAAAATTGTAATCGAGGGACAATGGATTATAATTCGTAATTTTCCAAAAACTAAAGTGTTAATGTCAAAGAATAATAAGAGAAACAAAAATCAAAGAAAAAACGAAATAACCAGAGGTATTTTTACGGTTTTGGAAAAAGAGCCTGAAAAATCTTTTAATTATAAGCAAATTGCTGCTAAAATTGGAGTTGTAGAGGCAAATGATAGAAATACATTAATTAAAAGATTGGTAGAGCTAAAAGAAAAGAAACGTATCTTGGAAGAAGGAAGGGGTTCTTACAAAGCCATGGCTTCCTCCAAGACTTACCATACGGGAACCGTTGATATTACAGGAAGGGGAAATGCCTATATAATAGTTGAAGGTATTGATGACGATGTTTTTGTTCCTTTCAATAAATTAAAAAAGGCCTTTCATAGAGATGTTGTAGAGGTATATATTTTTCCTAGAAGAAAAGGAAAAAAATTGGAGGGGGAAATTACAAAAATCATTTCCAGGGATAAGACTTCTTTTGTGGGGATAGTAGATATGCAAAAGGATTTTGCTTTTGTACGCCCTACGGATTACAGAATGTATACGGATATTTTTGTGGCAAAGAATAAATATTCCACTGCAGAGGACGGCGATAAGGTAATTGTGGAAATAAATGAATGGCCGGATAATGCGGATTCCCCTTTTGGAACCATTACCCAAGTATTGGGGAAACCTGGGGAACATAATACCGAAATACATTCCATTTTGGCCCAATATGGCTTACCATATGAATTTCCAGTGGAAGTGGATATGTTTGCCAATACCTTGGATACCAGTATAAAAGAGGAAGAAATTGCCAAAAGAAGGGATCTTAGGGATACATTGACCTTTACTATAGATCCAAAGGATGCCAAGGATTTTGATGATGCCCTTTCCTTTAAGTTATTGGATAATGGCAATTATGAGATTGGAATCCATATTGCAGATGTGTCCCATTATCTGATACCTGACACCATTTTGGATGATGAGGCTTATGAAAGGGCTACTTCTGTTTATTTGGTGGACAGGGTGGTACCTATGTTGCCGGAGGTATTATCCAACAATGCTTGTTCCCTTCGTCCCAATGAAGAGAAATATACGTTTTCTGCTATTTTTGAAATAGATGGCAATGCTGTCATAAAGAATGAATGGTTTGGCCGTACCGTAATTAATTCCGATCAGAGATTTTCCTATGAGGAATCGCAGCATATTATAGAGACCGGAAAGGGATCAATTCCTATGGAAATATCCATAAGGGATGGTGCCTATACCGTGAATGATGAGGTTGTTGATGCTACCTTGACAATGGACCGGCTTGCGAAGATCATGAGGGATAAACGTATGCAACAGGGAGCTATCTCTTTCGATAAAATTGAGGTACGTTTTAATCTCAACGAAAAAATGGAGCCTGAAGGGGTTTATTTTAAAGAGTCCAAGGATGCCAATAAACTTATTGAGGAGTTTATGTTGTTGGCCAATAGAAGGGTTGCACAATTTATTGGAAAGCAGAAACCGGTTAAAACTTTTGTTTATAGGGTTCATGATGATCCGGATGAGGATAAATTAATGGCCCTTAATGGTATAATATCACGTTTTGGACATAAACTGGATTTTAAGGATAAAAAGTCTATTAGTAATTCCTTGAACCAGTTATTGGAAGATGTAAAAGGGAAAAAAGAACAGAACTTAGTGGATACCCTTGCAATTAGGAGTATGAGCAAGGCTATTTACACCGTAGACAATATTGGTCACTACGGTTTGGCCTTTGATTATTATACCCATTTTACCTCACCCATTAGAAGGTATCCGGATGTAATGGTACATAGGTTGTTACAGCATTATTTGGATGAGGGGGAAACTCCAAAGGCAGAGCCCTATGAAATAAAATGTAAACATTCTTCCGATATGGAAAGTTTGGCGGCAAATGCAGAGCGCGATTCCATAAAATATATGCAGATAAAGTTTATGGAGAATCACCAAGATCAAGAGTTTATAGGTGTAATTTCCGGAGTAACGGAATGGGGACTATATGTAGAGATTATAGAGAACAAGTGTGAAGGTATGGTTAGGATTAGGGATATAAAGGATGATTATTATACCTTTGATGAAAAAGAGTATGCCATAGTTGGTGAAAAAAGTAAGAAAACCTATCAATTGGGGGATGAAGTTGTTGTAATGGTTAAGAGTACAGATTTAATAAAGCGCCATTTGGATTTTTCCTTAATAGGAAAAAACGACTAAATTTTTGTTTTGGAACGGAATTTGTTTAACTGAATAAGTTAAAAATGTTGCCAATGCATAAATATGTGTTACGGAATTATTCCGGAAAATATGTTTATTGGTCAATAATATTTGGTCAATAAAGTATACTCTAAGATAATGGATCAAAAATTAATTGTAATATTTTTGTTACTGTTTAGTAACCAATTACTTAGATCGCAAAACGATAAGGTAACCCATAATTTACAGCCGTTCAAGGAAGTTAAGGTTTTTGATGGGCTGTCCGTGAACCTTATAAAGTCCGATCTTAACAAGGCTGTGGTTACTGGTTCCAATACAGAAAATGTTGCTATTGTAAATACTGATGGTGTTTTGAAGATTAGAATGGAAGTAACTAAATTATTCAGTGGTTATAGAACATTTGTGGATCTTCATTATACGGAAAAACTTTTTGTAATCGATACTAATGAGGATGCCAGGATCTCGTCCAAAGAAACATTAAGACAGGACATTTTGGAGTTGAAAGCTCAGGAAGGAGGGGAGTTGATTATTAGTGCCCAAGTAGATCAAATGCTTATAAAAAGTGTTACCGGGGGTATTATTTCCGCTTCCGGTACTTCAAATATTCAAGATGTACAAATAAATACAGGGGGTATATATAAGGGTAAGGATTTTAAAACTAAGTTTAGTACCATTAATGTAAATGCAGGTTCTAGGGCAGAGGTGTTTGCAACAGATTATGTAAAGGCGGTAGTGAAGGCCGGGGGAGAGGTTATGGTGTATGGCAATCCGTCCAAAATGGAAGAGAAAACGGTTTTTGGAGGGAAAATTACCAGAATGTAAGTAAGCAAATTTTATGATCGAGGATATTCAGGCAGCTATTCCATTGGGCTTATTATTGAGCTTTATGATCGGGCCTGTTTTTTTTGTTCTTCTCGAAACCAGTGCCATTAAAGGGTTTAGAGCGGCACTTTGTTTTGATCTTGGTGTAATTGTTGCCGATATTATTTTTATTTCCCTAGCTTATTTCAGTAGTTTCCAGTTGTTGGAAAATTTGAGAAGTCATCCCGGTCTTTATGTTTTTGGAGGAACCATTTTATTGGTTTATGGCCTCACCAATGTCTTTAAAAAGGAGTCTCTTGAAACGGAGAATCAAATAAGGATTAGCAAAGGGGATTATTTTAGTCTGTGCATCAAGGGGTTCTTGCTGAATTTTATAAATATTGGTGTTTTGGTCTTTTGGCTGGGCATTATTATTGTTGTGGGACCTAGTCTGGATAATGATCCCAGTAGAATAATAATTTTCTTCTCCACCATGTTGGGAGCTTATTTTATTACGGATATCCTTAAAATATTATTGGCCAAACAATTGCGTAAAAAGTTGACCAAGAGAAGAATCCTTTTGGTTAAAAAGGGTATTGGGATAGTACTCGTTATTTGTGGTTTGGTGCTTATAATAAAAGGTTTTCTGCCAAAAGATCAATTGAATATAGAAAAGGGAATAGAACTTATAAAGTAGGGAATTAGAAGTATTTAGAATCTGTAAATTAATAACTTAGGCAGTAAGCCGGGACATTTTTAGAAGGATAATTATGTTTAAGGCAAGACCTTATGTTCGCGACAGCGATGAGTTTGTTACCATACACGGCAAAAAAAAACCTTCATCCCTAGAATGAAGGTTTTGGAGGCATCGAGCGGATTCGAACCGCTGTACAAGCTTTTGCAGAGCTCTGCCTAGCCACTCGGCCACAATGCCATTTTGCAGTGCAAAGGTAATACTTTTTTTATGTATCTAAAAAGTAAAAGCTTTATCTTTTGGATTTAAGTATTATGGTCACTTCTTGTACATCCCCACCAATAGGGGGGTTCATTTTAGAGACCGCCACTTTTGCTTTTTTTGCTATGGGTATTTCGGCAAATATTCTATTTAGAATGCGTTGTGCCACATGTTCCAATAATTTGGAAGGAATGGCCATTTCTTCCTTAACAATATAATTTATATGCACATAATCAACCGTTTCCGAAAGTTTATCGGATTCCGAAGCCTTTTTTAAATCGGCATCCACTTCAATATTTACTTGGTAATCGCTTCCAATTATAGTTTCTTCCTTAAGACAACCATGATTGGCATATACTTTTATATTGCTTACCCTTATTTTTCCCAATACATTATTAATTTGTACAAAATTATATCAATCTAAACTTAACAAAGAAATTTTTAATAGTTTTTTATAAATATGGAATACTAAAAATATTTTTGATATGTAGTTAAGAAGTTATAAGGTTATGTGTTGGTTTTTCATTATTGGCTATTTGTCTCATTTCCAAATCATCAAATTGTTACATTTAATAGGTACATCTACAATTACTTATGCCCTGGAAAAGGTCTACTCCAATGGTTACCACATGGGTACCGGTACTATAGCCCAATATTTCGTTAAGAATAATTTGATAGGAATATCCGAAGTAAAAATTACTTTTTTTAAGTCCGGCTAATGGAGCAATGTATAATGGCCGTCCTATTTGATCATTTAAAAAACGGTAGGTTAGACCTGCATAATAGTAATCCTCAAAATCATACCATCTAAATTTTAAGTTTAAATCGGCTTCCGATCTGCCATCACTTTCAAATATTTTGTACAAAAGGGAGGGCTCTATTTCCATATTACTGCTTCTGGATTTTTTATATCTGTATCCAGTATAGGCATAAAAGTTTCTAAGTTTGTTGGGTTCATATATAGGATCAAAAATATATACGTCCTTGTTGATAACGTTGGAAGCGTTTACACTGAAATAAAAGGAATTTTTACGGTACAAAAGACCTACATCAAAGTTATGGTTGGATGTGGATCTATCATTGGTTACCCCTGGATCAAAACCGGCATCTATAAATTCTTCTACATCCAATCTGAATTGATTAAAATTATAGGAGATACCAAAGGATAAAAATTCGTCCTCGTAACGGTCCAAGGTTAAATGGTGGGCAAAGGAGATACGTGCACCCTGTTGTTTTGTATACCCGTTGGAGTCGTTGTACAGAAATAATCCTACTCCCGATTTTTCCCCTAACCTCATATCGGCCGCCAAGGATTGGGTTCTGGGTGCATCTTTAATTCCGACCCATTGGGCAAGTCCGTTCAACCTAATTTTTATATGGTCACCAATTCCCGCATATGTTGGGGAGAGAACAAAAGGATTGTCTGCCAAATATTGTGAAAGCTGGGGCGAATTAAGTTCTTGGGCAGGGGTGACCAAGGTACTTAAAAGCAACACAAAAGTTAAAAATTTAGTGCACATTGTATTTTAGGTTAAGTTCTTTATCTGTATAATGTAAAATGCCCAACAAACTCCCTATCATCTTCTTCTCCCTTGAGTTTTATAATATACCAGTAATCGCCGGTCGGAAGTTCGGTATTGTGGTAGAGTCCATCCCACCCTTGGTCATTGAGACCCATTCTGTAAACCTCCCTACCATAACGGTCAAATATTATGGTTAGTATTTTTGGGAAGCCTTCTTGATTTTTAGGTTTCCAGAAATCGTTTTGTCCATCACCGTCAGGGGTAAAGAAATTGGGAATTTCTATATCAATGAACTCCATAAAGATTTCGGCAATGGCCTCACATCCGTTCTGGTCCACAACCCTTACTTGGTGGGTTTTTGTTTCTGATATGTAATGGGTATTATCCGTACCATTGTCCTTGTCGTTAAAATAGAAGGTATACTCTTGTTGCCCGCCTGTGGCTACCGCTGTTATTTCGTTGATATTTCCGGGTACCAAACTAAGAACCAAGGGTTCAAAGTTATCTATTTCAAAATCTATGGTAAGTACACAACCATTGGCATGGGCTATAGCAATATAATGGCTTCCCGGAGCAATATTGGTAAAGTTGGGTTCCAAGACCATGTCATTTGGGTTGGTGGAGTCCAGAGCATACATTACATCCTGGGCAACCGTTGCATCGTCCAGCACCAGATCAATTGAATTGCTGGGGACGTTGCCCGTACATTCATAGATTGGGGTGGCCGTTGCATTTAGGTTTACGCCTGGGTCAATGGTTACCGCCATGTTGATCATACAATCCTGTGCATCCTTAACGAATACGGCATACGTTCCTGCAGCGAGATTGGTAAACATGGTTCTGTCCAAAACAAAGTCGCTATCCGTAGTGGAATTTATACTGGTTCTATAGGGAGCGGTTCCACCTGAAATGGTCAAGGAAATGGTCCCATCCGCACTATCCACGCATATTTCCGGTGTAGTGGTGGGTACTGCCGTCATAATTGCCGGTTCTATTATGGTATATCTCAATTGTTCAAAACATCCATTTATATCCTGAGCAATTACAGTATAGTTACCTGGTGCTAGATCTATAAAGGTATTTACGGTATCAAATTTGTCCAAGTCGGGTGAAATGGCATATTGATATCCACCCGAACCTCCGGTCAAGGATACAGTTATGCTACCATCATTGGCACCATTACAAGTAACGTCCGTAAAGGAATCATCCACTACCAATGGGGTTGGTTCCGTTATTACGTTTTCGTTGGATACCACTATACAATCATCACTGGTAACCCTTACCCAATAACTCCCAACCGTAAGGTTGCTGAATTGACGGTTGGCTTGGGGACCTGCAATACTGTTCGTCAAGGCGACATCGGTAAACAATTCATATCGGTAATTGCCCAGACCACCATCTGCCTGTGCAATCAATATAGCAGTATTGTCCCCATTACAGTTAATTACAGCTGCAGAAGTATCCATAGTTACTGTTAAAGGAGCTATGGCATCTTCTTTAATTTCGTTGGAAAGTATGGAAGTACATCCAAAGGAATCCCTTACGTAGTAACGGTAGGCACCCGCTGTAACAGTGAAGGTGTGTGTATTTCCACCGCTCATTGGGAAATAATTATTTCCGTCCAAACTATATTGGTAGGGTCCGGTACCCCCGGTTGCGGTCAGTTCCAATTGGGCGTCCAGGGTACAACTGAGGGCACGGGTACGGATCAGGCTACCTACCACATCATTGGGGTCGGAAATAGTAGCCTTTGGGGTTTCCAAGCCACAGTTCCCTTGATCGGTTATGGTGATACTATAGATCCCAGCAGACAAATTGCCAAAAGTATTGCCCAATTGGGGTGCCGAGGTTTCCATAATTACGGTGCCAGTGGGGTCGTACACGTTCAAACGGTATCTTATAGTACCCAATCCGCCCGAATTGATGGTTGCAAAAACCACCCCGTCATTATCCCCGTAACAACTAAGTTCCACATCTGGGGAAATACTGGCCTGGATGGGATCGGGCTCAATCAAGGTAATGGTATCCATAAACGAACATCCAAGGGCATCTACTACCGTTACGTTAAATGTTCCTGCCGATAGACCGTTGAACAAATAGGCGTATACCCCTGCTTGGGTAAACGTTTGTGTAGCCGAAGCAATGGTTATGGTATAAGGACCTTTTCCTCCTGATGGATCTACCAAAATACTGCCCTTGTCATTATTACAGCTAACATTGGATTCTTCGGATATGGCAGCCGTAATAGGCGTTTCCGGCGACAAAATGGTTACTCGGGTAGATTCATCGGCACAGTAGGGATGATCCGTTCCGGTGATAACAATATAGTAGCTGCCTCCGGACAGACCGGAGATTTCCAATGGGTTATCAGTTGCGGTATCGGTGTTGCCACTGAATCCAGGACCGGCCAAAGCTGTACCATCTGCCCTGTATACCTGATAACTATAGGCACCGGTATACTGGTTTATGGCCACCTCAAAACTACCGCCATCGATCGTATCATTTAGGCAGGTCTCATCGGTCAATTTAGTGGCTATCGCCTCTATCACCTTAGGTTCCTTAACCTCATGGGTAGTGCTAACACTACAGCCCGTACCCGTATTGGTTATGGTAATTACATAATTGCCAACGCCCAAACCGGTAAATGATCCTGTTGAATTGTTTGGTGCGGTATAGGCCGTATTGGGGCTAGTTATGGAAAATTCTAAATTGGCAACAGCAGTAGGTGCCCCTAATGTTGTGGTTACGCTTACCGTAATATCTTCATCATTCCCATTACAGCTAACCCCATTATTGGCAATAGTCACTACAGGAGCACTTATCCCTGCAAAAGGAAGAATTGTGGCTGTTGCAGTATCGGAACAGCCCATATCATCATATACGGTAATGGTGTAATCGCCTCCTGCCAGATCCAGTTCAGTATAATCCGGATTGGACCCGTCCTGAACCGTAACACCGGTATCGTCGTTTACAAACACATAGCGTACATAATTTCCTGAACCACCGTTTACCATACCGCTAAGGTTAATTGTAGCGTAATTGGTGGCATTGCCGGTAGTACAGTTAAATTCAGAAACCAAGGGCGTACCAACGGCCAAAGCGGCAATTGGTTGTGAAATAGTTTGGGTTGTTGTTGTAAAACACCCATTGTCTCCTGTTACCCTAATGGTATAACCAGCGCCCGTTGTATTGGCCAATCCTGTAAACACTGCAGAAGTATTGGTAAAGCTTGTCGGGTTTATGGTTACCGGAGTCCCATCCCTATCGATAATTTGGAAGGTATAGGGATCTATACCATTATCCAATACGCTAACGGATATGGTTCCATCATTCGCGCCAAAGCAAGTTACGTTGGTAACTGCCTCAATAGTCGGAGTTGGCGGTTGTATGGCAGCAGCCAAAGTGTGTTTAATGGTCTCTGAACAGTTGGTAGCATCATCGGTAATGGTAAAGGTATATTCGCCTACTTGTGTCAAGCCGGTAAATATTCCGTCCGTATTGGAAGGAAGTGCAGTAATTCCATCAGGGAAGATACCGGTATAGGTAAACGGACCCGTACCCCCTGTTTGGTTGATGGTAATCTGTCCTCCAGAATCCACTGTACAGTCAATTAATTTGACCACAGTTGCTAAAGGCAGTATTTCCTCATAAAGATTAATCGTATTGGCGGTAATAGCATTACAACCCCATTGGTCGCTTATGGTTACCTGGTATTGTCCGGCCCCCAAATTTCCAAATATATCGGTAGTTTGTATTGGCCTTAGGTTTACATAGGCACTACCATTCCAGCGTTGCAGTTGGTAGCTGTAATTGCTGCCTTGCCCGCCAGTTTCATTAATTACTTCAATTTCCCCTTCAAAATTGGAGCAGTTTTGGTTGTTGACCTGTAGGTCGGCCGTTATTGGTGCAGGAATATCTAAAGTGATATCCGTTAATTGCAAAGGACAACCACTACTATCAATAATCCATATTTCATATGTACCCGCAACCAAGTTTTCAAACTTAGGTGTAGAGACATAATTAGTAGCATCATTTTCATCAGGAATAGCTGTAGTGCTTACATAGTACTTATAGCCTCCCCAGCCACCAACAACATTAATGATTTCTATGATTCCATCATTGTCGGGCGCACAAGTAATTGGCGAAATGCTAGGTATTCCTGCACCTAATGGGTCTGTTGGTCCGGCAATACTGAACGCTTCCCTGTTCTCACAAGTGGGGATACCGTCTTGAGAGAAGGTAACGTAGTAGCTGCCTTCCACTAATCCTGTTGCGGTCAAGTCCGTTGAATCTCCTGTCTGTACGGAATTATCGTCCCCGTAGTTCGTTGGGGTTCCGTTATCGTCAAAAATTTCCCAAGAATACGTACCTGTGTAAGTAGCATCGGTTACCGTAAAGGTCGCGGTTCCCGTTGCCGTTCCGTAGCAGATTACATTGGTAGTGGCGGCAATACCCACATTAAACGTATTGGGGTTGTCCACTCTATGGGAAATGCTGACCACACATTGGGTATTTACATTTCTTACTTCAAAAATATGGATCCCTTCCCCTAGGTCCGGAAATACGTTGGAGGTGCCAAACGCATTGGGCAACAACCTAAATTCGTAATTTGCCAATCCGGCAGGAGTACTTGAATCCGTTAAGGAACCAAAGGCGTTAATGGTTATATCTTCTCCTGCATTGGTACAGGAGATCGCTTCAGTAATGTTAATTGTTGGGGTTAAGAGTTCATCAAAAGCATCAATATTTGCCGTTGCAGTACCCATACAGCCTTTGTCATCATAAACGGTAATGGTATAATTACCTCCAACCCTATTGGTTTCTATATATTCATTGCTAGTACCATCTTGAACAACGGTTGACGTAGTCGTGTTTTCAAAAACGTAGCGCACATAGTTTCCAGAACCGCCATTAATACTGGTTGGGTCAACGGTTATGCTGGCATGGTTGTCGGTATTCGTTCCTGTTGTACAAGCAAATTGTACCACATCAAGTAACGGATCTATAGTTACTGCAATAACATTAGGTTCTGCAATAACAATATTGGTCAAGGTTGTTGTACAATCATTGGTTCCCGTTCCAGTTACGCTATAGGTATTGGGAGGAAGGTTTTCAAAAGTATTGGTCGTTACATTGAATGTACCGGCCGATGGTGTAATGGAATAGCTTAAAGGATTTATTCCATTGTCTGTTTGGGATAGGGTAATGGACCCGTCATCCGCACCGTTACAGCTTACGTTCAAATGGGTTTCGGTGAATACGGGCACTATGGCGGCAGGAACATTTACGGTAAAGGTTCTGCTGCAGTTTGGATCGGTATTGTTGTCATATATGGTAATGGTATAGGTGTCCGCAACACTAACATTGACCACTAAGGGATCTGAAGGTACATTGGCCCTACCAACAATGGTAGTGGATGAGGAATCACTAATTTCATAATCATAACTGGTAGCAAAGCCTAAATTATCTCCCGATCCGGAAAGGACATCAATGGTTATTTGTGCATCCGGAGTTGCACTACAATCCAACAATTTGGTTAAACTTACATTTGCAGATAATACTGGATGTACGGTAACGGTATCTGTATCGGTACAACCATTACTGTCCATTATGGCTATATTATAAGTTCCTGGAAGCACATTGTTAAATTGGCCACCATTGTCTACATAGGTAGTACCACCATCATTGGAGTAAAGGATAGTTGCAGCCCCGCTGGTTGCAGTAACGTTAATAGCGTACGGAGCAGCGCAGTTGTCCACCGCAATGGAATCGATAATGGGGTTTGGGGTTAGCGTCATAGGAACATCACCCAAATTAATGGAGCAACCGTACTGATCCTGTATAGTTACATTATAATTCCCTGCCGGCGAATTTACTGGAATTTCAATGGGATTATCAGTGGTACCGGTAATGGCCGTAAATGGCGCGGGCCCTGTTACCGTATAGGTAAATGTCCCGCCCCCACCGCTAATATTATCAATTGAAATTATACCGGGAGCATTACAGGAAATATCCTGTATTTTATTGGGGGTGGCTGTAATGGGATCCAATTCTTCTATAATTAAATTTTCACTACCGCTTACACAAGTATCCGCGCCTACACCATCAACTTGAATTACTGTTATATAATACTCAGAAGCTGACAGGCCGGTAACTGTTATTGTTGGATTGTAAGCCACGTTAATTCCTGGAACACCTGATGTAGTACCATTACCACTAGACCTAGCTACTAAACCTGTATTTAAATCATATACTTCCCAACGCATATTAGGTTCAGCTATTGTCGGTGTAAGGGTGTATGTGATTTCCCCGTCACTTGCTCCATAACAAGAGGGTTCATAAGCTGCGTTAATTTCTATCGGATTCGGTTGTAATTCCGCAACGTTCTGGTTACTTTGTCTAATACATCCGTTGGCATCCTTTACATAGAACACATAGGTTCTGCCGGGTATTAATCCTCCAAAAACTTCCGGGTCGGCCAATCCTTTGGCGGGAGTTGTCCAAGGAATTGTTGGAGTAACGGCATTGAAATTGGCAGGATCATCCGTATATGTATATTGATATGGTGCAGTGCCTTCATTTCCTTGAACGGTTACTTCCAGCTCATTACAATTTTTTACTACTGTAGTTATGGATATGTCCAAATCATCCAATGGATAGTTTATTATATATCTTGGAAGGTCAGCTCTACAAAGCGTGTTATTGGAGCCATCAACAGTTCTAATGGATGGGAAAACCGCATCACCTGAAGTTAAGGTAAATGCTGGGGCATCAAAAGTGTCCGATGTTTGCCAAGTAGTACCACCGTCATGACTAAATTGTAAGCTGCCATTTAAGGTGGTAGGATAGTTTATAAACCTGAATCCGGTTGCAGGGTTACAATCCCCGCTTAATAAGGATTCAACGTCGGCGATAAGCTCGTCAGGATTGTTTATCGTTGCATTATGTGATACCGTACAACCCGTAGCATCGGTAACATTGATCGTATAATTCCCGGCCGCCAGGTTAAAGTAGGTTTTGGTATTGTTGATTACGTTAGGCGTAGTGGCATCGGAAGCACCGCCATTATCCAAATCGATTATTTGATAGGTGTAGGGAGCAATACCAGAGGTTACCCCAATAGCAATATTACCAGGTCCGTCATGACATTCGGGATCGGTAGGGGTAGCCGTAAATGTCAATGGTGTAGCAGGGTTTACCGTAACGGTTTCCTTATACTCACAATGTGGATCCGTTGCATTATTGTCCCACACATAAACATCGTAGGTTCCGGCATCGGCCGCTAGAACGGTATAGGTGTTGGAGGGGCCAAAATCGGCTGCTGTAACCGGTGTTCCGGCAAGTACAAAAGCATAGGCCAAGTTTCCATCACCTCCATTGGCAGTTACCGTAATGGAACCATCGTCACATGAACTAACGTGTACCACATTGGTAGTTGCGTTTATTACTGGATTCAACACCACTATTTCTTGGGTAGCCGGACAACCGTATCCATCCTTAACATCAATGGTATAGGAACCATTGACCAGACCGGTAAATATATGTCTTGTAGCTGTGGTATTCCCGTTTAACCAGGTTCCCCCATCTATTCTAAATTGGAAGTTTCCATTGCCTGGTATAGAGGTAATATCCACTTGTATGGTGCCATCATTGGCTCCGGAATAACAAGCAGTAGGTGTAACATCAAATGTGGGGACATCCGGCGCTGTTACGGTTACAGCGGGGGTGATGGCATTGGTACAGTTGTTGTTATCCAATACCCTTACAATATAGTTTTCCCCTGATGTATTGGCAGGAACATTATAAAATATATGGGAAGGCTGATATCCGCTAATAATTGTTCCTGTATTGGTTTCCAATTGATAGGTATAGCTCGGCGTACCCCCATTGGCCACTGTCGTAATAGTAGCTCCCGTATTATTACAGGTAAAAGGTGCTGTAATGGAAGCCGTAGCGGTTATGGCGATCGGTTCCGTTAAGGTTTGATTTAAGGTTAGGGTACAACCAGTAGGATCATCCACATCCCTAACTTCAACACTATAGGCTTGTGCCGTTAAGCCGGTTATGGTTTGGGAAGTTGTAAAAGGACCGGAGAAGGCTGCACTGTTAATACTATACTCAAATCCACCTGCCCCAAAGTTGGAGGCGTTGATAACAAAACTACCATCACTCCCACCAAAACAAGAGATATTTGCCGGATTGGTAATCGAAGTATTGAACGCCATTCCAGCTGCTATATTTACCACAATATCTGTGGTACAACTGCTGCCATAATTCACCGTAATCGTATGGTTGCCTGGAGCTACATCATTAAATATGTTTGCCAATACCCCAGTTTGGGGCGTACCGCCGTCCAAAGCATAAGAATAGGCCATATCATAAGGAGCAATGGTTATGTTGCCCGACCCATCGCAATTGTAATCTATGGTACTGCTTAAAGTTGGGGCTGTTGGCAAGGGATCTATAACAACATCTGCTAAAGTAATGAAACAGGTAGTTGTATTGGCATCCCTAACCCTTATGGAATATGTACCATCGGTTAAACCGGAAAATACGGTTCCTCCTGTAGTGGAAGCTGTCCAAGTACCTCCGTTGATACTGTACTGATAATTTCCTGACCCACCTGCGGTAGGTATAACACTGCCTACTGTAATGACTGCTTCCCCTCCTGGTAAACAGCTGTAATCCGTTGTTTGAACAGCTTCTGCAGTAATGACTGCAGGCTCATTTATCGTAACATTTAGGGTTTCGGTACATAAATCCGTATCCTGTACCGAAATGGCATACGTAGCTGCAGTTAGGTTTGGGAAACTTGACGAGGGCTGATAGGTTCCTCCATCAATACTATAAAGGTAAGGCCCATTGCCACCGGTAACCGCTAAGCTAATAGCCCCATTGTTTCCTCCAAAGCAGCTAACGTGGGTTACGGTTGGAGTGATGGCAATTGGATCGTTTTTGGTGATCGTGATAGGGAACATATCGGTACAATAATCCGCTATTCCAGCATTATCGCGTACATACACCTCATAATTCCCGGCTGTAGCAATAGCAGCTGGATTTGTTGTTGAAAAATCGCTGTCCGCCGGAGTATCGCCAGCGGCCACTATGGCATAGACATAATTGCCGTCGCCACCCAAGGCAGAAATGGTTAGGTCGGTATCCGGGCCACAGGCAGTAATGGCAGGGGCAGTAGCGGTAACACTCAATTCGGGGTAAATAGTGATGGTCTGGGCCGATACGGTACAGCCAAACTGGTCTTTTACATTTATAATATAGTCCCCCGCCCCAAGATTGTTAAAGGTATGGGTATTTGCCGTTGTGGGATTTGGTGCTTCAAAAGGGGCATTGTTGATGCTGAACAATAGTCCGCCATTTCCTCCGGTTACGTTCACCATTATTTCTCCGTCATTGTTACCGGTGTAACAGGCCGTTGGCGTTGCAGTAAAGGTCAAATCTTCTGGGGCAACTACGGTTAGGGCCGTGTCAATATCATCTTCACAGCCTCTTACATCCCTTGCAATTACAATATAATTTCCTTCCGTAAGACCGCTAAAGGTGGTGTTGGATCCGTTGTTGGTAAAATCATAAAGACCTATAACATTTCCTAATTTATCCTCCAATTGATATACATAGCCTGGGGTACCACCTGTGGCGCTTGCCGTAATGGTAGCTCCTCCATTGGAACAGGTATAGGCAGCGCTTATATTGGCGGCAGCAAGTACTGGGGTAGGTTGTGTAATGGCTCTGTTTATTGCTACGGTACAGGCCGTATCATCCACCTTTCGGATATCAATGGTATGTGTTCCTGCGCCAAATACTGCAGGAGTGGTTATAGGGGAAGAGGTGGAGGTGGTCCATGCTCCGCCATTTATGGAGTATTCAAATCCAGCAGCATTAAAATTGGAAACCTCAAAAGTTATTGTACCATTCGATGCTCCGTTACAACTAGCATTGGATGCAGATGTAATTTGCGCTTCAAAAACCTTATTGGGTTCCACAATTACCGTTGTTTCCACAAAGCGTTCACAAACTTCGGGTACCTGGTAGACTTCTATATCATCTATAGCTATGTCATTACCGCCATTACCGACCATATCTGTCCTGATAACAAATTCCAAGGAGGAGTTTGTTCCCGGATTTAAATCTACGGAGCGATTTATCCAATTGCTGTTTCCCGTATTTTTGGGGATGGATCCCGTTTTTATGGATTCTACCACATTTCCGGTACCTATTTCACGTATTTCGATGGTTATATCTGGGTCTAGGCCAGAAGTTCCAGATCTTAAAAGATTCAACATCCACAAAGAGACCCTAAGCGGTTGATTATGTATTACATCGTTAATGGTTTTTGAGTAGATGACCTGTCCAGGGGAAGGTGTTCCAATATTGATGACCAAATAGCGCCCATTACTGGCCCTTGTTCCGGTGGTATGGTCTATGGGGTTGGCCCAAGACCCAAAAGGTGCTACAATATTATTGGTTACCGAATATTCATAATCGTTAATGTTACGATTATTATCCCCAGGAGGGTTGACCGTTTGGTCCTCATATTGATACCCAACTGTATTGGGACTTGGGATAGTGCCCCCGGCACCAAAATCCTCGCTTAATAATAAACTTGGGGTCGGGGGTGTTTGGGAGGTATAATTGGTGCGTACGGTATAGGTCCCTGGACCCACATTGGGAAATGTATTGCTTGTTGGGTCTGGTGAATTAAGCACCCCATTCAACATATAGGTATAATTGTAGGTGGTAATATTGGGTGTTGCAGTAATGGTACCTTCGCCTTCACAATCATAGCTTACGTCTGGGGTAAGTACAACCGTCGGAGGTGTTGGAATATCTTCAACGGTAACGGTCATAGGGAAGGTACAGGAAGAAGCATCCCTTACCAAAACGGTATAATTACCCGCAGGTAAAATGGCTATTGAAGAGCTGCCATAGGTGGTACCACCATCAAAACTATAGGTGTAGGTTGGGGAACCTCCTGTAACGTTGGTAATACGCACTTCTGCTCCGTTGGGGTCACAAGTTGCATCACGGGAGACCCCGGCCGAAGCCGATAAGGGAAATGGTGCTGTAATGGTCTCTGTAGAAGTTACTTCACAACCAGAGCTATCCCGGACTACCACTTGATAATTCCCGGGTGAAAGGTTTACAAAATTCGGGGTATCCACAAAATTGATACCACCGTCTATACTATAGGAATAAGGAGATACCCCGCCTGTGGCCACTATCGTGATGGCCCCATCATTGTTTCCGCTACAGGATACGTCCGCAGGGGTTATCGTTGCATTAAGAACTCCGTTGTTACTGATGGTAACCTGGTTGGATTCGGCGCTACAGTTATTACCATCCACTACTATAAAGACATAATCCCCTTCTTCTCCTGGGCCAAAAGTAAAGGATGTTTCATTTTGGTAGGCAGAAGGTGGAATGCTGTTTATATCGGAATACAGAGGCGAACCATTCTTGCTCCAAATGGCATAATTATAGGCAGGGTTCGGAAAACCTCCTGTTGCGGTAAGGGTAATTACCCCATCCTGACACCCTATATCCGTAGTGGTGATGGCACTAAGCGTTAAATCTGGGACCTTGCCTACGGTTACATTTTGGGTATCCAAACAACCGTCATCCGTTTTGGTAATTATAATATAATTACCAGGGTTTAAGTTTTCGAATGTAAAATCATTGTCGGTCTGGGCAGTTTCGTTGTCCAAAAATGTACCTTGTCCGCCGCTGGAACCGTCATCGATTCGAATTTCGTATTCGTAATTGGCCTCTACGTTCAAGGCCTGTATATTTATAGATCCCAAATCGGTGCAGTTGGCCATGGTGGTAGAAATATCCACTTGGAAGTCCCTATCCCTTATCCCTATATCGGGGGTAGTAAATTCACATGATCCATCAATAGGTTCTCCTGTAACGTTATCCAACTGCATAATCCCAACCCTGTAAGCACCATTGGTGTTAATGGTAAAGCTGGGGCCGTTATTGGCACTGTAGGGAACAACTATGGTATTGTTTGCTATATCATATAACTGGTAGCCATATCCCAGGCCTAGATTGGTAATGGTGATATTTCCCGGAGTAGCACAAATAATATCATTGGAATTGTATTGTACGTCCAAAACGTTCTGGAATACATTGAAATAGAAGCGACTAAAACAACCATTTTGGTAATTGATCACCAATCGGAATTTTCCGGCCGAGTTGGCCGTAAAACTTGAGCCGTTAGATACCTCGTTCCAGGTACAGGTGGCATTTTTATTACCGCAGTCATCCCCGGCATCGGTACAGCTGCCTTCTACCAATTGCTCCCAGATCATGTTTTGGGCATCGGCAATGTTCAGTTGTATCAACTGGGTATCGTTTACGCCGCACAGAAAAATTTTGGGCAAAGGACTACCATCCACGGAACAGCTCACAATCTCGCCCTGTACATCATTGGTGGGATCTGCATCGTTGTTGCTGTTGTTAAAAAAATCGACTATGGGATTTGTTTGGGTGGTTCCAAATCGTTCCACCTCAAGTATTTCCTTAAACCCTTTACAGGGGTCTGCTACGATCTTATCTACAATATAGGTTCCAATATCCGTTACTCTAAGGGTACTGGGATCATTATCCGGGTTTCCATCGTTTAAGGTGGTGTCCCCAGCATCAATGATACCGTTTCCATTTTCATCCTTATACCAGATATAATCATCAAAACCGTTTCCTGCATTGAGGATTACACTGTCCCCGCAAAGTTGTACGTTTCTGGTAAAATTACAGTCGGCAAGGTCATCCAATAAAAAATTGGTGGCACCGGGAGTGGCAAATCCGCACCCGTCAAAATCATATACCGAGGGGTCGTCCGTAATTTGATTATTATTTAGTCTGCCCCGGTAGGTGGAATAGGCCAAATTCTGAATTTGGTCGGAACAGGCATCCACAAAATCGAAACAATTTTCCGCTACTTTCACCCGCATACGGATAGTGTATATAGGGTCGTCTTCTTCCACAAGATTGTCCGGTATCGTAAATAGTACAGTCCTAGTGGGGGCATCATAAGTATAGGTAACCCCGGGGGCCAAACTAAAATTACTCTCGTCCAGGGTAACATTAATTGGAAGTATGTCCCGTATGGTATAATTACGGGCATCATCGTTTCCTACATTTTGAAATGCCAATACATAATCCAGTGTTTGTCCTAAATTAACCCCTTGTCCGGTAATATCGTTTCCTCCGATATCCTCTACAGTTTTCTTTAGGTTAACGATGGGCTCAATAATTTCCACATCAAATGATGTAAAGAAAATATCGTATTTATCCTGTGAAGAAGAAGCCCTTAATGTAGCTCCGGTCTCATCATTTGGAATTACAGAATTGTTGGGATTATTAATGGTAAACATATCCACATCCCAACCCAGGGTATTTGTGCTATTGGGGTTTCTAGTGGTTACTATGGAATTTTCTTGGGTAATGTTGGCATTAAAAAAATTGGTGGTCGGGTTTAGGGTGTTGCCCAAGGCCGTGAAACCCGCATTGCTATTGGCCTTAAGGGACAATCCATCCCCACTTATTTTATTGTCACCTTCCAAGGTGGCCACTCCCAGTTTCGCCTTTACAGGGAAGGGTGCGGGGAGCGTTGTAAATCCGTCGACTGGTATATCCAAGGAAGCACCGGATTTAATTCCGGCGTATCCATCAAAGGTGGTAATATATTTTCCTGGTAGATTGGGGTCCTCGTATACCACTACCATGGTCCATCCTCCTGAAACTCCTCCGGAAATACTGCTGCCAGAGCTGGCCCTAATATTGGCCACAAAATAATCGCCGTTGGGATCGGCCATTGCCGTTACAATGGAAGTAACATCTTTATAACAGGCATATGGACTATAGTAATCAAAATCCGAATCCCCATCCCCATTAAATAGAATTTCATCAGCGGTAAGATCTTGATACGCACCGTTTGGAATCCTGAACTTAATCTGGCTAAAATCTTGCCTACTGGAAACCTTGTAAACTGCAGACCAATAAAGTCCGGCATAACGTACTTTGGCACAACTGATGTCCGGTACGCTTAAGGTAGCACTACTGCTGCTGAAAGTGGTATTGTCCGAATCCACATCGATATACTGCATATTCCAGCTATCATTATTAGTGGATGAGCTTCCAGTACTATTGTATGGATCATTAGGGCTGCTGTTAGAGGATTGGCGGTTTACAATATTATTGGCTATAAAGGTAATATCACCTCGCAGTTCATTTTCATAACGAACGTCAAAACCATTTTTTACTTGTGAATAACTACTGTAAACACCCAAAAGTAAAAAACAGGTAAGTAGTAATTTTTTAATTTTTTTTGATCCCATTAGGTTAATTGGTTTGGTATGGCATACATTATTAAGTAATTATGGGGCTTATAATGTCTACTTGGAAAGTTGGGGTTTTGGGATCTTAATCTGATATTGTTAAAAACATTCTTGATAAGTTTCCAAAAACCGAACATTCATAACAAATATTAATCTTAATAGTGAGGTGTGGAATTTATTGTTGTAGGGGTGTTATATTATGTTGTGAAACGCATTAATTGCAGAGTAAAATTTTTTAGATTTCTCTTTGCTGAGCGATAATGAATACGAAAGAATTTACTTACATATCAAAAATTGAAGAATTGTGTCCGGGTGCCGACAATTGAAGTTCTTTCGGATCACTTCAAAATCTTATGATAATACACCACCGACCTGCTATTAACTTATCTGGCCAGGGGTTACCTTCATAATCCACATTTTATCGGTGTAAGTATCGTTAATTTTGGAGTAGTAGGAAACCAATGCATTGTTCCAGGATTCGTGTCTTTTTAGATAAACATAGCGGTAGTTATTTTCAGGATTGATGAAATAACTGGCGCTTAGCCCCTGGGCGTTCAACATTTTTACAAATCTATTGGCATTGTTTGCATTGGCAAACACATTGGCAATTATATAATATCCTGTTCCCAGATTATTTATCTTATAGACTTTGGCCGTAGGATCATTGGAGGTTACATTGTCCTTGACCACAACATTTTTCTGAAGTTTGTCCAGAGCATATTTTGATGATTTTTCCTTGATTTTATTTACGTTTTCCACATAGGCCTTATCTGTGTCCGAATATCGGGTATTGTCCACGTTCATAATCCACATATCTTTGGTATAGGTGCCATTAATGTTCGATTTATGGGCGGCCAGAGCCTCTTGCCAAGTATCATACCGTTCTAAATAAACATATTTAAGTCCATTATTGGAATTTTCGAAATAATCTGCCTTAACTCCTGTATTGGCAAGTTCCTCTACGAACTTATTTAGATATTTTTCGCCTTTATAGACATTGGCCACAACATAGTATCCTTCTGCTACTCCGTCCAGATTTCTGAATTTTCTACTCTTAATATTATTTTGTTGGGCTACTCTTGTAAACTCATCAGGTTCATGTTTTTCAGTACTTGTTTTTGGGGTGATTTTGGTTTCAACATCCTTAGTGGCTATTGCATCCTTCGCTTTGGCAACAGGATTTATAACGTTCGGTCTATTTTCATTGGCGCTGGGTTTGGAATTAGCGGTCAGCCCCCCGTTTTCATTGTTTACTAGGTACATCTTCTTGGCTTTCTCCTCAATGTCCGGACGCTTGCCCTGCGTTTCTTCGCGGACCATTTTCATTACCATTTCAAACCTGCGCTCCAAATCTTTTTGTCGGTTGGTTTCCGTTGAATCCTGACGGAACATTAATTCGGCCAATATGGCATCGTTCTCGGCCAGTGCCTTCTTCAGTTTATCAATTTCCAGTTCTTGTGCAGTAAGGGTATTCTCCTGTTCTTCTTCATTTTCCGCCAGTTCCTCATAGCCTTCTTCCAGCATTACGCGATCTTCTGTTAGGTTTGGGGTTATGGAATAGGCGAAAGATATTTCATGCGTTAATCCAAAATTGTCAAAATTGTTGGAAAGGCCTTTTTCCATCGTATAACCTAAGGAAAGCCTGCGGTTAATATTAAAACCAATACCGGCGGAAGCGCCATAGAAACTATCATACCCCCCTTGTAGCCAACCTAATTTAGGCAGATCCAGGATAAGGCTACCACCTAAGACGACCTCTTCGTTACCAATTTTTCGAACTCTTGCCAAAGGCATTAAGCGTCCTGCTTCAAAGATACCGGCACCATTTTCTAACTGATAGGTATATTGGAGGTGTCCTGAAAAGGTTTTGTCTCCAAATTCGGTAATTGTTTCACTGGTCTTTAGGTTGTAGTCGAACAGGTTTTCTGCGAAAATCCCAAAATCGAACTTCCCAAAGGAAATATTGAACCCAGGTTGAAAGGACAAAAGATTGGAATCCTGTAGCCCATTTAATGCCGGATCATTGGGATCCAGAGCATTGGCCCTGCCTCTATCGAATCCACTGTTGTAATAGGCGAGATTGGCACCAAAGGTAAAATTGCTTTTTTCACTTAGTTTAATGCCATAGGCGTAGTTGGCCAGAACGCCGTAGTTGGATATTAATCCTTCCCTTTGGGTGTATAAGCTAAGTCCCAAACCGCTGCGGTCATTGACACGTCCACTATAACTTAGGAAATAGTCTTGGTTGTTATCATTAAAGGATACCGATTGGTTTCTGTGTAATAGGTTTATATAAGATTTGTCTTCCCTTACAGTAGAAAATGTGGGATTAATAAGAAATCTATTGAATTTTAGGAGGTTCTGAGAAGGAACATCGTAAGAAACAAACGGACTTTCCTCCTGTCCGGTAACCTGGGATAGGCATAGTAAAAAAAATAATATATATAAATAAGTTTTCTTAAACATGGTGTATTAACGTATTACTGTAATAGTACCTTTCTTCAAGGTTTCCTTGGCATTTTTTATGGTATAATAAAAGACCATATTCTGTTTCGGGAATTTCATGGAAGCTTCGGGCCAATTATTCTTGTATTGATTCTGGCTAAGTACTTCTTCCCCTTTGTCGTTATAGATGATAACTGAAATGCTGGGGTCTTTAGTATAAGTATTGGGAATAATCCATTGATCGTTGTAGCCGTCCCCATTGACAGTGATTACATTTGGGATACCAAAAGTGTCTTGATATGAGGCCGAGAATGTTTTGGTAACCTCACAGTTGTCAATAGTGGCAGTTACCATATAACTGCCTTCCTGTGTAATGGAAACAGTATCCGAGTCGCTTAGCATAACATTGTTCTGGTCATACCATTTATAACTTGTTCCCCCACTGGCAGAGATAATTTTGCTGCCCCCTTCAGGAAATACTACTTCGTTATTGTTTGTGCTAAGTGCTATCAAGGAATCATCCAAAGTAGAAATAACGATTTCATTGGACCACAGATCGCAACCGTTTTTCTGTACTAATAGTTGATAGGAGCCTGGGGCGGTAACCGATAGTGATTCGTTCGAAGTATTTAAATTTACCCCATCTTTAAACCATTCAAAGCTTTCCCCCGTTAGTGTTGTGGTCGTAGTAATTTCTATGGCCTCAGCCGAGTTGCAGATTACCGTAGCAGTGGATGATAGGGTTAAGGTCTCGTTGGTCAATAAGCGCACAGCCAAGGCATTGGAGGTAGCGTTAAAACTGTCCAATGTACCTTTAACCTTATATTCCCCATTTTCATCGGTATCCGTTAAACTGATATTACTTCCATTGGCAGCCGGGATATCAACCCCGTCCCTTGTCCATTGGTAGGTGAAATTATTTTTTAAATCTGCGGTTACATCGGTTTTGGAACCATCGGATAGAACGGCGTTTATTGTGCTTATTTCTAAAGCCACACTCGTATTAATACAATCGGTATATTCTGTAGTGTAGTTGGTAATTAGTTCAAAGGAATCCGGGTGTACCACTTTGGTCGTTTCCGTGTTCTTGGTAGCAGCGGTACAGGCACCACCACTTAAGGTGACTGCGGCATAATAGTCGCCCACTGCATTTGCCGTATAGGTGCTGTTTGTGGCCCCAGGTATAATTGTGTTATCCTTATACCATTGGTAGCTTACCAATGCTGCATCGGAAGAAGCAGTTAAATTGGCAGTAGCCCCCGGTAGTATAACCAGGTTTGCCGGATTGTCTCTGGAAACGATAAAATTTCCGGCATTGGTAATGCTTACGGTGTTGGAAGTTTCTGTACAAATGCCATCTCCCTGAATTTTAACCGAATAGTCGCCTGGGAAATTGGCGTTATTGGTATCTATGGAATAGGTGTAGGCACCTAAGGTACTTGGTTGAACAATTGTGGCTCCTTTGTACCAGGTGTAGGCAAGGTCAGGATAATTCATGTTGGCTTCAAGGGGAGCATAACTTTGGCCTGAACACCATGCGGTTTCGGCAGGTTGGTGAAGTGCCAGACCTACGCTGGTCCCTATTTGAACCTCAATGGAGAGCGATTGGGTATTGGCAGATCCGGAACAGGTGCTACCGTAATCCAATTCCACAACATAGTAACCACTTTCTGAAACTTCAATGGAGGATCCGTTTCCACTACTGGTAAAGGGGGAAGTATTTCTGTACCAATTATACCGGTAGGTTTCTGCATTGGGTACATTATAGACTTCCAGGGTAGTTGTTCCTCCATTGCAAAGCTGTATTTTTTGTGCCGATGGAGTTCCGGTGTCGCCAAATTCCCTGATGGCCAGCGTGGAATTGAAGTCAAAATAATACATTTCAAAGGCATCTGAAACAGGACTTGTTTTGGCCGGACTGGTACTTCTAACCCTAAACCTGTAACTATCTCCTCTGGTATCCGTGGGCAGTGCAAACGAAAATTCAAAGTCGAAGTCCGAGTTTTTATCGGCTACGCGGGCCAATTCCTTGGGGCTGTCAAAAGCACCGGAGGCATTGGATAGTTCTAAAATAAATTCATTATCGCTGTTTACTGTAGGCAGCCAAGTGAAATTTATGTAGTATTCGTTAAAGGTGGCGGAGGCACAGGCAGCGGTCCAAACAGAATTGCCTGCCTCATTGGGGTTGTCCGCAGGAGTGGGTTTGTTCAAGGTCTGGGCTGAAATGTAGCTTGTACCCAACAGCATCAACGTGAGAACGAAAATTAGTAGGTTATTTTTTTTGTTCGTGTTCATGGGATGTTGTAGTTAGGGTTTACTACCGGCTTTATTGTTGATAATTATGAGATAACTTTTTTCAAGATTTGGCAATACATTGAATCACAAAGTATTCAACTACAAATATGTTATTTAAACGGTAGACAGGAAATTTAAAGTTGTAAGGGCATTTAAATCTGTTGTGAAACCCACTTTATTGTATGGTATATACAATTTATCGTAAGCTTTACCTGCATTTTACCTACATTTGCCCATCAAAAAAGAGAATATGAACGAAGCATTAAAATCCCTAAATTTTATAGAGCATATTGTTGAGGAGGATTTAGGGAACGGCTTTCCAAAAGACAAGCTGAGATTTAGATTTCCCCCTGAACCAAATGGCTATTTGCACATTGGGCATGCGAGTTCGATCTGCCTTAATTTCGGTTTGGGGTTGAGGTATGGGGCTCCCGTTAATTTACGTTTTGATGATACCAACCCTGCCAAGGAGGAACAGGAATATGTAGATGCCATTAAGGAAGACGTAAAATGGCTTGGTTACGAATGGGACAAGGAATGTTTTGCTTCGGATTACTTTCAACATTTATATGATTGGGCAATTGAAATGATAAAAATGGGCAAGGCCTATGTAGATAGTCAATCTTCTGCGGATATTGCTCTTCAAAAGGGAACCCCCACAGAGGCCGGTACCCCAAGTCCTTTCAGAAACCGTTCCGTAGAGGAAAATCTGCAGTTGTTCCAGGCAATGAGGGAAGGGAAGTTCAAGGAAGGTGAACATGTTTTAAGGGCAAAAGTGGATATGTCCTCTTCCAATATGTTGATGCGCGATCCCATAATGTACCGTATTCTGTACAGGGCACATCACCGTACAAATACCGATTGGTGTATTTATCCAATGTACGATTGGACACATGGAGAGAGCGACTATATCGAGCAAGTTTCGCATTCTTTGTGTACCTTGGAATTTGCTATGCATAGAGAGTTATACGATTGGTTTTTGGACCAGGTGGTAGACGAAAATAGGGTACGCCCTAAACAAAGGGAGTTTGCCAGAAGAAATTTTAGCCATACCGTAGTGAGCAAGCGCAAGTTGCTTCAATTGGTGGAGCAAGGTTTTGTAAATGGTTGGGACGATCCTAGAATGCCTACAATATCAGGACTGAGGAGAAGGGGCTACACCCCTGAATCCATCAGGCATTTTGCGGAAACTATAGGTATCGCCAAAAGGGAAAACGTAGTGGATGTTTCCTTACTGGAATTTCATGTTAGAGAGCATTTGAACAAGATTGCACCAAGGGTGATGGGCGTTTTAAACCCATTAAGGGTTGTATTGACCAATTACCCTGAGGGCCAGGAAGAATGGCTGGAAGCGGAAAATAATCCCGAAGACGAGTCGGCCGGCTTTAGAAAACTTCCAATATCCAGGGTGCTGTATATTGAAAAAGAGGATTTTATGGAAGAGGCAAATAGAAAATTCTTTAGGCTAAAACTAGGTGGCGAGGTGCGTTTAAAGAATGGATATATTATAAAGGCCGAGTCCTGCACTAAAGATACCGATGGGAATATTATTGAAGTGCAATGCACTTATGACCCTAAGAGCAAAAGCGGAAGCGGTACTGAAGAAAGTTTGAGAAAGGTAAAAGGAACTTTGCATTGGGTTTCCGAAAGGCATGCCCATAAGGCCGAAGTAAGGTTATATGATCGCCTTTTTACAGATGAAACACCAGATGCACATAAGGACAGGGATTTCTTGGAGTTTATTAATCCTGATTCCTTACAGATTATCCCGGCCTTTGTTGAACCAAGTTTGGCAGAGGCTAAAATTGGAGACCGATTTCAATTTCAGCGAATGGGATATTTTAATATTGATCCGGATAGTAAACCGGAGAAATTGGTTTTTAATAGAACGGTGGGTCTAAAGGATACCTGGGCCAAAATTCAGGATAAAAATTAATATAGATTAAGTTTATACATTGGTATACAGCAATTGGTATTTTCTATTAAAATTGAAGACCATAGCTCAGCTCTGCTATGGTTTTTTTATTGCTTAAGGTAATCCTATAACAATTGGTATTTTTAGAGCCTATAGGGCTTTTAATGCGTTTTTGGTTATAAAATTAGTCTTTGGGGGAGTTTGGATTAAAAGTTTGATGGATAGCGTTAATCCTTAGGCTTTACTTTTCCTAACTTTGAATTTTACACCCTTTGGTAAATTTCTGAACTGGAAATAGGAAGGGCGTAGTTTAATCTAAGAGTAGTAACTATAAATTAATAATTATGACAAACGATAGTGGAAATACTTTATTGGCCTTGTTGACCGGAGCGGCGATCGGTGCCGGAATAGGAATTTTGTATGCTCCCGACAAAGGGACCAAGACCAGGAAGAAGATCAAGAGAAAGGCCATGGAAACAACAGATGATATTACCAATAGGATATCGCATGCAAAGGAAGAACTGACCAAAACGGCAGAGGCCAAGAAAGTCGACTTTGAACATAAATTGGAAGAAACAATCTCCAATATGAGCTATAAGGCGGATGATATTATTACTGCCTTGGAAAAGAAGTTGGCCGATCTAAAGAATAAGAATGCAGCATTGCAAAAATAACAACAGCTAAATGGCCTTGGAAGAAATAAAGGAAAATCTTGCTGAAGTTGATAGCGATATTCGATCCTATTTAGAAAATACCGGGGAGTATTATAAGCTCCAAGGGTTTAAGATTGGAATGCGAAGCATAACTTCCTTTGCCAAGATGTTGATGTTGGGAAGTATAGCCTTACTCGCCTTATTTATGTTGTCCTTTGCAGCGGCATATGGAATTGGATTATGGTTGGAAAACACTTTTTTAGGATTTTTGTTTGTAGGGCTGTTTTATATTTTAGTTGGAATTATATTTTATTTATATAGAAATTTGTTGGACAGGCTTATGTTAAGGAAGTTTTCTGAATATTATTTTGATTGATGGTTTATGGAAAAGCATGTTTTTACATCATTTGATGAAATAGATCAAAAGTTGGCAATTTTAAAATTACAGAGGGAAATTGATAGGGAGCAATTGCGACTGCATGTGAACAGGACCAAGGCTAACTTTTACCCCACTAATTTATTGGGGGGTGTAGGCGGTATAGCCCAAAAATTGATTATTTCCTTTGTGGCAAAGAAAATATTGAAAAGGTTTAGTTAATTTCCCCTAATTTTAGGCTATTTTAAAATCCTTTTACAATTTGTAGTAAACAAATTGTAAAAGGGTTTTGATTGAGAAGATTTGTTGGACTATTTGGAATCCTTCTTTTTATTTTGGGTCTTCATGGATTCCCCTATCATATTACTTGCGGTAAAGGAGGCCACCATGTTATTTAGCATATCGCTTCCTGCCTGAGGCGAATTGGGCAATAGTATTAAATTGGTGTTGGTTGCTTCCCCTATAGACTGTAGGGTGTCATAATGTTGTGTAACCACAATTAGGGCCGAGGCTTCCTGGGAGTTTATGCCCACTTTGTTCAATACCTCTACGGATTCCTCAAGGCCACGTGCAATTTCCCTACGTTGATCGGCAATACCTTGTCCCTGTAGTCGTTTGCTTTCAGCTTCCGCCTTTGCCTTTTCAACGATAAGGATACGGGCGGCATCCCCTTCAAACTGTGCGGCAATTTTTTCTCTTTCCGAGGCATTAATGCGGTTCATGGCTTCTTTTACCTGTGCATCCGGGTCAATGTCCGTTACCAAGGTTTTAATAATATCATAGCCGTAATCCAACATGGCATCTTGAAGTTCGGTTTTTACCGCAATGGCTATATCATCTTTTTTTACGAAAACATCGTCCAGCTTCATTTTAGGAACTTCGGCACGGACAACATCGAAAACGTAGGAGGTTATTTGATCATGGGGGTATTCCAATTGATAAAATGCTTCGTACACTTTGTCCTTTAGGACAACATATTGAACGGATATTTTAAGCTTTACAAAAACATCGTCCAGTGTCTTCGTCTCAACAATTACATCCAATTGTTGAATTTTAAGCCCTACACGGGCAACGATACGATCTACCAATGGAATTTTCATTTGCAGACCGGATGTTCTTACGCTATTGAATTTGCCAAAGCGCTCGATAATAACAGCAGTTTGCTGTTTTACCGTAAAAAAGGAGGAAAAAAGAATAATAAAACCGAAAAGTAATATCGGAATAAGTAAGAAAGAACCCATGATTTAGTGTTTAAAATTAGTTAATGAAAGTACAAAAGTCTGGGTAGATTTGTCGCAATTTTGGGAAATATGTTATAAAATCAATCTTTTACAACAAAAATACGAACTGCCTAATGGGTCTTTTAATATGGGGCATTCTCGCTTACTACCTAGTTTATAGGGCAGCAATGGCCGTTTTTATTCTGTTGATACAATCTTTCCTACCTATTAATGACATAATATCGAAAATATGTGGCCCTTTCATCTCTCCAACAATCACCAAGCGTAAAGGGGGCATGACTTTTCCAAAGGATAGCCCATTTTCCGAAATCCATTGTTTTACCTGCGTTTCCAGGTTTTCCGATGCAAAGTCTTCCGTACCTTCCAAGAATGCTGCTATTTTGCCCATAATACTGGGAGAGTCCTCCTTCCATTGCTTTTTAACTGCTTTTTCATCATAAGCGGTCGGAGCAATAAAGAAGTAATTTCCCAATTCCCAAAAATCGTTTACAAAAGTAGCCCGCTCCTTGATTAAGCGGACTACCTGTATTACGTAATGTGCATTATCTCTGTCCTTTGGCAAATCCACTCCCTTGGCTGTTAAGATCTGCAAAAAACTATTGGCAAGTTCGGTATTGTCCCGCGTCTGCATGTAGTGCTGATTGTACCATTTTGTTTTGTCCGGATCAAAACGTGCTCCTGATTTGTTTACCCTTTCCAGGCTGAAAGCGGCAACCAGTTCCTCCAAAGAAAATATTTCCTGTTCCGTACCCGGATTCCAGCCCAGCAGTGCCAAAAAATTGATAACGGCTTCCGGAAAATATCCTGCCTCCCTGTAGCCTATAGATTCCTTCCAGGTAAAGGGAAAAACCGGAAATCCCATTTTCTCTCCATCCCTTTTGCTTAATTTTCCTTTGCCCACTGGCTTCATTATTAGGGGCAAATGGGCGAATTTTGGCGATTCCCATCCAAAGGCATCGTAGAGTTGTTGGTGAAGGGCCAAAGAGGGCAACCATTCCTCCCCACGGATCACATGGGTAATATCCATTAAATGATCATCAACAATATTGGCCAAATGGTAGGTAGGCATACCATCGCTCTTAAACAAAACCTTGTCGTCCAAAGTATTGGTATCTATTTTAATTTCGCCCCGTATGATATCGGTCAGGTGTAATTCGGTGTTTTGAGGAGTTTTAAAACGTATAACAAATTCTTGCCCGGCCTGCAGTTTTGCATTTGTTTCTTCTGGGGTCAGGGATAAAGAGTTGGAAAGCTTTAACCTGTTGTGATGGTTGTATATAAAGGTTTTACCTTTTTCTTCATGGTCTTTTCTATGAAAATCCAAATTTTCACTGGTATCAAAGGCGTAGTAAGCATGACCCTTGTAAATAAGGGTATCCGCATATTTTTTGTATAGCTCCTTTCTATCGCTTTGTCTGTACGGGCCATAACCTCCATCTTTTCCTGGACCTTCATCATAAGGGATGTTACACCAATTTAGGGCGTCTATCATATATTGTTCTGCACCTTCTACATACCGATTTTGGTCCGTATCCTCAATTCTTAAAATAAAATCGCCCTGATGCTTTTTGGCGAACAAATAATTGAATAAGGCGGTTCTAACACCTCCTATATGTAGGGGTCCTGTTGGACTTGGAGCAAAGCGGACTCTTACTTTCTTGGTCATGAAGAATTATTTTTGCACAAAGATACATAAAGCGTTCTATTTTGTTATTGGGTTCGGAGTGCTTTGGGAAAAGTGTGGTGACCTGTAAAAAAGCCAACTAATTTCCACTCTTTTTTCTTTGTACTTCGTTAAATTTTCATCGTAGCCATTGCTATGCTATCAATTTTTTCCTAATCCAAACAAGAAATAGAAGAAATATTTTAATCATCTTTCTTTCGGATCAACGCACTAGAGTGCTTTTTCGTACCTTGGTTATAAAATGGGTTATTTTGGATAATTATAGTACTATTTTAGAAAAGTTGAATGCCTTTATTGCAAAGTTCTATACCAAGATGTTGCTTAAGGGTGTGATACTTTTTGTGACCTTGGGGTTGCTTTTCTTTTTAGTAATCTTGGGAATAGAATATTTTCTTTGGTTGAATTCTCTAGGGAGGTTGGTTCTATTGATTCTGTTTGTTGGAGTGGAACTGTTCTTTTTGTGGAAATATATTATTACCCCATTGTTCTTTTTGTTTAGATGGAGACGTGGTTTAACCAACAAGGAGGCTTCCTTGCTGATCGGCAAGCATTTTGCTGGGGTGGACGATAAGCTTTTTAATCTTTTGGAATTGGCCGAATGTTCTCATAAGTCCGAATTGTTGTTGGCCAGTATACAACAAAGATCTACCGACTTGAGTATGGTGCCTTTTGTCAATGCCATTGATTTTAAGGATAGTATACGGTATACCAAATTTTTATTGATTCCTTTTTTTATAGTTGGGTTAATTTGGCTTGCTGGTGATGTGGTGTCCTATTTTAGTTCCTATCAAAGGGTGGTGAATTACGATTTGGCATACGAGCCGCCGGCACCTTTTACCTTTAAGGTGTTTTCTACTACTTTGGACGTTCTTGAGGGTGAATCTCTGACTGTTTCCGTGACCACTGAAGGGCGGATAAAGCCCGAATCGATTTCTATAGTGGTCAATGGGAAAGAGCTTCTATTGCAGACCAAGGACGGTTTTTTCCAATACATGTTTAATCCTCCCATTGAGAGCTCGGCTTTTTATTTTGTTGCCAATGGGTTTAGGTCAAAGGAGTATTATTTAAATGTTCTATCTGCTCCTAGTATTCTTGATTTTAATATGGTGTTGGATTATCCTGATTATACTTTTAAGCAGGATGAGGTGATATTGAGTACCGGAAATGCAGTTTTTCCTGAAGGCACAAGGGTTTCATGGAAGATACGGACCAAATCAACCGATAATGTGGTTTTTCAGGTTGAAGATAGTATAACGGATTTTAGTAGTTCGGGCGATGTATTTACTTTTGACAAGCGGGTTTTTTCAGATCTTGATTATGAATTGTCCATTTCCAACGGCAACGCCAAGAATTATGAACGTTTGGGATATCGTTTTGAAGTGGTTAAAGATGCTTATCCAACTTTACAGGTAGATCAGGTCTTGGATTCCTTAAATCCGAATTTGTCCTATTTTGTGGGCGAAGCTACCGATGATTATCAATTGAGTACGGTTAGATTGATTTATTACCAAAAAGAGCAAGACAACAAAAAGGTTTTGGTCCTCTCCAATCCGAATGCGAATTATGATAAATTTTATTACACTTTTCCATCTGGTTTGGATTTGGAAGAGGGTAAGGAATATGTTTATTATTTTGAGGTAATGGATAATGATGCTATCCACAATGGTAAAGTTACCAAAAGCCAAATTTTTAGCACCTCTATTTTAAATGATAAACAACTGAAAAAGAGGGAGTTGGTTTATCAAAGATCGATTCTTGAGAATCTGGATAGGTCATTGGAGATGTCAAAAGAACAACAGGAGAGATTAAAGGAAATTAGCAGAAAAGAAAGGGAAAATAGTATACTTAGTTTTTCGGATCAAATTAAAGTTAAGGATTTTTTGAGGCAGCAGGAAGTGCAAGAGGATTTGATGAAAAAGTTTAGTGGTCAATTGAAGGATAATCTTAAGAAATTAGTAGAGGACAGTACATTAAAAAAATTACTTGGGGAACGGTTGGAGAGACAGGAATTAGATGCTAGGAAGAATGAGAAGTTGTTAGAAGAGTTAAATGAATTGGCCCAGAAATTGGACAAAGATGAATTGGCCAAACGCTTGGATGAACTAGGAAAGAAACAAAAGAATGCAGATCGTAACCTTGTACAGTTGTTGGAACTCACTAAAAGGTATTATGTACAGCAAAAGGCCAAGCAGTTAGGCGAGGATTTGGACATTTTGTCCAAAGAACAGGAGGTTTTGGCAGAGAAGGAATTGGAATCTAACCTTGAACTAAAGGAACAGGATAGCTTGAGATCTCAATTTGAGGAGATAAGTAAGGAGGTTGAGGAATTGTTGAAGGATATTTCTAGCCTAAGGAAGCCATTGGATTTAAAGCTTGATATTGGCAAGGTTGAGGACGTAAAGAAAGACCAAAAGGATGTTATGGAAGAATTGGATAGGCACACAGGTAGTGATAGATCTTCTTCTGATAGAGTTAGGTCTAAACAAAAGTCTGCTGCTAAGAAGATGAAGGAACTTTCCGTAGATTTGTTGTCTGCCGCGTCTGGTGGTGGTGGTGGTTCTACTGCAGAAGACGCTGAGATGTTAAGGCAGTTGTTGGACAATTTAATTACATTCTCTTTTAAGCAGGAGGCTTTGTATAAGAGTTTAGGGCAGACAGAATTGTCCGGTACTGTAAATAGTGCCGGTATTATAAAGCAGCAAGAGCTAAGGGATTTGTTCAAGCATGTAGATGATAGTTTGTTTGCCCTATCCTTAAGGCAAGCCGAACTTTCAGAATTCGTCAACGAACAAATTACTGAAGTGTATTATAATGTGGATAAGGCCTTGGAGAGTATGGCCGAGAGTGAAATTTACCAAGGGGCTTCCTATCAGAAGTATGTGTTGAACGCCTCCAATAGCCTTAGCGATTTTTTGGCCAATGTTTTGGAGAATTTACAACAAAGTATGAGTCCCAGTAAGGGCCAAGGTGAGGGAGAAAGTTTTCAATTGCCAGATATTATTTTAGGACAGGAGAAGTTGGGCGAGAAATTGGGGGAATTGGGAAAGAAAGGCTCTGAAGGAAATAGTTCCGGTGAGGGAGAGAATGGAAAGGGTCAGGGAGAAAGGTCAGGTGAGAATAGTGGTCAAGGTAGCGCGGGCAAGGGTAAAGAAGGTAAAAATGGAGAGAATGGTCTCGGAGGCAATACTAAGGGTGCTAAAGAGGGTAAAGGATCCAATACTGTGAAAGATGGAGGAAATGGAAGCGAGGGTGGCTCAGGGGGCAATCAATTAGGCCCTAGCGAGGAAGAACTCAATGAAATTTATCAAATTTATAAGGAACAGCAATGGTTACGGGAAAGGCTGGAAGACCAATTGAATAATTTGATAAATAACGATGATCGTAAGCTGGGAGAGAAATTGGCACAGCAGATGGAGGATTTCCAGAACGATTTATTGAGAAATGGAGTTACCCAACAGACCATAAATAAAATGAACAATATTAACCGGGAAATGTTAAAGTTGGATAATGCCGCTTTAAAACAGGGAAAGACCAAAGAAAGGGAGAGTAATAGCGTTATGGATTCGTTTAAGAACCCTATTCTTACTAGGCCCTCTATATTGGATAATTATCGTAATGATGTTGAGATTTTAAATAGACAAGCATTACCTTTGCATCAAAATTTTCAGATCAAGGTTAAGGATTATTTTAAAATGGATGATTGATTTTCACTACGAGACGTATTTTGAGTTAGGCGATGAAACCAAGTATGCCGATTGGATTAGTAGGATAGTTGTTTCAGAGGGTTTCGACTGCGATCAATTGGACTATATTTTTTGCGATGATGAGTATCTCCTAAAGATAAACCAGGACTATCTTGATCATGACACTTATACTGATATTATTACTTTTCCTTATGGGGACCTTAACGTAATTGCTGGGGATATCTTTATATCCGTAGAGCGGGTGAAGGAGAATGCCGTCAATTTCAGGGTTGATTTTGAACTCGAATTAAAAAGGGTTATGGCGCATGGGGTACTCCACCTTTTAGGGTATGGCGACAAGAGTGAAGAAGAGGTCTTGCAAATGAGGTTAAAGGAAGATGAAAAAATTAAATTGTTCCACGTGGAACATTGAAAATTATGTTTGATAAGGAATATGATGTTATAGTTGTTGGGGCTGGACATGCCGGAGCGGAAGCCGCCGCCGCCGCCGCCAATTTGGGTTCTAAGACCTTATTGGTTACGATGAACTTACAGACCATCGGGCAGATGTCCTGTAATCCTGCAATGGGCGGAATTGCCAAAGGACAGATTGTTCGGGAAATTGATGCTTTGGGAGGGTATAGTGGTATTGTAAGCGATAAGAGCGCCATACAATTTAAGATGCTTAATAAAAGCAAGGGCCCTGCTATGTGGAGTCCTAGGACCCAAAATGACAGAATGCGTTTTGCTGAGGAATGGCGTATGGCTTTGGAGAATACTCCAAATGTGGATTTTTATCAGGAAATGGTGTCCAGTCTTTTGGTAGAGAATGGTTGCGCTGTGGGTGTGAAGACCTCTCTAGGTTTAGAAATAAGATCTAAATCAGTTGTCCTTACTAACGGTACATTTTTAAATGGTTTGATCCACATCGGGGACAAGCAGTTTGGCGGTGGTAGAGCAGGGGAAAAGGCAGCTACTGGCATTACGGAGCAATTAGTAGATTTGGGTTTTGATAGTGGTAGAATGAAGACTGGTACGCCACCCAGGGTGGATGGTCGGTCCTTGGATTATTCTGTGATGATTCCACAACCTGGTGATGAGGCACCTGAGAAATTTTCTTATATGAACACTAAGGCGTTGACTCATCAAAGGGATTGTTATATGACCCATACTAGTCTTTTGGTGCACGATTTGCTCAGGGAAGGTTTTGATCGTTCGCCTATGTTCAATGGCAGGATTAAAAGTTTGGGCCCTAGGTATTGTCCTTCTATCGAAGATAAGATCAATAGGTTTGCGGATAAAGATAGCCATCAACTTTTTGTTGAGCCAGAGGGCTGGAATACTGTGGAGGTATATGTTAATGGATTTTCTACTTCCCTGCCAGAGGACGTTCAATACAAGGCTTTAAAATCCGTAAAAGGTTTTGAAAATGTGAAGTTTTTTAGACCGGGATATGCCATCGAGTACGATTATTTTCCTCCTACACAATTAAAACATACTTTAGAGACCAAATTAATAGAGAATCTTTATTTTGCCGGACAGATCAATGGGACAACAGGTTATGAGGAGGCGGCCTCACAGGGGCTCATGGCGGGAATAAATGCCCATTTAAAAATAAATGAAAAAGTCCCTTTTATATTAAATAGGGATGAGGCCTATATTGGGGTTTTGGTGGATGATCTCATTACAAAGGGCACGGAGGAGCCTTATAGAATGTTTACTTCTAGAGCGGAGTACAGGACGCTTTTAAGGCAGGATAATGCCGATTTAAGGCTTACGCCCAAGAGCTTTGAAATAGGACTGGCCAAGAAAGATAGATTGGAAAAGATGGAGGAGAAGGAACGAAAATCGAATGCTTTTGTGGATTTCTTCAGGGAAACCAGTTTCAGGCCCGAAGATATCAACCCTATACTGGAGAGCGTTGATTCCTCTAAAGTTAGGCAACCGGACAAAATGTTTAAAGTGTTTTCCAGACCTAGGGTAACCATGCATCATATGTTGCAATTGGAGGAGGTTTCTGCCTTTGTTGCGCAGAATAATTTGGATAGGGAAATTTTGGAGCAGGCAGAAATTCAAGTCAAATATTCCGGGTATATTGCTAAAGAAAAGAATAATGCCGATAAGCTTCAGCGACTGGAGAATATTAAAATTCCTAAAGATTTTGATTATACTAAGCTTAAATCCCTTTCCTATGAGGCACGTGAAAAGTTGAAGTCAATACAGCCTGTAACTATTTCCCAAGCTTCTAGAATCAGCGGGGTTTCTCCTAGCGATATTAGCGTTTTACTGGTCTATATGGGGCGTTAAATTCATATGTTCCACGTGGAACATTAGTAGTATAGTGTTTTTATTTTAAAAGTATTTAAAGGCTCCTAAGTTTATAAAAGCTGTCTGCATGTTTATATCTGCAGACAGCTTTTTTGTTGGGTGGATTTTGAATAGATCTTAATCGATAAATGTAATAGTGAATTTTATACCCAAAAAATCCTCTAGGTATGATTATTGCGATTATTCAGGTTTTCCGATTCTCAATTTTACTATAAAAATAATAGCCCGGGGTTGTAAATTTTTAGGGGTTGTACTTGTAAATGGAATCGTTTTCTATACATAAAAATGGATTCAAGGGTTATATTAATATGATTCCAGTTAAAGAGGAATTAATATAAATGGAATTGTTTTCTAATCTTAGGGCAGTTAATGCATCTAAGTATATTTTAAATTCAGGTGCATTAATTTTGAGTATAATGATTGTTATAGGTTGCTAGTACTTAGCCTATTTTAATGGCAAGGGTAGGGTAGTTGTTAAAACTAAAATCTTCCTGTTGATTCACTTTCATAGACTTGTGTTTTAAAGTATCTTCGTAGTTTCTGAAAATTATTATTATCCGTTTATCAAAGCATGAAAGTTTATTTGGAAACCAAGGATTATACGCTCACAGGAGAGGCGTTTAAATTATTGCACGATCCTGTTTTAGATATGTTGGTCACGGAACCACAACCTGTGAATCTTGGGAAGTATTATGAAAGTGAGGATTATATTTCCCATACGGATGCACGGAAGTCCTTGGTGGATAAAATGTATCATGCCGTAAAACGCTACAATCTAAAAGGCAAGTTGTCCCTAATCGATTCTTATGCCACAGCGGATAAATTACTTTTGGATGTTGGTGCCGGTACTGGAGATTTTTTAGCTATAACTAAAAATTGTGGTTGGGAAGTTACGGGTGTAGAACCTAACGAACTGGCCAGACAGAAGGCAAAGGTAAAGGATGTAACTCTTTTGAATGATTTAAAGGCTATTCCAAGAGGTCAGAAGTTTGGGGTAATTACCCTATGGCATGTGCTGGAGCATTTACCGGATCTTGAATCCCAGATAGCCAAATTGGTCGGACTCCTAACCGATAATGGAACTTTGGTTGTGGCGGTTCCCAATTTTAAATCCTATGATGCCAATTACTATAAGGAATATTGGGCCGCTTTTGATGTACCCAGGCATCTATGGCATTTTTCGCAAAAGAGTGTTCAGGGCATCTTTGAAAAATATGGAATGAAAGTGGTGAAGACCAAGCCTATGATTTTTGACGCCTTTTATGTCGCCCTGTTGTCGGAGAAACATAAGAACGGAAAACAAAATTTTATCAACGCTTTTTGGATTGGGCTAATGTCCAATATTCGGGCTTTGTGGTCCAAGGAGTATTCTTCCTTAATTTATATAATAAAAAGGAGTTAATCCTTGTTTTAAGATTTTCTAAGAGGGTTTCATTATCAGGTTGAGGTTGCACATTAAACATTTTCTAAAAGCTTCATTATGGCACTTTAAATACGATATTAATTATAGATTATATCAATTTTGATATGTTTTATAATCAGTTTTATCTATTTTATATATTCTTCTTTTTACTATTGTTCATATTGGGATTTTGAGAGGCTCAAAATTTATAATAGCCGGCTATTGGAATAATAATAATTTTTCTATTATTCTAAAAAAGCTTTTCTATTTTTGCCCAAATTTAAACTAGAGAGAAAATGAAAAAATTAGTTTTGGGGTTGGTATTTACAGGATTAATATCTTGCCAACAAGAAAAAATAGCTTTTGTGGATAATGTGAAGTTAATGGAGACGTATCAGGAGAAAGTGGACATTGAGGCTAAGTTTAAAACAAGAACAGAAGCTTTTGGAAAAAAAAGGGACAGTATATCCCAAGCTTTTCAAATGGAGGCCCAGGCTTTTCAAGCCAAGGCGCAAAGTATGGCTCAGGCAAAAGCTCAAGAAGAGTATGGGCAGTTACAGCAACGTAGTCAGTCTATAGGACAACAACTGCAACAGGAAGAGCAGCAATTGCAGATGCAGGGGCAAACAGAAATGGATAGCCTGGTATCTAGGGTAAAAAAGCAGATCAAGGCCTATGGGGAATCAAATGGGTATTCCTTTATTTTGACCGGTGGGGACGGGGGTAGTGTTTTATATGGCAAAGAGACACATAATGTAACCGATGCCATCGTTAAAATTTTAAACGATAACTATAAGAAATAGATCAATAAGTTCCTTATTTTTATAGATGTATTTAAAACCTTCGGAACAACCTTCGAAGGTTTTTTGTTTTCAGTAATAGGGGATGTTTTCCTTATACACCATTTTCCCAATCCTTATTACCATTCTAGTTATTACAGGGCTACTGTTTGTGTTTGATCAGCAAGGTTTTTATTTAGGGGATACGCTTTTTGTAAATAGACTTCTTCATAGTTTTATAATTATAAAAATTTAAACCTTCCGAATTAGGATATTATATTTTGAATTACTGAACAATCGCAAAAAGAATATACAATTGCATATTGAATTTAGCGCAAACACAAGCCGGAATTATTAAGCAATCGCTTCTTGGGCAAAATAGGCATGGTATCTAAATCCACTCGCATTTCCTCTAGTTATATGTGGAAGGCCTATATATATTATCACTTGAATTTAGTAATATGTATTGTAGAAATAAATAGATTGTATGTTGTTGGAAAAGTATCTCGGGTAGGTCTTTTGAGAAAAATCTTATTTATTTGAAGTATTTATCGTACAACTTCTTAGTAGACATAAAATATATGTTAAATTTTATCTCATTAACGAAAATTTCGAGAGGTTCATCGTACTTTTACCGCCATTCCCCCTTAACATTTTATTAAGAGCAATCTTTAAGTCCGTTTTATGCTTAGATTTAGCTTTCAGGTACTTACTGAAGCGCATATTTGTTTTAGTTAGATTTTTTAACAAATTATTTTTTAATATTAACCCCACAAACATTAATGAATTATGAAAACAAAAATTACTTTATTTTTTTTAATTTACTCCGTTTTTTTTTATCAGGCCTACGCCCAATGTACAGGGGCTGATTTTGAAGAAAGAAATGGAATTGCCATTTTGGAAATGGAATCCAAATTAGCAGGTAGTTGGAGAAAGGAATCAGTTGCGGATGCCTCTGCAAATTCGGCATTGGTCTATAGGGGAAGCGATTCATTTGGAGGACCAGGCAGCTCTGTAATAACCTATAGTGTGAGAATTAATTCTCCAGGAACTTACAGGTTTATTTGGAGGAATAAAATCGGGGTCATCGCTAGTTCCAATCCCTCTACAGAACATAACGATTCTTGGTTGAAAATCAATGCTTCCGATTTTTATGGATTAAAAGGCTCGCATAGGGTATATCCTGGGGGTTCTGGTAAATCTCCAGTCGCCAATGGAGCCACATCTGGAGGATATTTTAAAATTTTCACTAATGTCATCAATTGGAGTTGGTCTACACAGACCAGTGATCACGATGATCATTTTATATATGCTACCTTTAATCAAGCAGGTGTTTATTCAATTCAAGTTTCCGGAAGATCTTCCGGACATTCCATTGATAGAATGGTTCTGTACAAGGAGGGTAGCTATTCTGCATCCAGTGCCCAAAATTTATCCAATGCCCAGACAAATTGTAGTGGTGGTTCTACCCCTCCAACAACTCCTACCCCTCCAACCCCACCGGCAAACAATACTCCACCAACTGTGAGTTTCTCCAACATCACTAATGGACAGAATTTTTCAGTAGGGAGTAGTTTATCCGTTGGGCTATCTGCAAGTGATTCTGATGGTAGTATATCGAAACATGAACTTTTTGTTAACAATTCTTTGGTTGATACAGATGGGGCATCTTATTCACCATATCAACTGACTCAACTCAGCGCTGGCAGTTACTCCTTGAAGGCTACGGTGACAGACAATAATGGGACAAGTTCTTCGGCTACGGTTAATTTTACAGTTGGAGGCAGTACTACACCACCCCAAGTTCCAACTCCGCCAACTGGCAATAATCCCCCGACAGCTAATTTTACTAACTTCAGTAATGGACAGAATTTTTCAATTGGCGGTAGTTTAGCCATAGGGCTAACGGCAAATGATACGGATGGCAGTATTTCCAAACATGAAATTTTTGTAAACAATGTATTGGTGGACACAGACGGATCATCTTATACTCCTCATTCACTTGCCTTGACCAGTTCGGGAAGCTATTCAATAAAGGCTACTGTTACAGATAACAGTGGTGCAAGTACTTCGATAACTGCAAACATTACTGTTGGGAGTGGTTCTCCTACTCCTCCGACCCCTCCAACCGGAGGTGGTAGTAATCCAATAGTTAACTTTTCCAACCTTAGCAATGGTCAACAAGTAGCAATTGGAAGTACTGTTTCTGTCGGGGTAAACGCTAGCGATGCCAATGGCAGTATTGTGAAATATCAAATTTATGTAGATGGTATATTGGTAGATACGGATGGGGCCAATTATACTCCACATCCAATCGTTGGTATTTCAGCAGGTAATCATGAGATAAAAGTAATTGTAACCGATAATTCAGGGGCTACGGCTACCAGTACAATAGTTATAGTAGCGGGTTCGGGCTCTCCTACAACTCCCACACCTTCTGCTATAAGCTTTAATCTAATCAATGCGTCCACTGATGCAAGTATTGGTCCACTTTCCAACGGTACCTCCTTAGGTTCAAATGACGCCCAGGGAGTTAATGTAAGGGCCAATGCACCAACAAATACTCAAAGTGTTGTTTTTACCCTTTCGGGCGCTTTGTCGAGAAGTTGGACAGAATCTACCGCACCTTATGCTTTATTTGGTGATACAAATGGGGATTACGCTTCTGTTAACCTGCCCAACGGATCCTATAGTTTGAAAGCCGTTGCATATTCGGGCAGTAATGGTAGCGGAAGTATTATTGCCAATACAACAATTAATTTTTCGATAGCTGCTATCTCTGCACTTGCAGCGAAAACCATTGCCTATCCTAACCCGGTTAAAAGTGATGGCAGAATTAGTCTTAAATTACCTACAGGCACTACGGGTTATTATACCTATTTTGTGACCAATGCTCTTGGTATCCAATTGGAACAGGGAGAATTTACAACCTCGCAATCACAAACCGATGTTGAATTGCAACTTTCCAATTTGGGGAGACAAATACCAGGAGTTTATTATCTGACACTTGTATCTTCAGTTTCAAAACAGACTATACCAATCGTAAGGGAGTAAAATTTAGTCTTAGTCCATTAATAAAATCAGTTTCAATTTTGAAACTGATTTTTTTTTGACAGAATTTTAATAATGGAAACAGAATAATTTTAGATTGTGCGTTATGTAGGCTGTATGAAATATTGTAAGGACACATCCATTAAGACTGCTCATTAAGGAATTAATATTGATAACAGATAAAATAGATTAATTTTGAATAAACGGAAAAATCAATTGGATATTGGCCGTAATGAAATTATAAATACATCGACGAACTAAGAGCGTAGGTTTTTTTGATAGGATAATGCCACTTTAGTAGTAATGCTGGAACATTGTAAAATACATACTACTGCAATTCTAATATTTGCCAATTCCTCCAAGGAAGAATTGAAGTATAAGCCTATGCCCAAGGGTAGGGTTTTGTTCCATGGCTTAACCGAACATGCCTTGAAGATAGCAGGGAAAACAGGTCTTCCTTATTTTCTAATATCGGAAAAAGAGCAAATTGGAAGTGGCTTTGGAGAAAGGTTTGTAAATGCTTTTAGCTCTATTTTTAAGATGGGCTTTGATAAGGTGATCGCTATTGGCAATGACACACCGCAACTGCGGGCCTCCGATATCGTAAGGGCTTCCGGGCTAATATGTGCAGGGAATGCTGTTCTGGGTCCTTCCATGGATGGTGGATTTTATCTGATCGGACTTCATAAATGCCAGTTGGATACTATGGCCCTTAAGGAATTGCCCTGGAAATCAAATACCCTTACCAATACTATTAGGGCCCTATTTGAAGCTTCCAATGTACATGTATGGCAGCTTCGGGCTTTGTTGGATCTGGATACCCATGCGGATCTAAAGAGGATTCTAAAAGGCTTGAAAAATAGTGCCGGTAAGATATTTCGATTAATCCTTACATTAATAACACCGGTCATAGAAATTATAGTTCAGGCATATATTTCATTAAGTCTTAAATTCAAAAGCACTTATTTTAATAAAGGCTCCCCATTCTCTTTCATCAACTAGCAGTGGTTATGGAAATCAATTTCCACAACCATCTTCGCCCATATCAAGGAAAACCGTAGTAATCGGACAGTAACACAGTATAACGTCACACCGTCCCCATCTATTTTTCGGTTTACGGTTATGGGAATAATACAAATTAGCAATAGCGGAAACCATGAAAAATAGGTTTCCCATAATAACTAAACAAAATATAATGGCAGATTCTTATTATGACCCCGCTGATTTACGCAAGTTTGGAAATATAACCGAATGGAGCGAAGAATTGGGAAACAAGTTTTTCGATTACTATGGAAAGGTATTTGAGGAAGGAGCTCTTAGTGCCAGGGAAAAATCTTTGATCGCTTTGGCCGTGGCCCATGTGGTAAAATGTCCCTATTGCATTGATGCCTATACCAAAGACGGTCTACAAAAGGGAATAACCAAGGAAGAGATGATGGAGGCCGTACATGCAGGGGCGGCAATTGAAAGCGGGGCCACCCTGGTACATGGAGTTCAAATGATGAACAAGTACAATAAGCTATCCATGTAAAATAAGTGGCTTTGCCAAGGCTCCAATGAGCTAAGTCCCAGTGAATATTTTACAGGCTATTGTGCTTAAAGTCGGCCGTTTCTGTAATAATTATTTGGGACTTTGAACTTCTAATAATCGAAGACCAATTAAAATGGCATCAAAATCTTTAAAAGCAAGGCAAAACTCCCTTGTCTTGGATAATAAACAATTGAAAATCCTTGAAGGGGGTGTTTTCGAAAATGGGGAATTGCCCTATTTTAAGGATAAAATTGCCCAAATAGGGCAGTTTCCCTTGCGTCCAAAAAAATTGGAAATCCTACAGATCAACGTTGGGTATATGTGCAATCAGGTTTGCGAACATTGCCATGTAGATGCAGGTCCCGATAGAAAGGAAATAATGACCAGGGAGACTATGGAACAATGTCTGGAGGTAATCCGCAATACAGCGGCCCATACCTTGGACCTAACAGGAGGTGCCCCGGAGATGAACCCCAATTTTAGGTGGTTTGTGGAAGAGGCCGCCAAAGCGGGAGTAAACGATTTTATAGTACGTTCCAACCTCACTATTATTAGGGCCAATAAGAAATATTATGATCTCCCGGAATTTTTTAAGAAATACAATATTCATGTTATTTCGTCCATGCCGCATTACACCCGTGGAAAAACGGACAAACAACGGGGAGAAGGAGTGTTCGATAAGTCGATCAAAGCTCTCCGGGAATTGAACGCCGTTGGATATGGTATGCCGGATAGTCCGCTGAGATTGGATCTGGTCTATAATCCGTCCGGTGCTTTTTTACCTGGGGACCAGTCAGCACTGGAGCGCGACTTTAAAAAAGCCCTGATGGAGGATTTTGAAATTCGGTTCCATAATCTCTTCGCTATAACAAATCTGCCCATAGCACGCTTTCTGGATTATTTGATGGCTTCCGGGAATTATGAGGATTATATGTATTCCTTGGTGGAGGCGTACAATCCTTCTGCAGTGGAGAACGTGATGTGTACCAATACTATTTCGGTGAGCTGGGATGGATGGTTGTACGATTGCGACTTTAATCAAATGTTGGGCCTTAAGGTGGCCAGCAAAATTAAACATATTAAAGACTACAATGAAGAGATGCTGACAGAGAGGAACATTATAGTTTCACAGCATTGTTATGGTTGTACGGCAGGAGCGGGGAGTAGTTGTCAGGGGGCCGTTACTTAATCCTTATTTTTGTTTTTATATACAAGGACAGTACTTCGTAATTCGTAACGGAAAGGACCAAGCGGTTTGTTGAAGTTGAAACAAGGGCCCAACTTTGGTCTTTCAGTGCATTTTATCGATTTAAACTTATTTTTGGCATCTATTTTTAAATAAATGGCCATAATTGGAGTTAGGGTAACAGACTTAAAAGTCTGTTTTACCGAAAACCAAATCTTATGGAAAAACAATTGAAGCGCATGGCTACCATGCAGCGCATACAAACCACCGGCTTGGAGCTTTTTTACCAAAGGGGCTATTTTAATACTAGTCTAGATGATATTTTAAAGGAGCTCTCCCTTTCCAAAGGGGCCTTTTATTACCATTTTCAATCCAAGGAGGAGTATTTTATAAGTATTGTACAAAATCTGCTTTTCAGAAAGGTCTATAGTAGTTTAATAGAGCCTATAGAAGGACAGGAAGACCCCTTAAACAAAATTGTAGTCTGTTTTGATGATGCTTTGGAAACAGCAGAGCATAACTTTCTGGATTACGGATTTGTTTTAAGTAATTTTATAACGGAATTTAATGGCAAGAATCCGGACATAATGAATTACCTTCAGGATATTTTGAAGGTGTGGGAAGTTAATTTGGTAACGGCCCTTCAAAAGGGAAAAACGGATGGATATGTAAATAGGCATATAGATAGTGAAGCCGTGGCTACCTACCTTATTTCGTCCTATATAGGTATACGGACATTAATGGTCGAAGGCAATAGTAAAATGTTGCGCTATAAATATATCCAACAGCTTCGTCAATACTTTAAATTAATAGAGCACAAAGAGCCGGCATAGTTTATTGCATTGCCCGCTACGCAAAGTCTCCGGAAATGGCGCTCTCCAACCAAGTAAGTCTACAGTTGGTAGTGGCATCTATTTTTTGTCAACTGCTTACAGCCAACTTATCGTCCAGTCCCTGCCAAGGAATCCCATTCCGTTCCAAAACTCCTGCCTTTGCCGGCAGGCAGGTATGTAATTTCATTTTATGGTCCAGTATTTAAGATTTCCTCAATTTTAGCAAGAACATCTTCCGGTGCAATGCTTCGCATCGCATTTTCATATCCAGGGGGATATTTGTTTCCATAGACCGAGGTTGGGATCAAAGGAAATTTATCCCTATCTGCCAGCAGTGCATTTTGGGGATCCTGTTTAAATGGATAGAAGCCCGCATAGGGATGGGTAACACCCCATAAAGTTAGGGTGGGGATTCCAAATAATGATGCCAAATGTGCATTGCCACTATCCATGGCCAACATCAGATGTAACTGGGAAATTAAAGCCAATTCCTCCTTGAAGGCCAATTTTCCCACCAGATTAATACTGTTTGGGAAGCAGCCTGCCCATTGGTCCAATAGTTTCCTCTCCTTTTCCCCTCCACCAAAAAGCAATATTTTGTAACCATTGGCTTCGTTAAGGGTTTGGACTACCTTCTCCATCAAATCCAAAGGATACATTTTGCCATCAAAGGCTGCAAAAGGAGCAATGCCAATCCATTTTTGTCCATTGCCCTTCAGCAATTCCCTGGTGGAAGGGAGTATGGCCCTTTTAGGGAGTAGGCATGCCTTTTCCAAATCTATTGGCATCCCCAGTTTTTCAAAAACATCCGCATAGCGTTGGGGGGTAGTTGTTAGGGGTGCAAAGACCTTATGGGTCAGGGAGGTCAATGCCTTTTTCCCTGCCCTGCCCTTATCCACCTGTACAAACGGAATGGATCCCAGTCTAAAATACTGCTTAAGGATGTTGCTGCGCAACACATTGTGCAGATCGGCAACCATATCCATATTCAGGCTTTTTAGTTCCTTATAGAGCTTCCAAAGTCCAAATAAGCCTTTGTGCCCGCCCTTTACGTCCGCCTCATAAACGCTTACATTTTTGAGTTCAGAAAAAAGGGGGCTAAAAAACGCTCTGGTAAGTACGGTCACTTTAATGTCGGGATATTGCTCCAACAAGGCCGATATTACGGGAACGGTCATGGCCACGTCGCCCATGGCGGATAATCGAATTACCAGAATATGTTTTCCGTCCCCAGATGAAGAGGGAATTTTTTCAATGCCACTTCTAGAGGTCTCGGTAGCCGTAACAGCCGTTTTAGGAAAACTTTTCACACCTTTAAATTTCGTATTTTTCGTTGATTCCTCAAAGGAGGTATCGCGATTTTGGAGGTCATGGGATTTTGCGGAGAACAGGGTTTAGTTCATTATCATTGTACATTTTCATTTGTTTGTACACCTTCATGTATTTTTTTCCAGATTCGATATCCTCCAATAATTGATCTATGGCAACGCATAGGTCTATCTTTTGTTCCAATAGGACATTAAGTTTATTTTGGCATTTTTGTTTATGTTCCTGGGAGGCGTCCGCTCTAGTTACTTCTTCCTCCATATGATATATTTTAAGGGCCAAAATGGAAAGTCGGTCTATGGCCCATGCGGGACTTTCCGTATTTATGGTTGCATCCTTATTTTTTTCTATGGCTTGGTATTTATCCAGAAAATAGCTGTCAATAAATTCCACCAAATCTGTCCTATCCTGATTACTGGCATCAATCTGTCTTTTTAATCGTAACGCGGCCACAGGCTCAATATTAGGGTCCCGTATAATGTCCTCATAATGCCATTGTACCGTATCTATCCAATTTTTGCGATATAGGAGATGGGATATGTCTTCTTTTGGATAGGGATTTTTAAACTTCTGGGATACGTCATCTTTTAGATGATATTTTTTGATGCTTTCTTCAAATATTTTATAGGCAAAATCACTGAACATAACGACAATATTTTGGGGTAAAGATACCGTTTATTTAAAAAACGGATATAGCTATTTTACTTCATTAGCGTATTGGTCAGAAATACGATAAAGGGAACTATAACGGATACCATTAGTACAATTTCCCGCAAACTGGCCTTTTTAATGGATTGGATATAAGTGGTTATAAAAACTACTGCTGGGAAAAAAGTAATTAGAATAGGATGGGTTTCAGGAGTGGATTTTAAGACCTTCACCAACAATCCTATAAAAAAGAGCAGGACTATGAGACGCATTGTTACTATTTTCCCTACCCCTAAGCTGCCCAATTTCAAAAAAGCCAAAAAACCGCAAAGTAAAACGATGGATACGTAAAGAAATAAAAGGGTACTATTGCTCCAATCATAGAAATAGACCGCATTGAACCGAAAATCGAAATAATAATGATTCCACAAAAAATCCATATTGTTGCCCAAAGCCAGTACCGCTAACATAATTAGGGCCATAGCAATTATTGCAGCGAATGGGACCAACCAGTTTTTAATGTTTTTTGGTTCGTAAAAATAAATGGCAACAATTACGACCAATAGATACAATATGGCCCAGTCATAGAACAAACTGGCGATCATTATCCAAAAGGTAGCATCGAAAATTTTTAATTTAATGTCCTTGAGACTACGGAAACTTAGGATCCTGCGTATGGAGAGCAATAAAAAAAAACTACAGAAAATGGCATTGGCATCTATCAGCACTTCCGGGAAAAGTACGATCAATAGGATATAAAATAGGATGGCCAATGAATTGCCTCCTGTAATCTTATTTCTTAAAGCAATAAAATTGACCACAAAAATGCTGAAGGACAAGATTCCCAGAATTGCTGTTTGTCCCAATAATTGTTTTGGTGAATACGATTTTTGAAACACAAAAAAATGAACGAACCAATAGAAAATAAAGAGAAATACCAGCAGTATTATATAATTTATTGGTTTTGTTCTTCCAAAAATGCTTGAAATCATCCTAGGTTTTATATTTTTGCAAGGTAAATATAATTAAGATGGATTCATTTTTTTACGGTATAGAGGATTTATTTGTAAATGTACTTTTTGCACCATTGGACGCCTTACGTGCCATGGAGAATTGGTGGGCGGCAAACACCTTAAATTGGATTTTTATGCTTATTGGCAGTGCCGCCTTTGTATATTGGATGTTGGAGTTGAAAAAGTATAATGATAAGGGCGAGGAAAATAAGGACGCTACCGCACATTCTTACCTATAATCGTATTTTTGGTTTCCGATTCGAATAAGGCTTATTTGGACCAAGTCCGATTCTTGGATTTCTTTTAAAAATCAAAATAATCCAAAATATAAAAGGGATAGTGTTTGCTATCCCTTTTATATTCTGTTCTAATGTTTATGCCTTATAATATGGGTTTGAGATAAGCTTTCTGCCTTTAAATAGATCAACTTGTTAATTTTATAAGCATTGTCATTTCGACAGAGCTAGGGGCGAGCGACTAGAAATCTTCGGTTTCTCCCCATTCTTCGTTCGGAACGACAACAGTTCCCATCACTAGAATTCAACTAACGGATTAATAGTAGTTGTAGTCTTCCCTAAACGATTTATCTATACTGTGTAGATAAGTGCCTTGAAACGGAGCTATTTTAGCCCGCCAAAAAGGGGGTGGATCCAGCTTGTTTTTCCCCTATTTGCATATACGGCTTAACTATGGACTATCTATGGAGTATCTATGGAGTATCTATGGAGTATCTATGGAGTATCTATGGAGTATCTATGGAGTATCTATGGAGAAATTAGTTTGATGAAAATTTTGAAGATCAAAATATTCTAAAATATAAAAGGGATGACAAGCGCTATCCCTTTTTTCTCTTACAAAATACATCGTTTGTACTTTCTAAAGATCAAATCCCAGATCTTTGCGATAGTACATGTTATCGAATTGTAGTTTTTTCATGTTTTTATAGGATTTTTTAAGTGCTTCCTTGTAGTTGGAACCATAAGCGGTAACTGCCAAGACCCTACCCCCATTGGTCAAGACCCTGCCGTCCTTTAATTCGGTTCCGGCGTGGAACACCACGGCATCTTCAATATGCTCAAAACCTGTTATTTCCATACCTTTCCCATAAGCTTCGGGATACCCTCCGGATACGGCCATTACGGTGGTAGCGGCACGCTCATCTATTTCTAGGTCGATGGCATCCAAACTTTGGTTTGCGACGGCTTCAAAAATTTCTACCAGATCATTCTTTATCCTAGGAATTACCACTTCAGTTTCAGGATCGCCCAATCGCACGTTGTATTCGATTACTTTTGGTTCGTCACCTACTTTTATCAAACCAATAAACACAAATCCCTTATAAGGCAGGTTGTCCAATTTAAAGCCCTCTACGGTAGGTTTTACTATTCGCTCAAGTACTTTATCCATAAACACCTTATCTGCGAAAGGAACGGGGGATATGGCCCCCATACCCCCTGTATTCAATCCGGTATCACCTTCTCCAATCCTTTTATAATCTTTTGCAGTTGGTAGGACCTTAAAACCTTTACCATCGGTAAGCACAAAACAGCTCAGTTCAATTCCGTCCAAAAATTCCTCTATAACCACGGTGGCACTGGCAGCCCCAAATTTGGAGTCGACCAACATGGTTTTCAGTTCATCCTTGGCCTCTTGTAAGTTGTTCAATATTAAAACTCCTTTCCCTGCCGCAAGTCCGTCCGCTTTTAGTACATAAGGGGGGGTAAGGGTTTCCAAAAAGGCGTAGCCCTTTTCCAAGGTTTCGACGGTAAAACTTTCATAGGCAGCGGTGGGGATGTTGTGCCGCATCATAAACTCCTTGGCAAACTGTTTGCTTCCTTCCAAGGTGGCCGCTGCTTTTTGTGGTCCAATGACGGGAATATGCTTTAAGTCCCTATGGTTTAGGAAGAAATCGTGTATCCCGTGCACCAATGGGTCTTCAGGTCCTACAATGACCATTTGGATATTTTCGGAAAGCACACATTTCTTAATGGCTTCAAAATCGTTGACCCCAAGGGGGACATTTTTGGCAATGGTGGCGGTTCCTGCATTTCCGGGAGCCACATAAAGATTTTTAAGTTTTGGACTTTGTTTTAATTTCCAGGCTAAGGTATGTTCGCGCCCTCCGGCACCAAGGATAAGGATGTTCATTCTTAAAAATTTTTCCCAAAAATACGGCTTGAAATGGATATAAGGTATATTTCGTTTAAAATATATGCCGGTACCAAAATTAAAGAGTCATAAAAAACCCACCGTACTGGTGGGTCTATTTTATTTTTTATTTCGATCCGAAAAGTCACGATGTTCCGTTTTTCTAAGTTCTTCGGCGGTAAGTGTCTTAAAGAAATCCCAAGTTTTCTTCATTCCTTCCTTTCTACTTATTTTAGGTTCCCAGCCCAAAATTTCCTTTGCTTTGGAAATATCTGGTTGACGCTGCATTGGGTCATCTTGAGGCAAAGGTTTATATATTATTTTTTGGTCTGTTCCGGTTAAATTGATAATTTCTTCTGCAAATTCCTTGATGGTTATTTCATGTGGATTGCCAATATTTACAGGTAGGGAATAATCGCTCATCAATAATCTATAAATTCCTTCTATTTCGTCATCAACAAAACAGAAAGAACGGGTCTGGGAACCATCCCCAAATACCGTTAAATCCTCACCACGCAATGCTTGCCCCATAAAGGCAGGAATTACCCTACCATCGTTTAACCTCATTCTTGGCCCGTAGGTGTTAAATATCCTAACGATACGGGTTTCAACACCATGAAATCTATGGTAGGCCATTGTTATGGATTCTTGAAACCGTTTGGCTTCGTCATAAACCCCACGAGGCCCTATGGTATTTACATTGCCATAATATTCTTCTGTTTGGGGATGTACCAAGGGGTCACCGTATATTTCAGAAGTGGAAGCAATAAGGATCCTTGCTTGTTTTTCCTTGGCCAATCCCAATAAATTATGGGTTCCCAAGGCTCCTACTTTCAGGGTTTGAATGGGAATTTTTAAATAATCTATCGGACTTGCCGGGGAGGCAAAATGCAATATATAATCCAAGTCTCCCGGAATATGGACGAATTTCGTAACATCATGGTGCTGGAATTCAAATTGCTCCAAAGGGAAGAGGTGTTCAATATTCTTGAGATCTCCGGTGATCAGGTTATCCATGGCAATAACATAGAAACCTTCTTTAATCATCCTGTCGCAAAGGTGTGATCCCAAAAAGCCGGCAGCGCCAGTAATAAGTACTTTTTTCATCTAGTGATTATTTATTAGTAAGATTGATGCGGACAAATTTAGTGTTATGGAATAACGTTAAAAATAAATATGGTTTAATAACCAAAATAATGGGGCAAAGTGTGCTAAACCGGCAAAAATTTACGGTTAAGGTCAACTATCATTTGCTTTCCAAGATATAATATAGCGTAATGTTTTATTCTCAATAGGCTTTTTTCTCTCCTGAAACGGCATTCAGGATGGTCTGTACAATAATTTTTAAATCCATGAACAACGACCAGTTTTCGATATAGAAAATATCAAATTTGGTACGGTTGAAAATATCGATATCCGTTTCTATTTCTCCCCTATAACCTCTAACCTGGGCCAAACCTGTTATGCCCGGTTTAACAAAATGGCGCAGCATGTATTTATCTACCTTATTGGCAAACTCATTGGTGTGTTTCACCATATGGGGTCTTGGACCAACGACGGACATGTTTCCAAAGAGGACATTATAAAATTGTGGAAGTTCATCTATACTTGTTCTGCGGATAAACTTGCCCACCTTGGTGGTGCGCATGTCATTTTTTACGGCCATCAGGCTATCCGCTTGTTCATTGGGAGCCATGGATCTAAACTTGTAGCAATAGAATTCCTTGTTATCTATGCCATTCCTTTTTTGTCTGAAATATACGGGTCCCTTGGTTTCCAGCCTAATGATCAAGGCAATAATAGGGGCCAGCCAAGACAATATTCCAATAATAACGGTCAGTGAAAAAACAATGTCGAAAAGCCTTTTTAAGGCGGCGTTCAGTGGATTGTGCAAGGGAATATCCCTTAAGGACAATATGGGAATATAATCATAGTACTCAAAGGTGAGTTTCTTGGAAAAGATATTTTTGTTGTCTGGAATAAATTTTAGGGTTTTTAAATTATTGTCCGCAAAATTGATAAACTCTGCAATTTGATTGTTCTTTAGTTCCGAAACGGAGCAATATATTTCATCTATATTGTTTTCTACGATATACACAAAACAGGCGTAGATATCAAAAGAAGCATCCGCAGGGCAGAACTGTTTCATAAAATGGTACCCAAACTCCCTTCTTTCATTGAATACGGTAATCAACTGATCTGTTTTTTTGTTTTTGCCAATCACCACCACATTTCTCATATTCCCCTTTACCCGTTCCCTATATTTCATCAAAAGAATATAGTTCAAGAACTTGATGGTAAAAATGGCGAGTCCCACAAAAACAAAATATTCCCCCAACGCCAACCTACTTATATTGGGCTGCTTAAAAAAGCCGATAAAAGCGTATAATATTAAAAAGAAGAATACAAATTGGTTGAACAAAAGTTTAAGAAGGTAGGATACTTTGGTATATCTATACACTACGTAAAAACTGTTTTTGAACGAAAGAATGATCCAGGCCAGGGTGAGATAAGAGTGAAAAAGTATTGGGTATTCAAAATTAATGGGCAAAAAGTAGGCAAAAAGGTTGATTACCAATAAATCCACTCCATAGGATATGGGGGTAATTAGATTGGAAAAACGGTGTTTTTTAAAAAGCATTTATTTTGGACCGTACGTTTTATATTATAATCTGAGAACAAAGATAATTTTAAAACATCTAAATTGGCATCAAAGGATAAACTAAAACCTTAATAATCCTCCAAACACTCTATGAACTGACGAAAAGGCAATAGTAAAATTCAATTTTCAGAAGTAAAAAATTTCTCTAAAAATCTTCTGGGGAAACTGTTTTCCAATGTTTTAATGAACTTTTAAAGTCATATTTAAATATAAAACCATTTTCAATCAAATAATTAGGTTTAATGTTAGTGGGAAATCCTGCTTTTTTCACTCTAACAGGATGAATATCGGTTTTTTTGCCTATTGTTTTAAACAGTGCATTAATAAAAAAAGCAACAATTGATAAGGTTCTGACAGATAATTTCAGAGTAGGTTTACTATAATTGAATTCATTTTTAACGATGTTGGCCATTTCATTTAGTGGGACTAAAGGATTTTCAGCGTAATTATAGATTATCAAACTGTCCGACTTGTTCATGGTAAAAATTATACTTTCAATTAAACCATATATATAACCATAAGCTTTAATAACTTTTCCACCATTCGGCAAAATAAAAGTTCCTTTTTTCAAGGCTTTGATCATTCTATATACATTCCCTGGATCTTTGGGACCATATATAACACTTGGTCTTACAATTATAAGTCTTCTCTCTCTTTTCTCCCCCAGCCATTGTTGATGTGTTTTCTCGGCTAAAGCCTTAGAAATACCATAGGCTGTTTCAGGGTATAAATTAGATTCCTCCGTTCTTACATTTATTGATTTTCCGTATGGTGCTATGCTGCTTGTAAAAAAAATATTCTGTATGCCTGTTTCACGGGCAAATTCAGTTACGTTTTTTGCTCCTGGAATATTGGTGTCAAAATACTCCTTATAATCATGTCCTGGTTCTCTATGAATAGCTGCAAAATTAAAAATCCAAGAGCCCTTTACATCAACCTTACCAATCTCTAATTGAATAGGGTTTCTTACATCTAATTTAAAATAGTGCACAGATGGTTCGTTGTCATATCCTTGAATTTGATTTAGGTCACATATAATATATTTTGAGAACGCATTAGCTTTTAAAAAAAATGCCAACATATTTTTGCCAATATAACCAGCCCCACCGAATATAATTGCTGTTTTTTTCATTCATTGAAATTAAAATTGTGCAAGAGTCTTTTTATTTATATCTCGTCTACTTTTATCAAAAATCCACCCCCATTTGTTAAAATATTTTATCATTGAAGTAATATGATAATATAGCAATCTAAAGCTCTTGTATGATCCTTTGCCGTGCTTATGATAAATAACTGTTTTCGGAAAATACAATGTCTTAAAATGCTCATGTATGCGCCTAGTTAAATCAATATCTTCTGGATACATAAAAAATCTTTCGTCAAATCCTTTTACGATATCGAAAACCTTACAATTTATAAACATAAAGCACCCCATGACATATGGAACCTCTATAATTTTATTGAAATTTGAAAACCTAAGTTCATATCTATAATCAAAATATTCTTGTATTTTCTTGATTGGAATAAACCTTCGTATTATCAAATTAATCGGTGTTGGGAGTAACTTAGCGGAATATTGAGTGGATCCATCCATATTAAGAATTTTTGGAGCCAATAAACCAACATCCTCATTGTTATTCATATAATGGTACATTGTCTCCAATACTTGTTTATCAAATTGAATATCGGCATTTAAAACTACATGATATCTCGATATATTTTTTACCTTTCTTATCGCAACATTGTGTCCTGACCCAAATCCGACATTTTTTCCAGTGAAAATATATTCTATATTCTCAAAACTATTAAAAGCCTTTTTTAATATGTCGGTTGGGGAATTATCAACTAAAAATAACCTATTAATTAAATTTAGCTTTTGAAATTCTCTAACAACATTGTTCACTTCTTCTATGTCTGTATTGTATAGAACAATAGAAGCGGTTATATCATATTCTTTCATGGTCTTTCATTTTAAAACCGAACAATAAATTAATTTTATGATTATTCTTTTTGGTTATAATCTCTTTAAAAAAAATCGAATTAAAGAGGGCATAAAAAATGGCTCCATGCATTCTTGAAAAGAGGTTCTCAAAAAGCATGATTGTAAAAATCAATATTAAAAAGGCCAAATAAATTTTATTCTCATAATTAATAGCTATTATGAATTGGTAAGATCCAGCTAATCCAAAAATAATTAAACCTAATAAACCACCAGATAACAAAATCTGAAAATATGTGCTGTGGGTATTATATTCTGTTTCCTGATAAACCCTTGTGTGAAATTGATAATAACAAGCATCTAACTTATCTTGGACGTCACCAACTCCTACACCAAGAATTGGATACTCTCCATAAATGTCAAGGACACATTTATATATGCCGATTCTAATATTACTAGATGTATGGGCATTACCGACCGGAGGGCGAAACTTTTGAGCACTAAATTCATCCACAAATCGAGCTTTAAGAAATGATATTTGTGTTATTGCTAATATAATTAGACTTATTGACAAAACACTTACGAAAAATTTACCTCTTATTGATTTGATTTTTGTAAGCATTAAAAAAAATGAAGCAATAACAAATCCAATTATTGGTCCCCGAGCGGAAAATAATAAAATAGTAAAAAGAAAGTATCCAATTATTAGTAGTAATAGTATTTGTGTTTTTTTATCTTTAGTATTTATAAGTTGGTTTAAAAGCCATAATACTATAAATAAAACCCACATTGAGAAATAAGTAGGATGAATATCAACGTATTGTAAATTAAACAATACAGTTCTAAATGGATTCTCCCAAAATGTAATATCATCCTCCCAGAAGGTTAAAAAAGTACCTGAATTAAATAGTTCGAAATATATATAGAAAGTTAATAGCAAACAAGATGCACCAAAAACCACTATAATTAAATTCACCTTTTTATGTGATATTGAAGGATGAAAAAAGAATATTACGGCAGGAATAACCATGATACTAAGGGAACGCTGGATGGAATTTAAACCGTCATTTATATTGTGAGAATAGAGTAAGGTTATAATTAGGATTATCGGAAAAATTGAACATAAAATAAAATACTTTAGTGAAGATCCCGTTTGGCCTTCTTTTTTTATATAATAACTACTTATACCTATAACGGCCACTGTAATTATTAGGATTGATGCAACGTTAAATTTTAATAAAGGGAATAAAGCTAAAAGTAATAATGATATCAACCTATAATCTAAATTAAGAAAGGACTTAATCATTTTTTAAGATATAGTTAACAAGGTTAGTCCATCCAATTATGAATGGTTCACTAATTTCTATTTTTGGATTGTCGATTTTAGGCAATTCGTTGTCTATCAATTGTTTTAATAAAATTGATAATTCGATATGAGAATTTGGATTAAAAAAATAACCTTTATTATAATCTCCTAATGTTTCCTTAGCGTATGATAAGTTAGATAGAAATATTGGCTTATTAAAACTCTTAAATTCAGTAATAGGCAAGCCCCAACTCTCCAGTTTTGAGGGAAATACAAGTCCATCCATCTCCT
>NZ_QVON01000013.1 GCF_003426735.1 Arenibacter sp. P308M17
TTTTTTATACATTACATTGTTTTTTAAGATTGCATAAATTTAAGTAAAACGTATTTTGAACACGACAAAGCTTCCGACCGGTAGGGAGGATTCGTTCAACACCGTGTATAAGCCATTGCTTGGTCTGTGATACTTCGGAAAATCCTCGCGGATTTTCCTGTTAGTTTGTACTTGGTTTGGTTCGTGCTAAATCACGCAACGGCTCATACACAAACACGTTGGGCACTATTTGAGAAAATCATTCCGCTGAATTGAAATTAAGTATGAAATTGACAAAAGACCAATTTTTAGAAGCTGGATTTATTTTCGAAAAAGCAAACGGAAATTCTCACTCGGACTTTGAAAAGAAAATAATAGCTGAATCGGAATTGACCAAAATTAAGCCGACTGAATTGGAGCAAATTATCGTTGACGGACTGAATTCTGAAATTTATAAAAGCGAAAGCGAACGAGTTAGCGGATAAAAAGGGTAAGCCTACAATTAAAAAAGCTGAAATTCTACCCGTAATCCATACTTCTGAAAAAAATGAAAATGGAGAAATAGAAACAGTAGAAATGGATATAGACCACTTTTGTGAATCAAAATTTATTTTTCATTCGCAAAGCGGTAAAATAGTTAAAACTGTAAACCATTACTATTTGGAAACGGAAATGCTTGACGAAAAAATATCAAATGACAACTACGAAAAGAATCAAAAATCAATTTTGAATACTTTATGTAAGTTAATTGAAAAAGAAACGGAATAAAAACTGCTTACAATAACTAAGTCTTCGTGTGGTCGGTACGGCCAAACATGAAGACCGTGTTGACTGAACCGGGTCCGGGTTCCCTTACTATGGGGATTGCTATGGTTTAATGGAGTTTTTCAGATCGATCTCGAAATCCTGTCGGGTTCCCTAAAGTTATCAAAAATCATTTTCCCATGTCCGCTCGGGTTCCTTTTTGATCTTCTTGTATCGTTTTTCCTGTCCAGACCGATCTTTTTTGCCCGTTACCTTGATTTTGGCCATGGGGGTCCCCTTACGCTTTTTGGAGCGTTGTACTTGGGGTACTTTTTTTCAAACGGTCCGACCATGCTTTGGGCGGGCCACGGCTGTCGAATACCGCTACGGTCGCCATAATCCCGATCTGGCAGTAAGGACATCGGCGATGTTTTAAGGGAGGCCGTCCATTGGGCCCAGGACTGCCCAGGACCTGTTGCAGTAAAGGAACCAGTACCTTCTTCCTGGAATTGCTCAGGATCCCATAATGGCGTATACGCACGAACCCTTTCGGAAGCACATGCATTGCAAACCGCCTGATGAACTCTTTGTCGGATAACAGCATTAGGGACTTATTTCCTCCATGGCGGTAATCCTTTACGGAAAAAGTAATGCCCTGACCATCCAAATTCTTTATCCGATGGTTACTGATGGCGATTTTATGGGTATAGCGCCCAAGATATTCCACTACTTGGGAAGGGCCTATAAATGGACGTTTACAATAGATCACCCACTCATTTTTAAAAAGGCTTTCACAAAATCCGCAGGGCAGTTCCTTTTTCAGACTTTTTCGCAGCCCTGCCACGAACCGGGCTCTAAACACATTGCTCATTGCCTTTACGGGGAACAGGTATTTTCCTTTGTTCCCAGCGGGTTTCCATTTGCCCGATCTTGAGATCCCACCTCCCGGCACAATGCAGTGCAGGTGCGGGTGAAGGGACAGATTTTGGCCCCAGGTATGCAGGATGGCGACCATTCCCGGGTCGGCCCCCAAAAACTTGGGGTTGGATGAAAACCCCTTGATCACCTGCCATGCCGTTTTGAACAATAAACGATACACCTGCTCCGGTCGGTAAAGGCACAGACGGTTAAGTTCTGCCGGGAGGGTAAAGACCACATGGAAGTAAGGGACGTTCAGCAGTTTGGCCTCCCTTGCCCTGATCCATTGTTCCCTTTTATGTCCCTGGCACTTGGGACAATGGCGGTTCCTGCAACTGTTGTAGCTAAGGTGCAGCCTATGGCAATCCGGGTTGTCACAACGGTCGATATGGCCTCCCAGTGCTGCGGTACGGCATTTGCGCAGGGAGTGCAGGGTCCTCAACTGCCAGCTATTGGCACAAAGGCCGGACAGGTGTTCCCTGTTGCGTTCCAATACCTGTGCCACCTCATAGGTAGCCTGGCACATGGTTATAGATTATAAAGCCGCTCCAACGGGCTGAACGGCCTTTGCCTGCCCGATCGTGCCACATGTAGGTAGGTGAGCGTAGTCTGTATATCCGCGTGTCCCAACAGGTCCTTTACGCTCATGATGTCCAGTCCCATTTCCAACAGATGGGTGGCATAGCTGTGGCGCAGGCTATGGGTGGTGACCTCTTTTTGGATACCGCTGTGTTTCCGGGCCTCCCGAACGATCCACCCCACCCCCGTCGTGGAAAGTGCAACTGGATGGCCCTTGCTGTCATTGCCGTTAAAGCACCAAGTGACAGGGCTTTCCGCCGAGATGTATTTCTTCAGGCCCCGGACCTGCATCGCGCACAATGGGACATAGCGGTCCTTCCTCCCCTTCCCCTGGCGGATGTGCAGCATCATCCTCTCTAGATCCAGATCCTTCAGCTGTAGGTTGCAGAGTTCAAAGTTCCGAAGACCACAGCCATATAGCATGGCCAGGACCAAACGGTGCTTCAACAGTTTAGGGGCCCTGAGCAACTGCTTTACCTCGTTATGGCTCAATACTACCGGTAGCTTCTTGGGCCGTTCGATCGAAGGCAGCACCACACACATCTCCTTCATTCCCGAGATACGGTATGCATATCTCAGACCATAGACGGTATGCTTGAAGAAACTGTCCGATGGGGTCTTATGCTGCGATTTTAAGATATGAAGGTAATCAAGGATCTGTTCCTGGTCAAGGTCCAACGGACTGCATTTGAAGTGAATCGCAATGTGCGCCAGACATCTAGCGTAGTTGGTAAGGGTACTCTGGCTTTTGCCGGCCAGTTCTACGGAACGTTTTAATTTATGGTAGAGTTCGTTGAACCCAGATACAGAATTACAGGCCCTCTCAATGAGGGTACTACTTTTTTTTCATAACTTTAAATTTTATGATTAAACCTATCCTAAAGGTAGTGAACAGTAAGGTAAAACTTGCTTGAAGCTACCTTTAGGTTTAGTTCAACACGGTGTATAAAAGCCTAAGATAAGCTTAACACCCACTTATTAGAAATAAGATCCAAAGAATACTCCCAAATCTTACCCAAAAACTTTGCGCATGGATCCTGATTCGATTTTATAGCATTCGGGAAGATAAGCGTTAATAAAATCGAATTAGGGCGCACTAACCTACCCAGATTCAGATGATATCACTTAGCCCTTTTGTATCCGCTGTTTCAATCGTTCGAAATCCTTTGGATCCATATCCAGTTCCAACCTGGATTTTCCAAAAACGCTATTGATAAGGTGGATGCTATCCAACAGCCCTTTTATATCTTTCCTATTCTGTTTTAACTCGATCTTCAAGTTGGTATTTTCACATTCCATGGCTATGGCCGCCTCGACCTTTTTAATGAATGCTTCCTGCTGAGGATCCCTTTTTTGTTTCACATAGGGTTTGATCGTCCTAGCATTTTCCTTTTTTGGGGAACGTTCGAACAGGAGTTCCAACATGGCAGTTGTAGGCTTGGTCCGGTGCTTTTCGATATCCCGTATAATGGCGACAACGACATCCGTCCGTTTTCTGTTCCTTAGGATTTCCCTTCCTATGCCCTTTTTAAATTTTTCGGCAAGTAGAAAACCGTGCCATTCAAAGAAATCGATTATCTGTTCAATGGACTCCGAATGGGAGCCTGAAACTTTCTTGGAAAAACTCTTGAACCTTTGCGCCGTAGCCCTTCTAAACCGTATGGTGAAAAAATTGTCCATCTCTATAATTTTAGTGTTTGTGTCATATTTTTTCAATGTTTTAAGGGGCTGAGGAAGGATTTGACCCAATGGACATTTTATCCCGTAAACCATCGACCTCCCTAAACCCCCATAAACAAAGGCCCCGAAGGGTAAACCGACATCGTAACACCGCTTTAGCGTGTTACCCTCTTGCTATTCCTTAATTTCATTTTATTCCGGAATTCCCTTTTGAACCTTGCAATCAAATTTTGAGGTTTCACCTTTTCTCTTTCACACGCTATTCTCTATGGCTTGGACCGACCAATAGCAGCTGGTTGAACATCCTTACGGACCTATTGGAGATCTTCATCTTGTAACTGTCACTTATTTGGAACCTGGCAAACCGTTTTCAGGACATAGGATCCGTACTTTTTAAAATTCCGGCCCCTAGTCCCAAGACCTGAAAAAATACCCCCAGAAAACCTTATTCGTTGCCTGCACCTTGAAATCGAGATTAGCATATTATTCAATTGCTCCCAACAACATATTTTTTAAACAGCTCTAGGGCGCAAAGAGGTTTTGGTCCCGTTTGTTTATTTGGTTATTTATCCGTAGACTCTTTACCATATCGACCGTTCATTATTGGGATTCAATTTTTTTTCTCCTCGTTTATCAATAAATTATTTTTTTCTTTTTTTTATTACTTGTTTATTATAATAGACAGTTTTGCCCATGCCGCTAGGTCAAAAGTATCCAGACTCCCCCGATAGTATTATCGGGTCAGGGTCGCCGGTCATAAACTCAAAATGCAGCAAACTCCTTAGATAGCGCTTTCTTCCGTTAAAGGCCGTTTCCTCGATCCATCCTTTTGCCTTAAGCTCGGATATGTACCTAGAGACCTGCCTTTCCGATATATTGAGAAAAGAGGCCATGTACCTATTGGACATATAGCACTCCCTACCGTTTTCCGTAAAACTGTGTATCTCCAAAAACAAGATCTTCGCACACCAGTTCACCTCCGTGCTCAGGTAGATCGACCTCGGTATCCAGATGCCCTGAAAATTGCTTTCCCATTTTTCCATAACAAGGGTAGTTCATTTATTTCCTGTTCTTCAACAGGGACTCATTGAAATGGTGCTCCAAGGTCTCATCGGAGAGGTGGGGTTCGCCCAATAACCAGGCATCGATGGTATCCTTGTCAAAGAATTTCTGGCGGATATGGGGATTGTTGCCGGTGGGGATCAACTTTAGATGGGTGAGCTTGTAGATCTTGCTCTTGGACAGGCCGGTGTACGCAACCAGATCGTCCACGTTCATTGTTTTCTTGGTGTGGGACAGTAGGCCTTTGATATCGGATAGCAGTCCCACCACGTTTTCATTCTCTTCCATGATATTTGTTTTATGGTTTTCCCCAAATTAGAAAAGCACATACCACCCAAAGACATCCAAGAAAATTTTAACGTATAAAAACGATAGTTTTTGAGAGATTGGCAACGATTCTTAAAAATCTGTTCGAATTATGCTATATGCAATAATCATGCAATGCTGTTTGATAAAAAAACTGAATCGGATTTTGCATGTCGGAATAATTAATGTCTTTTATGTTCAGAAAGCCCATTGATTACAACAAAAATCAAGAGTTAGGAGAGAAATAATGGGGCAGAAATTTGTTGTACCTATGTTGTACCCGCCCTAAAAACAAAAAGCTCCCAATTTCTTGGAAGCCTTGTCTTTGTTACTGTGGGCCCTACTGGGTTCGAACCAGTGACCCCCTGCTTGTAAGGCAGGTGCTCTGAACCAGCTGAGCTAAGAGCCCTAATTTATCAGTATTTAAAAATCGCTTCCCGATTTTTCCAGAAGCGAGTGCAAATATAGAATAGTTTTTAATTTCCCCAAAGGAAAAAATAGAAAAATTTATACGATTTCCGCAACCACAAAAGTACTCCCCCCCACAAACACAAAATCGGTTTTATCCGCAACGCCCAAAGCTGAATTAACCGCTTCATGCACAGAAGAATAAGCATTACCTGTAAGATCGAATTCCAAGGCCCTGGATTTTAGGACATGCTCATCCAAACCTCTGGGAATATTAGGCCTGCAAAAATAATAATGGGCGTTTTTTGGAAAAAGGGGTAGAATTTGTTCCAAATTCTTATCCTTTACAAATCCGATGACCAAGTGTAGCTCTGTATATTCCTGTTGCTTTATTTGATCTAAAACAATGGTCAGACCTTCCGTATTATGGGCCGTATCACAAACAACTGTGGGATTTTTGCCGATATATTGCCATCTCCCCAGAAGTCCCGTATTGACCGAAACATTCAACAGGCCCTCTTCAATATGGTTCTCCTCTATTTTAAAACCCTTTAATTCCTTAATGGCAGCAACAACCCCCTTAACGTTTTTGGTCTGGTAACTCCCTAACAGGGATGTTTTATAGGTCCCAGGGACCACCTCCCCCGCAAAGCTGATCTTAGCGCCTCTTTCCCTAGCAATATTGTTGAACACAGTAGCCGTCTCCTCCTGAAGTTCACTTATGACCACTGGGACCCCAGGTTTAATGATGCCCGCCTTCTCAAAGGCTATTTTGGCAATGGTATCGCCCAACATCTCCACATGGTCATACCCAATATTCGTTATCAACGACACTTCGGGGATTATTATATTGGTAGAATCCAAACGACCTCCCAATCCAACCTCCACAATGGCAATATCAATTTTTTCCTTTTCAAAATAGCGAAAGGCCATCCCCACCGTCATTTCGAAAAACGAAAGCTCATGTGCCTCAAAGAATAGTTTGTTCTTCTTTATAAAATCGACAACGAATTTTTTGCCTACCGGTTTTCCGTTGATCCGGATGCGTTCCCGAAAATCCTTTAAATGGGGAGAGGTGTACAATCCAACCCTATAACCTGCCTCCTGCAAAATGGAAGCCAACATATGGCTACTGGACCCTTTCCCGTTGGTACCCGCTACATGTATACTTTTAAATTTTCGCTCGGGATGGCCCAAATATGTGGAGAACGCCTGTATATTGTCCAACTTGCCCTTAAAAGCGGAAATTCCCTTTTGTTGGTACATGGGAAGTTGCGCGAACATCCATTCCAAAGTTTCCTGATAGGTCATTTAGTGTCGTCTGTTGCAATTAGAAAATAGTGAAGATGGCATACCTTCCAATCATCCAATTAAAAAAGTAAAAGAAAATGTAAAATTACTTCGGGAAAATTGTTTTTTTGGCAATTACGGGAAAAATTATTGCCCCAATTTAAAATTCACAACTACAAAACCAACTTGTTGACTAGGTGCCTCGGAATCCTCGTTCCACCGATGCATCATGGCGGTTGCCTTGGCAGGCCCCAATAAGCAGGGATCGTTATTCGTGGTACCCTTTACCCCCGGTTCGGCACTTACCACCTTACCGCTTCTGTCCACTACGATCTTCACGACTACCCTACCTTCCTCGTTACATTCCTGTTGTACCTTGCCCTTGTTCTCCAAAGACCTCCCGTTAAGCCCATAACCCCCAGTACCACTGCCAGATCCTGGACTTCCGTAATAACTTGTGGCGTAGGGATCTCCGTCTGGACGGCCTTTATCTCCCGCCCTGTTATCATCACCTTCACTTCCGGAAGCAGTTCCTTCGGATTTATTTATACCTCCTATAAGCTCGTCCAATTTGCTTTTTTTCGCCTGCTGTTCCTTCCTGACCCTTTCTTCGGCCTCCCTCTTTTCCTGCGCAACCCGCTCCGCTTCTGCTTGGGCCTTTTTGGCCGCCTCGTCCGCCTTGCGTTTGGCTTCCTGCTGCTGTTTGATTTTTATGGATTCCTCATTTTCCTGGGTGAGCAGTTTTTCGGCAGGCTTTTCCTTGGCTACCTGTTCCTCGGGCACCTTTTCCACCACTTCCTCCACCTTCTCCTCTTGAACCTTGGGTTCCTTTATGGGAGTGTTAAGGGGTTCCGATTTAACTTTTTCCTTGGGCTGCACCCTGCCGCTACCAAAATTGGTCGTTCCAAAGTTTACCGAAATACCATTTTCGATTGGAGGATCCATATAGGTAAGTCCAATATAAAAAAGCAACAGCAATAGTGCACTTAACAGAATAGTAGTAAGTGTAAATGATTTTTTCTCGTGTCTCGTATTCAGTAATGACATTAATTTGGTCGCACCGCCAAAATAACCTTGTAATTATTCCTATTGGCAATATCCATTACGTTCACCGCCTCTTTGATGGCAACGCTCTCTTCCGCCCTTAGAATAATAGTAGGTTTCTCCTGCCCTTCCAGTGCCTTTTTTAATTCAATTTCTATATATTGTCCGTTAATCTTCTCGTTGTTCACAAAATATTCCAGGTTCTTATTGATGCTTACGGATACATTTTGGGTATTGGTAGATTTCCCCTTGGCCTTGGGCAACAACAAATCCAGTGCATTTGGAGAATTGGCAGTCAACATAAAGAATATAAGCAATAGGAACACTATATCCGTCATTGAGGACATGCTAAAATCTGGACTAACTTTATTTCTACCTTTTAATTTCACCTTATATTATTTTTAAGTACTATGTTTAAATCCGAACCTGATGTATCCTATGGAAAATAAAGAAAAAAGGGTTAAAAGAGAATAAAGATTTTATAATTATTATCTTTTTCCTACATCTTTTATCTTAACTCTTTTTTCTTACTTCCTAACTCTACCTCTACCTTCTTTTTATTGCTGACTGCTTAACGCCAACAGTAGCCATTCTTAAACTTTGAACAGCCTCCTGCCAACGGCAACCGCCCGCCCCTACAAGGGTTCGTTCAATAAATCTAAAAATTCCACCGCATTGGCTTCCATTTTATGCACTACCTTATCCGTCCTGTTCACCAAATGGTTATACCCTATATAAGCTATAATACCTACAATAAGCCCGGCAACGGTAGTGGTCATGGCCGTATAAATACCTGACGCCAACGAACCCATTTCTGCCTGTCCGCCACTACTGGCCATTTGATGGAATGCCAAAATCATCCCGATTACGGTTCCCAAAAACCCGATCATAGGCGCTGCTCCCGCAACGGTGGCCAATACACTCACATTTTTTTCCAACTTGTACACCTCTAGGGTGCCGGCATTTTCTATGGCGGTATTAATATCGTCCAAGGGTTTTCCTATTCTGGATATCCCCTTTTCCGTTAACCTGGCTACTGGCGAATCCGTTTGTGCGCACAATATTTTGGCCGCATCCAATTTCCCGTTGGTAACATGGTCCCGTATCTGGTTCATAAAATTGCTATCTATCTTCGAAGCTGCCTTGATTGCAAAAATCCTTTCAAAGTAAATATACAGTGCCACAAAGAGCATTACAAACAAAACACTAATGATCAAGATACTTCCCGTTCCTCCACTTACTATTAAATCTATTACGGATAGTGTCTTTTCTTCGGACACAACTCCCTCTAATCCCGCCTCTTGAGCCAGGTCTTGTATCAATAACATATATTTTCTTTATTTAAGTTGCCTTAATAACGGTATTTTGTCGATTAAATTATGCGTTCAACACTAAATTTCTAATTAATATAAATCCTATGGCACCGGCAGCAAATCCCAAGAAAGCCAACCATGCAATTTTTTTCAAATACCAGAAGAAGTCTATTTTTTCCATTCCCATGGCCACAACACCTGCTGCAGAACCAATAATCAACATACTACCACCTGTTCCTGCGGAATAAGCAATAAAATGCCAAACGGGGTCATCCATTCCTACGGAGAACATTCCTATACTGGCTGCGACCAGGGGCACATTATCTATTACCGCAGACCCAATACCAAGGAACAGCACCACCAAATCCGACACCAATTCGCCCTTGGATTCCGTGCCCAACATAGGCATTACCTCATCCAAAGTCCCGGCAAAATGGAACAACATCCCTAATGACTCCAATGCTGCAACCGCCATTAATATTCCCAAAAAGAAAAGAATACTCGGTAATTCAATTTTGGAAAGGGATTTATGTACCGGACTGTGATGTGATTCTGCCTCGCTCTCACCGTCAATATTGGAAATACTGAATTTTGAACTACTATATATTTCGGCAAATGTAGCTACCACGGCCAAAGAAAGCATCATACCAACATAAGGAGGCAAATGCGTCAGGGTCTTAAAAAAGGGAACAAATATTATGGCGCCTAAGCCCAAATAAAGCATAGTGGCCCCGTATTTGGATTTTCTTGGCTCCCCTTCATCCAGTTCGGCATCAATATTACCGGAAAATGCCTTGTACCTGCTTGCAATAAAGGTGGGCACTACCATACAGATTATAGACGGCAATAAAACGTGCTCTATCAGTTGAAGGGCAGACACCTTATTGGCGATCCATAACATCGTAGTGGTAACATCCCCAATTGGAGACCAAGCCCCTCCGGCATTTGCAGCTATGATAATCATCCCGGCAAACCAAAGCCTTGTTTCCCTTTCCTTGATCACCTTCTGAAGTATGGTAATCAAAACAATGGTAGCAGTCAGGTTATCTATTATAGCGGAAAGTATAAAGGCCAAAATGGAGAACAACCACAATAATTTTCTCTTGCTCCTGGTTTTTATAAAACCTTTTATGGTTGCAAAGCCATCAAAGTAATCTATTATTTCCACAATGGTCATCGCCCCCAGAAGAAAGACCAATATTTCCGCCGTTTTTCCAAGATGGTGCAGTAAAATCTCATCTATATGGGTCGCCTCCAACTCCCGGAGCTCGGCATTGACCTCAAAAACCGGCATATGTGCCAAAGCAATTACCGCCCATAACAGGGCCATCATGGCCAAGGCGGGGATTAATTTATCAATTTTAAGATTGTGCTCCAGGGTTATTGCCAGGTAACCGGCAACGAATAAGATAATAATAATGGTCTCCATGCTATCAATTGGTTTAAATTAATTGTCTCAAAGCAATCTCTAATCCGGTTTTACTGAGATTGACTTTTGATTTATTTTGATCAAATATATTTAAAATTGCGTTTCTAATGGTATTTGAAGTGTCATTAAAAATAAGTTCGTCTTCCATAGCCACCCTTCCCTTCATAAAATAGGCAAAGACCCTGGCCATTCCGCAGTTGGATATAAAATCGGGTATTAGGCTTACCCGTTCGTCCGTATACTCCATTATTGGCCCAAAAAATATCTCCTTATCCGCAAAGGGCACATTGGCCCCGCAACTTATCACCTCCAATCCCCTATAGATCATTTTAGAAATTTGTTCCTCTGTTACCAAGCGGGATGCGGCACAGGGCACAAAGATCTCGGTGGGCAAATTCCATATTCTATGGTTCATTTCAGCAAATGGAATACTATTTTCCACAAAAAGTCCATTTCCCTTTCTGTTAAGAAAGAATGTTCTTATCTGCTCCAAGGAATATCCTTCCCCATTAATTATTCCTCCGGACCTATCTATAATCCCTACCACTTTCGCCCCCATTTTGGCCAAATAAAAGGCCGCCGCCGACCCTACATTACCAAAACCCTGTACAATGGCCCTTTTGCCTTTGATTGAGCCTCCATATATGTCATAATAATGCTTCACCGCTTCCGCAACCCCAAAACCGGTTATCATATCAGCAACCGTAAATTTCCGGGCTACCGAAGGGGAGTAGACCTTCACCTCCAAAACTTTGACAACTCCCAATCTCAACTGACCTATCCTATTGATCTTGTCTGCTTCGGTAGGTCTAAAATGACCGTTAAAAACACCTTCTTGGGGGTGCCAGACCCCCACATCTTCCGTAATGGGGATAACCTCGTGAATTTCATCCACATTTAAATCCCCTCCGGTACCATAATAACTTTTCAACAATGGCGCCACTGCATGGTACCACCTTTTAAGCACCCCAGATTTTCTGGGGTCGTTTGGATCAAAATTGATACCGGACTTTGCGCCACCGATCGGAGGTCCCGAAACCGTAAATTTCACTTCCATTGTTTTCGCAAGTGATAGGACTTCGTCCATATCCAGCCCATCCCTCATTCTGGTACCTCCACCAGCGGCCCCGCCGCGAAGGGAATTTATCACTGTCCATCCTTCCGCCTCCGTTTCCCGGTCTTTCCAGTAGAAAACAATTTCAGGGGTCTTGTTTTCATACTTTTTTAATAACTCTTTCATTGTTCCTCACAATAAATGTATTGATTTCATTTGCTATTAGGGGATACTACGTATCCATTTGGTTTATTGTACCGACCTAGCTAATGTTGTCTCATAATTGTTAAGTTCCTTTACAGATAAAAAAGTATAAAACCGAACAAATATAAAAATATAGATTAGGTTTTAATGTTTTTATTCCCCATTATTATTCCATACTATACTCGTATATTTGTAATGTTGCCATATTTTTTTCAATGCAAATGGATTTTACACTATCGGAAGAACAGTTGATGATACAGCAGGCGGCAAAGGATTTTGCCCAAAATGAATTACTGCCCGGGGTCATAGAAAGGGATGACGCACAAAAATTCCCTACAGGGCAGGTAAAGAAAATGGGGGAACTGGGGTTCATGGGGATGATGGTAGACCCAAAGTACGGTGGAAGTGGCCTGGATACCATTTCATATGTGCTGGCCATGGAAGAACTTTCCAAAGTGGATGCCTCCGCTTCGGTAATCGTATCCGTCAATAACTCCTTGGTCTGCTGGGGACTGGAAACTTTTGGCAGCGAAGAACAAAAGGAAAAATATTTGACCCGTTTGTCCACAGGACAATGTATTGGGGCGTTCTGTCTTTCCGAGCCAGAAGCGGGCAGCGATGCCACTTCCCAAAAAACAACGGCCATGGACCGTGGGGACCACTATATTATAAATGGCACCAAAAACTGGATCACCAATGGAAATTCGGCCGAAATTTATTTAGTAATTGCCCAGACCGATATTTCAAAAGGACATAAGGGCATAAATGCCCTGATTGTGGAAAAGGGTGCACCAGGTTTTGAAATCGGCCCCAAGGAAAATAAATTGGGCATTAGGGGAAGTGACACCCACTCCCTGATCTTTAATGATGTTAAGGTACCCAAAAAAAATAGGATAGGGGAAGATGGATTTGGTTTTAAATTTGCCATGAAGACCCTTGCCGGTGGCCGTATAGGAATTGCAGCCCAAGCATTGGGGATTGCAGCCGGCGCATATGAACTGGCTAAAAAATATTCCAAAGAACGAAAGACCTTTGGCACGGAAATCAGCAACCATCAGGCCATAGCCTTTAAACTTGCGGATATGCACACCCAAATTGAAGCGGCAAGGTATTTGGTCTACAAAGCGGCCTGGGACAAGGATCAGGGCAACGACTACGATCTTTCGGGCGCAATGGCAAAACTCTACGCTTCCCAAGTAGCTATGGATACGGCCGTGGAAGCGGTACAAATTCATGGCGGTAATGGCTTTGTAAAGGACTACCATGTGGAGAGAATGATGCGCGACGCCAAGATCACCCAGATCTATGAAGGCACTTCGGAAATACAGAAAATTGTAATTTCACGAAGTATTATTAATGAAAAATAATACACAATTCATGCACACCCCCCTTTTTTTTGTGGGGTAATTACTGAAAAAATATAATATTAATGAATAACCACCCCCTTTTCTAAATAGGGATACTTATCAAAATAAACAATTTTATATTATTAACTCCCCCTTAATAGGAATAAAATCAATATACAAACCCTAATATTGAGGAAATCCTAATTTAATGGGTTCAAATATCAGAATATGCATTTTTTTAAACGTTGAATTATAAACGTTGAATTTCTTTCTTACTATTTATAATAGCACTGCATTAAATGTAAATATTTTGATATTTTTGAACAAATATGATAATTTATGAAGCTGAGAAAACAAGGATTGTACCTACCGGAATTTGAACATGATAACTGTGGCGCAGGATTTATTTGTAGTCTGAAAGGAAAAAAGTCGAACGACATTATCCATAAGGCTTTGGAAATATTGGAAAGATTGGAGCACAGGGGAGCTGTAAGTTCGGATGGGAAAACCGGAGATGGTGCTGGAATCCTAATAGATATTCCGCACGATTTTTTTCAGGACGTATGCAACTTTGAACTTCCTGAACCAGGTAGTTACGCCGTGGGCAATGTTTTTTTGCCCCAAAAGGAAAACCAACGGGACTACTGCATAGAGGTTTTTGAAACCAATATTAAAAAACAAGGTTTAAAATTATTGGGATGGAGGGATGTTCCCATAAACAAATCCATTCCCGGAAGAATAGCCGCCGAGACCGAACCTTTTGTTAAACAAGTATTTGTTGCGAGAGAAAATGACGAACAGGATTTCTTCCATTTCAACCTAAAGCTGTTCATTGCCAGAAAAGTCACGGAACACACCGTAAACGCTTCCAAGTTATCGGAAAGCAAATTTTTCTATGTTCCGAGTCTTTCCACAAAAATTATAATCTTCAAAGGCCTTTTGATGCCGGAAGATATCAGCCTATACTACAAAGACCTTTTGGATCCAAGGGTAGTTACCCGATTGGCCCTTGTGCATCAACGCTTTTCCACCAATACTTTCCCTACTTGGGATTTGGCACAACCTTTCCGATATATGTGCCACAACGGGGAAATAAACACCCTTAGAGGCAATGTTTCAAGAATGCGCTCCAGGGAGGAACTCATGAAAAGTGATTGGTTTGGGGACGAAATAAAAAACATTATCCCTATAATACTACCAGGGAAATCGGATTCCGCCACCATGGACATGGTCGTGGAACTATTGTTAATGACGGGAAGATCGCTCCCTGAGGTGATGATGATCCTGGTACCTGAGGCCTGGGAAAAGAACAATGATATGTCCGAAGCAAAAAAGGCCTTCTACGAGTACCACTCCTGCTTAATGGAACCATGGGACGGGCCTGCATCCATCCCTTTTACCGATGGAAACTATATTGGTGCCGTATTGGACAGGAATGGATTGCGTCCTTCGCGATATTCAGTGACCAAAGACGGTTATGTTATTATGTCGTCCGAAGTTGGGGTGGTAGAAATTGAGCCCGAAAACATTGAATTGCACGGAAGACTTGAACCTGGAAAAATGTTCTTGGTAAACATGGTAGAAGGACGTATTGTGAATGACGAGGAAATCAAGGAAGAAATTGCGGTAAGGTATCCCTACAAGGAATGGTTGAGCAAGAATCTGGTGCACCTTAAGGATATCCCATACAATGACTGTCCCCTTTTCTTAAATGAAGCGACCGTACAAAAGAGAAAAGCGGTATTTGGATATACCCTGGAAGATATAAACACCATTATACTTCCCATGGGAAAAACGGCCAAAGAGCCTCTGGGATCAATGGGCTCGGACACGCCTATCGCTATTTTATCCGATCGCCCACAATTAATATACAATTATTTTAAGCAATTGTTCGCCCAGGTTACCAACCCACCATTGGATGGTATTCGTGAGGAGCTGATTACGGATATTAGCCTAACCTTGGGCAGCGACCATAATATTTTTGAATTTTCCGAACTGCATTGCCGGAAATTAAAAATTAAGAATCCGGTCATATCCAAGGAAGATCTGGATAAAATAAAGAATTATGATGCCAGTCCCGACTATAAAGTAGTTTCCATTGCCATGCTCTATGACATTGAAAAGGGGCATAATGGCCTTGAAGATGCTTTGGAATCTATTTTACATCAGGCAGAACAAGCTATTGATGAGGGTGCCAACATCATTATTTTATCCGATAGGAACGTAAGCAAGGAAAAAGCCCCTATTCCGGCCTTGTTGGCATGTTCATTTGTAAACAGCGGACTTCAGAGGTTGGGCAAACGGTCCAAACTAAGTGTAATTATTGAATCCGCAGAACCTAGGGAAGTACACCATTTTGCCTTATTATTCGGGTTTGGCGCCAGTGCCATTAACCCATATTTGGTCAATGAAATTATTGCGGAGCAAATTGAGGAGCACGATATTACCGAATACACTTTTGAAGAAGCCATTAACAACTACAACAAAGCCGTAGGCAAGGGCATTCTCAAGGTTATGAACAAGATTGGAATATCTACCCTAAATTCATACCGAGGATCCCAATTGTTCGAATGTATTGGAATAAACACCTCAACCGTAGACAAATATTTCCCCAACACCCCCACCAGAATTCAGGGTATAGGATTATATGAAATTGAGAAGGAAATTGCAAAGCGCCATCGCAAAGCCTACTTGGACACGGAAATAGCAGCCAATTTGGATTTGGAAATTGGCGGACAATACCGTTGGAGAAGGGATGGTGAAAAACACCTTTTCAATCCTTTAAGTATTGCCAAACTACAAAAATCGGTTAGAAACAACGAACCGGAATCCTATAAGGAATTTGCCCAAATGGTGAATGAGCAATCCAAGGATTTGATGACCATTCGTGGACTTTTTGAGTTCTCCAATTACGACCCTATTCCTTTGGATGACGTGGAACCATGGACAGAAATAGTAAAACGCTTTAAAACCGGCGCAATGTCCTATGGATCCATTAGCAAGGAAGCCCATGAAAATTTGGCAATAGCCATGAACAGGATCGGTGGAAAAAGTAATTCCGGTGAAGGCGGGGAGGATGCAGAACGTTTTTATAAGAACCAAACGGGGGATTGGAAAAACAGTGCCATAAAGCAGGTGGCTTCCGGTAGATTTGGGGTTACTTCCAATTATTTGACCAACGCACAAGAGATTCAGATTAAAATGGCACAAGGGGCCAAGCCGGGGGAAGGCGGACAGTTACCAGGACCAAAAGTAAATCCGTCCATAGCCAAGACCAGAAATTCCACCCCATATGTAGGATTAATTTCACCCCCACCCCACCATGATATCTACTCTATAGAGGATTTATCCCAATTGATTTTCGATTTGAAATCTGCAAATCGCGAGGCAAGGATCAATGTTAAATTGGTTTCTGAGGTTGGAGTGGGCACGGTAGCGGCCGGTGTCTCCAAAGCAAAGGCGGACGTGGTGCTCATATCCGGCCATGATGGCGGTACAGGGGCCTCCCCCCTAACCTCATTAAAACACGCCGGACTTCCATGGGAACTTGGAATTGCCGAAGCCCAACAAACCTTGGTACTCAACGATCTAAGGAACAGGATAGTCCTGGAATGTGATGGCCAGTTAAAAACTGGAAGGGATGTAGCAATAGCTTGTCTATTAGGAGCAGAAGAGTTTGGATTTGCCACAGCACCCTTGGTAGCTTCAGGATGTATTATGATGCGTGTATGCCATTTAAATACCTGCCCGGTAGGTATTGCAACACAAAATCCAGAATTGCGCAAGAAGTTTGAAGGCAAACCGGAACACGTTGTAAACTATATGTACTTTGTGGCCCAGGAACTTAGGGAAATAATGGCCCAGTTAGGGTTTAGAACTATTGAAGAAATGGTCGGGCAAGTTCAAAAACTGGACAGAAAAAAGGCCTTGGACCACTACAAAGCAGCAGGTATAGACCTTACGCCTATTTTATATCAGGTTGATGTGCCCAAAGGGACCAAGCTCTACAACACCCAAAAGCAGCAACACGATATTGACAAATCTATTGAGTTCGAGATTTTGGAAAAAGCACATCCTGCCTTGTTCAGAAAGGAAAAAATCTCTTTGGATTTCCCTATACATAATACCGATAGGGCCGTTGGAGCTATTACCAGTAATGAAATTTCAAAGATCTACGGTGCGGATGGTTTACCCGAAAACACCTTAAAACTTAATTTTACGGGTTCTGCAGGACAAAGTTTTGGTGCATTTGCCACCAAAGGCCTTACCATGATCGTCAATGGAAACACCAACGATTATTTAGGAAAAGGTCTTTCCGGAGCCAAGTTAATTATAAAAGTACCCTACAAGTCCACTTTAAAGCCGGAAGAAAACGTAATAACCGGAAACGTTACACTTTATGGCGCCACCTCCGGGGAAGCTTATATAAACGGAAAAGCCGGTGAACGGTTCTGCGTAAGAAATTCAGGGGCACAGGCCGTTGTAGAAGGTATCGGTGACCACGGTTGTGAATATATGACCGGTGGAACAGCAGTTATCCTTGGTGAAGTAGGCAGAAACTTTGGTGCCGGAATGAGTGGAGGTATTGCCTATATCTTTGATGAAAAAAATACCTTTAGAAAAAACTGTAATGCCGAATCCTTAAACCTCCTAAGGGTAGAGGATGATAACGATATTGCCGAGTTAAAAGGCCTTATAGAAAACCACTACAATGCCACTCTTAGCCCAATAGCCCAAAGGATCTTGGAAAATTGGGAAGATTGCCTAGCAAAATTCATAAGGGTCTTCCCTGAAGAATACAAGCAGGCATTGATACGTTTGGAAAAAGAAAAATTAGAAACGATATAATCGAAATATGGGAAAGATAACAGGATTTTTGGAATTCGATAGAAAAGTAGAGGAATATGCTCCCGTGGAGGATAGGGTAAAAAACTACAAGGAATTTACCCTTCCAATGAAAGAAAAGGAGCTAAAGGACCAAGGTGCCAGATGTATGGACTGTGGCATTCCATTTTGTCATAGCGGTTGTCCCTTAGGGAACCTGATACCCGATTTCAATGACGCGGTTTACCTTGGTAAATGGGAAAAAGCTGCACAAATTTTGCACTCCACCAACAACTTCCCCGAATTCACAGGCAGGCTTTGTCCAGCCCCTTGTGAAGAAGCCTGCGTACTTGGTATTAATGAGGATCCGGTAAGTATAGAGAACATAGAGAAAAACATTGTTGAAACCGCTTTTAACAAAGGCTGGGTTGTAGCAAAACCTCCCGTTAAAAGAACTGGAAAAACAGTTGCCGTAATTGGATCGGGACCTGCCGGTCTTGCAGCGGCCCAACAGTTGAACAGGGCAGGGCACCTGGTTACGCTTTTTGAAAGGGATGAAAAAGTTGGTGGGCTTTTGCGATATGGTATTCCAGATTTTAAGATGGAAAAAAATATTATAGACAGAAGGGTCAGAATTTTAGAGGAAGAAGGTATCATCATTAAGACAGGGGTCCACGTTGGTGTTGATGTTTTGGCCACGGAACTTAAAGAGCAATTTGATGCCATTGTACTTTCTGGCGGTGCCACCGTTAGAAGGGGATTGCCCATAGAAGGAGCAGACCTTAAAGGAGTGGTACAGGCCATGGATTTCTTAAAGCAAAACAATAAACGCGTAGACGGCATTAAAGATCTGGGCGAAGAAATAAAAGCTACCGGCAAAAACGTTGTAGTCATAGGCGGGGGAGATACGGGATCGGACTGTATAGGAACCTCCATAAGGCACGGAGCCACTTCGGTTTCCAATTTTGAGATATTGGGAAAGCCTCCAGTTGGGCGCCCAGAAGATCAACCATGGCCGTTTTGGCCCATGCGTTTACGAACAAGTTCTTCCCACAAAGAAGGTGTAGAGCGATTTTTTAGTATTTCCACCAAAAAATTCATTGGCGATAAAAATGGCAATCTGAAAGGACTTATAACTTCTGAGGTAGAGTGGGTTTCCCAACCAGGTAAACGACCCATGCTCAAGGAAGTTCCCGGAACTGAAAAGGAATGGAAATGTGAATTGGCACTTTTGGCCATGGGTTTTACAGGTTCGGAAATGACCGTTGCCGAGCAGTTGGGCCTTGAAGCCGATCCACGCACCAACATTAAGGCCAGTGAGGCAAATTATAAGACCAACGTTCCCGGAGTATTTGTAGCGGGCGACCAAAGAAGGGGACAATCCTTAATAGTTTGGGCCATTTCCGAAGGTAGGCAAGCGGCCTATCATGTGGATACTTACCTGATGGGAACGTCCTATTTACCGTTAAAAGGAGAGGGGGACCTACCAAGGGTTTAATATATTTACCGAATATCGGAATAGATCAAGAAAATCCAACCCAATAAATGGGTTGGATTTTTTTTTATCTTATGTCAAAAGTTAAGGCAAAACATTGCCCAAACTTTTCAAAAATGACTATGGTGATAAAGACAATTTGCCTTATTAAATCTAGGAAGCTTCTTCGCCTATGTTGATCTCCAAATCGGGGTATTTTGCCTTAAGGTTTTCAACTTTTTCCGGAGTAACCTGAGTATTCCATAAGTATATGCGATTTAATTTCTGCAACATTTCCAGCCTCTCCAATCCATTGTCCCCTATTTGAGTGCCGTAAAGGTTTAAAACCTCTAAATTTTCAAGTTTCGCCAAAAAGGACAGGCCTTCATCGGTTATGGGATTGGAATGAATGTTTAATCTAACCATGTTTTCAAACTGTCCAATAACCTCAAGATCTTTATCCCCTAGGTTGCGGTTACCCAAATTTAAATATACAATTTGATCTTTTAATGGCAACAACTGTTCAATACTTACATTTTCCATGTTCTTTTGGGCCACAAAGCTGACATCCAATAAATAACTCCCTTCACTTATTGTCCTTATAACATAACCCTTGGCATTCAAGGAAGCCACAATCAAAGAATCGGCCGGTTCCACTTTCCTTGCCAAAGAATTCCCCCCATGCCCTTCCAATCCAAGAACCTTGTTCGCAGCCGACAAATAGTCGCCCTCGATTTGAAAATCGCCCATTTGCCCCTTTTCCGGAGCACCGTTCATTATCCATAATTCCAATAATTTTATCTGCTCCCCGGAAAGTGGTTTTTTGCCATCTGGCGGCATAAAATCATCATGATGCTCCGGAAGGCTTACCCTTCTATAAAGTTCACTTTCTTTCAAATCCCCTATAACAACACCTTGTCCATTTTCCCCACCTTTTATAATGCGGTCATAAGAGGAAAGAACCAAATCACCTTTAGACTTTCCTGGGTTATGACAACTTACACAATAGTCTGAAAGCATTGGGGAAACAACATCCAGAAATATATCGGCAGAATCCAAGACTGTAACCGGGGGTCTTTTTTCGGGCTTAGGTGGAAGTCCCACCAACTTTCGCAACGGATCAGGGGAGTACTGTGTAAGATAAGAAGCACCATGGGTTAAATTACCCCCCATATGACCGGTATATCCCAGTCCCACTAATAGAAATACCATAAGCCCGGACTGTAATGCCACTACCCTTTTGGTTCTTTTCCACACAACGGAGATAAAGGCCAATACTGCGAAAATAGTCAGTGCGATCCCCATCCAGAGATGGGCATTTAGAGCCTCTGTCCCATACCCGCCCTGAAAAGAAAGCATGTACCCAAATACACATGAAAGAACAGCACTAAGTGCCCCTGCCCCAAGCAAAAAGGGGACTGAACCCTTTAGCTGTGAAAATTTCGTTTTCCTAGCCAGAAAATACATAGAGATCCCTGCCAAAATAATCCCAATGGGAAGATGGACAATTAGGGGATGGAACCTACCAATAAAAATAATCCAATCCGATACTTCCGTAGTATGGTCCATAATTAAATCCTGTGTAATTTATATGGATAAACTCCATTAGCATTCCATTGACAGACATATAAATTTTTATCCCCATCCACGCAAACATCATGACAGTTCTTAAATACCGTTTGATCCTGCAACATTAATTTCAGCTTTCCATTTCTATACTTCGGTCTTGTACCCCCCGGGTTGGACACCACTTTATTTTCATTGTTCAAAATAGTAACAAACCCCCTGTTTAAGACCAGATTATAATTATCTTTTTCCATTCCGAAACAGACCCCAGAGTAAATATTATCACCATCTATTACAGGTCGGCTTACAAAAGCACCAGGCAAATAATAGGTTTCCAAATATTTCCCATCCAAACTAAATCTCTTAAAGGAATTTTTTATTCGGGCAGTACACAACAAGCTTGGGTTATTGGGATCCCTAGTATCCAAAGTTACTCCATGCACTTGCTTAAACTTATCCGGCTGCAAAAAACTATCACCTCCAAATTTTCTGATAAATTCACCCTCTGAGTTATACTGCAAAATATATTGTGAACCATACCCATCTGCAACATAAATATCCCCATTGGGACCAATAGCGGTTTCTGTAGGCCTAAAGAACATCTTCCCATCATATTCCCCTATTTTATCTGGAGCATCCAATTCAAAAACAACATCGCCCTCAAGTGTACTTTTTAATACCCTTCCACTCCCTGGATCGGTAATATAAAGGTATTCTTCCCCACCTGCCTCATGAATGGTCAGGCCGTGTGCACTGGACAAATTCAATGTCCAACTCCCCAACAACTTCCCAGATCTATCGTAAATCAATACATTATTCTTAGGGTGATCTGTCAACATAAAAAGTCTCCCCTTTCTGTCCATGACCATTTCATGACAATTATTGACAGGGTAGACCTTGGGATCCAAATTACCCCATTGTGTTTCCACTTTATATTTAAATTCGCCATGTCCCAAAATTTGCTCATCAAGTTTGGGTTTTGATGGCATTATTTGAAAGGGAACCACCGCTGATGCCAATAACGTACCTCCCCCCATGGCGGACTTTTTAATAAATTTCCTTCTAGAAATCATTATGACCAATTTTATGAAAGAATGTCTTTGACCACATGGCCATGAACGTCCGTTAATCTATATCTTCTCCCTTGGTGTTTAAAAGTAAGTCGCTCATGGTCTATTCCCAGTAGGTGCAGCAAGGTGGCTTGAAAGTCATGAACATGCACTTCATTCTGGACTACGTTATAGCTAAATTCGTCGGTTTTACCATAGACCATACCTGCCTTGACCCCTGCCCCGGCCATCCACATCGTAAAACAGCCAGGATGATGGTCCCTACCATAATTATCGGCTGTTAATCTACCTTGGGAAAAACTGGTTCGACCAAATTCTCCGCCCCAGACCACCAGGGTATCTTCCAACAAGCCTCTTTGTTTTAAATCCTTTATCAGGCCGGCAGTCGCTTGATCTGTACCAAGGGCCTGCTTTTTAATCCCTCCGGGAAGGCCACCATGTTGATCCCAACCCATATGGTACAACTGTATAAATTTCACATCCCTTTCCGCCAAGCGTCTTGCTTTCAAACAATTAGCTGCGTAAGTACCGGGTGTTTTGGCATCCTCCCCATATAATTTATAAATATAATCGGGTTCCTCCTTGGTATCCACTGCATCGGGTACGGAGTTTTGCATCTTATACGCCATTTCATACTGATTGATTTTGGATTGAATCTCCGGGTCCTTCCAAACATCAAACTGATGGTTATTTAATTGTGAAACGTAATCCAAAGCCCTTCTTCGATCTTCATCATGTACACCGTGGGGGTTGTTCAAATATAGTACAGGATCCTTGCCCGACCTAAATTGAACACCTTGATGATGGGATGGCAAAAAACCATTGCCCCAAGCAGCCGAACTCAAAGGTTGCGCCCCACCCCCCTTGGACAATAGAACTACAAAATTCGGAAGATTTTTATTGTCACTGGCCAATCCGTAACTAAGCCATGAACCTATGGACGGCCGTCCACTCTGCTGACTACCTGTTTGCAGAAACATTACGGCAGGTTCATGGTTTATGGCATCGGTACGCATAGAGTTAATGATGCACAGATCATCCACTACCTGTGCGGTGTAAGGAAAAATCTCGCTAACCCATGCTCCAGATTGACCATATTGCTTGAAATCATATATAGATTTAACCAATGGAAAAGTAGATTGGCTGGACACCATACCAGAATTACGTTGGGTTCCTTGGACAGATGGAGGTATTTCCTTCCCGTGCCATTTTGCCAATTCCGGTTTATAATCAAAGGTTTCCAATTGCGAGGGACCACCGCTTTGAAATAGATAAATTACCCGTTTTGCCTTGGCCGGAAAATGCGTGCTGCCCAAATAACCGCCCAATAGGTTTTGCGCACCGCCTCCCAAAAGTTCATTCCCATATAAGGATGATGGCCCCATTAGGCTGGCAAGCGCTACAGAGCCAAACCCAAGTGCAGATTTCTTTAAAAATCCCCTACGGGTCTCCATAAATTCCATGTGCTTTTTAAAATCTTCCATATTAAATATCTATCTAATCGTATAACCTTCATATGTATTCATCACCCCGTTTACTACCGTGGCCAATGCGGCCAACTTCACCGGGTCTATACCTGCCCCTACTTCAGAGCTTCCTATATTGGTATAGCCTATAGCATCTTCCTTGGCTTTGGAAAAACGCTCCAATTCCTCCTTATGGAATTTACTTAAAACCCCTAGTTCATTTTCATTGGGATTTCTGCCGGTACACATAACAAATGCTTTTTGCAATTGGGCATCTACATCCCCACTATAATTTTCAATTAAATTTTCTGCCACCACCCTAGAAGCTTCCAAATACTGGGGATCATTAAGAAGAACCAATGCCTGTAACGGGGTACTTGTCTGCCTCCGCTTTACAGTACAGACCCCTCTTTCGCCAACATCAAAAATCAACATGGATGGCGGACCCGATGTTCTTTTCCATATGGTATACAAGCTCCTTCTATATAGCCCCTCCCCTGGTTGCTGTAGATATTTATAGCGCCATGGTTTATTGCTTATTTCGTCCCAAAGTCCGTCCGGTTGATACGGATAAACACTTGGACCACCGATCTTGGGGGATAAAAGGCCACTAATGGCCAAGGCATTGTCCCGCACCATTTCAGCAGACATTCGAAAACTTGGCCCCCGTGCCAACAATGCATTTTCTTTATCCCTTTCCAATAGTTCGGGTGTTAATACCGAGCTTTGCTGATAGGTAGCGGACATTACAATTAATTTGTTCATAGCTTTTATATCCCATCCAGATTCAATGAATTTAACCGCCAACCAATCCAACAATTTTGGATGCGACGGCAAATTGCCCTGATTTCCAAAATCATCAGATGACGACACCAATCCCGTCCCAAAATGCATCTGCCACAATCTATTCACATAGACCCGGGCAGTTAGGGGATTATTTTCATCAAACAACCATTTAACAAGGCCCAGTCTATTCTTTGGCAGACTATCGCTAAAAGGAAGTACAACTTCGGGCACATCCGGGTACACCTCCGTCCCATGGGAATCGTAAACCCCTCTATCCAAAACATAAGTAGGGCGCGGTTCAGGCAAATCTCCCATGACCATAATTTCCGGAATAGTATCGATCACCTTATTTTTCTTCCTGTTTAGCTCGCGAATATTTTCCTTTACCTTCTCAAGTCCATTATTCTCCCTCAAGGAATAATGAGATTTTAAAAGGGACCAATTTCTGGTGCTGGAACTATTATTAATAATTTCTGATAGGGTATTGGAATCATAACCATAACTTACTTCCAATACAGAAAGTTCAGAATTATGAATTTTAAGCTCATCGATACCTCCATTTATAAAGGTCTTCATATGATTCCTGATTCCCATTCCGAAACCATTGAACCCATAGGTATGCAAATCCGGCTTAAACAATATGGACTTATAAAGATGGTCTATTTCTACCTCTACCGGTATTTCTTTGCCATTGAGATACATATGAAGTCCGTTTGCTTTCCCCAGTCCATCGTAGGTCACTGCAATATCTGTCCATTCCTTTACAGGAATTTCCTCTTTGGCCTTAATCTGGATGGCATTTGTTGGCCAAGAAAAAGCCATTATAAACTTTGGGCGGTTGTTTTCCAAGAACATAGAGTACCCTTTTAGCCCCAATCGCAAATCTTCACAATGGTAAAATAAGGCAGCGTCGTCGTATAGGGTATCCGGATACACACTCAAGGAAATAGAAAAGGGATCGGTCTGGTCAAACCATCCTACCTTCTCCGGCAAGCTAATAGATGTATAATCATTCAAGAATATACCATTGTTCCTGGAAGCTTTTTTAATATTTGGTTCATTGATAACCGCAGGACCAGAACCAAGTACCCTATTTGGACTGACATACTTTTTATTTCCTTTTTCCACAAAAGAATCAAAAGGATAATAGGCCGTAAGACTTTTGGAATAATTATTTTCAATGGACTTTCTTATTGCGGACGGATTCCCCGCCCACTTTTCGAACCCCTCAGGTTCCGTCATATTTGGCAACCTAAGTTTATTCTCCGCACTATTAATATCGCCATCAATATAAGCCAACACCTTATCCGCTTCCTTATCGGTTAAAAGAAGTGAAGGTCCGGGAACTTGACCTGGACCGTAAACAGCGGAACCAAATTCGTTGGTGCTATTAAAAAAAGCGGACATCTCATAGTAATTTTTCTGACTTATGGGGTCGTACTTATGATCATGACATCTTGCGCATTCCATACTAAGGCCCATAAAAGCCTTGCCCACACTGAGCACGCGATCCGCAACATATTCAACACGATACTCTTCAAAAATAATTCCAGCTTCAGAATTCCTTTTATGCAATCTATTAAATGCCGTTGCCAAAATGCTTTCCTTCGTCGGTTCCGGTATAAGATCTCCCGCCAATTGAAGACTAGAAAATTCTTTGTAGGACATATTTTCGTTAAAGGCCTTGATCACCCAATCTCGGTATGCACTAAAATCCCTATGCTTATCATCTAGATAGCCATCACTCTCCGCATAACGCGCCACGTCCATCCAATCGGCCGCCATTCGCTCTCCATAAGCAGGACTCTGCAATAGCCTATCCACCATATTTTCATAGGCATTTTCTGAGGTATCCTTTGCAAAACTTTCAATTTGCTCCAAGCTTGGAGGAAGCCCAATTAAATCAAAACTTAGTCTCCGAATTAAGGTTTCCTTTGATGCCCGTTCGGACGGATTCAGCTTTTCCTTTTTCAGCCTATCCAGGATAAAATAATCCAGTTCATTATTTACCCAGTTGGAACCCTTTATCAATGGCAATTCCGGCTTATTTGGCTTTATGAAAGACCAATGAGGCTTATATTCCGCTCCCTGCTCGATCCATTTGGCCAAAATGGCAATTTCTTTTGTTGTCAAGGACAAATTAGACTCCGGAGGGGGCATTTGTTCTGATGGATTATCAGAAAGTATACGTTTAATAAGATCACTGGATGCAGGTCTCCCAGGAACAATAGCCACGGTGTTGGATTCCCCATGGGCAGACAAAGCGCTTTCGGCAATATCCAACCTTAGATCAGATTTTTGGTTATCCGTATCCGGGCCATGGCATGCAAAACATTTATCCGAAAGTATAGGCTTCACATGATAGTTGAAATCAATAATATCGGGTGTCTGCGCAAGAGCCAATTCCACTTCCTCCGGAGCACTCCATCCACAGCCACTGAGAACCAATGCCAAATTGATTAATAAGTAAACAGTACAATGCTTCATGAAAATATTTGTTGGTTCCTGATCTTTTATTCACTTTAGGACAACAGCCATCATAAAATCTAAGTTTTTAAGAAACTAAGTGCCAAAATGCACTTACATGCCGGCACAAAAAAGTCTAAACTTTATAATTACCGATACACTTCAATAGTTGCGTCCAAAGCCAAATTCATCATTAAATTCTCGCTCAAAACAAATATATACAACCTTTTTAACCGTTAATGGGTTAATAAACTGTTTTATTAACTGTTAATAATTATTGATTATCTTTAAATATTGGCGATAATCAATGGAAAATAACAAAGCATATAACAAAATAATTGCAAAAATCATAAGCAGCAAATCGTTTGGGCAATCCAATACCTATGCCAACCTACTGCTCTTTTTGGTAGCCAGCACCCTGGAAGAAGACATTCCCAAGGAAACCACTATAGCTTCGGAAATTCTTGGAAAACCCAATTTTGACCCATCCCAGAGTACCTTGGTAAGGGTTTACATCTATAACCTCCGCAAAAAACTGTCCAAGTACTACTCCAAAGAAGGCAAAGAAGACAAGATAATTGTTCAAATCCCCAAAGGGAGCTACGAAGTCAGATTTGTAGAAAAAAAAATGGTGACACCAAAGAAATCCTATTCTTGGTCCAAGGGTACAACCTTAACCCTTTTATTACTTTTTACCATATCCCTGGCATATAATATTTTCCTGTATCCTAGGAAGCACAACATCAACCCTATCAACGAGAATGGTCTATGGAAGGATCTATTTATGGACCAAAAGCCATTAATGGTGTTACTGGGAGACCTTTTTATATACCAAGAGGATAATACCAAAACAGGTACTCAAAAAATTATTAGGGATCCTTTCATCAATTCTATGGAGGACTACGAAAAATTTACATTACAGCAATCCGAATCCAGTTTAACCTACGAGCCGTTGAGCTACAGCCTACTTATTTACAATAGCGCTTTGTGGATCAAAGATCTTAGTGAAATTTTTTCCCATAACCACAGTGATTTTACAATTCGAAATATGGTACGCTTTAATCCGAAAGAACTCCCGGACAACAATTTTATGGTAATTGGAATGATGAAAACTTTCGGCCTATTTAGGGATTATTTACACGGCCCAAAGCTTTTTTACAACACTCAAGGCCACAGTATTGTTTACCGTGGCGATCAAGTAGGAAGAGAAACAGTTTACCGCCCGTACGGCGACCCCAATGGACACCATACGGATTATGGTTTTATCACCAAAGTACCAGGTCCTAACAATAACAACATTTATTTATTTGGTGGAATATGGGATACGGCTGCTTCGCAGAGTTTAAAATATTTTACCTCACCAAAACTTCTTAAAGAGCTAGAATCCGCTATGATAGAAAAATTTGGAAGTCTTCCAAAATACTATCAGATCTTATTGGAAGTTAAGGGAGTGGACCGAATGGAACTAAGTTCTAAAATAATCATAATGGAAGAAATTGTACCCTAACAATTGTACATCTCTCAATATTCCACGATAAATATATTACTCAAAAACCTCGCAAGAGCAATTGGCCAAAGTATACAACTAATCAAATAACCCCAATACTTGGTAACATTCCATTTATAGGTACTGACAGATTGGGGGCATCACATTTTCCATTTACCGCTCTCGGCCGTAATTTCCACATCCCAATCCTGAGGTGGATTATTTTTGTATTTAGGATCACTATCCTCCTTTGGAAAAGAATTGACCACCTCCAAAAGATTGTTATAACTATTTTTACTTTCGACAGAATTAATACTGTCCATTATATTATGACGTTCAAAGGGGTCATTGATCAAATCAAAGAACCCTTCTGGTTTACCCTTGGAATCTATATATAATTTAAACTGTTGGTCCCGAAGTACCCTATCCCTGAATTTAAATTGATTTTCAACTCCATTTTCCGTAAGTCGGGCATTGTTTCCACCACCCATTCCCAATATCCATTTTCTTTCGGATGCTCCATCTCCCTGCAGCAAAACATTCTTAAAGGATTTTCCATCAATATCTTGTAATGCATTCGCAGGGGTCCATTTACTTTTTGTGGCTACTCCGGCAATATCCAGAAAGGTGGGCAGGATATCCGTGAAATCGATAAGTGCATTAGATTCTTGATCTGCTTTTATACGTCCGGGCCAACTTACAATAAATGGCTCACATATTCCAGTCTCCAAGGTTTTGGATTTACCCCCTTTTACTTGTTCCCCTTTGTAAGTACCGGTAATGGATTGTGCAGTACCGTTATCCGTAGTAAAGACAATCATAGTGTTTTCCAACAGACCATTTTGCTTAAGGGCATTAACCAGTTGCCCAACAATCTTATCGGTATAGCGGACCATAGCCTTGTGCTTGCCCAAATTATCATCTGCAGATTCGTCCGGGGTATTTACCAAGGGCGTATGGGTCAATACCATGGGATAATATACGAACATGGGACCTTCCTTGTTTTCTTGTAGAAAGTCGATTATAAAATCCCGAAAAATATCCGGACCAAAAGCGCCGGGATAAGTCTTGCTGCCCTCTTTGGTAAAAACATAGGGATCCCAGTATCTTTCAGAGCTCGCCTCGATGCCCGCTTCATAACCTGTCCACATACAATATTCATCAAATCCAACTTTCTCCAACGCATCCGGTTCTACCCGAAAATCATCAATCTGCCATTTACCGGCTATACAGGTTTTGTAACCAGCCCTTTTCATTTCATTTACCAGGGTAGGGTTCTCTGTTTCATCAAAATGGGCACCCCCACCCCAACGCGGCACATCCCAATGGTTGACCCAACCATGCCTAAACGGGTATTGACCAGTAAGCAATGTAACTCTTGTTGGAGTACACTGCGGCATGGAATATACGTTATTGAATTTGAGGCCAGACTTGGCCAATGCATCTATATTTGGGGTTTCTATATCTTCTGCCCCATAGTTGCTAATCCATTCCTTGCCCAGATCGTCGACCAAAATGAACAATATGTTAGGAGGTCCTTGATCCTCGGTAGATTTTGTTTTTACTGTTCCTCCACAACCAAATAAAAAAACAAGGGCGCCGGTACAAAGTATACGTGGTATCAACTTAAATGGTAACATCCTTTTATTCGAACATTTTTTTATAAAGATCGTTAAGATCCAACTTGTCCCCCATTGTTTTTTGAAGTTCCAATAGATCGGCAAAAAGGGTTCTGACCTTCTCCCTGTACTCCGGACTATCCGCCAGATCGTTCATCTCGTTGGGATCCTTTTCCATATCGAACAGGAGCAGCTTGTCTATTTTTGGATAGATAATGAGTTTGAAGCCATCCTTTCGGATCATCCGCTGTACATCTATATAGGCCCCGTAAACCCCGTTGTAATGGCTTTGCTGCCTTTCTCCTTTTATAATATCCATAAAGCTTTTGAACTCCACATAATCCGGTTTCTCAACACCTGCCAGATCCAAGGAAGTGGCCATGATATCCTGTAGGTACACATCCTGGTCCAAACGTTTTCCCTTGGGGATGCCAGGTCCAACCACCATCATGGGGATACGAACGCTATGGTCGAACATGCTCTGTTTTCCGATCAGGCCGTGGTGGCCTACGGAAAGGCCATGGTCCGCCCCGAAAAAGATATAGGTATTGTCCATTTTTCCCGAAGCCTCCAAAGAATCCAAAATAATCCCTATCTGCTCGTCCATATGGCTCAACAGGGCATAATATTCCCGGCGGTGTACCTTCACCGCATATTCGGTTCTTGGAAAAGGGGCCAGGGCCTCGTCCCTAAGACCGGGGGGATTGCCCATATCGTCCTTATACGGATATTCCGGCAAGAAATTTTCGGGAACCTTGATATTTTCCAGCGGATACATATCCAAAAACCGTTGGGGCGCCTGCCGCGGATCATGGGTTGCGTTAAAGGCCAGGTACATAAAAAAGGGATCATCTTTTTTTGTGGCCGAATCCAAAAAGGCAAGAGCATCGTCACGCACCACTTCGCTCCAATGTTTCCCTCCTTCCCAAAAACCGCCCTGAAGGGTATCCGTAGGCGACCATTCGGTGTCGTCCGGACCCGTTGGCCTGCCATAGCCCAATGGCATATAGTCGTTCCAGTCCTTCATGTTCCCTGATTCCTCTTTCCATTTTTTGATGGCGGCGCCCAATTCGTTCCCCCGATCTCCGGGCATTCCGGGACGAATGTGCCGTGCATCGTTAAAAACAGTGGCGGCCGGGGCCTTCACATGCCATTTTCCGGTCATATAGGTATCATAACCTTGCTTTTGCAGCAATCGGCTCCACGTCTGTTCCATTGCGGTGGAGTCTCCCTTGGCCCATAGGTCACTTTTTTTCTGTGCGTTCCAAATATAGGAGCCGGAAATGATCATGGCCCGTGATGCTACACAGATGGCGCCGTTCCAGCCCCCCATATTGTAGGCGTGGGTAAAGGAGGTTCCTCCATTTACCAAGCGGTCCAGGTTGGGGGTATGCACCCCTTCAAAACCAAGGGCAGCGATACTTTCAAAGGTCTGGTCATCCGCGAAGAGAAAAACAATATTGGGTTTGTCCGCAACCTCGGCGGACTTTTCAGAACCCGATGGTTTACAGGATCCGAGAAGAAAAATACTAAGTAAGGATATGCAATATAGTAATCTCATATAGGTTAATTTTAGTATGTAATTCAATCTCAATTATATATGATGGCACAGTCACCTATTGGCCAAAGTACCCCGTCAAGCCCAAACCCAAGAGCAATTTAAACGTTGACTAGACATTAATCGCTAAAATAATCAGTAATCACTGCCCGAAGCACTTTTTTCCTGAGAAACCTTCCATTGATTCCAGTAGGCTACCATTTCGTTTAACTTTTCGGGCTGCTCATTGGCCAGATCCCTATTTTCGCCTATATCATTCCGGATATTATAAAGGGCAAAATGTTGTCCGCCGTCATCACTATAAATCTTGTACCCATTATCTATCAGGGCGGCCTGTTCATTAAAATCAAAAGCCAAAGGTTCTTTCCTTCGCTTGATTTCCCCTTTTACAATGGGCAATATATCCACTCCGTCATAGGGCCTTTTATTTTTCGTAAGATCTACCCCCAGGATATTGGCGATCGTCGGAAAATAATCGGAGGTAAAGCAGGGGATGTCCACCTTTGTTCCCGGGTCGATTTTCCCTTCCCATTCCATGATGCCCGGCACCCGGATGCCTCCCTCGTGCAGGCTTCTTTTTCTACCTGTAAGTCCGTTGGTAACACCTTGGGTCCTACCCATTACCGATTTTCCCTCGGGACCATTATCACTGGTATAAAAGAGTACGGTATTTTTGGCAATGCCCAATTCCCGAAGTTTATCGCGTAAACGTCCTACTTGCCTGTCCAAAGCGGTTATCACTCCATAATAATGCTGCTGATCTTCGGAAAGGTCGGCATAGGGAGCTCTGTCTTCCTGCCCCGCCAAAACCGGCAAATGGGGCGTATGGAACCAAATTATACTTAAAAACGGGGTGTTGTTTTTTACGGCATTTTCTATAAATGGAATGGCCCTATCCATAATAACCCTGGAATCGTCCCCTTCCAAATTTTCTTTGGCCATTTCTCCCGGTCCGGTCCAGTAAGCGGTATTAAAGGGTTCCCCTTCCTTTAAATCCCCATTAACATCACCGGATGATCGGGGTGGAGTTACCATAGGATTCCATGTAGGTACTTTGGATTCCGTTACGAAACTCACATCAAAACCATGCTCCCATGGTGGTGCATAATCGCCATCGAACTTCTCCCGTCCTCCTCTATTGGCATCAACTATATCACGGGTCAGGGTACCCAAATGCCATTTACCAAAATGGCCCGTGGTATAGCCCAGATCCTTGACCATTTCCCCCAAGGTAATTTCCTCGGGTTTTATATGGCCACAATTGGCATGGCAAATTCCATAGCGCAGTGGGTGTCTTCCCGTCATTACGCTCCCTCTGGTCGGGGAACAGACCGCAGAGGCCGAATAAAACCGTTCAAAAACGGCCCCATTGGCGGCCATGGCGTCCAAATTGGGGGTTTTTAGGTGGGGATGGCCGTTATATGCCATATCCCCCCAGCCTTGGTCATCGGCCATGAGCAGGATGATGTTGGGGCTTTCCTTTTCGGGCGGAGCGGGTTTTTCCTTTTTTTGACCTTCTGAACAGCTTACTAAAAGGAGTGTGGCCAAAACCCAGATTTTAATTAATTTCATTTTACAACAGTTATCTTTAAATCAAGATATATAATAATACAGAATGAACTCTTATAAAATAAAGACCAAGATTGCAACCCCTCGTTTTAAGTTTGTCAGCACCTAGTCCCATTTTCATAATTAATGTACTCAACTACAACAGCCGTTCTACCAGTCCGGATTCTGGGTTAAACTAGGATTCAACCTAATTTGATTGTCCGGAATTGGGAAGAGCAACATATAATCCTCAACATGCTTCCCCTGTGCTCTCATAACCGTCAAGAACTGCCCCCTTCTTTTTAAATCCCATGCTCTTTGACCTTCAAATGCCAACTCAAACCTCCTTTCTTCCAAAACAGCAGATCTGAAATCATCTTGGGACAACCCTTCCAAATCGGGAAGGTCGGTCGCTATCCCATTCCGAGCCCTTTCCCGTACTTTGTTGATCCAAATATATTTTTGATTATCACTGGGATCAACTTCATTTAAAGCTTCGGCGGCAATTAAAAGAATATCCGCATACCTGATAACATTGAAATTAACCCCGGACTGCAGCTCGTTGGCCCGATCATCAAATTTGCTCACATAGTAAGGATAAACCCCTGGCCCATAGGCCTCCTCCATGGTTATTGTACCTGTAACCCCGTCTATATGTTCATAGCTATCGGATATAGTTACCGATCGACGATATGATATCGGGTTTTCAGCATTGAATTCCGCACTCGGTGCAATTGAGCCTCCCACTACCGTATTGGCCCAAAAAGAATTCCCATAAGGTCCAGGTAATGCCCTGGGGCCAAAAGATCCCGGAATTGAGTTATTTCTCTCACCACTTAGATATTGAATTTGATACACATGTTCCACGCCATTGTTGTACTCCGTTTTAAAAGCGTTTGCATAATCGGGAAAAAGATTATATTTTTCTGAATCGATTACTTTTTTTGCATGGGCATAAGCATTCGGATAATCACCTATATAAAGATAAATACGTGCCAGTAAAGCATCTGCTATATATGCATTAAACCTCCCGGCTTCACTGGTAGTTGGCAACTCTAGGGCAGCCTCGTTCAAATCCCTCAAAATTAACTCATAGACCTCATCAGCACTAGCTCTTGGTAAATTTACTTGATCAAAACCAACTGTAGGGGTTTCATATATGGGAACCCCGCCCATGGCACGTACCAAATGCCAATAGAATAAAGCTCGAAGCGCTTTTGCTTCAGAGACAATATCCGCTTTCTTATCCGCATCAAAATCTATTTCCGCTGTATAAAACGCTACCTCATTGGCCAAATTGATGCCATCGTATGCAGAACTCCAAAAGCCTTCGGTGGTACCATTATTATAAGTAAATTCATCCCATTCGAACAAATCAGATACATTAGGTGATACGGTTGCATTGTCTGCATTTACCTCTCCGTAATTAATAGCAGTATTGCCATATAAACTATATACAGAATTATATACCCCATACAGCCCGGCAATGGCATCGTCCTCCGAAGAATAAAAATTGGCAATACTTATATTTCCTGCTGGATTCTCTTCCAAATAACTTTCACAAGATGTCATGAATATTGCGACCGACATCAGTGAAGTAACCAGATATTTTAAATTTTTCATGTTGTTTTTCCCTTTTAATTAAAACCCTAATTTTACACCTAATCTAAAAGTCTTGGCCGACGGATATGCCCCATTATCAACACCGAAGCTAAGATTGTCGGTGGCGTACATATCAACTTCCGGATCAAAACCGGAATAATTGGTTATGGTGACCAGGTTGTCGGCAGCGATAAAGAGTTGTGCACTGCGGCACCAATCCAAACCAAGTTCATCTATTGGTAGGTTGTATGAAAGATTAATAGTTTTAACTCGTAGATATGAACCATCCTCTACATTTCTATCGCTAAAATTCTTCCACTCCCCTGCATTGGTAAGGGGCGCCTCAATGGTATTACTCGTTCCGGGCCCTGTCCATCTTTCATCAAATGCCTTTTGAAGCACATTGTGTTTTTGGGGTTGGGAGTATAGGCCTATAGTGTTCATATTGGCCAAATCGTTCCCTTGGCTTCCATTAATGAAAATGGAGAGATCAATATTTTTATATGAAAATGTATTGGTAAACCCATATATAAAATCTGGATTGGGATCGCCAACAACTTCCCTGTCGTCCAAATTGAGTTTGAATCCATCACCGTTCAGGTCCTTATATTTTGGCTGTCCTACCCTGTTAACGCCACCAACAGTATTGCCAGCCGCTATAATTTCTTCTTCAGATTCCCAGATACCCTCAAAACGATAGCCAAAAAACTGGCCCAATGGCTTACCAACTTGAGCAATGGAATACCCATAGGCTGTCTCCCCCCTCCCTATTCCAGTAATCAATTCTTCAGTACCTTCGGGAAGTTCCAAAAGTTTATTTCGGTTAAAGGAAATGTTGAAATTGGAACTCCAAGTCAGTTTTCCAAAATTATGGTTGTACCCAAGATCAAACTCAATTCCTTTGTTCTCCACTTTCCCAATATTTTGTACGCTTGTGGCATATCCAGACTGTGTAGGAATGGCTACACTTAACAAAAGGTCTTCCGTGGTTTTTACATAATATCCTGCTTCCAAATTCAGACTTCCATCAAGGAATCCCATTTCAAGACCCAGGTCCGTCTGTTTGGTACGTTCCCATTTTAAGTCAGGATTGTTGATTCTATTGGGAGCAAGTCCCACAACAGGAACACCTCCAATAATGGGCTGCGCGGTTGCTGCGTACAAGGCCAAGGAATTATAGGCACCAATGGATTCGTTACCGGTTAGACCATAACTCCCCCTTAGCTTTAATGCACTAAACACATTGAGGTCTTTGATAAAGTCTTCCTCTATCAATCGCCAAGCTAGCGCTCCAGAAGGAAAAACCCCCCATTTTTTACCGTTTCCGAATTTCGAAGATCCATCCCTACGAATTGAAGCTGTTGCGATATACTTTTCATTGAACACATAATTGATCCTTCCCAAGTAGGACAGCAAGGCTGTTTCCGTTGCCCCACTTTTTGAGGGGCGGGGATCGGAGCCAAGCTCTAAGTTATTAAACTCCACTAAATCCGTAAAAAAGTCGTCCGTTCGTGAAAACACGCTTTCCAGCTTATTATTTTGAAAAGTATATCCAATAACGGCATCCAACCGATGCATATCCCCAAAGCTCTTGTTGTAATTAAAGGTATATTCCGCTAACAAATTCGTTCTCTGAACATTACCTATAGAAGCTATACCATTATTGGGCAATGCCTGGGTTTCCGCCGTGGTGGGAGTATAGGCATTCCTTTTGGAATTAATTAGATCGGCACCAAAATTGGCTTTAAAAGAAAAACCATTGAAAAACTCATATTGCAAAAAAGCATTGCTAAGTATACGTGTATTATATGTAATGTCCGTTCGGGTTTTGGCAATGGAAACCGGGTTCTCCAGTACCTTTACTGTTTCATCATGATTATGAACATAATTCCCCTCACTATCTGTTACTGGAATTACCGGTGTAGTGGCTAGGGCATTCCAGAGCGGTGTATCATTTTGGTACCCGCCACCGTCCGAATCCACCGCATCGTTAATGGTTCTGGTAACATTGGTATTCATGCCGAATTTTAATCTTTCACCTAAATTTTGATCGAGATTAAATTTTAAGCCTGCCCTTTTAAAATTGGATTCGATGATTATACCATCTTGATCCATATAATTTCCTGAAACCAGATATCGAGTGCCTTCCCGACCACCGGATACAGTAAGATTATAGTTATTGGTAATTGCAGTTCTAAATATCTGATCTTGCCAATCAGTACCTTCCCCAAGTTCCTCAGGTAATGGTTTGTTTATACCATCGTAAATAAGTGGCTGATTATTGTTGACGGCCCATTCATTGGTTAAAATGGCCAATTCCTCTGCGTTCGCCAAATCCAATTTTTTTCTTACCGTACTTAGACCGGTAGAATATTCGAAATCAATTTTAGCTTTGCCAATACTTCCTCTTTTGGTTGTTACTATTACCACACCATTTGCCCCTCTTGCCCCATATATGGCGGTAGCCGAAGCATCTTTCAATACTTCGATCGAGGCAATTTCACTTGTGCTGATACTTGTCAACGGATCACTGGGAGAGGCTCTATTACCACCCGCTTCCGGAGTAGTGTTTCCATTATCTATTGGAAAGCCGTCTACAACATAAAGCGGCTGACTAGAGGCATTGATAGAGTTAGTACCCCTTACCCTAATTCGGATCCCTCCTCCAGGAGCATTTGAAGCTGCCCTGATATCTACCCCTGAGGCCTTACCTTGTAAAGCCTGTACGAAGGTATTGGAGGGTGTTTTCTCTAGATCCACGCCCTTTACTGAAGAAACCGAACCTGTTAGATCTTTCTTCCTAACCGTTCCATAACCAACAACCACAACCTCGTCCAATCCTGCCGCATCCTCCTCCAGGCTAACAGAAAGATTTGTTTGTCCGTTGATAGGAATCTCCTTGGTTGCATATCCAATGTACGAAACAACAAGGGTCACATTTTCATTGGACACTTCAATAGAAAAATTGCCATCAAAATCGGCCGTAACACCATTGGAAGTACCTTTTTCCACGATATTGGCCCCAGGTAAGGGAGCACCATCAGCGTCTGTGATTACTCCTGACACTTGAAACTGTACCGGGCCCACTTCCCTTGTAGGCTCAGCATCCTCTACCTTTGGCAGTATTATGGTATTTGTTTTTTTGGTGAGTATTATCTGCCTATCCACAGTTTTATAACTGGTATTGGTGTTGGCAAAAAGCAAATCCAACACCTCCGAAATTTTTCTTTTTTTAAGGTTCAAGCTTACTCTTCGATCAAGATCTATCTGTGCACTCTCATATAAAAACCGAAACTCCGAAATTGCTTCAATTTCACTAAAAACCCGTTCCACTGGAACATTATCGAATTCTAAGGTTAATTTGGTGCCCTGGGCATAGGAATTGGCCTGAATCTCAAACAACGAAACTATAAGTAAAAAGGTAGTCAGTTTCATCTTCAAGTCGAATTTTGGGAAAAGCCTATAAAGCAAGGTCCCCATAAATTTATTTTTCATAATTTTGGTTAGATTAAATGATTTTGAAAAGGTCGTTTAATAATTAGTTCTTAAATCGGGAAATGGTCTCAAGCATTTTCCGATTTTTTTTGAACTTTCTGTTCTTCATTCAAAAAGTCATGGCATACTCATTGGGTTTAAATGGTTCATATTAGTCTATTGTTATTCTATTGCCTTTAATGGTATATTTAAAGGTATATACCTCCCCTATAGATTTCATTACGTCCTCTATACTCTCTATATCGACATTAAACCGAGCGTTCAAAATTTTCGCGCCTAGAAGGGCATTGTTGTTTTCAATAATCACATTATATCGGCGTTCCAGTTTTTTTGACATATCCTTAAAACTGACATTCCTAAAAACCAGTTCCCCACTGATCCATCCCGTATAGAGACTTGTATCTACCTTCTCTTCATGCGTCTTGTGGGATATTCTGTTCCAAGCGCCCTTTGTTCCCGGAACCAGCACCAAATTATCTTCCGGTCTTAAAGAATTTATCATACTAACGGATCCCTCGACCAATACGGTCTTGATTTCATCATCCTCCCCGTAGGAGGAAAAATTAAACGCTGTCCCCAACACTTCTACGGCTACTTCATCGGAATGTACAACAAAGGGATTTTCCTTGTCCTTGGATACCCTAAAATAGGCTTCCCCCTTTATGAATATCTCCCTTTTCCCGGTTTTTGGAAACCTTACCGGATATTTTATTTGTGTTCCGGAATTCAGATGCACCAAAGTGCCATCGGAAAGCTCTAATTCAAATATTTTCCCAAACGGGATCTCCAATTCATTATACACTAGTTCCCCAATTTCAGAATCAACCTTATAACTTATCCTATTGCCCTTTTGTACCCCTAACACTTCCCCAGAAGTAGAAACTATCTGTTGATTGCTCCCCTCCTGGATCACCTTCACATTATCGTTACCCATTTTGAGCTTTATGGACGTTTCTGAAATGGGATTTTGTTTGGGTATATTATTTTGTCTAAAAAATACATACCCCACTGCTAAAATTCCAGCAAAAATTGCCGCATACCTTAATAATGGTCGCAAAAGAGGGAACTTTTGTTTTTTGGAAGCCTGAACCTTTTCCATAAATTCCTGCCATTCCAATTCAGTATCCATCCTTTCCAGGAACACCAATGCTTCCGATACCAAATTTTCTTGAAAAAGTGCATGCACTATCTCCCTCTCATCTTGGGTAAGATCTTGAAGTACCCCAACCTCCAATTGCCCTGATTGTTCAATTCGTACCAAAACAGATTTCAACTTTTGCATAAGGCTTATTTATGGTTCTTTTACAATAAGTTGTCCTTTTACGTTTTTAGGGTGACAATAAATTATAATTATTTTAGAATTTGATAAATATTTATGTCAAATGAAATTAAATTAGTATAATTGAATGCGATATTTAACCAATAGCGCAATTATCCAAGCGTTATTTAGTAGGTAAGCCATAAAAAACCATGACCAAGAACAGTAAAAATAGCACCCAGAATATGGAGGAAATCTTTAAGGAACATTTCCCCATGTTGTGCTTGATTGCCTTCGGAATTGTAAAGGATAGGGATGCTGCCAAGGATATTGTTCAAGATTTTTTTATCTCTTACTGGCACCGAAGATCATCTGTTGCCATTACCACATCTTTTAAATCCTATGCTATTGGGGCAGTAAAGAATTTGAGTTTGCTTTCACTGGAAAAAGATAAAAAAGAAAAATCGCTACTTGAAAAATTAAACGCTCCAACATACGAAGACCCAGAAGTTTTGGAACCCTCCGGCCCCAACGGAAAAATTGAAGCATTGCTGGGTCAGCTTCCGGAAAGCAGAAGAAGGATATTTATTTCTGCCATTATCAACGGACAAAGTTATGCAGAAATAGCTGAGGCTCAAGGCATCTCTATCAATACCGTTAAGACCCAAATGAAGAGGGCCTATGCCTTTCTCAGGTCAAAGGCCTCAGATAATTTAATACACCTATTTATAGCTACCTTGCTTATCAGCCTATCCCTTGCCCAATAGCATTGGCACGACACTTGTTCCGTACCACGATCACAGTTTTACCAAAATAACAGTCAATCTACCATTACCTTGCCAGCCTTTAAAGGGATCAGTATCAAAAGTTGTGTGTGAATAGATAAAAGATAGAATTTTATATCCCAAATTCGTGTTCTGTTCATTTTTTGCATCGCCCAAAAAACGAACCAAAAAACGCTAGGCTGATTTTAAATTTCTTTAAATCTAAGCACTTTCCACGGCCGCACCGTCCAGACCGCTTTCACTTGGGTGAAATGCTCTTTGGACGGCTTCCATAGCCCAATGTGGAAACCACTTGATTTAAGACGAAATTGAAAATAGGCCGTTCCTTGGTTCCGTCAACCTTTGGCCGTTATTATATTCCTTTTGAAAATTGCCTGCATGGCCCGATGTTGGGTTCTTCTTCTTCCGTAGTGGAGATGTCATGGCCGTAAAGAATTATTGAAGCCTTGGAAATAATTTAGGCCATGGCATCGGTCCTTAAAATCCAAGGATTTTAGGGACCACCTAGTGAAGAAGGGTCTTTTCTTTTGTTTCGTTTTCTTTGGACAAGCAAAGAAAATGAAAGAATAATATCACCATTATTTTTACTATATAATTTCCAATAATTTAAACGAACAATCAAAGAGAACGTCTGTCCAAATTATCCCAATTATTGCATAAACACAACAATTAGTCATGATCCCTTTAAAGGAAGATTATTAGGTGGAAAAGAAATCCCCATTAAAAAAATAGCGAATAATTTTGTTTAAGGTTTTTGGCAAGCGGTTGGCATTCAAAGCTTACCCTAATTAAGGCAAAGGTTTCACCATAATATCCTTGTAATAAACAATACTTTTCGGGTCATGGCCTTGCAGTGCAAAGGTACCTCCCTTTAGTACCCTATGCTGACGATCCCCAGCATCACGTTTAGGATTTTCAGGTTCGGTATAATCCACTACCACAATATCATTTATCTTAATAATTATTCTCTTGCCCTCCACCTTAATATACTCTGTATACCATTCATCGTCACCAACATAGGTTTCAATAACATTCACTATATCATAAAGGCTACCGGTACGCTTCCAATCCCCTTGGGAATTATTAACCTGCACCTCGTAACCATATACTGGCCAACTCGCCTCTTGGTAGCGCGTATGGATATAAATACCGGAATTGGATCCTGGTTTGGTCATCACGGATGCCTTAAATTCAAAATTATTAAAATCATGGTTTTCAACATCACCAACATAAAATAAATGCGCCTTTGGCCCTTCTACTTTAATAGCCCCGTCCTCAATGGAAAAGGTTTGGGCATTCTCCCCCACTTTCCATCCATCCAAATTTTTACCATTGAAAAGGGAAATCCAACCCTCTTTCATTTGGTCGCCCCCGGACTGACCTTTAATTGTATTTAAAATTCCTAGGCAGAATACTAGGCTCATTAGATATGCAAAACTATTTTTCATTGTATTGATTATTTTAAAGGAGACAAGATATTAAAAAATGGGTTACTCAAAAGATATTGTTGAAACTATTTTTGGAAGGTGTTGGATATTCCAATGTAGCGATAATTTAATATACCAATGTATCAATTTGGTAATGAGGTGATCTGACGATTTGAGGATGGATCAACGTAGCAATTGTTCAATGGATCAATGTACCAATTCGGTAATATGGCAATGTGATGATCTGATGGTTTGACGATATGAAAATGGGCCGATTTGGAAATGTACCAATGATTCCAAGTTATAATGGAACAATGTAGGATCTAGAAAATGGACGGCGTTTTTATTTCAAAGTTCAAGGCCAGTCCAATCTAGTATCCAACATCTAATATCTAGGCCATCACGTAATACGGTAGGTAGAAGCAATTTGGCAGTTTGAAGGTTTGAGGAAAGGTGGATCTGGAAATGTAGTAATTGTCCAATGTAACAATTAGTCAATTTGATGACGGGCCGATTTGGAAATGTACCAATGAACCAATTTACCAATGAATCAATGTACCAATTGAACAATGGATCGATGAAACAATTAGGCAATTTGATGATTTGAAGATGGGCCGGTTTGAAAAAGAACCAATGGATTCAATGTAACAATGGTTCAATGTAAAAAGTTCGGGCAAAAAAAATCACCGCTTTGCAAAGTCTCCCGACTTTGAGCTCTCCATCGCCCCATACGCCTGCCCTATTTGGATCCGGTGCAAAAAAAAAGCACCTGCCATATACATGGCAGGTGCTTTCAAAAAAAGGCGGCGGCCTACTCTCCCACTTGGTGTAGCAGTACCATCGGCGCAGACGGGCTTAACTTCCCTGTTCGGAATGGTAAGGGGTGGGCCCCGTCGCCATGGCCACCTAAAAACTTATATACTTTAATGTCCGCTACCCTGCAGCAAATGCTGGCGTGGCCGGAACATGACATAATAATGGGACAGGGCGGCCGTATCGGTCGCACTTGGATAAGGTAGACTACAAGGAAACGATGTACTTGGAAAAAAAGGTTCGTCGCCTCCCGCGGTCTCCCGCGGGACGGCGTTTGCGCAAGCCAACGGGCAATTAGTACCACTCGGCTACGGACGTTGCCGCCCTTCCACCTATGGCCTATCGACG
>NZ_QVON01000014.1 GCF_003426735.1 Arenibacter sp. P308M17
AATTACAAGAAATTACAGCAAGTTTAGATCAAGTTTACAAGAAGGGAATCCGGTAAATAAAATTATGCTAAGTTAGTAAATGTGGTTGGTGGGCCGCATACAACGAATAAGCATTCGTGATAATAAGCATTAGTTTATTTTACTATTCCATTTTTAAGTTGGATTGTTAATATCTGGGTTACTCAAATATTATCCCATTTGTCATATTAGTCTTGCTAGGAATTGATGTTTGCACCTCTAATCTAAAGTTATTTAATATTCAAGGATTTCTTTAATGCTTGAAAGTTGCTCCATTTTATAGAAGAATGGTCATGAATTATAAAAGTAGAATCCTTGTTGGTAATAAAATTTATTAATCCAAATTGTGAGAATTGGGGAATTGGATCATTTAATTTATGTTTCGTGAGCTCTAAAATAGCGCGATATGCCAAATCTACCTGATTTTTATCTAAGGGAATACAACTCGATTCTTGGGAGATCAACCTTTCATAATATGCTTGAAGTAATGGGGAATGGGAAGGTGGAGGCGGTTCCTTTGTTCCTTTGATTTTCTTTATATCGGCACACAATTCTTTTTCCTTAGGCATCTTTTTTATTTGTATAATAACCCTATTACCTCCCCATTCCCCTAAAGAATCATCTTGCTGGCTTAGTTCAAAAGACTGTCCTAATAAAATGGACTCCTTAAAACTCTCAATTTCACTTGTTGAAGCAATATTGGTGTTCATGGGTTGTTCACCACATGAATTTAGTATTGCGAGAATCATTATCGCCAGAATGGATTTTTGCACAACTTTTTTATTTTGAATTATGTTTTCCTATCAGGGCAAAGTCCCAATGATTTTGATACTACCTATAGACAAAGAAAACATGGAATTGAACACCAAATCCCCACTACAGAGGATATGTTGATAAGGCAATTAGTCTTGTGTTTTTTTTGATATAATTAACTCCTTTAATTTAGTCAACGAGGTTTTTATTTCTTCTGAATTGCTTTTATCGTACATCAAATTGATTTTCTTTAGCATATTCCCGTAGTTTGCCTTTGGATAAAGTTCGACCAAGTCTGTAAAATATTTATCAATCCCTTTTGCCAGCATTTTTTTTCCTTCTTCCGAATATGCTTTTTCTTCATTTATTTTGTCCAGGTAGATGTTGAAATTATCGATTAAGGTTCCGATATTGGAGTTGATTTTATTTATGATCAATTTTGAGTTGGGGTCGTCAGCTCTCTCAATGATTTGGTCATTTCCTAATTTAAAATATAGTAATTGTAGCCCAAGTCCAAATTCAAACACCGCTAATTGTTCCTTATCGTATAGGTAATTATCTTTGAGGTCTGTTGCTTGGTAAATTTTGTTCATATCTTTCCATTGACTAAAGAACTTTTGTGCGACCTCGTTTCTGTATTTAATTCCTAATTCTTTGTCTTCCAGCACTACTTTGTAGTTTTCATGGTCAACTAATTTTTCGACAATGATTCGTGTTTGTGGATCATCGAAGGAAGGAAGTTTTTCGTCACTTTCATAATCGTAATTCAATTCCAAATTGGCCGCTCGATAATCTTGAATGTCCCAGAATCGCTTTTCTGTGGGAAATGCATGTTTTTCTTCTTTACAATTAATCACTATTAAACAAAAAATAGCAATTACTACTGGTTTGGTTCTATTCATTTAATTTGATTTGTGGATTTTCAAATTCGCTCAATAAATTTAATAAACTATCAATTTGTTTTTCGTATTTTTTTTGTTCGCTAAAAACATAGCTGTGAAAGGTGTCATAATCATATTGCTGTTGAAACTCACGTTCTTCGATTTTTTTTTGGTTGATTATGTCCTTGATCTGGTCTTTTTTATTATTCTTTAATTCCGATATACACTTCTTGATTTTTCGTACATACAACTCCATTATTTTAAAGTGGTACATTTCGTGAGTTAGAAGTTCTTTACTGTTTGAATAGGAATTGTAAACGAAAGAACGTGATGGGTGGAAAAGTGATTTTATCACAACATAATCTTCCTTAATTTCACTTTCCATGGATACAACGACATAGGCAAAACGTTTATTACCGTATAGTGATTTTTTGAAAAATTCCAGCCCTCGAAAATTTTCAAAGGTGATTTGATCAATTTTGTCATAAGTAATCGGCTTTTCGTAGTCGAGGTAATTGGTGTGCGTTAAAGCGGCAAATCCCAATAATAGTGGTGTTAGGATCAGAAAACTGTATTTCAAAATGTTTTTAAGTCGTCTTAAGGGTATTTTGTTCCCTTGCTTGTTCTCCTTAATAACAATACCAATTTGATAAAATACAGGGGAAAAATAGAATGCCAAAAATGATATTATGATTAGGGTATCATTCATTAAAAATAATTATAGGATAATTGATTATCGTTTTAGGCTATGATTATTATATGGATCATTATCTTGTTAGTAGGCTGGTGGTATTCAAACATTTTTAGTTTAGTCAGTTTCTTTGGCGACGAGATCTATAAGTTGTTTCAATATAGAATTTTGGTTTGTTTCGAAGTTAATATTGGGCTCATTCTCTTCTATCATTGATGTATTTAACTTAAAATCGCTTATAACTTTTTCAAAATTTTCTCCTTTAGTTTGAAATTTAAATACCCATTCGTTGTCATGGGAAGTAACTATTTCGACAATTTTATTTGATCTTGCCGGTAGCAATTTAGCGTTTTTAATCTCGTCAAAATTTTCTGATACCATATTCAAAAAGTCATAGTTTCTAAGCTCCATTACAGGATATGTTTTGCATTCCGTAAATTTTTGTTTGTAATAAATACCGTCCGCTATCCAAAATAAATAAAGTGTTTGGTAATTGAAGCAATCATCATTTTCGGGAATATATTTAATTCCATGTTCTATAAATTGGTATTCAACGAGGAGATTGACTTTGTTGGAGATAAGGCTGTCTCTTTTAAGATTATATTCAGGGATAAAGCCTTGAGAGTATCCAACAACCGGGGTTTGAAAAATACAAACAAATATCAATATTATATCCCTGATGCCCATTAAAATGATTTACAACTTTTATGTTAATTGAAGGTAATCAATTCAAATTTAAAAAACGAGGTGTTTTAATACGCTTAATTATTAGGTATAGAAAACTCTTGGCTTGTTTCCGTCATTCGAGTTGAACAGTCTCTTAAAAATACTTAACAATGTATTGGAACAACTAACCTACAATGGTTCCTGATTCGATTTTATAGTGTTCGGGAGGATAAGCGTTAATTAAAATCGAATTAGGGGTGCATGTGGGCTATTTTGCCACGAACAGTCTTCATTGCAATTAAACAATTTTAATTTATTAGTTTAGCTTGTATATGAACTTTGACTTCAAAAAACTACAACAATGCGAATGGAATACTTTGTTCCAAATTGAAACTAAATCAAAGGAATTGATAGTAATTCTGATTTTTGAAATAATTATTGACGGAATAAAATATGAAAACGTTACGTTGGAATGTTCAAATCCCAGAAATGAATGGGCTGCTTATTGGAATGAAAATATAAGGGATTGGATAGATTACTCGGATTTTGATTTACTAATAGGTAATCGTATTACCACCTTTAATGCAAAACCAGTTGGTGGGAATTTATCCCTAAGTTTTGGTGGAAATCATGTATTAGGGTTTGCCAGGTGGGGATTTTTTTCAGACAAAGTCGAATTCAAATGTGGATAAATCAAATCTACCATATAAAATTAATTGCTAATTCGAGCCTACTTTCTAAAATTACACAGTATTTTTATTCGGTTTGCATTGGATAAATTAGTTGCTTAAACTAGGTAACTTATCATAATTTAAAACCTTATATACAACCATTAAACAATCATTTGAAGACAACAATTCTAATAATATTCATACTTTTATTTCCTGCTTGTCAAGGTGATAAAAAGTTAACCCTTAAAGATTCAAAAAGGGAAATCATATCCAGCGAAGTCCTATTGGATAGTTTATACGTGGCTTATAATGAAAATTCTGAGGAGAGAATCAAGTCATTTTTCCGAGAATGGAATAATGCCGTTCCATCCATTTCAAGCCAGATTATAAATGAATCGGATACATTGAGAAATGTCTTTAAAATCTTTAAGCAAATGTACAGACCCTGTGATTTGCTAAAGTTAGGGGATTGGGAATGGGGTAATAAATTAAATTCTAATAGCCAATATGTAATCGTCCAGAAGAATTTGACTTATGTAATTTTGGAAACAACTTCTCTGGATAGTTATAGTAGCGAAGATGTTAGAAAAATAACTATTGAAAACTTTAGGCCTTCTATACACGTTAATCCTGATAGTACCCTGTATTTAACCAGCGAATATGAAAATGCGTTAAACAAGTTTTTAGAGGATGATTCGTCTGAGGTAGGTGAAGAAAATATAATGAATCCTTCCCAGCCAAAGAATGAAAGCAAAAGGAGATACGATTTCCTGCGTAAATATATTCCAATATTACACGGACATTGGGGCGGATTATGGCATCTCGAAACCCATCCGGAAATAAATCTGATAGTACTTGACAAAACCCTATCTAAAGCTCTCGTTTTCTTTCGTGTTGGTTTCCAAGGAGGGGAGGCGCAATTGACCAAAAATAATAACGCTTGGATAATTGAAAATAGTGAAGCAACTTGGATAGAATAACTACTTGTACTACCGGAAGTCGCATCCTTCCAAAAGATGATATACTTCTATTTCATTTGTTTTTTGTTCCTCAAACAGGCTATAATAAAAAAGGGAGTGATTTTTTCACTCCCTTTCCTTTTAAAAAATACGACAGTAAAAATGTATTGTCATTATTTTTTCATCAGCTTCTCCAAATAGGAAACCTTGTCCTTTTCAGCCTCTAAGAGCCTTTCGTACAGTTTTTTGTTCTCCTCGTAAGATTCAACTAGCTTGTCCAAAGGATTGAAGTTACAATGATAGTTCACCGCAGAAGAATTGTCTTGAAAAGTATTATTCATAATATTAAAAACAGCTTCCTCCGAAAAATTTTTTATAGCTTCTGGGCTAACTCCTAAAGCACTTGCTATTTCCTTTAATTTTTCATCGTCAATGGTCTCCGATTGTTCGATGTTTGAGACTGCCTGTTGGCTAATGCCCAACTCAATGGCCAAGGTCTCCTGTTTCATGCCCCTCAGTTCCCTGATACGGCCTATTTTCCGTCCTATATGGTTATGTTTAGTCGCTGTTTCCATATTTCAAATATAAGATTTTTTGCAAAACATACAGATGTAAAAAACAATTGCTCTATGGTAAGGAACAAGGGGTTGTGGTTGGGTACGGGGAAAAGAGGTCGTTGCTTTATACCAAAACAAGATTATGGAGCTTGCAGGCAACACATCGAAAAAGGAAGAAATCCCCTTTGGTATTAGCGGTATAATTACGAAAATAGTAAAGGAAATAGAGGTCGACCGTATCTACCTGAACAGGGGTACGGACAGGCATGCGTTCACCTATCGATTGAACATTGTTACCAAGCTTATCCAGAAAGATTTTTCAGAACAGATAAGACCTGTCATCAATTCGATTTTGGAACAATACCCGGACTATACCTATACTATTTTTGCATTTGGCTATGTAAACAGTGAAATTCAACAAGGGAACTTGTATTTTCTGAACAATTGCCATGAAAAGGACCTGGTATATAAATCCAACAATAGCAACCTAATTGGGACCGATCCCGCTAGAGAGCCAACCAAACTATATGAAGAAATCAAGCAGGATTTTAAAAGGGATATGTCGCGGTTAAAATCCTTTAAAAAGGGTGTCCACTATTTTAAAACGCAGAAGAACCTATCCCAAAGCGCCTTTATGATGCACCAGACCTTTGAGCAGGGATATAGGATTTTGGAGCGTTTTATTTGTGGAAGGGTCAAGATATGCCACAGCATCAAGAACCACCAGACCTATATATTGAAATCATTGGGCAAGCTCGAAGGCACTTTCCAGATAGAATCGGATTCGGACAGCAAATTGCTCGATTTGTTGGAAGATGCCTACTCATCGGCAAGATATACCAATGACTATGATATTACCAAGAATGAAATAGAACAATTATCCCAAAAATTAGGGTCGTTCATCAAGGAAATCAAATTTTGGTTCCATCACGAGCTAACTGTTTTTGAGAAAAACATAACCGATAATCAAATTACCCAACATCCAGAACCGGAAACTGTCTCTCCAAACCATTGTGATACAGATACAGCTCATTTCGTTCGCAAATTCCAATTCGATAGTAGTTTTGAAATGCTATATCTGGTAAGATCCCTGATGAACGTATGTGTGACCTGCTTGCAAGAAGAAGTCGACCCGCCAAAAGGAGTCCGATTGGACTTTGATATCCAGAACACATTGGAATTTGCCATTCAGTTACTACCTCTTAAAGAAACCAGTCCTTAGAAATCATGAAGAATAAAAAAAAGAAAAAACAGTCCAAAAAGAAGTATGGGAAGAAGCTTCAGGAGTTGAATAAAATAGCAGAAGAACACTTTAGGCTGCTTACCCCAACGCCACAATATGTATATAGGCAAGGGAACTATCTCAACTATGCTTTTATCCTCAATTATGAAGAATTGGGGTATACGTTCGAATCTATCTTAAATGTCTGTATCATGGCATTGGACGGATATGATGGGTACAGCGAAAGGAGAGACATAAAAGAAGCACACAGACAATTTGCAGATGTACTGGAATTTGCCAAGACCTTAATACCCCATGAGGAGTTTGAGTTTTTGGACAAATCCAGAAGATTACTACTTGGGAATGATTAAGGATTTCAAAACAAACCTTTGCCAATAATGAAAAAGAAAAGCGGAAAGCACAAGCAACTGGACAGTAACAAACTGGAAGCTATTAAAGGGCTTTTAAGACCAAGAAAGCGAAACCATTATAATAACGGGGACAAACCAACACAAGATGTCACCTTCAGAGTGGCGGACAATAGCGAACTGCGTTATGTTATTTCCTGTCTTTTAAGGGTTAGCATGATGGCATTGGAGTTCGAGGGCACTTTATGCTCTCCAAGACTGCCCTATTTCTCCAAAGAGTTGGCAGTTGTGACCCTTCTTGAACTGATAGATGACCTCCTGCCCGACGACCAATTGGATAGTTATGACAAAATAGAGGAACTATTGCTATCCGATGAAGAAATCAAGTAATCCAGGATTGTCCTCATTTACCAATATTTTTGGTTTTTCGAATTTTTTCCAACCATGCCATTGCATAATAAGGTAAGTTGTGAAACAAAATGAGCAACTGATTTTCAAATCATGTTGTCCGGAAAACTTGGTTACGTAGGGGCGAAGTTTGGAGGAGCAAGAGGGTAGCGTGCTGGCGCAGCGCTACGGTTATACTTTCCTCTGGAAAGCCCTAATTTTAAAGAGTTTTTCCAAAATGTAAGTTGTTTCCCATTGCATAGCTTTTTATGAAAAAACCCTCCCGAACCAATAAAACCAATAGATTTTTGGTGAAAAAATGGTGAAAAACACTCCTGAGCGACGTTCAATCGCCACTTTGGCTATCATTTTAAAAAGCCGAAGATTGCCTTTGCGCCAAAAAATCCACCGCCTGAATCTTCATCTTTTTAAAACGTTGATTTGTCCAAGACTTTGTTGGAAGCTGAAAGGGAAAAGAATTCTCATTTTGAAAAACTATTAGACCAAAATTAATTTTTCTCTTTTAATAGAAAGTTTAAAGCCTTCAGTGATTTCACCCTAAGGCGAATTGCTTACGGTTATATTTTTTAATACAATACATAAACTCTTAATCTGCTTGACCCAATTTGTTCTATAAAAATCAGAACCTCAGAAGGCTTTTGACCCAATGGAGCAAAATTCAGATATATTTTTAAGGGTATAAATAAATGATAATCAATTGGTTGTGATTCATAACATCGCTTTAGCGTGTTATCCTCTTGCTATTCCCCCCTTAGTTTAGCAAACACACTTTACATAGAGGTTTTTATGATGAAAGTTATCAGATTAATTGCCAGCATAGCTAAATCAAGGTGTATATTTAATTTTTTTCACGTTTTATTTTGGTCAATATATCAATTAGGTTTTGAAAATCTCTTTGCAATTTGAGAACTTAAAACGAACTAATTTATTATAAATATAAGTCACACAGTATTAATAAAACAGTTACTAGGAAGATAACATCTTGCTTAAATCGATTTTGCCTGAGAAGGTTTTTGTTAATTGACCTTCTAAATAGAGCGTAATAATTTTGTGTTTTGTGCGAGAAAGTTTATTTTACTATCATTTTAAATGTTATTTCAGACAGAAATTTAGAATAGCATTATTTTTATTCGTAGTGATTGGTATTAAATTTTTCCCCAAGGGTAGTGTTTACGATCGGGATTGTCCATATAACCAACTAGTCCGTAGTCATTGAACCGGTATTCGAAAGAACCATCGGAGAACAGATCGACCACACCATAACCGGCTTCGAATTCCGGTCGGTAAGGGAGTGGGGCCTTCCAGTAATTGGCACAAACAGCACCTCCGCAGATATGGTGTACGCCTAGGTACTGGATATGGTCTATCTGGTGGTAGTGACCGCTCAGACAAAGTTTTACGTTCCTATGTTTCCGAAAAAGGTCATGAATTTTTACGATGTCCTGGTGCACACAACTATTATCAATGACCAGGCCATCTGGGTGCTTCTTACCGAGCGGTTCGAAGAAACAGGCGGCCGATAGAATTGGGGCATGGCTTGCAATCAGAATAGGTGTGATGGGGTCGGTTTCTTGGAGATCCTTTTCGAGCCAGGCGAACTGTGCATCGTCCAGATAAATTTGGAAACCTACCCAACCACCTGGCTGGGTGTCATCAAGTACAATGAAGTGCCATCCACCGTGGTCGAAGCTATAATAAGGCGAGATCATTCCGAGCTGTTCCATGGCGAGCGCCTTACCAGGAAACAAAGCTCCCTCGCCACCGTAACCCCAGTCAAAATTAACATCGTGGTTGCCCAGCGTGTAATGAACGGGCAGGTTACAATGTTCCTGCATTATCCCTCGGTAAATTTCCCACTGTGACTTGGAGATCTCCTCGGTGGCCCAAAATGCATCGGTAATAATATCTCCGGTATGCAGGATAAATTCCGGCGTGTCTTTAATAGCTTGAACGTGCTTGATAGCTTTCGGAAGGCCTTCGGGGCTCGCGCAAAGGGGCATGGTTGAACCACCTCCGACATGGGTATCACCAAAATGCGCGAATCGAAATGCACGCTTCGTTTTGACAGGTTCCTCTGTGGCTTGGGCGCACGATGTGAATCCCGATGCAAGAAGCCCGCTTCCAGCAGCGATCAATTTTTGGGTAAATTTTCTACGGTGTAAATTAAGCTTTTCTTTATTCATATAAGTCTATTTTTAGATTTCGGTCTTGTATTTATATTGAAATCAACGAATATTTTTTCATGGATTGCAATATACACTTTTAAATTCAAAAGTGTATACACTTAAAACGATAATACACTATGTAAACGTACATTTCAGAAATACCATTCAAAGGATTGTTCAAAATGATTACGTTAATTATGTATAAAAACGGATGGTCAGTTTTTCAAATTTCAATTTAGAGTATTGTCCAAGTTGTCTCTATCTTGATTGGGAAAGTTCCTGATGTTCCATCCAGTGATATCCCATTTGCACAAAATCAGTTTTTGAGGTATAAATTTCTCTAAAGGAAACTAGTTGTACTTAACTATTTTTTGGTTTTCTATTGAAACATCAATATTTGTTCTGTTGCCTTTTCCAGTATTATACTATTAAAAGGATTATGCCTAGGGTATATTTTATATTGGGTACTTATTATTGGTTGATTCCGATCCACCTTCCAGTATCCTTTGATTATTCAATTTTTAATATTCTTTTATTTTTTTAAATGTGTATGCACTTTTACGATAAAAAATATTATATTGCAATAAATTTAAAGTGCATACACTTTTAAAGATCTCTAATTTTAAATAATATTGATGATGAAAATCTTATTCCCAGACCTATTTAAAGAGCGCAGATCCGATAAAAAAAGTGATTATGAAATTAACCATAATGAGGACCATGATTTCTTTTCTGTTAGGAAAGAGTTGACTTTCAAGGGAATATATATAAGGGATCCAAACATCAGTATAACCTTGGATTCTTCCTGATAATTCGCAGTTTATGTCCGAATAATTAAAAAAATAGTATCAATGAATGTTTTTGGAATAGTATGGAAAGGAAATTTTTGAACGAATAACGGGGGACATAAATAATAAAAAATAGATCTGAAATATTCTTCAAAATGGTTGGACAGACTTTCGGGTACTATATGATAATGGCAACAATGGCCTCTTGTTTTTCAAATTTTTTTTGATGATGCAATCCAAAAGGTTAGTCAAAGAAAATCAATTTAAAAGGACGTACAATTTATACATATTTCTAAATATTTAAAATCAAATCAACTAATGTTTAATAAATCAACCATTTAAAGAATTATGAAAAAAATCAATCAACAGAGGTCTTTCCATTTGGCTTGCCCATATAAGGACCTATTAAAAATTAAGTTCACAATACTCATTATGATGGCTTTTATTGGCTGGGCCAAGGCCAATGCTTATGGGCCCAACACAAAGGTATCGTTCAAGACGGGTCCCATTACCGTAAAGATGGATCTGGAATCAATGGAACAATCTTTCGTTGTCAATGGTACCGTCACCGATAATTATGGAGAACCGTTACCGGGAGCCAATATTATGGAAAAGGGTACCTCGAACGGTACCCAAACTGATTTTGACGGAAATTTTCAGTTAAGTGTACTTGATCTGGAAGCGGTTCTGGAGGTGTCCTATCTCGGTTTTGGAACAATGGAAATTCCTTTAAAAGGACGGACCACTCTTAAGATCCAACTAGAGGAAAGTGCATCCGGTCTGGATGAGGTTGTTCTTGTTGGATATGGTTCTCAAAGCAAAGCTACATTAACCGGATCCATAACCAATATGACTACGGAAAAGATAGCGCAAATACCCTCGGCCGATCTAACCACACTGTTGGCGGGAAGGCTTTCGGGAGTAACGATCTCAAGCAATACGGGAATGCCCGGAATATCCTCGGATCTAACAATTAGGGCTAGGGGAACATGGAACAATGCTACTCCTGTGTATGTTATTGATGGTATTGTAAAGAGCAAGGCCGATTTTGATGCACTTGATGTTAATGAGGTAGAGGAAGTCAGCATCCTAAAGGATGCCGCTTCAGGGGCTATTTATGGAGCTAGGGCCGCCAATGGAGTTGTTCTGGTGAATACTAAAAAGGGACAATCCGGTAAGCCTACCATAAACTATATTTCAACCTATAGTGTGGAAAGGCCTACTATAATGCCGGAAATGATGTCCGGGATAGATATTGCCAAAATGGCGAATACTATAAGTGAATCCTCCTGGTTCTCCTGGAGTCAGGAAGATTTGGATTGGTTGCGTACCGTAAACAATGGGTATGGGTACGATTATCTGGATGAAGTCTATAAGGATCCTTATAGTAGCCGTCATGCCGTTAGTATATCAGGGGGATCCGATGCTGTTAAATACTACATAGGGGGATCTATCTTTAAACAGACGGGTTTTCTTGAACCGATCAGTTTTGATAAGAACAATTTAAGGGCAAATATTGATGTTAAAATCTCCGATAACCTAACTGCAAATGTAAATCTTGCTATTTCCAATAGCTTACGCCAAAGAATGGACCCGCCGGGTGATGGCAGTGATTCGGGAGGAGAAGGGTTATGGACAAAGTTACAGACCTGGAACTTTTACGACCCAATTTTTATAGATGGCAAGGCCCCTAATTTGGGATGGTTAGGTAATGTGGGCGGATTGATCAATGATTCCGGATATATGAAAAATAGAGGTCAAAATCAAAATGTGGTACTTGGTTTGACCTATAAGATTCCAAATTTGGAAGGCCTGTCGGCCAAGATTACCTACGCCAATAACCAGTCTACAAACGATGTGAAAATATTTCAAAAAAAGCATACGTTATACGAAATAACCGGGCATACTCCGCATAATTTTTCACAAGTGGAATTTACCGGAGAAACGGTTCAGAGCAATTGGCCATCCAGGGAATCGCTTTCGGAGACGGCCTATTTTAACAGGTCATATCAATTTAATACACAAATAAATTATAAGAGGACTTTTGGTTATCATGGTATTGATGCATTGTTCGCCTACGAACAAAGCGAGGGTTTTGACAGCAATTTTGGTGCTGGTCGCTATGATTTTCCCATCTTGGTCAGGGATCAATGGAATCAAACAAGTGGAGTACCCGAAGATTCATGGGCCGGCGGATCGGAAAGTGAAACCGGTAGATTATCGTATGTCGGCAGATTAAACTATGATTTTAGATCCAAATATTTACTTACGGCATCATTTAGATATGATGGGTCCCTCATATTTAAGCCGAGCGAACGATGGGGATTGTTCCCGTCTATTTCTGCCGGTTGGGTGGTAAGTGAAGAGAAATTCTTTGACATCAATTTTATTGAGCGATTGAAATTAAGGGCATCTTATGGTACCGTAGGTAATGACGCGGTCGATCCTTGGAGGTGGCAGGAGCAGTACGTTGCGGGTGCAGGATATTTTTTGGGGCAGAGTCCCAGGGAAGTCAAGGGAATACAATATGGAGGGATCACCAACCCCTTCATGACTTGGGAAACTTCCGAATCCACAAATTTTGGTCTTGATATAAATTTGACCAACAATCTTAGCTTTGCCCTGGATATATGGGGAAAAAGAACAAAGGATATTTTGGGATCGCAACTTGATGAGCTTCCGTCCACGGTCGGTGGAAATATACCAAATACCAATTATGGTGAAATGAAGTCCCATGGTTATGAAATAGAAGTGGACTATAACAATAATATAGGGGACTTCAACTATTACTTGGGGGCAAATTACGGATATGCCACGGATGAAGTCGTAAAAATAGCCCAGGGGGATAATATCAGGGATTTTCAAAATAGGATCGGCCGTTCCTGGAATTATATTGCCGGATTGGTTTATGACGATATTTTAAGAACCCAGGAAGATATAGATGCCTTACCAGAAGGTTATACGATCTATGGCCAGACTCCTCAATTGGGCCAGATCAATTACCGAGACATAAGCGGGGTAGATGGTGTGCCGGACGGCAAGATCGATGGTTGGGATAACACCGTAATCGCTGATAATGCCGCTCCTACTTCAACCTACGGGATCAAGCTGGGCGGTAGTCTGAAAGGAATAAGTGTAGACGTATTGTTCCAAGGAACTGGAGGCTATAAAAAAATTCTTAGTGCCCAGGCTCCGTATGGATGGACGCGGGTGTATGGTATTTGGCAGGACTATTGGTCTCCCGAGAATGTAAATGCTACCATGCCAAAACCCAACTGGGATATTGCATCGGATCGTTATCATTCTACTTTTTGGTTAAAAAATGCGGATTATATGAGACTGAGATATTTGAACATAGGGTATGATCTGCCAGAGAAAGTGCTCAATACTATTGGGGTTAAAAAATTAAAATTGTTCATTTCAGGGACTAATTTATTTACGATCTCGAAATTCAAAGACTATGATGTGGAACTGGGTAGTGCGGGCGTTTATCCAAATATGCAGAATTATAGTTTAGGTTTAGACATAACACTTTAATATAAAAAACATTACAAATGAAAATAAATAATCACCTAGTAGTACTTTTTATTCTGATGGGGCTGGCTTTTGGTTCCTGTGAAAAAGTATTCGAAAAAGAAAACCTGAATGCGATCAACCCGGAAGATGTCTGGTTGGACGAAGGACTGGCAGACGCCTATATCAACAATATTTATAGTCTATTTATGCCCGGAATGGCTTTTAACGGGGGAGCATCGGACGAGGCACCAAATTCGGATGGTTTTACCATGCAGCCCCTTCTTAAGGGAATGGCCGATATCAATACGGTAAATTATTGGCCTTATGCCAATATTAGAAAGATCAATATTTTGCTCAAAGAAGTGGAAACCAGTACCCTTGATCCCGATTTTTTGGGTAGGCTTAAAGGGCAGGCCCTGTTTTTTAGGGCCTGGGCATATTTTAATATGACAAAACTTTATGGAGGTGTCCCTCTGGTATTGCATCCACAAGGTCTGGAAGAGGAAGATTTGTCCGTTCCGAGAAGTAATGCGGCCAGCTGTTTTGAACAGATAGTTAAGGATCTGGACGAGGCAATTTCATTGTTGCCCGATGAGTGGACGGGTGCAGACTATGGTAGAATAGATAAAGGTACAGCCATGGCCTTTAAAGGCAGGGCCCTATTGTTTTATGCAAGTCCGCAATTTAACCCTACGGCGGATGCTTCCAAATGGACAGCTGCCTATAATGCCAATAGGGAAGCATTGGCCTTTTTGGAAGCTATGGGAAAGGGATTGTACCAAGGCAATTACGAGGATATTTGGTATCAGGAATTGAACGAAGAGGTAATTATGGTAAACCAATTTTTGAATCCGGGCCGTACCTATAACCAAAATGTATTAAGGCCTTTATGGGCTACCAATGGTAATGTCGGTTATGATCAACCTGCTTTAAAACTTGTAGATGCATTTCCTATGAAGGATGGATCCAATTTTAATCCCAATACCGGTTACGGAGAGTTCTATAAAAATCGTGATAATCGTTTTTATGCCAATATTGCATATAACGGGAGCTATCACTATAATATAAAAGATCTCGATGTTTTCGAGTCGTATCTATGGCTATATAAAACTGCTGCCGGAGAAGATTCGGAACAATTGTTCTATGGTTTTTCCGGATTTAGATGGACCGGGTTCTATAGATTAAAGGCAGTGGACAAGGATGTGGACGGGGCCACTATTAATCTGTCGGACGTAGATTGGATCGAAATCCGATTTGCGGAAGTCTTGATGAATTATGGCGAAGCGGCCAATGAAATTGGTAATACGGCCGAAGCACTTCAGGTATTGTACGATATAAGGGCCCGTGCAGGTATAGAAGCCGGATCCGGCAATTATGGGGTCACAGCAACGGATCAGGCCGGTATCAGGGAAGCGTATATCAACGAAAGATTTGTTGAGTTCGCTTTTGAAAATAAAAGATGGGACGACCTTAGAAGATGGAGGAGATTTGATATCCTTAACGACCAAGGAGTGCATAAGGGCTTGGCATTTACCTTAAATTCAGGAGAACAGGCACCCCAAGGTTATGATAATATTGATGATTTTTGGGATAAATTTTCATGGAGTATTTATGATGTGGAAACCGCTCCGAATGAAAGATTTAATGTCCCTGATACCTATTATTTCTTTGGGATTCCGGAATCTTATATTCAAAAGGATGCCAATTTGGAGCAGACCATCGGCTGGGACGGAGGAACTTTTGATCCCTTGAATTAATAGGAATATAAATAATTTCAAGTTTGCCCAAATGGATAGGCCAGAACATTTGTACAAATCAGTAATATTATCATTTGTATATGTATTGTAACTATTGATCATTGGAGTTAGTTAGGTTAGTTTTAGTAGAGGGAATGGGGTGTTTAAAGCACTCCATTTCTTTTTTGAATATACGGTCCAGTTTACTGGGCATAGGAGAGGAGGCCATTTTTGGATCGTTTGCATTGTTGTTAATGGTCACATAAAGAGCTTTGAAAAAAAACGGTATAAACCTGGACTGCCAAAAGTATATATATCGGAAAGAAACAGTTTTCCGATATATCTGATATCTTATTCCAAATAATTGTTAAATGTGTATACACTTTATTTGAAATTTAGTATCTTGCCGATAAAATTAATGTGTATACACTTTGATGGTGGCCATGGCACGCATTCAAAGTAAGGGCAAAGGAAATTAGTAAGGGTTGAATTTTTACAGGGTAAAAATCTATGGGAAATGGGATCCATATTTCGGCAAGATCTAGAACCCATCAACCTTGTCAGGTAAGCAATTGTGCTGCTCTTAGGAATATATATTGGAATAAAATGATCGATAATAAAAAGTTTAATTAAAATAATCATGACCGTATTTTTAAAGCACAGTTTTGTTCTCTTATTTATGGTAGCCGGGATCGGCGCCAAAGCACAGATAGATGTGAAAGCCCATTTTAAAATGGGACAGGGAACAGCGGTTACCTATGCTATAGGACCTAAAAAGATTATAGCGGAAGATAATGCCCAATTGACGCTATCCCGTAAAGGAAGTCCGGTGTTTTATGCCAGTGCCCCTGAGGGTAAATCTGGTGGGTCCTTACTGTTTACGCCCGATAATGGATATTACCATATGGAAAAGGGCATGATCCATCTGGATGATAATTTTGTTTTTGAGGTCTGGGCAAGACCCAGATCGTCCGGGGGGAAGGATCTGGATGCCAAACATACTTCTGGAATCGTTGGTCTAGGGGATGAACAAAATGGATATGCCATTGTTCAGCAAGGTGATAAATGGTTTGCCAAGGTCGGGGAGTTTGGGATGTTTGAAATAGGAGTTGTAATCCAAAACAAATGGACCCATCTTGCGTTGGTAGCGGATGGCAATCATTGCACAGTGTGGATGGATGGGGCGAAACGGGGAGTGTTCAAAAAAGGAAATAAAATTGGACAGGGATTTACTGTTGGCCATAATATGGGAAGCGAGCAATTTAACGGAGAGGTTTATGAGGTGCGATATGCTACCTTTAAAACGGGAAAATTTAATCCGGAAAAGGATTTTTTGTTGGGATATGAAAAAGGGACCGACACCAAAAGAACAGTAAAAACAAAAGCACTTGTCCGAAACATAGAATCCCCGGGAACGGGCAAAGAGATTGTGGATGCCCTTCCCGTATCATTGCACCCCAAAGACTGGCTTATAAACAAAATAGATGAACCCGTTAAGCTTTTCGTCAAAAAGTCCATGGATGGCCTAACATCAATGTTTCAATTGAATAATGGATTGGTAAGCCGTACTTTTTATGTGTCGGACAATATAGCATGTGTCGGATATACTAATTTATCAAATGGCGCGGAGTATGTCCGTGCCGTAAAACCCGAGGCAAGGATTATGCTGGATAGTACCTGGTATGATATCGGGGGGCTGCAAGGGCAGCCCGAAAAATCGTATCTGATGGAAAGCTGGTATTCGAAAATGACGTCAAATCCCAATGCATTTGGTTTGGTGAAGATAGAAACGGCAATGCCTAAAGAGCGTTATCACTGGGAACAAAAATACAATGCCCTTTCTGCACCTTGGCCCGCTAAAGGACTTAGGTTGACAATGACTTTTAGGCCTACGGAAATAATGACGGCGGTAAAGGACATTGAAATAAAAATAAATTATGAGATCTATCAGGGTATTCCCGTCATTTCCAAATGGCTGGAAGTTATCAACCATAACGAAAGGGATGTTACTTTGGATCGTTTTGAATCCGAAGTATTGGCAATAAACCAAGACCAGGTACAGCGGATACATGTAGAAAGTGATTATTCCTTCGCTTTGGCCAACTGGGACAAGGACGGGAGCGGTTTGCTCCATTTTACCGGAGATCCCAAGCCATATCAGGCAGGTCAATCTACTACGAAATGGGTAGTGGATCCTGACTACCATACCTGGGCCACCCAAAATGCGGCCGAGGATATTTATTTGGATTTTCCACATCGAAATTTGTTGCTGAGCAAGTTACCTATAGGACCTAATGTATTGATAAACAATAAAGAACCTTTTATTTCAAATATTACTTTCGAATTGTTGAATGATAACGATGATAGGGAGAGACAGTCACTGGCCCATCGCAGAATGTACAAAACGTTGGCACCACAAGTGACCGAATCATTGATCGGTGCCGCTATTACATCACATGATGAAACGCAGTTGAAGTCCCTCATAGACCAAATGGAGGAGCTTGGCATGGAAAAGCTTACAATTGATCCATGGCCGGGGGTGAATTATGATAATATGGATAAAAGCTATCTGAAGCATTGGGGAACAATCGGGAAATATGCGGAGGAGCGAGGGATAATAATGGCGGGTTACGAATTGCAGGTCGCTTCCAGGGGCCGCGGACCTGAAGTGGACTGTATTGACCCTGCAACCGGAACCCCTGGAACCATGTTCGGGCAAAGCGTCTGTATTGCCAGTAAGTGGCGGGATGATTATTACCCGAAGATGTGGAGGTTTTACGATGAGTCCAAATTTATGGTTTACAGTGCGGATGGGCCTTACCATGGAGATGCCTGCGGATCCAGGATACATAGATATCATCGAGGATTGGAGGATTCCCAATGGGAGCAATGGAAGGCCCAGATAGAGGTTATCCATGAGGCCCAAAGGCGTAATATGAATATTCTTCTTCCGGACTGGTATTTTCTAAATGGGGGCAGCAGTACCGGAATGGGATATCGGGAGGCCACCGCCAATCTCTCGCCCCAACAACAATTACTATTAGGGCGTCAATATATATATGATGGAACATGGTACAAGCTGCCTACCATGGGATGGATGACATTGCAATTGATAGGTTTTTACACGGACGATCCCAGAGTTGGACTGGAACCGTTAAATGAAAATATCGAACGATATGAGCAGCAGTTAATTCAATATTTGGCAAGTGGTTCCCAACTTACCATACGGGGAAATAGAATGTACGATACCCCCCGTACAAAAGCAATGGTACAAAAGTGGCTGAACTGGTTTAAATCCTATCGCCAAATTTTAACTTCGGACATTATTCATGTGAGCCGTCCTACCGGACGTGATCTGGATTGCATTCTCCATGTGGATCCCTTCGGAAAACATAAAGGAATGGCCATTGTCTTCAATCCAACGGACAGGGATATAGAAAAGGAGCTTAAGTTGCCCTTGTATTATTCCGGATTAAAAGACAGTGCAATCGTAAGGAAAGAAGGGGGCAGCCCTTTAAAGTACGATCTTAACGATAAAGGGGAATTATTGATAACCGTAAAAATAAAGGCAGGAGGCACTTCGTGGTTTGTATTGGAGTAAAATAACAAAGTTTTCAGGCACATTATAATAGGACAAGTGATTTGTCCATGACATTATATACTTTGACTAATTAATAAAACATGGATATACCGTTTATGCGAAATATAACTTCCTTGGCAATGGTAGTTTCATTGTTAATAATTATTTGTGCTTGCAGTAGATCGAAATTTTCGGACAAAACAAGTACAAGTCAGGAGCCAGAAACCCGAGAAAGTAGTATTGTTTTAGAAAATAGAACATTCCGGTTAAAAATTGATACCATAAATGGGCTAAATCCTTATTCTCTTTTTGATAAAGGGAATAATATTGTTCTGGCCAATGGAGACTACTATTATGGATTTGGCCGCCCCAGGGAGGTGAAAGTTAAAACTGGACAAGTGTCCGAGCATGTCAGAGAGGTTACCTTTTCTGGAAAAGTCAATGGTATTAGGGTTTCACATGTGTTCCGAATTCCGGATGACCAGGAATGGTTTGAGGAATATGTTGTACTTAAAAATCTGAACGACGAGGTGTTGGACCTTGATCGGGAGAAGTTGAATTTAAGACATGGATTCACCAGCATGATTGGAGATGCCGTAGGAGGAAATGTTTTAAACTCAAACTGGCGTTTTATGGCCGTGCCCTATCTCCTTAATACAGGATCCGGTAAAAAACAGGAGTATAAAATAGGTGATTTGATCTGCACAGAACCGAATCAATTGGCATCTGAAGGGTGGGTACTTACCAATGATAAGGCAGGCTGTCTTGTCATTAAGTATGCCCAACAACAAATGGAATATTCGCTTATTGATAATTATCTGTCCAATGATGATTTCGGGGATGCGGATCCAAAGCCTACCATGGTATGGGGCGGTTCGGGAATATATCGGGGCGACCCCGAGGTTGCAATGCGTTTGGTTTCAAACCAGACGCTGCAAACTGGAATGAACAGATATATTTCCTTTACAGGCGGTTGGAAGTTAGGTTATAGCCTTTTCAAGAGTTTTATGGATGGGAAAGGCCATCGCTTCCCTCAAGATTTCAATCCGCCAGTACATTGGAATGAAATTTATGACAACCCACTTTGGTGGGATGCTCCCGATGTTCCGGAAAAACGGGCTAAATATTATCGCCTGGAAGATATGGAAAAGGAAGCTGTCAAAGCTGTAGAGCTTGGGTGCGAAGCAATATACCTGGATCCGGGATGGGATACCGAGATGGGTTCGACCCAATGGGCGGATGACCGTTTATTGTCTTGTAAGGAATTTTGTGATTTGATGAAGGAGAAATACAACTTGAAGGTAGCGTTGCACGTGCCTTTGGCCGTATGGAACGATCCATCAACTTATCCCGAATCGGCGCGCAAACCTTTCCCAGTTAATAATAACTATTTGTGCAGCGGCGCACCGGGATGGTGGGATACAAAACTTGAGCGTTTATTAAAGCTCGCTTCGGACGGAATTGTGTATTTTATGTTTGATGGAACAAACTTTACTGGTCCTTGTGAGGTAATGGAACACAGACATTCTGTTCCCTACACCAGGGAAGAGCATATACGTAATTATGCACGACTGGCCAATGAGGTCAAGAAAAAATTTCCGGATGTGTTAATTGAAATGCACGATCAGATTCTTGGTCCTACCACCAGCCGTTATGTGCCAACTTATTATACCCATCATGCAAAAAACTTCGATGCAATCTGGGCTTTTGAATATATGTGGGATCCAATGCACGATTTGACCAGTGGCTTATCAAAATCGCTATATTATTATAACCTTTCGTATAATATTCCGTTATATGCCCATGTGAACCTGAAGACCGATAATAAGAATGCTCTCATGTTTTGGTGGTATGCATCTACTTGTCGCTACCTAGGAATGGGAGGCCGTTATGGGGTCAAGGCTTCCCCTCCGAGTGTTGAAGTACAGTATGCCCACCTAGGAATTGGAGAAAAGAATAGTCCGCCACCCGAAATCTGGGTGGCGCAGAAAGTAGCTATGAAAACATACATGCGTCTAAAGCCATTTTTCGTTAGGGGAGATTTTTATGGAATCGATGAATTGACCCATGTGCATACCCTTCCGGAAAAGAATAGTTCGATTATTAATTGTTTTAATTTGGAAGATGAAATGATTCCCAAGGAATTTTCAGTACCCTTGGCCGAGCTAGGACTTGAACCCAGGGATGTGTGGCAGGTTAAAGGAGCGAACAAATGGGAAATAGTGGATCATGTAATCCATATTGTAGTTGAATTGCCGGCCAATGGGATGCAATTAATAGAAATCAACCCTAAATAATAGAATGTGGGTTAAGATAATATGTAAAACGAAAAAGAAGCGTACATCCGGCATTTTATTGATCCGTTCATAAATATAATTACATCAATGTTCATCTAGCTTCGATAACTCAACGGGGTATTGTTAAAAAAAAATCAAATTACTGAATATGAAAAGAATGAACTACAGGAAGGGGAAAATTGCCTTGTTCTTTTATTTTGTTTTCGCCGGGATACATTTTACTAACGCACAGACCGTAGAGCCCTTGTCACTTCCTGAAATCGGGCAAAAGACGGTACTTCACAGCAATTGGTGGGCCAAGCGCGCAAGTGAGATAAAGATGGATGGAAATACACTTACCTCGGCCCCGATAATAGTGGATTCGGGATGGGTCGTAAAATCACCTCCCTCATGGGTCATTTTGCCTCCTCCGGACCATAGTGTAGGATGGATGCCTGCAAAGGTTCCCGGGACAATCCTGACTACCATGTTGGAAAATAAAATATTCCCCGCTCCGGAAATCGGAATGAACAATGAACTGATCCCGGATGTATATCATGTGGGAGCGGATTTCTACACCTTTTATTTTCTCAACCAGTTTTCCCTAAATGAAATTCCGAAGGATGAAAAGGTGTGGCTCAATTTCCGTGGAATCAACTATAAAGCTGAAATTTTTCTCAATGGAAAAAGGATCAATACGACCACCCATGAAGGGATGTTCCTGCGAAAAAGTTTTGAGATAACACCTTGGCTTTATTTTGACAAACCAAATGTATTGGCAGTAATCGTCTATCCGCCAACCCATCCGGGCAATCCGAATGGCGGACAAAGTGGAGATGGTATAATTGGAAGGGACAATACGATGCAATATATGCCCGGATACGACTGGAGCCGTCCTATACGCGACAGGAATACCGGGATCTGGGATGAGGTCTCCCTTACAAGGACAAAAGCGGTAAAGGTAGAAAACCCCTATGTGGTAACCAAGGTGCCGGGGATTCGACAAGTGGATGGCCCCCAGAAAGAGGCCTATGTTAAAACGACCGTTGAGTTAAGGAATACGGTAAATAAAGCACAGTCCGGAGTATTGATCTGTGAAACCAATGGGCAGCAAATGACGAAAGAGGTTACCATACCCGCCAATGAAAGGATCGAGGTTGCTTTTGACGAGTTAATAATTATAAATCCACAATTGTGGTGGCCCAATGGAATAGGGGACCAAAATTTAAATGATATGAAAATATCATTTAAGCTTAACGGGAATATAAGCGATACCAAAGAGCTGAGGTACGGTATTAGGGAAGTAAGTTCGGAACCATCTCCGCTTAATAAAGGACGTGTTTTTTATGTAAACGGACAAAAGATTTTTATCCCTGGAGGGAACTATATATCATCGGACTGGCTCCTTAGGCTCTCTCCCGAGCGTTACCGGACAGAGATACGGTTCCATGCCGAGATGAATCTTAGAATGATCCGCGTCTGGGGAGGTGCGATGATTGAACGTCCCGAATTTTATAATGCCTGTGATGAATTTGGTATCCTCGTTTTTCAGGACCTATGGGGTACGGCCGATGTTATCGGTGCATGGGATGATCCTATGAAGCTGGAAAGCAGACAACGTAGACGGGAATATCCTGATAACCAGTACCTTTATATTGAATCTGCTGTTGATCAGATCAAAATGATTAGGAACCATCCTTCCTTAAGTTTATGGTGTGGAGCCAATGAAGCGCCTTTATCGGATTACCTTAATGAGACTTTGACGGACCGGGTATTTCCCAAATTGGATCCGAACAGATGGTTTGTAAGTCATTCCACCAATGCCCAGTTGGTCGGGGAAGGATTTGACGGTCCACACGATATACAAGAGCCGGAATGGTTTTTTACCAAACATATTCCCTTTAATCCGGAATTGGGATCAGTTGGTTTACCTGAGATAGAAACACTTCGCGAAATATTACCGGAAAAGGATCTGGATATGTTTCCGATTGAAGGACTGTCCCGAAATTACACATGGAGCTATCATTTAAATTTGGGCTATGGCAATCAACTGGAACGCTATGGTAAAATACATGATGTGGAAACTTACGCCAAGATTGCCCAAGTTGTAAATTATGACCAGTATCGTTCATTAATGGAAGGTAGGACATCAAAAATGTGGGAATGGTACACAGGATTTTTAATTTGGAAAACACAAAACCCCTGGACAGCGCTACGTGGCCAGGCCTATGATTGGTATTTGGATGTAAATGCCATGCTTTTCGGAGTAAAAAAGGGATCGGAACCCCTACACCCCTTGTACAATTTGGAGAGCAAGAGAGTGCAATTGGTAAATTCAACGCTAAAACCCTACAATGGATTGAACGTTAAGGCCCAATTGATTGATCTGAACGGAAAAATTGTGTGGGAAAAATCCGAGAAATCGGATGCCGGGGCAAATACGGTCACTACCATGTATAAAATACCGGCACCCAAGGATTTGGATGGAGTTTATTTTTTGAAGTTGACATTGGTGGATAAAAACAATCCGATTTCGGATAATATATACTGGTTGACCACAAAGGAAAAGGATTACTCTCAATTGGAGCAGTTACCTAAAACACAACCAGAATTCTCATTAGAGTTGGATAAGGAAGGAGATAATTATTCGTATACAATTAGTATGGAAGCTACCGATAATATCTCATTTTTTAATAGGATAAAAGTTTTTGACAAACGTAATGGAAAGCGAATTCTTCCGGTGCATTACACTGATAATTACATCACCCTTATGCCAAGGGACAAAAAAATTATCAAGTGCGAATTTTCATCCCCCATAGATAAGGAAAATATAAGTGTGGTAGTGGATAGCTGGACCTCAGACCGGATAGAATTGAATTAATATGGACATATACATATACGTTGCAAATGCAGGTAGTGTATATGTAATACTTCCCAATATTGGACGAATACCCAATTTGCACAATTAGGGATTAACGGTAGGTCGACCTTTGGTTCCTAATGGTATCCTTATGGATTGGGCCGATAATTTAAGCATAGGTTCATAAAGCAGTATTGACATTTTTCCCTAAAATGAGGTCTGAATAAAAATAAAATGTATGGATAGGATTACTTTATGGTTGTTTTTGTTTCTTAACATTTTTTCTGTAAGTACTGCCCAATCGTTGTTATTAAGTGGTAAGGACTGGGAAATACAGGATATTCCAATCGATGATGGCCAAGGAGTATTTTGTAATGATTGGATACCGGCTACTGTACCGGGTAATATTCAGGGCGATCTTGAAGCCTCGAGGTATCTTAAGCCCCTATGGTACGGGATGGGCGATCCGCGTTTACCTGATGTTGCATTTAGGGACTGGTGGTATCGAAAGGATTTTATGGTTCCAGTAGAATTCATTGGGCAACGTATGACCCTTACTTTTGATGGGGTAGATATTGAATGTGAAGTATGGGTAAATGGTCAAAGGTTAGGTGGGAATTCCGGAATGTTCAAGCGTTTTAGTTTCGATGCAACCAATGCGGTTTTGCCTGGACAGATAAATCGTATCGAAGTCAGAATAGCCGGTATGCCAAAGGAGTTACATGATTTGTTCTATGCAGCTGATGATCCTGGAGGTTTAGGCAATACAAAGGTTAATAATGCCGTTCGAAAACAGCTTAAGGAGTTAAAAAGTAAAACCAATGGTGGTTATGACTGGGCTGTTGCAATCTATACCATGGGTATCTGGAAGGATGTCTGGTTAAAAGCAACCGGTTCCATCAATACTGAGCAGATCGGAGTCCTTTCTTCCATGAATTCTAATTATACAAAAGCAGATTTGCGTATCTTGCTTGATGTGGATAGTTGGTCAGAAATGCCCGTGAAGGTTTCTGTTAGAGCTAGATGTGAGGATTCAAAAGCAGATACTGCCATTATTTCGCAAGTAACAAAAGGTAAAAATCATCTCGAAATTCCATTATCAATCAGCAAGCCCTTGCTTTGGTGGCCTATGGGGCACGGCAAACAGCCCTTATACGATTTAGTCGTAGAAATTAGCCACCCGGAAAATGGTACGGTAATGGAAAGCCAATCGACACGCTTTGGAGTTCGCGAAATTTCATGGCAGCAAGTTCCGGGGGTAGCTGCAGATTTCTACAACCCTATGAAGTTGGTTGTCAACGGTAGGCCGATCAGACAGATGGGCTCCAATCTCCTGCCACCGGATGCCCTATTTGGGCGAATGAATGAACCTGGCTTGAGGTTATTGGAACAGGCACGTGATGCCGGCATAAACTGTCTACGACTTTGGGGAGGAGGAGTGATTCTTACGGATTCAATGTACAATCGAGCCGATGAACTTGGAATCATGTTGATGCAGGAATTTCCGCTGGCCAACTCAGATCCAGAAACCGATTCTGTCTTTCTTTCAAATCTCAAAGAAACCGCAGTAAACATTATTAAACAGATACGTAATCATCCCAGTATTGTGGAGTGGACGGGTGGAAATGAAATGCCAACATTCACATTGGGTTCAGATCATCCGGCATTACTAATTTTAGGGGATGCTGTAAAAGAACACGACAACAGGTTCTTACGGGCTACGGAAGCCGATGAGGGCTCTGGACCCCACGGTCCTTATGTTTACCACACAAAGCCAGATTCCCATATGTCATGGCTGGGAGCAGGTGAGCAGAATCTTTACCAACGTTTTAATACAAGGGATGAAATGCGTCTTAGTGAATTTGGCACAAATTCTCCCGCGAATCTGGAAGTTTGGCAGCGTACAATACCCCCCTTATCCCAATGGCCCTTATCTAATTATGAAGATCCAGTGCTGATTCGTAAAAATGTCTTTTGGGGTGCCCTGATAAAAGAAAACTGGCTGCACAAAGAGATTACAGAAGATCTATTTGGCCCACTGGACGGGTTGGAGCAACTGGTGCCGGCGGGGCAGTTTCTTGCCGCAGAGGGTCTACGCTATGCCATGGATGCGTTAAGGCGAAAAGGAGATGCCCTGGGAGGAGGTTTCATGTCTTGGAACTACAATGAACCATGGCCCAATGGTGCTGGAAGCTATATGGTGGATTATGACGGTCGCCCACTTATGAACTATTACTTCACCAAACAAGCTTTATCAAAAGTAAGTCTCAATCTCAAATATGACTCATTACTTTTTGATCCTGCCGAAGGGGTTAATGCAGAAATATTTCTAGTAAGCGATGCACCTGAAGCGGTTGAAAATGTTAAATGGCACTGGCTTGCACGTGATATTGGAGGCAAGGTTATAGGGCAGAAAGAAGGCACAGCCTCAATTGATCCCATTGAAGTAAAATCTCTTGGCCAAATCAATATAGTTCCTCCTATGGAACTCGGATTAGGCCCAATTATTATCGAAATGCAACTCTTCGATTCAAATGAAAATCTTCTTACAGAAAGAGTTCATATTTTCGGATCCGATCGCATTGCTGCACCGTTGGCAGGACTTTTGAAAAACCAAACAGATTACAATAATAAGAACCCAGGTACAACTAGGTTTAAAGCACTGAATGGTTTGGGTAATCTTTCTATTGGAACTGATAGCATAGATACAGACAGACTTTGGTTACCGTTGAGCCGTACGTCATTGCAGGCAAAAGTTATGCCCTTAAGGACAGAGAATGATCAGGAAATATTAGAAATTATTATTACGAATTCCGGTTCGATGACGGCATTATTTTGTGAGCCGCATCCCATAGCTAATTATCGTACTGACATTATGATAGACAATAATTATTGTTTTATACCTCCTGGTGAAAGTCGTTCTATAATTATTCGGTCTTTAAAAAAGTCATTCAATCCACTAAATTTGGCCCAGACTGGCTGGAAAATAACCAGTTGGAATGCCAATCCCCTCATAATCAAGCCTACTATAGACGTACTTTTTTCATTAGGGAGACAAGATAGTATGTGCCGTGAATTTGGGGGTTATACCGGTCTAAATACCTCGGAAAGTACAAATAATATTAGTTTAAAAGGGCAACTAATCGATCCCAAACGGGTTCATTATTTGATGGATGGAAATAATATTCTGGAAATCGAGTTCGATGGAACATCCACTTTGCGGGATAAAATAGGATTAATCAATATAAACTCTTCCGATCAATCATCGATCGGAGCCAAAATTCGCATTGAACTTAACGGGGAACACTTTGACTCGGAGTTAAAAGAGGGATATGGTTTTCAAAAGGAAGACCCTTCGCAGTTGGCTCAAGCAAAAACCGTTGGGATAATAATTCCTGAAGGAATAATTAAACCAAAGAGAAATGTTCTGAAAATACAAGTATTGGGCAATGGTTGGTTTACATGGGATTCCCTTGACTTACGAATATGCAAAAAATAGGAAACTTTCAGCCAACTAGTGTCAAGTCAACGTTTAAATGCCGGGTAAGGAATGATGGATCTTGAGTTGGTCCAAGGCGCAAAAAACGTACATAGCCGTAGCTACGTAAGGATTTTTGCAACGCAGGAGCGGCTCAAGAGACACATTAAATTTCCCGTAGGTTTAGGCTTGACTGGACACTAGGTTATTTAAATAAAGGTAGGGTAACTGTCCAAAAAATTGCCTGAACATTATTTATGTAATTTCTCCTTCAAAGCCCCAAGGCGGATACATGTACTTCTTTTTAAGAGTTATAATATGAAAAAAATAATTAAAAAGTGTATACACTTAATTGATAAAGGCGTATATTGCCCCAAATATTGAAGTGTATATATTAACAAGGTTGTGAATTTCAACTGAACGGCACTGCTGTAAATTATAACATAGCTTAATGATCAAATATCTACTCAATAATTTTCTTTTTTTAGTTTTTATGCACAGCCATAGTTTAAAGCCGAACGGATTGGATCCACTTAATATATCGGCACTTAAAATAGAGCTGGATATGAAGAAATTCATTGACCGTATCAGCTTGTATAACAATAGGTGGGCCGCTTTTAAAAGCCCGGGGGTCAAGAAATTTCCTGGGCATGTAAACAGTGTGCCGGACATGTCCGGTGGAGGTATGTCGATCTATGGTGCTATAAGTCGAAATAGCAGATAGTAAACTTCTAAGTTTTTTTAATGATAATATATGATTATGGGATTATTTAATATAAAGACTTTGTCTTTTCTTTCAATGCTTTGTTTGATTTCTTTTGATTTGTGCAACGCACAGGAAGAAAAGCTCGATTTTCCTGAAGTAAAATATAGTCTTGGTAGCTGGCCGGTAGAATCCTTTGGCAATTATAGGGCCGTGGTAGAGGTAAGGGAAAAAGCGAATACCTGTTTTATCCGTCTTCCGTGGAGAAGGAGGGATGTTGACCCCCATAAAAAACAGATCATAGTTGTGGATGCGAAAACGGATCAAATAGTAAAAAATGTGGTCTGCCCTGAGATCAATAGGGAATACGGAGATGTAATTTTTCAGCCCGGGACCGTTCCTGGTAGGTACTATATTTATTATATGCCTTATTCCATTGGCCATGGCTATTTTCCCAACACGACCTATCTGACACCGGAAGATCTTGCGGATCCACTGTGGAAAGCTTCTCTTCCGGATGATTATTTGAATGGATTGGATAAGGGGAAATTGACCGAATTTCAGTCTGCTGACCCATTTTACAGGGTCGATCCCATGGAGGTCATTGCCACGGCAGGGGAGACTGCCGGATTGTTGGAACGTTTTAAAAAGGACGATTATCTTCTTTTTCCCGAAAAAAGGGAGTTCCCCATTGCAATGAAATATGATCTACCCCTAAGATGGGTACGGAAAGGCCCTTCCGATATTTTCAATGGGGAAGCCCGGCCGGGAGAATATTTTACGTTTCAGATAGGAATGTACGCATTAAAAGATGTGGAAAATATAAAGCTCGAATTTGAAAGCGGACAAATTTCCAAAGACGCCTTCACTTGTTTCAATACGGGGGGGACCGACTGGATGGGCAAGGTGTTTGAGAAAAAGTTATCGGTGAATGCCGGCGAGGTACAACCTCTATGGTGCGGGGTGCAAATTCCGGATAATTTCAAAGGTTCGCTGTCGGCTACTTTAGTGATAAAGCCGGTAGGGATGAAGAAAAAAAAGATGAAGATCAATATACAGATAGCTGGAGTAAGGCTAGCGGATGGCGGAAGCAGTGATATTAACAAAATGGCAAGACTCAAGTGGTTAAATTCTACCATAGGTTTGGATGATGAGACCTTTGGCATATATCCACCGATGACCTTGAAGGATGATCGGATGCAGATCCTTGGGCATAAGATCATTTTCGATGAAAGCGGATTGCCAGGACAGATTGCCAGCTCATATGATGACATGTCTGCCCTAACGGATGGGCCGGAACGGAAACTACTTTCGGCACCGGTCAAATTTGTGGCGCTAAAGGGGAACAGGGAGGTCATTTTTAAATATAGCCCGCATAAGGTAATCGATAGGGCCTCAGGTGCCGTTACCCAAGTAACGCAAGGAACAAGTGAATCGTTAAACCTGGAATGTCGCTCCAAAAGTGAAGTTGACGGGTACATGAACTATACCATAACGGTAACTGCAAAGGAGGATGGTAGTTTTAACGACATGAGATTGGAAATACCCTATCGGAAGGAAATCGCAGAATATATGATGGGCATGGGACGTAAGGGAGGGACCCGTCCCAAGAATTGGAGTTGGAAATGGGATATAGAAAGCAGTAACAGTGTTTTCTGGCTCGGGACCGTGGGAGCCGGTCTTCAGTGCAGATTAAAAGGGCAGACGGACACCTGGGAAATATTTAATTATAAAGATACGGGCATTCCTGAAGATTGGTATAACCAGGGAAAGGGGGGCTGCGATATGCAGGAAAAGGGCGATTCCTTTTTTGTGCAAATCTTTAGTGGCAACAGGGAAATGAAAAAAGGGGATCAGCTCACGTTCCGATTTGGGCTATTGATGACCCCGGTTCGCCCTTTGGATAACGACCACTGGCAATGGCGCTATTGGCATTCGGATAAAAACCTGGATCAATTGGACAGTATCGATGCATCGGGTGCCAATATCATCAATATCCATCATGCCAACGGACTAAATCCTTATATCAATTATCCCTTCGTAGCCACCGACACCCTTGCACCTTTTGTTGCGCGGGCGCATCAAAACGAAAAAAAGGTAAAGCTCTATTATACCGTTCGAGAACTGAGCGTAAGGGCCCCTGAAACGTTTGCTTTGCGAAGTCTCGGGGATGAGGTTTATCGTACCGGTGAAGGTTTCAGGCTGGCAGATAGGTTCACCCTTCCCACTGAGACAGGAGGGGTTACCGGGGAATCATGGCTTTGCGAACACCTGATCAATGATTATCTACCGGCATGGCACCATTATTTCAGTGAGGGACATTGGGATGCATCCATTGCACAATCCGGTCTCTCTCGCTGGCATAATTATTATCTTGAAGGGTTGGATTGGTTGGTCAGGGAGGTAGGTATTGATGGTATTTATCTCGATGGATTGGGCTATGACCGGGAGATTATGAAACGGGTAAGGAAGGTGATGGACAAGGCACGGCCAGGGAGCTTAATCGATTTTCACTGCGGAAATCATTTTCATCCCCAATATGGGATGAACAATATCTCGAATTTCTTTATGGAGCATTTTCCTTTTATAAACAGCCTCTGGTTGGGAGAGGGCTTCGATTACAATGAAACCCCGGATTATTGGCTCATTGAGTTAGCGGGTATTCCTTACGGATTGTACAGCGAAACGCTAGGAAACAATAATCCTTTCAGGGGAATGGTCTATGGCATGTCAGAACGTATTTATGGTAATTCCAATCCATCGGAGATATGGAAATTATGGGATGATTTTGGTATTCAGGGGTCAAAGATGCTGGGATATTGGTCAAAACGTTGCCCTGTAAAAACGGGAGAAACAGATGTAAAAGCGACCGCTTACGTGAAAGATGGTAAAACGTTGATTGCTATCGGTAATTGGGGGGGCGATAAATCCATTACCTTGGATATTGACTGGGACGCTATCGGATTGGATAAAAATAAAGCGATTGTGAAAGCCCCTCTTATTAGGGGAGTACAGGAAGAACAACTATTCCCTGCCAATGGGAGTCTAAAGATTGGTGCGGAAAGGGGTATGATCCTAATTATAAATGAATAAGATAAAAACAATGGGAATAAAATATATTGTCCGCGCATTACTACTTGTTCTAGTGATGTCATGTACCGATCAAGGGACCGAAAACTTTCAAAAAAGCGAATTGCCGTTGTCGGGCGATGATTGGCACTTGGTCTCATTTGATCCCGGACAGGGAGAGTCAATGCTTGCTATGGATTCTGGTTTTCCGTTGGATAGTGCCATTGCTGCCACAGTTCCAGGTGACATCTATTGGGACTTGATGCGTGCCGGGGAACTACCTGATATTTATATTGGTATGAACGCGCAAAAAACCTACGGCCTTCCAATAAAAGAATGGTGGTACAGAAAGTCGTTCATTGTTGGGAAGGACTGGTCTAAAAAGCATGTCAGGTTGCATTTTGAAGGTGTTGATTACGCCACTAAGGTATGGTTGAACGGGGAGTACCTAGGATCCCATAAAGGGCAGTTTACACCTTTTGAGTTTGATGTTACGGATAGATTAAAATTTGATGGGGAGGAGAATACCCTTACATTAGTGATAGAATCAGCTCCAGAGAATGTAGTGAATAAACTGTTCCAACTTCCAAGGGGCCAATGGCAACGTCAATATGCACAGGATGAAGTAACCAACACTTTGGATTATTGGAAAAGTAGAACCATGACCGGTTGGGATTGGGGTACTCCTTTATGGACTATGGGAATTTGGAAAGATGTAAAACTTATTGGTTCTACAGGCCTTTTTCTTGATGATTTGCTCATATACCCTCAAATTGGGGCACCTTATGATAAAGCAAATGTACATACGAAGATAAATGTAAATTCAGAGGTGTTCAATGGAGATGAAATTGTCCTGGAGTATAAGGCCGAGTGTATTAATGCAAATGCCCCGGCTTCCAGTGCTACACAACTTTTAAAACCCACCAAAAAAAATAGTAAGGGTGTTGAATTTTCATTTTCCATATCATCACCGGCCCTGTGGTGGCCCAATGGTTATGGCGAGCAAAATTTATATAGCCTGACGGTTACCGCAAAGCACAAGGAAAGCGGAAGGATATTGGATCGGATAAAGAGAAATTTTGGAATTAGGGAAATACAATTTTTGAAAAATCCCCAGGCCCACGATTACCAAAAAATGATGTGGTTTTCCCATAGGCCATCTGGTTCCGGTGAACGGGATATTCCAAAAGATTCGACGCCGGAATTTCTGGTTCAAATTAATGGGAGGCCTATATTCCTGCACGGGGGCAATTGGCTTCCCGCCGACCTGTTATATGGCAGACCGGGAAAAGAAGAATATGAGCATTTGATACGGATGGCTACCCTGGCAAATTACAATGTATTTCGTGTTTGGGGAGGAGGGATAATTGAAAAGCAGACGTTTTATGACCTATGTGATAGGTATGGGATTCTGGTCTGGCAGGAAATGCCGAATGGTGGGTCCATTCCCCTTGAAACGGATAAAATTCTGGCTACGGCAAATGAACAACAACGGGAGATTATGCCACAGCTTATCAATCATCCAAGTATCTACCGCTATGGTTTTGGCAACGAGCTATATATGACAAGGAACAACAGTAAACAAGTGGCCCAGTTTGAGGACATATGTCGAGAAATGGATCCGATGCGACAGGTTGTTGGTCCCAGTCCTGTTGTAGAATATCAGAGGCATGGCCCGCATTGGTTCAATATACCGGCCGAGTATGATCTGTACAATACGGGCTATCCTTTGACGGCTGGGCCGGACAATCCTGTAGAATGGTCCGAATATGGCGCTTCGGGTGCATCCTCTCTACAGACATTGAAACGCATATTGCCGGATACCGAACTTTGGCCATTGCCATACAGTGATTCCATAATGCAGTGGCATAATAGTGCTGGGGCCTATACTCAATCAGACTGGCTTAAACCTGAAATTTACCTATCTCTATTTGGGGAATTGCCGGATCTGGAAACGGAGATCAAAGTCAGTCAATTTGTCCAGTCGGAAGGCCTGCGTTATGCCAATCAGTCCCATCGGCGTAAAAAGTGGCATAGGAGCGGGTGTTATATGTGGACTTTCAATGAACCATGGCCCAATGTTGCGCACGGATCAATAGTTGAGTATTACGGGCTGCCCAAAATGGCCTACTACTATGTAGGAAATTCGTATGGGCAGATAGACGTAAGTGCGGAGTACAACAATATTTCCCTTCATCCCAATGATACCTTGACCTTGCCTGTTTTTGTTACCAGTGCTATGTCCGATCCAATTGAAGGGGCAAGACTGGTGACAAAAATTATGGATCTGGATGGAAAACTGTATTATGAAGACAGTAAAAATATCCTGATAGATGCCAACTCATCACATCGGATAGATACTCTTAAGTTTATAGTTCCGGAAGGGGCAAATAATAATGTCCTGTTGGTTAGATTAGACTTGGTAGACGATCGCAAGTCAAATCTCTCTTCGCAAACATATACTTTTGGCATTAAGAATTCGTCGGTCGATAACCTTGCCGGAAAAAAGCACCTCCTTCCGATGCTAAATGCCCCCAAAACGAAGATCTCCCTTTCAATTAATTATGATGAAAGGAAGAAAATAGGGGGAAGTGAAATGGATTTATATCGGGCAAAAGTAAAAAACACGTCAAATGTTCCTGCATTATTTGTGCGATTCAAAAGCCCATACAAACCACAGGAAGTTTATTTTGGGGATAATTGTTTTGTCTTGTTGCCGGGAGAAGAGAAGATGATTGATGTACTGGTCTCACCGGATATGAAGGAAAAATTTAGGATTACAGATATTTCTTTGGAAGCATGGAACAGTAATTGACAGCTATTAAGGACTTTAGTGGAAGGAAGAATACTATAGACCATTGTTCCATAAGTAAGAATTCCGTTGCTGCCCAACGCAGATTTCATAAAAAACGGACAGATTGGCGGTAATGTAAATTGTACCTTTCAGGAGTAGTATCGGAATGTGAGGGATAAATAGTTCCTTGCTGTGCCAATAAAAAAATGGCGAATAGAAGATCAAGGAGGGCTTTATGCCTTCCTTGATACGTTGGTATAAAATTTTGGGTGGAGTACCTCCCAATAGCATTATCCGATGGACATGGGTTTGACAAGTCCTTTAAAGGTCTTGAGCAATGTTATTTAGGGGGTTCTTTTTTTTCTTTTAATAGTTCCTGAAGGATCGGGGTGGAAGACCTTAAATGTTCATCCAAGAGTTTACGTGCAGCATGTATATCTCCCTTATGTATGGCTTGGAGGATGGCTATATGCTCGGATAACGCTATTACGGCCCTGTTTAAATCATTGGCCGCAGCACGTTGTAAGATACGTATAAAGGTCCACAATGATTCAAAGGCCAATACTATAAATTGGTTTTCGCAAGAATCCACCCATAATCTATGTAGGTTCGTATCAAGTTCGAGTGCCTTTTCGGTAAAAGGATCGTCAGGCCCGAAATTTTGTAGCTTAATGGATATGTCCAACAATTTTTTTACTTTTTTGGACCCGACCAACATATCGATGGAAGAATCAAAGGCCAATAATTCTATTACCGCCCTAACATCGGTTAATTTAACGAGGTCTCTTTGACTAAAATCCTTTACCAAAGGGCGTTGGTTATGCCTAATTTCCATTAGCCCCATAGCAGCGGCACTTCGCACGGCCTCCCGAACCGGTGTGCGGCTTACTCCCCAATCTTTGGCAAGCTGTGTTTCACGAATGGGTTCTCCGGGAGCAAATGAGCGGTTTACGATAGCTTCCAGAAGCTTTTGCAATACGATGTCCGAGGTATCCCCGACCCGTTTTGTTTTTAATGAATCCATATTTTTTATTTAAAAGTGCATGCACTTTTAAATAAAAATCATATATTGCGACTCATTTAAAAATGTATACACTTGCAAAGATATTATTTTATTGGATATAACCATTGTGACACCATAAATATTGATATGGCGGTTAATTGGCAATAACCGAGTAGTATGTTGTATTTCTCAATTAGTAGAATTCATATAAGCTATTATCCAAAGTTCCGGTTTATGGAAAAATGCAAGTTGTCTATAATTGAAGAACACCAATATTTAAAGATCCGGATGCCTGCCGATAACAGACGATTTTAATCCAGGTGGGGAATAGGTCAAATAAAAAGGATTTTCTATAAAATGTACAAAACCATTTCAATCTTGAGCTTTATATTTTAATCTAAAATTATTTTGAAAAAAGCAATCAATTTCACAGGGAAAACAATACTGATTTTATGTTTTCTAGGGTTCATCACATCATCGAATGCCCAATCGGACAGATCGCCGAAAAAGGATATTTTAAGTGGTAGGGATTTTCGATTCCTGAAAACACTTGCCCAGGTTGTTATGGATAGTTCGCGCATATATCCCGGACAGAAAATTGCCGATATGATGGGAAATAATAATACTGGGGGAGTACTTATAAAACCGGGGGGAAGAGGAAGTTACCCCGCTTTTTGGATACGGGATTATGCCATGTCTTTGGAAACCGGATTTGTGGACCGGAAAGAACAAAAGCATATGTTGTTATTGACGGCGTCTACCCAGGCGGATCGGACCTGGATAACAAAGAACGGGGCCATGGTCCCTTATGGAGCTATAGCAGATCATATACGTATGGACGATAGTCTGCCCATTTATTTCCCCGGCACTTATAGCTATGGGGAACAAGGAGCACCGGAATGGGGAATGACGCCGCCTTATGGGGATCAGTTTTTCTTTATCCATATGGCCCATTATTATCTGAAATCGACCAATGAAATTACAATTTTGGGACAGGAGATAAATGGTAGCAGGCTTATAGATCGTTTGGAACTTGCCTATAAGGTACCCCCATCAAGACTGGATAATCATATAGTGACTACTACCGATAATTTTAGGGGCATCGATTTTGGGTATAGGGATGCGCAGACCATAACCGGTGACCTTTGCTATCCGTCCATTTTAAAATATAGGGCATCCCTACAACTGGCCGACCTGTTTGAAGCGTTGGATAACAAAATAAAAGCGGCCAAATATAAGGGTATTGCCCATAAGATAAAGGAAGCCATACCTTTAGTGTTCATGGATGATAGGGGCATGTTAAGGGCTTCCAACGGCAAAGGGGGCCAGGCGGACGTATGGTCCACCTCCCTGGCAATGTATCACAATATTTTAAACAAGGAAGATAGTGATAAAACGAGTCGTTTTTTGTCCGATGCATATAGAAATGGCCATTTGGCCTATAGGGGCAACATTAGACATATCCTAACTACCGACGATTTTGATAATTCTACGGCATGGGAGTTTTCCATGGCACCCAAGAATACCTATCAGAACGGGGCCTATTGGGGAACGCCAACCGGGTGGGTGTGCGTTGCAATAGCCAAAACCGATATTCTACTGGCCCAAAAACTGGCAAAAGAATTTATTGATGATCTAAAGGAGAACGACTTTAGAAAAGGATCCGGATTAGGAGCTCCCTATGAGTGTTTTCATCCGTCAGGTAACCTACAAAACCCTTTGTACATGACAACGGTAAGTTGTCCCTTGATTGCTTTTAGTTCCTTTTCCAATCCTTGAAGAAAATACACAACATTATAATAATCAATAAAGTATCTATGAGATTAGCAAATAAAAAGGTAATTATAACCGGTGCGGCAAATGGCATTGGTAAAGCTATTGCAAAGCTTTTTGCAAAGGAAGGTGCCATAATATCCATTTTGGATATTGATTGTGAAAAAGCTTCCTCAGTTGCAAATGAAATACAAGGAGATGGTGGTACTGCATATGCAATCCAATGCGATGTTGGGGATTCGCTTCAAGTGGATACTGCTTTTAAGGAGGCCATCAAAAAAATGGGAGGATTGAATATTTTGGTCAATAATGCGGGAATTATTAGGCAATCCCCAATTGTGGACATGCTGGAAAAAGATTGGGATGATATTATCAAAACCAACCTTAAAAGTGTGTTTTTGTGTACACAGAAGGCATTGCAGGAAATGGTCAAGAAAAATGAAGGAGGGAGAATTATTGCGATGTCCAGCATCCACGCCCAGTTAAGTGAACCTTCCTGTGGCCATTATACCGCATCAAAAGGAGGTATAGAAGCTTTTATCAGAACGGTGGCCTCAGAGGTTGCCCCGTATAAGATTACGGCCAATTTTATCAGGCCCGGTGCAACATATACCGAATTGACAACCCCGATGTATACCGACTCGGTGAAGAGATCCCTATATGAAAGAATTCCGCTGCGCGAAATTGCCCACGCCGATTGGGTTGCCCAGGCGGCATTATTTTTAGCCGGTGATGAATCCGGATATATGACGGGTCAGGATATTACCATTGATGGCGGATATTTAATGAACGGCTCATTGCCGGGGGCTCAATATTGGGAAGAGTAATATGGAGAAATATATAGACATAAGTATTCCGTCATCATCCTCTATAACCGTATTTCCCGGAGACCCGAGCCCCCGGTTAACATGGCCGTTTTGGAGCCATGAAAAGGGGAATCCGGCCAATGTAGGGTTTTATAACGGAGGCCTGCACCATGGCTCCCATGTGGATGCACCATGGCATTTTATCCCCAATGGAAAAAAGTTACATGAGATCCCCTTGGATTACTGGTTGGGTCCGGCCTATGTTCTGGATTTGACCCATCTAAAAAAATGTATAGATGCCCCTGCACTGGAATCGTGCAATATTCCCAAAGATGCTGAACGGTTATTGTTCAAAACTAAGAATAGCAATTCTGATTACTGGACAGAACCTTGGGATCCAAATTTCATCTATATTGAAAAGTCGGCCGCTGAATGGTGTACTTCCAATGGAATTATCCTCGTAGGGTTGGATTACCTTACCATAGACCCTCCTTCCGAACCAACATTTCCGGCCCATTTGGAGCTATTGGGAAACGAGACGGTTATTTTGGAAAATATATGCTTACGGAATGTTTCCGCATCCAAATATGAATTGTTTGCTCCACCTATAAATCTGGTAGACGTTGACGGAGGATGGTGTAGGCCATTATTGGGTAAATTTTATTAATATCTCAAATTAAAAGTATGAAATGAGCATAAACAAATTTAATTTTTTGCATACCCACCGAAATCGAAGATTCACGAACACCTAAAAGTAAAAAGCAGGGATTTGTGAGTAAACAATTAAATTTTTTGTGTGAAAGCACAGCGGTTGATCTATGCAGAAAATTTTTATTATACTCATTTTCAAATTAATATAAATTTTTAAATAGATGAAATATGTAAACTCAGAATCTTTTTCCAAATGGGGAAGGGCTTGTTTAATAAAAATGGGACTATCGGATAAGGATGCCGCTGTAGTTACGGATTGTTTGGTGCAAACGAGTCTATGGGGTATCGATTCACATGGAATTGCCCGTTTTCCACATTATTTAAATAGAATAAAAGCGGGATCGCTAAACCCTGTTCCTAAGCTTAAAATTGAAAATACCGGGCCGTGTTCGGCAAATATGGACGGTGATCATGGGTTGGGAATTGTTGTCGTTGATGCCGCTACCAGGGAAACAATTGCACTGGCCAAAAAAAATGGGATCGGAATCGTTGGGGTAAGGGAGTCTTCCCATTGTGGTGCTATTGGAGTCTATGGAAGAATGATTGCGGAATCAGGATTGATAGGCATAGTATTTACCCATTCGGATGCTTTTGTGGCCCCGCATAGGGGATTCAGGAAATTCGTTGGAACAAACCCTATTTGTATAAGTGTTCCCAACAGTAATGGCAGGCCGTTATGTTTGGATATGGCTACTAGTGCAATAGCATGGAACAAGGTTATGAACGCGAGGTATGAAAACGCAAAAATCCCTTCCGATGTGGCTTACACCATTGAGGGGAATCTTACGGATGATCCCGATTTGGTAGGGTGCCTAAAGCCTATGGCCGAGCATAAGGGATATGCCCTGGCCTTTATGATCGATTTGCTTTGTGGGCCTCTTAACGGTATGCCATGGGGACCGAATATATCAGAAATGTATGGGGACCTATCAAAGAAAAGGCATTTGGGATCTTTGGTCATCGCAATTGATCCTTCCCGTTTTTTTGGGGGAGCCAATTTTTCGGAAATCGTATCGAATATGGCCGATGAGACACGAAAACAGCCTGCAAAAGATCCCAACGTACCAGTGGAAGCTCCTGGAGATGATCATTATAGAAACGAAAAGGAAAGAACAAAAAAGGGTATCCCTATGGAGCCCGCTTTATGTAATCAAATCAAAGATTGGAGCATTGAGTTGGGGATAGATCTTCCCAAAGAACTCGTTCAATAAACCTTATAACAGACCAATTTAAATGTCAAAAACCGGCTATGTTTACGTAATCAGCAGTATTGCCGCCATTGGCGGTATATTGTTCGGATATGATACCGCTGTAATTTCCGGTACTACCGAAGCATTACAATCGCACTTTAAACTGAATGATAACACTTTGGGGTGGATCGTATCCTGTGCATTGATCGGATGTATCCTTGGTGTTGCCGGTGCAGGTTGGATCCTAGATACCTTTGGGCGTAAAAAAGGAATGTTCTTTTCCGGACTTCTATTTACGATCTCGGCATTGGGCTGTGCCTTTCCGATAAATATTGAATTTCTTATAATGGCAAGACTGGTCGGTGGTATCGGAGTTGGTGTGGCGTCTATGGCAACACCCATATATATTGCGGAAATTGCACCTCCTGGTATTCGCGGCAAATTGGTTTCCATAAATCAGGTTGCCATTATTATTGGAATGGTAATGGCCTATACCGCAAATCGATATATTATTGACTTGGGCGATGAATATTGGATGAACAATTTGGGATGGAGATGGATGTTTGCAACGGAAATGGTACCTGCCGTTTTATATCTGTTGTTACTATATTTTATAGTGGAGAGTCCCAGATGGCTGGCCAAAAGTCAAAAATTGGAAAGAGCAAAGTTGGTTCTCCAAAAAATAACACGGCCTGAGTCTGTAGAGGCAACCTATTCCGCAATCCTTAATAATTTAAAGGAGGAAGAAGGGAGCGTAGGGGAATTGTTTCGGCCCAAAAGACGACGAATTACCATTATGGCCATGATACTTGCACTTTTTCAGGCCATTACGGGTATAAATGTAATTATGTATTATGCTCCCCGAATTTTTTTAACGGCCGGAATCGCAACAGGGGATGCCTATGGCCACTCTATAATTATAGGTTTGGTGATGTTGGTCTTTACCTTGATCTCTTTGTTTCTGGTGGATAGGACAGGTAGGCGTTTATTATTGTTGGTCGCCTCATTTGGAATGGGTGTTTCTCTTATTTTACTGGGTATTGCTTTCCCGAATGCGGAAGAGCGAGGCACTTTATTACTGTTGTGTACATTAAGTTATGTCTCTTTTTTTTCCGTCGGTATGGGAGGTGTTTATTGGATAGTGGTTTCCGAAATTTTTCCCAATAGGGTAAGGGGAAGGGCTATGACCATTTCGGTAATTTTTTTATGGGGCGGTAATTTTTTGGTAGCACAATTCTTTCCTGTAATGCTATCGGTACTTAAGGAGCAGGTCTTTTTTGTTTTTGCAGTGAGCTGTGCCATATGTTTTCTGTTTGTTTATCTGACCGTTCCAGAGACCAAGGGTCAATCATTGGAAGACATTGAAAAAAAATTATTTTAACATAACCTCATCTTCAGTCTATTGAGTAAACTTAAAAAATGAATTCTACTTTTATAATGATTTAGAAATAATAGGATATAACCATACTATGGTGATATTTAATGTCCCAGGGGTACTGTTAAATTATTTCTTCATTTATTGATATAATATTGACTCAAACACTTTTGAAACTGGCTAGAATGCATGTAATGAAGATAATATTTTATGGTTCCTGTCTATTTGTTGTTTAAATATCCTTCATAAAATTTAGTAAATATTAATGGTTTAACTCGGTAGCTCATAGATTATATTCCTTGATGGTCACATCAAAAAGAGTTTAATGGTAACCAGTGATATTTATATTTTTGATGTTCTTCCATTATACTAATCAATAGATGGTTTCAGGATACGGTCTTCATTGACGGTATATATTAAGGAGGTTTTGCAAGTTGGAGTGTTTCTTGCTCAGAAATGTTAATTTGGATTAACGGATGAAAAGTAATCATGACTGACCATTTGCCAACTTTCATAGAATGGGCTATTAGTGTTAATCGTTAAACTAGAATTTCTAATTTTATTTGATTAGAACTGCTTAACCGTCAATTAATTCAATTATTTCCCTTATAACCGCAAAATTTATTTTTTTAGCTTTGCTTACTTGAAATGTAGTATGTAAGGTCAAGGAATTAGACCTGATTAATTTTTTTGTACCTTTATAAAACTAAAGAACACCAAATAATATCTTTAGGGTTCTTACTTGGTTTTGAGTGTGCAATTAGGTGTGCAAAACGAAATTAAATTTTGTATATAACTGTAAAACAGTGTTTTGGGTTTTGGTAGTTAGGTCTGCCACCCCGACGAACCTAGAAATAGGGAACATCAAAAACACTGTTAATCTATTGATTTTCAGTGTTTTTTGTTTTTATGGATATTCTTTGATATCAAATGATATTTCATGGTGGCAATATCGGACATTGAACAAGCCAAAATTAAACGGGATTACCATTTACTTCCCTCAGCCGGTAAGATGGCCCATTCGCCTTTTTCGTTAATATAGCCCTTGGTGGTCTCAATAGCATTATGGCCTCCTTTTTTCACCACCGTATCTACCTCGGCATAGGCCAATTTTGAAACAGGGTCGAAGTACCCGATTCTTGAAAAAGCTGGGAGTACCGTATGCGGCCCACCAACCACATTTACTAACTTAGCATAATTTTATTTACCGGATTCCCTTCTTGTAAACTTGATCTAAACTTGCTGTAATTTCTTGTAA
>NZ_QVON01000015.1 GCF_003426735.1 Arenibacter sp. P308M17
GAACGGCCTATTTTTATTTTAGTAGTAAATCAAGGAGTTTTCACTTTGGCCTAAGGAAGGCGTCCAAAGAGCATTTCACCCAAGTGAAAGCGGTCTGGACGCTGCAGCGGTTGTTCGCTCTTTTAATTGTAAGTGTTGCAAAGTTGGCCTTGGCTACTGCCGGCTCCTCCAAGCCAAGGTACACTGTACCTTGGTTGTTCGGCCCTGGTCGTTTTTGGGCGATGCAAAAAATGAACAGAAGATGAATTTGGGATATAAAATTCTATCTTTTTCCAATTCACACACAACTTTTGAGATTGATCCGTAATTATGGTCTTTTGTGAAATTCGATCCAATCCAAATAGATTTCTTCATGAATATCGGGAGCCTTATCGTGCAGAAAGAACACCTCATTTAAGCCGGTAGTTTCTTTTATGGGTATGGTGAGCTGTTTCTTGTTTTTGGACTCAGGGGAATTGAAAAATCTGGCTTTGCCAATAGTCTCCCCGTTCGGGGATCCGGTTTTAATGGTTATAAAACATTCTGGGCCCTTATAGCTGTATTTAAAGGTAACGGAGTCTACCATGGTTAGATCTATATTTTTAAAGGATATATAAGAAGAGGAAAAACCCATGGAAACCCCATTGTTCCCTACTTCGCTTAAAACATCCCGTTGCGTGGAAAAGTTCTCGGCTTCCAATTTTGGAGCTTGGAGCATGCGGATGGCCGAAACGGTAATGGGTTCCATGCCGGAAGCCCCTTTATCTGTATAGGAGGCTTTCAGGACATAGGTTCTGTTTTCATCCGAAGCGGTAGCAGGGATATCTATAGTCCCCTGTACGTTCAATTTTAAGGTGTTTGTGTCTTTCTTGGTCAAGGATAATATATAGTCGGCCATTTTAGCTGCATCCGCTTCGGAAAATAAAGGATGGGCGGTCATACTAATTTCGCCCCAAACCCCACTGCCCCCGGAAATGATTTTTTTGGCTATATAATCCACAGCCTTGTCATCCTCCCTATATTTTTTGGCAACCTCCATAAAGGATGGCCCTATGGCCCGTTCGTTTATTTTATGGCAACTTCTGCAATCACTTTCCCCGATCAGCTTTTCTCCCTGACTTTTTAATTCCCCTGTACCTCCTACAGATGGTTCCAGGGTATAGGTTCCCTTCATCCATTCCAGGTAGACCTGTACGGATGCAGGGTCTATGTCCCCGTTTTCCAAATTACCGTCCTCTTTGTCCGTTAAGCCAATGTTGTATGGTATTTGATCTTGATCCCAATAAAAGCTACCCCTATTGGGCATATCGATCGTTAATTTAGGGGCATCATTGCCCGCCTTAATCTTTATTTCAGAGGTGGCCGTTGCTCCTTGGGTATCGGTAACGGTCAGGGTAGCCGTGTATATCCCAGGTACGTTGAAGGTAAAGGTTGGATTGGGCTCGGTGGACTGAATTTCTTGGGTAGTAAATTTCCAGCTATAGGTAATTTTATCGTCCACGTCATAATCCAAGGTGCCATTGCTATTAAAATTAACGGTCAAAGGACAGATACCCACCGTTTTGTCGGCATTAATTTCAATATGTGGCGGCCTATTGCCTTGGATATATTCAATTTTAATGAGTCTGGCATCAGGATTGGCACCCCAGGTGGTTCCAAATTCCAAAATGTAAAGTGATCCATCGGGACCAAATTGCACATCTATCGGACTAAGGAAACGGGTAGACGGCATAAAGTCCTCAATCTTTATTAGCTTCCCGTTTTCATCCATTCTAACAATTTTAATCCATCCCCGCATCCAGTCATAAATAAACAAGGCCTTGTCAAAATAGGATGGAAATTTTTCAGAGGAATGGTTGTTGGAGTCAAAATGATAAACAGGTCCGGCCATAGCAGTTCTTCCACCTTCGCCCAATTGCGGGAAATCTTCGGAGGCTTCATATGGGTACCATATGAATGCGGGCTTTGCCGGGGGGAGTATTTTCATTCCCGTATTATTGGGAGAATTGTTCTCCGGTCTGTTCGCATCAAATGGCTTGCCCGCCTTTTCCGTATCGTAATCATATTCGGCATAGGCCTGGTTATTGGCTATAAAATAGGGCCAACCGAAAAAACCTGCTTCCTTGGTAGCATTGATTTCGTCATAACCTTTGGGACCTCTTGCAATATCGGCATAGGCGTCAGGACCTACTTCTCCCCAAAATAAGGTATTGGTCCCTGCATCAACGGAAATTCTAAAAGGGTTTCTACAGCCCATGACATAAATTTCAGGAAGTGCCATAGGGTCGTCCTCGGGAAACAGGTTTCCTTCCGGGATGGTATAAGAACCATCATCCTCAGGGTGGATCCGTAAAATTTTACCCCTGTAGTCCATAGTATTGGCAGACGTTCTCTGGGTGTCGTAATTTTTTCTCCCGGGACGCTCGTCCAAGGGTGCGTAGGGGTTAAGGAAGCCTGGATGCGTATTTTCTCCAATAGAGATATATAGATTTCCTGCACCATCAAAAGCCAGGGATCCACCTATGTGGCGCATATGTTGGTTTGGCGCTTTCAACAGTACTTTTTCGGAGGACAGGTCCAAGGTATCGTTGACTACGGTGAACCGTGAAATTACCTGATGGGATGTAGGGTCTTCGAAACGTAATTCCGGATTTTTATAGACTTCGGAACAGGGCAAATCCATATAATCGGACATGGTACGGTTTACGTACAGCCAACCATTAGCCTTGAAATCGGGGTCCAACGTCATACCTATCAATCCTTCCTCCCCGCAGCTGAATACCTTTAATTCCCCAACCACTGATACGGATTTTGAATCGGGGTCGTACACCTTAATGGTACCGATATCCTCAGCAAAATAAACCTTACCGTTATGGGCAACGGATAAGGCCGTAGGATCCATGGTTTCCTCGGTAAGTACAATTTTTTTAAACCGGTGTTCATCGGGAGCCACATCAATTTCCATAGGTCGCTGGCATAGGGAAAGGGTAAGGCCCAAGATGAGGAAAAAAATGGCCCTCGAACAATTCTTGGTCAAGTACTGTAGGGTGTGGGGGGATGTTATTGTAAAGGTCGGCATTGTTATGGAGTCTTGATTGTGTGGTGGGAGCCTTGGTTATAGGCTATTGAAATATAGTGAAATCCCATGAACTATTGCTGGAAAATTTAGTTTTTAAACTGGCTATTAAACCTTGAGTGATTTTATTTATTGATCCTAAATGTGATTCCTGCAATGGGCCAGTATTAATTCTTATGCTTTTTGGATAAATCGGGAACAATACTTCTTTTGGCCACGTCAACATTAATATAGGAGCGTAAATCCCTTAGGGAAACTACTTTAAAATTATTTTGGGATAGGTATTGTAGGTATTCCTTAAATAAAGCAGGAGGAGTATTTACCCATGGATGTTCCACATCGGGTACGCCGTGAAAGGTAAGCACTACGATCTTTCCGTCTTTAGCTTGGTCAAGAGCGGATAAAATTTCACTTTTGTTATCCGCATTGGTGGCCCAACTGGGTATTAAAAAGGGATGATCTGTCAATGGGTCGTAGGCCCTGCTGCCGCCAGCTCTGGCGAAGAGATATCCTTTTTTTTCCAAAAACCTAAGAACGTTATCATTTAGGCCATAGCCCGGATAGGCAAAGTTTCGTGGTCGGGCTATCCCAAGGGAATCGCATTTACCTTCAATGTACTCCAATTCTGCATTAAATTCCAATTGGGTGAGCTTGCTTACATTGGCATGGCTTTGAGTGTGATTGGCCACTTCAAACCCCATTTTGTCCAGAGCCTTGATCTGTCTCCAATTCATGTACAAGGTACTGTCCTTATAATCGGGAGGGAACTCACAGACAAAAAAAGTAGCTCCAAAACCGAACTCTTTTAACATTGGGGCTACAATGGAATATTGACTGGCCGGGGCGTCATCAAAGGTAAGTACTACCAATTTATCCGGAATTTTTTTCTTTAGGATTTGGGAATAGCAGCATAAAATACTGAAAGTGGTAAAAAGGATGATTAGGATATTTTTCATATTGCGCTTAAAGGGGGTAAATCTTGACCTGTAATAGGGTTGTGAAAACTTGCACATTTCCGTTTTACATTCCTAAAATAAGAATTATGAATTAGTAGTTAAGCATTTTTTTATTTCATTTGAAAGCTCTTACATATTGCCATGGAATTTCATATTCCATGTCCAATTCAAGGGCTGCGTTTATTGAGAAATACGGATTACGCAAATGTCCCCTTACTTATGGAGGAAGAATAGAATTGATGAAATAGATAACCGTGTCCGCTCAATTGTACCAGACGGCATAGCGCTCCCGCCTTAATTCCAGGGCCAGGCCTTCCTCTATTTCCAGTGCTTCCGCCCTGGTCAATACGGGATCTATATGATGATATAGGCTGGGCCTCAGATAAAGACCATATTTTTCAACTATGTTGGACGATAATCTATGTCCTTTTTTATTTCTATATCCTGTCTTATGCTGTTCAAATCGCTCCTTGGGCATCTTGGAGGTCATACCAACATATAGGCATTCCAGTACCCCGTTATATTGGGGATTGGCCGCTCTAAACTTCGCATTTTCATTAAAAACACGTTTCGATAATTCCACAACGTAAACTCGGTAAAGTGTTTTGGGCATTTTGGAATATGGAAATTTAGATGTAAACTAAGTAAAATTTCCATCAATTTAAAAGCAAATGATCCATATTGACCCTAATTACCAAAATTTTTACGAATTTTAATGGGTATAAAGTACAAATCAAGTCTATTACAAATCGAACAAAACAATTTTAAAAATGAAAAAGGAACCAAACAAGTCCTCACCAATTACACGAAGGTCATTTATCAGTAAAACGGGAGTGGCCGCAGCAGGAATTACTATCCTCCCCAGTAATGTTATTTCAGGACTGGGATATAAAGCGCCAAGCGATAAACTGAATATTGTGGGGGTGGGTGTAGGTAGCATGGGGTTTGGTAATCTAAGAAATTTACAGACCGAAAACATTGTTGGATTGTGCGATGTGGATTGGAAATATGCGAAGAATTGTTTTGATCATTTTCCAAATGCGAAGAAGTACAAAGATTTTAGGGTAATGTATGATGAGATGGGCAACGATTTTGATGCCGTTCTGGTAGCTACGGCCGATCATACCCACGCCATAGTGGCGGCAGATGCCATGGTCCGTGGAAAACATGTTTATGTGCAAAAACCGTTGACACACTCCGTGTATGAATCCCGATTGTTGACCAAGTTGGCCAAGAAGCACAATGTGGCTACCCAGATGGGGAATCAAGGGGCTTCCGGAGAGGGAGTGGCCAAGACCTGTGAATTGATATGGAGTGGTGCCATAGGGGATATAACCAAGGTGGAATCCTTTACGGATAGGCCGATATGGCCACAGGGAGTGAATCCCCCTACCCAAGGACAATGGGTTCCCGACACCTTGGATTGGGACCTGTTTACGGGACCGGCAGAATTGATTCCCTACAATGAAGTATATCACCCATGGAACTGGCGGGGATGGTGGAATTACGGCACTGGAGCCTTGGGGGATATGGCCTGCCATATTCTACATCCCGTATTTGAAGCTTTAAAATTGGGCTATCCCACCAAAGTACAGGGAAGTTCCTCTTTGTTATTGAAGGACAGTGCCCCAACGGCACAGTCCGTACAAATGACCTTCCCTGAGCGTGGAAGAAAGGGCAGGATTAAATTGCCCGAGGTAGAGGTGAACTGGTATGATGGGGGCATAAAACCCGATCTACCGGCCAACTGGCCTAGCGGAAAAAACCCCAACAAGTCCGGTGGAGGGACTTTCTTTTACGGTACCAAAGGAATTATACATGCAGGCTGTTATGGGGTGGAACCCGAAATATTGGGCCGGGATCTACCCAAAGTAGCGGAGACGGAGCGCAGGGTAGAGAAGGAAATTGGCCTTGCCTGGAACAAAGGTGCCCATGAAATGGATTGGGTCAGGGCCTGTAAGGAGAATCCGGAAAATCGCAAACCCTGTACTTCAGATTTTTCGGAGGCCGGTCCCTTTAATGAAATGGTCGTTATGGGAGTGCTTGCGGTTAGGCTGCAATCCTTGAATAAAATTTTGGACTGGGATGGGGAGAAGATGAAATTTACCAATATAGGAGAGGACGAAACCATCAAGACTGTAATCCGTGATAATTTTGTCATGAAGGACGGACGTCCAAAATTTGAAAAGGAATGGACGGAACCCTATTCTGCAAGTGGGTTTGCTGCCGAATTGATAAAGCACACCTACAGGGACGGTTGGAAATTGCCGGACATGCCGGTCTAGAAGGTTAAGGTTATGTTTGAATTATGGCAAAAGGGAAGGGCAGTAGTTTCTTCCCTTTTTTTGTGGAATGCCGTAAGTTGTAAGCAATATGCCATTGGCTGTATGCTCTATGCTATAAGTAATGGTATGGGAACAAGAGGCTGGGTTTTTGGCCCACTGGGTAGGGACGTTTTATTGCTCCCAAGTTATCATTATTGGTTTCTATAAACTTTGGGTGTCCATCCTTAGCAAAAGGCAGGGGCAGTGAAATCCGTTTTTACAACTTAAGACATATTGATTAAAGCTTCCTGCCAATTTATCATCCGGTCCTGACCAAGGAATTTTGTTTCGTTCCAAAACTGATGTGGATAGTTTATTTACCGGGCCCTACCATAAATTCGTTATACACTTTTTTCATCACCTCTGTTTTAGCTTTATCCTCCGCTATGGCCTGGGTGGTAAACATCATTACTCCGGTCGATTTCCCGGTTAATCCTCCGCGCAATACCGTTTCAAAATCTTCATGGGTAACGATGCCCGGCTCGTTATAGGCTTGGACTATGGGCCATATCTTGGGGTAGGCATCATTTTCGGCCCCTATCTTTTTGCTGAACCATTCAATGTTTTCCTGGACCCATTGTGGAGTCCTTCCCATCCTTTGATGATAGACCATAGGTGAAAAAACATCTATGGTTTTCTTCAAAAGATCGTAATCCAGACCCAGAATTCGTTCCCTGGCACCATCAAATTCTCCGTCATCCCAAGGAGAATGGTACAGGCCAAGGAGGGTGTTGGGCTTTATTTCGGCAATGATACCCTTAAAATTGGAAGTCCAATCATAAATAACTTCGCAACGCCATTTTCGCCAGGCCCAATCATGATGGCTAAGAATATATTCGGCCTTTTCAGGGGTAGAGGCATCCGGCAAAGGGATGTTGCCAACCTTTGAAAAACTATTTAGGCAGTGCTCGCAAAAGCAAGTTTCGGGTAGAATGGGTTCAGGATCCTCAAATTGGGCGTGCCAATGTACATAGTCCATCCAAACGCCATCCAGATCATATTCCAGCAATAAGTCGCGCAGCTGATCAAAACGATATTTTCTGAAACCGGGTTCGGTAGGGCAGACCCCCATAAACCAAGTGGCGGCCCTAACCCTTTCTCCTTTTTCGTTTATGGCCCAGGCCTCCGGATGGGTTTCCACATAACCTTTGCCGTTCAAGGTGGCGAATTCGGCATAAACCTTGGCCCCTTCCGCCTTTGCACGGTCAATCATTTCTTCGTTGATGGATCCGCTATGGACAAAGATGGCATTTACCCCAAGGTCGTTAAGTTTATATCCTTTATCCCACAAAGGTTGTGGATTTCCATAGACACCTCTGATCTCTATGATTTTTGAGGGGGATGGGGCACACGACACCAAACCGATTGCGGAAAGAAGAATTAGGAACCGTATTTTCAGCTTCAAGGCCATACCCTTTATTTTTTGAATATTGAACTCATTTAAACTTTTCTCAATTGGTTAAAACCCGCCTGACCAAGAACGGGCGGGAATCGCTCTTTTTCGCCCACTTTTCATCTTTCCTGCCTGCCGGCAGGTTTTTGTTCGGTAGTCCTGCTATGCAACTCAAAAAGAGTTTCAATTGGACAAAAAATAGCTGATTTTCACTTCGATCAAAAAAGTTTAAATCAGTTCATTAATTTACAACTTCCCCTTCAATAATGGTGCATTTATTAGTACGATTATGAGTGTGGGACAACCTAAAATTAACCTATTTTGTTAGAAAACTACCTAGGGGCGAGTCCACGAGGCATTGAAAGGAAATTCAAGTTTGATTTCGACGCCCGCCTGAACGGAACGGGCGGGCCCGTCCGTTCCGTTCAGGCGGGCAAGCGTTGGAGCACCTGCCTGGCAGGTTTAAATCTCGATTATCGAGTAAATGTAGGGAATATCTATTTTATACCACCAAAGGCCCCAAAACACATGTTCTTATGCAAAATCTCTACCTTGCTGAAGCCTAGCTTTTTCATAAGGTCCAGCTGATAGTTTATAGATCTGGGAGAATCCTCCTTATCCACATAATCCAACACTTTTTTTCTGTAATCCTTTCCTCCCAATTCCTCCAAATATTCCCCATATCTTTCCCAAGTATATTCATTGAGTATTTCGCTGTCCTGGGTGATCAGGTCCGAAATCATGAAACAGCCTCCCGGTTTTAGTAGGCCGTATATTTTTCCAAAGGTATTTTCCCAGTCTTGTTCCTCCCTTAAATGGTGCAGTACGGCACCGGCCAATATGATGTCGAAATGGTTTTCCTTTAGGGATACTTCCCTAATATCTCCCTGTACCATGTGCACCTTTTTATGGGTCTCTTTGGACACCCTTTCGAAGGCCCTGTGCAACATTGGGGCACTAAGGTCTACCAAGGTGCATTCCAGGTTTGGGAGCTTGGAGAGCATCTTTAAGGAATAGTTTCCGGCGCCACATCCGATGTCCAATAATTGCCCTGCATTGGGAGCAATTCTTTTGGCCGCTTCAGTAATCAATTCCAATATAATTTTGGCGTCGATTGTGGTAAGTTGGCCAGTGTCCAAATTGGAGAAACGCTCCACATCATTATCGAACCGTTCCCTGATTTCCGCTATGGTGGATTTTTTCATGTGTTTATATTTATTGTTTTTCAAATGTCACACCAGCCCGACAAAGTCATTCTGGCGGGTGTAACCTCAGCCCGGTATGGGCGGGTTTGATGTTTAAAAATAATAATTCCTTTGTGTGTTTAAAGATTATTTTAAACATGTCGGTTTCATTTTTTGTAAAATATAATTATTTATGATTTGGACAATACCATTATCTTTTCCCAAACACTATCGCTGACCGGCATTCCGTTCTTTAGATTTTCTTCCCTGGCAGGGGCACTCCTTTCCCCGGGATAGTAGATCGTATCTCCGGGCTGCATGGGTTCTACGTCTTGGACGCCACCCCGCATCCAATGGTTGGTGTTGCGCAATGCCACTAGGCCCATGCCGTGAGTTTTGGCCAATTCCACGGCACGGTGGGTACACTTGGTAGCATTGATGATGCCAGGGCCATAATTCCCGTCCCATCGTTCGATACTGCCAAATGATTCCACTTTTTCGGCTTCGGCATTAATTTTAACGCTACCATTTTCCACATATTCCAAAAATAGGGGAACACGGTTTATTCCATGGGAATTTACTCCGGCCAGGGTACTCTAGGTATAGGTCTAGGCCAACAAATAGGCCTTTTCATGGGAAAATCTGTGTTTTAAGAATAGTTGGTACAGCACGTCCTGCATGTGTTGGGAGGTAATTTGCATAATCTTCTATTTTTTAAACATAAAATACACCGCTAATATCAAAAAGATAAAGGAAATGATGTGGTTCAACCTGAAAGTTTCCGTTTTGAATACGATGAGCGTAAACACCGCAAAAACGATCAATGTAATGACTTCTTGTATTACCTTTAATTGAATCAAAGTAAAGGGGCCGCCATTTTCTTTAAACCCTATTCTATTTGCCGGTACTTGAAACACATATTCGAAAAGGGCAATTCCCCAACTTATGAGGATTATGGAAATCAACCCCAGCTTGTTGAACCATTTTAATTCGGAAAATTTTAGATGGCCATACCAGGCAATAATCATAAATGAATTGCTTAAAATTAGAAGGCCGATAGTTAAAACTGCTTTCATTTCAATATCAATTATTTAGGTTGGCAAAATTTATTGGGACTTAGGGCCCGATCATATACTAATCTTGGACTGATTTTGAAGCCGTGGATCTTTGGATTTGATCAAAACAGGTCTGTTCTCCATTATTTCCGTGATTCTCTCCAAGGTCTCTACTTCCAGCCTGTGCATGGCTTCATGGGTATAAAAGGTTAAATGGGGCAGAAGGATGACATTGTCCATTTCATAAAGTCTTTTTAGCGGATGGTCCGTTTTGTTCAACGGCTCCATGCTGTAGACGTCAAGTCCGGCACCTGCAATTTGCTTTCTTTCCAAGGCGTCCAAAAGAGCCAATTCGTCTATCAAGGCTCCCCTTGCAGTATTGATTATTATGGCGTTTGGTTTCATTACCTCAAATTCCTTGGCTCCTATGAGGTGTTTGGTTTCCTTGTTCAAAACGGCATGAAGTGAAATAAAATCGCACTCCTTGATCATTTCGGTGAGGTCGTTATATTTTTGGATCCCCTTTTTTGCCAATTCTTCTTTGGATTTGCCCGGGTCGTAACCAATAATTTTGGCCCTAAATCCCAAGCCTGCCATTCTGGCCATACTACCGCCTATTTTACCACAACCAATGATACCCAACGTTTTTTCGGAAATATCCAATCCCAACCACGGCTGACTTGGCCAAACCCAAGCTTTGCTGTCCATTTGCTTTTGTAGCACGGGCAGCTTTTTGGCCAGCGCAATTAACAGGGCAAATGCCCCTTCGGCAACGGTCTCTTCTGCGTATTCCGGAATATTGACCACTACTATGCCTCTTGCGTTGGCGGCCGGAATATCTATGGCATCTATTCCTACCCCATATTTTACTATTGCCTTGAGCTTTTTTGCCGAATCTATTATTTTTTGGGTAATGGGGGTGTAGCACATTAATAAGATATCGCAATCTTCCAATGCTTTCATTAGGATTTCTTCCGATACCCCATCCGGGAGCAATACCAGATCATGTCCTTTTTCGCGAAGCGTTTGGTCTATAAAGGGAGTTTCCAGCTCCATATCGGTTCTTACTATTTTCATATTATTCAAATAGGGTAACGGTTTTGATATTATATACATAAGGTATGGTCAATATCTACAAAATGCGTCCTTTAATGTTATGATTGGCCATGGAAACAAATGTAAAAAAGCGGTGGGAATTAAATGTAGTATTCCGAAGAATGTTTTATTTCCTTTAGGACAAAGGTACTGTTGAGAACACCAATATTTTCAATCTTGGAAAGTTTGGTCTTTACAAAATCATGATATTCCTCCAGACTTTTGGTGTGGATCTTTAAGATAAAATCTACCTGTCCCGCCAAATGGTAGCACTCCTGTACCTCGTCCAAACCCTGTACCTGTGCCTCAAATTTTTCAATAAAGGCTTCATTATGGTACCGCATGGATACTTGGCATATAACGGTTATGGATCGGTCTATCTGTTTTTTGTCCAGTATGGCCACGTATTTTTTAATAACGCCTTGCCTTTCCAGTCTGCGCACTCTTTCGTATACTGGAGAGGCGGTAAGATTGAGGATCGCTGCAATTTCCTTTGCCGTTTTTTTGGAATCCTTTTGCAAAATCCTTAGTATGGTAATATCGGTCATATCCAATTGCTCCATAATAGTCAGAAAATTTACTTTTAAACGTCCATTTTTTAAGATAAAAAAGTAAATATAACTTTTAATTGTTAATATAGTAGGAATTATAGCTTACTTAATACTATTATTTAATTATTAATATCGTATTTAGTAATTTTGATAGTAATTAACACTTTTGTTGATTGGATTAAAACGGTGTATTATGAAAGCAAAAGTTCTGGTCATCGGGGCCAATGGACAATTGGGGTCTGTGCTTGTAAAAGAGTTACAGCACCATTATGGTTTGGACAATGTAGTGGCGTCGGATATACGGAAAGGGCATCATTTTAAGGGAAAATTTGAAGAGTTGGATGCCACGGATAGGGAGCAATTGACAGAGGTGGTTTTAAGATATGGCATAACCCAAATCTATCATTTAGCGGCAATTTTGTCGGCCAAGGGGGAAGCAGATCCGTTGGCAACTTGGGACCTAAATATGAAGATGCTCTTCAATGTATTGGAAGTTGCCAGAATCCATGGGGTGGACAAGGTGTTCTTTCCAAGTTCCATTGCCGTTTTTGGGGAGGATGCCCCTTGGGTGAACACGCCCAACAAAGCCTATCTGAACCCGGCAACCGTTTACGGAATGAGCAAGGCGGCCGGGGAACAATGGGCGCAATATTATTTTTTAAGATATGGTTTGGACGTAAGGTCCCTTCGTTATCCCGGGATCATTGGATACCAATCCTTACCAGGGGGAGGTACAACGGATTACGCCGTGGATATTTTTCACAAGGCCGTTTTGGAAGAGGAATTTGTCTGTTTCCTAAATGAAGATACTACCCTGCCCATGATCTTTATGGAAGACGCTATAAGGGCCACCTTGGAATTAATGGAGGCACCAAAGGAAGATATTAAAATAAGAACGGCCTATAACCTTGCGGGAAGTAGTTTTTCGCCAGAGGATATTGTTAAGGAAATCCGTAAATTTTATCCGGAATTTAAAATAAGATATGAGCCGGATTTCAGGCAGGATATTGCTGCCCGATGGCCAAAATCCATAAACGACATTGAGGCAACCATGGATTGGGGGTGGAAACCGCAATACAGTCTGGAAACGATTGTCCGGATCATGATCGATAAACTAAGGGAACAGTACGTTGCACAGCAATAGATGATAGGCCCGTTTAAACAAAACAGAACCGCCTGACCCAGGTTGGGCACCTAAAAAAACAGTAGATATGTATACAACGATAAAAAATGCATTACAGGAAGAGCTTGAAGCGATTAGGGCAGAGGGACTCTATAAGGAGGAAAGAATAATTACAACACCACAGGGGGCAGAGATCCAAACCACCAATACCGCGAATGTGCTTAATTTTTGTGCTAACAATTATTTGGGACTTTCTGCCCATCCGGAAGTTATAAATGCAGGTAAGGAGGCTATTGACACCCATGGATATGGGCTATCTTCGGTTCGTTTTATTTGTGGTACCCAGGATATCCATAAGGAATTGGAACGAAAGACCGCCGAATTTTTAGGGATGGAGGATTGCATCCTATATGCTGCAGCCTTTGATGCAAATGGCGGCTTGTTCGAACCCATTCTTGGTGCTGAAGACGCTATTATTTCGGATGCATTGAACCATGCTTCCATCATAGATGGGATAAGGTTGTGCAAGGCAAAACGTTTTAGGTATGAGCACAACTCCATGAAGGACCTGGAGGAGCAACTAAAAGCGGCCCATGGTTCCCGAAGAATATTGATCGTGACCGATGGTTCCTTTTCAATGGACGGAACCATTGCACAATTGAATAAAATCTGCGATTTGGCGGATAAGTATGGGGCCATGGTCATGATAGACGAATGTCACTCCACCGGCTTTTTAGGCGCCACTGGCCGTGGTTCCCACGAATATAGAAATGTAATGGGAAGGATCGATATCATTACCGGTACCTATGGTAAAGCCCTTGGGGGAGCCTCGGGAGGATTTACGGCGGCTAGAAAGGAAATTGTGGAAATGCTAAGACAACGCTCCAGGCCCTACTTGTTTTCCAACACCTTGGCGCCATCCATAGTAGGGGCTTCCATAAAGGTGCTGGATCTTCTTTCATCCTCCACTGCGCTTAGGGATAAGTTGGAGGCCAATACTACTTATTTCCGGTCTGCGATGACTGCAGCCGGTTTCGATATAGTACCCGGAGATCACCCCATTGTTCCGGTAATGCTCTATGAGGCTCCACTGGCCCAAGAGTTTGCTGCCAAATTATTGGAAGAGGGAATTTATGTAATCGGTTTTTTCTATCCGGTCGTTCCCAAGGGGAAAGCCAGAATTAGGGTACAATTGTCCGCGGCCCATGAACAGCACCATTTGGAAAAGGCAGTGGAGGCCTTTACCAAAGTGGGGAAATCGCTAAAGGTGATTTAATGGTAATAACATTTTCCATAGGCTACAGACCAATGTAGTATAAACTAAGAATAACAGGACACTGGTAACTATTGGGGCTGATAAACTATTGGAATTACCGGAGTAGGGGGGGCTAATCACCCAGTATTTTGGTTTCAAATCCGTCTATGCTCAAGGTATTTTTAGTTTCCCAATAGGCTTCAATTCCGGCCTTTCCCTGTTTTTCGGACCAGGAGTTGAGAACGTTTCGGTCCTCTTTAAAATCCATAAAAGGGACGGCAAAGCCACAAGAGGTCTGAACCATATCGATATCCAGTTCAATAATCTGTCGGGAGCCAGTGTTTTCAGGGAATAGGTTTATATACCTATGGAATTCCATTTCCCTTTTGTGGTATATTTTAGCCTGTCCGTACAGCCTTAGTATCATTGGTTTTCCTTCAAATGCGCAGAACATGATCGTCATTCTATTGTTCTTCAATAAATGTGCTGCGGTTTCATTGCCACTACCGGTTAGATTAAGCCATATGATTTTGTTTTTGTCAAGGATTCTAAATGAATCGGTCCCTTTGGGCGATAGGTTTACCCTACCTTCGGAAGCCGCCGTACCCACAAAAAATACTTTTTGCTTTTCAATGAATTCTTTCAATTCAGCTGAAATAGAATCTAATTGTTTTCCCATGTCTTAAAATTATGGTAATACCGTACCTCCGGATTTAAAATCGGATTTGGATCAAATGAGGCCGAAGAATTTGATCCGGTATAAATTTACAAAACTTCCACTAGTGTCGTGTCAATGCTACTGTGTCGTTTAAGTCGCCGTTATTTTTTATCTGGCCAAGGCAAAAAAATGTTGCATAGCCGTAGCTACTGAACTGTTTTTTAACGAAGGCCGGGTGAAAAAGAACAAGACTTGGGATGGCTAAAGTAGGGTTGACAAGACACTAACATAAAGTACTTGCGATTTTAATTTAGGGAATGGTCTAAACGGTGCGGAGGTTGTTCGGCTCTTTTAATTGTAAGTGTTGCAAAGTTGGCCTTGGCTACTGCCGGCTCCTCCAAGCCAAGGTACACTGTACCTTGGTTGTTCGGCCCTGGTCGTTTTTTATTCATCAGTTTGTCTATTGTTTTTTATTGGTATTCATGAATGCTCTGCATTTGGGCGATGCAAAAAATGAACAGAACACGAATTTGGGATATAAGATTCTATCTTATTCCAATTCACACACAACTTTTGATATTGATCCGTCTAAATTTTGTTTTGGAATACTAAAGGTATATTCTTTCGTCAAGCGAAGATACTTTGGGAAATATATCCTATGCTAAGTGCTTCCCATTACCTAAAGTATGGTAGTAATAGATGCATAAACCAACCGAGTGATAAAACGAAAATAGTAGATCCTGAATCGGTTGAATATTAAAATAAGAATGTTTAACTTTCAAAAAAAAATTAAGAACCGAACCATGCATAATAAAACTGCACTTACAGTATTTTCAGTCGTATCCTTTTTAGGATTTTCCAGCACCATAACGGCGCAAAATGCCCAACACGATCATACGCACCATGCGCAAGAACATAATGACTTGGCCCATCATCATCCGCATGGCCCAATATCCTCGGATGAAATACCCAAGCAGGCAAAACTAATAACGGGTCAAGGGGAGTTTGTTTTTTCATGGGACCAGGAATTAACGGCGGCCTTTCCTGAGGATGCCCATGCATTTGAACCTGGAATGCACGGAGGGTTTAACGAAGATCCCGAAACGGGCATTGTGTATACGGGAATACCTGGCTATGGACTTTGTGCCATAAGCCCAGATTTGACAAAATGGTCCACCCTCGGTTCCGATGAACGTTTAAAGGATAACATCCACGGGATTGTATTCTTTGTCCATAAAGGTGAAAAATACTTGGCAGTGGCGCAGGAGGGAAAAAGAGTTCTTGTACTTACCTTGGACGGAACGATCGTTAGTGAAATTTTGAAGCCTACCGGAAATGAATTTAAATTTGACGAAGCCAATACGTTCTTCGGTTCAAAGGACAGTAATTTTGGGGTTACGGATGTAACTTATCTTAATGGCACCCTATATGTGGCCCATGGTTATTCTGCAGGGGATTTTGTAATGACAATAAAGGAGAAGAACGGTGTTTGGAGTTGGGGAAAACTTGCCTGGGGAGGAAAAGGGGATAAACCTGGACAGTTTCAGACCGCACATGGTATCTATGCCCATGAAAACTATATTCTTGTGGCCAATAGGGCAGCAGGGCAGGTAGTAAAGTTTACCAAGAAGGGTAAGTTTGTGGAAACTTTCAATGAAATTCCGGAAGGCAGTTTGGTATGTAATATCTCCTATGAAGCGGAGCATTACTTTCTTAATGCTTTGCAGGCCATTGGCGACCAAAAATCGGCACCTATTTATGTGCATTCCGGGGAGAAGTTACTTTCCACGGTAATCCCGGGGGATTTGGATATTCCTGTTCTAACCAATATCCATCAGGTCTGGCCGCATATTGTTACCGAAAGCGGATCCAAACAATTGTACCTTTTGGTACATGGTTGGAACAAAGGAAAATTTGCGGTCCTTAAAATGGAAAAATAAAAAGCAAGGCCTCCTAGTAGGTAAACATTACTATTGTTACCTTAGTGAACCATGACTTCCAATTTTAGGTTAAAATCGCTAAAGTCCTGTTGGGTCCTAATGTTGCCATAGGAAATATGTTCACCATCTTCCGGTTGGACGGGATCGTTCATAAGGATACCATCTACCACCTTAAAACCGTTGGATTTGTTAGGGTCTATCAATTTCCAGCCACTCAGATCCTTCCCGTTGAACAAATTGATCGGTTTTTCAAATTTCAGCTTGGACAAATCTGGTATGCCAGTACTTAATCTTTAATAAAAACCATACAATGCTGCCATGGTAGGTTCTCTATGTTTCTGTGTAGTTTCATTCCGGCTTCCTGCATTTCCCGGATGGCCTGGGCCTCCGTCATTTTGTGGATCGGTTTTATGGGCACCGACCCATCTTCACCCCGGTATTCTATCAAAAACAGTTCACCATCGGCCTTTAGCGCTTTTTTAATGGATACCAACATTTCTGCCGGATAATTAAATTCATGGTAAACATCTACCATAAGTACCTTGTTCAAAGAATTTTCAGGGATGTTTATGTTTTTTTCACCTCCTTTTATTACCCTTACATTCTTTATTTGGTCCCGGTCTTTGCGATTATTGATCTCCTGCAACATTTCATCCTGAATATCAACGGCATAGATAAGGCCATGCCTGGCCAATTTTGCCATCTTAAATACATGGTAACCGGATCCAGCGCCAATATCTGCTATCTTATCCTCCGGTTCAATAGCCATATTTAGCAATAGGGTAGTTGTGTTTTCCTCTTCTTCGCGCTCTGGACGGTCCAGCCATTGCATTCCCTGATACCCCATTACATGGGCGATTTCCCTTCCCAAATACCATTTTCCAATACCATTTGGATTTCCTTTTTTATAGGTGTAATTGGGGTTGGAGGCACTACTTTGGGTCATTCCTTGGCACCAGGTCAATAGAAGTACAAAAAGGAAGGAGGTCTGGATAATTTTTTTCATCGAATATTTAATATCATGTTCCTTGGCATTGGTTGATTAGGATAAAGTATAATTGCTCCCATAAAAGTAAAGAAATAAATGCATTCCTATCCTATAGTTCTAGAAAGGGAAGCAGTTGCAGCTGCTGTTTATACGAAAGCCATTGAAAAATGGACTTTTACCATCACTATCCCGACAGGAATTATATATTGAAATTGTGAATATCTATATAGGGAATTGGGATGCAATATTTTCTTTAAGGACTATTTTTGGCATCCTTTAAAAAAATATAGATATGAGTCAGACTTGGTACGAGTGCAAAGTAAAATACAGAAAAACCCATGAGACGGGAGAACAGAAGGTAACCACGGAATCCTATTTATTGGATGCGATATCGTATACCGAGGCAGAAGCCAGAATTAACGAGGAAATGGCGGCCTACACCAGTGAGGAATTCTTGATAACGAATATAAAAGTCGCCAATTTATCGGAAGTGCATCCTTTTGAGAATTCAGATCGCTGGTTCAAATCCAAAGTGGCCCTAATTGCCTTCGATGAGAATAGTGGTAAGGAAAGAAAGACCAATACCTATTTATTGGTGCAGGCCAATGATGTTAAGGAAGCCTATGACCATACCATAGAGGCCATGAAGGGTACTATGGGCGATTATACCATTCCCGTAATCTCAGAATCTCTTATTATAGATGTGTTTCCTTATTTTTCTGGTGATGAAGGTGATTTGGATCAATTGGAAAAGTTTAACTCCCTTAAGGCTTCTACACCGAAATCCAATGTATATAATGAAGACTTGGAAGCATTGGATGCTTTTGAAAACGAAGAGGCCGGGATTGTTGGAGCTTTGGAAGGGGAAGAGGAGTAGGCCCAATTTTTTGGAATCGGTATTGTAAGGGGGCTTAATAGCCCTCTTATTGCATTGTGTTCTATAATAGGATCCCTCCAGAGGCCTCTATACGCTGACCATTAATCCATCGGGCGTCCTCCGTACATAAAAAGGCCACCACACCGCCAATATCTTCGGGTTCTCCCACTCTTCCCAAAGCAGTGGCAGCGGTAACTGCCTTCCTCTTTTGCTCATTTGTTTTGTTTTCACCCTTACCAAAGTCGGTTGCCACGGCACCTGGTGCCACTACATTGGCTGTAATTTTTCTATGGGCCAATTCCTTGGCCAAGTATCTGGTAAATACTTCTACGGCAGCTTTAGCCGGGGCATAGGCCGATGAATTGGGAAAAGTAAACCTGGTTAGGCCGGAAGAAATATTTATTATCCTGCTGCCGTCATTTAAATAGGGCAAAGCCTTTTGTGTTAAGAAATAGACCCCCTTAAAATGTACATTCACCATTTCATCAAATTGTTCTTCCGTGGTGTCAACAAAAGGCTGATAAATTCCAGTACCGCCATTGTTTATTAAAAAATCGATCTTTTCCTTACCCGTCCCCGTTTTTATTTGGGAGGAAAGCTGCTTGAAAAAGTCATCAAAGGAAGGAATTTTGCTAGTATCCAATTGCAGAGCATGGACTTTTCTGCCCATCTTCCCAATCTCCGCAACTACTTTATCTGCGGCCGATTTATTGGAGCGGTAGGTGATAATGACATCGATTCCCTTTTTTGCAATATTAATGGCCATATCCCTACCTAGGCCACGACTTCCTCCTGTTACCAATGCAATTTTGTTTTCGGACATCTTATTATTTTTTGTTTTTGTAAAATTCGGGAATAATGAACAATTAACAATAAGCAATTAACAATGGACAATTAACAATAAGGGAAGAAGGGCTTAGCTTACCAACCACCAGGCCTTTCGCGCCTTTCTGGATAATAGGGCATTGGCTTCCGAATCCCCAATAAATTTTTCATTTTCCGAATCCCAATCAAGTTTTCTTCCCAATCTATAGGAAATTAGTCCCAAATGCATCGGCAACGTCATTTGGCGGGCATAGGCAAGATTTGATTCGGGTTGGATCCTGGATTTTACAGAGTCCACAAAGTTTTGTTGGTGTCCTGGAGAGCGGATTATGCTTTGCGGTATTTCAGGGATTTCGGTCATGGTTTCTCCATTAATGGTTATTTCCCTAGTATTATAATCACAGATCAGACTGCCCTTGTCGCCTTCAAAATAGGCTCCAATTCCACGGTCTACGGCACCAGGTACTTTGGGCGGTTCGGTGGTCCAGTAAATTTTTAGATCTTCGAACTCATAATCTATTTCGATCCATTTAGGGGTATCGGCAATACCTTCAGCTTTTTCTCCTCTGGCAACAATATTTTTTAGGCCCTTTGGCTCCAAGGCCCAAAAAGCTACATCGGCTATATGGCACCAAAAATCGGCAAAGAAGCCTCCGGAATAATCCAGGAAATACCTATAGGTAAAGTGGCATTTTTCAGGAACATAATCTACATAGGGGGCGGGCCCCAACCACATATCCCAATTTAGACCTTTGGGTACGGCAACACTTTTGGGATTGCCCAAATTAGGTGGTGCCCCCGTTTTCCATAAACGGACCGTATGCACTTTCCCAATGGCACCGGCCTTGAGTATTTCAACAACCCGGTGGAAGTTGTCTGTGGCATGTATCTGGTTCCCCATTTGGAAAATACGCTGGTGCCCTTCCAAATTTTTAAGCATCATCTGTCCCTCTTTAACATCATAGGAAAGCGGTTTTTCACCATATACATCCTTTCCTGCCTGAAAAGCCAAAGTGGCGATCTGGGCATGCCAATGGTCAGGGGTAGCACAGGTAATGGCATCGATATCCTTACGATCCAGGATATTCCTGAAATCCCCGTACCCTTTTACTTTTTTTCCTGGCTGTAGGGTTTCCATGGTTTTTAGGCTATTGGCCAGGTGCATTTCGTCTACATCGCAAAGCGCTACCACGTCCACTTCCGGCAGGGCGCTGAACCATTTCATATGGTTGTTGCCCATACCCCCAACACCTATGTGTGCCACCCGTAGGCGATCACTGGGAGCAAACTGGCCATAGGTTGAAGGCAAAAGTGTTAGGCCCATTAGTCCTAAACCACTTTGCTTAATAAATTCCCTGCGTTGATTTCTTTTAATCTTCATGAGTGTTCGGTTTAATTAATTGAGGGATAACCGCTACCATAATATTTGGGATTGCCCTTAACTTATTTCCTAAGTTTTGAGAATAGCCATTCTTTTTTCAATTCCTGCTGTTCGGGATAGGTCCAATGTTGTGTTTTTTGGAAAAGATGCAACTCCTTTGGTGCTGTCAATACATTATAGGCAGAATAGGTGGAAGCCGGAGGGCACACATTGTCGTTGTAGCCCCAACTGTACCAGCCCGGTGCTTTTACAAATCGTGCAAAGTTGACAACATCATAATATTTTGAAATTTCTATTTTCTCGGGTTTATTGGTAAATTCGTCCACGAAAATCTGCGGCCAACCCCCGGCGCGGCCATGTAAAAATCCGGTCATATCGGAAAGGGCAGGATAAAAGGCGGCCAAATAATCAATTCTATCATCCAGACCGGCCGTTACAATGGAAAGGGCGCCGCCTTGGCTCCCACCGGTAACGGCAATATCTTCGCCGTTAAATCCCTCCACACTTTCTATAAAATCGACCGCCCTAATACAACCTAGGTATACGCGGCGGTAGTAGGCATTGTCCCTATCATCCAGATTAAATGCCTGGTAACCGTTCAAGGCCCCCTTGGCAAGATCATCGTAAACACTTTGGTCCAAGTTTACGGGAATGCCGTGAATCCCAATGGTAAAGGAGATGAAACCTTCCGCAGCCTCGTCAATTTCCCCATAATAGGGCCTAATTCCCGCCCCTGGAACATGTAGAATAGCAGGGTATTTACCTACCTTTTTTGGTTTGGTAAGAATGCCGTAGATTTTTCCATTAATATTATCCAACTTAACGTGATAAACATCCACCTTGTCCGTGCAGCGTTCGGGCATCAAAGTCAGTACCGCGTTCATGGGCACTTGATTCAGTTCTTCCCGATTTTTTTTCCAAAAAAGTTCAAAATCCTTGGGTAAGGTGGTAGTGGGTCGTATTTGGTCCGGAGCAAAGCCCACTGTGGTATATGATGAATACTCCTTTCCCTCTACCTTAACTTTTACCGTACAACGTAGAAACCCCGGCTCGGTGAATTTCTTGGCCTTTATTTGGGTGGAATTATTTTTGAGGGTTCGTGTGCCCTCATCCCAAATCTTTATGGTCCGATACCCTGGATCGGGTTGAATGGTATATTCAATTTCAATGCCGTCCAAAGGAACATTGTTCTTAAAAACCGAAATTGAAAATTCGGCCTGTTCCCCAAGGGAATAGGTCCAGTCAGTGTGGTTTGGGCTTACCATGATCTCTACCAGTTCTTGGCGGGGTTGTGCACTTGAACAAACGCTAAAAAGGAGGAAGCACGAGAGGGAAATAGAAAAAATTGTTTTCATATTTTTTGGTCGGTTTGTATTTTAGCTATTAGCTATTAGCTATTAGCTATTAGCCATTAGCCATTAGCCATTAGCGATGACAGCGTTTGCGCCAGTTGCAATAAGGTGGAAATGGGTATTGGTTTCCTACCATTTTAGAAAGATAATAAAAAAGGTTGGGATTTTAGTCCCTAATTATTAGGGGTAAAATAGCAACCTATGGAATTTGCATCCTATTGGTCGGATTCTTCCATCTCCATTATGAGATTGGCAATTAGGGCCGTCCATCCCGTTTGATGCGAAGCCCCCAGCCCCTTGCCGTTGTCACCATCAAAAAATTCATAAAATAGATGTTGGTTCTTAAAGTGTTCATCCTGGGCGAAAAGTTTATTTCTGTCATCCGCATGATATTGGAATTTGCCTTCGGAATTGGCTTCAAACAGTTTTACCAATCTTTTGGTAAGCTGGTTGGCAATTTCATTTAGGTTTAATTTTTTTCCGGATCCCGTTGGGAATTCATATTGATAGGTAGGTCCGTAGAAGGTATAGTATTTCCGTAAAGATTGAATAATCATATAGTTCAGCGGCATCCAAATGGGACCCCTCCAATTGGAGTTTCCCCCGAACATATTGGACCTACTTTCCCCAGGTTCGTAATGAATGGTATAATGCCCGTTATGTGAAAATACAAAAGGATGGTCCTTATGGTATTTTGAAAGGGAACGAATCCCGTAATCGGATAGAAACTCATCTTCATCCAAGAGCCGTATCAAAAGTTTCTCCAGTCTATAGGCCCTCATGATAGAAAACAGATAGTTGCCATCTTTGTTGGCCTCTTCAATATTGGAGATCAGGGAAGCCAGATCTGGCCTGGTCCTAACAATTTCGGCAGCCCTTATTTTAAATTCCTTCAATTGTTCAAAGAGGTCTTTATGAATGATCTCAACGGCAAATAGGGGAATAATACCCACTAAAGACCTTACCTTAAGTCGGTTTGTAGTACCATTGGAAAGTTCTACAACATCGTAATAAAAATCATCCCCATCATCCCATAGCGAAATATCCTTTGTCCCTATATGGTGCATGGCCCAGGCAATATTTAAGAAGTGCCTAAAGAATTTGGCGGCGGATTCTTCATATACTTTATTGGTCTTTGCCAATTCCAGAGACATACGTAGCATATTTACCGTAAACATGGCCATCCAACTTGTGGCATCGGCCTGTTGCATTCTGCTGACCCCTTGCGGCATATGGTTACGATCAAAGACCCCAATGTTGTCCAGCCCCAAAAATCCGCCCTCAAATAGATCCGTACCGTGTTTATCTTTTTGGTTCACCCACCACGTAAAATTGATAAGTAATTTTTGGAACGCATGCTCCAAAAACTTGGTGTCCCCGTTACCGGTCCGGAATTTGTCCTTCTCATATACGTTCCAAACCGCCCAGGAATGTACAGGGGGGTTCACATCACTAAAATTCCACTCGTAGGCCGGTATCTGTCCGTTGGGATGCATATAATTCTCCCGCAATACCAACAATAATTGTTCCTTGGCAAAATAGGGGTCTATTTCTACAAAGGAAACCATATGAAAGGCAAGGTCCCAGGCGGCATACCATGGATACTCCCATTTGTCGGGCATAGATATCACATGCCTGTTGGTAAGGTGCTGCCAGTTGAAATTTCGGGCCGCCGCGCGGAATGGCTTAGGTTCCCCAGGGCCTCCAAAAAGCCATTTGAAAACATCGTAGTAATAGAACTGTTTGGTCCATAACAAACCGGAGAAGGCACTTTTTGCAATGGATTGATGGGCTTTTGGCAGATCGCTCTTCAGGATATTGCTATAAAAATCCTCACTTTCCTTAATTCTTTGATTAAATACGGCATCAAAATCGGACCAGGGATTCTCCAGTTTTTTTTTGCTAAGTCGTATTCTAATGCTCCTTTCTTCCCCTGCCTTTAGCTTAAACTTATACCATACTGCCGATTTCGACCCTATTTTTGCTGGATTAACGGTCGACTTGCCATTTACCACATGGTCGTTGATGCCGTCCTTAACATAATCCACCTCATTGGCAACATTGTAAATACGTTTGTTGTTGGTCTCATTTTCACAGAACAACTGCTTGCCATTTTCATGGTAAAAATAATGTCTTCCATTTCTAATACTTCTGGATTGTATACAGTTATCAGTTAAGGATTTGATGCTTGGGCGACCAAAACGCTTGTTGTGCTTCCAAAAGTTTCTGAACCAGAGGTGGGGAAGTACATGTATCCTAGCTTTTCTATTTCCTCTATTGACCACCGTGATTTTCATGAGAATATCTTCCACATCAGCTTTGGTATATTCAATATAACAGTCGAAATAGGCATTTTTATCAAAAGAGTTGGTATCCAATAACTCATATTCCATATCTTCCCGGCTACGGATATTGTTATTGATCAAATCTTGATATGGAAATTTTTTATGTGGATACTTATACAGGTATTTGCAGTAGGAATGGGTAGGGGTGGATATCTGATGAAAATAAAGTTCCTTAACATCTTCGCCGTGATTGCCCTGATTATTGGTAAGGCCAAAAAGGCGTTCCTTTAGAATGGGATCCTTACCGTTCCAAAAGGCAGGGGCAAGACAAAGTATCTCTCTGGAGTCGCAAAAGCCCCCTATACCTTCTTCTCCCCATCTATAGGCATTGCTACGTGCTTTTTCATGGCCTATAAAATCCCATGCATGTCCATGTTCGCTATAATCTTCCCGAACGGTGCCCCATTGTCTTTCCGCTAAATATGGACCCCATTTTTTCCAATTTTTGTAAGTGTCCGGAACTGCCAATCTTTCTTCCTCAGCATTCTTCGGGGTAAAATCTGCCATTAAGATGTTTTTTATAAGTATTTAGTGGGCATAATGGTAAAAATAACACTAATTCATTCAGTTGGAAATTATATAGGTCAGTATTGCCTAATTGCTATTTTAGTGGATACTCTTTTGTTATCCTTTTAAAAAAGAAAGTCAAAATTAAGGAAGTGATATTATTTTTAAGTGGTATTCGATGTCTGTCATAATTTATTTGCCATAAGCCATAAGCCATAAGCCATAAGCCATAAGCCATAAGCCATAAGCCATAAGCCATAATCCATAAGCCATGTGCCCTACCTTTGAAGTCAGTAAATACTTTTGGTGCAGAGGGGTTTGGTTGAGGCAGATAAAATACATGCTTAGGACAAACTACTAAGCAATTTTTGCCAATTCCGGTATTGGAATATGCAAAGGCAGCGTAAATTTGAAATTACTCCCTTTACCTATTTCGCTTTCCACCCAAAGATGTCCACCAAGTTTTTCAGCAAATTCCCTGCAAAGAACCAGGCCCAAGCCGGAACCATTTTCGTCCGCAGTGCCCGGCATGCTTACAGAAGTGGATAAATCGAAAATTTCATGAATGGTTTTTTCGTCCATACCGACGCCATTGTCGGAGATGCATATTTCCACTTGGTGTTGATCTGAAGCAGCTCGTACCTCTATATGTCCCCCAGGGTTGGTGAATTTTATGGCATTCGAAATTAAATTTCGTAAAATGGTTCCTAAAATGTTTTCATCCGTATCCAATTCTATTTCATAAGTTGGGGAAAAATGTAAGGAAATGTTTTTAGCTTTTGCCTGCGACATTTTAAGTGCGATTATATGCAATATTACTTTTGAAAGATTTGTTTTCCTTGGGACGAAAACTAGTTCTCCGGTTTGCGACTTTGCCCAATGCAATAAGTTGTCCAGCAAACTGAGGGTGTTTTTAGCCGTTGAATTTATTAAACCCACAAACTCCTTGGATTCGGAATTGTCAGTGGCAATCACCTTTTCCGAGAGAAGTTCTGTAAGGCATAATATGTTGTTGAACGGACTTCTTAAATCGTGCGCTATAATAGAAAACAATTTATTTTGGGTTTGGTTTAACGCCCCAAGTTTACGTTTATCCTGTTCGATTATTAAATTTTTTCTAAGGATTGTTTTTTGATCAACTTCTTTTAGAAGCATTATAAAACCTATACTTATAGCACTAATAAATAGGATAGAGATAATTAAAAACCAATTATTGAAGGTGGAATTCTTTAGGAAAACATAAGGCTCGCCCATTTGGTAAATATTATAGGCACGAAAGAGCTGGAATATGGAATAAAGCAAAAGTACACCACTTAAAAGTATGGAAAATTTGTACTTGTTCTTATTTACAAATAGATAATAGGCACCTATTCCATAGAAAAATGGACAGGAAAGTATACGTATTATGCTAAGGGTAATGTTTTTTTCTTCCACTAGCAAAATGGCGGAATAAAATAGAACACCGAATATGATGAAAAACCATAATAGATTTTTTCGCATTTTACCATCAAAAGAAACAAGCCCGAAAGAGGTTAATGCAAAACAGGAAATCAAAAGAAAATTATTTAAACGAAGAGTAAGCAAAGGTGATAGGATATCCCTGTTGGCATACAGGACAATGGTTAATGTTTGAAACCCAATACCAAGGGCAATTAGCAATATGGACCATTGCTTGTGGTGAAAAAAATATTGATAGATGAACAATGCTATGATGAACAAATTGTTCAAGGCTAAAAAGAACAGTACAGAGGGGTAATCCAAGGTCATTATTCGTAATTCGTTTTCTTTTGATAAAGATTAAAAAAATTCGTGCAATAATTTACTTTTTTAATGTTTTTTGGAAATTTTAATGATATCATGTTGAAAAATGGCTTTGTGCATTGATAATAAGTGTGTTGAACCATTTAGGGGTTTCACATAATAGAATAATGCTCTTTCTATTAAGCAAAAGAACTTTCTTAGCACTTCCCTATTTTTGAAATTATTCCATTTAAAGATTCACTACTTAAAATCAACAGTAAGGAATAATCAGAAACAAATAGTATCTTTAAATGTCCCGATAATTATCTTATAACATGAAAAAAGTCAAAAGTTCGGATGCCGAAATCCAAGATTCCAGAAGGGCCTTCCTATCCAAGACAGCGCTGGCTACCGTGGCCATTCCGCTTATACCAGGAACAATGACCGCGACATTCAAGAACATGTTACCAACCTCAAAACTTATCGTTATGAATGCAGACAAACCCAAAAGTCTAATAGGCCAGTACGGCCCTTGGTTGGCTTCGCAAATGAAAGATCCGCCCAAGTTGTCATTTAGGAACGACCATTGGTCCATAATTGAAGATTGGAAACCAAGTGCATATGCCAAGGCCGAAGAACAGATAGCCGCGCCTTTGATAAAAGAGACTATTGTAATTACCCTTAAAAAGAAATATATCTACGATGGACTTGAAATAGAGGAACTGGAATGGAAATTGCCCTACGGAAGACCTGTTGAGGCTATTTTTTTAAAACCCGAAAACAGTCAAGGCAAGTTGCCCGCTATTTTGGCCTTGCACGACCATGCGGGTAAAAAGTACTTCGGCAAAAGAAAGATAACCAAGACTTCGGATACCCAGCACCCGCTAGTTGAAGTGCACCAAAATAGCGATTATGAAGGTAGGGCATGGGCGAATGAAATAGCCAAAAGAGGCTATGCAGTTTTGGTACATGACGCCTTTTCCTTTGCTAGCCGTCGGATTTTCTATGAAGATATGGACGGTATTGACTGGGGCCCATTAAAAGTAGAGGGACGTACTGATGAATATCCAGAAGATATCAAGAACATAGAGGATTATAATGCATGGGCAGGCCATCATGAACACCTTATGGCCAAATCCCTTTTGTCCGCTGGCACCTCATACACAGGTATGGTATTGGCCGAAGACCGTATTGCTTTGGATATTCTGAGTGCAAGAAAGGACGTTGACCCGGATCGCATAGGTTGCGGCGGACTCTCGGGCGGTGGGCTGCGTACTGTTTTTTTGGGGGGGATGGATACTCGTATTAAATGTGCCGTATGTGTAGGGTTTATGACTACCTGGAAAGACTTTTTATTGAATAAGTCTTACACCCACACTTGGATGACCTATGCTCCAGGTTTGGCAAATTATTTGGATTTTCCCGAAATTTTAGGGCTGCGCGTACCACTTCCTACCATGGTGCAGAGCAATAATCATGACGAACTTTACACTTTGACCGAAATGAAAAAAGCAGATAATATACTAGCGGATATCTTTTCAAAAGCGGGCCACCCTGAAAGGTATAGTGGAAAATTCTATGATGGAGGCCATAAGTTCGATATTCAAATGCAAACCGATGCCTTCCATTGGTTCGATAATTGGCTGGGGAATTGAACGGTTAAAAACACATAGAACAGTGTATGTATTACCTATGCATATCTCAAAATCTTTTCCATCTTTTTGCCTTTCGCCAGTTCGTCCACCAACTTGTCCAAATACCTTACTTGCCGGGTTAAGGTATTTTCGATATCCTCTATTCGGTAACCACAAATTACCCCCGTTATAAGTTTGGCATTAGGATTAAGCTCTGCTTTTTTGAAGAAGGTTTCAAAAGTCACTTTTTCATCGATGAGTTCGGAAAGTTTTCTGTCATCAAATCCGGTCAGCCATTTAATCACCTGATGTAACTCTTCCTTGGTCCTGCCTTTTTTCTCAATTTTTGTAATATAATGGGGATATACGGATGAAAAAGTCATTTTTGCTATTCGCTCATTGTGTTTGGCCGTTGTTTTCATTCTATTTCAACTATACTTGTTTTACTTACTGGCAATTTTTATAAACAGTTAATTATATATGGTTATAACCATTTCATTATGGTTCATATACCCCTTATCGGATCGAAACCACGAATTTTATGAAATGAAAGTAAGGTGGTTAAGCCCCTAATTTAACAAATAAAAACCGAATTTAAAATATGAGGGGCAAGGTCATAGTCAACCCTCACCGTCATCTTCATAGATGAGCTCCTAATACCTTATAGGATAGATTGTTGTTAGCCGGCCGTTATTTTTCCTTTATATTTTGGGTCGTAATCTACCATCCATTCAATACCATATTTGTCCCTAAACATGCCAAAATAAGAACCCCACGGACTGTCGCCAATCGGCATTTCAATAGTGCCGCCTGCAGAAAGTCCGTTAAATAATTTGTTGGCTTCTTCACGGCTTTCCGCGCTAATGGAAATTTTGGATCTGTTTTCGTTCTCGCTTACGCGTCCCAGGCTTTGAGGAACATCATTGGCCATTAAAATGTTTTCACCAATAGGCAAGGCAATATGCATGATTTTGTTCGCCTCATTTTCAGCTACAGGATAGTCAGCATTGGACAGGTCTTTGAAGCGCATTACTTTTGCGAACTCTCCACCAAAAACCGATCTATAGAAAAGAAATGCTTCTTCGGCATTGCCGTTGAAATTGATGTAGGGATTGATAAGTGCCATAATCTATAAATTTTTAATTGTCAAATTAAAGGTTAAAATCCTGTCTTTGCCGGCTAGCGGGCCTGCTCCCAATGGGTATCTGGATTAGTTTCTTCTATAAATTTTAGTAGTCCACCGTTGGCAATAGGTTATAGGCAGTATGCAGTAAAATCACATTTTTGTCCTCTGCATATAGATTAAGGTATACGGTTTACTGCCAACTTATCATCCATTCCGTTCCAAAATCCCTGCCTTTGCCGTTAGGTTTGTAATTTCATAGTAGGAGTGGTTTATTTAATTTTTTGAAGGGTTTAGCTTATGATAGTAAAAATAGGATACCATTAAAATAACCAAAATAATTAAAGGAAAGAAGGTTTGAAAATTTATTCCGTCCACTACGGCGTGACTTATGCTTGCAAAGATAAAGTCGAAAGCAAAGCCGGCATAGGCCCATTCCTTTACCCGCTTGGGAATTTGGGGAATTACCAATACCAAAACGCCCAAAACTTTAAAAACGACCAATGCGTTTCCAAAATATTCCGGATAGCCCAAATGCCTTATCCCTTCTTTGGCCAATTCCGTTTGTGAAGTTAATGCAGGCATTACTCCTTCAAATAAAGCGATGATTAATGTCGCCGACCAATAAAATATTTTATCTTTTCCCATAGGTTTAATTTTTGTAATTGTTTTACATCAGAAATTAATTGAAAGTTTGATTAATATTTAATTCTTAGAATTTTTGTTGAAATTTAACATCCAATGATTTCCATACTTGTCCGTAAGGGTACCAAATAGTGATCCCCAAAAAGTGTATTCGAGTGGGTGGTCTGCCTCACCCTCCTCTGAAAGTTTGGCATAAACTTTTTTTATTTCCTCTTCGCAACTGCAATCCAAGGAAAGGGAAACGGCATTTCCTTTTATGAGACCTATTTGTGGAACAATGTCCGAGCCTTGTAAAACCATAGTTTCTTTCGTAAGGGTAGCATGCAATATGCAATCCTTCATTTTTTTTGGCATTTTCTTGGAAAGTGGTGACCCTCCTATTGTTTGAAAAATAAGTTTGCCCCCCAAACATTCTAGGTAAAAGGTCATTGCTTCCCGGCAATTCCCATTAAAGGTGAGGTAGGGATGAATAAAGGTCATTTTCACTTAAGCATTTATTAGCTTTTTAATATTAATTTTTTTCATCTGTTATTTGGCAATTGAATCATTCATTACATTAAACATCCACCGGATACCAAATTGATCCAAACAACACCCCCAGTATCCCCAAAATTCATCTCTCATGGGAGCTTTATCACTACCACCTTCGGATAATGCCTTGTACAAATTATCGGCTTCCTCCTTGGAATCCAATTGCAGGCTAATGGTAGTATTATTTCCAACAACCAGCTTTTGTCCCATTGATTCCAACATATCCGTTCCCATCAATTCCGTACCTCCAATAATAGGTAATGCAACATGCATTACACAATTCAAATCTGCTTCCGAAAATTTAGGGGCCTCGGGATTTGGAGGTAAATCCTTTATATACATCATAGGTGCCGAATATGTTGTTCCAAAAACGGATTTGTAATAATTAAAGGCCTTTTCCGTATTGCCTTGAAAATTTAAATAAATTGCTACGTGGCTCATTTTTTTTCTTATTTAAGGTGGGTTCAAACTTAGGGTAAAATTCAAATAACTGATGGTCTATTCATCAATTTAAAGTCTATGTTCCCCCGAGTGCAGGCGAGAGGTTTTTAACAGTTACATCTTTAAATTGGGATCTTTCCCAACTACAATCGGGATATGCCTGCCCAGGCATCAGGGCAAGGGTTTTAGGCGTCGGGTATATTTGGTTCCACCAACCTTTTTAGTTTATCCAATGATTCTTGCCAACCCAAATAACACATTTCAACAGGGATGGCATCGGGAATCCCTTCTTGCACAATGTTAATTTCGGTACCGCAGATGACCGTTTTCATTTGAACTGTCGTAATCATTTTTCCAGGTAAATTTGGATCATCAAATTGGTCAGTGTATTTAATGGATTCGTTAGCAACGATTTCCAAATATTCTCCCCCAAAAGAATGGCCGTTTCCCGTTGAGAAGTTTGTAAAGGACATTTTATAGGTCCCTCCAATTTTTACATCCATACTATGTACCTTACATACAAAGCCATAAGGTGGTAGCCATGATGCCATTGCATCCGCATCGGTAAAAGCTTTAAATACTTTTTCAACTGGTGCTGCCAATACTCTGTGCAGCTTTACATTATTACTATTCATAGTATCGAATTTTAAATGATTATTAATACTACAAAGATGCAATGGCATTTCAATATATGAAATGTGTAAAAATGACAACAACAGGGTGCATTGCGACAATATTGTTTTTACATTTATAGAAATAAACAATGTATTGATGAATGTAAGTATTCTTGTTCCTGAAAACGCTGTAATGCAGGCCATAGCGGACCCACAATATTTGCTTACCACAGTAAATCAATTTTTGACGGTAGCTGGTAAGGAGCCCTTGTTCCATGTGCAATTGGTTGGGTTGAAAAGGCAGGTGGAAATTAATGATGGTTTGTTTTCCATTCACACTTCACAACTTTTAAAAGAGGTAAAGAAGACAGATTTAATAGTCATTCCTGCTTTGTTCGGGGATATGAAAACGGCCATTGCTGCCAACAAACAGGCATTGCCCTGGATAAAGGAACAATATCGAAATGGGGCAGAAGTGGCTTCATTATGTGTTGGAGCGTTTCTGTTGGCATCCACTGGTTTGCTCAATGGAAAAAAATGTTCAACGCATTGGGGATTTCAAAATGAGTTTAGGGATATGTTTCCCGAGGTTGAAGTAGTAGAAGGAAATATAATCACCGAGGAGCACCGAATTTATTCCAGTGGTGGAGCCAATTCGTATTGGAATCTATTGTTGCACTTGGTAGAAAAGTATACCGATAGGGAAACAGCAATACTGGCATCAAAATATTTTGCCATAGACATAGATCGGGAAAGTCAAACTACTTTTGCCATGTTTATAGGTCAAAAAAATCATGCGGACGAAGCTGTTCTAAAGGCACAGGATTATATTGAACAGCATTTTCAAGATAAAATAAGTATTGATGATCTGACTGGACTGGTAGCGGTGGGAAGGCGTAGTTTTGAAAGGAGATTTAAGTTGGCTACCAATAATACTGTTTTGGAATATATTCAGCGTATAAAAGTGGAGGCGGCCAAAAGAAGTTTTGAGAATAGCAGAAAAAACATGAACGAAGTAATGTTTGATGTTGGTTATAGCGATACAAAAGCATTCAGAACCCTTTTTAAAAAGATTACAGGGCTTACACCGATCGAGTATCGCAATAAATATAATAAAATGGTGGTCTAGTGTCCTGTCAACCCTACTTTAGCCATTTCGTTGATTTTACAATAGGGAACGTAAAGTTACCTCCATTGGGACAAAGCACTATTAAGGACATTTTCCACCCGCCACTTGGGTTTGTGAAAATAGATCATCCCGTGTCCCGGGAGCATAATATCCGGATCTAATTTGGAGAACCTTAGGAGTGTCTCCATGTAAATTTTTTTATTAAAATCAAAGGACCCGTCCCATCCGAAATCACCCACCATTAGCGTACCAATAATGTCACCACTTACCGTAACCTTTATATTTTCATGTTGGAATGAAAATGCAGTGCACCCCATGGAATGGCCGGGATAATGGCCAACCTCAATATCTATACCCATTAAATTTAAGGTTTGGCCATTGCGTACAATCGTATCCACCTCCACAGGATTGAATAATTTATGGTACAAATATCCCGCACATCGTTCGTCTCCGGAAGAGATGGCCTCTGCGGTTTCTTTGATGGCAATGAGTTGTACCCCTCTTTTCTTAAGCAAATGGGCAGCCCCTGCATGATCTAAATGCGGGTGCGTAAGCAGACAATATTTAATATCGTCCGGGTCTAGCCCCCAGTATTTCATATTCGCAAAAATTTGGTCTAGGGTATCTCCGCAACCACAATCGAACATGATCAATCCGGTTTTCGTTTTCAGTACATATGAATTTCCATCGTTCCACAAGGCTCCCTGCAAATCGAAGGTCAACCCGTTAAGGTCGCCCCCTGTTTGATATAAACCCTTACGTATTTGCATACAATCTATTTTTGAAGATTAATTATTATTTGAATTGGTACCCAACAATGGATGGTACTTTATGTTCTAATCTACCATGTTGTTCACTTATTCCATAATTTGGGTCGGGTCTAGGGTTGAATTTTAAATGGCAGGGTCATTATGTATGGTACCCTTAATTTTTTTTGGTACCTTTAGTGCCGACCAAGCTAAGACTCCGCTATTATAGGGAGTTTTTTTACTTTACATATTTTCAATCTTTACATATTTTCAATTACTTTTTCCAGTCTATCGAAATTTTCTTCATTTTTTGGTAAGGCGTAAGGTCGGATTTTGTTGCATTCTTCAACAGTTTTGAAAACCATTCGAAATGAAATTCGAGTTTTAGTACCATCCATTTTTTCAAAGGCAATTTCCATATCGAATAACGGTTGCGAAATTCTTTTCCAACTTATAAACTCGTTCGGCTTAATAATTTCAAAGACGGACGAATTCTCATAGTTGCCTTTTTCAGGCCCATGCATAGTCAAAATCCATTTTCCACCCGGTTTTAGGTCAAATTCATGAATGGTGTTTGTAAATCCATTTGGTCCCCACCAATTTTTAAGAAGGGAAGGATCAGCAAAGGCCTTGTATACTTTCTTTAAAGGAAAGTTTAAAATTCTAGTACTGAAAATTTCAAGATCGGATGGTGCATTCATTTTTTTTCATTCTTACTTTTCTATTTTATACAGAACTTACTCAATGGTTATGGTTTATTTCATGACAGCCATTGTTGACGGTTCATTGTTTTGTGGTTATTCTTTTCTCGGTTCATAATACAGGATTACAGCTCCTCCCGTAAAGGTTTTGGTCTTAAGGAGTTTAAAAATAATCCTTTCGTTTATGTCCTCAAACAATGTCGAACCTTTTCCTTCCACCATTGGATAAATACAAAGTTGGAATTCATCGATCAGGTTAAGATTAATTAGTTGAATAATTAGACTGCGACTGCCAACAAAAATATCTTTGCCTGATTGTTGTTTCAATCCCAAAACCTCATCTTTTAATCCGCGTTGTGCTATGGTTGAACTTTTCCAATTTATACTTTTAAGTGTACGGGAGAAAACAATTTTTGGAATTTTGTCAAGAGACAAGGCAAAGTCGTTCATTGTTTTTTCTTCGGAAGGATTTTCTAAAAACGTTCGCCAAAATTCCATAAGTTGATAGGTTGTTCTACCATAAAGAATTGCGTATCCTTGTCCCAACAATGCTGTATAATGCCGATGTATTTCTTCATCTGGAATTCCCGCTGTATGGTCGTAAATTCCGTCAAGTGTCATATTGAGTGCTGCAATTACTTTTCCCATTTCATTTCATTTTATAATTCTGTTTGAATGTCGGCCCTTCTTCTATTAGTGATTTTCCAAAAACATCTAGTGACGCTTTTCCTCTACCGAGCAGATTTAAAATTGCATTTTCCAAATATTCGGATAATTCCTGAATTGTTTCTTTTTTATGATAACCTAGCGTATTGCTCAACTTGGCTAAAACCCCTGAAGCAGGTTCTTTCATTTTTTTATCAATTTATATCTCAAGTGTGTAGTGAGCCCAGATGGTATTACTTCTGCAATTTGAATGTCATATATGTCTTTGTCAATGCCGTCAAACAGTCGGATTCCACCTCCTAGAAAAACTGGGGCGAGGTGTATGAAAAATTCATCCACCAGCCCCGCATTGAGAAATTGTTGAATAGTATTGGCGCCACCCTGAATTCTAATGTCTTTTCCCTGAGCTGATTGTTTTGCTTTTTCCAATGCACTTTCTATTCCGTCATTGATGAAATAAAAAGTTGTTGTTCCCTTTTGGAACCAGGGTTCGCGTTTTTCATGGGTCAACACATAAACGTCCGCTTCGTATAAATCTTCTGCCCAAACGACTTCCCCTTCTTCAAACATTCGCTTTCCCATAATATAAGAGCCGGTTCGTTCAAACACATCATCAATTAATTTACTGTCCGCACCGTATTCTTCACCACCTTCCATTTTGATGTGTTTCCAAAATGCTTTTTGCTTAAACATCCATTGGTGCAGTTTTCCTGAAACGCCACCCATTGGATTGTCCGGACCTCTGTGGTCTCCTGCAAAAAAGCCGTCCAGAGAAATTCCACTGTCAAATATGATTTTGCCCATTTTTACCATTATTGGTTTATAATCTGCCGTGTCGTTCATTCAATAACCTCCAAGTGTTTCGTTTGGCCTTAAATTACTGTTTTATATGCGTTCATTTTTCAATTTTGAATCGACTTTAGCAATTCAGGGTGGATTCGGACGTAGTCGAATCCGCCGTAATTGCGGTTGTACATTGTGCCTGTTGCACAAGTTAGGAAAAATTAATATTGGCTTAATATAAAAAGAGGGCGATTTTGTTTCTTAATATATGCAAGGAACAAAGACATATCAAGAAAAGCTGTTCAACCTATTTCAACTAAGTGCTCGGGTTTTCAAGAACAATTAATATAGGCAATCAAAAACCGTTCTTCCACTGGATTATTTGTATTCAGAGACCAAAAAAATGCCTTTCAAGGCCAGAAAGCTCAATTACCTTAGTCAACTTACCGTGGACACCTCCAACCATGTGATCACCGATATCAAAGCCTATCATGCGGACGGGAAGGATAATCAACAACTACCAGACATCGTAAAACGGGTCAAACTCAGATTATGGGAATCGGGTCTGCTTTGGGAAAACTGTGTGGCGGATACGGGCTATAGCAGTGGGGAGAATTATGCACTGTTGGAACAAAGGGGACTTAAAAGTTTTATCCCGCCCCATGGCACCTATAAGGGCGGACCAGAGGGATTTACATATATAGAAGAGGGAAACTATTGGTTGTGCCCCCAAAGTAAAAAAGTAATCTTTAGAAAACAAAAGCTGGAAAAGGGCACTTTAAGGGATAATTATTTTACCAAGAGAAGCGATTGCTAGGGATGCCCGATAAAGATCCAATGCATAGGCAAGAGCCGTGAAAAGCGTATCAATATAACAGCTTACAGGGAAGAGTACGAGCGGAACAATACAAGGGTCCGCAGCCCACAGGGTTCTTTTATGAAAGGCAAACGGCAAAGCACCGTAGAACCTGTCTTTGGAACCCTCACCCAGTTCATGGGGCTGAGAAAAATCAATACCATAGGGATTGGTCAGGCCAACAAGGTAATGCACCTCGCTGCGATTGCCTACAACCTCAAAAAGTATCTGAAATTCACGCAAAAACAAGTAAAAAGCGGAGCAGGAATGCTCGACTTGTTTTTTACACTGAAAAACAGACTGACAGCAGTCGATAAATCCGTTTTAGCAGATATGAATTTGGTCTAAATCCAGGTAATCAAAAAAAGAAAAACCGCTTAGAGCGGCTTATTTGAGTCGGTAATTTTACGTTTTACAGGCTTGTGCAACGGTTACCGGTGTTCTACACCGTTTTTTATTCCGTCAATAATTTTTCCATTTCTTTAATGGAATTCGTGTAATCCGACATTTTTCGTCCTTTCCCGATATGGATGGGAGTTGTATTTATTCTGTTTGTCAAATTTTTTATCGGCATATTTTCCAAGTCCTCGAATTCGTATTTCCACCAATCCAAATCTTGCAATCTGTGATTTTGAAATCCAGTCGTTATTCGGTCGTTATCGGTGGGCAGGAAGTCCAATTTACCAATTATTGAGTCCACATTATTAAAGTCCGTTATAATTCCGTCGTAGATAAGCTGTCCGTAAAACGATTCTTTAAAAATCGATTCAATGTTTTTCAAGTCCGCCGATTTTATGTCTGTCAGTATTACGTTGTATTTGGTCGGTCCGTTTGTGAGCAACCAACATTTTTTCCTGACCACGTAGAAAACCGTTGCGTTCCATTTTCCAAGTTTTCCGGAATCGCGGTTTTGGTCGGTCGAGATTAGTTTCTTTACCAACTTTTCTAGTTTTTTTGTGGTATGGATTTTAGTTCGATTCAAATGGTGTAGAACGTTTAGGCTATGATTTCGGTCCGGGAAATCCGTTGGGATTTTCAGGATCGGAATAGTGCCAGTTTAAAAGTAATTAATTTTATCTTTTGATAGGGGGCAGGACTGAATTATAGCCATTGTTGTGCTTTCGTATTATTTCTTCAACTGCTTTTTAATTTTTTGGGGATCCTGTCTTGTATCGAAAAGTGTGATTATTTCTATTTCCTCTGTTTTGAAATTAATTCGGTAGAAAAAAGTGGTTTGTTTTGTAACTACACATTTGTAGATGCCTCCGAATTCGTTCGATTTTGTACAACTTTCGGGTTGAATCGATATTTGTTTGATTTTATTGGTCAATTTGGCCAAAAAGTCCATTTTGACTTTGTAGCTCCAGTTCTCCAATAAATGGCGTGTAATCTTTTTAAGTTTGGATTCGGCAAGTTCGGACAGAAAAACCTCCACTAAGAGATCTTTTTAATCACATCCTTGAAAGATACTTTTTTCCCCTTGTCCAACTGTTCGATTCCTTTTTTAATCTCGGCTTGTTCATTGGCGCTCAATTCGTTCCAAAAATCCGATTTTTCATTATTTATAAAATCCGTCACTTTTTTAATAAATCTATCGTTGTCGATATTCAATATTATCTTGACGAGCTCTATTTTTGATGTTTCGATATCCATTTCAATTCTTTTTCTCAAATTTACTAAAAATTCCCTTTCAGGACGAATTTTGGCATGAAGCACATCGGTTTAGTATATGGCAAGTAGGGCAGGCAAGGAAACTTTTCGTTTCCGTCTGCGCTCGTAGCCAAAGCTTTTTGTTTTGTAATTATTTTCATTTTTTAATTGCCAAATCCAAAAGATTTGGCGGACTTAGTAAATACTCCCAAGCCAATAAATTTAGCATATTATGCCCAATTTGCTATAGGTGTTGTTGAACGAATCCTCCCTACCGGTCGGAAGCTTTGTCGTGTTCAAAATACGTTTTACTTAAATTTATGCAATCTTAAAAAACAATGTAATGTATAAAAA
>NZ_QVON01000016.1 GCF_003426735.1 Arenibacter sp. P308M17
TTTTTATACATTACATTGTTTTTTAAGATTGCATAAATTTAAGTAAAACGTATTTTGAACACGACAAAGCTTCCGACCGGTAGGGAGGATTCGTTCAACACTATATATAGCAAATTGGGCGATTAGTGCATAATCCAAAAGTTCGTGTCTATTTGCAAAGTCGCCAAATCTTTTGATTTGGTATTAAAAGAGAAAAATTAAAACAAAATAAAAAGATTTGGCTTGTGGCTAGCTCGAAAATAATCGATTGTTTCCTGCCCAACTTGCCATATATTTAAAGTTGGCATTAATTATGAAAAATCCAATTAAGACAAACATATTACTTGTAATAACGATGTTGATTTCTATTAACTCATTTGCCTGTGATTGTCAATGTAAAGGTGATTGTTCGTTTAGTGTAATTTCGGATACTAGAGAATTTGTTGCTCTTGTTAAAGTAATTGAATACACCAGTTATATTGACCACCAAATAATTGGTTATGACAAAAAAATGCCTCTTACTATGACCGTTGAAATTATTAAAACATACAAGGGAACAGAATCACGAGAAAAGATAACTATATGGGGAGATAACGGAAATCAATGCAGGCCCTATCTTTCTGAATTTGAAATAGGAGAGTGTTATCTAATTGCTCCCAATTTATTAGACTATGATTCAGAAATTGGAGCAAAAAATGATTATGATTTTTTCTCGTGCCACTCCGATTTTATACTAGTGGATTTTGATAAAAAAATTGCTTTAGGAGAATACTCAAGAAAAAGGAAAGAAATATCGTTAGAAGAGTTCGAAAGAGAACTGAAAAAATAACTAATGCCAACAAAAGTGGCCGTTGCGCAAACCAAAAATCCCTAAATTGACAAGAAATTAAAAGGATCAAACTCAAATACACTAGGATAGCGCAAGACCGAGACCGCATAGTTCAACGGCCAAACCAAAAAACTGTGTCCTTGGGTTACATGAAATAATCTCATATTGTTGGTAAACATTAAATGAAAACCGAAAAAATTAAAAAAGGATGTGGAATTGCACTAACAATTCTGATAATAATTATTATCGGCTTTTTTTGGATGATAAAAGAAGCCTTTGGACCAACCTATAAAACGGTCGAAATCGAAAAACCATTTGGTAAATTAATTTGTACAGAACAATATACAGCTGATATGGCAGATGTATTCTATGATGTTGATTTTAAATTATTAAAAGATAATTCAGATACATTGTATTTGGGAAATGGAATTTACAATGAAGATAATTGGTATGAAAAAATAGAATTGATAAAAATCGAAGATTGGTATGGAATAGTAACAGCTTATTCCTCACACGCCAAAATTGGATTGACAAACGAGAAAAACAAAGAACATATAAACATTGTATTTAATCCTCTAGAACTCCAAAATGACAGCATTTGGAAAAAAACAAATGAAGAAAATCCTGCTTGGGTCTATGGAGGAAGTTCAAAAATTAAATCAATAGAGGGAAATGTAATTAATGTTGGGTATAAATATAGGTTGGGATTACACGAGCCTTTTAAATTTAAAAAACAGGATGTTGAATATTCATTTGATGCCGATTTAGGCATTCTAACAACAAAAAAAGTCAAACAAGTTACTAACGGGAAATAACTTCCTATTATCAACCCCCGCCTTCGCCTTCCACCACCTATCCCATAAACCAGAACATCCCAACATAAACCAAACCAATAATTCCCTCCTGTTTTGGGCATCACCCTCATGCCTTTGCATATATTAACCAAAAATCCCTAAATTGGAAGGAATAAAAAATTAATCCCCATAGCTTTGCAATCGCAGAAACGACACCGCATAATACAACGGCAAACCCAAAGAAACCTTGCCCTTAGCTTACATGATGTAATCCTAAAATGTTGATTTCAATTTGAAAAATGAATCGAAAAATTAAAAACTTCCTTATTGCGATTGGAATTCCAGTTATTTATGCAATGCTAGTCAGAATAATTTTCGGAATGAAATTGGAAACTTGGGATGACTTTTTTTCTGTAATGTCGACAACCTTTTTATTCATTTTACCAACCATAATTGGAGCTTTAACGGTCTATTTATCAACCTATGAAAAAGCAAAAAGTATAGCGTACAGAATTTTTGCACCTTGGATTCCTATACTGATTTTTTTGGTTCTGACTTTAGCTTTAGCAATCGAAGGTTGGGCTTGTTGGCTAATGATTCTACCTGTTTTTTTGTTAACAGCATCAATAGGCGGACTTTTTGGTGGGTATTTAAAAGCGCAAAGAAAAAACGACCGATTTAATGTTTCAATATTACTTCTAATTCCTTTTTTGATTGGACCTATAGAAAGTCTGTTAGAAACGATTCCCGGAACTTATAAAGCATATACTTACATTGATATAAATGCACCAGCTGAAAAAATTTGGGATAATGTAACTCGTGTTAAAGAAATTCCGATTGCACAAGACAAAGGATATTTGCCAAGAATGCTGGGTTTTCCAAGACCTGTAAAAGCGGAATTGAACTTTGAAGGAATTGGAGCATATCGAGAAGCTATTTTCACAAAAGGACTTGTTTTTCACGAAACCGTAACGGAATACAAGGACAATGAAAAAATGGTTTTCACTATCAAAGCCTATCCACACGAAATTCCATCGACAACTTTGGATGAACACGTTGTGATTGGGGGAGATTATTTTAACGTCTTGAATGGGACTTATGAACTTGAAAAACTACCAAATGGTCTAAATCGTTTACATTTATATAGCTATTTTAAAATGAAAACGACTTTTAATTTTTATGCAGGTTGGTGGGGAAAATGGATAATGAAAGACATTCAAAATAATATTTTACAAGTTGAGAAAAAAAGGTCCGAAATGGAATAAAAACACCATACTTGTTCTTTTGGATGGGAACGAGCAAAGGGAAGCTTACAACCGTAAGACCCATCTACAAAAATCCCATTTCTTTAGAATTTAAACTATATTAGTGCGTGGGATGTATAGTTAATAACTATATCCGCTTGTTGTGTGCATTATGAGTAAAATCGACAAAATATTTTATGAGTGGGATAACCATTTCTTTGACTTGGACTTTAAGTTGGGAGATGATATTTCAGTATTGCTCAAAAACAAAAAATTAAGGAAAGTCGATAATGAAGAAACAGGAGAAATTGAATTCGAAGGTGTAAATGGAATTCCGAATAGAATAGTTCTGAAAGAGAATAAAATTGTAGCAATTTGGCTATCGGGTAGAGTTAATCTACCAAATAACAACTCTCTCTTTGAACTTCCAATGGAAAATTTATTACCACAACTGAACAAAAGACTTAAATCGTTGAATGAAAAAATATCAAGGGTAGAGGATTTGAAAGACTATAATGAATCGGATGTCCTTTATTTTGTCTTTCGGGACTTTTTTGTGACACTCGTTGGAATTTTAAAAAGGAAAAAATAACGAAAGATATATTAACTAAAAATCCCTAAATTGGAAGAAATAAAAAGGATACAAAACAAATAACAAGGTAGGCGCAAAACCGAGACCAACACCGTCATTCCCTCCAGACGCTGTAAAATGGGTATCGTACAAATCCTGCCAAATTAATTCGACAAAATTTATTTGTTGCATTGGGCCTATAAAAAAAATATAATTACAAGTTACTATATCCGTAAGTTGGGCGTAATTAAACCACTCAAACTCAAAAAGACATTTTAGATGAAATTATTTAACGAAAATCCGATAAACTTAATATTCCAAAAGACATTTGGAAAAGCGATTAACGAAGTTAGTGGTTACAATGAACACGAATTGAATAAAGAGAATTTGCATAAAATAACTAACGAAATTTTTGACATTTATAAAGAGAAAACTCTTGAAATTGATTTTACTAAAAAATCAGCAAGAGTGGAAATGGCTCAAGTTTTGGGAAAATTTTTCCCAGCAGGAACTGATGTGAATAGAAATCAAAATTATACTTGTGCAAAAGTAGTATGGACATTTAAAATCATTCAAGGTTCAAAATTTTTAAACGCTTTGCCAACAAACCACCGATTCGACAGAGTTGATGTCGATGTTGACAATGGAAATAACTTATTGCTTGTTAGTTATCAAACCTTGTATGCTCGTGCTGAATTAAGTGAAGAAGTTAAGAAAGGAGTTAAAAACTGGATTTCCGATTTAGTTCCTAAAATGGAAAATACGGTTTCATTAATTAACAATGACATTTCGGAATTTAATAAAGGAATGAGACCGAAAATTGAAGAACAAATTAATAAACGAATAGCGGAAATCGAAAAGAAGAACATACAGAATGATGATTTAGCTGATTTCTAAAAAATAACTACACCCAATAACTAAGAAGTATTTGGCCCGCCGATAGACCAGGTATGAATCTCTTGTTTACGGATCCATATTTTCTATGGGGAAAACGCTCCTTGGGTTTTATTTTGGCAGACTACCGTCTTTAGTACCACTTTAAGGAAAACCCGTAAAAAAATTTCCCCAGCACAAAGCAAAAATCCCTAAATTGGTAAGAAATAATAAGGATCCAAAACAAATAACAAGGATAGCGCAAAACCTACACAACATAATTCATTATAGAAATTAAACTTAAACAAACCCATGAACAATGAGAAACGACAAACTTGATCTTCCCGAAAATTTACACCAATTTGCTTTTTTACCACGGTTTTCTGAAAATATTGAATTTTTAGCAAATTTGTCCGAAGATGAAGATTGGAAATATCATCATACAGAATCAGAATCGGATTTCCCGATTTTGGAAAACTATATAAAATATACTTACAGACGACTTGCAGAGGAGAAGAAAATAAGTTACTCAAGGGAAGGAACACATTGCTGTATAAATACGGGACTTGTAACAAGAAATCAAGAAGCCATATTTATGGTATTTGATGAAAACAAAATCGAGGATGTTGAACCTTATTGGCATTTTTACAAATTTTTAAGGAAAGGTGAATATGAATTGAGCAAATTTCCCAAGCTACCTGAAATGGCATTTTATTTTGATGACCCAGCTAAATTAGTTTATGATGTAAAAAAAGAATTAGTTGCAAACGTAGAGCACATTATTGAAGACAATAAAAACCGATTTCCCGAACCATATTGTTCAATGAATAATTATCAACTTCAAAATTCAATTCACGGTTCAATAAATAGCGCAAAAGAACGTGTAAAAAGAAGTTACAAAACTGCCGTACCTCAATATTATCGGAATAATATTCAGCTTTTAGTTCCGCTTTGCTTAAATGATCCCAAAATTGCGGATTTAGCGTTGGTCGTTGAAGATTATGGATTGATGTATAGAGCTTCAACTTGTCTGACTTTAGATATGGCAATTAATAATGCGCGGCAAATTGCTAGACCTGATAGAGATTGGTTACAGCCGTAAAAAAAAGCTGTGCCAAATAACTAAGAAGCGTTCAGGTGGTCTGCAAGGTCCAACATATACACCATGTGGCCCGCCAATTCATAATATTTCTTGGTGGTTAGTGCCAGTCATTCCCTTTTAACCTGTACCACTTAAGGTAAAAAAGAAAAAAACTCCTTGCACAAACCAAAATTCCCTAAATTGGTAAGAAATAAAAAGGATCCATAATAAATAGTTAGTGTCCAGTCAAGCCTAAACCTACGGGTAATTTAATGTGTCTCTTGAGCCGCTCCTGCGTTGCAAAAATCCTTACGTAGCTACGGCTATGTGCGTTTTTTGCGCCCATACCTGTTCTTTTGGATGAGAACGAGCAAAGGGAATCTTACATCCGTAAGACCCATTTACAAAAATCCCATTTCTTTAGAATTTAAACTATATTAGTGCGTGGGATGTATAATTAATAACTATATCCGCTTGTTGTGCCTTATTGTAAAGAACATTCAGTACTAAATATTCATGGACTTTAAACCCAGCATAAACGAGAAATTCTTGGAAATCTTTTATAAAGAGATTGAATGTGATGTGCCTGATACCAATTCAAAACTCAATCTGCATATTTTAAAAATTGAGAATAACCTGTTTTGTTATGATGAATTAGTGAGACAATTACAGAATCACTTTATTTCTTTTTCACTATCCAGAAAAGAGATATTAGATTTTGAAAAGGATCAAAGACGTGGTGAATTATACGTAAGTGCGGCATCAAAATTTAGAAATTATAATGTTAATGATGGTGAAGCAGGTGAATTACTTCTGTTTTGCTTTCTGGAAGCACACCTAAAGGCTCCTAAAATTCTGACAAAGCTTGAAATAAAGCTGTCCTCAAACGATTATGCCAAAGGTTCGGATGGTATTCACTTGCTTGAATTGGGTCCTAAAAACTATCAGCTAATTTTTGGCGAATCAAAGCTCGAACAAAGCCTAACAACATCCATTTCACATGCTTTTAAATCAATCCATGATTTTTTGACAAGGAAAAAGAACAATATCCATGATGAAATTGGCCTTATTAATTCTCAATTATGCAAAGAGGCTTTTGATGAAGACTTATACCAGTTCTTGAAATCGGTAATCATGCCAAAGGCTAGTGATGCAGACCCCATTGTAAAGAATAATGCCTTTGCCATTTTTGCAGGATTTGAGATTGACCCGACCAAAGAAGAAAAGCGTTTGAGCAACGATAAATTTCTGGCATTGATTAAGGCTAAAATAAAAGCCGAAGTAGAGAGCAAAATGAACCACATCAAAAAGAAGATCGAGGAATATGAGCTATTCAGTTACACGTTCTACGTGTATGTTTTTCCATTCATGAAACTGGATGAAACACGAAAAGAAATCATCAAAAAAATAACACGAGCTGAAGAATGATAGAACGCTTAGCCAATGATGTATTGCAAGATGAATACTTTATTTCTTTAAATAATAAAGCAGCTAAACTATTGGCTAATAATTTGTTCTCGGAAAATGGCAGAAGCATAAAGCTAACCGAGAAAGAATTGAACGACACGCTTCGCTTTGCAGACATCCTTTCCAATTCCAAAAATCCGGAAGCGAGAAACAAAGCTTACCAACTCATTACCTTACTAAATGAAGATTACAAAGCCCATCCTTATTATCAGACGTTTTCCCATTCTGTATTAGCAAAATTGGGCAACTTCCCCGGTATTGAGTTTTTAAAGAATGAAAATAACAGTTCTGAACTGCCTTTTGACAGAGAGGTTGAAAAGAAAGTCAAAGAGTTTATCCAAGCGGTTCCTGATACCGAAAATTTAATTTTCACAGATTCACAATTTGAGCTTTACAAGAAGATAAGCGGGTCAAAGCATTTTAGCTTTTCAGGTCCTACATCTATGGGCAAATCGTTCATCATTAAATCGTTTATCAGAAAAGTAATAGGCAACAAACCACCTGAGAATATTGTAATCATGGTTCCTACCAGGGCTTTGATTAACCAATTTTCCATAGACCTGAATAAAGAACTTAAAGATGTATTGGAGCATTACAATTACACGGTAATAACAAACTCCAATGTTTCTGAATTGCCATCAGCAGAGCAGCATTACATTTTTGTGCTTACGCCTGAAAGGCTTTTGAGTTATCTATCTCAAAAGAAAAACCCTTCCATTGCTTATTTATTCATAGATGAAGCCCATAAACTGGCAGCAGAAAAAGATAGTCGGGCAGTTACGGCATATTCAGCTATTTCCAAGGTACTAAGAAGGAACCCCAATCTAAATTTATATTTTTCTTCTCCGAATGTTTCGAATCCTGAAGTTTTTCTAAAACTGTTTAAAAAAGATGAGAAGCAATTTTTCAGGACAATAGAAACACCTGTTTCACAAAATCTGTTTTTTATTGATTTGGTTGAAAAGAAGGTTACTCATTACTTGGATAATGGCAACTACTTATTTGAACCCTCAATTGTAACTCAGTCAGAGACGATTTATGATTTGCTTTCTGGAATTGGTGGCAAAGAAAGCAATATTGTGTACTGTAGTTCAAGATTTGATGCAGTTGATAAAGCTGCCAAACTATTTGAGCAAAATCAGGATAAAAAGGTTGAAGTATCAAAGAATGTAAAAAAAGTAATACGGCAAATCAGAGCTTATATTCACAAGGATTACTATTTGGGAGAATTTCTGAATGGAGGGATTGGCGTATCCACCCCACCAAGCACATATTGCCATCTTGATTTCCTGTCTCTAGCTTTGCCCTAAAATAGTATACGATGAGCAAGGAACAGAAGATGTTTGCCCT
>NZ_QVON01000017.1 GCF_003426735.1 Arenibacter sp. P308M17
CTCCCGCGGTCTCCCGCGGGACGGCGTTTGCGCAAGCCAACGGGCAATTAGTACCACTCGGCTACGGACGTTGCCGCCCTTCCACCTATGGCCTATCGACGTGGTCATCTCCCACGGCCCTTTAAAGAAATCTCATCTTGTGGCGGGTTTCGCGCTTATATGCTTTCAGCGCTTATCCCGTCCCGACATAGCTACCCGGCAATGCCCCTGGCGGGACAACCGGCGCACCAGCGGTCGGTCCGACCCGGTCCTCTCGTACTAGGGTCAGGTCCACTCAAATTTCTAACGCCCGCAGTAGATAGAGACCGAACTGTCTCACGACGTTCTGAACCCAGCTCGCGTGCCACTTTAATGGGCGAACAGCCCAACCCTTGGGACCTTCTCCAGCCCCAGGATGTGACGAGCCGACATCGAGGTGCCAAACCCCCCCGTCGATATGAGCTCTTGGGGGAGATCAGCCTGTTATCCCCGGCGTACCTTTTATCCTTTGAGCGATGGCCCTTCCATGCGGAACCACCGGATCACTATGCTCTACTTTCGTACCTGGTCGACCTGTATGTCTCTCAGTCAAGCGCCCTTGTGCCATTGCACTCTGCACACGATTGCCAACCGTATTGAGGGCACCTTTAGAAGCCTCCGTTACTCTTTTGGAGGCGACCACCCCAGTCAAACTACCCACCACGCACTGTCCTCCCATATGGGAGTTAGGCCCCGGACAAACAAAGGCTGGTATTTCAACAATGGATCCACGATGCCTGGCGGCACCGCTTCAAATCCTCCCAGCTATCCTACACATTGGTTGCCCAAGGTCAATACGAAGCTATAGTAAAGGTGCACGGGGTCTTTTCGTCCCACTGCGGGTAACCGGCATCTTCACCGATACTACAATTTCACCGAGCTCATGGCCGAGACAGTGTCCAGATCGTTGCACCATTCGTGCAGGTCGGAACTTACCCGACAAGGAATTTCGCTACCTTAGGACCGTTATAGTTACGGCCGCCGTTTACTGGGGCTTCAATTCAATGCTTCTGACTTGCGCCATGACATCTCCTCTTAACCTTCCAGCACCGGGCAGGTGTCAGGCCCTATACTTCATCTCTCGATTTTGCAGAGCCCTGTGTTTTTGATAAACAGTCGCCTGGACCTCTTCACTGCGGCCCCCCACAAGGGGGGGCGACCCTTCTCCCGAAGTTACGGGTCCATTTTGCCTAGTTCCTTGGCCATGAATCTCTCGAGCGCCTTAGAATACTCATCCCAACCACCTGTGTCGGTTTGCGGTACGGGCCGCTTCACTCGCTTTTCTAGGAAGCCGATACGCTGGATTATCGGCTCGACCGAAGTCTCGCCGTACTATCCCACGCTTTGGCGTGGTTCAACGTGCAATTCCGTCTGCACGCACCAACTTCTCGACTCCGTCACTTTTAGCGTGAGCGGGTACAGAAATATTAATCTGTTGTCCATCCACTGCCCCTTTCGGGTTCGTGTTAGGTCCCGACTGACCCCCAGCTGATTAGCATAGCTGGGGAAACCTTGGTCTTTCGGCGTGCGGGTTTCTCGCCCGCATTATCGTTACTTATGCCTACATTTTCGTTTGTAGCTCCTCCAGCAACCCTTACAGATCGCCTTCAGCGGCACTACAATGCTCCCCTACCCCTCCATAGAATGGAAGTCACGGCTTCGGTGATATGCTTATGCCCGATTATTATCCATGCGGAACCGCTCGACCAGTGAGCTGTTACGCACTCTTTAAATGAATGGCTGCTTCCAAGCCAACATCCTGGCTGTCTGTGCAGTTCCACCGCGTTATATCAACTTAGCATATACTTCGGGACCTTAGCCGGTGATCTGGGTTCTTTCCCTCTCGGACATGGACCTTAGCACCCATGCCCTCACTGCGCACAAACATTTCATAGCATTCGGAGTTTGTCAGGAATTGGTAGGCGGTGAAGCCCCCGCATCCAATCAGTAGCTCTACCTCTATAAAACTATGTGCACGCTGCACCTAAATGCATTTCGGGGAGTACGAGCTATTTCCGAGTTTGATTGGCCTTTCACCCCTACCCACAGGTCATCCCAAGACTTTTCAACGTCAACGGGTTCGGTCCTCCACTGTGTGTTACCACAGCTTCAACCTGCCCATGGGTAGATCACACGGTTTCGCGTCTACTACTACTGACTATGGCGCCCTGTTCAGACTCGCTTTCGCTACGGATCCGCACCTGAAGTGCTTAACCTTGCCAGTAAAAGTAACTCGTAGGCTCATTATGCAAAAGGCACGCCGTCACCCCGAAGGGCTCCGACCGCTTGTAGGCGTATGGTTTCAGGATCTTTTTCACTCCCTTGTTCAGGGTTCTTTTCACCTTTCCCTCACGGTACTGGTCCACTATCGGTCTCTCAGGAGTATTTAGTCTTGGCGGATGGTCCCGCCGGATTCACACAGGGTTTCACGTGCCCCGCGCTACTCAGGATACCGCTATCGATCATGTTCTTTGCCCGTACGGGACTGTCACCCTCTACGGCCCCTCTTTCCAAAGGGTTCCGGTTCATCGCACATCGAATCTCGCGGTCCTACAACCCCGATATTGCCGAAACAACATCGGTTTGGACTAATCCGCTTTCGCTCGCCACTACTCACGGAATCACTTTTGTTTTCTCCTCCTCCGGCTACTTAGATGTTTCAGTTCACCGGGTTTGCCTGGCTTTCGCCATGGCATGCCTTCAACATGCCGGGTTGCCCCATTCGGATACCTGCGGATCACATCGTATGTGCCGATCCCCGCAGCTTTTCGCAGCTTATCGCGTCCTTCGTCGCCTCTGAGAGCCTAGGCATTCCCCATACGCCCTTATCCAGCTTGTCGCCAGACCTTTTAATCTATTGCGGGGCCCTAATTCCGCGGCAGCGTCCTTTGGGCCCTCTCTCGTATTCTTGTACTTTACCTTACTTTCGTGTTTCTTTTTCAGCGTACGCAAAGACCTGAATCTTTTGCGCACCCTGTCCCAATATGTCAATGAACGTTTTACAGTGAACAGTGATCAATTAACAATCAACAATTTAAAATTGCTTATTGCTAATTGGTCATTGCCAATTGTATGGTGGAGAATATCGGAGTCGAACCGATGGCCTCCTGCGTGCAAGGCAGGCGCTCTAGCCAGCTGAGCTAATCCCCCGTTTTCCCATAAGTTGGCAGTTGCCAGTTTACAGTTGACAGTCGACCCAACTTCTAGAATTTCCAATACTTTCAATCAATGAACGTTCCAAAACCTTAAGCTTTCAAACTTAGGGCCTTGAACCTGCAGCACCGCTGCATCGTAGTCCCAGGCAGACTCGAACTGCCGACCTCTACATTATCAGTGTAGCGCTCTAACCAGCTGAGCTATGAGACTCACTATAGTTTTTTATGTTTATTATAAAGACAGAAACCGAAACAACGGGCCCTTGAAAAAGGCCCCCATGGGCAGATTCCCTAGAAAGGAGGTGTTCCAGCCGCACCTTCCGGTACGGCTACCTTGTTACGACTTAGCCCTAGTTACCGATCTTGCCCTAGGCCGCTCCTTGCGGTGACGGACTTCAGGCACTCCCGGCTTCCATGGCTTGACGGGCGGTGTGTACAAGGCCCGGGAACGTATTCACCGGATCATGGCTGATATCCGATTACTAGCGATTCCAGCTTCACGGGGTCGAGTTGCAGACCCCGATCCGAACTGTGACCGGTTTTGTAGATTCGCTCCTGGTCGCCCAGTGGCTGCTCTCTGTACCGGCCATTGTAGCACGTGTGTGGCCCAGGACGTAAGGGCCGTGATGATTTGACGTCATCCCCACCTTCCTCGCGGTTTGCACCGGCAGTCCCGTTAGAGTCCCCATCTTTACATGCTGGCAACTAACGGCAGGGGTTGCGCTCGTTATAGGACTTAACCTGACACCTCACGGCACGAGCTGACGACAACCATGCAGCACCTTGTGGTCCGCCCGAAGGAAACCCTATCTCTAAGGCTGTCGGACCACATTTAAGCCCTGGTAAGGTTCCTCGCGTATCATCGAATTAAACCACATGCTCCACCGCTTGTGCGGGCCCCCGTCAATTCCTTTGAGTTTCATCCTTGCGGACGTACTCCCCAGGTGGGATACTTATCACTTTCGCTTGGCCGCCCAGGCTTGCGCCCGGACAGCTAGTATCCATCGTTTACGGCGTGGACTACCAGGGTATCTAATCCTGTTCGCTACCCACGCTTTCGTCCATCAGCGTCAGTATATGGTTAGTAACCTGCCTTCGCAATCGGTATTCTATGTAATATCTATGCATTTCACCGCTACACTACATATTCTAGTTACTTCACCATAACTCAAGGCCACCAGTATCAAGGGCAATTCTACGGTTGAGCCGCAGACTTTCACCCCTGACTTAATGGCCCGCCTACGGACCCTTTAAACCCAATGATTCCGGATAACGCTCGGATCCTCCGTATTACCGCGGCTGCTGGCACGGAGTTAGCCGATCCTTATTCTTACGGTACCGTCAGAGGGGCACGCGTGCCCCTTGTTCTTCCCGTACAAAAGCAGTTTACAATCCATAGGACCGTCTTCCTGCACGCGGCATGGCTGGATCAGGCTCCCGCCCATTGTCCAATATTCCTCACTGCTGCCTCCCGTAGGAGTCTGGTCCGTGTCTCAGTACCAGTGTGGGGGATCCCCCTCTCAGGGCCCCTACCCATCGACGTCTTGGTAGGCCGTTACCCTGCCAACTAACTAATGGGACGCATAGTCATCCCGTACCGTAGCCTTTAATGTACATGTGATGCCACAAGTACATACCATGGGGCGTTAATCCAAATTTCTCTGGGCTATTCCCCGGTACAGGGCAGATTCTATACGCGTTGCGCACCCGTGCGCCGGTCGCCGGCGGATAAGCAAGCTTATCCCCGCTGCCCCTCGACTTGCATGTGTTAGGCCTGCCGCTAGCGTTCATCCTGAGCCAGGATCAAACTCTTCATCGTTGATTCTTATATAACTTCGATCAACCCATAAAGGCATCTTTCCCGGCCCGTTATCTCGATTTCTTTCTCTGTGCCGCCTCCCCGTTTCCAAGAAGGCGGCACGCTGTCTTTACAATATATCAATGAACTTAT
>NZ_QVON01000018.1 GCF_003426735.1 Arenibacter sp. P308M17
GTATCACCAGTATCTCCCTTGGCTCCTGTTGGGCCTTGGGCTCCGGTTGCTCCAGTCACACCCTGTATTCCTTGGGCTCCGGTGGCACCTGTATTTCCTGTTGGACCTTGTGCTCCGGTATCACCAGTATCTCCCTTGGCTCCTGTTGGGCCTTGGGCTCCGGTTGCTCCTGTCACACCCTGTATTCCTTGAGCACCTGTGGCTCCCGTGTCACCAGTATCTCCTTTAGCTCCGGTTACACCCTGTATTCCTTGGGCCCCGGTGGCACCAGTATTTCCTGTTGGACCTTGTGCTCCGGTTGAACCTTGGGCACCAGTGGCCCCGGTATCTCCTAGGTCACCTTTTTCACCTTGTATTCCTTGTGATCCGGTTGCTCCGGTATCACCAGTATCTCCCTTGGCTCCTGTTGGGCCTTGGGCTCCGGTTGCTCCAGTCACACCCTGTATTCCTTGGGCTCCGGTGGCACCTGTATTTCCTGTTGGACCTTGTGCTCCGGTTGGACCCTGGGCACCAGTGGCCCCGGTATCTCCTTGGTCACCTTTTTCACCTTGTATTCCTTGTGATCCGGTTGCTCCGGTATCACCAGTATCTCCCTTGGCTCCTGTTGGGCCTTGGGCTCCGGTTGCTCCAGTCACACCCTGTATTCCTTGGGCTCCGGTGGCACCTGTATTTCCTGTTGGACCTTGTGCTCCGGTTGCCCCGGTATCTCCTGTATCTCCTTTCTCACCTGTCGGACCTTGTATTCCTTGTGATCCGGTTGCTCCGGTATCACCAGTATCTCCCTTGGCTCCTGTTGGGCCTTGGGCTCCGGTTGCTCCAGTGTAACCTGTTGGACCCTGGGCACCTGTGTCACCAGTATCCCCTTTAGCACCGGTTACACCCTGTATTCCTTGGGCACCTGTGGCTCCCGTGTCACCTGTATCTCCTTTGGCTCCAGTCACACCCTGTATTCCTTGGGCTCCGGTGGCACCTGTGTCACCAATATCCCCTTTAGCTCCGGTTACACCCTGTATTCCTTGGGCACCGGTTGGACCTTGCACTCCGGTCTCGCCAGTATCTCCCTTGGCACCTGTATCTCCCTTGGCTCCAGTGGCTCCAGTATTTCCTGTTGGACCTTGGGCACCAGTGGCCCCGGTATCTCCTTGGTCACCTTTTTCACCTTGTATTCCTTGTGATCCGGTTGCTCCAGTTTCTCCTGTCGGACCTTGAGCCCCTGTGGCTCCTGTAGGACCTTGTGCACCGGTTGCTCCAGTGTCACCTGTTGGACCCTGGGCTCCTGTGTCACCAGTATCCCCTTTAGCACCGGTTACACCCTGTATTCCTTGGGCACCTGTGGCTCCCGTATCTCCTTTCTCACCTGTCGGACCTTGTATTCCTTGCGCACCGGTTGCTCCAGTTTCTCCTGTCGGACCTTGAGCCCCTGTGGCTCCTGTAGGACCTTGTGCACCGGTTGCTCCAGTGTCACCTGTTGGACCCTGGGCTCCTGTGGCGCCATCACTACCGGGAGGGCCTTGGGGACCCGCTGGACCTTGTGGGCCGGTATCGGGATCGATCCAAGAATAAATTCCCGACCCATCAGTAGACAGGACTTGTCCCCCCTTTCCTCCTACGGGCAGTTCTATTTCATTATTCGGATCATCATCTGCATCACGGATATCAATTGTAGTACTACCTCCTCTTTCCAAGACTATACTTACTGATTCATTCGCACTAACCACCGAACTACTAATTCCCTGATTATCGGTATTTAGCAATACTTTATCTACCCATTCTACTGTACCCACGGCATCAGTAACCAAGACCTTATCGTTACCGCCACTTAATATGTTTTCTGTTTGAACCGCATTGTCCGCCAATTTCGCATTGGTCACCGCATCGTCATCCATTTTTACGGTTGTAACCGCTCCGTCTCCCAGCTTGGACGTGACAATGGATAGGTCCTCTACCTTGAACGGATCCAAAGTAGTACCGATTCCTGTTATGGTTACCTGATCGGCAATGGCGTCGAAGCTCGACTTGTCCACCCAGGCCACGGTACCCACCGCATCGGTTACTAAAACTTTATCGTTACCTCCGCTTAATATGTTTTCTGTTTGAACCGCGTTGTCCGCCAATTCTGCATTGGTAATTCCACCGGCCGATACATCCAGTGTATAAGGACTACCCGTTGTTCCTGCTCCTGAACGGACCAAAGTGCCATCTGTTGCATTTAAAATTTCATTTCCTATTATGCCGTCTACTTCCGTTACCGTCACAGAACCTAAATCTATTAGAATCCAGTCGGACCCGTCCCATTGCATAACTTGGCCTGAAGCCGTACCATCGGCAATGTTCTCCAATTGAACCGCATTGTCGGCCAGTTTGGAATTAGTTACCGCATCAGGGCCAAGTTTGGAATTTACTATCGAAAGATCCTCTACCTTGAACGGATCCAATGTCGTGCCCACACCCGTAATCGTTACCTGATCCGCCAAAACGGCGAAGCTGGACCTGTCCACCCAAACAACTGTCCCAACTGCATCCGTAACCAGAACCTTATCATTGCCTCCGGATGCCAAATCCTCGGTAAGGATGGTACCGTTCAAAATGTTTTCGGTCTGCACCGCATCGTCCGCCAACTTGGCATTGGTCACCGCGTCGGCACCCAATTTTGCGGTTACTATGGACAGGTCCTCCACTTTGAAAGGATCCAAAGTAGTACCGATTCCTGTTATGGTTACTTGGTCCGCAATGGCATCGAAGCTGGATCTATCCACCCAGGCCACGGAACCTACCGCATCCGTAACCAAAACCTTATCGTTACCTCCAGAGGAAATATCCTCTGTTAAAATTGTGCCGTTCAATATATTTTCGGTCTGAACCGCATTGTCCGCCAATTTCGCATTGGTCACGGCATCTTCATCTAATTTTATGGTCGTAACAGCCCCATCTTCCAGCTTGGCTGTAATGATGGAAAGGTCCTCTACCTTGAAGGGATCCAAAGTCGTACCTAAACCTGTAATCGTTATCTGGTCCGCAATGGCATCGAAGCTCGACTTGTCTACCCAGGCCACGGTACCTACCGCATCGGTAACCATAACTTTATCGTTACCACCTGAGGAAATATCCTCTGTTAAAATAGTACCGTTCAATATGTTTTCGGTCTGCACCGCGTTGTCCGCCAGCTTGG
>NZ_QVON01000019.1 GCF_003426735.1 Arenibacter sp. P308M17
TGTTGAACGAATCCTCCCTACCGGTCGGAAGCTTTGTCGTGTTCAAAATACGTTTTACTTAAATTTATGCAATCTTAAAAAACAATGTAATGTATAAAAAAAAGTAAAACGATAGTAGAGACTGCTATCACAGAAGTTCCGGGTTTTGATAGCCTTTGTGAAAAACTAAGCAAGAGTTTTGCGATCAATGGCAAGGCGAAAAGCACTTTGCACAACTACACGCGCTGCCTTGCGCATCTAGGTCTGCACTACAAGGAAAGCCCTGAGAAGCTCTCAAAGGAACTCATCGACGACTATCTTTTTCACTGCCAGAACCTGCATAAAACGCCTTCCGAAAGTTTTTTCAAACACACCATTTTTGGTCTTCGTGCCATTTATAAAGTGCTGGATATAGAAGATAAACGGGTCAAGCTTCCGCAGATCAAACGGCAGAACAAACTGCCCGTAGTGCTGAGCAAACCTGAAGTACGCACTTTGCTCAAGGCGCCCAAATACCTAAAACACCGGCTGATGCTGGGCATGCTTTATGGTTGCGGGCTTAGAAGTTATGAGCTCTGTGCACTGCGCTTAAGTGATGTTGACTTTGACCGACAAACTGTTTTCGTAAAGAAACAAAAGGGCAAATTAGATCGCTACGTCCCCCTTAGCAAACACCTTGCGCGCGGACTCAAAAAGTATATTTCGACAGAATCACCCACCACCTTCCTGTTCAACAGCCAAGTGACGGATGATGGAGTGCCCCGACCCGTTACCACCACCGCAATACAATGGGTCATAAAAGAAAACAGAAGCAAGGTAAACACCCACAAGACCATAACGGCCCACTGTTTGCGCCACACCTATGCCACACACTTGCTTGAAGAAGGGCTCAACATCATGAGCCTGAAAGAGCTTTTGGGACATGCCTTTATTGAGACGACCCTCGTTTATTTACATGTGGCAAATACGGGAAGTTCGCGTAAGTTCAGCCCGCTCGACACGCTTTTTGATTAGTGCGCAGCCACTACAAGGTGGCCGATGTGCTGGAAATGGAGCAAGATTATATCTCGTCAAAAGCTTTTACGGGTTGGCACAGGCGCACACTGCATGCCATCCGCCGGTGCCGTACACCTGCCATGGGCGGGCATATGGATAAATGCGATTGCTGCCATAAACTCCACATCAGCTACAACAGTTGCAGGAACCGACATTGCCCTACCTGTCAGGGACATAAGCGGGAGCAGTGGATACGGGCGCGGGAAAGCGAACTTCTGAACGTGCCCTATTTCCATGTCGTGTTCACACTTCCCCCGGAGCTGGATACCTATGCCCTGTCCCATCCCAGAATAGTCTATGGAAGCCTGTTCAAAGCGGCGTGGGCCACCCTTGGGCAGTTTGGAGGGAGCCCAAAACATCTGGGCGCAAAAATGGGCATGATAGCCATCTTGCACACCTGGGGGCAAAACCTGAGCTTGCACCCGCACCTGCACTGTATTGTCCCTGGAGGCGGAGTGAACAGATCGGGCAAATGGAAACCGGCTAAGAACAAGGGGAAGTACCTCTTCAATGTGAAATCGGTGAGTGGGGTGTTCCGGGCAAAATATATCGCTCTTTTGCGCAGGGAAAAGGTGCCCATACCATCGGAAATATACGATAAGCTCTTTGCCAAAAGTTGGGTAGTGTACGCAAAACAGCAGTTCCATACCCCAAAATATGTGGTGGAATATCTGGGCCGGTATACCCACAAAATAGCTATCAGCAATTACCGGATCAAGCAGATCGATAAAATAAAAGGTGAAGTATCGTTCTCCATAAAAAATTACAGGAAAGGTGGAAGGAAGGAGGTTTTAAAACTCTCCACACATGAGTTCACACGTCGGTTCGCCTTACACGTTCTGCCCAAAGGTTTTACGCGGATAAGGCATTACGGTATCTTGAGCAGTGGTTGGAAAAGGAAGAAACTGCCCGCCCTTCAAAAGATGCTTTCCATTACCCCGGTAAAAGCCGTAGGCGAGAAGCCCACACCACTTCACGGCAGGTGCCCGAGCTGCAAGAAAGGAAAACTGGTCACAGTAATGACCTTCGACGGGCGCGGTCCGCCCCATGGCTGGATGGCAATGCTGGGACATGGCGGAGGATCATAAAAAATACCTGCAAGGTGCGGGACGGCCGGGGTATGCCCCAAATTCAAGCATTTTACCCGTAAATGACAGGAAGCCTCCCCAAGTATGGGAAAAACATAGGGCACGGTCATTAAAAAAGAGGCCAAATTTTGGAAATCGACACAAAGACACAGCAGATCTGCCAAAATAAAACTCCAGGACAAACACAAAAAAGAAGGCTTTCCCCATAGGGAGGAACCGGATCCGTCAACAAGATATTCAGCCCTGGCCTATCGGCGGGCCGAATACTTAGTTATT
>NZ_QVON01000002.1 GCF_003426735.1 Arenibacter sp. P308M17
GGACAAACACAAAAAAGAAGGCTTTCCCCATAGGGAGGAACCGGATCCGTCAACAAGATATTCAGCCCTGGCCTATCGGCGGGCCGAATACTTAGTTATTGTAAAACGTTTTTATTATGTCGGATTCAAACTCAGACTGCCATTTACAATTGTCCGCAGAATTTAAAGCGCTAGAAGGGGTTCCATCAAAATTTTGGTCGCCAATCGAAATAATGGAAAAACATCTACTTCCGCTTTATAAAGAAATGGAAAAAGAAGGTAAAATCCCTAGTCCAGATAATGTTGCAAATCATCTGTCCTTTCTAATTCTGTCATATCGAATTCAGCATATCGACCACTTTGGCTCTCCAAGCGAATTTTACGACTCTCTATCCGATTTATGTCAAAAATAAGAATCTCGTCATTTCGTAAATTTTTGAAAAATATTTCATCTCCAATTTGAGCTAAAGTAAAAACGGTTTTTGTTAATTCTTTTTCAGGCATTATGTTTATTATTTCATACTCTTTATTAAAACCTGTAAACAATGGGAATACCATTGCCCGTTTTTTTGATTTTAGAACCCATAAATTTGTCCCGAAAACATTACGCATTATTTTTTCATTTTCACTCATGAATATATTTTTTAATAAATACTAATTTAAATTGTTGTTTTGATTATAATAATAGGTGTCTTATTGTGTTATGTTTTCTTAGAAGTCTTAATGATTCTAGTAGGATGGTCGTTTATTTTAGAAGACTACATAAGTTATAAAATAGGAAACTCAGTATTTCGAGTAACGTTCCGAGATACTCTTTCAAGAATGTGGCAAGATAGTAAGTACCAACTATTCCTGCTGAGTATTGCCCTATTCTTATTAATCTTATCTCTCTTAATTCACTTTTTATTTCTGGCTTAAATCCACCATTAATATACTTTTCGATACCTTTGGGCAAACATTGAATTTTTTCAATATCTCCATTTTCATCATAGTCCTCCTTTATATACTCTTGATGCGCCATTACATCTAAAATCAATTCCGATTCCCAAGAGTGAAGACCAAAATCATCGCACAATTTTTCTTCTACTTTGTAAAAGTCCACTAAAGCTCCTTCTGAAACCCTATATTTAACACACATCTCAAGTATAGAATCCATAGCTTTTGCCTTGTCTATAGGGTTTATACTTTTTACGGAATATATCTTTTCGGTTTTCTTAAACCAATTTCTAATATTCATTATCAAATTTCTTTTCCACTTGATATTTTACTCCCCCTTGTTTCCATCCTATTTAGGCTAAAATGTTTTACAACAATTGGATATGATCATTGATCATATATCTTTTATAGGCCTAAGATAGTAAATCATCTATTTTCATGAAGGATTTTTCTGCTACATGGGTATAAATTTCCGTTGTCTTGGTAGAGTTATGTCCTAATAGCAGTTGAATGTGCCTTATGTCGGTGCCACTTTCCAAAAGATGTGTGGCGAAGCTATGTCTCAACATATGTGGGGTAACCCTTTTGAAAATACCGGCTCTTTTGGCCGCTGAAACGATAATGCTCAGGACACTCGAACTACTGTATCGATGCCCATTGGCCCCCTCAAAAAGATAGTTTTTCGGTCTGTATTCCAAATAATAACGTCTGAGGTCCTTTAAAGTGGTATCACTCAATATTGTATATCTATCCTTGTTTCCCTTCCCCTGTCCGACCTTTACCATCATTCGATCGCTTATAATATCATCTACTCTTAGGTTTAACAGTTCGTTCCTCCTTAGACCAGAGGAATATAGTAGGGACACAATGCATTTATGTTTAATATTATTGGTATTGGCAATGATTGCTTTTACCTCTTCTTTTGAGATAACTTTGGGTAATACAACTTTTTTTCTGGGACGTTCTATGGTATAAAATCTATTGGGCATACCGAGCACTTTTTCGTAAAAAAATTTAATACTGTTCAGGGCCTGGTTTACGTAAGAGTCTGACTTGCCTTCTTGGATGAGCTTTTGCAGATATGATCTAACTTCAAATTCATTTATGGTTAAAGGACTTATATCCGAATAAAAGTTGATAAAGGCTTCAAAACAGTTTACATATGCTTTTACTGTATTGTTCGAGTAGCGCATCAGTTCCAGTTTCAAAAGATATTCTTCAGGACAGGGATGATAACCTTTTGCCAAAGTACGCTTTCTGAACCAATCTACATTGAGCGGCCCATTGTCGTTATCCAATTTCTTCTCAAAGAAATAGTTTCCATTGATCCAGGCTTCGCCCCTGAAAACTTCGAAAATAAGTTCCAGGTTACTTTTGTCATTGGCCAGGTAGTACATGTTGAACGTATCGGACCAAGCAATACCCGGTAAGGATTTTAATAGGGCAAGGATAACCTTGTCGTTCGTGAATTGCAGGCCTATTTGCTTTACGCCATCTATCAAAAGATGTTTTAAAGTAATACTTCTTCCCTTGTACATGTTGGATTTTTATGGCAATTTCCCAATAAAAAATAATTTAAACGTATCTTAATCGAATAATGTTCGAATAAGCATTCGTTTAAATTTTAATTCGATGAGAATACAGCAAGAGTGTCTTTATTGTGGCATTAAACTGGTTGGTAGAACGGACAAGAAATTTTGCAATCTACATTGTAAAAGTGCTTATCAATACAAACGGTCCAAACAGGAGCCCGAACGTTTCTATAACAAAGTGGATAATCAACTGAAATTGAACCGTAGGTTGCTTAAGGAGTTTAATAAAGGAGGCAAGGTAACTGTAAGAAGCCGTGTTTTATTGGAATTGGGATTTAACCCTAAATTCTTCACCCATTATTGGAAGAACCAAAAAGGGGAGGTGTATTTCTTTGTGTATGAATACGGTTTCTTGAAAAAGACCGATTATGGAAAAGAGAAATATGTTTTGGTCATCTGGCAGGATTATATGGAAAGACCGGGACCGGGACATTGATTTAAACTTTTCCAATTCATGGGAACAACTACTCTAAAAGGTAGGAAACATATATTTTTTCAATTCCTTTTTTATCTATGTAAAAAGCTAATGTTGTTCATAGTTTTCTAGGCATAAAAAAAAAGAGCTTCAATCTCTTGAAGCCCTTGTCATTGCTTGTAGCGAGAGGGGGGCACGATCCCCCGACCTCCGGGTTATGAACTTTGACAAACCTGTATTGATATGGTTCTATATGGCTTATAATCAGTAGTTTATTGATGAGTTTTGAAATTATGAAATGTTGTAAAACCAAGTAAAAACATCAAATGTTGTACCTATGTTGTACCTAGATTTTGTATCTTGAAGTATCGAACTTCAAAATAATGGCAACAATACAGGCAGTTTTAAGGAGGAAACCAAACAAAGCGGGATTATTCCCTATCGCGATTCGTGTAACCATAGATAGAAAATCATCATTCTTGTTTACTGGACAATATATTGACGAGAAATTCTGGGATAGTAAATTCGACAGAGTAAGAAAATCACATCCGAACTCAAGCCGTTTAAATAAGTTGGTTGCAAAGAAACTATCAGAAGCAAATGACAGACTTATTGATAGTGATGGGGAAGGTAACGACCAATCTGCCAAGAAGATAAAAAATAAAATACTTGGTAAGTCCAAGGTAGATTTTTTTCTAGCCAGTGAATTATTTCTTGGGAACATACTAAGACGTAAAAAATTCGATCAACATTACAATCAAGAAAAGAGATTGAATATATTCAAAGATTTTTTGGGGCGCAAGGAGTTGCCGTTTATCGATTTGGATGTTAGTTTGTTAAGGCGGTTTGAAGCCTATCTACTTTATGAGCGAAAGGTAGCTCCAAGAACAGCTATTAATTATCTTATGCTAATTAGAACAGTTTATAATTTGGCACGAAAGGAATATCATGTGGACGATAGCAACTATCCATTTGGGAAAGGAAAAATTCAGATAAAATTCCCTGAAAGTGAGAAAATCGGATTGAATAAGGAAGAGATCATATTGCTTGAAACAGCAAGAGACTTGACAGTGGCTCAACAAAATACAGTTAATACGTGGCTAACAAGTTTTTATTTTGCGGGTATAAGGGTCGGTGATATTTTGAAATTGAAATGCTCGGATTTTAAAGATGATAGGCTTTATTATCGGATGGGGAAAAACCAAAAAATAGTTTCCCTAGCAGTGCCTGAGAAGGCAAAAAGATTACTATACCTGTATACGTCGGTTCAACAGCATAAAAATGATTTAGTTTTTCCTTATTTAAAAGGTACTAATTTAAATGACCAAAAGCAAGTGGTAACTCGGGTAAAGACGATAACTAGAAACTTAAATAGGCGATTGGAAATGGTAGCCGAAAAACTTGGTATTGAAAAGAAACTCAGTATGCACATTGCACGGCACAGCTTCGGTAATATTTCAGGCAATAAAATTCCAATTCAAATGCTTCAGAAATTATATCGGCATTCTTCTATTACAACCACCGTCAATTATCAGTCAAATTTCATGCACAAAGAAACGGATGATGCTTTAGAGAAGGTTCTAAACTTTGATTGAGATATTACCGTTTGACCATTCGATTGAAACTTAAACCTAATTAATTGGTAAAGAATGGACATAAGTCGTATATTATAGGATTAAAAATCACGAAGATGACCATACATTTAACTTTTAATATTTAATCCGATGCAGGTGGTATGTCTACAAGAAGAAGCTTTTTATGCTTTATTTGATAAGGTGGTAGAGCATTTGGAATCTAAACGCAGAGATAAGCCGGCTAAATGGATTGATGGTGAAGAAGCAATGTTATTGCTAAATATAAAATCTACAACCACTTTGCAGAAATTAAGGGATGAAGGAAAGATTAGATTTTCTCAACCGCAAAGGAAAATAATTCTCTATGATCGGGATTCAATTAACGAATATATTGAAAGGTATGCTCGTGAAACTTTTTAATTATGGAAGAAAATCTAAAAGTTGATAAGGATTACATAGAAGCATTCAATCTTGGCTATGAACTGGCTAAAGAATTGAAGTTAAGGACTCCAATGTTTAAAAACATTGAATCGGGTAATAGTCGCATGCAAGCTATGCAAACAGGAATGGAAGAATATAGTAAGGAAATTACGATAAATAAAAATCTTTCTTTAGATGGTAGCAAAATTATTCCCAAGAAACATAAAAATGGAGATAAAGAAAATGGGAATGAACTATCCATTTAAGTGGTATTGTAAAATGTTAGTCCATTAAAAGACACTATCCTGTTAACTGTGTAAGTTGAACAAACTAAGGTTTGACTTTTATTTAAAGTCTGACCTTTTTTTCATATATCCTAAGGAACTAATTTAAAATAATGCCCCAATTCCTGATGGGCAATGACCATTTCTTGGTCGCCTCCCTTGTTGCCAAATATACGGATTTCATTACCGTATCATCGGTAGGGAATTAAAGTTTGTTCTTGGTGTACTTTCTGATTTTTCCATTGAGGTTCTCTATAATATTGGTGGTATTGATAATCTTACGGATCTCCAAGCGAAACTCGAAGAATACGGTGAGTTCCTGCCAGTTGTCCCTCCAACTTTTTATTGCGTAGGAATTCAATAATCCATTAATTAGGACATCATGCCAGTGAACGAAAACAAGATTTAAAAGTTTAAATAAAGGATAATTTCTCTCTTCATTAAAATAAAGGTTAATCTCCTTTCTTATGCTTGTGAGGTTTTAGTGATGGCGTATTTTTAGGAGTCTCTTTATTATCTCGTTGACGCCTGTCTGGTTTTCCTGTTGAATCCGCAATTCTTTTTGGTCCTGGTTTAATTCCCATAATCTTCTATTTTATTAAATTTATATTCTGTAAGTTCACTAATTATTACCAAATATCACTCTAGAATGTCGCAAAATTTATTAACAATTAAGGGGTTTATGAAATAACTCCCGACCCACACTTATTTGTTTAATTTTAGAAAGAATATTTAGGAATAGATAAGTTCAATAAAAGGATCAATGAAAAACACCTTTCTCATACTATTTCTTTTGTATTTCTTAACGGGATGCAAAGAACAGAAATTAAGTCATAAAGAAACTGTCAGTAGATATTACAATGCTTTTGATTCAGGTGATTACAATGAAATAAAAGCTACAATAAATGATAGTGTTACAATGATTTCTGGAGATTACGTGATACCTTATAACCATGACAGTTTTTATGATTTTTTTAAATGGGATTCCATATTTAAACCATCCTATAAAATCGTTGAATTAGACGAAAAGAACAATGATATTATTGTGACTATTGCCCAAGATAATGTTCGCAATGAGTTTTTAAAGAACAATCCTTTGGTTTTTAAGGTCAAAGTATCTTTTACTTTAGAGAAAATTTCAAAGCTTGAGGAATTAGAATACATTGATGTAAATTGGGAAGTTTGGAACCAAGAGAAAGACTCGCTAGTTAGTTGGATAAAGAATAATCATCATGATTTAGATGGATTGGTAGAAGATATGACAAAGAAAGGTTCTAAAGATTATTTGAAGGCTATTGAACTATACGCTTCAAACAAATATAATTTACAATAAAGTTCAAATAAAGGATTTCATGAAATACCCATATCAGTTTTTAATATTGTTTTTATTTTTTGGTTTTTTTTGTTATTCTCAATACCGCATCAATGATGATGAATTAAGAGACTATTTCAGCGCTATTTTGTATTTATCTGACGAAGCTACAGAGACTATACAAATTAACGGGGAACAATATGAGGTCTTATATCGCAAACCATGGACCGAAAAAATCATTGAAAAAAAGGTTCCTTCGTTAGGGACAGGTTTTTTTCTAATCAGAGGTATCGATATTTATTTGGTTACCGCAGAACATGTTGCCAGGTTCTTAAAAGGTACAAGTAAAATTAAATATTTAGGTACTGATGGACAAAAAAAGGAAATCACAATTCAGGCACTAACAACAGTTAAGCATGATTTAAAAAAATTGAATTGGGTTAGACACCCTACCGCTGACATAGCTATTTTACATTTAGGAATATATGATAATGTAGTTAAAGATATAGCTATGTTTAATCACGAATATTTAGAAGAGTCTATTAAAGCACCAAATCGTTTTAATGACCTAACTATTATGGGTTATCCTTTAGGTTTAGGCGTTACTCCCTTATCAATCAGTCCAATTACTCGCAATACTCGTAGTGCAAGTGATATTGTATATTTTGATCGATTTGATAACAGTGTTCTTAATCCATTCATTATCACCGACGATCCAAGTATTGGGGGTTTTAGTGGTGGTCCCGTATTAGAAATTCATAAAACTGAAAAACCAATGAATATTCAAGGCGAGAAGGTAGGAATTGCTCCAAAAGTGATAGGTTTAGTTCACGGAAATTTGGCCTCAAATACCCCGGGGAATTTCGCCGCCATAGTACCTGCATATCAGATAGTTGAAACATTAGAATTGGCTCCAAAATTTAGTGGAAAATATACTTTTTATTATCCAAATGGCGGATTATGGTCAGAACGTATTTATAAGGATGGACTTCCTTGGACCGTATTATCGAATTATAATTCGAAAGGAAAAACTCAAGATAAAGGTACATTACATGAGGGTGAAGGATATCTTTATGCTTGGAATGAAAAGGGAACATTTGCAGAAGTAATTAGTTGTAGTAAAGGAAAATGCTCAGGAGGTTCTTATATGTATCGGAACGTTGATTTTTCAAAACAATTAAAACCTAAGTCTAATTAAACGATAAAAAATGATGAAGTTCATTGCCAGATTTAAAGCCGAATATCCGGGAATCGATGCCATCCAACATTCTTGCTTTACATGGCAACAAGATGGAGAAATTCCTGATAAAACAATAAGTACAAACCAAATTGCTCATACAACGGCTATTCATTTTTTCAGAATGTATGATGAAAATGTTGACCCAGATAAAATAATTGTACTTATAGACAAAATTGAGAAGTTCAAATAAACGAAAATTGGAATGATAATAATAAAAGTCAGACTGAATTAAAAACATGTTTATCACGCAGCCAAAAATATTTATTAGCAGTACCATTGCGGATTTGCCCAATGAGCGTTCCGCTGCCTTAAAAGCTGTTGAAAAAGTTGGTGGGTTTCCCTTAATGTCGGAATTTACAATGGAAGCTCAAAGCGCGGATTCCCTAACAGCATGTTTAAATAAAGTAAAAGAATCAGATATATATATTCTTATTTTAGGTGGTAGATATGGTTGGCAACCAGAAGAAAAGGAATCGATTACTGAGTTGGAATATCAAACCGCCCTTGCCGAGAAAAAGCCAATATTGGTCTTTAATACTACATACGCTAAAGAGCAATTACAAAAGAACTTTGAAGCAAAAGTAGAATCAGCATATTTTAGAAAAACCGTTCGGGATGCCTTTGAATTACAGGTTGAGATTGAAAAGTCATTGAAAAGAGAGATTGAAGAAAAGCAAAATGAATTTTTCAACAATACCGAACCAGTTTATTCTAATCTAGTAAAAATCAGCTTCCCCAAGCATGTATATAGAGCGGAATTGAAAATTGATAAGAATGCCATAAAGGCTGAAATGGAGGAGCGAGGCCTTAAGCTAAAATATCGTCCTGGACTTTTTGATTACGTTATTTCCGCATTAAGACTAAAAGATATAAGATTTCCTCATGATTGGATACTATGGGGGGATTCAATTCTTACTTTTCATGACCTACAAGACCCTTCCTTGCCATTAACAGAAATAATTGATTTAGGTACAGCGGAAAGATTCACATGCGAAGAGATTTATAATAATTCAAAAGATGATTTATCAACCTTTAAATTTCTTCTTAAAAAATGTTTGGAATCCAAACTTCACAAGTTAAAAATCAAATGGATCAGGGAAGAGGGACTTTTCGCTTTTATACCGACCCAAAAAGACGATTTGGAAAGATGGATTGATCGATCTGCAGAATGGGTAAAAGGATCAAAGAAGGCAACCAGAAAAGTTGTAGATATTAAAATGAATCTTAAAAATAAAGAAGAGATTTTCAATATGCGATGTAATGCATTTAGAACGCGATTTGAACTTTTTGATAAAGAATGGTTTCTTTCGATTAAACCTGAATGGGTATTTCTATGGCCAGATTTAAAGGTATCTGCTTTGGGCTTTAAGAATATTCAATGGCTAAAGAAAACCGAAAGAAATATGCATGTGTTCAATCATTTCAATTTTATATTGAGGTACCTACAACCATCGATAACAGAACCATTGTTTGATGAATATAGGGATTACCCTTATCTAAAGATTGGACGGATAGAAAAGTTCGATTTTGCCCCAATAGTACCTGACATGACTTGGGTTAAATTGGAATCAGCAGCAAGCGAAAAGAAACTAAAGGATAACTTGGGCAACGTAGATTTATTTGATATATGAAGGCTGACTATCTAAATGAGCCATACCTGTATTTTGGAGAAGGCAAAAGTATATGCCCAAGAGAAGGCATTGCAGGTCTTAAAGTTTACGATACCGTACAAGCTGCTAGAAAGGACCAATTACTTATCGGAATTGTGGGAATAGAGGAAGATGTAGAAAATTTAAAGGAGTGGTTAAAGCGATTTGAAAGTTTTATTCCAGCAAGTCCAAAAGGGAAGCAACCTGGGTTATTCAAATCATTTCCGGGCTTTAATCAAGATCAAGGGTTTTGTGCAAAATTTATTTATGACACAAATGTTGAAAGAATATTGTCACCCAACGAAATAACCAAAGTTCTTGATGCTGATTATCATGAAGACCAAGTGCTTAATGCGGTCGACTTAGTTTCTGAACATGTAAAATTCTTGTCCGATATAAAAAACTGCGATGTTATAATTTGTATTGTTCCGAAGGCGTTTGAAGGAAAAATTGTAAATGAAAATAAGGATGACCAACCAGTAGAGGAAAATGCCGAAGACGAAGAAGGTGTTGAGATGGAATTGAATTTCAGAAGGGCTTTAAAAGCAAGAACAATGCAGTATAATACTCCAATTCAATTAATTAGGGAATATGTATTGCATGATGACAACAAGTCTCAAGATGCAGCTACCAAAGCATGGAATTTTTGTACAGCTCTTTATTACAAGGGTTTGCAAACCATCCCTTGGAAATTGGAAGTGGATGAAAACCGACCTAACGTATGTTTTGTTGGTATAGGTTTTTATCGCAGTAGAGACCGTGAGACAGTCCAAACAAGTCTTGCGCAGATTTTCAATGAAAACGGTAAAGGAGTAATTTTAAGAGGAACACCAGTAATTGAAGACAAAGAAGATAGGAAACCCCATTTAACCTTTGAACAATCTTATTCCCTTTTAAAGGATGCTTTGTCAAAATATAAATTTGCTACGGGTACAATTCCAGCCCGTTTAGTACTTCATAAAACATCCAAATACTATGAAGACGAAGTAGATGGCTTTGAAAAAACAATGAATGAAATGGGAATTACTGAGTTCGATATCGTAACCGTGATGGAAACTGACCTGAGATTTTTCAGGAACAACTTATATCCTCCGGTCAGAGGATCTTTATTTACACTTACTGAGGAAAGATATGTTCTTTACACAAGGGGTTCGGTTCATCAATATCAAACCTACCCAGGCATGTATATACCTGCTCCGTTGGAAATAAGAATAGTAAAACGAGCTTCATCTGCAAAAACTGTTTGCAGGGAGATTCTTGGTCTTACAAAAATGAACTGGAATAATACTCAATTCGATAATAAGTATCCAATAACTATCGCATGTGCTAGAAAAGTTGGAGAAATAATGAAGTATTTGGGAGAAAATGAAATTCCGAAAGAATCTTATGCCTTCTATATGTGATTAAATAATTGAAAAGTTCAAAAAAAGGATAAAAAGATGCCAAAAAAACGATCAGAACATGTCATTTATGATTACAAAATGGAAATAGGGCCATTGCAACTTCAATTGATGTTTGGCTCAACTTGGAAAGAGGACATTGATATTGCCATAAATTCAATTTTCTGTGACTGTGGTACCTATCACAAGAATTTGATAAATATAAAAGTTATATAAATAATCTTAATGTTATAATTCTAAAGGGATGATGCAGTTCGTGTATAACCATTGCTGCACGCTATATCGAAACAGGGGAACGAAAGGGTATCGAGAAAATCGCTGGTAAAATTAGACATATAAACAAATTGTAAAACCAAAATAAAGGATGAAAAAAGAAGAAATAGAAAAAATTAATCCTATACTTAAGGAAACGTTTCAACCGTTGTTTGGAAAAGGGTTTATCACCAAAGAAGAATATGATGAAATTATTGCTTCTGAGATATCTAGTCCAGATACTTACTTGGTTAACTTATTCGGACAATCTAGAACAAACGAGATCGAAAAAGCAATGAAATTGGATTATTTAAAGTTTAAATAAAGGATTGAATTCTGAATATTTCGGGTATATACTGAGAATTAAAATGGTAATTTAAATATAGTCCCTAGTAATAACCGCCACTAGCACTGAACATACTGTTGACAACTTTACTGATACTTAAATCGAATTTTTTTTTTTTTTGACGCCAGTTTTCCAATATTTTTATAGCTTATCAAAACTAACCTATGATAGACAATATCAGGCGTTTATTCGAGCAAATGGATGCCCCTACCAGGGAAGTAGCATTGGCCTGCCTTAAGAAAGAGTTCAATGTCAAACACGGGAAATTGGTCAAGAACGAATGGATTATCGGTGGTAAAATTCCCGAAGCCTTCCAAGAAAGAACCGTGAAATTGTTTCAGAACCTAATAATGAAACAGGCAATTCTAATAGATAGATAAATTTCTCTAAGACCTTTAATCGATTTTAGATCATGGATGCCATTTTTCTTCCAAGCCTCATATTTTTAAATAAACCCCAATATTATTATCTTACTGAAAAGTTCCAATAAAGGATGAAAATTTTTCTTCTAAGTCCGATGAATAAATTTTGGATACCTTGAAAAAAGAACAATGTCCGTTGGAACTAATGAAGTCTTTTTGGACGTTTCCAAAAAGGCAAGCTGTATATTATCTTGTTGCCACGGTAGGGAGAAGGCCAGAATTGAAGATATGTACCCCAAATATTTTACAGAGTTCCTGTGGATTTTACTTTGATCAACTAGGGTTGTGACTTTAAATCGATTCAGGATTATTTGGGAGCATTCATCCATAAGCATACCAGTCAATAAACCAAGGTGGCCGGTTGAAGGTAATAAAAAACACTAGGATTGAAAGCTAGAACAATCGTGATGCCATCCAAAACCATGTAATGAAAAAGGAAATAATCACTTACTATGAATTTTTGGAAGCCCTATCCACCATAAGAAGATTCAAGAAACAAGTTCCTCTCCTTTATAAGGAAATGGAAGAGGAGGTCAACTTGATATCCAAATTTGTTAACGTTGACAAGAACACCAAGATTTGCCAATTGCCATTGTCCACCCGGGCATTGAACGTATTGAAAGCAATGGACCATATCGATATATGGGAAGGAACGACCCAGGACTTGGCCAAGCTCTCGATGAAGAAACTTTTGGGCACCAAGAATGCAGGAAGAAGAACTGTCGACGAGATAAAGGAACTATGTCTGTTCGCCAATCTCCAAATGAAGCCGTAGTAAAAAGAACCCGAATTAGCCATTTAATGGGCTAATTATTGGGAGTTATTAGAAGTTATTAACGCCTAAATAAATGTAAAATATTGATTTACAGTATTTTATGTATATTTTCGACTTAAATATACTATTTGTGATACTTTCAAACATTGTATCTTAGCTGTAGCTAGTAACAGAGCTATCTGGCTTGAAACACAAAAGATCGGAATTGAGGTCCGATCTTTTGATTATTAATGCTCCACAAAACAGTTGAGATATGGAATTTGCATTTCTGTATTTACTACTTTTCTATATGATTCTACGAGAATTGAGATAAGTAGTTAAACTTTAGAAGCCCTGTTTTATGACGGGGCTTTTTTTGTTCCGTACAAATGTAAATATAAATCTTCTTTTGTAGAAACTATATATAAATTTAGGAATTTCTCCCAATAACTGTTCTATTCATTTTGCAAGGGTATCGAACCCTCTCAAAACGATTCGGTTATTTCTTGTTTAATATGGCAGGTTCCAGCCTAAAAATTCATTTTTCATACTTATGCCGCAATTTAATCAAGCCGCATTTGCCCTGTCCATGTAGTATTTGAAAAAATGGGGTATCCCTCCTGTCGGGGGAGCCCACCACAATTTTTTAAAATCTCCACATGGACTTATCCGCACCGCTGCGCTCCTGTTGATTTTTTTCGCCGCATAATCTTAAAAACATACTATTATGAAAGACATTCGAATCGCAACCTTTAAAGATTTCGTTGGAGAGTTAACGGCCATTTACAGGAGAACAGAACTACCCACTTTTCAAATAACCTCTTCGAGTTCCGTGAGAGAGTTCATTTATCCATATTTTGACACTGTAATGGACGATCACGAAGAAGTGAAGGTCATACATTTGAACCGTAAAAATCAGGTGGTGAATATACACCATCTAACATCTGGCACCGATAACGGTTGTCTCATTTCGACAAAGGATGTACTGCGACAGGCAATCCTGATCAAAACAAGCTCCCTGATACTGGTCCACAACCATCCATCTGGTAATCTGAAACCTTCAGAAGCAGATAAACAGATCTCCAACAAATTGAGGGAAGCTTCAAAGTTGGTGGACATATCAACCCTTGACAGCATAATAATTACTAGGGAGGGATATTACTCCTTCGCAGATGAAGGGCTTTTTTAGGCCCTTTGTTTTGCTGTTACAATATTGCTGTAATTGTACGCTTTTGAGTACATTTGTAATAAATTCAAAAATTTATACCAGTATGGATTATAAGTTTGTACCCCTAAGAAATTGGTTATTGGAACGGGAAGCTCTCTCTATTAGGAAGTTGGAGGACAACTGTGAAATGCCCAGGGATACCCTACGCCATTTCCTGAATGAAAGAAGGAACTTTCCTGAAAAGCATTATGAATCTTTATTGAAAGAGTTGGTAAAGTATGGGTTTCATCGGGATTAAATCCTCTACTTAAGAATTTAAAGAAACAAAACCCTAAAGCCAGAGCCATGAGGCCACGCAGGGCAACAGGTGTTACACTAAAGGGTTTTTGTAAATTTATGGAAGTTTAATTAAATGAAGGTATAATTAGTGTTTTAATGATTGCCATACCTACGCTCTTAATATTTATCTTTATGCAAAGGTCTAAAACATGTTCTTATGAAATGAGCCATGAAAATTCTTGATATCAACCGAAATCGAAGATTCACGAACTCCAAAATTTAAAATAAAAACTCGTGAGTACATGATTATTGGCGAATTACACCCGCCTGAATGAAGTAGTCGGGCAGGTCTGACCTTTTAAAAACAAAAAAATAAACAGATGAAAATTATTACTAATGTTTTTCTCATTTTTTCTATTTTGATATTTTTTGCATGTAGTAATGATAATGATAATCTTTCAGAATCGGACAAGGCTCAAGCCTTACTGGGCCAATGGGAATATCAATCTATTATGACCGATAGGGCAGTGGATATCAATGGCGACGGCACCTCAAATATAGATTTGTTCAATACACAGGAAATCAAACAATGTATCAAAGATAATTTGACCTTTTTTGCTGAAAGGGGAGAAGGCGAGAAAGGTGTTTATAACATTAACGAGAACGGGCTTGCTTGTGATGGAAATCAAGCTTTTACTACAATAGAAACCGACACCTATCAACTCGTAAACAATAATCGTATCGTTTTTGAAACACGAAATGAAATGAAGATAATGGAGTTTACCAAAAATAAACTTGTGGTAGAGACCCAGGATAATCTTGGCGGCACCGATGTTTTGGTAACCATTATTCTCAAAAAAAGTTAATTCCTAAAATGGTTCTTATGTTACCTTTTCCTTTAGACTCTTATTATTGACCCCCTTACGGTATTACTCCATTGTCCATTGCTGTCCTGTACCCTAACCTCATAATCTTGGTCTAGATACTTAAGTCTATTCTCTCTGGGTTCTTCCTCTAGTTCAAAATAGCGTTCAACACCCGATCCTCTGGCGTCATTGTAATTGAATAACATTGTATCCCATCTTCTATCATCTATGTTGTAAATACGAACCTCCACTTGTTGTAAAGTGGCACCATTATAGGCTTCGGAACAATTTGCAGCAAAACAGGTATATATCCGAACCACGTAGTCACAGCCATTAAGACCACCACATCGTATATTATGCTTCTCTCCCTTGACAGCTGCAGTCGGCTTTTTAAGCATTAAAATCGATTCACTGGTGGTCTGTGATATGCCAGTTGAATTTTCGACACGAAAATTAATAGTAAAACTCTCGTCGATTTGTGGATAAAACTGCATCGCCACAGAACCGTACTCCAGGGGAATAACCTCACCTTCCCTATATATCTTTCCCCGATGGTTTATATAACCCCCATTCATATCGGCAAATTCAAATGTCATTTGGTAAATGACAGATGTATCGTGTCCAGATGTGGCATTCGTGACCACATTTAATAGGAAGGGTTGATTTTCATATTTATCTTGGGACGGCTGGCCGACGGTAAAATCGAAAAATTCTTCATACTTTTCAAAATTAATATTGACATCTGCTGTTTTTTCAACTTCTGAAGTTGACCGGACCGTAAATTCAATATTATGGTTGGATTCAGAAATGCCAGTATAACTTCCCTGGAAAGAGCCAACAGGAACGTTAAAACTTTCACCTGCCGCATAAGTATTGCCTTGATATTCAAAGCTACCGTTGCTGCTTCCCGATGAAAAATACATCACATAGCTATCACCTCCAATGCCCAATTCACTGATATTGAAATTAATATCAACAGTCTCTCCTGTATATACCTGTGATTGTGTCGCGTTTGCATTAAAATTATAATTCTTTGGTGTTACGTCGATGGATATAGTAACCGTTTTTTCAAGACCGGTATCGTTTTGAACATAAAAAGTCAAATTGATATTGCTCTCGTCGGTACCTTCCAGGCTCCAGTTGAAATTTCCTTTGGGAATATCATAAATATTTCCTGCACTCACTTCTGTGCCATTTTCATTTCTAATTAGGGCATTTCCGTTTAAGCTATATCTGATATTATATTCTGAAGAACCAATACTTTCCGAAATGTTGAAGTTAAGCGAGGTGATCTCCCCGACTGAAATATCTGTTTTTTGACTTCCACCTGTGAACAGAAAATCCACTTGGTTGTAGTTCACCATAGTATTCGCAGTATGCGTCACATTTGCACTTGACTCTACACTCAGAACTATATCATGCTGACCAGCTTGGGTACCAGTATAGACTACATTATTGTTATTTGGTACAAGTTGAAATTTTTCGCCTGGTCCGTATTCTATTCCGTTTACTCGAAGTGAACTATTTCTGCCGGATGAATAAAAGGCTTCATAAGTATCATTGGTTCCTTCAGGTATTTCATTGATGTCAATAATTATATCTACTGGTAAATTTGCAAACTCGGAAGTCTTTGACGGGGTCATACTCAATGTAAAATCGTTCTGTTTGGTTTCAAGGTCAATATTGACCGGCCCCACTTCCTGACCGTAATTGTCGGTTACAATAAATGAAATTTGGTGCGAACCTAAACTTTCTGGATAATAAAAAAGTGAAAAGTTACCAAGTTCCACTGGATAGCCTGTTGAGTTCTGTAGGGTGTTGCCATTTATCCCGGTCAGCCTTCCGTTGCCCTCCACAATTTCATAGGAAATATTGTAATCTATATTCTCTGTGTTGCCATTGGATTTAATATTAAAATTGAGTTGAGTACGCTCATTTAAAAAAACTGAATTGCTTTCCGAATTACCGGAAAAAGTAAATGGGATGTTCGCCACCTCGATTTCAACGCTGTCCTGTTTTATCTGTCCATTGGAATCCCTCACATCAAAGAATATTGTCCGTTTTCCCAGTTCAGTACTCGTAAAAGTGAAATTGTAGGAATTGGGAATTATAGGCCTATATTTACCTGGATCCATTACACCACCGTTCTGGTCGCGCACGGTACCTGCACCTTCGCTAGTAGTTGAAAAGGAATGGGTAATTTCATATGCTACGTCAGATTCTTCGTCTTGGGTCCTCAGATCTATGGCGACGGCCAAATTAGTATTCAATTCCACTTGGGTCGATGCAGCAGTGGCATTAATTGTAAAGCCGAGGTTAAGTACAGTAAGAAGAAGAACCTCGGTCAAGGTAGCACCATCAGGAGCTTTGGCCGTAACGATTAATTTATGTTCGCCCAAGGTATCTGGAAGGTATCCCATCTCTGAAATTCCTTTTGGTAAGTTAAATGGCTTTCCAGCGTCAAAGGCTTCTTCTTTCAAATAGAGTTTCCCGGTTCCATTTTCTATCTGATACGTTATTTCAAATTCCCCTTTATTATCGGGGTTTTCGGTTTCCTTATCCCTAAGTAGTGTAACGTTCACAGGATTCTTGGAATTGATGATAAAATCGTTGACCCCTTTGTTTAGCAAAAAGCTAAAACTGGCGTATTTGGCATAGTGCAATAGTTCCAATTTTTTCTCCCTGGCATTTGAATCCCAAGCAATGAAGTTAATTTTATGCATGCCAGTATCGATGGCTACATAATTATATGACCACTGCTTGTCTACAATGTTCAGCGTATCATTCTCAAGGATAGTATCGCCTAACATGTTCATGAAGTATCCTTTGCCATTCAAAGTCGTAAATCGCGCATAATAATGAACAGTACTTATTTCTTTTTCAGGAACAATTGAAAATAAAGTTTTGGCACTTTCAAAAACGAAACTGGTTTCAGGCTGTTCAATGGAGAAATCAAAATCAAAATCATCCAAAATTATATCCTCAAAATCCTTGCTACAAGCAATGATAAGCACTGATATTAAGGCGACAAGCCCCAGCACTACTTTAGTTACTCTTTTGTAGTTTTTCATCTTCAATGAGTTTAGAACAGAAAATAGCGAAGACCGATTCCGACATAAGGATAAAAATTTCCTATATCGCTATTGACGTGATAGTATTCGTTGGCCTTTAGTAAAAAGGAGAAATCATTGCTGAGGGTAATTTCCCCTTCCAGGCCCAAATAGGCTCCATATATAAATTGACTTTTAGCATCTATGATCGCTCCGTTCTCAAGCAAGTTGCTACCATTGTTAATGACCTCGTATCCGATAATTGCCCCACCACCAAAATTGAGGGCATACCGTTTAAAATTTTTCTGTTCCCAAATCTTGATAAAGTATCCGGGCTGTACAGTGAAAATATTATAAGGAATATCAAACGAACCTTTATCCTCTGCAATGGCGGCGAATATGCTTAATTGCACATAACGCTCTCTGTTTATGTGGTAATTGAACGTGGCCATTATACCATAGCCATCCTCCGCGTAACCCCCGCTTATTCCGACCGATGAGGCATAATTGCCGCTTTGCGTGTATGCCGTTGTCGTAATGAAAAGTGCCAAAACGGCTATAGAGTTCCTCATTTTTAAAAGTTTATGGGATTATTGATAATTTCATGGCCAATGCGCAATGAAAGATTGCGGTTGCCGGACTCCTCGTCCAATTCCACCAGAACCTCTTTTTTCTCATCCAAGGCAAACTTTTTAAATACCACAACAAAATGGTTCTCGCTTTTTCCTGCGATGGTTTTAGGTTGTTTGTAGACGAAAACCGGTTTGAGCTGCATTTTTTGGTTACTACTGCTATTTTTATAGTTGGTTGCAATTTGATGCTTTATAAAATTGATATCCATATCAAGGCCTTCCTTGTTTTCTATCCTATATTGAAAATAAAGCTCGTCCTCGTTATAGTAGACACCTTTTAGCCATAGGAAAACATTGTCCAATCTAGAAAAATACCGACTGATTTTAGGCTTGTCGAATTGCATATAATAACATCGAAGGCGATAATATTCCATGGGGTCGGATAGGTACAACTCCTTGGTAGCACTATCTTTTGAATTACCAGCAACTATTTTGTCGGAGTTTTTAATATGGGAAATTGTGTCCATTTTCTCCATTTCATTGTTAAGCTTCTCAGGTGTTGCTATCTTCCGCTGATTTTCATTCCTTTTTTCAATTGGTTTTCCCTCAATGTTGGCAACGGCCATTTCTTGAGTGATGTACCATGTCGTTTTTTCCGGAACCGCAACTAGTTCCAATACAAAATCGTAAACGTTTCCAGTATCAGTAATGACCAAATAGTTGGTTACATTTTCTTTTTCGATGGCGAGTTCATCGTAATAGAGTTTTATTATTCGGCCACTAAATTTGCCGCCTTCCGGTTTTGGTAAGTCCACAATAAAACCGAAATCGTTGCCGATACTACTTTCGGAAATGTTTTCAGGAAAAATAAGAATGGTCTTGAAGTCCTTTGATATTTGCAAGGTATCGCTAGAGGCTTGGCCAACCAACGCACACCCTGAAAATAGGACCGATATGAGCAATAGTCCCTTCATCATCACTATATTTTTTTTGGTTTTAGAATTACACGGTCTCCATTTACCAAAAGTATCTTGTCTTTCTGTTTGTATTTTTTCTTTTGGAAAAAATTGCCAAAGGAGCGTACCAGGTTTTGTGCCAATGGAATTTCTACTGTTTCGCCGACAGCCTCCGATAATTCGTTTACACTTTGTTGTTGAATATCGGCTGTGAATTCCTGCAACAATTGACCAGCTCGCTCATTGTGCAGTCCGACCATGCCATCTTCCTGATCAATTGCGGTCAATTCCATTGCTAAATTGTCAATATTGGTTATTTCCAATAAAACCCTTGATCCTTTCACGTTGGCTGTTGCGTATACAAATGTATTCCTAGGGAATCGCCTACCCTTGTAATAGATATCATCCTTTAAGATCAGGGTAACACGGTTACCCGGTAAAATAAACTGGTCACGATAAATTGCAGCATCGAATGCTATTGCATTTGTCTTTGAGTCGGTGGATGGTTCTGTATATGGAGCGGAATAATCCTGACTACGGGCAAGCCTTTGATCCCTTGCTTGCATCAATAGATTTCTGTATTCCAGTTTTTTTTGTGCATCCGTGGTTTTGGAAGTGTACTCGGGAATAATTGTTTCGGGATATGAAGTGTCCTTGAAACTCCTATTGCTACTGTTTTCCTTTTCATCCAAAGAAAAGTTATTGAGTTCCTCTAAAATACGTTCTAAGGAATCATTCTCATTCTTGGTTTCTAAAATGCTCTTGAAGAGTCCTTTTGACCTCAATTGATCTAGAGAATCTTGCTGTAACTTTTTGTAAATATCGTTAGGTTTCGTAGCATCTAGTTGTTTGTTATGGTCCGGCAAATTATTGTTGTACGCATCGTCATTGTTACTTTTTTGCTTGTCCTTGCCCATAGTACTGATACTGGTCATTACAAAGAATACTGCCAGAAGAACTATAATAGGGGCAAAGAAAGCGAACAGTCTATGCCGTTTTATCCAAAGATTGAATTGGTCAATTTTGCGATTCATAGGTTCGTAATTACAAATCTTGGTTGTTTAAAACGTCGAACTTTATAATCTTAAGTCCGTTCAAATTATTTGGAGTTGAGTTGGTCTCTACCAAGTACCCTTTGGTTATCATATTCCGATATTCCACATTGCCACTCTTTAAAATCCTTTGTTTTCCAACGAATCGAAATGGAAATGGATATTCGGAGTAATCCACGAAAATTGAATCCTTTTCTATCTCTATCGAATAGCCACTTTTGGCGATATCTTCGTAATAGTTTTGATCGATCAAACGATTGTACAGCCTTTGTACCGAATGATCGGCCATATACAGCGCCTTATCTTCGATATTTCTCTTGATATGGCGTAAATCGGGTTCCAACGCAAAAAACAATTCATGGAAATTGGCAATATGGCCTTCACATAAAATATCTATTGCCCGCTTGTAGTCCTTTATCCTGACGGCAGCCAGCTTCTGGCCGTTATCGAGCAGATAAAAATTGTTTTTGGCGCTCTCGTTCGTCTTGTAGGTATAAAAGATATTGAGGATAGTGGTTACGAACGTGAGAATTAAAGATACATATAGCACTTTATTACTCCTACTACCAATCTTGCTTAAATCGTTGAAAATCTTATAATTACCGTCCATCTGTTTTTTTGATATCGTTTAAAGTCAATTTTTATCGTTAAACCGCTTATTGTATTAAGGTTCTTACTCCCTTTGTAGCTCCTCCCGTGTTGGCATCAACTGTCGTTTGTGCTACTTTTTTCACATAGTGTTTTGCCTGATCCTTCAAATGGCCAGCACTAACGCTCATTCCCTGGACGATGAAGTTGGATAATATTGGGGCCTTTAGATAAACAAAAACGTTCATCAACATCAATAAACCACAGGTGAGCACTAAACCTAAGTTCGCATCTCTTTCTGATAGTAGTGAGTCTATGAGCTTATCCAACACGTGCAACATGAAGTTATCGATAAGGTGAAGCATGGGTATCCATAGGCAGACACTCATGAATTTTTGTAGCCATGCCTTCCACATGCCTGAAAATACAGGGATGAAGGATAACCCTATATTTAATGGCCCAAATATTATCAACACGAACAAATAGACTACGGACATTGCTTTTATTCCCACGAAAACAACGGCGGAAATAACGGATGCAATGGCAGTAACACCGGAAGTGAAAGCCCCGAGAACAAGTACTTGTATAGCCTCCGGATCTCCTTGTAGAAGTACCCAGGAAACACCAAAATCTACCATAGCTGTTGTCTGGGCCACCAAAATTTTAATATGGAGGACGTCCCATGAAATATCATTAGCCTTTAGGGACATTCCAATTCCTTGGTAGAATTCAAGAATGGCTCTTGTGAGGGCCCGATAATTAAAAAGGACAAAGGCCAATGGCATCCATTTGAGATGTTCGAAAATATCAGCTCGCTTATCCTTATTGAGAAACACTAGAATGGCAAAAACCGAGATACCAATACATGCGAAAACCTGACCGATTTCTATCATCGGGTCTACAATTTCGTAGGCATCCAAAATATATTGATCAAAAAGTTCATTGACCGATTCCCGTATTCCTTTGTCAGTGATGTTCATACCATGATTAGTTTTTATTCATATTGATCAGTGTGCGGCGAGATTCTCGGAGGGAATTGATTTGTGATAGTTTATGATTGTAAACAATTAGGTTGTCCAAAATGGTTTCCAGTTTGAGGTTAATGGCTTCGACCTTCTTTAGCCGTTCCTCGGGCAAAATGATGGCTTTGGTATTTATAATTTCATTGCATTGTTGAAATAGATTTTTAGTCTCCAAAAGAGCATTGGTGGCATAACCAATAAATTCATCGATTTCCTTTCGCTCCAAATATTCCAATTCTTGGACTGTCTGTTTGGAAGTTCTATATGCTTCGAGAATCTTAGTTTTTAGTTCTATGGCCAAGCTCACATCGGTCGATCCGGTCACATATTTGGGTGCCTGTTTCTTAGCTTCTAGCTCTTCCTTCAGAATTTCTCTGGATTTAGAGGTTTCATTATTGTTTTTCTCCATTAGATTAATCAACTGAGACAAGTTTTTGTTTACAGCTTTTAGCTCTATGTTGATATTCATTAGTTGGCTGTTGACCATCCCGATGCTAGTGTTGGTGGCAACATCTGTTACTGGAATCTGGGAAAAAAGCGCCAGGTGCAGCAATAGGCTCAGAATTACTGGAGTTAGTTTCATTTTTTTTTTGGTTTTATGGAGTATTGTCAAAGGCATATGCCTTAGCCGTCAACTCCCAATTTTTATGATTTTTAGTGTATAGTTGTTTGATCTTGGCACTTTCGGTGGGGTTGGTTTCATAAATACACTTTTCTTCCAAAGACGTTTCCACGCCATACACCTTTACCTTGTCCATCCAACAAAATGCAACCTCACGGAATTTCCTGTCTTTTGGTAGGTCTTTGTTGAGAGAAAGAATGAGTTGTTTCTGTTTTTCACCCAATCCCATTAAGGACTGTATTTTATCAAAGGATCGGGCAAAGTCGCGCATATCCAAAAACACTTTTATATGCGAATTGACCACAATAGCATTTTTGATGATTTCAGAGGATATAAAATCATCAACTTTTTGGGAAATGAAGATTGGCTGGCCGCCCAACTTTCTGGCCATTCTGGACTGGTTGTTAAAGTAGTGTACAAGTTCCGGTCTTACTAGAGCCTTCCAGGCTTCGTCGACGGCCAGTATTTTATTAATGGATAATTTTGTAGGGTCGTGCATCTTCTTGTTGAATATTTGCATAATCATCAAGGCGGTAATAGGAAATAGCAGTTCGTTATCAATCAATTTGCCCAATTTGAAATAAACAATCTTTTCATCACTTAGGCTGGAAATCCGATCGTCCAATTTGTTCAGTAAGCTTCCCCTAGTGCCATTGGCATAGTATTTTTCCAAAAGGAACATGAACACATCAGGATCGAACTTTTCCTTTGGGACTTTTTTAGTTTTAATATAGATTGCAATGTGGATTTTCCAGTATTCAAAAAAGGTATCGAACTTATAATTTTTGTCTCCATTTTTCCACATCCATTCGTAATAGTCGGTAATCAAAAATTCCAAAACGGTATTTGTTATTTCTGATCCGCCTATATTCCCATCCTGACCAGTAATCAATTTTAGAAGGGTTACAAGGTAGACTAGCTTTCCTTGAGCTAAAGTTTTGCCCTTGACGTCACTTTCAAGAGAATCATATTTGTCCAATAAAAAGGGGTTGAATGTAAACGGCTTTTCATCATCGTGCTGCAACGTTACACCGCCAAATACTTCAGTAAGTCTATCGTATGAGTTGCCATCTTCCATAATTATGGCCTCCGCGCCCTGTCTTAGTTCGGAAGCAAAATAATGATTAGCCAAATAAGACTTGCCACCACCTGATCCCGAGGCAATCAACATGCCCCGATTGAAGATCCAATCTTTTTTTTCCGGTTCCCTGTACACAGATACTGAAAGGGGTTGACCAGATATTCGGTCAACCAACCGCAATCCATCAACAGCCCTGGTTGCATCTTTATAACCACCTTCAAAATAGAGTAGGGCAGTGGCCATATCACTGGGCATGGGCATGTACATATCGGAAGATATCCCGATTGCGTTTCCGGCTACACCTGCAAAGAAAAGGTTCTTACGGTCTATGGTGTTGTGTTTGGCATTTATCCTTAGTTTTTTGAAAGCGCCTGTAATGGAGTTTTCCATTTGCTTGGGCTGATTCCCTACTTCATCAAAACCAAAAACATTGAGATGGTAAAAAACAGATTCCTTATGATTTTCCAAAATTTCTTTGGTATAATCATAAATCTGGTCCGCATAGATGGCATTGCTGTCATCTTTTTTGCCATTACCGAACCGTAGAAAGCTTTTGGCTTTTTTTCTTAAGCTTGTGAGGACTTTTTCTTGATTTGGAATATAGATATATTGGTTAATAATGTGCTCATGGGGAACTTTGAAACCTAAAGAAAAAAGATTGCCTATAGGAAACCGGTTTTCTCGGGTAGTGAACTTTCCATAAAATTCGTAGGTACCGATATGGTCCTTATTAAACTGGTCCAAGTTTTCAAGGGTAAAAAACTGTCCTTGTTTATTTCCCACATGTATGGTGTTGTTGTCAAAATCTACATCCACCAGATTTGTGTTATTTTCCTTAAGGCCAAAATATTTGGCGTAAAGTCCATTTTGGGAAAATAAGTCGTTGTATTCAAGAATATGCGATGCTATGAGTCCAGTGGAATTGATCAGATTGTTCACGTTCTGTACCTGAGCTTCAAAATCTGCTAGCAAACTACTATTGACGAATTCATCGGGAACGGTTTGGGTCAGATAGAAATCCCGGTTTTTCTCTAAAAAGGAGTTCGCCCGTTTGGAATTGTATTTGATATAGTTTTCTGGAACAACACTGATATATAAATAGTGCGTTCCAACTAAATAGGGACGACCTTGAAAATGTTTTTCGTTTGCCCTTTCCATCATATCGCCCTGCAGTCTTTCTGATATGGGCGTATAGTTTTCCTGGAGGAAGAAATCTTGCCTATGCAAGAGTCTATTTGGGCCTAAAATATTTATGATGTTCAAGAAAAGTTCTTGAAGGGTACCATAGTCTTTGGCGTCCAATGTGAACACTTCGGGTAGAATAAGCTGTAATGGAATTGTTAAACATCCCCTTTCTTTTGATATTAATGCCTGCCGTTCATATCCGTATATAGGGAATGCATCCCAAAGAGCTACCTGTTTTCCCATAACAATAGATTTTTATAGTCATTGCCTATTTTGATGGAATCAGGTTTGGAAGCATCTGCAAGTTTTTTGACAAAGCCATTGGCACCATAGGTCCTGGAGTAAAATAGCAAGATCATGAATACGACGACAATTGCTATACTAGTAATTAGCATGGCAAGCAACATAGAAATAAAGGTGGATAGAATAAGACCAGTTATAATGGCTGCTGTACCAAGGTATATACAGTAATAAATGTATTTTGCATTGAGACCTTTGTAATAGACATCTTTTTGCAGCCCTTTCTTTATAGGAATGTGGCAGTTTTCCATAATACGGGGAATTTAGATGTTAGCTATTTCCTCACCTATGGCGATCAGAGCAAAAAAAATGGCGATACCAATAATAATCTTGCCCAATTTATTGGCCAGGTCCGTCTGCTGATCTCGAATATAGAGATAGGTCAAACCGGTTATGGCAATGGCCACACCAGCAATAACCTTAATAATATCGACAATTTCCCTTGAGAGGTTTTTCGAATCGTTCTTGAAATCCTGTGCTTCCTGAAGCAGTTGATCGAATTGACCATAGGAGCACACGGTTATGGATAACAGAATTAAAAATAGAAGAAATGTTTCAATTTTCGGATTCTGGCGGTATTTCATTGGCCGTATCCTTGTTGCGGATGACTTTGAGTTTTTCATGCTTTTTGCGAGTTATGGAATTTGAATCATCTTCAAATGAACCCTCTCTAAAAGCTTCCAAAAGTTTAGAAGTGTCTTCTACTTCGTTTATCTGGTCGAGTACAGCGTTTAAATCGGTCTTATCATTATCTGATTTATATACAAATTTATCATTTAAACGCAAATAATCTAATTTTTTTGAATGTTTTTTTGTCTTTGTGCTTTTTTTTGATAATAGCACCCACATGATATACCCGTACCAAACAAGGGCAAGACCGAACAATATGTACCAGTAACTGCTCAAATTTCAGTTTTATTTTTGCTCAATGAGCGTAATTAATTTGTCATAATTTCTATTCGTAAAATCCAGCAAAACCTTTCGAATCAAATCGTTCCTTGAGGTCTTGACACCCATTTTATAGGAGATACCCATTGCCAGTTTTTCGTATTTCATTGCACAATCGCTGTTGATGGTCATAAAAAAGGTTTCTTTTTTATTTTTCAATTTATCGGTTTGCAATAACACATCCAACTGTTTTCCGATATTATGGTTATTTTCAAAAGGACTCCCTTCCTTCAGTTTACTATTTTTCTCCAACTTGTTGATAGCATCCTCCTTTCTAACGTTGAGGGAAGTGGTTTGTTGTTTTAGGCCCATACGATCTATTTTGAGCTGTTCTAGCGTGCTTGATGTCTCCTGGTTTTTATTTGCCATTTGCTCGAGCAGATCAAGTGTGGTGATTTTTTTCTGTTTTCCCATTGAAATCTAGTTTATAAATTTGATAACTTTTCTAATTCTTCGAGGAATTTTTTAATATCCATATCCCCTTCTTCCTTATTTTCTGGAATAGGGTAGAGGGTATTCCTGTATTGTTCCTTGTATATAGTCCTGTCCTTGACCACACTTCGCATTATGGGGATGCCGGCTTCTTCGAACTGTTGGCGGAGCAGTGAAAACTTGTTTTTCCTTACCAATTTATATTTGTTGAAAAATAAGTTGACACTTTTGAGTACCCGCTCCTCATTGTCCAGAAAGTTGTTTTTTAAGGTAAAATAGAAATTGGAGGTGCTGTCTATTTCCAATTCGTCGTGGGTAAATGGGATGAAAATATGTTCCACATATAACAGGCCCTTGACCATTTCTACGTTGAGACTCCCAGGGAGGTCCAGAATAATATAATCCATTAGACCGTAATATTTCATAATTGTGTCTTGGATAGATCCAACGCTTACCCGTTCGATGGTGTAAGGCTCCAATTCCTTAATTTCTGAAGCATCCAAAAAACTAAGTTCACGCTGTCTCTTTTTATAGATCGAATACTGTGGATTGTCCCCATCCAGGAGCACTACCTTTTTACCTTTGGCATAATGAAGGTTGGAGGCCAGGATAAGGTTTAAAGTGGTTTTTCCGATACCACCTTTTTCACCTACGATACTAATAATTTTTGTTTCCATAATCTAGATATTAATTTTGATATATACATATATTATTGAGCGGTTATAAGTATATATTGGAATATGAATATATATTAATAGAGATATATTGACATATAAACATATTTGAATATGCACCTATATTTATATTTAAATATATGTATATAATTAATTAATAATCAGGTTTTTACAATAAATAATTTAATGTAGGATCATATAAAACCATATCAAAACAGAGAGGTACAGTGGGAGGTTCCATATGGTTTTATGCATTGGTTTTTGCTGAGGGTTTTTGAACTTTTTACTAATCATGTAGAGGATATTATTACCACTTTTTACGCCTGGATAGAGTTTTGGTTTTTCTTTCATCACCTCAATATGGTTTATTAGTGAAACTCAATTTTGAGAAGTCAGTAAGACGCAATGAAAATTGAAAGTTGAACTAATCCCGCCATTTTCGGCGGGATCTAAGTTCAATGCCTTGACCCTGGGGTCGAGTCCTATTATGGGATTCAGGGCAAGCCCTAAGGTTTAATACCTTTTTATTAAGTTTTTGAAGGGACGGGAATTAATAAAATGCTGGTTTTTGTATATTTCCAAATCCCTCCGGAAGTCGAGCAACCCTTCCACTACAACCCTCCCCATGCGGACACGCTTCGCCGGTCCACTCGAGAAGTCTTTCCGTTCCTGTTTTCCTCGACACCCTCGGGACCGCACAAAAGTACAAGCGCCAAAAAAAGTCGTTTGACCTTTTTTCGCCCAACCCACAAAAAAAGTTGTATTTCGATGATTCTCCTCATTTCCAATACATCAAATAAGACCATATAATTCTTATGCCTGTACCCATTAATATCCATATGGTTTGATATGTATTTGAAGTGTAAAATACTGATTATTAAATTGTTGTAATCAATCTTATTCTGCTATATTTATCCGTGTAGACGGATAGCAAGTTATGTTTTAAGCATCTTAAAACGCCTACTTCTTACGAAGTGAAAAACGATAAAATCGATTCAAAAAATGGTTAGTAACAGAGGCGGGAGAAAACATTTGGGGGACAGGAAGCGAGAGCATGCCATAACGCTTAGGTTCAATCGCACGGAACTGGAAAAGGTAAAGGCCATCCTGCAATCCTATAATCTTGATTTTCGGAAACGGGGAACCGTCGGGCCTTTCCTAAGAAAGCTTATCCTAAACAGGGAAACCATAAAAGAGAAACGAGTTCCAGATGAAATATCGAACCTCAGTTACCAATTGAACAAAATAGGCACCAACATCAACCAACTCGTCAAGGTGGCCAACTACAAGAGTATGCGAAGCCCAAATGCTAGTCTAGAGAGGGAGATGCAAAAGGTCGGCGAACTGATGATAGAACTTATAGAAACGATCAACAACGGAAATTAAAATGATAGCAAGGATACTTTATCGGAATAATGTGCAGGGGATTATGAATTATGTATTGGGCAAGGCGGATAGCATTATACTGGGCTTCCAGAACACCTATTCGGAAACCGATACCAACACAGCATTTTTCGGTAGGGTCCTTTGCTATCTCGGCAATCGGCACGATTCTGAAAGACGATTTGTACATGCGACTATCAATCTTCCCCGAGGCGAACATTTGGAAGACATGGCCTTTTTTGAGCTGTCCAAAGCGTATATGGAGCACATGGGTTATGAAGAACAGCCCTATATGGTGGTACGCCACCACGATACTAAGCACGAGCATGTCCATATCGTCTCGACCACCATCAAGGAAGATTGTCTGCAGATAAATCTTTCCAATGATTTTAAAAGGAATGTAGCCACCCAAAAATACCTTGAAAAACAGTTCGGCCTTTCCCCGTCTCCTGATAAACGACAGGACAGGGAGCTACCAATTTATGGGACCCCCCAATTTAAGAATCAGGACATTAACGGGGTTAGGTTCTATATACAGGACATTACAAACAACATTCTACAGAAGTACAAGGTGCGAAGCTTTAAAGAATTGTCCGAAATATTGAGACCGCACCATATCCATTTAAGGACGGTAGACCACAATGGCAGGGATGGCGTATCTTTTGGGGTCGATGTAGAAAATGGCTACAGCTCAAGATTTATCAACGGCTCTACCGTACATCCTCAATTAAGCGGACCAAAACTGCAAAAGGTTTTTGAGCGGAACGTAAGTTCCAAGCTATTACCTATGGTCAAAAAGCGTTTGGAAAAGCAAATACTGACGACATATAAATTGTTCAAGAACATTCACATGGAAGACCTGCCGGATGTATTTAAATCCTATCAGAATCTGGATTGTGAATTGCTTTACGGAAGGAAAGGCCAACTAAGTGACATTATTATCTATGATAAATCAGGATTTATATGTAGAACTTCGGAAATAAGTTCGAAGATAAATTTTGCAAACCATCCACAGCTAAACAGTTCCGAGAATGGGCAAACCAGCATAGATGTCGATAGCAACCAGTTTGTTCTGGAATTACAAAAACTTATAAAAAACGCCTTTTACAAGGCCTATTTCGATGCCAATAAACGCGATATGCTGTTATCGGAATTTGTATCGCTCAAAAGTTTTAAGGAGGTGCTTCCCTTTTTGGCGAGTTCGGAACGATATGCATTTCTAAACCATTACATATCCGAAAATAATGGTAGTAACTTGTTGATTTCAGTACAAAAGGAATTGGACAGCATGCGCGATATGTTGGGTATAACGGAATCAAAGAAAGAACTCAAAATACTGGAAAATAGGGTTTCGATTATAAAAAAGGTTTTGGAAGCCAATGTATTCGATATTTCGGGGAGTAAAAGTACCTTATTTTATTTGTTACAAGGTTTGGGCCTCAAATATAGTAATAGCGCTATATCCTATATCAACTCTGATGTCCATTCGGTTAAGATGTTCCTGGACAATTATTATATACCAAATGAGAATGAAGCCTACATATCCTTTGGTTGTATCAATCAAAATGAAAGGGTATTGGAAATGTTAATGGAAGAAAAAGGAGCTAGGGCTGCCGATTTAAACGCTACCGCTTTTTTCCTTCCCATGCTACTGCCCCAACTATATAGCTCAATAACTCTGGATTATGGAAAGTGGTTTGAAGAACATAGCTTGAAGGCATATCTCCATAAAACGGAACGTCTCCATTTGTCATATGAAAAATCCGCAATCGATTATATAAAACTGTTCAACGCCAAGGGATTTAATTTTAAGCAAATAGGGAATGATATTTGCGTCTCCTCTATTTATTCAAAACATGGGGTCAGTATTCCGTTAGCATTAAAAACCCAGGCATATCTTAAATCGATCAAGAGTTTGGATCAAGTGTTGAGCGAGCAATCCAAAACAATATCCAACATATTGGACGAGGGTAGGGCAGAGCTCAAAAACTTATGGCTTTCCTATTTGATAGAAAAAGAATTATACGGTAAAGCTGCTTTTATGATGGTCTTCGATAAATTACGTCCAAATTTGGATAAGGACGTTATGGAATACCATTTAGAAAAAGGATTGAGGGAACAGCTACTTCAAGTATCCAAACGAAAGTTAAATGCACAACAGACAACTATTTTGCGTAGGAGTGCCTTTGTCTTCAGTACGTTTTTAGGAAATAGACCATATAAGGATGAAGAAGTATTTAATGGATTTAAGGACGAGCTTACAGATTATTCCAAACGTAAAGGAATTTACCTTTATTGATTAGTCAATTTAAATCATAATATAGGAAATTAATTGCGCAAGATTAGATTAATTAGTGTTGTGTACAAGAGTAGGTTTTACCTCTAATATCCAAACAAAGGTAATTTTTTGTTATATTTACCCTCGTTAATAAAACGCAAGTAATTATTACCCTCATTCAAAATGGCAGCATTTAATAGAAATACACCCTATAATAATTTACCGTTATTACCACCAAAGACGGCATTGGAAACCACCAAAGTCTTGCGAAAGACCATTGATGCCAGTAGGGCATTGGCACAGCTAAACGGTATGCTCACCAATTTACCAAACCCTACGCTGTTTTTGGATACCATACATCTACAAGAAGCAAAAGCGAGTTCAGAAATAGAGAACATTATTACCACCAATGATGATCTGTATAAATCTATAGTGGCGGATAAAAAGTTTGATAATCCTGCAACAAAAGAAGTGATAAGCTATAAAGAAGCCCTTTGGAATGGACTGCGCGATATAGAAAAACGCCCTTTTATAAGTACAAATTTGTGCATTGAAATTGTTCAAAGTATTAAAAAGAATACTGCTGGCATTAGAACAACGCCAGGAACTGCTTTAAAAAATCCAAAAGGTGAAACTATCTACACGCCACCTATAGGTGAAAATGTGATAAGAGAGAAATTGGCAAATCTAGAAACCTTTATTAATGGTGAAGATGCTATGGACCCATTAATAAAAATGGCATTAATGCATTATCAATTTGAAGCAATTCACCCCTTTAACGATGGTAATGGAAGAACAGGACGTATTTTATTGTTACTCTACTTAAAACTTGAAAAATTGTTGGATACACCTGCTATTTACTTAAGTGAGTATATTATAAAAAATAAGGCGGACTATTATAACAAATTACGTGAGGTTACCGAAAATAATGCATGGGAATCGTGGATAATATATATGCTCGATATGGTAGAATATACTGCTAAAAAGGGATTACAGCGTTTAAAGGACGTAACCGATTTAATGCAAATAATGACCACTGAGATTAAGGAAACCTTGCCAAAAGTATATACTAAAGAGCTTGTGGAAATATTATTTAGATTGCCATATACTAAAAGACAATTTTTAATCGATGCCAAATTAGGAACACCCAAAACTGTTGGCAATTATCTAATAGCCTTAGAGGAAGCTGGGTTTTTAATATCTGAAAAAGTAGGCAAAGAGAAATTATATCTCAACCATAGATTAATGGCTGTTTTAGAAGCATCATAAGTGACTATTATCGGTTAAAGAAAAGTATAGTTAAAATTTATTTGCTTTAATGAAACACTATGTTTTGAAGATTTGTTGCCTACAAGGAAACATCCACACTCGGTATTGGGAGATCTTGCACATAATGGGTTCATAGACACAAATGAAAATAGCCCAGATTCTTTACTTTCAACTGCTAGTTAACTTGGGAGGAGGTCATTAGCTATGTTTTCATAAATTCTTGCTAAGAAACTTGATTAAATTTATGCCTTTTTGTTTTTCAAGTTACATGGAAAAAATTGGATTTCTAAAAAAAAGCAATTCAACGGATATTACTGTACTTTACCGATTAAGCAAATATAAAAACTAATATTGGCTAACTTAGGAGGTTTATAGCAAACTTTTGGTTGTAGTATTCCCCCCTCTTTACACCAATGTAATTTCATATAATTAATAGGATTTATAGTAAACAAAGAATGTATTTATATGCCTTCTAGTTAACTTTTAGACTAGTTATATCATATGATAGTTTAGACGTACGTTATGCCAGCATTTAAAAAAAACCTATGAATTGGACAAATTGTTTTAGTAATAAAAGATTTGGAGTTGATGTTGAAACACGAGGTCCAAGAACTGAATATGAAAGAGACTATGATAGATTAATATTTTCATCTGCATTTCGCAGACTTCAAAACAAAACGCAAGTTTTCCCACTTCCCAGACACGTTTTCGTTCATAACCGATTAACCCATTCTCTGGAAGTAGCTAGCGTTGGAAAATCTTTAGGAAAAATAGTTGGAACAGAACTTTATCAAATCAAAGAAATTAAAGAAAATGATGACGCTAGAAAGTTTTATCGAAATCATTTAAAAAATGTTATCGCTGCTGCCTGTTTAGCTCATGATATGGGAAATCCTGCATTTGGACATTCAGGAGAAGATGCAATTTCAAAATATTTCATAGACAGAGAAAATGACGAAAAATTCCGCAAGCGATTTACAAAAGAACAATGGCAGGATTTAATAAATTTTGAAGGTAATGCCAATGCTCTAAGACTCTTAACTAAACAATTAAAACATCGATTACAAGGTGCATACAGACTCACTTATTCCACTCTTGTTAGTATTTTAAAATATCCATGTGAATCACTTGCTGTTGATGATACCAAAGGTAAACATAGAAGTAAATTTGGGTTCTTCGACGATGACAGAGACACGTTTGTACTTATAGCAAAAGAAACTAATCTAATAAAAGAGCAAGACCAACCATTAGTTTATGCTAGACATCCATTCGTATATCTCGTAGAAGCAGCAGATGATATCTGTTACAATATTATTGATTTTGAAGATGCCCATCGTCTAGGAATTTTAACGACAAAAGAGGTGAAAAAACAATTTCTAAAAATCATTAAACTTAATGAAGAGGAAGATTTTGCACATGTAAAAAATACTCTTAAAGAATTAGAAAATGACACTAACGAACAAATTGCATATTTACGAGCTAAAAGCATAAATACCCTGATTTTACAAGCATCCCAAGTCTTTATTGAAAAGAAAGACCTTATAATCAAGGGCAAATACAAAAACTCACTCATCAAAGACATAATCAAAGCAAGACCAATTTTGAAAGAAATTGAAGAAATTTCTGTTAAGAAATTATATAATCATTATTCAGTTGTGAAAATTGAGCTTGCTGGCTTTAATATAATGTCAGGACTTATAGAAGATTTTGTAGAGGCTTTATTAATACCAAAAAAAGCTAGAAAGAAAAGACATAAAAAAGTACTAAGCTTAATTCCAGTCCAATATACATTTGAAGAAACTGATAGTGAATACGCCAAAATAATGTGTGTTTTAGATTTTATGTCTGGAATGACGGATTTATTTGCCCTTCAATTATACAAAAACATCAAGGGAATTGAGATACCAGAAATATAAAACGTGGTATAATAACGACTATAACAAATAGGGTGTTAAGTCCTGAATAGATGCGCTTCATCGTGTTTGCAATATCCGCCCAAACTTTTTGGGTTAAGCAAGTAAAAAAAGAAAAATAATTAAAAAGGAAAAATATCACAATGAGAATACATCCAATTTTTTCTAAAAAATATATATTATGGTGGTTCATATTGGCTGCGGTTATTTCCTTAAAAATTACGCTATTAGGATTTAAGCCTAATAGTATTTCGACAATGGAGGCATATGAAAATAGTGGTATGTTAACATGGATTTTTGGAACCTTACTATCTGGTATAGTTTTTTCTACACCAATTTACTTGCTTTACCGAGTGTTTTTTAAAAAATGGGATAACAAAGTGTTTATGATTTTAATCTCATTGTTTGTCGGTCTTTTGTTAATTTTTGTTTTATAAATAATTATGTTAGAGCTGACTAAAGAAAACAGAAATATGATTGGTGTAATTATGGGAATTAGTTACACTCTTTATTTTAATTGGAGAATTGGTGAATATCAATTAATAGAAACTTTTGCTTATTCATTACCTTTTTTAGTTGTTTCTGCCATAATTGGATTGGGAATTTCAAAAATCAGAAAGGATAATAATTATGGGATTTATTTTGCTCTTATCACTTTAATATTTCTAGTTTATAAAATTTAAAAACTAAAAACATTTGAATATCCCTTATAAAAAAAGGGAAGTAATTAATGAAACTAAAGAATAACCATTAAAATAGCGGTCACTTATAACCTTAAAAATCAGTGCGTTGAAATCCGCTTATTTTGATAAGCAAGACATTAATTAACAATAATCGACAATGGCCAAACCGCGTAAAAAATTAAGGAATGAACAATAAGACTGGATATATTATTGGATTCGTTAGTGCTGCGATTTATACTTTTGTTATGCACGGAACGGATTTTACATTAATCAATTTTATAGCTTCTATAATTGGTGCACTATTAGTTCCAATTATTATTGCAATTCCCATTAACCTTTTATCAAAATCGAAAAATCTAGGTAAAATCTTTGGAATAACTTGCATAGTAGTTCACATACTAGCTGGAGTAGGTAATATTTCAAATTAAATGAATAAAAAGGTGAAATTATTAGTTTTAGGTGTAATTTTCATTGGCTTGTTTTTTCTAATAAAAAGCAGAAAGGTTTCAAAATCTGTTTTTGACCTAATGGTCCTAACCGAACAAGTAGAGGTTTTAGAAGCTTGCAAAAACAGATACGAGGCTAGACAAAAAGATAAGTCTATAAGCTTTGAAGATATTTCATACAATGATAAGTTGTTTTACAATTATCACATTGCCAAAAATGGTGAGGATATATGTTCAGACCATGAAAAACTTAAAAAAATGCTCACTAAATATTACAAGGATTACTATAGAAAGGAATGGAAATTCATATATTAAATAGACTTTTCTAATGCAAAAATGGACAATTCAATATGCAATCGTATACCTACTATTTATTAGCCAATTACCAGCGCAGATTCAAAAAGTAGGCATTAAACATTTTTTAGATAATACAATTTCACATAGAGACTATAACATTTCTATCTTAGAGAATACCATCAAAAATAGCCATGAAAAAAGCTTGTTACTAAATAAGGCGGTAAGATTTAAAATGTACATTGATGCCCAAGAATATGCCTCAAATATCTATTCAAAAAATTGCAATAGTAATTCAAGTCAGATTGGAATTACAAACCATTTAATTAACAATACCTTTTACCAAGGAATTGAAAATGCAAATTTTTTATTCAAAATTGCAGAAGCAACAGAACCACATTTTTCGGAAAAATACGCAGATATATTTGATCAACAAATAAACAAAATCAGCTCGTTGTTAAGATTTACAGACCAAGATTGTAGAACAGCATTAAACGAATTAGTCTTGCGTAAAGATGGAATATTCTATGATGACAATCTAGGAGACAATGTGTTATCATTTAATTACATTGCCAACCCGGTTGACGAGTTACTTGACGGCCATTATCAAGAATTTTCTTCTTTAGACAGCTCTAATGATAAATTTTTTATAACTCTTAAAATACCAAGTAGTTGGGGGGTAAATGATAAAAACAGCTTTAATTATAACTCAACTATGGGGATTTTTCAGCCGTATGAAAAATTTCTAAATGGTCTGGTTACTGTATCAATTTTTGAACACTCAATGGTAGCACGAGAAGATATGATATCACAAGGCATAACGGACAATGATATAGTTGATGAAATTTATTCCAATACAGACTTATTGACGTCTACTATATTAACTTTAACAAAAGATATAGCCAACCAGAAAGACGTGATGGCTACTGTCTACAACAATGGAAACAAAAAGCTTCTTTTTTATAATTCAAAAAATAATTTAAGTAAAATTACAGATAATGAGCTTTTTGACAAACAACAATTCCAGTCATGGAATGTTATTACTTTTCATAACGGTCAAATAATTAAAATAGACTTTTCCGCATACAACGAAATAGGGGAAATAAATTCATTTGATTATTATTCAAAGGTGTTTTTTAAAATAATTTCTTCCATTAAATTTAAGGACATCAATGAAAACATATTGTATTTAACAGATGAGCAAGGAATGAAATATATTAATGCCGATTTTAATGGGCTGGAATATAAATTTTTATTGGATACAGGTGCTTCTAGTGTTGTAATCAATAGACAAATACTAGAGGAACTTCTAACCAATGGAAGTACTAATAAAAAGAATATGATTGGTACATCCCGGGTTGAAATCGCGGATGGAACAGTTATAATTTGTGAAGACTGGTTAATTCCAGAAATTAAAGTTGGCGACAGATTTATTAGGGATGTAATTGTGAAAGTAATTGATTCACAAAACAGTCTGCCACTTTTCGGCATGGACGGTCTTAGCAAACTGAACGTGCAGCGATTAAATTTGAACGTCAATGAAATCATTTTAAAGCCTGAATAAATATGGTAGTGGTCGGAATAAGCCGAAAGCAAACCTCAAAGAGATATAAGCATAATTATCAAATACAAATTGAATGAAAGGTCTGAAGTTTAGAATCATCATAAAAACCCCAATACCAATAAAACATTTATTTTTTAGAACTAAATAGATACCTTTAATTTTAAATCCAAAACCAAGCATATCATTTTTTTCATGGCTAAAAATACAGTAAAGGCAGATATCGATTTTGAAAAGGAACTTTGGGACGCCGCAAACGAATTAAGAGGGGCCGTATCGGAGAATAACTATAAAAACTACATTCTACCATTAGTCTTTCTAAAACACCTTAGTGAGCGATACCAGATGGTGTATGAAGAACTAACCAAGGAACTGAAAGATCCAAAGTCCGATTACTACACCACCGACCAAGAGGAGATTAATTACGTCCTGGAAGACCAAGATGAGTATCGCTCAAGAAATACTTTTAAAATTCCAAAAAAAGCATCCTGGCAGTATCTTAAGGACAACGCAGAGCAAGATGCTATAAAAGTGATTGTGGATGATGCTTTTGACGTTATCCAAGAGCTGTTAACAGCTTACAATCCACAACTAAATAACCTTTTGCCACGTCTATTTGTGCGGAGCGAATTATCTCCCAAACAAACAGGGGGTATAATAAACTTGTTGTCACATCCTAAGTTTTCTGAAAAAGAGAACCCTGAAAGTGATATTTTGGGTCGTATCTATGAGTACTATATTGGACGATTTGCCATGGCTGAGGGTTCGGGTGCCGGGCAATTCTTTACTCCTGGCAGTATCGTTAGGCTTTTAGTAGAATTATTAGAGCCATACAAAGGCCGAATTTTTGATCCTGCATGCGGTAGTGGGGGTATGTTTGTACAGAGTTTAAAGTTCATTAAAGAACATGGTGGCGATAAGACGGACATTTCCATATATGGTCAGGAAATGACCGCCCAAACTCTGCGATTGTGCTTAATGAACCTTCTTCTACGCGACTTATCTTTTGACATAAAACTGGGCAACTCCCTTTTGGATGATAAATTCCCTGATTTAAAGGCCGACTTTATCCTTGCCAATCCTCCCTTTAATGTCAGTAACTGGCACCCTGAAGATTTACCAGATGGAGACCCTCGTCTTTTTGGCCCTAAAGAAGAATTCACCACTGATGGTTCTGCGAATTATATGTGGATGCAAACCTTTTGGCATCATTTATCGGATTCTGGTACTGCTGGAATTGTAATGGCTAATGGGGCAATGACCTCCAACAGCAAAGGCGAGAAAAATGTACGCCAATATATGGTAGACAATAGTATGATTGATTGTATTGTAAGAATGCCTGATAAGTTGTTCTTAACAACAGGCATTCCTGCATGTCTTTTTATTCTAAGTAAAAACCGTGATGGTAAAGATGGTGAGCACAGGGCACGAAGCAATGAAATATTGTTTTTGGATGCGGCAAAAATGGGAACCATGGCTAGTCGGAAACTTCGAGTGTTTTCTGATGAAGATGTAAGCCTAATTGCGGACACATACCACAATTGGCGCAGTACAGGAAAAACCTATGAAGATATTGATGGTTTTTGTAAAGCTACCAAATTGGAAGAAGTGCAAAAACAAGATTATAAATTGACACCAGGTATTTATGTGGGTACTGAAGCGGAAGATGATGATGGCATACCCTTTGAAGAAAAATTGGAGACCTTAAAGGGGCAACTTGTTGTACAGTTTGAAAAGGGGGAGGATTTAAAAAGGAGGATAATGAAAAATTTTGATTGGCTTTAACTCTATAAAATGACAGATTACGACTTTTCCACATTGAACTATTCAGATTTTGAAAAACTGGTCTGCGATTTATTGAACTGTCAGTATAGCAATAGTAAAAATGAGGCTTATTTCAGAAGCTTTAAAATAGGAAAGGACAAGGGTATAGATTTACTACATTCTACGACAAGTAGAGGTTACGATGCTGTTGTACAAGTAAAGCACTATGTCAAATCACCTATATCAAATTTATTTTATGATTTAGAGAACAAAGAAAAAACAAAGGTTGATGAACTTAAGCCCAACCACTATATTTTTGTTACATCACTCCCTCTTAACCCCAATGAAAAAGAAAAAATAAAGGAAATCTTCAATCCTCATATTAAAGAACTTGGGGATATCTTTGGTAGAAATGATTTAAACGACATATTAAGATTAAATCCCAGTGTTGAACAAAATCACTATAAATTATGGTTTTCAAGCACTATAGTATTAACAAAGATTCTGAACTACAAATATGAAGGTAGGAGAAATGAATTTACGGAAGATATACTAAAAAGGAAACTTAGGCTTTTTGTGGTAACTAAAGATTATTTTCTAGCTAAAGATACTTTGGAAAAAAACAAATATCTTATAATCTCTGGTAACCCAGGTGTAGGCAAAACAACATTGTCTGATATATTAATTTATGATTATATCAAAGAAGATTATGAACTGAACATTGTTTATGATAGTATAAAAGAAATTGAAGAAACTTTAAAAAATGATGAATCCAAACAAGTTTTTTATTTTGATGATTTCCTTGGGCATACTCAAGCAGAAATTAATAAAGCTAAATCAACAGATTCTATTCTTATTCGATTGTTAACTAGGATACAAAAACACTCCAATAAATATATAATATTAAACACAAGAAAATTTATATTAAGTCCTTATTTGGAAGAATCTGAAAGACTAAGAAATTTTAATCCATTAAAGGCGGAAACGCAAATAGAGTTGTACTCTTACTCTTATGGTATAAAAAGAAGAATCTTGGACAACCATATTTTGGAGTCGAATTTAAAAGAGGAACTCAAACAAGTATTAATAGGATTGGCCCCATTTATCTGTCAACATATAAATTTCACTCCTAGGATTATTGAATTTTTCACAGGATCCAAAGTAGAAAAATTTAGCCCAGGTAATTTCGAGAGTTTTATATTATCCAACTTAAAAAATCCTAAAGAAATTTGGAGCCATGCGTATACAAAACAAATAACTGATTTCGATAGATTTTTACTAAATACCCTTTATTCCTTAAATGATTGGGTGTCGTGTAAGGATTTAGAATTGGCCTATCACAGCAGATTGGATTATGAAGTGGCAGCAAATAATTACATGAAGCCACTCGACTCTTTTTTCACAAGTCTGAGAAATTTAAACAACGGATTTCTAAATATTGACTCAAATGTCGACAAGAATATTAGTTTAATCAACCCATCTCTAAGGGACTTTCTTGATTATTATCTCGTGGAGAATGTGCTAGAGAAAGAGAGGATTTTAAAATCAGCTCTTTACATAGAACAATGGTTTTTTTTCTATAAGCCATTTGAAGATTCCAAGAAAGTAATTACAGAAAACTTAAAGCAATGTTTTAGTAAGAACATAGATAATTTAGATTCTTTAAGAATTGACAATAAGGTATGTTCAACTGAAAAGGTATTTGAGGATAATATCTTTAGCAAATTAATTTTTCACTATTATTTTATGGATGGCAGCGAGGTCAATAAGACTGTTGCATTGTTAGAGGAAATTAATGATTGGTCATTCTTAGAGAACAATATATTCAATATATATTTAATGCAGAAGTTTATGACCAGAGCATCTAATATTAAAAAAATCAATAATCTTATTAATTCTTTAGACCATAATTTTTTTATGATCCTATTGAATAACCAAAATTCGATATGTGAACTGAAAGAAACTTATAATTTAATTCATAAACATTACGGGTTTAATTTTTTTGAAACATTTCGAAACTTGGCCCAAGATGTTAACAGCCAAGACAGTTACAATGAATTAAAAAATAGTGTAATTTCAATCTTTAACGAAGAAAAGGAGAGTGCATATAATCATTTAAAAGAAATTAATACGGAGAGGGATAATCATATAGAATACTTTCAAAATCTAGAGATTTCAAGAGACTTCATTGCTGATAATTTGTTCCCTGATTTAGAATTGAACTTTAACCTTTTAACAAGCATTGATTGGAATGATTATGCAGATAAAAATTTAATGGAAATAAAAGCTACCGATGCAAAAAATGATACTAATGATGATATTGAAAAATTCATAGAACAACAATATGAGTGGCACTATGAAGAAGATGATTATTATCTAGATTATGTGCACGAATTAAATATTGGCTCTAGTGAAAATGTTATTAATGATTATTTTACAGAAGACAATGAAGAACTACCATTTTAAGGAAACACAATCGCTGCCACACAATTGGAAATCATATAAGCTTTCGGAATTAACAAGCGTCATAACAAAGGGAACCACTCCATCGACCTATGGATTTGATTTTTTAGCTTCCGGTATTAATTACATTCGAGCTCAAAGTTTAAATTATAGTGGTTCAATTGATGAAGAATCTTTTTCTTATATTTCTCAAGAAGCACATGATAGACTTAAGCGGTCACAATTGAAGAAAAATGACATATTATTTTCTATGGCCGGTGCATATTTGGGTATGGTTGGAATGATTAAGGAATCACACTGTCCCGCAAATACAAATCAAGCCGTAGGAATAATTAGAATTTCCGTTGATTTTGTAGATGTCAAATTTGTTGAATATACTCTTAGAAATCCGAGTACGGTAGAATTTGTCAATTCTCAATCCGGACAATCTGCTCAACCGAACATAAACTTGGCAGAAATAGGTAATTTATCATTTAAATTTCCCCCTCTACAAGAACAAAAAGCCATCGCCTCCATCTTATCTGCACTTGACGATAAAATAGAAAACAACCTGGCCATGAACAAAACCTTGGAAGATATGGCTATGGCCCTATACAAGCATTGGTTTGTGGATTTTGGACCTTTTGCAGATGGCGAGTTTGTAGATTCCGAATTAGGGATGATTCCCAAAGGTTGGGAGGTAAAACAGCTAAAAGAAATTCTTGAAATAAAATATGGGAAAGACCATAAAAAGTTAGAAGAGGGTACAATTCCAGTCTATGGAACAGGAGGTATAATGCGATATGTAAACCAATCATTGTATGATCAAGAATCTATACTAATCCCTCGAAAAGGTTCATTGAATAACCTTTATTACTTGAATAGAAAATTCTGGACAGTAGACACTCTTTTTTATTCAAAAATTAAATTAACAGGGTTTGGCAAATATGCATTTCATTTCCTAAAAACATTGGATCTTGCTTCTATGGATGTGGGGTCCGCTATACCTAGTTTAACCACACAACTATTAAATAGAATTAATGTAGTAATACCTCCAAATCATGAAGTATTAAAATATGATAAAATTGTTACAATATGGTTTAATATGATACAATCAAATATTGAAGAAAACCAAACCCTAACTGAAATCCGAGATACGATGCTATCTAAACTAATCAGCGGAGAAGTACGTTTAAAAGAGTTTAAAGAAACCTTAGCAAACGCATTATGACCAACTTTACTGAAACTGCCGTTCAAAATGCTACCTTATCCTGGCTAAAAGAATTAGGTTATACCCATAAAATAGGCAACAGCCTAAATAGGAATCTTAAAAAGGTGGTTTTGGAAGACGAGCTTCGTAATTTCTTGGAACGTACATATAAAGACGTGCCTGTTACAGCCATTAACGAAGCGATGGCAAGCTTTACCCAACACCAAGGGATGGATACGGATAATCGTAATCGGGATTTTCACCGTAAATGTACCCAAGGCATTTCCATAAGTTGGAAAGATGCCCAGGGCAAAGAAAATGCCAAACACATTTACCCCATAGATTATAAAAATGCAGTAAACAATAGTTTTATATGTGCAGATGAAGTTACCGTTATAGGTAAAAATACCCGTCGTACAGATGTACTTATTTTTATTAACGGTTTGCCTTTGGTAGTGTTCGAGTTTAAAAATTTGTTTGACCATAATGTGGGTGTGGATAATGCCTACGGCCAAATACAACATTATAAGAAAGATATTCCGCAGTTATTTGATTACAATGCCATAACGGTAGTTTCGGATGGTTTGGAAGCTTTGCATGGCATGTATAGTTCGTCCATAAAATGGTTTGCTCCATGGAAAAGCCTGGATGGGGAGGAAACAAAACAAAATGATGATCTACAGTTAGAAACCTTAATTAAGGGACTGTTTCCTAAAGAAACACTGTTGAACTATATCCAAAACTTTATTTTCCACGAAGACCATAATGGTAAGATTATTAAAAAGGGTGCCAAGTATCACCAATATTGGGGCATTACCAAAGCAGTTTCCTCCACCATAGAAAATATAAAACCCAAAGGTGATGGTAGGTTAGGGGTTATATGGCATACCCAAGGTTCGGGAAAAAGTATTTCCATGGCCATTCTTACTGGAATTTTACGCCAACTACCAGAATTAAAAAACCCTGCCATTGTAATACAAGTAGATCGTAATGATCTGGACCAACAGCTATATGAGAATTTTGTACTATGTAAAGATTTGGTTGGCGATGTACAACATGCCAATACTACGGACGAATTAAGAAGTTTACTAATTACAGATGGTGGGGGTGTTATTTTTACCACCATAGAGAAGTTCCGCTTAAAAGAGGTAGAAGACGGTAAAGAAAAAACACATCCCGTACTCTCAGAACGCTATAACCTGATCGTTATGGCTGATGAAGCCCACCGTACCCAATACGGCTTTAAGGATGGCGGTTTCGCACAAAACATCCGCAAGGCAGTTCCCAATGCATCGTTTATAGGTTTTACGGGCACCCCGGTTGATGGTAAGGATGCTGATACGGAGCAAGTTTTTGGAAAAACGATACACACCTATGACATAAAACAAGCCGTAGAGGATGGTGCCACAGTACCCATTTATTACGAACCCAAAATGGTACCGCTCAATATCAAGGCAAAATACACCCAGGAATTGGAAGAAGTAGCTGAAGGTGAGGAAGACGCTTCCAATTCGGTATGGGCAGCTATTGAAGATGCCGCTGGCGCAGAAGATAGGGTACAACGTGTTGCCAAGGATATTTTAACTCATTTTAAAGCCCGTATAGAGACATTGGACGGCAAAGCTATGATAGTCTGTATGAGCCGCCGTAATTGCGTAAAAATGTATGATGCACTTATAAAGCTGGACAATTGTCCGGAGATAGCGGTTATCATGACTACCAACATTGGAAAGGACCCTGAATCCTGGAATCCCCATGTTCGTACCAAAGACAATATGGAAGCCGTTAAAAAGCGTTTCCGCACTCCAGAAGACCCATTAAAAATGGTTATCGTAAGGGATATGTGGCTTACTGGTTTTGATGCCCCTTGTGCGCATACCATGTACGTAGATAAAATAATGAAAGGCCATAACCTTATGCAGGCCATTGCAAGGGTAAACCGCGTCTTTCAGGACAAACCCAATGGCCTAGTAGTAGATTTTATAGGCATATCCGGCTATTTGGCAGAAGCCACAAAAAAATATACTGGGAGTGGGGGAGCAGGCAAGCCTACCATAGATTTAGATGCAGCGGTAGCAGTCTGTTTGGAACAGTTTGTTACCACAAAAGGACTAGTTGGAGATTTTGATCAGGCACAAATAGAAGCCATGCCGGAAACTGAATTGATACAATGGACCAATAAAACATTAAATAGCTTATTACAGTCAGATGTCATCACCGATGCTTTTCTAAAAGAAGAACGTAAACTAACAGAATTAATGGCCATGACCAATTCCGACCCCAAAATATGGGAGATCCAGGAAGAAGTTGCCATTATCCAAAAGTTTCGGGTGTTGATCCGAAAAATAAAATCACCACCAGGAGCCCAACGGGAAAAGAACGATCGTATCAAGGATTTAATTAGCAAGAGTCTAGCCTCACAAGAAATTGTAGACTTGGCCAAAATGTACAATCTGGATAAAATTGATATTTCCATAATAGACGATCGCTTTCAAGCAATTGTTAAGGAAAAAGGAGGAGAGAACATAAAGATAGAATTGCTGCGGAGGATTATCAATGATGAACTCAAAGTACGGATGGTAAAAAACATTCGTAAAATGACAAATCTTAGGGATGAGTTGGAAAAGGTATTAGGCAAGTACCATAAAAACAGCATGGATTCCATAGCAGCCATTAAGCACTTGTTGGACATTGCCCAGGAATTTCAGCAAGATGATGTCAGGACAAAACAATTAGGCCTTACAGAGGACGAATTGGCTTTTTATGATTTGCTGTCCGCCAACGAAAAATTATTGAATGTAAAGGGCCCTATTCAAGACCTGGTACATTCCGTAGTTGCATCAGTAAAGAAAAATCTACAACTGGATTGGACCAAGAAAGAAGACGCCAGGGCAGCAATACGCCTGGCGGTAAAAAAAGAGTTGCGAGGCAAGATACCTTTCTCCGAATTGGATAATCTTTTAAAGGAAGTTGTTGAACAGGCTGAAGGTCAATATAAAGATTGGCCGTTGATGGGGTAGTAAAATTAAAATAACAATTATAAATTATCTGTTGGCAATGAGACTATATATAACTCTTTGAAAGGAGTTGATAACTAAATTAGACCTATGATAGTCAAGCACAATATAATCTTTTTGGATACGAACATATTTGAAAGTGAAAACTTCACCGAAGGCAAAAAATTAAATCAATTATTACAACTAACTAAAGAAAATGGAATACAAATAAAAATAGTTGACATAGCATACCAAGAATGTCTAAAACGCATTGATGTTAATTTAATTAAAGCAAAGTCTACTTTCAAAAAGGCTAGTGCTTTACTAAATAATGAAGGCAGGGTGCTTAGGCAATTAATTCAGTATAAAAGTCACTACAACATACCTTCTAAAATTGATATAGAAGCAGATTTTCAGGCGTTAAAAAATCTATTTGATAACTTCTTAAAGGAAAATAGCATTGAAATAGTGCCGTCAGATATTGCTAACCATGAGGAGATTTTCAGTTTATATTTCGAAAAGAAAATACCTTTTGGGGAAAATCAAAAAAAGGATCAATTCCCTGATGCATTTATTTTAAATACCATTGAGCATTGGTGTAGACTAAACGGTATGGGCGCGTACCTAATTTCATCCGATAATGATATAGTTAATTTCAATTCTGGACGTTTTGAAATTGTAGCCGGTATTGTTAATATGCTGAATTTATTAGTCGAAGCGAGCGAGCTATACGATGCTGTGTATGAAATTTTAACAGATAAAATAGACATTGCTATTAAGGACTTAAAGAAATCAATTAATAACTATTCTGATGACTTTTCAATTTTATTATATAATAGATTGCTAACAGACCCTGATTATCTGGAGCTGGAGTACGATCCAGGTGAAATTTTGAAGGTAGAATTTCCTTCTTTATTAATTACCTCTCTTGAAAATAATCTAATACGTTTGGATTTAAAAGCATTTGTTGATATCCGGTTACCATTGACGTATAATGATTTGTCAATGGCCACATATGATAGGGAAGATGATAGGTATTGGAATGTTTTCCATGTAGAAGAGAATAGTATTTATCGCCTTGACCTATCATTTTCTGCTGATTTTGAATATGAAATAAAAGATAAGGAAGTCTTAAATTTTAGTTTAACTTCAATCGATGATTATAGCTTGTATGGATATGAAAAAATTGAAGAAAGTATACAAACACGTTCTGAATTTGCGGACTGATTAAATTAATTCCATTAATTTTTTAATGAAGCCTTTAATTTTCACTGTCACCTAATCTGTCACCCGCAAAAACAAAGCCCCGTAAACATCGATCTACAGGGCTTTTCAGCGTAGTGGTTATAGTAGGAAGGGTAACACTCCCCCGCACAATTGACCAATACATTTTTAAATCTTCTTCTTAAACTCTGTCAGCGCATTAACGATGGCAGATTCCAACTCCTTGTATTCCTCTTGAACATCGGTCTGGTAGACTATATTCTCCCCAATATTGTCCTTAGGAATAAACTCGTTGTCCTCTGTAAGAATCCATGCTGGATTATACCCTAGCGAGTAATAGTATAAAACCAATTTTATGGTGGTCAAGGATATGGCCCCGCGTTCTACATTGACCAAGGTATTATAGTCCATATCAAAACGTTCGGTTATCGATTTAATGGAAAACTCGCTGGAACGTTTATTGCCAGTATCCTTATCTATCAGCTCTTCGCGAATCATCCTTAAACGTTCGCTGATGTATGCGAAATCCTCGGTGGAGGCTCTCATCATCTCGTCAATATCTTTCATGTTTTTAATTTTAAATATAGATTATTCCTTGTACATTTCTATAGGATAGCTAGACAATAAGGTTTCCAAACTTTCCAAAGAATCAGTAAATACGTCTGTTTGGTTAACCGCCGAAACTTTCTCAAAAGTAGGTGATTCATATTGCCTACGAAAGGCATCTGCCAACTCCCTACTGGATTTACTGCGGTATTTCTTCATAAAATCTTTTGCAATGACCTCGTCCTTTTCCAAGGATGCGGCTATTTTATCGCCAATTTTGTGTTCGTCAAAAATAGCCAACTTTGGTTTATTTCCAGTACAATGAACGTATTCCCGTTCAACAAGCTCATTGATATCATTGATCACCTTCAGAAAATTAGCGTCCAGAATCCTATCTATTTCCTGGTCTATGTACATTCTATCTACCAATGAAGTAATATAAGGCTCTATATATGCCGTAGAACCGGAATCATCCTTTGTCAATTCCTCCAACTTTTGTAGATGGTCGAACAATTTTAGCTCATAGGCCAAAGGAACGAACTGCATCTGTTTTATATAATTTTCGTATTGATCTGCTGCAAACTTCTTAATGTAAGTCGTATAAAATTCCAAATAATTGGTTTGTCCAAAGTCAAGATTTCGCACAACATGAAAAAAGTCAAGGCTTTGTATAAGTCTCATCTTGGACTCCACCAATTCCTGATGATTTTCACTTTTAAATCTGGTATGCACAGGCATTTCGTATCTCCCTTGAATTTTTTTTGATTCCATATTGGGCTTAAGCAATCCAAAACACAATTTTTGTTCAATAGGGTTTTCAAAGGTGTCGGCTACAATGCCCCCGAAATGGCCTGTAGACATACTGGTAATCTTGCTTTTTGGCAACAATTCCGAAAGGATAGTACTGAAATTGACCGTGGTATCGTTATTGGATATTGCCCTGTTTTTTTTTCCTTGGTGGATGCGTCCAAATATCTCGCTGATCCTACGGGCTGTTTCCCCTTTTGCAGCTCCGCTGAACACATTGGAGCAGTTGTCAAAGATGACCTCTGCCAGTTCCCTGCCATAATCGGCTATCAATTGTGTAATGCTCTGTATGCCCAATACCGTGGCGACATAATGAGACCTTCCTGTATCTATTATCTTGCGCAGTCCCATAATGAAAACGGTTGGGAGTTCATCTAGGATCAGACCCAACGGCCTACAGCCAGGTTTATTTACCACTTGCAAAACTTTATTAATGTAGAGTCCTATTGGAGCGGCATAGATTTCAGAACGGTCGGGATTATTCTGAATACAGACTATCTTAGGTTTTTGTGGATTATTTATGTCCAATCGAAAATCGTTACCGGTCATAATATAATAGATTTCCTTGCTTGCCAGCATGGAAAGGGATATTTGGGCACTTGCGGTCTGACCGGCCAATTGCTGGCCCGCTTGCCTCTCCATGGCATCCTTGAAAGGGATCATCAGACTGCGGACTTCTACTTCCCTCATCATAATTTCCAACAAGTATTCAATGTTTATTGTAGATAACGTTATGACATGGGGCAAAGTGCAGATATTCTCACCCGTCTCCTCGGATTTTTTCTTCAAGTACCAGATCAGTCCCGAAACAAAACTAATGGCACTTTTTGAAAAGAAATCACTGCGCTTTATCCAATCTTTGTTCAGATTTTTCATGATGATTGTAGCAGCATCTGCGGCATCGGTCTGGTTGCGCATTAAATATGGGTCGATAGGGTTACAGCGATGCGATTTTTCTATATTGTCAAAACTCAAGGTATAAAACTCGGGTAGTTTGGATTTTTCCTGGACATCGTATGTGCGCTCCTTTTTTCTTCGCCAATAGTTGTAGGCAACCTTACTAAGCGTATCGAACTTAAAATCATAAATCAATAGCGTAAAGTTTTTTTCAATCATTTGCTCTATAATCTCTTCAATCAATGCAAAAGATTTTCCACTGCCTGGTGTGCCTATGACCAACAAGGCCCGAAATAGATTCACGAAATTTATCCACCCTTTTCGCAGTTGCCCTTGGTAATGGTATTCATAGGGAATGTTTACGGAATACTCTGTATCTATGCGTTCTTCCATCTGCTGAAATGTTTCGTTCCGATCGTTAAAAGGGTCATCCTCGGCATCATTGACAAAGTCCATCACCTGGAAAAGATGTACCGAACCAGAAACAGAAAACAGGAAACCGATATTATATAAAATCAAAGAGTACCAGAGCAAACTGATTTGGGAAGGTTTAAAATATCCTGTTATAAATAACAGTACACAGCCAATTCCAAAATACGTTAGGCCGGTCAAAAATGATTTGCCCTCTTTTTTTCTGGGATTATATAGCATTACCGAACCTAAAATGAACATCAATAACATTGTTCTTCCGGGTAAGGGCTCTTGCAAAGGCTTAAATCGAATAAGGAAATCATGTATGATTTGTGAAAGTTGTGAATCACATTCCAGATATTGCACGATCGGGTAATAGGAAATAAAGCCTATAATAGCAAAAAAGGTTACCGAAAGTAGCATGGCCGAGAATGCCAGATTCTTGTCGTTCATTATGAAATTGAGTGGTTATAATTTACTTAGCATAGATTGCCCTTTAATTCTTCTATTATGGAGCTCATGAGAATCATTCTATCGAGTTTTGTAAGTTATTGTTATTCTTTATTTCCCCTTTCATTTTTTCAGGAGTAAGGGGAGCATTTTTCTTTAAATGCGCCCTGATTTCCGAAAAGGGAATGGTATAGCTAAATTTCAATCCAAAATCGCATTCCACACTTTGGTTGTTTATGGCCTTTATGATGCCATGATTAGGACCGCCCTCAGGCCCTTTGGTTGTTTTCAATTCAATTTGATCCCCTATGCCCATAAAATCAGCGCTAACAGTCTCCATTTTGATATATTTGGCCTTCTTGGAGTCCCTAAGGTCATCATTCCAATCCTTGCCTTTTGATTTATGGATAGTTGCCTTAAACGGTAGATAAAGTTCGTTAATGGTCTCTAACAGGCTTTTGAAGAGATTTTTTTCTCCGTCGATCTGAATGGTATTAAAAACTTCTAGTAAGGAAAATTCCAATATAATCCTGTCCGTAGATCTTACCCATTTGATCGAATTCGACATAAGTTTATCCCATCCTAGAAGGGACGTTAATTTTTCCTCCAGCAAGGTGATATGATTGGTCAAATGATCCCCGACTTCTGAGGTGTTGTTAATGGTTAGGCTTACATTTCCGTGGCTATATGAACTTTCCATATATACATTGGGATTAAAACGGTTGATAAGGCTAGTAAATAACTTTAAGTCAAACTCGAAACCTTTGATATCATTGTCCATAATGGATACTAAAGACACAATAGTTGTTTTTAGGTAAGGTTCGGTTAACTGACCGAAGAACTCTATTTTTTTTTGATAGACATTGCCACTAAAGGATACATAAAAATTATCAGGACCACCATGTAGTTCGTGGTAGGAGAGGAGGTCTATACCACTTTCCCCGACTACAATTTTGGAAGGATTCTTGACGGGGTTGGAATAAAATAGGAAATGATCTTTTTGGTTCAGTACCAAGCGAAACTTTTTAATTTTATTATCCCTACTGCTTATATATGTTTTGTTGTAGAGGATATAATTTTGGGGATGGCCTTCCAAATCGTACTTTGGGAAAGCAATATTGGATATTTTATTGCCCTTATCCCGTATGGAATAGGCATTGAGCAGTCGCCCCTTAAATAATGGATCGTTAATTGTGGTCTTTGATATACAACGCTGCTGCCTTAGATAATTGGAGTTCCGCAATGGAACGATTTTGAAATTTTCCTCCAAGGATTTCCTTACGGCCTTGAAACTTCGAACTTCCATAGGTATATTTTCCATATAATCAAGCCCATTCACGATTTCGAGACCGGCCTGAACGGCCTTGTAAAAATTAGCGTTCCGCTTCATCAAGTACATAAAGAAAAACCCTTTGTCCTGGGAATCATTTCGGTTAAAATAGGTTACTGGTTTCCTGGCCATTTGCAGTACAATACGATCTTTGTCGTTCTTGAATTCCATAGAACCTGCACTTTTCTTTATCAATTTGTACCCATTTTGATGTAGGTGCATCGGAAAATTAGCCTCAGAATTGATTTTTGAAATCAATCTTTTATAATATTCAGGGTCATCTATGTAATTAGGACTTTGCATAGGAAGGATGTAAAATGGCCGACATGCTTGGAGTGTCGGCCATTTGCTTGAATTAGTATAAACTGAGTTACATGCTTATGGCGTTTTCAGGCTGTTTCTTTTTTTTTTCGCCGTCAATGGTTTTGTTCTCCTTGGCCTCTTTATCCAAAAAATTAGTTTTGTCCAAATTTTTGTAAAGAAAACGTTGGTTTTTAGCATTCCATCGAACCATATAGGTCAAAGGTCCTTTTTGTGTCTTTCGAATGGTGATCTTCACTTCTTCCCCTTTGTTCAAATTGTCTGCCTGTTGTTTGGTCAATATTTGGCCCAGAACATACATATTTGCAGACACAGCCGATTTTGTACGGATATCGTTCAGTTTTGGCTCGTAATAGGCCAGTTTTTGGAAGGTATCGCCGTTCAAGGATGTTCCTGTGAACTGAACGGTCTTGCCTTCTTGTACCATGGCATGGTATTCATCCTTGGTAAATTGATATTGAAAGGCATTGGCATCTTCAAGTTTAACCTGTTCCTTGCGTTTGATCTGTACATCCAATCGGGATCCGTAAGTGGAGTTATATAGCATTTGGACCATCTTGACCGTTTCCTTTAATTTGCCATCATTGATGTATGTTGTTTCGATCAACTGCTCCCTACCTTCTAGAATCGACTCTTGAATGTTGGGTTCCAACTTCTCAAAACTTATGTAAGCGCCTTCCAAACGTCTTTTTACATCGGCCTCGGCAAATTGTTGATCCTTGTTTTTTTGGACTTCCACATTTCTGCTGTCCTTCAACATTTCAAAGGATGGATTATTACCGGCTTTTATTTTGAAGGTTTTATCGTCCATAGATATCGCTTCAGCCTTTTGCCAAACTTGATTGACATTAACGAATACTTTTTGAATCGTGTTTTCTACTTGATTTTCCATTTTTGAGTGATTTTTAATTGTTACGGAATTTGAATTTGTTACTTTTGAATAACTTTCGAATCAGGAGTGATTTGTGAGTTACGGAATTTGAAGGAAAGAGGGCGGGAGCGCCCTTTTTCCATTTTATAGGGCAATCCTATATTCTTTCAATTGTACCTCCTTCCTTTCATTAACTTGATTTTGAGAATTTTCCCATTCAGTATACCAATTGTCAGACTTTGGCTTTAGAATATCTATCGTCTTGTTCAGATAGTTTTTGTAATACGACCAGACCAATAATTTAATGGCGTTGGATTCAATGGGTAAACGGACTTTAATGTCTTCATTATCCTTGGAAACCAGAATACTGTATTTGTTCAGCCTGTTTTGGTCGATGATTTTGTTGAAATTCAAAAAGCTTTGGGCCAAGTCTTGGTTAAAGCGTCTGGTATGGTCGTAAAAGCGGGAGAAGGATTTTTCCTTTCCCATGGGGAAGCGTAATAGCATATCCCTATCGGTCAAGGTCAAATTAAAATCGGAATCCTTTGTATATGATATAAAATGGAGATCCCGCAAATAGCCCTCTATTTTTTTATTTCCCGTGAAGCTTAAAAAGAGTTTGTCCACTTTCGTTAGCCTTTGTATCTGGAAAAGTATATCGGTCGTCTGGGAATTTATCGCTCCCAATGCCATGTATACTACATTTTTTAATTGGAATTTTTTATGGAATGCCAAAGCTTCCTTAGGATCTTTAAAAAGAAAAAGGCCCTCTATTCTCTTTGGAATATTGGAGTACCAAAGGGAGTGTTTTATAGCTGACTCTTTATAAGGAACTACTTCTTTGTCCGTATCTAGGAAATATCCGCAGACCTCGTTCTGCAGATTGAACAATGGAAATAGCGGACCACCTTCATGATTTTGGAAAACACGCCCCGAAAAGGGAATAGAGCTTTCCACACCATGATATAGGTCTTTGGTAGTATCTTGGAGTGGTGACCTGTAAGATAGAAAGTGATTATAATCCTTTGGTACTATTTTTAGAGTGGATTCCGGGTTATTGGATATTAGAAGGGTTATGGTTTCCAATACTTTGTTATATAGGCTATCTACCTTATCCCATATCAGTTCCTTGCCGATTCCTTCAACTTTTGATACATGCTCAGTAATTAGGTCGGAGGCGGATAGTTTTTCCTGTGGCCGTTGCACCTTATAATAAAAATATCCTTTTTCGGTATTTATGATCACATAGTGCTCACCACCGTTCTTATGTATAAGGTGGGTATTTTCGGATTGCACAACTCGGTACCCCAAATGTTCAAAGAGATTTGGAAGGTGTATTAGGTGGTCTTCTATAAGCCAGTTGTTCATCTTATTCTAAAAATTTGTTTATTTGTATATAAATAGTAATTTTGTTTATAAATACAAATATATGATTTTTTTTGAATCTACAATTTTTTGGAGGAAAAAAGTGGGTGTCACCAAACCAAAGTCAGCTAAAACCTTTGGAAAAAAAGAATTCGCCTATTTTCTTTTTTTAATCATTATGTGCCTGTCCTTTATAATATGGTACGGCTTTGGTATTTCAACTCAACGACTTGAGGATACCACGGTCACAATGGACCTTTATGAAGAACGGCTTAAAATGAATTTAGAATCAACGTTAACGGATTCGCACCTTGTAGAAAGGGAACGTAATAAGTTGCTAATGGCAATTGAAGAACGAATAGTTGCATTTTTATACCAAATTCCTGATTTTTCCTATATCGGTTCTTTAGAGACATACCTAAAATACCGACCTCAGTTGCTAGAGCAATTTCCATCTGCAGTTCCGTTGGAGAAAGGCAACTATTCCGTTACAAGCAACTATGGCATTCGTGTTCATCCAATTTCAGATAAAGAGAAAAAACATTATGGAATCGATTTGGCCACCGCGCGTGGAAAATATGTTTATTCAGCGGCATCAGGTACTATCCTGAATATCTTATTTTCCAAAAAAGGCTATGGTACACATATTATCATTAAACATCGCTTTGGTTTTGAAACATTGTATGGACACCTGAACAAGGTGCTTGTCCGAAAGGGGCAAACAGTAAAACAGCACGAAATGATTGGCGCGGTGGGTAGAACAGGAAGTTCCACAGGATACCATCTACACTATGAGATACTGAAGAATGGGAACAAAATAGATCCAATACTTTCATTCAATCTAAAGAAGAATATTTATAGCCATTTAATTAAATCAAACACCATCAAAGATGGAGTGGAGTAAAAGAAAGTGGTGGATTCAATATTCTAAAATTAAGTATAGTTATACACCTAAAAAAAAGTATTAAGGGGTCTACTCTTAAAATCTTATTTTTTGAATATAAAATAACAGATGTTAGAATCAGATATTACCTAGTGCCCAACTGGTTTTTTTGTAGATAGGGGAAAAACGACTGGATAGCTTCTAAGCAATTTTGAAAGGAGTGGCAAAGGGATTGATGTATGCCAAAAGTGATTTTATATACCACTGTTTATAATTTAAATAGGATATCTATGTTGACTGTTGCCAGCATCAGGAGCTCGATCCAAAAATATAAAATAACTAATTTTGGTTAGGGCTTAACCTAATTATTAGATTTCATCTCTATAATAAGTATTTTCATAAATATCTATAACATGAACACGAGAGCTTCTTAAAGCTATCGTGTTGGGAATCTAAATACCTTGAATAATCTTTAAACATTATAAAGTGCATCAGCCAATTCGGTTTTTTTGTTTCGGCTCAATGGTACCTGTGTTCCAGCTACTTGAACAATTTTACTGTTAAATTTTTCAATTTTTTCCAAATTCACGATATAGGATTTGTGTATCCTTAGGAATTTATCCCCTGGCAACTGTTTTTCAAAAGATTTCATAGTAGAAAGTATAACGATATTACCTTCATTGGTCACCAATTTAACATAATCACCAAGAGCTTCGATCCATTTAATATCGTTTAGTACTACCTTGCGTTTTTTTAGGTTACTTTTCACGAAGATATATTCTTCTTCTTCATTTGACTTATGAATCTGCTCGTATTTGGCCACAGCTCTTTTTACAGAGGCATCAAAACGGGATAAAGATATAGGTTTGTATAGGTAATCCGTTATGTCATAATCAAAAGCCTTAAGGGCATAATCAGGATTGCCTGTAATCAAAATTACCTGTGGAGGGTTGTCCAAGGATTCCAAAAGATCGAAACCACTGATGATCGGCATTTCTACATCTAGGAAAATAAGGTCGATGTCATTATTTTTTATACCGCTTTTTGCTTCAATGGCATTGCTGAACTCGGCTACCATAGCCAGGTTTGGATGATTGTTCACTAATCTTGCTACGGCGATTCGCTGCATAGAGGAATCGTCTACAATTATACATCTTAATTTCATGATAGGTATATTCGGGGTTTAAATCACGGCCAATTTACTTAAATAGCCATTTCAGCCCGTCAAAATGATGTGAACGGCACCTAAAATGTTGCGTAGATGCAGGTAGTGATTGTTTAGGAGTTTGGTCGAGTCCATTTATGATTAATTAATGCCCTTCATAACCTAAATTTGTGACTGTTCTTCAATTGCAATCCATAACCTCTTATTGGAGAGGTGACTTGTTAAGAACATATTGATTTCTTTGAATATGCTTTTTCCCTGTTAACTATTTTTATTATTAGATTTTAAAAATCTTGAACATTTTTGCTATTCTATTTGAAAAATAGTAGAATGGAACTGCAATTTTCAAATACCGTAGATGTCAGAAATAACCTATTTTCACATTACAACTTTGAATTTGTCACCATCTTAATGGTAATAGTGGACGACCGGGGAAGGAAATTGAATAGACTGGTAATTGCCAGATAATTACGTTCGTTTTGTAACTATGATAAATCAAGTAGCAATTACACCGAACTAGGTATTTAAAGGTTGTTAAAAATGGATGACTAAAACACCGGATAAAGAATAAAAAGAACAAAGTTCTGTTAGACGCACCTCATTTATGAAGCTTTCTTGTTACAGCGAGAATATGGACCTTTTGAACGTTTACCAGTTAGAATATATAATTAATTGATAATTCTTTCTCATATTTACAACTATTAAATTTCTCAAAAATGGAATTGAAAGTTTGCATTATAGATGACGACTTAGTGTCGCAATTCGCGTCAAGATATTGCATAGAACAATCAATTTCTAATTGCAGGACTATAGTTTGTGATACTGCGGAAGAAGTTTTGAACATGTTTGCCCCTCCTGTAATTGATAAAGAGGATGTGCCGGATTTAATATTTCTAGATTTGGTCATGAACGGCATGGACGGTTGGGAATTTCTTGATACAATAAAGATTGGCAGCAATGTTTTACAAAAAACGGACATCTATATTCTATCCGCCTTTTCAAATTCGAAAGACCGGACAAGGGCTAAGGAGCACCCCATGATAAAAGGGCATTTTGACAAACCACTTTCCAAAAGCATTATGGAAAAGATTCTTCATTCAAAAAAGTAATAAACGAATCGTTTTTCAAAACTGTACATTTGAGAATTGCAAGATCGTTATGCTCTTACATAGCAGTGTTCTTTCAATTCATTTCATCCAAAGTTTATTGTAATTTCATAGGCTTCCCTGAAAATGCATAAAATGCAGATATGAATTCGTTGAAGTGCCATAATTCTTGATGAATATTTATTTTTCTTCATTAAACCGTATTTATTGACATCTTGTAGAAAAAGAAAGTTCAAGGTAAATTACTGCGATACCTTTGCATCCAAACCCCTAAACAATTTAGTATGGAAACAATTTTACTTTTTAAAGAAATATATCTCAATGGATTTAAGCAGCTGGGAAGTTGGCTAGTAAAAAGCTATTTCAAAGCTTTTTCATGGTTCAGTTTTGCTATGTTCATAGTAGTCCTATATGCATTTGGGTACAGATTAATTACTGGATTCTCTTTTTGAATGATTTAATAGAATTAAGAATTACAAGATTTGATCCTTCCGTCTCTTTTCGGAAGGATTTTTTTATAAGTCGAATAATGGGGTCTTTTTTAATTAGGTGAAAAAATTATTTCTTCTTTTTCTAGTTTCCAAGATTAGTCGCTATACTGAGTATTTTAGGGGTGCAAAAAACCGTTTTTTTTTAGGGAACTATTTTTTCAATGTCAACAATCTGTAGTCGAAGTACCCCAATTACTACCTATTACTGCGGTCACTTTAAATATCCTTCCAGAGATATTTATAACAATAATATATTAAGCTCCACTAAGAGATAATCTTAAAGTTCTTCAATTTGGTCATACCGTGCAATCATGGAGACGAATATCGGCCTAAATAAAGATCCACCCTTGGGGACAGGTTTCTTCTAATATAATTTTCAGACCAATATTTACTTTTCCACCATTGCTTAAAACACGGTTACATTTAAGCTTAAGCCTTATGCTGGCTATAGAAACTTTTTGTACGCCAATCTGCAATTTTCCTATTTATTAGGTAATGGATTCAAATTATGGTGCTTTAGTAAAACCGGTATTTTTCCTATAATTCCAGCTTTGGAGCCTGTGGCATCAGAAAAAAATAAAAAATAAATCCAAACATAAAGGAGTCGATTTTGAGCATCTATTTTACGACACTGACCTTCATCCAGCATAATTTGGCATCATCCAAACATTTTCTGAACATAATAATCCCGACGATAAACTGAGGGTAGAACCAATTAACCATAAAAATGAGAGATAAAAGTGTAGTGCTAGGTATTTTGGAAGAGAATTTATGATTACGAAAGCAAAAACCTAAATGTTGTACCTATGTTGTACCTAACAAAAAATCCAGGAGCTTAAACTCCTGGATTACTTGATTTTACTGGTAGCGAGAGGGGGGCACGATCCCCCGACCTCCGGGTTATGAATCCGACGCTCTAACCAACTGAGCTACCTCGCCATGCCCTTTTTAGCGGCTGCAAATATAAAGTTTATTTTCTGTCCTATCCAAATTAGAGAGGTAAAAAATATTATCCCTGTTTTATTTTTTAATCCTTTATAAATATATATATTGTCCGCCATAAACACTATTCAGAATGAGCGATAAAATTAAATATGAAGTTGAATTTGTAATTCAATCCTCTCCACAACTATTATATCAATATATATCTACCCCATCAGGACTGTCCGAATGGTTCGCGGATAACGTAAATTCCAGAGGTGAAATGTTCAATTTTATTTGGGATGGCTCCGAAGAGCAGGCCAAATTGCTAAAGCGTAAGAGCGATGAGTTTGTAAAATTTACCTGGATGGCGGAAGAAGATGATAGTTTTTTTGAAATGCGTATCATCGTGGATGAAATAACCAAGGATGTGTCCCTGTTTATAACGGATTTTGCCTACGAGGATGAAGTGGACGAGTCTAAAATGCTATGGGAGAACCAAGTATCCAGTTTAAAACAGGTATTGGGTTCCGCCTAACCCGTTAATGGAATATAATGTATCTTTGGCCTTGATTTTTTCAAGGCTTTTTTTATGGTAAATTATAACGGAAACCTACTTTCCAAAAACTCATCTTACCTGAATCACGAAAATAGGGGACTGCGCTATGGCGATGCCCTGTTCGAGTCCATTAGGGTAGTCAACGGAAAAATATTCTTTTGGGAAGACCATTATCTTAGGCTTATGGCCTCTATGAGGATTTTGAGAATGGAAATCCCGATGGCCTTTACCATGGAGTTTCTGGAGGAACAGTTATTGGCCTGTTTGGAGGCCAACGGCCTATTGGAAGGTCCTGCACGGATACGGTTTACCGTATTTAGAAATAATGGCGGATTATACCTGCCACAAACCAATGATGTATCTTACATCATTGAAGCCAAGCTGTTGGATTCCCCCTTCTTTACCCTTAACAATGCGGCCTATGAGGTAGAACTTTTTAAGGATTTTTACGTTAATCCGGATATGCTTTCTACCTTAAAGACGAATAATAAGGTGATCAACGTGGTGGGCAGTATTTTTGCTTCCGAAAACGGTTATCAAAATTGTCTGTTGCTGAACACTGAAAAAAGGGTGGTGGAGGCCCTAAATGGCAACCTTTTTTTGGTAAAGGACGGATATATTAAAACTCCGTCCCTAAAGGACGGTTGCTTGAACGGTATTGTTCGAAAGAAGCTGATCGCTATATTGGGTTCTTTGGAGAAGTACCGTTTTGAAGAAGCCCCTATTTCTCCCTTTGAGCTGCAGAAAGCGGATGAACTGTTCATAACCAATGCGATCTCAGGGATCCAACCCATTACAAAATATAGGAAAAAGGAGTACAATACTTCTGTAGCGGCCGATTTATTGGGCAAGCTTAATGCTGCTGCACGGCTGCACTGAATATCCGGTTAATTTAGGTTGGGGTTTTCCGGGGCATTGGACCATATGAGGTAATTCCCGCCCAGTTCCATCATTTTTTCTTTCCAAAAAGCGTTGGCAGATTTTTGGATAATGGCACTTTCGTACACATTTTTTACCACGACCCATGATTTTGAACTTAATTCCTTATCCAATTGTAGGGAGGACCAACCGGAATAGCCCAAAAAGAAACGGATGTCGTTTTCAGAAATGACTTTATTATTGATCAGGTCCACAATAGATCCAAAATCTCCGCCCCAATAGATTCCGTCCGAAATTTCAATGCTATTCTCTATTAGGTCCGGAACCTTGTGGATAAAATAAAGGTTGTCCTGTTCTACCGGACCCCCGTTGTACACCTGAAAGGGGATGTCTATTTCGGTAACCAGATCATTGATACTATAGTCCAACGGCTTGTTCAGAATAAAGCCAACGGACCCCTCATGGTTGTGTTCCGCTAACAGGACTATAGACCTGTTAAAGGAAACATCACCAGTAAGAGTGGGTTCGGCAATAAGGAGCTTGCCTTTTTTTGGCTTTTCAGCGACCATATTATTTGTTCTAGTTTCCCTAAAATAAAACAATTCCGTTAATCTAAAAAGCCTTTTCTACAAAAAAAGCACTTCCTGATAGAGAAGTGCTTTCCATGTATAATAAAATTATGATTAGTTTACTGCACCGCTCAAATCGGCACCTGCCTTAAACTTCACTACATTTTTTGCTGCAATTTGGATAGTCTTTCCAGTTGATGGATTTCTACCTTCTCTTGCATTTCTTTTAGATACAGACCATGATCCGAAACCTACTAGAGATACTCTACCACCTTTTTTTAGAGAACCTTCAACGTTTCCTAAGAAAGATTCCAATGCCTTTTTAGCTGCTGCTTTAGTAATGCCAGCATCAGCTGCCATTGCATCGATTAATTCTGTTTTGTTCATAATTTCGATAAATTAAGTGTTATTAATTATAATTAAATACTTCAACAAATTTATACGGATTTGCCATTAACGCAAGTAAAATAGGGGGAAATCCGCATTTTTGTTGATAACTTGAAACGTTTGTTGATAAAGTAGGGTTTTTTTTACGTTTTCCCATACCCCCAATGAATATAGGGGTTTACCGAACATAGGCGTTTTTGGCTAATTTTAAACCGTTCAACACCTCTTTGGTGGTCATTTTTCTTTTCCCGGGAAGTTGAATTTCCAAGATATTGATAAAACCACCCTTTACGGCCACTTTCAGTTCGTTTTTGGTGGCAGCGATGGTCCCTGTCTTTAGTTGGTGCGGTTCCGGATCCATTTTGGCCGAGTATATCTTTAAGAACAGCTCTTCCTGTTCATTATGCATGGTGGTCCAGGCGGTGGGGTAGGGGCTTAATCCCCTAATAAAATTGTAGATGGTGGTAATATCCTGGTTCCAATCAATTGCACAGGTCTCCCTGTGAAGTTTGTGCGCCTCTTTTAAAGGCCCGTTCTGTTGCTGTTCGGAAGCTTTTATTGCTTTGTTTTCCAATTGATGTACGGTTTCCAACACCAGGTCCGCCCCCAAATGCATCAGCCTATCGTGCAGGGTGCCTGCGGTATCCTCTTCCGAGATATGGGTTTTTCTTTGAAGTAATATGGCACCGGTATCAATCTTATCATCAATAAAGAAAGTGCTTACTCCTGTTTCCTTCTCACCGTTTATAATGGCCCAATTAATAGGGGCCGCACCCCGATACTGGGGCAGGAGGGAAGCATGAAGGTTAAAAGTGCCCAACTTTGGCATTTGCCACACCACTTTGGGCAACATTCTAAATGCCACCACTATTTGAAGCTCTGGTAACAAACCTTCCAATTCCTGGATAAAATTGGGATCCTTTAAGTTGGTGGGCTGCATTAATTTTAAACCCTTTCCCATGGCATATATCTTCACGGCCGATTCATGCAATTTTCTTCCACGGCCTGCAGGCTTGTCCGGTGCGGTAATTACCCCAACAACATTACAATTACTTTTTACTAGCTTGTCCAAAATGGCCACCGCAAAATCCGGGGTACCCATAAATACTATTCTTGGTTTGCTCATCTTTCGATTATTTCGTACTGGTTAATGGAATTCACGCTTATTTTCCGCTCTTCCAACAATCTTTGTAAGGCCAAAATAATGGAACTTTCCCTATAGGTCAATAATTTTATCAGACCTCTGGAACTTTCTTTTTGTACCCTCAAAATTTGTAATATGTCCTGCTCTATTATTTTTAGAATGTCATTGTCAAAAGGAATCTTTTGAAGGCATACATCGCATTTCCCACAGTTGTCCCTGACCGTTTCGCCAAAGTAGTTTAGGATTTGCCGATTTCTACAAAGCTTGGAATCCTTGATGTAGGTCAACATACTTTCTACATTGTCCCTTTTTACCTTTTGAATCTGTTTTATTTTTTTAGCGAAGATATTGATGGTTCGTTCGTCCTCCCTAGGCACTAAAAAAGTAATTTCAAGATCGCTGTGCTGGGCATGGTATTCAATTATTTCATCTTTTTCCAATTTCGTAAGTACCGCTATTACCTCCTTTTCGTTTTTATTGGCTTTTTTTGCAATCAATAGGGTGTTGATTTTGGTGTCAAAATCAAAAACTCCCCCGTAGGTTCTTAGAATAGTCTGCACTATAGTTGCCGATGGCCCATTTTTTTCCAAGTAATCAAAGATTTGATGCTTGGAAGCTATCATACGGATAGTTGTTCTTTGGGAGAAGGCTTCCGTTAGTGATATCACGGAGTTTTGATCCAACAACCTTAAACCGTTATACGTTAATGTAGTATTTAGCCTATAGGTTTCGCAAAAGGCATTGAAGGGCAATTGAAAGGTTTCGCCGCTACCCTCACCAAAGGGAATCTGAAAATAGTTGGCCAATTTTCGGTACAATAATTTAAGGAAGTCAACATCGGGCAGGACCCCTAAAAACTGCTTGCGTACCTGGGCCTCGTCCGTAGGGTTCGTAATTAAAACAGCATTTGCTGGTTTCCCGTTCCTTCCGGCCCTTCCGGCCTCCTGAAAGTAGTTTTCCATACTGTCCGGAATTTGGTAATGTACCACAAGGCCAACATCCGGCTTATCTATCCCCATTCCAAAAGCATTGGTGGCCACCATGATCTTTATTTTGTTTTCCAACCATTGCTTCAATCTCGTATCCTTGTCCTTTTTGGAAATACCGCCGTGAAAAAAAGTGGCCGTATGCCCTTGTTGGGACAAGTAGTTGGCCAGTTCCATGGTCATTTTTCTACTGCGTACATATACTATGCTGCTCGTATTGGTCCGGGAGCATAGTTCTTTAAGACGGAATTTCTTGTCCTCTTCCCAGCAAACCCTAAAGGTAATATTGTTCCTTGAAAAGGAATCCTTTACCACCAATGGCCGTTCCAAATGTAAATTTTCGCAAATATCCCTTACTACCATGTCCGTTGCAGTAGCGGTCAGTGCTATAACAGGTACATTTGGTGCCAATTCCTTCAGGATATGGCATTCCAAGTAGGCAGGTCTAAAATCGTTGCCCCATTGACTAATACAATGGGCTTCGTCTATGGCAATAAGGTTAACGTTCATTTGCCGTATGCGTTCCTGCACCAATTCCTGTTGCAGTCTTTCCGGGGATAGGTATAGGAATTTATATTTTCCGTAAAGGCAATTGTCCAAGAGGTCGTTCATTTCATCGAACGGAATGCCCCCGGTAAGGGCAATGGCCCTTATGCCCAGTCTCTTTAAGGTGTCCACCTGGTTTCTGATCAGGGCTATTAAGGGAGATACTACAATACAAATCCCCTCACGGGCCAAAGCGGGGACCTGATAGCACAAGGATTTGCCACCTCCGGTAGGGAGCAACGCCAAAACATCCCGGCCACCCAATACCGCATCAATAATGTCTTCCTGAGAATTTTTAAAATCCGGAAAACCCCAAAATTTTTCCAATATATCCTTAGGGTGCCGATACACTATAGCTTTTTTAATGTATTGAGTATAAAGGTAACCCTTCCTGCAACGGTTTCCTTGGGAACATCTATAATTTTATATCCATATTTAGTGTAGGCCCTTTCCAAAAAGGTATGTATGCGCTCCGCCTCCTCAAAGTTTTCATAGCGCTCATTGTCGGACTCGTGTATTTCTTTCCATGGTGGCAGTAAGAATACGTGGTCGTATCTGTAATTATTACAGCTCTCTATAAAATGGTCGCCATATGCCTGTCCAAAACAATCCATATAGGCCGTTACGTCCGGAATACCGCGATCATAAAAAACAATGGGATTGTTCATCCCGTTGGCATCTTGGAATTGTCGGATCCTTCCCTGGATAATTTTTTCACTAAATAATAAAGGATCGGAAACGAACAACTGCGGAATTCCTTGTTGCCTAGCTTCAAGGGTAATCTCACGGGATATTTCACCAAAGCAAAAGTAGCCCTCCCTCTCAATTTTTTCTATGATTGATGTCTTTCCTGTACTGGGTCCCCCTGTGATAACAATTCTTTCTAATTTCAATTAGCGGCAATTAAAGTTCTGCAATTATATATATCAATTGAAGTTTAGTACATGACAAAAAATAGTTTTTCGTCATCGCGAGGTACGAAGCGATCTGTTGCCCATTGGGCAGATTGCTTCACTTTGTTCGCAATGACGGCCCGTCATTGTGAGCGCAGCGTGGCAGTCTGTCCATTCAAATGAACAGATTATTTCCTCGTTCCTCTTACCGTTGACACATTTTTTTATACTCTAATCGGTTTTTGTCATGTACTGTTAAATTGGAGTTGCAAAGTAATGAAATAGCCCTAAGATTAAAAAATTGACAATGATACTTTATATATTTGCAAAAACATTGGCATGGATCAGGATAAATCGGAGGAATTTTACAGTAGGTTAAAGGACCAATTGGCGGAAAGCAGCCAATGGCCATCCAATTATCTGTATAAGTTTATAGTGCCCACGGACACTGAAAAGATAAAGCAGATTCAGGATATTTTTGACAATACGGGCGCGGTAATCGAATCCAAACAATCCAAAAATGCAAAATATACCAGTTTGAGCATTACCGTGAACCTTAAGAATCCGGATGAAGTAATACGAAAATATAAGGAAGTAGGGCAGGTAAAAGGGGTAATATCTCTTTAAAATAGTATATGTAGCATAATTTTGTTAATTTGCAGTCGTTATTAGAGCACTTCCTTAATGAACTCATCTTGACTTTTTTGATTGAAGTGAAAATTAACTATTTTGAGTTTGATTGAGGGCATTTTTGAGTTGCATAGCAGGGCTACGGAATGAAAACCTGCCTGCCGGCAGGCAGGAATGGAGAAAAGCAGGCTCAAAAGAGCAATTCCTGCCCGGATCGGGCGGGTTTTAACCAATTGGAAAAAGTCAAGATAATTTCTAAATATAAATAGCAATAAATATTTTAATTTGAATTTAGTAGAAAACTTAGAATACAATACTGAGCGTCCAAAGCTCATTATACCCGAGTATGGACGCCATTTCCAGAAAATGGTGGACCATGCCATATCCATTGAGGACGATGCGGAACGCAACCGAGTGGCCCAGGCCATTATAAGCGTTATGGGCAATATTCAACCCCATTTGAGGGACGTACCGGATTTCCAACATAAATTATGGGACCAATTGTTTATCATGTCCGATTTTAAATTGAACGTGGACTCCCCATTTCCCATTACGTCCAAAGAGACCCTACAAAAACGTCCGGATCCATTGGAGTATCCCCAGAATTTTCCAAAATATAGGTTTTATGGCAACAACATAAAACGTATGATCGATGTGGCCATAAAGTGGGAGAAAGGCGATATGCGGGACGGATTGGAGTATGCCATAGCCAACCACATGAAAAAATGTTATCTAAATTGGAACAAGGACACGGTGGACGACAAGGCTATTTTTAAGCATCTTTACGAGTTGAGCGACGGAGCAATAGATCTGGCCAAAGAGGGGGAAAACTTGACGGAAAGTGGACAGTTCCTTAAAAATCGTGTGGCAAAAACGCCTAGGGTGGGCTCTACTAAAAAAACGCAAAGAAATCAAACCCGTGGTAAAAAGCGGTATTAATCTTCTCAAACTTTAATGGGAACATTTAAAATAGAAGGCGGTCATCAATTACATGGTGAAATTACACCGCAAGGTGCCAAGAACGAAGCATTACAAATACTCTGTGCCGTATTGCTTACCTCGGAAAAAGTGTCCATCACCAACATCCCCGACATTGTTGATGTAAACAAACTAATCTCCCTGTTGGAGGATTTGGGGGTCAAGATCCAAAAGAAGGGTCAAGGTTCATATACCTTTATGGCAGATGACGTTAATTTGGACTACCTGCAATCGGCCCAATTTAAAGAGGACGGTAGGGGCCTTAGGGGGTCCATTATGCTCGTAGGGCCATTGTTGGCACGTTTTGGCAAGGGATATATTCCCAAACCCGGCGGTGATAAAATAGGACGTAGGCGATTGGATACCCACTTTGAAGGGTTTATAAAATTAGGGGCCAAATTTAGATATAACAAAGAAGAACACTTTTACGGGGTCGAAGCCAAAAAATTGAAGGGTAGCTATATGCTCTTGGACGAGGCTTCGGTAACAGGAACGGCAAACATTGTGATGGCCGCTGTATTGGCAGAAGGTAAAACTACCATATACAATGCGGCCTGTGAACCTTATCTACAGCAATTGTGCAAAATGCTGAATCGGATGGGAGCCAAAATTACCGGTATAGGCTCCAATTTATTGGAAATTGAAGGGGTTGATATCCTAGGGGGTACAGATCACAGAATGCTACCGGATATGATAGAGATCGGTAGTTGGATCGGTCTGGCCGCCATGACGAGGAGCCATTTGACCATTAAAGATGTTAGTTGGGACGATTTGGGCCAAATCCCTACTGTTTTTAGAAAGTTGGGGATACAGTTGGAGCGTAAGGGAGACGATATTGTTATTCCGGAGCAGAAAGATGGCTATGAGATCCAAAATTATATAGATGGTTCTATTTTGACCGTTGCCGATGCACCATGGCCAGGACTTACGCCAGATTTGTTGAGCATTCTCCTGGTGATGGCCACCCAGGCCAAAGGAGAGGTACTGATCCATCAAAAGATGTTCGAAAGCCGTTTGTTCTTCGTAGATAAATTAATAGATATGGGGGCCAAGATCATTCTATGCGATCCACATAGGGCCACGGTTATAGGGCATAATTTTAAATCCAGTCTAAAGGCTACCACTATGGTGTCCCCGGACATTAGGGCTGGTGTTTCCTTGCTCATAGCCGCTTTGTCCGCCAAGGGTACCTCTACCATTCATAACATTGAACAAATAGATAGGGGCTACGAAAATATAGATACTAGATTGCGGGCCATTGGTGCCAAGATCACCAGGGTGTAATCATAAACATCACTTTTTTAAACAAGGACTTTCTGTTGGAAGGTCCTTGTTTAATTATATCCACTTTTTGTTCCAATTGGCCCCGACCCAAAAGACCATTCGGATTAAGAGGCCTTTGAAATAGGCCTATCAACCAATAACGCCACTTATTTTCTCGCCAATGCTTAAAAGATCGCCCACTTCTTCCTTGGTAAAATCATAAGGAACAGGTTTGGCAATTCCCAAGGTACCGTATAATTTCCCATTTAACATCATGGGAACCGCAATGGAGCCTTCAACTTTAGTTTCTTTGGCAGCAGGGCGCGCCACACCGGAATCATCGGTTTGTAGATTGCACATTTCTACAGGCTCACGGCGTTCGGCCGCTATTCCAGCCATTCCCTTACCAACGGGAATCTCTGAAAGCTTGGGTATTAGAAAGGGAGGGATGCCCTGATGGGCCCGGACCTTTAACAATCCCGATTTTTCATCTAAAAAATGTATGGTACCGGTAGTACAGTCAAATGTAGAAATTACTGTGGAAAGGACTTCCTGCCAATTAGTGGTCTCATTTTTAAGAAGGCCGTCTATTACAGTGTCCCGCTGTGCATTGTCCTTGTGCATATTCTTTAATTTTCATTCGTTATTATCCAAATTTACGAAATCCGGTTAAACTATTACTGCGGTTGTTTAATCTAAAAATTTTCCAATGTGCTGCTTCCAGCTGCTTCATTCGTGCTTGGCGTTATTTACCTCTATCCAATAGCCTTCCGGATCGGTGAGGTATATCTGCCTTACCCCATCCGAACGTAAGGTAACCGCTCCCTTTTTGCCGGGCCAATCCTCATATTCAACGTTGTTGTCTTCCAAATGCCCAATAAAGGCCTCCAAGTTGGGTGTTGATAAACAAAGGTGCATGGACTTATGTTTTTTCATGACCACCGTATCCTTGTAGATCAAATGTAGCTGGGTATTGCCCTGTACCTCAAACCAACGGAATCCGGGGGCCTTGTCCGGATGCGGAATTTCCTTCAGCCTTAGGATATTGGAGTAGAAATCTGCTGTGGTATCCAGCTTGTTTACGATCAAGGAAGAATGGTCTATCTGGAAATCAAAATCTTGGGCATGGATTTCCATGAAAAAAATACAGGGGAGCAAAAATAGTAGTCTGCGCATTCGGTGGTGGTTTTAATGATAGATAAGTTATACCGCCTTATAGGCCTAAGGTAAAATATTAGAGTTCGGAAAGGTACTTAAAAATGGACCAATTATTAAATTTCCAAGGAATTTGGGGCGAATTTTAAGGTTTAGTACATGACAAAAATTGTCTTAACAAGGTTTCTTGGAAAATCCGTTTTACCCCAAGCCCTAAAGGGAGCCTGATTTTCCTCGAGTTCTCCCTTTAGGGTCGGGGTCAAAAATCGGGGAAAATCTTACGGAATTGAATTTTGTCATATACTCAGTTTTTAAAGAATTCATATTTTTTTTGATGAGAACCCTCCTTTTCTAAATTTTCCTCCAGCCCACCAACACAGCGCTATGGGGAATTTTAAAGATCAAATAACGAAGACCGTTACGTTTGGGAATTGTATAGTTTTCTTTTTCTGACCACAATAACACAGAGGGCCAATTGGAGGACAACTGCAATAGCATTGGTAAGCCATAGGGCTACGGTATTAAAACGGATTCCGTAAAAGCACCAGAACAGATAAATAAACACCCAGCCAAAAATAAAACCGTTGGAAAGACTGCTGGGCCCCCTATAACGGTATTCCTTATAGACTTGTATGGCAATAACCAGACAGGCACTTAGTCCGGCTGCGATGCCTATACTTTCAAAAATGTTTTCCGGGATACTGTGTATGATGTTCATGCAATATGGGCTTATGGTTTTATGTATTGATTTTTATTGTTCACTTCTGTATTTTAACATGATGTCCCTGAACAGTTCGCTGGTAGCAGGGGGCGTATAGCTAATGGCATTGGCACCAGCCTCTATAGTTCTAAGAATGTCCTCCTCTATATGGCCTCCTGTGGCCAATATTGCGATCTCGTTGTCAATATCCCTTATTCGTCTCACAATGTCCGCAGTTTTACCGGCTCCAGAAACATTAAAAATATCTACCCCAGCGGCTATTCTCCCCTTTATATCATCTTTTTCGGAAACGATGGTGATGGTTACCGGAATATCAATTTTTTGCTTTAATCGAGCTATAAGTGCATTGGGAGTGGGCTTGTTCAAAACAACGCCTAGGGCCCCTTGAAACTCTGCATGCATAGCCAGTTCCAAAGACCTCTTACCTGTGGTGATGCCGCCCCCTACACCACAAAAAATAGGCTTGTCCGCTGCCAAAATCAAGGCATGGCTAATTGAGGGCTGGGGCGTAAAGGGGTAGACGGCAATAATGGCATTGGCATTGGTATTCCTAATAATAGCAACGTCCGTACTGAAAAGGAACGATTTTAACAATTGTCCAAATACCCGTATTCCGGAACAAGTGTTGATGACTTCCGGCACCTCCACGATATTTTTTCTTAAATTACTGCCAAAAGAAGGCACCTTTGTCATGGTGTATTAAAATTAGGTAGAAATTGCAATGGCAAGAAAGAGGACCATCATCACTTTGTGTTATCCATTTTAAAGATAGTATATTTTTTAATCGTTGTATACATATGTATTAAAGATATAGTTCTCCATGTTGTCAAGAGGCTGTCCATGTCTTTAACTTTTGGGGTTCAAATAAACTACCTCGGGGCAATCCCGATAGCTATCGGGATACAAGGCATTGAAAGGAAATTCAAGTTTAATTTCGACGCTCGCCTGAACGGAACGGGCAGGCCCGTCCGAACGATACGGGAGGGCAAGCCTCGGAGTACATGCCTGCGGCAGGCAGGTTTAAATCTCGATTATCGAGTAAAACGATAGGGCACCGGACGGACATTTCATAATCTGCGATTTCAATTGTTCGGTAGTGGCCATTTCCGGCTTTATCCAAGGTTTTTCTTTTGGATGGTACACTTCGGGCAAGGTCTTTACACATACGCCGGCGTGGATGCATTTTGTAGGTTTCCACACTACTGTAATCTCGCCATTGGTATATTCCTTTGAATTTTCTTTCTGTTCCATAGCTATGCAATATTAATTCCTTTTAAAACCAATTTTTTCCAATCAGGGTGTCTTTTTATATAGGAAGCTACAAATGGACACATGGGAATCAAGGTCAGTTCCTTCCTTTCTATATCTTCCAAAACATCTTTCACCAGGGCGGAAGCCACTCCTTGCCCTTCCAGTTCTTTGGGAACCTCAGTATGGGTAAGGTAAATTTTATCTTTGGCCCTTATGTATTCAATTTTGGCGATTACGCCATCAATATGATACTCGTATTGTTTTCCTTCGGTATTATCTATCAATTCATGTTTCATAGTTATCGTTATTTTATCCGGTTTAAGGTAATACACAAGTGTTATGTTAAGGATGTTATGTCATTAAATTTAGGTCTCTCCCGATAGCTATCGGGATCCGCTCGACCAGACAATCTATCGTCACTTCAAACATTCCAAGAAGTCATTTCACGGTTAACTTAACACTAGTAGCCCTTTATTCTTCCAAATAGCCAAATTTACCCAAATTGTAATCCCTGATGGCTTGGGCTATTTCTTCACGGGTATTCATTACAAATGGTCCTTGGGCGGCAATGGGTTCGTTTAGGGGCTCTCCACTTAAAATAAGAACAATTGCCTTTTTAGAGGCCTCTACACTAAAATGTTCCCCTTCATTTTCGAAGAGTACAAAATGATTTTCAGCTACGGTCTGCGTTCCGTTCACCTTTATTTCCCCTGCAACAACCAATAAGGCGGTATTATATGTGGCCGGAAAATTAAATCCTGCTTTGCCCCCTTCTTCAAGTCGGGCATTGAACATGTTAACGGGAGAAAATGTGGAGGCCGCACCAGTAACATTTTCATAATTCCCTGCTATGACTTCTACCACTCCTTTACCATCTTCCAACAGATATTTATTGATCTGCGAATTGGTTATTCCCTGATATTTGGGGGCGGACATTTTGTATTTGGCAGGAAGGTTTACCCATAATTGTACCATTTGAAAATAGCCCCCTTCCTTACTAAATTGCTCTTCGTGGTATTCCTTATGGAGAATTCCGGAGGCCGCGGTCATCCACTGTACATCCCCAACCCCGATTACACCGCTATTACCGGAACTATCGTGATGGGCCACTTTTCCCTGATAGGCTATGGTAACCGTTTCAAAACCTCTGTGAGGGTGTACACTCACTCCCCTTGGCCTATCGGTGGGAGGAAAATAAAATGGGGAATTATAGTCCATAAGGATAAAGGGATCCATTCTCTCCATATCCAACCTATATCCGCTCGGGATAAAATTATGTACCCTAAATCCGTCCCCCACATAGTGCGGCTCCCTAGGTGCTACCACTATTTCTATATTCTTTGTCTTCATCAATATCTATTTAATTATTATATCCCAATATTACAAGGGATTAGGGTCCTGTACATTGATGTATGATAAGAAAGACGCCCTAATTGGGCTTAAAGTTTTTATGGGCCAATTCTTTACGTACCCTGCTAAGACTTTCCGGGGTAATGCCCAAATAGGAAGCAATCATCCATTGCGGCACCCGTAGGGTTAGATCAGGGTATAATTTAATAAAATTCATGTATCTCCTCTCCGCACTTGCGCTCAATAAAAGATTAATTCGTTTTTGCTGATGTCGGATATGGTTCTGAAGTGCTATTTGATTATAGTTCCTAAAGGAGGAACTTATTTCACTTGCTTCATTTATGAAGTCCGAACTTATCAAAACTACCTGGGTATCCTCTATGGCATCGATGAACAGATCCGAAGGCTCATTAAAAAAGGCACTGCTCCGATCGGAAACGATCCAATTTTCAGAACCAAACTGAATGATATGCTCCTTACCGGCATCATCCACAGTATAGGACCTTAAGAGGCCATTTTCAACAAAGAAGGAATGTTTACAAATTTCTCCCGAACGCAAGAGTATTTCGCCCTTTTCAATACTTCTGAACGTTACTTTTTTAATTAGGAGTTGAAATTCAGGTTCCGCTATGTTCGACTTGGCCTTTAGATATTTAGTGAAATTTTGCATATAACTATTTAATGGGAATGTTTGTTTTTATTTTCTTTGGGTTCAAGGATCATACTATTATATTATTTTAATAAATAAATTGGCATCCTTAAGTTTATCTACACTCTTAATGGAGTTTAGAAAAGCGATAACGGATTTATTGTTCGGTTTGGTTTTGTTTTGTTTTCTGGCATCCCTTGTACATTGGCGTTATATAAATTTACTAAAAAAGAACTTAGTAGATGACAAAATTCAATTTACCAAGGTTCCCTACAATTTTTCGGCCGATTGGAAAAGTTTGAATCGCTTCGATAAGCAGTCTCCGGTCAAGCTCAAACCTACGGGTAGTTTAACGTGTCTCTTGAGCCGCTCCTACGTTGCAAAAATCCTTACTTAGCAACGGCTATGCTCGTTTTTTGCGCCTTGGCCCAACTCAAGATCCATCATTCCTTACCCGTCATTTATACATTAACTGGACACTAGTGGGGACAATACTACCGGCCCACTTTCAGATTAGGCTTTTAATACGTAATTTAGCGTAAACAATCTAAACACTTATCAACATGAAAAAAATGACACTTTTAGTATGTATGATGGCCCTATCTTTTGGGGTACGGTCACAGATCGCGACACCGGCGGCGAGTCCGTCCTCTACCTTGATCCAAAAAGTTGGATTGACGGACGTAACCGTTGAGTATTCCAGGCCTTCCATGCGTGGAAGAACTATTTTTGGGGATTTGGTACCTTATGGCAAATTGTGGAGGACAGGGGCCAACGCCAGGACAAAAGTAACCTTTAGTGATAATGTAATGATAGGGGATCAAGAACTTAAAGCTGGTTCCTATGCTATTTTTACGAAGCCTGGTGCTACTTCCTGGGAGGTTATCTTTTATACCGAAGCCGATGGAGGAGGAACACCTGCTACTTGGGACGAAAGCAAAGTTGCTGCCAAAACCACTGCCCAGGTCTATAAGATGGAAATGCCCGTAGAGACCTTTACCATGACCATTGATGACCTTTCGGACAACGCCGCTACCTTGGGCATGCTGTGGTCCGATATCTATGTGGGAGTGAAGTTTGATGTTCCTACAGACGCCGCGGTCACTAGTTCCATAGAAAAGGTAATGAAAGGTCCGGATGCCAATGATTATTTTGCAGCTGCCGTGTATTACATGAATTCTGGCAAAGATATCAATAAGGCCAAGGAATGGATGGACAAGTCCATGGGTATGACCAAAGAACCTGCTTTTTGGCAGTTAAGACAACAATCTTTGATCTATGCCAAAGCAGGCGATAAAAAGCAGGCCATTGAAACTGCAAAAAAATCATTGGCCGCTGCCGAAGCCGCAGGCAATGAGGACTATGTTAAGATGAACAAGGACTCCTTGAAAGAGTGGGGGAGCATGTAGTATATTTGCATACAATATTTAAAAAGCTCACCGAAAAGTGAGCTTTTTTTATAAGTTTTGTAACAGTACATGACAAAAAACGACATGGAAAAAGATTCATGATTACAAGGAATGTAATAATGGTCGCAAAACTTTAATACCTTTGAAAAATGTAATCAATATCTGCTGGCTGCTTCCAATATCCTCAGCGACGTATTGCTCAAAACATTTTGTTTTTTTATTTCCTGCAACGCTGTAATATCATTACGGTACAATGCCAATACCAACTCGCCCATCAAGTTGATATTGATATTTGAAATTCGATTAATGGAAGATTCCAATTCCTCGGTCTTTCCTAATTTTTTAAGGGACATAAGTTCAATCAGGTCATTGGGAGATACCATCCTTTGCCTGTTTTTATTTTGATAGGCTAAAATACCCGTCAATAATGGTTCACTTTTATTGGAATCTTTAAGGAATTCATAATTTACCGCAAGTAGGTAATCCTGTAGTCTTTCATCTACATGGTAAGGTTTTCCAACCCCCAAGTTTTCTGGCCATTCTTTTGACGATTCCAAAAGCGATATGGCCCTATTGTAATTCCTGGCCTTCATAAGTTCCAATGCCAATAAAATATGGGCCTCGGTATATATTTTTTTACTTTCCGAGGCATGCTCAAAAGGTAAAATCGATATATTTTTTAACACTTCAATGCTTTTTCCATACTCCCCGTTCAAGAGTGAGGATTTCGCATAAATTAACCCGATGTTGGCATTGTTGGGATATTTGGAGAACGACTTTTCAGCCATTTTATAAGCCTGTTCAATTTTATCATTGTCTAAATAAAATTGGACTATTTCTTCCCTAAGTTTCCAATCGGTACCGTTTAGCTGAAGTGCTTTTAAATAATCCTTTTCATTGGTTTCAAAATCTTCATTTTCGAACATTCTTGCCCTAAAACGATAAAAGATGTCGGAATCGGGTTCATTTCCACAATCCTTTAAAAATTGTAACCCTAAAGCTTTTTGTCCTACGGCAATATAATTTTGAGCTAAATAATATTTTAATTTCCAATGTGCATTTTGGGACACGGCCCACTCCAAAACTTCAATGGTTTCCTGCCTATAGGGAAAAACAAAATCTACAGGGGCTGCGATGGCCATATTTAAATATTCATCACTAGGCCCTGTAGCCATATCCTTGGTTAAATATGCTGCCCAGAGAGGTATTTTGGCATTGGTGGTTTCAGACAATTTTAGAATCTCTATGGCCTCAGAAACCAATCCCATGCCCTGGTAATAAATGGCCAGTTCCAGAATGGATTCATCCGGGAATTCATTACTGATTTCCTTGGGCAGGGCAGGGGGGGTGAGTCCCGATAAAAATAGGGATTCCATTAAAGCAAAATGGTTTAGGGGATCTATTTTTATGAGTACTGCATAGGCTTCATTAAAGTCATTGGACCTGTTGTTTTTCCTATGCAACAATAATTTAATTTTACGTGCATTTAGGTTGTAGGTATTGAAATCCAGAGCTTTATTGGCATATAGGCCCGCTTTTTCCAAATGCTGTAAAGAGAAATAAATTTCGGCCATTTGGGCATAGGATACGGATCTGTACGTAATGCTTCTGGCCGCCCAGCCCAAAGATTCCAGAGCATTTACAGTATCGTTTAGGGAACGGTATATAATTCCGCCCAAGTAATTGGCTTCCGCATTATAGGTATCCAATTTTAAAACCCTATTTACATATTCCAATGCCTTTTCATAATCGGTTTTTCTATATTCCAATACGGCCAACTTCAATAGGCCATCCTGATGCGAGGGATCAATATCCATCAATTCATTTAATTTTTTGGAGGCAAGTTCATAGTCCCTATACTTTAATGCCTCCCAACCTTCATGGTATAACTGTTGGCTTTTGGAGACCTTTACCGCTTCATCAACAATAAAGGGGCGTTTTATGAGGGTACTTTCTCCGTTGGAGGTATAAAATAATTTTTTATCGCCTAATTGCACCGTTATTTCCCCAGATTCCTCCAATGGCAGCTCTTTGGAATAAACTCCCATAGGCTTTAAGCTTATTTTCTCAACATAAACTTCCTTGCCATTGATGGATACCCTTAAATTATCCTTTAGGCTTTGCAGGGCATTGATACCGATGTAAAGCCCTTTATCCGATTTCTTAACGTTTAGGACAGCGTATTCCGTTGCATCAACCATACCGCCAATTTCCTTGAAAGGAAACCAAATTTCGTTCCAACGGTCCATGACATAAGGTTCAAAATTGGCTTGGGAAATAGGATTGGTCTCTCCTGGAGAATATTGGTTTAACAAGCGCCCTGCCTGAAATTCCATGTACTGTCCATCGGTATCCGTAAGTAAATCCTCCCAAATACCTCCGGACCTCGCCATGGACCATAACCAGAGTTTCTGTCCCGGCATTTCTTCATAAGGTGCCCAATGGCCAAAACCAAACTTTTTATTATGGTAATAACCGCCAAAAAAGTCTTTATAATCGCCTACGACGTGTTCGGAAATATCGGTATCGAAATTATTGTTTTTATACCAGGAGAGATCCCTGCCTTCTGCATCTATGGGCCAAGGTTTGGCTTTTCCTCCATGTTCCAAAAATTGATTACCAGGGTATATGAACTCCAAATCCTCAGAAACCACGGCCGCAGCGGTCATCCAATTGTAATAGGATTGATCTATGGGGGAACCATTGTACCAGGAGGCATTGGTCTCAAAGTAAGCTTTGCCCTTTCCAAGCTTTATTTCTACCCTCCAATCGGTACGTGAAGGCAGATCCGAGTTGCCCACTACACAGCTTACACTACCGTCTGTATTTGTGTTTAGTACGTAGTCCACAGGTGTTGCCGTGGACGGATGATGGCCAATGATGCCAAAATTGAATTCAATTCCCCCCGAAGTCCATGGCCCGCGCATTGAAATGTTTCTAAACTTGACCACTTCATTTTTATATAGAAATTCTTCGCCCGTACTTTTCTCGATAGCGCCCCAAACTTTCCCGCCAATTTCGGGAAGGACAAAGACTTTGATGAACTCGTTTTCCAAAGTTACTACCTTCCAATTTTTCTTCTTGGGGGTATGCTCATAATTTTCAAATTTGAAATAGGGGAAAATTTTGGCATTGTCCGTTAGTATGGGTACGGGATTGGGATTACTGAAACCATAGGTGTCCAAGGACATTATTTCTTCCTTTATGGTCACAGATGGCGATTGTGCCATGCTTCCGAGACATAATCCCAATGCTATTATTAAACTGATATTTTTTGCGTTCACTTTTCCTGTTATTGGGTGGATCTAATTTTATACGTGGCAATGTTATTGTTATTTCTAACGAACAGTATCATTTCAGTCTTATCCGCTAGGACTATTTTGGTAATATCCCTTATTTCCCCGTCAATATTTAGACCACTTTCCAATATGGAAGTAGGTTTAAAATTCCCCTTGCCATCTCCCAATAAGAGACTGCCCTTATTGGCATCGTATCTGCCAAATTTTACCCGGGTACCAAAAAAATTGCCCCCTAAGATAAGATCCATATTTCCATCATGGTTAACATCTGAGGCAAAGCTGCCGTAAATAGGGGAGAATTGTATTTCGGTTGGTAATGGAACAAGCCTGAATTTTCCTTTTCCCAGATTTTCCATATAGCTACTACTAAAATTTTTAGCTTTTAGGATAGTGGCTTCCTTTAAAGCTTCCGGACTGAAAATATCCGTAATCTTTGCCGAAGCATAGTCGGAATAGTTTATATATTTCGCCTTAAGTACACTCAATTGCCCTACCAGATCGTCTTTTGAAAAAACTGGAAATTCCTCTCCCATATCATAGGAACACAATATGGGGTCTAGAGAGCCATTGTTATCAAAATCCTTGGTATATAGCGTAACGGGTTCGGCAATGGAGGTTTTTAATTGTGAATTTCTACCAAAATTTCCAACAATATAATCCGTATCACCATCATTATCAAAATCTCCTTGTTCTATACTGTTCCACCACCCTTCGGAATCATTCAGGCCAGTATTGTCATAAACTTCCACAAGTTTACCACCTACATTTTTAAATGTTCTAATTTTCATCCATTCACCTACTAGAATTAGATCTTTACCATTGTCGTTATCAAAATCGGTCCATAGAGCATCGGTAACCATCCCCGGATATTCAAGATCTGGGTTTACAGTAAATGTGATATCCGTAAAAGTGCCTTTTCCATTGTTCTGTAAAATATAACTTCTTGGCGCAGTGGGATATTTACCGGGTACCGATCGGCCTCCAACAAAAAGGTCCAAATCCCCATCCCCGTCCATATCGGCAGCTTGGACACAGGATCCGCTCAAAATCATTTCTGGTAAGGCCTTGGTACTTTTAGAGAAGTTGCCCCGCCCATCGTTAATATATAATCTATCTTGTAATTCCATGGAATCTTCGTTAAAATCATTCCCTCCACTTACCACATAGAGATCCATGTCCTTATCGTTGTCCGCATCAAAGAAAAGGCATCCAATATCTTCCGATCCCTTATCCGTTTCAAATATTTTTTGATTCACGGATACAAAGCTCCCGGATGTTGTTTGCAGGAACATTTTGCCTTCACTGCCTTTGGCCCCTCCAATAAAGAGATCTTCCAAACCATCTTTATTTATATCGGCCGTAGCTATTTTTGGTCCTTGGGTAGACAATTTGTGCGGGAGCAATTGTTCCCGTTTAAAATCGTTATAATCATTTTCCAAATGGAAATAGGGGATAAGACTGTCCAAAGTGATATCGGAAAAATAGGTGTTTCCAATTACCAAATCGGGGGTGTTCTTCATGATATTCGCATCCTTTTGGTGTAGGGTAATGGTCTGATTTGTATTCACATCCATCATAACTTGGACTTTACCATCCGGCCATATAATTTTTAGACTATCTACAGTGGTTGCTTTCCCAAGTCCAAAAATCAGATTAAAATCCACCGAGGATTGAAATCCCCTAGTGGGCATCAGTTCTTGCATGAATACATTTTCGCCGCTGTTCAGGATGACTTTGGAGCCAATACCAAAGGTGTTATTGCCTTCACCTTTAAAGTTGATTTTTAGGTAGTTGTTGGTAGTGTGCAATTCACTATTGTTTCTGTACACAAAGGGATATTCATCTATATTGTTGACTACAAGATCCAAATCCCCGTCATTGTCCAAATCGGCATATACCGCTCCGTTGGACAGTGATTTCTGATTCAGCCCCCATTCCTCGTTCACCTTGGAGAAAGTAAGGTCCCCATTATTGTGATAGGTGTAATTTTCCTCAATGGTCGCGGGCATATTCTCCAAAAGATCGGTAATGGCGGTTTCAACACCAGTTTTGTTCTGGGTAATTCTTTCCTGCACGGCATAGTTCATAAAATCCATATTGGTGTAATCCCGTTTTACCCCATTGGTAATAAACAGATCTTTAAATCCATCATTGTCCAGATCCATAAAAAGGGAGGCCCAACTCCAGTCGGTATTGGATACCCCTGAAAATTGCCCAATTTCGGAAAAGGATTGTCCTTGATTGTTTAAATGCATCATGTTCCTCATGGACTGGTAATAAAATCCGGATTTCTCCAAAAAGCTATTCTTGTCGTAGTTGTCCGGTCCGGAGACCATCTTTATGCGGTAATTATTTTCTGGAAGCATGTCCAAGGTCATGATTTCAGGATAACCATCATTATTGATATCCGCTACATCCGAACCCATTGAAAAATGGGAAGTATGGCCAATATACTTTTCAAGACTTTCGGTAAAGGTCCCATCCTGGTTATTGAGATATAAATAATCCTGTTCCTTAAAATCATTGGATATATAAATATCGGGCCAATGGTCGTTATTCACATCCGATACCGCAATGCCAAGTCCAAAACCCAACACATTGGATACAAGTCCTGCATCATCGCTTACATTTACAAATTTTCCGTTATCGTTTCTATAAAGTCGGTCTTCATAAGCAGGGTTTCTTTGTTTTTTTAAATTGTTGGAAATTTGTCTAAAACTGGAATATTCCTGTGAGGAATGATTTACTACATAAAGGTCCAGGTCTCCGTCCCTATCATAATCAAAAAATGCCCCTTGCGTGGAATAGCCAGCGTCATCAATCCCATACTCGGCCGCTTTTTCTGTAAATGTGAGATCGCCATTGTTGATAAAAAGTAAATTCTTTCTTTTAAAGTCGTCCTTGGCCGCTGATCTGCATATGTAAATATCCAAATACCCGTCCCCATTAACATCGGCCATGGTAGTTCCCGTATTCCACAAGCCTTCGGCAAATACGCCTGCCTTTTGGGCAATTTCCTCGAACTTAAAGTTACCTTTATTTATGTATAACCTACTTCCAACCATGCTCCCGGTAAAATAAAGGTCGGTAAGGCCATCATTATTGATATCGCCTGCACTTACCCCTCCTCCATTATATATATAACCATAGGTTAAAATATTAAATTCATCGGTTTCCTTTAAGATAGGTTTAAAAGTGATTCCAGTTTTATTGCTGGGCATCAGGGAGAACATTTTATTATGATCTACTTGTTGGCAGGAGAGGAATAGGGCAGCTGTGAAAAGAAGGTATATTTTGATATAGGTTTTTTTCATAATAGTTGGAAATTTGGTAATAAAAGCGATAAATTTTTGTAATCAAAGTCTGATTGAAATTACCGTTTATAGTAAAGTAAGTTAGTTAATTTTGACGGACAGCACAATATAAATTAATGGGAATGAATACTTTGTCTAGTTGTATGGATAGGAAGATATCGTTGTTTTATAAAAAAAGCCTGTGATCTTAAAATCACAGGCTTTCTCCTGTTTCTATAAAATTAGGATATTAAAAATTTGGTCCGCCGGTATCCCACCATAATCGGGTACCGATTTCATCTGGTCCTCCAAGTTTGGCCGTAGCATCGGCCACTCCAACAGCATTACCTTCCCTTTCGGCCTGTACAAAGGGCATTCTTCTTAAAATTTCCCCTGGAGGTATTACACCCCAATCCGCATTGCTGCTATTCTGGTACACCGGAGGTAATTTTGGATAGCCCGTTCTTCTGTGGTCCATCCATGATTCCATTTCATTGGTATAGGCCGCGATCCATTTTTGTGTGATAATTTTCTCCAATTTTATCTCGTTACTTGCCCCTTCGTCCCAGGCAACCGTTGTGGTTATTTGGTTAACAAAGTCGTTGACAGCACCTGTTGCAATGGGGTCATTGTAGTCTATTGGTAAGCTGGTATTGTCCGCTAAATAAGCATCCACACCACCTGCGCCCCACAACTCAAAGGAAGCTCTAACTCCTGCCTCATAGTTGGCCTGTGCATCTCCGGCACCGGTCCATCCCCGTAATGCCGCCTCAGCCTTCAAGAAGAAAACCTCATCCGCACTCATGACCTTTCTATCGGTAACTTTTGCAGGATCGTTAAAATCTTCATTTATATTGGAAAAGGATAATCGGTCATCCTTGGCCACTATTTCCGCTCCGTTTCGGATACCTTTATACGGCCAATCCGGGTGGTCCGTAACCAGTGTCATATCACTTACGGGCTCAAAATAACTTGCTATTCGGTTGTCTTTATATCCAATTAGAATAGATTCCATTGTAGCACTCATTCTGGTATCTCCCCACTCCCATGCAATTACTGCAGGATGGAATTTTGCACCGTAGTTTGAAATCCTGAAATTCTGATCATTGCTTTCTATAAGGCCAACAGGGTCTGCCAAGGCCTTTTCTCCTTGTAACTTTGCCAAGGCAGGATCAACCTTTGATAAGCGCATGGCCAATTGCAATCGTAAGGAATTGGCATACCTTGCCCATGCGGCTACATCTCCTCCATAACTGGCATCAAATTTGGTCAATCCCACGTAATCCGTGTTGGCACTGAAAACTCCAATAATCCTATCCAGATCACTGAAAAACGCATTGTAAAGGGTTTCTTCACTGTCGTACAATACGTCGCCTGTTGTACCGTAATTGGTGTAAATAATAGGTCCCTGATATAAGGTTACGCGAGACATTGAAATAATTCTGATAAGATTGGCCCATTCTACAAACATATCATAGCCACCTTCTTGCGCTACTTCTATAACTTGTTTCGCTGGTGCCATTACACTACCGTATTCCCTACCCCAATATCCGTTCCAACGAATGTAATAGGTAGTGTTATTTATGCCACCAACAAATGGGGTTGGTGTAGCCAAATGCTGGGAATAGGTAACATTGGTCAAATTGTGATCTATTTGGTTACCAAAAATCTGGCCCAGCATTGAAGGGTAAAAGGAACCCACATGATTAAAATCCTGCTGTAAGGATTCTCCCGTAATCTGGTAGGGATTCGTATTGGTTTCCTCAAAGTTGTCGGTACATCCGCCGAGGGCAAAGACCGCTGAAATTATAAATAAGAACTTTTTCATATTATTTTTTTTAAAAAGTTAGCTTAAGATTGAACCCATAAGTTCCTGTGGAGGGTAGATTAAAGTTGTCCAAACCTTGTGCTTGTTGATTGGTACTCATAGCCAATTCAGGATCGAAAGGGGCTTCCTTATGGAAAAAGAAAAGGTTATTGCCAATAAACGATATAGAGGCCGCTGATATAGGAAGTCCCAATTTGGAAACATCAAAATCATAACCCAATGAAAGTTGGGCCATTCTTATATTGGTCCGGTCATATACATAGGCTTCACCAACTCCGTTCCTATCTCCTAAAGCCCTATACCATGTTTCTGGGTCCACCGAGGTAATGGGCGTTCCAGAAGTTTGGTCTACCCCATTGACCGCTACACTGCCGGCATCACGGGCATCCGCTGTTCTTAGGGAAACCCCGGCTCCGTCTAGCATGGACTCTGTCTGACTGAATACCTTTCCTCCAAATTTAGCATTGATCAACATTCCGAAATTAAAACGTTTAAAGGATATATTGTTGTTCCATCCTAGGCTGAACTTGGGATCCAGGTTACCTATTTTTTCAAAAGTTGCGGTTCTTAAGGGCCTACCTGCATCAAACAAGATGCGCCCTTGGTCATCCCTTAAAAATTTAAGCACATACAAGTCGTTAAAGGCACCACCCTCTACCAATTTTGATTGATATCCTTCTGAGGAACCAAGATTTATTTCCTTTTCGTCATTTGGACCAATGTCCACAATTTTATTGACGTTTCTGGCCAGGTTGAATGCCGTGGTCCATTGAAGGTCTTCCCCTCTAATAGGAGTGCCACTAAGGGTAAGTTCAATACCTTTATTGGTAATTTCTCCTGCATTGATATATTCCGTCGTATATCCACCTTCACCAGATACCGTGGGTACATCGATAAACTGATCTGTACTGGAAATGCTATAATAGGTAAAATCAAATCCCAATCTATTATCGAAGAACCTCCAATCCGCACCAAACTCCGTACTGGTTATGATTTCGGGTTTGGCATCAAAAAATGGCTTTACCGTATTTCTTACAACACCGCCACTTGCGTTGATAGAGTTTTGTGGATTTATTCTGTTGAAAGGCACTTCATTGCCCACTTGTGTATAGGAAGCCCTAAACTTACCAAAACTTATTGCTTCCGGCATAGTAAACATTTCACTTACTATGGCCGTAACGCCCACTGAAGGATAAAAATAGGAATCGTTACCGGTCAATGCCAGGGTAGAGGCCCAGTCGTTTCTACCGGACAGATCTAGGAAAAGCATCTCCTTATAACCTAATTGTGCATTTAAAAAGGCTCCTTGTTTAATTACTTCACCATTTGTGATCGATCTTACCTGTACATTGGTAGGAAGGTTTTGAAAGTTGAATTCGTTGGCGTAGAGCAAGCCTACAGTGCCGGTACCTACTTCTACACCAATACCATATTTGGTCTTTTGGTGACTGGCACCCAAAACAGCGTTCAAACTAAAATTGTCGCCTAAATTGGTATCATAGGTCAATATGGCATCGGTATAAGCCAATTCGTCATCATATTTCCTATAATCCCAAGCTCCATTAGGGTGCACATTGGTAGAGTTGGAAGTAGCTGCGTGTTGCTGCTCGAACTGCTTGATGGCATAATCATAGTTTCCCCTGACCTGGAATTTAAGATTATCCATAATATCATAGGAAATGTTCAAGCTTCCAATAACCCTTTTGGAGTCATCCCTTCTGGGTTCACGATTAATGATCCAATAGGGATTGGATTGGTGGTGATCCGAAACAAACCAATTTTGAACCATCATGTTACGATCGGTATTGAATATTTCAAAGTTATTTTTGAAATCGTAGAAATCGCGCTGTCTTGGAAACATATAGAGTCCCGTTAGCGGGTTTAGGTAGTACCCTGCAGGAAGCCTATTTTTTGTTTTTTCGGAAGATAGAATAACGTTCGAGGTTACAGTAACCTTATCGTTAAACATTTTTGTGGATTGCTTAAAAGTAAAATTGTGCTTGGTATAGTCATTATCCGGAGTAATTCCAGAGGCACTTATATTACCATAAGAAAAATAGGCCTGAGTCTTGTCATTTCCCCCACTTACTGTAACGGAATTATTAAAGTTATGGCCAGTCTGAAAGAAATTTTCGACATACTCATCGTTGTAATCGCCAGGGGTGGTTGACCAGCTTTCCTTGGCATTGCCATTGGCCCCGTACTTGTACTGAAGGTCTGGGAGATCCAAATAATGTTCGAAGGTATATCCAGAATTCACGCTAACGGTCGTTTTACCGGCCGTACCCTGTTTGGTCGTTATTACAACGACCCCGTTCGCTCCTTGGCTACCATAAAGTACGGCAGCGTTAGAGCCTCTAAGGATACTGATACTTTCAATATCGTCAGGGTTAATGGCAGAAAGTCCGTCCCCTGCATCCGTTCCGCCCCACATACCAGGCTGTCCTCCCCTGTTGTTGGCCATTGGAATACCGTCAATCACAAATAAAGGTGAGCTGTCCCCACTTAATGATTTATTTCCCCGTAAAACTATCCTAGTGGAACCACCTGCCCCCGAAGAGCTCTTTTTGATTTCAACACCGGCAGCCTTACCCGAAATACTGTTCATAAAATTGGGATCCCTGGTTTTTACAAGTTCATCGGCCCTCACGGTTTGCTGTGCATAGGTCAATGTTTTTTCTTCCCTCTTAATACCCAAAGCCGTTACAACAACTTCCCCCAATTGTTCAGCATCCTCTTGAAGGGATACATTAATGGTGTTGGATGCACCTACGGTAACGGATTGTGTCTTCATTCCAAGAAATGAAAATACCAACACATTTCCGCTTTCGGCTTCAATGGAATAATTTCCATCAAAATCGGTTTGGGATCCAGTCGTGGTTCCCTGTACAAGTACGTTTACACCTGGTAGAGGGGAACCGTCCGTAGCATCGGTGACCGTACCAGTCACCGTTTTGCTTTGTGCCAGTAACGGATAGGCTCCGAACACCAGTACAAAAAATAATAGCAATTTTTTGACCATAATAAAGTTGTTTGAGTTAATAAAAAGTTGTTTGTTAATATTAAGTTAATAGTGAAATTAAACTTTTTTTTTAATAAAACAAATAGTATAGCCAAAAATGTGTTCGAACACATTAAATAAAACCTTAATATTTTTAAGGTCGATGCTATGATGTATGCTTTTTTGCTACCTAATTAAAGATAATAATGTACGTTTTCTGTGGTTATTATATCTATGGGGAGGAATTCCTGGGGGGGGAAGGGCTTGCCGAAAAGAAAATGTTCAGCCAAATGGCTTACACTGAGATAGGCTTGCCTTTTGGGCTTCTGATGAATTAAAAAGTTAATTTTACCTTCCCGTAAAAATGTAATATTTTCTGCTAAAAGGTCATAACCAATAATTATCGCATCCTTCTTATTGAGCTCTAGGAGAGCCTCCACCAGCATATGCGCCTTTGAATTGGTAACAAAAAAGGCGGAAATTTTTGGATTGTTTTCAAGAAATTGGGAAACATCGGTGGCAAAGCCTTTTTTCTCTGTTGAATTAAATTTCTTTGATGTTATGGTAAGCTTACTGTCCGGTCTTGCCATAAAATAATCCTTGAACCCACTTTCTTTAACCTTCATGTGGGGTTCCCTGTTGATATGGATAATCGCAATATGGTCATTTCTATCAATTAATTTATCCATTAAGCTAGCGGCCACCCTACCACTTTGGTTTAGGTCCTGTCCTATAAATAGATGCCTGTCCATGGAATCCAATAGATTGTTGATGATGGCCGACATAATATGATGCTCACAACAACTTTTTAAAAGCGCTTGGGATTCCTTTCTATAAATGGGTGCCGTTAAAAGGGCATCCGGTTTTGAGGCTACAATTTTTTGGGATTGTTCCGAAAAGGATATTCTATTGTTCGGATTATAAAAATGCTTGGTAACAAGTATTCCAAAAGAAGCAAACTCATTAGCGGCCTCAATAACTCCTTCATTTACGGGAATCCAATAGGGATCCAGCTTTGGGTCGGGAAGCAAGGCGTCTATTCTATAGATTTTATTTCTTTTAAGGTTCCTGGCAATGGGATTGGGCCTATAGTCTATTTCCTTAAGTACTTTGTCTACCTTTTCAAATGCAATTTTGGAAACCTTGCCGCGATTGTGCAGGACCCTGTCTACTGTTCCTTTGGAAACACCTGCCATTTGGGCAATGTCCTTTATGGTATATTTTTCCTTAATCATTGGTAGTAAAAGATATGGGAACAGAATATTTTTGGCATATAAAGCAAATATTAACAGTTTGCTAACCTTAAATATAGAAATAATCCTTATAAATTATCTAAAATTTTCGTTGTCACGATTATTTTATGAATAGATCAACTATGGAACATTGTTTATTGGTCTCAGGTGGAAGCCGGTCATTGTCCATAGATACTCCATAGATAGTCCATAGTTAGTCCATAGTTAGTCCATGAATGGGCCGTATATGAAAATAGGCTAGGTCCACCCCTTTTTGGCGCGCTAAAATAGCTCCGTTTCAAGGCACTTTTTACCTTTCTTGGACAGCAAAATACCCTCCGGGAACCCTTGCGGAAAACGAAGCCAAAATGCAGTGTCTTTATTAAGCTATTTTTTACATAGGAATATTTGCGTAAACACAACAATTGTTACTGATCCTGGATATCTTGCAGGCCGGTTGTGTATTGATACCATTAAAAATGAAGAAAATTATTATGTCTTTATGGGCGGATTTTTAAGTAATCTATCAAAACCTTCCAATAGGGTCGCCAATAATATTATCAAACAACATCCGAAGGCATTTAACCATAAATAGGACATCCACTCATAACTCCAACCAATAATAACGATACACTGTGTGATTAAGGCGGCAACAAAAACGGCATTTCCCTTTATGAATTTAAAAAAGAAGGCGATCAAAAAGATACCCAGAACGTTCCCATAAAAGATAGACCCTATAATATTAACCAATTGTATGAGGTTGTCAAAAAGGTTGGCTACACATGCAATTGCAATGGCTATAGCCCCCCACATTAGGGTAAACCATTTTGAGGCCTTTACATAATGCTCCTGTGTAAATTCCCCTTTTTTATTACGTTTATACAAATCCAGGGACGTAACCGTGCCCAGCGCATTTAATTCGGAAGCGGTAGAGGACATGGCAGCCGAAAGGATCACGGCCAATAAAAGACCAATTAATCCTTTGGGCAGGAAATTTAAAATAAAATGAATAAATACATAATCCTTATCATTGGTCTCAACACTGTCATTGGCCAAAGAAATTAGTGCTTGGGCGGCCATTCTATTTTCCTTATCCTTCTTGTTTATGTTTACAATATGTTGTTTGGCATCTTCAATGGCACTGTATTCCTTAAGATCAAGGGCACCGGAAAATTTATTTTGGGCCATTCTTTTTTCGCTCTCCAAAACCAAATGTTCCTCTTCCAATAACTTATAATCCTCCGAATAGGAAGATTCCATTATGGCATTGGTAGCGGCCGGATTGAAGTTTAAGGGAGAATGGTTGAACTGAAAAAAAATAAAAACCATTATACCCACCAATAATATAAAGAACTGCATGGGTATCTTTAGCAATCCATTAAAAATGAGTCCAAGCTGACTTTCCCTTACCGTTTTGCCGGAAAGATATCTTTGTACCTGACTTTGGTCCGTTCCAAAATAGGCCAATGCAAGAAAAAGTCCACCTGTTATTCCACTCCAAAAGGTATATCTACTAGTGGTATTGACACTAAAGTCTAAAATATTCAATTTATCGCTGGCCCCGGCAATCTTCAATGCCTTGCTAAAAGTAATGTCCTCAGGTAAATATCCAAGTATAAAAAAGAAGGCGATGAACATCCCTGTCATTATAATAAACATCTGTTGTTTATGGGTAACGCTTACCGCTCTGGTACCTCCAGAAACGGTGTAAATTATTACAAGAATGCCTATTAAAATATTTAAGGTTCTTAAATCCCATCCCAACACTGCCGAAAGAATGATGGAAGGGGCAAATATGGTAATACCGGCGGCAAGGCCCCGTTGAATTAAAAATAATAATGCCGCCAAGGTCCTTGTTTTTAGGTCAAAACGATTTTCTAAAAATTCATAGGCGGTATATACATTGAGCCGATGATAAATGGGAACAAAAACAATACATATGATAATCATGGCCAAAGGCAGGCCAAAATAAAACTGAACAAACCCCATTCCATCATGAAAGGCTTGTCCGGGAGTGGATAGGAATGTTATGGCACTGGCCTGTGTTGCCATAACCGAGAGACCAATGGTCCACCACTTGGCATCGTGACCGCCCAGGACATAGTCCGTTACATTTTTACTTCCCTTTGTTCTCCAGACACCATATCCAACAATGAAAACAAGGGTTCCGACAAGTATGATCCAATCTATTGCAGCCATTTTATCGGTTTCCGGTCATTATTAAATAAAAAATTATAATATAGATAATATTGAGCGCTATCACCAGCGTATATTCTTTTTTCCAATCAAATTTATCAAACATAGTGATTTCTTGTTTAGGACTCATTTAAACTTTTACCAAGTTACAAGTTAAAACCTTGCCTTTAATTATCGGGACTAGTTTCTATATACCTTGGGTATCCATGTTACAAATTCTTTATTTTTGCCTATTGTGCATTGCTTATGTCCATTGCTTATTGCAGGCAGGCTCAATCTCCTTCAATACACACCCCTAACCTCCCGCAAAAAAGCGGGACAGGCACTCTCAAGAGGGGAGTTTTCCATCAGGGCCTACCGTAAATAACTATTTATTGTTCATTGTCCATTGTTTACCGCTGTTTCATGGAAAGCATATTGGCAAAAAGTCTGTAGGCCCCTGTTACACCCGCTGGCAATTCCCTGAAAAAACTTAGGCCCGTATAAATATAGTTCCCCTTCCCGTAAGCTGCAACTATTAAACTACCGGACAAGGCCTGTTCCCCCTCATCGTTCATAGCGAGGATAGGCGTAAATTCCTTGGACCATTGATCCGGAAAATACAGACCCCGTTCCTGTACCCAGCCATTAAAATCGTTTTGGGTTATTTTATTGGGATAGTTGACCAACTCGTGCGTTTTGTCCAATATGCTTACCTGGGAGGTTTCATCCGTGACCCTGTCACGTGAAATGGATAGGGGGTAGGGGGCAAGGTTGGCCATTTCCAATCCATTTCTGCCGGCAGTGTTATACTGCACAATGAGGTTGCCTCCATCCTTTACATAATCCAATAAATAGCGTTGCTTAAATTTTAGTTCTTCCACTACGTTATACGCTCTTATACCCACAACAATGGCATCAAAATGGGTCAGGGAACCGGCCTGTATGGATGTAGGGTCTATTTTTTGGACCTTATATCCTATTTGTTTCAGACTTTCGGCTATTTCATCGCCGGCCCCGTCTATATATCCTATATTTTCCCCATTCTTATGAATATCCAGACGGACCACTTTGGTTTCCGAAGGCATAAGCACCGATTGTTTGGGAATATGGTCATAGGAAATTTCTATCAACTCCTTGGTTATTTCCTTGCCATTCACTTTGATGGTCGCCGAGATAAAATTTTCATCTTCTTTAGTGGGGGGCCTAAGGAGAAAATGTAAAATTCGCTGGTCCCCATTTTTTGCTATTTCAAAAGGTTTGATTTCTTGATCCACTTTCCAGCCTTTTCCATAATGCAGTTGTATTTCGCCCTTTACATTGTCCTTATGGGCTTTTATAATGAGCGGAATTTCCTGGGGTTCGGAATTGGCAAAAATAATTATCTTGTCCTTAAAGCTTGCCGTTGCCTCGGGTAATATCTCAAAAGGTTGATATATTTCCCCTTTTTCCGGTTTGGAATACTTATAGACAATCGGTTTTTTAATGTTTATGGTAAATCCGTTGAATTCCAATTCAAAATTTACTTCAAAGGCATGGGGAGTTTCCGGTTTACCAATTAAATTTTGGTCCCTAACATCATACATTCCGGTAGTGCCTTTATTGTTCAGCCAATAGGGACTGGTGTAAGCTGTATTATTTGGGACATTTAGAGGTATTTGGAACAATTCCTTCCTATTTTCTTCCAGGACAATCTCTTTGATTATAGGATTATCCGTACCCGTGGAAACAGTTGCAAGTTTAATATCGGCACGACTTCTATTCAACACTTCAATATCTATGGGGATACTACTGCCGGGGTAGGTATGGGGCGCTGTTGCGGAAGCCTCCAGATAAAGTCCACAGACCGATTGGATAATAGCTTCCAATTCCTTTTTCTTGATATTCTTCCAATGTCCGTCCCGTAACTTCAAAATGGCCTTATACGCTTCTATAAGTTGTGGTAGGTGTTTTGACGGTTCTTCAAAGTCAAAATTCTTTTCAATTGCATATAAGATCTTACCAACGGCTTCCCCACCTTCAATGCGCGACCAAGTGGTATTTATTCCATCAAAAATATCCGATTCATTATTGGGGAGATCGCCCTTTAAAAGTTCTATATATTCGTTTTCACTGCCCCTGGTTGCCATTCTTCCAAAACCTTGGCACAAGTGCTGGCTACTGGCAAGGGAGGCTATTTCGTTATTGGATACGCCCTTTAAAGGGTAATAGACTCCCACATCCAGAGCGATCATTTTGGATTTATCCGCTTTTTGAAATTGGTCCTCGCTGCCGTAAAACCACCAGGAAGTATTAAAAAATAGCCGTTTTGGTTGCCAAACGTCCGTGCTTTTTAGTTGGTCCGGATACACATTGGGATCGTTGGCCAAATCGAAAGCCTCATAGCTGAGCATGGCCGAAGAGGTATGATGCCCATGTGTGGAACCTGGAGATCTATGATCGAATCTGTTGATGACCACATCCGGTCTAAAATTGCGTATGATCCAGATAACATCACTTAGCACCGCCTCTTTGTTCCAGATTTTAAGGGTCTCATTAGGGTGCTTGGAGTAGCCAAAATCATTCGCCCTTGTAAAAAACTGTTCTCCGCCATCTATACGCCTGGCAGCCAATAATTCCTGTGTACGCAAAACCCCCAACAATTCCCTAAGTTCGGAACCTATTAAATTTTGGCCTCCATCTCCACGGGTCAATGACAAGTAGGCCGTTTTTGCCTTCACTTCATTGGATAGATAGGAAATAAGCCGCGTATTTTCATCATCGGGGTGAGCGGCAATATAGAGGGCGGAACCCAAAAAATTTAATTTTTGAATGGAATGGAATAGGTCCGAAGAAGTATTTTTTTTAGGTGCTTGAGCCTTGATAAGCTGGCAGGAGAACAGTATCCCAAAAAAGAATACCCAAGTAAGGCGCATAATTGATAGTTTTAGTTGGTTCCCAAATATAGAAATATATAATCCGAAGCCGTAATTTTTACAACTACTTTAACAGCTTATAAAACTTCACTGCTTTCCATGGAGTCTTCATAGGTTTGTGCCATAGCAATTGCTTTCTGAAGCATCATATTGTTGGGGTAGGTAATCAATTCTCCATTACTCCTTCTAAGATGGACATGAAATGCCCTGATATCCTCAATAAGATATGCTTCATTTGGCAATTCCATTTCCTTATCCATTATTTTAATCTTATCCCCTATTTTAAACGGAAATGAGAAAAATAGGATAACCCCGGCGGTAACATTGCTCAATATGGACCATTGCGCAAAAAGGGCCACCCCAATAACCGCAAAAACGGAGGAGAAGACAAGACCAATATCCTTCATTTCTACCCCCCAGATCAGTATAAGCGCAACTATTCCAAAAGCCGTGAGTCCAACAGTGGAATATTTTACGATCAACCGGGTACGAACTTCATTGATATCGCTTATTTTACCTACTTTTTGTATTGCCTTGGTACCTAAATACTTCAATATTAAAAGTACCAACAAGCATATTCCGGTACCCAATAATTCCTTTTTGTACTCCAAAAAAAATGTTTCCATAAAATTACAATCCTAAACTGTCCCGCAAAAATACATCACTATTTTTGTTTTCCTGCCAATAGGCCCTTTTTAATGTTTTTATTTTCGTTGCCTTGGTAGTGAGGGTTTGGGCATTGGGCCCAAACCCGTTATTATAGGTTTCGGACCAATTTTCTATGGTATAAGGGAAGGTGGCACTAAAGCTTATCGCCAGGGTTCTATCCAATTCCGGATAGGTGACTTTGTAAGTGGCCATATTTGCTTCCGTTTTTATTTCCGTCCGGGCTTCATAGGCTTTTAGCGGTTTATGTGCCAAGCGTATATATTCCAAAGAGGGGATCATTGTAATGTTGCCCACTGGGAGATTGTTTGGATCGATCCTTATTTTGTTCCATATTTCGTTTTCCAAATGCGTTTTGTCCAAAGTGATGGTTTGGTCTCCTTCGGCCTCAAAATAGGAAAAGGAGCTTACCTCAAATTTATCCCTGTTGTTCAATTGGGTAAATACCTGACCGCACCATTCCTGAACGGAAGCGGTTAATTTAATGGCATGTTGATTGTCCGATACGGGATAAAAACTACTGTTCATTATGGAATAGGGATAGATTCCGGTCAGGAATTTTTTGGTACTGTTCAGCTTTAGTACGGAAATATTGTCTGGATTCGAATTATCGGCCTTCACCTGTTTGTCCGCCAAAAAAGGTTCGGTAACGTATATTAAAACCGCAGTTCCACTTCGAAGTTCCCCGTAACGGGCCTGTTCCAATTTAAAGGATGAAATTTCAGCCTTTCCCGAATACCAATAATTCTTGAACACATCCGACAACTGATTTTTTTCAGGTTTGGCCCTGGACATATTTATTTCATTGCCCTTATGGGAAATGTTTTCGGCTTCCCCAGCATTTTCCTTACAGGCACTAAAAAGGACCAGGAACAATAGGAGGGGTACAAAAATGAAAGCAAATAGACGTTGCATAGAAATTAAATTTCCTAAAATTATTCAAAAAATACTAACCCACCATGGTCATTAACGTTTTGTAGACCAATTGGGTAGGCAATCCTACCACGTTGGTGTAGGAACCTTGGATCTCCTCAATTCCAATAAGTCCTATCCAATCCTGAATGCCATAGCCGCCAGCCTTGTCGAACGGATTAAAGTTCCGGATATAATATTCCATTTCCCCAAGGGTCAACTCTTTAAATTTTACCTTTGTACAGTGATTTACAATTTGCTGACGGTCCGTGGTTGTAAAGCACACTGATGTAATTACTTCATGCCAATCGTTGGAAAGTGTTCCAAGCATGGAAAGGGCCTCTTCAGAATCGGCAGGTTTAGCCAAAGATATATTGTTATGCCAAACCACTGTATCCGAAGTAATAAGGATATCCTTGGCTCCCAGCTCTTTGCTATATCCTGCAGCCTTTAATTTTGCCAGGTAATCGGAAATTTCAGCGCCCTTTAAATAATCTGGATACACTTCGTCTGCATGTATGGGGTGTACTTTAAAATCCAGTTCCATTTCCCTAAAGAACTGTTGTCGTCTAGGAGATGCAGAGGCAAGTATAATCTGATATTCCTTTAATTTGTTATAGGACATTGTTTTAATCGTTCACAGCTTTGAAATTTTCGGCCCAATGCCCCCTCACTTTCAAAACTTGTTCAATAACATCCCTTACACATCCATCACCTCCATGCTTATGGGAGATATATTTGGATATGGCCTTTACTTCTGGGACGGCATTTTGCGGGCAACAGGGAATGCCCGCCAATCCCATCGGGGGAATATCGGGGATGTCATCGCCCATATAAAGAACATGCTGTGGATTAATATTGTAAATATCCAAATATTCGTCAAACGGATCTATTTTATGATGTGCCCCCATGTGTATATCGGTAACCCCCAACCCCCTTAAGCGCAAACGCACGCCTTCGTTGGTGCTACCGGAAATGATGCAGATATTGTACCCTTGTTGAATGGCCACCTTTACAGCATAGCCGTCTTGGACGCTCATAGTCCTCAGCATTTCCCCATCGGAGGTGATCATAATTTTGCCGTCTGTGAATACCCCGTCCACATCAAATACAAAAGTGGTGATGTCTTGAAGCAGTTCTTTATAACTTTTGTCCATATTTTTCTCCTATCAATTGACTAAACAAGCTGTAAATATCCTGATAATTTTTATTTTTTAACTGCTTTAAATGGCTTTCCATAGTTTTGACATCGTTTCTTTTGGCAGGTCCGGTCTGTGCATCGAAGGGTGGCAAATAATCCAATTTGTTCACGGTTTCCTTGATTAAAGGGGTCAATAGGGAAAAAGGTAAATTATGTTCAGTGCAAATATCCTGGCCGATAGTAAAAAGAAAATTGGTGAAATTGTTCACGAATACGGCCGCCAAGTGAAGCGATTTCCGCTGATCGCTTGTAATCTCGTGTACCTTCAAACTAATAAGGCCTGCCAATTTTTTTAAAAGTTCCAAATCATTTTTATCTTCTGCCTCTATACAGACCGGCACCTCCTTAAAATTGATCGTTTTGCCTTCACTAAAAGTCTGTAGCGGATAAAAGACCCCTCTTTTATTTAGACCTCCAAGGGATTTTAAAGGAACACTTCCCGAGGTATGCACCACTAGCCCATTCTTATCCTTCAGGAACGTCGCCACGCTGGCAATGGCGTCATCGCTAACGGCAATGATATAGATATCCGCGTCGGCAATTTTTGTAAAATCCGTCTCCGTAACCACCCTATCCTTAAAATGGGCGAGCTGATCCACATTCCGACCAATAACTTGTAGCACCCTTATTTCATTTACCCCCAAAAAGACATTGAACAAATGTTTGGCAAGGTTGCCGGTTCCCAATAAAACCAATGATATCATGTTCAAAAGTAAATATTAAATCAAAAAGATAGGCCAGGAAGAAAAGTTTTTTAAATCTATCCCGTTTAAATTTAAAAGAAAATAAATTGTACCAATTGATGATTCCTAATTTTTAAGTGAAGGATTTACTCAATTAACAAAAGATTTAATATTTAAACCCTTATAAAAATGTATTTTTGCATGATTTAAATCAAACCTTTCCTACCAAAATGATTGAACTCCTCAAGAAATTTTTCTTTTCCACTCGCTTAATGGCCGTTTTATTTATTGTATTTGCCACAGCTATGGCCTTTGGAACCTTTATAGAGAGCTGGTACAGTACGGAAACCGCAAGAATCTGGATTTACAATGCCACCTGGTTCGAGGCCATCATGGTGTTTTTTGTTATCAATTTTACTGGTAATATCTCCCGATATAAGTTATTGAGAAAGGAAAAATGGGCAGTACTGGTGTTACATCTCTCCTGGATTTTGATCATCCTTGGGGCATTTGTTACCAGGTACATCAGTTTTGAAGGGATGATGCCCATTAGGGAAGGGAATACGGAAAATGTGTTTTATTCCGATAAGACCTACCTGACCGTTTATGTGGATGGGGAGATAGACAACGAACCCAAACGGAAGATTTTGGAAGACGATATATTGGTTACTTCGGAAGCCATCAAATCCAATTTACCATGGAATTCCGATTTTAACGGACAACCGTTTACCATCTCCTATGCCGGCTTTATTGAAGGCGCCAAGGAAGGGTTGATCGAAGATGCCGATGGCAGGGAATATTTAAAAATTGTAGAGGCGGGCGACGGACAACGGCATGAGCATTATTTGGAAAGTGGCAAGGTCAGTAGCATACACAATGTGCTGTTTTCTTTGAACAAGATGACGGAAGGGGCCATAAATATTATGGAATCGGAGGGAGGGTATCAAATAAAATCGCCTTTCGAAGGACAGTTTATGAGAATGGCAGATCAGTTCCAAGGAGAATTGTTGAAAGATAGTCTACAAACCCTGCAATTGAGATCCCTGTACACTACTGCAGGCATGCAATTCGTAATTCCCGAACCCATTATTAAAGGTTCCTATGGCGTTATTACCATTCCTGAGAACGAAAAAACAGAGAATGACCTGGATGCCCTGATAGTAGATATTGATTGCAACGGTGAAACGGTGCGCAAAAAACTATTGGGAGCGAAGGGGGTAGCCAATTTTTCAGGGGAATTTGAGATTGGAGGTTTGACCTTTAACCTTTCTTACGGATCCAAGGTCTATACCCTGCCTTTTGGAATTAAACTGAACGATTTTATAGCTGAAAAACATCCCGGAACCGAGAACAGCTACGCGTCGTTTATGAGCAAGGTGACCATTGAGGACGACCGTCCCTTTGATTACGACATTTATATGAACCATATTTTGGACCACAAGGGGTATCGGTTTTTTCAAGCCAGTTTCCATCCGGATGAAAAAGGTACCGTACTGTCCGTAAACCATGACTTTTGGGGGACATGGATAACTTATATTGGCTATTTCCTTTTGTATACAGGGCTTATGGGCATTATGTTCTATGGCAAGACCAGATTTAAAAGCTTAGGGGCCTCCTTGGAAAAATTAAAAAAGAAGCAGGCCAAAATAGCGATGATCCTACTCTTGATTGTAGGACCAAGTGCCATGGCACAAACCGATGGGGCTGTTACAGACCATGCCCACAGCAATATGCCGACACCCCAACAGATAGATTCCCTTTTGCATGCTATAACCCCGTCCAAGGAACATGCTGCCAAGTTTGGGAAGTTGGTGGTCCAGGATGCCGGAGGGCGTATGAAACCCATAAATACCTTTTCGTCGGAACTATTGAGGAAATTGAGCCTAAAGGATAAGTATACCGATTTCAATTCGGATCAAGTGTTCCTCTCCATGATGTTAAATCCGGCTGCCTGGTACAATGCTGAATTTATTGCCTTGGACAAAAAAGGTCAAAATGATAGTATTAGAAAGATCATAGGCCTGGAACACGGAAAGGAGTTTGCCAAGGCCACCGATTTCTTTGATGAAAAAGGGCAATACAAATTGGCCCCTTACCTACAAGAAGCCTATGCTACCAATACCCCCAACCAATTTCAAAAGGACTTTAAGGGTTTGGACGAACGTTTGGTACTTTTGAACAGGGCGTTGGGCGGTGAAATAATAAAGATATTTCCCTTGTTGAACGACGAAAACAATAAATGGATTTCGGCCGTGGAATATAGGGGAGGGCAATTCCAAGTGTCCGATTCCCTATATGCCAATTTCATAAAAAATGCCGTACCCTTCTATTTAATGAGCCTTGAAAAGGCTGTTAAGAACGGTGATTATACGGAAGCCGATAAATTGTTGGCCGCCTTTAAAAAGAACCAGGAAAACCACGGTAGTGAAGTATTGCCATCGGAAAACAAAATTAAAGCGGAAGTTTTTTATAATAAGATAGATCTATACAATAAACTCTATAGATATTACGCCTTGGTAGGTTTATTGATGTTTGCCCTCCTTGTATTTCAGATTATTAGGGACAGGAAAGCCCTTAGATTTAGTATAGCTGGTCTTAAGATATTAATTTATGCATTTTTTATACTGCATACGCTCGGACTGGTAATGCGATGGTATATTTCCGGGCATGCGCCATGGAGCGATGCCTATGAAAGTATACTATATGTTTCCTGGGCCACTTTGGGGATGGGCCTACTGTTCAGTAAAAAAAGTAATATGACGGTGGCGGCAGCTACTTTTGTCACCGCTATGTTGTTGTGGATAGCCCACCAGAGTTGGGTAGATCCCTCCATAGCCAATCTGGTACCCGTGTTGGATAGTTATTGGTTAATGATCCACGTTGCAGTAATTGTGGGCAGTTATGGTCCGCTCACCGTGGGAATGATCTTGGGGGTGGTATGCTTGCTGTTGATCATAATGACGAATAAGGATAATAAGGAAAGAATGGAGCTGAACATTAAGGAGCTTACCATTATCAATGAACTGTCCCTAACGGTTGGTTTGGTCATGTTGACCATTGGTAATTTCCTGGGAGGCCAATGGGCCAATGAAAGTTGGGGCCGTTATTGGGGATGGGACCCTAAGGAAACCTGGGCCTTGATTTCCATAATGATCTATGCCTTTGTGATCCATACAAGATTGATCCCTGGTTTGCGCGGAAGATGGTTGTTCAATTTGTTGAGTGTCGTTGCCTTTGGAAGCATTATGATGACCTATTTTGGGGTCAATTTTTATCTGGTAGGATTGCACAGTTATGCCAGTGGCGCACAGGTTATAACCCCTACTTTTATTTATTATACTGTTTTTGGGGTAGTGGTATTGGGTGCTGTAAGCTATTGGAAAAATAAAAAATACTACCTAGGATAGTTTTGTATTTATAAAAAATTAATGCAAATTTGTGCCATTATGAAGTAAAGGAATTATGTATTTAATAGATGTCTGTCCAATCATGTAAGGAATCCTATTTTGGATTTCATGATCTTGATTGCACTTATTTTATTTGTCCAACATAATTCCATACCCATGCAAAATCACGACAAGCTTAGCTTCCCTAAATTATATAGGCATTTTATCACGGCGATTACCGGCAAAGAATCCGAATTTACTACAGGAAGTATTCGCAAGGCCATTTTTCTGTTATCCATTCCAATGATATTGGAAATGTTGATGGAGTCAATTTTTGCTCTGGTAGACATTGCCTATGTTTCCAGAGTGAGCGTTAATGCCGTAGCTACCATCGGACTTACGGAATCGGTAATTACATTGATATATGCGGTGTCCATAGGTTTGAGTATGGCAGCAACAGCGGTAGTTGCGAGAAGAATTGGCGAAAAAAATCTTAAAGGCGCCAGGGAAGCTGCCGTGCAGGCCATTATTTTGGGGATAACCATAGCCATTATTACTGGAAGCATCGGAGCTTTTTATGCCGAGGAAATTTTGGAATTAATGGGCGGCAGCCCTGAGCTTATAGAAGAAGGGCAGGGGTATACCCGATTAATGCTCGGGGGTAATATTACTATTTTACTTTTGTTCCTGATCAATGCCATTTTTAGGGGAGCCGGCGATGCCTCTATGGCCATGTGGACTTTGGTACTTTCCAACGGATTGAATATTTTGTTGGATCCGATATTTATTTTTGGATGGGGACCAATTCCCGAATACGGGGTAATGGGCGCTGCCATTGCAACCAATATTGGTAGGGGTACCGCAGTTTTGTTCCAGATAGCGATCTTGTTCTTTGGGTGGAGCAAGATCAAGATCGGTATTGCCGACCTTGTTTTTCGCCTTAAGGTAATGATAGGCCTAATAAAGGTTTCCTTAGGGGGAATAGCCCAATTTTTGATAGGAACCTCTAGTTGGATCTTTTTGATGCGAATTATGTCCGAATTTGGCAGTGAGGTACTTGCAGGGTACACCATAGCCATAAGGGTGATGATGTTTTCCCTTATGCCTTCCTGGGGAATGAGCAATGCCGCGGCCACACTGGTAGGCCAAAATTTGGGTGCCAAGCAAGCGGATAGGGCCGAAATGTCCGTCTGGAAAACAGGAAAGTACAATGCCTATTTTATGTTTTTCATTTCTGTGCTGTACCTATGCTTTGCCAAAGAGATCATTATGCTCTTTAGTACCGCCCCAAGTGTGGTTGAAAACGGGACATTATGTTTGCAGGTAATTGCCGCAGGATATGTTTTTTATGCCTATGGCATGGTACTGACCCAAGCCTTTAACGGCGCGGGGGATACAAAAACTCCCACCAAGATCAACTTTTTGGTCTTTTGGGCATTTCAGTTGCCATTTGCCTACCTAATGGCCATTATCCTTGATTATGGCCCCGTTGGCGTTTTTATAGCCATTGCCGTAGCCGAGATTATATTAACCTTGGTAACTCTTGTCTTGTTTAAAAAAGGAAAGTGGAAAGAAATCCAGGTATAACCATTTTTTCTTAGCGCATGAGGAAATTGAATTGCATAAGATTTTCCTCAATTTTTGACCCCGACCCTAAAGGGAGAAATCGAGGAAAATCAGGCTCCCCTGCCTACCGGACAGGCAGGCTTTAGGGCTTGGGGTAAAACGGATTTTCAGAGAAACCACGTTAAGACCATTTTTGTAATGTACTAAACCATTTTTTGTAATTTTACAGCTTTTAATATAATACCATGAAACCCGAAAAAAAAGGTACCAATACCATCTGTACGCATTTTGGACAGCTGGAGGACAAGGAATTTAAGGGAGCCATTTCCCCATTGTATATGGGGACGGCCTATGCATTTGAGGACATCGATGTTAAGCGCTACCCAAGATATTTCAACACTCCCAATCAGGTAGCCTTGGCCAAAAAGATAGCGGCCTTGGAACATGCGCAAGCGGGCTTGATTTTTGGTAGCGGGATGGCCGCTATCAGCACTTCTTTACTGGCCTTCTTAAAGGCGGGAGACCATGTAGTTGTACAAAAGATAATCTATGGCGGAACCTATAATCTTGTGGTGGAAGAGTTTGAAAAGTTTGGGATATCCTACTCTTTTGCCGATGGATTTCGAGCGGAGGATTTTGAGGCCAAAATTCAAAAAAACACCAAAGTTATTTATATTGAAACACCATCAAACCCCTTATTGAACATAACCGATTTACAGGCGGTTGCCGATATTTCCAAAAAGCATGACCTGGTATCCATGATCGACAATACTTTTGCCAGTCCCATAAATCAAAATCCTATTGATTTTGGAATAGATGTGGTTATACACAGTGCTACTAAATATATGGGCGGACATTCCGATATTTGTGCAGGGGCAGTGGCCTCCACGGAAGCACATATAAAAAGGATCTGTAATCTGGCCAAAAATTTTGGGGGCAGTCTTAGCGATTATACGGTTTGGTTATTGGAAAGGAGCATTAAAACAATGGGAATCCGGGTAAGGGCACAAAATGCCAATGCCCAGGTCATGGCCGAATACCTTTATAAACATAAAGATATAGCTGCCGTATACTATCCCGGCCTGCCCTCACACCCGGACCACGACATTGCCAAAAGACAGATGAAGGGCTTCGGGGGCATGCTGTCCTTTGAATTGAAGGCCGATTTTAATGCTTCCAAATTTCAAAAGGCATTAAAATTAATAAAACCGGCCATGAGCTTGGCGGGAGTGGAAAGTACGGTACTTTCCCCTACATTGACCTCACATTCCCTTTTGAGTGCAGATGAACGAAAGCGTCAGGGAATTGCGGATGGATTGATACGTTTTTCAGTTGGCATTGAAGAAATTGAGGATTTAATCGGGGATATTGAACAAGCTTTGGAAACCCTAAGAAAATAAAGTGAACACCTCGGGATAACTAATCCGCCCTTACCGGTACGGACGGGTTCACCTCTCCTTGGGAGAGCCCGCCCGGGTCGTTCGGACGGGCCTGCCTTTGCCGGCAGGCAGGGCCAGAAATGCCTTTCGGGCAGTTCTGGGTGAGGTAAAAGTAGAAACATAAACACATGAAATTAGACATACTAGTATTTGGTGCGCATCCAGATGATGCCGAATTGGGGGCAGGGGCTACAATAGCAAAAGAAGTGGCCAATGGTAAAAAAGTAGGTATTGTAGATTTGACCCGTGGGGAACTGGGTACCCGAGGCTCGGCTGAAATCAGGGATAGGGAAGCTGCAGCCGCTGCCGTTATTCTGGGGGTAGCTGTCCGCGAGAATCTGGAATTTGCCGATGGGTTTTTTACCAACGACCGGGAGCATCAATTGGAAGTTATAAAAATGATCAGGAAATACAGACCGGAAACGGTACTGTGCAATGCCATTGAAGATCGGCATATAGATCATGCCAAGGGGAGCAAACTGGTAAGCGATGCCTGTTTTTTGAGTGGACTAATAAAGATCGATACAAAGATTGATGGGGAGGAACATTGGCAAGAGGCTTGGAGACCAAAATTGGTACATCATTACATTCAATGGAAAAATATTGAACCCGATTTTGTAGTGGATGTATCGGAATTTATAGAGGTAAAGGTGAATGCCATTATGGCCTATAGTTCTCAATTTTATGACCCAAAGAGCATAGAACCGGAAACGCCTATCAGTAGCAAAAATTTTATAGATAGTGTTGTTTATAGGTCAAGGGATCTGGGCAGGATGGTTGGCATAGCCTATGGGGAAGGATTTACCACCGAGAGGTTCGTTGCCGTTCAGGGCCTTGACAGCCTTATTTAGTTGGATTTTTTCTAAGCCGATTTTTGGAATTTTTTTCCCTTGGGAACGGTAAAATAGAAGGTAGACCCTTCATTTATTTCACTCTTGACCCATAAGCTGCCACCATTTTTTATGACCATTTCACTACAGAGGGATAGGCCAAGGCCTGTTCCCTTTTCATTATTGGTTCCATAGGTTGTAATATTGGTATTTTTTGATAGTATTTGCTCCTGAACGTATTCGTCCATACCAATCCCATTGTCCTTTACAAATACTTCCAAATAATCAAGTCTATCAATATATCCTATGATAATATGCCCGTGATTGGGGGTGAATTTCAGGGCATTGCTCAAAAGATTTCTAATTACAATATCCATTTGATTTTCATCGGACCATATGATGGCCTTATTGACTATTAAATTGTCCATTGTAATCATTTTGGTAAATGCTAGTTCACTGAGCAAATTAATATTGTTTTCTATAAGGGTGTTCAGATCAACATTGGTAGGGTTGGTGGTAGCTTCCCTCATTTGTGATTGGCCCCAGGTAAGCAAGTTGTTCAAGGTAAAGGAAATACTATTTACATCGTTCTTTAACTTGGGAATGAACGACTTGAATTCCGATTCCTTAATATCACCACTGTTCAACAATTTTAATAGTCCCTCTAAAGCACCAATAGGGCCCCGTAGATCATGGGCAATAATGGAAAAAAGCTTGTTTTTGGTATTATTCGTTTCCCACAACTCGGCCTCCCTTTGCTCCAGATCCTGCTTTTGACTTTCCAGTTCCTTGTTCAACTTTTTTAATATTTTTTGTCCCCTAACCACCAAAAATGCTATTGCGCCCATAATTATAACTACTATTATGGCTAAATAGATATAGAGACGCTGTTTGGCCAAGGCCTTTTCATTTTTCAATACCAATGCTTCCTGTTGGTTCTTATGACTGATCTCAGTTTTCAACATCGTCATACTCATTTTGTTCTCATCCCTGGACAGGGTATCCGATATTTGCCTAAAAATTTCATGGTATTTAAGAGCCTCGGCGTAATTCTCCTGATTTTTATATAGTTTGTAGAGGGTATTGGAACATTTTTTCATCCCCTCCATGGACTTGATGGAGGTGGATATTTCATAGGCCATCATGGCATAAGTATGGGAAATACTGTCCTTCTTGAGGCCTAGGTTGGCTTCGGCCATCCCGTTGTACAAATCAATTATCCCTCTATCGTCCTGAAGATTTTCATGTTGTTCCGAACTTTTATCGTACCAAAATAATGCCCTGGTATACTGCTGTTGTTTTAGGTAAATCTTACCCTTTACCTCATAAGCAAAAGCCAGCCAATCCCACTCTTCCGCTTGCTCAAATATTTTGATGCTACGGTTTATTTTAAAAAGGGCATTTTGGAAATCCCCGGTTTCGGCATAAATGGAAGCCACATTGCTCATGGTCTGTGCCGAGTTTATATCATCTTCAATTGTGGCGTTTATTTTTTCCACCTTGTTATAAAAATCCAAGGCCTGAACATAATCCTTTTGGGCTGCATACAGATCGGCCACATTTTCATATAGGATGGACTCCATCTTTATGTTGCCATGGAGCTTTGCCAATTTAATATTCTCCAAATAACCGATCAAAGCTTTTGAATAATTGCCGTTATAAACATTTTCTACTGCCAATTCATTACCAATCCTCAAGGTTAGATCATGGTTATTTTCCTTTTTGGCATTGACCAGTGCCATTTCATAATTCTCTATGGCAAAGGAATGTTCCCCTTTATCGGAATAATAAGTTCCCAGTTGATATAAGGCCTCACTTACTCCCTTGTTAAAATTAATCTTGCTACTGAATTTTTGGGCTTCCCTGGATAGCAACAGGAGACTATCGGGGTTCAAGAATCTAAGCTTTGCCCCAAGATCGATTAATAATCCAATATATACAGTGTCCTTATGGACCTGTTTGCTGCGTTCTCTTAAAGTTGTTATTTTGCCCCTTAATTCTCCAATGGTGGTTTCCTGAGCGGAATTGACCCCATAAAAGAACAAGAGTATACAGAACACGGTTAATTTTAGTTTAATTTCCCGTGAGCCTACATATAATAATTTAAAAGACATTTATATTAATTTATCTAATCTGTGGATAAAAATATCCTTCCTTTAAAAAATAGACCAATTTATGTTGTGAAAGTGGTTTTTTTGTGTGTTTCGTCAACAATAATGAGTATTTGGTCGATAAACTGCATAGAAAATTATCGTATAATTCGCTAAATGAGTCTTTTATGGGATAATATAAAATAAGTGAAATTTATTTTGTGCTATAGAACTAAAGATTTATCTTTGCCACCGCTTACAAATGGTGGTTGTAGCTCAGCTGGTTAGAGCGCTGGATTGTGGTTCCAGAGGTCGCCGGTTCGAACCCGGTCTTCCACCCAGAAATACAACCCTGTCAAAAATGATGGGGTTTTTTTGTGCGCAGTATTCACAAACAATCTTAATAAAAAGGGATCAGGAACAATTACTGTGTTTGTGCAAATATTCCTATGGAAAAAATAGCTTCATAAAGACACTGCTTTTTGGCTTCGTTTTCCGCAAGGGATCCCGGAGCGTATTATGCCGTCCATGAAAGGTAAAAAGGAACTTTAAGCGGAGCTATTTTAGCGCGCCAAAAAGGGGTGGATCCAGCCTATTTGCATATACGGCCTATCTATGGACTATCTATGGAGTATCTATGGACTATCTATGGAGTTGACCCGTCCTTAAAATAGCTATATGACTTTGAACACGAACTTTGGGATAGTTTATCCTATCTTTTTCTAATTCACACACAACTTTTGGGATTGATCCATAAAAAGTGATCACGATCAATTGTTATGTTTCTGCGACGCCTGGAGTTAGTCAATAAAGGAAGAATGGATTTATTTACCTCTTGTCTAGGAACAGTACGAAGTTGCAAACTTCGTTCAGCTTGGGGTTGCGAAATCCGCACATCTCAGGGAGCTAACAATAATACCTTGGATTTGCTATATTTACTGTGTAAATGGGTATTAAAAATCATTAAATAGGAATGTTTTTTACTAATGGAAATCAATATTATGTCGTTTAGATTATCGCTGCTTTTTTTCGTTTTAACCAATTGCCTATCTTCCCAGGAGAATAGCGTTGAATGGGAACCCGGCCATATTTTTAAAATTGAGGATTTTCTGGGCTCAAAAACTGCCATAAATGAGGATATAGAAAAGGTCTTTGTGCAATCTGGGGTTATGCTGGATTTTGCCTTTCAAATGTCCAATGTTGAATTCATGTTCACAAAAAACTTCAACTCTAAAGTAGGTTGTACGTTTCAAAAGGATGCGGCAGTTATAATGGCCCCGGATAGTACAACGGCCCAAAGGCTAATTTCCCTTGTTGAGTTCGATTTTGATCTCTCAGAGCTTTACGCCAGAAAGATTAGGAAGGAACTTTACGAGAACAAAAAGACTTTTTCCGATGCAACTTTTTTTCAACCCTATTTTGACAAAATGATAAAGGAACGGAATGAAATCAGTTCCAGGGTCTATTCAGAAACAGATTTTGGAAATAAAGAAGCGGTCTTGGAAAGGGAACATGAAGTTGTAAAAAAGGAACTTAATCAATTTTCCTATTTCTGTAAGGAGTGCAAGCCCGACAAAAACAAGGATAAATCTAATTGATCAATTACAACAGCCGCTCTTAATTAATATATTTGGTATATATTTTAAAAATCAAAAATTGTTGTTTAAGTTTATTGACCTATTTCAATATTGTAATTCAAATAAACCCTGTTTCCTGCAGGGTCAATAATAAATACTCACAGATTTCGTTTTTACCTTCAGATGCAAATATTCATAATAATATAAAACATTTTATGTACCGTAATTTAATTTCTTTGATGGTTCGATGGTGGCCAAATTTAAGAATCCAATTTCTTGTAGGAACACTAATACTGCTCAACTCAGGTTGTAGTTATGATTTTGAAGTTGATTCATTTTATGAGGTTCCAGAGCCAGAAAATCAAGCAAGTATTGAAGTCGAAAATTTTCTAGACGGTATCGTTTTAACAACTTCAGGTGTTTTTGTATATAAGTTTGAAGGAAACGGGGTCCATGATTTTTGGGAAGTCATTTTTTATATTGATGATAAACCTTATTATTCAAAAAAAGCTTATTGGGCCCAATTTCCCGTAAACATTGAAGACTTAAGTGAAGGTCAGCATATTCTTAAACTAGAATACACTTTCTCTTCCAATTCGGGTAGTTTGGGTGATTTTTTTGGCGATGAGAGCCTAACGAATATAAGGGAGTACAATTTTATCGTAGACCAAAATTAAATTCTAACTAAGAACCAACTCTGTCATAATACTATCAATCAAAAAAATCTATGAAACAATATATTTTTCTGTTTTTATTTCTTTCTATATTTTTCGAAGGAGCTGCACAAAAGGATAATTTTTTTGTTGAAATGAATTATAATGATTTTTCTCATAAATCACTCAATAATTACTTAGTGGATTATTTAAAAAATTTGGAAATTCCTTATGGCACGATAACTGATGATTTCCCCGGCAATTATGGGTTTACCATTGGGTATAACTCAAATCCATTAAAAACAGCTTTTTTCTTTGGTTATAATAATACTGGAGGAAAGGCCAATTATACAGATCGCACTGGGTCACGAAGCCTTACTATACCCATAAAAGGCTATACATTTGGTTTATCATATCAAGTTCCGTTATTTAATAAGAATTTGAATAGTCCGTTTCATGTAGGGATTAGAGGCTTAGGTACCTACACACAAGTAGATCCAACACTTCGTAAAGAATATTACGGTAGTGAGACCCTATTAACGCCTTCTTTTTATTCTTATAATTTTGGTGTTGGAGTTGGCTTTATTTATGAGTTACCTATAGCATTTTTTAAATTGAGGGCTTCCGTTGGTTATGACCAATATATGGGAAGAAGATTAAAATATAATCAAAGTGATGACAGCAATATCCTATTTTCAAATGGTGAACCAGTACGTGTTCAATGGTCAGGTTTTAGATCTGGATTGGGAATTGCTATTCCGCTGTAATGATCCTACCTTAAATAGAACATTCTTAAATATATAAAAGCCACGAGAAATGAATCAATATATTGCTAAGAATGACTGCAATTATAGCACTTCACTTAAAAGATATTATACTAACTTATATAGTTCCAAATATTTTTATATTTCACCAGTTGGGTATAGGCATGTAATATAATGGGGTGTTTTTGTAAAGCAATATCCTCCTTTAAAATTTTGAAGGCATGGTATCTGGCCAGTTTTAAAATATCATTGTCTTTTATAATATCCGCTATTTTTAGATGAAGCACACCGCTTTGTTGGGTACCCATTAAATCGCCCGGTCCACGTAGCTTAAGATCAACTTCCGCAATCTGAAAGCCGTCATTGGTGCCTACCATAGTTTCCAACCTGGTCTTTGAATCGGAAGACAGTTTATGTCCCGTCATTAGAATACAAAAACTTTGTTCGGCTCCGCGACCAACCCTGCCCCGTAATTGGTGGAGTTGCGACAGGCCAAAGCGTTCCGCACTTTCTATTATCATTACAGAGGCATTGGGCACATTAACCCCTACCTCAATAACGGTTGTGGCTACCATAATTTGCGTCTCACCTTTTACAAAACGTTCCATTTCATAGTCCTTGTCCGCAGGCTTCATTTTACCGTGTACAATGGATATTTGATAATCCGGCAGTGGAAAATCCCTGGTAATACTCTCATAACCATCCATCAGGTCCTTATAGTCCAAAGCCTCTGATTCCTGGATTAAGGGATAAACTACATATACCTGTCGTCCTTTCTTAATCTCGTCCCTTATAAATTGAAATACTTTTAAGCGGTTGGAATCGTATCGGTGTACCGTTTTTATTGGTTTTCTTCCGGGAGGTAGTTCATCAATTGTGGAAATGTCCAAATCACCGTATAAACTCATGGCCAAGGTCCTAGGAATAGGGGTAGCGGTCATTACCAAAACATGGGGGGGAATATCATTCTTATGCCATAACCTGGCCCGTTGTGCCACACCAAACCTATGTTGTTCGTCAACAATTGCCAGGCCTAGATTTTTATAGGTCACCTTATCCTCCAGAAGGGCATGGGTGCCAATTAAAATATGAAGCTCCCCATTTTCCAATTGCTCGTGGATTATTTTACGGGCCGATTTTTTTACAGATCCTGTAAGAAGGGCAATGTTCACCCCAATGTCTCCGAGAAGTTCCTTGACTCCCATAAAGTGTTGATTGGCCAGAATTTCCGTTGGGGCCATAAGACAGGCTTGGTAGCCATTGTCTATAGCGAGCAGCATGGTCATAAGTGCCACAATTGTTTTTCCAGATCCTACATCCCCTTGCAATAATCTGTTCATTTGCGCATTGCTGCCCAAATCGGCCCTAATTTCCTTGATTACCCTTTTCTGGGCATTGGTCAATTTAAATGGTAGGTGATGCTCATAAAAGGTTTTGAAAAGCGTCCCCACTTTATCAAAATTATATCCTTTTATTTTTTGCTTGTGCAGTAGATTTTTAGAAATCAGCTGTAGTTGTATATAAAATAATTCCTCAAATTTAAGCCGAAATTGTGCCTTCGCCAACAATTCCTGATTTTTTGGAAAGTGGATATTAAAAAGTGCCTCCCCTTTGCTGATCAAGCCCAATTCTGCAATCAGGCTAGGGGATAAGGTCTCTTTGAATCTTCCTTTGGTCTCCAGAAATAATTGCTGGATGAGTTTGTTGGTCACCTTATTGGTTAGGCCCTTGTTGGCCAATTTCTCGGTGGAAGGATAGACGGGTTGCATATACATTTTTAACCCCTTTTCATGGTCTTCCCACAATTCCATTTCAGGATGTGGCATTGAAAAAGCCCCATTGAACCAATTGATCTTTCCGAAAATAACATATGAAATATTTAACTTTAGGTTTTCCCTGATCCATTTTTGGCCGCGAAACCAGACCAGCTCCATTTCTCCGGTATCATCTATAAATTTGGCTACCAATCGTTTTCCTTTTTTTTGTTCAACCGTTTTAATGTTGACAATCTTCCCAATAATTTGAACCTCCGAACTGGTTCGCTGCAATTGGCCAATTTTATAATATTGGGTCTTATCAATATAGCGATGGGGAAAAAGATTGATCAGATCCTGATAGGTATGTATTCCAAGTTCCGATTGTAAGGTCCCGGCACGATTGGGACCAACGCCTTTTAGGTAGGCAATAGGCGTTTGTAGTACATTGGAGTTCATTTGGGTATACTTGCTTAAGGGAAGCCCTACTTAGATGGATAGCAAAATAAGTTGGAACGACCGGTCTATATGATACTATTTTTGATAGGACTAAAATAGCTGTTCCCTTAAACAACTGCAAGTGTGGGTTTATTATTATTGGCTCTAGGTAGAAGAAGTAAACTATTCACCATCGTTAATATTGAATTTCCTAAAAGTGTTGAAAAGGGTACGACCGGTACTCCAGAAGCATTATTACGGGACATTATAGTTTTACAAATAAAAAGAACCTAGAGTTTTCTTATTTTAGGCAAAATTTTTAATTCATGGTTGGTACTGTCACCTTTACAGATTGGATACTGGCCCTGCATAAAGAATTGTAGTTCCTGTACCATAATTTTTAACAAGGCAATATCCAGGCCTTATATTTGAAGTATGAAGTATTCCTTAATTGCAATTCTTTTTTTAATAACCAATTCCCTAACTGCCCAGCTTCAGGACAAGGTCGATTTTATTCACGGAAAAGTGAATATCAAAATAGATCCGACGGACGAATCCATTGCCGGATCCGTAACCTACCAATTTAAGGTCCTACAAAAAGTGGATACCGTTTTTCTAGATGCCCAAAATATAAATATAATTGGGATCAAACTCAATAATAAAAAAGCCAGAACCAGTTATAGCGGCAAAAAAATCATTCTCCATAAGCACTTTAAAGCCAATAAAACCTATACTTTGGACATCGCCTATTCTGCCAGTCCCAAACAGACCGTTTACTTTTTGGGTTGGAAGGACGACGTACCGGGCAACGAGCAGGTCTGGACACAGGGCCAGGGGAAATACACTAGTCACTGGCTTCCCAGTTTTGATGATATGACCGAGAAGGTAGAGTTTGATATGGATATCAGCTTTGATAGAACCTATCAGGTTATAGCCAATGGTAACCTGGTTGCGACCAAAGAATTGGAAGGATTAAAAAAATGGAGCTTCAATATGGACCAACCCATGAGCAGCTATTTATTGGCCTTTGCCATTGGGGATTACCATAGGAAAGAAGTTGAATCCAGTACGGGAATTCCGATAAGCCTTTATTTCTATCCAAGTGATAGTACCAAAGTGGAACCTACCTATAGGTATACCACCACAATCTTCAACTTTCTGGAAAAGGAAATAGGAATTCCATATGCATGGCAAAATTACAAGCAGATACCTGTGAGGGACTTTTTATACGCGGGTATGGAAAATACCGGAACCACTATTTTTTCAGACAGTTATATAATAGATTCCACTGCATTTAAGGACAGGAACTATGTAAATGTAAATGCCCATGAGATGGCACATCAATGGTTTGGCAATTTGGTTACTGAAGTGGATGGCAGCAGTCACTGGCTTCATGAAGGATTCGCAACCTATTATGCCCTGTTGGCGGAAAAAGAAATTTTTGGAAAAGAATATTACTATTGGAAATTGTACGAAACAGCGATCCAATTAAGGGAACTTACCGAGAAGGGTATGGGGGAGGCCCTCATTGATCCAAAAGCGGGCAGTCTTACATTTTACGAAAAAGGGGCATGGGCCTTGCATATATTAAGAAGCCAAATAGGGGAGACGAACTTTAGGCTCGGGATTAAACGGTATTTAAAAAAGTACGGGTTTAAAAACGTAACCATAGATAACTTCATGGAGGAAATAAAGGGAGATACCGATAATGAATTGGACACTTTTCGAAATAGATGGCTTGTAGATAAAGATTTCCCTTTTGAGGAAGCCAAAAAAATCCTTATTCGTGAATCCGAGGATTTAAAAATTTTTTTTGAACTCCAGAAAAAAATAATGACCAGTAATATGGGCAACGATTCCATCATTAAAAGCTATTGGCAAAACATCGATTCCGATAGGTTAAAGGCCAAAATTATTAAAACCTATCATAAATCGCTTTCCCAAGAATTTATTGGGAAAGTCATAGGGAATGAAAATGTGCTGGTCCGGCAGGCATTGGCCACCACCTTAGGACAGTTACCTTTGGATCTGAAATCTGAAAACGAATCCCTTTTGGATGATGGGAGTTATATTACCAAAGAGGAAATGCTATACAAGCTTTGGACAAATTACCCAAGCAATAGGGAAAAATACCTTAATAAGACCAAAGGTATCATTGGATTTTCCAATAGGAACATTCGCTTACTGTGGCTAAGCTTGGCCTTGCTTACCAAGGATTATGAACCCAATAACACCAATAATTATTATATGGAGCTAAGTGGCTATACATCCCCAAAATACCCCTATGAGGTTCGGCAAGGGGCATTTCAATTTTTGCAGCAGCTGATCGGTTTGTCGGACAATAATCTGTTGGATCTTGTAGGGGCAACCCAGCATCATTCCTGGCAGTTTAGAAAATATGCCCGCTCGTTGTTGGACCAACTTATGGAAAAAAAGGAATATAGGGAAAGAATAGATGGGTTGCGCGCAAAATTTAACATGGAGGAATTGCGTTATATTACTAATAAACTGATTTTGGAATGAGAGCAATGGTAATTTCCGGTGGTGGTAGCAAGGGTGCATTTGCCGGTGGAGTGGCCCAATACCTGATGCAGGAACTGAAGTACAATTATAATTTGTTTTTAGGTACATCTACCGGCAGTCTCTTGATCTCCCATTTAGCCCTACAAAAAATTGAAAAGATAAGACAGGTGTATACCTCGGTGAATCAGGACAATATTTTTAGCAATTGTCCCTTTGTGATTAAAAAGAAATATGGCATAGAGACCATAGGGGTGCATCATATAAATGTGATGAAAAATTTTTTAACGGGTAGCAAGACCTTTGGTGAAAGTCATAATTTACTTCAGTTGATAAGGGATACGATTTCCATAGAGGAATTTGAGCATTTAAAAAATGGACCCTTGGATATAGTGGTCACGGTTTCCAATTTATCATTGAATCAGGTGGAATATAAATCCATCAATGATTGTACTTATGAGGAATTTTGTGAATGGGTATGGGTTTCCTGCAATTACACCCCATTTATGACCTTGGCAAAGAAAAATGGTTGTGAATATGCCGATGGTGGATTGGGCAGTATGGTCCCTATTGAAGAAGCCATTAGAAGGGGGGCCACGGTAGTGGATGCCATAATTTTGCAGACAGAGATTACACAATTAAATAGGATGCCCTCCAAGAATGTGTTTTCATTGCTTACCAATATGTTTTCCTTTATGCTGGACAGGATAGAACAACAAAATATTAGGATAGGCAAGTTTGTAGCCAATCATAATGATGCCATCATCAACTTCTATTATACCCCAACCGTACTCACTACCAACTCCCTTATATTTGAAAAGGAAAAAATGACGGTTTGGTGGGAAAGCGGATTTAATTTTGCCAAGTATAAAAACGCTGAAACCAACCCCATAGAATCCGGTACTGTATGAAAGCATTGGTAATTAGTGGAGGAGGTAGTAAAGGGGCATTTGCAGGCGGAGTGGCCCAATACCTTATTGAAATTGAAAAAAGGGAATATGATATTTTGGTTGGCACTTCTACTGGGAGTCTTCTAATTCCCCAATTGGCCTTGAACCAATTGGACAAATTACATGATATATATACCAATGTTGGCCAAAGTTCTATTTTTAGCCTTAATCCGTTTGTAGTTCGAAAAAAGGGGGATAGGGAATATGTCACCATAAATTTTCTAACCACTTTTCTTCAGTTTATAAAGAGCAAACGTACTTTTGGGGAGAGCAAAGCCTTGAGACGGACCATTAAAAAAAATTTTAGTGAAGCGGAATTCCAAAGAATAAAAAAAAGCAGTAAGGAGGTGGTCGTAACGGTTTCAAATCTTTCCAAAAACAGGATCGAGTATAAGTCCATTAAGGATTTTTCCTATGATGAATTTTGTGATTGGATCTGGATTTCGTGCAATTACATTCCTTTCATGTCTTTGGTAAAACGGGACGGATTTGAATATGGCGACGGCGGACTGGGATGTGTAGTTCCTATTAGGGAAGCGATTAGGAGAGGGGCCACGGAGATCGATGCCATTATCCTAGAGTCTGAAAATATGGAGCACAACAAGGTTTTGGGCAAAAACCCTTTTTCACTAATGTTAAGTATTTATGGTTTTGTTTTGGACCAGATAGAATATCACGATATTTCTGAAGGGGTATTGGCGGCAAAACACAATGGGGTGCAATTAAATTTATATTACACCCCCACCAAACTGACCGAAAACTCTTTGATTTTCAATAAGAAGCTTATGTCGCTTTGGTGGCAACAGGGTTATAGCTACGCAGAGGATAAATTTTCTAGTGTAGGGAGCAATAATTAGTTACCAAAGCTCACCAATTTCCTTCTTAACATAGGATAGAGCGGTTGCCGAAGGAGAACTTTTTTCCATGGTTTCATTTAGAATATCCTCACGGAGTTTGTCCGCCGTATCCGATTCGCTCATGCCAGCCTTCCTTATCATTTGGATAGTGGCACTTTTTGCCGCCTTAATTATATTCCAACATTCATCCGTCATATAAATTTGTTGGGACAGGTTATGTTCAAATTCATTTTCGATACTTTTGATCAGCAAATTTTCATAATCGTTCTTATTGGTACTTTTTGGTCCTACCCTTACCACCAAACTGGGAATTGCAATTCGCTCCAAGAACAGGGCCATTCTTTCATATGCTTGTAATCTAATGGGCAAAGTGTTTTTTTGACTGTCCTTATGGAGTAGGTAGCGTCTTCTTCCTTCTTCGTTTCTGGTGTGTAGCCTAAAAAAATAGAAGGCAACCACTCCGGTTACCACTGCGGGCAACAAATATGCAAATAGTTGAAAAATTTCGTCTCCTGTCATTTTGTATCGGTATTTTTTGGTTTGTTGGTTAATTAACGGCGTATTCCCTTAAAAATTATCATATATTATATTTTTTTGCCTTCCGTAGCCAAATTTGGTTTCATTCGGACCTGACCGTAAAAAAAGCGCTAAAAAGCGCTTTAAACATGCAGAATATTATTTAATCCGATTTGTAAAATGGCTTCTCTAAGCGTTTTGGAAAGGAATAAATTTCTTCGAACTTTGAACTTTCTTCCAGCCAACTGCTCATTGGTAATTGTTCATTGGTAATTGTTCATTGATAATTGTTCATTGATAATTGTTCATTGTTCACTGCCAGCTTATTTCATACTCTCCTTGACCAATTTGAAAAACTCATAAAATCTTGGTTGTACAATGATCTCGGTGGCCGTTTCTATACTGTAAAGTCCCAATTCCGATTTCCCCGTGGCAACGATACGCTTGGGCTCTATTTGGTATTTACTTTCCAAGATACGGGCTATAGCGGCAGCTTGCTGCGTTCCAATCTCCCAATTGTTCAATTTATTGTCCTTGGATTCCACCAAGTTGCTGTTGCTCACAATTTGAATATCCATGGTGGGGTTGGCCTTTAAAATGTTGCCAATTTTGGCGATAATGGACTCCGCTTTGTCCTGTACTTTAAAGTTTTTGGAGTTTTCCCCAAAGATATAACTGTTGTCCATAACCACCGCTACCGCACCATTGCTAACGGTTATCTTGGGCTCACTTCCCAATGTTTGTTTAAATTGGGTAAAAACTGCCAAGGTTATAGAGTCGTGACTGCTAAGGGCATCATTGATCACCCTTAATTGAGCTTCTTTTTGAACAAGGCTTTCCAAGGTACTGTTTATGTGATCGGACCTCTTATTGGAAGCTTCCGTAAAACTGTTCAGGTTTTTCAATAGGTTGGCATTGGTCTCTTTCAGTTCGTTTACCTGTCCTTCGTAAGACTCTACTTTGGCCGCAGCTATTCTTTCTTCCCGCTTAGATTCCGACAGCGCTGTCTCAGCCTCCCTCAACTTGGATCTTAGGCCATCTACTTCCAGTATAAGATCTTTTTTGCTCTGTGCCTGTGAAAAGGTAATGGACATTAATAAAAATAAAATAGTAAAAATTTGTTTCATTTGTTAAAATTTATTTGTTTTTTGAATGTTTTGGCAATGATAATTGGTTGATTAATTGACAAATTATGCTTTTATATAGAAAATGTAAATTTAAGATTATATTTAATTAAGGCCCTATCTTATTTTTCATATACTCCCTGCCTCCCAAATAAGGGCAATTATAAAATTCTTGTGTATTGCAGAAAGGTACCACGGTCTTATTATAGCCATAGGTAGAGGAGAGCGACCTGTTCAATTCATTGTCGTCCACATTTACCTGAATATCATCCATAGTAAACTGACATGGATGTTCATAGCCGGCGGCATGTGTAATTTCCAAGAATTCCTTTCTAAAGGTTTTGAAATACTGGGACAATCTATCGGATTTCAAAGGTACATTTATTCCGGCCTGTAACCATTTACTTTGGGTGGCTATTCCAGTCGGACATCTATTGGTATGGCATATTTGGGCCTGGATACAGCCAATGCTCATCATAGCTTCCCTGGCTACGTTTATACAATCTACACCCATGGCGAATGCCATTGCGGCTTTGGCCGGGAAACCCAATTTCCCACTTCCAATGAATACTATTCTGTGGGTTAGGTCATATTTTTTAAACAATTTATAAAGACTGGAAAATCCGTATACCCATGGCAGGGATACATGATCGGCGAAACTTGGAGGAGCGGCTCCGGTTCCTCCCTCGCCACCGTCAACGGTAATAAAGTCTGGTCCCTTTCCCGTTACCAACATTAATTTGGCCAATTCCTCCCATTGATCCAATTTGCCAATGGCCCCTTTTATACCTACGGGAAGGCCAGTTTGTTCCGCAATATCCTCAATAAACTGCAGTAGTTCCGAGACGGAACTAAAAGCGGTATGGGTAGATGGAGACAATACATCCTTGCCCATAACAACACCTCTTATCCCACTTATTTCGGGGGTTATCTTGGCCGCCGGCAATACACCTCCCATTCCTGGTTTTGCTCCCTGTGAAATTTTAATTTCAATAGCTTTGATACAGGGGTTGTCCAAAACCAGTTGTTTCATTTTATCCATGGAAAAATTCCCATCTTCACTTCGTACCCCAAAATAACCTGTTCCAAAGTGAAATACAACATCCCCCCCTTGCTTATGATAGGGGGAAAGTCCACCCTCACCCGTATTCTGATAGGCCCCGGATTTTCTTGCCCCATTGTTCATGGCATTTACCGCCGTAGCGGACAAGGATCCAAAACTCATGGCAGAGACGTTTATTACGGAGGCAGGCCTATAAGGATTTTTACGTTTATTGTAAGATCCAATGACCTTGGCGCAGGGCAAAAAACAGGGATCGGTTAAATTGGGATGGTCCCCAGGAAGCCGATATGCCATCATTTGGTTCTTGACAAAAATATGTTGATGGGCATAGATGTCCCTATCCGTTCCAAAACCTTCATAATTATTTTCTTTCTTGGCCGAAGCATAGATCCATCCCCTTTCAATGCGGTTGAACGGAAGTTCTTCCCGATTGTTGGCAACGAAATACTGTCTCATTTCCGGACCAATACTCTCCAACCAATACCTTAAATGTCCAACAATGGGAAAGTTATGCGAAATAGTGTGTCCTTTTTGTACAAAAATATCCCTAATGGCCACCAACATTAAAAATATTAATGCCCATGCCCACCACGGTAGACTGGCCAAGGTGTTTAACATTGAATCCATATTCTAAGTGAAATTTTAAAGATAGCTTTAGTTATTTTTAGGAATTAGGCAATTCAATAAGTATGTATTCCAAATTACGGTCTAGACCATAATGATTTGGACATCCCCTTTGGTTTGCCATAGTTTTAGTGGTTAAGGAAGTCCAAACTCATTTCGGTCAGTGCCTTTGCTCCAAGAATCATACCATTTTCGTCTATGCTGAAGTCGGGCGTATGATGTGGAAAGGACGATGTATTTCCAGGGGCCATTCCTCCCAGGAAAAAGAAGAACCCAGGTACCTCATTTTGAAAATAGGAGAAATCCTCACCACCGGTAACGGCTTTCTGTATTTGCACATTGTCCTTCCCGGCAACCCTTTTTAAGGTAGGCAACATTTTATTTACAAGATCGGGATTGTTAAATGTAATGTCCGTATTGCTTTTTATTTCAATGGTGGCCTTGCCTCCATATGCCTTGGCAATATCCGGCACTAATTCTTTCATTCTCTCGGTAATCTGTTTTTGCATGTTGTAGTCCAAGGTTCTTATGGTGCCTATCATTTCCGCACTTTCCGGGATAATATTAAAACGGACACCACTGGTAATTTTGCCCACACTTATCACCGCTGCTTCGTTGGTCAGATCCACCTCCCTACTTATTATTGTTTGTAGGCCATCTATGATCTTGGCACTAATAAGAATGGGGTCTATCCCTTTCCATGGTTGGGAACCATGGGTCTGTTTCCCTTCAACCTGAATAACGAACCGTTGCACGGCCGCCATTAGTCCTTCGGATTTATACCTTATTACACCAACAGGGGTGCCGGAGTTAATATGAAGTCCGAAAATAGCATCCACATCTGGATTTTTTAGAACCCCTTCCTTCACCATCAGCAGCGCTCCGCCTTCTTCTCCGGGTGGAGGGCCTTCTTCGGCCGGTTGAAAAATAAATTTAACAGTCCCTTTAATTTTATCCCTGTTTTTGGATAGAATTTCCGCAACCCCCATTAGGATCGCTATATGGGTATCGTGACCACAGGCGTGCATAACACCCACCTCTTGCCCCATAAATTTGGAGGTTACGGTAGATTTAAACGGTAGCTCGTTTCTTTCCGTAACCGGTAAGGCATCCATATCTGCCCTTAAAGCAATTACTTTACCATTTTTATTACCATTTAATATCCCTACCACCCCGGTTTTGGCAATTCCCGTTTGAACCTCTATTCCCAAGGATTTTAAATGGTCAGCTATTTTCTCGGCCGTCTTGAACTCCCTATTGGACAATTCCGGATTTTGGTGAAAATCCCTCCTCCAATCCAATAATTTAGGTTCGATATCCTTATATTCCTTTTCAAAATTATATTTCTGGGCGACAGAGTTTACACACCATACAAACATTGGGAGAATTAAATATAACTTCATACCATTCAATATGATTTAAAATTTTAAATACCTAAACAATTACTGAAAATAATTCTTATTAATTTTACTGCCGACCACCATTTAAAAAGCGTTGCCCTTAGTAAAATTGGATTCACAGGATAAATATATTCAAATTAGTACTATTTACCCGACCGGTTTATCACAAATCTTAAAGTTGATTTTTTGATAAGGCTATTTATGGTTAAATTCACCGATTGTAACGAGCATAATTTCAACATACGTTTTGGAGAACTATATCAACGAATTAAATGAAGCCCAAAAGGCCCCGGTTTTGCATAAGGACGGGCCATTAATGGTGATTGCAGGGGCCGGTTCTGGTAAGACGAGGGTTTTGACTTACCGGATTGCTTATTTAATGAGCAAGGGAGTGGATTCCTTTAATATTTTGGCCCTGACCTTTACCAATAAGGCAGCAAGGGAAATGAAGAAGCGTATTTCCGATATTGTGGGTAGTTCCGAAGCCAAGAACCTATGGATGGGTACTTTCCATTCTGTTTTTGCAAAGCTCCTAAGGTTCGATGGGGATAAATTGGGATACCCTTCCAATTTTACCATATATGATACCCAGGATTCGCAACGTCTACTAGCCGCTATTATAAAGGAAATGGGCCTGGATAAGGATATTTATAAATACAAGCAGGTACAAAATAGAATATCTTCCTATAAAAATAGCCTAATTACAGTAAAGGCATATTATAATAATCCGGATCTGGTAGAGGCAGATGCCATGGCCAAGCGTCCTAGAATGGGCGAAATCTATCAGAACTATGTAGATCGTTGCTTCAAGGCAGGTGCCATGGATTTTGACGACCTACTGTTAAGGACAAACGAGCTGTTAACAAGATTTCCCGAGGTATTGGCCAAGTATCAGGATAGGTTTAGGTACATTCTCGTAGACGAGTACCAGGATACCAACCATTCCCAATATTTGATCGTTAAGGCCCTTTCGGACAGGTTCCAGAATATCTGTGTGGTAGGGGACGATGCACAGAGTATATATTCCTTTAGGGGGGCAAATATTAGTAATATCCTAAATTTTCAAAAGGATTATGACAATGTGGGCATGTACCGGTTGGAACAAAATTATAGGTCCACAAAAAATATCGTGAACGCCGCAAATTCCATCATTTCCAAAAATAAGAATCAACTGGAAAAGGTGGTTTGGACCTCCAACGATGAAGGCCCCCTAATAAAGGTGCACCGCAGCCCTACGGATGCGGAGGAAGGTAGATTTGTGGCCGGATCCATTTTTGAGAATAAAATGCAAAGCCAATTATCCAATGGCCATTTTGCTGTTTTGTATAGGACCAACTCCCAATCCAGGGCCATAGAGGATGCGCTTAGAAAACGGGATATCCCCTATAGGATTTATGGTGGACTCTCCTTTTATCAGCGAAAGGAAATCAAGGATGTATTGTCCTATTTAAGATTGGTGATCAATCCAAAGGATGAGGAGGCCCTTAAGCGTATTATCAATTTTCCGGCACGTGGTATTGGACAAAGTACTTTGGATAAGCTTACCGTTGCCGCAAATCACTATAATCGCTCTATTTTTGAGGTTATGGACAATCTTGAAAGGATAGATTTAAAGATCAATGGAGGAACCAAAAGAAAATTGGGAGACTTTGTTGCCATGATCAAGAGCTTTCAAATTATGAACGAAGGTGCGGATGCCTTTACCCTAGCGGAACATGTTGCCAAAAAAACCGGAGTTTTGCTGGAATTCAAAAAAGATGGCACTCCTGAGGGTATTGGGAAGATGGAAAATATTGAGGAGTTGTTGAACGGAATCAAGGATTTTGTGGAAGGGCAAAAGGAACTGGCCGATGCCAAAGGGGACATAGGGGAGTTTTTGGAGGATGTGGCCCTGGCCACCGATTTGGATAAGGATACCGGGGATGATGACAGAGTGGCCTTAATGACGATTCATTTGGCGAAGGGACTGGAATTTCCGCATGTTTATATTGTTGGGATGGAAGAAGATCTTTTCCCCTCTGCCATGAGTATGAATACCAGGAGCGAATTGGAAGAGGAAAGACGCTTATTTTATGTAGCCCTGACAAGGGCGGAGAAGCAGGCCTATTTAACCTATACGCAGAATAGATATCGCTGGGGCAAATTGGTAGATGCGGAGCCCAGTAGGTTTATTGAGGAAATTGACGAAAAATTTGTTGAAAACCTTACCCCCGTCCAGAGATCTAGATACACCCCCTTGATCGATGTTGATATTTTTGGTGATGTGGACAGATCCAAATTAAGACAGAACAAGCCTTTGCAAGGAACACCCCCAAGTGGTGTTAGACCCAATGAAAATCAGTTGAGAAAACTCCGTAAACTAAAACCCGAACTTGGCACTCCCGTTGGAAACACCAATTCGGTAGATCTCAATTTATCGGAAGGTTCCCTAGTGAACCATACTAGATTTGGTAGGGGACAAGTGCTAAAAATTGAAGGGGTGGGCAACGACAGGAAAGCTGAGATTAAATTTGATAAGGGAGATATTAAAAAATTGTTGCTCAGGTTCGCCAAGTTGGAGGTACTCTGATTCCTATGGGTCTGGATGAAAACTACTTTTATGGGTTGGATTACAAATAATCCGCGGTAATTACTCCACGACGATAACGTTCTTGTCCTTCAATGCACAACCCTAGGTGAAATCGGATCTTTCGAACGGGTAGGCAATTACAAAGAGCATTCCTAAAAGAGGGATGATACCAACATATACTTAAATCATTATTTCTTATATTGATAGCGTTTATTTTGAACCCATACTATGTCAGAATTTATTAAAATATATCCTGAAAATCCCAATCCTAAGGAAATTAAGAAGGTTGTGGATGTGCTGCGCAAGGGGGGACTGATTATTTATCCAACCGACACAGTGTATGGCCTTGGGTGCGACATAACCAATACCAGGGCCTTGGAAAAAATAGCGCGGATAAAAGGGGTAAAACTGGCCAAGGCCAATTGGTCGTTCATTTGTGCCGACCTAAGTAATCTGTCGGATTATGTAAAACAAATTGATACCTCTACCTTTAAAATCCTTAAACGGGCCTTACCAGGACCTTATACCTTTATTCTTCCCGGGAACAACAACCTGCCCAAAGAATTTAAAAAGAAGAAAACAGTGGGTATTCGTATTCCCGATAATGCCATTGCCAGGACTTTGGTCCAGGCTTTGGGCAATCCTATAGTTTCTACCTCCATTCGCGATGAGGATGAGCTACTGGAGTATACAACCGATCCGGAATTGATATATGAAAAATGGAAAAACCTGGTCGATATAGTTATTGATGGCGGTTATGGGGACAATATGGCCTCTACGGTAATAGATCTCTCCGAAGATGAACCTGTAGTGGTCAGGGAAGGAAAGGGGAGTTTGGATATATTTTAAGAGGTTTTTTGATATGTGTATCAAAAAAAAAGCGACCCATATAAGGTCGCTTTTAAATTTCATATGTTATTCTTAGTTGATCTTAGGATCTTTCATCCCTTCTTCGATCATGCTGTAGAATTGATCAATTTTTGGAAGCACAACAATACGTGTTCTTCTATTCTTAGCCTTGTCCGTTGGTGATACAGGAATATATTCCCCTCTTCCCGCTGCGGTCATACGCTTGGGATCCACACCATAATCATTTTGTAAAATACGTACCACTGAAGTTGCACGCTTCACACTTAAATCCCAGTTGTCATATAATACCCCACTGTTGTATGGATCGGTATCGGTATGCCCTTCCACCATAAATTCGAAATCCGGTTTGTTGTTGACTACCTGTGCCACCTTTCCTAAAATTTCCTTCGCTCTATTGGTAACATTGAAACTACCGCTTCTAAATAAAAGCTTGTCGGAAATAGAAACAAAAACTACTCCTTTTTCTACACTAATTTCGATATCCTCGTCATCCAAGTTTCCTAGAACACCTTTTAAACTTTGTACCAAGGCCAAATTTACAGAATCCCTTCTAGTAATGGCATCGTTAAGTTTTCTTATAGTCAGATCCTTTTCCTTTAAACTTTCCAAGGATTTTTCCAAGTTATCGGCACCTTTACTTGTAAGGGTGGTAAGGTTGCCCATATTGTTTATCAAGTCTTGATTGTTGGCCTTAAGGAAGGCATTCTGATCTTCCAAAGTCTGCATTTTGGAAGTTGTGGCAGCCTTATCCTCTAAACAGGAGTTTAATTTAACTGTCGCGGAATTTAACAAATCCTGTGCTTCTTTCGCTTTGGCTTCCATATCCGCATATTTTTTCTGGGATACACAGGAAGACAATAAAAGGGTAATACCTAAACAGCCTAAAATGATTTTTCTCATAGTTATGATAATAGAATTAATAATTTACAATTTAATAGGTTCTTTATGTTGTTGGCAAAATTATATAAAACGCAATATTTTGCGAGACCAATTTAGTTAATCTTTTACTAAATTGTTAAAAATTTTTACATGATTTACATAATAAGCCCAAACAATAGATTTTACGGCGTAATAATTAACTGTAAAATAGGTCTTTTCGCGCTTTTTGTATATGGTCCAAAAATTTTTGTAAAAACTTAAATGGGCTTGTATTATTGCCCAAGCATGTCTAAACCTGCCTTTAAAAATAAAATTCAGCCCTGCAAGTCCATCCAAAGCCAGTCTTGAAAGCACTCTTGGGAATATTTTTTGCGCAGGAAGGTTTTTAACAAGGGAATAGAGGGAATTTCTGAAGTTAAGAAAGGTTTTTTTCGGATTCATACTATTTAAGGTGGATCCGCCCAGATGATATACCTCGGATTCCCCTACATAAAAAACTTGGTAGCCCTTATTTTTTGCCCTCCAACATAAGTCTATTTCTTCTTGATGCGCAAAATAATCCTCGTCAAATCCGTTTAGTTCCCGGAATACCTCCTTTTTAATGAACATACATGCTCCTGTAGCCCAGAAAATTTCCTCCACGTCATTATATTGGCCCTTATCGATTTCCAATTCATTAAAAATTCGCCCCCTACAAAATGGATAACCATATTTATCGATAAAGCCTCCTGCGGCACCGGCATATTCAAAATGGGTCTTATTTTTATAATCCAATATTTTGGGTTGGACAATCGATGCTGAGGGATTGTCCGTAAATTCCTTTATTATTGGGTCCATCCAACCCTTGCTTACCTCCACATCAGAGTTTAAAAGGCAATATATATCGGCATCTATGTAAGGTAGGGCATCATTATAACCCTTGGCATAACCGCCATTGTACGAATTTTGGACGATACCTATTTCCGGGTATCTCTTTTTAAGGAAGGAGATAGAACCGTCCGTAGAGGCGTTATCGGCAACATAAATATCGGCCTGCCCAGAAAATTCCATTACCGAAGGAAGAAACTTTTCCAAAAGCGCCTCTCCGTTCCAATTAAGTATGACCACCGCTATTTTTAACATTTTCTATAGCACCCAAAACAACAGGTGTTTATTATCTAGTTAAAGGTTTAAACTTTGTAATTTCATTGCTCCCGATAGCTATCGGGATTAGTTTCCAAAAATTTTATTAGTCCAAAGTAGGCAAAAGGCAATGAAATCCAATTTTTTTTGCCAACTGTAAACTGCTACTGCCTACTTATCCTCCAGTCCTTGCAAAGGAATTCAAATAATTCGGCAATGTAAAAAAATATTTCATAAATGACTATGGATATTATGATGGGAAATATCCAAATTCTCCATATACTCTATAGGTTGGTCCAATACCTTTTCCGTTCCTTAACCCGGTCCATAAACCGGAATATCCGTAAGAAAATGGTACTCCTTCCTCTCGAAATCCATGCTGCAAAAATAATGGTCGAAGCCGTTGGTGACCATCAAATACTTGGCCTTGAGCAAAAGGTTGTAACGGGCAATCTGATCAAAAACAATCTGGTCTATTTTGATTTCGGGCGATTTACATTCAACCAGAATTTCAATACTCCCGTTTGGATTGAAGACGACCACATCGTACCTTTTTTTTAAATTGTTGATTAGCAGTTGTTTTTCAACATTGATATGTCCCTTGGGATAATTTTTGTCCGAAATTAGATGCTGCACTACGTGCTGCCTTACCCATTCTTCCGGTTGTAGGACCACAAATTTTTTGCGTATAACATCAAAAATATAGATTTTATTTTCCCTACTTTTGAATCGAAAGGGATAGGAAGGATAGTTTAATGGCTGCATACTGCAAAGTTGATGATTTATTTTAAATGGATGAGGTAAAACAAATTGTAAGCAATATAAAAAAAGGAAATATAGCACCTATATATTTCCTAACAGGTGAAGAACCGTACTATATTGATAAGATAGCGGAGTATATTGAAAAGAATGCGCTGACGGAGGAGGAACGAGGATTTAATCAAGTAATTCTTTACGGTAAGGAAACCAATATTGAGGACATCGTGGGCAATGCCAAGAGATATCCCATGATGGCAGAACGGCAAGTGGTCATTGTAAAGGAAGCACAACATTTATCCCGTACCATTGAAAACCTTGTTCCCTATGCCGACCGGCCCCAACCATCCACAATACTTGTATTATGCTATAAATACAATAAGCTGGACAAGCGTAAGAAGCTATATAAATCCATTAATAAATCGGGAGTAATATTTGAGGGCAAAAAGCTGTATGAAAACCAGGTAGGGGATTGGATTAAAAAATCCCTGCATTCCCGTGGCTACGATATCACTTTCAAGGCGGCCAATCTTTTGGTAGAGTTCCTCGGTACCGACTTGGGAAAGATCGATAAGGAACTTGAGAAATTGTGTTTGGTAGTCCCAAAAGGAGTTGAAATAAATCCGGAAGCCATTGAATCCAATATTGGGATCAGTAAGGATTACAATAATTTTGAGCTTAAAAAAGCCATAGGGGAGAGGGACATTGAAAAAGCGACTAGAATTATCAATTATTTCGCCCAGAATCCAAAGGACAATCCGTTCGTTTTGACGATAACCCTTTTATACTCCTTTTTTATACAGTTGCTTTCGTATCACGGTTTAAAGGACCACTCTCCAAAGAGTGTTTCAACCGCCCTGGGCATAAGGCCATTTTTTGTTACCGAAATCCAGACCGCAGCAAGAAATTACCCCATGAGAAGGGTCAGCGAAATTATTTCCGCTTTAAGGGAATTGGATGTTAAGGGCAAAGGTGTTGGATCTAACATTTCCCAGACAGATCTGTTAAAAGAATTGTTGATCAAAATATTCTAAAATCATTCTTGTCCGAAGGGACCTAAAACTCCATAACTACTTTCTATCCAAGCTATATTTTCCAGGACCCAACATAAGCACGGAGATAAAGGCTGTCAAAAATAAAACTGCCTTTTCCTTTACTGGGAAAGGATCGGCACCATGGACGATCAATGCAGCTACCAACATGGTTATAATAGTAGGAACGGTTGCCCAACGCGTTTTAAAGCCAACAATAACTAGAATTGGACAAATAAACTCCCCTATAACGGCAAGAAAGAGGGAAGGGGTGGCGCCAATTCCAATGGGATCCCCAAACTCAAAATTACCTCCAAGAAGGTTTTGAAGTTTAGGCAGTCCGTGTGTCAGTATTAAAATGGAGGAAGATATCCTTAGAAATAGTAAGCCTAGGTCTTTCATTTGGGGGAATGGATTTAAAAAAATTAATAGATTTAAAGCCGCTAAAAGTAAACATTAGTTTTTAAAAACAAAAGAAATTATGACCGTCAATTTTTTAGAATCCTTGGTAATGACCTTAAGACTATCTTAATTTGGGAAAATCCAAAGGATTTGATTCGTGCATTATGGCATATACCTTTTCAAATATATCCTCGGCGTTGGGTTTGGAAAAGTAGTCCCCATCCGTGGCATAGGCCGGTCTGTGTGCCTTTGCGGTAAGGGTCTGGGGCGCACTGTCCAAATAGGTGTATGCTCCCTGTTTTTCAATAATTTCATGTATTAAATAGGAAGAGCAGCCTCCAGGTACATCTTCGTCTATCACCAACAACCTATTGGTTTTCTTGATGCTCTTAAGTACGTCCTGGCGTCTATCGAACGGCAATAGGCTCTGGGCATCTACAACTTCGGCATCGATTCCCACTTCTTTAAGTTCTTCAGCTGCCTGCAGCACTATTCTTAAGGTTGAACCATAGGATAGCAAGGTAATATCCGACCCTGCCCTGACCACTTCAACAATTCCGATAGGTGTACAAATATCCCCAAGGTTATTTGGTTTGGGTTCCTTTAGGCGGTACCCGTTTAAACTCTCTATCAACAGGGCCGGCTCGTTTCCTTTCATAAGAGTGTTGTAAAAGCCGGCTGCCTTGGTCATATTCCTAGGTACTAATATGTACATTCCACGCAATAAATGAATCAATCCACCCATTTGCGAACCTGAATGCCATATTCCTTCCAAACGATGGCCACGGGTCCTAACAATAAGTGGAGCTCTCTGTTTCCCTACTGTTCTATAAAGCAGGGAGGCCAAATCATCGGTCAACGTAAAAAGCGCATAAAATATATAATCCAAGTATTGAATTTCGGCTATTGGGCGCAATCCTCTAAGTGCCATCCCTATTCCCTGTCCAATGATACTGGCCTCCCTAATTCCTACATCGGCAACCCGAAGTTCCCCATATTTTTTTTGCAAACCTTCCAAACCTTGGTTTACATCTCCTATAGCGCCACTGTCCTCCCCAAAAATCAAGGCCTGGGAATATCTTTCAAAAAGGGAGTCAAAATTGTCCCTAAGTATTATTCTTCCATCTACTTTTTCGGGATCGGCATTATAGGTAGGAAGCACTTCGGGAACATTCAGCGCATTATTGCTTTGTTCGTTATACAGGTAAGAACTGAAATTGTTCTGGGATTCCTCAAGAAAATTCTTGGTCCAAGTAGCCAAAAGTTCTTTTTCCCTACTGTTTTCACCTAACAGATAGCGCATTGCTTTTCTAGCTTTGGAAGCCATATCCTTTTTTATAGGTTCTTCAATGGCTATAAGGTCATTTTTTAATTTATTGATAAAAATTTTGTTGGTACTGGAGTTGGCGGCATTTTCCAATAGGCTCACCAATACTTTTTTCCGTTCCTTATGAGGTGCTAAAAACTCTTCCCAGGCCTCTTTGCAAGCACTCCTAACCTGTTTTTTAATATTTTTTTCAAGGGTTTTTAACTCTTCTTCCGTGGAAATTCTATTTTCCAATATCCATTCCCTGTATCGTTTATTACAATCATTTTCCCTCTCCCATAGCAGACGTTCCTCACTTTTATAACGCTCATGGGACCCGGAGGTGGAATGTCCCTGAGGTTGTGTTAGTTCGGTAATGTGTATAATTACGGGAACGTGTTCGTCCCTGGCAATATCCGAGGCATTCTCATAGGCGTGGATCAAGGCGGTATAATCCCAGCCCTTCACTTTTAATATCTCATAGCCGGCATTGTCCCTGTCCCGTTGGAAACCTATTAAAATTTTTGATATATCCTCCTTGGTGGTCTGGTGTTTTGCATGAACGGAAATACCATAATTATCATCCCAAATGCTGATGACCATGGGTACTTGTAATACCCCGGCCGCATTAATGGTTTCAAAAAAAACACCTTCACTGGTGCTGGCATTGCCAATGGTTCCCCAAGCCACTTCATTGCCATTGTCCGAGAATTTGGCGCTGTTTTTTACTTTTAGGTTTCTATATATTTTGGATGCCTGCGCCAAACCCAATAATCTTGGCATCTGCCCCGCCGTACAGGAAATATCGGCGCTACTGTTCTTTTGTTTGGTGAGGTCTCTCCAGCTGCCGTCATCATTTAGGCTATAGGTGGTGAAGTGACCTCCCATTTGCCTTCCGGCACTCATGGTTTCTTTGGTTATATCGGTTGTGGCATATAGTCCATGGAAAAACTCCTTGGGGGAAAGTAGACCCAAGGCCATCATAAAGGTCTGATCCCTGTAATAGCCACTTCTAAAATCCCCATCCCTGAAAGATCTGGCCATGGCCAATTGCGGAAGTTCCTTACCATCCCCAAAAATTCCGAACTTGGCCTTTCCCGTCAGGACTTCCCTTCTGCCCAATAGGCTACATTCCCTGCTAGTTACCGCAATTTCATAATCCTTCAATATTTGTAATTGAAAATCGTCGAATGAAATATCGTTGCTTGCTTCGGAATCTATATTCATTAGGTTGTTGATGGTTTATCACAAAAATATCAAATCAATATGGTTTTTGCAACCTATAAAAGTGGATAAAAATTAATAATTCTTTAAAATAAATTGAAGTGAAATTTTATATCTTGAGAATATCGTAAAAATAAGTTCGATATTTAAGAATATATTAAAGGATTAAAACCATTTCCTAGTAAATAGCCCGGTTAAGGTCCTAGGGCTAAAGGTGATGACAAATCTAATTTTTTGATTGTATTGCGGTTGGGAAACCTCCCAACCCTTGTTCGAGTACAACGGTAAATAAAGTTCAAAATAATCTGTCAGCAAATTTAGTCGAATCCCGGAGTCGTATACAAAACGTTCTTTGGTACCTTTGTTTTTAATAAAACCCATATCCCCGTAAAGTTCTATCCAACGCCAAAGATTTACACTGGTATTAATGGTGGCCATCCAATCGTTTGCATAGGGGTTTTCCAATTTGGATTTAAAACCGCCCTCGGCCACTATAATCTGTTGGCTATAAATGCCAGAGCCTTCCGATCTTCCCAAATAATCATAATCGAACAGGTAGTCCGTGGGCCTATCCAGGGCAAAACTGAAAAAATTGGTACTTCCGGCCGTTTCATTCCTAAGAAACTTGCCCGCGAATAAGCGTACATTAAACTGCCTATTGTTCTCAAATAATTTTCGGTATTCCAATTCATACGCAAGCTTGGTAAATTTATCGGAATACTGCGCATCCAAGGACCAGGATAGGTAATTGATTATATTATTGGTAGTATTATAATATTTTGCGTTGAACACATTATAATCGGGGTCCGATTCCAGTCCCAAATCCTGTAGATTTGGATCTATGTCCCTAAATACGTTAACAGACCTTAATATCAAGGCTTCCCTTTTGTTAAGTAAAAGATTGTTCGGCCTCCATCCGTAACTAATGGAAGGACTCAACGTACTATAGCGGGAATTTTCCTGGAAATGCGAAGTAGAACCCCTTAGGGAATAGTTGGTAACATATAATCCGCTTTTACCGTGGTATTTGCGGAAATTAAAACTTCCGTAACCAACAAAGGTCTTTTCGTTAGGGGCATAGGAAGGGGCCAGATCAAACACGAACGGCCTCTCCAATAGGGTTTTGTTATGCAATCGCATGCCCGGTGATAGTCCGTCATATTTATTGAACCCAAGGACCGGAACGTAAAAGACCTGATTGTAGTAGGGATCCTCGGCATCTTTAAAAAACTGAAACTTAAGTTTTTTATTACTGGAGAAGAAGCCGTTCAGGGACTTCCAGTTATCCCGTTGGTTAAATTCCGGAATGGTCTGATCATAATTTAAAACCAATCTATCTTCCCCCATTTTTGGGATCGTGAAGGCCTGTTCATCGGTAATATCGGTAAACCAATAATTGGATACTACGGTGTCATTTTTTATCCCAAAAAGTGAAATAGGGACATTGGTACCTTGTTTGTTCTTTAAGGTGACCACCAACGAATCTTCCGTTTTTTCCACTTTTTTTATTTTAAAATCGATTTTTTTGGTAGTGGAGACATATTCGTCAAAAAACCAATTAATATCCTTGTCCGAGTTTTCTACGACAATAAATTTAAAATCTGCCGCCGTGGATGGTTTTAATCTGTAATTGATATAAAATTCCTTTACACTGCGGTCTATGTGTTCCTTGCCAGTATAATCTGCCAAATAGGCCAATCCCAGTCCTGCCTTGTACCTGTTGGCTATTTTTTGATTGAATTTTATAAGCGAATCGTTGGGCGTAGTAAGCGACTGGTCAATATTTTTTCTGGCCGACAGCATGTGGAGCAAAGGATATTGTTCATTAAAATTCAATTTGGCCAAATGAAAATTTCTCACGCCCCAAATTCGGGATAATTTACCCAACAGTTTTTGGTCTGGATAGTATTCCTGCACAAAACCTATCATTAGATAGTTCAGAATGGCATCGCTCACCCATTTTTCATTTCGTGGATCCAAAAACATAGTTTCCCTTATAAAGCTATTGAGGGCAGTTTTTAAAAATTTCATTTCAAACTGAAACTGTGGTTCATAGGGCCTAATAAATCTTGGAAGTTGGTTAATTCCATATAAGGGGTCCTTGTTATAGTCCAATTCGGAGACCAGTAAATGCTTATGTGGAAAATCGCCCAAATTCTCATAAATATACTTTGTTACCCGATTGATGGATATTCCTGAGGATATTTCATCGTACTTCGAAGACTGTAGGTCGGTCAAAATGGTAATATTCGGGGTTATGTGCTTTACAAATTGTTTGGATGGCCTTATGATTATTTCTCCATTCTTTTGATCAATCCCTTGAAAAAATATATGTTGAACATTGCCTTCCCGTTTTTTACCCAATTCATGAAAATTGGATACTGCATATAAATTTTCGGGTACAATAAGTTCTATGGAGGTATTGGCCATATCGGTATAAAGATCTTCCAAATTCTTATTGGAATATAAGTGCCATTCCCCATCATAAACGGCAGGGGTAAAGTACCAATCCTTTAAATAATACCCTCCCTTATTATCATATCCGTAGGTAGTAAATTTATCCGATGGCAATTTAACCTTATAGGTTGCAAATACCTTGGTAGATTCCTCTGGTGGCAGGGGATGGTTTAGGGTAATTTTAATAATGTCATTTTCAGGGCCATACTCCCAGTCCAACCCCTGGTAATTATGGTCAACGGTACTGGTAATTTTGGTATATCCCCTTTCATCATCCTTGGCAAGGTGCAATCCCTTTTTAAATTCTTCCGAGAATCTTTTTGCCAAAGCGGTGTTCTTGTTGGCATAGGCATTGGCCCAATTATTAAAGTAAACAAATTGCAGGGTGTCCTTGGAACTATTCTTGTAAATAATTTCCTGTTGAATGTTGAAGGTCTTGTTTTCTACATCCAAGGTGGCGGAGAGTTTATTGGAATGTTGGGCTATGGAAAAACCATTGATGGATAAAATTAACAGCAATAAAATGGGTTTTCGAATGTATTCCAACTTTTTCAAATATTTAGTGATTAGAAATTAGGGCTCAATGTATTTCCTTTGTAAAAGGAATCTATGATTTCCACCACTTCCTTTTCGGTGTCCACTATTTGTATTAAATCCAGATCCTTAGGGCTAATATTCCCCATTTTTAACATAACATCCTTTACCCAATCCATTAGACCGTTCCAAAATTCCGAGCCCACCAAAATAATAGGGAATTTTTCAATTTTGTTGGTTTGGATCAGTGTAATTGCTTCGAAAAGTTCATCCAAGGTACCAAAACCGCCGGGCATGACCACAAAGCCTTGGGAATATTTAACGAACATCACCTTACGGACAAAGAAATAATCAAAATCCAAACTCTTATCCCCATCAATATAGGGATTGTCATGTTGTTCAAAAGGTAGATCAATGTTCAGTCCAACGGAGGTACCCCCTGCCAAATGTGCCCCTCTATTCCCCGCCTCCATTATTCCCGGCCCTCCACCGGTAATTATTCCATAACCGGCTTCGGAAATACTCTGGGCCACACGGACCGCCAATTCATAGTATGGATCCCCTGGTTTTGTACGCGCAGAACCAAATACAGAAACACATGGGCCGATGGCGCTCATTTTTTCAAATCCGTTGACAAACTCGCCCATAATCTTGAATAGGGCCCAGGAATCGTTTGTCTTAATTTCGTTCCATCCTTTGTGATGCTGTTCTTTTCTCATGTTATTATCCAAAATCAATTTATACTATCGTTTTCATTAACTAATAATGCCGTTTTGAAGAAAATAGTATCATTTAATATAGAACTTATTCAAACTTTCCCCAATTGGCTAAAACCCGCCTGACCAAGAACGGGCAGGAATCGCTCTTTTTTGCCCATTTTTCACTTTTCCTGCCTGCCTGTCAGCAGGTTGTTGTTCCGTAGCCCTGCTATGCAACTCAAAAAGAACTGCAATTAAACAAAAAAAATCTGATTCCTGCCCGTACCGGATCGGGCGGGTTCGCTTCGATCAGAAAAGTTTAAAGGAGTTCAGAAAGTTAATTTTGTAGCTCCAATTCCTTTCTCAAAAATTTTGAGGTGTAGCTCTTTTTATCAAGGGCCACTTCTTCCGGAGTACCTTCAGCAACTAACATGCCACCATTGCGACCTCCTTCGTAACCAATATCGATGATATGGTCTACCATTTTTATAACATCCATATTGTGTTCAATGACCAGAACGGTATTTCCCTTGTTTACAAGCTTGTTTAGCACCTGCATCAGTACCCTGACATCCTCAAAGTGTAGTCCGGTCGTTGGTTCGTCCAAAATATAAAAGGTATTCCCCGTGTCCCTTTTGGATAGTTCCGTTGCCAACTTGATGCGTTGTGCTTCTCCTCCCGATAAGGTGGTAGATTGCTGTCCCAAGGAAATGTACCCCAATCCCACATCCTGTATGGTCTTTAATTTTCGATAGATCTTGGGGATATTCCCAAAAAATTCAACAGACTCGTTAATGGTCATTTCCAATACGTCGGCTATGGATTTGCCCTTATATCTTATCTCCAAGGTTTCCCTGTTAAAACGTTTCCCGTTACACGTCTCACAATCCACATACACATCGGGAAGGAAGTTCATTTCGATAACCCTTAGACCTCCTCCTTGACAAGTCTCACATCGTCCCCCGGCAACATTAAAACTAAAACGTCCAGGCTTGTACCCTCTAATGGAGGCTTCCTGGGTCATTGCAAAAAGCGACCTAATTTCGCTGAATACACCGGTGTAGGTAGCCGGATTGGATCGGGGCGTTCTTCCAATAGGGGACTGGTTAATATCTATTACCTTGTCCAAATGTTCCAGGCCCTTGATTTCCTTGTAGGGCATAGGGACCTTTACCCCATTAAAATAATGGGCATTTAAAATTGGGTATAGGGTTTCGTTGATGAGGGTAGATTTTCCACTGCCGGAAACCCCTGTAACTCCTATCATTTTTCCCAAAGGGAAACGTACCGAAACATTTTTAAGATTATTTCCGGAACACCCTGATAATTCCAAGATATATCCATTTCCTTCCCTCCGCTTTTTTGGAACTACTATTTTTAATTTTCCGGAGATATAATCTGCCGTTAGGGTATTATGGTTTTTTAGATCTGAAGGTTTCCCTTCGGAAATTATTTCCCCACCATGTTTTCCTGCTTTTGGTCCAATGTCTATTACATGGTCCGCACGTTCTATCATATCGCGGTCATGTTCTACCACAATGACCGAATTACCAAGGTCTCTGAGCGATTCCAAAGACTTTATTAAACGCTCGTTATCCCTTTGGTGCAAACCAATACTGGGTTCGTCCAAAATATAAAGAACACCGACCAATTGCGACCCAATTTGGGTGGCCAACCTAATACGCTGTGCCTCGCCACCTGAGAGCGATTTACTACTTCTGTTCAAGGAGAGGTAATCCAGGCCAACATCCAAGAGAAATTGGACCCTTGTTTTGATTTCCTTTATTATTTCCTCGGCAATTTTTAATTGATTGCCCTCCAATTTTTTCTCCAGACCCTTAAAGAAATCGGCCAATTCTGCAATATCTAAATTGGACAGATCGGCAATATTTTTGTTGTCTATTTTAAAATTCAGGGACTCTTTTTTTAACCTGCTGCCATCACAGGTGGGACATTTAATTTTGTCCATGTATTCCTTGGCCCAACGTTTAATAGTAGTGGAGTTGGCCTCGTTGAACTGACTTTTTATAAAATTGGAGATGCCTTCGTAATCTATTTTGTAGATGCGCTTTACCCCCAATGTTTTCGATTCTACCTCAAAACTTTCCTTACCCCCATATAGCAGTACTTGAATGGCCTCTTCGGGTACTTTGAAAATTGGGGAAGTAAGTTCAAAGTTATATCGTTGCGCAATGGTCTCTATCTGTTTAAAGGCCCAGGAATTTTTATATTCGCCCAGGGGTGCAATACCACCTCCTTTTATGGATAGGCTTTTGTTAGGGAAAATTTTGTTTTCATTTACCTCATAAATATGGCCAAGGCCATTGCAATCGGGACACATACCCTTTGGCGAATTAAAGGAAAAGGTATTGGGTTCGGGCGAAGGGTATGAAATTCCAGTAGTGGGACACATTAGGTCCCTACTGAAATATCGCGGCACTTCGGCTCCTTCCTCCAAGATCATCAATACATTGTCACCACTGTACATGGCCGTATTGATTGTTTCCGAAATACGTTTGTCCAGTTCGGCACTTTCTTCAATCTTGAGTCGGTCAATAACGATTTCAATATCATGGGTCTTATAGCGGTCAACTTTCATGCCTTTTACAATGTCCCTGATTTCCCCGTCTACCCTTACCTTGACGAAACCTTGTTTGGCAATCTGTTCGAACAGTTCCCTATAGTGGCCTTTTCTGGATTTTATGATAGGGGCCAGTATATTTATTTTCTTGCCCTTATAGGAAGTTATGATCAATTCCATTATCTGTGCATCATCATAGCTTACCATCTTTTCTCCTGTACGGTAACTATAGGCATCGCCTGCCCTTGCAAACAAAAGCCTCAGGAAGTCATAGATTTCGGTAATGGTACCTACGGTGGACCTTGGGGATTTTGAAGTGGTCTTCTGCTCTATGGCAATTACTGGTGAAAGTCCATCTATCTTGTCCACATCCGGCCGCTCCAATCCGCCCAAAAACTGTCGGGCATAGGCCGAAAAAGTCTCGATATAGCGTCTTTGGCCTTCGGCATAAATGGTATCAAAGGCCAGGGATGATTTGCCGCTTCCCGAAAGTCCGGTAATGACCACCAGCTTTTCACGGGGTATGGTAACATCTATATTCTTAAGGTTATGCACTCTAGCGCCTTTAACCTCAATATTCTCTTCGTAATGGATCATTTTCATAGCAGTCTGCGAAGTTACGACTTTGACTTCTAAAAATGAAGTAGGTAGTATTTAGTTTTTTGTAGATTAAATACATAGCTATAAATTAGCGTTCTTAATTTAAAATATTTTGAAATGCAGCTTTTAGGAATAGGTTCACGAATTGATCATAGCGAATTCGGAAAAGGGGTCGTTACCAATGTTACGTCCAAACATTATTGGGTTACTTTTATGGACAATGGTTTGGAAACCATAGATTTGGATTCTGATTTTGAAGTTATAGAAGCTGTGGAGGACGAGGTGGATACCATAAGTTTTTCTGAAGTGGAACAATCGCTGATCTCTATATTGAAGCGCTGGAGCGATGCCAGTTCCATTACGCCGATTGCCGACAAATGGAAGGGCGGGAATATAATTTTAAAACCTGGGGATGCCAATTTATCCGAGAAGGAAATCCCAATGGATACCTTTTTTCATAAAATAGTCATGATCAGGGACCGGATTAGGGTCATGGAGCAGAAAATAAACAGCAGTAATAATTTGGATGATCAGGAAAAAGTGGACCTGCAACAGTATATAACCCGGATTTATGGAAGCCTAACCACATTTAACGTGCTTTTTAAAAATCAAAGCGATAATTTTGTGGGGGAGAAAACCAGATAATGCAACAGGAGTGGGCAGTTACAGTTTTCAGTAGGCAGTGGCAGCTGGCAGGAAGAAGGTTCAGTGCCCTCGAGTCGAGAAGTCATTTCACGGTTAACTTAACACTGGTTGGAGGTACCTAAATAAAGGCCAATAAATAGAGAAAGCCGATCCCTTTTCAACTCAACACTGATTATACGGCCTTCTTTTCATTTACCATTGCCATTCGGTGTTGTACGGAATATGGTGAATGTGGGTGCAACTTATTATTTATCAGTTGTTTTATATTAGTGTGGGCAATGTTGCCGGTACCATCATAAGCCGATAATTCCAAGGAAATAATTTCTACGGTATAACGATTGTAATAAATGGCATACTTCCTTTTCCGATCGTAGACCATAAATTCCTGACCATAAAATTTAGACCTAAAATATTTGGAAATAAGAGGCAGTACATCGAAATCGGGGGAAACATTGGAAAAAAAGATCTGGTCTTGTGATATTTCAAAATTCGCAATGGCCTCTATTCTATGTTTTTCACGGGCCACCATTCTGGAGTGTTGCTGAATTTTTAAAACAATTTCCGATATTCCATCAATAGGGTTTTCATCGGGATTGGCATACATAGAGCGGATGTACTGGTAAAGAAGAAGCTCAATGCCTTTGGTCTCACTCAAAAAGGCAAAATAAATGGACTTAATGGCCGCATTGTTTTTGTTCTGTATGCTGTTCCAAACCCGCCTGGCCTTGGCCATCTCGGTAAAAATAGTTATCGCCTCAGAAAACAGCCCCTTTTGAAGCTCTCTGTTTTTTTGGATATCCGCTACCGGGATCCTCTCCTCAAAAATTTTGAAAACCGTAGTTAAAAAACCATTAAAACTGCCGTCGTAAATTAAAATTTTGGGATTTTCCATAATCATTCAAATAAACTGAGTTGTACACTTGATTCCTTTTTTAAACGCCTTCTTTTCGTTTTTAACAAATGACCTTTGGCCAGGCCATTCCCGTTCTTTGGATTAACCGAGACAAAGTGACTGTCCTCCATCCCGGAAAACGCCAGACTACTTAATTTTTGATGCAGATCTTCCAAAGTCATTTTTTTGGTATTTGTAATTATTCCAAATATATGGATAAATTCCTAATTATGGAAATATTCCAGTATTTTTTTTGGATATATTCCAAAAACCGTATATTTGGAGCTAATCTATATGGACAAAGGGCCATACTTATATGGACAATATGAAATTAAAACCTGTACTATGAACGAGGATATGGAAATTGTGACCAAGCGTTTTACCGATTTACGACGGGATTTGGGATATACCCAATCAGATTTTGCCCACTTGCTCGGAATTTCAAATACCACGGCGGACATTGAAAGGGGCCGTACCAAATTATCGGGAAAGGTGGTGGCCGAATTGCTAAAACAATTTAAAATAAACCCACTTTGGCTATTTGGCGAAAGTTCACAAAAATATTTATCGGTCACCAATATCAGTGTTATTCCCAAAGTGGTTACGGTAAATTCATCCGAAAACGAGAATATGGTATTGGTGAACGCAAAAGCTGCGGCAGGATACCCCCAGAACATTCAGGACACCAGTTGGTACAAACAACTTCCCGCCTTTGATATTCCCTTGCCAGAGTTCAGAAATGCCACTTATAGGGGTTTCCAAATTGAAGGGGACAGTATGCTGCCCAATCTGAAGCCAGGGGAATGGGTTTTGGCCAGGGCCATGGAAGGACTAAAGGATATTAACTCCAATAAAATTTACGTGGTGGTATTACAGGACGCAATTTTGGTAAAGAAAATTGAAAAATCTCCCGATCCGGCCATAATTTCCTTAATTTCCATAAATGAAAACTATCCTCCATACAGCGTTAACACAGAAGACCTACAAGAACTTTGGCAGGTTAGCAGCAAAATAACCTTTGGTGTGGACGCAACTTCCGAAAAAGGATTGCTAAGGCAACTGCAGGAATCCATGGATGAACTAAAAAATCAATTGAAGAAGGTCAATAATTAATAAAGCCTTATTTTTGGTCCAGGATCATTAAAATGGGTATGCCAATTTTTAGAAAGCTGTTTTCTGTATTAAGAAATTCTGGAATTTTATGATCACTGCTTGCATCGCTTAGGATAGGTAAAGATCCATCTTGTAGTTTCTTTCGTAAAATAGGATAAGCCCTTTTTCCGAACTGTTTTTCTTACAGGTCTTTTATTAGGTAAAATGTGCAATTTCTTCGATGAAATACAAAACAGTTTTCAATTTACAGCTTTCACAACAAGATCTTGGCGTTACACAACAAAATTCTAAATTTCATATTATAAGCACCTATTTTTGAAATGATAAAGAATCCCAAATCTTATCATTACATATAAAAAAAGGCTGTGCAATTAAATTGTATTGCCTTTTTTATTTTTAAATCTTACTAACAACATAAAAAAGCGTAGGATAAGATATTGATTAACATGTCCATAAATTACATAGAAACTGTTTGAATTTTGTTTTTGGAATATTTTATAGTGTATTTCTGCCTGCCGGCAGGCAGGTTTTCGTAAGGCGAGGGTATTTTAAGGTACATAGCCATAGCTACGGACCGAAAAATAGCTGAAGCATGGTAGGACCGAACGTTAAGAAAACAGCTGGTAGCTGTTTTTAGTGATGGGGCCAGCTGGCGCAAGGGCACTAAAAGAACCAAAGGATAAAACTTAAACAGCTTCTTAATTTGATTTGTGCCGTTTTCGGACAAGGAACGGCAATTATAATTAGGATATACGGGGTACAACAATAACCCTGCTTTGGCGTTTGTAGTTATGAGATCCAATACCAAAGGGCTTATATATTATTAAAAAGACCAAAAAATTATTAGAACATATAGATAACAATTAAACAATGGTGAAGTCTTTTAATAAAATGTTCGTTTCATTAATGATTTTTTCATTGTGTTTAAGGTATTCGGCTGCCCAAGATCCTTCCGCCAAACCCGACTATTTTCAGGAGTTCCAAAATAAGAAAGGGGCCCATGAAAGATTCGATTATTTCTTTAGTATTCCCAATCGCTATCTCGAAGATTCGGCCTATGACTGGCAGGCAGCGGTAAATGTGTATCACAACAACTCCCAAAAAATAAAGGATTCCATGAGCATTACCAAGTATGAGCTTATGCAATCCCAGCTTTATTATGATATAGGCGATTTTAGCAAAAGTGTGGCCATAGCAAACCAACTGCACAAGAAAATTGAAAATTTGGACCTGCCATCCAAAAATATACTGCTGGATCTAATTGACAATAATTATGCAAAATTGGGGTTGTACGATCGGCAATTTGAAATTAGGAATGAGAAAAAGAACCTAGGCTTAACGGATAAGGTTATTTTCTATGATATCTACTCCAACCTCGGACTTCATAGAAAGGCCATGGACGACTATATTAAGGACAAGTTGAAGACCATACGGGAGGATGACTATTTTGGCCAGGCAGAATACCAGAGCAATGTTGGAAACTATCTTCTTTTGGATATGTCCATTCCCACCGCTTTAACTTATTATAAGAAGGCAAAAGGCTTTATAGATGTATACTTGAACGATATTAGTAAGGAGAAAACAGAGCAGGAAATAAGCAGCGGCAATTTGTTGAAGGCCAGTATTGAAGGGAATATTGGTAAATGCCATGCGCTGCTCAAGGAATACGATATTGCCATCCCGTATTTGGAAAATTCCATTAATTTGATCAATGAGTACAACAAGGGCAAATTCTCGTCGGAAAAGGTGGAAAGCACTTTGGAACTGGCAGACTGCTATTTGCAAAAAGAAGATTATGTAAAGGCCAAGGAGTATCTTTTAAATGGGCTGGATCCTGTGAAAATAGAAAATATCCTTAGAAGCAACAGATTATTGGCGGCATATTATGACCGTATAGGCGATTATAAAAATTCGGTCGACTATTTAAAAAGAAACGTACGCATCAGGGATTCTTTAAACAGAAATGAATCCTCCATGAAAAAGCAGCAGTTGGCCGCTGTGGCCGGACAGGAAATAGAGTACTCCAAAAAAATGATGGAGCAGCAAAAAAAAGACCTGGAGCAATCCCGGAGCGATTTACAGGCCAAGGAGGAAAGGATAAACATTGTTTTTATATCTTTGATATTTACGTTGTTGGGATTTGCGGGATTGGTCTTTGCCTATTTGAAAAGTATAAAGAACCAGCGACTCATTGCAGATCAAAAGCGTATAATCGAGGCTTCATTGGTAGAAAAGGATTCGCTTTTAAAGGAAATTCACCATAGGGTTAAAAACAACCTTCAGATGGTTTCCAGCCTGCTTAGCCTACAAACAAAAAATACCCGTAGCAAAGCAGCTATCGAAGCTTTGGAAGAAGGTAAGAGCAGGGTAAAGGCGATGGCACTTATCCATCAAAAATTATATCAGAACGATGATCTCTCCGTAATAGAAATGCAGGGATATATAGAAAGCCTTATCAACAGTGTACAATCGGTCTACAAAAAAGGGGGGCACAATATAAATATAACCATTGATGCAGAAGGCGTTGAGTTGGATATTGATAGGGCAATTCCCTTCGGACTTATTTTAAATGAATTGGTTTCCAATTCATTTAAATATGCCTTTCCCGAAGATGACGAAAATGGAAAAATTTATATTCATTTGAGGAAAAATGGGGGGCAGGGCTATTTTGAGTATACGGATAATGGCATCGGACTGCCCGAGGATACGGATGACAGGGCCAATTCCTCCATGGGCATAAGGTTAATGAATCGTTTGGTTAACCAGCTTCAATCTTCTTTAAATATTGATAAAACATCGGAAGGAGTTCGTTTTTGGTTCAATTTTAAATAAATTTGAACAAAAACAGTCCGACCCATGCAAATTACTTATCTAGGCCATTCCTCCTTACTAATTGTAACGGCAGGAAAAAAACTATTGGTAGACCCATTTATTTCAGGAAATGAAAAGGCCAATGGCAAAATAGACATTAATGATTTAAATCCCGATTATATCCTGGTTACCCACGCCCATCAGGACCACACCTTGGATGTAGAGGAAATTGGAAAAAGGAACAATTCCACCGTGGTGAGCAATTTTGAAATTGCCACCTATTATGAAAATAAAGGGCTAAAAGCCCATCCCATGAACCATGGAGGAAATTGGAAGTTCAATTTCGGCAGCCTAAAATATGTAAATGCCATTCATACCTCTTCTTTTCCTGATGGGACTTATGGCGGCCAGCCTGGGGGATTTATTCTATCTTCCGAAGGGAAACAAATTTATATAGCGGGAGACACCGCCCTGACCATGGATATGAAGCTTATTCCGATGTCCTTTAAACTGGATCTTGCCGTATTGCCCATTGGCGATAACTTTACTATGGGAATCGATGAGGCCATCACAGCATCCAATTTTATAGAGTGCAACAAAATAATGGGCTGTCATTATGATACTTTTGGTTATATAAAAATCGATCATACAGAAGCCGTGCAAAAATTTTTCAAAGCTGAAAAGGAATTAAGGCTACTGGAAATAGGGGAGTCCATAATGGTATAACCCAATTGTATTTCATGAAAGCGACCTACAAAAAATACATTCTGGAATTCAAACGCCCCAGTGGTACTTCCAGGGGTGTTCTGACCCATAAAGAAACCTACTTTATGATTTTGGAACATGATAAAAAATTAGGAATTGGGGAATGTAGTATTTTAAGGGGCTTAAGTGTTGATGATGTTCCAGATTATGAGGAAACGCTCAAATGGACCTGTAAGAACATTAGTTTGGGTAAAGACCGGCTTTGGGAGATTTTGATGCCGTATCCAAGTATTCAATTTGGGGTGGAACAAGCCTTTTTATCCCTAAATTCCAAAGATCCCTTTTTACTTTATCCTTCAGAATTCACCCAAAACAAAAGCTCCATAGCAATTAATGGTCTTATTTGGATGGGAGATGAACATTTTATGCATCAACAGATCCAACAAAAATTAAGGGAAGGTTTCAAATGTTTAAAATTAAAAATTGGTGCCATCGATTTTGAGAAGGAGATATCCCTTTTAAAATCTATTCGAAACAAGTACAATGAAAAAGAGATTGAACTAAGGGTCGATGCCAATGGGGCATTCCTTCCTTCCGAGGCCATGCATAAATTGGAACGCCTTTCCTCTTTTGGCCTACACTCCATAGAGCAGCCTATAAAGGCGGGCCAAGTCAATGAAATGGGGGAGTTGTGCTTTAATGCTCCCGTGCCCATAGCTTTGGACGAGGAATTGATAGGGATTTCCGATGTAACGGAAAAGGAAATACTTCTACAAATCATAAGGCCACAGTATATCATTCTCAAGCCAAGTTTGGTCGGAGGGGTTAGGGGAAGTATGGAATGGATCGGAATTGCGGAGAAATTAAATATAAAATGGTGGGTCACCAGTGCCCTGGAAAGCAATATCGGGCTCAATGCCATAGCACAATGGACCTATACCTTGAATAACCCTTTGCCGCAGGGATTGGGTACCGGGGGATTGTACACCAATAATTTTGAATGCCCTTTAAGGGTGAAAAATGGAACGATATCCTATGAACACAGTGGAAATTGGGAAAATAATTTAATAGAGCATATATGTATATAGAACAGGGATATAAAGGAAATCATGAATCTTGGCGATACCTTGTAGGAGTATTGGTCATATTTATTGGCTGGCAACTTTTGGGGTCTATCCCACTACTTGGGGTCCTAATAATTAAATCCTTTGGAGGGGAAACCTTTCCCTCGGATGTTGCCGGTATGTCCAAATTGGTAGGCAGCAATCTATTTCTCTTCCTAATGCTCATTTCTTTTGTATTCGGACTTCTGGCCACCTTTCTTACCGTTAAATTCGTACATAGGCAAAGTATAGTTTCACTTACCACTAGCAGAAAGAAAATTGATTGGAAAAGGGTATTCTTTGCTTTTGGCCTTTGGGGTTTTATTACAATATTGATTACGGGTTTGGACATCTACCTAAGCCCGGAGGATTATGTCTTCAATTTTAAACTGTTGCCCTTTGTTATCTTGAGCCTTATTTCGGTTTTATTGATTCCGCTTCAAACCAGTTTTGAAGAGTATTTTATGCGCGGATATCTAATGCAGGGCATAGGGTTGATGTCGGGCAAAAGATGGGTTCCCTTGGTTATTACCTCTATGATTTTTGGATTGTTGCACCTTTTTAATCCTGAGGTTGATAAATTGGGATATGGAATTATGGTCTATTATATCGGAACTGGATTTTTTCTGGGAATATTAGCGCTGATGGATGAAGGATTGGAATTGGCCATTGGTTTTCATGCGGCTAATAATCTGTTGACCGCTCTTCTGGTAACCGCGGATTGGACCGCATTCCAGACCGAATCCCTCTATCGGGATATATCCGAACCGGAATTGGGCTGGGATGTTTTTGTCCCGGTTTTGGTGATCTATCCCATCCTTTTATATGTATTTTCAAAAAAATACGGATGGACGAATTGGAGGGAGCGCCTTATGGGCGATGTGCGGACTGCTGAAACGGTAATTATAGGGGAAGCAAATGATTCCGACCTTTAGACATATACATCCCAAATTCAAATTTAACGGAATCCATTATAATTTTGGGGATTTACAGGAATTGGCATATAGTCTGGTAAAGGAAGGAATGGATTTTGAAAAGGCCATTGGAAATTTCCTTTTGGATTGGCTGGACGATTTCGATAACCTTGAAGTCCGTACCTCCGGATCTACCGGTACCCCAAAAGTAATTACCTTGAAGAAGGAATATATGGTCAGTTCCGCCCTGGCTACCGGATCCTTCTTTAAAATGGGACCCGGAACAAAAGCCCTTCAATGTCTTTCCGCCGATTATATTGCGGGTAAAATGATGTTGGTCCGGGCCTTGGCCCTAGGCTGGGAATTGGACACTGTAGAACCCTCTTCCAATCCTTTGCAGTGTATATCCAAATGTTACGACTTCGCGGCCATGGTACCCATGCAGGTACAAGGTTCAATATCCCACTTAAATTATATAAGCACTTTAATAATTGGGGGTGCAGCTCTTTCCCCTGAACTGAAATCGGATCTGGGCAAGGTGGAGACCCAACTTTTTGAAACCTATGGAATGACGGAGACCATAACCCATATTGCCGTAAAGGAAATTGCCAAGGATACTGAAGATGGGAATTTCAAGGCCCTTCCAGAAGTTTTTCTTTCCAGGGACCATAGGGATTGCCTAGTGATCGAGGCACCAAAAGTTTCAGACACCATTATAGTGACCAATGATTTGGTAAACCTTATATCGCCCACCGAGTTCCAGTGGTTGGGCAGGTATGACAATGTTATTAATTCTGGGGGGGTAAAACTGATCCCCGAACAATTGGAATCTAAGATGTCCGTCCTGATAAAATCTAGATTTTTTGTAGCGGGTATCCCTGATGCCTTTTTGGGCCAAAAATTGGTATTGGTGGTAGAGGGAAATATGGATAGGAACCAATTGTCCCAAGAAATCAAATCCCTGAACACCATTTCCAAGTTTGAAATTCCCAAAGAAATATTTAGCGTTCCCAAGTTTGAGGAGACCGGTAGTGGAAAGGTAAATAGACCGGAAACATTGGCACTACTAAATTTGCTATAGTTTATTTGAATGGGGTATTACTACATTCAATAATTTCCAAATCCCCAAATTGACACATTTCCAAATCCCCAAATCCCCAAATCCCCAAATCCCCAAATTGACACATTAACAAATTGCTACATTAGTACATTGATACATTGGTTAATTAGTATATTGTCAAACCTGTACCACCCCCATATTAAAGGGTCTTTCAATAGGGGCATGGTTGGCCGCCTCAATACCCATGGAGATCCACTTGCGAGTGTCCAAAGGGTCTATTACCGCGTCCGTCCATAAACGGGAGGCCGCATAATAGGGCGATATCTGCTTGTCATACCCCTGCTTTATTTTATTAAAAAGTTCGTTCTCCTGGGCCTCGGTTATTTTTTCGCCCTTCTTTTTTAGCGATGCCGTTTCTATCTGAAGCAATACTTTGGCCGCGGAATTTCCGCTCATTACCGCCAATTCGGCACTGGGCCAGGCCACGATCAACCTTGGGTCGTAGGCCTTGCCACACATGGCATAATTTCCCGCTCCGTAACTATTTCCTATAACAACGGTAAATTTTGGCACTACGGAATTACTCACCGCATTCACCATTTTGGCCCCGTCCTTAATTATTCCCCCATGTTCACTTTTACTGCCTACCATAAACCCGGTAACGTCCTGTAAAAATACTAAGGGAATTTTCTTTTGGTTGCAATTGGCAATAAAACGGGTAGCCTTATCGGCTGAATCGGAATAAATGACCCCGCCAAATTGCATTTCCCCATTTTTGGTCTTGACCACCTTGCGCTGGTTGGCAACGATACCTACGGCCCACCCATCTATACGGGCATATCCGGTAAGTATGGTTTTACCGTAAGCTTCCTTGTACTGTTCAAAATCGGAATTATCTACCAGCCTATTTATTATTTCCAGCATATCGTATTGTTCGGTCCTCGATTTTGGAATAATACCATAGATGTCATCTTCCCTTTCCTTGGGTTTTACAGCAGGGATCCTGTTGTATCCCGCCTTCTCATAGTCGCCTATTTTGCCCATAATGTTCCTTATGGTATCCAAAGCGTGCTTGTCGTCCTTCGCCTTGTAATCCGTTACCCCGCTAATTTCACAATGGGTAGTGGCACCACCCAAGGTTTCATTGTCGATAACCTCCCCGATCGCTGCCTTTACCAAATAGCTGCCGGCCAAAAAAATACTCCCCGTTTTGTCCACTATCAAGGCCTCATCGCTCATAATGGGAAGATAGGCCCCGCCGGCCACACAACTGCCCATTACAGCTGAAATTTGGGTAATTCCCATACTGCTCATTACAGCATTGTTCCTGAATATTCTTCCAAAGTGTTCCTTATCGGGAAATATTTCATCCTGCATGGGAAGATATACCCCGGCACTATCCACCAAGTAAATAATGGGCAAGCGATTTTCAATGGAAATTTCTTGGGCCCTTAAGTTCTTTTTTGCCGTGATAGGGAACCAAGCCCCCGCTTTCACAGTGGCATCATTGGCCACAACAATACACTGTTTTCCCTGTACATAGCCCATTTTTACAATAACGCCCCCAGACGGACACCCACCATGCTCCTCGTACATGCCATCGCCAACAAAGGCCCCGATTTCAATGACTTCCCTGCCCTTGTCCAATAGTTGATCAATACGCTCCCTGGCACTTAATTTCCCCTTCAAATGTTGTTTTTCCAACTTGATTTTTCCACCACCGAGTTTTACTGTGGCCAGTTTGTTTCTTAAAGTTGATAATAGTAATTTATTGTGGTCTTCGTTCTTGTTGAAGTTGATATCCATGTTGAGATGTCTTTCTTTTGCGCAATAAAGATAAGGAGTTATATTTATTAACTTTTACTAAATGATATGCTAAATGGGCGAAAAAGTAAGGTGGGGAATTATCGGGTTGGGCAACATTGCCCGTAATTTTGTTAAGGACCTGGCTCTGGTGGGCGAGGCTCAAATATATGGAGCAGCCTCAAGAAATTTGGCCAAGGCCAAGGAGTTTGTACTAGAACACAATATTTCAAATGCCTTTGGGAGCTACAGGGAACTTTTGGAGTGCAAGGAAGTGGATGTCGTATATATTGCCACGCCCCACATATTTCATTGCGAGCTATCCATTATGGCCATGGAGCACGGTAAACATGTGCTGTGTGAAAAGCCCATGGGCATAAATAGGGAAGAGGTTAAAAAAATAATCGCGGCAGCCCAAAAAAACAAGGTTTTTTTAATGGAAGCCCTATGGAGCCGTTTCAATCCATCCATCATGAAGGTAAAGCAATTGATAGAAGACGGGGAAATAGGTCCATTGGCCTATCTACATGCGGATTTTGCATTTTATGCCCTGGATAGGGACCTTAAAGGACGGGTATTAAACCCTGAACTGGCCGGAGGCTCTTTATTGGATATCGGTATTTACCCCATTTTTCTTGCTTATTTACTTCTCGGAAAACCGGACCGGATTTTGTCTACCTCCAACTTTCAGGACAATGGTACCGAGGTACAGACTTCAATGATCTTTAAATACGTCAGGGCACAGGCCATACTATATTCAGGATTTACCAGTAGATCGGAAATGAAGGCTGAAATTTCAGGGGAAAGTGGAAGTATATACTTGCCAACAAGATGGCACGAGGCGCAGGGATATATCCTTGAGAGAAATGGGGAAAAAGAGGAATTCAGCTTACCGACTACCGGCAGAGGATATTTTTACGAAATAAATGAGGTTCACCATTGTCTGAAACTAGGGCAGTTGGAAAGCAATATCTGGAGCCATAACAACAGTCTGGATTTAATAAGCTTAATAGACAGTGTGAGAAGTCAAAATGAAATCGTATTTCCTTTTGAGGAATAACTTGTGTTAAACTCCAGGGGAGGCCTTGGATTCCTTTTATGAACCAACCCAAGGGTCGGGGTATAGAACCAGAAAGCCCGCCAAAAAGGTGGGATTCGTTCGACTTTCGTATTTCAAGGAGTGTACGGCTTTTGAAATACGGGTCTCAGGAATAAAGTTTTTTTGCAAGGGGACAATTTCTTGTAAAATTTCCGATATTTGAAGCGCTACAAACCAAACCAGTTAAAAAATGGGAATGAATAAGAATACAGTACTTGCATGGGCAACCTTTATTATGATAATCGTAGGTCTTGCGCTTATAGCGCTGGGTGCTTTTAGATATGATGATGTAGCAGGATGGGGATTTGCTTCCGTGGGAATAGGTTTCTTCGCAATTGCATGGGTTTTTAACGCCTTAAAGGGAAGGGTATAGAACAATTCTTGGCAGCATAATTGTGCTGCGCCAAAGAATCCATAATTGGAAATTGAAAACACCTTACTTCAAACTAAAATAAACGAGTTAAATAACAAATACTAATATGTCGGACGATACGAAAGTCATTTTCTCCATGTCCGGGGTTACCAAAACGTACAAAACTGCCAATACCCCGGTATTAAAAAATATTTATTTAAGCTTCTTTTACGGAGCCAAAATAGGAATTCTGGGTCTTAATGGTTCTGGGAAATCCACCCTTCTCAAAATCATTGCAGGGGTGGACAAAAACTTTCAGGGCGATGTAGTTTTTTCTCCAGGATATAAGGTGGGATATCTGGAGCAGGAACCCCAACTGGACGAAAATAAGACCGTTTTGGAAATAGTCAAGGAAGGGGTGGCGGATACGGTGGCCATCTTGGATGAATACAATAAGATAAATGATATGTTCGGGCTTCCCGAAGTATATGAGGATGCGGATAGAATGCAAAAACTCATGGACAAGCAGGCCGAACTTCAGGATAAAATTGATGCCACCAATGCCTGGGAACTGGACAACAAATTGGAAGTTGCCATGGACGCCTTGCGCACCCCGGACCCCGATAAGAAAATAGGGATACTTTCCGGAGGGGAAAAAAGACGCGTGGCATTGTGCAGATTGTTGTTGCAGGAACCTGAAATTTTATTGTTGGATGAGCCGACCAACCATCTGGATGCGGAATCCGTTCATTGGTTGGAGCATCATTTGGCCGAATATAAGGGAACCGTTATTGCGGTTACCCACGATAGGTATTTCTTGGATAATGTGGCCGGATGGATCTTAGAGCTGGATAGGGGGGAAGGCATTCCTTGGAAAGGAAACTACTCCAGTTGGTTGGATCAAAAATCCAAGCGCATGGCCCAAGAGAGCAAAACAGCTTCCAAAAGACAGAAAATATTGGAACGCGAGCTGGATTGGGTAAGGCAGGGAGCAAAGGGGAGACAGACCAAGCAAAAGGCCCGTTTACAGAACTATGACAAGTTGATGAGCCAGGACCAAAAGCAATTGGACGAAAAACTAGAGATCTATATCCCCAACGGACCTCGATTGGGGACCAATGTAATAGAAGCCAAGGGCGTAAGTAAGGCCTATGGGGATAAATTGCTTTATGAGGACTTGAATTTTAAATTGCCACAAGCGGGCATTGTAGGTATTATTGGTCCCAACGGTGCTGGTAAAACCACCATTTTCCGTATGATTATGGGTGAGGAACAACCTGATAAAGGGGAGTTTGTAGTAGGTGAAACGGCAAAAATTGCCTATGTAGACCAGAGTCATTCCAATATAGATCCCAATAAGACCATATGGCAGAATTTTAGTGACGAGCAGGAATTGATAATGATGGGGGGCAGGCAGGTAAATTCCAGGGCCTACTTAAGCAGGTTCAATTTTTCGGGAAGCGAGCAGAACAAAAAAGTAGATATGCTTTCCGGAGGGGAGCGCAACCGTTTGCATTTGGCGATGACCCTAAAGGAGGAGGGCAACGTGCTGCTTTTGGACGAGCCGACCAATGATTTGGACGTTAATACCTTGAGAGCATTGGAAGAAGGTCTGGAAAATTTTGCAGGATGTGCTGTGGTCATTTCCCACGACAGATGGTTTTTGGACAGGATCTGTACGCATATTCTATCTTTTGAAGGGGATTCCCAAGTCTATTTCTTTGAAGGATCATTCTCTGAATACGAAGAAAACAAGAAGAAACGTTTGGGCGGGGATCTAATACCCAAGCGACTAAAATATAAGAAGTTGATACGGTAAGCTTACTGTTTTAATATTAATAAGGAAAGGTAGCCATTCCACCCAGAGGCAGTGAAGACGGAATGGATTGTAAGTGCGGGCAAGGGATTGTAAGCGCGAGCGTGGACGCCTGTCTGACGGCGAGGCAGGCCTGCCTTAGTCGGCAGACAGGCTTGCGCTAGCGGTGATTGTAAGCACGAGCGTAGACGCTCGCGCTAGAGAAAGTGTTTTTTTGATTAATCAGGGCCTCAAAATCCGACAATACCTTAATAATCTTCCTTGGGATACCAATCCAATTGCACTACCTCGATAGCGGGATTCCTATAGTTTACCAAGGTTTTAAATTCGGCCACATCCCCAACTTCGGGCTTTCCTCTGTAATGATAGGGATAAACCTGTTTGGGCTTAAATTCCAGCACGGCATCCGCAGCACTTTCAACCGTCATGGTATATGGCAGGTTCATACAGACAAAGGCCTTATCTATATTTTGTAAGGCGCGCATTTCAGGAATATCCTCGGTATCGCCTGAAAAGTAAATTCTCTGATCATTTTTACTGAGCACATAACCATTTCCCCTTCCTTTGGTATGAAAATCTTTGGCTTTCTCCCTAAGGTTGTACATAGGTATGGCCTCAATGGAAATACCATAGCGCTCTTTGGTATCCCCATTGTTCAGAATATCCAACTGCGGAGTAAACTCCGAAGGTATTTTGTCTGCCACAGCTTGTGGAACAATTATTTTGGTTTTTTGGGTTTCCAAGGCCTGTAGGGTTTCCAGGCTAAAGTGATCCCCATGGATGTCGGTGATCAAAATCAGGTCCGGTTCCGCAACGGCCGCAAAAGCCTCCTTTCCTCCCACGGGATCTATATAGATAATGGTTCCATCCCAATCCAAAACCGCTGTGGCGTGCTCTATGGGAGTAATTTCAATACTGGAAATCGTATTTTCAGTGTTGGGACCAAGGGCCTTTGCGCTCTCAGGGCCGGACTTGGTTTTTTCCTTGCAGCCCATGGTCACTAGGCCCATACATAAGGCTGCTGTAATAAGGTAGTTTGAACAGTGCATAATTATCGTTTTTTAAATCATTAATAATTTCGTTTTATCATTACTACTGTTATGTTAAGGATGTTTTGTCATTGAATTCAGGTCTCGACTCCGCTCGACCAGACAATCTATCGTCACTTCGAGCGGAGTCGAGAAGTCATTTCACGGTTAACTTAACACTACTATCACAGAAGAGATTTCACTTTCCATTTCAATGGTTATAAACCATACTTTCCATACATAAATGTACACAGGCTAAACTTTAAAATATTTCCATCCCTACCGGATTAAGGTTCGTAAACCTTGTTTCCTGCCAGAATTTAATAGGAACCATACTTCGGGACATCATGATAAAACACTACTTCCCTAAAGTTAAGGCAAACATTTTGTAATCTTAGGCCGTAATTTTATTATTTTTAACAAAAAAAATCTAAAATCCAAACCGGATCGTATATAAGAGTGTTACAAACAAATAAATTTAAGGTAAAATAAATAATTATAATTATGACTGAAACAAAAAGTAATAATGGATTGAAAGTTATTGCAGGCTTATTAGGTGTAATTTTACTTGGGGTAATCATATACACGGTAAGTTTATATCAGGATAAACAAAAGAACACTGCATTACTTACTAAAGAGAAAGAATTGGTCGTTGAAGATCTGACCAGTTTAAAGTCCGAGTATGACAAGGCCATCTTGGAAAGCAACGCTACCAATGAGGAATTGGTTTCTGCCAGGGACAACATTGCAAAATACATTGATTCCGTTAAGACAATGAAGACCGATATTGCCAGTCTTTATCGCTACAGAAAACAAGTAGGTATCCTGACCAAGGAAAGGGAGCAGTTGTTAAGAAAAGTGGATTCCCTAACCAGATCCAATACTTTCTTGGCAATGCAAAGGGACAGTACTTATGTTGAATTGGAAAAACAGACCGTTTTCAACGATTCCTTGGTAGTGCAAAATACACAATTGGCAGATGCTGTGGAAAAAGGATCGGCTCTGAATTTATCCAAATTTTCCGTTGATGCCGTTAAGGAAAGAACAAGTGGTAAATTGGTTTCTACCGCTAGGGCCAAGGCTACAGATAAATTAAAAGTTTGTTTTACCGTTGCGGACAACGTAATTGCCCAAGCTGGTGACCGACAGTTCTTAATTGAGGTTTTGGATCCACAAGGAAATGTATTGGGAGAAAGTTTCTCTAAAACAAATGATTCTGGAGCATCGGTAACGTACAGTAAAGGAACCGATTTCTACTATGAGAACCGATCTTTGGACGTATGTGATTTCATCGACAAGCCGGCAAGTGAATTCCAAAAAGGGAACTATATGGTAAATGTTTACGACAACAATCTAAAGTTGTTGGGAACTTCCAAATTTCAGTTAAAGTAAGGAACACTATCCATTTAACTAAAAAGGCCAATCTTTCGGGATTGGCCTTTTATTTTTAGTGTTACTGGTCATTTTTAACTTAAGTTACCTACCATATCCTCAGGTTTTACCCACTCGTCGTAATCCTCGGCGGTAACATATCCTAAATTGATGGCCTCTTCCTTTAAGGTGGTACCATTCTTATGGGCCGTATTGGCTATTTCCGCGGCCTTGTAATATCCAATTTTAGTGTTCAGGGCCGTAACCAACATTAATGAATTGTTCAGAAGCTGCCTAATAACATCGTGATTGGGTACTATTCCGATGGCACAATTCTCATCGAAACTGATACAGGCATCCCCTATTAATTCGGCAGATTGTAATATGTTCGCTGCCATCATGGGTTTAAATACATTTAGTTCATAATGGCCTTGGGTTCCACCGACACTTATGGCAACATCGTTCCCCATCACTTGTGCACAGACCATTGTCAATGCCTCGCATTGGGTAGGGTTCACCTTTCCGGGCATAATGGAACTCCCAGGTTCGTTCGCGGGAATAATAATTTCACCTATCCCCGATCTGGGTCCTGAAGCCATCATCCTGATGTCATTGGCTATTTTATTTAGGCTTACCGCCAATTGTTTTAGGGCGCCATGTGTTTCCACTATGGCATCATGGGAAGCCAGGGCCTCAAACTTGTTTTCAGCAGTTTTGAACGGTAGTCCCGTAAAACGGGCTATATATTGTGAAACCAATACATCATAGCCTTTTGGGGCATTTAGACCGGTGCCTACGGCAGTACCGCCAAGCGCCAATTCGCTCAAATGATCTAAGGTGTTGTCCAAGGCTTTTAGTCCGTGATCCAGTTGGGAAACATAACCGGAAATTTCCTGTCCCAGGGTGAGGGGAGTAGCATCCATTAAATGGGTCCTTCCTATTTTTACCACCTTGGCAAATTCCTTGGCTTTTTTATCCAAGGTATTCCTAAGTTGCCTAACTCCGGGTAGGGTAACTTCCACAATCTTTTTATAGGCTGCAATATGCATCCCCGTAGGAAAGGTATCATTGGAAGACTGGGATTTGTTAACATCATCATTGGGCTGGATGGTTTTCTCACCTTCCCCTATTTTTTTTCCGGCCAACTCATGGGCCCTATTGGCAATAACCTCGTTAACGTTCATGTTGCTTTGGGTACCGGACCCGGTCTGCCATATCACTAAGGGAAATTGGTCATCGTGTTTACCCTCTAAAATTTCATCACATACCTGGGCAATACGATCCCTTTTTTCTTCGGAAAGTACACCCAATTCATGGTTGGCGTAGGCCGCCGCTTTTTTTAAATAGGCAAATCCATAAACCACATCCAAGGGCATCGATGCCGCAGGACCAATTTTAAAATTATTTCTAGAGCGTTCGGTCTGGGCTCCCCAATATTTGTTGGACGGCACTTTAACCTCGCCCATGGTATCCTTTTCTATCCGGTATTCCATAATTTAAATGGTGTTTATTGATAATTACAAATTTATACTTATCTCGTTAGCTATTAAAATTTACAAATAAGTAAGGAAGGCATGTTCCCTTTTATAAAAATTTTGATTTTAACGCTGGATCTGGAACCATACAGGCCTCTTTTTTACCGTACCATTTATATCGATTATCGGCAATGTAGTTGTACACCCAGTTCCTAATTTTTTCGGGGATCCAATGGAACACCCCCGCCAACTTCCAGATCCCGCCAAAAGATTGGGCAATTTTAAGGGCAGCGGTAGATTTGGTGTAATAGGCCACACCCTGTTCTATGAGAATTATGGAATCGATCTGGGAGGCATCTATCCCGCGCTCCTTCATTAATTTCTCCCCGATAGCGCTTTGCAGGGCAGCAAACTTAAAAACATTGTTTTTATCGTGTTCAATAACATATTGCACAGCACTATTGCAAAGGTTGCAAACGCCGTCAAAGAGAATTATTTTATTATTTTCAATCATTTTTGTAGTGGTCCAACCACGTATTATATTTTTCTTTCAACCAATTCCAGTTGGTCTACCGCAACATTGGTGGTAAAAATACCATAGTTTACAATAGCCTTGTTCTTTTCCAAACTATCTATACTGCCCACGGCCTTTCCGTCTGTTAAGCGTACACGATCCCCTATTTTAAATATGGGTCGTGGCTTATTTTTTTCCTTTACTTCTGCCTTCTTTTTCTCTACTTTTTTCTTTTCGCGGATTACCTCCACCTTTTTTATCACTTCCTGTTCCACTTTGGCCTTCCTTTCCTTTTGTGCCTCTACCTCTTTTACCGATTGTTTTTTGCGCTTGCTATTTTCTGTTTCCACAATACGTATCAATTCGGAAACCAAATTCCGTTTCTTTTTATCCTGAAAATATTTTTCGGCAGCCGTATTTACCTTATTCCCCAAATAGATCATCCGTTGGTTATGATCGTACAGTTCTTGATAGTTTTCCAATTTGGATTTGATCTTGGAATTAAGGTCTTCCAGTTTTTGGGCCTCCGTCCTGGCCTTGGATTCCTCCTCCTGTAACCTGGAACCCGTTTTTTCCATTTTACTGCGCTCCTTTTGAAGTTTGGCAATGGTGGCATCAAAACGGACCTTGCCGTGTTCTATTTTCTTTTTCGCCTTGTTGATGAGGCTATAGGGAATACCATTCTTCTGGGCCACTTCAAATGTAAAGGAACTACCGGCCTGTCCCAGTACCAATTGGTAGGTTGGTTCCAGCGATTTTCCATCGAAGAGCATATTGGCATTCGTAACATGCGGCAATTCGTTGGCCAACAATTTAAGATTGGCGTAATGGGTGGTAATAACTCCGTAGGCACCCCTTTCGTAGAAAACTTCCAAAAAAGTCTCGGCAAGGGCACCGCCCAGTTCAGGATCGCTTCCCGTTCCAAATTCATCGATCAGAAACAAGGTCCTGTCGTTGCATTTCCGCAAGAAGTAATTCATATTCTTTAAGCGATAACTATAGGTGCTGAGATGGTTTTCTATGGATTGGTTGTCGCCTATATCTGTCAGGACATTATCGAACAAACAAACTTTGGATCGCTCATGAACCGGGATCAATAAACCACTCTGCAACATCACCTGCAACAGACCAATGGTTTTTAGGGTAATACTTTTCCCCCCTGCATTGGGTCCGGAAATCACTATAATTCTGTTTTCGGGATGCAGGGCAATGGTTTGAGGGTATGTTCTTTCCTTTTTGTACTTATTGCTCAAAAACAGCAAAGGATGGTAGGCATCCCTAAGGTAAAGCTCCCTTTGGTCACTAATTTCCGGCAACACGGCATCCATTTCCAGGGCATATTTGGCCTTGGAGGCCGTAATGTCCATATGGACCAAAAAATCTTGATAAGCATATAACTCAGGGGCAAAGGGGCGTATGCGGTTGGTAAGATCGTTCAATATTTTTTGTATCTCTTCGCGTTCCTCAAATTCCAAGTTGCCAAGTTCCCTACTGTACCTAAGGGTGGCCTCCGGCTCAATGTAGACAATGCTTCCTGTTTTGGAGGTTCCCATTACGGCGCCCTTTACTTTTTTTCGATACATACTCTTTACGGCAAGTACACGTCTATTATCTACAACGGATTCCCTTATTTCATCCAAAAGCTCCGAGGCATGATAGGTATTCAGCGCCGTGGCAAAACTCTGATTTATTTTGCCCTTCACCACAACCATTTGGGAACGGATATTTTGAAGGTTGGTGGAGGCATTATCCCTTATTTCCCCAAATTTATCAATGACAGCCTCTATATTTCGGGGAATTTCCAAGTTTAGGGCAATGCCATCGGAAACAACGTATAGAAGGGGATAGTACTCCTTAAATTTTATAAAGAATTTGATATGGGTGGCCACAGTAGTACAAATGGAACCTATTTTCTTGAACCCTCCCACTTCCAATGTGGTATTCTCTATTTTAAGGAGTTTCAACTCCTGATTAATGGTGTCAAAGTTATGATTCGGAATCCTATTGTCGTTGGAGTAGGAGGCCAGATACTCGGAAGTTTGTCCCAAAACGGCCAATAACTCGGTTTTATCCGTTATTGGTTCCAAATTGGCAACTTGTTCCTTTCCGAGTTCTGTGGTACATCGGGCGGCCAATTGTAATAGGACGGTATTAAATTCGAGATCTTGAAGCGTTTTTGAACTTATTTTATTCATTTATTCAATTTTCCTTTCCATAAGGATATATAGCCTTCAAAGGTAAGGAATAGGTGCAATATGGGAAGACTGTAATTACATGTATTTGTTGCCTTGGCCCAACTCTTTTATGTCCATAGACCTGTCCCAACCCGGGTAAAACAGTAAAATATTGATTTCTGGAACAATATTTCCAGTGCAGTAGGTGTTTTATAGCTAGGTAATTACCAAAGTTATTGAATAATAACCACTAAAACCATTGGGATGAAAAACTATAAACTGTTACTCGGATATATCGGCATAGGCATTTTATTAATGTCCTGTAGTGCCACCAATAATTTAACGATGGGAGCCACGGAACCGGCCATAGTGCATCTTCCCAAAGAGATACAAAGAATAGGTATTATTAACAGAAGTCTGCCTTCCGAAGTTAATAGGACAATTGACAAAATAGACCAAATATTATCGGCTGAAGGACTTGATTTGGACAGAAAGGGGGCCGAAGTTGCCATTAATGCCCTATCGGATGAACTGGCGGGCACGGGAAGGTTTGAGGAAATACTTATTTTGGATAAGGAAACGGAAATAAGAAAAGGACTGGATGTCTTTCCGGCAAGCCTGTCCTGGGAAGTGATAGAGGAAATTTGTGCCGCCAACGGAGTTGATGCCATTTTTTCCTTGGCATTTTATGATACGGACACTCAGGTTTCCTATAAACCATCCGTAATGCAACTACCCAACAATTTAGGAGTCAAAGTGTCGGTCCCGGCCCATGAAGTGACCCTGAACACCCTTGTAAAAAATGGGTGGCGGATCTATAATCCACGTAACAGGCAAATAGTGGACGAATTTATGTATACAGATCAGTTGGTATCTTCCGGAAAAGGTATTAATCCCGTAAAGGCAATTGAAGCCATAGCCCGTAGGAACGAGGCTGTTGAAACATTGAGCATGAATATGGGATTTGCATATGGTTCCAGACTTTCCCCGTACAGGCACAGGATATCCAGGGACTACTTTGTACGCGGAACGGACAATTTCGTGGTGGCCAAAAGAAGGGCGCAGACCGGGGATTGGCAAGGTGCTGCCCAACTTTGGGAAAAAGAGTTGGACAATTCCAAACCCAAAATTGCAGGACGGGCCTGTTACAATATGGCGATAATAAATGAGATCAACGGGGATCTGAATACCGCCATGGATTGGGCATCGAAGTCTTATGCGGATTATGACAATAAGGAAGCCCTTCTATATTTGAACATTCTTAAATACCGATTATCGCAGAACGAGGTCTTGGAACAACAGGCGTCCCGATAAGGTTATTTGCCTTGACTCAGTTTCCGTTAGGGTCCAATCAACGTATATTACACCTAGGTTTGGTCATGGCTTTTATATACCTTAAAAAGACTGCATGGTAACCAACCTTTTATAGACCCCGTCTTTTTCCATGAGTTCAGTATGGGAACCTTGTTCCACAATCTCACCTTTCTGCAAAACCACGATCGTATTGGCATTTTGTATGGTGGACAGTCGGTGCGCAATTACAATAGAGGTCCTATTCCGCATCATCTTTTCCAGGGCATCCTGTACCAATCGTTCGCTTTCCGTATCCAGTGCAGAGGTAGCCTCGTCCAAAATCATAATGGGCGGATTTTTTAACACGGCCCTTGCTATGGACAACCGCTGCTTTTGTCCCCCACTTAATTTATTTCCGCTATCCCCGATATTCGTATCATACCCATGTGGCAGTCCACTAATAAAATCGTGGGCATTGGCTATTTTGGCAGCTTCCATTATTTCCTCCTCCGTGGCACCCTCTTTGCCCAATCCAATATTATTTTTAACGGTATCGTTGAACAAAATGGAATCTTGGGTAACCAGTCCCATTAGATTACGGAGCGATTTTTTAGAAAAATCCCGAATATCAACGCCATCAATTTTTATTTCCCCCCCATTTACATCATAAAAGCGGGTCATTAAGTTGGCTATGGTACTTTTTCCGCTTCCCGATTGGCCTACCAGGGCTACGGTTTGGCCTTTGGGAACCTTTAGATTAAAATTTTTCAACACATATTCATCCTCATACTTAAAGGAAACATTGTTAATGTCTATTCCTCCATCAAATGTAGTTTTAACAACAGCATCCTTCTTTTCAACAATTGGATTTTCGGTTTCCAAAATTTCCAATACCCGTTCTGCTGCCGAATTCCCTTTCTTTACTCCAAAGGAGGCCTTACTAATGGCCTTTGCAGGCGTTAGTATGTTGTAGGCAAGCCCCATATAGGCAATAAAAGAGGAGGCATCCAGGGTTTTATCTATCAAGACCATTTTTCCGCCAAACCATAACAATACCCCAATGACCAATATCCCCAAAAATTCCCCTGTTGGGGAAGCAAGATTCTGTCTGTTCAACAGCTTATTGGAAAAATGGAAAAACCTACTGGTGGAGGTAGTAAATGTTTTATAGAACCTGGATTCGGAATTAAATGCTTTTATCACCCTAAGGCCGCCCAAGGTTTCTTCTACTATTGATAGAAATTCCCCTTGTTCCCTTTGTACCCGATCCGATTTCTTTTTAAGTGATTTTCCAATCCTTGAAATGATCATACCCGCGATGGGGATAAAAATAAAGACGAACAGGGTCAATTTTGTGCTTATCCCGAACATGATCAAAATAGTAAAAATGATGGTAAGCGGTTCCCTGACGATCAGTTCTAATATGGATAGGAAGGAATGTTGAATTTCCAAAACGTCCGAAGTAATACGGGCAATAACATCGCCCTTGCGTTTCTCCGAATAATAGGAGATGGGCAAGTCCACTATTTTGGCGTACATTTTGTTCCTAATATCCTTTAGTACCCCGTTTCTCAGAAAGGTAATAAAATACATGGCCAGGTAGTTGAAGAAATTCTTCAAAAGGAAAAGAATCAAGACCAATCCAATGACCAGGACCAGTCCTTTCATTTCATCATCCCCGGAATAGGCATTAACCCTATAATTAATATAGTCCTGCAAATAATCCTTTAACTGTCCCATGCCTTCATAGACCGGCTCCACCAAAATCTTCTTTTCCGGTTTAAAAAGTACGTCCAACATGGGGATTAGGGCCGCAAAGGAAAGGGCACTGAAAAGGGCATATAGAATATTGAAAAAAATGTTTAAAAAACCGTATTTACGGTAGGGTTTCGCAAAGCGAAGAATCTTTTTAAAATATTCCATTAACCTATATTCAGTTCTTTAAGGATTCTTTCAATTTTGGCATCGAGTTCGGCATCCACTTTTTTGTAGTCCGCCGCCTTGTCCAGTTTGGTGTTAATGCTAAAATAAAATTTGATCTTAGGTTCCGTACCGCTTGGCCTGGCCGCCATTTTGGTACCATCTTCGGTAATGTAGATCAGGACGTTGGATTTTGGAATATCTATAGGGGTCACTTTGCCCGTCAATACATTTTTAGAGGTCGCCGTATTGTAATCTTCCACAATTACTACTTTGGAACCATCGATAGTATCCACAGGATTATCCTTAAAATCGATCATCATCTGCTTAATTTCCTCCGCTCCGGACATTCCCTTTTTGGTCAGGGAAATTAATTTTTCCTTAAAGAACCCATAGTCCACATAGCAATCTATCAGATCCTTGTAGAACGAACTGCCATTGGCCTTGGCATTGGCACCAATTTCACAGGCCAGGAGGGTAGCGGTCACCGCATCCTTGTCCCTTACAAAATCGCCTACCATAAAACCAAAGCTCTCCTCGCCACCGCCAATGAAAGGCTGCTCAGGGAAATCCTTGATCATTTTGGCGATCCATTTAAAGCCGGTAAGGGCGGTCTTACATTCTACTCCATAGCCTTTGGCCAAGGCGTCCATCATAGGTGTGGAAACAATGGTGGAAGCGATAAATTCCTTGCCGGTGATTCCTTTTTTCTTCCTTTGGTCCAACAAAAACTTGGTCATCATAATCATGGCCTGATTGCCGTTCAGGATTTCCATTTCCCCTTCCAAATTACGCACGGCCACTCCTAGTCGGTCGCTATCCGGATCGGTGCCGATTACCATATCCGCTCCAATTTCCTCGGCCTTTTTAATGGCCATGGACAGGGCTTCCGGTTCCTCTGGGTTTGGGGAGACTACAGTGGGAAAATTACCATCAGGTTTGGCCTGTTCCTCAATAACGGTCACATTTTTATAACCGGCCCTTTGGAGTACTTCGGGGATAACGGTAATGGAGGTTCCGTGAAGGGAAGTAAATACAATTTTAAAATCGTCCTTGCCCTTGGCATTGAAGTTCCCATTTTTAACGGAAGCTTCCATAAAGGCATCATCCACCTTTTTATCTATCAATTCTATTAGGCTTTCATCTGCATTAAATTTGATTTCTTCAAAGGAAAGGCTATTTATTTCATCCACTATGGCCCCGTCCTGGGGGGGTACTATCTGTCCACCATCGCTCCAATATACTTTATAGCCATTGTATTCCGGTGGGTTGTGCGAAGCCGTTAAAACGATACCTGCGTGGCAGTTCAGGTATTTTACGGCGAAAGATAGTTCGGGGGTGGTGCGCAGTTCCGAAAAAAGGTATACTTTAATACCATTGGCGGCAAAAACTTGGGCAACGGTCCTGGCCAAGGTATCGCTATTATGCCTACAGTCATAGGCAATGACTACCTTCACTTGTTCCTTACTATATACTTGATTTAAGTAGTTACTAAGGCCTTGGGTACTTTTTCCCAAGGTATATTTATTTATTCTATTGGTACCGGCACCCATAATGCCGCGCATCCCTCCGGTTCCAAATTCGAGATCCTTGTAAAAGCGGTCCTTTAGCTCTTCGGTATTGCCTTCTATCAACTTTTGAATCTCGCTCCTGGTCTTATCATCGAAAAAATCGGTCAACCAATTTTTGGCATTTTTCAGTATGGCTTCCATAGTCGTTTGGTATTATATGTTCTTAAAAATACAAAGAATATTCATTTATTGTTCGGAGAGATTTATTTCTTCAGTGATATTGTAACGGGTTTCGTTCTTGCGGGATCTTACCATTATTTCCCCTAAAAAACCTGCGAGGAAAAGCTGCGTCCCTATCACCATAGCTATCAGTGCAATATAAAATTGTGGTCGCTGCGTTATGAGTCGCCCAAAAGGATTGATGAAGATCTTATCGATACCCAGATATAGGGCAAAACCAAAACCAATAGTAAACATAAGGACTCCCAGAGCACCAAAAAGGTGCATGGGCCGTTTTCCAAATTTGGAAACGAACCAGATGGTGATCAGATCCAAAAAACCATTGATAAAGCGATCCATACCAAATTTGGTCTTCCCATATTTCCGGGCCTGGTGCTGTACTACCTTTTCGTCTATTTTATGAAATCCGGCACTTTTGGCGAGAACGGGAATATACCGGTGCATTTCCCCGGAGACTTCAATGGTTTTTACGACCTCTTTCTTATAGGCTTTCAGACCGCAATTAAAATCGTGCAGGCGCACGCCGGAAGTCTTACGGGCAGCCCAATTAAACAATTTGGAAGGAAGGTTTTTACTGAGGATGGAATCGTATCTTTTTTTTTTCCAACCGGAAATAAGATCGAACCCTTCCTCTGCGATCATTCGGTACAATTCCGGAATTTCCTCCGGATTATCCTGAAGGTCTGCATCCATAGTAATTACCACATCGCCATGCGCGGCCTTAAATCCGGCATGTAGGGCCTGCGATTTCCCAAAATTCTTTAAGAAACGGATTCCCTTAACATTGGGATTGGAAGCCCCCAATTTGGTAATTATGTCCCAAGAACCATCGGTACTTCCGTCATCTATAAAAAGTATTTCATATAAAAAATGATTGGATTGCATTACGCGTACAATCCAATCATGCAGTTCTTTCAACGATTCTTCTTCGTTAAGTAAGGGAATTATTATGGATATATTCATTCGGTACTAATGGAAAATCTTTTCAAAAGTACAAATTACTGAATAGTTTCTTTCCTTTTTAAAATTAATGCTGGAATAAGTGATAACAAAAGGCTTGCCACTATACTATAAATTAGCCCAAAGACAATTTGCATGGAAGGTGTAGAGAATTTTTTACCCATTTCCATTTGGGCATCAATTTGCTCAGGGGTCATTTTAGTGGTTTCCATGAGTAGTCCTCTTTGATATTCCATAGCTTTGTCCATCATTTCAGGATCTATAAGTCCGGCCATGATCTGATTGAACAAAATTCCAATGATTCCACCTATTAGGCCAATACCCACGCCAACCTTTAAACCTTCCCCAAAGGTCATTAAACCGTTATTGTCCCTTTTGAATTGCATCATGCCTATAACGATCACCGCAAGCATTATTAAAAGACTAACTCCCAGTACCATCATTCCGCCTTGGTAATGCATATCCAACGAATAAAGCATTAGAGCAAATACAACGCTCAAGGCACCTAGGATAAGTCCATAGGTTAAAGCGTATTTTCCTGTTTTTGGTTTGGTTTCTTCCATGTTGATTAAATTTTGAATAGTTATTAGGATTAGTGTTAAAGTCATTAAATTTGTTACGTTTAAAGATAGGCAATTTTTATTTTTCTTTTTTGGGATTTAAAGTTGTTCTTTTCAGAAAAATATTTAAATTTGCACCTCGAAATTAAGCAGGAACAAAACATGAAAAAAGATATACATCCAGGGAATTATAGATTGGTAGCCTTTAAGGACATGTCCAATGAAGAGGTATTCATCACTAAATCCACAGCCGATACCAAAGAAACTTTAGATGTTGATGGGGTTGAATATCCATTGGTCAAATTGGAAATTTCCAGAACTTCACATCCATTCTATACCGGTAAGGCCAAATTTTTGGATACCGCAGGACGTATCGATAAATTCAAGAACAAATACGATAAGTTCAAAAAATAATATTTTCTTTACAAAAGAGTTATTAAGTCACGCAGAAGCGTGACTTTTTTTGTTATAATTTAGTATAGTACATGACAAAATTCCATTTCGAAAGATTTTCCTTAATTTTCAACCCCAACCCTAAAGGGTAAAATCAAGGAAAATCAGGCTCCCCTGCCTACCGGACAGGCAGGCTTTAGGGTTTGGGGCAATACGGATTTTCCGAAAAATATTGTTAAAACTATTTTTGTCATGTACTTAAGATAATTTAGTTGTATGAACTATATTCTTTTTGACGGTACGGTTAGAAGGGCATTGTTGCCGTTCACATTTACCAGACCTGTTGCAGATATTAGGATCGGTGTTCTCACCATTAGGGAAAAGTGGGAAAATTATCTGGGGAGCACAATTACCACCATAACCGAGGATTATCTTTCCGAAAGATTTCCTATGGTGGAAATGGACGAAAATGTGCTTATTAATGCTTCCTTTTTGCCCAATCCGGACTTGGTTGGGATAGTGGCCCAATTAAATGAAAAAGAGGCGGTGTTTTATGGCGGGGAGGTAATCGCCTTTTTTGCCAAGGAAACCCAGGAAGAAGTTGATTTTTCCACCTACGCCCATATTGAATACGAAGGTCCCGTACTGCGAATTGAAAATACTTGGGATATCTTTTCAAAAAATGGGGAGGCCATGCAGGCAGATTTCGAGCTGTTGACCAAGGGCAGAAAAAGTGCCCCCATTTCCAAGACCAATAGTGTGGTACACCCGGAAAATATATTTTTGGAAGAAGGTGCCAGTGTGGAATACAGTATATTAAATGCTTCCGAAGGCCCCATTTACTTGGGCAAAAACTCCGAAGTATGGGAAGGCAACCTTATTCGGGGAGGTTTCGCCCTTTGCGAAAAGGCAGTGGTGAAAATGGGCGCCAGAATCTATGGCCCTACCACTGTAGGCCCCTATAGTAAAGTTTGTGGCGAAATTTCCAATTCTGTACTTATAGGATATTCCAGTAAGGGGCATGAAGGCTATCTGGGCAATTCGGTGCTGGGGGAATGGTGCAATATTGGTGCCGATTCCAATAATTCGAACTTAAAAAATAATTATGCAAAGGTGCGCCTATGGAATTATGATACCGAAAAATTTGAACAGACCGGACTACAGTTTTGCGGGCTAATGATGGGCGATCATAGCAAAACGGCCATAAATACCATGTTCAATACCGGAACGGTAATTGGTGTAAACTGTAATATTTATGTCCCCGGATTCCCCAGGAATTTTGTTCCCAGTTTTAGTTGGGGAGGGGCTTCCGGTTTCACTACATACCAGCCCCAAAAGGCCTATGAAGCTGCAAAGGTCATGATGGCACGTAGGGGGGTGGAATTCAATGAAATGGATGCCAGGATTTTGGACCACGTTTTTGAGGAAACCAAAAGGTGGCGCAAAGATTAAAAAAATCAAAAATTTTTTTATTTTGCCTCACCCGGAACTGCTGAAAAGGCAGTCCCGACCTCTCCCAAGGAGAGGTAAACCGGTCCATACCGGCACGGACGGACCCTGACCAAGGGGGTCGGAGAATCTATAGATTGTCTCTCTTCATAATAAATTGACCAAACCTTAGGCAATTTTATAGGGATTCCTATTTATTGGTATATTTGCAAACGTTTGGGATCAATGTATTAAAAACCGAATTGGATTCGGTCCAAGAAGAACCATGATGAAGAAAAAAGTCGCTTTCTATACCCTGGGCTGCAAGCTCAATTTTTCCGAAACCTCGACCATAGCCAGGAACTTGATAGAGGAAGGCTTTGAGCGTGTTGATTTTTCCGAAAATGCGGATATGTATGTCATCAATACCTGTTCCGTTACGGAAAATGCGGATAAGCGATTTAAATCCATCGTAAAGCAAGCACAAAAGAGCAATCCCAACGCCTTTGTTGCGGCCATAGGGTGCTATGCACAGCTTAAACCCGAAGAATTGGCAGCGGTGGACGGTGTTGATCTGGTCTTGGGAGCCACGGAAAAGTTTAAGATCGCGGATTATGTAAATGATCTTTCCAAAAACGATTTTGGACAGGTACATTCCTGCGAAATAGAGGAGGCCGACTTTTATGTGGGCAGTTATGCCATAGGGGACCGTACCAGGGCATTTCTAAAGGTACAGGATGGCTGCGATTACAAATGCACCTATTGTACGATTCCTTTGGCCAGGGGGATTTCGAGAAGTGATACCCTTCAGAATGTTCTTAATAATGCCGCTGAAATCTCATCTAAGGGCATCAAGGAAATTGTACTTACAGGGGTTAATATAGGTGATTATGGTAAGGGGGAATTTGGCAATAAAAAGCATGAACATACCTTTTTGGATCTGGTAAAGGCCTTGGATAGGGTAGAGGGCATACACCGCCTGCGAATTTCCTCCATTGAACCCAATTTGTTGAAAAATGAAACCATAGATTTTGTGGCGCAGAGCAATTCCTTTGTACCCCATTTCCACATTCCCCTACAAAGCGGTAGCGATGCCATTTTAAAATTGATGAGCAGAAGATATTTGACCCATTTATATGTAGATAGGGTTAAAAAAATAAAGGAAGTGATGCCGGATGCCTGTATTGGGGTCGATGTCATAGTTGGATTTCCAGGGGAAACCGAAGCACATTTTTTGGAGACCTATAATTTCCTAAATGAACTCGATATTTCCTATTTGCATGTATTTACCTACTCTGAAAGGGATAATACCAAGGCAACGGAATTGTCCGGGGTAATCCCTAAAAAAGTAAGGAATAAAAGAAGTAAAATGTTGAGGGGACTTTCCGTTAAAAAAAGAAGGGCGTTCTATGAGGGGCAATTGGGCACGACCAGAACCGTTTTGTACGAAGCCGAAAACAAGGAGGGATACATACATGGCTTTACCGAGAATTATATAAAGATAAAAACACCGTGGAACCCTAGCTTGGTAAATACCTTGCACGAAATTCAACTTACGGAAATTGATGATGATGGAATGGTAAGGGGTATTGAGGTGGGCAGTATGGTAACTGTCTAGATATACTAAAAGCTACTAAATATAGGGTCCAAAGGGATAAAATAAAAAAGCCTCCCATTTACGGGAGGCTTTTTATATCGTTATATTCTTATCCCTACCGGAAGCATTTCCTTGTATTGCCGGTTTTTCCTTAAAAAACCTGCAATTTGGGGACTGGTAGGTACAACCCGTAAATTTTGTTCTTGGATATGGCTCAGGACACTTTTAATGAATTCCTCTTTAAAACCTTCCTTTGTTATTTCCTCGGGAATCACAAGCTTTGTTAAAAAAACTTTGCGCTCTTGGGAAGAGTATTCAATTTTGGCCAAGTGGCCGTCAACCCTGGCTTCAAATTGTCTCAAGAAGCCATTGTCCTTAATTTCTACTTCATTCATATAGTTTGATTTTAAATAATGACTAATTTTGGATCATAACGTTCTCAAATTACAATCTAGGCTTGTAAACTAAATAAACGCATAAGCAGGGACGAAAAAGCCAAGAAAACAAAGTTAGTGAAAAATTCGTTATTATCCTATTTATGATTGAAAACCGGACGGTCCAAAATAAAAAACATGTTTATTTCATGCCCGGCATGGCGGCCAATCCCACTATATTTGACAAATTGGAACTGCCTACGGCCATTTTTGAGAAGCATTTTTTGGATTGGTCGGTTCCCGATAAGGATATGAGCCTGGAGGATTATGCCCTGAAAATGTCCCACCAAATTAAACATGAGGATGCAGTTCTGATAGGGGTGTCCTTCGGCGGTATTTTGGTACAGGAGATGGCCAAGCACATTAAGGTGGAAAAGGTCATTATTATTTCGAGCGTCAAAAGTAATTCGGAACTGCCCAAAAGAATGATTTTTGCCAAGTATACCAAAGTGCACAAATTATTGCCTACCGGTCTGGTGAACAATATGGAGCTTTTGGCCAAATATGCCTTTGGCGAAACCATCCCCAAACGCCTGGCCCTTTACGAGCAGTACTTGTCCGTCCGGGATAAGTATTATTTGGATTGGTCCATAGATGCAATAGTGAACTGGAAACAGACAAAATGCGCCGATAATATTGTTCATATTCATGGTGATAAGGATCCGGTCTTTCCCATAGCCTATATAAAAGATTGTATTAGGGTCAAAAATGGGACACATACCATGATTATTCATCGCGCAAAATGGTTTAATGAGCACTTGCCTACAATTATTTTGCAATAAGGCAGTTGTATATAGAAACTGTTTAAATTCTATCCTTTGGTTCTTTTAGGCGCCTTTCAATGATTAAGCTATTTTACGGTCCGTAGCTTTGGTTATGTTCCCAAGAGCAATCGGGATTAAAATACCTTAGCCTGACGAAAAATATACTTTAAAATGTTCCAAAAGCAAAATATAAACAGTTTCTTAATATCTTTGAGGTAGAAACGGATAAATGATCCTGACCTCCGAGGAGGAAATGTTACTACTAAATGTAGTAAGACGTATACTATAATTTTAATATTTAAAAAATTGAACAGATGAAGGTTATAAAGAACATTTTAATGATTTTGGGAGTTTTTTTTGTTGGAAGCACCTTAATATTTGCTGTACAAAACCAGTATAGGGAAACTTCCGTGGCGGTTGTGGAACCTGAGGCCAAAGCAATTGATAGTGACGAACCGGGCTATCGGATTACGGCCATTGAGATTCCGGACGATTTAAACTTTGCAGGGGAGCCGGTTCCTTTTGACGATCCGGAAATTATGGAACGGGTAGACCGTGAGTTTTTGGTGAACACCTATTGGCAGTCCAATGCCCTTTTACTTATGAAAAGGGCCCATAAATTCTTCCCCATTATAGAACCTATCTTGGCGAAAAATGGAATTCCGGACGACTTTAAATACTTGGCCTTGGCGGAAAGCGGGCTTCAAAATGTGGTTTCACCGGCCGGTGCCACGGGCTTTTGGCAGATTATGAGTGCCACGGGAAAAGAATACGGCCTGGAAATCAACAGCAATGTGGATGAAAGGTACCATGTTGAAAAATCGACTGAAGTGGCCTGTAAATACCTAAAAAAGTCCAAGGAGAAATTTGGAAGTTGGACCTTGGCCGCAGCTGCATACAATGCGGGGGCAGGAGGCATCCAAAAGTATATGGGAATACAAAAAGCCGATGGCTATTATGACCTTCTTTTAGGGGAAGAAACAGGTCGCTATGTATTCCGTATATTGGCCATTAAGGAAATATTATCCAATCCCGAAAAATACGGCTTCCATATTGAAAAGGAAGATATGTATACCGCCGTCCCCACCTTTAATGTTGAAATTGAAGAGCCAGTGGACAATTTTGCCGATTTTGCGGCACTCTATGAAATCAACTATAAAATATTAAAGCGACATAACCCTTGGTTGAGGGAACCCCATTTAAACAATGCTTCCAAAAAGAAGTATACTATAGAAATTCCAAACAAAGGTTACTATAAGATCTCCAAGTAATGGGTGCTTACCTAAAGGATAATATTTGGCCCGTACTTTTAGGTATTAATTATTTGTTGGTCATTTTTTTTTCGGTTTTGATCGTTCTTAAGAACAAGAATCCGGTCAAGACGCTATCCTACATTTTCGTTTTGGCAACATTGCCCTTTATAGGGCTGCTCGTCTATTATTTTTTTGGACAGGATTACAGAAAGGACAAGATTTTTGAAAAAAAATACGTCGGGGACAATGACCAACTAAAAAAATGGCGCAATAGCTTTAATCTCGACCGTTCCGAAAGGGACGATTTAAAGGAATTTTTGGGAGAAGGTATTTATAAGATCTACCAATTAATGCGGAATAACGAAAGGGCCTTGCTTACCTTTGATAACGAGGTGGACATCCTTATAAATGGAGAGGAAAAGTTTAAATATTTAAGGAAAGATCTTCAAAATGCCAAACACCACATACACTTGGAGTATTTTGTGCTGTTCGATAAAGGTCTGGGCAGTGAAATTATTGACATTTTATGCAAAAAGGCTAGGGAAGGAGTAAATGTAAAACTTATCTATGATGATGTTGGCAGTGATATCTCGAAAGTTTTCAAAAAGAAGCTTACAGATAGCGGAGTAAAACATTTTCCGTTCATGCCCGTTATGTTCTCCAACTCTACCAGCAAACTTAACTACAGGGACCACAGAAAGATTGTGGTAATAGATGGTGATATTGGGTATGTAGGGGGTATAAATCTAGATCAGAAATACGACAACACCTTTGATAATGAAAGATACTGGAGGGATACCCATTTGCGTATCAAGGGAGGTGCCGTAGGTGCCCTCCAATCCTCTTTTGTCCTAAGCTGGAATTTTGCTGCCAAGGATAGTATGGAGATTGAGGAAATTCTACTCCCCAAACAAAAATCCGCTACCCAAAAACCCGTAGCGGTACAAATTGCGGCAAGTGGTCCCGACAGTGATTGGGCCAATATTATGGAAGCCATGTTTTGCGCCATTAATTCGGCACATAAAAGTATCCTGATCACTACTCCGTATTTTATACCCAATTCGTCCATTCTTACGGCCTTGACCACCGCTGCAAGAAGTGGGGTAGAGATAAAGATCATAATACCCTACGAATCCGATTCGGTGGTAGCGCAGTATGCCACCGACTCCTATATTGATGAATGTCTAAATTCCGGCATCTCCCTTTATCGTTATAGAAAAGGGTTTATTCATGCCAAGACTTTGGTAATAGATGATATGTTCTCCAGTATTGGAACGGCCAATATGGATTATCGGAGTTTCTCCATGAATTTCGAAATAAATGCCTTGATCTACAATAAGGAGTTCAATCAACAAATGCGGAGCCAATTCCATTTGGACCTGCAGGAATGCGAAGAGGTTACCTTGGAACGCTGGGAAAACAGAAACTTGATTAGAAGGCTAAAAGAGTCTTTTAGCCGACTTTTCGCTCCCCTGCTTTAGAAGTTGGCAATGAGGGCAGGACATCAAGACCGATAATCGAGGAATTAATCGAGTGTTAAATTAACCGTAAATGACTTCCCAGTTCCGTTACAATTGAGATCTTTATTGGAATGAACCCTGCAGCGGTAGTCACTTCGACAGAGTCCCTTTTCGGGACGACGAGAAGTCACACATACTGGCTGGGAGTTATATGTGTGATTTAGCTCATGTATATTTATTTCAGGGGTATTCGTGAACCTTCGGTTTAGCTTCGCTGAACCTTCGGTTTCTCATATGCATTCGAAATGACGATCTGGAAATTTTCAATTAATAACAGTCTTTAACTATCTCTCTACTTGTATCATATTTGTTATGTATCTCAAAATCAAATTTTTGAAATAATGTCATTTTATCCGCTTGAATAATAAAATATCTTGGGTCTCGAAGTAATGATAGATTGTCCGGTCAAACGGAGTCTGGATCGCAATTCAATGACAGAACATACTTATATATAACACTAGATTTTTTTCAATTGCTGCTGCATCATCTTGATCTGTTCCGCAAGCATATTTTGTTTGTCCAGCTTTTTCGCTTCGTTCAATAGTGTGGTAGCTTCCCTTTTTCTGCGTTTTTGCATGGCAATACCGGCAAGGCTCAATTTGGCCATTGCCACATCATAATCCATATTTAGACCAAATTTCAAGGCCTTTTTAAAGTATTTTTCGGCCTGGGTAAGGTTGGTCTGGGAAAATATGATTCCATTCAAATAATTATAATACCCATTTTGCTTTGTGGTAAGGGCGGCATCCGGGTTTTTAATTTTATCCAGCCATTTTTTTGTACCCGCCAAATCCTGTTTACGCATTTTAAGAAATGCCAATAAAATAATCTCATTCCTAAAATATAGAAATACAAAAATGGAGGAAAGGAAGATCAATGCAATCCCATTGCCTATATTCCCTTCTACAAATTGATATACCGCATAGGCTATAATAAGTCCGGCTATAACTAGTTTTAAATTTTTATTGAACATATTGTTATTTAATTAATTGGTACGTTATTTTAGATGTAATAGTGGTCGGTATTTCTTGTCCGCCCATTTGCGTCATGGTAGATACCCCGGTAGATATCCCCTCTATCAGCATGTATGTAACAAATCCGGTATCGGTATCCGCCGTTATGGTAGTGGTTTGGGTACCCTTCAGTTTCATAATGGTATTGGCATCCTCTACATCCATTAACACTGCAGCCTTTCCGTTAATAGTTGCCTTACCGTCCACGATACTTTTAAGGGTCCATTCATTGGTCGTCTTCAATTTGCCATTATAGACATTTTCCCATTTATCGTTTACGCTGACCTTTCTATCTGGATAAATGTAGGTCAATTGTTTATAGCTATTGGACAATGCTACTGATCCAAACTCATTTTCCAAGGATTTTTTCATCATATTGATAGAGAATTCATCTTCCAGACCAGAGGCCCTGGCCATTTTGGAAACCAGACTATCACCTCCCTGAACCTTTAATATGTTCCCGGTCCTTGCCAAAACCATTTTCACCGGATTGTTCAGTATGGTGTTGAACACTTTGGACTGCACGTCGTTTTCATTCACCTCCTTGGCCCTGACATTCATTAATTCCCCTTGGATACTAGAGGTCATTTTTAGGTTTAGATCCTTAAACGTCAAAGCTACTTCATATCCATTTTCCAATTCTCCAAGCACTTTAAACTCCAATACACCATCAATGTGATTCGTAATTTCATGGGCTGCACCGTCCAATTCCTGGGTTATGATCTGCTCGGCATCCTGCTTGATTTTAAAAATAGCTCCCTTTTTTAAATGATATTGCAAGGTGGTTTGTGCATAAACACCCATATTGTATAGGATGCAGACCATTAAAAAAATAAAGCGTTTCATGTTAAATTGTCATTCTGATTAAGCCGATGCAAAAGTAGTAAAATCCTGTGGGCCTAATAGGGGACAATCCTAAAAAAATATTTTTTTAATTAGATTTGCCAATGCAAAAACTCTTTGTATATTTGCAGCCGGATTTTGCTGTCGGTGAGGCAAAATTAAAGGATAGACAAAAACGAAATTTAAGCATACTATAAAAATACGCTACGATGAGCAAAAGAACATTTCAACCATCCAAAAGAAAGAGAAAAAACAAACATGGTTTTAGGGAACGTATGGCTACTGCCAATGGTAGAAAAGTACTTGCTAGAAGAAGAGCTAAAGGAAGAAAGAAATTATCCGTATCCTCGGAGCTGAAGCACAAAAAATAATGATAGAATTGTTTTTTAGAAATAACAAAGGTGTTACTTTTTCCGAAGTAGCACCTTTTTTTTGTCCAATACCCTTTTTTATATAATAAACAACTAGTAAAATGCCCAAAAGAAAAGATTTAAACTCTATTTTAATTATTGGTTCGGGACCCATCGTTATTGGTCAAGCGTGTGAATTTGATTATTCAGGTACACAGGCGTTGAGATCTTTAAGGGAAGATGGTATAGAAACGATCCTCATTAACAGTAACCCCGCCACCATAATGACCGACCCAACAATGGCCGATCATGTCTATTTAAAACCATTGACCACAAAATCCATCAGGGAAATTTTGGAAAAGCATCCCAATATAGATGCGGTCTTACCTACCATGGGGGGGCAAACGGCATTAAATCTTTGTATTGAAGCGGATACCAAAGGAATTTGGGAAGATTACGGAGTAAAGATCATAGGTGTGGATATAGACGCCATCAACATTACGGAAGACAGGGAAAAATTCCGTGAGCTGATGCTTAAAATTGGTATTGGTATGGCCCCTCAGGCAACTGCTACCTCCTTTCTAAAAGGGAAGGAAATTGCCCAGGAATTTGGATTTCCCTTGGTGATCAGGGCCTCCTATACCCTTGGGGGTGCCGGTGCTTCCATAGTCTACAAACCGGAGGATTTTGATGAACTGTTAAGTCTGGGATTGGAAGTTTCCCCAATACATGAGGTCATGATAGATAAGGCCTTAATGGGATGGAAGGAATATGAACTGGAATTGTTAAGGGATAAAAATGACAATGTGGTCATTATTTGTACCATAGAGAATATGGACCCCATGGGGATCCACACTGGAGACTCCATTACGGTGGCACCGGCCATGACGCTGTCCGACACCACCTTCCAGCGAATGAGGGATATGGCCATAAAGATGATGCGCAGTATCGGGGATTTCGCAGGAGGCTGTAACGTTCAGTTCGCCGTAAGTCCTGATGAAAAGGAAGACATCATTGCCATAGAGATCAACCCCCGGGTTTCCCGATCCTCGGCATTGGCATCAAAGGCCACCGGGTATCCCATAGCCAAGATTGCCGCCAAACTGGCCATAGGATATAATTTAAATGAGCTGAGCAATCAGATTACAAAATCTACCTCGGCCTTATTTGAGCCTACTTTGGATTATGTAATCGTAAAAATACCGCGCTGGAATTTTGATAAATTTGAAGGTTCGGACAGAACCCTGGGCCTACAGATGAAATCGGTGGGAGAGGTAATGGGCATTGGCCGATCCTTTCAGGAAGCTCTTCACAAAGCCACCCAGTCTTTGGAAATTAAGAGGAACGGACTTGGAGCGGATGGTAAGGGATATACCAATTATGACGAGATTATCAGCAAGCTCACCATCCCCAGTTGGGACCGTGTCTTTGTCATATATGACGCCATTCAATTAGGGATTCCTCTAAGCAGGATCCATGAAATCACTAAAATAGACATGTGGTTCTTAAAACAATACGAAGAACTGTATCAATTGGAAAAGGAAATTTCCAACTTCAGTATTGAATCCCTTTCCAAGGACCTGCTTTTGGAGGCCAAGCAAAAAGGGTTTGCCGACAGGCAGATTGCCCATATGCTGGAGTGTTATGAGAGCGAGGTATACAATAAGCGTGTTGCCCTTAATATTAATAGGGTCTACAAACTGGTAGATACCTGTGCGGCCGAGTTCAAGGCCATGACCCCTTATTATTATTCTACCTTTGAGGCAGAAATAGAAACCCCGGACGGTAAGAAATATGTGGAGAACGATAGTATTGTAAGCGATAGGAAAAAAATTGTGGTACTTGGCTCCGGGCCTAACCGGATCGGACAGGGTATAGAATTTGATTACTGCTGTGTACATGGGGTATTGGCGGCTTCGGAATGTGGTTATGAGACCATAATGATCAACTGTAATCCGGAAACGGTTTCCACGGATTTCGATATTTCTGACAAACTGTATTTTGAACCCGTATTCTGGGAACATATCTATGATATTATCAGGCATGAAAAACCAGAAGGGGTCATTGTTCAGCTAGGCGGCCAAACTGCTCTAAAGTTGGCGGAAAAACTGGATAAATACGGAATTAAAATAATAGGTACCAGTTTCAAGGCATTGGATCTGGCAGAGGACAGGGGAAGTTTTTCCAATTTATTGGCCGAAAACAATATACCTTTCCCACAATTCGGTGTGGCCGAAACTGCCGATGAAGCCTTGGCCCTGTCGGATGAGTTGGACTTTCCTTTGCTGGTAAGGCCATCCTATGTTTTGGGAGGACAAGGAATGAAGATTGTGATCAACAAGGAAGAATTGGAAGAGCATGTTGTAGACCTTCTGAGAAAAATACCTAACAACAAGCTGCTGTTGGACCATTATTTGGATGGTGCCATAGAGGCAGAGGCCGATGCTATATGTGATGGGGAAGAGGTTTACATCATCGGAATTATGGAGCATATTGAGCCCTGTGGTATCCATTCAGGGGATTCCAATGCCACCTTGCCACCGTTTAATTTGGGGGAATTTGTAATGCAGCAAATAAAGGACCATACCAAGAAGATCGCCTTGGCCCTGAATACTGTGGGACTCATCAATATTCAGTTCGCCATCAAGGATGATGTTGTTTATATCATAGAGGCCAACCCTAGGGCCTCCAGAACGGTACCATTTATTGCCAAGGCCTACAAAGAGCCTTATGTAAACTATGCCACCAAGGTAATGCTGGGAGAGAAAAAGGTAAAGGACTTTAATTTTAATCCGCAATTGGAGGGCTATGCCATAAAGCAACCGGTATTTTCCTTTAATAAATTCCCTAATGTAAATAAGAATTTGGGGCCTGAAATGAAAAGTACCGGAGAGAGCATTTTGTTTATAGATAGTCTTAAGGACGATGAATTCTACAACCTGTATTCCAGGCGTAAGATGTACTTGAGCAAGTAAATCCAGATTTATGGACAATGGAAGTAATCCACTCCCAAGGAAATAACAAACTCCTTTTTCTATTCACATAGAAAAAGGAGTTTTCTTTTTTATATAGAATAGTTTACTCGGTGGCACTATTGTACGCTTTTGTACCTCCCACAACAGGTAAGGTCAAAGTAGTTGCATCCAGATCTACCGATAATTCCGTTCCTGGATCGGGCAAAAGGGTAAATTCCCTATCACTTGAGAAAACCATAAGTGCAATTTGTTGGCCTTTGGGTATAATCTGATCGTCCGGCATCAGGTCAAATGTTAAATGGTAGAACTGTCCCGGCACCAAAGGCTCACTATGCGTAAGTGAACTATGGTTCTGTGGATCTGCCCAACCCCGGGTTATTATATTATCCGTTATTTTTGCATTCTTACCATCGTTCCAAGGCAAGGAAACCAACCAAACCGATAGATTGGCGGCGGCCTTGTTGCTCGCTACGGAAATACTGATTTTAGGGGTTCCGGATAGGTGAATATCCTCCGTCAGGGTTGGTGTAATATAAAGTAGACGATGATCGGTAAACTCGGCCTTGGCTAAAGTTTCTCCAGAAAACGAAAAGTTATCCACGAGGGTTTCCGTACCTTGACGGTCTTGCTTTTCGGTACTTAACCTGCCTTTCGTAGGTGCCCCTCCTTGAAGATATAGCGTTACCGGGGCTGCTTCCGGATTTGGATAATCCTTATAGGGGGTAGGATGCTCCTTGTCGGCATTCTCCCTAACTATCCAGGCTTTGGCATCTTCTTCCACAGCATTTTCAATACCGTGCAGATAACGGGTGAACCACTTGTTCATCATTGTTAACGGCGGTTCCCCTCCATGCCCGTTCTGGTGATAATAAATTTGGGAGGGCAGACCTTTGTCCTTGGCGGCCTTATATATTCTGTAGCTATGCTCCGGCATTACGTTCCAATCATTAAATCCGTGTGCCATTAATAAGGCGGCCTTCATAGGTCCCATATCATTTAAATAATCCCGGCCGGCCCAAAAAGCGTTGTAATCCCCGGTGATCCTATCCATCCCATTTTTCATTTCGGTATCCCTAACGACCCTATTGCTATAGGCACGTTTGGACTCGTCCCCGCTATGTATAAAATCGTAAAGTACATCTATATCCTCGCCCAAATAGCCACCTGGAGAGCGTACTAGGCCATTGGACCTATAGTAGTGGTAATAGGAAGTATTTGGAGCGATCGGAATTATGGCTTCCAAGCCCTTGACCCCTGTGGTAGCCGCCGCCAAAGGAATCGTACCATTATAGGAGGTCCCCGTCATTCCCACTTTTCCGGTAGACCAATAGGCCTTTACCTTTTCTTTTCCATAGGGTTCCGTATAGCCTTTGGCCCTACCACATAACCAATCTATTACCGCTTTTGGCGCCAAGGACTCATTGTCCCCACCTACGGTAGGCGACCCTTGGGATAGCCCTGTACCCGGGGAGGAAGAGTGTACTACAATATAGCCACGGGGAACCCATGTTTGAATATGTGATTTGGAAATAATAGGTCTTTCCCCGGTCCTTACCACCTCGGGATGCAAACGTTCTTTGGCACTTGCCCCCAATTCGTGCCGTACATCCCAAAACATCTCCTTTAAGTTGGAAGCCACCCCTGCAAAGTAGGGACTACTTATGTATATGACCGGCAATTTAAGTCCTTCTGTTTCCGTTTGCCCTGGCCGGGTTACCGATACGTGCATCCTATCCTTCATTCCATCCCCATCGGTATCAAATTCTGTCTCCACCCAAAGGTCATGGGTTATCCATTTGGATTGGTCACTAAAACCGGGTACGACCTGGGCCTCTCCGTCCTTAAAAATTGGAACGGATTTTATTTCCAATGATGTGTCACTTTTTTGGGCGTTGATTAAAGTTAGCGCTCCAAATAAAAATGTAAATACATATGCAATTTTGTTCCTGATCATCATGGATGTTATATTAATAAATAGTATTTGGATTCTTATTATTTGAGAGGTTACATCTTTCATTCCAAACGCAATCAATAGCCATATTATGGAGCGAATATAACCAAAATAAGTTGTACAGGGTATCCAATATATTAGCCGATCCATGTCATTAGTGAATTTGCCAACTGCGTAGTGCTTACTGCCAACATTATGGTAGACCATTAAAGTTGCTCTTTTGTCTCTCAATTCTTTGTCCTGATCATTTTAAAAGAGAACCATCCCAAAACTATAATGATAAGGCCCATTATTCCCCATAACCATGCCTTGTTTTTAAAAATAGGTGAATTTCCCGATAATGGTTTCTTCACTTCGTGTTCCCATCCTACTTTTAAAGGGGCAAGGGTAGTGGGAATATTTTCGGAAAACTGTGCAATATCATAGTCGGGCAATGAAGCACGATCATTCCCATAAACAAGATAATAGGTGGCCTCTGTGGTAAATCGGGCAACCAAATCGTGCAAAAAGCCCTTTACTTCAATGCTTGGGTAGCTTAGTGGTTGATTATCCCCATTGTGGACGGTAATTTTCATTTTCTGTACAATAGTGCTGGGAAAATCAAAATTATTTTCTTCCAAAGAACTCAATGTTCCGGAGAACAAAGTGGTATAATTATATTTCCAGCCCTTATCGGTCATGACACTATCGTTTATATGGGATATGGTAATTGGCCTATAATAATCATATTGTTCACGGACCCCAAGGGTAATAGAACCAATTGGCACCGGTTTGCCCAGATCCAGAGTAATTTCGGTTGTTCTTTCCGCAGTATTTCCATCTACCTTGACTACTTTAACAGGATAGTTTTTATATTCCCCATCCATGATTTCATTGTTAAAAATTTGGGCCGATATTAAGTTTGGTTTTTTATCACTTTTAACCAAAAGCCTAAAGTAGCGATACTTGGAACTTGGGAGCCCAATGGTCTTAAATTCATAATCCGTCAGTTCATTTTTAATGGATAAAATTCGGTAGTCGTTCACTAAAGTAAACCATTGCTTTTGTTGCTGGCTGCCTTCCACCTCCACTTTCCAATCGAAATTCTTCTCCTTAAATTCCAATTTTATCTGGTCTATGGCCACTTCTGTCGGCATTTCAAAGGTGTAATAATAGCCATTGGGATTGTGCGATACATTCACTATATTGAAAGTAAGTGACCTAGTATTTACCTTTTCGGATTTGATGCGGAGTAAATAAGGAACTTCAATGGTATCATTGGTATTGGTGAAACCAAATATTCTAAGATCCGCTAAATTGCCCGAGACCTTTCCAAAAATGGAATCGGGTAGGGGTAGCCTGTGCCATTGGTGATCCACCTCCGTAATCAATCTCTTGTACCGATATTGATCCATTTGCCCATAGGAAAGTAGACCGGACATCAGGATTATAAAAATGAGATATTTATTCCCCTTCTTCATTGAATATAATGTGTTTGTATTTATTGTACAAAAAGGAAATGATCAACAATAATACACCCAAGGAAACAAAAACAATCGTTTTTGCCAGTGTATCCAAATGGGATATATCATACAGGAAAAGTTTTATTAGAGTAGCTCCAAACAGGGCAAAGGCCATGATACGAAGGTGTTTTTTGTTTTTCCATATACCCAATACGATTAATAGAAGTGCATAAATGCCCCATAGAATGCTAAGTCCCAACTTATAGGACTGGACAAATTGAAGGATATCCATCCAATTGATCAACTCACTGCTGAAAATCCAGAGTAGAGAAATGTATAACAGCAGATCATAGCCAATGTTAAAACGCAGCTTCAGAAACTCCTGCCTTTTATAACAATAAATGGTAAATAACGAAATCCCAACAAAAATATAGGAGATATATCTCATTATAATATTCCAGGAACCAATAGCATAATAGTCATTGTTGTTACGGTTCAAATAACTTTCCCTGAGTTCGCTAAGCCCGTAAAGGCCGATACATAAAAAGAAAACAAGAACAAGGCCATGGATCACTATATTGATAAGGCCCAGTTGGTGGCTTCTTATTTTTTTAATATTGATGTACGCAAGTACGGACAGAAATAGCAAGGTGTAGTTAATGATCCAAATATTCCTTAAAGTTCTTAAATCGTAGTTCCAGAGGTAATTGGGATACTCTTGACCCTCTGGAGAAATAACAAGTGCCGAATCCAAATACAATTGATCCCAATACGTGCTGATCTCCATCCTAAGGGCAAAATATAGTATCAATACCAAAATTACGGGAATGGACCTGGATATTAGTTTTAAGTATGGGGTTCTGGTTACCTGGAGTTGCGAATCACCTTGTTTTACATCTATCCAATACATAAACCCAAAAGCGCAGATAATGAATAGCGAGATAAGGAAATTGATGTTCAGCAAGGGTGTAATCCTTGTTGCACTGTCCGCTGGATCGTAAACATCATAAACCCATGACCAATCTTCAAAAATACTACATACGGTCAATAACATTAGGGGGTAGGAAAGCTTTTCATAAATGGTCACCTGCTTGGATCGTCCTAGCCAAAACAGTAAGGTGGCCTCCGTGGCCCATAAAAGGGTTACCCAATTTCCGTTCAATTGAACCGGGACGGCAATTGTAATAAAAACCAGGACCAGGCCGATGATAAAATAAAACAAATTTAGGTCGGCCAATTTTTGACGATAAATTAAAAATCCCACCACAAAATGAATTAGGGCATTTATAAGGGTGTATAACCCTAAAAGCTGTTTTCCTACCTCATGTTGATTTAGAATGCTGTATCCCAAACCAAAAAAAATCATTGAATTAAACAATAGGAGGAGTACATCCGTGATTACAAATTTTTCCTTTTGCAGCAGTTTATATCCCAGAAAGGCCATATAGAATATGAGAAAAAACAGGCTCAGAAAAGTCCAGGCCGTTCTATAATGCTGTTCCGTTTCGTACTTGGATAGGAACCAAACAAAAAATACCAACCAAGTTAACCCAAAAGAGGAATAGTAAAGTGGTTTCCAATATTTTTTGAACGCGATGATAAGGATACCTGTATTAATAATTACCATATAGCTAAAAAGCACTGTTACTTCATCCGAACCTTCACTCAATAAAAATGGAATGGCATAAGCACCCACCAGTCCAATAAGGGCAATCACCTGTCTGTTGTAATTAATGGAGGCAATTACGGTAAAAACAGTAAACACTACCATAAGGGCAAAGGCCATTCCCTGAGGAAAAAGATTATAGAAACTATAGGCGGCAAAGGTTATAAAATAGAAAATGGCCATGGCGCCACTTACTAAAACAGCACTGTAGTTTTCATATTTTTGTTTTAGCCGTATACCAAATCCCAAAAGCCCCACACCCGTCAAATAACCTAAAATTATTCTGGTAAGGGGACTGATCAGATCGTGTTCTATGGAATATTTGGCCCCTATGGCCACCCCGATGACCGTAATGACAATTCCAATTTTATTAATCAGGTTCTCACCGATAAATTTTTCGGTACCCAGTTTTAATCCCGTTGTTCTTTTTGGTACGGGAAGTTCTTTTTCTATTGGGGCAATGTTTTGTCGGGAGGGCATTACCGGGTCTTGGAAGACCCTTTCAGTGGAATCCTTGGCCTGTTCGGTGTCTGCCACGGCATTGGCTTCTGGAAGGTCCATGCCATCATTGGCCGTCCGCAGGAGATCGATGTCCCTACGAAGGGCATTTATTTCCATGGAAAACTCGTCCTGTCTCTGCAACAACTGCTGTAGCCTTTCCGAGAGTGCATTTATTTGGTCCTGGGAATCTATCATGTTAGGTTGGATAAGGTATTGAATGGAATGGTAATATCCTTGGCTGGACTCAATGAATATATCAACTCCATGGATTATTGGATAGAAACGCCATTTTCAACAATGTATTTTAACAAAGTGGACAACAATTTACAAAAACCTTAAACTTGATCGACTTTAAATATTGATCCATCATAATGGCTAGATCTTATTGATCGATCGCTTTTTCGATTATAGGCCATATATTGTTGGCAATGATCTTTTGCCCATCAGCTGTGGGGTGTATCCCATCGGACTGGTTTAGCTCGGGATTTCCAGCCACATCCTCTAAAAGAAATGGAATAAGCCCAATATTGTTCTTTTTGGCAAGATCGGGAAATATATCCCTGAATTCGCGGGTGTACTCCTGACCCATATTGGGAGGAATTTGCATTCCGGCCAGAATAATAATGGCATTGGGACTTTTTTGTTGTACCACCTCTATAATTTCCTGTAAGTTGCTACGGGTCTCTTCCAAGGGGATGCCACGTAATCCATCATTGGCGCCAAGTTCCAGGACAAAAACGGCCAAATCCGAATTCAGTACCCATCCAAGCCTATTTTTTCCACTGGCCGTAGTTTCCCCGCTCAAACCTGCATTCACCACTTTATAGGACAGTTGCAGGGAATCTACCTTTTCCTGGATCAAAGCGGGAAAGGCCTCATTGGGGTCTAGGCCCATGCCTGCGGTAAGACTATTTCCAAAGAATAAAATCACTTTCTTTTCACTCTTGGCTTCAAGCCTGCTTTCACTGGCATTTTCCTTTTTTTCTATGGTATCAGCTTTCTTGGTAGCCATATTTCCACAGGAACAGAAAAAAACGAATAATAAATAATAAAATCTTAACAAGGTTCGCATGGGATATTGGATTAAAATCAAAATCATTTCTGTATTTTGCCTTCTTAGGAAAACTATGAAACAGAAATCATAATGGCAAAGATATTAAACGTAACCAATTTAGGGAAAATCTATACCAATGGCTCTAAAAAACTTACGGTATTACAGGATATTACCTTTAAGGTAGAGGAAGGGGAAACTTTTTCTATTGTAGGCCCTTCCGGGAGTGGTAAGACTACATTACTTGGGATATGTGCGGGCCTAGACCGTCCGGATTCGGGTACGGTCACCCTATGTGGTACGGAATTGGGCGGGTTGAACGAAGATGAGCGGGCCATATTACGGAATAGGAATATAGGTTTTGTGTTTCAGGATTTTCAATTGCTACCAACACTTACCGCCTTGGAGAACGTGGCCGTTCCCTTGGAATTGAGAGGGGATAAAAACGCCTTAAAGATCGGAATGGAGCTATTGGACAAGGTAGGGCTGCAAAATCGCTTCCACCATTATCCATCACAACTCTCGGGAGGGGAACAACAGCGAGTTGCCCTGGCGAGGGCATTTTCCAACAAGCCTTCCATATTGTTTGCCGATGAGCCTACCGGGAACTTGGATGCAGAAACTGGGGAAAAGGTGGAACAGTTACTTTTTCAACTTAATGCAGAAGCAGGTACTACCCTGATTATAGTGACCCACGATTTGGAACTGGCTGCCAAGACCCAAAACATATTGAGGTTAAAGGGTGGAAAGATAATTGCCAATAACGAAACCGTAGTATCGTGAACGGACATAACAGTAATTCAAAGTCCGGTTTCCAGTGGCTTCTAAAAATGGCATGGCGTGATGGAAAAGCGAGTAAAAGAAAACTATTTCTTTTTATGGCCTCCATTATTTTAGGGATTGCAGCGGTAGTGTCCATCCAGTCCTTTGGTGATAATCTTAAAAAAAATATCGCCCTACAGTCCAAATCCTTGATGGGGGCCGATTTCATAATCGATAGTAGAAATCCTCCCAATGAAAAGGTTTTGGAAATATTGGATTCCCTCGGCGGGGCCGATGCCAAAGAGATCAACTTTCCTTCCATGGCCGCTTTCCCAAAAACCGGAGCTTCCAAGTTGGTGCAGGTACGTGGAATTGAAGGTGGATTTCCTTTCTACGGTACATTGGAAACAGTGCCGATAACGGCAGCGGAAAATTACCAGCAAGATGGTGGGGCATTGGTAGATGCAACGGTTATGCTGCAATATAACCTCCAGGCCGGAGATAGTATTAAAATTGGGGAGCTCACCTTTCCTATTGCCGGGTCCTTACAATCGATACCCGGAAGCTCGGGACTTTTTAGTTCCGTAGCACCTCCAGTGGTGATTCCCTATAGGTTTATTGATAAAACCGGGTTGATACAGAAGGGCAGTAGGTTGGATTATGAATTTTATTTTGTTCAACCGGATACGGATCTGGAATCGTTTGAAAAGAAATTGGATCCCATCATGGATGCCCAAGGTGCCGACCTGGACACCCATACTTCTACAAGTGCCAATTTGGGCAGGAGATATGGCAATTTTGGAAAGTTCCTTAATCTGGTCGCTTTTATTGCCCTCCTTCTTGGCTGTATTGGAATTGCCAGTGCCATTAATATTTATATAAAGGAAAAGTTGAGATCGGTAGCCGTTCTAAAATGTCTGGGGGCCACCAAAAAACAAACTTTTTTAATTTACCTGCTACAAATTGCAGGGCTCGGATTATTAGGAGGAGCAATAGGTACTGTATTGGGTATACTCCTACAGCAAATATTTCCATTACTTCTGGGGGATCTTTTGCCTGTGGATATACAATTGTCCTTGGCACCAAAGGCAATGGCCATGGGACTTTTATTGGGTCTTTTCATGTCCGTGCTTTTCGCCCTTTACCCATTAATGGGTACCCTGTACGTTTCACCACTTCAGGCCTTAAGGGTACAGGAAGTGGATAGATCCCGGTCTAGGCGTGGACTTGTTTTGGTGGCTTCCGCAATATTGGCCTTTATATTTCTTTTTTCCTATTGGCTATTAAAGGATTGGAAATATTCCTTGTCCTTTGTTGCCGGCATTGTTGTTACCTTTGCCATAATGGCCGGCCTGTCCTCCTTGACTATGAAGGCCATAAAAAAATACTTTCCCACTAGCTGGGGTTTTACCGCCAGGCACAGTCTATCAAATCTTTTTAGGCCGCAGAACCAAACCTTGACCCTGGTATTGGCCATTGGGATAGGCACTTTTCTGATCAGTACCCTATATTTTACCAAGGACTTTTTATTGGCAAAATCATTTATGGGGACGGATGAAAATAGTCCCAATATTATTCTTTTGGATATACAAACGGAACAAAAGGAAGCTGTAGCCAATACTATACGGCGCAATGGTCATAAGGTATTGACGGATATTCCTATAGTTACCATGAGGGTAAATAGTATAGCGGGGAAGTCTACGAACGATATTAGAAAGGATACCACTTCCACTATTAATTCGTGGGTGTTGAACCATGAATTTAGGGTAACCTATAGGGATAGCCTTATCGCCTCCGAAAAATTGGAATCCGGGAAATGGGTACACAAAGCAATTTCCAAGGATGAAGTACCTATTTCGGTGAGCGACAACTTTGCAAGGGATGCCAAGGTAGCGGTAGGGGACAGGCTTAGCTTTAATGTACAGGGGGTAATTATGAATACCATTGTAGCCAGTATAAGAACTGTAGACTGGGGCAGGATGCAACTAAATTTTTCCATTGTATTTCCCGTGGGTATTTTGGAAGAGGCTCCGCAATTTACAGTACTTACCACCAATGTACCCGATGTAAATGCATCGGCCAGGTTACAGAAGGAATTGGTCCGGGCATTTCCCAATGTGTCCATTCTGGATATAAGGCAAATCCAAGTGGTCATAGAGGGCTTGCTGAACAAGATTTCATGGATCATTAATTTTATGGCGTTTTTTAGTATCCTTACGGGAATAATTGTGCTAATGGGTGCGGTAAGGACCAGTAAATATCAACGTATACGTGAAAGTGTGCTGCTAAGGACCATTGGTGCCAGAAGTAAACAAATCCTAAAAATAGTGGCCTTGGAGTACCTTTATTTGGGTATTCTGGGAGGTTTGTCCGGAATTTTATTATCCTTGGTGAGTAGTCAGTTACTGGCATTTTTCCTTTTTGAAACTGCTTTTGTTCCTTCCTTATTTCCCTTTTTGGTACTGTTTCCAGGAATTACTGTATTGGTATTGTTGATAGGTCTATCCAATAGTAGAAGTGTTATTAAAAGTCCGCCATTGGAAGTATTGAGGAAAGAAGCCAGGTAGTGAACCTTCAATTATTTTCACTTATGTAGATATAGGGTTTTTGCTTTGTGGAGATCCGTTTTTGATTGATGTCCTAGCTTCAAAAAATATTCTAATTGCCATTTTTGGGTAGATAGGGCCGTTTTGTTGGTAGGTTGGGACCAAGGGGGATAAACCCTAAAACCCCGTTTCCCTTCTTTTTGGGAATGGGATACGATCCCTTTTTCCAATAGGACGGCTTTTGGAAATATAAACTGTCCTTTATTTGATTCCTCTTGAACATTTATAACGAATAAATCCACCTTGTCAGACTCCTCATAAGGAGTGGTTTCACCATTTGAATCCCTTTTCCACAAGCTTACGAATTGTCCAATTTTTTTTGGAGTGATTTTGGCCTTTCTTGCCACAACGTACAGCGCATTCAATTGGAATGTGCAAGCTTCATATTCCTTAGCTTCCCTATCCTGCACATAGTTTGATACTATTAGGCCGCAAGGCGAATAGACTTCCTCAATAATAGGAGTTAAACAGATATTTATTGTCATCTATATTTTGATAATTTGCTATGGTATATGACAAAATTTAATTCCATAGGATTTTCCTTAATTTTTTACCCCGACCCTAAAAGGAGAAATCAAGGAAAATCAGGCTCCCCTGCCTACCGGACAGGCAGGCTATAGGGTTTGGGGTAAAACGGATTTTCCGAGAAACCTTGTTAAAAACGATTTTTATCATATACTGCACATAGTTTGCCTTAAAGTGCAACCCCTTTGGCAAACACTTTTAAATGTTAAATATTGTTTTCTGCCAACCTGATCCTTTCCGTTTCCCAACCATGGTCCACATATTCCCAGGAAAAATCATTTCCGTTTATCTTAACAGTAACAAAACCTTCCTTGGTATTGTGCCTTCTTCCTTTCCATCCGTTACCTGCAATGGAGCCCCCTGTTAAAAAATGGAACCGGTCGTTGATGAATCCGTATTCCTTCCAATGGATATGGCCCTGTAGAACCAGTTTTAAATTATGGCCTTCCAATATATCAAATACATCGGAGGCATTATTGACCGTTCTAGTGCCCTCGCTTCCATTCAATTGGGAATAGGTACATATCATGGGGATATGGGTGGTAATGATAATGGGGGTACTTTTTTCTACCTTGGCAATGTCGGCCTTTAGCCATTCCAACTGTTTTTCATGAAAAACGCCCTGATACCTTTTGTTTTCGGTTACGTCCAAGGAATTTAAAGTGATAAAATGCCAGCCCTTATGATCAAAGGAATAGTAGGTATCCCCAAAATGTCGCTCCCACATACCGTATTTATAATCGGGATGATCCTCAGATTCCGGACTTTCTTCATAGATGGCAAACAGGTCGTGATTGCCTATACAGTTATAGACCGGCATATTGAAGCCCTTGCACATATTTTTATAGAGTAGGAACAATGATTCACTTTGGTCATAATTGCCACGCATGCAATCATATACCAGGTCGCCTCCCGTAATGACAAAATCCGGGTTTAATGTATTAACCTTATCTATGGCCATTTGAAACCCTTTGGGCGCATTCATTTCCGGTTTAATATGTATATCCGTTAGAAACGCAAACTCAAAAGAGTCTTCATTGTCTTCAGTTGCTTTGCTTTCATTGGAATTTTGACAGGAAATCTGTGTAAATGGGATGGCCATCGCTGCAAAACCGGATTGAAGCAAAAACCTTCGTCTACCACTTATATTATTCTTTTTCTCCTCCATGCTTTACTTTTTATTCAATGAACTCATTAAAACTTTTTCAACTCATCTTGGTTAATAATCCAAATCTCCGAAACTTGGGACCCCCGTTCCCCCTCGCCACAACTCCATTCCAGTTCCAGTATTCCATCCTTTAAGGCTTGGCCAGGAACCTGAAACTCGTAGATGGGCCGGTCTCCGGTAGTGATATAGTCGTGCACCATTATCTGCTCTGCCATCATTTTGATTTTTGAACGAAAACGCCCTGTATAACCTACTCTGATTAAATAGGAGCCATTGGGATCCAAATTAGGATACACCATTTTTAAAGGTTCATCATATAAGGCAGTAACCTGGCTCATCCAGGATAGGGGAGTAGTGTGGCCGTCAAAGCCTACGGCCGTTATCTCATGTACCCATTCCTCACCGCTTAGACCCACCCCAAAACTTACCCTTGGGGATCTTAATCCCCCCGGGTCTTCTTCATAGCTATAATTGGATACCACCCTGTTCCAACTTCCCGTTGTTCCAAAATTGTCATAATATCCACCCGGACCGGGGTTGTTCCGTTCCAATAAACTGGTTATTCCTTCCAATTTATCAATATCGTTTCCATCTTTTCCTATAATGGAAAGCTGGTCCAAAAGCCATAGGCCATCGTTTAAGGGTACATCAATATTATCTATAAAATTACCACGGCCACCTGCGGCAAAATGTTTTTCCAACGTTAATTGTGCGCCTATACTTTCAAACAGATCATCGGCCAAGGAATAGCATCTATTTTTCCATTCGGGCATAACAGGCTGCAACTTCGCCCTATTTAAAACTGCTTCGGCTTCCTCCATTGCTTTTATCGGCCCCAAAGATTTGGCATCGGATAAAATTTCCCTGGCCTTCTGTTCCAATTCGGTCTCATAAATCAATCTTCTATATTGATACGCATCGAAATAGGCTCTTATGAGCCCCATTTGAAAACGAAAATTACTTAAAACCTCCTTAGATGCATTCACTTCCAGGTCCTGCCACTGCTGCAAGGTTATAATGACCCCATCGTTGGTAAGCAACGGACCTTGAAGGTTTGTTTCCAGGGCCATTAAACCTTGGGAAACGGACTCCGTATATTGGGGGCCGATAAAGTAGCGTGCATAATCCCGTAAGGTTTCCATAACGGGTGTTTCCGGGTCCCAATCCTGATCGCTCCATATTATTTTGTTCACATCGTCATTGGTGCCTTCCGAATAGCTGATACTGCCCTGTGCATATTGGTCAAAGACATTATGGATAATTTTCTGGTCGTTGGGCCTAGGGTTAATGCACTCCCTTCCCAAGGTAATGGCATAGGCCAGATCCCAATATGGTATGGGATATTGACTGCTTAGGCTATGGGTTATATCCGGGTACCTTCTTATTGGTATTCCTGGATTTAGTTGCTCCCTTATTTCTTTGATGGGCGTTTTTATCCATGGACCAAATACGACTCCCCCAAACCAGGGGTACTCCTTGTTAACATGTCCGTAAAAGGCATCGAACCAAGCTTTAGTAGGTCTAAAAACCTGGGGGGAGACCCATATTTTGGCCTTGGGGTGGTATTCATGCAATACCTCCGCTTCCTTGGCAAGCCATTTGAACAGATCGTCCGGCTCCAGATCCCCGGGATCACCGCCTGGAACAAATAGGGCATCCAATCTCGGTAAGGCATTGAATACTTTACGGCGTTCATCGATTTCCACTTGAAGTGAATCCGGATGGCTGTAGTCCGATCCCATATTGGGATACCACATCCAAACATCCATGCCATAGCGGTCACAGATTTTGGATTGTTCGGCAATCATTTCAATAGCTGAAAGCTTCATATGGACATTGGTGAAATCATCGTCGGTACGGGGAGGTAATATCTCAATGCTGTTGGCGCCAAAAATAGCCAGATCACGTATATAATCATCAAATTGCTCCACAGAAAAAGCATCATAGGAATTGGTCTTTGGTCGGTAGCCCAATTGATGGCCCCGTATTGGAAAGGCCGGACTGGATGCAATGCTAAAGTCTGAAGGCAGTAAAATTTGGCCTTGCGACATTTCCAATTTTCTCAAAAGTTTTCCAATCCCATAGAGAACGCCCCTGGAATCGTGACCTACCACCAAAACCAGATTGTCAGCAGGCCGAACGACTATTTTATATCCCTCAGTATTCGTTGCCGGCATAGCACCAAGAAGATCTTGATATTCCGTTGGAAATTTATTTAAACTCCCTTCAAGTCCGATAACTATTGCATTTTGCGGTTGCTTGGGAAATTTGATCTCGCGGCTTATCAGAATTTCACTCCTCTTTTCTATTTCTTCTTGAAGTATTGAAATGGCGTTCTGGACAAGGGGATCTTTCTTCTCCAAACAGATAATTTTAGCTTTCCCCAAATCCATCATTTGTCCAAAAAGGACTGAGGGAACAATGTAAATAAGCAAGATTGGAATCCAGCATTGTTTAAAATTTTTGTTCATATAAAACATTTTAATTCCCTCATTATTAAATTTTTAATTGTTTCGGTATACAAGTAGTTAGATGGCCAATTCTTTGCCTTCGGATAAATTTTGGCCATCTCCTATGGCACCTTTAATAATATTGATATCCTCGTAGAGTTTCTGGCTAAAAAGTCTCAAATCTGAACTATGCAATACAATATTGGCCCCTTCCTTTATCCATTTTATCTGATAATTTGGATGGGCCGGAAAATGTATTCCGGCAGCAATACCTTTGCTTCTTGCCTTTTTTATGATTTTCCTTACCACACTTTCAAAATCAGGATGGCCGTATTCTTCGGGTAAACCCATATTTATGGAAAGATCATGTGGCCCTATTACAATACCATCCAATCCCGGAACATCCAAAAGTTCTTCCAAACGCTCCACAGCTATGGTACTTTCTATGTTTATTAAACATAAACTTCCCTCATTGAACTGTTCCAAATAGGTTTTCAGTTTTGCCGATAATACTTCTTCACCATTAAGTACTTTTTGCAGTCGATGTCCTTTCAATGGCCTATACTTAGTGGCTCCCACCATTTGTTGTACCTGCTCCCTGTCTTCTATATAAGGGGCAAGTACTCCAACGGCTCCGGCGTCCTTGGCCATACACGCAGCATAAGGGTCGGGGCTGGGAATTCGGACAATTGGGGACAATCCGTAGGCACTATATATCTGGCATAAAAAAGTGAGTTCCGTCCTGTCCATAGGAATATGTTCCGTGTCCAAAAAAACAAAATCCAATCCGCTGCCCTTAACTACCTTGGACCAAATAGGTGAGGTAGATAAAATACATGTCCCATAGATATTTTGGTTATTGCTTAATTTTTTTTTAAGGTTCATCGGTTTTGGCAATTAATTAAAGGTTATTTAGAATGGAGATCGTACTATTTATTCACCACATTAATCGGGATGCCCTTTAAAAAGGCATTCAAATTTTCAAGGGCGGTGTCCAACAATCTCTTTCTGGATTCTTTTGGGGCCCATGCTATGTGTGGGGTCATGATACAGTTTTTGGCCGTTAACAATGGATTACCCCTTTCAATAGGCTCTTTAGAGACCACGTCCAGGGCCGCACCGGCCAATTTTCCATTGTCCAAGGCCTCTTTTAAATCCTGTTCAACAATTAACTGTCCACGAGAGGTATTAATGATCATGGTGCCGTCCTTCATTTTGGAAATACTGTTGGCGTTAATGATGCCTTCGGTATCCGGGGTAAGGGGACAATGCAAACTTATTACATCCGATTTAGTGATGAGTTCGTCCATATCGACCTGTTTGCAAATATCGCTCTCCAATTCGGGTCTATACCTACTCCCTGAAGTCAGGATAGTCATACCAAATGCCTGGGCCAATTTGGCGGTAGCTTGCCCAATTCTCCCAAAACCGATAATGCCCATGGTTTTGCCATCCAATTCGATAAGGGGGTAGTTCCAAAAACAAAAATCCTGGTTATTGGACCATTCCCCCAACTTAACGGCGCGATTATGCTCCCCTACATGATGGCACATTTCCAGAAGGAGGGCCATGGTCATCTGTGCCACCGCCATGGTTCCGTAGCTGGGTACATTGGTAACTACGATTCCAAGTGATTTAGCGGCATCCACATCCACTATGTTATAACCAGTGGCCAAAACCCCAATATATTTTAGGGAAGGAACTTTGTCCAAAACTTCTTTGGGAAGGGGGGTCTTGTTGGTGAAAATTATTTCGGCATTTCCTATGGCCACAATAATTTTATCGTTTTCATGCTCCGTTCGGTCATAGACCGTGGTTTCCCCAATATTTCCCAATGTTTCCCAACTAAGATCGCCAGGGTTTAAAGTGTATCCGTCCAAAACAACAATTTTCATTTTTAACCTTATTTTTTTACTTATTAGTGGGTTTGTATAATCTTATAAAGACCACATCTTGGCCTCGCTTCAAGTTAATAATAACTATTAAATTTAGTATAACTATTACAGATTCAACACAATCAATATATTAATCTTATTAATTAAATAAACGTATTTAAATTTCTGTTTAATAGATAAATAATTATTTACAATAAAAACATAATAATAAAACAATTTTGGTTTAAGAAATGAACTTATAATAGATGTCAAAAAGGTTTCATTACAAATATAACCTATGTCTTAGTTCATTTGTTCCCTAAATTTTATCCAATTCAGATTATATATTGACTCCCTCAACTATACAATATGTGGCTTTTAAGATTACACTTGTTATGGTAACAATCAGCTCTTGAGCCCATACGCTTTAAACATATAGAATGTCTATTGGATATAATATAGTCAAAAGATGCTTTTTTAATATTAATAGTATTACAATTGTTAATAGATAGTTAAACTATTATATAGTGACAGTAATACTATTATATTTGGAAATATTTTAAAGTTTTAGTTATGGAGCGGTTATTGAAAACGATAAAGATTGGAATTAACGAAAAGTTATATTTAAAAGATCCCGAATCTTCAGAATTGGGGAAGCGTATCTTGGAGCATAGTATAATTCTTATATATGAAATTGGTTTTGAAAATTTTACATTCCGAAAATTGGGGACCCAAATAGGCTCCAATGAAAGTTCTATTTACCGCTACTTCGAAAACAAGCATAAACTATTGCTTTATCTGTCTTCATGGTACTGGGGCTGGTTGGAATATAAATTGGTTTTTGCTACCAATGCCATTACCGATCCTACGGAAAAACTAAAAAGGACAATTGAAATATTTACTGGAAAAACAGAGGTGGATTCTTCATTCTCGCACATTAATGAGGTGTTGCTGAATAAGATCGTTGTTAATGAGTATTCAAAATCCTATTTGACCAAAGAAGTACAGCAAGAGAACAAAGATGGATATTTTGAAATATATAAAAGACTAATACAGCGTATAAGTCAAATGATCAAACAAGTGAATGCAGATTATAATTATCCATCCAGTTTGGCAAGTACTATTTTGGAAGGATCCTTTCATCAGTATTTCCTTCAGGAACACTTTCCTACGCTCACGGACTGCAACGATAACAATACGCCAATGGAATACTTTAATGATCTTGTTTTTAAATCCCTAAAATAAATTATGCCTAAAAATGTTTTAACGGCCTGGCAACGGTTAATGGGCCTGCTAAAGTTGGACAGAAAAGATGTATTGCAAACTTTCTATTATGCCATTTTCGCTGGTTTGGTAAATCTTTCTTTGCCTTTGGGAATTCAGGCTATCATAAATTTGTTGCAAGGGGCACAAATTAGCACTTCATGGATTATATTGGTGGTATTGGTTACCGGGGGGGTAGCTTTTGGGGGTGTACTGCAACTAATGCAGATAAGGATTATTGAAAACTTGCAGCAGAAAATTTTTACACGCTCTTCCTTTGAGTTTACTTATCGTTTTCCAAAAATAAAAATGGACGATTTAAGGGATTATTATCCTCCTGAATTGGCCAATCGTTTTTTTGACACCCTTAATGTGCAAAAGGGCTTGGCCAAGATGTTGATAGATTTTCCAGGAGCTTTTTTACAAATAGTTTTTGGTCTAATTCTACTATCGTTCTATCATCCTTTTTTTATCATATACGGCATTCTTTTGATAGTCCTAATATATATTGTTTTCAAGTTTACGGTTCAAAAAGGGATGGAAACCAGTTTGAATGAATCCAAAAGCAAATACAAAGTGGCCCATTGGATTCAAGAGGTGGCTCGCTCCATTACCAGCTTTAAAATATCTGGGAAAACAAGTTTAGCCCTAATCAAAAATGACAGGTTGGTAGATAACTATCTGGTGGACAGGGAGAGTCATTTTAGAATTTTGGTCATTCAATTTATTCATATGATCGGCTTTAAGGTATTGGTCACTGCCGGACTTTTATTGATCGGGGGATTTTTAGTGCTTAACCAGCAAATAAATATAGGGCAATTTGTGGCTGCTGAAATTATTATCTTATTGGTCATAAATTCCGTTGAGAAATTGATTCGCGGTCTGGATACGTTTTATGATCTTTTGACTTCCTTGGAAAAATTGGGACAGGTAGTAGATATGGATCTGGAAGATCAACAGGGAGAAAAACCTCTGCCCGAAGACGGATCCATAAGTGTTGAACTAAGCGGTATTTCATTTATTGCCCCGGGAAGCAACAAGAAGATTCTAGAGGATATCAATCTTAAAATAGCACCAAAGGACAGCATCCTTATTTTAGGTGCCAATGGTTCAGGAAAGACAACCCTATTGCGATTAATTTCAGGAGTAATCCAACCTAATTTGGGAAACATTTTTGTAAACGATATTTCTCTATATGGCATGAATTTGAACCATTATCGTTCCTTTATTGGCCAATCTTTAACCGAAGAAAGTCCGTTTGAGGGTACTATTCTGGAAAACATAACCATGGGGGATAAAAATATTTCCCAAAAAGACCTGTATTGGGCATTGGAAAATGTTGGGTTGCTCCAATTCATTAAAGATCAACCACAAGGGTTGAACACAACCTTATTTCCAGAGGGAAAACAAATTCCCTATACCGTATCAAAGAAAATAATTCTGGCCCGAAGTATTGTTAAAAAACCAAAAATATTGATTTTTAAGGACCCCCTTAATCAATTTGATGAAATTGAGGCCCTAAGAATCATGAACTTTTTGCTGGACAACCATAATCCTTGGGCATTGATAGTGGTGAGCCAAGACCCAAAATGGATAAACCGATGCAAAAGAATTGTAACCTTGGATCAAGGTAAAATAGTTTCCCAAACCTAATACCCTATGCTGAATATTTCCCAAAATAAATTGAATGAAAAAGTAGATCTCTCAGGATTTAATTCCTTTAAAAGAGTTCTTCACGTTAGGCATTATAAACATTTTAATCGGTTTTTATTGGCATCTGCGATTTTTGTAGGTATCGTACTTTTTTTACCATGGACACAGAATGTCAGGGGCAATGGATTTTTAACTACGCTGCACTTGGATCAAAGACCTCAGACTATACAGTCGCCCATACCCGGTAGAATTGAAAAATGGTTTGTAAAGGAAGGCGACTTTGTGGAAAAAGGGGATACCATATTATACATTTCGGAAATTAAGAATGAATACTTCGATCCAAATTTAGTATCCAGGACCGGACAACAAATTACCGCCAAGACAAAGGCTGTTTCCTCTTACGAAGGAAAGGTTAAGGCCTTAAACTCCCAAATTAAGGCACTGGATAAGGAACGGATCTTTAAATTAACACAAGCCAAGAACAAATTGATGCAGGCCGGATTAAAGGTTCAGAGCGATAGTATAGATTTGGAAGCGGCAAAAACCAATCTTAATATTGCCAAAATACAATATGAACGTATTGAACAGTTGGCGAAGGAGGGATTAAAGGCTATCACCGATGTTGAGGAAAAGAAACTTAAATTACAGGAATCCCAGGCCAAATTAATTTCTCAGAAAAATAAACTGCTTACTGCGAGAAATGAAATAATCAATGCCGAAGTGGAAATCAACAGAATTGAAGCGGAATATACGGATAAGATCTCCAAAGCCCAGAGCGATATGTTTACGGCACAGTCGGATCAATATGATTCCGAAGCCCAGGTTTCAAAATTGGAAAATGAGTATACCAATTACGAAATGCGCAGTAATCTCTATTATGTAAGAGCTGTGCAAAGTGGTTATATAAACAAGGCTATACAAGGGGGGTTGGGGGAGACCATCAAGGAAGGCGATCGTTTGGTAGGGATTATGCCGGGCAAATATGATATGGCCGTAGAAACTTATGTTGCTCCCTTGGATCTACCCTTGATCCATGTAGGTGAAAAATTTAGGATACAGTTTGATGGCTGGCCGGCTATAGTTTTTAGTGGTTGGCCCAATGTTTCCTATGGTACCTATGGAGGAACCGTAGTGGCCATAGAGACCTTTATCAGTGAAAATGGTAAATACCGTGTTTTATTGGCACCCGACCCAAGTGATCATCCTTGGCCAAAGGATATTCGTGTAGGATCTGGCGCCAATACCATTGCCCTGCTAGAGGATGTCCCAATTTGGTATGAATTATGGAGACAGTTGAATGGCTTTCCGCCCAATTATTACCAACCTATTAATGCTACATCAAAAGAAGTAAAATGATAAACAAACTGTTCTTGTTTTTATTTTTATTTACAACACCATTTACTCGGGCCCAGCAGTTGGACACGGTGGTACTTAATTTTAAGGAATATTTGGGGTATATAAAAAAGTATCATCCCATTGCAAAACAAGCGGAACTTAAAATTGGGGAGGCTCAGGCCAATTTAATGAAATCAAGGGGTGGATTTGATCCTAAAATAGAAGTAGACTACCACCTTAAGGAATTTAAAGGAACCGAGTATTACCAAAGATTCAATGCTACTTTTAAAGTTCCAACCTGGTATGGGATAGAATTTAAGGCCAATTTTGAACAAAATGATGGGGCCTATTTAAATCCATCGGAAAATTTACCCGAGGACGGATTATATAGTGCCGGTGTTTCCTTTTCGCTTGGGCAGGGACTATGGATAAATGATAGAATGGCAACCCTTAAAAGTGCAAAAATTTTTAGGGAACAGAATAGAGCGGAAAGGGATATTTTGGTGAACGAGGTTTTGTACAATGCTTCCTTGGCATATTTTGATTGGTTGCAATCCTTTAGGGAAAAGGATATTTATGAAAGATTTTTAGCGAATGCCAAGGAACGCTACAAGGGAGTACGGCAGAATGCCATAGCAGGGGTTGTTCCTTCTATCGATACCCTTGAAGCCAAGATCATTGTACAGGACCGGGCCCTGAATTTGGAACAGGCCAAGATAATTTTGTCCAACAAGTCCTTGCTGCTCGCTACTTTTTTATGGACCAACAACAATATTCCAATAGAGTTACAACCCAATGTAATTCCTGATATTCACATGGAAAGGGATATTGATGTAACCCTAGAAATTTTAGGAAAACCCTTGGACAGTATTGTCATTGAAGATCACCCAAAACTTAAAGCATTGAATTATAAAATAGAAAGTTTAAAAATAGACAGACGTTTAAAAAGCAACAAATTGTTGCCTACAATTGATTTGGAATACAATTTCTTAACGGAAAATCCGGATTATTTCAATTCATTTGGCAATCAACAATACAAAGGTGGAGTTAACTTTCAATTGCCCTTGTTTATGCGAAAAGAACGCGGCAATCTTAGGTTAACGGACTTTAAATTACAGGATGCCCAATTGGAAGCTACCAATACTAGTGTGCGGATAAAAAACAATATACTGGCCATCTACATGGAACTGGATTCCTTTTACCGGCAACAGGATCTTATAGAAAACATGGTACAGGACTACCGCTTATTGTTTTTTGCGGAAGAAAGAAAGTTTAGTTTTGGGGAAAGTTCATTGTTTCTCATTAATTCTAGGGAAAGTAAACTCCTGGAAGCGGAATTGAAAAAAAACATAATTCAAAATAAATTCAGTATTACCAAGGCTAAGCTATTTAAAAGTTTGGCCATTAATCCTGTGGATTTGTAGCCACCTAACAATTAGTTGGACCATTATATTAAATTCTTGCCTAATATTACCATATGGGTTCAATGGCAAATCGTTGCATGATTGAACAAAATGTGTCATTTGAATATTTAGGTGGTTTTTAGTTCACTTATTGAATAGAATAAAGGAACTATTGACACAAAAAGGAAAGATATTTTCATTGAAAATGGTCTATTTCGTATAGACTTTGCTTTTGATACTATTGAATGGATTTAGAAGTTTGAATGAATAAAAATTTTTGACCTCTTAAACTGAATTCAAATTTATTCAAAAGCAATGGAGAATTATGGAGAGTAGAATATTTTTTTTTAGTCCGTTTTTACGATATTAGTCGAATATTCAAGATACTATAATCAATACAATGATACAATCTTTATAAAAGCCATGAAAAAGCTGGTCATATACATTTTTTTGGTAGTGTTGCCGTTGTATGTCAATGGCCAGTCCTTTCATTACAGGACCTTGGAGAATATATATTACTACGATTCCCAAACGGCAGATGGGACCCTATATATGAAAGAAAAAAATCTCTTGGACATCTATTATCCGGAAGCGGATCGCAAAGTCCCGGTGGTCATTTGGTTTCACGGAGGAGGATTGACTGCCGGTCAGAAGGAAATTCCAGCGGCTTTGAAGGATAACGGTTTTTGTGTGGTCGGGGTAGGCTATAGGCTATCTCCAAAGGTAAAGGGTGCCACCTGCATTGCCGATGCCGCTGCTGCCATTGCTTGGGTATATAAGAATATTGATCGTTATAATGGCGATCCCGATCAGCTATTTGTCTCGGGACATTCTGCTGGTGGATATTTGGCATTAATGGCCGTAATGGACAAAAGCTGGCTAGCGAAATATAATTTGGATTCCGATCTTATAGCAGGCCTGGTGCCCTTTAGTGGCCATACCATTACCCATTTTACCATAAGACAGGAACAAGACATACCTGGGGAACAACCTATTATCGATAAGCTGGCACCCCTATATCATGTTAGAAAAAATGCCCCGCCCACCTTATTGATTACCGGGGATAGGGAAAAGGAAATGTTGGGCCGCTATGAGGAGAATGCCTATTTCTATAGAATGATGAAAGTTTCAGGCCATCAGGACATTAGCTTGTACGAAATGGATGGTTATGGACATAATATGACCGGACCGGCCTTTCCCTTATTGATCGATTTTATAAAATCCAAAACGAATATTGACTAGAATGACTTTAAGTTTTAAGAAATGGATATCATTTTTCACTTTCCAATATCTTGTAAACCGTCCCCTGGTATCTATTAAAAAAAATAAACTGGAGCCAATCCACATACAATGAAAATAGTAATAGCCCCTGACTCTTTTAAGGAATGTTTATCGGCACGGGAAGTTTCCCGCAGCATTGCCATCGGAATACGAAAGATGGCACCGATGGCGGAAATCATCGAAATTCCGATATCGGATGGCGGGGAAGGAGTTCTGGATACCCTTTTGGGCGGGTCTGGGGGCAAAAGGATTACGGTTTCCGTTATGGACCCCCTTATGCGGCCCATAATGTCCGAATATGGTATTTTAGAGGATAAAAAAACGGCCGTTATCGAGATGGCCAGAGCCTCTGGACTGGAACTGCTAAAAGAATCCGAAAAGGATCCTTTAATAACAACAAGCTTTGGTACAGGACAGTTGATCAAGGATGCCTTGAATAAAGGCTGTAATAAGATTATTATCGGTATAGGAGGAAGCGCCACCAATGATGGGGGAGCCGGAATGGCCAGGGCACTGGGAGCCAAATTTCTGGACAAAAGGGGCGAAGAAATCCCTGAGGGAGGTGGCAGTTTAGATCGATTGAACACCATAGATCTGACTTTTTTTGACAAGAGAATTCATAATTGCGAGCTAATCGTTGCCTGCGATGTATCCAATCCCCTTACCGGTGCAAATGGTGCCTCTATGGTTTACGGAGGACAAAAAGGGGGAAGTAAGGGAGACTTGAAAATTTTGGACAACAACCTTGCCCATTATGCCAATTGCATCGAGTCTCTATTGGGAATCGATATCGACCAGGTACCTGGATCCGGAGCGGCCGGAGGTAGCGGTGCGGGATTAATGGCTTTTTTAAAGGGAAAATTGGTAAATGGGATCGAATTAATCCTGCAGACCCTTAAAATTGAAGAACATATAAAAGGGGCCCACCTGGTATTTACCGGCGAAGGAAAAATAGATGAACAGACCCTACACGGCAAAACTATTTCAGGGATTGCCGCCATGGCAAAAAAACATGAAGTGCCGGTAATCGTGATTACTGGAAAAATAGGGGAGGGAATTGAGGAAATATATAAAATGGGCGTTCATGCCGTATTTTCCATAGTAAACCAACCTATGGAGTTACAGGAGGCTATGGATAAAGCTCCTGAGTTGATTCAGGACTGTGCCAAAAATATTATGTCCACCATTATGTGCTTTGACAAGGGTTAGATAAGCGGAATAAAAGGAAAGTAAAAAAAGTTGAACAAAAACGATTAAATCAAAAAATAATAGGAATTATGCCAAATCGATGGACAGGTAAGGGGAACCCTTACACAAAACAAGAAGTTAGGGACAGGCTGCAGGCAGTGGTGGACCAAAAAAAGGCCATTATAGCTGCCGGCGCGGGCACGGGCATCAGCGCGAAATTCATAGAGAAGGGGGGCGCGGACCTGATCATCATCTACAATTCGGGGAGGTTCCGGATGTCGGGCCACGGCTCCACGGCGGGGATGATGGCCTATGGGGACGCCAACGCGGTGGCCATGGAGATCGGGGAGTTCGAGGTGCTGCCCGTAGTGGAGGAAATTCCCGTAATATGCGGGGTGCACGGGAGCGACCCGAGAAGAAGGATGTGGCACTTTCTGGGAAAGGTGAAGGACATGGGCTTCTCGGGGGTCAATAATTTCCCGACACATTCCATTATCGACGGGCATTTCAGAAGGGTGCTGGAGGAAACGGGAATGAGCTTCCAAAAGGAGGTGGACATGGTGGAACTGGCCACCAAAATGGACCTGTTCTCCATCGTATATGTAGGAAAACCGGAGGAGGCCGTACAGATGGCGGGTGTGGGGGCCGATGCCGTCATCGCCCATGTGGGGACCACGGTGGGGGGATCCATAGGGGTCACCAGCGCCACCGCCAGTATGGACGATGCCCTGGAGCGCACGCAGAAGATCGTGGATGCCGTGAAGAGGGCGAACCCCGATACCTTCCTTCTTGCCCACGGGGGGCCGATCAACACCCCGGCGGACGTGAAGTACGTACTGGAGCACTGCAAGGGACTGCACGGCTTTGTGGGGGCGTCCTCTTTGGAGCGGATGGGAGTGGAACGGTCGTTGACCGATCTGACCAGGGAATTCAAGGCCCTGACCCTATAGTCCGCCTATGGAAAAGAATTGGAAATTCGTCAGGGAAAAAGACCAGGTGTTCGAAACGGCCTTCGGGCGGGACCATTACTGGCACTACCGCCCGGATACCATGGAAGGGGCCGGTTCCTATATGGTAAGGGTGGCGGTGCCCGAGGGCGGGGGCCACAACTTCCACGTGCACCCGGAAATGCACGAGATCCTCTATGTGCTCAGGGGCACTGCCGAACAGTGGATAGAGGACGAGATGCAGCTGTTGGGCCCGGGCGACTCCGTTTATATAGGCGCGGGTGTGGCCCACGGCACCTTTAACGCCGGGGAGGGGGAACTGGAATTTTTGGCCATCCTGTCCCCGCCGGAAGGGTGGGGAGCGGGTACTGTAGATGTAAGTGAAAACGAACCCTATTCGGGATACCGGCCACGGATCTGATGGCAAAAAAAATAAAACGGAAGCGCCCCGGCCTGGCCGGGGCAATCCATAACATAAAAACCGAAAACGAAATTGAAACCATTAAAAATGAAGAATACCACCGCTTACCTTTCAGTCCTATTATGCGCAACGATGGCACTGTCCGGTTGTTCCGGGGAAAAGGCGCCGCCGCCGCCCCTGACCTATACGGGAGTGGACCCCAGGGTCCAGGATCCGTTGAGCCCCGAGGACAGCCAAAGGCACATCCAGCTCCCGGAGGGCTTCAGGGCGGAGCTATACGCCGCCGAGCCCGATATCATCAACCCCATCGCCTTCACCTGGGACGAGAGGGGCAGGCTGTGGGTAGTGCAGTCCAAGGACTATCCCCACGGACTGGCCAACGATGTGGGCGGCGATAGGATCACCATCTGCGAGGACACCGATGGGGACGGCAGGGCCGATAAGTTCACCGATTTTGCCACGGACCAGAACCTGACCACGGGGATCGTCCTGGCAAAGGGCGGCGCCATTGTGGCCCAGGCCCCGAATATGGTCTTTCTGGAGGATACCGACGGGGACGACAGGATGGACGGAAGGACCGTCCTGTTCGATGGCTTCGGGACCTTTGACACCCATGCCGGTCCTTCCAACCTGCGCTACGGGGTGGACAACATGATCTGGGGCTCGGTGGGCTATTCGGGCTTCGGGAACCGGTTCGGGGGGGGACCGGTAGAGTTCAAGATGGGCGTCTACAGGTTTTCCAGGGACGGCTCCTATTTTGAGCCCGTGGGCCAGTTCAACAACAATACCTGGGGCCTCGGCTTCAACGAGAACTTCGAAGTGTTCGGGTCCACGGCCAACAACAACCACTGCTGTTATGTGGGGATCCCATTAAAACATTACGGTTATCTGGACAAACTGCCTTCCTGGGCGGTCAATGCCGATTTTATCCAGGGGCACTACGAAATAAGTCCCGTGGATACCGTTCCATTGCAGCAGGTGGACGTAAGGGGCGGCTATACCGCGGCCTCCGGGGCCAATTTCTATACGGCGGGGAACTATCCGGAGGAATACCGGAACCAGATGTACGTGAGCGAGCCTACGGGCCACCTGGTGCACATTGCGAAGATCGTCAGGGACGGGGCGGGCTACAAGGAGGTGGACGGCGGCAATATCTTTGCCAGTACCGATGCCTGGACGGCCCCCGTATTCGCGGAGACCGGTCCGGACGGGAACCTGTGGGTGGCGGACTGGTACAACCCGGTGATCCAGCACAACCCGGACAAGCGGGGGATGGACAACCAGATCTGGAACGCGGACAAGGGCGAGGGCAACGCCCATATAAACAAGCTGCGCGACTATGGCCACGGCAGGATATACGTCATCGTCCATGAGGACGGCGACGGCCCGGACATTACTTCCCTGGACCCCGAAGACGACGGGGCGCTATTGGAGGCGCTGCAGAGCGACAATATGTTCTGGCGGACCACGGCGCAACGGTTGATAGTGGAGAACAGGAAGGTGTCCCTGGTCCCGGACCTCATAGAACTGGCCGGGAACAATGATAACATTGGCGAGAGCGGCCCCAATGCCGGGGCCCTGCACGCCCTGTGGACCTTAAAGGGACTGGGGGCCCTTAACGGTAGCAATGCCGCTGCAAGCGGGGTGGTGGAAAAAGCACTGGCCAATGGTTCCTATGCCGTAAAAAGGGCCGCACTGGCCCTGTTGCCGGCCACTGTGGAAAGCAGTGAAATCCTGGCCTCGTCCGGCCTTGTAAGCAGTCCGGACCTACAGGTCAGGCTGGCGGCACTGCTCCGGGCGGGGGAACTGCCGGAATCGAACGCCCTGTACACGGAGATAGAAAAAATTGCCCGGGACGGTTCCAGTATTTCCGATAAATGGATCAATGCCGCCATTAAAATTTATTTCAGGGAATCCAACTCCGAGGCGGTGGACCCTGCCTCGGTGGAAATGGTCGTCCCCTCGGCCGGGGAAAAGAAATCCATATGGAAGTATACTACCAACAAGCCGGCGGACAACTGGACGAAGTCGGGCTTCGACGATTCGTCATGGAAAGAGGGGGCGGCCAAGTTCGGGGGCGACGGCATCAATGGCGCCAACACCCCATGGGGCAGTCCCGATATCTGGATGCGCAAGGAAGTGTCCATTACGGACGAAATTATCGAACCGGTGCTGAAGATCGCCCATGACGACGACTATGAAGTTTACGTCAACGGACAGCTCCTGATCGCGGAAGCGGGCTCCACCGAGGACTATAAGTACATAAAGCTGGATAGTGAAAAGGGACAATTGTTCAAAAAGGGAAAGAACCTTATCGCGGTGCACTGTACCAATACCGGGGGGGACCAGTTCATCGATCTGGGCATAGGCAAGGTCGGGAAGATCAGGGCCGATGTCACCTTTGTGCTCAATACCGTGGATCAGGAAATGGCCTTCGATAAAAGGACGCTCCATGCCACCGCCGGACAGACCGTGGAGATCGTCCTGAACAATAGGGACCAGATGTCCCATAATCTCGTGGTGGTCCAGCCCGGCAGCCTGGAGACCTTCGGGGCCATGGTGGACGGGTTCCTGAAAAATCCGGAAGCCGAGAAAATGGGCTATGTACCCAAATCGAGGTACGTACTGGGCGCTACCGATATGTTGGCACCGGGCGTTACGGGGTCCGTAATTTTTAAACTTCCGGACACCCCGGGCACCTACCCCTTTGTGTGCACCTTTCCCGGGCACTGGCGCATGATGCAAGGGGTCATTGTGGTAACGGCCCCCGGGGCATGACGAAAGGGGGCACGGCCTAAAGACCTACAAAACCATATTGAGGAACAGTGCGGACTGGGTTGCCAAGAAATAGAACTCATTTTTTTAGCCAATTGAGAAAAGTTTAAATCACTTCAATATTAGATTTTATATACAATCTTAAAAAAGAACCCTTATTTTTACGCAAAACCTTATTTAGTTCCGTATAATGGATTTAACCATAGAAAATATAGTTTTAGTCGGTTCAATACTACTTTTTATAAGTATCATTGTTGGTAAGACTTCCTATAAATTTGGGGTGCCGACCCTATTGCTCTTTTTGGCCATAGGGATGTTGGCCGGTTCCGAAGGCATTGGAGGAATCCAATTCAACGACCCTAAAATAGCCCAATTCATCGGTATCGTATCCCTTAATTTTATTTTGTTCTCGGGAGGGCTAGATACCAACTGGGGCACAGTTAAGCCCATTATTAGGGAAGGGCTGGTTTTGTCTACCTTGGGCGTATTATTGACCGCCGTTTCACTTGGCGCCTTTGTTTGGTTGATTACCGACTTCACGGTTTACGAAAGTATGCTGCTGGGTTCCATTGTATCCTCTACGGACGCGGCTGCCGTCTTTTCCATTTTACGATCCAAAAGTTTGGCCTTAAAAACCAATCTAAGACCTACCTTGGAATTGGAAAGCGGTAGTAACGATCCTATGGCCTATGTCCTTACCCTTGCTTTTTTGACCCTGGTTATCCACCAGGACCAAAGCATATATTCCATTATACCTTTATTTTTGCAACAAATGATTTTGGGCGGAGCGGCAGGTTTCGGTTTTGGAAAACTGAGCAAATATATAATCAACAACATTAAACTCGACTTTGAAGGTCTCTATCCCGTATTGGTCATTGCGCTAATGTTCATTACATTTTCTGCAACCGACTTTGTTGGTGGCAATGGATTTCTAGCCATTTATATATGTGCCGTATACCTTGGCAATCAAGATTTAATACACAAGAAGACCATTCTAAAAATGTTCGATGGCTTGGCTTGGTTAATGCAGATCGTACTTTTCCTAACCTTGGGACTGTTGGTTTTTCCTTCCCAAATTGTTCCGTATATAGGGATAGGCCTACTTATTTCCTTATTTCTCATTATTGTGGCCAGACCAATAAGTGTATTTCTTAGTTTGATTTTTTTCAAAATGCGGATGAAAAGGAGATTTTACATTTCATGGGTCGGTTTGCGGGGAGCAGTTCCCATCGTATTTGCCACTTACCCTCTTTTGGCGGGAATTGACAAGGCCAATATGATTTTCAATATTGTTTTTTTTATCTCGGTAACCTCTATACTGATTCAAGGAACTACCCTCTCTCTAGTGGCTAATTGGTTAGGTGTGGCCATTCCTGAAAAGGCAAAAAAGTTATCGCCAACAGATTTGCTGTTTTCTGAAGATCCCAAGACCATAATGAGAGAGATTCCAATAGGTTCGGAATCCTTTGCCACCGATAAAAAAATAGTGGAACTGGGCTTTCCTAAGAATGCGATAATTGCAATGATCAAAAGAGGCAATAAATATATTACCCCTAGTGGTTCAACAAAAATTGAAATTGATGACACCTTGATAGTCCTCGCGGATAGATTGGAAATAATAGACGAAGTCTATAAAACGCTTAAGATAGAAAAAGAAGATCAAAAAATATCTCCAATATAATCGTAACCACAATTGTTCCTGCCATCCCGTAACTTCTCCTTTTTTTGGCAATTTTTTTTAATATAGGTCAATTTAATTTGTATATTAACTCCTGATAAATATTCAGAACCCATATTGTGCATCCATTTCAACTCAAATTTTGAAAGTTTTTACTTGGCTGTGTTATGAAATTGTATGGTCAATATAAAATATTCGTTATCAATGGTCAGCCCATTAAAACTGGACATGATATGTATTAGATTTACCTAGGGAAATAGAATTTTCCAAAAGGGTACTATTAAAAATAATTTTCTGGCAGTTGGATATTAATAATACTGAAGCTCATGCTTTGCAAAGAAAATATATCTGAAAAATTATTGGTCATTGAACTTTCCAAAGGCAATGAGAAAGCGTTTAAAAGCCTATATGATAAGTACAGGCCAGATATATATGCATATAGTTATAGTTTGCTAAAATCATCGGCCAATGCCAAGGAAATAGTTCAGGAGGTGTTTTTAAAGGTTTGGCTCAACAGGAATACGCTTAATCCTGATCTGTCCTTTAAGTCCTTTGTTTTTACTATTGCTAGAAATCTTTCCTTCAATTTTTTAAAAAAGGCGGCCTGCGATAAAAAGCTTAGGGATGAAATTTTCATTAAACCAAAGGATTCCTACAACCCTGTTGAAAATCAAATTTTGGAGGCCGAATACGAACAAATGCGTAGAATGGCCATTGACAGGCTATCCCCAAAAAGAAAACTAATTTTTACCATGTCCCGCGAGGAGGATAAAAGCTATGAAGAAATTAGCTCGGAACTTCATATATCCTTAAGTACCGTTAAAAATCATATGAGCAAGTCCTTGGATTCTTTAAGGACCTATTTGGAAATCAATGGTAATTTTACCTTGTTGTTTATTTTTTTTATTGGCCTCGGTTGGAGTTAAAACCCCGTCTTAACAAAGTGGGGCAGACCGGCAAAGGCCGGTATGTGTTTTTAGCAAGCTATCGGTATGGAGAAACCTGCGCCGCTTGGACCCATATTTACTTCGGGAATAATAAGTTTCAAGATTTTTTTATTAAAAAAAGGAAAGTGACTAGTACTTTTCTTTTTGTGGATTGTATACTATGTATTAGATACCCTTGTTGACCTATACATGATCCATAATAAAGAAATAAAAGCTTTACTTCAAAAATTTGCACTGAACCAATGCAATGCGGAAGAATTGGATAGATTGATCCTCTATTTCAAAAATGCCGAAGATCCATCGGATATGCCGGATTTGGAGAAACTGACAACCCAATTGGAGTTGTTGGAAAAAATGGATAACGAATCTTCGGACAAGATATTCCAGCAAATTATAGCCATCGGCAACGATCAAAAAAAATCTATTGGTAATTCCTCTTCTAAGATAAAACCGGTTTTACGATATACAGCTGTAATAGCAATGGTAATGGGACTTGCCACGCTTTTTTATTTTTTTAATTCCCAATACGTTCCCAATAAGAGTGTAGTTGTTGATTCGCCAAACCAAAATAGGGAAGCTTCGGAAGTGGTGACATTACAACTTCAGAATGGAGAAATTGAGGTCATTGCAGAAGATGGAACCTCTGAGGTAATGAATAATAATGGTGATATTGTAGGTAGACAAAAAGGAAATCAGCTTTCATATACGGCAAAAAAGCCTTCCGATGAATTGATCTACAATACCCTGAAGGTACCATTTGGCAAGAATTTTGAGCTTGTGCTATCCGATGGCTCCAAAGTACATTTAAATGCCGGAACCTCTTTGAGATATCCAGTACAGTTTATCCCCGGCAAGGATCGTCAAGTATTTTTAACAGGGGAAGCATTTTTTGATGTCGCCGAAGACCAAAATAATCCCTTTATCATTAATTCCGGGGATTTAAACATTAGGGTCTTGGGAACCAAATTCAATGTTTCGGCCTATGAAGAGGACGAGTTGACCGAAGTGGTTTTGGTTGAGGGTTCTGTTGGACTTTACAACAAAAATGAGGAATTTCAAAAAGACGGTTTTTTATTGGCTCCTGGAAATAAAGGAAGCTTTGACAAAGATAGGAATACTTTGGATTCAGAAAAGGTAATTACCTCGTTATACACTTCATGGATAAGTGGAGAATTGGTTTTTAGAAATATGACCTTTGAGAATATCCTAAAGAAAATGGAACGTCACTACAATGTTTCCATAATAAACAATAACCTGGACATAAATCAGGAAAAGTTCAATGCAAGTTTTAGGAATGCGCCCATTGAAAAGGTCATGGAATATTTTAGGTCCATCTATAATCTGGATTTCGCCATAAATGGAAAAGAAATAACAATTCATTAAACTTAATAATCAATGCCTATGATATAAAAAGGACCAACTAAAAATTCAAAATCAGAACATTGGATTTCACCTTTTTAAATTAAAATTTAAAACAAAAAATCCGGGAAATGTTGCCGCATTCCCCGAATTATTATGGTGTGATCTTAAATAAAAAACCACATTTAAACACTATAAAAGTATGAAAAAACTTCTTATACTAAAAAGAAGGTCTGGTTCATTTAGTCAACTTTCACTTAAGATGAAACTGAGCACTATTATTATTCTTGCTACTTTTTTTTCCCTACATGCCAATACAACGTATTCGCAGCGTACGAAGATTACCTTGAACTTGGATAATGTTTCGGTAAAATCGGTACTAGACCAGATCGAGAGCAATACAGACTTTAGATTTGTATATAAACTAAAGGATGTTGATTTAACAAGGAAAGTCAATGTCAACGCCCAGAACAAATTGGTAACCTCCGTAATCAAGAACATATTTAAATATACCGGAACATCCTTCTATGTTATTGATCAGCAAATATTTCTTGTAAAAGAGAAGGCCCAAGGAGCGGGGGATCTGGGCAACCAAGATGTAGGAGATGATTTTCAGCAGGCTGAAATTATAGGAACAGTGGCCGATCAGGATGGTACGCCCTTGCCAGGGGCCAGTATTGTAGAAAAAGGTACGACCAATGGGACACAATCCGACTTTGATGGTAATTTCGTTATTTCGGTAACCGATGCCAATGCGGTCCTAGTGGTCTCCTATATTGGATTTTCTACCAAGGAAATTGCCCTTGACGGAAAAACCGATCTTGCCATTGTACTACAGGAAAGCAGTGATAGTCTGGATGAAGTAGTGGTTACCGCATTGGGGATCAGTCGGGAAAAAAAGGGATTGGGCTATGCCGTTCAAGAAATTCAAGGCGGAGATCTAAACGAGGCACGGGAATCCAACTTTGTAAACTCGCTTTCAGGTAAGGTTGCCGGTGTTAATATTTCATCGGCTGGAGGTGTTGGTTCTTCTTCAAGAATTATTATTAGAGGGGAGAGTTCCCTTAATTTTGGAGGTAACCAACCCTTATATGTTATTGATGGGGTTCCTACCGGAAATGCTGGAACAAGTAATTCCACCAGTGCGGATTATGGTAGTAGCTCTGCCGAAGTCAATCCAGCAGATATAGAATCGGTCACCGTGCTAAAGGGAGCAGCTGCTTCGGCCCTATATGGGTCAAGAGCCTCGAACGGTGTAATTGTAATCACCACAAAATCGGGTAAAAACAATACTGGACTAGGGGTAAGTGTAACCACCGGGACCACCCTGGAGAGCTTGCTGCGTTTTCCTAAATTTCAAAATGATTTTGGACAAGGTCTGAACGGCATGTACGAAGGTTCCAATTTTGGTGCCAGTTTCTCTATTTACCCGGATGGTATTCGCGATGGCTACGATGAAAGTTGGGGACCCCGACTTAATGTAGGTACCTTGGAAAGACAGTTTCAATCCCCAACCCTGGGCGGAATGCGCGGTAGTGATGTGGCCAATCCCAATAGGGGAGAGGTCATTCCAACCCCATGGATCGCCTATCCCAATAATATGAGGGACTTCTTTAAAACTGGAAACACCTACTTTAATAACGTGGCGCTCTCTGGAGGTAATGATAAAGGTAATTTTAGGCTCTCGTACACCAGTCTGGATCAGAACGGAACTATTCCCAATAACGATTTAAAACGAAATACCATTGCCCTTAAGGGAGGGTTCAACTTTACGGATAAATTTAGGGCGGACGCCACGGTAAGTTATGTTAACACTACAAGTGCCAACCGTCCCGAAACAGGATATGATCGTAACACCATCATGTATTTCATGAACTGGTCCGTAAGGAATATGGACATTAATGCCCTGAGGGATTATTGGCAAAGAGGTTTTGAGGGAACAAAGCAGTTCCAATACAACTATGGGGAAAACCATAACAATCCCTTCTTTTACCAATATGAAAATACCAAAGGTCAGGACAAACACCGCCTCTTCGGCAATGTAAACCTGAATTATGATTTTACGGACCACCTTTCCTTAATGTTGCGTGCCGGTACCGATGTGTTCAATGATTTTAGGCCCCAACAATGGGCCGTTAGCACCGTAGGTATCGAAAACGGAAGATATCAAGAGGTTTCACAGTTTTATGAGGAACGTAATTATGATTTTCTTTTGGCCTATAAGAATAGTCTGGGCAAGGATTTCAATTACAATGTTTCCATTGGGGGCAACCAATTGAAGGTGGAAGGAAGGAGTAGTCTAACCCAGGCACCGGAACTATTGGTACCGGGTGTATATACCATTGCCAACAGTGCAGCGGATATAGTTGCCAGCTCCTCCAGCTATCAAAAGGCCGTGAACAGTTTATATGCGTTTGCCTATTTGGATTATTTGGGTACCTATTATTTAGATATTACTGCTAGGAACGATTGGTCCAGTACCCTACCGGCATCGAACAACTCCTACTTTTATCCATCCCTTTCTTTTAGTGCATTATTGAACAATACCTTTAAAATGCCCGATTGGGTAACATTGGCAAAATTAAGGTTAGGTGCCGCCCAGGTGGGCAGCGATACCGGTCCCTATAATCTTATAGACACTTTCGGTTTTCAGCAGCCATGGGGCGCCAATTATGCTTTGGTAAGCGGAAACAGCCTTAAGAACAATAACCTTAAGCCCGAGAATGTAACTACTTATGAAGTAGGTACCGATTTAAGATTTTTTAATAATCGTTTGGGGTTGGACCTGACCTATTATGATACCCGTTCCAAAAATCAGATCATTGGCATTCCATTGGCAGCTTCTACCAGTTACAATTCAAGGGTCATCAACGCAGGGGAGATACAGAACAAGGGTTTTGAGGTGATGTTGAACGCTACCCCGATTCAAATTGGCGACGTATTTAAGTGGGATCTCACCCTCAACTGGTCCAAAAATGAAGGAAAGGTAATTGAACTGGCCGATGGGATAACTTCCATAACACAAAGTGCACCAGGAGAAGATGCCTCCATACAGGCCAGGGTCGGTGAAAAAATGGGTGCCATCTGGGGCCCTGGATATGAAAGGGTTGAAAGTGGTCCCATGGCAGGCGAAATTATCATTGGTACTGATGGCCGTGCGCAAATTACCAGTGAGGATATCTACCTTGGAAACTTCAATCCGGATTGGATTGGCAGTGTAACCAATTCATTTACCTATAAAAACATAAGTCTTTCGGTATTGTTGGATGTGCGCTACGGAGGAGAATTTATTTCCAGATTCTATAACAAGGGGGTTGGCGCTGGCCAGCTCATAGAAAGTGGGGAAGGTAGAAGTGCAAGACCGGTGGGCCAAGAATACGATGACCCGTATTATATTCCGGGTGCCGCGCTGGTAGGGGAAGCATATGTGCCCAATTCTACCAGTACGGATGGTACTTATAGCCAAGGAGTGTACGGGACCGATGTGAGAAGTTTTTACAAAGGCCAATTGGACCACATTAGCGAGGCCCAATTATTTGATGCCACTTATGTTAAGTTAAGGGAACTTAGACTTGGATTTGCCTTTCCCGACAATGCCTTTGGAGGCATTATAAAAGATGTTAGACTTTCACTTGTGGGCAGAAACCTATTTCTATGGACCCCAAAAAGTAATATACATTTTGACCCTGAAGTAGCGGTTGCAACATCCGGTGGTGGATTAATTCCTGGATTTGAGAACATGAGCCTTCCGTCCACAAAAAGCATAGGTGTTAACCTAAGCTTGAAATTTTAATCTTAATAAGGATAATGATGAAAAATAAATTTTCTAAAATAATATTGGGAATAAGTGCGATGTTCGTAATGTATTCCTGTACCAAAGATTTTGAGGAAATCAATACCAATCCCAATGCGGCCGATCGCTTGAACAATCCCGGGCTGTTATTGCCAGGAATAATTAGGACCACTGCCAATAGAAGTTGGGACAACTCATTTGATAGGTTTGCCGTAGTGGCCGATCAAGTTGCCAATCAATTTGCCAGTACATATGGAAATTGGACAAGGGCCGAGGCGGACCGTTTCTTTTGGAGCAATTACGACCAAATTAAGGACTTGGATAAATTGATCGCGGCCGCTGAACAGGACGGTTTGGACAACTATAAAGGTATAGCCTTGATATTAAGGGCTTGGATTTTTCAGGGTATTACGGATAATTTTGGACCTATCCCCTATACAGAGGCAGGAAAGGCCCAGGATGCCGTTAACTTTCCCAAGTATGACTCCCAAGAAACCGTATATGCAGGAATATTGGCAGAACTGGAAATGGCCAATGAACTGTTAAGTACTTCCAAAGAAACGGTTATCGGGGATATTCTGTACAATGGTGATGTTACGGGCTGGAAAAAATTTGCCAACGGACTGCGACTGCGTATTTTAATGCGGCAATCCGACAGAAAGGACCCATCCGCCGATATGCAAAGTATAGTAGGCAACCCCAGTGCCTTTCCATTGTTTACTTCAGATACGGATCAGGCCGCACTCCAATATTTAACGGATTTGGGCAATGAGCATCCGGCTTTTAGGGGCAATATAAGTGATTGGGTCTCTTCTTCCAGAATTTCCAATACCATGGCTACGATCCTGCAAGATCTGAATGATCCGCGTTTGCCGGTATTTGCCATGCCCACCCCTGCATCTGCAAATACGGGGTCGCCCGAATACGGTGGAGTACCCAACAGCATCAATGATGTTGAACAGTGGAACGGGGGGTCCCAAAATCATTCCGCCATCGGGCTCTTATGGGCCCCCAGACAATTTGCTCCAGACCTGGCGTCGGAGAATGCGGCACAGAGTATCCTAATGTCCTATTCGGAGTTACAGTTTATTCTGGCAGAAGCAAGGGAAAAAGGATTTATAAGTACCGGGAATGCCGAAACTTATTATCTTAACGGCATCAGGAATCAATTTGACTATTATTCCTCCCGTATCCCCGATTCCTTTACACTGCCAACCCCCGCTCAGGTCATAGCACCTTCCAGTTACTATACCCAAGAGGGTGTGGCCTATACCGGTACCCAGGACGAAAAGTTATATAAAATTCATATACAAAAATGGCTTGCCTTATTTCTCAATGGGGGAGAGGCCTGGTCTCATTGGCGAAGAACCGGTGTGCCAACAATTACCCCGGCGCCCAATAGTATTGGTTACATTCCTGTACGGGCCCTATATCCTGCTGATGAACAGCGTTTGAACGAAGAAAACTATCAGTCGGCCATTGGCCTATTGGGCGGCCCAGATGAGCATACCACCCATGTTTGGTGGGATGTTGACTAATTTTAAAACAATAATTACAACCTTAAAAAACAAATTATGAAAAATATAGAATTCAAGTATAGCTCCTTTGTCTCCGGACTCCTTATTTTATTTACATTTTTACTGTCCTGTGATGATAATAATCTTGAAGATGACATGGATATAACCAATCCATATGTAATTAGCTATAACCCTATTTCAGGAGTAGATGGTGTTGCCCTTAACAGTAATCTAGTGATTACGTTCGACGACATTGTTTACAAGGGCCAAGGTAAAATTACCATTACCACGGACGTAGAAGATGCCAAACAGGTCTTTGACGTTAATGATGCCAACATAACCTTGAGCAATGTGAACAGGGTGATGACCATAAACCCACAGGACTTTTTATCGGGGAGAAATTATCAAGTTGTTTTGGATAAAGGCATTGTTGTGGATAGTGTTGGAAACCGATATTTTGGAATGCCGGATAATGAGGCATGGACTTTTAAGACAGGCGGAAATGCGGGAGATCTGGTAGCTCCGGAACTCGTATCCATGGATCCTATGGATGATGAGGCGGAGGCGTCTGTTTTTGCCATTGAATTGACCTTTAACGAACCGGTCAAGACTGCTGTTGGTAGTTTTATAATTTATGATGCGGATACCGACACTGCCGTCCATACCATAAATGCAGAGGGTGAGGGCGTATCCATAAATGAAGAAGTTATAAAGGTAAGTTATCCGGCTCCTTTGGCATTTGGAAAAGGGTACTACGTTCAATTTGAGTCAGGGGTAGTTAAGGATATAGCGGGGAATTCATTTACAGGGATAACCGATAATAGTTCCTATAACTTTACCACAGTAACTGGCAGCGGTACAGAGTTGGCGGTCCATATTCCTTTTGATACCGACCTTTCCGATATCAGTGGAAATAAATTTGATGCCGTACTGGGTCCTACTGCCACTGCCGAGGTTACATTCGAAAGTGATGCTACTAGGGGCCAAGTAGCCAGGTTTAATGCAGGTGCCTATGCACAATTGCCCGTACACCCATTATTAAGGTCGGTTTCAGCTGCGAATAACTTCAGCGTGAACCTTTGGTTAAAATTGGCTGGTACCGATTCCGACCCGGCAATTATAGGTAATAAAGATTGGGGCAGTGGTGGAAATTTAGGCTGGTTGTTATGTACGGACGATGGTCATGAGTATGCGCCAGGAAATGGGACTGAACATGGTTGGATCGTAAATATCGCCAGCGAAAATAGAATGGATTGGAGGGCCGCAGAAATGAATCCTCAGGCTCCGGCATTGTCAGATGATGTATGGCATATGGCCACAATAGTATTTGATAGGGTAAATGGGGAACTATCCGTCTATATCGATGGTGTTGAATTTAGCAATACTACCATACCCACCTCATTTGATTTGAATACCGTAGCAGGCCCCTTATATGATGTGGCCAATGATTATCCTATCACGATATGGGAGGATGGTACCGGTGCCTATAATGCGGGTGATGACAGAAGGGCGGCGATGACCGGCCTCGTGGATGATCTAAGAATATATAACAAGGCTCTTTCAGCTGGTGAGATTACAGCACTTTTAAATGAATAATATTACATATAGTTCAGTAGTTTAGTTAGTTTGTTCACTTTTATTTATCGAAGCGCCCGGTCCTAGATCGGGCGCTTCACATTTACTCGATAATCGAGTAAACCTATTTCTTTTTGCCCATCAACGGATTGGGATAATTATCGGATTGGTCTTCCACGGTTTCATCCAGACATACAAAATCTTTTTCCAAAAGTAAGTGGAGTTCCATGTCTTTGCCGATGGAAATGGAATGTTGAAAACCAACAAGCTCACTATTGGCCCATTCCTTTTTATTCTGCTCCGGTAGATACATGGTTATAGTGCCATTTTTAAAATCGGCCTCCAGATGGGAAATATTTTCCCTGCTCCGCAGTACATACTTAAAAATTTGGTCCTTGAACCCTGTTTGCTCCTCATAAAATCCCACTTTACAAAAAGCTTCTACTTCTGTTTTGGTTAATCTATAGCGTATCGAGTTTCCCTTTATCCTTATTTTCATGTGTTTATATTTATTGCCTACCTGTTCGGCAGACAAGTTTTTCAATGGTCACACCAGCCCGACAAAGTCATTCCCGCCCGTGCCGGTACGGATGGATTTGATGTTTAAAATAATCATTTAACTGTGTGTATTATGATTATTTTAAACATGTCGGTTTCATCTATTTAAAGTTTATAATTTATAGTGACCCTAGTACCCTTACCTGGCAGGGAATTAATAAAAAGGCGTCCATTGATATAGTTTATCCGCTCTTTCATAAAAAAAAGTCCCATTCCACCTTCACTTGCATTTTTGGGCGCTTTTTCCGATATAGAACCGTCAAAGCCTTTGCCATCGTCGTCTATGACTACACTTAGGGTATTATCATTAAAATTAATGGATACCAAGATATAGTTGGCTTCGGCATACTTAATGGCATTATTCACCGCTTCCTGAACCACCCTATAAATATTGGTCTCTGCCAAGGAATTGAAACGAATATTCTCCTTGGTCTTATTTTCAAAGAGTATATTTTTACCGGTAAGCTTGGAGAGTTCAAGGGTCATTTTTAGCAGTGCCGGAAATATTCCATGATCACTTAGCTCCGGAGGGGTCAAATTAAAGGTGGCGGTACGTACTCCTTTTATCAAATCGCTGGCAAGACCTTTAATGAATTCTATTTTCTCGGCAGCTTTTTCCATATTGCCCAGATTGATCGATTCTATATTAAACTTCAAAGCGGTCAACATTTGTCCTATACCATCGTGGATATCTTTGGCAATTCTTTTACGTTCCTCCTCCTGGCCCTCAACGATCTGAATGGCCTGTAGCTGCTTTTGCCTCATGGTTTCTTCATAATTGGCCTGGGTTAACTGTGCTACTTTTATTTCGGTGCGCTTACGTTCGGTTATGTCGGAGCATAATATTAGAATGGACTGTTGGGCACTTGATTGATGTATTGGTATAATGGACATATCCAACCAGAGCGACTCCCCTTGGGCCGTCTTGATCTTTATCTCCTCTGTCCTGATATTTTTTCTATTGCTTTTTAATACTTCCGCCAGGTATTGTTGTTGCCCCTCGTCCGTTGTTAAAATTTCGTATAATGGTATATTTACATTTTGATCGTTACGCCCTAAAAGTTCATTGAACTTTTTACTTATAAAAACAACATTTCCATCTTTTCCGATACTTGCAAAAAGGGCGGCATTATCTATCACAAAATTAAGTTCCTGTAGTTCCTGTAGTGATTTTTCCTTTTCTTGGAAAAGTTTTTTGATCTCTTTGGTGTTTTCGTCCGATTTATGCTGTGCTACAATTAAATTCTTGATAGTGTTTCTAATTTGCAGGGAAAGAGGTTTGAAGATGAAGAATATCTCCAGAAGCAATATAAGGAGCGATATTGCCAATAAAAGGTATTCCTTAAACTTTAAATTCTGTAAATGTGATTTACTTAGGGCATCATACTTATTGACGATGGTGTCCATTGTCTTCAAAAAAGCACCTTCATTTTTCAAAAGAATATCAACGTACAACGGGTCGGGAATCGATTTTCCTGTTTCCTTATAATCCGTTATTATATTTTCCACTGCACCTACCATGGCATCGTAATAAGGGTTTATATCCTTAAAAAGGGCTTGGACTTCCTCATTCTCGATCTTTGAGATACCCAAGTACAGATCACCATGTTGAAGGGCTTGATGGGATGCCTTCCAAACATTTAAGGTTTCCCTCAATTCATTAAATGTTTGGGTTCTCTCCCCTGGACCGGGCATTTCCTTTAAAAGTAATACCTCCTTGGTCAATTTTTGACTAAAGGCCCTTTGTCTTCCCGCAACGTTGATTACTTTTGAATCGTCCAGTTGGGAATTTAAATGATGCTGAATCAATATTTGGGCAACAATAATACTCAATGCAATAGTAGCCAATGCAAATAGATACCAATTTCGGATCCTTTGAAAGGTGGTAGTATCCAGGGGTGCAAGATGTTTGTCGTTGTTCATTTCCCAATTGGTATTGCCCAAAAATTAGGCATTAGGCCTTGAGCGCTTTGCCTATCAACTCTAGGGAATTCTTGGACAAAGGTAGTCTTAAAGCGGCTTCATGTCCTTTTTTGGACATCTTTCTCCATGTTTTTTGCAGGATATCAATTAATTTATCCTCGGGGTATTTATGGGAAAAGGGCTCAAAATAGAATTCCAAAAAAACTAGACAAATTACATCTTCCAATGTCTGTGTTTCCGTATTTTTTTTAAGCTGTTTCTTTTCCAATAAAAAGGCAACCTTAGTTATCATTTCCTCATCATAGCCCACTTCCCTTAGAATATCGCCCGCTTTCCCGGCATGAAATTTTTTAAGGTCCTGCCTCCATTTTAAATAGCCCGCCCTGTTCATGTCGTAGGATTCCCTAGGAATTTCCCACCTACGGATGTGTTGGCATCTAGCCGTAAGCTGCAAGGATTCCGGAGCTTCAGGATCAAAGGTTTGCAATTTCTCGGTCATTCTCATGGCGTACAACAATTCCTTGGGATATTCCTTTCCCTGCCAAACTTCTACATTGGGGTCCTTGGCATTTGCCTCGTCAAATAGGCGGAAGGCATTTTTTAATTTTTCCGGGGCCATAATTCGCTTAGGTTTTTTTCAAAGCTATTCAGAAAAACCAATATAAACAAAGTCGCCCTCTATTTTAACCGGATAAGTAGCTATACGGCCCAAATCCCCATTGAGGTGCTTTCCTGTTTTTAAGGAAAAGGAGTTCTTGTGCAGCGGACAGGCTACCTTGGGTTCTCCTTGTTCTTCCCCTATTATTCCTCTGGAGAGTACCATTTCCATTTTATGGGGACATAGATTCTGGCAGGCATACCATTTCCCTTCCCTGGTAAAATTAAAAACTGCAATTTGCATTTCCTTATATTTTACACAGGCACCGCCGTTTTTTGGAAATTTTGTTACAGGGGCCGCCTTAAACCAAAAAACCACTTTTTCAGGTTGCACTGCCTCGTAAGTGTTCAAAATTGAAATCATCTGTATATATTTTTAAGGTCGTAATGCTGTTCGATCTGTTATCGAAGATATTTTGATTTGGTTGGAGCGGTTTGCTCCCAACATAATCGTTAAACCCATGCCTTGGGCATTTTTTGTTCCCTTAAGGAAACAAATTCTATGTTGTCATCGGTTTCTTCGGCATTCACAAAATGGGTATATCTTGCCCTTATTTCAGGATTTTCAACCGCCTCTTTCCATTCACATTTGTAGGTGTCCACCAAATATTGCATTTCCCTATCCAACTGATCTGCAATACCTAGACAATCCTGTATTACAACCTCCTTCACATAATCTATACCGCCCTCAAGTTTATCCAACCAGGCGGCTGTCCGGGTCAGGGGAGGAGCGGTTTGTATATAGTACATTAAAAATCGGTCTACATATTTGGTGGCCGTTATCCGGTCTACCTTTTCTGCCAGCAATTGTGCATGCTGTGGATTGGCCCCGCCATTTCCGCATATATAAACATTCCATCCCCCTTCTACGGCTATAAAACCAAAATCCTTATTTCTGGCCTCTGCACATTCCCTGATACATCCGGAAACCCCGCCCTTTATTTTATGTGGCGAACGTATCCCTTTATAACGGTTCTCGATATCGATGGCAAAAGTTACGCTTTCATCCATTCCATACCTGCACCATGTAGAACCTACACAACTTTTGACGGTTCGCAGCGATTTACCGTAGGCCTGCCCCGTTTCAAAACCTTCTGCTATCAATTCCTCCCATATAAGAGGTAGTTCGTACAATTGTGCCCCGAACATATCTATACGCTGACCGCCTGTAATTTTGGTGTACAGATCGTATTTCTGTGCTATTCTCCCAATGGCCAAAAGCTGTTTCGGGGTAATTTCACCGGCCGCAACCCTGGGAACTACCGAATAGGTACCGTTCCTTTGGATATTGGCCAAATACCTATCGTTGGTATCCTGAATGGTAGCCTGCTTATTGGCGGTCTCATTGTAGATACTGGCAAAAATGGAGGCCACTGCAGGTTTACAGACCTCACACCCATGTCCTTTTCCAATTTCGTCCAACAGGGAGTCGTAGTCCTCGAATTTTTTAAGCTTTACAATATCGTACAGTTCCTGTCTGGAATAATCGAAATGTTCGCAAACGGACTCCTTGACCATTTTCCCGAGGGATTTAAGTGTTTCCTTTACCAAATCGTCTACCATCGGCTTGCATCCGCCACAACCAGTGGTTGCCTTGGTGGCTTTGGAAATAGCCTTTACGCTTTCGTTACCATCTTCTTTTACGGAGCAGCATATTTGCCCTTTGGTAACCGCTTCACAGGAACAAACCACGGCCGTATCCGGTAGATCCATGGCACTGCCAAAGGACACATCCTCTCCACCGCGACTGCCTAAAATAAGATTTTCAGGGTTTTTGGGCAAGGGCATTTCATTGAGATACATCTGCAAGAGCATGTTATAATCCTTTGCATCCCCCACTAAGATCCCCCCCAGAAGCCTTTTACCATCATGGCTTACATTAATTCTTTTATAAAGACTCTCCGTTTTGTTCTCAAAAATAATGGAGTGCCCTTTTTCGGCCGGCATAAAGGGGGTTCCAAAACTAGCTACATCCACGCCTATGAGCTTAAGTTTGGTAGACATATCTATTTCTGCTGCCATCACGGTCTCCTCCCTCCCTATAATTTGATCCACGGCTACCCCTGCCATTTCATATCCAGGGGCGACCAGACCATAGATCATTTGGTTGTACAGGGCAATTTCACCGATAGCGAAGATATTGGGGTCCGAAGTTCTCATTGTATTATCCACCATTATGCCTCCTCTAGTGCCTATTTTAAGGCCACAGCTCTTCCCTAGTTCATCCCTGGGCCTTATTCCTGCAGAAATGACCAACATGTCCACATTTAATATATCGTCCTCCCCAAATTCCATCCCTATTACATGGCCGTTGCCCAAAATTTGATTTGTTGCCTTACTCAAATGGATATGGATTCCCATAGATTCCAATTTCACCTGAAGCACCTTGCTGCTACGGGTATCCAACTGTCTTGGCATTAATTTAGGTGCAAATTCTACCACGTGCGGCTCCATTCCCATATCCATAACCGCCTTGGCCGCCTCAAGACCTAATAATCCCCCTCCCAATATGGCCGCTTTTGGTCTTTTGACGGTCTTCCTTATTTTGTCCGCATAGGCCAAAATATCTTCTAGATCCGCTATGGTCCTATATACAAATACTCCGTCCTTTTCCACTCCATTCATCTGTGGCACAAACGGACTGGAGCCGGTGGCCAATACCAGGTAATCATAATTATAGGTCCTTTCGCTAAGCGTGGTGATCGTTTTGGAATTTCTATGAATGTCCGTTACCCTTTCATTGGTATGGAGTTCAATATTATTTTCTTGGTACCATTCCCGGGGAGCCATGGATAACCGTTCCGCATCTCCATTTTCGAAAAAACCACTTAAATGTACCCTGTCATAGGCCACTCTAGACTCCTCCCCGAAAACAACCAATTTAAAGAAATCTTGGCCTACATTGGATACAAATTTCTCACAGAATTTGTACCCTACCATTCCATTTCCAACAACAATTACGGTCTTCATACGCACACAATTAAATATTACGGAACAATATTACGTATTATTACGTAATATTGATATAAAATAATGAAAATAAATACGTAGTTTTATTGCGAAATTATTAATTCAATCCGCTAAAAATTTGTAAATCATAGGTAAGTACAGCGACCCAAAAGTAAATTTAACCGGTAAGGCCCAAAAAAAGACTTTATTGACATCAGAGGATACAGAACTTTGGAAGATGCCGGACTAATCCCAATTGTGGCCTGCCAAGTACGGATTTTCCTAATGATTAAAATACATATAACGCACAATAACAACTACTTAGTAAGAAATAAAGAGGTTTCCGTTCTTTTTTGAAGAAAAATTTCTTCAGACACTCCAACTACAAAACCAACATTTTAAATATATCAAAAAGAATACTATTGAAATTGGAATTCCATAATAGCAAGTACACTATTTTTTCACCTTCATAAAAACAGTATCAATTTTTAAGGTTACGTAAATTATTTAAGTATTAATACTTAATAATACGTATTTTTGAAATCATTAATCAAAATAAAGAACTTAAAAACAACTGTATTATGAAAGAATTTATCTCCGCCAAAGCTACGAAACTAGAACTTTTAAACTTCAAAAGCGTTCCCATACGTACCTTCTGGATAACCTCCATAGCCTTTTTCATATGTTTCTTTGCCTGGTTCGGGATAGTTCCTTTTATGCCGGACGTGGTCAAAGATCTGGGATTGACCCCTGCACAAAAGTGGAACTCCATTATATTGGCGGTTTCCGGAACTGTATTTGCCCGATTATTAATAGGAAAGTTATGTGATAAATACGGCCCTAGATTATGCTATACCTATTTATTGATACTTGGATCCATACCTGTAATACTGCTAGGATTGGTACAAACTCCACTTCAATTTCTTATATGTAGATTGTTTATCGGCTTTATAGGAGCTTCTTTTGTAATTACACAATTCCATACTTCCATAATGTTTGCTCCCAATATAGTGGGCACGGCAAATGCCACTTCGGCTGGTTGGGGCAATCTTGGTGGCGGAGCCAACCGCTTGGGTATGCCATTGATCGCAGCAGGAGTGGTTGGTTTTGGAATTGCCGATGAGGTAGCTTGGAGATATTCTATGGTAATTGCAGGGGTTATATGTTTCTCTATGGGATTAATATATTACTTCTTTACCAAGGATACCCCTGAAGGTAATTTTAAAGAACTGAAGTTGGCAGGCAAAATGCCCAACTTAAAGAAAGATGAAGTATCCTTCTTGAGTACATTAAAGGATTACAGGGTCTGGATATTGTTTTTAGTCTATGCGGCCTGCTTTGGAATAGAATTGACGGTGTACGGTACTATGGACGATTATCTTCAGAATAGATTTGGCCTGGATCGCCCTACCGCCGGAAATTTGGTACTATCGTTTGCCCTCATGAATATTTTTGCCAGAACATTAGGCGGCTATTTCGGAGACCTTTTCGGCAAGTTTCGTGGCCTGCGTGGTAGGGTAGTTTTTCTTGCCCTTATCCTGGCTATGGAAGGACTAATGCTTTCTGTCTTTTCCATGACCACTAGTTTGGTATTTGGAATGGTATTTTTAATCGCCTTCAGTCTTACCGTACAAATGGCGGAAGGTGCCACTTTTTCTGTAGTGCCGTTCATTAATAAGAAAGCCATAGGATCTATTTCCGGAATTGTTGGGGCAGGGGGGAACGTAGGGGCCTTTTTGGCCGCCCTGTTATTAAAATCCAAATCGGCCATAGCCGAAAGTGCTGCCATAGCTGCCAACAGCGAATTGGGCGTTGAGGCCGCAAAGGCTGCCCAGACCACAGCTGCCGCTTCAGCGGTTTCCAATGGCTTTTTTGTTATAGGTGGTTTTGTAGTATGTGCAGCCCTTTTGTCCCTCGGCATCAGGTTTGCCACTGCCGAGGAAAAGGCCGCGATGAACGAGACCAAGGCCGAACTTTTGTTGTCCGGGGTAGATAAATAGGGAAAGAAGTTAGTCGATGTACTCCATGCGGGGGGAACGGAATACAGCGCGGCTATTGATTTATACATAAAAATTTTATCGCCCTCATTTTAAAATCAATACAATTTTTAACCAGATGAAAGGAGCATTAATAAATTTTAAAAATTACTTCACAAAATGCAATGTTTAAAATTCCTGCCTAGCCGGCAGGTAGGTTTAATGTGAGAGCGTAGCGGTTACATACGTTCTGAACCTGCCAGACTAACTGTTCAGGCTGGTTTTTTAATTAGTTTATTTCCAAATAATTACAAAGATTTAAACGTATGAAATATCCATTAGCAAAATTTTCAAACCCACCGAGAACGATTGCTTGGATATTACACCTGCCTGCCGGCAAAGGCAGGTCTGACCGATAAAAAACAATAAATATAAACAGATGAAAGGAATATATCTTTTATTCATTATTATGGTCCTCCATGGACCAATTTCCAATGCACAGTTTACATTGGATGGAGAATTTAGACCCCGTACCGAACTGCGCCATGGTTTTGGCAGTCTTATCACTGAGGATGCAGATGCCGGCTTTGGTGTTTCAACCCGTTTGCGCTTAAATGCAGGTTACACTATAGATGCCTATACATTTTTTGTCAGCTTTCAAGATGTAATGGTTTGGGGCGAGAACAGGCAGCTTCTGCCGGATGATGGGAACAATTCATTTGCTGTATTTGAGGCTTGGGCGGATATCAGGCTGGGAAGTGGTTTTTCTACTAAATTGGGGCGACAGACCTTGGATTACGATGACCAACGTATTATGGGCAGTGTTGGCTGGGCACAACAGGCCCGTAATCATGATGCGGCCATTTTTCAATACGCCAAGAAAAAATTTAAATTGGATCTGGGATTGGCCTTTAGTCAGGATTATGACGATCCCAGCGGTTTTCAATCGGTAGGCACTGCCTATGGCACTACCGGGTTCTTTACCTATAAGACCATGCAATACCTATACCTAAAACAAAATTGGAAAAACTTAAGTGGAAGCCTATTGCTGTTGAACAATGGTTTCCAAAATTTTGAAGCGGATGGCACAACGCCCGAAGGTATAAGTAATTTACAAACCTTTGGAACACATTTGGACTATAAAAAAGGATGCTTCGGGACCGCTTTGAACGCTTTTTTTCAAACAGGGGAAAGACAAGGTGCGGTAAAAGTTGAGGGTGCCTATTTGTTGGGGCTGGATTTAAATTATAAGGCCTTTGACAAAGTAACCTTGGGAACGGGAATGGAAATGATAAGTGGCAATGATACCAGCACTGGCGATAAAACAGAAGCCTTTTTCCCCCTGTACGGCACCAATCATAAATTTAATGGATTTATGGATTATTTCTATGTAGGCAATCATGCCAATTCCGTTGGACTTTTTGATGTTCACGTGAGTGCCAACTTCAAGATTGGGGAGAAATCGAGTTTAATGGTCAAGGCACTTAACTTTAGTGGGGATCAAGCTTTGCCCAGTGGGGAAAAATCTTTGGGAACGGAATTGGATCTGGTGTTTTCACAAGCCTTTAATGGCTATTCCCTACAATTGGGCTATTCCCAAATGTTTGCCAATGAAGGTATGTACGAACTAAAAGGAATCACTGAAGATGTCTCGGCAAGTAGCCAAAATTGGGCATGGGCCATGTTGGTCATCAAACCCAAATTTTTGAACACTTCCCAATAGCCAAATTAGCATTTAGACACTATATATAAGGCCTGTGATCAAAATTGCAATATCTATTTTCACCGTATGAATACTTAGTTTTATTTTTATCCTATCTTTGTTCCAAAGAATGAATTATAGTGGATAAAAGTACACGTATTGTATTGGCCGATGACCACTCCTTGGTAAGGGATGGCATAAGGGCATTATTGGAAGAGGATGATACTTATGTGGTGATCGGTGAGGTCTCCAATGGCAAGGAGGCCGTTCAAATGGTACTGGATAAAAAACCCGATCTGTTGATCATTGATATCCGAATGCCAGAGATGAACGGCATAGAGGCCGTCGAGGAACTTAACAAGCATTCGTCTGCAACCAAATGCATCATACTCTCCATGCACGATTCGGAAGAATACATCCTTAAATCGGTAAGTGCCGGAGCTAGTGGTTATCTACTCAAGGACACCGGAAAAACGGAATTCCTAAAGGCAATTACAACTGTGGTCCAAGGAGGTAAATATTTTAGTGGGGACATATCCAATGTTTTGGTAAACAATCTGTTGAGCCAGGGCCAGACCAGACAGGATAACAGATATTCCCCAAAAAACGGAAATAACTCCTTTGGCATTACAAGTAAGGAATTACAAATCCTGGAACTCGTGCTTTCGGGCCTTACCAACAAACAGATTTCTGAAAAACTTCAAAAAAGCAAACGGACCATTGAAACACATCGCTTTAATCTAATGCGAAAAATGGGCGTAAACAATCTTATGGACTTGGCCAAGAAGGCGCAGGAGTTTAATTTGGTATAAGCTTGCTGCTAAATCATTAATATCCAATATACCATAACTTTTATTGTCTTTTCGTCAATATTCTGCCTAACTATTATCAATAAATTACTACGTATTTATACTTAATTTGATAATTTTAGATCCTATTTAATTGGTTTCTTTTAATACAAGGATTTTATGCTGAAAAAGAACGAACATAAAACTATTTGCTCCTACTGTGGGGTTGGCTGTGGCATTGTGGTCCAACAGGACTCCAAGGGCAATATCAGTGTTGAAGGAGATCAGGATTATCCCGTAAACAAAGGTATGCTCTGTTCCAAAGGGAAGAATCTTAACTACGTGGCCCAGGATGTGAGCGACCGGATCCTATATCCGGAAATGAGATGGAGCAGAAACCACCCATTACAAAAGGTCTCTTGGAACACCGCTTTGGACAGGGCCGCTGCCGTATTCAAAAGCATTATTGAGAAACATGGTCCGGATAGTGTAGGGTTCTATGTTTCCGGCCAATGTCTTACAGAAGAATATTATTTGGTAAATAAATTGACCAAAGGTTTTATTGGCACCAATAATATTGATACGAATTCCAGGCTCTGTATGAGTTCTGCCGTGGTAGGTTATAAAAAAATGTTGGGAGAGGATGCTGTGCCCATTTCCTATGACGATATAGAGCTATCGGATTGTTTCCTTATTGCCGGGGCAAATCCTGCATGGTGCCATCCTATACTCTTTAGAAGATTGGAACAGCACAAGGAAAAACATCCCAATGTAAAAATAATAGTGGTCGACCCGAGAAAAACACAGACTTGTGCCATTGCCGATCTTCATCTACAAATATTACCGGGAACGGATGTTATTCTTTTCAATGCCATTGCACGTTGGTTGATAGAAAAGAAAAAAATAGATAGAAATTTTATAAAGAAACATACCGTAAATTTTGATGCCGTTAAAGCGAGTGCCTTTCAAATTTCAATGAAAAAGGCGGCCGAACTTTGTGGAATTCCCTTAGAGGACATCAAGAGGGCGGCAATGTATATAGGCAATGCAAACGCATTTATAAGTATGTGGACCATGGGACTGAACCAAAGTGTCATTGGGGTATCCAAAAATGTGGCTCTAATGAACCTGTCGCTCTTAACCGGACAAATCGGGAAACCCGGTGCCGGACCATTTTCGCTTACCGGTCAGCCCAACGCCATGGGGGGTAGGGAAGTAGGAGGTATGGCCAGTTTACTTGCAGCCCATAGGGAACTGGGCAATCCCAAACACCGTAGGGAAGTATCGGATTTTTGGGGCGGAAAAGATATTAAATCCGAACCAGGTTATACCGCTACAGAGATGTTCAGCGCCTTGGAAAGTGGGAAAATGAAGGCCATTTGGATTATCTGTACCAATCCAATAGTTAGCATGCCCAATGTTCATAAGGCGGAAAAAGCACTAAAAAATGCGAGTTTTGTAGTGGTTCAGGATATTTCCCATAATTCGGAGACGACCAAATTTGCAGACCTACTCTTACCGGCTGCCGGTTGGTTGGAAAAGGAAGGGACCATGACCAATTCGGAAAGACGTATAAGTTATCTTCCCAAAGTGATCGATGCCCCGGGAGAGGCTTTGCCGGACGTTGAAATATTATGGAAGTTTGCCCAAAAAATGGGCTATAATGGCTTTGATTATAAAAATGCAGCTGAGGTATATGACGAACATTGCCTCTTAACAAAAGGTACCGAAATAGATATATCCGGTCTCTCCTATGGGCGACTAAAAAATGAAGGCAGCTTTCAATGGCCTGTACCCCATGCCACACATATGGGCACCCCCAGACTGTTTACGGATCATCAATTCTTTACCAACGATAGGAAATCGCACTTCAATGCCCCCTCCTCACTATACAACAAGTCCGAATTGACCACATCCGAATATCCCTTAATTCTCAATACGGGTAGGGTAAGGGACCAATGGCATACCCGTACCAAAACTGGAAAGGTAAGGCGTTTGCTTACCCATATTCCAGATCCATATTTGGAAATGAACAAAGTGGATGCCTATTTACGAAAATTAAAGGATGGGGATATAGCCGTTGTAAAAAGCAGAAGGGGTACGGTACGGGTGAAGGTGAAGGTGAATTTTGATATACGCGAAAAAGTGGTCTTCCTCCCCATGCATTGGGGCAAAGTGCTCAATAATGATTTTGGAAGGGCCAATAATCTGACCAATGATCTGGTCGATCCCGTATCCAAGGAACCCGATTTTAAGTACTGTGCCGTAGAAGTGGCAAAGTATGTAAAGCCCAAACAGAAGATTGTGATCATCGGGGCCGGGGCCGCCGCCTATAGATTTGTCCAGACCTATAGGAAAAAAAACGAAACGGACCGGCTTCATGTGTTCTCCAAGGAAAAAAACCCTTTCTACAATAGGGTATTGCTCCCGGAATATGTAAGCGAGGAACTCTCATGGGAAGCACTGGAAAAACTGAAAAAAGGGGAACTTGAAAAATTGGATATAACCCTGCATCAGGGATTGGGCGTTACCCAAATAGATAGGGATAACAAGACCGTTACGGACGATAATGGTTTTGAACATACCTATGATATCCTGATAATGGCCACAGGGAGCAGCGCCTTTGTACCCAGTGAGGTGCAAATAAATATGCCCGGTCGTTTTACCATGAGGGAACGTGGGGATGCCGATAAGCTACGTAAATATTTGGAGGGTATTCCCGCAGAAGAGCAACATGTGGTTATTGTGGGTGGTGGACTTTTGGGACTGGAACTGGCCGCAGCACTTAAGAACAAAAATATTAACATCAGTATCATTCAACGTGCCCCAAGATTGATGGAAAGACAACTGGATAGAATTGCCAGTCGGCTATTGGCCGAAGATGTTAGCGACCGGGGAATTAAGGTTTATTTTGATAATGAGGTAAGTACCGTATTTGAGGAAAGGGATGACAAAAATTCCCTATCCATTACCTTAAAAACCGGTAGGACGGTAAAATGCAATGCCATTGTCTATGCCATTGGCACCCGGCCCAATATTGAGTTGGCAAAGCAATCCGACCTTAAAACGGGAAGGGGAGTGGTAGTGGACGAATATTTACAGACCAGCGATCCCAATATTTTTGCACTGGGGGAGATCGCCGAATTTAAAAATGCCCTTTTTGGCATAACCTCGGCCGCAGAGCAACAGGCAGATACGGCCGCAAAATATATTTTGGGAGATTTTAGCAGTATCTACAATGGATCTATCCTCATGAACATTTTAAAGTTCGAAAACCTGGATCTCTGTAGTCTTGGTATGGTGAATGCCCCGCTGGACGACAATAATTATGAGGAAATCATCCTAATGGACGTCAGCAAGAAATACTACAAAAAATGTATCGTAAAGGATGATACCCTAAAAGGTGCCATCCTAATGGGGGATAAAAACGAATTTGCCGAATTTAAAAGGTTGATAGAAGAAGAAATTGAACTATCGGAAAAGAGGAACGAACTGCTTCGGGGACAAACAAATTCCGTGCCCCTAAAGGGAAAATTGGTTTGCTCCTGCAGTCAGGTCGGGGAAGGCAACCTAATAGAAACAATAAACGGAGGATGTGAGGATTTCTCCAAACTGTGTTCGGAAACAGGAGCGGGGCTTGGTTGTGGCAGTTGTAAACCAGAAATACAGGATATTTTACGCAGACAGTTACAATCCGTTGCTTCATAAAAATAAGTGCCATGAATGATGATTTGCACCGAATATTGATAAAAGGAGGGGTAACCTCTCCAGGGGAATTAAAGGATATCATTACCATGTTGGAGGCAGGGGGGCTGAAGGAGGTATTTTTTGGATCCCGCCAAGATCTATTGTTCCCCTTGCAAAATGCCAAGGAGGAACAATTGGAACAAATATCAAAATTCAACACCGACATCGTAAGCGATAGAAGTTATCAAAATATTGTAACTTCCTACGTGTCCGCCGATATCTTTGATATGACCCACTGGCTCAAGGGATCTACTTACCTGTATATTCTGGAGGGTTTTGATTATCAGCCCAAATTAAAAATAAACATCACCGATCCCAAACAGCGCTTGGTCCCTATTTTTAGCGGCAACCTTAATTTTATTGCTTCCGAAAGTGAGGATTATTGGTACCTGAACATTAAACTTCCCCATTGGACCAAATCCGTTTACTACCCTGTGCTGATTTACAGTTGGGACATCCATACCATAGCAAAGGCCATTGAAGAAATATATCGGGACATTTCGGATGTAGAAGAGTTGTTTTTTATTCTCAACAAAAGATTGGATACCAATAACAGAACCATAGAACGGGAGCTGGTGGCTCCCTATATTAAATTTCCTTATTACGAAGGAATGAACAGGATGGGGCTAGATCAATACTGGTTGGGCCTCTACTGGCGAAACAATAAGTACAACCTGGATTTTCTAAAGGAATTATGTGGCTATTGTCTGGACAACAGTATTGGGAAAATATGCATCACCCCTTGGAAGTCGTTTATCATAAAAGGAATTAAAAGCTCCAGCAGGCCCGAACTGGAACGCTTTTTGGGACAAAAAGGAATCAATATTCGCCATTCCCAATTGGAAATGAACTGGCACCTTCCGGTTGATGATATGGAGGCATTGGAATTAAAGAAATTCTTGGTTCTAAGTTTTGACCAGAACGATATCAGCACTTACGGATTAACCTTTGGAATAAGTAATGAAACGGGGAAACGCACCCATTTCTCATCTATTGTAATAGAAAAGAACGCCCCTACCACAATGGTCAGGAATTTTGCCATAAGGCCTACCTATAATGTTTTATATTTTAGAAATTTTGATCCCAATACCCAAGAATATAAAGTGTACGCCCAAGAAGTGGATAAGATGGAATTACCAGGCCTATTAATGGAACTGAGCAAACAATATTTTTATCAATTGGGAAGGGCGGTGCCCAAAAAGGAGGCCCCAAAGAATGCCAATGTCAATATTTTAAAAGAGGTATATCAATGCAGTTCCTGTTTCACCGTTTACGACAAAACCTACGGTGATTCAAAATCAAATATTGCCGTTGGAACCCCATTTATGGATATTAACGAGAATTACTGTTGTCCCGTTTGTTCCGCTCCAAAATCGGGCTTTGAAAAAATTAAACTACAGATATCCTAACGCATCAATAATCCTTATGGCGGGCTAAAACTATAAAGTTGGTTCGCAAACATCGTAAATATGCATAAGGGTCACAACTTTGGCAGCTAAGTCCAAAATTCATACCTCCATTTCACCACAAAAATATGAGGTTTCACAACAAAACCATTCCCTACTTTATTAATGCATATCGATAGCCGCAATATATCCAAGCGTTGACTCGTTATAGGGTCTTTCCTACAAAAGTGGGTCAAATCACTTGGAGTAAAATATAAGGGGCAAAATCATGATAAAATCGACCAAAAAACTACTACTGCCATTTTTATTGATCTGTTTTAATTTCTGGTATGGCACAGCTCAGGTTTCCAACAGCCTGCTGAACACCAATTTCTCTTCCTGTGGCAGCAACCTACCACAGACCGAACTAAATCTTGGCAACTTGGTGCTTTCCGAAGCTCTGGCTACGGATTTCGGCTCGGGTACCTTTACCTTTTATATACAGGCTCCCTCCAATTTTGAAATTAATGCAACTTCATTTACGGAAACGGGCACCGATATTGGCAGTGCCTCCGTAGCCCAGGACCCAGGCAATGCCTCAAGATTGGAAGTCACCATAACCACCAACGCCCAAGGTTCTTTGGATGTATTTACAATCGAAAACATTAGAATTCAACTTATCCCCGGTTCAACAAGTACCAATGGCAGTTTACGCTATGTATTGGCAGGCAACGCCAATAAGTTGAACGGCCTTACCGACAATCAGTCGCTCGCAAATATTTCTTTCACCGCCCTTACCGGAGGAACAGGGGTAGACCAACAGGTTTGTGCCATTAGCGACGTACAGAACATCAGTATTACCGGTTCCAATATTACCCAAAGCAGAACGTTTGAATGGGAAAGGGACATTAACGGTACCTGGACCGCAATTGCCAATTCCAATACGGAGATTTTGGTAGTGGACAAGCCAACTTTTCCTAACGGCATAAGTAGATATCGTAGACTTACCACCTTCATGCTCAACGGGGAATCCTGTACCCAGGTCAGCACCGTTGCAACCGTTACCGTAAATGAAATATATGCCGGAACCATAACGGATGGGACCGGTCAAAATGTTTGTGCCACCCAAATACCGGCGCAATTAAGTACTTCCGGCGATGTGGCGGTTACCCCTTCAGGGACCACTACTTATCAATGGTACAAAAACGATTCAGGCCCATGGGATTTAATTACCGGGGCAACGGACAATTTTTATCAACCTGGCGCCCTGTCCAAAACAACCTCCTTTAAAAGAAGGGTTACCAACGTTTTAAACGGATTTAGTTGCTTTAAGGAAACCCCGGCGGTTTCCATCATTGTAAATGCTGCCGTATTGGGAGGTACGGCCACCAATCAAAATATATGTGCGCTGGGCGAATTACAACTGTTGACCGTAAACAATGGGGAAAACAACGGTACCTACCAATGGCAGAAATACGACGGAAGTAACTGGGTAAACATAAATGGCGCCACACAAAGCAACTACAATGCCAGTGCCAACCTAAATCCGGGAATAGAGCAATTTAGAAGGGTTACCACCATTTCAGGGGCTAGTTGCCAGGGTGTTAGTACAGTGGCCACCATTACGTATACCAATTTTTCCGTGGGAAGTATTACGGGTACCGATACGGTCTGTTACAATGAAGTTCCAAATGCGATAACATCCATCACCAATGCCTCCGGATCAGGTACTATTTCATATCAATGGGAACGATTTAACGGAAGTACATGGACCGCCATTTCGGGGGCCAATAACGCCGAGTATCAGCCAAGTGCCCTAAGCCAGACCACATCCTTTAGAAGACAGGATAACATACTCCTTAACGGGTATAGCTGTTCGGCTTATACCAATGAAATAGAGATTACCGTATTTAATCAAATCAGCGGAGGAACCGCAAGTGCGAACCAAACTATCTGCGCCGGGGAATTACCCAATTCCATTTCCATAAGCAACGGTACCGCTGCAGGCCCCAACATAAGCTATCAATGGCAATCTGCCACCACAGGTAATTTTACAAATATAAACGGGGAAACCAATGCCGTTTATAATTTTTCAGTAGCACCTGCGGTTACTACCAGATATAGAAGACAGACCATAGTTTCCAATAACGCCAAAGTATGTTTGCAAAATTCAACGGTAAGCACTGTATTTGTAAACAGCCTTAGTATGGGGATCATTGGTAATAATCAGGATGTTTGTGCCGGACAGGCGCCCGGCACTATTATTAATTTAGGGAATACTACCGCCCTGGGCAATCTAACCTATGCTTGGGAGGTATCCACCGATAATGGGACAAGCTGGAGCCCAATAGCTTCCGCTACAGGACCTACATATACCCCTGGACTGCTTACCATGTCTACCAAATATAGAAGACTGGATACCTCCACTCTAAACGGCTTGGCATGTACAGATTACACCAACGAAGTTTCCATCAACGTAGCCGGAGTTATTTCAGGTGGCGAAGCATCGGCAGACCAAGCTGTCTGCGAAGATGAAGCCCCAGCTACCATCACAGTTGCCAATGGCACACCGGCCGGACCGGGAATAAATTTCCAGTGGTATTCCTCAACGGATAATATCAATTATACCTTGATGAACGGGGAAGCAGGCGAAAACCTAAGCTTTTCCACAGGATTGGCCACATCGACCTATTTTAGGAGAAATGTTACCAACACCAACAATGGAAATATTTGTGAGGCCTCCAGTCTTCCAACCTTGGTTACCCTAATAAGCTTATCAGAAGGGGCAATTTCACAAACCCAGACGGTTTGTGGGAATGACAACATAGGTCCAATTACAAGTACGGCCAATGCCACTTCCAATGGAACTATTAGTTATACATGGCAGAGTTCCCCGGATGGAAACATCTGGTCCGATATTGCCAATACCGATCAAGCTACTTATACTCCTGTAAATTCTGGCGATTTACAGACGTATTATAGAAGAAAGGCCAGTTCAACTTTACAGGGCATCACTTGCGAGGCCATAACCACAGCGGTTATAGTGTATGTAAACAAATTTGACAATCCATCTGGACATAATATTACTTTTTCCTCCGGGGCCACCGGAACTACCGAAGTTTGCAATGGTGGGGATCCACAGCCTTTTAGCGCCAACTTTCCATTGATTGCCTCTGGAACCGTAAGCTACCAATGGCAGGTTTCCAGTGATAATGTATCCTTTTCGGATATTCCTGGGGCAACCTCCGTTACCTACGATCCTCCTGCCGTAACACAGGACAATTACTACAGAAGAATTACGACCTCCACTTTAAATGGCCTATCCTGCAGTGTAACCAGTAATGTCCTGACCATCATTAACGGTGGAAATGCAACAGGGGGCACCATTGGTACCACCCATGCCAACGGCACCAATGGACCAAATGAAGAGGTAATATGTAAAGGAAACGATCCCAGCCTAATAGAGGAACTTGCACCGTCTACGGGCCAGACATTGACCTACCGATGGTATGCCAATGGGGCCTTGATTCCAAGTGCCACGGGAACAAGCTATGACCCACCTAACATCACGTTTACAACAACATATATTAGAACTACTATCAGCACCGATATTTCCGGGGTGGAATGTACGGTAAACAGTAATCCTGTAACCGTCTTGGTGCCCCAAGCGGACAATATAGGCAATAATATCACGCTTTGCCTCAATTCCATGGCCCCGGCCCTGGGCAACCCGAGCGCCATAGAAGGACTCCCTTATTTGGATTTTCAATGGTACGAATCCATTGACGGAAGTACTTTTAATTCCATCCCTGGTGCAACAAATGCAACATATACCCCTGGAAACCCATTTACCGCCGATAAATGGTACCGTAGGGATTATCAAGCCACCGTAGATGCCGTTGTATGTGCTCCTTATGCACCAAGTAATGTGATCAGAATTCTTGTCAATGATGTGGACGCAGGCACCATTTCAGGTGACCAAAAAATTTGCTATGGGGAAGATCCTGCCGTTTTAGGAAATACCGTAGGGGGTACTGCAGAAGGAATATTGAAATATCAGTGGTATTCCTCAACGGATAACACTAATTGGGGTATTATTAATGGGGCAGTTAACAGTACTTATGACCCGGTTGCCGGCAGTTATCCCACTACCTATTTCAAAAGGACTTCATCATCAACCTTGAATAATGTGGTCTGTACGGAAGACAGCAATACCGTTGTGGTACAGGTTACTGAAGAATTGTTGCCAGGAACCCTGGTGAACGATCAGACTATCTGCGAAGGGGTTGTACCCGGAGCATTAACGGTAACCGGTGGCAGCACCTTTGTGGACCAGACCTATGACTGGTATGCTTCCCCTGATGCTAGCGTATGGACAGATCTAAACGTACATTCCGCTTCCTATACGCCTCCAGTCCTAACTTCTACCTTGTATTATAAGCGGACCATTACCAGAACCAGTTTGGTAGACCAGACCTGTGTGGTGGAGACCAACCCTATCCAGGTTATCCTTAACGCCGTTTATGCTGGAAAAATAACGGACAATCAGTCGGTTTGCGAAGGAAGTCAGCCTTTGGCCATTGTGGAACAGGAATCGGCAACGGGTGCGGGGGTACTCACCTATCAGTGGTGGTCTTCCCCTGACAATCAAACCTATACCGCCGTAGGCGGTGCCATACAGCAAAATTATACCCCTCCAAGTACCCTTGCCACCTCTACCTATTTTAAAAGAGTGGTTACCAGCACCTTAAATGGAGTGGCCTGTGCGGATGAGACCTCGCCAAAAATAGTAACCGTAATTCCCTATGCCATTATAGATAATGATGCCATTATTGACAACGACATCACCAATGTAAGTTGCAATGGTGGAAATGATGGAAGTATTGTAATTCCCAACTCCAGGATTACCGGAGGTAATACGGCCCAAAAGCAAATAAACACCATAACCCTTTTTGGCACCCCAACTTTTAACAATACCTATAGTATCATTATCGATAATAAGGTCTATGATCACCAGGTTACACTGAACGGTTCCAATCAGCCCCAGGATAACAATGAAGTGGCCGTAGCACTTGCACAAAAGATAAATACGGCAACCGGACCTAATTTAAGCGCTGTTGTGGCAACGACCAATTCCAATGAAATTATATTGACTGCCAAAGTTGAGGGAATTGGATTTACGGCCTTTGTGAGTACGGGAACCGATCCCAATGTTAGTACTTCCAATGTAATAACCCAATCCAATGCGGTTGCAAACACCTATGTATGGTCCAAAATTGGGGATAACAGCTTTACGGCCTCTACCTTAAGTATAAGCAATCTTACGGCAGGAGCCTACCAATTAACGGTATATAACGAATTCTGTGGAATTACGTCTTCCCCTTTTATAGTATCGGAACCGGAGGTTCTGACGCTGAACATTGGGGATACCTGTAATGCGGCCATTACGGCCTATAGCACTGGAGGTATTGCACCATTCACCTATACGATAACAGGGCCCAATGGTATTCCCTTGGTGCAGACATCAAATAATCCAAATATTACCTACACCAATTTAATAGGGGGGGCTACCTACAATATAAGTGTACAGGATGCCTCTTGTGGAATACTGGAATCGCAATCCGTAATCCTGCCGTTGGGACTACAATTTGATCAGGCCTCCGTGGTAGTGGAAAATGCCACTTGCTTTGGTCAAAATGACGGTAGCATTAGTTTGAACATTGGAGCTACAACGGTGACAGGGGGTAATCCTCCCTATAACTTTAGTTGGACCGGTCCGGATAATGCCAATTTTACCACACAGAACATTTCCAACCTGGCACCAGGGGTATATATCCTATCCGTAACGGACCAACTTGGTTGTTCCGCAACCTATACTGCCAATGTAGCCTCCAAAGCCCAATTGGAAATCAGTAGTGTCCAGGTGATCAACCAGCAGTTACAATGTGCCGGGGATGCCAATGCCGAAATTAGCATACAGATAAGTGCCGACCCTAGCAGCCAATTACAGATAAACTGGTTCAAAAATGGAACTAGCTATGCTACCAACAATACCAGTCTTACCAATTTAGGGGGAGGCAGCTACGAAGTGGTCATTATTGATACCAACAGTGATGCCAACGCACCATGTACGGTGAGACAAACCTTTAATATCGTGGCCCCGGCCATTTTTAGTGCCACTGCCATTACTACAGGCAACGGAAGTTGTGTAGATCCCAGTGCAGGACGTGAATTCACCTTTAGTGTACAGGGCGGTACGGCTCCATATCAATATACACTGGATAATGGAACAGCTGTAATCTTCAATAGTACGCAAATTACCATAAGCTCGCTTTCCAATAGCAGTCATGTAATAACGGTAACCGATGCCAATCAGTGCGTTGTACAAACATTTACCATGGATAGTTATGAAGCTATGGATTATAGCGGTGCCAAATCGTATACCATTCCACCTTGTGAAGCCGAATACGCCTTTAGCCTAAATACCAATTTAATAACGGGGGGAAAACCTTTTGTGGACGGAAACAATAATCCATATTATTTTTATGACTGGCGGGGTCCCAACAATTTTGTGGCCCAGGACATTACCAGTTTTGATGCGGTACCAGGTTCCTATTGGTTGACCATAACGGATAGTAATGACTGTTCTTCCGAAGAAATTGAGTTTACCTTCAATACCACCTATGCACCAATAGTTGTAAACAGGACCATTACCCCGGTAAGCTGTGGAGCCACCAATGACGGAACCATTTCCATTTCGGTGAGCGGTGGCCTAAGACCGTATTCTATTGTATGGGAGAAAGAAACTGCCGGTACGGCCAACAATCCCGATCCGGTGTTTACTCCTTTCGGCCAGAACATAACTCAATTGAGCGGATTGGAAGAAGGAAGGTTAAGACTTACCATTACCAGTAATATCAATGGTTGTACCAATGCCGACCCGGCTTATTATTATCAGGAGATCATTACGATCAACAAAGCGGAATCCCTTCAGCTGTTGGACGGACCTTATTTGGACCAGTCCCTTTGTTTGGGGAATCCGGGTAGTATTTCCGTATCGGTTTTCAATAGTCAACCAGGCGATTTAAGTTTTTACTATGAAGGTGCCTTGGTACCTTCCGTAAAAACGGGAACCAATACATATGCTGTCCAAATTGGAAGTCCGTTGGAGAATGCCAGTCTAAATGTGGTAAATGACCAAGGGTGTGGAATAACCATGCCGATAAGTGCCGGGGTAACAGACCCTTCGTTTACCTATAGCTCGGACGAATATGAAATTACAGGTCTTTTAATGGCCAAAGAAGATATTCGGTTCAGCATCAGCAGTGAAGCCGGTTTTGGTAATGCCTCGTGGGATTTTGGTGATGGGAGCCCCATTGTCAATATAGATCCAGCTGCGGACGGAATAATGACCACACATGTATTTAGCTACCCAGGTATTTTTACCACCACCCTAACATTGTTCAACGATCAGGGCTGTAGTAAAACAGTGCAACAGGATGTACAGGTGGGCAACGGCTACGACGTAATGTTTCCCAATGTTTTCTCGGCCAATACGGATGGCATAAACGATTACTTCCAAGGCGAATTTACGGGGATAGCCTCCTTTACCTTTCAGATTTATGATATGTGGGGCGCCTTGGTCTATAGTGTTGCCTATGACTATGACAATATGCCCGTAAACTGGGGTTGGAATGGTAATTATAGTTCCGGAAAACCCTATAAAAATACTTCTTTCAGATATCTGTTTGTAGGAACCACAAGAGATAATAACCAAATTACCAAAACTGGGGAAGCCTCAATTTTAAGATAGACTAAACGAGCATTAAAAAATATAAACGTGTGAAAAAGCTTAATCTAATAACCCTACTAATTGTTCTTATTTCGTTGGGGACCAACGCCCAGGAAAAATTTGTGAACAACCTTAGTAAGGTACCAGCGTCCCTAAACCCCAGTTTTCATGCCTTTAAGGATAAAACTAGGATAGGGGTATTGGCCGAATTTGCCAGTCAAAGCCAAGGTAATCAATCCCAACATAAATATGCCTTTGGTTCAACTGCCTTTGAGGAATACAATTTTCAGCTGGGCGTGGATCTGTTCAATAACAATCTGAACAATTCGGGGTTTAATTACACTTCTGCGGCCTTGAGCTATATGTATAAATTGGTTTTGAAAAACGATTGGATCATATATCCCGGAATAACGGCCGGCTATAGCAATTACAGATACGATTTTAACAATCTTACCTTTCAGGATCAGATAAACATCTTTACGGGCCAAATTAGTGCTAATACCATAGACCCCATTACTGCCTCCGAAAATGTAGGCTATTTGGATATGGGCGCATCGGTACTCATACATAACGATATCAATACGCTTTTTGGTCTTTCCTTTAAGCATTTGAACCAACCACGGATATCCTCCAAACAGAGTGAAAATAACGTGAATTTAAACATGCTCATTTCCGGGCAGTTTGGGTATGAATTGGATATCAATAAATACGGACAGGCCAAATTACCGGAGCATTCCTACTTGTACTTCTTTAATGCAGTCTCCGTACAAGGTCCGAATACAAGGTTGGATTTTTATCAGGACGTTACTTTGGGCAACTTTAGTATTGGCATAAACGAACATCTCAACTATTTGGAAAATGCCTCTTTTTCCGAAATTGGTTTTGCCACCAGCCTTACCCTGGAAACCTTTGAATTTGGTCTCAACTATAGACTGCCCTTTGGTGGTGAGGCCAAACAATATATTCCCAATTCGTTGGAATTGTTTTTAGTCTTTGATATTTCAAGGTTTAAGGATAGGGGAAGATCGGATTACAGTAAGTTTTATTGATTATTTGGTTCTACAAGGTACTGTTTACCGCCCCAAAAAAGCTCCTATCCAAATCGACAGAAATTAATTTTTGACTTTAACTCGGCTATAAACCATAGTTGAACAATGCAACACTTCCTTAAATGGGTATTGAAAAAGTAATTTTCAATGGTTAACCCACTCCGCTATATCAGGAAAAAATTCCCTTTTGGTACCTCAAAAAAACTAAGATAAACCCAATGCAAACCTTTGCATTGATATTTATTTCATTCTAATAGGTGATTCGCTGCTTTTTTTGTTGATTTGATTGTCCACATTGTAAAATAATTTATATTTAATTAATATAATTATAAAAAATTAACTATTTGTTAATATTGGACCTGAGAACACTAGGAAAAATAATCAATAATTTTAGAATCGAAAAAGTCGTCAAAAAGAAATCGGGAAATGTACCAGCATTCCCCGATCAAATAAAAAGCGATTAAACAAATGTCTAACCCCCTTTAAGCACTTCAAATATATGGAAAATCTTCTATAACTTTTCGGGTCAGCCGCCCATTTTATGATTTAATTTAGATTTAGGGACACCTTTTCCTACAATTAATCAAGGCTTTTACGCATTATTTCCCGTTATGCAGTACTTGTTCCAACAAGTAGGAGAAATTAACGGCATTACCTAGAATTTTTTACTTGTTTCAGTGGAACTGTGTTATGTAGTACAGTTCATTTTGCCAATGCTTTACCAGAGAGGAATGTTTACTTCTGTCCGGTATGGAGTTATAAGCCTCAAATCGTATCCACGCTACATTTGGATGTACATGTATACCGTCTTACTAGAGCCCTATAGAATAATTTAACCAAAAATCAACTTAAAATTTGTAATGGAAATGAAATTAAAACTCAATTTAAGACAAAAGCCTAGAGCAGCGGGCTTATTCTTGGTAACTGCATTGTTTGCTGCCGGAATACAACCCATGTTCGGCAATAAAATCGCCGAAAAAACGATTTTCGAAGCCAATTATCAATCCATTACCGTCAATGGCGTGGTCAGTGACGATAGTGGTGCACCTCTACCGGGTGCAAGCGTTATAGTCAAAGGAACCACCAAGGGAACCATTACGGATTTTGATGGCAAGTATTCCATCGAGGCCGATTCGGGCAGTATTTTGGTATTTAGTTATCTGGGTTACAAGACGATCGAGGTCAGTGTGGATGGCAATACCAATATAAATGCCGTTCTACCCATGGATGCGACCCAGTTGGACGATGTGGTAGTGGTTGGTTATGGAACCCAGAAAAAAAGTGAGGTAACCTCTTCCATTTCCCAGATAGACGGGAAGGATTTTCAGACTTCCACAGCTTCAAACGCTGCCATGGCATTACAGGGCAGGGCCTCCGGAGTTGAATTTGTAAACTCTGGCACCCCGGGAAGTACCCCTAGTATTAGAATCAGGGGTATCGGCACCATTAACAACTCCCAACCCCTTATTGTTTTGGATGGAGTACCAGTAGATGGTAATGTTTTGGCACAAATTGCATCCTCGGAAATACAGTCGGTGGAGATTTTAAAAGATGCCGCATCCGGTGCCATATACGGTACAAGGGCTGCCAACGGTGTAGTTTTAATAACGACCAACAATGCCAAATTTAACGAGAAAACCACCGTAAGGCTCAACGCTTCTACTGGTTTTAACAGTGTTATAAAAAAATATCCCGTTACCAATGCCGAACAGCTCTATGAATTGAAACGGGAACGTTACACTATGGACGGTCTTCCAATAGATCCTAATTCACCCTGGGCCGATGAGTACTACAATCAGACCAGGACCGATTGGCAGGATGAAATGTTCAGGGATGGCCTTTTTCAGGATTACAACATGAACATAAGTGGAGGTTCGGATAAATCGACCATCAACGCCAATATTTTTTATAGGGATGAAGAGGGTACCCAAATCAATACCTACCTTAAGCGTTTGGGAATTTCCATGAGGGGGACCCAAAAAATATCCGATCGTTTTAGAATTGAGGAGAATATAAGAATAACCAACAACCATACTTTATTGACGCAGGATGACGGTGCCACAGGTACTTCCCAGACCATTTATTCCTCTTATAGGTATATGCCGGCAATTCCGGTAAAATATGAGGATGGCAGTTATGGTTCCGGCCTGGCCTCGACCCAATTGGGCGATATGTGGAATCCAGTATATAAGGCAAAAGAGGAATGGAAACATAGATATAGATTTAATACATTGGTAAGTATTAAGGCCGACTATGATCTAACCGATGCCTTAACACTCACTGCCAGAGCGTCCTATCAGAAGTCGACTTCTAAATTTGAAGAGTTTAATAACATTACACCAAATCAGTCCAGGACCATAAACCTGCCCATTTTGAGAGTCAATACGGATGAAACCACCGTAACTTTGGGAGAATTGTTCACAAGCTATACAAAATCTACGGGATTGCACAATATTGGGGCAGTTCTCGGTATATCCGGCCAAGTGGACAAAGGAAACTTTATGAATATGTCCGGTGAAGGTTTCGCCTCAGTCGACAAAAACCAATTGGTGATGGACAATGCCTCCATAATTAGGGGCAACGGCAATGATTATTTGGCAACTGGCCTGGCTTCCGCTTTTGTCCGTGGAACCTATTCCTATAACAATAAGTATTATTTATCGGCCATTTTTAGGGCGGATGGTTCTTCAAGGTTTGCAGATGGAAACCGCTGGGGATACTTCCCTTCCATATCCGGGGGCTGGAGAATTTCGAACGAAAGCTTTTTGGAAGACAACGCCACTATTTCCAACATGAAATTAAACGTAGGTTGGGGCCAGCTTGGAAATCAAAATGTGAGTGCCTTTCAATATTTGAATACCTATAGCAAGAACATCAGGTATACTTTGAACGACACCAATTTAACTGGGACACGCTTGGCCTCCTTTGCCAATCCGGATATTACCTGGGAAACTACAAGTGCCTTGAACATCCTATTGGAGCTGGGGCTGTTCCAAAACAAATTAAATTTGGATATTGCCTATTTTGATAGACTTACTTCCGATATGTTGATTCCTTTACCTGGTCTGAATACCGCTGGTTTGGTAGCCATTCCCGATTCCAATATTGGAGAAATGCGCAATTCCGGATTTGAAATTGAACCATCCTATTCAGGACAGTTGGGCGAATTAAGTTTTGAACTCGGCGTTAACGCTACAATCATAAAGAACGAAGTGACCAAGCTCTACGGCTCCAGCAAGTTTATTTCTGGAGGAGATCAGACCAGGACCTATGAAGGGGAACCGATCAGTTCGTTCTATGGCTGGAAAACGGATGGAATATATCAAAACCAAACAGAAGTAAACAACGACCCCAATATTTCATTGGATCCCAGAAGAGCGGATATTACCCCAGGGGATGTTCGTTTTGTGGATACCAACGGCGATAATATTGTTGATGAACAGGACAGGGTGCATATAGGGGACGCCAACCCAAGTTTGCTTTTGGGCTTTCACGCCGATCTTAATTATAAGGGGTTCGACTTTTCAGCCGTTTTTAGCGGGGCGTTTGGGCATGAACTTTATGATGCGATGATGATGAGGGGAATTGATCCTACCCAAAGCGCCAATATGGATGCAGTGGCCTATGAAAGATGGACGGGAGAAGGTACTTCCAACAGGTTCCCAAGAATGTCCACCATACGCGCAAATGACAATTACAGGGTTTCCGAACTAGGCTTAAAAAGCGGTAATTATATGAGAATGAAAGATGTTGTCCTAGGCTATACCATTCCGAAGACCCTGACGGAACAAATAGGGGTAAGCAACTTAAAATTTTATATTTCTGGACGTAACCTGTTGACCATCACTAAATTTGATGGCGTGGACCCAGAGGAAAGCGGAACCAATAACTTGACCCGTGGTGTTATATTCAACAATTATCCACAATCCAAAAGTGTTGTTCTCGGAGCAAACATTACATTTTAACTTTAAAGACATATAACCATGAAAAAATTCATATTCATATTACTGTCCATAATCATGACCACTTCTTGTGATGATATATTGGAACAAGATTTAGTTGGGAAAAGAACGGATCAGGACTATTGGACCACAGAGGCGGATATGGTCGATGCCTTGGCCGCTGCCTATGGACAATGGCCTACAAGGGCCTTGGGCATGCACGACCTGTTTTTTGACAATCAGGGCGATGACCATTGGAGGGCAGGGGATCATGCCGAAGATGAAGAAATTGAAACATTCAACACCAATCCCGCCAACTATAAACTAAGGGATACCTATAGATACAAATACGAAGTGATCAGTAGTGCAAATGGCATTTTGATCAATGGCCCCAAAGTTAAGGAGTTGGGGGCCATAAGTGATGCCTCCTACAATTCCATTATGGGACAGGCCTATTTTTTACGCGCCTATGCGTACTATCGATTATATTTAATTCATGGTCGGGTTCCTATCATTACTGAAGAAAATGTTTTGACCAATGAATATAATGTTCCCAAATGCGAATCCCCGGAAATATTAAGTGATTTTATTCTGGCCGATCTGGAACAGGCCGTTTCCCTTTTGCCCATGGACAATGTTCCGGGAAGTGTTGGCAAGGGTGCTGCCTGGGCGGTAATGACTTCCATATTCATGCATAGGGCCGAAGATTACGGAAATGCCGAATTTTTGAACAAGGCCATAACCGCTGGTCAAAATGTAGTGGACAATTATCCGTTGGCAGATGATTATCTTTCCCTATTTCGTGAAGGCAATCAATATTTAAAGGAAAACCTTTTTATAATGATGAACGATTTGGATTGGATCAACCAAAGTATCATGTCCAAACATAGGGGCCCAAGACCTTGGGGAATGTATGGCTTTCAGGAACCTTTGGACGATCTTGTAAATGAATTTGAAGACGGGGACGTTCGGAAAAGTGTAACCATTATTTCTGATGGGGAATTTGCACTTCAAGGATCTTTGGGATTGGTGGAACATACTCCAGACCTGACCAACACGGGGCATAGTTATTTTAAGTATATGGATTGGACCGAAAGCGGAAATTTTAACCACGGCTTAAATATTCCATTTTTGAGGGCTGCCGATACCTATTTATTGGTGGCAGAGGCACAGATCAGATTAAACGGCGCCGGTGCGGGAGACGATTTGATAAACGCAGTGCGCGAAAGAACTGGTCTGGGTCCAGTCTCAGGAGCGGATATTGATGATCTGATCCATGAAACAAGGGTTGAACTGGCCGGAGAAAATTTCCGCTATCAGAACCTTCTTAGATGGCACAAGGCAGGTATTTATGATCTGGAAGAGTTTTTGGCGAGACCTGAAAAAATGATTCCTGCCGATCTGGGAAGGAAAATATGGAATGCTCCCAAGAATTTTTATCAACCGCTATATCAAACGGATATTGATAATTCGGATGGCGTGCTTGAACAAAATCCGGATTGGGTCAATTAAAATTGATTCGGTAAGTCTGCTGCAAAGGGAAAAGTAGTTAGTATTGATTAACTTCATTATCTCATTGCAACCGGCCAACCTGAGGGTTTTAAAATAATAAGAGTTCAGTTTTTTTCAATTATATTTTTACAATTGTGTTGTCACTTAAATTCCCCAAAAAGTATTTTTAGTACTTTTCTATATTAGGAACTGTACTGAAATATTCCTGGGGAATTTAAATTGATAACAGTTACAAATCAAGGAGATAGGGATAGGATTTTGACTCCCAAAAAAATTGTTTAACCAAAATAAAATTATGACGATGGAACATAAAGCAAAAAAAAATATTTATAGGGCATTGATTCCGGTCTACCTGATTATGCACCTTTCCTATGGTCAAAGTTTATCCCAAAAGGAAACATTGGATCAACAGGATCCAATAACACTAAAGGTAGCCGCTTATAACGTAGAGTTCAGTGACAAAGGCACCGCTGAGGAAATAGGGGAGTTCCTGAAGTCTTACCAATTTGATGCCGTATGTTTTTCGGAAGCGCCAGGAGGGGATTGGACCAAAAAAGTGGGTGCAGTGATGGGACTAAATCATGTCTTGGTTGGTAAATATTCCACCGCAGGCCATAAAGACAAATACAAGACCATAGCGAGCCGTACCCCATTATCAAATTATGAAGAAGTGCTAATGGCCGATACCTTACATACGGCAACCAGGGCTACCACTATGGTAAAAGGTAAAGAAATCACCTTGTACTCCGTTCATTTTCCTTTTGGTTGGAGAGATCAGGCACATATAGATGAAACTACCAACAAGATAGCCACCTTTGTAAATTACTTAAGGGAGAAGCAGTCCGATGAAACTTCTTTGGTCATGGGCGATTTCAATTTCGTACTATCTACCAATGATTATGTAAGCCCTTATTATGAAATGTTTGTAGAATTGGGGATGGTTTCCAGTTGGCGCGATTTGGGCATTGATGTCACCGGTTTGGGAACCATGGTAAAATTTAAACCTGAAAGCAAACCTGCAGGTGGGGTAATAGATCATATTATCTACCCTACCAACAAAGTGAAAGCTATAAATGGACAGATTATGGAAATGGAGAAACCGTTATCCGATCACAAACCGGTATGGGCATTGTTGGAAATAAATTAAATACAAATAAAAAATTATTACCTTCATTTTAAGATCAATAAAAAATTAAAAAGATGAAAAACGGTCTCGTCCTGACAATGATGATCATTGTTAATTTTGTGTATTCCCAAAACGCTATAAAAACAAATGTAATGTCCTTTAATATTAGGTATGACGAACCGCAGGACAAGGAACAGAACTGGCACCAAAGAAAGGAAAATGTGGTGAGAATGCTAAAGTTTTACGATTTGGATATGATCGGTTTACAAGAGGTATTACTTTCCCAATTAAATTACCTCAAATCTAATTTGGATGCCTATGAAGTTGTTGGGGTTGGCAGGGAAGACGGTAAGGATAAAGGGGAATTTGTCCCCATATTTTATAAAAAAGACAGATATGCCCAAATAAATACAGGTACCTTTTGGCTTAGCGAAACTCCAAATGAAGTGAGTAAAGGATGGGATGCCAATTTGGAAAGGATAGTAACCTGGGTAATTTTATTGGATAAAAAAAGTAACAGGGAAGTTGTCTTTTTTAACACCCATTTTGATCATAGGGGAGTGGAAGCCCGAATAAAAAGTGCGGAACTATTAAAATCCAAAATCGTGGACCTTGCACAGGGCAGGCCGGTTGTCCTTACGGGCGATTTTAATTCCGTACCAGAGTCCGATGCCATTAGAACCTTAACGAATACAAGTGACGACAACAGTCTTGTCAACTCCAATGAATTGGCCAAATTAACTTACGGGCCAAATTGGACTTCAGGTGGTTTTGATAGCAAACCTTTTGATCAGCGAAGGATTATTGACTATATATTTTTGAAGGATATCACCGTGGTGAACAGATATGCCGTTTTCACTGAAAAATTAAATGAAATTTGTTTGTCAGACCATTGCCCTGTATTCACCCAAATTGAAATGTAAATTTTTTCTGAATGCCCTAAGTGACGACCCCAGTCATTTCGACCAACGGGAGAAATCACACTTGCTGCTCCTTGTAAACATCAATTGCCAGAATAATTTATCGTCATTGGGCAAGAAAAAATATGCATTGCCATAAAAGATAATTTGTGCGACTTCCCCTCGTTCATGCTTCGCTCTGTCGAAGTGACCACCCCGCCTTAATCAATATTATAATTCCTCACATAGAAAACCATGCTCGTTCAACAGTTTTGTTATGGAAATGGCCGGTACCAAATGGGTTTCGACCCGGAGGATATTGTCGCAATCCTCCAGATCAAAATTCCAGTAACCTCTTTTAGCAATCAATTTGTTCAGATCCGGTTTCAAGACTTTCACTTCACGTCTACTGTTAATCGATGTCTTAAATACCAATACTTCTTTCATCTGTTCATATTTATTGTCATTTTGTCGGTAAGACCTGCCTTTGCCGGCAGGCAAGTGTACTATCCAAGTAACCGTTTTCTGTGGATTTGAAAATTTTACTAATGGATATTTCATGCTACAATGCTATTAACGTTCATAAAAGGCAGGAGGTTCTATTCCCAATGATCTTAAATAGACGTAACCCTGTCCTCGATGGTGTATTTCATTGTCTATAAAGTAGAAAATGGAAGATATCACTGTACCTTCATACTGACCAAAAATTTTGATCTTCTTTTGGAATTGTTCTTCCTTGATCTGGGGCCAAAAAGTATTGATTTCTTCGGTAGCCTTGTCCCAAAGTTCCAGTAATACTTCCTTTTTGTTACCGTGTTCCAAATGCTCGTTAAGAGGAGCTGTATTCCCCGTAGCAATTTCCTTAATACCCGGTCCGGCAATTCCCAAAAGTTCCATAACCATTTCGGCAAAGGTGCGCATTCCCCCAATGGTATGGTTAAAAAAGGCTTCTTCGGGAAATGCTTCTATAGTTCTCCGTGTCAGTGCCCTATGTCCTTGCCAATGCTCTAGCAATTCCTGTGATGAAATAACTTGTGGGACCTTGTTCAATGTAGTGTGCATAATTCTATTTTTTAAGTGATTCATATTTCATGACCAAAATTAAGTATGGGGTGTGACAGCCCTATGTCAGTAGTAAAAAATAATTTTTTTAAAATATTCAACACACTAATTATCAAATAATTACAAGCATATATATACATAACGAACTACTTGGAATTAAGACCGCTGCGCTACAAGAACCAAGATAATAGAGAAATAATCCATTGCCGTGCATCGAGACTATTTGTGCACTTCAATCGAGGCCCGTCCGACAGGAAACCGGCCGGGTAGAGCCTCTCGATTAAAAACAATGTTGACAATAGGTTGTCACTTGGCCGTCTTTAATTTGTAAGCCGATCTTAAAAATAATCGGTACTCAAAAATTTAACAATATTAGCACTGTGACCAAATGGACAAAACAAAGTCGGTTTTAGGATTCTACTTTTATCTGAAGTCCTATCTTTGGAAAATATGTTGGGCAATTATGGGCAATAATACGGTAAATCGTTTTGATCGTATAGTAGCGATCTTGGTGCAGTTACAATCCAAACGCATTGTGAAGGCCCAGGAATTGGCGGACCGATTTGAGGTTAGTTTACGCACTATTTATAGGGACATTAGAACTCTTGAAGCTTCGGGCGTACCTATAATCAGTGAAGCCGGTGTTGGTTATTCCATTATGGAAGGCTATCGGCTGCCACCTGTCATGTTTACCCGTGAGGAAGTAGGGAGCTTTGTGGCTGCCGAAAAACTTATGCAGAAGTTTGTGGACAAGTCCCTTGGCAGCTACTATCAGTCCGCCATGTTCAAGCTAAAATCAATTTTAAGGGGGCGTGAAAAAGATTGGATTTCTGCCTTGGAGTCCCAAATATCGGTAGACCCTTCGCAACAGCTGTTCAATGAAGATTTGCCCAACGCCCTCGAAATTCTTTTTGAAAGTATAGCAGAGAAAAAACAGGTATTTTTAAGGTATCACTCCATACAGAGCGAACACCCTTCGGATCGGCATATTGAACCCGTAGGACTGTTCCATGAAAATAGTTTTTGGTACATTCTTGGGTATTGCCACTATAGAAGAGATTATAGACAATTTAGAACGGACCGGATGTTGGGCATTGCAAGAACCGCTCTCACCTTTACAAAAGAGCATGGAAGTTTGGATGAACATTTGAACAAAGAGGTGAATGTTCAAAAAACCAAGGTACGGATTTTGGTGGATAGAAGCATCGCCAGGTTTATTAACAACAATAGGAAACATTACGGCTTTGTTTCTGAAAAAATAAAGGGCAACAGCGTAGAAATGACATTTATGACATCGGACTTGGAACACGGATTTCCTAGATGGTACCTGATGTTTGGAGATTATGCCAAGATAGTAGAGCCCGAAGTCCTGAAACATAGGGTAAGGGCCATTATGGAAAAAACGGCTTCCAATCTATGATGGTTGCACTTTATGCAATTATTTTTCCTCACCCGGAATTGCCGAAAAGGCAGTCCCGACCTCTCCCAAGGAGAGGTAAATCCGTCCGAACGGCACGGGCGGGCACAGATCAAAGGTTGGAGAATCTTTAGATTTATATGTGATTTAAGTCTAGTCAATAGGCAAAAAACGGATTTTAATGCTCATAGCCGCAAGTATTAAGTCAACGTTAAAACGATTGGTATGCATGGGTTCGACTGCAAACTATAAAACCAATATTTGGGGAAAGCGTTAAACGTTGTAAAGCGCCTCCATCAATTCATTTTTTTTGTTTCTGCTCAATGGCACCTGTCTTCCTTCAACTTCAATATTCCTGCTATTGAACTTTTCCACTTTTTCCAGATTCACTATGTAGGATTTGTGGATCCTTAAAAATTTATCCTCGGGCAACTGTTTTTCAAAAGATTTCATTGTAGAAAGAATAACTATATTGCCCTCGTTGGTAACCACTTTAATATAATCCCCCAGCGCTTCAACCCATTTTATGTCATTCAAAACAACCTTGCGCTTTTTTAGGTTACTTTTTACAAAGATATATTCTTCTTCCTCGTTCGGCTTTTGCATTTGTTCATGTCTTGCCACTGCCCGTTTTATGGATGCCTCAAAACGGGAGGAGGAAATGGGCTTGTAGAGGTAATCGGTTACGTCATAATCAAAGGCCTTCAAGGCATAGTCCGGTTTACCGGTAATTAAAATAACCTGTGGTGGGTTTGTCAGGGATTCCAAAAGATCAAAACCATTGATGATGGGCATTTCAACATCTAGAAAAATAAGGTCGATGTCATTATTTTTAATCCCATTATTGGCTTCAATGGCATTGCTGTACTGGGCTACCAGAGCCAGATTGGGATTCTTGTTCACTAATTGGGCTACCGCCATCCGTTGCATAGACGAATCGTCTACAATTATACTTTTTAGTTTCATAATAAGCGTCTCGTGGGTTTAAATCTGGATGAAATTACTTAAATAGCCCTCCAAACCCTCAAAAATGATGTGAACGGCACATAATATGTTGTGTAAATGAAGATATAAGTGGTTTAACAATTTCCCTATGTTCCATTAGCTAATTTTAGCTTTGTACAGCACTGGAATCTGTTGTTCATATCCCTATAATAATTCTTTGGCCCCTTAAGCAAGAGGTTGGGCTACATACTATAAATTTGAAGAATAGGCAAAGTCAAAAATACCGCCCTTTGCCTGGATCTATTGGCAAATTCATTAATTTAAACGGAAAGAGGATAGGCAACCAACCTGAGGGTCCAATGGGAAATTAACGGATGATGGATTTCGGTCACAAAGGAACGGAATAAGTATTTTTAATTTCGCCCATCACAAAAGTACTATGGGCACTACCGATATTCTTTATTTCACCAAGGTGGTTCAGCACAAAATCCTGATAGTGTTTCATATCCCTGACCATTACCTTTAGCAAGAAATCATAATCCCCTGAAACATTATAACATTCAGATACTTCCTTGATGGCCAAAATATCCTTAACGAACTTATTGCCAATTTCCCTTGTGTGCTGTTTTAGGGTAATATTGCAAAATACGGTCAGGCCTTTGTCCAATTTCACCGCATCAAGTACCGCTACATACTTTTTTATATAGCCATTTTTCTCCAGTCGCTTAACCCTTTCAAAAACTGGGGTAGTAGACAAGTTCACCTTATTGGCCAAATCCTTGGTGGTCAGGTTGGAATTGCTTTGCAATAATTTTAGAATCTGAATATCGATCTTGTCCAAATCCGTCATAGAATAATATTCTTTTATTGAAACTACCTCCTTTTTAATTAGAATTATTTTCTAATTAATTATACATTTTTAGTATAATATTTCAAATATACACATATATATAGAAAATTAAAACATAATTACAAGCTTTGTCGAGAATTATGAAAATTATAAAAATGAAGACAAACCTTTTGGGCTACCCTAGAATTGGAGCCAACAGAGAGTTAAAAAAATCCTTGGAAAAATATTGGAGGGGCAGTATTACTATAGAAGAACTACACAAGGTCGGCAGGAATATTCGTCAAGAAAACTGGCAAATACAGCAATTCTACGGTATTGATTTAATTCCTTCCAATGATTTTTCCTTTTATGATCAAGTATTGGATGCCAGCATAACCTATGGCTGTATTCCTGAAAGATATTCTGAAATTAAAAAAGATAAATCTGAAATAGAGCTTTATTTTGCTATGGCAAGGGGCCTCCAAAAGGATAGTTACGACCTAAAGGCCATGGAAATGACCAAATGGTTCGACACCAATTATCACTACATAGTGCCGGAGTTCACAAAGGACCAATCTTTTTGCCTTAATTCCAATAAGGTAATAAATGAATATAAGGAGGCACTGAACCTTGGGATAAGGACCAAACCCGTGTTGATTTCCCCCTTTACCTATCTCTATCTCGGAAAAGAAAAAGAAAGGGGATTCCACAGGTTGGATCTTCTAGAGTCTTTATTGCCCGTATTTTATGAATTGTTGGAGCAATTATCCGATGAAGGAGCAGAGTACATTCAACTGGACGAGCCATGTTTGGCTTTAAACCTTGATAAACAGGAGCTTAATAAGCTGAAGGAACTTTATAACACCATTGCTCTAAAATTTCCCCGATTAAAAATAATCCTGACCAATTACTTTGATTGCTATGGGGATAATTTGGACACTGTATTGCAACTTCCGGTGCACGCGCTGCACCTGGATCTGGTAAGATGCCCATTACAATTGGATGATATCCTGGGGTCTACGCTGTACACTGGAAAACAAATACTTTCCTTAGGGATAGTGGACGGCAGGAATATTTGGCGAAACAACTTTGATGATACCCTGATCACGATGGACAAGGCAAAACAAAGTGTTGCCAAGGATAAGATTTGGATAGCCGGTTCCTGCTCCTTTTTACATTGTCCATATGACCTGGACCAAGAGAGCAATGAAGAGGGTCTGGATCCAAAAATTGCACAATGGATGGCATTTTCGAAACAAAAACTTCAGGAGTTGGTAATCCTAAGCCAATTGGCAACCGATAACCCCACGAAGGAAGCTGCCATTGAACTTGTCAATAACAGGCGCCTTTTTACGGAAAAAAGCACCTCGGAATTAATTCATCATCCAGAGACCAAACAAAGGTTACAATCATTGACGGAAGGCACAAATAATCGTACAAGCAGTTTCAATATTCGTAAGGAAAGACAAAAACAGGAGTTAAATCTTCCATTATTTCCCACCACCACTATTGGATCCTTTCCCCAGACCCAAGAGGTAAGGGCTTGGAGAAGTAAACTCAAAAGAAAGGAGGTTACCCAAACGGGATATGATGAATTTATTAAAAAAGAAACTGAAAAGACCATCCGTTTTCAGGAAGATATTGGATTGGACGTCCTGGTCCATGGCGAGTTTGAAAGAAATGACATGGTGGAGTATTTCGGGGAGAGACTAGAAGGATTTGCTTTTTCAACCAACGGCTGGGTGCAAAGTTATGGTAGTCGTTGTGTAAAGCCCCCTATAATATATGGCGATGTGCATAGGGATAAACCTATGACGGTAAAATGGACATCCTATGCGCAATCCTTGACCAAAAAGCCGGTAAAGGGCATGCTAACGGGTCCCGTTACCATTTTACAGTGGTCCTTTGTAAGGGATGACCAACCCAGATCCACCACCTGCAGGCAGATAGCCCTGGCCATTAGGGATGAAGTTTTTGATCTGGAAAGTACTGGAATAAAGATCATTCAAATTGATGAACCGGCCATAAGGGAGGGACTTCCTTTGCGGAAAGAGTATTGGAACACTTACTTAAAATGGGCCATTGAATGTTTCCGGGTGGCTTCGAGTGGAGTAGGGGACAGGACACAGATCCACACCCATATGTGCTATTCCGAGTTTAACGATATAATAAGGAACATATCGGATATGGATGCCGATGTTATAACTATAGAAACCTCAAGATCGGAAATGGAATTATTGGACGCCTTTGTCCAATTCAAATATCCCAACGAAATAGGACCTGGAGTATACGACATTCATTCTTCAAGGGTACCCAATAAGGAGGAAATGGAGCAATTATTGCAAAAGGCAACCCAACTTTTGCCAGTAGATAATATATGGGTCAATCCGGATTGTGGCCTAAAGACCCGGGAATGGCCGGAAACCAAATTGGCCCTGACCCATATGGTGGAAGTAGCCAAGAAAATGAGGAAGAAATACCACGCTTGACCAAACTATACAATGAAATTATATACCTGCCGACAAAGGCAAGGGACTATTGAGCAGTGGACAGCTGGCAGTGGGCAGTGGGCAAAAATTGCCTACTGTCTTTTTACTGAACACTGCCTTTTACCAACTATGGATACCCAAAATTTATAGAAACTAATCCCGAAAATTATCGAAAGCAGGGTTTTAACCTTTAACTAACAATACATGACAAAACCGATAAGAGCATATAAAATGCGTCATTGCAAACAAAGTGAGGCAATCTGCCCAATGGGCGACAGATCGCTTCGTACCTCGCGATGACGAAAAACTATTTTTCTCATGTACCAAACCTTTAACCGGATAATAAAATGCGTCATTGCGAACAAAGTGAGGCAATCTGCCCAATGGGCGACAGATCGCTTCGTACCTCGCGATGACGAAAAACTATTTTTCTCATGTACCAAACCTTTAACTGGATAATAAAATGCGTCATTGCGAACAAAGTGAGGCAATCTGCCCAATAGGCGACAGATCGCTTCGTACCTCGCGATGACGAAAAACTATTTTTGGTAATTTATGACCGACTATTTTTAAAAAATTCACTAGATTGTATCCTAATAGGTATATGTCCAATTTAACAAACATTTACAATGGGTAAATTTGAAATTAAAAAAGATAAGTCAGACCAGTTTAGATTTAGTTTAAAGGCCTCAAATGGTCAGGTGATTTTAAGCAGTGAAGCTTATAAGACCAAATCCTCATGCGAAAATGGGATTGCGTCCGTTAGGACAAATGCCAAGGATGACGGTAAATATGAGAGAATGACCGCCAAGAACGGTAGCCCTTACTTTAGCTTAAAGGCTTCAAATGGCCAGGTAATTGGTTCAAGTGAAATGTATTCCAGTACTTCGGCCATGGAAAATGGAATTGCATCGGTAAAGAGCAATGCCCCGGAGGCAGGGATCGAGGACAATTCTTGATCTCAAACAACTATTTTTTGGATTTTACGGAAAGGACGGCTTTGGGCCGTCCTTTTTTAATTCGGGGATTGTGTAATTAAAGGACCTTATAGATCATTTATTCGAAATTACCGATTGTGATTTGGATACAATTTCCTTAATAATGGTATCCAGTTCTATGGCCGAAGAATAAATATGGTCCAGCATTTGCTTTTTTTCGCTATCATCTACCAGGTCTTCATTAAACAAATCTATAATACCCATGAGTCGGGCCAAAGGGGCCCTTACAAGATGGGATTGTGTCCAGGCTATTTCCCTCAATTTTTCATTTTGCTTTTCAACAGCGCTTTGGATCTGTCTTTTTTCCGTAATATCCTTTATATAAAGCGATATAGTTCGTTCCGAGGGGTAGGCACTAACCTCCAGCCATTTATTCAATGTTGGAATGTATTCCTCTAAATTTACCATATTTCCTGCCTTAATTCTTCGGTAGTATTTCAGGTAATCCTTTGCATTTATATTATCCCATTTAAAATCCCAAAAATTCTTTCCAACGGTATTTTCCTTATCAACTCCCAATAACTCTTTTGCCTTTTCGTTCCAATAGGTAATGGTCCACTCATGATCCAACGAAATAAACGCATCCCCAATGCTTTCCAGGATATCATTTTTATCATTGTTGGCCTGTAGCATTTTTAGTTCGGCCGTTTTCAGGTCGTTTATATCCTGGATACTTCCTATTATCCTAAAGCATTTATCAAAGGCAAATTCCGGTTTTCCTATCATTCTCACCCAACGCTCATTCCCCTTGGCCGTTATAATTGGAAGTTCCAAATCCCAAGGCTTCCCCTTATGAATCGCATTATTGATTTCCTGCAAAATCCTTTCCCTAGTTGGCCCATCCTTACAAAAACCAAGAACACTTTCTATGGTAGGGGCGTAGTTCCTATCCACCTCATGTATTTTCTTTACCATGGGAGACCAATATATGGTAGAGCGATTAAAACTCAATTCCCAAGTACCTATTAGGGCCAGATCGGTTACCTCGTTCAAAATGCCTTTCAGTTCCCTATTCTCCGTTACATCTTTTGCTACGGCAAAAATAGCATCTTCTTCCTCGTTGGATCTCGCTGTCCAACTAAGCCATATAGTTTCCCCATTTTTACTAAGGTAGCGGTTCTCAAAATGCTTGTATGATTTGCCAGTGTATAAAAATAATTGTTTGTTTCGCGTTCTTTCCCGATCTTCCGGATGTACAAATTCTATTATTTTCCTTGATAATAATTCCTCTTCTGAATATCCCAAAAGTTTGGATGCCGCCGGATTTATTTTTTTAAAGAATCCGTCCTTACCCGCTTTACAAAGAATGTCCGGTGCAAAATTAAAAACATGCTCAAGTTCGGTTTCTATATGCTTTCGTTTAATTTCGGCCGCTAAATGGCCGGCCACTTCCTTAAACGGTTCACTGCGGTACAATTGTGAATTTATTCCGTGTTCGGCACCCAAAAGAAGTACACCAATGAATTTTTTATTGTGAACCAAGGGAATACCCATAACACACTCCATTCCCAATGTTTTCAATATCCCCTTTTTTTGTGGATTCTTCAGTTTCCCTATATCCCATACTTCCAAACTTTGCTTCTCCCGGATGCTATTCACTAATTCTTCCAGGTATCCCAATGATTCTTCCTCTTCAGAGTGGTCATGAAATTGTGTATCGATCCTCACTATATTATATTCGTCAGGGGACTTTAATTCGATATTTTCGGACCTGGGCAACCATATTTCAGCAAGCTTGAACCCTCCAATATCCACGAAATGGTCCAAAACACTTTTTAGGCACTGCCTTAAATACTTTTCGTGACCGAAAATTAGACTTATATCGATCATTAGGGTATTGAGCAACTCTTGGTTTTTTTCAACTGTAACATCCCGTTCTATGGATATCCAATGGGTAAACCAACCTTTCTCGTCCGCTACCGGACTTATTGAAAAATTGATCCAAAACTCCTCTCCATTTTTTTTATAGTTGATGATGGTTATTTCGCAAGGCTCCCATCTACTCATGGCTGTCTTCAACCTCTTTAATTCCGCTATATCCGATTTAGGTCCCTGCAACATTCTCGGTGTCCTACCAATCACCTCTTCGGCCGTATATCCCGTCATTTTTGTAAAGGCTTCGTTGACGTACAATATTCTAGGGCCCGGTTCATCAATTGGCTCCGCTTCTGTGATCAAAACCGCATCCCTGGTATTGGTTACTACTGATTCCAACAACTTTAGCCTATGATCTTCCGTTTTTTGTTGGGTAATATCCTGTACGGTACCATCCAATTTGGATGGACTCCCATTAATTATCAATTCTGGTTGACCCAAATGACGGACCCACTTTATGGAATTGTCAGGTATAATAATTCTATATACATGGTCATATTTCCTGCTCTGGGAAATGGCCCGTTCATTTTCCCTTTCAAATTGTTCCCTATCATCTGGATGCATGGAATCCATGAAGGACTCATAGTTCAGTTGAAATGTATCGGGATCCCTTTCCCATATCCTATAGACCTCTTCAGAGCAGTTTAGGGACATATCCTTTAAATCTATCGACCAATAGCCCAGCTTTGCAATGGTAGTGGCACTTTTAAGCTTATTTTCGGAATGTTTTAGTTTGCTAAAATACTCTTCCCTCTCGGTTACATCGGTACAAGTGGCTAGGACACACCTTAGTCCGTCTATATTAAGAGGTTGCCCAACAATCTCCATTTTTACCAATTCCCCATTCCGCTTTTTGTGGATATAGATTCCGGCCATAAGGGATCCCGTTTGAAGTTGTAATACATCCAGTCCCTTCAACAAAGCCCCTATTTCTTCTTTGGGCCTTAAATCTTTTGCGTTCATTTGAAGTAACTCGGCCCGGGAATAACCATAAAACGCTATCATGGCATCGTTTACATCTACAATTTTGCAACTTTCCAGTTCCAGAATGTATTTGGGATAGGGACTACTGGTGAAAAGCAATCGGTGCTTTTCCTCGGAAGCCTTTATTTCCTGATATGTCATCACCCTATCCGTAATGTCCCTAGCATTGATCACAATACCTTGGATCATTGGGTCATCATTCAAATTCACCATCAATATTTCCAACCATTTCCAACTGCCATTTTTATGTTTAAAACGAAATGGCTTGGAAACAAAGGGCTCATTTTTGACGAACTTGGAAAAGTAATAATTTACCTTTTTCTTATCGGAACCATGAACATTACTAAATATATTCTTCCCGATCAACTCGTCCGAGCAATATCCCAAAGCAGATTCCCATATAGGATTTACATAGGTATAAGTACCCTTCAAATCCACTATGGACAGCCAATCATAACCCGCCTGTATTACGGAGGTATACTTTGGGTGTATCAATTCTATTTGTTCCCATACTTTTTTTTGTGATGTAATGTTCTGGATATCCCCTTCAATTTGATACACTGAACCGTTTTTCTTATAGCTGGTATTGAGAACCCTAATGGTAACAAAAACAATGTCCCCGGACTTGTGTACCAGCCTACATTCCAACTCCTCGTCCTTTAGGTTATTTTCAAGCCAAGCTTGAAATTTGATATTTACCTTATCCTGATCAAAATAATGGACCAGATCCAGCCAATTGGCAAATGAATCAAGATGAAGTTCGTCCTGGCCATATCCCAAAATACCAAGAAATAATTCGTTGCACCAAAAATTTCCTGTAATTCCGTTCAATTTCCAGAGCAAAGAGCCATTTGTTTCCAAAAAGTTACCAGCGGTAAGCCTTGTGTTGTCTACAAAAGTCCCCTGATTTTCAGATAAACCATGCGGGTTATGAAGTAAACCCAATAATGCCGCCTGATTGGCCAGGATTTTTATACTTCTCTCTTGACTATTGGTTATCTTATTTGGTCGGGTATCATAAATGCACATGAAACCCAAAATCCCCCCATCGGAATCATGGATGGCTGCAACAATCAGAAATAGGGGGGAATAGGAGGATATTGTTTCAATATCGGCCAATATATCCGGATTTTTAAATTCATCCTCCAGAACAAGTAATTTACCCGACTTGTTGCGAATGTGCTCCCAAATGAGCTTTTCTATTTTGGAACCTTTGAAATGGGGATTTAAGAAAGTCGTCAGGTCCCTTGGTAATTTTAATATGGCTGCCTTGGCGGTAGAAGATCCAATGATATCAGCAGCTAAATGGCAAATATCCATGGAAGTATTTTCTCCAAGTTCCAAGCTTGGGTAGGAGGGAAGAAATTCAACGCTATTATGATACATTAATCCATATTATATATTTTCTAGTCTACATTAAAAACAAGTATCAATACCGTTTTTGGGGCTTAATTCCGAAAACCGTAGAAATTTCCGAAGCTAAAAAGCTGTGCGCAAGAAAATTAAATGAGTGTCAATTGGGCTCTAATCTATTGACAAAAATTAGTTTGTAAATTCCATTAAACAAAAATGTTCTAATGAACAGCGGTCAACCAATTATCTTTAATGTCCCTGAAAATGCCAATAAACTCCTGGATTTCCAAAGGTTTGTTTATAAAGCAACAGGTTTGCCCGTTAAATTGAGGAGGAGCTTTATGTCCACTGGAAGTCATAATAATTACCGGGATATAAAAATTACTCAAGCCCTTCATTTTAGAAAGTATATTTTCCCCGTTGATCATTACCAACTCTTGGTTGGCAATGATCAAATCGGGCACCTCCTTACTTTTATGTTCAAAAAGGCTTTGAATATGAAGTACGGCTTCAAAACCGTCTTCCATTAAGTGAACATTACAAAATTCGCCATTTTGTTGAAGGGATTCTTTGATCAAAAGGGCATCGAGCACACCATTTTCTATCAAGAGAACATTCTTTATTTTCATATGGTTAAGATTCTATTGGATTTGGGTATTATTCTTTAACCCCGAATTTGACTTTTTATTCTATTAAAATCAAACTATTTTAGGTTGAAAACTGTTAAAGTTTTTCCCTTGCCGTGACACCAAAATTATAATTGCTGAAAATGAGCGACTTACATATGTGTATATATCTGTTTCACATCTAATCTAAACGTACCCCTTACTACAATTTAAAAAATACGGTTATGCCAATCAACTACCTCGGGCAGGTCCGTAAGAAATTAAAGCGAACTAAATCTTACCCATTTCGATGCAGGTCATCGGGGAATTATACCCATTTAATGGGTTAAAAAAATAGCAAAAATGAAGTTTCTATATCAGGCGTTGAAACTACTTTTAGGCTCCCCCCATGCAAGCGTAATATCTGTTTCGAGAAACTAAGGCCTACCCCCGTACCTGTATTTTTAGTAGTGAAAAAGGGAACAAATATCTCGTTGATCAATTCGGGGGAAATACCCGGTCCATTGTCTTGCACTTCTATAAATTTTTGCCCTTCCGCATTGGTTCCGGCAATTAATTTAATAAAACTATTTTCTTGATTGGCGAGCGAATGTAGCGCATTTTTACATAAATTGATCAATACCTGGGTAATTTGTTTTTCATCAATGAAAAGTTCCAGGTCCGGGGTCTTTACTTGTAGTTCAATGGAGGTATTGGAATATTCATGGTCTTGCCCTACCAACAATTTCACTTTTTCCAATAAATTTTGGACCCTTACAATTTTTTTGTCCGGTACGGGAACGTTTAAAAAACTTCGGTACGATTGTACGAAACTCATTAAATTGGTGCCTTGATCCCTTATGACCTCCAATCCTTTTATAGTGCTGTCCAATCGTTTTTGATATTCCGTGCCATTCTCAGTCGGCAGATCCCTTTTTTCGTGATATTTTAAAATGGAATCGGAAATGGAAGTTATGGGCGTAATGGAATTCATAATCTCATGGGTCAGGACCCTGATCAATTTGGTCCAGGATTCGGTTTCCTTTTCGTCCAATTCCTGATGTATGTCCTGGATAACCACCAATAACAATTCTTGCCCGTCCAAATTAAAGGAGGAAGACTTTATAGCCAGATCAATTTTTTCGCGCTCGTTGGTCAATTGGAACATTCTACGCTCAAAAGGCTTTAATTCGCTAAATATGTGGTATAAACTTTCATCCACTTGCGAAAGTTGCTTTATGTGGTTAAGTGGCGTATAATTCAGCATCTGCTCCAATCTGGGGTTGGCAAAAAGTATATGTCCCTTGTTGTTAATGGCCAAAATACCTATGTCCGCCTGTTTTAAGATCTCTTGGTAAAATCGCTCCTGGGTCTGATTTTTCAAATGTATCCTCTGAATCATTTCATTCAGCATATTCAGACTGTGGTTAAGCTCTTCAAGGGACTTCACGCTTAATTTTTCAGGGAATCGCAGCGTGAAATCCTCATTTTTTATCGCATCAAAGAAATAGGCTATTTTTCTGTTGGTCTCATTGACATATCGTATCAAATAATAGGTTTGCAGTATCAGGACGGCCAATGTCAGAACGGCAAAAAGGTACTTTTCCCGAACAAGAAGAAATCCTGTCAACAAGGCCACAGTGGTTATAAGGCCAACTCGGAAAATAGTCTGAAAATAGAAATTTTTACTCACCATTATTTTCCTGCCTTTTAATTTTATTGTAGAGCGTTTGCCTTGAAATTCCCAATTGGGCCGCAGCGGCACTATAATTGCCATCATTGTCCTGCAGGGCGTTCATAATCATAAAATGCTCCATTTCATCCAAGGTTTTTGGGCCCACCTCCAAAGATGGGGACGATTTGGCATTCAAAATGAAGTCCGTCGGCTTTAAAATGTTGCCTTCGCATAATATTACGGCCCTTTCCATAGTGTGCTGTAGCTCCCTTACATTTCCAGGCCAAGAGTATTGTTTTAATTTTTCTTCGGCAATATCGGTGATTCGAAGTCCATGTTTGCCGTATTTGGCTCTAAATTTTTTTAGATAAAAATCGCTCAGCACCAGAACATCATCGCCTCTTTCCCGTAATGCCGGTACTTTTATGGGAATGGTATTTATTCTATACAACAAATCCTCCCTAAACAGGCCATCGGCCACCATTTGCTCCAAATTGCCATTGGTAGCACAGATCAATCGAATGTCTACCGGAATCTCCTTGTTGGAACCCACACGGACAATCACTTTATTTTGAATGGCCGATAATAATTTGGCCTGCATTTGCAAGGAAAGGTTGCCTATTTCATCCAAAAATAAGGTACCCCCATTGGCCGCTTCAAACTTACCGGTTCTATCTTCCTTGGCATCCGTAAAGGATCCTTTGAGATGTCCGAACAGTTCACTTTCAAATAAATTTTCTGAAATAGATCCCATATCTACCGATATAAAGACTTCATTCTGCCTTGGGGACATTCTGTGCAATTGTTTGGCTATAAGCTCTTTGCCCGTCCCGTTTTCACCTGTTATCAAAACATTCACATCGGTTTTGGCTACTTTGTTGGTCAAATTTAAAACAGAGGTCAAAGCTTTCGAATTACCAATAATATAGTTACTGTCCTGGTTGATCAACTGCTTTAAATTACTTTCCTTTTGTTTTAATTGGGATATTTCTTTCTGGGACTTGCGAAGCAAATAGGCCGCCTTTACGGTTGCCAAGAACTTGTCATTGTTCCAGGGTTTAAGTATAAAATCGGATGCGCCTTCCTTTAGGGCCTGTACGGCCAATTCTACGCCCCCATATGCCGTCATCATTATAACGGCGGTAAGAGGCGCCTTTTTCTTAATTTCCTTCAACCAGTACAAACCTTCGTTCCCTGTATTTACCCCGGCAGAAAAATTCATATCCAACAATACCACATCAATTTGGGATAAATCCGGAAATGAGGATATTTGATTGGGGTTGGAAATAACGGATACGCTGGAATATTCAAATTGTAAGAGTATTTCCAAAGCGGTCAGTACACTTTTGTTATCGTCTATTACCAAAATTTTTCCTTGGATCATAAGAACTACTTTAAGTGGTTTCAATTTTTACATTTCCCTTCTTTAAGTCGAGATGGGAATTAAGGTCCCGCCTTCCAAAAAGTGGATAAACGTATATTTTTGGCCTAATTCCATAACCAAAACTACAATATGGAATTTGCATATCATACAAAGTGTCAAAATTTTGGACATTAATTGTACAACTATTTTACAATAAAATTTATATTAACGCTCATACTGTTTGTAACTTGTTTTTAATCAACACTTTGCATTTGTGGCATGAACTTGGGTCAGGGTTCTTGGCACATTGTAATATTGGTGCCATTTATAATTGGATTTGAATGATGAATTTTAAGAAAGGAAAATTATTTTTTTCACTATTGCTGATTACGATGTATGTAACAGGCCAGGAGAAATGGACCTTGGACAATTGTGTTGCCTATGCTTTGGAACATAATCTTACGCTGCTCGATTATCAATATTTGGAAAATTCCGATAAGGAAAGTTACAAGCAGTCCATTAGGGATCTACTCCCTAGGGTCAGCGCATCTGCGGATTACAATATTCGCTATGGCCGATCTACCGATCCCAATACCAATGATATCATAAATACCGATTTCTTTTCCAATGGCTATTCCATGGGCGCTTCCATTAATCTGTTTCAGGGCTTTCAAAAAATCAACACCATTAAGGCTAGAAAGCTTTTGTTCAGGGCAAGCAAGGAAACGGCCCAGCAACAAAGGTTCCTTTTGGCCCTGAGGGTAATGAAGGCCTATCATGACATTCAATTTTATGAAGGGCTATTGGCCATTTCGCAGGAGCAATTGACGATCTCCGAGGCCAATTTTAAGCTTGCCAAAAAACAAATAGAGCTGGGATTAAAGGCAGGGGCCGATCTATATGAGGCAGAATCCCTACTCTATACCGATCAATTGGACCTTACCCAAAATGAAAACCTGTTACAGGCGGCAAAACTGGGCCTGATCCAAGAAATGAATTTGGAAAATACCAACACTTTGGAAATAAACCCTATCCTTCCCAATATTACGGCAGAATCGGATATGGTAACGGATAGTATTTACGGTTTGGCTAAGGACTTTGTACCCTTATTAAAGGCACAAAGGTATAGGACGGAGGCTGCCAAAAAGGAACTGGCCGTAACAAGGGGCAGGCTTTATCCATCACTATCCTTTGCCACGGGCTATGGTACCGGGTATTATGAAACTACCAGGGATACCATGGGGCTGACCATCCCGTTCAAAAATCAAATAACGGACAATGCCTCCAGATATATAGGCTTTTCACTTAATGTTCCCATCTTTAATGCCTGGTCTACCCGCTCCGCCATTAAACAGCAAAAAATAACACTGGATAGGGAGCAAAATAATTTAAAGATCCAGGAACAGGAAATATTTAAGGCCATACAACAACTGGTTCAGGAAAACGAAGCCTTAAAAGTAGAACACCTCCTAAGCGAAAAACAAATTATGGCCCAAGAGCAGGCCTTTGAAGTGGCCCAAAAAAAATATGAGAACGGATTGTTTACATTTATGGAATTGGGCCTTGCAAAATCGATGTATGCCACTGCACAAAATAAAAATTTGCAGGTAAAACTGCTACTTCAAATTAACAGGAATACATTGTCCTTTTACCAAGGCCTGCCAGTTTTTAACATTAATAGCATCAATTAAAATGGATATACAATTAGAAAAGAAGAAAGGACTTAGACCAAAACACTATGGCTACATTGCGCTTGGGGGCCTGCTACTGTTCGTAGGCTGGAAAATGGTAACGGGCAGTGTAGGCAATACGTTTAGAACGGAGAAAGACAAATTGTCCATTGCCGAGGTCGTCCAGGGAAAATTTGACGATTACATTACCATCAATGGTACGGTGGCACCCATTGCTACCATATATATGGATGCATACGAAGGGGGGAGGGTAACCGAAAAACTGATAGAGGAAGGTGCCATGGTAAAAAAGGGCGACATTATCCTTAAGTTGGATAATATTGGCCTTTATGAGCAAATTTTGAATAGTGAAAGTAATTTGGCCCTAAAGCAGAACGACCTTAGGTCTACCAAACTCACCTTCGACTCCAGACAGGTTGAAGGCAGAAAAGCCCTGGCAACTGCCAAGACCGAATTACAACGTATGGAAAGAAATTTTGAACAAAACCAAGCTTTGTTTGAGGAGGAATTAATTTCCAAAGAAGTGTATCTCACCTCAAAGGAAGATTATGAGCTTTCCAAAAAACAATACGAAATTGTAAAAGTACAGACAGAAAATGATGACGAACTCAGGAGGACTTCCCTGCCTGTACTGGAGACCGATCTAAGCCGAATGCAAAAAACGCTGGGTATGGTCTATCAGCGTTTGGATCACCTGAACGTAAGGGCACCGGCGGATGGACAATTGGGATTTTTGGATGCCGAGATAGGGCAGAACATTGGTCAGGGCCAGCGTATTGGGCAGGTAAATGTGCTCACGGACTATAAGATAGAGGCGGATATAGACGAACATTATATAGATCGGGTGAAGCGGGATTTAAATGCTTCCTTTGACCGTAATGGTACAGAACATAAATTGAGGTTGAGAAAGGTATATCCGGAGGTACGCAATGGCAAATTCAAGATAGACCTGGTTTTTACGGGTGAAAAGCCGCAGAATATTCGGGCCGGTCAAAGTTATAATATAAAACTGCAGTTGGGGGAATCCAATGATGCGCTTTTGTTGCCCAAGGGAAGCTTTTTCCAAAGTACGGGCGGACAATGGATCTTTGTAGTAAATCCGGATGGCAATCAGGCATTAAAGCGAAATATAAGAATAGGCAAACAAAACTCCAGATATTATGAGGTTTTGGAAGGCTTGGAGAATGGTGAAAAAGTAATCACCTCCAACTATGATAGTTTTGGGGATGCGGATAATATTGTGCTGAAATAAGAGACCCCACCCCAAAGGAGAGGGGACTTTTAATATTAGGAAGGAAAAAAGAGGAAAGAAATAAGAGGAAAGAAATAAGAGTAGAGACATAAGAATAAATTTAAAACTGTCACAAATGGGGTGGTAACAACATCCTTACATTAACCAGTAAACCTTTTAGAATGATACAAATACAAAACCTTAAAAAGAGCTTTAGGACCGAAGAGGTAGAGACCTTGGCTTTGAACAATGTAAACCTCAGGGTACAGGAAGGGGAATTCGTAGCCATAATGGGCCCTTCGGGCTGTGGCAAATCTACCTTGTTGAATATAATAGGTATGCTGGACAACCCTAGCTCCGGAAGCTATCAATTTGCCGGCCATGAGGTGGGGCACTTAAAGGAAAACCAGCGTACCCAGCTACGTAAAGGGAACCTGGGCTTTGTCTTTCAAAGTTTTAATTTGATAGATGAACTTACCGTCTATGAAAATGTAGAACTGCCATTGATCTACCTCAAAATGAACAAAAGTGAGCGTAAGCAAAAAGTGATGGCGGTATTGGAACGGATGAAGATAGCGCACCGCGAAAAGCATTTTCCGCAACAGCTCTCCGGGGGCCAGCAACAGCGCGTTGCCATTTCAAGAGCGGTAGTTACCAATCCAAAGCTGATTCTGGCGGATGAGCCTACCGGAAACCTCGATTCCAAAAATGGGATCGAAGTGATGAATTTGTTGACGGAGTTAAATCAGGAAGGCACCACCATAGTGATGGTAACCCACTCGGATCGGGATTCCCACTATGCCCATCGCATTGTGAACCTGTTCGATGGTCAGATTGCCACCGAAAGCCATAATAGGGCGATGGTTAGTAAACAGTGAACAGTTTAAAGTTGGCAGGGGCAGTGAGCAGTATACAGTGAACAATTAACAATAAAACAATGGACATAGAATAGGCCCCACCCCGGCCCTCCCCCAAGGAGAGGGAGTTATTGGGTTAGTGAGTTGGAGATATAAGTTAAATTAAAACCGGATCCATTCCCCCTCCTTGGGAGGGGGTTAGGGGGAGGTCAAAAAACAAGCTCCTTCCCTTTTCAGGCCTGTCCCGCAATTTCAGCGGGAGGAAAAGGTGGCTTCGACGCTAGGAGAAGACGGAAGGGGTGCTTTGGAACAATGAACAATAAGCAATGCACATAGAATAGTCCCCACCCCGGCCCTCCCCCAAGGGGAGGGAGTTGTTGGGTTGGTGAATTGGAGATATAAGTTGAATTAAAACCGGATCCACCCCCCCTCCTTGGGAGTGCCTGTCCCGCTTTTGGGCGGGAGGGCTAGGGGGGAGGTCAAAAAACGAAAACCATGTTTAAAAATAATCTTAAAATAGCGTGGAGAAGCCTTAAAAAGCATCCCTTCTTTACTTTCCTAAATATATTTGGGCTGGCCATAGGAATGGCCGGGGGAATTTTGGTTTCATTGTACATCTATGATGAATTGAGCTATGACAAAATGTTTGTTGATGCCGATCGTATATATAGAGTTAATGCGGACCTGAAATTCGGAGGGAATATCCGAAACTTTGCGGTAGTAACGGCACCTATGGCCGATGCCGTTAAAAGTGATATTCCAGAAGTGGAACTAACAACAAGATTTCGTACCGTTGGAAGTATGCTTCTCAAGAAAACCGGGTCGGTCCTCAATGCAAAGGAAACCCATGCCACCTATGTGGACGATACCTTTTTTAGCATGTTCGGGATAGATCTGTTGGCAGGGGACCCGACATCGGCATTAAAAAATCCAAATACCTTGGTATTGACGAAAACCGCTGCCAAAAAGCATTTTGATCTTGATCACGCCTTAGGGCAGACCCTTGTATTAAACAATGGCGACACCTATACCGTTACCGGGGTCATCGAGGATTTTCCGGAAAATTCATTTCTAAGGGATTATGGCGTATTTATGTCCATGAAAGGGTACGGCGATGCATGGGGTACGAATTGGGCCGGGAACAATTATCAGACCTATATAAAACTAACCCCCGGTACAGCAGCGAACGACATACAAGCACGTTTGCAGGCCATTGTCGGCAGGTATGTGATACCGGGAATCCAAGAAGTTTTTCCCGGTATTACCGAAGAACAGCTGATAGCATCGGGCAGTTACTTGAATTTTAGCACGATAGCATTAAAGGATATTCGACTACACTCCAACAGGTCGGCAGAAATGAATCCGAACAATAGCATCCAGAACGTATACATATTATTTTTTATAGCCTTATTTCTTATCGTTTTGGCCAGTGTGAATTTTATGAACTTATCTACGGCAGGTTCCTTAAAAAGGACAAAAGAAGTAGGTATCAGAAAAACCTTGGGATCTAACAAAGGGGCACTTAGGGTACAATTTTTAACCGAATCAGGGCTGATTACTTTGGGGTCAATGTTCTTGGCCATCTTTCTTGCCTGGGGTGTAATGCCCTTTTTCAATCAATTGTCGGATAAATCTCTTGGAATACCCTTTGCCGAACCTCTGTTTTGGGGGTGCGTGTTATTGGCAACCGTATTACTGGGTTTGCTCTCCGGTAGTTACCCGGCCTTTTTTATGTCCAAATTCGTGCCCGTCAAAGTGTTGAAAGGTAGTGGAGGAGACAATGTGGGTGGGGCAAAGGTGCGTAACGCCCTGGTAGTCTTCCAGTTTGCCATCTCCGTCTTTTTAATAATAAGTACCCTGGTCGTTTATCAGCAATTAAGATTTATTCAGAGCAAGGATCTGGGATTTGCAAAAGATCAGGTATTGCTCATTAATGATGCTTATGCGGCGGGGGAACAGCTACAATCGTTCAAACAGCAAGTGAAACAATTAGGGGGGGTGCAAAATGCCAGTTTAAGTAGCTTTTACCCCACGCCTTCCAATAGAAGTGATGAAACTTTTAATAGGGAAGGGGCCCTGGGCGGTGAGCATTCCATAAGCATGCAGGATTGGGAAGTAGATTACGATTACGTTTCGGTGATGGGATTGGAAATAATCGCCGGGCGCGATTTTGATTCCTCTTTTGGCACGGATTCTACGGCCATAATTATCAATGAAGCGGCACTTAAACTTTTTGGGGTGAAGCCTGAAGAGGCCTTAGGAATGAGGATTACTAAAGTTATGGAGGAGGACAATACTTCATTTTCTAAGGTTATCGGAATCGTTAAAAATTTTCATTTCCGGTCGCTCCGCGATGATATCGATGCCCTAAGTATGTCTTTGGGAAATTATGCCAATGGAATGGCCGTAAAGTTAAGTGCTGGCAATTTTGGAGCGACCATAGCACAAATTGAAGATATCTGGAAGCAGGTAGCCCCTGGACAACCTTTCAGCTATAATTTTATGGACGAAGCGTTTAATAGCACCTATCAATCTGAACGACGTCTGGGCCAAATTTTTGTTGTCTTTACCATCCTGTCCATTCTTATTGCCTGCCTGGGACTTTTTGGTCTAGCAACCTTTAACGCGGAAAGGCGCATTAAGGAGATTGGGGTCCGTAAAGTTTTGGGTGCCAGCGTAGGCCAAATAACCTATCGATTAACTACCGACTTTTTAAAAATGGTTGGGATTGCCATACTAATCTCATTGCCCATTGGTTGGTATGTAATGGACAAATGGCTCGAAGATTTCTCGTACCGTATTGAAATTGGTTTCGAAATTTTTGCTCTGGCCGCTTTTTTGGCAATCATGGTAGCCGTTTTAACGATAAGTTACCAAAGTATCAAGGCAGCGCTCGTAAACCCGGTAAAAAGTTTACGAACGGAATAGGCCCCACCCCAGCCCTCCCCCAAGGAGAGGGAGTTATTGGGTTAGTGAGTTGGAGATATAAGTTAAATTAAAACCGGATCCATTCCCCCTCCTTGGGAGGGGGTTAGAGGGAGGTCAAAAAACGGAATAGGCCCCACCCCGGCCCTCCCCCAAGGGGAGGGAGTTATTGGGTTAGTGAGTTGGAGATATAAGTTAAATTAAAACCAGATCCATTCCCCCTCCTTGGGAGGGGGTTAGGGGGAGGTCAAAAAACAAGCTCCTTCCCTTTTCAGGCCTGTCCCGCAATTTCAGCGGGAGGAAAAGGTGGCTTCGACGATAGGAGAAGACGGAAGGGGTGCCTTGGAACAATGAACAATAAGCAATGTACAATTAACAGTGGGCCTGTTAACTGTTGATTTGGCCCCATAGTCATTTCGACCCAAAGGGAGAAATCGAAGATTCAGCGAAGCTAAACCGAGGATTCACGAATACCCGTAAAATAAAAATGTTATGAGTTAAATCGCACTAGAGGTGCTCCCGCTTAAATAATATAAAATAAACAGTGTACAGTGAACAATAAGTAGTGAATAGTAAACAGTTGTCAGTGAGCAGTGAATGTAAATAGAAATAGAATATCATGATAAAAAACCATTTTAAGATCGCCTGGCGGAACCTGTCAAAGGACAAGGTATTCAGCTGTATCAAAATCGGGGGCTTTGCAATAGGAATTGCAGCCTGCCTCCTTATTGCCCTTTTTATTCGGGATGAACTAAGTTATGATCGGCATTACAAAAACACCGATCGCATCTACAGGGTAGTAATGCAAGGGGTCATGGATGGGGAGGTGGTAAAGAGCGTGCACTTTCAATTGCCCTTTGCCGATGCCCTAAAATCGCATTTTCCCGAAATTCAAAAAGCGGGTAAAATGAACATGTCCGAACTTTTTGGCGCCGGAAGTAGATCTATGCGGCGAACAGGGGAAATACAGAACAATATAGAGGAAGGTTTTGTCTTTGCCAATCAGGAACTGTTCGAAATCCTGGAAATTCCTTTGGAAGAGGGAAGTGCCCATAATGCATTGGCCAGCCCCCAGAGTATCGTTATTTCAAAGAGTAGGGCCAACATCTATTTTCCCGATGGTAATGCTGTGGGAAAGACCGTTGTTCTGGACAATAATACCGACCGTCCTTACACGATAACAGGGGTTATGCCCGATTTCCCAAAAAACTCCCACCTTAAATTTGATTTTCTGCTTCCAATTGAGGATACCAATATGGGCTGGACCAATAACAATTATTTCACCTATGTCCTGCTCGATAAAAATACGGACATCGATCAACTGGAAAAGAAGATGTACTCCATAGTGAAAAACTATATGATCCCGGCCCAAATGGAACGCGGCCGGGCACCCGATTTTATCGAAGTCCTAAAAACAATCGAATACAAACTGCAGCCCATATCCGATGTCCATCTAAAATCCGACCTAAAAATGGGCGACGGGCTGGATCATGGGGATATTCGTTTTGTATGGCTTTTTGGTGCCATAGCCTGTTTTATTTTAATCCTGGCCTGTATCAATTTCATCAATCTTTCCACGGCAAAATCTGCCAACAGGGCCAAAGAAGTTGGTCTTCGAAAAACGGTTGGTGCCTTTAAGGCCGATCTGGTGGCACAATTTCTTACCGAATCGGTACTCTTTAGTTTTATTTCCTTTATACTGGGTACCTTACTGGCCTGGGTACTGCTCCCCCTATTTAATTCTATGGCCGACAAGACTATTGTGATGCCCTGGACGGCAGTTTGGTTTTTCCCTATCCTATTGTCCTCGGCTTTACTGATAGGCATTATAGCGGGTTTATACCCTTCCTTTTACCTCTCCGCTTTCCGCCCTGTAAATGTACTAAAGGGAAGATTGGTAATCGGGAACAAAAGTGGGAGCCTGCGCAGTGGCCTGGTGGTCTTTCAATTTGCCACCTCCGTTATTCTCATAATTGGCACCTTGGTCATCTACCAACAAATGGAGTATATCCTAAACAAGGAATTGGGTTACAACAAGGAGCAGGTATTGGTAGTGGAAGGAGCCTCCATCTTAGGGGGTAAATTGGAAAATTTTAAGGACCAAATACGAAATGTACCAGGGGTCGTACGTGTCACCGATAGTGATTATCTTCCCGTGGAAGGCAAAAAGCGGAACGGGAATACCTTTAAGATAAACAATGAAAACCACCGTTCCATAGCCTCACAAATTTGGAGGGTAGATTATGATTATATCAAGACCATGGGCATGCATGTGCAACAGGGGCGCGACTTTTCAAGGGAATTTGCTTCCGATTCCGTTAGTTCTATGATAATCAACAAAAAAATGGCAGAAGAAATGGGAATGGAAAACCCTTTGGGAACCTATCTGAACAATGGCCAGGATTGGATAATCGTGGGAGTGGTGGAGGATTTTCACTTTAAATCCCTTAAAGAGGACATTACACCGCTCGCCCTGGTCATTGGAAAGAATTCGGGTACGCTTTCCATAAAGATCAATGAAGCCAATACCATGGGTGCCTTGAACGCCATTGAGCAACTCTGGGACCAAAATATACCTACTATGGCCTTCAATTACAGTTTTCTGGACCAGGATTTTGTAAAAATGCATGCAGGGGTGCAACGTATGGGGAAAATATTCAACAGTTTTGCCCTCTTTGCCATTTTTGTGGCCTGTCTGGGGCTATTTGCACTGTCCGCCTTTATGGCGGAGCAGCGAAAGAAGGAAATTAGTATTCGTTTGGTACTGGGGGCACCGTTTAAAAGTATTTATCGTTTACTGACCTTGGACTATCTGAGGTTAATACTGTTGGCCATCGTACTCGCCGTTCCTATAGGATGGTATATTATGGGCCTTTGGTTGGAGGATTTCGCCTATCGAATTACTATAGGTTGGGAAATATTCGCTATTGCCGGAAGTATGGCGCTGTTCATCGCCCTTTTGACCATTAGCTATCAAGCAGTAAGTGCCGCCTTGTTGGAACCTTTAAAAAGTTTAAGGGCGGAATAGACCCCACCCCACCCTCCCCCAAGGGGAGGGAGAAGGGAAAGAATTAAATAAAAAAAGCAAATAGACTAACCGTTCCCCCTCCTTGGGAGGGGGTTAGGGGGAGGTCAAAAAACAGAACAATCAGTAGGCCGTAAACGGTTGGCAGTAAACAGTGAGCACTGAACAGTAGGCAGTAGACAGTTACCTATGGGCCTGTACGCAGTTGAGTTGACCCCAAAGTTATTTCGACCCAAAGGGAGAAATCGAAGATTTAGCGAAGCGAAACCGAGGGTTTACGAATACCCGTAAAATAAAAATGTTATGAGCTAAATCGCACAAGCTGTGCCCTTCCCTGAAAAGTAGACAGTATAACTATCTGGAGAAACAAAATTGCGGGATTTTAAGCTTTAACTTAATAATAAAAAACAGACTATCTGGCTAGAGTGGGGCCACTAAAAACTAAGAATCATGTTAAAACACAACGTACAGCTTTTTATAAGGAACATCAAAAAAAACAAAGGTACTTTTTTGATCAATGTCCTTGGTCTAGGAGTAGGGATCTCCTCCTTTTTGGTCCTTTTTCTGTATGTCCAAAATGACCTTACCTACAACCATTTCCATAAAAACCTTTCCGATATCTATCGGGTAAGGGAAGGGGAAGGAATTCAGACCAAGGGTCTTTTACTGCCCCAAATGTTGCAGGAAATTCCGGAAGTGGAGAACGGAACACGGATTTTTGACTGGGGCGGGAATCGTTTACGCCATGGAAACGAGGCCTTCTTTGAAAACATACATTATGTAGATCAGGGATTCTTCAAGGTATTCAGTTTTCCCTTTGCAGAAGGTGCTTCCCATGAAAGAAACTTAGAAAAGTTCGGGGCGGTGATCAGTAGGGAAATGGCCGATAAATATTTTGGACAGGAACCCGCCCTGGGGAAACAGCTCCAGGTGGATTTTTCAGATCAGTACCTGACCGTTAACGGAGTAATCGATATCCCTGCGAATTCCTCCATACAGTTTCATATTATAGCTTCCTATGAAACAGGGGAGGCCATTAATCCGTGGATGAAAGGGATACATGATTGGTACAATACGTTCTCCAATACCTACGTCTTATTGAAAGAGGGCTCAAAACCGGAAGCCCTACAGCATAAATTGCAACGTATCGTAACCGAAAATTTCCTTCCGGTAGGCCAAAATACTACCAAGCTTAATCTTTTGCCCTTTAAGGACTATCATGCTGTAGAGGAATCCAACCAGACCCTGATCGTTATTCTGGCCATTATCGCTTTGGGGATCATAGGGATCGCAATCGTTAATTTTATCAACCTGAACATTACCCATGCCATTGCCAGGATCCGGGAAGTAGGGATCAAGAAGGTCCATGGCGCCACTAAAAGAACATTGTTCTTTCAGATCATGACAGAATCCTGTGCGACGAGTTTCGCGGCCCTGGTGCTGGGCGTAGTATTAATAATCCTGCTACTTCCCGTGTTCAACGGGCTTTTTGAAACCCAGCTACGGTTCGATCCCTTTCAAAACCAACTCCTGACAGTCACCCTCTTTGTAATATGGGGACTTGTTAGTCTTTTATCGGGCCTGATCCCATCCCTATTTTGGACCAGGGGCTTAACGGTCCAAAGTTTAAAGGACACACCCTTATCGGGGAATAGGGCTTCCGCTTCCCGCTATGCCCTTATAGTAGTCCAATTTGTAATTGCGATCGTATTGATAGCCGGAACTTTTCTGGTCAGGAAACAAGTGAACGCCATGATCGAAAAAGACCCTAAATTTGACGGTAAAAACGTAATTGTTGTAGAATTGGATTACTGGCAATATGAGGACCAGGAAAAGGCCTATCAAAATTTCTATAGAATAGCGAAGGAGATGGAAACCGATCCCTATGTGGAATCCATTAGTTTTTCCCAAAGTGTTCCCGGCAATTATAATGAAAACTACAATACGTTCTATCCGGAAGGAAAAAAAAAGGAAGAGGCTATTGGGTTAAGAAAAGCCTATGTAGGGGAAGACTATTTTAAAACTTTGGGAATTGAACTGTGGAGCGGGAGCGATTTTGATCCGGCTTTGGCCTCCCTGGAAGAGGGGGTCGTGCTGAACCGAAAGGCCATGGAAACATTGGGCTATCTGGAGGCAAAAGGTCAGATCCTCCATGAAAGCTCGGAAACCGGCACTGCTTATAGGGTGGTAGGGGCCATTGAGGATTTCAGTTATCAAGGGGTACAACGGGAGGTACAGCCTTTGGTCCATTTTATTAGGGATCAAAAAAATCTTGCCGATTGGGGAGCCTTCCTGCTTATCAAGACCAAACCAAGTGCAAGTATTCAAACCCTTGAAACATTGAAGGACCAATGGGAAGAAATGGGCCCTTCCTCCAACCTGAACTATTTCTTTGCCAATGACAAACTAAACGAACACTACAAAGAATATATGAAGATAGAAACCCTGGTAGCTTGGTTTTCCATATTGGCGGGGCTCTTATCATGTATGGGGCTGTTCGCCTTGGCATCCCATAGCATGGCGCGTAGGAAAAAAGAAATAGGGATCCGCAAGGTAAACGGGGCCACCATTGGGCAGATATTGGCCCTTTTGAACAAGGACTTTGCGAAATGGGTCGGCCTGGCCTTTGTCATTGCCGTCCCCCTTTCCTGGTATGCGATGAATCAATGGCTGGAGGGCTTTGCCTACAGGACCTCAATAAGTTGGTGGATTTTTGCCCTGGCAGGATGTATTGCTTTGGCCATTGCCCTTCTCACGGTGAGTTGGCAAAGTTTTAAGGCGGCCACCAATAACCCTGTGAATGCATTAAGGGATGAATGAAACAATGGAACAATTAATAATGTATTAATGGGATAATGTAGCAATGAAAAAATGGAGCAATGGAGCAATGGAACAATTTGCAATATATTCCCAATTGCCAACATTTAAATTCTAAGATCTAACATCTCAATACCAGCATCTCAATTCTAAAATCTAGTATCTCAATACTAACACCTAACATCTAACATCTAAACAAAACATATGTTACTACAATTGAACAATATTTTTAAATGGGTAAATTCGGGAGGACAAAGGGTCTTCCTTCTAAAGGATATTAACCTCTCTGTGGAAGAAGGGGAATTTATTTCCGTTATGGGACCATCTGGTTCTGGAAAATCCACCTTGCTCAACGTCATTGGCATGTTGGATAATTTCGATGAGGGGGAATATAATTTTTTGGATGAACCCGTTCATACCCTAAAAGAAAAACACCGGGCCAATCTGTACAAGCAGTACATTGGCTTTGTTTTTCAATCCTACCATTTGCTGGACGACCTTACGGTGAAGGAAAATCTGGAAATGCCCCTGCTCTATAAAAAAGTGGGCAGCTCTGAACGCAAATCCCTGGTAGCCGATACCTTGGACCGATTTAATATTGTAGGCAAGAAAGATTTGTTTCCGGCACAATTAAGCGGGGGGCAGCAACAATTGGTAGGTATCGCAAGGGCATTGATCTCATCGCCCAAACTCATTTTGGCCGATGAACCCACAGGAAACCTGAACTCCAAACAAGGGGAGGAGATTATGGAACTTTTTGGGCAATTGAACAAGGAAGGGGTCACTATAATTCAAGTAACACACTCAGAAAAGAACGCCACCTACGGATCAAGAACGATCAATCTTCTGGACGGACGAAAAATAAACTGATCTGTAAGCAAAAAGCAGTACGCGATAGGCTATAGGCAGTAATCAGGTAGGCAAAGGCAGGGTTGCAAGCTTTAACTAGATAATATTCAGCCTTTCCATCCTAAAAAATAGGACAGAAGCTATGATCAGTGCAGGCTTATGGCGGGCAATAATATGACCATTAATAAGCTTAAATTTTAGCAACTATTTAATTATAAATCAATTATAAAATTAAGGAGCTCTAGTTAAGAATAGGTGTTATATTAATTCCCTAACTATTCGGCATTTTCGGCTCCCTTTAGGGGCAGGGGGACAACGAAAAGGCCGAAAATTCGATTATTGCCCCATCCCTAAAGGGTGTAATCGAATTTACTATGGAGACCGTTCGACATAAAAATAATTACAAGATATTGATTTTGTGTAAATTAAAAAATTACTGCAGTCCCCTCGACCCGACAGGTGTAATATAAATAACTGATTTTAAACAAAATATATATCGAACTCACGTTGAATAGATCAACCGCACTATTGTTCATCATTAATGTAAGATTATGAAATAGAGTGGATAAAACCGTTAATAATTTAGGGGATAAGTATTTTTGACCTGTGATCATTGAGAATAAAAATATGGTAGATTTGGTATTATGAAATGAGCATAAACAAAATAAATGTTTTGCATACCTCCCGATAATTATCGGGACAAAATAATTAATTTTCCTGCCAGCCGGTAGGTAGGTTTATGCGAAACCGAAAAGTTCACGAACACAATAAAAATAATATGTCCGTGAGTAAAGCACAGCGGATGATTTATACATAAAATTTTTATTACACTAATTTTCACATTAATAAAAATTTTCTAATAAATGAAAAGTGTTGGAAATACCTTGATCGCAAATAACGAACCTTTCGAAGGACTTGGGGAAAATACAGTGTCCCTAGTGGCAGAAATACCAGTATGTTCCTTTTCGGGCGGACCTGCCGATGGTTATATTGGTCTGTCCGGCCCAGGTTATCATGACGAAATCAGATTGATAGGGGCCATTGGTTCAAAATTTGTGGAGACGGCCATCGTCAACGTATTGGGACAAGGGGTGGAACAAGTTCAATGGCCGGTAATATTGGATCTCAACAAAAGAATTTACTACCATTCCTATCAGGCCCACTTAAAGGGACTATCGGCCATTATGGGCTGGAAGGAGTTTTTAAGGTCCAATGATAATGTGGGTAAGAAGTATCCCCAAATTGGCACTAATAATAAAACCTTATAGTCTCTTATTTTTCCCTAAAAAGAATCGACTCTTAATATAATACAAAAGCAACAATGTCCAATATAAACCTCATTATTGAAGAACGTGCGGCCGACATTGGTAATTTTATGGTAGGAAGGTTATTGCCATTTCGTCAAAAACGTATGGTAGGCCCCTTTATTTTTATTGATCATATGGGGCCTGCACTTATGGGTCCCAAGGAGAATATGGATGTGGATATGCACCCACATATCGGCCTATCCACGCTCACCTATTTGTTCGAAGGATCGGTCTTCCATAGGGATAGTTTGGGAACGGCCGTTGAAATAAAGCCCGGAGCGGTAAATTGGATGACCGCGGGCAAGGGAGTTGTCCATACCGAACGGACACCGGATTATTTAAGGGATAAAACAAAAAAATTACACGGGCTGCAGATATGGGTAGCGCTTCCCAAGGAACAGGAACAATGCAAGCCTTCATTTGTACATATAGATGCCAATGACCTGCCAGTTTGGAAGGATGACGGACTTGATATCAAACTAATTGCCGGGGAAGCTTTTGGCAAGATCTCCCCAGTTCCCGTTTACAGTCGGCTATATCTTATAGAAATCAAATCCAAGAACGAAACATTGGTCAATATAGGTAAACACCTTTTTGGAGAAAGTGCATTATATATTTTAGAGGGAGCCATCAAATCCGACGGCAACACCTATCAACCAAAACAGATCTTAATCGCAAAGGACAGCACCCTATGCTCGTTTGAAATGGGGCCGGATACAACGGTATATATCTTTGGGGGCGAGGCATTCCCAGAGGAACGCTTTATTGAATGGAACTTTGTTGCCTCGGATAAGGCTGTTATTGAAAAAGCAAAGTCCGATTGGAAAAACGATAAATTTCCTTCGGTTCCAAATGAAACCAAACGCGTACCATTACCTTCGTCCCAACCATTTATTAAGCCGAAATAGCCAGGGTACGGTAATTAAAGGTATAAGGGCAACCGTAGCAAATAGGAATCGGCCATAAAATTAACTAACTGGACGCAGAGCGTACGAGGTACCAGAATCAAGACCGCTGCGCTACAAGAACCAAGATACAAGACAAAATAATCCAAGGCTGTATATCGTGTCTACCTATAGACCTAAACCAGAGGCTATACCTCGGGGAATTTTATTGATTAAACTAAAAATGTAACATCACAGCAGAGCCAGTATAAAAATAATCGCAGTAAGTGATCCTATAATAACCAAACTAACAAACATTATGAAAACGGGAAGATTGGAAGCTTTTAGTGATGGGGTTTTGGCCATCATTATTACCATTATGGTTTTGGAAATGAAAGCCCCTGAAGAAGTAAGTTTAAATGCACTCTTAAAAGTAGCTCCAGTCTTCATAAGCTATTTGTTAAGCTTTATCTATGTAGGTATCTATTGGAACAACCACCACCATTTAATGCATGTAACCCAAAAGGTAAACGGTAAGATCCTTTGGGCAAATCTCCATTTGCTATTTTGGTTGTCCTTGATACCTTTTACAACAAGTTGGTTGGGGGAACACCAACACTACAAAGAATCCTTACCTGTTGCAGCGTATGGATTTGTACTGTTAATGTGCGCGGTGGCCTATTTTGTTTTAGAGCGGGTATTGATCAACTATCATGATGACCACTTCGCGTTGAACAAGCTTCCCAAGTTAAAATGGAAGGACTACGTGTCCACCACACTATATATATTGGCACTACCATTGGCGTTTATAAATACGTTGCTCTCCATTATTTGTTTTGTTGGTGTTGCCATTATCTGGATTATGCCGGAACGTCGTTTGGAAGAATTTATGGAAAAGGAATAGGTATAGTCCTGCTGGAACATATAAATTGAAAATCCTATATCGCCTGTATCGACAGCCTGAATTGATAATTCAACTAAAGAGACCTTATTCTGGATCAATGGATTATCCACACGGAAAAGGGGGATCAATTTATCCGGATATGATATTAAATCAGATCTGCTTTTCAATGTATATTGTCGGATAGCACCGTAACATCCAAGTTATGGGTTTCCCAATCGTAAAAGGCCCATTGGCATATCGCTTAAGATATTTCTATGATCTTAATGTTTCTGTCCCCTCCGTACCAGTCGTGTGGTTTTGGACACCCCTATCTTAAAACCTTCAACTGTTAATTGTTAATTGATCCATGAACTTTCTCCCTGCCAACTGTCACTGCCCACTGAAAACTATCCAACCTCAATACTCCATACTATGTACTCAATTCTTAGCCGAACTTTGAACCTTGAGCTTTCAACATTAAACATAGAACCGATTTAAATGTAAATGGATTCAGAACAATTCAGTTTTGATCCTAAAAATTTTGCCCATAAAATTATTTTGTTATATTTGTAGGACAAAAGGGATTAATAGGATTTAAAAATGAAATCGAAATTAATAGTAACCACGCTTACCGATCAAGTAGAGGCCAACATCATTGAGTACATAAAGGAGAATAAACTTGTTCCGGGAGATCCCCTGCCCAATGAAAAAGAATTTGTTGAAATGTTCAGCGTAGGGCGCAATGTGGTGAGGGAGGCCATGAGCCGTTTAAGAATGTTGGGCATCCTGGAATCTCGTACAAAAAGAGGGATAATTGTAAAAGAACCGCCATTGTTGAATGGTTTTAAGAAGGTTTTGGACCCCCAACTTTTAAGTATCCCCACAATAAAGGAATTAATGGGTATGAGGATTGCCATGGAAGTGGGGATAGCGGAGTTTGTATTTACCAATGTCACCCACAAGGATATTGAAGAACTGGAACAGATCATTTCAAGACAACAGGCAATTGGTATAAACAACCTATCCATTGAGGATGAAATGCAATTTCACAAGAAGATTTATGAGGTGGCCGGTAATAATTTCATACTAAATTTCTACGAATTGATGCAACCCGTTTTTTTATTCGCCAAACATAATTATGAGAGTTATTTTGAGCCGATCAACAAGAAGTTGCAAGAAAGTGGGGAGCTTGTGACCCATACGGATTTATTGCAGGCCATTAAGGATAACGACAAAAATTTATATCAGGAAAAAATCAGAAGACACCTAAGACCGTATTGGGAGTTCTTATATAATTATAACAAGAGAAAATGACAATAAGCAAAACAAAAGGATTGATTGCCGCGCCATTTACCGGAATGGGTGTAAACGGCAGTATTAACGTAAAAAATGTGTCTTCCTATGCGGACCATTTGAAAAAAATGGGGGTGAAGGGCGTTTTTGTTGCCGGAACCACAGGAGAAGGAATGTTGATGACGGACTCTGAAAGGTTAGAGGTAATCGAGGCCTGGGCTTCCCAAAAATCGGATGATTTTAGGATTATTGCCCATGCAGGGAGTACCAGTATTGCCAGTGCCACATTATTGGCATCGGAATCCGCGAGATTGGGAGCCGAAGCCATAGCTATAATGGGACCTCCGTTCTTACCCCCAAAAAGTGTGGCCGACTTGGTCGGGTTTAGTAAGGAAGTGGCAATGGCAGCACCTGAATTACCCTTTTATTATTACCACATTCCAGTACTATCCGGGGTCGACTTTCCAATGTCCCAATATCTGGAGGAAGCAAAGGGTAAAATTCCAAATCTGGCCGGTATCAAATTCACCGACAACAACTTTATGGAAATGTCCAAGTGCATAACCATGGACGATGGAAAATGGGATATCCTTCATGGATATGATGAATTGCTGTTGGCAGGATTATCGTTCGGTGCCGTAGGAGCAGTAGGAAGTACCTATAATTTCATGGCGCCTTTGTATTATGGGATCATGGAGGATTTTAATAATGGCCATATGGAAAAAGCTAGGGAAAAACAGCAAAAATCCATCGATCTGATCAATATTCTTATCAAATATAAAGGGGCCCTGGTATCGGGTAAGGCCTTAATGGGTTTGATAGGCATAGATTGTGGTCCATGTAGAAAACCGCTACAGACCCTTTCCAATATTGAAATAAAAGCATTTGAAAACGAACTAAGGAATTGTGGTTTTTTTGAGATGATCGATTCTTACTAAAAACTTTTGAATAAACATTGACCGATTAGACTAAAAAGCCCCGCGTGGCAGCGCAGGGCAAATAATTAACCCAAAATGAGTATGAATTAATTCAAACACTTCAAAATTATGAAAAAAATAACTGAATTCTCTTTAAAAGGGAATATTGTTTCTATGCTTAGAAAAACAATATTTTCCTGCTTTCCCTTGATTTTCTTTATTATTTCTGTACAGAATGCCAAATCACAAGACCTGATCAATGTAAAGGGAACCGTTACCGATAGCCAAAATGTACCGCTTCCAGGGGTAAGTATTGTAGAAAAGGGCACTACCAATGGCGTTACTACGGATTTTGATGGAAATTACGCTATAAATGTACCCGCCAATGCTATCTTGGTTTACACCTATATCGGCATGGCTTCCCAAGAACTTACATTGAACGGACGAGTAAACGTTGATGTTAGTCTATCGGAATCTACCGAAAATCTGGATGAAGTGGTAGTGGTCGGCTTTGGTACCCAATCCAGGTCATTAATGTCCAGTTCGGTGTCCAAAATCAAGCAAACCGAAATACAAAATAGTCCGGCTGTCAATCCAGTTCAGCTACTGCAGGGTAAGGTGGCAGGATTGAGCGTAAATGTGGATTCGGGCCAACCGGGTTCCGGTGCTGCAGTATATATTAGGGGCGGTACCCAAACTGACCCCCGCGCAGTGGCGAACGAGCCATTATATATTATTGACGGTGTCTTCAGGGAAGACCTTAATGGTGTTAGTCCCAGTGATATTAAATCTATTGAAGTACTTAAAGATGCCGCTTCTACTGCCATATATGGAGCGCGTGCCGCCAATGGTGTTATTTTGGTGACCACGGTTTCTGGTAAGGAATCGGGAAAGGGACAGATCAATATCCGCTATTCCACTGGGATAGATCAACAGGCCAAAGATTATGACTGGAGTAGTGTGGAGGATTATCTTAGGGTGTCTAGAATTGCCGCCCAAAAAGGTATAAATCTTAACAGTCCGGGGGCACGATTAACAAATGCAAATTTTGGCTATTCGGTTCAAGAATTGTCTAGTAGTGGGGAATTTGGATTTGAGCGTATAGCACTGACTTATTTGGATGAATTGACATCTTTGGAAGGACAAGCCTATGTAGATAGCCTGCTCAAGAACGGGTACAGAACCATGATGGACCCAGTTACGGGAAGGGAATTAATATTTATTGATAACAAGCTAAATAAAATAAGGGTCCGGTCGGCAATTACACATGACATCAATGTTGGAATGTCCGGTTCTTCAGAAATGGGCAATTATAATATCAGTGCAGGCTATTTAAATCAGGAGGGGGTAATGGTCGGAACTGCGGCCACTAGATTTAATACCTTAATGAACGGTACTTTCAATGTAAACGACAATCTAAGGGTAAACGGGCAATTTACGTATCAATTCAATGATATAGATCAGCCAAGAAATACGAACAATACCATCAATAGATCATCACGATTACCCCATACGTATAGGATTTGGAACGATGATGGTACCCCGGCCTTAGGAGAAAGCACCAGTTCGCCCAGAAATATATTCCATGAACTCTATTATCAGGATGACGAACGGAAGCAGTTTAGGACCAGTAGTAAAATTGGACTTGATTGGAATATTATAAAGGGGCTTTCCTTTTCTCCAAGCGCTTCTGTATATAGACTTGAAAGCAATGGCAACTTGTTTGAAAGGGCTTCCAGGGAGATAACGAACAGGGCAATGTCGAGATTTAATGAGACCCAAAACCAGGTGATGTTGGATGGATTGTTGAAGTATACGAACACTTTTAAAGAAAAGCATAACGTTGATGTCCTGCTAGGAACCCAATATGTTAAAAATCATTACGAAGATTTCAGTGGAAGTGGAAGTAACGCACCAACCGATCTTATATCCACATTAAATGCCTCGGAGACGGAAAGGGAAAGGGTAACTTCAGATATATCCACCAATAAGTTGATGAGTTTCTTTGGAAAGTTGGACTATAATTTTGACAGGAAATACCTTTTAGGTTTTAGTATAAGACGTGATGGTTCTTCCAGGTTTTCCCAGAATAATAGATTTGGTATTTTTCCGGCAGTATCCGCGGGATGGAATTTGCATCAGGAAAATTTCTGGAAATCCGATCTAATCAGTAAAGTTAAATTTAGGGGAAGTTGGGGAAAAGCCGGTAATGATAACTTATCACTTACCGATACCCAGGGAGGATTTGGATCTACCTCGTACGCCCTGGGCAGTGCCGTCCGTATATCAAATCTTCCGAATTTTAATTTGAAGTGGGAAACAACCACCCAAACCAATATAGGGTTGGACTTAGGAATAGCCAACGACCGGTTCAATATTTTATTGGACTACTATGATAAGGTAACCTCGGACAGATTGCTAAATATGCCACTTCCCGCCCAAACAGGGTTTAGTAGCATCAGAAGTAATTTTGGATCATTGACCAATCGTGGGGTGGAAGTGGAGCTTAATGGAACCATTATCGCCAAGGAAAATTTTTCATGGAATGTGGCCGCAAACCTGGCCTATAACAAAAGTGAAGTAACTAAACTACCAGAAAACGAATTTGATAAAAATAGAAGTGGAGGGTTTCTAGTTTGGGATGAAGAAGGTAATGAAATAATGGTTGGCGGTCTCGCAGAAGGAGAAAGGCCCAACGGAATTTGGGTTTATGATATGATAGGAGTTTATGCAACAGATGCTGAGGCTGCCAATGCCCCGGATGATCAGATAATGTCCGGATTTTATAGATCGCAATATGGTGGTGCCAAAAAAGGAGGGGATGCCATTTGGAGAGACGTAAACGGAGACAATATAATTGATAATAGAGATCGGGTTTTCATGGGGTATAGGGATCCAAACCTAAGAGGGGGTATGGTGAACACTCTTAATTATAAAGGTTTCTCATTTAGGTTGGTAACAGATTGGGCAATGGGGCATACCATTGACAATAATTATAGGGCCAGATCAAATGGAAATGCCAGAAATAATGTTGTTATAACTAACGATGTTCTTGGTAGTGCAGTATGGAAGGAGCAAGGAGATATAGCAACGATTCCAAGGTATGATAATGCTTCGGATTTTGATAATGGTCCACAAAACCATGTTAGACCATCATCTTTATATCATAAAAAAGGAGATTATTTTTCCTTTAGGGAAGTATCCTTAAGCTATCAATTTCCTCGGGACTTGAGCAGTAAATTGGGAATGAGTAGTACAAGGTTGGGAATGGAATTTTACAATTTGGGATATATCACCAAATATGATGGATTAACACCCGAACAATTTGATGGAACTGATGAGGGTATTTATCCAAGACCGTTTCAAATAAGACTTAGGTTAACCGCTTCTTTTTAAGTAAAACAATAATTTAATTATGATTATGAAAAATATATATAGAATATTTATGTTTCCAATCATCTTTGGGCTCTTCATTTGTCTTACGGGATGTGAGGATGCTTTGGATACGGAAGTACCTTCCGATATAGTTTTTGGAAATTTTCCGGCCAATGGAGATGAAGCTCAAGCGCTTTTAAATGGAATCTATAGGGATTTAAAGGACGATTATAACAGCACTCTGTATCATGAAGATAGAGGGGATGGTTTTGATGTAGGGATCATCGGCACCGTTTCAGATGCCTGGAGTCATAATATAAATGCTACTAACGGAACCTCTTGGACTGCGTTTTATGGGGCCATGAACAATATTAATTTTTTATTGTCCGTAGTAGATGATCTTTCTTTTTCCAATGAACAAACTAAGAACCAAATGAAGGCCGAAGCCTTGTTTTTAAGAGCTACCTATTATTTTTACATGGCAAGGATATGGGGAGATGTTCCTTTGATTACAGAGCCCATTTTGTCTCCGGATGCCGAAGTGATTGCAAGAACACCGGTTGCCCAAGTTTTTACTCAAATAAATGAAGATATTTCAAATGCCATATCATTATTTCCAAGGGACGGATTTGCCGATAAAAATTTTGCATCCAAACCCGCCGCCTATGCTTTACAGGCAGATGTAAAAATGTGGACAGGAAAAGTGTTGGGTGGTGGTGTTCCTGATTTTGATGCGGCCTTGGCCGCCATTCAAAAAATAGAAGATCAAGGTGCTTCACTAATGGATTCTTTTAATGATGTCTTTGACACCAAAAAAAATGATGAAATAATTTTCGCTATTTTTAATGACAGGGACGAAGTCAATAATCATTACGCCAGTACACTATCGGTTAGGGATGTTAATTATGATCCCGTAGCAAGTCCGGATATCCCTGGAAGTAGTGCCAATGTTAGGCACAATTATTCCCCTAGCGAAAACATAAGGAATCTATTTACAACTAATACGGACGTAAGGAAAGACAGAACTTTTCTGCCGTTTTATCTGGAAGTTGAAGGGCCAATAATTTCCTATTCACAGACCAGGTATTATGGCGAGGTCATTGATGGGATCCGTCTATTTACCAATGATTTTATTATATATAGATGGGCCGATATGTTACTGTTACGTGCCGAGGCCTATGCAGCCAAAAACGATTTGGAAAATGCGGTTATAGCATTAGATTTGGTACGAAACAGGGCCAATAACGATGATTACACCGGTTTAATGAACCAAAATTCCATAAATCTGGAAATATTGGCCGAAAGGGGCAGGGAACTGTTTTTGGAACCGAAAAGATGGTGGGACCTAAGAAGGTTCCATGCAGATGGCACTATTGATATCTATGATTTTGTGCCCAATTTACAAGGACTGACAACTCCATTATATTGGTCCGTGAGCCAATCCGTTATGGCCCAAAATACATTAATAGAACAAACAGAGGGATATGATCAATAACCCGTCAGTGTGCGTTAGGTGGGATACTAGATACAGTTGGTAGTTACCATATAATTTTAAATGAAATAATATGAAAAATGCATTATTATTTACTTGGGTCGCTTGCACCTTTCTGGCCACCACAACTATGTTTTCCCAAGTATTTGGAAAACTGGGACACGATTTGCCCATAATCGATTTAGATGGGGAAAACCAATTACAGGTTGTAGTGGACAGGGAACAGGGACAATATCTTGGGCACCCGACCACTGTCCTATTGAAGGACGGGAAAACCATCATCTGCGTATATCCCAAGGGCCATGGGAAAGGTGGGATTGTTATGAAGAAATCAACAGATGGGGGGAAAACCTGGTCGCAACGTTTAAAGACTCCTGAGAGCTGGGCCACTAGCAAGGAAGTCCCCACTATCTATCCTACTACCGATGCTAAGGGAAAAGATAGACTGATCCTATTTAGTGGGGCCCAACACCGTTTTGATGAAGCCATACGAATGTCGGTATCAGAGGATAATGGTGAGACCTGGAGCGAGTTGAAGGCCATTGGCGATTACAAAGGAATCGTAGCTATGGCAGATTGCATTCCCTTAAAAGATGCCGGACATTATTTGGCCACTTTCCATACACAAGGTCCTGAAAATACCATGATCTTATATCAGGTAGAAAGTTGGGATGGCGGGCTTACCTGGGGAGAACCAAAAGAAATGTATAGGGCTTCCAGCCACCATCTTTGTGAGGCAGGCTTGATCTATAGCCCTGATAAAAGTGAAATTGCCATGTTATTACGTGAGAACGCCAGAAATTATAATAGTCAGATAATGTTCAGTTCCGATGAAGGAAAAACTTGGAGCAAACCCAAACCGATGCCAGGATCGCTCAATGGTGATAGGCATCAGGGAATATATATGCCCGATGGAAGATTGTTGATACAATTTAGGGATAATACACCTAGAAATAGGCCTGGAAACGAGATGAGTCCCACCGAAGGGGACTGGGTTGGATGGGTAGGCAGCTGGAATGATCTAAAAAATGGACATGAAGGCCAGTTTCGAATACGCTTTAAAGACAATACAAAAGGCTGGGATTCCACCTATCCGGCAGCGGAACTATTAGCTGATGGTACTTTGGTCTGCACTACATACGGGCATTGGAACAAGGAAGAACAGCCTTATATCCTGTCCTTTAGATTCAAAACGGATCTGTTGAACCATAAATTGAATGGGCAAAGGAAAAACTCATTGGCCAAAATTCAAAATATCATGAAATAGACCAATTATTGTAACCGGCATTTGGAGCGGTTGTTGTTAAATGGTAATGATACCAAGTGAATTGTTAAAATTTTCAACACAGTACCGTAAATTATATCTTGCCGTTAAACAGGTCATTTTGGGAGGTAGACCTGGGTATAAAAAATTGAGTTGAGTTAGATTAGTTTGTTTAATTGAAGCAGGGGGGAACCGCTGCTTCAATTCTATGTGACTGAAATTGCCAAAGGACTTCCCAAACTAAAAATAATCCTAATTAAACAATGATATTGATGAAACAAAAAAATACAACTTCGGTATTGAAAATGATGTTACTGTTGCTATTTGTAATCCCATGGGGTTGTAAGGACAAAGTGGAGATTAGCGAAAGACTTACAGCCATAACCTTTAACTACCCAGTACTAAAAGGTAAAGTAGACAATCCCATTTTAAGGATACAATTGAATGATGGGAAGGAAGGAGAAATAGTGAATGCCATTCAAGTATCCACTGAAAACACAAAACAGGAAAACCTTAAGAATATTCGGGTCTATTATACCGAGAATGATTCTGTATTCAGTAATAAGAGGTTATTCGGCCTGGCGGAAAAACCAAAAAAGACCTCGCTAATCAATGGAAATCAAAGCTTAAAACCAGGAACCAACTATTTCTGGGTCTCCTATGAACTGGCAGATAGTGTTGACCTGACCAACAAGGTACATGCAAATATTGATTATGTTAACCTCGGGGAACAAAAACTTGGAGTATCAAATAATGCGGAAACTAAGGCTTTACGCCTTGGAGTAGCAGTAAGGCAACACCAGGACGACAATGTACATACCTACCGAATTCCAGGTCTGACCACTACCAAAGAAGGTACCTTATTGGCGGTTTATGATGTACGTAGGGAATCCGGAAGGGACTTACAGGGACATATGGATATTGGAGTTAGTAGATCCACAGATGGAGGTAATTCCTGGGAACCAATGCGCATAGCTTTGGATATGGGCCAATGGGGCGGATTGCCAGAAAAATTCAATGGGGTTAGTGATGCAAACATTCTGGTGGACGAACAAACGGGCACCATATTCGTTGCAGGATTATGGATGCACGGTGTAATCAATGCGGAAGGCGTTTGGCAGGAAAACTTGGGCGAGGAGAGCAAGGAATGGAACCATCAGTGGAGAACCAAAGGTTCCCAACCGGGTTTTGGCGTTAAACAGACCAGTCAATTTCTGATTACCAAAAGCACGGATGATGGCAGGACCTGGAGTGAACCCATCAATTTGACCAAGATGTGCAAAGACCCAAAATGGTGGTTATGGGCACCTGCGCCAGGACATGGAATAACCCTGAAAGACGGTACTTTGGTAATCCCGACCCAAGGTAGGGATGAAAACGGATTGCCGTTTTCCAACATAACCTATAGTAAGGATGGAGGGGAAACATGGACTACAAGTAATCCCGCATCCCATAATACTACCGAATGTATGGCCGTTGAACTCTCCGATGGGGCAATTATGCTGAACATCAGGGACAATCGGAATGGCGAGAACAAATCGGAAACCAATGGCCGCGCCATTATGGTAACAAATGATCTGGGGAATACTTGGACAGAACATCCCACCTCCCATGGTGCACTTATTGAGCCTAGGTGCATGGCCAGCATTCATCGGCATGATTATACGGATAGTACAGGGACTTCAAAAAGTATTTTGCTGTTTTCCAACCCTAATTCCAAGTACAAGAGAATCAAACAGACCATCAAAGTCAGTTTGGATGATGGCAAATCCTGGCCCAAGGAATATTGGATGGAGCTGGACGAAGGAAGGGGAGCCGGATATTCCTGTATCACCTCTATTGATAATGACCATATTGGAATTCTTTATGAAGGGAGTCAGGCCCATATGACCTTTCAAAAGATCAACATCAATGAATTAATTAAAAGGCATGACTAAAAAAGTCTTTTTGGATACTAATAAATATAATACGTTTTCGAGTATATTATTAATTGTTGTACTCTGTTTAGTTTGTTTAAAGGTTAATTCACAGGATGGCTATTTAGAGTATGGCCATCTTCCAGACCTGCCCCCTAGTATAGGGCAAAATATCCAACCAGGTCTTGCAGGTCCATATACAGGGGTGGATGACGATGTATTGATTGTAGCGGGAGGTGCCAATTTTCCGGATAGATTGCCCTGGGAAGGCGGTATCAAGGCCTACTATGATGGAATTTTTATACTTAAGAAAAAAACCGACGGCACATTTCAATGGGAAATAGCTACCACTAAATTGCCTTTTGCCGCTGGGTATGGGGGAGCAATTTCTACAAATAATGGTTTGCTATGCTTTGGCGGGAACACATCGGACAAAAATATATCGGATAGCTGGTTTATAGATTACATTCCAGAAACAGGGGAAACAAAAATAAATAAAGGACCTAGATTACCAGTTCCTCTGACCAATTTTGCCTTTGCCAAAGTTGATCATGCCATTTATGTTGCGGGTGGAATTTCCAAATTTGGAGGTCCGTCCACCACCAGTTTTTATAGACTGTCCCTAGTAGGGGAGGATCCACGGGACTGGAAATGGGAATTACTGCCATCTTGGGAAGGTGGGCCAAGGGCCTTTTCGGTAGGTGTGGGCCAAAGCAACGGTTTGGAGAATTGCTTTTATCTTTTTTCAGGGAGGAATATAAGTCCTCAAGGAGATTGGACGATACTTTCCGATGCCCATGTTTTTAACCCAACTACCCATAAATGGCAGGTCATTTCAAATGGAACGGACCAAGAATTTAAGGTAATGGCCGGCACGGCCTTTCCGCTTGGTGCCAGTTCCATCATTTTTACTTCCGGATCTGATGGTGATCTGGCCGTGAAGGAAATCGGCATCAAGAAAAGATTGGAACAATTGGAAAACCAATTGTTAAATAGGGAAGATGTGGGTGAAATGTTGAATTTGGCCAAAATGGAAATGACCGATCACTTGAACAACCACCCGGGATTTGGAAATGAAATATACGGGTTCAATACCATTTCCAAAGAATTTTATAGGGTAGGGGAGACACCACAAACCGGTCAGGTAACAACCACTGCTGTTCGCTGGGGAGAGGATATTGTAGTGCCATCAGGAGAGATCAGGCCAGGGGTAAGAACGCCAGGAGTAATGAAAATCAAGATTAACAAGGATGCCAAACACCTAGGTACATTGGATGTTTTGGTCATTGCCCTATATTTTCTTATTCTGGCCTGGATGGGCTATTTTTTTTCCAAACGCCAAAAGAACACTGAGGATTATTTTAAAGGTGGTGGCCGTATCCCTTGGTGGGCAGCGGGATTAAGTATTTTTGGGACCGCTTTAAGCGCCATAACCTTTATGGCCGTGCCGGCAAAGACCTTTGCTACGGATTGGTCGTATTTTATGCTCAATATGACCATTTTTTTGGTAGCGCCGGTCATCGTGTTCTGGTTTATCCCTTTTTTTAGAAAACTCAATGTTACTACAGCATATGAATTTTTAGAGTCCCGTTTCAACCTTACCATTAGGCTGTTGGGCAGTATGTCCTTTATCTTGTTCCAAATTGGTCGTATGGGAGTAGTAATGTTCCTGCCCTCCATAGCGTTGAACGTAGTTACCGGAATAGACATTTTTATCTGTATTTCACTAATGGGAGTGGTCAGTATGATCTATACCATTTACGGTGGAATAGAAGCGGTGATCTGGACAGATGTTGTTCAGGTCATAGTACTATTGGGTGGTGCCATCCTGTCTTTATTTTTAATGATATCTTCCATTGAAGGAGGAATTTCCGGCATCTACGAAACGGCCAGGGCACATGATAAATTCAATATAATTGATCTGGATCTGTCCTTGGAGCGACCTACAGTATGGGTGATGATAATAGGGGGGATCTTTGCCAATATCACCACCTACGGCTCGGATCAGACCATGGTACAGCGTTACTTGACGACCAAAACACAAAGGGAAGCCCAAAAAAGTGTTTGGACCAATGCTGTTTTAACCATACCGGCTACATTGATATTCTTTTTTGTGGGTACCACCTTATTCGCGTTTTTTAAGAATTATCCTTTGCAGCTCAATCCCACTTTTGAAAATAATGATGCCATTTTTCCATGGTATGTAGTTTCGCAGTTGCCTACAGGTGTTTCAGGATTGTTGATAGCGGCCATATTTGCGGCGGCCATGAGCAGTTTGAGCAGTAGTATGAATTCGGCAGCGACTTCCTATGCTACCGATATTCATTTTCGATTTGGATGGAATAAGGAGACCAATGAATTGAAATTGGCGAGAATGGCTACTTTGATCATCGGAATTATCGGGACACTTTTTGCGATCATGATGGCAACCATGGATGTAAAATCCCTATGGGACGAATTTCAAAAGGTACTGGGTCTGGTGATAGGAAGTTTGGGTGGTGTTTTTTTACTGGGAATATTTACAAAAAAGGCAAATTCAAAAGGTGTTCTGATCGGTATAACTGTGAGTATCCTTATACAGGTGCTAGTAGGAATTACAGCTCCGGTTCATTTATTATTGTACTCCGCTACTGGGGTGGTTTCATGTTTTTTGGTGGGATATGCCGCTAGTTTGTTATTCAGAAAAAAATAATTGCTCCATAGATGCAGTACCCTTTAATGGTGTGTATAAAACGATTTGAAATACATGCTGATCTCCTTGGGCACCTATGGAATCAGGGACAAAGGCCCTAATCCAACAATGGTTGTATATAAAATCCTTTCTCCTGTATGATGTCGATAACCTCTTTTTCCTTTAATTCAGTCGTAGCCTCAATTCTAAGTATATTGTCTATATCCTCAAGGTCTACGGACCATTTAATAATATCGGAGTGATGGTTCAATATGGGTTTAATGGACTTCACTTTTCCCTTCGATTTTATATCTGTCTGAAATATTAGTACTACCATAATAATAAATTGTGTTATTCCAAATCTGGTTGTTTGCTGTTATCCTGCCTAGAATGGGTTTGCCTACTTAAATAGTCCTTGAAATGTTGATCTCCCTCTTCCTTCCAAAATTTATCGTAGTGCTTCCACTTTGAAAAATCGGTTCTGGATTCATTTTTACAGGTCCTATTGGAATGCTTGGACGATCTTTTCTTTCCGCCACCGCTACCGCCACATCCCCCAAGAAGTATCTTTAAAAGAATGAAGAGTCCAACTGCCTGCCAGTAAGTAATTGGGGGCAAGCCAAATATATCCGGCATTAACCAGTTCCATAACCACATTAAAACAAAACCGAACAATATGGCCAATCCTACTATGGCAATGGTCCCAAGAATTATCATACCAATAATTTTGATGGGCGATTTCTTTCTGAATTTATGGGTAAAAAAATTTGTCATGGTTTAATGATATTAAGTTTATCTATTTATTTTCTGTTCAATTTTAGTGTATAATATGCCAAGTGCCCTATGCCTTCTGGACATCAATGTACCAATGGAAATGCCGGTTTCCTTCGAAATTTCCTTGTACGTAAACCCATCAAAGTCGATCGCGATGATAATGTCCTTGTACGCAGGCTTAAGTTCACCTATACATTCTTTTAATAACAAAACTGTTTCCTCGGAGGAATAGCTATTGGCCGTTTGATGGAGCACATCTACCAGATCCAACAGATCATTATCAATAGTAACGGAAGAGCTATTTTTCTTGGTACGCATTACATCGATAATTCTGTTCCTTATAGAGGTATAGACAAAACCGGCCACATTATTTATAGGGGCGTACCTATCCGCCCCTGAAAATAATTTTAAGGCAACATCCTGGATAATATCCTCAGCGTCACGGTTGGCAGTATCACTTATTTTTGTACCCACATACCGTTTGAGAGCGTCATATTCCCGTCCGAAAAAATCTCTTAGTTTTTTACTGTTTTCCGATTCCAAATTTGGTTATGCCCTTTTAAAGGTGTCTTTATTTTATAAGACGAATAAACTTTAATTTATTGCATTATTGGTCTTTATTTTTTGAAAAAAAGTGGAATTTAATTTTGCAGCGATCTAAATGCCCCTAAAACCTTACCCTTTCCTCTATGTGCCTCTTTTCCGATAAATAATAAGGTCCGTTGACCACAAGGCCCCAAAGGGAAAAAAAGGCTACGTTCAGCGTAACGGGTACACGATCTATAATGGGGATGGATTTCCCATCTACAAAGGTACCGTCCTTAAGGATCGATCGGTTTTTCATCTCCAGGGTCTAAAGCCAAAATACAATAAAACATTACTTCATATTCCATAAGTGACCTAATGGTTGAGCGAGAACCTCTTTCAAAAGGGTTTTATTTGTTGGGGATTATTAGCGTTATTTTACTTTCCAAGGAACGGCTTTAGGAATCGTTATTTTGTACTCTGGATCTTATACACGGGCAGCAGCAGACACATTTGTAGAAAACCAATTGACTTCTATTTCTATCAAACCCAAATCTGCTGGCAAAAATGAGGGAGAATAATAATTTAACTTCATTCCCCAATTATAATTTGTACAGCAAGAAGGTATTCGCTCAGTTTCATAACCAATATTATGTGTTTAATAGACCTAAAATGTTTTTAGGGCAATTTTCATAGCTATTCCGTCAATCAAATCCAGTATCATCGGATAATTTCGATTTATAATTAAAAATTATAGAATTATGAAAATGACATTAAGTATAATAAGTTTGGTATTCTTGGTAATATCCACTTCATGTAGCAAAGATAATGATCCATCAGATGATAATCTTTTCGTTGGCACCTACAACGGAACGGTGAGTTATTCAAACCCAGATGACGGCACCGAAATTTCGACTGATGATGGTAGGGTAACTTTGGTCAAGGTAGGTGATGCCTACAATTTTGATTTTTCGGATGGTATTCCCAGTTTGAACGGAATAGAAATGGAAAAAAATGAAAATGTATTTATCAGCTCCGATGGTGCAATTAAAATTGATGAGGGCACCTTATTGATTGCCTACTCCAGTGAGAACGAAACTTGGGGGGCAAATTGCGACAGATAATTGTAAAATAGATTCACAATTTAAAGGGCCGCTTCATATGAAGCGGCCCTATTGGTTTATAAACTTATTGAGTATCCAATTTTATTTAAAAGAAAGAGATTTTAATATATGATTGTACTGGTTCATAGTTTCAAACAATGTGGGAGTATTTTAGATGTTGGCACACTGCTTTTTGGCCAAGAACTTTGGTGAAAATTTGGTAGCAAGATGCGTTTCCTTTTTTAAACCGACTAATACATACAATTTTTTCAAAAACCCGGGATAACCGATGGATTGTTTAATTGTCAATTTTGAATTTTTAAGGTAAAATGAAAGGTCGATATTCGAATATATAAGTAATTCTATCCTGTTGTACTAATTGATTTCCATCAATAGAAGTTGGAGCTCCATATTCTAAATGGTAATCGATAATTAGATAATCCCGCTGTTCATCTTTCTTCACGTCAATTTTTTCAACAGAGAGCAGATCTTCAGTTATGTTACTTCCAAACCAACGCGGGTTTTCCCTATATTTCCATGTAACATACAAATATTGTTCTCCAAGAATATGCCGCCCATTACCTTTTAATGCCACTTCATATGCTTTTTCATTCCCATATAAAACAGACATGGTTTCTAAGTTTGGATTAATAGCGGTCGTAATTACTTTTAAATCCCTTGAATCAAAGATTAACCTGTCCGAAGTGGTTTCCACTTTACTATTCCTGCCACAAGCTGTTAAGTACAGCGTTGAGAGAATAATTAAACTAAATTTTTTAATGGCTTTTTTCATAAGATTAACTCTTTGTGTTGATCTTTAGCGGTACATTAAAGAGATAACCGGTCTCTTTTGCTTTAAGGCGATGACAACTTATACACGAAGTGACTGCAAAGTTGGGGGTGTTGCCATAGGGTATGAGGTTTTGTGTAGAGAATTTTGCAAAGCCCCAACCTTCAGTATCCTTATATTTTTTTGCATCTTTCACCATAAACTGAACATTAATGAATTTGCCGGGAGAAATTTCACCATGCTTATTTTCAACTTGTTCCCATACCGCTTTTACCACTATGGCACCATCGGGTATTGGATCAAACTGTTCAGCTTCTATGGCGTTCACAACAACATCATTACCATAGGTTACCCGCATTGTTTCACCGTAGAGGGTATTAAGGCTAAGCACTTTCCAATTCTTAAAATCGTCAGAATACCTTACCCCATTTGGAGAGATGGGAACTGAATCTATTGAAATATGATTTTTTTTCCAAAGCTTAAATTCATCTTCAGAGGTTTTTTTGCGAACTGTGTCCTTTGGGTAGTTTTTATCGGGCAATGCCCGAACGTAATCTTCAATAACGGCTATTTCTTGGTCTGAAAGTTTTGCCTCGGGATGTACTTTCAAGTAATGTTCGAGTCGTGGTGAGCCACGACAGAAAATTACTGAACTTTTTGAATACCATTTGCGAAATGAGTAAAGACGGTATTAAAGTGTATGGTGGAAATTATGAATTTTATGATCAACAAAAGCAAATAGAAAACAACGCTTTAAATCAGGATTTACAGAGTAAGGAAAAAGCGCTGCGAAAAGCCAAAGAAAAAGAAAGGGAGACTTTGGAGCGTCAACGAAAGTTGGACAGCAGAGGGAAAGGAAAACAGGAAAAATCAGGTGTTTCCAGAATTATGATGAATACCTTGCGAAACAAAGCTGAAAATAGCACTTCAAAAATAAAAGGCCTTCATGCTGAAAAAATAGGTGGTATCTCCCAAGAATTACAAGACCTGCGTTCTACTTTACCAGGCATTGATAAAATGAAATTCGGCTTTAACAATTCGGAACTATACCACGGAAAAATCCTTTTTACAGCAACGAACATCAATTTTACTTATAACACAAAACCGCTCTGGAAGCATCCTTTGAGTTTGCAAATCACAAGCGGCGAACGCATTGCATTGAAAGGCGTAAACGGTTCGGGGAAAACAACTTTAATAAACCTATTTTTAGGAACTTTGGAAGCACAATCGGGAAAAGTCTACAGAGCAGAAAGTACATCGGTTTATATTGACCAAGACTATTCTTTGCTTGATGACAAATTAAACGTTTACGATCAAGCCCAGCAATTCAATGCTACAGCATTATTAGAGCACGAAATCAAAATCCGGCTCAACCGTTTTTTGTTCGGCCAAGATGATTGGGACAAATCGTGCAGTGTATTAAGTGGTGGTGAAAAAATGCGATTAATGCTTTGCTGCCTGACTATCGGTAATCAAGCGCCAGATATCATCATTCTGGACGAACCCACCAATAATTTGGATATTCAAAACATAGAAATTTTGACAGCGGCCATTAACGAATACAACGGAACGTTAATTGTCGTGTCCCACGACGAATTATTTCTAGAGCAGATTAATATTATAAAAACCATAGAATTATAATCTGCAACATATAAACCTTTGGCAACAAAAATCCCTTAGTTAGAAGCCCTTGATCCGCCATTTCCCTAGTGTCGTGTCAATGCTACTGTCTCGTATATATGATTTTAATGATATTGGCGAAAATTTAAAAAGCCCATAAACATAATATTTATGGGCTTTTGGTGGAATTTGATACATTCCTGGCGGAGAAAGAGGAAATTGAACCTTATATATCCAAATATAGCTTAACCCTAATAAAATAGGCTAATTAGACCATATTCATTGATAAAATATATCTTAATAATATCTCAAAAACATATTTAATTATATCTTTACTGTCACCAAAACTGTCACCTATAAATATATTGGTTACAATGAGATATACTTTTAATTTAAAAAATCCCAAAGACAATAAACTTACGTTAATTTATTTTTCCACTTACTTTAAAATGGAAAACAAAAAATTTGTGTACTCCACTGGTGAAAGTATACTTCCTAGTGAATGGGATTTTCAATTGCGACAACCTAACGATATTACAGGTAGGTCCTCCAGGGCCCAAAACCATCGTTCTATAAAAATGCAATTAGACAGGTATTCCAACTATTTTTTAGAGCTTGTAAATCGATTTAAGCACATAGGGGAAGAGTTGGACATTGAAACTACAAGAAACCATTTCAACACCCACTTTAAAAAAACAAAACCATTATCCAATAAATTTTTTGAAGTATACGAAGTTTTTTTGGAAACAAAACGAAATGATTTTTCCGGTAATGCCAATTCGCCCAGCACAATAGCAAGATATAAGTATAATAAGAAGCTTTTGAAAATGTTTCAAGAGTATAGTAAAAAACAACTAAACATCAATAAGTTGGATTTAGAGTTTTACAATGCTTTTATTAATTATTGTGTAACTGTAATGGAGCATTCTGCAAATACCCTTAGGCGAAATGTTGGACTTTTTAAGACTTTTATGAATTGGGCCTTGGAAAATGAATATACGTACAATACAGACTTTAAAAAGTTTAAATCTCCATCCCCTCAAGCCACGCAGGAAGTAGCATTGACCCTAGACCAGGTGAAAGTGATTTTTGATCATGATTTCTCTAATAACCTTAAATTGGAAAGGGTAAGGGATTTGTTTGTTTTTGGCTGCGCAACCGGAATGCGTATTAGTAATTATTCCAGTGTTAAAAAGGAGGATATAATAAATGGGCATATTCAAGTAGTAGATGCTAAGAACAAAACCAAAAACCTTAAAATCCCACTGAATGACTTTTCAATGGCCATCTTGGAAAAGTACAATTACGAACTGCCAAAAATATCTACCCAAAAATTCAATAAGTATATCAAGGAAGTCTTTATTGCTGCGAAATTTAATGACATGGTAAAAAAAACTACAAGAGTTGGAAACGTCGTAACTGAGGTTACAGAGGAGTTTAACCAAAGGGTTTCCTCCCATACGGCACGTAGAAGCTTTATAACAATAATGAAAAATAAAAAAATACCTGACAAGGTTATTATGGAGTTTACAGGTCATCGTAGTTTAGAGGTTTTTAATAAATACTACAAACCCAATGAAGATGACAAGAAAGAGTTTATGACCAATGTATGGAGCCTTAATCAATAATATAAGTACATGGAAAAACAGTCCAACCAAAAGCGGAATCTTGAAAAAATAAATACATACATATCTGCAATAAAAGAATTATCTAATCTTGACGACAATGAAAAATTAGAAGGATTTGAAAAGGCTGTTAGGGAATTAGCAATTAGTGCAGTTACAGAGGATTTGAATGCTAAAATTCAAGAAGCTAAAGACATCATAGAAATCTTAAACAAACGCATTGCCAGTTTGGATAATGAGTGCAAAGGGTACTTAAAGGAAAAACTTTCCATGAAAAGAGCGAAAGAAGATGCAGAAGAAGAACTGCAGGATCTTACTATTGAAAACAAAATAATGCAGAAAGAATTAGACAAGAGAGATTATGTATATGTAAAGCAGTTTAACAATTTATACTGGGGTGACAACTATCCCGCGCTTAAGGTATTATTTGATTTTCTACAAAAAATGAGCTGTTTAGATATCAATTGGAGTTATTTCTGCTTTAATATGTGCCTTGAAAATTCAGAGGCAATTAATCTCAAAACTACCATGCTGTATAAAAAGGAAATAGGGTACCTTTTGGCCCATATAAGAAAGTTTTTTAATACTGAAATCAAAGGCTCATCAACCACTTACAAATCTTGGTTACAGGAAAAAATATTAATTGATAATTTAGAAGTAGAGGACGACTTTATTAAAAAATATGTTCGTAATTATAAAACAGGTACCCCATTGCAATCCGATAAGGTAGAAATCATCGATGGTTTAATGCTAAAAATAGCAGAGAGATATAATTAAGTATAATTTTTAAAAAAGAATTATTATCCCAGTTCAGTCCCAGTTCTTCAATTCTCCAATTAAACAACAAATCATAAACTTTAAAATACTGAATTTCAATTACTTAACTGTTATTCAGGTTTAACACTTTCTCTTTTTTTTCTCTTTTCATTCTTATAAATCTTTGCCGTAAGCTTTCAGATAGAAGGCCATAACATTATAATTTATAAGCCATGAACAAAATTATTATTACAAGCGCGGAAGAATTAGCGTACATCGTGGATAAGTCCATTGGTGACCGCATGGATGGTTTAACCCAACTCATCCAACAAAAAATTACCCCTTCAAAGAAAAAAGCTACCGTAAAAGATGTGGCAAAGCGTTTAAATGTCACTGAACTTACCGTTAGAAATTACATTTCACGTGGTATCATCAAGGCAGATAAAATCGGTAGACGCATTTTGATAGACCTCGAAGCCTTAGAGGAAGCCCTAAAGGAAGTTAAATCCTTAAAATACCGTAGATAATGATAACTTTATTAAACACCCCTGAGTTAGTCACTGACAATGTATTGTATAAGATAAATAAGCTAATTGAGCACATCCAATTTCTTAAGTGTAAGTACCCTGAAGATCGGGAAGCACATAAACATTTTGAATGGACCATAAATGAGCTTAATATCATTAGAAATTTGGTTTTATATAGTCCAAGATTTGGATGGACCACGGTACAACGAGAAATGGATAGGATTTACAAAGTGGACCCCACAACTACAGGCTATAAATTAATCCTAGATTTTAAATCCACAGACAACCCAAGAAGACCAAAAATTAAAGGATTAATATCAAAAAAATGAAAAAATCAAGTTATTTAAGAATAGGTACCGAGTATTATAAACACGGTGAAGTGCCATTACACAGTGGGGACACCTACAAAACGCTGCTAAAATGGCGTAAATCTGAAATCATTACCGACGAAGGCAAGGAATTTTTGAATACCATAGAAAAGTATGATGGATTCTGTCTTATCCCTTCGCATACGGAATATCAACGGTGCATTAAGAATTTCTATAACAAGTACGAAAAATTGGAGCATAAATTTGAACCTGGTGATTTCCCAATGACCAAGGTGTTCTTAATCCATATTTTTGGTGAACAATATGAGTTGGGAATGGATTATTTAACCATTCTATGGCGGTATCCTACTCAAATATTGCCAATTTTATGTCTAGTAAGTGAGGAACGTAAAACCGGTAAAACCACCTTCCTAAATTGGCTAAAGCTTATTTTTCAAGGCAATATGACAATTAACAAAAATGAGGACTTTAGAAGCCGTTTTAATTCTGATTGGGCAGACAAGCTCATTGTATCGGTAGACGAGGTCTTATTGGATAAGAAAGAGGATAGCGAACGAATTAAGAACCTTTCTACTGCGGTTACCTACAAAACAGAATCAAAAGGAGTGGATAAAGTGGAATCCTATTTTTTTGGAAAATTTATTCTATGCTCCAATAATGAAGATAATTTTATTCAGATAGACTCAAGTGAAATCCGCTATTGGATCAGAAAGGTACCCGCCCTTAAGGATGAGGGAGAAAACCCGGACCTAATGCAGGATTTAAAAATGGAATTACCGTTTTTCATGCACTATTTAAACCATCGGGAAATAATCTCTAAAAGACATACACGAATGTGGTTCACCAAGGAACTAATATACACGGAAGCCCTAGGTAGATTAGTTTCAGGCAACAGAACCTTTGTGAATAGGGAAATAGAAGAAATATTGTTGGATGACTTTATAAAATTTGAAGCCGAGGTATTAAAATATTCCTTAAGTGATCTTGTTGAAAAATTAAGTAAGAATAATATTAAAGTATCCTCTACAAAAGTTTCCGAGGTATTAAGGACTAATTTTGGGTTGGAAAGTAAAAATGGCTCCTACAACAAATTTTATCTTGCTCTGACACCAAATGGCAATACATATATGGTACAGGAAACAAAACAAAAGGGTAGGTATTATACCTTTTTAAAAGAAGATTACATGGATAGCACGATTTAGCTGTTGAATTGTTGAAGTCCTATTAAAAGTACTTATAGACAGGCAATTATAAGATTTCATTGGTTCAACTTCAAGTCACTACCCTAAAATTTACCAGTACCATTAATTATTCCGAATATACAATTTTAGCTTTTTAAGCATTTTTTAATAGACCTTACAAACTTACCACATACTATGTTTCGCTATTTTCCAAACTTGCTACAACTTTTATAATTGTTGTTTGGTTAAGCTGATTCTTCATAAGTAATATTCATAATTTAAGATGAGGGACAATCTTCAAAGATTAATACATCTTCCTTCGTCATAACTCCATCAGCATTGTAAGAATAGGTATTATGTGGGTCGCCAGTTGTGAAAAATGTATGTAAGACAACCTCACTTCCCGAATATGCCCATATATCGAGGGCGACATAATTTAATGGAATCACAATATGGTATAACAAACCATTTTGTGGGGATATATCATAATTTTCTTTACCGTAAAATTCAATGACCACACGGTCAATACATTCGCTAAGTGTTACAAAATATAAAGATTGCACCTCTCTAGGGTCGAACCCTCCTTCAACAATACCGTCCAGGTCAGGTGCTGGATATTCATTGAAGCAAAAAACGGATCCACTTACCGTTTCAGAACCGCTTACCTTGATATCCATTGGCAATGTGGTATCCCAGAAAGGGGACAAAAGAAATTCATCTTCATGAGGTAAGGCGAAGATGGTGTCGTTTCCGTTTACTAATGATACATCATTTAAGGTGTAATTACCGTAGGGAAGGGTATTACTTGTATTCGCGGTACTAACATACTTACCTTCTATCATGGTTACAGACGATTTGTACTTATAATCAACCCCTTGACTGCTTGTGAGATTGTAATGTACTTCGTTAGGTTCTAACCCTTTACAAGACGGAACTTTATAGGTAGAATTTGTGCTGGCTTTTGGTGTCGACAAGGAAAATTCTAAGGAACCAAATTCAAGCGGTCTTAAATCTAGGTCATCTTTTTGGCATCCCAAGGCCGCGACTGCAAGTAAAATAATTATTTTTTTCATGGAATTAAGGTTTAGTGTTGCAACCTAAAAAGATAATTTTTTCTTTAATTTTAATCTAATTTTAGGCCTTTATTTATGTTATAATACAATTATAATAGACATATTACTTAAAATCGTATTAACGATGTTTTTTTGGGTGTATACTTCATGGCATAAGGATACCTATTTCGATTTCAAAATCGATTATTTAGTTAATTTTGATTTAATAACCACAATCTGTTGTAACAGTAATATTAGATGTGTCAATTTCTTCCGTTCCCGAAATAGTGCCTTGTATGTACAAAGGCGTATCGGCCTCTATGCAAGTTGATGGACTAGTATAACCAAAGTTGTCAAAGAAGATGGTCTGTATTTTTTCATTGGCCCCATTTTTTAGGTTAACAAAGTGCGGTAAAATACCACCACCGCCTCGATATCCAGCATCGAAAATAATTTCTTTTAGATTTGAATTATTGGTTAAATTAACCACATAGTTCCCTGCATTATCATAAAGGCCGCTTAGTGGTCTACGTAAAACCAATTGCTCAATGGATTTTGTCGAATCAATGATTCCCTGCATGCCGGTGGCTGAGGTAAGGGCAAATTCAAGTATTTTTAAATTTATGGTTTTTTCTAAACCATTAATCTGGTTAATTGATGTATTTGAACCTGTACCCGGTTCATCTCCAAAAAATCGTAATTCTTCCAAGGCAATATTATCATTCAAATCAAGAACATCTACATGAGAATATACAACAATCAATTTTTTTAGATTTGAGTTTTCAGAAAGGTTCAAGGTTATATTCTGCCCATAAAGTGACAATTCTTCGAGAGCCCTAAAGTCTTGTAATCCTGTATAGTCAGAAATAAAATATTGATTGCAAATTTGCGCGCAATTCCCTAATTGTAGCGAAGTAACCTTATCAATATTCGCAGTATTTACAAAGTTATCCAAAACATCGTCATAACCCATGTCAATCAAATTTTGTTCAAATGCATCGTCAGGTACAGACGTTCTGGATATTTCTTCCAGAGTAGTCGTTATTTGTTGAGACGAAATACCTGTATTTCCATATTGGTCCTCTGTATAAATCCTCCAATAATATGTAGTTCCTGGATTTAGGGGGAAAGGATTGGTTCCACCTATGGTTTGAACATGCCGATTCAAATAATTATTTTCAATAGTGGTAGACCCAATATAAACACCCGATGAAGTTCCAAACTGGATATAGCCTTTACTTACTTCATCCAAACTCCAATCTACACTAAAGGATGTTGCGGTAACATTAGTTATCGTAAAACCTGTAACAACAGGGGGTGATTTATCCTTTTGCCTGTCTGAACAACCATCAGCATCCACTATTTCTCCAGTCACGGTATCTGAACAGAGGTCATCATCATCATTTACTCCGTCATTATCGGAATCTATTTGTGAAGATGAGCATCCTTGTGAATTAACGGTCACGCCCGAAGGTGTTCCAGGGCAAATGTCCTTGTTATCCTTTACGCCATCATTGTCAGTGTCTTTCTGGCTAGCAGAACAACCCTGCGTGTCTACTGATTCTCCTAACGGTGTATTAGGACATTGATCCAATTCGTCCTTAACGGTATCGCCATCAGAATCTCTTTGTGTTTCGGAACAACCTTGAGAGTTTACTGTTTCGCCTGAGGGAGTACCAGGGCATTGGTCAAGATCGTCACTTACGCCATCTACATCGGTATCTTTCTGGCTATCTGAACAACCTTTTGCATCTGCTGTTTCCCCTTCAGGGGTTCCCGAACATTGGTCTAGGTTGTCTTTAATACCATCCCCGTCTATATCTTCCTGAGTTGATGAACAGCCTACCGAGTTTACTCCTTCACCGTTGGGAGTTCCAGGACATTGATCCAATAGATTATTAATGCCGTCACCATCATCATCTTTTTGACTAGGAGAGCATCCTTGGGCATCTATGGTTTCTCCTTTTGGCGTCTTAGGGCATTGATCTAGATCATCCGTAAGAGTATCCCTGTCGCTATCTACCTGTGTAGCTGAACATCCTGTTGAACTTACGGATTCACCCACCGGAGTATTTTGACATTTATCTAAGTCATCTGTAATACCATCTAAATCACTATCCTTTTGACTAGAAGAACAACCAAATTCATCAACCGTTCCTCCTGAAGGTGTGTCTGGACATAAATCTAGAGCATCTGGAATTGTATCTTCATCCGAATCGGTTTGAGAAGTCGAACAACCTGTCTCATTTACTATTTCTCCGTCTGGAGTTTCAGCACAAAGATCAATATCATCTGCTATACCGTCTCCATCAGAATCCATCTGACTATCTGAACATCCATTTACTCCTACGGATTCCCCTTTGGGTGTTTCGGGACAAAGGTCTGTTGTATCATTTACCCCATCCCCGTCACTGTCTTTCTGACTATTAGCACATCCATTCTCATCTACAATCTCCCCCGGATGGGTATTTGGGCATTGGTCTAAGTAATCTGGAACACCATCATCATCAGTATCAAGCAATTCAAACATCGCAATGACTGCTTTATCAGAATTCATAGTTATTGTTACTGGGTTCTTGTTTCCTGTGGCACTACCACTCCAATTCTTAAATACGTATCCGCTTGATGCTTGTGCAGTTACAGTCACCTCTTCACCTGAAATATATGAGCCTTCGGATGGATTTACGGTTCCTCCCTGCGCAGGGCTTATTGAGCTCGTAAATTTATAAACCTTAATATCCTCTTCAGAGCAGGAATCAATTATTACAGATAAGACCGTTATGAATACTAGGAGTAATATTTTTTTCATATAAAATAATTAAAAACGAATAACACCTATATAAAATATTTAGCACAATAGATGAGGTAAATAAATTTTTTGGGGGAAGTTCTGGAAAAGTAAATATAATATTTTTTTTCAGTTTCAAATGATTAGATAAAACCGTTGAAAAGTAATAATATCTGGTGTAGACACTCGAAAAATTTTAAGGTGATAAAGAATCATTTTGGACTAGATCATAAAAATGGCTCCTACAGCAAATACTATCTTGCTTTGACACCAAATGGTAATACATATATGGTGCAGGAAACAAAACAGAAGGGTAGGTATTATACCTTTCTAAAAGAAGACTATATGGACAGACCGATTTAACTGTTGAATTGTTGAAGTCCTATTAAAAGTGCTTATAGACAGACAGTTATAATATTTCATTGGTTCAACTTTAAGTCAACTAACCTAAAAATTACCAGTACCATTTTAAATATTTAGGTTTAGTAAAGTCCACTTGTAGTAAACTTGTTGAATAAATGCACTCTCCTAAAAGATTCATTATTAAGTTATTACGTGAATATTCAACTAATCAACGTAAATAGATTATCTTCCTGTAACTTTAGGTAGTTCAGCCTACTTGCTGCTCGCATTAAAATTTTATTTGCTTTAACTATAATAGCCAAGCTCCTATGGTAGTTACATAGGGTGCGCCTATGGTGAACCTGCGGCTACAAAAAAGCAACAAAGTACTTATTTTCAAGGTTTTATGTGTTTTTGTATAATTAGGATATGGTTAACCTGTGGTGCATCTGTGGTGAAGGTTAGGGTTAAAAAGGGTGGCCACATGTTGGTGCTTGCATACTGTCTTTTAATGATCAAAAGCAGTAATACATCGGATATTATTGAAAATCATCGATAAAGCAAATACCGCAACCAATATTTGCTAACTTAGAAGATTGATTATAGACTATTGGTTGTAGTAATCCCCCCTTCTTTAAACCATTGAAAATTCTTTATATTAACAAGATTTAACAGCTCGGTATAAATAATAATGCCCAGGTTATGGTAACTACTATATGTTACACGCATTTAAAATTGCACTGAATGGAGGTATCTGAATTTACACTTAAATTAATAATCTTGCTTATACCGGGGGCGATGGCTGCTAAATTATATCAAAGACTAACTATTCATGATAAATGGACCCCATTCCAATTTATTGCAAATGCTATTCTTTTAGGAGGTGTCAGCTACTTGACCTCACAGTTGCTACTTGATATGTTTAATGGAAGTAATCATCTTAGTGCTTTTTGGCAGAATCTTCCAACAAAGGAAATACCGTATGAAGATGTTCTTTGGGCTTGTATATCGGCTGTCGTACTAGGTTTTCTGGTTTCCGCAATCGACCATTATAAGCTTCTTAACAAATTTGCAAAATGGATAAAGGCAACCAACAAATATGGAGATGAAAATTTATTTCTGTATTTTCTAAATGCCCAGGAGGTACAAGAAGTATACATACGTGATAAAAATGCAGGATTTACATATCAAGGTATTATAGATTCATATTCAGCAAATGATAGCACACATGAAATAGTCCTTAGGCAAGTTGCTGTTTTTGAATATGAAACGTCTGATCTGCTATATGAATTGGACAAGCTTTATGTATCCAAACTAAAGAATGAACTTACTATAGAACTACCATTTAGAAACACAAAAACAGAAGAATATGGCACAGAAACCGAAACCGAAATCTAAACCATTAAATGAAGGCTTTACTAAGGGAACCTCAAAACCTAATACCGGCTCCAGTAGACAAGCACCACCACCCCCACCACCAAAAAAGAAGTAAGTACTTTCAACATCGACATTGAGGTTAATCAAACTTCCGTATTACCCTTACATGAACCATAAGGATAAACACTTTATTTTATGGTTTTGGATGCTCTTTGAAAGATTGTAGATTATTGCAGCATGTTTATAATAGGCTAAAAATGAATTGTTTAATCAGTCAATAAAAATATATAAACAGTGTTAAGTACCAATAATTACAAAACATTTAGTTTGTCGCACTAAATAGATATCTTTAATTTTTTAATCCAAAACCAAGCATATACAATTTTTACATGGCAAAAAATACGGTAAAAGCTGACATAGATTTTGAAAAAGAACTGTGGGACGCCGCCAACGAATTAAGAGGGGCTGTATCAGAGAATAACTATAAGAACTACATTCTACCACTAGTCTTCCTAAAACACCTAAGTGAGCGGTACGAAATGGTTCATGAGGAACTTACCAAGGAACTGAAAGACCCTAAGTCCGACTACTACACTACTGATAAAGAGGAAATACATTATGTGCTGGAGGATCAGGACGAGTATCGCTCCCGAAATACCTTTAAGATTCCTAAAGCGGCATCGTGGCAGCACTTAAAGGATAATGCAGAGCAAGATGATATAAAGGTGATCGTGGATAATGCTTTTGACGTTATTCAAGAGCTTTTAACGGCTTACAATCCACAATTAAACAACTTGTTGCCTAGAATCTTTGTCCGCAGTGAATTGTCCCCTAAACAGACAGGAGGGATCATCAACTTACTTTCCCATCCCAAATTTTCTGAAAAAGAAAATCCAGAAAGTGATATTCTGGGGCGTATCTATGAATACTACATTGGGCGTTTTGCCATGGCCGAAGGGTCTGGTGCCGGGCAATTCTTTACCCCAGGTAGTATTGTAAGACTTCTGGTAGAATTACTGGAACCTTATAAGGGTAGGATTTTTGATCCTGCTTGTGGTAGTGGGGGAATGTTTGTACAGAGTTTAAAGTTCATTAAGGAACACGGAGGGGACAAAAGTGATATTTCAATCTATGGCCAAGAAATGACCGCCCAAACCTTGCGTTTGTGTTTAATGAATCTATTGTTACGCGATTTATCATTTGATATCAAATTGGGCAACTCACTTTTAGATGATAAATTCCCGGATTTAAAGGCCAACTTTATCATTGCCAATCCTCCTTTTAATGTGAGCAACTGGCACCCAGAGGATTTGCCCGATGGCGATCCACGTCTCTTCGGACCTAAAGAGGAATTTACCACGGATGGTTCCGCCAATTATATGTGGATGCAAACCTTTTGGCACCATTTAAGTGACACAGGTACTGCAGGTATTGTAATGGCAAATGGAGCCATGACCTCCAACAGCAAAGGTGAGAAAAATGTACGCCAATATATGGTAGACAATAGCATGATAGATTGTATTGTAAGAATGCCAGACAAGTTGTTCTTAACAACAGGCATTCCTGCATGTCTTTTTATACTAAGTAAAAACCGTGATGGTAAAGATGGTGAGCACAGGGAACGAAGCAATGAAATACTGTTTTTGGATGCTGCCAAAATGGGGACCATGGCTAGTCGTAAACTTCGTGTTTTTTCAGATGAGGATGTAAGCCTAATAGCCGACACTTACCACAATTGGCGTACTAAGGGAAAAGTCTATGAAGATGTAGATGGGTTTTGTAAAACTGCCACCTTGGAAGATGTGCAAAAACAAGATTATAAATTAACGCCAGGTATTTATGTGGGAACAGAGGCGGAAGAAGACGATGGCATTCCATTTGAAGAAAAAATAGAGGGCTTGAAGACACTATTATTAGAGCAGTTTAAGAGGGGAGAAGATATAAAAAAACAGATTTTAGAAAATTTCGATAGACTTAATTAGACCACATTTATATTATATAATTAGTATTGTCACAATTTTATTTGAAGGCCCATACCAATCTTAATAATTTACCAAATTAAATGAAAAATTTTATAGGGAACTCAAACATAACCTATGAGCTTTTGGTTAGCCAATCTCCTGTTAATCATGATGTAGCAATTGTTTCTACTAATTCTCATGGAACTCCCGGAGATTTAAATAAAATTGTTTTAATACAGTGCGGCTATAAAATGTCTGCACTTAAAGATGTTAATCTAGAAAGGGGTTATGGCGTATTAAGTGAAAAAGGATTAATTCCAATTCTATTAATAGTTACAGTAGGCAATTCGCATTCCAGCACATTATTATTGGAAAATTTGCGTAATGGACTAAGGAATAATATTTCACTTTTGACAAATAAAAAGATATGGATTCCATTAATGGGTACAGGTCAAGGAGGTCTTACTAATCACAATAGTTTTAATTTAACCATAGCAGCTATTCACCAAAATGTAAAATATGTAACAAATGCAGAATTTATAATTGCCTTGCCAAATGAGAAAACCGCCAAAGAACTAGAGGCACAAATTAACTTGCCTCATATTCAAGCCGCAATAGATAATATGGCAGGTTTTGAAACGTATAACAATGAAGTGCAAATAGACAAAAACGGAACTTTTTTTTATGGACAAGAAGTTGGTGAGGAAATAAAAAACTATGACATTATTTTTCTACCAAAAAGCACTATACCCACTATAGGAAATAATGGCATTTCTGCCCACATTGTAAATCTACTTGGCATTGAAAAGAATTCTTTGAAGTTTTCAAAAGCAAATTTAGAGAAATATAAATTTGCCTGGGAAACCATTAAAGTTGACGAAAGGATTATACATCTGTGTTTTATAGTAACTTGGGACAAAAACAATAAACCGGTCCCATTTGAGATTAACTTTGCACATTCCATTGAAAATTTTAGAAAATCGGAAGCATATTTAAGCAGCATTTATAATCCATTAAACATTTTCATTCCGTTTCTTGGTACCGGACAGGCTGGAATGGATATTCGAGATAGTTTAACCAATTTAATGCCTGGTCTAAAAAGAATAAGTTCGATTTTACAACCTAAGAAAATCAGACTAAACTTTCCTATAAAATTAAAAAAAGACGAAATAAATTCATTAACAAATATAATTCTAAGTGAGCTTCAACTGGAAAAATATAAAATTCCAGATAATACTTTAGAAGATGACAATGTTGATCAAATTGAAATTCAAAATGGTAAAGACAGAATCCCTTTCCACCTAGATAACATAGAAACCGTAGATAAGTTAAATAGAGAACCCGTTGCCAAGTCTTTGGCTAGACTCATTAATAAGGAAATTTTTGCTAATATTTCCTTACAACATTCCTTTATGATTCATTTGCAAGGTGAATGGGGTTCCGGTAAATCTACATTTTTGAACCTAATTAAAAACCACCTGGATGTGGATAACAACAATTGGGTTGTAGTCAACTTTGATGCATGGCAAAATCAACATATTAGTCCACCGTGGTGGTCATTTATAGATCAAGTATACAGACAGGCTAAAGAGCAGTTTGAATGGACAGAAAGCCCAAGCCTTTGGCTAAAGGAAAGTGCCAGAAGGATAATCTGGTATAGTGGTTGGCATAAAATCATGGCATTGGTGATTTCAGTAATTTTTGGAATATTATTGATTTCCTATGGTGGCGCGATGATAAAGGTTTTAGCTGAATTACCTTCTGCAGAAAATATAGATAATAGTACCACTGGACTAACACTTGACGTATTTGCCAAATTAATTGTAAGTATTGGGTCTATTTTGGGTCTAGTATATTCTTTGTCAAAATTCCTTTCCACACCATTTTTGATGAAATCTTCTGGTGAAGCAAAATCTTTTTTGCTGCGAGCAGCTGATCCCATGAATAGTATAAAGAAGCATTATAATAAATTGATCGAAGATATAAATGGTGAAGGTTACAATGTAGCCATTTTTATAGATGATATTGATCGTTGCGATAGAAATTATACCATTAGCCTTTTAGAGGGCATACAAACCTTGTTTAAGGAAAAGAAAGTACTATATGTGGTAGCTGGAGATAAAAATTGGCTTTCGACCTGTTTCGAGAATAATTACAAAGAATTTGTGGACAAAATAAATAGAAGGAAAGAGAAGCTCGGCGACTCATTTTTGGAGAAAGTTTTTCAATTGTCTATTAGAATGCCAAATGTTTCTACAAAAGCAAAAGAAAGATACTGGCATCATATCTTGGGTTTAGGTGAATTGTCATTAGATTCCCAGTCAAAAGTCAAACTCTCCGAGGAGCTGCGTGATGAATTAAAGCAAAAGGTGATAAATAGCTATTCAACAATATATGATTCTAACCCTAAAATGTTTGCCGAATTGGAAACAGAATATCAATTAAGTGAGGAAGATTTTTCAGATATTGCCATTGAAGCTTTAGATGAAAATAAAGCAGACATTCGTCATTTGTTTTCTGGCCATTTTAATTTAATAAACCCAAATCCAAGAGCAGTAAAACGACTTGCAAATAATTATACCATGTACAGGAACACTCTGATTGCGGAACGTAAATATTTTAATCCAAATAAATTATTTAGATGGCTAATCATCGATGATTTGTACCCAGCTTTATCGAAAAAAATAAGCAAATTAAATAACATTGAAGACATTAATGCACAGATAGATAAAATGCTTTTAGATAGTGAAGAATTATCGAAACTAAATAGATTATTGTTTGATAAAGAGAACTTGCACGGGGGAATATTGGAAGTGGAGGATATTAAAGATATTATGGGGATATAAATATGAACAATAACTGGAAAACATTAAAGCTTGGAGAAGTAGCAACACTACAAAGAGGGTTTGACCTACCTTCTAGGAAAAGAATTAATGGAAACTATCCAATAATTGCTGCATCTGGTTATACAGAAATGCATAACGAGTATAAGGTTAAGGGGCCTGGTGTCATTACGGGAAGATCGGGAACATTAGGTAAATTTTTCTATGAGAAAAAGGATTTCTGGCCTTTGAACACCTCACTATGGGTGAAAAGTTTTAACGGTAATAATCCACTTTTTATTTATTATTTTTTACAGACATTAAATTTTCTGGAATTCAATTCTGGAACAAGTGTTCCTACACTTAATCGAAATGATGTTCACTCTTTGGAGGTTGAAATCCCACCAATCCAAGAACAAAAAGCCATCGCCTCCATCCTCTCTGCTTTAGACGATAAAATAGAGAACAACCTAGCCATGAACAAAACCTTGGAATACATGGCAATGGCACTCTATAAGCATTGGTTTGTAGATTTCGGACCTTTTAAGGATGGAGAGTTTGTGGACTCTAAATTAGGAATGATACCTAAGGGGTGGGAGGTAAAGACATATTCAAATATTACAACTAAAATCACTGATGGTGCCCACTATAGCCCAAAAACATACAATTACGGATATCCAATGGCATCTGTCAAAGACATGCATGATTGGGGTTTCAATTTGAATACTTGTAGACAAATTGGGGAAGATGATTTTACCAAATTAATTGCTCAAGGATGTCAACCATTAAAGGATGACATAGTTATAGCAAAAGATGGGAGCTGGTTAAAGCATGCATTTGTAGTGGAGCAAGATTTACCTTTAGTCCTTCTTTCTTCAATTGCAATTCTTCGCCCAAATGGCGATTTGAATCCTCATTTGATTAATCTCAATTTAAAGCTCACCGAAACTAAAGGAAGAATGGCGTCAATTGTAACAGGCGCGGTAATTCAAAGAATTGTTTTAAAAGACTTTAGAAAATTTGAAGTTATAGTTCCTGATAAAAATAGTCAAGAAAAAGCTTGTTCTAAAATTATTCCTTTAATAGAAAAGTGTTGGGCTAACAATCATGAAAACCAAACCCTAACCGAAATCCGTAATATGATGTTACCCAAGCTAATTAGCGGAGAAGTGCGCTTAAAGGAATTCGAAGAAACACTAGCCAACGTATTATGACCAACTTTACCGAAGCTGCTGTACAAAATGCTGCCTTATCATGGCTACAAGAATTAGGCTATACCTATAAACAGGGCAATAGCCTAGTCCGTGACCTTAAAAAGGTAGTTTTGGAGGAGGAGCTTCGCAGTTTTTTACACCGCACCTATTCAGATGTTCCTGCAACGGCCATTAACGAGGCCATGGCTAGCTTTACGCAGCATGAGGGTATGGATACCGATAATCGTAACCGCGATTTTCACCGCAAAAGTACTCAAGGTATTTCGGTAATTTGGAAAGATACCCAAGGCAAAGAAAACGCAAAACACATTTACCCCATAGATTTTAAAAATGCTGAAAACAACAGTTTTATATGTGCAGATGAAGTAAAGATTATTGGTAAAAATACCCGCCGTACCGATGTGCTTATTTTTATAAACGGCCTGCCTTTGGTGGTGTTTGAGTTTAAAAATCTATTTGATCACAATGTTGGGGTTAACAATGCCTACGGGCAAATACAGCATTACAAAAAGGACATCCCCCAGTTATTCGACTATAACGCCATTACGGTAGTTTCGGACGGTCTGGAGGCTTTGCACGGCATGTACAGTTCGTCTATTAAGTGGTTTGCCCCATGGAAGAGCCTGAATGGGGAGGAAACAATGCAAAATAATGATCTACAGTTGGAAACACTAATAAAAGGATTGTTCCCAAAAAAAACATTACTTAATTACCTAAAGAACTTTATTTTTCATGAAGATCATAACGGTAAGATCATCAAAAAAGGCGCCAAATACCATCAATATTGGGGCATTACAAAAGCTGTATCTTCCACTATAGAAAACATTAAGCCACAGGGTGATGGTAGGCTAGGTGTAATCTGGCACACCCAAGGATCGGGCAAAAGTATTTCTATGGCCATTCTTACGGGTATATTACGCCAACTACCGGAATTAAAGAATCCTACGATCGTCATACAGGTAGATCGTAGGGATCTGGACCAGCAGCTTTATGAGAATTTTGTACTATGCAAGGATTTGGTTGGTGATGTTCAACATGCCAATACTACGGATGAATTAAGAAGTTTACTAAGTACAGATGGTGGGGGTGTTATTTTTACCACCATAGAGAAGTTCCGCTTAAAAGAGGTAGAAAACGGTAAAGAAAAAAAACACCCTGTACTTTCGGAGCGTTATAACCTGATCGTCATGGCCGATGAAGCTCACCGTACCCAATACGGTTTTAAGGATGGCGGTTTCGCACAAAACATTCGCAAGGCAGTCCCCAATGCCTCGTTTATAGGTTTTACAGGAACTCCGGTTGATGGTAAGGATGCGGATACCGAACAAGTTTTTGGAAAAACGATACATACTTACGATATCAAACAGGCCGTAGAAGATGGAGCTACGGTACCCATATATTATGAACCCAAAATGGTACCGTTAAATATTAAAGCAAAATTTACCCAGGAATTAGAAGAAGTTGCTGAGGGTGATGAAGAAACCACCAATTCGGTATGGGCAGCCGTTGAGGATGCCGCTGGTGCCGAGGATAGGGTACAGCGTGTAGCCATAGATATTCTAACGCACTTTAATGCCAGGATAGCAACTTTGGATGGTAAAGCTATGATAGTCTGTATGAGTCGCCGCAATTGCGTAAAAATGTATGATGCCCTTATTACCCAGGATAATTGCCCAGAAATAGCGGTGATTATGACCAGTAACATCGGCAAAGACCCTGAATCATGGAATCCCCATGTGCGTACCAAAGACAATATGGAGGGCATTAAAAAGCGCTTTCGAACCCCAGAAGACCCCTTGAAAATTGTAATCGTTCGTGATATGTGGCTTACAGGCTTTGATGCTCCTTGTGCGCATACCATGTACGTAGATAAAATAATGAAAGGTCATAACCTTATGCAGGCCATTGCAAGGGTAAATAGAGTATTTGAAGATAAACCAAATGGCTTGGTTGTAGATTTTATTGGTATTTCGGGCTATTTGGCCGAAGCCACTAAAAAATATACAAGAAGTGGGGGTGCAGGTAAACCTACATTAGATATGGAAGCAGCTGTAGGGTCATGCCTAGAGCAATTTGTTGTTACAAAAGGACTTGTAGGAGATTTTGACCAGGCACAAATTGAAGCGATGCCTGAAACCGAATTGATGCAATGGACCAATAAAACATTAAATAGCTTATTACATTCTGACGCAATCACCGATGCTTTTCTAAAAGAAGAACGTAAACTGTCTGAACTAATGGCTATGACCAATTCCGACCCCAAAATATGGGAGATCCAAGAGGAAGTAGCCATAATCCAAAAGTTTAGGGTGTTGATCCGAAAAATAAAATCACCACCGGGTACCCATCGTGAAAAGAACGACCGGATCAAGGATTTAATAAGTAAGAGCCTAGCCTCACAAGATATAGTGGACCTGGCCAAAATGTACAATTTGGATAAAATTGATATTTCCATAATAGACGATCGCTTTCAAGCAATTGTTAAGGAAAAAGGAGGGGAGAACATAAAAATTGAACTGTTAAGGCGTATCATTAATGATGAACTGAAGGTACGCATGTCAAAAAACATACGTAGAATGACAAACCTTAGGGATGAACTGGAAAAGGTACTAGGCAAATACCACAAGAACAGTATGGATTCAATAGCCGCCATAAAGCACCTATTGGATATAGCCCAAGAATTTCAGCAAGACGATATAAGGACAAAACAATTAGGCCTTACAGAGGACGAACTGGCTTTTTATGACCTGCTGTCCGCCAACGAAAAATTATTGAACGTAAAGGGCCCTATTCAAGACCTGGTACATTCCGTTGTAGCTTCAGTAAAGAAAAACCTACAATTGGATTGGACCAAGAAAGAAGATGCCAGGGCAGCAATACGCCTGGCGGTAAAAAAAGAATTGCGAGGCAAGATACCTTTCTCCGAATTGGATAATCTTTTAAAGGAAGTTATTGAACAGGCTGAAGGTCAATATAAAGATTGGCCGTTGATGGGGTCATAAGCTGAAAAGAATAAAAACAAATTGTGGGTCTCAAAAATGACTGAATCAGTATTTAGTAAAATATATTCTTACAGGCAAAGAGAAAATAAAAACTCTAAAGAGAATTTTTTGATTGAAATTTTTGCCCATTGTTTACAAACAGACAAAAAGCTGCTATTTGATTTTCTTCAAAATTTTGATATTATACCCGATAGTGAAACCAACATTAAAACGCAATCGATTTATGAATTTGGCAGACCGGACATTGAAATAAATATACCATCAACACAGACCTGCATACTTATAGAATGTAAGATCGAGCATTTTGAAAGGCCCAATCAACTTGAAGATTACAAAAAAATATTGGAGGGCAAGCCCTTATTAAATCGATACTTGGTATACTTGACTAAGTATTACGACTTCAAAGAAAACGATAACCCAAATATAAACCTTCGTCTTTTTAAGTGGTTTGACATTTTTCAAATCATCAATATCGAAAACACGGCTATAACACAAGAATTAAAATCATACTTAAAAGAGGAAAATATGTCAGAATCAAAAAATTTCACCTATACCGATCTAACTGTTTTGAGAAATATTTCAGGGACAATCCGTAAAATGGATGAAGTGCTAGATGGCATCAAAGAATACTACGAGTCCAAAATTGGGACTTTATCAAAAGATTCAGCACGAAGTACAAGGATGAAAGACGAATGGTATTCCACATACCAGGGTTTTCACCGTCCAACTAGTCATTTTTTCAGTATAAGCTTTGGCTTTATCTGGTGGGACAATGAAATGGTGCTAAGTTCCAGAGTTTATATTTCAACAGCAAAAAAATACAAAAAAACCGAAGATTACATTAGGCTGTTCAAAAAAGTTCTAAAGAAATGGAAAGTAGATGAATTTGATGACTGCGTTACCATTGGACTATATGAACCCATCGCGCAATTTATTATTGACGAAGAAGAACAAATTCCGGCTATGGTAGATTTTTTAAGGCAAGGTGTAAACGAACTTGAAGCATTGAAAAAAGTGGATCCTATGATATTAAAAAAATAATAACATAATAGTCAAATCAACATATAAAATACCTGCATATACCCGTTCAGAGAGGACGAATTGGCTTTTTATGACTTGCTGTCCGCCAACGAAAAATTATTGAACGTAAAGGGCCCTATTCAAGACCTGGTACATTCCGTTGTAGCTTCAGTAAAGAAAAATTTAAAACTGGATTGGACAAAGAAAGAAGATGCCAGGGCTGCCATACGCCTGGCGGTAAAAAAAGAATTGCGAGGCAAGATACCGTTCACCGAATTGGATAATCTTTTAAAGGAAGTTGTTGAACAGGCTGAAGATACATACAAAGATTGGCCTTTGATGGGGTAGTGAAGAGCTAATTCATACAATAAAATGGCTTTTGGATTGTTTAATTAATCAGGTAATTTAATAATCATGAGAAAAGAAGAATACAGTTATATTATTGTAGAAAGTTATAAACCGAAAGTTAATAACGGATATCATGGTGACATTCACATAAAACCTATTCCAGGACAAGAGCCCTACATTGAGGAAATGCATGTAGCTTGTTCTAAAGTTCTAAGTGAAGAATATCCTGTTGGCACAAAATTTAAGATAAAAGCAAAAATCACAAATAAAGAAGGGGGTAAACCTTTTGCTTATTGTCATTACTCTTGGCCTTTTGAGGTTCTGGGCCAATAAAGTGAATATTAATTTTGTTTTAGAAATATGAATATTAAGTACATCTATAAAAAAGAATTATTAAAAGAGCAAATCAAAGCTTTACACCGCCGCGGAGGTCATTATCAAAAGGCCGCAATTAAGATAAATTCCATTATCGGAAGTATTAACATGGGAGAGGCTCAACCATTCAAAGGTGTGCCTTTAACCAACCATGGCGAAAGCAGAATAAAGCACTGTATAAAATATGACCTTAATGGTGCTTGTAGATTGATAACAATTCAAGATAATAATGTTTGTGCTTTGGTATTTGCCGGTGATCACGATGCCTGTGATAAGTGGTTGAATATCAATAGAAATTACACCCTAACTATAAGTGCGGATTATGAAATTACAGGGATTAGGATAACCGAAGATTTGTCCAAACTGGAACAACCACGAATTGTAGAAGAAATCATAACAGATGGCAGTTTAATATCAAAACTAAAAGATAAATACTTAGAAGTTATAGAAGACAATGTAAAATTTTCCAATTTCAAAAAGATATCTGCGCTAGATAGCTTTTCAGATGAAGAAGAAATCCTAGATGCATTAGTGGGCATTGCAGATTCCAAAGTACAGGATATGATCTTCGATGTGCTTCTTTACATTAAGGGAGACGATGTAGATAATGCTAAAGACAGGATTTTAATATTTTCCGAGGAAATTAAGAAGGTATCGGATGCTCTTCCTAGAGATCTTGAAAAGGTTACCAGCGGCGAAGAATTTTTGTCCATGGATGATTTCATAGGAAGAGATTTCAAAAAAATAATTGAAGGAAATAATTGGCTTGATTGGATGCTTTTTATGCATCCTCAGCAAAAAAAAGTTGTAGATGAAGACTTTAGCGGGCCGGCGAGATTATTAGGGGTAAGTGGATCGGGGAAAACCTGCGTGGTCGTAAACAGGGCCATTAGGTTATCCAGGAAATACAAAAATGAGAAAATATTGATAACTACGATCAATAGGTCTTTAGCAGATTTAATAGAAGATCTTATCGAAAAGGCTTTGGAATCGGAAAATGACAAAGAGGAACTAGCAAAACAAATTGAGGTGAAGTCTTTTTGGCAAATTTGTAGGGACCTAATTTTAGAAAACTCCAAGGAAGCTCAAAATGACAAATTACTCTCGGATGTTACCTTTAAAACTGACGAGGATGTTGATCAGATATGGCGAGAATTTTATCAGTGTCGTGAAAACAATGATGACGCGAAAATACTATTGGATGTTCATGGCTCACTGTTGTCGCGTAATATTTTCCCAAGTCAATATCTCAAACAAGAATTTGATTATGTTCGAAGTTCACTAAGAAAAGATGAAAGAAACGACTATCTTAAAATGGAAAGGGAAGGAAGAAGTGAAGCTTTCCCAGAAAACTTTAGAAGTTTCATCTTGCAAGGTCTAGAGAAATGGGAGGAAAAAATGCGATTTGTAGGGGTTAGTGATTATTTAGGACTATTGGAACCGTTACATCAATATGTAACAAATATACACCCGAAATACAGATGTATATTGGTTGATGAATTACAAGATTTCGGGACAACCGAATTAGAAGTTCTGCGTAAATTGGTGGAACCAGCAGATAATGATTTATTTCTATGTGGGGACATTGCGCAACAAGTATTGACCAAACAACATAAAATAGTAAAGGCCGGAATAAAGCCTGTTAAGTATTTATCTATTACTAAAAACTATAGAAATAGTAGACAGATTTTAGAAGCCGCAAGTGACGTCTTTAAAAAAAATACGGACGAAATACAGTATAATCAAAATGGATTTCAATTGTTAAATCCGGAATATGCCAATTTTTCTACTCCAAAACCATTTATCAGGAAAAGTACAGATCTAAACGCGGAGATTCAAAACAGTTACTCGTATCTCAATGAAAATTTAGAAAGTCAACAAAAGGCATGCTTGGTGGTGGCAGGTTTGACTTATTTTCAAGTAAAATATTTAGGTAAAAAAATGAAATTACCAGTCTTAGATGGTGACCACGACCTATCATCAAGTAATATATTTTTATCAGATCTAGAACAAACCAAAGGATTTGAATTTGATATAGTAATTATCGTTAACTGTTCTAAAAATGAATTCCCCAATTCCAAATTACCACAAAGTGAAAAGTTTAGGGAAATATCCAAACTTTACGTTTCCATGACAAGAGCAAAAAAAGAGCTCATTATTAGTTACAATGATCATTTAAGTGAAGTATTTGAAACAAGTTTGGAGTTTTTTAATAGTGATACTAATTGGCAAGAATATATTGACGAATCCAAAGCCAAAGAAATCGAAATTCCGGAAACTGAAACAGTTTTCGATAACAATCCAAGCTACAAACTGTTGAATGGGCGAGAATTGCTATACCAACCTATTGCTGTAGGGCTTAGTCTATCTGCCCAACAGAAAATTGTAGATTCTATTCAGGGTAAATCCTCGTCAGCGACCAACGGTAGTCCTGACGGTTGGAAAACAGTTGGAGAATTTAAAGAATCGTTATTCTCCACCAGGCTATTTCCTCATATGAGCAGACTACTTGGGCCAAAAGTAGTAGAAGAAATTAGAGAAAAATTACCTAGATAAAGAGACTGCAAAGTACTTTGAAGGTGCTGTAAATAAATAATGAACTGTCACCTAATCTGTCACCCATAAAAACAAAGCCCCGTAAACATTGGTCTACGGGGCTTTTTAGCGGAGAAAGAGGGATTCGAACCCCCGGAGGTGTGACCCTCAACAGTTTTCAAGACTGCCGCATTCGACCACTCTGCCATTTCTCCAGTCAATGTGCTTTGGAGGCGTTTCTGCCGCTTCGACCTCCCGATAGCTATCGGGACAGCCATTTCTCCTTAGCGGCTGCAAATATAGAAACCTTTTTGTTCTTTTTAAAAGAATTAAAGATATTTTATTTAAATAATTCCCTGAAGCCCTCCAGAACGGCACTGGCAGGCCTACCTTTGTATGACACTGCTTCCAATGCAGGGTATAGATAGTCGCGATGCACAACATTGGATTATTTTGTCCTGTATCTTGGTTCTTGTTGCGTAGCGGTAAAGAAAGCAGCTTACACCCGGGCAACTTTATACTTTTTAAGTGGAACAACAAGTTGGATTGGAAAATAGCCTTAACTTTAACCTCTATAGAAACCCTTGAAGGATTGGACGCCCAATGGTAATGATCCGTGAACAAAGGGGAGGGAATTGTGCAAATGATATAGCTTGCGGTATTATTTTCATATAGAGGCGATTTAAACTATGGTTATTTATTAAAAGTGTTTGTATTTTGGATATTATCAAAAAATTGGAATGGCGCTATGCCGTAAAGAAATTCAACGCCGATAAGATGTTAACGGAGGAAAAACTGGGTAAGTTAAAGCAGGCCTTTAATTTAACGGCAACTTCCTATGGATTGCAACCCATCAAATTATTGGTAGTTGAAAACAAGGAACTGCAAAAGGAACTGGTAAAGTTTACCTATGGACAAAAACAGGTGGAACAGGCATCCCACGTTTTTGTTATTTGTATAGAAAAACAAATTGGCCGGAAATTTATCCATGACTACTTTGAAAGGGTACAGCAAATAAGAAATACGTCCAATGAAATTCTTGATCCGTTCAAGGGTGCCCTGATCGAAAGCTTTTCCAAAAAAGAAATGGAAGAGGTCAGGGTTTGGGCCACCAATCAGGCCTACCTGGCATTGGGTACCTTGCTTACCGTTTGTGCTATGGAAGAAATAGATGCCTGTCCTATGGAAGGCTTTCAGCCCAACTCCTACGATGAGTTGTTAGGGCTGGACAAGCTGGAACTAACCTCGGTATTGGTACTTCCTGTTGGCTATAGGGCAACGGACGATATGTTCGCTTCCCTTAAAAAAGTGCGTAGGGATTTGGATGAAAGCATCATCCACCTTCCCTAGTGTCAAGTCAACGTTTAAATGACGGGTAAGGAATGATGGATATTGAGTTGGGCCAAGGCGCAAAAAACGAGCATAGCCGTAGCTACGTAAGGATTTTTGCAACGCAGGAGCGGCTCAAGAGACACATTAGATTACCCGTAGGTTTAGGCTTGACTGGACACTAGTGTCGTGTCAATGCTACTGTGTCGTTTAAGTCGCCGTTATTTTTTATCTGGGCAAGGCAAAAAAATGTTGCATAGCCGTAGCTACGGAACTGTTTTTTAACGCAGGCCGGGTGAAAAAGAACAAGACTTGGGATGGCCAAAGTAGGGTTGACAGGACACTAGTTACACTTTAAACTATCCACAATGGAATACAGGGCTCTGGAAAGGAATGGTATTCCCTGTCAAGGACTGGGTAATATGTTGGTCGTAAGCTGCATAAGCTATTAGCAATTGGCAATGGACAATAAACTTAGGCCACAAGGTTGGTAAATAAATGTTTACTGAACACTATCTACTGCCCATTACCTTTTGTCAAGGGTGAACTACCCAGGCTTATAGAAGCAAAAAAGTAACTGTAATGAAGTTAGAGGACAGTAGGCAGGGTTTTAACATTTAAAGGGATAATTAAATTAAATCAATTAAAAATCATAAATAAATATTTAAAGTATGCCAGGATTTGAACTTTTTGGGGATTTGGAACGAAAACAGATCAAGGATGTTATGGATTCAGGAGTGTTGATGCGGTATGGGTTTGATGCCATGAGGAATGGCCATTGGAAAGCAAAAGAATTGGAACTGGCCTTGGAAAAACGAATGCAAGTAAACCACGCACAGTTAGTGAGCAGCGGTACCGCAGCCCTGACAGTGGCACTGGCCTGTGCCAAGGTAGGTGCAGGGGATGAAGTTATATTGCCCACATTTACCTTTGTAGCCAGCTTTGAAGCAGTACTTTCTCTGGGGGCCATTCCCATCCTGGTGGATGTGGACGATACCCTTACCCTGGATCCCCTGGCCGTTGGGAAGGCAATAACCGATAAGACCAAAGTAGTGATGCCCGTACATATGTGCGGATCCATGGCAGATCTGTCGCCTTTAAAAACGATATGCCAAAAACACGGCCTAATTCTTTTGGAAGATGCCTGCCAGGCCATTGGCGGTAGCTATGAAGGCAAGCCCCTGGGTAGTTATGGGGATTTAGGCTGTTTTTCGTTCGATTATGTGAAGACGATTACCTGTGGGGAAGGGGGGGCCGTAATCACCAACAACAGTGAGTTTTATAACACTGCCGATCAATATTCCGACCACGGCCATGATCATATCGGTAAGGATAGGGGAGCGGAAAACCACCCCATTTTGGGCTATAACTATCGCATATCCGAACTCCACGCCGCCGTAGGCCTTGCCCAAATTGAACGTTTGGACGATTTTATTGCGATCCAGAAAAGAAATTATTCCATCATTCGTTCCGCCCTAAAAAAAATTCCCGGAATTAGCTTCAGAAGGGTTCCAAAACACGGAATAGAGAACTATTCCTTTCTAAGCTTTTTTCTTCCCACGGAAGATTTGGCTAAAAAAACCATAAAAGCATTTGCTGAAAATGGTGTGGATGCCTGTTTTTATTGGTTCGATAATAATTGGCATTATTACAGGAAATGGGAGCATTTAAAAAATCTTAATGGCCTGGGCAATTTTTCCGAAGAGTTAAAAAATGGCTTGCCAAATTATAATTCGTCCAACTTTTCAAAATCCGATCATTGGGTAGGACGCAATATATCCTGTCTTATCAAATTGGGATGGAGTGAAGAGGAGGTCGAAGCAAGGGCCAAAAAAATGACAAATGTTCTACAAAATAGTGTTGATATCTCCAATTATTGAGTTATTATTGAGTTCTATATATAAACTATTGTTAAGCATAAAACCAACCAAATGAAATTAGATCAAGTCTCCCTTTATTTGCTTCTTTTACTTACCATTTCATCTTTTTATTCGTGCCAGGAAACATCCCCGCCACAGAACCCAAGATCCACAAATGTTGTTGACCTGGTATATCCACATCTCGATTCCGAAAACTCCAGATGGTTCTTCTTTTCCTCGGCATCAAGACCCTTTGGCATGGTAAATTTAAGTCCGGACACAGCAATTGAAGGTGCCTGGGGCAGTGGCTATAGATACAAAACGGATACCATTAAGGGATTTAGCCATGTTCATGGTTGGCAGATTTCCGGGCTTTCCGTAATGCCCGTAAGTGTTGGCCCCGAAAACGAGACTACTATATACAAGGATTTCTATTCAAAATTTAATCACGAACAGGAGAAGGTGTCGCCCGGTTATCACCATATAGAGCTGTTACGACAGGGAATATCTGTGGAACTCAGCAGTACAAAAAGAGTGGGCTTCCACAAATATTCTTTTCCAAAAAAAGGAAGTCCGGCCATACTTTTCAACCTGAACACCCTCTTAGGACCCAATGAAAATATAAACGGTATCTTGGAAAAAACAGGAAACACTACCCTTTCCGGAGAACTGGAAATGACCCCAACAATGAGACGGCCCAAACCCTTCAAGCTATTTTTTAAAATAGAATTGAACTCGGATATCCGTGCTATTTCCCATGATCCCGAAACCGGCAATTATTTGGTTTATACGGATGAAAAAAACCGCAATGTATTGATGAAAGCCAGTATATCCTATACTTCTGCCGAAAATGCCCGAATCAATATGGATTCGGAATTGAACCATTGGGATTTTCAGAAGGTGGTGGACGAATCCAAAGAGGAATGGAATGGTTTCCTTGGCAGAATTAAAATTGAAGGGGGCTCTGAAACACAGCAGCGTAGATTTTATACAGATCTCTGGCACGCCCTGCAGGGCAGAAGGGTGATAAGCGATTTTAACGGGGCCTATCCCGATAATACGGGAGATAACTTTAGAATAGGGCAAATACCTTTGGATGCTACCGGACAACCAAAATTCAATCATTATAATTCGGACTCCTTCTGGGGGGCGCAATGGACCATCAATACCCTTTGGGGTTTGGTTTATCCGGATATTATGGAAGATTTTACCCATTCCCTAATGCAATATTATAAGGATGGCGGTTTGGTCCCGCGCGGACCTTCGGGAGGCAATTACACCTATGTTATGACCGGTGCCTCGTCCACTCCCTTTATAGTCAGTGCTATACAAAAAGGAATTATTAAGCAGGATCTGGAATCCATCTACGGGGCATTGAAGAAAAACCATATGCCAGGCGGTATCATGGAAAAAGCAGGTTATGAACATAAGACCGCACTTGGTGGGGGATTTAAATATTACTTGAATGATGGCTATGTCCCTTATCCCGTACCCGAGGGTAAATTTGGCGGACACCAGGATGGGGCCAGCCTAACCATGGAATACGCCTACCAGGATTGGACCTTGGCTCAATTGGCCAAAAAACTTGGGCACAAGGAAGACTATGAGCTGTTTTTACAGCGTTCCTATAATTACAAAAATGTGTTCGACAAAAGCTTGGGTTGGATGAGACCGAAGGATGTGGCCGGAACCTGGCAGGAAGATTTTGACCCATACGTACATCAACATGGATTTATAGAATCCAACGGAGCCCAATCCACATGGTTCGTACCCCATGACATTAACGGTCTGGCAGACCTAATGGGTGGCAGGCCAAAGGCTGTGGAAAAACTGAATGCCCAGTTTGAAGCGGCAGAAAAATTAGGATTCACGGCAGGCAGTTCCCACTCACAGGAACTCCACCCGGAATACAGGCGTATTCCCATAAATTACGGGAACCAACCGTCCATACAAACGGCATTCGTATTCAATCTGTTGGACAGGCCAGATCTAACACAATATTGGTCCCGAAAGATTGTGGACAAGGTATTTGGCGGACTTTCCCCTTCCACCGGTTATAATGGCGATGAAGACCAGGGACTAATGGGAAGTTTGGCCGTATTAATGAAAATAGGGCTTTTTCAAATGAACGGGGGAACCGAAAATGATCCGGTCTATGAATTGGGAAGTCCGGTTTTTGACAAAATTGAAATAAGTCTCCACCCCGATTATTATACCGGGAAAAAGTTTACGATAAAGGCTAATAGGAAAGGTATGGACCAATGGGCCGTTAAAGAGGCCCGTTTGAACAATAAGGCTATAAATGATTATACCCTTAGACACTCACAATTGGTAAAAGGCGGGGAACTGGAACTGGATATGGGGGAGTAGCCATATTGATATGTAAATTTAAGTATTATAGCTTTTAGTACATGACAAAATTCAATTTCGCAAGATTTTCCTTGATTTTTTACCACAACCCTAAAGCCCGCCTGAACGAAGTAGTCGGACAGGGGAGAAATCAAGGAAAATCAGGCTCCCCTGCCTACCGGACAGGCAGGCTTTAGGGTTTGGGGTAAAACGGATTTTCCGAGAAACCTAGTTAAAATGATTTTTGTCATGTACTTAGATTATAACTATATTTAATAATCTAAAAAAAACACCTTAAAATCCATAGTTCATATGAATTCCAAGACTTTCCTTAGCTGTATTTTTACCATTGCGCTTTCAATACAAATCGGGGCCCAGAACAAGCACAGCGGTATTCCCCCGGAAGTATCCCCCATGCCCATGAAGCCTGAAATGACCGAAATCTGGGAGCCGGAGGTAGGTGTGGTGACCCCTGCAAAAACTTTGGGAGATGCCCCTTCGGATGCCATTATTTTATTTGATGGCAGCAACTTGGACCAATGGGTGAGCCAAAAGGACAATACCTTGGCCGCTCCATGGAAAATAGTGGATAAGGACCATTTTGAAGTGGTTCCGGGGACGGGGGGAATAAGTACAAAAATGAAGTTTGGGGATTGCCAGATACACATCGAGTTCAGCGCTCCGGATGTGGTGGAAGGCCATAGCCAGGGTAGGGGCAATAGCGGATTGTTTTTACAGAACAGATACGAACTGCAAATATTGGATTCCTACAACAACCGTACCTATAGGAACGGGCAGGCAGGCAGTATATATAAAGACCACGCGCCCCTGGTCAACGCTATGCGCGGCCCCTTGGAGTGGAACACCTACGACATCATCTATACGGCACCAAGGTTTAAGGAAGACGGTCGTTTGGATGCCAGGGCAAAAATTACAGTGCTGCACAACGGGGTACTGGTACAAAATAATGTGGAGATCAATGGCAACACCTATTATACCGGCCTGCACAACTATCCATCGGCCCATGGGGATGATGTACTTTCCCTACAGGACCACGGCAACAAAACACAGTTCAGGAACATCTGGGTAAGACCCTTGTAAATCCCTACGATTTCTACCAGAATAAAATGCCGAAGACTCATTTTCTTCGGCATTTATTATTTGAACTCATCTTGACCTTTTGTTTTCAATCGAAAAGTTATGCTTTTATGCCCTAATAAAGGCTTTATGGAGCAGCATAGCGGCGCTACGGTGAGAGAAAAAGACAAAATTAGTAGGTTACGTATTCCACTATTTCGAGTCCGTAACCTACAATACCCACTCTTTTGGTATGGCTGGAATTGCTCAACAACCTAATTTTGGCAATATCCAAATCGTGCAGAATTTGGGCCCCAACGCCAAAATCCTTGGCATCCATATCCACCTTGGGCGCCTTGTATATACCTTGTTGTTGCAATTCTTTAAGTTCTCCCAAACGGCCCAAAAGGTTCAAGGACTCGGATTCCTGATTTATAAAGACTATGGCCCCTTTGCCTTCCTTGTTAATGGCATTGAACATGTCCTCCAATTTTTTATCCGGATTGTTGGTAAGGGTGCCCAAAATATCATTGTTGATCAAGGTAGAATTTATTCTGGCAAGGACCTTTTCGTTTTTATCCCAAGTTCCCTTGGTCAGCGCCAAATGTACCTCATTATTGGTCGTCTGCTGATAGGCCCTCAATCTAAATTCGCCAAATCTGGTGACAATATCAAAATCTTCCTTTTTACGGATCAGGCTGTCATGTTCCATACGATAAGCGATCAGGGCTTCAATGGACACAATTTTCAAGTTGAATGTCCTGGCTACTTTTACCAATTGTGGCAATCGGGCCATAGATCCGTCCTCGTTCATGATCTCTACGATTACCCCGGCAGGCTTTAGACCTGCCAAACGGGCAAAATCAATGGCTGCTTCTGTATGTCCCGTTCTTCTCAATACCCCACCTTCCTTGGCAACCAATGGAAAGATATGTCCCGGCCTTCCCAGATCGTGGGCCTTGATATTGGTGTCCGTCAACGCCTTAACGGTACTTGCACGATCTGCCGCAGAAATGCCCGTACTAACCCCATGGCCCCTTAAATCTACGGAAACGGTGAAGGCCGTTTCCATAGGATCGGTATTGTTGTGGACCATCATGTGAAGTCCCAATTCCTTACACCTACCTTCGGTAAGGGGGGCGCATATCAGCCCCCTGCCATGGGTAGCCATAAAGTTGATCAGTTCCGGTGTTGCCAATTCCGCAGCGGCCAAGAAATCCCCTTCGTTCTCCCTATTTTCATCATCCACAACAATAATGACCTTGCCCTGCCTTATATCCTCAATGGCCTCTTCTATGGTATTTAGCGTAATGGCCTTTTCAACTTTTGTTGTCATGTTACTGCAATTTTATCTTTCTTCTTAAATACGCCCTTAAAATAATCAAATATGCTCCCAAAGGACATCAGTCCTTTGTCCGCAGTGGCCCTCCTGGTAAGGAATACCCCTAAAGGTAACATTATTAATGTAGAGAGCCATGCCCCTATAATAGGATGAATATTCCCTTCCTTGGCATAATTTCCTGCAAATACCCCAATAAAATAATAGGTTAGGAAGAGGATAATTGCTATAACCATGGGGAGGCCCAAACCACCCTTTCTGATAATGGCACCCAAGGGGGCCCCAACAAAGAACAAAATAATACAGGACAATGCCAAGGCGTACTTTTTATGGAGCGATAAAATATGGAGCCGATATATCTTGTACTTTATTTGAAGCTCATTTTTCTTGCCCTGAATACTTGTAATAATATTTGAAACGGAACTCTTTGCCGAACTTAAAATCTGGGTCTGGTGCCATGAGGGAAAGATTGACAAAATACTATCCGTATTCTTATTGGTGCCCAAAGAATCCATCTCCCTCTTTTTTTTATCGATGGTAATTTGGGTAAGGGAATCGGGTTTTTTCAAAGGTACGAAAGCGCCCATTCTTCCTGTAATATTCTTGGAAAAAGCGGTGACCAGTTTAACATTGTCCTTCTTCAAGGAATCTATATCCTTGGTAAGGCGGGAAATGTTTTTCATCTTGTCCGTACTTACATCCCGCTCCTCATCCAAATCTACATCGTTCAGGTCCGATAGGTCCTTGTTAATGGTATAGGTCTTAAAATTTGCCTTGGTAAACGGATTTTTCTTCCTGTCCTTGTTATTTTTAGTAGTCACGTCCAAATAATAGTGTCCGTCTTTTAATACCAGCTGTAAAATATCGGAGTCCTCACTGCTGATAAGTTCTCCGGATTTGGCCTTGATTACCGTGGTGTTTACCTTTGTTTTGGACTTTTCATGAATGATGACATTTTCCAAAAATCGATCGTTTTCCCCGTATTTACGGTCTACCTTCATGTTCATATCGGTACCTTCCAAATCACTGAATACCCCTTCTGAAATAATGGCCGCCGGTTTTACCTTGGCAATATTCCTTCTTAAATTGTATATTTTTTGTTCGGAAATAGGAATAATATTATTGGCAAAATAAAAAGTGACCCCACCTAAAAATGTAACAAAAATAATAAGTGGCAACATGGCCCGCTGTAAGGAAATACCAGAGGCCTTCATGGCCGCGAATTCATAATTCTCCGCAAAGGTGCCAAAGGTGAGAATGGAAGAAAGCAATACCGTTAAGGGAATTACACGTTCCATTAGGTTGGGCATAAGGTAAAAAAGGAATTTTCCAATTATGAAAATATCCAAGCCCTTACCTGCAAAGTCATCAATAAACAACCAGATCGTTTGAAATACGAAGATAAACATCAGTATTACGAACGAACTGATAAAATTAAAGAGGAACCTCGATAATATATATCGGTCTAGAATTCTCAATGTCTAATTTCTTATGATGTAGTACCCATCATTCTTATACTTGCTCTCGTCAAAAGTAAATAAGGTTTTGGATAAAGGCTGGTCAATTTTAAAAGAATTAACAGTAATGGTCGTTTTTGTTCCGTTCCTCCCTGTTTCTATAAGCTTATAGATATGTTTGGTCTCCACATCTATGCCCAACAAAATAGATTTGATTTCAGAATTGGTATCGATCGGTGTCAACTTCACAAATTGTATTTTTCTTCCCTGGATATTTTGTAAAATATCCCAGGCATAATTGTGCCCCTGCTTGTAAAAAGTAAGCATCTTGGACGGAGTAATGGTGTTTTCATCATCCAATTTATCCTCAATGGTCACCTCCTCATTTTCAGGAACAACGGTATACACCTTTTTTCCATCATACAATTGTTTGGACCCCAGATAATTGAATAAATATTTATCGCCCTGCATGGTTACATCACCACGTGTTTCCGTATTTATGTTGGCCTCCTCATTGTGAAGGCTGTATTTAAAGTCTACAAAAATATTGTCATAACTTGTTACCTTATTATACACTTCATCCAACAACGTTTTGGCCTTTGCAGCGTTTTGTGCCATTGCTATTGAAGTAGATAATACCAATAAGATTATGGATAGTTTAATTTTCATTCTTTTCTATTTAAATTTTTAACGGTACCTCCTAAGCACTTTCATTGTTCAATAGTTGATCCAAGGCATAAATATCGGGAACAAGGACCTGACGGGCCTTACTACCTTCAAAGGGGCCAACTATGCCTGCGGCCTCCAACTGATCTATAATTCTCCCGGCCCTATTGTACCCCAATTTCAACTTTCGTTGTATCAAGGAGGCCGAACCCTGTTGCGCAATTACGATTACTTCCGCCGCTTCCCTGAACATGGCATCCCGTTCGGAAATATTGTAATCAATACTTGTGCCAGAATCGTCATTTCCCATATATTCCGGAAGTAAATGTGCATCCGGATAGGCCCTTTGCGAGCCAATAAATTCAGTAATTTTGGCGACCTCCGGTGTATCCACGAAGGCGCATTGAATACGGGTAACGTCATTGCCCTGGGTAAATAACATATCCCCACGACCAATCAATTGATCGGCGCCTTGTGTATCCAGAATGGTCCTTGAATCTATTTTAGAGGTCACCCTAAATGCAATCCTGGCCGGAAAGTTGGCTTTTATTATCCCTGTAATTACGTTAACGGAAGGTCTTTGGGTGGCAATGATCAAGTGTATCCCGATAGCCCTGGCCAATTGTGCCAGCCTGGCAATAGGGGTTTCCACTTCCTTCCCGGCGGTCATGATCAAATCGGCAAACTCGTCTATGACCAATACGATATAGGGCAGGTACATATGGCCATCATTCGGATTCAGTTTCCGCGCTTTAAACTTGGCGTTATATTCCTTTATATTACGGACCATGGCCACCTTTAACAACTCGTAACGGTTGTCCATTTCTATACAAAGCGAATTCAACGTATTGATTACCTTATTGTTATCGGTAATAATAGCTTCTTCGGAATCCGGTAATTTGGCGAGGTAATGTCTTTCAATCTTGTTGAATAGTGTAAGTTCCACCTTCTTGGGATCTATAAGCACAAACTTTACCTCTGCAGGATGCTTTTTATAGAGCAAAGAGGTCAATACTGCATTTAGGCCCACGGATTTCCCCTGGCCGGTAGCTCCTGCCATCAACAAATGGGGCATTTTGGCCAAATCTACCACAAAGGTTTCGTTACTGATGGTTTTTCCAAAGGCAATGGGCAATTGCATCTCTGCCTTCTGAAATTTACTGGAAGCAATAACGGATCTCATGGATACGATAGTGGCATTCTTATTGGGCACTTCAATACCAATGGTTCCCTTTCCTGGAATGGGAGCTATAATTCTAATACCGAGTGCCGCCAAAGAAAGGGCAATATCATCCTCAAGGTTTTTTATTTTTGAAATTCGTACTCCGGCGTCGGGCACAATTTCATATAAGGTAACCGTAGGGCCTATGGTCGCTTTAATCTGTGCGATACCAATTTTATAGTTCTTTAAGGTCTCGACAATTTTATTCTTATTTTCCTCCAGTTCCTCCTGATTGATGGTAATACCTCCACTTGCCCCGTGCTGATCCAAAAGATCCAATGGGGGAAACTTAAAATTGCCCAATTCCAAGGTAGGGTCGAACTCACCGAAATCTTCCACCAGCTTGTCGGAAATATTATCCAATTCCTCTTTCTCCTCCTTAATTTTCTCCACTTCCATGGCAATGGTATCCTCTTCGGCACCCACCTTAACTTCAAATTCCCCTTCATCGTCCTCTTTTGCCAAAACGGGAATATCCTTCTTATGGGTGTAGGTATCGATTACCACAGGGGTCTCTTCCTTTTTCGGAGTAAAGGAAATATCGTTTTCCCGGTCACTATCGGAATCGGACTTGACAGTTCTATCTTTCTTAAATTCGGTGGCCAAGGATTTCCCCTTGTCGTTTATATATGCAACCGCTTTATCCGGGGAAAATTGGAACAAGCGAACCAAAATAACGATCAAACCAAAAAGCAATAAAAGAAATACCCCGATTTTCCCTCCATAATCCTGAAGGAAATCGTTCATCTCGTACCCGACCATTCCGCCCAACAACGGTTTTCCAGCTGCAAAGAAACCCAGGGCAACGGAGAACCAGATGATAAATACCAATCCCCATATCCATTTTCGGAGCAGCCCTTGTTTTTGCATACTCAAAAATAGATAGAGACCGGTTATAAAAAGAAGAAAAGTAAAGATAATGGACGATACTCCAAATCCTTTGTAAAGTACAAAATGGCTTACGTTGGCACCAAATTTATTCAACAAATTCCTGGCCTGTTCATTCCTGTCCGCAAATTCTGTTAAAAGGCTCTGATCATCCTGCCAGGTAAAATAAAAGGAGACAAAAGAAAAGAACAGCGCAATACTCAAAAGCATTAACAACCCTCCAAAAATAATTTTGTTCTGTTGTGATAACTTTAAGGAAAAGCCTTTTTTAGTGGGCGTAGACTTTGGTTTTTTTACCTTTTTTGCCATTAAATCTTCTATTCTGGTGGCTAAATTACAAATTTACTAGATAATCGGGATTTAAATGTTTCAACGCTTGCCCGTTTCCGTTCAGGCAGGCGTCAATATCTAAAAATAAAGTTCATTTCAATGTCCCGAGGTAGTTTACTTATGAACGCATCTAAACTTTTCCTATAGATATAGCATTAAACGGATTCCTTTTTTTAGCTGGATAGCAAAATAAGATATATGAAATTGATCTTAAAAGAGTTTGGGAATATAAATGATAAGGCCTATAATGGATGCGGCAATGGAAACCAGCATAACGGCACCGGCGGAGATGTCCTTGATAAACCCAATTTTTTCATCATATTCGGGATGGACAAAATCCGCAATTTTTTCCACTGCCGTGTTTAAGCCCTCAATTCCCAGTACCAATCCAATAGCCAAAATCTGAAGAATCCATTCCGTATTGGAAATTTCGAAATAGAATCCGGCCGCGGTCATCACCAAAGTGATAAAGACCTGGATTTTGATACTGGATTCCGTTCCAATCAAGAGGATCGCTCCCCTTAAGGCATAACCAACGCTCTTTATGCGATTCACCAAAAAGCTTTCCTTATGCATCCATCAGGGCTTCCAAGGCCGCTTTATAATTGGGCTCATCAACGGTTTCCGCAACCTGTTCCGTATAAATAACCTTAGCGTCCCCATCCAAAACTACCACTGCCCTGGAGTGCAGGGATTTTAGTGGTCCGTCCACAAACTCCAGGCCATAGGCCTTTCCAAAGCTGCCGTCGCGAAAATCGGACAACATTTCAACATTTTCTATTCCTTCAGCACCACAGAATCTGGCTTGGGCAAAGGGAAGGTCTTTTGAAACACATAAGACCTTGGTGTTTTCTAATTTGGCAGCTTCTTTATTAAATTGCCTTACAGATTGGGCACAGGTGCCCGTATCCACACTGGGGAATATATTCAATACCACTTTTCTACCTTTATAATCTTCCAAATTTGAATTGGATAAATCTCCCTTGGTCAAAGAAAACCCGGGCGCTTTACTCCCAGATTTAGGTAGTGTTCCTATAGTGTTCAACGGGTTTCCTTTTAGTGTTACTGTAGCCATGATTGTGTATTTAAATTTTGGGTGAAAATAAAAAATATATGCTTGATAAATAAGGAATAATGGATAAAAAATAAGAAGGGGCCAAACCAGTGTCCGGTCAACGTTTAAATTACCCGTAGGTTTAAGCTTGGCTGGACACTAACCCAAAACTACGCTTAAATACAGATTCCTTTATCCTACTCTATTTACAGCATAAGATAAAGGTATCTGTTATTATTAGAGGATAAATGGCTTTTACCTGTCTATGGAACCGGTTACCCGTTGCATAAATTCGTTTAAGGCCTCTTTTTGGGGCTTCCCTTCCTTAATGGATTTTTGTACCTCCAAGGCGCCGTATAGATTGGAAATCAATTCACCAATAACGTCCAATTCCTCATCCTTTAACGAGGCTACTTCGGTGATGGATTCCAATGTCTCTATGGTTTCCAATACATAATCCTCGTCATTTTCGGCTATAAAGCCTGTTAGGTGCTTAATTACTGGTAATTTCACTGATCAATTCTTTTAAAACTTCATATTTATTGGTCTGGACCTGATTCTTGAATTCGCCATCACTGAAAACGGCAAAAGTGGGAAGATTGTCCACATTGGCCAACTTTCTGGATTCTGGAAATTTCTCAGCATCTGCCAGAACAAAGGTGATGCCTTCATTTATGGATGCCTCTTTTTTAAACTTGGGTTTCATTATCCTACAATTACCGCACCAGGTAGCGGAATATTGAACAACCACATTTTTATTCTGATCAACAATCTCTTTCAGATTATCATTTTCCAATTCAACTATCATAAATTCTATATTTAATTTTGAACGAGTCCTTTATAAAAAAGGAGCCAATGCTACATCGCCATTGACTCCTTAGATATGTATTTATTGAACTTAGTTTGCGTGTGCCGACAAATAACTGGCCACACCATTTCTATCCGCTTTCATGGCATCTTTACCTTCTTCCCAATTGGCAGGACAAACTTCTCCTTTTTCCTGAACATGGGCGTAGGCGTCGATCAAACGAAGATACTCGTTTACATTCCTGCCCAAGGGCATATGGTTAATTCCTTCATGGAATACGGTACCATCCTCATCCAATAAATAAGTGGCCCTATAGGTTACATTGTCGCCATCTACCATGACCACACCAGTTTCCTCATTATACTGTTCATTGGTAATGTCCAATATCCCCAAGGTTGAGGCGAGGTTTCTATTGCTATCTGCAAGAATAGGGTAGGTAACCCCTTCAATTCCTCCATTATCCTTTGCTGTATTCAACCAGGCAAAATGAACTTCGGCAGTATCACAGGACGCACCGATCACCAAGGTGTTTCTTTTTTCAAATTCACCCAAAGCCGCTTGGAAGGCATGTAATTCCGTTGGGCAAACAAAAGTAAAATCCTTTGGGTACCAAAATAAGATCACTTTCTTATTATTGTTCTTAGCTTCTTCCAAAACGTTCAATTTGAAAGTATCCCCTAAATCGTTCATTGCATTAACACTGAGATTTGGAAATTTTTTACCTACTAAAGTCATATTTATAAAATTTAAACAATTAATTTCTGATGTAAAATTACATCTAAATAAAGGGGTTTGGGCTATTCTGGATTAAAAAATCTTATTCCAATATAGCTATTGTATATACCTATGGCGATTACCCTAATTACTTGTGAAATCGGAAAAATATAGGCATGAAATTTTCCGATTTCCCAATATGGAATGCTCAAAAATATCAAGTTCATTTTTGAATAAAATGGGTGACCGATAAAATAATTTTGATTTGATTAAATTACCTCTACGCAGAGCGTACGAGATATAGGATTTAAGACCGCTGCGCTAAAAGAACCAAGATACAGGACAAAATAATCCAATAGGCAATAAAATGCCTACCTGCCGGTTTTTGATGGACTGCGATACCGTTCATATATTTAAGTTATAGAGATGGGTAGGGGTATCTGCACTTCCGAGATCAGGTTGGGCTTATATCGGCAATACCGTTTCAACTTATTCGACACATTGGGGAGAGATGCCCTTTGCTGTTGCATTCCGCGAAAAGAGAAGGTAGGGAGATATCCTTGGGCAGGAGACACCATCAAACACAACGGTGTATATTGTACTTACTGTACTCTTAAGATTTAGGCCCTGTTTTAAAAGAGCTGGGGACTGAAAATAGTAGAAATAAAAGTGATTTTGGAATATTCTGTCTTATTCGCTTTAAGGCTCGACTTATATGACTCTCCACAGTGTTTTCGGAAATATCCAAAATTTTTGAAATTTCCTTGTAAGTTAATCCCCTTCTTTTATTCATTATAAATATCTCCTTGGATTTAGGGGGCAATGAATCAATTTCCTTGTTGACCCAATCTAACTTAATTTTAATTGATTGTTCCTCTTCCTCAAGTGATTGCAGCAATACCTCATAATGTATTTTGTCGAGAACATTGTTATTTCGCAACTCCTTCCTATAATCGTTGATAAATAAATTATAGACGGATTTATAGAGATAGCTTTTAACGGAGGTCCGAATTTCCAGAGTGTCTCTTTTTGTCCAAAGGTTTATAAAAGCATTTTGTGCCAAATCTTCCGCTTTTGTTTCATTTTTGGTCAGACTGGAGGCATACAAAATTAGAACTTTGTAGTAATTCTCAAAAAGTAAGCGATATGTTTGTTTATCGCCTACCCGAATCCTATCCAGCATCACATCTTCATCATAAATTATCCGATCGAACTCTTCATGCATAATCGAAATTAAAAAAAAGATTAAAAAAATGCATGGCAATACCTTTCTTGATTGTCATAATGTAAACTAGATAAGCTAAAGTGAAAAAAAGCATAAAGATAATAATAAGACAATATCTTCAAAATACAATTTCGGAAGAGGATTTAGACCATCTTAAAGATTGGATTTCCAAAGAAAATAATCAAAAGTATTTTAGGGAATTTATACACTCTTACTATAAGAATAAAGTTTATGATATAAAGAAGGCTTTTAAATTATTCGAAGATGCAACATTTGACAAAGAAGTTGCAATTGCAATGAAATATAAAAGTTTGCGAGCTACTATTTTAAAGTATGCAGCAGTGTTTATTGGCTTAATTGCATTGGGTTATTCTGTGTTTTATTTTAACCAAAATACGGCACTTGAACTTCCCGAAAATCAAGTAACATTGGAAGTGGAAGGTAGTGGAGTAAAAGTCCTGGATACTTCTGTCATAAAAAATCTTACTGGTAAGCACGGAGAGGTTCTGGCGAAGCAAAATAAAAACACTTTGGACTATCAAGGGTTAGGTACTGAAGACGGTGAAATTGTGTTCAATGTTCTTCGCGTTCCTTATGGAAAAACTTTTCAAGTATTGCTGCCAGATCAAACCCACGTATTCTTAAATGCCGGATCCAGTTTAAGATATCCCAATAAATTTCAGAAAGGAGGGAAAAGAGAGGTTTTTTTACAAGGAGAAGGCTATTTTAAGGTTAGTAAGAACAAAAATTCCCCTTTTATCGTAAGGGCCAATGAAATGACCATAGAAGTTTATGGAACCGAATTTAATATATCCTCGTATACGGATGATTTATTTACTGAAGTAGTGCTAATTGAAGGTAGTGTAGGAGTAAAAGATAATTCAGGGCAGCCCAATTTTAAGCCTAATGTAATGCTAAGGCCCCATGAAATGGCATCTAAAACCAATGGTGCAGAAATTTCTATAGAACAAGTTAATATATCTGAGCATATTTCATGGATAGATGGTACCCTCTTTTTCAAGAATGAAAGCTTTGGTTCAGTTGTTAAGAAATTGCAGCGCCACTATAATGTTGTAGTCACTAACAATTATAAAGCTTTAGAAGAGAAAAAATTTACTGGCCGTTTTGATATAGAAACGGTAGAACAAATCTTAAGAACCTTTCAAAAGACAAATAATTTTAACTATATCATCACTAAGAACAATATTATTATTAACCCTTAAACCTATAATAAAACATGAAGTGAACCACCATCAATAATAAAAATCGGGAAATGGTACCAGCATCTCCCGATTCGCAATTCAATTAAAAAAAGCTATTAAATAACCATTTAATCAAAACAAAAATATGAAAAATGCAGGAAAGCATTACATCTTTGGTGTATTAAATATTGATTTAAAAATGAAACTAACGACTCTACTGCTGTTTGCATGTTTGTTTCAGATCAATGCCAGTACTTATTCCCAGAAAACCAGAATTACATTAGATATTAAAAATGAAAGTATTGAGTCGATACTATTTGAAAAGATAGAACACGTTACCGATTTCAAATTCTTTTATGAAAATTCCGCTTTGGACTTGGGTAAAAAAGTTACGTTCAAATTTAAAAAGAAACGCATTGATGAGGTCTTAAAAATAGTGTTTAAAAACACGAACATCGACTTCGATATTATAGACAAGCAAATCATTCTTACAAAAAGGAAAATTCTTCCAATTAAAATATTGGAGCCATCTACTCCTACCCAATCAGGTACGTTAAAATGGCAGAACACCATCAATGGTACTGTTAAGGATGCAAATGGTGAAAACTTACCTGGTGCAAATATTCTAGAAAAAGGCACCACAAATGGTTCCCAAGCAGATTTTGACGGAAATTTTTCAATAAATGTGTCAAATATAAACGCAACTTTAGTGGTTTCATATATTGGTTATGTAACCAAAGAGGTGCCACTTAATGGACAATCCAATGTCAACATTGTTTTGGAGGAATCTACATTCGGATTGGAGGAAGTAGTCGCTATAGGATTTGGTAGACAGAAAAAGGAATCGGTTGTTGGCGCAATAGAATCTATAAAGCCCGCAGAACTTGATGTTCCTATACGTTCATTATCCAATTCATTGGCAGGGCGAGTGTCCGGGGTGTTGGCCGTTCAACGCTCCGGAGAGCCGGGTAAGGATGATGCTCAATTTTGGATTAGAGGTATCAGTACTTTTACGGGTAATCAAAACCCTTTGGTTTTAGTAGATGGTATAGAAAGACCACTAAGTGATGTAGATCCTATTGAGATAGAATCTTTTAGTGTTTTAAAAGATGCGAGTGCTACGGCTGTTTACGGTGTAAGGGGAGCTAATGGTGTTATCTTGGTCAACACCCGTAAAGGGGTTAAAGGAGAAGCAAAAATTGATGCAAGGTTGGAACAGGGTTGGGCATGGGCGACAAAGCGACCGAGCTATTTGAACGCCTTCGAGCAAGCCACCTTATTCAATGAAGGGATTGATGCAACACCGGGTTCTTCCCAGTCTCTTAAGTTTAGCCAAGAGGCATTAGATGCATTTCGAGATCATACCGATTTGGAATTGTATCCAGATGTTGACTGGCAGGAGGCATTAATGCAAGATATCACTGCTACGCAAAAGTTGAGTGTCAATATATCAGGTGGGGGTGAAAAGGCCCGATATTTTGTAGCTACATCTGTATATAATCAAGAAGGCCAATATAATATCAACCCAGGAGAGTATTCTTGGGTTTCTAGTTCAATTGGAGATTTTGGAAGTAATGTAAAGTACTTACGTTATAATTTTAGATCTAATGTAGACATGGATCTGTCCGAATCTACCACAGTTTCATTGGGCCTTCAAGGAAATATATCTGAAAATAAAGAACCTGCAGGTGATGTAAACGAAGGATCTGATTCAGTTTATAATTGGATCGTAAACTCATCACCTTATGCATATCCCTTACAATATAAGGACGGACAATTGGCTCAAAGGGAAGTAATGCAAAACCCATATAATTTGTTGACGCAAAGAGGACATATGGAAACTATTGGTAATGTTCTTAGAAGTAACCTATCTATTCAGCAAAATTTAAATAGTATTACAGAAGGATTAAGTGCCAATATGAAGTACGCTTTTGATGCGGTGAATTGGAACCGTACCGAAAGATTGCGAAATATTGAGTACATAACGGCTATTGGTCGTAATGAGGATGGAGAATTGAATTACAATACCTACGGTACTGCAGATAATACAGATTACCTTAATTATAGTTCAACGGCCTGGGGTGATAGGACACAGTATTTTGAGACCTCTTTAAATTACGATAACGCGTTTGACAAACATAGTTTTGGAGGGCTGATACTTTTTAACATGAGAAGTTTTAGCACCAATACCTCTGATTCTTATATAAATAGCTTGCCCAATAGGTCTTTAGGACTTTCGGGTAGGGTAACCTATGCCTATGATTCTAAATATTTTATTGAAACAAATTTGGGGTATAATGGTTCTGAGAACTTTCCAAAAGGCCAAAGAATGGGCTTTTTCCCATCCCTTGCCGTGGGTTGGTTGGCCTCAAAGGAAGAATTTCTTGAAGATAATGAAGTGGTTACTTGGTTAAAGCTTCGTGGTTCTTTAGGACAAGTGGGGTCGGATCAAATTGGATCTACACGTTTTGCTTATTTATCTACTATAGTTGGGGCACCTGGATATTCTGGTTTTGGTCAAAATTATGACCAGGGAATTGAGGGACTTCAAGAAGACCAAATCGGCTCCACCGATATTACATGGGAGGTTGCAACAAAATATAATTTGGGTATAGAACTTGGGTTATATCGTGACCTGCGTATAAATACAGATATCTTTTATGAAAAAAGAGAAAATATTTTTCTGCAGCCACAGACCTCTGAAGTTGAGGGAATTCGCAATTCCATTTGGTCCAATGATGGGGTAATGGAGAATAAGGGTTTTGATATGTCCATAGAGTATAGTAGGGTGTTGGGCGATTTAACGCTTACTGCAAGGGGTAACTTTACTTATGCTAGGAATAAAATCCTTGAAGATGGCCGTTATTATGCAAATTCTTGGCAGGATGCCCGTGGAACCCGTTATGGAGAACGACTTTTGTATGATGCAGAACATTTATTTTCGGAAGAAGAGATTCAGGCCTTACCAGATTATTACGATCAATTTAGCTTGGATAAAACTCAGCTTAGGCCAGGTGATATAAAGTATAGGGATGTAAATGACGATGGTAAAATTAATGAGGATGACCGTATTTTTGCAGCTAACCCTTCTACTCCAGATGTCGTTTTTGGTTTTGGAGCTTCAATGGAATATAAGAATTTTGATTTTTCTTTTCTTTTTCAAGGAAGTGCCGGGGCTTCATCCTATATAAATGCTGCATGGTATTTTTATCCATTCCAGGCGGATAGGGATCCAAAATATTTAGGTTCCTTGATTGATAATTTTCAAGATAGATGGACGCCGGAAAATCCAGATCCCAATGCTTTTGCGCCACGTCTCTATGTTGGCCAGGATCAAAATAATTACAAAGCCTCTACTTGGTGGGTAAGGGATGCCAATTACCTTCGATTACGAAATCTAGAGCTTGGTTATACCTTTTCTGTTCCTGAAAATTTTATAAAAATTGATAAATCCCGTATTTATTTAACAGGAGTTAACTTGGTGACTTTTAGCAAGTTCGCAAAAGATTTCTGGGATCCTGAAACAGGGGCTGCCGCTTACCCTATCCAAGCATCATTGTTCTTAGGATTTAATGTATCATTTTAAAAAATATAACAGATGAAACGAATATTATTAATATCAATATTATCGCTTTTTATATTTAGTTGCTCAGATTATTTAGATCAAGATCCAGAACAATTGAATACCCTGGAAAAAGTTTTTGCAAGTAGATCAGAAGTAGAAAAATGGCATGCACAATTATTTAGCAGTGATTATTATATAGATATGCTAGCAAGTTCTTCTTTTTATCAGCCTTTTTTGGCAGCTACCGATGATGCGGCAAACTTGGTCGATTGGCATGTTCAAACCATGTATTTGGGACAAATTAATCCATCTCAGCCCTCCGCCTCCTATGGTATCTATTTTTTCTCTAGATATTATCAGGGTATTCGCCATGCCAATATATTCTTGGAGAATATAGAGGAAGTTAAGGATATGGGAGAATTGGAACGAACACGCCTTGTGTCCGAAACTCGTTTTATGCGTGCAATGTATCATTTTTGGCTTTTACGGGCTTATGGCCCTATACCAATAGTAGCATCTACCGGGGTGCAAAATGAAGATGGAAGTGCTTTGTTGGGAAGAAATACTATGGAAGAATGTGTAGACTGGTTAGTGAGCGAATTGGATGCATCAATTCCTGGTTTAAGTGATGTAAGCCTTCCGTCAGAATATGGTTTTCCAACAAAAGGAGCGGCATTGGCAATGAAATCCCGTATCCTATTATATGCGGCAAGTCCCATGTATAATGGCAATAGTGTGTATGCCAATTGGAGAAATAATGATGGTACGCAACTAATTTCGCAGACCTATGACAATGAGAAATGGAAACTGGCAGCGGATGCGGCAAAGGCTGTAATAAATACAGGAAACTACTCGCTATTAGAGGCACAAGAGGATTCATTTGATGGGTATGTTGAAAATTATCGGAAAATTACCACTACATGGAACAATGAACTCATATGGGCTAGACCATCCGATACAAATTGGTGGGTAAGTGGATGTCTCCCTGGAGTATTTTCAGGGTGGAGTGGTAGAAACTCCCTTACTTTGGAACTTGCGAATGCTTATTTTATGGCAGATGGAACAACGGCGCCTCCAATTGACGATTGGTTCGATAACCTATCATTTTCCAATACAGTGAGCAATGGTACGGTTGAAAATACATTTTCAATGTTTGTAAATCGTGAACCACGATTTTACGCCTCGGTACATTTTCCAAATATGGAAGTAGGATATCCTCCAGCTAGCCACCCGGATGCTCTATATCGCTTAGGCTTTTATTATACAGGGAACTCTGGATTAATCTCTTCAGGGGGGGATCGAAACTATACAGGATTAACACCAAGAAAACATATACCTCTTGAAACTACTACCTATAAGGGGAGTGATGGTGTGGAGCCTGTTTATTCTCCCAACGTTCCCTATCCAGAGATTCGTTTAGGTGAAATTTATCTTAATTATGCCGAAGCAATGAATGAATATGCCGGTGCTTCTGCCCAGGGGGAAGTGCTACAATATTTAAATGCCATAAGAAATAGATCTGGTATAACAGGCTATTCAGGAACTTATACGAAAGAGGAAATGAGAGAAATGATAAGACAAGAGAGAAGGGTTGAATTATCTTGGGAAGGCCATCGTTTCTTTGACGTTAGACGCTGGTTTATTGGTCATGGGGTAGAAGGGGTATTCAATCGGCCCGTTCATGGCTTTGATTTAACTACGGGGACCTATGATATGGATCCTGATTTTTTCACGAATACCGTTATACAAAATAGGTTGTTTAGAACTGAACATTATATGTTTCCAATTAGAGCGTCAGAGGTTGCTTTTAACAAGGAACTTGTTCAAGCTCCTTTTTATTAATAATTGTTCCTTAGTTTAATCTAAACCTTAAAAATTATGAAAATATATAAACATATAGTCCTAATAAGTGCTATACTCCTATTTCTAGGATGTAGTTTTGAATATGAGAATGAACTGGATACTGCTTCAGTTATCTCCGATGTATTTGTATCGGAAAGAAATTTTCAAATTGTGGATGTAATTACAACGTATCCAGAGTTTGAAAAGGAAATTATTGTTGAGCGTACCAAAGGTCTATCTAAGGAAGTAGCATTAACAATAGATGTTGCCCCAGAATTACTGGAAACCTACAATAGTAATGAAGGTACGGATTACCAATTATTGCCGGATTCCTATTATACCATGCCTGAAAGTTTAACATTTCCAATGGAATCCATGGCTGTGGAGTTTTCCATCAATTTCAGGCCCAATGATTTATTTGAATCTCAGCCAGAAGCCGCTTCCAATTATATATTGCCCATTAGAATTTCCGGTACCCAAAATGTAACCGCTATTGACAGTGATTATTCAAACATATTGCTACAACTAAATTTTGATCAACCAACGGTAACTGTTTTGGATTTGGACACTGTAACAGAGCTGTCGTTTATTTCAGGGGTAGATATAGCGCAAGAAATTGTGTTGGAGGCCACTACAAATTTTACAACTTTAGAGGTGTCTAAAATTGATTATAGTATTTCACTACAGGATGTTCTTGATTACAATTTAGAGAATGGCACTTTTTATGAGTTACTTCCAGAAACTGCTTACACTATTGGTGATATTTCATTTAACGAGCAATTGGTAACCTCAAATATTAGCGTACATGCGGCACTAATAGATGCTTCTAATTCTTATTTATTACCGTTACGAATGGAAAATACCGCAAGCTATGTTATTGACCAGGATAAACCAATATTTGTAAAGGTAATCCTGGAAGAGATTAGATTGTCTTTTGATGGGGCAGATAATCCCCTGGAGCTACTTACAAATACAGCATCGGCCAGTGGTACTTTTACAGCAAGATTAAATTCGTCCTTGCTAGAAGATATGCCTATAAATTTAGTGCCAAATAACGCATTGGTTGCGGAATATAATACAGCTAATGGGACAGATTTTATGCCCGTTGGGATAGATAAAATAAGTATTAATAATGGAGTTATAACAGCTGGATCCAATACCGTAAATGTGGATTATTCCGTAGATACTTCGGGTATTGAATTAGACGGTGAGGACCGTTACCTAATGGCCTTTGAAGTAGATCAATCCGGTTTATTGGAAGGAACCTTGGTAAATCAGGAAGTTATTTATGTAGAAGTGAAAAAATCCCTAGAAGGAAAGTATACTTGGTCCAATTCTTCCGGATATTTTAGAACAGAATCGGATATCGTTGAGTTACATCCAGATCAAGGTGATTACAAATACAGAGTTAAGGCTTTTGGTACAGCGGCCGGTTGGTTTGTAGGTTTCAATCTGACAACCGATATGCACAACGGAAACCCGGACCAATTAAAAATACAACTAGAACCTGCATTTGGAGCAACCATTACAGAAGCCTCCTATTTTGATACCATTACAGGGACACTTTATTTTGATGTAGTTTTTGGCGACCCTGTAGAAACGGCCACAAATACATTGTCCGAAATAAGGCCTATCGAGTAATGAATTAGTTATGTTGAAAGCAAGCACGGGTACAATTCTACCCGTGCTTTTTTTTACCGAATATGAGACTTCCCCTGGCCATTTGTTTTTGCATATATTAAAGCGGGATCAATCCCAAAAGTTGTGTGTGAATAGTAATAAGATAGAAATTTTTCCATAGATAGTCCATAGATACTCCATAGTTAGTCCATAGATAGTCCATAGATACTCCATAGTTAGTCCATAGTTAATCCATAGTTAGTCCATAGTTAGTCCATAGATACTCCATAGTTAATCAATAGTTAGTCCATAGATACTCCATAGATACTCCATAGTTAGTCCATAGATACTCCATAGTTAGTCCATAGATACTCCATAGTTAGTCCATAGTTAGTCCATAGTTAGTCCGTATATGAAATGGGCACCGCCAAAATTTGGTCGCCAGCCCAAAAAATTCATTCTGGCGGGCAAACTCAAATGAAGATATGCGAATTACACCCGCCTGTCCGCCAGGTTCCGGTACGGACGGGAACGATGTAGTCGGGTAGGGGAGAAATCAAGGAAAATCAGGTTCCCCTGCCTACCGGAAAGGCAGGCTTTAGGGTTTGGGATAAAACGGATTTTCCGAGAAACCTGGTTAAGACAATTTTATCATGTACCTAAATCCATTGGATATAATGAAATCCTGTTTCCAAGAATCAATTTTGAATTAAGCCACTGCAGTAGATGTTTTTAGCTGCCTGATCTTTATGTGCAGGGCAGCAAAGAACAGGGTCATAAAAGGACTTAACCAATTGAATATGGCATATATGAAATATTCGGCCACACCAACTCCAAGTACCCCGGACTGATAGGCCCCACAGGTATTCCAGGGTATCAAAACAGAAGTTACGGTTCCCGAATCCTCCAAAGTCCTGCTTAAATTTTCCGGGGCCAATCCCTTATCATGAAAGGCTTTCTTAAACATTTTGCCAGGGATAACGATCGCCAGGTATTGATCACTGGCAATAGCGTTAAGACCTATACAGCTCATTACGGTACTTGCAAACAATCCAAATATGGAACTGGCAATGGACAATAAGGATTTTGTAATTCGGGCCAAGGCCCCAATGCCGTCCATAATGCCACCAAATATCATGGCACAGCATATAAGTAATATGGTCCATATCATACCTTCCATGCCTCCAGCGCTAAAAAGATCGTTCAACTTTTCGTTTTCCGTAACTATGGCGGTATCGGTAAAAATAGCATTGAAAATGGCCGTTAGATTGGAATCCGAAAGGGTTTTTAATACTTCTGTTTGAAAAAATAGGGCAAATACCCCGGCCAAGGCCACCCCCGAACCGAGTGCCACCAATGGCTTGGTTTTAAGTAGAATAAGCGCAATGACCACAATGGGCACAATAAATAAATATGGACTTATATTAAAGGTATTATTGATAGTGGCCAAGAGGGCACTAACATCCGCGCTCCCAGTAGTCTCTATATTAAAACTGATAATGGTAAAAAAAACCAAGGTTATCAAAATGGTGGGTATCGTTGTAATGGCCATGTATTTTATATGGGTAAACAGATCGGTCCCCGCCATGGCGGGCGCCAGATTGGTGGTATCGCTCAGGGGGGACATCTTATCCCCAAAATAAGCTCCGGAAATTACGGCGCCTGCAATCATACCAGGGTAAATGCCCAAAGCGGTCCCAATGCCCACAAGTGCAATGCCTACTGTGGCAGAGGTTGTCCATGAACTACCGGTAGCTACAGAAATAATAGCGGCTATAATCACTGAAGCCGGTAAAAAAATGGAGGGGTTCAAAACTTGCAGCCCATAATATACCATGGCAGGGATAACACCGCTCACCAACCAAGTACCAGCCAATGCCCCTACCAAAAATAAAATCATTATGGGAACAAGAACGCTTTTTAGATTTTCCAAGACTTCTAGTCCCATTGTTTTAAAGGAAGTCCTATTAAAAAACCCAACTATGGCACTAATAGCACCTCCCAATAATAATATGATCTGATTGGAATATTCCCCAAACCATGCTCCGTCCGCATAGAAGATATTATAGGCCAACATCAACATCAAAAGCATTACCGGGAGAAGGGCTTGCCACAGACTTAATTCCGTGTTTTCTACAATATGTTCATTTTCAGGGCCAGCGGGATTGGTGCTCAGGTTCTGCATTTAGAGGCTATTTGTTTCTTCGTAATATTACGATTTTGATATCGCTTCTGCAAACCCTATAGTACACATTGGCCCTTACGAGTTTTAAAGTATCCGACTATTTACAGTGAGTTCAACTTATATTTAGTTGCTAATGTGTTATTTATGATAATTTTATCCGGTAACTTATCCCATTGGTTATCGGGAGAGACCTTAATTTAAAGATATAACTTTCAAAAAAAACTCCTAATGCGTTAATATCCCTTAAAATATGAATGTTGTCCAACAATAAAACATTCGTATTTTTGTAAACACAATAATGAAACTAATTTTATCAATACCTAAATAATATGACCCAATACGATGTAGCCATTATAGGTTCCGGCCCTGGTGGATATGTTGCAGCTATCCGTTGTGCCCAGTTAGGAATGAAGACTGCAATAATAGAAAAATATGCAACTTTGGGCGGTACATGCCTTAATGTAGGATGTATTCCCTCCAAAGCCTTATTGGACTCTTCCCACCATTACGAAGATGCCGTAAAACATTTTGAAGATCATGGAATTGAAATTCCAGGAGAAATCAAAATCAACCTTGAGAAAATGATCGGAAGGAAACAGGCCGTGGTAGATCAGACCTGTGCCGGGGTAAAGTTTTTAATGGACAAAAATAAAATTGAGGTGTATGAAGGTCTGGGAAGCTTCAAGGATGCCACCCACATCAACATCAAAAAGAACGATGGCAAAACAGAGACCATTGAGGCCAAAAACATAATTATAGCCACGGGATCCAAGCCATCCAGTCTGCCCTTTATCAAATTGGACAAGGAGCGCGTTATTACATCTACAGAGGCCCTAAAACTAAAAGAAATCCCCAAACATCTTATCGTTATTGGAGGTGGCGTAATTGGGTTGGAATTGGGACAGGTCTACAAAAGATTAGGGGCCGAGGTAACGGTGATCGAATACATGGATCGGATTATTCCCGGAATGGACGCGGCACTTTCAAAAGAATTGTTGAAAGTAATGAAGAAACAAAAGGTAAATTTTAATTTATCCCATAAAGTGAAATCGGTAGAGGCCAAAGGTAAGGAAGTAACTGTTGTAGCGGAGGATAAAAAAGGGGAGGAGATAAGCTTTAAAGGAGATTATTGCCTGGTTTCCGTGGGACGAAGACCTTTTACCGATGGATTGAACATCGAAGCTTCCGGTGTTGAATTGGAAAAGAACGGCACCATTGCCGTAAATGGGCATTTACAGACCAATGTTTCCAATATTTATGCTATTGGCGATGTGGTAAGGGGTGCCATGTTGGCGCATAAGGCCGAAGAGGAGGGAACCTTTGTAGCCGAAATATTGGCGGGACAAAAACCACATATCGATTATAACCTTATTCCAGGAGTAGTTTACACTTGGCCGGAAGTGGCCGCAGTAGGTAAAACGGAAGAACAATTAAAAGAAGCCGGAGTAGCCTATAAAGTAGGTCAGTTTCCTATGCGTGCACTTGGACGGGCCAGGGCCAGTATGGACCTGGATGGGTTTGTAAAAATTTTGGCGGACAAGGAGACCGATGAAGTTTTGGGAGTACATATGATCGGAGCCAGAATGGCCGATTTAATTGCCGAGGCGGTTACGGCAATGGAATTTAGGGCATCCGCCGAAGATATCTCCAGAATGAGCCACGCACATCCAACCTTTGCGGAGGCGGTGAAAGAAGCTGCTTTGGCGGCCACCGATAACAGGGCCCTTCACGTTTAAATTAAACAAATTGATTATAAAAGCCCCGTTGGACAGTATCTAACGGGGCTTTTGTTTTATATAGTTTTAAAAGTTACTTGGCTGGCCTATCTTCCTCCGTAGTGGAGATGGCATGGCCTTAAAGGATTATTGAAGCCTTGGAAATAATTTAGGCAATGGCATTGTATTTACAACTTGTGGGTACCATCACAAAATGGCGGATTTTTGGTTAATTTACAAGTACATAAATGGGCCCTTTTATCCTCTTCAACAACAAAGAACATAGGGGGCGAAGCGTTTTCCGCCTTATGGGAACCATCACAAAATGGTTGAACGTTACTATGGCTACAGGTACACCACTTGTATTTTTTATCCTTCTCCAATTCCACCGCAATTGGTGAGAATTTATTTTTCATCTCGCTCATCTATATATTTTTGTGCGAAAATAAGTCAATCACAAGTAGTAGAAAGATAGAACTCCTAATTTTTTACCATTCTAAATAAGCGTATCAATATTAGCTTGGTTTTTAGGACAAAAGCTTTTAATAGGGGTAGACCCTCATCGTTCAACCAGGACTCTCCCTTTAATTGGACGGTCTTGACAGCGGTGGACACTTGCAATTTTAAATACGCTTTGTTCCTTTCGTATTGTAGCGCCAACAAAGTTGTTGCCAATATAAAGACAAGGGCTCCTGGAATTACAAAGGTAGGGGAGAGACTATGGTTTAAAAAATAGTACAGCCCAATACCGGTGAAACTTCCGTACAATATAATGTAATGGATCACATAAACGGATAGGGTGCTTTGCCCGATCTTCAGCACGGTAATATTTTCCATAAATTTTCTGAACAGCATAAATACGGCAAATACCAAGGAAACGTCCCCCAAACGTATGAACAGATAGTTATTAAAATAAACTTTGGAAAACAGTAGCATTCCTGTCCAGTCATACAACGCTAAAAAAAAGCCAGAGGAAAAAAACAATAGACCAATACCTACTATGGTAAAACTGATAATGGCGGCTGGATATAAATATTTAAAATTCTTGAACCTATGGAACAGCACGGACATAAATGCCCCGATAGTGGCATAACCGAACCACGGTATAATGGTAAACACGGACCCATTGGCCTTGGTCAGGTAGTTGGCCAGCAATTCCGGCATATAAACATGGGCGTATTGCTTATAGTTGGGTTCCAGTACAAATAAAACTAGGGTAGTGGCCAATAACACCCCTGGGAACAAATATTTATTTCTAGAAATGGTCAGAAGATAAATACAGATGATCCCCAAAATGGACAGACCGATACAGTGCAGCACATCTACCAAATAAAAGGAACCATAGATCTGCCCCTTTAAGAGTCCGAAAAAGTTCAATCTAAGCAAGTAGCCTATGGCCAATAATTGCAAGCCCCTTTTAACCCCCTTTTTAACCCTTGGGTTATTAAATCCTATCTTGTCCCCTTTAATTAGGAGATAAGTAAATATGAATCCTGAAACCGTAAAAAAGACGGGTGCCGTAACCCCCCTAAAATATTTCCACACAGAAAAAACCGTATTGGAGCTATCCCTAAATGCATTATCCAGCAACCCATCCACGAAATGCCCCTGTAGCATCATAAGGATGGCCCATGCCCTAATAGCATCAATAAAATACAATCTCAGGTTGTTGTTACCCATATCAACTTTTATGTACACCCTATATACTTGTAAAACAGTGGGTTTGGATGTTTGCGTGTGCAAAATTATACAATTTCCTCGCAATTCAATCTATTTTACGGTATTTTCGTTGTGCAAATATTTAAATAATCAAAATGGCCCGTATATTGGCATTTGCCGGGAGTAATTCCAGCACCTCCATTAATTATAAACTAGTAAAATACTCTACCTCCCTTATTATAGGGCATGAGGTTGAGCTTATAAATATGGTCGACTATAACTTTCCTATCTTTAGTGAGGACTTGGAAAGGGAAGAAGGGTATTCCGATGTATTGCATGGCCTAAAGGATAGGATGGTCCATGCCAATGCCCTGATCCTTTCCGTAAATGAACACAACGGTAATCCTTCCGCTTTTTTTAAGAACGTATTGGATTGGCTGTCCCGGGTGGACAGAAATTTCTTGGCCGACACAAAGATTTTTTTAATGTCCTGTTCTGGAGGTAGAAGGGGAGGCGCCGGCTCCTTAGAAGTGGTCAAAGGAATTTTGCCCCGGTTTGGTGGCGAAATTATAGCCACTTTTTCTTTACCATCCTTTAATCATACCTTTGACACGGCAAAGGGGATAACCGACCCCGAGCTTGCCAAAGCCCACAAAAATGCTTTGGAAACATTCTTATCCCAAATTTAAAAGTCTTTGCGAAAAAAGGTTTCATTTACAGTTCCGGACATTGTAAGATTTAAGCAATCGCTGTTACATTGGTCACAACAATATTATGAGGTTGTTTGGCTGGACAGTAATGGGCATAGAAACAGGTACAGCTCCTTTGATGGTATACTTGCCGTAGATGCACTTACTTCCATAATTACGGATACCCATAACGCATTTGAGGATTTAAGCAACTACCAATCCAATACCAAGGATTGGATTTTCGGCTATTTGTCCTATGATTTAAAAAATGATACAGAAAATCTCTCGTCCTCCAATACCGATTTTTTAAACTTTCCTGCCCTTTATTTCTTTCAGCCCAAAAAATTAATAGAAATACAAGCTAAGGAGGTTATCTTTCATTACCTCAATATGGTGGCGGATGAAATTGAAGAAGACTATTTTAGTATCCTTAATGTTCTTCTACCGATTGTCCATGGTCCTGAATATAAAAGCGATATCAAAATCAAGCTTAGAATATTTAAGGATGAATATTTTATTCGTGTAAATAAATTGTTGGACCATATCCACAGAGGGGATATCTATGAAGCCAACTTCTGTCAGGAGTTTTACGCGGAGAACACTGAAATAGACGCATTAAAAACCTATCTAAAACTAAACTCCATCACCAGGGCACCTTTTTCGGCCTTTTTAAAAGTTAACGATAAATACCTATTGTCCTCTTCCCCGGAACGCTACATAAAGAAACTGGGCAATCTGGTGATATCCCAGCCCATTAAGGGCACCGCAAAACGCTCCTTGAATACCATGGAGGACCAGCTATTGCGAAGCGCTCTGGAAAAGGATGAAAAAGAAAGGGCCGAAAATATTATGATCGTGGATTTGGTAAGGAACGATCTGTCCAAAAGTGCCTTGAAAGGTTCCGTTAAGGTGGAAGAACTTTGTAAGGTATATTCCTTTGATCAGGTACACCAAATGATCTCCACAGTAACCGCTGAGGTTTCCAATACCAAAAATCCAGTGGATATTATCAAGGAAACTTTTCCCATGGGTAGCATGACCGGGGCCCCAAAAGTGTCCGCAATGAGGATAATAGAGAACTTGGAAGCTTCAAAAAGGGGACTCTATTCGGGAACCGTGGGTTATTTTTCCCCGGAAAATGATTTCGACTTCAACGTGGTTATTCGAAGCATACTATATAATAAAACGGCCAAATATGCCTCCTTTTCCGTGGGTAGCGCCATCACGGCCAAGGCAATTCCAGAAAAGGAATATGAAGAATGCCTCCTTAAGGCCAAAGCGATGAGACAGGTGCTTGAAAATTAAGAGGGAACTTGGTCAAGAAATGGCTCGGACCACTTTACTACCGAATGTAGCTGCTGTCGTTTTTCTTATGTAAATTAGCGGTGTGTTAGAAAAATTTAGGAACCACATAGACCTACACTTTCCCCATCTAAAAGAAGGTAAATTTATTTTGGCCTGTAGTGGGGGGGTGGACAGTGTTGTCCTGGCACATTTGTTTACTTCCTGCCATTTGGATTTCTCCCTAACACATTGCAATTTCAAATTGCGGGCATCGGAAAGTGATAAGGATGAAGATCTGGTCCGGGAATTGGCCAAAGAACTGGGTAAAGAACTCTTTGTGACCAGTTTTGATACCCATGGGTATATGGCCGAACATAAGATCAACTTGCAAATAGCCGCAAGGCAACTCCGGTATAATTGGTTTTCCCAAATAATGGCAGCGCATAAAATTAAAACCCTGGTTACGGCCCACCACGCCGATGATAACTTGGAAACCTTTCTAATTAACCTTTCAAGGGGAACGGGTATTGAAGGTCTTACGGGAATTCCAGTCCTAACAAATACCATCTCCAGACCCTTATTAATCTTTTCCCGAACCGAAATCAAAAAATATGCGGAAGAAAATACCATTCATTGGAGAGAGGATGCCAGTAATGAAAATACCAAATATGTAAGGAATAATATCCGGCATAATATTGTTCCAAAACTCAAGGAACTCCATCCTAATTTTTTGGAAAATTTTATACTGACCCAAGAATATCTGGGACAGACCCGTGAAATAGTAAATCGCCATATCGGCCAATTAAGAACACAGCTTTTTGAAAAAGAGGACAATGTGGAAAAGGTAAAGGTAGCCTCACTATTGGCCCTTAACCCTACCAAGGCCTATCTTTTTCATTTCCTTAGGGAATACGGGTTTACACAGTGGGAGGACATCTACGGACTGTTGAGTGCCAGTAGCGGAAAAGAAGTGCGTTCAAATACCCATAGATTATTGAAGGACAGGGATTTTTTGTTATTGAAGCCCATAGCAAAAAAAAATACAAAGTTTTTTGAAATCGAAGAGGGACAAAAAGAACTATCCTTCCCAATTTCCTTAAAAATAAGTACTGTTGAAGCCATCGAAGAAACCTCGCCAAAGATAATTTATATAGATAAAGAAACGTTAAAGTACCCATTAACGATCCGCAAATGCCAAAAAGGAGATTATTTTTACCCACTTGGAATGTCTGGCAGAAAAAAAATATCCAAATATTTCAAAGATAAAAAGATGGATATTTTTGCCAAGGAAAACCAATGGTTGTTGTGTTCCGGTGGCAATATTGTCTGGATTATAGGAAAACGTGCCGACGACCGTTATAAAATTACGGATAGGACCAAAGAAATTTTAAAGCTCATTTTGGAATAATGAAACAGATATTGGGATTGATTTTATTGGTATTCAATTTTTTCTTGGGATTTTCCCAGTCGGATAATAATCCGGCCGTATGGACCTATGAAGTAGAAAAAATATCGGATACCGAGTACACGCTTGTCTTTAAGGCCAATATTTACGAAGGTTGGCATATCTACTCCCAATTTACGGATGAAAATGGCTCCCTGCCCAGCGAATTTACATTTGAAAAAGCAGGGGAGGACTATGAATTGGTGGGGAGCACAACAGAAAGTGAAACCTTGACCGAGTATTCCGATATTTTTGAGGTAGACGAAACTTTCTTCAAAGAGAAGGCCGTCTTTACCCAGAGAATAAAATTACTGAATCCGGAAGTCGACCAAATTAGCGTTGAGTTGTTCTATCAAATCTGTAAGGAAGTCTGTATTCCAAAGGATGAAACATTCCATATTTCCCTTACCGGAGAGGAAATAGTTGTTGCAGAGCAACATGTGGACCAGCGTAGCCTGGATATGAGTGCTGCGCTAATGTTGGACCTAAAGAACAGGGAATTGTTGGTCAGCGGGGGCGATAAGGCGGTGAATGAAAAATCGGGCCTGTGGACCATTTTCGTTTTAGGCTTTTTGGGCGGACTAATTGCACTGCTGACACCATGTGTTTTTCCAATGATCCCTTTAACGGTTTCCTTCTTTACCAAACAGGGATCCAACAGGTCCAAAGGAATTGCCAATGCACTGCTTTATGGCTTTTTTATCGTATTGATTTATTTTCTTTTGAGTCTGCCCTTTCATTTGTTCGATTCCGTGGATTCCCAGATTTTGAATACCATTGCCACCAACGTATGGCTAAACCTATTTTTCTTCCTAATTTTTATATTCTTTGCCTTCTCCTTTTTCGGATATTATGAATTGACACTGCCCAGTTCTTGGGCCAATAAAATGGACTCGGCCTCTTCCAAAGTGGGAGGCGCATTTGGCATCTTTTTTATGGCGGTTACCCTGGCCATAGTATCCTTTTCATGTACCGGTCCCATTTTAGGGGGATTGTTGGGTAGTACTGCTTTGGCGGAGGGGGATGTGGCCACCAACCTGACGATGGGGATGATCGGTTTCGGAGTGGCCCTGGCATTGCCCTTTGGTCTTTTTGCCCTGTTCCCTACCTGGCTCAATTCCCTGCCCAAATCTGGGGGATGGATGACAACGGTAAAGGTTGCCCTTGGTTTCTTGGAGTTGGTACTGGCGTTTAAATTTCTATCCAATGCCGATCTGGTAGGTAATTGGGGAATCTTTAAAAGGGAAATCTTCTTGGGGATTTGGATCTTGTTATTTGTTTTACTTTCCCTTTATTTATTTGGAATATTAAGATTTCCACACGACGGACCAAAACAACGCCTGTCAACAGGAAGGAAGTTTGCGGCCGTCCTCAGTACCGCATTTTCCATTTACCTAATACTGGGGCTTTCAAAAATTACCGATTTAAAACTATTGAGCGGTTTCCCGCCACCCCAGTTTTATAGTATTTTTGAAACGGAAAGCGATTGTCCTTTGGGAATAGAATGTTTTAAGGATTTTGATAAGGGACTGGCCCATGCCAAAAAGTTGAATAAACCGATATTGTTGGATTTTACGGGCTGGGCCTGTGTTAACTGTAGGAAAATGGAGGAAACGGTTTGGAGCGAACCGGATATCTATCCCATCCTTAAGGACGAATATGTTTTGATATCGCTCTACATTGATGACAGAAAGGAATTGCCTGCCGAGGAACAATTCGATTTTAAATACGAATCCGGACGCGTAAAGACAATCAGCACCGTGGGCGAAAAATGGGGCACTTTCCAAACTTTGAATTTTAAGGCCGCCTCCCAACCCTATTATGTACTAATGTCCCCTGAACTGGAAATTTTGAATACGGCGGTTCAGTATACGGATAGGGACACTTATAAAGAGTGGCTAAAAAAAGGGGTGACCAATTTTAAGGAGCTGGGACAATTAAAATAAGTAGGTCTGTTGAAGACATGAAGCAATTCGTCATTCAATACCTAATTTAATTACTGGACTTTTATTGAACTGGGAATAAATACTACCATGAGGGGAAATGCAAAACTAGTGTTAAGTTAACCCTGAAATGACTTCTCGACTGCCCGCCCGAATGGGCCATTCGGTACGGGCGGGCGCTCGAAGTGACGATAGATTGTCTGGTCGAGCGGAGTCGAGACCTGAATTTAATGACATAACATCCTTAACATAACACTAGTGCTATGAACAAAATTTTAATCCTTTTATCGGCCATCATTCTATTATCGTGTGGAAGGACCGGAATCAAGACTTCCTCCAATACAAGCAATACCGAGATTGTTGATACTTATAATCCCAAGGATTTTTACAACAAAAAAGAGGTTGTTATTCCCATGCGTGACGGGAAAAAATTACATACCACCATTTATTCCCCCAAGGATACTTCCAAAAAGTATCCCATTCTCATATCCAGAACGCCTTATAGTTGTAGGCCCTATGGCTCCAACGAATACAAGGCCCTGTTATCCCCCAATAGAAAAATGATGAAGGAGGGAAATATTGTGGTGTACCAAGATGTTAGGGGCAGATGGAACAGTGAAGGGGTATATGACAATATGAGGGCGTATATCCCAAATAAAAAAGAAGGGGAAGTAGATGAGGCATCGGACACTTATGACACTATAGAATGGCTCATAAAGAATGTTGAAAACCACAACGGCAATGTAGGTATTTGGGGAATTTCCTATCCGGGTTTTTATGCCACCTATTCTTTATTGGATGCCCATCCCGCACTAAAGGCCGTGTCTCCCCAGGCTCCTATAGGGGACTTCTTTTTTGACGATTTTCATCATAACGGAGCCTATTTGTTAAGCTATTGGAGAGCTACTGCCGTATTTGGATACATGAAAGAACGGCCTACTACAGAAGAATGGTATTCTTTTCCAGAATTGGGTACGGAAGACCAATATCAGTTTTTTTTGGATGCGGGTCCCTTGTCCAATTTGGATAGATATTATAAGGAGGACAATATCTTTTGGCAGCAGCTAAAAGAACACCCCAATTATGATGATTTCTGGCAGAAACGCGGAATAATTCAACATTTGAAAAATATTAAGCCTGCAGTTATGACCGTTGGCGGGTGGTTTGATGCTGAAGATCTTTATGGCCCCCTCAATACTTATGGGCATATAGAAAAAAACAGCTCCAATTACAACACTATTGTAATGGGGCCCTGGAGCCATGGGGATTGGTCCAAGGAAACAAAACGCCAAGCCATTGGCAATGTCTATTTTGGGGATGACATTTCAAAATTCTATCAGGAAAATATAGAAACCCAATTTTTCAATCACTTCCTAAAAGGGGAGGGGGCCACCAATAATTTGCCAGAGGCCTATGTTTTTGATACGGGCGCAAAGGAATGGAAAACTTTTGATTCTTGGCCTCCCAAAAACACGGCCAAGCAAACCTATTCCCTGCAACGCAACCAACGTTTGGGACAAATGGCGACCAGGGAATACTCCTTTCAGGAATATATCAGCGATCCCAAGAAACCTGTTCCTTATTCCGAGGATATAAAAATGGTATTTACCCCCCGTAAATTCATGACCGATGATCAGCGTTTTGCTGCCCGAAGACCGGATGTTTTAATATTTGAAACCGAACCCTTGGAAGAGCCACTTACCCTTGCCGGTGATATATTGGCCAAACTAAACGTTTCCACCACCGGTACGGATGCGGATTGGATCGTTAAGGTCATTGACGTATATCCGGCAGACCATAAGGATTATGAGGAGACCCAGGCCTATCTCAAGATGGGGAACTATCATCAAATGCTGCGCAGTGAGGTAATGCGCGGTAGATTTAGAAATGATTTTTCACAACCGGAACCCTTTGTACCTGGGGAGGTAACCCAAGTAAATATAGACCTTCAGGATGTTTTCCACACCTTTAAAAAGGGCCATAAAATACAGGTGCAGATCCAAAGTACTATGTTTCCCTATATAGACATAAACCCTCAAACCTATGTAGATAATATTTTTTATGCGAAACCTGAAGACTTTCAAAAACGGACACATCGTGTATACAATACCTCTTTAATAGAGTTTACCGTCCTAAAACCCTAAAAATATTTCAGTATTAACACGATTATGGTACTCCCAGGAGGTACTTTTTTTATATCCTAAATTGCTATATCTTTAAGCTAAAACCAATACGGGTGAAAGTAATTAAAAGGCTGCTCTGGATAGTTTTGGGTGTTATCGCAATATTGGGGTCGAGTAGTGCCGTTTACATTTATACCCATACCCCTGAGTATGTGGGTACCATTAAAACAAAAAAATTAAATAATAAGGTAGACGTTTATTTTGACACTTATGGAATACCCCATATCTATGCCAAAGAGGAAGAAGATGCCCTAAGGGTATTGGGTTACGTCCATGCCCAGGACAGGTTGTGGCAGATGGAGCTGCTCCGTAGAATAGCAAAAGGCGGGCTTTCGGAGGTGTTTGGTGAAGAGATGCTGAAAACGGACAAATTCTTTCTGTCCTTGGGTATAGATGATGCTTCAGAACAAACAATTGGGAAAGTTTCAAAAAACAGTCCCATGGTGAAACTTTCCCAGGCATATTTGGATGGAATAAATCAATTTATTACTGAAGGGCCTACCCCCATAGAATTCCATCTTACCGGTTTAAAAAAAACACCATTTACCCTTAAGGATGTATATAATACTGTAGGTTATATGGCCTTTAGTTTTGCCATGGCCCATAAAACCGATCCCTTGCTCACCAACATCAAGGACAAACTGGGGCCGGCCTATTTAATGGATTTGGAAATAGGTACCAACCCTAAAAGCACATTGATAAAAAACTACAGGCCCATTATTCGCGATTCCCTTAAAAATGGGATAGCCGGCCTAGTTTCAGAAGTATTGAAAGATCTTCCCGTTCCTCAGTTCGAAGGGAGCAATAGTTGGGTAATAGCTCCCAATAAGACCAAGAACGGTAAAGTTATCTTGGCCAACGACCCCCATATTGGTTTTGCCCAACCCTCGGTATGGTATGAAGCCCATGTAAATGCCCCAAACTACGAAAAATATGGATATCATTTAGCGGGGGTGCCATTCCCCTTATTGGGGCATGATAGAAAATTGGCATACGGACTAACCATGTTCGAGAACGATGATATCGATTTTTACTATGAAGAGGAAAATCCAAAGGATCCCAGTGTCTACAGAACTTCTACGGGGTGGAAAAAATATGAACTGATAACCAAAACTATAAAAGTAAAAGGGGAGGATGACCATAGTTTTACCTTTAAGAGGACCCATCATGGTCCCATTCTCAACGGAATTGCCGATCAAGTAGCGGACAAGCGCCCCATAGCCATGTCCTGGATCTATACACAATTGGAAAATAAGGTCATGGATGCCCTATACAACATGTCGCACGCCCAAAACTTGTCGGAATTCAAAGAAGCCCTTCTAGATATACATGCCCCGGGTTTAAACATCATGTATGGGGATGCCATGGGTAATGTAGCATGGTTTGCAACGGCCAAACTATACCAAATGCCGGATAGTCTCAATACCAAATTTATTTTGGACGGAAGCAGGGGCAAGGATGAACGCGTTCGTTTTTTGGATTTTACAGAAAATCCCATGGCGATCAATCCCCCTTGGAACTATGTGTATTCTGCCAACAATCAGCCCGATTCCATCAATGGGAAATTTTACCCTGGCTATTATTTGCCCGAGAATAGGGCGAAAAGGATAGTAGCACTTTTAGCACCTAAAAATGACTGGGATAGGGCTGCGGTAGAGGCAATGATATTGGATGTTACTTCGGGTGTAAATGCCAAAGTGGTAACCAATTTGGCCAAAAGTATGGAAGTAAAGGATATGACGCAGGCACAGATCAACGTCCTGGACCAAATGAATGTATGGGACGGTAACAACCAATTGCTACAAATAGAACCTACCGTTTATCACCGCTGGATCTATTTCTTGCTTAAGAATACGTTTGAGGATGAATTGGGAACCCAAATGTTCCAGCAATTTTTGGACACCCATTTCCACAAAAGGTTAATAGCCCCAATGGTGGCAAAAGATAAATCGGTTTGGTGGGACGATGTTGGCACCAAGGATAGCGTAGAGACAAAATCCGAAAGGATAAACCTCTCCTTCAGACAAGCCTTTCGGTCGTTGGAAGAAGATTTTGGCACCGACCCAAGCCAATGGACCTGGAACAAGGTACACACCTTGGAACATGGGCACCCACTAGGGCAGGTAAAGCTACTTAGACCGTTTTTTAATGTGGGGCCATTCCCTGTTTCGGGAACTAGGGAAGTTATCAACAATATGTACTTTAAATATGATGATACGGGCTTATACCCAACTACTTCCGGCCCCTCTACAAGACGGGTAATCGACTTTTCCGACATCGAAAATAGCAGCAGTATCCTTCCAACAGGCCAGTCCGGAAATCCTTTCAGCGAACATTATGAAGATCAGGCCGAAATGTACATCCAGGGCAAATTTCGAAAAATGATGATGAACAAGGAGGAAATCGTTAAAACCCACGAATCCTTATTGATCTTTGAACCTAGTAAGTAGATTATTATCCTATAGTTGGAAGGTTCAAGGTTCAAAGTTTAAGGTTTAAGGTTTGAAGTTTGTGGTTCCTAGTTTCTGGTTTCAGTCCGAACATCTAAAATCTCATTTCTAGAATCTAGCATCTAGTCTAACTGTGTGGCTTCGACTTCGCTCAGCCACCAAATAGGTGGCAGATTCACAATTAACGGTTTTAACCTAATAAAAGCTCCTTCCACTGGAAAGGGGAAGGTGGCTTCGACGGAGGAGAAGACGGAAGGGGTGGAAGGTTCAAGGTTTGAAAGTTTAAAGTTACAAGGTTCAAAGTTTGTGGAAAGGTTTACCCTAACCAACCTTCACGGTCAAGGCTTCTGTACTGTATGGCTTCGCCGATGTGATTTCCATTAATATTTGCTGCATTTTCCAAATCGGCGATCGTTCTTGCCACTTTCAGGATCCTGTCGTAAGCCCTGGCGGAGAGGTTTAAACGCTCCATGGCATTTTTTAACAGTGTTTTGGAAGCATCATCCAATTGGCAATACTTTCTTATGTGTTTGGTATTCATTTGGGCATTGTAATGTATATTTTCCATTTCCATAAAGCGTTGAGTCTGAATTTCCCTAGCGGCGGTAACCCGCTTCCTTATTTCCACACTGCTTTCCCCTTTGCGTTCCTCGGATAATTTTTCAAATGGTACCGGGGTTACTTCAATGTGGATATCTATTCTGTCCAGCAATGGCCCCGAAATTTTACTCAAATAACGCTGCATCTCTGCAGGAGAAGAGGTTACCGGGGCATCCGGATCGTTAAAATAACCTCCGGGACTGGGATTCATACTGGCTACCAACATAAAACTACTGGGGTAGGTTACCGTAAACCGTGCCCTGGAAATGGTTACTTCCCGGTCTTCCAAGGGTTGGCGCATTACTTCCAGTACGCCCCGCTTAAATTCCGGTAGTTCGTCCAAAAACAAGACTCCGTTATGGGATAGGGAAATCTCCCCTGGTTGGGGATAGGCACCCCCGCCTACAAGGGCGACATCCGATATGGTATGATGTGGACTTCGGAACGGTCTTTGGTTCATAAGTCCCATATTTTTGATCTTTCCTACTACAGAGTGAATTTTGGTGGTCTCCAAGGCTTCGTGCAAGGTCATAGGGGGTAAAATAGAAGGTAGGCGTTTGGCCAACATGGTCTTTCCTGCACCGGGGGGACCTATCAGGATTATATTGTGACCCCCGGCAGCGGCGATTTCCATGCAGCGCTTTATGCTTTCCTGTCCTTTTACATCCGAAAAATCGAACTCGGGAAAATCCAGGCTTTTGTAAAATTCCTCTTTTGTGTCTATGATAGTCTGCTGTAAAGGGATGCCTTTATCAAAGAAGTCCATCACCTCTTTTATATTATCTATACCATATACTTCCAAGTCATCCACTATAGCGGCCTCCCTAGCATTTTCATTCGGTAAAATAAACCCTTTGAATCCCTCCTCCATAGCTTTGATGGCTATGGGCAAGGCTCCTTTTATAGACTGTAAACTTCCATCCAGGGAAAGCTCGCCCATAACAATATATTTTTCTATGGATTCCGATTTAATTTGACCTGAGGCGGCTAGGATACCCAGAGCCAAGGTTAGGTCGTAGGCCGAACCCTCTTTGCGAAGATCGGCAGGTGCCATATTAATGGTGATTTTTTTTCCAGGTATTTTGTAGCCGTTGTTCTGGAGTGCTGCCGCTATACGATAATTGCTTTCCTTTATGGCATTATCTGGCAAACCTACTAAATGGTATCCGATGCCTTTGTCTATATTCACTTCTACGGTAATGGTGGTAGCTTCTACCCCAAAAACCGCACTACCATAAACTTTTGTAAGCATTTACTTGTTATTTTTCTAAAAATAAACAAATAAATTAAATTTTCGGGGGTTGATTGGGTTTAGATGTTGGATGTTGGATGTTAGAATTGGGATATTAGACAATTAGATGCTAGATACATATTTCAACTTTACAACTTTATAACATTATAACTTTCAACATTAAACTATGAACCACTTATTCCAAATCTAGCTGTACAAGGTGAGTAGCAGTATTCAGTTGGTTATAAGGTGAGGGTTGTCCATAAATTTCCTTTACTATGGCATACAGGTCCGGAATTACAGTTTTGGCAATGTTACTGTTATTGCTCAATAGTACACAGATCCCCAGATCGGCTTCCGGATAAATAGCAATTTCATTCCTATAATCATTGACACTTCCCCCATGATGCCAAATGGTTCTTTCTTGGTCGGAGTCCTTCTCCATAAATTTATGTATTCTCCAACCATAGCCATAAAAAGACGATTTGTGTCCTGGCCAATGTTGGTAATACTTGCTTTCCCCTTTAATTTCTATAAAGGGGGAAAAAGTTTCTGCAAGGGCGGAATTGCTCATTAATTCGGGATTGTGTCCTAGTAAAAACCGCATCCATTTGGCCATATCATCAGGGCTGGCACTAATCCCCCCAGCTGCAATGGCGTTGTAATAATTGTTTGTAAGAGGCAATGTTCTCCAGCCGTTTCCTCTTTTGGAGTGTGGCATGGCCACATTTTCCATATGTGCCAAGGTTTCAAAATCCATGGTGGTGGAACACATGCCCAATGGATTAAAAAAGGTGTTGGTCAATACCTCACTTATCTCCTGCCCGGTTGCTTTGAGTATCATTTCACCACAAAGGGCAAACATGGCATTTTGGTAGCTGTACATGGCTCCTGGTTCACTTATAGGGGTAATTTCCTTAAAACGTTGGGCAATATCCTTTAGTGGAAGTCCAGCTTCAACAAGATTGGTATAACTATGGTAAGGTGTTCCCGCAGTGTGCGATAATATATTGGCCAGAGTAATTCTATTCGTATTGTCCCTATCACCAAATTTAAATTCCGGTATAAAATCGCTTACCTTATCTTCCCAATGTAATTTGCCCTCATCCTTTAATTCTGCAACCAATACCCCCGCAAATCCTTTGGAAAGGGATCCCAACCTGAAAATAGTCCCCCCATCCACAAGCGCATTGTGATTGGCACTTCTTTTTCCATAACCATCCGAAATTATAATGGAATCATCCTTTACAATACTCACTCCGGCACCTACAATATCCCCTGCTATTATAGCTTTATCAAAATAGGCATTAATGGCTACTTTTAATTCATCTTGATGCCTTTTGTAAAGAAGTTTCTCTTTAGTGATCAGAACGTTCTTTAAATGATCCATATTTGTAACTGCCACTTGTGATTCTGGATCGGTGGCCGACTTAAAAGCATTTAAAACAAGGGTTACCAGGGTAAGGATTAAAAGCGAAATTCCGATTAAGATTTTGCTTCTCTTCATAAGGGGAGTACTTTTTTAATTTAAAACTTGCTAAATATAGGATGATATACTTAAATAACGGCCGAAATACACCGTTTCTTATTTACATCCTTGTTTTTTAACACTTAAATTAAACTAGTATCCAGCTAATGGCGCTTACTAAGAACAAAAGACATTTCGATTTCATTTTTGGCACGAGCGTGACGATCGCTCCAACTAGGAATTGGGTATGCGATATGGGGGCTTAACCTTGGCTTGCCAACGCTTTCACCTCTATTATGTGCAAACTAAATCAGGACGTTAGCACATAAATGGCCCACGCCAAGCAAAAGGCGCAATAGAGATAAAATAAAAATTCGTTCAATGTAGTATTTTCCTTCATAATATTGGGTTTACAAATAAAACCCAAAAATCCAAGGAAAAGGATTATAGTTCCTATGTATGGAACAAAATTTCGATGACCCGACCCCAATTCGGACAAAGGGTCAAAATCATCTATTAAAGTAAAATCCTACAAAACCATAAAACCAAGAAATACAACGGTTTAACGATGGTTTTTTGATATAAAACCATATCGATACTACAATTTGACCACACAATTCTGCGCAGCTGATTTGTAGATGGCCTCCACTACGCGAATATCCCTCAGGCCTTCTTCGCCTGGAACAATTAAGTCGGTTTTCTCCATAATGGCCATGGCATCCTCATCCATTTGCTTGGCCTGCTGGTTGGGGATAGGAAATTTAATGATCGTCCCATCGGACATACTTCCATTATTGCCGTTATAGGAGCTGTGGGGTTCCATTTTTAACCAACCTTTTTCATAGTTTACCTGAAGATGGTTCATATTTATGCCAAAACTTGTCTGGCACGATGCCCTGGCTCCACTGGGAAATTCCAATTGAAACATCATGGTCTCCTCTACCTCGTGATAAATTTCAGGTCGGGTAGTGGATGCCTGTGCCAGTACGGAAATAGGTTCTTCGCCAGTGGCCAATCGGGCACCTTGTAGCGCATACACCCCCATATCGCCCATTGCACCGCCACCTAATTCTTTGTTTTGCTTCCAATGATCGGTCCGCCCATCAAAATATCCTGCAGCCGAAGTCACCATCCGTACCTTTCCAAATGGTCTTTCCTTGCCCACTTTCATATAGGCCTGAATATTGGGATCGTGTTGACAGCGGTAACCAATAGCGAGTTTTACTTTATTGTCCTTACAGGCCTTGATCATTGCCTCACAATCGGCCACAGAGGGGGCCATTGGCTTTTCGCACCATACATGCTTGCCAGCGTTTGCCGCCCTTATGGTATATTCCGCATGCATGGAAGGGGGTAAGACCACATAGACTACATCTATATCCGGGTTGTTGGCTATTGTATCAAAATTCTTGTAATTGTAAATGTTCTTATCCGCAATACCATACTTTTCTTTCCATACAGGAATTTTTTCAGGACTTCCGGTGACAATTCCCCTTAACTCGCAATGGTTGGTCAATTGTAGGGCAGGGGCAAGAAGATCGGTACTATAGTATCCCAATCCTACAAGGGCCACCCCTAATTTTCTCTTTTGCGTCCTGGTCGAGGAGAGCAATGCATTTGGTGTAAATGCAGTTGTTGCAACAATTATTCCCGCTTTTTTAATAAATATTCGTCTTTCCTTTTCCATGGTTTTGTTTTGAAGGTATAAAATACCACAAAAATTTGATATTTCCATGAAAATAAGATAAGGCTCTAGGGTGTAAAGGGTATTCCAAGATTAAGGGAATTGCATTCCCTATTTCCAAAATACCTCAATTCCTTATTGAATGGCCATATACTACTCCGTACGATCCCTAGAATTTCATAGTAATCGTAAAATAAACGAAAGATTAAAAAATTGAAAAACCGTTATTCCTTTTTCTGAAGGTTTTGGACCAGAAGGTCTTTTAAAACGTATGCCGCCACAAGAATTGATCCTGTAACCAGGGTAGGGGTGGCATATTCCCATTCCAGTATTTTTGTCAGGCTTCCAATAATTATGGCCAATATACCAATGATCATCATTGTGTTCCATATAAAATATGCAATATCACTTCTATTGTCGTCCTTATCATCTATGAGATATGTAGTGCCTTCCATAATGACCCAAATAATAAAGGCCAAGCCTCCTATTACCTGAAAAAAATCAGTATGGGAGATATCCAAAATTTGGAAAATTCCATTTAAGGACCAGGACGTTACCAAAATTAATTTGTTGTATTGCAGAAATCCTTTCTTGGTTTTTCTCCAAAATCGCCATGCATACAATACTACAATAGCAAGAAGGGAAGTTAATATTAAGGGATTTGCGACCGTAGTAAAATGTGCAATTTTACAAAGAAAGCCTACCACAAGTAAGGAAATGGCAATTATTAAAGGTGTTCTCAAAATCTTCTTTTCTGTTTCCATAAAATGGTTTTTAAGATTCTTAGCATTCAGTTTTGGTATTACTGAATTGCCCTTGTCCTTATTTTAAAAGACATTTCATGTATCCCTAACTAAAGCACTTTAATATTGGCCTTCAGCCCTTGCACTATTCCCAATATATTATCTACGGTTTCTTTTAAATAATATTTAATGAGTACGTGTGGGATACGAATAGTGGTAAATCCGTTTCTAAAAGAATGCATGGCTTCTTCCAAATCGTTAATAGCCTGTTCATGGGTTATGGAATGGAATTCCGTGTCGATTTCTATATTAAGTTTTACCCTGGATATAGCAATATCCACCGACTTTTTTCCGTCCCACCATTCCAACATTGGATTTAAACCTGCATTTTTTAAACCATAATATAGTTGTATGGCTTCCTTGGGGGTTCTTTTAAGTTTGATCAGCTTTTCCATTCTGCCCTTATGCTTCGAACAAAGTGCTATTCCTAAGAAGTCCATCGCACTTTTATGGTCAAGATGATCAAGCTCCTTATTACAATCTAAACATGTCATTCAAGTAGGTTAAAAATTTAATTTGGGATTATTATAACCGTAATATTTTTGGAATATTATGTAAAGGTTATCCAAAGGGGCCATCTTTTAGACGAACTGCAACTTTTTAGATGAACTACCTATTTTTTAAACCACTTGGCCTTTAAAAATCAAATATTCTTCGGCATTTTGATATAACCATATATATTTACATATTGTAGTGATTTAATTCATAAAAAAGGATTGTAGAACTATGCTTAAAACTTTAGCTGCGATTTTTGTGCTATGTATCTTTCCCTTGGGTTGCAGGGACCAACAAGGTTCCATTCCAAAAGATACCCATGCCAGTATATTACCGGAACTGACTTTTAATGAAGCCAATCGGCTGGTCCGTCTACCCTTGGAATGCCTCCAAACCGAATATCCCAACAAATTAAATCAGTCCCTCCAGGATTCGACCCATTTGGGTAGTCCCAAGCAATTACACCCGGCCTTTTATGGTTGTTACGACTGGCATTCCTCTGTTCATGGCCACTGGTCATTGGTTTCCCTATTAAAACAGTACCCCTCCTTAAATCAGGCTGCCACAATTCGCAATAAATTGGTGGAAAATATCTCCGAGGAAAATATTTTGGCGGAAGTGGCCTATTTTAATAGGATAGGAAATAAATCATACGAACGCACTTATGGGTGGGCCTGGATCCTTAAATTGGCCGAAGAGATTCATACTTGGCAAGATCCCTTGGCCCGCGACCTAGAGGTAAATTTACAGCCATTGACCAATTATATTGTGGCGGCCTATCTGGAATTTTTACCGAAATTAAATTATCCCATTAGGGTTGGGGAACATACCAATACAGCCTTCGGACTTTCCTTGGCGTGGGATTATGCGGTCGTCCTTGAGGACGACGCCTTAAAAAATGCCATAACCACTAGCGTTGCACGCTTTTATGAAAAGGATGCCGCTTGTCCTATGAGTTGGGAACCCAGCGGATTCGATTTTTTGTCGCCCTGCCTTGAAGAGGCCAATCTGGTTAGAAAAATTTACGGCCCTGACAAGTTTAAAAAATGGCTGGATACCTTTTTGCCCCAATTGGCAGATCCCCAATTTGGTCTTGAACCCGGAAAAGTATCGGACAGAACGGATGGAAAATTGGTGCACTTGGACGGCCTCAATTTTAGTAGGGCCTGGTGTCTCTATGGAATTGCCAAAACATTACCGCAATACTCCCATTTAAAACAAATTGCCACGGAGCATATTAATTATTCCCTCCCCAGTATTGTTGACGATAATTACAGTGGTACCCACTGGTTGGGAAGTTTTGCCTTATATGCCTTAAATAGGGCCCAATAGGATGCTATGTAAGGGAGTGAGGAGTTTTGATAGCGGCAATCTTTAAGGGACCGTGATAGGTAGTATTAGGAACAAAAAGGATATTATTTATGGGCGATATTAAAGACATGATCAATATCGATATTAACTCGGACATAGGGGAGGGTGTAGGCAATGAAGCACAGCTTTTGCCCTTAATTTCTTCCTGTAATATTGCCTGTGGCGGCCATGCCGGTGATATCGGTACCATGTTGAAGGTCGCCTCCTTGGCTAAAGAACACAAGGTACTGATAGGGGCACATCCATCCTATCCGGATAGGGCAAATTTTGGAAGGACCAGTATCATAATGGCCAAGGGTGAATTACAAAAAAGTATCCTGTCCCAAATAGGGAATTTAAACACTGTGCTAACGCCTTTGGGTGTTGCGCTGAACCATATAAAACCACATGGTGCCCTATATAATGACCTGGCCAAAGACAGTGAATTGGCCCGGATATTTTTGGATAGTATTGAAAAATATAAAAAAAAGGTTTTTTTGTATGCTCCTTATGGTTCAAAAATTGCGGAAGAAGCACTGTACTTGGGGTTTCAAATAAAATACGAAGCCTTTGCCGATCGCACTTATAATGATGACCTCTCCCTAGTTTCACGGGAAGACCCTTTGGCCATGATACAGGATCCCAAAGCCGTTAAAGATCATTTACTGACCATGATTACAAAAGGCAGGGTTATGACAATTTCGGGGAAGGCCGTAAAAATAAAGGCAGACACCTATTGTATTCACGGGGATTCTCCCTTGGCATTACAAATATTAGCGTATCTTTCCAAACATTTACCAAAGAACCAAATCTTAATTAAAAAGTGAATAGTTTCAACATATCCGTAAGACAATTTGGTGTCCATGCCATATTGGTGGAGTGGCCCAATGAGGTAGAAGAAACCATTTTGCTTGAAATTCTTCAATTCATAGAATACTTAAGGAAGAACCACTTGGATGAAAAGGAATGGGAGTATGTCCCCGCCTATAATTCCCTTACGTTGATATGCAAGGACACCGTCCTCGATTTTGATTATTTTAAACCCAAGATCAAGGAATGGTATACCAAAAAAGGAAAGGTAGAACCTGTTACCAGGTACCTATGGAGACTACCTGTTTGTTATGACCCGAAATTTGGGTTGGATCTAGAGGAAATATCTGAAAAATTGGGCATGTCCATAGATATAGTTACAGATTTGCACGCACAAAGTATGTATACCGTCTATGGCATAGGCTTTTTACCAGGATTTATGTACTTGGGAGGCGTACCGGAGGCTTTGGAAATTCCCCGTAAATCCACACCTAGGTCCAAAGTACCCATGGGTTCTGTTGGTCTGGCAGGAAAACAAACAGGAATATATCCCCAGGATTCCCCTGGAGGATGGAACATAATCGGAAAATGTCCGGTTCCCATGTTCGATCTAAAAAAAGAAAAACCGTGTTTCGTTAAAGTGGGCGATAAAATACAGTTTTATCCTATTTCCATGGCAGAATACCAATTACATAAAATTGAAAGCGAGGTAGGGATTTATAAGCTTGAAAAAAAAGTGTTGGATGCTTAATATTATAAAATCGGGCTTTTTCACAACCGTTCAGGATACAGGTAGATTTGGATTCAGGGATAAGGGCGTTCCGGTGGCAGGGGCCATGGATTCGTACACTGTTTCAAAGTTAAACTCATTGTTGGAAAATGTTGAAGACTGTGCCGTTCTGGAAATTACCATGACGGGACCTAAATTGGAATTTGAACTGGACACCTATATTGTTACGGGAGGCGCGGAAATGTCGGTTACCCTTAACGATTTGGCCATTGAGAACTACAAAGTATATAAGGTAAAAAGCGGTGACGTCCTATCCTATGGCAAGTTAATAAAGGGATTTAGGGCATATTTAGGAATTAAGGACGGTTTCAGGACCGCATCGGTATTGGGAAGCAGATCTTTTTATAAACCCATTACCGAGCAGGATTGCATTAAAAAAATGTCCGGCCTACCCTACACCGAGTGTAAAATGTTCGGTCCCAAAATTTCAAAACTTAAGGTGGACTCCATTTTGAACAAAGGCCAATTGGAGGTGTACAAAGGTCCTGAATACGAACTGTTGACGGACAAACAATTGGCCCAAATATTCTACAAGGAATTTTCAGTGGCCAACGAGAATAACCGAATGGCATATCAATTCAATGAAACCATAGAAGGCAATACGTTTTCCATGTTGACCTCGGCCACTCTACCTGGCACAATACAACTAACCCCGGCGGGAAAATTGATCATATTGATGAAAGATGGTCAGACCACAGGTGGATATCCGAGGATATTGCAGTTATCGGACATGGCCATATCCATTTTGTCACAAAATAAATCTGGTGACCTTATCCATTTTAAACTAAAATAGGCGATAAAAATTTATTCCTTTGTCAATTAAATTATAATACCTAATTTTGTACCTATGAAAATAAATAGAAACATAATCCAATTGGTCATTATCGTCCCATAACTGGGATGATACGGATTTCTTTTTATTTAAAAAGCCTGTATCAACTACATTTGATACAGGCTTTTTTTTAGGTTTTGCCGAACCATAATAGGAAATAATGTTCTTTTTTAAGTAGTAACAAAAGGTTTGTCAAAGAATAAAAACCTACTGAATATGATATGGTTTATACATTTAAATATCTGATTTTTAGATATTTAAAATTAAAATATTAAAATTGAATTTAAATCAAATTTTTATGTTAAAAATCTAAGGGTTTTTAAACTTTTATCTTTGGTCGTCGTAATTTATATAGGATAGTATTAAAATACAAAGTATACAAATTAATGGAATTAAATAAATTTAGTAAACAGGTTACACAAGATCCAACATTGCCGGCCGCACAAGCTATGTTGCACGCTATAGGTTTAACGGACGAGGATCTGCAAAAGCCTTTAATAGGTATTGCCAGTACCGGTTACGAGGGCAATCCCTGTAATATGCATTTGAACAGTTTGGCCACCTATATAAAAAAGGGTACCGAAAATGCCGGTTTAATAGGGTTGATCTTCAATACTATAGGTGTTAGTGACGGGATAGCAAACGGTACACCCGGAATGCGCTATTCCTTGCCTTCCAGGGATATTATAGCGGATTCCATGGAAACCGTAGTAGAAGGAATGAGTTATGACGGTCTAATTACAGTTGTTGGTTGTGATAAAAATATGCCGGGAGCCCTAATGGCCATGTTGCGCTTAAATAGGCCTTCGATCTTGGTGTACGGGGGAACTATTGCTTCAGGTTGTCATAACGGAAAAAAATTGGATATTATTTCTGCCTTCGAAGCTTATGGGCAAAAGGTAGCAGGAACCATAAATGAGTCCGAATTTAAAGAAGTTATCCATAAGGCCTGTCCAGGTGCCGGTGCCTGTGGCGGTATGTACACGGCCAACACCATGGCTTCGGCTATTGAGGCTTTGGGGATGTCCTTACCATTTAATTCTTCAAATCCGGCCGTAAGCAACAATAAATTGAAGGAAGAGGAGTCCATTAGGGCAGGTGAAGCGCTACGCCTGTTATTGGAGCGGGATATTAAGCCTTCGGACATAGTTACCAAAAAATCTTTGGAAAATGCTTTTAGATTGGTTATCGTTCTTGGTGGTTCCACCAATGCGGTACTTCATTTTTTGGCCATAGCAAAAGCAGCACAGATAGAGTTTACATTGGACGATTGTAAACGATTAAGTGAAAGCACCCCTTTATTGGCAGATCTTAAACCAAGTGGGAAATATTCAATGGAGGAATTGCATGGTGTTGGAGGAATCCCAGGTGTCCTCAAATACATGTTGGACAACAACCTGCTCCATGGCGATTGTTTAACGGTTACGGGTAAGACTCTGGCGGAAAACCTAAAAAATGTCCCCAACCTGATAGAGGGCCAGGATATCATAAGCACCTTGGATAAGCCCATAAAAGAAACTGGTCACATCCGTATTCTTTTTGGAAACTTGGCTACAGAGGGTGCCGTTGCAAAAATTACTGGAAAGGAAGGTTTGTTCTTTAAGGGAACTGCCAATGTGTTCGATGGAGAGGATGCCGTAAATGCAGGAATAAAAAATGGTAAGGTTAAAAAAGGGGACGTGGTGGTGATCAGATACGAAGGTCCAAAAGGAGGACCGGGCATGCCAGAAATGCTAAAGCCAACATCCTCTATTATGGGGGCGGGACTAGGTAAGGATGTTGCCCTGATTACCGATGGTCGTTTTTCGGGAGGTTCCCATGGTTTCGTAGTAGGCCATGTAGCACCCGAAGCCCAAGATGGCGGTAATATAGCGTTGGTCGAAAACGGAGATATTATTGCAATAGACGCTGTAAACAATACCATAAATATTGAAATTTCAGACGAGGAATTACAGAAAAGAAAGGCCAAATGGACCGCACCAAAGTTAAAATTTCAGCGTGGAATCCTCTATAAATATGCAAAAACAGTTTCGTCTGCATCCAAAGGATGTGTTACGGATGAATTTTAATATATAAAGTATCCCAAAAGGGAATTATAATGGTAGAAATACCAAATATGTTAACCGATTAGATTAGGTCTACAATTATGGAAACATTGAAAAAAGAAAAAACAGCACCATCTAAACAGATCAGAAAGAGAATAAGTGGTGCAGAGGCTATAATCCACTGCCTATTGGCGGAGGGTGTAGACTTGATTTATGGATATCCCGGAGGGGCCATTATGCCGCTCTATGATGAGCTATATAAATTCCAGGATAAACTAACCCATATCCTAACAAGACATGAACAAGGTGCCACCCATGCAGCACAAGGCTATGCCAGGGTAACCGGGAAAGTAGGTGTGGCCGTGGCTACATCAGGTCCTGGGGCCACCAATTTAATTACCGGTATTGCAGACGCCCAGATAGATTCTACGCCCATGGTCTGTATTACTGGCCAGGTAGCCAGACATTTGTTGGGTTCCGATGCTTTTCAGGAAACCGATATTATTGGAATTTCCACCCCGGTAACCAAATGGAACTGCCAAGTAACCAAGGCTTCTGAAATTCCCGAAGTCCTGGCCAAGGCATTCTACATTGCCAAATCCGGCAGACCGGGACCCGTATTGGTAGATATTACCAAAAATGCACAGGTTGAAGAGTTCGATTTTTCATACGAGCATTGTACCGGGGTCCGCAGTTATAACCCTTATCCCAAACCGGATATAAAGGCCATTGAGGAAGCGGCCCATTTAATCAATTCCGCCAAAAAACCCTTTATCGTTTTTGGACAGGGAGTAATTTTGGGAAAGGCCGAGGAACAATTAAAAAACTTGGTAGAGAAAGCGGGTATTCCTGCTGCTTGGACCATACTTGGGCTTTCCGCCATGGATACGGAGCATCCCCTAAATGTGGGTATGGTAGGCATGCACGGTAATTACGGACCCAATCTATTGACCAATGAATGCGATTTGCTCATTGCGATCGGTATGCGTTTTGACGATAGGGTAACCGGTAATTTGGATACCTACGCCAAACAGGCAAAAATTATACATTTCGATATAGATCCAGCAGAAATAAACAAAAATGTAAAGGCAGATGTAGCGGTATTGGGCGATTCCAAGGTTACCTTGGACATGTTGATACCACTAATCAAAGCCAACTCCCATGAATCCTGGCACAATGAATTTAAGGAAAAATACAAGATAGAGTTTGAACAGATCATTAAAAATGATGTTTACCCTACCAAGGAAAAACTTACCATGGCAGAAGTTATTGAGGAGATCAATATAGCCAGTGGACATAGGGCCATAATTGTTTCGGACGTTGGGCAGCATCAAATGATCGCCTGCAGATATGCCAAATTTAAGCAGACCAAAAGCAATGTTACCTCCGGTGGCTTGGGAACGATGGGCTTCGCACTGCCCGCTGCCATCGGTGCCAAAATGGGGGCCATGGATAGGGAGGTAGTTGCCATTATTGGGGATGGGGGATACCAAATGACCATTCAAGAATTGGGGACCATCTTTCAGAACAAGACCCCTGTTAAGATCGTGGTACTGAATAATGATCATTTGGGAATGGTACGCCAATGGCAAGAACTCTTCTTCCAAAGTAGATATGCCTCCACCGTAATGGTAAATCCCGACTTTGTAAAAATTGCCGAGGGTTATCATATAGAATCCAAGAGAATCAGTGAGAGAAAGGATTTAAAGGCTACTATTAAAGAGATGTTGGCATCCAAAGAGGCTTACTTTTTGGAAGTAAAAGTAGAAAAAGAGGACAACGTATTCCCTATGATCCCATCCGGGGCATCCGTATCGGATATACGTTTAAAATAAAATCAATATTAATTTAAAAAGCCTATAGCCTCTTATTTTGGATAGAGGATCGGTATGAGGAGATGGAAAATAAATGGTTTACAATTTCAGTATACTCCGAAAATAGTGTAGGATTACTGAACAGAATATCAGGAATATTTTTAAAACGTCATATTAACATTGAGAGTCTAAATGTTTCCAAATCGGAAATAGACAACGTGTCAAAATTCACTATTGTGGTGTACACTACAGAAGATTGGGTGCGCAATATTGTAGGGCAGGTTGAAAAGCAAATAGAGGTCATCAAAGCCTTCTACCATACCGATGAAGAGACTATTTATCAGGAATCGGCCTTATTTAAAGTGGCCTCCACCTTATTGTTCGACGAGCGAAATATCCAAAACATTATTAAGGATAGCAATTCCCAAATTGTTACGGTATCAAGGGAATTCTTCGTTTTGGCCAAGACCGGAAGAAGAAACGAAATTGATGATATGTACCAACAATTGAAACCCTATGGGATTATGCAATTTGTGCGCTCCGGGCGAATAGCGGTTACAAAATCTGAAATGAAGATTTCATCATTGTTAAAAGAGTTTAATCAATAAATAATCAAGCCCGAAGCTAATCGGGAAATAAAATCGAGTTAAAAAATGGCAAATTACTTTAATACGCTATCATTAAGGGAGCAACTTATTCAATTGGGAAAATGTAGGTTTATGGAATCTACAGAATTTTCCGATGGTGTATCCGCATTGAAAGGAAAAAAAATTGTAATAGTAGGTTGTGGGGCACAAGGACTTAATCAAGGTCTGAATATGCGCGATTCCGGATTGGACATTTCATACACCTTAAGAGGTGCGGCCATAAAGGAAAAAAGGCAGTCTTATATAAACGCCACTGAAAATGGTTTCAAGGTAGGGACTTATGAAGAACTTATCCCAACGGCCGACGTAGTCATAAATTTAACTCCGGACAAACAACATACCAATGTAGTTTCTACAATTATACCCCTCATGAAAAAGGGAGCCACATTATCCTACTCCCACGGTTTTAATATTGTGGAGGAAGGAATGCAGATCCGTAAGGACCTAACCGTTATTATGGTGGCACCAAAATGTCCAGGATCGGAAGTTAGGGAAGAATATAAAAGGGGTTTTGGTGTTCCTACCCTAATTGCGGTACACCCGGACAATGATCCCCAAGACAAGGGATTGGCCCAAGCAAAAGCATATGCGGTTGCCACTGGCGGACATAAGGCCGGGGTATTGGAATCTTCCTTTGTTGCCGAAGTAAAGTCCGACTTAATGGGGGAACAGACCATACTTTGTGGCTTGCTGCAAACGGGTTCCATACTTTGTTTCGATAAAATGATAGAAAAAGGTATTGAAGCGGGATATGCTTCCAAGTTAATCCAGTACGGATGGGAAACCATTACCGAAGGGCTTAAATATGGCGGCATCACCCATATGATGGATCGTTTGTCCAACCCTGCCAAGATCAAGGCTTTTGAATTATCGGAAGAACTGAAGGATATCATGCGTCCTCTTTTCCATAAGCATATGGACGATATCATGAGTGGCCATTTTTCTAAAACCATGATGGAAGATTGGGCCAATGACGACAAAAATCTATTGACATGGAGGGCGGCGACCGGGGAAACCGCTTTCGAAAAAACTCCAGCGGGATCGGATAAAATTTCTGAACAAGAATTTTATGACCACGGGGTACTTATGGTAGCTATGGTAAGGGCAGGTGTTGAACTGGCTTTTGAATCCATGACCGAATCTGGAATCATTGCCGAATCCGCTTACTACGAGTCATTACACGAAACTCCTTTGATAGCCAACACCATTGCTAGAAAAAAATTGTTCGAAATGAACAGGGTAATATCCGATACTGCCGAATACGGTTGCTATTTGTTCGATCATGCCTGTAAGCCCTTATTGGCAGATTTCATGAAGACCATAGATACCGATGTTATTGGAAAACATTTTGCAGACCAAAAACATTTAAGTGTGGACAATGCAAAATTAATTGCGGTCAACAAAGCTTTACGCGAACATCCGGTAGAGATTGTTGGTGCAAGATTGCGTGCATCCATGACGGCTATGAAACCTATAGTTTAATTAAAAATTACCAATTATAAGGCCTGCCGAGTTTAATGAACTGGGCAGGCCTTTGTTTATATACCCATTGATGGAACCATATTTTCCCAAAATAGAGGACATCCGGAAGGCTGCCAAAACCATTAGGCAAGTAGCGGATATTACCCCCTTGATGCAGAGCATTCGATATTCCAAGGCTTATGATGCCCATATTTATTTAAAAAGGGAGGATTTGCATAGGGTACGGAGTTATAAAATAAGAGGTGCCTTCAATAAGATCAGCTCCCTTACCAAAAAAGAAACCGTCAACGGAGTAGTATGTGCCAGTGCGGGAAACCATGCACAAGGTGTTGCCTTTGCCTGTAATTACTTGGGCATAAGGGGTACCATTTATATGCCCTCGGTGACACCGAAGCAAAAGGTGGAACAAACTAAATTATTTGGAGGGGAATGGGTAAGCGTGGTACTCGAAGGGGACACCTTTGACGATTCCTCGGATGCGGCCAAAAAATTCTGTGCCGTTAAAAAAATGACTTATATACATCCTTTTGACGACCCAAAAATTATTGAGGGCCAAGCTACCGTTGGTCTGGAAATCCTGGAACAGGCCAAAGAACCAATAGATTATCTATTTGTGGCCGTTGGTGGTGGGGGATTGGCCTCAGGTCTCTGTGCCGTATTCCAAGAACTATCGCCCCAAACTAAAATAATCGGCGTTGAACCGCAAGGGGCCCCGTCCATGAAAACTTCCATAGAAAAGGGAGTTAATACGGAATTGGAACAAATAGATAAATTTATCGATGGTGCTGCCGTTAAACGTGTTGGCAACCTTACGTTCAATATATGCAAGGAGCATCTTTATGACATGGTAACCGTTCCGGAAGGCAAGGTTTGCCAGACCATTCTGGATCTTTACAATAGGGATGCCATAGTGGTGGAACCGGCAGGTGCCCTTACTATTACAGTATTGGACGATTACAAAGAAGAGATAAAAGGTAAAAATGTGGTCTGCATTGTAAGTGGGAGCAACAACGATATTACACGTACGGCCGAGATAAAGGAACGTGCCCTGCTTTACGGCAAATTAAAGCATTATTTTATTATACGCTTTCCCCAGAGACCGGGTGCCCTAAAGCAATTTGTAGCTGAAATTCTTGGTCCTGATGACGACATAACACATTTTGAATATTCAAAAAAGTCGAGCAGGGAGAATGCCCCGGCCGTTGTGGGTATTGAACTTAAGGATCCTAAGGATCTGGAACCCTTGATAAATCGAATGAAGGCCAATAATTTTTATGGGGATTATATAAACGATAAATCAGATTTGTTCGAATATTTGGTTTAACCATTATTTTTTTGCCCATTAAATTGATAATCGCATAAATAATTCATGGCTGCTGACATTGTTCCGATTAAATACCTTATCCGTAGTTACTTCATAAGCATACCCTAGATTGAATTTATCACTTACCTTAAATAAAAATAGACCACTAATGCTTTCATCATATCTATAGGAGGCCCCTAGATTAAATTTATATCCGAAGTCCAATATGGAAGTAATTTCAACCGACACGGGAGCGGCATTCACATAGCGGAGCATGACGGAATTCTGCAATTTTGAAGATATGCCCAATCCCAGATCAAAGCCTCCCGATAAATACATATGTATTTTACTCTCCCCTAAATAGGCATTGCCATTTTTTTCCTGTAAACGCTCTGGGGTCAATAATTTGGGAATAGAGAATGAAAGAAAATAATCTTGGTGTTGCAAAAAGAGACCGGCGCCGATATTGGGCATAAACCGGCTCTCATAATCCGTTAGGGAACCATCCTGACCAATTCCATATGTTATTAACCCTGAGGTGTTTGCACTATAGGAGTTGGCACTTGCCTTGAGTCCGAAAAAGAGCTTATAGGAATCGTTCAATTGAATATGGTAGGAAAAATCGACCGCTACCCAAGTTTGATTCTCTATAAAGGTTTTGTCATTTAAAATAGACAGTCCCAAACCTGTATTTTTACCTAAAGGAGAGCTGAAAATGGCACTCTGACTTTCCGGAGCTCCCTCTATACCGGCCCATTGACTGCGGATTCCTAAAGTAATGTCCGAACTTTCGGAGCTGCCTACAAACGCAGGATTATAAATATTCATATTATAGCGGTAAAATATCGAATTTGGATCTTGCTGTGCCTGAATGGTAGAATAGGCAAGAAAGAACAGGATAAACAGGTGTTTATATAATTTCATAATATTGTTTTAAAAATTAATTGTATTGTTTTAATAATTGATGAAGATCCAACCTTGAACGGGCTGTTGCCCATTTCCTAATTCAATGACATAGAAATAAGACCCGGCAGGTAGTTTGCCATTATTGTTATTGTAGCCTCCGGCCCAGTTATTTTTATAATTTCCGGCTTCAAATACAGCATTACCCGATCTATTGTAAACCCTGACCGTATTATTGGGATAATTGTCTATGCCCGGTACTATCCAAAAATCATTAACACCGTCACCGTTCGGAGTAAATGCTTCTGCCGGTATAACCAATGGGGTACTTTCCGTTGGAAATGCATCTTGAAAATCCAGAATTCCGTCATTGTCATCGTCCGTATCGGCATTATTGCCAATACCATCACCATCCGCGTCCGTATCTTCTGATCCGTCCAAGGGAAAAGTATCCTCTGTATCGGGCACACCATCATTGTCATCGTCCTCATCGGCATTATTGCCAATACCATCGCCATCTACGTCCGTATCCTCCGATGCATTCAAGGGTAAAGCATCCTCAGTATCGGTTACGCCATCATTGTCGTCGTCCTCATCGGCATTATTGCCAATACCATCACCATCCGTGTCCGTATCCTCCAATGCGTCCAAGGAAAAAGCATCCTCTGTATCGGTTACTCCATCTTTGTCGTCGTCCTCATCGGCATTATTGCCAATACCATCGCTATCCGTGTCCGTATCCTCTGATGCATCCAAGGGAAAAACATCTTCCGTATCGGTTACCCCATCGTTGTCATCGTCCGCATCAAGTTCATCTGAAATTCCATCCTTATCATAATCATCCACATCATCCTGTAGGTCCAAAATGATTACGGTAATATTCTGTAGGGAAGTAGCCCCATAAGAATCCTCGGCTGTTATTTGAAGGTGATACGTATTATCCTCATCAGCATCGATTGGATTTTCAAAATCCGGTGCTGTAGCGAACTGTATAATACCCAAATCAGTATTTAAGGAAAATAATGAATTGTCTTCCCCTCCGTTATCATTTGTTGTTAGGGAATAGACAATTCCTTGCAACTCCAAATCCCCTTCTGTATCGGATACACTGATATCTGTGACTTCCACCGTGTTTTCATCCATTGCGATGGATGCCGATGAAAGAATTTTTGGCGGTACATTTAATCCGACGGTAACCGATAAATCAATGGAACAATCATTGGCATCCTTAACAGTAACGGAATAAGGGCCATTCCCAAGACCTGTAACCGTCCTACTGGTTTCACCATTGGACCAAATGTAAACATAAGGAGCTGTACCCCCAGAAATAGTTAATTCCACACTCCCATCATTGGCACCTTCATAACTTTCCAAGGTATTGTTGGCATTAACTTGTAAGACCTCAGGTTGATCTATTGTAAAACTTTGGGACACTGTATCACCTTCATTGTCCGTTACTAAGACCGAATAGTGCCCGGCCACCAAAGCATCAAACGTATAGCTTGGATCTTGGGTGGTGATGGACTCCCCAATATTGATTTCATTTTGGGACAATTCAAAGAGATATCCTTTGTTTCCTTGATCTACGGTGATGGTGGCCATACCCGAATTTCCATCATAACAGGCAGCAGCTGTAGTGCTGATATCCAGTACCAGTTCGTTTATATTGCTTATATTTACTAAAATACGTTGTGTGGCAACACCTCCTTTTGAATCCGTAACGGCCACTTGCACATCATATATTTGATCCATGTCTTCGTCCAATGGGACTTCAAAATTCGGGGTTTCCTGAAAGCTAAGTTCCCCTGTTATTGGTTCTAGTTGAAATAGATCATTGTCCACACCCTCATTATTTTTAGATGAAAATGTATAGGACAGGCCATTGCCTTCCATATCCCCATCATTGTCCATCGCATTAATATCTATCACCGAAGTTTCATTTTCCGTAATACTTACTTCCTCATCCGAAGTAAAAACGGGCAAGGAATTGTCACTAAATTTTTTGGCAAAAATTTTATCCATATTACTGTAGTAAACACAATACACCGTTCCGTCATTTGAAACCTTTATGGAAGGCCATTCCAATGAAGATGCCGAGAATCCGGCATCACCTACAATCTCCCATGTATTGTTACTGAACCGTTGTACGGATAGCTTGCCATTGTTATCATAATCTTTGTAAATAACATATGGAATATCTTCACTGGAAATGGCCATGGTAGTATATACCGTAGACCCAGAAGTAAATCCGTCAATACCGACCAACTCCCAGGCATCATTGTTGAATTTTTTAACCGTAGCCTTGGTTCCGTTGCCCTGATCCCGATAGGCAATATAGGGGATGTCATTGGAATCGAACTCCAAATTGATTCCATAGGCGGCACCGGCAGCTGTCCCCAGAACACCTACCCGTTCCCAAGAACCATTAACGTAACGCTGCACAGCTTCTCTATATCCATTATTAGCATCGGTATAGGCCAAATAGGGTATTCCTTCTGCACTAAAATCAAGGTCCGCTTCAGAGGAAGGTTCCGGAAAAGCGGAATCCCCTACCATTTCCCAAGCAGACCCGTTGAACTTCATGACCTCTACTTTGTAAGATCCGGAATAATAGCCGTAAACCACATAGGGAATGTTATCGGGGTCCAAAGCAATGGTCAGGTTGTGACCATTGGTAGTGGTGAACCCAATATTCCCCACCATTTCCCAATTACCGTTTACATAACGTTGGACGGTTCCCCTTCCCGCTACGGAAGAATCCATATAAAAAATATAGGGAACATTGTTGGAATCGATATCTATGGTTACCGGAGTGGCCGAAGAAACCGAGATACCTTCATTGCCCACAGGTACCCATTCCCCGTTTTGATAACTAAGCACCGAAATCTTATAATCATTGTTATAATCAACAAATGCTATATAAGGTATGCCATTATTATCTATGGCCAAGGCATCTTTTTGAATACTTCCTTTGGCAATACCTGTATTGCCCCCTGTGGAGGACCATTCTCCGTCCGAATATTGAAGTACGGTCGCCAAAGAACCCATCATCATCATATCATCTCCTTGTTGGGATACAAATATTTTGTCATTGGTTGCCGTTATACTTGGTTTGTTATGTGCGTAATCAAATGGCAAACTTCCCGAGCCAACGGTTTCCCAGCTTCCATTGTTGAGTTGTCTTACGGTTACGTCACTGGCCTGACCTTGGAAAGCCACAATAGGGACATTGTTTTCACTTATCGTCATTGCCAAATAACCGGACATATTATCGGAAACTGTATTTGAACCTACAGTTTGCCACATATTATTATCAAATTTTGAAACCAAAGGGACGCTATTGTTGGAACTATCGTTCGTCAAAACAAAGGGTACATCGTTCTTATCAATGTCAAAGGCCATATAGGAAGTCAATCCCGTAAAAGATTGGGCACCAACATATTCCCAGGCACCGTTTATATACTTTTTTACCGAGCCGTAATATGGATAATTTGATAGCGCCTCTGTATAGGCAACATAGGGTATTGAATTACTATCCACCTCCATATGGACATTACTTACGGAAGCATCCGATATGCCTGCAAGACCTAAAAGCTCCCAAGTATCATTTACCAAATGGTACACGGTAAGCCTGTAAGAATCGGTAGAGTCGGAAATTGCCGCATAAATTGTTCCGTCCGGGGCAATAGCAATTGAATTGTTATAAGAAGGACCGGAAGTAAAGCCCGGGTTACCGACCAATTCCCATGTATCGCCATTGAAACGCATTACGGTTGCTTTGTTGGTGTAAGTATTATCTGAAAAAATCACGTAGGGTCGGTAATTGGTATCCGTCGCCAAATACAAAGAATTTATAGACGCTGATGAAAAACCGGGGGTACCCACATATACCCATTCGTTGTCGATAAACTGTTTAACACTTATCTTGTATCCATTATCTTCATCTCGATAAGCCGAATAAATGGTATTATTGGGACCGTTCGCAGTACATAAAAATCTACCTGATGCTGAAGCAGGGGCATTAAAATCATTTGCACCCAATGGTTCCCATTGCTGGGCATTGTTCAACAGTGATACAAATAAGGCAAAAAGTAAACTAAAGACGTGTTTTTTCATCAGAATTTGGTGGTATTATTGTAGGATTATTAATATATAACAGAAGGTTAATTCTGCAGGGCTAAGTAATATTAAATTAAGTTGGCCGTGAAAGAATTGTTGTAGAAGTGGGTTATAATGTGGTGTAAACACTAAAATAGGTACTACTGATACGAAAGCATCTATTTTTTGTTGAATAACTGTTGCTGGATTCCAAATAGGTACTATTTTTATAACGATAGAAAAATACATACTGGACAATATGAGCGATACTAAAATACCGGAAGAATTTCAAACAATGAATACCATTGATCAACGACACTTTTTGGTGGACGGCCAATTAAAGGCGTGGAAAGGGAATACCACAGAGGTATATTCTACCATTTCCTCAACAACGGAGTATAAGCCAACCTTACTGGGAAGTATTCCGGATATGGGAGAAAAGGAAGCCTTGGAAGCTTTGGATGCGGCATTATCCGCCTATGATAAAGGGAAAGGAATATGGCCTACCATGCGGGTCAAGGAACGCATAGACTGCATGGAAATTTTTGTGAGGAAAATGAAGACCAAGCGCGAAGAAATTGTAAAACTTCTAATGTGGGAAATTGGAAAATCGCTGCCAGACTCCCAAAAGGAGTTCGACAGAACGGTGGAGTATATCAATGATACCATTGAGGATTACAAGCAACTTGACAGGGATAATGCCAAATTTGAAAAAAACGATGGGGTTTATGCGCATATTAGAAGGGGTCCACTTGGGGTCGTACTCTGTTTGGGCCCATATAACTATCCTTTGAACGAAACCTTTGCCTTGCTTATTCCTGCGATAATAATGGGAAATACCACTATTTTTAAGCCAGCCAAACACGGTGTATTATTGATTACCCCCTTGTTGGAAGCCTTTCAATCCAGTTTCCCAAAAGGGGTAGTGAATATTGTATTTGGTAGGGGAAGGGCCGTAGCCGCTCCGATAATGAAGACCGGTAAAATAGATGTATTGGCTTTGATAGGTAATAGTAAATCGGCCAATGCCCTACAAAACCAACATCCTAAAAGCAATAGGCTTCGTTTGGTACTGGGACTGGAAGCTAAAAATCCGGCTATCATACTACCGGACGCAGATTTGGACCTAACTATAGACGAGTGTATTACCGGTACCTTATCATTTAACGGACAACGCTGTACCGCACTAAAAATAATCTATGTCCATGAAGATATTGCCACTGAATTTAATAAACGTTTTTCTGAAAGGGTAGATGCCCTAAAATTCGGAAACCCTTGGGAGGATGGCGTTAAGTTGACCCCTTTGCCGGAACCCGGTAAGCCGGCCTATATTCAGGAATTAATAGATGATGCCAGGGAAAAAGGGGCCATGATTTTAAATAAAAAAGGAGGAACGCATTCCGACAATTATATTTGGCCTGCGGTATTATATCCTGTCAACAAAGAAATGAGGGTATATAAGGAAGAACAATTTGGTCCGATAATTCCAATCGTGACCTTTAGGGATATTGAAGAACCCTTGGACGATATGGCCGAATCCAATTACGGGCAACAGGTCAGTTTGTTCGGAAAGGATGTATACGCCATAGCTCCTTTAATAGACACCTTGGTGAACTTGGTCTGTAGGGTTAATCTGAACAGCTCTTGCCAAAGGGGTCCGGACGTGTATCCCTTTACCGGGAGAAAAGACTCCGCACAGGCTACCTTAAGCGTCTATGATGCCCTGCGTTCCTTTTCCATAAGGACATTTGTGGCCTTTAAGGACAACGAACTTAATAATGAAACCGTAGAACAATTATTGGAATCCAGATTATCCAACTTTATTAGTACCGACTACATTCTATAACCAATACCCGATTATAGAATTACTGCTCTTTAGAATTATACAAATTAAGGTCCGACTGGATATATAGATTGGGCCTTAATTTTTCATTTTTTATATCCGTACAAAAGTTTGGATAAGTGACATTTTCCAAATGTGGGCCCTTCCATTTTACTTTGAAGTAAAATTCCTTACCAAACTAAACTTCCGACCACAAGACAAATGAATTTTAATATCGTCATGGAAAAAAATTTATGTCATAAAAAGGCTAAAAATTAAGATCTCCATGTCTTAAATATTTCCCAATACGATTGGAAAACTACTATAAATAAACCCTATTTGAGCAAAGAGTCGTACTTTTGCCGCTTTTTTAGAGCCTGTTTAGAATTTGTTTTTGGAATTTATTATAGGGTATTTTTTCGTCAGACAAAGGTATTTTAAGACGCATAGCCATAGCTACGAGCCGAAAAAATAGCTGAAGTATGGCGGAAAAAGGCGCATAATTAAACCGAAGGATAAAATTTAAACAGGCTCTTACAGGATATAAATGAATATAAATAGGATAATTATCCATAGCAATACGAGAATACCTTGCTGTAATATTGTACCTGTATTAATGTCATAAATAATAATATTATGAGTATGGACAAATCGAATAAAAAAGCGTTGCTTGCCCTAGGGGTAGGAGGCTTTGGTATAGGGATGACCGAGTTTGTAATTATGGGTATTCTACCGGACGTGGCCAATTCTCTTCAAATAAGTATTCCACAGGCAGGGCATTTTATATCTGCCTATGCCCTGGGGGTGGTAATTGGTGCGCCCACTTTAACGGCCATGAGTGGAAAATGGCCGGCACATAAGGTGTTGCTCTTTTTAATGTTATGGTTTACAGTTTTCAATACCCTTTCCGCATTTTCAACAGACTATGTTACTTTAATGATCGCCCGATTTCTATCGGGATTGCCACATGGAGCCTTCTTTGGGATCGGTGCTGTAGTGGCAGGAAAGTTGGCCAAAGAGGGGAAAGCCGCACAGGCCATAGCCACTATGTTTGCCGGACTTACAATAGCCAATGTAATAGGGGTTCCCATTGGCACATACCTTGGGCATCATTACAACTGGAACCTATCGTTTCTTATGGTCGGTATTGTTGGTATCGCCGCAATGGCCTGTATTTACTTTTGGATCCCAAAAATGGAAAAATCCTCCTCTGCAGGATTCTTCAAGGACCTGCAAGTATTTAAAAGAGTGGAAATATGGTTGCTCATCCTACTGACTACCATCGGTACCGGAGGCTTCTTTGCCTGGTATAGTTATATAGCCCCTTTGCTGACCAATGTATCCGGACATTCGGAAAGCATGGTTAGTTATGCCATGATTTTGGCCGGGATAGGAATGGTTTTTGGAAATTTTATCGGGGCCAAAATGGCGGAGATATTTAGCCCGTTAAAAGCGGTCATCATCAGCTTGTCCTTAATGGTAATGGTACTGATAATCAACTTTTTGGTGGCAGCCAATCCAGTGGCCATTTTAATTTTAACGTTCATAATTGGTATAGTTTCCTTTATGGTGGGCACACCAATTCAATTGGCCATAATAAGGGCATCCAAAGGATCTGAAATGCTTGGATCTTCCATGAACCAAAGTGCCTTTAATATGGGTAATGCCTCCGGAGCATTTTTTGCCGGATTGCCCATAGCCATGGGGTTTGGATTTACCTCCGCAAGCTTGGTAGGGGCCCTCATGGCCGGTACCGGGATAACCATAGCAGTGTTGATCTTGGTATTTTCCAAAAATAGGGCGGTCAGTACCAAAAGAAAAATGGCATTCAATTCGTAACCCTGGGTTAAAAATTTGTTGAAAAAAAGGGCGTCCATTACTGTTTTGGATGCCCTTTTTTTATGGATTCCTGCCTCTAAGCAGAAATGACACTTTCCTTAAACGTTCTTTGCCAACCAATCTCCAATTTCACTGGTCTTATAGGCCTTTCCCCCTTCAGCCAAATCTTCAGAAACCACACCTTCTGCCAAAGATTTGTTTACGACATCGCGAATGGCCTGTGCCTCCTCCTTCAAATCGAAATCTTCGAACATCATGGCAGCAGAAAGTACGGTGGCCAACGGATTTGCAATATCCTTCCCGGCCGCTTGCGGATATGATCCGTGAATAGGCTCGTACAATCTGGTCTTGGTTCCTACGGAAGCCGAGGGCATTAATCCCATAGACCCTGAAATTACGGAAGCCTCATCGGTCAGGATATCGCCAAAAAGATTTTCGGTTATTATTACATCATATCCTTTGGGCCATTGCACCAAACGCATAGCAACTGCATCAACAAACTCGTAGGAAACCGTTACTTCCGGATAATCCTTTTCCATGGCCTGTACGGTCTCCCTCCACAGTCTGGAAGATTCCAAAACGTTGGCCTTATCAACACAGCAAAGTTTTTTGGATCTGACCATGGCCATTTCAAAACCTTTTTTGGCCAAACGCTGAATTTCCGCACGGGTATAGGTCATAGTGTCAAAAGCAGTATTACCATCATCCTTCCGCCCGCGTTCCCCGAAATATACTCCACCTGTCAATTCTCTAAGAATAATTAAATCCGTACCCTCTATACGTTCGCGTTTCAAAGGGGATTTATCTATAAGTGATGGAAAGGTAAAAGTGGGCCTCACATTGGCAAACAAACCCAGTTTCTGCCTCATTTTCAGCAATCCCTGTTCTGGACGTACCTTGGCAGAGGGATCGTTGTCGAATCTCGGATGCCCTATGGCCCCGAATAAAACGGCATCCGCAGCTTCACAAATGGCATGGGTTTCATCCGGATAAGGCTCCCCAACCGCATCAATTGCAGCTGCACCTGTAAGGGCCGGCGTCCAGCTTATCTCGTGATTGTATTTCTTAGCTATGGCATTGGATACTTTTACCGCTTGATCAATAACTTCAGGACCTATCCCATCTCCTGCTAAAAGGGCAATTTTTAATTTCATGTGTTTATATTTATTGTTTTTCAAATGTCACATGTAACATCCAAATAATCATTCCGCCGTGTGACAAAATCTTTAGTCATGGATGTTTCATTTATTCTTGCTTTTTGCCATTCGCCTTGCGTCTGGCATGGTTATAATTGTTTGTGTTTTTCTTGGATGATATTCAACATTTTCTCGGTCGCTTTTATGGCCGAGACGGTTTGATCGGAGTCCAACCCCCTGGAAATAAATTCCTTATCCCCGTTTTTCCATGTAATGATGGTTTCGCAGAGCGCATCGGAATTACTCCCTGGCGGAATCCGTACCGCATAATCCACCAAAGTAGGCAATTCCAATTTCTTGGATTTATAAATTTTTCTCAAGGCATTCATAAAAGCATCATATTGCCCATCGCCCTGAGCATGTTCTTCTATAAGTTCCCCATTAATTTCAAGGGATAGGGTAGTGGATGGCTTTAAACCTTTGGAATGGGTAAGCACATATGATTTAACAAATACTTTTTGCTGATAGGTCCCGCTATCCAACACATCTGAAATAATGTAGGGCAAGTCCTCCTTGGTTACCTTTTCCTTTTTATCCCCCAGTTCAATAATACGGGCCGTAACCTTCTTTAATTCATCATCGTTGAGCGTTAACCCCAGCTCCTGAAGATTTTTTTGGATATTGGCCTTTCCCGAGGTCTTTCCCAATGCGTATTTGCGTTTTCTCCCAAATCGCTCAGGTATCAAATCATTAAAGTACAAATTCTTTTTACTATCCCCATCAGCATGGATCCCCGCAGTTTGGGTAAAAACATTGTCGCCCACGATTGGTTTGTTGGCAGGAATTCCAAATCCGGTAAAGGCGGAAACCAACTTGCTTACCTTGTAAAGGGAAGATTCGTTCACGGCCACTTCTATTTCGGGCATAAAATCGTTGATGACCGCAATAGCACTTGCCATGGGAGCGTTTCCGGCCCTTTCACCCATACCGTTTACGGTTAAATGAAGTCCATGACAACCCGCCTTTAATGCCTCCATAACATTGGCAACACTTAAGTCATAATCGTTATGCCCATGAAAATCGAAATGCAACTTGGGATAACGCTGTACTATCTCCGATATATAATGGTTGGTTTCGGTGTAGGTAAGGATCCCCAAAGTATCGGGCAACAACACCCTTTTAATTGGTTGCGTGGCCAGAAAATCTATAAATTGGAAGACATATTCCTTGGAGTTTCTCATCCCATTGCTCCAATCCTCCAAATATACATTGGTAGAAATGCCTTCCTTGGCCGCTTCGGCAATGATATTCCCTATTTCGGTAAAATGTTGTTGTGGAGTTTTCTTAAGCTGGTGCGTTAGGTGGTTCATAGAACCTTTGGTCAAAAGATTCTGGACCTTGGCACCGGATTTTTTCATCCAGTCGATAGATACACCTCCATCCACAAATGTCAATACCTCAACACGGTCCAAATATCCTTTGGAACCGGCCCATTCGGTGATCTGCTGTACCGCTGACAGTTCGCCTTCCGACACCCGGGCGGAAGCTACTTCAATTCTATCCACATTCAGCTCATCCAACAGCAACTTGGCCAAAGTAAGTTTTTCGGATGCAGAAAAGGACACCCCCGAGGTCTGTTCCCCATCCCGAAGGGTGGTGTCCATTATTTCAATTATTCTTCGTTTCATTTATGCAGATCTAGTAACCGTATCCCAATTGACCAATAACTTAAAATACAGTAAAATGCCTACTCAACCTATCAAGACTAAGGGAACCCCAGCTCAGGTCTATGGCACATATACTGCATGCAATATTTTATAGTGGAGTATCTTCGGCAAATTCCCTGATATTCTCTTTGATGTTCAAAAGATAATCAATATCATCGAAGCCGTTCAGCATATTATCCTTTTTATAATTGTTGATGTCAAAACTTTCGGACTCCCCGGTTGTAGATAAGGTAATGGTCTGTTCAGGTAAATTGACCACCAATTCTGTTTTTGGATCCGCATAGATAGCTTCAAATATTTTTTCTAAAAACGGAGCACTAACTTGCACGGGCAATACACCAATGTTTAAACAATTGTTTTTAAAAATATCGGCAAAAAAACTGGATACCACACACCTAAATCCGTAATCGTAAACTGCCCAAGCGGCATGCTCCCTTGAAGAGCCTGACCCAAAGTTTTTGCCCCCCACCAAAATTTTGCCATTAAAGGTAGGATTGTTCAGGACAAAATCCTCTTTTGGACTGTTATCGGAATTGTAACGCCAATCCCTGAACAAATTGTCCCCAAAACCTTTACGCTCCGTCGCCTTAAGAAAACGGGCCGGAATTATTTGGTCCGTATCCACATTTTCGATAGGAAGCGGAACCGCAGTTGTTTTAAGTATATTAAATTTATCGTATGCCATGTTATTTAAACTTAGGTGCTCAGCGCCCAGCGCTAAACGAAAATTAAACTTTATTTTATCACAAAATTATAATGACCTGAATAAAACCCTCCGGAAGCTATAATTTATAAGGAATGCTTTAGGTTTTAAACCAATTCCTCCTGCATCAGCTCCCTAGGATCGGTAACCATTCCGGTAACGGCTGCAGCAGCTGCAACCAACGGACTGGCCAAAAGTGTTCTGGAACCTGGACCTTGTCTACCTTCAAAATTTCTATTGGAGGTACTAACGGCATATTTACCGGCGGGTACCTTGTCATCGTTCATGGCCAGGCATGCAGAGCATCCGGGCTCCCTCAATTCAAAACCGGCTTCCTGCAAAATATCCAAAATTCCTTCTTCCTTAATAGCTGATTCTACCTTATGGGATCCAGGTACCAACCAAGCAGTAACGTTAGGGGCTTTTTTTCTACCTTTTACCAAGGAAGCAAAGGCTCTAAAGTCTTCAATACGGCCATTGGTACAACTTCCCAAAAACACAAAATCAATTGGCTTTCCAATCATATTATCCCCCTCATTGAAGGCCATATATTGAAGTGATTTTTTGTAAGTGGCAACACCGCCCTCCACAGATTCTGCCTTTGGAATACCATTGGAAATTCCGATACCCATTCCTGGATTGGTTCCGTATGTTATCATAGGTTCAATATCCGCAGCGTCAAAAGTTATTTCTTTATCAAAAATGGCGCCCTCATCCGTTTTAAGCGTTTTCCAATATTCCATGGCCCTGTCCCAATTGGCACCTTCAGGAGTAAATTCACGTCCTTTGATATATTCGAAAGTTTTTTCGTCCGGAGCTATCATCCCTCCCCGGGCTCCCATTTCAATACTTAGGTTACAAACTGTCATCCTACCTTCCATGGTCATATTCCTAAAAACATCTCCTGCATATTCCACAAAATACCCCGTGGCACCCGAGGTTGTCAATTTAGAAATTATATATAGGGCCACATCCTTTGGGGTTACGCCCTTACTAAGTTTTCCATTTACATTAATACGCATGGATTTGGCTTTCTGCTGCATAATGCACTGGGTGGCCAATACCATTTCTACTTCGGAAGTTCCTATACCAAATGCAATAGCCCCAAATGCTCCATGGGTAGACGTGTGCGAATCACCACATACAATGGTAGCGCCTGGCTGGGTAATTCCATATTCCGGACCTACCACGTGTACAATTCCATTTTTTTCATGTCCAAGACCCCAATATGAAATTCCGTGTGCCCTGGAATTTTCCTCCAACGCTTTCAACTGGTTGGCCGATAGGGGATCCGCAACCGGTAAATGCTGGTTTATGGTAGGAGTGTTGTGATCTGCGGTAGCAAAAGTACGTCCTGGATACATTACTGGAATACCCCTACTTTTTATGCCTAAAAATGCTACCGGACTGGTAACTTCGTGAACCATGTGACGGTCAATGAACAATACATCCGGCCCATTTTCTATCTTATGAACAACATGGGAATCCCATACTTTATCAAATAACGTTTTCTTCATTTTATAGGGTTATGATTTACAATCTAAGATTAAATGTTGGTAAAGAGGCACAAGGCCTACTTTTTTACTAACATGCAAAATTAAGACTATCTTGTAAATCATTGAAATTAATATAGGAATAATTACGATGTTCAACATAAAAGTTACCTATTGTTTGGAATATAACCTTCTCCTATTGTTTATGTCAATATTCTACTCCCGAATAATTTGGGACGGGCCAGGGAGTACCAAAGTCCTTAATTATTTTGAATAAAAAAGGTGGACGATCCAAATTCATCCACCTTTTTGAAACTGCTATCTAGAAGATTTTTCCTTAGTACACGGCAAAAATAATTTCCGCAAAATTTCCATCGATTTTTGACCCCGACCCTAAAGCCCGCCTGTCCGCCCGTTTCGGTACGGACGGGAACGAATTAGTCGGGCAGGGGAGGAATCGAGGAAAATCAGGTTTCCCTGCCTACCGGACAGGCAGGCTTTAGTCCCGATAGCTATCGGGAGAGGTAAACCTGATTTTCCGAGAAACCTTGTTAAGACAATTTTTGTTATGTATTAAAGTATCTTTTTAAATCATCGAGTGGCTTTATCCACCTTTAAACGGGCCTCCCTGTTTGCTATTTCCCAAGCGGTTAAAAACACCAGCCTAGTTCTGTTTTGGAGCAGGTCATAATTAATTTTGTCCGGGGTATCTCCCGGTTGGTGATAGTCCGCATGCGTTCCATTAAAATAGAATATAATGGGGATATTATTTTTTGCAAAATTATAATGATCACTTCTGTAGTAGAAACGGTTGGGATCATTTTCATCGTTATAAGTGTAGTCCAACTCCATATTCATGTATTTTTTGTTGACCTCTTCAGACAACTCATGGAGTTCCGTGCTCAACTTATCCGAACCGATCAAATAAATATAATTTCTATCTCCCTGGCGATTCGGATCTATTCTCCCAATCATATCAATATTTAGATCGGCCACCGTTTGGGACAAAGGAAAAATAGGATCGTGATCCGCGTAATATTTTGAACCCAAAAGACCTTTTTCCTCTCCGGTAACATGTAGAAATACGATAGATCTTTTAGGGCCGTTACCATCATCCGCGGCCTTTTTAAAGGCTTCCGCAATCTCTAAAACACCAACGGTTCCAGAACCATCATCATCAGCGCCATTAAAAATTTCCCCTTCATTATTCACACCGACATGATCAAGATGGGCTGAAATAATTACATACTCATCGGGCTTTTCCGATCCTTTAATTACAGCTACTACATTCTCCGACTCCACCTCCTCACTATCACTTACAATATTCAGGGTCAATTTGATGGAAACGTTTTTAGAAGTATTTTCAGATTTAATATTGGGAAGAATGGCATTTGCTACAGGGGTATCAATAAAAAAACTAAAAAAATCCTCTTGCACCTCATCCTTCAGCCCCATACTTCCACTGTCCTGTCCCTGCATATAATTAAACCTATTCTTAAAACGGCCATAGTTGTCTTCATCATAATAGAGTACTCCAATGGCACCTTTGCCAGATGCCAATTCCATTCTTTTTCCAATAGATTCGGACATATTGCTCCAAACAGACATTTCATTTGAGCCCGAAAGCGTATAGGTTCCGTCAGCGTTCCTAGGTTCTCCAGCCTTCATCAGGACTATTTTACCTTTTACATCCACTCCTGTATAATCCGAATAATTCCCCTCTTCAATACCATGGTTTACATATACAATATCCCCATAGGTACCCGTAGCCGCCGTAAAGGTCAACAATCCATTACCATTTTCGTATTCCTTCCCATTGATGGAAATTGCTCCCTTAGGCAATTTACTTATGACCAATGGCACATTTTGAAAATAATTCCCGTCCGATTGGGCAGCAGGAATATCCAGTTCAACATATTCCTTTTTGAGATATTCAACTGCCAATTTTTGACCCGGCTCCCCGGTATCCCTACCTTCAAATTCGTCCGAAGCATAGGTATAGAGATGTTCCTTTAATTCTTCTTCTGTGATGGTTTGGGCATAAACCTGAGGGTCTACAAGGGTTCTTATCGGTTCAATTTGTTGGGAAATAGTTTTTTGTGATGAGTTGCAGGCAATGGAAAATCCTAATGCAACAAAAAGTATTTTTTTCATTGAGTTCATTTAATTAGTTCAGAATTTTCCAAAAATAGGGAAATCTGAAAGAAAGAATCTTACTATTTTTATAAAACTGTTCGGATCATCGGTGATGGTATTCTATAAGGTGCACAGTTTATTTGGAAGAAGGAACCATGACCTTTTGGAAATGTAATGGTTTGGGAACCGGAACTCACTCCAAGTTTCTTCCTTTTTCCCCATTGGAAAAACCAATAAGTCAATATACACTCATATTCGGCTAATATTTCTCCATGATAAGGTATTTGGATGCCTTAAATTTGTAATTCAATACAAAAATTATTGTTATGCACATAAAATGGGAAGGCGTAATGCCTGCAGTTACCACCAAATTTACACATGAGGACACCCTGGACCTAAAAATGTTCGAAATAAATATTTTGGCACAGCTGGATGCCGGAGTAAGCGCTATTATATTGGGCGGCACCCTTGGGGAGGCCAGTACCTTAACGGATGATGAAAAGAAGATACTGGTGCAGGAGACCGTGAGAATCGTTAGCGGTAAAATTCCTGTAATCATGAATATAGCCGAACAAACAACAAAGGGTGCCATTGAAGCAACTTATAGGGCCAAGAAATATGGGGCAAGTGGTTTAATGATGCTTCCACCCATGCGCTACAAAGCGAATAATTTTGAAACGGTGACCTACTTTAAGGAAGTGGCCATGAGCACGGATTTGCCTATAATGGTATACAACAATCCAATAGATTATGGTATCGAGGTTACCTTGGATATGTTCGAAGAATTGTTGACCATGCCCAATATACAGGCTGTAAAGGAATCTACCCGCGATATCTCGAACATTACGAGGATCAAGAATAGATTTGGCGACCGATTAAAAGTGTTGACAGGAGTGGACACTTTAGGGTTGGAAAGCGTGCTCATGGGCGCGGACGGATGGGTAGCCGGGCTGGTCTGTGCCTTTCCCGCAGAAACCGTAGCCATATATAGCTTGGCCAGAGCCGGAAGAATTAAGGAAGCCTTGGCCATTTACAGGTGGTTTTTACCTTTGTTGGAACTGGACATCAACCCCCAATTGGTGCAAAATATAAAATTGGCCGAAGTAGCTACCGGAATTGGAACGGAGCAAGTAAGGGCCCCTAGACTACCTCTACAAGGGGAGGACAGGGATAGGGTCTTGAAAATAATAGCGGAAGGGATAAGGACCAGACCCAGCCTTCCGGAGTATAAAGCAGCGTTGGTTTAACCAAATAAGCTTCTAAAGTGTTACTTTAGTCAGGGAAACAGAAGTTCATTTGAACCAATAATTAGAAAATATTTAAAATGATTACAGGGAAAAACTTTATAGGAACAGTTACATCGGCCGGGAACAATAAAACTTATTCAACGTTCAATCCAAAATTAAACAAACCTACGGAATGGATTTTCCATGAGGCTTCCCAGGAAGAGGTAAATGCCGCAGTGGAAAAAGCGGCGATTGCATTTGAAACCTACCGAAACTTCCCGGACAGAAAAAAAGCTGAATTTCTGAAGGCTATTGCCAGCGAAATTGAAGCCTTGGGCAATGAATTGATTGCTGTTTATGTCCAGGAATCCGGATTGCCCGAAGGCAGGGCAATAGGGGAGAGGGGCAGAACAATGGGGCAACTACGGGCTTTCGCCACCTTATTGGAGGAAGGTTCCTGGGTAGAGGCCACTTTAGATACCGCGAAGCCGGATAGGGAGCCATTGCCAAAAGTGGACATTAGAAAAATGTTGCTTCCCATTGGTCCCATTGCGGTTTTTGGTGCCAGCAATTTCCCACTGGCATTTTCTACCGCAGGGGGGGATACTGCCAGTGCTTTGGCCGCCGGATGTCCCGTAATTGTAAAAAGTCACCCAATGCATGCCGGCACGGGGGAGTTGGTAGCTTCTGCAATTGCCTTGGCCGCCAAAAAGACAGGTATGCCCGATGGAGTTTTTTCCAATCTAAATAGTAGTGATTCGCAGGTAGGGCAATTGTTGACCATGCACCCCAAGGTGAAAGGCGTTGGTTTTACAGGCAGTACAAAGGGCGGTATGGCCCTATATCAATTGGCCGCTGAGAGAAAGGAGCCAATCCCCGTGTTTGCCGAGATGGGAAGTATCAATCCTGTAGTGGTGCTACCGTCTGCCCTAGAGCAGAAAGGGTCTGAATGGGCAGCACAATACGCCGGTTCCATTGTGCTCGGAGCGGGACAATTTTGTACCAATCCTGGACTTATCATTGGTATAAAAGGAGAGGCAATGGATGGTTTTATTACCAAATTGGGCAAGGAAATTGAAAAATTGGAGCCTTCTTGTATGTTGCACCCCAATATTTATGAAGGCTATGAAAAAGGGAAAAAAGAATTATCCTCCCAAGCCAAAACGATGGAAGTTGCCTCTTTTAAAGGTGAAGTTGCCCCTAATTTTGCCGGACAAAAAATATTGACCGTTGCCGCCAAAGACTTTTTGGACAATCCAGTGCTACATAAGGAGGTATTTGGCCCCTTTTCAATCGTTGTCCAATGTCGGGACAAAGGGGAGCTGCTTACCGTAATCCAGCATTTGGAAGGACAGTTGACGGGAACTATTCTCGGTACGGAAACCGAGATCAAAATGAGTCAGGATGTAATAAATGCGTTGGTCAATAGGGTAGGACGCATCATTTTCAACGGAGTGCCTACCGGAGTGGAAGTTTGCCCATCTATGATGCACGGAGGTCCATTTCCATCCACTTCTGACAGTAGGTTCACCTCCGTGGGAACTTCGGCCATAAGACGTTGGGTAAGGCCGGTAGCCTTTCAAAATTGGCCGGAAGAATTGTTACCGGATGCCCTAAAAACCAATAATCCTTTGAAAATCATGAGGTTGGTAAACGGCGAGCATACCAAACAGTCTCTCTAAAATAATGGGTAGGAAGACATTTTTTTGTGTGGATGCCCATACCTGTGGGAATCCCGTTAGAGTTGTTGCCGGGGGCGGACCAAATCTCCTTGGTGCTGACATGAGCGAAAAACGCCAACATTTTTTGCGGGAGTTCGATTGGATCAGGAAAGGATTAATGTTCGAACCTCGTGGCCATGACATGATGAGCGGGAGTATTTTTTACCCCCCTTCGGATCCGGCCAACGACTTTGGGATACTGTTCATTGAAACCAGCGGCTGTCTCCCCATGTGCGGACATGGTACCATTGGGGCTATAACCATAGGGGTGGAGGAAGGCCTACTTATGCCTAAGGAACTAGGAAAAATAAGAATGGAAACCCCTGCCGGTTTGGTACATATTGAATACCAACAAACAGGCAAAAAAGTGGATTGGGTAAAATTAACGAATGTTAAATCATACTTGGCCGCATCAGAACTTAGCGTGAACTGTTCGGATTTGGGGGAACTCGTTTTTGATGTTGCCTACGGAGGCAACTATTATGCTATTATTGACCCTCAAAAGAACTTTAAGGGTATTCAGGAGTACTCCGCTGGCAAGTTGGTTCAATTTAGTCAAGAAATAAGGGAGAAAATAAATCTCAAATACCCCAACAGGTTTATCCATCCGGAGAATCCTACCATCAACAGTGTTAGCCATATAGAGTGGACAGGAAGCACCATATCCCCGGAAGCCACGGCAAGAAATGCTGTTTTCTATGGGGACAAGGCCATAGACAGGTCCCCTTGTGGTACAGGAACCTCTGCGAGAATGGCACAATGGTATGCCAAGGGAAAACTAAAATTGGGGGATCAGTTTATCCATGAGAGTTTTATAGGTTCCCAGTTTGTTGGAAAAGTGGAGGAAGAGACTACTCTGGCAGGAATAAAGGCCATTGTTCCCAGTATTAAGGGATGGGCACAGGTCTATGGCCATAACCATATCCTTATAGATGATGATGATCCCTATGCCCACGGTTTTCAAGTAATTTAATAGGATGGTAAAAGATGTTTTAATAATAGGCGGAGGAATTGTAGGCCTCTGTTCCGCCTACTTTTTACAAAAAAAAGGTCATAGGGTTACCGTGGTGGACAGATCGGATATTACTTCCGGGGCCTCTTTTGTCAACGCCGGTTATATTACCCCTAGCCATATTGTTCCCTTGGCCTCTCCGGGAATGATCTCAAAAGGAATTAAATGGATGTTCAATTCGTCCAGTCCATTTTACATGCAGCCCCGGTGGGACACCGATTTTTTTAAATGGTCATGGTATTTTCATAAATCCTCCACCAAAGAAAAAGTAGCCTTGGCCATACCCCTGATCAAGGAAATAAACCTGCTTAGCCGGGAACTTTTCACCTCCATAAGGAATTCAGGGGATCTTGGGGGTTTTCAACTGGAACGAAAGGGACTATTAATGCTATACAAAACCGAAAAGGAAGGGGAACATGAAATTCAAGTGGCAGAAAAGGCCTCCTCTTTGGGCTTGGAAGTTAATTTATTGAATAAAAAAGAGCTGGACAATCTTCAACCCAATGTTACCATGGACGTCAAAGGGGCCGTTCATTATGAGTGTGACGGACATACCACCCCGACGGAGTTCATGAAAAAAATGCTGGAATATCTAAAGAAAAACGGAGCAATTATTAAGACCAATGAAGAGGTCGTTGATTTGGCCACAAGGGATGGCCGCATTACAAAGGTAACCACCAATAAAGAGGACTATTTTCCGGAGGAAGTTGTCATGGCCGCAGGCTCATGGAGCAATGATCTATCCAAAAAAATGAACATAAAACTTTCCCTGCAGGCAGGGAAAGGCTATAGGATAAATGTACCAAGACCTACCGGAATCACCATTCCTGCCATTTTATTGGAAGCCAAGGTAGCGGTAACCCCAATGCTGGAATATACGCGGTTTGCCGGCACTATGGAATTCTCTGGAATCAACGATGTTATTAGAAAACAAAGAGTGGAAGCTATTGCAAATGCAGCTACCCAATTCTATCCGGAAATAAAAATAAATGGGGAAGAAAAGGCGGATGCCAAAAGTGGATTGCGCCCCGTTTCACCGGACGGACTACCGTATATTGGCAAACATAGTTCCCTTAACAATTTAACTTTGGCCACCGGGCATGCCATGATGGGTTGGAGTCTAGGCCCGGTAACGGGAAAATTGGTGTCGGAAATAATATCGGACCAAAAAACAGCTATGGATATAAGCGGCTTTTCCCCAAATAGACGTTTCTAGAATTTTAAAAAAATGCTCCCTCATGTTAGGTCCATCAAAAATTTCCAACTTCTATTCATCACCCATAAATTTTAATCCCATTAAAACTAGGTATAGTTCCCAGATTTTCTGCACCGAAATAGGATAAGGCTTAAATCGTTTGATTACCTCCCGGGATCCCTAATGGCTTTCCGAAGACTCCCCCAACAAATAAAATGCCCCTTTAACAATAACCTGGTCACTGGCCTTTAAATTGCCCTTTTTTGTGATCGCCGTATATCCGTTATAACTTTCCCCTATACCCACCGTCCTAATCTCAAGAACATATTCTTCATCTTTTTCCGAGACCAAGGACAAAACGTATTGGTTATTGTCATGAACAACCACACTCTCGGTGGGCAGGGCATCCATAAGCTCATTAGAGGTAATTATGGCTGCCTCAACAAACATCCCGACCGCAAAATTATGGTTTTCATCATCGTTCAAATGCCCGTGGACTTTTACCGTTCTACTATCCGCATCAATGGAGGTACCTACCAAATATACTTCGGCCGCATAATATTCCTCCGAGGCCTCCGAAATCTTAAAGCGTATTTTTTGACCTTTTTTGACCTTCAGGATATCCTTTTCAAAAACGGACAACTCCAGGTGAATATGATCTGTGTTTACGATTTCCATAATTTCATCGGCAGGGGAAACGTACATCCCTTTATTAACGTTTACTTTAGTTATACTTCCATCTATAGGGGCAAAAATGGTTGCTTCGGATATCAGTATTCCCTTTTCCACATTTTCCGGAGAAATATTCAACATTTTTAATTTTTGCCGTAAACCGTTGTACCTGGAAAGATTGCGCTTGTATTCGCTTTCCGCCCTTAAAAAATTCTTCTGCGAGCTTATCTGCTCGGCTACAAGACTTTTTTGGCGTTCAAACTCGGACTTAAGAAAATTAAGCTGTTCAAAGCTTTCCTGATAATCCTGTTGCATTTGGATGAATTCAGGATTTTCCAATGTTAGTAAAGGCTGTCCTTTTTTTACTTTATTTCCGATCAAAAGAGGGGTTCTTTTTATATAGCCTCCGGCAAAGGCGCTTACTATTGCCTTGTTTTGGGGAGAAACGTCTATAGTCCCTGTAACCGCTACTTCTTTGGGAAAATCTTGTTGACTAAGACGTCCCAATTCCATGTTCCCTCCTTTAAACTGGGCTTTGGAAACGGTTATTCTATTGGCCGGTTGTTCACTTTCCACATTATTGCCGGTACCGTTATTTTTTTCAATGGAATCCCCACAAGACAACATACTGAACATGAAGATAGTAACTGGAATTATATATAGTAATCGTGACATAGTATTCATTTTATAAGTTTAAATAATTAATTGCAATGACCGTTTGATTATAGGCATTTAGATTCTCTAGATAAGTAAGGGTAATATTGTACCCATTTTCCATACTCTGTATGTACTGAAAGAAGTCTATTTCCCCACTCTGATAACTTAGGGTAGCCGTTTTTATAATTTCATCAGCAAGACCTTGACCTTCGGTCTCGTAATAGGCAAGTACTTCTTCGTATTTTTTTAATTGCCCCGATAGCGACCGGTATTTGGCCCTTAATTGTACCGTATAATCCTCGGCTTCTGCCCTGGATACCTCCTTGGCTATTTTGGCCGCCTTGATTTTAGAGGCATTGCCACTAAAAAACAACGGGATCTTGATCCCTACCTGAAAACCATAGAGGTTATCCCCCAAAGTGGCATTGCTTCCCTGGAAATAATTAATGTTCAGATCCGGCAGTATATGTTGTTGTTCCAGAATACTTTTGGTATCGAACATTTTTATCTTATTTTGAAAAAGCAATACCCCTGCATTTTTTTCAATATCCACATCTATTATCTTAAGCTTTTCCATGGGTATCGTCATCACCAAGAGAGTAGAATCTGGCTGCACCGTTTTAATAAGGTCTTGATACGCCAAGTTGGCATCTTCCACCGCCTTTTTGTATAAGGTCTGAAGCTCCCTTTTTTTTGCCTGTGCCGTTATTTTTTCCAAATAGTTACTTTCCCCAAGTTCAAACCTGCGTTGCGCAGCATAGGAAAACCGTTCATATAATTCATTTAATTCCCTATAGGTCTTTTCCTTTTGTCTGGCGTACTGTAACCTGTGATAACCGGCGGCCAATTCTTGTTGCAGGATTCGCTTTTTCAGTTCATAGCCGCTTCTTTCAATATCGTAATTCGCTTTATTTACCCCTTTTTCAGCAAAATAAACAGTTGGAAAGAGGAAGTTCTGCTGAATCCCGAATACTTCCAATGGCTTATTGTTGATGGCTATATTATTTTGATCATAATGATAGTAAAGATCCGTCTTATCAAAATTGAAGGCACTACCTATAAGGGCTTTGGATTCGTCCATCTTAAGTTTTGCTGCCCTTAGGCCAGAATTATTACTTATGGCCATAGTTTCCAATTCATCAAGGCCCAGTCTTTCTTCCTGTGCCCGAACACCGCTGCTACAAATGAAGAACAATATCACCAAACCTAGTGCTTTAGTACTATTCCGGGATTTGTCCAACTCCTTTTCGTCCTTCAAATGAAAGAGTGAGTAGAGTATGGGCAAAACTACCAAAGTTAATATGGTGGCGGTAATAAGCCCGCCAATAACCACAGTTGCAAGCGGTCTTTGTACCTCGGCACCTACATTGGTGGAAACGGCCATGGGAAGGAACCCGAGTGCGGCAGCCGCAGCAGTTAGCAAAACGGCCCTTAGCCGATCTTTTGACCCCTTTATTATAAGTTCGTCCGAATCTTCCATCCCTTCATGTTTTAACTCTTTAAAATGTTCTATCAACACAATCCCATTAAGTACTGCAATCCCAAAAAGGGCTATAAATCCAACTCCGGCAGAGATACTAAATGGCATGTCCCTGATAAACAAAAGAAGTATTCCGCCAACGGCCGCCAGTGGAATGGCGGAGTAAATAATCAATGCTTCCCTTAAGGATTTAAAGGCAAAATAGAGCAATATCAAAATGAGGGCCAGTGCCACCGGCACTGCAATTTTAAGTCGGTCTTTGGCACTTTGTAAGTTTTCGAACTGCCCACCATATGTGATGGTGTACCCAGTAGGTAGTTTTACCTTTGCCTCGATCAGCTTTTGAACGTCGTCCACTACCGATTGAAGGTCTCTGTTCCTCACATTGATCCCCACTACAATCCTTCGCTTGGTATCGTCCCGGGATATTTTGGCCGCTCCGGTAGTATAAGAAATTTGGGCCAGTTCCCTCAAAGGAATTTTGCCTGCCAAAGGGGTGTCGACAAACAAATTCTTTAGGTTGGAAATGTCCTGTCTACTTTTTTTGTCCAATCTTAGTGTTAGGTCAAATCGCATTTCCCCTTCAAAGACACTCCCCAGGTTGGTTCCTGCAAATCCCATGGAAATAAGGTTGTTTAGATCGGCAATATTAAGCCCGTACCTAGCAATTTTTGCCCTGTCAAATTTTACGTTCATTTGCGGAAGCCCAGCGATTTTCTCTACTGTTATGTCCGCTGCCCCGTCCACATTCTGAATAAGGTTTCTAATTTCATTTCCTTTATTGTTCAAGATTTCCAGGTCTTCCCCAAAAACTTTTATGGCAATATCCGCACGGACTCCGGTAATCAACTCGTTAAAACGCATTTCAATGGGCTGGGTAAATTCTACCTCCATCCCCGGAATTACTTCCAAAGCCTCCTTGAATTTATCGGCCAGTTCATCCTTACTTTCCGCAGAAACCCAATCCTTTTTGGACTTCAGTATAATTATAACATCGCTCTCTTCCATAGACATGGGATCTGTAGGAACCTCTGCCGCTCCAATTCTAGTTACCACTTGTTTTACCTCCGGAAAATTATCCAAAAGAATCTGTTCTATCTTGGTCGTAATTTCTATGGTTTCGCTCAAGGAGGTCCCTGTCTTCAAAACGGGCTGTATCACAAAATCCCCCTCGTCCAATGTTGGCACAAACTCCCCTCCCATTGTGGTAAATAGGTATATGGATCCTCCCAAAAGCAGGACAGAAATAGCCAACACTAATTTTTTCTTTTTGAGTGCCCACCGAATAATGGGATCATAGGATCTATTCAGAAAAGCCATCAAGCGTACCGAAATGTTCTTTGGGGAGGAGGTAGATGGTTTTATAAAAATGGAGGCGGCTACCGGAACATAGGTGAAACACAGGATCATGGCGCCTATTAAGGCAAAACTAAAGGTCAGTGCCATGGGTTTGAACATTTTGCCCTCTACACCACTTAAGGATAAAATAGGAATAAAAACGATGAGAATGATCAATTGTCCGAAAATGGCCGAGTTCATCATTTTGGAAGCACCATAAAAGGTGATTTTATTTTTTAGGAGCTGCCGGTCCTTATCCCCCAACAGTTGTAATTCTCCCTTCTTAGCGGTGATTTGAAAGGCTATGAACTCAACAATAATAACTGCACCATCAATAATGATCCCAAAATCTATGGCCCCTAGGCTCATAAGATTGGCATCTACCCCAAAAATGTACATTAATGAGAGGGCAAATAATAAACAAAGCGGTATAACGGAAGCTACGACCAATCCTGAGCGCAGATTTCCCAGAAGTAGGACAACTACAAAAATAACGATCAAACAGCCTAATATCAAGTTTTCCGCAACGGTAAAGGTTGTTTTGCCTATTAACTCACTTCGATCCAAAAATCCATTGATAAAAACACCTTCCGGCAAGGTTTTGGAAATGCCATCTATACGTTCTTTAACGGCTTCAATAACTTTTTTGGAATTGGCATCCTTCAGCATCATTACCTGCCCCAAAACCTTTTCTCCTTCCCCATTTCCTGTAATGGCCCCAAATCGGGTGGCGCTACCATAGCCTACCTCTGCAACATCCTTAATATAAATAGGAAGATTGTTCGTTGATTTTATCACAATGTTCCCAATATCCTCAAGTGAAGAAATAAGCCCTTCGCCCCGAATAAAATAGGCTTGGTTTACTTTTTCAATATAGCCACCTCCCGAAACGCTATTATTTTTTTCCAAAGCCGTAAATATATCGGCAGTGGTGATATTCATGGCCTTCAACTTTTGGGTGTTAATGGCCACTTCATATTGTTTTAGGTAACCGCCCCAAGTATTTACTTCCACAACCCCCTTAATTCCAGAAAGTTGCCTCTTTACCACCCAGTCCTGAATGGTACGCAGGTCCATGGCGGAATACTTGTCCTTATAACCCGGCTTAGTATCCAGAATATATTGATAAATTTCACCAAGACCGGTTGTAATCGGGCCCATTTGTGGGGTTCCAAAACCCTTAGGGATTTTCTCCGAGGCAGATATTAATTTTTCGGAAATCAACTGCCTTGGCAAAAAGGTTCCCATGCTGTTCTCAAAGACTATGGTGACCACTGAAAGTCCAAATTTTGATACGGATCTAATTTCAATTACACCTGGTAAATTGGCCATTTCCAGTTCCACGGGATAGGTTATGAATTGCTCCATATCCTGGGTGGATAAATTCTTTGAGGTGGTGATAACCTGTACCTGATTATTGGTAACATCAGGGACAGCGCCAATAGGTATCTGGGTTAAGGAATATAGTCCAAAACCTATAATAAATAATGTGAGCAAAAGAACAATAAGTTTGTTCTTTATACTGAAATGTATAATATTGGATAACATAATTCATAGATAATAAGATGGCAAGCTATTGTAAAACAACTTGTTAAATAATGATATTAATCAGTAATGAATTATGCAGTCTTGGGGGGTTGAAAAATATCGGATTTTTCTATTTGGCAATAAGACTCTTGATAAAAAAAGTTTGAACTAGTATCCGCCACTTGAGGCGTTTTAGGTAGCATAAAATCCGCTCCGTTCAGTACAAACGCGGAGGAATAATGGGAGCAGGTTTGATGATTGAAGGGCAGTTCTTCGTGATCCTTCTTTTCTTCCCTATGTTCCAAATCGTGCTGGGCCTTCAGTTCCCCGTAATGTTTGGATATAAAAACGAGGAGGTTGTCCCCGTATTTCTGTTTATGGAATTCGGCATGGGTCAAAAAATCATCCAACTGGGCAACATCTACCATATCCAAGTTAAAACTTTGGAAAAGTAATAAAATTGATAGTGTTATGGAAAATAATTTGCTCATCTATCGAGCAAATATATTAAAAAAAAAACTCGGCAATATTGTCTACTACCCAACTTTTTGGCAAATCCTATTCAATTATCACCAAAGCCTGGATCAGGGCCTCTTTTTTATGCCTACTTAAAGGAATTGTCTGTTCGTTTATTTCTACCGTGGAACCGTTAAAATTTTCAATTTTTTCCAGATTAACAGTAAAGGATTTATGGATCCTAAGAAATTTATCCTTGGGCAATTGTTTGGCAAATGCCTTCATTGTAGACAGGATTAAGGTCTTTTTTTCATATGAAACTACTTTTACATAATCCCCATAAGCTTCTACCCATAAAATCTCGTTCAGGAATAATTTGGTTTTCTTAAGGTTACTATTAACATATATGTATTCCAACTCGACCTTTTCAGAATTTTGAATTTCAAATTTGTTGATTGCCTTTCTAATGGAAACATCAAATCTCCTTTTGTCCAATGGCTTCTGCAAATAATCGGTTACATCATAATCAAAGGCTTTCATGGCATAATTGGGACTACCGGAAACAAGTATGACCTGGGGCTTGTACTCCATAGAATCCAAAAATTCGAATCCGTTAAAGCCTGGCATTTCAATGTCCAGAAAAATTAAATCAACAGTATTGCCAACAAGGCCGTTTTTGGCATCTAAACCATTGTCGTATTCATTTATTAGATCAAGCTTGGAATGTTCCTTTATAATTTTGGCCACTGCACGGCGTTGTACGGTAGAATCGTCTATTAAAATACATTTTAATTTAATGTTCCTCATGGTCGAAATTTAAACTAACTACCATAATGTATTAAAGTCGACCTACACCCTTGGTAAAGGAATAGCATAAATTACCCTAACACCGTTGGCGATAGGGACAGCAACAACTTTAATGCCCAGGGTTAGTGTTTGGCATCTTATAAAAAACAAATATACGGCATGTTAAATTAATAATAATTCCAAACCGATATAAATTGTCCAATACGAAAATAATAAGACCCAACCTAATGATAAGTTTAAAAATATTGGTCTAAAAATTACATTTTGAAATAGTTCAAAAGAAATATCAATCCAAAAACCGTCATTTTTATTGGCCAAAAGGCCAATCAATAGTATCTTGCTTAACTATGAAAAAGAGGAATCCGAACTTGATATTTATTTACATGGTTTGGAGTTCCAAACACACCATTTATACTGAAACACACAAGTAACTGTAAATCAAAATAATAATGAAGTTATATTAATCTTTTACCTCACTAAGTGAGATTCAAAATGCTCAGAAGCTTGCCCGTATCCGTTCAGGCGGCCGTCAAAATGTTTTTCAGGTTTTCCTCCCTGATGCCTCGTGGGCCTGCCTTTGTCGGCAGACAGGCTTGCCTCGAGGTTGTTCACTAAATAAAATACAATATGCCAAATATTAATTTTAATGGTCCAGATAAAGATGTTACTGAATACATTGCCAATTGCCCGGTAATGGTACAGAAAGTTTTAGAAAAATTGCGAAATACCATTCGAGAAGCAGCTCCAGAGGCAGAAGAAATGATCAGCTACAAGATGCCAGCCTACAAATACCACGGAATGTTGGTGTACTTCGCTGCGTACAAAAATCATATTGGATTCTACGCTACGCCCACTGGTCATAAAGAATTTGAAAAAGAATTGGCCTCTTATAAACAGGGGAAAGGCTCAGTTCAATTTCCATTAAACCAACCCTTGCCCTTACCGTTAATAGCCAAAATTGTAAAATATAGGGTACAAGAAAATCTGGCCAACTTTAGAAATAAGAAGAACGGTAAAAAGTAAATTTATAAGTATAGGATGAATACCATAAATGTAAGAATCCATAAAAAATGGAATTTAAAATGTAAGAAAAGGGTTAACCCCAAAATTTCAACCCACCTCAATTTTTATTAAATTATACACTTTTCCAACCTTTACAGTCTCCCAATAACCAAGTTTAAATGTGGAATCCAAAATTATAGAAAGGAACATATTAGGGCATAGCCCAATGCCACGGATTTGTTATTTTCCATTTTGTTTTTATTATGACTTTTTAAGACTAATTTTGGCATATGATAAAAAACTACCCCATACATTTTCTTTTAAGTATTTCCCTTATCCTGGGCGTTGCCTTCCCCATGGAGCTGTCTTGCCAAGAAATAAAGGTGTTTTCAGTGGAAGATTTTGATTTGAGCGGACCGGTAAAATCTTGCATGGTGGCGACCGATTATGGCAAGGAAGAATATACCTTTAATGAGGAAGGACTACTTACAAAGGCTGTTACACGTTATAACGATACCGATTATGACATAACAACCTACAAATTGGACGGAGCGGTTTTATTGGAGAAAAGGCTGGAAAATTATAGGGACGGTATTTTCGTCAAGAGTACCTCCATTGCCAACTTTTATGAATTGGATACCACAGATGGTAAAAAAATTACCGAGAAAATAATCTCTTACAATAAGGAGTTTTTGGACCAATATGAATACAATTATGGAGAAGATGGCAAGCTATCTACCATAAAACGGACCAATGATAGTGGTATTGATGAAACTTCCCTTAAATATGAAGAGTACAAGGGTGAGCTTACCAAAACCTATTATTTGAACGATATTTTATTCAAATCCATAAGAACCTCCAAAGTAAAGGGGAAAGACAATACGGTCCACAAGTTAATCCTGACCAAGGAATTTTTGGATGGACTGCCACAAAAAGCGTTGGAGGAGACTTATAATGGCCATAATAAACTGATATCCGAAAAAAAATTTGTTTACGACGATGTACAAAAAACATTTATTCCCACTGAAAGTTTCCTGTATTCCTACAACGACAAGGGAATACTTGCTTCATTAAAAACCGTAAAAGGCAAGTCGACAACCATCCAAGAATATATTTACCAATACGATAGCCATGAATCCGGCAACTGGATAAAACAGATCGTTACCCCGGACAACACCTATAAGACCAGAAAGATTAAATATTATGAAAAACAACCGATAAAGGAAGTGAAACCATAGATTTTCTTATAAAACTCATTTAAACTTTTCTCAATTGACTAAAAAATCAGCACCATTCCTCCTTTAAAATGCCATAGCAGCATGTATTTCTTTTATACCCATCCAACAGGTAAATGTTTTTACGCAATATACCTTCCAGTTTGGCTCCCAATTTTTCAACAGCCTTACGGGATCGAACATTGCGTTCGTCAATTCTGAATTCAACTTTTTCGAACATCATTCCATTAAACGCGTACTGGAGCATAAGCCCTTTTACCTGGCCATTAAGGCCTGTGCCCTGAAATTCCCTTCCTATCCATGTGGAACCTATTTCAAGAACCTTATTTTTTTTGTCGATATTCATAAATTGGGTACTTCCTGCATACTTTTTACTATTTTTATCATAGATAATAAAGGGCATGCCCAAACAAACACTTTCCTTTTCAAGAGCTTGTTCCACATACTTTCTTAGAGCTTCTGCAGTCGCAATGTCGGATGGGGAATACTGGACAAGTTTTTCCTCAACGGCAATATGCAGCAGGAAATGGTAGTTGCTTAAGGTCAATGGAGCCAGTTTTACATAATTATTTTCCAGAATAGGGGTATAGTTATTCATTCCATTAGATTTATTAAAACATCCTTTTTTATTTCATGTCCGCCATCAAATTTAATCCATTGGGCAATTCCGTTAAACAGGGAGTCCATCCTTTCCTTCTCTTTTTCCAAACGGGCCCCGGTTATAAATTCATCCTTATTGCCCAACACCATTTTCACCTTGGCATTTCTTGCAACTAAAAATTTAAAATCCTCAGAAGTTAGTTCCTCGGGAATACCCCCAGCATATAGAATCAGCTGATCCAAGTTTATTTTACTCTTCGCGGTCCAACGTGTTGCGATGGATACCCCTTGGGAAAATCCCAATACGATCAACTGGCAATGGGCGGGTATTTTTTCCGATACAAACAGCTTATCCATATAATTTAGAACGTTTATCGTATCCAAAACCGTGTTTTCCTTTGTAAGCCAACTGGCCCCCACATGTCTAAAATCTTTTTTTAAGTAATACTTTGAAGGTGCTTGGGGAGCAATAATATAATTTTCATCTTTGGGCAATCCCTCAAAATACCTAATGAAATACCTGCTCAAAAATCCAATCCCATGAAATATGATCCAAACATTCTTGGTCCTTTCATTCAGCCTATTCATAGTACTATAGGTGTTGGAGCTGGTATATGAAATTTGTTTTTCCTTGGGTTCCATAAATTTTGGGATAAGATATAAAGTAATTTAATTGTTGAATTTCTAATGCTTAATTTTACAAAAAAATAATTCATGAACGAATACAAAGAAAAAATTCTAAAAATTTGTAATGAGTCCAATAAGGCTACCTTGATGGAAACCTTGAATATAGAATATATTGATGTAGGAGAGAATTATTTGTTGGCCAAAATGCCTGTTTCCCAAGAAGTGCACCAGCCAGATGGAGTCCTACATGGTGGGGCAACGGTTGCATTGGCCGAAAGTGTAGGAAGTATGGCTTCCCACATTTTTTTGGATACCAAAAAATTTTTTGTTCGTGGATTGGAAATTTCGGCCAATCATGTCAAGAGTATCAGGGAAGGGGATGTTTACGCTAGGGCAGAGGTGGTACATAAAGGCCGAACAACGCAAATCTGGGATATAAAAGTAACGGACAAGGACGGGAACCTAATTTCAATTTGCAAACTTACCACCATTGCCCTATTAAAAAAATAATATGTCCCAAGATTTTTTGGATCAAATTAAGGTACAGTTTAGTAAGGGTCTGCCATTTGTAGCCTACAGGAAACCCAATGAGGCCGAGGTAAAGGTGATTTTTCAAAATGATCAGGAATTATATAAGGTAACCGACTATACCGAGAGCGGCTTCGTTTTTGCTCCCTTTGATGGGGAAGCAGCTTCGGTATTGATCAAAAAGGATAGAACTATTGCCGAAGCCGTAACATTGGGAGCCGAATCTATTGGAAACCCAATTTATCCTTCCTTGAACCTGGACTCCGATAAAAGTTTTTACCTCAAGTTAATCCAACGGGCAATCAACACCATTGATTCGGGAGAATTAAAAAAGGTAGTTCTTTCCAGAAGTATAGAGGTAGCGGTCTCCAAGACAACTTTTGTAATGTTCAGTGACCTTCTGATACACTACCCTAAGGCTTTTTGTTATATCTGGTTCCACCCAAAAATCGGCATGTGGTTGGGAGCCACTCCAGAAATATTTTTAGAAACAGAAAATAATAAGTTTAGGACTATGTCCTTGGCAGGCACCCAATTGTACAGGGCCGGTGAGATGCCAATTTGGAAGGAAAAAGAAAAGGAGGAGCAGGCGATGGTGACCCAATTTATCCATAACTCCCTAAAAAACAAGGTATCTTCCCTCGTAGTATCAGAGCCCATGTCATTTAAGGCCGGGAATCTATGGCATATAAAAACATCCGTAACCGGGAGTATGGATAATACCTGCCTAAAAGAAATTATAGATGCCCTGCACCCAACCCCGGCCGTATGTGGGTTGCCCAAAAATACTGCTAAAGAGTTCATTCTGCAAAATGAGGGTTACGAACGGCAATTCTATACCGGGTTCTTAGGGGAACTAAATTTAAAGGAAGATATAAGAAGACCTTCAACAAGAAAGAATCAGGAAAACAAGGCCTATAGGACCATAAAGAACAAAACCTCACTATTTGTGAACCTTAGATGTATGCAGCAATTGGAAAATACGGTAAAAGTGTATGTTGGTGGAGGTATAACCAATAGGTCCGTTCCTGAAAAGGAATGGCAGGAGACCCTGGATAAAAGTAGTACTATGTTAAATATTATTCTAAAGTAAACCAAAATTGAATGGGTTTAAGAAATACCATAGCTGTAACTTTGCAAATATGAAATATTCCAATATTCCCACCGCACAGTCCCTTGTTCTACATTGCAAGGCAAGGGACATCAAAAATATAATTATTTCCCCGGGATCAAGAAATGCCCCCTTGACCATAAGTTTTTCGGAAGATCCATTTTTTAAGTGTTACAGTATCGTTGACGAGCGCTGCGCTGCATTTTTTGCCCTGGGCATGGCACAGCAACTAAAACAACCTACGGTAATTTTATGCACCTCGGGCAGTGCATTGTTAAATTATTACCCCGCCATTGCGGAAGCCTTTTACAGCGATGTTCCCATTATTGTCATATCTGCGGATAGGCCATCTTATAAAGTGGATATCGGGGACGGACAAACCATAAGGCAGGAAAATGTTTTTGAGAGGCATATTGGTTATTCCGCAAACCTGAAACAGGATGTAAGTCACGCCACCCAAAAAGTTTGGAAATACAGTCCCGATCAATTTGCCAACAGCACGGTAGACCAATCCCAATCCATGGTGCAAAAGTATAATGACAAAGTGCTTAACGAGGCCCTAAATATTGCCTTTGCCGACAATGCACCCGTGCATATCAATATTCCGTTCGAAGAGCCCTTGTACGAAACCGTGGAGAAACTTTCAGTTTTGCCTCAAATAAAACCCTTGAACAACCACAGCGAAAAAGATCCTGAAGAATGGAAGGACTATGTTCATAAATGGCAAAAAGCTTGTCGAAAATTGGTATTGGTAGGTGTAAATTCTCCAGATACCATAGATCGGAGGTATTTGGAAATCCTGGCCAAGGACCCCACGGTTTTGGTAATGACGGAATGCACCTCCAATTTATTCCATTCCAACTTCTTCCCCAGTATAGATAGTATTATAGCCCCCATAGAGAAATCTGCCGACAGGGATGAATTGTTTAAAATGCTACGTCCTGAAATTGTGCTAACCATAGGTGGACTCATAGTTTCCAAAAAAATAAAAGCCTTTTTAAGGGAATACGCCCCATTGATGCATTGGCATGTAAATACCAAAAAGGCATACAATACTTTTTTTTGCTTGACCAAACACTTTAAAACGAATCCCAACGAACTATTCAAACACCTTTTGGCCAACACCCCCGTCCAAGAAGGCAATTACTACGGTTTTTGGGCAATAAGAAAAAATCATTACAGGTCGAGAAGGGAAAAATACTTGCAGGAAATACCATTTTCGGACATGTGGGTCTTCCATAAGGCCCTGGAGAACATTCCAAGTAATTATCAACTACAACTGTCCAATAGTTCTACGGTGAGATATGCCCAATTATTCGATCTGGAGCCCTCCATCCGTGTTTTCTGCAATAGGGGCACCAGTGGTATAGACGGAAGCACTTCTACGGCCATAGGGGCTTCTATCCAAGATTCCAATCCAACACTACTGCTTACGGGCGATTTAAGTTTTCTCTATGACAGCAATGGTCTCTGGAATAATTACATTAAGCCCAATTTTAGGATAATAGTAATCAATAACGATGGGGGCGGTATTTTCAGGATTTTGCCGGGGAAAGAGGATACCGACAATTTTAATACCTTCTTTGAGACAACACATGAGCTTCAGATCCAATCCCTTGCAGAATTGTATAGCTTTGAATTTGAATCAGTTTCAAATAAAACCGACTTAAACAAGGCCTTGGGCAATTTTTATAACGAATCCAAAAAACCAAAAATTCTGGAAATAAAAACCCCAAGAATATTGAATAACAATATTTTGCTCAGTTATTTTGATTTCATATCTTAGAAGGGTATTAAATATTAACCTAATCATTAAGAATAACAACTATGAGCAAAAGAGATGAATTGATCGAAAAATATGCTGCCGACATCAAGGATAAATTTGGTGAAACCCCAAATATGGATTTATTAAAGAAAGTCACCATAGGATTAGGGCCTTCCATATATAATATGGATGCCTCTAAAGTTTCCGGAACGGATGATAAAGAATTGCAAACGGTTAAAAATAACTTCCTGATTAAAAAACTTGGATTAAAGGATAGCCCCCAATTAGAGGAGGCCATTAAAAGCGTAACGGATAAATACGGTAGTTCCGTGAAGAGTAAGCACAGGGCGGTAGTATATTATATGTTGGCCAAACACTTTAAAAAGGAGTCCGTCTATAAATAATAATAAATAGCAATTATAGTATATACATATGAGCCGCCTTTAAAAAGAGCGGCTTTTTTTTATCGGGATTCTTTTTAAATGTATTTTTGCCCAATGATAGCACTTGGAAAATATAATAATTTAGAAATACTGAGGGACACCACAGTGGGTCTCTTTTTGGGCGATGATGAAGGCAATGATGTACTATTGCCCAATAAGTATGTCCCAGAGGAATTTGGGATAGGGGAACATTTGGAAGTATTTTGTTATCTGGATCACGAAGAGCGCATTGTGGCCACTACCTTGGTTCCTTTTGTCACTGTAGATCAGTTTCAATTGCTCCAAGTTGCAGAAGTAAACGAATTTGGTGCGTTTATGGACTGGGGATTGGAGAAGCATTTGTTAGTTCCTTTTAGGGAACAACGCAATAAAATGCAGGAAGGGCAATGGTATGTGGTATATTGCTATTTGGATGAAAAAACAGATAGATTGGTCGCTTCCAACAAGTTGGATAAGTTTTTGTCCAATGACAACTTAAGCGTGCAAGCGCTGGACCAAGTAGACCTTGTGGTTACCAGACAGACAGATTTGGGCTGGGAGGTGATTATCAACAATAAGCACAAAGGACTGGTATACGCCAATGAAATCTTCAAAAAAGTGGCCGTCGGGGATAAGTTGAAAGGATACATTAAAAATATTAGGCCCGATAACAAGATAGATGTTAGCTTACAACCAATTGGATACGAAAGTTTGGAGCCTGCAGCAAATCTTATTTATGAAAAACTTGTTTCCAATGGTGGAGTCTTGAATTTACATGACAGATCCGATCCAGAGGATATAAAAAGAATGCTGCAGATGAGCAAGAAGACCTTTAAAAAGGGAATCGGAGCTTTGTACAAAGAAAGAAAAATAGAAATTGGACCGGAAAGTATAAAATTGTTATAAGCTTTAAATAACAGACTTCAAGTTGATGATGTCCAATTATTTAAGGTTTTTAGATTTAATTATTTGCCGTTTTGCAACAAAATCCATTACTTTTGCAACAAGCATGTTCAAAAACATAAATAGTCGGTTTATTTTCACTAATTTTAGAACCCATCCCCTAAACAATTTAAGACTATGCCATTTATAGAGGAAAGCGATTTATTGGAATTGCATAAAGATATAGACAAGGCCCAAATTATAAATGAGCGTCTACTGGATCAAATAAAATACAAGAACAAGGAATTAAAGCGCAGTAAGATACAGCGTAATCTATTTGGAAGTATTACCGTGCTTTTTTTAATCGGAACTCTGGCCATTTTCTCCTACAATGCAGGATTTATAAGATCGTCCAACTATGAAAATAGGAACAACTTGAACAATAACCTCTTGGTGTCCATAGATAGTTTGGAGGTCATAAAGGCAAGAATAGATAATCTTAAGGAGCAGAACGAAGAACTTAGCTTGGTGAAAGAGTTCTATTTGGCCAAAAAGTTTCTGGATAAAGAAAAAATTTATTCCGTACAGGTTAAATCGTTTATAGACAACAATATAACCCTTACATCGGAATCCCTTAACAATACCATTTTTGTAAAAACCAATCCCTTTTATTCCTACTCCTTGGGAAATTTTGAAACCTTGGAGGAAGCCAGATCTTTTAGGTTCCAATTGGTAAAAATGGGATTTGAGGATGCATTTGTTGCTTCTTACAAAGAAGGAAAGCGTTTAGAAATAGAAGATCCCTATTAAATTGCTGAAAGTTAAAGCGTGGATCAATGCAGCCCGTTTGAGGACACTTCCTCTTTCATTGTCCGGAATAGTCGTGGGTACTGCACTTGGAAGCTTGTACGGCCAATTTCGTTTGGATATTTTTGTATTTGCCCTTTTAACCACGATCGGATACCAGATCACTTCAAATTTTGCCAATGATTATGGCGATGGGGTTAAAGGCACCGATAACGAAAATAGGGTAGGGCCCAAGCGTGCCCTGCAAAGCGGGAAATTGTCCCGGTACGAACTTAAAATTGGTATTTTATTTTCAATTTTTTTATGCACCCTTTTAACTGTCGCCCTTTTACTAGTCTCCTTTGGAACTAGGAACCTGCTTTTTACCCTAATTTTTGGAATACTTGGAATACTAAGTATATGGGCGGCCATAAAATATACTATTGGTTCTTCGGCCTACGGATATAAAGGTCTGGGAGATTTATTCGTATTTCTCTTTTTTGGTCTGCTAGGCGTAATGGGATCCATGTTCCTTTATACCAAAACACTTTATACAATGGCCATCTTGCCGGCAATGGCAATAGGCCTTTTGAGTACTGGGGTACTAAATCTTAATAATTTAAGGGACTATGAGTCGGACAAGGCTTCCAATAAAAACACCCTGATAGTAAAGATGGGAATCAAAAATGGGAAAATATACCATGCCCTCCTAATCACAATCAGTTTTATATGTATGTTGGTCTTTACCGGTATGCAATACCATCATTGGAAAAATACCATTCATTTAGTGGCATATGTACCTATATTTATGCATTTAAACAAAATGTGGAAACTGAAGAATACGGTACAGCTGGATCCTGAATTGAAAAAGTTGGCGCTAAGCACTTTTTTATTGTCGATTCTGTTTTATTTTAGTTTTAATAATTTTTCGTAATTTTGAGACAATAACCAATCAAACAAAACAGCTTTGGAACAACCGATTAGAATTCTTATTGTAGAGGACAATGTGATTATTGCAGATGATATGCAATCCATGTTGGAAGAGATTGGATACGAAATCGTAGATAATGTTATTGTTTACGAACAGGCCGTTGAGGTCTTAAAAAACAAAGAAGTTGATCTGGTATTGATCGACATTATATTGGCCTCCGATAAAACAGGGATAGATTTGGGCAAGCATATTAGGGAAAACTATAATATCCCCTTTATATTCGTAACCTCCAATTCCGATCGGGCCACGGTTGAAAATGCCAAGACGGTTAAGCCCAATGGCTATTTGGTAAAACCATTTGAACAACAGGATCTATATACCTCTATTGAAATTGCCCTATCCAATTTTACTTCTGTTAAAAATACTGGAGCATCCTCGGAAAGTCAGGAAGAGGAAGATGACAGACTAATGTCCAACAAAGTATTAAAGGATTCCATTTTCGTTAAAAAGCAACATTTGTATTACAGAATCCAATTTGGGGATATCCAGTTTATTAAAGCGGATAACGTTTATTTGGAAGTAAATACAGTAGATAAAAAGTTTTTGGTCAGATCTCCCCTTAAAGATTATTTGGAGAAACTGCCCCAACATAAGTTTTACAGGGCACATAAATCCTATATTGTTAATGTGGACCATATCGATGCCATCAACTCCAAAGATATATTGATCAATAATACCCTGATTCCTATTTCAAAGGAATTCAAGGAATTTATAATTTCGGCAATGAATTCTTAACTTTCTTGAGATTAAATTAATTGGGCAGCATATTCCATTTCCCTCAATTTGCTCAGAGCCTCCGATTTTGAGTTTACATTTAACTTTAGATAAATATTCTGAATATGGAAATTTACCGTACTTGGGGTAACAAATAAATTTTCTGCAATTGTCTTATAGGTAGCTCCCTGACATAGATGCTCTATGATCTGATTTTCCCTTTCCGAAAAAGAAGCAAGGGGTTTTCTTTGGAACATAGAAATTATTTTCTTGGCTATATCATTGCTTATCGTAGCTCCTTCGTACCTGATCTCATTTAGGGCATGATGCATACTCTCAAGGCCAATAGGCTTCGAAAGATAACCGTTCGCCATATTTTTAAAGGCCCTTTTTATAATATCAAAATCAATTTGACCACTAATCATAATAATATTAACTTCAGGATCTTTCTTACGAAATAGTCCAATACCTTCAATACCGCAACTATCCGGCATGGTTACTTCAGACACTATAATATTGGGCAATACCTTGTCGTAATCCAACAGTGCTTCATGTACGGAAACATATATTCCCTCAAGTGAATATTCTTTATAAGTTTCAAAATAATGGTGGTAGGCTTGGTGTAAAGACAGCTCATGGTCTATTACGATAACTTTTAAAACGTTGGATTTCATAAAATTTGGGGTTTGGGGGATTCCTTTAAGCTTATACATCAATAATAACAATCAAGGGCAATACTTGGTACTGGCAATTATCCTTGATCCAAATGATGTACTATTGCCCGAAGAAGCGGAAAAGAAATATTTTGCTGGCTGAAATGCAGTTAAACGTCTTTTGTTTTCTTAATTGGTAGGGGTAGGTTTTCATGATTTGGGGATTTGGAGATTGGGGATCAATTATTTACACTATTTCTGTTTTACTCTTATGTTAAATAATAAGGAAAATACTGCTTTCATAATAAGACCGTAGGTAAATCTTAAACGATATGCGCTGTCTTCCTATAATTATTCTTAAACCTTAAAATTATGTTAATAAAATTTAAAGGTAGGAATTATATTTAGAATTACCATAAAAAATAGATGTATTTTCTTACAAAATAAAATTATAAGGACAATTATGAATTATTATTAAAAATTATTCTATTTTCCTGAATTATTTCCATTCGACAATTGTGTATTATGAACCTTGGCCCCCCTGCCAACTGCCACTGCCAACTGAAGGCCATTCAATCTCAATACTATGTACTGAATACCAAGCCGAAACTTGAACCGGAACACTAGATAAAAGTATTTAGAGCTATTCAAAACCGTCAATTGGCGCATCCCCGTCTTCATATAAATTCTCTACGGTAGCAGGGTTGTTATTTACCTTCATAATCCATTTTTCATTTAGATATTTACCTTCCAAATCCGTGGTATACGCCATTTCGGCCTCATCCCTCTTTTTATAATCTGCCAAATACACATAATACAGGCCTTTTTCCTTATTATAAAAATGTTTGGCACTAATTCCCTTGTGTTTAAGATCGCTTATAAAGGAGTCCACATTTTCCTTATTCTTATAAACGTTGGCTATCAAATAATAACCTGTCTTTAACCCGGCAATACCCGCTTGTTGCTCCATCCTAATCGGTAATTTGGGGTAATCCTTATTCTCCGCGTTATTTATTCGGTAAATGGTCTTTTCCTGAATATCGGCAACAGCAGTTTCGTATTGTTCATTATCCAATTTCTGAAGATCGGTTTTCATGTACTGCTTTATTTCGTTCTTTAGGATTCGTACCAGCATATCGAACCTTTTGTCGATCTCCTTTTTGTTTGCAGATTCCAACGAATCCTGTCTTAGGATAAGTCCATCCAAAATCAACCGATTTTCATAGGCAAGGGTATTTTGACAATCATCATTTTTGTTGACCTTGTCTGCATTGGCAGTATTAATGGTAAGGTTTATTATATGGTCTTTGGAATCGTCATTTTTGGCGTATTGATTTTTAAGTAACTCCTTTAAAATCAAATGATTTTCGTACGCCAATGTATTTTGGCATTCGCAATTACTGTCATTGCCGGAACCCAACCTTAACATTTGATTCGCGGAACCATCGTTAACGGTATAATCCTCAATTTTCTCTGTGGAATTTTGATCGCCCGATGGTATGACCTGATCCCTTCGTTGTATTTCGGCCTTCAGTTTTTTAATCTCCTTTTCGTAATTTTTTACAAGGGGGTCCGATTTTTTTTTCTTGGACGGAGTAGGCTTTCTATAGGTTGAATTTACAATTGGTTTCCTGGTATTGGGGAAGTCATTTTTAAATGTGTAAGCCAGGGATAGTTCATGGTTCCAACCAAGGCTGGCTCCGTATTTTAGAAAATTCTTTTCAAATACATATCCCAAGGTCATTTTTTTCCCTAGATTAAATCCTAGCCCCACTGATAAACCATATCTATCATCCAGGGTAGACTGTAGCCATCCATAATCCGGCAAGTCCAACAATACCGATCCGGCTATGGAAAAATTATCTTCCTCATCCCTATGGACCTGTAGCAACGGCATCACCCTACCATTGGTGAACAACCCCCTCCTAGCGTTGAGTTCATGCGTATATTGAACAGAGGCCTTTAGGGATTTGTCGCTAAAATTGGTGATAACACTATTGGTCGTTTGATTATAACTGATAAGATCTTGGGCATATAGACCAAAATCTAATGCACCTACGGAGTATACCATACCGGGTTGAAGGGCCAATCTGGTTTCTTTTCTGGCATCCAAGATTTCCGGGTCGTTTTCCGAAGCTATAATCCTGTTTTTATCGATTCCAGAATTAAGATAAGTAACATTGGTTCCGAAGCTTAGACTACTTTTCCTACCCAATTGTACGGAAGTGGCATAGTTGGCGTTTAATCCAAATTCCTGTACAACGCCCGCCCGATGGGAATAGATACCCAATCCCATGGCAGTGTTATCATTTAGTTTATTGCCAAATCCCAGAAAATAATTCTGGTTGTTATCGTTAAAAGTGGCATATTGATTTTGATGAAGAATATTTACATAGGATTTGTTTTCCCTTACCAAGGAAAACGCAGGGTGAACTAAGAACCTATTATAAACCAATTGGTTGTGATAGGAGGTAGAGGAATTAAAATTGGAATTGGCTTCTTGAGAAAATACGGCACCATTGCAGAGTACAATGCAAAATAACACTAGGAGCAATACCTTCTTAAATATGGCATCTCTGCAGTTCATCCAAGGGGGAAAATTTATTTATTCAGATCATAATTTGTTCTTTATAATCATATATGCGTGTCTCTCGCCTAACTTGGATCATTCATTTTAAGTTGACCATCAACCTGGTCGGGGCTTTAGGAAAATTGAATTGAAATGGTCCAAAAAAATAGAGGACCAAATTACAAAATAGTAAGTAAATTCTTACTGTTAATTTATCATAGTATTTATATTCTACTTTACCCAATACCGATCAATATATAGGTAAGCCTTACTCCTCAAAAACAGTATTGGAAAAATTAATTTGCGCCTTGTCATCCATACTTTCCAAGATATTGAATTTCTTTTTCTCCAATAATATGTCCCTTTTCTCTTTGGAATAGGTAAATGCCACCCTTTGGGGATTACTTTCCCTTTCACCCCTATTGGACATTACGTACCCCATTCCATTATTACCGGTCAGCAAAATTGAAAATTCATCTTCCGTACTATTGATGTCGGTTCCAAGGTTAACGGAAGTCCCCACTTTCCTTTGATCTACCTGAACCATAAAGACGTCCAATCCGCCAAAACCTTTTCTACCTTCCGAAGCAAAGACCAAGGAAGATCCACCTATAATTTTCGGATAAAGATCGTTATCGTCCGTGTTTACTTTCAGACCTAAATTTTTAGCAACACTAAAGGAACCATCGTTGTCGATATCTGCTACGTAGATATCATATTTCCCAAAAGTACCGGGCATATTGGAGGCGAAGAACAATCGCTTTCCGTCTGGCGAAACGGTAGGGTGAATGGCCGAATAATGTTTTGGGACCAAGGTCACTTCTTTTATGTCCTGCCATTCCCCATTAATTTTAATGGCCTTGAATATCCTGTGTACCAATTCTTTTTTAGATAAGAGCCCGACCAAGGGCTTAGTATATACGGCCTTGCTAAAATAGGCGGTACGGCCATCTTCGGTAATCGCAATGGGGGCATTATAGGCAAATTTATACTTTTCCTTGTTCCCAAGATCCGATATCCCCTCATTTTCCAAACCCAGATCTTCCAGGGTCAATTCCCTGGACACCACTGGTTCTTGTGGCTGTTGAAAGTTAAAATCCTTGTATTTGCCTACTTTTTCAGGATGAGTATTATTTTCTTCCGGGCCGGTATTTACTTGATAGTCCCCTTTAATTTGGGCCAGCCAATCCTTATCTTTCGCAGTAGTTTCCACTACGGTAGATCCCATTTTATCTAAAGCGAAAAGATAGCGCTCATAATAACTTGCTTTGGGCGTAGAACCGATATTCGTATCCATTAATTTTTTATACCAAAATATGGCTTCCCCATAATTCCCTGCCAAAAAGTGGGCATTGCCCAGATCCTCGAATATTTCGTTTTCCTTAAACCCCAGTCTTAGAAGTTCATGATATTTGTGGGCTCTTTTGCTGTTTTCATAACCATCGGACTTACTTAAGCCGGCCATCTTGGATTCCTGGGCGGAAATAGAACAAAAGAATAACGTAATAATGCATCCTAGTATCCCTTTTAAAGTATTGGATAGGTTCATATTATTAGATATTGGGGTGTTAAACTAGACAAAGGTCCAATAATTTGTAGGAATAGTTATTAGTAAAATTTCATAGTTTTTTGTTCTATTTTGAAATCCTTCCATGTCAAAAACAGATATGTATGGATAGGGTTGTACTATAACCTTCCACCATACATCCTAATTATATATTACCTTAGGAATCATTAATTAAAGTGATTTAAGTTTTTTGGATTGAAGCGAAAATTAGCAATTATGTACCCAATTGAATACTTTTTTAAGTTGCGTGGCAGGGCTACGGAATGAAAACCTGCCTACTGGCAGGAAAGTCAAAAAAAGTGGGTTCAAAAGGGCAATTCCTGCCCGTACCGGATCGGGCAGGTTTTAGCCAATTGAAAAAGTTTAAATCACTTCATAGCTAAGATGTGGCCACCCCTAAAGTATAGAGCTGTTCCAAATTAGGGGATTCACTACCCCCGGCAGGTTCCAAGGTAATGCCGAATGCTTCGGATTCATTGGGATTGGCCAAGGCAAATACTTTATTGTCATCATCAACAAAATCCTCCAACAGTCCCATACTGGTTGGTGTCAACGGATTTAATGTCAGGGACCATACTTGGTAAACAAATCCATTTGGAGGGTCGGGCAGGCCTTGCGCATCAATAAAAACTTTCTTTTCCCCCTTGTTCCAATAGGCTTTTGCATAGGAAGTAGGGGAGACGGTCTGTCCGTTCAGTACCACTACCGTAATATTCTTATCACGAATGGTTTTCAATAAATCCTCGGTTTTGGCCAAGGAATTGTTGGAATCGGCAATCTGCTGTTCCATGGCATCCTTTTCCCTGGAAACTATTTCCAGGTCTAATTTCAATTGATCGTTCTGTTGATAAAGCCAAAGTAAACCTACCATAAATACTAAGGATGCGGCCCAGCCCAAATAGGCCGTCCAACTTACTTTATTCCCAATTGTCCCGGTTTTAGCGATATTTGCCCCATCCATTCTATTCAATAGATCACCATATCCCTTTATTCCCGGGGAAACGGATTTGGTAATTGACAAAACGGAAGCCTCAATCTCTTCGATTTCCTTCTTTATCTCTGGGTATTTTTCCGAATTTAGATACACCTCCAAATTTTCCAGTTCGGAAAGGGTCCCTGCAACATAAAGTTCCAATATACCGGATGCTATGTATTCCTTTGTATCCATATTATAATGTAATGTTCGTCCTTATCTGGGAAATACAGCTTCTATTTCTTGTCTTTACCGTTCCCAATGGAATATCCAATTCTTCTGATACTTCTTTTTGTGTAAGTCCCTTAAAGTAAAGTAATTCTATGATCTTGATACACTTTTCCTTTAAATCTACCAATAGTTTTTTTAACCCAATTATATCTTCCTTGCCATCTTCATTATCTGTTACACTTTCCAAAATACCTACGAAGTAATCGGCGGAAAGGTTCTTTTTATTGTTTTTATACGACTTACTGCGTATTTCATCGATAGCGGCATTCCTAGCAATGTTGAGTATCCATGTAAAGAACCTTCCTTTGGAGGCATTATAGCTTTCCGCATTGTTCCATGCCTTCATAAAAACATCTTGACAAATCTCTTCGGCAACTTCCGTATTCTTTACAATAGTATTTATTACGCCACAAATATTTTCGGAATACATATTATAAAGCTTTTGAAAAGCGATAGCATCCTTTTTTTGAAATTGTTCAACAATTATTTCTAATTCCATTCAAGAATTTTTTCTTAAAGATAAAAAAAGCTGCCCAAAAAGCAGCTTAATATTTTTTTCCAAATTGGTGTTTATTCTATGATACCGGCACAACTTATTCTTCCCCCCGCATCACCAGTGGGCTGGGTAACATAATCATCCACTCCTTGATGGACTATTACTCCTTTTCCTATTAAATTTTTGGTATCGTCCGCACATCCCAAACACCATTCGTCAGTAGAAAATTCCACAGTGGCATTGCCCTGTGAATCTGCCACAAAATTCCCAATATCTCCTCGGTGATAACCTTCTGTAGAACCCCATTTGCCATGTGTGGCAAAGGTCGGATTCCAATGTCCTCCGGTAGATTTTCCGTCGGCCGAAGAGCAGTCCGCTTTTTCATGGATATGAATCGCATGCTCACCCGGCGTCAATCCGGTCAAGCTGGCTTTCATGCTAACGGTTCCATTTTCTTCCGTAAAGCTTACCTCTCCTTCAACATTACTATCACTTTTTGGTTCCATGGAAAACTTTAGGGTTTTAACTTCAGTCCCGTTGTTTGTTTCCTCTATCGTTGCTTCAACATTTTCCATAATGCCTTTGGTTTCTTTCTTGGCCTGCTTACAACTGTAGGTACCCAGAAAAAGTACCGTTAAGAATAATAATTTAATATTTTTCATCTCTTCTCATTTTTTAAGGTGTTTCTAAAATTACCAATTTTGGCAAAGGATGTCAAGCCAATAGGGGATATGGGTTATTTTATAACTTAATGGAGTTAAAAATTGGTTATTTTAAATTATAATCCCCTTATTACAAGATCGAATAAGGGGATTATAACCACAGTCCTTATAATTAAAAGAAAAATGAATTGGTACAATGCACTTTCCCAATTACTTAAGCACTATTTTTTTTGCAAAAGAACATCGGCATGAACGGCAACTTCGCTCCAAGTCATACTAACGCCGTCCTTACCAGTATGTAACACTTCACAGGCCTTATTTATGGATTCCACCGCATTCAATGCGTCCCAATTCTCCAAATTCATAATACCCTTAAAGGAATGCCCATTATCGCCAAACATTTCATGTTCAAGGGGAATATTCGCCGTTTTTCCGTTCAATGTAACGTCTATAGAACATTTATCCCCGCCTGAAACTTTAAATACCCCTGAAATAAGTTCTGTATTATCCATTACCCCGAAAAAGAATTCCAAAATTTTTGGATCCCTGGTTCCTGTGGCGTCATTGGTAAACAAACTGCTTACGGGAATACTAAAAGTGGTACCGCTAAGGGCTTCCATGGCCGTACTGCCTTCCTTGGAATTTGTAATATTTATTTTGGTAAACTTGCCACCGACCGGCAATTTTTCGGTAGTTTTATAAGCGGTAAAACTTACTTTGGTAGAATCCTTGACCAAGCTAAATTTTTCCGAAGGGGCGGCCTCCAATTCTACGGTTCCACCATCCTGTCCTTTTTTGGCATCCTTACAGTTTATCCCGGTTATTAAGAGGACACTTAAGCATGCAAAAGCAATTTTTTTCATGATATTTTATTTGAAATATTAGGCATAAAGTTAAGCATAAAAAATATTGTCGACCAATTCTTTAAAATGAAATGATCATAGTTTCTCCATTCCCATTATTAAAACTTACTTTTTGATGGTTCATAATCCTATTTTTTCTTCTTCAGTACACCCCTTAAATCGGGGTTATAAGTAACAGCTACCTGCAGACGATCATAATGGGCCTCCGAAAAATGATTTTTCAGGTATCCCAATTGGAGGTTCAAATTTTCTGTTACGTTTATTCCCAAAGCGGCGTAAAGTCGGTTTTGACCAAAAATATCCTCTTGAAGATTGATAAAGATCTCATCGTAGAAATTAAGAAAAAAGGTATTGGTCAAAGGAACTGTCATTTGTAAACGATACCGCATCCTATGTTGTACATCGGTCCTATCCCTAAAATCCAAAAAGCGTTGTTCCAAGGTATATCTGTGTTCAAAGTTAAACTCCCATACCTTATTTTTTAAGAAAAACCGTTCAAAAATGCGGTGTTCAATAGAATTCGTTTCCTCTGGAAATTCCTCGAAGCTGCCGTCGGTAACAATATAGCCATATCCAAAAGTGGTCCATGCATTGGCGTCGATATGATAGTTTAAACCCGCTCTTAACAGCAATTGGTTAAAATTTTTGGCCTGTTCATAATAGCGGAGCTGTGCTTCGGAATGGATACTGAATTTGTTGCTGATCCTATTGGTGCCAAAATACATATGCCATGATCCCAACCTGTCTTCCCCATTTACCTGTGCCTCAACTGTAATCGCTGAAATAAGCATCAGCACGCCTAAAACTTTCCTCATAATGTTAATTCGTTTATTTTTTCAAAATTCCATGTTCCTCTCCGCACAAAAATATACTTTTTACGGAAATCCCTATTTTAAGGGAAATTCGATCAATTAAATCCAATAAAGTCGTTCTCCCTGATCCGATGCGAGCATTCAAATCATAGATCCGTCCCAAAACTCCAAGTAATGGTCAGTGGATAAATTATCGAAGATTAATTATTTTTGGCATTATTGGCTATCTGCCCCAACTTCTCTGCTATGGCCTCCTTGGATAACCATTTGCCCCGGACCACAACGCCGGAAATATCTTTTAGCGCCGTAATATCCGACAAGGGATTGGCATTTAATAATACTAAATCTGCATCAAGACCTTCTTTTATGTTTCCGAACGTATCTTCCATTTCAAAGAAAATGGCCGGATTAATGGTACCGGACTGCAAAATCTCCAAAGGGGTGAGTCCCGCGTCTAGAAGCCCTTCTATCTCATGATGTATGGAAAAGCCGGGTACGTTGAACAATTGGGGCGCATCCGAACCCAATAACATACCATGTCCGTTCTCCTGTAGTTTTTGGATCAACTGTCTTCTTATGTCCGTAAACTTATTCCATTGCTCTGCGTTAAATCCAGTTTCAGGTCCTGTGGACTCATCCTTTCTTCTCTTCCAATCCTCCAAGGTAGAAACGGGCATATACTTCATTTCCGGTTGTTTCAACAATTCATCGGAGCTAACAGGGGCAAACCACCTCTCGAACAAACTTTGGGTAGGTACGATCCATACTTGGTTCTTTTTGGACAATGTCACCAATTCATCAATTTTGGAAGTATCCGCCATATTGGTAAAGGAGTAGCCAAAAAATCCATTCGCGGAAGGATCAACATCTTCAGATTCCGGCACTAATCCTTCCAAATAGCCATCTACATGGTCTATGGAAGCATATTTGCTTTCCAAGGCGTGACGTATACCTACCATTACCGGCACATGGCCTGCAAATGGTATATTCAACTCATTGGCGGTTGCTACCATTTGATCAAAAACTTCCAACTGCATCCCTGGATGTATTTTTAAAAAATCGTACCCCTCATTTTTATATGCGGTAACTTTCTCTACGGCCTCTTCCTTGGTAGTAACGGAATTGCCATTAAAGGAAGGGCTGGAGGTGAAAATCCGGGGGCTCAGCACTTCCCCTTTCAACGCCTTTTCCCTTAAAACCAGATGGGTTGGATGGCCCAACATTCCCCTAATGGTGGTAATGCCATTAGAAAGGTATAAAAACAAGGTTTCCTCTATACGGGTGTCACTGGTTGGGGGCTGGGGAATATGGGCATGCATTTCCGCCAGTCCTGGAATAAGGTATTTGTCCTTACCGTCAATTTTGTTGGGGTAATCATCGGCGTTCCCGACAGACCCAACTATTTTTTTTATTTTTCCGGAGTCGATTACTACCTGCCTATTTTTTAGGATATTCCCATTGCCCACATCAACAATATTGACATCAGTTATCAATATGGCGGTTGAACCAATACTTTCCTTTTTAGGGGAACAGCAAAGAAAAGTTACAAAACAAATGAGTATACTAATTTTTTTCATTTCGATATAGGTTTAAAGTTAATACACCTTGTCCTTGGTTGGCAGTGGGGGGGAATCTACCAATTGGGACATGCCTTTTTCAAATGACCTCACCTAAAAATCAGGGATTTACCTGTTTCTAACATAAATTAATTTAAACCGTCCCTTGACATTTTCGCGTTGGTCTATTTCAAAATTTTTAATGGATTTTATCAATGGGGTCAATTTTTGAAAACCATAATTACGTGAATCAAAATTGGGCTGCTTCTTTTGAAGGAGGCTACCCACATCTCCCAAGAATGCCCATCCATCCTCATCGGCAAGATCCGAAATAGTGGAGGCTATAAGCTTAATCTCCTTTTGGGTGATCTTATCCACATTGTCCTTCTTACCCTTCTTATTGTCCTGGGTTTCAGAGGAACTTTCCTCTAATTGATTTTTAAGAATTTCAATATAGATAAACTTATCACAGGCCACGATAAAGGGGTTTGGGGTTTTCTTTTCCCCAATACCGATTACATTCATACCTGCCTCCCTTAACCTTGTGGCCAAACGGGTAAAATCGCTGTCACTGGAAACAATACAAAAACCGCTAACCTTATTGGAATACAGGATATCCATGGCATCGATGATCATAGCGGAGTCGGTAGCATTTTTACCAGTGGTATACGCATATTGCTGAATAGGTGTAATGGCGTTTTCCAACAACAAATTCTTCCATTTGGACAATTTGGGATTGGTCCAATCGCCATATATTCTTTTTATGGTAGGGTTGCCGTATTTGGCAATTTCCTCCATCATCTCCTTTACATAGGCAGAGGGAATATTGTCGCCATCTATCAATACTGCTAGGTTTATGTCCATTTTAATTTATTGTTTGGATTTAGATTGTACGAAGCTAACCATTTTTAAAGGTCCCGCGCCTTTTTATTTTCTTTGCAAAGCCATATTATCTCCTTTATCCGCTTCTGCCTTGTTTCCTCCCGTTTGGCCTGATTAAGCCAATAAAGATAGCTTTTTCGATAACTAACTGCAAAACCTTGATAGTTTGCATATGCCTTTGGCTCCGAGTTGAAAGCCAGTTGCAAATCCTCAGGGACAATACCCTTTTCAACCTCGTCCAGGGCATTCCAGGAACCATTCATTTTGGCTTCCTTGATTTTCTCCAAACCCCTAGGATGCATTTCCCCCCTGATCTTAAGTTCCTTTACATAGGCCTTGTTCAATTTGCTCCAAGCACTTTTAGGCTTTCTAGGACAAAAATATTGTTGTCGTTTGCCCTCCCCAAGACTTTTAACGGTACTGTCTATCCAACCAAAGCACAAAGCCACCTTTACGGCATCTTCCCATCGCATGCTATCCTTTTCGTGGGTTACCTTATAAAAAATAAGATGTACCCCGGTACTGCTGGCGTGATTGTCCTCTAACCAGACGCGCCATTCCATGTTGGTTCTAAAATAATATTGTTTGATTGCTTTCAATTATTAAATTTTCCTTTGTCCAACATAAAAGTTATTATCCACTTTTACCGATAGTATTTCCTTTTTAAAAGATTTCGATTTCCAACTGGCGTTGGGATAAAACCAATCTACGGTACCGTTTACATTAATTTTTAGGGGCATATCAAAGCCATCTACAATGTTGGTGTACCTATAGTGCAGTTGTTTGTCTTTTACCTCGTATTCCAGGATAGGTATTTTAACGGTTCGCAGATATTGGTCAAAAAATTGGGCAAGGTCTTTTCCCGAAGAGTAACCAATAAAATCTTCTATTTGGTTTGTGGTAACGGTCTGGTGGTAGAACTCTTTATTGAGTCCCCGTAAAATAGACCGCCATTTTTCATCATCATCCACCAATTGCCTTAGGGTATGCAGCATATTGGCCCCCTTGTAGTACATGTCCCCCGAACCTTTTTGGTTAACGTCATAGATACCAATGATAGGTTTATCGTTTTGTATATTGTTCCTGGTACCTATTACATATTCCGATGCTGCTTTTTTGCCAAAGTGGTAGTCCAAATACAAATTTTCGGAATAGGCCGTAAAGCTTTCATGGATCCACATATCGGCTATATCCCTGTAAGTTATATTATTGGCAAACCATTCATGGCCCGATTCGTGGATAAGGATAAAATCGAATTTTAGTCCCCAACCGGTTTTTGAAAGATCATTGCCCAAATAGCCGTTGCCAAATTGATTCCCGTAAGTAACCGAACTCTGGTGTTCCATCCCTAGGTAAGGTACTTCCACCAATTTATAACCATCTTTGTAAAAAGGGTAGGGGCCAAACCAATGTTCAAAGGCTTCCATCATCATGGGCGCCTGCCTAAATTGTTCCTTTGCCTTTTCCTCGTTATCGCGAAGTACATAATAGTCCAGGGTCAATTCTCCTTTTTCCCCATTATAGGTTTCTCCAAAATAAACATAATCGCCCAAATTGATATTTACCCCATAATTGTTTATAGGATTGGCCACATACCAATGATAGGTTTTACTATCCTTATTTTCCTCAACTTTTAAAAGTCTACCATTGGAGACATCCATCAAGTCTTTAGGGGTTGTAATACTTATGGCCATGCTATCTACTTCGTCGTACATATGATCCTTATTTGGCCACCAGACACTGGCACCCAAACCCTGACAGGAAGTCGCTACAAAATGTTTTCCACTGTTGTCTTTTTTCCAGGAAAAACCTCCGTCCCATGGGGCTTGGACCGCCTCCTTTGGATGGCCGGAGTAATACACTTTTATCTCATTTACATCCCCTTTTCGTTGAGGCTTCCTTAGGCTCACAAAATGGGCGTTTCCCTTTGATTCCCATTGCAAGGTTATCCCGTCCTGGGTGACCTTTTCAATAATTAAGGGGGGTTGAAGATCTACTTGAAGCAGCTGCCGTTCTTGCAAAACGGTATAACGAATTATATTGCTGCCGGAGATGAATTTCTCCCCGGGTTTTACCTCAACGTTCAAATTATAGAAATTAAGGTCCCACCAAGAGCGTTCCGGGGTTATACTGCCCCGGAGGGAATCCTGTTCTGTAAAATGCTTTTGTTGCGAATAGGAGGTAAGTCCAATGGCAAACATCAATGCTATTGTAATTTTTTTCACATGTTTACATTTTAATAATTCACGGTAAAGCAATTGGCCACAATCAAGCTTCTAATTTCAATACCCCTTACTTTTTGCCTAGTGCCTATAGCTTATGGCTTATTGCCCATTAAAAGCGCTATTAATTTTTTCCATGACTTTTCGTAGGCCATGGTATTGGGCCCATAGGCCTCTTGGACGCCCCTACTCATAAAAGCATGTCCCGCACCTTCATAAATATCAAAAGTATATAGGATATCGTATTCCTTCATTGTACTTTCCGTATCCGGAATCGTCCCGTTTACCCTAGTGTCTGCGGCACCATAAAAACCGTATACCGGACACTTAATATTTTTTAAAATAGTTAAATCCTTGGGGGGTGTGCCGTAATACACCATTAGATTTTCCAGATCCTGATTTTGGGCCGCAAAGATAAAACCTTGTGATCCGCCCCAACCGAATCCGACCACTGAAATTTTCCCATTGACCATTGGCCCATTTTTTACATAATTATAGATTAGGTTCAAATCTTTGGTTATCTGTTCCTGGTCCAGGGCTATAATAGCTTGCCTTGCTTTATCCGTATTTTCAAAATCGGATGTTTTTTCAATACCCCCAATGCTGTTGGATATCAGATCCGGGGCTATTGTTAAAAACCCTTGGGTTGCCAATTTCTCCGAGAAGGCCACAATCCATTCATTCAACCCAAAATTTTCGTGAATAATAAGGACCGCTTTGGCAACCGCCCTACTTTCAGGGTAAGTTACCAATGCCTTTAATACGCTACCGTTATCCCTTTCCAAGTCTACCCATTCGTTATGAACGGGAGTTTCTGAAAATTGCTTTGATTCCTGGGCCCTTAAAATCCCTATAAAACCCAATGCGAGGACAAATAATTGCCAATATAATTTCATATGTTTTTTTCTAATCCTGTCCTACCTTAAAACTGCATTGGGAAACACTATTACACTTTCAAAACCGTACTTGCCAACAGCGGACACCCCAAAGAAAAAATTGTCCAATACCACGCCTTCCAAGGTAAATTCCGAAACGTCACCAACAAATCTACTATGGTCCCAAGTTGGGGAGGTGGTATCCCTCCAATATATTTTATATCCGAGGGCACCTGTAACCTTGCTCCACTGTAATTTTGCCGACGGCTCCACAATTCCTCCAATACTTACCTCTTTGGGGGCAGGGGGCGCCCAGGCCAACGAAGCCAGATTGATAGCGTTCACCGAAGTTAGCTTTTTGGCATAGTCGAAATTTACATGTTCCAAAACATCACCATAGGCTATTCCATTTTCTACCCGAACATCCTGATGCTGTTGGGTGTAATTTTCATGGGCCTCCATTATCCTTATTCCGGCATAGCCGGCATCATTAAAAGGGCGGTGGTGGCCACCACGTCCAAACCTATCCAACCTATAGATCATCAAGGGGTTCATCTCCGGCATATAGGTTTTCACGTTTGCGTAAACATATCGGGCCAATTGTCTGGAAATGCCGTCAACTTCCCCTCCATAAAACCTGCGCATATTTCTTTCCCTTTCCGTCTCGGTCGGGGGAACAGGTTCGGAAAAAATCCTAAAATCCGTATTACTTATTATTCCGTCGCCCCCTTTAATATTACCGATCATATCGTTATTGAATATGCCAATGATATCCCATCCCTTATCCTTTGCCATTTTTACTAGGCCCTGGCCCCCAAAAAGACCTTGTTCCTCACCTGAAAGCCCTAGGTATACTATGCTGTTTTCAAATTTGTAATTGGAGAGGACCCTTGCCGCCTCTATAGTCCCCGCCATACCGCTGGCATTATCATTGGCGCCGGGAGAATCCAAAGTATAATTATTGGCATCACTGACTCGTGAATCAATATCCCCGCTCATAATGATATAGCGATTCGGATTTGTCGTACCCCTTTGGATCGCCATAACATTGACCACCCAAACATCATTGGGAATCCGATTGTTTTCTTCCTTTTTAACAAGATCCCTTTGATAGCTTACTTCCAGACAATTATTACAACTACCGGAAATTCTGTCGAACTCACTTTTTATCCATCGTCTTGCCGCTCCTATTCCCCTGGTATCGGAAATGGTATCGCTCAAGGTGTGCCGCGTACCAAAGTTCGCCAAAGTGGTGATATCCCTTTTAATTCTTTCGGCAGAAACCTCTTTGATTATATCGTAAATACGTTGGTCCGTTTGCCCCATTAGGCAGAAAGAAAATAGAAAGATACAGGCAGTGGTAAATTTGTGCATTCGTCCTGGGTTTTAGTTTGGTAATTTACGCCTATCCGTAAAATTAGTTTCTTAATTATTTGTTAAGTCCATAATCCCAGTGAAAGAACAAATGCGATCTAAAATAAGTGTAAAAACCTACCATATAATATGAAGGACCCTTCTATTTTAATCTATAAAATGTTCCAATAATCCACGGACATTTTTAATACTGTCCACATAATAGCGGGCCTGGGTTTTTTGTCTGCCCACCTTTACAGTAAAAGCGCTTTCCGGTAATTCTTGGAACATAAACTCATCTGTCCAATCATCCCCTATGGCAAATACAAAATCATATTCCTTTTGCGAAAATACACGCATAGCCGCCCTACCTTTATTAACGTTGCTGCTCTTGATCTCTATGACCTTATTTCCGTTCAGGATACTCAAATCGTCATTGGCTATTAGACTTGTTAGCACGGTTTGGAGTTCAGTGGCCCGTTTTTGCCCAAAATCCGGATCGGTCTTTCGGTAATGCCAAGCCAGGGAATAGTTCTTCTCCTCAATAAAGCTTCCAGGCGTTCTATCTACAAAGGATTCCAGCACTGGATGAATTTTTTCCATCCAGTCCTTTTTTACGTTCTCCAGCATTCTAAAAGCCTCCCCGTTTTCGGAAATCCATACCCCATGTTCCACAATCATATTATACTTCTTTGGCAAAAACCATTTGGTAAAGGTATCCTTATCGCGACCACTAATTAAATAGACATCCGTGTTTTCCAATGCCGAAATACGGTCCAACAAATCAAATAAGGCTTCATCCGGATTCGCCTTTTGGGGATCGCCGTGAAATACTGCCAGGGTTCCGTCATAGTCCAGGAACATCAATCTTTTTTTCGCCCTAACATAATCCTTTTTAATATCGCCCAAAATCTCGTTGGACAATCTGCGCGATTTATAGCTATGGTCTATTCGTTTTTGGTTTTTCAAAGAGGTCATAAAATCATTGGCCCATTTTTCAACGTTATACCTTTCCAATCTCTTTTGCAAAATTGCATTTCTCGATTGCTGCTCCTTAGCGGGCATATTGATGGCTTCATATAGCGTATCTGCGATTTCTTCAAAATTATTTGGATTTATGAGCAGGGCTTCATTCATTTCGTTGGCGGAACCGGCCATTTCACTTAGGATAAGAACACCGGTCTTATCGGTTCTGGTGGCAATATATTCTTTGGCTACAAGGTTCATTCCATCCCTGATTGGGGTCAGCCAAGCAATGTCGCTGGAGGTATAAAGATCAATTAGGCTCTCGAAGGGCATGGAGCGGTAAAAATACCATATTGGCGTCCAGCTTACCGTGGAGAATTCACCATTGATCCTCCCCACCAATTCGTCTATTTCTTTTTTCAGTAATTGATATTGCGGTACATTGGATCGTGATGGCACCGCCAGTACAATGAGTCTTACCTTTTCCTTATATTGTGGGTATTTGTTCAAAAAATATTCGAACGCATTAAGTCGCTTGGCTATACCCTTGGAGTAATCCAATCTATCTATAGATAAAAAGAACTTGGCATCCGGATCCAATTCTTTGTGCAGATCCAACCTGCGCTGCAATTCCGATCTTTGGCCGGTCTTGTTTTTATCATGCTTTTTTGCGGCATCGCTAAATTTCCTGTAATCGATTCCCATAGGAAAAGAATCCACTTTAATTACCCGATCCTCCAAATAGATATCGTTAAAACTAACCTCCAGCCCCAATAATCGGCGCACAGAACTTAGAAAATGCCGTTCGTAATCATAGGTATGGAAACCTATCAAATCCGATCCCAGCAACCCCATTAAAATTTCCTTACGCCAAGGCAAGGTCCGAAATATCTCATAGGACGGAAATGGGATGTGCAAAAAGAAGCCAATGGAAATATTGGGGCGCTTTTCCCTTACCATTTGTGGTACCAGCATTAGTTGATAGTCATGTACCCATATAGTATCGTTGTCCCCGGCCATTTCCAAGATGGCATCCGCAAATTTTTGATTAACGGCTTTATAGATATCCCAGCTTTCAAGCTCAAATTCGGAATATTCCAAAAAATAATGAAAAAGTGGCCAAATGGTACGGTTGCTAAATCCATAATAAAAACCATCTACTTCCTGCGAAGTTAGATTTACTTTGGACGACCCGTGCTTTGCCAATGCCTTGTCTATCTCGGGAGCTAGTCCGTCCGGAATCTCTTCCTCCGTTAATCCACTCCAGCCGATCCATAAACTATCCCCTCCTGTATGAACAGATTTCATCCCCGTTGCCAAACCGCCCACACTTGGAATGGCCGTGATGGCTCCATTATCAATTTGTAATTGTACGGGTAGTCTATTTGAGATTATGATAGTTTTATCCATAATTTGCTTTTTTTAAAGGTTATTCGCATTAAATTTCCTTAAATTTCGGTAAAATGATGTGTAAAACCTACTAATTAGGGTTATTTAAAGAATAAAATAATATATGGATAATTTAGATTACGGTATAATAGGAAATTGTAGAAGTGCAGCTTTGATTTCTAAGAAAGGCTCATTGGATTGGTGTTGTTTACCTGAGTTTGATTCTTCTTCCATATTTGCAAAAATCCTTGATGATGAAATAGGTGGCAGCTTTGAAATACTTGTGGATGATACCTACACCATAGAACAAAGATACATCCCCCTCACCGCAATCCTGGTCACAAAATTCACCGATGGGGCAAATAGTTTTGAGTTACAGGATTTTATGCCCCGCTACCACAAGCAAAATGGTGGCCATAATGCACCCCCGGAAATTATCCGGTACATAAAACACAATTCAGGCAAACCCGTTTTCCGGGTATTGTACAATCCCAAATTGGAATACGCCATGGGGAAAACAAATACCTATATCAAAGAAAATTTTATTGCCAGTTTGACCCATGAAATAAAATTCGACACCTTTTTTCTTTACACCTCCTTCAACAAGGAAAATATAATTGCCCAAAGTGAGATAGTTTTGGAGAGCGACGGCTATTTTCTGCTGGGATACAATGAAAAGATATTCGAACCCACTTTGGAGAGGGTGTATCTGGAACTGGAGCGCACCAAGGTCTATTGGTTAAATTGGTCGAGCAAGACACCTACCTACAAGAAATATGATGCCGAGATCAAGAGAAGTGCCCTGACCTTAAAAATGTTGAGTTATGACAAGTCCGGGGCGGTTCTCGCCGCTGCAACAACCTCACTACCGGAAACTATTGGGGAGGTTAGAAATTGGGATTATCGCTTTTGTTGGATTAGGGATGCCTCCATGGTAATAAAGGTAGTAGGTAAACTAGGGCATAAGAATATAGCTAAACGCTATCTGCAATTCATCATTGACCTTATTCCCGATAAGGATGAGAAATTGCAGATTATGTACGGTATCAACAAAGAAAAAATGTTGACGGAAGAAACTTTGGACCATTTGCAAGGGTACAAGGGTTCAAAACCCGTAAGAATAGGGAATGCGGCCTACAAACAGCGTCAGAACGATATTTATGGGATCCTGATGGACGTTATACATACCCAATTGGAAAAATTTGATACGGAAATAGAGAACGGGGAAGAGCTATGGGGAATTACCAAGGGTATCGTTTGGATCGTAAATAAGCATTGGCAAGAAGCCGATAAGGGGATATGGGAATTCCGTACGGAAGATAGACATTTTACGTTTTCAAAAATCCTTTGCTGGACGGCTATCGACAGGGCCATTAAAGTGGCCGAACTTTTTGGAAAGCAACGAAAATTGGATAAATGGCGTACTCTGGAAAAACAGATCAGGGAAGATATCCATAATCACGCATGGAACGAAGAAAAACAGGCCTTTACACAATCCTATGGGTCACCACATTTGGATGCCTCCGTCCTACTCATGGAATCCTACGGCTTTATTGATCCCAAAGACCCTAAATACGTAAGCACGGTATTGGCCATTGAAAGGGAATTGTGCAATGACGGATTGTTATACCGGTATAAAAATGAGGATGACTTTGGATTGCCCTCCTCATCGTTTACCATTTGTACCTTTTGGTTTATAAATAGTCTATTCAAGATAGGCCACGAAAAAAAGGCTATGGAACACTTTGATCAATTGTTGGGCTACAGCAACCATTTGGGGCTGTTCAGCGAGGATATCGACTTTAAGACCAAGAGGTTACTGGGGAACTTCCCTCAGGCCTATTCCCATTTGGCTTTGATAGAATGTGCCATGAACTTCTCCAAAAAACACAGTGAAATGGAAATTTTGGAGTCCCTGCAGGACCAGGACAAGTGATGCCTTGCTCCATAGAAGGGCAAAAGGCAATTTCTAGGGATCGGTTAAATGATGATCAAGAGTTGAATGGAGATAATTAACAATCAAGATATCCACCTTTGTAAATGATATTGCTTAAGTATGGTTAGACCTTACTTTACTTATTGCAATAAGAATAATAGAAATTGAAAAAATAATTAGACAGTAGTTTAGATTATCAAAAAGAGGCTATTATAGCCTTATGAACATATAAGGGTAAAAAATTAGAATCCTTCAAAAACACCCAGACCAAATAAGGCAAAATCGTACTTTACCGGGTCTGAAGGATCCAATTTTCTAAGATTGGCATCCAATTCCGCCAAGGCCTTAGCGTCATTCTGTCTGCGCTGGATCAGGCCAAGTTTACGGGCCACATTGCCCGAGTGGACATCCAAGGGACATGACAGTTGTGAAGGCAAAACCCGATCCCAGATTCCAAAATCTACCCCGTTACCATCATTTCTTACCATCCAGCGCAAGAACATATTGATCCGTTTGGCCGCAGAACCCTTCTGTGGGTCGGAAACATGCTTAGTGGTTCTTGGTTGGTGGTCCAGTTCAAAGAATATCCTCTTAAAGTTGGAGATGGACATTGGCATGGAATTTATATCCCCTCTTAAAGCAAATGTATTCTCCAATCCCCCATGCCGGTTGTAGATATTGTTCAAACTGCGTATAAAATATGTAAGGTCCGCCCCGTTAAAAGTTCTATGTACAAATTCCTGCAGTATTTCCAGGTCATTTGCCCCATGGTTCATTACAAAGTCGAAAGGGGAATTCTCCAAGAGTTCCATCATTCGTCCAGCATTGTTGATGATACTTTTTCTATTGCCCCATGCAATGGTAGCGGTCAAGAACCCACTGATCTCAATATCTTCCTTTTTGGTAAATCCATGTGGTATTTGAAGGGGGTCTGTAGACAAAAAATCCGGCCGATTGTATTGTGCTACCTTGGCATCCAAAAATTCTTTCAGTTCTTCCTGCGTCATTCAAAAGTAAAATCAAAAAAATATAATCATCGAGTAATGGAGCCATCCACCATGGTCAGTTTTCTATCGGCCATATCGGCAAGTTCCCCGTTATGGGTTACAATGACAAAAGTTTGTCCAAAGGTATCCCGAAGATCGAAGAACAATTTATGGAGGTTATCGGCGCTCTCGGAATCCAAATTACCACTGGGTTCGTCCGCAAAAATAACGGAAGGCTTGTTCACCAAGGCCCTTGCGACCGCCACCCGTTGTTGCTCGCCTCCGGAAAGTTCATTGGGCTTGTGCTGCAACCTATGGGAAAGCCCCAGAAACTCCAGAAGTTCCGTGGCCCTTAATTCTGCCTTCTCCTTTTTTGTCCCCTTAATAAATGCCGGGATACAAACGTTTTCCAAGGCCGTAAACTCTGGTAGCAACTGATGGAATTGAAAAATGAAACCAATATGGCTATTTCTAAATTTGGCCATGGCCCTGTCCGATAATTTGGTTACGTCCACATCATTGATAAACAAGGTACTGTCATTCTTATTGCTTAGGGTATCCAAAGTACCCAGGATTTGTAGGAGCGTGGTTTTACCAGCTCCGGAAGGGCCAACGATACTTACCACTTCTCCTTTTTTAATATGCAGATCAACCGCCTTTAGTACTTGGAGATTGCCGTAAAACTTATTGATATTTGTAGCCTTGATCATCATTTTAAATTATGGGTTGAAAGTAAACATTACCAAGAAGAATACAAAATAGTTATTTGCCATACGGCCATTTATTACCCAACTTAAAGGTAACATTTAAACCCTGTTCCTATTGAAATAAATCTTATTGGATATTCTTTTTAAAGTAATAGGGTAATGATTATATTGTGAGGGCGACAAAATGATACATAAATTGGAATAGGCTTTTATGACACAATATAGAAATTTGGAAGAATACAATCTGGAAATTACCGATGAGGTCAAATCCAGATACTCATCTATTATCAATGAAATAGGGGAGGACCTCAATAGGGACGGACTCTTAAAGACTCCGGAAAGAGCGGCGAAGGCCATGCTTTTTTTAACCCAAGGATACAAACAGGATGCCGTAGAAATTCTGAAAGGAGCTATGTTTAAGGAGTCCTACAATGAAATGGTAATTATTAAGGACATTGAAGTGTATTCCTTATGCGAGCACCATATGCTACCTTTTTTCGGCAAGGCCCACATAGCCTATATTCCGAACGGCCATATTGTTGGTCTGAGCAAAATACCCCGGGTGGTAGATGTTTTTGCAAGACGGTTACAGGTTCAGGAGCGACTTACCAATGATATTCTGGAGTGCATTAACAGTACTTTAAAACCTCAAGGTGTGGCTGTGGTCATAGAAGCCTCACATATGTGTATGATGATGAGGGGAGTACAAAAACAAAATTCGGTAACCACTACTTCGGGCTTTAGAGGTCAGTTTGAGAAAATAGAAACAAGGAACGAGTTTTTGAAATTGATAAGTTCAAAATTATCTTAGGCCCCTATGCGATGAATGGGGCAATACTTAGGCATCTTATTTGATTTAAAAACAGTTGTAAATTATTTTGAAGATATGTCCACCTTGAAAGAACATAAATTAAGAAATCTATTTTTAGGATTGCTTTTTGACGGAATAGGAATGCTCTCTTTTGTTATTCCCGGGATCGGCGAATTTTCCGATGTGATCTGGGCTCCCGTTGCAGGTTGGTTAATGACGAGAATGTACAAGGGCAAGATTGGGCGGGCCGCTGGGGTAATTACCTTTATAGAGGAAATGGTACCTGGCCTGGACATTGTTCCAACCTTTACCATAATGTGGTTTTATACCTATCTTTTTAAGTCCGCCAAAAATGAACAGGTAATATCGGCCAAGTAAATTGATAGTCCTGTTTTCATAGATACTGCAGATCCTTTAAAATCTATTAAGCAACCAATGTTACTTAAGTTTTCGGATATCTTTCTTAGATTTATCCAGTGTAATAATTTTAAGTAAATGAGAAGAAGAAATTTTGTCAAAAAAACCAGCTTGGGTTCTTTGGCAGGAATACTTGGTTTGGATATCGTATTTGGTGCTAAAATCCCGGAAAACTATACGCTGTTGGGACTTCAGGATCCGGATCCATTCACTATGTTCCACAAGGATAAGGAAATGGTAGTCTTAAATAGCAAACCATGGAATATGGAGGCGGTGGCCCATGTGTTGGACGATAGGATTACGCCAAATAAATATATGTTTATCCGAAACAATGGACTGGTTCCTGAAAATATTGATGCCAAAACATGGTCCATAACTTTTGATGGGGAATCCGTTAAGGAAAGTAAAACGTTCACCTTGGAAGAACTAAAATCTAAATTCCCCCATCACACCTATCAACTTACTTTAGAATGTGGGGGCAATGGGAGGAGCGAATTTGACCCACCTGCCAAGGGAAACCAATGGACAATAGGAGCCGTGGGCTGTGCCAATTGGACAGGGGTCCGTTTAAAAGATGTACTTAAAGATGTTGGCATTAAGGACGATGCCGTATATATAGGCTATCATGCGGCAGACCTGCACTTGAGCAGGGATCCCAACAAAGAGCCTATATCCAGGGGAGTGCCCATATCCAAGGCCCTACAGGACGAAACCTTATTGGCCTTTAAAATGAACGGCGAAGATATTCCTATGGTACACGGGCATCCCTTGCGCCTGGTCTGTGGCGGATGGCCTGCTTCAACTTCGGGGAAATGGATCAATAGGATCAGTGTGCGAAATATTGTCCATGATGGAGAAAAGATGACAGGTTCCTCCTATAAAGTTCCCTGTAATCCAGTTGCTCCAGGGGAAAAAGTGAAGGAGGAGGACATGTGTATTATAGAATCCATGCCCGTTAAATCCCTAATTACCTACCCCAAATCCGGGGCCATGATTCCCAAGGGAAAAAGTTTAAATATCAGGGGACATGCCTGGGCCGGGGAATTGGAAATTTCCAAGGTGTCCTATTCCATCGACTTCGGAGCTACCTGGTCCGAATGTGCCTTGGAAAAACCTGTGAACCGCCTTGCATGGCAGCATTTTAAAACAAGTATAAATTTTCCAAAATCCGGATATTACGAGGTTTGGGCCCGGGCTACAGATGCCAATGGGGTAAGCCAACCCATGCTCTTGCCGGGATGGAACCCAAAGGGATACCTAAACAACGCATGCCACAGGATTGCCATAAAAGTAAGTTAAATGAGCAAGCAGGATAATTTCAGAAAACAGGTCAAATCTATCTATAGCATTTTGGTAGTATCATTTATTATGGTTCTCCTAATAGGGGCGTTGGGGGTTATGTATATGATAGACCCGTCCGTATTTTCATATAAAAAGGATACTCCAGATTCAAAAGTCGTTAATGTAAGTCCCGAAAATGATGACCGGGACAAAATAGAAAATGGTATCCACCTAAGGACAGGGCTTAAGGATGGAGAGGGTTTAATGACGGTGGTCAACAATTGCACCAATTGTCATTCCGCCCAATTGGTCATACAAAATAGAATGAACCAAGAGCGATGGGTAGAGACCATTCGCTGGATGCAAAAAACGCAGAATTTGTGGGATTTGGGTCCCAATGAAAAAGTCATAGTCAATTATTTGGTCACCAATTATCCTCCCAAGAGCAAGGGAAGGAGGGAAGCATTGACCAATATAGAGTGGTATCCTTTAAACGAGTAATAAATAAGGGTATAACCAAAAGGAAATAGGTCTTGGAAAAATATTTTGAAGGTTTTGTAAATGCCCTTATCGGCACAGCGAATTGGACATGGAAATCCATAATGTTCGAGGTGCCTTGGTATACCAATTATTTTTGGGGACTTATACTAATTTCCCTAATGGTGTGGATGCTGGAAATTTTGTTTCCTTGGCGCAGGGATCAATCCATTTTTAGACGGGATTTTTGGTTGGACGGCTTTTATATGTTCTTTAACTTTTTCCTTTTTGCCATTGCTATAAGCGGCTTTTACAAGTTATTGGGCCTTCTTTTTAAGGATTTGGGAATAAGGCAAGATACCCTTGCCCTTATGGATATGTCCCTATTTCCCGGTTGGGTTCAATTATTGGTCTTTTTCCTTGTTTTGGATTTTGTACAGTGGTTCACCCATATTTTGCTCCATAAATATCCGTTTTTATGGAGGTTCCATCAAATCCACCACAGTGTCAAGGAAATGGGATTTGCGGCACATCTCAGGTACCATTGGATGGAAAATGTATTCTATAAACCCTTGAAAACCTTTGGGGTACTGATCTTGGGCGGGTTTGAACCCGAACAGGCCTATATTGTCCATTTCTTTGCCATAGCCATAGGCCACTTCAACCACGCCAATATTAAAATTACCTGGGGGCCACTAAAATACCTCTTAAACAACCCTGTAATGCATTTATATCATCATGCCCATGATCTGCCGGCAGGGAAGTTTGGGGTGAATTTTGGAATAAGCCTCAGTCTATGGGATTATATTTTTAGGACCAATTATATCCCCGAAGATAGTGGCACCATAGAACTTGGCTTTGAAGGGGATGAAAAAATTCCAAATTCCTTTTGGAAACAAATAACCTACGGCCTAAAAAAAATCTAGGCCATAGGTATTTGACTAAGTAATAAATGTTACTCCCTATTTGAAATTAAGCCTATCCTATAATAGAATGTTCAGCCCTACAACAACCGATCTTCCCATATTTGGAATATTGTCACTTTTTAAACGGGATAGATGGGCAATGTATCTTTTGTTCAAGAGGTTATTGGCACTGAATGTAATATTCATCGCCTTTTTTAGGAATTTAATGTCCCCCCCGAATCCTGCATTTAAAAGGGAATAACCAGGGGATATGGTTTCAAAAGTACCTACTTTCCCTTGCTTAAAGGTGCTGTTTAAGGTAACAAAGGCATTGGACCTTGGCCACCATCCCCTTACATTGTTAAATTCTACCCTAAAGGTATTGGTCAACTTATTGGCAGGTATAAGGGGTAAGGGATCACCGGTCCGTAATTCCCCGAACACCGTTTGATAACTACTTTCTATATGTAACCAATCGTACGGATGGGGGTGCAAATGAAATCCAATTTCCCCTCCGTATAGTGTAGCATCCTGTTGTAGGTAGTTGTATACAGGGGTTTCATCCATAAAGGTTCCAGTGGGTGCAATAAAGATATAATCCCTAATACTGTTATGAAAACCATTTAGAAAAAACTCATAGTGCTCATTCTGAAATTCCATGGCCAGATCTATCTGAAGATTTTGTTCGTTCTTGAGGTTTGCATTTCCAACTTCAAACCTATTGGTCCCCTCATGGCTCCCATAGGAGGTCAGTTCTGCCAAATTGGGGGCCCGAAACCCAGTAGCCAAATTGATTCTAGCTGTAAACTGCTCTGAAATATTGTTCTTATATCCCAAGGCGCCATTAAAACTATTAAAATTTCGTTTTAATGTGGCAATATATCCTTCTTCCCCGCTAATACCATAGGCCTGTCCGTCTATTTGCCTATGGTCATAGCGCAATCCCACTTGAAAATCGTTATTTTGATCAAGGTGAAAATGTGTGGTTCCCAAAAACCCTATATCCTGGGTGGTTGCATCCGGTATTAAAATCTCTTCCCCGAAATTTTTGTTGGTTTGATGGATTCCCTGCACTCCTATTACGGTTTCAAACCTATTCCATTCAGGTAAGTGGTATTGTAGGTTGTAATTATAGGTGTTGAGTTCCATATCCAAGGCGGCTCCCTCATGTTCCCCAAGTTCTTCCCCATGTTCTTCTTCACCTTCCCCATGGTCATGGTGGTGCTCTTCAAATTCTTTGCGATTATTTGCAATATACCCTAAGGTGATGTCCAAATTTGAATTGTTAAAGAATATTTTGGTATTGGAACTCAAAATATGATTGTCCAGTTTTTGATAGGGCAAATCAGGTATCCTAGTGGTGGTCTGCAATCCTACCTCTTCCGGAATCCCTAAATTGGATTGGTTATAATTATACCTGATCTCACTCTTAAAGGAGGTTGCCTGATACCCTAAACCTGCTTTTAAATCTTTTTCGTTGAATCTGGAATTGGTCGCCCTGTTGCCATCCCCACCTAAATAATCTACATGATTGTTAGTGGCCAATCTTAAAAGATATTTAAATCTTTCCCCTGAAGTCCTAATGCCAACTCCACTATTTATGCCCTGTGTATTGGTATTGTAATTAAGGTTTATATCTCCTTCGGTTCTTTTAGGGGCCGCAAATTTTTCAGGGTTTAAATAAAGTACTCCCCCCATAGCGTCAGATCCGTACAATAGGGAGGCTGGACCCTTGATTACCTCTACACTTTCTATTCCCGCTTCGTTTACACCTAGTCCGTGTTCTGCCCCAAACTGCTGGTTTTCCAACCGGATACCCTGGGTGTATACCAATACACGGTTGGAAGTGAGCCCCCTGATTACAGGTTTCCCTATTCCTACCCCGGTGGAGACTACATCCACCCCGGGAATGGCCACTATACCTTCCGCAAGGGTAGGGGCTCCCTGGCTCTTAAGATCGGAAAGCTTTGCAAACTCCACCTTCATAACGTTTTCGCGTTGTAGTTTATGAAAGGGTGTGGAAACAATAACTTCCTCCATTTCAATAGCACTTGGAGACAATGAAATATCCAAGGTATTGTTGCCGTTTCGTATGTTGATATTGCCTGAAAATGACTGAAAGCCGATGTAGGAGGCCACTACCTTATAGGTCCCGGTCGGTAAAGCTTCAATAAGGTACTCCCCATTACTATTGGTTATACCTCCCTTTTCCATTTGTGGAAAATATATCGTGACCTGTTCCAAGCCTTCCCGATCCTCTTTATTCACTATTTTCCCGGATAGTGTATTTTGTGAATTTACGGTTATATACGTCAATACGCAGAGCATTGACAGAATTACATTTCTCATTATTTTTTTATGGTAAAGAAGGGATTACTACCTAATGGCAATTTACCTCCAAAGTTGTTTTAACAATTGTTCGGCTCTTGTACAGTGAGCCTTAAAACCTATAGAAGGCATAAATAAATTACTGAATATTAAGGGACACGGCCAATCTACAGCATCATATGTCTTGGCCACATGTTTGGAAGTATGGTGTTCATTAGTACACCGTTGTCGTATCCATGATAAAGTTCAGTGAAAAGCATTAGGCAGCGGTCGGAGGACCCCTTCTGGAGAAATGAAGTTTTTGATGTTTACTTAAAAAACTATAAAAATCTATAATTTTTGCTGATCTTGTAATGACCGTAAAAGTGGCGATTTCCTGTTGAAAATGCGTGTAATAGTGCGTAAGGTTGAATTTATGGTAATCACAATCCAATTCAACCTCATGTATGTGCAACTTGCCTTTTTCTTTACAAACAAAGGTATGGTGCTCAAAAATGGCATGTTTTAGTTTTAAAACGGATGGAAGGGTTATTAAACCGACCAGGAGGACGGCAATAAAAGAAAAAATTATATTTCTAAAATAAATCTTCACCCTTCAAATCTAGCAGTATCCCAACACAATAATAGTTAATAAAAATATAAATTATGCATTTGCCACTAGTATCGTGTCAATGCTAATGTTTCGTTTATGTCGACGTTATTTTTTATGGGGCCAAGGCAAAAAAATGTTATATAGCTATAGCTATGGAACTATTATTTAAGAATGAACCCCAAGCCCATACGGCCCAACATCTTTTTTTCGAATTCCCAAAAAAATCTGAACTGTCCGAACAACCAGCCGTAAATGACCAGGAGGAATTGATAAATGGGAAAAATCAGCAATATTCTAAAGGTCAAATAAATTAAGCCTCCCCAGAGAAAATCAGGAGAAAAATTTTCCCTGTGCAGCCCGATCCAATTTAGAAATGGTTTTGCCGCATAAACCGAAGATGAACCTGTAATGGAGAATACAATAAAAATAATGAAAAGTTGTAGATTGGAGTTTACCCCCCAACGTTGTTTTAATTTCTTCATACCTTAAAAAATCCTTACAAAGATAACTTTTTATACGCGGGGAACAAATGGTCCCAATCTTTGATTGTATTTGCGTTGAAAATAAATAAAATAATTGTACAATTTATAATTTACCTCATAACCATAATCTATATTAGGATTGTAATCGATTTGGAGCTCATAAAGATTGGGATTATATCTAAAGGGCTGCATTACCCTTTGGTTCCATTCCATCACCATAATTCTGTTCCTATTCTCCAGATATGATTGGGAATAAAATCCTTCAGGCCTGGCAATACTTACAAGCCACATATTAAAGCCCGGTTCTATGATTATAATTTCATATTCCGTTTTTTCATCCTTGATACTAATGGTGTCTCCCTCCGTTTGTGAAAAAGCGGCCTTCTCTTCGTCCGTAACCGAAATGGCTTCCTTGGAACTGCCGCAATTGGCCAGGGATAAAACAAACATGGCTGCAAGGCCTATGGCATAAATTATCTTTTTCATTGCTCTTCTTATTAGAATAGATCCAAAAATTAAATATATAATATTGATCAATAATTATACCAACCAAAACATTACCTAATCTTTGGATTTTTTCTTTAAGTTACAAAAAAAGCCATTTGCATAACAAATGGCTTTCCTTAATTTATGTTAAAACTGTTATTTTCCAAAAAGCCCGCCAAGCAAGCCTCCCAATCCACTTTTCTTTTTGCTGGTTCCCATAACCATCCCTGCAACATCGTCCAATACACTGCCATCCCCATCGGCATCCAACAAAGTGGTAATCAAACTCTGGTTCTGTTGTGGCTGTCCTCCCAGCATACTTCCCAATAAACTATTTAATCCGTTGGCATCATTTACATTGCTCTGTGCTTTTTGTTTACCTAAGTAGGCCATTACCAAAGGCGCGGCAATCTTTAGGATTTCAGCAACCGTTCCTGCGTCCAATCCTGATTTCTGACTTAAGGCATTCTCAACATTGGCCTGCTTTCCTCCAAATACATGTCCTAAAATACCAGCTCCGTCGTTAATAACGGATTGATCTACCCCTCCACCGAACAAACCGCCAAGATCATCCAACAACCCACCATCGTGTCTAGAGGATAGGGCGCCCATTAGACCTTCGGCCCCTTGTGGAGAGGATACGTTCTTCTTCATGGCACCTAATAAAAGTGGCATGGCCATGCTCAAAACTTCTGATGTTTTGCTTTCCGGTTGTCCGGTTTGACCGGCAACCCCGCTAATTAATTGTTTGCCCGTTGGGCTACTTAAAAGATCCAATAATCCTGACATTTTTATAGGTGTTATGATTAGTAATTAATGCGTTTTAAGATACAAAAAAAGAGAACAGTACATGACAAAAACCGATTAGAGCATAAAAAATGCGTCATTGCGGAAGAGGAACGGGGAAGCAACCTGTTCATTTGAACGGATAGACTGCCACGCTGCGCTCGCAGTGACAGGCCGTCATTGCGAACAAAGTGAAGCAATCTGCCCAATGAGCGGCAGATCGCTTTGTACCTCGCGATGACGAAAACTATTTTTTGTCATGTACTAAAAAAGAGTTTAAATAAATTTATTTTATCCACGCATCCTTCATTTGTACAATTCAATAATCTGTGAGGCCAGTTCCATTCCGATCCGGTCCTGGGCCTCCTCTGTAGCAGCACCAATATGTGGACTAAGTGAAATATCGGGGTGCATTAGAATCCTTAGTTCCGGGATGGGTTCGGACTCGTACACATCCAGTCCTGCAAAGGCAACTTTTCCGCTTTCCAAGGCTTCAACTAGGGCCACCTCGTCCAAAATTCCACCACGGGCAGCATTTACTATGCCAACGCCGTCTTTCATCAAAGCAAATTCCCTTTTCCCAATAATATAGGATTTTTGGGCAGGTACGTGCAGGCTTATGAAATCAGCGGTCTTCAACAAGTTTTCCAAAGGTGTGCCCGTAAGTTCAAAAGCAATGGAACGGTTATCAAAAAAAGGAACGGTCACCGTGGCCACATCCAATAATGGATCGGTAAAAATAACTTTCATTCCAATACCCAAGGCAATTCTGGCGGTGGCTACCCCAATTCTCCCAAATCCTATAATCCCTAATGTCTTGCCCCTTAACTCTACACCTTTGGCATAGGCATTTTTAAGTTTCTTAAAATTACTGTCGCCTTCCAACGGCATATTCCTATTGGCGTCGTGCAGAAATCGTACCCCACTGAACAAATGGGCAAAAACCAGCTCGGCCACCGAGGAGGATGAGGCTTCGGGGGTATTGATAACATGAATGCCCTTGGATTTTGCATGTTCCACATCTATGTTGTCCATTCCCACACCTCCACGGCCTATGATCTTCAAGTCCGGACAAGCGTCAATTACGTCCTTAAAAACTTTGGTTGCGCTTCTGACCAACAACACCGAAACCTTATTTTGGTTAATGTAGGATACAAGCTGCTCCTGTGCCACATTCACAGCCAGAACTTCAAAACCGGCATTTTCCAAGGTCTGTTTACCACTTTTTGATATTCCGTCGTTAGCTAAAACTTTCATGCTATATATTGGGTATTATACTTTTAAATTAATACTGGCACCAAACCGATCCATTTAGGGCCAATACAACCATTTTTATAGAATTGCCATCGCTTTCCACCAAGACATGATACCTTGCCATTAAAGGTTGTAGAAGTCCTTGAGTCCCTTGTTTAGGCTTTTCGCTCCAATTCGCTCATGACATCCACCAAGGTGCCCACGCTCCCCAAAGGAAGGGCGTTGTACATGGAAGCCCTATATCCTCCAACGGAACGATGTCCGTTTATACCATTTATTCCAGCTTCCCGGCACATACCATCAAAAACATCCTTCAACTTTTCCTCCGCTAGGGTAAAGGTGGCGTTCATAGTGGAACGGTCCTCTTTGTGGGCATAACCGTTGAAAAGGGGATTCAGATCTATCTCCGAATATAACAACTGGGCCTTCTTTTCATTTATCGCTTCAATAGCGGCAATTCCACCCAACTTTTGAAGCCATTCCAACGTAAGCATGGAAACATAAACCGGAAATACGGCAGGAGTATTGAACATACTTTCCTTCTCTATATGAACCTTGTAATCTAACATAGATGGAATTTTTCTGCTTACCCTTCCCAGAATTTCCTCTTTCACCACCACCAAAGTAGTCCCGGCAGGACCCATGTTCTTTTGGGCACCGGCGTAAATAAGATCAAATTGCGTAAAATCCAATTGTCTGGAAAATATATCGGAACTCATATCACATACCAAAGTAGCTTCCGTTTTTGGAAATTTCTTTATCTGGGTTCCAAATATGGTATTATTTGAGGTCAGGTGCAGGTAATCCAGATCGTTGGGAATACTATACCCCTTTGGAATATAACTAAAATTCTCATCTTTGGATGATCCCACCTCAATGACCTCTCCAAATAGTTTGGCCTCCTTTAGCGCTTTATCGGCCCAAGTGCCTGTATTAAGATACCCTGCCTTCTTTTCCAATAGGTTGTATGCTACCATTAAAAACTCCAAGCTGGCACCTCCTTGCAGGAATAAAGCCTGATAACCCTTACCTTCCAGATCCAATAGCTCCAAGGCCAAAGATCTGGCCTTGTCCATTACTGCGACAAAATCCTTACTTCTATGTGAAATTTCAATCAGGGAAAGTCCTGATCCATTAAAATCCAACACGGCCTCGGAAGCTTTGATTATTACTTCCTGCGGTAGGATACAAGGGCCGGCACTAAAATTATGTTTTTTCATGTGTTTATATTTATTGTTTTTCAAATGTCACATGTAACATCCAAATAATCATTTCATTTCGCCATGTGACAAAATCTTTACTCATGGATGTTTCATTTATTACTTATTAGGGTTATTCCAAGTTTTTATTCCATTTCTGAAATGGAAACCGCTGATAAGAACAAGGAAATTGATTTTTTTACCCCTTGTCTTTAGTACCGCAGTTATTTATTTTCAAATCCGGACATACTTTTTCTCAAAGGTCAAAGGTCATAAATATTTTAGGAAGTAGGGTAGGGTAGTTATAAATTATTACATTATATTTTCAACAAAAATTGAACGGTATCAATATTATCCGCATAATCCGTTAAGGATGGATTTTGGGTCTGTCCGAACGGCACCTCCCCATCCATAAATCCTTTGCCTACCAAGCATTGAATCCTATTCTTTTCATTGGACAGTCTAATTTCCAATTCCTCAGGGGAATTGTAAAACTCATAAAAAACAGTGGCAATGGGAGAGGCATAATTTTCATCCTCCTTTAACATGAGGAAACCATTTTCCAATATTTTATATAGGCTCATTAGATATACCGCCTTGTTATAGTCATAATTATTGGCGTACTTGTTATGCTCAATAATAGTGTTGAAAGGGTAGAGCGCCTTGAACAGGGCATCAAAATTATAATCTTTTGGCACAAACAATTTGGAAACACTTCTACAGCCCAATCCGTAATACCTAAAAATATCTTCGCCCAAAGCGGTCAACTCATCAGGGGTTTCACTTCCGCTAAGAACGGCTACCGAATTCCTGTTTCTCCTAATGATATGGTGTTTTTTTCCAAAATAATGCTCAAAATAGCGAGATGTATTGTCGCTTCCCGTGGCAATAACGGCATCAAAATTTTCCAGTTTGCCGTCTGAAAAAGAAATGTAATCTATTAGGGCGGGCTCCACTTCAGTTAAATATTGGGCAATAAAGGGCAGTAAAACTTTGTCGTTGGAAGAGAGTTTTATCAAGGCCCTGTTTCCAGTTATCAAAGTACTTAAAAAGTCATGAAACCCCACCAAAGGGATGTTCCCCGCCATGATCAAAGCCACTGTCTTTGTCCTGTTTCCTTTCATATCATAAGCGGAAAGCCAACTTTCCAGTTGTGCCGGCCTTAGTAACTGCGCCCAACTTTCCAGACCAAATAAAATATTATCAGGGGTAAACCAGCCGTTATGGTGTCCGGCCAATACCAGTATTTCATCGAGTTTTATAAACCATGCGTACCGATTATCATCTATTTGGGTTCTGTTTTTCGCATATTTGCAATATTCTTTAAAAAAACCACCAAGTTTAACAAAAGCATTAAGTCTAAGTCTAAGGTCAGTCATTATATTTGTAAAAGATTTTATTAGGCTTTACCTTTGTACAAAAGTATTGATACTGAAATTAAATCAGCATAAAAGAAATATAAAATATGGCAATTATAATAACAGATGAGTGCATAAATTGTGGAGCTTGTGAGCCGGAATGCCCGAATACTGCAATTTATGAAGGTGCGGACGATTGGCGCTACAGTGACGGAACCCTTTTAAAGGGCGATGTTATACTGCCCAACGGGAAAGCCGTCAATGCGGATGAGTCCCAGGAGCCGGTAAGTGACGAAGTGTATTTTATTGTCCCTGATAAGTGTACGGAATGTAAAGGATTCCACGATGAGCCCCAGTGTGCGGCAGTATGCCCTGTAGATTGCTGTGTTCCTGATGAAAATCACGTAGAGTCCGAAGAAGTACTTTTGGGCAAGCAACGTTTTATGCATCCTGAATAGGTCTTGGATCAGGATAGGTAAACATATACCCATAAAAATCAATTGAAGATTATTTAGATTTATCAACTATTTCATAGCTATCCCGTGGTTCTTGACATTAGGACCTGGCTAATTGCGCTGCCGTCTTTTTCCGTATCCAATCGGTGTGCATCCTCGTGGAACCTGCCTTATAGGACAATAATCCATTTACTTCAAGGCCAGCTGTTTCCAATGACCATTTGAGTGTTTTATTTTTAAATAATTAAGATAACAATTTACCTTCTTAAATGTACATAAATAGTATCTTTGCAGCTGTTTAAAAAAAGTCGGGAAATAGCCTTGATATATGTTTCCCATTTAATATAGATCTCGACCATGAAAGCAGGTATTGTAGGATTGCCAAATGTAGGAAAGTCCACCCTTTTTAATTGTTTGTCCAACGCAAAGGCACAGAGTGCCAATTTCCCTTTTTGTACCATAGAACCGAATATCGGGGTGGTAAACGTACCGGACATTCGTTTGCAAAAATTGGAGGAACTGGTAAATCCCGAAAGAATACAACCTGCTACTGTAGAGATCGTGGATATAGCGGGATTGGTAAAGGGAGCCAGTAAGGGAGAAGGCCTCGGCAACCAGTTTTTGGGCAATATTCGCGAGACAGACGCAATTTTACATGTGCTACGTTGTTTTGACAATGAAAACATTGTGCATGTAGATGGTTCCGTAAATCCGATTAGGGATAAGGAGACTATAGACATTGAACTTCAGTTAAAGGACTTGGAGACCGTGGACAAAAAGCTCGAAAAAGTAAAGCGGGCCGCCAAGACCGGAAACAAGGAAGCCCAAAAAGAGGAAGCCGTTCTCTTGAAGATCAAACAAGGTCTTGAAACGGGAACCTCCGTTCGTGCATTGGATATCGGTAGGGAAGATCGCGTAGAATTTGTCAGGCCTTTACAATTCATAACGGACAAGCCCGTAATGTATGTCTGCAATGTGGATGAGGATGCCGCAGCCACCGGCAATGCATATGTGGAACAGGTCAGGGCGGCAGTTGCCAACGAAAATGCAGAGGTAATCTTTTTGGCCGTAGGTACCGAAGCTGATATTACCGAATTGGAGAGTTATGAAGAGCGACAAATGTTTTTGGAGGATTTAGGGCTGACCGAACCAGGTTCCGCCAAATTGATAAGGGGAGCCTATAAGCTCTTGGAACTAGAAACCTATTTCACCGCCGGGGTAAAGGAGGTACGGGCCTGGACCATTCCCGTGGGCGCAACTGCACCGCAAGCCGCAGGAGTAATACACACCGATTTTGAAAAAGGCTTTATTCGTGCCGAAGTTATTGCCTACAATGATTTTGTTTCTTTTGGAAGTGAGGCCAAGGTTAAGGAAGCCGGGAAAATGCGGGTAGAAGGAAAAGAATACATTGTAAAAGATGGGGATGTAATGCATTTTAGGTTCAACGTGTAGTACAGGTCCAGAATGGACATGACCCAATAAATTTAAGAAGGCAACACAATTAAACGGAAGCAGGACACTAATAGGGCAGCTGTCTTGCCCCCAATAAAAGTAGTGGTTGGGACATGATCTTGCCCCGCCACCAAGAATCAATATAATTTTATATTTTTGCCATTGCCATGCTCCTTCCGGTTAGGAATTGAGCATATTACAAACCCCTTACTATCAACAAATCGTTGATTTCCTTTGTTAATTACTTTAACGCCCAGGGGTTTCATCTTTTTATAACACTTGCTATATTAGCAACACTTTGGATAAAGCCCTGTACCATGTTAGATAACGCCCAATACACAGAAGACAACATTCGCTCATTAGACTGGAAAGAACATATCCGGATGCGTCCAGGAATGTATATCGGTAAATTGGGAGATGGATCCTCTGCCGATGACGGTATCTATATCCTTCTAAAAGAGGTTATCGACAACTGTATAGATGAGTTTGTAATGGGTGCCGGCAAGACCATAGATATCGTTATAAAGGATAATGTGGTTCATGTAAGGGATTACGGCCGGGGAATACCTTTGGGAAAGGTGGTGGACGTAGTATCCAAAATGAATACCGGTGGCAAGTACGATTCCAGGGCCTTTAAAAAATCGGTCGGCCTTAACGGAGTCGGTACCAAGGCGGTAAATGCACTTTCCAGTTTCTTTAAAGTGGAGTCTTCTAGGGATAATATGCTCAAAACAGCGGAATTTGAGCAAGGAAACCTGGTAGCGGAAGTGGGCCCGGAAGATACCTCAAAGCGAAAAGGAACCAAAGTCTCCTTTACTCCAGATGAAATTATCTTTAAAAAATACAAATACAGGAACGAGTATGTGGAACGCATGCTCAAAAACTATGTATATCTCAATCCAGGGCTCACCATTATTTATAACGGCGAGAAATTCCATTCCGAAAACGGCCTAAAGGATCTATTGGAGGACAACAATAATATGGAGGACATGACTTACCCTATAATACACCTAAAGGGTAACGATATCGAAATTGCCCTTACCCATAGCAAAACACAATACAGCGAAGAGTACCATTCGTTTGTCAATGGTCAAAACACCACCCAGGGAGGAACACATCAAACAGCATTTAGGGAGGCCATTGTAAAGACCATTAGGGATTTCTACGGTAAAAATTATGAGCCATCCGATGTAAGGAAATCCATTATTTCCGCCATAGCCATCAAGGTAATGGAACCTGTTTTTGAGAGTCAGACCAAGACCAAATTGGGGTCTACGGATATGGGAGGGGACCTGCCAACGGTGCGGACCTATATAAACGATTTTGTGGGCACCCAGCTCAACAATTACCTGCACAAGAATCCGGATACCGCCGAAAAACTTCAGCGTAAAATTATGCAGGCAGAGCGGGAGCGAAAGGAACTTTCCGGGATTAGGAAATTGGCAAAGGACAGGGCAAAGAAAGCCAGCCTCCACAACAAAAAGCTTAGGGACTGCAGGGTACATTTAGCAGACTCCAAAAACGATCGATGCCTGGAAAGTACCTTGTTCATAACGGAAGGGGATTCCGCCTCGGGTTCTATAACAAAATCAAGGGATGTAAATACCCAGGCCGTATTTAGCTTAAGGGGAAAACCTTTAAACTCCTACGGCATGTCCAAAAAAATAGTCTATGAAAATGAGGAGTTCAACCTTCTGCAGGCGGCATTGAACATTGAGGAATCCATGGAAGATCTAAGGTACAATAAAATAGTGATCGCAACCGATGCAGATGTTGATGGGATGCACATCCGACTTTTATTGATCACTTTTTTCCTGCAATTTTTTCCTGAACTAATTAAGGAAAATCACCTATATATACTCCAGACACCACTGTTCAGGGTCCGTAACAAAAAGGAAACCTTTTACTGTTACAGCCATGAGGAAAAATTACAGGCCATTGAAAAATTGACCGGAAAACCGGAAATAACCCGTTTTAAAGGATTAGGGGAAATCTCTCCGGACGAGTTTCAACATTTTATAGGGGAGGACATTAGATTGGAACCGGTAATGCTGGATAAGGCAATGTCCATAGAAAACTTATTGGAATTTTATATGGGCAAGAACACCCCTGACCGTCAGGAATTCATCATAAGCAACCTTAAAGTAGAGGTAGACCTAATAGAGGAAAACCAAATATAAACCAGCCTGCCGGCAAGCAGGCCAAACTAATACGAATCTTTCTTTATGGAAGAGAATGAAGAACTGAACGAAGTACCAAAAGAAAATCAAGAAGAAGCCCAGGACACCCTTACCAAGGTTACGGGGATGTACAAAGACTGGTTTTTGGATTACGCCTCCTATGTTATTCTGGAGCGTGCAGTACCCGCCATAGAGGACGGATTCAAACCTGTTCAACGACGGATAATGCACGCTTTAAAGGAATTGGACGACGGCCGATACAACAAAGTGGCCAATGTTGTGGGCCATACCATGCAGTACCACCCTCACGGTGATGCGAGTATAGCGGACGCCATGGTGCAAATTGGCCAAAAAGACCTGTTAATAGACACCCAGGGCAACTGGGGGAACATCTTAACAGGCGATAGTGCAGCAGCATCCCGTTATATTGAAGCCCGATTAACAAAGTTTGCACTTGAAGTTGTCTTTAGCCCTAAAATTACAGAATGGCAACTCTCTTATGACGGACGAAAAAAAGAACCGGTAAATCTTCCGGTCAAATTTCCACTTTTACTGGCGCAAGGTGCGGAAGGCATCGCGGTGGGACTCTCGACCAAGGTACTACCACACAATTTTATTGAACTCATAGAGGCCTCCATAAAGCATCTTAAAGGGCAAAAATTCACTATTTACCCAGACTTCCCAACTTCCGGCATCATAGATGTGAGCAATTACAACGATGGCTTCAGAGGAGGAAGAATCCGTGTAAGGGCCAAGATACACCAGTTAGATAAAAATACATTGGTAATCAATGAAATACCATACGGAACAAATACTTCTTCTTTAATAGATTCCATCTTAAAAGCCAACGAAAAGGGAAAGATAAAAATCAAAAAAATAGAGGACAATACCGCTGCCGAAGTGGAAATTTTGGTGCATCTGCCACCTGGACTGTCCCCGGACAAAACTATTGATGCCCTTTACGCCTTTACCTCCTGCGAATCTTCCATATCCCCATTGGGCTGTATTATTGAGGACAACAAACCACTTTTTATAGGGGTTACAGAAATGTTGCAACGCTCTACGGATTATACCGTAGAACTGCTAAAGGCCGAACTGGAAATACAATTGGGCGAACTGGAGGAACAATGGCATTTTGCTTCCCTTGAGCGGATTTTCATAGAAAACAGAATTTATCGGGACATTGAAGAAGAGGAAACCTGGGAAGGCGTTATTGCGGCGATCGACAAAGGTCTCGCGCCACATACGACCCATTTAAGAAGAAAGGTTACCGAAGACGATATTGTTAGGCTGACCGAAATCAGGATCAAAAGAATCTCCAGGTTCGATTTGGACAAGGCCCAGCAATACTTGGATGGCCTTGAAGAAAAGATTGCAGAGATAAAACACCATTTGGCCCATCTGATCGATTTCGCCATCAACTATTTCAAGTCCTTAAAGGAAAAATACGGAAAGGGACGGGAACGAAAATCAGAAATCCGAATTTTTGACGATATCGAAGCTACCAAGGTAGTCATAAGAAACACAAAGTTATTTGTGAACCGTGAGGAAGGTTTTGTTGGCACCTCTTTGAAAAAGGATGAATACGTAACCGATTGTAGCGATATAGATGATATCATTATTTTTACCAAGGAAGGAAAAATGATGATTGCCAAAGTGGACTCCAAAATCTTCGTTGGCAAGAATATTATTCATGTTGCCGTATTCAAGAAAAAAGATAAACGGACCATTTACAACATGATCTACAAAGACGGCAAGGGCGGACCCAGTTACATTAAACGCTTTAACGTAACAGGGGTTACCCGAGACAAACCTTACGACCTTACCGCGGGAAGGCAACAATCCGAAGTCCTCTATTTTTCCGCCAATCCCAATGGGGAAGCCGAGGTAATCTCCGTGCTTTTAAGGCAGGTAGGCAGCATCAAAAAACTGAAATGGGATATAGATTTTGCGGATGTACTAATAAAGGGAAGGGCTTCCAAAGGAAATATAGTAACCAAATACTCCGTTAAGCGCATTGAACTTAAAGAAAAAGGGGTCTCTACCCTTAAGCCCAGAAAAATTTGGTTCGACGACATAGTCAGAAGGTTAAATGTGGATGGCCGCGGAGAACTACTTGGAGAATTTAAGGGGGACGATATGCTGTTGGTCGTTACCCAAAAAGGCGTGGCAAAAACCTTTATTCCCAACCTTTCCACCCATTTCGATGACGATATGGTGGTTTTGGAAAAATGGAACCCCAACAAGCCTTTGTCCGCCATATACTATGAAGGTGAAAAAGATCGCTACTATGTAAAACGCTTCGTCATAGAGAATGAAAATAAGGAGGAATTATTTATTTCTGAACACCCAAAATCGTTCCTGGAACTTGTTTCTACCGATTGGCGCCCAGTAGTTGAGATCGAATATATTAAACCAAGAGGCAAAGATGCCAAACCTAATCAGATTATTGATATAGAAGATTTTATAACAGTTAAAGGAATTAAAGCTTTAGGAAACCAACTGACTGCTGACAAGGTAAAAAACATTAACGCCCTAGATCCACTGCCTTTTGAGGAGCCCACAGAAAATGATACCAATGAAATCGAAGTAATAGACGAAGAGAACATTGAGATCAAGGGAGAACAAAGGACGGGTTCTCCAAAAACAGGGGCAACCAACCAAGAATCCGGGAAAGAAAACAAACCTGAAAAAGAAGATGACGAAGGACAGACAACACTTTTTTGAGACTATACTATGGATCATAAAAATGCCATTGCCCTTTAAATTAATGGTTAATTGGGACAATTCGCTGCGAATTCCTCCGAGAATAGCATATATTTACACAAATTAAATTTTTTATGGATTTTACCAACCCCCTGGTATATGGAGTTCCTTGTTTTATAGCTTTTATTTTATTGGAACTCACTTATAGCAAGACACATGGCGACGATCATTTGTACGATTGGAAAGATTTGGCCGCAAGCGGATTTATGGGTATTGGATCGGCCATAATTGCACCCTTGATAAAGGTCATTTCTGCAATTGTGATATTCGAATTCACCTATGAATTTTTCAACCCGATTACCAATGGGGTAAGGACCAACGTTCTAGGCTACGAATCTTTCGGATATGCCTGGTATGTTTGGCTTCTTTGTCAGCTAGCGGACGATTTTACCTATTATTGGTTTCACAGGGCCAATCACGAGGTACGTATTTTATGGGCCGCACATATTGTACACCATTCCTCGGACAACTTCAATTTAGGGACGGCGGTTCGTAACGGGTGGTTCACCATTTTATATAAACCCCTCTTTTACATGTGGCTTCCCGCTATTGGCTTCCCACCGGAAATGGTAGTGGTATGTCTGGGAATCGAAGCCTTATGGCAATTTCAATTACATTCCGTCTACATCCCAAAGATGGGATTCATTGAAAAAATATTCAATACCCACACCATGCACCAAGTACACCACGCCCAAAATGTAGAATATTTGGACAAAAATCATGGTGGTTTCCTGAATATTTTCGATAAAATGTTTGGTACCTGGAAAGAATTGGATGATGATATAGATGTAAAGTATGGCGTAATTCACGCTCCCAACTCGCATAATCCTATAGTTATCCTCACCCATGAGTTCAAGGATATTTACAATGATGTTAAGAAATCGAAAAAATTATCACATGCCCTAATGTATATTTTTGGTCCTCCAGGATGGAGTCCTGACGGAAGCACCCTTACCGTGAAACAGCAACAGCGATTATTTAAAGATCAGAAAACCTCCAATCCCGAGGTAGCTTTTAGTCGGCCCAATTAACCAAATTGCGCGCGGATTTACCACACAATATACCTCAAATTAATAATCAGAAATTATTGTTTTTAAGCTAAGTAAATACTAACACCTAAACAATAACTTTAAATAAAATCACCGCTAGGACAAGCCGAATACCTCTCTTTACTTATTAATTCCCGAGGGCTTCCCCTTGTTCTTTTGCATTCTAATATTTAGAAATTCCACGAACAGGGAGAAGGCAATGGCAAAATATAGGTAACCTTTGGGAATGGCACCGACTTCATTACCGAAAAATTTAGCGTGACTAAGATGTGCCGCTTCCATTATCAACATAAACCCGATAAGTATCAAAAAGGAAAGTGCCAAAATCTGCATGGACGGATGGGCGCTAATGAACTGTCTTATTGGGTTGGCAAAGACCATCATGATAACAATGGAAACAACAACGGCAATGATCATGAGCAATAAAGCATCTCCCGGCTTGTTACCTATACCATTGGTCATCCCCACTGCGGTTAGAATGGAATCTATGGAGAAAATAAAGTCGATCAGAACAATCTGCACAATGGCACTGGACAAGCTTGTGATCCCCTTGGCACTGACTTCTTGCTCGTCATGCTGCGGCATTTCTATTTTTTCATGAATTTCAGAGGTACTTTTGTAGAGCAGGAACAATCCCCCAAAAAACAAGATCAAAGCCTGACCGCTAATCCCCATATAGACCCATGAGCTCTCTATGTAGAAAAACGGATTCTTAAGTCCAATTAGGAAGGATACCGCAAACAACAATACAATTCTTTGTACCATAGCCATTAGAAGCCCTATATTGGTTGCTTTGGCCTGCAGTTTCTGGGGCAGTTTGTTAGCAATTATGGAGATAAATATAATATTGTCTATTCCTAGGACAATCTCCAAAAAGGTTAGCGTAAGCAAAGCCACCCACGCATCCGGATTCGATAAGATTTCAAACATCGTTATTGTATTTTAATTGCGGTTCCCACAGATTTTTTGGCACTGCCAACAACATTGTATTCAAATGTATACGAATTATTGTCGGTGGACAAAATCTTCATATGAATTGATTTCTCTTCGGCCATATTTTTAGGGTGTAGTTTCTTTACGATATATTCGCAATCATTTATCCATCTAATTGAAGAGCTATCCACCTTCCCTTGAAAATAATCCAATTCAATACTATCGTTTCTAACAAATGTTGTTGTAAGCTTTTCACCACCTATCTCTGCAGTAAAAGAGAATTTTCCGTTCTTAAAATCAGCGCAATTGCGTTCGGGCCCATAACAAGAGTATGCCGATAGCATGAGCAACACCACCCCGAAAATCATATTTCTAGTCATGCTACAAAATAAAGTAATTTGATGCTGTAATCACGCAAAAAAAAGCAAATAATTCAACTCCCCAATTCCGAATAGGACTTAAAGCTTCCATCGGAATAAAAAATAACAATTTTATCTATGACCTGGGGTTTTGGAATAGCCTCATCGGCCATTTCGTTCTTTACTGCCATTTTTGCCTCAGCTTCCATAGGATGGGTTGCCCTTGCTTTCTTAGGAAAAGAGCCTTCACCGAACAACAGCCAATACAAATCTACATCGGAAAAAGAGGAGACAACCTTAAGAACAAATTCCAGACTGGGTTTGTTTCTTCCCGCTAGAAGATGGGAGATGCTGGACCGCTGAACACCCATTGTATCAGCAAACGCGGAAGCGGATAAATCATGGAACTTCAAAATTTGATCTATTCTATTTATAAAATCAGCAGCGTTCACAATTGTAAATTTATATTTTTAAAGGTAATCATTTTAAAGCATGTTGTGTGCATGGACTCCTGTTCATACGCTTCATATACTTAATTTAACACTTTATATAAAGCTATTAATTTAATTGATTCAAAAATATATAAATAGCAATTATAAATAAAACAAATTATACGATAAACGGCCCTGACCCACGCCCATAAACGAAACGGTCGACAATTCAATGTGTGTTTACAAATGTAACTTTTATGATTTACAAATGTAATTTAATTTGACGCTACCTTTGCAGGGTCAGAACAAAACCAGAGTCTTGCACATGCCGCTAAACTATAATGATATTAAGGAAGTAACGATAAATGGCCGATACGTTACCGATAAGCATCTTGACGCATTTCTAGATGCTGTTTCCAAATACTTTAAGATCCAAACCGAGGGCTTATCCGTGGAAGGACGCGCTATAAAAAGTATTGCCTTGGGCAAGGGGGATTTAAAAATATTGATGTGGTCCCAAATGCACGGAAACGAGTCCACTACAACAAAAGCTGTTTTGGATTTAATAAATTTTCTAAAATCGGATTCGGAACTGTCTAGGTACATTTTAAAGAACTGTACCCTTAAAATTGTTCCGATCCTAAATCCGGACGGAGCCATGGCCTACACCAGGGCAAATGCAAATGGGGTAGATTTAAACCGGGACGCCCAGGAAAAGACCCAGCCCGAAAGCCTAGTGTTACGAAAAATATACGAGGATTTTAAACCCGATTACTGTTTCAACCTACATGACCAACGCACCCTATTCAATGTAGGGAATACCCCCAGACCCGCAACGGTTTCCTTTTTGGCACCTGCGCATGACCCAGAAAGAAGTATATCCGAAACCAGGGGGATCAGTATGCAATTAATTGTGGCCATGAACGAAGAATTGCAAAAGTTCATTCCGGGCCAGGTGGGAAGATATGATGACGGATTTAACAGCAACTGTGTTGGCGACACCTTTCAAATGCTGCATACACCTACCGTCTTGTTCGAGTCGGGCCATTTTCCCGGAGATTACGACAGGGAAGAAACCAGAAAATATATTTTTATGGCCATGCTCAGGGCCATCGAGGTAATTTCACAGGGAACCATCCACCAGTATAAAAGGGATTCATATTTTGATATTCCGGACAATAACAAATTGTTTTATGATGTCATCATAGAGAATATCCCTATCCCTGAGCCCAAATACGGATCAAACGGCAGTGCTGCCATCCAATATGTAGAAACTTTGGTAAATGGAAAGATTCAATTCAAAGGGAAATTGGAAGAAATAGGAAATTTACAAGGTAAATTTGGCCATAAAACATATAACTGCTTGTTTTATAAAGACTTAATGAAAATAAAAAACAAACCCGAACTAATGGACCTACTTAACTCCAATGGAATATTTTTTTAAAAAATCTAAAAATGTTACGGTTTTCATAAAAAAATAATGGATTCATTACATTTAATTTGATATTTTATTATTTTTGCATAAAATAAACACTAATGGGTAAAGTAAAATTAGACGAAATAGACCACCAAATTCTGGATATGTTAATTGACAATACCAGAACACCGTTTACCGATATAGCAAAAAAGCTTCTGATTTCTGCGGGGACCGTTCATGTTCGCGTTAAGAAAATGGAGGAAGCCGGGATTATCAAGGGATCATCGTTAACATTGGATTATGTTAAACTTGGATATGCCTTTATTGCCTACGTTGGTATATTTTTGGAAAAAACACATCAGACCAAGTTTGTATTGGAGCGATTAAATCAAATTCCAAATGTGACGGTGGCCCATATTACTACAGGGAAATTCAATATCTTTTGCAAGATACGCGCAAAGGACACCAATCATGCCAAAAACATTATTTTTAAGATAGATGATATTGATGGTATCGATAGGACGGAGACCATGATTTCCTTGGAAGAAAGTATCAATGACAAAAAACGTCTGATGCACACGATCTTCAACGAAATGTAATTGATCATTATAAACGCAAAAGGTATAAAATCCCGAGCAGTTTTTGTTTGGGATTTTTTATTTAATATCCCCCGGAACTGCCCGAAATGATAGTTCTGACCCCCACGGAATTCACGGGGCGGACTCCCCAAAGGAGAGATGAACCCGTCCAAACGGATACGAGCGGGCTTCGGGGAATTATTTAAATTAAAACAGGGGAGGTTTTATTATCCCAGAGAAAACCATTATTATTCACAAAATGAAAAAATCCAATTTATCCAAAGAGGTCTACGATACCTTTTATGGAACTTACTTATCCGTATTGGACGATAGCGAATTAATGGCCGAATTGGCCAATGGCAAAACTGAATTTGCAAAATTTATCAGGAACATTCCAGAAGAAAAATTGCATAGTTCATATGCCCTGGGCAAATGGACCATTGCGGAAGTGATTTTACATATTATTGATGCAGAACGTGTTTTTCAATATAGGGCCCTGCGATTCCTGAGAAACGACAAAACACCTTTGCCCGGTTTTGACCAGGATCTATTCGTAACACATTCCAATGCCAATACCAGGGACAAGGATGGCCTTATTAACGAGTTTAATGCCGTAAGGGAAGCTTCCATATCCCTTTTCCTTAATTTGGACAATGAGGATCTTGTCCGTTCCGGAATTGCCAGTAATATTGAATGGACCGTGGGGACGCTGGGATTTGTTATCTGCGGCCATCTAAAACACCATCAACGGATTATAGTCTCCAAATACCTGCAGGCCTAATCCAAATTGGATTCATCTTCTTCCTGGTTTAATTCGAGTTCCATTTCATCTGAAGGCAATTCATATGTTTCGGATTCTGGCCGATCTTCCAGTTCCTTTTCCATATTCTCCTCAAAATTTGAAATAAAACTGGCTAAACTCTTACTGATCTTAACGAGATAAATGGTATCCTCCGTTTTTACTTCCACAGCTTCAATAATTTCACCATGGATGCCTTTGAACATAATAATATCCTCATCGCCATAACCATGTGGATACATTTCTATTAATAGCGCGGCCACTTCATGGCCCAATTTTTTGTAATCTACAAGTTTACGTAGCATAGCAGTTGGGTTTTCCCAAAAAATAAGGGCGGTTATTTATACTACCTAAACTATGTAATTTTACAAGACAACTATATTAAGAGTTGCAAAAGCAACAATATTAGTATATGTAGCCTTTATTCTGCGTAGTAAGCAAAGGCTTCTTCCAATAGATCCGGTGCTACTTTTATATCTATAACCGGTTCGCCTATTTTTTTCAACAGAACAAAATTGATATTGCCATGGGAGTTTTTCTTGTCAAACTTCAACAAGCTAAGAATGGTATCGATATCCTTTTTTTCAAAATCCACTTTTTTGTACCTCCCTAGAAAGGTGGCCTTGATATCTTTCAGGGCATCCCTGTTCAATCCCGTCAATTTATGGGAAAGATATCCTTCCAGTATCATCCCTATGGCAATGGCCTCGCCATGTAAAAGCAGTTCGTGCTCCTTACTTTCCAAAAAATAGGATTCCACGGCATGCCCCAAGGTATGTCCGTAATTTAGGATTTTTCTTAGATGCTGTTCGGTGGGATCCCGTTGTACCACCTCATTTTTTATGGCCACCGACCTAAGGATGTATTCGTCCAAATTGTCAAAACCTGTAATGGCCTTTAAGGTCTCCCAGTAGGCAGCGTCCACAATAAGGCCGTGTTTTAGCATTTCGGCATAGCCACTGTTCAATTGCCTTTGGTTCAGCGTATTCAGGAAATCGGTATCCACCACCACTATTTGGGGTTGATTGATAACCCCTATCTGGTTCTTTAAGGGACCAAGATCAACTCCGGTCTTTCCCCCAACGGAAGCATCCACCATAGACAAGAGGGTAGTGGGTACATTGATAAAATCGATCCCCCTTTTAAAACAGGAAGCTACAAAACCTCCAAGATCTGTAACCACGCCACCGCCAAGGTTTATCATTGCACTTTTTCTGTCCGCATCCAACTCGGACAAAACTTCCCAAACCTGCGTACAGGTTCCTATATTTTTATTGATTTCGCCTTCTTCTATTTCTACAATTTCGAAATCGTATTCCCCTTCAATTTTGGACATAAAAATAGGCAGACAGCAATTATGGGTATTTTCATCTACCAGAATGAATATTTTGGAGTAATTGGATTTTGCCAAGTGGCCATTGAGGGCCACATAGGCCTTTTCATTAAAATGAACAGCGTAGGAGGGTGTCGTAATAGAATTCATTATTGATTTATTTACGGCAAAATAAACATTATTTTATCTGATAGGAATATAAAATCTGTACTTATATTTGAATCCTTAACAAAATCATAGGAATGAAGGAAATTTTTGAGGATACGGCAACGGCGTTTACACTTAAAACCGACTCAGAATTGGAAAGGGCATATTTTTTATTCAAACTCATTGCAAACGAACCCCTGGTCAAAATAGGCACTGCAGTTACCAACTTTGCCCTAAAGGCACACTTGCCCGTGGAAAAGCTTATCAGGGCCAGTGTTTTTGACCATTTCTGCGGCGGGGTAAACGAGGAAGAGTGTTTAGTGGTTGCCGATAAAATGTATGAAAAGGGGGTAAGTACTATTTTGGATTATTCCGTGGAAGGGCAGGAGGTGGAAAATCAGCTGGATTCCTGTTATGAAAAAGCATTGAAAACCATTGATTTTGTTAGAGAGAATGCGGCCATACCCTTTATAGTATTCAAGCCCACCGGTTTTGGACGGTTTAAACTTTACCAAAAGATAACGGAGGGGGATCGACTCACCAAAGAGGAGAAGGAAGAATGGCAACGGGTGGTGAACAGGTACGACAAGGTGTGCAAAAAAGCGCATGACTTGGAGGTTTCCATATTGATAGATAGTGAGGAAAGCTGGATGCAGGGGGCAGCGGATGGGCTAGCCGAAACCATGATGCGTAAATACAACCAAAAAAAAGCCATTGTCTTCAACACCCTGCAAACCTACAGATGGGACCGGTTGGATTATCTAAAAAGACTGCATAAGGACGCTTTAAAAAACAATTATTACATTGGAATGAAAGTAGTCCGTGGGGCCTATATGGAAAAAGAAAACGATAGGGCCGGGGAAAAAGGGTATCCATCCCCGATCTGTGCCTCCAAACAGCTTACCGACGAAAATTTTGATAATGTAGTGGCCTATATGGTAGACCATTTGGATACCATGTCCCTCTTCGCAGGAACCCACAATGAAACAAGCAGCTACCGTTTGATGGAACTTATGGCTGCCAGAAATATTGATCGCAACGACCCCAGAATTTGGTTTGGACAACTTTATGGCATGAGCGACCATATTTCCTTTAATCTGGCAAAAGAAGGGTATAATGTAGCCAAATACCTGCCTTTTGGACCGGTAAAGGACGTTATGCCCTATCTCATAAGACGGGCAGAGGAGAATACCTCCGTAGCCGGTCAGACCAGTCGGGAACTCACCTTATTGAAAAAGGAACGGAAGCGAAGAAAAATTTAAAAGATTACACGTTCTATGACGGCCTTTTCGGAACAATTATTTACTTTCAAGATGGCCGCCCTATCTTTCACAAAACCCTCTATATAATAGGTTTTGCAAGGACTGGTCTTGGTTTCGCTCTTGCCGAAGTCCACATCCCCACTATGTAAAAAACTATTTATATCGGTACTGTCCAATTCCTTTGCGCGGATCATTTGCCCTATGGCGTCCGAATAGGAAATTTGCTTGGTCCTGATATCCTTTAACGTCCTGCAATTGGGAAAATAGCAGAATTCGGTACCTGTTTCCTCCGATTTTTTCTTTAGGAAAATCGTTAAAAAAACCAGGCCGATGGATAAACCAAAAAGAAAGAAGCCCAAACGCTTTAAAAAAGCCATAAATTAAAAAATAAGAAAATTAATATCGCTGTAGGAGAGGTCGAACCACTCTCCAACAGATTTATTGGTCAGAATACCGTGATATAGATAAAGGCCGTTGCGCAGCCCCTTATCAAATCGCAGGGCATTTTCAAAACCACCATCTTCCCCGATTTTCAGTAAATAGGGGGTGAAGATATTACTTATGGATATGGAGGCCGTTTTTGGATATCTTGAAGGAATATTGGGTACTCCATAATGCAATACCCCATTTTTCACCTTTATTGGTTGGTCGTGCGTAGTGACCTCACTGGACTCGAAACACCCGCCCATATCGATACTCACATCTATAATTACCGCCCCTTTCTTCATCTGCTCCATCATGGTGGTGGTTACCACCACAGGGGACCTATCCTTGCCACGGGTGGCGCCAATGGCCACATCACAACGCTTTAAGGCCTTCAACAGGTTTTTAGGCTGAATGGTAGAAGTGTAAACGGTCTGCCTTAGATTGGTCTGGATACTTCGTAATTTGGTAATGGAATTGTCAAATACCTTTACATTGGCACCGAGGCCTATGGCCGATCTAGCGGCAAATTCCCCCACAGTGCCCGCGCCAATAATCACCACCTCCACTGGTGGAACCCCACTTATGTTCCCAAACATAAGCCCATTGCCCTTGTTGGTGGCTGCCATTATTTCGGAGGCGATCAATACCGAAGATATCCCCGCTATTTCACTAAGGGAGCGTACCGCCGGATATTTTCCGTCATCGTCCCTAATATATTCGAAAGCAATGGCAGTTATCCTCTTTTTGGCCAGTTCCTCAAAATACTTCTTACGCTGGGTCTTGATCTGAAGGGCCGAAATGATGGTGGATTGCGGGTTGATCAACTGGATCTCCTGCAAGGTAGCAGGCTCTACCTTTAGAATTATAGGGCAGGCAAAAACTTTCTTGGTATCCCTTGTTATTTCGCCCCCGGCATTGGTATATTCCACATCGGAATAATTGGCTCCATCACCGGCTCCTGATTCAATTAAAATCCTGTGTCCATTGGCCGTGATCGCATTTACGGCGTCTGGGGTAAGGCAAATTCTCTTTTCCTGGTATTGGTTTTCCTTTGGAATCCCTATAAAAAGCTCTCCTTTTTGTCTTAGGATTTCCAAAGTTTCTTCTTGGGGCAGCAATTGCTGCTTACTAAACGGTGAGGAATGTTGGCTCATATGCTGTAGATCTGTCAGATATATACCGATACGATCGATGCTATCCAAAAATCAAAATTACAACAATTTTTCTTTTGCCTTTCCGTCTTTTTCAAGACGTTCCCCTTCTTTAAGTTCCTTTTCCTTGTACGCCTTTAATTCCCTGTCCATTGCCTCCAGATCAATACCAAGAACATGCTTGTCGAACAACTTTAAACGAATAAAATAAACAAAGGGAATTACCACTGTCATTATGGGCAGCAACCAAAATATTTCCACCTCATCTATAAACCGATCCTCATATATTAGGGAAACAACCTGAAAGGTATACATGGCTATTGGAATCAACAATACGTGGTACCACCAATGTTTACAGGTAAAGAACCAGAGTATCAAGAGCAATAGGGGTACAAATTTGGCCATAAACAGCCACATCACGGTAATGATACTCAACTGATATTTACTTTCATAGGTAAAAAAGTAAAGGTCCAATGTACTACCGGAAGGGAAAAATTTATACGAATAAAATAGTAAGGGGGTCAAAGCGATCATAACCGCTACAATACTTCCAAATAGTAGACTTCTCGACTTTTTGGTTTTATTGCTTTGGTCCTGATTGCGGAACGGTTTGAACATTTTTAACAATTGGGCAATTATTTTACCCTATTATAACAAAAAAAATGGGCTTCTAGTATATAAAAGCCCATCTAATTAGGTAAAGTAGGTCTTAACCGTTCTTCGGTACTTTAACCTTTAAAATGTCAATACCGTTCGCCGGTACCTTGATTTTTAATATATCGATATTCTGTTCATATAATGAATCATCTTCAGCGGTGTTGCTAGTGGTACAGGAGAAGCTCATTAATGAAATACATGCCGCAAGAGCAAAACCTAGGGATTTTTTTTTAATGTTCATGGTTTTAAATTTTAAGTTCGATAAAGGGTTCAACACAAAAACAAAAATATTAAAAAAAACCACATGGTCTGTATTACATCGATAAAAATGCATATTACATCGATTAAACCACACATTTCATCGAAATTAATACGCCTTGCCCCCAAATCTTCAATTTTAAGGTAGCCTCATGAAATTCAGGAAACGGTGTTGGGTTTAATTGGATTTGAAAGATTGAACAAAAAAGTAGCAACTATATAATTGAAAGTTGCCTGGTTTTTTCATCCAGTACTTCAATTCTAATTTCGGTTCTTGTAGGAGGAAGCAGCCCTTCAATTTTTTCCGGCCACTCCATAAAAATCCATGTATCCCTGCCGAGGTATTCTTCCAGCCCAAGGTCCCAGGCCTCGGATTCATCGTTCAAACGGTAAAAATCAAAATGATACCCCAACAGCTCCCCATTATCCTTATGGTATTCGTTTACAATACCAAAAGTGGGACTGCTTGTGCTGCTGCCACCTCCCAATTCCTTCACCAAGGCTTTTATCAGGGTGGTCTTCCCGGCCCCCATCTCCCCATAAAAACAGAGCGATTTTGAGGAAACCTTGGCAATCAATTGTTGGGCCACATCGGATATTTGGGAAATATTATAGGAAATAGTCATTTTATTGCTTTAAAATATGCGCAATTTAAATCCTATTCCCCATTTATTAAAATTCAAGTTTATTTTGGCCTTGGAAAATATCTCACCTAGGTTCCAAAACTACAAATGGAATTATCATTTCCTCCATGGAAACCCCGCCATGCTGATACGTATTCCTGTAATAGCCCACATAGTGGTTGTAATTGTTGGGATAGGCAAAAAACAGGTCATTTTTGGCAAATATGTACGAACTGCTGACATTTATATTGGGCAGGAATATTTTTTTCGGATCTTTTGCCTCCAATACGTCCTTTTCCTCATAAGTAAGGCTACGTCCCGTTTTGTAGCGGAGGTTAAGGCTCGTTTCCTTATCACCGATTACCTTGGATGGTTGTTTCACATTAATGGTGCCGTGATCCGTAGTAATGATCAGTTTTAATCCCAGTCCCTGTGCCTGCTGTATAATCTCCAACAAAGGGGAGTTTTTAAACCAACTCTGGGTCAGGGAACGGTAAGCCTTGTCATTGGCGGCCAATTCCTTCACCACATCCATTTCCGTTTTGGAATGCGAGAGCATATCCACAAAGTTGTACACTATCACGGTAAGATCATTGTCTTTCTGGGATCTAAAATTTTGGGAAAGCTGCTTGCCTTGTTTTAAGCTGCTGATTTTATGGTATTCCCACTTTAATTCCAGTCCCAAACGCTTTAGCTGTGCCTCTAAAAACTCGGCTTCAAACAGATTCTTGCCCCCCTCCTCTGTATCGTTTCTCCACCACTGTGGATATTTTTTCTCCATATCCAATGGCGTAAGCCCAGAGAAAATAGCATTCCTTGCATATTGGGTGGCCGTTGGCAAAATACTGAAATAGGGTACTTCCTTTCGTTTTCTATAAAAAGAATTTAAAGTGTCCTCAAAAGCCAACCACTGGTCATAGCGCAAATTATCTATGACCACCAAAAGTGTTTTATGGTCCTTCAACTCTGGTTGCACCAACTGTCCAAAGAGGGTGTGCGACATGATGGGACCGTCTTTATCGGTAAACCAATTGGGATAATTTTTTTCTACAAATTTTCCAAACTGTTGGTTCGCTTCCGTTTTTTGGGACTCCAATATTTCGAACATTCCGGAATCTTCTATTTCCTCCAATCGCAATTCCCAGGAAATCAATTTTCTATATAGTTCCGCCCATTCTTCAAAACAATTTACCATTGCCAATTCCATGGCAATCTTCCGGAATTCCTGCTGATAGTTGGCGGTAGTCTTTTCCGAGACCAGGCGTGAATGGTCCAGATTCTTTTTTAGGGACAATAAAATTTGATTGGGATTTACCGGCTTAATTAAATAATCCGCTATTTTGGAACCGATTGCCTCCTCCATAATCAATTCCTCCTCACTTTTGGTTATCATTACCACTGGAAGGGAATTATTGATCACCTTTATTTCGTTCAACGTTTCCAAGCCGGAAATACCGGGCATGTTTTCGTCCAAAAAAACTATATCTACATGTGTCTCCTTTAATTCATCCAATGCCTCCCTACCGCTGAGACAGGTAATAACCTTATAATTTTTGCCCTCTAAAAATAAGATGTGCGGTTTTAATAAATCTATCTCATCATCTACCCAAAGTATTGTTATCTTGTTCATTTAGTCCTTATATTTGTATGCGTAAAGAATTCTGGTTTTGATAAAATCAAATAAGCTCAAAATTTTCAATGATCCAATTTACGGATTTATCGGAATACCCAATGCACTAATCTTTAATCTAATTGCTGAACCTTATTTTCAGCGCTTAAGGAGAATCTCCCAAATGGGCCTATCCTACCTGGTATACCCAGGTGCCCACCATACCCGTTTCCATCATGCCCTCGGAAGCATGTACCTGATGCAACAGGCCATTCAGGTCCTCCGCTTTAAGTCGGTCGAAATCACAAAGGAGGAGGAAGACGGACTCCTATGCGCCATTTTGTTGCATGATATTGGTCACGGCCCTTTTTCGCATGCCATGGAGCACAGTATTGTGGAAGGGGTGAACCATGAACATATATCCTTATTGTTCATGGAGGCCCTCAATCAAAAATATAAGGGAAAACTGAACACGGCCATTGCCATTTTTAAAGGGCTATATCCCAAAAAATTTTTAAACCAATTGGTCTCCAGTCAACTCGATATGGATAGAATGGATTATTTAAAAAGGGATAGTTTCTACACTGGGGTGGCGGAAGGCAATATAAATTCCGAAAGGCTCCTTACCATGTTGAATGTTCTAAATGGCGAATTGGTAATAGAGGAGAAGGGGATATACTCGGTTGAAAAATTTTTGATGGCAAGGCGTTTTATGTATTGGCAGGTTTATTTGCACAAAACCGGGTTGGTAGCAGAACAGCTTTTGATAAAAATTTTACAAAGGGCCAAGGAATTGTTGGCCAAAGGAGGGAAGGTCCAATTTAGCGGTGCCCTTAAGTTCTTCATGGAGAACAAAATTTCAAAAGAGGAATTTTCCAGGAATAAGTTGGATCTGTTTGCCCAATTGGATGATGTAGATATCTTATGGGCGGTTAAAAGCTGGCAGGACCATGAAGATTTTGTATTATCAAAACTCTGTAAAATGATCCTTGACCGTAGGTTGTTACATATAAAATTGAAAAACAGGCCCATTAACGAAGCCAAACTGAACAGGCATTTTTTAAGCTTTAAAAACGAACATCGATTAACAGATGATGAAACGGCCTATTTTGTGTTTACCGGGGAGATCAAAAACCAGGCGTACAACTCCAAATGTCAGAATATAAACATTCTACATAGCAATGGTAGGGTAACGGATGTATCCAAGGCCTCCGATCAACAATATTTGAAAACGCTTTCCAAGACCGTTACCAAATATTATATGTGTTATCCTAAAGTTTCCGTTTAACTATTTTTCTTACTTTTGTCCCCATGATATTTACAGCAAGCCAAATCGCGGGTATATTGGAAGGGGATGTTGAGGGCAATCCAGAAATAGCTGTACACAAATTGGCGAAGATAGAAGAAGGTGAAAAAGGGGCACTTACATTTCTGGCCAACCCAAAATACACTTCGTTCATTTACACTACAAAAGCATCTGTAACCATTGTAAATAGGGACTTTGTTCCAGATCATCACTTAGAAACCACCTTGATAAAAGTGGATGACGCATACAAATCCTTTTCCAAGCTTTTGGAATATTACAATCAGGTAAAAAACAACAAAACAGGTATAGAGGAACCCGTTTTTAGGGCGGATACCGCTACATACGGCAAAGATTTTTATTTAGGGGCCTTTTCCTACCTGGGCAACAATGTAAAGATTGGTGACAATGTAAAAATATATCCCAATGTCTATATAGGGGACAATGTTTCCATAGGTAATAATGTGGTTATCTTTGCAGGGGCCAAAATTTATTCGGAAACCCTTATTGGCAACCATTGTGTGGTCCACAGCGGCGTTGTTTTGGGTGCCGATGGCTTTGGATTTGCCCCTAGCGATAATGGAGAATACATAACGGTACCCCAGACAGGAAATGTTGTTCTTGAGGACAATGTTGATATTGGGGCCGGTACTACTATAGATAGGGCCACCTTGGGCTCTACCATTCTCAGGAAGGGGGTAAAATTGGATAACCAAATCCAGATAGCCCACAATGTGGAAATCGGGGAGCATACCGTAATTGCCGCGCAAACGGGAATTGCCGGATCCACTAAAATTGGAAAGTACTGCAAGATAGGGGGTCAGGTAGGTATTGTAGGTCATATTATAATAGGGGACAGGGTAAAAATACAGGCACAGTCCGGTATTGGAAGAAATGTCAAGGATGATGAGGTATTGCAGGGTTCTCCAGCCTTTAATTACGGGGATTACAATAAATCATATGTACATTTTAAAAACTTTCCCAAATTAATAAATAGATTGGAACACTTAGAAAAAAAGATTGACGGTGAGTAATACAGCTACAAAACAACGGACAATTGCGAAGGAAATTACACTTAAGGGTGTAGGATTGCACACAGGGGAAAATGTGACATTAAAGTTTGTTCCAGCTCCTGAAAATTTTGGTTATGCCTTTAAGCGTGTGGATCTCGAAGGGGAGCCCGTCATAGAGGCCGACGCCAATTTTGTAGTAAATACCCAAAGGGGTACCAATCTGGAAAAACGAGGAGTAAAGATTCAAACTTCAGAGCATGTCCTGGCCGCCTTGGTAGGCTTGGAAATAGACAATGTCCTAATAGAGCTGAATGCCCCGGAACCCCCTATAATGGACGGATCATCCAAGTATTTTGTACAAGCACTTGAAGATGCGGGTATTGTAGAGCAGAATGCTTTTCGGGATGAGTTTGTAGTAAAGGACGTCATATCGTACAAAGATGAGGAAACCGGTAGCGAGATCACTATTATCCCTTCGGATAGCTATCAGATAACGACCATGGTAGATTTTGGCACCAAAGTGCTGGGCACCCAAAATGCCACTTTAGAAAATCTAAGCGAGTTTAAATCGGAAATAGCGGATGCCAGAACCTTTAGTTTCCTGCACGAACTTGAGATGTTGTTGGAAAATGGCCTGATAAAAGGTGGAGATTTAAATAATGCTATTGTTTATGTGGATAAGGAGATTTCCGATTCCACCATGAAAAAGCTGGAAAAGGCCTTTAACAAGAAAAAATTATCGGTAAAGCCCAATGGCATATTGGACAACTTAACGTTGCACCAGCCCAATGAAGCCGCCAGACATAAGTTATTGGATGTAATTGGCGACCTTGCCCTTACAGGAACAAGGATAAGGGGGAAAGTTATCGCCAATAAACCGGGACATTTTGTGAATACACAGTTCGCAAAAAAATTGTCCAAAATCATTAAAATGGAAAAGAGGAACCATGTACCGCAATACGATCTGAACAAGCCTCCTTTGATGGATATCCACCAGATTATGGATATGTTGCCACATAGACCTCCGTTCCTGCTCATAGACAGGATTTTGGAACTGTCCGAACAACATGTAGTAGGCATGAAGAATGTAACCATGAACGAACCTTTTTTTGTTGGCCACTTCCCAGGGGCACCTGTAATGCCGGGGGTCCTTCAAGTGGAGGCGATGGCACAAACCGGGGGCATCTTGGTGCTGAGCACCGTTCCCGATCCCGAAAATTACCTTACGCTTTTCATGAAGATCGATAATGTAAAATTTAAACAGAAGGTGCTTCCCGGAGATACCCTAATTTTCCACTGTAGTTTAATTACACCTATAAGGAGAGGTATATGCCATATGCAGGCCTACGCCTATGCCAATAGTAAATTGGTATGCGAGGCTGAAATGATGGCCCAAATAGTTAAAAAGAAATAAGAAGGATGAATCAACCACTGGCCTATATTCACCCTGGGGCTAAAATTTCCAAAAATGTTGTAGTAGAACCATTTACAACTATCCACAATAACGTAATAATTGGAGATGGTACATGGATAGGTTCCAATGTGACCATAATGGAAGGTGCCCGTATTGGAAAAAATTGCAATATTTTCCCCGGCGCCGTTATATCCGCACCCCCACAGGATTTAAAATATGAAGGTGAAGAAACCACCGTTATAATCGGCAACAATACCACTATAAGGGAATGCGCTACCATACATAAGGGCACATCGGATAGAATGAAAACGGTTATTGGGGACAATTGCCTAATAATGGCCTATTGCCATGTTGCGCATGATTGCCTGGTGGGCAACAATTGTATTTTCTCCAACAATTCCACCCTGGCCGGACACGTAACCATTGGCGACAATGTAATATTGGCCGGCTTGGTAGCCGTACATCAATTTGTGTCCATTGGTCGCCACGCCTTTGTAACGGGTGGGTCCTTGGTAAGAAAGGATGTACCGCCATTTGTAAAAGCGGCCCGCGAACCTTTATCCTATGTAGGTATCAATTCCGTAGGCTTGAGAAGAAGAAACTTCGATTCTGATAAAATCCGGGAGATACAGAATATTTACCGAATACTATATCAAAAGAATTATAATAATTCCCAAGCTGTTCAAATTATTGAAGCGGAAATGGAGGCCACTCCGGAAAGGGATGAAATTTTACAATTTATAAGGGATTCACAAAGAGGAATCATGAAAGGTTATTTTAGTACTAATTAGAATTTTATGGCATCAACATCGGATATTAGAAAAGGATTGTGCATCAGGTACAACAACGACATTTACAAAATAATTGAATTTCTTCATGTTAAACCGGGAAAGGGCCCCGCTTTTGTCAGGACGAAATTGAAAAGTATAAGTACCGGCAAAGTATTGGACAATACGTTTTCCGGAGGGGCGAAAATTGAGGATGTACGGGTAGAGACCCGCTCCTATCAATTTTTATATGCCGAGGGGGAGAACTACCACTTCATGAACACGGGCGACTACAACCAAATTACCCTACAAGAGAGCTCTTTGGATGCACCCGATTTGTTGAAAGAGGGCGAAGTGGTGACCATACTTTTCAACACTGAGGACAGTATGCCACTTTCGGTAGATATGCCGGCAAGTGTTATCTTGGAGGTTACTTATGCAGAACCCGGAGTTAAAGGCAATACGGCCACCAATGCCACCAAACCTGCCAAGGTTGAAACAGGGGCCACCGTAAATGTGCCTTTGTTTATCAATGAAGGCGATAAAATAAAAATTGATACCGAAAAAGGCGCTTATATGGAGCGTGTAAAGGAATAATTAAGTTACACCATGCTTTTTGCCGTTAATGGCGTAGAACCCCTATTATGAAGTTTCCAATTCCCTATACGCTTAACCAGATTGCTACTATAATAAAGGCCGAATATGTTGGCCATGACGATTTTCCTGTATTGGGCATGAACGAAATCCATGTTGTGGAGAAGGGCGACATCGTTTTTGTGGACCATCCCAAATACTATGACAAGGCACTTAACTGTGCGGCATCTATTGTTCTGATCAATAAAGAGGTTGCCTGCCCGGAAGGGAAGGCATTATTGATTTCAGACGATCCATTTAGGGATTTTAACCTCCTTACCCTTTTTTTCAAACCTTTTGTCCAAGCCCAAAAAAACATTTCCAGCTCGGCCAAAATTGGCAGAGATACCATTATTCAACCCAATTGTTTTATAGGGAACAATGTAGTTATTGGCGATAACTGCCTTATTCACTCCAACGTATCCATTTATGACAATTGTATAATAGGAAACAACGTTACCATTCATTCGGGTTCGGTATTGGGTTCCGATGCCTTTTATTACAAAAAAAGACCGGAAGGATATGATAAATTGATCTCTGGGGGAAAGGTAGTTATTGAGGACAATGTGGACATTGGTGCCCTTTGCACCATAGACAAAGGGGTTACGGGCAATACGACGATCAAGAAAGGAACAAAATTGGACAATCAGGTTCAAGTTGGCCATGATACGGTAATAGGGGAAAAATGCCTAATTGCCTCCCAAACCGGTATTGCCGGCTGCGTAATCATCGAAGATGAGGTTACCCTATGGGGACAGGTGGGTATTACGAGTGCCGTCACCATTGGAAAAAAAGCGGTAGTCCTTGCACAAACCGGAGTTTCGAAATCCTTGGAAGGCGGGGGAAATTATTTTGGGACTCCGGCAGAGGAATCAAGGGAAAAATTAAAACAGTTGGCCTATGTTAAGCAAATCCCCTATATATTAAAAAAAATAGAAGAATAAATATGCAGGAGAATAGTTTAGAATTCCTTTTCAAAACTTTATTTTTGCAAGAATCAATTAAACCAAATATATAATGAGCGTTTTAGTAAACAAGGATTCCAAAATTATTGTTCAAGGTTTTACAGGTAGCGAAGGTACTTTCCATGCTGAACAGATGATCGAATACGGCACCAATGTAGTTGGAGGGGTAACCCCGGGGAAAGGTGGACAAGAGCATTTGGGAAAACCTGTATTCAATACAGTTGAAGAAGCCGTTCAAAAAGTTGGGGCCGATACTACCATTATCTTTGTGCCACCTGCATTTGCCGCAGATGCAATTATGGAAGCTGCTAGCGCCGGAATTAAAGTAATCATTACCATCACGGAAGGTATACCCGTAGCCGATATGGTAAAGGTATATGACTATATAAAACATATGGACTGTAGATTGGTGGGGCCAAACTGTCCTGGAGTAATTACCCCTGGCGAGGCCAAAGTAGGCATAATGCCAGGCTTCGTCTTTAAAAAGGGTAATGTAGGGATTGTTTCCAAATCAGGGACTTTAACCTATGAGGCCGCGGACCAGGTAGTACGCCAAGGTCTCGGTATTACAACTGCCATTGGAATAGGCGGCGATCCTATAATCGGTACTACTACAAAAGAAGCGGTTGAGTTGTTGATCAATGATCCGGAAACGACATGTGTGGTCATGATCGGTGAAATAGGCGGACAATTGGAAGCCGATGCCGCACAGTGGTACAGGGCCAGTGGAAGCAAGAAACCAATCGTTGGTTTTATTGCCGGTGAAACAGCTCCTGCTGGAAGAACTATGGGGCATGCAGGTGCTATAGTGGGCGGTAGTGACGATACGGCACAGGCGAAAAAAAGAATTATGAGGGAATGTGGTATCCATGTTGTTGATTCCCCTGCCGAAATCGGTTTAAAAGTAAAACAAGTATTGGGATAGTCCCGTTCAATAAATTTTATTCCGTTTATACTGTACCGATTAACTCGGAATTTTTCAGGATAAGCGGATTTTTTTTTGCCTATGGATTTGTCGATACGTTAAAATTTTCAATTCGTATTTAGATTGAAAATTTTCAAACAGTTAAAACATAACCTATATTTGATTATCAACTTAGAAACTAAAGACAGATGAAGTTACTAGAAGGAAAAAATGCAATAATCACCGGAGCAAGCAGGGGAATCGGAACTGGGATAGCCCAAGTTTTCGCAAAGCACGGCGCCAATGTTGCCTTTACATATAGTTCCAGTGAAGCCCCCGCTCTGGCCCTGGAAAAAGAGTTGTCCAACTACGGTGTAAAAGCCAAGGCCTATAAGAGCAATGCTGCAAGTTTTGAAGATTCGGAAAAATTGGTGGCCCAAGTATTGGAAGATTTTGGAGGTACAATCGATATTCTGATCAACAATGCAGGAATTACCAAGGACAACTTATTAATGAGGATGGGCGAAGATGATTTTGATACCGTCATAGAAATAAATTTAAAATCGGTCTTCAACATGACCAAGGCCGTTCAGCGGACCATGCTGAAACAAAGAAGTGGCTCCATAATAAACATGAGCAGTGTGGTAGGGGTAAAAGGCAATGCGGGCCAGGCAAATTATGCCGCTTCCAAAGCCGGAATGATAGGGTTTACCAAATCCATAGCCCTGGAACTCGGTTCTAGAAATATAAGATGTAACGCCATAGCACCAGGCTTTATTGAAACGGAAATGACCGATAAACTGGATGCAAAGGTAGTACAGGGATGGCGGGATGGAATTCCGTTAAAAAGGGGAGGACAGCCCGAGGATGTGGCCAATGCCTGCCTGTTTTTGGCTTCGGACCTCTCTTCCTATATCACAGGACAGGTATTGAACGTGGATGGGGGAATGTTGACATAAGTATTATTTTTTGGCACAATGGAGCTTTAATTAGCTGCAGTTATATTTTTCCCGATAAACGGATCGGCAGCGTTCCGAACAAGCTAGATGCTGTACAACAAATTCAGCCTATAGCTACCGCATAGCAATAATTGCAACTATTATTTATGATGCAAATACAAACAGTACTATTTATATTGCTCGCGCTTATTATGGCCTTGGTAGTTGTACTGTTTCAATATTATTACAAAAACAAAAGGAAGGGAAAACTTTGGCTGATCCTTTCCTTTTTGCGATTTTTGGCCATATTCGGAATTATATTACTGCTGGTAAATCCAAAATTTACCAAGTACGAGTACACACTGGAAAAGACCAATTTGGTGATACTTGCAGATAATTCATCCTCCATAACGGCAAGGGATAGGGCCCAGGTAATCTCCTCACTTTCTTCAATTAGGAATAACACCAAAGGATTATCACAGAGTTTCAACATACTAAATTACAGTTTTGGAGTGGATTTGACCCATTCGGACAGCCTTGGTCCCGTGGAGAAAAGCACCAATATTTCTAAGGCCTTGTCCAGGATCAACGAAATATTCACCGGTACCAAAACTGCTGTGGTACTATTTTCGGACGGCAATCAGACCATAGGGCAAGATTATGAATTTTATGGGAAACAACAAAAATTCCCTATTTACCCAGTAGTCTTGGGCGATACAACGAGATATGACGATATTACAATAAGCCAAATAAATGCCAATAAATACGCTTTTTTAAAGAACAAATTTCCATTGGAAGTTTTTATTGCATACGAAGGTAAAGAAGAGGTGTCTTCCGAATTACAGGTTCTTGTGGACGGCAAGTTGGCATACAGGGAAATGGTGGCTTTGTCCAATATATCCAACACCAAGATTATAAGTACACATATAGAGGCCAGTACGGGAGGCATGAAAAATATTAAGGTGATAATAGCCCCATTGCCGAATGAAAAAAATACGGTGAACAATGAAAAATTATTGGCTGTGGAAGTTTTGGACGAAAAGACAAATGTGGCCATTATCTCCACTATCCAACACCCGGACATAGGTGCGCTTAAGAAATCCATTGAGAGCAACGAACAAAGATTGGTGACCATTTATAGGCCCGACACCGATTTAATTAAATTACAGGAGGTGGATGTTTATATACTTTACCAGCCCGATGCCTCATTTAATAAGGTTTACGAACAAATTAATGTCCGAAACTCCAATTCCTTTACCGTACTGGGGACTTATACAGATCTGAATTTTTTGAACAAAATTCAAAACAATTTTCTAATAGAAACTACTTATCCGAAGCAAGAAATATTCGCAAGCCCGAATGCCGTATTTTCAAAATTCGATATTTCGCAATTTTCCCTAAAAGATTTTCCGCCCCTTTTGTCCGATGCCGGGCCCGTAAATATTCTGGGCAGTGGAGAACCCCTACTGAAGGTACGTATCAAAGGAGTGGACTTGGACCAACCTCTATTGGCCGTTATGGAAAAAAAAACGGAAAAACACGCCATATTGGCTGGGGAAAATATATGGAAATGGAGACTTCAAAGTTATAGGAACGATCAAACTTTTGAAAATTTCGATGGCTTTCTCGGAAAATTGATCTTTTATCTTTCGACCTCAAAAGGTAAAAATAGGTTGATATTGGATTACAGCTCCACATATAACAACAGCAGCGAAACCCAAATAAAGGCTACTTATTTTGATGAGGCTTTTGTTTTTGATGCCAATGCATCCATCAACATAAAGCTAAGAAACACCACCACCAATACTTCCATAGAGGTTCCAATGTTATTAAAAGACGGATATTACGAGGCGGATCTCAGCAATTTATCCCCGGGGAAATATGATTTCACTGTTACTCTAACCAAAGAAAACCTTAATAGATCGGGAAGTTTTACCATTTTGGATTTTGATGCCGAAAAACAATTCACTTCCAGTAATTATGATAAACTGAATCGCCTGGCCAAAAATACGGATGGAAAATTGTATTTCCCAGATCAATTGGATTCCTTGGCAATGGCATTGCAAAACGACCCTAAGTTTATACCTGTCCAAAAAAGCAAACAAATTGTTGTACCTTTAATCGATTTTAAATTCCTTTTGGGTATTATCATTGCAGCACTATCGCTGGAATGGTTTATCAGAAAGTTTAACGGATTAACTTAATAAAAAAATAAATGGATAAATTACCAAAATTTGCATTACCGGCCATCTTCGCTTTAATAGTTCTTGTAATATTAATTTCTAAATCGGCCGTTACCATTGCTTCAGGTCAAGCGGGAGTGTTATACAAGACTTTTTCAGGTGGGGTGGTCACCGATGAGGCACCTTTGGGAGAAGGATTCCACTTGGTTGCACCATGGAACAAGGTCTTTATCTACGAAGTAAGACAACAGGAAGTTTTGGAAAAAATGCAGGTATTGTCATCCAACGGCCTTGAAATTAAGCTGGAAGCTTCGGCCTGGTTTGAGCCAAAAAGGGAATTTTTAGGAAAATTACATCAAGAAAAAGGCACCGAGTATATACAAAGAGTATTATTGCCTACCATAAGATCGGCAGCAAGAAGTGTAGTGGGAAGGTATACCCCGGAACAGCTCTATTCCAGTAAAAGGGATGCCATTCAACAGGAAATTTATGAAGAAACCCAGAAAATTGTTGATGGCCAATACATTCAGCTCAATGAAATTTTGGTTAGGGATGTAACCCTGCCACCTACCATTAAGGAGGCGATTGAGCGTAAACTTAAACAGGAACAGGAATCCCTGGAGTACGAATTTAGGCTGGTAACAGCACAAAAAGAAGCGGAAAAGGTACGGATAGAAGCACAGGGGAAAGCTGATGCCAATAGTATATTGAGTGCCTCTTTGACCGACAAAATATTACAGGACAAAGGTATAGATGCCACCATTAAATTATCGGAATCCCCAAATGCAAAAGTCATCGTAATAGGTAGTGGAGAATCCGGAATGCCGATCATACTAGGGAATCAATAATAATTTAACAATTTTAAAATAAATTATTCCGTATAAATTTTCCAAGATTGAAAAATAGTTTTAATTTTGTCGCATCATGAAAAACAACAGGACACATCATCATCATTTCTTCACTTGCAATCAAGCGAGCTAGGAATGTATTGTTGTATCTAAACTATATTCTAACCCGTTTGAGCAATCAAACGGGTTTTGTATTTAACAACCTGTTGGATCTGTTCAGGCCAAAAACAAAATACAAGAAATGAAAAAAATTAGAATTGCGATCCAAAAAAGTGGCCGTTTAAACGAAGACTCCCTTCAAATATTAAAGGATTGTGGTATTTCCATAGATAATGGAAAGGACCAACTCAAGGCTTCTTCCAGAAATTTTCCTTTAGAGGTCTTCTATCTTAGGAATGGGGATATCCCCCAATATCTTAGGGATGGGGTAGTGGATATTGCCATTATTGGGGAAAATGTTCTGATAGAAAAAGGAGAGGACATCGCCATTGCCGAGAAGTTAGGTTTCTCCAAATGTAAAGTGTCCCTGGCAGTTCCCAAATCGGTCAAGTATAGATCGGTGGCCGATTTTGAGGGAAAAAGGATTGCCACCTCCTATCCCAATACCGTGAAAAATTATTTGGACAGTAAAGGGGTAAAAGCAGATCTTCACATCATAAACGGTTCTGTAGAAATTGCCCCGAATATAGGTCTGGCAGATGCCATTTGCGATATTGTTTCAAGTGGCAGTACCTTGTTCAAGAACAATTTAAAAGAAGTTGAGGTCATGCTGACCAGTGAGGCCGTATTGGCCGTTTCTCCACAAATTTCTGAAGAGGGAACAGTATTGTTGGAAAAATTAAGATTTAGAATCCAGTCCGTATTACTTGCCAGACAATCCAAATATGTGTTATTGAACGCACCAAACAATAAGTTAAATGAGATCATTGCCCTATTGCCGGGTATGAGAAGTCCCACCGTACTTCCTTTGGCCGAGGAGGGATGGAGTTCCGTACATACCGTAATCAATAAGGATAAGTTCTGGGAAGTAATCCAAGAGCTTAAAAAGGCAGGGGCAGAGGGAATTTTGGTGTGCCCTATAGAAAAAATGGTATTGTAATAGTGCTATGGTTACCGAATTTCGAATAGAGTTCATTCCGAAGGAGAAAATATATCAAATATTGCCTTTGGTACAAATGCTGAACAACGATAAAATTCCAGCAGAAATTCTTAAAAAAAGATTACAGGACATGCTCATGGACGGATATCAATGTATGGGAGCCTATGACAGGGAACTATTAATTGGCATTTGTGGGGTATGGCTTCTAAATAAATTATACATAGGCAAACATGTTGAACTGGACAATGTCTTTGTATTGCAGGAATATAGAAGTTCCGGGGTGGGGAAGTTAATGTTGGACAAGGTTTTTGAGTACGCTTTGGAAATAGGGTGCGAGGCCTCGGAAATAAACTGCTATATAAGGAATGAAAGGGGAATTCAGTTTTGGAACAACCAAGGATATAAGGCGATTGGTTACCACATGCAAAAAGTATTAAAGTAATGAACAAAATATACAATCCGGAAAGAGCTCAATGGAAGACCATCCTAAAACGGCCTACACCATCCGTATCCGATATAGAGGAAATGGTCAATGCCGTTTTTATGGAAATAAGGGCCAGTGGGGATACTGCAGTAAGGAGCTACACCAAAAAATTTGATGGGGTGGATTTACAGGAAATCTTGGTACCCCCTAAGGAATTAGAGGAATCCGAACTATTGATTTCCGATGATTTAAAGGCGGCCATCCTACAGGCGAAAAACAATATTGAAAAATTTCATAGGGCCCAAAAAACCGAAAGAATTACAGTAGAGACTACGGAAGGCGTACACTGCTGGCAGGAAAAAAGACCCATACAAAAAGTAGGGTTATATATTCCAGGGGGTACCGCTCCATTGTTTTCCACCATCTTAATGTTGGCCATTCCGGCCAACATAGCTGGCTGTAAAGAAATTGTCCTGTGTACCCCTCCCAACAGGGAAGGGAAGGTACACCCTGCCATTTTATATGCCGCCAACCTATGCGGGGTTACCAAAATATTCAAAGTGGGCGGCATCCAAGCCATTGCCGGCATGACCTTTGGAACGAAAACCATCCCTTCCGTGTACAAGATATTCGGGCCGGGCAACCAATTTGTAACCGTGGCCAAACAGATTGCCACCAAATATGGAATAGCTATAGATATGCCAGCCGGTCCCAGTGAACTTTTGGTCATGGCCGATGATACCGCCAATGCCGCATTTGTGGCCTCAGATCTATTAAGCCAGGCCGAACACGGTGTAGATAGTCAGGTCATTCTGGTATCCACTTCCAAAAAATTTATGGATGCCGTTGAAGAGGAAGTAACCAAGCAAATTAAAGCCCTACCGAGAATGGAAATTGCCCAAAAGGCGATAGCCAATAGTAAACTAATCTATATGGAAAATCAACGGACGGCAGTAGATTTAATAAATGAATACGGTCCCGAACACTACATTCTTTGTGTTGAAGATGAAGTGTTCTTTTTAAATCACATCTATAATGCCGGTTCCGTTTTTATAGGAAATTACACTCCTGAAAGTGCAGGGGATTATGCCTCGGGAACAAATCATACTTTGCCTACAAACGGATACGCCAAGCAGTATAGCGGGGTAAACCTGGATAGTTTTATGAAGAGCATGACCTTTCAAAAAATTTCCAAAAAAGGAATTCGGAATATTGGCAAGACTATAGAGTTAATGGCCGAAGCCGAAGGGCTACAGGCCCATAAAAATGCGGTAACCCTGAGGTTGGATAGTTTATAACGATCGAACTTTATAAATTGGGATTGAACAATTTAAATTCAGCAGCGCCAATCGGCCAAAAGCAGAAATAGCATGAAAACAAAAATATTCAACATTAATACTATAGTTCGTGAGAACGTAAAAGGATTGAGTCCGTATTCCTCGGCCAGGGACGAATATGTTTCAGATGGTTCGGAGATGGTATTTTTGGATGCCAATGAAAATCCTTTTGAAACCGGTATAAATAGATATCCCGACCCTCATCAAAGACGACTAAAGGAAGTTCTTGCGGAAAGAAAGGGCGTTTCTTCCCAACAACTTCTTCTGGGCAACGGAAGCGATGAAGTGTTGGATCTACTATTCAGGGCTTTTTGCGAACCAAAGGAGGACAATATTATTAGCTTGCCCCCAACCTATGGCATGTACAAGGTACTGGCAGGTATCAATAACCTGGAGAATAGGGAGGTTCTTTTGACAGGGGATTTTGAACCCAATGTGCCCCAAATACTTAAGGAGGCGGACGACAAGAGTAAATTGCTGTTTTTGTGCTCTCCGAACAATCCAACGGGAAATAGTTTTTCAAATAGTGCCATTAGGGAGCTATTGGACAATTTTAACGGCTTGGTAGTGATCGATGAGGCCTATATCGACTTTTCAAGTGAGAAAAGCTGGGTTACGGAATTATCCAACTACCCCAATCTGGTGGTGACCCAAACCCTATCCAAGGCTTATGGTATGGCCGGAATACGATTGGGAATCTGTTATGCTTCTGAAGAAATTATTTCTGTACTGAACAAAATTAAACCGCCGTACAACGTAAATGAATTGACACAGCAAAGAGCTTTGGAACGGGTTTTGGATATAAATGCGGTCAACCTTGAAGTCATTGATATTTTAACGGAAAGGGAGGCGCTCCTTAATGTACTGCGCCAAATAGCATTTGTGAAGAAGGTATACGCAACGGATGCCAATTTTATTTTGGCAAAGGTGGATGATGCCACCAAAAGATATAATCAACTATTAAAAATGGGTATCGTTGTCCGTAACAGAACTACCCAACCACTTTGCGAAAACACCCTAAGGTTCACTGTGGGGACCAAGGAGGAAAATGGGAAATTAATAAAAGCATTGCAGCATATAACGACCAAATAATATGATGAACCCTGATACGAATACAAATTCCGACCAAGGAAACAAAAAAGGCAAAAAGGTACTGTTTATAGATAGGGACGGCACCATCATTAAAGAAACAATTGATGAGCAGATAGACGCCTTTGAAAAGATGGTGTTCTATCCCAAAGCCTTTACCTTTCTGGGAAAGATTGCCAAGGAGCTGGACTATGAATTGGTAATGATCACCAACCAGGACGGATTGGGGACCGATATTTTTCCTGAGCACACTTTCTGGCCCGTACATAATTTTATATTGAAATCCTTCGAAAACGAAGGGGTGGTTTTTGATAAGGTATTTTTGGACCGGACCTTCCCCCACCAAAATGCCAATACCCGAAAGCCGGGGACGGGATTGCTTACAGAATACTTTTCCGAAGCGTATGACCTGGCCAATTCCTTTGTAATAGGGGACCGTTTGACCGATGTGGAACTGGCCAAGAATTTGGGGGCCAAAGGTATCTTTATCAATGACAATACCAATTTGGGCACTGGGGAAATATCCGTTAAAAGGGAGGAATTGGATAATTACATAGCCTTGGAAAGCAATGATTGGGAGAAAATTTATGAGTTTTTAAAGCTGAAGGATCGGGTATCGGAAATAATACGCAAAACCAATGAAACCGATATTTTTATAAAGCTCAATCTGGACGGGACGGGCAAAAGTGAAATCAGTACCGGATTGGACTTCTTTGATCATATGCTGGATCAGCTGGCGAGACATGGGCAAATGGATCTGGAAATCAAGGTAAAGGGAGATCTGGAAGTGGATGAGCACCATACCATTGAGGATACTGCCATAGCATTGGGAGAAGCATTCCATAAAGCCTTGGGCCATAAATTGGGAATTGAAAGATACGGCTTCTGTTTGCCCATGGATGACTGTTTGGCTCAGGCAGCCATTGATTTTGGCGGACGAAACTGGTTGGTATGGGAAACAGAGTTTAATAGGGAAATGATAGGCAAAATGCCAACTGAAATGTTTTATCATTTCTTTAAATCGTTCACAGATGGGGCAAAGGCCAATCTCAACATCAAGGCCGAAGGCCAAAACGAACATCATAAGATAGAGGCCATTTTCAAGGCGTTTGCCAAGGCCATTAAGATGGCCGTAAAACGCGATGTGGAAAAAATGGTCCTGCCAAGTACCAAAGGGGTATTGTAGAAGTAATAAATATGTCCATAGGACAACGAAAATGAAAATAGTAATTATAGATTACGGAGCCGGAAATATACAGAGCATTAAATTTGCCTTTCAACGCTTGGGATACGAAGCTATTCTGAGCAAGGATGCAGAAGAGATCATGGCGGCGGATAAGGTTATATTTCCTGGGGTGGGAGAAGCCAGCAGTGCCATGAAAAAATTGCGTGAAAGTAAATTGGATGGGGTTATACCCAAGCTAAACCAACCGGTATTGGGAATTTGTCTGGGGATGCAGTTAATGTGCAATTCTTCGGAAGAGGGAAGTACCCAGGGCCTAGGTATTTTTGATGTAGAAGTGGTTAAATTTTCGAAGGAAGTAAAAGTTCCGCAAATTGGATGGAACCAGATCACCAATTTAAAATCCGGTCTGTTCAAGAACGTCAAAGAAAAAGAGCATGTTTATTTGGTCCACAGTTTTTATGCCCCCTTGTGCGGGGAAACCATTGCCGAAGCAGAATATGGTTTGGGATATAGCGCCGCTTTAAAAAAGGATAATTTTTATGGAACCCAATTTCACCCGGAAAAAAGCAGTGAGGTAGGGGAGCGGATCTTAGAAAATTTCCTTGAAATCGGAAATTAAAACGATTACAATTATGGGTATAGAATCAAAAATTAGAACCCATCCTGACTTTTTACAAAATCAATTTCCCAATTCCAATTTTTAATTTATAATTTCGATTATGAGAATAATACCTGCAATAGACATCATTGAAGGAAAATGTGTTAGACTGTCCAAGGGAGACTATGATACCAAGAAAATTTATAATGAGAACCCCTTGGAGGTGGCAAAGGAGTTTGAAGCCCATGGTGTAGAATACCTTCATTTGGTAGATCTGGACGGGGCCAAATCCAAGCACATCGTAAATCATAAAGTGTTGGAAAAAATAGCCGCCAATACCAACTTGAAAATTGATTTCGGTGGCGGACTCAAAACAGATGAGGATCTACGGATAGCTTTTGAAAGTGGGGCTAATCAAGTTACAGGAGGAAGTATTGCCGTCAAGGACAGGGAAACCTTTATCTCCTGGATCAACCAATACGGTCCTGAGAAGATTATTCTGGGAGCCGACGCGAAAGATGAAATGGTTGCCGTATCCGGATGGACGGAAAAGTCACAAGAGGAATTGGTTCCCTTTATCCAAGGGTACCAAAAAGAGGGCATCAGAGGGGTTATCTGTACCGATATCAGTAAGGATGGTATGTTGGAAGGACCTTCTTTTCATTTGTACCGTAAAATCCTAGAGGAATGTGGGCCTAAATTATTGCTGATTGCCAGTGGAGGTATTTCCACCTTTGATGAGCTCCCTAAATTGGCAGAGCTGGGCTGTGAGGGAACTATAATTGGAAAGGCCATTTATGAAAATAGAATCAGTTTAAAACAATTGGAAAAATTTATTCTCGATATTTAACCGGATTTGCATCCAAAAACCAAATTACCCTATGTTAACAAAAAGAATAATCCCCTGTTTGGATATTAAGAACGGTAGAACGGTAAAGGGTATAAACTTTGTAGATCTGCGGGATGCGGGAGATCCTGTGGAACTGGCGGAAATCTATGCCAGAACCGGTGCGGACGAGCTTGTTTTTTTAGATATTTCCGCTACGGAGGAAAGAAGGAGAACCTTGGCCGATCTTGTACTGCGCGTTGCCGAAAAAGTCAATATTCCCTTTACCGTGGGCGGGGGTATATCTTCGGTGGAAGATGTAGATATTCTACTGCATAACGGGGCGGACAAAGTATCCATAAACTCATCGGCCGTAAAGAATCCGCAATTGATCAACGAGCTCGTTGCCAAATTTGGTTCCCAATGTATAGTAGTTGCCATAGATGCCAAACAAATGGATGGGGAATGGATGGTTCACTTGGTAGGAGGAAAGATACCTACAGCGCTAAACCTCTTTACCTGGGCCAAGGAAGTGGAAGACCGTGGGGCGGGGGAAATCCTATTTACTTCCATGGACCACGATGGCACTAAGGACGGATTTGCCAATGAGGCCTTGTCCAAATTATCCACCGAACTGAACATACCTATAATAGCATCGGGCGGCGCCGGAAATATGCAGCATTTCACAGATACTTTTATTAAAGGCAAGGCGGATGCGGCTTTGGCCGCAAGTGTTTTTCACTTTAAGGAAATTGAAATTAAAGACTTAAAAGAAGAATTAAAAAAAAATAATATACCGGTTAGATTATAAAACCAATATGGAATCCAATATCATGAATATAGACTTCAAAAAAAATAACGATGGCCTGGTCCCTGCCATCGTACAAGATGCAATTACCAAAAATGTACTTATGCTCGGCTATATGAACCAAGAGGCCTACCAGAAAACCATGGAAAGCCGTAAGGTAACCTTCTTTAGTCGCACTAAAAAAAGATTATGGACCAAAGGAGAGGAAAGTGGAAACTTTTTGAACCTGGTAGATATAAAACTGGATTGCGACAATGATACCCTTCTGCTCATGGTAGATCCTGTTGGACCAACCTGTCACCAAGGAACCGATACCTGCTGGGGCGAAAAAAACAGTACTTCCTTTGGTTTTTTATCAGCATTGGAAAATATTATTGAAGACAGAAAAAATCAAGCTGAGGGAAAGGTGGCGGCCCCTGAAGGAGCCAAGCCCAGTTATGTATCCTCCCTGTTTAAGAGTGGTATCAATAAGATTGCTCAAAAAGTAGGCGAAGAGGCCGTAGAGGTCGTCATTGAAGCCAAAGACGAAAACGACCGGCTGTTTAAGGATGAAAGTGCTGATCTTTTGTTCCATTACCTTATATTGCTGCAGGCCAAGGGCTTTAAATTGCAGGATATCGTTAATGTTTTAAAATTGCGCCATTAGTATTCGGATTTTTCATTTAAAATGAAATTTGTTTAATTTACAACTTGACTTTTTTTTGTAAATAAAATTGACCTATCTTCAAAAATTCTTAAGATAATTAGTAACATTAACAAGTGTTTAGACTATGAATTCAAATAGGAGAGATTTCCTTCGAAAAACATCCATGGCCGGTATGGGTCTGGCAATGACCCCGGCATGGTCCCATTCAATTACCGGCAACGACCCGTTTAATGCCCCGGCACCTTTATTTGGCGCTACCTATATGGGCGGATTTTCTGCTCCTAAATTAGAAACGGTCAAATGTGCCTTCATTGGGGTAGGTGCCAGAGGATCCGGGCATGCCCAACAAATTGCGGCCATTGAAGGAACAGAGGTGGTGGCCATTAGTGATCTGTACCAGGATCTTGCCGAGAGATCGGCGAAGGTTTGTAAGGAAAACGGTGGCGGTACAAGGCACAATAAAATAAACTTGTATACCGATGGGGAAGACGATTGGAAAAAAATGCTGAAAAAAGAAAAACCGGATGCCGTTTTTGTTTGTACCCCATGGAAATTGCACGCCCCTATGGCCATTGAAGCTATGAAAAGCGGGGCCCATGTTTTTGTTGAAGTTCCACTTGCCCTTACCATTCAGGAGATGTGGGATATAGTGGACACCTCGGAAAAAACCCAAAGGCACTGTATGATGATGGAAAACGTCAACTACGGCAGGGAAGAACTACTCTACCTAAATATGTGCCGAAAAGGGGTTATTGGGGAACTGCTGCACGGGGAAGCTGCATATATCCATGAATTAAGGGGACAAATGAATGAAGTAGAGCGTGGCACCGGATCCTGGAGAACCTATCATTATGCAAATCGCGATGGCAATCTTTACCCTACACATGGATTGGGACCCGTTGCCCAATATATGAATTTGGCCAGGGGAGAGGATAATTTCAAATTTATCAACTCCTTCTCTTCCCCCGGCAAAGGACGTAATCTGTATGCTGCCAAGAATTTTCCGGCAGACCACAAATGGAACAAGTTGGACTTTAAAGGAGGGGATATAAATACATCCATCGTTAAAACCAACATGGGCAGGACAATTATGGTACAATGGGACGAAACAAGCCCCAGACCCTATACAAGACACAATCTGATTCAGGGAACTAAAGGAACCTTGACCGGCTTCCCTACTAGAATTGCCTTGGAAGACGGGGTAGAAGGTGGTCCCGACAACCACCATGAGTGGGCAGAAGGCGAACAGTTGCAAAAGATTTTTGAAAAGTACGAACATCCATTGTATGTACGCCTTGGGGAATTGGCTACCAAAATGGGCGGACATGGGGGAATGGACTTTATAATGAGGTATAGGATCATCGAGTGCCTTCGCAACGGCCTACCTTTGGACCAAAATGTATACGAAGGGTGCTATTGGAGTGCAGTGGGAACTTTGAGCGAGATATCCGTGGCCCAAAACGGTGCACCCCAGGAATTTCCTGATTTTACCAGGGGCAATTGGAAAACCACTGCACCCTTGGACATTGTTGGCTAAAGCAAAAGCACAATAACAAAAAGTCATTGTTTACATGAACCAAATTATAGTTGGTTAAACCGGTAGACAATGACTTTTTCGTTAATATGAAGAAGGCTAAAACATTGGCCCTAAGAAATTAATCCGTAGTGTCCACTCCTACAACCTCCGTCCTACCATCCATATAGCTGATAAGATCTTGGGTAGCTGTGAATACCTTTTTACTGTAATAACGTCCTCTATCCCAATCCGCAGGGTCTGCAGCCTTTATGGCATCCGCTATAATATCCTGAACCTTTTCCGACAGCCCTTCACACTGACTCTCCTCCAATAGCTTGGAAAGTTTTTCATAAGACTCCAAAGCTTTTCCTGAATAATATTTCTGATGCTCATAGTTGTTCGCCTTTAAAGCGCTTTTTGCATGATTGAGGGCATAGGAAGCGGTAGAATAAATCAATTCACAATCGTCCTTTGCCTGGGCCATGGAAAAAACAAACAGTGAAAAGAACAACAAATAAATTTTCTTCATAGGTGCGGGGTTTTAAGATTAGCCCTTAGAAAACGAAACTTTAAACCCTATATTGCCGACCCCTCCCATTTCTATTATTTTTACATAGGTTTCATACCCCCGGCATTACCAACATATTTTTATAGGTTTTACCACCAGACAATAAAAAGTTTTTCCATAGAAATATCTGATAATTTCATCCAGATTAATGGCGAATTTTTATTTTCCAAGCCCGAAGAAATCATATCCAATATATCATTATGGCTTACCCAATCCACTCCATTGTGCGGATCCAGGAGCCATTCTAGCTTGGACGGTAAATAATACCGATGTCCAAAAAAATATCTGGATCTAAATTCTTGGAAAGGAATCCACCTGCCACTTATGCAGTTGGAATTAAAGGGGGCCAAATCCAAATTAGGCCCCGTAAAGGGAATAAATAATTGCGATTTAAAACATACCTGATGTACCAGTTCGGAAGTCTTTATATTAAAGCGTTCCAGCACCGATATAGCTTCAGATGTCTTTAAAAGTGGAATTTGATGATTTTTGATCCGCTCCTTCTTGGCATGAAAGGAATCGCGAAGGTTCGGTCCTAGCAATTGACGCCCAATAGGTTTTGCATTCCCATATATAACGTAAAACTTATAGGTTAACTCAATATGTACATACTTTTGATTGTCAATATCCTGTAATATAAAATCTATTTCCCCTAAACTCACTTTTTCCTTGGTGATGGGAATGTTATGGGCAATAACTTGGTATTGCCGTGAATGTTGGATCAGCATTAGAAAAATATGTTCTATTTTATGCCCAAACCTTACTTGGGAAGGTATCGTCCCCATTTCCAAATTATCAAAACTTATTTTTGGAAACACAAATTGCAGAAGTCCGTCCAACTCGCCACTCCAAAGGGAAGGAGTGTAAAAAAATGCTTTGTAATATGAAATATTATTATGATCCAAGCGGTATTGTTATGGGTAAACCGTTAAGTTTTCTTTAAAATGGAAATGGTCTAGACCAAATTAAGTAATTTTATAGTATGGCAATTAATAAAAGAAAAGGGTTTCGATTTTCCCATTATGAGGCCCCCGAACAAACTCCTTTCGAAAAGCTTTTTGATATTTTCAAGGAATTGATTACACATACTTCGGGAGATGTGGATGAGGCCTTGGATTGGTTAAGGGAGTTGGACAAGGAATACGAACTGACCAATAGTAATTATACTATAGATGATTTCATAGAGGACCTTAAAGCCAAAGGATTTCTTAAAGAGGAACCCAAGGAAGGTGATGGCGATGGTTCCGGAGAACAAAAGGCCGATCTCTCCATAACCGCCAAAATGGAACGGATTATTAGGCAGGCGGCCTTGAATCAAATTTTTGGCAAGATCAAACGCAGTGGTTCGGGGGACCATAAAACCGGCCTATCGGGCAGGGGGGACGAACATATGGGAGAATTTAGGGAATATAGGTTTGGCGACAGTTTGGAACGGATTTCCATGACGGAAAGTTTAAAAAATGCCCAGATAAACCATGGGATGGGCAATTTCCATTTAAGCGAAGGGGATCTAGTAGTGGAGGATACCCAATTCAAGGCACAGATGAGCACCGTGCTCATGATCGATATCAGCCATAGTATGACCCTCTATGGCGAAGACCGCATTACCCCTGCCAAAAAGGTCGCCATGGCCTTGGCAGAACTCATTACTACCCGTTATCCCAAGGACACCCTGGAAATTTTGGTTTTTGGCAACGATGCCTGGCCCATTCCAATAAAGGACCTGCCTTATCTAAAAGTCGGGCCCTATCATACCAATACCGTTGCCGGATTGCAATTAGCCATGGACATGCTCCGCAGAAAGCGAAATACGAACAAACAGATCTTTATGATTACCGATGGCAAGCCCAGTTGTATCCGATTGGCCGATGGTACCTATTATAAAAACAGCGTGGGCCTGGATGATTATATTGTGGAAAAATGCTATAATATGGCCAGGCAGGCAAAAAAACTACATATACCCATAACCACCTTTATGATTGCCAAGGATCCTTATTTAACCCAATTTGTGCGGTATTTTACTGAAGCCAATAAGGGGAAGGCCTTCTTTACCGGTTTAAAGGGACTGGGTGAAATGATATTTGAGGATTACGAACAAAATAGGAGAAAGAGATTAAAGGGATAAACCACGAAAATCAATAATTGCCAAAAGCTCGTAGACACCACACCCTCTCTCGTCTATACTATAAACAGGGAGATATAAATACAAATATTTACAAATGAAATTGAACCATAATGAAATTACCAATCTAGGAGAACTTAGAAAGGCAGGTTATAAATCAAAAAAAATAAAGGACGAGCTAAGGGCAAACCTCATCGGGAAAATAAAGTTGGATGAAAATACCTTTCCCGGAGTCTGGGGCTACGAAAATTCCGTAGTACCGGAATTGGAAAGGGCTATATTGTCCAGGCATAACATTAATCTATTGGGTCTAAGGGGCCAAGCCAAAACACGTTTGGCCAGGTTAATGGTAAATTTATTGGACGAATATATTCCAATAGTCGCGGGTTCCGAAATAAATGATGACCCCTTAAACCCGATTTCACGTTTTGCTATTGATACTATTGCCGAACACGGGGACTTAACACCCATTTCCTGGCTGCACAGAAGTGAACGGTTTTATGAAAAATTAGCTACCCCGGATGTTACGGTGGCCGATTTGATTGGCGATGTGGACCCCATCAAAGCCGCCAACCTAAAGTTGTCCTACGCAGATGACAGGGTTATTCATTTTGGAATGATCCCACGTGCCAACCGATGTATTTTTGTTATCAATGAATTACCGGACCTACAGGCAAGGATACAGGTCTCCCTTTTTAATATCCTACAGGAGGGCGACATTCAGATCAGGGGCTTTAAACTTCGACTTCCCTTGGATCTGCAGTTTGTATTTACCGCAAACCCTGAAGATTATACCAATAGGGGCAGTATAGTTACCCCATTAAAGGACAGGATCGGATCCCAGATATTGACGCACTATCCAGAGGACATCGAAACCGCACGTAAAATTACCGAACAGGAATCCAAATTGGACAAACGCCAAAGCGAGGCCATTTATGTTCCTGATCTGGCCAAAGATCTCTTGGAACAAATAAGTAGGGAAGCCAGAAAAAGTGAATATGTAGATGCCAAAAGTGGTATCAGCGCCAGGATGAGCATCACCTCCTTCGAAAATTTAATGAGCACCGCTGAACGAAGGTTGTTGAAGAATGGCCAAGAAAGCACCATGGTCCGGCTGAGCGATTTTATGGGGGTCATTCCTTCCATAATCGGAAAAATAGAATTGGTCTATGAAGGCGAACAGGAAGGTTCGGGCAGTGTTGCGGAAATATTGATCGAAGAAGCCGTAAAATCCCTCTTCCTAAATAATTTTCCGAAGATAGATAAATTGGAACGAAAGGATGCCGAAGGCCCTTATGATGAATTGGTAGCCTGGTTCTTTGACGGGGAAGGTTTTGACCTGTTGGATGATGCCACCGATAAGGAATACAAGGAGAAACTTGATAGTATTGCCCCCCTTCAACAATTAATGGCCAAATACCAAGCTGAGATTAAAAAAGAAAATACCTATTTCCTAAAGGAATTGCTGCTGTGGGGACTTGTTGCCCATAATAAATTAAGTAAGCAGCGGTATACTTTAGGGTATCAGATAAAAGATGTTTACGGCAGTTTTATACGGGGATTGTAAAAGGCAACTTTATATTACTCCCAGGCATCGATATGATTATTTAAGTAGTCAAAATCATATTTGCCCACCCTCTGCCTTCTAATTATAAACGACCAAACGGTAAGTAGCACCAAAAGGGCCTGTAAGGTAATAATTAAGATGCCCATGGGAACAAAAGTGCTTGGAATAACATGGTCCTGAAATTCGTTTTGGGAACCAAGCATTAAAAAGGACCCATAAATACTATATCCATAGAACAAAACCATTCCGTACAGGACATACTCAATATTTTTCATGATCATATCTGGATATTCCTTTTCGGTAATCTTAAACCAAAGTACATATAAATAAAGAAAGTGAATTATTGTCAAAAAAGGGAAAATATAACTCTCTAACCTGTTAAAAACAAAGGTATTTCCATACATACTGTAAAAACCAAGGATTATTAAGGCTACCAGTGCAACTATGGTCAGAATAATATTAATTTGGGGAGCGGTTCGTTTAACGGAATTTTCCATAATCAAGGGTTAAGAATTTTGATAATTTTCAACATAATTACAATTTAATTCTTTGTCATTATGAAAAATTTCGTTGAATATATAGAAATTTAAGGTGGAAAAAAGAGGGTTCGGACGAAGTGCCGAAAAGTACGATGAATTTCAGGCCACAAACTTGAAGATCCAAACAAAAATCCTGCCTTCACAACCCTCTTTAAAAAGGGTCTGTACGAATTTAATTTCGCAATAGATAAGCCAAATGCAAACAGCTCGTTTTTATTATTTGATCCATGTTCAATTTTTGGGTTTCCGTTATAGTGGCTGGCAAAAGCAACCCGATCAAAAAACGGTGGAAGGTATGCTGGTCAAGACCCTAAAATTTGTTCTGCCCAATTCCAAATTCAAGATTCTGGGAGCCGGACGAACAGATGCCAAGGTATCTGCACTGAATACGGCATTCGAATTATTTTTGGATAAGGAACCCTTGGAAGACCTTCAGGAATTTATGCATTATTTTAATGTGAACCTACCGCCGGATATTCGTATCATAAGCATAGAAGAAGTAAATGAAAAGTTTAATGTCATCCAAGAAAGCAAGTTAAAGGAATATGTATACCTGTTTTCGTTCGGACAAAAAAACCACCCCTTTTGCGCACCTTTTTTGGCCAACATCCTGGACGAACTGGATGTGGATGCCATGTCGGATTGCGCCCGATATTTTATTGGTACCCACGATTTTTCCTCCTATACCGCCCGACTCCAGCCCAATACAAAAGTACTAAGGACTATAGCGACCTGTGAAATAAAACGAAACGAAATTTTAACGGCCAATTTTTTTCCGGAACTGAGTTATGCCCTGCATATTAGCGGGGAAGGGTTTATGAGATATCAGATCAGGATGATTATGGGGGCGCTGATCCAACTGGGCAAGGGAGAACTTACGGCAATGGATATTAAAGAGTCCTTAAAAAAGGATAACAATAGGGTATTGACTTATGTGGCTCCCGGCTCCGGCCTATTACTGAATCATCTACAGTTCCAGAAATTGGGCAATAAGCGGTAGGTAAAAATTAATAAAACGGATTATACTGCTTATTACCTCTTCCTACTTTGGACAACCATCTGGAGCCATGAAATTATAGGCCTGCAAAACCTTTAACCGGATTATAAATTGATTTATTTTATACAATTTACGACAAGGACGCTCTGGAATGTATAAATTAGTGCAGAGAACATAAATATAGACCAGAAGATACATCAATATCACTACCTATGGCCAAAAAAAAATCGACCCACAGAAGACATTCAAAAAGAATAGCCAAAACGGGAAAGGCACCTGGAACGGTAACTTATTTGGGGAGTAGGGAAGGGGCTAAAAGTATCGTCAATGTTATTGAGTATGATGGGAACGGCATAATAGAGTCCGGTTTTGATGTGTACACGTCCGATAATTTTGCTAAGATTGTCGCCTTCCAATCCTCTCCCTCAATCTCTTGGATCAATATAATTGGAATAAGTGATGAACAATTTATAGAAAATCTTGGTCATGCCTTTTCCCTCAATCCATTGACGATCGAAGATGCCGTAAATACGCATCAACGCCCCAAGGTGGACGAATACGATAATTATATTTTTGGGGCATTCAAAATGCTGTATTTGGATAGTGGGAATGAAATGGTTACGGAACACGTAGCCATTGTTTTGATGGAAAATTCGGTGCTTGTTTTTCAGGAAATGGAAGATGATGTTTTCAATAGCATTCGGGAAAGGATACGTGCCAAAACCGGACGAATACGAAGCAAATCTGCGGACTACTTGTTTTTCACCCTCTTGGATGCCATAATAGACAACTATTTTATGGTACTTGAAAATATAAACCTCAAAATAGAGGTTTTGGAGGAAGAGGTATATGACGATCCCAGTCCCAAAACGGCCCACGCCATACAGGATCTAAAAAAGGAAGTGCTAAGATTAAGGAGATATGTTTACCCAATGAAGGAGTTGGTTGGCAAATTAATAGATACCGAACACCTTTTTATAACCAAGGATACCAAATTATTTTTAAGGGATGCCTTGGATCATTGCACCGAAATAAATGAAAGTCTCAATATATTAAGGGAGATGTCGATGAGCCTCATGGAAATGTATATGAGCAACATGAGCAATAAAATGAACGAGGTAATGAAGGTCCTGACCATTATGGCCTCCATTTTTATTCCCCTTACCTTCATTGTTGGTGTATACGGAATGAATTTTGAGTATATCCCGGAATTGCAATTTCGCAATGGATACTTCTATGTTTGGGGGGTAATGATCGCCATCTTTATAGGCCTTCTATTTTATTTCAAAAAGAAGGGGTGGCTTTAACTTAAGTACGATATACCAGTTGCGAAGTACTTTACCGCTTCTTAATCAAAAAGATCCGAGGAAAGATAACGGTCGCCGCGGTCGCATACAATAGATACAATGATGCCCTCTTCCAGGCTTAGGGCCAGTTTTAATGCGGCAGCGGTAGCACCTCCACTGCTCATTCCTGCAAAAATACCTTCTTCCTTTGCTAATCGTTTGGCCATATCCCGAGCTTCCTCCTCGGTAACTTCCATAACGGAATCCACTTTCTTGGGATCAAAAATTTTTGGGAGATATTCTAATGGCCATTTACGAATACCGGGGATTTTGGCCTCATCGGCGGGTTGCACTCCTACAATTTGAATCTTGGAATTTTTTTCCTTTAAAAAAGTGGATGTTCCCATTATGGTTCCGGTAGTGCCCATAGATGACACAAAATGGGTGATTTTCCCTTGAGTATCCCTCCATATTTCAGGTCCGGTACTGTTATAATGTGCCATCCAGTTATCATCATTGGAAAACTGGTTGATCATGATATATCCCTCCTCCTTCACCTTTAGTTCCGCATAATCCCTTGCACCTTCAATGCCCACATCGGCAGGGGTAAGGGTCACCTTGGCTCCATACGCCCTCATAGTCTGTACTCTTTCCTTGGTGGAATTTTCGGGCATTACCAGTTCAATATCCAATCCGTAAATACCGGCTATCATGGCCAGGGCAATACCAGTATTTCCACTGGTAGCTTCTATCAACTTGGAATTTACGTCAAAATCGCCCCTTTCCAAACCTCCCTTTATCATATTAAGTGCCGCACGATCCTTTACACTTCCCCCTGGATTATTGCCCTCCAACTTAAAAAAAAGTTTAACCTTGGGATTGGTATTGATTACTTTTGATATTACCAGGGGAGTGTTCCCTATAATATCCAGAATATTATGAGACATGCGGTAGGGTTTTAATTTTAATTACCGGAGAATGATAAACCGTGGAATTGGCGGGCACGGATTCTGTTAGCCATGCATTTCCTCCAATAATGGAATTTTCCCCGATTACCGTATCCCCTCCAAGGATAGTGGCATTGGCATATATGGTGACATTGTTTTCAATGGTGGGATGACGCTTTGTCTTTTGCAATTTTTTAGCAACATATAAGGCTCCTAAGGTTACTCCTTGGTAGATTTTTACATTATTTTTTATTATCGCCGTTTCCCCTATGACCACACCAGTGGCATGATCAATGAAAAATGAATTTCCTATTTCCGCACCCGGATTGATATCCACACCTGTCTGTCTATGTGCATATTCCGTCATCAACCTGGGCACCAGGGGAAAGCCATCTATATAAAGTTCATGGGCAAGCCTGTAGATGGCAATGGCATAAAAACCTGGATAGGCCATATATACCTCTTCAATGGATAGGGAAGCAGGATCGCAATTTACAATGGCCTCGGCATCCAAATTCAATTTTTCCAAAACTTTGGGAAGGCGTACCACAAAATTTTCCCAAACCCTTTGGCAAGGTTTGTCTACCTGCCAGCAGGCCAAATTTACCAAGGCATCAAATTCCTTTTCCAACAGATCCAGGTTTTCGTCTACCGGTGTATCTATATCGAACAAGGTATAAAACAAGCGATTGGTGAATAATTCCGTCCTTTCCTTGAGCTCGAACCTCAGGTTGGGCTGATTTTTATGTTCCTTTATATTCTTTATTATAGATGCTTTATCCATTTGCACTTTTAATTATTCATTCAAAATTAACCATTATTTCAAAATCGGCTTATGCTAAATTGGTTAACTTTAGCACAAAGATAATGTGTTATGAGTCGTATACAACAGCAGCTGATTACGAAAGATGTATTTCTATTTTTGGAAAACCTAAAAAACAACAACTCCAGGGAATGGTTCCAGGAGTACAAAACCGAATTCAAGGAGATGGAAACGGAGGTCAAGAATTTTTATTCCGCATTAATGAATAGATTGAAAGCCCATGATGATATTGAAAAATTAAAAATGTTCCGCATCTATAGGGATGTACGGTTCTCTAAAGACAAAACCCCCTATAAGACCCATTTTGCAGGATCCTTTTCCAGGTCTGGAAAGCGGTTGCGGGGCGGATACTATTTACGGGTAAAACCCAATGAAACCTTTATTGCAGCCGGATTTTGGGAACCCAACAAAGAAGATCTATTAAGGATTAGAAAAGAATTTGAAACCGATGCATCTGAAATACGCGCCATAATGGGCAAAAAAAGCTTTATGGAAGTTTGGGGCGAAATGCAGGGCGATGAATTAAAAACAGCTCCCTCCGGCTTTAACAAAGATCACCCCAACATTGATTTGATAAAAAGAAAACAATTCATTTTCATGAAAAAATTTTCCGATCAGGAGGTGCTATCACCCAATTTTATAGAGAATATAGACCTTGCTTTTCAAGCGATCCGCCCTTATTTCAACCTAATGAGCGATATACTCACCACCAACCTTAACGGGGAATCACTTTTGGATTAAGAAATGATGGAATCTATATGGGCTGAAGTAAGGCTTTTTCAAAAAACTGGACCTGATCTTTAATACGTTCGATCACCATCTGCATCATGCGCTTGTTTAAAGATGAAGAATTGCGTATGTATAGCGCATACTCCTCTGTGGTAAACTGGCCTATGATGATTCCCTTTAACGAATTCCTAAACTTAATGTCCTTTTGTATCGCATTTTCTATAAAAATCAGACGTTTATGCATCCCAAGTTCATAAAAACTATTTTTGTGCTTGAAGATGTAATTCTGAAAGACCAAGAGCAGTAAGGGGTTTTGCATTTTTATTACAGGGCGTAAGGTTTGGTTTTGAAACCTCTCATCACTGCCCATATTTTCCGTTACTTTGGCCGAAGGGATTATAGGACGAATTTCCAAAAGACTATGGGACCTGTCGCTCATATCAATGGTGTTTTTATAAAGGTAGCCATTCCTTATTTTAAGGATTTGGAATTTGGATTTAGTTTTTAACGAGGTTATGAACATGTTCCGTAACTTGTGATCGGAATGTCCGTGCCTAAAAAATAAACATGATCATTATATGAAATTCGGAAAAGTAGAGAAACCGGAAATAGTGGATTTCCTAATGCCTAAGGACCATCCGGACACCAAAAAGGTGTTGGAAAAATTGATTGGTCAAAACGCTCCAAGTATATATGTGGGCTGTGCCAAATGGAACCGACAGGACTTGAAAAGCTTTTATCCAAAGGGAACAAAAGATGAACTGGCCTATTATTCCTCCCAATTCAATAGCATAGAACTTAATGCCACCTTTTATCGGATTTTTCCGGTGGAGCAGTATGATAAATGGTATGAAAAGACCCCCTCATCCTTTAAGTTTTTTCCTAAAATAGTGCAAAACGTTAGTCATTTATATAGGTTGAACGATCAGGCTTACCCCATTGTGGAGGCATTTTTAAACGCTATTGCAAACCTTAAAGACAAACTGGGTACTATTTTTTTACAGATGCACAACAATTTTGGACCTGCAAACTGGGACAAAGTGGTCCGGTTTGTTGCGTATTGGCCAAAAGAATTTCCCCTGGCCATCGAATTTAGGCATACCGATTGGTTTAATGATGATAAAGTCGCCCAAGAATTACATAGTTTGCTATATGAAAATAATATTGCGAATATCCTTGTGGATACCGCGGGCAGAAGAGACTTAATGCATATGAGAATGACGAACGATGAGGCTTTTATACGTTTTGTTGGCAGTAATCATAAAAGTGATTATCAACGTTTGGACGATTGGGTAATGCGGCTGTACGATTGGAAAGAGATGGGATTGAGAAACATCCACTTTTTTGTCCATCAAAATATGGAATTGGAGTCTCCATTATTATCGACCTATTTTATTTCCAAATTGAATGAAAAAATCGAATGTAATTTACATATACCTAAATCGGGTGATAATTTTTCCCCAACACTGTTTTAACGAAATAATCTTCAGTAATTTTAACTTAAAATTACTGAACTATGAGATTTCATACAAGAAAATGGGTGAAACCAGAAGATTTAAATGCCAATGGCACCCTGTTCGGGGGCAAGCTACTTGCCTGGATAGACGAGGAAGCCGCACTGTATAGCATTATACAATTGGAAAACAAGAGGGTGGTTACCAAATATATGTCCGAAATAAACTTTATGAGCACGGCCTTAAAAGGCGACATTGTTGAAATAGGTATAGACGTGGTAAAATTTGGAAAGACCTCCCTGACCCTTAATTGTGAGGTTAGGAACAAAATGACCAGGGAAACCATTGTGACCGTAGACAATATCATAATGGTAAATCTGGGTGCAGATGGAAAACCCAAACCCCATGGAAAAACTAAAATTGAATTCGTAAGGGACCGTTTGGCCTCGGACAATTAGGGCATAAGTTTTCATCGCTTCCCATACCTGATTCAAAGCCCCCTAGGGTCGTGCAATTTTGTCTTCCAAATCAATAATTCTGCCGCACTCATAGCTCATGGTACAACTTGCCTTTTACATGCCTTGTCTCTATAGTGAGAACATCGGTTAAATATACAGGCTAGTTTTTCTTCGACCTCCTCCTTCATTTTTTATTGTTTCTCGTTTTAGGACATTATCGATAAAAGGCATATAAATTCGATAAAATGCTTCATGCCGATAGGGTTTGATACATACAAATAATGTCATTTGACAACATAAAATGACCTTTAGATAACATTTAATTGTAAACCGCACTTTAAAAGGGGAGTTTTAGACTTTCAGAACCCAAACTATTTAAAATTGAAACCCAACAGCCTACTATCCCAACTTACAAATCTTGAAGGTCAACTAAATCATTTTTCGTTCGAGGAATTAACCTCGGAGGAAGCTTCTTCATTAAAAAAATCCTTTATGTCCTTTAAATATCGCCTAGAGGAAAAAGTATTGGGGCCAAACCCCAATGTTTGCAGCTTCCAAAAAAACAGCAAGGATTTTGAATTGGCCATTGGGAGCAAAGAATGGGCCAACCCGGTAAATTGTAAGCCCAACTGGGAGGAAGGTAGGCTATTGGCCAAGTTGGGTGATGAAATTAGAAACCCGATCAACGGAATAATGGAGACTGTAGATCTTTTAAAAGAAGGCAAATTAACCGAGGAACAACTTGTCAAGATCAATTCCATAACCTCCAGTTCCCACCATCTTTTGGGCTTAATCAATGAGCTATTGGAATATACCAAACTTACTTCGGGAAGGGAAAAATTTGAAAATATCGATTTTAATTTTTACGGTATAATAAGGGATACCATATATCTGTGCAACACCCTGATAACCAATAATAATGTTGCCCTAGAGGTATATTTGGATACGGAAATACCAGAAATCCTTATAGGAGATCCATCCAAGTTGTCCCAAATTCTACTTACCCTTTTAGGAAACTCCATCAATCTGGTCGATGAAGGAAGTATCCTTCTCAAAATTAAACTAAGAAGGCAAAACAGTAATAGCCTCGTACTCGATTTCGAAATAAGGGATTTGTGCAAAGAAGCTTTTACAAAAGACTTAAAGTCCAATGCAAACGATTTGGGAATTGGTTTTGCCATGGTGAAGGGCATACTTGAAATATTAAATGGGTCCTTGACAACAATGGATACCTTAAACAACGGTTGTGTACATAAGTTCACCATCCCCTATAAAAAGAGCAAACAGATAAGAGGCCTTGGCAACCAATTGGATTCCAACCGTATAATAGAAAGCAATAAGATATTGGAAGGCCTTCATATAGTGGTTTTTGAGGCCAATATACTCATTCAAAAATTAATGGAACAGCGCTTAAACAATTGGGGATGTACCGTGCACATAACGGATAATGCCTATGCTGGACTGAATTATTTGTTAAGGAATAGGGTAGACCTGGTATTAATAGACCTTGGAATGCCTGCCATGAACGGTTTTCAAATTGCGCAAATAATTAGGCAATCGGGCAATAATCATGTCCAAAATCTTCCCGTTATAGCCTTGACCGGCGATTTTAACTTGAATGTTAAAAACAAATGTAATGCCCTGGGAATAGACAATTATATCCTAAAGCCATATAGCCATGAGGAGTTACTGGCCTCCTTATATAAATACAAAAGGAAGGAAGGATGGAAACCTTTATTTGATGCTGGCGAAAGCCTTCTTCCATTTTCAACAAAAAAGAAAGTGTGGGAAGTTTGCCTAACCAATATCTTGGAAGAGTGTATGGGGGAAATAGACCTTTTGGAAGAGCTGATAGGCCTATTTAAACAAAATATGCTGGATTTCATAGGAAGGGCCAATGTCTATATCCCGGAAGGTAATCTTAATGGTTTGGGATTTGCTGCTCACAAAGTTAAAACGGGACTTTCCATGATGAAAGCAGATTACCTTTTTTCCCTAGTGGAAAAAATTACGGTTGGCTGTAGGACCCATAGGAATCTACCAGAAATAGGACGGTTATACGATCTATTACTATTGGCATATCCTATGGTAGAGAAAGCCATTGACAAAGAATTGATGATCTTAAAAGGAAAGAGAAACTAAACACTTATTAAAAAAGTGATTACCGTTACATGAACATACCCAAAATACATAGCAACCTGATATGGGATTTAATAGCCTTGGTCCTGCTTTTGACCATTGGGTATTGGACCATCCTATACATTTTTAAAAACTACCCACTGCTGGGAGGTAATTTGAGGGAGAATAAAAGGAAACAACTAGTCGGAATAATAGGTAGGCTAATACGTTATGACCAAGGTAAGCTGAAAATGTCCGAAAAGGAGCACATAGAATTAAAGGTGGAATTGTGGAAACTTCTAAGGAAGTCGAGCAACAAACGTATTGCCTCCAGCATATTAGGGGAAATGGACTCCTATCTTGATAAGGGCGGGATACAAATAATACACAGACTTTCCAAAGAATTTGGTCTGCAACTGGATGCTTTGGATAGTACGGACGTGCATGGTAAGGCCCAGGTTTATAAAACCAATAGTTTTGATACAAAACCCGATTTATTAAATGGGGAGGAGCTAGATTTTAACTTCGTTCCAATAGTAACGAATTATGGAGATACCGATAATGGTAGCGGGGAGGATATACGGGAAGAACCAATGTTTGGCAGCGATATGGAATGCCCAACGGAAAGCCTTGACTGGGAAAGCTTTGAAAGAAATCCCTATGAGGCGATACATGAGGAAATTTACGGGGATAACAAAATGCATCCATCCAACAGATCACCTAAGCCGGAAACTTCTTTTTTAAACATCGATTTCTTGCCCTTGATATTGGAAATTGAGGAAGGGAAAGAAACACCGTCTACCGACCTCAACGATCTTGACGTGGAATATGAGGTGGTCCTGGATCCGCACTTTAAAAAGCAGATCAGTGATATACTAATGTCGCACCTAGAGGAAGAAAACAGAAAAGCCGTCCCACAGGAAGACAATAATTTGTTGGATCTAGGAGAAATGAACCTTCCTGCTGCCAAATTCTATACCGATTCGGAATTTAAAAAAGTAAAATTATTACATTCCATTGCAGAAATGGGGGATATGAGGGAGGTACCCCTATTAAATGAAATGTTGGATGGGGAAGAGAACGAATCCATTGGCAATCTCATAAAGGAAATCATTTTCAAGTTCCTATACCATTACCCAATGGATATAGATGAACAGGATAATGACAACAGCATCGTAGATTTCGGGGAACACTATGTATTCAACCATTTATTCGGCTCCTTGGATATAGAGTCCCAACTGCTCTTACTTCAGGAGATTCAACAAATAGGAGACATAAGTGATCTCTATTTTTTGAAAACCCTTCACAATCATTCGAATAAAACTATAGGGGAAAAGGCTAAATTGGTTTCAAGATGTATAGAAGCAAAATTTCATTCCATTCTAACCGGAGACACTCAAATCCTTTCTAGCCATAACATGGATCCAAATAAAGAAATTAGCGGACCTTCAAATTTGCCCAGAGACCCGTGGATCACTTTTGAAGTGGCAAAATCCGGCTTTATCTCCACAATATCATCCGAACGGGAAAATATGAAAGCCGACAGGATAACCCCTTTCAACTATTATGAAACTCCTCCCGATAATGAGGAGGAAAATATGGGCAACAATGATGACCTGTTCAACATCGATTTTGATATTACATCCTTAGGGAATATTAAGCAGAACAACAGTAACAGCCATAAAAAGGAGGAAAGTGCGGCGGATTGGGAGGAAATGAAGTTTCTGGACCAATTAAAGGCCCTGACCGATAAAATTTTCAAGAAGTAAATTGACCAGGGGGCTATAAGCCATCTTTCCTTAACGAATCCGACAAAGGCACCCAACAGGGCGTCATTGGCTCCCTTTAGCCATTAAAAAAAGGACTTCTCCAATAAATCCACAGAAATAATCCCGGCGGAATAATCGGCTTATTTATCAAAAAAATGATTAAACTTTATGTACTGCCCATTTTACAACTAAAAAACACTTGTACACAACATTTAGTTGGAAGGGAAAGGGATAGTGAATATGTTTACCATATAATTATTGACCCAAACAATAATAATTTAAACCAAGTCTTACTATGTTATACGATACCTACGGAGAGGAATACCTTGTATTTCTACAGGATTTAAATGAAATTTTGAGTTTAAACGAATTGACCGAGTTGGACTATATGTAGTTGCGCCCGGAATTCAGAACCTAAAAACCCTTATTAAAATGGCAAAACAAAATTCAGAAAACGCAGCTTATTTGAGCTTCATTGAAGATCTAAATGAAATTTTAAACCATTTCAATATCGCTAAATTAAGTTATTCTTAAACCCAATGCTTTAGAAACAAAGGGGCCGGATAGAAAATTGTTCTATCCGGCCCCTTTGTTTTGGGCTTCTATCCCAAATAAGTTTTGAGCAATTTGCTCCTGGAGTTGTGGCGAAGCTTTCTAATGGCTTTTTCCCTTATCTGCCTCACGCGTTCCCTTGTAAGATCAAAAGTAAGTCCTATCTCTGCCAAGGTCATGGATTGCTGATCACCAATGCCGTAATACAATTTAACTACATCGGCCTCCCTTTGGGAGAGCGTATCCAAAGCCCTGTTGATTTCTGTATTTAAGGACTGCTGTAAAAGAAACATATCCGGTCTTGGGGACTCTCCTGACCTAACCACATCGTATAGATTGGAATTCTCTCCCTCCTTTAAAGGCGCATCCATGGATACGTGCCTGCCCGAATTTTTCAAGGATTGTTTTACCTCGTTGACGGACATTTCCAATTCATTGGCTATCTCCTCGGGTGATGGCGGCCTTTGATGGGCCTGCTCCAAATAAGAAAACGTTTTTTTAATTTTATTGATGGATCCGATCTTGTTCAGTGGTAAGCGCACCACCCTGGATTGTTCGGCCAGTGCCTGTAGAATGGCCTGACGTATCCACCAAACCGCATAGGATATAAATTTAAATCCCCTTGTTTCATCAAAACGCTTGGCCGCTTTTACCAATCCAACATTTCCTTCATTGATTAAATCCGGAAGCTTTAAACCTTGGTTTTGATATTGTTTGGCAACAGAAACCACAAATCTTAAATTTGCCGTTGTGAGTTTTTCCAAGGCAATTTGATCCCCATCCCTAATTTTTTGGGCCAATTCTACCTCTTCATTGGCCGTGATCAACTCAATTTTACTGATATCCTGCAGATATTTGTCCAGTGATTTTGACTCCCTATTGGTAACCTGCTTGATAATCTTTAGTTGCCTCATATATATTTTATTTGGATTTTTAACGTGAATCTCTCATTATACCTTTTTTTTACGTCTTTTCCAAGGGAACCTGCATTACTTATACATAATTTATGAGAAGTTTATGATATTCCCTGTACCATCCAATTATTAAAATACTATTTTACTCCCTTGTGCTGTTTTTTGATTTTTAAATAGGAAATTGCAGTTCTTAAGTTCAAATCTATTTAATTGAAAGTATGGGCAAACGGGCATTGGTCAACTATTTATCGGAATTAAAAAAAAAGGAACTGGAAGAGCAATTGCTGGATCTGTACCTCAGATTCCCGGTGGTAAAGGAATATTACGATTTTGTTTTCAACCCTAAGGAGGACAAACTGGTGCAGGATGCCAAAATAAAGATCTCCAACGAATACTTTCCCTTAAAAAGAAAAAGGCCAAAGGCCAGGAGGTCCGTTGCCCAAAAATACATAAAACACTTCCTTAAATTGGGGGTAGACCCGAATATAACGGCAGATCTTATGTTGTACAACCTGGAGGTGGCACAATCCTTTTCGCTGGAGAAAAATGTCCCTGAGGCCTTCTACAAAAGCATGGAAAATTCTTTTAACGAACTGGTCCGGTTTATTTCAGTAAATGCCCTTTTAATCGATTTTAAGAACAGAATTGTAGCCTGCTACCTATTTGCCCAAGATCACCATTGGCCCAACATGGAGGACTTCTCAAAGTCGCTGGATATCATAGACTGACCACAATCCGCTCCGTTCCCACCCTTGTAAAAGTATTTGTTTTCGCTTGCCCTAGGGAGTTCCCCCTCAAATTTGGCCAATGGACAATTCCAATTTCATGTTTTTATCCTGTAAATTTGAAACCGGCACAAAAAACCCTTAATTTTGTAAGGTTTGATTTTTCTTAATTTTAAAAAATTTCATTTCCCGTTTGGAGCTATCTAAAGAAAGTACAGAAAAAACGCTTTACGATTATCAAGAGGAAGACCTGAATACTATATTCAAGTGTTTGGAGGAATCCCCGGACGATATGAACCTTTTGTACCAACTGCCCACCGGTGGTGGTAAAACCGTTGTATTTTCGGAAATTGCCAAAAGATATATCCATAAAACCAATAAAAAGGTAGTAGTCCTGACCCATAGAATTGAATTGAGCAACCAAACCTCCAAAATGTTAAAGGGTTTTGGGGTCAAGAATAAAATAATCAATAGCGAGGTAAAGGAGTTACAGGACCAAGACCAATATATGTGCTTCGTGGCCATGGTGGAAACCCTTAATAACAGACTTCAGGATGAGAAGGTAAAGATCAATGATATTGGACTAGTAATTATAGATGAGGCACATTACAATTCCTTTAGAAAATTATTCAAATATTTTAAAAAATCCATCATTCTTGGGGTTACCGCAACACCCTTAAGCTCCAATATTAAACTCCCGATGAAGGACCACTATCAGAAGTTGATCGTGGGGGAATCCATTTCATCGCTCATTGAAAAGAATTTTTTGGCCAAGGCCAATATGTACAATTACGATGTTAGCCTTAAAAGCTTAAAATTGGGTATAAGTGGCGACTATACGGTAAAATCTTCGGACGAGCTTTACGGCAACCAGAACATGCTTACCAAGCTGGTAAATGCCTATGAAGAGATTGCAAAAGGCACCAAAACCCTAATTTTCAACAATGGTATCAATACCTCTTTATATGTTTTGGACACCTTTAAAAAAGCTGGCTACAACATTCGGCATTTGGATAATAAGAACAGTGCTTCGGAACGCAAGGAAATTTTAAAATGGTTTTCAAAAACCCCGGATGCCGTACTTACCTCTGTAAGTATATTGACCACCGGATTTGACGAACCCACTGTAGAGACCATCATATTAAATAGGGCGACCAAATCCTTGACGCTTTATTTTCAGATGATAGGACGGGGATCCAGGATACTGCCGAATAAAAATGAATTTACGGTGGTGGACCTGGGGAACAATGTGGCCAGATTTGGTCTATGGAACGCTCCCATAGATTGGCAGGAAATTTTTCATTTCCCGGATTTTTATTTGGAAAGCATAAAAAACGATGAAGAAATAGAACGGGATTTTGTGTATGAGATGCCGGCCGACCTCAAAGCGTTGTTCAGCAAGTCCAAAAATATCGAATTCGACATCAAAGCGGAATATAAAAGGGTTTTTGCCCAGGGACTTAAGTCCAAAACCGTACTGGAGAACAGTATTGAACAGCACGCCACCATCTGTGTAGAAAATAGTGAGGATGTATTTGACGCCCGTATCCTGGCCAAAAAATTAAAGGAAGAGATCGCTTATCGCGTTCGCCAATATTCCTATTGTATCATGAACAATACCAAAAACTACAAGGAATGGCTGGAAGAGGATTATGAGCGAAAACTACGCTCCAAAATATCCCAGAAATTCGCCAAGCGATTATAGAACATATGATCCCGGAAAAGGATAAAAAAATATTGATTATTGGCTATGTATGGCCGGAGCCGGCTACTACGGCCGCAGGGGAAAGAATGCTGCAATTGATACATTTCTTTTTAAATGAAAATTATTGGATAACCTTTGCCTGTACTGCAGCAGAAAGCCAATTCTCCGCCGACCTGGATAGCCTTGGGGTACGCAAAGAGACCATTTTGCTCAATCATTCCAGTTTTGATGGGCTTATAAGGGATCTAGATCCGGATATCGTTCTTTTTGATCGTTTTATGACAGAAGAGCAATTTGGATGGCGCGTTGTTGAATGTGCCCCGAATGCAATACGTATTTTGGATACCGAAGACCTACACTCCCTTAGATGGGCCAGACAATTGGCGTATAAAAAAAGGATTTCCTTTACCGAAAAATTTTGGTTGGACCAAGAACGGACAAAAAGGGAAGTGGCCAGCATTTATAGATGCGATCTTAGTTTGATCATTTCCCTATATGAAATGGAACTTCTAGTCAAAACAGTAAAAATAGATAAAGGCCTATTACTTTATTTACCGATGATGTACGAAGCCATAGACGATGAAAAACAGGACAACTGGCTCCAATTTGATCAAAAAAAGAATTTTATATGTATCGGCAATGGGAAACACGCACCCAATATAAATGCATTACAAACCCTTAAAATGGATATCTGGCCCTTGATCCGCAAAGAATTGCCCCATGTAAATTTGTTTATTTACGGCCCTTATATGCCGGAAAGCATCAAGCAATTGAACTGTCCAACACAAGGGTTCTGTATTATGGGCCATACCCAAGATGCGGCAGAGGTCATTTCCCAGGCCAGGCTCAATCTTGCTCCCCTAAATTTTGGGGCGGGAATAAAAGGCAAATTGCTGAACGGAATGCTGAACGGCACCCCCAGTATTACGACGGAAATTGGTGCGGAAGGCATCTGTGAAAACCTGCCATGGAACGGAATTATTGCCAATGGTACAGAGGCTTTTGCCAAGGCGGCCGTTTTCCTTTACCAAACTGAGGATAAATGGTACCTTGCCAGGCAGAATGGAACTGCCATTATAAACAGCTTTTACAACAAAGTTGTTTTACAAAAGCAACTTAGGGATCGGATTGAACTACTTGCAAAGAATTTAAAAGAGCATAGATCCGGTAATTTTATGGGTGCCATGCTCTTGCACCATACCATGGCAAGCACCAAATTTATGTCCAAATGGATCTCGGAAAAAAACAACAAATCCTAATCGGAAAAAAGAGTATTATCTTTGATAACCGTTAAACCATTTTTGAAATGCAAAAAAAAATTGATTGGAAAGTAGTTAAGGAATTTGAGGATATCACCTATAAAAAATGTGGAGGTGTTGCCAGAATTGCCTTTAACAGGCCCAATGTTAGAAATGCCTTTAGGCCCAAGACCACCAGTGAACTATATGAGGCTTTCTATGATGCCCAAGAGGATACAAGTATAGGTGTTGTGCTACTTTCTGCCGAGGGCCCGTCTACCAAGGACGGAGTGTATTCCTTTTGTAGCGGGGGGGACCAAAAGGCTAGGGGACATAAGGGCTATGTTGGGGAAGACGGCATGCACCGCTTAAATATTCTGGAAGTACAACGTCTTATTAGGTTCATGCCCAAAGTGGTCATTGCCGTAGTACCGGGTTGGGCCGTTGGAGGCGGCCACAGCTTGCACGTGGTCTGCGATCTCACCCTTGCCAGTAAGGAGCATGCCATCTTTAAACAGACCGATGCGGATGTAACCAGTTTTGATGGTGGCTACGGATCGGCCTACCTGGCAAAGATGGTGGGACAAAAAAGGGCCAGGGAAATATTTTTCCTGGGCAGGAACTATTCGGCCCAGGATGCCTTTGAAATGGGAATGGTAAATGCGGTTGTTCCCCATGGGGAATTGGAAGATACGGCTTACAATTGGGCCCAGGAAATCCTTGAAAAATCGCCCACTTCCATTAAGATGCTAAAATTTGCAATGAACCTCACCGATGACGGAATGGTAGGGCAGCAGGTATTTGCAGGGGAAGCTACAAGATTGGCCTATATGACGGAGGAGGCAAAAGAAGGAAGGAATGCCTTTTTGGAAAAACGCAAACCTAATTTTGGTAAGAACAATTGGATTCCTTGACTATTCAGGCCTTATAGTTTCCAAAACCCTGGAAACTAAAAAGAGCCTTGTCTTTTAGATCAAGGCCCTTTTACGAGAACACTATATGAAAATGAAAAATCTTGTATTTCTTTATAACACAGCTAATGTAGTAGAGAAATCCTGGATGCCGAAACTATTGTTGTGAAGTGGTTATAAGTTGTGGTTGAACAAGGGAAACTTGTTAGCTATACCATAAATAAGTTGGAAGTAGCAGTAAGAAGTTGGCAAAAAACGGAGTAGTTAAAATTGAAATATGTCATTCAAAAAAATACAGGAGCAACTAAAAAAGGCATTGGAACAACAGGGAATTAAAGAACTGTTTCCATTTCAAAAAGCAGTGGTCCCTAAATTAAAGGGAGGGGCCAGTATTTTTGGCATAGCGCCCCACGGAGCAGGTAAAACCACTTCCATCGTAATCGGTACGCTGCAAAAATTGAATTGTGAGGCCTTTGAAGAGGCTCCCAGGGCCTTGATCTTCGTTAAGGACAAGGAAGCTGCATTGGCCATGCAAAGGGAGTTTGAACGCTTCACAAGAAGAATGGACCTTCGTATTTACAGCGTGTATGAGGAACACAATATAGAGGCACAGCGAAATGAAATTTTTGAGGGAGTGGATATTGTTATTGCCACCCCCAAAAGATTGAGCAAGATCTTTTACCTCAACGGCATCAATCTGGGAAAACTAAAGTTGTTTATTGTAGACGATGCGGAGTTTCTATCCAAACCAGGCCCTTTTTCAGATGTTATCCGAATCCCTGAAAGTTTGGACAGGTGCCAGTATGCCATTTTTTCCACCAAGTTCGATGGCCGCATGGAGCGGATGCAGGAATTGTTTATGGCCAATGCACAGGTGATTGAGGTAGGGGAGTGATTCAATGTACCAATTATATAATGAAACAATTATTCATGCTGTGCCAACACAAAAACAACCAAAAAAGTACAAAACTAAAAAGAGCCTTATCTTTTTGGGACAAGACTCTTTTACGAGAACACTATATGAAAATGAAAAAATTATTTATTTATTTTTACACTACTAAAGTATAATGGTTGTGCGATTGAAAGAAATTAATGTTGCGAAATTGGCCAATTCTGTTGTGAAATGGACAATTAATGGTATTTTGAATATTTTCATGTCCCAAATTCAGAATTTTCTCCCTTATGAGCCAATAAATCGAAACAAAGCACTAATTTTAAATCGATATCATTCCCGAATAACGCTTTAAAAATTTACGCCCTTCTTGTATTGGGTAAAGAGAAATCCTTTTCAGGTATATAATCAAAATTGCAACATTTTAATGGATCAACGGAATAAATGGGTGGGACACTTTTAAAAAATAGTCTAAGGAAGAAGGTCGGCCAAGCTTCAAAATATTTGATTTTGCCAGCCATCATATTATCCTTTGCCAGCTGTAAGGAAAAAGATGTTGATGATGGTTATATCTGGAAAGAACTCAAGGTAACGGCCACGGCCTACAATTCGTTTCCTTCACAAACCTCTTCTATCCACCCTGGTATTACGGCCTGGGGCGATTCGCTATATCCGGGGATGAAGATTATTGCCGTTTCCAAAGATTTGATTCCCTTGGGACTGGATTACAATACCGCTGTAAAAATAAAGGGGGATACCAGTATTTATCTCGTGAAGGACAAGATGCACTCCAAATGGAAAAATAGAATCGACATCTATATGGGGGAGGACAAGGAGAAAGCTATGCAATGGGGCCGAAAAAAAATTACCCTCCTCTATAGGGTAAAAAAGGATTCCTTAGAAATAAAATGATATTGTACCTTTATTACTTAAGTTTACAATGAAAAAGTTAGTTGTTCTGTGTTCCCTTTCCATTACCCTTTCATGTTCCGTAAACCGTGAAATAACAGACAAGCCCATTATTTTTAACGAAGAGCGAAAAGAGCTCACTTTGAAATATATGTCGGACCGTTACGACCTTGACCAAGAGGAACCGAATATAGTACCCAAAATGATAGTTTTGCACTGGACGGTAATCCCTACCCTGGAAAAATCGTACCAAGCCTTTAATCTGCCCACCCTGCCCGATTGGAGGCCGGAGATAAGTTCGGCCAGTGGTTTAAATGTATCTTCCCAATTTCTTGTAGATCAAGACGGTACCATTTATAGGCTAATGCCCGAAACCACTATGGCCAGACACGTAATAGGTCTAAATCATTGTGCCATAGGGATTGAAAACGTGGGAGGAACAGGGGACAGCAAACTCACCAGGGCACAATTAAGGTCCAACAAATGGTTGGTAAAATATTTAAAATCCAAATACAACATAGACTATTTGATAGGCCATTATGAATACACCCTATTTGAAGATCATGAGCTATGGTTGGAAAAAGATGAGGGGTATAGGACCATAAAGACAGACCCTGGCAAAAAGTTTTTAAAAAGGGTAAAAAGAGCTACCAAAAAACTTAATTTTAAACCTACACCAATTGCTAAATAACGATATGACATCTCATAAATTGGCCCTTATCCTTTGTTTGCTCATCGCGTTTTCGGGTATTGGGCAGGAAAAGGATTTTACTTCCAACCTGTACTCGACCTACGAAAAATACAAGGAACGATCTTTGGACAAAAGAAGGATAAAGCACAATGACATACAACCCCTGATCGCCAAATTATCTACCCACCCCCAATTTGAGCTGAAGGTGGTTGGTAAATCCATAGAAGGGCGCAACCTTTCCCTAATAAGTATCGGAACAGGTGCTACCGATGTTTTCCTTTGGTCGCAAATGCACGGGGACGAACCTACCGCCACCCAGGCCATCTTCGATATTTTCAATTTTTTGACCAGTGGAGATTTCAAAAGTGAAAAGGAAAACATTTTAAAGAATTTAAAGTTACACTTTTTGCCCATGCTCAATCCTGATGGGGCGGAGGTATACCAAAGAAGAAATACCTTGGGAATAGATATCAATAGGGATGCTCTATCCTTACAATCCCCAGAGGGAAGGACCTTAAAGAGGGTAAGGGATAGTTTGGACGCCGATTTCGGTTTCAACCTTCACGACCAGAGCACTTATTACAATGCGGAAAGGACGGATAAGCCCGCTACCATCTCCTATTTGGCACCGGCCTTTAATTATGAAAAGGACATCAACGAGGTGCGTGCCAATGCCATGAAGGTTATTGTCTATATGAACCAAATAATTCAGAAATATGCTCCGGGACAGGTGGGGCGCTATAATGACGATTTTGAGCCCAGGGCCTTTGGGGACAATATTCAAAAATGGGGCACAAGTGCTATTTTAATAGAATCTGGCGGTTATAAAAATGATCCGGAAAAACAGGAGATCAGAAAATTGAACTATGTTTCCATCCTATCCGCCATCTACAGCATCGCCAATGGCAACTATAAAAACATTCCCATTTCGGAATATGATAAAATCCCCGAAAACGACAGAAAACTGTTCGATCTAAAACTCAATAACCTCACCTACCATTTGTTGGGCAAAAATTATACCTTGGATGTAGGCATACACCAATTGGAAATTGATAAGGTATCACATAGTACCTATTATAACAGTAGCAGGGTTGTAGACCAGGGAGATCTCTCCACCTTTTATGGATATGAAACCTTAGAAGGAAAAGGCTACTCTATGGTGGGGGGCAAGGTATACCCAAAAACGCTACCTTCCATAAAGGAAGTGTCCCAATTAAAAGCCTTGGACCTTCTAAAATTGGGCTTTACCTATGTGCGGGTAGAGAACATTCCCAAGGGGGTAAACCATGTAACCTTCCCCATAAACATTATTGGAAAGGACTATAAAGTTCCAGAATTTAAAATGAGGGTAGGCGTTATTCCAAACTTTATATTGGAACAACAGGGCCAGCCCCGGTATGCCGTTATCAATGGATTTCTTATCGACTTAAAGTCGGGGGAAGGAAATTTTAAGAATGCATTGATCTTACGGTAGTGTCGTGTCAATGCTACTGTGTCGTTTAAGTCGCCGTTATTTTTTATCTGGCCAAGGCAAAAAAATGTTGCATAGCCGTAGCTACGGAACTGTTTTTTTAACGAAGGCCGGGTGAAAAAGAACAAGGCTTGGGATGGCTAAAGTAGGGTTGACACGACACTCGGTCTAATCTAAAAGCCAAAAGAAACCCGGATATTGTCCCCATAGGCAAATATCCAGTAGAGCATTAGGAGAAGAAGGCTTACGATACAGGCAAAAACAGAAATGGCCAAGCCCTTTAAGCCATCGGACAGCTCACTGATAGCACTATACTTTAAAATGTCGTTGATTACAACCATGATATTCGTTTTTAAGTGTTAAAAATTTAGCTTTTAGCATTCAGTAGGAACATAGGTTGATAAGGGGTTGTCATTAATATAACAATTATTTGGCCAAAAACCCTTCCTTCCGTATTATTTTTTTCTGTTTTGGTTCTTTGAGGGCTTTAATAGGTTCCTTTTATCCGGAAACCAAATTATCTTACTTAACTTAAGCTTCTTAGTACATGACAAAAATCATTTCCGCTAGATTTTCCTCGATTTTTGACCCCGACCCTAAAGCCCGCCTGAACGAAGTAGTCGGGCAGGGGAGGAATCAAGGAAAATCAGACTCCCTTTAGGGCTTGGGGTAAAACAGATTTTCCGAGAAACCTTGTTAAGACGATTTGTTGTCATGTACTAAACTTAAAGCTTATATAACAATTTTTGCTGAAGAAATTATTCAGTTTTGTTTAATTTGGTCCAGTCCATTTTATGAACCCATCTCAAAATTTTAATATCGATAATCACATAAATCAATGTCAATGCTTAGATCCAGTCGCTTTTATTTATTGCTCTTTTTACTTTCCCTTCAGATCGTATCGGGACAGAAAACAAATTCCTTTAAGATTCATTCCCATAATGATTATTTGCAGAATGCCCCGTTTTGGGATGCGTATGCCCATGGGGCCAACTCTATTGAAGTAGATGTATTCCTTAAGAATGACAATTTATATGCAACCCATGCCGAAGAAGATATAATAATAGGCCATACCATGGAAAGCCTGTATTTGGATCCTATAAAAAAGGTGATGGAACTGCAATTGGGAAAACAGCAGGAGTTGCAGCTGCTCATTGATATAAAATCGGAAACCTACGCCACCCTGGATAAGATAGTGGCCGTGCTGGAAAAGTATCCCAACATCATCAATAATCCCAATATTTCCATGGCCATTTCCGGAAATAGGCCAAAGCCGGAAGAATACAAAAATTACCCATCTTTCATTAAGTTCGATTATCAAACTCTGGAGGATATGCCCAACAAGGAGGCTTGGGATAAAGTAGCTTTAATAAGCCTGCCATTTCATAAGTTTTCCCATTGGAACGGAAAAGGAAGATTAACGACCGAAGACTTACAAAAGGTTAAGTCTACCATAGACAAGGCCCACTCATACCATAAGCCCTTCCGTTTTTGGGCCACTCCAGACTCCAAGACCGCATGGAAAGCCATGCACGATCTGGGGGTGGACTATATAAATACGGATATGACGGACAAGGCCTCGGTCTATTTGCAAACCTTGGGGAATAGGGTATACTACAACAAGGCTACTTCCCCTGTATACACCCCTACCTACAAATCCGACCAAACTGAAAAGTCGGTCAAAAATGTCATATTGCTCATCGGCGATGGCAATGGACTTACCCAAATTTCTTCATCGGTGCTAGCCAATGGAGGCAACCTTACCCTGACACAGTTAAAGAGTATAGGATTTATAAAGACCCAATCCTCGGACGATTTTACAACAGATTCGGCAGCTGCAGGTACTGCCCTGGCCACTGGAACAAAAACGTACAACAGATCTATTGGAATGGCCTCAGACGGACAACCCCTTGTAAATATAACAGAATTGCTGAATCAACATCAATATATAACAGGCTGTATCACTACCGATAAAATTGTAGGGGCAACCCCTAGTTCATTCTATGCCCATCAAAAAGACAGGGATGATACCGATGGTATAGTCCAAGATCTATTGAAGAGCAAACTCTCCCTTTTCGTTGGGGGAGGGGAATCTAATTTTGACAAGGCCGAATTACAGCGGAATGGTTTTTCCATTTTGACCGATGTAAAGGAATTGGGAACCAGTAAAAAAGATAAAATAGGATTGTTCATTGCGGAAAACGACGTTCCCAGCTTTTTAAAGGGCAGGGGACACATATTGGCAGAGGCCACTAAAAACGGACTTCAGTTCTTAAATGCTAAAAATAGACCGTTCTTTTTAATGGTGGAAGCGGCACAAATAGATTCTTATGGACATAGGAACGAGGTTTCCGGAATCGTTACCGAGGGGATCGATTTTGACGTAGCCATAACGGAGGCCATAAAATTTGCCGACAAAACCGGAAACACTTTGGTGGTCATAACCGCAGATCATGAAACCTCCGGATTTACCTTGCCACAGGGGAATATGGAAATGGGCATGATAGAGGGCGACTTCACTACCGATGACCATACTGCCACCATGGTTCCTATTTTTGCTTACGGACCCCGTTCACAGGAATTCCAAGGTGTTTATGGGAACAATGAGGTTTTTCACAAGATTTTAAAGGTACTTGATAAAAAGAGTAGTGGGAATTGAGTATTAGGAATTGAGATTTTAATTACCTTAACTTAACAATATAAAAAAACCCGATGCATGCATCGGGTCCTCAAGCTAAAACAATAATTATAGTAATGGTAGTGTTTATAATGTCTCAGCATCCAAAAGGGCAAAAAACTTATCCAAATTTGGAATAATTACAATTTTGGTACGTCTGTTTTTGGCCATGTTTTCCTTACTGTTGTTATCTACCAAAGGCAAATAGCTACTTCTTCCCGCAGCGATCAAATTGGCAGGATCAACATTGTACTTGTTCTGTAAAAGCCTAACGATGGATGTGGCCCTTTTAACACTCAGGTCCCAGTTATCCTGAAACATTTCGGTGTTGATGGTCCTGGAATCGGTATGTCCTTCCACCATCACTTCCATACTGGGTTCGGAATTGATCACTTCGGCCAATTTGGCCAATATAGTATTCGCTTTGTTACTTACCTTATAACTCCCGGAATTGAACAATAGTTTATCGGAAATATTGATCATAACCACCGTTTTGTTGATATCAACAATAACATCATCGTCCTCATCAGAAATGGATTTCTTCAAATTGTAGGAAATGGCCAGGTTCATGGAATCTTCCAAAGTTTGGGCCTTGGCCAATTCACTCGGATCTACTTTTGCCAAGGTAGCCCTCATTTTTTCCTTTGTGTTATTGCTCATTACGGCAACATCATCAATAGAAGTATATTGTGAATCATTAATTTCCTGTAAGGAATTTATTTTATCGTTGTATTCGGCAACCCTTGCCTCTATTTTGGATACTTTGGATTCCAATTCCTCTTTTTCGACCTGGGTTTTTGTCAGCATGCTTTTGGTATTGGACAAATCCCCTTCAAGGGCTACATATTTTTTCTTAGATACACAGGAAGCCAAAACGGCCATTCCCAACAAACCAACTAAAGTTACTTTTTTCATCTTCTTAAATTGTTAAAAATTTACAAATAGTTCTCTGTAAGGTTATACGGTAGTAGTAGGGGAAAAAGACGTTGGACGGTAAATAAACTTTATCAAAAAAAAGGGCATCAATTTAATTTGATGCCCTAATTACATGATTTAAAGAATATTAACCCAGATTATTCACATCCTCCGGTAAATCCTTTTGCGTTAAATTTTGTTTGTACAGCTCCCTGTCTGTTCCCTTCCTTTACCTGGATGGCCAGGTTATTTTCGCCACTGCCATCCCGTTTGGGACTACAGTATTCAAAAAGGTAAAAACTATTGGCCTGTTCGGAAACCCTGAAGGAAATATCATTAAATGTGGTTTCCAATTCCTCCTTGTTCCCGGCGAAGACACTAAAAGTCTTACCGATATTACCTAAAACATCGGCATCGATTTCTGCCCCCAACCCAATACTGAAAAAGGCAATGTTCTTGTTGGCGTTATCCACTTTTTTCAAGGCTGCCGCTTCTGTATAACGGGAGGCCTGATCGGTACCATCGGTAAAAATAACTACCGAAGCGGCACCAATACGGTCGTTAGTAGTACTTGCTGCCAATAACTTTTCCGCCTTGTCAGTAGCTTTTATCACTGCACCGTATAGATCGGTGGAAGGATCGTTGCTAATATTGGCGCTGATTCCATCAATGGAAGTTAAAAGTTCCTGTTTTACGTGGGTCAGCTCGTTAAGCACATGTAACTCATCCTCCCCATCAAACCAATAAATGGCCATCTTAAAGGTTTCCGTATCCGAGGCGGGCATCACATTGTTCACAAAACTGGCGGATGCTGTCTTTAGCTCTTCCATACTGCTGCTAAGGACACTATTGCTTAAGTCCAGCACCAAAATAGTATTGTTATTAAAAATTTGTGAATTGGGAGAGATCCTTGCAAAAGACTCCGTTGTAGAAATGGTACTGAAACATTCATCGTTCCTACCTTGCTCATAAATGGTAAACTGACTTGCGTCTAGCCCTGGGACCGGATCTCCATCCGTATCGGACACTTTAAAAAATATGGACACCTTTCCCGGTAGGGTGGTATATTGATCCTGAATGGACAATACCAGTTCGCCATCGCCCAGGTTTAAACAGTCGTCCACAGGCTTTCCAAGACCCAGATCGCCATCCCCATTTACACCGAATTGCACATCGTCATCCGCATTTCCACAGGATACAAATAAGGCAATACTAAAGCAGATAGCCACTAATTTAATATAAAATTTCATTTTCATAATTTTTAACGTTCACCTAGCAGAACGCTCAAAACTATTTAAAATTATAATTTGATTCAAAATTGCTGTTAATATTTGTTAAAGATTTTATCCACATTTTTCAACAGGTCACCCCCCAACCCTCCCGCCCAAAAGCGGGACAGGCACTACCAAGAAGTAGCAGTCGGCAGAAAGAAGGTTCAATGGTTATGGTTCAAAGTTCATTGTGTGACCTTGACCGAACTTTGAACTTTCAACTTTCAACTTTGAACATCCTATCAATAGTCGGATGTCCCATAAAAATATTGGCTGCCAAATGAATTATTTATACCCTATGTACGACCAATACCAAATTTTTGTATTTTACATTACGCTTCGGAATATAATGCGTGCGTAAGTTATGAATATACACTACTGTGCAGATTATGAAAGCATGAGCCAAATGGCTTTCGATTCCCTTTTGATCAATTTAAGAACAAACCTGCAGCCACTGATCTGTACCGCTACCGGTTATTCGCCCACTAGGCTTTATGAAAAATTAGCCGACTCATATCAAAGCGATCCGAAGATTTTTAAGGATATGAAAATTATAAAACTGGATGAATGGGGCGGAACCAATGGGGATTACCCCAATACCTGTGAATACTACCTTCAAAAAAAACTTTTGGAACCTTTACGGATTTCGAAAAACAATTATATTTCATTCGATAGTAGTCCAACGGATGCAAAAAAGGAATGCGATCGAATGGAAAATGAAATTCAGGAACACGGCCCAATAGATATTTGTATCCTCGGTTTGGGAAAAAATGGGCATTTGGGTTTTAACGAACCTTCCAAAACCTTGTTCCCGGATTGCCATATTGCCAATTTAAGCGAGTCTTCATTAAAGCATCCCATGGCCAGTAAAATGAAGACCAGACCCACGTATGGACTAACCTTGGGCATGGCCAACATTTTAAAATCGAAGAAAATAATTCTTTTGGTAACGGGACCGAACAAGAAAAAAGCCATAAAAAAATTGTTGGCCAGGGAAATAACCACTTTCCTGCCGGCGTCCTTTTTGTGGCTGCACCCCAATGTGGAGTGCTTTTTGGATAAAAGCTCCCTTTAGTTTTAGAGGATATTCGGTACATGACCAAAATATAGTTTACGAGGTATCCTGTTAACCTAAGACAAAAAGGCCGGAAAGCCGGGAAGTACCCCTTAACAAACTGTTAAAGTAATACATACTTTTCCTAAATTTGGTAACTTGTAGGGTATTACCTATTTTCTACCTAAAAATTATCGACTATGCCAAAATACAATATCAATATAAACGGAGTTTCCAAGAGTGTGGAAGTTGCCGGGGATACCCCTTTATTGTGGGTATTGCGAGATCATTTGGATCTGGTGGGAACAAAGTATGGTTGTGGCATCGCCCAATGCGGCGCCTGCACGGTACATTTGGACGGGAATGCGGTAAGAAGTTGTTCTATGCCCATCGCCTCGGTAGCCGGACAGCAAATTACCACCATTGAAGGACTTTCCAAAAATGGCGATCACCCTGTACAGCTGGCTTGGAAAGAAGTGGATGTTCCCCAATGCGGTTATTGTCAGGCCGGGCAAATAATGACGGCCTCCGCTTTCTTGGATAAGAATCCGAATCCAACATCGGATGAAATAAAAACGGCCATGCACGGCAATATCTGCCGATGTGCTGCCTATACCAGAATTCATAATGCCGTTGCAATTGCCGCTGATAAAATGGGGTAGGTCATTTCCTATGAAAAATTAAGGCCGACCCATTCGCTTAACCCAAAAACGAAACCCTCTGAATAATAATGAGGAATAAAAAACTAAAAATATGTCAACATCGCCAATAGCATTCAATAGACGGGCCTTTATCAGGACATCCTCCCTGGCCAGTGGAGGTCTCCTGATCGGTTTTAATCTCTTTACGGCCTGTAAACCCAAGGTACAGCCCCCTGTAGATATTTCTCGGTTAAATTTTAATGATTTCAATGCCTTTATAAAAATTGCCGATAACGGTATGGTAACCATTTTCTCGCCCAATCCCGAAATAGGGCAGGGGGTTAAAACAGCAATGCCCATGCTGATCGCCGAGGAATTGGACGTAGCATGGAAGAATGTTTATGTGCAGCAGGGAATTTTGGATACCGAGAATTATACCAGACAGCTCGCCGGAGGAAGTCAGTCCATCCGACTGGGATGGGAACCTTTGCGCCAAACCGGGGCTACGGCACGCCAAATGTTGGTCAATGCCGCTGCTGCCAAATGGGGTGTGGATCCGTCGGAATGCACCACCTCGGAGGGGGTGATCACCAATGCCAAGGGGGAGACTTTGGGCTATGGCGATGTGGTCAAGGAAGCGGCTGCCTTGGAAGTTCCGGAAAACGTAACCCTCATGGATCCCAAGAATTTTAAAGTTATCGGAACCGATGCTCCCAATGTGGATATAGATAAAATAATTTCGGGTAAACCACTTTTTGGGTTGGACTATAAGGTAGAGGGCATGGTATATGCCAGTGTTTTGCGCCCGCCCGCTTTTGGCAAAGTTTTGGACACCTATGACGATTCCAAAGCCAAGGCCATGCCCGGGGTCTTGGAAGTAATAAGAATAGGAGAGAAGGCCAAGGAACTTTCAAAAGAAGGAATAGGCAATTGGACCGTAGCTATGGGCAAAAGCGATAAGGTGGTGGTCATTGCCAAAACTACATGGGAGGCCCTAAAGGCAAAAGAAGCCCTATCCGCTACCTGGGTAGACGACAGCACTTTGGAAAGTACCCAATTTCAGGATGAACAATTGCTGGGGCTGTTGGATGGGAAAGAGTTCCAGACCCTAAGAAAGGATGGGGATATAGAAAACGCCTTTTTCCAGGCCGATAAAATTTTGGAGCGCACCTATGAATCGCCCTTCCTACCGCACAACTGTATGGAACCCATGAATTTTTTTGCCAACATTACCGATGAAAAGATCCATCTGGTAGGGCCGGTACAGACCCCCGAATTTGCTGCCACGGCGGTAGCAGGTATGTTGGGCAGGGACGTAAATGACGTTCATTTGGAAATGACCCGGATGGGCGGAGGTTTTGGAAGGCGACTTTATGGGGATTTTGTTTATGAGGCGGCAGAAATTGCCCATGCAATTAAAAAACCGGTCAAGTTGGTATTTTCCAGAGAGGACGACATGACTGCAGGGACTTATCGCCCAGCTATTAAATATAGGATCAAAGCGGCCATACGAAACGGCCAGGTAACCGCATACTATTTAAAGGAGGCCGCCATTGGAGGAAACATGTACGGTTTGATCCCCAATTTCTTCCCTGCCGGGGCCATAGAAAACTATCAAGTGGATGTGGCCAACTATCAAAGTAACATTACCACGGGCGCGTGGAGGGCTCCTTACACCAATTTCCTAGCCTTTGCGGAACAAAGTTTCTTTGATGAACTGGCAGAGACCATGGAGGTAGACCGTATCCAATTGCGCCTCGACCTATTGGATAAGGTTAAGGGTACCACGGACGAGCGTATCGAATATTCTCCGGAACGCATGCAGCAGGTAATTAAAGTGGCCGTGGACAAATCCGGATGGGGCAAAAAAGGGGAAGGCATATTCCAAGGCTTTGCCGCCTATTATTGCCATAATTCCCATGTTGCGGAAGTGGCAGATGTTGAAATAGAAAACGGAATGCCCATTGTAAAAAAAGTTACCTGTGTGGTGGACTGCGGAATTGTAGTGAATCCTTTGGGCGCCAAAAACCAAATTGAGGGTGGTGTTATAGATGGGGTGGGCCATGCCATGTATGGGGACTTCAGCTTTGCGGACGGAAGGCCCCAATCCCAGAACTATGATAAATACCGACTGATCCGGATGGGGGAAATTCCTGAGGTGGAAGCCCATCTGATAGAAAACGGCCTTGCACCAACCGGATTGGGGGAGCCAACCTTGCCTCCTGCCGGTGCCGCCGTAGCCAATGCCCTAAAAGCAGCTACCGGAAATAGGTTTACCCAACAACCATTTTCAAAATTCCCGGAACTGATGAAAGTCCCAACAAAAGCAATTATAGGATAATATGACCATACTACTTTTTGGCGTAACAAAAGATATCATCGGCAGTGCAACACTGTCTATGCCCAGCTCCAGCGAATTTGGATCAAAAAAATCCAAGACCGTTAAAGAGCTAAAGGATTACTTGGGCAAAATGTACCCTGAACTAAAAAAATTATCCTCTTTGGCTGTCGCTGTGAACAATTCTTATGCGAATGATGACACCATAATCGATAATTTTGATGAAATTGCACTCATCCCACCCGTAAGTGGGGGATAGGCAGGTTCAAATCTCACTTGGTGAGCAAAAAGAGGATAGATGCTGATAGACAACCACAATAGAAAAATAAATTACCTACGTTTGGCGGTTACCGATCGCTGTAATCTGCGCTGCAATTATTGTATGCCCTCGGAAGGGATAAATTTTGCCGAAAAGGACTCCCTTTTTACCATATGGGAACTCTGTAAACTGAGCGAAATTATGGTAGGGCAGGGGATAGACAAGATACGGATTACCGGAGGGGAACCTTTTGTTAGAAAAGACCTAATGGTATTATTGCGTAAACTTTCTTCTTTAGAAGGTTTGAACGATATTTCCATTACTACCAATGCCACCTTGATAGGGCCCTATATCCAAGAATTAAAATCCTTGGGAATCAAAAACATCAATGTTAGCCTGGATGCCATTGACAAGAACACCTTTGAAAAAATTACGAGACGCAATCAATATGATACCGTATATACCAATTTGATTCGACTGATAACGGAAGGTTTCAATGTCCGGATCAATTTTATTGCCCTAGAAAATCAGAATACCCAGGATATAATACCCATCCTGGAGGTTATGAAACATTATCCGGTTTCCGTACGGTTTTTGGAGGAAATGCCATTCAACGGCGGCTCCAAGTCGTTCAATACCATAAATTGGGATTATAAAAAAATACTGGACCATATCCAATCGGAATATCCCGAAATAACAAAACTGGAATCGCCCAAGACCTCTACTTCCATAAATTACAGGATCAAAGGCCATAAAGGCACTTTTGGTCTCATCCCCTCCTTTTCCAGAACCTTTTGCGGTAGTTGCAACCGACTAAGAATATCCGCCACGGGAGATGTAATAACCTGCCTTTACGGCAAACCCAGAACAAATTTAAGGGAAGTGATGCGGGGGAAGGATGTGGAATCACAAATTAAAGAGCATATCCTTAAGGCTATTGGCAGCAGATCCAAAACGGGTTTTGAGGAACAGGAAAAATATGATGGAATATTTGAAAATTCAATGACCTCCATAGGAGGATAGTTCCATATTCCCACTGCCCGGGACAAAATGCGGAAATTTAAAAAATAACTCCAATAATGAACTCCACTAAAATATATGGTCTGGTACTTAGCGGTGGAAAAAGTACCAGAATGGGAACCGACAAGGGATTGATAGCATATCACGGCATGGCACAGCGCGAATATCTCTATCAGCTCCTACAGACAGTCTGCGACAACACCTATATGAGCATCCGGGGGGAACAGGCCCCGGAATTCACGCCCGATCATCAACTAATAATTGATGAAAATCAATATAAAGGCCCTTACAACGGACTTTTGAGCGCCCACAATTTTAAGCCGGACGTGGCCTGGTTGGTATTGGCCTGCGATCTGCCCCTGATGGACAGGAAAGCTTTGCAACAGTTGATCGGTAGGAGAGATCCATACAAAATGGCCACTGCATTTGCCACCAGGGAAAGCGGTTTACCAGAACCCCTTTGTGCCATATGGGAACCTTTGGGCTTAAAAAAATCACTAAATTATCTGAAAAACGGGCCGGGAACCTGCCCGCGGAAATTCTTGATCAATGAAGATATCCAATTGGTTTTTCCCGAGAGCGAAGAAGTATTGTGGAATGCCAACTTTAAGGAGGATTACGAAAAGGTAATGCTCAGGCTATCCCCCATTTAATACTGTTGAAAGGGCTATGTAAGACACAAAATCAACTACCTCGGGGCAAGCCCATTAGGTATTCAAAAGAAAATAGTTTAAACCCATTTCAACATAGAACGTAGGGGAATTAAACTCTCGATGAGGGATTAAAATTGTAATACTCAGATGGACTTCAATAGATATCAAAGACAGACCGTTTTGAAGGATTTCGGTGCGGAGGCCCAACAAAAGCTCAAAGACGCCAGTGTTTTGGTCGTTGGTGCGGGTGGATTGGGAATTCCGGCACTTTTATACCTGAATGCCATGGGGGTCGGTAACATAGGTATAGTAGAACAGGATATGGTAGAAATCACCAACCTTCAACGTCAGGTACTTTATACGGAGGGAGATCTTGGAAGGTCTAAAATAGAAGTAGTAGTAGAACGATTAAAAGCACAAAATTCGAGCACCCACCTTACCATTTTTGATACCTTTCTTACCCGGCACAACGCCTTGGAAATCATTGCCCAATTTGATATTGTAATCGATGGTTCGGATAATTTCCCTACACGATATTTGATTAATGATGCCTGTGTAATCTTAAAGAAACCATTTGTTTCAGGTGCCATTCAAGGCTTTGAAGGGCAACTTAGTGTCTTTAATTACCAAGGTAGCCCTACCTATAGATGTTTATTTCCAAATATGCCCAACCAGGAAGAAATTCCGAATTGTAATGAGAACGGGGTACTGGGGGTAATTCCGGGTATCATCGGAAATCTTCAGGCACTGGAAGCGGTAAAGGCCATTACAGGCTTAGGGGAAATATTAAAAGGTAAACTATTGTTATTTAATGGATTAGAACATTCCTATAAAACTATCCATTTCAGTTTAAATCCGCAAAATACGGCCATAAAAAAACTCTTGGAATCTTATGGGGAGGGTGAAGATGCTTGTGAAATTGGCGGAAGCATTAGTGTAGAGGAATTGGAAAAGACATTGAAAGATCAAGAGCATGTTCAGATCATCGATGTAAGATCCAAAAAGGAGTTTCAACATTTTTCCTTGCCACAAATGAAAGCGATCAATATTCCCTTGAACGAATTGGAGGGAAGGACCAATGAACTGGACACCCAGAGTCCCATTTACCTACTCTGCCAATCGGGAAAGAGAAGTAATATGGCCTTAGGAATTTTAAAGGAATTAAACCCCAAACTTGAGCTATATAATATTGTAGGGGGAGTGGATCGGTTCCTTGCCCTTGCCTCACTCGGAACTGCTAAAAAAAACAGTTCCGACCTCTCCAAAGGAGAGGTAAAATCGTAATTAAAACCCTATATATCCAAACGGGTTCATAGCAAACAAATTGAGTAATTCTATTATCTAAGCTGATTAAAACTACAAATCCATATGACCAAACATTATGACCTAGGGCAATTGGGATACGAAAAGGAGGATATCCTTTTAATGGTGCACGCGGATGACGCCGGACTATCATGTTCAGAAAATGCGGCCACCATGGAAGCCCTGGAAAAAGGCATTGTAAATTCCTACAGTATTATGGTACCCTGTCCGTGGTTCCTGGATATGGCCAATTTCGCCAAACACCGGCCACAGTTCGACTGTGGCATTCATTTAACATTGACCTGCGAATGGAAACATTATAAATTTGGGCCTGTGCTGCCCTATTCCGAAGTACCGAGCCTGGTGGACAATCAGGGTTTTTTCCATGCGAAAAGGGAGATGGTAAAAAATTTCGCCGACCCCCATGAGGTGAAAATGGAACTTAAGGCACAAATTGATAGGGCGTTGGACGCCGGGATCAAACCCACCCACTTGGATTCCCATATGTACACCTTGGGCCTCACTAAGGAGCTACTGTCCGTTTATAGGGAATTGGGCAGGGAATACAAGCTACCCATTTTTTTAAGCGATCAGCTGCTGAGCGAAGTAGGTAACCCTAATGCACTGGAAGAAGGGGATCACATAATAAATGCCTTACATATGGGTAATTTTGAAGCCATGGACAGTATAGGACTTTATGAATGGTATGCCCAAATATTAAAAAATCTGAAAGCAGGATTTAATATAATTTTGATCCATCCGGCCTTTAACAATTTGGAAATGAAACAGCTGTGCGTAGACCACCCCAATTTTGGTTCGTTATGGCGGCAAATGGATTTTGATTTTTTTACCGACCCCAAAACGGCAAGCTATCTTAAGGAAAGGAACATAAAACCTATTACCTGGAGGGAAATACAAAAGATAAGTCTTTAACAAATCTCCTATTAATTGTAACTTGTACTCCATGATTTCCTTTAAAGACGCTTATCAAAAAGTTTTGGCCCTTTATCAGGACTTTGGCCATGAACAGGTCCCCTTGGAAACGGCTATGGGCAGGGTACTGGCCGAAGATATCGTAGCCGATAGAAATTTCCCGCCTTTCAATAGGGCTACCAAGGACGGCATAGCCATACATTTCGACGCTTTTGAAAAAGGTAGGACCACCTTTGCCATAGAAGGCGTATTGGCTGCCGGCATGCCTTCCCGACCCTTGTTAGATACTGACAACTGTGTTGAAATAATGACCGGGGCCGTGGTTCCTGACAATGCCGACACCGTGGTGATGTACGAACATCTGCAAATTGAAAACGGATCGGCCACACTTACCAAAAATCCAATCAGGGGTCAGGATATACATTTGGAGGGAAGCGATCAGAAAAAAGGGGACCTGGTCCTGAAGAAATACAGCCTCCTGTCCGCCTCGGAAATAGGGGTTTTGGCAGCTGTGGGCAAAGCATCCGTAAAGGTACGCAAACTACCAAAATTGGCCATCGTATCCACAGGAAACGAATTGGTAGAGGTAGAAGAGGTTCCCTTGCCCCACCAAATACGAAAATCCAACATCCACACCCTCTACGCAGCATTGTCCGCTGAGGGCATTGTACCTACCAAGCTTCATCTGCCCGATGAAAAAACCGGTATTAAAAAAGCACTGTACCATACTTTAAAGGCGCATAACGCAGTCCTTTTAAGCGGTGGGGTATCCAAAGGCAAGTTCGACTTTCTTCCCGAAGTATTGGAGGAACTGGGCGTAGAAAAGATATTTCACGGGGTATACCAGCGCCCCGGAAAACCATTCTGGTTCGGAATTCACAGAGAAACCAACACATTGGTTTTTTCCTTTCCCGGCAATCCTGTATCCACCTTTGCCAATTACAATGTCTACTTTAAGGATTGGTTAAGACAATCCCTGGGCCTGCCGTTACCAAAAATTAATGTAATTTTAAAGGAAGTGGTCGCCGCTAAGGGCGATTTGACCCTGTTATTAAGGGCAAAAATAGCGTTCCACCAGGGACAATTGCTGGCCACCTTGGTAAAAGAGAATGGATCTGGAGACCTATGTAGTTTGGTGGATACGGACGGATTCATAGTATTGGAACCCAAAATGGATTTTTATGAAGTAGGGGAGTTGGTCCCCTTTGTTCCTACCAGAAATGTATTATAATTATGACACACGAGCTTAAAAAAATTATTAAAGAATATCAGTCGGCCACCTCAAAGGGCCTAAAATGTGTGCTGGCAACGGTAGTGGCACTGGACGGCTCTTCCTACAGAAGGCCCGGAGTAAGAATGTTGATCCTGGAAGACAGCCGTATGATAGGTGCTGTAAGCGGTGGCTGCGTTGAAAAGGAAGTGGTTAGACAGGCACAGACCGTTTTTACGGATGGAATAGCCAAGATAATGACCTATGACGGGCGATATCGCCTAGGCTGCGAGGGTATACTGTATATTTTATTGGAAACCTTTAGACCAGATAAACTATTCTTGGATACTTTTGAACAGACCATATTATCCAGACAGCATTTTAAGGTGCTTTCCTATTTTGAAAAAAAAGAGGGTCCTAATGCCGATTACGGCTCCAAGGTGGTATTTGGCCATGATCGATTACCATTCTCAGCTGGATTTAATGGCCAGGAGACGCTTCAGGTATTTCAACAAATTATGGAACCTTGTATTAGGCTTTTTATTATCGGAGCCGAACACGATACGGTACAGTTATGTATCTTTGCCGCCATGGCAGGATGGGAGGTAACCATAGTTGCAGACCCGTCCGAGGAAAAAAATATTATGGATTTTGAAGGTGCCCATGACTTTCTGGGAATTTTACCAGAGCACTTTCCTTTGCACAAAGTAGATGTACATACCGCCATTATATTAATGAACCACAGCTATTCCAAAGACTTAAAGTATTTATTGACATTAAAAAATATAACACCATTATATTTAGGCCTTTTAGGACCCTATGGGAGAAGGGAAAAATTGTTTAATGAACTCATGGAACTAAGCCCGGAGATTTCGTACGACTTTCTGGATGGGATCCATGGACCTGCCGGACTCAATATAGGTGCGGAGACCCCTCAGGAAATTGCCATTTCCATCGTTGCCGAAATATTATCGGTCATTAGGAAAAAAGAACCTATGCTCCTGAAAAATAAAGAAGCCGGAATTCACGATTGATGTCTAAAAAATTAAATATTGCGATTATGATCATGGCGGCCGGCATGTCCTCCAGAATGAAGGCTATAAAGCAATTGCTACCCTGGGAAGATAGCACTTTGATTGGCAATGCCCTGAAAAATGCACAAAGCTCCAAAGCCACCAAGGTGCTGACCGTTTTAGGAGCCAATGGACAGCTTATAGAAAAGGAATCCGATTTTTCATCAACGGAAACGGTCCTAAACCCCAACTGGAGGATGGGGTTGGGAAATTCCATTGCCTACGGTGCCAAGCATCTTCTGGGGCAGGACCAGGACTATGATGGTATTTTAGTGATGCTGGCCGATCAACCGTTGATAGATAATCTGTATTTAAATATGCTGATAGATAATTTTTCCAGTTCCAAACATAGCATCGTAGCTACCAAATATGCGGATAGGGTAGGAGTGCCCGCCATCTTTGGAAAGATCCATTTTAAAGCCCTTATGGAATTAAATTCCGATTATGGTGCGCGGGAAATTATAAAAACACATCAAAACGATGTTTTGGAGGTATCTGCAGACGGAAAGGCGCTGGATATAGATACTAAGGAGGAATACGAGAAGATGAAAAGAGTGAGCAGTGAGCAGTGAGCAGTGAGCAGTGAGCAGTGAACAGTGAGCAGTGAACAGGCTCAAAGTTCAAGGTTTAAGGTTCAAAGTACTGACGCTTAAATAATCCTTCCCCAATTGAGGCCTGTCCCGCGATTTCTGAGGGAGGAGAAGCTGGCACTAAGTTTAAGGTTTCAATGATTATATCCCAAAACCGTAAACGTCATCGGTATGAGCTGGGGCGAAGAAGCAATCCCATTCTTAAAGAGCGGGCAGTGGCAGTGGGCAGATTGCCACGCTACGCCCACCTTACGGTAGCCTTGCTCGCAATGACGTGAATATATTCTCCTTCCACGAAGTCGCCCAAAAAAAAATTCGAACATTATTGAAACTCAAAAATAATAGCACCAACACTTCTTACATAGCTTTTTTTGGCTTCAAACTTTAGGTTGTCCGCTATATAACATAAATTTAAAACCTAAACCAAAGACGCAATGACTTTAAAAAATTTAGTCCCGCTTAGTATTTTGCTTATAGCCTTTTCCAATCGAGCCTCGTCCCAGAACATGGGTTTTGAGGAATACAATCCGGTTTCTACCCTAAAAGTCCCTGGAGAGGAAATACACAGGGCCAAATTCCCTTTTATAGACGTACATGGCCATCAGTACCAAATGCCTACACAGGATCTCTCCCTGCTAATTGCGGATATGGACAAGCTTAACCTGGCCATCATGGTCAACCTTAGTGGTGGTTCCGGAGAAAGGATAAAACAATCCCTGGAAAATATAAAGGACCATTATCCCAATAGATTTGCGGTTTTTGCCAATGTAGATTTTGACGGTGTAGGTACACCGGGTTGGTCAGAAAAGGCGGTGGCACAATTGGAAGCCGATATAAGGAACGGTGCCAAGGGACTTAAGGTATATAAGAGTCTGGGATTACGGGATACCGATGCCTCCGGAAAGCGATTGGCCATAGATGATGACCGTTTAAACGCCATATGGGAAAAATGTGGGGAAATGGGCGTTCCGGTCCTTATCCATTCCGCAGACCCGAAACCTTTTTGGGATGAGGTAAATGCTGATAACGAAAGGTGGTTGGAGCTAAGGACACACCCTAGGAGAAAACGTTCGGCAACGGATCCGGCCCCTTGGGAACAGATTATTGGGGAGCAGCACAGCATGTTTAAAAAGCATCCAAAAACCAATTTTATTAATGCCCATATGGGATGGTATGCCAATGATCTGGGCACCTTATCGCGTTTAATGGACGAAATCCCCAATATGTACGTAGGTATCGGGGCCATTATTGCAGAATTGGGCCGGCAGCCCAAAAATGCACATAAATTCTTTGTGAAGTACCAGGACCGGGTCCTGTTTGGCAAGGATAGTTGGAAACCGGAGGAATTTCCAACGTACTTCAGGGTGTTGGAATCCGATGACGAATATTTTCCGTACCACAAGAAATACCACGCTTTCTGGGCCATGTACGGCATGGACCTACCGGATGAAGTACTAAAAAAGTTATATTACAAGAATGCATTGAAACTCATTCCCGGATTGGACATGAGCCTATTCCCTAAGGATTAACATGGCTTGAACAATTGGATTATTTATTTTCCTCAGGTTTTTGAATTTTTTCAAATTTTCCATATTCCTGAAAAATACCGCATGAATCCGGTTTTTTAACAAGCGATTGTTCTTTTTTTCTTTTGGCCAAGGCTTCGATCTGTGGTGATAAAAATGACATATCCAACTTTTTTTGTGATATAAAATTACCCATTTTTAAGAACGTTATTGGAATTAAATTGTTGTTTTATTGTTAATTTTTTTGCCTGAAATCTAAGGATACAAAACTTCTATAATCCATTCCAGTAAGGATTTTTTTCATGATGTACAATTAATATTTTTAATTGTAAAAATTTGTAATTCAATACTTTATATAATATTAAGTAAACTAGGTATGCAACATTATAATTAATACTCAATATTTTTATTCCATTAAAACTTTCAACACTATTAAACGTCTACCCTCTTGGTTATTGGCTCTCTTTCAACAATTTTCATATTTCAACGAAGCCGAGGCAGTAGATGAAATTCATTTTACTCCTGGAACACCTTTTTTTGCAAGGGGCAAGGTCACTCTCAGTTTTTAAATATGATTACATCCATAATTTAGCTCCTTCCCTAAAGTTTTAAGGGAAGGAGCTTTTTTGTTTGGGATTAAGACTAATATGTTTGTCATTGAATTCGTTGGTACGAGCCTGCCTTAGTCGGCAGATACAGGAGTGAAAGGAGGACATGAGCCTGCCTTAGTCGGCAGACAGGCGTGACGCTCGTGCCAGCGGGGGTTCTGATTAATGATCATGGTTCAAGGTTCTCTCTCAATTCCCAATACTCACTTCTGCATACTGCGATTTCGACTTCGCTCAATCTCCATCAATACACACCCCTAACCCCTCTCAAGAGGGGAATTTAGTTCTCCAATCTTGAACATTCAACTTTGAACATTCAAACTTTCAACTTTACAACTTTCCCTCCCTTTCAATAACACTCAATGCCAATCTAATGGTTGCATATTCCATTTTTTCCTCAAAATGCTCAAAGTAGGGTTTTAGGCCTTCCGGATCCTGTAGTTCTTTCTTTGCTTTAACTACTTTGGCTACCTCCTCCTTGGTAATCAGTTGGTATATGTCTATATCCTTCCCATCATGGTACAGCTTTTCCAAATGGGCCAAAATGGTGTTGGGCTTTAGGCCCCTGATCTCCGCAATTTCTTCTACGGCAATTCCTTTCGAAAACAGCTCATAGGTTTCCATAGCGGTATCCGATTTCCTGGTCTTCTTTTGCTGCTTCTTGGTCTGTACGGCTACAAAGGCCTTGATTTCATTAATAAACACCTCCCCGTATACCTCCAATTTTCGCTGGCCCACCCCGTTGATCTCTTTGAACGCTTCACTGGTCAACGGTTTTTTGGATTCCATTTCCCTTAGGCTGGCGTCGTTAAAAACCAAATAGGCAGGAATATTCTCCTCCAAGGAAATTTGAAATCGCAGTCGCCGAAGTTTTTCAAATAAGGAATTGGCATTGACCGGCTTGGACTTACTTTCCTTGCGGGCCGCCATTTGTTCTTCCTTTGACAAGGGCCTGCTCAATTGCACCTTGGCGTTGTGGAACAGTACGGCCTTGGCCAAATCGGTAAGCTGGAGTACATTGTTCCTGTGGAAGGCAATCTCGCAGAGGCCTTGGTTGATAAGCTGTATGGTATAATGTTGCCAATGGTTCCATGAAATATCCCTGCCAATGCCATAGGTCTTTATTTCTTGATAATTTTTATCCAAAATATTGGCATTTTGCGCGCCCCTCAATACATCTATTACCGTTCCCGTAGCCTCCGACTCCTTTAATCTGGCTATGGTAGATAATACCTTTTGGGCTATGACCGTACCATCAAAAAATTGTGGTGGATTTTTGCAAACGTCGCAATTGCCACAATCGGCCTGCAAATACTCCCCAAAATAACTGAGTAAAATCTTTCTTCTACAGCTAGAGGCTTCCGAGAACTGTTTCATGCGCTCCAACTTGGCCAGCTGAACCTCCTCATTGGCCGCACCCGAGGCAAATCTTTGCAACTGGATTACATCGGCATAACTATGGAACAATAGGGCGTGTGCCGCCAGTCCGTCCCTTCCGGACCTCCCTATTTCCTGATAATAGCCCTCTATGTTCTTGGGCATATTGTAATGTACCACCCAACGTACGTTGGATTTATCTATTCCCATCCCAAAGGCAATGGTGGCGCATACGATCTGGGTCTTGTCAAAAATAAAATCCTCCTGTACCCTGTTGCGGCTCTCAAAATCCAGTCCGGCATGGTAGGCTGCCGCCTTAATGCCATTACTGCAGATCTTTTCTACCAAGGTTTCGGTAGATTTTCTACTTAAACAATAAATGATACCCGATTCATCGGGCCTTTGTGCTATAAATTCAAGTATTTGGGACACCCTGTCATGGGCGGCCCGCACTTCCAAGGAAATATTTTCCCTATTGAAGGAAGCCAAAAACTGCCTGGCATCGGGAATCTGCAATTGGTCCAAAATATCCTGTCGGGTAGCCTTATCCGCGGTAGCCGTTAAAGCAATAATGGGCGTTTGGGGCAGGGTGGACTTTAAAAATCCCAATTGTTGGTAGGACGGTCTAAAATCGTGTCCCCAGGAAGAGATACAATGGGCCTCGTCCACGGCCACACAGCTAATATACTCCTCCTTTAAAACAGGGGACAGGCCCTGAAGGCTTTCCGGTGCCACATATAGCAACTTTAACTCCCCCTTATAGGTGTTGTCCAATATAGTCCGTTGTTCTCCGGGGGACTGACTACTATTAAAAAAGGCAGCGGGGATACCGTTGGCAATTAGTCCGTCCACCTGGTCCTTCATCAGGGCGATTAAAGGTGAAATTACCAGGGTAGTACCCTTGAACAATAGGGCAGGCAACTGGAAACAAATGGATTTTCCTCCACCGGTGGGCATGATCACCAAACTATCCTCCTTATTTAAAACCGCAGTGATAATGGCCTCTTGCTGCTTTCTAAAGCGGTCAAAGCCAAAATACTTCTTTAAATAGGGAACTAATTCGGTCTGGAAATCGGGCATGGGTATCGGTAAAATTGTTGTATGAAACGAAAATAATCATAATTGAAGTTTCAAAACAAATTTCAGGCTCTTAAATCCCAAAAACTAAACTAAGGACCGGGAGGCAAGTCAGCAGTAAACAGTGAACAGTGTTCATTATTTATTGCCTATGGCTTATAACTTATGGCTTTTGGCTTATGGCTAATGACTTTTTTGTCTTTGCTAAAAAGGTTACATTTATCCATTGCAAACCTTAATAATTTTCCAAAATGAACATTTGTCGTAATTATTGCCTCATTCTTATTGCCATTTGTACCCTCTTTACCGCCATTCAGGCACAGGAATCCTATACTCCCCCAAAATTATCCGATCCGGATTCCTGGTCCATTATATTGGTTCCTGATACCCAGACCTATGTGAAGTTCGAAAGAAACCAGGGCACCCTGGAAACTATGACCGCCTGGATCAGTGAAAATATAGATGCGCTCCATATAAAGATGGTGCTGTGTACGGGTGATCTGGTAGAGCAGAACGAACTATTGGTTCCGGACCACGCCAATGGAAATATGCCCAGTAGGGAACAATGGAGGGCCGTTTCCCATGCTTTTGAGCGCTTGGACGGGAAAGTCCCCTATATTTTGGCGGCGGGTAACCACGATTTTGGCTATAAAAGTGTGGAGAACCGAAAATCCAATTACGGCCAGTATTTTCCAGTACACAGAAACCTATTGAATGCAAAGGCCTTACGGGCTGCCGGAAAAAATATAGATGGCCTGCCCTCCGTGGAGAACGCCACCTATGAATTGGTGTCCCCCCAGCAAAGAAAATTTCTGTTCCTGAACCTGGAATTCGCGCCCCGCGACACTATCCTGCAATGGGCCAACAATGAGATTTCCAAAGAAATATATAAAGACCATACGGTGGTAATGCTTACCCATTCCTACCTAAATGCCCAGAACAAGCATATGGAAAAGGAAAACTACCCCATAGTGGATGCCAATTATGGCAAGGCCATCTGGGAAAAGGTTGTGGCCCCGTCCAAGAACGTACAATTGGTCTTTTCGGGCCATATAGGTTCCCCGGATAATTTTAGGGCCCATACCGCTTTTAAGGAGGATAGGAATGCCGCCGGAAAAAAGGTGAACCAGATTACCTTCAATGCGCAGGCCATGGGGGGCGGTTGGCACGGCAATGGGGGAGACGGTTGGCTACGGATCATGGAATTTTTACCTGATGGAAAGACCGTGGTCACCACTACCTTTTCACCTTATTTTGCCATATCCCCGTCGACACAAAAAATGGCCTATCAACGGGACGATTACAACAATTTTAGTTTTCAATTGGATTAAGGATAGAACTATCAGTGGTTTTTTGGATCAAGATCAATTGTTGTGTTTTATGATCGTTAGTTTTATTTAATGAGAACAATTGATTAAGACCAATAATTAAATTTATATTTTACATTTTCATTTTCTTTGCTTGTCCAAAGAAAACGAAACAAAAGAAAAGACCCTTCTTCACTATGTGGTCCCTAAAATCTCTGGATTTTAAGGACCGATGCCATGGCCTAAATTATTTCCAATGCTTCAATAATTCTTTACGGCCATGACATCTCCACCACGGAAGAAGACGAGTTAAACAACGGCTTCGAAGATATTGTTCAAGGGTATTCAATACTTGATAATAATTTATCAAAGCTGTATGTTTATAAGGTTAAGGTTCCGGAAACAAAGGCAAAAATCGACCTAAAATCAATATATTTGTAAGACATTTCTTAATAATATATACTGTAAGTCGAAAATTATCGTTTTTTTTAACAAAATATTATATAAGCGCTTATTTTAGTCGCGTTAACTATGTTTTAAACCCCACGAACAATGAAAACATTTAAATCTTTAGTTTTAGGCTTCGGGTCTATTTTGATCGCTGCTTGTAGCAATGATGCCATGAACGACCTAAATGATGAAAGCCTGACTCCTGAACAAGTTAAATCCCAAATGCAGGTAAATTCCGTTTCGGACGGACTGGACGAATTGGTTACGGAATTGTTGATCAACGACAAAGCGGGAAAATCCAACAAGACCAACACCGACTGTGCCACGCTGGTGTTTAGCGAAGAAAGTATTTCGGTTGCCTACGATCAGTGTAACATTCAAGGGAATACCCTAAGCGGAACAATGGTATTGACGGGAAACAATGGTAGTACCGATGGCAGCAAGGGCAATTTTGCGGTTACTTTTACCGACTTCACCTACAACGACTATATCCTGAACGGCACCAAGACCCTGTCTTTCGACTTTTCCGATCCCAACAGTCCCACCTTTACTATAGTTACCGATGCCACTTTTGAGGATGCCCATGGGGACATTGTAAGCTGGAAGGGGAATAGGGTACTCAGCTGGCATTTGGATCAGATCAATGCAGAGGGGGCCGATGTTGACTGTACCGGGGATTGGGAAATTACTGTAGACGGCATTACCTACCAATTTACGGTAACAGAGCCCTTATCCGCTAACCTAGGCTGTGCCTATATTACCTCTGGGGTCATACAGTTGGAGGCCGATGGTAAGATGGCTTCCCTGGACTTTGGCAGAGGTAGTTGTGATCAAACGGGTACCGTTACCTATCCCAATGGAGAATCGGAAGAGATTAGTTGGTAGTGATAATAAATTATAAGGATCTTTTGAAACCCCGATGAAATTTCATCGGGGTTTCTTTTTGCCCTCGTTCTTCTTTCATTGTACTCAAGTGGTTTTTATTGTTTATTAGCGGTTCGATTTCTTTGCTTGTCCAATGAAACCGACGCAGGAGGTTCATGAATACCATCTTCTTTCATTTTACTCAAGCGGTTATTATTGTTTTTAATAGGTTTTCGTGAACCTTCGGTTTCTTTGCTGTCCAATGAAACCGACGCAGGAGGTTCATGAATACCATCACCATCTTTTTTCATTTTCTTTGCTTGTCCAAAGAAAACGAAACAAAAGAAAAGACCCTTCTTCACTAGGTGGTCCCTAAAATCTTAGGATTTTAGGGACCGATGCCATGGCCTAAATTATTTCCAAGGCTTCAATAATTCTTTACGGCCATGACATCTCCACTACGGAAGAAGATGGACGCAACAAGGGACTTTCAGGGCTACATCCAATCTTGAGACCACTGGATTAAAGACGAAATTGAAAATAGGCCCATTCCTTGGTCCCGTCAACCTTACATAATACTGATAAATCATTGAAGATTATAGAATTTCCGCGAACATTGTTCTCGAAATCCGTTAATACCGTCATAGGTAATTGGGATTAGTGTTAAATTAAAGATTGGGGGCAGGAGGGGAGGGGATGCTTAAAAACGCTTTTAATAAGAATTGCAGTCCATATTTGAAAGGGTTTCAGAGGAATTGGACCGTTTGTCGAAGAAATAACGTTGTAGGTCGAAGATACAGCAGTGTTAATTTTGCTTTAAACAAATGTTAATGAAGGGATTTGCTTGTGCGGAAGTGGGATTTATGTCGTACCTTTTAGGTACAAATCAATAAAATCAAATTATATAAGAGTGTACCAAAGAAAAATCCGTTAACCCTAAAAACTGCTTACACCATGGAAACAACCCAAAAAATTAGTAGAAATTTAATTAACAGGCCTTCCAACAGTGGGTGTATTCTAAAATTGGAGCGTACCAATAATGATTTGTGCCAATTGGAAAGAAAATTGACCTCTTATGTGTGTGAACCCAACACATATTCCTTGTTCATTAAATCTGAAGCTCTCCGACAAACTTTGAGCAACTTGAAAAATACGAATGCAGAATTGATCAAGGCCTTAAAGAGGGAAAAGGATTTAACGATAGAACTCTTTGAAAAAACAATGGCCCAAATCCGATCCTATTTGGAAATACAAAAGTCGGTCGAAGAATACAGCGACATGTTGCGGTATTAAAAGATTCCCGTAATTTTCCCAAGACTTTGGGGAAACCGGTAGAAAAAGCTCCAGATATTATTATCCGGAGCTTTTTTTGTGGGATATGCTTTTTACCGGGGATTATCCGAAATATGGCTTTATAGCACAGAAGGGGGAGTTTCTTAATGATCCTTACAAACAAATTAAGGTAGTCGATAAAGGGTGCAGAGGGCCATCCATAAATAATCTATTTTACATAATGTAAATTATAGTACAAATATAGCTACTGTGTAAAACGGCGTATGCTTGCATTTGATATAATATCAGATATGATACCTTTAGGTTCATATCGTCAGATATTATGTAAAAACAAATTACGGGTAAATTGCAGCCGCATCAACCCGCCGCCAAAAGCAATCAGCCACCGGCTAATTTCTTTTGTCACGTATGTCAAAGCTGTTTTACAGGAAAGCTACATAAAATGCCAGCCGCATTGTCTCGCCAGCAAATATCAATATCCTCAACTAGGCCAGCGCTCCATCTTGCCGCTACACAAAATCATCCCCTGGATAATTTTATTTGTCACGGGTTATTTAAAATAGCCGCTGCCAGACGCTCGATTGCTTTTCAACACAAATGCGTAGCATTCATGAGCACAATTAAAAAACATTAAAAATTAGCGAATAATTTGCCATCGCTTGCCAACGCCATTAAAAAGCTAGCCTTTTAGATTCATTCAAAATTTGATTATTCAAGGAAATGTGTGGAATATTTTTTTCTACGACATTCTCGTCAGCTTATCGCAACAGCTAACGGCAGTATTTTGGAAGGTCTAGTAGACCTTTTAAAATATGAGCGAGATGGTGCATTGGCAAAGTGAGATAATTTTTTAGCCCTTGCTACTTCTTGTCTTGTTTGAAGCTAACACTATGGCCAGCTAATGCATTGCATAGTTCTCACTAATGTCCACAGTTGCTCCAAAGTCATCGTACAGCCCAATCTCTGGTTCTGCGATTTTTTGATGAAACGACCAATTAGCCCCATCCCTTTTAAAAATGTAAGTTACTCCAGCATCATTATCACCAGTTAGACGGTTTCCCAATCGTTGCGAAATGGTCAAAAACAAAAAGGCCAGCGATAACTGCCGACCTTTTTTAATAGCTACTTTATGAAATTAGCTGCTTACCCCTTATTGTTCGCAACTTCTTCGGCGTTTAAAGGCTGTAGGTAATTTTCTATAAGCCATTGTCCAATTTTATCGCCCATTTTCTGCCCGGCTTCGCAAGCAAAGCGAAAATGGATCCCTGCCTGTACCCTGGAATCGGCATTTTCATCCGCGGCCTGTTTTACGCTGGAAAAGCTTCTGGTACTATTGGTCGGTACCGTCGTAGGCGAAGCCATGGTAAAGGAAGTGTTGTCCCCAACAATATTGGCTATAACAGTAGCAGCTGCATTGCCCAATGCACTATGGGTAGAAGGATAATCCTGCACCGGGGGCGTTGGCATTTCAGCGTCCCATTCCAGATCTCCAATGGTATTTGGATTGCCGTCCTGATCCGCAAAACGTATAGCCGTGTAGGGTCTCCATAAGTTGTAATGGAACTTGGAATCCCATCCCGCAATATAGGCATCTGCCATGGCCATATCTACCAAAGCGAAGAGTCTGGCGGTATCCCATAGATCCATTTTTTTGTCCATGGCAATGGTTTGCGCTACCCGGTTCCATCCTGCTTCTGAAAATTCATACCAGAATTGCGCATAGAAGGTCTGTTCGGCCGTGCGTACGGTACTCCCCTTCTTCCCTAGGCTTTTTACTTCATTGAAGTCTGCTGTATATGCCTCACTTTCCAGCGTCGGCGGCGTCACGGAACGGAACTGATCATTCTTTTGCAGGCCGAATGCCTTCATATCCGCCCAAAACGGTGCGAATACAAAATCGAAAGGGGGTACTACCTGGTAAACACCCGGAGTATTGCTTCCGGCAATAGGAGTGATCGGGTTTCCGGAAGATCCATCGTTGGCGCGGATAGCGAGAATAGACTGCCCCGCCAATTGGCCCAATACCAATCCTTTTTCCTTTGCTTTCCCTTCCGGAATACCGGAAAGCGTAAGGGTTAACGCAGTGTCCAGAAAAACCTTTTGATCGGGGATTTCATGAACCAAAACTTCATAAGCTGCTGCGGCCGCAGCTGCTGTTGGATCTGCACCGGCATCTTTTCCGGTAAAAGCGTAGGTGGCATATTTGGGATAAATAGCGTTTAAAGCATCATGCATGGCAAGATGCACCATCGCATTGATCCGTGAAGCCATCACTGAATTCTGGTACAGTTCCCCTCCGAAGGCCCGATAGGCAACATCGTTCCATTCCAGAATCACCTTGTTGGAAAGGGTTCCTACTTCAGGCACTGTGTCCTGACCATTACTACAACCTGTTGCATGCAGACAGGTTAAAACCACCATTGTAAACATCATTTTTTTCATTATACATTTTATTTTTAAGTACAATGATATAGACGTAAGTATGTGCCTTACAATGTGAGGGAAGCTAATTTAAGAGGTAGCCCAGAGCATCTCCCGGTCGGGCTTATAGGAACAGAAGGTCCCGGTTTTGATAGCATTGGAAAGATGTGCGCCCATAAAGGGATGGTAGAGTTCTATTTTGGCAATGGCGTTGCGGATACGCCAGGTGACCGCAGAGCGTGCTTTTTCCACCACATTGCCGGTTTCCCTGATCCTGCCTTTTAATCCTAAGGACTGGGATAAATGTTCTATCATCATGTCGTATTCTTCATGCAGCGTTTTCAGGTTGCCATAATCGCTCTGCATTTCGGCTTCTTCAATAGCGCTCTGCAGCTCCAGAATCTTTTTTTGATATTCCCTACGGGACTTTTCATCGATCATTTTTTCTCCCTTTTCTTCCAGCAAACTCCCCATCAATTCGGCACAGTGAAAAACCTGTCCGGGCTGCATCAGCAATTTTTGAAGATCATAAAACCCTTTTACTTCCGGGGTCTGTATAAGGGAACCATCAAAGGAAAATTTCCAAACCCCACCCTCTTTCACAAAACAGTTTGCCGTAAGCCCTTTTTCTTTTGCAGGCATTTTTTTAATCGGAGCGTGTTGAAAACTTCCTTTGCTAATATATTTTAGAAAATCCTCCAAATGCGATACTTGGCGATGGGGATTGAGTTTAAAGATCCAATCGATAGCCTCCTGAGGGTCAAAATCCTTTCCTTTGGCGATAAGTGTGCGGTACGTATCCAAATAGGAATTCCAATAAGTCTGCATTAGTTCGTATTGGCCCAGGTGATAATAGATCGCGGCACAATACGCATCCGTATCCGCAATTTTTTCAGTCCCATTTGGCTTATGCTTTATGAATGCTACCGCTTTTTCGTATTCCCCCAACTCAAAATAGATAAACCCTCCAATACGTAGTTGGTAGTTTGCATTAAACGGATTTAACTCCAAACTTCGTTCAAATAACTTGAGGGCCTCTTTGCCCAATCCCAGATAGACAATGTATAGCGCAATGGGTAGCAAAGTATCCGGGTCATTGGAGTTAAGGAGTAAGGATTTCCGAAAGTAGTATTCGGCGGTATCGTAAGAACCATCATATAAAAAAATCCTTCCCAGCACCATGGTAATGATATGATTCTGATCATCTAGCTCAATCGCCCGCTGCGCCCATTCAAAAGCCCCCGATTTATTAACTTCCCAACGGTGCCATAGCTGACAGGTCCATTCGTTAAAATAGGAGAGCGACATCCCGGTGCAGGCCAAAGCATAATCCGGTTGTATTGCCAAAGCCTTTTCAAAATGCTCCCTAGCCAACACGTCGGCCTCCAAAGACCCCTTCTTTAGCTCCTCCATCCCGTAAAGCCAATGTTCATAAGCAGTAAAGTCCACTTTGGGACTTTGCCTTAATTCGGATAAAAGGTCATAGTCGATTTGTTGCTGAAGTACGGCGACAACACTCTTTAGCAGGTCGTCATGAATTTCGTTAAGCTCTTTAAGTTTCCCTTCAAACCGGTATCCCCAGACCAAATGCCGTGTTTCCACATTATACAGTTGGACATTGAGATGAACAATATCGTTGTTGCATCGAAAATCCCCCTGTACAAAATAGCCGTCCTTTAAGATTTTTAGAATTTGCTCGATAGAAATATCATTCGAAAACTTAAAAACCCGAAACTGACGAAAGCGGGAAAGTCCGGTAATAAGGTCCGCACTAAAAGAGCGACAGAAAATACCCAATTCCTTTTGAAAGGATAGGTCCTCGAAAGGCAGGACTGCCAAGTTTATAGTGCTGGATGGCTTCATACGGAGATAAAGAAATCAGACAAAAATAAGGACTATCCCATAAAGTGTGTAAATAGCTGCCCCTTTTTTTAAATAATTTAAAATTCTTGTCTAAAAATCATTCCATATACATTTATATTAGCTTCAACAAAGTAAGGAATCCAAGAACCTTAAATGAAGTTTAGCCCTCGCCTAATCTCCTTCTTCGATTTATTCTTAGCCAGTTATTTTAAAACAAGGAATTCATGCAGCTCACGAAAAAGTTCGGTGCCACTCCCCTCCTATCCTTCGGCAAGCTCAGGGACCATTGTCGGCTCCTACAATAAGCCCGCCCGAAATGGATACGCTCGGGCACATGGTTTAGCCAGTGGCTTAAGCATTAATCAAGAGAGTTGGCACACTGGCGAAATAGCACGATAAGATGTAGTAGTTTTATTTTTTTTCTGTTTCCTTTTTTATAAGGGAAACATCCTTCTGTGAAAAGTGGATATACGTAAAGCATTCGGGAACATGGGAATCCCAAACACCATGGGGACTCCATGCCCATCCCCCACTATCTTTGGACGGAGTAGCCTCTTTGTACTGATTGAACCGTGAGAAATCCATGCGCCAGATATCCTCATCCTTGGGCGGTAAGCTCCTGTTGTCCCCCAAAGCCAATGCCGACATGCCAGACCACGGAATGGCCAATTCTACGGTCCATCCCCGGTCCCTATCTCTATCGTCATTTATAGTTCCATCTACATATACAGCACTTCTCAATCCCGGGAAGTCCCAATTCCAATACCCTATCCGGCCTCCTCGCGGATGAGGTTGATAGCCAACTCCCGAAAAGGGTTTCCTCCCTGGCTGGTCCTTACCAAATTCAGGGATGGCATCATAGACTCCGTTTTTATAGGAATCCGAATCTTCCCAAATAAAGAAAACCTCATAGATGGTTCCAAAAGAATTGATCTCAAATTCGTAATACCCATCCTTTCCTGCAATGAAAAGCTCTACATCATTATCCTTATAAATCAAGGCATCGCGTTCTGTGAGGGTAGCCTGAACATTGGGTTCTTCTATCCAATAGGCAACATATAAATATTCATTGTCCCACAGTACCGCAGCCCTTGTATCATGGATGGTCTTATCCCCAGAAATCAAATCCCTGAACCTGGGTGACGTTGGGGCCGTCTGCCAGACCAAATCATCTAACCGACCATCAATTTGTGGTGGGCTACTCACCATGTAGGCATTGTAGTGGGGTATATCCTCCTCTGTACAGGGTGGGTATTGGACTGCATCCCCAGAAGTCACCTGGGCGGATAACTGAATACTATAAAAAATACATAATGCCGATAGAAGAATGAGTTTGTTCATGATATTTTTTTAACTTATAAAGAACATAGTAATATTACGATTTATATTCAACATTAGGACTTGTTATCGGCAGTAACAGTTGCCAGTTGGCAGGTTAAAAGTTCCCTCTCAATTCCCAATACTAAATACTCAATTCTAATATACAACATCTTACAGTATAATTCCCTTACTCCCCCTGCGGTGCACTAATGGCATCCACATACCGGCCTGCCCAATAGGGCAAGAGATAGATATAGGGGGCATATTCCCGTTTGCCATCGCTACCGCCATTGTTCCTATAGGCCCCATTATGCAAATGCAGTGTCCGCTCATCGCCGGGCAACACTTCGGTATAGGTCTGGCTTCGGAAATTGGGGGCTATTTTGGTCAGGTCCTTTCTGTGGTCATTGTCAATTTTCCAATCGATAAGATCCATAGGAAATTCCCGCAACCACCAGGCAGATTCCTCACTATCTATATTTTTTCCGCCGGAAAGTGCAAAGAGATAGTTCCACAAGGGATTTTTTTCCGAACGTTCCACTTCCCAATGGCTTTTGGCCGCATTAAAATGGGCTTCCCTTTGTTCCTCCGAAAAGGAATAATTAACAAATCCGGGAATGGTTAGGAAATACATTTCATCATCGGAATGGTTCCATTTATTGCTCAGGTCCTCCCCTTCCACAAACCCGATGACCGAGGCCGGGCGGTTGGCATTTTCATCATAGCCATATTTTTTAATCAGCTTTTCGGCCCCCTTCTTATATTTTTTGTCCTTGGTAAAATGATAGGCCGTTTGCAGGAAAGATAGAATAAGGGTGGAATTTAATCTGCGATCCCCCACGTTGATAGGGAAACTATTCACATATTCCGGATTCCATTTTCCCCATGCGGTAGGCTTTCCGTTCCAGTCCATCAGGTACCAATCGTTATCCATAATATGGTCCATCTCTATTTTTATTTGATGAATGGCCCTATCCCTCCATTCCTTGTCGGGTGCCAATTCGGCAAAAAGCGCATACACGAAAAAATGGCCACAGGATTCATCGCTGCTGGTGGTGGACTTCCAGCGCCACAGTTCATCCTCCGACAACTGCCAGATCCGTCCGTTTTCTTTTTCCCATTGCAATCTCCACTCTTCGGAAAATCCGTTGGCGTGCAGCCCCACCTCATAACCATCCCTTTCAAAAGACCTTGCCGGAAAGCCTTTTAAATTGGGAAGTGCCGTTAACCGCTCCATGGCATCAAAGGCTTCGTAGGCGTTTTGCTTGGCATCGTCCGACTTGGTTACGGCATATCTGAACAACTCCCCTGCCAGGTACATGGAAGTCCATAGTCCATCATTATCCGTATCGTGAAAATAGCCCGTGGAAAGATCGCCAGGGGTTCTCATGGCCAGATCGGAGGTAAAACCGTAGCGAATATGCCGCAACCGCTGAATTTCCTGAAAATATTCCGCCTTTTGCGCCAGGGTCATAGGTACGAAGTTGATTTTGCCCATCCCTTTTTGGGTCAGGATCAGCACACTACCGTCCGGTCCCTCGGCCAGGTCCACCACCTGATCGTCTATCAACCATCGTTTTGAGGCGTAATAATCGTATTTGCCATCCTCTCTTAGCTTAAAAGCCCCTTTGGTGGACCCGAACCATAGGCTGGCCCGGATATTCCTTACGCAAGTAATTGCTGTCCAAGGCAGTTTTTGGTCCAATTGTTTTAAGGCAAATGTTTTGCGGTCCAAATACTGTATGCCATTGTTGGTACCCAAAACAATATGGTCTTTATATAAAGCGAATGCCGTTAGATCGTTGCCGTTGAACACTTTTTTTGCCGACTTTGCACCGGCATCCACTTGGTAGAGGCCATCGGCCGTTAGGATTAAAAACTGCCCGGAATTGGGATCGTATTGCACGGATAAAGGATTTAGGCCATTGATGGAGGACCTCCACACTTCCTGGTTGTCCTTAAAAATAACAACATCGTTATCTCCTGCTACCAAGCTCAAAAAGCCGGGGCCGAAGCCCACCGCTTTTGGTGCCTCCAACTTGTGTTCAAAGTACAATTGGCCCGCCCAGGCATTGCTTAATACCGCCTTGTCCGTTAAATAAACAAATTGGTCCTGGTACTCGGTCAATGTTATAATGTCCATATCCAGCATGGGTCGATACTGCACATCCTGCCTAAGGTTTTTTTCATGTGGCAGCATCAGGCCTTGGTTGGTAAGTACTTTAATGGCCTTGTTCCTATCGCTGCCCACTTGAAGCAAAGCTACGTTCCCTGCTTCCTCCTGCAAGGTAAATTTCTCGGCACTATCCTGAAGAAACGGCTTATCGGCGACCGTTTGTGCCATAGTTACGAACCCCATTAGTAAACAAAAACCTAAGGATAATTTTTTCATGCTGTATCGATTATATAATCGATAAAAATAAAAGGATGTGGGCGAAACAATATCACTATTCTTGATGAATACCTATGGAATTTCAACCTATGGCATTTTTATCATATAAACTACCCTGACGCAGAGCGTAGGAGGGATAAGAGACAAGACCGCTGATTTATAGAGTGATAGTTAAAGGTGTCAGTTATAAATTAAAGGTTTCCATGGCGTCATTTCGAATGTATATGAGAAACCGAAGATTCAGCGAAGCTAAACCGAAGGTTCACGAATACCCCTAAAATAATATAGCATGAGCTAAATCGCACATCTAGCTCCCAAACAGTATATGCGACTTCTCGTCGTCCCGAAAAGGGACTCTGTCGAAGTGACAACCATTGCCGAATCCATATCTTTAATATTCTTAATAAAGGACTGGACACAAGAACCGAGATACAAGAACAAAAATCTCCCTCTATTCGGTTGACATCGCACTAAATTCGGATATGGAAGAATTCCCGAAAGCGTCCTTGCTAACGACTTGAACGGTATAAAGCATATTTGGAGAAGTCGCTATGGGGTCCAGCGTTTCAACGCTTAAATCATTAAATTCCGCAAGGGTCTCTCCTTCCTCCTTCACCACTACATCATAGGTTAAAACATCACCATCCTCATCTTTTCCTACCCACGACACATTTAGATCGGTATTCGTATCAAATACCAAGTTTATGTCGGCGGCATAGGGCACAAAATTGCCTATCGGAGTTCCTGGAGTAACAAAAGACATGGTATCACTATTGGTTTGTCCGTCACTGTTTTTCGCGATCACATTCCAAGTAAATGCCTTCCCCCTATTCAATGAAACTTTGGCGTTCAAGGCATTGACAACATTCCTGGATACCTCGTTTCCACCTTCGTACACCACCAATTCATAATTCTGGGCATATTCCGCTTCCTGCCAGCTAAAGGAAATATTAACTTGGGCGTCGTTCCCCGAAACGGCTTCATAGTCGGAACAGGGCTCGCCATTTACAGGTAAAATTCCAATGGCTTTTGCAGGTGGGTTTACTTCATCTATTATTGGCTCTTTAGCACTATCACTGCCACCACTACAGGAAAATAACAGGGAAGATAAAACTATAATCACGCTGGTTATAATTGATTTTGTCATTTTTATTTTTTAATGATTTTTATTGATTCCTCTGTATTATCAGTTCTCATTTTAAGTATATACACCCCTGATTCCCAAGCAGAGATATCTAAAATATTTGCCTTCTGTTGGTAATCAATTACTTTAATCAACTTGCCTTCCAAGCTGAAAATCATCATATTAAACGGTTTATCATCACTTAAAAGATGAATGTTGTCCGAGGAGATCGTGGGAAAGACCTGTATGGCGTCTCCAATATAGAAACTGTCAACAATGTGGCCTTGACAATCGCTCTCACCATAAATGGAAACATCTGTTTTACCGGATAGACCTTCTATAAATATGGATTGTTCGCCGGGATCGTCAAAAATGAAACTCGAAATCTGCCCGTTTACCAATACTTCATATTTTTCACTGCCCGAAACATTATAGGTAACCGTTCTTCCTTTCTGGTCCAGCGCATCCCTTTTTCCACTTATTGGATTAAGCCCATTAATGGCAACCCCGTATGTCTGTTGAAAAAGTATTTCGGGAATAGCAATGGTAACAGTATAAGCGCCAACAGGCAACTGATCCATTATAAAAGTTTCATAGGATGGAACGTTTTTGTATTGATTGGAAATTCCTTCGCCCGATATGGAGATATCCAGCAAATATTCCGTATCGTCCATTGATATTTCAATACTCCCATCATTACCGCCCGTACAACTTGGCGTTAAGGCATACACCTTAATGCCGCCTGTAGGTACCATATCACAACCATTAGTATTGACCGCTATTCCTGGCCGGGTATTTAAACAAAAATCATACTGGTCCAAAACCCCATCCAAGTCATTGTCTTCGTTACAGAGCGGAACCTTACCGCCATCCGTAATGATCCAACCATAATTATCAATAAGACTTTGCCTTGCTAATTCTCCATCGCAAAACTGGCTGTTATTCATAAATAACAAAACATTGCTTTGTAACGCCTGTAAATTGCTCCATCCTATAAGGGTTTTGTCATAGTTTTCCAAGGATAGTCCTCCTCCAGAGAAAAGGTAATCCATTGTTGTAACCATACTCACATCCCATTTTCCTAAGTTCTGGTCAAAAGAGGCTGCCCCATTGAACATTCCACCGATAGAAGTCACATTGCCTATATTCCAATCGGAAATATCTTGATTAAAAGAGGTAGCTTTTCCAAACATACCATTCATATCGGTAACATTTGATACATCCCATTGGTACAAGGGCTTGTTGAACGAAGTGGCCTCGACGAACATTATGGCCATTTGCGTTACGTTGGAAACATTCCAACTATTTAATGGTTGATTAAAACTGGTTGCCCTTTCAAACATTCCAGTCATATCTGTAACAGCACTTACATCCCAACTCGAAATATCTTGATTAAACGCCTCTGCCCCTGCAAACATTACATTCATTGAAGTCACGCTTGAAACATCCCAATTTCCAATACCCTGGTTAAAGGAAGCTGCACCTGAAAACATAGCGCCCATATTTTGCACATTACCGACGTTCCATGAAGATATATCCTGGTTAAAGGAACTAGCCCCACCAAACAGGGTATGCATGGATGTTAGATGATCAACTTTCCATTTCCCTAATGGCTGATTGAAGGATTTGGCTCCGAGAAACATACCGTCTATGAATTGCACCTTACCAATATTCCAATTAGAGATATCACTGTTAAAACTAATTGCATTGGAAAACATGTGGGATAAATTGGTTGCATTGGATACGTCCCAACCGCTTATATCCTGATTGAACAGGCTTGCCCCATCGAACATACTGCCGAAACTCAAAATAGTGCCGACCTTCCAAGCGGAGAAGGAGTCATTACCAACCAAGGCTTCACAAAATCGGAACATTCCATTTGCAGAACCAACCTTTTCCAAATTTGGAATATCGGTAGCCAATACATCCAGATTAGAACAGTGTAGGAAAGCATTGTCCATGGAAGTCCATTCCCCTGAACCCCACTGGTCTATTGAAACAATTTTGTCCGAATCTTGGGTCGTCCCATAAAAATCATTAAAGTAAATTCTGGGAAATTTCCCGTATACGGATACCGTATAGGTTCCGGGTGTGGCATATTGGTGGGTTATATTTCCCGTAATCCCTGTATCAGTATTGCCATCCCCCCAATCTACAGAGTAATCGTAGATTTCTCCTGGAACTGTAGGGATCCGTATTCTATCATCACTGGTAGCACCAGGGTTGTCCGTCTTCCATGTGGTTACAAAATGGCATTCGGTATTGGCCCCAGCATCGGAAATGGTCCAGCCATGGCTGTCAATAATTGATTGTCTGGCCTCTGTTGCTTTACAATATTGGCTGTTTTCCGCATCAAAATTCAGTCCATTATTTAAAGATTGCTTGGACCAGCCAATTAGGGTATCGTCATAATTTTTTGTAGATAGAGCTGTTCCGTTAAACATTCCCGAAAGATTGTTCACCACCTCGATATGCCAATTGCCAAGGTTCTGGTTGAAGCTTCCAGAACCATAAAACATACTGGACATATCTGTCACTAAAGATACATCCCAATTGCCAATATCCTGATTGAATGCCGATGCATTTGCAAACATAGCATTCATCGTATTTACCATACCCACATTCCAAGAGCCGATATCCTGATTGAACAATAATGTCCCATAGAACATATTTATCATCTGCGTCACTTGTGATACATTCCAACCCCCAATATCCTGATTGAATGCCAAAGCATTTTGAAACATACCGCTCATGTCTTTTACATCGGCAACATTCCAACTTCCAATATTACTATTAAATAGCTGAGCATCTGAGAACATGTATGACATACCATTAACGTTGCCCACATTCCAAGAACTAATATCCTGATTGAAGATAAAGCAATCAGCAAACAAGTCATTCATTTGCTCAATGGAAGATACCTCCCATGAGGCAAATGAGGAACTTCCCTTCAAGGAATAACACCCATTGAACATAGAATTCATATTAGTGGAGTGGCTGAGAAGTGGAACATCTAGGGCTGTTACATCCATCTCGGTACAGTTCAAAAAACCAAATTCCATTGAACTCCATTCTATTGATCCCCATTGGTCAATGGTTATTAATTTTTTATTATCCATGGGGGTATCGTCTTGCCAACTAGATCCAAAAAAGTAAATCCTGGGAAAAATTCCTGATATTTTTACCTTATAGGTTCCCGGTTGAGCGTATGTATGGGTAATATTTCCAGTAACATTCATATCCGAAGTTCCATCCCCCCAATCCACTGTATAGTCATAGGTTTCCCCAGAATAGGTAGGAATGGTAATCTGGTTATCTTCTGAAATTCCTGGATTATTGGTTTTCCAGGTAGTGATGAATTCCGATTGTGCCGATACTGCAAAATGGAAAAAGCCCAAAAGAGCTAAAAAGTAGATTTTTTTCATGCAAGGGTTTTACGCTACCAACTTACATTTTGTTATTGGTATTACAAAGACCTTTCGTTAATTTGTCCAATTTTTCCTGTTAAATGTTATTCAGAGAATAATAATTATCAACGTTTTAAGGCATAAAAATTACATTTCAGGAAAGAATCTATAAAAATACACAGTATCCCATCACGCCCTCAAAGCCAAAATTTGGATTAAAGGCAAGCGACTATAAACAAAATTTTGGACAGTCTTTTAGGTATTGGGAAAAAGTTTGAGTGTTTTTTTCACTCCTAAACAAAAAAACAACCTATTGAATAAGAAAGAATAATTTCAATTTAAATTTTGCCGGATCACTCTATTTCGGCAATTAAATAGACTATTACCGGGACGTTCAATGGCGATTGATATATGCCGATGGCAGACCGGGTATGGATCCCCTTGTCCCCAAACACCTGGTTCATTACATCCGAAGCCCCGTCCAAAACATCCGAATGGTCCTTAAACCCCTCGGCGGCCTGTATATGGCAGTCCAAGCGGATAATTTTTTTTACCCTTTCCAGATCGTTTACGGCATCCTTTAGTTGGGCTATGGCATTAATGGCACAGATACGGGCACAGTCATACCCTTCCTTTATGCTCAGATCGCTCCCTACCCTACCGGTAAATGCCAAATCGCCAAACGTTCCGTCTTTCCAGGGCAACTGACCGGAAGTATAAAGGGTATTGTTGGAAATGGCCCATGAAACATAATTCCCTACCCCCCTGGGTGCCACTGCTGGCAACACAATTCCCAAACGCTCCAATGTTTCTTCAATAGTCATAATAAAACTCTTTTGATGGATTAAGTACAAAAATAACCTTTAATTAAAATAACCGCCCTGGTCCGTTAAAACAGAATAACCGTTTTCCCAATGGTTTTCCCCGATTCCTGCATTTCATGTGCGGCCTTTAGGTTTTCTACCGTAAACCCATAAAGCGTAGTAGTCAAGGTGGTCTTTAGAACCCCCTCGTCCAATAATTGGGCCATATGGTTCAAAATTTCGTGCTGTCGCCCTATGTCCTCGGTATGGTACATGGAACGGGTAAACATAAATTCCAATGAAAAAGTAACACTCTTGTTCTTTAACAAATTTAAATGTAACGGGGTACTGCTACCGGTAATGGAAACAATATGGCCTTGGGGTTTTATGATATCGACCGCCAATTCCCAATACCCTTCCAGGTCCACAAAATCCAATATATAATTTACCTGGGGATGGCCAATGTTCTCCAGTTCCTCTTTTAGATTATGGTGGTTCAGCACATAGTCCGCTCCCAGATCCTTGCACCAGCTTATGGAATCTTCCCTAGATGCTGTAGCGATGACCGTAAGGTTGCCAAATTTTTTGGCCAATTGTATGGCTATGGAACCGACCCCTCCGGCACCTGCAATGATCAAAACCGATTTGCCCCTGTCCTTTTCAGGATGGATCCTTATACGGTCGAATAGTGCTTCGTAGGCGGTTAAGCTTGTCAATGGCATGGCCGCTGCTTCGGGTACACTTAAATTTTTAGGTCTGTGCCCCACAATACGTTCATCGACGAGCTGATATTCCGCATTGCTCCCACTTCGGGTAAGGTCCCCCGCATAATACACCTCGTCCCCCACCTTGAACCTTGTGGCCTTTTCCCCTATGGCCTCTACAATTCCAACCGCATCCCATCCAATAATTTTTGGGGTGTCCAACACCTTCCCCTTTGCTGCATTTTGCCTAATTTTAAAGTCCACTGGGTTTACGGATATTGCCCAGACCTTAACCAACAGATCATATTCCGCTGGCGTTGGTTTTTCAGTCTCAAAAGCTATAAAACTATTCTTTTCCGTTATGGGCAACGATTGTTTAAATCCTATTGCTTTCATTGTTTTTTATTTAGTTAAAGGTTTAGTAGATGACAATATTCCATTTCGCAAGATTTTCCTCAATTTCTGACCCCGACCCTAAAGCCCGCCTGAACGAAGTAGTCGGGCAGGGGAGAAATTAAGGAAAATCAGGCTCCCTTTAGGGTTTGGGGTAAAACGGATTTTCCGCTAAACCTTGTTAAGACGATTTTTGTCATGTACTTAGAATTAATATTAAAACCCCGCCTTAACGTAGTCGGGCAGGCCTGCCTTTGCCAACAGGCAGGCTTGTTCCCTATACTTATTGGGATTAATTTTTAAATACTTAGGTGTCCACAGTGGGTAGTGGCCGTTTACAGTTGGCATAAAAATGATTTCATTGTTTACTGCTTATCGCTTACTGCCTACTTTGCAGACCGGTGCCTAATTGAAGCTCTTTTAGCTATTGCTTATAGTGTATTGCCCATTGCCCATTGTTCATTGTTCATTGTTCATTGTTCATTGTTCATTGTTCATTGTTCATTGCAAGTATAAAGATACCTGATTCAAAAATATAATAGGGTTGTCACAAATATTTTTTCCCTTGATCAATTAATATTTACCTGACCATCATCAGGGTTTTTAACTAAAAACTTCTTTATATTTATAGTATCAATCAATACATTTTTCGCAATGAACGATTTAAGAAAAGTATTAGGTGATATTTCTCAGCTCACTTCCGAAATTGAAACCCATTATCCCGAGCTATACCGTTTTTTGGACGAAAATCCTTTGACCCTTCCGGCAAATAATCTTCCCCATGTAAACAAGGAAGATTTAAAGGATTATTTGGAGAGTTTAAAGCAATTGATCAAACATCATTTAGAGACCCATAAAAAAAATGGTTAATACCACCTTAAAGTAAAACTATGGGAGAAATAGCCAGCTCGGAAAGACAGATAACCCTATATTACAGTTCCAAGTCCACAAGGGCCAAGCAAACCTTGGCATATGCCAAAGCTGAAGGATTGCCGATACTTGAAATCGACATCCTAAAAGTTCCTTTGACCGGTACCCAGATTACGGAATTGGCGGGTAAATTGAATATGGAAGTCAAAGATCTCGTAAATCAGGAACATCCTGCCTACAAAGCCCATTTTGACCCTCACGAGTTTTCTACCGACGATTGGATAAAAATGATTAGGCATACGCCCGAAATTATGAAGCAACCTATTGCCGTTCGTGGTGGAAAGACCATTTTAGTGGAAACCCCTACGGATATTATAAAAATTTAATATAAATGAACTAAGGGATCATGACTAATTGTTGTGTATATTAAAAAATCGGAAATAATTTGAATAGCCGTGTTTCTTGATTTTTATTTACCTAGAAGAATCTACGAATACCAATGATCAAATTATTCTTTCATTTTTCTCAATTGGTTTTTATTGTTTTTTATCGGTTTTCGTGAATCTTCGATTTCGTCTTAAATCAAGTGGTTTCCACATTGGCTATGGAAGCCCTGTCTATCCGCCAGGCAGGCGTCCAAAGAGCATCTCACCCAAGTGAAAGCGGTCTGGACGCTGCGGCGGCTGTTCGGCTCTTTTAATTGTAAGTGTTGCTAAGTTGGCCTTGGCTACTGCCGGCTCCTCCAAGCCAAGGTACACTGTACCTTGGTTGTTCGGCCCTGGTCGTTTTTTATTCATCAGTTTGTCTATTGTTTTTATTGGTATTCATGAATGCTCTGCATTTGGGCGATGCAAAAAATGAACAGAGCACGAATTTGGGATATAAGATTCTATCTTACTCCAATTCACACACAACTTTTGAGATTGATCCGAACTAAGCCAACACAGAGCGTACGAGGTATTGAAAGCAAGACCACTGCCATACAAGGCTAAATAATCCATTGCCGTCTATCTAATTACCTATAATGCTGCCCCCGGGGCTTCGGGCAATTCTATTGATCAAATATGTACATTCAGCTAAATGCCTATGGGTGCGATCAAACTTTTATATAAATCTTTCTTTTATCCAGCCAAAGTCCTACAAGCCAACAAATAAACATAAAAACAAAGGCAAAGGCAAACGATCCATAATAGGGTCCCAACCAGCTGAAGCCATTCACATAGATGTAATTGTACAGGCTTTGATTTCCATCTACCCTTACAAACAGTAAGCTAATGGCCAAATATTCAGACAAGAGATATATGAAGAGGGGGTTCTTTCCAAAGATCTCGAAGAAGTTAAAGTTTATGGGCTTTTTAACAAATTCGATGGCATAAATAAGCAAGGACAATACAATGATGTCCAGGCCAATGGTAAGGATTACGAACGAACTTGTCCATAACTTCTTGTTGAAAGGGAAACTAAAATTCCAAAAATACGCAACGGCCAACAGCCCTACCGCTATCATTAACATTTTGGCCAACTTTTCATAAGTAATGCCTCCTTGAATAACAAACTGCCCTACCAGATACCCTGCCAATACATTACAGATGGCCGGCAAGGTACTCAATAAGCCCTCGGGATCGAACGGAAGTCCATCCCCACCATAAAGGTGGCCATCGCCTAGAAGCAACCTATCAAGGGTTCTCACTAGGTTGCCCTCCAAGGTATAATCGCCAAAGGTGCCAAGCAGTCCCCAATAGCCAAGGAGGATGATGGCAGAAGCGATAATTAGCTGACGGTTGCTAAGAAAATAGATCATGGTTGCCCCTATAAAATAACAAATAGCGATTCGCTGTAACACTCCCATTATCCGGGTTTGGCTAAAAGGAATCCCGGCCAGTTCCCCGGAGTCCGTCCATGAAACAAAAGGGAACCAGTACATGATATAGCCCAATAAAAAGATGATCAAAGTCCTTTTGATAATTTTCTGAAAAACCTCCGAAAGCGGTTTATCGGCCCATCTGGTCTTAACAAATGCAAAAGCATTTCCTACCGCAAAAAGAAAAGAGGGAAAAACCAGGTCGGTCGGCGTAAACCCATGCCATTTGGCGTGCAATAGAGGCGCGAAGGTAAGATCCCAATCCCCCGCAGAATTAACAATAATCATTAAGCAAATGGTTAATCCGCGGAATACATCGAGGGCTTTGAATCGTTTCATGACACACTATATTTTATGTGGCCCCTAAGGTAGTCAGTCCTATTATTTTACCAAATTAATTGTTCGTTTCTTACAGGGGAAATAAACTAACCCAATTTAAGACTATTATACGTTGCAAAAAGAGCTATCAGGTCGATAAAAATGGACAACCATCTAATGTAGTTCCTATTTAAAGCGGTATCTGTTGGCTTAAACAATGCAGGGTGCCAAAGCCCCATATAAGATCAATGGCACCAATACCTATTACTTCCCTATCAGGAAAGCAACTGGCCAGGATGTTCAACGCCATTCTATCTAACGGATCATTAAAGGTGGGCACTAAAACACAGTGGTTAAGAATCAGAAAATTGGCATAACTGGCAGGTAGGGTCAAACCCTCAAATACAATATCCTTGGGCATGGGCAGGGTGATGATTTTTGGGGATCTACCATCTTCCAAGCTGGCATTCCCAAGTATCTCCAAATTATCCTGGAGAGCCCTATAATTTTTATGTTCGGGGTCTTTCTCCACTACGGTCACAATGGTTTCTGCATCCACAAACCTGCACAAATCGTCTATATGGCCGTGGGTGTCGTCCCCTATTATGCCATCCCCCACCCAGATGGTATTGGTGATCCCCAGATATTCCTTAAAAATAGCTTCGTAATCCTTCTTGGTAAAGCCGGCATTCCTCACCTGTACCGTTGGGTGCAAGAGACACTCCTCCGATGTAATCATGGTTCCCTTGCCGTTCACTTCAAGTGCCCCGCCTTCCAGAACCACGGGCTTGCCCTGGTATACCACCTGTGTCAAAGGCAATTTCAGGACCTCCGCTACGGCCTTAGGAACCTTTCTGTCCAGTTTATGATTGGAATATTTGGCCCAACCATTAAAATTAAAGTTTAGGGCTTCACTGTCCTTGCCATTTTTAACAATAATGGGTCCTGAATCCCGCATCCAACTACGGTTGGTCTTCTGAATGATAAAAGTGATTTTTTTAAGGTTCACGGTGGCCGTTTCCAACATTTCCGCAACCTTTTCCCTATGTTGGGAACTGTCCACTAGCAAAAAAACCTCTTCATGGGAAGCCACCTTTTTAATGAACTCCACAAAAGCCCATTGTATGGCGCCATACTTACCTGGCCAATCGTTACCGTTATGGGGAAAACAGAGTAGAATGCCCTGTTGTTTTTCCCATTCTGCAGGAAACCTTCCCATTTAGTCCAAGGCCCTTTTGGTGATGTCGGCAAAGGCATCTATACGCCGATCCCTGAAAAACGGCCAATTCTGACGTACATTTTCCTGTAGGTCCAGATCCACTTCGGCTATTAGGATCTCTTCCTTATCGTGGGAAGCCTGGGCCAGGATCTCACCTTGGGGCCCCGCGATAAAGGATCTTCCCCAAAACTCGATACCTGCCGTATTGGGGAGATATTGCTCCAAACCGATTCTATTGGCAGCCGCCACAAATATTCCGTTGGCTACGGCGTGACCTTTCATTACGTTCATCCAGGCATTGTATTGTTTTTCCCCGTATTGCTCCTTCTCCTGTGGATGCCAGCCAATGGCCGTTGGGTAAAATAAAACTTCGGCCCCTTTAAGTGCCGTAAGTCTGGCCGCTTCAGGGTACCATTGGTCCCAACATATAAGGGTCCCTATATTCCCTTTTTTAGTAGGATTGTTCTTAAAGCCCAGATCCCCTGGTGTAAAATAGAACTTTTCATAGAAGTGCGGATCGTCCGGAATGTGCATTTTTCGATATAGGCCGGCTTCGGTACCATCCGTATCAATAATATAGGCACTATTGTGATAAATACCTGCCATCCGCTTTTCAAAAAAAGGTACAATAATTACTACCCCCAGCTCCTTGGCCAAAGCACTAAACGCCTTAAAAGAGGTGCCGTACAATGGCTCTGCCAAGGCAAAATTGTCAGTATCCTCACTTTGACAAAAATAGTGGCTACTATATAGCTCAGGGAGACAAATAACCTCTGCCCCTTCATCAGCGGCCCTTCCAACCCAGAACATGCATTTTTTAAGGTTGTTTTCGGCAACATCGTTGAGGTTCAATTGTACTACTGCAATCTTATATTTCTTCATCTTGTTATTATAAAAGATGTTGCAAAAGTAATATATATTATCATTATTGTCCGGTTAAAGACAAAAGACCTCTTCGTTGCAAGACTTAAGACTAAAGATCCTATTACAACCAGCTGATTTAAAGCCTCCCTTTTTATTAGGATATATCGAATCAAAAAGCAGGATACAAAAGACGTCAATGACTTTAAATTATTTTTATTAATGGACTTATGATGATTTGTAAAAAATTTATCGGACAACAATAATATATAATAGAATATATAGACCCATTAAGCCGGGGCCTAAATAATTTCCACGGAATAGGGCATGCGGTCCTATCTTTCGCTTATAACGATTTAAAAATGATCCCATAAGGTATGTCCAAATTATTGCCACCATTGGGAGGTTGAAACTTCTATACCATTAATGGGGATAGGCTCCCCTATTCTTGGGGTCAATACCTCCAAATTGTGCTCTCTTGCCTTGTTGGTAACACGCTCTATAGGTTCTGTCCAAGGATGCATTGCCAACTTAAAAGCGCCCCAGTGGATGGGTATTATCTGTTTGGCCCTTACGTCCAATCCGGCCTGGGCCGTCTGTTCGGGAAACATATGTATATCGGGCCACATCTCATTGTACTGCCCGCATTCTATCATCGCCATATCGAAAGGTCCGTACTTGTCCCCTATTTCCTTAAAATGTGGTCCGTAACCACTGTCCCCACTAAAGAAAATATTATCGGTTTCCGATTGTATTATCCAAGAACTCCACAAGGTGCCGGCCCTATCCGTCAATCCCCTTCCTGAAAAATGTTGTGCGGGAGTACATCTGAATACCAAGCCTTCATGGACCACTTCCTGCCACCAATCCAGTTCAACAATACGTTCCTTTGCCACGCCCCATTTTTGCAAGTGTACCCCAACGCCCAAGGGGGTAAAGAACATATTCACCTTGCCCTTTAACTTCTGAATGGAGCTGTAATCCAAATGATCATAATGGTCATGTGAAATTAATACGGCATCTATTCTGGGAAGTTTTTCCACGTCTATCGGAAGATTTTTGCTAAAACGATTGGAGCCCAACATGGGATGTGGTGCGGGTACCTTACCGAACATGGGGTCGATCAAAATTGTTTTATTGTTCGTTTGCAATATAAAGGCGGAATGGCCGAACCAGATAAGACGGGTACTTCCCGTGTAATTGGCAATATCCATGGAATCCAATTTCTCCACGGGAATATCCCTAGCGGGTTTGGTATTGGGCGGGGCGCCGAAGTAACCTGCCAGACTTTTTCCAAAATCGCGCAGCCCCATATCCAGTTTTACCTGTTCCCTATTGATGAACTTCCCATCTTTATAGTTGGGCGATTTAATATAGACCATTTTCTGCTCCACAGAGGGAGTACCTCCAAATTCGGGGCTTAGATACACAAATAGAACGATTATTAGGATCACCAATAAAAGTCCGCTTCCAATTACTATGCTCATTTGCTTTATTATTTTTTTCAATGGATAAATAGTTTTTACTGCGATGGCGGCATTTAATGCATTTATTATCGAATAAATATTCTGTTTTAATTCAAAAAAAACTAACTTTTAATGGCATCCCAAACCATTAGGAACATAAAGTCGATATTTTCCTGGTTCAACTCCATTTTTCCTTCCATAATCAATTTTACGGTTTCCCCCATTAAGGCTCCTATGATACCCATAAGTATATTATTGTCCACATTCTTGAGCAAGCCTTCCCTTTTCCCCAATTCTATAAGGTCCATGGCCATTTTGCTTTTGGTCTCCTTTACGGTAAGCGGTACTTTTTCATAATAGGGCGATTTTTTCAACTGCTCTAAAAAACTCATTTCCCTTTTGTTGTTGATACTGAAGTTGATCCAAAAAAGCCATAGTTTCTTTAGTTTGAGCTTATAGGGCAGATCTTCCGTGATTTCCTGTTCGCTTCTCTGGGTTTCCCTTTCTATGAGCCCTATGGCAATGGAAACTATTAAATCTTCCTTATTCCTGTAATATACATAGAGCGTAGAAACGGAAAGACCCACCCGATTGGCGAGGTCCGCCATTTTTATCCCGGCAAAACCCCTTTCGAAAACAATATCCAAAGTGTTTTCTACAATCGCCCATTGTTTTGTTTCATCCTTTACCCTCACGGTGCAAATATAGCATATTAAATCGAATAAATATTCGTTTTAATGAATTATGTTGGATGCTAGATTCTAGACACTAGAATTGAGATGTTAGAGCTTTCAACTTTATAACTTTCAACATTCCAACTTTGAACCTTGAACTTTGCAGCCTCCATCCCTTCCGTCTTCTCCTCCTTGGGTCGGAGAATCCACCTTCCCTTAACCAAGGGAAGGAGCTTTAACTCGCGTCGTTATAATTTACTTATTGAATTTTGGTCCCCACCTTTACCCCCATCCTTGGGAGGTAAATTAAATAATTTATACCTAGGAATTATTCCCCCTCCTTGGAAGTGCCTGTGCCCCTTTTGGGCGGGAGGGTTAGGGGGAGGAGTGACGGGGGTTTAGATGTTAGATGCGAGATATTGGAATTGAAATACTAGATTCTAGACACTAGAATTGAGATGTTAGATTTAGATTTTTTCAACTTTTAAACTTTCAACTTTTAAACTTTGAACATTGAATCTTGCAACTTCCATCCCTTCCGTCTTCTCCTCCTTGGGTCGGAGAATCCACCTTCCCTTGCCAAGGGAAGGAGCTTTTGTTACGTTCAAACCGTTAATTGTGAACCTGCCTACTGAAGATCAATAAATCTCAATACTCTATACTATGTACTCAATACTTTGAACCTTGAACTTTCAAACCTTGAACTTTTAACCCCTAAACTTCCTGAAGCTGTTTTTTGGATTGCCTATAGGTGTATTTGGGATAGATCATGCGCTTCGCAAAACGGTTTACCGTATTGGAATTGACCATCTTTATATACACTTGCTTGGTAACGCCAAAATACTCATAGGTAGATCCGTCCATAAAGGTTATTTCCAAAAGCAGGCCTTTATGATGGTAGTCGGCTATTCCGGAATTGGTAATGGTTTCCGTATAGGCCTCCAAGTTTGCCGCTATGGTTTCAGGGGCAATGCTCACCAAAAAATGATAGCCGTCAATAATCCTTCTGCTGTTTACCTCGGCCTCTTCCCGCTTACTATCGCCTTCCTGAAATTTATCGGGGTGCCATTCCTTTACCAAATCGCGGTAACTTTTCTTAAGTACCTTTAGATCTATTTCCCTTTCAATCCCAAATAATTTCCTGTATTCGTTTATGCGCTTCATAAGAGTATTTTTACAAGCTGCGAAACTACGTCTAATTTCCCATATCACGATGGGTATAGCGCATAAAAAAGCCCATCATTGCTGATGGGCTTTATCATTAAACATGGAAGTATATATTATATAACTTGTACGTTTACTGCGTTTAATCCTTTGTTACCTTCTTTTAGGTCAAAAGATACTTCATCGCCTTCGCGAATTTCATCGATCAAACCTGAAATGTGTACAAAATGATCCTTTTCAACACCTTCTTCAGTGATAAAACCAAAACCTTTTGTTTCGTTGAAAAATTTTACTGTTCCTTTACTACTCATCGTAATGTAATTAAATTTATTATAATATTATCCGGCAAAGATGGCGCTAATAATTTAAATAACAGCCATTTACTTCATTTATATTTAAAAAACTATGTTTTTTAAGCCCTTTTTCTGCAATTTTCATTGCATGGGTACCCTATCCAATACCCCGTAATACTTACTTCCCAAGGACTTTTTTTGAAATTAATTCCCTTTCCTTTTAATGCCTACACAATACTACCTCGCATCCCGGGAAATTTAGTATATGCCTATAAAACGTATGCCTCAAATAGATTTTCCAGTTCGGTCTTGGGATCATGGCATAGGCCCGAATGGGTTTCCGAACTCTGAATCATTGTACTTCTGGAGGCTGTTAACCATCTAAATCTATCCGGTAGATCCAATTTACCGATGGCCCCTCCATAAGGCGCTCCTTTGCACACCAAGGTCCAGGCCTTTAAATATTTGTCTATGGCATTAATATCCACTTCCTTGGAAAAACATCCCAATTTTTTGGGATCCACCAAATATTTTACTTCTAGAAACTTTTTCCGCCTCGAATACAGTATTACCCCGATATTAAAGAATTCCGCACGCTCCACTTTGGGAACAAGTCTAATAATTGCGTATTCGTATTTGTCCCTATCTTGCATTTTCAGATTCTTTAACCAAGGTATCGATCATAGCAAGTTTGGCATCCAAATATTCCTTATAGGCCGCTCTAATTTCAACGGGACTTAGATCATCCGCCTCGTCCAACAGCCATTCTTCAGGGATTAGTCCAATAATTTCCGAAATTTTATCGGTACCTAGCGCCCCTTTAATTACCAAGGCCGCCTCCTTCAGCCTGGTAGCAAATTCTAAAAGTACATGGTCTTTTATTAGGGGAAAGGTTCGCTTAAGGTGGTCTTTCCAAGTTTCCCAGTTATGGTGAAAATAAAAACTGGCCCCATTATCTATTACCCAAAGCTCCTTGTTCCAATTTAACAGATTGGTGTTTTTTGCAGTCCGATCAATATTGCTCATAATACTGTCCAACAATACAATTTTCGAGGCAGTAATGGCATCTACCTTGGAGACCAAGGGATCAAAAGTAATGGCACTGGACAAAAAATGTAAGCCAAGATTAAGACCTACGCTAAATTTTAATAAGTCTTGGACTTCCTCGTCCGGTTCCGTCTTACTAAAGGAATCATCAAGATTCATAAACACCAGCTCAGGAACCTTTAGGCCGATGGCCCTCGCCAACTCTCCTCCCAAAAGTTCGGCTATCAACGCTTTTTTGCCTTGTCCGGCCCCCCTGAATTTTAAAACATACAAAAATCCATCATCCGCCTTTACAATTGCCGGAAGGGAACCGCCTTCCCGTAATGGCTTTATATATTGAACAACATTGACCGTCCTTATCTCAATTGGATCCATAACTGCTAATATATAAAAGTTACGGAAGATTTTTCCAGGAATATAATCTACAATTACCGGACTATCCTAATTTACAAAGCCAGCAGCCCGAACAGCTTGGAACACTTTAGGTTAGGATGCACATTTAGAATTCTTTTTTACCAAACTCACTTTCTATAAACTTTGCCTTATTTTTTATGGCATTAAAAGTGTAGGACAAATTAATGGATATCATATCTACCTCGTACCTATAATTCGTGGTAGTGTAAAATTCATTGTCCTTAAAGGTTGTGATCCGTTGTTCATTGGTGTCCAATAATCCCATATCCATATGCTGCCATTGAAGGGTTGCCGTTAGTTTGTCATCGAAAAAGGACTTTCTAAAACTAAGATTGGGGGAATAGAACCTGGAGTCTTCCCCTTGGGCGGTATTTGTATCGGACAAATAGTTGAAAGTAAATTGCAGGGAAGCATTTTCCCAGAAAGAATAGGTAGAATTTAGGTTGAAAGAATAGATGGTGGCATTGCTATTCACGGCGTAATTCCTGGTAATGCCATCCCTATGCCTGAATACAAAGGCTCCTTGAATATCATAGGAATAAATATTGGCCCCAATATAATTGCTCCAATTTTGGCATGTTTTTAATTGCGCCCCTATTTCCAGACCAATGGCATTGCTCTTGCCCACATTGGAATAGACCCGATTAATAATACTGTCCAATACGGCCCCATTGGCTTCATAGGCCAAGGTATTTACCCGGTTTATTACATTGTCCACATGTCTGTAATACGCAGTGGCGCTGACCGAATTACCACCTTTAAAATTTTTTACGACCCCCAATTCCACCAGATCTATGAATTCCGGTCTCAATTGATTGTCCCCTTGTTCAAAAACCTCGGAGTGTTCCCTTTCCGCAAAACTGTTCATTTTTAAGGTGGTGGTCCGTTCTACCCTTTTGCTATAGGCCGCCTTTAATTTGGTAGCGTCGTTAACCGTATACTGTAAGGAAGCGGATGGAAATAGTTTCACAAAATCATAGGTATAGGTTTGTTCGGGATCGGCGGTCCTTAGGTTCTCCGAATAGGTACGATCCATGGATTCCAGGCGCAGACCGGCCGCATAATCCCATTTATTACTTGTATCCGTTAGTTGCGTATATCCGGAATGGATGGTACGCTGCAGGCTTATATTGCTTGAAAATTCGGGTACCAAAACACCATCCCGCTCATAAACGAACTCTCCGGTATGGTCTATATCCCTATATTGGTAACCGGTTTCCAAGGTACCAAAAGCAAAGGGCTTGAATTGATAATCCAAATTCACCCTATATCCATTTAAGGGGTTGTCGTTGGTATTGTATTCCTGCTGATAAACAATACTGCGATCGGTAAGGCCCAAATTATCATTATAGGTCGGGCCGCCCAAAAAAGTGTATTCGTACAATAGGGAGGTGGACAACTTGGAAGCATTGTTAAATTTATGGGAATAATCAAAACTTCCCAGGGCAAAATCGCCTTTTCTGGTTCTTAAATTATGGTTATAATACTGAAAGGTATATTCCCTGTTGCCACTGCCTATGGGCGAAATGGCATGATTGTCATAATAATCGATATCGGCCAAACGATCTACCGTATGCTTTCCTGCATAGAAACCTATAGAATAGGTGTCGGAGGCATTGGGCGTATAATCTATCCCCAACCTACCATTATAGCTAATATCATCAAAACTACGCTCCCCATCGGAAGGTAAAAATGTTTGTTTGTCCTCCACTTGATTAATTACAAATACCTCTCCTTCCCTCCTACCGGTCCTATCATTACGCTGGTAACTTGTGCCAAAGGACAGGTTCCATTTGTCCGTTCTTTTATTTATAGTGGCATCCACTCCATATCTTTGGGCAGCTTCCTTGGTATCATAAGGTTCTATTGAAGGTAATCCCCCTCTCAGGTTTACTTGGGTATAAACCCCATTGGTCGCGCCCTTTTTTGTTATTATATTTAAAATTCCACCTTTGCCCTCAGGATCATATTTGGCCGAAGGTGCAGTTATCAACTCCACTGTTTCCAATGCATTTGCGGGCAATTGGGCCAAAATGGCACTGACATCGCCTTGGGTTGGCTTCCCGTTGATTAGGACGGCAAATCCGGAACTGCCCCTTACACTGATTCCGCCTTGTGCATCAACGGTGACCGATGGCAAATTTCTTACTACGTCTATGGCGTTGCCGCCCTGACTGCTTTGAAACTTTTTGGTATCATATACCTGACGGTCTATTTTATGGAGTACAGTGGCCCTTTCACCCTGAACGACCACTTCATCCAATTGGTTACCAAGGGATAGGCCAATTATGGCAAGGTCTTTTACGATCTGTCTTTTATCCAATTCAATATCGGAAATTGTTTTGGTATTGTACCCCATAAAGGAAGCCTCCAAGTAGTAGGTTCCGGGTTTCACCCCTTCTATAACAAAGGAGCCGTCCTGGGAAGTAACCACTCCCGTAATCAGGGAGCCATTGGTCTGATCGTACAGGGCAGCCGTAGCATATTCCAATGCCGAATTATCGGTGGCATCTATTATTTTACCTGAAATTTGTGCCGTTGAAGCTTGGAAACCCAACAATAGGGCAACAATCATAAAAAGGTTCCTATTATTCATAAACGTCAATTTCAATTAAAGACTTTGACAAAAATAGAGGAGCCCCTCAACCTAAAATGGTGTATTTGAAAAAGGAATGGTACTAGAATCCTAAACCTATTGCGGATTTAAACCTTGCCTAAAACTTAAACTAGTGTTATGTTAAGGATGTTTTGTCATTTAATTTAGGTCTCGACTCCGCTCGACCAGACAATCGATCGTCACTTCGAGCGGAGTCGAGAAGTCATTTCACGGTTAACTTAACACTAGTTTTTTTCTATACTGAAGTGGGGTAAGTTGTGTGTAGCGCTTAAAATATTTGGTAAAATGCGAGGTGTCCTTAAATTCCAGGTCATAGGCAATTTCGCTTATAGGTTTGTTCGTATATGCCAATTGTCTTTTTACCTCCATAATAATATGTTCGGCAATTACATCCGATGCCGTTTTGTTGAACACTTTATGACATAGGGCATTGAGGTTTTGGGAAGTAGTATTTAAGGCCTCTGCGTAAAAAGCAACATTATTTTTTAAATTTTCGGATAATAAGTTTACAAATTGCATGGTCCTATCCGTATTTTCCCCACCTTGTAAAGTGGCATACTTGACCATTTTTGACAATATGGCCTTTAATCCCCCCTCTACGGCCTCTTGGTTCAAATTAACCTGATCCATCTCCCAGCACAAGGCCTTGAACAGGGCCTTCAAGGATTTATCCCCATCATTTACCTTTATTTTCTGACAATTGTTCAATTTTATCAACTGTGAATTGATGTATTTGTCCAGTGTTCTTTCCAAAAACGATTCCTTGATAATGATGACATAGCCCTTGGGCTTTGTAGTGATCTCCCAATGGTGTACCTCATCCTTTTTAACAAAAAACAACAAAGGAGGTTCTATGCTATGGCTAACCATGTCCATATGGTGAAACCCGCTGCCTTTTACAAAATAGATTATTTCCAGGTACTTATTGTGCTTGTGGGGCTTGGTATACCTTTTGGCAACATCAAAAGGGGCTATTTTTATCCCCACTTCAGAGTGGATTTTGTTGTATGTTCTAATGGAGTTGTTCAAAATAGGCTATAGTTGGTAAATTACAATTATGGTAAATGTAATTATTACGTTTTAAAGACGATTTTGGTAAGCCTAACTTTATGATAAAATTATAAGACTTTATGGGTTACAGTGCTCACAAATTCCCTTTACCAGCATATTCACATCTTCAGGTATAAATTTGTCCGGAAGATTAATTTGTGGTATTCTATATTCCGTTAAACAGATCGTCCTATTGCATTTGGTGCAATGAAAGTGTAAATGCAGGTCCGAATGCTTTACCAAACCTTCATCATGATCGCAGAGCGCGTATTTTGGAATTCCTGTGCCATCATCAATTTGATGGACAATGCACTTCTCTTCAAAAGTCTTTAAGGTCCTATACAGGGTGGTCCTATCCGATTTTTCAAAATTTTCTTCCACAATACTCAGGCTTACGGCCGAATTCTGGGAAACCATAAACCGATGCACCAAAATGCGCATGGCAGTTGGCCTAATACCAAATCTTTTTAATTGTTTTTCAGTTTCTTCCACTATTTCCGGCTATATCCACTACTACTGCTATTGAAAAATTGATTCTTGGGGTGGTCTGGTCGCCATAATTCTACCTAATATTGGGAACCATATGTTTTACTGTTCCAAGCTACATATTTCTTGGAAATTAAACGGCCTTTTCGGGGCAAACATAAAAAATTACAGTTGAAGGGTTTCTTCCATTCTAAAAAAAGTATCTTCCGACCATGTTGGAAACTGCACATCTTCACTTTAAAATATTCAAGCCTTTCGGCATGTTGAGTCAATTGCACTCCAATGATGCCAAGGAGTCGCGCAACAAACGCTTCTTGAGCGAACTGTATGATTTTCCTAAAGGAACCATGCCCATTGGGCGCCTGGATGAAAAATCGGAGGGATTGCTCCTGCTTACTACCGATGGGAAACTCAGTGATCTAGTAAACCGCTCGGGGATTGAAAAGGAATACTATGTGCAGTTGGATGGGGAAATAACCAATGAGGCCATAGAGTTGCTACGAAATGGGGTGGAAATTGGATTCCATGGTAAAAAATATGTAACCAAACCTACTCTGGCCCACAGATTGTACACCCTCCCTACCCTACCCGAAGCGGATAAAAAATTGAGGATAGGAAGGCATAGGCCAACTACATGGATAAGTATCACCATAACCGAAGGCAAGTTTCGCCAAGTACGTAAAATGACGGCCGCCGTTGGTTTTCCTACCTTAAGATTGATCCGATTCCGCATTGGAAATATGAATTTGAACGGACTGGCCCCGGGAAAAGTAATCCCGATAAAAGAACCATCCTTTTGAATACAGGCTTATTGAACCGTACCATGGGCATTTCAATAAACGGACAAAACCTTGTACCTCAGGGGGCCGTTTCACTGAGCTGCGTAATGGGCGTTAACAGTACTTTTCGAAATTCCACTTCCGCACCCTCTGCCTGTAATGCAATATTTCCACTGCCCACTGTAGCATTATAGCCATAATTTACCAAATCCCCATTTACCCACACCTTTATTGAATTTTTAAGGCACTCAATGGTCATATAGTTCCATTCGCCCAAAGGTTTTTCGGAGCCATCGGTCAGGTTCTTTATTCTTCGCAATTTGCCTTCGGTGACCCCCCATTCTTCCTTAGGTCCGCGCCTTTCCAACATATTATCGGTCGTGATATCCTGAACAATGCACCAAAAGTCCCCTGCATTTTCATGCATCATTTGAACCTCGATAGATTTGGGAAACATTTCATATAGGGATCTGGGAGTGGAAGCAAATACCAGCACCCCACAATTTCCAGGTTCCCCTGCAAAACGATATTCCACTTCCAATCTAAAATCCTGATAAACAGCATCCGTAATAAGATGGCCCTGTGGTTCTCCCAAACTTACCAACATTCCCTCCCTAACTATAAAAGGGTTTATGGCCTTGGGGTTATTGTCCATTTCCGGAACATCTATATGCCACCCCTCCAAATCCTTTCCATTAAAAAGACTTGTGGAAGACTGGGAAGTGCAACTTAGCAGGATCAAAAAAACGGTAAAGACCAATACATTGCTCTTCATCCGTTCACTTTTGCAGGTTATAGTATTCCACATAATAGAATTTCAAATCCAAGATTACATAAATGTATCATTTTCTATTGACATATGCTGTAATGGAATCAACCTATTGGATTTTCCTCCAATCCCCAAAAACTAATCAGTTGCAAAAGAACCGGCATTGGGTTACTTGAACCAAATATTGTAATCATTAAATAACAAAAAAACCGCCCAAAAAATTGGACGGTCCTTTTGTTATTTAAAAAGTGGTTTAAACTTATAGAATGGCCACCAACTCCAATTCAAAAGTAAGGTCCTGACCTGCCAATACATGATTGGCATCAATCACAATAGTTTCTTCCTTTACATCCGTAATCCGCAATTGATTCTCCGTTCCGTCCGGATTCTTCGCCATCAACATCATTCCTATTTCCGGTTTTATATCTTCGGGAAGTTCCTTCCTGTTAATTTCATGAAATAGTTCCTCCATTATATCGCCGTAGGCTTCCTCCTTGGGAACGTTTATCGTTTTCTTTTCATTGACCTCCATATTCACCAATTCCTTTTCAAAACCGGGAATAAGTTGCCCTTGTCCCAAAGTAACTTCAATAGGATCCCTTTCCAAAGAACTGTCAAAAATTTGACCATTATTCAATTTTCCCGTGTAATGTACTTTTACAGTGTCATTTTCCTTAACTCTACCCATAAAATTCAGTATCTCTAATTTTTAAACCTTTTATTAGATTACAAACCTAAAGGATATAGATTTTATGAAAGAATAAATTGCCTTAAATCCACTATATTTTAGAATATCTTAACACTTTGCCCAATACATTTACCGTTTCCAGCTATATATTGGGCATATTTTATTCCAAAATAGCCTGATAGACCAAACTTCTCAACTTGGCATGGTCATCAATGCCATTAGTGGGTATGAGCTGCTTAAAATAAACCACAACAAGCTCTTCCACGGGATCTGCCCAATAGGTAGACCCGTATGCGCCGCCCCATTCAAAAGTACCTACGGAACCGGGCTCTCCCCTTTCACCTACATTTTTTGTTATGGAAAATCCGAGGCCAAAGCCCGAGCCGTTCCTACTACCATAGGGTATACCCCTCACATCAACATGATCGGCAATCATTAACTCGACCGTTTTTGGGGACAATATCCTATTCCCGTTAAATTCGCCTCCATTCAGCATCATTTGTAAAAATTTGGCATAGTCCGTTGCGGTAGAAAGAAGTCCGGCACCGCCCGAAAAGCTTTTGCGGGGCCCTTTTACGTAATGGCCCTGGCCCATACCCAAACCGGGATCCGGAGACCTTTCCAAGGGTTTGCCTTCATAGGCCATATAGGAAGTAGCCAACCGCTCCGCTTTATCTTTTGGCAAATAAAAATAAGTATCCACCATACCTATGGGCTCCAGAATTCTTTCCCTAATAAATTCATCCAAAGTTTTCCCCGAGGCCTTTTCTACGATCACACCCAAAATATCCGTATTATAACCATAGACAAACCGTTCTCCGGGTTGGGCATCCATTGGTAATTTGGCCATACGGGCTATGGTTGCTGCAATGGGCTCGTTTCTGTCCGCAAAATACCAATTCTGTATCCCGGCTTCTTCCCATTCCTTCTTTGCCGGACCATGTCCGTAACCTATACCGGCAGTATGGGTAAGCAAATCCCTGATGGTAATGGACCTATTTGCCCTAACCACATCGTAGCCCCCGTCTTCACGGACTTTGGCTACAGTTGTTTCCTTCCATTCCGGCAAATATTTCCCTATAGGGTCCGCAATCAATAATTTTCCTTCTTCCTGCAAGATCATGACCGCAACACTTACAAGGGCCTTTGTTTGTGAAGCGATCCTGAATATGGCATCTGTGGACATCTTTTTCCCTGCCTCCATATCGCTTTCCCCAAAGGCCTGGTGATAGACAATTTTGCCCTTTCTGGCAACAAGCGCAACATTACCGGACATCTTACCGTCTTTTACATACTGCTCCAGCGTAGTGGAAAGTCGCTCCAACCTTTCAGTGGACATTCCCACCTCCTCGGGCGTGGCAGTGGTTAAATTTTGGGCTTGTGAATAGGATAGAAATAATAGACATCCCAACAATAATACTTGACTTTTAATAAATTTTACCATGGTTTTTGATAATTGGATTAGTTGTTCTTTAAAGAAGGCCAAAAGTTATTGCTTTTTTTGTTTAAAAAAAACAGCATCCCGTTTTCGATCAGGATTTTATACGTTGGATGGAATTTCAGCAAGAAACACGAAAATAACGTATGACCCTTAAAATGACAGAAGAATATGGTACAAAAAAAATAGTACATACATTCAATACTATTTTGAATTAATATGTACTATCCTTTATATGTTATAATAGCCCAAGTCCGATTACGGAAATTGGCTTAATAGCATTGACACGACACTAGATTTTTTTTACACGAACCGCATTCATGCCCTTCATGCCCTTCTCCAGTTCAAAGGAAACCTTATCGTTTTCTGCTATCTCATCTATTAGGCCACTAACATGGGTAAAATATTTCTCCTGGTTCTCCATATCGATTATAAATCCAAAGCCTTTGGAGGTATCAAAAAATGATACTTTTCCATTTCTAACCGGGTCGAATTCCTCAATATCGCTATCATCCCTTTTAGGAACCCCTATTTCAATGGTAGAGGCATCTATTTTAATTTTTTTAGAGGGATCTGGCGGCGTATCCGTTAAATTTCCATCGTGATCAACGTAGGCAAATTGGATGCCCGGTCCATTTTCCTTCGACTCCAATTTACGGGCCTCCTTTTTCTTTTGTTTCTCCTCGCGCTTTTTTAGACGCTTCTTTTCCTTTTCACTTTTACTATACGTTTGTTGCGATTTTGCCATTGTTTTTTTAAAGTTTATAAATTGTATATCCCGTTCGAGCAGCGGTTGAAATACTAAACGAGTGTTTGAAAAAGAAAAATGAATCTAATTTAATCTACCCAAGAATTTAGTAGCAGCAATGGTGATTACAGGTCAATGCGCAACTCTTAAAACTTCAACAAATATAAGGCTAGTATTTCAAATAATTCCATTTCCTCCCCCAATTTTATTCCTTTGTAATAAAAATGGAACAAGCCACTTTTAGAGTGGTTTGTCCTTATGGACCGACCTTAAATTGTTTTGCTGTACACGTTCTGCTTATAGATACGATGACCTTTAACCTTCCAGCTCCACCTCCAACACTATATTTGTTTTCAACAATTTGGAAATGGGACAGATCTCTTTTGCCTTTTGGGCTATCTCTTTAAACTGATCCAATTTGATACCCGGTACCGCACCGTTAAGACTAAGGGTTATCTGGGTTATACTCCCGTCCTCAAAGTTTACCTTGGCCGCCGTATCCAAATTGGTCGGAGTAAACCCGGCCTCCCCCAATAAAAAACTGAGCTGCATTGTAAAGCATCCCGCATGGGCCGCTCCAACCAACTCTTCGGGATTGGTCCCCTTTCCTTCTTCGAACCGGGACTTAAAGGAATATTGGGTATCCTTCAAAATGGTACTTTCCGTACTCAGGCTTCCTTTACCGTCCTTTCCGCTACCTTTCCAGTTTGCACTTGCTTTTCTAGTGAATTTCATATCTATTCATTTTAAGTTATTGGAATCCTTTATTTACTCGATAATCGAGATTTAAACCTGCCTGCCGCAGGCAGGTGCTCCGACGCTTGCCTGCCCGTTCCGTTCAGGCGGGCGTCAAAATCAAACTTGAATTTCCTTTCAATGCCTCGTGGGCCTGCCTTTGTCGGCAGACAGGCTTGCCCCGAGGTAGTTTACTTATTTAAATCAATTCTGCCCATCCTTGACCCATAAAGCTCCATCTTGTTGGGGTATTTGGAAAGCCTGTTTGCCATGTATGTTGGGGAATTAAGTACCCCCGACCCCTAAGATATTAAATAGGCTATAATAATCCATAATAATTCGCACAATTCCTTCAACACTACTGACACTGTACCCTATCTGAATTTTTATTTTTAGGGGCAAGAATAATTATATGTATATAAATAATTGATAATCAATTATTTATATTTTATTCTATTATTTTCATAAACGTACTAATGTTAAATATTGCTTAAAACGGTACTATTTTATACATAGTACTGTAACAATAATGAACATCTGTCGTCTTTTAGTAGTAAATCAATTAATCATAATAAAAAAATATCATGGAAACACTCAACAAACATCTGGTAAAACAAACATTGGAATCTTCAAAAAGTAGAATTTGGAACAGTAAAAGGAGATACAGTTAACAACACCCCATCAATCCAAAAAACAGTTTATTCATCAATTAAAAATCAACATCATGGAATCAGTCAACAAACATTTCGTAAAGCAAACCATTGAAAACTCCAAAAGTAACATTTGGAACACCAAGAGGCGTTTCAGGTAATTAAAAACAGTTGTCATGAAATCATTCATTCATAAATCCCAGTCAGAGTCAACCAATTTTCAGTTGACCGGGGAAAGTATTTTCCTTGTAAATTTTAAAAATATCAAGAAAAACCGTTGGGCGGAGCGCAGAATCTTTTTAAATTGATTTAACTTAAGCGAACAAGGTGCTATATGTAAAAGCAGTTGATGTGGTAGTCACCTGCTTTTTTTTCATCATATCTTACGGCCCCTCCCAACCTTCCCCTATTGCTTCGAACATGAAAGGTATTGGCCAAAGGTTACTGATCCTCTTTTGGTGCAAACCGACTTGAAAATCGGTTAAAAAGGACCAATTTTTTTCTGGTATTGATAAAATAAACCCCGGTCAAAAGCACTATAGCCGCAATTGCGGACTGGGTGGTTATCTGTTCATCCAGGAAAAACCAGCCCAATAAAAGTGCTATTATTGGGTTGACATAGGTGGAGGTAGCTACCTTTTCCGGAGAAACCACTTTTAACAAATAATTAAAGGCCGTAAAAGCAACTATACTGCCCAAAACGATTAGGAACAGCATGGCATATTGCACCTGACTGCTCCAGGTGGTGGGAAGGGTCCAGGTCTCACCAATAAGCATACTCCCTACCATAAGTATTATTCCCGCTGTAAACATCTGAAATCCAGTATTCACAAAATAATTCTTGGGCAGATCCTCCTTGGCAACAAATAAACTGCCGTATGCCCAACTGACCATACAGAGAAATATCATGACCATCCCCAAGACCGAGTTCTCCTGGCTAATTACTTGGTTTTGACTAACCAATAAATAGATGCCAAATATGCCTATTACAACCCCTACAACGGACATGGCCTGAATCCTTTTCCCTTCAAGAATCCGCATCAAAAGTAGAATTACCAATGGTTGGGCCGCTATTTCCAAGGCTGCAAAACCACTGTCCACATACTTAAGTGCCCATACCACAAATCCGTTTCCAAACGCGAGGAACAGAAATCCTGCCACCGTGGAATTCCATAGTTGTTTTTTAGTGATGTGCAGGGGTATCCCCATGATTTTGCAAAGCAAAAAAATTAAAATTCCCGCGACGGAAAAGCGAATGGAAGCCAACATAAAGGGAGGTAGTTCCTGTACGGCAACCTTGTTCATTAGGTAGGTGGAGCCCCATATTACATAAATGGCAAAAAAAGCAAGTACTATAAAAAGTGCATTATGGGATTTGGACATAAAAATAGCTTTTCCAATGAGCTACAAAAGTAAGTTAACTTTTATTAAATGCGCCCATCCGGGAAGCTGTGTTTCATTATTTTGGTTCCCGGACATTTATTTATAATTGGAGCAACCTTATAGCCTACCAACTACCTCCCCCGCCGCCGCCAAAACCACCACCGGACGAACCTCCACCAGAACTTCCACTACTGGAGGGGGAACTCACCATATTGGATTTAGTGCTGGACATGGATTTGGAGAACGATTTGAAAAACTGGTTCATGGATAGGCTACTACTTGAGGGGGAAGTATACCAATTCGGGGGAGGTATATTTAGATCCCGGAACTTTTTGGCCCATTGATCGAACAGACCAAAGGCCAATGCATACCCTAGGGTATTTTCAAAATAATGGGGATCATCCTTCAAAAGCATTTTTATTCTGTTTTCCTCCGCTACCTTAATAAATCTTTTAAATCCCATTAATTCCGAAAGCAGTTCATTGCCCTTGGCATTCTTTTTGACCATATATCGATTGACAAAAATAAGTACCACACAAAAGCCTACTATTGCCAATGCTGCCAAAAGTCCCCAGAAAAATAAACCCACCATAGTCAATCCTATAGCCAAAAGAATCAGGACAACATACATAATTCCCTGCATTTTTTTTGATTCCGCTTCGTAATAGGGCTTTGCACTTTCCTTTAGCTGGCTACGGGCCCTTATCATCTTGGTATAAAAGGTATCCTTTAAACTGCTTACCAGTACTTCGGTCCCAACAATGTTGTTATTGTCGCCAAACAGGCCCTTAAAAATTTCCAGTTCGTAGGAAGGGGAATCCAATGGCAAAGACCGGAGCCTTATAATCTTAGTGTCCTTTGATCCAAAAAGACCTTTTTTGGGAATTTCCTCCAGTCTTATCAGCCCCTTTGAGCCCCAATATGGTATTAAAGCTATTAGATCCGAGTTGTCCTCCCTATCGTTGATCAAAAAACCTACCATGGCCGGATCCAATCCAACCGGCGGAAAATAGCTGGTAGCAGCAATTACACGTTGGTCCTTGCCAAATTTCCACCATACCCTAAAAAAAGCAAATAGCATTATTGCGATGAGGAACACCCATCCGTAATTGTTCCAAAAAGGCCAAAAAGGCTTTTCTTCCGTGACCGATCCCAATGGGAGATTGATCAATACGGTTACACTTTGCCCGGGGCGGGATACAAAGTCCGCCCTGCTTGTTCCCGAAAATTCATTGCCCGAATAATATAACTGCATGTCCGAAGTGGTCGTGGAAGTACCTCTATCCCCGGTATAGACAAAGCTATTTTCTTTACCGGGGTATACATTCTCTGGAAGTGTGATGGTAAAACTGACCTGATGAAAATCGGCTTGCCAGTCCTCCGGTTTTATGTTCCAATAAAAACGGATCTGCGAACCCTCAAAAAGCAAGGCATTATGTACCCTATATCTTATTTCATAATGTTGCGGGCCCACCAAGGTGATATCCTTATCCCCTATTTTGATCTCCACCTTGTCCTGTAACTTCTGTACAAAATCGAACGGAGCTTCAAATTTATAATCGGGAACCTTAATCTTACTGATCCTGATCTTTCTGGTGGATGCGTTTCCCACGGAATCGACAAGGTCGTATTCTGTTTGGATGGTCCTATAAATACCATGTTTGGGGATTTCAAAGTTAAGGTCGTAGTTCTCCACCACATCAAAATAACCTTCTTGATGCACCCTAATGTCCACAGTGTAATTTTTAACCGTAAAATCCTGGGCCAAGCCCGTATTTATGGTTAGAAGCAATAAAACGAAGTAATAACCGCCCTTCATTAATTGAAATCTACCTTTACATTCGACCTACTGGCATCCTCGGCTTCAAAATAATCAAAATGTTGATATTTAAACATGCTGGCCACAAGAACCCCCGGTACACTTTCCCCATAAGTATTGTTTTCCCGTACAGTGCCATTATAATACCTTCTGGCACGCTCCAGATTTTCTTCAATTTCATTTAACTTTTGTTGAAGGTCCAAATAATTGGTATTGGCCTTAAGTTCCGGATAGGCTTCCCCTAGGGCAAAAATACTTCTCAAACTTTGTTGAAGTTGGTTTTCTGCCTTTATCTGGGCATTGATATCGCCGGATGGAACGGCCATGGCCGCATTACGGGCATTTATTACGGCCTCCAAGGTAGATTTTTCATGTTTTGCATATCCCTTTACGGTCTCTACCAAATTGGGGATAAGATCGTACCTTCTTTTTAGGGCCACATCTATATTGCTCCAAGCATCCTTGACCAAGTTTCTAAGGGAGGCAAAGCGATTGAAAACATTTATGAGGAACAGGGCGATCAAGGCCAGGATTCCCAAAAAAATAAATAACGTAATCATGGTTCGGTTTTTAAGTTGTTATCAAAATGGCTTCACTAAGTTACTTTATTTTTTGTTTGCACAGTAGGCAGGGACAGAATTAAAAACTTGATTGGCAATGGCAACATTAGGGGTACGAATAACTTATCATAGATCAATGCGCAGATTCCAAATGAATCTTAAATTTGGACAAATAAAACCTGTCTGCCGAACAGGCAGGCAATACATATAAACAGATGAAAACCATACTACATACAGCGGAGAGCAGGGGACATGCCGATCACGGTTGGCTAAATTCCTACCACAGTTTTAGTTTTGCCAATTATCACAATCCGGAAAGAATGAACTTTGGAGTTCTACGGGTGTTGAACGACGATACCGTCTCGGGCGGACAGGGCTTTGGACAACATCCCCACAAAAACATGGAAATCGTTTCCATTCCCTTGAAAGGGGATTTGGAACATAAGGACAGTATGGGCAATACCACGGTCATCAAAGAGGGTGATGTTCAGGTAATGAGTGCAGGAACCGGAGTTTTTCACAGCGAGTATAACAAGAACAAAAATGAAGAGGTGAAATTTTTACAGATCTGGGTGTTCCCAAAAACCCAAAATGTGAGTCCGAGATATGATCAAATTTCCACCCGTGACCTGGCCGTTAAAAATTCTTTTTACCAAATCCTTTCTCCCGATAAAACAGGGCAAGGCGTTTGGATCCATCAGGAGGCGTGGTTTTCCTTGGGGGATTTTGAAACAGGAAATACTTCAACCTATACTTTAAATAATAGCAATAATGGATTGTACGTATTTGTTCTGGAAGGCGAAATTACTATTGAAGACCAGGTTCTAAATAGACGTGATGCCATGGGGATATGGGACACGGACCTAATTACCCTTACCACCAAAGCGCCCAGCAAGGTACTATTGATGGAAGTTCCTATGGCCTAACACCCAAACCCCACTTACCGCCCCGCTGCATTCTGCCATTTGGCGATGTGGTACGTGGTTTATCGATTTTAGTACGCGCACAGGGATTTATATGCTATATTATCCCTAATTTAATGGTACTTATTTCCAAACACCTTTGTTTTGAAAAATATTAGACTCCTGTCCGCAGCAATCATTCTATTTTTCCTAGTCCTATCCTGTTCCAAGGAAAGCAAGGAGGATCTTATAGACATTCTGGTCAATGAAGTACCTACCGACCAACCGGAAGAAGAGCCCGAAGGAGAAGAACCTTTAATAGAAAGCAGGCCACTTCTTGACAACCCCCAACGACCTGGGGACGCCTTGGCCGGGTACGAATATTTAATTTCAGGCAATTATATGAGCTCCGGTGTTCCCTATGATGCATTTTTACTGGGGACCAATGTAAATCCTGATAACCGCCTGAACAGAACCGGGGACAATGCAAACCTACCATACGACTACACTGCTGTAACCGCTGCCAATGGAGCAAAAGTGGTTGCCCCTAATTGTATGGCATGCCATGCCTCTACCATAAACAATGAATTTATTATTGGCCTAGGGAGCCATGACGCCGATTTTACGGTTAACCGGGCAAGTAATATAGCCTTTTTAAATTCGGGCATCAGAGCTTTGTATGGCGGGGAGGAAAGCGCGGAATGGCTGGCGTACGATCAATTTAGAAAGAGCATAGTCGCCATTGGCCCCAGGACAATGACAGAAACCAGAGGTTCGAATCCCGCAGATAAAATTACCCAGGTGTTAATAGCGCATCGGGATAAAAGCACCTTGGTATGGCAGGACACTCCATTGGTAGATATACCAGAAGAGGTAATCCCCTCAGATGTGCCCGCATGGTGGCTGTTAAAGAAAAAGAATGCCATGTTTTACCACGCCATTGGTCGACTAGATTTTTGCAAATCTTTTATAGGTTCCAGTCTACTGACCTTAGGTGACGCAACAAAGGCAGCTGAAATAGACGCCAAAATGGTAGATGTACTGGCCTATATACATAGTTTGGAAGCCCCTGAATATCCGTTTCCGGTAGATTATGATTTAGCGCAACAGGGCAAACAATTATTTGAAAATACCTGTGCAACCTGTCACGGTACCTATGGGGACAGCCCAACCTACCCTAATTTACTAGTGACCCTAAGATCCGTTGGCACAGACCCGGAACTATCCGATCATTACACAGAATCTTCCCCCATGAACGATTATTTTATGGATTGGTTCAATACAGGTTGGTTCGGTACATATGGCAATAATTTGCAGATAAAAGCGGAAGGCGGCTATATAGCTCCCCCCTTGGATGGTGTATGGGCCACTGCCCCTTACTTCCACAATGGATCCGTGCCTACCTTGGAGGATGTCCTGAACAGCAAGAACAGACCTAGACTATGGAGCAGGTCTTTTGACAATACCGATTACGATCAATCAAAAGTGGGCTGGATCTATACCACCGAACAGACCAAAGTGGATAAAAATACTTATGACACTACCTTGAAAGGATATGGAAATTTTGGCCACACCTTTGGCGACCAATTGACAGATTCTGAAAGATCCGCCTTATTGGAATACTTAAAAACACTGTAATTCAATATCTTACAGTTGTTTGTTTAACTCAAAAAAAATAACTTAAACAATCAGTGCCTAGAAAATTTACAGAACTCTTGTGTTGGTGTCTTCCATAATAACATAGACTACGGAAAACTGTTATTCCTCCGGTGGCCTACCGTGGATATCTTCGTAAATAGTATCAAAATTTTGACGTAAATGCGTACTTAACTTTTTGTGATAGTCATCCGTTAACCACTTCAGAAAGTTAAAGGTACTTTTACTAATACACTTGGCATAGCGCTGAATCCTATCGTCAATATCCGGACCCAACATTTTGGAGAGTGCCAGGGCATCATAAACATCCTCACTGTTTTCAACACATATTTTGGCATGTTGCGCTATGGATCGTTCCAATACGACCTTTGACGATTCCCCGTTTTTTACGGAATCCACATAGGTTTCCTTAATATCGAAATACACCTCCTCGGATTTGGCAAACTCGGCCCGCAATTCTTCGGGCATTTCCCATTTGAAATTGCTTTCCAGCTCCTCATCGCTTAAAAGTCGGTCCGCATAGAAATTGGGCGATTTAAAAATGGTCTGCCAGTCCAAATCCGCCCCCCAGGGACCAAAGCGATGGAAATTATTTCCAAGATCAATTACCGAAAAGGTAGATTTATTGTTCAAAATTCTGGAACCACGGCCAATCATTTGGTAATACAGGGTCAAGGATTTAGTGGCCCGGTTCAATATAATGGTATCTATGGTGGGTTCATCAAATCCGGTAGTCAATATACTTACGGACGTTAAAATGGCATTAGGTGTCATATTAAACCACTTTAAGATGGTTTTTCGTTGCTTTTTGGTGGCCGTATTGTCCAAATGTGCAATGGGATAGCCCGCCGCCCTGAAAGTCTCATAGACATGCAGGGAAGTGTTGATGCCATTGTTGAAAATCAACGTCTTTTTCCCTTTGGAGTGTTTTTCATAGGCCTCCAAAAGCTTGGTGAGCATCTGGCTGTTATTGTAAAGATCCTCTGAAGATTTTACCGTATAATCCCCATTGGAACCTACCTCCAAAGAAGTTAGCCCCATATTGTACGAATAGAATTCCGCACGGGCCAAAAACTCGTTTTCAATAAGGGATCCTATGGTTTCCCCTACGATCAATTCATCGTAATTGTCCTTCATGGGCAGGTCTTTATTGGAGCTCAACGGGGTTGCGGTAACGCCCAAAACAAATGAATTCTCAAAAAACTTGAACAATTTTGTGAACGAATTATAATGTGCCTCATCAATGATTACCAAGCCAACATTGGAGATATCCAATTTATCGTCCTGAAGCCTGTTGTTCAATGTCTCCACCATGGCCACGAAGCAACTGTACCCTTCCTGATCGTCCAGATTGGCCTTACTGTCCACTACTTTATTGGTTACCCCAAAACTGGTCAACATGGTAGAGGTTTGTTTGCAAAGCTCTATACGGTGGGTCATGATCAGCACCTTTTTATTATGGTGCTTGAGGTATTGCTTTGCTATTTCCGAAAAAATAACGGTTTTACCACCACCAGTGGGCAATTGGTACAAGAGATGGTAATCATCCGGGGCCGTTTCAAATTTATCAAAAATCTGGTCTATGGCTCCTTTTTGATAGCTGTACAGCTCCTTATCCGTTTTCCTTTCTACAATGGCATTGGCAATCAAAGTCTCCGACATAATCTCTTTTTTGGATTGCAAAACTAAGCTCTTTGTTGGGTGTTTAACGAATATTTTTAGAAAATTTAAGGATTATTTTTTTTGAATATCATCACTAATGGCCTATTGGGGCCATTATACGGTATAGAATATAGCACAATATTCACAAAAAGGCCATAAAACAGCTTGAAGAGGGTCTGGCGCTAGACTAGACACTAGGTCTTGGCAAGGTTTCTTAACGCCACCCATTGCTTCAACATTTCCCTGGAATCCGTGGCCGGATAACCCAATACCGTTTTTCCAGGAGCTACGTCGCACATTACTCCGGACCCTGCCCCTACCACTGCACCTGAATTAATGGTAGTATGATCTTTGATGGAAGCACTACCTCCTATTATTACACCATCGCCCAAGGTTACGGAACCGGCCAAACCACTGTGTCCGGCCATAATACAGGATCTTCCCAATATACAATTATGCGCTATTTGGACCAAATTGTCGATTTTACAGCCATCCCCTACAATTGTAGAGCTGAATTTTCCACGGTCAACACAGGAATTGGCCCCGATCTCAACATAATTACCGATCACCACATTTCCTATTTGAGGAATTTTCACCAAACCCCTGCCGCCCTCACTGGGCCGATAACCAAATCCATCCGCACCAATACTGACATTGGTATGAAAAATGCAGTTGCTGCCTATTATGCTCCGCTCTCTGATAACGGTACCCGACCATACCACGGTATGGTCGCCAATAGTAGTATTATCAAAAACGGTAACGTTGGGATAAAGAATGACCCCGTTTCCCAAAACTACATTTTTCCCCACATAACTGCCCGCTCCAATTTTACAGCCTTTACCTATCACAGCAGTTTCATCCACCGTTGCACGGGGATGTATTTCCTCCAATTGCCGGGGCGGTTCCGGCTGAAGGGCCTCGAGCAATTTCGCCATGGCCAAGTCGGCATTATCTACCTTTATGAAGGCCCTGTCCGTGCCGGGCAATATTTTTATGGTCTTGGGCACAATGGCGGCACTGGCACCGCAAGACTCCCATTGCCGTTCATATTTATTACCGGAGATAAAAGTGATTTGTCCGTCCCTGGCCCGGTCTATTTGTTCGGCACCAATGATAGGCTTATTATACGACCCTATAAGCTCCCCATCCAAAAGCTCACTTATTTCTGCAACGGTAAATGATTTCATTTAATGATATTGTTTTTGATTTATGGCTGCTAATATTGATTAATTAATTGATATATAATTAAATATACTGTTAAATATTAAACTATATATTTAATATTTAATACAGAATTCATAAAAACTAAAAATATCTGGTGGGTAACTTTGCTATTTTCTCCGCGAAGTATTTGGTTTTCCTTACTGGACAGTTATTTCCGTTGCGACTTTAGGTACAGTTGTTCCACCTTCTCCCTGGCCCATGGGGTTCTTCTTAAAAACTTTAAACTGGATTTAATGGAGGGATCGTGATTAAAGCAGCGTATGTTGATTTTAGCCCCCAGTTCCTCCCAACCATACTGCGCCACCAGGGAATCCAGAATATTGGCCAAAGTTATTCCATGTAAAGGATTCTTATTGTTATTCATTTAAAGTAAAACATTAAATAAAAATAATTATATATTTAAAATACAGATAAATATTATTTTCTTTTTTTATTTTTTTGGGCAAACTTCTTATCCCCCCTGGTAATCGGTTTTTTATACTTCTTGGCTATTGTCCTTTTATATGATCCTCCTTGGTTTACCTTTTTATTTTTTTCTGCTTTCTCATGAAAGGCCGCCCCTCGGGCCTCCAGTTCGGCGGCACTTACAGGGTTGTTGTGTTCCAAATTTATAGGGCGCTCCTCCGGTGCCAATTCCTCCGATATTTTCACCTCCTTTGGAAACTCCATCAAGGGAATTTCAAAATCCATTAATTGCTCTATGGCATTTTTGAACTCTTCCTCTTTCTCGGTATAAAGTAATAAGGAGTTCCCTTTCTTCTCCGCTCTTCCTGTTCTTCCTATACGATGCATATAGTTCTCAGGATATATGGGGGTGTCAAAATTTATGACATGGGTAATTTGTTCAAGATCCAAGCCCCTGGACATTATATCCGTAGAAACCAGTATCCTATTTTTTCCTTCATCGAATTGCTTGATGGACCTAATTCTGTAATTCTGTGTTTTATTGGAGTGAATTATAGCGGCCTCATCACCAAAATCCCCTTTCAAGGCCTCAAATAACCTGTCGGCACTTCTCTTATTGGAAACAAATATCAAAACCTTTCCAAAAACGGCCCTATCTTTCAGCAAAAAGGCCAAAAGATTTACCTTGGTGTAATAGTTTGGAACGGCATAGGCCACTTGTTCTATATTTTCCAACGGGGTTCCACTAACGGCAATCGATATTTTTTCAGGTGCAATAAAAAAGTCACCTATTAATTTGGAAACCTCCTCCGTCATGGTAGCCGAAAACATAATGTTCTGTCTTCTCTGGGGCATTAACTCAAAGATATTGGTAATCTGAAAACGGAAGCCCAGGTCCAACATCACATCTACCTCGTCGATTACCAATTTTTTGATATCCCGGAGCTTAACCGTCCTATCCAGAGTAAGATCGTACAATCTACCAGGAGTGGCCACCAAGATATCACATCCTAGGGCAACGGCTTGCCGCTGGGTATTTATATTTGCGCCTCCATATATACCGCAGACCCGGACACTCATATATTTGGAATAAGATTCGATATTGGCAACCACCTGTAAAACAAGTTCCCTAGTTGGCACCAATATCAAAATTCTCGGATTGGATTGTTTGGAAAATTTCAACTCTTGTAAAAGCGGCAACATATAGGCAAAGGTTTTTCCCGTACCTGTCTGTGCTATCCCAACTATATCCTTGCCCGACATGATTACGGAAAAGGCCTCTTCCTGGATCGGTGTCGGGGAAGCAAAGCCCAAATCCTCAATGGAATATTGTAATTGCTGTGATATTTTAAAATCTGAAAAACTGCCCATTACCAATATTTTTTTTGGCAAAGGTAGCCTTTATAATCCTGATTGCTACCCTTTTTCCAATTGTTGGTACGGATCAATATCACATAAAGTATCCTAATTAAAACTTAATTACCACGTTTAAATATTCGATTATTGTTATTTTGAAACCTACAAACAATTAAAATCCAAAAAAATGAAAAGCTTATGCCCCTATATGCCAAGTGAAGGTCCGAATGTGGCCTCCCGGTAAAAAGAATATTTTCGATCCGTTCCAAAACCGGGGAAGCATCCTTTTGGCCTACACCGAGTTACCCTAATGGAAGCTACGGTTGTAAGAATTTACCAAGAACTTCCCTTGGGTTTATTAAAAATAAAGACTAACTTAAATACCAGAATTTAAACCAGATGCAATCTTGGATCTGTTAACTTAAAAACCCTTTTATATGAATATCAATTTTGAATATGATGATGTAAAAGCCAGTGCCCGTCTAGAGGAATTGGTTACCAAGAAGTTGGAAAAACTAGAGGACAAGTATGATTTTATAGTGCGCGCGGATGTTTTCTTTAAAAAAGAGAACACTTCCACGCCCAATACCGGGTTAATCTGCAACATACGGCTCAGTGCCCCGGGCCCTAGGTTATTTGCCGAGTCCAATAATGCCAAATTTGAAATGGCCATTGCGGCTTCGGTAGAAGAACTGGAACGACAATTGGAAAAAAGAAAAGGCAAAATGAAAACCCATTGACCTAATTTCCATTAGTTAAATAATAATAATAATAATGCCCCTTGAAAAAATGGTATCTTCATGGGGCATTTTTATTTGCCAAAATTTAAACAGTTTCTTAATTTACAGATTCTCAATCCCCTTCACCCTCAAATTTAGCATCTGCCAAAGTTTTTAGCAATCTCTCCGAAAACGGGTTCTTATATAAATCCTTTAGCAGTTTTTTTCTTTTGCGGTCCGGGATGTCCAACGTATCCAAAATGCCCTGTCTTCTTTTGGCCTCGACCATCCGCTTTTTCTTGAGGTCCATCCGGTCCTTGGCCGATAATATCATGTCGGGCTCATACTCCTCCAGTACCGTCCGTTTTTCTACTTTCAGCTTTTTCCCCAAAGTGTCCTTTTTTTCTGATTGGGCACTACCGCCCACCCAAAAAAGAACCATTATAAGCACTATAACGGCCCTGTACATATCTTTAATCATATTTCATAAAAGTGTCTCCCTAAAGTTATAGCATTTTATGTGACCTGCCATACCAATATTCCGGTAGGGACCTACCGTATATCGTGTTTTATGGCCATTGTATCGATTTTTACCTCAATGAACTACCTTGACGCAGAGCGTACAAGGTATTAGAACCAAGACCGCTGCGTTACATGAACCTAGGTATAAGACAAAATAATCCAATCCCGTACATCATGACTACCTATAAAACTTCCCCCGAGGCTCTGCCTCGGGGGAATTCTATTGATTAATATTTATCCCCCCGGTTAAGCAAGTAATGCAAGCCACTATTGTCCAAAAAAAAGAATGTTTCTTTACCCCGCCCGTGATTTAAAAATGATACTTACATTTGTGCCTTTAAATACTATAGTGTATGTTGGTCTGGGGATTGTTTATTGGTCTTATCATTATTTTTTTAGCATTGGATCTCGGTGTTTTCCATAAACACGAACATGTAATAAAAACCAAGGAAGCAGGGATATGGACTGCCATATGGGTTACCGTTGCCCTTAGTTTTAGTGGGGTCATTTATTGGTTGTTCTCCAATGATATTATTGACAACCCTACTGCATTGACCCCTAATGATGCGGTTTTAAAATATATTACCGGTTATCTCATCGAGCTTTCCCTAAGTGTGGACAATGTCTTTGTAATTGCCGTAATATTCAGTGCATTCAAGATTCCCGCCATATACCAGCACAGGGTATTGTTCTGGGGGATATTGGGGGCCATTTTTTTCAGGGCCGTAATGATCCTATTTGGGGTTGCCCTGATTACCAAATTTGATTGGATCATTTATGTGTTTGGAGTATTCCTACTGTACACTGCCTTTAAGATGTTAAGGTCAGGCAATAACGAATTCGACCCAAAAAATTCTTTTGTTTTTAAGAGGTTAAAAAAGTTTTATCCCATAACCTCAACTATTCAAGGCCATGATTTTTTTGTGAAGCGTATGGGGGTCAAGGCGGCTACACCACTTTTTGTTGCCCTGATAGTCATTGAACTCACGGATATTCTTTTTGCGTTGGACAGTATCCCTGCAATCTTGGCCATTACGGCCGACCCATTTATCGTTTTCAGTTCCAATATTCTGGCCATATTGGGATTAAGATCCATGTATTTCCTGATATCCAGAATGCTGGAGAAATTTAGGTACATTAACTATAGCCTAGTGGTAATCCTAGCTTTTGTAGGATTAAAAATGTTGTTCTCCCATCATATTGAAATTGCGGAATGGGTTTCCCTAACGGTAATTTCCGTATCCTTGGTTGGCGGAGTAGTTTCATCACTATTCATCCCTGAAGAAAAAAAAGAATAAACTAACTCGGGTAAAGGATCCGGTTATTTTTTATCCCTTAATTTTTGGGTTATGATATTTAGGGCATCCCTTACGGTCTGCATCCTGTCCATATCCTCATTTTCCAAACGTATCCCAAAGGCATCCTCTACATCCAGAACAATATCTACTAAATTGGCCGAATTGATATTGAGTTCCTTGATAAAATTACTATCCATTCCAATAGCCCCGACCGGGACATCTTCCGGAAGGTACATCTTAACAATATCCTTCAATTGTGTAAAACGGTGATCATCCTCCATAGTTACATTTACTTATATTCCTTAAAGATAACACAGGCATTTACATCTCCAAATCCAAAACTTGCTTTTGCCGTTATTCTAGGTCTATGGGAAATTGTTTTCAAAGGAATTTTGGAAGGATCTACCAAATCCAATATTTCAGGATGAAGATCATGACAATTTGGGTTCCCAAAAACCAAAGCCTCCCTGAATTGCAACAGGGCAGCCACACATTCCACGCTGCCAGAAGCGGCAAGGCAATGCCCTACCAGCCCCTTTGTTGCGTTTATGTACGGAAAATCCTTGCCGGTCCGCCCCAAGGCCTCGCTCCAATTTTTAATTTCTTCCGCATCTTTCGATGTGGCCGTTAAATGACCATTAATAACATCCACTTCAGATTTTTCAATCCCTGCATCATTAAGAGCTTCCAGAATACATTTTTGTACCGCTTGGCTATTAGGAGCCGTCATACTGCCCACTCCACGCTGTCCTCCGCTATTTACCGCACCACCCAAAACCTCGGCATATATTTTGGCCCCTCTTCCTAATGCGCTTTCCAACGACTCCAAAACCATTGCTCCTGCCCCGCTACCCGGAACAAACCCGGAAGCACTTGCACTCATAGGCCTGCTGGCCTCTTGCGGATTATGGTTGTAATAGGATGGCAGTATACGCATAGCATCAAAACCGCCCCAGATATACGGGCCACTATCGTTACAACTCCCTACCAACATTCTTTCCGCTTTTCCTGACCTAATGCGCTCCATCCCCATAATTACCCCTTCCGTACCCGTTGCACAGGCCGAAGAATTGGTCGTTACTTGATTGCCACATCCCAAAATTCCACCTAAATAAGCACTGATGCCACTGGCCATGGTCTGCATTACCGAACTACTGCCCAAACGACGGGCGTTATTATCATCTATTAAATAAATGGATTCCCGTAGCTTGTCTATTCCCAATATCCCGGTTCCAAAAATTATTCCACTGTCCCAATCCGGGCAATCCTTACCTGTCAAGGACAGACCCGCATCCTTCCATGCATCCGTTCCGGCCATGACGCCATAAACGAGGCCGCTGGAGTTTAATCCCCTTAATTGTAATTTGGTAAAATAGGCTTCCTTTAAACTATCCGGTATTTCCGGTTTTCCAGCTATTTGACATCCAAACCCCAAATCGGCCAACTCCTGATGAAACCTAATTCCACTTATACCCTTTAGCATGGAATCATAAAAATTGGAAACGCCTACCCCGTTCGGGGCGCATATTCCTAGTCCGGTTATCATTACCCGCCTGTTCATGTATTGGTATACCTTATCATCCCGGACAAAACACCTCTGCAGACCAACTGGGCTTGCCGATTGTACATTTTAACCTCACATTTCAACTTATTGAAGCGAAAGAAAAGCATATTGGATTTTACGGTCACCGTCTCCAAAGGCAGGACCGGTAACATAAACTGCATCTCGGAACCGCTTAAAGCCACCTGAAAACCTGCTGTTTCCCCTTCTTCCGTACTTAGTAGGTATATTCCCAAACACACCAATCCTATCTGGGCACAACATTCCGTAAGAATCACTCCGGGAGTAACAGGATGTCCCTTAAAATGCCCTTTATAAAAAAATTCCTCCTTTTTAAAAGTGTAGCAACCTTCAATGGCATTGTCACTCACCATATTGATCCTATCCACGAACAAGAAAGGATCTTCATAAGGTAATTTTTTAATTATATCATTAGTAACAAGCATATAAAAATCTTCTAACTAAATTATCACTTTATATATTAATTGAAATTAAAAGTAAATATATTTCGGTTAAGCCATTTGGCAATATGCAATTTGCCGCAATCAAAACTTCTTTTTTCCACACCTCTTGCTTATGGCTTATGGTTTATGGTTTATGGTTTATGGTTTATGGTTTATGGCAAAATTATTTTTTAGAAGCTAAAGCGGGATACGCTATAAACTTTTCCGTCGCCATTACCATTCCAGCAAAATACGCTGGGCAGAGAATCCCGGCCCAAAACTCAACATTAATCCCTGTTCCCCTTCCAGAATATCCCTTTCCATAAATCGCTCCAAAACATATAGTACCGTGGCGCTGCTCATGTTGCCGTATAAACGCAACGTTTCTCTGGTATCATGCAAATTCTTGCCCAATTCACCAAAAAGATTTTCCACGGTCTCCACAATTTTCTTTCCCCCTGGGTGAAAAACCAAATGATCCACTTTTTCAATATTACTTCCGTACCGCTTCAAAAATGGATGGATGATTTTTGGAAAATGGTCGGAAATGGCCTTTGGCACCATGGGGTCCAGAATCATTTTTAGACCGGTATTGGTCAAATCGAAGCCCATCATATGTGTTGCACCGGGAAAATGGTACATTTCTTCCCCTATAATTCTAGGCCCCTTGGCGTCTTTTTCCGAAGACATCAGCACACAGGCAGCACCATCACCAAAAATAGCGGCACTTATCATATTGGCCATAGAGTAGTCATTGTGCTGAAAAGTTGCGGTAGGGCTTTCAACAGCCACAATGGCCGCCCTCTTCCCCGGATTGGCCCTCAAAAAATTACTGGCATATATTATACCGGATACACCTGCCGCACAGCCCATCTCCGTAACGGGCAAACGAACAATATCTTTCCTGAGGTCCAGATCATTTATAAGATAGGCATCCAAGGACGGAATCATTATCCCCGTACAACTCACAGTTATAATATAATCCAGGCTATCGGCCTCCCAGCCCCTTTTAACAAGGGCACTCTTCAGGACAGTTTTCCCCAACTTCTTGACTTCACGGACATATACCTTGTTTTTATCTTCGAAAGAAGTGGCTTCAAACACCTCTTCCGGACTCATTATACTATACCGTTTGTCTACAGCGGCCCCTTCAAATATTTTGAGCACCTTACGCTGTAAACGCTCATCCCTGCCGTACAGCCATTTTTCTACAAAAGGTAAAATATCCTTAGTATCTCTACTGTATTGTGGCAATGATTTGGTTACTGCAACTATCCTAGTCCCTTCCATATGGCAGCTGTTTTCCCTTAGTTCTTATTATCCATAAATACCTAAATGCCCACCTCCAACAAATATCGTGTTCCACATGGGGCAGACCAACAGAAAAAGTTATTAGATCCAATTTGGTAAATGCACTTTTTATTGAAACCAGACCATCATGTTTTGCGATCTTGGTTTTTATAAAAATAAGGCTAAAGAGCTTAAAAAGATGATAGGATAGTTTACTTCTTTGTAAATCGTTTATTACAATGCCCAATCTGCTCAGCTTTACAAATTGATCCAAAAAAATAGATATCTCATCGGTATCAAAATGATGCATGGTTAGGGTACAGAGAAGAATATCGCATTGTAGCTCCTTTGCTTCCGGTGCCAGAATATCCAGTTCCTGGAATCTTATATTGGGGTGCTCCCTAGCTTTTTCTTTGGCCAGTGCAATGGATTTGGAATTTAAATCCACACCAATTAAATTCAGGCTTACCGGTTTGTCCCTGTAAAACGAAGCAACTTTTACTAACATGCTCCCGTCTCCGCAGCCCATATCAATAATAGTATAGGAATCCTGGGGATTTTCTTCCATTATTTTTTCAATGGCCCTTAGGGAAAGGGAAAAACCTTGCAAAATAGTATTGACCTTGTTTATGTCCGCATAGACCCTTTGCAACATTAGCGTATCCAAATACGGGTCGTCCATGAGCTCTCTTGTGCAACTACGTTTCTTATAATTCATTGGCACCGGATAATTTGTCCATGGGTGTTTTTGATCAGCTTGTTCACAATATAAGGAGAATTGACTAGTATTCCCATAGCAACATGGGATAGTCTTGGGTTCAACAATACCGCTTGCAACTGCCTGCCCATCCAAAGCCTCTTGGCGAACATATGCTGCCATTGGGTTTCATAATCCCTTTCCAACTGGGACCTATCCCCAAATCCGGTTTTAAAATAGGTATGGATAGATTCCGAAGCCATTTTAGCGCTATGAAGGGCCATGGCCATACCATTGCCACACAAAGGATGTATAAGACCGGCAGTATCCCCGCACATAATGATATGTTGCTCTACTGGTTTTTTTTTATGAAAAGAAACCTGTCCTATGGTCATAGGCTGGTCAAATAACATCTCCGCATCATTTAGAAATTTGTCGAGATAGGGATTCCTGGCAATAATATTTTGATTAAATCTTGCCATATTCTTTTCTTTCTTAAAGCTGTCGTAAGCAACCAGATAACAAAAATTTACGGCCCCGCTCTCCGTTTTGGACAGTCCACCGTAACCACCCCTAAAATTATGGATAGCCACTAAATTTTCTGGGAAGGAGTCCAATTTATAATGGGCCTTTACAGCCAACCATGGGGATTTTTTCTGAATAAACCGTCGCTTTAAATCTTTATCCAACATCCCTCTTTTCCCATAAGACCCGATCACAAACTTGCCCGTGCATTCCCTTCCAGATTCCAGACCGACCCTAAAATGGTTATTTACATACCTAATGGAGTTTACACTTTCAATAAAGACCTTTGCCCCCAATTCCTTGGCCCTTTTATACAAAAGATGGTCAAATGCATGCCTGCTAAGACCAAATCCTCCCATGGGCAATTTAGCCTTTAAAACGTTCCCGTTCTCCAAACTCAAAAGCATTTCATTAATTGGAATGGTAGGAGGCAAAGAAATACCCAAAAATTCCAAATAAGGTCCCACTTCGTTGGAAACATACTCTCCACAAACCTTATGATGGGGGTATTGTTTACTTTCAAAAACCGCCACATTGTAGTTTTTGCTTCGCAAGTGAATTGCGGCGGTTAAACCGGCAAGGCCTCCCCCCACAATAATGACATCAAAATCGCACATAAACATAATGTACTGAATTTATACAAAAAAACCCGATGAATATCATCGGGTTTTATATAAAAAAGCCTTATTTATTGCTTTGCATTTTGAAGGGCCTCCTGCTTTAAAGCTTCATTGGCTACGATAACCAGTTCTACCCTACGGTTTTTGGCCTTACCGGCTGAAGTACTGTTATCGGCCTTGGGTTGTGTCTCACCATACCAGGTGGTGGTCAACCTACCCCCTGAAATACCATTGGTCACAAGATAATTGGTTACGGACTGCGCCCTCTGTTTGGATAAATTAAGATTATAATCATCTGGGCCTGCACTGTCGGTATGGCCTTCCACCAATATATTGGTATCGGGATACTCCTTTAAAATTCCTACCATTCTATCCAATGTTGTTGCTGAAGTACCCTTTACATCGGATTTATTGGTATCAAAATAAACCCCTGCATCCTCATTAAAGGTTACATTAATTCCTTCACCTACCCTAGTGACCTCGGCACCTGGAATCTCTTCTTCGATCTGTTCTGCCTGTCGGTCCATTCTATCACCGATATAACCACCGGCAACGCCTCCAACTACGGCTCCAATGATTGCTCCTAAGGCCGTATTATTACCTTTTCCAACATTGTTGCCCAGCACACCCCCAATTACCGCTCCGCCGGCAGCACCTGTTGCGGCACCCCTTTGTTTATGATTGGTGTTCTTCACTGCCTGGCAGCTACTAAAGGTTGCAAGAATAATCATTACCGATAAACTACTTACTATTATTTTTTTCATATGTAGATATTTATTGTTTTTTAGTGGTCATACCTGCCCTACTACATCGTTCAGGCGGGTGTAATTCGCATATCCTCATTTGGGTTTGCCCGCCAGAATGAATCTTTCGGGCTGGCGACCCAATTTTGGTCATGCTCATTTCATACGTTTAAATTGTTTAATGTTAATCCCAAAAACTCTTAGGACGATTACCTCTTTTTTATAAACAGCAATCATGCCAAGTCCGGTTTATCCGTTTATGGGCACGAATATATCTTCTGGGTCAGAATTGATTAAGGTAGGTCGTTTTTTGTAAATTCATAGACTACGGTCAACGGTTGCCCCTCCACAGCCACTTTTGAGGTCATTCTCAACTGTTGATCGGTTAGTTGCTCTATGTCCAACCTATATCCAAGACCCCCGGAAATATCCTTGTATTTATCATCGATAAACTTAAATTGCAACTGACTGGTCATCCCAGGTCTATCCACAACGGACCAACGTATAAAGCGTTCAGCACCATCACAATTGGTACCATTGCCCAACATATAGCTACCGGTACTATTATTGTTTCTAAAAAACCAGGTACTACCTTCAAAACAAGAGGCATCGGAATCATTAAAAAGCACCGATTCGAATTTTCCCTGCCCCCCTTGATAGGAAACACTGTTCAAGATCCAGTTACCGCTCAATACACTTCTGTCCTGTCTTGCCGCCTTGGAAACAGAACAGGAGGTAACAAAACCTGTTACCAACAATAGTGTAAATACAAGTTTTCTTAAATGCATAATTTTCATATTTATAATTTGAAGATATATACGTTGAAAGTGCAAAAAAAGGATGTGTCACTGCTCTTTATCACAAATATTAAACTTAAAGGCTTAAGGCACAGAATGCTCCAATACACCTATTTCTTCAAAAATATAACATATGGCCACAATTGCGTTGCTCATATAAAAAAATGATTGACTATTATCCCAAAAGGCGTTCAGTGTCAAAAACACTGGGTGGCGGTCCAATTATTTTGAAATAGTTCCTAAAAAAGCAAGGGAAAGCGTTGCTTTCCCTTGCGCATTAACAGCCAAAACTCTAATATTAAAACCAACAAACAGACTGCTAACAAAACAACCTTATAATTTCACCAAAATTCGTGTAAATAATTCTTCCTTCAATTTGTGGGACACCTTTAAAAGGCCCGTATACAGATTGCGATATTCTTCATGTTTGTTTACATAGTATATATCGCACTCCATATCATCACATTCATGTAAATTGTTCAAAGAACTCTTATACCTGTAGAAAACGCCAAGATGTAATTTATTTTCCAAAGTCAATTCTTTCAGATCCCTGACCATATCTTCGTCATTCGTCAATTTCCTGGCAATATTGATCAAAATTTCGATCTCTTGTCCATTGGCTACAAGATGGTCTATCCAATTGCCCAACTCCAGGGTATCTTTTTTGGCTATTAACCTATCGTCCGAATCATGCTCAAAAAACACTTCCATCATTACAATAATATATTGGAATTAATAGTGCTATGTTCTTGCTTTACATCCGTAACCTTCAGGGTTTGCTCCCCGTTCCTAAACTCCCAAACAATATCGTCCCCTTTGGCATATCCAATAACCGCTGCTCCCATGGGAGTCAAAATTGAAATTTTGCTATTCTTGAAATCGCCTTGGGAAGGAATTACCAATTGGAATTGTTTGGACCATCCATTAGTTGCCTGTATGGTAACTATAGAGTTGAACCTTATAACATCTCCGGGCATTTCCTCCTCATTATGAACCACTGCCGAAGCTAACTCGTCCGTCAATTTTTCAATGGAATTCTTATACGTATTATCCGTATAAAATCCGGATACATTTACAAGACGCTTTAAAAACACGAACTCCTTCTTCTCCAGTACTAAATTTCCGTACTTCATTATGCTGTATTTTTTATATTAATTTATGGAAATATCCCTCTTTGGACATAAGCCCTTTCAATTCTCTCAATAGCAATGATATAGGCGGCGGTCCTCATATCCCCATCCCTGTTTTCTGCCTCTTCATATACCTTTTTAAAAACTTCTTTCATCTTCTTTTCCAGTTTGGCCAATACCTCCTCCAGTGACCACAATTCACCATTTCTATTTTGCAACCATTCAAAATAACTGCCTATAACCCCTCCGGAATTGCAAAGGATATCCGGTATAATGCCTACCCCATTTTTCAATAATATCTCCTCAGCTTCCACATCGGTTGGTCCGTTTGCCCCTTCCGCTATTAAAAATGCCTTGATCTTTGCTGCGTTCCCAGCGGTAATTTGATTTCCCAAGGCGGCAGGAATGCATATATCGCAATCCAATTCAAAAAATTGGTCCTTGTCCACAGCCTCTGCCAAGGGATAACCCACAATACTCCCCTTATTGCCCTGCAAATATTGGTACAACTTGGATACCTCGATTCCATAGCCGTTGGCAATACTACCATAGGCATCCTGTACCCCCACCAATTTAGCGCCCTCATTTTCCAAAAAATAGGAGGTCCAATAACCCACATTACCAAAACCCTGGACAATAAACCTCTTGTTCCCCAGGTCTACCTTTTTCTTTTCGGCCCACAATTTTATATTCAGAAAAACACCGTAGCCCGTAGCCCTGTCCCTGCCTTCAGAACCTCCGGAACCCAAGGGTTTTCCGGTTACCACGTGCTGGTTTTTAGACCTTTCGGCCGGTGGTTTTGTAGACATATACGTATCTACGATCCAAGCCATGGTCTGCGAATTTGTATTAACATCCGGAGCGGGAATATCGTGTTCCGGACCAATATTGTCGCCCAATGCATATGTAAATCTTCTTGTAATCCTTTCCAATTCCGCATTGGAATATTTGAAAGGATCAATTTGAATCCCTCCCTTGGCACCACCATACGGCAGACCTGCCAAAGAGGTTTTCCAGGTCATCCACATTGCAAGTGCTTTTGCCGCATCTATATCTACTGTAGGGTGATAACGCAATCCTCCCTTGTATGGCCCTAGAGCATTATTGTGCTGTACCCGATATCCTGTAAAGACCTCAACATCCCCATTATCCATTTTAACAGGGAAATGTATTAGTAATTCATTATTGGTTATGCTAAGTATTTTTCTAATATTACTATTTAGGTTGATTATATCGGCAGCATGATTGAACTGACGCATCACGTTTTCCAGCATGCCCTGTTTCAAATTTGTTTTAGATTTTGTAATCATAAATTTCTGTTTAGAACAATCTCACTTCATTCTTAAAAATCATATGGTTTTCTCGAGATAATGCCCTTGAATCCGCTGATTCAAATTCATTGCAATTCCATATACGCTTTTTATTTTTTGTAAGTACACATGTTCTGAAATACTCACAACTTGGACATAAACTAGTGCTGTTTCCCATAACCGTGTATTTTAATAACTCAGTAATGGCAACTAGGGTGCCATAAAACGAAAGCGTTATAATTATTCAACACAAATAATTGTTAGTCAATTATTTACGATTAAAAAAAGGCTGTTCACTTGAAGAAATATATGGGATTTACTCCCCGGATGAGTAAAAAACTCCCACAGGAAACCAAGGAATTATTGTATTTTTTGGCGCAGTGTTTTGCGATCTATCTGTAGAATTTCCGCTGCTTTGGATTTATTATGGCCGGTGGCCTCCAGTACCTTTTGGATGTATTTTTTCTCAACCTCCCTTAAGGGCAATAGCTGGTCTTCAGGAAAATCTATCTTATATTTCAAGTTATTGGGCAAATTGTCGATTTCAATTCTTTTGTCGCACATTATAACCGCTCTCTGAATTACGTTTTCCAGTTCCCTAATATTTCCCGGCCAAGGGTACCTTTCCAAAAGCTCCAAGGCCTCGGGTGCAATGGTAATTAACCTATCCTTATATTCCACTCCATATTTTAGAAGAAATTTGTTCATCAACAAGGGAATATCCTCTTTTCGATCCCGGAGGGGAGGAACATTGATTTCTACCACGGTTAACCTATAATAAAGATCTTCCCTGAACATTTTTTTCTGCACTTGGGAATACAAATTGCTATTGGTGGCCGCAATTACCCGTATGTCTATTTTTTCCGACTTTTGGGATCCTACCTTCACCACTTCCTTTTCCTGCAATGCCCTTAACAATTTGGACTGGACGGACAGGGAAGCGTTGCCTATTTCATCCAAGAACAGGGTTCCTTTGTCCGCAGCCTGAAAAAAACCGTTGCGATTTTCATTGGCACCCGTAAATGCTCCTTTGGCATAACCAAAAAGCTCGGCCTCCAATAGACTTTCGGGTATAGCGCCGCAATTCACTGCGACAAATGGTGCTCTGGAAAATTTCCCCATATAATGTACGGAACGGGCCACCAATTCCTTACCGGTGCCGCTTTCCCCATTGATCAATACCGTTGCCTTGTTATCTTTAACCCTATCTATGATATCGGTCACTTTTTTTAAGGCCTCGGAGCTACCAATGAGCTCCCCATAAGCATCCACTTTATTTATTTTTTGGTCTGAACGGACGTTGGAAACGGCCCTGTCCGTGGAATTGCCCAAAAATGATTTTAGCACCGCCTGTTTTAATTCCTCCTTGGTAAAAGGTTTCACCAAATAATCCAAGGCACCGGACTTTAGAACGCTCATGGCGTCATCTACCGAAGGATAGCCGGTAACCACTAATTTTGGCAACTTGGGATAATGTTCGGAAACATATTTTACCAACTGTAGTCCATCCACATCCGGCATTTTAAGATCCGTAATCAAAAGGTCTATTTTGGAATCCTTTAGGATCACTAGGGCCTCCTTAACGGAAACCGCTTTATAGGTGTGGTAATTAAAGGATTGAAGGTGCCTATGGATCAATTCCAAAATATTTAGATCATCATCTACGATCAATACATTTTCTTTATTAAGACCCATAATTTTAATTTTTTGGAAATTCAACGGTAAATATAGCCCCTTTAGGTATGTTGGATCTATACTTTATTGTTCCTTTATGACTTTTAACTATCCCGTGTACCACACTTAACCCCAATCCGGAACCCTCACCAACGGGTTTGGTACTGTAAAATGGTTCAAAGATCCTATCCCTAATCTTGGGGTCTATACCCGGTCCTTCATCCGTTATGACAATTTCGATATTCTTATGGATCTCTTTTACCACTATTTTGATCTTGCCCTTGACCGGAGAAAAATATATGGCATTGAGCACCAAATTAAAAATAACCTGTGTCAATTGAATGGTATCCACCTTTAAGAAAATGGGTTGCCCGCTCAAATTGAGTTCGGTAACAATTTTCTTTTTCTTAATACTGGGTTCCATTAAGTTTAAGGCATTGACAATAATGGGGCCTATATTGACCATGGACATTTGTTGGGGCATTTCGCAGGCAAAGAACATGAGCTTTTTTACCACTTCCCTGGAAAATATGGCACTATTAATTATTTTATCAACATCTTTTGAGGCCTGGGTGTCCTGTGTTATCCTAATCTTCAATAATTCTGCAAATCCAAGGATATTCGCCAAAGGGGTATTTAGTTCATGGGCGATCCCCGCAGTAATCTCACCTAAAATGCCTAAGCGATCCGCCCTTTCCATTTTACGTTTTATAATAATCTCGTTGTCCTTGATCTGTTTTCTTTCCAAAAGATTTCCGACCTCCAAGCATACATTTTGAAGTAATTTTTCTTCTTCCAGCAAAAAATCATCTTCGCTATATTTTGCTCTGGGATAGGCCACTTGTATTTCACCTACCTGTTTATTAAAAACCTTTACACTGCACTTGAGGGATACTGGATCATCAGGAAAATCCTTGGTCACTATTTGGTATTCGTCCGTAATGAGTTTCACTTGGGCGGCCTCACTAAAAAGCCAGGCCTTCTGCAAGCAATGCATAATGCCCTTTAGCGCATCCTCGACCTGATCATAGTCGCAATTCACAATTATGGAGGTTACTTCATACAAACATGTAAGCTCCTTTATACGTTCCTTAAGTTTTTCTTCCGCTGTAATCATGGGCATATAGATCCAATTCATTATCTAGTTAATGGCCAATACCTTGCCTTTGTCGGCAGGCAGGTATATAATTTCATTAGATAGTTCAGTTTTTGGAGAGGTATTCAATAATTTAATAAATTTAAAAGCGCATGTACGAATCTTTCTTTGGGCAAATAATTATTTTCTAAATTTTTCGCAAAAGGAATAGGCGTTTCCAAACTGGCTACCCGTTTTACAGGGGCATCCAAATACTCAAAACAGTTTTCCATTACCATGGCGGAAATATCACTGGCCACTCCCCCGAACAAACTATCCTCCTGCAAGATAATAAGTTTACCGGTCTTTTTTACCGAGGTAAAGATCGTACCCATATCCATAGGTTGCAGGGTCCTTAGATCTATCAGATCGGCCTTTACCTCCGGATGATCATTTAGTGCATCCAAAGCCCAATGTACGCCCAAGCCATAAGAAACCACTGTAATATCCGTACCTTCCCTTAACAGGGACGCCTTACCAAATGGCAACGTATAATACCCCTCGGGCACCTCTTGGTAAATATTCCTATATAATCCTTTATGTTCAAAAAACAAAATTGGGTTGGGATCATTAATGGAAGTCGCCAAAAGGCCCTTGGCATCATAAGGAAAGGCAGGATAGACCACTTTTAACCCGGGAGTCTTCGTAAACCAGGCTTCATTGGTCTGGGAATGAAAAGGTCCTGCCCCCATCCCTGCCCCACAGGGCATCCTTATTACAACATCCGCATGCTCCCCCCAACGGTAGTGTACCTTGGCCAAATAATTTACAACTGCGTTAAATCCGGTACTTATGAAGTCCGAAAACTGCATTTCCACTACGGATTTTATACCGTTTATAGAAAGGCCCATTGCTGCCGAAACCACTGCCGATTCGCATATTGGGGTATTTCTTACCCGGTCTTTCCCGAAGGCCTCCACAAAGCCCTCGGTAATCTTGAACACTCCGCCATAATCCGCAATATCCTGCCCCATCAAGACCAATTCATTATGCCTTTCCATAGACTGTTTCAATCCCTGGGAAACAGCATCGACCAACCTGATGTTTTTAGTTATGGAATTATGATCAACTTGCTGATAATCAAATTCTTTATATACATCCTTTAATTCCTTTGTTTCATCTACTTCAATTTCCTTCTCCGTAAAGGCCTTTTTGAGATGGTAATCAATTTCCTTATATATTTCATTTTTAAGGGTTTCTATTAAAAGATCTGAAAGGATCTTTTCCTCCAAAAGAAAGTTTTCGAAATTTACAATGGGATCCTTTTCCTCCCAGGCATCCAATAATTGCTGCGGGACATATTTGGTACCACTGGCCTCCTCATGGCCGCGCATCCTAAAGGTCTTGAATTCCAATAAAACAGGTCTGGGGGTTTTCCGCATGCTCCGGCAAATAGAATCTACCTGGGAGTATACTTCCATAATATTGTTCCCATCCAAAATATGGGATTCCATTCCATAACCCACACCCTTATCCGCCAAATTTTCACATCTGTATTGTTCGCTTGTTGGAGTGGACAAGCCGTAACCGTTGTTTTCGATACAGAACAAAACGGGCAGGTTCCATACCGCAGCAAGATTTAAGGCCTCGTGAAAATCCCCTTCACTTGTACCTCCTTCACCCGTAAAGACCGCGGTTACCCTATTATTCCGTTTCAGAAGGTCTGCAAGGGCTATTCCGTCGGCTACCCCTAACTGGGGGCCTAAATGGGAGATCATCCCTACAATTTTATATTCTTGGGTTCCAAAATGAAAACTTCTATCCCTGCCATTGGTAAAGCCGCTTGCCTTGCCCTGCCATTGGGTGAAAAGTCGGTACAATGGTATATTTCTGGTGGTAAAAACGCCAAGATTACGGTGCATGGGCAAGATGTATTCATCAGGCCTTAAGGCGCTGGTAACCCCAACCGATATGGCCTCCTGTCCTATACCGCTAAACCATTTGGTAATTTTTCCCTGACGTAGAAGAACCAACATCTTCTCCTCTATCAAACGCGGTTTTAGCATTCGTTGATAAAGTTTCAATTGCATGGACTTATCAACGCTATCTCCTTTGTACTCCATGTTATTTTTTTATTCCTTTTCACTTAATTAATTTATAAATGTAACAAAAACAAAAAAAACAAAGTGGAATAATATTTCAAGAAGATTGGCCATATTTATTAACTTTGAGGTTATTAAAAATCCATGATGATGAGTGCAATTCCAAGTGTAGATCTTGAAGATTTTATATCCCACGACAATAAAAGAAAAGAAAAATTCATTGAAGAAATAGGCAGTGCTTTCGAGAATATTGGCTTCGTTGCCTTAAGAGGCCATTTTTTGTCCGAAAAATTGGTGAACGATCTCTATGCCGAAATCAAGGATTTTTTTAACCTACCCCAAGAAATAAAGGATAAATATGAAATTCCCGGAATTGGGGGGCAAAGGGGATATACTTCCTTTGGAAAAGAACATGCCAAGGGAAAAAAGGAAGGGGATTTAAAGGAATTTTGGCATTTTGGACAGTATGTGGAAAATAATCCAAAGTTGGAAAAGGAATATCCGGCCAATGTGATGGTCCAGGAATTGGCCAATTTCAACACCACCGGCAAGGAAGCCTATAAAATGTTGGAAAAAACGGCCCAATTTGTCCTACGTGCACTTGCCCTTCATTTAGAGCTGCAGGAAACCTACTTTGATGGGTATATTAAAAATGGGAATTCCATTTTAAGGCCAATACATTACCCGCCTATTCAACAAGAGCCTAAAAATGCCGTTAGGGCAGCTGCCCATGGGGATATAAATTTAATTACCTTATTGATGGGCGCCCATGGCAAGGGACTTCAGGTAAAAAACCATGAAGGGCATTGGATAGATGCCATTGCCCGGCCGGATGAATTAATGATCAATGTAGGGGATATGCTTTCCCGATTAACAAACAATAAATTAAAATCTACCATACACCAAGTGGTTAATCCTCCCAAGGAACTTTGGGGTACTTCCAGGTATTCCGTACCGTTTTTTATGCATCCCATTAGCGAAATGCCCTTAAATTGTTTGGAGAATTGTGTGGACAAGGACCATCCAAAACAATTTGGGGATATTACCGCTGGCGAGTATCTGTACGAAAGACTTATCGATCTAGGCTTAATTACCAAGTAGGCCATAATTGGTATAAGCATAATTATTGTCTATGGCGTTGAACAATATTCAATATCAAACATTTAATCTATGACACTATGAAAAAAGTAATTTTACCAATCGTATTATTGGCGGTTTTGGCATTTGGAGTATTTAAATCTACACTAACGGATGCCGAAAGGGAATTTGCAGTAAAGGAAATGACAGATTCCCATGATCATTTATTAAACACTTTGGAAGGCTTAAGTGAGGTACAGCTTAATTTCAAGGCAACGGACGATTCTTGGTCCATAGCCGAATGCGCCGAACACATTACCATTTCGGAAAACATGATCTTTGGCATGCTTCAGGGTACTTTGGCCAATGAGGCAGACCCTTCCAAGCGTTCAGAAGTTAAAGTTACGGACGAGGAACTAATTGCCATGATAGAGGACCGTAGCCATAGGGTAAAAACTGGCGAGGCTTTTGAACCATCCGGGAAATATGGTAGTTTTGAAGAAACTGTGGAGGAATTTAAATCCAAGAGAAAGGAACATATAGAATATGTTAAAATTACCCAGGATGATCTTCGAAACCGTTATCAACAGCTCCCCTTTGGAACTGTGGATGCCTATCAAATACTTTTGTTCATGTCCGGACATACGGAAAGACATATTGCACAAATGGAAGAAATAATGGATGACAAGGACTTCCCAATGGAATAATTAACACCTAATTAAAGAGACCCATTCCAACCAAAAATTCAATTTATGGGGAATGGGTTTTAATTTTTTGCACTGAAATATTATTTTAGCATAACTTTTTAGAATTTACAATGGACTTAAAGGATCAATTGAAGAATCTATTTCCGGATCACGAGCCAAGGGAGGAGGAGGATAAAAAAGATATGGAAAGTGGAATTTGGCTACAGGATGAACCTATTGTCTGCAAGTATGAAAAAAGAAAGGGAAAACCAATTACCATTTTGGAGGGGTATACCGGGGCGGATGAAGATTTTAAAAAATTGGCGAAGGAGCTTAAGACCAAACTTAACGTAGGCGGAAGTTTTAAGAACAATTCCATAATCATTCAAGGAGATTATAGAGATAAAATAATGGCCATTTTAAAAGAAAAAGGATTCAAAGTAAAACGTGTTGGAGGTTAGATTTTTGTTAATTATTTTTTGATATTAAGATAAAACACTACATTTATTAGCCACAACCTAAACCACCATTATAATGAGTTCCCAATTACACATAACAGACGGTGATATACTCACCAACAAATTAAGTACCCTGAAATTGGAAGGGGATATTATTACTTGGCGTGAAATGTTATGTGAGGGCAAGACGGAAACCAGTGTTGGCAGTGAATCATTTTGGAAAACCAGGTTCGAGTTCCTAAATAAAAACTATAAAGTTTCCAAATCTTGGTTTATCGATAAGACCTTAAAAGAATACCGCACCCTTTGTAATCATAAACAGGAAGACCGTATTGTACTTTGGTTCGATTTCGATCTTTTTGATCAGATAAATATGTTGGCGGTAATTAGTTGGTTAAAGACACATAGACCTTATGCCGAAATCTCTTTGGTATCCAGTGAAGCAGAGAAAAATTCCGTTGACATAACAGGTCTAGGAGAACTTGATGCTGAACAACTGCGCAAATTATACACCAACCGCACTCTTTTAACCCAGGACGATATTGAATATGCGGATTATGTATGGCAGTTATATTGCAGCGATAATCCCATTAGATTAGAGAACTTAAAAGATTTTGATAGTTTTCAATTCTCCCATTTATCCGGTGCCATTGAAGCCCATTTAATGCGTTTCCCGACCATTAGAAATGGCCTCAATGAAGTGGAGAACAATATTTTGAGATTGGCCCGTAGTGCCAAACCAAAGACCAAGCTGGAATTACTGAACACCGTTCTAAGAAATCAGGGACGTTATGGTTTTGGTGATACACAGTACGATCGGGTAATGACCAAGTTAAAGCCTCTTTTTACCAATTTCAACCCTGTTAAACTTTCAAAAAAAGGGATGGAGATACTGGAAGGAAAAACCAGTTATTATTCCTGTATCCAAGAGAATGATGCCTATTTGGGAGGAGCCTTAAAATATAATTTCCTTTATAACTCTGAAACGAACCGCATACTAAAATTGTAAAATGAAAATTGGTTCTTCTGAGCTAATATTAAACGCAGACCGTAGCGTATACCACCTTAATTTATTTCCCAAAGACTTAGCAGACATCGTAATAACCGTTGGTGATCCGGATAGGGTACGTCTGGTGTCACAGTATTTTGATGAAATTGAACTAAAAAAAGGAAAGCGGGAATTTCTTACCCATACCGGATGGCTTAACAATAAACGTATTTCTGTAATTTCCACGGGTATAGGTACGGACAATATAGATATTGTTTTAAATGAGCTGGATGCCTTGGTCAATATAGATTTTGAAACCAGGACCATAAAAAAGGACAAAAAGCGACTGGATATTATTCGTATAGGCACTTCAGGTACCATTCAGCCCAATATTCCCGTAGATTCTTTCTTGTTGAGCGAATATGCAATTGGTCTGGACAGCCTTTTGCATTTTTACGACAGTGCCCATATTCAGCACCCCAGGATTCAACAAGCTTTTCTGGAACAGACCGATTGGCCGAAAGATAGGTCCGCTCCCTATGTGGTAGAATATGACAAAGATCTGGGGAGCCTTTTCATCTCGGACAAAATACAGCTTGGATTCACCGCCACCAATGTTGGATTCTATGGTCCCCAAGGCAGAAGTTTACGGTTAAAATTGCAGGATGAAAACATGAATGCCAAACTGGCCGGTTTTAATTACAATAATAAACGAATTACAAATTTGGAAATGGAAACCTCTGGAATATATGGCTTGGCAAAATTATTGGGACACCGGGCCGTTTCCCTAAACTGTATTCTGGCAAACAGGTCCAGTGGAGAGTTTTCATCACGGCCGGATTGGGCCATGGATGAACTAATTAAATACACGATGGGCAAAATAGCCAAAAGCAGTTTATAGGTTAAATGTTTAAAGTTCAAGGTTTAAGGTTTGAAGTGAAAAAAAATTATGGCATTGGGTCGAAATCGCTGCATGTAAAAGTGAGTATTGAATAGTGTGAATCGAGAGTCTGGATTCTGGAGCCTAGATACCGATGGAGGCTTTTGTTGAAAGTTTAAAGCTCACACTCCACAAACCTGAAACTTAACCTTGAACTTTCAACTTTGAAACATTGAATATTGGACCAGAATCCTCTGCCCACCATGGACCACCAAAGTTTATAAAAACAAAAAATATCGGATATGAAAAATGTTAATATTATAGGCGTTCCCGAACACTTCAATTTCCCATGGCAATTGGCTATAGAGGAAGGCGCTTTTGAAGCCCGTGGAATAAACATAAAATGGAAGGATATCCCGGAAGGAACCGGTAAAATGGTGCAATTGTTAAAGGATAACAAAACTGATTTGGCCATTATACTCACCGAGGGGATTATAAAAAGTATAACCGAGGGGAACCCCTCAAAAATAGTACAGGAATATATAGCAACCCCCCTCCTATGGGGAATCCATGTAGCGGCTAAAAGTAATTATCGGACCTTGGGCGATCTAAAGAACAAAACAGCCGCCATAAGCAGATATGGGAGTGGCAGCCACCTAATGGCCTACGTGAACGCCCAAGGCCAATCTTGGGATACCAAAGAATTAAAATTTGAGGTAGTCGACAATTTGGATGGAGCGGTGGCCAGTTTAACGGAAGGCAGGGCCGATTATTTTATGTGGGAACGTTTTACCACAAAACCCCTGGTAGATCAGGGAGTATTTAGAAGAATTGCAGATTGCCCAACGCCATGGCCTTGTTTCGTAATTGCCGCTACGGATAAATTTATAACTGAAAATCCGGGAACCTTGGCACATATATTGGAAACCATCAATATATATACCTCAGATTTTAAACAAATCCCCAGCATAGACCGGACCTTGGCCAATAGGTATAAACAGCAACTGGAGGATATTAAACATTGGTTGTCCCTAACGCAATGGGGACATAGGAATATCAGCAAACAGAATTTGGAATTGGCACAAAATACCCTGAAGGACCTAAGGCTTATTGAAAAGGTGGTTTCAAATACGGAAATAGTATATATGGCCACTTAGACAGTCTCTTAAACAAACACATTTCCCCTTTGATGGCTGACTGAGCTACTCGCAAAAATAAGTTTGGATAATGCTTCTGAAATTGATATCCGACAAAGGTTTATTAAGGCATTCCTTGACCCGGGGATTGGATAGTGCCCTGTACGTTACTTCTTCACTACCATTGGCCGTTAAAACGGCTATTACAATTTTTTCCTTTTCCTCTTTTCTAAAAAGAATATCAAAAGCCTCCAAGAATTGCCATCCGTTCATTATTGGCATTTCAATGTCCAAAATTAAAAGAAAACTTCCCTGGTCTATATCATTAATATTGGCCTCAATAAAATCCAAAGCTCTATGACCATCCGTAACAGTATCAATTTCAAGGTCAGGAATCAGTTTTTTTAAAAATAGTTTATTTAGCATATTGGTCGTTCCGTCGTCATCAACCAATAAGACCCATTTTAATCTAGTAGAATTCATTAACCTATTAATATTTAATATCACAATTGTCGGCCCAAGCGCTTAAATACCGAATAAAAAAAACACAAATATAGATTTAGTTAGCACTTCATATTCCCTTTTGGAAAAAAAATTAATATAAATGTTCTTTCTTAGGCTGGTATTGATTAAAATAATGGAATCGTACGGATAGGTCATGGCCATATAACTGTTTGGCGAAAAAATTTCAGGTCACCAATTAATTGGTTGTTTTCCATTTTCCAATAATATTTTATTCGTTTTACTGAAGTGCTTGTTCCCAAACCAGTACCCTCTGTTGGCACTCAAGGGAGAAGGATGTCCGGAAGTCAAAATATAATGTTTCTTAGTGTCTATCAATTTCGACTTCTTCTTTGCGAAACCTCCCCACAACAAAAATACCAATCCCTCCTTTTCATTGGATAATTTTTGGATAACGGTATCCGTAAAACGCTCCCACCCTTTTTTTTGGTGACTACCGGCTTCATGCGCCCTTACCGTTAAGATGGCATTCAACAAAAATACACCTTGATTGGCCCAATGTTCCAAATTTCCATCTTCGGGGTAGGCTTTCCCCAAATCCGATTCAATTTCCCGAAAAATGTTGACCAGAGAGGGTGGATGTGCTACACCCCTACTTACGGAAAAACAAAGTCCGTTGGCCTGATTTGGGCCGTGATAGGGGTCCTGACCAATAATAACCACCTTGGTTTTCTCCAAATGGCAATGGTTAAAAGCAGCAAAAATGTGGCTCTCCCTAGGATAGCATGTATGCTTGGTATATTCCTGTTGGACAAACATCATTAACGATTTATAATAAGGCTTGTTATCTTCGCCATGTAAAAGCCCGTGCCAACTATCGTGCAAACCAGAGATCACTTATAATTTCATTTTATAATCGTTAAAGATACTATGGATACCTTTTTGCAAGGAATACCATCAAAAATAGTTAAAAAACAGAAATGATTATCTTTAAAATGCTGTAAACTAAAAAATAAGGCGGTAGTTAAACTTGTTTACCTTTGCAAAGAGAGGTCAAGAATAATAAAGCTATAAATAAACCTTTTTCAATTTTTATAGTCCTATAATGGAACTTAAGTCCGAAATATTGATTGGCGAAGAAACTTTAATAATTCAATTAAAGCAAAAGGACCATCAGGCCAAGGCCTTTGAGCTGCTGATAGGCACATACAAGGAGCGTCTGTATTGGCATATTAGACGAATTGTATTGAATCATGATGACACCGATGATGTGTTGCAAAATACTTTTATAAAGGTTTTTAGAAATATCGATGGCTTTAAAGGTGATAGTAAGTTGTATTCCTGGATCTATAGGATAGCCACCAATGAAGCTCTGTCTTTTTTAAAATCCAAATCACAAAAACTACAGATCAATAATCAGGAGTTAATGGGCAAGGCGGTAGAGGGGCTAAGGGCAGATGTATATTTTGAAGGGGATGAAATTCAGCTCAAACTACAAATGGCCATTGCAACGCTGCCCGAAAAGCAAAAATTAATTTTTAATATGAAATATTTTCAGGAAATGAAGTATGAAGAGATTTCAGAAATTTTAGAGAGCTCCATAGGTGGATTAAAAGCTTCCTACCATTTGGCATCAAAAAAGATCGAAACTTTTTTGAAAGAAAATTAAACCTTTTAAATCGCTCAATGTCAAACTATTGAAATGGATAAACTAAATAAAAATAATAGCTTTAAGATCCCTGATGGGTATTTTGATACCTTGCCCTATGATATAATGAACCGGATTGCCAAGGAAGGTTATCCCGTTCCTTCAAATGAAGGGTTCAAAATTCCGGAAGGTTATTTTGAGACTTTCAACAGCAGGCTATTGACCCAACTGAAAAACAACCCAACAGAGACTAGGATTATCCCATTGAAACCAAATAAAAAATACTATTATACCGCTGCCTCGGTAGCTGCGGTTATATTACTTTTTATTGCAATCCAATGGTATGGAAATATGGCGCCATCCTATTCGGATTTGGCCAATTCGGACATTGAACATTATTTTGAATTTAACGACTTGGAACTTTCATCCCAAGATTTGGCGGAAATACTTCCAATTCATGATTTGAACTTGAACGATATTCTAGAAAATAGATTGGATAATGAAAATATCATAGATTATATAGATTCCCATATTGAAGATTTTGAAGAATTAAATATGCACAATGATGAATAGAAAAATAAAAATATTGGCCCCTCTACTGTTCCTTTTTGCTACACTGTCCTTAAGTGCACAGGAAAAACAGGACTGGGAAAAAATAAAGTCACTTAAAGTAGCATTCATTACCGAAAAATTGAACCTCACATCAAAAGAGGCCCAGAGCTTTTGGCCCATATACAACCAACATCAAGCCGAAAAAGAAGGATTCTATAGGGAAGATCGCTTTGAAATAGGTAGCGAGATTAAAAAACTGGACGCGCTTTCGGACGCACAGGCCGAAGAGCTTCTTGTTCGTATGCAAAGATTGGAAGGAGAAAAATATAAAGCGGAAAAATCCTATATCGAAAAGGTATCCAAAACAATTTCAGCCAAAAAGACCATTTTGTTGATGCGTTCGGAAGAGGATTTTAAACGTCAACTCCTTAAACAATATAAGCAGGGAAAGGGTAATAGGTAATTTATATCCTAACTCCAAATAAAAGGGCATCCAATAAACTGCCTCTTCACCGAGCCTACGGGGTCTCATAAGCATTACCTCTGCATTAAAAGAACCAAGATATAGGCCACGCCTACCTATAGCCCCCCCCACGGTAGTGCCCTGTCTGTGTCCGACAAAGGCAGGACCGTCCTAAAGGCACTTTTAGATTTGTATTTTAAATATAATCTATTATGATGATGGTGAAAAGAGGGGGTCCGGGGAAATTGGATTTTTCAGCGAAAAATAAGTTTGGCAATCCTGTCCTTTCCTGCTGCATATGCAATGGAGTCGTTCATAAACCTAAGGGTATAAAAGGACTCATTGGAAAGTTGTTTCCAGGTTTCGCCACTATCAAAAGAATAGGCAACACCCTCAAAGCCAATGGCAATCAATGACTTTCCCATGGAATTTGGCACAAATTGCACACAGCTTCTATAATTAGGGAGTTTACCATTGGCGATCAGTTTCCAAGTCCTGCCACCATCCATTGTTACCGCCTTGTTGCCCTTATTATTTTTCGGATCGGTATAGTCTCCTCCAAAAACAATGCCTGTATTTTCATCATAAAAATCGATGGAAAAGATACCTTGTGTAGGTTTTTCGCTTGTGATAGGGGTTTTTATAACCTCCCAAGTAAATCCTTTATCATAGGTAATATAAACATTTCCATGTGTCGTTGCTATCCACGCCTTAGTACCCAAGGTCTTGATATTGGTATTACTGGCTACAAAGGCTCCCTCTCCTGTTTCCGATTTTGGCAAAGAGGAACATGGTATCTTTTTCCAAGTATTGCCGCCATCCCTGGTAATGATAATAGATAGGCACCCATCCAAACTGTCCCCAACGGCGATGCCTTCCTGCTCGTTCCAAAAGGTCATGGCATCATAGAATACCCCCTCACCCCCTTCCCTGTACACCAATTCCATATTGCCCTTTCCACCGGTCTTGTACAGCAAGGCCGGATTACCTATCGAAAGCATAAAAAAATCGGTAGAGTTCTGTGCTACTGCCCTAAATTCCGGAAGAATGCTATCATATTTTTGGGTATTTACCCTTACTTTGCTGAACCCGAGGTCCAGCAAACCAAAAGCGCCCTTATTGGCCGCGAATGCAATATTGCCGCCATCCATAATTTGGATTGCCCTAAAGCTTAATGAATCGGTATAAATATTCTCTATTTTTACGGTGTTGAACGTTCTCCCTTCCTCCATTTCAGAACATGCTCCCAAAATAGATAGCATTAGAATTGCCAAATAATTGCGCATACTTATAATTTTTCCCAAAAATAAGGGGAATAGGTTCTAATACAATACCTTTGCAATCTTAATTTTTAAAAATGCGATTACATAGAAATCTAGTGTTTGCGGTTGTTGATGCGTTAAATTATATATTTAATGAAGGTGAATATGCAGATAAGGTGGTAGAAAAAGTATTAAAATACGACAAGCGATGGGGTGCCCGCGACAGAGGATTTATTGCAGAAACTACTTATGAATTGGTACGTTGGAGGCGATTGTACGCAGAAATAGCCGAAGTTAAGGCCCCATATAGTAGACAAAACCTATTTAGAATGTTCGCCGTTTGGGCGGTTCTTAAGGGCATTAAACTGCCGGACTGGAAGCAAATTGAACCAACACCGGAAAGAAGGATCAAAGGAAAATTTGATGAGCTCTCCAAAATAAGGAAATTTAGGGAATCCGTACCGGATTGGATGGACGAGCTATGTGCTAAAGCCTTGGGGGAAGCACTTTGGACCAAAGAGATCCATGCCCTAAATGAGCAGGCGGAAGTAATCTTAAGGGTAAACACCCTAAAAACAACCAAGGATAATTTAAGTAGTGTTCTCCACGAAGTCGGGATTGAAACAGAATCGATAAAAGGGTATCCCGATGCATTGAGGCTAAAGGAGCGTTCAAATGTGTTTCTTACGGATGCCTTTAAAAATGGCTGGTTTGAAGTACAGGATGCCTCCTCCCAATTGGTAGCCCCATTTTTGGACGTTAAACCTGGCCAACGTGTGGTCGATACCTGCGCCGGGGCCGGTGGAAAAACACTTCATTTGGCCGCATTAATGGAAAATAAGGGGCAGCTAATAGCACTGGATATTTATGGCAATAAACTTAAGGAATTAAAAAGAAGGGCCAAACGGGATGGTGCACATAATGTGGAGGCCAGGGCCATAGATTCTACCAAGGTCATCAAGAAACTATACGATACCGCAGATAGGGTACTCATTGATGCCCCCTGTACAGGATTGGGGGTCCTAAAAAGAAATCCGGATGCCAAGTGGAAATTGCAACCCGATTTCCTGGATAAAATAACGGTTACACAACAACAAATCCTTCAGGATTATAGTCGCATCGTAAAGCCCGGGGGGAAATTGGTCTATGCCACTTGCTCTATATTGCCGCAGGAAAACATTCAGCAAGTAAAAAAATTCCTCGGTTCCGATGCCGGTAAGGACTTTAGTCTTATCAAGGATAGTAATATTTATGCCTGCAAAACCGGATTTGACGGATTCTACATGGCCCTTTTGGAAAAAAAGCTCTTAGAAAAGAAGGAATAAAAAAAGAGGCCGTACATGTTTATGGACAGCCTCTTTTTAATTAAATTTTGTTTCCTAAAGCCCTATTCCAACACTAGGTACACTTATCCCTAATCCAGTCCGGACAGTTGTTCCTCTAGAATAATTTCTATACCGATAGGGTTGGTTATGATAATAGTAGAAACTGGTATGTGCATGGTAATGGTTGCTGTGCTGACAACGATCGTCACAATATCTGCGGTGTTCAGCGTAGGCATCCCTCTTACCTTTCATATACGCTTTATAGGCCTTTTTATCCCTTTTTTTCAATTGTCCCTCATACTCCTTCTGTGATTCCCAGAATTCTTCCTCCCCATCTTCCGCCAATTGCTGTGATTGCTCAAATTGTGCATCTTCTTTGGCCCTTTGTTCATAATAAGTTAGTTTTTCCTGCTCTGTGTATGTTACTTCCTGGGCCATTGATCCAACAAAAGAAAAAAGTAGGATCGCTAAACTAAAAAATGTGAATCTCTTCATAACTTAAATGTTTTATTTAAACTGTGATTTTTTTTAATGGCACTGTTTGTGTATAAAACAACCAATAGGAAAATTACCCTACCTAGTTTAGAAAAAAATGATTTTCAAAAAATCTCCTTCTTGGTATTTATGGTGAGTTCGTCCGGATGCATCATCGATTCTGCCAGACTGCCTGTTTTTGGCAACTCGTACTTGAAATAGTATTTCATAGTATGGATTTTACTGTTGTAAAATGCTTCCGAATAAGTCTGGTCCCCGGCCTTTATATTTCGCTCTGCATTTACTGCAATATCCAACCATAACCACCCCACTACAACACAACTTAAAAATTCCATGAATAAATTAGCATCGGATAAATAGCGCTCATAATTTTCTTTTTTGGCAAAGGGCGTTAAAAAATCCAAGACCTCTCTAATTAACTTAATCTTTTCACCCAGTATTTTAGCCGAAGAACGCAATTCATCTAATTCCATTGCCGTAGTTATGGTATGCAGTATTTCTGTCAACAACAATTCCAAAGCCTTGCCATTCTCCAAGGGTACCTTACGTCCCAATAAATCTTGGGATTGAATCCCAGTAGTACCTTCGTATATACTGAATATCCTAATATCGCGATAGTATTGCTGAAGGATAAAATCTGAACAAAATCCATATCCTCCCAATATCTGCATCCCATTGCTAACGGATAAAGTACCCGCCTCCGTAGGATAGGTTTTTACAATGGGAATGACCATTTCCAATAATAGACCGTACTTTTCCTTGATTTCAGGATCTTTAGTGGAATTAATAATATCATAATACTTCGCGGCCAAAAGCACCAAACTTAAGGAGCCCTCGGCAATTGATTTTTGCAATAAGAGCATGCGCCGTACATCTGGATGCTCAATTATTAAACAAGGGGTTGAAACAGGATCTTTTTTTCCGTCACTGGAAAGTTTTCGTCCCTGGGGTCGTTCGTTGGCATACTCCAATGAAGCCCTGTAAGCTGCCATACTTATGGCGGCACCGCCACGCCCTACACTTATCCTGGCACTGTTCATCATTAAGAACATATACTTAAGCCCCTGATGCTCCTCCCCTACCAGCCAGCCATGACAATCGTCCTTTTCACCAAATCCCAGATGTGTCGTAGCATAACCCCTTTGACCCATTTTCTGAAAATCGGCTACGGTAAGCACATCGTTATTGGTTAAACCTCCATCCGCATCCACTCTGTGTTTGGGCACAATAAATAAGGATATACCCTTGGTTCCTGGTGGAGCACCTTTTATTCTGGCCAACAATAAGTGGACTACATTGTCCACATACTGATGATCGCCACCTGAAATGAATATCTTTTGTCCTGATATCTTATAATGCCCCTCTTGGGTGGGGGTTGCCATGGTAGTTATATCCGACAGTGAACTACCTGCCTGGGGTTCTGTAATACACATGGTACCGCCCCAAGCACCGGATAGCATTTTAGGAACATAGGTTTTCTTGAGACCCTCATTGGCAAAATGAACGATCAGTTCAGCAGCCCCTTGGGTCAACCCAATATATCCCGGCAGGTGATTGTTTGCCGCTTCCATAATATAGGCCGAAGCGGTATGGATTATAAAAGGTAACTGCAATCCGCCATCCCCATAATCGAACGGACCGGATATAATTCCCATTTTCCCGCCTTTCCTCATCATTACTTCTACCTGTTTATGCACCTCTATAGTGCCATTTTTATAACTGGCCGGTGTTTCATCCATTTCTTTGAAATAAGGAAATAATTCGCGATCCGAAAATTCCTTGATCGCATTCAAATACAGATTTAGGGAATCCTTGTCGTAATCTTGAAACCGCTCTGTTGACAGCAAATTTTCCACTCCATGTACATGGTATAACAAGTATTTTAATGTTGGGATATCTACATATTCCTTAGCCATAGTATTTAAATATTTTGTGTTTGTCGCTATTATCTTCCCAAGATACAATTTACTCCTCTAACAGAACCATGATAAAAAATGAAATTACTAGGAATGTAGACACGTTAAAAAAACTATAATGACCTATTCTACTTTCTTATCCAAAAAAACAATTATAAGTTTCTTACCTTTAATTTTTTATCGGGTTTAAGAAAAGAATGAACAACGAACAGTCGGCCATAAGAACCACTTACTTCAGCATTGCAGGAAATATTGCCTTGGCCGCAATTAAAGGTTTTGCAGGTTTTTTTGGCAATTCATATGCTTTGATCGCCGATGCCATTGAATCCACTACCGATATATTCTCCTCCCTTTTAGTGTTGTTCGGGCTTAAATATGCCAAAAGACCGGCCGATGACAATCATCCCTACGGCCATGGGAAAATTGAACCCCTGATTACTTTTTTGGTAGTAGGTTTTCTAATTACTTCGGCCACTATTATAGCCTATGAAAGTATAATGAATATATTGACGCCCCATAAAACACCAAAATCCTGGACACTTCTGGTCCTCGGCACCATTATTCTATGGAAGGAAATTTCATACAGGGTGGTATTGAAAAAAAGTATCCAGACCAATAGCTCATCCCTAAAGGCGGATGCATGGCACCATAGAAGCGATGCAATCACCTCCATTATGGCCTTTATTGGGATTTCCATTGCCTTGATCTTTGGCAAAGGATATGAAACGGCCGATGACTGGGCTGCCTTGGCGGCATCCCTTTTTATTTTCTATAATGGATATCTGATCTTTAGACCTGCCCTTGGTGAAATAATGGATGAACATCTTTATGATGACCTCATAGATGAAATTCGCCAAGTTTCCTCTAATGTCGATGGTATATTAGGTACCGAAAAATGTTTTATTAGAAAGGCGGGCACCAAATATCATATCGACCTGCATGCCCAAGTAAACGGTAAAATTAGCGTTAAGGAAGGACATGACCTTTCCCATAAACTCAAGGACAGGCTCCGCAGGGATATTCCCAACATTGGGCATGTATTGATTCACATAGAACCAAACTAAACTTATATGAAATGAAATTACATACCTGCCGGCGAGGCAGGGGTTTTGGAACGGAATGGAATTCCTTGTCAAGGACTGGGAGTCAAATTGGCAGTATGTAGTGGGCAGTGAAATCCATTCTTTTGCCAACTGTAAACTGCCACTGCCAACTTTTGATACCCAAAACTTATAAAAACCAATCCCGATAACCATCGGGAACAGGCCTGTCCGACTACTTTCAGGCGCTGTTTTAACCTTTAATTGGATTATAAAAAATTAAGCAGGCTACATTTAATATTGGACCACATTCAGAAATTAACAATCGTTGTCCAAAACTGTTAACTATTCTAATAAATAATTACGCATTAAAACCGTAAATTTGCAGCTTTCTCAACCTTACAATTAATATATTAGATGATTCATTTCTTTGGAGACCCTAGCACTAAGATATTTGCGGTACAGACCAAAAACGACCTTACCCAGGAAGATAGCGTAAAACTTACGTGGTTGTTCGGCAACCAACCTAAGTTAAACACGGCGTCATTGGACGCCTTTTTTGTTGGTCCCAGAGCTGCCATGATTACTCCATGGAGTACCAATGCAACGGAGATAACCCAGAATATGGGTATTTCCGGTATAATTAGAATTGAGGAGTATACGGCAGTTGACCAAGATGAAAAGGGATTCGATCCCATGCTTTCCCAAAAATATAAGGACCTTTCCCAGGATATTTTCAAGGTTGATATATTGCCAGAACCCATTTTGGAAATAGTGGATATTGCCCAGTATAATGAAAGGGAAGGATTGGCTCTAAGTGATGAAGAAGTTGCTTATTTAAAACAAGTCTCCGAGAAAATTGGACGTAAGCTCACAGATTCCGAAGTGTTTGGATTTAGTCAGGTGAATTCCGAACATTGTAGGCATAAAATTTTTAATGGGACCTTTGTTATCGATGGCATAGAAAAACCATCATCACTATTTAGGCTAATTAAAAAAACATCACAGGAGCACCCTGGGAATATTGTATCTGCCTACAAGGATAATGTGGCCTTTCTAAAAGGACCCAAAGTGGTCCAGTTTGCCCCTAAAAGTGCCGACAGACCCGATTTCTACCAAGAAAAATTTTTTGAATCGGTTATTTCGCTAAAGGCCGAAACCCATAACTTCCCAACTACCGTAGAGCCTTTTAATGGGGCGGCCACAGGAGCTGGAGGAGAAATCAGGGATCGTTTGGCAGGAGGAAAAGGCTCCCTGCCCTTGGCCGGAACTGCGGTTTATATGACCGCCTATTCCCGTTTGGAGGAAAATAGGCCTTGGGAAAAAGGAATGCAGGAAAGGAACTGGCTGTACCAAACCCCAATGGATATATTAATAAAGGCCTCCAACGGAGCCTCCGATTTTGGAAATAAATTTGGCCAACCTTTAATTGCCGGATCCGTACTTACTTTTGAACATGACGAGGCCAATGAAAACCCTGTAACGGGCAAGAATAGAAAATTAGGATACGACAAAGTGATCATGCAGGCTGGTGGCATTGGCTATGGAAAGGCCGAACAGGCAATAAAGGATGTGCCCAAGACCGGTGATAAAATAGTAATCCTTGGGGGGGACAATTATCGCATTGGCATGGGAGGTGCAGCGGTATCCAGTGCCGATACGGGAGAATTTGGAGCAACTATAGAATTGAACGCCATTCAGCGTTCCAACCCTGAAATGCAAAAAAGGGCTGCCAATGCCATACGGGCTATGGTAGAGAGTGACCACAATCCCATAGTTTCCATACACGATCATGGTGCGGGCGGACATTTAAATTGTCTGTCCGAATTGGTCGAGGAAACGGGAGGAAAAATAGATATGGACAAATTGCCAATTGGAGACCCTACCCTATCGGCAAAAGAAACTATTGGAAACGAATCCCAAGAACGTATGGGCCTGGTCATCGGAAAAAACGACGTGGATAGGTTGCACCGAATTGCGGATAGGGAAAGATCCCCCATGTATGAAGTTGGCGATGTTACGGGAGACAAACGGTTTACCTTCAAATCTTCCACAACGGGAGAAAGTCCAATGGACCTGGATCTTTCAGATATGTTCGGGAGTTCACCAAAGACGGTAATGAACGATACTACAGTAACAAGAAAATATAAGGCCCCATCCTATTCCCTGGAACACTTCCATGATTATTTGGACCAAGTTCTGCAATTGGAGGCTGTTGCGGCAAAGGATTGGCTTACGAACAAGGTAGACCGTTGTGTAGGTGGCAGGGTGGCCAAACAGCAATGTGCCGGTCCGCTGCAGTTGCCCTTGAACAATTGTGGGGTCATGGCTTTGGATTACAAAGGGAAGGAAGGAATAGCCACCTCCATAGGCCATTCCCCTATTTCAGGATTGATAGACCCTTCTGCCGGAAGTAAAAACAGTATTGCCGAAGCCCTGACGAATATTGTTTGGGCGCCTTTAAAAGATGGTTTGGACGCTGTTTCACTTTCTGCCAACTGGATGTGGCCCTGCAAAAATCCCGGTGAGGACGCAAGACTATATGAAGCCGTGCAGGCCATTTCGGATTTTACCATTGAACTGGGAATAAATGTGCCAACAGGAAAAGACTCCCTATCCATGAAACAACGCTACAAGGACGCAGAAGTCATAGCCCCTGGTACCGTTATCATTTCCGCTGCAGGTAACTGCACCGATATCACCAAGGTGGTAGAACCCGTCCTGCAAAAAAATGGTGGGGACATTTACTACATTAATTTATCCCAGGACTCCTTTAAATTGGGAGGGTCCTCCTTTGCCCAAATTTTGAATACCATTGGCGATGTGGCCCCCACAATAAATAATGCCGAAAATTTTAAGTCCGTATTCAATACGCTCCAGAAACTAATTTTGGAAGGTAAGATTCTGGCCGGTCACGACGTGGCTTCGGGTGGATTGATAACCACACTTTTGGAACTTTGTTTTTCCCATTTGGATCTGGGTGCCACCTTGGACTTGACCGCCATTGGTGAAGCCGATACCATTAAATTATTGTTTTCAGAAAATGCGGGAGTCGTTTTTCAGGCCAAGGACAGCAGCGTGGAAAAGGTGTTGGCCAATGCCGGAATAGAGCATTTCAAAATTGGATCGGTAAATGCATCAGCTAGTCTTACCATTAAAAATCAGGGTATGGAAATGGGACTGAACATTAATTCCCTGCGCGACACCTGGTTTAGGACCTCCTATCTATTGGACAGAAAGCAGACCGCCAATAACTTGGCCAAGGAGCGCTATAACAATTATAAAAACCAGCCATTAAACTATATATTCCCAACCCATTTTAACGGCAAAATACCCAACAGGCCAAATGCACGACCAAAAGCGGCCATCCTGCGCGAAAAAGGCAGTAACTCGGAACGCGAAATGGCCAATGCCATGTTCCTGGCCGGTTTTGATGTTAAGGATGTTCATATGACCGATCTAATATCGGGAAGGGAAACCTTGGAAGATATCCAATTTATCGGTGCTGTGGGCGGATTCTCCAACTCTGATGTATTGGGAAGCGCCAAAGGTTGGGCCGGAGCCTTTAAATACAACGAAAAGGCCAATACGGCTTTAAGGAATTTCTTTGCCAGGCCAGACACCCTTTCCATTGGTATTTGTAATGGTTGTCAACTATTCATGGAATTGGAATTGATAAACCCTGAGCACGCGGAACATGGAAAAATGACCTTTAACGATTCCCATAAACATGAAAGCGGATTTACATCCGTGGTTGTCCAAAAGAACAATTCCATTATGCTTTCAAGTTTGGAAGGATCCAATTTGGGCGTTTGGATATCCCATGGCGAAGGAAAGTTTAAATTACCAATGGCCAAGGAAAATTACAATATAGTGGCAAATTACGGTTACGAAGGTTATCCTGCAAATCCCAACGGCAGTGACTTCAACACGGCTATGCTATGTGATGCTTCCGGCAGGCATTTGGTGACCATGCCCCATATTGAGCGTTCCATATTCCAATGGAATTGGGCCTATTACCCGGCAAACAGAAAGGATGAGGTTTCCCCCTGGTTGGAAGCCTTTGTAAATGCCAGAAAATGGCTGGAGACCTATAAAGGGCAAGAATGATATTTAGACGGGCTAACAAGGAAGACCTTCCGGCTATAATAAAAATGATAGCCAATGATACTTTGGGCAAATTACGGGAGCAATATAGGGATCCCCTTCCCAAAGCATATTATAGCGCTTTTGAAATAATTGATGGGGACAAAAACCAGCAGCTGATGGTTATAGAGAATTCCGAGGGAGAAGTGGTAGCCTCCTTTCAGTTGAGTTTTCTGCAATACCTTACCTATGTAGGCGGCATCCGCTGTCTTGTAGAGAATGTACATGTAAGGGAAGATCAAACGGGCAAGGGCATAGGAAAGCAAATGTTTCAATGGATCATTGAAACAGCCAAGAAAAAAGGGGTTCATCTGATACAGCTGACCTCCAACAAACTGCGGCCCCGTGCTATTCGATTTTATGAAGGCATCGGATTCAAGGCCACCCACGAAGGGTTTAAACTACATTTATAAAACCAAATTAAAATCCCTTGAAATGAAGTTGGGACTAAATGCATATAGGGCATTAAAGTTCATCTTCATTTCAAGGGATTTGTGAATAAAACAATTCCCGATTCCATTAGGAAAGCATCTCGTTTATTATCTAGTTAAAGGTTAAAACCCCGCCTGAACGTAGTCGGGGCGGGCCTTTAATTTCAATATAGTTGCTTTAGTTTCTATAAACTTTGGTAGTCCACAATTGGCAATGGGCAATGAAATCCGTCATCTTGCCAACTGCTTGCTTACTGCCAACATATCATCAAGTCCTAGCCATAGAATCCCATTCCGTCCCGAAACCTATGTAATTTCATTGCATATTCGTTTTGTCCTTTGAGTAATCGGCATGGATTGCCTTGTCAAAAGCCGCCCAATGTTCTGGTTTCATTCTTTCGGGAGTAAAAAGGCATATTCCGGTAGCTCCATTCTCCATGGAAGTCCTGATGGCCGTTTCTATTTCCGAAGGCAGCAAGCCGTGATTTTCTGGGTCGTTTTCCTTGGTTTTGTTCTCCGGGTTTGGACATATGAAGAGTCCACTGTAAATAGGCTTTTCCCCCTTAACGGATGCCACTTCCTCTTTGGTTATCTCCCCGACCCATTCAGGACCCTTTAAATAAAAATCATTATAGTTCATAGGATAAAAGGCATCCAAATCCCATTTGTTCCATTCCTGTCTCACCATCTTCATTGCATTGCTGGGTCCTGGAAAAACTGCTGCATTGATCTTTTTGCCCTTTTCATGGACCACCTTTGCCAAACGATTTACAATATTGGTGATCAAATCATATCTATACTGCTTCCATTCCTGAACCTTGGATGGATCTTCAACCTCTTTTATATCTATTCCCGATTTCTCCTTAAAATCCGATACACATTTATCACAATAGCAATAATCGGCTACTGGGTATTCCTCGTTCATTACCAGTCCATATTTGTCCCAAAGGCCTTCGGCCAATATTACATCCGGGAAACGGATATAATCCAAATGTATCCCGTCTACCTCTTCAACAGCTGCAACATCCCCGTACAACTCGGACAAAAAGGTAAAGGAGCCTTCCTTATTGGGGCAAAGAAATTTATAATATGGAACATAGGCCGGTTTATCATAGGCCGATTCCCCATTTCTGTTTACCGCATAAAGATCCCTTGGTAATTTAGGATTTTCACCTTGGACCATTGTAGGTATCCAAGTATGGAATTCCATACCGGATTCCTTTACCAATTTACCTACCCGCATATAGGTTTCAGGATCATGTCCGCCGTTGTACATTAGTCCATCTATCCCTTTCTCCTTATACTTCTTAAAAGTTGCCAGTAGTTCCTGGTCTGTGGCCTCCCCAGGACCACCGGTCCATGCATACACAGGGATTTTGGATTTTTCGGCACAGGAAATCAAGGTAAAAATAACTGCTGCCGTTACAAAAAATTTCTTCATTGGTTTAGTTTAATTGTTAATAAATATTACATATAAAAACACGCATAAACGCCTCCGATATCAAAAAAATAAAGGTTAAAACGTTTATTGTTGAATACGGTGTTGAAACATTGAACTTAATCATTTTGTAGTTTCCATGTTATAAATCTTAGCTAAGTGACCTTGGAATTAGTACAAACAGCATTATTATGTCCGGAATCGACTGTATAAAAAAACATTAACGAGGGCCCACTTTTAACCGGATTCCTGATATCTTAATTCAAAAATCGGTAAAATTCATGAATAAATCAATGGTTCCCACTAGAAGGCTTTATGCTGTAAGCTTTACGCTATATGCAGTGGGCACTTTAAATTTAAAGAAACTAATCCCGATAATTATTGGGATCAGGCCGGCAAAGACAGGCCTTCCTAAACGTAGTCGGGCAGGGTTTTAAACTTTAACCGACCAATTATTTATCCCTATTACAACTCCCTAAACTAATTAGGCAAAGTCAATATGAAACAAATTTATGATGGTAAAATGAAGACTCCTTAAAAATTTTGGATTTTTTATACGAATGTGATTTTATAATACCGTTCCCTTTTCTTAATTTGCGAATACGAACAGCAAATTAAATATGCAAGAAATCACCCGCCTTTTTGATTTTCCTTATTATCAATTAGAGAAATTCAATTTAAAAAAATCCCTGGTCACCAAATACAATGGAGAATGGGTTGCCACATCTACCCAAGAATATATAGACAAGGCAAATACCATAAGCAGGGCCTTGTTGCGACTAGGGGTTAAGCCCAATGATAAAATTGCCCTTATTTCCATGGCCAACCGAACGGAATGGAATATAATGGACATTGGAATACTTCAAATAGGTGCCCAAAACGTGCCTATATATCCAACAATATCCAAGGAAGATTATGAATATGTCCTAAACCATTCAGAGGCCAAATATGTGTTTGTGTCCTGTTCCGAAGTATTTGAAAAGGTGGATGCGGTAAAAGGAAATACGCCAAATTTAAAGGAAATATATTCCTTTGACGTGTTGGAAAACTGTAAAAATTGGAGCGAAATTTTGGAATTGGGTTCGGATACCTCAAACCAAAGTGAAGTTGAACAACTTAAAAAGAAGGTGAAGCCAGATGATCTGGCCACCTTGATTTATACCTCCGGGACCACTGGCCGACCAAAAGGGGTGATGCTGACCCACAAAAATGTGGTGAGCAATGCCTTGGAAAGTTCCAAACGGTTGCCCATAGATTACGGCAATACCAGGTGTTTAAGCTTTTTGCCCGTCTGCCATATCTACGAGAGAATGATGATCTATCTCTATCAATACGCAGGGGTTAGCATTTATTTTGCCGAATCTATGGACAAAATAAGCGAAAACCTAAAAGAGTGTGCACCCCATGTAATGACCGCGGTTCCAAGATTATTGGAAAAGGTATACGATAAAATCATTGCCAAGGGAACCGAGCTTACAGGTATAAAAAAGAAATTGTTTTTCTGGGCCGTTGAAGTCGGATTGAAATATGAACCGTATGGCCAAAACGGTTGGTGGTACGAGCAAAAATTGGCTCTTGCCAGAAAATTGATCTTTAGCAAGTGGAAGGAAGGCCTAGGGGGCAACCTTTCCCTAATAGCTTCAGGAAGTGCGGCCTTACAACCTAGATTGGCCCGTATTTTCAATGCGGCCGGCTTTGGGGTCATGGAAGGATATGGACTTACGGAAACGTCACCTGTGGTTTCGGTGAACGATATGAGGGACGGGGGATTTAAAATAGGAACCGTCGGAAAATTATTGGACAATACGGAGGTAAAAATTGCAGAGGACGGAGAAATATGTGTAAAAGGACCGCAGATAATGCTTGGCTATTACAAAGATGCCGAAAAAACGGCTGAGGTTATTAAGGACGGCTATTTTCATACCGGGGATATCGGTGAATTAGATTCCGATGGATTTCTAAAGATTACAGACAGGAAGAAAGAGATGTTCAAAACATCTGGTGGTAAATATGTTGCGCCCCAACTATTGGAGAACCGGTTTAAACAATCCAGGTTTATAGAACAAATTATGGTGATAGGGGAAGGTGAGAAAATGCCGGCAGCCCTGATCCAACCCGATTTTGAATTTTTACGCAATTGGGCCAAATTGCACCGTATAGAGATTGGCAACAATGTAAAAATGATCCAAAATAAAGATGTAATTGCCAGGTTTCAAGAGGAGGTGGATGCTGCAAACGAAAGCTTTGCCAAATGGGAAAAAGTAAAGCAATTTAGACTTACGCCAGATATATGGAGTATAGAACAAGGGCACCTTACCCCTACCATGAAACTAAAACGCAAAATCGTCAAGGAAAAATATATAGATCTCTATAACGACATTTATGAACACTAGTGTCCTGTCAAGCCTAAACCTACGGGTAATTTAAACGTTTACACGACACTAGTAGCATATGCCGCACTAAATTAAATACAGCTTCCCATAAAGAGGCTGTTTTTTTATACGCCCATAATTTTTTATAATATATTATGCATGCATAATATATTTTTATATCTTTGAAAGAACCAACGCAACCAGCATGCAAGACATAACAATAGATTACGCGCTCCGAGCAACTTGGCAAGCGGTAACAAAGATGTATAACGAGGAGGCCAGGAAATTCAATAGTACCATGGCCGTTGGTTTTACACTATTGAGTATTGACCCCAAAACAGGAACTCCTTCCACTGCCCTTGGCCCAAAAATGGGAATGGAGGCCACAAGTCTCTCCCGAATATTGAAAAGTATGGAGGAAAAGGGACTAATAGAACGAAGGCCCAACCCCAATGATGGTAGGGGCGTACTAATACACCTTACCTCTTTTGGCCTGGAAAAGAGGAACGATTCAAAAGATGCCGTACTTCGGTTTAACGATGTGGTAAAGGCGCATGTATCCACAGAAAAATTGGATACCTTTTTTGAGGTAACCGAGGTCATAAACAAATTGATCCTGGAAAAGAAAATTTATTAAGAAAGTTAAAAAAATAGTTAACACCTTTTTATTGATGAACAAACACATTAAAAAAGTAGCAGTCATTGGTTCAGGTATTATGGGAAGCGGCATAGCCTGCCATTTTGCCAATATAGGAGTGGAAGTATTGCTTTTGGATATTGTACCAAGAGAACTTAATGATAGGGAAAAAGCCAATGGCCTTTCCTTAGAGGACAAAGTGGTGAGGAATAGATTGGTAAACGATTCCTTGGCCGCGGCATTAAAATCCAAACCCTCCCCTATTTATCATCAAAATTTTGCCAGGAGAATCATTACCGGAAATCTTGAGGACGACATTTCGAAAGTTGGACAGGTAGATTGGATTATTGAGGTAGTGGTAGAACGTTTGGATATCAAAAAAATGGTTTTTGAAAAACTGGATCAGCACAGAAATCCAGGTACCTTAATTACCTCCAATACTTCTGGCATTCCTATAAAATTTATGAGTGAGGGAAGAAGCGAGGATTTCCAAAAACATTTTTGCGGAACCCATTTTTTTAACCCGGCCCGATACTTAAAACTCTTTGAAATAATTCCTGGTCCAAAAACTTCCCCCAAAGTGCTAGATTTCCTCAATGGCTATGGGGAACAGTTTTTAGGAAAGACCTCGGTGATAGCAAAGGACACTCCGGCATTTATAGGGAACAGAATCGGAACCTTTAGTATTATGAGCCTGTTCCATGCCGTAAAGGAAATGGATCTTACCGTTGAGGAAATAGATAAACTTTCTGGACCTGTAATAGGCAGGCCTAAATCGGCCACCTTCCGCACGGTAGACGTTGTTGGTCTGGACACCTTGGTGCATGTGGCCAATGGCATTGCGAAAAATTGTAAGGATGATGAAAGACGGGAGCAATTTACACTTCCCGGTTTTATCGGAAAAATGATGGAAAATAAATGGTTTGGAAGTAAAACAGGCCAAGGCTTCTATAAGAAGGAAGGCAAGGAAATATTGGCCCTGGACCTAAATACCATGGAGTACAGGCCCAGTAAAAAAGCTAATTTTGCCACTCTTGAACTCACCAAAACCATAGAAAATGTCGTTGACAGATTTAAGGTGTTGGTGACCGGAAAGGACAAAGCCGGAACCTTTTACCGAAAAACTTTTTCTTCATTATTTGAGTATGCTTCCAATAGGATCCCGGAAATAACGGATGAGCTATATAAAATAGATGATGCCTTGAAAGCAGGTTTTGCCTGGGGACATGGCCCCTTTCAAATTTGGGATGCCATAGGGGTTGAAAGGGGTATTGAAATGATGAAGGCCGAGGGTTTTCAACCGGCGGCCTGGGTTACCGAAATGATATCCAAAGGAAATAGATCGTTCTACAGTATTAAAGACGGTGCAACCTATTATTACGATATTCCCAAAAAGGCGATGGAGAAAATTCCAGGACAGGATTCCTTTATCATTTTGGACAATATTAGAGAGTCCAAGCAGGTCTGGAAGAACTCCGGTGTTGTTATTGAGGATTTGGGAGATGGCATACTGAATGTGGAATTCCAATCCAAAATGAACACCATTGGGGGCGATGTTTTGGCCGGACTCAACAAGGCCGTTGATTTGGCCGAAAAAGACTATCAAGGCCTAGTAATAGGCAACCAGGCACCCAACTTTTCTGTTGGCGCCAATATTGGAATGATATTTATGATGGCCGTAGAACAGGAATATGAGGAGCTTAACATGGCAATCAAGATGTTTCAGGATACCATGATGCGCATGCGCTACTCGTCCATACCTACCGTTTCCGCCCCACATGGAATGACCTTGGGCGGGGGTTGCGAATTATCCTTACATGCCGATAAGGTGGTTGCTGCAACTGAAACCTACATAGGATTGGTAGAATTTGGAGTTGGTGTCATTCCAGGAGGAGGCGGATCCAAAGAAATGGCCTTAAGGGCATCGGATACCTTTAGGAAAAATGATGTGGAACTGAACGTGCTTCAGGAATATTTCCTTACCATCGGGATGGCCAAAGTTTCCACATCCGCATACGAGGCCTTTGATATGGGCATACTTGAAAAAGGGAAGGATATAGTAGTCGTAAACAAGGACCGACAAATTGCTACCGCAAAAGCCTACGCCAAACTTATGGCAGAACAGGGCTACACCCAAGCTCCCAAGCGTAAAGACGTTAAGGTTCTTGGAAAACAGGCCCTCGGAATGTTCCTGGTAGGGACCGATGCCATGGAAGATAGCAATTATATAAGCGAACACGATCATAAGATTGCCAACAAATTAGCTTATGTAATGGCCGGGGGAGACTTGTCCGAGCCTACCTTGGTAACCGAACAATACCTACTGGATCTGGAAAGGGAAGCGTTCCTCTCCCTATGCTCGGAAAGAAAAACCTTGGAACGTATACAGCATATGTTGAAGACGGGGAAACCGTTACGGAATTAAGATATAGGACGATTAGACCCTAGAGACTAGACCAAATGGGACGAACATAATTTTAAGAAAATGAAAATTTGGCAAAAGGGGATGGAAATTGTAAATGAAACCTATAAACTTACACGAACTTATCCAGATTTTGAAAGGTTTAATTTAATTAGCCAAATGAACAGATGTGCAGTTTCCATTCCATCAAATATTTCTGAAGGGTCTAGCAAAAGTACAAATAGACATTTTATTAAATATTTGGAGAATAGCCTTGGTTCTGCTTTTGAATGGGAAACTCAATTAATTGTTTCATATAATGAAAAATATTTGGATGAAAAGAAGTTCGAAGAACTTGAAACTAAAATTTTACAAATTCAAAAAATGATTGCCTCATTTATCGACAATTTAGGTAAATAAGGTCTAGAATCTAGTATCGGCCAGTCTAAAATCTCAAATTCAAAACAAAAATAGAACTATGAACAAACAAGCATTTATAGTAAAAGCATATAGAACCGCAATAGGAAAGGCTCCAAAAGGTGTTTTCCGTTTTAAAAGAACGGATGAGCTGGCCGCAGAGACCATAGCGTATATGATGAACGAACTGCCCCAATTGGATAAAAAACGAATTGATGACGTTATTGTCGGAAATGCCATGCCAGAAGGTTCCCAAGGCCTTAATATGGCCCGTTTAATCTCCTTGATGGGTCTTAATATTGTAGATGTGCCCGGAGTTACCGTAAATAGATTTTGTTCCTCCGGAATTGAAACTATTGGTATTGCCACCGCAAAAATCCAAGCCGGTATGGCCGACTGTATCATTGCTGGTGGTGCAGAGAGCATGAGTGCCGTTCCAATGACCGGATATAAAACGGAGCTCAACTATGATTTGGCAAAGGCGGGCCATGAAGATTATTACTGGGGCATGGGAAATACTGCGGAAGCGGTGGCCAAACAATTTAATGTATCCCGTGAGGACCAGGACGAGTTTGCCTATAATTCGCACATGAAAGCACTTAAGGCCCAGGCTGAGGACCGGTTTCAAAGCCAGATCGTTCCCATAGATGTGGAACAGACCTATGTTGATGACAATGGAAAGAAGGCTACCAAAAAATACACCGTTACCAAAGATGAGGGACCACGAAAAGGGACCAGCAAGGAAGCTTTGGCAGGATTGCGACCTGTTTTCGCCGCTGGCGGAAGTGTTACAGCCGGCAATTCTTCTCAGATGAGCGACGGAGCAGCGTTTGTACTGGTTATGAGCGAGGAGATGGTAAAAGAATTAAAGTTGGAACCTATTGCAAGATTGGTCAACTATGCCGCTGCCGGTGTTGAGCCCCGAATCATGGGTATTGGCCCCGTAAAGGCCGTTCCAAAGGCTTTAAAACAGGCCGGACTTAAACAGGATGACATTGAATTGATAGAATTGAACGAAGCATTTGCCTCACAGTCATTGGCCGTAATTCGCGAACTCGGTTTAAATAATGACATAGTAAATGTAAATGGCGGTGCCATTGCTCTTGGCCACCCTTTGGGCTGCACCGGAGCCAAATTGTCCGTCCAACTTTTTGATGAAATGAGAAAGAGGAATATGAAAGGCAAGTACGGCCTGGTAACCATGTGTGTAGGTACCGGTCAGGGAGCAGCAGGAATTTTTGAATTTTTAAGTTAAAGACACAAGACCTATAAATTGAGGAGGTTACCTTTTAAAACGACCCTTCAATTCATATTATAACACTTAATAGCACGAACAATGAGTACAGATACGACAACCAAGGATATATTAAGGGGTGGACAATTTTTAGTAAAGGAAACCAATTGTGAGGATGTATTTACACCGGAGGATTTTTCCGAAGAGCAAAAAATGATGCGCGACTCCGTTATTGAGTTCAACGATCGGGAGATTATTGCCAACAGGGATCGTTTCGAAGCCAAGGATTACGCCCTTACCCAGGAAGTAATGACCAAGGCCGGAGAAATGGGCTTTTTGGGAGTGGCCGTTCCCGAAGCGTATGGGGGATTGGAAATGGGCTTTGTTTCTACCATGATCGTATGTGAATATATTTCCAGTGGAAGCGGTTCCTTTAGTACAGCCTTTGGTGCACATACCGGTATTGGTACCATGCCCATTACCTTATATGGTACCGAGGCCCAAAAGCAAAAATATGTTCCCAAATTGGCCACCGGTGAATGGTTCGGCGCATACTGCTTAACGGAACCTGGTGCCGGTAGCGATGCCAATTCGGGAAAAACTACGGCAACCCTCTCCGCGGATGGCAAGAGCTACAAGATAAATGGGCAGAAAATGTGGATTTCCAATGCCGGGTTCTGTAAATTGTTCATTGTTTTTGCACGAATAGAAAATGACAAAAACATCACCGGATTTATAGTTGAAAATGATCCTAATAACGGCATTACTCTAGGAGAGGAAGAACATAAATTGGGAATCCGTGCCTCCTCTACCAGACAGGTATTCTTTAACGATACCGTAGTTCCCGTAGAAAATATGCTTTCGGAAAGGGAAAATGGTTTTAAAATTGCAATGAATGCCTTAAATATTGGACGTATCAAGTTGGCGGCCGCCTGTTTGGATTCCCAAAGACGAATTACTACCAATGCCATAAAATATGCCACGGAACGCAAACAGTTTAATACAGCTATTGTAGACTTCGGAGCAATAAAATTTAAGTTGGCGGAAATGGCAAGCAGTTTGTATGCCGGGGAAGCCGCCTCGTACAGAGCTGCCAAAAACATTGAGGACCGTATTGCAATACGTATGGCGGCCGGTAATAGCCATCAAGAGGCCGAGCTTAAAGGGGTGGAGGAATATGCCATTGAATGTTCCATCCTAAAAGTTGCCGTATCCGAAGACGTGCAGAACTGCTCGGACGAAGGTATCCAAATTTTTGGTGGCATGGGCTTCTCTGAGGAAACCCCAATGGAAGCCGCTTGGAGGGATGCACGTATCGCCAGGATATATGAAGGCACCAATGAAATCAACAGAATGTTATCTGTTGGCCTATTGGTTAAAAAGGCTATGAAAGGTCATGTAGATCTATTGGGTCCGGCCACGGCCGTAGGGAATGAACTTATGGACATCCCTTCTTTTGACACGCCAGACTTTTCCGAATTGTTGTCCGAAGAAAAAGAAATGGTTGCAAAACTGAAGAAAGTATTCTTAATGATCGCCGGTTCTGCAGTCCAAAAATATGGTCCCTCCCTAGATGAACATCAAATGCTGTTATTGGCCGCATCCAATATTCTAATAGAGATCTATTTGGTCGAATCCGCTATCCTAAGGACGGAAAAAAATGCAAAACGATTTGGGGAAGCAGCTCAAAAAGAACAGATTGCCATGTCCAAGTTGTACTTGTACAATGCAGTGGACACTGTTATAAAAAATAGCAAGGAGGCCATAGTATCAATGGCAGAAGGTGATGAACAACGTATGATGCTTATGGGCCTAAAGCGGTTCACGAAATACACAAACCAACCCAACGTTGTTGCACTAAGAAACACAATTGCAGAAAAACTCAAGGCTGAAAACAAATATTGTTTTTAGTGAAGATTTACTAACTCAAGCTCACACTTCTTTGAAACTGTTTAATTTTTGTTTTTGGAATATTTTATTGAGTATTCCTACCTGCCGGCAGGCAGGTTTTCATCATTTAAAGGTATTTTAAGGCGCATAGCCATAGCTACTGAAAAATAGCTGAAACCTGCCTTTGTCGGCAGTCAGGCATGTAGGAAAAAGAGACCTAAAAGAACCAAAGGATAAAATTTAATCAGTTTCTTCATGTAGCAAAAATGAAGGACCGCTTTAATATGGGCGGTTCTTTTGTTTATGTTAATTGCTAAACAATAATCGGAAATGGCCTTCTATTGATCGTAGGTATTCCCATTATGGAAGCTTTGCCAATAGGGGCAAAATATTATGCAAATAGGTCTCCACATAAGATCAAAACTGAATATCTTATTGGCCAATAACTTGTGTTCAACATAAAATACTTACATCGAATCCAGGTCCGTAGACAAATCAATGTTTTCATAAAGGAAGAGGCCTCGTTAAAATCATATTATAGTTTATGACCAAGAAGAGAAATATCGATAAATTTAAGTTGCGGCATCTGCCCACTTTGATAGTTGATACCTTTAAGGCATGGAATGCAGACGACCCTTTTAGATTAAGTGCAGTGGTAGCTTATTATGCCATACTTTCCCTGCCCGGGCTTTTGGTAATCATCATCAATCTGGTAGGATCTATTTGGGGTACTGAAATTGTACAGGGCAAGCTTACCTTTGAAATTTCAGAGGCATTAGGCAGGGATGCCGCAGAATCCATTCAAACGATGATACTCGAGACACAGACTGGGAACAGCAGCGAAATAGCAAGCATTTTAGGTGTCGGCATATTGATTTTTGGAGCTACTGGTGTTTTTTATCACTTACAGCTTTCCTTAAACCAGATTTGGCGAATTAAACCGGACCCTAATTTGAACATAATAAAGATCCTAATTGACAGGGCCAGGAGTTTTGCCTTTATTTTGGTCATCGGCTTTTTGTTATTGGTAAGTTTTTTGATTACTACAGCGATTTCGGCACTAAACGAGTACATCAGGAGTGTATTACCTGATGTTGTACTTTACTTCGCCTATATTTTGGATTTTTTACTTTCTACAGGAATTGTAACAATACTTTTTGCATTAATATTTAGATACTTGCCAGATACCAAAATAAGATGGAAGACGGTTTGGATAGGGGCCCTTATTACAGCCATTCTTTTTGTTCTAGGGAAATTTTTATTAGGGCTTTATTTTGGGGAAGCAGATCCAGGATCAACCTATGGCGCAGCTGGAACTATTGTATTAATTTTATTATGGGTTTCGTATTCTTGTTTAATATTGTTTTTTGGTGCGGAATTCACAAGGGTATTTTCCAATCGATATGGAATGGGGATCAAAGGCAGTTTCCCAAATAAATTTAAATAGGTTTGTAGATCATGACTTGAATATAGGGAAAAATGGGTAAGCAGCTTTCAGGAAAATCCTTCAGTTATGCTCCATTTTGTGCCATTTTTAATGGTTACCGGCAAACTAAGCGCTTTCTAGGTACCTTTAAAGAAAATGAAGTAGTACTTATCGTCGTGAACAGGAAAATATATATAACCTTTTGGAGTCATTTATTTTACACCAACATACTAAAATTACATTTTTACACGCTATTTCAAAATAAAAAGTAACTTGCCTATAAGTATACTTTTTGTGGCCAATGCTTTCTAGCAAAAAAATAAAAAAGGCTTTTACCTCTAACATTAATATGTTGGTATTAACAAAATTTATCAGAAAAAGTGTCCCTTATATCATATAATTATAATTTTTCCAGATGTTCAATTCCAAAGACAAAAAGTTAACTCCCTCCACCTATCTCAATACCCTTAAATTTATACATTCCGCAATGCTTATGGGGATTTTATTATTTACCATATACATCTACATAACAGGAAAGGGTTTTATGGTGGATTTTTCAGAAGACCATAACGTTTTTGTGTACCTTGTCCCCACCTTGGCCATATTGAGTTATTTTATTAGCAATTATGTTTTCGGAAAACAATTAAAGGACTTGACAAAACTTAATTCTTTAAAAAGTAAATTGATACTTTATCTTCAGGCCTGTGTGGTGAGGTTTTCATTTATAGAGGGCGCAGCAATATTGGCTACAATTGTTTTTAGATTGAATAACCATATATTTTATCTGGTTATTTCCTTACTTTTAATTCTTTATCTTGTTAAGCTGAGGCCCACCAAGAAAAAGATCATGATCGATTTGGAATTATCATTGGAGGAACAACAATTTTTTATAAAAGAAAACAAGGGAAAATAAAATGTTTTATGAATAAGATTATTCCCTAGGCAAAATCTTCAGGTAATTATCGAAATTAAAATGATCATTAACAGTAGCCAGGCATGTGCCATACTTAAACAATGGAGGTGAAAAATAAACTATACACTGCAATAGATACTGTTATTATCGGTTCCGGTGCCGGTGGATTGTCCGCCGCCCTTTGTTTGTCAAAAGCGGGCCAGCGTGTATTGGTATTGGAACAACACGATGTGCCCGGGGGCTGGTGCCATAGCTTTTATTCCAACGGTCACCGTTTTTCCCCGGGAGTGCACTATATTGGCCTTCTAGGGGAAGGAGAATCTACAAGAACCCTTTATGAAGGATTGGGGATAGCCAATGACCTTGTTTTTTTTAGAATGAATCCCAAAGGATATGAGCACTGTTTTATAGGTGAGGAAAGAATTGACCTTCCAGGTAATTTTAATGATTTGAACACCTCCCTCGGGCAAAGGTTCCCTAAGGAGAAAAAACGTATCGAGCATTATTTGAAGTTGGTCAGGAATGTTTCCCGACAAATACAACTCATTCCCAAGATGAACGGTTTTTGGGACAATATCACTATTCCTTTTAGAACCAAGCATATGGGCAAGTATGCGTTGTTCAGCTTAAAACGAGTTATAAACTGGCATATAAAGGACCCCTTACTGCAAAAAGTCCTCAATATACAATGGGGAGACCACGGATTGTCCCCTTCTAGGGCAAGTTTCCCTTTGCATTGCGCCGTTATGGACCACTATTTTAGTGGCGGTTACTATCCTATGGGCGGTGGAGCGGCCATTGTAAAGGCGATGACCAAGGCCTTACATAGGAATGGTGGAACCATTCGCACTGGTACGGCAGTAAAACACATTCTTTTGGAAGGAGGCAAAAAGAAAAAGGCCATTGGGGTGGAATTGGAAAATGGGGAGAAAATATTTGCATCCAGAATTATATCCAATGCCGATCCGGGGACTACCTATCTAAAACTGGTGAAAGAAGGAAACCTAAGTACAAAACTCCGTAAAAAACTAACAAAAACGAAGTATTCCTGCAGTTCCCTTATGCTTTTTCTTACCGTTGCTACCGACCTTCGAAAATGGGGAATGGATTCCGGTAATATATGGATGATGGACAACAGGGATATGGACAGCATTTACGAAGATATGACCACAAGTGATATCAGCAAAGGAGAAGTTTTCCCGGGCCTGTTCATTAGCTGTACCACATTAAAAGATCCCACAAGTTACGATGGGAAACACCACTGTCTTGAAGTGATTACCTATATTAACCCGGATTCCTTCTCCAAATTTAAGAAAGAGGGTAAAGAGCGATCTATGGAGTATATGGAATTCAAGGAAATATTGACCTCTAAAATGATAAATACCTTGGAACGTGCACTTCCAAGTATTAGGGAACATATAGTCCATAAAGAATTGGGAACGCCTATCACCAACATGCACTATTTGAATGCTACCAATGGCAGCGTATATGGTACGGAAAAATGCTTTGGGCAAATTGGTCCCTTTGCATTCAGGGCCAAGAGCGAAATTGAAAATTTGTATATGTGTGGAGCAAGTATTCAATCGCACGGAGTGGCCGGAGCCAGCTATTCCGGCGTACAAACAGCGGCCACCATTCTAAATTGCAAACAAGACGACCTGATAAAACCTGATGATTTACAGAACCTAAGGGTCTTGGACGCCGAAGACCATTCCGACTACCCAAAGGATATACAACAAAAAATAAAATTGAGAAAAGCACGATTGCTATCCAATGAAAAAAATATGACCTTCCAACCCTAATTTAATTATTAACATATCTTCCAATCAATTTTTAAATATGAAATCACTAAAATCACTAATTGTTTTATTTACATTAAGCATTTTTGGCATGAACATTAGTTATGGGCAGGATTGGCCCAATCTGCAACACTTTGCCGAGGATAACAAAAAAGTGGGAATGCCTGCCCCCAATGAAAATCGGGTGGTATTTATGGGCAATTCCATTACCATAGGCTGGCTGAACAAAAGACCTGAATTCTTTGGGGGCAAGCCTTATATCAACAGAGGTATCAGTGGACAGACCACCCCTCAAATGCTTTTGCGCTTTAGGCAGGACGTTATCGACCTAGAACCCAAAGTAGTGGTTATTTTGGCAGGAACCAATGATATTGCCGGCAATACAGGACCATCCACTCCAAAAATGATTTTGGACAATATAAAATCCATGGCCGAGCTGGCAAAGGCCAACAACATTAAGGTCATTATCTCCTCCATATTGCCTGCCTTCGATTATCCCTGGAAGCCTGGATTAAATCCCAACAAAAAAATCCCTGCATTAAACGCCATGCTAAAGGAATATTCGGAAACCTATGGACATATATATCTGGATTATTTTTCGGCCATGACAGATGAGAGGAACGGACTCCCCAAAAAATATGCGGACGATGGGGTTCATCCTACCGAAGCGGGCTATGCCGTGATGGAACCCTTGGTGGAAGCTGCAATAACCAAGGCCTTGCAATAGTATCTGACTTTGGAGCGATTGGAAACGAATTTTATATTTTTAATGGCGGTATTATAAACTTATAATCAAAAATTACAATGAGAAAGCTACTTTTCATATTTCTATCCCTAAACATTTATTTTGGCAATGCGCAAAGTATTTTTGAAGTAAAGGGGCTTTGTATAGCGGCACCCGATCCGGATGGGGTAAGCGAGTTTGTAAAATTTATTGATGAAGAACTGGGGCCCAATGGCATCAACACCTTGATACTTCGGGTAGATTTTAATTATGCCTACGAATCAAGACCGGAATTAAGGGGCAACGATCCTCTGTCCAAACAACAGGTAAAGGAATTGGTCGCTGCTGCAAAAAAACATAATATCAACCTAATTCCCCAAGTAAATTTATTGGGACACCAGAGTTGGGCAGAAAAGACCAATAAGCTTCTGGAGGTGTATCCCGAATTCGATGAAACGCCCCATGTCAAGATTCCGGTAAAATAGGAATGGCCAAATGCTGATGGCCTCTACTGCAAAAGTTATTGTCCTTTGCACCCGGAGGTGCACAAGGTGGTGTTTGACCTAGTGGATGAAATCACCACCGTTTTTGAGGCCAATGCCTTTCACGCAGGAATGGATGAGGTATTTTACATTGCGGATGAAAAATGTCCGCGCTGCCAAGGAAAAGATCCCGCTGCGCTCTATGCCCATGAAGTGAATAAGATTAGTCGACATTTGGAGTCCAAAAATAAGCGACTCTGGATTTGGGGCGATCGCTTAATCGATGCTTCCACTTCAGGAATCGGGATGTGGGAAGCCAGTATGAACAACACGGCAAGGGCCATAGACCTAATTGATAAATCTGTAGTAATCTGCGATTGGCATTATGAAAAGGCATTGCCTACCCCTGCCCTTTTTGCCCTTAAGGGGCTGGACGTTATTGCCTGTCCTTGGAAAAAACCCGAAGTAGCCAGGGAACAGGTTAACATGATGTACAATTATAAAGAAAATGCAACCCCGGAAATGAAACAACACTTTTTGGGCATAATGCATACGGTCTGGTCATCTGCCGGTGAATTTATTAATAGCTACCATGCCAAAAAAGCAAAAGAAGCCCATCCCGAAACCCAAGAGGCCTGCTTTAGGGCCATGCTGGCCGCAATAGAGGATTTGGAACAAATGGTCAAAAGTACCAATTAGTTTTTATTTACCAGTCTATCCATAATTGGCGGACTTGTCCGATTTGGATTCGATTCCTAAACCCATGTTGATCTTATTCAAAGTATATTTCTAATTTTGGTAAATGGACAATAGAAGTGTCAGTATCCTTATTCCTTTTAAAAATACCGCGGAATTTATCCCGGAATGCATACAATCCATCATCGGTCAAACTTATAACGAATGGGAAATTTTGGCAGTAAATGACCATGCTACCGACAATAGTCCGAACATCCTGAATGCTTATGCACAAAGGGATGCCAGGATTAAAGTATTTAAAAATGATGGAAAGGGAATTATAGAAGCATTAAGAACAGCATATTCCCGTTCCAAAGGCACCTATATCACCAGAATGGATTCCGATGACATTATGTCCCCAAAAAAAATGGAACTCATGGTGAATTCCCTTAAAAACCATGGACCTGGTCATGTAGCCTTGGGAAAAGTGAAATACTTTTCCAAAGATGGGGTTGGGGATGGTTACAAAAGTTATGAAAAATGGTTGAACCACTTAACTGAAAAAGGAACCAATTACTGTGAAATCTATAAGGAATGTGTAATACCTTCCCCCTGCTGGATGGTGCACAGGGAAGATCTGGAAAAGGCGGGATCGTTCTCTTCAGAGCGCTATCCGGAAGATTACGACCTGGCATTTCGTTTTTACGAACAGGGCCTAAACTGTATTCCAACCCATGACCTTCTTCACTTTTGGCGCGATTATGACCATAGAACTTCCAGAACAAGTGAACACTATGCCCAAAATTATTTCCTGGATATTAAACTGTATTATTTCCTGAAACTTGACCGTGATGATCATTGCCCCCTGGTATTATGGGGTGCGGGTAAAAAAGGAAAAACCCTGGCCAAAAAACTTCTGAAAAAAAACATCGCTTTTACATGGGTATGTAACAATTCCAATAAAATTGGATTGGATATTTATGACAAGAAGATGTATCGTTATCCAGAAATAACCAAACTCGGAAAAGCCCAAATTATAATTACTGTTGCCAATAAGGAAGCACAGGTATTCATAAAAGACTATTTGTTGGCACTGGGAAAAAAAACGGCACAAGACTTTTTCTTTTTTTGTTGAATTTGTAGTTCTGATTTTTAAAAGGATATTCTTAGGATCCACTACTATTTAATTGGGGCCTAGTTCATAGTTGGACAATAAATTTAAGACTGCCTCGAAATTCTTTTCTTATATTTGAAAAATTAAAATTAGGAATGCTGTTTAAACATCCGGAACTCCTTTGGGCCCTTTTTCTTCTCCTTATTCCTATTTTCATCCATCTCTTCCAACTCCGCAGATTTAAGAAAACTCCATTTACAAATGTAAAAATCTTAAAAAAAGTTGTTGCGGAATCAAGAAAAAGCAAATCCATAAAAAAGTGGCTGCTTTTGGTTACCCGCCTATTACTCCTAACAGCACTTATCCTAGCTTTTGCCCAACCTTTTTTCCCTGGAAAATCAGCCCTAAAAAACAATGAAATAGTCATATACCTTGATAATTCCCTAAGTATGCAGGCCAAAATGGGAACAGCTACCCTATTGGAAAATATGGTACAAGGAATATTGAAGGCTGTTCCAGAAGATAATATTTTCACTCTTTTTACCAATGATAAGATATTTCGGGAAGTTCGTATAGGCGACATTAAAAACGATTTGCTTGCCCTGCCCCATTCCAATAACCAATTGCAATTAAAAGATATAGACTTAAAGGCCAAAAGCTTGTTCTCCGGAGATGAAGGAACTCGTAAGGACCTGGTCATGATATCCGATTTTCAAAAGAGTATTAATTGGACCCCAACGGACTCTCTAGGGGACATTAATACACATTTGGTAGGATCCGTACCGGCAAAGCTTGTAAATATCTCAATAGATACTGCCTTTATCAGCACTATTTCCTCTGAGAATTTGGAATTGAAAAGTATTCTCTCTACCAATACCACAGTGGACAACAGTCCGGTTTCCCTATATAATGGGGATAAATTGATTGCAAAAACATCGGTTACGTTCAATAATGATAAAAAGGGGGAGGTAGTTTTTACCCTTCCGGCAGACGAACTTATCAATGGCGAAATTTTAATCTCGGATTCAGGGCTTAATTATGACAATCAACTTTATTTCAATTTGGACAAGCAAAATACAATTAAGGTAATATCCGTAGGGGATGCCAATAGTGATTACTTAGGGCGCATTTTCGACGAAGATACCTTCCAATACTCCAATTTCAGCTTAAAATCTTTGAATTACAGCCTATTGGAGTTACAAAATCTAATCATCCTCAACGAACTCAACAGCATCCCCATACCTCTGCAAAATGCCTTGCTGGCCTTTAAAAACAGTGGAGGTACGGTAGTAGTTGTACCAAGTATCCAAGCTGATAGGGAAAATTACAATTCCTTTTTAATGGCGCTTTCAAATACTATTCTAATTTCTTCTGTTGGCGAGGAAAGAAAGATTAGCCAGATTGCCTTTTCCCATCCACTTTATAGGAATGTTTTTGAAAAAGAAGTAACCAATTTTCAATATCCCTCCGTAAATTCATTCCATAATATTAAATCGGACATGCCTAAAATCCTTTCGTATCAAAATGGCGATCCATTTTTGGTTGGAGAAAACGGTACTTATTTATTTACAGCATCCATATCCAAGGAAAATTCAAATTTTTTAAATTCTCCCTTAATTGTTCCAACCTTATATAAAATGGGCATGGGTAGTCTTAAGATTCCCAAAATTTATGAAACGATAGGCGGTAAAACCACTGTTGATATCCCTGTTAAACTTACTAAAGATCGTATTTTAAAAGTGTCCAAAGAAGATTTCGAATTTGTACCCTTTCAACAATCCCTTACCAACAGGACCACCTTAAATTTTAGCGATTATCCCAAGGGTTCCGGCATATACAACATAACGGACGAAGGAAAGATAATTAGGCACATAAGTTTCAATTTTCCCAGGGAGGAAAGTCAATTGGACTATTTGGACCTGGATAAGCTCAATGCCAGTAGTAAAAACGACGATGTTGCCACATTGTTCCAAAATATAGAAAAAGACAATAGCATCAACGAGCTTTGGAAATGGTTTGCTATTTTAGCATTAGCATTCATATGTATCGAGGTTCTTATCCAAAAATTTTTGAAATGAACATAGTTTTAAAATCTGCCAAGATAGTTGCTCCTTCCAACAAGGAACTTCATTTAAAAAAGCGCGATATTTTTATAAGAAACGGGATAATAGAAGATATTGCCGCCAATTTGGATATTGAAGGAAAAACAAAGGTAGTCCAATTAAAAAATCTACATGTATCCCTCGGATGGTTCGATTCCAGCGTAAGTTTTGGCGAACCGGGCTATGAGGAAAGGGAAACCATTGAAAATGGTCTATACACGGCGGCAAGGAGTGGTTTTACAGATATTGTACTAAACCCCAATACCCATCCCTTGCCCGATAGCAGCTCCGATATTGTTTTTTTAAGGAACGCATCTAAAAATGCCGCTACCTCCCTTCACGCCTTAGGGACCTTGACCGTTAGGTCCGAGGGAGAAAGTTTGGCCGAACTGTACGACATGAAATCTGCCGGTGCCGTGGGGTTTTATGATTACAAACTGCCTTTGGGGAACTCAAATCTTCTAAAGATCGCCCTTCAATATGCCCATAATTTTAATGGCCTGGTACATTCCTTTCCCATGGATCTGCAGATTGCAGGAAAAGGAATCGTAAATGAAGGTAGGGAATCCACAAAACTTGGATTAAAAGGAATTCCCAATTTGGCAGAGGAACTAAATATTGCCCGGGATCTTTGCATATTGGAATACACGGAAGGCAAATTGCACATCCCCACTATTTCAACGGCCAATTCTGTAAAACTAATAGCGGAGGCTAAAAAAAAGGGATTGGATGTTAGCTGCAGTGTAGCCGTACACAACCTTTGCTTTACCGATGAAACCTTGGCAGAGTTCGATTCCCACTATAAATTGATGCCACCGCTTAGGACCCTGGCAGATCGTAAGGCCTTAATAAAGGGATTAAAGGACGGAACCATAGATTTTGTAACCACAGACCATAGACCTATGGACATTGAACACAAAAGAGTGGAATTCGACAATGCTTCGGATGGCACTATAGGCCTGGAAAGCGCTTTTGGCATGTTAAATCGGATTTTTGATCTTGATACCACCATATCCCTGCTGACCAAAGGTCGTGAAAGATATGGCCTTGAAACCCCTATGCTGAAAGTAGGTGAAAATGCAGCACTTACCCTATTCGACCCCGATCAGGAATATACCTTTGAAGAGCAGCACATTTTATCCAGTTCCATGAATAGTTGTTTTTTGGGAAGTAAACTTAAGGGAAAGGTTTATGGAATTGTGGCCAACAATCAAATTATTGACTAACTTTATAGGAACTAAGCCTAAAGCGATATGCAATGGAATTATTTAGATTTCCTTGGCAAGGGACTGAATGATAAGTTGGCGTAAGCGGTGGGCACCCAAAGTTAATAAAAATTAATCCCGATAACCAACGGGAACAGGCCTACCGGCAAAGGCAGAATTTTAACCTTTAACTAGATAATAATAAAAGCTAAAAAATGGACCAGAAAACTATAAGTGAGGGAAAAACTATGGCAATTGTCAGTTACATTACCGTTATTGGCCTACTCATTGCCTTTATAGTGAACAATGATAAAAAAAATGAATTTGTCAAATTCCATATCGGGCAATCTTTAAGGGTGTGGATATTGGCCATTGCCCTTTCCATTGTCCTGGGAATTATAGCTGTAACCATGGGAATGGGGTTCCTTAGAATATTACAGTGGGCCCCATGGGTTTTGGCCGTAATTGGAGCCATAAATGCCAACAACGGAAAATTGGAAAAATTGCCTATTATTGGGTCTATTGGGGAATAATTATAAGGAACTATAAATTCAGGGAGGTCTGTTAAGGGCCTCTTTTTTTGTTCAAATTTTAAACTTGACTAACTTTGCCTCTATGGATAATGTTATTAAGGAAGGAAAGACTACGGCTATTATAGCTTACCTCACAATGGTTGGGGCATTGATTGCCATTTCGATGAATTCGGACCCAAAGAACGGCTTTGCCCGGTTTCATACAAGGCAAGCGTTCGGATTACATCTTGTTTTTCTTGGCTTTGCTATTTTTTTAAGCAATTGGTACAACGAATATGCCTGGTACGGCCTCTATATTTTTTATATAGTACTTTGGTTCTATGGCTTTCTGGGAGCCTTGAACAATAAAAAGCAGGAGCTGCCCATACTTGGCCCCTATTTTCAAAAATGGTTCACTTTTATATCTTAGAATGACTACAGCTCCCCTTTCATTGGAACATCTTATTAGACCATCAAATATTTCCGAGGGCAAGCCGCCCGTACTGTTCATGCTCCACGGGTATGGAAGCAATGAGGAAGATCTTTTTTCCTTTGCCTCCGAACTCCCTAAAGAATTATGCATCATATCGGTTAGGGCACCCTACCCCATGCAGCCCTATGGCCATGCATGGTATGCCATTAACTTTGAAGCTGAAAAAGGGAAATGGAACGATGAGGCGCAAGCGGTTCTCTCCAGGGATAAAATTAAGGTATTTATAGGGGAAGCCTGTAAAACCTATGGGCTGGATGAAAAAAATGTGACCTTATTGGGGTTCAGCCAAGGTACCATCCTGAGTTATGCGGTAGCATTATCCTATCCTGAGTTGGTCAAAAATGTAATTGCCCTGAGCGGTTATATCAATGAAAACCTAATTCTGAAGAATTATCGGGAGAATAACTTTAAAAATCTAAAGATCTATGTTTCCCATGGAAGTGTAGATCAGGTAATTCCCGTGGCCTGGGCACAGCAGGCCCCGGAAATTTTAAAAGAAGTTAAGATCGACCATGTATATGAGGAATTCCCTGTTGGCCATGGTGTGGCCCCTCAGAATTTCTACTCCTTCAAGTCGTGGTTACAGGATAAGATCTAATTGCTACGGGTATACAACAAATGGTCTATCAATGAAAAATCCACACCAAGATCGTCCTTCAGTTCATACTTGATCAGTACTTCCCCCCAATATTTCCCGTCCGAGAAATCGGCCAATATCCATTTATGGTTTAAAACATTGATCTTGTTTATCTTGAAATCGTTTTCCATCCCCTCATAAGGGATTAGGGGGTTGTCCCCAACACTCTCATTGGTCTCCAGTAACTTATCCGATATATACAGGCTGGGGTCCTTTAAATTTAAATGATCATAATAGGCCAAGGCATCATCATTGTTTTCCAAAGAAAAATATTGGTTGTCCAAAACCTTTATATGCAATTTCTGTACGGAATCCTCCAGCTGGGAAAGGTTTTCCTCCAGTGCTTCCAATTTTGTATTTTTTGCCTTCACCATATTATTGGTACTTACAAATTGGTAAAGTGCTATTAAGGCTACGAATATGAACAAATACAGGTAAATTTTATGTTTCATTTATTTAAAAATTTTTATTAATTTGAAAATGAGGATAATAAAAATTTTCTGCATAAATCAACCGCTTAGCTTTCGCATAAAAAATTTAATTATTTCGGTCGGTATACAAAAAATTAATTTTGTTTATGCTCATTCCATTCCTTTGTTTTCGATTGTATTGGATTAATAATAATTGATATTAGTTGAAATATTTATCTGACCCATGGGCGTTAAGATAGATTAAACCTCTATAACCAGATTGTCATAGGCCAAATGGACATTATCCGGGAGCTCTTCCTCAACCTCATCATGAAAGCCCAATAAGTGGCTTATATGGGTCAGATAAGCAGTTTTAGGCTTTACGATAGCAATAAACTCCAAAGCTTCTTCCAAATTGAAATGTGAATGGTGGGGCTCTATGCGTAGGGCATTGATTACCAAGGTACTTACTCCTTTTATTTTTTCCATTTCTTCCTTGTCCATACTTTTCACATCGGTCAAATACACAAAGTCCTGTATTCTAAACCCAAAAACCTGTAATCTATTGTGCTGCGCCTCCACTGGTATGGCCATGAGGTTTCCAATTCTGAAAGGCTTATTGTTTTTAATGGTATTGATCTCTACGGCCGGGGCGCCCGGATATCGATTTTCATCGGCGAATATATAATCGAACCGTTCTTTAATGGAAGCAACGACCCGTTCATGGGCATAGATGGGAATATCTCCCTGTCTAAAAAAAAATGGCCTAATATCATCTATTCCAGCGGTATGGTCGGAATGCTCATGCGTAAATAAAATTCCATCTATTCTGACTACATTATTGGCCAGCATCTGCTGTCTAAAATCGGGGCCGCAATCTATTATATAATTATAGGAGTCCCAAGAAACCATTACTGAAACCCGTAGCCGTTTATCCTTGGAATTATTACTTAAACAAACAGGGTGTTTACTCCCAATTACGGGGATTCCCTGAGATGTTCCAGTACCTAGAAAAGTTATTTTCAAACTGCTATTTATTTAATCCAAATTTATAACTATTTTATTTAATAGATAACTCAAACTTTTTAACTTTGCTACAAGTAAATAAGACGCTATGTCCAATATTTTTAAGAAAGAAGTGGCTTTTACCAATGTCCCATCCATTAAGGCAAAAACCTTAAGGATAAATTTAAATCCGGATATTTACGGTACGTTTTCTGAAATTGGTGCGGGACAAGAGACTTCCGGTCATTTTTTTAAGTCGGGCGGTGCTTCAGGTACCATTGCAAAAGCAATGAGTGCGTACGATAAGGATTTTAGCGACGCTATTTATGGAATTGAGGAAGACGGCAGGTATGTAACCCAGTCCAGGTTAAAAAAAATGTTGGCCCACGAAATGGAAAACATGGACAATAGAATAAGTCGGGACAAACACCCTGATAGATTGTTTTTTTCATATGCCAACACCGTTGCCACAATAGATTTTTCAAAGAGATATAAAGGCCATGGGTGGATCGGAATCCGATATCAGTTGGATCCCAAACAAAAAGAATTGAACGAAATTATCCTACATATTCGCTTCAAACAAAATGAAGCGAGGCTGCAACAGGAAACCTTGGGAATTGTCGGGGTCAATCTTATTTACGGCGCATTTTATAAATACGACAAACCTAGAAAATTACTAAAATATCTTTATGACCATATCGATAAGGACACGGTTGAAATAGATATGGTCAATTTTGCCGGACCAAATTTTGCCGAAGTAGACAATAGGCTAATGAGTTTACAGCTCGTTAAAAACGATATGACCGATGCCGTAATGTTCGGACCCGATGGTAATAATCTTTTACCGGCGACCATGCTTTACAAAAAAAATATTTTGGCCTTGCGCGGTAGCTTTAGACCGGTAACCAAGGTGAATATGGATATGTTCAAAAAATCCTATGAGATATTCATCAGGGAACCAAGTGTAGAGGAGGAAAATACCGTTGTCATTTTTGAAATTACCCTTTCCAACCTTCGTGCTTCCGGGGAAATTGATGAACAGGATTTTATGGATCGGGCAGAACTATTGTGTTCCTTGGGCCATACGGTAATGATATCGAAATTTCAGGAGTATTTTAAACTCGTTGAATATTTTAGCAATTATACCAAATCCAAGATCGGCCTTACCATGGGGGTCAACAATTTGGTCGATATTTTTGATGAAAAATATTACCGCCATTTAAGTGGAGGTATCTTGGAAGCTTTTGGTAAATTGTTCTTTAAAGACCTTAAAGTGTACCTATATCCTATGCGCAACGAGGAAACGGGACAAATTATGACAAGTAACACCATCAAAGTACATCCTAGAATGAAAGAATTGTACAAATTCTTCAAGTACAATGGAAAAGTGATGGACATCATAGATTACGATCCGGAAATACTACATGTTTTCTCCAGGGATGTTCTCAAACAAATAATCAATGGGGAAGAAGGATGGGAATCCGTACTTCCTGAGGGTATCGCGGAAATAATAAAAAAGAAGGAACTTTTTATCCGTAAACCCTTGGAAGAGGAAAAGGAAAAAGTGTAGGCTTTTTTTATTACATGGCAATATTAAAGGGGCCGTCATAAACTATTGGGTTATGACAGCCCCGTGTTTTTTCCTTTCACTTAAAGTAATTGCGCAGCGTGATCCTTGGTCTTTACCTTTTCGATTACCTTCTCCACAACTCCGTCCCCGCCTATAACAAAGGTCATTCTGTGAATGCCATCATATTTTTTTCCCATAAACTGTTTTGGCCCCCACACACCAAAAATATTAAGAATGGTATGGTCCTCATCCGCCAACAATGGAAAGGGGAACTGATATTTATTTTTAAAATTCAATTGTTTTTTCTGTGAGTCGGCACTTACACCCAAAAGCTCATAACCCTGTGCTTTCAGCTCTTTGTAATTATCCCTTAAATTACAGGCTTCTGCCGTACATCCCGGTGTATTCGCCTTAGGGTAGAAAAAGACGATTAATTTTTTACCACTATAATCGGATAGCTTAATAATATTACCGTTTTCATCATGGGCCGAAAATTCGGGTACCCTATCCCCTACTTTTAAAGTTTTCATCTGTTTATATTTATTGCCTGCCTGTTCGGCAGACAGGTTGTTCAACGGTCGGACCTGCCCTACTTCTTCATTCGGGCGGGTGTAATATTCAAGTAGTCAATTTCGTCCCGACAATTATCGGGAGGTTTTTAAATTTTCCTAATGAATCTTCCATAATTAAATTTTAAGTAAATTTATATTTTTATAAAATTACGCATAAATGACCAAAGCGGAAAAAGTAAACTTTACCATTGAAACTTTACAAACAATATACCCCACCATCCCCGTCCCCCTAGATCATAAAGACCCTTACACATTGCTAATCGCAGTACTATTGTCCGCACAGAGTACGGATGTCAGGGTAAACCAGATTACCCCAATACTATTTGCAAAGGCCGACAATCCGTATGACATGGTGAAAATGACAGCAGATGAAATAAGGGAAATTATAAAACCGGTTGGACTATCACCAATGAAATCGAAAGGTATTTATGGACTTTCCAAGATATTGATCGAAAAATATGATGGCCAAGTTCCACAGGAAATGGAACTATTGGAGCAATTGCCCGCAGTAGGTCACAAAACGGCCAGTGTTGTGGTCTCCCAAGCCTTTGGCATACCTGCCTTTCCCGTGGACACTCACATACATAGACTCATGTACCGATGGGGATTTTCCAACGGTAAAAATGTAGTTCAAACGGAAAGGGATGCAAAAAGATTGTTCCCCAAAGAAATTTGGAACGACCTACATTTACAGATCATATGGTACGGAAGGGAATATTCCCCTGCAAGGGGCTGGGACTTACAAAAAGACATTATTACCAAAACGATAGGAAGAAAAAAAGTTTTGAACGCCTATTACAAAACAAAAAATCCCAGCTAAGAGTTGGGATTTTTTGTTCTAGTTTAAATTATTTTCGAATTGAATATTACTATATTCAACTATTTGCAAAGATTTGGAATAGCCAATCAAAAACTTAATGGTTTCGGGACTAGCTTTGGCAAGTTTACACTTGTGTTGATTCTCAGAGTAAATTTTTTCCATAGGATTATAGTATTGTTATGTTAAGATAACGCCACTAAAATGGAAATATTGTCCAGTTCGTCCTATGACCTATTAATTCGTTAAAACGATATTATGTTTTTCAATTATTTTTCTAAGGTTGATAAGTGCATATCTCATTCTTCCCAAGGCCGTATTGATACTAACCCCAGTGTTTTCAGAAATTTCCTTAAAGCTCATGTCCCTGTAAATACGCATTAGGAGCACTTCTTTCTGATCATCCGGTAATTCTTCAATTAACATGGTAAGATCGGAATCTATCTGGTCCTTGATAATTTGTTTTTCTACATTTAATTTATCATCCCCGATGACGGAAAAAATATTAAAATCATCATTCCCCTCAAACATTGGCATTCTTTTATTTCTTCTAAAGTGGTCAATTACCAGGTTATGGGCTATTCGCATTACCCAAGGCAAAAACTTGCCTTCCTCGCTATAATTTCCCTTCTTCAAGGTTTTGATCACTTTAATAAAGGTATCCTGAAAAATGTCCTCCGAAACATCCCGGTCCAATACTTTGGAATAAATAAAGCTACTAATACGTTGGTTGTGCCTGTTGATCAAAACCTCCAAGGCTTTTTCATTACCGTTAATATAATCCTTTACTAATACTGAGTCATCAATTTGCAGTTCCATACAAAATATTGTTTTTGGTTAAACTAGGGGGCCTCCCCTTTCGGTTCGGACTTTTTGTTGCTTCTTACTTAGTGGTAGACTTAAAAATCTTCCTTAATGATCAGCAACAGGATAAAAGTATATAAATGGTAAGGTGTGCAAAAAACTATGTTGTAAAACCACCGTTAATTGATGTCAAATGCCGATTTTCTTATTTTACATATAATAATTGGTCAAAAATGAAGTTGCAATGGCCCAAAGGAATTAAAAGATAAGACTATCTATTTTTACCGGGCTGCCTAGAGAGGGTACCCTAATATATTTATGAATATAAAATACACTTTTACATTCACCTTATTTGGCCATACAAAGAAACCCAAGGTTGTAATGCCTAAGGGAGGCGGGCAACAATTCGCAAGGAATTATAGGGTTTAGGGTAATGTGGTTCAAGGCCACTGCACATGTACTTATACAAGCCATTGCATTTTACTATGCCCGAAAACTATGATGATTTCCTAGTTTAAGCAATGCTCATTCAATTCATCGTTCCCCTCATCACTTTTAATGATGTAAAGTGATTTGGAGTAATTCAACAAAAAATCTATCTTGGACTTAGGTGTAGACATTAATTTACAATTGACCTTTTTAGTAACGTTGGATTTCCCCATAATTATATATTGTTATTGTAAATAACGCAAGTGTTATGAAGAAATTAATTAAAAGCGGATATAAGGCCTATTAATTCGTTAAAATAATGTTGTTTTTTTCTACAATCTTCCTAAGGTTGATAAGTGCATAGCGCATTCTGCCCAGGGCCGTATTGATGCTGACCCCTGTATTCTCAGAAATTTCCTTAAAGCTCATGTCCTTATATAGGCGCATTTCCAAAACTTCCATCTGATCTTTTGGCAATTCTTTGATAAGAATAATCAGATCTTGGTCTATCTGGTCCTTAATAAGCCTTCTTTCAGCATTTAACTGATCATCACTTATAATGGAGAAAATATTAAATTCATTGTTTCCCTCAAATCTGGGCATTCGTTTGCTCTTCCTAAAATAATCGATAATTAGATTATGGGAGATGCGCATTACCCATGGCAAAAATTTTCCCTCTTCGTTATAATTGCCCTTCTTTAGGGTTCTTATTACCTTAATAAAGGTATCTTGAAAAATATCTTCTGTTACTTCCCGGTCCTGTACTTTGGAATAAATAAAACTGCTAAGGCGTTGGTTGTGTCGGTCTATTAGTTTTTCCAGGGCTCTTTCGTCCCCGTTCATGTAGCTCTTTACCAATACCGAATCTTCTATCAATAGTTCCATACAAATTACTTTTTTGAGGCTAAAATGACATACCTGTTATGACTTACAAGTGCATTTGAGCTAGATTTTTAAAAAAGTAATTTTGTTACGTATAGGCTATTTAGGGTATTTAATGCATCAAATATAAAAAAAAATATATCCAATCAAACTACTTTCCTTCATTGAATAATATTTAGTTATAGGTAAAAGGCTACCAGTGTCCAGTCAAGACTAAACCTACGGGTAATCTAATGTGTCTCTTGAGCCGCTCCTGCGTTGCAAAAATCCTTACTTAGCTAGGGCTATGCTCGTTTTTTGCGCCTTGGCCCAACTCAAGATCCATCATTCCTTACCCATCATTTAAACGTTGACTGGACACTAGCGAATAAAAATCACATATCGTATCTTTGCAGACTTAAATACGAGCATGACCACTATAACAGACGTTAATCCCAAGTATAATATTATAATAAAAGGGGCCAAGCTCCATAATTTAAAGAATATCGATGTTGTAATACCACGGAATAAACTAGTGGTGATTACGGGATTGTCCGGTTCGGGAAAATCCAGTTTGGCCTTCGATACCCTTTATGCCGAAGGACAAAGAAGATATGTGGAAAGTCTTTCCTCTTATGCCAGACAGTTTTTAGGAAAATTGGACAAGCCCAAAGTGGATTATATTAAAGGAATATCTCCGGCCATTGCCATTGAACAAAAAGTAAACTCTACCAATCCCAGATCTACGGTAGGAACTACCACCGAAATATATGATTATTTAAAATTAATGTATGCTCGTATTGGAAGAACTTTTTCCCCGATATCTGGTAACGAGGTGAAAAAGCATACGGTTTCGGACGTGGTTGAACATATTAAATCCTTTGAAGAAGGTACAAAATTGCTCTTACTTGCCCCCATTAAAATTAGTGCCGATAGGGATCCCTATAAATCGCTCCAATTGTTTTCCAAGCAGGGATTTGCAAGGATATTGCACAATGGCGAGGTAACCAGGATAGATGGGGATCTAAAGGAAGTAGGTAGGGAATTTGAACTGGTGGTAGACCGAATCATTTATAAAAACGAGGATGACTTTTTCAATAGATTGGGCAACGCCATTGATACTGCCTTTTTTGAAGGAAAGGGCGAATGCATTATTCAGGAACCGGCAACTGGCAAAAATGTCCATTTTAGCAATAAGTTTGAACTGGACGGCCTTCAATTCCTAGAACCCAATGTCCACTTGTTCAGCTTCAACAACCCTTATGGGGCTTGTCCCAAATGTGAGGGTTATGGAGATGTAATCGGAATAGATGAAGACCTGGTAGTTCCCAACACCTCCCTCTCGGTATATGAGAACGCCATTTTCCCATGGCGTGGGGAGAGTATGGGATGGTATAGGGACGAATTGGTGAATGCGGCCTACAAATTCGATTTTCCGATACATAAGCCCTGGTATCAGCTATCCGATGGGCAAAAGCAAGTTGTTTGGGATGGGAACAACTATTTTACCGGTATCCATAAATTCTTTGAAGGCCTGGAAGAAAAGAGCTATAAAATACAGAATCGCGTAATGTTGTCCCGGTATCGGGGCAAAACCAAATGCAGTACCTGTAAGGGAAAGCGACTGCGAAAGGAAACCGATTATATAAAAATTTCGGGAAAATCCATTTCCGACCTTGTAGAACTGCCTATAGAAGATTTGATCGACTTCTTTAAAAACATACAACTTGATTCCAATGAGGAAAAAATTGCCAATAGACTGCTCAAGGAAATTGAAAATAGATTGGGATTCCTATATAATGTTGGACTTAGTTATTTAACATTAAATAGAAAATCCAATTCCTTATCCGGCGGGGAAAGTCAACGAATAAATTTGGCCACCTCTTTGGGAAGTAGTTTGGTAGGCTCCATGTATATTTTGGACGAACCCAGTATTGGCCTTCATCCCAAGGATACCGAGAACCTGATTACGGTTCTAAAATCACTGCGCGACCTGGGCAATACCGTAATTGTAGTGGAACACGATGAGGATATTATGAAAGCGGCGGACGAGGTGATCGATATTGGTCCGGAGGCGGGCACACATGGCGGAGAAGTGGTTGCCCAGGGAACCATGGCCGAAATTCTAAAATCCAATTCGCTTACAGCGGACTATCTTAATGGTAACAAAGAAATTGAAGTACCAAAAACAAGAAGGCCTTTCAAAAATTTTATAGAAATAAAAGGAGCTAGGGAAAATAACCTACAAAATATTGATGTTACCTTTCCATTGAACGTCCTAACGGTAATTACCGGGGTATCTGGCAGCGGAAAAAGTACTTTGGTAAAAAAGTTACTTTATCCTATAATTCTTAAGGAACTTGGAGGCTACGGAGAAAAAGCCGGGCAGTACAGTGCGGTGGAAGGTAAGTTTCAATCCTTAAAACACGTGGAATATGTTGATCAAAATCCCATTGGCCGTTCCTCCAGATCCAACCCCGTAACCTACATAAAGGCCTATGATGATATCCGTAATCTTTTTGCCAACCAAAAATTAAGCAAATTAAGAGGGTATCAGGCCAAACATTTTTCTTTTAATGTTGACGGTGGTAGGTGCGAAAAATGCAAAGGCGAAGGAGAGATTACCGTAGAAATGCAATTCATGGCCGATGTGCACTTGGAATGTGAAACCTGCAACGGAAAAAGATTTAAAAAAGAAGTATTGGAAGTAAAATTCGAAGATGCCAATATAGATGATGTCCTTAATATGACCATTGATGATGCCATAGCCTTCTTTGACAAAAACGATCAATCCAAAATTGTAACCAAATTGAAGCCGCTTCAAGAGGTTGGACTGGGATATGTAACCTTGGGACAGTCCTCCTCTACCCTTTCCGGGGGTGAGGCCCAACGTATTAAGCTGGCCTCATTTTTAGTTAAGGGGAACACCAAGGACAAGGCCTTGTTTATTTTTGACGAACCTACTACCGGGCTCCATTTCCATGATATCAAAAAATTGCTCAAATCATTTGATGCACTAATCGGAAAAGGGCATTCCATCATCGTAATAGAGCACAATATAGACTTGATCAAATGTGCCGATTACATCATTGACCTAGGTCCGGACGGAGGAAATAAGGGAGGGCAACTATTGGTGCAGGGAATTCCGGAAATTGTGGTGAAGAGCAAGACCTCCTATACGGCAAAGTATTTAAAGGATAAATTACCGGGATAGGAAGCATTTTAATGTCCTATTACTGTTATCTGAAGATTGGTCAACTCTAATCAGGGAAGTTCAACTTTCAACTTTCAAACCCTGAACTTTGAATTTTGAACTTGAAACTTTTCCCCTGCCCACTGCTACTGCCAACTGAAAACTGTTACTTCCAACTGAAAACTGTTACTTCCAACTCCGATTTCGACTCCGCTCAATCTACATCAATACACACCCCTAGCCTCCCGAAAAAAAGAGGGATAGGCTCTCTCAAGAGGGGAATTTGAGACATGGAATACAAGACTTTAGATGTTCACTGACAGCTGCTCACTGCTTACTGCCTACTGCCTACTGCTTACTGATTACTGATTACTGATTACTGCCGAATGGCTCATTATTGATAATTATAAATAACTCAAAATCAATACTTTACATTATACATAAAATTTTTGGCATATTGTTTGGTATATAGATATTGAATGTAAATAGTTGCATTTAAAAATTAAAACCTTATATCATGAAAAATTTAATATTCCTTTTTACAGCGCTTATAATAGGTACTACAGGTTCCAAGGCAGCTTCAACGGAAGATAAGGTTGCCACAAGCAATAATTCATATAGAAATAATAACTCTTTCATTTTCGTGGAGAATGGCATCACGTTTTCTGTTTATCCTGATGGGGAATTTGATTTCTATATTGACAATAGCGGTGGCGTAAATGCCAATGTAAATTTTGGCCATACCAATATAACTTTTAATTCCGGTTACGATTACAATCCTTATGTACAGTACGACGATTACGGTGCCGTTGTACAAATTGAGAATGTCCCCATATATTACGATTATTATGGTAGGGTAACCCAAATTGGGGATGTCAATATCAATTATAATAGTGGTAGGGTATCCAGGGTTGGCGGACTATATGTTTACTATAATAACCGTGGATTTTATAGTCACCACAGGGGATTCATCAATGTCTACAATAGGAACTACATTTACAGCCCTTTCCACAGTTATTTTGTAAGACCGGCCATAGGCTTTAGCCTCGTATTTGGCAGCCCTTATAGAAGATATTACGAGCCTGTAAGATATACCTATTACAGACCATATCATCACAACTACAGAAAAGCATACGCTAAAATAGGCCATCATTACAATTATGACAAAGGGCATCATAATACAAGAAGTACCATTTATAGAAACGACAAAAGGGTGGCCGTTAGGGATAACGGGTATAGAACCAATAACAACCTAAGATCCAATAGATCTGTGGCCAGTGGAAGTGACGGGTTAAGAAACAATAATACCGTTTCCAGAAGTACTACGGCCAGAAATAACAATAACAATACTGTATCAAGGACTACAACACAGCGTAGTAGCAACAATGGAAATAGTACCATAAAACGAAGCACCACTGTAAGGAGTAGTTCTCCCAATACCAACAATTCTGTTTCCAGAAGTACTACGGTCCGTTCCAACGACAAGGGCAATGTACAAAGATCAGTAAGTAGAACAACCGCTACAAGGAGCAACAATGGCAGTGGAAATTCTATAACAAAGAGCAAGGCAGTCGTATCCAGACCTACCGGAAATACCAGAACGGTAATAAAAAAGGAAGTCAACAGAAGCCCAAGAAATACGGCGACCAGCAGAAGTTCTTCAACTAGAGGTAATAGCGGTTCATCTGTAAGAAATACTACTGTAAAACGACCAACCGTACAGTCAGGAAGATCGGTAACAAAGTCGTCTTCCAGCAGTGTAAGACAAGTTTCAACGACTTCCAATAGAGGAAGAAGTGCCAGAAGTAATTAAAGATAGTTTTTAGGTTGGTTAGTTGTTTAGCCCCGCAGCGAATTCGTTCCTGCGGGGTTATACTTTATTAGGGATGTTTGGCCGGTATTGGAGTAATTTACTTTCTCTTATTTTTGTTTCCCAACTTCCCTAAATAAAATGAGATGGCCCCAAATACGTCTTCGGAAATTCTAAATCGATATAAAACAAAAACATAACAAAGCAGTATCAACATACTCTTTAGGGCAATGTTCACCACCGGATGGAAAGAAAACGATACAAAATAAAAAATGGCAGACAATATCCCCAATAAAAATACAACCTTGAGGGTCTCCTTGGTTAAAGGTTGGATTCCAAACCTATATTTAACAAAGCCTAATTTTACGGTATTGTAAATAAAAAAGGCCATAAAACTAGCTATGGCCGCACCGTCCAAACCGTATTTTGGAATCAGCCAAAGGTTTAACAATATGGTAAGAACGGCCAAAGCGACCCCCATAAGGAGCAAGGCCCTATAAAAATCCGAATTGTACATTATAGCATTATTATTGCCCAAAAGGGAGTCATACACTCTGGCAAATCCGATGATAAAAACAATTACATATCCGCCACGATAGGACATGGGCAACAAATTGTACAGATCATTTAGGTTTAGAACAATCAAAATAAATATGAGTCCGGACACGATAAATAAGGTAAGCGAACTCTTTTGATATAATGTTTTAAGCGCCTTGATATCCTTTTTATGAAGGATTTCCGCAGTTAAGGGATAGGTAATGTTGTGCATGGACCTGGACGGAACCGCAATGACGGTGGCAATGTACCCGGCCACGCTGTAATAGGCCACATTTTTAATTTCTATAAATTGGTTGATCATTACCTTGTCTACCTCCAGCAAAACTATTGCTGCAGATCCTCCCAAAATAATCAGGGTACTGTAATTAATAATTTCACGGGTATTGACAGGAAAATTAAAATTGAGCCTTAAACGCAGAGATCTTAAGGCGTAGGCCTGCATAATAAGGGTTCTAAGGATATACATCCCCACCATGGCATTGAGAAAGGTGAGCACCGAAATCATATCCAAATAAACCAACAAAAGCAATATCGTTATCACTATTCGGCTGAATACTTCCTTCATGAAGTTGCCGAAAACCGACTTCATCTGTACCTTTGCCCAGGCATAAAAAACCTCGAAATAGGCCATAGACACGCCAATAATGAAAATATGCCACACATACCCTTTTACTATCGGGTTTTCCTTGGACAAAAAATCGCCAATGGTCTCATTGGCCAAATAGGAAATGCCGCCAATAGGTACTATAAGTAGTAAGGGCAAGAAAATCATTAGGGTCAAAAAACCGTCCTTACCATTATTATTCTGGAAACCTGAGAAATATTTTACCATGGTGTTAGGAATCCCAAAGGCCAATAGCGGCATTAGAACGGAAGATGCCGAAAGAATTACATTCACCAGGCCAAAATATTCGTCCGTTAAAAACCGTGTATATAAAAATAGCAGGTTCAATGCCCCTATGGCAAAGCCAATATAGGTAATCAAAGTATTGTTCAATGATTGTTTTAAGACTATTCCCATGCTAAATACTTGGACAATTTTGCCGTTAATTCCCTTCTATGGTATTGTTCAACTGCTGCCAAAGGCAAGGTCAATCGTTCCTTTTTATATTCCTGGAACCATTGCAGTAGCGTACTTTTTAATTCATTGAACTGTGGGTAGGTATAGGCCTTGCCCGTATTGGATCCGGCAATAAGATCTGCCACTTCCCAGTGGGCAGGACCTACGCCCAAGATAGGTCTTTTGGACGCCATATATTCAAATACTTTTCCGGGAATAATACCTTGGGTCTCCTCTGCATCTATCTCTATCAACAACAGCACTTGGGACTTCCTTTGATATTGCTGTGCATCATTATGGGAAAGATAGCCAAGCAAATGGGTATAAGGTTGCAGGCCATAAAAATAAATGCTCTCCAAAACGTCCGAACTAATAACGCCTGCCAGCTGCAGTTTGAAACATTTTTTAAAATCGGGGTATTCGTAAATCAATTCCGATATCGCCTTCCAAAGATTCAGCGGGTTTCTCCCCGTAAGTAGGGATCCGATATGGGAAATGGTAAAATCAACATCCAAGGCCATAGGACCACCTTCGTTTGAATCGTACCCATTGGTGATAACAGTAATAGGTTTTTGGGTGATTTTGGAAAACTCACGTCTAGTGGTATTACTGGTCACGATAATTTTATCGGCTTCATTTAACACCAAATGCTCCAGCTGTTTGTGCTTGGCTTGGGAAGCATTGGTCAGTTTTAATTTTTTATGGTAGCCAATGGAAGTCCACGGATCCCTAAAATCTGTTATCCACCTAATTTTGGTTCGCTTTTTTAGTTCAAGGCCGATAAGATGCAGGCTATGTGGGGGGCCGGTCGTTATGACGGTTCCGATACTTTCTTTTTCTATCACTTCCACCAGGAACCTTGTTGAAGGCTTTATCCAAAATTTTCTGGCATCCGGAATAAATAGATTTCCCCGTATCCATAGCAACACTTTTTCCAAAGCGGATTGATTTTTGGAATTGATGATCCCAGCACTGATCTTTTTTGTCCTCTTTTTTGAAAATAGGCGGGCAAAGCCATAGGGTTCGCGAATAGGCCTCTTATATACTTTTATCCCATCTGGTATTTCATGTACCAAAGATTCGTCCACTATGGGATAATTGGGGTTTTCGGGGATATAGACAATGGGCTCTATATCATAATCCCTAAGGTATTTCACAAATTTCAACCATCGCTGTACACCAGGTCCACCTGCAGGAGGCCAATAATAAGTGATGATGAGTACCTTTTGCATTAAGCCTTTGGTTTTTTCCTAGCAATCCAAAAAGCATGGCCAATTCCAAAAAAGAGCCCCAAGGCCAATATTATGGAACTGGCCATGGTTATGTTTCCTCCAATCTTAATTAGGCTTGGCTCAAACTTAAACTCTATTTTATGCTTCCCCGCGGGTATTTGCAAGGCCCGCAAAACATAATTTACCCTAAAGTGATCCTTTAACTCACCATCGATATAGGCATTCCATCCATGAGGGTAGTACATTTCGGAAAATACGGCCATTCCAGGGTTGCTGTTATCGGAGCTATAGGTTAAATGATTGGGTCGGTATTCTATCAGTTTTATCGCCGCTGTAGAATCGGTCTTGAAATTAAGCGCTGCTATACTTTCAAACTTGGATTTATCAAAAACCGCCTTATGCTTTACATCCAAGGTGTTCAAGGCCATTATCTCATCATTGGCGTTAAAAACCGGAACCAACTCATCAATAAACCAGGCATTGCCATTGGCATCGGGATTTAGGGCTGGATAGTTCCTGCCCTCCTCATCTTGCTGTACCACGTATTTAACGTTGAGCATACTCAGCACCTTAACGTTGTTCTTGGAAATATGGAAGTCGAACAACTCCTGTATCCCCGCGGGTTTGGCGGCGTGATACCCCCATATGGACTGGTGAAAATATGCGGTACGGCCTCCCCCACCAATCTCTGATGGATCGTATACCCTAAAAACAGTAGTATCCTTTGCTATCTGTTTATCCATTTCCGTTTCCTGAAAGGGTTCCACCATTCTGCGTTGTACTACGAAATCATCTTCGTTTACGTAACGCTTGGCTACACCCACCAGATCAAACAAGAGCAGGACTCCCAAAATAATTATAACTAGATTTTGTTTCAATTTATCCTTTAGATAGAACCAAATGGCAAGAGCTGCCAAAGCCACATAGATCAATGACCGAAATATATCTGCATTGTATACCGACTTGCGATCTGATACAATTAAGGAGACGATGTCATCGCCATAATACTGCCTGTAGGTTTCATCGCTCTGTCCCACAAAATCGAACATTCCCTTTATTAAAAAAAGAACAACTCCGATACCCATGGTAATAAAAAGAGTGAGCTTTAAGTCCTTTAGCTTCTTAGAGGTGTCCATCTTCTTATCAAAAAGTTGTGATAAGGCCAAGATGGCCAAGACAGGTACACATAATTCAAGAATAACTTGAATGGATGAAACCGCCCTAAACTTATTGTACATCGGAAAATAATCGATCATTAGATCTGTCAGAAAGCTAAAATTTTTGCCCCACGAAAGAAGTAGTGCCATGATAGTACCTCCCAAAAGCCACCATTTCACTTTTCCCCTTACCAAGAAAAGCCCAAGGACAAAGAGGAAAAACACTACGGCCCCTATGTAGGCAGGGGCCGCAACTATAGGCTGGTCTCCCCAGTAAAGGGGAAGGGCACTGGTAAAATCCAATGCCTTGGTCCTGGAAATACCATTCTCGGTCAAAAAATCATAGGTTTTGGAATCGGTTCCCAGATCCTCGCCCCCGGAACCACCGAACAGTCTTGGAACAAACAAATTCAGGGATTCTACAATTCCATAACTGAATTGGGTTATATATTCCCGGTCCAGACCGGAACCACTTTCCTTTGGTTCCCCGTTGGCACTTATGGTGAGGTCGGATTTTCCTCTTGTACTCCAATCCGCATATTCCTTGGTAGCCAAAAGACTGGTGGCATTGGCAGCAATTCCCAACAATACCGCCAAAACCAGGATTCCGATGGAAATACCAAAATGTTTCAGTTTCTTTTTCTTAATGGCGTCCACTAGGTAGACAACCCCTAAAATGAGTACCAATAACATAAAATAGTAGGTCATCTGATAATGGTTGGCACCCACTTCCAAGGCCATAGCAATGGCCGTTAGAAGAAACCCCCAGAGGTATTTCTTTCTAAAGACCAAAACAATTCCTCCCAAGAGCATGGGCAAATAGCCAATGGCATGTGCCTTTGCGTTGTGCCCCACCCCCAATATAATGATCATATAGGTAGAAAAACCAAAGGCCAGTGCCCCCACTATCGCCAATTTGTAGTCCACCTTGAGACAACAGAGCAAAATATAAAAACCGATAAGATATATAAAAAGATAATCCGCAGGCCTAGGTAAAAATCGGATAATCCGATCCAGCTTTTTTACGTAGTCGTGGGGATAATAGGCTCCCAACTGATAGGTGGGCATTCCGCCGAAGGCACTATTGGTCCAATACGGTTCCTCCCCCGTTTTTTTTCGATAATCGTTTTGTTCTTTGGCCATCCCGGTAAATTGGACAATATCGGATTGTTCGATCACCTTCCCCTGAAGTACGGGATGGAAATACGCCAGCGCTACAATTACAAAAAATACGGTTACAAAAAAATGGACAAAAAAGGCTCTTGGACCGTTTTTCATATTCGGTTATGGTAAAAGGTTATTCAATTTCCTCAAAATCTATGTATTCTCCAACATTTTTTGAGCTGTTCTTTTTCTTGGTAGTTTTTTTATCTATGATAACGTCGCCTATTTGCTCTTCGTCTTGGGCTTGCCGGCCGGCAAAACCTTCAAACCTTTCCTTAAAATGTTCCTCGGTCTTCTTTGCTGCGTACCTGAACAATTTAGGGGCAAACCATTTGGCCAGAATTTTAAACAAATAGTATACTAAGAGTACAATTAGTACCGTTTTTAAAAAACCCATAATTAGTTGACAAATTTTATATCAAAAGTACAATTCTAACGTTGTATTAATAGTGCAAAAGTCTTAAAATAATAATAAAATAGTACCTATGGAGTATAATGTTTCCAAGAAACGCCTGATGAAAATACTAATATTTGGAATTTTCGCTATTCCATGGGCCGCATTTTCACAATACACCGATGTCATCAACTCTAACCGCCCTGGACAATCCGTAAGTGCATACGCGATAGGCACCAACGTTTTACAGGCCGAATTCGGCATTGCTTATGAACAGCAGGATCACTCAAAGCTGGCTACCGAATCTAATATTTTTGGAGCCGATCTATCATTGCGATATGGCCTATTTTTCGAAACCTTGGAACTGAATTACGAAGGCACTTTCGACAATCAAAATAAAACATACACCAACACCGGGGTAGAAATAACGAACACCGATTTTTCCAGAAACAGGATCGGTTTAAAATATTTGGTTTACGACCCTTTCAAAAATCCCGAAAACAACAAGCCCAATCTATATAGTTGGAAGGCCAACCATAGGTTTAGGCTAAAAAACCTAATCCCTGCCATATCGGTCTACGCAGGCGCTAATTTTGTATTGGGCGATAACCCATTTTACAGTGGAGACCCCACCGTATCCCCCAGGGTAATGGTCGCTACCCAAAGTAGGTTAACCCCAAGATTTGTGCTTATTTCCAATATTGCCTATGACAGATTGGGGACCGATTTCCCAGAATGGAACTACAGTGTATCCCTATCGCATGCTTTTAGAGACCCTAAATGGAGTGTATTTGTAGAAAACCAAGGAATAAAAAGCGATCGGTATTCCGACGTGCTTTTAAGGGGTGGAGTAGCCCATTTGTTGGGTGAAAATATGCAGGTGGATATGCACTTGGGCGCCAGTTTTAAAAATACGCCCAGTAGGATCTTTGCCGCAATGGGATTCTCCTATAGGATAGACATGCACAAAGACAAGATGAAGGCCATTGAGGACCAAAAGGCCGGCGAAAATGGCGGTCCTATCAACAAGAACGCCATGAAGAAAAAGAACAAAGGCAAAAACAAAGGTTCCGGTGCAGAGGATATCGATTTGGGGCCTTCCAAAAAGCAACTACGGAAATTAAAGAAAAAGGAAAAGAATAGGGACGATTCTGAAATTGATTTCTAACAAAATAACCTTTGTCCTTTTTCCTATAGATTAATATTGCTAATATTGGGCCCTGTAAGAAATATGGCATGGTTATTCTAAAAGAAGCAAAAACAAAATCGGAACTTAAAGATTTCGTTCAATTTCCCTTTTCCCTGTACAAGGATTCCCCCTATTGGGTCCCCCCCATTATCAATGACGAACTGGAGTCTTTTGACAAAAACAAGAACCCTGTGTTCAAGGATGCGGATGCCTGGTTTTATCTGGCCTATAGGGACAACAAAATTGTGGGAAGGGTCGCGGCCATTATCAATAGATTGGAAGTGGACACACAGCAGCTAAAAAAAATGCGTTTCGGTTGGTTCGATTTTGAGGATGACTATGAGGTTACAGCGGTGCTCTTCAACAAGGTGGCGGAAATAGGGAAAGAGCATAGGTTATCCTATATGGAGGGGCCGGTAGGCTTTTCCAATCTGGACAAAGTGGGGGTACTTACCGAAGGTTTTGATGAAATAGGCACCATGATCACTTGGTACAACCATCCTTATTACAAAGACCATTTTGAACGCTTTGGGTTTGTAAAGGAAAAGGAATACATGGAAAATAAATTCCCATTTAGCAATGCAGAGCCCAAATTTTTTGAAAAGGCAAACGATCTGGTAAGAAAACGTTATGGTGTTAAGGAATTGAACTTTAATAAAACCAAGGACGTAATGCCCTGGGTAGATCAAATGTTCGATCTTTTCAACGAGACCTATTCCTCTCTTTCTTCCTTTGTGCGCATCACGGATATTCAAAAGGAATACTTCAAAAAAAAATACATCAGTTTTATAAATCCCGAGTATATCAAATTCATCTTGGACAAAGATGATAAATTGATTGCGTTTGGAATTGTTATGCCCTCATTTTCACGGGCCTTGCAAAAGGCCAGGGGGAAATTATTCCCTTTTGGCATATTTCATTTGCTAAACGCTAAAAGAAATAGTAAAGAGGTCCTATTTTATTTGATAGGGGTACTTCCAGAATACCAGAATAAAGGGGTTACCGCCGTAATGTTCAATGAGTATTACAAGACCTTTAAGGCCAAGGGCATAGAAAAATGCGTTAGGACCCCTGAATTGGAGGAAAATGTGGCCATTCGCCAGTTATGGAAGCATTTCGACCCAAAAATTTATAAGAGGAGAAGAACCTATCGTATGGATCTATAAGGTGACTGTGCAACATTTTTTTTCTTGGCCAGACAAAAAAATGGCGACTTAAACGACACAGTAGCATTGATACGACACTAGTGGCTATAATCAAGGTTGAGCTATAGAAAATAAAGAAGCCAGCCTTAAAAAAGCTGGCTTCTTTATATAATTAAAAAAATATTATTCTCCCATCGCCGCCGCTACGGCCGCAGACAATCTTTTGTAGGTCCCGTTCTGTAATCGTTCGCGTATTACCGAGAAGGCCTCCAAAGTTTCAGATACGTCCTGCAAGGTATGCGTGGCCGTAGGGATCATTCTCAATAGAATTAGTCCTTTAGGGATTACAGGATAAACTACAATGGAACAGAAAATACCAAAATTTTCCCTCAGATCCTTGACCAACGCCATGGCTTCGGGAATACTGCCATTAAGATAAACAGGCGTAACACAGCTAGTGGTAGTCCCTATATCAAAACCCCTTTCCTTTAATCCGTTCTGCAAGGCATTTACATTCTCCCAAAGTTTGGCCTTGAGTTCCGGTTGGGTACGAAGCATATCCAACCTTTTAAGTGCTCCTTTTACATAAATCATCGGTAATGATTTGGCAAACATTTGGGACCGTAAATTGTATTTAAGATACTCAATAATCTCTTTATCCGCAGCCAAAAAAGCTCCGATACCTGCCATAGATTTGGCAAAAGTTGCAAAATAGACATCTATATCGTCCTGTATCCCTTGTTCCTCACCTGCCCCTGCCCCGGTTTTGCCCAAGGTACCAAAACCGTGTGCATCATCTACGAACAATCTGAAGTTATATTTTTTCTTCAGGGCAACGATTTCCTTAAGCTTGCCCTGTTCTCCGCGCATACCAAATACCCCTTCGGATATCACCAATATACCTCCCCCGGTCTGTTCGGCCATTTTAACGGCCCTGTCCAAGTTTTTTTCAAGACTCTCTATGTCATTGTGCTTAAAGGTAAAACGCTTGCCCATATGCAAACGTACGCCATCAATAATACAGGCATGGGAATCAACATCGTAAACAATGATATCATCCTTGGAAACCAAGGCATCAATGGCGGAAACCATTCCCTGGTAACCAAAGTTCAACAAATAGGCGGATTCCTTATTGACAAAAGCAGCCAATTCCTGTTCCAATTGTTCGTGGAAATCCGTATGTCCACTCATCATTCTTGCCCCCATAGGAAAAGCGGCACCATACTCCATGGCTGCCTCACCATCTACCTTCTTCACTTCCGGCAAGTTGGCCAATCCCAAGTAATCATTTATACTCCAGGTAATAACTTCCTTTCCTTGGAACTTCATCCTATTGGATATTGGACCTTCTAATTTTGGAAATACAAAATATCCCTCTGCTTGGGAAGCCCATTTTCCTAAAGGCCCTTTATTTTCGATAATTCTGTCAAATAAATCTCTCATCTAGCCTACATTGATTGTTACTGCAAAAATATATATTTTTAATATGCATATGCAACTTATTTAATACATAAAAAGCAACGACTTATGAACCGTTGCTTTTGTATTATAAATTTTGCATAACCCTTACTTTACAAATTCTATTTTCTGTGGTTCTTCAGCATTTTTAATGTCAAAGAAGCCTTGGTCCGCCATCCATTGATCACTGTAAATCTTGCTCATATACCTAGATCCATGATCGGGAAAAATGACCACTACATTACTGTTTTTATTAAACTCCCCCATTTCCTCCAATTGCCTTACCGCTTGCATTACGGCACCACTGGTATACCCAACGAAGAGTCCTTCCGTTCTGGATATCTCCCTGGCCGTATGGGCACTCTCTTCATCGGTAACCTTGATAAATTCATCTATTACCCTAAAATTGGTAGCAGTAGGTATTAAATTTTTACCCAGCCCTTCAATACGGTACGGATAAATTTCCTTGGTATCCAACTCACCTGTCTCGTGGTATTTCTTAAGAACCGAACCATAGGCATCCACCCCAATTACACGTATATTGGGATTTTGTTCCTTAAGATACTTGGCGGTACCTGAAATGGTGCCGCCCGTACCACTACAGGCTACCAAATGCGTAATATGCCCATTGGTCTGATTCCAAATTTCCGGTCCGGTACTTTTATAATGGGCCTCGGCGTTTAACTCGTTAAAATATTGATTGATATATATGGAACCCTCGGTTTCCTCGTGCAGTCTTTTGGCCACCTCGTAATAAGACCTTGGGTCATCGGCGCTTACGTGTGCCGGGCATACATAAACTTTTGCCCCCATAGACCTCAACATATCTATTTTATCCTTGGAAGATTTTGAACTCACCGCCAGGATACATTCATAACCTTTAATGATACTGATCATGGCAATGCTAAAACCCGTATTTCCCGAAGTAGTTTCTATTATGGTACTCCCTTTTCCCAATATTCCCCTTTTCTCTGCCTCTTCAATAATATAGAGGGCGATACGATCTTTGGAGGAATGACCGGGGTTAAAACCTTCCACCTTGGCGTAAAAATTACCCTCTAAGTTGGCGGCTATCTTATTTAGTTTTATTAATGGGGTGTTTCCTACAAGTTCCAGGAGGTTGTTATAAGCGTTGATCTTATGTTCCATAAACAGTTTCTAGGTTTAGAACTTATCGACATTTTTTAATTTATGTCAATACTGATAGGACAAAATTAGTCTTTTTTTTTGATTATCGAATTTTATGCTCCAAATCTAACAAAAATGCATATTCCTTGGCCACTTCCCTTAAGGATTCAAATCGGCCCGAAGCACCGCCATGACCTGCATCCATATTAATATTGAACAACAATAAATTATTGTCCATTTTATACTCCCTAAGTTTTGCAACCCATTTGGCAGGTTCAAAATATTGTACTTGGGAATCGTGAAATCCTGTAATGACCAGCATATGGGGCTGCAATTGTCGGGAGACATTGTCATATGGCGAATAGGATTTCATATAGTCATAGTATTCCTTCTCGTTTGGATTGCCCCATTCATCATATTCCCCTGTGGTAAGGGGAATGGTGTCGTCCAACATGGTAGTAAGCACATCCACAAAGGGCACAGCGGCTATTACCCCATGGTATATCTCCGGGCACAGATTTACTATGGCCCCCATTAAAAGTCCCCCCGCGGAACCTCCCGAAGCGTAAAGATGTTCCGCACTTGTATATTTTCTTTCAATTAAGTATTTGGAACAATCTATAAAATCGGTAAACGTATTCATCTTATTCAACAATCGTCCTTCCTCATACCATTTACGTCCCAAATATTCCCCACCCCTTACATGGGCTATGGCGTACACAAAACCTCTGTCCAACAGACTGAGGCGTACGGTGGAAAAATAAGGATCTATAGTATGCCCGTAGGAGCCATAGCCGTATTGCAAGAGCGGACAGGAACCGTCCAATTTGGTGTTCTTGTGATAGACCAAGGAAATAGGAATTTTATTGCCATCCCTAGCCGGTGCCCAAATTCGTTCGGATACATAGTTTTCTTTCTCGAATTTTCCACCCAGTACCTCTTGTTCCTTTTTTATAACTTTTTCCTTGGTCCCCATATTAAAATCGATGATGGAACTGGGGGTCGTCATGGAGTTATAACCATATCTGAGAATTTGGGTGTCAAAATCCGGATTGGTCCCCACATAGGCCGTATAGGTTTCATTGTCAAAGGGCAGGTAATAGCTTTCCCCTGTATCCCATCTCACAATTTTTAGCTTATTTAAACCATTCTCGCGCTCGGATAAGACATAGTACTCATTGAACATTTCAATATCCTCTAACAATACTTCTTCCCTGTGGGGAATAAAGTCTACCCAATGTTCGGATTCGGTTTGGTCTTCTGGGGTGGTCATCAATTTAAAATTGGTGGCGCCCTCCATATTGGTAAGTATATAAAAATTGTCCTCGTAGTGGGTCAGGGAGTACTCCATGCCCCTAATTCTTTTAGAAAACACGTGAAACTTCCCTTTAGGGTCATCCGCCCTTAGAATTTGAAATTCGGTGGTCAATGTACTGGAAGAGCCTATGACAATAAACTCCTTGGATTTAGTTTTATACACAAAGGTGGTAAAGGTTTCATCCTCCTCATGAAAAACCAGTTCATCTTCCTCGGGAGCTGTCCCCAATACATGCCTATAAACATTATTGGACCTGAGTGTAACAGGATCTTTTTTGGTATAAAATAAGGTCTTATTATCATTGGCCCAAACAGCGCTTCCGGTAGTGTTCTCTATTTTATCGGCATATATTTCATGGGTGCCCAAATTTTTTATTTGCAGGGTATATTGCCGACGGGAAACCGTATCCACCCCAAAGGCCGCTAGTTCGTTATTAGGACTTATGGACAGGCCCCCTAAGTTAAAATAATCGAACCCCTCCGCCATAATATTGCAATTGAACATTATTTCCTCCTCCGCATCCTCTTTTTCGAACCTTCTGGTAAATATGGGATACTCCTTGCCCACCTCATATCTGGTAGCATACCAATAACCGTTAAACTTGTAGGGTACGGAAGAATCATCTTCCCTTATCCTGGATTTCATCTCTTGAAACAAGCTCTCCCTAAGCTCCAAGGTATGGGACGTCATATCCTCGAAGTAGGCATTTTCCCGTCCCAAATAAGCTATCACCTCAGGGTTTTCCCTTTCGTTCAGCCAATAGTAATCATCTATCCTTACATCATTGTGCTTTATTAATTGCTTCCCAATTTTTTTTGCACTTGGTGCTTTCAATTCCCGCTGCATGCTTGTAGTATAAATTATAAGAAACCGCAAAAATAATATTTAAATGCAACCTACCTGATTAAATTATATGGTTTATCCAATTATTATATTTTACCAAACTGCAGGGTATCCCTATGAATAACGGTCACCTTAATTTCAATATATCCCGATCAATTTAGTAATTTTGAACAAAGAACTTATTAAATCTAAAATTATGTTTGGAGATATGATGGGCATGTTGGGAAAACTGAAGGAAACCCAAGAAAAGGTAAAGGCCGCCAAAGAAAGAATGGATACCATAATACTGGAGGAGCATTCTCCGGAGCATTTGCTCAAAGTGAGCATAACTGCCAATAGAACCATTAAATCGATTACTATAGATGATCGTCTTCTGCAGGACAGGGAACAGCTGGAAGATTATTTGATCCTCACCCTCAATAAAGCTATAGAAAAGGCCACCACCATTAATGAGAATGAATTGGCCGCGGTTGCCAGGGAAGGAATGCCCAACATTCCCGGTATGGATTCGTTTTTGAAATAAATTTCGATAAGTCTATTAAGGCCCTATTAAATATAAGCTGCACCAATGAAAAAAAATTTCCTGCTACTACTTTTTCCAATTCTGATGAATGCACAATTGCATAATGCCGATATCAACGGAACCGATTGGCATACGAATTATGGCAGGGCCCTGGAAGCTGCCAAAAAAAGCAATGCCAATATTCTCATGTATTTTACCGGCAGTGATTGGTGCTCTCCCTGCAAGGCTTTAAAAAAAGACCTGTTCAATACCGATCGATTCAAAGAAGTGGCAAAAGACTATGTACTCCTATATGTAGATCTCCCAAGAAAGAAAGAACTTCTTAGTGCCGAGGAAATGCAACATAACAAGGCCTTATTATCACAATGGAACAAAAAGGGCATTTTTCCACTTATAAGCTTGGTCGGTACCGACGAAAAAGAAGTGGCTTCCATGTCCGGTTATGGTTCCAAGGTAGATGTGGAAAAGTATATGGATTTTCTTCGGAAAAACAGAAAAATGTAATTTAAATCCCAAGGATAGGGCACTAACTTACAATTACCAAAACTTAATACAGGGTTCCAGTATCGTATCGCGCTGTGCCAGCTCCCCAAAGGGAGCCAACATTGCAAGGTCTTGGACCCTTATAAGGACCCTGTACGATTAAGCCTAAATTTACCCGGATAAAATTGTTAAAATTAAAGATTCACATTTTTTTGTGTAACTTTAAAAAAAGTTGCCCTGGGCCATGCTAAAAATAAAAAAGGAATCGGATACTACATTTACCTTTAGTCTGCAATCGGAAAGTGGACAGGCACTTCTGAACAGTATCCCCTTTAGCAACAGGGAGGAGATAAACAAGACCATTGCCAATCTTAAGGTGCTCATTGGACAATCCTGGGTCTTTGAACGCAAGACCGACTATAACGGTAAATTTCTATTTACCCTTAAGAACAGTGAAGGTAAAATTCTGGGCAACTCCATGCTTTACAGTTCGGAGGCCGGAATGGAAAATGGTATAAAAAACCTTAAAACCAGTATCTCCTTGTTACCTGATGCCATTGACCTATAATTTTGAAAGTATTTCCAAAAAAGCCCCATGCTTTTCATTGGTGTAATCCATATGGGTTACTATACGCAGCTTATTTTGGCCCATCCCGATGATTTGAACATTCCTTTTGTTCAATCTGTCCAAGAAATCATCAGGTGACATCCGGTTTTCGTCCATTTCAAAAATAACAATATTGGTTTCCGTAGGTTCCACCTTTTTAATATAGGGCAAGCCGCTTAGCAATACACTTATTTCCCTGGCCTTTTTATGGTCTTCCGCCAACCTTTCCCTGTTGTTTTCCAAGGCATAAATTCCGGCGGCCGCAAGGTAACCTGCCTGTCTCATCCCACCTCCAAGAACCTTCCTTATCCTAAGCGCTTTCTTAATATGCTCCTTCTCCCCCAACAGGACCGAACCTATGGGACATCCCAACCCCTTACTTAAACAAACACTTATGGTATGGAACAATGCCCCATAATCCAAGGCCGATTCATTTTTGGCTATTAGCGCATTCCAAAGTCGCGCTCCATCCAAATGGTATTTTAGATTATTGTCGTCACAAACCTTTTTAATGGACCTTAATTCCTCAAGATCCCAACATGCCCCTCCGCCCTTATTGGTCGTGTTTTCAATGCAGACCAGGGAGGTTAATGGACTATGATGAAAGTCGGGCGGATTTATTGATTCCTCCACTTGTGCAGCCGTCATCATTCCCCTATGGCCATCTACAAGTCTACAGGAGACACCGCTGTTAAAACTTACCCCTCCCCCTTCATAATTATAAACATGGGCGTACTTATCGCAAATCAATTGTTCTCCGGGTTGGGTATGTAATTTGATGGCTGTTTGATTGGCCATGGTACCACTAGGAAAAAACAGGGCGGCTTCCATTCCGAACAAATTTGCCATCATTTCTTCCAGTCTGTTCACCGTAGGATCATTTTTAAAAACATCATCGCCCACTTTGGCACGCATCATGGCATGCAACATTCCTGGAGTAGGTTGTGTAACGGTATCGCTAATAAGATTTATCTGCATACGGAATAAAAGTTATAATAAAAACGGACGGTTTTGATATACCCAGTTACCAAATTTATGCAAAACGAACATAATATTTCCAAGAAGGAAAATTTACGCTCCCAATAAATAGCATTCGATAATATTCTCCTTTGCTTTTTCAAAAAAAGATAATTCTCATGACAAATTAAATCTATAATTCCCTATAGTGCTACAAATGAGCTATCTTCAAAGAAAATAGGCGTATGAACTCGGACGCAAACAAAACCATATTTTCTTCCTACAACAAAAATGTGCAACTTTTTGATGAAGTCTTTGATTCCAATGGAGTTGCCAAAAACGTATATCAAAAATTATTGGAATTGTACGGGAATCATTCCATACAGGATTATGTACAATTGAACAACAAGGCAAAAGCCTCATTTTTCAATCAAGGGATCACTTTTCAGGTCTATGACAATAAAATGACCCAAGAAAAAATTTTCCCTTTTGATCTATTTCCCAGGATTATAGACGAGGGGGAATGGGAAATCATTGAAAAGGGCGCCATCCAGCGCAGCAAGGCCTTGAACCTGTTTTTGTGGGATATATATCATGATAAAAAAATAATCAAGGATGGGATAGTCCCATTAGACCTTATAAGCTCTTCTGCCAACTATTTACATCAAATGATAGGTGTGGATCCGCCCGGAGGCATTTACAACCACATATCGGGCACCGATATCATTAAACACTCCGATGGCAACTATTATGTGCTTGAGGACAACATTAGATGTCCCTCCGGAGTAAGCTATGTTATTTGTAATCGCACCGCTTTAAAAAGGGCTCTTTTTGGGGTTTTCAACCACTACAAAACCCATTCGGTTACCAATTACGCCGAAAACCTATTGGAGATTCTGGAAAGCGTAAAGCCAAAAGGCGTGGATATTCCAAATTGCGTGGTACTGACCCCAGGAATGCACAATTCTGCCTTTTACGAACATTCCTATCTTGCAAAGGCAATGGGTGTAGAATTAGTGGAAGGCAGGGATTTGTTCGTTGAGAACGATTTTGTATATATGAAGACTATTCGTGGTCCTATAAAAGTTGATGTAATTTACCGTCGGGTAGATGATCTGTTCATAGATCCATTGGAGTTCAAACCCGAATCTGCACTCGGGGTACCCGGTCTTTTCGCTGCCTATAGAAAAGGTAATATTTGCCTGGCCAATGCACCCGGAACGGGTGTGGCCGATGATAAGGCCATATACACCTATATGCCACAGATCATTAAATATTATTTGGACGAGACCCCAATACTGAACAATGTCCATACGTACCACTGCAGCAGGCCGGACGAGCTGAACTATGTTTTGGAGCATATACATGAACTGGTGATAAAACCTGTGGACGAAGCAGGTGGTTATGGCATTTCCATTGGCAACCGACTCACCAAAAACGAAATAAAGGTAGTGCAGCAGGAGATTAAACAAAACCCAAGAAAATATATTGCGCAACCCATCATGTCCTTATCCGTGCATCCCACATATATAGACGACAGTGAATCTTTTGAACAACGGCATATAGACCTCAGAACCTTTACCCTATTAGGTAATGAAAAGGAATTTGTCCTTAAGGGAGGCCTCTCCAGGGTAGCGCTAAAAAGAGGGAACCTAATTGTAAATTCCTCACAGGGAGGAGGGTCCAAGGATACCTGGGTATTAAAAAAATAAATCAATCCTATGTTAGCAAGAGTCGCCAATAATCTTTTTTGGATGGGGCGCTACATTGAACGTGCCGAACATGTAGCCAGATATCTGAACGTAAATTACTTCTCGTCCTTGGATGCACCCAACGAGTTGTCCCAGTCCAGACAGTTTGTACTTAGATCCATGATGTTCTTAGTAGGGGAACCCATAGGGGACGATTCCATTGAACTAAAGGAGGAAGACATCCTTTACAATATTGGTCTCAACCCGCTCCAACCCTATTCTGTCATCAACAATGTAAAAAGTGCCAGGGAGAATGCCAATAGTGCCAGAGACCTTATATCTACGGAACTATATGAATCCATCAACAAATTCTATCATTTTGTGATCAATTATTCGGTAGCGGATTTTACTAAAAAAGGGTTGTACGATTTTACCGTAAATGTCACTGAAATGACGGCTATCTTAAGGGGTAAGATTCGGGGCACCCTTTTGCACGATGAGGTATACGCCATAATCATGCTTGGAATAAATCTGGAAAGGGCCACCCAGGTAATCCGCATCATTAATGCCAAATACAACGATGCCGTAAAGGCCAAAGGCAGTTATGGAGACCAAATAGGACATAGTTTTGAATGGATCACATTGCTCAAATGTGTGGAATCCTATGATATGATGCGAAGGTATTATAAAAAAACACCAACGAGTATCTCAACCTTGGAATTTTTGATATTGAATCCAGATTGCCCCAGATCGGTCATTAACAGTATCAACCAGGTCCACAAGCATATCAGGGTTTTGGATGAATCCAAAACTCCTAACAAAAATTCCACAGCCTTTTTAATAAGCAAGGTTAAAGGGGAGTATGATTATAAATTTGCAGAGGAAATTGAAGAGGACATTCAAGGGTTCATTGAAAAAATTCTCAATAATCTGGTACAGATCAGCCTTAAAATGGAAAATGAATTTTTTAACTATTGATATAAAATCAATGCCCTACATTTGTCTTAAGAACTACTTGAAATGTCTTTTGAATATTCCATTACCTATATTGCCGACAATGAGTACGAAAATCCGGTAGAAAATGCTTCTTGGCAATTTCTAATTGTACCGGAAAATAATGATACACAAGAATTGATACGTGTAGACATTAATAATTCATTGGGTGTCAAAAACGAGTTTTCGGAAAACGGTTATGGTTTTCGGACGATTAGGATCAATACCCAGGAGAATTTCCAAAAATTAAATTTCAAGGCCACTTTTATACTAAAAAAAATAAACCACAATCCCTTCAGGGAGGTGCCCGTCTTCAATATTCCCAGTAATTATGAACTTGTTCAAAGTTTGGGTTTCAGAGTAGATTTTGAACCCTTTTTGGGCCAAAGCAAATTCACCACTTTGCCCCAAAGTTCTAATAACCTTTTTGTTCTGGATCCTACCCAAAGTATATTCGATAATCTTCAAAAATTAAATTTATGGGTCTACCGGTTCATAAAATTCACTACCGGAGTAACCCATGTCAATACCCTCTTGGATGAAATAATTGAAAATCCAAAAGGGGTATGTCAGGATTTTACACATTTATTCTGTGCCTTGGCCAGGAGCAATAGGATTCCGGCCCGCTATGTTTCGGGGTATCTACACCAGGGAAACGGGTACTTTGGAGACTCGCAGATGCATGCTTGGGCAGAGGCATATGTCCCCCAGATGGGGTGGGTAGGCTTTGACCCTACCAACAATTTATTGGCAGATGACAACCACATAAAAGTAGCCCATGGCAAGGACTTTAATGACTGTTCCCCTCTAAAAGGGGTGGTTTACTCACGTGGGGCCAATAAGACCTCCCATTCCGTGGAAGTACGTTCCCAACAATAAATAACATTTGCCATTTGGTCCAGAATCAAAGAAAAGAATCCTATTTTTGGCAAAAATATAATAGCATATGATAACTACGGACCATTATAAGAGTCTCATTGATCGCCTTGGTGCGTTAAGGAGGTATCTTTGACATAGATGCCAAGCTTGTAGAAATAGAAAACGAGGAAGAAAAGACCTTGGCCCCTGATTTTTGGAACCATCCCCAAGAGGCTCAAGAGCAGATGAAGTTAATTCAGTCCAAGAAACAATGGGTGGACGACTTTAACAATGCAAAAAGCCTAGTAGCGGATCTTGAGATTTTCCTAGAATTTCAGAAAGAGGGTGAAATGTCCGAGGCCGAGGTTGAAGGCCATTACGATAGGACCATTGAAGCCTTGGAGAAATTGGAATTCAAGAACATGCTCTCTGCTGAAGGGGATGAACTTACGGCCGTACTCCAAATTACGGCTGGTGCCGGTGGTACCGAAAGCTGTGATTGGGCATCCATGCTCATGAGGATGTACATGATGTGGAGCGAAAAAAATGGCTATAAGGTAAAAGAGCTCAATTATCAGGACGGGGATGTTGCAGGGATAAAAACCGTAACCTTGGAAATTGAGGGAGATTATAGCTTTGGATGGCTCAAGGGAGAGAACGGGGTACACAGGCTGGTACGTATTTCCCCATTCGACAGTAATGCCAAGCGGCATACCTCCTTTGCCTCCGTTTACGTGTACCCTTTGGTGGACGACAGTATCGAAATCGATATAAATCCGGCAGATGTGGAGATTACCACTGCCAGATCTAGTGGAGCCGGGGGACAGAATGTCAACAAAGTGGAAACCAAGGTACAATTGACCCACAAACCCTCTGGAATTCAGATTTCTTGTTCGGACTCAAGATCACAACACGATAATAGGGCAACCGCCTTAAAAATGCTCAAATCCCAATTATACGAAATTGAATTGCGGAAGAAAATGGAAGCCAGGCAGGAAATCGAGTCCTCAAAAATGAAAATTGAATGGGGATCACAGATCAGAAATTATGTAATGCACCCCTACAAATTAGTGAAGGACGTGCGTACGGGTGAAGAAACGGGCAACGTTGAGGCGGTAATGGACGGCAATATTGATCAATTCCTAAAGGCCTATCTTATGATGATGGGGCAAAAAGAAGAAAGTTGATCCATGCCCTCCCGCTACCATCTGTTAAATTGATATGGGCAAAGGCCTTAAAGTTCCTTGTTCCCTACAGGAGATAGCAAGCTTTTTAATCCTAAAACGTAAAAACGAAGCATTATGATTAAAATATATCACAACCCCAGATGTGGAAAGTCCAGGGAAGGATTGGCCATTCTGGAAAATTCGGGAAACGACTTTGAAATCATCAAATATCTGGAGAAGGTGCCAACCAAAAAAGAATTGGCGGGCATTTTAAAAATTTTAGGGTTATCCCCTATAGAGTTGGTGCGAACCAACGAAACCATTTGGAAAGAGAAGTACAAAGGAAAATCCATGATGGACGATGAAATAATAACTGCCATGATAACTTTTCCCAAACTTATAGAGCGCCCCATTGTTATTATGGACAATCTGGGGGTGGTCGGAAGACCTCCCGAGAAAATAAAGGATCTTTTAAATTAATGTGAGTTCGAGATATGTTTTATTTAAGATCCGTTGTTTATGTAATACCTGTCCGGTGGGGCGGACTGTAGCAATTTTTTAATTTACACCAAATCAATGTCTTGCAATAATTTTTATGTCGAACTCACGTTAAATTAGTATCCCCATAGAACACTTTAAAGCATAATGGAACGGGGGGTCGAGCCTAGAAGCACCTGCCTGCGGCAGGTAGGTTCAAATCCCATTTAGCGGTAAAAGAATCATTAATTACATCAGCTGCCCAATTCACCAAGTGCCTCAAAACGGTACAGTTCTTGAGCTATTCATTTTAACAAACATTTAACCCTTAAGGGTTAAACCATCTATTAATTTTGGAATCCAATTAACCCATAACATTATGAAAACCGACAAGAGATTATTTTTTAGTGTTTTATTTACTGTATTATCCTTTCCTTTTTTAAGTGCCCAATATGGCTACGGAAATGGGTATGGTTATGGATACGGTGGCTATGGAGGGTACGGTAGACAGAGAAACAGTATCCCACAAGCACAGGAAACTCCAAAGGAGCCGGAAAAATTAACGGCAGAGCAAATTGTGGATCAGGAAATGCCGGGAATAACCGAAAAATTGGGTTTAAATCCGTTTGAGGAGGCCATTTTGAGCACCACCTTAAAAAAGTACCTCCAAGAAAGAATTGAATTACAGATATTGGATTTACCTCAGGATAAAATGAGGGAAAGTTATGAGAAAATTACCCAAAAACAGGACGAAGAACTTAAGGCAGGACTCCCTGCCGACAAATATGAGGCCTTTGTAGAACTACAGAAAAACGGTTTTAAAAAGGTGAAGGAAAAAAAGAAGAAAAAAAAGAAGAATAAATCCTAAAAATTGCACATGAACAAACTACTCCCAGTTACACTATTTCTAATCTCTTTAATAGGGTACACCCAAGGGGCCCAAGGCCCGCAAGAACCCATAAAAATAACTGGGACCGTTTTGGACCAAGAAACAGACCAACCTTTGGAATATGCCACGTTAGTACTGCATAGTGTCAGTAACCCGGAAAAAGTTACTGGTGGGATTACCGATGCCAAAGGGCAATTTGAAGTGGAGGCGGCTCCCGGAAACTATAACATTAGTGTAGAATATATCTCCTATAAATCCTACAAATTAAATAATCAAAATCTTAGTTCCGCCACTGATCTGGGGGTAATCCGGCTTTCCTTGGATGTAGGCCAGTTGGCCGAAGTGGAAGTAGTGGGAGAGCGAACTACTGTAGAACTTAGACTAGATAAAAAAGTATATAACGTTGGATCGGATCTCACCGTAAAAGGTGGCTCGGTAACCGATGTACTGAGCAACGTACCTTCGGTTTCCGTGGATGTAGAAGGCAATATTAGCCTGAGGGGAAACGAAAGTGTTAGAATCCTAATCAATGGCAAACCTTCCGCCCTTTCCGGTCTGAGCCCTGAAGCACTCCAACAATTACCTTCCGATGCCATTGAAAAAGTAGAGGTCATCACCAATCCTTCCGCAAGATACGATGCAGAGGGTACGGCAGGAATATTAAATATCATACTCAAGCAGGGCAAAACAGCCGGCCTTAACGGATCGATCAACCTGTACGCGGGACATCCCGAAACGTATGGAGGTTCTGCAAGCCTAAACTTAAGACGTGACAGGTTCAATATTTTCACCAACACTACCTACCGTTACAGAAGTGGTCCGGGAAACGCCCTTTTTAATCAAGAAAATTTTGATGCCAATGGCAACACTTTAAGCTTTCAAGATGAAATCAGGGACTATCAAAGAAACGATAAAAGCTTTAATACCAATATAGGTTTTGAACTTTTCTTGGACAAGGACAATACCAGTAGTATTACCAATTCCTTTGTTTTTGGAAAATCTAACGGGGACAATACGGTAAATGTTGATTTTTTCAATTTTGATGCCGATAGGAACCCTACCATCCAAAGAAACCGGTTTACGTTGGAGGACGAATTTGAAGAAGAAGTCCAATATTCCTTGAACTATCAAAAGAAATTCGAAAAAGAGGGACATATGCTAACCTTCGATTACCAATACTCCAAAGGATTGGATAATGAAAGTTCTATCATCGAGGAGGTAATCCTAGGGGACAATATTGCCTTGGATACGGAAAGGACAATAGATGACCAAACCCAAATATCGCAATTGGTGCAAATGGATTATGTGTTACCCTTTGGTAAGGATGACCAATCTCAATTCGAAATGGGCTATCGCGGAACCTTTAACAACAACAACACCGATTTTGATTTTGGCGTACAGCAGCAAGACGGAAATTTCAACAGTGACCCCAACTTTAGCAATGAGCTAAATTACAAGGAATACGTAAATGCCGCCTATATGCAATTAGGGTCCAAGTTTGATAAATTCAGTATTCTTGGTGGCTTAAGAATGGAGGCTTCCGATATCGCCATTGAACTTGTCAACACCAACGAACTTACCAACAAGGATTATGTAAATTGGTTTCCTTCCATATTTTTAGGGTATGAATTTACCGAAAAGGAACAGCTTACCTTAAGCTACAGTAAAAGACTAAGACGTCCTTGGTCCAGATTTATCAATCCCTTTCCGTCCCGATCCAGTAATACCAATCTTTTTCAGGGAAATCCGGATCTTGACCCTACTTTTACGGATGCCTATGATTTGGGATACCTAAAAAGATGGGATAAATTTACGTTTACCACTTCCGGATATTTTAATCGGTCTACAGGAGTTTTTCAATTTGTATCCAGGGAGACGGGAGATTTTGTTACCATTGAAAATCCGGAAGACCCGCAAAATCCTATAATTGTACCCGTACAGGTACGTAGTCCCATAAACTTGGCCACTGAAGATCGTTATGGTATGGAATTTACAACCACCTATACCCCAAAAAAGGATTGGAGATTAACATGGAACGTAAATGCCTTTCAGAGAGATCTAAAAGGAAACTATACGTATATAAACAGTCAAAATGTGGAGATAGTTCAAAATTTTGACGCCAATAATTTTTCGTGGTTTACCAGATTCAGTTCCAAACTACCTTTGCCGGGAAAAATTGACCTCCAGGCCAACTTCTTCTATATGGGCGCTTCCAGGGATGCACAGAACACCAATAAAGGAATGTTGAGTTCCGACCTTGCCCTGAGCAAGGATATCTTAAAGGATAAAGGTTCCCTAACATTGAACGTTGGCGATATATTCAACTCCAGAATACGTAAAAGTGAGACCAGAACGGAAAATGTACTTACTTACAGTGAATTTCAATGGAGGGAGAGGCAGATTACCTTATCGCTTCAATACCGGTTCAACCAACCCCAAAATCAAAAGGGTGAAAACAGGGAAGGCAGAAGTGGCGGAGGAGAGGATATGGACTTTGAAGGATAAAAGTTTTTACCCCATAAATAAAAAGGGAGCTTCCGATCGGAGGCTCCCTTTTTATTTAATAATATATCGTCTTATGCTTATTGGTTGCGCTTCGCTTTTTTAGCTTCGCGCTTTTCTTTTAATATTTCCAAAATAGAACCTCCTATCCAATAGGGAATAACAAAAGTCAACAAAAAAATCATCAACCAAAACCCAATGGTCAAGATGGTCAAAAATGCTAAAAACCCTAAATATTGGTCAAAATCGAACATGATCACTATGTTTTTTAATGGAAGTACAAAGATATCAAAATCTAAGTTATTATTCCAAGGGCCAATTAAAATAATTTAACTTAATACACAAACAACTTTGGCTATGGTCCCCATAGGGAAGGTTTGGGCAGTATGCTGTAGGCAGTAAACAGTAATCAGTGAAATATTTTTTTTTTGCCGACTGTAAACTGCCACTGCCAACTGTGGATATCCAAAAGTCTTAGCAACCAATCCCGATAAGCCTCCATCAAGAGCAGGCCTGCCGGCAAAGGCAGACGTATAGCCTTTCATTTATTTCAGGTTGTCCAATATAAAATCCAGGGTACTGTTTTTATTGCAATTCTGTTGAAATGCCATATTGTAATGTGTTATGTCATTGGCCAATCCCAAGTCCTTAAAACGGTTTATAGTGGCTTCGGACTCCATGGTAACCTTACCTGTCAATAAAGAATCCATGGACAGGCCGGCCCTATGTCTTTTATAAATCTTTTTCAATCCACTTAAATACAGGCGGTCCTTGGTAAATCCGCCGCCCCGGTGGACCCGCATGGTTATGGTAAAGGCTTTATTGCGGTCCAGTTTGTACTGCCCGTGCAGCATATCGAAAGTATCGGAAAAACCATATCCTTTTATCAAACTATCGGAGGCCAGGACCCTGTAGGCCAACTCCTTTAATCTCCTTAAAGTTAGGGCCCCGCTCATATATTCGCTGAATACCGCCAGACCTTCCTGGGTTTCCACATTCTTTGGAAAGCCGTTGGAAAAAACTTTTAGGGGTTGTAGCATACCGTTATAAGTGGTTACCAAATGTACCCCGATCTCATGATTGGCCAAAGTAAGCAATTGGTTCCTGCTAAAAATGGTATTTTTCTTAATTAGAAGGGATTGGGTATTGTTGCTCACCATGGCCTCTGCGGCGATACTATTGGAAAAGGAAATATTTAGAGGAAAATTGTACTGCTGTACAAACTCTTCAAAATACACCTTGGCGTCTTCCGGAGTATATATCTTTTCCATATCCCCGGTATCCGGTTCATCGGCCAAATGCAGAATAAACCTGGCATTTTGAACATCTTTCTCCGTGGGGGTGCCGTACACCCTAAGCGAATTGTAATAGAACTTTTTGTGCTGTCCAATAGTCTCTATACACTGTATCATATTGGCGTAGTAATACACCACTTCCTGATAAAATTTCATTATCTGTTCATCCTTTATTCGCTCCAAGCGCTGTGAAAAGAATAACCGGTTTAGTTTATAAGGATCAAATTGTAGCTTTTTATACTTAAAAACAGGTTCCTCCAGGTACTTGGATGAAAAAAACCGATGCTTTTCCTTTTCAATATTTAAAGGATTCAGATAGGTAAGCAATTCAATTTTTTTTACCAGCCTGTCCAGGTTGGCATCTATTGCAAATACATTGGGAAACTGTTGGATAATTTCCTGCTGTCTTCTTTCTTTGATCATATCCATATTTGTAATACCCTACTGCTACCTAACAATCCCAATTGCCGGCACTTCCTGAAATTAAAGTACAATGAATTATTTGGACGACTTATAATGATCTCCCCATTCCTTGACCTTGGGCTCCCCCAATTTGTCCACAGACTTTGCCACCATCATGGATACCGCAGCATCCCCAGTAACATTTACTACCGTTCTACACATATCCAAGGGCCTATCAACGGCAAAGATGAGTGCCAGTCCGGCTTCCGGAATTCCGGCCTGTGCCAGAACAATAACCAGCATCACCATGCCTGCTCCCGGTACAGCGGCACTACCTATGGAAGCCAATGTAGCCGTTACAATGATTCCCAATTGTGCCCCCAAACTAAGATCCATTCCAAAAGCTTGGGCAATAAATACCGCTGCGACCGCTTGATAAAGACTGGTACCGTCCATATTTATAGTGGCCCCAATGGGCAACACAAAACTGGCCACCTCCTCCTCTACCCCTAAATGCTCCTCTACCCGTTCCATGGTCACAGGAAGTGTGGCCGCACTGGAGCTGGTAGAAAATGCCAGTAATTGGGCAGGGGAAATTCCGTTGATAAAAAATGATGGTCTGCGTTTGGTAAAAACCCATACAAGTAAAATATAGACCCCTATCATTAACAGTAAACCTAATAATACACTTATTGAATACCATCCAAGGGCCTTAAAAAGATCCAAACTGGGAGATTCCACTACCAATGCGGCCAATAATGCAAAAACACCGTAGGGAGCGGTCAACATAATTAAATCTATCAACTTGAGAATTACCTCATTGAAGCCATCAAAAAATTTCTTGACCGGATCGGCCTGCTCTGCTGGAATCAAAATTAAGCCTATTCCAAAAAAGATGGCAAAAAAGATGACCTGTAACATGTTACCATTATCACTGGCCGCGTTAAAAATATTGCTGGGTACCAAATCTTCCAAGGCCTGTAACGGACCGGACTCTTTTTGTTCATTGGCCTGGGATATTGTGGAATCGGCATCACCCTTATAATTTTCCACCAATTCGTTCCTTGTCTCTTCGGAAATAGAGGATCCGGGCTTTATTATGTTCACTATCGCAAGTCCGATAGAAACGGCCAGTACGGTAGTTATTAGATAAATACCAATGGTCCTCCCCCCCATTTTTGAAAGTTTGGAAATATCCTTTAGATCGGAAACTCCCTTGATCAAGGAAGCCAATATCAATGGAACCGCTATTAGCTTTAAGGAATTGATAAAGATATTCCCAAAGGGTTTGATCCAATCGGAGACCATTTTGGGGCCCCAATCGAACTGTACCATGGCCAGCGCAAAAAGAACGCCGCCCAACATTCCCAAAATAATCTGCCAATGCAATTCCAACTTCCTCATAATAACAATGAATTTGATTGGAAAGATAGCATTTTGTGGTACAAAGCACCAAAAAATATAACGCTATAATTTAACGGTCCTGTTCAGCAAAGTAAAATCTGCCATGACCAAAGCGGCCATTGCCTCTACAATGGGTACCGCCCTGGGCACTACACAGGGATCGTGCCTGCCCTTGCCCTGGGTGCTTACTTTATTCCCTTCCCTATCTATGGTATCATAAGCCTGGATAACGGTAGCAACAGGCTTAAAGGCAATATTGAAATAGATATCCATTCCGTTGCTTATCCCGCCTTGAATACCGCCACTGTGATTGGTCTTGGTGGTACCATCGGTATTAAACTGATCGTTATGCGCACTTCCCTTCATCTTTACCCCTTCAAAACCGCTACCGTACTCAAAACCTTTAACGGCGTTAATGGAAAGCATGGCTTTCCCCAGTTCTGCATGTAACTTATCAAAGACCGGTTCCCCCAAGCCAATGGGTACATTTTGGATAACACAGGTAATTATTCCACCTATGGTGTCGCCCTCCTTTTTTATCTTTTTAATATAGGTTTCCATTTTAGCCGCAGTAGCGGTATCAGGACATCGTACCGGGTTGGATTCTATAAGGGAAAAATCCAGTTCCCGATAACTTTTGTTAAGTGAGAGCTCCCCCACTTGCGAAACGTAGGCGTTTATTTTCATATCGCCCAGGAATTGTTTGGCAATGGCACCTGCAACTACCCTACTGGCCGTTTCCCTGGCCGAACTTCTACCTCCTCCGCGATAATCCCGAAAACCGTATTTTTTGTCGTATACATAATCGGCATGCGAAGGTCTGTAGGAATCCTTTATATGTGAATAATCATGCGACTTCTGATTGGTATTGTGTATGGCAAACCCTATAGGCGTCCCGGTGGTCTTCCCTTCAAAAATCCCGGAGTAAAACTCCACGGTATCCGGTTCCTTGCGTTGGGTCACAATGGCCGACTGACCGGGTTTACGCCTGTCCAGATCTTTCTGAACGGCCTCCACATTCAATTCAATTCCTGCCGGGCAACCCTCCAGTACGCCACCGATGGCAACACCGTGCGATTCTCCAAATGTGGATAATTTAAAAAGGGTTCCAAAAGTGTTTCCTGCCATATGTGTAAATCTAAGGTTGTGGTTAAGAACTGGCCTTAATGGCCGTATCAGCTCAAAGATCCAAAGGTAAATCTTAAAACAGAGATACGAAAATAGAAATCCTGCTTATATCACATTAAAACAGAAGTGGACCCACTTAATGTAAACTTAACCATTTCCTTATTCTAATTTCATTTTATCTTCACCTTAAATTTATATCCAAAGGTTTAATTTGAAGAAACTCCACCTCTGTGAAAAAGAGACAAATAGAATTGGTAGTGATTTCCGATGTACATTTAGGAACTTTCGGTTGCCATGCGGATGAACTACTGGCCTATTTGAACAGTATAAACCCCAAAAAGATCATTTTAAATGGCGATATAGTGGATATTTGCCAATATAACAAGAATTATTTCCCGGCCACACATATAAGAGTACTTAGAAAGATAATGGGCATGGCCACCAATGGCACCGAAGTGTATTATATTGCAGGGAGCCTCGATGGAAAGCTACGGAAATTCAGTGGCACTTCCTTGGGAAACATCCATTTTGTAGATCGGTTGACCTTGGAAATAGATGGGAAAAAGGCCTGGTTCTTTCACGGTGATATTCTTGATATACCCATTCAGCCTGCAAAATGGATGGCCAAAATGGGAAGGCAAGGTTTTAGTCTCCTAATATTCCTTAACAGTTCCCTAAATTGGATCTTGGGCACCTTGGGAAGCAAAAAACACTCCTTATCAAAAAGGAACAACCTAAAGGGTACTGTAGGGTTCGTTGAAAATTTTGAACATACGGTCAAGGAGTTGGCCATCGCCAAAAACTTTGATTATATTATCTGCGGCCATATCCATCTGCCCAAAAAAGAGATTTATGAAAATGGATTAGGTAATTGTACCTATTTAAATTCCGGGGATTGGGTAGAAAACCTTACAGCCCTTGAATATGCATTTAAACGCTGGAAAATATATCGATATAGTGCGGACAAACTCTCTCCTTTCTTCGTGGACGAAGAACTTAAGGGCATGGACATTCATGAATTACTGGCCACCGCTGTCATCTCCAAAAAAGCTCCGAAAAAAATACCAAAAAAAACAAAGATTTAATATTGTCGTCCGGCTAATAAAAATAGTTCAAAACGTATCCCTATGCCTCCAAAACATATTTAAAGAATCCAGTTAAGAACTTAGGGCCTCCTTTAAAACCGTAATGGGGTGGAGGGCCTTCCTTTGCGTACCGTCAAATATCTGGTGCCTACAACTGGTGCCATTGGCCACTATGATTACATCTTCCGTAGATTTTCTAACGGCCGGAAACAACTTTAGTTCCCCCACCTGCATACTAACCTCATAGTGCTCATTTTCATAACCAAAAGACCCTGCCATACCACAGCATCCGGAACTAATGATGGAAACGGTATAATTTTTTGGAAGGTTCAATATATCAAAAGTGACCTTTTGGTTAGAGATCGACTTTTGATGGCAATGGGTATGGATTTTAACAGTCCTGGCCTCCTTGGTAAATTGATCCGATGTCAATACTCCGGACCAAATTTCCTTGGCCAAAAATTCTTCTATCAAAAAAGAGTTACCGGCAACGGAATCCATTTTCTTTTTATCAATGCCAAACCGTTTGTATTCATCCCTAAAGGTTAAAATGGCGGAAGGTTCCAGCCCAAGTATAGGAAGTCCCATATCCGTTAGCTTGGAAAGTTTGTCCACATTTTCAATAGCCAACTTTTTTGCCTGTTTTAGAAACCCTTTGGAAATATAGGTCCTGCCGCTCTCCGCGTAGAAAAGTTCTACCTCATACCCCAATCGCGTTAGCACCTCAATGGCATCCCTACCCAGTTCAACATCCAAATAGTTGGTAAATTCATCTATATAAAGAACAACTTTGGACCTGGTAGCAATCACCCTATCCTTTGCTTTTAGAAGCGCTTTATTAAAATTGAACTTATAGACTTTAGGCAAACTTCGCTGTGCGGCAACCCCGACCGATTTTTTAAGCAATCCTCCAAAAAATTTGGAATCGTATATGGCATTGGTAAAACCCGGTACGGTACTTCCCAATTTATTCAACACGGTATTATAGGCAAATAGTTTAGCCCTTAGGGGATACCCGTTTTCTTCCTGGTATTGATATAAAAATTCTGCTTTTAGTGTGGCCACATCCACGTTACTGGGACATTCACTGGAGCATGCCTTACAACTTAAACAAAGATCAAAGACTTCTTTTAATTCCTTATTGTTAAACTTATTGGTCTTTTCCGAAGAAGTCAAGAATTCGCGCAGGGCGTTGGCACGGCCTCGTGTGGTATCCTTTTCATTTTTTGTGGCATGGTAACTAGGGCACATGGCGCCCGATACCAAATGGGTTTTTCTACAATCCCCGCTGCCATTGCATTTTTCGGCCGCTTTTAAAATACCTTGGCTATCGGAGAAATCCATCAAGGTCCCAATTTCCGGTTCCTGACGATCTATTTCATACCGTAGGGACTCGTCCATGGGATAGGCATCCACAATTTTCCCCGGATTAAAGATATTATGGGGATCAAAATAGGTTTTTACCCGCTTCAAGAGTTCATAATTTTTCTGTCCTATCATCAAGGGTATGAACTCGGCCCTTACAATTCCATCTCCATGTTCCCCGCTAAAGGATCCATGGTACTTCTTGGTAAGCTTGGCCACGTCCGTGGTAATGGACCTGAACAAGGCCACATCCCCAGATTTCTTTAAATTTAAGATCGGCCTTAAGTGCAACTCCCCTGCCCCGGCATGGGCATAATAGACCGCATCCTGCTTATAGTCCTTCATTATTTGGGTAAATTCCCCAATAAAATCCTTTAGATCCTCCAAGGCCACTGCAGTATCCTCTATACAGGCAACTGCCTTACGGTCACCAACTATATTGCCAAGTAGTCCCAATCCGGCCTTTCTAAGTTCTATGGCCTTATTTACGTCTCCCAACCTCAATATAGGGCTGGCATAGCTTAATCCAGATTTTTTAACGGTCTCCAATAATTGATACAGTTGTTTGTCCAAGTCGTCCTCGGTATCCGCTTTAACCTCTAGCATCAACAAGGCCGCAGGATCCCCTTCCACAAAAAATCTGTTCTCCAGTTGGGTTCGGTTATTTTTGGTACAGTCCAAAATTACCTTGTCCATCATTTCACAGGTATGTAGGTTGTGGGCCATTAAGGGGGCCACGTCCAACAAACATTCCTCCAAGGTTTTGTAATGGGTAACCACCATTCCTGAAAGTTTTGGGGGAAGATCGGTCAATTGAAGCACTATTTCGGTAGTGAAGGCCAAAGTACCTTCACTCCCGCTCAATAATTTACATAGGTTTATTCCCAGGGCACTATCCCCGAAAATATTGTTCTGGAGCAACTCATCCACAGCATAGCCGGTGTTGCGCCTATGGATCTGGGGCTTTGGAAATTCCCTGACAATTTCCGCCTGTATATCCTTATTGCTTAATTCTTTATGGATATTGTTATAAATTCTTCCTTCAAAATTATCCATGGCCATTTTGCCCAGAAATTCGTTCAGGGACAAATCCTTAAATTCTACCTTGCTGCCATCGGATAAAAATGTTTTTAAAGATACGACCTGGTCACGGGTAACCCCATATTGTATAGAGGTAGTTCCCGATGAATTATTGCCTACCATTCCCCCGATCATACAACGGTTGGAAGTAGAAGTGTTTGGTCCAAAATACAGGCCATAAGGCTCCAAATAGAGGTTTAACTCGTCACGGATTACCCCTGGCTGGACCGTTACCTGCTTTTTAACCTCATCAACAGAAAGAATCTTGGTAAAATTTTTGGAGACATCCACTACAATACCGTCCCCAACACATTGTCCGGCAAGGGAAGTCCCTGCAGTTCTCGGGATCAGACCTATTTTGTGTTCTCCAGCAAATAGAATCAGTTTTTTAATATCCCCTTCGGTCTTCGGATAAGCCACTGCCATTGGCATTTTTCTATAAACCGAGGCATCGGTGGCATATAGGGTGGTCATTAATTTGTCTACAAACAAATCGCCCTCTAAATCAGCATTTAATTTATTTAGCATATTTTTATCCAACTCAAAACAATTTTGGGCACTAAATTAAGTTTTATTGTTTCAGATTAATAATCAATTTTTAATTTTTACATTAATTAACTTTAGAACACTTATGAAAATTTTAAAATTATTTACCTTATTTATGTTATGCTCCTGGTTCTCTATTAATGCCCAGGAAATATCCGATCACGCCCTTGGTCTACGCTTGGGGGACAGTGATGGATTTGGCGCCGAAATTTCCTATCAAAAATCTTTGGACCGTGACAACAGATTGGAAGCCAACCTCGGATGGCGGGATAGTCGCTACTTTGATGCCTTTAAATTAACGGCCCTTTACCAATGGGTTAGGCCCTTGGACGGAAATTTCAATTGGTACTATGGTGCCGGTGGTGGTCTCGGAAGTGTGGATTTCGCTTCCAGGCAGGATGGTAATGGCAGAATTTATACCCCAGATGGCGGACTTTTTGTATTGGCTGCCGGGGATATCGGTATTGAATACAATTTTGACATTCCCCTATTGATCTCATTGGATTTTAGACCTGAAATCGGCATTGCGGGCTATAAACACTTCTCCGATAATTTTGATTTTGATATTGCCTTGGGAGTGCGCTATCAGTTTTAATGTAAACGAATAAATCCTATTTTATTAAGCCATGAATGTTGTTGTAGCATTTATGGCTTTTTTTATTAGCCATATATAAGTACATTTGCGGCAATTAAAAGAAAAGAACAATGAAATGAGTATAAACTTTTTTAAGCATACCATACCGATATGATTAAAATAAGTTTATGCGAACCCGCCCGAACGTACCTTATCGGTACGGGCTGGAACGAAGTGGTTACATCTATATTGAATATTGTAATTACTTCTTTTTTAACAAATTATAAAATTTTATACAGATGAAAAAAATAATTTTATCCCTTACGGTAATTGTAGGTGTTATAGCGTGCAACAGCAAACCCGAAGGTTTTGTGCTGAACGGAACCTTGACCGGTGATGTGGAAAACGGTACGCAAATATTTATTAGGAAGATCGGTGAAAACAATCAGCCCTATGATATTGACACCACCACAGTTGAAAATGGTAAGTTTACCGCTAGTGGTCCTGCAGATACTCCGGATTTAATATATGTTTTTATTGATAAGATCCAGGGATATACTCCTGTTGTTGCCGAAAAAGGCGAAATAGAACTGAGTGCCCAAAAGGATAGTTTAAATTTTGCCAAGGTAAAAGGCACTTTACAAAACGATATTTTCTTTAACTATCTATCCGAATCAAGGGCATTGTCAGATCAGGCCATGTCCATTCAAAAGGATATGCAAACTGCAAGTATGGGGGGTAACGAAGCTACGGTCAACTCTTTGCGCGACGAGTTTGCCGAACTTCAAGAGGAATATAAGAATTTTGAGCTAGACTTTATAAAGAACAATCCCAACGGTCTTATTTCCGCATTGTTGATAGAAAAAGGCCTTAATACTAGAATCGTGGAGAGCGAAGAGGCTCAAAAAATGTATGATGCCCTGACTCCGGAGATAAAGGAAACCCTGCCGGCCAAAAACATTCTAAAAAGTTTGGAGGCGGCCAAGGCCAGGGAAGAAAAAGGTAAAAGTACGGCTATCGGAGCTACGGCTCCCGATTTTTCAGGGCCCACCCCGGACGGTAAGGAATTGTCCCTAAAAGAGGCCATGGGAAAAGTGACCATTATTGATTTTTGGGCCGCCTGGTGCAAGCCCTGTAGGGTTGAAAATCCCAATGTGGTCAATATCTACAACAAATACCACTCTAAAGGCCTTAATATTATTGGAGTCTCCTTGGATAGAAAGGAAGAGGATTGGAAAAAGGCGATCGCGGACGACCAACTTAGCTGGAACCATATTTCCAGTTTGGATTACTTTAACGATGCCGTAGCCAAACTATACAATGTAGAAGCAATTCCCGCCACCTTTATTCTTGACGAAAACGGGGTTATTGTTGCCAAAAACCTAAGAGGTCCCGAACTGGAATCGAAAATTTCGGAGCTTTTACAATAACAAGGTTTAAAAAATTTATAAAAAAGGGCCCGTAATTTTTTTCGGGCCTTTTTTAGTTTTTTATGGAAGGATGCTTTAATAATATTGTGAATGACCGAAAAGCGCTACCACGCCATGATTCCATTTATAAACGATTTTAGAATGTCTTATGCCTCTACTTATATCTTGCCCATTTTTCCAAGAATAAAAAGGAGCACTATTGGCAAAGCCAATAAAAGTACCATTAAGGTATCGGTAACCAGTAGGTCCGGCTTAAAGAGCAAGGTTGCCACATACCCTCCGATAGCACCTCCAAAATGGGCCGTATGCCCAATGTTTCCCATCCTTGTTTTCATACCATAGATAGAATAAAACAGATAAAGGATCCCTAAAATATAAGCCGGCAAGGGAATAGGGATGAACATGATTCCCAATCTCATCCCCGGCTCCAGCAGGATGGCCGAGTACAAAATACCGGTAACGGCCCCACTGGCCCCTACAGCACTGTAATACGGTTCGTTCTTATGAAAATAAAGTGCCAATAAACTACCGGCAACAAGACTGATAAAATATAGGATAAGAAACTTACTGGGGCCAAACCAAGCAATGACCACATCTGCAAAAAAATAGAGGGTGAACATATTGAAAAAAAGATGGGAAAGGTCCACATGTAAAAATCCCGAAGTAACCATCCTATCTTTCTGTCCTGCCTGAATGGCACCTACACCAAACTTGTAACGTTCAAAGAAAGTTTGATCATTAAACCCTTTTAAAGAGGCAAGGACATTGGCGGCCATAATGGCAATGGTAGCGATATGAATGTTATTCATGGAGAAAACTATTATTTTTAGGTTCAAATATAGCTATATTTGCCCTAATTATATCTGCATGCAGTTTCTGGTCTATATTCTAGTTTATCCCCTCCTATGGCTTATTTCCATATTACCTTTTAGACTTTTTTACTTTTTTTCGGACCTTGTCTTTTTTGTAATGTTCTATCTTATTGGCTATCGCAAAAAGGTGGTCTCCGAAAATCTTACAATGGCCTTTCCCGATAAGTCGGCAAATGAGCTTAATAAGATTCAAAAGTGCTTCTACCGTCATATGTGCGATATGTTCCTGGAAATGGTAAAGACCTTGAATCTGACACAAGAGGAGCTAAAGGAACGCTATAAGATCATCAATATTGAAGTACTTCAGGGTATAGTTGAGGACAGGAGCGTTCTTATCGTATGTTCCCATTACGCCAATTGGGAATGGAACGTAAGTATCAACAATTATGTACATGCCAAAGGATATGCCGTATATCAAAAAATTGGAAATACCTATTTTGACGATTTGATCAAGAAAATAAGGGCCAAATGGAATACCACCCTCATCACCCAACAGGAAACCGTAAAAACGGTATATAGGAATGTACAGAACGGGACAATATCTGCCTATGGTATGGTGAGCGATCAATCCCCCCAGGTGAAAAGGGCACAATATTGGAGTGAATTTATGGGCGTCAAGGCACCAATTTTTAATGGCCCAGAGAGTATGGCCAGAAAATTGGATCTGGCAGTAGTCTTCCTTAAGGTTTCCAAAGTAAAAAGGGGCTATTACCAAGCAGAATTCATCCCCATAACCACGGCCGGCAGTAAGACCAAAAAGCATCAGATTACCGACCAATTCCTGAGGCTGACCGAAGATCAGATACGGGAAAAGCCAGAATTTTACCTTTGGACACATAAACGATGGAAGCATCGAAACAAGGTTCCCTTGGAGTTCCAATAGCCATATGCCCTGTATGATCAATTTCCCTACAAACATGAGCAAGGTAAAAAGGGCCATCTTAATACCTATCTCTATGGTACATTATAAGATTCCATTTCGCAAGATTTTCCTCGATTTTTAACCCCGACCCTAAAGCCCGCCTGAACGAAGTAGTCGGACAGGGGAGAAATCAAGGAAAATCAGGCTCCCCTGCCTACCGGACAGGCAGGCTTTAGGGTTTGGGGTAAAACGGATTTTCCGAGAAACCTTGTTAAGACGATTTTTGTCATGTACTTAGACCTACCCTTTAATTTTCTGTAATATATCAAGACCAATAAACCCGTTACCAAAGAGTATCAATACATCTATTGGTTTGCGAATTAATGCCGTTGGTCTAAATTGGGAGTACAATTAAACTTTTCTCATTATATTATGGCTCAGTTTAATTAAAATCAATTTATTAATGGATATTTTGGGAACCCTTTATGAGGAGGTGGTTGGATTTTTGGGAGTAAGTCAGGCATTGGAACTCTTACAGGCGGGGGATTACAGTGTTTTCGCAACTTATGACGGTGTTGTTTCTCTTATTTACCCCTTAATTCCCCTTCTATTGGTATTGGAATTCATCCTTGGTATGGTATACAAAAAGCCTAATACCAAGGTATATAAGGTAAACTTCCTCATCTATGTGTTCAATAGGTTTATTGGCCGATTTATAGCCATAGCCATGGTGACCCTTATTATTGGATGGCTACAACCCTATGCCCTATTCCAGACAAAAATGACCTGGTACTGGTTTATTTACGGATATATTGTATGGGAATTTGCCCATTTTCTATACCACTATTGGGGGCATAAGGTGCGCCTTTTTTGGTGTCTGCATTCTACCCACCACGCCCCGGAACAAATGAACCTTTCCGTAACCCATGCCCATTTTTTTCTGGAAGCCCCATATGCCGATACCATTAGGACCACGGTATGTATCCTTTTGGGCGTTGAACCCGTTTTGCTCTTTTTAATCATGTTTATAGATGGCACCTATGGGGCGTTTATCCATGTTGGTGAAAATTTAATGAAAGATGGCAGAATGGGATTTTTGAACAAAATTATTTTAACCCCCTCCCATCATAGAGTGCACCATGCCAGAAACCCGTTGTATATGGACACCAATTTCTGTAATTTATTGAATATCTGGGACAAGGTATTTGGCACCTATCAGGACGAAAAACATGATATCCAAATTGAATATGGCATTACCCGTAAAATGGATAGTGGCAACTTTTTTGATGTTTACCTTGGTGAATTTGTAGCTTTGTTCAAGGATGTGGCCAAGGCACCGGGACTAAAGAACAAACTCCTATATATAATAATGCCCCCCGGCTGGAGCCATACAGGGGAACACCAGACTGCCAAACTGGTAAGGGGACAATATTTAAATGAAAAATTGGCTAAGGAGTAAATACCAGGGTCGCTATTACGATACAGTGATCGCTGGCATAATTTTCACACAGCACCTCATAATGCAATACCTGCCATTTTTCTGGCTGATTGTACATGATATGGTCAATACAGATATTGGGACCTGTGGCAGGAAAAGTACCTTTCCAGGCATTGGGGTGTTTGGGTTTTGAAAATTTTTCGGAAATAATGGAGATCGTGTTACTATTGGGCTCTGCATTTAGATCGCCCACCAATAAAGTGGGGAGGTCGGTATCCCCTAAATGGGCAACTATTGCCTTGGCCTGCATCACTTTATCGGTTTCATCCTTCAAGTGGTCCAAATGGGTGCCCACGAACTGAATGGTGTTTCCCCTTTTGGTTTTGATCCGGGTAACCAAGGCGGCCCTTGGCTCTGAACTCGGCAAATGGGGCAACTCCAACCTTTCACTACCAATAAAGGTGAATTTGGAAAGCACCGCTTCCCCGTACTCCCCACCATCATAATACATGGCCCGGGCAAATAGGGAGGCCATATTTGTACGGATTCCCAATTCAGTGGGCAAATCATAGTTTTTAGCCCTTTTCGTTTTAAAATCCACCTCCTGTAAAGCCACTAAATCGGGCTTGTAATGGTTAATTACTCCGGCTATGGTATCCAGATTAAAATCGTTTTTGGTGGTGGCCCCATGCAGAATATTAAAACTCATCACCCTAAGGGTATCCGCCTGTGCAAGACTACTATAAGAAGTGCTTCCTATAAAAATAAGAAGAAGTAATTTTATGATATGATGTTTCATTGGTCCTATTTAAAAATTAAGGCCGAAAATATAATATCCCCGACCCTTGTTCAACTCCTCTTTATATTCCGGCTACCATTTTAATCTCACCTATTATTCTATCGGCCAAACCATCGGCTTCGGCCTGACTCTTGGCTTCCGTGTAGATTCTGATAATTGGTTCGGTATTGGATTTGCGCAAGTGTACCCAATTTTCGGGAAAATCGATCTTCACCCCGTCTATAGTAGAAATTTCCTCATTTTTATATTTCTCCGCCATAGCTACCAGAATCCCGTCAACATCCAGACCGGGAGTAAGTTCGATCTTCTTTTTGCTCATAAAATAAGTAGGGTAACCAGCTTTAAGCGCACTTACCGTACCTCCCCTTTCCGCCATCAACATTAAAAACAAGGCGGTTCCCACCAGGGAGTCCCTTCCGTAATGGCTTTCAGGATAAATAATGCCCCCGTTGCCCTCGCCGCCTATAATGGCCTTGTTGGCCTTCATTTTGGCAACCACGTTTACTTCGCCTACGGCTGCAGCTTCATAGGTACCCCCGTGTTTTTCGGATATATCCTTTAAAGCCCTGGATGAGGATAGGTTGGAAACGGTATTTCCCTTGGTTTTTCCCAACACATAATCTGCACAGGCCACCAAAGTATACTCCTCCCCAAACATTTCTCCCTCATCGGTAATAAAGGCCAAACGATCCACATCTGGATCTACAACGATTCCAAAATCGGCCTTTTCCCCTACTACCAATTCACATATATCCCCTAAATGTTCTTTAAGAGGTTCGGGGTTATGGGGAAAATGCCCGGTAGGATCACAATACAGCTCTACCACTTCCACTCCCAATTCCTTTAAAAGTTTAGGTATAGCAATTCCACCCGTAGAGTTTACGCCGTCTACCACTACCTTAAACTTGGCCGCCCTTATAACATCTGCGTCCACTAAGGAAAGGTTTAATACCTCATCTATATGGATATCGATATAGGAATCGTTCCTATTGACGGTCCCCAGTTCATCTACCTCCGAGAAATTAAAGGCTTCCTGTTCTGCAATTTCCAATATTTTTGCCCCTTGGGCAGCATCCAAAAATTCGCCTTTTTCATTTAAAAGTTTTAAGGCGTTCCATTGCTTTGGATTATGGCTGGCGGTGAGGATAATACCCCCATCTGCCTTTTCCAAAGGAACCGCTATTTCTACGGTCGGTGTTGTGGACAGGTCCAGGTCCACTACATCTATTCCCAAGCCTACAAGGGTAGCTACTACCAAGTTCTGGATCATTTCCCCGGAAAGTCGGGCGTCTCGCCCAATGACCACCCTTAGTTTTTCCTTTTTGGAGTATTCTTTCAGCCAAACGCCGTAAGCAGCCGCAAATTTAACCGCATCAATAGGCGTTAAATTATCTCCTGGCCTACCCCCAATGGTACCCCGTATTCCTGAAATGGATTTTATTAAAGTCATATTTTATATATAAATTTTTACAAATATAAAAGGTTAGGTTTAAATCCTATGCCGCTAAGTTGTAAATTCGACCCTAATAAACTTCAGCAAGGGTAAATGAATTTTTTAGCGCACCTATATCTTTCTTTTGAAGACGAAGGGATAACTATCGGAAACTTTATAGCGGACAGTATACGGGGCAATAAGTACAAGCACCTTCCCGAAAAAGTTCAAAAGGGAATTGTACTGCACCGTGCCATTGATACATATACGGACAAACACCCCATAGTGAGGCAAAGTACAAAGCGTCTGCATGAAAATTATAGTCATTATAGTGGTGTAATCGTAGATATTTACTATGATCACTTTCTTGCCAAGAATTGGTCGGATTACGCCGATACCCCACTGCCCCACTTTGTAAACAATTTTTACGATCTCTTGGAAAACCATTACGATATACTCCCCATAGGGGTAAAACGCATGATGCCCTATATGATTGCCGATAATTGGATATTGAATTATGCCAAAATGGATGGAATATCCAGGGTACTGAACGGGATGAACAGACGGACACAAAATAAGTCCAAAATGAATTTTGCCATTTTGGACCTAGAGGAACATTATATCGATTTTGAAAAGGAATTCACTAATTTTTTCGAAGAACTGATCGCTTTTTCCAAGCAGAAATATATCTCCTTGATAAGTACATGACAAAACTGGGTTATTTGGAAAATCGGTTTTACCCCCTCGCGATAGCTTTCGGGACTAAAGGGAGCATCCATAATTTTTAATCCTATGGTTTGTTAATTTTTTCTTTTAATCGGAATATGACTATCTTTTTGAAAAAAATATTGCCCATGATCCGTTTTACCGGTTTACTTCTTGGAACAATCCTGTTTATCGGTTGCAGGAACGAACCCGCTCCCATTCCCACGGGACTAGTAACGGACAACGCCATGGTAGTGTCTGCAAGGGCCGAGGCCTCAAAGATTGGATCGGACATCCTTCAAAAGGGAGGTAATGCCTTCGATGCAATGATTGCGACGGAACTGGCCCTTGCCGTAGCCTACCCCTATGCCGGAAATATTGGAGGCGGGGGCTTTATGGTATATAGGAAAGCCAATGGGGATATAGGGGCTTTGGACTACCGTGAAAAAGCGCCTTTGGCAGCGCATGCGGATATGTACCTGGATACCTTGGGAAATGTAATTCCAGATAAGAGTACTTTGGGGGCAACCTCTGTAGGCGTTCCCGGCACTGTAGCCGGTGTAATTGCCGTCCACGAAAAATTTGGATCCCTTCCCTTAAAGGAAATCATGGCTCCAGTTATCGATCTGGCCAAAAAAGGAGTTGTCGTAACCAAAAAACAGGCCCTAAGACTGGAGCACTATCGTGATATTTTTATGGAGGTGAATAGTGACAGTACCTTTTTTGCCACTGTTTACAAGTTGGGCGATTCCATAAAATACCCCGCTTTGGCGAAAACCCTCCAAAAAATTTCCGAAAAGGGCAAAGACGGATTTTACAAAGGGGAGGTTGCAGAAAAATTGGCCAATTTTATCCAGTCCAAAGGCGGTTATATAACAATGGAAGATCTTGGAAAATATGAGGCAAAATGGAGGTCTCCCTTTACCTTCGATTATAAGGATCTAAAAATTATATCCATGGGCCCTCCCAGCAGTGGCGGGTTTACGATAAATCAAATTTTTAAGATGATGGAACCTTACGACCTTTCCAGTTATGGGCACAATTCGGTCAAATCCATTCAATTGTTTACGGAGGCCGCCAGAAGGGCCTATGCCGATAGAAACTACTTTCTGGGAGATCCGGATTTTGTGGAAATCCCTATAAAGAAGCTTTTGTCGGAACAATACCTACAAGAAAGAATGCAAAATTTTTCTTTTGATAAAGCTTCCAAATCCTCTGACGTGTCCCATGGGGACATACAAATAGTGGAAAGCTATGAAACCACCCATTACTCCATTGTAGATTCTTTTGGAAATGCCATTGCTGCCACAACTACCATTAACGGAGGTTATGGCTCCAAGCTATACTCGGATGAACTCGGGTTTTTTCTAAATAATGAAATGGACGATTTTAGTGCCAAGCCAGGGGTGCCCAATATGTTCGGCCTGGTGGGTGCCGAGGCCAATAAAATTGCCGCTGAAAAACGGATGCTAAGCAGTATGACACCGACCATTGTGGAAAAAAATGGAACATTATGGATGGTGGTGGGGACTCCTGGAGGATCTACCATAATAACGGCCGTGGCCCAGACCATTCTAAATTGTTACGAATATAATATGAGTATGCAGGACGCGGTAAACGCTCCCCGCTTTCACCATCAATGGCTGCCAGATGCCATTATTTTTGAACCTGAAGGATTTGAGAAGCACTTACTCACCACTTTAAAAAGCAAGGGATACATCATTAATGAAGAAAACACCCCTGTCATAGGCCAGGTAGATGCAATTAAGATATTGCCCAACGGAAAACTGGAAGGCGGTGCCGACAGACGTGGAGATGATACAGCTGTTGGATATTAACAAATGAGAAAATTAAAAATGCTCAAAAAAATAGGTAAAATAGTGTTTGGGGCATTGCTGTTGCTGCTGGTCTTGGCCGGTATCCTATATGCTATGTACAACGAGCCGCTACCCAAGGGAACCAGGGGCAAAAATGCAGATGAGCTGGCCATGAAAATGTTAACGGCCCTCAATTATGAAGCCTACAAGGGCACGCGTTTCCTGGAATGGTCCTTTGCCAATGAAAAACACCATTATCGTTGGGATAAGGATATTGATACGGTATTTATTGCTTGGAGCGACTATCAAGTACATCTGGATCTAAACGAACCCACAAGAAGTTCGGTCACCAAAGACAAGGAAGCGGTGTTGGGTACCGCAAGGGAAAAACTTATTAAGAAGGCCAGGTCCTTTTTCAACAATGACTCTTTTTGGCTGGTTGCCCCTTTCAAAGTTTTTGATCCCGGTACCGAAAGAAGCATTGTATCCTTAAAGGATGGGAACGAAGGGTTATTGGTCACCTACACCAGTGGTGGGGACACTCCCGGTGATTCCTATCTATGGATATTACAACCGAACGGCTTCCCCATCACTTTCAAAATGTGGGTAAGTATTATCCCCATAGGTGGAATTGAAGTGGGTTGGGATGCCTGGCAGGTCACGGCAAGTGGTGCATTTTTGCCCGGCCAGCACAGCATTGGCCCAATTACTTTGGATATTGGGGATGTAAGGGGCTATAATTAGTGGGCAGTAAACAATGGGCAGTTTCTTCAGTTGAAAGTTATAAAGTTGAAAGTTCAGAAGGAGAAGTGAGAATCTAGAGCCTAGAGCGCACAGACTGAACGGTCAACCCCGCAAGCTCTGTAAAAAACTATTCCCCTCTTGGAAGAGCCTGTCCCGCTTTTTAGCGGGAGGTTAGGGGTGGGTTTTTGGTGGGCGGTGGCCCATTCAATGTACAATTAGCAATGGCCAATTATCAGTGAACTGTAGTCAGTGAACAGTAATCAGTGGACAGTTGAGTAATGGGTAGTCAATAATGAAAATTAATAATAGCGGCGCAGCCAAAAGTCCTTAACCGCAGAATAGTGCGCGAAAGCTCCGAAATCAGGAGTCCCCACAAGGGACGACGCGGAGTTTCGCACATGGTTTTTCGACCCCGTTGTCGAAAAAATTCCTCGGTGAAGGCGCCTTTTCTTTTGTTTCGTTTTCTTTGGGCGAGCAAAGAAAATGAAAATGTAAACATCAATACGGGCACACCTTCGGCAAGCAGGCCTGTCCCGCTTTTTAGCGAGAGGTTAGGGGTGGGTTTTAAAGTAAACAGTCTTCACTGAACAGTTTTGAGTGTCTGAATCAATTAAAAGTGAACAATTAGCAATAAACTTCGTCGCCTAAGCTCCCAATGAAGGATCCTTTTCTTGTTAAAGAACCTTTCCCCAAACAAACAAAAGTCACCAATAGACTTTTGTAAAGCTTATTGATGACTTTTAACATTTAAGGCTATGGGTTCCACTATTTAAAATCTGGCCAATACTCCTTTACTTTCTTTCTCAAGAAGGCTACACTACGTTCCAATTGGTCCATACCGTCCACACCGTCCTCAATACTGATCCAACCATCAAAACCGACCCTTTTCAGTTCCTTAAAAATGGCGTCATAATCATTCAGCCCCTTGCCTATCTCACCATGGCTAAGTCTTTTGGCATAGCCCATGGCACCGCCCTCCTCCTTACGAAGGTCCTCAATAGTTCCTTCCTTCAGGTAGCGGTCGCTGGCATGCATGGTCACTACCCTATCGGACACCCGGTATAGGAGTTCCAAGGGATCCTCCCCGGCCAAAAAGGTATTGCTGGGATCGTAATTGACCCCAAAATTGGGGTGGTGGATACGATCTACCAACTTGCAAAAAATGTCCATCTGTTGGGCAAATTCGGGATACTCCCAAAAATCGTCCTTATAGTGGTTTTCCAATATTAAGGTAACGCCCAACTTTTCCGCAACAGGAAGACATGCCTTTATGCAATCCGCAGCAAAACCGACCCCTTCTTCAATAGTCAATTCAGGACGGCGTTGTCCTGACAATACCCTACAATAGGAACCGCCCAGGGCATGGGTCATTTCTATCCACCCTATTTGTTTTTTAATTTCATTGTTCCGAAAATCGGCATCAGGATGCGTAAAATCCGGGGAACAGCAAAGCATGGGTATTGTTTTTCCATGACGCTCCACTTGTTCCCTAAAAATGGCCCAGTTGGATCTGTCTGCCATCTCCAAAAATCCGGCGTACCATTCCAATCCGTCTACTTCCAATTCAACGGCCAGGTTTATCCATTCGGAAACCTTCATAGTTCCATCCTTACAAAGTTCCTGCATAAATGCTTTGGGAAATACGGCTAATTGTGGCAAATCTTAATTCTTTTAGTATTGATCAATTATTTCTTTTTATGTGAACCTTCCCAATTCTTTGGGAGATTTCGCCCTATTATAGGGAACTGTTCCAAATCCATCACTTGAGAACTTACAGGCCCGCATTCATCGGAAAGCCAATAAAGACAAGCTGAGGCTATTTCTTCGGGGGTAAAAATACGTTGTGCCGGAGCAAAAATATCGGGAATGTCCTTATACCAGTCCGCTCTCATTCCTTGTTCTTTCTTGTTCAAGATTTCCTTTTCCGTGAGTACCCAACCCGGGTTGATCTGATTTACCCGTACTCCGTTTTCCCTAAATAGACTATCGCCCAGATTTCTTGTCAAGGTCATCAAAGCCCCTTTGGACATGCTATATGCCAATAGATCCGGTTCTCCGCCCCACGCATTGATGGAGCCTATATTAAGCACACAACCGCGAACCTTGGATAAATGAGGTAATGCCGCTTGGATGATCATCAGGGGCGCAATGGAATTAACGGCCAGCATTCTCCTAATAAACGGTTCTTGGGTCGTCCTAATATTGGAAGAAGCAATATAGGCCGCGTTGTTCACGATGGCATTCAACTGCCCAAATTTGGCTATGGCCTTATTTACCAATAATCCAGGGGTGCTTTCCCCTGTTATATCCATGGTAATATGGGCCGCGTTATCCTCCCCCAGTTCCCCCACCAGGGCCAAACCTAGGTCTTCCTCCAATCCGTTGACCACTACCTTGGCACCTTCCGCTACCGAACGCTTGGCTATGGCCTTGCCTATACCGGTATACCCACCGGTTATTATTACTACCTTGTCTTTTAAGCGCATAGGCATTAATTGGGTTTTAACACACTTTTCACCACCTTACCGGAATGCATTTGTTCAAACGCCTCGTGCCAGTCCTTCAATTCCCAGACCCCACCAATAATGGGCTTTACATCCAAGGTACCCGAAGCCAATAGGGACAGTACCTTTTCCCAGATCGGCCAATTATGGCTAAAGCTACCTTGAAGGGTCACATTCTTTTGAACTAAGGGATCCAAAGAAAAGTTGAGCGGTTGTGGCCCCCACCCTACCTTGGTAATATGTCCGTTGGGACGCACCAGCTGTAAAGCTATTTTTAAGGTAGCACTTGCCCCGGCGGCATCTATAATACAATCCGCGCCCAAACCATCCTGTTTGTTGGCCCAGTCACTTGCATCCCCTATAATGCCCTCACATCCGTATTGCTTGGCAATGCTCAATCTTTCCCTATCCGATTCCAATCCAACTATGGCCACTTCCGCTCCACACAAACGCGCCATGGCTGCACATAGGATCCCTATGGTTCCCGGACCTAAAACTATGACCCGATCCCCTGGTTTAATTTTGGAATTCGCCACAACGGCACTATAGGCCACCGAACAGGGCTCCGTTAAACAGGCCTGCTCAAAAGGCAAGTTTTCAGGCACCGTATGCAGACATCTGGCGGGCACCTTTACAAAACGTGTCATGGCACCATTTACACCATAGCCAAACCCCTTTCTTGTAGGGTCAAGGTTATAAAGTCCCTGTCTGCTAAGTGGGCTATTGGGATCGATAACGGCGGCGGTTTCACTTACTACCCTATCGCCTTCCTTCCAACCGCTCACTCTTTTTCCCAATGCCACCACATGGCCCCCAAACTCGTGGCCCAGTACCACTGGATAATTCACATGCCAACTATGGTCCGCTGTCCATTGATGGAGATCGCTTCCACAAACTCCGACATTGGCAACCTCCAACAAAATATCATCTTCCCCTATGGTCGGTTTTTCTATTTCCCTTATTTCTACACTTCCTTGTTTGGACGAGAAATTTACTACTCCTATTGAACCCATTTGTATAATTCTTTATATTTTAATGTTCGTTATCTTGATACTTCCCCGTAAGCATGGATCTTTTGACAAATAAGTCGCAATGAACTTTCCAGGTCACCATCGGCTGTCCTAAAGGAATCGGCATCTATGGTCAAGGGTGCTCCCAACACCACCATTGGCGCTCCATATTCCGGGCAGCGTATGGCCTGTTCCAAGGTAAGTCCCCCTACGGCCTGTACCGGTACCCTAACGGCATTGACTACCTCCCGTAATTGATCCATTGGGCTCGGCATTTTTAAGCCCTGGGCAGCAATTCCACGCCGTTCGTCATAACCTATATGGTGTATTATATAATCACAGCCAAGGTCTTCCAACCATTTGGCCCCTTCCACCATATCCGGACATCCTAAATTATCCCCCATTACCTTTACCCCGTAATCTTTGCCCGCCTGTACTACCACCTTTATGGTTTCTGCATGTGCCCTGGCCATTACCACCACATGGGTGGCCCCTGCCTTCGCCATCATTTCGGCCTCCAAATATCCGCCATCCATAGTCTTGAGATCGGCTACTATAGGGATTAAGGGAAAGGCCTCCCTTAATTTTCGAACTCCGTGCAAACCTTCCGCCAGAATAAGCGGGGTCCCTGCTTCCAGCCAATCCACCCCTGCACGCAAGGCCATGGCAGCAGTTTCCAAAGCTTCATCTATATTGGTCAGGTCCAGGGAAATTTGTACAATTGGTTTCATATATAGTCAATAATTTTTTAAATTAAAAGTTTAAATTCTTCGATTTACCTCAAGCTTTGATCAATTTACAAAACCGATAAAAGGTGTATAAAAGGGATTGGTTTATCGGGGCAAAACGCGCTTCCAAAGATAAAGAAACACAATACATAAAATTTATCAATTATAAATCCAATATTACCCTTTTCCAATTTATCAATACCGTTTTTGCCATAATCTGTAATAAACATACCCTATACTTATCAATCCCATTATTACTTTTTTTTTCTTGGAAGAACTATTATTATTGCAAAAGATAAATATTGTGTGTCAAGGATTAAAATATTGGGAGTGTAAATATGCGAGACGTTAGATAGAAGTTAGATATTTGACATTAGAAATGTACTCTGAACTTTGAACCTTCAACTTTCAACTTTCAACACTTATTAAATCTTTTTGGCTAAATTACACCCTTGAACCATATGGCCATTTTAACTATTGCATTTTCATGCAATCGCTATAAAATTTGATAATGATCAACCACATCAACCATAAAAAATAAAAGAATAAAGCGCATGAAATATATTGTTTGTGAGGAACCTGGGGACTTTCAGTTAAAGGAAAAAGAAGCCCCGATCAGAAAAAAGGGGGAAGCACTACTTAAAGTGAACAAGGTGGGCATCTGTGGTACCGACCTGCACGCCTATACCGGGAACCAAGCCTTTTTTACCTATCCAAGGATACTGGGCCATGAACTGGCCACCACTGTGCTGGAGATCGACGAAAACGATAAGGGCATTGAGGCGGGCGACAATGTAGTGATCATGCCCTACCTAAGCTGTGGCCACTGTGTAGCCTGTAGGAACGGCAAGACCAATTGCTGTACCCAGATCCAGGTTTTAGGCATACATACGGATGGGGGCATGCAGGAGCAGATCACGGTGCCGATAAACATCCTTTTGCCCGCCAAACACCTGAACAACGAGCAGATGGCCATTGTAGAGCCTTTGGCCATAGCGGCACATTCCATTCGCAGGGCACAGATTGTTCCCGGGGAAACCGTAGTGGTAGTAGGCTGTGGCCCCATTGGTATCGGTATCATGAAATTGGCCCAGATGGAAGGGGCCAAGGTCATTGCCCTGGATATGAACTTGGACCGACTACGGTATGCCAAGGAAAAGATCGGGGTAGACCATATAGTAAATGTCACCGAAGACCCCGTAAGGCAGATTTCGGAGATCACCAAGGGCGATATGGCCACGGCCGTATTCGATGCCTCGGGCCACAGAGGTGCCCTGGAACAGGGACCCTCCTATATGTCGCACGGCGGAAGATATATTTTGGTAGGGCTTTCCAAAGGGGAACTGACCTTCACCCATCCGGCCATCCACGCCAAGGAAACCACCCTGATGTGCAGCAGAAATGCCACCATAACCGATTTTGAACGGGTCATTGCCCTATTGGACCAGTTTCCCACAGATTCGTTCATTACCCACAACGTCCATTTTACCCAAATGAAAGAACATTTTGATAGCTGGCTAAAACCCGCTACCGGAGTCATAAAAGCCACTATAGAATTTTAATATTAAGCGCATTCCACCATGTCCAAAAACTTTTTGCAGATACATCCAAATGACAATATCCTTGCCGCTTTGCAGGATATGAAAAAAGATTTTATAATAAACTTTGAAGGGAAATCCTTTCCCCTTAAGAACAATCTTGCCGCCAAGCATAAATTCGCCCTCCATGATTTCAAGGTGGGCGACCCCATTATCATGTACGGCACCCTAATCGGCAAAGCTACCCGGCCCATTCCCCAAGGAGAAGGCATCACTATAGACAATGTGGTACATGCCTCCTCAGATTACAATGTTGGGGAGCAACAATCGCACTGGGTGGCTCCGGACATTTCGAAATGGAAGAACAGCACTTTTAATGGGTACCACCGTGCAGACGGCAGTGTAGGAACCGCCAACCATTGGCTGGTTATCCCAATGGTATTCTGTGAAAATAGAAATGTAAATGTACTCCGCAATACCCTCTTGAATGCCTTGGGCTATGAAACAGCCCAAGACTACATCATAGATACCGAAGTTTTGGTTTCCCAGTACAAGAAAGGGGCCAGTGCGGAGGACCTAATGGCCTCGCCCATCATTAAAACGGCCGAAGACATTAAACAGAACCGGACCTTCCCCAATGTGGACGGCATTAAGTTCCTTACCCATGACGGAGGCTGCGGCTGTGACCGAGGGGATTCGGATACCCTCTGTAACCTTTTGGCAGGTTATATTACCAATCCCAACGTTGCGGGAGCTACCATTCTAAGTCTAGGCTGCCAGAACGCAGAGGTGAAAATTTTGGAAGCTGCCATTGCCAAACGTGATCCCCATTTTTCCAAACCCCTGCATATTTTGGAACAACAAAAAAGCAAGAGCGAACGCCATTTTATTGAGGAAGCCGTAAAGAGAACCTTTTTGGGCCTTATAGAAGCCAATAAGGTAGAACGCCGGCCCGCTCCCCTTAGCAAGTTGGTGTTGGGCTTGGAATGTGGAGGGTCGGACGGGTTTTCCGGTATATCCGCCAATCCCGCCCTCGGTTATGCTTCCGATCTTATAGTGGCCTTGGGAGGGGCTACAGTGCTTTCCGAATTCCCCGAACTAAACGGGGTGGAACAGGAACTCATCAACCGTTGCGAAACACCGGAAAGTGCAGAAAAATTTGCCGGTATCATGCGGGCCTATTCCGCCAAAGCGGTCTCCATAGGCTCCGGCTTTGAAAACAATCCATCGCCCGGAAATATTAAGGACGGACTCATCACGGACGCCATGAAATCGGCCGGAGCGGCAAAAAAAGGAGGTACCTCTTTAGTGCAGGATGTGCTGGACTATACGGAAAGGGTAACCAAAAATGGTTTGAACCTTCTCTGTACCCCGGGCAACGATGTGGAAAGCACCACTGGTCTGGCAGGATCCGGATGTAATGTTATTGCCTTTACCACGGGTCTGGGCACCCCTACCGGAAATCCCGTGGCCCCGGTCATTAAAATGTCTAGCAACAACGCCTTGAGCGAACGCATGAAGGATATTATCGATTTCAACACAGGAACTATCATTACCGGGGAAGATACCATACAGACCAAGGGAGAGGAATTGTTGGACTATATCATAGAAGTCGCCAGCGGAAATAAAATTCCCGCAGCGGTTAGATTGGAGCAAAACGACTTCATTCCTTGGAAAAGGGGGATTTCCCTATAACCGGGGCCTCACCTAGAACTGCTTTTAGCAGTTCTGACCCCCACAGAATTCGCGGGGCAGGCTCTCCCTAGGAGAGGTAAAAAACGAAACAACTCTGCACTGAAAGTGCAGAGGTTTGTTTGACAAGGGACTAAAAGTCCCTCTATTTTTCAAACGGATTAAAAACATGTAAAGGTCTAAGATTTATATTTTTTCGCATCACAAAAATACTGCAATAAATTGTAGGGTTTTAAACCCTAACCTAAGACCAATAAAACGAGAAAACTTTATAACTTTATAACTTTATAACATTAAACCTTCTAACATGATTATAGATTCCCATCAACATTTCTGGAACTACAACCCTGTAAAGCATTCATGGATCAACGATCATATGCGGGTAATCCGTAGGGATTTTTTGCCCTCGGACCTTAAACCCGTCTATGCCAAAAACGGAGTGGACGGCTGTGTGGCCGTACAGGCGGACCAGACTTTGGCGGAAACCGATTTCCTTTTGGAGCTGGCCCACAACAACGCTTTTATTAAAGGCGTGGTAGGCTGGGTAGATCTAAGAAGTGCCGAGGTGGATCAAGAACTGGAAAAATATGCCAAGGACAAACATTTAAAGGGATACCGACATATTGTGCAGGAAGAGGCAGACCATAATTTTTTATTGCGGCCAGACTTCCTAAGGGGCATCTCCAAATTGGAACAGTACGGCGCCGTCTATGACATCCTTATCTTTCCACACCAGTTGGGAGCTACCCTGGAATTTGTAAAAAAATTCCCCAACCAGAAATTCGTCATCGACCATATTGCCAAACCCTATATAAAGGATGGTTTTTATGATGGTTGGGCGGCCATGATGAAAGAAGTGGCCCAGCACGAAAATGTATATTGTAAAATATCGGGAATGATCACGGAGGCCGATTTTATGAACTGGACCCCGGAACAGATACATCCGTATATGCTTTTAACCCTTGAAGCCTTTGGTCCTGAGCGCTGCATGTACGGGTCCGATTGGCCTGTTTGTTTGGTGGCCGGCACCTACACCCAGGTAAGGGACCTGACCTCCAATTTCATTGCCAGCCTCAGCGATGTCGAGCAGCAGGCCATTATGGGCCGGAACGCGGTGGAGTTCTATGGGTTGGAATAGAATTTAGTAGTGAGAAATGAGTAGTGGGAATTTAGAGTCTGGAATCTAGAAACTAGGCAGCATTTTTTGTTCAAGGTTTCAGGTTCAAAGTTCAATCTTGATGGTTTGACTGACAATTTAGCTTATGGCTATTGGCATATTGCTTATTGCTTCCTAAATTAACTCATTATCAAATTGATACATTTCCAAATTAACCCATTATCAAATTTCCAAACCACCCCATTTTCAAATTAATACATTGATACATTTCCCCATTAACCCATTATCAAATTAACCCATTTTCAAATTATCACATTTTCAAATTAGGGAATACTTGTCATTTATAGCAATAAATGGTTCTTAAACGATAAAATAATTTAATACCAAATTATAATCAATAGTTTTACCCATTGAATCATTTGCCAAAATGGGTGAATTTTTGAATCCTGAATATTACTTTTTGTCGCTTTGGATTTCCCCCTAATAAAGCGGTATAAAGTAGTACATGTATTATGTACTATTAAACAACTAATCGCTTATGCCTTAAATAAGGAATATGGCATATCTGTATGAATTATTTTCCAATCTCTATTTTTTAGGGATTGTATCCATATTTATTCCACTTCTCCTATGTTATAGGATGTATCCTGTAATCATCTATGCCGTACGCTCTAAAAACCTTATGGATGAGCCAGGGGATCGCAGCATGCACACCTCAAAAACACCTACTTTGGGTGGGGTCGGACTCTTCATTGCCTTTTCCCTTTCCATTGCTTTTCTCGGTTTAATGGCGGACCTTGCCAAACCCGATCTAATACAGCTGGTATCCCTTATGTCGGCCACCATGATGTTGATGTTTTTAGGAGTTAAGGACGATCTTTTTGGTTTGGCCCCAAAAAAGAAATTTATGGTACAAATGGCGGCCTCCCTTATGGTAATTGTATTGGCCGATCTAAGAATTACTAGTTTTGAAGGTATTTTTGGATTGGGGGAACTGCCCAATTATATATCGATAATCTTTACACTTTTTGTATTTCTGTTGATTATCAACGCCTATAATCTAATTGATGGCTTGGATGGTCTGGCAGGATCTGTGGCCTTACTTTCCAGCCTATCTTTTGGTATTTTTTTTTTCATAAACGAAAGATATCTTTTTGTACTTATTTCCTTTGTGCTTATCGGGGCATTGTTAGGATTCCTAAGGTACAACCTCTCCCCCTACCGTAAAATTTTTATGGGAGATTCAGGCTCCATGTTCATAGGCTTTTTATTGGCTTTTCAGGCCGTTGGGTTTTTATCCTACAACTCCATAATAGACAATCCGGTCACCAACATTAAAGCACCTATAATGGCCATGGCCATATTATCCTACCCCCTTTTGGATACCCTAAGGGTATTTGCCATTCGAATTTCACAAAAAAGAAGTCCGTTTAGCGCGGACCGCAATCATATACACCATAGACTAATAGACTTGGGCATTACCCATAAACAGGCCTCCTTATTTGTAGTGGTATTGAACAGTATTATAATTGAACTGGCCGTTTTAATCCAGGATCTATATATCAATGTGCAACTCTATATAATTATAGTAGTGGTCCCTTTACTATATGTTTCGCCCTGGCTGTTTGTCCGTAAGCAGGGCAAATTAAAATTGATTAGGCCCAAACCTATAAAATGGTCCCAAATTAGATCTAGGATAAATAATTTCCTAAGCTAATTATATACTAACAATTATCCGACATTTAATTTCATGGGTTTTTGGATATAATAGAAAAATATAACTATTTGGTGCATTCCAATTTGGATAAAACGAATAAAGAGAATATAATCATGTCAGAATATAAAATAGGAGTCATAGGTTTAGGGTATGTAGGTTTGCCCTTGGCACGACTGTTTGCTACCAAATTTCCGGTAATAGGCTTTGATATTAACGAAGAGAGAATAGCAGCCCTTAACAAAGGCCAAGACCAGACTCTGGAAGTTTCCGAGGAGTTGTTGCAAAAAGTTCTTGTACCATCGCCAAAACACCTATTGGCAAATGCCATGATGGAAGTTTCCTCCTTAGGAACGGAAGAAGAATATCCAGAAAAAAGAATAGGTTTATTTTGTTCCAACAATGTGGAAGATATTGCGGACTGTAATATCTATATTGTTACCGTTCCCACCCCGGTGGACAAAAATAATCGCCCTAATTTAACACCATTGTACCAAGCCAATAAAAAAGTGGGACAAGTCTTAAAAAAGGGCGATATAGTAATCTATGAATCTACCGTGTACCCTGGGGCAACGGAAGAAGAATGTATCCCCGTTCTGGAGCAAATCTCGGGACTTAAATTCAATGTGGATTTTTATGCCGGGTATTCCCCTGAAAGAATAAATCCTGGGGATAAGGAACATACCGTAGAAAAAATCTTAAAGGTAACATCTGGGTCTACCCCGGAAATTGGTAAACTGATAGACGACCTGTACAAATCGGTAATTGTGGCGGGCACCCATTTGGCACCAAGTATAAAGGTGGCGGAGGCATCAAAAGTGATTGAAAATTCGCAACGGGACATTAATATTGCCTTTGTTAATGAATTGGCCAAAATATTCAACCTAATGGATTTGGATACCCAGGCGGTTTTGAAGGCCGCAGGGACAAAGTGGAATTTTTTGCCTTTTAGGCCCGGTTTGGTAGGCGGACATTGCATAGGCGTAGATCCCTATTATTTGGCCCAAAAGGCACAGGAGCTGGGCTATCATCCGGAAATTATTTTAGCGGGTAGGCGTATAAATGATTCCATGGGAATATATGTGGCCAATGAGGTAATAAAACTCTTGGTTAAGGCAGATAAAAAAATTAAAGGTGCCAAGATACTGGTTTTGGGCATTACCTTTAAGGAAAATTGCCCGGACGTAAGAAATACAAAAGTAGTGGATATTGTGGGGCAATTAAAGGACTTTGGGACTGAGCTAACCATTTATGATCCTTGGGCCAAACCAGAAGAAGTGCTGCTGGAGTATGGTCTTGCCACCTCACAAAGCCTACCGATCGGACCGTTTGACGCCATTGTCCTTACCGTAGCACACCAGCAATTTATACACTTGGATCTGGAGCCTTTAAAATATGGGAATACCATTGTTTACGATGTAAAAGGTATTTTAGGGCAAAAAGCACACGGCCGTTTATAAATTAAGGGTTACCCTATTCCATGACAAATTTATATAAACCAATATGTATAATACTTCAGATTAATTCTTAGTATAAGGGGTTATCCAAGGATAACAGATCAGCGTATGATCAAATTTTAAAGAGGTAAACCTAATAAATATGAAATTGTAATATGTGCGGAATAATAGGTTTTAATTTTGAGGCTCCGGCAGGATCAAACTATTTAAGTATCGCAGACTATAGAGGTCCTGATAATTCATCTTCACATTCTTATGGATCCTTTTCGTTGGGACATAATCGACTTTCTATTATAGACCTCACCACAGAAGCAAATCAACCTTTTATTTCCGCTTGTGGCAATTGCGTAATTGTGTTTAATGGGGAAGTGTACAACTATAAGGAAATACGGAAAAATTTGGAAAGTAAATATGCTTTCAGAACCAACTCCGATACAGAGGTTATCCTCTACAATTATATTGAAAAAAAGGAAAAATGCCTGGAAGATTTTATAGGTATGTTTGCCTTTACCATTTATGATATAAAAAATGATACTTTATTTGGGGCTCGTGACAGATTGGGAATCAAACCTTTAGTTTATTACCATCAGGGCAGACAGTTTGCCTTTGCCTCTGAAATCAAGGTAATTAAGGAATTGGTCAACGGACTAACCCTGAACAAGGAAGCCATTGGTCAGTATTTACGCTATCTATATGTACCCTCTCCGAACTCCGTTTACCGGGAAGTAAAAAAACTGGAACCCGCACATTATTTTTTTTACCAAAAAGGTGAATTAAAAATTACAAAATACTGGGACCCCATAGATTTCATCGGATCAAAAACCACCACCAAAGAAGAAAAACTTCTTGAGGAACTGGATGATCTATTAAATAATGCAGTGCAACTGAGAATGATTGCAGACGTAGAACTAGGTTCCTTCCTATCCGGAGGTATAGATTCATCAGCCATTTTGTACTATATGTCCAAAAACAGTAACAAACCCATAAACACCTTTACATTAGGGTTTGCAGGGGCAGATAAATATGATGAGACCAGTGATGCCAAAAAAATGGCAACGTATTTCAACACCAATCATCACGAAATTATAATTCACCCCAATGTAGCGGACTTATTGCCCAAAATGGTAAGTCATTTTGATGAACCCTTTGGCAATCCTACAGCCATTTTGATCCATGAACTTACCCGGGAAACCAAAAAATATGCAACAGTAGCTTTGGCAGGTGACGGTGGGGACGAGATTTTTGGTGGTTATCCCAGATATGAAGCAGCGCTGTTATATAATAGGATCAAGTTTGTTCCCAGAATATTTTGGAAAGTCTTAAATCCTTTTTTCAAAATAATCTCTGAGGACACTTCTGGAAATCATAAATTTAGGCGAATAAAGACTTTTGTTAATTCCTTGACCAAGCCTTTGAATGAAATGTACGAGGATTGGGTAGGCTATTTTTCTGTTAAGGAAATCAATGAACTTTTTATGGTGCAACAAGATTTTCATAAGATAGTTTCGGAGGTCTTCAAATCCATTCCAACCAACGACCTTCTTATTAAAACTTCGATTACTGATTTAAAAACCTTTTTGGTCAATAACCTTTTGTACTATGGGGATGTTATGAGCATGGCCAATAGTTTTGAAGTAAGGGTTCCGCTAATTGATCACCGGATTGTGGAATTTATGACCTCTATTTCCTCAGGTTATCGAATTAAGAACGGGCAGACCAAATATCTAATGAAAAAACTATTAAGTGGAAAAGTGCCGGAAGCCATAATCAACAAGCCAAAATTAGGATTAAATCCTCCTATGGGCATGTGGTTAAAAGATGATTTGAAAGGGTTTGTTTCAACATACCTTTCAAAAGAAAGCGTTGAAAATAGGGGGTTGAATTATGAATTTGTATCAAAACTTTTAAAGGAACACCATTCCGGAAAAAGGGACAGATCCCTTTATTTATGGAGCCTGATAGTGTCGGAAGAATGGCATAGGCAAAATTCAATATAATAAATATTTTATTAACCAATTTATTGATGAGGGGAATACTTAAAAGTAGATTCATTAAAAACGCAAGTATATATACGGTAGCCGACATCTTAAACAAGTTGGTTCCCTTTGTGCTATTACCAGTATTGACCCGTTATTTGACACCTTCGGATTATGGCATAATATCCATGTTTACCGTATTTACTTCAATATTAGGAGTATTTATATCATTGGAAATGCACGGTGCCATTAGTGTTAAATTTTTTAAATTAACAAAGGAAGAGTTAAAGATCTATATAGCCAATGTATTGGTAATAGTTTCAGTGACTACCAGTTTAGTTTTAGTTTCCATTTTAATATTTCACTCTTATATTTCCAATTTATTGGAATTGCCCCCAGAGTGGTTAATTATAGGAGTTTTTGTTACATGTCTTACACTTTTTACCACTATAAATCTAATTCTTTGGCAATCGGAACATAAACCTATCCCCTTAGGTATTTACCAAATTACACAGACCATATTTAATTTAACGCTATCCCTTATTTTAATTGTTGGGTTGGGTATGGGATGGGAAGGAAGGCTAATTGCTGCCTCAGTAGCAGCCATTCTATTTGGTTTTTTAAGCTTTTCAATAATGGTCAAACGTGACTTTTTGAAATTAAAGTTGAACAAAGCCTATTTAAAAGATGCTTTAAAATTTGGTGTCCCTCTTTTGCCACATGCCCTAAGTACTTGGGTACGGACAGGGATTGATAGGGTATTTTTGACCATGTTAGTTTCCACAACTGCCACAGGACTATATACCGTAGGCTTTCAAATTGCCTCGGTAATTATGGTCCTGACCACAGCGTTTGATAGAGCCTATTCCCCATTTTTATTTGAAAAATTAAAGGACATAACCTTATCTCAAAAAAAAGTACTGGTGAAATACGGTTACTTTTATTTTCTTGGTTTACTATTATTAGCCTCTGGCCTTAGTCTAACCGCTCCTTACATTGTGGAGATTTTTTTGGGGAAGGAATTTATAGAATCTCAAAAATATATTACCTGGTTTGCTTTTGGATTTGCTTTTTACGGAATGTACTCCGTGGTCGTTAAATTTATCTTTTATACTCAAAAAACAATTTACCTAAGTTATGTTACCTTAATAATTGGGGGATTACATATTGGTTTAAGCTACTTATTTATCAGTTACAACGGAACAATTGGAGCAGTTCAAGCCAATACTATTATTTCCATAATAACATTTCTAGCAGTATGGTGGTTAAGTAATAAACTTTTACCTATGCCTTGGTTTAAATCAATTAGAACAGTATAGCAACTCTAGGCCTGGGTAATTATTAAATTTTATGACACTATTAAAGTAATTCAAAATATTAACTGATTTTAATTTAGAGAATTACAATGACAATTTTCAACCAAAAATAACTTTATTTGCTTACAATATTAAAAAATGAAATTCACATTACTCTATATCAACACAATTCAGTTCGGGTACCATATAGACGGTTATAAGCATTGCCAGTATTTAAAGCAAGATTTTTATATAACGTACATTTGTTTTGATTATGGCTACCCAAAAATTAAAGAGACAGGAATTGAAGTTATTTATGTGCCTTGGGATGGGTCCTATGTATCAAAGGGCATAAATTTCATAAAGACCTGCCTAAACATTATTAAATCTGAAAAAATTGATTTTGTTTTTGCCGTATATTTTCCATTAGTTTCACTTTTTAAAGTTCTGTCACCGAATAAAAATATAATTCTGGATATTAGAACCGGAAGTATTAACCTCTCCAGGAAAAATAGAATTATCACCAATAATTTGATCCGTTATGAATCGTTTTTCTTCAGGAAGATATCGGTTATTTCAGAGAGTCTTGCCTTAAAGTTAAAATTGAAAATGAAGAATGTTTTTATTCTACCCTTGGGTTCTGATATTCTTTCTACCCAAAACAAGTCATTTAAGAGCCTGAAGCTATTTTATATTGGCACCTTGGATGGGCGAAATATTCACCAGAGCATTTTAGGCCTAAAGTTGTTTTTAGATAAATTTAATGCAAATAACATTAACTTATGCTATGATATTGTAGGGTACGGGACTGAGGCATGTGAAAACATAATTAATAAAGCCATAGAAGATACAGGGTTACAAAACAAAGTTGTCTTTCATGGTAGGAAAACCCATGGAGAATCACAATACTTTTTCGATAATTGTAATGTAGGTGTTTCTTATATTCCTATTACGGAATACTACGATTGCCAGCCCCCTACCAAAACCTATGAATATATTAATGCCGGTATGGTCTGCATAGCTACGCAAACCCAAGAAAATAAAAAAATAATCAACGCTGATAACGGTGTTCTTTGCAAAGATACCCCAGAAGCTTTTTGCGGAGCTTTAGTAGAAATCTCCAATAATTTGACAAAATGGGATTCTCAATTAATACGGAATACACAATCAAATTCTACATGGGCCAATATTGCTTTAAACCTAAAAAATTATATTTTAAAATCCAATCAAAGAAGTTAAATCAAAAAAAGTAATATTATAAAACCAACCCTATTTAGACAAAAATAATGGCAGACTTTTTTACATATAGTATTTATTTTTCAACCCTATTTATTAGTGTTGGTTTAATAAAAATAGGCTATAGCAACAAAGCGCTTAAAAAAAATGATAAGGGTCAGAGACTCTTTGTATTTATAGCCTTTTTGGTTATGGTATTAATTGCAGGTCTTAGGTATAACGTTGGGCAAGATTATGTTGGTTATACCTTTTATTACGATGAACGTCCTTACTTGGACCAATCTATAGGAATGGAATTGGAATATGGATATACTACCTTGGTTAATTTCCTCAACGATCTTAATCTTGAAGTTTGGTCATATTTTACGGTTTCCGCTATCATTACTTATTTTCTTCTTTTTTATAGTTTAAAGAACTACAAGCATCTCTTGTATTTAGGAGTTTTCTTTTACATTACTTACGGTTTCTTTTTCTTTTCATTTAATGGGGTTAGACAAGCAGTTGCTATGAGTGCCTTAGCTATAGCTGTAATGTATATTCAAGAAAGAAAAATTTTCCATTTTTTAGGTATTATTTTTATGGGAGGTCTTATGCATAAAAGTCTGTTTTTATTTTTTCCCTTATATTTCGTAATCGATCGTATTAAATTATCACATTACTTCTGGTATATAGCTTTCGTTGTAAGTTTAATTTTACATTTTATACCTTTATCGCTTTTTATTGATATTTCCTATATTTCTGAAATTTTATCCGGCTCCCAAATTGATTATAGTGGGTTTGCAGAATCTATGAATCCTGATGAAGTTGGTGGGCTAACTTTGGGGTATTTGATCAGAGTTGCTATTGGCTTCTTTATATTATCCTATTACAATACGTTAATAAAATTTAACAAGAACTATTTGCCCTATTATAATCTTGCCTTAATTGGTATAATTTTATATAATGCATTTTCACATATTTTGGTCATAGCCAGGTTAAATAACTATTTTTTATTTTTCAATATATTTTGTTTAGGGTTTATAATTTATTATCTAAATTTTAAAAAACAAAAGTTGTTTCTCCATTCAGTACTAGTATTCTTCTTAATACTTTTCGGGTATGGCATATATGCAAATGAGAATGGCTGTTCACCTTATCAATTCATAGATTTTTAATAATGATTGAAAAAAGCTAGAGTAATGGAAAAACAAAAGATTTTAGTTTTTGGCAATTTTAATTATAGCACACATAATTTATGTGGGCAAACCGTAAAGACAAGAAATGTATACCAATTACTAAAAAGCAAGGAAAGACAATATTTTTCTGAAGTGGCCTTTTTTGACACAGACTCTTTAAGTGCAAATAAATTGGGTTTGTTCCAAGGCTTGTATCATGTAATCAAGACCAATGAACTTTTCTACCTTCCGGCTACCAAAAACTTGACCTATATATTTCCGTTTGTATTTATTTTATCCAAACTCTTTTCTACAAAAATTCATTTCGTAGTTGTAGGTGGATGGCTAGGTGAGTATTTACAAAACAAGCCTATTTATCGTTTTATGATATCCAAGGTACATCATATATATCCAGAGACGGATGCCTTATGCCAATATTTGGAATCCCATTATGGCTTTAAAAAGGTAACCCGCCTAAATAATTTTAGGGATACCAACTTTGTGCCGGTCCAAAGAGCCATTGGACATCCCATAAAATTAGTGTTTATGGCCAGGGTACATCCCTTAAAAGGCGTGGAAACCTTATTTAAACTAAACCAAAGATTAAAAGAATTGAACTTTGAAAATGTAATCATTGACATTTATGGACCCATATTTGAAGAATATAAAGAAGAATTTAACAAACTACTTATAACTGCTTCCGATAACATTGCATACACCGGAATTCTGCAGCCCAATGACATTTACCCGGTACTTTCCCAATATGATATGATGTTGTTTCCTACCCAATATTATACCGAAGGTTTTCCCGGATCTATTCTGGATGCCTATATCTCCGGATTACCTGTAATTGCCAGTAATTGGCTTTACGCCAATGAGTTTATAGACAACACTTCAGGGGCAGTCGTTGATTTTGATGATAAAAATGCTTTTTTAAACAAGGTAATAGAACTCATTAAAAAGCCCGATATAATAGATTCCTTAAAACAAGGCGCACGAGCCAAAAGTTATGAATTTAGCAGCGATAAAGCTTGGGAGGTTTTATTATCCAACATGGTTTCCTAAAACAACAAATGAGAATTAAGTTATGATAATCAAAAGCTTATACCAACTGGGCATATGGAGGAGAAATCCATCTTTGACCAAACATCTTACTTTTTTATTAAAGTCGGATACTTGGTCTAAGGAACAATTGTTGGAATATCAGTTATTAAAATGCAAGGAATTCTTGGAATTTGTATATGAACATTCGGCCTTTTACCAAACTACCTTTGACGACTTCAATTTTAAACCTTCAGAATTTAAGGATTTGGAACAATTAAAACAGCTGCCCACTATCACCAAGATGACCCTAATAAAGTATAACAGACTAATCCATACCAATTACCCCTTTAAAAGAATGTTTAGCGCTTTAACTTCAGGAACCACCGGAGAGTCCTTGGCGTTCCTAAAAAATGAGGAATGGGACTCCAGAAACCGGGCAGCCATGTTTAGGGGCTACAGCTGGTATGGGGTACACCCCGCTGATAAAAATGGATATTTATGGGGCTATAACATAGAACCAAAACAGACTTTAAAAATTAAATGGCTGGATCGGCTACAGAACAGATTTAGAATATTTTCCTATTGTCCAGAGGAAATTAAAAATTTCGCCAAGAATCTAAAAGGAGCTAAATATCTGCACGGATATTCCTCCATGATCTATGAAGTGGCCAAGCTGGTAAATAGATCGGGATTAAAGATTGATCATGACCTTAAAATGATAAAAGGCACCTCTGAAATGGTATTCGACTCTTATCAGGAAGAGGTCCAAAAAGCTTTTGGATTAAAAATTTTAAGCGAATATGGCTCCGCAGAATCCGGACTTATTGCCTTTGAATGCCCGGAAGGAAATATGCATATTGCCATGGAACATGTTATTGTAGAAGAAGAGGATGGAGAAATCTTAGTGACCAATTTGTTATCCAAATCCTTTCCCATCATTAGGTATAGGTTAGGTGATATGGTAGAACTGGCCGATACCGATTTTAAATGTAGCTGTGGCAGGGCCCACCCTGTTATTTTAAATATTGCCGGACGGGTAGGCGTAAAAATAATAGGGAAAACTCAGGAATTTCCGGGGAGGATGATCTACAATGTCATTAAAAACTTGTCCACAGAACATGGAATTACCCTAAATTATCAAGCAAGACAACATATTAAGGGTGTGATAGAAATTTATATAGAACAGAATAAGGACGATTCCCAATATATTTTGGAAATGGAGTTGAATAAATATTTTAAGAACGATATCGATTTTAATATTTACTATGGCAGGGACCTTCACAACATGGAAGAAAAACTCAACGACTTTATAACTACTATAGGATAATGGAAAAACATTTAATCAGTATCATTACCCCTGTACATAACTCGGCCCAATTTATCGAAGCAACAATAGGTACGGTCTTTCAACAAACCTATACTAATTGGGAAATGATTTTAATAGACGATTGTTCTGTGGATAGCTCCATAGAAATAATTGAAAAAATAGTAGAAAGTGATTCCCGTTTTAAACTAATCAAGAATTTGGAAAAATCGGGTCCAGCAATAACAAGAAATAAGGGTATTTCAGCAGCCAAAGGCCATTTCATTACCTTTTTGGATAGTGACGATCTTTGGTTCCCAAATTTCTTGGAAACATCCCTTAACACCTGTTTGGACAACAATTATGAATTCGTTTTTGCTTCCTATGAAAGAAAGGATGAAGACTTAAATCCATTAATAAGTGATTTTATTGTTCCTAAAAAGGTCTCATACAATGATGTTCTAAAATCCTGTCCCATTTCCTGCCTTACTGCTTTTATTGATATCAGGCGTATAGGTAAGCATTATATGCCGGAATTAAAAAAAAGACAGGATTGGGGTCTATGGCTGGCCCTTCTTAAAAAAATTGATTATGCGCATGGCATACCCCAACCAATGGCAATATACAGGATGAGAAAGAATTCCGTCTCTAGAAGTAAGTTAAAACTTATTCCCTATGTTTGGAAGGTGTATAGGGATGTAGAAAAACTTAGTTTGATAAGGTCTTTTTACTTATTAAATTTATGGTCCTTAAACGGATTTAAAAAGTATTACGTAAAAACTCGGATAACTAATAAATAAAAGCTTTCATAATAAGCAAATTTGACCCAATAGCGGAAATTATTAAAGATATTTGCAAAGGCTTATTGACTCCGGTACGGGGTTTTAAATATGAATATACAAGATGAAAGAATTCCCTAATAATATAGAGCGACTGGAGGAGGATGAATCCAAAACACTAATAGAGAATATCAAGAAATACCTTAGGTATTGGCCATGGTTCCTCCTAACAACCATTGTATGCATAGGTATTGGGTACATTTATATCCGTTATGCCCAGGTAACCTACAACACGGTAGCAAAAATCAAAATCATAGATGATACCAAAGAGACCGATATAGCATCCGATGCCATTGCCCTTTTGAGTAGGAACAATAAAATAAACCTGGAAAATGAAATAGAGGTTTTAAAGTCGTACCGCATTCTAAAACAAGTGGTGGACGAGCATCATTTGGACATTGCCTATTACGAGGTAGGTAAGGTAAAATCTTCCCAGCTATGGGTGGCGCCCTTTATTGTGGAAAAGCAGATTGCCGCCGATAGTCTGCAAAGTCCCATGGCTTATGAAATTACCATGAATGCCCAGGGACTACAAATTACCGATGCCAATCAACAGGTCTTTACCCCCAATTTGCGGGAGCCAGACTCCACATCAGCGGGCCTCCCCTTTACCATAAAGTTGCGGAAGGGCATAGACCCGAAGTTTTACGAGGGTATCAACTTTAGGGTGGTCCTAAACCCTATAAAACAAGTAATATTTCAATTAATAAAGGATATACAGGTACAGGCTACCAGTAAAAGCAGTGAAATTTTATCCTTATCCATAAATGGTGGAAATATTGATAAAAATGAGGCTATTATAAATACCTTGATCGAAAAATTTAATCGGGATGGGATCTTGGACAGGCAATTGGTATCCAAACGTACCCTCGACTTTATAGACGAACGTTTTATATACCTCACCCAGGAACTGGATTCCATTGAAGGGGGGAAGGAAAGCTTTAAAAGGTCCAACAACCTCTCCTATATAGAGGCGGATGCGGGGGCAAGCCTGCAGAAAAAATCCGAAACAGAGGCCGAGGCAAATAAATTGGATAATCAAATCTCTATTTCCATCCTATTAAAGCAATCCGTAATCAATCAGACCGATTATGGTTTATTGCCTGCCAATATTGGCCTGGAAAATACGAGTCTAAATACATTGGTAAGCGATTATAATCAATTATCCCTGGACCGGGAAAAATTGTTGCAAAACGTTGGTAGGGAACACCCTACCCTGGTTGCCCTTAACGAGCAATTGGAGCGTGCCAAGGTAAATATTATTAAATCCGTGAATATTTACGAAACACAGTTAAAAAACTCGCTTCAGCAGGTGAAGGAAGAAGAAAGTAGGGCGGGTTCCCAATATGCCCGTTTGCCGGAAAAGGAAAAAATGCTGCGTTCCATAGAACGGCAGCAGAGTATTAAAGAAAACCTATTTCTCCTATTACTTCAGAAACGTGAAGAAGCCGCTATAAGCTATGCAGTTACCGCACCCTCCGTAAAGATCGTAGATTATGGGCTGACCAATAGTATCCCTGTTTCGCCAAAGAAGATGATCGTTTATGCCCTTTCCCTGATTGCAGGCATGTTTTTGCCATTTGCCGTACTATATATAAGATTTACACTGGATACCAAGATCCATAATCGTAACGATATAGAAAAGCTGACCGCGGATATCCCCGTAGTAGCGGAAATTCCTTTCTTTAAGGAGGTAAACAAGAAATTGGAACTGAACGACCGCTCCATTATGGCAGAATCGTTCCGGATGTTGGGTACCAATATTAATTTCCTTTTGGAAGAAAATGATAAAGGGTTGGGGCATGTAGTCATGGTCACCTCCTCCATTAAGGGAGAAGGAAAGACCCTTATGGCGCACAACCTGTCCCTGGCCTATGCCGGCCTTAACAAAAAAGTCCTGCTTATAGGGGCCGATCTGCGCAATCCGCAATTGCATAATTTCTACAACATCAGTGTCAATCATAAAGGCCTGTCGGACTACCTAAAGGATCCCGATATGAATTGGAAAGATTGCCTGGTACCCAGTGGTGCGGACCAACCTACGCTGCACATTTTCTTTGGAGGGGCCATATCCTCCAATTCGCCGCAACTCTTGTCCAGTTCCGCTTTTGAAAAGTTTATCACCGCCGCCAAAAAGGAATTCGATTATATTGTAGTGGATACCGCACCCACCATGTTGGTCTCGGATACGCTTTTGATCTCCAAATATGCCGATGCTACCCTATTTGTAACTCGTGCCGGCCTTACGGACAAGCGACTCTTGGAGTCCTCCAAAAACCTGTATAAAACCAAAAAACTTAAAAACATGGCCTATGTGGTCAACGGAGTGGGCAATGGCAAGGCCAAAGGCTATAACTATGGCTATGGTTACGGTTACGGGAGTGGGAAGTAGACGTAAGGCAGTTGGCAGTAATCAGTATTGAGCGATGAGATTAATTGGTCTACAGTGGGCAGTGACAGTCGGCAGAGGTTGTGGTTCAAGGTTCAAAATACACAATTGTCCGGTCAAGGGGAGTCGAGACCTCAGGTAGCAGTGAACAGTAAACAAACGGTTGGCAGTAATCAGTATGGAGTATTGAGATTGGATAGTTTTCAGTGGGCAGTAGCAGTAGCCAGTGAAAGTTCAATGTTCAAAGCTATAAAAAGTTGAAATTTTGAAAGTTGAAGGTTTAGGGTCTAAGTATCTCAATTCTAACATCTCTAGTATCTAGAATCTAGTTATCGGGAGGGGCCCAAAACACAAAACCCCCACCAATTGCTTGATGGGGGTTTGTTTATAGTAAGGGAAGTACTTATTTCACTTCCTCGAAATCTACGTCCTCAACATTATCGGCTTCTTTGGCCTCTCCGTTGGAAGATGCAGTATCAGCACCTCCTGCAGGAGCACCTTGTTGTGCTTCGGCCTGTGCCTTGTACATTTCCTCGGAAGCTACTTTCCAAGCCTCGTTGATCTTATCCAAAGCTGGAGTTATCAAGGCCAAATCTTTGGCTTCATGGGCCTTTTTAAGATCTGCCAAGGCATCTTCGATCGGTTTCTTCTTATCCGCGGACAATTTATCGCCAAACTCGGTCAATTGCTTCTCGGTCTGGAAGATCATTCCATCCGCTTCGTTCAATTTATCGGCAGTTTCCTTGGCTACCTTATCCGCTTCTGCATTGGCTTCCGCTTCTGCCTTCATCTTCTTGATCTCTTCCTCCGTTAATCCTGAAGAAGCTTCAATTCTAATATCCTGCGTTTTATTAGTTGCCTTATCGGTAGCCGATACTTTTATAATACCATTGGCATCGATATCAAAGGTAACTTCGATCTGTGGTGTTCCTCTTTGTGCCGGTGGAATACCATCCAAATGGAAACGACCTATGGTCTTGTTATCTTTTGCCATTGGGCGCTCTCCCTGCAATACATGGATCTCTACGGATGGCTGATTGTCAGCCGCAGTGGAGAAGACCTGCGATTTCTTGGTAGGGATAGTGGTGTTGGCCTCGATCAATTTGGTCATTACGCTACCCATAGTTTCAATACCTAAAGAAAGCGGTGTAACGTCCAATAAAAGAACATCTTTTACATCCCCGGTCAATACTCCACCCTGAATAGCGGCACCTACGGCCACCACCTCATCCGGGTTTACTCCTTTGGAAGGCTTCTTGCCAAAGAATTTCTCAACCGCATCCTGTACGGCAGGAATCCTGGTAGAACCACCCACCAAAATAATCTCATCAATATCGCTCTTGCTTAACCCGGCCGCTTTTAAGGCGGTGGCACAAGGCTCAATGGTACGTTTAACCAAATCATCTATCAATTGCTCAAACTTGGCTTTGGTCAAGGAACGCACCAAATGCTTGGGTCCAGAGGCCGTTGCGGTAACGTATGGCAGGTTTATCTCGGTCTGTGCAGAAGATGACAACTCAATTTTTGCCTTTTCCGCAGCTTCTCTCAACCGTTGCAATGCCATGGCATCCTTACGTAGGTCTATCCCTTCTTCCTTGTTGAACTCATCGGCCAACCAATCAATTATTTTTTGATCCACATCATCACCACCCAAGTGGGTATCCCCATCTGTGGCCAATACTTCAAAAACACCGTCGCCCAGTTCCAGGATGGAAACATCGTGTGTTCCTCCACCAAAATCGAAAACCACTATTTTCTGGTCCGTATCCTTTTTGTCCATTCCATAGGCCAAAGAGGCGGCAGTGGGCTCGTTTATAATTCTTTCCACGGTAAGTCCGGCAATTTCACCGGCCTCCTTGGTGGCCTGTCTTTGAGCATCGTTAAAGTAGGCGGGCACGGTAATTACCGCTCTTGTAACTGTCTGTCCCAAATAATCTTCGGCCGTTTTCTTCATTTTCTGAAGGATCATTGCCGAAAGTTCCTGAGGGGAATACAAACGCCCATCTATATCTACCCTTGGGGTATCATTATCTCCTTTTACCACTTTATAGGGTACCCTTTCGGCTTCCTTGCTGGATTCGGAGAATTTATTTCCCATAAAACGTTTTATGGAATAAATGGTTTTGTTCGGATTCGTAACGGCCTGTCTTTTGGCAGGATCCCCAACCTTTATCTCGCCACCCTCTACAAAAGCAATGACAGATGGAGTAGTTCTCTTACCTTCTGCGTTTGGGATTACAACAGCCTCGTTACCCTCCATAACCGAAACGCAAGAGTTCGTTGTTCCTAAATCTATTCCAATAATTTTACTCATGTTTATATATTTACTGTGTTGAAAATTCTTTTTAGCACTCGAGTCTATTAAGTCAATGATTGTGCCATGACAAAAAATATGACAAGCTGTCAGAACCAAAACCGTAATAAACCTAAAAATACGGCTTATAGTGCTTTTTGGGCATTCCCCCTTGCCTGAAATATGTCAAAAAGTTGAAAGTTATAAAGTTCAAGGTTCAATTTATCTAATGGACCCATTATCAAATTGATTAATTATCAAATTGACCCATTGATACATTGGTACCCCTGTCCTTCCTTAAGTCCTCCCCCTAACCCCCTCCCAAGGAGGGGGAACAATTCCTAGTTAAAACACTAATTGGCACCTATTATATTCACTCTCAACTGTTGGCGAGAGCGTCAAGCCTGTATATGTCCGACCAAGGTAGGCTTATGTCCACACTATTCCATTTTCAAATTGATTAATTAGTACACTTACCCGTTGGCGCGAACGTCACGCTCGTGCCCTCATCCTCCCCGTAAACCCTGTGTCTGCCGACTAAGGCAGGCTAATGTCAACACTTTTTCATTATCAAATTAAATTATTTGGTACATTGATACATTATTAAATTATCAAATCAACCCATCAATATGGAACATAAGAACAATCATAAAGACCCATTAATATTGGCAGAAGGACAAGGAAGAACCTACAATTGTGGGACAATGACGGCAATTTTTAAGGCAGACGAAAACGAAACCAACGAAAAATACAGTATTTCGGAATGGTGGTTGGAACCGAACTCCGATGGACCCGGTGCACATAACCATGAAGACAATGATGAGGTTTTTTATGTTATTGAAGGAACAACTTCCATACTTATTGGAGATAAATGGATAAACGCGGAAAAAGGCACATTTATCAGGATTCCCGCCAAAACCATTCACGATTTTAAAAATGAAACCAACAAAAAAACAGGAATATTGAACTTTTTTGTTCCAGGTGGTTTTGAACGGAATATGCCTTCCATTGTCCAATGGTTTAACAACAATAAATAATGTAATGGTAAATTATTGTAGTTGGAAAAGATTATTGCGGTATGGATAAAGCTGTTCACCTACCATGGACAAACAAATTGCTATCCTAAAAAAAATTATAAAGTGTAGTTACCAGGATCCCTTTACCATTAGGTGCAATCTGGGACAATAATTGTTTTTCTTCCTTGATCTTCAGATTAAATGGCGGGGCCAATAGATATAGACCACTTTGTTTTTTTAACCTAATTCCCTGCCCGGAAATAATATCCTTATTGGGTACAAAATCCCCTTCAGGTACATGTTCCGTTAAAACAACATATTTAAAATGGTATAATTTACTTACTACGCCCTGTACTTCAGCGTTGGACAAATGTTGTAACACCTGTCTTAAAATAGCACAATCTCCCATTGGCAAATCATCCAGGGAGATATCCAAACAATGGAATTCCAAATTCCCTTTCTTAAATTTTTCCCTATTATGGGCTATTAGGTCCGTTGCTATGTCTATGGCCATGTACTTTCTGGTATGCGCCACCAATTGCTTTCCTACATTAAAATCCCCACAACCCAAATCACATACGCTAATGGGATCCTTAAACGAGCTCAGGAACGAAGTGAGTACAGCAATATATGGATTTACAATATCGGGGTGGTGCGACCCTTCACCGGAATAAAAATCCGATGTGCCTCCGCCCCAAAGTTTCATGGCATAAACCTGTTCCATAGCTGCTTTTGTGGGCCAAGGCTTCTTTGTTGGTCTTATACTATTTCTATCCATTCCCCCTTAACCCTTTATTATTTCAAACTTTCACTTTACAGTCCGTTGGAAAATTTATATTGCCCTAGGAATACTGCTTTTTTCTATTATTTAGAATAATAAGCGTTACAATATAGATAATTACAATGGCCAAAGGGATGGCCACAAACCTTAAGTGCGGAAAAACGTACCACAATACTACAATGCTTACCGTTCTTACTATAGTGTGTGCCATACCTATCCAATGTTCAATGATCCATGAAAAAGGCAACCACATGGTTCCTGTCAAAATACCTACGGACAATGGCAAGGAAGTATAATCCATCAAAAAAAATGGAATGGCGATGGCATAGCCCATAACAGCTTGGGCAACGGAGAAAAAGAATAAACTATCGAAAGTATTCTTGGTCTTGCTCTTTTCCAAAAAATGCTCTCCCGTAAATTTTGAAATGAACAATGCCAGATATACGATACTTCCTGTAGCTATAAAAAGCACCCAAACTGTGACCTGATCCGAGAAGAGAATACCCGATAAAGCTACCAACAACCAGGCTATTAAGCCTGATATAGGAGTCGCCAAAAAAGGACCTTTTGAAAATTCCCGTCGTTGTTGCTCCAATGACTTCATACCGCAAAATTAAAAATATTTTACCCGGAAATATGCATTCCCGTATTATTCGCCACTTTTCCGAACCCTTTGGTCAACAACCAAATAGTAAATGAGAGTTCCCCTATTGCCCCGGTCAATACTACCCCCACTTCAAAATAGGATTGATAAGCATAGTAATTTTCATAGGTGAGCTTTGCCATACCATCCAAAAGATAACCCATAGCAGCCAATAGCAATAGCAGGCCAATAATTTTTGGAATATAGGCCGACTTCAGGCCAAGAAATCCAAGTACAATCAAATGCAGACCAAAAATCAATAATCCCGTGGTCCATACCAAATCAAAATCCGATACAAGCTGCATTATTTCCCGTTCCAGGCCCTTGGTGTTTTCAGCATTATCGGTAAGTTGGTATGACTTCCATAATTTGGACAAAGCTATACAAAAGAAAAAGGCATGTAACAGTCGGAAAAAAGAGGCTAAATAAGATAATTTCCTACTTACGGATTTTGTCAAATAAAAAAGCGACCAGACCAATACAACATCAAAAAACAACATCACCAAAAATCCGATCAGGCCATAGCCAAATTGAGAGTGACTATTTATAATATTGGCAACGGTAACCGCAGGACTATGGATATCCACCAAACTTTCAAGTATGGAAAAATTGGCATAAAAACCTGAAATGAAAATCATTAAATAAGCGATTCCAGAAATTTTTGCGATTCGTTTCATGTGCTCCAGTTTTAAGTTCTGTGCAAAACTATTTCTTTTAAATTAAATATATGGACTCTATAAATAGCCCTAATTACAGCCTAAGAGGATTCCGTGGCCCATTAAGAGTCCGGTGCCAAAAGGTTTTGCAGCTATAAATTCCGGTCGAAATGATGTTAAATAAAAATCGATAAATTATCTTTATACCTAAGGGGTTAGGAAACGAATGTTTCGTTATAATGTACAAACTTAGCCCAAACAAATTATACATCATGAATAAAAATGGAATTGTTACCATACTACTTTTGGCCACAATGGCAAGCAGTTGTAAGACCGATAAAGAAAAAGCCAAAACCGGGGTACAAAGTGTTGAACCTATCGAAACAAAATCCGATACCCTAACCAAACACCTGAAAATCTTTGATCCGAAATTACCGACCATTGGACTTTTAATGTATAATGGGGTTTTGCAAAGTGAAGTTATAGCATCTTCGGATGTTTTTGCAAAACCCGATAAGGACGGAATACCCCTTTTCAATGTCATTACCATTGCCGAATCCGAAAATCCGATTATTACGGAAGAAGGAATGAAATTTGTACCGGATTATACCTTTCAAAATTGCCCCGAACTGGAGGCGCTATTCGTTCCAAGTGCCTATGACATGTATGCCCAGGTCCACAATCCTGAAATTGTGAACTTCATAAGGAAAAAAAATAAGGAGGTAAAATATATGGTGAGTAATTGCGCCGGGGCGCAATTGATAGGAAAATCGGGTATTGCGGATGGCCACAAAATTGTTACCTGGATAGGTGGTGGCGAGCAACTTCAAAAAGATTATCCCAACCTTAAGGTACAGGACGACAATTTGGTCTCTTTTGTGGCCGATGGAAAGTTCTATTCATCCAATGGAAATCTTGCCAGTTATATATCCGCTTTACTTTTATTGGAAGAAATGACCAGTACGGATCATAGGAAATTCGTGGAATCCTATTTATATCTGGACCGACTTCAAAATTGGAAAAAATAAATACTTTATATTAGCAGTATAACACACTAATGAATAACTATATTAAATTAACCAATCACCAATCCATGAAAAAAACAGCCATTTTTTTATCGTTTTTAGTATATGCGTTTACTGGCCTTGCCCAAGCCCAGGATATAAAGCCGGCCGAAGTCATCCATCTTATGGAGAAGGTGGCCAACTGGCAAATAGACCATTACCAAGGCTTATATAGTGGCCATGATAAGCCTCACCACCCCTTGGACTGGACCAATGGCGCGTTGTACGTAGGGATGGTCAAATGGGCCGCCATGGCCGATAGTGATAAATATTATGAGTGGCTTAAAGATATTGGACATAATCATAAATGGCAATTGCACTATAGAAAATACCATGCCGATGATCATACCGTTGGCCAATTGTATATTGACTTATATAGAAAGTATCAGGAAAAGGAAATGATAGAACCCACCAAGGAACAGTTTAATTTTATCATGTACCACCCTTCACAAAGCTCCCTTCATTGGAAAACCCCCTATCACCAAGACCGCTGGAACTGGTGCGATGCCTTGTTCATGTCACCCCCTGTATGGGCTAAGTTGTACAATATTACAGGTGAAAAAAAATATCTCGATTTTATGATGGCGGAATTCAAGGCCACCACAAATTTCCTGTTCGATAAAAAGGAAAACCTATACTATAGGGACGAAAGTTACATGGGAAAATTGGATAACGGTACAAAAATATTTTGGGCAAGGGGCAACGGTTGGGTGTTTGCCGGACTCGTAAATATCATGAACGAATTAGACCCGCAAAGCAAGGAATACAAATATTTCCTGAATATTTACAAAAAAATGGCGGCCAAACTTTTAGACATCCAAACGCCCGAAGGTCACTGGGCCATGAGTTTGTTGGGGCAGAAATTTTACCCTACTCCGGAAACCAGTGGAACCGCATTTAATGTATACGGTCTGGCCTGGGGCATAAACCAAGGAATTTTGGATAGGGCCGCTTATACCCCTGCGGTCAAAAAGGGGTGGAACACCCTAGTAGGTCATGTTACCAATGAAGGGATGTTGGGCTACGTACAGCCTATTGGGGCGGCACCCGGGAAGGCATGGGCAGACAAGACCGAAGTATATGGCACTGGGGCCTTTCTAAGTGCCGGTTCGGAAGTTTATAAGTTGTACGGTGGAAAATAAATACTCCTTGAGTATACCAAGAAATTATGTTTCGGCAATGTATAAGAACCTGCCGATACAGATCATGGCAATGGCCTCTATGGCTATATTTTTATGCACTTAACCATGAGATGAAAAGAAGCTTGGAATCTTTTAGGAACAGCTCGTTACGGAGATTTATAAGAAAACATGAAAAATATGCCCCCATCCTATTTTTCATCGGCGGATTTATATTTGACACCCTTACCTTAGGGCGCATAGACAGGTTATATGACCTAAGCGTACTCTGTCTTCACATGATCTCTTTGACCATTACCTTGTACCTCTATAACCTTGCTGATGATGGTAAATGGAAAAACACCCTACTTGATAGGGTTAAGGAATATTATCCTTTGGCCATCCAATTTTTCTTTGGCGGACTTTCCAGTGCCTATGTTATTTATTATTCCCGGAGCGTCTCCATGTCCAAAACCGTTTTCTTTCTTATCATACTCGTTGTATTGCTATTTGCGAATGAAATTTTAAAAAAAAGAATATCCAATAAGTACCTACAGTTCAGTGTATATTTCTTTATCAATTTCACCTTCTTCACCTTTATGGTCCCTGTATTGACCAAGGAAATGAATCCTACTATTTTTGTATTCTCCGGACTTTTAAGTTTGTTCTGTACCTTGGTCCTAATCGCTATTATTTATGGATATAGCCCAAGTACAAGAGCTGAAATACAAATAGGCAAACTCATTGGAATTGTGTTTTCCATTTACCTGACGATCAACCTATTCTACTTTTTCAGGCTTATCCCACCGGTACCCTTGGCCCTGAGCCACGGAATTGTTGCACATGAAGTAAAGGTAGAAAACAACAACTACATAGTGACCTATGAAACGGATGAATGGTATGTATTTTGGAGAGATCACAGATTGAAATTTATACAGAAACCCAACGAAGATGTCTATGTTTTTTCGTCCATATTTGCGCCGACCAGTTTAAAAAAATCGGTATTTCATCGTTGGAAATGGTATAATGAAGCCAACCGGGAATGGGAAATTATCGAGGACATAGGTTATGATATTACCGGCGGAAGGGATGGGGGCTATAGAGGATACACCTACAAGAACAATTTAAAGGAGGGCTTGTGGCAAGTAGAGGTGCTTACCAGGGAAGAACTGGTTTTGGGCATAATAGATTTTGAGGTGATTGCCAGTGATTCCTTGCAACCAAAGGGAATAAGGCAAAAAATATTCTAAGCGTGGCCAGTGTTTTAAAACTAAGGCCCCTCCCCCGCTATCGGGACGCGGCCACTTCGGTACGCGAAACCACCATGTTATACTTCCAATATTCCCAATACTGCTTGGTGTCTCAGTCACATTAGGGCAACAGTCCCGTTAGGATAGGGTCCGTTCTGGGCATAAGGCTCCCTTTTTCCTCTTGTCCGTTGCAGAGGAGAGCTGGGATGGTTCAAAATCCAAGTCATGCACTCGGATATGAAGGCAAAAAGTATGAACTGTTATTGTAAAGCAAAATCTGTAGGGATGCCCGAAGCCCTACTAAGGTATAAATAGAAAGCTTTAAACCTTTTTATATTTCACTAAAAATGAGTATCTTAGAACAGCTGATAGCCCTAGTTAAGAATAATAATTCTATTAAATCCCTTGCTATTGGACATTTTCGGCTCCCTGTAGGGGTAGGAGATCAACGAAATGGCCGAAAATTCGATTATTCTCGGGCCAGCCCGCCTGAACGAAGTAGTCGGGCAAGCGTGTAATCGATTTTTCTAGGGAGATCGAGATTATAAACTCCATTACCTATTATCAAATATGCTAATATCAATGCGGACTTAAACTATAGACCAAGTAATTTTAAATAAAACAATTATGGCAACAATTAAATCTTTAAACAAATGGGCCAATGCACATACTTATTATCCCTTGGATTTAATAAGGGTTGCCTTGGGAGTTTTTCTGTTTATGAAAGGGGTGGATTTTATGTCCAACCATCAACAAATGGCGGAAATTATCAAACCCTTCCAAAACATGCCGGGAGGTATGCTGATTATGCACTATGTAGCACCCGCACATTTTGTAGGGGGCTTTCTATTGGTAATAGGCTTATTGACCCGATGGGCCGTTGTGGCACAATTACCAATTTTAATTGGTGCCGTACTGGTAAATTTTTTAGGGGAAATGAACACCCGAAACCTCATCTTGGCTACCATTATTTTATTGGTATGTGTGTTCTTTATGTTTTATGGTTCGGGCAAACATTCCGCGGACTATTATTTAAAAATGCAGAAATAAGGTAGTCACACCCGTACATGAACTAACTCTGCGCAGAGCGTACAACGTATCGGATGAGGACCCTTTAACTTATATTTCCTCTGCCAACCATGCTTTCATCATCCAGACCGTTTTTTCTTGCTGGGTAATAAACTCGCTCATCATAGCATTGGTGCCCTCATCAGCGGCCTTGTCCGAAGCCTCCAGAATATTCCTTTCAATAATCAATAGTTGGGACAGGGAATCTACAATAAGTCTGATGGCATCCTCATCCTTGGTTATATTTTTCCCAACAGGCACCTTGGAATTCTCGATATAATCCTCAAAGGTGTGTAGCGGAACTCCTCCCAAAGTTAAGATCCGTTCCGCTATTTCATCCACTTTCAAGTTGGCATCGGTATACAGCTCCTCAAATTTCACATGAAGGTCAAAAAACCTTTTCCCCTTTATATTCCAGTGGATTCCCCTGAGGTTCTGATAGTATCGTTGAAAATCGGCCAATAATTGATTTAAATCCTTACTTAAGGATTTTGATTTGGAAATATCCAAACCTATACTATTTAACTCCATAATATCTCTTTTAAATGTTACCTCTAAATTACTAAAAACCATTGATGATAAAGCATTGATTAATTGATAGATGTTATGATGGCATAGTAAGATACGATAGGACCACAGTAAGGTTGAGCAATGGTATGATTATTGATAATAATATTAAATATTTAACATAAAATTTCAATAAAAAACGTAATAACCAATGCCGTTGTTTAATTTTTACTAATTAATTAAGAAAACAATAACAAAATTTATAGTTGATTATTTAGGTACTAGCTTAAATTTGATTTCCCCCCCTTAACTAAAACCACCTAATAATGAATAAAAAAAAACTGCTCCTATTCGGTATCCCCATTGTTCTTATCCTTGTAGGTTATACCTTGTTCGGGAACACTGAAGATGAGGATATAGCCATTACAACCAAAGTGGTAAAGGGCGATTTTGTAAATGAGGTCATTATTTCAGGAGAGGCCCAATCTACCAGCTTGAAAAAAATTAATGGCCCGGATGACATTCGAAAATTCAAACTTCGGGATGTAAAGATTCAAGATCTTATTCCTGAAGGCTCATTGGTTAAAGAGGGCGATTATGTAGGCCGCTTGGATCCTTCCGAGGTGAACGAACAGATTTTGGACGCACAATTGAACTTGGAAACTGCCCAGTCCAAATACACACAGGAACAATTGGACACAACCCTGACCTTGAAACAGGAAAGGACCGCAATAAAAGATTTGTTATTTGATATACAAGAAAATAAACTGGAGCTTAAACAGTCTATTTACGAGCCTCCTGCCACAATTAAAAAATTGGAAATAAATATTGAACGCCTAGAACGGGACTTAAAGGAAAAAACCGAGGATTATAAAATTAAGGAACAGAAAGCCATGGCCAAAATGGTGGAGGTGGGAACAGAAGTCTCCAAAATTAGTAAAATGCTGGAGGAACTCAGAAATCTTCAAAAATCCTTCACCATCCATTCCGATGCCAACGGAATGGTAACTTATGCCAAAAATTGGGATGGCTCCAAAAGAAAGGTCGGATCGTCCATAAGTATGTGGGACCCTGCAATTGCTACCCTGCCCGACCTAACCAAAATGGAATCCAAGACCTACGCCAATGAAGTTGATATTAGAAAGATCAAGAAGGATCTTCCGGTCATTATTGGTTTCGATGCCTTTCCCGATGTAACCGTAAAAGGAACTATCACCAGCGTGGCCAATGTTGGGGAAGAAAAGAGAGGATCCGATATCAAACTTTTTCAGGTACTGGTAAACTTTGACGAAAATAATGAAAATGTCAGACCGGGAATGACCACTTCCAATAGAATACTCATTCACAAAGAGGAAGAGGTCCTTATGGTACCCTTGGAAGCAGTATTCACCAAAGATTCCATAAGTTTTGTGTATGCCAAGTCCGGCCTGTCCATCGATAAAAAGGAAATTGAGATGGGAGAATCCAACTTGGATGTAGTAATTGTTAAGAAAGGTTTAAATGAGAAGGAAGTTGTATATCTGAGCAAACCTGAAGGACTGGATGAAAAAGGTATTCTGTCTTTAAATTAAATGCATGATAGACAAGATACTTCTAGAACAGGTCGTCTCTAATTTCAGGGAAGCCATACGCGTGGTAACGATCAACAAGGTCAGGACTTTTCTAACCGCTTTGGGAATCATTTTTGGTGTTGCGGCCGTCATTACAATGCTCGCCATTGGTAACGGGGCCGAAAAGGAAATTTTGGCCCAACTGGAACTGGTTGGTGTCAACAACATTGTAGTAACGCCAATACCTGACGAAGAAGATGAAAATACCAGTGAAGAAGAAGAGGGTGCACAGGAAACTACCCGATTTTCAAAAGGCTTGGATCTCTTGGATGTAGCGAGTATTGTAAATAATATTCCCACAATAAAAGCCGTTAGTCCAGAAATAATTCTGGAAACTTATGTTATCAATAAGGGAAGGCAAAATTCGGTGAAATTAATAGGGGTCACCAATTCCTTTTTTGAAACCTCCAATATTCACATAGGAAAAGGCAGCCACTTCTCGGAACAACATGCTTTAAATGGGGCTTCGGTCTGTATTATAGGAGAGAAAGTGGAAAAAAAATTGTTTCCGGGGGAGAGTGCCATTGGCAAGCAAATAAAGGTAAAGGATGTTTGGCTTCAGGTAATCGGAATAATCGAAGAAAAACTTATTTCGGAAAAAGCACAGGAAGACTTGGGCATCAGGGATTTGAATCAGGATATTTATGTTCCCGTAAAGACCTTTTTGGTTAGATATAAGGATAGAAAGATTATATCCGATGAACCCCTCGATTTTAGTGGTGGGGGCATGATCATAATCAGTGGTGCCGATAATGGCCCCAAAAAGCGGATACCTAGGGGCAATTACCATCAATTGGATAAATTAACCGTCCAAGTAAATAATTCCAATGAACTTAAATCGACCGCAGAGGTCTTGAGCAAACTTCTAAAAAGAAAACATAACGAGGTGTTGGATTTTGAGATTACAATCCCCATACAGCTTCTAAAACAGCAACAGAAGACGAAACAGATATTCAATATTGTACTTAGCATTATTGCCGGCATATCCCTACTCATAGGGGGTATCGGTATCATGAATATTATGTTGGCCTCGGTACTGGAACGCACAAAGGAAATAGGCATCATGAGGGCCATTGGTGCCACAAAACAAGATGTAATTCTACAATTTTTGTCAGAGTCCGTCCTCATAAGTCTTGGCGGAGGTATAATAGGAATTATATTGGGTATTGTAGCGGCGTATGGATTGGAACTGGCAACCGGCATAGAAACCATCCTTTCTTTGAACTCCATTATTTTATCCTTTTTTGTAGCCACGTTCATAGGGCTGGCTTTTGGAGTGCTGCCTGCGAAATCAGCGGCCAATAAAAATCCAATTGAAGCTATAAGACGTGAATAGAAATATTTTCCAGTTAATATCAATAACAATTACCCTCCCTCTATTTTATCAATCAAAATAGTACAAAATGAAAAAATACATTGTGTTGTTATTCCTATGTTCAAACCTTGTTGTCCTGGGACAGTCCAAAAAGCTAACACTAACCGAAGCCATAGAAATGGCAAAAAAAAACTCCCCTGAATACCAGGCGGTCCTTAACCAATCCCAGGCCAGCTATTGGAGATACAGAACCTATATGGCAGAATTTCTGCCCCAATTTAGATTAATAGCTACGGTACCGGATTACTCCAATTCCATCCAAAGGATTACCAATGACGAAGGTCAGGATATTTTTGTAAGTCAAAATCAGTCGAGAATCGATGGCCGACTTGCCATTACCCAGCAGGTACCTTTTACTGGAGGGGATTTTTCCCTAATTTCCCAAATACAACGCGTGGATCGCTACGGTGATATAGAATCCACTAATTATTCGCTAACGCCATTTTCCTTAAATTACTATCAGAATTCCCTCTTCTTCAACCCATATAAATGGGACAGGCAAATAGAACCTTTAAGGTACGAGGAATCCAAACGTGAATTCATAGAGCGCATGGAAGATATTTCCTTAAGCAGCTGTCAACGTTATTTTAGCCTTTTAACGGCTCAAATGAGATTAAAAAATTCCCAGAATAATTTGGCAACCCAAGATACCCTGCTACAGATTGCCAAAGGCAGGTTTGAAATTGGAAAAATAGCCGAGAATGAATTGCTACAAATGGAACTTGGGCATCTAAATTCAAAAAATGAAGTCACTACCAATACCATCTCCCTTAAACGGACTTCACAAAATATGGCTCGCTATCTGGAGTTGGAAACGGAGGATTTGGAATTATTTATTCCTGAGAATTTGGTAGATTTTGAGGTAAGTGTGGAGACCGCCCTGGATGAAGCTACCCATAACAGAAAATCCGTTATAGAATTTAGAAGGAGACGTTTGGAAGCCGAAAGAAACCTTGCAGAAATAAAAGGTACCAATAGATTGGAGATCAATGTCAATGCCAATTTTGGATTAAACAAACGTGCTGATGACTATGACGCCCTCTTCCAAGACTACGATAGACAACAAAATGTTTCCGTATCGCTCGGTATTCCCATTTTCGATTGGGGGGTATCCAAATCCAGAAGAAAAATGGGAGAGGCCGATTTAGGTTTGGTAGAAACAAATATTAAGCAGGAGCAACAGGCCTTCGAACAGGAAATTTACTTACATATATTAAATTGGTCCAGCAAAAGGGATTTTCTTGCCACATCGGAAAAAGCGAAAGCGATCGCCATAAAACGATATCAAATTACCAAAGAACGGTATATTCTAGGAAAAATCACCATAACGGATCTCAATCTGGCACAACAGGAAAAAGACAAAGCAGAACTTGAATATCTCAATTCTTTGCAAAATTTCTGGACAGATTACTATACCTTGAGAAAGTTAACCCTATACGACTTTATTAATGACAAAAAGATAGAAGCGGAGAACATCATAAACGATTGAAGGCCTATGTTGTAAAGAAACAATTTCAACAACCGATTTCCGCAATTAAGGGCGATAAAAAAATTATAAGTAAAGCCACATCAACCCTTGTTTATAGTTTTCATGTGTTTATATTTATTGCCTGCCTGTTCGGCAGACGGGTTTTTCAATGATCACAGTAGCCCGACAAAGTCTGTTTCATCTGTTTATATTTTTTTATTTTTTAATGATCATACTTCTACTACGATCTATACTGAAATGCATTATCTTATGGATCATTTTCGTCCTGATAATTAACTGGAGATCGCAGATTATTAATGGGCATTTCATAATTTTATCATTTTAAATAATACTATATGACCATTACACAATTACAATATGTACTAGCCGTTGCCGAGTACCAGAATTTTACCTTGGCGGCCGAAAAAAGCTTTGTTACCCAACCTACACTGAGTATGCAGGTACAAAAATTGGAGGATGAGCTGGACATATTAATTTTCGATAGGAGCAAAAAACCGATTACCATTACAGAAGTGGGTGCCAAAATTGTTGCCCAGGCCAAAAATATTGTCAATGAGGCCAATAGAATAAAGGATATAGTAGATCAGGAAAAAGGTTTTATAGGTGGTGAGTTCACTTTGGGAATAATCCCGACCATTATGCCTACTTTATTACCTATGTTCCTGAGAACCTTTATTAAAAAATACCCCAAGGTAAACTTGATCATTAAGGAACAGAACACGGACAGTTTGATCCGTAACCTACACGATGGCCATATTGATGCCGCTATTGCCGCTACGCCATTGGAAATCGAATTTATTAAGGAACGCCCCTTATATTACGAACCTTTTGTGGGCTATGTACCTCCCAATCACAGACTAGGGAAAATTTCGGAATTGGTACCCGAAGATTTGGAAATATCGGATGTACTACTTTTAAGGGACGGGCATTGTTTTAGGGATGGAGTGATAAATTTGTGCAATGCCTCTAAAAATTATCAGGAAGAGCACTTTCAATTACAGAGCGGAAGTTTTGAAACATTGATCAACCTTTCCAATGAAGGGTTGGGCATGACCCTCCTACCTTTCCTCAACACCATTGAACTGGACGATAAAAAAAAACAGAACCTTAAATTCTTTAAAAGTCCCTCTCCTGCTAGGGAAGTAAGTCTTATTTACCATAAAAGCGAGCTGAAAATACAAATCACAGAAGCATTATATGATGTTATTGCAAGTGTAGTAAGAGGTGCCATTGCCTTTCAGGATGTAAAAATTATAAGCCCATTGAACAAATAATTATTCCATATAAAAACAGACAACCAAACTGAGTTCAAAAAAAAACCACCTTGTTAGGTGGTTCATATCTATGCTTTCAAATAAAGCAGGCTTTGTTGCAATTCCGGTTTGTCATTGATAAATTGTTTTAACCAGAGTTTTAATTCCTCTATTTCAAATGGTAATAGTCTAGTCACTGCTTTTTCCAGTTCTTTACAAAATAACTTCGTATCAAAACTAACCTTTTGCAGTACGGTCTTGGTGTACTCTAACATAGCTCTTGCCATATTTCAAAATAATTTTAGGTTGCTTGGACTAAGATAACCAATAAAAGGTATATATTATTGCTGTCTTATCGTTAAATAATAGATAAAAAGTTGTTAAAGTCGATGAACGCACATTTTCAATGGTTTACCTCAGCTAAAATGAGGGTACTTGGTCATTTAATTATAATAAGTGCCTCTGTAAGTTTACTTGGATGTAAATCTTTTAATTACAACAGATTAAACAAAAATATTGATCGTTATATTCACTCTCGGGCGGCAAATGATTACTTTCAGGGGCTATTGATCTACGACCCTATAAAAAATGATACCTTGTACAGCTACAATAGCCAAAAGTATTTTACTCCGGCAAGCAATACCAAGATATTTACGCTGTATTCTTCCCTTAAGACCCTGCCGGATAAGATTCCGGCCCTAAAATACATTGTTAAAAACGACACCCTCTATATGGAGGGTACAGGCGATCCAACCTTGTTACATCCCTATTTCGGTGATAGTTCCGCTGTAAAATTGGCCCAAAACCATAAGAATATATCCCTATATCTAAATAATTTTAAGGATAGTAGATATGGTCCGGGTTGGGCGTGGGAGGATTACGACCTCTATTTCAGTCCGGAAAGAAATAGTATTCCCTTATACGGCAATGTGGTAACCATAACCAATAATGGGAGTTTGCTGGTTAATCCGGAACATTTCAAAGATCAGGTAGTGCCCATTGGCTATGGTGTAAATCGGGAATTTTACAGCAATACCTTTTATTTTGACCCCCAAAGAAGTGATACCTTGGAAAGTCCCTTTATAATAGATAGCACACTTACAAAAAGTCTATTGGAAAAAGTACTGCACAAGAAAGTCAATATTGTGCAAAAGATGCCAAATGGGCAAAAGCAGGTTTTGTACAGTGTTTCTTCGGATTCCCTGTATAAGCGAATGATGGAAGTAAGTGATAATTTTCTTGCGGAGCAATTATTAATTGTGAGCTCCTCTACGCTTTCGGATACCCTGAATGGTGCCAGGGCCAGAGCACATATTTTGGACCATTATTTAACAGAACTTGAACAACCTCCGCGATGGGTGGATGGTTCCGGGCTATCCCGCTACAATTTGTTTACTCCGGGATCAATGGTATATGTATTGAATAAAATGTATCATGAAGTACCACGGGAACGCTTGTTCAACTTTTTTCCTATCGGCGGCCTTACCGGTACCTTAAAAGGGAGATTTATTGGTGGGGGCAGCCCATACATTTATGCCAAAACCGGATCACTTGGCAATAATTATTGCCTTAGCGGATACCTATTGACGAGGTCCGGAAAAACGTTGATATTTAGTTTTATGAACAACCATTTTACCAAAAGTAACAGTGAGGTAATACAGTATATGGAACCTATTTTTACTAAGATCCGGGACAACTATTGATCCATGACCTTAACCAAATCTAAGTGGTCCGGAAATTTTAACAATAGCACCTTCAGTTATGGGGAAATTTGGGCATGGGGTGGTATTACCCGTTGGAGAATAACCCGTTAATTTTGGCATATTGTAATAGCATTATTGTCTTGGCATCTTTAATTTCACCGGTACCGATCATTTCCATAGCTTTTTCAAAGCCCAGTTCCAGGACTTCAATATTTTCTGTCTCCTCCTCGGCACCTCCACCCTCGCCTATCTTCATTTTTTCCTCATAGGATCCAATAAAAAAATAAAGGATCTCGGTTACGGAACCTGGCGACATATAGGATTCGAAGACCTTCTCTACCTTGTCCAATTTATATCCGGTCTCTTCCTCAGTTTCTTTTTTTATACAATCTTCAGGATGGTCACCATCCAACAACCCGGCGCATACTTCTATCATCATTCCGGAATCATTGCCATTGATATAGGTAGGCATCCGAAACTGTCGGGTAAGTATGACCGTTTTGTTCTTTTTGTTGTACAATAAAATCGCGGCACCATTACCGCGATCATAGGCTTCGCGGGATTGGGTCTCCCAATTACCGTCATCCCGCCGGTAATCAAAACTTATCTTTTCAAGGGTGTACCAGTTGTCGGACAATATCTCCCTATGTATGTTTCTTACTTTCTTGTTTTTCACTTGTAAAAGGTTCTTGTTTGCCATCAAAACATTTGGGAGCGGTTAAGGAAAAATGAGGAAGGCTTTGGATAGACTAAAATCGGTTATCCCCATCCAGAAGGTTGCCCAAGCCACCTAAAATACTTCCTTCACCCTTGTCCTTTCCACCTCTGGGAATGGATGCCAGTACCCTTCCCGCCAATCGGCTAAAGGGCAACGATTGAATATATACCGTACCGGGGCCTCTTAAGGTAGCGTAAAAAAGCCCCTCTCCCCCAAAAATAGTATTCTTGATTCCTCCTATGAACTCTATGTCATAATCCACGTCCTTGGTAAAACCAATAATACAGCCTGTATCTACTTTTAAGGTTTCGCCCGGACCGAGTACTTTTTTTGCGGTAGTTCCTCCTGCGTGAACAAATGCCATTCCGTCGCCCTCCAATTTTTGCATGATAAATCCTTCCCCTCCAAATAGCCCACGACCCAATCTCTTTGAAAATTCTATGCCCACGGAAACTCCTTTTGCGGCACACAAAAAGGCGTCCTTCTGACAAATGAACTTGCCTTGAAATTCGCTGAGGTCTATCGGAATAATTTTACCGGGATATGGAGAGGCAAAGCTCACCTGTCTTTTAGCATGACCTATGTTCAAAAATGCCGTCATAAATAGGCTTTCTCCAGTAAGCAAGCGTTTTCCGGCCGAGAAAAGTTTTCCCAGCACCCCGGTATCCTGATTGGAACCATCACCAAAAATGGTATCCATTTTAATGTCCGAATCCATCATCATAAAACTGCCCGCTTCGGCCACAACCGCCTCTTGTGGATCCAGTTCTATCTCCACATATTGCATTTCCTCCCCGTAAATTACATAGTCTATTTCGTGTGCGTTCATAATATAACTTTAATATTTTGATTTTTTTCTTTTAGTTAGTACCAAGAAGGAACGTTTTGTTACAATCATCAATTGGTTTATCCAAACATGGACTCCAGCCTAAATTGTTACATTGTTACATTAATTCATTGGTACATTGGTAAATTAACCCATTGCTTCATTACTAAATTAATGCATTGGTACATTGATTCATTGGTTCATTGGTACATTGGTACATTGGCACATTGGTACATTAATAAATTGGCACATTTCCAAATTTTCAAATTAACTTTTAATCTTAACGGTCCATTCAAAATTAAAGGTGGAGACTACTATTCCCTCTTCGTTAACGCCTACAGATTTCATCCAGATGGTCTGCCCTTCCCCGGTTTCAATGGTTTTCTGAATAGCATCGGATATAAGGTGGCCCTCCTCGCAGGTAAAGGTGATAGTACCGGTGGCTTTTTTTGAAAAATTGGCATTGTTATTGGCCACCAACATCGAAATTTTCCTTCCGCTCTTTCTAATCTGGGTCATGACCATAGCACCTGTAGACAACTCGGCTGCCATTCCCTGAACTGCCCAAAACAGGGATTTAAATGGATTTTGATTGATCCATCTGTGCCTAACGGTGACTATGGCCTTTTTTTCATCAATATGCCTTAACCGCACTCCTGTCCACCATACGGCCGGGAGCTTGAAAAAGCTGAACATGTTTATTTTACTTGCATCCGAGGCCATAGTTTTCATCTAATTTTCATCAAAAATAAATAAAATGTACCCATTTTCAATTGTTAATATTTTGTTAATAATTAGTACTTTGTTTTGCATAGTACCTTCTTTTAGATATATATTTGCATAGAAAGTTATTAGGCTTAATAAGATCGATTGATAAAAATGGTCCCTTTCGCTCCCAAATGTTGATATGGCCACGACCGGATACCGATTGGATCCAGCTCTAATTATAATATAAATAACCCTTATTGGAAACACTAATTGTACTGTAATGACCGAAACCTTGAGCAAACACGAAAAAAATTTAGCGGCAATAATACATGCCTCTACCTTTTCCAAGTATTTCATACCCTTTGGGAATTTCCTGCTTCCCCTAATCCTTTGGACCGCGAATAAAAAAGACCAGGGCTTCGTGGACCAAAATGGTAAACAGGCCCTGAATTTCCAAATCAGTCTCCTGTTATATTCCATCATCATAGGTATTATTACCATTCCTTTTTTTATTGGCATTATACCTGAAATATTTCATTTGGGAGATTTTAACTTTGCCAATTTTAACGAATTCAACGGGTTTAATTTCGATTTCGATTTTCATCCTTTCCAGCTTGGCAAATGGCTTTGGCCCATAGGGATTGCAGGATTTGCACAATTGGGGCTGTTCTTGATAAATATAGTGTACACCATCCTGGCCACCATACGCACCAATGAAGGCCTGGATTTTAAATATCCGATAAGCATCCCATTTATTAAGTAAACTACCTCGGGGCAAGCCTGTCTGCCGACAAAGGCAGGCCCACGAGGCATTGAAAGGAAATTCAAGTTTGATTTCTACTCCTGCCCGAACAGAACGGGCGGGCCCATCCGAACGGCACGGGCGGGCCCGTCCGAACGGCACGGGCGGGCAGGTTTAAATCTCGATTATCGAGTAAAATTAGTACTCATCACACTAATTCCAGAGTTTATTCATCAATCAAATAGATCAAAATTAAAATGCTGCAATGCGATCATCAAAAAAACGAACAGTTAAATTATTATAATCATGTAATTATGAATATTGAAAACACAAAGGCACAAATGCGCAAGGGAGTCTTGGAGTATTGCATACTTTCCATTCTAAATGGGGAGGACAAGTATACCTCCGAAATCCTGGATACCTTAAAGGATGCTAAAATGCTTGTGGTAGAGGGTACTATTTATCCGTTGCTCACAAGACTAAAAAATGCAGGATTGTTAAACTACCGCTGGGAAGAATCCTCTTCAGGCCCTCCAAGAAAGTATTATACATTGACAGAGACCGGAAAAATATTTCTGAAGGAATTGGATACCACCTGGGATGAACTAAGAAATGCCACTAACCTTGTTACCAAAACAAAAAATAGCTAAAAAATGAACAAGACAATAAATATAAACCTGGCCAATTTATTCTTTCACATAGATGAAGTAGCCTATGCTAAATTACAACGCTATCTCGAGGCAATAAAACGTTCCTTTGCCAATACCAATGGTAGCGAAGAAATCATTGCGGATATAGAGGCCAGAATTGCCGAACTGTTCCATGAAAAAATGGAAAACGAAAGACAGGTAATTACCGAGAAAGAGGTAGACCAGGTTATTGGGATCATGGGACAACCGGAGGATTACATGGTAGATGAGGATATATTTGAGGACCAGCCCATAAGCACCAAAAAAACATCCAGGGTAAGGAAATTATACAGGGATATAGACAACAAATATATAGGTGGAGTCTCGGCGGGACTTGGCCATTACTTTGGTATAGATGCCCTGTGGGTACGTCTATTATGGGTATTGCTTACCATATTTAGTTGGGGAGGCTTCATCTTTATATACGCCCTATTGTGGATTTTAATTCCCGAAGCCACTACCACGGCGCAGAAGTTGGATATGCGAGGGGAAGCCGTAAACATAAGCAATATTGAAAAAAAAGTAAAGGAAGGCTTTGAGGATGTGGCCGAAAAAGTAAAGAGTGTGGACTATGAAAAAATGGGAAACAAGGTAAAGGATAGTAGCAAGAGCTTTTTTAATGCCATAGCGGATCTTATTATGTTTTTCTTTAAGATCATAGGCAAGTTCATTGGGATCATCCTGATCATTATTGGGGCAGCTGGAATTGTGGCCTTAATAGTAGGGCTGTTTACGGTAGGCATACTGGACATAATACACCTGCCGGGCATTGATTTTTATAATCTGGTCAACTCCACCAATACTCCGGTATGGGTAGTTTCGATACTCGCCTTTTTTGCAATGGGAATCCCCTTTTTCTTCCTAATGTACCTAGGCCTAAAGATCTTGGTGAACAATTTAAAATCGATCGGCAATATTGCAAAATTTACCCTTCTGGGCCTGTGGTTGATCTCTATAATATTGTTGACAGTTTTTGGTATACACCAGGCCGCCGCGCACGCCTATTCTGGCAATGTGGCCATCGAAAAGGAACTGCATTTCGCCCAACCTTCGGAACCTATCAAAATAAACTTAAGGTCGACTGATAGGGACAAGCAGGAAAACAATATGCACATTAATGGAATTGTTTTGGATTACACCGAAAATGGGGAAGAAATTCTCATTTCACGGGATTTCCGTCTATACCTAAAAATGTCGCACGATTCTATAGCGCGTATCGAAGTAAGGAAAAACGCCGATGGGAATTCCTTTAAAAATGCTACAGAAACCGCTGGCAAGATCAACTACAATTATGTAGTTCAAGGCAACACCATTCTACTGGACGATTTTTTATCAACTGCCAAGGAAAATAAATTTAGGGACCAAGATGTAAGGGTATATATATACCTACCAGTGGGAACCAAAGTAGAATTTGGGAAATCACCGGAAAGCTGCTGGATAATCAGGGCCAATAATGACCGGAATGTGGACGGGTGCGAGCTAACCAAATACTCCTGGATGATGAACAACAATGGGGAGTTGATATGTAATGATTGTCCTGAAACGGAAGAAATCGAAGAGGATCAAAATAACAAGATCATTATTGACGAAAATGGAGTAGATATCGATATAAAAGGTGATGGTGACAATTTTAAACTTAAAATAGATGAAAAGGGCGTGCAGATAAAAGCGAATGAAGCCACAAAGGCAGAATTAAAAAAAGATACTGTTGGGTAGGTTATTCTAACAGTTCGGCAATTTAAAATGTGACCAAAGAAAACCAAACAATAATTTTAACAACATTAATCAATCCTTGAAATAAGCTTGCCCCCAAAAGTTCATTGCAAGACTAAAAAACAACGATCATGACAACACTAGCAAGAATTACCATCATTTTAATTTTAACAATCCTATTTTCTTCCTGCGGCTTTGATATCAATATCGGAAATGGCAAAAAGGGAAATGGAATTATTGAAGAGGACAATAGAGCTGTTGCCTCCAACTTTACGGCCATATCAGCTTCCGAGGGCTTGAACGTATATGTTGCCCAAGGCGATGATTTCGAAATTGTGGTAGAGGCAGACGAAAATATTTTGGCCCTGATCGGAACGGAAATCAAAAATGGGACCCTACGGATTCATGCCATTGAAAATATTGGTAGGGCCACCAAAAATGTCCATGTTACCCTACCTGTCATAACGGCATTGGAAACTTCCAGCGGTGCTGCCCTATCTACCATAAATGCCATAGCGGTCCAAAACATTGAATTGAACTCCAGCAGTGGTTCCAATCTACAAATTGGGGAGCTTAAGGCAAACAAGGTAATAGCGGAATCCAGTAGTGGGGCCCATATCAAAGTGGGCGGAGAAACAGAAACATTCAGCAGTAATGCCAGTAGCGGCTCAGGAATAAAAGCGGAAAATTTAAGCGCCTCCAAATGCAACGCCAGTGCTAGTAGCGGGGCCGGAATAACAGTAAACGCATCCGAAACTTTAATTGCAAAAGCGACTAGTGGGGGAGAGATCCGTTATACCGGAAATGCTAAAGTGGAACATGAAAAATCGAGCTCTGGAAGTGTCAGTGCCCTATAAATAGTAAACTACCTCGGGGCAAGCCTGTCTGCCGACAAAGGCAGGCCCGCGAGGCATTGAAAGGAAATTCAAGTTTGATTTCGACGCCTGTCCGAACGGCACGGGCGGGCAAGCGTCGAAGCACCTGCCTGCGGCAGGCAGGTTTAAATCTCGATTATCGAGTAAACCTTGTATCAATAAGGATCCCACTGTACCAAAATTTGCAAGCCCACTAAGATTTCAGTGGGTTTTCATTTTCCAATACACCATCTTTCTTTATATTCGTTCAATAATTCATCCTATGAAGATTACTACTAAAAAATATGTGCTACCGTTAAAGCACACTTTCAGTATTTCCAGGGAATCCCACGATTTTCAAGATTCAATGATCGTTGCACTGGAACTGGATGGTGTAACGGGCTATGGCGAGGCAACATCCAACCCCTACTATAGAATAACCTTTGAAACCATGCAGGAGGAGATTGAAAATGTCAGGGAGGAAATCGAGGGGTTCAATTTTAGGGATCCAGAAGGCTTCCATGCATTCTTGGTATCCAAAAAATTGAGCAATTTTGCTATCTGCGCCCTAGATCTTGCCGCCAATGATCTGTACGGAAAAATACTGGGCAAACCATTATATGAAATATGGGATACGGACAACAGTAAATATCCCATAACCAATTATACCATAGGATTGGATTCTATTGAAAAAATGGTGGCCAAGATGAAAGAAATGCCTTGGCCAATTTATAAAATTAAATTGGGTACCGATAGGGATGTGGAGATAGTAAGGGAACTTCGCAAACATACCGATGCCATCTTCAGGGTGGATGCCAATTGCGCCTGGACAGCGGAGGAAACCATTGCCAATGCCCTATTATTAAAGGACTTGGGGGTTGAGTTCCTGGAGCAACCGCTTAAGGCGGATGATTGGACCGGGATGGAAGCGGTTATGCACAAAAGTGTGCTGCCCGTTATTGCCGATGAAAGCTGTATTGTGGAATCGGACGTAGAGAAATGCGCGCTTCATTTTAACGGGATCAATATAAAATTGACAAAGTGTGGTGGACTTACCCCGGCAAGGCGAATGATAAAAAGGGCCAAGGAATTGAATCTTCAGGTAATGGTAGGCTGTATGACCGAATCCACTGTAGGTATTTCGGCCATAGCCCAACTAATACCACAATTGGATTATGTGGATATGGATGGCGCCATGTTGTTAAGGGAAGATATTGCAGATGGGGTGATCATTCAGGAAAAGGGCAAAGTAATCTTTCCTACCACCGGAGGAAGTGGAATACGTTTACATTGATGATTATCTATACCGATGGGTTCCCTGGAAGGGAATTGGAGTTTGGCCATAGGAAGCTTTTGTATTTTGGAGGCACCTCCTATCTGGGGCTTCAGACCGACACAATTTTTCAAGAAATTTTTATATCCAATATCCGGAAATATGGTACCGGTTATGGGGCCTCCAGAAAATCCAACGTACGTATTACCGTTTTTGAAAGGGCAGAACAATACCTGTCCCAATTGGTGGGGTGTGAATCCAGTACCACTTTATCTTCTGGGTATTTGGCCGGACAGTTGGTAAGGCAAACTATGGATACCAAGGAACATAGGCTGTTCTATGCCCCCAATACCCATGCTGCCCTCTATACCCCTACCCCTTCAACAAAACTAAAACCATACATCACTTTTACGGCCTTGAACATAGCCCTTAGGGCCCATTTGGAAACCGATCCAGAAATTTGTCCGGTGCTATTTTTGGATGCGATCGATTTTTCCGGAGCCAATTATCCCGATTTTGAAGGGTTAAAAATGTTGCCTTTGGAAAATATTATCCTAGTGGTGGACGATTCCCATGGCATAGGAATTGTGGGCGAAAATGGTGGTGGCGTTTTTCGTAGGCTCCAGAAATTAAACCCAAAGGAACTTATTGTTTGTTGCTCCTTGGGAAAAGGGTTCGGAGTTCAGGCGGGGTCCATTTTTGGAAATAAAAAAAGAATTGAACAATTCATGGACACTCCTTTTTTTGGCGGGGCAAGTCCGGCAGCTCCCGCCGCTGTAGCCAGTCTTATGGACAGCAAGTCACTCTTCCTTGATAAAAGGTCAATTCTGATCCATAATATGGACCTATTCAAGTCCAATATTAAAACTTTGGATAGATTTAAATTCATGGAGGGTCATCCAACCTTCAGCTTTGCAGATGAAAATCTGGTAAATTATCTGGAAAGGGAAAATATTTTGGTGACCAGCTTTCGTTATCCCAATGAGGATTCCCAACTTATGAGTAGAATTGTAATAAGTGCCCAGCATAAAAAGGAGGATATCCTTTTATTATGTGAAATTATCAACTCTTTTTAAGACAATATTGCCTTAGTCCCATGGACTCCAAATCCTCCCTTTTGACACGCTTTTTTTAACATATTCTCCTTAGTACATGACAAAATTAAATTTCCCAAGATTTTCCTCAATTTTTGACCCCGAACCTAAAGGGGGAAATCGAGGAAAATCAGGCTCCCCTGCCTACCGGACAGGCAGGCTTTAGGGCTTGGGGTAAAACAGATTTTCCGAAGAACTTTATTAAGACAATTTTTGTCATGTAACAAACTATTCCCTATTTAATATGTTAATATTCTAAAAAAGTCGTAACTTATTAGTATCTAATCCTTTAAATTAATAAGCCATGAAAAAAATACTTGGAATAGTTTTCCTGATGTTATTTTTGGTTTCTGCTACTGAAATTGCATCTCCAGTACCTCAAAATCCCAAAACCTTGGAAGGTACATGGGAATTGGAAAGTTTTAACAATTACGATGGTAACGATGTAGTACAGACCATACCTCCTTCAGATGGCTACCGGCAAATTAAAATGTATTATAATGGAAAGGTAATGTGGACCAGATATGTGCCCACAGATTCCATTGAATGGTTTGGCTATGGTTCTTATAAGGCTACGGACAGTACCTTGACCGAAAAATTGGAATATATGTCCGCATCCATGAAAAAAGTGGCCAATGAGAACATGGAATGGCATATGGAACTCCAATTGGAGGGAGACAGGTACCGCCAAATCTTTATTGACGAGGATGGCAACCGAATAAATTCAGAAAACTACAAACGGCTAAACTAGTGTCAAGTCAACCGTGAAATGACTTCTCGACTCCGCTCGAAGAGACGACAGATTGTCCGGTCGAGGGCCCGCCCGTACCGAACAGTACGTTCGGGCGGGGATAGAGACCTAAATTCAATAACAAAACATACTTAACATAACACTAGTGTCGTGTCAATGCTACTGTGTCGTTTAAGTCGCCGTTATTTTTTATCTGGGCAAGGCAAAAAAATGTTGCATAGCCGAAGCTACGGAACTGTTTTTTAACGCAGGCCGGGTGAAAAAGAACAAGACTTGGGATGGCTAAAGTAGGGTTGACAGGACACTAGTGTCCTGGTATTACTTTTCAGTGAGCCGCTTCAAATCTACGGACCATCACTAAAAAGACGATCTGTAGTTGGAACCTATGTTCCAACTACAGATCGTTTTAAATTGACCAATTTAAATTTGGACCTATTCCAATTCGTCTAAGACGAAACTACATGATGACTTTCAATGGTGGCCAAATACCGCTCCGCATCAAGTGCTGCCATACATCCGGTACCTGCCGCCGTAACGGCCTGTCTGTATTCCTTGTCCTGGACATCCCCGCTCGCAAAAACTCCGGGTTTGCTGGTTTTGGTGGTTTTACCCTGGGTAATTAAATATCCAGTTTCATCCATTTCCAGTTGTCCTTTAAAAATATCCGTATTGGGCGTATGCCCAATGGCAATGAACAATCCGGTAATGGCTATGTCCTCCTTTTCTCCGGTAACATTGTTCACCATTCTTAAACCTTCCACAACCTGATCGCCCAAAACGGTATCTACTTCCGTATTATAACGAATCTCAATATTGTCCAGGCTGTTCACCCTATGTTGCATTGCCTTTGAAGCCCGCATTTCGTCCCTTCGCACCAACATAGTCACTTTTTTGCAAATATTGGCCAAATAGGAAGCCTCTTCGGCAGCGGTATCCCCTGCACCTACAATAGCTACTTCCTGTCCCTTATAAAAGAAACCGTCACATACGGCACATGCCGATACACCGCCCCCGCGAAGCTTTTGTTCGCTAGGGATACCTAAATACTTCGCCGTTGCCCCTGTGGAAATAATTACGGTCTCCGCCTCAATAACCTTGCTGTCATCTATGGTGACCTTGTGTATTCCTCCTACTTCGTCACTAAAATCGACAGCTGTAGCCATACCTATACGGACTTCCGTACCAAATCTTTCCGCCTGTTGCTGTAATTGTACCATCATTGTAGGCCCGTCAACTCCCTCTGGGTATCCTGGAAAATTATCCACCTCCGTTGTAGTGGTCAATTGTCCACCAGGTTCCATACCAGTATACAATACCGGTTTAAGATCCGCCCTGGAAGCATATATAGCTGCAGTATATCCTGCAGGTCCCGAACCAATAATCAACGTTTTTAAACGCTCCACTTTATCTGCCATAATAAAAACTTCTATTATACTTATTAGAAAACAAATGTAGGATTTTCAATAAAAAACATCCCCCAAAAGTTATAAAAAGTTATTATAAAACTAGTTGCATAAACTATGGATACAACCCCATCTTAAGGGAAACACTCCCTTTTGCCATAAAAGTTGGAACCAATTCTTACTATTAGTATAGCAAAATGGTCCAATAAAAAATTTCTTGAAACAGACTATCCCCAAGGCAAAGCCCTGTCTGTCCTACAAATGCAGGCCAGTGCGACCGGAACGGACGGGCTTCGGGGAATTATTTAGATTAAAAAGGCCCCTTATTCATTGCTCTTGGGAAATATAAGCTCTCATTTGAATTTCAAGAAAAGGCCAAGCCATCAATTAATATAGCTTGTTCTATTGTTTTTATGTTTTTATGTTTTTAAAACATATTACCAAAATAGGCCTCAAGTCTATTTCCAATCAATTTTCCATTAAATTTAGCGGGAACCAAACGAATAATTCATGACTTTAATCAGTTTCATGTACTCTGTTTTTTTATAATTTTACTTTGATACTTAGGAGGGATACAAATATTATTATTGAATTTGCTTTGCGTAAATCCCCATAATAGGTATATATTACATTTGGTTCAACAATCCACAAGAATAAGGGAAAACAAATAACTGCTAGGTGAAATTTATAGACTACTACAAAATCTTGGAATTGGACAAAAGTGCCAGTCAAAACGAAATTAAAAAGGCCTATCGGAAATTGGCAAGAAAACATCATCCGGATGTCAACCCCAACGACAAGGAGGCCGAAAGAAAGTTTAAGGAAATCAATGAGGCCAATGAGGTACTGAGCGATCCGGAAAAACGTAAAAAATACGATAAATACGGAAAGGATTGGGAACATGCGGAAGAGTTTGAAAAGGCCAGAGCGTCCCAGCAGTCGGCCTATGGCGGTGGTGGGCAGACTTATTCGCAAAGTTATGGGGAACAAGATTTTTCGGATTTTTTCGAATCCATGTTTGGAGGGTCCGGTGGCTTTTCCCAAAGGAGAAAGGCAGGTTTTAGAGGACAGGATCTAAACGCAGAGTTAAAATTGCACCTTAGGGATGTATATACGGCCCATAAGCAAACCCTTAATGTAAACGGTAAAAATATTAGAATTACCGTCCCGGCCGGAATTGAGAATGGGCAGACCATAAAAATTAGTGGTCATGGCGGGCCCGGACACCAAGGGGGGCCCAAAGGCGACCTTTATATAACCTTTGGTATTATAAACGATACCGACTTTAAAAGGGACGGCAACAATCTATACACTAAGATAAACCTGGATCTTTATACGGCCCTTTTGGGCGGTGAAATAATGGTGAATACCTTTGACGGACAGGTGAAATTGAACGTTAAGCCGGAAACACAGAACGGCACCAAGATCAAATTAAAAGGCAAGGGCTTCCCGGTATATAAAAAAACAGGGGTTTACGGGGATTTGTACATTACCTACAATCTGGTTACCCCTACCAATTTAACGGTCAAGGAAAAGGAACTTTTTAGGGAATTGGCCAATCTGAGAAAATAAGTTATCTATGAAAGGAGCAAACTACACTAGGACATCAAACAATTATACTTATCAAAGTTAATGCTTATGGACCAGGAATATATACTTATTACCGACTTTTGCACAAGTCATAACATAGAAACCCATTTCGTATTGGAGCTATACGAGTACGGACTGGTAGATGTAGTGGTTAAGGAAAATACGCATTACCTCCCCATACAGCAGTTGCCGAAAGCGGAAAAAATACTTAGACTGCATTCCGATCTCGATATTAATTTGGAAGGTATCGCCGTTATTACGCGACTTCTAAATAGGATGGAAAAAATGCAAAATGAAATTACCCGGCTAAAGAATAAATTGGACCTCTATAATTAAGGGAGCACCTTTATCAGATTATTCTTCCCCACTCCCACTATAATGCCAATTGGGCAATGTCTTCATCGTTTCCGCTGCCTGTTCGGCAGTGATATCCCGTTGTGGATTGGCAAACATTTCATAACCTACCATAAATTTTTTCACCGTAGCCGATCGCAATAAGGGCGGGTAAAAAGACATATGGAAGTGCCACTCCGGGTGGTCCCTGCCATCTGTGGGCGCTTGATGAATTCCCGCAGAATAGGGAAAAGAAGTATTGAAAATATTATCGTACTTTATGGTAAGTTGTTTCAGGATTTCGGCATAGGATACCTTTTCGGGTTCCGAAAGTAAACCAATATGTGCCAATTTTCTTTTAGGAATGATCATCGTCTCATAAGGCCATATCGCCCAATAGGGAATCAATGCCACAAAATGTTCATTTTCAAGAATATTACGTTCCTGCAATTCTAATTCCTGGACCATGTAATCTTCCAAAATACTTCTACCGTGCTTTTTCCAATAAGCCAGCAGGTTTCCGGATTTCTTGTGCACTTCCTGTGGAATATTATGCTGTGCCCAAATTTGCCCATGCGGATGGGGATTGCTACACCCCATTATGGCTCCTTTATTTTCAAATATCTGAACATACTCAATACCTTCCCTGGCCCCTAATTCCTTATATTCTTTTTGCCAGAGCGAGATTACGTCCGTAATGTCCGGAACGGACATTAAAGGCAATGTAAGGGAGTGATCGGGTGAAAAGCAGACTACCTTACAGATACCGGATTCCGATTCTGCGTACAAAAGTCCGTTTTTATAGGTCTCCTCCTTAACATTGGGCAATAGGGCCGAAAAATCATTGACAAAGGAATAGGGTTTTTCATAGTTGGGGTTGAACCCGCCTCCCATTCTTTCATTTGTAGGGCAAAGATAGCAGGAAGTGTCGTAAGCAGGTAGGTCTGTCCTAGCACTTTTTTCGGTCTTTCCCTGCCATGGCCTTTTGGTCCTATGGGGAGAAACCAAAATCCATTCCCCTGTAAGAATATTTAATCTTCTATGGGGATTATTATTAAAACTATTTTCCATTATACGCTACTATGTATGTAAGTTCCTGCACTGGGTTGCACCCCAAAGGCCTCCAAATCAATATTGAAAGCTTCCTTATATGCCTTAGTGGCTTCCTCTACAAAGGCCTCCACCTTATCCTTATGCACAATGTTCAAAACACAGCCTCCAAATCCACCACCGGTCTGTCTTGCCCCCAATACGGCATCAAATTGTTTGGAAAAATCAACCAAAAAATCGGATTCCGGACAACTTACCTCGTATAATGTACTGATCCCTTCATGTGCCTCGTAGAGCAGGGTTCCCAAAAGTTTAATATCATTGGCCTTTAAGGCATTTGCCGCTTTCAGCACCCTCTCATTTTCACTAACAATAAAACTGCTCCTTTTAAAAAGTGTGGTGTCCATTGTATTCTTAAACTCCTCTATCATGATAGCCGTTACATCCCTTAACGACCGTACTTCCGGATATTTTCCCCGAATAATGTCCACAGCTTCACCACATTCCCGCCGCCTGGTATTATACTCACTGGAGGCTAGGTTATGGGACACTTTTGTATTCAGCATTATCATTTTGTAGGGTTCCATTTGGATCGGGATCTGCTGATGCTCCAGGGACTTGCAATCCAATAAAATAACATGTCCCTTTTCGCTCATTACCGAAGCAAATTGGTCCATGATTCCACATTGGGTACCTACAAAAGTATGCTCTGCCTTTTGCGATAGATGCACTATATCCATTTTGGAAAGCCCCAGATCAAATAATTCATTGAGTCCAAAGGCCAAACCACATTCCAAGGCAGCGGATGAACTGAGACCCGAACCCATTGGTAATTTACTATCAATGGTACAATCGAACCCCCTTAACCTATCCGTTCTCAGCAAAATTTCATTGATAACGCCCAGAATATAATTTTCCCATTCCACCCCGCTCCTGGCAATTTTATCCAATTGTAGGGTGAAGCCGGTATTGTAACCCAAACTATACAGTCTGCACTCCTTATCGGAATGGTTTCGTTTGAATTTAAAGGTGATTTTCTTCCCTATGGCCGTAGGCAATACATAGCCCAGGTTATAATCCGTATGTTCCCCTATCAAATTGATCCTTCCGGGGGATTCAATAACTAGTTCTGGGGAGAAATTGTCGGGAAACGGCATATACTTTCAGTGTTTAGACCACAAATATAGAAAATATATTTTAAATGTAAATTTTACGTTTAAAATATATTTTATTATACCATAGACTTTCAGACCAAGCCAAAAAAAATCCCCTTGGCATGGCCTAGAGGACTAAAACTTAAGGTGAATTCGATTACTGTTTAAATGCTTAATGCAAGATAATTAATTGCCAATAAAATGATTGTCATTTCAACAGAGTGAGGAACGAACGACGAGAAATCCCATTGTTGTGGGATTCCTTCTCGTACCTCGTTCGGAATGACGGATGTTTTATGGTATTATTATATAACTATCTGAAAAACAGTATTTTTAAAATCGAACTCAGGATAATTTTAAAAAAAACAGAAAATACTATTTATTCCCTGCTAGCATATCTACGGTGGCCACTGTCCTAAAACCCAGGTGCTCCAAGGAAGAATCCAAGCTGGAGGCCATCCTGGAAGAAATCCTATAGCTGGCACAATAGGAAGCATTACATAGAAAGGACCCTCCCCTCATTACCTTCTCCTTGGCATAGGGCATACTGGGGTTATAGGCCGTGGCTGCGCCTTGGGGGTTGACCACCGGACCATTCAAGGCACCCAATTCCTTATAATAATTGGTATTGTACCAATCACTGGTCCATTCCCAAACATTACCGGCCATATCGTAAAGGCCAAAATCGTTGGGAGGGTAGGATTTAACTTTGGCGCGCTGTTCAAAACCATCGGCTTTGGTATTGGTTACCGGAAATTCCCCTTCCCAGGTATTGGCCATTTGGGACAAATTGGAATCGTCATCGCCCCAGAAATAGATACTTTCGGTTTTATTGCCCCTGGCAGCCCTTTCCCACTCCGCCTCCGTAGGCAACCTTCTACCTGCCCATTCACAATAGGCCAGGGCATCCTCATAGGCCACCTGTACTACAGGCTCATTATCCTTACCCTCAATAGAACTTCCAGGTCCATTGGGGTGTTTCCAATTGGCCCCAATGGTCCAGTTCCACCATTGTGAAAAGTCGTATAGATTGGGTACGGAGCTCTTGGTTTTCTTAAAGGTCAGAGAACCTGGTTGTAAAATGGAATCATGGGGCTTGGGAGTACCCTCAGGAACCTGGGTCTTCATTTCCTCCCAATCTATGGCCCGCTCGGCTACGGTAACGTAGCCCGTTTCCTTGACAAATTGTGCAAATTGGGCATTGGTCACCTCTGTTTCATCCATAAAAAAACCATCTAGCTTCACCTTATGGGCAGGCTTTTCATGTTCCATCGCCATTTTATCCCCTTTTACGGCTCCTTGTGTAAATTCACCTCCGGGTATCCATACCATGCCATCCGGGGCATTTACATTTTCGGGCTGTTCTATCAAAATAGAGGTAGTATCTGCGGTAGATTCCGAAACCTCCGATATAGGGGAATTATTTTCTTCCTTTTGGGCCGACTTACTTTCTTCCTTGCATTGAACCATCAAAACCAATAGAAAAAGGGCAGTTAAAACATTATTTTTTTGCATTCCAAAATTTTTAATCCTTACAAATGTAAAGAACGAAAGTGATTCTAGTCTACTTGCGGAATAAATTTCATGTCATAAGATGTTGAAGCTACCTTCATTATGGCATTATATATATATTCGCAAACCTGTTTTTGACCTTCAAAGTTAATCAGTTCTACCGTATCCTCGGGCGTATGGTATTGTAGATGGCCCCCGGTATGGATTCCAAGTACGGAAATATTCTTTTTATAAAAGGAAACATGATCCGAACCTCCAACAGACCCTGCATGTACTACTGGCGACAAGCCCAATGGGGGTCCCAATTCCTTCATTAATTCTACCCCGTCCGGAAAGGTTCCGGCTCCGCCCATATAAACCTGCTTGGCATCGTTCAACCGTCCCACCATATCCATATTGATCATTAACTTAATCTGTGATAAGGGAACTACAGGGTGGTCCGTAAAATATGCACTCCCCAAAAGGCCCTGTTCCTCTGCCCCAAAGGCGACCAGCAAAACACTTCTTTTTAGGGTCGGCCTATGGGCCATTAATTTCTCCCCTATTTCCAGTAGTGCCGAAGTACCACTTGCGTTATCGTCCGCGCCATGGTGTATCCCCATTTTATCCGATTTTGAAGACGGTCCGCCCCCCATTCCCAAATGATCGTAATGGGCCCCCAACACAATATATTCGTTCTTTAATACGGGGTCGTTACCCTCTATATAGCCTATGACATTCCAAGTTTTAACCGCCTTTTTTGGCCTTTCCCCTTTCTTTACACGTAATTGCGCCACAAAAGGCTGCCTATAGGATGGTAAAAAGGGAGGTATACCCGATTTATTAAATTCCTTTTTTAAATACTTGACGACTCTTTTATTGGCTTTCCCTCCTGGATAACGACCAGAATTTTTATCGGAGGTCAAGAACGAAATATGATCTTTTAATTCCTTTTCCGTAATTTCTTCTTGGGCCATTGAAAAATTCACCCATAATGCAACAGTAAGCAAGGTGATGTAAAATCCCCTTGTGTAAAAATCTTTGAACATAAAGCACCATATTATTTAAGCCGGTAAAAGTACCATTATTTCACTTTCCAAAAAAATCGACTCCAATTTATGCTCGTGTTGATGCATTGCAGTTATGATTGAAGATTGCAATAGCCGGTAGCCAGTAGGCAGTAGGCAGTAGGCAGTAGCCAAATTAACTCATTTCCTTGAGTACACGACAAAAACTAATTTTTTGTCACTGCGAGGACATAGAGTTTGGAAGTATGCTGTTTAGCAACTTTCATTTTGCAGATGGCTTCGTCTTTCGTTCCTCATTCCTCGCCATGACGTATTTTTTTTATGCTCCAATCAGTCTTGGTCATGTACTAAACCCATTTCCAAATTAACTCATTTCCTAATTATCAAATTAACCCATTGGTTCATTGGTTCATTGGTTCATTGGTACATTGGTACATTGGTACATTTCCCCATTGACCACAATTAACCCATTTTCAAATCATCAAATCATCAAATTGATTTATTGGTACATTGTTACATTTCCCCATTGAACAATTAACCCATTTCCAAATCATCAAATCATCGAAATATCAAATCAAATTACTACTTTAAATTAGGGATTTTAAACTTTTCAATGCTAGGTTCCGTGTGCTGGCTTTCCAATATTTTGGCGGCTTTTTCCAATATTTCCGGATGTTGATCCGCTACATTGGTGGTTTCTCTTATATCTGTTTTTAAGTTGTAGAGTTCCAAGGTAGGTTCATTTTTTTCGTCCTTCAGATGGGTTTTTACCATTTTCCAATCGCCCATTCTAATGGCCAATTGCCCCCCATATTCGGGGAATTCCCAATATAGAAAATCGTGTTCCTTTTGATCTTCCTGCGAAAACAGGGTAGGCAAAAAACTAAGTCCATCCGTATAGCTTGGTTTTTCATAGCCCGCCACATCGGCCAGCGTGGCCATAACGTCATAATGTACGGAGATATGATCGGTTTTGCTGGCCGCTTTTATCTTTCCCGGCCAAGTGGCGATCATTGGTACCCTGATCCCTCCTTCATAAACAAAGCCTTTTCCCCTACCATACTCACTTCTAAAAGGTTTTGCGCTATCAAACCAAGGCGAATCGGTTCCACCGTTAAATGAAGGGCCATTATCCGAGGTAAATATAATCAGGGTATTGTCATAGAGTCCGTCCGCCTTCAATTTGTCCACCAGTTTCCCAATATTTTCATCCAAATAAGAAACCATGGCTGCGTAACCCGCCCGTGGGTTTGGATGCGGAAAATAACCTCTTTCCCCTAAGTAGGGTACTTCTTCCCCAAATTTGTTCTTATAATGATCCACCCATCTTTGGGGCGCTTGTATGGCCGCATGCGGTATGGGGGTTGCCCAGTATATAAAAAATGGGCCTTTCTTGTTTCTATCTACAAAACCTGTAAGTTCATTGAACATAAGGTCCGGTGCATATTCGTTCAAGGTATAGGAAGCATAACTTTGGGGGTCGTTAATATCCGCTCCTTGGGCCAATTTGGTGTTTGGGGCAATGGTATCGTTATTCAAATGAACCCTATTTTCATTTTTGTACAAATGCAAAGGATAATAGGTATGTGCCTGTCGCTGGCAATTATATCCGAAAAAGTAATCGAATCCCATTGTGGTGGGAATGGAATGGGTGTGGGGCGCACCCAGGCCCCATTTTCCGAACATGGCCGTGCTATAGCCCACCTCCTTTAATTTTTTGGCAATGGTAATGGTACTGTCGGGCATGGGCCTTTGTCCCTCCAATACGGAATCTTTGGCCATGGCCCTGTAATTCCATACTTCCCCTCGCTCTCCCCATTCCTCATTCCCACGAATATGCGCATGACCGGAATGCGTACCTGTTAACAACATATAACGTGCAGGGGCACAGACCGGGGCACTGGTATAGTGTTGGGTAAACAACATACCTTCTTTGGCCAGGGCGTCAATATTGGGTGTTTCAATTTTTTCCTGTCCATAGGCCCCTATTTCCGCATATCCCAGATCATCCGCCAAAATGTAGATAATATTTGGCCTTAGGGGCCGATCCAACTTTAGCGTTTTGGTTTTTTCCTCCTTACAGGAAATCAGGCTACTTGCTATTAAGGTCAAGGCAATTAATTTCTTCATTGTTTCTGGTTTCTTATCTGTGGTTTCTTGTTTCTGATTCTGATTTGTTTCTAATTTCTAGTTATGGTTTTGGCTCATAGCCCATGGCTCATGGCTTATGGTTTCCTAAATTAACAAATTTCCAAATTATCAAATTAACACATTGGTACATTGGTACATTGATATATTTCCAAATTAACCCATTTCCAAATCATCAAATTAATACATTGGTACATTGGTACATTGGTTCATTGGTACATTGATATATTTCCAAATTAACCCATTTCCAAATTATCAAATTAACACATTGGTACATTGGTACATTGGTACATTGATATATTTCCAAATTAACCCATTCCCAAATTATCAAATTAACAATAGTTATTGCACGGGTTTCTCCAACAAAGAAAAATCGATTGTAGGGGCCACCCCGTTGGCAGCCCTTTCATGAAAGGTATCCATGGTGGTCCTTTCGTTAAAAAAACCGCAATTCTTCATAAAAAATTTGTTTCCGACTGCCCCTCCGGCGTAATCTTCCCTAGAACCTTTCCTGGCGGTAGCGTCTGCAGTGAACTTTGCCTCTGTAAGTTCGTGCCACTCCCCTGCAGTATCCATTATCCATTGGTTGGTATATTCTCCCATTCTTGAAATATGGCCTACTTCTGTCCTAAAATTTTCCAGAAAGGAATGTGGCCTTTTTAAATAGGTGGAAGTATGCGGTCTTCTAAAACTGGCTATTAAGTTCCATTTTTCAGTTTCCACCTCATAGAAATAGGCGGTATAGTCCGTAGAGTTATTTACTGATGGCTCCCCCTTTAATAAAAACTTATAGGTATTGCCCGCCTTCCAATTGAATACTTTATAACTTTGTCCGCCAGAGCCTTCGTTGCCAAATTCACCTGTGGTTACCCCTTCCCCTTTGCCAAGCAAAATTATTCGATATTCTTCAGGAATACTTTTGGGGTCCTGGGTTTCGAACGGACTCCATACGGAAAAGAGGATCCTCCTTTCGGTTTCAGAATTTACCTGCATACCAAAATAGCCCTCCCCAAAGCCGTTGGCCATATAATAGGATCCTATAACATCCTCATTTTTAGGAACCGTTATTTCATTATAAAACCATAATATATCCTTATTTTCCGGAGCGGTGTAGCTTAAATGTACGGATGGCCCCCTTCTGCCCCAATAAAAATCCTCCTTTACGTAAGTAAGTTTACCATTGGCAGCCTGCCCTCCTATAAGTACTTCATTGACATCCGCAAAATTGGTTGCATTTTTTTCAAGCCCCTCCAGTTCAACAAAGTGATAACCGGGTGTTGTAATCTCAAAGACACCTACATCCACCTTTTCAAAATCATGATTGGAAACTTGGATCTCTTTTGTGGTCCCGTTCAGGGAAACCCTGATTTTGGAAGTACCATCGCTCACCTTAAGGTTTAGCCCTACATTTAATTGACCCGTTTGATCGGTCTTAAAATAAGTTCTAATAATAGAACCCGGATCATTCCAATTTCTTATTCCCTTGTCGGAAATTAGATGACGATTATCCTTTACTTCATTCACCGCCCAACTGTTGCCCCCTGGTTGTATACTGTCCGTAAAGCTCAATCTTTCCATGGAAATATCTTCCGCATTATCCTGCTTGGACAAGGTTGTACAGGAACCTGCCATAAGCAAAAGGCCCAATCCTATATGATGTATACTCCTTTTGCCAACTAACATTGTATTTTTAGTAGTCATTTTAAAAAATCTGGATTTCAAATAGGTTATTGCCATCATTGTAATTGTTAGCGTTATTATTCAAATATTTTGCACTATGCAGTTTAATCCCATTAAATGGGTGTAATTCCTCGATGTTCTTCATCGAAATGGGTAAAGTTTTGTTCATTTGAATACCTCGAGGGCCTGCCTTTGTCGGCAGACAGGATTTCCCAGAGGTAGTTGATTTTAAATCTCCCTATGCGACCCGCTTTTTTCCTTTAACTTCCTCGGGCTCTTCCCAAACTCCCTTTTAAAACATTTCGAAAAATATTTGGGGTCGTTAAAACCCACCAAAAAAGCGGCCTCGGATACGGAGTAATTACATTCGGCGATTAAGACGGCCGCCTTTTTAAGGCGCATGGTCCTAACAAAGTCCACTATCTTCTTCCCGGTCAGCCCCTGAAATTTTCTATAAATGGCGGAATAGCTCATATTTAGGTCCTGTGAAAGATCTTCGGTCTTAAAATCTGGATTACTGATCTGATTTTCCACAAGATGTATCAAATTCTCTAGAAAAACCTCATCTTGGGACCTATTTCCCCCATTTTTGGGCGTAGTAATTAAATCGTTCTTATATTTCATGATCAACCGATCACTACGGGTAATGATGTTGTTCACCTTTAAAACCAGTTCATTGATATTAAATGGTTTATTAATGTATTCGACCGCACCGGCCCGCAACCCTAAGATTTTATTTTTTGCCGCTTTTTTGGCGGTAAGCAATATTATTGGGATATGGGTAGTAAGTTCGTTTTTTTGGAGCATTTTGCTCATTTCAATTCCGTCCAGTTTGGGCATCATGATATCACTTATTATCAGATCAGGGTTATGTTCCATGGCCAGGGCATAACCTTCCTCCCCATTTTCTGCCAGAAGAACATTATAGTAATCGTTAAAAATATCTTTCAATGATATCTGTAGTTCATAATTATCCTCCACCACCAATATGGTCTTTGCCAATTTAGCAGTACCCGTGCCCATATTTTCCTCCTTCAAATCATAATCCACTTCCTCAACTTCTACCATTGCCGCTTCCATGGCTCCCTCGTTTTCAACATCCTCCCTCCTGTTTTTATCAATTGGAAAGCTAACGCTAAAGCAAGTGCCCTTAATGGGGTCCGATTTTACATCTATCTTCCCTTGGTGCAGATCTACCAATTCTTTGGTCAATGCCAGGCCAATCCCGGTACCTGCTTTTTGCTTCCCGGTATCGGCCTGATAAAACAATTGAAAAACATTTTCAAGTTCCTCCCTTGGAATACCAGGTCCAGAATCGGTAACGGATATCTTTACATTTCTATCCCAGTCCTCTACTATTACATCCAAGGTAATGGCCCCGCCTTTAGGGGTAAACTTGAAGGCATTGGATAAAAGATTAAAGAATATATGTTCCATTTTATCCTTGTCGTACCACATTTTCAATTCATCACAGGGGTAACTACATCTAAAGTTGATGCCCTTGAACTTAGCTTGCTCTTCAAAGGAGCTGGTTATTTCCGATAGATCGGCAACAATATTGTGCTCTGCCGCCCTCAACACCAATTTTTCCAATTCCTTGTCCCTTAAGGAGGTTAATTCGAATACAATTCTGGACAAGCGATTTGCGTTGTTGGAAATTAATCTTAATCGCTGTTGCAACAGTACATTGCCACTTTTCACGGCACGTTGCAACATGTTTTCCAAGGGAATCAAGATCAAGGTCAGTGGGGTCTGGATTTCATGCGACATCTTGGCAAAGAAATCCATTTTTAATGCATAAAGCTCCTTTTCATGTTTGTGTTCCAACTCATCGGCAATTACCCGGTTCCTAAGTCTGATCCAGACGACCATTCCGTAGACGAGGCCGAATACTATAAGTAAATAAATAAACTGGGCCAGGTTTGAACGCCAAAATGGCCGTGAAATACTTATGGCAACCGATTTTTCCTTAATATCCCAGTCTCCATTACCGGTACTGGCCTTGACTTCAAAAACATAATTTCCGGGAGGGATATTGGTATAGGTTGCCAGACGCTCCTTTTCGGAATCTATCCAGTTATCATTAAAACCTTTTAGCCGATACGCATAATTATAATTGGAAAACAACACATTGTCTATTGCCAAAAACCGGAAGGAAAATGAGGATTGATCATGATCCAATTTCAATAACTCCAACTTCTCCACCCCTTCTTCCACCTGATCCGGAATGACCTTTATGGCAGGCTGGTTCAGGATTTCTATGTCTTCAATAAACAATTTGGCTATAGTTTCCTCTTTTTTAATTTGATTGGGCTTAAAGTAGCTTACCCCGTTCAGGCCCCCAAAATAAATATTCCCCTCCCTACCCTTATGTGCACTTCTTTGCATAAAGGAATCATCCTGTAGGCCATCTACTTTTTGAAACACCCTCGATATGGAATCCCTCACGTTTATATGCCAGATACCCTTGGTGGAACCCAACCATAAATTGTCCGGGTCCTCCAATACTACGGATCTAAAGATGGTATTGTCATAGGTCCCGTTTATATTTATTTTTTCCAGCTGTTGATCCGCTATATTAAATTTAATCAATCCACCACTTACCATTACCAGCCAAATGGCATCGGTACTGCTAGCGGCCATGGACCATATATCGTAATTCTTATTGGTAATGAGCGTATCGGCAACATGTTGGTACCTGGTAAAATTGGATTTGGCAATGTCTTTTTCATCTTCATTGAACCTAAATAATCCTCCTCCGTTATAGGCAAGCCAGACGGTACCGGAGGCATCCTCAACAACAGATTGGGAAATGGACCCTACTAAACCGACCGTGCCATTTTCAAAACGTGCCAACAATTTGTCGTTGGAAAACAAATAAATTCCCATGTCGGTCGTTACCCATATCCTATCTTTGGAGTCCTTAAAAATAAATCGAACGTCCAGGACCATATTGTTCCTGGAATTGCTCAATGGTACCTTGGAGAACCCACCTTTATCCGGACGATACACCCATAGTCCGTTTTTATAAGTTCCCATCCATATATTACCATTATTATCCTCATTGATAGAGTGGATATAAAACCCTTTACTTTGGGCCGAATTGTTAAAAAATTGCGCTTCCTTTCCATTGGGAGCCACCTTGGTGACCCCGTCCCCGTCCGTCCCTATCCACAACGTTCCATCCATTGCCCTGTAAGAGGACAACACCCGTGAAGGACTTCCCAGAACAGCTCCCGAATGATAATTTATCTGATTGTTCCTATTGCGCAAGATGTTTATATCCCCATAATTGGTAAGTACCCATAAATTGTTTTTAAGGTCTTCATTTATTCCGATCACCGTATTGGTACTCAAGGAAAACCCATTAAGATGATTGTGCTTGTAAATCGTTAATTCGCCAGACTCCGTATCTATTCTGTACAATCCATTTCCGTCCGTTCCCAACCAAACAAAACCATTAACATCACAATACATTGCCGTAAACAATTCATTTAACTGACTTCGCCATTGCGCATTTATAATCCCATCCTGAACAAAGGATTCTTTGTCAAAATCATATACCATTATACCATGCCCCACATAGGAAGAACCTATCCAAAGTCTATTTTTTTTATCCAAGAGCAATAGGCTGTTATCGGCCAAGGTGTAGTCATATGGCACCTCCAATTTCTCCAGACGCTTGGTTTCCAAGTAATAAATATAAAGAGGTCCCTTATAGGTACTTACTATTAATTGATCGGATTTCCTAAGGACCATGGAGTTGATCTCATTAAGGCCCGGGGTATTCACCGGAATAGTGGTTATACTATCCAATACACCCTTCCCATGGTCATAGGAATAAATGTCCCCTTTGTCCGTAGCCAACCAGATAACACCATCTCCCTCCTTAACAATAGTGACCTTATGCCTCTTCTGGAAGCCCTCTATGGCATTGTCTATGGACAAAAATGTTCCATTTTTCTCCAAATAGGATATTTGTCCGTTCATGGACAGGGCCCAAATTACCCCTTTGGCATCCTTCACTATTTTTTTAACCTCATCCGAAGCGGTACCCTCCTTAAAAATAGATCCCTTGGGAATGAATTCGAAATTGTAACCATCGTACTTGGAAATTCCTTCAGCATGGGCCAACCAAACAAACCCTAGGCTATCCTGTACGGTGTGGGTTACCTTTATATTACGATTGTCCAGTTTACTGGAAAGGTGGATAAAATTGGAAGAATGTTGCCCATATGAATAGGACCGGCAAAACAACGCCAGTATTAAGAAAACGTAAATCCTATTCCTATTTAACTTCTTGTTCAAACTGCTTCAATTTCAATTAATCCTCCCTAATTCTGGACTTAACAAATGTACCCAAAATTGACCTTACCCTAAAGGGGATATTTTATGCAAAAAGGTGGAAAAAAACACTAAATAACCCAATTATCCGAAAATTTACCCCTAGAACGCAGAAAAAGAACACCTAAGTAATTAACATAATATTAATATTTGCGAAACACAATGATCAAGTATCCCAATTTAAAGTAACATATGAACCAGAGAAGAAATTTTATTAAAAAGACTGCCATTACAGGGGCCGGCATAGCATTATTGCCCAACTTGAGCTTAGGAAATGGTTTTGCAAAAGACACCCAAAAATTGAGAGTGGGCGTAATAGGTGTCGGACTCAGGGGAACCAATCATTTGGACAACCTTTTAAAGAGAACCGATGTTGTGGTAACCGCCATTTGCGACATAGACCAAAACCGCATTGATATTGCTCAGGATCATATTGTAAAAGCAGGCCAAAAAAAGGCAAAAGCCTTTGGAAAGAATGAACAGGATTACAAAAATCTATTGGCATTGACAGAGGTGGATGCTGTGGTCATTGCCACTCCTTGGTTATGGCATACCAAGATGGCGGTAGATTCCATGAAGGCCGGGAAATATACCGGGCTCGAAGTATCAGCGGCCAATACTCTTGAAGAGTGTTGGGACTTGGTAAACACCCATGAAGAAACGGGTTCCCATCTTATGATATTGGAAAATGTCAACTACAGACGGGATGTGCTTGCCGTATTGAATATGGTTAAACAGAATGTTTTTGGGGAACTTTTGCATTTCAGATGTGGATATCAGCACGACCTTCGAGGGGTAAAGTTCAATGATGGCAAAACTGCCTACGGAAAAGGTGCCGAGTTCGGCACCAAGGGTATCTCGGAATCGGCCTGGAGAACACAGCATTCCTTGTTGAGGAATGCGGATGTATATCCAACCCATGGCCTTGGACCCATAGCGGTTATGGCAGATATAAACAGGGGCAATCGTTTACTTTCGCTTACCTCACATGCTACCAAAGGTGTTGGCCTGCATAAATATATTGTAGATACTGCTGGCGAAAACCATCCCAACGCCAAATTAAAATTTAAACAGGGAGATATCATTACCTCCACCATAGAGACCTCCAATGGGGAGACCATCATTGTTACCCATAATGTAAACAACCCCCACCCCTACTCCTTGGGCTTTAAGGTTCAGGGGGGCCAAGGACTTACGGACTTTGATTACCACACCCAACGCATCCATATTGAAGGTACTACAGAGGGACATGGATGGGAATCCATGGACAAATGGTTTGAAAAATATGATCATCCGCTTTGGAAAAAATTTGGTGATGGTGCTACCGAAGCGGGCCATGGAGGAATCGATTTCTTTGTCATGAACGCCTTTATAGAATCGGCCAAAGAGAATATTGCCCCTCCCATGGATGCCTATGACGCTGCTGCCTGGAGTGCGGTTACCCCACTGTCCGAGCTATCTATAGAAAACAATGGGGAACCACAGGATTTCCCTGATTTCACCAGGGGCACTTGGATAAAGAGAAAACCGTACAACTGGATAAAGGATACCTACTAAAAATTACCAAAAAGATTTTGAGTTGTTTGATTAGTTGTTTTTCATAACCCATTTCATGAAAATGGAATGGGTTTAAAACCAAAACACACAAATAACCTTGGCCAAGGATCATACTCTGATAGACCGCCAGAAGAATTTTGCAATTTTTAAACTCAACCAATTATTAACTTAAACTAGATCAATGAAAAAACCATTCTATTATTTACTAATTCTATTTTTGAGCGTAGGTCATTTTGCCCATGCTCAAAATATAACGGTCCAAGGAACCGTTTTCGATGACAATGGAGTTCCTCTACCTGGAGCTTCAATCGTAGTTAAAGGAACCACTAGCGGAACACAAACCGACTTTGATGGTAATTTTTATATAGACGTACAAGGTTCGCAATCCATATTGGCTGTATCCTATCTTGGTTTTAAGCCACAGGAAATAATTGTGGGTAACCAAACACAGGTAAATATCACCTTGGCCCCAGATGCTACACAATTGGACGATGTAGTTTTGATTGGGTACCAAAAAGTCTTTAAAAGGGATGTTACCAGTGCGGTATCCAGTATTAAGAGCGAGGATATTGAAGGAATCCCGGTATTGGATGTATCAGGGTTGATAGCCACCCAGGCCACAGGTATTCAGAGCGTAAATATGACAGGGGCACCCGCAGGCAGGGGAGCTTTAATTATTCGTGGCAATACAAGCATCGGAGGCAATATTGATGCCGATTTAGCTTATAGTAGCCCATTATATGTAATTGATGGGGTCCAGACCAGCCTAGAGGATTTGGCAGGTTATGGTGTTTCCAATGTAGACTTCTTGGCCTCGCTTAACCCTAACGACATTGCCAGCATAGATGTTCTTAAAGATGCCTCGGCAGCGGCCATCTACGGATCCCGGGGAGCCAATGGGGTTATTATTATTGAAACCAAGAAAGGTGTTGCGCTAGACAAACCAGAATTTTCGTTTTCCTCCAGTTTGGGATTGCAGCCAAAACCCAACTTGGTACCCATGTTGGTTGGGGCAGCCGAACGCCAAGCTAAAATGGGGATGATCCAAAGATGGTGGCATACGGACGAATTACAATCCGATCAAACACCAATGGTCTTGACCGATAGTATAAACCCAGCATTTAACAACAATATAGATTATCAAGGCCTGTTCTATAAAACGGGGATTGATCAGCAATACGACTTCAGTGTTCGAGGTGGCAGTGAAAAAACCAACTATAGGGTTTCACTTGGATATGACAATCAGGAAGGTGTTATAAAGGGGACCGGGGTAGACAGGATTACTTTTTCTTCCAATCTCAATTTTAAGGCCGGTGAAAAATTTCGCGACCAATTAATTACACGGTTTACGCATACCGATCTACAAACTGGACAGGGAAATCCTTACCAAGGAAGTTTTAACCTTAACTCTTCCTTACCAGTGGATCCTGCTGGACTACAATCTTCCCTTTTTTATATCACAGACGAAAGAACACAGTCGTTAAGCGGTGAACTGGAAGGAAAGTTGAACGAGGATAGAACCGTAAACTTTACCATTTCCAATTTTGCCACCTATGATCTTTTACCAAGTCTTAGCCTAAATTCACAATTAAGTTTCGTATATGACAGTAATAAAAAGAACTTTTATGAGCCGTCTACCATACGGACAGAAGGAGATGGTTTTGCTAGTTATGCCCTGTATAACAGAAAAAACTTGACTGCTGAAACCTATTTAAGCCTCTTTAAAAACATAGGCGCCAATAACGATCATGAAGTTACCGGAGTATTGGGAAATAGAGTGGATTACAACAAATATGAGGACATGGCCATGACCGCCTTTGGTTTTGGTAGTGATGCTATTCAAACCATTAACAACAGATACACCCAGGACCAGATAAGTGGATACACCGATATTAGTGCCAATGCTTTGGTATCCTATTTTGGGCGTGTGAGCTATAAGTACAAAAATCGTTACATGATTGGTGGAAACTTCAGTATCGATGGTTCTTCCAGATTTGGTAAAGATGTGCGTTGGGCCAAGTTCCCTTCCCTAAATGCAGGTTGGGTTATTTCGGATGAGCCCTTCCTTAAACCCCACATTTCCGGTTTTATAGATTATTTAAAGATAAGGGGTAGCTGGGGTATCAACGGGAAGCAATTCCCGGAAAACTACTTACGTTTCGGAAAATACAATCTAGGTTACGGTGGTAATCCATATTGGGCCAATCAAATGAATGTTTCCAGCTATGGAGGTGTAACCGGAGTTATTCCAAATTACGACCAAATTGGGAATGCATCCCTTTCATGGGAAGAAACCGAACAATGGAATATTGGGTTTGATCTGGATATGTTCAACAGAAGGGTAAGTCTCGCGTTTGATGCGTACAACAAGAGTACGGACAAGCTATTTTTTGACGTAGCTTTCCCTGCCTACTCGGGTTATAATTCCGCTCCCACCAATGTTGCCGGGGTCTTAAACTACGGTTGGGAATCCATGCTACGTTACCACGTTTTCCCCAGGACCAACGATCTTCGCTTGGAGTTGTCCGTAGGTTTTGCCCAGAACAAGAATTACGTTTCCAAATTGCCCAATGGCAATCAGGATTATATAGGTGGAGATTACGGATATGTAGTTGGGCGTCCCCTAAACCTATATAAAATGTTCATTAATGATTATATTATTGATGATTTGGACCAATTGCCTGTAAATCCATTTACTGGAGAGCCTTTACAAGGTAAATCCGCTTGGGCCAGCATCCGACCCGGTTTTCCAATATGGCAGGATCTTAACGGGGATTATTTACTTAATGAAGAACACGATCTTAAGTTAACTACGGACTACTCTCCTATTCCCGATATTACCGGTTCTTTCAATATCAACCTACAGTATAAAAAATGGTATTTCCAGGCCTATAGTCAATTCTCGTTTGGTGCCGATATTAAAAATACTGTGCTAAATAGTTATATGGATAGCTACGATAGAGGAGGTGATGATTGGGCAAGAAGAGGACTTGCAGACCTAAGTGATTATACTTTTTGGCAGCAACCCGGTGATGGTGCTGCAGGAGTAGACTTTCCTGCAATGTACCCACAGAGCCCTACGCTTGGAGCCTTTTACGGTTTCAGGGACAATCAGACGCTTTGGATAGAAAGCGGTGACTATTGGAAAGTCAACAATGCTTCAATTGGATACACTTTTGATCAGAACGACAACTTTATGAAGAACATTGGACTATCACGTTTAAGAATCTACGGAGCTATGTTGAATCCTTACCAGTGGCAAAGATCCAAGAAGGTGGTAGATGCCTCCATGGTGGATGCCAAAGGACATACTTATGGAAATGGATATCCACAAGCTAGGACAATTACCATTGGAATTGACACAAAATTTTAAATTATAAACGATGAAACAGATAAAAAGTTTTAAAACATATATCATGGTCCTATGTCTTCTAGGTGCAGCCAGTTGTTCCGATTTGTTGGACCAGGAGCCGATAAGCATTACCCATCCCGATGTTTTTTGGGATAGTCAGGCCAACGCCGAACAAGCCGTAGCAGGTGCCTATGGTCTATTTAAGGAGGCTATTATGACACAATCCAATTTTTTGTATTGGGGTGAATGGACCGGGATGACCTTTATGAACAGTCGTAACTGGATTGTTGACTATATTGAAGGTAGTGGCAATTACGTTTTGGCATACCGCGATGCTTCCATGAACTGGAAAAACTTCTACAGGGCTGCCAACTGGGCCTATACCATTGAGCAATATATTACCGACATGCCCGTGGATATGTTCGATTCCCAGGCAGAAAAGGATCGTCTTTTAGGAGAAGCTGCATTCATTAGATCACTGACCTATTTTTATATGGCCCGTATTTGGGGAGATGTGCCCATTGTAGAGCAATCGATAGAAAGTTCTGACCAGCTTATTTCAGAAGACGGATACATTGTGGAAAATGCGAGGGTAGATGAACTTGAGGTTTTGGATTATGCGTTGGAAGCCGTTAATAAATCCATAGGATTACTGCAATATTCCAGTCCCGGAGCTTCCAATTGGGCCATAACCGCCAATAAGGCAAGCGCTGAAGCCTTAAAAGCCCATATTACTCTTTGGTATGCCGGTAGGGACAATGACAATCCGGAAATGATTCAACAAGCCATTGACGCAACTACATCGGTTATCAATAATAGTGGTGCCAGTTTAATCGATTACGTAAATGAGGGTGAAGAAGGTTTTGATGAAATGTGTATTGGCCAATCCAAGACAGGCTTGTTCGAAATCAACATCAGCTCGGATATGAACGAATCCTTTAGGTTGATCCAATATGATGATAACCACACAGGACTCACCTTAAATTACCCGGTTTGGCAAAGTGTCAATACGGGAATAAGCCCTTATATGGATCCGGATTTCTATGGAAATGAGATGATGGCCACAGATGCGGATAGGGCCAACGATGTTCGTAAAGATCTTTTCTTTTATGAATATGGGACCAATACAGATTACGCTTATCTTCAGAAATATTCGCATTCCGCACAAGATGAAGCTTCCGAAGATGCCTATGCCCAATTTTCCGAGTCCAATATCTTAATTTTTAGGTTGGCCGACATGTATTTATTAAGAGCAGAAGCCAATGCTAGAAAGGGCGTTTCCGGACCCGCTATTTCCGATTTAAATACTATAAGAAGTAAAGCCAACGTACCGGATTATACAGGTGGAACAGACCGTGAATCCCTTATGAAGGCCATATTTGATGAACGTGCCATTGAATTGGTTGGTGAAGCGCATTCCGGATATGATAGAATCCGAATGGATTATTACGACGGAGTGCCATGGGCAAATCAAGCAAGAAATGCAAAAAAAGGGTATTTCTGGCCTATCCTTCCGGCCGTGATATCCAGGAACCCCTCTATTCTACAGACTGAATATTGGAGAGGTAAATTGTAGACTAATTTTTAGAACTAAAGAAAACAATCACGATGAAAAAAATAATAATCATACTAACGGCAATAGTAGTCCTTTATTCTTGTGATAAGGATGGGAATTACCTTGTGGATGGAGGAATTAGCAGTCCAGAGGTGGGAACTACCACCATGGAATTTTTCAGATCCCATAATCAATTGGATACTTTGGCCATTCTCATAGAAAAAGCTGGCATGGCCGATTTGGTGAACGGAAACAACACCATCTTTGCTCCCAATAACCTTTCTATAAAGAATTATGTAAACGCTGTACTGACCGATATGAGGGAAATAGATCCCCAGGCCGAATTTACTATAAACGATATTCCTACGGATACCCTTACCAAATATATGGGAGGTTATATTTTTTCCGGAAAAATCAGGAGGGAAAACATGACCAAGGACCAAGGAAAAATCCTTATTGCCCAAAATGGTGAAGAAAGAAGAATTTCCTTGGAACCAACAGATCAATATAACAATGAGTTGGATTCCAAACCCGAATATGTTTATTTCACCTATAAGAAAGGTGATGACTGGGACGAATGGGATAACATTGAAGATGACGATAAGGTGGTAATAAAGACCTCCAATCTAATCTCAACCAATGGAGTTATTCATGTCCTGCAGGGAAACCATACTTTATTCAATTTCGAAAGGGACTAATAAAAATCTTAAAAACAAAAAGATGAAAAATATATTATATTCCATACTGATCATTATTGTAATGGTCGCATCTTGTCAGCCTCCGGAAGTAGGTTATATCAGTGATAATATCCATGCCTTGGAAGACACCATTTCCGTTCCGCGCGGGGTTTTTAAAGTTGGGGCCGCACCGGCCATAGAAGGATCTACCTATCCATTAAAATGGGAGATTACCAGTATAACGGATGCCCAGGGCAACCCTACCAACGATCTGTTCGACGAGTACGAGCTTTTAACTTGGAAATCGGCTTTTAATGCGGATACCGATACCACCTTGGCCTTAGTGGAAGAAAAGTTGGAGTTGGGCAACTACCCTACTATAATGATCAATGAAGTAAGTGGACAATTGGCCTTCACCCAGTCCAGTAAATTTGTAACCAACAATGACATTTACAAAATAAACGTTAAAGCAACCAATGTTAGGGGCGAACGTCAATTGGATGACTTTGTAATTGTTAAATTGGATGATTTTCAACCGGTTGAATTCCCCACAGAAATGCGTTCCAGACTACAATTGGGCACAGGTGGCGGAGCTTATGACATAGGTTATACCTCGACCATTATGAACGATTTTGACGACGGCGTCCCCAGTGTTTTGGATGGCACCCATCCTTATATCACAGTAACCAAAGTAAGTGAGGAACCTGCATTGGGAGTAAAGGTTAAAATGATAATTGCCGACAGCTATGACCAACCTTTAAATCCCGAAAAGGTTATCTTTTATCCTTCTGGATCAACCTATTTACAAAATTATCACGACAATTCCATAGATACTGAAGTGGATGCCATAGGTACCACATTTTCCTTGCCTGCTCCCCCATTCCCCCAATATGGCAGGAGCTATACCGGAACCAGCTCCTATTTGATGTACTATCTAACCACCGATGATGCCTTTACGGTGGATACAGAGGCATTTGAAGCGGATAACGGCCCCAAGGACTGGTCACCTTATCTGGATCCAGATACTGGTGAAATAAGAAATAGGGCATATATACGCTGGGGAATTAAAATAAATGATTCCGGTAGCTGGGAAATAAAAATGAAAATCCCCTATACCAAAATAAAGGAATAGTATAAATTAACATTATATACCTTATAAATGGTTTGTTTTGGAGCAACTTAGGTTCCCATTACAAACCATTTTTTATTTCGCCAAAGCGCATTCCTTTAGGGGACAGTATAAAATAGTACAACCAAAAAAATCCCAAACTCTCTATAAAACAAGAAAGTTTGGGATTATTATTTTAGAATGTAAAGGCTTAAATAACCACCGTCTTTCCCGGGATGGGAATATTATAGGTGCCATCGGCATTGGGCTGTACCGGTGCCGGGGAATCCCAGGTTAAATTGTCCGGTGCCAGATCTATATTGGAAGTCATGGCCTCCTCCCATTTAATTACCTGGCCCGAATAAGTGGCCATTCTGCCTATAATGGCACTCATAGTGCTAAAAGCCCCGTTTTCGGCATCGGAAATAACGCCTTTGTTCCTTATGGATTCGAAAAGCTTAATGTGTTCTACCTGATAAGGATTCGGATCATCCTTGCCCCGGTGTGTAAATATTTCACCTCCGTTATAATCCTTGATGAACGTATTGTCCCCATAGGTTTCAATAGTTCCTTTGGTTCCTTGGAAGGTTTCGGCCACCCTGCTCATGGTCTCCGGCATATGGCGACATTGACTGGCGATAACCGCACCACTTGGATAGGTGTACTCTACAAAGTGATGATCAAAAATTTCCCCATGGTCCTTGCCGGTCCTTACCTGTCTACCGCCAAAACCTTGGGCAGAAACAGGATATTCCCCAAGAAACCAGTTGGCAACATCTATGTTATGAATGTGCTGTTCCAAGATATGGTCTCCGCACAACCAGTTGAAATAATACCAATTGCGCATCTGGTATTCCAGCTCGGACTGTCCGGGCTGTCTTTCCCTTACCCAAACTCCCCCACTGTTCCAGTACACCTGACCGGATACGATTTTACCAATTTTATTATCCTTTATATGTTGCAGACCTGCCAAATAGCTGTCCTGATAATGTCTTTGCAGACCAACGACCACATTTAACTTCTTGTCCTTTGCTACTTGCGCCGCGGCCAACACCTTCCTAACCCCCGGTATGTCCGTAGCTACCGGTTTTTCCATAAATACGTGTTTCCCTGCATTAACGGCATATTCAAAATGCTGCGGCCTAAATCCTGGAGGGGTGGCCAGTATAACCACGTCTGCCATGTCTATGGCCTTTTCGGCCCCATCAAAACCAACAAACTGATTGGCCCGGGGCACATTTACCTTCTTGGTATCCTTAAACTCCTTTTGCAAATTCATTAAACTTTCCTGCAACCTGTCCTCAAAAGCATCGGCCATTGCCACCAACTCAACATTCGGATCCGCGTTCAATGCCTGTTGTGCAGCACCTGTACCACGGCCACCACAACCGATCAAGGCTATCTTTAATTTCTTGTCGTTAGCTACATTTACCATAGCATTCATCTGCATGGTAGGTAACATCATTGCTCCGGTTACCAAAGCACTGCTCTTAACAAAATCCCTTCTACTATTTTTAATATTGGTCATGGTATTTCCTGTTTGCTTAGTTTTTAGTTTTTATATAATAATTGATAGGTCATTGCCCAAGACAAAAATTGGAGGACAAGAACGGGTGGTCAAGATAGAGATTTATTTGGAAACGTACAATGTACATTTTTAAAGAATGCCATTTATTATGTTAAATATGCTACAATATCTTAATATGGCGAAATTTAATCTAAACAATTCTCCGAAGGCTCTGCCTCGGGGTAACCAATTCACCTCTCCTTGGGAGAGGTCAGAACTGCCTTTTCGGGCAGTTTTGGGTGAGGTTAAATACAAAATTTCGGTTTTTGAACCTAAGGTCGAAACGAAACAGACGAAATACCTCTATGGCTCTGCCCCTAGGATAGTCTGTTTCAAGAAATTTTTTATTTCCCCTAATGCCAAAAAATAGGCCATAATTATCAGGTATCTACAAAGGGGGTTTTTGCCTATATTTTAGACTTTTCTTCCTTAGCCTCCGGTTTAAATTGCCCAAACCTTTCCATCATTATATTTTGAAGGGAATCCATTTGTTGGAATAGTTTCCTCATGTCCGAAAAGTTATGGTGGCCCTGTCCTTCAAAGAAATCCTTAAAATATTGGTTGCCGGTCATGAGGGAATCCATTTCCATTGTCCGTCCCAAATTATACTCCTCCATAAAAGTGGATAGATCATCCTGTGAAAAAAACTTCATAGCTCCCATAATACTGTCCAGGTCCATCTCCATGGGCAAGTTCTTGAAATTGTTGTAAGAATAGGAGTAAAGGGAGTCATAGCCTATAACATTGCCGTTCTCATCGTATTTCTTATCTACCTTCCAACTTATTTTCGGTTTATCTACAGCACTACTATCCGTGTTTTTGTCCGCCAAATCAGCCCTGGATCTATTACGGTCGTCCTGGGCTTGGCATGAAGCCAACATTAGTCCCAACAAAAGGGTGGATAACAACTTTTTCATATGTTTAAAATTTTAATTAAACCTCCGTTTTTTTATCATTGGCCGCAAAAAAAATGCCATCCAAGTCATTATTTAAGCGATTGACAGGTTAAAAATGTGTTAAACATATACTATCTTTAATTATGGAATTCAAAGGCGCCAAATGCGCACCGCAATGGATATCCGTATTACCCTTTTTAAGTTATTTTAATTGAATGGTTAAAGAAAGAATAGCTCAAGAACAAAAGCGATTGGACGATTCCCGATCGAAAAGCAAGGATTGGCTTAAATGGGGCCCATATTTAAGTGAGCGGCAATGGGGAACGGTCAGGGAAGATTACAGTCCGGATGGGGATGCCTGGAACTACTTTTCGCACGACGATTCCCGCAGTAGGGCTTACAGATGGGGTGAAGATGGCATCGCCGGAATATCCGACCGATATTGTAATATTTGCTTTGGAATTTCCCTCTGGAACGGCAAGGACCATATCTTAAAGGAGCGCCTATTTGGACTAACAGGGCCCCAAGGGAACCATGGTGAGGATGTTAAGGAACTCTATTATTATTTGGAGAATACCCCTACCCATTCCTATATGAAGCATCTGTACAAATATCCACAGAACCAATTTCCCTATGTACAATTGGTGGAAGAAAACAGGAAGCGGGGAAAAAACGATGTAGAGTACGAGCTTTTGGATACCGGCATCTTCGACAACGATGAATATTTTGATGTTGTTACGGAATATGCCAAGGCGGACAATGAAGACATTCTCATAAGAATTTCCATTGCCAATAGAAGTGCCAAGGCTGCCCCTATACATGTCCTGCCCACCCTTTGGACGAGAAATCTGTGGAGTTTTGTGGGCATGCCCGAAAAACCTATCATAAAAAAGCAAATCCATAATGGCCAGACCTTTGTTTCCATAGATCACATCTACGTAGGCAACTACAACCTCTATTTTGAAGCTCCATCCCGATTGTTATTTACCGAAAACGAGACCAATATGGAGAAGATCTATGCGCAGCCCAACGATCATCCCTTCAAAAAAGATCTTTTTCACAGTTCCGTGATAAACAACGATTATTCCATAATAGCCGCAAATAATCAAGGTACCAAATTTGCACCCTTGTACCAATTGCACCTTGAAGGAGGGGAAACTAAGACCATTAAATTACGCTTGACCGCCTCTTCCTTGAACGACCCGTTCAACAAGGGTTTTGAAGCTACCTTTTCAAAAAGAATCCAGGAATCCCAGGAATTTCTGGATGCTACCTTTAAGACTGCCACCGAGGAAGCCAAAGAAATACAAAAACAGGCCATTGCGGGACTTTTATGGTCCAAGCAATACTACAATTACGAGGTGGAAAGATGGCTGAACGGGGACCACAAGGAGATGCCGCCCCCGCAAAGTAGATTTAACGGACGAAACAAGCAATGGAAAACACTGAGGAACCACGATATCCTTGCCATGCCGGACAAATGGGAATATCCCTGGTTCGCAGCTTGGGATACGGCATTCCATTGTGTTAGCCTGGCCCTGGTGGATCCTAGTTTTGCCAAGGATCAACTGTTGTTATTTACCAAAGAATGGTATATGGCCCCGAACGGACAGATCCCGGCATATGAATGGAATTTTAGCGATGTTAACCCTCCCGTACAAGCTTGGGCCTCCCTACAGGTTTATCAAATGGAGAAAAAAAAGACAGGGAAGGGAGACATTGCTTTTTTAAAACGGATGTTCAATAAGTTGGCCCTTAATTTTACCTGGTGGGTGAACCGGGAGGATAGTCTTGAAAACAACGTTTTTGAAGGAGGATTTTTAGGTCTGGACAATATTGGGGTCTTTGATCGTAGTCGCGATATCCCCGGGGGCGGGGTACTGGAACAGGTAGATGGAACCTCATGGATGGCCCTGTATTGCCTCAACATGTTGGAAATGGCCTTGGAAATAGCGCTGGAAGATATTTCCTTTGAGGATATGACCATGAAATATTTTGGCCATTTTGTCTTTATCGCGGAAGCCCTGAACAATATAAGTCAGGATTATAACGGCTCATGGGATGAAAGCGAAGGTTTTTTCTATGATAAGTTGATATTTCCCAATGGGGAATCCTTACCCATTAAAGTGCGCTCCATTTCGGGATTGTTATCCCTAACGGCGGTATTGAATATCAAAAAGGAATATTTGGACAAACTGCCGCGGTTTAGAAAGAGTATGGAGTGGTTTCGTAGGCACCGTATCGAGAACGCAAAATATCAGGTTATGGAGGAATATTTCGAAAATCAGGATGTTTTGTTATCATTGGTACCCAAAGAGCGTTTGCAAAAGCTGATTGGAAGTATCTTGGACGAAAAGGAATTTCTTTCGCAATTCGGCATTAGATCCTTATCAAAAATCCATAAAAATCCTTACACCATCCACATAGATGGACAAATCTATGGGATTAATTACGAACCTGCGGAGTCTACCACAGGACTATTTGGAGGCAATTCCAATTGGAGGGGACCCATTTGGATGCCCATGAACTATTTGTTTATAAATTCCCTAAGGGAATACCATAGCTATTTTGGAAACAAGTTGGAATTTTCTTATCCCACGGGCAATGGCAATAGGATGAATTTAAAGGATATCAGTGATGAAATCGGCAAAAGACTGATACTGCTTTTTGAAAAGGATGCCAACGGCAATAGGCCCATTCACCAATTACACGAAAAGCATTACCGGGACCCCCATTTCAAGGACCTAATACTATTTTATGAGTATTTTCATGGGGACAGTGGCAGGGGCGTCGGGGCTTCACATCAAACCGGATGGACCGCTTTGGTAGTGAATTTAATGGAAGAAATATAATAACAATTTGGAAAATTTGTTCAACAAGGAATGGTTGGCCACCAATGGCCTGGGCGGATATGCCTCGGGTGCCGTTAACGGTGCCAATACAAGACAGTACCACGGCCTATTGGTAGCTGCCCTTGTACCACCTACAGACCGCACCGTAGTGGTGGCAAAAATTGAAGAACGCATTCTAATGGATGGTCAATATCATGATATTTCCACCAATCAATATCCCAAAGTCGTTTTTCCGGATGGAGGTCGATATTTAAAGGGTTTTGATGTTGATCCCACTCCTACCTGGCAATATGGGGACAATGATTGGGCCTTGCGTAAAAATGTACAAATGATATCAGGGTCCAACACCACTTTACTGACCTATGGTAACTGTGGAAAAAGGCCATTTGTCCTGGAGTTGCACCCACTCTACGCCTATAACGACTTTCATACCACCTTTCACGAAGCGTCATGCTATAATTTCTTCACCGAGTTCCATAAGGACCACCTAAAAACCTACCCCAAATATGGGTGCAATCCTGTTTTTACCGGGTGGACGGCAGGGCAATATTTTGAGGCGCGTAGTTGGTTTAAAAATATTATCCTCTCCAAGGGCAAGGCCCGTGGCCTTGGTTCGGTATGCGACTATTATAGGATCGGATACCTGGTACATGAACTGCTGCCCGGGGAAGAACTTGTAATGTATTTCACCGTCGAAGAGGACATGGTAGGGAAAAGCATAGAAAAAATACCATCCCTAGCCGACAAAAAATATACTTGGAACCAAGAAAAACCTGCCCATGGGTTCTTCCATGACCTAATGGTATCCGGAGAACAATTTTTGGTCAACAGAAAATCTACGAATAGCATGTCCATCATTGCCGGCTATCATTGGTTTACGGATTGGGGAAGGGATACCATGATCGCCATGCGCGGATTGACCATAGCTACGGGAAAAAAAGAGTTGTCCCGTTCTATTTTGAATACTTTCTTTAAAAGTGTGGATCGGGGAATGATCCCGGACCGATTTCCCGATAACTCCAAAGATCCGGTTCATTATAACACCATGGACGCCACGCTTTGGCTTTTTGTGGCAAGCTACGATTACCATCAAAAATTTGAGGATAATGAATTCCTGGAAGATCATATTGGGATATTAAAAAATATATTGGACCAGCATATTGCGGGTGCCCGCTATAATATTCAAATTACCAAGGAAGGATTTATCTACGGTGGGGAACCCGATGTACAGCTCACCTGGATGGACGCCATAGTAGGCGGCAAAGTAATTACCCCAAGAATAGGATGCCCTTTGGAGGTGAATGCACTTTGGTACAATGCCCTAAGGATTTACGAAAATTTCTGCCAAATTCTTGAGCTCGAAATTGAAACCTGTTACTTGGAATTGATCAACAAGTTCGAATCCAATTTCACCAAATTTTTCACCAATGCACAAGGAACCTTATATGATGTGATCATCCCCGGGATATCACAGGACAATAGCTTGCGCCCCAATCAAATATATTGCCTTAGCCTACCTTTCTGCATTTTGGACACCGAACAACAAAAGACCATTTTTGAGACGATAGAAAACAAACTTTATACCCCCTATGGCCTTCGTACCCTGGATCCTGACAACCCTGAATATAAACCGAACTATGAAGGTAACCAATGGTCTCGGGACCATGCCTACCACCAAGGAACGGTATGGCCTTTTCTACTTCACGAATATTTTCAGGCCTATTTCAAAATCTTCGGTACTTCCTTAAATAACAAGAAAAAAGTATTGTTGGAACTGGAGCCGTTGCGCAAACATTTTTATAAGGACAATGGCATCCATTGCATTTCCGAGATTTTTAACGGCAGCGGCCCCCAGGAGGGAAAAGGTTGTATTCACCAAGCTTGGTCCGTAGCAGCCATTATTAAATTGTATATAGACTTTGGACTCGACAAAATTGAACAGGAAATATTGTCAGAACAGGAACAAAACCTTAAAAAAGCTAAAAGTGGAATTTAGTTATTCCCTTATAAAGAAAACAGCCCCTTGGGTATGGCATGAAACCCTAAACCTTTTACCATATTTTCAATCTCTTTTATTTCTACCATCTTTGTGGTATGCACTGTGAACTCTACAGGGAAATCATCGTTGAAAATTACATTTTCTATACCATTGATTTTTAATAGATGTTCCTTAATGCGCCTTAGGTCTTTAACCTCTTTGGCATTGGTCCCAAATACTTTTCCATGATTTCCGGGAATTACATTTTCCGATAGAATGCCCATAATAAATTTCTGTTTGTCAAAATATATTTCATGGACCTAAACCTCTTTAAAACTATATCCATTTAAGTGCGGTAAGTCCTATATAAATTTACAAAAACTAAAACGGAAAAGGGTCATAATTATAATAACTTTAAATATGAATCCAACATCGCCCAATTCCTGAATTTTTAAAGGAAATTTATCCCCTGGGGAACCAATGACCCTAGAATTAGTGGGAATTCCACACTGCTTTGAAAGCTTCCTTATTTTTTCCAGGCCATGTTGCCCCTTCCTTTTTCAACATATTGGATATGGATATCTGGATAGGCTTGCTGCATGAAGAATTGGACCACCTTATCGCCAAAATCAGGAATTATTGAATATTTAGTAAATTCAAGCTGAGATGATGTAGGACATCATGAATAAAATAAAAGGTCAACGGAAATCCTGATATTTAAGGCCCAATAAATCACCTAACAAAATTTTATATAGATTTATAATTCAGGATAGAAGATATTTCGTATTTTTTGAAAACCAATAAATCCGTTAAATAAATAAACTAACCATGGAAACCAAAATGTTCAACATCAATAGAAGACACTTTTTAAAGGGGGCTGCGGCATCCCTGGCACTTTCCTCCTTCGGATCCTATGGCATGGAACTAATTTATCGGGACAAACCGCTTCGTGTTGGACTTATTGGTACGGGTTGGTATGGAAAAAGCGATCTTTTTAGGCTGATGCAGGTGACCAAGGTAGACGTAGTTTCTATCTGTGATGTGGACGGTAATTTACTGAAAGAAGCAGCCCAACTGATCGGCCTTAGACAGTCCTCCGGAAAAACCCCCAGAATGTACAGGGATTATAGAAAAATGCTGGCAGAAAAGGATTTGGACATTGTACTTATTGGTACCCCGGACCATTGGCATGCCCTGCAGGCCATAGAAGCCTTAAAATCCGGGGCACATGTTTATGTGCAAAAACCTATAAGCGTTGATGTAATTGAGGGGGAAGCCATGGTAGCTGCTGCCAGAAAATACAACAGGGTAGTTCAGGTAGGTACCCAGCGTAAAAGTACCCCACATCTTATTGAAGCTAAAAAAAACATTGTGGATGCGGGGCTTTTGGGCAAGGTTTCCCATGTGGAGATGTGTTGTTATTACCATATGAGGGCCAATGGCAATCCTCCCATAGAGAAGGTCCCGGATTTTTTGGATTATGAAATGTGGACAGGTCCCGCACCCCTGCGGCCATACGATGGAATTCCGCACAGGCGTTGGTGGCGTACCTTTATGGAGTATGGCAATGGCATTATGGGCGATATGTGCGTGCATATGTTGGACACCGTTAGGTGGATGTTGGAACTGGATTGGCCAAAAAGAATAAGTTCTACTGGTGGGATCTATGTACAAAAAGATGGGAAATCCAACATTGCCGATACCCAAACCGCCATTTTTGAATATGGGGAACTCAACTGTGTATGGCAACATAGAAGTTGGGGAACCCCTGCTGACCCCGATTATCCCTGGTCGTTTAAACTCTATGGGGAAAAAGGTACTTTGTCCGGAAGTACCATGAGAGCGGATTTTGTCCCGCATGGGGATGGGGAAAAAATACATTTGGATGTTGTTTATGAAAAAGAAAAATATCCGGAAGACCTTACCGAGAAAGATATAGAACTGAATGCCGCCCCTGCGACCAGGCTGCATATGTTGGACTTCCTGGCCGCCATTGATAAAGGCACCTTGCCTATTGCCGATATCCGGGAAGGTCATGTGTCTACCGCCAGCTGTATTTTGGCCAATATGGCCATGGCCACTGGAAGACCTTTAATTTATGATCCCAAAAATATCGTGGTGGTGAATGATGCCGAGGCAACGGCACTCCTACAAAGGGATTATCGTGCTCCTTGGAAGCATCCACATCCCAAAGATTTTATGTAGGGCTTTACTGGTTTACGAGCTGTATTGTCCCATAGAACATTAATTCAAAATACGTCCGTCCTCCATCTGGATGATGCGATCGGTACGTTTTGCAAAATCTTCGTCATGGGTTACTATCAATAGGGAGAGGCCTTCCTCCTCTTTGAGACGTTTAAAAATACTGAAGACATTTTCCGAGTTATGGCTGTCCAGATTTCCGGTGGGTTCATCTCCCATAAGTATGGAAGGATTGTTGATCAATGCCCTGGCAATGGCTACCCGCTGTTTTTCCCCACCGGAGATACGGGAAGCCCGTTGCATTGCCAACTTTTCTATCCCTAACATTCTTAATTTTTCCATGGCATCATGCTCTATTTCCGACAAGGACTTTTCTGCCAGTTTCTTGGCAGGAAGCATTACATTTTCAAGTACACTGAATTCGGACAATAAATAATGAAACTGGAATACGAATCCTATATTTTTATTTCGGATCTTGGAAAGTTCGTGACGCTTCTGTCCGGTAACCAATTTATTATTTAGGTATAGTTCTCCTGTATAGTCCGTATCCATGGTAGACAGAATATAAAGTAAGGTAGACTTTCCCGAACCCGATTTACCCATGATAGAGGCAAATTCCCCCTTTTCTATTCCGAAAAAAATATCTTTGAGCACATGGAATTCCACGGGCTTTTCAAAGTACTTATTAATGTTTTTTGTCTCTAAAACGAATTCCATTTGTCTTGCTTATGTTCCCCTAATAATACGCACAGGGTCTATGCGCTTTGCTTTATTGGAAGGCAACCAACCGGCAACGAAGGTCGAGATCAGTGCAAAGGAAATTCCAATGACATAATACCATGCATTATAGTTTATAGGATATGTGGTTATGGTTGGCAATGCCTCGGTCTCGAAGGCCACATTGTCTATTAGTTTGGAAAGGACAAACCCAACAATTAGCCCAAAGATCCCGCCTATAGCACCAATGATCATGGCCTGGCTCATAAATATAAGTTGCACATCATTTCCAGAGAATCCGGTAGCTTTTAAAATGGCGATATCCTTCATCTTTTCATAAATGAGCATGTTGAGGATATTGTAGATGCCAAATCCGGCCACAATCAATAAAGTAATGGATACGGCGTAGGTAATAAGGTTACGGATATTGGATCCTGTTTCGAATTGGGCATTGGCCTCGTTGATACTTGTTGCCTTTACCTGAAATTGCTGGCCAAAGCTTTTTGCCATGCTAGTGGCTTCATTAATGTCATATAACTTAACATTGATATCGGTAATATAGTTCTGGGCCTCTCCCAAAATACGTTGTATCGTCTTTAAATTGGTATAACTTTGAATATTATCTATATCTGCAATTCCACTTTGGTAAATACCAACAATTTTCAGGGGAAAAACATCTCCCTTTATGGTGCTGACCTGTACCCGATCCCCTTTTTTAAGCGACATTTTTTTAGCGAGTCCTGCGCCCAAAAGTATCCCATTTTCACTATTTTTTAGATCCTGAGCCGTTCCCTCAACTATATAGTCGCCAATATTTGAAAGTTTTGCCTCCTCCATAATATCCACACCTACCAAATTACCACCCAATTCTATAGATCCTGACAGATAAAAGATCTGTGCTCTGAGCTGTGGCGTAGCGCCATACACCTTTTTGTCCCTTTTTAGATAATTCAGAATGGGCAGGCCGTTATGAATCTTCTTTTGACTTTGTTTGGGTTTAATGGAATTTACCACATTAAAGGCATCCTCAAATTCTTGGTAGAGGGCAATAGGCTGCTTCTCCGAGGGCTCTATCTCATTGTAAATATGGATATGCGGTGTTTGGTTCAAAATAAGGCTGTCCAACATTTCGTTAAGCCCAGTCATAAAGCTTACCAAAGTAATATATGCCCCAATTCCAAACGTAACTCCAAGGGAGGCCGTCACCGTAGATTTCATTTTAGTGAGCAGATGGGTTTTGGCAATGTTCAATATGACCTTCCAGTTGATCATTCTTCCGGTTTTAGAATTTCCGTATACTCGTTGATCCCATTCAAAATTTCGACTCGCTCCAAATTTTTCAATCCGGTAACCACCTCAACTACTCCATCCGCTGTCCTCACCTTATTCCCTTCCAACAAGAATTCCCTGGGAATACTCAAGACGCTCTCCTTTTCGGAAATAATAATATTTCCTTCCCCGGCCAAACCAGGGTAAAGAGCGGTCGGGGGAGTGTTAAAAATGGCCTCTGCCTTAAAGGTCTGGGAACGCTCGTCCTTTTTGGGATATATTTTGCTGACTTTGGCATCAAAGACGCTATCCCCATAAGCATCCAAAGTAATAAGTGCTTTTTGGCCCAATTGAAGTTTAACGATATCGACCTCGTCTATCAACAATTCGATAATAAAATCCGTAGCACTGCCCACCGAAGCCAATGGCTCCATGGTACTGACTATTTCCCCTGGTTTTTTGTATAGGGCATACACCTTTCCGTTGATCTTACTACTAACGGTAAAGTCTTTGGTAGAGAGTTCTGAGGTATTATAATTATTGAGTGCTTGCCGGACTTGGGTAGAAAGTTCGTTCTTGGTCTGGACATACTTATCTTTAAGTTGTTCTAAATTATTTCCTGAAATTTCATAGGCCAACTTACGGGTCTCGAACTGCACTTGTGATCCAATATTTTGGTCCCAAAGCCTTTTTTGCCTGAAGTAATTCATGGAATCGTTTTTATAGGATAAGGTTGCAGATCGGATCCCCTCTTCCAAGGAACTCAAAACAGCCGAAGGTCCACTAAAATTTTCCTGTGCCAACTGAAGCGCCAAACGGGCATTATCCGACTGCAGTTTCGGAGTACTGTTCACCATCTGGATCATTGGCGTTCCCCGCCTTACCAAATCCCCTTCCTCCAATAAATTACGATCCAAAATACCCGCTACGGGGGCATAGGCCTGGTACAGACTATCGGGCTGTACGGTTACGGAAGCATATACGGATTCTGTTAAATGTACTTTAGCGGGAAATATTTTTTCTTGCTTATCCACGCAAGCAAAAAAAAGAAATAGATATGGGGCCAATAGAAAATTCTTCATAGATAATATAAAATATTATAGCCTAAAATAACGGGAATTAAACTTTTTAGAATATGAGGAAAGTCATGATTGCTTTTTTCTTTCCAAATCAGCGCGGTTTTAAGTGAATGATCTATTGAAATGAATAAACCCTAGATATGGATTTAATAAAATATACCAAACTGACGGATATCATATTTTACCCAAAAAGAAGAAACTAGATTTGATTCAATTGAAAGATTGAAGATTTTAAAAAAGCATTCCATAAAAAGAAAGCCAAGGGGGTTTCTTGACCATTAAAAGACATATGACAGATTTAACCGTTCACGAAAGCATTCGCCTACTCAAGGATAACTATATTGGCCACTTGGGATATATTTCCCAGCATCTGCCTTATGTAATTCCTATTACCTATTACTATGACAAGGAAGATAATTCCCTTATAAGTTATTCGGCAGACGGCCATAAGATCGATGCCATGCGCAAGAATACTGCCGTGACATTATTGGTTGAGGAAATAAAATCGTCCTACAACTGGCAATCGGTTATGGTCCATGGCACCTATGAGGAACTTCAGGGTCCGGATGCCAAGTTTAAATTGCACCAGTTTACAGAAGGGGTCAAGGACATTATCCTTCGGAAAGAGAAAAGGGAAACCGAATATATAAGTGAGTTTTCCAGCAAATTGTATTCTCGTGGTAATCCAACCGTATACCGTATCAAAATATTGGAGATTACTGGAAAAAGAAAAGAGACCTAGAAGCGAAATCTACAAGGTTGGTTCCCCTAATTTTTCCAGCTTATAGCCATTGGCCTTACATCTCCAAAGTACCTGATCCAATAACCAATTAATGTATAGGAGATGATAAACTACATAAAACACTTTAACGAAATAGACATTGGCAATGTCCAAGAAGTAGGAGGCAAAAATGCCTCATTGGGTGAAATGTATCAAAAGCTGACCTCCAAGGGAATACAAGTTCCCGACGGATTCGCCACTACCACTGAGGCCTATTGGCTCTTTCTTAAGGAGGCCAAGTTATTGGATTTCATTTTCGGAGAAATTGAAAAATTGGACAAAGAGGATTTTTCAAATCTAAGGGAAGTGGGATCGGCCATAAGGCAAGAAATTGCACAGGCAGAATTTCCTGAAGCCATTAAAAATTCAGTGGCAAACGGATATAATGCCCTTGTAAAAAAATATGGCAATGAAATTTCCCTAGCGGTCAGAAGTAGCGCTACGGCAGAAGATCTTCCCAATGCCAGCTTTGCAGGACAGCAAGAAACCTATCTCAACGTAAAGGGCATCGATGGGCTAATTGCTGCCTGCCACAAATGTTACGCCTCCCTATTTACGGATAGGGCCATAAAATACAGGGAAGACAATCACTTTGACCAGACAAAGGTGGCCCTATCCATAGGCGTACAGTTAATGGTACGCTCGGATTTGGCCAGTTCCGGCGTAAATTTCACCTTGGATCCCGATACCGGATTTGATAAGGTAGTTCTTGTTTCCAGTATTTGGGGTCTAGGTGAAAATATAGTTCAGGGCAGTGTAAATCCCGACGAATACTTCGTTTATAAACCCAGTCTAAAAAATAGCATTCGCCAACCCATCATTTCAAGAAAACTGGGCAGCAAGGAAAAAACCATGATCTATGATAGCTCTGGTAGCGGTACCCTTAACCTCGACACCAAAATAGAAAAACAAGAAAAATTTGTACTTACAGATGCAGAAGTAGTAAAACTTGCCAACTGGTCCATCATCATTGAAGAACATTATGGACGTCCAATGGATATAGAATGGGCCAAGGATGGATTGACCAATGAATTGTTTATAGTCCAGGCCAGACCGGAGACGGTGCAAAGTGCAAAAAAGGATAAACTTAAAATTAGTACCTATTCCTTAATTGATAAAGGCAAGGAAATTACCAGGGGAATGGGTCTGGGCAATAAAATAGCCGCTGGCAAAGCACGGATTATCCATAGCCCCCTAGAATCCTATAAGTTACGACCTGGAGAAATTCTTATAACGGAAAAGACCGATCCCGATTGGGACCCTATCCTTAAAAAGGCTGCCGGCATCATTACGGACCAAGGAGGACGTACCAGTCATGCCGCCATTGTTGCCCGTGAAGTTGGTGCTGCGGCCATAGTTGGTACCCTCAATGCCACTAAAACCATTACGGATGGCCAGCAAATTACCATTTCCTGTGCGGATGGTGACACCGGGGTCGTCTACGACGGAATACTGAAATGGGATGAAAAAACAGTGGATACCAAATCCCTTAAAAAACCTGCAACCCAACCCATGCTCATTTTGGCAGATCCTGAGCAGGCATTTAAACTATCGTTCTACCCCTCGGCCGGGGTGGGCCTGATGCGATTGGAATTCGTTATCAACAATTCCATACAAATCCATCCTATGGCCTTAAAACATTTTGACAATTTAAAGGATACTTCTGTCAGAACACTTATTGAAAAACTTACCAATCACTACCCGGACAAGGCAGATTATTTTGTGCACAAGCTGGCAGAGGGCATTGCTACCATCGCGGCCGCATTCCACCCCAAAGATGTTATAGTGCGTACCAGTGATTTTAAATCCAACGAATACGCCAACCTCATCGGAGGCAAAGAATTTGAGCCAGTGGAATCCAACCCCATGATAGGATTTCGGGGAGCCTCACGCTACTATCATCCCAAATACCAGGAGGCCTTTGAACTGGAATGTAAAGCTTTGAAAATGGTCAGGGAGGATATGGGTCTGAATAATGTTAAGATTATGATTCCTTTCTGCCGTACCCTTAAAGAGGCTGAAAAAGTAGTAGCCCTTATGGCCCATTACGGGTTGAAAAGGGGAGAAAACGGCCTAGAGCTATTTATGATGACCGAGATACCCAATAATGTTATTTTGGCCGAAGAGTTTTCACGTTTTTTTGATGGCTTTTCAATAGGCTCCAACGACCTTACCCAATTGACCCTGGGAGTGGATCGGGACTCCGAACTACTGGGCGATATTTTTGACACCAATGATCCGGGAGTAAAAAAAATGATAGCGATGGTCATTGCCTCCGCCCATAAAACGAATACAAAAATTGGTCTTTGCGGACAAGCCCCGAGCGACTATCCAGAATTTGCCCAATTCCTCGTGGAAGCTGGAATTAACTCCATTTCCTTCAATCCCGATGCACTCATTGAAGGCATCAGGAATATAAATATGGCAGAACAAAGTAAGATCAGTTTCGGAATGGCCGAAAGTAGTAATTAAGGAGGGAAAAAAGAATTATGGAAACGGACCGTCCAATGGGCATCGCCCCTTTCGAAAGGCACGGGCGGACCTAAAGCTACCCGCCCGACAAGGCCGTTCTGGCAGATTTCGCATTACCGATAGCTCCTACCCACATCGGCACCCTGATAGGCAACCGGGGGCGCCCCAACTTAAAGGACCAATTACGGTCCAGATCTAAAATCATTAAGCGGTGAACAATCATAAATTTCAACAAGGATGCACAACAAAATAGTAACTCTTACCCTAAACCCGGTAATAGACAAAAACGTTACCGTTGCCGGCATTAGCCCCAATACCAAATTACGCTGTTCCTCCCCCACCTACTATGCTGGGGGCGGGGGAATAAATGTTTCCCGGGCCATTAAAAAATTGGGAGGGGATTCTCTTTGTGCCTATTTGGCCGGAGGCCCTACAGGAGAACACTTAAGGCAACTTTTGAATGAGGTGGGTATTGATCAATTAGTGGTTCCCATTAAGGGATGGACACGGGATAATCTTGCCGTTACAGATACCATAACCAAACTGCAGTACCGCTTCGGAGTTCCCGGACCAAAAGTGGACAAAGAAGAATGGGAGACCTTACTTGATCAATTGGAAAAAAAATTGGAAGATGGTGATTATTTGGTGGCCAGTGGTAAACTGCCCCCTGGAATGCCCAATGATTTTTATGTTCAGGTAGCAGAGATGGCCGATAGGAAAAAAGTCCGCTTTGTTTTGGACACTTCCGGGGAAGCCCTGATCAATGCCGTTAAATCCAAAATATTCCTGCTAAAACCCAACTTGGGCGAATTGGGTACCTTGTGCGGGGTTAACTCAATTTCCGCAATGGAATTGGAACCCCTTGCCAAAAAGTTTCTGGAGGAGCACGATTGTGAAATACTTGTTGTCTCCTTGGGAGCCAAAGGGGCCCTATTGGCCACTAAGCATCTAATACAGCACATTCCGGCCCCTACCGTATTGCAAAAAAGTACTATCGGAGCAGGAGATAGCATGGTAGCCGGTATGTTAACGAGTTTGTTAGGGGGCAGGACCTTCAGCGAAATGGCAAAATACGGCGTTGCCTGCGGTACTGCAGCTACCATGCATGAAGGAACACAATTGTGCAACAGGGAGGATGCGGATAATTTGTACCAATGGATCCTAAGACAATAAAATAGTAACAATTGAATACCGTGAACCTATTGGGGATAATGCCCCTTTCCCAGATTTTTTTTAACGATTTCCAATATTTTTCTTTTAAACCTTTTATGACAGTCATAGAATTACTTATTTTAATCGAGAATATTCCACTTAAAAAGAACATAACCACTGTGTAAAAGATAAACTTCATGAAAAATTTCACAAAATTCCCATTATCGGCCATACATGAAGGAAAAATTCCGTTGGCCCTGATGAACGCTGGCCAACCCAACAACAAAGGTGTAGTCTTGGCTGCCGATGTGGGGGGTACAAAAACCAATTTGGCCCTTTTTGAAATCAAGTCGGGAGATCTGGTAGTCCTAAAGGAAAAATCCTATCCCACCAAGAAATATAAATCCTTTTTAGAAATAGTAAAGGCTTTCCAAACCCCCGCAATGCCCAGAATAAATGCAATCTGCCTGGGTGTTGCCGGACCAGTAACCCAAGGTAAGGTATATGGTACCAATTTTCCTTGGGCCATTGATAGGGAAGAAATAAGCCGGGAACTGCATATACGTTATGTTTCGCTTATCAATGATATGGAAGCAAATGCCTATGGGCTGGCGGTGCTCCAAGAAAAAGACTTTGAAACCCTAAAATACGGATCAAAAATACCGGGCAACGTCGCTTTAATATCTCCTGGTACAGGGCTTGGGGAAGCTGGCATGTTCTGGGATGGATCGTACTACCATCCATTTGCCTGCGAGGGCGGTCATTGTGATTTTAGCCCCCGAAATGAAACGGACATAAAAATCTTACGGCACCTCCAACAAAAATACGGACATGTTAGCTGGGAAAGGTTGGTATCCGGTCCCGGCATCTTGGATCTATATTCCTTCAATCGGGCAGAAAGTAGCGAAACGGAACCGCAGTGGTTGAGGGATAAGATGGCGCAGAACGATCCTTCCGCCGTAATAACAGAGACCGCTCTTGCCGGAAAAGATCCGGTCTGTATGGCCACATTGAATCTTTTTATTCGATTCCTGGCCATAGAATCGGCACAGCTTGCCCTAAAATTTAAGGCTACCGGGGGTATTTATATAGGTGGGGGCATCTTGCCAAAAATTATCCAAGGCATGAAAAAGGAAGTTTTTTATAATAATTTCGTACAGTCCGGAAGACTGAACCCCCTCCTTGAAATGGTACCTGTAAAAGTAATCCTTAATGAAAAAACAGCGCTTCTGGGAGCTGCCTATTATGGGGCCATGGCCTTGCGATGGGATTAAGGCGGATTAATCTCAAAAGTGGTGTGTGAATAGGAATAAGATAGAATTTACCATTCCAAACTCCATAGATAGTCCATAGATAGTCCATAGATAGTCCATAGTTAGTCCATAGATAGTCCATAGATAGTCCATAGTTAGTCCATAGATACTCCATAGATAGTCCATAGTTAGTCCATAGATAGTCCATAGTTAGTCCATAGTTAGTCCGTATATGAATCGGGCATGGCCAAAATTTGGTCGCCAGCCCAAAAAATTCATTCTGGTGGGCAAACTCAAATGAAGATATGCGAATTACACCCGCCTGGCCTTATGGCAACAATCATGTCTTCCTTTAAGAATTGCCGAAGACCAATAATAACCCATACCTTTAAAAATATAAGGTCTGGTGATTGTGCTCATTAAAGCTGATCAGGATTACCTGTCCATATTCCTCCATTCTCTTTACAAGGTCATTATGGAACCATTTATTGGAAAATCCTTTCCTTTCCCTTTCCAACATGGCCACAACATCTGCATTTACCTCGCCTAGATAGCCTTGGAGTGTGCTAAATACATCTTCCGAGAACAAAAGTTCAAAGGCCAAATCCTGGTAGTCTACCTTGGAATGAAGCATTTCCTTGAACCATTCCATCAACAAATCCCCGGCATATTCTTGCTTGGCTGAAATATGCACTACTTTAATCTTTGCCTTTAAGGGTTGGGTTATTTCCAGAAGCTTTTGGATAGCATGTATATCTTCCTCTTCAAAATCCGTGGCGTAGACTATGGTGCGGATCGTCCTAGGCTTCATATCCATAGGAATTGCCACTACCGGACATGGCGCTTTTTCTATGAGCTTCTTGGTAGTACTTCCCAAAATCATTTCTTCAATACCACTTTTTCCTTTGGTTCCCACCAAAATCAATTGCGCCCTATATTCTTCCGCCTTTGAAATAATCCCATTTGGCACCGAATTGTGCTGTACAGGTTCCAATAGGATGTTGGGACTTTCCCACTTGCTCCCAAGGCATTCATTACAGAATTTTTCCAACTCCGATCGGTGCAGTTTAAACGGATTTATTTCCAGAAGCGGCCTTACATCAAGGCCTTCCATACCCAATACCTTAGGGTAATTAAAAACATGGGTAATAACCAACCGTGTACCCAAATCCCGACTCAAACTATAGGCCGACTGCAAAGCGGAAACCGAACTTTTGGAATAATCCGTGGCATAAAGAAGTGCTTTCATTATACAATTTATATGGGTTTATTGGCAAAACTTACAGGCATCGTACCATATGCGGTTGAAGCCAATTACTTTGAATGGGATAAAATCTATTTGTTAAAATTAAGGGCTATTGTGGTATCCATAAATGACTTCTATCATATATGCTCATGTTTCTAAGCCCGAACTTCGCAATTGATAAATAATAGGTTTTAATTTACAGGCCTTTAAATTTTATATATAAATGAGCAAAGCCATATATATTGCCACCACGGAACCCAATAGTGGAAAATCGATCGTTTCCTTGGGGCTTATGCAGTTATTATTGGGAAAAACCGCCAAAGTTGGCTATTTCAGACCCATTATAGATGACTTTGAAGTGGGAAAAGTGGATGACCACATAGATACAGTGTTGAAACATTTTGAAGTAGATCAGCAATTTGAGGACTCCTATGCCTATACCAGAAACCAGGTGGTACAGCTTAAAAACATGGATAAGGATGATGAAATTATGGGCCACATCATCAATAAATATAAGGCCATTGAGGACAGGTTCGATATTGTATTGGTAGAAGGTACCGATTTTTCCGGGGAAGGTGCCATCATTGAATGGGACATCAATGTACTTATTGCAAAAAATTTAGGTATCCCTGCAGTAATAATCGCCAATGGTATGGGAAAAAGTCTGCAAGAACTGGCCGGAAATATATACATGGCCTATGACTCCTTTAGGGAAAAGGGGGTTGAAGTATTATTAACGGTTGCCAACAAGGTGCCATCCCAAAATGTGGATGATGTAGTTGCAGCGCTCCAGAAGAAATTACCTTCAAAAATCTTGGTGGGGGCTATACCCTATAATCCCATATTGGGAAATCCTACAGTCAAGGAAATTGCACAAAAGCTATCGGCCAAGGTCCTGTTCGGTGAAGACTTTTTAAATAATCAAGTGGGGGAATTTAGTGTAGGGGCCATGCAGCTCCGTAATTATATTACCCACTTAAAAAAAGATGGCCTGGTCATTACTCCCGGCGATAGGGCAGACATTATTTTGGGGGCACTACAGGCCAACATTTCCAGAAATTATCCCAATCTGTCCGGTATAGTACTTACGGGTGGACTCCTGCCAGAGGAATCTATAATTAAGCTTATTGAGGGACTGTCCGATATTATTCCGATTATTTCCGTTGCAGATGGTACTTTCTCGGTAACCAATCGAATAGGCACCATTAAACCCAGAATATATCCGGAGAACAAGGTGAAAATTATGGCTTCCATACAAGAGTTCGAAAAATACGTCCCCATCAACGATCTGGCCGAACGTCTAATTACTTTTCAGGCAGAAGGAATTACCCCAAGGATGTTTCAGTACAATCTTTTAAAAAGGGCCAAATCTTCACAAAAGCATATTGTTCTCCCCGAAGGTACGGACCAACGCATCCTAATGGCCACTAAAAAACTAATAGATACCAAGGCCGTAAAGATTACCCTATTGGGAGAACGGGAACAAATACTCGCTAAAATAAATGAGCTGGACCTTAATTTGGATTCCGACGGTATCGCTATAATAGACCCCAAGAATTCCCCCTTCTTTTTGGATTATGCCACTACCCTTTATGAACTGCGAAAGGGTAAGAATGTTAACCTTGCCATGGCAAAAGACCTTATGGAAGATGTTTCCTATTTTGGAACCATGATGGTCTATAAAGGACATGCGGACGGAATGGTTTCTGGAGCGGTACACACCACCCAACATACGATAAGGCCTGCCTTGCAATTCATTAAGACCAGGCCAGAGGTCTCCATCGTTTCCTCCGTCTTTTTTATGTGCCTGCCAAACCGTGTCACTATTTTTGGCGATTGTGCCATTAACCCCAATCCCACTGCAGAACAACTGGCAGAAATCGCCATTTCTTCGGCGGCCACAAGCGCATCATTTGGTATTGAGCCCAAAATTGCCATGCTTTCCTATTCCTCCGGATCCTCAGGGATTGGCGAAGACGTGGATAGGGTCCGAAAAGCAACGGAAATAATAAAAAGAAAAAGGCCCGATCTAAAAGTGGAAGGTCCTATCCAGTATGATGCCGCCGTGGACATCAATGTAGGCAAAAGCAAATTGCCCAACTCAGAAGTTGCAGGCCAGGCAAGTGTATTTATATTTCCCGACCTAAATACAGGTAACAACACCTATAAGGCCGTTCAAAGAGAAACCGGTGCCCTCGCCATTGGCCCCATGCTACAAGGGTTGAACAAACCGGTAAACGACCTAAGCCGTGGCTGCACGGTGGACGATATCTTTAATACCGTAATTATAACTGCAATACAGGCCCAAGGCCTTTAAAATTAACCTTATAAAAATTACATAATGAACATACTGATCCTTAACGCAGGTAGTTCCTCCATCAAATATCAAGTTATCCAAATGCCTAGGGAGCGTCTGATCTGTAAGGGAATGGTAGAGTGTATCGGTTCCAAAAATGCCACCTTAAAGTTCAAAACCGATAGGACAGAAATTAAGGACATCATGGCCATTCCCGATCACAGAACAGGGTTGTTAAAAATGGTGGAACTGTTAATGGATCCAGGGCACGGGGTAATAAAAAATGTCAACGATATTGACATAGTAAGCCACAGGGTGGTACATGGCGGGAATACCTATTCCAAAACAACTTTGGTCACCAAGGAAGTAAAGAATAAAATCAGGGAACTCTCAAAACTGGCCCCATTGCACAATCCACATAACTTGGAAGGAATTATATTGGCTGAGCAAGTTTTTCCCCATGCCCAACAAATTGCAGTATTTGATACCGCTTTTCACCAGACCATGCCGATAAAGGCAAAAAAATACGCCTTGCCCAATGAATTTTATACAAAATCCGGGATCCAGGCCTATGGGTTCCACGGAACCAGTCACAAATATGTGTCCGAAAAAGCTATTTCTTATTTACAGACCAAAGAATCCAAGATTATTACCATGCACTTGGGGCATGGCTGTAGTGTAACAGCTGTTAAAAATGGAAAAAGTGTTGATCATTCCATGGGTTTTACTCCTTCCAACGGACTAATTATGGGTACCAGAAGTGGGGATATAGATCATGCCCTGATATTCTATTTGGTAAATAGCCTAGGGTATAACCTGGAGGACGTAAATATCCTGCTCACCAAAAAAAGTGGAATGCTGGGACTTACGGGCTACAATGACATGAGGGATATCGAGAGCCAGATAGCTGCTGGGAATCCTGAATGTTTGCTGGCCTTGGAAATGAACGCCTACCGCATAAAAAAATACATAGGAGCCTATATCGCTGCCATGAACGGCCTGGATGCCCTAGTTTTTACCGCTGGTATAGGAGAAAATTCCAGCACGCTCAGAAAACTTGTATGTGCGGATATGGAGTATTTCGGCATTGTACTGGATGTTTCCAGAAACGAAGAGAAATCCTCGGAATTGAGGATAATAAACAGCGACAGCTCGAAAATCAAAATTATGGTAATCCCAACCAATGAAGAGTTGGAAATCGCGAAACAGGCCTATAAACTTTCCCATGACCTATGATTTTGATTTCATAGATTTGGGCCACTTTTGGTAAAAATCCTATTTTCCATCATAATCAATGTTTAGGATATAAAGTATTGTAGAATTGCAGAACCAAGGCCTATTTCCTTTTTGCCCCACATGTTTTTATTCCCAATGGAAGGTACAACGGACAAAAGCCCATAAAACTGGTCAGGAAAAAAATTATGGCCAAAACCACCAGTACAATACCCAAGGTTCCCGAGATGGTACCGTTATAATACAGCGCTATCAAAGCCGCGGCGACCACAAACCGCAAGATTCGGTCCAAATTACCCATATTTTTCTTCATGACAATAAAATTAAGTTACACAATTTATAAAGGCCCACAACAGACCTACCATACCATTGTTCATGGCTTTTTCAAATAAGTATTGGCTACCTATCCACCTGTTAAAAGTACCCAATGGAGTTAAACCCTAAAAGTTCCGATCAAATTTCGGATTTCACCAATTTTTATCTTGATAATTCAAAGTAAATGGATATACATACCACTCCAAATGATATAAGTCATTTTAGGGGCCCATGTATTTAAATAATTTTACAGCAAACTGCATTTATAATGATTAAATCCAAAAATCATGCAAAAAGAAATCATATTTAATTCGAACCTGCATTTTGAACACCAACTTTGGAAGCGCGAACTCCTTTTTTGGAAGGATGAATTGGTGTTTTTCAATAATAGGCTAAGTGAAATGGTAACTAGATGGACCAAAAAAGAGGTACTGATAAAACTGGAACATTTTCAAAACGAATTTATCCTGCACGGAGGAGTAATAGAAGATATGTTGGAAGCCATTGAAATACATGAAACCCGTATAGCAGGACAAGATCTAATGGGACAGGATGCCCTGGATACCGCCATGGTAAAAAAGCACATGGAATTTAGAAATAAAATGGAGACCCAGGAACGGATCTATGCAGATCTAAAAAAGGAATTCTTCATGTTTTTATCCAAGTACCTATAAATTAAACGATTGGCATAAAATTCCCTAAGTAACATAGTATAAAAAGATACCATGTCCTAATTGGGATATTTGCCAAATATAGTTTTGAAGTTACTATGGCCGGTAGTATCAATCCCTTCCCACAAAAGGGTCGATTGCCCAAAACTTTCCCGGGGTATTTTTTATTAATTGTTCCGATTCATTATCTTTATTCCGCTACATTAAGACAACCTATTTAAAATAAGATCGAAGCAATGAAAATAATTTCATGGAACGTCAACGGCATTAGGGCCGTTGCCAAAAAAAGTTTTTTTGAATCCGTAAATAAAATGGCACCGGATATTCTCTGTCTTCAAGAAACCAAGGCCCAGGACCATGAGGTTGAAGATACCCTAGCTTCCATCCCAAATTACAACAAACATTATAATTCTGCCAATACCAAGGGATATTCCGGGACGGCCCTTTTGAGCAAAATAGCACCTCTTGGCCTTGCAATGGATATGAATGTTTCGGAGCATGACACCGAAGGCCGCATACAATGTGCAGAGTACGATAATTTCTTTTTGGTAAATGTATACGTGCCCAATTCAGGGCAACAATTGGACAGGTTGGACTATCGTAAACAGTGGGATGCTGATTTTTTAAGGTACCTTAAAAACCTTGAAAAAACCAAACCGGTAATTGCCTGTGGGGATTTTAACGTGGCCCATAGACCAATAGATCTTAAAAACGACAAAAGCAATTACAACAAAACGGCTGGCTATACCCAAATTGAAATTGACGGTATGGATAATTTTATCAAGGCAGGGTTTGTGGATTCCTTTAGACATTTACATCCCGATGCCGTGGAATATACCTATTGGAGTTACCGTTTTAAGTCGCGCGAAAGAAATACGGGCTGGCGTATAGACTATTTCTTGGTAAGCCGATCTTTGGTAGACCACGTCAAGTCTGTAAACATCCTTTCGGATTATTTTGGTTCCGACCACTGCCCCATCTCCTTGGAAATTGAAATCTAGTGTCTTATTATCCGTTTAAAATAGGAATTTGACCGTACATAACAAAAACCGATTGAACATAAAAAATGCGTCATTGCGAACAAAGTGATACAATCTGCCCAATGGGCGACAGATCGCTTCGTACCTCGCGATGACGAAAAACTATTTTTTGTCATTTACTTGATAGGGATTTACATAATTTTTAATGTTATGCTGATTTGGATCGTGATATTGTACAGAGCCATTGTCATAATTTCTTGGCATAGCCAAAGACCATTTTTTTTAGTTCGATAAAGTCTTTGGTAAACAGATCCATTTGATCCCTTAAATTTGTATGTTTTTCCCTGTAATCCTGATCTGATATTCCTTTCTGCCCCTCTATTAAACGGGACAAAAGACTTTCATGGGCTACAATGTCCTCGGCCAAATAATCAAAAAGGGTTTGGTGGACCTTGTCCATGTATTGAAGCATCTGTCCGTATTCCGAAGCATTTACGTTTTCCCTATCCAGCAAGTCCTTAAAGAACTTGGCTTCGTCCTTCCAAAAGGCTATGGTATTCAACCATTCCGTACTTTCCCTGTGCAGGGCGTTCAACCCTTCACCCAACAATATTTCTTTTTTGGCATTTGATCCAGTGTCCATAGTGCAGTAAATTATAGTTTTAGTCTCCTGTCAACCCCAATTTAAGAACTTAAGCTTGTAATGGATATGATTTATATCATTTACAAATCATTTTAATAGGTTTATTTTTGAGTATCATATTTAAAATATATAATAATCAAAAAAATCAATAATCATGACAAACAATAATGGAAATATTCTTTTGGCTTTATTGACAGGGGCTGCCATAGGTGCAGGAATAGGGATTCTGTACGCTCCCGACAAGGGAACGGAGACCAGGCATAAAATAAAGCAAAAAGTAGGGGAGACTACGCACGATCTGTCCGAAAGAATCTCCCATGCCAAGGAAGAACTTACCAAAACGGCCATTGAGAAAAAAGATGCCTTTGACCGCAAACTGGATGAGGCCATATCCACAATGAGCTATAAGGCGGATGATATCATCTCCACCCTGGAGCGCAAATTGGAAGACTTAAAAAAGAAAAACGCCCAATTTCAAAAATAAGGGAATATGGCCTTGGAAGCACTTAAGAGAGACCTTACCGGGGCCGAGGCCGACGTAAGGTCTTATCTGGAAAATAGCGAGGAGTATGCCAAGCTTAAAATATTTAAGATACTCATGGAGCTTGTGACCGCCTTTGCACAAACCCTACTTATAGGGGCTATGCTTTTATTGGCCATGCTCCTATTGTCCTGGGCAGCGGCTAATGCCCTGAACGAGGCGTTGGAAAGTCATTGCTTAGGATTTTTAATAATAGGTTTAGGCTATATGTTTGTAGCTATGCTTTGTTTTTTTCTTAGGGATAGACTAAATGGGCCAATACTACGCACATTTTCCAAACATTATTTTGATTAAGATTATGGGGAAGCAGTACAGTTCTTTTAAAGAGATTGATGAAAGACTAAAGATCTTGAAATTACATCGTAAAATTGAAATTGAAAGCCTTAAACTTAATATCCATCAGGTAAAGACATATTTTGGACCACAGTATTTGGCAGGGAACCTTAAGGGCAACATTCAACAAATGTTGTTGGTCTTTGCCATAAGGAAACTCAAGGCCATATTTAACAGAAGGTAGCACTTTAAGTTTTGAGCAATATCCCCACAATGACTTCCCTAAAAATCCGCTACCTCCCTAAGGCCCTTTTCATTTATAATAAGGATCCTTCTTCCGTGGTCTGTGGCAATGAGGCCTTCGTCCTTGAAATCGGATAAGGTGCGGATTGCGGTTTCGGTTGCGGTACCGATCATCCCTGCAAAATCCTCCCGTGGAATTCCTATTCCACCATTGGGCCTGTCCTGTACAACATGTTTGTCATAAAGTTCCAACAGGGCCTTTGCCGCCCTCTGCCTTACCGACGCAAAGGCCATATCCACCAATTGTTCCTGTAAGTGCATTAGATTATTGGATATCATTCCAATAAATTTTTGGGAAACCACCGAATTGCCATATAACAATTTCGTAAAATCTTCCCTAGGAATGGCACAGATCCGGGCATCCTCCATAGCAGTGGCATTTTCTATATAAGACTTATTTGAATTCAACATCGACATTTGCCCAATAAAATCTCCGGGACCAAAAATACCTGTCACAAATTCCTTTCCGGATTCAGTGCTTTTATACGTCTTTACACTTCCCTTCTCAATAAAATATAAGGAATGTGCATTATCTCCTTCCCAATAAATAATTTCTTTTTTACTGTAATCCTTAAGGGTGTAATTCTTGGATAGGTTTTTAAGATCACTGTATTGGGAGGCTTCGTCCAAAAATTTGTGTATCCCTTCCATGTTTTTGGCTATCTCTGCCTTAAGAAAATCACTTTTACGCAATCGTGAGGCAACGGCATCCAACAATTCCTTTTCTTCAAAGGGTTTGGTCAAATAATCGTCCGCCCCTAAATTCATTCCCAACCTCACTTCCGACCTATCCGTCTTTGCCGTTAAAAATATAAGGGGAATACCAGATGTGGCACCGCTCTTTCCCAAAGCTTCCAAGACCCCGTAACCATCCAGTTCGGGCATCATAATATCACATATTACCAGGTCCGGCCCAAATCGTTTTGCCAGGTCTACCCCTATCCTTCCATTCTCGGCCGCCAATACTTGGTAATTGGCCAACTCCAAAATATCCTTTGTATTTTCCCTAACATCCTTGTTGTCCTCAATTAATAGAATTTTTTTCATATTCGCTTTTATTAACGGGAATCCTTAAGCTAAAGGTACTACCATTCCCCAGTTTACTTTTAAACCTTATACTACCACCGAGAAGCCCCGTGTAATGTTTTACTATATGAAGTCCAAGGCCGGTCCCTTGGAAATTGGTGGCATTTTCTGCACGAAAAAACCGAGTGAACAACTTTTTCCGATCTGCCTTCGGGATGCCTATTCCCTGATCATTAATATGAATGGTTACCTCTTTTTCATTTGCCTCTACCACCATTCCTATAATTTGTCCCTCCATAGAGTACTTAATGGCATTGGAAAGTAAATTAATAATAATATGGTTCAATAGTTTGGGATCAAGATTAACCCATATAGAGGGGTCGGAATGATCAAAAATAATGACCTGCCCCTCTTTTTTGATAGGTTCCATCTCATCGACCAACATTTTTATAAATTGTATTAATTCAAAAGACTGGGCCATTACCTGTACCTTACCCTCTTCCAACTTGCTCAAGGACAGAAAATCGTTAAGGATAACAACAAGATCCTTGACATTGGTCCTTATCCTGGAGACATGTTTCATTCTCCGTTCCTCTTTGCCCGGCTCGTTTTGTTTTCCTATCAGGATGGCCGAAGAAAGAATGGCGCTCAAGGGCGTACGGAATTCATGGGAGGCCATGGAAATAAAACGGGATTTGAGTTCATTAAGCTCCTTTTCCACTTTAACGGTCTTTTCCAATTCATACTGTATCTTCTTCTGTTTGCTAACATTATTGTAAACAAATAGGGCCCACATTATTTTATTTTGATCGGAATAGAGTGGTGTGGAATTCACGGCATAACTTTGATCCTGAAAATCTACCTCAAAAGAAATATTGGCCCCTTTCAATGTCCTTCTAATATCCGACTTTATTTTTGTGATCTGCCGTCTGGAAAAAATAGGAATGTTGTCTATGGGAAGTCCCTCAACACTGGACTTGTTGAGATGTATCCAGTCCATTTCCTTTCCTTCCACATAGACCAATTCAAAATCCGTATTAAAGACCATGATAACACCATTGGGAAAATTATGGGCAATAGCCGTAAACAACGCCCTACTGAGACTTGCCTTCCTTTGGGCCCTTTGCGTCTCTAATATTTGATCTTCCAGGCTTAAATTGGTCGATACCAGTTTTTGTACCGTAATTTGAACTTCCCTTGTCCGTTCCTCCACCTTATCTTCCAAGGCCTGGGCATATATCTCCAGTTTTTTCTTGGCCTCCTGAATTTCGGTAACATCGTTCAGAACCCCAATGAAATGGGTTAATTTCTGACCGTTATCATACAGGGGGGTAATAGACAGGTCATTCCAAAAAAGGGTGCCATCCTTTCGGTAATTTCGAACCAATGCCCTACAGGGGGTACCGTGACCAATTGCTTTGGACATGAAAGCGATTTCAGGCTGATTACTATCCCCCTTCTGCAAGAATCTACAATTTTTCCCAAGAACTTCATGGGATTCATACCCGGTAATTTGGGTAAAGGCCTTATTCGTATATAGAATGGGAAGTTCGGGATGTTGGGCATCCACTATGATAATCCCGTTCCCAACAGCTTCCATGGCCCTGTTTCTTATTCTCAAGGTCTCCTGTGTCAATTTGTTTTCAGTGACATCCAATCCAGAACTTACGACCCCTATAATTTCATTGTTTCCATTCCTTAGGGCAGCATTGCTCCATTGAATTAGGCGCTTCTGCCCACCTTTGGCAATAACATGGTTTTCGTGAAAGTTGGGTAGGTTTAATTTATCCGCAAAAATAGATTCAAACAATTCGATAAGTTGATTTTTGTTCTTTTTGGGTATAAATTCTGTAAACCAGTTTTTGTTCAAGATAGCATTTTGATCAAGTCCCAATATATCGCAGGTACTTTTATTTACCAATTGAACGGTGTAGTCCTTATCAATGGCCAAAAACATGGAAGGGGAAGTATCCATATATTGACGGAGCAATTCTTTTTCCTTGACCAGTGCATTTTCAATCGTCCTAAGATCCGTTACATCCTGAATAAAGCCTTCCCGCCTGATGGGAGTATTGGTATTGTCCACAACAAAGTTACCCTGCTCCCAGATCCACTTTATTTCCTTATTGGAGGTCATTATCCTATAGGAAAGCTGATAGCCTCCTTTTCCCTTAACGGCCATGGCAAGCCCATCCATCACCTTTGGTAAATCTTCAGGGTAGATCAGGTTTTCCCAATAGAGTTCGGAATCGTCATAAAATTGTTGGGATGAATAACCACAAATGGTCTGGCAATTCTCGCTGATAAACTCCATATAATAGGGTCTATTTGGCATACAGCTATAGACTATCCCTGCAACATTGGACACCAAAGTCCGAAACTTTCTATCACTTTCAAAAACGGAAGTATCCGCCGGTTTACAATAAATTGAATATAGAATTTGCCCTTTTAAAACTGTTGGGGCACACCTAATATCCAATGGAAAATGAATTCCATTTTTTTTAAGGCCAAAAAGCGGAATTGGCGCTACCCTATTTTTCTTGGATCGGGTGGTCTCTACCTTTTTCTTCCAATCGGGGACGATTATTTGCATATTCATATTGGTCAATTCTCCAGTACTGAAACCGAAAAGATTTTCCATTGCACGGTTTGCAGCAAGAATAGCCCCAAGTTCATCGATTACCAACAATCCGTCCAAAGAAACATCAAAACTGACTTGCAAAAGATCGTTATTTGTTATTCTGCCGTTCATTGCTGATGATGGATTTAACCAAAAATTGTTTTCCCAAAAAGAAAAAGGGCCGATTGGAGGTATTGGCACTGGTAAACCTATTCTATTGCAAGTATTTCAACCCATTCCCACTAAGTCCAGCAAATGTATTGGTATCCTCCTCTGTAAGAAATGACATCCGTCATAATATGGCCCATGGGTAGATTTCCTTAAACCTGATAAAGGTCATATGACCATTTCCCTGTATATAATAATTTTGAATCAAATTTTAAATAAAATACATATGACAACAGGCCTCGTCCTATCCGGTGGTGGTATTCGCGGGGTTGCCCATATTGGGGCCATTAAGGCCATGCAAGAATATGGCATTTCACCTTCCCATATTGCCGGGACCAGTGCAGGGGCCATAGTAGGAGCCCTTTATGCCGCTGGCCGTACCTGGGAAGAAATGTTGGATTTTTTTAAAGCAACGCAGATTTTCAGTATAAACAATTATGCCAAGGGAAAACCAGGTTTTTTGGATACGGAAAAGTTCTATGATCAATTTAAATCCTACTTGCGCCATGATTCCTTTGAAGCTTTGGAGATCCCTCTTTATATAACGGCAACCAACTTACTGGACGGGACACTGAAGGTATTTGATAGTGGTGAACTTATTCAACCAATATTGGCATCGTCTGCCGTTCCAGGATTATTTGCACCCGTACAGATCAAGAATGGCTATTATGTAGATGGCGGTACCCTGAACAATTTTCCGGTAGACCTTATTAAACAGATCTGTAACAAGATCATTGGAGTATATGTAAACCCTTTCAACAGTGTTAAAATAGAGGAGTTGAATCACGTGACCAAGGTTTTGGAAAGGACCTATCATGTAATGATGGCCAATAAGGCCAACCTTAAATTCAACGATTGCGATTTATTGATAAGGCCTCTGAATATGGATAGATATAGTATGTTCAGCTTAAAAAATTTGGACAATATTTTCAATTTGGGGTATGCCGCTGCCCAGGATATCTTAAAAATCAGCCCTCTTGCCACTGAATTACTTCAGGCAGCAGAATTGGAAGCCATGAATGGTTTTTCAATGGATACTTCCGTTATAGACTCCCATTAATAATATACTCACTGAAATAACTTTGTATCCATGGTTCTTCCATTTTAAAAATTAATAATATTAAAATTCTAAGTTTTATCTACAAAGATTTCAAATACATACTAGATCTTACTTATTCCAAAGACCTCGAGTGAGGTTTCTATATTCAAAACCCTCCCGCCCAAACCCCCCACATGGACATATATTGGGTTTTGACGGGAAGGCATTGCTAACAAATAACCAACCAATAGCTATCCGATAAGTATTTTCTTAGGGGGCATTTTTTTTGCCTCTTCTTTTTTTGATAGATTAAAGCTCAAAATACCATCCTTGTATGCTGCCTTAATGGCTTCCTGCTTAACGGAATCCGGTAACTGTAAAGAACGTTGAAAGGAATTATAACTAAACTCCCTACGGGTATAGTCGTCCTCCTTATCCTCTTTGGATTCGGACTTCTCTGCTGCAATATTTAAACAACCATCATCAATGGTAACCTCAAAATCCTTCTTTTGAAATCCGGGAGCGGCCAGTTCGATCTCAAAATGGTCATCGGTTTCTTTAATGTTCAATGCAGGTTCCATTCTCTTTCCGTTCCAGAAACGATCGGGCAACATATCCCTGACCCATCTACGGTTATCAAAAAAATCGTCCATGTCAAAAAAATCCTGGGACATTAAATTGCCAAATGGCCTACTTTTAAATTTTACTAGTGTCATAATATCTTATTTTTAAGGGTTACATATTTATTATGCTTCTAAAGTACATCCAACTGTGTTTGTACAAAATGATTTAGGTCAGTCCCACAAATTTTCTTTACATTTAATTTTACGATATCCAATAACAGCATCACAACAATATTTTTCCCTGTCCAATATTGGGATAACAAGTGCGGTCCGATTTTTAAGACAGGGAACAGTTCATTTTTTTATTTCAGGTCCCTATGATCAATCCAACCGATTTTGGCATTCACGGGCTTTCCGATGAAGCCGTAGAACAATCCAGAGAAAAGCACGGAGAAAATAGCCTTAGCTATAAAAGTAACAATGGTTTTTTGGAAGCTTTAAAAAGTATCGCCCAAGAACCTATGGTCATCTTATTGATAGTAGCCACCTCCATTTACTTTATTACAGGAAATAACGGGGATGGCATATTTATGGCCTCCGCGATTATCCTGGTAGCCTCAATTTCCCTTTACCAGGATTCCAAAAGCAGGATGGCCTTGGAGAAATTAAAAGACCTTACCCAACCCAATAGTCAGGTCATCCGAAACGGTGTAATCAAAGAAATTCCCAGTGAGGAATTGGTGGTAGGCGATAGCCTTATGATAGAAGAGGGCAATACCATTCCCGCAGATGGTACCATAGTACATTCCAACGATTTTTCGGTTAACGAATCCATACTCACAGGTGAGTCGCTTTCCGTTTTTAAGGATGCTACCAAATTGGACAATAAAATATATAGTGGCACTACGGTAGCAAGCGGATTGGCCATTGCAACCATCACCGGGATCGGCAACGAAACCCGATTGGGTAAAATTGGAAAAAGCCTTGAAGGTATACAGGACGAAAAGACACCACTGGAAAGACAGATTTCCGGTTTCGTTAAAAGCATGTCCCTGTGGGGCGGCATTATTTTCCTATTGGTTTGGGGAATTAATTATTTTCAGTCCAAGGAAGTTTTGGATAGTCTGCTCAAAGCCCTCACCTTGGCCATGAGTATCCTGCCCGAAGAGATCCCCGTGGCATTCACCACCTTTATGGCCCTGGGTGCCTTTAGGTTGATGAAAATGGGTGTCGTGGTAAAACATATGAAAACTGTGGAATCCCTGGGAAGCGCTACGGTGATATGTGCCGATAAAACCGGTACCCTTACCCAAAACAAAATGGAACTCGCCAAACTTTATAGCCTAGAAACGGGAGAGATAGTTGTCCCCGACGGTCCACTCAATGCCTCCTTGAAACAACTGCTGACAATGGCCATGTGGGCCAGCGAACCCATACCTTTTGACCCTATGGAAAAGGCACTTCACAATGCCTATGGCAACATGGTTACAGAAGACCGGAGGCCCCAATTTAAAATGGTGCACGAATATCCGCTAAGCGGGAAACCTCCAATGATGACACATCTGTTCGAAAATAATGAAGGCGAGCGTATTATCGCCTCCAAAGGGGCCCCAGAGGCCATTATGGCGGTTTCCATATTAACGGATGCCCAAAAAAATAGAATCAAGGACATATTGACTCAATTGGGGCAGGAAGGATACCGTATGTTAGGGGTGGGACAAGCCCATTTTAAAGGATACGATTATCCTCAAAAACAGCAGGACTTTAAGTTTTCGTTCATTGGAATAGTAGCCTTTTATGATCCCCCGAAGAAAAACATCTCCAAGGTCCTAAAAGAATTTGATGGGGCGGGAATCAAAGTGAAATTGGTTACGGGGGACAACCCCACAACTTCCATGGCAATTTGTAAACAAATACATTTTCCCGGATATGAAAAAAACATGACCGGGGATCAACTCATGCAATTAAGCGATGCAGAATTGCAACAAAAAGTTATGGATACGCAAGTCTTTACGCGTATGTTTCCCGAAGCCAAATTAAGAATAGTCAATGCCATTAAGGCGAATAACGAAGTGGTTGCCATGACAGGCGACGGGGTCAATGACGGTCCGGCACTGAAAGCCTCCCATATTGGTATAGCCATGGGCAAGAAGGGGACGGAAATTGCCAAGCAGGCCGCCTCCCTGATCCTGCTAGACGACGACCTGTCCAAAATGGTCGATGCCATTGCCATGGGCAGAAAGATTTATAATAACTTAAAAAAGGCCATCCAGTATATTATATCCATTCATATCCCTATTATATTAACGGTGTTTATCCCCTTGGCCCTAGGATGGGCCTATCCTTCAATTTTTTCACCTTCCCATGTTATTTTACTGGAATTGATAATGGGGCCCACCTGCTCCATCATCTATGAAAACGAGCCCCTGGAGAAAAATGCGATGATTAAAAAACCAAGGCCGTTCACCACTACATTTTTTAAGTTCAAGGAATTGATAACCAGTATCGTTCAGGGACTGGTGATTACCTTAGGGGCTTTATCGGTATATCAATACGCCGTTTTCCAGGATTATAACGAAACCATCACCAGGACTATGGTATTCATGGTTTTGATCTCCGCCAATATTTTTCTGACCTTGGTCAACCGCTCCTTCTATTATTCCCTATGGACAACCATTAAATATAGGAACAATTTGGTGCCATTGATCATCGGTATTACCTTGGCATTGGTTATCCTATTGCTCTTTGTACCTCCTCTTACCAGATTTTTTCAATTCGAAACCTTAAAAGGGCATCAACTGGGGATTTCCGTCCTTGCTGGTATGTTATCCGTTCTTTGGTATGAAATCGTGAAAGGAATAAAACGTGCCAGAAAAGAATAAAAATTCTTTTCTAATCGAGAACAAATCCTACATAAGGCTTCCCAAGTATTCGAATACATTTGTTTTGTAATCATTGAAATCCTTATAATGCTCCTCGAACCGGTCTTTTAGCTCTTTATGGCTATCCAGATAATAAGTGTCGCAATTAATTTCCTCACACTCCAAAATTCCTTTTAACTCATCCCCGTATTGTTCTATCGCTTTTTTGAAGGCATGTGTTTCCTTAGTTTTGGTTTCCATTTCTCCCTTGAATTGCTGCAAATGCTCAAAAAGATTAGGGGTGTTTCCCTTAAAAGTATTTGAGTTCAATAATCGGGTAATGAATTGTATTTCGTTTTCCATATATCCAATCATCAATTTCCACCATTCGGCTTCACGGTGGAAGGCCGAAAATTCTTCTTCCTGTGTGTTCTGTTCGCTGGGCATTTTATTATATTTTAATATGGAAGAAAGATAATTCCACCAGCGAATTATAACAATGACCATTATCAGTTTCATTATGTTAAAAAAAGAATGGTCCGATCCCAACTGGATCCGGCCCAATAGAAATAGGAGGCCCCCAAATGCGCTAGGTAATATTTTCAAATAAGCAGGGGCCAACTGATCTGGGTCATTATCTGTTAGCATTATGGGGCCTACCTTGCACCAACCTAAAGGAAACCAACAATGAAAGCAGCTTACCTCGTAAAATACGGCCCTGCCGAAAATGCTTTTGAAATAAGGGAAGTGCCAAGGCCTAAACCGGGCCGCAACCAAGTATTGATAAAAGTAGAAGCGTTCGGGCTAAATTTTGCAGACGTCGCTGCCCGTTACGGCAAATATCGCGGGGCACCCCCCTTACCTACCCTCTTGGGTTATGATGTGGTTGGACATATTGAGGAATATGGAGCAAATGTCAAAAATTTAGTTAAGGGCGACCGCGTTACCGCCCTGACCCTTTTTGGTGGTTATGCAGAATATGCCATTGCCGAAGAAGGAATAGCCCAAAAAATACCGGAAAGTATTGATGCCGGTACTGCCGTTGCTTTAGCTACACAATATTGTACCGCTTATTTTTTATCCGATCGGATGACCAACCTACAGGAAAACGAAAAGATTTTGATTCACGCCGCTGCAGGAGGGGTAGGTACCGCCTTGGTACAACTTGCCCTGTACAGGAAATGTATTGTATTCGGCACTTGTAGCTCCTCCAAAAAAATAGAATATCTGAGAAAAATCGGTGTACACCATCCCATTGACCATACAGAAAATGATTTTGCCAAAACTATTGAAAAACGAGTTGGCAATAAGGGTATCGATGTAGTTTTTAATCCCATTGGCGGCAAATCGCTCAAAGAGGGATATGGATTGCTGGGTGCGGGAGGGAGATTGGTCAGCTATGGGGTTTCTTCACTCAACAACAAGAAAAATATATTTGGAAAACTGAAGGATTTATGGCAATTCGGATTCTATCATCCCGTACAGTTTTTAAGCAGTTCTAAAGGTATAATCGGGTTGAACATGCTCAAAATTGCCGCCGAGAGACCGAAAAAAATTGCGAAGGTCATGCAAGAGGTTCTCCAATTGCACCAAGAGGGAATATTGCTCCCGCATGTGGGCGGGGAATATTCCATTGACCAATTGTCCGAGGCGCACCAGTTTTTGGAATCGCGGAAATCAATGGGAAAGATCGTAGTGAAATGGTAAAAAAGAAATAAAATGAAATGGAAGGGCAAGGTGGCGGTAGTATCAGGGTCAAGCATGGGGATCGGAAAGGCCATTGCGACCGCTTTGGCCCAAAAAGGGGCAAACGTAGTCCTGAACGGTAGGCACAAGGCCCAACTTTATGATACCGAAAAGGAATTATTGCTCAAAGGCTACGATGTTAAAGCGGTAGTTGCCGATATTGGCCGTCCAGGTCAATGTAAACATCTGGTAGCTGAAACCATAAAGGCATTTGGTAAAATCGATATCCTAATTAACAATGCGGGCCAAAGCAGTCGTGGAACTGTTGAAAAAATGGTTGTTTCAAACATTAAAGCCTTGATCGAAACCAATTACTCCGGGGCGGCATATCTTTCAAAATATGCCGTTCCCCATCTTAAAAACTCTAAAGGGCATATTGTTTTTATCAATAGTGTTGGCGGCTTGCGAGGTATGCCCTATAATTCGGCCTATACCGCATCAAAAATGGCACAGGCAGCATTGGCGGAAGCCCTTCGGATAGAATTGTACGACTACGGCATCCATGTGGGCTTGGTATATGTGGGATTTACTGAAAACGATCCCAAGAAAATAATTCTGGATGAAGATGGCACCCGGATATATCTTCCAAAAAGGGACAATATTCGATTGGCGAAACCCCAAACGGTCGCCGAAAGCGTGCTAGCGATGGTCGAAAAAAGAACGGATAGGATCATCTTGACAAATCTCGGACTTCTAGCCAATTTCATGATACGTTACTTTCCTTCCCTTAGCAATTGGATTCTACTGCACCACCGAAAAAAAATCAAGGAACAGTTTACGGAAATCGGTGGAAAAAAGGTAGTGGAAAAAATGGAAATGGAAAAATTGACCTTATAAGGGTATGGAATAGTTGCCAACACATGAGGAATGCCGAACTTCACAAGGTTACCGCACCTACCCTTCTTATTGTTGGTGGTTGGGATGATGTGGTCATTGAACTGAACCAAAAAGCCTACGATAAATTACAATGTGAGCGCAAACTGGAAATTGTTCCACACACTACCCATCTTTTTGAAGAGACCGGAAAACTGGAAGAGGTGGCCCAATTGTCGGCCAACTGGTTCAAGACCCATTTGTCAACCAAAAAAAAAGAAAATAATGTTTGAAGATAGAATCGATGCGGGAACGCAACTGGCAGAAAAATTACAGAAGTTTAAAGGTGAAAAAGTGGTTGTTATGGCCGTCCCAAGGGGTGGACTTCCAATTTTCAATTCGAAACCTTAGAAGGGCATCAACTGGGGATTTCCGTCCTTGCTGGTATGTTATCCGTTCTTTGGTATAAAATTTTGAAAGGAACAAAACGTGACAAAAAAAACAGAAAAATCCAATAAAATTATAGGGATCCAAAGTAGCTATAGTTTCTCCCCAAATGCCAAATCTCCGGCATCCCCGATACCTGGAACAATATAACCCCTGTTGTTCAATTCAAAATCTATAGCGGCAATCCATAAATGTGTCGACTCAGGAAAAACGGCTTTAATATGTTCTATACCGGATTGCGAACCTATTACGGAGATAATATGGATCTGCTTGGGACTGCCATGATTTTTTAGGGCGTTCAAAACGTTCTCCAAAGTCTTGCCCGTGGCCAACATTGGGTCTGTTAGTACCAAGGTCTTATTCTCCAGGGACGGGGCCGCAAAGTATTTTACAATGACCTCAAAAGCATCTTCATCGCCTCTGTGATGCCTAAATGCTGAAATAAAGGCATTCTCCGCATTGTCAAAATAATTTAATAGGCCCTGATGTAAGGGAAGACCGGCACGTAAAACGGAGCACAAAACCAAATCATCTAAGGGCAAGGACATTTCCTTGGTTCCCAAGGGAGTTTGAACGGTTTGGTTCCTATAGTTTAGGGTCTTGCTCAATTCATAGCCCAAAATTTCACCAATGCGTTCAATATTACGCCTGAAGCGCATGCTATCGCGCTGAGTTTTAATTTCCCTGATTTCGGATACAAATTTATTGAGCAGTGAATTTCCGTCCCCCAAGCTGTGTATGACCATCTATTGCCTTTTGGTTTCAAGATACTGAATTCTCCATACAAAGACCATAAAATTTTCGGTATCCGGGGCATGATACTATTTTTCTTTTAAACAATTACCGCTGCCATAATATCAAATTGTTTTCCAAGGGTACGGATATATTTGCATAACAGGGAACTATTCTTGCCGTATAATGACTTGAAGGCCTATTGGTACTAATACATACATGGCATTCATATTCCTGCCCATTCCCTGCAAGCCCCCCGATTTCCATTTTTACTATTTCATTTGCACTGCCATTCAGGCCTTCGGCAAAAAGTTCAACAGAAACGTTGTCGGGACTTATGTGGTTCAACCAAACCTTTATATTGAATTGATACCCTCCTTCAATATTTTCAATTAAGGTTTGCCCAATGCGCATTTGTTGCCATTTTTTCCTCAGATCGTGAAATATATTTACCATTTTCCTACCTTCCATTCCCTTTAAGCTTGCTCTCTTAATGTAATTATCCGCAGCAGGGAGGTAGTACTTTTCCGTGTACTCCCTTACGGCACGATTGGCAGAATACTTGGGAGTCAAGATAGACATACTATTTCGCATTTTTGCAACCCATTGTTCCGGTATCCCATCCTTATTGCGATCATAAAATTCCGGCACCACTTTTTGTTCCAGCAATTCGTACATTTCATTGGCTTCCATAGCATCCCAGGTAAGATCATCCCCATGTTCACGGCCATCTCCCAAGGCCCAGCCTACTTCTGGAGTATAGGCTTCCGCCCACCAGCCGTCCAGCTCAGATAAATTGACCCCTCCGTTTACCAAAACCTTCATACCACTGGTACCACAGGCCTCCCAAGGCCTTCTAGGCGTATTTATCCACACGTCCACTCCTTGAACAAGATGCTCCGTTAACAACATATCATAGTCGCTTAGAAACACCACGTGCCTATATAAATTATGTTTTTGAATGAATTGTATCCATTGCCTTATCAAAGCTTTTCCCGTTTCATCAAATGGTGGGGACTTCCCGGCTATCACCAATTGCACCGGGCGCTGGGGATTAGTAAGGATACGGATAAATCTAGCCTCATCGTACAAAAGTAAGTTTGGCCTTTTATAAGGAACAAATCTCCGGGCAAATCCCAGGGTCAAGGTTTCCATATTAAAGATCTGCATGGCCCTTTCCACTATTTCCGGGGACTGACCGGCATCTTCCGTTTGCCCTTGGAACCTTTCACGGACAAATTTTATCATATGGTACCTGGAATCGTTCCTAAATTGCCATAAATCCAGATCGGATACCGTAAAAATATCTTGTTCGACCGATTCCAAATGCCCCCTCCATCTCTCCTTTCCGCAGGCTTGTGTCCAGATTTTATCGGCATATATGGAGTCCCAGCTGGGCATATGAACCCCATTGGTGACATACCCTACCGGTACTTCATTTGCAGGCCATCTTTTAAACAATTTTCCAAAAAGATTTCGGCTAACCTCCCCGTGAAGCCTGCTTACCCCATTTACGGCACTACTGCCGCGAATGGCCAAATAGGCCATATTGAAATACTGGGATGAATTTTGTGGATCATCCCTGCCCAATGCCAAAAGGTCATTAATGTCTATATGTAAATCCTCTTTGGCATAATTGCCAAAAAACTGCCACATTAAGGACGGACTGAAATTATCAAATCCTGCCGCCACCGCCGTATGGGTAGTGAACAAATTACCTGCACGTGTCACTGCCAGGGCCTCCTCAAAGGAAACGTCATTCCCTCTCATAAAATCGGCCGCCCGTTCCAGTACAAGAAATGCGGAGTGCCCTTCGTTCATGTGGCACACCTCAGGTGCAATGTCCATTGCACGAAGCAATCTCCAACCCCCAATGCCCAGAATAATTTCCTGCTGAATACGAAGGTCCGTCCCACCACCGTATACCGCACTGGTAATTCCTCTATGCAGTGGCATGTTTACAGGATCATTACTATCCAACAGGTAAAGTTTGGCACGGCCTACCTGCACCTGCCATGTCCGCAACCAAACCGTATGGCCTGACAAGGATATATTGATCCGCAACCATTCCCCATTCGGCAACCGTAGGGGCGAAATGGGCAATTGCCCCGGATCATTGTATGGAAAAAGTGCCTGTTGGGTACCAAACCGATCGATCAGTTGTCTAAAATATCCCTGTTGATAAAGAAGTCCAACAGCAATTACGGGAATCCCTAGATCACTTGCCGATTTTAATTGATCCCCCGCAACATTGCCGAGACCGCCGACATAAATGGGCAATGCTTCACTGAGCATAAATTCCATACTAAAATAAGCTAGACATTTTAGGGGAGAAGTGGGATATTTCCTTTGGAACCAGGCCGGGTCGTTGCGCGACTTCTCCTTAAGTTTCATCATTTCATCCAACTTGTTCCGGAAAGCTTCATTTGACATTTGAAATATGAGCTGGTCCCGGGATACGTTCTGCAAAACCACCCACGGATTATGGGTTTCCATCCAAAGATCCGGATCTAACTGGTACCATAATTCATCTACCGCATGGTTCCATGACCATCGCAGATCAAGGGCGAGTTCCGCAAGATCGTCCACCCCATCAATATCGGTAGGTATAAATCCATATACCTGATTGCTGATTGGTGGATGTCGCAAATTATTTTTTTTGTTTCCTGCCATATGTCCATTTTTAAAGACCTTTAAATAGTGGGAGGTTGTATACCTTCGAAACAAAGATTTTTAATTCTGTATTTGGGACATATATCATGGGCCGGCATATTTTTCTTAGGATTTCCTTAAAGTAGCCTCAAAAATAAAGACCCTCTTAAACAGAAATATTGCTTCAAAATAGGCCTCCCTAATCGAACGATATGGTTTTCAGTAATATGAATTCACTAATATTCACCGTGTCTATGGCACCGATCAATTTTTCATTACTTGTCACCGGAAAAAAACGCTTCTTTGCCTTCCCAATAAGTTCCAATACCTTGGTTATTTCTGTAGATCCATCAATCGCAGTAAAGTCCTTATCCATAATATCCTTGACTAAAATGGAGGGGGTCTTGGCGTGCTTAATGACATCGTTTTGGGTCACTATTCCCATTATTTCGTTATCCAGTGCTACTACAAAATCCTTTTCTGTACCTGCCAAAAGGATGTCCATTACTTCCTGAACATTACTGTCCGGCCGCAACACTGTTATATTGGTCAAGGTAGCCTCCTTAACCAGATGCCCCTGCAATATGGAATTTTGCCTAACCATTTGATTCTCGCCATACGCCCCAAAGAAAATAAAAAAGGCGATCAGGATTAAAAAGGGATTTATGAAAAAGCCCAAAATGAAAAATACAACGGCCAAGGCCTGACCAATGGTCGCGGCTATATTGGTGGCTTCCACCCTACTTAACCTAAAACCCAACAAGGCCCTAAGGACACGACCCCCATCCATGGGAAACGCCGGAATAAGATTGAAGAGCACCAGCATAACGTTGGCTATAAACAAATAGAAAAGGAAATTTTGCAAGTTGGGTGCGTAAAGCATCTCCCCTACCACCACATCATCAAAATTAAAATAACTCTTTAGCGGTATCACCAGGGACAATAGGAGGGCAATTACAACATTAACGGCCGGACCGGCTAGGGCCACTAGAAGTTCCTGCCCAGGTTTTTCAGGCATTTTGTCCAAGGTTGCTACTCCCCCAATAGGTAAAAGGATAATGCTACGTGTTTTAATATTAAATTTTCCGGCCATCAGGGCATGGCCCAGTTCATGCAACACTACACAGGCCATCAACACCAAAATAAAACCCTGGTTTACAGCCACCCTTGTAAAGTTACCGCTATTCTGAAATTCAACGAACCCGGCCCAAATCAACAATAAAGCAAAGGTCCAGTGTACCTCCAATTGGATTCCGGCAATCTTTCCCAACCTTAAAAAACCCTTCATAAACATTATTTTGTTGAAGATATTTGCGCAGTGCGACATTGACAATGACAATTGTCATGAGTTGCTATATTACCGTAAGAATATCTATGAATTATAAGAACTGAACACTTGAAGTCCATGAATGGATGCTCCATTGCACTAAAGAACACTGAGGACATTTACATTTGTAGGTATTGGATGATAAAGATTTTTATTTTGCCAATGGCATAAGATCCTTATCCGAAAAAAGGGAAAACCCTAACATTTCCCAATTCCATTCAGGTCCGTTGGAAATTGGTTGCAGTCTTCCCTTTTAATTGTGAATTTCCCAACATTATAAAGCCAACATTCCACCATCGACCACATGGGTAGTGCCCGTAATGTATTTGCTCTGGTCCGATGCCAGAAAAAGAGCCATCTCGGCAATTTCCCTAGATTCTGCATATCTACCTAAAGGTACGGCGGTCTCAAAACCCTTCAAGGCCTCGTTGGGACTGCCGGGCGACATATCCTCTTCAATACGTCGCATCATATTATTGTTTACCGGGCCGGGATGAATGGTATTTACCCGAATTTTGCGCTTGGCATTTTCTAGGGCTGCTACCCTCATTATACCCACCAATGCATGTTTGCTGGCCACATAGGCCCCCAGTCCCTCAAAACCCTTTAAACCGGCAACAGAAGAAGTTATAATTACACTGCCGCCATCCTTCATTCTTGGAATCACATATTTACACCCTAACCAAACTCCTTTTAGGTTTACCGCAATAACCTTATCGAAAATCTCGTCGGGATATTCCGTTATGGGCTTTGAAGTACCTTCAATCCCTGCATTTGAAAAGAATATATCAATCTTTCCATGGACCTCCATGGTCGTTTCCACAAACTTTTCCGTATCCTTTACCTTGGATACATCGGCCACGTAAAAGGAAAGATTCTCGTGATCCAGCTCATAACTTGCCTTTTCCAAAACCTCCTTACTTATGTCCACGATCACCACCTTGGCGCCCTCTTCCAAAAAGAGTTTTGCCGTTGCCAGGCCAATACCTCCGGCTCCACCGGTAATAACGGCTACTTTATCCTGTAATCTTGACATTATCAATTGTTTAAAGTTATTTTTCTTATTTCCCAACCTTGATCCTGGGTGTGAACGGCAATAAGACCATCAGACAATCTCTTTGCCCCTATTGTGGGCCGCTCATATCTTTTTTTGGTCATTTGGATATTGTACCTTCTATTGAAAAACTCAAGGATTTCCCCAGAAGTGTCCAACATTACATCATGAAATTTAAATTCGTAAATATTTAGATTAAATTCGTTTTTGCCCTTCATGGCCTTCTCAAATAGGACTGCAGTAGTATAGCCATCCTTAAAGGGATACACATTTAACAGTTGGGGTTCAAGAACTACCTTTCCCTGGGCATCGATAAATCCAAATACGGGAACATCCTCTTCAACAGTTTTGGTGATCCAGCACCTACCCTCTTTGAACATTGGAAATCGGACCCCAGAAATATCATTCTTAGAGGTATCGGCATCCTTGTTCCAATAGATATCGCTGCGAAAATTGATGACCATAATACCCTCTTCATTAATGAAACCCCATTGATCTCCTTGCCGAACAGCCGCCAAGCCTTCGCTAAAAGGAGCAATTTCATCAATATTTTTTAGGGCTTGGGAAGAAACTGGATTAAATGATAATAATATGGCACATGCCATAAAAACAAATTTTTTCATGACTTCAAATTTTAATTTTTACTAAAGTAGTTTACAGAATACCAGAACAAAATGACCAATGTCATACCTATGGAAATAAAAAACCCATCCTAGTGTCAATACTTAAATGACGGGTAATACTAAAAATTTGATATCCATGCCCTGCCAACATATGGTAGAAAAGGTCTGCCCATTGTATGTTGGGAAGTATTGGGGAAGATATGGCCAACCGTGCAAGATTCGCCTTAATGACATTCAAGGTTCAATCAGTGGTCGGAATCCAGTGGCGACTATGGTATTAATCCTTCAACAATAGTTCCAGTTTGCCCAACATTACCAGTTCGGCCTTGTTCTTTCCTGCAAAACTATTGGAAATGGCGTTTGCCGTATCCAGGATCAATACCTTGATGAATGCGCTGAACATACCCCTATTGTCCTTATAGAACTCCCGAAACTCTTGAAATGATGCATCACTGTCCATATCATTGTCCACTGCCCAGTCGAATACCGATTCGATCTGAAAGGCCGCATCACTACCAAATTCATCCTCCAATTCATCTACCTCTAACCAATATTTTCGGATAAAGTTCCTTAGTTTGCCTATTTCCTTCCCATGTATGCGGGAGTCTGCCTTAGCTATGGCATAAAACAATTTTCCTAGGTTTTCGTATAATTCCATACCCACTTTCTCTGTATTCTTCATTTTTAAATTCCTTGATCCGATAGTTCCAAAAATAGGAAATGGCACATTTTTTTTCTATGACAATAATCAGTTTAAAAAATTTATCTTTGGCTTATGCAGGCCTTCCAAAAAAATAGTGACATCTTCAATATACTTTCCGAAGGGGTATCCGAAGGAATTATAGTAGTCAATACCCAACAGATAATAGTGGCAACCAATTCCTCTGCCGAGCGAATGTTTGGATATGTAAAAGGGGAACTTTTGGAAAAACCATTGGATACCTTGATACCGGGAAGGTTCCATAGGCATCATAGTCATCATGTGGAAGATTTTATCCATAAAAGTGAACGTCGGCAAATGGGCCGGGGAAGGGATTTACATGGGGTACGGAAAAATGGAGAGGAATTTCCTGTTGAGGCAGGCCTCAACCCTTTCAAGCTATTCGATGAAACCTATGTAATGGCACTTGTCATAGATATTACGGAACGAAAGATTAAAGAAAGGGAACTCAGCCATTGGGCAAGAATATTTGATGAATCCCTTAACGAAATCTATGTTTTCGACGCCAACTCACTTTATTTTGTAAACGTAAACAAAGAGGCGCAGCGAAATATCGGCTATGACCTGGAAGAATTTAAGTCCTTGAGACCTTTGGATATAAAGCCCCATATGGATTCCCCTCAATTCCATCTACTATTGGAACCCCTGCTCAATGGCGCAAGGGATAAGGTAAAATTTGAGACCGACCATAAAAGAAAGGACGGGACCATCTATCCTGTGGAAGTACATTTGCAGCTATCCACCTTTGGTGAAAAGGACGTTATTGTAGCTATAATACTCGATATAACGGAACGAAAAAATTATACCGAAAAACTGGAAAAAAAGGTACAGGAGCGTACCCTACAGCTTACGGAGGCCTTGGCCAAGGAAAAGGAATTGAACGAACTAAAAACACGCTTTCTCTCCTTGGTCTCCCATGAATTCAAGACCCCTTTGAGCAGTATACTTACCTCTATAACCTTATTGGCCAAGTATACGGAAAGCCACCAACAGCAAAAGCGCGACAAGCACGTAGAGACCATAAAGAACAAAGTACGTTATTTGGATACCATTTTAACCGACTTTCTTTCTGTGGAGCGTTTGGATTCGGGCAAGGTAAATTATAAGATCGAAACTTTTCCCCTCAGCAAGATCGTAAACGAGGTAGTATATGGAGCCAATATGTTGCTCAAGGCTGGCCAAACGATACAGTATCCTGAGAATATCGATGATATTTTCATCAGGTTTGATGAAAAAACCTTGGAATTGGCCCTGTCCAACCTGATTCACAATGCCATTAAATATTCGCCTGAAGATACCATCATAAGCCTAGCAGTGAATCAGGTAAAGGATACCACTCTAATAGAAGTAATCGATCGCGGCATTGGTATACCTGCCGAGGATCAAAAACATATTTTCAACCGTTACTTCAGAGCAGAAAATGCATTATTGAACCAAGGAACGGGCATTGGGCTTAATATTGCCAAACAGCATTTGGAGAATCTTGGTGCCACCATTGAATTTACAAGTGAAGAAAATAAAGGATCTATTTTTACTATAGCTATCCCATTGGAAAACATAAATTGAAAAAGCAATGAAGAATATTCTATTGATCGAGGACGATAGGGCCTTACGCGAAAACACGGAAGAGCTTTTGGAACTTTCAGGTTATTCCGTGATTACCGCCCCAAACGGAAAAATTGGCATCCACATGGCCAAAGAAAAATTGCCAGATATTATTGTGTGTGACATAATGATGCCAGAAGTTGATGGTTATGGTGTCCTAAAGGATCTGTCCTCAAATGAAAAGACCAAACATATTCCCTTTATATTCCTATCGGCCAAAACAGAACACAAAGAAATCCGAAAAGGAATGGACCTGGGGGCAGATGACTACCTCACCAAACCCTTTGAAGAGGAAGACCTCATAAATGCCATAGAAAGCCGATTGGCAAAAGTGGAACTTTTGGGGCGTATGGCACAGGAGGGCTCTTTAGATCCAGAAGGTTCGGAAAATCAGATACGCACCTTGAACGAGTTGAAGAATTTTTTTGACGACAATGGGGAGCCCGTTAGCCTTATCCAAGGAAGTACCATCTTTCAAGAAGGCAGCTATTCCCATAAAATATATCTTATCCTTAAAGGGGTAGTAAAATGCCATACTATGGACGAGGACGGAAAAGAACTGATCACTTCCCTATACAGGGCGGACGACTTTTTGGGATTTACCTCCCTTATGGACAATATCCCGTATCAGGAATCGGCAACCGCCATTGAGGATGTGGAACTCGCTGGGATATCCAAGGAAAATCTAAAACAGGTATTGGAAAAGAACCACAATATTTCCTTGGAATTAATGGAATTGCTATCCGGAAATATTAAGGACATAAAACAACAACTGTTGCAAATGGCCTACAGTTCCGTTCGCAAAAAAACCGCCCAAACCTTGTTGCAGTTTGCTGAAATAATGAACAAAAAAACCGAGGATCCGATTAAAATTTCTCGAAACGATCTGGCCAGTGTAGCCGGTATTGCCACTGAAAGCCTAATACGTACACTGTCCGGGTTCAAAAAAGAAGGGCTAATCGACATTGAAGGAAGAAATATCCGAATAAAGGAACTAAAGGCCCTGCAGTACATAAATTAAATGAACTACCTCGACGCAGAGCGTACGAGGTATCAGAATCAAGACCGCTGCGCTTCTGGAACCAAGATACAAGACAAAATAATCCAATGCCGTATATCGTATCTACCTATAGCGCTATACCCGAGGCCCGTCCGTTTCCTGTCGGACGGGCTTCGGGGAATTATTTAGATTAAACTTTAAATTTCAATACCACTGGCCTATTACTTATGGCTTATGGCTTATGGCTTATGGCTTATGGCTTATGGCAAAAATACTTTTATCTGCTAAGGCGAAATACCCAAAAGTACATACCTGCTTTTGCTGCCCTACTTCTTTTAGACGGGGTTTTAACTCTAACCGAGATCAATAAATTTCCAATATTCTTAATGAAAACTGACCAATGTCATATTTCGTTGATGGCCATAGGCCTAGCTTTGTAGCCATGCATCTATTTAATTTTGAATGAAGAATATACTGTTCCCCACCGATTTTTCCAAAAATTCCTGGAACGCTATTGAATACGCCATAACGCTTTTAAAAAATATTCCCTGTAATTTTTATGTACTCCACGTGGACGCTTTAAGTCAATCCGGTGTGGACTACAATTCCTTTGCCTTGCCATCCGATGTTATGCCCTCCAAGGCTATAAATATGGCACTCAGGGATAATTTGGCAGCTACCTTTGCTCGTATTAAGACCATTACCACCAACAAGGAGCATCATTTTATTGCCCTTCACGAGTTTGGAAACATCATAGATGTAATTCGCAAAACCGTAGTGGACAAAAGGATAAGTCTTATAGTCATGGGAACCAAAGGGGCCTCGGGCATAAAAGGAACCATCTTGGGCAGCAATACCGGGAACGTCATGACCAAAGTACCCTGTAACCTATTGGTGATTCCAGAAAAAGCCTTACAGTACATCCCCAAGGAAATTGCCTTTCCTACCGATTACAATATTTTCTATTCCCATTCCATATTGGAGGTAATTTCAAAAATGCTCCGTATCACCAATGCCAAACTAAGAGTTGTTAATATCTCCAAACCCAACGTAAAATTAAATGAGGCCCAAAAACAGAATATGGTCTATTTACAGGACTATCTATTGGAGCTCCATGAAAAATCGCATAGCATCCACAACCTGAAAGTTGAAAGGACAAAAACGGCCATTGAGGAGTTTGTGATCAACGAGAAAATAGATATGGTAATCATGGTGGCCAAGAACCTCAATTTTTTGCAACAACTTTTGTTCCGCCCCTCCATTAAAAAGATTAGTTTTCAGAACAGCGTTCCTTTACTTGTCCTTCACGAATAAACGTTCCAAACTTAAGTTGATATGGGGCTACTGATAAATATCATAGGTTGTATATACCGCTAACGATACCTTTGGCAGGTATACAAAAGATAACCTATGAGAACAGTTTTAATTCCTACCGATTTCTCCAATAGTGCAATGCACGCCATAGACTATGCCCTGAACCTATACAAATGTGAGCGCACCAATTTTTACTTTTTACATGCATATGCGGATGAGGTTTATGGACCTTTCAAGACCCATGGGGAAACCTCCATTGAAGAACGAAAGAAAACTGTTGGGAACAATACGGATAAATCCTTAAAAAATCTTATCCAAAAATTAGCTGTCAGGGAATACAATCCAAAACACACTTATGAAACGCTTTCAGCATTCGACACCTTGGTCGATGCAGTTAACGAATTTGCCAATAAAATTAATATCGATCTGGTAATTATGGGTACAAAAGGGCAAACTGCAGACAAAAATATTACTTTTGGCAGCCATACCGTACAGGTTTTCAAATACGTGCAATGCCCAGTACTTGCAGTTCCCTTGGACTACAAATACCAACAGCCAAAAAAAATACTGTTTCCCACAGATTATATGCTACCGTATAAGCGCAGGGAATTGAAGTTACTTGATACTTTGGCCTCCGAATTTAAATCGGAAATACACTGTCTTTACATTTCGGATTTTGAAGACCTAAGCTTCAGACAAATGGATAACCAACGCTTTTTAAAGGAATCTTTGGGCAACGCATTCCTTTTTTTTGAAAGACACCCCACTACCAATAAGGTCGAGGCCATAATGGATTACATCAAAAAGAACAATATAAACCTTTTGGTCATGGTAAACTCTCGGCATTCATTCCTAGAGGATATGTTGTACAGATCTACGGTAGATGATATTGGACTACGATTAAAGCTGCCCTTTTTGGTGATGCAAAACCTACCCCGATAAAATAAAAGGCTACAAGGATGAAAAAAATCTTATTGCCCACCGATTTTTCCGCCAATGCGTGGAATGCCATATTTACAGCATTAAAACTCTATACCGATGTAAAATGTAAGTTTTTCCTTTTACATGCCTTTGAGCCAAAGGCCATGAACATGTTGGGACGGAAAAGTCAACAACGGTTGGGAGTCATATATGACTCATTGGCACAGTATTCCGCCCAGGAACTAGATAAAATATTGTCTTACATGAATCAAAACCACCCCAACCCGAACCATAGTTTTGAATCCATTTCCCGGTCCGCCACCTTGGAGGAATCGGTCCTGGAATTAGTATCGGTAAGAGACATAGATCTCGTTATCATGGGTACTCAAGGGGCTACAGGAGCAAAGGAAATCTTTATGGGCAGCAATACGGTAAAAGTGCTAAAACAACTCAAAAATATTTCCATAATAGTGGTTCCTTCAGCCTTTAACTTCCAAAAGCTAAAAACACTGGTCTTTCCAACGGATTATACCCGAAAACATGAAAAGTTTGAGCTATTGCCCGTGATGGAGCTTTCAAAACTTTGGAACACGGCCATACAGGTAATCCATTTGGGAGAAGAATTTGTACTCACCGATGTCCAAAAAACAAATATGAAAATTTTGGAAGAACGTTTGGCCGGTTCCAACTATTCCCTACATAAACTTGGTATGGAGACCAATATTGCCAAAAGTATTGAACAGTATGTTAATGATACCAGGGCAGATTTATTGGCCATGGTGAGATACCGGCACACTTTTTGGGAAAAAATTATGGGTGAGCCCGTTATTAAAAAAGTAGCCTTTCATTCTATGGTTCCAGTATTGTTCCTTCCCGAACAAGCCTAAGAGCCACCGATAAATGCCGACTAACCGTAACTTTTGCCAAGGGTAAGGGACACCCATTTATTTAGGGTCATAGAGATAGCACCTAAATCCCCACTGCCCGTTAAAGTATTTATGATAATTGTCATTGGGGGAAAGGGCAAGACCAGCTACTTTTAAATTGTTGAAATTAAACAAAGATTTAAGGATGAAAAATATTTTGATACCTACAGACTTCTCCCATAATGCTTGGAATGCCGTAAAATACGGAATGGAACTGTACCACAAAACCAAATGCACCTTTTATATAGTCCATATTAATCCCATTTCTTATAATTCCGGTGGAGAAGCTGCCATGTATGTTTCCCCGGAAATCTTGGAGGAATCCTTACTTAAGGAAAGTAAGAAAAAATTAGAGGAATTGCTTAAAAAGATCCAACGTTTGCCCTTAAACACAAAACATACCTTTAATACATTGGCGCTGTACGGATTTTTTACAGATCATATTAAGCAAGAGGTCAAAGATAAAAATATTGACCTTATCATTATGGGGACCAAAGGGGCCACCGGCCTTAAGGCTGTTTCCCTTGGGAGCAATACCGGTAATGTACTTACCAAAGTGCGATGTGCGGTTTTGGCCGTGCCGGAAGACGCCGAATACAATACCCCTCGAGAAATTGGGTTTCCTACAGATTTCCAGCTAAGCTATGATATAAAGGCCCTGAACCATGTCAAAGAGCTTGCATTATTGCATAATTCCGCCCTGCGCTTCCTATATGTGTCCCAAAAAGGGAAGGACCTCAGCGATCTCCAAATGAAGAACAAGGAATTTATTAAGAACTATTTTAAGGAAAACGAACACTCCTTTCATACCCTCACCATAAAGAACCTGGAAGATGCAGTACAGGCATTTGTAGAAAGTAGGGATTTGGATATGTTGGTGATGGTGGCCAAGAACTTGAACTTTTTGGAACGCATTCTGTTTAAGCCAGCCGTGGAAAAGATAAGTTACCATACCAAGGTTCCTTTTCTAATTGTTCACGAATAGAAAATTACAACTTGAACCCATTACCGGGAACATCTCCGCAATTAAATATGCTGTTGAACAATCCTTAGGATGTCGTTCTTTTGAAGCACTCCGGATTCCCGCCAAACCTGCTTTCCGTTTTTAAACAATAACAAGGTAGGGACCCCCCTTACTTGATAGGTACTGGCCAAGGATTGATTCTTGTCCACATCGATCTTTACGATTTTTAGGGTATTTCCCATTTCCTCCTTGACCTGTTTTAAAATAGGTGCCAACATTTTACAGGGGCCGCACCAGTCGGCGTAAAAATCGACCAAAACAGGGATATCAGAATTGATAATATTATTAAAACTATCCTTCATAATTCAATTTTTGAAAAGTTAACTACCTCGGGCAAGCCCGCCTGAACGAAACGGGCTGACCTGTCTACTGACAAATCCAGGCCCATCCGAACACAAGGGTCGGAGCTCCAGATAGTTATCGGGATTAAATCTCGATTATCGAGTAAAATTACCAAAATAATGAAAATCCGGAACTGACGAATATCATGGTTTTCATAAATCTTACGCATTAATTTTATAGTTCTAACGCAATTCTTACAATGAAACGAATATTGCTTCCCACAGATTTTTCAGATAACTCCCTTAAGGCGATCCACTACGCATTAAAGCTGTTCAAAAATGCAAAATGTAAATTTTACCTTATGCATACCTATATGCCGCCAGTGTACAATATGGAATATTTGGTGGGTAGTCCGGGTCTTATAGGCCTGGGAGATATAATGCAGGAAACATCCATGACCCAACTGGAAAAACTAAAAAGCCGTTTGGAAAAGGAATACCATAACCCCGATCATAATTTTGTTGTTCACACTGCCTTCAACACCTTGGTAAACGAAGTTATGGAAACCGTTGAATCCGAAGGTATACATTTGGTTGTAATGGGTACCAAAGGGGCCACAGGGGCAGAGGAAATACTCTTTGGAACGAATACGGTCCATGTTATAAGAAAAGTTGATTGCCCCGTTCTGGTAATACCCCCCAATTTTGAATATGAAAATCCCTTGGAAATTTTATTTCCAACAGATTTTGAAATAGAATTCAGTAAAGAAAGATTAGCACAGCTTTTGGAAATAGCGGATGAACACGGTTCACAGATAAATGTGCTTCATGTATCCACGGGATATGAATTGACCCCTGAACAAGAAAGGCAAAAGAAAGGCCTTGAAAAAATTTTGGGTCCCAAGGCACTGTTCCACGATGTTCCCAATAATGAAATTATCAATGCAATCAATGAGTTCCAGGCCAAAGAAAAAATCAACCTTCTGGTCATGGTTCAGAACAAGCATACTTTTATGGAGCGACTTTTTATTGAACCCGTAATCAAGAAAATTGGTTTCCACGTCACTATTCCATTTATGGTAATTCCACAATTTTAATTCATGGATAATGAAAAACATACTTGTTGCCACCGACTTTTCCAATAATGCCTATTGTGCCCTATTCTATGTATCAAAACTTCTTGCATCGGAAACATGTACTTTTTTCATTCTAAACACCTATTCAGAACTTACCTTGTCCCCCGGCAAAACACTTCCCATCCTAAACCCCAAAAAATATCTGAAGGAACTGGAATCGGAATCCAAGGAAAAATTAACGCAAACCAAACACAAAATAGTCTTGGACAACGAGAATCCCCTACATGTTTACAAGACCATTTCGCAAAAGGGCGACTTGACCAGTATAATAGCACAAAAGATTGAGGAACTTAATATCGATTTGTTGACCATGGGCAACAAAGGACTTACTGAAGCTACCGATGTATTTTTTGGAAGCAACACTATAAAAGTGGCCGATCACCTTAAAAAATGCCCATTATTGGCCATTCCCGGGGAAATGGATTTTCACCCGATTAAACAAATCGCCTTTGTGACCGACTTAAAAAAGGATTGTGGCCCAAAAACGATAGATCAACTGTTATACATCGCTTCCCTTTCCAATGCAGCCATTAGGGTAGTCCACGTTCAGGAGCAACATATCCTGAACAAGGCCCAAGAGGAGCATAAAAAGAAATTGAAAGACTATTTAAACAAGGTAGACCATTCATTTCAGTGGATCAGGAATTTTGACGACAAGGCCAAGGTAATAGATGTTTTTTTGGAGAAGTTGAAAGTGGATATGTACGCCATGGTACATCAAAAACGAAACCTTTTTGAAAAACTAACCCGTGAACCGGTTGTAAAGGACGTGAGTATGTATTCCGATATCCCATTCCTAATTCTCCCATCCCAAGAATGACCGTTGTCATAGAATCTGTCACGAAAGCCTATTATTTTTAAATAATTAAATAATACTGTTATGGACAAAAGAATTTTAGTTCCTACCGATTTTTCCAAAAATGCACTGAACGCCATACGCTATGCCTTGGGCCTTTACGCAAAGCTTAATTGTGAATTCTATTTTCTGAACGTGTTCCGTTTGGACAATTACACCACCGCCACCCTTATAATGCCAGAACCGGGCAGTGCGGAATATGAAGCGGCCAAAGGGGCTTCGGAGGAAGCATTTGCTAAACTATTGGACATGCTGGAGCTGCATTACGACAACCCCAAACATTCTTATCACACCATTTCTTCTTTCAATTTTCTCTCAGAAGCTATGAAACGGACCATTGCCAGTAAGGATATAGACCTTGTAATCATGGGAACACAGGGAGCTACGGGTGTCAAGGGGATAATTTTTGGGAGCAATACGGTAAATGCCATGGAGCAAATAAGGGAGTGCCCGGTCATGGCGATTCCGGATGGACTGCGGTTTAGTACTCCCAAGGAAATTGTATTTCCTACCAATTATAAATCCGCCTTTAGCCGCAAGGAATTGAATTATTTGATCGAGATAGCCAAATTGCACAATGCGACCATACGCGTTTTACACTTTACGAAAAAAACTGTACTGGACGAAGGGCAGGAAACCCACAAACAACTCCTGGACGACATCCTTAACAGTGTTGACCATAGCTTCCATACGCTCACGGATAAGGATATCGCCAGAGGAATAAGCTCGTTTGTCGAAAGCAGGAACAGCGACATGATAGCATTCATAAACAAAAAACATTTTCTTTTCCATAGTATTTTTTCCAGACCATTGGTCAAGGAAATTGGTTATGATGCCACCGTTCCCATTTTGGCTTTGAACGAACCTTAAAAACTCGGTATTATGAAATAAGCCATAACAATAAAGTTGATACCTCCAGATAATTATCCGGACGAAATGTTAATAGGCGAAATCGAAGATTCATGAACTCCTTTAAAAATAAGTCAAAATGATGTGAATAATTACCCCCGCCTGTCCGCCCGTTCCGGTAAGGACAGGAACGAAGAATTCGGGCAGGTCTAACTCCCGATAACTATCGGGATAATAAACCTATCTGCCGAACAGGCAGGCAATAAATGTTAACATATGAAAAATATTGGAATTTGGATGGATAGGGAAAAAGCCTATATTATCCGTTTGGACAAAGAAGAAGAGCAGCTGGAAACCATATTTTCGGAGATGGAATTTTATAATCGTAAAAGTAGCTCAGGACCAAGGGTAAAATCCGGTGCAACCCAAGATATTACGCATGAACGCACCTACCTGGAAAGGGAGAAAGCACAGCTAAAAACATATTTTAAAAAACTGGTAGATGCCATAGGGGATGCGGATGCCATAGCGCTTTTTGGTCCTGCAGATACCAACGAGAAATTTAGAAAAGAACTTTTGGAGCACCACAAAGGCCTGGCAGGTAAAATAAAAACGGTCACCAAGACCGACAGCATGACCGAAAACCAGACTAGGGCATTGGTAAGGGACTTTTATAACCTACTATAATAAAAATTAAATACCATCCGCAAGACCTTTTAATATTAATGGTTTTGGCTGTTTTAATAATACCATGTACCTATGGAAAAATATTTGGACCTTTTCAATAATCCTACTATCCTAAGATATACAAAATTGGTACTTTGGATATTGGTCATTGTATTATGTATAGGGATTTTTAGAAGGGTACTAAGAAAAAGTATAGACAATATTTCCATTAGGTACAAGGCACAAAAGGGAGTAGAGGTCCTTGGCTATGTGCTTATAGCACTGGTAATATTAATGGGCTTTACCTTTGAAAATATTAAAGATTATACTATTATCATCGGGCTATTTACAGCGGGAATAACCTTTACTCTACAAGAGTTGATACTTAGTATCGCCGGATCCTTCTATATCTTTTTTGTACGGGTCTACCAACCTGGAGACCGTATTGAAATCAATGGAATTAGAGGAGATGTTATTGACATAGACAGTATATATACCACATTAATGGAAATTGGGGAATGGGTAAGTAGCGACAATTATTCCGGTAGGATCGTAAAAATCAGCAATGCCTTTGTTTTTAAAGGGCCAATTAAAAATTATTCCATGGATTTCCCCTTTGTTTGGGATGAACTTAATGTACTTATCACTTACGGTTCCGATGTGGAATTGGCAAAAAAAATAATTCTGGATAATGCCACCGAACTTCTATCGGACGCTACAAAAAACTCCTTGGCCATATGGGAAGGGATGGTAAAACGCTACTATATTGAAAATGCAAAAATAGCCCCTACACTTGCTATTAGCCTTACCGACAATTGGATAGCCATAAATTTAAGGTATATCACGGATTATAAATTAAGGCGTAATACCAAACATGAACTTTTTGAACTTATAGAGAGGTCCATTTTAAGTACCGAAGGAAAAGTGACATTGGCCTCCAATACTTTACAACTATTGAAAATTCCCGAAGTTGATATTAAACTAAAACAGCAATATGAAGGAGCCTGTGAACTTTGAAATTCTAAAATCCTCTGGGGAACGGGCCAAATTTTCTTTGGACAAACTTCGCAACTCCCTAAAACACAGTGGAGCGGACCATAAGGTTGTTGAAAAAATTGTTGACAAGGTAAAAGATGAACTTTATGAGGGGATATCCACAACGGAAATCTACAATAGGGCCTTTGCACTGTTAAAAAAAAATAAATCGATCTTTGCCTCAAAATACAAATTAAAAAAAGCCCTCTACGAACTGGGACCCACCGGATTTCCCTTTGAACGTTTTGTTGCCGCTATCCTGGAGTATTCGGGTTACCATACCCGTGTGGATGAAATTATGAACGGTATCTGTGTCACCCATGAAATTGATGTAATTGCTGAAAAAAATGGGACCATCACCATTATAGAATGTAAATTCCACTCTGAAGAAGGCCGAAACTGCAACGTTAAGATTCCCCTCTATATCCATTCCAGATATGAGGACGTAAAGGCGCATTGGGAAACCAAAAAAAATGAAACAAAAAAAATGGATATAGGATGGGTGGTAACCAATACCAGGTTTACGGCAGACGCCATAGCTTATGGCAAATGCGCCGACCTTTATCTATTAAGCTGGGACCTTCCGCCAAATGATGGCATTAAAGATCGTATCGATCGATTGGGACTTTACCCCATCACCGTATCCACACTGCTCAGCAATAGGGAAAAACAATTTCTATTGAGTAGGGATGTGGTGTTGTGCAGACAACTTTGGAAGGACAAGTTTTTTTTGGACCATATGGGAATCTCCAATACAAGAAAGGAAAAAATATTGGAAGAAATTAAACAACTCTGTAACCAATAAACCATGAATACTGTAAAAATCCATTTCTTGGGCGCTTCCGGAACCGTTACGGGTTCCAAATTCTATTTGGAAACCCCTGAATTGAATATTATGGTGGATTGTGGCTTGTTCCAGGGACTTAAAGAACTACGACAACAAAACTGGATTCCCTTACCCATAGATGCGTCTAAGATAGATTTGGTCCTATTAACGCACGGACACCTGGACCATACAGGATACCTTCCCAGATTATTGAAGGAAGGCTTTAAAGGAAAAATTATAGGTACAGCTCCCACTTTGGCCGTTACCCGAATAATTCTTTTGGACAGTGCCAAGATACATGAAGAAGAGGCCGAACAGGCCAATAAGGAAGGATATAGCAAGCATAGCCCGGCATTGGCATTTTACACCATAAAGGATGCGGAGCGTACCATTGACTTATTCGAATCCCGCGAAAAGGAGGTTTGGATTACCTTATCGGATAATATACGTTTCAAATTCCGATATAATGGGCATATCATTGGGGCAACTTTTATAGAATTGGAAATCTTCGGGAAATTGTTCGTCTTTTCCGGAGATATTGGGAGGCTCCACGACGACCTATTGGAGGCACCGGAGCGTCCAAAATGGGCCGATTACCTTTTTTTGGAAAGCACCTATGGAAATAAATTACATCCTGAGGAGGATGTGGAAGGAATACTTGGAAATCTTATTAAAACCACCATTCGGGAAAGGGGAAATCTGATCATCCCTTCCTTTGCCGTAGAGCGACTACAATCTTTAATGTACCTCCTCTGGCGGTTGTATAAAAAAAACAGGATCCCCAATATTCCTATTTTTATAGATAGCCCCATGGGGAATAATGTACTATCCGTTTTTGAACAATTTCCACATTGGCACAAAATGCCCATGAACGAGTATAAGGCCATGTGCAGTCATTTTAATATTATAACCTCCTACGCCGACACTTGGAAGACCATTGACGATCCCAGATCCAAAATTGTAATTGCGGGAAGCGGTATGGTTACCGGAGGCAGGGTACTCACCTATTTAAAACAGTGGATAGACCTACCATCAACATTTGTTTTATTGGTAGGTTTCCAAGCGGAAGGAACCCGTGGACGCCAACTATTGGAAGGAGCATATGAACTAAAGCTGTTCGGAAAATATTATCCGGTGAAGGGCAAGGTTCATCATTTGGAAAGTCTATCTGCCCATGCCGATCAAAGCGAACTGTTACATTGGATGGAGGACATCGAAAATATTCCTGAAACAGTGTTCCTTATCCATGGAGAACCTACTTCCCTCGATGCCTTTAGGGTAAAGATCAGGGATGTTCTTGGTTGGAACGTACAAATTCCAAAATTAAGTGAAATACATCAAGTCATTGTCTGAATAGGACAGACCATATTATATGGGATGGTCCTTAAGTTGGCCTTAATAATACTATACAATGAATTTACCAGGTTATGCCCTTAAACTTGATTTAAAAAAAATGGAACAAGAAAATTCGACTTCCGATAAAGCAAGAATAATTGCCGATTTAGATTGGAATATTAAAATTTGGAAAACAGACCTTCAGTTTATAGAAGAAGAGATTACTTTTATAGAGCGGTTATTAAAGTCCAATGCTTTTAATACCAACACTCCAAATCTTTTTGAACGGCTTCAGAACTATGGAAGCCGAATTGCCAGCCTTACCTCTGGATGTCAGGAAATTAAAAAGGATATTTACACATTCTTGAGAGATTTGGAATTTATAGGAGAAAACACCCACTCTTCAGTCTTGGTAGCTGAAAACAAAAGACTTGATAAATTAAAGGCCGAAGTGAAGGAATGCCTTGTGAACTTCAAACATCTTAAAGCCGAAATTTTCCATTATGCCGACGGTGTTCTAAAAATGTACTCTAAGGTGGAAAAATAAAAGTGTATGTGACCCCCGTCATTTTTTTTAGACCGTTTATCAGCTACCTTGTACGCCGTTCCAGATCAAAAGAAGAAATTAGTTATACAATATCCATAATTTTTAAAAACATTTTCATTGTAGAGAATACAGTAGCAGTTAAATATGATCGATCCTTTGCAATTCAATATCATTTTTCCCATAAAGGTTCAATTAAAGTAAAATAATCAAATAAAATGGTACCATGAAAAAAATATTAGTCCTATCCGCAATAGTATTAATGGGATGTTCTTCCACGAGTTTGGTAGAAAACTGGAAAAACCCGGACATTGTACTGTTCCATGCCAATAAGGTATTGATAGTAGGTATGGCCTCAAACCCGGAGGCCAGAATGGATTTTGAAACCAACATGCAGGAAGAATTTAGCAAACGAAATGTTGAGGCCATGCGAAGCCTCGATGTTTTTGACGTTTCCTTTTCCAACTCCCGCAAGACCGAAAAAGAACTGGACGATGTGGAACAAAGTCTACTGAACAAGGATTTTGATGCCATATTGTTTACCAAGGTCGTTGGTTCGGAGGATAAGGAAAGCTTTTTGAAATCCATTGCCAAGTGGAACAATTACCAAGGCAGGTTTAATGACGATTATCTAAGTCACCAGGACATCTATTACGACCAAGGATATTATGATAAATTTACGGTATACCATGCCGAGACTACACTGTACTGTATTTGTGAGGGCAAGGAAAGGGCAATGATCTGGAGGGGAAGTATAGACATCACCGACCCCAATAACCTACAAAAGACTATAAAAGATTACATAAAACTTGTTGTTATGGCTATGGAAGACCAAGATCTAATTTTTATCAAAGAAGGAAAAAATGAAATTACTGGTCTATAGCGCTAAAGATTTTGAAATCCCTTTTTTAGATAATGCCAATAACGACCGTCATAAGGTAAGCTATACAAAAGATGCCTTAAATTCCGAGACGGCCATCCAAGCTCTTGGCCATAAGGCGGTATCCATATTTTCTGGTGATGATGCCTCCTCCTTGGTATTGGAAAAATTATCCGATATGGGGGTTCGCTACATTAGCCTGCGTTCGGCAGGGTATAACAACGTGCATCTTAAAACGGCACATAAATATGGGCTTAAGGTAGCCAATGTCCCGTACTATTCCCCCTACTCCATTGCCGAACATGCCATTGCCCTATTGCAGGCACTTAACCGGAAGATTGTTTTGGCAGATAGGCAGGTACACTCCTATAATTTTCTACAGAACAACTTGATGGGCTTCGATTTGAACCAAAAAACCGTAGGCATTATAGGAACAGGTAATATAGGCAGTGTTATGGCGAAGATTATGCACGGTTTTGGCTGCAAGATATTGGCCAACGACCTTAAACCTGATTTTGGACTTGTTCAATTATATGATCTCTCCTACACTTCATTGGACCAGCTTTGCGAACAATCCGATATAATAAGCCTTCACATTCCATTAACCCAAGAGAGCCACTATTTGATAGACAAACAAAAACTATCACTAATGAAACCGGAAGTTGTTTTGATAAATACAGCAAGAGGGGCCCTGGTGGAAACCAAAGAGTTGATCAGTGCTCTAGAGAAAAAAGCTATTGGGGGCTACTGCACTGATGTTTATGAAAAGGAAATAGGGTCGTTCTTTACGGATAATTCTACCGAAGGGATAAAAGATATGCAATTAATTAAATTATTGTCCTTTCCCAATGTACTGCTTACGCCACACCAAGGCTTTATAACCAAAGAAGCGCTGACCAATATAGCGATGGTTACTTTTGAAAATCTAAATAGTTGGAAAGAAGGGAAACCCAGTAGGAATGAACTGGACGTATAAAAACTATAGCTTCACAACAACGAACTAAACACTTTTCCAAAACCCTCCTTTAGCTTGTCCGCCCAAGGTCTCTTTATATAATCTTCATATATCAGCATTCTACTGGAGTAGGCATCACTAAGAAAATCCTCCTTTAACAACTGTGCAAAAGAGCTATCATAAACAATGGCATTTACTTCATAGTTCTGTTCAAAACTCCTATCATCCAAATTAGCCGTACCTATGGTAGCAATGGCATCATCACTTACAATAATTTTACTATGTAAAAATCCGTCGGGAAATAAATAGATCTTGATACCAGATCTAAGAAGGGGTTCAAAATAAGACCGTACACTCCAACTTACTATTTTGTTGTCCGCATTCTCGGAAACCATTAACCGTATATCCACACCTCCCAGGGCGGCGGTCTGCAAGGCCTGCATCATAGCCTGTCCTGGAATTACATAGGGATTGGTTATAAACAGATAATTCTTCGCCTTATTGATCATTGTAAAATAAGTTTGTTCAAGCGAAGGAAAATCATCGTCCGGCCCCCCCGAGACAATTTGTACAAGTTTGCCTTCACTTTTTTTAAAGGTACCGTTATGCGTATCCAAGGGAAGCACAGAAATGGTCTTCTGACAAACCAGGTACCAATCCATTGCAAAAACAAAATCCAAATGACTGGCTGCGGTACCTTCCAACCTAAGGTGCATATCGTGCCAGTTGCCCAGTTCCATATCACCTTTCAAGTATTTATCAGAGACATTGATTCCTCCGGTAAATGCCACTTTGCCATCTACTATAATGATCTTTCTATGGTTTCTATAGTTTAAGGAAGAAAAAAAACGCCCGAACCTGAACGGAAGAAAAGGATATACCTCTACCCCCATAATCTTTAATTTTTTCAAATAGGCCTTACTTAAGGAAAAGCTACCAATACCGTCATAGATCATTCTTACTTCTACCCCTTGCTCAATTTTATGCTCAAAAAGCTGCAATAGCTTCTGCGCAAGTTCCCCTTCTTCAAAAATGTAATACTGTAGATGTATCCTATATTGAGCATTTTCCAAAGCTTCGAAGATAGATTCGAAGGTCGTTTTTCCATCTTTCAACAGACGGAGATCATTCTGGTCCGTGGGAGGAAAATGTGAATTACGGTACACCAAGGTCATTAGTTTTTGGTACTTCCCGTTCATGGAAGCCATGTGCTTCATTAAGGGTTCCGGTAAATTTAAAAAAGCCTTCTTTTTTAATTTCAACAACTTATTTTTTCTCCTATTTCTTCCTAAAAGTAGATAAAGTACCATTCCACCTACGGGTATGGTAAAAATGGCCAGCATCCAGGCCAAACTTTTTGAAGGTTTGGCACCGTGCAAAAGGATACTTATAATAATGGTAAAAGCAATAAGTAAATAGAGACTAAGAAAAAAAGCATTCCACATATTTCCTTTATTGTTTGTTGACCGGGATGGGTGCAATGAACAAAGTTCGGGAATTGTTGTGTTCCAACTATGATAATTATCAGCTGTTGGTAGCGTTGAGTTATTTACAACTTCGCCATTCTAGAGGTTTATGATAAAATAAAACCCTCAAAACATAAATACTTTGTGTTGAGGGTTCTTAATAGTCAAAATAATATTAAGATTCTACGTTTCTAAAAATTAGTGAAGTACTGGGTATAAAGAAAGTTTTGGATCACTAACCCTATGAGTGTGCGAGTTTGCCCGCAAGTACACCTTGACCCTTAAAAACCTGTGCAATGGATTTAAAAAATCCTATTGCTTTAAAGGGTGCAAAATCGAACCGAAGAATGGCTTCCGGTGACTCTTCCCCTACAACAATTAGTCCGTTCACTATCTCAAAATCCAAATATTTAATTCCGTCCGCATCTTCTTCATACCTATCACTATAGGTAATTCTGCTCCCCGTTTTTCCTAGATAAAATCTAATCGCACTATAGGATCCCGGTGCTAAGCTAAGTACACTTTTTGATTTTAGAAAAAGACCGGTATGCATACCTTTGATAGGTATGGCGGTCTGACCAGGGAAGTCCGCTATAAAATGCTCCTGTCCCTTAGTATCTATTGCAGAAAACTTAGTAATGTTCAATTCCATTTCGGACACTTTCATATCCGTGGCATAGCTATTTTGCAATACCAAATCCTTAATACATTTTCCATCGGAATCCAATTGGTACCTATCGGATATAAGTGGAACTACCTGCCAAGTTTTGGGATAAAAATTCATTTTTTTCATGACGCAATATTTAAAGGGTACACTTACAAAGTTATAAGTACCTGTCCTCCAATAAAACAGCAGAATTTTCCAATTTATATGCTATCTTAACTACAGATCCAAAACATATCATAAAAATGGCCAGTATCCATTCTAAACATTAGTATTCAGCATACTTAAATCAATACAGGTCGATTCCATTTTATACTTTTTACATAACCTCCGCCACATCTGGACCTCAATCCTTATTTTTGCCAAGTATTCAACATTGCATTCCGACTATGAACAACGGTTTAAGACGATTACTATACGATTACCTGATCCAATCCGGTTTGGAAGCCAATTCGGCCGCCTACATAAATGCCCTGATCCTTTTCCTAGGCATAATTTTAGTGGCCGTAATAATGGATTATATCCTCTGGAAAATCTTGCGTTTTTTATCGGTAAGGTTCGCTAGGCGGTCCAGGACCAATTTTGATAATTATTTAGTATTTAATAAGGTACCTAGATATGTGGCCCACATTATACCCTTATTGTTGTTGTACCAGTATCTTCCCCTGGCCTTCCTCGATTTTGAAAATGCCGAGGGCATAATATTAAAGGCCATTGAAGTCCTAGCCGTAATCTTGGTATTGTTACTTGTAAGAAGCATGCTCCGGAGTATAAAGGATTATCTAAAGACCCTGCCCCATTTGAAGGACAAGCCACTGGATAGCTACAGCCAGGTGTTTATGATAATCGCCTGGATCGGGGGTACCCTAACACTTTTTGCGGTATTGACCGACACCACAATTTGGAAATTCTTTACGGCCTTGGGGGCGGCCTCAGCCGTAATCCTGTTAATATTTAAAGATACCATTCTAGGCCTTGTTGCCAGTATACAGGTAAGCATTAACGACATGGTCCGTATTGGGGATTGGATAACTATTGATAAATTTGGGGCCGATGGCAATGTTACCGAAATTTCTCTGGCCACTGTAAAGGTCCAGAATTTTGACAATACCATTACGACTATTCCTACCTATTCCCTTATTTCGGATTCGTTCAAAAACTGGAGGGGAATGCAGGCTTCCGGAGGCCGCAGGATTAAACGGGCACTGCATATAAAACAGAAAAGTATCAAATTCCTGACAGCAGGGAATATTGAAACCCTGAAAGGCATACAGCTAATTTCCAAATATTTGGAGATTAGAAACAACAATATAGACACCTACAACAAGGAACACCATATTGACAAACAATTGCCTATAAACGGAAGGAACTTGACCAATATTGGTGTTTTTAGGAAATATATTGAATCCTATTTAAAAAACCATTCCGCCATAAACCAGACGATGACTTTAATGACCAGGCAATTAGCTCCTACCTCTCAAGGAATACCATTGGAAATCTATGCCTTTAGCAGTGATAAGCGATGGGAAAACTACGAATATATAATGGCCGATATTTTTGATCATTTGTTGGCGGCACTACCTTATTTTGAGTTGGAAGTTTTTGAACTGCCGACCACTTTGGGCCATGACCTTGACAAAATAACATCTGGAAAGGAAGGACTACTCAGCGAGGATGGTATGCCAGGGCCGGAATAAATATTTTTGATTAATTTTAAAAGTATGAACCGAATATTAATTTTGTTTGCCCATCCAAAATTTGAACAGTCCAGAGCAAACAAGGCCCTCGTCAAAAAAATTGAAAATAAAGAGGGGGTTACCTTTCATGACCTCTATGAGCGCTATCCCGATTTCAACATAGATATCATAAAAGAAAAAAAACTGTTGACAGATCATGATGTAATTATTTGGCACCATCCCTTTTATTGGTACAGTTGCCCTCCTTTAATGAAACAATGGATGGATGTTGTTCTGGAATTTGGTTGGGCCCATGGTCCCAATGGAAGGGCGCTTCAAGCAAAAAAGTGTTTAAACGTAATTACCACGGGAGGAACCAGGGCCGTTTACTGCTCCGAAGGAAACCATAATTATTCCGTACACGAATTTTTGCGCCCCTTTGAGCAGACTGCCCGACTTTGTGGAATGGAATACCTTCCCCCTTTCACGGTTATGGGAACCCATAACCTGTCCGATCAGGAGCTGGATACATATACCTTCCAATACGAACAATTGATAGATGGATTACTACAAGGCCTTCCTTTTAGCAAGATCAATAACTGTGAGTTCTTAAACGACACGCCCCAACTAAATAAAGTAACTTCCAAATGAGCGGTAGCATACTCTTTGCGGCAATTGTTTTTCTGGCCGGTGCCATTATTTGCGTTCCCATAGCCAAAAGATTGGGCCTGAGTTCCGTTCTTGGCTACCTCCTGGCCGGAATACTGATAGGACCTTATATTTTGGGCTTTGTAGGTGATGAAGGCCAGGACATACTTCACTTTGCAGAATTTGGAGTTGTTATGATGCTATTTCTAATAGGCCTGGAGATAGAACCAAAGCACTTTTGGCAAATGAGGAAAACCATAATTGGTATGGGCGGAGCCCAGGTATTGGGTACCATGCTGGTTTCCTACCTTTTATTTGCCTCCATTGGATTTGATTGGAAGGTTTCACTGATCATTTCCATGGCAGTTTCCCTCTCTTCCACTGCCATAACCCTGCAGACAATCAAGGAAAATGGTTTGATGGATACTACCTATGGGGCATCTTCGTTTTCCATTCTTCTGTTTCAGGATATCATCGTTATTTTTATGTTGGCGGTCATCCCCCTGCTCTCCAATACTAAAAAGGCCGTTGTTACCAACGACCATTCGGAGCATATCTATCTACTTGAAAATTTACCCTTGGGTTTTCAGGCCTTGGCCATTTTCCTATCTGTAGTGATTATTGTTCTTGCCGGCCGTTACTGCTTTGTTCCCATGTTGCGGTTGGTAGCCAAAACCAGGCTCAGGGAGCTACTGTCCGCCTCTGCCCTCCTTATCGTAATCGCCCTTGCCTACCTTATGGAATTGGTGGGACTTAGTCCGGCCTTGGGGGCGTTTTTGGGAGGGGTGGTATTGGCTACCAGTGAATTTAAACATGAACTGGAAAGTAATTTGCAGCCCTTCAAAGGCCTATTGCTGGGCCTGTTCTTTATGGCTGTCGGTGCTTCCATCAATTTTATCGTTATTGCAAATAATCCTTTAATTATCAGCGGTTTGGTCATCAGTGTTATCGTTTTAAAGGCCTTGATCCTATTTTTGGTCGGAGCTATTTTTAAACTCAAGACAGACCAAAGCCTGCTCCTCACGGTAGGGCTGGCCCAAATTGGGGAGTTTGCCTTTGTCCTGTTTTCCTTTGCCTTTCAATTGAATATTCTGGACAAGGCCGCTTTGGATATGATGTTGGTGGTGACCGCCCTTAGCATGACCCTTACGCCCATACTCGGAATTATAAATGAACGATTCATCTTGCCGCGTGTTGGTACAAAAAAAATGGAAAACAGACCGTTGGACCATATTGCAAAGACCCACAATGTTATTTTGGTAGGTTTTGGTCATTTTGGGAGTACGATCGGCAGGTTCCTCAGATCCTATGGCATTGAAGCCACTATATTGGATAACGATTCCAACCGTGTAGATCTTCTAAGAAAAATGGGATTCGAAGTCTACTATGGCGATGCCACGCGAATAGACCTTTTGGAATCGGCAGGAATAGCAGAGGCCAAGATTTTGATATCGGCAATTGACAATAGTGATCACGTAAGGCATTTGACCAAAATGGTCAAAGAAAAATATCCAAACGTAAAGTTGATGTTGCGCGCAAAAAACAGATACGATGCCTATGATTTACTAAATATGGGTGTTGAGGATGTTTACCGGGAATCTTTGGATACCTCTGTCAGGATGGCCAGTGACGCACTGAACTATTTGGGCTTTAGAAAATACACCATATACAGACAAGCCCAAAAATTTATCCAGTATGATGAGGAAAGCCTGAGACGCCTATCGGACAAGCCCCAAACCAGGGAAGAATATATTTTTAAGGCCAAAGAAGAAATCGAACAGCAGGAAAAACAGTTGGAAGAAGATCTAAAAAGAGGCATTATCGAATATGACAATCATTGGGATAGCGAACAAATGAGAGCTGCCCATAAATTGCCCAGGAATAAAATATAAATTCCAATAATATTTATTGAACCCCAGAGCCCTCGCCGGATAGTTCCTCTAAATTTCCCCCGATGCCGGAAGCTTGGTGGATTTGGTCTTGGTAAAAATATACATCCAAATAATTCTGGATAGCCTAAAATTTATAGTACTCAGTAATATGGCCAATACTACCACTCCAAAAAAGGTAGTAGTGAGGGACATGCCCAGAATAAAATAGGAAATAATGGAAAAAGTTATAAACTCGGCTGCTGTAAGTGCATAACTGACAAACATGGCTCCAAAGAAAAAACCGGGTTCCCTTTCAAATTTAAAATTGCATTTATTACACCTCTCATACATTGTAGGGATTCTAAATAGCAACAGATTTCCTTTTGAACTAAAGATTTTTGATTTCTTACAACTCGGGCACTCTCCCCTTAAAATAGATGAAATAAGCATAACAATGGAAAATTGATCTTGCAAATGTAAGCTTTTTAGACTATATAATGGTTGTACACAATTCGCCATTTTTTGTACATTTAGGACATATATTCCATATATGAAAACCATACCTATTTTAAATATCACTGCATTTGAAGCTGATTTATCCCACTCCCAATTTTACTGCAATGACATAAAGGAACACTTGGAGCGCAACAAAAACCACTTCCACAAACCACATAAGCACAATTTTTATCTATGTGTACTTTTTTCCCAAGGCACCGGCATACATGAAATAGATTTCAATACATATGAAATAGTACCTGGAAGTGTGTTTTTCCTGAGACCCGGGCAGACGCATTACTGGAAATTTAATACGGCACCCGAGGGGTATATCTTTTTTCATACCCATGATTTTTACGAGCTATATGTATCCAAGAGCAAACTGGAACAATTTCCGTTTTACCATACCTATGAAAATGAACCCATGCTACAATTAACTACCAAGGAGATCGGTTTATCCGAATCCAGGTTCAAGGAACTTTACCATGAATATAAGACCCATAAAGCCTATAAAGCCCAGAAATTGGCCAGCCTCATAAATACGGCCTACATAGATTTGGCTAGGCAGTATCTCACCAAAGAAAACATTAAAAAAATAAGCTCTACTACCTATTCGGATACCATGAGGTTATTGGAGAAATGCATAGAAGATCATTTTAGAACCGAGAAGTCGGTCCAATATTATGCAGATTATTTGAACATTACCCCCAAGCATTTGAACAGAATCGTGAGGGCGACTTTGGGCAGAACTACCACAGATGTAATTATGGATCGCGTTATCTTGGAATCCAAGCGATTAATTGTACATTCCGGCAATTCTTTATCCGATATTTCGGAGAGTTTAGGTTATCGGGATTATGCCTATTTCTCCCGATTGTTTAAATTGAAGACAAATATGACCCCACGGGAATTTAAAAAGAGCTATAGCTAGATGGTTAGTATTGAGATACTAGAATTGAGATGCTAGATACTAGATTCTAGATATTTAGATGCTAGATGTTTACAACTTCAACTTTATAACTTTAAACCTTCCAACTTTCAACTTTAAGTCCACTACTATCGGAAAAACCTGAATTACTCAAAACATATGTGCCTGTTCATGTTCTCTTCAACGGACATAAAGGATTCTACTCCTTTTATCCCATCAATGGTCAAAATGGTATCCTGATATACCTTACGGTAATGCATACTATCCCTAGCGTGCATTTTAATAAAAATATCATACTTACCGGTACTGTGGTGAATTTTGACAACCTCGGGCACCTTCTCCAAGGCCAATATAACTTGCTTGTACATAAAACTTTCACGCAGATAAACCCCTAAAAAAATGGTCATTTTCCATCCAATCTTACTATAGTCCAGGTTTAGGGTAGCACCCTTTATCAATCCCAAATTGATCATTTTCTTGGTCCTTGCATGAACCGTGCCTGGCGAAATACCCGCTTTCTTCGCTACCTCGGTATAGGGCATCTGTGCATTGTCTGCCAATAAACTTAAAATTTTGAAATCCATTTCATCTATTCTATCTTTCATATTGTTCAATTTTAGATCACCTAGATCATTAAATGGCTGTTGCCCATATTGCATCAGTTACAAAAAGATGAGTTTTATTCTGATAATTATACGTTTCAGTAAATTTAATTCATCGTTTAACGAAAAACACTAATTATATGATAATAAAAAGATGTAATAATAATTTTATATCATTTTTCAGAAGTAAGATTTTTCATATTATTAAAAATTGCTTTTCATTTCCAACGTTGGCTTGGAAGACCCTTAGAAAGCAATCGGCAAAAAACTGACAAATCATTAATAAAAAGTGATCAAAATTATCAATATTCCCTCCGAAACTTATTTCAGCCGCCAATTATTGGGCTATATAAAATCAACCTTTTTTTTGACATCCGGGGTTTTGGAACTGAATGTAATTCCTTGGCGATAACTGGATGATATGTCGGCAAAAAGCAGTAAGGAGTAAGCAGTAAGCAATTGGCAAAAAAACGGATTTCACTGCCCAAATAATAAACAATAAAGGAACAATGGTTTCCCAATGTTCCTTTTTCAACTCAATCAACTAACAAACTCAAATTTTTATTGTTTATAAGAGGTATTACAGTACATGACAAAATTCCTTTTAGAAAGATTTTCCTCAGTTTTTGATCCCGACCCTAAAGCCCGCCTGTCCGCCCGTTCCGGTACGGACGGGAACGAAGTAATCTGGCAGGGGAGAAATCAAGAAAAATCAGGCTCCCTTTAGTCCCGATAGCTCTATCGGGAGAGGTAAAACTGATTTTCCAAGTAACTTTATTCAGACCATTTTTGTCATTTACTTAAAAGAGGTATAAAAAATACCGCTGCAATTTTTCTTGAAAATTAAATGGAGTGTCCATAGCTAACCACTATAATCCCAGCTGTGCCGGCAGAAAATCATTTATAACTTTTCAATACCTCTTGAAATTGTTCCAATGTTGTTTTGGACTCCCCGGAAAGGTGGGATATTTTGAGTGGATCTATCTCTAAAATATCCTGTTCCAAATTATAGAACTCCCCATTTCCATATAACTTCCACTTTTTATTCTGGACGTATCTCCTTGCTTTAAATTTACCCCAATTGGGGTCATAATGGCAAAAGATCCAATCGCGGGTTTCAGAATTATTACCCAATAATTGTGGAAAAAAGCTAATTCCGTCCAAGAACATGGCTTCCTTTTTTTCTAAGCGGGAACAGTCCAATAAGGTAGGTAGGAAATCTGTGAAATCAATTAAATTGTCGTTTACACTTTTAGGAGCTATTTTTCCCTTCCAATTGGCTATCAAGGGAACGTGGGTACCGGCATCGGTCGTCTGGCCTTTGTTTCCTTTTACTAAGGAGCCATTGACCATGGAGCTTACTTTAATGTCCGTACCATTATCGCCAACAAAAAGAATGAGTGTATTTTCACGAATCCCAAGTTCATCCGTTTTTTTAACAATGCTTCCTACTATCATATCCATATAAGTGACCATTTCCCCAAAATAAGCAGGGTCGTTCACTTTTGAACTGGAATCGAAGTCCGAAAAACCTTTGTTTAAGGGAGTGGGCACAAACGGGTCATGGGTAAGGGCCATAGGGTAGTAAACAAAAAAGGGGGAATCTTTATTGTCTTCCATAAAGGAAACAATTTTTTGTAGAAAAATATCAGGACCATATTTACCGGGATAGGTTTGTGTACCCCCATTTTTGGTACTTAACTTTGGATCTTTGTAACGCGATCCCAATTGATCTATTTGCCAAAGGCAATAATCATCAAACCCAGCTTTTTCTGGAGTGGTTCCAATCTTGTTCCCTGCTAATTGCTGTTGATTCGGATTCCCCAGCAGCTGCCATTTTCCGGCAATGTACGTGCTATAACCTGCTTCCTTCATATAATGTCCAAATGTTTTCTCCTTTGGATCCAGCAGTCCGAAGCCGATATAATTTCTATTGTTATACTTTCCGGTCATTAACTGTACACGGGACGGAGTACAGAGCGGCATGGAATAACAATGGTCAAACCGCATACCCTCCTCGGCAAGCCGGTCTAGATTCGGGGTCCGGTAGCTTGTACCTCCATAAGTTCCCAAAGCCTCATAACCCAGGTCATCGGCCATAATGAGGATGATGTTGGGTTTATTTTGGGACATGGCCTCCATACCGCCCATCAGTGTTATGGATAGCATCATAAAATACGTCCTCATCAATTTCTTCCTCATAATATGGTCAGTTTATTAAATTTCCGGCCTTTCTTACATTTTCACCGATACGTCCGGTAAGTTCATCCCCAAGGTCTTTCCTTGCTTTTTCGGCCAATTGCTTTAAGTCCTCTACCACCTCCGGATAAAGTACCTTTACATCGTAATCTTCCCCCGGATCCCTTCTAAGGTCGAACAGTGCAATTGAATCAAATTCAACTTGGGTGGTAGGCCCCGGAAAGCCATCATTCCCTGGTAAATTATTCCTATAGGACCGATGTTTATGTGGAAACACCAATTTCCAATTATCCTTCCTAACGGCCTCCAAATTATTGCTGCCGTAATAATAATATAAATGATTCCTTGGATTGGCATTCTTCTCACCTTTGAGCAATGGCAAAATATTGACCCCATCTATTTTGTGGCCGGGCAAATCCCCCCCTGTAATGGCACTGATCGTTGGCAGGATATCTATTGTGGATGCTATATTGTTGCAAATGGTTCCTTCCAGAACCACATTGGGCCACCTCACTATACAAGGTTCCCGTTGTCCTCCTTCCCAACTGGTTCCCTTGCCCTCGCGCAATCCACCACTGGAGCCGGCATGATTTCCATAGTTCAGCCATGGTCCATTGTCACTTGTAAATATGACCAATGTATTTTCATCCAATCCGTTATCCTTGAGGGCTTTTAAAATTTGGCCTACGGACCAATCCAATTCCATCATAAGATCGCCATAAAGCCCAATTTCGCTTTTTCCTTTAAATTTATCCGATACCGCAATGGGCACATGCGGCATGGAATGGGGAACATAGAGAAAGAATGGCTTTTCTTTATTTCTGCCTATAAAATCGACCGCCTTTTCCGTATATATCGTAGTAAGCTCGGCTTGGTCTTCCAGTGTCCGTATTTCCCTGACCATATCATTACCTTCCATAAATGGTAAAGGTGGAAATGCCTTTTTCCTCCAATTTGAGGTATCGGCAATGGCTTTACCGTCATAATCTACCGGCCACATATCATTGGAATAGGGTAAACCGGTGAATTCGTCAAATCCATGCTGTAGGGGTAAAAAAGCTTTGGCGTCGCCCAAATGCCATTTTCCAAATATGGCGGTGGCATAGCCTTTGTCCTTAAGCATTTCCGCTATGGTAATTTCATTGGGATTGAGGCCTTTTTTGGCATTGGGAAATAAAGCGCCGCTAATTCCTATCCTATTGGGATAACAACCGGTCAATATTCCCGCTCTGGAAGCACTGCAAACTGCCTGGGCCGCATAAAAGTTTGTAAACCTCATTCCTTCCTTTGCCATCCTATCCAAAGAAGGAGTGTTATAATCGGTAGCACCATAGGATCCTATATCCCCATAACCCAGGTCGTCCATGAAGATAAGAACAATATTGGGGGAATTGGCTGTAGTATTCTTTGGACCGGTATCATTGCCACAACCAAACATGGAGATCAATACCGGAACAAGCAAGTGTTTTATTTTCAGGCTCATCAATATTATGTTTAATTATTTTCTTAAATATAATGACAAAATTCGATCCAACTTTTTTCCGATAAATCCGTATGGAACGAATTTTGCCATGTACTGATGTTCATGTTCAGTCAATCCTAAACCTACGGGAAATTTAAACTTTGACTGGACACTAGCACCTTTTACCAATTGGGGTTTTGTTCCAGGTTGGGGTTCAAAATAAGCTCATCCTGAGGAATTGGGGACAAATAGTCCTGGTCTTCCCTAAAGCCATAGGACGGCAATAAATGACCTGCCCCCCAAATGCCGACAAATCTTCATCTTAAGTAAAAAGGAGGGGCTGGACAATATTGAAATTGCCGAGTATTTGGAAGTATCCCGTAAAACCGTTGAGAACCAAATAACCAAAGCCTTTGCAATACTAAGAAAGAAATTGGGCGAAAAATACGAAACCATTCTAATGTTTGTTTTTGGTATCCATACCAAAAAGTTGATTTAGTGCAGGTTAAGGACAATAACCAAAGGTTGGCAACAATTCATGTTTTATTAACATAATTTTTTGGTGTATTTTAGTAAGTTTGTTCCTGTGAAAAATGGTCCTCTAAAAAATAGCATCACTTATTTCTTCCTGTTCCTTCTCATTTCGATGAAGTTGGCAGGACTTCATGTGCTGCCCCATACGGATGACAAGGACCATGCTATTCATTGTAGTATTTGTGACCAAGCCATTTCGAACAACCTGACTCCGGCACTTGCCCCTGAAGAACAGGATTTCACTATTGCAAATACGGAACCGATTTTTCGGACCGGGATAATTGAAAACTATCATTTCATTGTCTCGAATACTATTGCCACAGACCAGCTCTTTTCCCGGCCCCCTCCTTCCCTATTATAAGTTTTCCTATACATTTAACTGATTAAGTGATTAAGAGTACGATTCGTTGAATCGTTACATCGCCATTATACGGAATTTAAATCCCGGGTAAATGATGATGGTTATGGTATAAGGACGGCCACTGCCGTTCTCCAATTGACTTGATATAAGCAGTTGGTTTTCGGACTAAAGGCGCCGGATTACCATCAATTTCAAGCTCTTCCAATGTATAGGTTTGTGATGGTCCTTTCACAAGTGTCATGTCAATGCTATTGTGTCGTTTAAGTCGTCGTTATTTTTTATCTGGCCAAGGCAAAAAAACGTTGCATATCCGTAGCTACGGAACTGTTTTTTAACGAAGGCCGGGGGAAAAAGAACAAGACTTGGAATGGCTAAAGTAGGATTGACAGGACACTAACTAGGTCAATTGTTCAAATCTTATAGTTTCCCATTATGTTTTATAAAATACTGGGTGCATGGCTATATTTTAGCCTATGCTCCCTTGCCGTTGCACAGGAATCCTTTGAAGTAAAAGGGTCTGTAATAAATGCAGGCACCTTAGAACCCATTGAAGGCGTCAATATCATAGGCAAAGGCCTATTTGCAATTTCGTCGGCCAACGGAGAATTTACCATAAGAAATGTGGCTGAAGGTATCCACTCTTTTACCATATCCCACCTAGGCCACTCCTCCAAAACAGTTACCGTCAAGGTGGGACCGGAAATGGAGGAGGTGAAGGTTTTACTAGTGGAGTCTGCTACCAATCTTGAAGAAGTGGCGGTATACGGCAAAACTACAAGTAGAAAAGCCCAAGAACTTCCAACGGCATCACATCAGGTCTACAAAGATTTTTTAGAGGAAAATAGGGAAAACAGCCTTATGCAGACGCTGAAAAAAATCCCAGGAGTAAGCACGATCACCATTGGGTCCGGGCAGTCCAAACCTATAATTCGGGGATTGGGCTTCAATAGGGTTGCCGTAGTTCAAAACGGAATAAAGCATGAGGCGCAGCAATGGGGCAGCGACCATGGACTCGAAATAGATCAGTATGGCATAGAAAATATGCAGATCATAAAGGGACCGGCCTCCTTGCTGTACGGCTCGGATGCTATCGCCGGAGTAGTCGATATACAGCCTTCCGCCATTCCCAAGCCAAATTCATTTGTTGGAGATCTCAACCTTTTGGGCGAAAGTAACAATAATTTATTGGGCCTATCCACAGGAATAGTCTCCAGAAAGGACAAGTGGTTCTATAGGGCGCGTTTAACCTTTAGGGATTATGGCGATTACAAAGTTCCGACAGACAGGATCAATTATGAGAACTATATTTTTGAATTGCACCATAACCATTTAAGGAACACGGCCGGGGAGGAAGCCAACGCCGCTTTTAGTGTTGGATATGTTGCAGATCATATAAAATCGGAGACCTTTTTTAGCAATGTGTACGCCAAGAACGGTTTTTTTGCCAATGCCCACGGTCTGGAGGTTAGAAATTCAAACATAGATTATGACAGATCCTCCAGGGATATAGATCTCCCCCATCATGTAGTAAACCATTTTAAGGTGACCAATACTACTACGATAGCCAAAGGCAAGCACAGTTTACAGTTCGATATCGGGTTTCAGAACAACTATAGGGAAGAACATTCCGAACCCGTTCCCCATGGGCATATGCCCAAGCCGGAGGAGAGCAAGGAAAGGCAATTTAATAAAAACACCTACTCCATCAATATCAGGGATGCCTTCAATCCGGACCAAAGGAACGATATCGTAATCGGAATGAATGCGGAACTACAACAAAACACCATTGGAGGGTGGGGATTTTTGATTCCCGGATACCATCGGTTTACCCTCGGGATTTTTGCTTACGATCAAATAGAACTGAATCCAAACCTACATCTTCAGGCCGGGGTACGGTACGATTATGGCCTTTTGGATACAAAGAGCCATTATGATTGGTTCCGAACTCCAGTAGATAACCCCGACGGTACCACCTCACAGGTATTTTTACAGCGGGCTCAGGATAAAACCCTTGCTTTTGGCAATTTTAGTGCCTCCACGGGCCTAAGCTTTATTCAAAACAATACCACTTTTAAAATAAATTTGGGAAAGAGCTTTAGAATGCCCTTGGCCAATGAACTGGCTTCGGATGGTGTTAATTACCATATGTATCGATTTGAAAGGGGGAACCTTGATCTGGATGCCGAAGAATCCTATCAAATGGATATCGATATCGACCATACCACCGAGCGTTTTAGCATAGGAATAAGTCCATTTATCAACCTCTTTGACAATTTCATTTATCTGAACCCTACCTCCAATTATTATGAGGCCCTTCAAATTTACGAGTACACCCAAAGTAAGGTGTTCCGGACCGGTGGGGAGATTAGGGCAAGTACGCGCTTATTTAAAAATTTGCAGTTGGATGCCTCTGGAGAATTTGTGTATTCAAGGCAGACCAGTGGTGCCAAAAAGGGGTTCACTTTACCTTTTTCCCCTCCCTTATCCGGTTTCTTCTCTGCCCGGTACCAGTTTAATAAGCTTTTGTTTTTTGATGCTCCGCAGCTCATTGCGGATTACCGGATTACTGCGGCGCAGAAGGAGATTGTTCCCCCGGAGGAAAAAACCGAAGGTTACCGTGTTATGCACCTTTCATTTATGGGCAAAATACCCATGTTCAAAGAGAATATCCCCGTTGGCATACGGTTAAAAATCAACAATGTGTTTAACACCGAATATTTTGACCATACCAGTTTTTACAGACTTATCGATGTGCCCGAAGCGGGCAGGAACATCTCATTGTCCATAACCGTACCCTTTTAATAAACAAGAACAATTAATAACTAAATAGTAATCCTTTAAATTAAACATTATGAAGACAAATTTTAAATTTTTAGCAATCATTGCCTTTACAGGAGTCATTTTACAATCATGTAGCAATGACGATGATAATCTGGCACTCAACGCTCCGGCAATCTCCAATTTTGAATATGGGGAAGGCAGTAGCCATTCAACAGAACGGGTCGCCTACAAGGGATCGGACATCCATTTTGAGGCTGAAATAAGTGCAGAGGCCGTGGTGAGCAGTATTAGCCTGGACATCCATGCACATGACCTGACCCCCGGAGAAGCTGAGGTAGAATGGGATCATGAGCAGATCTTTACGGATACAGCTTATTTGGTGATGAATCCCATATTTCATGAGCACATTGATGTACCTTCCAATATTCCCGCGGGAGAATACCACATTACATTGACAGTGACGGACGAGCTGGGCAACAGCACTGAAATTGAAGGGCATATCGATATTTTGGACCCTATCGGCTTAAGTGACATTTCCATAGCCTCCTCTGTTGTTCGTGGAGATGATTTCCATGCCGAATTTATGGTGCATGCGGTACATGGCGTTCACAACATAACCGTAGATATTCATGCCCATGGTATTACACCGGGAGAGGGAGAAGTGGAATGGCATTTTGAAGAAGTCTTTACAGAAGGGTACCATGACCAAACGGAAGTGGAGTTCCACAAACACATAGATGTGCCGGTCACTGCCCCTGCCGGAGAGTACCATATGGTATTCACTGTAGAAGATGATGAGGGCAATACCGTAAACCACAGTGCCCATATAGATGTAGCAACAGAATAAAACAATGATACCGCACAGCTTCAGTAAAGGGGTTGTGCGGTTTAAAATTTACAGTATGAAATTAATATCAAAGTATTTTTATCCTCTATTTTTAATCGTACTTATTACCGCTTGCTCTAGCGATGCCGGTCTTGATAAAGATGACGAAAAACCTACTATTGGCATAAATCACAACGGTGGATTTCCTCAAGCCTGTGAAATACTCCAAAAAGGGGAAACCTATACCTTTAAGGCACAGGTAACGGACAATCAGGCGTTGGCCTCATACAGTCTCAATATCCATCATAACTTCGATCATCACACCCATGACGATCAAGGTGCCCAATGCGATCTGGAAGCTGTAAAGCAGGCCGTGAATCCGATGATCTTTATGGAAAATTATGACATTGCCAATGGGGGCACTACTTATGAAATTAACATTGAACTGACCATCCCAAAGGATATCGATAGCGGAAATTACCATTGTTCCTATTCCGTTACCGACGAAACCGGATGGCAAAGCAGAACATCGGTCGATATCAAAATCGTTGAATAAAATGAACTACCGCGACTAACGGCGTAATAGGTATTGAATCAAGACCACTAGGCTATTGGAACCAAGATACAAGACAGAGAATATTATCTAGGTATTGTCTTGACCAATAGCACATATAACATAAGCGTTTATTACAATCTTGATGTTGGTATAGTAATGGATTAATTACATAAAAGCAGTGCCGGAAAGCAAATGTCGGCACTGCTATTTTTTATTTAATTGGAGAAACATAGGCTAAGCTAAGTGCCAAACCAAGCAGAAAAAAACCTGCCACAAACATTCCCTTTTCACCATCCATATTCCCCATTTCCAAATAATCACATTTTCAAAATTTTCAAATCACCTCATTTTCACATTTTTAAATTGTTACATTATCAAAATTTCAATTATTCTAACACTTTATTTGAAATTTAAATAAGAAATCAATAATAAAGTTAATATATGATGTAAATCACGTAATATATAGGAAGTCCAATACCCTCAAAATGGGTTTATTTGTACAAGTGTTCTGTGAATTTCATTCAGGAATTCCTTACAGTCCATCTAATCTACTACAACCAAAAAATATTCATTGAAATGAAACAACGCTTTCGAAATTTATCATGGATTGTTCTCCTGGTGGGCATATCCTGTTCAGAGGCCCCAAAAGGGGAAACCGCTACAAAATCATTGCCCGTTTATAAGGATGTGCCCTATCTGCAGGATTATAGCATTAAATACGACAAACAAAGGGAGGATTTGGTGCTCTTCGAAGCTTTTATGGATCGTAATAAGGTTATCCAAGCCTCCTCATCGGACGGGATCTTACGTACCCATGATGGACAGTTCCTCTACCCCGGCGTCCTTTTACAGGATAAAACATACCGCCCTATTGCCGATAAGAATATCTCTTCAATGACCACCTTTCAGGACCAATTTGTCTACTTGGACGACAGGGCGGTACTCAGCAACGCCTGGGCAGGTAGCCTATACCTAAAGCACAACCTTCCCCAAGCGAATATGTTTGCTGCAGGAAATGATTTTGATTTCCTGATAAGCGAAGGACAATTGTTGCAATATGTTTCCAAAAATAATAAGGGTTGGCAGGGTGCCATGCCCAAGGGTATGGCCATAGCCATCAAATTCGACAAAAAGACCAACTCCTTCTGGATTTTGGGAGAAAAATCCGTTACCACCTTCAACCCTAAGGATAAAACCCTAAAAACCTTTTATGAAGGAAGTAATTTTACCTCCTTCGCCCTTTTGGACAATATATTAATAGTGACCACCTTGGATGGGTATTTCGAAGTGGATGCCACTTCCGGAAAACAGATTGGTGAAAAAAAGACCAAATTACCATGGACTGAAATTAACTATGTAGGGCAAATTAATGGAAATCTCTGGTTCGGATCCACCAAAGGGGCATTTATGCTGAAAGACGATGGCAAATTCAATTACTATTATGGAAAACGTTGGCTGCCGGACAACAATGTTAAACATATATCCAAAGGTACAGACGGTTCTATTCTGATGGTGACGGACAAGGGCCTTGGACAAATAGTATATGAAGAAATGACGCTTTTTGACAAGGCACAATATTATGAAAAACAGGTACGGGACAGACATATTAGACTAGGGTTCAATGCCACACTTGTGGATATGGAAAGTGGTAATTTTGATACGGGCCGACTTTCAGATTCCGATAACGACGGACTATGGACTACTATGTACCTGGCAGGAGAGGTTTTTCGCTATGCAGTGACCAAATCCGAAGACGCCCTTCAAAACTGTAGGGAATCTATGGACGCCATGGAAAGGTTGTTCAGTATCAATCCCGTTCCAGGATTTCCCTCCAGGTCCTTTGAGCGTAGTGGTTATATAGAAAGATTGGGAGATCCTGAAAGGTGGCAGCATACCAATGACCCCGAATGGGATTGGAAATCTACCACTAGTAGCGATGAGGCCATCGGGCATATCTTTGCCTATGGAGTCATGGCCGAATTAATGGACAACGATCTGAAAGATCGCGCTATTGTTCTTATAGACACCCTCATGAGCCATATTGTACGAAATGATATGTATATGGTAGATTTTGATGGCAAACCTACCACATGGGGCCGTTGGAACCCGGAATATGTTAATGCAAGACCCAAGATGGTAGGGGATCGTAAAATAAATGCCTCCAATATTATAGGCATGCTACAAACGGCCTATCATTTTACAGGAAAGGAAAAATACAAGGAAAAAGCCTTCGACCTAATGGATAACCATGGCTATCTCGACAATCTAATGTGGCCCATGGAGAAAGTGGCCAAGGCCCCGGATGATGCGGATGACTGGAGCAAAATGCTATCCGAATCCTGGAACCATTCCGATGATGAAATGTATTTTGTAGGGTATTGGGGACTTTATAGATATGCCTTTAACGACACCCTAAAAACCAAATTTAAAGAAGCCATCATTGACCATTGGGAAATTGAACGCCCTGAAAAAGAGGGTGCCTGGAATATTATGACCGCCCTCACCGGGACTGGGGAATTCGACTTGGAAGAAGCGGCCTGGTACCTTAGGGAACACCCAATGGACATGGTAGCTTGGGAGGTACTGAACAGTCATAGAAAAGACATTACTTTTATAGCACCAAATTTTAGGGAACAGACAACTAAAGAGGTATTGCCTCCTGATGAGCGCCGGGTACAAAGGCATAACGCCAACATGTTTACCCTGGATGGGGGTAGAAATGGTACGGAAGAATACTCTGCAGGGGATATCTGGCTATTGCCCTATTGGATGGGCAGGTACCTAGGGGTTATAAGTGCCCCTCAAAATAAGGATTGAAATTTGAATATAAAGAGAACAACCTCTGGGCAGGCCCACGAGGCATCATGCAAAAAACCTGAAAAACATTTCGACGCCCGCCTGAACGGATACGGACGGGCCTGTCTGCCAACAAAGGCTGGCAAGCGTTGGAGCATTTTAAATCTCACTTAGTGAGTAATAACGACCCAAGTAATAGTATGGACAACAAGAGAAAACTAATGAATTTAAATTTAGAATGTAGACCAATGCTCCTTCTCTTCATTACACCCATACTTTTTAGTGCCTGTGGACAAGACAATTATAAAATGGAAAGACAAATTACCCAAGATCTTACTTATAACCATGACCTGGACAATAATGACAATTTTTCCCCAGATGATGAATGGCTGGTGTATGACACCAGAACCGAGGAAGGAGGTATTGGGGCAAATAGTAAAATTGAAAAGGTGCATGTCAAGACCGGCGAAAAGGTAGTTTTGTACGAACTACAACAAAACAGGGCCTACGGTCCCGGGGTAGGAGCCGTAAGTTATAACCACACCAACAACGAAGTGGTTTTTATACATGGGTTATTGAATTGCTCCCTGGACAAACCCTATGAGCAATGGAGGAGGACCGGAGTAATAATCAAGGATGAACAACCTGGAAAGCCCATTTTTATGGATGCGAGGGATATATCCTTTCCATTTACAGTTGGGGCCCTGCGCGGGGGGACCCATAGGCATGAATTTAGTGGTGACGGAAAATGGATAGGCTTTACCTATAATGATGCCATAATGAAGAAACTTGAAGATTCCACTGGCCTTTCCCATAATCTTAGAACCATAGGGGTGTCTGTTATGCATCACCCGGTAACCGTGCCCGAATCCCATGGCGGGGAGAATTTTTCAGGGGAATGGTTCAGTGCGTTAGTCGTAAAAGTAGTACCGGAACCGGTGCCAGGTTCCGATGAAATTCTTAAGGCGGCGGGAGACAGCTGGGTAGGACGCGTAGGTTACCTAAAATCCGATGGAGCTACCCAAAGGGCAAGGGCCTTTATAGGCGCTACCCTAAATAATGAAGGAGAACAGGTAGATGAGGTCTATATAGTGGATATTCCTGAGGATATTACCGTTCAGGGCGATACTCCCCTAGAAGGTACGGAGACAAGCCTGCCCTCCCCGCCCAAAGGAACCCGCCAACGTAGGCTGACCTTTACTGCCAATAGCAAATACCCAGGTTGCGAAGGTATTGTGCGCTCCTCATATGAAGGAAGCATTCTTGCCTATCTGGCCAAAGATGACCATAACATTAAACAAATATTTACCATCTCACCATGGGGAGGCCAGGCCATACAGCGAACTTTCCATGACTCGGACGTACAAGGTCATTTTCGTTGGCATCCCAAAGAGCATAGCCTGGTATACGTATGGCAAAATTCCCTGATAGGTCTGAGCATTGAAGATGGCAAAAGTACGATCTTGACCAAGCCTTCCCAAAATCCGCCAAAAAATCCGGTGTGGTCCCACGACGGACGTAAAATAGCCTACAACCGCATAGTTTCCGAAAACGGAAATACACCTACCATGCAAATTTTTGTCATCGACCTTTAAATGCTACAATATGCATAGAATCCTATTTTCAATGAGCGTAATTCTTTATTTTTCCTCTGGAATCTGCGCACAGGAAACCGTATTTTACCAGGATGTTGCCCTAATCAATGGTATTTCCGAAGGACTTCCCAAAGGCAGTATCGATAAAATATTAATAGTGGACAATGCCCCAATGGCTACTTCCTCTTCGGGACAATTTGAATGGAGGAATTCCAAATGGATCTCCAACAATAAAAAAGGTTCGCCTACTACCCTACCTAATTTTAAGGGAATACCAAAGGAGGCAGGTAAGGTACTTAGTACAATACATTATAGGAATACCACCTATGTGGGATGTGAAAATGGACTGTATAAAAAATTGGACAACAACAAATGGAAACAGGAACTGCCCTACGATATAAATTATAGTTGGGCCCTAAAAGAGGTAGCTGCACTAACAGTGGATTCAAAAGACCGATTGTGGTTCGGTGCCAAACAAGGTATAGGCCGTTTGGAGAAAGGCGAATGGAAGCTATTTACCGGAAGGGAAGGGGTACCCTACAATCATTTCACCTGTGCTTCGCCCGGTTCAAAAGGTATGGTTTGGTTCGGTACTGAAAATGGGGCCTTCAGGGTAGACGATAATGTTTTTTTCTATAGGGCCAACCGCAGGTGGTTACCGGATAACCATGTAAACGCTATTGCCATTGATTCTTGTGGCACAGCCTGGATCGCCACCAGAAACGGCCTGGCCAAAATCGTTTCCCAGGAAATGACCTATACCGAAAAAGCGGCTTATTTCACAAAACAGGTAGAGGAAAGACATAACAGGATGGGATTTATCTGCCAAAATGATCTGAAAGAACAGTTCAATATAAACACCAATCAATTGGCCATTTCAGATAACGATGGGGAATATACCGCCATGTACGGGGCCGCACAGGCTTTCCGATACGCCATTACCAAAGATCCTGAGGCCAGGGAACTGGCCAATAGAAGCTTTTATGCCTTGAAGTGGCTGGTAGACATTACCCATGAACCAGGATTCCCTGCAAGGGTAATCATTCCTGTGGATTGGCATGAACCTGTTAATGAACAATACAGCAGGGAATACAATAGTAGGAATCAAAAAAACGACCCCTTCTGGAAAGATATCTTTCCTCGTTTTCCCCTTAGTGAGGACGGGAATTATAGGTGGAAATGCGATACCAGCTCCGATGAATTGGCCGGCCACTATTTTTATTATGGTATTTACCATGATTTGGTTGCGGAGACCAAGGAAGAAAGAGAAGCCGTTAAACAAGTGGTTGCGGACATTACCGATCACCTGATTCGCCATGGTTTCAAATTAGTGGACTATGACGGGAAACCAACCCGTTGGGGGAGTTTTGATCCGGATTATTTCAATTCCATTTGGGGCTGGGATCAACGCGGTTTAAATGCCATGATGATGCTTTCCTTTTTAAATGTGGCCTCCCATGTAACTGGAGACACCAAATATGAAGAAGTGGCCGAAAAGCTTCGGGAAGAGGAAAACTACGATATCTACGCCATGCATGCCAAAGAATTTTTTCCTCCGGAAAATGCGGTACCCTGGGACAATAATCTGGGCCTTATGAGTCTGTACGGCCTCATCAATTATGAAAAAAATCCGGAGAGGCAGATTATGTACCGTATTGCCCTAGAGAACGCCTGGTTACATATCAGTAAGCAAAAAAATGCCTTTTGGGACGGACTCTATGGTGCCATGGCCGGTTTTTTTACCCAAAAGGTGGACGAAGGTTTTTTTAAGCCCGAGGAACTATTTGTTGAAAATCCTTTATTTGCAAAGGCCTGTATTGACAGGTACTACGAAAGCAGCTTGGACAACCGCTACATGACGGAAACCTTACAGCGAATTCCATTGGATCTAATAGGCTATGATATGGACAACACCCACCGACTTGATATTTTACTGGACCCTACACCGGGCCAGGCCAAAGGTATGGGCTGGGGCAATGATACCTATGCCTTGCCAATAGACGAAAGGGGTCATGTAAGATTGGACCGTGATGCCACTGTTCTCCACGATAATGAAGGTAATGGATATGCGGAGCACGAAGGCACCTTTTACCTCCTACCCTACTATCTGGCCGCCTACCATAAGCTAATTAAGCAATAGGACACAATGGTACATTCCTGAAATGCTTTCAATAAAAAATCAAATGTGTGGATATTCTAAAATAATAGGGTTTATTTTCCTTTTATTCCTAGGTAGTGGCCATGCACAAAATGGACCGTTCAAACCTAAAAATGGCAACACCTATGTTATAGCCCACAGAGGTGAGCATAACGGAATTCCTGAAAATTCGCTGGCAGCATATCGGAAAGCCATAGATTTGGGGTGCGATTATATAGAAATTGATGTCAGGACCACCAAGGACAGGAAATTTGTAAGTGTACATAACGCAACCATAGACGCCTATGTTATCGGAAAAACCGGAAAGGTGGCCGATTTTACCTTGTCCCAATTACATGGCATGGATATAGGCATCAAATTAGGGGAAAAGTGGAGAAATACCAAAATTCCTACCTTTGAAGAAATCCTAGCGCTTTGCCAAGGAAAAATAGGAATCTATCTGGACCTAAAGGAAGCGGATCCCAAAGACTTGATCCCGTTCATTAAAAAATATGGGATGGAAGATGCCATTGTTTGGTACCTTCCTGCCAGCGCCCATAATGAACTAATTTCCATAAAGACCAACTGTCCGGAATGCCTTATAATGCCCGATCCCGGCAACAAAAGGAATATAAGGAAAGTGTTTAAAGACTATGCCCCCAAATATATGGCTTCGGACATGGGCAATATTTCTAAATCCTTTGTTAAGCAAATACATTCCAAAGAAGTCAAGGTCTTTGTAGACGATAATGGGGACGATCCCAAGAAATGGCATCAGAAATGGCAAAAATTACTTGATCTTGGGGTGGACGGTATTCAAACCGACCAGCCGCAAGCCCTGATAGAATTTATTTTAACTACAAAAAACCAATAGCCCCAATCAATTACAGCCCTCTTTTCTTCTTGTATCGATCAAATATATAATCTTCCAAAGGCCTTGGTCATTAAACAGTTGAAAAGAATTTACCCCACAATGGCTAAAGTTATCGTTTACCCAAAACTCATAGCTGGTCCATGCATTGGCCATAGGACCATCTATTTGGATATTATAGGTCCGTATCCTTTCTTCAAATTTGGTAGTGGAGGGAATGGATACGATCGATTTTAAAAATTGATGAAAATTTTCTGTTTTAACCTGCTCTGAACCCTCGGTATTTTTTACAATGGTCTGTAAAACAATATCCTCGGACACTATTTTTTTGATGGCCGTTGAATCTTGTTGGTGAAACGCCTTAAAAAAAGAATCAATTGTATTTTTGACCATCTCCTCTCCTCCATTTTGCGCCTCTATCCCAAACGCCAAAAACAACATAAAACAAGTGACAACAATTTTGTTCATGATATATGGATCGAAGCATCCATAAAAATAATCAAAAAAAATAAAAACATCGGAACTAACGATGGTAAGGTTGACGATTTTTGGAACAAATCATTACTTTTATCCCATCAAAAACATAATAGATGTCCACTGCCAAAAAAGAATACAAAAGAATTACCGTAAAATCTCTCGTGGATATGAAAAAAAACGAAGAGAAAATATCCATGTTGACGGCTTATGATTATTCTATGGCCAAAATTGTAGATGCCGCCAACGTAGATGTAATATTGGTGGGCGACTCTGCCAGCAATGTCATGGCCGGACATGAAACTACCCTGCCCATTACCTTGGACCAGATGATCTATCATGCCTCCTCGGTAATACGTGCCGTAAACCGTGCCCTAGTGGTCGTAGACATCCCTTTCGGAAGTTATCAAAGCGATCCCAAAGAGGCATTGCGCTCCGCTATCCGAATCATGAAAGAAAGTGGTGCCCATGCCGTAAAGGTCGAGGGTGGACAGGAAATAAAGGAATCTGTAAAAAGAATTCTAAATGCCGGCATCCCCGTAATGGGACATTTGGGCCTAACCCCTCAATCCATTTATAAATTTGGCACCTATACCGTAAGGGCAAAAGAAGATGAGGAAGCTCATAAACTCATTGAAGACGCCAAACTTTTGGAGAAAATGGGTTGTTTTGCCATAGTTCTTGAAAAAATCCCGGCCAAATTGGCCAAAGAAGTAGCAGAAAGTGTCTCCATTCCCATTATTGGCATTGGGGCAGGTAATGGTGTAGATGGCCAGGTATTGGTAATTCACGATCTTTTGGGGATAACCCAGGAATTCAATCCAAGATTCTTGAGAAGATACCTCAACCTATATGAGGAAATGGGCAATGCCATTTCCAAATATGTGGACGATGTAAAGACGAGGGACTTCCCAAGCGACGAAGAACAATACTAAAGACCGTACACAATTATCCCTACATAATACCGACCATTGTAGTGCACGGATAATCGATGAACTAGATAATAAATTCTATAAAAGTGTCCCTAAAAACAATTTCTACCCCTGAGAATCTTCAGGTCCTATACGAGGATAACCACCTTATCGCCATTAATAAAAGGGCCGGTGATATTGTACAGGGCGATAAGACCGGGGACACTCCCCTGAGCGAGGTTGTAAAACGGTATATTAAAACAAAACACAACAAACCGGGAAACGTATATTTAGGAGTGGCGCACCGCTTGGACAGACCTACAACAGGTATTGTGGTCTTTGCCAAAACCTCAAAAGCCCTGCCCAGGCTCAACAAATTGTTTGCCGAAAAAGATGCCCAAAAAACATATTGGGCGGTAGTGAACAAAATTCCCGACAAAGAAGCGGACACTTTGATCCATTGGATGAAACGCAATCCCAAACAAAATAAATCCTACAGTCACAAAAATGAGGTTCCAGATAGTAAGAAAGCTGTTTTGGACTATAAGGTCATAAAGCAATTGGATCGTTATTTTTTATTGGAGATCGATTTAAAAACCGGGCGGCACCACCAAATAAGGGCACAATTGGCAGCCATTGGGTGTACCATAAAAGGGGACTTAAAATACGGCTCGGACCGGAGCAATAAGGACGGAAGCATACATTTGCATGCTAGAAGCCTTACATTTATACATCCCGTTAGCAAAGAATTGTTACAACTTATGGCCCCACCCCCAAAGGATCCCGTTTGGAATGCCTGTTTGTGATTTTCCCAGTGTCGTGTCAATATTACTGTGTCGTTTAAGTCGCTGTTATTTTTTATCTGGCCAAGGCAAAAAAATGTTGCATAGCCATGCTATGTAAGCGTTTTTGCATCGCAGGAGCGGCTCAAGAGACACATTGGATTACCCCTAGGTTTAGGCCTGACTAAACACTTGCTATTATTTATAGGACCTTACACTCTCAATAACCACGGAGCTCAATATAAGTACTCCTCCCATTACCGTAGTCCAACTAGGAATTTCCGATAGAAAAACCACTCCGATCAATATACCGTATACCGGTTGCACACTACTTAGGATACTTACGGTAGTAATACTAAAATGCTTAAAACAATTCAGGAACAAGGTATGACCTATAGCAGTAGTAAAAAGGGCCAATGTTAACAGTGCCGGCCACTGGTCGGCAATTGCATCTACATTATAAATAAAAAATGCCGGACCCAATATAAACCCTACCAGACCTGTTTGATAGGTCATCATTAAAGACCCATTGTAATGGGCCGCCCTGGACTTTAGGATAATATTCCTAACGGCATAGGCCAATGCCGAAAAAACACCAAGACCCACTGCCAATATATGCGAATTGCCGGTATCAAAGTCGGGCGCCAACAAATAAATTCCCGCCAATACCAAAAGTCCTAGTAGAAAATGAATTCTTTGGAAGGGCGTTTTTAGAATCAACGGCTCCAGTAAGGCCGTTATAATAGGATAGGTAAACATGGACAACATACCAATGGCCACGTTGGAAAGCTGCAGGGCGTAGAAATAGGCCAACCAGTGGATTCCCATGAAAAAACCGCCTAAAAAAATAATGGGGTAATCCTTTTTGGCAATACGGAACGATATTTTCTTCCATTTGCAATAAAGCAACAAAAATAAAAATGCCAAGATTGCCCTACTAGCAATGGTAACGGGTACCGGCAATTGTACATATCTACCCAGTGCTCCTGAAGTACTTATAAATATCATGGCCAGATTGATCTCCAGCAAATGGTTTATGTGAAGGCTTTTGCTTTTCAAGAATATATTTTATCGGGTAACGGACATGGCCTTCTCTTTAATAATCTGTGCTACGGGTTTGTTTTGTAGATGGCTTTCCAACCATGAAATAATATCCAAATATAAGAAAGCACGTTTTTCATAAGGATGGTTTTCATATTTTTTTAATTCATCGTACAACTTTTGAAACTCATTGGGCAACTCGTGCGGGAAAATATCGCCCAAGCCCCTTAAAAATTTGATCATTTCCTTCTGAACCGCATGTAGATCGTTCATTTTTAAAAGGAACTTATAAGTGCTCTTCAACTGTACTTCCAAATGATAGTCCATCCCGGCCTCGTAATGGGCAATAAGACTTAGCACTCGGGCAAAGCACATTAAGTCTTCCCGCATTTTTAGGTGCTTATTATTAATGATCCTCTTTAAATACTGGATACAGGCTTTGTTGTCCCCATTTCCAAAATAAAGACAGGCTATCTTATAGTACAATACCATTATATGATGCTGGTCTATCCTATCTTTATGTTTATTGATCCCGTATTCTACAATTTTGACCAAATAAAGGCCCTTCTCAAAATTGCCTTCCAAAAAATGTAGGTTCAATTTGTTTAAATTGATATACAAAAATTTCAATGACGCTATATTGTCATTATCTGGAAATTCCTTGCTCCCCGCAATTTTTTCCAATTTCTCCAAGGTCTCCTTAAATTGGGAACTGTATTTTACATAAAATAAGGATTCCAACAAATAATGGTTTCCCTTTAAAAAGAATACAGGGTTTAAATAGATCATTTCCTTATTTTCATAAAAAAGATCTACCCATTTACTGGAGTATTTATAGCAGGACAAAAAATCCTGGGTTAAAAAACTGTACCAGAGATGTGCCTTGTAAAGCCAAAGCTTTTCCCTAAAGCCAAGGTCCTCTATATTATAGTTGGGCAGATGCTTATGGAAATATTTCTGAACCCTTTTAATATCCTCATCGCTTCTGACATAGCCTATTTTTAACATCTGCCCATACAGTTGGAGTGCAAGATTGGATAACTTACTGGTAATAACATTTTGTGCCGAAAGGTGCTTGGCCTGTACTGCCAGTTCATCCGCCCTGTCCGGGATACTCCTGGTAATATACTGGGTCTCTATCAACTTCTCAAATTCAACAATTTCATAGGCCACGTTTTTCTCCTCATTTTCAATGGCAATGGCCTTGGCCTTATCCAATATTTTAAGACTCTGCTTATAGAGTCCCTTTTGGTAGAGAATGGTAGCAAAATCCAATTGCTCCCGAATCTGGACCCTAATATTTTGGTTTACCGGGTTTAACCTAAGGCTCACCAAGATCTGTTTGTACAGGTGGGCCTTTAAATTGGATAACTGGGCCTTCTTGACGATCCCATTTTCCAGTATTAATTTTTCATCATATACCTTAATTTTATCCATTAAATTAAAAAGGGCCAGAAATTTCGCATCGGTGTTGACTCCCAAGCGTCCAACATACAATTTAAATTGACGTTTCTCCGACTTGGAAAGGGATTTGACCAAAACGAATAATGCATCTTTATGCGCATTTGTCATCGTAATAATAAAGGTTTATATAATTGATAATCAGTGTTTTAAATACCTCAAAAAGTTATTTAACGTTGTAAATGCCATTTTGCGATTAGGACAAGCAAACCTACTAGTACTATATTCGTATAGCGCATATAAAATTACGTAAATATAATGAGCAAAGAAAAGGTACATATTTTTGACACAACACTTAGGGATGGGGAGCAGGTTCCAGGCTGCAAATTGGATACGGACCAGAAATTGATTATCGCTGAAAGACTGGATCTTTTAGGGGTAGACATTATAGAGGCCGGTTTTCCAATCTCAAGTCCAGGAGATTTCAATTCTGTGCAGGAAATTTCAAAAATTGTAAAAAATGCAACGGTATGTGGACTAACACGTGCCGTTAAAAAAGACATTGAGGTTGCTGCAGAGGCCTTGAAATATGCTAAAAGACCAAGGATACATACGGGTATCGGAACTTCGGAATCCCATATTAAATTTAAGTTCAACTCCAACAAGGATGCTATAATAGAGAGGGCCATAGAAGCGGTAAGCTATGCCAAATCCTTTGTTGAGGATGTAGAATTTTATGCCGAGGATGCGGGTAGAACGGATAACGAATTTTTGGCAAGGGTCTGTGAGGCAGTAGTTAAGGCCGGGGCCACAGTATTGAATATCCCTGATACCACCGGCTACTGTTTGCCTGAGGAATACGGGGCCAAAATAAAATACCTAAAGGAAAACGTAACCGGCATTCATAAGGCCATTCTATCCTGTCATTGCCATAACGACCTTGGATTGGCCACTGCAAACTCTATAGCCGGGGTAATCAACGGTGCCAGACAAATAGAATGCACCATCAATGGGATTGGTGAAAGAGCTGGTAACACTGCCCTAGAGGAAGTGGTAATGATCCTTAGACAGCATCCTACCCTTAATTTGGATACGAATATCAACAGTAGATTACTATATGACACCAGCCAGATGGTTTCCCAAAAAATGGGAGTGTACGTACAACCCAACAAAGCCATAGTGGGCGCCAATGCATTTGCCCATAGCTCAGGGATTCATCAAGACGGAGTAATAAAAAACAGGGAGACCTATGAAATAATAGATCCCGCAGATGTTGGGGTAAACGAATCGTCCATTGTCCTTACTGCAAGAAGTGGAAGGGCGGCATTGGCCTACAGGGCAAAAAATGTAGGGTACGAACTTACCAAGACCCAACTTGATGTGGTGTATCAGGAATTTTTGAAATTTGCGGACAGACAAAAGGAAATTTTTGATGAGGATATCCATGATATCATCATTGCCAGTGGGATAAAAATAAAAAGTATAGCCTAATTATGAATCTAAAGATTGCTCTTTTAGGGGGAGATGGAATTGGTCCAGAGATCCTGGCACAATCTGTAAAATGCTTACAGGCGGTCGAGGAGACCTTTAACCATCATTTCACCTATACGGAAGGGTTGATCGGAGCTGCTGCCATGGACAAATACGGCTCCCCGCTACCAGAGCAAACCATTGATCTTTGCAAGGCATCGGACGCCATTCTTTTTGGTACCATAGGTACTCTCAAATATGATGACAACCCCAGCGCCAAAATACGCCCCGAGCAGGGATTGCTACAATTGCGCAGGGAATTACAACTTTTTACAAATATTAGGCCCGTTAAGGTTTTTCCAACTTTGGTAAATAAATCCCCTCTAAAAAAACACGTGATTTTTGGAACGGATTTCGTTATCTATCGTGAATTGACCGGGGGAATCTACTTTGGTGAAAAAAAACTTAGTGAAGACGGGACAGTTGCTTCTGATTTATGTGAATACTCCGAAAAGGAAATCGGCAGAATTGCCCATTTGGCCTTTAAGGCCGCCAAGAATAGACGCAAAAAATTAACATTGGTAGACAAGGCCAATGTCTTGGAAACCTCCAGACTTTGGCGTAAAGTGGTAACCAGAATATCTGAAAGCTATCCGGAAGTGCAATTGGATTTTTTATTTGTGGATAATGCTGCCATGAAAATGATGTTGGATCCGAACGACTTTGATGTTATCCTCACCGATAATATGTTCGGGGACATTTTGTCCGACCAAGGAAGTGCAATATGCGGATCCAAGGGACTTCTACCTTCGGCCTCGATCGGTAATGAGCATGCTATGTTTGAACCCTTCCACGGTTCCTACCCCCAGGCAACTGGAAAAAACATAGCCAATCCCGTAGCCTCCATCTTATCAACGGCCATGATGTTGAGCCATTTCGGATTGAATGAGGAATCGCTCGCCGTTGTAATTGCCGTAGACAAGTCCATGAGAAAAAATGTGGTGACCAAGGATCTTAACCCTTCCAGTAAATATGGCACTAGCCAGGTAGGGGATTTTATAGCCGGAAACATAATAGATTCCGATGAAAACCTCAATTACAATTACGAGAATATAGGATTGGGAAGATCTACCATCATCTAAGGTCCGATAGCCCTACACATTAAAAGTGCCTTTTGGCGCTATTTTCCTCCTCCCTACTATAAAATTGAAAGGAAAATAACGAATTAAGCAACAAAAAATTTTGGAAAATAAAAATTAAGACATTCAATCAATTACATATTGAATGTCTTCTTTCATTGTTTTATATTTGAGGTCTTTAAAAAAGCTCGATGAAAATATCTTACAACTGGTTGAAACAGTTCTTAAAAATTGACTGGGATTCAAATAGGACAGCGGAATTGTTAACCGACTTGGGCCTGGAGGTTGAAGGTATTTCCCCTTTTGAATCTATCAAGGGGGGATTGAAAGGAATCGTAGTTGGCGAAGTCTTAAGCTGTGTAAAACATCCCAACGCGGATAAATTAAAACTGACCACCGTAAATATTGGACTTGAGGCTCCAGTGCAAATTGTCTGCGGTGCCCCCAACGTTGAGGTAGGACAAAAGGTGGCTGTGGCCACTATAGGAACAACCCTTTATACAGTGGAAGGGGAAGCCTGGAAGATAAAGAAAGGAAAAATTCGTGGAGAGGAAAGCCATGGTATGATCTGTGCCGAAGATGAGCTTGGATTGGGCGAAGGCCACGACGGAATTATGGTACTCCCCGATGGCTTAAAAGTAGGAACCCCTTGTAGCGAAGTTTTTGAAGTGGAACTGGATGAGGTATTCGAGATCGGGCTAACCCCGAACAGGGCCGATGCCATGAGCCACTATGGAGTTGCCAGGGATTTAAAGGCCGGATTCAAACAAAGGGATATCCATAAGGAACTGATTACCCCCCCAGTAACCAATTTCAACATTGTAAACCGATCCTTAAAAATAGATGCCGAAGTAATTAAAAGTGAACTGGCACCAAGATATTGTGGAATTACCATTAGTAATTTAATTGTACAACCCTCCCCAGACTGGCTCAAAAACAGATTAAGGGCCATTGGGATTACCCCAAAGAACAATGTGGTGGACGCTACCAACTATGTGCTGCACGAATTGGGACAACCCTTGCACGCCTTTGATGCTGCAAAAATAAAAGGAAACAAAATAGTGATAAAAACACTTCCCAAGGGAACCCAATTTACTACTCTGGACGGAGTTCAGCGCACATTGGGCGACGAAGATCTTATGATCTGCGATACTGAGAAGCCCCTTTGTATCGCCGGGGTGCTTGGCGGGCAAAATTCCGGAGTTACGGAAAGCACCAGTAGTATATTCCTGGAAAGCGCCTTCTTTAATCCGGTCTCCATACGAAAAACCGCCAAAAGACACGGTATAAATACAGATGCTTCCTTCCGTTTTGAACGGGGAATTGACATAGATAATGTTGAATATTGCCTAAAACGGGCCGCACTACTTATTCACGAAATTGCAGGAGGTGATATCACTTCGGAAATAGTAGATATTTATCCCAAGAAAAAGGATGACTACCACGTATTTTTGACCTTCGATAAAATAAACAAACTGATAGGTCAGGAAATACCCAAGGACACTATTAAATCAATACTTGCATCATTGGACATCAAGGTAAAGAATGTTACAGAATCCGGTCTTGGATTATCAATTCCCTTTTATCGCGTAGATGTTCAAAGGGAGGTCGATGTGATTGAGGAAATTCTTCGCGTTTTCGGTTATAACAATGTTGAGTTCAAAGAAAAATTGAATGCTTCCATTGCCCCAACTTCCAAATTTGAGGACTATAAGATTCAAAACATAATAGGTAATTATTTAGCTTCGAACGGATTTAATGAAATTTTGGCCAATAGCCTAACGTCCCCGACCTATAACAAATTATCGAAAGATATTAGCGAGGAGCATACCATAGCCATGTTAAATCCCCTTAGTACCGATTTGTCGGTGATGCGTCAATCCATGCTATTTTCAGGTCTAGAGGTCATTGCACACAACAGCAATAGGCAGATGCACCACCTTAAAATATTCGAATTCGGAAAGACCTATCATCAGTATCCGACCAAGAAAGAGGAAAAAAAGCACCTAAGCATCCTTATCACCGGCAACAGATTGGAAGATAACTGGACCACTCCTCCCAAAAAGGTAGATTTCTTCTACCTTAAAGAAATTGCAGAAAACCTCTTGAATAGATTGGGTCTTGCCCAACTTATTTCCCAACCTACTTCAAGCGATACGCTTTCGGAGGGTATTTCCCTGTTGTTGGCCAATAAGCCCATTGTGGGCATTGGAGTAGTCAAGAAGTCCATTTTAAAGGAGTTTGATATTAAGGAAGAGGTGCTATATGCAGATTTTGATTGGGATTATATTTTGGAAGCCATTGTGAACAACAAAATAATCTATAAGGACATTCCAAAATATCCTGAAGTGAAAAGAGACTATGCCCTGCTGGTGGACGAACAGGTGAGTTTTAAGCAAATTTATGATATCGCACTGGAAACGGAACGGAAATTTTTGACCAAGGTAAACCTTTTCGATGTGTACAATGGTAAAAATTTACCCGAAGGCAAAAAGTCGTACGCAGTAAGCTACACCTTGCAGGATGAAAACGGCACTTTGACGGACAAACAGATAGATAATATAATGAATAAGCTTTTACAGCGCTATAAAAGTGAATTAGGAGCTGAATTACGGTAGATTTGCCGTTATAAGAATATTGGGAAGGATAACACTGTCTATCTCATGGATAATCCCATTGCATTGATTGGCATCTGCACTGGTTATCTTGGCCTTATTCCCGGCCCTGTCCGTTAGTATTATATCCAGTCCGTCCATAGACGCGTAAATTTTGTCGCCTTGAACAGTTGTAAAACTTGCCTTTCCATTACCGTTGCACAAAGCCTTTAAAATTTTTGAGGCCGTTATGTTGCCGGCAACAATGTGGTAGGTTAAAAGCGAAAAGAGTTCCTGCTTATTTTCCGGTAACAACAATTCCCTCAGGTTTACCTTGGAAAGTTTTTTGAAAGCCATATCCGAGGGCGCAAAAACGGTAAAAGGGCCATCCTCATCCAATATTTTATCCAAATTGGCCGCCTTTACGGCTTCCAACAAGGTATAGTAATGTCCTGAATCAGCAGCACTTTCTATAATGGAACTTTCCTTTTGTAAAAAGCTATTTTCAATGAAAGAAGTTTGTCCATAAGCAAGGGAAGAAATTAAAAATAGTATTGCGCAAACGGACACATAGCTTTTCATTGGTTCTGACTTGGGAATTACTAAAAAATCGACGAATGGTTAAATTCTTCGACAATATACAATAATAGGTTTATTGTTCTAAAAAAAGTTATCAACTAATTTTGAAATATCGGAATATAGCCATTCAGGTTACGATTTGGTCACATTGTCATTAGGATTCACGGCCCATTTTATTTTTTAACGCCCTAAACCAAATTGGAAAACCTTAATTTCTTAATTTTATAAACGTAGCTATAAAAGAATATAAAATGTTGTTGAAAAGAACCAATATTCAGGAAAAGCTTATTCTGGCCAAACAAAGGGACAAGGCTGCCGATAGTTTAATAAATGAAGTTTACCGTCTTTTGGCCAAAGGGGACCATGACCGGAAAAGAATTGGGGCCAATCTTAAAAACAAGGCCGAATTAGTTTCCAATGACTTTAATTTTGATCTATTGGCTACTACCGAAATTTACCATCTTCGCCATATAAAAAAAATAGCGGTCGATTATAGATTGCGTTTTTTGGATTCCCACTATTTTAAAGGTAAAATACCGGAAGAGGCGATCACCAAAATTAAAAAACTGGAAAAAGAGCATGAACTGGAATTAAAGGGGTTTAAAATTCTTGCTCCCTCCAAACTTTTTAAATTGAAAGACAGGGACGATCCCATTTTATTTGCCCCGATCGGGAATGACCATTATTATTTGATCCATAAATGGGGCCATGACCTGCATCCTCTGAGAAAAATATTGATGTGGCCTTTCAAAAGTCTGGTGAATCTAATTGCTTTGGTAGTAAGCATCAGTTATCTAATAACCCTTTTGGTCCCCAACGGCTTGTTCTCGAAGGAAAGTTCCAGCTTTCAATTTTGGGTAATTTTCTTTTTTATGTTCAAATGTCTTGCTTCCATTGTCATATTTTATGGCTTTGCTTTGGGCAAAAATTTTAATCCCGCCATCTGGAATTCCAAATACCTAAAAACCTAGTATACAGTGGGCAGTAAACGGTAAGCGTATGCAAAAAAACGGATTTCACTGCCCACTGCCTTTTGCTTATAGCTCATTGTAGGAATTGGGTCCTACAAAACTATACCGGAACCGTATACATTTTGTTTCGCTGCTCCTTTATATTCTTATCGGACATATACTCATCAAATGTCAAATACCTATCAATATTACCTTTTGGCGTTAATTCTATTACCCTATTCGCCACGGTTTCGGCAAATTCGTGGTCATGGGTCGTAAAGAGAACGGTACCTTTAAAATTCTTTAGGGAATTATTGAAGGTGGTTATACTTTCCAGGTCCAAGTGGTTGGTAGGTTCGTCCAACATAACTACATTGGCCCTCATTAGCATCATTCTGCTCAACATACAGCGTACCTTTTCCCCACCGGACAAAACCGTACATTTCTTAAGGGCTTCTTCACCGCTGAACAACATTTTTCCCAAAAAGCCCCTGATATTTACTTCCTCCCTTTCCTCTTCCGTTTTGGCCCATTGCCTTAACCAATCGACCAAGTTGATATCTTCGGTAAAGAAGGAGGCATTATCTGCAGGTAGGTAGGATTGGTTGGTAGTAACCCCCCATTGAAAGGAACCGCTGTCCGCCTTTCTATTGCCATTTATTATCTCGTAAAATGCTGTTGTAGCTCTGGAATCCCTAGAAATTATGGCCACTTTATCCCCCTTGGCCAGATTAATATTGACATCCTGGAACAAAATTTCGCTCTCTTCAGTAGTTGCGGACAGTTTTTCAATGTTCAATATTTGATCTCCTGCCTCCCTTTCCCTTTCAAAAATAATGGCAGGATAACGTCTGCTTGAAGGTTTTATATCCTCAATTTTTAACTTGGACAACATCTTCTTTCTGGAAGTGGCCTGTTTGCTCTTTGCCACGTTGGCGCTGAACCGCTGAATAAACTCCTGCAATTCCTTGGCCTTTTCCTCGGATTTTTTGTTCTGTTGTGCTCTTTGCCTGGCAGCCAACTGGCTACTCTCGTACCAGAAGGTATAGTTCCCGGAGTATAGGTTCATTTTTCCGAAATCTATATCACCAATATGGGTACAGACCGAATCTAAAAAATGCCTGTCGTGCGAAACTACAATAACCGTATTCTCATAGTCGGCCAGGAAGTTCTCCAGCCAATTAATGGTTTCATAATCCAAATCGTTCGTCGGCTCATCCATTATCAACACATCCGGATTACCGAACAAGGCCTGCGCCAATAAAACCCTTACCTTAAGCTTGGAGTCCAAGTCGCCCATTAAGGTATAATGAAATTCTTCCGTAATGCCCAAGTTGGACAATAGGGCTGCCGCATCGCTATCGGCATTCCAACCGTTCATTTCCTCAAACTGCACCTGTAACTCCCCTATCCTATCCGCATTTTCGTCACTGTAGTCGGCATATAGGGCATCTATTTCCTTTTTTATCTTGAACAAAGGTTTGTTTCCCATTACCACACTCTCCAATACAGTATATTCGTCATAGGCATTATGATTCTGTTCCAGGATGGACATCCTTTTGCCCGGTTCCAAGTGGACACGACCGGATGTAGGGTCTATTTGTCCTGATAGAATTCGTAAAAAGGTGGACTTTCCCGCTCCATTGGCGCCAATAATACCATAACAATTACCTTGTGTAAAGGATACGTTTACTTCATCAAAAAGAACCCTTTTCCCAAATTGCACAGATAAATTTGATACTGACAGCATATATAATATTTTAAATTTTGTGCAAAAATAACAAAAATTAACCCGTTAAAGCAACTATATTACAACGCCTTTAGAGGTCGCCTTAACTAAGTTTCAGTAGATTTAACTCACAATTAACAGCCTCTATCTCTTGCTTTTATTAGATTTGTTCACTATAAAGTAGCTATTCCCATATGAATAAACCTTTACTATATTCTTTTCTAGTTGCGCTGATTGGTTGCAGTACGATAGAAAAAAAATCCCCTGGTGCATTCTTTGCTGGTGAAATTGTAAATCCCACCAGCCCATTTGTGGTTCTATTTAAGGATGATATTGCCATAGATTCGGCCAAACTGGATGGCGATAATAGATTCAGTATTCAATTGGATACTGTTGAGGAAGGTTTATATCATTTTGACCATAGTCCTGAATTACAGTACGTGTATCTGGAAAAGGGAGATAGTTTGATGATCCGCCTAAATACAGAAGATTTTGACGAAACATTGATATTTTCGGGGAAAGGGGAAGAAATAAATAATTTTCTTGTTGAGTTCTTTTTAAGTACGGAATCGGAGCCGGCCATAGTTTATTCCTATTCCCAACTTGGTCCAGAGGAATTTTCCCATATTTTGGATTCCTTAAAAAACATTAAGGTAAATGACCTTAACGACCTGATAATGGATGGTACCCTTTCCGATAGGGCAACAGAAATGGCCAAGGCCAGTATAGATTACAACTATTATATCTACAAGGAAAAATATCCGTTCTGGAACAGGAGAAAGACCGGAAAAGGCAATATCCAAGAGCTCCCCAACAACTTTTACGATTACAGAAAGGAAGTAGACTACAACAATAAAAGTCTAACCTACCATAGGTACTACTACAATTTTATGAAGACCCATTTTAATAATTTATCCTATATGGGCTGTTATACAAAATGTAACGATACGCACCATGACATCGTCAAGAATAAATTACATTTTAACCAGCACAAATTAAAACTGATCGATAGCCTCGTCATCGAAAAAAACCTGAGAGACAATTTATTCAGAAATGTGGCTATGGACTATTTGATCAGTGTACATGATACGCATGAAAACAATAGAATTTTTCTTAACGATTTTCACAGATTTTCAGGAAACAATAGTCACAGTGCCGAGATTGAAGCCATTTACCAAGGTGTAAACAATCTACAGCCCAGCAATAAATTGCCCAATATTTCAGTTTTCAACACGGATGGAACTTTGGTTACCCTACAGGAAATTGCCGAAAAGGAAAAAAATGCCGTATTTTATTTTTGGTCGGGAACCCAGAGATCCAACTTCCAGAATATCCTTACGCGCGTGGCGCAACTATCCGAAAATAGGCCCGAATTTACTTTTATTGGAATTAATTGCAATACGGATGTCGTAAGATGGCAGTCCTTGTTAAGTGCCAATCAACTGGATATGGACAGGCAGTTCCGTACCGATGATTTTGAAAATTTAAAAAATGCCCTTGTGATAGGTGGACTCAATAAGGGTATTATAACCAAAGACGGACGTATTGTAAACGCATTTGCCGATCTCTATAGTAGTTTTTAAGGAAGCCCTCTTTAATGGTCAGCTTCATGTTAGGACTAAAAAATTCGCTTTTTCATTTGAACTATTCTTATTCTGGCTCAATAATCTATAAATGGATTGCGATATAAATTAACAAAGCCTCTTATGCCCTATGGGCCCAAGAGGCTTTATACTATTTAGAATTTTGGTAACGTTAGTTTCCTTTTTGGTAGTCTTCCAAAAACTTGGCGAGACCACTATCGGTCAAAGGATGTTTTAAAAGACCCTCAATGGCCGACAAAGGTCCGGTCATAACATCAGCTCCAATTTTGGCACAATCTATCACGTGCATAGTGTGTCTTACCGAAGCCGCCAATATTTGGGTTTCAAACTCATAGTTATCGTATATATGCCTAATCTCGGAAATCAAGTTTAGCCCATCGGTAGAAATATCGTCCAACCTACCTATAAACGGAGAAACATAGGCAGCCCCTGCTTTAGCGGCCAACAAAGCCTGTCCACAAGAAAACACCAAAGTACAATTGGTCCTTATACCCTTATCCGAAAAATATTTTATAGCCTTGATACCGTCCTTTATCATAGGCACTTTAACCACGATTTGCTCATGCAATTCCGCCAATTCCTCTCCCTCCTTGATCATACCTTTTAAATCTGTGGAAATTACCTCGGCGGATACGTCACCATCTACAATATTACAGATATCCACATAGTGTTTTAGAATATTGTTTCTTCCGGTGATACCCTCTTTGGCCATTAGGGAAGGATTTGTGGTTACCCCATCCAATACTCCTAATTCCTGGGCTTCTTTTATCTGTGCTAAATTAGCGGTGTCAATAAAGAACTTCATGTCAATTGCTTTTAAAATTATTAATTTGAAAGATATTGCCTTTTCGCAGGCCTGTCTTTTGGTCCTGCAAAATTACAATTTATAATGGTTCATCAAGAGTTTCTCATATACTTTGTCCGGTAATATTTTTTTTAGGATCAAAGAGAACTTTTGCATAAACTCCCCTACCTTATAATGTACATAAGGCTCTTTTGTGTTTATTATTTTGTGGACCATATGTGCTACCAATACAGGATCCTTACCTTTTTCAACATGCTCGTTCATCATTTGCAAGGTATTGCCATAAGATGCTTTATAAGGCGAGTCCTCAAGGATAGGTACGTGGTAACGGCCCGAGGCTATATTGGTAGCAAAATCCCCAGGGGCCAAATTCGTTATGTTCACCCCAAATCCTTTGACCTCCATTCTCATGGCTTCCGTAACCAGCTCCAAAGCCCCCTTACTGGCGGAGTACAATCCCCTATATGGCAAACCCATATAACCAGCAATAGATGTAATATTGATGATCAAGCCCTTTTTCTGGCTCCTCATATAGGGCAAAACCGCCTTGAACATGTGTATGGGACCGTTAAAATTGGTGTCGAATGCCTTTAAAATTTCAGCGTGGGGGGTTTCCTCAATAGGTCCCGTAATTCCGATACCGGCATTGTTTACCAGAACATCCAACCTACCCTCCTTTGCCATGAGGTTCGAAATGGCATTACCTATACTTTCCGGATTTCTCACATCCAATTCCAATAGCTCAAAATGGGTAAAACCGGGATGTGCTTCCAATCGCCTGGTAGTTCCATAAACTTTAAAACCTTTTGATGTTAAATATACCCCGATCGATTTTCCAATGCCCGAAGAACCTCCCGTAACCAGTACAACCCTATGCTCCATTAAATAAAATTAAGGTGCAAATTAACAAATAAAACAGGAATTGTGGGGGAATTAGATCTGATAACTATACTTGATCCTACCTAAAGCTTTCAAAAACAATAAACACCATAGCTTTAGGGTACAAAAAATGGCAAGCTACCTACATCGCACCGCTACAACCATATACCCTTGCTGCGTTCCCACCCTGGGGGATTCTACAGGAGCTGGTCGTGTAGGACTTGCCGATGCAAATATACAATCTTTTAATTTTTTTGCAATCGTTTTCAGGTCTTAATTTTATTAAATATCTTGCCTTATGAAGTTGCCAAATTAATTTTTGGATAGCAAGTTGATTTTAAGACAACTATAAAAAATTAAAGAAAAAAATAGTGCAAAACAGGCACTTTACCCGCTAAGATTTTATTTTAAATAATACCTGTATTATATTATGAATGCCTTCAAATTAAACCTATTATTCACTATTCCCTTGTTCTTCTTGGCCTGTGAAGGTACCACCAACCCCTCCAAACTCTTCGAAATCCAGATAGAGGGAAACCAAACGGAATTTCATAAAAATCAGGTGGTAGGCATCTCGGTAAAAAATCTAAAAAATAAGGAAATCGATCAGATTACCTATACATTGGACAATGAAGAAATTATACCGAACAACAATAAAATTAAGCTGGACCAACTGGAACTTGGGGCCAAGACCCTAACTGCCAGCATTCGTTTTGATGACCAAACCGTTGAAGTCTCCAAAGGAATTAAACTATTGGCAGAACACGCCCCTGAGATATATACCTACAAGATTCTGAACATATATCCCCATGATATGGACGCCTATACCCAAGGATTGGAATTTTATAAGGATACACTTTATGAAAGTACAGGAAAAAAAGGGAAATCCTCTTTGAGGCAGGTAGATTATAAATCTGGCAAAGTTCTAAAGAAAATAGACTTGGACAATAACTATTTTGGAGAAGGCATCACTATTCTAAACGATAAAATTTATCAACTCACTTGGCAAAGTGGATTGGGATTCATCTACGACCTTAAGGACTTTAAGAAAATAGACAGCTTTAAATACAACCAAAGTAAGGAAGGATGGGGTCTGTGCAACGACGGCAAAAAAATATTCAAGAGTGATGGCACCGAGAAAATATGGTTCTTAGATCCTGTTACTATGGCCGAGTTAGGCCATTTTGAAACGGTAACCAATACCTCCATCTTCAACAAGGCCAATGAACTGGAATATGTGGATGGAAAAATATACGCCAATGTCTATCAAAAGGAAAGTATGATGATCATAGATGCCAATAGTGGTGCAATAGAGGGTGTTATCAATTTTAGTGGCCTTAAGGAGAAGGTTACACAACATCAAAGCCTGGACGTACTAAACGGAGTGGCCTATCACCCTGAAAGAAAGACCTTCTTCGTTACCGGAAAAAACTGGGATAAATTGTTTGAGGTAAACATCCTTAAAAAATAATTATGGGAATTTTTGAAAAAACCATAAAGGTAGAAGAGGAGGATCTGGACGACCTGAACCATGTTAACAATGTACGATATGTACAATGGATGCAGGACATTGCCAAGGAACACTGGCGGGCCAAAGCGCCCAAAGAATTGATCAACACTACGATCTGGGTGGTATTGACCCACCATATTACTTACAAAAGTGCAGCAAAATTGGATGATGTTATCTTAATGAAGACATATATAGACAAGACCAAAGGCCCCGTATGTGTTAGGGTTGTAGAAATGTATAACCAAGAAAACCATCAATTGTTGGTCAAATCCAAAACCGAATGGTGTTTGCTCAATTCAGAAACCTTCAAACCCATGAGGATTTCCCCTGAAATAGAAGATATCTTTCTAACCCAAACCTAAGTAACTGTTTACCATTTATCTAGTAGGCCTCTTTTTCCTCCTATTGGATCCACTTTGATCCTACTAAAAGTAATGGAGCTTTGGAATTCGCCAATCGTACAGTTTTTTAAGGAAACTGTTTCATGTAGTATGGGCAGCATATCCTACACACAAAATATTCTGTCAGCAAAAAAAATTCCAGTGGTACTGAAACAGAAAATACGGTCACCGCACAGATGGTTCCCTTAAAATTTCTAAGGGCAGACGAAATAAAAAACCTAACTCATGATAAAAATACAGCATTTTAAGTTAAAAAATTGATAATACACTTCAATTTTTATAAGAAAAAACTTTCAAAACTTAATTTTTTTCAACATAAAACGAAAACCCTAGTTTTTCTAAGGTCGAAATACCCTCCTTTGCTATAAGGTATCAGTAAATTGCCGTAAAATCATCTGAAATTATGGAATATACCTATACTATTTTGGACTCCGATGCCCAATCCAATTTACAGCTGCAACACTATATGGAAGAATATGGTGAATTTTATTGTTCTGGAGTAGCCACCAATAGTATTGATGGCCTAAATAGTATCCTTAAAAAAAACCCGGATATTGTTTTTATCCATTTAAATGAAAAGGCCCATGAATATTTTCATATGATTATGGAATTGCACCAATATGTTAAGGAAACCCCCATATTCATTGCAATTTCCAAGAACAAGCAATATGCCTTTGAAGCTTTAAAATGCCATTTTTTCGACTATTGGCTATTACCGTATAACGAATTCGATATCAGAAAAACCCTGCTTCGGTTAAAACTAAAAGCCCCGAAGGAGCAGGAGCCCAAAACACTTTTACTTCAATCCTATAAAGACTATCGCTACCTCAATACCCAAGAAATCATGTATTTACAGGCCGATAACAATGCTACAGATTTTTTTATGAAGGATGGAAGTACTATAAGCGCTTTTAAAACGTTAAAGACTTTTGAGAACAATTTGCCAACGAATTTTATTAGGGTACATCAGAGTTATATCATCAATATCGACTTTGTTTCCAGGATCAACTATGGAAAAGGTATATGCACCTTAAAGCATGACAAGTTGCAATTGCCCTTTTCCAAATCCTATAAAAGCAATATAGACAACCTAAAAAAGATTTTGGCCAAAAACACCATTTCTACCCTAAATTAAACAAATTCTCACAGATACAGTACGTTTACTAACAGAACTCCCACTCCTACTAAAGATAATTCTTACATAATCTTCTAGAGACTGATTGTTGTTAATTTTGTTTAGAAATAAACCTCATTAACCCTCGAAAATCACTAGAAAAATGAAAAGATTTTTATCTATTTTTGCCGTAGTACTTCTAAGTATCGGCTTATTTGCCATGGGAACCCAAGATGTTTTCCCAACAATAAACAATGACATTGCCACAGATGGTGACAACGTTCCCAAGGATAGAAGGGATCCTCCCAAGGCGACCCTTGATTATCAGAACAATGACAATGCCGTGGCCACCGATGGAGACAACGTTCCCAAGGATAGAAGGGATCCTCCCAAGGCGACCCTTGATTTTCAGAACAATGACAATGCCGTGGCCACCGATGGAGACAACGTTCCCAAGGATAGAAGGGATCCACCCAAGGCTACCCTTGATTATCAAAATATTGACAAAGCCGTGGCCACCGATGGAGACAATGTTCCCAAGGATAGAAGGGATCCTCCCAAGGCGACCCTTGATTTTCAAAATGTTAGTAACGCCATTGCATAACTGACTTAAAAAATATCAGTGCCGAAAGGTTTAAACTGTATTAATAAAATATAAAGCCCTAAGCAAATTTGTTTAGGGCTTTTTTTTTATCTTTCCACCTTAATGGAAAAGAAAGTCAATTATAAGTTTTTGTTCTATTTTATAATTTGCTTGCAACTGATGCATAATAGTTGTAAGGATACTTCCTTTGGCTCCACAGATTCGGTTCCCCCACCGGAAAACGACAGCATCACATACTGGCTGTCCGAAGAAAACAGTAGTTCCGCCGAAGAGTATGCCCAAAATCTTTCCAAGGCCTATGAATTGGCCCTACAAGAAAAAAACGACTCCCTTAAATCCAAACAATTTTCAAAAATCTCTTATTACTACTCTCTAATGGGCGATTCCCTGCAATTTAGGCGCTCCAACCATATTGCCATGGCTCTTTCCGCAAAAATTAAGGATTCAAATGCCTTGGCCAACAATCATTGGGACTTGGCATTTTTTTTGGAAGACAATGCAGTTGAGGATAGTGCCTATTATCATTTTTCCCAGGCCGAAAAAATCTTTAGGGGCCTAAATGATAATTATTCACGAGCTCGGGTTCTCTACAATATGGCTCTTGTCCAGGCCAATATTAAAGATTATACAGGTAGCGAAATAACTACCATAGAAGCCATAGAGCTTTTTAAACCACTGGACAAACCTTATTATTTGTTTTCTTGCTATAACAATCTGGGATCGGTAACCAATGCCCTAAATGAATACGATAAGGCCTTGGAATATTATGGGAAGGCATTATTTTTTCTTGAGAAATCTGGATTTGACAAATCTAATCAACTAAGGTATAAAGCCATCAATAATATTGGTATGGTATACCAATCAAAAAAACAATATAAATTAGCCGCAGATTCCTTTAGCAAAGTAATCAATTTTGATAGTATTTATTTCAAGGACACACAATTATATGCACAGGCCCTTTCCAATTATGCACAAAGTAAAAGTAAGCTAAACGACACTGTTGGAGTTTTGACCTCATTTAAAAGAGCTTTGGCAATAAAGGATAGTATAGGCGACTCTAGAGGATTGGCTATTACCTATTACGAATTAGCGGAATTTTATTTAAATAAAAGAGATACTGCTTTAGCTCTAAATTACGCAAACAATGCTAAATCCATTTCGAAACAGACCAGTAATAACAGAAGGCTATTGGAGTCCTTGGAACTGCTGGCAAAGCTAGACCTTAAAAACTCGAGAAGATATACCAACCAATATATACAGTTAAACGATAGTTTACAACGGGAGGAACGCTCTACTAGAAATAAATTTGCAAGAATACGGTTTGAGACCGACGAATTTATTGAACAAAATGAATTGCTAACCCGGCAACGCCAATTATGGATCGGGATAGCTACAACCCTATTTGTTCTTGCTGCATTTATTTTGACTACTATAGACCAACGCCGAAAAAATCAAAAATTGAGATTTGAACAGGCACAACAGAAAGCCAATCAAGAAATCTTTAATTTGCTCTTGGCACAGAACAAGAAGGTAGAAGAAGGCAAACAACTGGAAAAAAAGCGGATTTCAGAGGAATTGCACGATGGTATTTTAGGACAGATGTTGGGAATACGTTTAATTCTAACCGGACTTAACAATAAAACAGATTCCGATTCCGTTCTTAAACGTAGTGAGCTACTTAAAAAATTACAAGGTTTGGAGGAAGAAATCCGTACAATTTCCCATGAATTGAGCAGGGCATCTCAAGAAAAAATTCATAACTTTATTATATCCATTGAAGAATTGGTAAAAACAATTCAAGATTCCTCTAAAATGAAATGTCATTTTAAGTATGACCACAATATTGATTGGGACCAATTAAAAGGGGATATTAAAATTAATATTTATAGGATTGTGCAAGAAAGTTTGCAGAATTGCATAAAGCATGCCAAGGCTACTAAAGTGGATCTTTTGTTCGAATCGGAAAATGGACATTTAAAGATAATAGTTCTGGATAATGGTATTGGTTTTGACCAGAAAAAGGGAAAAAAAGGAATAGGGCTCAAAAACATTAATTCCAGATTGGAAAAGTTGAACGGAACCTATGGTATTCATAGTAAAATTGGACAGGGAACAAAGGTAATAGTTACCATTCCCTGTGTAATGGAAGAACAGATGGAACCGTTACCAGCCTAATAGATTATTTTAACCGACAATAAAATGAGAACTTTAAGAATCTTAACGGTAGATGATCATGAAATGATTACTACTGGATATAAATATCTTTTGGAGGCTGCCGAATTGGAAGAATTTCAGATAAAAGTAGAAACAGCCAATACTTTCGAAACCGGAAAGCAGAAAATAGAGGATTCGGCAAGATCATTTAAATACGATCTTTTATTGTTGGATGTGCAATTAACGGAGACCCATTTGGAGGAACCCCAAAACGGGGAGGATTTGGGAATAATTGCCAGAAAAATAATCCCGGATACCAAAATTGTATTCATGTCCTCATTTAGTGATAACTACAGAATTAACAGCATTCTAAAAAACGTAAATCCCGATGGCTATATGGTAAAATCGGAAATAGATGAAAAATCCCTAATTGCCATGGTCAGGGGCGTAATTAACTCGCCCCCTTATTATAGTCAGAAAGCATTGGCGGCTATTAGAAAAAAAGTCTCCAATGACCTCTTATTGGATGATAATGATAAAAAAATACTATACCACGTTTCAATTGGCACAAGAACAAAGGATATGGTCGATTTTATAAACTTGTCCCTGGCAGGGATAGAAAATAGAAAAAGACAGCTAAAGGTAATTTTTGGGGTGGAAAAGCAGAACGATTTGGCTCTGGTCCATGAAGCCAAAAATAGAGGATTTCTATAATCAAATTCTTGCCTTTTCACCCACTTTGGCAATGCTTTCCTATATAAATATCCAGAATTTCCAGAAAATATTGTCAGTTCGCTTTATCACCTTCCATTTAAGACGTTCCATGTGTCCATTTACCGTTTAACGTCTACTTTTTCGACGAACACACCCAATCTGAATGAGAACCTTATTTTTTATAAGGTTTTTATCTAATTAAGGACAAAGCATTAACCTAATTTTGATGTAAGTTTTTTAATTAATTACTATTAGAATGTCGAAATCGGGAAACGAGTTTTTTAATAACCCAAAAATTGGAACAAAAAGCACCGACCATATTGTAGGTTTAGAGACTTTTAGAAAAGGGTTGGAAAAGCATTTTTTTGCAGAAGTAAGTATTACCAATTATGGTATTAAAGAAGATTCCGCCAATTTGATCATAGACCTTAAATGCAACCTAAGTCTGGACGAAGCTTTGTTTTATATAAATAAGCCATCCACTTGCACCGGTCGCCCTAAAGATTCAGACCAAGAAAAGACCATATTGTTCCTTTTGGCCTATTCGGAACTAAAAAGGCGGAACGGAATAAATATAGATATAAGTGAACTAACCATTTCCTTAATGGACACCACCATTCTCATAAGCAAAATTTATGATCAAAGTATTGTGGATCAATTGGAAAATATCTTTTCGGAACTTATCAACCACAATTTATTCTATACAAAAGGATTGAACGAGACTCCCTTTGAAATATTTATCCCTGTATTTGAGGAGGATACCTTGGAAAGCGATGCAAAATTAAAGAATATTGTTTCTGACAATAACAGCACGAACGACTATTTCGGCTTTTGGGGAATGTATTATGACCAAACAGAAGAGGCGGGCATTTATGACCTAAATACCAAAACCATAATATTTGGCGATATTCAAATTCTCAGTGAATAGGAAGTATTAAAAAAACTGTCCACAAAGCATAAAAAAGTCTTGAGCGTAAACCTTATGGACAGTATTTCGATTGTAAATTAAGCGTTGAATAGCGCTCTGGAATGCATTAGGGCATTTACTTTTTCCCTTACCCCATCAATAATCTTTACATCTTCAGGATTCATTAACACCTGATCGATGAAGTCTACAATAACCTTCATTTGGTCTTCCTTTAAACCTCTAGTGGTGATCGCAGCCGTGCCAAAACGTATACCGCTGGTAACAAAAGGGGACTTGTCATCAAAAGGAACCATATTCTTATTCGCGGTAATATCAGCTTTCACCAAGGCATTTTCAGCATCCTTTCCTGTGATGTCCTTATTCCTAAGATCAATCAGCATCATATGGTTGTCCGTGCCGCCGGAAATAATTTTATACCCCTTATCAACAAATGCGCTTGCCATTGCCGCAGCATTTTTCTTCACCTGGAGCATATAATGCAAGAACTCATCGGTCAAGGCCTCTCCAAAAGCGATGGCCTTTGCCGCAATAATGTGCTCCAACGGACCTCCCTGATTGCCCGGAAAAACTGCCAGATCCAATAAAGCGGACATTTTTCTCAAAGCACCGTTCTTTAACTTTACCCCAAAAGGATTGTCAAAATCCTCTCCCATTAGAATAAGCCCTCCCCTTGGACCGCGCAAGGTCTTATGGGTAGTTGTAGTTACAATATGACAATGCGGTAATGGATCGTTCAAAATTCCTTTGGCGATAAGTCCTGCAGGATGGGATATATCGGCCAAAAGTATAGCGCCTACACTATCTGCAATTTCCCTGAATTTTTTAAAATCCATATCCCTGGAATAGGCTGAGGCCCCGGCTATAATAAGCTTTGGCCTTTCTTTAGTGGCTATGGCCTGAATTTTATCGTAGTTCAGTACCCCGGTCTCCTCATCCACCCCATAGAATACAGGATTATACAATCTACCGGAGAAATTTACGGGAGAGCCATGGGTTAAATGCCCCCCATGAGACAGATCAAATCCAAGTATGGTATCGCCCGGCTTAAGACATGCATGGTATACAGAGGCATTGGCCTGGGAACCGGAGTGCGGCTGAACATTGGCATATGCGGCTCCAAATAATTGTTTCGCCCTATCTATCGCCAATTGCTCTATTTCATCCACAACTTCACAACCCCCATAATAGCGTTTGCCAGGATATCCTTCCGCATACTTATTGGTCAATACGGATCCGGCAGCCTCCATAACCTGTGGACTGGTAAAATTCTCTGAAGCAATTAGTTCAATTCCATCTATTTGGCGTTCCTTTTCCGCCTCAATTAATTCAAAAATTTGATTGTCGCGTTGCATAAAGTAATATTCTATTAAATAATGTGCAAAAATACGAATTGCCGACCGTTAATTGCTAGAAAATAATATATTTGATAAGATATTTATTAAACACAAGTTAACAATTCCGAAATGCCGTTAAAAACAAATCTTCCAGAAAAAAAAACATGGTTACCTGTACCCATCAATTCTGATTTCCCCATTCAGAATATCCCTTTTGGAGTTTTCCTTACCAGGGATGATATTATTACCATTGGCTCAAGAATTGGTGATTACGCAATAGATTTAGGGGCGTTGCATCAATTGGGATATTTTAAGGATATTCCTTTGACCGACGATATTTTTCTACAGGACACTCTGAACGACTTCATTTCGGACGGTAAAAAAACTTGGCGTTTGGTCCGAAACAGGATTAGTGAAATATTCGACATCAACAACAATGATTTGAAGAACAACGAAGAACATAAAAGTATTGTTCTTTTTACCATGGACGAAATAGAAATGCAACTTCCCGTGCAAATTGGGGATTATACGGATTTTTATTCCAGTAAGGAACACGCCACCAATGTGGGTAAAATGTTCAGGGACCCGGCAAATGCATTACTTCCCAATTGGTTGCACATACCCGTAGGATATCACGGAAGAAGCTCCTCTATTGTACCTAGTGGTACCGCAGTCAGAAGGCCCATGGGACAGACCCTTCCGGCAGGAGAGGAACAACCTATTTTTGGTCCCTCCAAATTAGTGGATTTTGAATTGGAAATGGCATTTATTACCACGGACGCCAATGTTTTGGGGGAGCCTATTCCTGTTGAGGAGGCGGAGAATTACATATTTGGAATGGTACTTTTTAACGATTGGAGCGCAAGGGATATCCAAAAATGGGAATACGTGCCCTTAGGTCCATTTTTGGCCAAAAATTTTGCATCGTCCATATCGCCCTGGATTGTTACCCTGGATGCACTGGAGCCCTTTAGGTTGGCCAGCCCAATACAAACCCCTACCCCGCTGCCCTACCTACAGCAAACAGGCAAAAAAGGTTTTGATATCAATTTAGAAGTTTCTATAAAGCCGGAAGGTGGCAAAGCAACTACCGTTACCCGATCCAACTTCAAGTATATGTATTGGACAATGGCGCAACAACTGGCTCACCATACCATAAATGGTTGTAAAGTAAATAGTGGTGATATGATGGGCAGCGGTACCATTTCCGGCCCGACCCCTGATACTTATGGTTCCATGTTAGAGCTTACTTGGCGGGGGGAAAAACCCCTGACCCTAGAGGATGGCTCCACAAGAAAGTTCATTGAGGATTATGATACTGTCACCATAACCGGTTACTGCAAAAAGGATAATGTCCGTATAGGTTTTGGGGAAGTCACCACAAAATTGTTGCCTGTATATCAGCAGAAGAAGAAATAAGACATAATAAAAAAAACAATCCCCGTTTGTACGATACGGAATAGTTTAACGTTGGAGTATAAGATTATTTTGGCATAGCTATTGAACTATGTCCAATATATTTTTAAACCAAACGTTATGAAACAAATATTACTCACCTCATTGATGTTGTTTTTTTTAATCTCTTGTGGAGGGGTCAAAAAAACCCAAGAAGCCCTAAATACAGGCAATTATGGCAACGCAATAAATACGGCATTGAAAAACATAGCAGAAAACAAATCCAAGAAATCCAATCAGCCCTATATTCAATTGTTAGAAGAGGCTTACAAGAAAAATACCGAACGTGAGCTACAGCAGATCGCTTTTTTAAAGAAGGACAGCAATCCGGCCAACCATGAAATAATTTTTAAGGGCTATCAAAACCTAAAATCCATCCAAGAACACATAAAACCTCTATTACCATTACAACTATATGAACAAAATAGAGATGCCCATTTTGTTTTTAAGAATTATGACGAGGAAATAATAAAGTCTAAACGCGAATTGTCGGACTACCTGTACAATAATGCCACTGCACTTTTAAATACAGGTCGATACAAGGATGATTTTAGAAAGGCTTTTGATGAGTTTACATATTTAAACGAAATAAACCCCAATTTCAAAGACACCGAGCTTAAATTGGATGAAGCCCATAACAAAGGACTAGATTATGTTCAGGTAGTGATAATCAATGATTCCGAACAAATAGTCCCCAGTCGTCTAGAAGAGGAACTGCTCAATTTTAATTCTTACGGATTAAACGACCTCTGGACCGTTTACCATACCAACGCCTTGGAAAGTATTAAGTATGATTATGAAATGCAAGTGGCTTTTAGAAACATAAATATTAGCCCGGAACACATTACCGAAAAACAGATCTCCAAGGAGAAACAGATCAAGGACGGTTACAAATATGCTACAAACTCCAATGGTGAGGTTTTAAAGGATAGTTTGGGCAATAAGATAAAGGTCGATAAATTTAAGACCGTAAAATGTAACTTTTATCAATTTACCCAACTGAAGTCGGTGGAAGTAGTTGGAAATGTTAGCTTTTTGGACTTGAAAAATCAACAGCAAATTAATTCCTACCCTTTGGCCAGCCAGTTTGTCTTTAACCACGTTTACGCCAAACACAATGGGGATACAAGAGCCCTTGAAGAAGAGATGGTTCCCTTGTTGCAACTTTCTGCCATACCCTTCCCTAGCAATGAACAAATGGTCTATGACGCAGGAGAGGATTTAAAGGCCAAATTGAAAGGCATAGTCACCAGACATAGATTCAATTAAACCATTGCAGGTACAAGCTATTTCTTTGTACTTATTAAATACATCTATTTTATTTGTAGAAAAATTCTTCCCTATAACCAGTGTCCTGTCAACGTTTAAATGACGGGTAAGGAATGATGGATCTTGAGTTGGGCCAAGGCGCAAAAAACGAGTATGGCCATAGCCAAGTAAGGATTTTTGCAACACGGGAGCGGCTCAAGAGACACTTTAAATTACCCGTAGGTTTAGGCTTGGCAGGACACTAGATGTATTTATTTAAGTCCAGATGTGTAATGGCCCCATGTGATTCGTGCGCCACTACCACTCCGTTTTTAATCACAAGCAACTGTGGGGATTCATGGACAACACCAAAAACATTACTGGTTTCATTGGAAACAGGCCGATATTGGTGCAGATCCAAATAATGAAGATCCAGACTATCTTTAGATATATCATACCCCTCATTAAACCGGTTCATGACCATTCTACTTATCCCGCAGGTAGTAGAGTGCTTAAATATTACCTGAGGCCTGGCCTTGGACCTTTCCTTGATTATCGCTAGTTGATCTACGGACGCCAATGGGATCCATGGGGCCACCTTGGCAAGTTTTTTTTCACTTTCGCTATTATTTTCCTTTCCAAAAAGCCGATTAAATATTCCCATTTCGTAATTTTAGTATTAAGTCCAATAATTGTTGTTAACCTTACAAACTGCCGAATTGTCGTTAAAAACTACATATTAAAGGACATTTTGTCGTGTTCAAAACAGTGGTAAGGTTGTTGTTTTAAGACTTCAAAAGTAATCAATAACACAAAAAAAATCAACTATATGAATTTTAATAACTTCACTATAAAGTCGCAGGAAGCCATACAGCATGCGCAACAATTGGCGCAAGGCCTAGGCCACCAGCAAATAGAGAACGAGCATATTTTTAGGGCAATCTCCGAGGTGGAGGAAAACGTACTTCCGTTTATCCTTAAGAAATTGAACGTAAACACTACCTTATTGAACCAAATTTTGGAAAAGGAATTGGAAAGTTTTCCCAAGGTCTCGGGCGGCGAAATTATGTTGTCCCGGGAAGCCAATAAGACACTTACCGATGCAAGTATTATTGCCAAAGAAATGGCAGATGAATATGTCTCCATAGAGCACTTGTTGTTGGCAATTTTTAAATCCAAGAGCAAGATAGCCCAAATATTAAAGGATCAAGGGGTTAGCGAAAAAGACCTTAAGACCGCTATAAATGAGTTGAGAAAAGGGGGCAAGGTAACTTCCCAAAGTGCCGAGGACACCTACAATTCCTTGAACAAATATGCCAAAAATCTAAATGAGCTGGCAGATAGTGGAAAGCTGGACCCGGTTATAGGAAGGGATGAGGAAATTAGAAGGGTTTTACAGATCCTGTCACGTAGAACAAAAAACAACCCAATGTTGGTTGGGGAACCTGGTGTAGGTAAAACCGCGATTGCAGAAGGTTTGGCCCATAGAATTGTACAGGGCGACATCCCCGAGAACCTAAAGGATAAAACAATCTATTCCCTGGATATGGGCGCGTTAATTGCAGGTGCCAAATACAAAGGGGAATTTGAAGAGCGATTAAAAGCCGTTATCAAGGAGGTAACCTCTTCGGACGGGAACATTGTTCTCTTTATAGATGAGATCCATACCCTGGTCGGCGCCGGAGGCGGACAGGGTGCTATGGATGCGGCAAATATTCTTAAACCTGCACTGGCACGAGGGGAACTCCGGGCCATAGGTGCCACTACCCTGGATGAATATCAAAAATATTTTGAAAAGGACAAAGCCTTGGAGCGAAGGTTTCAGAAAGTGATAGTGGATGAACCCGACACTGAAAGTGCCATATCCATTCTTAGGGGAATTAAAGAAAAGTACGAGGCGCACCATAAGGTTAGAATCAAGGACGAGGCCGTAATTGCGGCCGTTGAATTATCACAACGCTATATTACCAATAGATTTTTACCGGACAAGGCCATAGACCTAATGGATGAGGCCGCTTCCAAGCTAAGGATGGAAATCAATTCCAAACCTGAGGAACTGGATGTATTGGATCGTAAAATAATGCAGTTGGAAATTGAAATAGAGGCCATAAAACGAGAGAACGATACTTCAAAACTAAAGGCCTTGAATGTGGACCTTGCCAATTTGAAGGAAGACCGAAATGAAATCTTTGCCAAATGGGAAAGCGAAAAGACGGTGGTGGACGATATCCAAAAAACAAGGAACGATATTGAAAATTATAAATTGGAAGCCGAAAGGGCCGAACGTAACGGGGACTATGGAAAAGTGGCCGAAATAAGGTACGGCAAAATAAAGGAAGCCCAAGAACGGTTGGAAAAACTGGAAAGGGAACTGGAACATCAGCAACTTGGGGAAACCCTGATCAAGGAAGAGGTAACCAATGAGGACATCGCCGAAGTAGTAGCCAAATGGACAGGTATCCCCGTTACAAAAATGCTACAAAGTGAAAGGGAAAAGTTATTAAAATTGGAAGATGTTCTCCACAAACGAGTGGTCGGGCAAGAAGAAGCCATACAGGCCGTTTCCGACGCCATACGAAGAAGTAGGGCCGGATTGCAGGACAGCAAAAGACCAATTGGCTCCTTCCTTTTCCTAGGGACTACAGGTGTAGGTAAGACAGAATTGGCCAAAACATTGGCCGACTATCTATTTGATGACGAAAATGCCATGACCAGGATCGATATGAGCGAATACCAAGAGCGCCATGCCGTAAGTAGACTGGTAGGTGCCCCTCCGGGATACGTTGGCTATGACGAAGGAGGCCAATTGACCGAGGCAGTGCGCAGAAGACCCTATTCCGTGGTCTTGCTCGATGAAATAGAAAAAGCGCACCCGGACACCTTTAACATCCTATTACAGGTATTGGATGAAGGCAGGTTAACGGACAACAAAGGCCGGGTGGCCGATTTTAAGAATTCCATCATCATCATGACCAGTAATATGGGAAGCCATATTATTCAGGAAAAGTTTGAGGCGAACAAAGATATCTATAGCGCCACTGAGGCTGCCAGGGTGGAAGTACTGGGACTATTGCGAAAAACGATAAGGCCAGAGTTCCTAAACCGTATAGACGATATTATCATGTTTACCCCTTTAAGCAAAAAGGATATCAAAAAGATAGTGGTATTACAACTGGATCAGTTGAAAAAGTTGGTGGCCAAACAACAAATTACAATAGATGCAACTGATGAGGCCATAGATTATCTGGCCAACAAAGGATTTGATCCCCAATATGGTGCAAGACCCATAAAACGGGTAATTCAGAAAGAAGTATTGAACAATATTTCCAAAGAATTGTTAAGTGGTAAGATCCATCCTGGTGGAATTCTTCTTATCGACTCCTTTGACGACCAACTGGTATTCAGAAATGAGAACGAACTGGCGAACTAAAACGACCACCTTTTAAAAGGGGCATCCTGTTTATCATAGGATGCCCTTTTTTATCAACAATATATACCATGCAGTATAAAATTTTTTATATTAGCATAAAACTGTAAGGACATGTCTACAAAAGCCGAGAGAACAACTGCCTATATCATTGAAACCGTTGCTCCAATTTTCAACAAACTCGGGTATGTTGGGACTAGCATGAGCGATCTTACAGAGGCAACAGGCTTGACCAAGGGAGCCATCTACGGAAATTTTGAAAACAAAGATTCCTTGGCCCTTGCTGCCTTTGAATATAACAGCAAAAAACTCTTGGCTGAAATAGACGATAAATTAAACTCCAACGGCACCTCCCTTCAAAAGCTCTTTGTGCTTACCAATTTCTACCGTCATTACGACTCTTTTATTGAGGAATTGGGCGGTTGCCCCATTTTGAATATTGGAATAGACGCCAATCACAATAATTCCCAACTGCTGGCCGCTACCAAGGAAACCATAAAGACCATAGAGGGAAAAATTGCCCTGGTCCTAGAAAATGGGCTGAACAACAATGAGCTTAGACTGCCCGTAACACCCCTTCAGTTTTCCAAACAACTATTTACAATGATCCAAGGAGCAGTGGCCATGGCCACTATAACGGGAGATAGAAAATACTTACTGAACACGGTGACCTACTTGGACCAATTAATTGTCCGGGAAATAAAAAAATAATTGAACTCGTTTAAACTTTTTGGATTGAAGCGAAAATTAGACATTTTTTGCCCAATTTGAAGACTTTTTTGAGTTGCATAGCATCGCTACGGAAAGAAAAAAAGACAGGACGGAGCGCCTAAAAATAACCCTGTGGGTTATTTTAGCGAACGGGCCGGCTTGCGCAAGAGTGAAAAAGAGCAATTCCTGCCCGTACCGGATAAGGCGGGTTTTAGCCAATTAAAAAGTTTAACGAGTTCATTGTCCGATTACTCCCCTATTATCCTAAATATCCAGGTTCTTTCGGCGTATTTACCATTAAAATTATTATCCCTTGCCACTTCCGCTTCTCCCAAGGTATCGAACCTTTCCAAATACACATAGTCCCATTTGGTCTTTTCCAAATAGAAAAACTTGGCATCGATTCCTTTCTTTTTAAGGCCCTCCACAAAAATATCGCGATATCTGGAGGTACCGTAAACATTGCCTATAAGATAAAATCCGGCTTTCTGGCCCTCCAGTTTGTCCACTTCCTCATAATGGCCCTTTGTAATCGCCCTGCCCGCCTTTTTCCTGGCAGCCATCATATCCAGATCATCCTGGATTTTCTTGGCCAATGCCAGTTCCATAGCTTTTATGGAATCCAATCTTTGCTTTTCCTTTATCCGGACAGCCATCGCCAAAGCCTCGGCTTCCTGTTCTTCCTTCAATCTTTTTGCCTCGGCCAATTCTTCCGCCATTCTTAATTCTTCGGCAATCGCTTTCTTCGTGCTGCCCTTAACGCGCTTTTGTTTTTTGGCTTTTTTTAATGCTTTTTTCTCGGCTAGGGCCTCTGTCTTACTAATTTCTTTCTGTATTTTCCTTTCTTCATTTATACGATCCCTAGCTTCCGGTATACGATCCCTAGCTTCCGGTTCCGTAGCCACCTCCGGTTTCCCATGTTCCACCGGCGTCTCATCCACGTGAAAACCTACTACCTTTTTTCGGGTATCGGGACTACCCAGGGTATAGGCCGCAATTATTTCAAAGGTGGGATCCTGATCCTTAACATCTGCATCCAAGCCATATTCTATTAGGGCCCCCAATGACAAATGCTTGAAAAATCTACCGCCCAGACCACCGGATATACCGTAAAAACTATTATACCCCCCTTGCAGCCAAAATTTATTGGAGGACAACAATGCATTTAGCCCCAGTTGCGTATCCCCGTAGGGCACAGATTTTACATATATCATGGGGAGAAGATATGCATTGTCCGTCCCAGCGAACAGACTAATGGGAAATCTATAATCTACCATTCCCATGTAGATTTTTTCATCGGATCCGGAAGCACTGGTATTCGTGGAAAAATTATAATCAAATAAATTTTCGGCCGTAAAGCCCACACTGAAACCATCTACCGAAAATCGAACACCCGGTGCAAATTGCATGATAAATGCATTTTTGGACAACTCCAACTGTGGCAATGAAATTTCAGGATTTGGATTATATCTGTCGTCCGCAATTACACTATTAAAACCAAAAACATTCAAGCCAACGGACAATTGCATATTATTGTTAAAACTGAAGGCGTAGGCATAGTTGATCACTCCACCGGTATTTAAAAACACTCCAGTATTGTTTTGGATAAAACCGGCGCCTATAGAGGAACGGGTATTTATTTTTCTGGAATAATTTAAGAAAATGGAAGTAGGGTCACTATCTATGGCCTGCCATTGATACCTGGTCCACCATGCAATGGACTCAGGATTGTTCCTGTCCAATGAAAAAACCGGATTGAACAAACTGGCATTGAATTCGGTCAAACTGTGCTGCCTAAGGTCGGTTGGAACGGCAACTTCTTGGGCACGCGAAAAGAATACCGCAAGTAAAATAGTATATATAGCGTACTTTTTATCCATATACAAAAGAACAAAAAACTATGGGTACTGCATACTATTTTACTGTAATTTTAGTTACTTTACAGGGAGAACCGAACACCAAAATAGAATTGACCATGAAACACCTTCAACTGCTATTGATGCTTTCCTTGACCATCGGTCTTATGTCCTGCAAGGAAGATCCGAAGTTACCCATGGAAATGGCAGAAGATTCTATTTCGACCTATTATTTTATAAGACATGCGGAAAAAGATCGCAGCGATCCCGAAAACCTAGATCCTGAACTAAATCAGGACGGGCTTGGACGGGCCATACGCTGGGCAGAAGTTTTTGACCCTGTTGCCCTGGATGCCATATACATCACCGATTTTGAAAGAACCGCAATGACCGCCGCGCCCACTTCCGTAAAAAAAGAAATTACCCCCCAATACTATGACCCCAAGGCAATCAATATCGAGGAATTTAAAAGTTTAAATCTGGGCAAAAACGTTCTTGTTGTTGGACATAGCAATACTACTCCGGAGTTTGTCAATCTCATGTTGGGAGAAGAAAAATATGTTCAAATGGACGATTATGACAATAGCAGCCTGTTTATTGTGCGGATCATAAATGGAAAAGCCACCGATATTAGGCTAAAAATGGACTAGGCCCTAATTGGACGCTTTCACGGAAATATCTTCCAATACTATTTTGGAGAATAGTTTCAATTTATTTCTTTCATAAAGTTGCTCCACATCATTAAATGTAGTCCCTTCCAAGGAAGCCCCATAATTTTCATAATCCACAAAACGGATACCACCTACAAAACGCTCATTATAAGCTGCCCTAAAACGGATCCCACCTCCGTCCACATAAAACTTATATGCCAAGTAGTCCGGTTTAAAGGTCTCTTTGTTAAACCAATACAGATAAATATCCTCATAATCCTTTCCTCCGCCTTGCCGATCAAAAGTTACCTTTATCTTATAATACTCCTTGTTCCTTATCGTAACTTCGCCCAATAACTCCTTATTGACGGCTGCATCGTTCAGCCCGTATGGCAAGTAAGCAAAATAATGTACGGAGTTCACGGAATTTGAGTACAAATTGGCAATGGAATCCTTTAAGGGTACCAAACTATCGTTTACGAACCGTTTAAACCCCTGGTCACCTTTCACATCTACTACCTTGGTAGAGTCCGTGTATGCGATACGTTTTAATATTCTACCACCGTTTTTCCATTCAGAGGCATATTGATAATTCCGAAATTTATAGAAAATATCATTGGTGGTATACTGCTCCCCGCCACATGCAGAAATGGACCTGTCCACTATTTCCTGGGCAGAAAGAGTGGCCTGCACTTTCTCCTTACATGAAGCAACCACAAAAACAACGGCTAAAAGGTATATTACTTTCATTTATAAACTTTTCCCATTAATCGTAATGCTTCCCCTTACATTACAAAAAAAATTGATTTATATCCAAAAAAATTAATACTATTATGTACTTATGACCTGATGGTCAATCGGATAATTGTTTCTATTTTTGTCCAACATATGCAGAAAAAAGTAAATATAAAGAACAAAAGGGCCCGATTCGATTACGAGTTACTGGACACCTATACGGCCGGTATTGTTTTGTCCGGTACCGAGATTAAATCCATTAGGGAGAGCAAGGCTTCCATTTCGGAAAGCTTTTGTGAGTTTAACGACCTGGGAGAGTTGTTCGTAATCAACATGCAGGTAGATGAATATTCCCATGGCACCCACTACAACCACAAACCCAAGGCAGAGCGAAAACTACTACTCAACCGTGGTGAACTAAAAAAACTGGAAAAAGAAGTAAAAAATTCAGGTCTGACCATAATTCCCTTAAATCTTTTTATGAACGATAGGGGCTTGGCCAAAATAAACATCGCATTGGCCAAGGGTAAAAAACTCTATGACAAGCGTGAGACCATCAAAGATCGCGACAACAAGAAAAACTTGGACAGGATTAAAAAAAGCTTCAACAATTAGAACATCCCTTAATTCTTATTCTCCAATAAAGGCACAAACCTAAAGGATCCCAATTCCTTTTTCTCAAATTCTTTGGCAGATTTCCGAACAAACAACGTCATGATCTGCTCGTCCGTCCCTACCGGGATCACCAACCTGCCGCCTACCTTCAGTTGGGCAAGTAAAGGATTTGGTACAAAGGGGGCCCCGGCGGTTACTATAATACTATCAAACGGCGCCTCTTCTGGCAATCCCTTATACCCATCCCCAAATATTACTTTTTTGGGGCTATATCCCATCTTTTTAAAAAAAATACTGGTCTTCTTAAATAGTTCCAACTGACGCTCAATAGTATATACTTTTGCCTTTAACTTTAATAAAACCGCAGTTTGATACCCACTACCCGTTCCTATTTCCAAAACCTTGTGATCTGGACGTACCTGTAATAGCTCGGTCTGAAAGGCCACCGTGTAAGGCTGGGAAATGGTTTGGTCCGCCCCAATAGGAAAAGCTTTGTCCTGATATGCATGATCCTCAAAACTGCTATCCAGAAATAAGTGTCTTGGAACGGCCCGGATAGCCTCCAATACGGAATTGTCCACAATCCCCTTCCCCGAAAGAAGGTCTGCCAATTTATTGCGCATTCCCCTATGTTTTAATGTATCTTTCAATTGTTTGGTTTTGGAGGACAAAGTTAAAAAACGTAAAACTTAAAATGAAGAAATAAAAAAATTACATGCCGCAATCTAATCTATTCTTTTATCCTAAGGTAAATTTGAACCAGATTTCTTTAGGAATGGGAATTCTAATTCAATAATCTACTTTATTGTTTTTATCCTATTTTTAGCACCTGGCATTGTTGACAAAAAAGAGGGGATACAACACTTAACTTTTATTTTTTAAGCCCCCTAAACTTGCAAACTATCCTTATTTTTGAGGAAAATATATACATATGCTTAATGTTGGCGTCCTTGGAGCAGGACATTTAGGAAAAATCCATCTAAGATTACTGAATGGGTCCCAGAAATATAATTTGGTCGGTTTTTATGATCCCGATGTCATCAATGGAAAAAAAGTAGCCGCTGAATTCGGTTATACTTTTTTCGATAATATAAACAAACTAATGGACGCCGTAGATGTAGTGGACATTGTAACCCCCACCCTTTCCCATTTCGACTGTGCCAAAAAGGCCATGGAAAAAGGAAAACATGTTTTCATAGAAAAACCTATTACCAATACCCTTCAAGAAGCAGAAGAATTATTGCAGTTGGAAAAAAAACATCGGGTCAAGGGACAGGTGGGCCATGTGGAAAGATTTAATCCCGCCTTTATGGCGGTAAAGGGAAATATTAATAACCCCATGTTCATTGAAACCCATAGGTTGGCAGAATTTAATCCAAGGGGAACCGATGTACCGGTAGTTTTGGATTTAATGATCCACGATATTGATGCCATCCTTAGTGTGGTCCGGTCGGAGATTAAGCAGATCAATGCCAGTGGCGTATCGGTCATTAGCAGTTCTCCGGATATTGCCAATGCCAGAATAGAGTTTGAAAACGGTTGCGTGGCCAACCTAACGGCCAGTAGAATTTCTTTAAAAAATATGCGCAAGTCGCGCTTTTTCCAAAAAGACGCCTATATCGCCGTGGATTTTCTGGAGAAAAAAGTGGAAGTGGTCAAAATGAAGGACGCCCCGGAAATACCTGGGGATTTTGATATGATCCTTCAAAATGCCGAAGGCGTAAAAAAACAGATCTATTTTGAAAATCCGGACATCGCTGCCAACAATGCCATACTGGACGAACTGGAAACCTTTGCCGAGGCTATAAACAACAACACTGTTCCGGTAGTCTCCCTGGAACAGGGCACCCGAGCCTTAAGGGTTGCTTTGGAAGTTATTGCGTCTTTTCAAAAAAAATAGGTGCCCATTGTATATACTTACTAGGTAGGCCCAATAAATAATAGCATAAAGTTTCATGCAAAACATTTAGAAATGAAAAACATAGCAGTCATAGGGGCAGGAACAATGGGTAATGGCATTGCCCATGTAATGGCCCAAAATGGATATAAAACCAATCTTATCGATATATCGCAGGATGCTCTTAACAAGGGCCTTACCACCATTGGCAAAAATCTCGATAGAATGGTGGCGAAACAGCTTATTACCGAAAATGAAAAGAAAGCCACTTTGGAAAACATAGCCCCCTACACCATTCTGGCAGATGGGATAAAAAAGGTAGACCTTGTAATAGAGGCGGCAACGGAAAACACGGCACTTAAATTAAAAATCTTTGGGGAATTGGATGCCATTTGTGAACCCACTACCATTTTGGCGACCAATACCTCCTCCATTTCCATTACACAGATGGCAGCTGCCACCAAAAGAGCGGATAAGGTAATTGGTATGCACTTTATGAATCCCGTACCCATTATGCAATTGGTAGAGGTAATAAGAGGCTATAACACCTCCAATGAAGTAACAGAAACCATTATGGACCTGTCCAAGAAGCTCGGAAAAACACCAACAGAGGTCAATGACTATCCAGGGTTTATTGCCAACCGCATATTAATGCCCATGATCAACGAGGCCATAGAGACCCTGTATCATAGAGTTGCGGGGGTCAGTGAAATAGACACGGTCATGAAATTGGGCATGGCCCACCCAATGGGTCCTTTACAGCTTGCCGATTTTATTGGGCTGGATGTTTGTCTGTCCATTTTAAATGTAATGTACGACGGCTTCAAAAACCCAAAATATGCTCCCTGCCCCCTATTGGTGAACATGGTAACCGCTGGAAAATTAGGTGTTAAATCCGGGGAAGGTTTTTATGATTATTCCAAAACCCGCAAAGCCGATAAGGTTTCCCGACAGTTTAATCAGTAGTCCGTTCTGCCCGTTTCACCAACTGTAAATTTAAAGGTGTATAAGGGCCAAATGAAGATCAATAGCAAAAAAAATAATTGAATGTCCATTAAAGATAATTTAAATACCATCAAGGAATCGCTTCCTTCCCATGTAAAGCTCGTTGCGGTTTCCAAAACCAAGCCCATATCGGATATAGAAGAGGCCTACGCTGCCGGACAAAGGGTTTTTGGGGAAAATAAAATTCAGGAAATGACGGAGAAGCAAGAAGTGCTTCCCAAGGATATTGAGTGGCATATGATAGGCCATATACAGCGCAACAAGGTGAAGTATATGGCAGAATATGTGGCTTTGATCCATGGAGTGGACAGCCTGAAACTTTTAAGGGAAATAAACAAACAAGCCAAAAAGCACAACAGGGTCATCCCCTGTCTACTTCAGATCCACATTGCCGAGGAAGACACCAAGTTTGGCTTTGACGAAAACGACCTTAACGAATTGATTGCCTCAAATGAGATCGGGGAACTAAGCAACATAAAGATAGTTGGCCTAATGGGAATGGCGACATTTACGGACAATGGCCAGCAAATCAGGAAGGAATTTAAACAACTTAAAAACCTGTTTGAAAAAACCAAGTCGGTATTCCCCGATCTTTCCCAATTATCTATGGGTATGAGTGGCGATTATAAGATTGCCTTAGAGGAAGGAAGCACCATGATACGAGTGGGAAGCAGCATTTTTGGATCTAGAAATTAACGAACAGGCTTGCTGTTTCCTTGGCATTGGATTATGTATCTTTGTCCTGTAATCCGAATTAGAAATTTTACATGTACGTTATATTAGATATTGAAACCACAGGAGGAAAATACAATGAAGAAGGGATTACAGAAATTGCTATCCACAAATTTGACGGACATAAAGTGGTGGATCAGTTCATTAGCCTCATAAACCCTGAAAAAGAAATCCAACCCTTTGTGGTCAATCTTACCGGTATCAACAACAATATGTTGCGCACTGCCCCAAAATTCTATGAAGTGGCCAAGCGCATTGTGGAAATCACGGAAGATGCGGTTATTGTGGCCCATAATGCACAGTTCGACTATAGGATTTTGAGAACGGAATTTAGGCGATTGGGCTTTAACTTTGAACGCAAGACCCTCTGCACCGTTGAACTGGCCAAGCAATTATTACCGGAGGCGGAATCTTACAGTCTGGGCAAATTGGTACGGTCTCTTGGGATTCCTGTAAGCGACCGCCATAGAGCCAATGGGGATGCCCTTGCCACCTTGCAGCTATTTAAACTATTGCTTTCAAAAGATCTGGACAAAACTATTTATAAGAGCGTCTTAAGAACAGAGAGCCAAGGGGAACTATCGTCCAGACAATTGGATATGGTAGACGAATTACCTTCGGAAACAGGGGTCTACTATATGCACAATAAGGATGGAGAAATTATTTGGTTGGGAAAAAGTAGCAACATTAAAAAAAGGGTCAACCAGCATTTTACCAATAACAGTCCAAATGCAAGAAGGATTCAGAAAGAAACCAAAAGGATTTCTTATGAAAAAACGGGCAATGAATTGGCCGCCCTTTTAAAGGAGAATGCGGAATTGTTGCGAAACAGGCCCAAGTACAATACCGGCTATAAAAGAAGGTTGTTTTCTCATGGAGTCTATCAATCCATTAACCAAGACGGCTATATTACATTAAGCCCGGAGGCGGTGAATCCAAGCAAAAAGGCAGTAGCTACCTTTAACAGCCTTCAGGGAGCAGAGAATTTTCTACAGGGCATCAGGGATGAATTTCAACTGTGCAATAAAATAAATGGCCTATCAAAGGCAAGGACTCATTGCTCCCATTTTGAGGACAATAATTGTCTTGGGGGATGTATAAACCAAGAGCCTGTGGAGGCATATAATTTAAGGGTATCACAAGCTATTGACAAGTACAGTTTGTCAAATAAGAGCATCCTGATCATGGACAAGGGAAGGGAAATAGGGGAGCGATGTGGAATTGAGATCAAAGATGGTGTTTTTAAAGGATTTGGCTATTTTAATTTAAACCATCAAATCAATAATATCCATATCTTGGAATCCATAATAACTCCCATGGAAGGAAATGAAAACACGACCCATATTATTTCCTCCTATCTTAGAAAAAAAAAGATCCTGAAAATTATAGATCTAAATCGGTAAATTGTGAAAATCAAAAAGAGTTGGAAACACAAAATTCATGAAGTAATCTACGGGACCCACACTCCAGCTGGTAGACTTTTCGATATCTTTCTGCTTATTGTGATAGTGTACAGCGTTATTATTGTAATGTTGGAAAGTATTCCTACCTTCGATGAAAAACACCATAAATTCCTAAACTACTCGGAATGGGCGGTGACCATACTTTTTTCCATAGAGTACATATTGCGCATTATTTCCATAAATCGACCAAAAAAATATATTCTAAGCTTTTTTGGAGTGGTAGACCTACTTTCCACGATTCCAAAATACCTTTCACTTTTCCTGGTCGGTTCCCAATACATAACGGCCTTCCGTATTTTGAGATTGTTAAGGGTATTTAGAATTTTAAAGCTGGTCCGCTTTGTTGGGGAATCCAATAAACTTATAAGGGCCTTGAACGCCAGTAGAACAAAAATATTTGTTTTTGTTTTCTTCGTCATCGTCATATCCGTTATATTGGGGACCGTAATGTACATCGTTGAAGGTCCCGACCACGGTTTCACAAGTATTCCCCATAGTGTTTACTGGACCATAGTTACCTTAACTACAGTAGGTTATGGGGATATATCTCCAGAAACGCCCTTGGGACAATTTATCGCAACCTTGATCATGATCATCGGTTATGGGGTAATCGCAGTACCTACGGGAATTGTTTCGGCCGAATATGCCGCCGGAATCACCAACAAAAAAAATTTGGACACGGACAGAACCTGTCCGGAATGTGGCACGGAAATCATGCGTATTGATGCCCATTACTGTAGGGAATGCGGACACAGACTAAGTGATGATTAATGGATAAAAAAAATCTCATTTCCATTGTTGGACCAACCGCTATAGGAAAGACAACTTTGGCCATAGCCATAGCCAAACACAACAAAACCGAGGTCATTTCTGCCGATTCCCGTCAGTTTTACAAAGAAATGTCCATTGGGACCGCAGTACCTGCCCCTGAAGAATTGGCCAGTGTTCCGCATCATTTTATTCAACACAAAAGCATTTTTGAAAAATATACAGTAGGGGATTTTGAAAGGGAAGCCATTGAAAAACTGGAATTACTTTTCAAGGATAACAACCTCGTAGTCATGGTTGGCGGAAGTGGCCTTTACATTGACGCCATTAAGGAGGGACTGGATAATTTCCCCACCATTGACCCTAATGTTCGCCATGCACTTAACGCAACTTTGAAGACCGAAGGCATTTTAAGCCTTCAGGAAAGACTTAAAACCCTCGATAGGGATTATTACGGTCTGGTAGACCTGAACAACCCACATAGACTTATAAGGGCCCTAGAGGTGTGCATTGTTTCAGGACTCCCCTACACCTCTTTCCTTAACCAAGCAAAACCCAAAAGGAATTTTAGTACAACTACCATTGCCATAAATGCAGAAAGGAAAATCATATACGACCGTATAAATAAAAGAGTGGACATGATGATGGAACAGGGCCTATTGGAAGAGGTGGCATCCTTAAAGGAACAACAGTCCCTGAACGCTTTGCAAACCGTAGGCTACAAGGAATTATTTAAATATTTTAAAGGCGATATTGATCTGGATACCGCGGTAGATGAAATAAAGAAAAATACAAGAAGGTTTGCGAAAAGGCAATTGACATGGTTACGAAAAAAAGAGGATATCCATTGGGTAGATTACAAATACGACTTAAATGAAATTCTGGAAAGGATAGTTCAAAAACGTAAGGATCAATGACATTAAAAGAACAACCTCAAGAAAATCCCGGTAGGCATCGGGCGAAAAACTTGAAAAATATTCTATTTGTAATCGGGGTCTCCGGAACAGGTAAATCTACCATAGGGCAATTATTGGCGGAAAAACTGGACCTACCATTTTTTGATGGCGACGATTTTCACACCGAAGCCAATATAGAAAAAATGTCCAATAAAATCCCACTGACCGATGAAGACCGTTATGAGTGGCTTATAACATTAAACAGATTGGCCGTTTCCAACCAGGAAACCGGATCTGTCATTGTCTGCTCCGCCTTAAAGGAATCCTACAGAATATTACTTGCAAAAAAAATTGAAGAAAAAGTGGTATGGATTTCCTTGGAAAGTTCTTTTGAACTGCTATTGGAGCGTCTACATAAACGAAAGGGGCATTTTATGCCCGCCGAACTATTGCGGTCCCAATTGGACACTTTTGAGCCTCCGATCGGGGCTATAAAAATCTCAATAGAACCCAGCCCCCAAGAAATTATAGATCATATAATAAAGGAGTACCGGCAACTGGAAGATGAGTAGGCAGTGGGCAGCTATACTCGTTTTTTACCTCCTGGCCCACCTCAAGATCCCCCATTCCCAACCCGTCATTTAAACATTGACCGGACAGTGGATAATAAAAAAGCACCAAGATATCCCTTGGTGCTCTATAAAATTCTTAATAGGGGCGATTACTCGGTTTTCACCACCAATCTAAATCCTTCTCCGTGGATGTTCAATATCTCCACATTTTCATCTTTTTTGAGATACTTTCTCAATTTGGCAATATACACGTCCATACTTCGGGATGTAAAATAATTGTCATCCCTCCAAATTTTGGTCAAGGCCAATTCCCTGGGCATTAAATCGTTCTCGTGCAAGGCCAACAGTCTAAGCAATTCGTTTTCCTTAGGGGAGAGTTTAATGGCATCTTCATCTTTGTATTTCAGAAACCTAAGCTTGGAATTCAATTGAAAACCACCAATAGTAAATTCAAATTGTTTACTGTCCGCTAGGGAACTGGAAGATTTTCTTTGGATTATGGCTTTAAGCTTCATCAAGAGCACTTCCGAATCAAAAGGCTTGTTCAAATAATCGTCGGCCCCTGCTTTATATCCCTTAAGGACATCTTCTTTCATCGTCTTGGCCGTTAGAAAAACAATAGGAACGTTTTCGTTCTTTTCACGGATTTCCTTGGCAAGGGTAAAGCCATCCTTGTAGGGCATCATAACATCCAAAATACAAACATCAAAATTGTCCTTCTTAAATTTCTCAAAACCTTCCATTCCGTTTTTGGCCAATGTAACATCAAAGTCGTTCATTGCCAAGTAATCCTTAAGTACAATTCCAAAATTGGGATCGTCCTCTACGAGTAATATTTTCTTATCTATTGTTTCCATTATTGTTTTAAATTAAAGGTAGTTTAATATAAAAAGTGCTTCCTTTTCCTTTTTCACTTTCTGCATAAACCTCACCTTGATGATCATCTACTATTTTCTTTACGTAAGCGAGCCCTAAACCGTGGCCCTTTACATTGTGTATATCCCCTGTATGTTCCCTATAGAACTTTTCAAAAACTTTTTTTAATACCGCTTTGCTCATTCCGGCACCCTGATCCTGCACTTTTATAATGATAGAATTCCCGACCACTTCGGTAAAAACATCGATCTTGGGCACTTCTGGCGAATATTTCATCGCATTATCCAATATATTCACAATAACATTGGTGAAATGCATCTCATTGGCCAATACCTCGGATCGTTCCGCCTTCAAATGGGGCTTGATATATCCTCCCCTATCCGCTACTATAAGCTCTACATGGGTAATGGCATCCTCTATTATGTCGTGTACATCCGCCCTATCCTTACTTATATCCAATTGATTTTTTTCCAACTTGGATATCCGGAGTACATTTTCCACCTGTGCGTGCATTCTCTTGTTTTCGTCCCTTATCATTTGCAAATAGCGCAGTACCTTCTCCTTGTCATCAATGATTTTCGGGTTCTTAATAGCTTCAACTGCCAGGTTTATAGTTGCAATTGGAGTTTTGAACTCATGTGTCATATTGTTGATAAAGTCTGATTTAATCTCTGAAATCTGCTTCTGCTTTATCAACTGATAGATGGCACTGGAATAGGCCACTACAATAACCAAGGTAAATGTTAGGGACAAAAGTGCCATTCCAAGAATGGACTGTATAAGGAACCTTTTCTTTTTGGGAAAAGTCAACAATAGAGAAAAATTAGTATTTCCTTCACTATCCTTAAATAAAGGTGCCTTATAAAGTGTGGTCTCGGAAAATTTGAATTTTTGGGATTTCACTTTTGTGGGCAGTCCCTTGCTATAGACCCCATATTCATAGTCAATATCGATACCCCTATTATTTAATTCCTTACTGAGCATCAGTTCAACCTCCTGTTTGGACACCCGCTTATGGATGGGCCTATTTTTCGCCTGTTCCCTAAAAACATCATCCAAAGCAAACTTGTCAAGATCTGTCATAGATCCAATTTTTTCAAGTTTTTGGACAGGCGTTAACGAATATTGTGTCCCATCCAGACCAAAATCCTCTTTGAAAATCTCGGTGGTCCTGGTACTGGTAATATTCCTAAAGGTAGTGGTGTCCAAGCCTATATCAAAGAACGTAGATGCCATATTGTAGTCCTCCTCCAAAATACCATGGGTATAAAAACGTACTTCGTTGGAATTAATATCACGGTCAAAAAAGAAAAAATTCTTAAGATGGGTAGCCTTTGGCTTTCCAATACTATCGCTAAGCTTGTAAAACTCGTTCAGGTAATCCTGCACCTCCCGCTTTTCAATATTATCCACAACCCTACTCAATATTTGGTTGACTGTATTTGAAAATTGTTCTTCCTTGTCCGATACCGACTTATTTATCCAATAACTCTGAACAAAGATGATTCCTATTAGGGAAAGGCTCATTAAGACTACCAAAAGACCAAATAACCTCTTATTCATTTATCGACAAAATTAGAAATTTAACATTTAGCAAAATGTACGTTTAACCTAACCTTAACAAAAATGTTAAAATTTAGCGCTTAAACCTTTATTTTAAGCAATTTATGATGAATTCGAAAAACTTCCCCTTCCGTGGCCTCAAGGTCTATATTTTCAATAATGAAGTCTGACAACCTCTCTTTTTCACTATCCGGCCATTGATTGTCCATACGTGCCATTAGCTGTTCCGCCGTAATTCCGTCCCTATCCACAACCCTTTGAATCCTGATGTCCCTTGGTGCGGTCACAAGGATTATTTTATCATAACGTTCCTGGTTCCCGCTTTCGAATATAATGGCGGCCTCTTGAATTACATAGGTGGCATTCTGGCGTTTGCACCAACTTTTAAAATGACGTCTCACAGCGGGATGTACTATATTGTTGAGACCTCGTAATAATATCTTATCCTTGAACACTTTCTTGGCTATATATCCCCTATTGGGTTCCCCATTCAAATAACTTTCCTTGCCCAAAAGGGCTTCAATGTCCTTTTTAATCTTTTTGGAACGGCCCATTAACTTCTTCGCCTCTACATCGGAATTATATATGGGTACTCCCAATTTTTGGAACATAGATCCAACAGTAGATTTCCCACTACCAATCCCTCCTGTCAAGCCCACGATCATCATTGCCTCTTCAGTATAAATTCAACCTTATTCTCCCTTAACCGTACTACATTCACGCTATTGGGCTTTTTCGTCAGTTTTAGATCCAAAACATTTTCATTTTTGTCCTTGAGGTCGGAATAATCGGCCGTAACCACAAAATCGGTTACCAACAATTCCTTAATGGCTCCCATGCGCCCCCTGCACAAAACCGATACCGATTCCGGAAACGTTCTTATCCCTACACCTTCCGGTACATTGATAACCACTACTGGAACCTTAAAAACCCTTTCTGAAAATTTAAATACTTTAGCGGACAAGTTTACACTAAGATGGGAATATTTGGTGTCTTTTAGTTCGGGCGGAAGATTCAATTTTAATTTTTTTGAAATATCACTGGTCGTATGTGGCAATACCAAAGTTTGGGTAGTAAGGCCCGTCAAAGTATCTATTTCCATTTTGGGGCCCATTACGGTAATGGAATCGGGCAACAGGGTATACGTGCTGTCCATTAGATAGTTTTGCTCCAAATCTATGGTGACTTTAGGAAGTACAGGCACCTTTTTTCTAAAGAGTCTTTGGAAATTAAAAAATAGGGTATCCCTATCCATGTCCTCAACCCTTATAAACTTTGAAAGTTGATTTTCTATTTGGTTTCTGTATGCCGAAGGGGAAACAAAATACTTGGAGCCTCTTTTTTCCAGTTCGGAAAGGTCCACCTCCACCGTTTTATTTTTAAACCCCAACATCAAGAATTGAAACCCACTGGCCCTTAACCGAACCTTAATGTTCCTTTTGGAAACGCTATTCAGCAATAAACTGTCCGGGGTGCTGCCATAATTAATATCAAAGGTGGCGTTACTGGAATATTGTTCCGCCAAATTACTTACAAACCAAGCGAGACCGGAACATAATAGAAAGATCAGAAACAGTTTGACCTTTCTCTTGTTGAGTCCGTTTTTAATTTTATCCATCAACTTATTACAGCGTTTTAAAGAAAAGCTTGGGAAATAGCTCCTCCGGTTTTTTATTGCTTATTGCTATAAGCATCGAATTTTTCAAAAATCCATAGCCATAGCCCGCAAATTGGATGACCACCGCTATCAATGACAGCATAGCCACCTTAAAATTTTTATTGACTACCAAGGAATGCACAAAAAGTAAACCAAAATAAAGGACATATATTGCAAATGGCCAAAAAACGCCTAATGCCCACATGGCCACGGCCCCTACAAACCCTAAACAGAACAGGGTAGGGAACCAATAGGTTATTTTGGCACTGTTGGGGTGCCAATGGTTTAATACAGGTCTTACCATTCCAAATTTTTTGACCTGGGTGTAAAATTTGTTCCAATCTATCCGCCTTTTGTGGTATACAAAGGCATCTTGGATCAATTTGGTGTCATAGCCCGCTTCCCATATTCTAAAGATAAGGTCGGGATCTTCCCCTGGGTGTATATTGCCATATCCAAGGGTTTTTTCAAAGGCCGCCCTGGATATTCCCATATTAAAGCTCCTGGGCTGAAATTTACCTACGGCCCGTTTATTCCCCCTTATCCCCCCTGTGGTAAGGATTGAGGTCATCGCATAATTAATGGCCTTTTGTACAGGAGTAAAAGTAGGGTGTGCCGCATCCGGCCCCCCAAAACAATCCACATAATTATTTTTCAAGGACTGCTCCACCACGGACAAATAATGGCTTGGAATTATACAATCGGAATCCAGCACTATAAAATAATTGCCATGCGCGCGATTCATGCCATAATTACGGGAATCACCGGGACCCGAGTTCTTCTTCTTCAAATATGTTATGGACAATCCATCCCCATACTTTTTCACTACATCTTCGGAACTTTCCAAGGAACCGTCCTCTACCACCACCACCTCAAAAGATTTATCATAGTCCTGCACTGAAAGGCTTTCCAGCAATTCATCTATCTCATTGGGCCTATTGTAGACCGGTACTATAAAAGAAAAAAATAAGTCCATTGGGTTTCTTTACTATTTAAAATTGCGGAACAATAGTGTTGGCCTGCCCTCACCCCTTCTGCAACTGCATAATTCCATTTATTAGATGCGACCCCCGTATTAAACCAATAATAACTTGGCTATCGGGCAAGTTACCCTAATACCCGCGAAGCTATTCTGAAAACGTATCGATTACTTCCTGACTAACACCAGTATTGGAAAAACCGCCATCGTGGAACAAATTCTGCATGGTAACCTTTCTAGTGAAATCCGAAAAAAGGGTAACGGTATAATCCGCACAATCCTGAGCGGTTGCATTTCCCAAAGGGGACATCTTATCGGCATAGGAAATAAAACTGTTAAACCCCTTAACTCCCTGCCCTGCCGTGGTAGCTGTTGGGGATTGGGATATGGTGTTTACCCTCACCTTCTTCTCCTTGCCAAAAAAATAGCCAAAACTACGGGCAACCGATTCCAAATAGGCCTTATTGTCGGCCATATCATTATAATCAGGAAAGGTCCTCTGGGCGGCGATATAGGTCAAAGCTACGATGCTTCCCCATTCGTTCATGGCATCCGCCTTGTAAAGGCTCTGCATTACTTTGTGGAAAGATAGTGCGGATACATCCCAACCCTTGGTGGTAAAATCATACCTTCCATCTGTATAGGCCCTACCCTTGCGTACGTTGACGGACATCCCAATGGAGTGCAGTACAAAATCTATTTTACCTCCCAAAATCTCCATGGATCGCCTAATCAAATTATCCAAATCCTCTTCGCTCGTGGCATCGGCAGGAATAACCTTGGAGCCCGTGTTTTTTGCAAGTTCATCTATCTGCCCCATACGCATGGCTATGGGCGCGTTGGTCAGGATAAAGGTCCCCCCTTCGGCATGTATGGTTTCTGCAGTTTTCCAAGCGATGGAATTGGCGTCCAATGCCCCAAAAATAATTCCCTTTTTTCCTTTTAATAAATTAAACGACATAGTCTATTATTTGTGCTTTTTAGATCGCCAAAGATATTAAAAATTAGTGGGTAGACCGTAGAAAGAGGAAGGTATAAAAATCATTTCCCATTATGGAGTACCCTTGAAAAATATCCCCTAAGTACGTTGTTATAGCCCTTTTACATGGAAACAGGTGTAAGGAAAATAAGTTTGTTTTACACGAACAGGCCCATACCATACCCCTGATCGAAATTTGAGGTTTCCCTACCGCTACATACGAAAGTTAATCCAGCAACTGCCTTGCATGTGCCAAAGCCGATTCGGACAAGTTTTTTCCTCCCAACATTTCTGCCAGCTCTACAACCCTTTCTTCTGAAGTAAGCCTTTTCATTTTGGTGTTGGTCCCCATCAGTTCCTCTGTCTTGTACACTTTAAAATGATGCACCCCTTTGGCGGCCACCTGTGGCAGATGGGTAATGGAAAATATCTGCATGGAATTGCTCATATCCTTCATAATATCTCCCATTTTATTGGAAATTTCCCCGGATACCCCCGTATCTATCTCATCGAACATCATAGTAGGCAGCTGTTCGTATCGGGCCAAAATAGCCTTAATGGTCAACATAATCCTAGAAAGTTCCCCACCGGAGGCCACCTTCTTGAGGTCTCCATAAGCGGACCCCTTGTTCGCCGAAAACAAAAAGCTAAGATTGTCCCTACCTGTGGGTTTAAACTCTTTGGCTGCCGAAATTTCAATTTTAAAGGTAGCACTTGCCATTCCCAAGTCGATCAAAGTTTCCTCCAATTGGCTTTTTAGCTTTGGAACAACCAACTTCCTTTTCTTACTTATGCTGGATGCTTCGGTGTTCAAAGCCTTTTCCAATTGCTGCAGCTCCTTCCTTTTGCGATCTATATCCGTAGCAACATTCTCCGTGGCACTGACCTTTTCATCAAGATTATCCCTAATTTCCAATAATTCCGAAATAGTCTGGACCTTGTGTTTCTTTAAAAGATCATAAAGCAATTGAAGCTTGGCATTTACCTGTTCCAACAACTGTGGATCGGCCTCTACCTTGTCATTTAGAATAGTGAATTCGTTGGAGATATCATCCAACTCAATAAACACCGATTTTACGCGTTCATTTATATCCGAATATTGATGGCCAAAACTGGCCAACTTATTGGATACCTGCTTAAGCGCTGTAAGTAGGTTTATCAGCCCAATCTGCTCATCATTCAATAGCTGTTGCCCGTGGGACAATTGTTCTAGGATAACCTCCACATTGTTCAGCTGTTCGTACTGCTCTTCCAGCTCCTCCAGTATTCCTTCTTTTAAAGGTGCCACATTTAATTCCTGTAATAAAAAACTATTGTATTCGTGTTCTTTGGTGGCACTATTCTGAAAATCCACCAGTTTTTGTAACTGCTTTTGTGTAGATTGATATAAGAGCAACTTTGAGGAGTACTCCCCAAGCAACTGTCCATTATCGGCCAGGGCATCAATAACTTTTAGTTGAAAATCATTATCGGCAAGTCGCAACGTTTGGTGCTGGGAGTGCACATCTATCAATTGATCTCCCAACTCGGACAAAATATCCAAGGTCACAGGGGAATCATTGATAAAGGCCCTGGATTTACCACTCGGTAAAATCTCCCTTCTCAATATGGTCTTTTTCTCATAATCCAGGTCGTTTTCGGTAAAAAAAGCCTCCAGACCGTATTTGGAAATTTCAAATTCCGCCTCTACGATGCATTTATCCTCCTTCTCCCTTAAGGAGGAAAGATCCGCTCTTTTACCCAATACCAAGGACAGCCCACCCAATAAAATGGATTTTCCGGCACCTGTTTCACCTGTTATTACCGTAAAACCATTGGTAAACTTAACGTTTAGATGGTCTATTAAGGCGTAATTCTTTATGGAAAGATTTGTCAGCAAGGTTTATTATCTAAGATTGCCGTAAAGATAATTTATATTGCCTTGGAAAAAAATGTGTGGTAAAAAATTTCTCTATACCCCCATAACGAAGGGAGACCAAATAATTTTGTCCTGATTCCGATCAAAATTTTATTTCGTTCCAAGTCGACGAATACATTGGGGCAATTTTGTTCAAGGTTTCCTTAAGCTGTACAATATCCACTTTTGGTCCGTCGGAAAAAACGTTTTGTATCTCTTCCGACTTCGCATCAAAAAAAGTTTGGATCAAAAAGGCATTGGGATATCTGCCCGCCATGGTCTCCAGTAAACGCATACTACCGGCAACTACCTGCTTTCCCGTACTGTTATTATCCGCCAGCACATCCAATCCCTTTCTGTGATAATTGTACATTGCTATTCTATATTCCCTGTAAGAATTGGACAACAGGTTATCCACCAACTCGAATCTGCTTCTTTGTCCCGATGTCTGTGACCATCCGGAAAAACCGGCACTTTGTGCCAAAGTAACCACTTGTTGCGCCTTTTTGTAAAAATCGGTTCCGCCCTCCAAAGAAAAAGTGTCGGCATCCAGTCCCAAAATAATATAGGAATAGAAAGATACCACCCCTACCAAATTGGAAGTAATATTGTTTTCGTTCAAGATCAAAGGCTGAAACTCAATATAATCGAAACTGAATTGATTGTCCTTATAATTAAAAACAGGACTTTCATAGGAGGTATTAAAAACAGGTCTTGAGGATTGAATTTGAATATTCCCTTTAAACCTACTGGATTCATACTCCGTAATGGTAATGAACATTTGGGCGTTCACCCTTTCATTCTCCTTATAGACCCGATTGGACCATCTGTTCTTATTTACAAAATCGTTTAGGGAACGTTCCAAGGTCTTAAAAATCTGTTGATTGGTCTGCCCAACCTGATCCGAATTTATAGTAACCACACAATTCAATTCTTGGGCTCCCAAGGCCATGGAAGTTATAAAACAAATAATGGTCAAAGATAAATTACGCATGGATCCTGTTCTTGATTTCATTTAAAATATCCAAGGCTACCTCTGCCTTGGTCTTTAACCCAAACGTTTTAATATCCAAATTCTTATCTATGAACGATATTTTATTGGTCAATTTTCCAAAACCTGCACCGCTATCGTTCATGGAATTTAGGACAATGGCGTCCAGGTTTTTTCGTTTCAATTTTCCAATGGCATTTTCAACCTCATTTTCGGTTTCCAGCGCAAAACCGACCAAGAACTGGTTATTTTTCATCTCTCCCAAAGAAAATAGGATGTCCTTGTTCCTTACCAAGGTAATGGTAAATTCATCGGACGTCTTCTTTATTTTCTGTTCAGCTACCAGTTTAGGTTTATAATCGGCAACCGCCGCAGCACAAATAGCGATATCCACCTCCGGGTACAGGGCCACCGTTTCCCTATACATTTCATCTGCCGAAGTTACTTTGACCAGTTTTATCAGGGAATGTTGAATACTTAAATGGGACGGACCGGATACCAAATATACCTTAGCGCCAAGCTTGGCGGCATTTTGTGCCAATTCGTACCCCATTAGGCCCGATGAATGATTTCCTATAAACCTTACCGGATCTATAGCCTCATAGGTAGGGCCGGCCGTAATCAACACTATCTTGCCTTCCAACGGTAGGCCCTTGCCCAGATGATCATTGAGAAAACTTACAATATCTTCAGGTTCGGCCATGCGGCCCTCCCCTATCAATCCACTGGCCAACTCTCCGGATGCGGCAGGAATCATTATATTCCCAAAGGATAACAGCTTTTTAAAGGTCGCTGTAGTGGAAGGATGTTTATACATATCCAAGTCCATCGCCGGAGCAAAATAAACAGGGCATTTTGCAGATAGGTAAGTGGCCATCAACAGGTTGTCACAGGTACCATTAGCCATTTTGGACAGGGTATTGGCCGTAGCCGGAGCTATCAGCATAATATCGGCCCAAAGCCCCAGGGCTACATGGTTGTTCCAAGAAACCGTTCCACTTTCCTCATCTACAAATGAAGACAGTACGGCATTCTTGGACAGGGTAGCCAGGGTTAAGGGGGTAACAAAAGAGCTGGCGCTTTCCGTTAAAACTACTTTAACATTAGCGCCAGCTTTAATAAGTAAACGAACCAAAAAGGTGGTTTTATAAGCAGCTATACCCCCAGTAATGCCCAAAAGTATATTCTTACCGCCCAACATCCTCTAAGCGTCCTTCTCTGTATTCCTGTAGTAAATTTTATCGTCCAACCACTCCTTTACCGCTAATGCGTGTGGTTTGGGCAATTTTTCGTAGAATTTAGAAACTTCGATCTGTTCCTTGTTTTCAAAGACTTCTTCCAAACTATCGCTATAAGTGGCGAACTCTTCCAACTTTTCCAAAAGCTCTTTTTTAATTTCAGAATTAATCTGAACAGCTCTTTTGGCAGCTATTGAGATTGCCTCATAAATATTTCCAGTTTTGGCATCGAATTCATTTTTATTGATCGTTACCGTAGAAACAGGAGCCTTCGAGTTCTTTAAATCGTTCATATTCATATCAAATCGTATTTTATTTGGAATAAATTTCTAATTCTTTTTCAACTTTTTCCAAGGTCTTATCGGCATCCTTGAGATACTTGGACTCGGGAAAGGATTTTTTTAAGGCCATATAAGCCGCCTTAGCATCATTCAACCTACTTTTTTTAAGATAATCAAAGCTGTTAAGCGCCAAATTGGTAGCTGAATCAAACTTATAATATAGGGCATCTTCGCGATAAACGGAACCGGGATTGTCCGAAATAAAGTTATCAAAAGCCGCAACCGCCGGAGTTAAAAAGGTATAATCAAATTCCCCAATTGTATTGAACTGCTTTGCTATTTCGTAGGCTTTACGCTCTTTCTTGGTCGTCAATTCCTTGGCCATGATATTGGCCTCCACTAAAAACTCGGATTCCGGATAGGTATTGATAAAGTTTTGCAGTTTCATCAAGGCCTTGTCGGTATCCGTTTGATCCAAAGAATATTTAGGGGAAAGTTCATAGTAGCTTTTCGCCCCATAAAATCCTGCCTCTACTGCCTTATCACTTTTGGGATAGGATTTTAGGAACCTTTCGAACTGGTAACCTGCCATATTATAATCCTTGGTCTGGTAATACGAATCCGCAAGAAAGAACATAACACGTTCCCCTTGCGGCTTACCGATATACTTTGGGGCAATCTGTTCCAATAATCGGTTGGCCCTTTTAAAATCCTTGGCATCGTAAAATTTTTCCGCCAAATCATATTTGGCCTTAACATCTTCATTTTTGAGTACCTTTTGGTACTCACTACAAGAGCTAAGGATGGCGACCAATAATAAAAAGGCAAATAGACGCTTCATTTTTAAAAACATTCTGCAAAATTAAGGATTCTAAACGGATTAATAAAACATTTTTATCGCGCTAAAATAGTCCGCCCCTCTACCAACTACAACATTTTTGTGCAAGTTTTAACTTTGTTGGTAAAAAACCCAATAAAAAATAGGGTTATTTACTTAATCACCGTCTTTAGCAAAGTGTTCAAAAAACTCTTTATGGTCCTTTTTAGAGTTGTTGTGGCTTCTACCAATGGCAACCTAACGACCGCAGTTCCCAGGCCAATAGCTTCCAACAAAGCCTTGATTCCAGCAGGATTCCCTTCCTTAAAAATGAGATCCATACCGTCCTGAAGGGCATAGTGCAATGTAAAGGCTTCCTTGACCCTTCCTTCCAGCCCAAAACGTATCATTTGGGAAAATTCTGAAGGCAGTCCCTGTCCCAAAACCGATATTACCCCGGAACCACCGGCCAATACCGTAGAAAGTGCCGTAAAATCATCTCCTGAAATTACCATAAAATCGGTGGGTTTATCCTTAATGGTACGCATTACTTGAACCATGTCGCCACAGGCCTCCTTTATACCTACAATATTATTGAAATCGTTGGCCAATCTCAAAACCGTTTCAGGAAGCATATTGCTCCCGGTCCTACCAGGTACATTGTACAATAATATTGGCTTTGGCGAGGCAAGGGAAATGGCTTTAAAATGCTGATAAATCCCCTCTTGGGAGGGCCTGTTATAATAAGGTGAAACCGATAAAACGGCAATAAAATCCTTTAGATCGGTTTCCTGTAGTTCTTCAACAACGGCTGCCGTGTTATTGCTACCTACTCCCAAAACCAATGGTAGTCTACCTGCATTGGCCTCCACAATGGTTTCGACGACCAATTGTTTTTCTTTTTTGGACAACACCACAGATTCTCCCGTAGTTCCCAAAACAACCAAATAATCTATTCCACCATCCACACAATAATTTACGATTTTTGCCAAGGCCATCGTATCTATAGAAAAATCCTCCTTAAAAGGAGTCACCAGGGCAACGCCCGTTCCTACTAACTGTTCCATTATTTAATCTCATTTAAAACCCTTAAATATTTCCCTAACTCTTTTTTAAAGGTCTGGAAATCCTCGATGGGGGTATTCAATATCAAATCATTTAAACTTTTATCCACACTACCAAAGCCTACCTTTAGCCTGGCCTTGGTATTTAACGTCATTAACTGTAACAATAATTTATCATCCGTATAATAATTAACCAAAAGATCGTACTCCCTATTTAAAAACTCCAGGGCATAGCTGTTCTCTATATTTCCTTTCCATCCCAAATCCTTGTCCGAAAAAACCGGGGTCGAATAAGGGGAATTATTGTCGTTATATTTCTTATAGCCTATTATTTTCAAAGCATTGTGCCTGAGGGAAAATTCCTCCACAAACTCATCGAAAGCATTGGTATTTTCAAACTCGTCCAAATCCACAATGCATCCAACAGCACTTATTCCCTTGGCCCGGTCAACAATTTTGGGAGAAGCGTTCAACCCCTTCTTTAACAACTTTTTACCGGCCCTAAATTTAATTTTTTCCTTAAGCGCTTTTAAAAACATGTATTTTTACATTTTCATGACTGTAAATGTAAATAATATCGACCCAATAATTATTACGAAGGTAAGAAGTATATGATTTTAAAAAACAAACATTTTGTTATAATTGCAACAATATTCTTGACGCTGGGTTGCACGGAATCCGTTCCCAAATTGAAAAGTATTGAGGGAGAAAGGATTCAGATCAATTATTCTTCCAGTTCAAAAGATTCCATAGAAAACGTCATCGGCCCTTATAGGAACAGGATCAATCAGATATTGGACAGTGTTTTGGCCTATGCCCCAATGGCCATATCCAAAACGGATGACGGGCTGAATTCTCCTGCCGGTAATTTAATGGCAGATATTGTAATGCAGGAGGTAAACCCTGTCTTTACGGCCAGAACTGGAAAGCAAATAGATTTTGTACTTCTTAACTTTGGCAGTATAAGATCTGTAATTTCGCCAGGGAACATTACGGAGCGTACGGCCTACGAGATAATGCCCTTCGAAAATTCGGTAGTTATTGCCGAATTGGATGGTAAGGCCATCAGGGCCTTGGTATCTTTCCTTATAAAGTCCGGCGTGCCCCACCCCATTGCTGGTATCCAAATAATTGTGGATAAAAATAAGAGTTTGCAAGCGGTAAACATTCAAGGGAAACCCTTTGATGAAAACAGGACCTATTATGTTGCCACTTCAAATTATTTGGTCACCGGTGGTGATAATATGGATTTTTTAAAAGGGTATATTTCTTTGACCGATTCCGATTACCTGATTAGAAATACCCTGATAGATCATTTTAAAAAAATTGATACCCTAACTGCGGCCACGGATGACCGGTTTGTTCAAATCAAATAAGTATGGAACGTAGAAAGTTTATATCGGGAACAGCAGCCTCTGCTACTTTTATTGGCCTAGGAGGGCTGTCCATGAATTCTTGCGGAAATTCGGCCAACAAACACATCACCATTTTGCACACAAACGATGTGCACAGTCATATAGATCCCTTTCCCAACAACCATTCCAACTACCCTAATTTGGGCGGTTTGGCAAGAAGGGCCACATTGGTGGATCAAATCCGAAAAGAAAACCCAAATACCCTGTTATTCGATGCAGGCGATATTTTTCAGGGAACGCCCTATTTTAATTTTTATGGGGGAGAATTGGAATTTAAACTGATGAGCATGTTACAGTATGATGCAGCTACCATTGGCAATCACGATTTTGACAACGGAATCAATGGACTGTATGCCCAAATGCCCCATGCCTCCTTCGATTTTTTATCGGCCAATTATGACTTTTCCAACACCCTTTTGGACAGTCATGTGCAACCATATAAAACATACATGGTAGATGGGATCAAGATCGGGGTTTTTGGATTGGGAATAGAACTGGACGGACTGGTCACCAAGAAGTTGTACCAAGAAACCGTTTATCTAGACCCCATAGAGATTGCACAGGACATGAGCCGTACCTTAAAAGATGGGGAAAAATGCGATTTAATTATTTGTCTTTCCCATTTAGGGTATCAATATCAAAATCCTCAAAAACCGGATGACTTAAAATTAGCGGCGAAAACAGAGAACATAGATTTAATTATTGGAGGCCATACACACACATTTTTGGATAGGCCCGCCATAGTATACAATAGAAAAAAAGAACAACTATTGGTAAACCAAGTGGGCTGTTTTGGCATTAACCTAGGCAGGATCGACTTTTATTTTGACGATGGCAAGCAAAACACCACCGAAGGAGTTGCTATTAAGGTATAACCCTATATTATGATTCAGGAAAATGTAAAGTCGATTGTTTTAAAGAATATCATTAAAATTCAAGGGAGCGATGTTATAGAACACGCTGACGCCATTGCCGTTGAAGAACCCTTACAAATTAGTATTAACCTCTTAAATTCGGATTCCCCCTTCATCAATAAAAACATTTCCATTACCATGAGAACCCCGGGCCATGATCAGGAGCTGGCCGTTGGATTTTTGTTTACCGAAGGCATTATCCAAGCTTCCGATCAAATAAAAAAGGTCACCCTTGAAGAAAACAGTATAAATATCCACCTGATCCACTCCAAAAACATTGATCTTGGCAAACTGGAGCGAAATTTTTACACCAGTAGTAGTTGCGGTGTTTGCGGCAAGTCCAGTATTGAAGCTATAAAAACGGTATGTTCCCTACCCCCGTCCTCCGCAGATTTTCAAATTGAAAAAAATCTTATTAAATCCTTTCCCGGCAGACTGCAGCAAGTGCAGAATATTTTCAACGATACCGGAGGAATACATGCCGCCGCACTATTTAATCTTCAGGGCGAATTAATGGCTATGCGCGAGGATGTTGGAAGGCATAACGCCCTGGATAAAATTATTGGCCATGCCCTTACCCAAGCCCTATTTCCCATAGACACATATTTACTCTTTCTTAGCGGTCGCGCCAGTTTTGAATTGATCCAAAAAGCGGCCATGGCAGGGATTCATTTTATTATGGCCGTGGGAGCTCCGTCCAGCTTGGCCATAGAAATGGCTTTGGAACACGATATTACCTTAATAGGTTTTCTGAACAAAACCAGATATAACATCTACTCCGGCACAAAACGGATCAAATTTTAGACCTAAACTTTGAGACCGATAAGAGATTTCTTAATTTTATGGGATTAGATTTTGTTTGTTTGGATGGACACATGGAGGACCCGTCCGAAAATTGCCCCAACCCTGCCGCAACACCTGAAAAATTATGGCCAAAAACCCTGAAAAATCAGACCCCGAAGCCGTGGCTCCGGCAAAATTAACCGGTTTGATTATAAAAAGCCCTAAAAAAGTAGCTGCAGGTATTCCGGCGGTTATCTCCTCCGTAAAACAAGTTTTTGGGGAAATGGGACCGGTTAGGGGATTGAAAGCACTGGCCAACCTTAACCAAAAGGGCGGAATTGATTGTCCCGGCTGTGCCTGGCCGGATCCAGATGATGAGCGAAGCGCTGTAGCGGAATATTGCGAGAATGGTGCCAAGGCCATTGCCGAGGAGGCCACAATGAAAAAACTGGACACTGTCTTTTTCCAAGAAAACAGTGTTTCCCAACTTTCCCAGCTTTCAGATTACGAAATAGGTAAAAAAGGGAGGTTGACGCGACCCATGTTTTTGCCCGAAGGTTCCGATCATTATCAAGAAATAAGCTGGGAAGGAGCTTTCTCCAAGATAGCAAAACATTTAAATGGGTTAAAAAGTCCTGACGAGGCCATATTTTACACCTCTGGAAGAACAAGCAACGAAGCGGCCTTCCTGTACCAACTTTTTGTAAGGGAATACGGTACCAACAATATGCCGGACTGCAGCAATATGTGCCATGAAAGTAGTGGGGTTGCCCTTACGGATACCTTGGGCATAGGCAAGGGTTCTGTAAAATTGGAAGACTTTTACGAAACCGAGGTTATTCTGATCCTTGGCCAAAACCCCGGCACAAATCATCCCAGAATGCTGAGCGCCCTTAAAAAGGCCAAGGAAAATGGTGCTACCATTATCTCTATAAATCCGATCCTTGAAACCGGACTCTTAAATTTCAGCAATCCTCAGGAAATAAAAGGTGCCCTGGGTATAAAATCGAAATTAACCGATCTATACCTTCAGGTAAAAATAAATGGGGATATGGCACTCCTACAAGCGTTGGCGAAACTTATGTTGATTGAGGAGGATAAAGATCCAGGGACAGTTTTCAATTTAGATTTCATTAAAGAAAAAACACAAGGCTTTGGAGAGTACCTAACACACATAAGGACATTGGATCTAAACATTTTAATTGCCGAAAGTGGCATTCCCCTGCCAAGCTTGCAGGCTTTGGCCAAAATCCTTTGCAGCAAGAACAAGATTATTGCTTGCTGGGCCATGGGCCTTACCCAGCACAAAAATTCGGTAAATACCATAAAAGAGGTCGTAAACCTTTTATTGTTAAAGGGAAGTATTGGAAAACCCGGGGCCGGCACCTGCCCTGTCCGTGGCCACAGCAATGTACAGGGGGATAGGACCATGGGCATTTACGAAAAGCCCTCGCCCCCATTTTTGGACCGGTTGGAAAAAGTATTCCATTTTAGCCCACCGCGCAGGCAGGGATATGATACCGTAGAAAGCATCAAGGCCATGCATTCCGGGAAGGCCAGGGTATTTTTTGCCATGGGAGGTAATTTCCTGTCAGCCACCCCGGACACCCTATTAACGGCCGAAGCCCTTCAGAAATGTGACCTTACGGTACAGGTTTCCACTAAATTGAACCGCAGTCATCTTATCCACGGCAAAGAAGCCCTGATCCTGCCCAGTTTGGGAAGAACGGACAAAGACCTAATGAATGGCGAACTGCAGTTTGTAAGTGTGGAAAATTCCATGGGGGTGGTACATAGTTCCAAAGGAAGTCTCAAACCTATATCCTCCCATATGCTGAGCGAACCCACCATAGTTTGCCAATTGGCCATAGCCACCCTAAAAAATTCCAAAGTGGACTGGGAAAAATATATGCAGCATTATGACCATATCAGGGACAGCATAGAAGAATGTATTCCTGGATTTGGGAACTATAACCAAAGGGTGCGGCAACCTGCCGGCTTTTATTTGCCCAATGGGGCACGGGAGAATTCCTATAACACCACAAGCGGAAAGGCCAATTTTAGTATATCCAATAGTGAGGCCATAGTTTTGGACGAAGCCGAGCTTTTAATGATGACCATACGGAGCCATGATCAGTTTAACACGACTATTTACGGGTTGAACGATAGATATAGGGGCATATTTAATGAGAGACGTGTTATATTGATGCACCCCAAGGATATGGAAAGGCAGCATCTCAAGGAAAGGGATTTGGTAGACCTTTATAATTTCCACAACAAAACGGAACGCATTGCACGGAAATTCATTGTTTTGCCATACAATATCCCTGAAAAATGCTGCGCCACCTATTTTCCGGAGGCCAATGTCCTTGTTCCTTTGAACAGTACAGCCGATAAGAGCAATACCCCGACCTCCAAGTCCGTGGTCATTAAGCTTAAAAAACATATATCCTAGACCTTCACATTTACAATTTAGGGACATGCCCAACATTGTTTGTTTTTAAAATACTATGACATTATTTACAAAAACCCTAACTTAACGGACAATAAAATAAACTATTATTTATCTCAAATCAATTACAATGAATAAAGTGGCATATATTTCGGTTCTTTTATTGTTATTCACCATCAACACCTATGGCCAAACTGACCAGCGTGAATACTACCAACTAAAGACCTACCTTTTGGATACCCGGGAACAGGAAAATTCCACGGACCAATACCTTAGTAAGGCTTTGTTGCCCGCGCTCAAAAAACTCAATATAAAGAACGTGGGGGTTTTTAAACCAAAAACAATAGATTCCCTAAATCCCAGAAGCATCAAAGTATTGATCCCAATGAAAGGTCTTGGCGATTTGGAAACCATGGAGACCAAACTTCAAAAGGATAAAGTTTATATGGCAGCTGCCAAAGACTTTTTGGATGCCCCTTATAAAAACCCTCCCTATAGCCGGGTGGAATCAGTTGTTCTAAAAGCCTTTGTGGATATGCCCAAGATGAAGCCTTCACCTTTAAGCGGTCCCCGTGAAGACCGTGTCTATGAATTAAGAAGTTATGAATCGGCAACGGAGGCCAAATATGTTAACAAAGTAGACATGTTCAACAAAGGCGGGGAGGTAACCCTTTTCGACAAGCTGGGCTTTAATGCCGTATTCTATGGCGAGGTGTTGTCCGGCGCTACTATGCCGAACCTCATGTATATGACCACATTTGAAAATCAGGCCAGCAGGGATGCCCATTGGAAATCCTTTTCCGATTCCCCGGTATGGAACAAATTGAAATCGGATCCCAATTATCAAAACAACGTTTCCAAAAACGTTACACGTTTCTTTTACCCTACGGAATATTCCGATTATTGATCTTAATGCCCATCAGGCATCAAAAGGCGACCAATGATAACATGTCGACGCAGGTCCGAACGGGCACGGGTTGGAGCATTCCCATCTCACTCGGTGAGTAGAAAATACTCCACTAATTGCCGTTGTTCCTCTTCAAGGGTTATAGCGGGAAACTTTTTTCCTGCCATTCCATACCAATATCCTGAATTGAACCTATCTCCTTCCTTTCGGTGAAGATAGGCATGTATCCAACTACCATTGGCCGTATGTAGGTCCTGTGCAATATTGTGGGAAGACTCCCAGTCTCCCTTAACATCAAACCACATGGCACGTAACCCTTCAGACCACGAAATTGGTGCCGATGCCAGTGTTAGGGTTGCATTAAATTCTTCCATATTTTTTGGAACGGACACTAGGCGACGGTATTGGATAGGGTCCCTATAGAATCTACAGTAATGTCAATAACATCCCCATGATCCAAAGTAAAGGAATCCGGTGGCACCACTCCTGTTCCCGTCATTAAAAGACTTCCAAATGGAAAGGACATTTCACGATATAAAAAGTGGACAAGATCGGTAAGTTTTCGTTTCATTTGGCCTAGCTCGGTCTCGCCTTCAAATACCGTACTTCCGTTTCGAAATATTTCAATTTTGATCTTGGTGTCCATAGAAATAGGTTCTTTGCTCAACCAAATACACGGGCCTATAGCAGCTGCCCCGTCATAACTCTTGGCCTGTGGAAGATATAACGGATTTTCCCCTTCAATATCCCTGGAGCTCATATCATTACCTATGGTGTAACCAATTATTTTTGCGTTGGGGGTTATTACCAGGGTCAATTCCGGTTCCGGGACATTCCATTTGGAATCCTTTCTGGTCCGGACCTCCTGCTTATGCCCCACTGCCCTACTGGCCGTACTTTTAAAAAATAGTTCAGGTCTTTCCGCATTATAGACACGGTCGTAAAAATCGCCCCCACCGGCATCCTTGGATTCTTCAATACGGGCCTCCCTACTCTTATAGTAGGTTACTCCGGATGCCCAAATTTCTTGGCGTCCCACTGGTGGCATTAAATCTCCGTTCATGATGGAAGCACTGTTTTTTATAGGATCAAGCTTGGAAATTAAACTTAACGTACTGTCGTATACGGCATCATCGGTAATAAAGGAATCCCATTCCTTATCGGTAAGATAAAATTTTTGGTCATTTTCGATCAAAACCCCTTGGCTGGTCTTATATATTTTCATTCCTTAAAAGATTAAATTATTAAACTGATTATAGTTAATACGATCATAGCGGAAAGGCCCAAAATAGCAGTGCCCAAACTGTGTGTCCTGTATCCTTGATTTACTTTCATATCGCTTAGCTGGGCAACTACCCAAAAAAAACTATCGTTGGCATGGGACACCAATGATGCACCGGCCCCAATGGCAATGACCGCCAAAGCTTTTGAAATCTCTGTATCAAAACCCATTGCCGGCATTAAAGGGGCAATAATGGAAGCCGTTGTAATTATGGCTACCGTAGAGGAGCCCTGAGCGGTCTTAATACCCGCAGCAATCAGAAACGGAAGCCATATTCCCAAATTTCCACTGGATACGTTCTGCTCCAGCAAGGAACTGATATCCGATGTCTGCAGCACCTTTCCAAAAGCTCCGCCCGCCCCGGTTATCAATATAATAATGGCAGCGGAAGTAAGTGCCTCCCCTATCCAACCAGAAGTGCCCAACATTTCCTTATCCAATTTCTTGGGCAAAGTAAATGACAGTACCATTCCGATCAAAAGGGCCACTACCGGGTTGCCCACAAATCCGATAGCATACTTAAATGTCCCATCCCCAAAAGGCATTGTGGGGTATTGGGCAAAAGACCCCAACACAATAAGAAGAATGGGAACGACTATTGGAACAAAGGATTTAAAGACCGATGGCGCGTTTTCGAGTTGTGTATTAATCTGCTCCTCCGTTAGCTTTGGCGCCGGATCTATGAAAATTTTGGAACCTATTTTCTTGGCAAACAATATACATACCAACAATGCGGGTATACTGGTCATTAGGCCAAAGAGAATGACCTGACCCAGATCGGCACCCAGGATTCCCGCGGCAGCGATGGGTCCCGGAGTTGGGGGTACCATGGTGTGGGAAGCCATTAGGCCCAATGACAGGGCCACGGCCGTTCCTGCCAAGGACAATTTTGCCTTTTTGGTAAGTGCCCTATTCAATGGCGAAACAATAATAAAGCCACTATCGGCAAATACTGGAATGGATACAAAATAACCTATAAAACCCATCGCCATATGTACCCGCTTGGGACCTATTATCTTTAGGACAAGGTTGGCCAAGGTATAGGCTCCGCCCGATTTTTCCAAAAAAGTCCCAATGATCAATCCCGCAATAATGATAATGCCTATCCCACCAATGGTACCTCCAAAACCATCATTAATGGTCCTTATAAGCTCATCCAAAGGGAGTCCTGAGAAAATACCGAATATCAAACTAGCGGCAAGCAATGCCAAAAACGGATGAAGTTGAAAACGGGTCGAAGCCACAATTATGAATACAATACAGAATAGCAGAAGTAGTATGGTATACATAATTATAATTTAATATAAATTTCCATTATCCCCATTTGCCCATAGTTTTTGCTTCTAGATCTGTTCATTTTATTTTTCACGGGATACAAAATTATAGCATATTCAAGAAATCGGACTCCGAAATAATGGGAACGCCCAGACTTTCCGCCTTGGTCCTTTTGCTGGGACCCATATTGTCTCCCGCCACAAGATAGGAAGTTTTTGAAGAAATATTGGAGCCTACCTTTCCCCCGTTGTCCTCGATCAATTTTTTAAGTTCGTCCCGACTCAAATTTTCAAACACGCCGGATACCACGAAAGTCTGGCCCTTTAAAAAGTTGGTCTGATGCTCCAGTTTATCGGCGGAGACTTCAAATTGCACTCCGTATCGCCTTAATCTGGAAATAATTTCAAGATTAATGTCGTTCCGAAAAAATGACACCACACTTTCTGCAATACGTTGGCCAATTTCATCGACCGATATTAATTCCTCTACCGAAGCTATCATAAGGGCATCTATGTTTTTATAGGCCTTTGCCAGTTTCTTGGCCACGGTTTCCCCTACAAACCTGATCCCAAGGGCAAAAAGCACCCTTTCGAAAGGAATTTTCACCGATTCGGCAACCCCTTTCACCAGATTTTCGGCCGATTTCTCCGCCATTCGTTCTAGTGGAATCAATTGCTCTTTGGTAAGTAAATAAAGGTCTGCATAATTATTAATAAGCCCTACCTTGAAGAGAAGTTCAACCGTTTCCCCTCCAAGACCCTCAATATCCATGGCCTTGCGCGAAATATAATGTTGAATTCGTCCTGTAATCTGAGGGGGACAACCATACTCGTTGGGGCAATAATGTTTGGCATCCCCCTCGGTGCGTTCCAAGGGAGTACTGCACTCCGGACAATGATCTATATATATGGTAGGTTGGGAATGGATTGGTCTTTTGGTGAAATCCACCCCCACTATTTTCGGAATTATTTCCCCTCCTTTTTCCACAAAGACGGTATCGCCTTCCCTAATATCGAGCTTTTCTATTTGGTCCGCATTATGTAGGGACGCCCTTTTCACCGTAGTACCCGCCAAGAGCACCGGCTCCAAATTGGCAACCGGGGTTATGGCCCCAGTACGCCCCACTTGATATGTAATTTCATTTAAAACTGTGGACACCTGCTCTGCCTTGAATTTGTAAGCCATGGCCCAGCGTGGGGATTTGGAAGTGTACCCCAATTCTTCCTGATGTTGAATACTATTCACCTTAACAACCACCCCGTCCGTCTCATAGGGCAGTTCATGCCTATGCTTGTCCCAATGATCTATAAATTGAAGAACTTCGTCCGTCGTTTTACATAATTTGGCCGCTTTTGGAACTTTAAATCCCAAATATCTTGCCCTTTCCAACATTTGGAATTGGGACTCAAATCCTAAATTCACCCCTACCATACCATACAGTAAACAATCCAAAGGCCTTTCTGCCACAAGGGCACTGTCCTGCAATTTTAAACTGCCGGAAGCTGTATTTCTTGGGTTCATATAAGGTTCTTCACCCTTCTCTATCCTCTCTTGGTTCATTTTGGCAAATCCTTCATAGGGCAGTACGATCTCCCCTCGAATATCAAATTTGGAAGGATAGTCCCCATTTAACTGCAAGGGCACCGATCTAATCGTCTTAATATTATTGGTGACATCATCTCCCTGAAATCCGTCCCCACGGGTCACTCCCCTCACCAACCGACCATTTTCGTAGGTTAAACTAATGGAAGCCCCATCATATTTCAGTTCACAAGTAAATTCGACCGGGGCATCCCCCAATATTTTTTGAATGCGTTTTTCCCAATCTTCCAGATCTTCTTTAGAGTATGAATTGTCCAAGGAATACATGCGATGCTCGTGGACCACCGTTTCAAAATTTTTCGTAATTGCCCCCCCTACCCTCAAGGTTGGGGAACTTGCATCATAAAATTCAGGGTGTTTTGCCTCAAGATCCTGAAGCTCCTTTAGTTTTATATCAAATTCAAAGTCGGAAATAGTGGCATTGTCCAATACATAATAATTATAATTGTGCTGCCGAAGTGCTGCTCTAAGGCTTTCTATTTTCTGTTTGATTTCCATTCTATGGATTGGATTTAAAGTCCGTCATTAATTGTTTACTTTTCCTGTTTGTCCTGTTACCGTATTATTGAGTTATCAAGTTATGGATTATGTTGTTTCTGTTTTCTGGTTTTAAAAACACACCCCTAACCTCCTAAAAAAAATTCGGGGCCGGCTCATTCAAGAGGGGATTTTATATATGCCCCAATTATTACATTGTCACATTAAACACCCTTTTAACATCCTATCGTTTCCATACATATCCTTTCCGAGTTCAATTTCGGAAAAATTATTGGCTTCCAGAAGTTGTTTCATTTCTTTGCCTAGATATTGGTTTATCTCAAAAAACAAGATCCCATTTTTCTTTAGATGGCCCAAGGCCAGGTGGGTTATTTTTTTATAAAAAATTAGAGGATCCCGATCGGGAACAAATAGGGCTAGTCCAGGTTCGTTGTCAACAACATTATTTTTCATTTCCAATTTTTCCAATTCCCTTACATAGGGAGGATTGGATACAATTATATCAAATTTATCCTTAAGACCCTCAACAAATAAAATATCCCTTTCCAAAAAGACGATGTCCACCCCATTATCCATTGCGTTCTGCCCCGCCACCTGCAATGCTTTTTTTGAAACATCTATGGCATACACTTGGGCATTGGGCAAATTTTTGGCAAGGGAGATGGCAATGCAACCACTTCCTGTACCGATATCCAAAATCCTTAACCCTTCCCGGGAACTTCTTTTTTGAACCTCCTTTAAAATCCAGTAAACCAATTCCTCCGTCTCAGGCCGGGGTATTAAAACGTTTTCATTAACATGGAACACAAGTTCGCAAAAATGGGCCTTCCCCAGAATATACTGAATAGGGCGTTCCAATTTTAATTGGCTCAAGGCATAGAACAAGGGTTCCTCCTCCTCTTTGGGCACCATGAGCTTAGGTTGCATGGCCAGTACAAATCGCTCCAAACCCAAATAATGGTCAATTACCAAATAAAAAAAGCTATCCACCTCTTCTTTTGGAAAAATGGGATCCAGTTCTAAGTGATAGATGTCTTTAATCTCTTTTAACAGCATTCCTTAATTTTGCGCAAACATTTCATCCAAGGTCTTATCGGCATATGCGGTACCCACTTTAAGCACTCCAAGGTTCTCTAACGTTTTTCCTGTTAACCTGGCAACATTCCCATTGTTCTTCGGATGAATTTCCCTTATGGCAATGACTAACATAGGATTACCAATAATCTACTTATATTGTTCTATTTTTACGGAGTGAAGATACACGAAAAATATATTTCAAGATGTATACAGCTCGCCAAAAATGGGCTGGGAACCACCTTTCCCAATCCCATGGTGGGCAGTGTAATTGTGCATGGGGCCAAAATCATCGGAGAGGGCCATACCAGTCCCTATGGGGGTTCCCATGCCGAAGTAAATGCCATAAACTCCGTAAAGGACAAGCAGCTCTTAAAAAAGGCTACCTTGTACGTTACCCTGGAACCATGTTCCCATTATGGAAAGACACCTCCCTGCGCAGACCTGATCATTGAACATCAAATTCCCAATGTTGTAATTGGATTATTGGATCCGCATGAAAAAGTGGCCGGCAAGGGCATTGAAAAATTAAAAGCGGCCGGCTGTAATGTTACCCTGGGTATCCTGGAAGCTGCATGTATGGAACACCATAAACGATTCCTAACCGCCCATACCAAAAAAAGACCCTATATAATTTTGAAATGGGCAGAAACGGCAGACGGCTTCATAGCCCCAGACCAACTAAAAAGACTTAAGCATCCCGAACCATATTGGATCAGCAATACATATTCCCAACAACTTGTCCATAAATGGCGTAGCCAGGAACAAGCCATTTTGGTCGGAACCAATACCGTATTGGCAGACAACCCTAAATTGAACGTGCGCCATTGGAAAGGGCAGGATCCTATTAGGATTGTTCTGGACCGGGAGTTGAAAATAGGTCCCCAACACCATGTTATGGACGGAAGTGCAAAAACCATAGTCATCACCGCTCAAATACCTGAAAAAACACATCACGGAATTATATATGAGGTCATTGATTTTGAAGCTAATTTGGCGGCCCAAATCTGCGCCATCCTTTATAAGCATCATATAATTAGTGTCATCATTGAAGGAGGTGCCAGAATACTTCAAAACTTCATAGACTCCCATTTATGGGACGAGGCCAGGATCTTTAAAGGTAAAAACCGTTTTGGGGAAGGCTTGGAATCTCCCAAGATACATGGTTACCTTCAAAGCGAAACGCAAATAGCATCGGACATACTAACACTCCTTAAACATGATTAAAAACATTGTATTCGATTTTGGGGATATTTTTATCAATCTGGATAAACAGGTAATTTTTAGAGCATTGCAAGATAAAGACATTCAAAAATTCTTGCCCAAATACCATAGCATTAACGCGGATTTTGAAGTTGGTAAAATTGGCCCTAAGGAATTTGTGGAAAGACTACAGCCCGATTTTCCCCATCTTAGTCCCAAAGCCATTACCGATATTTGGAACTCCATGCTGTTGGATTTTCCGGAATACCGTCTAAGCTTTTTGGAAAACTTGGCAAAGGACGGCCAGTATAGATTATTCCTTCTTAGCAACACCAATGCCCTGCACATTCCACATGTCACCAAGATTATGGGTACTGGGAGTTTTGGACGATTTAAGAATTCGTTCGAGCAATTTTATTTATCCCACGAAATTCAATTGAGAAAACCGGACCTAGAAATATTCCAATTTGTTCTGGAGCAAAATAAATTGACTCCCCAGGAAACGCTTTTTATAGATGACACCAGTGAAAATACGGGGGCAGCCAAAAAATTGGGCATTAAAACCTGGAACCTAATGGTTGGCAAGGAAGATGTGGTTCATTTGAAGGAAAGACTTTAGTTATGTTGGATCTGGCATTAAGTATACTATTTTCCAGCCTGATCTTTGTGGTATTTAAATTGTTCGGCACCTATAAGGTACAAACGCTTTATGCCATCATCATCAATTACATGGTAGCCTCTGCCGTAGGAATGGCTTTTTACGAGAAAAAGATCGGGCTTTTACAAATTCCATCGAAACCTTGGTTTCTAGGCACTTTGGCTTTGGGTATATTGTTCATCCTTGTATTTAACCTTATGGCGGCCACTTCACAAAAAAGCGGAGTATCAGTAGCTTCCGTCGCTACTAAAATGTCCTTGGTAATACCTGTCCTTTTTGGTTTGCTGGTTTACAATGAAAAATTGGGAACCTTAAAATCCGTTGGTATTCTATTGGCCTTGGCTGCCGTATACTTTGCCTCCGTAAAGGAAAAGGATATTCCCTTTAAGAAAAATAGCATTGTATTGCCCATCTTGGTCTTTATAGGTTCAGGGATAATCGATACCAGTATCAAGTATTTGGAGGAGACCTTGGTTCCCAAGGAGGAGTTTCCCTTATTTTCCGCGGTGGTCTTTGGTTCTGCCGCTGCTACAGGGGTAATCTTTATTGTGATCAAATCCTTTAAAAAGTGGTTGCCCCCCCATATACAGACCGTTCTTGGTGGAATTTGCCTGGGCATTCTAAATTATTTTTCAATATTTTACCTATTGCGCGCACTGCAGCACGAAAGCTTGAATAGTGCATCCGTTTTCACCATTAATAATGTAGCCATAGTTATGCTTTCTACCCTTTTGGGCATAGTACTGTTCCATGAACGTCCCAGCATCAAAAATTGGTTGGGAATTGCGTTGGCCATTATCAGCATTTTTCTAGTGGCTTTTTTTTAATTTACCTATGGAATTGGACGTTTACAAAACCTTGAAGGCACCTTCGGAAGAAATTTTGTTCAAAGAACGCAAGAGCAAGTTTTTTGGTTACGCCTTTCCGATATCGCATGAGGACGAGGTAAAACCTATTATTGATGCACTTAGAAAACAACACCATACCGCCAACCATGTTTGTTATGCCTGGCAGTTAGGGGTTGAGGATGTCAATTACAGGGCCAATGACGATGGCGAGCCCAATAATTCTGCAGGAATGCCCATATATGGCCAAATACAGTCTTTTGGGATTACCAACGTTCTAGTAGCCGTAGCCCGCATCTTTGGAGGCACAAAACTGGGGGTCGGCGGCCTGATATCCGCTTATAGGACAGCGGCCTATATGGCCCTGGATTCAGCGGAAATAATTGAAAAAACTTTGCGACAAAGGTATTTATTATGTTTTGAATATTCAGAAATGGATAAGGTTATGCGGATTTTAAAGCAACACCAAATGGACATTATTAACCAAAAAATGGAAATGGACTGCACCATTGAAATATCCGTTAGAAAAAACGACGCCCTTTCTACCGAAAATATTTTTGCCAATTTGTATCCCGTAAGAATAAAAAAACTAAATGTCTAACTTATCAAGAATATAATCTGGACATTTTATTGGTTTGTTTAATTTCATATCCATAAATGCCAGAACGGTGTTTGCCTCTATCAATAATTCTTTGGACTCATTACGTATCTCATAGTCGAATTCTATTCTTACCATAGGCCGCTTTCGGAGGTAGGTCGTAACCGTTAAAAGATCGTCATAAACGGCCGACTTCTTAAATAAAATATTTAAAGAGATCACAGGCAACATTATTCCGTTTTCCTCCATACTTTTATAGGAAATGCCCATAGACCTTAACCATTCTACCCGTCCCATCTCCAAATATTGTGCATAATTGCCATGATAAACTACGCCCATCTGATCTGTTTCCCCATACCTGACCCTAAAAGAAAATTCATTAAAATTCATATTATTCCGTGTAAAACCTTTATATTTAAAAATGGAGAAATACCGTGGTACAACATGAGAAAAAAAAAGAGAAAATTCAACCTCTTTGGATTTTTTTTTTAGAATATTTGTTCACATATTTGCCCACTTGATAGTCCCATTTTACCTGGCCGAATATCATCCATAATTTACACTAACCAAAAAAAAAGAAAACTTTAAAAATGAGTGTTACTGCAACGTCCGTATGGAACCATTGTTTGAGCTTTATAAAAGACAATATCCAACCGCAGGCATTCAAAACTTGGTTCGAACCAATTAAACCAGTCAAGCTTTCCGATAATGCCCTGAGCATTCAAGTTCCCAGTAAGTTTTTTTATGAATGGTTGGAAGAGCACTATGTTAAATTGCTAAAAGTAGCTCTCACCAAAGAATTGGGCGAGACCGCCAAATTGGTGTACATCATTAAAATGGAGAACACCTATGGCAATCGGGAGCCTTTTACCGAAAAAATACCTAGCTCCAATAGGTCCCATGTAGAACCGCAGGAATTGGACGTGGCCATAAAATCCAAAAATCCGGAATTAAAAAATCCATTTGTAATTCCCGGAATAAGGAACATAAAGATCGAATCCCAATTAAACCCTAGCTATAATTTCGATAATTTCTTGGAAGGAGACTCCAACAGACTGGCAAGATCCGCAGGTATGGCCGTAGCCAACAAGCCCGGGGGAACCTCTTTTAACCCACTATTGGTGTTTGGCGGTGTTGGTTTGGGAAAAACACATTTGGCCCATGCCATAGGCGTGGAAATAAAGGATAAATACCCAGAAAGGACCGTATTGTATATCTCTGCTGAAAAATTTACCCAACAATATATTGAGTCGGTCAAGAAAAACACTAGAAACGATTTTATTCATTTCTATCAGTTGATAGATGTGCTCATTATTGATGATGTGCAATTTTTATCCGGAAAATCAGGGACTCAGGACGTATTCTTCCATATTTTCAATCATTTGCACCAAAACGGCAAACAGGTAATACTAACGTCGGACAAAGCCCCAGTTGATATGCAGGACATAGAACAACGTTTGCTTTCGCGATTTAAATGGGGTTTATCCGCAGAGCTCCAAACACCCGACTATGAAACGAGAATATCTATTTTAAAAAACAAATTGTATCGGGATGGGGTGGAAATGCCGGACGACATTATAGATTATGTGGCCAAGCACATAAAAACTAATATCAGGGAATTGGAAGGAGCAATAATTTCATTGATCGCCCAGTCTTCCTTCAATAAAAAGGAAGTCACCTTGGAATTGGCCCAATTGGTAGTAGAAAAATTCGTGAAAAATACCAAAAGGGAAGTGTCCATAGATTATATCCAAAAGGTAGTTTCCGATTATTTTGAAATGGATGTGGCCACACTTCAATCAAAAACAAGAAAAAGACATATTGTACAGGCAAGGCAATTGGCCATGTTCTTTGCAAAAAAATTCACCAAAGCCTCATTGGCAAGTATCGGCTCCCAAATTGGAAAAAGAGACCACGCTACTGTGCTACATGCATGTAAGACTGTAGATAATCTTGCTGAGACCGACAAGCAGTTTCGAAAATACATAGACGACCTAACAAAAAAATTTTCTTAATACCTCGATTGTCATGGGAACCAAAGTCCTTATGGTCTGTTTGGGCAATATATGCAGGTCGCCGTTGGCAGAGGGAATTCTAAAAAGCAAATTGGACAGGGATACTATCCAGGTGGATTCTGCGGGTACCGCAAGTTATCATATTGGAAAAAAACCCGATAACAGATCTATTTCGATAGCCAAAAAATATGGTATCGACATTAGCCAACAACAATGTAGGCAATTCACTACCAAGGATTTTAACGAATATGACCTTATTTATGCCATGGACAACAGTAATTACGAAAACATTGTTGCCCTGGCAGGGAATAAAAACGATATTGCCAAGGTGAATTTATTGCTACATAGAGCAAATTTGACCAACAAGGAAGTTCCGGACCCCTATTTTGGGGATGAGAATGGATTTGAGGAAATTTTTCATTTAATTGATTCCGCATGCAACCTTATAGTGCAGGACATAATTCATAAATAATCCAATCCCTATGGAAGAGGTAATGGGCACTACTGGAAAATTATATTTAATCCCCACAACCTTGGGAGATAACGAGCCCCTGGAAGTGTTGCCAATATCCATTAAAAGGACCATTGAACAAATTGATCATTACATCGTTGAAAATGAAAAAACGGCCCGGCACTTTATTAAAAAGATAAGTTCCAAAAAGTCACAGCCGGGTTTACATATCAATATACTTAACAAGTTTACCGAACCGGAAATACTTCCTACTTTTTTAGATCCGTGTTTTGAGGGATATAACGTAGGCATAATATCGGAAGCCGGTTGCCCGGGAATTGCGGATCCCGGTGCGGATATCGTACGAATTGCCCACATCAAAGGGGTACAGGTAGTACCTTTGGTAGGCCCCTCCTCTATCTTATTGGCCCTAATGGCCAGTGGCCTTAATGGACAAAGTTTTGCTTTTAACGGATATTTGCCCATCGAAGCCGGGGAGAGAAAAAAAAGCATCAAGAGACTCGAAAAACTTTCAAGGGATTTTGACCAATCGCAGATTTTTATTGAAACGCCCTATAGAAACGATAAATTGTTGTCCGAATTAATAAAGACACTTTCACCGCAAACCTTGATCTGCATTGCTTGCGACATAACTTTGTCTACCGAGTTTATCGCCACCAAAAAAGCGATGGACTGGCAAAGAGCCCCTCTTGAACTGCATAAGAGACCAACCATCTTTATCATCCACGCATAAAAAAACCCTAACAATACGTTAGGGCCTTTCCATTTTCATAATTACAAATCTTTTATATTCTAGGATTTTTTTTGGGCGTTACATGGGAAATATCGTATCCGGAAAATTTTCTGATATAGTATGAAACGGATGACCCAAAGTCATCATCAACATTTAATTTACCATAAGATCTCAAATACTTTTTTACGTTCCCTGCCCCTGCCAAATGTGCAGCCGCCAGTATGCCCGATTCGGTTATCTCCTGGCCATTGATTACCTTACCAACAAAACGTTTGATATCCCTTCTCAAAATCCATTTATTTCTGGAAAGATTGGTATGGAATACCCTTTCCTGCAGTATGGGATCGTTAAGAAATAATGTAGCGTTGTAAACACCGAGAAGCTCTAGGGTTCCTATACCAAATTGATACTTTCCCAGATAACCTAATGCATTGGTGGTAAAATAATTTCCTTGGGATTCCTTAAAGGCCAAAGCCTCTTTAAACCCGTTGTAAGAAGTTCCTAAAAAGGGAGGTGCAGCCATAGTTGCATTCATAACAGTTCTGTATTTGGGAAACAGAACTTCGGTAGGTCCATTTACTCTAAAAGCGTCGGGAACCACCATTTTAACTGGCCTAAACCCATAACTTATTAGAATAAAAATCATGATAACGGGGAACAAATAACTTGTCCACTTTCTCATATATTTGTTTTCTTAAGACTTACAACCAAAATAGGGTTTGCTTAAATTTCACCCTGCAAAGATAGGCCCGATTTTTAAAAACCGACCTATTTTAACGTAACTTTGTACAAAATGTTAAAGATATTGGATAAATGACCCGGAAATAAGGGTCATCGGTTCACCGGTTTATCTTTTGACCGTTAATCCATCGGACGTACTGCTCTTTATTACGGTTATGCTGGGCCAAGGTCTTTGCAAACTTATGGTAACCAAAGTTTTCCACATTGGCGACAAAGTAATAATAGTCGTGCTTTTCTGAATTTAAAACCGCATCTATGGCCGAAATATCCGGCATAGCAATAGGCCCTGGAGGCAAACCTGAATATTTATAGGTGTTATACGGCGAGTCCAATTCCAAATCCTTATATAATACTCTTTTTATAATGGTATCAAAATTGCCCGAATGCAATTTAATCGCATATATTACAGTTGGATCGGCCTGTAGCAACATCCCCTGGGACATGCGGTTTAGGTATACGCCTGCCACCCTAGGCCGCTCCTCTACTTTTGCCGTCTCCTTATGAACTATGGAGGCCAATGTAGCAACTTGTGAAGGGTTCAGGCCCAGAGATTTGGATCTGGCGAGCCGTTCTTCGTTCCAAAACCTTTTGTATTCCTTCAACATTCTCTCCCTAAATCCTTCCGCCGAAGTATTCCAGAAAAACTCATAACTATTGGGAATATACATGGAAAGTGCCGTTTTCTCGTTAAATCCGTTTCCTTTTAGAAATTCCAGCTCCCCAAAGGCACTCAATAATGCAATACTATCCGCCTCGATCTGAAGGGATATTCTACCTGCTAGGTCTCTCAGGTTCTCCTGGTTGTTAAAAGCAACTTTTACGGGAATATTGCCACTTCTCAGGGAATTGACAATATCGTTATTGTTCATCCCTCTTTTTACGGCATATTTTCCAGCTTTTACATTGGCACTATAACCTTTTTTATCTGCTGCGGATTCAAAGGTTTCCAGATCTTTCAAAAGTGGTTCCAAAATCACCTTTACCTCCTCAAAATCCGAATTGGAAGGTATATACACATAGGCCACCTCATTGTTGAACTGTGTATTGGGCACAAAGAAGGCCCTATAAACCATGAAGGCAAAAGCGCCCCCCACCAACATTCCGGCAACAACGATAACCAGTAAAATTTTCTTTAAGTACATTAGCTATTTATCTTTTGAAACAAGATTTCATTTTTAAAAGTGCCATTGGCATATATCCAATCCTTTTTTATCCCCACCTTCTTAAACCCCAGCTTTGTAAACAAGTGTATGCCGGGCGCATTTTCTTCCAATACATTTGCATAAACCTGTCTCATACCCAACACGGAAAAGGCATAATTGGTAAGCATCCCTATGGCTTCAGTACCCACTCCTTTATTTCTATACATCTTCCGGTTCACTATAATTCCCATTCCCACTCTTAAATTCTTGGGGTCAAAATCAAACAAATCGATTAGACCCAAAACCGTACCGTTCAAATCGCAAATACACAATCGCAATTGTTTTACCTCATAAATGTCCCTATGGGCATTTTCCAGGTAAAGTTGCATTACATGTTTGGAATAAGGGGCAGTAGTACCACTTATTTCCCATATTTCAGGATCGTTCTCCAAATTATATAGAAAATCCAAATCTTTGGGCTCCAAGGCCCTAAGGCAAATCCTTTCCCCTTTAAAGCTCAACATGTATTTCCCCTTTAAAAACCAGTAGTGCAGAACCTGTCAGCCATATCTGTTCATAGCCATTTACATGGCTCTTGAATTTTACTTGTAGATCACCCCCTGGGGTAACGATCTTTACGGAATCCCTATTGGTCTTGCCCGAATGGTACATGGCCAGGGCAACAGCGGTTACCCCGGTTCCACAGGAATAGGTTTCATCTTCCACTCCCCGCTCGTAGGTCCTTACATTAAAGGTATTCTCCCCGGCCTGGTCCACAAAGTTGATATTGCTCCCTTGTTCACCGTACAATCCATAACGAAGCTTGGCACCTTCCTTACGGACATCAAGATCCTTAAGTCCGTCTACCAGCTGCACATGGTGGGGAGAACCTGTATTAAGGAACAAAGAATTTTCCTTTTGCCTAATTTCCTGTACATCCTGCATCTCCAAACTGACCATATCCTTTGCAATGGTCGCATTATGGAGTCCGTCTATTGCCATAAATGATGCATTTTGGCCCACAATACCCAAATTATGGGCAAAGGCTACAATACACCTACCTCCATTGCCGCACATGGTGCCCTGCCTCCCATCGGCATTATAATAGACCATTTTAAAGTCCCTCTCCTTGTCATTTTCCAATAAAATGAGTCCATCGGCACCAATGCCGAATCTTCTATTACACAAAAAAGAGACCAGTTCCACGTTATCCTTTGGAAAAAAACCTTCGCGATTATCTATCATTACAAAGTCGTTCCCAGTTCCTTGATATTTAAAAAAATTCAGTAGCATATTGTAATTTATTGTGCAAAGATATAATTTTATTAAGGTTTTATTATCAGTTAAAAACTCGTTAAAGGCAAATAATTGCTATAGAAATATGTTAATTTTACTTGAGCAAATTAAAAAATGTTTTTATGAAGAAATTTGGAAGTTTATTATTGGTCTCTGTATTTGCAGGTGCTATTACCTTGGGTACTTACAAACTTTTTTTAGAGAAACCAAATTATGCGGTTATTCAGGAGAACAATGGGGCAAAATTGATATCATCCAGCTATACCCCAACCTCGGCAAAGGGTGCGGGAATTAACGAGGTAGACTTTACTTTAGCCGCACAGAATACGGTGAATGCAGTGGTACACGTTAAAAATGTAGCCACCAGCAAAGGTCCGTCCAGTATAATGGAATTTTTCTACGGATATGGCGGAAGCCCAACACCCCAAGTGGGAACCGGTTCCGGGGTAATCATCTCCCAGGACGGTTATATTGTCACCAATAACCACGTAATTGCGAATGCCGATCAACTGCAGGTTACCCTAAACAACAATAAAACCTACGATGCCGAACTGATCGGTACCGACCCAAATTCGGATATTGCCCTTATTAAGATAGATGTTGACAGGCAATTGCCCTATCTCGCCTTTGGGGACTCGGACAATACAAAGGTAGGGGAATGGGTCTTGGCCGTAGGGAACCCATTTAATTTGACGTCCACGGTTACGGCGGGGATCGTGAGTGCCAAGGCCAGGGCATTGGCCAGTTTAGATCAGTCGTTTATTCAGACCGATGCGGCCGTAAATCCGGGGAACAGTGGTGGGGCACTGGTTAACACCAATGGCGACCTTATAGGCATCAACACGGCCATTACCTCCCAAACAGGTTCATATGTAGGCTACTCCTTTGCTGTACCCAGTAATATTGCAAAAAAAGTAGTGGAGGACATTATGGAATATGGCAACGTTCAAAAGGGCATCTTGGGTATCAATACCGTTCCCATGAACAGTCCATATGCCATTGAAAATGGAATAAACGAAATTGATGGGGTTTACATTGCAGGTGTTGAGGAGGATTCCGGTGCTTTTGACGCGGATTTGAAGGAAGGGGATATTATAAAAAACATAGACAATGTTGAAATTCACAAATTCGCAGATCTTATAGGCTATATATCTTCCAAAAGGCCCGGTGACGAGCTTTTGGTAACCGTTCTTCGCAACGATGAGCGGATGGAGTTTCCTGTTGTGCTGAAGGAAAGGCAAACGATAATTATTCCAGTTTTGGGCTTTGAAGTTAAAAACCTGACCGATGAAGAGAAGAAGGCCTTTAAAACGAAAAAAGGGGTTAAAATTATTGGAGTGCCCGAAACCTATAGGAATTACGGTTTCGAAGGAAAAGTTTTGCTCTCCTTTGGGGATGAGGAAATAAACAATATTCAGGATGCCAAAACCAAATTTGGCCGTATTTCCAGATATGATAGGGCGAGTATTACCATGTTGAATAAAAATGGAGAGAAAGAACGACTGATAATTCAGTAAAAAACAAATTTCAAAAACAAGAGCGCTCTTTTAGGGGCGCTTTTTTTATATCATATTCCTTTACGAAAACGTTTGAAATATATAATTTTGTCCAAAATTAAACAAAACAAGATCAACCTATGAGCGCTATTCAACTTTATGAAAAAGAATTGGCCTTTCAAGCGGACAGAAGGAAGGCTACCACCGAGTTCATTAAAATTGTAAGTGATTTGTGGTACGACAAATCCATTGAAATCGTTCTTTTTAAAAATCAGGTAATGGACAGGAATGTTAGCGATATTATAAACCTGCATGAATATGCCGGCGAATTTGTCCAAAAACCAATATCAATTTTTGATTCGGTCGAAATCTTGCGAACCATAAACGATATTCATTTGCCCCCTTCCAAATTGGATATAGGAAAACTTACTTACGAATATCATTCCGACGACAATAATTATGGTAATGTTAAGGCCTTTGTATTGGACAAGCTAAAAGGTGCCGGTTCGGGGAACGGGATAACTCCAAAGGATGTAGTGCTGTATGGCTTTGGGCGAATAGGTAGATTATTGGCCAGGGAATTAATGGCAAAAACCGGTAAAGGAAACCAACTAAGGCTTAGGGCAATAGTTACCCGAGGGGCCATTACTCCGGAAATTTTGGAAAAGAGGGCCAATTTATTAAGGACAGATTCCGTGCATGGGCAATTTATGGGAACAGTGGATGTCGACTTCAAAAACAAAGCTATGTACATAAATGGCACAACAGTACATTTTATCGAGGCCGATAGTCCAGAGGACATAGACTATACACGATACGGGATTACCAATGCCTTGGTATTAGACAATACAGGGGCCTTCAGGGACAAAGAGGCCCTTGGCAGACACTTAAGCTCCAAAGGGTGCAGTCAGGTGCTGCTGACCGCTCCCGGCAAGGAAATCCCCAATATCGTCCATGGTGTAAACCATATGGAATTTGATCCCGACTCCCTTAAAATATTTTCTGCCGCCTCTTGTACCACAAACGCCATAACCCCTATATTGAAAGTAGTGGATGACTCTTTGGGAATAAAAAAAGGACATATTGAAACCATACACGCCTACACCAATGACCAAAACTTGGTAGATAATATGCATAGCAAGTACAGGCGCGGCAGGGCTGCGGCCTTAAATATGGTAATCACCGAAACGGGAGCTGGAAAAGCAGTAGCCAAAGCCCTTCCCCAACTAATGGGCAAGTTAACATCGAATGCCATAAGGGTGCCGGTACCCAACGGGTCCTTGGCCATATTAAATCTAGAGATAAACAACAAAACCTCAAAGGCGGCATTGAACACCATTGTTAAGAAATATGCCCTGGAAGGCGATTTAGTGGAGCAAATAAAATATTCCTTAAGCAATGAATTGGTGTCAACGGACATAATTGGAACTTCTGCGCCTGCAATTTATGACAGTACCGCTACCATTGTATCGGAGGATGGAAAGAATCTTGTGCTATACATTTGGTATGATAATGAGTTTGGATATTCCCACCAAGTAATCCGCCTGGCCAAATACATTGCGAAGGTTCGCAGATACACCTATTATTAATAATTTTATCAATATATAATAATATACAGATTTGTGGGTTATTCTATTTAGTTAAGATACCTGGTATCCCTTTTTTATAATTGGGAATATTAAAGTATTTTAGCCCTCTCTAAATCATTATTAACAATAAGAATTACATAAATGAAAATTTCAAAATTACTCTTTATCGTAATGGCCCTATTGTCATTTAACCTTCACTTTGCACAGGAAACCGAGGAAGAGGACCAACTTTCCTTGGACCAAGGTCCTATCAGTTCCCAATTCGAATATATCTCCATAAAATCAGGCAATTACAGGGCCGATGGGGTAAGATACGAGGTGGTAAAGGAGTTAAACTTGGAAAAATTGAGACAAAATGTATTGGATTCCATTAATGCCTTCAATAAAAAGGTCAATGAACTAAACAGTACCATTACCGGACATGTGGAGACCATTGAATCGCTTAACAAAAAACTGGAGGAGACCACCAATAAACTTGCAGAGGTTACCGAAGAAAAGGATAGCATGTCTTTCCTAGGCATTCTAGTCTCCAAGGGCACTTACAATTTTATTCTTTGGACCATTATCGTGGCCCTATTGCTGTTTTTATTATTTTTTATTTATAAATTCAGAAATAGCAATATTCTCACTCAGGAAGCCAAATCAACGCTTGCTGAAGTAGAGACCGAATATGAGGATCACAGAAGGAGGGCTTTGGAAAGGGAACAAAAGATCAGTAGACAGCTCCAGGACGAGATAAACAAGCACAAAAAGCCCAAATAATTTAAAGTAAACTACCTCTGGTCAAGCCTGTCTGCCGACAAAGGCAGGCGCACGAGGCATTGAAAGGAAATTCATGTTTGATTTCGACGCCCGCCTGAACAGAACCGGGAAGGTAAGCGTCGGAGCACCTGCCCGTGGCAGGCAGGTTTAAATCCCGATTATCGAGTAAACCATTTGGATTTTTACCTTTAAAATTTTAAAAGCTCCCAAAAAAGGAGTTTTTTCTATTAGGCCCTTGTAAAATAGTTCCGAATCCAAACAAAATTGACGGAAAGGGTTGTGCCTAATTTTAGTACTTTTGAAGCCGCTACGCAAAAGCATTAACTGTTATTGATTTTCCTATGCGAATAGATATAATTACCGTAGTTCCGGAAATTCTCAAAAGTCCCTTCGAAGTCTCTATTTTAAAACGGGCCATCGAAAAAGGGATTGTAGAGATCCATTTACACAACTTAAGGGACTATACGGATAAGACATACAATCAGGTAGATGATTATCAGTTTGGGGGCGGCGCAGGCATGGTCCTGATGATAGAGCCCATAGACAAGTGTATCTCAAATCTAAAAAGTCAGCGGGAGTATGATGAGGTCATCTATATGACCCCGGACGGAAAGACTTTGAATCAAAAAATGGCCAATGGCCTATCTTTGCTAAATAATGTAATTATACTATGCGGCCACTACAAGGGTGTGGACCAACGTGTTAGGGACCTGTTTATAACCAAGGAAGTATCTATAGGCGATTATGTCCTGTCCGGAGGGGAATTGGGAGCAGCAGTGCTGTGCGATACAATAATTCGATTAATCCCAGGTGTATTGAACAATGAAACCTCTGCACTTACGGATACGTTTCAGGATAATTTACTGGCGCCACCTGTCTATACCCGGCCATCGGAATACAAAGGCCATAAAGTGCCGGATATACTGTTGAGCGGAAATTTTCCGGAAATAGAAACATGGCGGGAAGACCAGGCATATGCAAGGACTGAACAGCTTCGTCCGGACCTACTGAACGATTAGCGCTGTCGTCGATTTTTTTAATGAATATTGGTGATAAAAATCGTCCATTCACTTGTAAGTTATAAATATTAGATTAATTTTGCACTCCATTAAATCAACCTCTGACGATAATCGTGAAAGTTGGTTTAAGTAAATATTAATTAAAATACAATGGAAGAGTTATTAAAATTTGTTGAAAACGAATTTATTCCTAAAAAAGATTTTCCAAACTTTTCAGCAGGGGACACTATAACTGTGTACTACGAAATTAAGGAAGGTGAAAAAACAAGGACACAGTTTTTTAAAGGTGTTGTTATTCAAAGAAGGGGAACCGGGGCTACCGAAACATTTACAATCCGTAAAATGTCGGGCACTGTAGGTGTAGAGCGTATTTTTCCAATAAATATGCCAGCATTGCAAAAGATAGAGGTCAACAAAAAAGGTAAGGTTCGTAGATCACGTATTTTCTACTTTAGAGGACTTACCGGTAAAAAAGCTAGAATTAAGGAGGTTCGCTCTTAATTATTCTATAGAATTTATAAAAAAGCATCCTTACCTCCCTAAGGATGCTTTTTCATTTATAAACATTTGTTCAAAACAATAGTTCATAATATGTTGATAATAAAATTGTTATAATTGTTGTTTAATAAATAAAAAATTCCTACTTTTAGTATGTGGCTGGTAATTCGTTACGCGGATTAATGAATGTCACATAAAGTTTACGTTCTTTATCCCATTGTTATTTGTTCTTCTATGGTGTTTTACATTATAGATTGCATACTGGCTATTGACTTGCCCAAGCAAGTGGATAGATTGGTGAATATTGTGATATTTTTAATGCAAGATCAAGGTTCTACATTAAAATGCCAAATATTTAAACATTGGGGAGAAACATCCTTGTTTCTTGGTAGTATTGATATTATTAAGGATGGAATGTTTCAAACGTTGAAATAGCGATGCAAATGCAATCAATGGTTGCCGTTTTGTAAAAACAAAACAACAAGTTTGTAAACTATTTCTAGAAAGCCATATCAAGGTAGTTATACAATGATATGGCTTTTATTTTTCCATAAGATCAACTTCAACATAAAGAATATTAAGGGATCCTTTCGACCCCCTCAACAGCTTTGATTTCGACTCCGCCAATCTATGCAGGAAGTTGCCACTTTTAATATTTAATCTTCAACAAAAGCCTTTTATTGATCATTATCCAATACCCAATACTCAATACTCATTACCCAATACTACTTCCCGAGTACATATTTAGGCAATATTATAGGCTTTCGCTGTTAATTTGGCATTTTTAAAATTGTATATTTGCTCCGCTTAAACTTAAAAAACAAAATTATAATGCCAAAAATTTTATATACCAAAACAGACGAGGCCCCTGCATTAGCTACACAATCATTTCTACCCATTATTAAGGCATTTACAAAGACAGCCGGGATAGATGTCCAACTTAAGGATATATCCCTGGCCGGTAGAATAATTGCTGTATTTCCTGATTATTTACAAAAGGATCAGCAGATTTCGGACGATTTGGTAGAACTGGGAAATTTGGCCAAAATGCCCGAAACGAACATCATAAAACTTCCGAATATAAGTGCATCGGCTCCTCAATTAAACGAAGCCATAGCAGAATTACAAAGTAAGGGGTATACCATTCCCAACTATCCGGATAACCCAAAAAACGATGTTGAAAAGGATATTAAGTCCAGGTATGACAAAATAAAGGGAAGTGCCGTGAACCCCGTACTAAGGGAAGGCAACTCGGACCGAAGGGCTCCGAGAGCGGTTAAAAATTATGCCAAGAAGCATCCGCACTCCATGGGTGCTTGGAGCGCAGATTCCAAAACGCACGTGGCTACCATGACCCATGGAGATTTTAAATCGAATGAAAAATCGGTTACCATAAAGTCGCCCAGCTCCTTAAAAATAGAACTCACTCAAGCAGATGGTACCAAGACTATATTGAAGGAAAATATCAAACTTTTGGAAGGCGATATCATAGATGCCACCGTACTGAATAAAAATGCGCTGATAAAATTCTTACAAGAGCAGGTAAAGGACGCCAAAGAAAAGGGCGTTTTGTTTTCAGTACACCTTAAAGCTACCATGATGAAGGTGTCCGACCCTGTTATTTTTGGTCATATTGTAAAGGTGTTCTTTGCCGATGTCTTTAAAAAACACAGCACTACTTTTAATAAAATTGATATCAATGCCAATGATGGTCTAGAAATTTTACTTAAAAAAATAAAGACCCTTCCCGATGACGAAAGAAAACAAATTGAAGCGGATATTGAAAATACCATACTGCAGGGCCCTGCCCTGGCCATGGTAAATTCGGATAAGGGGATCACCAACTTACATGTGCCAAGTGATATCATTATTGATGCCTCTATGCCGGCCATGATTCGTAATTCCGGTAAAATGTGGGATTCTAAAGGAAAGGCCCAAGATACCAAAGCCATAATCCCGGATAGTAGTTACGCCGGAATATATACCGAGACCATCAACTTCTGTAAAAAACATGGTGCATTCGACCCAACAACCATGGGGACAGTTCCCAATATAGGGTTAATGGCCCAAAAAGCAGAGGAGTACGGATCCCACGACAAAACTTTTGAAATCAAGACCAATGGTAAAGTTTCCGTAGTAGACACCGGTTCAGGCAAGGTTCTAATTGAACACAAGGTAGAGGAAGGGGATATTTGGAGAATGTGCCAAACAAAGGATGCACCTATCCAAGATTGGGTCAAACTTGCCGTATCCCGGGCCAGGGCCACCAATATCCCCGCCATATTCTGGTTGGATGGGAATAGGGCCCATGATATGGAATTGATCAAAAAAGTAAATACATATTTGGCCGATCATGACACTTCCGGATTGGACATCAGAATAATGTCTCCCGAAAAGGCTACGTTATTTACATTGCAAAGACTTAAAGAAGGAAAGGATACCATATCCGTATCCGGCAACGTGTTAAGGGATTATTTAACGGATCTTTTCCCTATTTTGGAAGTAGGTACCAGTGCCAAAATGCTATCAATTGTACCCCTTATGAACGGTGGTGGACTCTTTGAAACCGGTGCAGGTGGCTCTGCCCCCAAACACGTAGAACAGTTTTTAAACGAAGGCCACCTTAGATGGGACTCGTTGGGAGAGTTCTTGGCCCTTGGGGTGTCCCTGGAATTTTTTGGCGAAAAAAACAACAATAGTCAGGCTATGGTACTTGCAGATGCCTTGGACAAGGCTACGGAACAATTTTTGGAAAATGACAACTCCCCTTCAAGAAAAGTTGGAGAGCTGGATAATAGGGGAAGCCATTTTTACTTAGCTCTATATTGGGCAAGCGCCTTGGCACAGCAAAATAAGGATCAGGAACTTAAAACGGTTTTCACACCTATTGCCGAAAAGCTTTCAAAAGGCAAGGACGAAATTCTTAAACAGTTGAACGATGCGCAGGGTGCCCCGGTCAATATTGGAGGATATTACTTACCGGACGCAAATCTAATAAGTAAGGCCATGAGGCCAAGCATTACCTTTAACTCCATTTTGGATTCCATATAATCGATTTTTATTTAAAAAGACCTTTTCCCCTTATGAAAAGGTCTTTTTACTTTAAGAGATTGCAAACTGTTTTTTCCTCATGGAAAATATCGATACTTTTAGGCAAAATTGCTTTAAATGGGGAAAAATACATGTTTGCCGTTTTGTTTACTGATACTATTTTCCATAAATCTATTTTCTCAGGAACGCTTCACCCTGAGCGGAACAATAACGGAAATAGCAAGTAACGAGACCCTGATCGGTGTCACAGTTGCCGTACCGGCCTTAAGTACAGGGGTTATCACCAATGAATACGGATTCTATTCCATTACTTTGCCAAAAGGAAGCTATGAGCTTCAAATAAGCGCTTTGGGATATCAGGAAATTATCCAGACAATTGACCTGTCCTACGATCAAAAAATAAACTATCAATTGCTTGAAGTTGCGGAACAATTGGAAGAGGTAGTGGTTACCGAGGATATTGAAAAATTAAATATCCGCAAACCCCAAATGAGTGTTAACTCCCTATCGGTAGAAACCATAAAAAAAATACCGGTAATCCTAGGGGAGGCAGATATTATTAAATCCATACTCCTCCTTCCTGGAGTGAGCAACGCTGGCGAAGGGGCATCAGGATTCAATGTACGAGGTGGCGCTGTAGACCAAAACCTTATTCTTTTGGACGAGGCCACCATTTTTAATTCCTCACACCTATTTGGCTTCTTTTCCGTTTTTAATCCAGATGCCATAAAGGATGTAAAATTATTCAAAGGTGGTATACCCTCACGTTACGGAGGTAGGGTTTCCTCTGTTTTGGAAATTTTTCAAAAAGAAGGAAATAGCAAAGCACTAAAAATTAACGGTGGTATCGGGGCAGTTGCTAGCAGGCTTTTGGCCGAGGGCCCTATAATCAGGGACAAAGCCGCATTTCTTATTGGTGGTAGGGCATCCTATGCACATTTGTTCCTGCCACTTTTCGACATAGACAATACTGCTTATTTCTATGATCTAAATACCAAGTTGAATTTTAAATTGAATGCGAACAATAACATTTTTATCTCTGGGTATTTTGGAAGGGATGTTTTTTCCATAAGCGAAAGCTTTGTAAATACTTATGGCAATGCGGTTCTAAATTTCCGTTGGAACCATTTGTTTTCGGACAAATTATTTTCCAATTTGTCACTTATTTACTCCGACTATTATTATGGTTTAAAACTGGATTTTGTAGGCTTTAAATGGAATTCCGGAATTCAAAACTTTAATCTGAAATACGATTTTAAGTATTATTTAAGCAATAATTTTCAGGTAAATTACGGTATCAACAACATCTATTATCGCTTTAATCCCGGGAAGATAGCACCCAGTGATGCGGAATCGGGAATAATTGAAAATCAGTTGATCCAAAAATACGCCAATGAATTTGCTGTTTATGTGGATGTTGAACAGAATATTACTGAAAAATTAAGTTTACAATATGGGCTGCGTCTCAGTAATTTCATCCGTTTGGGGCAAGAAGAATTAAATGTTTATGGGAATAACCAACCCGTAAGTTTTGATCTCTTAATGCAGATATACAAGGAGGCCGATCCAATTGGGGTTAAAAATCCCAAACGCAGCGAACACCTCGCTACCTTTACAAATTTGGAGCCCCGTATTGCCCTAGCTTATACCCTAGATCCTAACAATTCCATAAAGGCAAGCTACACCAGATTGGCACAATATCTCCACCTGCTTTCCAACACAAGTTCCCCTACTCCACTCGATGTTTGGACCCCAAGTGGACCCTTTGTAAAACCACAATTATTGGATCAGTATGCATTGGGATATTTTAAAAACCTAAAGGATGGTGATTATTCCCTAGAAACCGAATTTTTTTACAAGGACATCCAAAATAGGATAGACTATATAGACGGAGCCAATTTAATAGCCAATGATGCCATTGAACAGATAATTCTAAACGGGGAAGCAAGGGCCTATGGATTTGAGCTGCTGCTGAGAAAAAATCGGGATAGGTTTGAAGGTTGGCTTGCATACACCCTGTCCAAGTCGGAACAGAGGACCCCGGGACGAAATGCTTCAGAAACTGGCATCAATTCAGGAAATTGGTACAACACTCCCTATGACAAAACCCATGATGTTTCTCTCTATGTAAATTATGAATTGAATGAAAAGTGGAGCTTTAACAGCAATTTTGTGTTCCAGACAGGGCAACCTACCAACTATCCCATTGGCCAATTCGAATTCCAAAATTTGGCAGTTCCATATTATGGACCTAGAAACAAACAGCGATTGCCAGCCTATCACAGAATCGATTTTTCGGCTACACTTACCCCGCGGAAAAACAAGGGTAGAAAACTACAATCTGAATGGGTCTTTAGCATATACAACCTGTACAATAGAAGAAATGCGGCCTCCATCGGTTTTAGCAGAAATGGGGACACAGGGGTGAACGAAGCGGTTAGGACCTCCATTTTTGGTTTGGTACCCGCCGCCACTTATAACATCAAATTCTAAAGAAATGAAGAAGATATTGTTTTTAATCGCTTGTCTTATAACCCTTGGGTGTCAGGATGTAATTGAAGTAGACCTTCCTACAGAAGAACCTAGATTGGTTATCGATGCCCTGATCAGATTGGAGGATATGGACAACCCGTCCGTATTGGTTCAAATAAGGGCCAGTTTAACAAGTTCATTCTTTGAAGAGGTGCTGCCGGCCCAACTACAGGAAATTACCCTCACAAATACGGAATCCGGGTCTACAATAACTTTACAAGAATCCATTCCGGATACCGGGGTTTATGAAAATGTATGGGATTTGCAGGAATTGACCCAAGGAGAAGTGGAACTTAACATCCAATATAATGGACAAAGCTATATAGCCCGGACCAATTTTGTTCCAACCGTTCCTCTGGATTCCCTGGAACAAGGAACCACTACTTTGTTCGGAGAAGACGAAACAGAAGTAATTCTTAGCTTTACGGATAATGGGGAACGGGATGATTATTATTTGTTCGATTTTGATTTTGGGGAGTATTTGGTGAGCGAAGATGAATTTTATCAGGGAAAGCGATTTCAATTTTCATTTTTTTACGATAGTAAATTGGAAGATGAAAGATTGGTGACAATCCGTATTTTAGGTATAGATCAGGATCTTTTTAATTATATGAACCAATTGATTCAGCAGAGTGGAGCCGATAACGGACCCTTTAGTACCCCTGCCACAACGGTTAGGGGAAATATTGTTAATGTTGGTGATACCGCTGAAAGTAATAACTTTGCCTTGGGTTATTTTGCCATTTGCCAAACGTTTTCGGACTCCCTATTGATAAAAAAATAAGACCCCCTAAAATGAAGCCATGAGAACTAATAAAGCCCTATTGTTAAAAGGCCTAAAAAATATTGCTTATACCATTGCCCTCATGTTTACTGCCCCGATAGTAATATACCAGGCATTTAAAAACCAGGGACATCCATTTTACTGGCCGGTTTTAATTGTGGGCCTATTGCTGGCCATTGCGGCCATTACCATGGGTTTCTATAGTATTAAGCTGATTATGGATGCATTGTTCAACAAGGACAACAAGCAAGATTAATTTTTTAGTCTAGGTTATCCTTAAAACAAAGCACCCTATTGAAGTTATTCGCCTATATTTTGCTTCTATTAAAAAATACTTACACCTCTCAAAAAATTTAATTCAACTTCATATTTCCGTTATCAATTTATGGTCCAAGTGCAATTGATCTGATCTTGATTGGAAAAATAGTTATTTTCGTATTTAAAATTTAATTCAATGACCTTATTTGTAGATATGGACGAGGTGTTTGCCGATGCATATAATGCACATATAACACTGTACAATGCTGAATTTAACGAAAACCTTACGGAAATGGACTGCATGGGCCGCGAGGTTTGGCAAGCTGTACCAGAAGAACGGCAACCCAGTGTAAGAAACCATGCTAGAACGGACGGCTTTTTTCGTGCTCTTGAACCTATTAAGAATAGTCAAGAAGTCCTGAAGGAACTATCCCGGAAATATGACCTTTATGTAGCCTCCGCCGCCATGGAATATCCCAATTCATTAAGGGAAAAAAGTGATTGGTTGGATGAGCATTTTCCTTTTATCCACTGGAGAAATAGAATCCTCTGTGGCAGTAAGCATATTCTCAATGGAGATATTTTGATCGATGATCGCAGTTACAACCTGGAATATTTCCAGGGAAGGAAAATATTATTTACCTCCCCCCACAATATACACACCACAGGATATGAGCGTGCCGACAATTGGTTGGAAGTAGGTAATTTGTTGCTTTAATATCTTGAAGTTGCTCGGGAATCAATGATTTAATGTAGCAATTGTTCGATGTAACAATGGTCCAATATATCGATTTGGCAATTTAATGATCTGACGATATGAAAATGGGCCAATTTGTCAATTTGAAGGTTTGAAGAAAGGTGGATCTGGAAATGTAGCAATTGTCCAATGGAACAATTTACCAATGGTCCAATGGTCCAATGTAAAAATATAACAATTGGGCAATTAGTCAATTTGACGATGGGCCAATTTGACGATGGGCCAATGTAAAAATGTAGCAATGGTCCGATGTAGCAGTTTGGCAATGGCCATCGGCGTGGCCTTTGGCCGCATACAAAAAAAAGTCCCCGCATCTTGCGATGCGGGGACTCCAAAAAAAGGCGGCGGCCTACTCTCCCACTTGGTGTAGCAGTACCATCGGCGCAGACGGGCTTAACTTCCCTGTTCGGAATGGTAAGGGGTGGGCCCCGTC
>NZ_QVON01000020.1 GCF_003426735.1 Arenibacter sp. P308M17
GTATGCGGCCCACCAACCACATTTACTAACTTAGCATAATTTTATTTACCGGATTCCCTTCTTGTAAACTTGATCTAAACTTGCTGTAATTTCTTGTAATTCTGTGGGTAGAGATTACGGATGTTCTTATGGTTGATGGACATAATATTCTCCAGTGTATATTTAAGCCACTCAAATGGATTCACCCCGTACTTTTTGCAGATGGCAAAGAAGGAATAGATTCCTGCGGCTCTTTCTGCTGCTGAATGAGAACCTGCAAACAGGTAATTTTTTCTGCCCAGTGCCAATGGCCTGATGGCATTTTCCACCAGATTATTATCGATCTCCAGAATACCATCAAAAAGATAGGCGCTAAGCTGGTCCCAACGATCCATAGAATACTTGAAGGCCTTTCCGATAGGACTTTTGGGAAGGATTAGCTGATGCTTCATCTGATCGAACATCCATTTGCCAAATTCATTGATAACAGGCAGTGCTTTTTCCAATCGCAGGGACTTACGCTGCTCCGGGCTTAAGTTTTGCTCTCGTGCCTGGGCTTCTACCGCGTATAGTTTCTGGATAAAGCTCAGTGCTTTTTCAGCGCGCTCCCTATCATTATCTTTTGCCTTGTCAAATTCCCTTCTGGCGTGGGCCCAGCAGTTCAGGTGGGTAACCCCTTCACGCTTGCCGATTTTATCATAAGCGGCATAGCCATCACTTTGAAGATAGCCCTTGAACCCGGCCAATACATGATCGGCAGCCTCTCGGCTACGCCCGGGCCGGTAATCAAAAAGTACGGTGCCATCTATGGGACAATGGTGCACCCAATAATAGCCTTGATGTGTCTTTCCTTTTTTAGCGGGATCCATTACCCTTATGGGGGTTTCGTCACTTTGCAGATATCCTTTGGAGCGAATATCCTCCAGCAGGTGCTGGTAAAGGATATCGATGATTTTAAGGCTTTGCCTGGTCCAGCCTTCCAGTGTGGAGGAGGCTATGGGGATATCCGCCCTTTTAAAGCGTTGCAGCTGTCGGTAGAGCGGGAGATGGTCCTGGTATTTATCGACCAGGATCGAGGCCAGCAGTCCTGCCCCCGGGATTCCCTTTTCGATCACCCGTCCGGGCAGTTCCCCGATGACCACTCCCTCCTTGTTCTTAGGGGCATACTTATATCGGATGTAACGTTTGATATAGTATTTCGCAGGCTCGTATTCCAGCTCATCGGTCACTTCTTTGCCGATACAGACCATATCGGTAATATCCTCGCTCGGATAGATCTCGATTTCTTCTACGGGAAGATGCTCTGGAAGGGCCGTTCGTCCTTTGTGGTTCGATTTGCGTTTGCGGCGCTCGTAGGCAAGTTTTTCCTTGAGCTCCCCCTCTTGCTTTCGAGCGGTTTCCGGCTCCATCTCAAAGGGAAGGCCCAACTGGTTTTTATCGCCCTCGAAGCGCTCCCTTTTTTGGCCAAAGGCCAGACGTTTGTAGTAAGCTAGCTGGAACTTGAGATCGGTATTTTCATTTTCAGCTTTCACCCTTCTTTGGGTCTCCTTGTCAAGGAGCGCCAAAAGCTCTTCTTTGGTGAGGTTTTCCAAGGGTTTTTGCATATTGTAAAGATACAAAAACCACTCTTTTGAACCTACTGTAAACCCCTGTTTTTACTAGGCTTTTGCCACTTTTTTCATCGTGGGTACCTCAGTTTTTGATGGGCCTTTTCTACCTGCAGGCCCTCTACCATAAGTACCAGTTCCGACCAGGTCATACCGGGATTTTTTCCTTTAAGGGCCGGTGGGGTGAAACTGCCCTGTTCCAGACGTTTGTAGTACAGTACAAAACCTCCGGCTTCCCAGTGCAGGAGTTTAAGATGGGTGCGGGTGCGGTTCAAAAAAATAAATACATCGCCACTGGTAGGCTCCCTGCCCAGCTCATTGTTCACCAATCCGCTCAGGCCATTAAAGGATTTCCGCATATCACATGGCCGGGGATAAAAATGATACGTATGAAAAGAGCTCAAAGAGAACATTAGTAAAGCCTTAAAAGCTTGCCGATCAGTGCAAACTGTGAGGCCTCCAGCCGTAGCCGGATCCCATTTGGATATATAAGTTCCAGATTTCCATCCGTTACAGGGTTCGGACCTATGGTTACAAAACCTGCGCTACTGCCAGTATCTATCCGGTCCTTCTTTTTCTTCCAGTAATAAAAGGTAGAGGGAACCAGGCCCTTGTCCTTACAAAAGTCCCTGCCGTTAAGGGGACTGACCTCAAATTCCTCGATCAGGGCAAACATCTTCTGTTCCTTGCTCATCGTATACTATTTTAGGGCAAAGCTAGAGACAGGAAATCAAGATGGCAATATGTGCTTGGTGGGGTGGATAC
>NZ_QVON01000021.1 GCF_003426735.1 Arenibacter sp. P308M17
TTTTTTATACATTACATTGTTTTTTAAGATTGCATAAATTTAAGTAAAACGTATTTTGAACACGACAAAGCTTCCGACCGGTAGGGAGGATTCGTTCAACAGCACCTATAATTAATTGCGGTTGGATTTTCCCTGCGGAAAATCCACGCATATTTAGTATGTTTATTGTGCGGGCCGAAATCCTGTCGGATTTCACACCGCAACTAATCATAGCCTAGACGTTAGCGGTAACTTGCCTTAAATAAAGAGCAGCTCCGGGACTTCCCCACTTTTTTGCTGCCTACCCCATAGTTTTACAAAACAGTGAGCAAGCGGTACGTTTATCAATGCAGCAAAAAACCCACGGTCCGCATAATCTTGGGCCTGGGCTTTCCTGTTGTTGGGGATTAAAAAAACAAGAGCAGCTTTCGGGACATTCCCTTTTGCCACCGGTACGCAAGGGGTGCGCAAGCAGTTCGCAGTTTGACCTTGGCCCGCCACTATCCGCTAGGGTTTTACAGAAAATCAAATTTTATTTATATCCGCCAAGGTCTGCGATGGATTGAAAATGCGGCAAAACCCCGCGGATCGTTCCATTGGCTTGTCCGTTGGATCAAGGTCTGCGCTGCAAGCAACCGCTAACAGGGCCTATAATTCAGTCTTGCCTTTTTCAAAAGAGAAAATTCCTTACTTTTATTCCGGCCCGATTCCGATCCCGAGAAATCCTATTGGATTTCCCAGACCGAAATCATAGCCTTAACGTTGGCAACAATGCAGGAAAATCGAATATGAACAATTGGTATCACATAACAACAGGACAATTTGGATATCCCCAACCAGAAAATGATTTTGGATATTTGGAATTAACTTATGAACCAAATATTGGTTGTCCTACTTGCCACATTGGAATTAAACAAAACAATCCATTTCGATTTAAAAATGAACCTAAAGCCAAAAACAGCCAATTTATCGGACTGAATTGGGTATTTGACAAAATTTTTGTTCGTGAGCCAGTCAAAACGGAATTTGAAAAAAACGGAATAACTGGAATCAGTTTTTCACGACCAATATTTCACAAATCCGAAAAGGAACTTGAATCTATCTATCAACTACACGTTGATACAATATTACCAGAAGCTTTAATTAGCAACAATCTGACAAGTGAAAAGTGTGAATATCCAAAAGAAGAAAGCGCAATAAAGTTCTTAAAAGCAATGGATAGTCCATTAGTTAAGGGACCTTTCTGCGGACAGATAAAATACAATTTTCCGCAAGGTAAAAAAATGACTTTCGACATCGAGCCTTTTAAAAACTTACCCGACTTTGTTCGGACTTTTGAATGGTTTGGTAGCGGAGCAAGTGCAAACCGACCAATTTTGATTTCGGAAAAAGTTAAAAGAATAATAGAACTAAATAAATGGCGAGGAACATTTCTTGACCAAATAGAACTGAAAAATTAAAAAGCACTATTGCCAATAACTAAGTATTCGGCCCGCCGATAGGCCAGGGCTGAATATCTTGTTGACGGATCCGGTTCCTCCCTATGGGGAAAGCCTTCTTTTTTGTGTTTG
>NZ_QVON01000022.1 GCF_003426735.1 Arenibacter sp. P308M17
GGTAACCATAACTTTATCGTTACCACCTGAGGAAATATCCTCTGTTAAAATAGTACCGTTCAATATGTTTTCGGTCTGCACCGCGTTGTCCGCCAGCTTGGTATTGGTCACAGCATCGGCACTCAATTTTGCAGTAACAATGGAAAGGTCCTCTACCTTAAAGGGATCCAAAGTCGTACCTAAACCTGTAATCGTTATCTGGTCCGCAATGGCATCGAAGCTCGACTTGTCCACCCAGGCCACGGTACCTACCGCATCGGTAACCATAACTTTATCGTTACCACCTGAGGAAATATCCTCTGTTAAAATAGTACCGTTCAATATGTTTTCGGTCTGCACCGCGTTGTCCGCCAGCTTGGCATTGGTCACAGCATCGTCATCCAATTTTACAGTGGTCACCGCTCCATCGCCCAGCTTGGCAGTTACTATGGAAAGGTCCTCCACCTTAAAAGGATCCAAGGTCGTACCCACACCCGTAATCGTTACCTGGTCAGCAATGGCATCGAAGCTCGACCTGTCAACCCAGGCCACGGTACCTACCGCATCCGTAACCAAAACCTTATCGTTGCCACCGCTTAAAATATTTTCGGTCTGCACGGCGTTGTCCGCCAATTTCGCATTGGTCACCGCATCGTCATCCAATTTTACAGTGGTCACCGCTCCGTCTCCCAGCTTGGACGTTACTATGGATAGGTCCTCCACCTTAAAAGGATCCAAGGTCGTACCCACACCCGTAATCGTTACCTGGTCAGCAATGGCATCGAAGCTCGACTTGTCAACCCAGGCCACGGTACCTACCGCATCCGTAACCAAAACCTTATCGTTGCCTCCGCTTAAAATATTTTCGGTCTGCACGGCGTTGTCCGCCAATTTCGCATTGGTCACCGCATCGGCACCCAATTTTGCAGTTACTATGGATAGGTCCTCCACCTTAAAAGGATCCAAGGTCGTGCCCGCACCCGTAATCGTTACCTGGTCCGCAATGGCATCGAAGCTGGACCTATCTACCCAGGCCACGGAACCCACCGCATCGGTCACCAAGACCTTATCGTTGCCACCGCTCAATATGTTTTCGGTCTGGACCGCGTTGTCCGCCAATTTCGCATTGGTCACGGCATCTTCATCTAATTTTATGGTCGTAACAGCCCCATCTTCCAGCTTGGCTGTAATGATGGAAAGGTCCTCTACCTTGAAGGGATCCAAAGTCGTACCCACACCCGTAATCGTTACCTGGTCAGCAATGGCATCGAAGCTCGACTTGTCAACCCAGGCCACGGTACCTACCGCATCCGTAACCAAAACCTTATCGTTGCCTCCGCTTAAAATATTTTCGGTCTGCACGGCGTTGTCCGCCAATTTCGCATTGGTCACCGCATCG
>NZ_QVON01000023.1 GCF_003426735.1 Arenibacter sp. P308M17
TTATACATTACATTGTTTTTTAAGATTGCATAAATTTAAGTAAAACGTATTTTGAACACGACAAAGCTTCCGACCGGTAGGGAGGATTCGTTCAACACCGTATAAAATTAATGCGCTACGATGTCCTGTTACGACCAGCGACTTGTTTTGATTGGCGCACTAATCTTATACCAATTCGTTGTGTACAATGTTGACCCGTCCTAAATAAAATTATGATTATTCTAAATAAAGAAAACAACCAAAAGAGAAATATAGTCTTAACTATTTATCTCTATTTTACATTATTTATAGGAATTTATTTCTTGAAAGAGGATTTTCAGAATGTATTTAATGATTCGGATTTTGACAATGTATTTCTCTTAATAGTCGGAGTAGCTGATATAATATTCACCTTTATGATTTTGGATTGGAGAAAATTTGGATTTTATGGACTGTTAGTTACAAGTTTGCTATTAATGATATTTAATTTAATAAGCGGATATGGATTATTAATTTCTTTACTTGGTTTTTTTGGATTTATAATAATATTCTTGTTGTTACAACTGAAAAAAAAAGGAGTAAGTGGATGGAAGAATTTAAAATGAAAAACACTGTACACAACAATGTATAACCGCAATTACGGCGGATTCGACTGCGTCCGAATCCACGCGTAATTGCTACCGTCAGTGCTTATCCGAAAAACATTAAATTAAATCCCGTAACTGCGGTTATACTAAACGTTGTACACAAGCTGAAAAACGAACTCAAATTGATAAAAAAGTTACTAATTGGATTTTTATTACTCGGAATAATATCCATAATCGGATATTTCGTTTTTATGTCAAATTTTGAAATTTTTGACGAACCAACCGAAACGGAATTAAAAGTGGAATGTGATTACGAAAGTTTACGAAAAGTAAAAATGACCGAAATGAATGGAAATGCAACTTTGAATAAATCAATTCATATTTACGCAACTGATTGCAATTATGATGAAAATATTGAACCTGAATCAATCTTTGTCGCAAGTGCTGAATTTATAAAACCAAAAGATGTTAGTTTTGAATGGAAAAGTTTTGACACTTTGACAATTAGATATAATAAAAAGCTAAAGGTTTTCAAACAAAAAAAAGAATCGGAATCTATAAATCCGAAAATAATATTTGAGTATATAACCGAATAAAAAGCCAGTGTACAATAACTAAGTATTCGGCCCGCCGATAGGCCAGGGCTGAATATCTTGTTGACGGATCCGGTTCCTCCCTATGGGGAAAGCCTTCTTTTTTGTGTTTGT
>NZ_QVON01000024.1 GCF_003426735.1 Arenibacter sp. P308M17
TTTTATACATTACATTGTTTTTTAAGATTGCATAAATTTAAGTAAAACGTATTTTGAACACGACAAAGCTTCCGACCGGTAGGGAGGATTCGTTCAACAATACCTATAATTAATGCGGACTTCGGTCATTTACGCCAAGGTCTGTGTATATTTATATAGTCGCAAAATCTTTAGGATTTTGCTTTGGACAAAAAAAAGAAAAAACAAAACCAAAAGCTTTTGCTTAGCGCTTAGCTGGAAATCTGTCGGATTTCTGCGCCGCACTACTCATAGCCGAGACGTTGGCTGTAAACTAGGTATGACACACTAAACAGACAAATTCAGCTTTTTAATATTCCTTTCAACCTACAAAGGTTAATTTTACTTAATTCAGTACTTATTTATTGTTTATCAACAAATATTTATTATAATTGCAGTATTACAACAATTTAATAAATACTTGATATGTTTAAAAAAAGTTCTACCCTGTTATTAAAGACTACTTTAGTTTTTATGGGGCTAATTGTTTTGGCGTTGACTGTTTTTGCTTTGCCGAATCTATATAAAGGTGCGTTGGCTGAATTTCCATATGCACCAAATGCCATTTTAGGAATTGTAATAGTGCTGTATGCAGTTGCTGCTCCATATTTTTTCGTTCTTTTCCAATCGTGGAAACTTTTAGTGTTAATTGACCAAAATGTAGGCTTTTCAAAATTTTCCGTAACAGCTTTTAGAAATATAAAGTTTGCTTCACTTATTGGTGGTTTATTATTAATGATAGGTTTTGTACCGTTGTTATATCCTATAGCAGAACAAGATGATGCACCAGGTTTGTTGATTTACGGTTTCGTTTTTGCTTGTATTCCTTTTGTTGTCTCAGTATTTGCAGCAGTTTTGGAAAAACTTTTTCAAAATGCCGTTGATATGAAATCTGAAAATGAATTAACTGTATAAGCTATGCCAATAATTGTAAACCTTGATGTAATGATGGCAAAGCGGAAAATGTCACTGAATGAACTTTCTGAAAAAGTTGGGCTGACTTTATCGAACCTTTCTATACTTAAGACAGGAAAAGCAAAAGCCATCAGATTTAGTACTTTAGAAACTATATGTAGTGTTTTGGACTGTCAACCAGGTGATATTTTAGAATATGAATACGATATAGAAAAAATAACGACCCGCTAATAACTAAGTATTCGGCCCGCCGATAGGCCAGGGCTGAATATCTTGTTGACGGATCCGGTTCCTCCCTATGGGGAAAGCCTTCTTTTTTGTGTTTGTCCT
>NZ_QVON01000025.1 GCF_003426735.1 Arenibacter sp. P308M17
TTTTATACATTACATTGTTTTTTAAGATTGCATAAATTTAAGTAAAACGTATTTTGAACACGACAAAGCTTCCGACCGGTAGGGAGGATTCGTTCAACAACGCATATAGTTTATGGCGGAATTATTACCAAATCCAAAGTTTTTGTATTTTTAGAAACGTAAAACCTTAATCGAAAAATTAGCGCATTTTTGCTCGCCACAAACCATATGCGCAAACCGTTGTAGCACATTTAAGAAAACCCAATGGCAACATATCAATTTCTAACATTTGTACTTCCAAGAAAGTCGATTGAAACAAAATATGGCGGAATTCCAAAACAGCTTGAAATAAAACACGCTGAATGGGAAAAGTATTGGGAAAATTATGACGTGGAACTGAATGATGCTACTGAACCTGAATTTGAAGATGCGATTTCAACAAAATGGTGGAAAGGAATTCAAATTAATATTGCGGAATTAAGAAACGAAATTGACAAAATTATTCCAAGAGCTTCGTGGAATAACGAAAGTTGGAAAATCGAAAACGGAGAAGTTGACCACGATTTGAGTATTGACTTTAACGAAAAGGAGAATTTTATAGAAGATTTTAGATTTCGGACTGATTTGAGAGATTCAAAACTGAATTTCTTAAATTCAATGCTGGAATTATGCGATAGAAATGATTGGATTTTAATGGACGAAAATGGAAATCTATGCAATCCAAATATTAGAGAATTGGCGGAATTATTAAAAATTTCAAAAGCACATTTATATATTACAAACCCAACTGAATTTTTTGATAATCTGAAATAAGTGATGAATAAAAGAAATTTAAAAATCATAAAAATATACATAATTAGCTTATTCTGTATTGTCCTTTATTTCTTATTAGAGAATTCTAGCATCATAACTGAACTCGTTCAAAAATCTGAAAAAGGTCGTTATGGTAGCTTCCTGACATTTTTTCTAACAGGACTATTCAAATACGGTTTATTAGTAATCGGAATAAGCATTATTTTAATTATGAGTTTTATGCTAATAAGAGAAAGGAAAAAAACACTTGAATAAATAAAAACGTGCTACAATAACTAAGTATTCGGCCCGCCGATAGGCCAGGGCTGAATATCTTGTTGACGGATCCGGTTCCTCCCTATGGGGAAAGCCTTCTTTTTTGTGTTTGT
>NZ_QVON01000026.1 GCF_003426735.1 Arenibacter sp. P308M17
TTATACATTACATTGTTTTTTAAGATTGCATAAATTTAAGTAAAACGTATTTTGAACACGACAAAGCTTCCGACCGGTAGGGAGGATTCGTTCAACAATGTATATAAAAAATAGGCGAAACAGTTATAAATTCAAGGGTTTGGGCTCGAATCAAACTTTGTGATTAACCGAAAGTTCAGTGCTTCGAAATAGCCTGCTTTTCATATACTAACCGTTGTAAAACATACTACCAAATTTAAGCGTCCAATCTAAATTCAATAAAATATTTTGAAAATAGTAACTTTTAAGTTACCTTTGAGCAATGGTAAAAGTCAGGGAGGTAATCCAATACAAAAACTATTTCGAAGAATTCTTGCTCAAACAGCCTAAAAAGGTTCAGGACAAGATATTCAAGGTTATCGAAATAATTGAAACCTATGAAAGGGTTCCCTCGACCTATCTGAAAGCGATTGTCGGAACAAAAGGACTTTACGAGGCCAGAATCAAATTGGGTTCGGACATTTGGAGGGTGTTCTGCTTTTTCGACAAAGGAAAACTCGTGATCCTGTTGAATGGATTTACCAAGAAAACTCAGAAGACACCTAAAAAGGAAATCGACAAAGCATTAGAACTAATGAATTCATACTATGAAGACAAAAAGAAATAAGATGGACACTAAAAGCTGGAAAGATATAAAAGATACGGTTTACGGTAAAAAAGGAACAGAGCGCAGGGATGGACTGGAAAGGGATTTTGAGTCCTTTAAAATCGGTCTCCTTTTGCGAAATGCGCGGGAAGAAAAAAACCTGACCCAAGAGCAGCTTGGCGAACTTGTGGACAAGAAGCGGACTTACATTTCACGTGTCGAGAACAATGGGAGTAACCTGACTTTAAAAACATTGTACGAAATCGTGGAAAAGGGACTTGGTGGAAAGGTTACTATCTCAATCGAGGTATAAAAAAGTACGTGTTACAATAACTAAGTATTCGGCCCGCCGATAGGCCAGGGCTGAATATCTTGTTGACGGATCCGGTTCCTCCCTATGGGGAAAGCCTTCTTTTTTGTGTTTG
>NZ_QVON01000003.1 GCF_003426735.1 Arenibacter sp. P308M17
AGGCATCTTTCCCGGCCCGTTATCTCGATTTCTTTCTCTGTGCCGCCTCCCCGTTTCCAAGAAGGCGGCACGCTGTCTTTACAATATATCAATGAACTTATCAAATTCTTTTTTACTCCCGCTCTTTCTCTAAGCGGGTGCAAATGTAGGATACTTTTTTTATTTACACAAAACCTTTTTTGAATTATTTTTTAAAGATTTTTTAATTCCCCTGTAACAAGCTGATTTGCAGCTGAAATATTTATATAATTTTTTTACGCTTTAAAGAACCATGAAAGTCATCATCCTCAAAAACTCCAGAAATATGATTATTGAACTAGGAAAAGAAATTCCAAACCAATCCAAATCGTATCACAAAATCCCTATAAGGATAATTGGGGGCCGTATAAAAATTGTTGTTGGAAAAAGAAGAGTTAAAATGCTCTGCCTTTAAAAATATCCTAGTTTGCTGCACTTTGGCATTGATGAAAAAGTCCAACATTGGGAACCCTCCCAATTCTTCCTGGTTCTGGGAATAAAATTCTCCCAATACCGGGTTATAGGCATCCGCATTATAAGATGTAAAATACTTGAGAGTCACCCCTGTTTGGAAGTATAGCGCCTTTTTAAACCCGAAGTTCGAATAATACAAGGTGTTTCTTGTAACTACTTCCGGTACATTTAAAACATTATTGTCCTGGGAAACATTCTGGTACATTACCGTATTGTTCAGCGCAAACCCCTTCCATTTAAATTCCTTTCCATATTTGACCTTTATGATATTAATGGTACCATCCTCCTGGAACGGTTTAACAAATGCCTGCTCCCCGCCTTCGACCACAGTTTCCGATGGATCCGAAGCTAAGTAGGTGTAATTGTCCAAAGAAGTGTACTTCGCCATTAGATTTCCAAAAACATTGGATTCCAGATCAAATTGGAATCCGTTATTGTTTATCCTATTGTAATCGCCGGTATGCTGCCAATTGTAATTACTGTAATCACTTTGATATAAAAGGAAATTAAAATTGGGCATATGTGAAGAGGAGTGTACAGAAAACTTAAGCCTGTTGTCCCTATTAATGTTATAACTGGCAAAGGCATCCAATAAATTTCCCGACAGATCCCCGGAGATATTGGCCTGTGCCGAGCCGTTCAACTGAAAACCACCTATCTTCTTTACGTATTTGGCACCGGCAGCGATTTCATCGCCCCGAAGCTGACTTTGGATTAGCTGGGTAGGGGTTTGCAATACCGAATTAAAAAAATAATTGTAGCTGTAATGATTAACAAATCCTGTCAATACCCCTAATGTCTTATTTGAAAATTGGGCATAGAGCTGATTATAGGTCGTTTTTAAGCTGGCCTTATCCAATATACCCGAAGCATAGGCATCCCCAAAATAATCATTTTGGGCGGTTTGCTTATATTGATAGTATTTGGTCTCATACGTAAACTCATGCCCAAGGGCCAAAGAGGTTGTCCTGGTCCTGCCCGAATCCAGTTCACTGCCAAATACTATGTACTGGTGATCCAAATAATATCTTTTCCCCAAGAGCCGATTGGTGGCATCGGAAAAAAGTACGTCCAATCTGGAACGGTCCCTAAAGTCGGAATCTCCCGATTCAAATTGCAGTTCCTTATTGGAAAGTCCGCCATTTTCCTCCCACAAGGAGTTCTGGGCCGCCCCATGCGCTCTTAGATTGTAGCGCTTATTCTTGCTCTCATAGTTGGCCGTCATCTTAAAATTTCCCGACTCGGCTTCACTAAATTGATATTTGCCCATGGACCTAAAACCTTTAAATCCAATCGAAAAATTTAATCTTGGCGAAGTATTGAAAGCCAATAAGGCATCCAAAAGCTGTCCCTGCTCAAAGGTGGTCTTGAACATGAGGTCGCTCATAGGGGTTGCCACATTGTAATAATGAATATCCCTAACCTCCATATAGTTGTAATGCTTCGCACTGGCACCTAATTCGGGATAGGTATCCCCTACATCAAAATTAACCCCCAGTTTATTATATGGCTGTCCTACATTGGCAAACGGCATCAGCTCAAAATCGTCCCTCCTTAAGAAATTGTATTTATACTCCTTCTGTATGGAGATGGTAGTATCCAAAAATGTAGTATCCCTTTCGTAACCAATAATCTTGTAGTCCTTAATAGTTACTGCCTGACCCCTAGCTTCCCCATTTTTTTTGGCTGGAAGATTCCTTACTTTGGTCTCCTTACCGCCCTCAAGCCCATTCTTTGAGGGAGGAATGGAATCTTCCTGTGCACTAATGGCCTGACTAAAACACACTATTAAAAATGTCAACAAATATCTCATGTTACAAACTTACGCAGACAAAGTTAATTTTTTTGTCCTTAATGAAATGTGAAAGTTTATAAAACAGAAAAACAACCTATTATATATAGTTCAACTATTAATCCGAAAGGTAGTTTTTACATCTTTTGTATCCATGTTTTGCAATTTTAAGGAATCAACTGACCCTTATAATCCCTACCGCCAAATTCTTTCTTAGCCAGATGGGTAGGGATCTATTCGGAAACAACACTGTTATGTATATAAGAGCCTGTTTAGATTTTGTATCCTATGGCACTTATCCTCTTTATAAATTTTTATCTTTGACAAGGGTTGGATCAAACATTGGCCTTTGTTATGTTTAATTCTGTAAAACTGAACCTATTGATGGAGTTTTTCCAATTCCAAGCGATATCAGAACAATACTTAAATGTTAAAAGCCTTTTACAAATATGCGCTGGAAGCCGGAACGGATGAAGCCGGCCGCGGTTGTTTGGCCGGACCTGTCACCGCTGCAGCCGTAATATTGCCAAAAGGTTTTTCAAACAAGACCCTCAACGACTCCAAATTGTTGTCCTCGGCAAAAAGGGGGCTACTTAGGACAATAATCGAAACAAATGCCACAAGCTTTGGGGTTGCCCATATATTTCCGGATGAGATTGACAAAATCAACATTTTGAACGCTTCATTTGCAGCAATGCACAAAGCCCTTGATCAATTAATTACAGACCCGGAATTTATCATTGTGGACGGCAACAGATTCAACCCATACCATAACATCCCCCACGCCTGCATTGTAAAAGGCGATGCCAAATACCTGAGCATAGCCGCCGCTTCCATCTTGGCAAAAACCTTCAGGGATAACTATATGGAGAAAATACATTTGGAATACCCTATGTACAATTGGATAAAAAACAAAGGTTATCCCACCAGGGAACATCGGGAGGCCATACGAAAGTACGGTATCACCAAATATCATCGGAAAACTTTTAGACTATTACCAGATCAGTTAAAACTGGATGTTTAAAAATCCTAACTTTGTTCAAAGTTTTATTTATGAAATTCAATTTAGCTTCGCTACTGTTCTTACTTTTTATCGGATGTGCAAAACAAAGCACCAAAACCTCGCCAATACTCCATTACGTTCCTCAGAACAGTGCCGTTATTGTAAAAATAAACGATAAGCCCTCCTTTTCCAGTGAACTGGAAAACAGTGACCTCCTAAAAACCTTATCCACTACATCCAGCTATGCCACTGTATTGGATAAACTAAAATCGCTAAAATATATCCAGCCCAATGGCGAGAGCATTTTGGCTTTCGTGGAATTGGGAAAGGCCAATTTTGAATTGCTATTGATTGCCCAAAACAGTGATGATCTCCTGGACATTGGAGATGAAAACAATAAAGTTGTCGAAAACATAAGTTATGAGGGGAAAAGTTTTGACCGCTATACTGTGGACGGGGCCAATTTCTTTTCCACGATCCTGGATGACAAAATTATAGTAAGCTCCGCCCAGATGCTTATTGAAAATATACTTCGCAAGGAAAGGGATTTAACGGTTGACGAATCCTTGAATAAATTATATCAAATCGCCAGTAATCAGAGTAGTGCCAATATTTTTATAAACACTAATAAAAGTAACCCCCTGTTCAACCACATTTTATCCGAAGGACATAAGGTGGATATTTCCAAATTTACGGACTGGGTATCTCTGGATTTCAACACCAACAAGGACCACTTAAAACTGAATGGCATTAGCATGGCCAATGATTCCATTATTAACTACAGTAATCTTTTTAAGAACACCCATGCCCTGACCCCAAAAACGCCCACCCTTGCACCAATGTCCTCCGATGCCATCATGGCCTTTACTTATGACAATTATGAAAACTTTGCCCAGAACCAAAAAAAATATTTGGACAGGTCCATTGTTATAGACACCACTTTTAAGGCAGTTGAAGAAATTGGATTTGTATACCTCAACAAGGAGAAAGCTATTGTTCTGCACACCTACGGTTCAGAGAATATCCTTAATTATCTGGATGAATTGGAAAAAACTTCGGAAGAATACCAAGGCAATGAAATTGTTGGACTCTCCAAGTCCAATTTCCTTGATCATTATTTCAATCCACTTATACAGGATTTTAAAGCCAATTATTATACCATCATTGAAAATGCATTCGTGTTCTCCCCAACTCCGGAGACCTTGAAGACCTTCATTGGAAATTTTAAAAATGGTTCCACCTTTGAAAAAACATCGGTCTACAAAACCGCTAAAGAACAATTGGCGGACGAATCCTCCATGCTTTTTGTTTCCAATGCCGATGGTGTAGAATATTTTTTGGATCAATATATGGACAAGAACATCGGGAAGGACGTTAAAACCAAAGAGCTATCCGAATATTCCTTTGCAGCCCAAATGGTCTCGGACGACAATTTTCACCACACCAATATACTTTTTCAAAAAATTGCCCACGAAACCACCTTGAACAAAACCATTCCCTATTTTACCCTTCAATTGGACACAGAAATAGTTACACCTCCCCAATTTGTAAAAAACCACAGGACCAATAAAGACGAAATTATAGTACAGGACCAGGACAACAACCTCTATCTCATTTCTACAGATGGCAAGGTAATTTGGAAGAAACAACTTAATGGCCGTATCCAAGGACGTGTAGAGCAGGTAGACCTGTACAAAAATGGAAGATTGCAACTGGCATTCACAACGGATAACCAGTTTATGATCGTAGACAGGAACGGCAAGGATGTACCCCCCTTTACCTTCACCTATGAAGGAGGCAATTTAAACCCTTTGGCGGTATTTGACTACGACCGTAATAAGGACTATCGGTTTTTGGTGACCCAGGGTACAAAACTATTTATGTACAATAGTTCGGGCCAAATTGTAAAGGGTTTTAAATATACCAAAGCTACAAACCCCGTTCTGGGCACACCCAAGCATTTTAGGGTTGGCAAAAAAGATTATCTGGTCATTAAAGAGGAAGGTGGCGAATTAAAAATATTATCAAGGACCGGTGATAAAAGGGTTAATGTGTCCAATAAAATAACTTTTTCAGACAATGGGATTCTGATTCACAAAAACAAGTTTACCGTTACCGACACCAAAGGCCATCTCTTTCAAATAGATGAAAATGGTAAAACAACCACGGCCAATTTAAATCTACTTCCAGACCACGGATTGGATGCTACAAGCAATACCCTGGCCATTATGAACGATAATGTACTGACCATAAGGAGCAAAAAAGTGGAATTGGATCTTGGGGTATATTCAAAACCGCGGATTTTCTATTTGAACGACAAAATATATATCAGCGTTACGGATATACAGAACCAGAAAATATATCTTTTTGACAGTCAGGCAGAAACCGTTTCCAACTTTCCCGTTCCGGGAAACTCCAGTATCGACCTTATTGATATGGACAACGACCATAAGCTGGAGCTTGTGGCAAAAGATCAGGACAACTCGCTCATAGTATATAAGATCAATTAGAACTCATTTTGAATTTTCCACATGACCGAATAAGAAAATAGTTCTTTTTAGTACGAATATTCCTATAACTACAGGAGATTCTACACCTAATTAAAGCACTTTTTTTTTAACCTACTTTAGTTCAAATGTTAACCATAAGGTTTAGCCTGCTATTAATACATAAAAGCATGCAAGATATACACCTATAAAGGCTCAAGCCCGAAATTTCGCTAATTTTAATTCATAATTTGAACTGTAGTGAATTGTTCAATAATACAAATGTCACAAGCATATATTACAAATATTAAGACTATGAATCGCTTCAAAATTTCCCTAAAAGTAATTTTATCCATTTCGTTAATTTTCTTTTTTACAGCTGGTGTTCAAGGCCAATTTTTAAAAAATTTGGGCAAGCGTGCAGAAAGGGCCGTAGAACGTACTGTGGAAAACAGGGTAGATAGGGAGGCCTCAAAAAAAACCGATGCCGTCTTGGACAGTGTTTTGGAGCCGGACTCTAAAAAATCGCCTACTGAAGCACCCATAGATAGCCCAATACCTTCTTCGGGCCAGCGAAACACAGGAAATGAAGTTAAAAATTCGGACAGTGGCACTATGGCACCCCCCGCCCCAGGTACTGCCAAAACCATCCAGGTATATGGTAAATTTGACTATGTACCGGGAGACAAGCCTTTATTCTCTGATGATTTCTCAAGTGATTTCATTGGCGACTTCCCTTCCAAATGGAATACCAATGGTGGTGGTGAAGTCGTATCCATAAACGATTCTGGTGAAAAGTGGTTGGAATTAATCCCGGGACACAACATCTATTTTATTCCGGACGTACCCGATCTACCGGAGGAATACACCATTGAGTTCGATATTTTGACACTTGGATTGGATAAGAAGACTTCATCAACCAGTTTTCTTAAAATAGCGTTAAGTGATGATGACAAATTTAAGGAAGGCGCCAATTTCGTACATGCCCATATCCCTTTTTGCCTATATTCCCCGGTAGGTATCACCATGTCCAACCACATAGATAATAAAAGGGAAATTTACAGTGTTGTCAAAGCCGATCTTAGAGAGGAGATTGTAGAACAGCCCCATATTTCCATCGCCGTTAACAAACAGCGGTTTCGGTTATGGGTCAATGAAGAAAAACATATCGATATCCCAAGGATGGTGCCCCAAGGAGCCATATTGAAGGCCTTAAAGTTCCATATCAACAATTTGAAAGATGGAAAGGAGCGTATTTTTATCAGCAATTTAAAAGTGGCCGAGGGAGGGGTAGACCTTAGACGGAAATTGATTTCAGAAGGGGAAGTCTCTACCAATGGCATATTGTTCGATTCCGGATCGGCCAATATTCAACCCTCGTCTATGGGGGTCATTCGACAAATTTCCCAAGTTTTACAGGAAGACAACGGAATAAAGCTAATGATTATTGGACATACCGATGCCGATGGCCCCGGAGATACCAATCTAGAGCTGTCCCAAAAAAGGGCCGCTGCGGTAAAAAATGCCCTTGTAACCGTTTATGGCATTGAAGACAACCGGCTTCAAACCGAAGGAAAGGGGGAAAGCGAACCCATAGCGGACAATAGTTCTCCCGATGGCAAAGCCCAGAACAGGCGTGTCGTTTTCAAGAAAATATAATTTCAAATCAATATAAAATCAAAATGAATATTATGAGAACCCTTGCCTTAATTTATAGCTTTTTCCTTTTCACCTCTAACGCTTTATCACAAGACTGTAGTAAATTCTATCCCATGGAGGAAGGCTCAAGTTTTCAATATACCATGACCAACAAAAAAGGCAAGACCGAAGGCATTACCGATTACACCATTACCAAAGTTGAAAATTCGGGCGGCGTTACCAACGCCACCATGAATATGAGGTTTACCGATGAAAAAGGCAAGGAAATTATGATTTCCGATTATAAAATGAGCTGCGCCGGGGGGGCAGTGAAAATAGATTACAATTCCCTTGTTCCATCACAAATGATGAAACAATATACAGATATGGGAATGGAAATGGATATCAGCGGAACAGATATAGAACTGCCCAATGACCTCAGCGTAGGACAGGACCTGGCCGACGCCAATGTAGCCATGACCATTAAAATGACCGGCATGAACATGACTGTTAAGGTAGACCAGCTGAATAGAAAGGTAGAAAAAAAAGAAAGCATCACCACCCCTGCGGGAACCTTTGATTGTTATGTACTATCACAGGAGAACGTTTCCGAGACCATGGGAGTAAAACAAATTATGCCGTCCAAGTTATGGCTGGCGGAAGGTGTAGGAATGGTAAGGCAAGAAACGTATAATAAAAAAGGGGAACTCTCCAACCAAATGCAACTCACCAAGTTCAATAACTAAATTGGTGGATTTTAGCCTAAAAAACCCAAGACCAATGTTTTGGGTTTTTTAGCTCAATTGTCTGTTACTACTGTAAAATTCTGCCTCAAAAAGTGTTTCAAAATGCTTCATTAGCTGCTGTTTCACTTCTGTCATTTCCACTTTCTTTCTGCCCAATTCTACGTTCAGGGAAGTAACCGCCTTGCCTTTGATACCGCAAGGAATCATCAGATCAAAATAGCCCAGGTCGGTATTGACATTCAGGGCAAAACCATGCATGGTGACCCATCTACTGGCACGGACGCCTAGGGCACATATTTTTCTGGCAAAAGGGGTGCCTACATCCAACCAAACCCCGGTCTCCCCTTCGGAACGCTCTCCCTTAAGCCCGTAGTCGGCCAAGGTCAGGACAACCATCTCCTCCAGAAACCTAAGGTATTTATGGATATCGGTAAAGAAATTATCCAGGTCCAGTATAGGGTATCCTACAACCTGCCCGGGACCATGGTAAGTGATATCCCCGCCCCTATTTATTTTGTAGAATTTCGCTCCCTTTTCGGCCAAGACCTGTTCCTCTACCAATAGATTGCCCATATCCCCACTTTTTCCCAAAGTATACACATGGGGGTGTTCTACAAACAAAAAATGATTGGGCGTTTCCAATTGGGAATCCCCCCTCCTATTTTTTATTTTTATGTCCAGGATGGATGTAAACAATTCTTCCTGATATTCCCAAGTTTCCTTGTAATCCTTATGTCCCAAATCTTCTAAGAGAATCCTTTTGTTCATCCTGCAAAGATACAAACTCCGCCAATAAGGCAAACTGCCAGATTTTAGTTCGGATTGTTCAAAATGATCAGGGCGGCGATAACGCCCGGCACCCATCCGCAAAGGGTAAGTAGAAAAACAATTATAAAGGACCCGCAACCCTTGCCAATTACGGCCAAGGGCGGAAAAACAACAGCTAATAAGACTCTAAGACAGCCCATGCCTTTTTCGATTTTTTGATTGACCCCTTCCCTTATCGGGAAAGGTTTACCAATAAGACCCTAAAAGAGACATTTTGTTACAGGAAATAGGGAATAATTTAAATATGCCATTTTGAAAGCCATCAATTCTATATTTTGGATTGATAGATTAATGCATTGTGCCTATATTTGCAGCCTTAATTTATACACATATGCAACTTTCGGAACAAGAAGTAATTAGAAGGGAAAAACTTGGCAAGTTACGGGAATTGGGAATTGACCCCTATCCCGCGGCACTATACCCAGTAAACGGCACTTCTAAGAAAGTCAAGGAGGGTTATGAAGAAGGCAAAAAGGTAGTTCTCTCCGGAAGGCTCATGTCCAGAAGAATACAAGGTAAAGCCTCGTTTGCGGAACTGCAGGACAGCGAAGGCAGGATACAAATCTATTTCAACCGGGACGAAATTTGCACTGGGGACGATAAGACCTTGTACAATGATGTATACAAGAAATTATTGGACATTGGCGACATTATTGGTGTAGAAGGGGAACTGTTCACCACACAGGTAGGTGAAAAAACCGTCATGGTCAGGAATTTCACCCTGCTTAGCAAATCCTTACGGCCCCTGCCCCTCCCAAAAGTGGATGCCGACGGAAAAGTGTACGATGAATTTAACGACCCGGAATTGCGATATCGCCAACGATATGTAGATTTGGTAGTGAACCCAAGTGTCAAGAAAAATTTTATAAAACGCACTAAAATCACCAATAGTATGCGGCAGTTTTTTAACGATGCCGGCTATTTGGAAGTGGAGACCCCAATACTACAACCCATTCCCGGCGGGGCGGCGGCACGTCCGTTTATGACCCACCATAATGCATTGAACATCCCTTTGTATTTAAGGGTGGCCAATGAGCTTTATTTAAAAAGATTGATTGTTGGTGGCTTTGACGGCGTATACGAATTTGCCAAGGATTTCAGGAACGAAGGTATGGACCGCACACATAATCCTGAGTTTACCGTCATGGAGCTATACGTAGCCTATAAGGATTATAATTGGATGATGGATATGACCGAAAAGCTTTTGGAAAAGGTGGCCATCGACTCCAACGGCACTTCCAAAGTAACCGTAGGCAAAAATGAAATAGAGTTTAAGGCCCCTTACCCCCGAGTACCCATTTTGGAAGCCATTAAAATCCATACCGGTTTTGACGTTGCCGGGATGGATGAAGTGGAACTTAGGGAGGTTGCCAAAAAACTACATATTGAGATTGATGATAGTATGGGTGTCGGCAAGCTGATCGATGAAATTTTCGGTGAAAAATGTGAACATCACTACGTACAGCCCACCTTTATAATAGATTACCCCAAGGAAATGAGTCCCCTCACCAAGGAACATCGAAGCAATCCCGCATTAACGGAGCGTTTTGAACTTATGGTCAATGGAAAGGAATTGGCCAATGCCTATTCCGAGCTGAACGACCCCATTGACCAGCGGGAAAGGTTCGAGGAACAACTTCAACTATCGGAAAAAGGGGACGATGAGGCCATGTTCATTGATCAGGATTTCCTAAGGGCCTTGGAATACGGGATGCCCCCAACCAGTGGTATCGGTATCGGAATTGATCGTTTGGTCATGTTGATGACGAACAATGCCTCTATACAAGAGGTACTTTTCTTTCCTCAAATGAGACCGGAAAAGAAACAACTGGAGCTTAGCGAGGAAGAAAAAGAGATTCTTGACCTATTGAAACCGGAAGGCAAAATGACCTTGGATGGGCTTAAGACCAAGGCGGGCCTAAGTGGCAAAAAATGGGATAAATCCATGAAGGCACTTTCCAAGCACGAGTTGATCAAGATAACCACCGAGGGCGATACCAAGGTGGTGCTTCTTAGAAAATAATTTTAAAAGACCCCAAAAAAAAGCATTACTCATCTTAGGCAATTCTACCAAAGCGGGAGAATTGCTTAAAAACGGATACCCAAAAGCAATATCTCAAGTATGTAATTTTGAATTGACATTATCATTGTAATTTCATTTATTTAAAAAATTTTATTAATTTGAAATGAGGATAATAACTTTTTTTGCATGAATCAATCATCACACTAACACTTGCCATAAATATTTTTTAACAATTAGCGGGTAGGTTCGCAAAACCTGCAGGCAGGGATATCTCAGAACCTCCAGATCTCACCTTTAAAGGACCGATCCGAACATTTAAACCCTTTTTTTGGATAAATAATATCAGGAATCGCTTTTTTATTGGTTGCGTATTTGATTATTAGTCACTAATATTAGGAACATAAAAATTAAAACCTAATGGTATACTCTTAAGGTTGATTTTTATTATTACAGATTGAAATTGTTTAGATTAATGGAACACCAAAAAATACTAAAGTGAAAAATAAAGTATCATATGCCCTTTTATTTATAGGTATTATCATACTTATTACTTCCATTTGGAGCCTTCTGAAACCTTCGGATACCGTAGACTTTAGTGCCGATATAAAGCCTATTCTGAACAAGAACTGCATTACCTGCCATGGGGGGGTCAAAAAAAGTGGTGGTTTCAGCCTTTTGTTCGAAGAGGAAGCCTTTGCCATTACCGAATCCGGAGAACCTGCCATAATCCCTGGCAATGCTGCCAAAAGCCCATTTATCCAACGGTTAAAGGAAGATGACCTGGAATTGCGCATGCCCTATAAGAAATCCAAACTTTCAGAGGAGGAAATAGAACTGCTGACCAAGTGGGTAGATCAGGGAGCCAAATGGGGCAAACATTGGGCCTATACCCTACCCGATAAGGTAGAAGTTCCTGAAACGGTACAATCGGCCGGTATTTCTTCCGGAGATGGTGCAGGATTTGTCCAAAACAGTATAGACCACTTTATCTTAAGGACTTTGGAGAATAACGACTTGGAGCCTAGTCCAGCTGCCGAGCGGAACGTTTTGGCACGAAGACTGTCCCTGGACATAACCGGACTTCCCCCTGACGATTCCCTGTTCAAAGATTTTACCTCTGGAAAGATCCCCTATGAAGATATGGTGGACGAACTATTGTCACGCGGGTCCTATGGTGAAAAATGGGCCAGTTGGTGGTTGGACCAAGCCAGGTACGCGGACACCAAAGGCTATGAAAAAGATGTGGGCAGGACCATGTGGCAATATAGGGACTGGGTCATACGATCCCTGAACAGGGATATGCCCTTCGACCGGTTCACTATTGAACAATTGGCCGGGGACCTGCTGCCCGACCCTACGGCCGATCAGTTGATAGCCACTGCCTTTCATAGGAATACAATGAACAATGATGAAGGAGGTACCGAAGATGAAGAATTCAGGGTAGCCTCCGTAATCGATAGGGTAAATACCACCTTCGAGGTTTGGCAGAGCACCACCATTGGCTGCGTACAATGCCATAGCCACACCTATGACCCCTTCAAAAATAAAGAGTACTACAACCTTATGGCATTTTTTAACAATACCAGGGACGAAGACACTTCGGAGGATGAACCCAATTTAAGATTTTATTCCGAGGAACAACAAGGGGAAGTGGATAAGATCCACCAATGGATCGCTAAAAATGAGGATAGTGAAGTTGCCAAAGCCTATACCAATTTCCTACAATATTCCGAACCTATTTACCATGCCCATTTGGCCAAGAACTATACCAACGGAAATTTGGCCGACACCAAATGGCTGGCCCTAAGGGACAATGGCTCCTGTCACCTCCCGGACGTATATACCCAAGGTGCCGATTACATCTACCTGAGATATTCCTCCGATATAGATGGGACCAAAGTTACCATTAGAAAGGACAATGCAGATGGCGACATTTTGGCCCAGTTTACAACCAATAGGACAAATGGCAGGGAAATACAAAAGTTCCCTTTCAAAAGGACCAACGACAGATTGAACCTATACATTGAGGCCGATAACGACAAGATATCCCCAAAAACCCCCACCAGTTACATTTCGTGGTTTGCTTTCCTACCAGAAATAAAAGCCGGGATCAATTCCGGATATTCCCAAATCGATGACCGTTTTATGCAGCTGTTGAACACCGACACCCCAACACTGCCCATCATGATAGAAAATCCGGAATATCTAAAAAGGACCACCCAGGTCTTCGAAAGAGGCAATTGGCTGATGAAGACCGACACCGTAGGGCCCGCAACGCCCCAAAGCCTGAACCCTTGGAACGATGCCTGGCCAAAAAACAGGCTGGGATTGTCCAAATGGCTGGTCAGCAAGGAGAACCCGTTAACGGCCCGTACCCTTGTCAACAGGGTATGGCAGCAGATCTTCGGCCACGGCATAGTAGCCTCTTTGGAAGACATGGGATCACAATCCGACCCCCCCTCACATCCCGAACTATTGGATTGGCTGGCCCTAAGGTTTATGAACGAGCACAATTGGAGCATCAAGGCCCTGATAAAGGATATAGTAATGAGCGGTACCTACAGGCAGAGTTCCAAGAACAACGCCAAACTGTACAATCTGGACCCCGAAAACAGGCTCTATGCCCGAGGCCCCAGGATTCGTTTGGATGCCGAGCAGATCAGGGACCAGGCCCTGGCGGTGTCCGGGCTGTTGAGCTCCAAAATGTACGGCCCCAGCGTTATGCCGCCGCAACCCGACGGTATTTGGCAGACCGTATACAACGGTGGCAATTGGGTGGAAAGCAAAGGTGAGGACAGGTACCGGAAAGGGGTGTACACCTATTTAAAAAGGACCAGCCCCTACCCCTCCTTCCTGACCTTCGACGCAGGGAGCAGGGAAGTATCAACGGTGCGCAGAACGGTGACCAATACCCCGCTCCAGGCCCTGGTTACCCTAAACGACCCCGTATATCTGGAAGCTGCCTATTATTTGGCCAAATTTATGGGCCAGGGCAACAATGTGGACGAAAGTATCAGGGATGGCTACAAAAAGGCCGTTTTGACCGATATTACGGAAGAAGAACTAACGGTCCTAAAGGAACTGTACAACAGATCCCTTTCCGATTTCCGAGAAAAACCGGGGAATATTAAGGAATTCATTCCATTTGAAACCGATACGGATGCCAATTTGGCCGCATTGACCGTAGTGGCCAATGCCATTATGAACTTGGACGAATTTTTAACAAAATCGTAGTTATGAACAGTTTGGACAGATTGATAAAAGAAAAATTACAACGGGAAATCCAGGCAAAGACCCGAAGGCACTTCATCAAGGATTGCGTTGCCGGGATGGGCGGCCTGGCCCTGGGCTCCTTTTTCATGTCCTGTAATTCCTTTTTGGGCAACAGGGACACCGCCAAGATAGCCTTGACCGAAAGGGACATCAACCCTCTGGCCTCCATGGCACCACCTTTCCCTGCCAAGGTAAAATCCGTTATTTATCTCCATATGGCGGGCGCCCCGTCCCAACTGGAAATGTTCGACTATAAGCCTACCCTACAAAAACTGAACAATCAGGCCTGCCCCCAATCCCTATTGGAAGGCAAAAAATTTGCCTTTATCCGCGGTACCCCCAAACTATTGGGGCCCCAAGCGGAATTTAAGCAGCACGGGGAATCCGGCAATTGGGTCTCCAACTTTCTGCCGCACTTTTCCAAGGTCGTGGATGAAGTGGCCTTCCTGAAAGCGGTAAATACGGATCAGTTCAACCATGGGCCCGCCCAATTGTTCATGCATACCGGAAGCCCTAGATTGGGCAGACCAAGTATAGGATCCTGGGTCACCTATGGCCTGGGTTCCGAAAATCAGAACCTGCCCGGTTTTGTAGTACTTACCTCCGGTGGCAAAACACCGGATGCGGGAAAAAGTGTTTGGGGAAGCGGTTTTCTGCCCTCGGTGTACCAAGGAGTGCAATGTCGGTCAAAAGGAGATCCGGTGCTCTACATAGACGATCCCAAGGGCATTACCAGGAACCTTAAAAAAAGTACCATTGATGCTATAAACAATATCAACAAAAAAGAATTTGACGAATATTCCGATCCCGAGATCCTGGCCAGGATCAACCAGTACGAAATGGCCTACCGCATGCAGACAGCTGTACCGGAGGTGATGAACATCAACAATGAACCGGAGCATATCAAGGAGATGTACGGGGTACGACCGGGAAAGGAATCCTTTGCCAACAATTGTCTCCTGGCCAGAAAACTGGTAGAGGACGGGGTGCGCTTTGTGCAATTGTTCGATTGGGGCTGGGACAGCCACGGGACCGGACACGATACCGCCGTGGACCTGGGACTCAGGAACAAGTGCACCGAAATAGACAGGCCCATGTCCGCCCTGCTCCTAGATCTTAAACAAAGGGGACTATTGGACGAGACCTTGGTAGTTTGGGGCGGCGAGTTCGGCCGGACCCCTATGCAGGAAAACAGGGAAGGCCAGGAAATGGCCTATAAGGGCAGGGACCACCACGGGGACGCTTTTACCATGTGGATGGCCGGAGGGGGCATAAAGAAAGGGGCCAGCTGGGGACTCACCGATGAAATTGGATTTTCCGCACTGGAGGGCCAGGTCTCGGTACACGATGTACACGCCACTATGTTGCACCTCCTGGGGTTCGACCACGAACAATTTACCTTTGATTTTCAAGGAAGGCCCTTCCGTCTTACCGATGTGGAAGGACATGTAATACACGAGATCCTTGCCTAAAACATAAATCAACCAAACCAATAAAATGCGGCTATTCATAATACTTTTTGGGTCCTTGTTATTTTCCTATGGCCAAGAAAAGGTTCTTTTTTTTCAAACCGATTGGGGCAACCAATTATCCTGGGATGCCTTTTGCGAACGGGCCAAGACCTCTGGCTATGACGGAGTTGAATTATGGCTGCCTTCGGGAGCCGATAAACAGGAAGCCCTAAAAGCCGCCTTGAAAAAACACGACCTCCTTTTAAACCTACTTCATGGCACCAATAAGGGCCTGCCTTTTAAGGAGAGTTTGGAACAGTACAAAAGTGTTTTGGAGGCCTTAATGCTATGGAAACCGGTACTGGTCAACAGTCAGACCGGCAGCGATTTTTTTACATTGGAAGAAAACAGGGCCTTTATCGAGGCAGCAAATTCAATAAGTGCCAAACACAACATTCCCGTCTATCACGAAACACATAGGGGCCGTTTTAGTTACAACCTACCGGATACGAACAAGTATCTGGCCCTAATTCCCGACCTTAAGCTTACGCTGGACATTAGCCATTGGATGGTAGTCCACGAATCCCTCCTGCAGGGCAAGGACGAATTATTAAAGGAAGTAATCAAAAGATCCAACCACATACATGCCCGTATCGGTCATGCCGAAGGTCCGCAGGTAAACGACCCCCAAGCCCCTGAATGGGCGAATGCCCTGGAAAGACATTTGGGTATTTGGGAAAAGGTAATCCGCCAAGGCTGGAAGGAACATAACGGCGTTGTAACGGTTACCACAGAATTTGGCCCGGCAGATTATATGCCGACCCTGCCCTATACCCGGATACCGGTTTCCGATCAATGGCAGGCCAATGTTTTTATGATGGAGTCCTTAAAAGAACGCCTAAAATTGAACCACTAATTTATGGAAGCAATTCTACAATTAATAGGCCGCCTACACCCACTTGTAGTACATTTACCAATAGGATTCATTATGGCCGCCCTACTATTGCAATGGTACGATAGAAAGAATAAGGAGTGGTCCAATATAATCGGGGTCCTTTTCCAATGGGCCTTTGTTTTCGCCACCATAGCTTGTATCAGTGGTTACCTATTATATAAGGGCGAAGGTTATTCCTTTGAAACGGTAAAAATTCATTTATGGATGGGCATCTTTACCGCTATTTTTTCTTTGTTGATGTATCTCCGGTTGGCGACATCCCCAAAGATCATATTTATAAGGCGGGTGCCAGTGGTCCTTTTTTCGTTCTCCCTATTATTTCTAATATCCTTCACCGGACATCTTGGAGGAAATATTACCCATGGATCGGATTACCTCATTGAACCACTGCCCAACAACATAAAATCCCTCTTGGGCGTTGGCCCCGAAGTTTATGAAATGCCCACCTTGGAAGAAGAAAATTGGGAAGCGGCAATTCTATATTCGGACCTTGTCCAACCCATCCTCAACAACAGATGTGTAAGCTGTCACAATGCTAAAAAAGAAAAAGGGGAATTGCGGTTGGAGGAAGCAAATGGTATTCTTAAGGGCGGGGAAGACGGACTTGTAATTGAGCCGAACGAGCCCGAAAAAAGCTCCCTCTACGCCAGAATGATATTGCCTTTGGACCATGAAGATCACATGCCCCCCAAGGACAAGGACCAGCCCTCCAAGGAAGAATTGGATATTATTAAAATCTGGATAGCCAATGGCAATCCATTTGACAAGAGCATTGGGGAAATGGGCCTAAAAAAAGAATCGGTCCAGGCCTTCTTCCCAAAAGCAAAAGATGATACCTACCCAGATGTGGAAGTTGCCGAAATTCCACAGGATACTATTGCATCCCTGAAGAAAAAGGGCTTTCACGTGGAAAGGATAAGTAAGGAAAGTAACTTTATAAAGATCTCCTGCATCAACAAACCTTCCTTTTCCGATCAGGATTTTGATCTGCTATCCTCGGTCAAGGACCAAGTGGTCTATCTTGATCTGGGCGGTACCCGGATTACCGAAGCCATTTTCGAAAAAATAAGTACCCTGCCGCATCTAACCATATTAAAATTGGACAATACGGCAGTATCGGGAGAGAATATAGAAACTTTGGAAAAACTGGGGTATCTCAAAAACCTAAACCTTATGGGTACAAATTTTGAAGAGGTACATCTCCAAAAATTAAAAAGGTTTAAAAAATTACAGATCGTGTACCTGTTCAATACCCCTATTAAAAGACCGGATCATGTTGACGGTCCAAAAGAAGGGGAATTGTTTATTGATTACGGAGGTTACGACCTTCCCAAAATAGCAACCGATTCCATAGTTTACTGACCCATAATCCAATTAGAGACCAACAATTCCAATGCCCTTTCTGGCAAAGTACCGAAACGTCCATCTTTTATGGTAGTGTTAAAAGTCCCAAGTTTACATTTTTATAACTGACAGAAATATGCTAGTTTAGAAGACCATAAACCTCCCATATGGATTTGAGCAAAAAATTAGGATTATTACTAGGTCCCATTTTCTTTTTTATTCTTATAAATTTACCCAATACCCTTGTCTCCGAAAAAGGCGATGCCGTAATTGCCGTGGCGGTTTGGATGGTAACATGGTGGATAACCGAGGCCGTTTCCATTTCGGTGGCTGCACTATTGCCCCTAATTTTATTTCCCATTCTCAAGATCATGCCCATCAACGAGGTAGGCGCCAATTACGGAAGTCCTATTATTTTTCTATTTTTCGGAGGCTTTGTGATGGCTTTGGCTCTGGAAAAAGTGAATTTACATAAGCGTATTGCCCTCAACATCATAAGGATTACGGGAACAACACCGAACAAAGTGGTCCTAGGGTTTATGATCGCTACCGCTGCCTTAAGCATGTGGATCAGCAATACGGCAAGCACCGTAGTTATGCTCCCCATTGCCATGTCCGTTATTGGGCTTCTGGTCAACGACGCCGATGGCTTCACCAAGGATGATCGCAATTTTGCCCTGAATGTAATGTTGGGAATCGCATTTTCCGCAAATGCAGGAGGCATTGCCACTGTAATTGGTACGCCTCCTAATTCAATTTTAATCGGGTTACTGGAAAATGAGTACGATATCGAAATCTCCTTTCTTAAATGGATGCTTATTGGACTACCCTTCTCCATCATCCTGGTTACCATCTGTTATCTAGTACTCGTAAAATGGTTTTTTCCCAATAAGAAATTAAAATTTACTGGTTCCAAACAGATTATACAGGAAGAATTAAAAAAATTGGGACCAACGAGCCGCAAAGAAAAAATGGTGCTCACCATTTTTGGGATAACTGTGTTCCTGTGGATTTTTAGAACATTGATCAACAGTATATTTCCATCCTTGGGACTCTCGGACACCATCATTAGTATGGTAGCCGCAGTTTCCCTTTTTGCAATTCCATTTAACCTTAAAAAAGGTGATTTTATAATTGGTTGGAACGATACCGAAAAATTGGCCTGGGGAATCCTAATACTATTTGGCGGCGGACTTGCCCTTGCCGAAGGAATGTCTACCAGTGGTATTGTAGATATGGTGGCCAACGCCATTTCCACTAGCGAAATAAGTATCTTATTCACGGCAACCTTATTGATACTATTAATGCTGTTTATGACGGAATTAATGAGCAATGTAGCCTTGGTTGCAGTGCTGGCCCCGGTAGTTGCAGGTATTGCGATAGGTCTTGGGGTTCCTTTGCTCTATTTATTGATACCGGTGACCATCGCTAGTAGCTGCGCCTTTATGTTGCCCATGGCCACGCCCCCCAATGCCATAGTTTTTGCCAGTGGATATATAAAGGTATATCAAATGGCGCGGGTGGGAATTGTTCTTAACCTCATCTCGGTCATATTGCTGGTCCTACTGTTCCAATTCGTACTTCCCCTACTCTTTTGATCTATGGATTGTTGGGAAATCCAAACCGGATTTCTACCAACGAAAGTAAAGTCTTTGCTTCCACAAAGACTTTACACTAACTTAACTCAAGCAAACTATAAATGATATTCTCTATTTAAATAGACATATAAAAGATAAATATGTTACAGATTATCTGTAATTTTTTCTCCTTTTACCAAAATTATTCAAGGATTGGCGTCCCAAAAATCAGAAAAACAGATATTTCCGTTAATTATTTTGCAATTGGCTAATAATGATTATGCACTTCCATAATTTAAAATATTTTTAGTTCTTTGAAAGATTACAGCAATTCACAAATTTTACCTGAAATATGATTAAAAATTTACTCGCCAAGGCGTTATTTACATTTTTCCTCATAGGCTGCTGCCATAGTACGGAAGCGCAGATCTTTAAAAAGAAAAACAATAAGACCGAATCTTCGGACAGTAAGGAAAAATCAAAAAAAGGAGCCATAGAACCCTACGAAAAAGTAATTACCAAAGAGGCAAAAACGGATAAGGGCCTTTTTGATGTACATATTGTAGATGACAATTATTACTACGAAATACAGGACTCCCTTTTCAACAAGGAAATGCTAATGGTCAGCAGAATTTCCAAAACGGCCACAGGGATCGGTTTCGGAGGGGGAAAAATAAATACCAAGGTACTGAGATGGGAAAAGTTGCCAAAAAAAGTCCTTCTTAGGGTAGTAAGCTATGATATTGTTGCCGCCGATTCGCTACCGGTAAGTGAAGCCGTGGTAAATTCCAATTTTGAACCAGTACTGTATTCATTCGATATCAAGGCATTTAAAAAAGATAGCTTGCATCCCGCTACGGTAATCCAAGTGAACGATCTTTTTGAAAAAGATGTAAATGCCCTGGGCATGCCGGAGCATTATCGAAAAGAATATAAGGTTTCCCGTTTGGATGATTCCAGAAGTTATATCAGTACCATAAAAAGTTATCCCTTAAATATAGAGGCCAGACATGTAAAGACCTATGTGGCCAGCAATCCCCCTTCCAATGAAAGTTTAGGGTCTATTTCCATAGAAATAAACAACTCCATGATTTTGCTTCCGGCGAAACCTATGAAACGCCGCTATTTTGATGAACGGGTAGGTTGGTTTGCCAGAGGGCAGGTAGATTATGGCCTGGAAGCCCAAGAGAGCAAAACCGTGCGTTTCCTGGACCGTTGGAGGCTGGAAGTGAAGGAAGGGGACATTGAAAAATTTAAGAACGGAGAACTTGTAGAACCCAAAAAGCCCATAGTATATTATGTGGACAGGGCAACACCCAAAAATTGGGTCCCCTTTATAAAACAGGGGATAGAGGATTGGCAGATCGCTTTTGAGGCAGCCGGTTTCATAAATGCCATTGTGGCCAAAGACCCCCCAACACAAGAAGAAGATCCGGAATGGTCGCCAGAGGATGTGAGATATTCCGTAGTGCGCTACTTGGCCTCCCCTATTCCAAATGCCAATGGACCACATGTAAGCGACCCCAGAACCGGTGAAATATTGGAATCCGATATCAACTGGTACCACAATGTAATGACCTTGTTAAGAAATTGGTATTTTGTACAAACGGCAGCCATTAATCCTGATGCCAGGGGCGTAGCCTTTAAGGAAGAGGTCATGGGCCGCCTGATTCGATTTGTCTCTTCTCATGAAGTAGGCCATACACTAGGGTTACCCCACAATATGGGCAGTAGTGTAGCCTACCCGGTGGACTCGCTCCGCTCTGCTTCCTTCACCAAAAAATATGGTACCGCACCTTCCATCATGGACTATGCCAGATTCAACTATATTGCCCAACCTGGAGACGAGGGTGTGGCCCTTATGCCGGAGATCGGGATGTACGACAAATATGCCATTAATTGGGGGTACCGCCCCATATTGGACAAGTCCGACAAAGAGGAAAAAGAAACATTGGATAACTGGATTCTTAAACATGCGGGAGATCCATTGTACCGCTTTGGACACCAACAAGTTGGGGATGTAGTTGATCCAAGTTCGCAGACCGAAGATTTAGGGGACGATGCCATTAAGGCAAGTGCCTATGGCATTGAAAATTTAAAACGGATAACTCCAAAACTGATCGAATGGACAGCGGAAAAAGGCAAGGAATACGACGACCTAAACACCCTTTACGGTCAGGTGATTTCACAATTTAATAGATATATGGGCCACGTCAGCAATAATATCGGCGGTGTCTATGAGCACTATAAGACCTATGATCAGGAAGGGGCGGTATACACTCCCGTAGATAGAAAACACCAAAAAAATTGCCTGCTTTTTGTGCAGGAACAATTGTTCCAAACCCCGCAATGGTTGATCGTTCCAGATATATTCAATAAAATAGAATATTCGGGTTCGGTAGAGCGGATTAGAAGCCTACAGGTTAGGACGCTGGACAATATTCTGAGTTTGGGGAAATTGGCCAGGATGATAGAGGACCAAACTATCAACGGCACCGATGCTTATTCCCTATTGGAAATGATGGGAGATCTTAGAAAAGGACTATGGTCCGAAACACGAAGTGGGAATACAATTGATACCTATAGAAGAAATCTACAAAAGGCACATATTGAAAGATTGGCCTACTTGATGACCGCCGAAGGTGAGAGCAAAAAAGGAAATTCAGGCGGATATCAAAAATCTACCGCAATCAACACCGGGCAGTCCGATATTCGCTCCATTGCAAGAGCGGAGTTGAACATTCTTAGAAAAGACCTGCAAAATACCATCTATAGAACCGCAGATCCCTTGAGCAAATATCATTTACAGGATGCCCTGGAACGGATAAAGTTGATTTTGGACCCCCAATGATAAGTGGGCGGTAAGCAGTAGGCAAAAAAAATATTTCACTGATCAACATTGGATATAGAATATTTCTAAGTAAATGACAAAAATCATCTTAACAAGGTTTCTGGGAAAGGGCGGGTCTGCCCGAATACGTTCAGGCGGGGTTTTAAACTTTAAATAAAATGGGCTGTCTTAACCAAAAGCCCATTTTTTAAACCCAAATTCATATTCTTCCGTTGAACGGATACCTTTTGACGATAAAACGTAAAATTTAACACTATTTATTTTTTGACGTATAATATTTTTCCTACTTTCAGACCTTTGTTAATACCCCCCAATCTATGTCTTACAAAGTTAAAAGCTTATTGTATTTTGTTTGTTTTGTAGCCTCGGCTGTTTTATACTATGCCTTGGAACCCGAATATAATAATAAAAACAATAGGGATTCGGCCGAAATCATTCAGTTACAATCCGACGACATGGATCTTGACAACAAGCTGGCAGAATTGGAAAAAGTACAGGAATAAACCTCCTTCTTACTTCTTTTTAAATTAGCTACCACATTTATTGGGCGTTTTACCACATTTTTAAACGGGTTTCACAACATTGGCCCATCCGGGAACAATAGATGATATATCTTAGAGGTATAATACAAAAGCCCCAAAGCTATGTCCTACAAAATAAAAAGTCTTTTATATTTTATTTGCTTTTTGATATCCGCAATAGTCTACAATAATCTATCGGACAACTCTGAGGCAACCATAGACCGAATTTCAATAAAGAAATCCAAAGTTACTTTAGAAGCCTTGGCCGATAATTCTGCAAATCAATTTAAGAATATTCAATAATAAGAATCCCATAATCATTTTAAAAAAGGGCATAACCTAAGGTTGATGCCCTTTTTTATTGGCTAAAAGCACTTGTCATCAACTCTCAGGAATTGGGACAACTACATTACATTTGCGGCCGTACACCCTTATGGCCCATCTGTTAAAATTGCCCTAAAACAATCTTTCCCATTAAACCAATCTGTTATTGCATTGTCCTATAAATAAAATAGAATATTAATTATGTTATGACCCATTATTATCAATGGTGAAATACATAAGACATTCAAAAACCAATAAATTATCGTACTATGAAATGAGCATAAACTTTTTTAAGCATACCATACCAATATGATTAAAATAAGTTTTTGCAAACCCGCCCGAACGTACCTTTTCGGTATGGGCGGGAACGAAGTGGTTACATCTGTTTGTAAATTTTGTAATCACTTATTTTTTAGCTAATTATAAAATTTTAAACAGATGAAAAAATTAATTGTATTTGCAGTATTAATGGCCGCGGTAACCGCTATGGCACAAACACCGGAACGCAGTAGGAGGGACAGAAACCCTATGAAGGACTTGACTCCCGAACAAATTGCTACCCTTCAGACGAAACAAATGACATTGGCCTTGGATCTTACCGATGACCAACAAAAGAAAATGCAAGATCTCAACCTGGAAAATGCCGTGAAACGCTCTGGGAAAATGAATGAAATAAGGTCGAAAAAGGAAAGCGGTGAGCTTAGAAAACTAACTTCTGAAGATCGTTATGCTATGAAAATAGCTGTGCTGGACCACCAGATAGCCCAAAAAGAAAAGCTGAGGAATATATTGGACAAGGAGCAATATGTAAAATGGGAGAAGATGAAAAAAACTAGGGAAGACTATAGAAAAAGAAGGGGAATGCATCACTATAATAAAAGATCGGCTAAGAAATAAAACCCTTCCCCTTATGAAAGTAGAAGGCTAAATAGGCAAAAGGAATCTATTTAGCCTTCTTGCTTTTATGCATCAATGTAAATCTTTGGCTATATTGGACAGAGCCGCAATGGTCTCATCCAAATCGTCATAACTGAGGGCATCGTTTAGGAAGTAGCTCTCAAAGGCACTTGGGGGCAAATATATGCCCTGGTCGAGCATTCCGTGGAAATATTTCTTAAAAACTGCATTGTTCCCCTTGGCCGAGGATTCAAAATCCACCACCGGTTCTTCGGTAAAATGAATCGAAATCATGGATCCGAACCTATTCATCTGAAAAGGAATATGATTATCGGTCAGTACCTTTGCCATACCCTGCCCCAAGTATTGGGTCTTATCGGCCAAACTCCTAAAAATTTCCGGCCTGTTGTTCAATTCGGTCAACATGGCCAGTCCGGCACTCATTGCCAAAGGATTTCCGCTTAAAGTTCCCGCTTGGTAAACAGGGCCATCCGGAGCCAAATGCCCCATGATCTCCTCTCTGGCGGCAAAAGCACCAACAGGCAACCCACCTCCGATTACCTTTCCGAAGGTTACAATATCGGCATTTATGCCCAATACTTCCTGGGCACCTCCTTTTGCCAATCTGAATCCGGTCATAACCTCATCAAAAATCAGCAATATATTTTCTTGGTCGCAAAGTTCGCGCAATCCCTTTATAAAGTTTTCTTCCGGAATAATACACCCCATATTACCGGCTACCGGCTCAATAATAATGGCAGCAATTTCTCCTTTATTGGCGGCCGCCAGGGCTTTTACACTTTCAAGATTGTTGTAGGTTGCCAAAAGGGTATCTTTTGCGGTACCCTGGGTAACCCCCGGGCTATTGGGGCTACCAAAGGTAACCGCTCCACTTCCGGCCTGAATCAAAAAGGAATCCGAATGACCGTGATAGCATCCTGCAAATTTTATTATTTTGTCCCTTCCTGTAAATCCCCGGGCCAAACGCACGGCACTCATACAGGCTTCCGTACCACTGTTTACAAAACGAATCTTATCAATATTGGGAACCATGGACACTGCCAGCCTGGCCAATCGGGTTTCAATTTCGGTAGGCATTCCAAATGACGTTCCCTTTTTTGCCTTTTCAATAACCGCCTCTATTACCGGAGCATAGGCATGGCCCAATATCAGCGGTCCCCAAGAGGCAATATAATCTATCAATCGGTTACCGTCCTCATCGTATAAATACGCCCCTTTGGCCTCCTTCACAAATACAGGATTGCCTCCAACGGCCTTAAAGGCCCTAACTGGAGAGTTTACCCCTCCAGGAATATAGCGCTGTGCTTCAGCAAATAAAGCACTGCTTCTTCTATAAATCATAGATTATCTAATTTTTTCGGATTTTACCATCAATTTCTGGCCCTCGGCCAAATTGCTATTGTTCATATTGTTCAACTTCATCAATTCAGGAATAGAGACAAAATAGCGTTTGGAAATGGAATAAAGGGTATCTCCCTTTTGAACTATATGAATTTTATGTTCGTACAGTTTTGGCTCCCTTTTTACAATACCACCGGCCTTTACTACCGTCCTGTCATACTTATCCAATTCATAGCGTTCTATAAGCGCGATCAACTTATGGGGATATTTACGGTCCGTTGCATAGCCTGCCTGTTTTAAACCATAGGCCCACCCTTTATAATCATCATGGTCCAAATGGAACAAAAACGCATACCTGGCCCGTGATGACAAGAATATACTATGGTCCCTAAAGGAATACATTGGATGGTTATATTTCCTAAAACACTCCCCTTTTTCATCGTCATCGTGAAAATCATAATCCCCTTCCCAATCCGTATGACATTTTATGCCGAAATGGTTATTGGTCTTGGCGCCAAGAACGCCCCTTCCAGCACCACTTTCCAAAATGCCCTGTGCCAAGGTGATGCTGGCCGGTATACCGTAGGCCTTCATTTCAAACTGGGCTATTTCCGCAAAGGTTTCTATATATTCCTCGGTAGAACTGACCGTGAACTTTACAAACTGCCCATTGTCCTCCGGCAAGGCATAAATGCCCTCGCTTTTGGATTCGCTTACAGGTTTGGACTCCGGTTTGGTCGTGGAAACGGTAGTCCTTGGATCTGGTTTTTTGGCATAGGTTGTCCTCTTTTTAACACCGCAGCCCACTAGGAACAAACCCAGTATTGTTGTTATTGCAATTCTTTTTATCATACTTTTATTAATGGCAGATTCTTCCTTTTTAAAACTAAATTCATTCCTGCTATCCCTTGTAGACCACCACTGTGTATTGCCAAAATTTTGGTCCCGGGTTTAAAATAATCATTTTTTACCAGATCTAAAATGCCGTATAAAAGCTTGCCGGTATAAATGGGATCTGTAGGGATATTGGTGCTTTCCTTAAAATAATTAATAAAATCGATAAGCGTTTCGGAAACCTTTGCATATCCCCCAAAATGATAATCCGTGTTGATTTCCCAATTTTCTTTTGCCGTAAAATTACGAATATCTTTTCTTAAAAAATCCCCTTTTAGGGCAGGAAAGCCTATAATACTTTGATGATTAAGGGAAGAATTGATAATCCCGGCCAAGGTTCCGCCGGTTCCTACGCTTGAACAGAGGATATTAAAATCCCTATCCTGGGCAGTCAATATTTCTTCACATCCTTTAACGGCCAGCAGATTGGTACCCCCCTCGGGAATCAGGTAACAGTTACCGAACTCCTTCTTCAACAACTCCAGAAAAGAGGTATCCGTCTTACGCCTATAGGCCTCCCTGGAAATAAACTTAAACTCCATTCCATGGCTATGGGCCCGTAACAGCGTTGGATTGAGCTTCCAATTTTGGGCCAGTTCCTCCCCCCGGATTAGCCCGATGGTCCTAATCCCGTACAAATTTCCGGCATAGGCAGTGGCGGCAATATGGTTGGAATAGGCCCCTCCAAAGGTTAAAATAGTATCCAGGCCCCTTTGCTTGGCCTCCAAAATATTGTACTTGAATTTTCGGTATTTATTCCCAGAAATATAAGGGTGTAAAAGGTCTTCCCTTTTTACCACTAGGGTAAGCCGTTTTTCCCTTAAGATAGAAAGGTTTACTTCTTGATTTATTCCCTGCACTCCAAAGGCTTTTGGCTCCAAAGATATTTAATAAAACTAAATGTCCTTCTCTCCCTTAGATAATTTAAATTTGTTTCATTGTGATAGGCCTCCCTTTCAAAGCTAATGCTCCGGTAGGCCCTATAGGCATCAAAATACATGAGATACCTCATAATGCCCTCCAATAAATACAAAAAATAAAATGGCATTATCAATAGTTCCCGTTGTTGCCTAAGATGTATTTTTTCGTGATTAAGCAGGGTAGTATCCTTTTTTAAGGAAGAGTTCTTCAAAATAATGAAGGGCCATAGGGAAAGACCAACATAGTTCTTGAAAAAAAAGTATTTAAATACTACAATCATTCCAAATAATAAAAATCACACTTATCAAAGATAAAAGGTCGTTTCATAAAAACTAACCATAATCGACTTACTACGAACAAAATAGGTTCAAATACAAAAAGTATGCTAAACTCTGTTAAATTGCCCCTACTTGGTCCACCAGCCTTAAATATTTGACATAAATCCCATAAATTTACAGCAATGAAGAAATTTATACCACTGGAGGAAGGGGATTTTTACCTTTCGGAGGACGGATACAAAGTTTTCACAAAACAATACCATCTTAAAAGGGGATATTGTTGCGAAAGTGGCTGTAGACATTGTCCTTACGGCTACAATCAAAAAACGAACGCAAGGGGCCATAAATAAGGGTTCGGCATGGTTTTTGAGCTTGATTACCTAGAATATTACCAGTACTAATTCAAATATAATAGCTATGAAAAAAATTAAATTTTTGGTCCTTCCGATCGTGGTACTGCTCTTCGCCAGTTCCTGCACTTCGGTGCGCGTATTATCGGATTATGATAAAGAAGTCAATTTTAATTCGTTCAAAACCTATGCCTTTTATAAAACCGGGATAGACAAGGCCCAGATTTCGGATTTGGACAAAAAAAGAATATTAAAGGCCATTGATACCGAAATGAGCGCTAGAGGTTATGTGAAATCCGAAAATCCCGATATGTTATTAAGTATATTTACCAAGGAAAAGCAACAGGTAGACGTGTACAGCAACTATTGGGGCGCCGGTTTCTACGGTTGGGGCTGGTCTCCCTTTTACTGGGGATCCCCATTTTACGGAGGAAACAATGTTAGCACAAGGACCGAAGGATCCCTGTATATAGACATCATTGATGCCAAGAACAAGGAACTGGTTTGGCAGGGAAGGGGTGTTGGCACCTTGAACAATATTAGAGATATGGAGAAAAAAGAAAAAAGGATAAAGGAATTTGTTTCCGAAATACTGGAAACTTATCCTCCCGGATCGGAAACGAAATAAATAGTTTCTTTAAATTTTGTTTTTTATACCACCCAGGACTGCCCGAAAAGGCAGTTCTGTCCATTATTGGTAAGAGGTGAATTGGAAACCCTTGATCACCAAAATCCATAACCTGGCCACCTGATAGTCGGCCTGTTGAATTTGTTGGAAAATGCTTTGGCAAAAATAACTTTGGCCCTTATTCTCATCTGAATTCCATATATTTATCAGTAATTTTAATTGATTCCGATGAAGCTTTTGGCCTGTTTAATTTGTTCTTTTTTTATTTTATGCCTGTCCCCAATGCTATCCCAAACCAATTACGACGAAAACAAAGTGCCTCCCTTTGAGGTACCCGATCCGTTACTAACTTTTAACGGAAAAAAAATCGAATCGGTTAAAAAATGGGAAAATACGAGACGGCCGGAGCTGCTTCACTTTTTTGAAAGCAATGTATATGGCAAGCTTCCAAAATCCCTTAAGATAGATTCCTATACCATTTTAGAACAGGATAACAATGCCCTTAATGGAAAAGCCAAGCGCAAACAGGTGGAACTTACTTTTAAGAACAACAACAAAACATTGAGGTATACCATTTTGATCTATTTGCCAAAGCATATTGTGAAAGCTCCCATCTTTTTGGGCTATAATTTTTACGGCAACCACACCATAACGGAAGACAAAGCCGTATTGATATCAACGGCCTGGGCCAATAACAATGAATCGTTCGGCATAGAAAACAATACCTTGACCAAGGAATCCAGGGGAAAAAGAGCCCATCGTTGGGCAGTCGAAAAAATATTGGATGCCGGTTATGGCCTGGCTACCATCTACTACGGAGAAGTAGATCCGGATAAAAATGATTTCTCGGACGGGGTACACCACCTTATGTATCAACAAAACCAGAACAAGCCCAATCCTGAGGAATGGGGCAGTATTGCGGCTTGGAGTTGGGGCATGGTCAGGGCGTTGGATTATTTTGAAAAAGATCCTGATCTGGATGCTTCCAAGGTTATAGCCTTCGGCCATTCCCGCTTGGGCAAGACATCTCTTTGGGCCGGAGCCACGGATACCAGATTTGCCGGGGTAATTTCCAATGACTCCGGATGTGGGGGAGCGGCCCTGTCCAAAAGGAAATTTGGTGAAACCGTAGGCAGTATCAACAGTAGTTTTCCCCATTGGTTCTGTGATAATTTCAACCAATACAGCAATAATGAAGAAGCCCTGCCAGTAGACCAACACCAACTTTTGGCCCTTATAGCGCCAAGACCCCTGTATGTTGCCAGTGCAGAAGAAGACCAGTGGGCCGATCCCAGGGGCGAGTTCCTTGCTGCACATTATGCATCACAGGTCTACCATCTTTACGGTAAAAAAGGAATAGAATCCATGGAAATGCCAAAGGCAAATGAGCCTATCCACAATACCGTTTCCTACCATATCCGTACCGGAAAACATGATGTTACCGACTACGACTGGAAAAACTACATTGAGTGGGCCAATTCCTTTGTGAAATAGTGGCGGACAATGTTGTTCCAAACCTATTTAATCCAATAACTTTAATTCCTCAAAATTTTGGATATCCCTATCCCCATAGGTTAATGTCCAGCCCATGGAATTGGTGAGTACCAAAAATTTGGACAGCTCACTTAAGAGTCGGTTCTCCGCATTGGATCTTAAAGAGGAGGCCTCTATTTTTTTCAGCAGGGAGGTATTAATGTTGCGCTTAATTTTGTTGTAGTCCTCGGCATCGAACTGGTTTAAATAATCCGAAGTAACATCATAATATTCAAAATCGGGGTTAATTTTAATTTCAGGTGCAGGAATATCCTTTATTCGAAGTGTTTTGGTTTCCCCATCTATTTCAAATTTTATCAGACTTAGGTCATAGGCCACGATCACCTCGGCATTCACCACCACCAAAGCCTTTTTATGGGCAGTTATCAATGGGCCGAACAATTGCTGGGAATCCTTATAGTTATAAACCTCGGCAAAATGTCCTTCGGTTACGATCAATTTGGAAACATTGTTGATCTGCTCCTGAATAAGCATGGAATTCTCCTTTAAAATGGACTTTCTTTCATTGTCCTTAGAACAGGATCGAAAAATCAAAACAATGGCCAACGTAAATATAACACCAACAAAAAACCGTTTCATACCTTTAAATATATGCTATAATCCAACAATTACCATACTAATTTTAAATTAGATTATTGCGTTTTGCCTTTTGCACCGCTTCCAGTTTACTATGCACTTGAAGTTTTGAATAGATATTTTCAATATGCTTACGTACGGTACTTGGGGATAAAAACAGATTTTCCGCAATTTTGGTATAACTAAGGCCTTTGGCCAGCTGTTCCAAAACCTCCACCTCCCGATTTGTAAGGAAAACTTCTTCCTGTGTTGCAATATGGTCTATCGCCATAGGGTTTCTGAGTAACCGGAGGGTTCTAAGGGCTACGGAAGGAGTCATAGCCGCCCCTCCGTTAAGGGTATCCACAATTCCTTTGTACAAGGTATCCGGATCAACATCTTTTAACAAATAACCATCGGCCCCGGCCTTTATTGCATTAAAAATATTCTCATCATTATCGAAAACGGTCAACATCACTACTTTTATCTGAGGGTACTTTGCCTTGATTCTTGTAGTTGCCCCTATACCGCCTAAAACGGGCATTTCTATATCCATCAGGATAAGATCCAAATGATGATCTTCCTCCAGTTTTTCCAAGCATTGCAGACCATTGACCGCTTTCCATTTCACTACTATGGCCTCAAAAAAGGCGAGCTTATCCCCTACTGCTTTCAACAGAAAAGAATTGTCGTCTACAATGGCTAATTTAATATTCATTTTTATTCTCGGACAGGGACGTTAAAAACAACCGAAGTTCCTTGGCCCAACATGGAGGTTAACCTTAATTCGCTTTTTAGGTCCTTGGCTCTTTTTTGCATATTGGACAGGCCATTGCCCAACGTAACTTCAGACAGTTCAAAACCTACCCCGTTATCGGTCACTTCAACATGAAAAAAATCCATAGTTTTATGAATGCATACCTCCATAGTATGATCCAATCCCTCTCTGTCAACAAAGGCGTATTTTAGGGCGTTATTAACCGCTTCTTGAATGATTCGATATAAATTCACCCCTTCCTCAGCTGTGAAAGAATAGGTGGGGTCAATATCCGAATCTACCGTGAAATCCAATTTCAAGTGTTCCGATGCCCTGTTTACCGTTGCCATAAAGATGTTTAATCTATATTGCAAGTCTTCAAAAGTGATGTTTTCCTTGTTCATGGCCCAGATCGTGTCCCTTAATTCATTGATCGTGGTTTTGGTGAACATCCCGATTTCATTTAATTTGTTCCCTATTTTATCCTCACCATTGGTTAAACCATACTTTAAGGTATCTATGGAGGAAATTATAAAGGTTAATTGACTCCCTATATTATCGTGCAAGTCCCTTGATATCCTTAACCTCTGATCCTGTAATCTATTTTGGGTCTCAATGTGGACCAAAGCTGTTTTTAATTCGTTTTCTTTTAACAGCTGCCTGTTCTTCAATCGTTGTTGCCCGTAAAAAAGATACCCTATCAGCCCTAATAAAAGAGCAAGGGAAAGCAGACCGTAAATTAGATTGTTTTTTTTATTGATCTCCAATCTATTTTGTGCCAATTGCAATTGTTGTTCGGACAATTCCTTCTCTTTTTTTTCAGCCCTATATTTTGCCTCCAACTCAAAAATGGCCTTGGTTTTGGCCATTTGGAACAAACTATCTTTTTTAGCAATTAACGCTTTCCCGGTACTATAGGCCAGATCGGTATTCCCTTTTTGATAATAGGCTTCAGATAGCAATTGCAGGGCATTCACCTCAAACTCCTTAAAATCTTTCTGCCGGGCTACTTCCAAGGCTAAGGCCAATTGGGCTATGGCAAAATCATATCTCTTAAAACCCAATTGGTTTTTTGCAAAACCTATCCTAGTATTGGTTAGTTCATAGTCGTTGTTATCTATAGTAAACATTTCTATGGCCTCCAAATAAATTTTCTCGGCTTTTCCATGTTGGCCCAAACTATCTTCCGCTACTGCAACATTGTTCAACATATATGGCACATATCTATTGTACCCTAATTTTTTATACCCCTCCGCCGCATCAAGGGAATAACCAATGGCATCCTCAAATCTTTTTAAACGCAACATTGCCGAACCTATATTACCGGTAGTTACCGTAACCCCGAAGGCATTCTTATTCCTTTTATATAATTCAAGGGCTTGTTGGTAGTAGTCCAACACCATTGCATATTCTCCCTGCTTTTTATACACAATGCCAATATTGCCCAATACCATGGGAATGAGGTCCGGATCTGTGGCATTGTTCCCATAAATTCCCAATGCCTTAAAATAATGCTCTAAAGAAGTTTCAAAATTTCCCCGTTCATCCTCTATAATCCCTAAATTATTATGGGTATCTGCCAAACCAATACTATCTGCCCTTAGATAATTGATGGAAAGACTTTTAGAGTGGTAATAAATGGCACTATCATACTCTGTTTTGGCCTGATAAGCACTGGCTATAGAGTTATAGGCCGATGCATACAGTTTTTTTTGATCCGTTTTTTTCGATTCCAATAACGCAGTCCTGGCATAGGCCAATGCACTATCCAAGTGTATGTTCCTGTAATACCAAGAAATCTCGTTCAACGTACCTACGAGGAGTTCCCCGTTTTGGGTTTTTGAAACCTTCAAAAGGCTGTCCAGCTTTTCTTGCTGAGCACAACATTTTAATATCGTTAGAACGGCCAACAAAAAAATTAGACCTTGCCTTTTCATTAGTACAATTATCGTAAAAAATTCTAATTTATACTATGAAAGCGCTTAAGTTTTCTGCTTTGGTTCTTTTAGCTGCCATACAACTTTGGCTATATTTCCCTAAACACTTTTATTTGACGAAATATTGATTATAAAATATTCCTAAAATAAAATTTAAACTGTTGCTTTAATTTGATCAATCAATGATTCCCTAAGATTATACCTTATAAAACTATATCTCTTTAATCTCTTTTCCCTGGCAGCAAAGGCGTTACGATGAAGTACTATACATTCCTGATAATACCCAACAAGTTCCCTATGGGCTTTTTTCAATGCATTATTTCTATTATTGAAATATAACCATGCTATCAAAGCTAAGGCCATAGCGGATAGAACTATCAAAATTGAAACTAACATGCTTTTGTTATTATATACAGAATATTATTAAACGTGGGTTTCATTTAAAAATTAAAAAAGCCCATTGACGATTAAAAATAAATTAGACCCACGTTTGTTTTAATAAATTAATCCCGATACTGTAAACCCATATCCATATCTAAACTTGTATATTCTCTTGGGATCTAGGAGTAAGTCGCTTTAATTCCCCATATTACCACCAGCGGTATTCTTTACTTGCCCAAGGCTTCGTTGGTATGGTAATCAAGCAACTTTTTACCTGCCAAATACATTCCTTCTGCGTATTTACCTCCATCCGGCTCAAGCCATTTGGTGGTTTGGCTGTAATTATCCCCTCTAATGGATACGATCGGGTTCAATAAAGTGGCCGTAGCCTGGGTTTGCGTTGAATAGGCTACAATCTTCTCCTTTTGCAATACCCCGTCAATTTCCAGATCCGATTTCATTCCACCCAAATATTGCGATTCCGGGCTGCCTCCAATTTTCATTTTGCCACGTGTAAAATTTACATAACTGGCAAGTCCGACCGCCTGCTTGGATTTATCGAACATACTAGTTATCCCTGCCGAGGTTTTTTCATCGGTAACAGTATAAGAGTTGGCCAATCTATAATTCACAAAGAGTTTTACCTTGGCTTGGTTGCCTATATTCCAATCGGTCCCCAAGGCCGAAAAAACATATACCAATGAGACATCTGCTATAAGTGCATCATCCAGTTCCTTGGATAAATTTTGGGCAGTCTTATCAAATCCGTCCAATTTGGAGGAAAAGGCATTTCTATCCTTATAGTAATACGAGTAATTTGTTGGAACAACTGCAATAATCCCCGTCATATCGGTTTCAAACAGCATAGGGCCAACTGCCTTTTCCCAGCCTTTAAAGCTATCTGTTTTCCCTGCCTCTTCAAAAGATATAATTTCATATCCCTTATTTTTGAACTCCGAAACAAACTCCGTGTATAATTGATCTGTTTTTGCCTGAATGGCATCTTTATCCAGGGACGCCAGACCAACGGCCGCTTTTGCCTTTGCCGCATTTTTAATGCTTCGGCCAAATCCGCCCGCTTCTTTTTTATCGACAGCTTCCTTATAAATTTCAAAATTTACAGTGAAGCTGGAAATGAATATTTTCTTTGATCCATCAGCAATATTATTGGCTTTAAAGCCATCATCCTTTGGTTTAAACTCACCCAATTGCTGTGCCCGAACCGAGACCACAACAAAAAGAAAAACTATTAGGTGTAAAAAATTAAATTTTGATTTCATGAAGTTTAAGGTTTAAATTATTTACCACAAACCTCCAATAAAAAAGAAAGCAAAACCATAAGGCAATTGCCCTATTCCGATCAAAACCCCATAAAAGGAAACTGCTTTTGAAGTAGAAACATCCTTTCATTAAGATGCTGTAGAAATTTTTGATGCTTTTCCGACTCCATATCAAAAGGGCGGTGCAGCAATCCTTTTTGAATAGCTTCCACTTGATCCATGGTCTTAAAGGACGTTTCGGAAATCCATACCCTTTTAAATTTTTCCCAGATGTAGCTAATCGCCAGATCATTGGGATGCACCATATCAGTCGCAAAAAAACGATAGTCCCTAAGTTCGTCCATCATAATTTCATAACTCGGAAAATAAAGCCCCCTAGTACCCAATGGGGGGCTACAGAGCATCCCGTGTAGGGCCGTAATGAGGTGCGATTTGCTTCTTTGATTTTCAATAAACCCGTCTTTTAGGTGCCGAACAGGGGAAATGGTAAACACAATGGCTGTCCCATGGTTTATTGTTTCAATTTTTTGTACCATCCTCTGTAGACTGGCACTGATACCATCAACGCTTAGCAGGCGTTTCCCAAACTCCTTTTGCGGCACTTTATGACAATTTGCCACAACCTGATTCCCTTTTTCATGTTGATATACCCATGCGGTACCCAAAGTAATTATTATGTGGGAAGCCTCCTTTAAGTACCTAAAAGTAATGGAAAGCGCATCGTTCAAACGCTTTAAAAGTTCCTCTTTGGAGCCTGAACTCAAATCTGAATGGGCATCAAAACAATACCAGCGACCGTTTAATTGAAAGATATCCCTTTCCGAATAATCATATTGGTCTATAGCCTTCTGAACCAAATTTTCGATGGCCAAAGGATGAAACAATATTCCAAATGGATTTTGTAGGGTCTGAAATTTATAATACCCCAACTTGGCCCCTATATTGTTGGCAAAACAAGACCCCAGTACCACTAACCGACTGTTATAATCAATCCGGTCTTCCGCTTCTTTTAGAGGTACAGGTGTTTGAAGTTTCATGGTTCAATTTTAAACATTTCCTTCCTTAAGAAGCTTTAAGTCCTCCTTAATAGTATACAAATTTTAAGGTCATTACAGTTATCCCGATACAATATAGTTCTTTGCTTTCTTTAGCGCCTCTTCAATCCCACCCGGGTTTTTACCTCCTGCGGTAGCAAAAAACGGTTGTCCGCCCCCACCTCCTTGAATATATTTTCCAAGCTCCCGAACTATGGTTCCGGCATTCAATTTCCTATCTTCCACCACTTCTTTAGAGATATAACAGGACAAAAATGCTTTCCCTTCGTCCTCGGAAGCAAAAAGTAAAAATAGGTCCTTCCTATTCTGTCCTATCTCAAAGGAAATATCCTTTATACCTCCAGCATCCAAATCTACTTTCTTGGCCAGAAACTGGATTCCGTTTACTTCAGCAAGTTCACTGAGCAACTCTCCCTTCAAGCTTTTAGCTTTTTCTTTTAAGAGGTTTTCCACTTCTTTTTTCAGCCTTAAATTTTCTTCCTGCAAAGTTATTAAGGCCTTGACAGGTTCCTGGGAATTGTTCAAAAGCTCCTTAACTTCCAAGAGGGTGTTGTTGCTTTCTGTATAAAAATCCTTAACGGCATCCGAGGTTATGGCCTCTATTCTGCGTATTCCTGCGGCCACGGCCCCTTCAGACCTAATTTTAAAATGCCATATATCGGCCGTATTCCGTACATGGGTACCCCCGCAAAGTTCTATGGACCGGCCAAAGCGAACGGTTCTGACGGCATCGCCGTATTTTTCTCCGAACAGTGCCATTGCCCCTTGCTCCAAAGCCTTTTCCATTGGGACATTGCGCTGTTCCTCCAAAGGAAGTCCATTGTTTATCCGCGCATTGACAAAACTTTCGATTGCTGCCAATTCATCCGCACTAAGTTTGGCAAAATGGGAAAAATCGAAACGCAGGTATTTGGAATGCACGGCCGAACCTTTCTGTTCCACATGTGTCCCTAGAATTTCACGTAGGGCCTGGTGCAATAAATGCGTAGCGGTATGATTACATTCGGTGCGTCTGCGCTGGGCTGCGTCTACCACTGCCTTAAATTTATCCGTAGTATCCCTAGGTAAATTTTTTGCAAAATGGACAATCTCGTTATTTTCCTTTTTGGTATCCAATATATATACCACGTCCCCATTGGGGGCTTCCAAATATCCCTTGTCCCCAACCTGTCCTCCCCCTTCGGGGTAAAACGGGGTTAGGTTGAATACGATCTGATATTGCTCCCCTTCCTTTTTGGAAGTTACCTTTCTATATTTTACAATTTTTACCGAGGTTTCCAAATTATCGTACCCTACAAATTCCTGCTGAGGATCCTCTGCAAGAACTATCCAATCCTCTTTGGTTACTTCTGATGCCGATCTGGAACGGTCCTTTTGCTCCTTCATGGCCGTTTCAAACCCTTTTTCATCCAGATCAAATCCTCTTTCACTTAATATAAGCGCTGTTAAATCGATCGGAAACCCAAAGGTATCGTATAGCTCGAAGGCCTTTCTCCCATCTATTTTCTTGCCCTTGTTTTCTGCCACAATATTGTCCAACAATAATAATCCCTGGTCCAAGGTCTTCAAAAATGAGTGTTCCTCCTCTTTTACCACATTTTCTATTAACTGACGTTGGTCCTTAAGCTCTGGAAAGGATTTTCCCATGGTTTCGGAAAGCACCTTTACCAATTGGAACATAAATGGCTCCCTGGTCATTAAAAATGTAAATCCGTAACGAATGGCCCTTCTCAAAATTCTACGTATTACATAGCCCGCTCCGGTATTACTCGGCAACTGTCCGTCCGCAATGGAAAAAGATACCGCCCGTATATGATCGGTAATTACCCTTATGGCAATACTTACTTCCTCATCCTTCCCATATTTGGAATTGGTAATAGTCTCTATCTCTCTGATAATCGGGGTAAAAACATCGGTGTCGTAATTGGACTGCTTTCCCTGCATTACCATACACAAACGCTCAAAACCCATTCCTGTATCCACATGTTTTGCCGGCAAGGTTTCCAACTGGCCGTTGGCTTTCCTATTGTACTGCACAAATACCAGGTTCCAAATTTCCACGACCTGCGGATGGTCTTGGTTGACAAGAGTTGCACCGGAAACCTTTGCCTTTTCCTCGGGCGAACGGATATCCACGTGTATTTCCGAACATGGCCCGCAGGGTCCTTGGTCTCCCATTTCCCAAAAATTATCCTTCTTGTTCCCTAAAAGAATCCTTTCCTTATCCACAATTCCGCTCCAAAGCTCAAGGGCCTCGGTATCCAGATCCAACCTATCGACATCCTTGCTTCCTTCAAAAACGGTTACATAAAGGCTCTCCCTATCAATTTTGCACACTTCGGTTAAAAACTCCCATGCCCAGGCAATGGCCTCGGCCTTAAAGTACCCTTCTCCCGGACGGGCAGGATCACCAAAACTCCAGTTCCCCAACATCTCGAACATAGTATGGTGGTAGGTATCCTTTCCTACCTCTTCCAAATCGTTGTGCTTGCCACTTACCCGAAGGCATTTTTGGGTATCGGCCACACGAGGGTACTTAGGCACCGAGTTTCCTAGGAAAAACTCCTTAAACTGGTTCATACCCGCATTGGTGAACATTAAAGTGGGATCATCTTTAATGACCATAGGTGCCGAAGGAACAATTTTATGTGCTTTTTCCTTAAAAAATTCTAAAAACTTGGTTCTAATTTCTTGGGATTTCATGTATATTGGTAAGCTTTTTATATATTTAACGGTTATTAGAAAACATTATGCAACTTTGTAAGTTATCTATGAAAACGACCACAAAAATAGGATAAATTAGATACATGTCTAAGGTAAAATATTATTACGATCCGGACACTCTATCTTATCGTAAGATAGAACCAAAAAAATCCAGAAGATTTAGAAATATTGCTCTATTTTTTCTTGGGTCGTTTCTATTTGGATTTTTGGGCCTCATATTACTTTTAAACACCAATTTGGTAAATACTCCCAGAGAACTTTCCCTGTCCAGGGAAGTCAAGAACTATGAACTTCAGTTCGAATTGCTGGGCAAAAAAATGGAGCAAATAGAAAATGTACTGGCCAATATTGAAGACCGGGACAACAATATCTACAGATTATATTTTGAGGCCAACCCCATACCTGAAGAACAGAGAAGGGCCGGATTTGGTGGGGTGAACAGATATAAATCCCTTGAAGGCTTCAACAATTCCGAAATGATCATCGCCACTACCAAAAGATTGGACATTATCCAAAAACAAATGGTGATACAATCCAAATCCCTTGATGAGATTACCAAACTGGCAGAGGAAAAGGAAAAATTATTGGCGGCAATCCCCGCCATACAGCCTATAAAAAATGAAGACCTTACCAGGATGGCATCTGGTTACGGTTGGCGTTCCGACCCATTTACCAAAGCCAGAAAAATGCATTGGGGAATGGATTTCACTTCTCCCAAAGGCACTCCTGTTTATGCCTCGGGCGACGGGGTGATTACCCGTGCGGACAACAACGCCTCAGGTTACGGAAAACATATTAGGATAGATCATGGTTATGGGTATATGAGCCTTTATGGCCATTTAAGTCAATACAACGTCAAGGTCCGCCAAAAGGTAAAAAGAGGCGATCTTATTGGTTTTGTTGGAAGCACAGGTAGATCCGAAGCGCCGCACCTACATTATGAGGTATGGAAGGATGAGGAAAAAATTAACCCCATTAACTTCTACTACGGCAGTTTAACCGCGGAAGAATTTGAAAATATGTTGAAATACGCAAACCAAGAAAACCAATCCCTGGATTAATGCATATAGATCTTCCGGAAAAGCGATATTACGGTATTGGTGAAGTGGCCGATGCCTTTGATGTGAACACCTCACTTATCCGTTTTTGGGAGAAGGAGTTTGATGTGCTCAAACCTAAAAAGAACGCAAAGGGCAACAGAAAATTTACACCACAGGACATTAAAAACCTACAGCTTATCTATCATTTGGTAAAAGAGCGCGGTTTTACACTGGAGGGTGCCAAAACCCATTTAAGGGAAGATAAATTAAAGACCCTGTCTACCTTTGATGTAATCCAAAAATTGGAAAAGGTAAGGGCAGAACTGATCAAAATAAAGAACCAACTATAAATAACGTTAAATACACTGATCATGAAAAAATGGTTAATTCCGGTAATTATCCTTGCCGTTTTGGGAATAGGCTTGTACCAATGGGCCGTAGGCTTTAACAACACAGCCATTAAACTTAAGGAAGCCTCTACCCAGACCTGGGCCAATGTTGAAAGCGCCTACCAAAGAAGAAATGATCTTATAGGCAATCTTGTTAAGACGGTACAGGGCGCGGCAGACTTTGAAAAAGGCACCCTAACTGCAGTGATAGAAGCTAGGGCCAAAGCCACCTCCGTTAGCATAGACCCTACAAACATAACCCCTGAGCAACTTGCAAAATTCAATGAGGTACAAGGTGGACTTAGCGGTGCCTTGAAAAGTCTTTTGGTAACCGTGGAGCGTTACCCCGACTTGAAGGCCAATCAAAATTTCCTGGAACTGCAGTCCCAATTGGAGGGCACGGAAAACAGAATAAACATAGAGCGAAATCGCTTCAATGAAAGCGTTTTACCCTATAACAACCATATCAAAACCTTCCCAAATTCGGTATTGGCAGGCCTTTTTAATTTTGATGAATTGGCTTACTTTAAATCGGAAGCCGGTGCAGAGCAGGCTCCTGACGTAAATTTCGAATTCAACTAAAACACCATGTCCAAAATAGAAGCTTTTTTAACGGCCAATGAGGAATTGGAAATAGTAAATGCTATTGTAGGGGCCGAGAAAAACACTTCCGGAGAAATAAGGGTGCACATTGAACCAACATCCAAGAAGCCCCATTTTGAAAGAGCTCAAGAAGTATTCCACTTTTTAAAAATGGACAATACCAAAGAAGAAAACGGGGTATTGATCTACATTGCCATAACGGACAAGAAATTTGTCATTTATGGTGACAAGGGCATAGACCGGGCAGTCCCCGATAATTTTTGGGACAACACCAAAACCATATTGGAAAATCATTTTAAAAAAGGAGATTTTAAGCAAGGTATCATTGAAGGAATATACATGGCCGGCAAAGAATTGGAAACCCATTTCCCCTGGCGACATAACAACACCAACGAATTGAGCAATGAAGTATCTAAAGGGTAGTCTCTTATTACTGATATTATGCAGCTGCCCTATAACTGTTGCCCAATTTAAAATTCCCGTAAAACCAGAACTTCAGGAACAAACGAGTGTTTTTGATTATATCAATTTACTTTCAGCCGAACAGAAAACCAGCTTGGAACAAAAATTGATTCGTTATTCGGATAGTACCTCTACCCAGATAGTAACGGCCATTATCGCTTCTACCCAAGGAGAAAATATCAACTTTCTAGGGGCCAACTGGGGACATGCCTGGGGTATAGGACAGGCCAAGGAAGATAATGGTATCTTAATTTTATTGGCTAGGGACGACCGAAAAATTGCCATCAATACGGGTTATGGCATAGAGCCTCTTTTAACGGATGCCCTTTCCAAACGCATTATAGAAAGCGTCATTATACCTGAATTTAAGCAGGGCAACTATTACGAAGGTCTCAATAAAGGGGCAGATGCCATTTTTAATGTACTTAATGGCGAATTCAAGAAAGAACCCAATTTGGACAAAAATCCCGGATTTCCATTTCAGGCAATACTCCCTTTCATTATTTTTATAGTAATCCTGATTATACTTTCGAACAAAGGAAGAAAAGGTGGCGGCGGCAAGGGAGGTCACCACAAGGGAATGGACCTTTGGGACATTATTGTACTCAGTAATATGGGACGGGGTGGCTACAGATCTGGATCCTCGGGAGGCGGTTTTGGAGGTGGAGGCAGTTTTGGCGGCGGGGGCTTCGGCGGTGGCGGTTTTGGTGGTGGCGGATCCTCAGGAGGTTGGTGATTTTTCAATGTACCGATGGAACAATTTACCAATGGAACGATGTGTCAATTTGGTGATTTGAAAATTGCGATGTGAAACCCTCAAAACCTGAAACCTTTCCAACCAAAAAATTAATTATAATACCGTCTTCCGCCCCCACTATTTGGACTTTTTCCTCCAAACTGATCAAACTTATAGGTAAAGCTGGCCATAAAATACTGTTGCAGTACGGTGCCCTGAAAATCCTGAATAAAGTCTTCCCCAGTAGTCCTACGGGTGTTTATATTTTGATCCAACAGGTCATAGGCAAGTACTTTAAGAGTACCTTTGTCCTGTAGCATTTGAAATCCTAAGCTCATATTCCAAAAAAGGGCATCCTTTTTAAATCCCGGACCCACATTGCCATTATAACTGTAGTTTAGGTCATTGCCCCATATCAAATTTTTGGGCCAATAAGTAGTAACCCTCAGACTGGCATTCTGTGAGGTAAATTTAATATCGTCCACATTATCCAGGTTATAGGTAGTATTGTTAAAGCCGATTCCGTATCCCGGTTCTATCTCTATCTGCTCCTTATAATTATAGGTGGTCGACACATAGGGATTTACGTCGAAGGATTTCGCTTTTAATTCCACTCCGTTGGTAAAACTTACCTGTTGGCCGAAACTTAGCCTAGGCCTAACATTAAATTTTAAGGTATAGAGACTGTCTTTCTTAATTTGCTTGGAATACCCTATACCTCCGTATCCACTATAATTGCCATCCACATTGGTATATCTTGTGGTTCTTAAAAAATTATCATCGGTCGTGGAGATGGCGGATACCCTATCTTCTTGAATATCCAATCCTGTATATAGAAAAACTCCGGTTCTTTCCTGCCAGTTGTAATTGTTATAATTAAAATCTATGCCATGGTTAACACTGGGCAGCAAATTGGGATTCCCTATTACCACGTTCAATGGATCATTGATATTGGGAACAGGTTGTAATTGATTTACCGAAGGCACATTGAGCCTGGAATTATACCTTAGGTACAAGCGTTTGTTTTTATCAATATTGTATCGAATATTACTCCTAAACATTAAATTCTTATAAGAATTGGAAAAAGAGGTGTTTTGAAGTATATCCTGATTTTTTAGATCTGTCATGATATAGGATGCATTGACCCTGAAATTCAATTTTTCACCGTTACTGCGTATCCCAAAAGATGGCGACTGTTGAATGTTTCCGAAGGTAAAATCCGAGCTTAGAGCCATATTAAAATCGGTATAGCCATTCGTAGCATCATTAAAATCCGTTACGTACTTGGCATTGTCCCTTTGGTCATTACTATAGTCATATCCAAAATCCAAGAACAGTTTACTGGTCAAAGGTTGCCTATAACCCAACTCCAATTGATAGGAATTTCTTTTGTTATCTATTTCCGAAAGCTGATCCAGGGTTTCTACACTGGGATCGTCCCCAAATATTTCCCGATAAGAATTTAGGTTGGCAGTATTCAAATTTTCAGAATTATCATTGGAAAAGGTAATGGTGATCATTTTACCAATGGTATCCAATTTTTTCATAATTCCAAGACGATTGGAAAAATTTCTTTGAAGTCCGTCATTGACGGATATTCTATCATTCCTATTTATCAAATCCCCATTCTCATCTGTAGAAACGCTGTTGTTACTGTTTACGGAGTTGGTCCTGTTTACACTCAAGGAGGGCTGTATAGTAACCCGAAGTGTTTCATCCACATCATAATCTATATTTGCCGCTCCCCGGTTGGAATTGGTGGAACCCTCAAAATTAGAGGTGTTATCCGTAAAATATCTACTATTGGGCAAGATGTTCTCCCTACTTGTCTTCTGGTCATTATAGGAATCACTATATCCAAAAAAGTAATTGGCATCTATTTTATATTCCCCCTTCTCAGAATTGGCATAACTGGTCCCCAGATTGGAGGAAGTAGTTATCCCATTACCAAAATTATTGATAAGACCGGATTCCCTGGCGCCGGAATAACCCCCATTGGTATTCCCGACCATGTCATAGATCTCGTCAAAAGAAAAACCTGAATTGTTTATATTATTGGAGCTTGCAATAAAACTGACCCTTTTCTTATCATTAAAATAATTGAGCAGGCCGTTTAGTTGATATCTTTCATCCGTACCATAGCCCGCAGCCATTCTTCCTAAATAGCCCCTATTCTTATCCTCCTTTATGGTAAGATTAATGGTTTTATTTTCCCCATCCCCTGCTTCCCCGGTGAACTCTTCGGTTTTGGTTTTGGTATCCATGATCTGGATCTTACTAATAATATCCTTGGGCAAACTTTTGGTGGCCACTTTGGGGTCGTTACTGAAAAACACCTGCCCATTAACAAGTACCTGATTTACTTCCTTGCCATTTACGGTAATCTTGCCATCACTATCCACCTCTACCCCCGGCAACTTTTTCAAAACATCCTCCACTGAGGCATCCGGCTTTGTTTTAAAGGAATCCGCATTAAATTCCAAGGTATCCTTTTTTATGGTAATCGGCACCCTGTCTCCCACAACAAGAACAGCATCCAATTCCTGTGCCTGCTCTTCCAATGATACGCTCCCCATATCTACCTTGGACTCCAATTCAACTTTTATATAATACGGCTTATACCCATTGTAGGAGAAGTATACATTTACCTCCTTGAGATTGGTATTCCCTTCCAAAAAAAACATCCCTTTTTGATCGGATACGGTATATGACACCAGGGAACTATCCTTTAAGGATTCCGCATAAATGGTCGAAGCTTCCAATGGTGCCTTGGTAATGGCATCGACTACCTTCCCGCTCAACACAAAATCCTGGGAAAAAGAAAGATTAAAAAATAAAAGGGATAATAGGAGTGAAAAGTAAAAATTCTTCATTTGAAAATGCGGTCTTGGATTCTTGATAGTATGGGTAAGCTATCAAAAGTAACCCATGCCCTACAATGACCCAAATGGTTAACAGAACTTTAAGACCTCACTTAAAAAAATACCCTTACACGAACAAAGATATCTACTTCTTTCTCATAAACACCGTAACCGGTACCCCTGTAAAATCGAAATTCTCCCTTAGCTTATTCTCCAAAAAACGCTTATACGGCTCCCTTACATATTGGGGGAGATTACAGAAAAAAGCGAACTGTGGATAGGGTGTGGGCAATTGGGTACAGAATTTTATTTTTACATATTTATCCTTATAGGCCGGTGGAGGATAGTTTTCTATAATGGGCAACATAATATCGTTCAGCTTTCTGGTCACCACCTTTTTGGATCTGTTTTCATAGACCTGTACTGCAGTCTCTATGGCCTTAAAAATACGCTGTTTGGTATGTACGGAAATAAACAGAATGGGCACATCTACAAAAGGCGCTATCGCCTCCTTTATTTTTTGGGTGTAGTGCTTAATGGTATTGGTTTCCTTGTCCTCTACCAAATCCCATTTATTTACCAGGATCACTATGCCCTTGTTATTTCGTTGTGCCAACCAGAAAATATTTTCCACCTGTCCGTCAAAACCACGGGTGGCATCCAACATTAGAATACATACATCCGAATGTTCAATGGCCCTTACCGACCGCATTACGGAATAGAATTCCAGGTCTTCCCGTACTTTCGCCTTGCGTCTTATACCAGCGGTATCCACCAGATTAAACTCGAAACCGAACCGGTTGTATTTAGTATCTATACTATCCCTAGTAGTACCGGCAATATCCGTAACTATGTATCTTTCTTCCCCTATCAGGGCATTGATGAATGATGATTTTCCTGCATTGGGCCTACCTACCACAGCAAACCGGGGCAGGTCGTCCTTCTCTTTTTCCTTTTCGGGCAGTACCTTTACCAAAGCGTCCAGTAAGTCGCCCGTACCACTACCGTTTATACTGGCAATGGTATAATACTCCCCTAGGCCCAAGGAATAGAATTCTACGGCATCTTCAGCTCTTTTGCCGTTGTCCACTTTATTCACTACCAAGAAAACAGGTTTATTTACACGTCTCAACAAATTGGCTACATCCTCATCCATTCCGGTAACCCCGGATTCGACGTCCACCATAAATATGATGGCATCGGCCTCATCAATGGCCAATTCTACCTGCTTATCTATTTCCTTTTCAAAAACATCATCGCTCCCCAACACATATCCACCGGTATCGATCAAAGAAAACTCCACTCCGTTCCAATCACATTTTCCGTAATGACGATCTCGCGTAACCCCACTCACGGCATCAACAATGGCCTCTCTTCTTTGAATTAATCTATTGAAAAAGGTTGATTTGCCTACATTAGGTCTTCCTACAATGGCTACAATAGCACTCATACTTTTAATTTGATGCAAAAGTACTATTTATATCCGAAGAAAAAACAGTATCTTCTCTCCTAATTATCAGTCCAATAGTTTGAATGTCCTACCCAACGAAATTGTTCTAAGACCAAGGTTCCAACTTAACCTAAAGGGTCCTGCCCTACCCATTCTACAAATGTTTCAAGAAGTAGACCATCCCCCTTTTATCCTTAAAATATCCGATCAACATATTTTTATACGGTTTAATAGGGCCGAAACCCATTTTTGGACGCCACAGTTACAAATCGAGATTGTGGACCAGGGAGACGGCAACAGTATTATTTACGGCTTGTTTGGTCCCAATCCTACCTTATGGACCTTCTTTATGTTCGTCCATTTCGGAGTAGCCTCATTTTTTATCATATTCGGGGTTTGGGCCTATTCCAATAATGCCCTTGGCAAAGAAGTAGGCCTTCAGATCGGGTTAATGGCTTTAATGGTGCTTACTTGGATTGTACTTTATGTATTTGGTAGGATAGGAAAAAGAAAGGGCAGGCCACAAATGCACCAATTATATGATTTTATGTTGAGGTATACCAAGGTTGACAACGACCTTTAGGACGGCATTGGGATAAGACCAGAGACTGGAAAGAAAAAATTTAGCGGCGTACTTTCGGTCCCTATCAGACAAGACATATATAATCTAACCCTGATTATACCCAAAGCGTTTCAGCTGATTGGGATCGTTCCTCCAGTTCTTATTCACCTTTACATAGAGTTCCAGATGTACCTGCTTATCAAAGAATTTCTCCAAATCCTTACGGGCCTCTACCCCAACTCTTTTCAGGGCGCTTCCTTTATGGCCTATGATAATCCCTTTTTGGGAATCGCGTTCCACCATAATGACAGACCGCATCCGGATAATATCCTCGTCCTCAAAAAACTCCTCGGTATCGATCTCCACAGCATATGGGATTTCCTTTTTGTAAAATTGAAGGATCTTTTCCCTAATGGTCTCGTTTACAAAAAATCGTTCCGGCTTGTCCGTTAATTGGTCCTTAGGGTAATAGGGCGGAGCCTCCGGCAGCAATTCCAAAATTCTAAGAAAGACTTCCTTGACATTAAAATTCTGCAAGGCGGATATGGGATGTATTTCGGCAGTTGGCAATTGATCATGCCAATATTGCACCTGTTCTTCCAAGATACCCTGTTCGGAAACATCGATCTTGTTCAATAAAAGCAGAACAGGGACTTTGGTATTTTTCAGTTTCTCAAAAAAGCGTTCGTCCTTTAAGGCCTTTTCCCCGATTTCTACCATATAGAGCAGTACATCGGCATCTTCAAAGGCAGATTTTACAAAATCCATCATGGAGGACTGCAATTCATAGGCGGGTTTAATAATTCCCGGGGTATCGGAAAGCACCATTTGAAAATCTTCCCCATTTACGATACCCAAAATTCGGTGCCGGGTAGTCTGCGCCTTGGAGGTAATAATGGATAATTTTTCACCAACAAAGGCATTCATGAGTGTGGATTTCCCTACATTGGGATTTCCAATAATATTTACAAAACCAGCTTTATGCGCTTTCATTTTTTAATTTTTTAAAATATGCCTTAGCAGCAACATTTACTTTAGGAGCTAACAACAAAACTGCAATCATGTTGGGAATTACCATTAAGGCGTAGGATAGATCTATTAGGTTTTTTACCAAATCCAGCGATGCTACGGCTGCAAAAATAACCATAATAACAAAGTACACATTATATAATTTACCAATTTTAGGATTCGTTAAAAAAGAAAGGCTTTTTACACCGTAATAAGAATAGGTAAATAAGGTAGATAAAGCAAAGGCGGATACAATAAGCATTAATAGCATATCACCATATCCAAAAAGTGTGCGCTCAAACGCTTCTATGGTCATCGTAATACCACTGATATCTTCGGTATAGGCACCACTTAGAATAATAACGATCGCAGTTAATGTGCACACCACAATGGTATCTATGAAAGGCCCTAACATAGCCACCAAACCTTCCTTAATTGGGTTGTCCGTTTTAGATTGTCCATGATACATAGGTGCACTTCCCAGGCCTGCCTCATTAGAAAACATGGCCCTACGGACTCCTATAATAACCAATCCCCAAAAACCCCCGGTGACGATTGTTTTAAAATTCCATGCTTCTGAAAAAATAAGTTCCAATGCAGGCCATACCTTTTCCATATTTATAGCCATCACCACAATAACTGCCAACAAATAAATAAATACCATAAAAGGTACTATTGTCGAGGCCACTTTTGCTATTTTGGACAACCCTCCAAAAATCACAAATGAAGTTAGGATTGCCAAAACAGCCCCAATGGTCCATTTCCAATTTTCATTCCCCATCGCAAACAACGTTTCCTCTGGCTTTACCACCAGCATAAAAGTCTCTGTAAATTGGTTGGCCGTAAAAACCCCTAAAAATCCAAATAGTCCACAAATGCAAAAGAAAGTTGCCAAAGGCTTCCATTTTTCCCCTAAACCTTGTGTAATATAATACATAGGGCCACCTTGCAGCTTACCATCTGCATCTGTAGTCCTAAACATAATAGAAAGGCTACAGGAATAAAATTTAATACCCATCCCGATCAAAGCGGTTATCCATATCCAAAAAACCACCCCTGGCCCACCATCATGAATTGCAATGGCTACTCCCGAAATATTACCTAAACCCACTGTAGCAGCAACAGCGGAAGAAAGTGCCTGGAATGAACTCACATCCCCTTTTGCATTTTTATCATCATATTTTCCGGCCGTTATGGCAATGGCATGACCGAAGAATCTGAACGGAACAAATTTAGAATAGATGATCAAAAATACTCCTCCACCTATTAATAACAGAAACATGGGCCATTCTGTGTATGGCAGCATTTTGGCCAAAAAATTATTTATGTAGTCCATATTAAAAGTATAAATTTCAAATAAATGGAAATTTAAGAATTTAAAGGGGACAGTCGAAAAATATTTCAAAGTATCCTTTGATAGTAATAAAAAAGCTTTGTATATTTGCAGTCCGAAATATGCCTGTCAGCATTATGAACTGAAAGTGTAAAAACTAAGTTGGATATTTTAGAAACGCACATCGCGGGATAGAGCAGTAGGTAGCTCGTCGGGCTCATAACCCGAAGGTCACTGGTTCGAGTCCAGTTCCCGCTACTAGGAAAGACAAGGGTTTCAAGAGATTGAAGCCCTTTTTTTATTTCCTTCCTAAAACATACCTAAAACAATTTAGTGGATTTCGGATCAAGTCAAAAAGTTGTGGGATTAAGGATTAAGCAAAAATAGTTGTCAGCCTATATAAGAAGAATTCTACGTTCCTGACGCCCCTGAACTGTGCCCTGAATGCCATTATTTTACCGTTGAATGATTCTGCCGAGGCATTTTTACCCGGATATTGGAAGGATTAAGAACAAATCTTGTGTTTATACAAAAATTGTGGTTAATCTGGAAAGGAATAATTCTACATTCATATTGATACAAGACCTTCAAGGGAATTTTCTTTTTTCTTTCCTTGCCCTATCCACAAAAAACCAACCCCGGGAATGCAAGGTACCATTTAACTTTTTCAATTCCGGGCCACTAAACCGAAACGTTTTGGTATTTGTCCCGTTTCTGATCCTCCAAACATTTTCTAGTGTCTATGTCGATTACACTCTTATACCTTGATATTCCTCCCGTCTTTCACTTCGTCAGAAGTAGGGTTTTAAGATGCTTAAAACATAACTTGCTATCTTCTCCGAAGATTAATATTTTCAATTCTTTTTTAATAATAAATTACTCAAAATGGGTGGGTCGGATTTGTTACTACTTTAAAATAAAAAATACCTTCCGATTACGCAGGTCCTACGAACATATAATAATATATGCATATACACATATATTTATATTGACATATTTGCATATATACATATATTGTGACTGCGCCAATCCATTTATTATTTATTCATTGGTGTTTTTAATCCTTTCAATTGCAACGAGGAGGCTATGTAACATTTCAATATACAGGAATGAATATGGCTAGGGAGATGAAAGATCAAGCAGCATATTCGCCGTTTTTTCATTCACGCGGACAGGAGGGTGTCCGGAATGCAGAGCGGAGAGACTTAAACAGAAGACGGACGAAACTTGTCTACACAGGGAAGATAGACGCTACAAGTTTACCGGACTTCCACAGGGGCTTGGAATAATGGAATTCCTTTGCAATTTGAGGTCGAGTATATTAGCAACCTATAGATATTGTAGCAAAATTAATTTGCAAACAGCCTTATAAAGTAGTCGTACGCTCTTTGCACAATAAATCCCATCTCAAATCAGCTATGGCAATTTACAATTATATGTTTTCCCTATTTTTAAAGAATAATTCCAAAAATAGGTCTTCATGGCAATAACGAAAAATGCTCTTATTAGGTACCATGCCTTGGACCGGTGTTTTAGCAATCCAGGTAAAAATTATGACGTTAATGCATTGTTGCAGGAATGTAATGATGATTTGTATGAATCAAATCCAAATTCGGATGGGATACAAAGAAGGCAACTGTATGATGATATAAGATTTATGGAATCATCCCAAGGATGGTCTATAGATTTAGAAAAAACCAAAAGTGGGAGAAATGTTTATTACAGGTATGCCAACCCCAAATTTTCAATAAAAAATGAACCAATTAATGAACTGGAAGCGGAGCAATTAAAATCGGCTATGCTGGTATTGACCCGATTTAAAGGTATGCCACAATTTGAGTGGATCAACGAGCTAATTCCTAAGCTAGATCAATCCTTTAAACTATCCAACCAATCCCAGGATATCATTAGCTTTGAATCCAATGAGTTCCTGGTTGGCACGGAGCATATTTCTCCATTATTTAATGCAATTCTATATAATCAAACATTGCAAATTACTTATCGACCCTTCAAAAGTAATATAAGAACCACTAATATTTTCTTTCCTTATCATTTAAAGCAATACAACAATCGTTGGTTTTTATTTGGAAGAACTGGGGGTTACGAAAGCCTAACCAATCTGGCATCAACTCCCTTGGAAACCTATATTTTGGGAGTCGGTTACTAATTGGGGAAAGTTTATGATGGAAATATGCATTAGCTTGTTTACGCCCCTTCTCTAAATCAGGAGTATTGATTTTTTTTCGATAACTCATACCCTGATGATGCGCTTCTATAATTTTTCTAAAATTGGCATCCTTTTTCTTTAAATGTGGCAACCAATAAATTAGTGTATCCATATCGATGAAAGTCAAATCCCTGATAAAGCTGCAATTATATTTATCCCCAAGTTTTTCTTTCACCAACTCCAAGTACCATTGATTTAAAATGTAATTCATACCTGGTATTTCGAAAATCCTATCACTTACTAAAAGAATGGGGTATATCGTGACATTCTTTTTTTTGTTGACATATTCATCGAAGGGGAATTTATTTTCTACAATCTGTGTTATTGACTTAACCAATTGTCCTATACCAATAGCTCTAGTATCGTCTTCTAAAAACTTTTTTTTCAGAAGCTTTTTGATTTCTTCAATATTGGATGAGCTTTTTATCCCAGCAGCAACCAAAATGTCTTTATTTTCAAAAAGGTAAACCCTGTTGTTGTGGCGCACATAATAATCAGGTTCATTATCTGTTATTTCTGCTACCTTCTTCCTTACAATATACTTCCAATGAAAAATGGATACTTCGGTTCATTTTGTGCCACCCATTTCGGTGTTATAGTGCCAGGCATTTCGGTTTGATCTGTGCCACTTTTGGCCAACGTCCCGATCCGTTTCGGTTCGTTTTGTGCCAGTGATATCGGTTCGATCCGTGCCACCTTTGTCGGGAACGGGACTTATAACGTTTCGTTTTGTGCCACTTTGAAAGATCAAGTAACAATTACCTTGTCGCTTAAAAACAAGCGATATGGCCAATACACTTGATCCAATGGACCTGAAACAGATAATTTCCCTGCACCTCGACGGGCTGAGTAACCGCAAGATAGGTGCGACCTTGGGCATCTCCCGTAACACCGTAAACAGTTATATGCGCCTTTTCGGGGCCTGCGACCGTTCCCTTAAGGAATTGCTGGCCCTCGACAATGGGGCCCTGGAGGCCCTCTTTCCCTCGCATACGACCATAGACAACGTTCGCTACGAAGAGCTCATGCGCTGTTTCGAGGGAATCAACAAGGCCAGGAACCACCCCGGCTTCACCTTCCTCCACCATTACCGGGAGTATGTCCGAACGGCGAAGGAACCCTATGGCTATACCCAGTTCCTCGAACATTACCGTCGCAAGTATGCCAAGATAAAGGGCTCGATGAAGCTCGAGCACGAGGCAGGGAACGAAATGTTCATCGACTTCGCCGGCAAGAAACTCCATATTGTTGATAGGGACACTGGGGAAGTGGTCCCGGTGGAAGTGTTCGTGGCCATCCTTCCCAATAGCCAGTATACCTACGTGGAGGCCTGCAGGAGCCAAAAACGGGAGGACCTGATCGCTTGTTGCACCAATGCCCTGAACTATTACGGTGGCGTGCCCAAGGCCATCGTCTCGGACAACCTGAAATCGGCGGTGACCAGGGCCAGCAGATACGAGGCGGACATCAACCGGAGCTTCAAGGATTTTGCACGCCATTACAACTGCGCCATAAACCCCGCCCGGGGGTATTCCCCGCAGGACAAGGCCCTGGTGGAGAACGCCGTGCACCTTGCCTACCAGCGTATCTACTACCCGATGCGGGAAATGGTGTTCTTCTCTTTGGCAGACCTGAACCGGGAGATAAAACGATTGTTGGTGGCGTACAACGACCTGTTGTTCAAACGAAAGGAGGCCAGCCGCAGGGAACTGTTCCAATCCGTGGAACGGGAATACCTCAAGCCCCTGCCCGGGAGTGCGTACGAGCTAAAGGATTACCGCAGGGCCAAGGTCCAGAAGATGGGCTATGTATACTTCTCCCCGGACAAGAGCTATTATAGCGTCCCCTACCGCTATATCGGAAAGGAGACCACCATCCACTATACGGGCTCCATGGTGGAGGTGTACTACCACCAGCGGCGGATCGCGCTGCACGGGCGCCATCCGGAAAAGGGCAGCTATAACACCAATAAGGAGCACCTTGGAAGTACCCATAAATACTATAGTGACTGGAGCCCGGAGTTCTTTAAAAGGAAAGCGGCCCGACACGGCGAACATGTACTGGGCTGTGTGGAGGCGATACTGGCAAAGGGGGACTACCCGGAAATAGGATATAAAAGGGCAATGGGGGTCATACAGCTCCATAAGGCCTATGGCTCGGAACGCCTGGACAATGCCTGCAAAAGGGCCCTGCAGGCGGATGCCGCCACCTATATGCGCATCAGGAACATACTGAGGAACAATTTGGACAAAAGCTCCCTGTTCTACCGGGACCTGGAAGAGGACAAGAGCCATATCCCGGACCACGGGAACATACGGGGCGCCTCCGCCTACCGATAATAAATAACTTAAATCAATATATTATGAACAATGAACAGACGATCGAAAAACTCAAACAGATGCGCCTTACGGCCATGGCCCAATTGCACCAACAGCACGTAAGGGACAACGGTTCGGCCGATATTACCGCCGATGAGTACCTGGCCATGCTCACGGACCACCAGTGGGAGGACCGCCAGAACAGAAAGATCCAACGGTTGTTGAAACAGGCGGGGTTCGCACAGTCCGCCAACCTGGCCGAGGTGAACCATGCCCAAGAGCGCAACCTGGACAGGAACATGTTCGCCCGCCTGGGAACCTTGGATTTTATGGCCCGGAAGGAAAACATCATCCTCACCGGGGCCTCTGGAACGGGCAAGAGCTATCTGGCACAGGCACTGGGGCACCAGGCATGTATGATGGAACACAGGGCCATATACGCCAATACGGCCAGGCTCCTTAAAAGACTGAAACTCTGCAAAGTGGACGGTACCTATCTCAAGGAACTGGACAAGATCCTGAAAACGGACCTGTTGATCCTGGACGACTTTGGACTGCAGAGTTTTGACAACCACGCCCGGGAGGCCCTGATGGATATCATCGACGACCGTTACAATAAGGCCTCCACCATTATAGCCTCCCAGATACCCGTATCGGCATGGTACGATATTATAGGGGAAAGTACCATTGCGGATGCCATATTGGACAGGATCGTGAACTCCTCGCACAGGTTGGACCTAAAAGGGGAAAGCTTAAGAAAAGGAATTATAAAAAACGCTTAACACATTTTTTTTGTATTATTGAAAGATCTTTCAAAGTGGCACTGTTTGACCGAAACAGGTGGCACCATCACTCCGAAATAGCCAAAAAATTTCGTCTAAAACTTTTTCCATTAAAAATTCTTCTGAAAACTTAGTGTTGTAAAAACCAAAGAAAGAACCGTCTTTTGGTTTTAGATTATGGTGCTTATTATATGCATCTTTCAAGATAAATCGCACACTCTTAAAAAACTTATCTACTACGAAAAAAAAGTCTACTATAGAAAAGGTATCTTCATCTATTTGATATATAGGATAGTTTTTGAGGTTTGTAAAATCAGGAGACTCTTCAATTTCAGCAGAAGCTAGTGATTTGAGAAATCTAATTTTATCGACCTCTTCCAGACGAAGCTTGTAACCATTGTTGAGTTTTAAATTTAGTAAGGCCGCAAACAGAAGTTTAACTTGCTTTTTAAGCCCTGCTATATCACTTTCCTCAAATGTAGAATAAAGTGCATCCTGTAAATATTTGTATTCATTATTTGAAGTTAAAAAGTCAATGAGGTATTCGAATTTGACCAATGTGGAGAAAAGCAATTTTCCAAATTCCAAATTTGTATCTGAGTAAATTCCAATATCGGCAGAAGAAAATGACATTGTAATGAGCATTTCCGCCATTCTGTCGACATTATCTTGGGCGTCTCCAAAGTTTTGTTTCTTATTAACTTCTTTGTTAATCACCAAAAATGCCTTTAGAATGTTTAGCTCATCAGCAGTTATATCATCATTGGTGTTTTTTCCAACAACTGTTCTCGGTTAGCTAAGATAATTTCAGCTATTCGCAAACTGGCCTCCCTAGATATTACCTCGGGCTTTTCTGGAATCTTATTCTCTTTACCATATTTGGTTACCCTTTGAATTATATCCCAGCTTACTTCAGGGTCAGAAATGAAATTATCAAAATTAGGATGAGGAACAGTAGTAGTAAAGCCTATAATCCCAAGTAATGTTGAAGATGATACTTGGTTTAAGTACTCAATAATGTCCCTTGGTTCTTCCTCGGGAAAAACATTTTCAAATTCAAGTCTTTGAACAGTTCTAATCATCTTAGGACTTTTATTTCTTTTGTTTAACAACCAATTCCATAACATTTGAAGGAAACTCATATCAAATGGTATTAATTTATATTAAGTATCAAAATAAGCAAAATGTTGTACCTATGTTGTACCTGAATCGGATAGGAGGAACGGGATTAATTCCCGCTCCGACCTTCCACAGCACCCAGCGTACGGATCCGTACTGGGCGCTTCCTTAAGTTTTGATACTAACCTTTCGATATTGGTCTGACAGCATTACATAGCCTGCTTTTCTCAGATTTTCCGTGGTGATTGTGGTCTTAAGGATAAAACTATTAGCTGTATGCCAATAGCTTTTCCTTGTATTTGCCCATTCCCAAGCCTTGGATTTCTTAACCCCTAGCTTGATAAGATTCTTCACTCCGGTTCGTATCCGTTTCCATTGTTTCCATATCACCATCCTGATTCGTCTTCGGTACCACTCGTCTATTTTAAGAAGCAGATTCTTCATGTCTGCCAATTTGAAGTAGTTCACCCAACCAGTGATGTACTGGCGAAGGGCTTCTTTTCTTCGGGCATTACCCCAGCCATTACTACGGGATGTCAGCTCTTTTATTTTAGCTTTCATTTTGGCTACACTCTTTCGGTGTATCCGTAGCCGTCCTTCTCCTTTGCTTTTGTGAAAGGAGTATCCAAGGAATTTGACCTTCCTTATGTGGGCACTTTGGCTTTTATCCCTATTCACTTTTAAGAACAGTTTATCCTCTATAAAGTGGATCATTGAGCCCATTGTCCGTTCTGCACTGCGTTTACTTCTGCATAGTATCAGAAGGTCATCAGCATAGCGCACAAATTTATGCTCCCTACTCTCTAGCTCTTTGTCCATTTCGTTCAACATAATGTTGCTTAAAATTGGACTTAGTGGACCTCCTTGCGGAACCCCCTCTTCACTAGTCCGTATTTTGGATCCTACTTGCACTCCCGCATTGAGATATTTATGTATCAGTGATATCACTCGACCGTCTTTTACAGTACGGGAGAGTATCTCTATCAGCTTGCTATGGTTTACCGTGTCAAAGAATTTTTCTAAATCCAAATCTACTGCATACTTGTAGCCTTCTGTGATATACGCCTGACATTTCCTTAATGCTCCGTGGGCGTTGCGCCTTGGTCTGAACCCGTAGCTATTGTCGCTAAATTGGGGTTCATACATTGGCGAGAGTACTTGGGCAATCGCTTGTTGGATACACCTATCTATAACTGTAGGGATACCCAGTTGTCGCTTTTGTCCATTGTCTTTGGGAATAAGTACCCTGCGAACAGGGTTGGGGCGGTAAGTACCCTTTAAAATGGATGCAATTAGTTTGTCCTTGTGCGTGACTAGATAATCTTTTAATGATTCGACTTCCATCTTGTCCACACCCCCAGATCCCTTATTCCGCTTTACCTGTAGGTAAGCTTTGTTAAGGTTTGAAGGGGACACAATCAGCTCTAATAGTCCATCTCCTAATTGATTGGTATCCGTGAGGTTATTTTCAGTTATCCATAGAAACGTCTGCCCTCCCACATAGCCTTCGGATGCCGTCCTGTTCTTTTGTGGGCAGGTCTCTTGTATTGAGATTTTCTGCGTTCTTCCGTTCATATGGTAACATTCATTTACTGCTCACTCCTTAAAGTTCAGTCCTTCCTTAAGTGAAGTCTACTTAAGTACTATGACCTCGGCTGACCCCTCATGACAAGCTTTACTCCGCGTTTCATACTTTGTTTCCACACGTTCATGAGGTCTCCCCAGGTAAGAACGATATCTTTCATCCCATCTACCTGCTACATTTACCATGTTGTCTCCGAGCAGTGTTGGACTTCGGTTTGTTGTGTAACTTTATCCAGACAACTTTGGCCTTATATGTAGTTCCTGTACGTCAGGCCAGGATTTTGCCTCCAGCTTCCTTCAGATTCCACCTCACGATGGACACCCTTGCTTTAGGCTAACACTTCCCACTGCTAGAGCGTGTTCGGGACTTGCACCCTATAGATATCGCCCATGCTAGGCACACAAAAAAAAAGCCTCTCAAAACTGAGAGGCTTTTGACCACAAAAATAATTGTGATTAAGTACAGGCGGAGAGACTCGAACTCTCACGCCGCAAGGCACCAGATCCTAAGTCTTTCGTATTCAACCTACTTTAATTATTTTTTGAAACTTCTTCCGCAATTCTTCTGGTCAAAAAATCTGGTTTAAAAGTGATGTATCCTTTTTTGGCTAGCCTCAACTATGTTTATCTGCGATTCCGTTTTTGGACTCTTTGAATTATAATTAATACAGACCATTCACAAATCATTAATATTATCATTTTTTGAATGATAAATCATTCATTAAATACTCTTTAAGCATTTAACGCATGACATATCATAACCATATCATTTTTTTATATTATTCTTTTTTAATATATTTGAATGATAATTCATGCGTTAAATTCAAAATAACCGTATTATGAATGACAAATCAAACAAAAAATGGTATGCTAGCAGTGATAAAATGCTAAATGAGGCCGTAGGACAATTTATAAAACATCATCGCACGGAACAACAACTGACCCAGCAGGATGTGGCCAACAAAGCCAATATAAGCCGTTCCACCCTGAGTCTTTTAGAGCGGGGCGAAACGGTTACGGTAACCACTCTGCTCCAAGTGCTCAGGGTACTGAACTTATTATATATCATGGATGTGTTTACAGTACATAAAACCATAAGTCCCATTGCATTGGCTAAGGCTGAACAAGCAGAAAGACAAAGAGTGCGCGGTAAAAGCGTCCCAAATAGCAAAAAAGAATCAGAATGGTAAAAACAGCTTTTATAAAGATTTGGGGCGAAACAGTAGGTGCCGTTGCATGGGATGAACAGCAGGAACTTGGCATTTTTGAATACGACAGCACATTTTTAAAACAACAATGGGAACTCTCACCCCTTAAAATGCCAACGACTTTGGGATCAAGGATTTTTTCATTCCCGGAAAATAGGCCTACAAGAAATAGCGAATTCAACACTTTTAAAGGTCTACCGGGATTATTGGCAGATGCACTCCCTGATAAATACGGTAATCAATTGATCAACCTATACCTGGCACAGCAAGGCCGGCCGGAGAACAGTATGAACCCTGTTGAAGAATTATGTTTTATAGGCACCAGGGGGATTGGTGCTTTGGAATTTGAACCAGCTACTCTAAAAGCCAAAGCCAACGCAACAAAAATAGAAATTGACAATCTGGTAGAAATCGCCCAAAAGATGCTGCAAGATCGTGAAGCTTTCCGCACCAACTTAAAGAAAGACGAAGAGCAGGCCATTAAACAATTAATTACGATCGGCACATCAGCTGGTGGTGCGAGACCCAAGGCCGTAATAGCCTATAACGAAAAAACCAATGAGCTACGTTCCGGCCAAACCAAAGTCCCATTAGGTTTTGAGCATTGGCTTATTAAACTCGATGGCGTTAGCGACGTTCAGTTAGGTGATTCACATGGGTACGGACGTGTAGAAATGGCCTATTATCTGATGGCAAAAGAAGCCGGTATCAAAATGATGCCTTGCAAATTGTTGGAAGAAAACGGCAGGGCCCATTTTATGACCAAGCGCTTTGATAGGGACAACAATACCAAGCATCATGTTCAAACCTTCTGCGCTATAAAGCATTACGATTTTAACGAGGTCAACAGCTTCAGTTACGAACAGTTGTTTCAGACCATGAGGGAACTACGACTCCCTTATACAGATGCCGAAGAGCTTTATAGACGAATGGTGTTCAATGTACTGGCAAGGAATTGCGATGACCACACCAAGAATTTCTCCTTTCTTCTAAAAAAAGGGGGAGATTGGGAACTGGCACCCGCTTATGACATCTGCCACGCTTACCGTCCAGATAGTCAATGGGTAAGTCAACACGCGCTTAGTATCAATGGCAAACGGAAGAACATTCAGATCAGTGATTTTATAACCCTATCAAAATCCATGAATATTAAGAATGCAAAAAGGATACTTCAAGAGGTAGACCATGCAGTTTCGCAATGGGAATCATTTGCAAGGGAAGTACAGGTCGCTACCGCAAAACAGAAAGAAATCAAAAAGTCTTTGTTGCCATTGCAATCGCTTATGCCATAATGCCCTAAAAACCACTTGTATTTAACCACCCTTAATAATTGATCGGACCTCCCTATGGATCTGTTGAAAATGGAGGGATAGGTCTGCTTTCGAAAAGTAATTTTCTTTTTTTGGTTTGTCCTTTACAATAGGCTGCAATCTAAAGCATACCTTTTTATCCTTTCCATCTGCAAAAGCGATAAACTCACCTTGACTATAACTCAAATTGAATAATGGACAAAACAGGGAAAATCTACCTAAAAAACTTAAAATAAGAAATAGATATCGGATGATGTAATTGGCAACATTAACCTTTTCTCAAAAAGTTTTTATTTCCGGGCTTAGGTAGTTTTAAATAAATTTGTTCGGGCTAGACATTGAAAACTCTTTGCCAAAACCTTGGTCTACCTATTGGCTCACATGGCTTTGGCAAGTTGTTTGCTTTCATAGCACTGTCAATACATAAATGTCATTCCTGCGCCAAATCCCATATCACTGTCATAATGTGTCCTAATCCCAATATTTTTGGCAACAATATAATTCAATCCAAACATATACTCTTTGTCTGTATTTACCATAAATGCAGCTCTCATTCTTTTAGATACAGGGATGTCTTCACGCATCAAAGACAAGCGAACAATACCATCGTGGTACATTTCGGCTTGAAAGTTTACCAACATGGGAAGTGTGTACATAACCCCTAAACTCAAGGCCCCTCTCTGGTCTTTTTTGTTTGTTTGGCCAAAAAGGTTACGTTCCTGCTCATCCATTCCCATATTGCGATAACGCCAATCAAAACCAATAAAAGGCATCAACCACTGGTTCCTGCCAATATACCGCCCTATATGGGTTTCTGTTTCATATCCATGATGGTCATTGTAACCTAATCTCCATTCTGCGCCAAAACTCCACCGGGTATTTTGGAACATGGCTTCACCGTCATTACCATTTGTGGCAAAGTCATTTTGAAACATAAAGTGCAGCTCGTTACTTTCATTTTGAAGTTTTTTGTATGCCCATTGTTTATCTGGCAATAATGGATTGGGTGCTTGGTTTTCATAACTAAAAACCCGGTTCATTCCCGCCATCATGTGGTAGAGAATATGGCAATGAAAAAACCAGTCGCCCTCCAGATTGGCTTCAAATTCAATGATATTGGTCTCCATGGGCATAATATCTAGTACATTTTTGAGAGGGGCATAATCCCCTTGTCCATTGATAACCCTAAAATCGTGTCCGTGCAAGTGCATGGGGTGCCGCATCATAGAATTGTTGTACAAAGTTATTCTAACGATTTCGCCTTTTTTAATAAGAATTTTATCGGTCTCGGAAAGCACTTTATTGTCCATGCTCCAAACGTAGCGGTTCATATTCCCTGTTAGCTCAAACTTTAGTTCCCTAACAGGGGCATCTTTGGGCAATGTTGTAATGGTGGGTGATTTCAACATTGAATAATTAAGCGTTACAATGTCTGCATTTCCTAAACTGTGGTTGGAATGATCCATTTTATTCATATCCATTCCATCATCCATTTTTATTGCTTCTTTATCACCAGTAATTTCAGGGTACATCACGGTGTTCATATCCATTTGTTGTAAAGACATATCCATTCCCATATCGTTCATAGTACCATCCATGTTCATCATATCGTTCATCATTTTCATTCCTTCAAAGTACTTCAACTTTGGTAATGGGCTTACTAGTTGTTTGACCCCCTTACCAATATAAATGGACGCTGACTTTGTTCTGTCTTCAGGAGTCGCCAAAAATTCGTAGGATGTATTTTCTGCTGGAATAGTGACTATTACATCATATGTTTCTGAAACACCGATAATCAATCTATCCACTTCCACAGGCTCCACATCATTCCCATCGTTTGCTACGACAGTTATTTTTCCGCCTGCATAAGTGAGCCAAAAATAAGAAGACGCTCCTCCATTTGAAATTTGCAACCGCACCTTATCACCTGCCTTGAATTGTGAAAGTTGGTTTTCAGACGTGCCATTTATTAGAAATTTATCATAATATACATCACTTACATCCATTGCAAGCATCCGTTTCCATTCATTAGTGAGTTTGGTTTTAAAATGTCCTGCTTTTATGGCTTCTGCATAACTTTGTGTAGTCCCTTTTTTAATAGCGAACCAATCCGAAGCATTATGCAACATTCTATGTACATTTTCTGGTTTGTAATCTGTCCACTCGCTTAAAATGATTGGAACGGCAGGTAAATCGTCAATACCTTTTCTGAATGTTGGATCGTCTTCTCTTTTTTTCAAAATCATTGAACCGTACATTCCTATTTGTTCTTGCAGACCACTATGGCTGTGATACCAATGTGTGCCATGTTGGATTATTGGAAATGTGTATTTGTGTGTCGTCCCGGGTTCAATCGGCATTTGCGTTAAAAATGGAACGCCATCCTCCTGGTTGGGTAAAAACAACCCGTGCCAATGTAAGGATGTGCTTTCCTTAAGTTGGTTATGTACGTAGATTTCTGCCGTATCGCCCTCGGTAAACGTGAGGGTAGGCATCGGGATTTGCCCATTTACGGCAATTGCCCTTTTTTCTTTACCTGTAAAATTGACTAAGGTGTCTTTTACATAAAGGTCATATCGCACCACTTTTTGCGCAAACATATTTGTAGCAAACAATAGTAAAACAACTATTGGTAACCATTCTTTGAAAATATTTTTTTTAGTATACATTTTATGATTTTTGACTATTTAATTTTAACAGGCTTGCATTGATTGCAACTACGATAGTGCTAACGCTCATTAGCACCGCACCCATTGCTGGGCTTAAAACAAAGTTGGGATACAATACTCCGGCCGCAAGGGGAATTGCTATGATATTATATCCTACCGCCCAAACAAGGTTTTGTACCATTTTTTTGTACGTACGTTTTCCGAAATCAATCATTTTTGCCACGTCTCTTGGGTCACTATTTACTAGAATGATATCGGCTGTTTCAGCAGCCACATCGGTACCTGAGCCAACTGCAATTCCCACATCGGCCTGTGCCAATGCCGGGGCATCATTTACGCCATCACCGGTCATTGCCACCACCTTTCCTTTGTCTTGAAATTCTTTTATTTTCGCTTGCTTGTTGTGCGGAAGTACATTAGCAAAAAAACCGTCCATTCCCAACTCATTGCTAACTGCTGCTGCAATATGTTCATTATCACCAGTAAGCAAGAATGATTTTATATTCATTCCCTTTAAGTCATTAATTGCTTGTTGCGACCCTTCACGAATGGTATCCGCCAAGGTGATGATACCTATTACTTCATTGTCAATCAGCAAAAAATTCACGGTCTCTGCATCTTGATTTATGCTTTCAGGTATCTCTGGTATTAAGTGACCTTTGTCCTTAAAATAATTTGGCCCCGCGGCTACTACCATTTTGCCATTTACGGTTCCCGATACACCAATTCCTTGCATCAGTTGGAAGTTTTCTGACTTCCATAAATCGAGTTTTCTATCCTTTAAGCTTTGTAGTACCCCTTTTGCAATATGATGCTCTGAATTTTGCTGCACAGCTGCTGCATACATAATAATTTCATCGGCTGTGTGTTTTTCCGTTAAAGGAATTGTTTTTTGTACCCTATGTGAGCCTTGGGTAAGGGTGCCTGTTTTATCAAAAATAATGACCGACAATTTTCTGGTAGTTTCAAAAGCGGTTCGGTTCCTTATCAAAAGCCCGTTTGTGGCGGAAAGGGTGGTGGAAATGGCCACCACCAATGGGATGGCAACTCCCAAAGCGTGGGGACAAGCTGTTACCATTACGGTTACCATCCGTTCTAGTGCAAAAGCCAAATCGCCACTGACACTCATCCAATAGAGAAAAGTACCAATACCCACCGCAATGGCAATAAAGGTGAGCCATTTGGCCACCTTATCTGCAAGGTTTTGTGTGTTTGATTTTGCAGCCTGGGCATCCTGCACCAAATTGATTACTTTATTGAGATAGCTGTCTTTTCCTACTCCGGTCGCCTTAATCTTTAAAACTCCATCACCATTTATTGAGCCTGCAATAACTTTTCCATCAATCTGCTTTTTCACCGGTACGCTTTCACCTGTAAGCATACTTTCATTTACAGATGAAGCACCTTCGATAATCATTCCATCAGCGGCAATTTTCTCTCCCGGCTTAATAATAATGGTATCGTCATTTTTTAATTCATCCAACTTTATTTTGACAGCTATGCCATTGCGTTCAATAGTTACCTCATTGGGAAGTAACGCTACCAAGGACTGTAAAGCTTTGGAAGCCGCCATTTGAGAACGCATCTCCAACCAATGCCCTAAAAGCATAATGACAATCAAAGTTGCGAGTTCCCAAAAGAAATCCATTCCCGGGAAACCTAACGCCACAGCCATACTGTAAAAATAAGCCACTGAAATGGCCAGTGCCACCAAAGTCATCATTCCGATGGCTTTGGATTTAATCTCGGCAACCATCCCTTTCAAGAATGGTATACCACCATAAATGTAAATAGCAGTTCCCAATGCCATTAATACGAATCTGTCTCCAGCAAAACTAATTTGAAAACTTAACCACCCTTGAATCATATGAGACAATAATAATATAGGAACAGTGAGTGCAAGACTTATCCAAAAGCGTTTTATAAAGTCACTTGTATGATGACCTTCGTGTTTGTCAAAACCAGATTCTGAATGATTTTGGTGTTCCTTGGAGTTTTTATGATGTTGAGAACGCTCAGCTTTTGCCCCAAAAGGAACTAAATCCATTCCACAAATCGGACATTTTCCAGGTTCGTCTTTTAGCACTTGGAGGTGCATCGGGCAGGTATATTTTTTCATGTCCCTATATTTTGAAAATCAAATGATACACCCAAGTATTCCCATTTTATCTCAATTTTTCCTTTGTTGTTCTCCAATGGAAAAATCTTGTATTCTAATGCTTCCGTCAGATTTTTAGTCCTTTTCGGCTTCACTTTTATCCTAAGCACATCATTTTTGGGCGTGTAGTCATCCGCTAAATGCATGTCCCAGTCTTTGTTAAGAATAATCGTCCATTCCTTTTTGTTGGGAATGGTAAAGAAGCCGTATTTCCCTTTTGGTATAACTTGCGAATTGATTTTTACATCTTCCGAAAATTCTATCCAAGTGGCTTTGTGGGCACCTGTTGCCCATACTTGGTCATAGGCGACCAAACCGTTCCAAATATTCCGCCCCCTTACACTTGGAGAACCGTAATCAATATGTACGTGATTGTTGCCCACCATTGCCATAGCCGCAGTTCGTGAGCTTTTCGGTTTGGCGGTGCTGTCTGATTTTGAATTGTGGTGTTCGTGTTGAGCAAAACCTTGCAGCGACACAAACAAAATAGTTAAAAAGAGAATATTTTTCATATTTTAATTTTTTATAAATGATAGAATAACATTATAGCACTCATTGCTATCATCAGTGCATCTTCAATAATGGTAACGGTACTCATTGGCAAATTGAAAACTGCACCCAAACAGGCGCACTGAATTTTCTTTTTGTTTAATACCGATTGCAATACCCCTATAATACTGATAGCCATTACTAAAAAAGTCACGCCATTGGTAATGAGCGGATTAAAATTTACTAAAAAAGCAATACCTAAAACCAGTTCGGTAAACACATAAACATAAGCCCAAATGGGTAATCGTTTTGCTATTACATCATACATTACATAACTTTCAGCAAATCCTTTTAGATTGAGCATTTTAAAAAACGAAAACACTAAAAAGAAACCAGCCATAAAGTGTCGCATCCATTGCATTGCATCAAACTTTTCATTGGCAAACTGCACTAATAGTGTTACCAATGAGATATAAAAAAATATCAATATAATAGGCTTATAGGTTTCTAACCAACCTTTTTTTTCTTCTGCCATTTCGTTATGATGAAGGGCAGAAATCTGATATTTTTCCGGCAGGGCTTTTTGCAATTTGTCCAACCCAATGTGTTTGCCCATTGTGATAGTGGCTGAATGTTCCTGTTTTGAAACTTCAACGCTTACCACATTTTCTACCATCAATAAAGACGATTTTACTTTTGCTTCGCAACTTGAACAGGTCATTCCTGTTACTTGATAAGTATGTACCATAATCTTAAAATTTAAAGGTTAAAAACTATGGCACAAAGTTCAGAAGCTATCATTATACAATTGTTGTGGTATTTTGGGTTTGAGTTGTAACATTTATAAGTCTTCAATTTGTCTTCGTTTTTTTACTTTTAGTTGCTTGTAATGCGAAGGCGAAAAACCTGTTACCTTTTTGAACTGATTGCTCAAATATGCGACACTGCTATAATTCATCTGAAATGCAATTTCACTTAACGTCAATTCATCATATAGAAGAAACTCTTTGACTTTTTCAATCTTTTGATTGATAAAATATTTTTCAATAGTTGAATCTTCTACTTCTGAAAACAAATTGCTCAATGAAGAATAATCCTGTACCAATTGGCTCGACAAATAGTCTGAAAGATTGGTGCTGATTTGGGCGTTGTGATAGTGCACCAAGTCAATAATCAAAGTCTTGATTTTATCAATAACCCGGATTTTCTTATCATCAATCAACTCAAAACCAAAGTTTTTTAGGCGTTCGGCAACGACGCTTTTTTGTTGTTCAGTAATCGGTTCTACAGTTTCCACTTCGCCTAAATCTATCACAAGTAGTTGAAGCCCGAGTTTTTCCAACTCAGACTTCACCACCATTTTGCAGCGACTACACACCATATTTTTGATGTATAGTTTCATTTAATCAATTGTTTCAACTGTTTTACCACAAGTCAGCATTTGCGAACCATAGTAAGGGTTCTTAACAGCATTTTCCTTGCTCAACCAATTGGCTCCTTTGCCATTGTTCGCCATCGGGCAATGTTGGTAAAAAGTAGGTGTTTCTTGTTTGGAAACTTTTAAAAGCTGATACATATTGTCAGACAAGGTATTGAAATGGTCTCGTTGATGCCCAACAACTTTGGTTTCTTCGATATGCTCGGTATCAAACTTTAAATCTTTCATCACTTTCATCCAAACTACATGCTCTTCACTAGAAAGTTTATTCATCTGCACGGCATTAAGAGCATTTAGTAACTCTTTAGCTTCGGTAGAAGCCAATGTTCCGTCAGACTTTACAAAAGCATCTTTCAACGTAAAATAGTTGTCAAAAACAGCTTTCAATTGACTTACTTCTTGTACTGGTCCCGTTGGCTTGTCAGCTGTTACATCCATATTATGTTTAGAATGGTCTTCCATAGCTTGGTCTTTTGACATTTCCATTTTTGCAACAACTTTAGTTTTTCTTTCGTATTGGCAACATTCAGGAAGTTTAGAATAGGCATCATCTGGCGCAAGGAATTGATCACTGTCATAACCTGCCAATGCAATTCGTTTCAAGATTTCATCTTGACTGGTTTTACTTGGATCAAAAGTTAGGGCAGCCATTTTGGTATCTTTATTCCAATCAACTTGGGCTACTTTTTTTATATTTCCTGCTTTCTCGATAGTGCTTTCGCACATTGCGCAATTGCCGTAAATTTTTACGCTTTCAGTTCTAGCGTTTTTGACTTGGGCGTTACACGCTGTGAACGATAGCAATAGAATTATTGCCATCAATATTTTTATTGAGTTCATTTTTTTAATTTTTAAGTTCTTGAAAATAATTAACTCCAAAAACAAGGAATGCTTTCGGAAGGACAGACCTATGGCTGTCAAAGTAAGAGATTAGCCTATTTTTGGCGGTTGCCAAATAGATAGAAAACCAGAAGAGTAATAAGTATCTTGATAATAAAAATTGGGTTTACTCAATATCATTTTTCCTAATGAAAATTGAGCTAAAAATGGTGTTGAAAAGTTAGGGCAATGAGATGGGCATTGACAAGTTGGATTTCCACATTTCCCATCACACTGATTTTCGTGTTTCCCACATTGTCCTTTTTCTTCATTACAACAATCTTTTTTCTGTATTTCGGAATCTGACTGTTTGTTGCAAATAGTTTCGATTTTTTCAGATTTTGAATCACACGCATAGGATAGAGTAGGCGTCAAAAAGAAACCAAGTGCTGTCAAAAATACTATGTGAAAAATTCTTGCCATGGCATTAAAAACACAAAGATATGAATTATTAGTTTGTGTAGTGGCAAAAAATGGCTCTTTCGGTTTTTTGAAGTCGTCTGTTATCACTAATATGATTTACAAAGCTTTACTAATTTTGCTTTATCTTAAAGTATCTTTTTACTATTTGAACATTGATAGGGCCTCAGAGTGGATTTTCCTGTAATTGGCTTCCAGATCTGAGGGAGATACATCCATTGGAGATGGCAATGTCTTGGGAACAACTGGCCGTTTAAACCAAACCTTTCTGTCCTTCCCATCTGCAAAAGCGATAAACTCCCCTTGCCGTAATCTGAAGAACAAATCTGCTCTCCGCTTCGATACTTCCTTTTCCCCTTTTGTAATACGGCTCTCAAAACTGAGCCCACTGCTTTTACTGATGCTATGTGTAGGCTTTTTGATGATCTCAAAAAAGAGCTCATAATATTTGGCGGTATCGGGGTCATTGACCTTTCCAAAAAACTGATAGGACAAATTACTCAGTATGGCCTTACTGGCCTTGTCACCATATAGCAGGTCATTCTGTACCTTGTCCTGCATCACATACACGGTACATATATCATAGCTTCTTAGCGTTGCAGGGGCACGGTGCATGTTGGGCAATTTCAGGGTCGGTGCTTCTTCCATGAGCAAAAACGAAGATTTCCTGTCACGTACACTCATCTGTTTGATAATCGTGTGCATCACCATCGCAATCACCGGGGAATAAGCGGAATCATATTTCGGATGGTTGACAAGGGAAACCACAGAAGGGTGTTCGGGGTTATTGATATCCAAGGGGACTTCATCCTTTGATAGGACATAGAACAACTTTTGGGAACTAATCTTTTTAAACGCATTGGCCAGGGTGCTTTTGACCCCGGCTGTTTGCTTTTCCGATTCGATGCCATTGATAAAAGCACCGGCCATACTCCTAGAGGTCAAATCCGAATTCAGAAAGGCAACGAGCTTTTTGGTACTTACCGATTGGAACAAGGCAATGATATGGGGAAGCGTACAATATTCAGGATAGGTAGTTTTCATTTTCCATATCATACCGCTCAAAAGCCCCTCAACAGCATCGGAAAAAAATTTGTTGCTCCCTGTATTTTGTGATAGGTTCTGTTCCAACAGGTTTTCCATAAGTACCTTGGACACCTCATTGACACTTTCCTCATTGGCTAGATACATTGGAGCAATTGGATTTACCCGATAATGTATCACATCAAAGGCAATGGTATAGAATTTAACGTTCCTCTCCTTAAACAAGTGGTAGGCGATTTCGGTAAGTTCAAAATCCTTGTAATCATGGATGACCCCACAAAAGCCGTGCTTGCTGAAGTGTTGCAGAAAATTATAGACTACGCTTTCGGTCTTGCCACTGCCTGCCGAACCAATGACAGAAGCGCCCCGCCTTATATTGTCCGCCTTGAAACTACCGTTCCTTAACTTGAACCGTACCTTATATTTTTTATCGGTTCGTTCGCCCTTTTCACCATACAACAATCCATAGAGTACCGTGCCCACGAACAATGTTGGGACAATAATGTAAAGAATGATATGTTCAATTTGCCAGTTCATATGCCTATGGAGCCTGATTCAATAGCCTTGCCAATCCCCTTTTTCAGAGCATTGATAGCCTTCATCGTTAACTGGAGCTTATTGGTCGGAATGCTGAGCAAAGCCGTATTGACCCCTGATTTTTGAAGCAGTTTAAAAGCAACCGCCCTTTCGTTGGTCGGAAGCTTTGTTATCATGGAAAAATACATTTTGGGATCCTTTAAAAAGGTTTTACGTGCGGCATAGGTCTCTACATAGTTCCGTTTGTACCCGAACATCTTGTCAAAGGTCTTTTCTGCATTTTTGACAAAGGTGTCCCTGTCAAAACCCCGTTTGACGGTCTTGCCGTTCATTTCCACTTCAGAAGCCTTGTACTTGCTCCCAGGCGAAAGACTGTATCGGTTGGAGGCATCCTTACGGCTTACGATGATATGGATATGGCTTTGTGGTCCCGGTTTGGGCATGTCCCTTACGATACGTTTTCCATTCAGTTGATGTGGAGCTTCCCGTTCCAATCGCTGGGTGTCCTTTTGTAGTTTTTTGATATCACCCATACCTTCCCCACGCTCAATGCTTCGGATTTCCTTTTTGAGTTGCAGTATCTTGGTAGCATAGGGTTGGTTTTCGATAATCTGTTTATCGTTGCCCTTAAAAGTCCGTTGCCGTTCCACCTTGGCATAGTATTTAATATCCTCCACCCTTACAGGCCTGCCATCAATATCCCGATTGAAAGACTTGGCATATTCTTTCATGGCTTCTCGGGTATATTGCTTCAGAGCTTCGGGAGAGTCCTGTATGGCCTTCAGTTCCCGCGCACTTGGATTTAGTGTAATGGAATAAAACTTGGGCTCGGTCTTTTTGAGTTTGGCCGTGTTTCCGTCTATTTCCTCAATTACTTCCTTCGCGGATATTTCATCTCCGAACTGGTCAAAGAAATGTTCCATTTCGGGGGTAGTTTTTCCTTCGTTTTCCTTTTCGAGATAGTCCACAAAATCGGCGGCACTTTGGGCATAATTGCCCTCTAGCTTCTGTGCGGTGATGGTGATATACATTCTATAATTCTTTTTTTAGTTTTTCAAACTCGCTTTTGTCCATATCCAGTTTATAATGCCCCTTGCCAAAAGTTCCCTTAACATATGTCATTTGCTCCAACAGATCCTTCATGCAGTTTTTATAATTGCCCAGTTGTTTTTGCATTTCTTCGTAGCGGCTCCGGTAGTGTTCCAGTTCGGTATCCCGGGAAAAAGGTTCGGGCGTTCCAAAATCAAAATCATTTTCTTCCTTTTCTTCGCGACCTTCCTCTTGGGACATTTCCTGAAAGAGGGTATCCAGCATTGCTTTAGTGGGTAGAGTCTGGTGCTTCTCGATATTTTTCAGGATGGCAATGACTGCATTGATGCGTTTATTGGTCCGGTTGTTCTTGATACCAAGGTCATCGTTAGGGGAAAGATCGTTCCACTCAAAAAAGTTCATGACCGTTTCCAAGGTACTGGTATGGGAGTCCGACACCAAACGGGAAAATTCCCGAAAGCGTGCCGCCACTTCCTTTTTGATACTGATAGCGGAAAAACGATATTTTTGGTAAGCATCTTCCATTATTTACTGTAAAAAACTGCCTGTTTATAGGCGATTTGGCCGCATTTACTGTAAAAGCCCTTGATTGTCAATTATTTACTTATTATTAAATAGCTGATTATAAGCTTTTTACAGTCAAATCGATATCCGTAACACCGCTCTGCGTGTTACCCTCTTGCTCTTCGATTTCGTCTGCCAAAGGCAGACCAAAATTTTCAGACACCCAACCCATGTTGGATGCCCCATTTCTTGTTTATGGATTGGTCATTTAAGGAAAGTCAAATCACCAGATAATCTGGATTGGCAATGACCAAAAGATATTGCTGTGCAACCCTCTAAAGATACATTTTTCAACGTATTGGACATAGAAAAAGCCCATCATAATAAATGGGCTTGTTTGGTTCAATTTGGTGTTCAGATATTGAAAATATACTTGTAATTGTATAGATTTCGTATCGCTTCTTCTTCCAACAGGGTTTTGTAATTTACATAGTGTTCCCTGGCATAGTTCCTAAGTTGCTCCCCAAAGCGCTTTTCCACTTCCTTTTTGGACATGGAAAGCAAACGCTCTTGGGTCTCTGTGTCGAGGTTGTTATAATTAAGATAGACCATCATTTTAAATTTTGGGTTGCTTACAGGTCGTATAGGTCTGGGTCAAAACCATCGGGATAATCCCCGAGGTCTTGCCCATCTTCCAACCATTTTTCAAATTCAATATTTTTTATCTCAATATTCATTTGGCAACATCAACGTATCATTCACAAAGTACAACCGCAGTTCATCCAAAGGAAAATCGGTAACATTATATCTATGCTTTTCAAGTACATTGCCGTTTCCATCGCTATAAATTATTTCAGCTTCATAGCCTGCATTATCCTTTTCTTCTTCCGATAGCCTTTTAAAATCTATTGTGATAAAGCGGCTTCGGTTCAACAGACTTTTGGCGATTACGGAAACATCGGTTATTAGCCAAAAACATTCCGCTACATTGGCTAAATATTTCAACCCGCTCGTAAAGCGGGTGCGTATCAATGGGATTTGATAGAACATTTCAGAACCGTGAAAATATTGCAATCCTTCTTTTATTTCGTTAACTTGTGCTTTCATTGTTATCTCTTTTTTAGAATTAATGATGAAAAGAAGAGGGCACAAACTAATTGAAAACTGGTATTAGTGCCCTCTTTCCTTTTTACTTACTACCCAATAGCAGGATTTCATCGGCTACCACTTCGGTTACATAGCGTTGGTCGCCATCATTGGTGGTATAGGTTCGCGTCTTTAATTTTCCGACCACAGCGATTTCCTTGCCCTTTTCTGCATACTTTTCGATGATGTCGGCAGTCTTGCCCCAAGCGACAACGGTGTGCCAATTGGTGTCCGTCTGTTTCTCGCCCTTGCTGTTTTTGTAGTTTTCATTGGTAGCCAATGAGAATCGGGCTACTTTCTTGCCACTTTCAAGGTTCGTAATTGTTGGTTCCTGTCCAACATTTCCAATTAACTGTACGTGATTTTTAATTGTACTCATAATAAAAAGGTTTAAAAGATTAATAATTCCCCTATTGGTTTAAGGTTCCCATTTTCATGGGAATGCAATTAAATTTTAAGGGGTGTTTGTATGATTTCTTTCGTGCAGAGCACAATGGATGGAGTGGGTTTTGTCAAGACTTTTGGGGAACAAATCAGGAGTGTCTGCGACGTAGCAAAATCCTTGGATTTTCAAGGAAGTAGAAACCTTATTTTTACCTGAAACTTGTATAGTCTTGACAAGTTCCATAAGGGCATTAGCAATTCTTTTAAGCGCATTTGCGTTCGAGCGTACCGGCAGTTAAGCGAGAAAAGGAAATGGGGTTATATTAGAATTGGTTATGTCCTGCCTGTTTTTCGATGCCCCGAAAAACAACAAAGGCTCCATCCATTATAAACCCCTTAAAATGTATGGGGCAAAGGTTCTGTTTTTAAGAATTATCGAGCAAAGACCCAAGAAGGATTTGCCGTTAATTCTGTTAAAAAAACGAAAGCTTTGACCTTCCGATTACAAGCGGACTTAATTCACGGTTTTAGCTAGGGAACTGAGCCCTTCGGCTACGCTCAGGACAGGCTATCCTTCCCAGAGCAGCGGGAAGGGTTAGCGAAGTGGAAAGCAAAAACCGAGGATTGTGTCCAAGACTTTTTAGAGAAGCTCTTTGCCCGAAATGTAGCTTTTTGCGAAATGTAGCGGCAATGTGCTGAACGGTTTATAAAACGGAATAATCTTTTGGAGTAGGGTTTAAAGCGGACTTAATTCTCGATTTTGGCTTGGGAACTGAGCCCTTCGGCTACGCTCAGGACAGGCTATCCTTCCCAGAGCAGCGGGAAGGGTTAGCGAAGTGGAAAGCAAAAACCGGGGATTGTGTCCAAGACCTTTTTAGAGAAGCTCTTTGCCCGAAATGTAGCTTTTCGCGAAATGTAGTGGCAATGTGCTGAATGGTCTATAAATCGGATTACTCTATTGGAGGGGACAGGCTTGACGGAATGCGGGGGAATGGGCTGAGGGTACTATTAAACTATCAATTTCTGAACGGTATATAGAGCGTGAGGGGTAGCAGCGGCATCCTTTTGTGGTCTTTTTTGACCACAAAAGATATAGCGGATGACCCGACCCGCTTGCATTTTTGCGGAGGCTATTGTGCGTGGGCAGAATGCGGGCGGTGACACGCCCAAATAAATCTAAATGCCATAAATCGGAGTTGTTCGGCAATATTATATAGGCAATGGCATAGATGGTAAATTACTTTTTATTCGCCCATCCATCTTTTTAATAAGCCCGTCACCCAGGAAATCCATAAATCATGCCCGGTTGGTATAAATCAAATTTTTTTTGGTACCTTATTAGCATTAATCATAATACCAATACTTATGCAAAAATTCGAAATTTACAAGGACAGGGGCGGTGAATTCAGGTTCCGCCTGAAGGCCGCCAACGGACAGAACATCCTTGCCAGCGAAGGCTACAAGGCCAAGACCGGTTGTACCAATGGCATTGAATCCGTGAGAAACAATTCCCAGGACGACAGCAAATTCGAACGCTTGGAATCCCAGGGAGGAAGCCCCTACTTTAACCTAAAGGCATCCAACGGTCAAGTTATCGGGACCAGTGAGATGTACTCTTCTTTCAGTGCCATGGAAAACGGGATAGCATCGGTCAAGAAAAATGCTCCCGGAGCAACCGTCGATGACCTGACCCAATAGAGGCCGTGACCAAATCTGTAAAAGTTGAAAAGCTATCCCTTAAAGGGGCAGCTTTTTTTGGTTGGCACTTTCCTTGATAGCAGGTTTGCCTTCCTTAAGTTTCTGCTTAAGGGCTTTGCGCCGTTTGTCGTAAATCCATACCCTAAGCCGTTTCAACAGGATCTGCTCATAATCGGACAGGTTCTCTGGGGCAATCTCCATCATGGCTTCCATCTGTCCGGCATTCTTAAAGGTCTTGGCGTAATGAAGCCCGCACCAAGTATAGATATTGACCCATTCACCCGGCATAGGGGACTCAAAGGTCCTGGGCATCATATAGGCCACTACTTCTGTCAGGGAGGCCATCCGCTCACCCTGCATCTGTGTCAGCAGGCGGGCCAGGGTTATGTTCTTCAGGAGCAGTTGCGGTACGGCATCCTGCCAAGCGGACGGAAAGACGATGATGGGACTGCTCAGGCAGTCCATGAAGTCGAAGACAAAATCGGACTGGGCCATTTTAAAGGATTTGGGTTTGGATTTGGGTTCGGTGGTTGGCTCCACCTCAAAGCCAAAATCAAGTTGGTGCATGTTTGGATGTTCCATGATAACTGTTTTATGGTTCAACAATATTTTCAGGGATTTGCCAAACGGAAGACAAAATTTTGGAGCGGCAAGGAAACGGATATAAATAGCGAGGTATGAGCGGCTTTATGCCGTCCCTTGTCCGAGAAACATTTTGCGGGTTTACCTTGAGGAAATATTGGTGGGAATTAAACGATTCCATCAGTTCTCCCAGTTCAAAAAGGGTTTTAAAAATGTACAGTGATCTCAACCTATCCAGACATCGTCCAAAAGGTCGATTGTCATGAAGTTTCTTTTGTCTGTTGACCCTATTGAAAGACAAAAAAAAGGGAGGGTTCAAAAATCCGAACCCTTCCGATACTTGATTTATGGATGGTTATCCTGCCATGGCCTTGTCCTGTTGCTGCAGTGCTTCCACCCGTTCCTTTAGCCTTTTTTCACGTTTGCTGCGTGTCTTGGCATACCCTGCTTCTATCGTATCGATATTGGACTTATGGTATTCCTGTATGGCCGTGTAAAAGGAGCTATTGGTCAGATTGTTCATATGGTTGCTCTCCCCAAAGTGGACCTGTCTGGTCAATAGGAACCGGATGAGCCTGTTGAGGGTTTCCTCCTTGAATTCCTTCCTGAATCTGGCGACAATCTCTTCACGGGTCGTATTGGTCGTGTCCCCGAAAAATTCCTGAAAATGCTCCCGTTGATCAGAATAGCCGACATTGTTCTCGTACAGGGAGATGGAAAAAGCGACCATTTCATCAACGGACAGGGGCTTATCAATGTTGATATAATCCGTCATACGAACCATTTCAGCCACTTCCTTGAACTGTCGGTTGTTCTCGATCTGTTTCTTACGGGCCTCACGGGTATTAATCTTGATAATCTGTTCCTCTGGGGTGCATTCCGACATCTTGCGTTGTTCCAATGGAGCGGAACGTACATCTTCGATATCTTCCTGCTTTTCCTTAACCTTCACGAAAACCTCCTTGCTCTTATAGGTATCGGTATGGAGGAGGATGCCCTTTACAAATCCATGTTCAAGGGCGGTATCGTATCTCTCCCTTTCCTCCATATAAGCCTCCAAGGCTTCGTCCAGTTCTTCCTGTAGCTCTTCATCACTGTAATCGTAATGCCGGTATTCTTCCTTGATGGTGTCCAAGGTCGGTTCAATGGGTTCTTCGATGATCTCCAACGCATCGGTAAGGTGGACGGTAAGGCCCTGCTTTTCCATCTGGGCAGCCACCAGCTGGTTGTGTTCCTCATCTTTCCAATAGCGGCTTATCTTGGGAACCAACAGTAATTGTTCCGTTTTGGCCCTTTTTATAAGGTTCAACAGGGTCTTCTGTTTCTTGCTCTCAAAACAGGCCGTTCGGGTACAGACCATCTTTCCGTCCCCGAACAGGTTGCCCTGATTGGCCGCATTGAACGGACATAGGGTGCAGCCCCCTGCCTTGGGGAGCAGTTTTTTATCCGTTAGGTCAAAAGGGGCGTTGGCCAGGTCAAAGGTCCGGTTATCGACTATCCGTTTGAGCCTATTGGCATGGAACTCCCCGTCCAAGCTCTCCAACATCATCTGTTGTTCCCCTGCCTCGAACAGGGCCACGGCCACCCCTAGGGAAATGGTCATCTCCCCACTTCTCACATAGTGTTTGAAGCCTTCTATCAACCCTGCCAGTTTAAGCCGTTGCCTTACGAAGTTTTCGGTACGTCCCAACCGTTTTGCAATCTCCGCCGGGTTGTACTTATCCATTAGAAAGGCAATGGCCTCGGCCTCTTCAGTGGGTTCCACGTCCCTGCGTTGCAGGTTTTCGATGATCTGCACCTCAAGGACATCGTTGTCGGCATATTCCCTGACGATGGCCGGAATGGTCTTTTGTCCCGCCAGCTTACTGGCACGGTACCGACGCTCCCCCATCACGATGATATGATCCCTTCCGGATTTACGGACGGTGATGGGCTGTAGTACCCCATGTTCCTTAATACTTTGGGAAAGCAGTTGGAGGCTGTCCCCGTCAAAGGTCTTTCTGGGTTGCGAGGGGTCGGGAATGACCGAAGCCATATCCAGGTTCAGGATCTGTAGGACAGTGTCTTTCTTGCTCACAGCTGTTTTGGAACTGTTGGGATTTGTTTTCTTCCTTACCGCAGTTTTCCCGGTTTGCTTTTGTTTTGTTTGTGTTTCCATGATACTTGGATTTTAGTTAAACAATATTTGAGCATGGACCCAAGCGGAAGACAAAATTTTGGAGTGGCAAGGAAACGGAATAAATAGCGAGGTAGGAGCGGCTTTATGCCGTCCCTTGTCCGAGAAACATTTTGCGAGCTTAACTTTCGGAAATATTGTATTGAATACATTCTACGTACTACTTATTCTATTGGAAGTAAGGCTAAAGCAGACCTGACCCACTCCTTTTTGTGTCCTGATAATTTATTGAGAAGTGTAGTGTTCCATTACAGGTTTTCCACATTGGGTTAAACAGAACGGGAGCAAAAAGGAACGTAATAACAATCTCTAAAGTCCTGCCAGTATTTCTACAAAATTAATTACGTACTTTGTATGTGTTATGAAGTTACTTATTGTAGAAGATGAACCCCAATTGTTAAGAAGTCTGGAAGAATTTGCTTCCAAAGAAGATTTCATGTACGATACTGCGGCAGAATTCCAATCTGCCCTTGAGCGTATCGCACTCTACGATTATGACTGTATCATTCTGGACATCAACCTGCCGGATGGCAATGGGTTCGACCTGCTGAAAATCCTTCACAAAGAAGACAAGACCGATGGGGTTATCATCCTATCCGCCCGGAACTCGTTGGATGATAAACTAAAAGGTCTGGAACTGGGAGCTGATGATTATTTGACCAAACCATTTTATTTCTCCGAACTCAATGCCCGGATCAAAGCCATTATCCGGAGAAAACAATTTAAAACCAATAAGCTGGTCCGATTCGCCAACCTGATCATAGACCCAGATCAATATCTGGTAAGTATAAATAACGATAAAAGCCCTATCTCCCTGACCAAAAAAGAATATGCCATTCTTGCCCACCTGGTCAGCAATTACAAACGGGTCATCACCAAAGTAGCCCTGGCCGAATATATCTGGGGCGATTATGTGGACGAGGCCCAGAGTTTTGATTTTTTGTTCTCCCAGATCCGGAACCTGAAACAGAAGCTGAAAAAGGCAGGGGCACAGGTGGTGATCCATAACATCTATGGGGTAGGGTACCAAATTAAAGTCATATGAAGCTGCTTACCTATACTTCCCGTATTCAATTATTCTTTTTCCTGGTGCTCTTTGGAGGGTTTTCCATATTGTTCTATTTGGTATTGAGTTGGAATGTCCTGCAAAATGTTGACGAGGTATTGTATAACCGGAAAATGAACCTTCTGGCCTATCTCAAAGAAAACCCCCGGGCGCCGTTTACGGAAGATAATCCATTGGACGATTTTACTTTTTATCTTATAGACGAGGAAGCCTTTCAAAAAGGAAGGGAGATCTATGCCGATACCCTGGTCTACGAACCAGTGGACGATGAACTGGACGAATATCGGAAACTCACCACCCCTGTGGAATTGCACGGGAACTATTACCGACTGGAGATTGTAAAGCCCCACCTGGAAGTGACAGAAATTGTTGGTGCCATTGCCATTGCCCTGGGAGGGCTGTTCCTGGGAATGACCTTGTGTTACTACCTGTCGCAGCGTGTTATATCCAGAAAAATATGGAACCCTTTCTATGAAATGCTGGAGAAGTTGCGACATTATCGCCTGGATAAACAAGTCCCGGTATTATCCCATTCCCGGATCGATGAATTCCGGACACTTCGGGATGCGATCACAGAACTGATGCAAAAGAACAAGGAAGTATTTGACAGTCAAAAGCAGTTTATTGAAAATGCTTCCCATGAAATGCAAACCCCGCTGTCCGTTATCCAATCGCGTTTGGAAGCCCTGATCAGCCAGGAAGAACTTACATTGGGGCAAGCGTCCATCATAGAAAGTATCATCGGATCGACACAACGGTTAAAAAAGTTAAATAAGACCCTGTTGCTTTTGTCCAGGATCGAAAACCGACAATTTCTCCTTACCGAAGAAATTCATATAAATAAGATAGTAAACTGGTCCCTAGCCTATTATGAAGAACAGAAAGTTGCACAGCATATTGAAATCGTCATAAAAAAAGAGGACGAACTGATCGTTCAGGGAAACACCATGCTTACCGAAATACTGCTGCAGAACCTGCTTAAAAATGCCTTCCTGCACAACATCAAGGAGGGGAAGGTCATTATTTCCATAATGAAAAACAGACTTTCCATCGCTAACACGGGCTATCAAAAAGCCTTGGACAAAGAAAAACTGTTTCACCGTTTTTATAAACAATCCGGCAACCCGGACACTTGGGGACTGGGATTGGCCATTGTCCACAAAATAGCAGAGGTAAGCAGTTGGGATGTCAACTATCACCAAGGAGAGGGATTTCATATTTTTACGGTGCTTTTTGAATAATGCCACTTAGAGGCCAAAAACCTAAAACTTTCAAATCCGTATACCCTGTGATTCTTTCTTCCCAACTTTCTACAGAATTGGCCTGTACATTTGTTTCTACAAAAACAAAATAGAATGTCGACCAATTTCAAGGGATTGTTTTGGGCCCTCCTGTTATCCGGGACCGGGAGTTTTGCCCAGGAAAGCATTCCGCTAAACAAACTGTTGGAAATAGCCCTGGATAATTATCCTTCCATCCGGGCAGCTGAGCTCCGGGCACAGGCAGCCCAAAGTAATGCAAGTGCTGCCAAACAAACACTCATTCCGGATATTACCGCATCATACCAGGCCAATTATTCCACATACAACAATCTGACAGGAATGTTCTATCCCGAATATGTATTGCCCGTAAGCGGACCTCCTTCGATGGATAACAGTAGCGAAATGGTATATGGCAGCGCAGCCAGTTTATTGCTCAAATGGGAAGCCTTCACTTTTGGGCGCAGGGCCAATGCCATAAAAGCCGCGGAAAGCCAGGTACAGGAAAAAACAGGTGAGCTTGATCTTACTACCTTTAGACATCAGATCAGACTCACCGATACGTATCTGGACTTTCTCCTGGCCAATGAGGTGTTAAAGAGCCTGCAGAGTAACCTTGAACGGTCCAAAACAAACTACGGGCAATCTGTCCGGCTGGCCCAAAGCGGTTTAATTGCGGGGGTGGATACCGCCCGTTTTCAATCGGCCTTCTCCAATGCAAAGATCCGGATGCTAAATCAAAAAAAGCGATTGTTTGAATTAAAGGATCGGCTGCAATTATATATCGCATCCGAATTACCGGAAGACCTGTCGGATGAAACTTTCTTCAAGGATCTTCCCGGTTTTGATACGGATACCCCGGTATTCGACCATCCGAAGGCACGGCTGGCACAATCTGAATGGCAGACGGCACAGTATCAATACAAAACCTCGCAAAAAAGAGGAATGCCTTCCTTAAGTTTATGGGGCACGGCATATGGCAGGGGATCCGGGGTAGAAACCGATGCAAATGGCAACTTGTTTGTTGAAGATGCCGCCAGGGGTTTTGACATCAACCGGTATAACTACGGCGTCGGCCTTCAACTTTCCATCCCAATTGCACAGCAGTTTCGCTACCATTCGGAAAGTAAAGTATTAAAGTACCGGTCGGATGCCCTGGAGGAAGAATTCAAAGAAACCCGTTTAGAATTAAAGCAACAACAGAATACCGCAGATTCCACATTACAAACGGCCATCCTCGTGGCCGGGGAATTACCTGCCCAATATAAGAATGCACAGTTTTCTTACACCGCATTAAAAACACAATACGCATCAGGACTGGTCAATTTTACGGAGCTGGCCGAAGCGCAGCACGAATTGGTCGCCACAGAGATCAATTATCGAAAGACCTTTTGGGAAGTATGGAAGGCTTTGCTTTACAAAGCTGCGGTATATGGTAATCTGGAAATATTTTTAAATGAATTGAACAAATGATACGACTCATTATAAGCGCTTTACGCAAACCCATTACCGTTGTTGTAGCCCTTTTGGCCGTCGTTTTCTTTTCGGTTTTGGCCATTCGGAACATGGCAGTGGACATTTTCCCCAGACTGGGAACTCCCACCATTTATGTGGCACAGACCTATGGCGGACTGGCACCCGACCAGATCGAGGGGTTTATGACCTCCTATTACGAATATCATTTCCTTTATATCAACGGTATCAAGGAGGTGGAAAGTAAGACTATTCAGGGGGTTTCGTTGATGAAGCTTACCTTTCATGAGGGAACGGATATGTCACAGGCACTGGCAGAAACGGTAGCCCAGGTAAACCGGTCCCGTGCCTTTATGCCGCCGGGCACGGTAACTCCCTTTATTACCCGTTTTGATGGCGGAGGTGCCCCTGTGGGGCAGCTGGTTTTCAGCAGTGAAACCCGGTCCAATGCCGAAATTCAGGATCTGGCTCTTTTTAAAGTACGGCCCAAATTTGCGTCTATACCCGGGGTGTCTGCACCGCCTCCGTTTGGAGGGAACCAACGTACGGTACTTATCAAAGCCAATCCGGAAAAACTTCGCAGTTACAACATCAGCCCGGACGAACTGGTCACTGCTTTGGCCAAGGGAAATACCATTGCTCCTTCGGGGAATATCCGTACTCAGGACCAACTCCTCATTGCCAATCAGAATACGGTTGTAAGCGACATCAAAGAATTAGAGAACATTCCGCTTACTTTGGGTTCCGGAGCAGCTGTGTATGTGCGTGATGTCGCAGAAGTACAGGACGGTGCGGACGTGGCCACCGGCTACGCCCTGATAAATGGCAAGCGTTCGGTATATATTCCGGTAACCAAACGCTCCAGCGCATCCACGTGGGATGTGGTGAAGCGTATCAAAGCTGCGCTCCCCGAAATGCAGGCAGCAGTTCCGGACGATATTAAAGTAAGTTATGAGTTTGATCAATCGGGCTATGTGATCAATTCCCTTAAAAACCTCTCGTTTGAAGGTTTTTTGGGAGCTTTGCTGACCGGGATTATGGTATTGCTTTTTCTCTCGGACAAGAGAAGTGCCCTGATCGTGATCGTAACCATCCCATTGGCCATTTTATCGGCAATCGTATGCCTGTACCTCTCCGGCCAGACATTAAATATCATGACTTTGGGCGGCCTGGCCCTTGCGATCGGTATTTTGGTGGACGAATCCACTGTAACGATAGAGAACATACACCGGCATCTGGAAACGGGAAAACCCAAATCCCGGGCCATACTGGAGGCCTGTAAGGAAATTGCGCTTCCAAAACTGCTTATCCTTGTCAGCATTCTGGCTGTTTTTGTCCCGTCCTTCTTTATGTCCGGTACCCCAAGGGCCATGTTTTTGCCCTTAACCCTTGCCGTAGGTTTTTCCATGATCGCTTCCTTTATCTTGTCGCAGACCCTGGTGCCCGTACTGGCCAACTGGTGGTTGAAAGACGAGCCCTTAAATCATCAGGATGCACATGGAAGATTCAGTCGGTTCAAAGACAAATTGCTGGGATATACAAAACGTATTTTTGAATGGCGCAGGATTGTTATTCCCGCTTATATCGTTGGCCTGGCCGGTATATTGTTGCTGCTGTTCTCCATGATCGGGACCGAAATATTCCCCAAGATCGATTCAGGACAGTTGCAGGTACGCGTACGGATGCCCGATGGAACGCGGGTCGAAACTACGGAAGAAAAGACCAAGGAGTTTTTAAGTATTGTCGAAGAGGTCGCGGGAAAGGAAAATATCGAGATCACTTCTGCTTTCGTAGGTATCCAGCCCCCAAGCTACCCGGTCAATACTATTTTTCTCTGGACAGGCGGACCGCATGAAGGTGTGGTCAAGATCAAATTGAAGGACACAAAAACTGACCTGGATGAGCTCCAGGAAACCCTCAGGGAGAAAGTTCGTGAAAGAATTCCCCGAATGAGCCTTTCGTTTGAACCGGCCGACCTGGTGGACCAGGTGATGAGCCAGGGTGCAAATACCTCCATTGAAATCGCCATACAGGGCAAAAACCTGGAAGAATCAAAACAGTTTGCCCAACAGGTCAAAGATAAAGTGGATGAACTGTCCTTCGTGCGGGATGTGCAGTTTGGTATCCCATTGAATTACCCATCCATTGACCTGAAGTACGATCGTGTAAGAGCAGGGCAATTGGGGCTGACCGTTGAAGATATCAGCCGTTCGGTGACGGCCTCCACATCGTCCAGCCGTTTTACACAGCCGAATTACTGGCTGGATGCAGGTTCCGGACACGCCTACCAGGTCCAGGTAGAATTTCCCCAATACCAGGTCAATGATCCGGGAGATATAGCCGGGATACCGTTAAAATCCGACAACGGCAACACCGTATATGTCAGGGATGTAAGCAAATGGGAAGCTTCCACGATGATAGGGGAATACGATCGCCTTAACCAGCAGCGTTTTATCACTGTTACAGGGAATATCCATGCTATGGACCTGGGCACAGCTATCAAGCAAGTAAAGAAACAAGTGACCTCATTGGGTGACCCGCCTGCCGGGATGAGCATAAAATACCGCGGGTTGGCGGAAACGCTTATACAAACATTTGACGAATTAAGCACAGGACTGCTTTTGGCCGTAATAGTGATCTTCCTGTTGCTCGCTGCCAGTTTCCAGTCCTTCAGGCTGTCCTTGGCCGTACTTTCAACTGTTCCCGCCGTAGTTGTCGGTTCATTCCTTTTACTTTGGTTGAGCGGAAACACCTTAAATATTCAATCCTTTATGGGGAGTATCATGGCCATTGGGGTGGCCGTTGCCAACGCCATTCTGTTCGTAACCATTGCAGAACAGTACCGCAAAGAAAACAACCCTGAAATACAAGTGCATATCCTCGGGATCAAGGATCGTATCCGCCCGATCATCATGACCAGTTTGGCCATGATAGCAGGAATGACCCCCATGGCCCTGGGTATGGGAGAAGGCGGGGAACAAACGGCCCCTTTGGGGATCGCAGTCATTGGCGGACTGTTGTTTTCCGTATTCGCCACCATCCTGGTATTGCCCTCCATCTATTGGGTATTGACGGGCAAAAGGCCATATAAAAGCGTCTCGCTTGATCCGGACGATGAAAATCATATTAAGAGCAATTAAAATAACCGAAAAATGAAATCTAACCTTTTTTATATCGCTATCCTGGCTTTCACTACGGTGTCATGCATTAATAAAAGTACCGGGACTGTATCAAATACCGCAGAAGATGCCCCCAGGGCCATGGAAGTCATAGAAGTGCAAAGTCAACCGATTCAACAAACGCTGAAACTGCCCGGTGAACTACACCCTTTTGAAAGAGCAAATATTTTTGCCAAAGTGAAAGGTTATGTAAAAGAAGTACGGGTCGATATTGGGGATAAAGTTGAAAAGGGACAGGTATTGATGCGTATAGAAGCCCCAGAAATGCAATCTGAGTATACTGAAGCAGTAAGCGAAGCTGCTTCCGCCAGAGCGGATTACACTACGGGCAAAGACCAATATGAAAGGTTAAAGCATGCCGCAGAAACACCAGGTACCGTTGCCGCCTCAGACCTGGTACGTGCCAAAAATAAAATGGATGCCGACAGCGGCCGTATGCAGGCCCAAAACGCTAGGGTCTCGGCAAAAAGAGATTTATTGGGTTATCTCACCATTACTGCTCCGTTTTCCGGAATGGTCTCCGTCCGCAATGTAGATGTGGGGGATTTTGTAGGGGATAACGCTGACAAGGTGGTATTCGTCATAGAAAACAATACCAGGCTCCGGCTGAAAGTCCCCTTACCGGAAGCCTCTACAGGAAGTACGGACAACGACAGTATTACATTCACCGTTGAATCCCATCCCGGGAAAACCTTTCACGGCATGTTCTACAAAAGAGCACATAGCATCACACCTGAAACAAGGACAGAATTATGGGAATTTTTGGTAGACAATGAAAACGGAGAACTACAAGCCGGGCTTTTTGCAGAAACCCATATTCAGTTGAGTAGAAAAGAAAGCGGTATCTTTATTCCCAATAGCGCGGTCCTGACTACCTTAAAACGTAAAGCCGTTGCAAAAGTGCTTGGAGGCAAAATACAATGGGTTGATGTGACCTCCGGAATTAAGGATGCGTCACACACCGAAGTTTTCGGAGAGATCAAACCCGGCGACCTTTTACTCGTGAACCCCAACGAAGAACTCAAAGAAGGCTTAACCATAAAAACAGTAATAAAATGAATCGAAAAGAATTTCTGAAAAACAGTGCCATCATAGGCGGAGCGACCATCCTGCCCGTCAATAGTGTTTTTTCACAGAACGTTACCGGAAACGGCATCGACAAACTGGTGGACAACGAAGGTAACTTCATTCAACAGTCCCTTCCCTATAACAAAAATTTCCTTGAGCCTTATATGGATGAGGAAACACTGCATCTCCATTTTGAATTCCACCACGGTGGAGCGGTAAAAGGGGCCAATAAGGATCTGGAAAACATTAAAAAAAATCTACAGACCGGGGATATGGACATGTCGGACCTATGGACGAGAAAATTGGCGTACCATTTTTCCAGCCACGTCCTGCACACCATTTTCTGGACGAACCTGACTAATAAGAAAACAGAACCCAAGGCGGAACTACTTCAACAAATAGATAAGGATTTCGGGTCGTTTGACCGCCTCAAGGCCTATATTGCCAAAATTTCAAAAACTGTAGAAGGCAGTGGTTGGGGGATATTGGGATATCAGCCCTATTCCCGATCGTTGACTTTACTGCAATGCGAAAACCATCAAAAACTCACCCAATGGGGAGTTATTCCGCTTTTGGTCATAGACGTTTGGGAACATGCCTATTATCTGAAATATAAAAATAAAAGAGCAGATTTTGTAGATACCTTATTGGAGATTATCGACTGGGACAACGTGGCAGAACGGTTTGTAACCGCCAAAAAACTGCACGGATAACTTTTTGTCGAGATATAGAATTAAACCATATGGCCACGCTTGTGTCACTACCAGTATATACATAATATATGATCGATAAACAGGTTCCTTTTAAAGAAGCCCTCCGGGTATGGATCCGGGTAGCGATATATAGCTTTGGCGGACCTGCCGGCCAGATTGCCGTGATCCATAAAATATTGGTCCAGGAAAAAAAATGGATCAGTGAAAACCGTTTTCTGCATGCCCTCAATTACTGCATGTTATTACCGGGGCCGGAAGCACAGCAACTGGCCACCTATATCGGCTGGTTGCTCCACAGGACCAAAGGAGGATTGGTTGCGGGAATATTGTTTGTACTACCTGGTTTTATATCCATATTAATACTTAGTATCCTCTATGCGGCATACCGGGATATGGGAATTGTAGAGGCCATATTTTTTGGTATAAAACCCGCTGTTTTGGCCATTGTTATCGGTGCGGTCATCAAAATAGGGAAAAGAGCGCTAAAGAATGAGGTCATGTTGATCATGGCAGTACTGGCCTTTATCGCCATTTTTTTCTTCCAGGTAGATTTTCCCTATATTGTTGTGGCAGCCGGTTTAACAGGTTTTATAGGCGGGAAACTTTGGGAAGAAAAATTTCATGTGATCAAGGGACATGGAGAAAAAAGTGATGAAGAAAGTGCCTACGTCATAGACAGCCACATCCAGTCGGTAAAGCCGTCCCTGGTAAAGACCCTGAAAACCGTATTCCTCTTTTTAAGTTTATGGGCACTGCCGCTGGTACTGATCGCCCTGTGGATCGGAATGGATAATATTTTCTTTTCGGAAGGCCTGTTTTTCAGCAAAACGGCCGTGGTTACCTTTGGTGGTGCCTATGCAGTGTTGGCTTATATAGCCCAGAAAGCAATGGAGGATTACGGCTGGTTGCAAAGCGGGGAAATGCTGGACGGGTTGGGCATGGCAGAAACCACCCCGGGCCCGTTGATCCAGGTCGTACAATTTGTCGGGTTTATGGGGGCCTACCGTTTTTCCGGTACTATGGACCCTCTTATTGCCGGGGTTTTAGCTTCCCTGCTGGTGACCTGGACTACTTTTATTCCCTGCTTTTTGTTCATCTTCAGTGGGGCACCCTACATAGAGTATCTCCGGGGAAATAAAAACCTGACCACAGCACTATCCGGAATTACCGCTGCGGTGGTTGGCGTGGTATTAAATCTTGGGGTATGGTTTACCATACATACGCTTTTTGGCCAGGTCCATGAAAGCCGGTCTTTAGGGGTAAGGTGGCTGATCCCGGAATGGAGTACCCTTGACATAGCTTCCCTGCTCATAGCCCTTATAGCTTCTTTTGTGTATTTTATCTTAAAGTGGGATATGCTAAAAACCATTTTGACCTGTATTGTTTTGGGGATATTTTATCACTTTGTATTTAAGGGATAGCAAAGAGTCCGCCCATTCCAAAATTTCTACAGAATCCTTCCTTAATTTTAGCATAAAAGCACTGATGAAAAGGCTGCTGTTTAGCATAAACACTTTGATCATCGCATCTAATGCAACAGCCCAGACCAGCCAACCGGACACCATTTACGCGTATTATACACAAGATACCATACACCTGGATGGAAAGCTGGAGGAACGGGCCTGGCAGCAGGCGGTGCCTATCCGTAATTTCACCCAGCGGGAGTTGAATGTCGGGGAACCTCCTACGGAACGAACGGAAGTAGCCATCGTTTACACCGCTAAAACCCTCTATATTGGTTTTTGGGGATACGACAGTGCCCCGGATAAACTGGTCGCCCGGGAAATGAAGCGCGACTTTGACTTTGATCTGGAAGACAATTTTGAAGTGATCATAGATACCTACAACGACGACCGTAACGGATTTCTTTTTGTGATCAACCCCAATGGTGCCAGGGCCGATGTACAGGTGATCAATAACGGGGAATCCGAAAATGAATTCTGGAACGGGGTGTGGGATGCCAGGACCACAATTACCGACAAAGGCTGGTTTGCCGAAATAGAAATCCCTTTTTCTACCTTAAAATTCCGGACCGATATAGATAAACAGCTGTGGGGCATCAATTTTGAACGCAACATCCGCAGGAAACGGGAACAACTGCTCTGGCAAGGCTGGTCCCGCGATTCGGAACTGGAACTGCTGAACCGGGCTGGAACACTTGCAGGCCTGGACAGAATCAGCAGTAAGGATTTTATCGAAGTAAAACCCTATACCATAGGCGGGGGAGAGTTTACCCCGGGCCAAAAAGAGGGGCAATGGGATATTGGCGGTGATATCAACTATCTTATCACACCGACCCTGCGTATGAACCTGTCCTTTAATATGGATTTCGCCCAAATAGAGGCCGACCAGCAACAGATCAACCTGACACGTTTCCCCCTGTTTTTTTCAGAACGCAGGGAATTTTTTCTGGAAGGGCAGGATTTTTTTGATATGGGCATGGGAGATCAGATCATCCCCTTTTACAGCCGGAGGATAGGATTAGCAGAAGACCGTTCCACAGTACCCATTATTGCCGGGGCAAGGCTGTTGGGCAAGGTCAAAAATGCAACTTTAGGGATGATGTCCATCCAAACCGCAAGGCGCGATAGCATTCCATCGACCAATTATTCCGTACTGAGCTGGCGGCAGGATGTATTGGAACAGTCTTCCGTAGGCATCCTTTCGGCCAACAAATATGAGAACGGCCAGTTGCACAGTACTACCGGGGCTTACGGGTTGTATAGCACCTCCCGGCTTTTCGGAGACAAAAACCTAAATGTGGGAGCTGCCTTTACTCAGAATTACGATTCGGACGACTTCGACAGCAAAGCCAATGCACACCGCATCTACTTGAGTTATCCCAACGACAAGGTGGAGTTCGATATGGCCTGGCAGCGAAGTGCCGCTGCTTTCAATCCGGAAGTGGGGTTCCTGCGCAGGGACAACTTTCAGGAGTTTTATACAGAACTGGAGTGGAAACCCAGGCCCAAAAGCTTTCTGAAATGGATACGCCAGTTCAGCTTTAAAGGGCTGGATATCAACTATTATATCTTTGACGATACCAAGGATTTACAAAGTTTCTCTTATGAGGTCAGGCCCCTGGGATTTGAAACCCGCAGCGGGGAGTTTTTTGAATTTAACCTGCAAAGAAGAGCAGAAGGCCTTAGAGAGCCTTTTGAAATTGCAGAAGGCATCACCATACCCGAAGGCGAATACTGGTACAACCGTATGGAGATCCAGGCAGCAACTTTTGAAGGACGCATCTGGTCGACTTATACCAAAATAAACTGGGGTGATTTTTTGACCGGGAAGAGTACTGAAAGTCAATACGAACTTTCATGGAGGGCCAACCGCTATTTTAAAATCGGGGCCAACTACGAAAAAAACTGGATAAACCTTCCGCAAGGCCATTTTGATACCAGTCTGGTGGGGAGCCGTTTCGAGTATGCCGTAAATCCCAACTTGTTCGGGGCATTGTTTACCCAATGGAACAGCGAGGATAAAGAAGCGTTGCTTAATTTTCGCCTGCAATGGATCCCCATTATCGGGGCCGATTTCTTTTTTATCGTCAACCAGGCTTATGATACTTCCGGGGGTACATGGAAATTGGAACGGACCACTATTTTAGGGAAACTGATATGGAGATTTGTAATATAAAAACAGGCCATGCCTGAGATGAACAGACACACAGTAGGATGATTAAGATACACCCTTAAGGTATGGACAAAATTTTAAACACATGAAAACTATGAAATATCTATGGGTTGGCCTTATGGTCATATTTGCCGCATGTAAACCTTCGGCAGAGGAAGTAACGGTATACACATCCGTGGACCAGGTTTTCTCGGAACCTGTCCTGAAAGATTTTGAACGGGAAACAGGAATTAGGGTAAAAGCCGTATATGATACGGAGGAAACTAAATCCACCGGGGTAATGAACCGGTTGATTGCTGAAAAAGACAATCCTCAATGCGATGTCTTTTGGAGCGGCGACCCAATACGCAACGGGGTTTTGCAATCCAAGGATATTACCGAACCATACCAATCAGCGCAAACCGGGCAAATCCCGGATTATTTTAAAGAACCGGATAATCAGTGGATCGGCTTTTCGGCCCGCGCACGGGTATTGATCTATAACAAAAACCTGATCGCCCCCGATTCTCTACCCAACTCAGTTTTTGATTTTACAAAGTCCCGTTTCAAAGGGAAATTTGCCATTGCCAACCCATTGTTTGGGACTACTACCTTTCATATGGCTGCTATATATACTGCCCTGGGAGATGAGAAGGGCAAAGCATGGATGAACGGTCTCAAGACAAATGGAGTGGTAATAGCAGCCAGCAACGGAGATGTTAAAAAACGAGTGATGAACGGGGAGCTGGCCTTTGGGCTCACGGATACCGATGATGCCTTCGAAGCCAAAAAAGAAACTGACGACGTAGATTATATTTTCCTCGATCAACAAAATGGCGGCATCGGCACCCTGATCATGCCCAATGCGGTTAGCTTTATCAAAAATGCTCCGCATGCTGAAAACGGAAAGAAACTCATCGATTATTTGTTGAGCCGGGAGACCGAAGCCAAACTGGCAATATCCTGCGCACAAATACCTTTGATCCAGGGGACGGAAGTCCCCGATGATGTTCCTTCTTTAGATGATATCCAACCCATGAAAGTAGATTATCAAAAGACCTCCGATAAACTGGAAGAAATACAACCCTGGCTGAAAATATGGACCGAAGAGTAAGCACCCATATCATACGGATTGTTCCCCTGTCGCTATTGTTTATAGTACTGGTATTACCACTTATGCTGTTGCTGTTCCAATGGCTTACCGATACGGACAGAACCGTTCTGCTCTCTTTCACGGATCAGAAAACCTTGTTGTTGATCGGCAAGAGCCTTTGGATGTCTTTTACAGCAGCATTACTGGCTACGTGTATCGGGACCATTTGCGGATTTCTACTGTATAAACTTAAAATTCCATACAGCGGATTTTACAAACTGGCCTTGTTACTGCCCTTGCTCATTTCTCCCTATATTTTTGCCGTGGCCTGGAAAGACGGGCTCTTTTGGCTTTTGGGAAATTCGGCAGCGGTATATTCCGAAGCCGGTGTGATCACAGTCCACGCTTTTGTCTTTTTTCCCCTGGCTATGCTCATTACCGGAAGTGCGCTATCACAGGTTCATGCCGGTTATGAAGAAGCGGGCTTGATGGTCGTTTCAGTCCGGAGAATGGTCTTAAAGATCATTTTTCCCCTGATCCGTCCGGCCTTGACCACCTCTTTTCTGCTTATTCTGATATTCAGTCTGAGTGATTTTTCAGTTCCTGCTTTTTTTGGTGTGCGTACCTTTACTACAGAAATTTTCACACAGTTTTCCGCCTTATATGACTTTCCGATGGCTATCGGTCAATCCGTTTTACTTCTGCTGGTTTGCCTTTTACTTATGCTGACAGAACACCGTTATTTGTCGGATGCCCCTTTCTTTTCTGTATCGACAAAGGGAAGCGTCTCAAAAAAATACAATGTACAAAAACGGCAAATGCTGTGGCATGGCATCTTCTGGTTATTACTTATTGTAGTATTACTGATTCCGGTGTTCATACTGACCGTGCAGTCCCTGACCGGAAAAACATTGTTCTTTGCCAGGGCATGGGAACTGGTCTGGCCTGCTGCTGTACAATCTGTCAAACTTGCTGTGGCCGGTGCGTTACTGACCACGGTTATAGGATTATGGGTCGCTTACGAGAAAGAACGCAGGGCACATCAATTCCCCAATGTATTGCTTTTATTGACCTTCATTGTTCCATCGACAGTGTTGGGCATTGCGTTGATCCGGTATTATAACCTCCCTCTTCTGAACTTTATTTATGGGACTTCGCTTATCTTACTCATTATCTATGTGGGGAAATTTGGTTTTATCACCTCCAGGATCATCGGCAATAATATTAAGCAGATCCCTGTTTCCCTGGGAGAGGCCGCTTCTGTAATAGGCATTCCTTCCAAAAGAATATTTTTAAAGATACTCCTGCCTTTAATGATCCCGTCTTTGTTCACGGCATTTGTGCTCTCCTTTATTTTATGCCTGGGGGAATTGGGGGCCACGGTCATGGTATATCCGCCCGGTATGGAACTCATGCCCGTTAAGACATTTACCATTAGTGCCAACGCGCCACAGGCATTGACCAGCAGTATGACCCTTATAAACATGGGGCTGACAATGTTATTGATCCTGTTGTTTTTTATTATCGGAAAATGGGTGTTTAAAAAATATCAATATGCCTGAGATCACTTTGGAACATATAACACATCATTATGGGGATAAAGAGGTCTTAAAGGACTTCTCCTTTTCTTTTGTACAGGGAAAAACAACCTGTCTACTGGGCCCATCGGGTTGTGGTAAAACCACAGTATTACGGTTGATCTCAGGTTTGGAAACCCCGGTGAGCGGGATCGTGAAAATAGATGGGGCAACGGTAAGCAAAAACGGGGAGATCGCTGTCCCGCCCCATAAGCGCAATATTGGTTTTGTTTTTCAGGACCTGTCCCTTTGGCCACACTTTACGGTGTATGACAATATCGCCTTCGGTTTAAAGGAAAAAAGAGAACGGAACATTAAAGAGAAAGTGTCAGACATACTGGATTTGTTCGGTATAAGCGATAAAGCCCAGAAATATCCCCATCAGCTTTCAGGAGGCCAGAAACAAATGGTGGCCATAGCCCGTTCGCTGGTATTACAGCCGCAAGTACTCCTTATGGATGAGCCATTGGCCAATATTGATACCCATTTAAAAGAAGATATACTGGGGCATCTGAAAACGGTCCAAAAGCAACAGTTATTTGCCATGCTTTATGTAACCCATGACCACAAAGAAGCATTTCATACCGGTGATCACATCCTTGTTATGAATGCGGGGAAAATAGAAGCAGCAGGAACTAAAGAAGAAATCTGCAACTCAACATCCAATTATGTAAAATCATTTTTAAAATTTTAAAAGTCATGAAAACTAAAACACACATTTTAATATTGGTTATAACATCGGTTTTCACCGTTATGGCCTGTAAGGATTCAAAAGCGAAGCATTCCGATGCGCAAATAGAAGAAATATCTGCCCGGACACAATTTCCGGATACTGTGGATCCGGCAGAAAAAACCACGTTTGATTTTGAAAATTACACTGCTGGTGAATTGCCCAGCGAATGGTCTGAGTACCATACCGGTTCGGGAGATACCGAGTGGAAAATTGTAGACGATAACGGAAATAAAGTACTGGCACAGTTGTACAGTGACAACCCGAACAATCACTTTAATGTTGTAGTGAACAATAATATCACGGCAAAAGATATGGTACTTACAGCCCGTTTTAAAGGAATAACCGGGAATCACGATCAGGGTGGTGGTTTTGTATGGCGGTTTACGGACAAAAACAACTACTATATAGTCCGAGCCAATCCGCTTGAAGACAATATGGTACTGTACAAGGTAGAAAACGGCAAACGCACCGATTTGCCCCTAGTAGGCAAAGGAAGAACCTACGGAACGGATGTATCACCCTTGGGCAATAGCTGGCATACGATGAAATTGGTAGTGAAAGAAGATTTGTTTACTGTTTATCTAGATGACAAAAAACTTTTTACCGTACAGGACACCACTTTTGTCAGTACCGGTAAAGTTGGTTTCTGGACAAAAGCGGATGCCGTAACCTACTTTGATGATTTTGAAATCGAGAAATTCAATGAGTAAATATTTAACATTAAAAATAACAATTATGCTAATCAAAAAATTCATAACAGGGATAATAACTGTCTGTATATTGCTTTCTTCCTGTAATACCAGACAAGACCAAAAGAAAGAACCGGAGCTCCACCCACAAACGGTACAACATACTGCTAAGGAAGTGGTTCTTGACTCCCTGGATATTCCGGCCATTGAAAGTGCCCTTGACGGCCTAAAAGGAACAGAAAATAATGGGGAGTATAAGGTGACGATACCGCAAAACGATTTGGAGATTATCGTTGATGGTTTTCAGATCATCCCCCCAATGGGATTGGGAAGCTGGGCTGCTTTTGCCCCTGCAAAAGAAGGGGCTATGCTGATGGGGGACATAGTGGTTACAGAAACCGACCTTTGGCCGGTACAGCAAGAGGTAATCCGGCAAGGGCTCACGATCACAGCCATCCATAACCACTTCGTAAGAAACCGTCCCAATGTGATGTACATGCATATAGGGGGCATGGGAGATGGAGCCATATTGGCCGCCAAAGCTAAAGCTGTTTTGGACAAAGTACAAGAAGTCAGGGGAGACAATCCGGTGGATGGTCCCAAAATCGAGGTTAAAAATACTCTGGATACTGAAAAGATCGCTGAAATACTCGGTCATAGTGGTAAAATGAACCGTGGAGTGTATAAAATTACCATAGGCCGTCCAGATGTGGATTTGCGCGAACACGGGGCTCCCGTTAGTACATTTATGGGTTTCAATACCTGGGCGAGTTGGCAGGGTACACAGGAAAAAGCCGCCGTAGCAGGAGATTTTACCATGTTGGCTAACGAAGTAGCCCCCGTGATCAAAGCCCTGGTGGAAAACGGTATTGAAGTCGTGGCGGTCCACAATCACATGGTGCACGAAGAACCTCAGATCTATTTTTTGCACTACTGGGGAGTGGGTCCTGCCGAAAAACTGGCCAAAAGCCTTAAACAGGCACTTGACCAAACCGGAAATACAAAACAAAAGGAATAAAAAATAACCTTCAAATTCCCGAAAGTTTTGTGCTATTTTCGACGGGAAACATTCCCGTACCTATATAGTTTGGTATTATACGCATTAATGAGCATTTGCTCTGCCTTTTTGAGGAAAAATTTATTGGGATATGCTCGTAGCTCTTGGACAAGACGTTGACAATCTTTCCATTGGAGACAATAGTATTTTCAAGCCCTTTTCGGGGTTTCATTTGGGTGAGTTCCCATAAAGTTTCACATGGGACTTGCACCAATACCTTGTCCTGCTGTAATTTGTTTAAATACATGACAATTGAATTTTAAGTTAAACAATATTTGCAGTACCGTTCAAACGGAAGACAAAATTTTGGAGCGGAAAGGAAACGGAATAAACCTGCCGGCCGACCAAGCAGGTAGCAAGAAAGGAGTGGCTTTCCTTTGTCCCAGAAACATTTGGGACGTTTATCTTTCGGGAATATTGTATGAATATTACCACATACTACTTATTCTTTTGGAAGTATGGTTAAAGCGGACTTGACTTTAAAGATGGAGATTGGAAATGCCTGTAGAGAGCCGAAGTAGCATTTGTCCGCTCCCCGAATTTTCTTGGGAAGAAGTGGGTAAGAGGAATGGAAATCGGAATCTTTGAAGTTGTGTCCAAGGTCTTTTTCCACGAAGCGCATTTTTCTGGAATGTAGAGCAGCGGAATGCCCGCCTTTGGAACGGGCAGGCAGGGGAATGGGCTGAAATATAATCTAAATTTCGCAAAACTAAAAGTCAATTAATTACATATTAAAAGTTGTTTTGCTATTTTCTTTGGCACAGCTTTTGTTTTAATTAAAAAAATTAAAAATCAACGATCATGAAAACCAAAGTATTATTTATATCGATCATACTCTTAATGGCCGGACAGGTCTTTGCCCAGCACAAAAACAAGGACGAGTGGAAACACAGAAAAGAATACCATAAAAAGGAAATGGAACGGCAGCGGGAGCACGATAAAAAGATAGCGGAACACCATAGGGAAATGCAAAAAAAGGAATATGAAAACTATCGTGAGCTGGCAAAACATGAAAGGGAATATTACAGGGAACTAAGAAAACGGGAATTGGAGCATTTGAAAGAATGCCATACCTGTAACCATGCCTTTTACCACAATGACGATTACTATTACGAGGATGACATCTATTACTCAAGACGGACCAGAAACCCTATTACAGTGGATGCCGAAGTGGTGTTCCGAAACGGGTCAATAAAGGTGCAGCTCTGATCCTGTTTTTTTTCGTATCTTTTCAGTGTCAATCATAATACCAATATTTATGCAAAAATTTGATATTTACAAGGACAGGGGCGGAGAATTCAGGTTCCGCCTAAAGGCCTCCAACGGTCAAGTTGTCGGGACCAGTGAGATGTACTCTTCTTTCAGTGCCATGGAAAACGGTATCGCATAGGTCAAGAAAAATGCCCTAGGGGGGGCCATTGTAGATGACCTGATCTAAAATTTGTCTTTGATTGAAGGCTTTTTATAAAAAAGAAATAACCTTACCGAACCAGTTTTTTTTGGAAATGTAGCAATCGTTAGAATTCGACTTATCTCTTATGTCAACAACTTTTATGACTAGTAAAATAACATCTTCTTCAGTTTGAATTTAACTGTTTTAATGCCTTAGCAACCTCTGTTACGGGCAACTTACACATCTTATCCTGACACACATAAATAGTTGTTTGCCATTCTACCAGTTTGTTTTGCAATAGTTCAAGATTCCCTTCTTCTTTACCTCCCATAAAAAGTACTTGGGGCAAATAGTGCGCATCCATTTCTTTTCCTATCTTTTCATGATCATTGCCAAGAATGGTCACCTCATAAGGAGGGTGGATGAAATAGGATTCTACGATGCCCCAATTCGAATAAAAATGTGGGGTTTTATAAATTTCTCCTTGTACATTCACTACCATTTGTCTTGATTTATCAATGTAATCTTCATTGCATAAATAGTTGCCAAGAAACAATAGATTTTTAGCCATCTCTGAATTAGAAGCCGGTATCACATTATCCGAAATTTCCATTTTACGGGAAATCAAATTGGATTGTTCATTATGCGTGTAATAGAACATACCCGAATTTGCATCAAAAAAGTGATTGATGGTATAATCCGTTAGAAGTTCTGCTTTATTTAACCATTGTTCATCAAAAGTGGCCTGATACAAATCGATAAATGCGGAAATGACGAAGGCATAATCATCCAACATTGCAGGGATGGAAGATTTGCCGTCCTAAATTCATTCCATTTTTGGGACAGAGTGAATATAAAATTAATGGAAATACTATTGTAATTAACTCCTGCAATATTTTTTAATCTCAATTGTTATCAAATTATATTTTAACCTCAAAAATGGCAAAATGTTGTACCTATGTTGTACCCGAGCAAAAAAACAACCAAGAAATCACCCCTATTTTAACAAAAAAAAGCCGAAGATTTCTCTTCGACTTTTGTACGGGCGGGGAGACTCGAACTCCCACACCTCGCGGCATCAGATCCTAAGTCTGACGTGTCTACCAATTCCACCACGCCCGCGTTTTAACAATATTTTAAGAACCTCTATTTGGTTAACTCCTAAGTCTGGCGTGTCTACCAATTCCACCACGCCTGCATTTTCAATATTTTATTACCTTTTATTAGGATAACTCCTAAGAATAACGCGCAGCTCTAATCCTTATTTAATTGACATATGGCTCAAAATTTCCTAAAGCTTTTAAGAATTTAAAACAGCATCCAAAGCATCATCCGCATCCCTATGAATAAAATTTGCCTGATACATGATGGTCGTTTTTAAATCACTATGCCGATAAAGTTTTTGCAACATTAAGGGTGAAATGGTGTCCCCAGCAATATTCCCAAAAGAATGGCGGGCAATATGGTTAGATAAGTTTTTTGTAATCCCACATTTTTCGGCTATCTCCTTTAGGTATTTATTAAGTACAGCGGTTCCATTACGGGTCTTTACAAATACATCCCGCTTGCTATTCGGATTCGCTTTTTTTACATAGGGAAAAATAAAATCCTTATTTGACTGGCGCAACGGTCGATAAAAATCCAATATCCCCTTGACCTGATCCGGAATTTTAAGGCTCAATGGCTTTTCGTTCTTGTTCATGGTATAATAGAGACGGCCATCCATCAAATCCGACCATTTCATTTGCAACACGTCCGAAATCCTAATTCCGGCAAAATAATAAGAGAACAACCAAACATTTCGGGTGTGCCACATAGCCGTATCTTTCTCCAATTCCGCATTTTCAATACGCTTTATTTCTTCTCTTGTCAAACCGATTTTTTGTGTTGGTTTTATTCGTATACGCTCTTTTTCTCCTGCAAAAGGATAGTGTTTGGTTTCCACGATACCTTCTTTTATGGCCGCATTAAAGAGGGTGCGAATATAAATAAGATGATTAGTAACCGTTCTGGTCTTATGATCTAGATAAGAAATACAGAACACTTTAAAGTTACTTAGAAATGCCTCGGTAATGTCTTCAAAATAGAGCGAGGTTTCTTTACCAAATTCGCCTTTTACATGGTCCAAGAAATTATATCCAAACTTTCTGGACTGACCTACCCGATTTCGTCGCCGGTCTATAATTCCATTGATGACTTGTTCTCGCTCTTCAAATCTGTTCCACTTTAAAAACTCACGGATGTTAAACAACATTGAAAGTTCCCCTTTACAGGTGGAAAATGAACCTGACTGAAATTTGTTTATTACACGTTGCGACCCAAATTGAAAAAACGAAACCGTTCGACCTTTATGCTTTGCCTTGTTCTTGATTTGTTTACTAGAAATAAACTCCTTTGACCCTTCCGCTTCTAGTGCGATACTATCGACCTCGGTCAATTTTTTTAGTAGGTAATTATTCAACCTTGCTGAATTGGCGTGGGATTTTTTAACCTTACCCAAATCTTTGTCCCAATCCTTTTCCAAAATATATTGACCTGTAAATATGTATCGTGTCTTTCTATTTTGGGTAATTCGAACGGCCAATGGAAAAGTGCCGTCCTTCTTTTTATCATGTTTCCAAAGCACTATCTTTATCGAGGCCATTTTTAGTAATATATTTCCTCTAAGATACACTAATGACCACATTCTACCTAAAACATACCTAAAACATTTTGGGGTTTTATATGATTTCTGATGTTTTGGCTTTAAACGTAAGTATTTGATTATCAATTATATCATTACATATAAGACCATATAAAACCAGTATTTTTGCGACTCATAACCCGAAGGTCACTGGTTCGAGTCCAGTTCCCGCTACTAGGAAAGACAAGGCTTTCGAGAAATCGATAGCCTTTTTTTATGGACTGGGTACAACATTTTTGGTTTTTTTATTCAATCATTTTATTTGACCCTAATTGATTTCATTTCTTCTTAAATGTCATTAAAATCATAAAAATTATTCGGTTAATAGAAACCCCAAAATGTTTTTGAATAAACATTAGATGGGATATTAATCATTTTGGGCCACCTATTTATATTGGAGAAAATCTTTAAACTTAATTTTTGTCCCAAAAACACGCTTTTTTTGGGACAAATGAATTTATTATTAAAGAAACATTTTTGGGAAATCACAGCCTGATTATTACTGATGTGAATATCTGCTATTTCAAATATTTACCACTTTTTTACATTTTTGGCAATATTTTGATTTATCACTCTGTCAAAAAGTATAAAGGAGAATAAAACTTATTAAGTGATTAAAGTTCATAGTCTATTTGGTCAGAATACTAACCGAGCTTCGTCGTGTTCTTTAAAAGCATTACTTTTTTCCAGTTGGTTCTCCATAATATCTACAGAGTTTGCTTTTAGCGTACTACAAAAAAGTTGTGCTCTTTGCAACATCCCAATATATACTTCTGGGTCTGATTGTCTGGTCAATCGTCTCAAAGCCCCTAAGTAATCATCCCTGTAAACGGTAGGGATCATAATTCTAGTCTGTCCTGCCTTTACAAGTTCGGCATTCATCATCACCCTTGCTATTCTTCCATTGCCATCCAAAAACGGATGGATCTCACTGACCATAAACATAATGTAGGCTGCTTTGGCAAAAGGATCATTTAAAACATTGTAATATTCAAACCCCTTTATTAAAGTACCCCGAACCATTGTATAATCAACAAAATGTGTATTTCCTGCTCCATGGTTCTTGTCCTTAAATTTGCCTGGCTGTTTGTCCAATCTAGCTCCTAAAAGGACTTGATGTCGGTATTCCAAAATCCTCAAAAGCTCTTCTGCCGATGTAGGGAGGGTTTTCATTTCCTTCACATTGCTTACCAATTTATAAGTGCCCAATATATCGTGGGAATCCTCATTTCTATAGGGCAAAGGCTTTTCTGTACTTATAATATCTTTTGCCTCTTCAAGTTCAAATACCGTCCCTTCGATGTAATTGGAAAAATAGGCCTCAAAAAAAGCAAAGTTTTTAAATGCAGATGGCTCTAAGTTTGCATCGGGATAGCTTTTAAACTCACGTTGGTGCAATGCTAAAAATAAGGTTTCGAACAACTTGATTCTTGCTGGATCGAATGGGGTTCCGAATGCCCTGGCCATTGCTACGGGAGAGGTCAATATTTTTGAGGTATGGGTGGTCAATAAAGCACTTATCAACCTATCCAGTTTTTCAAATTCCTTTTGCATCATCAACTTCTCGGCTATGACCCTAGATCTATCCCTGAACTCATTTAAAGCATCTTCCCCATTTACCCTGACAATTTGTTCCAGTTTTTCTTCTATTTCATTCAGGGTCAGTGTTTTGGATTCGGGTCCTGGTCTTCTGGAAACTTGCAAATTTTCAAGAAAAGCCCTTTCTCTCTGGGAAACATACAATTCCCCCGAAAAAATTGTATCTCCTTCAATGGGGCCTTCTCCTTGAAGAAACCGTAAAGTTATCCCTGGTAAACTTACTTTTTTGGTATAGGTGTAGGTTATGAATATATGTCCTTTTGAAGTAGGTTTGAATTCAATAGCAGATCTATGGCTTAATAATAATCCCGGGTATAGTTTTCCGAGAATGGTAAAAAGATTTCTTATAACAATATCTTCATTGTTATCCGTAAAGTTTGAGGTATATATGCGGGATGCAATTTTCCTGATTTTCCCTTCCTTTTCCAATACCGAAATTTGCCTACTTATATTGGAATCGCTCGAAGAAAAAATGATTTCTTGGAGGTGTATGGGTAAACTATTTTCCATTATAATTAAATTAAGGAGCTAAAAATTACAAATATTTTCCATTATAATATGATATTTCATAAAATATTTCCAGTATAAAATAAAGAGAGATGAAAATATTTTCCATGAAGAAGATGCTTCATATTATTTCAAACAAATATTTTCCATTATGAGTATATTATAGCTAAATTTTTTCCACTATAAAGCATAGTTTGCCCAAAATGAATTATTCTTTTATGGAGCTCACTCAGCCCATTCCCCTCCATTTCGTGAAAAACTATATTTCTGGCGGCGTAGCCTTCCCCCTTAAAAAAATAGCAACCCATTTAAGCTACCACCACCTTTACTCCTGCATTTTCAAAAGCAGCCTTCTGTTCGTTGGTAATACCCGCATCGGTAATCAGCATATCTATTTTAGATATTGGGCCTATAAACGCTAAACTTCTCTTACCTATTTTACTCGAATCCGCAAGTACAATAATTTGATTGGACATTTCAATCATGGTGGTATTAAAATGTGCCTCCTCAATATTTGGGGTAGATAGCCCATTCTCTATGTCTATTCCATCAACCCCAAGAAACAGTTTATCACAAAAGTAGTTTCTTAGACTTTTCTCTGCGGCAGTCCCTATTAGCGAGAACGACTTTTTTCGCAAAACCCCTCCTGGCATAATCACCTGGACATTATCATTTTGATGTAATTGATTAGCTATGTTCAGGGCATTTGTAATGACCGTTAATTCCAATTTTGAATCCAGATTCCTGACAAACTCCATGGAGGTGGTTCCGGAATCGATCATGATCGTATCCCCACTACCTACAAATTTGGCCGCAGATATGCCAATTCTTTGTTTGGCCTTAATATTAATTTTATCCTTTTCCGAAATATGATAATCTATTCCCACGGGGTCCATACGGAGCGCCCCGCCCCTGGCCCGAATCAGGATATTCTTTTTTTCCAGTTGGGCCAAGTCGTTTCGAATGGTCACTTCACTAACTCCCAACTTGGAACTTAGTTCCCTAACATCGACTTTCCCATTAAAATCAAGATCCTCAATAATTAAAGATCTGCGTTCCACAGTTGAATTCTTTTTTGACATAAATTATATGATGTATTATAACATTGCCCAAAATTTAAGGCCCAAAATGATTAAAATAAATTGTCTATGTATTATAACAAAATTAAGGAAAAGCAGCCATTATAAACTACATTGACATTTATTCACCCTTGTAACAATTTAACATTAACACCTTTACTTTAAAGGCTCATATCGGTTTACCTTGTCGTGCATGGTAAACAGGATAAACTTCTCTCCATTATCTACCAGAATTGGACTGGAAAAATCCCCTTCCACAATTGGGTTCTCCTTATATTTTGTCCAATGTATCAAATCCGTAGACATAGCAACGTTGGAGGTCCATAGTGCCACCACTCCAGGCTTCATCCAATCCGGATTGGACGACCCGTGGTAGTACATAAAATATTTATCCTTGTACTTGACTATTTGATTTACAGCCACTGCTCCGGAATCATAACCTTCCGGCCCCATCTTCAACACTTCGTCATCCTGGACATTGGTCCATGTCTTGAAATCTTCGGAAGTGGCCAACCATATACCGAGGTCATTTCGCTCATAGAAAAGATATTTTTTATCCCCTTCCACCCAAACGGTCGGGGTGCCATACGGTCCCGGATCTATAGGCTCACCATTTATCTTCAAGATGGTAATGTCCCCTTCCGAAGTCCAATTTATTCCATCCTTGGATGTCAATAAATGTGTAATATCGTTCATTCCTTCCGCCAGCATATGATAGGTCTCATTATATTTGATCACATGCATATCTTCGGTCCATATATCCTCTAGGATAGGTCTCTCCGCGTATCTTGACCAATTGATCCCATCCTTGGAGGTAGCCAAACCGAGAAACCGCTTTTTGGAAATACTGTCATTATAACCTGTGTACCACATTTTATATATATCGTCCTCAAATAAGATGTACCCTCTTTCCCTTAAATTTACGTCCCATGCGCCCTCTTCCTCTGCCCCTTTAAACACGGGTTCTATGGGACTTGGTCTAAAAGAAACCATTTCGGATGGAAAAACTTCACTTTCCCCGACTTTAACCACTTCCTCCTTTTTTTCCTTACATCCCCATCCAACAACGAATACAAATAGAATTACTAGGTACTTGATCTTTCTCATATTTACAATTTTAGATTTATTGCTTTTGCATCCATTGCGATAATTCCTTGACCTCAACATACGTATCAGGAATATTAAAATTCCCGTATAGGTTTTTGATCCATTCAAAGGTAGTTGGAGGATTCCCAACCATTACCAATTCATTTGGATAATTTAGGCCTACCACTTGAGGTATGTCGGTAACCCTTAAACTATTGAGCATTTCCAAAGCCTCACCCCTTCCGGAGGGGTCACTCACAACATTTTGCGTGGGGGGCAGGTCTTTAAGCATTAAGGTCTTTACATTTCCATCCAGCAATGCGGCATAGGCCGCCACTACCGCCATTTCTCCCTGGGCGGCAATATATATGGTGTTGGATCCTATTTCCGGTATCTCCCGTATAGCCTGTAAACATCTTAACACATCATATACCCTCATAGAGGCTATGGTTCGGCCGGTCCAGGCAGCCGATCTTCTAATATGCCATTGTAAGCTGGGCGACCAACCGGTTTCGCCTACGCCCCTTGCTTCAAAATAAGCCACCTCCATATTCTTTAATGCCCCGGAAACCATAGACTCGGCAGCCCAACGTTCCTCATCAGGGTTTCTAAGAACCAGTAACAAAGGACGGGAAGTACTAGCGTTCTCAAAGTCCCTTTCCCGCAACGAGAATTTTAATCGCCATCCTTCCTCAGGAACAAAACTGTAATCCTTTCTTCGGACACCAGAGCCATCCAAGGCCCTAAATTCCAATCTTATATCCAAGGGTGCAGCCTTTTTAGGAAAAGCCCCGAATGTCTTTTCCTTTAAAAAGGAAGTGACCTCCATTTTGTAAGTATTCAAAGCTTCTAAATTAGTAATATTGGGGGCAGAAGCCAGTGCTACAAAGGAATCCTGTATTGTTTTGGTCCTGTCATCCTTTGGAGGTCCGCCGTTTCTATACGACTTCAATTCCTCATTGCTCAATTCCTTACTAGTATCTATTTTCCCTATTTGCTCTACCGACTTATGAACACCTTTGAGTTCTTTAAGAAAGAACGATAATATTTCCGGCCTCAATTCTTCATTGGATCCATAACTATGGGGACCATCGGCCTTTTTCATTATGAGATTGTTCGATTTTCCGTAAAATGAATAGATAGGTTTCACTTTTTCGTACAAAGTATGTACCGATTCTACCGAGTAGTAGAGATCGTGATTAGTTTGGGCAATCATAAACGGCCTTGGGGCAATCAAGGCTCCAATGTCGGGAAAATCGATACCATAGGTATTTATCGGCATCATACAATCACAATGGTCGTCTATGGTTCTTTGTGTTATCTGGCCTTCCAATGAGCCCGCCCCCGCTACTGCGGCCGCAGCCTTTATTCTAGGATCCACAGCCGGCAAGTACCAGCTTTGTGAACCCCCTCCGGAAATCCCCGTAACCCCTAATTTGTCCTTATCCACCTCGGTCATTCCGCTCAAGAGATCCAACCCCCTTATTCCGTTCCAAATTTCGACCCCTCCCGGATTGTAGCCCTTACTGTACCATTGGAACCAACCATTGGATTCCTGACCCAGATGCTCCCCTTTTACCTCTCCTCTTTGTATGGTTTCTATTATTAAACATACAAAACCATTTTGGGCAAAATTTTTGGCATGTGCCTGATAATGGTGTTTTTGGGTATGGGCATGTCCACAGACATACAAAATGGCCGGAACAGGCTTTTTTATACCATCCGGAATATAAAGGTTGGCCGGTACATATAGGCCTGGAAGCGATTCATAATACAATTTTTCTATGCGATAACCCTCTTTCTGTATAACTCCTGTCTTTGTAATTTTAAGCGCAGGCCGGTTTCCCTTGACCTGTTTCCCCTGAAGTCCCATCATCTCCAAAAACTGTTCATAACGTTCTCCACGAACAGCCTCCCAATCCTTAAGGTTTTGGATGTCGCTCAAGGAATTTTGGGTAATTTCACTGGCCGCCTTGCTAAGATAGCAGCGTATATTATTGGTCTGATCAAAATTGGGTGCCACTTTAAACCCTGAAACTTGTGAAAACAACGTTGTATTGCCCAAAACAAGAATCCATATAAATAATTTCACCTTTCCCATAAGTATTATAGTCTTTTTATGTCTTAACTCCTTTTTAAAGGACCTATATATTCATTGGAAACCACAATATCATCAAATAAAATTTGATCTATTTGCCCCTTTTTACCTTTTGTCATATAATAATTCAACCAAAATAAGGTCAGTTTTAATTGGTCATTATTACGCCACTGATACCCTGGGAAGGCTTTTCCTGTGTAATCTTCCTTGAAATGTCCACCTTTCCGTACCATCTTGGGAAACCCTTCCCCCAAGTGCAGTATCTTTTCGCCATCAATCCAAAAAGCCTGTTCCCCATTAAAGGAATCAAATGGAGAGTTCAATTTAATCATAAACTCTACACAAATCCATTTTCCAATAGGTATCGCTTTTTCCTTTACCGGAAAAAAAACATTCCCCCAATAGTTATCAGGTCTACCTTCCATATGCATCCAGTAGGTGTAAAATCCCCAATTCCAATCAACATTATCCGGCAATTCTATTCCGGACATAAAAAAATCCGTCCCATTTGGTCTGCGTCCTGCCAACCCCAAAGGATAGGGAACAGCGGGTTGGTACCCGCCCAATTTCACCAAATGGTGGACATGACTATTATTCGTCAAAAATTTAATGTAAAAACGGGCGTACAATACCTCATGCCCTTCCGGGAAGTTTTTAAATAAATGCGCGCCCTCGTCCTTGCCGGCCTCATAAGTCATCATTAGGGATTTTTTTCCGGTACTCCCTTTCGGGACATCGGTGGACAAAGACATGCCAGCAGCATTTTTATGATCATCCCAATTAGGAAGCACTTCCTTCAGGGAAGCTTTTTCAAAATCTTCGGTAAAAATAATATGTCCCTTGTTTTTAATAAATGGTTCACTGGAGACAAACCCGTTGTGCAGCACCATTACAAAGAGTATGGTAATAAGTATTTTCATTTTACTGTTGTATCATCATTTTAATAATGATTCATGATTATTTTTATCACTCTCCCGTCCTATTTTTGGGAACTAACTGAATTAATAGATGATCGCGAAAACCAATATTTATAAATGGGCTATCGCCGTGAACATCCGTCATTTTTCTGTTGCTGGCATAGTCATATACCTCATAGTGCACCCCTTTCATTAACCCACGCAATTCTATGGTATCCGTTTTGGACCAAAGATCTGCGAATAGGCCGTAAAAAAGCTGTCCGTCCTTTCCCACTACATGTATTTCAGGCTTATCAAAGGCTATGTCATATAGATTGGTATAGGTGGCACTACTTAATTTCTTCTCATTATATTCCTTTACCCAGCGGTTCCATTCCCCTTTTTGTACGCTATCCAAATCTGTATAAAAAGTAGTTACTTGGGCCCCGGTCCCCATGGCACTTTCAAAATCCTGTGGCACGGAAAACCCGCTCCATTCATCAGCTGGTACCTGATAACAATCCCCAACGGCATATGTGGGGCCGTGAATGGCCTTTTCCACTTTTATCCTACGTCTGGTCTGCAATAAATTTATGGGGTCGGAGGCATTTGCCAGGTCGTAATAGGGCATATTGTAAGGAGAGTGGGGTACCGCACAGATACACACCTCATGAACGGCCTCCTTATTGTATTTATCCAAGGTAGATTTTATTACCTCAAATACTCTTGGCACCTCCCTAAAAGATTCCAAAGGTGTTGTATGCCCATGTACCTCATTGAAACAGGGGGGAACGGCCGATAGCCCTCTGGTATCGGAATAAAGGCCATCATATTCCCAGTCTACTATAAAACGTTTTACAAGGTTCCGCACATGCTCCATAGCTGGCCCATAGGCCGGACACAATTGGTGTAATCCCCGCTTATCATTTGGGTAATTGCCAGCCTCATCCATTACCAAAAAATCCCTGTGATTCTTGGCCAATTGGCTCTCGGGACTAACGCCCAAAGGATACCACCATAAATTGGTCTTAAATCCCTTTTGATGGACCTTCCCCACAAAACTGACCATGTCCCCTGCTCCGCCCGGGAATTTTCCAATGGCTTTGTTTACATTCCAATCCCCGTAAAAATCGAACCAACCATCATCCAAATTGGCTACCTTAATTCCCATTTCCTTAAGTTCGGGAAGGATACCATAAATTTCATCCAAGGTAAAATCCAACTCAAAGCCCCAGCTTTTCCAATAAGGTTCGTACGCGGCTTTGGGCGATGACCTTGGAATAGCTACTCCACGCCTTCGCAAGAGGTCCCCATAAGTGCGGAGTGCATCGTAGTAATCCAACTTATGAAAAATAATGGTGCTCATAACCGTAGTATAGGATTCCTTGGGGTCCAGCCACTGTTTTAATCCTAGGCGTTCATCCGGAATTTCGGTAATACCCATTTCAACTATGCTGTCTGCATTCATCTTTACAGGAAGGGAGACCCATTCAGGTTTTTTTTCCAAATGTGCCAATGCAACTCCCATATTTTTCCCCCAAACATCAATAAAGGGCATTCCTCCGCCAATTAATTCTCCCTCTTCCGTTGGGTGCATCCCTTGAAAATTATCTTGCACAAAGCCGGGAGCAAGATCTATAACGGCATAATCCCTGCCCCATTCATTAACTCCACCTTGAAAAGAAACCAATCCTTGCCTATTGCCATTGGCCACTTGTACGGTTTTAGGAAGTTTAAGTCCCAACCGTTGACTATACACGGTATCTATACTTATTTTTTGCTTCCCCAAGTTGCGATAAGACGTCTCAAAAATGGCTGCCTGCTTAAATTCCTTTGGAAAAAGTATAGTGGTCGTCCGCTGAAGGTTTACGCCCTGTTTATCGGAAGAACCATTAATGATCCATTGGGTACATTCGCCAAATTCATTGTGATCTATCTCCTGACGAACAATCTTCTCCGTATCCACTTTAAAAGAAGAAAACAACACCCCATTGACCACTATACCCTCCTGTATTTCAGGATCAAAATAAGTCAGGGAATTGTTTGCGGCGTCCAACCATTGAATTTCTCGGTTAAAATTGGAATCGAAGCTAATCTCTATATTCCCCGAATGTAGCTTTGTGCCTTGCGCATAAAGTACATTGGCAACAAATACCGATAGTAGGGAAAAATAAATACTAATACAAACAACCTTCATTAATGCTACGTTTTTTATTGTCATAAAACTTTTGGACAACTGCCCTATTCTACCCTAAATCCTTGATGCCATCTACTCCAGGCAGACCATTGCCCATGGGTACTCTGTTGTCGGACCCTTACGAAATAAGTGGTTCCGGGGGCCAATGCCATTTTACCTTTTAAAGGCCCCAAAAATTTGCCCGTTTCGGTATTTACGGCAACCTTGTTATCTTCATTGATCAAATTGGACGCAAAGACCACTTCCTTACCATTATAGTCCGACGACAATTCTATTTTCCAATTTTTTAAGTTTCCTTCCCCATGATAATCCGTTTTCACCAGCGTAGGGTTTCTAGGACAGATAACAGGTCCAATGGGCTTTGTGGAAATAACAAAATTGTCATACCACCTTCCCTGATCTTTTATAGAGCCCTTGTTCCAGTAAGACTCGATAAAAACTGCATTAATACCATAATTGGTAAAATTGCCCCTAAAATTGAGATTTTTCCGTTCCGCTTCCAATCTCCCATCTATCCATAGCTGGTTGATTCCATCATTTTTTCCCGGCGTGTTCAACTTTGCCCTGGATTCCACCAAGACCCAATACCCTGATTCTTCAGGGGAGGTCAATGGAAATTGGGCCGTTGGACGATTGCCCAACCAGACCAGATTATCAAAATCGTTATACTTGGTGGTAATTATGCTATCGGTTTGTTCAAAAACGCCTCTTGCCGGATCCAAAGTAAGGATTGGGCCACCACCGTTCCAAACATGGGCGATCATGGCCTGCTGCCATTCTTGGGACACAATACTGGTGGCTCTTGACATTTTAGCTGGGAAACCCTCCCAGCCATGTTCATGTTTCACATAAATACGCCAATAGATCTCATTGAAAGATTGCCCTTGTTTCAAAATTGGCCCATTGCCCGGAAAATCACCAAAAGCTACCTTTCTATCTCCCAAGCCAAAAACATCCCCTTTTTTAAACCCTACATTTACCGAGCCCCCAATGGCTCCAAAATTAACTGTGGTATCAATGCCCCCTCGGGAATCCATATATGTTTTACTGGTGGAAAAATCATCATACCAAATAATTTCCTTTAGATTATCTTGATACTGATCGGAGGACATTATTACGTAATCTATATGTGGGGTTCCCACATGGAGTTCCTTAATTCCCCCAAAACCATTCCCGTTTACCTTTCCTTTTCCAAAAGACAATATGGCAAAAACGGGAACCAATAGCAAAAGGATTATTTTGATTTCCAAAGTTACCCTACCACCACTAAAGACTTTGTTTTTTATTATCCCCCTACTCACTCGGAAACATTTTTAACCATTTCCTTGCATTGTCATAGTAGATTTTATCTACCACCTCCCTAGGTAATTTTAGTCCTTGAAATTTCTCGTTTACCCTATCACTGGACATCATGTCATCGGTTACAAAGAACTGCCAATCCAACATCCAGGTTTGGTGCATTTCCTCTTTTAACATTTCGGCATCTTCTTTTCCCCCATCTGCCAGATCTGTGGCATATAGTATACGGTCTTGATATTTTATAAAAAACTCCCTTACCTTTTCCCTGTTCTCAATTGTTTGGGAAAAAACTTGACCTATACGCGCCGCAAGATCTACGGACATATTGGGAAATTTATCCAACCTTTGGGCCAATTCATCCACGCTCCACTCCAAACTGCCCATATGGGCACCAATAAATATGAGATTTGGATTCCTTTCCAGCATTCTATCCCTGGCCGTAATCTGGTCCTCATAACTAGGAAGATCCGGATGCTTGTGCATGTGGTATTGCGGATGTTCCTCATAATAGACCCTATCATTGTTGACCGACATTTCCTCCAAGGGCAACCAACAATTTTTTGGTTCCCCCAAATGGCCTATGACGGGAATTTTACGCTCCGTTAAAAATTTGAATATGGTATCCAGTTTGGGGTCGTCCACCATTACGAGCTGGCCAGTGGAATCCCGGAATACCATTCCGACATTTTTCCAGACCTTTACGGCAAGGGCCCCTTCATCAATATTCTTCTTTAACCAGGCCAAGGTTTGGTCCAACCAATCCGGATCGTCCCATTCCCCAATGGAAAATGCAGTTGCCATTTCAAAACTTTCAGGATGTTTGGTCTTTTGATATACCCTGTAGGCATATTCCTCCTCCACAAACTCCTTGCCTTTGGAGAGATCCACTACAATGTTCAATAGCTTAAAATTATCCTTCTTGGCCTGCTCCACAAAGGCATCCCTTTCGGTGGACACATGAATATGGGTATCGATCTTGTCTACTTTGTCAAAATCCTCAATAGTGTAGTAATCCGGCTTTTCATTACAGGAGAGAACAGCCAGAAAATATAAACAGGGAATAATTTTTTTCATATGTAGATATTTATTATTTTTTAGCGGTCATACCTGCCCGACTACATCGTTCAGGCGGGTGTAATTCGCATATCTTCATTCGTATTTGCAACCAATTTTAGGTCATGCTCATTTCATAACGATCAAGATTAATTCAAGGTGTTTTCAAAAAATTAAAATTTAAGTTGAAACGACATTCTGTAGGCCCTTAATTTTTCGAGATATCCCTCCATATCCAACAGTTGTTCATCATATATCAAATAACTCATATCCGGTGTTCTATTGGCAAAATGCCTAGAACGGTCCATTTTATAAAAATATTTTTTATCAGGGGTAGACATTCCTTTCGGCATTCTGGTCTTCTCCCAAACAGTTACCAGATCGGTATATACTTTTTGTCTTCGGGCCAAGCTGTTCACAATAAGTTGCTCTGCCTGTTCTAAACTTTTTAAAGTGGCCGATCGGTCTATAAACGCATTCCTATGGGCCTGGGTTATGGTATATTCCAATTCGGAAAGGTCCAAATAGGTGAGACAGGTATGTTCTATCAATTTTGCTATACTTTGATACACTTCAAAATCATAGGCGTTTCTCTCCATCTGTCCCATATTGATATCAATAATCTGCAAAGCCCTTTTCATATTCTCTTTTTGTACCCTTGACCTCTTTACTATTTCCGAATACTCGTTATTCCAATACTGGTCATATTCTACATATTGTCCTCGGGGAAGATCTGGCAAGTGCGTCTTACCAATATCCCCATGGTGCCAAACATTGCGCTCCAAGGAATGTGCATAATAATACGCGCCCTCATTGAGAAGCTCATAAAGCTCTTCCATATCCTTGACATTTGGTCCATAATAATTTTGGAAAAATGAATCTTCAAATTCCTCCAGGCCAGGCGCTGTGGCATTCCAAGAGTACTGTGCCGAAGTGACAAAACTCAGCATCCACATTTGGTTGTGCAGCCCGGAATCGTCCCATGACGTATTGATCATCCCATGAAACAGCCCGGAATTGGTCGATGATGTCAATAATTCATACGAATCCTGCAGGCTTCCCTTAACTTTCTTGGGGGTAGTTGAAATACGGTTGGAAGTCATTTTAAAATGATAGGGCAGGAAAAGTGGTTCCAAACCTGGGTTTGGGTCGTACATAAACATTTCAAATCCCATATTTTTGGCCTGCCTTGCAAATTCAAAATCAGGAGTTTCATAATGATATTCCTCCGTTAGCACCAAATCGGTATCAGGCTTCATATTTTTAATGGGTGAAGCACTGTTCTCCCATCCCATTGGTCTTTCCCACAGCATTACCTTTCGGGATTTTTTTAAGTGTTTGGCCGCCTTTTCCGCAAACAAGTGATACAGACCACTATTCCCGATTTCTTTTGCCCTTTCCCTGCATTTATCACAAACTCCCAATTCAAAAGTCTCGTCCGAACCAATATGGATATATTTGGATCCCGGGGTAGCCTCCATGGCTTCGTCCCAAAGATCAAAAAGTACTTCATAGGTACCTTCCTCCAAGGGGCAGAACTCCCAATCCGAATCCTCCACTTCCCTTAGGTCCCTGTACTGTGGCCACTTCAATATGAAGCTTACATGCCCCAGCCCTTGTACCAAAGGAGTCAATTCTATGTGGTAATCCTTGGCGTAAGCCGTAAATTCTTTCATTTCCTCTAAGGTAAAAGCCCCTGGCGCCCCTATTTCAGGATGGCTTTGGTACGCCAATTTATCTTCCCATTCCCAAACAAGCATATTAATTTTGTATTTGGCCAAATCCCGAATAAGGCTCTTTACATAACTTGCCCTATCCTGGTGGTGCTTGGTATCATAATGTGCCGCCCTTATCATTACATCCGGCCAATCCAAAATTTCCATTCCTGGTACGATCAAACCGTTTCTGTCTTTTTTTATAAGCTGCAACAAGGTCTGTACCCCATAAAACAACCCATCCCCATCCTTTGCCGCTATGGTCAATTGATTATTGAGCGTACTTAATTTATACCCTTGATCCTTTAAAGAACCACTAGTGGTATTTCCGGTAAGTACAATGGTAGCTGTACTATTTTGACCTCCAATATTCACGGTGAGTCCCCAATTTTCAGTTAGGGCTTCCTTTAAAAATTCCGCTGTCTTCCGATCCACAGCTGAAGCATTTTTATCAATAACAATATTGATTTGCTTTGGGAATATAAAATCATCACCTCCCAATTGCACTTTTTGCGGATAGGGAATTAGGTGTATTCCCAATGAGGTCAACTCCGAAACGGGAGTCTGTGCAGGTATCGTATTTACAACGGCAAAGAAAGCCAAAATAAAACTTTGAAATAATAAGATTCTTCTCATCAATACATATTTAATCGTTTCTAATATCCAATTGTATTTGTCCAAAAAAACATAGGATAAGGACAAAATTACCTTGGATTAATCTACCTTGAAAAGGGTATTGGTCTTTGTACCTGCTTTTAACACTGGCCTTAAATATACCTTTTGATCGCCAGACCTCAATCTATCCGCGGTATGTTTCATCGAATCTTCCGAATACTGTGTCTTATAGCACTGAAGTGCCAAAATAGTATTCTCCCTATCCTCCTCCGTATATGATATTTCAGTTGTAAGGTAATCATCGGAAACCCCTCTTAAAAGTTTTTCATCCTCGTCTTCCAAATGGGACGAAGGGGTGGCAACATAAAACAGATGAACATTCTTTTCCTGTTTTTTACTGAGGTACACCTGTGTAACGGAAGCTCCAACAATACGGTGATCCATATGGTTTGACCCTCCGTCCGGACCCCAGGTTACAATTACGTCAGGATCTATATCCGTAACCAAACTATCCAATTTTCGCATAATTTCCTGTATATATGGGACATGTCCAAAAAAACCATCCTTTAATTTAAGTTGGTCATGATATCCCATCCAAATCGGTTTAAGGAGTCCCATATGCCTAGCGGCACAATTTAATTCCTCATTGCGGAGTGCGGTCAATTCATCTCCCGGCTTCAGATCGGTCTGCCCCGTACCATAGCGGCCATCGGTAACGGTTACCACTTGCACCTTGGCTCCTTCCCTGGCATACTTGGCCATTATGGGACCCACATAAATTTCATCGTCCGGATGGGCAAAAACCGCCATTATAGTCTTACCCTTGGCAGAAACATCCACAGGAGTATCTGCCGATAGCTCCTTTACCTCTTTTTTATCCTCCCCGCAGGAATATAATAAAGTGATCAAAGCAAAGGATTTTAAAGTTAATACGACCCCCTTGACCAAGTTCCTGCAATTAACAAAAAGAGGAATCCCGATAGTAAAAATAATTGTGTTTTGTTTGGTTTTCATTTTGATCTGATTATGGGTTGAACAACACTTTTTCCAATTGGTCATGACCTCACCCGTCCCGATAGATCGGGACCAAGGAACAGACAGGCCAGTCCGAACGGTATGGGCGACCCTACCCATGGGTCCGAGCATCATTTGTTCTAAATACCTAAATATTTACTAAACATCCGTAGGGCACAACATTCAAGGGACTAGGCTATATGGCAAAGTTGCAGGTTATCCCCGCAACTTCGCTACATAACTAACAAACCAACTCAATATATTTAACCGCATATGCCCTGCCATAAAGCTTGAACGGATAGATCCGGTTTCCCAAGCACTGATCCAAATAAAAAGCTTATGCCCATGCAATCGGCGTTTTCAGTTATTCATATGGAGGAAACATTCCTTGCCTTGGATGGTCAAAGGGCACCCCGGCTTTGGCGTCCCACCAAATTCTTGCTCTCATTATATCCCCCCCGTCCAAACGTGCAGCGGCCGCCTCAACTCCAGGAGCATTTAGGTTATACTCTATTAACGGATAAGGAAACCTTCTGGGCAATGCATTATTGGTCTCTGCCGCAGGTTCACTGCCAATCCAAACCCTTGGATATCCCGTTCTACGGTGTTCCGCAAACACTTCATAGGAATCTCCCATCAAGGCCAAATATTTTTGGGTAATGATCATTTCCAACTTTTCCTCATCGGTACCGGAAAGGACCCCTGCCGGCGAGGCTAGGAAAGTGGTAATATCTCCTGGGTCTACCCCATACTGTTCCATGGCCAATGTAATCCCATTTTGATATAATTCATTGGCATCGCCGTTGGCCAATCCAGCCAAAACAGCCTCAGCCTTCAAAAAATGGACTTCGGAAGCCTGTATAACATTAAAATCGTATGTGGCATTTCTAAAATATTGGCTCCATTTAGCCGATTGGGGATAGATGGCCCTTTCTTCTTGGCTAAGATTAATAGCCCCACCTACGAACTCCATATCATCATTTGGTTCCAAATAAATCGTTAATCGTGGATCATCGGTACTCAACAGATTTTCAACCAATGCGAGTCCGGCCGAAATGGAAGATCCGGCCCCCGGATTTCCATTTACCACTTCTTGGTACAAAGGATTGGTATTCGATAGATCGGCAGCATCGGCTCCTTCACTGGTAATAACGGCATTTTGGGCATTGGTGGCAATCAAGTTGGACGAAAATACCTCTGCCACGTTGGTTTGGGCCAAAGAGGCATCCACATACCGCACCCTTAATGCCAATCTTAACCTTAGGGAATTGGCAAAGCGTTTCCATGCATCCGAATCACCTGCGAACATCACATCCGCAGCACCAAAACTAGCTTGTTCCGCCGAAGGGCTCAATGCCGCTGCAGCTTCCTTCAATTCCTTAAGCATATCAATATAAATAGATTCCTGGGTATCATATTTGGGATATAGTACAATATCATCAAAAGAAGTAGCTACCTCGGTATAGGGAATGTCCCCATAAACATCGGTCATACGATGGTATACCCAAACCTTCCATATCCTTGCAATGGCGTTTTGATTCTGCAACTCAGGATTATCCGCAGTAAGCCTGATGATAGCGGCCAAATTTTCAATATAAGTAGTATAATAATTAAAGGGTTCCGGAAAATCGGTCAAGGACAGCATATTCCCGGAATCGGCCCTCTTAATGTAACTGGAATATTCCCCTATACGGTCCACGTTTAAAATATCAAATCCGGACTCCTTCATTACCTTGGTAAATAACAGGGAAGGCTTTATATCATCATCGGTAATCAATTTTGGATTGGTGTTCAGTTCATCAAAACCATCGGTACAGGACAATGGTATGCACATTGCAATGAGCAACGATAAGGTTATTGGTATTCTTTTTATTGTTTTCATAGTATACTTTTTAAAATCTTAAAATGTTACGGAGAGATTAAAACCTAAGCTTCTTGTGGTCGGCATTGAAAACGATTCATAACCTTGAGCTGCCGCAGTTGGGGAAAAGGCCGTATCCGGGGCAATCCCCATTTCAACAAACTTGGAATCCCTATAAAGATACATTACATTTCTTGCCACAATGGACAATTTGGCGGAATCAAAGGGTGTGCCATTCAAAGTCTTTTTATTGAAAGAATATCCTAAAGTAACCTCTCTCAAAGAAGCATTGGTGGCATCCAATACAAATTCCTCCCCTATATTGCCCCAAGATCTGGCCGCAAAATAATCCTGTCCCAAAACATTGTTCTGGACCGAAGGGGTATAAGTCCCGTCGCCATTATCTATGACACCTTCCACGGTCAGGTTCTCCCTAACATTGGTCCACACACCGGTTCCTTTGGCATTTTGGTCATACCTGCTCCAAGAATATACTTCCCCACCCATCCTTACATCGATCAGTGCACTTAAGGACAACCCTTTATAGGTAAAAGTATTTGTAAGACCTCCCAACCAATCCGGTTGGATATTCCCTAAAATAGAGAGCTCATCGGCACGTACATACGATTTTCCATCGGCATTCACTACCAATTCGCCGGTCGGACTTCTTTTGTACTCATATCCTAAAATACTTCCATATGGCAATCCTGGTTGGGCAATAATACTGGCATTGTCCGTCGCAATAAAATTATAGCGATCTATTCCCTCTACCAAGCTTTCTATATTGGAAGTGTTTTTGGAAAAGTTAACATCCGCCACCCATTTAAAGGAATCAGCAACCTTAATCGGGGTCATGGAAACGAACAATTCCACCCCTTTATTGGAAACTTCCCCCGCATTCAAATACAATCCCCCGAATCCGGTGGACTCGGACAGGCCTATCTGCATAATTTGATTGCTGGTCTTGGAGTTATAATAGGTAAAATCGATGCTCAATCTGTTGTTAAAGAACCTTAGATCGGTTCCCACCTCAAAGGAAGTGGTCAACTCGTTCTTTAAATCCGTTGCCGGAACACTTCCATTTATTCTGGCAAAACGTTGACCCTGAAAGGTATTGCTCTGCACCGTATATCCACCTTTTGTCTGATAGGGATCCGCATCGTTCCCTGCTTGGGCGTAGGATAACCTAAGTTTGGAAAAGGTAATGGTCTCCGAATTAAAATTAAAGGCATCGGAAAGGACATAACTTAAACTGGCAGAAGGGTACATGAACGAGTAATTACCCTCACCCAAGGTACTGGACCAGTCGTTACGCGCCGTTAAATCAAGAAAAGCATAGTTTTTATAGGCCAACTGTCCGGTCATAAATACGGATTGGATCTCTTTTTGTATCAAGGTATAGGAAGGAATGACCAAATCGGCATTTTCAATGGTATACAACTCCGGGATATTCATGTTCCTGCCTATGGTCGAAGACCTTTCATAGCGACGTTTGAATTGATTGGCTCCTAGGGATAACGATCCTGTAAAATCATTGGAAAGTTTCCCGTTTGCCGTAAGCAGAACATCAGCATTGAGCTCGTTTACCTTAAAGGTGTCAAAATCCACCCGTCCGTTCACATAAGTCCCTCCAGGGGTTCCGGCACTGTACTGCTGTCTTTGGGTTTCCACATAACTGTCATTACCGACCCGACCCATAATGTTTAGCCAATCCGTAATTTTATAGGTTGCGGACAACAATCCAACAAAACGGTCCCTATTGTCCTCACTGGTCACTTCATTGATCAGCCAATACGGGTTTGTGGGACTTCCTCCCTTATAATTTCGATAACTTCCATCCTCGTTGCGCCCACCGTTCATCGCCAACCAGGCCAGATCAATATTCCTCGGCACAAGATTCAGGGATGCCGCCACGTTTCGGCCGCTGGAAACCCCTACTATAGGCCTATTATCGGCACCACTTTTTATAAAATTGGCCTTGGTCTCAACATGTAGACGATCGGAAACATCCGCCCCAAAAGTAGCATTGAAGGTATGTCTCCCAAAACTTGAATTGGGCACGATTCCCTTATTTTTCAGGGATGATGCAGATACCCGGTAATTTATCTTTTCCGATCCCCCGCCAACTGCAACGGTATTGGTGATAGTGCTCCCTACATTATAAAAATCCCTTAAATTGTCCTTGGGTTGGGAAGAATAGGGTACAGGACCTAGGTCCAATAAATTCCTTATTAAAATAAGCCTTCCATCAAACTTACCTCCCCAACTGTCCACACCACCACCTTGGGCAGGATAAACAACACCCTCGTACTCTTCAGTTCCAAAACCAAATGAGTCATCATAGCCTACGCCATAATTGTTTTGGAATTTGGGCATTATATTTACCATTTCCATAGTTGTATTGGAATTAAAACTAACACCCAATCTTTTTTTGGAAGAGGATTTTTTAGTGGTGATCAAAATAACCCCATTGGCACCCCGCGAACCATAGAGTGCAGCGGCGTTAGGCCCTTTCAATACAGAAATGGTAGCAATATCATCCGGGTTGATATCCTTTATACCATCCCCAAAATCGCGACCGGCAAAAATATCGGTCTGATTTAGGTTGTCGTTACTAATTGGAATACCGTCCACTACATACAGGGGCTGGTTATTACCGCTCAAGGAACTACTTCCCCTGATCTGGACGAAAGTAGAACCTCCAGCCCCTCCGGAACCCGAGGTTACGAATACACCCGCAACCTTACCCTTTAAGGAATTGGCCACGTTGACCTCCCTGGCTTCCGTCAAGGATTCCCCAACAATTTCTTGGGCCGAATACCCCAAAGCCTTTTTCTCCCTTTCAATACCAAAAGCGGTTACTACGACTTCCGAAAGCTCCGTATTAGAGGAATTCATCACGACATTGACCTCAGATCTAGCACCTACGGCAACTATCTGACTCTCATAACCTATATATGAAAACTCCAAGGATACATTGTTATCGGGAACCTTGATCGTATAATTGCCATCAAAATCGGCAGACACCCCAGTGGCACTACCTTTTATAACAACATTCACCCCGGGAAGCGGGGTGCCATCACTTGCATCGGTAACCGTTCCCGAGACCGATCGTTCTTGCGAAAACACTTGCAAAGTACAAAGTGTAAAAATTGCAAAAATCAAAATTTTCTTCATAGTTATTTAGTTTTGGTTAATTTAAATTGTTTTTCATCTCAAAGTGTTCAAATGGGTGATATTTCGTAAGGAATATTAATATTGACTGCAATATAATAAGTTGAACGATAATAAACAACAAAATTTTACAAATTATTTACACAAAAATAATGTTTTGAAAGTTTTTATTATAATTAATAAACCAAACGAAACTTAAAATACATAATACACAATTATTTATAAGCTATATTTTTATAATTAGCGGAGCAATGCCTTCAAAAAGGAAAAGAATATAATAAAACACCAGAATACCGCTTACCAATGCAAGGAGAGAAGCATGCCCAAAAATTTGTAATTGAAAGATGGGTAACAATCATATTTAAACTTACCCTTTACTTCACTCTATTTTAAAGAAGATTTTCTTTAATTATAGCCATTTGAAAGGTTCCATTATTTAATTTGTCAATAAATCCATATAAAATAACACCCACGTATCTAAAAACAGATTATCATTGCAAAAAACACAAACATTAAAATAACCCATATAATCTAATCCCTAATGAGGAAGAAGGCCAGCTGAGTTACAGGAATACAAATATCGATATAGTTATTGCATTTAACTTTTCTTCTTTCCATACCTTTCGAAGTAACATAAAATTTTTTGTCCCGAAAGCCAACGTGATAGGTGAAAAGTCAGTCCACACCCAAGGATAGAAGAATCTTTTGATTAAAGAAGTTTAAAATATATATGGGTCTGTCGGAGACAATAAGATGACAGTAGTTCATTTATAAGGTAAGAAAAATATTGAATATATCGTAGAAATACCTGTTTAGAACTTCAAGAATACCCTATTTATCCTTATTCCCCATTTTACCTTCCGGTTGCACCGCCAGAAGAAACGCAGCAATAACGGCCAATACAATTCCTGCAATTTTATAATGCCCCGGCATGACGCCCAAGACCAACAATGAAATAATCGAGGTCATCAAAGGCGCTCCGGCATTGGTCATTGGCGAGACTACTATTGCCTTACCGTACCTAAAGGCGAATACAAGGCAAAGGGCCCCTATGGCATTTAAAATTTGGATGGCCGCGGCCAAATAGGGGCCGTCCCAGCCCCAATTGATTTCTTGGGAAAAATCGGTCATATATAAAGCTATGGGGATGAGCATAATTCCTGTAATCATCATATAGAAAAATATACTTTCCGCACTCATGGAGTTATTTGCCAACTTCATAAAATACGCTTGTACGCCCCAGGCAACCAGAACCAGTATGGCAAGCAAGAACCACAAGGTCCCATTTTCGCCCAACTCTTCGGTGTTTATGTCCCCACTATATTCAAATAACGGCAAGGAAAGTAAGGCCAAAGAGATACCAATGACCCCCAACAAACCGGTGCGCTCCCTTAAAAAAAGAAGGGAGAGTACAATCGTTATCAGAGGGGAAAGGGATATTATCGGGAAGATCAAATAGGTTGGCCCCACCGTTACCGCATAAAAAAGAATCATTTGCCCACCTGCACCCAAAAGACCAATAATTAAACCATATACTATGGATTTTTTATCCCTTTCCAACTTCCAATTGATTCGCCATAGCACAAAAACGGCAGGAAGGATCATGGTCAGGGCCCAGACACAATAGATCAAGGTATCCGGAAATCCGTTACGGGAAGGAACCCCTGTAAATGCACCCCAAACTCCCCAAAATACCGTAGCAACGATTGCAAATAACAGCCAAGGCTTCTTCTTATTGTCTTTCATATCGTATCCAAATAACACTTTAAATTATACAACCGCCCCTTATTAATCCCTTTAAAAACAAAGGAAACAATTCCTATCCATAAATTCTATATCAGCGCATCCAATGATCCAGATTTTCCCTTACAAAATCATCATCGTTCAATTCGGGATAAAGGGCATACACCCTATCTATTTCCTTTTTTTGGCCCGGACTTAATCTCTCCTTTGGGTTAATGGTATAATTACCTTTCAATAAACCCTGTCTTATCAATACTTCATGGATCCCTGCAATGGAGCCCCGAAAACGATTCCTGGAATCGAAAAAAGCCGCATTGGCATCCGTTATTCCGATTCCTAGCGATAAAAGATCCAATGCTTCCGATGGAGGTGCATTTTTTATCCTATCAAAAAGTTCCACGGCCTTTTTATTCCAAACGGCCCAATGCCCCAACAAGCCGCCCACAATTTTTTTCTTAACGATGCCGCCAACTGTGGGAATGTTATACTCTGTTAACAAATCGGCCACTATATTGTCATCGTTCCCGGTATATAGTGCAATCTCCGAAGCCCTGCCCGATTCGGCCACACCCCGCACAACATCAATGGTGTTATACCTATCAAAAGGCGCCATTTTAATGGCCACGACATTTTCTATCCTTGAAAATTCGCGCCAAAAATCCGAATCCAAGACTCCGCCGCCAACCGAAGTCTGCAAATAAAAACCGATCACAGGTATAACTTCGGCAACTGCCCTGCAATGCGCAATCAATTCCTTGTTCGATTTTCCGTTTAAAGCCGCTAAACCAAGTAATCCGGCATGATACCCCAGATCGGCCGCAATTTGGGCCTCCCTTACGGCCTGTGCCGTATTTCCCAACACCCCGGCAACCCTAAAAACTACCTTCCCGCCTTTGTTATAAAAGGAATCTATCTCTTCCTTTCCCAATTCCAGTACAGGTTGGTAAAGCCCCGCTTCCCGAATTTCAAATTGACTGGTATGGACGCCAATGGCCAAGCCTCCCGACCCGGCAGCCAAGTAATATCTGGATAATGCCCTCTGTCTGCGCTCATCCAGTTTTAAGTCTTGGGTCAATGCGGTCGGATTAGCGGGTATCACCAACCCCTTTAGCAATAAATCCTTTAAATTCTCTGACAATACACTGTTCAATGTTCCCTGTATTTAATGATTAATACTTGCCGTCCCTTACCTCAAAATGGGTCGATTTACCCAACAAACGCTTATCGGTACCTATCCAATGGGCCGTCCATTCCACCAACTGATCCAAAGCTACTTTAGGGGCTCCCAACAGGCCTATGCTCTTGGAGACATTGACCGAAAGGGCCGAATCCGCTTCAGTGCCTCTGAACAGGACCTCCTTTCCCATTAATTGTCCAAATTTTTTGGCCACCTCGGCCACAGATATCAATTGGGTGCCGCTAATATTCAAATGCGCTGCGGGAGAAGCACAAAACTGCAAGCTTCTTAGAATCATCTCATTCGCATCCCCTTGCCAAATTACATTGGCATATCCCATGGTTACATCCACAGGTTCTTGATGGTAAACCTTGGAAGCAATATCCACCAATACCCCGTAGCGCATTTCCACGGCATAATTCAACCGAATTAGGATTACCGGGGTTCCGTTCCTTATACTTCCATATTCGAACAAACGTTCCCTTCCCAAACAGGACTGTGCATATTCCCCGACCGGCCCTGGAGTGTCGGATTCTTTGGATCCTCCAGAAGTTATATCCACTAATGGATAAACACATCCGGTAGAAAACGCCACTATCCTGGAGTTTTTATATTTTTGTGCAACCAGGCCCGGTAGAAAGGAATTCATTGCCCAGGTAAGGGACTCATTGCCGTCCGTACCAAATTTTGTACCTGCCAGATAAATAACATTATCCACTTCGGGAAGGCTATCCAAAAATTCCCGATCCAGAAGGTCTCCCTTAATGGTCTCAACGCCACTTTCCTCAAGAAAGGATTGTTGTTCCCTATCGCTAAATCTGGAAACACCTATAATTCGCTTTTCGATACCGGCCATATTACAGGCCCTTCTGGCCATACGTGCCATGGAAACTCCCATTTTACCCGCAACACCTAGCAGGATAACATCTCCTTCCAAGGCCTTGAACATGGCTACCAAGTCTGAAGTAGGCCGCGACAAGGCTTCCTCCAACTCGTTCTCGTCCCTAAAATACTTTGGATAATCCATTTTTATTCCTTTTATTATTTTTCTGAATTATTTTTATTATCTAGTGTTATGTTAAGGATGTTATGTCATTAAATTTAGGTCTCTCCCGATAGCTATCGGGATCCGCCCGACAAGTATTATTTATATAACTGATTTTAAATAATGTATATCAAACTCACGTTAATTTAAATTTCTTACAATATCCAATTTTTCCTTTACCAACTCCACAATTTCATCTGTGGCTACCGGAAATACTTTTCTAAGGTCTATTTCCTCATTGGTCAATAATTTGACTTTTAGGGCACCCATAAAAATATTCTTGATCTCCGTAGCCAGGTTTATTTTACAAATTCCCCTGTCCACCGCCTTTCTTAAACTGCTTCCCGGAACTCCAGAACCCCCGTGCAAAACCAATGCTGCAGAAGTGGCCGCTGCAATTTCCGACAACCGATCAAGTTGAAGTTCCGGCTCTCTATCATAAAAACCATGGGCGGTACCAATGGCAACGGCCAAGGCATTGACCCCCGTAGCCTCCACAAATTCCTTTGCTTCCAAAGGATGTGTAAAACCTCCCTTTTCCTTATCCTGGCCCAATTTGGCAATATATCCAAGCTCTGCCTCAACATTGGCACCGTAGCTTTCGGCCAATTTCACTACCTTGGCCGTAATGGCCACATTTTCACTAAAGGGCCTTTCACTGGCATCGATCATTACCGAATCGAAGCCCGCATCCAAACATTGGGCCACAAGATCATAGGAATCCCCATGATCCAAGTGTATCCACCCCTCCACACCATGATAATTGAGCATGGATCTGGCCATTTGATATGCCACGGGCAATCCCATATAGTCTATAGAGCTTTTGGTCAGTTGCAAAATAAGGGGCTGCTCCATAGCTTTCGCAGCCAATAAAACCCCTTTCAAGGTCTCGAAATTATAAAAATTTGTAGCCAAGACCGCCTGTTTTTTACTTCTTAACGCTATGAACTTATCTTGTAATTTCATTCTATTGACCCATAATAATTAAACCTATCCTTCGCTATTTTCATTATTTCATCAAGATTATTAAAAGCCCCGGTCCCACCGGCTTCCGTTGTAGAAATGGCCCCGATCAAATTCCCGAACTCCTGGCAATCTTCAGGGGAAGCCCCCTTTATAAACCTGGAAATAAAACCTGCATTAAAACTATCTCCCGCACCTATGGTATCGACCACGTTCTTATTCAAAAAAGGTTTTTGTGGAACCAACTTATCATCATAATACATTACAGACCCCCTGCTACCACATTTAACCACCACATAGTTGCATTTAATTCCAACACTTTCAATGGCTTGGTCAATGCTAGAAAACCCTGTCAATTTTTTAAGCTCCACTTCATTGGGAATAAAAACATCCACAAAAGGAAGCACTTGTTCCAAATTGAGCTCCCATGTTTCGGACGGGTCCCATTGTACATCCAACGAAGTCGTGATTCCCTCATTTTTTGCCATTTCAAATAGTCTATGAAGGCTATTTTTAAATCCTGGCTGAAAAAAATAAGAGGAAAAGTGAAGGTGTTCGGCCCGTCTTAACTGCTTTGGGTCAATATCATCCAGACCCATATAGGACATGGCCCCTTGGTGAGTAATCATAGCCCTTTCCTCATCATAACTAAGTGCTACCGTGGCCCCGGTCTTATATTTATCATCAATGATGATCATCGAAGTATCTACTCCCGCACTGTTTAATTCATCAATTATAAATTGCCCAAAAACATCATTGCCAAGCTTTCCTACAAAGGCCACCTTTAAGCCCAAAGAGCTTAAATTGCTGGCGCAAATGGCAGATGAACTTCCCAAGGTCAAAGTCATGTCGTTCGACAAAATTTCTTTTCCGACCTCTGGAAATCCTTGGATCTGGTTAAAAATCAAATCCACATTGAGTTCCCCTACCACTATGACATCAAATTCCCTCGCCATTGACTATATTTTCAGTGCTTTAAATATTTTCTTATATCAAATCTAAATTATCACAATTTCTTTGACTGCATAGGTAGTATGGTTTTATACCTATTTTTTATTCTTATAAATTTTAACCCCCTGAACCACTCTGTTGATAGAATTATTTACCGATGGGGAATCTGGCGAAAGACCCAGATCCAGTGATTTGAACAGTCCTAAAAGTTGACTTGGAAGTACCGCGCACACCGCAAAATATTCCTCTGGGATATTATTGGATTCGGCTACCTCAATGAACAGGTCCAAAGAAATACTTTCTTTATTTTTTATAAGCTCGCCGATTCCAATTTCGTACAACTTTTCTTTTTGCTGATTTATGGATCTCACCAAATCGTACTCATATTTATTTACAAAATCATCATTGGAAAAAAGGTACACTACCAAAGTAGATTCATTGATAACTGCTTTGGGACCATGTCTCAACCCCAGGAACGAATCGTATTTACAAACTACCTGACCATCTGTCAATTCCTGGACTTTTAAATGGGACTCCCTTGCAATTCCTTTTAGAGCGCCCGACCCAAGAAAAAACACCCTATTAAATTCCAGCGTGGCCACGACCTTTACCATTTCCGTATATTTTTCAAGAATGGTTTTCCCATACCGCACTAAATGGTCCACATATTTTTTATTCCTTTCCAACTTTTTAATATCGGACACCAGAATCCCGGCCAACAACATAGTGGTAAAGGATGACGTCATAGCCAACCCCTTATCATTTGCCCCTGCAGGCATTAACAGCACAAAAGAATTGTCCAGATCGGCCAAATTGGCAAGCTTGCCGGTAGCGTTACATGTGATTATCAAATGAAAGATCGTAGTGCAATATTCAGAAGCCAAATCGACCGTAGCAACACTTTCCGGACTATCCCCGGAACGTGCAAAGGACACCATCAATACCGGTTGTTCGGAATCCATGATATAATCGGCAGGGTGCGAAATAAAATCGGTCGATGCTATCACCTCCGTTGGCCTTCCAAATTTTTTCTGAAACTTTTTATGCAGCACTTCCCCAATAAAAGCAGAGGTACCGGCACCTGTCAAGATAACCTTCAGATTATCATAAACCAACACTTTATTCAGGAAACTGGACAATTCCTGTTTTGAAGCTACAACATCTTCATAGGTCTTTTGCCACAAATAAGGCTGACCCATTATTTCGGAAGCCGTATAACTTGAACTTGTCGCATTTTTATTTTCAATCATACTTTCAATATCAAAATTAATCTTAAAAGAAATCAAATGTAATTAAACTTTTAAGTAAACGAAAGCATTTTTTGTGATATTATTTATTATTCCTTATTATTTAATTATTATTTCGATATATTTGTTTACCATAAATTGGGCATTCATGTACCTTTATTTTAAATTTTAAATAACGGAATCGGTTTATACGAAACCAAAAACCTGCAGGCCAATTTAAATTACGTATTCCAAGGCGTTCAAATCTTGACCATGATAAAAAATAACACTTAATGAAATTAATAAAAAAGATCGACCCTAAAAGACCTGTTGAACCTGCGCCCAAATCCTTTTTTAAAAAGCTTGGTCCCGGTATTATTACGGCAGCTTTGGTTTTTGGGCCTGGCAGTTTGACCATTAATACCAAATTGGGTGCCAGCTACGGCTACAGCTTAATATGGGTTGTGGTTCTATCCATTATCCTTATGACCGCTTTTACTAAAATGTCTACCAGAATAGGCCTTTATAGTAGCGTTTCCTTAATGACACGCATTAAAACAGAAATGGGCAGGACCATTGCATTTTTAGTCGGTTTGGGCATCTTTTTAACTACGGCATCCTTTCAGGCGGGCAATACAGTTGGCGCGAGCCTTGCGTTTTCCGAAATGTTCTCATCCCCATTGGCAGTTTGGATCCTTCTTTTCACCCTATTGGCCATATCCTTATTATACTTTAAATCTTTTTACAAAATCCTTGAGAAGCTAATGATAGGATTGGTCATTCTAATGTTAAGCTCTTTTTTTCTTACTATAATAATGGTAGCGCCAAATATAGAACAGATAATCCTTGGGCTTATCCCATCTGTGCCAAGCGGGTCCGAATATTTAATCATAACCCTAACAGCCTCCAGTTTTTCTATAGTAGGTGCATTCTACCAATCCTACCTTGTCCAGGAAAAAGGTTCCGGTTTGGCGGACCTACAAGATTGTATACGGGAGAGCAGGACGGGAATCATTATTCTAGGATTGCTTTCATCGTTGGTCATGATTTGTGCCGCTTCTGTTTTAAAAAGCAATAATATAGATGTTCGTAGTGCTTCCGATCTGGGGCTGGCATTGGAACCCCTATTCGGCTCCTTTACCTCCTATGTTTTTATGATCGGTTTCTTTGCGGCTTCCTTCTCCTCTATGATAGGCAATGCCACAATTGGCGGCGTTATTCTGGCCGATACCCTATTCGGGGAGAGCAGCCTTCAAAAAGTCAGGGTTCGATCCATGATCGTACTAATAATCCTGATAGGCGCGATCATTGCCTTCATTTTTGGCGCACTTCCCCTGGAACTTATCATATTTGCCCAGGGAATAACCATTATGATAGTACCGATGACCGCTGTAATTCTATTAATGTTCGCAAACAGGAATAAAATATCCAATGAACTTAAAAATGGTAATTACACCAATGCCATAGGTGTTATTGGCATCACAGTGCTATTAATAATGTCCGTGTATAGTATTTATTATTTATTCTTTTAATATTTTAATTATTGTTGTCCGATAACATTTTTATAAATCATCATAAGTCCATTAATAACAATGATTATGAGACATTGACGCCTTTTGTACCCTGCTTTTTGATCCGATATATCTGGATAAAAAGGGATGCTTTAAATCAGCTGGTTATAATCGGATCTTTAGTCTTAAGGCTTGCAACGAAGTGGTCTTTTGTCTTTAACCGGACAATTATGTATTTTAATATTAAAATTGTACCATGGAAAGACATTCAGCATTAAAAATAAATCAAGTTTAAAATAAGCTATTAATTATAAAACATTGAATTATGATTAAAAAGGGGAGCCCGAACAGCAGAAGGGATTTTGTTAAGACCAGTGTACTGGCCAGTGGTGCCATATTCAGCGGATTACCTATTAAGGCAATGGCCAATAACAGGAGCAATACAATAAACGAACTAAAAATAGGACTTGTAGGCTGTGGTGGTCGGGGAACCGGGGCCGCCTATGAAGCCCTAAATACTTCTACAGCCGTAAAACTGGTTGCTATGGGAGAAGTTTTTGACGATAGACTCAACAGTGCCTACCAAAACTTAAAAAACGCCTTTCCCGATCAGATAGATGTCCCTGATACCCGAAAATTTATAGGGTTCAATGCCTACCTAAAAGTAATCGAACATTGCGATATTGTAATATTGGCAACCCCTGCCCCGTTCCGTCCGATTCATTTTGAGGCAGCCATTAATGCCGGCAAGCACGCCTTTATAGAAAAACCATTGTTTGTGGACATTCCCGGATATCTTAAAATAATGGAAACCAATGAACTTGCAAAACAAAAGCGTTTAAGCGTTGGCGTTGGACTTCAGCTACGGTTTGAGGGGGGGTATCAAGAGATGAAAGATAAAATTGCAGAGGGTGCCATTGGGGACATTACTTCATTGGACGTTTATTATAATGTAGGTGCTCCCGTCATATTTCCAAGACAACCGGAACAGACGGAAATGAATTACCAAATGAGAAATTGGAGGTACTTCACCTGGTTATGGGGAGGTCAGTTGGCCGGACAGGCCATCCATCAAATAGATATCATGAATTGGATAATGAACGATTATCCAAACACCGTAAATGGCTTAGGTGGCCGACAGGCCTATTCGGGACCCAATCAAGGAAATACCTATGACCATCATTATGCGGAATACGAATATTCCAACAAGGTGAAACTTCACGTTCAATGCAGAAATATTGACAATAACTGGAACAAAAGTGGCTTTCACATTCAAGGAAGCATAGGATATGCCGATGACAAATCCCAAATATTCAATTCAGCAGGCGAACTAATTTGGCGTTACCGTAATAAGGAGGAGGTTTTTGGTTCTTCCCAAAAATGTCAATCCCATTTCATCAACTCCATTTTGGAAAATAACCCCATAAATCAAGTGGAATACGGTGCCAAATCCACACTGACCACCATAATGGGAAGAATGGCGATCCACTCCGGTCAAAGGTTGAATCTGGAACAAGTCCTGGCTTCCAAAAAAACGATTCTACCCAACGAATTTACATGGGATGCCACAATGCCCGATATGCCGGGGAAAGATGGTAATTACGAAATCCCGATCCCTGGCAAAACAGAGGTTTTATAAACGCCATGTAAAGTAGGAATAGTCCAGGTTTTATCCTTTGGTTTTATCTATGCGCCGGCTGGCTCCTTCGCTAAAAAATCTACCAGACATTTTCTTTATGCTCGGCCCTGTCTTTTCCCGCAATACATCAAAACAACAATATGCTCTACAATAAATTTAATCTAGGTTTTTTTCCAACCCCTTTACATAAATTAAAAAAATTATCCAATAAGCACCCCAATTATAATCTCTTTATTAAAAGGGATGACCACACCGGACTGGCCTCTGGCGGCAATAAAACCAGAAAATTGGAGTATTTGATCAAACAGGCGCTGGATGAAAATTGCGATACCATTATTACCGCCGGAGCACAACAATCCAACCATTGCAGACAAACGGCCGCCGCTTGTGCAATGGCCAATTTGGAATGTCATTTACTGTTGGGTGGTAAAAGGCCCGAAGTTTATGAAGGCAACTTGTTGCTCTCTTCCATTCTTGGTGCCAATATTCATTTTACAGCTAAGAACAGAAAGGGGGAGGATATAGAAACCTTAAAAAACATACTGGACAAACAAGGGAAGAGGTGTTATGTAATTCCTTATGGAGGTTCTGATATCATTGGTGCCATGGGATTCGTTAATGCCGTTAGGGAACTAAAAGAGCAATTAACGGCACAACAATTGAAAATCGATTATATATTCTTTGCTTCAAGTTCCGGAGGAATGCAGGCAGGATTGACCCTAGGGAAAGAAATCTATACATTACATTCAGAGTTGATTCCGATCAGTATAGATAAGGATGAAACAAAGGGTGTTTCGCTGGAAAAAGTTGTTTTAGATATTATAAATGATGGATTTAAAAAATTTAAAATCGATAAAAAAATTCAAATTTCGGAAATTAACTTAAATAGGGATTACGACAAGGATGGTTACGGCGTGGTCACTGAAAATGAAAGAAATGCCATTTTTGAATTGGCAAGGAACGAAGGAATTTTATTGGACCCTGTTTACACTGGAAGGGCATTTTACGGAATGTTGGACTTCCTAAAAAAAGAAAAACTACCCCCTAATTCCAATGTCCTGTTTTGGCATACAGGTGGGTTGCCTGCCATGTTCACCTCCGCAAATCAACTTAAATAACTTCTGTTATGGTTGGTCCAACTTAAGAATTAGCATGTAAACTTTATTGGAAAAGCAGAAAATAGGTTTATTTAAATACCTGACATTTATATATCTTATCTTAATTATTTTTACAACTCTTAACCCTATGCAAAAAAAACTTAACTTAGGGTTAATATGCTTTTCCTTCTTAAAAAATATTTTAGCCATTATAAACAGCGTCTATATGAAACCCTTTTTTAAATGTCTTTTAGCCTTCGTAACAATAGTCCATATAGGCAGTGTGCTCCACGCGCAAAACGAAAACCCGACCTTTTCCCATACCATAAAAGAGGAATTGAAACCATGGACGAACAAGCCATTTTACAATAATCCCGATAATTTTCAATTTGCCATTGTCAGCGATAGAACAGGAGGGCATCGTGAAGGGGTATTTGGCAAGGGAATCGAAAAAATAAACCTATTGTATCCGGAATTCGTAATTAGCGTGGGCGACTTAATCGAAGGATATTCCAAGGACAATAGCCTGATAAATGCACAATGGAAGGAATTTGACAGTATTCTAAAGCCGCTTTCCACCCGTTTTTTCTATGTAGCGGGGAACCACGATTATTCCAACGAGGTAATGGCACAACAATGGAAGGAACGCTATGGCAAGGACTACTATCACTTTATCTACAAAGATGTACTCTTTCTTATCCTAAATAGCAACGATGGTGATGGGGTAATCATGGGCAAGGACCAAATTGCATTTTTAAAGGAAGCCATCGCCCAGAACAACAATGTACGCTGGACGATGGTTTTTATGCACCATCCTATGTGGGCCTACGGGGAAGCCAGTGGGTTCAATGAAGTGGAAGAAGCCTTAAGCGATAGAAAATATACCGTTTTCGCTGGCCATACCCATCGCTATTTGTTCGACGTAAGAAACGATCAAAATCATTATGTCCTAGCTACCACCGGCGGTGGAAGTAAGTTAAGGGGCCCCAAATTTGGAGAGTTCGATCATATCGGATGGGTGACCATGACGGACAATGGACCCAAACTAGCCAACATTGCCCTTTCAGGAATTCTTGATCATAACGTAAGCACCAGGCAAACAAATGAACTGGCCGTTTCGCTCATCAATGCAACCAATTTTAAAACCTTGGTCATGGCCAAGAAAACAGAAAGAAAAGCCATTCTATTGTTAGACAATACCTCCAACAAACCCATTCACTTTAAGGGCCAATTGTACCATCATCACCAGGTAAAACCCGATTCTTCCCGCTTTCAGCTTAGTCTGCCCCCCATGACTTCCTCTGAAATAGTCATAAAAACTGCCCCCATGGACGATTCCGATGCATCTACTTGGGATCCTTTGGAACTTGAATGGGAAATGAGCTACGATAACGCTTTTATGGAACCGGAATTCAGTTTGAGCGGTACCGAAATCATTGAACTAAGGCCGTCCCACACTGGTATATCCATAACGGAACAAGACATTTTTATAAAAGATCTACAAGTGGCTTTAACGCATCCCTATAAACAAGTTTCCGCCAAATTTACTTTGGACGGTAGCCAATTAAATGAAAATGCTCCCATATTCCCCGAGCGTCTGACCCTGGACAAGACCACCGTGCTTAATGTGAAACTTATGGATTCCGAAGGTTTTGAAAGTGCCGTACTCCAGAAAACCTATAAAAAGATAAAACCGGCGGAGGCAACAAAAAAATCAAGGAACGGCAAAAAGGGGCTGCAATACGCCTATTACGAAGGCAATTTTGATTCAGTACCTGATTTTAGCACCTTGAAATCGGTAAAAAAAGGCTCGGTCACCCTATTGGACCCAGACAAGATCGGTGAAAGATTGGACCATTATGCCATTCAATATAAAGGTTTCATCAGCATACCGGAAACAGGAATATATACTTTTTATTTAAAGTCCGATGATGGATCTAAACTTTATTTGGACGGTGAACTCTTAATAGATAATGACGGCTCGCACGATACCTCAACAAAAACTGGTCTAAAAGCACTCAAAAAGGGCAAGCATCCCGTTCGGATCGATTATTTTGAAGACTTTTTAGGAGAGCATTTGCAATTGGACTTCTCCGGACCTACTGTAGAAAAATCGCCAGCAATATTTTGGCATTAACTTTTAGCTCAATGTTAAATAAGGTGAAGTAGATTTTGTTATATGACAAAATTCAATTTTGCAAAATTTTCCTCAATTTTTGTCATGTACTTATGAAGTAGATTTAAAATGAAACACCCCAAATAATACGCCCATCAAGAGTTCATAACCTCTAAACGATTTTTGCGAAATAGCAAAAACACTGCCACTGCTATTCCATTTTTTCGTAAGGCCAATGGGTATCTATCCCTTGAGCACGAATAAGGCTTTGAAATTTCCGTACGGCAGTAGCATCTTTATAAACTTCTTGTGGGCTTCTCCCCAATTCCATTAAAAAAGGAACAAACATCCCTATGGCCTCCCCAATACTCCATTCCACGGGATGCAATCTATAACATCCATTGGTAAGGTGGGTGGTGCCAATATTTTTATTTACGGGAAATATATTTTCCATCCGTTGTGGAATCAACGCTCCCAAGGGAATCTGAAACGGAAGGGAAGCAAAGTCTATATAATTGTCCCCCCCACTACTGGGATGCAGATCAATGTGGTAATATCCAATCCCTACACTATCCTCAAAATTTGCAGCCCGGGCTTCGGTTTCCGGCACCCCTAGGATACCTGCTCTTTGCGTTGCCCCCACATGATGTTCGGTAACGCGAAATAACGGCTTGATCCTTCTAGATTCCCTTATATAGGGATATTTTGCCAAGCCATCATTGGTTCCCATTACGTCCGGTCTCAGTCTTATTTCCGGCCAGCCTTTTCCGCCATCGGCCCTGGGAGCTTCCGTTTGCAGCCAGTACAAGAGGGAAAGACTTAATTGCTTGGCCCTATTCACATGATATTTCAGTTCACTGTTGCCTACATCTACTATATTCCCTAAAAAATAATCGTTTTGGGGATAATTTACCAAGGTAATATCCCCCGTAAGAAACCCCTCTTCAAAATTATCCTTGGCCAGGATTCTGCGATAGTTCCAAAGGTTCAATACATTCCCCAAGCTATTGCCCCGTGGGTCGAAACCTAAATTCTTTGGCAACAGGGTACGGGGGTTGGAATAGTTGAGCTCGAGTAACTTTCCGGCCCATGGCATTTTCATTTCGGGTCTAAAGTCGCGCCAAAATCCGTACTCCTCCGGCCGGTCTATGGTCCAATCCTCCTTGGGCCTGTTATCCATAGCAAAGCAGACGGTAAATGCCTGATTGTTGGTGGGGTCCGCCATTTCGGCCGCATGCAGCTCCCCTGTATCGGATTTGGCTTCCGCTCCGCAAACGTATTCGGTACCCGTCATGGGCAATAAATCGCCCAATTCCGTGGCATCCGCAAAGAAAGGAGCCCTTAAATTCCTAATCTCGCCCGTGGGAAGGGTTTTAACGCTTACCGATTGCACCTTGTTTACAAAGGTAGTAGCCTCCAAAGCCACCGTTTCTTTTAAAAGGACCAGTTTACCGGCACTGATATAGGGATCCAACATGGTTTCCAGCACACGTAACGAAATTTTGGGCTCATGACTAATTTCGGACACGGAGGCATTACCGGGATTGAACCTTTCGTTCCCCGAAAGTTCCGGTTTCAAGGGATAGTTATTGCGATAATATTGCCTGATTTTTTTTCGAAATTCCCTGTATAAAGCAGTAGCTCCAAAATCGTTGATCCATTTATGCTCGTCCGGAGGTACGCCCTGTTGGGTCAATTGCCCGCCTATCCAATCAGTTTCCTCTGTCATTATAACCGTCAGGCCATTGCGAAGTGCCCCCAAGGCCGTGGCACACCCACCTGTTCCCCCGCCTATTATTACCAGATCTGCTTTTAAGACCCTCCCTTCTAAATTTATACTGTTGACCTTTTTGGAATTCTTCTTTTTTTGGGATGCATAAATTGGATTTAAGACCACCAACCCACTACTTGCGGCCAAATTACCTAAAAAGTTTCTTCTCTTCATGTATAGATATTTATTGTGCTTTAGCGGTCATACCTGCCCGACTTCATCGTTCCCGTCCGTACCGGAAAGGGCGGACAGGCTGGTGTAATTCGCATATCTTCCTTTGGGTTTACCGGCCAGAATGAATCTTTCGGGCCGGCGACCAAATTTTGGTCATGCTCATTTCATCGTTACTAAATTACAAAAATGCCCGTATTGCCAAATATTGAGGAATTACCAATATTAACAAGGAACTCTAAGTAAATGACAAAAATCGTCTTAACAGGGTTTCTCGGAAAATCCGTTTTACCCCAAACCCTAAAGGGAGCCTGATTTTCCTTGATTTCACCCCTGCCCGACTACTTCGTTCAGGCGGGCTTTAGGGTCGGGGTCAAAAATCGAGGAAAATCTTGCGAAATGGAATTTTGTCATGTATTAAATAAGAAAACTAAAATAGTCATTTTTCGTCTCAGGTTGAAATGTTGATGCCTATAAGACGAATTTCTATAATACCTATATGCCATTCCATTTCAACTCCATAATCCATTCATTAATTTAAGATCCAAATTCTTATTGCCGGTAAAAAAAAGAGACAACAGTTTCCCATTGTCCCTTTTTACAACTAACCTAACTCAAACTGTTTTTGGCCAAATCCGAATAACCGAATTGACTACTGCTTCATTTCCGACCGTACCGATTTTATCCAGGAACTATGTAACTGTAACAGTTCGTCCATCTTCTTTGGATTGGATTTGGTCAAATTGTTCTTCTCGCCGATGTCCTCATCCAAATTGACAAGGTACAGTTTGTCCAAATCTATTTTCTCCCTACTTCCCGATGGTTCGTTTACATTGCCTATAAGTTTCCACGGACCCTTGCGTACTGCCCATTGGGCCGTTTTGTCATCATAGTTCCCAAACTGCCAGTGCACCACCCCGTGTTCGGTTTCTTTTTCGTTGTCCATAATGATGGGCATAAGGCTTTTGCCGTCGATATTATCGGACACCTTGGAATTGGTCAGTTCCGCAATGGTGGCAAACCAATCCATTTCCATACTCAATTGATCGCGAACTTCATTAGCGGGAATTACCCCCGGATAACGTATAATGGCGGGTACACGAATGCCTCCTTCGAACAGACTAAATTTACTTCCCCTATAAGGTCCGGCATTACCCCCTCCCCAAAAGGCCCTTTCCTCCAGGGAATGTCCATGATCGGATTGAAAAACGACTATGGTATTGTCCGCTATCCCCATCTCGTCCAGATAGTCCAGCACATTCCCTATTTTCTCGTCGGTGTTGGACACAAAGGCGGCATATTCCTTTCTGGGCGTGGGGAGGTCCTTGTAATGGTCCAACCACTTTGTAGTTCCCTGATATGGATAATGGGGCGCATTAAAGGCCCAGTAAATAAAAAACGGCTTGTCCTGTCTATGGTTAATGACCTGCTTTATTTCTTCCACCATCAGATCGGAAAAATGCTGACCGTTGTAATAGACCTCTTCCGAGTTTCTGTACAGGTCGTGCTTGTTGGGACCGTCCCAATAAAAGGTATGGGAATAATTATCGATACAGCCCCGCTGATGCCCGAAGAAATAATCGAATCCCTGTCCGTTGGGCAGGTTCTGTTCCCTGTGGCCAAGGTGCCATTTACCGATGAGGGCGGTATAGTAGCCATTGGGCTTTAGCATTTCGGCCATGGTAATCTGCTCGGTAGGCAATCCATGTTCCCCGCTCATTTCCGCACGTTCCGGTATGGGCACATTGCCTTCAAGACCTGCCCTCAAATTGGTCTTGCCCGTCATTAGGGCGGCACGTGAGGGGGAACACACCGGTGCTCCTGCATAGAATTGGGTGAACCTCACCCCCTCCTTCGCCAACCTGTCCATATTGGGGGTATACAGGTCGGTAGCCCCGTAACTGTTGAGGTCTATGGATCCCTGGTCATCGGTCATAATTACAATAACGTTGGGCTGGCCTTTTACCCCGGTCTGGGAGAAAACTCCCTGGGAAAAGATTAAAAGAAGTACTGTTACGGCAAAGCCCAATGGTTTCTTGAATACTTTCATCTATTTATATTGTTTTAAATTTTACTCATCCCCATTACTATCGGGAACTACACCCTTAAAAATCATCCCCGTGTGTGAATGAGGTTCTCTTGGATGTCCTTTTTGTTACTTTGGAAATTGATTTAATTATAATAAAGAATTGCGGATAAACCTATTCTATCCAAACATTATTTCCATTCCCCCTTTTAGAACCAAAAAGAGAAATTATTCCCATTGTCCCCAATTTAAATAAGAATCAATAACCCGGATTCTGTTCCAAATTAGTGTTTAGTAAAACATCCCTATCCGGTAAAGGCCATAGGTAGTCCCTTGACGGATTAAAACTACGTTTCTCTATCACATTGCCATCTTTGTCCACACCATCCGCGTTCATAACGGTTTCTGCAGTTCGCCATCTAATAATGTCTTTATAATAGAGGCCTTCACCTGCAAATTCGACCCTTCTTTCCAAACGGACGATATCCCTAAACTCTTCCTTGCTTAAACCTGGAACAACATCCGGCATGTCTACGGAGACACGGTTCCTAACCAAGTTGATCGCATCATACGCCCTGTCCGTAGGACCGTTCAGCTCATTCTCCGCTTCTGCAATAGTCAATAAAACTTCTGCGTATCGAATCACAATTGGGTTTATTTCCGATTGGTTTGGTTGGGGGGGCGTCCTTGCCACATCATCAACATAATAGGTATATTTCTTAAAGGCATATCCCGTTAGATCTGCAAATAGTTCATCCCCTGTTACCAACTGACCATTGAACATAGATCCAATGGTAATTAAGGTGTGGGATAATCTTGGGTCTCTATTCGCACTGGGATTTTCCGGATCATAAAGGTCCGAAGTGGAGATTGGCTCTCCATCGGTCATTAAATAAGCTTCGAACAGATCTTTGAAAACATTTCCCTGTTGGAACAATTCGTGATAATTGTTGGTCGCCTCCGGAAATTGAAATTGAACATCGAATATTACTTCGTTATTACCTTCATTTTCCAAAAGAAAAAGTCCGCGATAATCAGGAAATAGGTCGTACACTTCCAAATCTATAACTGCCTGTGCGGAAGAAAGTGCCTCATCCCAATCTTCATTGTACAATGCGGTCCTGGCCTTAAAAGCCAAAGCTGCACCCTTGGTTATCCTGCCCCTATCCGAACTGGTATATGAAGTTGGCAAATCGGCCACGGCCACGTCCAAATCCGAATAGATTACTTCAAGTATTTCCGCCTTGGTATTTCGGGGCAATTGACCTTGGTCGTTATTATTGGGAGGATCCAAAATTAAAGGTACCCCTCCATAATACTCTACCAGATTATGATAATAGAAAGCCCTTAAAAAACGTGCCTCGGCCTTATATCGCCTTTTTATATTTTCGTCCATTGGTACCAAATCGATATTAGCCAAAAGGGTGTTTGTACGCCCAATTCCCTCATAGCAGATAGTATAACGGGAATTGATAAGCGGCAATGTAGGATTGTTGTCTCCCCTGGCTATGGAGGAAGCCCCACTACCATCGTCAATCTCAAATGAGTTTGGAGTTATATCCTCCAATTTCAACAACCAAGACCCTTCTCCCCTATAAGGGGCCAACAACGATTCGTAGCAACCTGTAAGTGCCGACTTGGCATTTACCTCGGAGGTCCAGAAAGTTTCTACATTGCTCTGGTCGGCAGGTTCCAAGTTTAATTGATCACTGGAACAACTGGCAGAAATTATTAGCCCACAAATTATTGCGGATATATATGTGATTTTTTTCATCGTATTTTTTTTTAGAATGACAGGTTAAGACCCATGGTATAAATCTTCGTTGATGGATAGTTGAAAAAATCATTCCCTAGCAACTCTGTTTCCGGATCAAAATCTTTCAACGAAGTAAACGTAAGCAAGTTCTGCGCGTTGCAAAAAATAGACAACTTGGTCATTCCTATTTTTCTCAATATTTCCGGATTAAAATCGTACGATAATTGGATATTTTTCAACCTAAGATAAGAGGCATCGAGCAGCCAATAATCACTATCCCTAAAAAGTGTGTTCTGGGTATCCTGATACCTTGTTATTATTGGAAAACTGGCATCCCTGTTATCCGGGGTCCAGGAATCATTGGCCCAGCCCACCGGCAAGGAAGTTCCGAACCAAAAGGGAACCCCTGACACATGCTTATTATAGGTTTGTACATCCTCAACCCCTTGCCAAAAAGTATTTAGGGAAAAGTTTTTGTACGCCAGCTTAATGTTGAACGAATAGGTATATTTGGGTATGGTATTCCCTGTAGCCTTTCTATCGTTCAGGTCTATAACCCCGTTATTGTCCAAATCCTTAAAACGTATATATCCCGGTTGGGTATCGGCACCCTGAAACGCATGGGCATCAATTTCCTCCTGTGATTGGAACAAGCCATCCGACTCATAGAGGTAAAACTGGTTTATAGGCCTTCCTTCCTGTGTAATATTGAACGGTCCCCTACCATCCGAAGAAAAATCGTCCAGAATAATCTCGCCATTGAGATTCACCACCTTGTTGGTGATGTAGGTAAGATTTCCGGAAACATCGTAGCTAAAATCACCTACAACATTTCTGTATCCCAAGGATAATTCAACCCCTTTGTTTTCAATAGTACCGATATTTCTGATCGGCCCCCCCAAAGCGCCTACCTGCGATGGAATTCCGACAGGTCTTAATACATCCTCGGTTGTTTTTTCGAAGTACTCCAGGCTGGATGATAATTTACCATTAAAAAAGGTGGCGTCCAGACCAAAATTGGTAATGGTAGTGGTCTCCCAGGAAATTTCATCATCATTGTCCACAAGAACGGCAGTGCCCGGGTTAATGGTACCGCCAAAAATGTAATCCTGACCTGGGGATATTAAATCCAGGTATCGGAACAATCCAATACGTTCATTGCCCAATTGCCCCCAAGAAGTCCTAAGTTTTAATTGGCCCAACCATTCTATATCTTTAAGGAAATTTTCCTCGTTCAACCGCCATCCGGCCGAAACGGATGGAAAGAATCCCCATTTATTTCCCTCAGCAAAGCGTGAAGAACCGTCATAGCGAAAATTGGCCTCCAACAAATATTTGTTGGACCACACATAATTGGCTCGGCCAAAGTAAGAGATCAGGCTAGATTCGGTAGTAGTACCGGATACAATTGGATTGGTACTTCCTGCATTCAACTCGAACAAATCATTACTTAGATACCCCTCATTACTTGCGTTGAAAAAGCTTCGATTGAATTTCTCAAAACTGTTTCCCAACAATATGGATAAATCGGTATTGTCATTGAAGGACCTGTTCCAGTTTAAGGTATTAAAAATGGTCCAGTTTTGTGATTCGTCGTCTCCCTGATCTACCCCTCTTTCCTGTCCTTCGAAGGTTACAAAAGGATTCCCCCCGGCTTGAATTTGGGTAGGCTCTTTGGTCTTTGCATCATAAAGGGTTATTTGGGGAGTAAATATTTTTAGCCGTTGGGCATCACTTGTGAAACCCATATTGATCTTGTACTTTATATCCAATGGCAGACTAATTTCCGCAAAGGCGTTAAGAAACAATTTTATGTTCCTGATATCGGTGCCCCCCTCATCGGTAAGGGCCAGTGGGTTCCGGAAGCGTCGGTGTCCGGGAATATCGAAGAAATTCATTCCGTAATTCCCATCCTCCAATTTGGCAGGATGATAGGATTGGGCCTTAAAGATCATTTGCATTACTTCCGGGATCCCTTGCGGGGCCCCTCCTGGAGAAATCCGGCCAACAGGCTCGTTCCTATCCTTGTAAGATACATTGAAGGTGCCCCCAATGGTAATTCTTTCGTTCATTACCGAATTAATGTTCAGGTTGGCCGTATACCTTTTGGAATCCGTACTCCTTAACACCCCATTTTGATCCAACAGACCCAAGGATAGGGCAAAAGAAGTTTTATCACTACCTCCCGTAAACCTCAGGTTATGTTCTTGGATAAACGAAGGGTCGAACATTATATCATACCAATCGTTGTTGGGGTAGGTAAAGGGATCGGTTTGCATTCCGGCCCGGTATTCATCTATTAGGCTTTGGGGAAAAACCAATGCATTTTGGCTAGTTCCAAAATTTAATTGGGCCAGGGAATACAGTTCCATCCACCTAATTGGGTCTTTCACCACCCTTGGCAATGAAATAACCTCCTGTATACCAACCGAGGTACTATAGGATATTTCCGATTTCTGTGAACCCTTCTTTGTTGTTACCAAAACTACCCCATTGGCGGCCCGAGATCCATAGATGGCTGCAGAAGCAGCATCCTTTAGAACGGTTATACTCTCAATATCGTTTGGATTTAGATCATTAATGGAAAATTCTATTCCGTTAACAAGAATCAAAGGGTTATTGTCGTTCAAGGTTCCAACACCTCTTACCCTAATGGTTGCAGCATCGTTCCCCGGCTGTCCACCAACTTGATTTATATAGACCCCCTGAACTCCTTGAAGTGCTTGACTAGCACTTGTAATTGGCCTATTCTCCAAATCCTCACTCTGTACACTCGAAACTGCACCTGTAAGGTTCAACTTCTTCTGCGTTCCAAAACCTACAACCACAACCTCATCAAGTCCGGCCGAACTCTCTTCCAAAACAACACTTAGATTGGTCTGACCGTTAACCGGAACCTCCTTGGTAGCAAAACCTATATAGGAAACTACCAATACGGCATTATCATTATTGAGGTCTATTGAAAAGTTGCCGTCAAAATCAGCCTGGGTTCCATTGGTGGTTCCCTTTTCAAGAATGTTTGCACCGGTCAATGGGGTACCATTTTCATCGGTAACCTGCCCCGATACCTGAATTTGATCCGGAACTTTATCAACATAGGATTGATCGGGAACCTCTATGGGTACTACTGGCTTTTGATTACGCGTTAAAATAATCTGCGTATCCCGAACTTTATACGTGGTATTGGTGCTTCCAAATAAAGTGGCAAGCACCTTGTTTATGTTCTCTTGGTTGGCCCTTAGCGACAATTTGCGCTGCAAGTCTACATCCTTGGTCTTGTAGATAAATCGAAAATCGGTTGCAGATTCAATATCATCTATTATGTCTCGGACCGTTGCGTTCTCGATATCCAAGGTAACCTTAGTTCTCTGCGCATAACTGTCATTGGCCTTCAACCCTAAAAGGGTCATGAACAGCAATAACGTGGTCAGTTTCATTTTTAGGTCGAATTTCAACAAAGGTATACCCAACCCCCATTGGTTAATTTGTTTTTTCATATTTTTGAATGTTAATTGTGGTTAGCATATAATTGCGCAATCACTCTTTATAACCGGGAAATGTTAGCGCATTTTCCGGTTTTTTGTTTTTATCAAAACCTTGGTGATGGCATGTTCAATAATTTTGGTTTACGTCATATATTTGGTTTTTTGGTTCAACTTCTTTGCTTGGCCTATCTGATCAAGACCTTATTGTTTTCAATTAGATATTCAATTTTATGGGTGTCATTGAAATAACTGAGCACCTTTTCCACCTCAACATTGTCAAAACTTGCATTAAAAATCTCCTGGCCCAGTTCCGTATTGGTGTTTTCAATTTCAATATTATAATGGCGCTCCAATTTGGTCAAGATGCTGTTAAATGTCAGGTCCCTGAATACCAAATGCCCTTGCATCCAAGAGGTGTATAAACTGGCATTTACCTCATTGACCGTGATACTGTCCGAATTTTGCTTGTAAGATCCCTTTTGCCCTGGGGACAGTTCTACCACATCCCCTTCTATCCGATCCTTTTTGTTCAGGTTCACACTGCCTTCAACCAACACCACATCTATATACTCATCCTCAATATAGGCCGAGACATTAAATTGGGTACCCAGCACCCTTACTTCCAAATCATCCACATTCACTATAAAAGGGTTGGATGCATTCTTAGCTACATCAAAATACGCCTCCCCGGAAAGAAATACCTTTCGTGGACCTTCACTTAAAAAATCTACGGGATATCTTAATGAACTCCCCGCATTTAGATGTACCATAGTCCCGTCCGACAGTTGGATCTGAAATTTTTTTCCCTTGGGTATTTTTAAAGTATTAAAAACCAATGCTGTCTTTTCAGCTGCCTTGGAGTAGCTGATCTGATTCTGATTTTGGGTTCCTATAACATTCCCTTTGGAGTCCTTGACTTCTATGGTTCCATTAACATCAATGGTTTGTATGGTACCATTGTCCAATTGCAGGGTGATAATTTCATCCTTGGGAACCAGTACGTTCCGGTCCTTATTTGTAAGTAAACTTTGTTGATAGAGGTACCCCAAGGCCAATAATAATACCATCGCCGCCGCATACCTTGACCAATTGGGGAACAGCTTTTTAACGGGCTTTTCATGACCACCTATCTGTTGGCTTACCTTGTTATAGGCTTGGTCAAGATTACTCTTTAAAGTGGCCAGGTTAAGATCGTGATAATCCCGAACATAGGACTCAAGTATGGCTTGGTTTTTGGGATCCTTCAACCAGCTTCTTAGCTCTAGAATTTCATTTTCGGTTATCGTACCAAGAACCAGTTTTGTTATATTTTTTTTCATTATATTTTGCCACATTTACACTGGTGCAGTGATTCTTTCAAAACCACCTTTGTTACACATTACATAATCAATACTGTAAAAAATTACAAAACCCTTAAAAGGAATTAAAAAAAAATTTGATATTCGCACTAATTGTATAAAAATCAACCCATTCAACACCCAGTTATAATGAGTGAAATTGAGGCAGTAATTGCCATGAAAAAGGGAAACCGGAGTGCTTTCAGGGATCTATTCAACAGGTTTTATGACCGACTTGTAGCGTATATCTCTACCTATACCCATGATAATGTACAATCCGAGGATATTGTACAACATGCCTTTATCCGGTTTTGGGAAGATAGGGCCAAATTGGACGAAACCAAATCCCCAAAAGCGTACCTCTATGCCATTGCCTACAACAGATATATAGATACCGTTAAAAAGGCGAAAAAACAGGAAAAACTTTTGGGTCAAATCTGGGAACGTGCTTTGGTGGACAGAATTCAGGAAGACTCGGATGTCCTGGAAGAGCGCATCCAGAAAATGAAGCAGGTAATCGATTCCCTGCCCCCGAAATGCAAGGAAATTATAATGTTGAATAAAATTCAAGGGGTAAAATACAAGGACATTGCCGAACAAATGGGAATTTCCGTAAAAACAGTGGAATCACAAATGCGGATCGCATTTACCAAAATAAGGGAGGCCTTTAAGGAAGACCCCGCCCTTCTGTTTATACTATTAAAGTGATGTTCTACTTTGTATAGTTCTGGGAGCATATCCCAGAAGCTACTAACTTGAATGGCCTTGTACGTTATTGTAATAATAGTCAAGAAGAAGCTTTAATGTTAGATATTAGAATTGAGATACTAGATGCTAGAAATTTTGACATGCCAACTTAACATTACATAGTTACCTTGGATGAAAATTTTTATCCAAAGGATCTTTATCCATTTTTCTTGCAAATAACTTTCCAAAATTTCTCAGCAGGCTTATTTCCTTTACTATTTAAGGGTTCATTTATTTCTTCGGCTACCTTCAGTCCAAATGCTCCAAATTCTTTTTCCAAAGAATTGAAGTCATAAAAAAATAGTGCTACCCCGTGTTTGGTGAGGTAGGTATTACTACTGATTTTCCCACCTTTTCCATAACGGGCATCATTTATTGAAAGCATAATAAAGACCATAATACCATTATCCTCAAGTTGATCATAACAGTCCTGGATCAATTTTGCACGCTCATTTTTTTTCAATAGATGAATTAGGGCATAGCAAAAAATACCGTGGTACCTTTCTTTGCCAAATGGCATATCAACAACAGATCCGTGATATAGTCTATACTCGCCTTTTATATGTTCTTTAGATATTTCAATGGCCGTTTTTGAAATTTCTATCCCCGTTACATCAAATCCATCTTCGATAAAGGTTTTTGCATTTCTGCCATAGCCAAAACCGGGAATTAGAATTTTATTAATGTTGTTTTCCCGAAATAAGGCTTTCACCGCCAAGGTGGTATCCGCAGGTTGCCATCCCCATATTGTTCTTTTACCCAAAAAATTAGATTCCCAAAATTCCTTCATAACTTTCTATTATTTAGTGGCATGTTTTGTCTTCCAAAATGTGGCACTCATATCCGTTTTTATTTATAAGTGAAATAATATGCTGTACGTTAATTGTGGCTCCCTCAACACGTAAAATACTATGATCACAAGGGTAGTTTACTATTGGTGCCTCTAAATCAAAATGGATCTGCAAATCCAAAAAATACGTTTTAAGCTCTTCTATCATTTGCTTTGCAAGCACTTGATTTGGGATGTTGGTAGTGAATACTTCTATCATAATATTAATTTTTACCCCCTCGGGGCAGGCCTGCCTTTGTCGGCAGACAGGCCCGTCCGAACGGCAGGATCCCTTATGTGGGATTAAAAATGTTCTTTGGTCAATTCGGCGTTGACCATTGCCCCGGCAAGATTTCCACTGGCAACGGCAGCAGCCACGGAACGCATCCTTGTGGAATTGTCGCCACAGGCATAAATGCCCGCTATGGTTGTCTGTTGAAACTCATTCACTTTGATATAGCCCTGCTCTGTCAATTCACAGCCCAAGGAAACCGGTATGTCGGAATTTTGAGAAAAGGGAAGTCCGGCATAAATGGCATCAAAGGCTAGTTTTTTCCCATTGCTAAATAGGACCTTTTGGAGGTGGCCATCCTGATGTTCTATTCCCGCAACTTCGGTTTCAATGACAGCTATCCGATGTGATTTCAGTTTTACCAATTGTTCAGAAGTGAAATCCGCCTTAGCGGTCGTCAGAATGCTTATGTCATCCGTAAGGTTGTTCACCAGTGATGCCAAATGAAAAGCACGTTCACCATTGGCCATAATAGCTGTTTTCTTATTTCGAAATTCATAGCCGTGACAATAGGGACAGTGAATCATTGAAATTCCCCAACATGCTTCAAAACCTTTAATCTTTGGGATCAGATCTTTTATCCCGGTAGCAATAATGAGTTTTTGGGCTGTAACTACATTACCTGATTGCGTGGTAATTGAGAAGCCATTTTTATTTTTTTCCGCACTCAATGCAAGATCGTTAACAAAATCTACGGTCTTGTATTGCAACAGCTGTTCTTTGGCAATTGCCGTTATTTGATGGGGTGGGACGCCATCTTGGGTAATAAAATTATGGGATTGGGGTGTCTGCCTGTTACAGGGCAGGCCACTATCTATGATCAACACTTTTCTCAGGGAACGTCCCAGTGCCATTGCTGCAGAAAGGCCGGCATAACTTCCGCCAATGATAATTACTTCAAAATTTTTAGTTCGCATTGTTTTTAAATTTAATTTGTCTCAAAAATGTGACATATTGTTGTAAATTTTTTTAAGGTGCTATAGCTTTTATATAGGAGGTCCATGCAAGGTCCTTGATTTCCTCCATACTTTTGGTTGTGACTTCCCTTGCATTTACCGTACTCTCAATTATTCCGGAATGCAAAACCTGTATCCATTCGGGTGACATTGCCGGATTTACTTTTCTGTCTTTCTGTAATTCGATAATAATATGCTGAAATTGGTTATAGATATAATCGTAATCCGCACAATTTTTATTGTTAGGGGTATGCTTGTGATCTTTGTCTTGGTGCAGTTTATAAAAAACTGAATATTTTGCCCCACATTCAATGCCTGCATAGAGCATGCGTTCCAGTTGGGTATAGGCATCATTGCTACTTTGAATGGCCGCTATCATTGCTTTCTTGCAACTCGATTCTATGGCCTGCCTACAGATGGCCACCAGTTCGTTACGATCCTTAAAGTAACGGTGCAAGGTCCTTCTGGTCACATTCGCATTATCCGCCACCTTTTGCAAAGGGGCCGACAAATCTTCATTGAAGATCCTGATCGCAGATTCTATGATTCGTTTTTTTGTATCTGTCATAAGATGAGGCAAAGATACAAATATTTCTCAAATGTGTGACATTTTTTATTTTATCTTTTCTCTTCATCGATTTCAACAAACAAAACCAGTTTATATTAAATGAAATAACCTCTCTACTCCACGCCCGAACGGGCTGTTCGGTACGGGCGGGCGGTCGAAGTGACTATCAATAGTCCGGTCGAGCGGAGTCGAGACCTGAATTCAATGACCAAACATTACAGCACCTGACAAAATTTAATTTCACTAGGTTTTCCTCAATTTCTCACCCCGACCCTAAAGCCCGCCTGTCCGCCCGTTCCGGTACGGACGGGAACGAAGTAATTGGGCAGGGGAGAAATCAAGGAAAATCAGGATCCCTTTAGGGTTTGGGTAAAACTGATTTTCCGTGAAATTTTGTGAATACGATTTTTGTGCGGTTCTTAAACCAAACATACATAACATAACACTAGGAATCGTATTACTTTTGGTTGACAAGGATAACCCATACAATTCCGATCTATTATATGTTTATAGCCAGTGCTTTAAGATTGTAGTATTGGGAGAAATTGGCCCTCAAGATGTTTTTTATAGCGTTCTTTATACGTATCTATGCGGTCCTGGGTCACGTTCTTTTCCAATTCATGAAAATGGATACCATCCATTCGTTCCAGGGATAAAAAGGCGTTCATTCTATGGAATCCGAACAATACCCCATCGTCCACGCTGGTTTGGTCAAAAAATTCCCCCGGTAGGGTAAAAGCGGTATCCGGGGCATTCCAAGTAGTAGTGCCCATATACTTTCTGTCATGCAGCAAACCCCCGGTACCATAGTTTATAGATGGATTATCGCTTTTTCGTCCGTCACTATAGTACATCCCCTTTCTATGGCCTGCCGTAAATACAAGGTCTACATATTTCTTAAGACCATACGGCATTCCAAACCACCAAACCGGAAAGTGGTAGATAATGACATCCGCCCATACATACTTACCAACTTCTTCGTTTAAATCATAGGCTTCATTGATATCGGTTGTTTTTAGTTCAAAACCGTTTTCCGGAACAAAGAATTCCTTGTCCAACTCCAACAAGGTACTATTGAATTTGCCTCCCGAATGTCCAAACTGCTGCCCTCCGTTAATCGAAAATATTTTTTTCATTTATTTAAAAATTTTTATTAATCTAAAAATGAGAGTAATAAATATTTTCTGCATAAATCAACCGCTACGCTTTACTCACGGACATATTATTTTTATTGTGTTCGTGAACCTTTCGGTTTCGCATAAACCTGCCTGCCGGCAGGAAATTTAATTGTTTTGGTCGGCATGCAAAAAATTAATTTTGTTTATGCTCATTTCATATCCTTATTTATTGTCAGGTACAAATTTCTATCATCTATTATTATTATCAAAATAACTTAAATTGTATATTTGTATCATAATTATAATAATTATGCAATGGAATCTAGAATGGTTAAGAACCTTTAAGGCGATTTATGAAAACGGAACCTTGTCCGCTGCCGCCCATGAATTATTCATCTCACAACCCGGAGTAAGCCTTCACCTGAACACCCTTGAAGCCTATGTAGGTTATAAATTATTTGACCGTTCGCCCAGAAAAATGGTACCGACGGAAAAAGGGAAAATGCTTTACAATTATATTCTTGAACCCCTAAAAAAATTGGGAGTAGCAGAACAGCATTTTCATAAGCGATCAACGCTTGAAAGGGCTACCATTAGTGTAGGGATGTGCTTTGAGACCTTTCAATATACTTTGGAAGAACATATTCCCGACCTTTCCTTTAACCTCATCATCAAATTTGGAGAATATCCGCAAATGCAGCAAGATCTCGATAATGGTTTGTTGGATCTCATTGTTACGCCACAGAAGGGCAATCAGAATAATCTAAAATATGAAGCCTTCTCAAAAGAGAGGGTCATTTTGGTGGCCGGCAAAGGAAATGATATTCAAGAATTGGAGCAATTGTTGAGTGACAGGAATATGGACAAGGTTCGCAATTTTCTTAAACAACAACTTTGGTACAGTACGGCTGCCGACATGGAGCATTTGAAAAATTTCTGGTTGAAAAATTTTGGGGAACACCCGGATTTTAGTCCCAATTACATTGTGCCCAATATCAGTTCCATTATCCGATGTCTAAGCAAAGGTAGCGGTTTTTCGGTAGTACCCGATTTTCTCTGTAGGGATGCCATTAGCTCTGGAGAGATAAAGCCGGTATGGGAAGGGAATAATCCTCTGGAAAACACACTTTATTTTGGCACCAGAAAAAAAACGATGTACCAACCGGAACTGGAGCAATTGCAAAAAATCTTTAAGGAAAAATGGGAGGATGTTGGCGAATAAGATTTTATGTCTTTAAAAAAAGGGTAATTGGTGATAAAGAATCCAATAAAGAGATATGGAAAAAATAACAAAATACCAAAACCAGGGCCCATCCCTTAAATAGTACAGAAATGCTCTAAAAGATGGGCCATAGCATAAAAGGTCAAAGACTTAATCTATAATTACTGGCACTCTGCGTAACAGGAAGCCATCATATCATTACACTCCTGAGGGGTAAACGAACCCCCGGCAATGCAGGCAGCAACCTCTGCATCGCAAAAGGCACAAGGAAAAGTAAGGGCCGTTTGTGTATCGGTATCGTTTATTAAGGCTTCCAATTCCCTATCTTGGTGGGAAGATGAGACAAATAACGTACCAAATAGGAATAGAGCAGGAAGGGCAAGTAAGAACTTTTTGTTTTTCATAATTATCTGATTTTCGTTTAACAAACTATTATACATTTTGTTAAGATATAAAAAAATCTTACTTTTTTTAAAGTAAATATCTTTCGCTGTCCCAATATTTATCACTCCAATACTTGAACTCCCTTAAACATTTCCAAAACACTCGTTGTAATGTTTTATACAACTATCTAAATGCCATTCAGGATAGTACGTTCATAAATATAATCCCACAAAGCCAGGACAATCCTACTTCAAGCAACCATCCAAAGCAATCATTTCTTCAACTGTTGGACTGCATTTCCAAAAGGCAATTTAATCCAAAGTGCTATCTTTAAATTTTTATTTCAAGCCAAAGCACACAACATTATGGAACCAACAACACCTCTTGTAAAAAACGGCATCCTTTTCGCCCTCCTTTTATGTATTTGCCAGCCTTCCTTTTCACAGGAAAAAGAAGAAGCCAAAAAAGACAAATGGGATGTCAACACCCCTGCCCTGCCCTTTAAAAAGGTCTCCATTGCCACCAATGAAGGGTCTTGGATAAGCCTGGATGTAAGTCCGGACGGGAGCCAGATCGTTTTTGATATGCTGGGCGATATCTATACCATGCCCATCAGTGGGGGCACCGCCACCCTGATACGGGGCGGACATGCCTATGAGGTGCAGCCCCGATATAGTCCGGATGGAAAACACATCAGCTTTACCAGCGATGCCGCTGGTGGCGATAATATTTGGGTGATGAACACCGACGGTTCCGAAGCCGAACAGATTACCAAGGAAGATTTTAGATTGGTAAACAATGCGGTCTGGTCCGTGGACGGAAACTATATATTTTGCAGAAAACATTTTACCTCTTCCCGTTCCCTGGGTGCTGGCGAAATATGGATGTACCATAAATCCGGTGGCAAGGGCATTCAACTTACCAAAAGAAAAAATGACCAACAGGATGTTGGAGAGCCCTGGGCTTCACCAGATGGCAAATATGTCTACTATAGCGAGGACGTTTATCCTGGAGGTTCTTTTCAGTACAACAAGGACCCCAATAGCCAGATCTATGTCATAAACCGCTATAATCTTGAAGATGGGGAAACAGAAAGGGTAACGGGCGGACCGGGAGGGGCCATTCGTCCGGTCATATCCCACAAAGGGGATGTAATGGCTTTTATTAAAAGGGTAAGAGAAAAAACAGTGCTATACCTGCACGACCTTAAAACTGGGAGGGAATGGCCTGTATACGACCAACTAAGCAAGGACCAACAGGAAGCATGGGCCATATTTGGCCCTTATACGGGTTTCAATTTTACCCCTGATGATAGTTCCATCATTATTTGGGCCCAAGGAAAAATTAAAAAAATTGAACTGAATTCCCTAAAAGCTACGGATATTCCCTTCAGGGCCACAGCCGAACACAAGATCGTAAATGCCCTAAAATTTAAAAACGATGCCGCAGCGGATACCTTTACCGCAAAGGCCATACGCAATGCGGTAACCTCCCCCGATGGAAAAACGTTAATATTCAACGCCGCCGGTTACCTATGGAAAAAAGCACTTCCCAATGGCACCCCTTCCCGACTGACCACGGGAACGGATCTGGAATATGAGCCCGCCTTTTCCAAAGACGGAAAATACCTGGTATATGTAAGTTGGAACGACGAGCAAATGGGTGCCATAAATAGATTGGACCTCACTTCCAGCAAAAACCGCCCAATTAAACTGACCACCGACAAGGCCATTTACAGGGAACCCAACTTTTCCCCTACAAACAACAACCTTATTGTTTACAGGGAAGAGGAGGGCAATCAGCATCAGGGTTATGTGCATACCAAAGAGCCCGGAATCTATCTTATGGAGGTAAGTGAATCCAGAAGATCCGGCATCACCTCCAGTAAAAAATTGATGGTGAAAGAAGGTGCATTTCCCAGCTTTAACAAGGATGCCACTAGAATCTACTACCAAACGGGAGGGTATCTTTTGGGGAATATTACCAAGACCCTAAAATCTGTCAACCTTCAGGGCAAGGAAGAACGGGAAATTGTAACATCCAAATACGCACAACGGATCATCCCTAGTCCGGACGATAATTGGTTGGCCTTTACCAATTTGTACAAGGTATATATTGCAGCCCTTCCCAAAACGGGCAATACCATTGAATTGGACGGCAAAGCCACCAATGTTCCAGTAGCCCAAGTGGCAAGGGATGCCGGTATTAACCTGCATTGGTCTCCCAATAGCGAATCGTTAAATTGGACCCTGGGCGATGCCTATTTTAAAACCGGCATCAATCAACGGTTCCCCTTTTTGGAAGGCGCTCCGGATAGCATTCCGGCCATGGATACCTTAGGCCTTAAAATAGGTCTTAGCCTGCCTACGGACAGTCCAAAGGGCAGCCTCGCCCTTAAAGGTGCCAGGATCATTACCATGAACAATGATGAAGTTATAGAGAACGGCACCCTCATAATCAACAACAATACAATTACAGCCATTGGTTCCAGCGATGCGGTGAACATCCCTGCCGATGCCAAAATTTTGGATGTTAGTGGTAAGACCATTATGCCGGGATTAGTGGACGTACATGCCCATCTTAGCCATTTTAGATTTGGCTTGAGCGCCCAAAAACACTGGCCCTATTATGCCAATTTGGCCTATGGGGTAACCACCACCCATGATCCTTCCGCCAATACCGAAGTGGTATTCTCCCAATCTGAAATGGTAAAGGCCGGCACTATGGTGGGCCCCAGAATATTCTCTACCGGAGTTATTTTATATGGAGCGGATGGCGACTTCAAGGCTACGGTGAACAATTTGGAAGATGCCAGATCGGCCATTCTAAGGACCAAGGCCTTTGGTGCCTTTTCCGTAAAAAGCTACAATCAGCCAAGAAGGGACCAAAGACAACAGATCATTAAAGCGGCCCAAGAAAAACAGATAGAAGTGGTGCCGGAAGGGGGTTCTACCTTCTTTCACAATATGTCCATGATTTTGGACGGACACACCGGAATTGAACACAACATACCGGTAGCTCCTATTTATGACGATGTCCTCCAATTATGGGCGGCCAGCGAAACGGCCTACACCCCTACCCTAATCGTTAATTACGGTGGCCTGAACGGAGAATACTTTTGGTATCAGACCACCAATGTTTGGGAAAATGAAAAGCTTTTAAAGTACACCCCAAGAAGCATAATAGATGCGCGCTCCAGACATCGGACCATGGCACCTATCAAAGAGTATGAAAACGGTCATATCCTAGTGGCCAATGCTACCAAAAAATTGGCCGATGCGGGCGTAAAAATAAACTTAGGTGCCCATGGGCAATTACAGGGCCTTGGTGCACATTGGGAGCTTTGGATGTTGGCCCAAGGGGGAATGGGCAATATGGAAGCCTTAAAAGCAGCCACCATTAATGGGGCCTCTTACCTTGGAATGGCAGAACAACTGGGCTCTTTGGAAGAAGGGAAATTGGCCGATCTGATCGTCTTGGACAAAAACCCTTTGGAAGACATTCAAAATTCCAACTCTGTAATCTATACCATGATCAACGGGCGCCTATATGATACGGAGACCATGAACGAGGCAGGAAACTACAACAACCCTAGAAGCCCTTTCTATTGGGAGATGAGCGACTATGCCCCTGCTTTTGATTGGCATGGGGAAACACATACGGGATGTTCCTGTGAGGTTGGGCATTGATCTATAGTATATGATTACAAGCGCGACGCTTGCACCAGCGAAGGAGCGTCAGCAAAGGGGAGAAGGATCAAATAGATCAATTTGTTCTATGGAAACAAGTGTACATGGTTTCTTATTTTACCATAATCGACGATTCATTTGTTTTGGAAAGGCAATTCCTTATCTTAGAAGCTAAACTTGTAAGAGCATGCCAACCTACCACCTCCATATTAATGGTTCCCAAAAAGAGATCGAGACGGAGGCCGATACCCCAATGCTTTACGTTTTAAGGGATTATTTGGAACTTAATGGTCCCAAATTTGGGTGTGGACTTTCACAATGTGGTAGCTGTACCGTTTTGATCGATGGCAAGGCTTCCACGAGCTGCCTACTGCCCATATCCTCTATTGGGGAAGCAAAAATAACCACCCTGGAAGGTCTCGCATCCCATAGCGGGAAGCTGCACGCCGTGCAACAGGCATTTGTGGACGAACAGGCTGCCCAATGTGGCTATTGCCTAAATGGTATGGTGATGACTGCGGTGGGACTCTTAAATACCAACCCAAATCCGAGTGAAAGTGAAATAAAAAATGCCCTTGAGGGCAACCTATGCCGCTGTGGGGCCCATACCCGTATTATCCAAGCCATTAAAACCGCAGCTAAAAACCTTTAATCACAATCTGCCATGACCGCCATACCCCTGAGAACCAGAAGAAAATTTCTTAAAGATTTGGGCTATATCAGCGTGGGATTTTCACTTTTAGGAGCCTGTTCAGGTGTAGAAGATCCCATGATGGCCGAGCGTATAGCCTTTGAAGGCCCACTTCCGGGAAGTATGGGAAGGGCCAAAAACGTAAACGCCTGGTTGCAAATATTGGAGGATGGAAGTATAAGGGTCCTATCCGGAAAAGTAGAACTGGGGCAGGGCATCCGAACCGCCATCCAACAGATGGCCGCAGAAGAACTGGATATGGATTTGGAAATGGTGCAGGTACATCTGGCAGAGACCAGCGTTACCCCCAACGAAGGTTATACCGGTGCCAGTGCTTCCATTCAAAACAGTGCCATGTCCGTACGCTATGCCGCAGCTACCGCCAGGCAAGAATTATTGGGATTGGCGAGTACAAAACTAAATACACCTATTACCGACCTGCTCCTATACAATGGCAAAGTTAAATCTAAACAAAGCAAGGAATCCTTGACCTTTGCCGAGCTACTTGAAGGGGTACAAATAGAAAGGGAAGTAATTCTTCCGCTCCCCATTAAGGACTTTAGGGAGCATCGCTATGTAGGAAAAGCGATCCCTAGAACGGATATATTGGACATGGTCAACGGAAAAGCCGTTTATATACAAGACCTACGTTTCCCTGGTATGGTCCATGCCAGAGTAGTAAGACCTCCGGGATATTCCTCCCAACTGATTTCCTTGGATGAAAGCGGTTTAAGGAAAGAAGTTTCAGGAGTTATGAAAACAGTAATAAAAGGCAGTTTTGTAGGAGTCGTTACCAAAAGGGAATACCAAGCCATAAAGGCAGAACAATATCTAAAGAACCACTCGGCATGGACAGCCACCTCAACTTTTCCCAAACCTGAAAACCTCTACGCACATATCAAAATGATTGCCACTGGCCCGGAAACAGTGAAAAATGAAGGTGATGTAGCGGCAGCATTTGAAAGCGCAGAAACCCTTAAAGCAACCTATTCCAAACCCTATATTAAACACGCTTCTTTGGGTCCGGCATGCGGAATTGCTTTGTTTGATGGAGAAATATTACACCTCTGGTCCCATAGTCAAGGGATATATCCCCTAAGGGAAGCCTTGGCGACAATGTTGACCATAGACGCCAATAAAATACATATCATTGGGGTTCCGGGTGCAGGTTGTTTTGGTCATAGTACCGCTGATGATGCTGCCACAGACGCCGCTATTTTGGCATTGGAATATCCTGGAAAGCACGTCCGTGTACAATGGTCCAGACATGATGAACATTCCTGGGATCCCTATGGTCCGGCCATGATTACCACCTTGGAAGCCAGTCTGGATAAAAACAATAAAATAAACGCATGGAAAACCGAGGTATGGACGGACTCCCACAGTACCCGCCCCAACAAAGATGCCGGGACGGTATTGGCGGCCAGGTATTTGGACCCTCCCCACAGGATGAAGTCGAGAGGGTATCTGGGAGGAGGACATAGAAACGGCGATCCGTATTACCGTATTCCGAACATGACCTTGAATGCACATTACTATGAAGGTCCCTTCCGCACATCCTCTTTGCGCAGCCTAGGGTCGTTTACTAATATCTTCGCCCTGGAATCCTTTATGGACGCTCTTGCCGAAAAGGCAGGTCAGGACCCCTTGGAATTCCGACTAAACCATTTGGAGGATGATAGGGCCATAGAAGTTATCCAAAAGGTGAAAGTCCTCACCGGTTCCCAAAATATATTGGATGGTGAAGGTATTGGGCATGCCTTTATGAGGTACAAGAATACGGACGCCTATATAGCGGTGGCCGCCAAAGTGGCGGTGGACAAGGACCAAGGCAATATCCGGCTGATTAAAATGTGGGCAGCGGTAGATGTAGGAGAAGTAATCAATTTGGACGGACTCACCAATCAAATTGAGGGCGGGATGATCCAGGCTGCCAGTTGGACCTTAAAGGAGCAAGTGACTTTCAATACCAATAAAATAACAAGTACTGACTGGGCCAACTATCCCATTTTACGTTTTCCGGAAGTCCCCGATGTGGAAGTGGCCATTATTGACCGTCCAAACGAAGAAGCCAAGGGTGCGGGGGAGGTCCCGGTGCCACCAACAGCTGCAGCAATTGCGAATGCCATCTACAGAGCATGCGGAAAACAGGTCTACGATCTGCCCATAACCCCAGAAAAGATTTTGAAGGCATCATCTAAGATGCTGCATAGCCATACTAATTATAGTACACCAAATCATTTCGTCAAAGCAAAGAATGAGCCACCCCTTCCGGCTTCTCCTCTGTCGAAGCCACCTTCCCCTGTTTAGGGGAAGGAGCTATTTCTTTGTTTTTCCAATTACCGTCATGGAATTAATAAGTGCCAATAATATGCTCCTTCCCTTGGATAAGGGAAGGTGGAGCCTCCGCCATCAGCGGAGAGGACGGAAGGGGTTGAAAAGCCTAATAATTCTTGGACTGTTCAATATATTTATCATCCAATTCTTTGGAATCTTTATATTTTACCCTAAGCTGGGCGAGTTTTTCCTTTAGTTCTTTCACGACACCTGCATATTCCGGATCTTTATAAACATTGTTCAATTCCTTGGGATCTTTATGGCGATCATATAATTCCCATTCGTCCACGTCATAATAAAAATGGGCCAATTTGTACTCCTTGGTCACTATACCATAATGACGTTTTACCATATGTACACTGGGGTATTCATAATAATGGTAATAAACGGCCTCCCGCTTCCATTGGTCCGATCGGCCTTTTAACAAGGGCATAAGGCTTTCCCCCTGCATATCCTCTGGGGCCTCAATTTGTGCCGCTTCCAAAAAGGTCTGGGCAAAATCCAGGTTCTGAACCATTTCCTCCTCCGTAGTTCCCGGTTTTATTTCATTGGGCCAACGAATTAGTAGCGGAGTCTTAAAGGACTCATCGTAAATAAAGCGCTTGTCGAACCAACCGTGCTCCCCTAAATAGAACCCTTGATCCGAGGTATATACCACTATGGTATTTTCGGCCAGACCACTGGTATCCAAGTAGTCCAACACCCTTCCTACATTATTATCCACAGAGCTAATACTGCCCAAATAATCCTGCATATAGCGTTGGTATTTCCAAATCATCTTTTCCCTATCCGTCAGCGAAGGCCATTTTTCCATAAAATCCTGGTTAATGGAATCCAAAATAGGTCTGTACTCACTTCGCTGGTCCTCGTTGCCGCGATTGAATTCATTGTAAACATCGGCCTGGGAATTTTCAACTACGGGCAACACCTCTCCCATAGCCTCCAAGGTTTCAGGAAAAATCTTGCTGTCATGGCTATACTGCATATGGTACAACAAATTCATTTCGGCAGTTTTGGCCGCAGTACCCCTGTTGGAATAATCATCGAATAGGGTTTCCGGCAGGGGAAAGGTTTTTTGCGTATATTCCTTAAACTTGTCCGCCCTTGGCCACCAAGGCCTGTGCGGGGCTTTGTGCAAATACATTAAAAAAAACGGCTTGTTGGGGTCCCGTTTTTTATCCAACCATTCCAAACTCATATCCGTAATGATATCCGTAACATAACCGGTAATGGTAGTATCTCCTTTTTGGGTGATAAAATCCGGGTTGATATAATGTCCCTGCCCGGGCAGGATCATAAAATCATCCACGCCCTTGGGATTGTTCCCGAAATGCAATTTCCCGAACATGGCCGTTTGGTAACCCGCCTTCTGAAAAATCTGGGGAAAGGTAACCTGGGTGGTATCGAACGGATTGTGATTGTCTATTTTCCCATTCATATGGGTGTGTTTTCCTGTAAGTATGGTAGCCCTTGAGGGAGCACAGATGGAATTGGTGACACTGGCATTTCTAAACAGCATTCCCTCTTTGGCCAAACGATCAATATTAGGGGTCTGGATCAAATGGTCGCTATAGGCGCTTATGGCCTGATAAGCATGATCATCGGACATAATAAAAAGGAAATTGGGCTTCTGGGGCTTCTTCCCTTCCTTCTCGGCACAACCGTACAATAATAAAAGACATAGGGCAACAAGGGAAAACAATGGGAATACTTTCATAGGGTCTGGTAGTTTAAATAAGACTACTAATGAACTCATTTAAACTTCTCTGATTGAAGTGAAAATCAGCAATTTTTTGTCCAATTGAAGCTCTTTTTGTGTTGCATAGCAGGGCTACGGAACACAAAAAAGGCAAAAAGTGGGCGAAAAAGAGCGATTTTTTAACCAATTGAGAAAAGTTTAAATGAGTTCAATATAAAAAACAATAAATATAATAGGTTTATGGAGAAACTTCAAATAAATTTGGGCAGCCGGTTTCAATTGGGACAGGTTAAAGGGCTGCATATAGGAAAGGCCATTCTACACCCATGTAAAATGGCTTTCCTTAAAGTAGTTCATAGCTCTCGGTCAGGTTTATCTTTCCCAGCCTCCTCCCAAGGCCCGGTACATCCCTACCTTGGCCAACATTTGGTCCTTTTTGGTCTCTACAAGTTCCTCACTGGATTCCAGGGCATCGCGCTGCGTTAAAAGTACCTCCATATAGTCTGCTCTGGCCGACTGGAAAAGTCGAATGGAAATGTCGATAGACTCCGTAAGTGCCTTCACCTGTCCCACTTTCAATGCATAGCTCCTGTTAAGGTTGTCCATATTGGACAATTGATTTGCTACCTCTATATAGCCATTTAAAATGGCCTTTTCGTACTCGTACACGGCCTGTATTTGCCTAGCATTGGCATTTCCATAGGCCGCCTTTATTGCATTTCTATTGATCAATGGGGCTACTATATCGCCTATGGCATTATACAATAGGGATTGTGGTGTAGCCGTCAAAAACTTGGGTTTAAAGGCTTCCAAACCAATACCTGCCTTTATTCCAAGGGAAGGGTAAAAGTTGGCCTTGGCCACCTTAATATCCAACTTGGCCGCAGCCAGTTCATATTCTGCCCGCCTTATATCTGGCCGGTTTTGCAGCAAATGGGACGGTATCCCCGGATGAACGGGAGCAACCTCCCTATCTATAAAACCATCGGAATTCCTCAAAATAGGCTGTGGGGACCTCCCGATCAAAAAATTGATTTTGTTTTCGGTCTCTACGATCTGCTGTTGAATGTCGTATTTCTGACTTTGATTCTTTAGTACCTCTGCCTCAAATCTCCGTACGGCCAATTCCGTTGCTCTGGCCGCTGTTTTCTGAAGTTTCACCATATCAAGGGCATTGGTTTGAATGGCCAGGTTTTCTTCAATAATGGCCAATTGACTATCCAAGGCCACCAGCTCGTAATAGGAAGCGGCTACTTCGGAAACCAGATTGGTCACCATAAAATTCTTTCCTTCCATAGAGGAAAGATATTCGAAAACCGCCGCTTTTTTGGCGTTTCGAAGCTTTTTCCAAACATCCACCTCCCAAGAAGCATATGCGCCTACCATAAAATTGGGCAATGGTTCCGGGAATTCCTCCCCCTCCCGGATCTCCAGATGCTCTTCTACCGCACCATTTCTTGTATACTCGCCCACTTTTTCAACTTCCGCTCCAGCCCTAATATTCACTGAGGGCAGATATTCCCCTTTTCTGGTCCTGATCTCATTTTTGGCCATCTCCACCTGTTGCAACATAATATTCAGTTCCTGATTCTTTATCAAGGCCGTATCTATCAATGCGCTTAGTTGGGGGTCCGAAAAAAATTCCCTCCAGTGGACACTGGCACTGTTCAGGCTGTCTTTTAACTGATTTTGATACCGGTCCGGTACCTCTGAATTTTCTTCCAACAACGTTTTTGAAGGAACGCAGGAATATACCGCTACAACTGTAAGCATAGTAAGCCCGTATACCTTGCCCTTTTTTAAGGATAATATTCTCTTATTTTTCATTATCTTTTCCTTTGGTTAGTTTTTTCAATAATTTTGTAATTTCCCTAAGTTTCACCCAAGTCCTACTTTCCCCCTCACTGGTACGCATCAATTCTTCGGAAAAGGGCTCGCTGGCCTCATCTTTGATAAGGTTCCTTCCTTCTGCCATACTACCAAAAATGTAATATAGCCCCGGTATTACCAATACCCCGAATAAGGTACCAATGAGCATTCCGCCCAAAGCCGAACCTCCAATGGTCCTGTTTCCAATGGCTCCGGCTCCGGTAGCCACTACTAGGGGAATCAAACCGGCAATAAACGCAAAGGAAGTCATCAAAATGGGTCTGAAACGGGCGCGGGAACCTTCAATGGCCGCTTCAAGAATGGTGGCGCCCTGCCTATGCTTTTGAACGGCGAACTCTACAATAAGTACGGCATTCTTACCTAACAGACCAACCAGCATAATCACCCCTATCTGGGCATATACATCGTTGGCCAGACCCATCATTTTCAGCAATGCAAAAGAACCGAAAACACCAACGGGCAACGAAAGGATAACGGCAAAAGGCAATAGAAAGCTCTCGTATTGGGCCGCCAGTACGAAATACACAAATATCAGTACAATGACAAATATGTACAGCGATTCGTTTCCTCTTTTGGCCTCATCGTAGGAAAGCCCCTCCCAAGCAATGTCATAACCTCTGGGCAAGGTTTGGGCCGCCACCTCTTTAATGGCATTTATTGCATCCCCAGTAGTAAATCCAGGTGCTGGAAGCCCATTGATCGTGGCAGAATTGTACAAATTGTAGCGTGTAATCTCATTGGGGCCCAAACGCTTTTCCATAGTCATAAAAGCGGAATAGGGTACCATTTCCCCTGCCTCATTTTTTACGAACAATTTCTCCAGATCCGATGGAAGCGCCCTATACTCGGGGGCCGACTGGGTATAGACCTTAAAGAACCTTCCGAAGAGTATAAAGCCTTGCTCGTAGGTACTACCTATCAAAATATTCAGGTTTTCCATGGCCTTACCTATAGAAACCCCTTTTTGCATGGCAATCTTATTATTGATTTTAAGTTCGTATTGGGGATAGTTGGCCGAGAAAAAAGAGAACAATCCTGTTAATTCTTCCCTTTTGGCCAAAGCATCCATAAAATCGTCGTTAATTTTTCCAAAACCGTGATAATCCGTAGAGTTGGTCTTATCTAACAAGCGCATGGAAAATCCGCCCGAAGAACCAAAACCAGGTACCGCTGGCGGCTCAAAGTATTCTATCCTTGCTCCTAAGTTTTGTGTCTCCTCTTCCAATTCCTCCATGATCTCATGTACGGAGTGATGGCGTTCGGACCAAGGTTTTAAATTGATCAGACAGGTACCGGCATTGGAACCCCTACCTTCGGTCATAATCTCATACCCGGCCAAGGAGGAAACGGATTCCACGCCATCCATCTCTTCACAGATCTGTTGTAATTTTCTGGCCACGTCATTGGTCCTTTCCAGGGTTGCCCCTGGAGGCGTCTGTATAATGGCATATATCATCCCCTGGTCCTCATTGGGAATAAATCCTGCCGGAAGGGATTCGTTCGTAAAAAATATCCCCGCGCAAAAGGCCAATAAAATTCCAAATGTGACGATTCTTCTGGTTACGATTTTATCCAATAGATTTACATAGGTTCCCGTAAGTCGCTCAAAACCTTTATTGAACCAGGCTATGAACCTATCTATGGGCGATTTCCTTTTGGGCCTCCCATGATTGTTTTTTAACATTATAGCACATAAGACCGGGGTAAGGGTAAGGGCCACAACGGCCGATATAACTATAGATCCGGCCATGGTAATCGAAAATTGCCGATAAAATACCCCTACGGGCCCGGTCATAAAGGAAATGGGAATAAATACGGACACCATCACCAAGGTGATGGCGATAATTGCCCCTCCAATCTCACTCAAAACCTCGGTAGAGGCTTTATAGGGCGTTAAATTTTGCTCCTCCATTTTAACGTGAACCGCCTCGACCACGACGATGGCGTTATCCACAACGATACCAATGGCAAGTACCAAAGCAAATAAGGTAATAAGGTTAATGGACAGCCCGAAGAGCTGCATTACAAAAAAAGCCCCTATCAAAGAAACCGGCACCGCAATGATCGGGATCAGTGTAGATCGCCAATCGCCCAAGAAAAGAAAAACAACTATGGCCACCAAAATGAAGGCATCCCTTAGCGTGTGAAGTACCTGTTCTATGGAGGCATCCAAAAAGTTGGCAACATCATAGCTGATCTTATAGTCCAAACCAGGGGGAAGGTCCTTTTTAAGCTCCTCCAATTTGGATTTGACCTCATCAATAACATCCTTACCATTACTGCCCAACGTCTGTTTCAAAATAATCGAGGCTGATGGGCGACCATCCAAATTTGAATAAATATCGAAGAATTCGCTGCCAAGTTCTACATCGGCCAAATCGCCCAAAGTAATGGTCTCCCCTTCTGCATTGGCGCGAACAATAATATCCTTGTACTGTCCTGGCTGATTGTAGCGCCCTTCATAGGTCAATACATATTCCAAAGACTGGGATTTTATTCCGGAACTCTGCCCGATCCTTCCTGGCCTGGCAATTATGCTCTGGTCTTGCATGGCCTCCATGATCTCTTCTGCGGATACATTGTAGGCCCGCATACGATCTGGTTTTAACCATACCCTCATGGCATACTTTCGGCTACCCAATATCTGGGCACTGGCAATACCGTTGATACGCTGTATTTCGGGTATTATTTTGGTATAGGCATAATTGTATAGAAACTTTTCATCGTTATTCCCGTCCTCGGCAAACAAGTTTACGTACATCAACATACTGGGCTGCACTGGGGTTATGACCACCCCTTCCCTTTGCACCAATTCGGGTAGGTTGGGCATTACCTGGTCTACCCGTGTCTTTACCATTACTACTGCCGTATTGGGGTCCGTTCCAGGTTCAAAAATAACACGCAGGGTGCCTTCACCGGCACTGGTGGCATCGGACGCCAGATAGCGCATTCCCTGTACGCCATTAATAGCCGTTTCCAAAGGAATTAGGGTGGAATTCACCAATACGTCCGCACTGGCACCCGGATACGCAATAAATATGTTAACGGTAGTAGGTGCAATTTCGGGGAATTGGGAAATGGGCAATTGTTTAATGGCCAAAAGGCCGGTAAAAACGATCATGACGGATATGACAATGGCCAATACCGGTCTTTTTATAAATTTTTTGAACATCTTTTATGAAATTAGGTTAGGGACAAAAATTAATTTCCCAAATAATTTAAGCTGCTCTCCTTATCTTTAGATTGGAAAAATGCTCCATACATTTGGCAATTAATTTTTATGGTTCCTATAGGTTTAAGTTACTCGGCGTAGAGTGACAGGTTGTTGATAACCGATTTAGGATCAATAAATTCGGTTGCTATATGATCCCCGTCCTTTACCATACGAATGCCATCCAGTATTATTTTATCCTTTTCGGAAAGTCCTTTTTCTACAATAAAAAGATTGGGCAGTTCCCCAGCAATGATAATTTCCTTTTGTTTAACTACAGTCTTATCATCAACTACAAAAACATATTTCTTGTCCAAAACCTCAAAGGTGGCTTTTTGGGGAATAATCAAGACGTCGTTATAGGGTACCTGCATAATTATGCTGCCTGTTTCACCATGTCGTAAAATACGCTCAGGATTGTCAAAAGTGGCCCTAAACGCAATATTACCGGTCTCATGGCTAAACTCTCCTTCAATGGTTTCTACAATACCGGTCTGATTAAAACGCTTATTGTTGGCCATTAAGAGTCCAACCTCCTTTTTACTTTCTTTATCCACGCTGGTAATATAGTCGAGATATTCAGCTTCCGGAACATTGAAATATACCCACATTTTACTGTTGTCGGACAGGGTAGTCAATAATTCACCTTCATCTAAAAGGCTACCTTCCCTAACATGAAGGTGGTCCATAATACCATCAAATGGAGCCTTGATATTGGTAAAGCCCAAATGGGTCTCCGCGAGCATCACTTCTGCCTTTGCCTTTTCAAAATTCGCCTTTGCCATGGCCAGTTCATTTGCAGAAACTACATTGCCTTCGGCCAACAATTTAGTATTCTCATATTCTATTTCCGCCACCTTAGCCTCAGCGGTGGCCTTTTGAAATTCCGCTTCATAGACATTTGGCATAATATGGAACATTTGTTGGCCCTTTTTTACGGATTGACCTTCATCTACAGAGATTTCCTTTAAGTAGCCCTTTTCCAATGCACGGACCTCAATGTTTCTAATACTATGTATTTGGCAGACATAGTCCTTTACGGCCGCAGTATCTTTTTTTATCGGACTGGTAACGAGATACTTGGTTTCCTCAGGTTTTTCATGTTTTTTGGAGTTACAGCTTAATTGGCTTAGAAGTATACACACGCCAATAATCATGGGGGATTTCCTCATAATCTTGATATATTTAAATGAATAATTGGTTTTTGGTAAATAAAATGAAAGGCAAGTCCACTTATAATATTTTTGGACTTACGCCATCTTGATTAAAACAGTATTAAAAAAAATAGGGGAACAGGCCTTGATAGATCAGGCCCTTCTAGGTTTTCTAAATTCTGAACACCTGAAACCGAATATACCTTTTATAAGGAGTGGTAAAGGGGTGATGGTTACTGTAAGTGGGATCTTTTTCAAGATCGGAAGATAAATGCCCCAACATTTGGGCATAAAAAATGGCAGTTGCAGAACCGCCATAATTCAAATGTGTTTCCGAAGAAAGTGAAATTTCATCGCTCTCCTCCTCCTCTTCCTCTGTATCCGTAACTTCTGCCAAATATGGCTTTTGAATTTCAAGAACAGAAGTATGTTCAAATATAATAGGAGCCAATTCCTGTTCTACCCCACAGGGCGAACTTTCAGAAGCGGCAACATTTAAAATTGAAAAATAACGATCAACTTTAAGATATGAATGGGCATAAATAGTATTGAATCCAGTTACTAAAAGGATGCAAAGAAGGAGTATATTTTTTTTTAATGCCCGATACATTCGGGGATCAAAGCTAGACCTTGGATTTTACACCTACAAATAGTAGTTGTTAAATTTAGTTAAAATTAGAAAGTAATATATTGTTTTTGTGAAAAATGAAGGTCTTCTATCCTGAAAATCAATTAATAATAATTTACAATTCCCGCTTTTGATAATTAATCAGAATTCCACCACCTAGGTCACTGGGATATCTAAAATTCAAGAACTTTATAGGTAAACCAAAAATGTTGAGCTTTTATGGACCCCTATTTTAAAAGAACATGTACGATGTATAATTTCTTATATTAGAGGCCATCGGTACAAATTGGTCCAATACCATTTACCACAGAAACAAACATAAACGCCTATGTCCATATCTAAATGTAAATTACTTTTTAAAATCTTGGCCATCTTTCTTGTGGCTACCGCGGCTATATTCCCCCAGACAAAACAAATGGAAGAGCGGCCTCCCAATATTGTTTGGATTACTTCGGAAGATAATTCCAAGCATTACCTTAAACTTTTTGATGGCAATGGCATTCCCACCCCCAATATTGGATCCTTAGCGGAAAAGGGATTGATCTTTTACAGGGCGTTTTCAAATGCGCCTGTATGTAGCGTGGCAAGATCTGCCATAATCACAGGCTGTTACGGACCACGTATCGGGGCCCAATTCCATAGAAAAATGGTAACCGTCCCTATGCCCGATTCGCTCAAAATGTTTCCGGCATATTTAAGACAGGCCGGGTATTACACCACCAACAATAATAAAGAAGATTATAATATAATTAAAGGAGAAGGTGTTTGGGACGAATCTTCCAAGAAGGCCAATTGGAAAAACAGGAATGAAAATCAGCCCTTTTTCCACGTTTTCAATATTGGGGTCTCACATGAGTCGAGCCTGCACTTTACATCTGGGGACATGGAAGCGGTATTGCCCGAAACCGAGGTTAACTCTTTTAAAATTCAGCCCAACCATCCCGATACGGACTTATTTAGATACACCAACGCCGTATACCGGGATAAAATTAGGGAGATGGATCGGCAGGTCGGGACCATTATCAACGAACTAGGGGTAGATGGAAGATTGGACGACACCTTTATTTTTTACTTTGGCGATCATGGGGGAGTATTGCCCGGAAGCAAGGGATATCTTTACGAAACCGGACTTCATGTACCAATGGTGGTCCACGTTCCCAAAAAATATGAACATCTTGTAAACCGCCCTATTGGCAGCACTGTAACCGGTTTTATCAGCTTTATAGATTTGGCACCCACTGTATTGAATCTTGCAGGAATAAGGGTACCAAAAGGAATGGATGGAAAGGCATTTTTAGGCCCGGATATCAGTAATGAAGCAGTGGACTCCCATGATGAGACCTATAGTTACGCGGATAGGTTCGATGAAAAGTATGATTTGGTGAGGGCGGTACGAAAAGGGAAATATAAATATATTAGGAACTATCAGCCTTTTAATTTTGATGGCCTCATGAACAACTATCGTTACAAGCAATTGGCTTACCAAGAATGGAAGGCTTTGTACGATAAAGGAAGCCTAAGCAAAATACAATCGGCCTTTTTTGAAATCCGTTCCCCCGAAATGCTTTTTGATATTGACGCAGACCCATATGAAACTAAGAATCTGGCCAATGACCCTAAGTACAGGGCAACGTTAACAGACCTGCGCAACAGGCTCAACACCTGGGTAAAAGGAATGCCGGACCTGTCCTTCTACCCTGAACATGTCCTTATAGAGGATGCTTTTATAGATCCTGTGGCCTTTGGGACCAAACACAAAAAGGAAATTGGGAAATATATTGAAATTGCCGATCTGGGATTATTAAATTTTAAGAAGGCTAAAAATTCCCTAACCGCGGCCCTGAACTCTTCAGATCCTTGGGAAAGATATTGGGCCATCATTGTCTGTAGTACATTTGGAGAAAAGGCCATGGCCGTGGCACCCATAATTGGACCAATGGCCACCAAAGACCCTGAGCCAATGAACAGGGTACGTGCGGCAGAATTCTTGGCAATTTCAAAAAAATCGGATCCCTCAGCAGTGATGACCAAGGCCTTGTACGGGTCGGACAAACCAAGTGAGGCCCTGCTCATTTTAAACTCGATAGCGTTGATGACATCGGGCAAATACAATTATAGATTTAATATTGAATTGGAAAAAATATCCAAAGCAGTTGCCGAAGATTCGGAAGTGATGCGTAGATTGGAATTCTTAAAACCTTTGTAGCCCATTTGGAAATGTATGCCTTATCATTCTTTTTTAGCCACCCACCTTATGCCTTCTATAAGGTGTTGTCTACCAAAATCGGTATCCAAGGAGCGGATGTCATGACCCAATTCCGTATAAAAAAATCTTCCTCCGCCCCAATCCCTGGTCCAGGCTATAGGATGATCTTTTCCCATGGGTACGCCTCCTCTAGTCTTGAAGTATTCCCTTACCGGTTCGTATGTGGATTCGTCAACCCTTAGTAAAACCTGTATTCCCGGTAAACCGGTAACCGTATTGGTGTGGTTGGTCCAATCCGCTTCATACCAGAACTCCTTGCCCATCCCCTTTACGGTAGGATGATCCGTTGCTTCGGGGTCTACGACCACTTTCGCTTTGAGAAATTCGGAATCGCTATTGAAATCACAACCTCCCAATTCCATTATCCAGGGCCAGTTATCCTGATGAACCAACAGGGCATGCAGGCCAACAATTGCGCCCCCGGCCTTGTACCATTCTTCAATACCATTACGCTGTTCCCCATTCAATACCTTATCAAGTACATTTGAATTGTTGAACAGCAAAACATCATAATTGCTTAGTTTTTCCTTGGAAAGATCTGTCCCGGTCTCACTTACATCTATCTGCATATTGTTTTCGGCACCAAGCCGAACAATCCATCCATTCACTATCGGGATATCGGGATGGCGGAACCAGCCGGTACCGGAAAAAAGCATCACCTTCAATGCAGTCCCATTTCCCATCGCATTGTGCTCGTTCATTTTCTTTTGATGGTCAACATCAAGATGTTCTTGTGCCATTAACTGAAAGCTTGATAAAAATAGCGCCCATAAAAAGATGGTTGCAGCAATTTGGTTTGTTTTGTTTTTCATGAATTTAAAATAATTTATTAATCTAAAACTATGGATAGTAAACATATGTTTTTTTGATCTTAATAGGATAAAAACCTTCCTGACCGGAACCCAAACAGACATCGTGCTTTTTCAACATTAAAAACGCAGCGCCTTCAATGTCTTAAAGTATTGAATTTCTAGATATTAAACAACAGTACGCTTGTAATTTCCAAAAATAAGATTCCTGAATTAACCTGTCCCATAGACCATTTTTATGTTTTGCTTTTCATCCTGGTCATGAACAAAAATACCTTTCCATAACCAAAAAGAAAGAAAGATATAAATATGGAAATTAAAATCTATGGCATACTATATCCTGCCATAATTAATGCTGTTCAAGTATTAATTTTTGATCCTTTACCGCTACCGCTTCACAGTATATATTTGGTAGATATTTCTTTCTGCAATATGGGATAATAAACAATAAAAATTCTTTGAAACCACCCCCTTGGCCATTCCTTTAGGAGGCTATCATTAGCAATGGTTTTATTGGGGATCGTATTGGCCATTTGCTTACTTTTAGCCTAATTACAATCCCTAGGTCCAACAGGACAGGATTCCTTAAAGGATAATCCCTTTTGAACTGTATTATTTTTTAGTGGGTTTTGATAAAATTATTACCGTTAAATTATTACTCTATATGTGTCTTCAAAATTATTTTAGCTTACTCAAAACCTTTTGGCCAACTACGGTGGCTTCTGCATTGTTGCTAACATACTTCTCCTGTTGTGAAATAGGGTCCAAATCGGCCGTAGAAGATGAACTCCATACCCCACAAACAGAGCTAATCCGTCTTGGTACACACTATGAGTTTCCTTTTGGGGGCATGTCTACCCGTCCCGAATGGATTCCAAAGGGCGAAGCTGATTGGCGTAAGGATATTGCGAAGATTAAGGAAACCGGACTCAACAGTATCCGTATCCGTATAGGCATGGATTCAGATCTGGATGAGGTGGCATCCCTACTTGATATTATTCATGAAAATGGACTTACGGTAATCTTTGGTTTTGCCACTTTTTATGTCAATGATGATTTTGTAGAAGCGTATCCGGACTCCAAAATTATAGGTAACGATGGGTCTGTTTGCCCTATCGACAAATATGACCTAAGATGGCAAAGGGCATGCATAGACCATCCCGAATATTTGAGGCAACGAAATAAAATAATAGAAGATTGCGTTATCAGATTTCAAAACCACCCCTCCATTGTGGTATGGGATATACACAACGAACCATCCTTGGGACCCTTGGAGGACCCTTGTTTTTGCAACAATTCATTGGACAAATACAGAACAGCGTTAAGAAAAGAATTCCAAGTACTGGAACATCTCAATAATGCATTCCGCACAAGCTTCAAAGATTTTGATAGTATTCGGCCGCCTTCGGTAAAAACGGATGAAAACGAGAAATTTTATTTTCACTGGAGGGCATATATGGCAAGTGATCTCAATAGTTTCTTATTGGAAGGTAGGGATATCGTCTCCAGGTACCTTCCCGATGCCCTGATAACCCACAATGTTACCGGTTTTATGGACCTAAGATCCAAAGGGCAGGATTGGTGGTTGCTAAATGATTATAATTTATTGACCATGAGTAGGTACTTGGGGGTAAACGAACATTCTGTGGGAGCAAGTATGAGCTACGAAATACTGAAGGCAATGAACCCGGAAAGGCCCTCATGGGTCACTGAATTTCAAGGTGGCCCTTTTCCACCTCCGGGACCATTGACTTTGTATAGTGGAAGGGAAGTGAAGATTGGGCTGAACAGTGTCTTGGCCCATGGTCATAAAGGTTTGTATTTCTACCGATGGGAACCCCTGTTGAACAAGGCAGAACCCATGGTCAATGGAATGGTGGAACCAGATGGGTATGATACAGATCGAAGGCTAGGATTAAAAGAAGCCATTTCGGACTTACGCCCAGATATGGATTTAATAGCCCGGGCAAAATCCATAAAACCCTCTGTAGGGATCTATATGTCCAGAAACCAGGTCTTGCGATCCGGAAATGGCGATTTAGAATCTGCTTCACAGGGTGCCTATCAACTCCTGAGCGATCTTGGGTACGAAGCCGGCTTTATAGTTCACGGAACTAAAGGACTGGATGAATACAATACAGTAGTGTTTCCATATATTACGGACTTGTCCGATCAAGAATTGCAGGATATAGAAACCTATATTGAACAAGGTGGCTCGGCCATTATTGATTTGCCCTCGGAAGATCCGGAAACTATTGATAGATTTTCCGAAAAATTTGGATTGAAAACCAACAATTCTGAAAAACTCACCTATCTCATTCAACATGGGTGGAGTTTGCGTGGAACAGGAAAGGGATTGGGTTTTTCCAAAAATGAATTTGGAGGGTACAGCTTCAATGGACGACTATTCTTGGAGGAAAAAGACGCTGTTTTGACCTATGATGACAATGGAAAAACGGCTTTAGCCTTGCCTTCCGCCTACCAAGGACGGCTAATGTTGGCAGGTTGTAGATTATTTTCAAGCTATGGCCTGTCCATGCACCATAAAACGAGACAATTGGCCGGATCCTTTCTTTCAAGTTTTGTCGAGGCGGACATAGTACTGAAAGGTGCGGATAAAGAATTCCGTCCTTATCTTGAAACAAGGGTATTGGAAGATTCAGAATCCGGACAGGGGGTCCTATTTGTAATCAACCGCTCCCCTTTCAGGCCTTATTCATTAACGGCATCGGTAAAAGGTTTTAAAACAGTACAAATAGAAGTGGCCCCCTATGATGTTTCCAGGGTGCGGCTTACAAAATTAGAATGATCATATGCAATGACCCCCGAGGTATTTAAACTCCATGAAAATCAGGGTCCCATCATATTCTTAAATGCTGCCAAGGGACAAGTAAGGGTAGTCATGTACAGCGGGTTTTGTGTATGCCCGGAAGGATGAAAACATTCAAAGGGCGCTCCGTATTCCGGTCCCTTTCTAAAATCGTTCTCCCTTAAATCTTCCACATACTCCTTGGCCAGTTGCTGGGCCAATTTAAAATTGGTTTTGGCTATGGCATAGCAGACCCATCCCGTTGGTGTCCCCCAATAAGCGCCATTCTGGTAGGTGTTTTTCTTTGCCAGAGAAAATTCCCATGCAGTGGAATCGCTAAAATCATCTGTAGTTAGTATGTGTCTTATGTTGCCCTTATAGGACAAATGGCCATTTTCATAGGCTTGGGATAGAAACCTACTTGTTTTTTTGGTCTTCTCTTCGCTCAAGATACCGTAATAAATTGCCAGGGCCGTTGACCATACGTCTGCCTGATTTCCTTTCCCGGTCGATGCTTTAAGCATGCCCCTATCATCCATAAACAATAGCGGTATGGCATCTTTGATCTTGGCGGCTATCAAGCTGTATTTTTGTGCTTTAACTTCATTGTTTAGTTTCCCGAATACATCCGCAAGCTGTAAGGCCGCCTTATATTTGAGTATGGACGGATAACAAAGATCTCCCGTTATAGTCATTACATCCCTAAATCCAAAATCTATGCCCCTAAAATGGTCCGTGGTTGTAACTATATGGTCGGTTAATCTTGCTGGTGGCACATTAAAAGCAATTTCTAGTCGGTCTATAAGGGTCATCCCATTAATTTCCTTATCCAAAATACTCACATCGGCAGTGGTCTCCACATAATAATGTGCCATATGGACAAAGAAAAACTGATCCCCATAAGGTGGGGTCCTACCGAACTCTGGAGTTCCCTGATCCTCGTAACTGTAGGTGCCAGGAAAGTATATAGGCAGACTGTCGTCCATACGAATATGATCCGCAATGGCGCCAAAGGGAACCAAAGCCCCATTTTTGGTAATCCAAGTACTATTGGCTTGGGTAGAGGCGGTCAATATTAACATATCCCTCTGCTCATGGGAAGAAACAAATCCGGTTTCCAAAGACATGGCATAATCACGTATCCAAAAAGCAGGATAACTTCCCCTTCCCCCAGGTTTTATAAGTGCCATTCCCGTATTGTTGGTACCCATCCCGTCCGCCACATGCTGTCCAGGAAAAATTCGGGAACTATCAATTATTGTTGCAGTAAGTGCTTCCAAAAAGCGATAATCCCCACTACTCAAAATAGGGTCTTGTACCATACTATTGGATTGCCCGTTACCTAACGACATTAAAGCCAAGGCGAAAATGGCTAATATTGATTTCTTCATAAAATGGATTAATAATTAACGGCAAAATGAACAACACCATTTTAACCGCTCAAAATAGAACCTACATCCGATCCTGTAAAGTAATTGGACCTTCCTATCTCCCTATTGCATTATAGGAGCAAATACTTCCATGTCAGCAACAGGGTTGTTGTTTTCCATTAATGAATTCATCTTGACTTTTTCTATTAGCTGCAAAAGCATAACTTTTAGGTTGCAAACAAAAAATCAAGATGAGTTCAATATCCCCTCATACGAAAAGGATAATCAGATATTCCTAAAAACTATTCGTATTGGCACAAATAGGAGGTTTGCCCTACCGACTTCACCTTGAAGGAACTCTGGGCGTCTACCTTAAAAGAAGAACCTGCCTTAAAAGATTGCCATTCGGATTCCCCCGGTAACAAAGCAATTAGCTCCCCTTCCACCACTATCATGTTTTCCTTGGAAGAGGTACCAAATTCATACTCCCCTGGTTCCATCACCCCTATGGTCGATTTTCCATTGGCCGAGATATACCCCAAGGATTTTACGGTTCCATCAAAATATTCGTTGCTCAAGATCATATATTTTCTTTTATTGGATAGGACACAAATATAAAAAAAGGAAATTCGGAATTTTCATTATCATCATATTTTTAAATGTACTAACCCTCCTATTTACCCGGTCACCATTTGGTTTACAAGGGAATGGTTTTTAACAACTTTGGAGTATCTTTAGGTAATCTTTATTTGTAGTAAAAATGAGAACAATTATTTTCCTATTGGTGCTAATTTCATGGGAAGCACGAACCCAAGATCCGATGGCCGAACCTAACGATTATTTAAAGGAAATCAAAGAAAAGCTAAAAATAGAATGGCCCAATAACCGGACGATCAATCTAGTATTCCATGGGCATTCGGTTCCCGCCGGCTATTTTAAGACCCCCATCGTAAACACTTTGGATGCCTACCCTTTTCTAGTACTAAAAGAAATAAAGGAACACTACCCCAATGCCGTAATCAACATTATAAACACCTCTATTGGGGGAGAGAATTCTGTTAGCGGCGCGGAACGATTTGAGGCCGAGGTCCTCGTACATAAGCCTGATGTACTTTTCTTGGATTATGCCCTTAATGATGCGGGAATTGGTCTTGAAAGGTCCAAGGAAGCATGGCGTTCCATGATCGGAAAGGCCTTGGACCAAAAAATTAAAGTAATCCTCCTGACCCCTTCCCCGGACCAACGGATAGACATTATGGAAACAGATAATGTATTGGGGCAGCACCAAAAACAGATCCGGCAATTGGCCATGGAAAATGGGGTTGGACTTGTGGATAGCTACACCTTATTTCAAGAAAAAGCGCTTTCAGGCGATAGCATTTCGAAATATATGTCCCAAGTGAACCATCCCAATAAGGAAGGCCACAAGCTCATTGCCGATGAAATACTTACCTATTTTCAGGAATGAACGGAACATGGGAACAAATACCTCGGGAATGAGAGTCAGGGAAATTTTAATTTGGGGTATCTTTTTTTGTATTAGCTTATCCTGTAGGGCCAACGGGACCTGTACCTTTAAAGTGCTTGCGTTCTACACCGCCAAAAATGACGCTGCCCACATCAGTTTTGTTGGAGAGGCCAATACATGGTTTTCCAAAATGGGGCGCAAATTTAATTTTTGTTACGAAGCCACCGATAATTGGAGCCTTTTAAACCAGGAATACCTTTCAGCCTATCAGGTCGTAATATTTCTAGATACCCGCCCGGAAAATCCCTTGCAAAGGTCGGCCTTTGAAAAGTATATGAAGAATGGTGGCGGTTGGTTGGGATTCCATTTTTCAGCTTTTGCGTTGTCCCCTTCCTCCTATCCGAACAACTGGGATTGGTACCAAAATTCGTTTTTGGCCTGTGGGGTATATTCTGGCAATACCTGGAGACCTACGGCCGCAACTCTTAAAGTGGAAAACAGGGACCATCCCATTACCCGAAAATTTCCTAAAAAAATAAAATCGACCCCAAATGAATGGTACAAATGGGAAAAAGACCTTCGGACCAATCCGGACATTGAAATACTTTTATCGGTCCATCCTAAAAGTTTTCCTTTGGGAACAGGACCGAAACCCCATGAAATATGGCATTGCGGATACTATCCCGTAGTATGGACCAATAAAAAGTATAGAATGGTGTACTTTAACATGGGACACAACGATATTGATTACGAAAACGGAACCCACAAAGAGCTTTCCTTTACCTTTGGCAAAGAGGATCAGAACAGACTAATAGTGAATGCCCTATTGTGGGCGGGAAAAAATGAAGGCAAGAGACAACCACATCAACTAAAATGATTGTTTTTTCCAACAGGTGAAAAAGTATATTTGTAAAAAAACCATTATGGGATTTTATCAATTTAAAAAAACACAGGAAATCAATGCCGGTCTGGACGAGGTTTGGGAGTTTATTTCCGACCCTTCCAATCTAAAAAGAATAACCCCGGATTATATGGGCTTTGATATCACTTCAAAAGATATACCTTCCAAGATGTATGCCGGAATGATTATCAGCTATAAAGTTTCGCCCTTGTTCGGAATTAAGACAACATGGGTTACCGAAATTACGCACCTAAAGGAAAATTGCTACTTTGTTGACGAACAAAGAATTGGACCCTATAAGATCTGGCATCACCAACATATGGTCCAGGCTATCGAAAAGGGGACCTTAATGACAGATATAGTAAGCTACCAACCGCCTTTGGGCCTTTTGGGAAATGGGGCCAATTCCCTATTTATCAAAGGAAAGCTCAATGAAATATTCCATTATAGGACCAAGGCTTTGAACGAAATATTTTAAAGGGTGTATATCAATTCTATGGTGAATAAATCGTAGTTAAGATGGGTTCAAATTTTGATTTTCATAAGTATCACTTTTTTAAGAAGTAAATAAATGAATGGAAAGTCTACAATAACAATCCAAGATGGCAAAGTAGGAATGATCGGTTACGGTATGTTATCCTCTTTGGAGAGTATTGAGGAAATTTTGGGGAGAAAATACCAGGATACTATTTATTGCATACATCTTAAAGGCCTGCAGCGCGCTTGGAATTTTGTTGCCCCCAATAACGACCCGAATTTTCCTGCAGAATATATAAAATATGAATCCCTTTGTCTTAAAAATAACGGCGCCATACCTTACGAAAATTCTATTTTTCTGAATATTATTGAAAATAAGGATATACGATTAAACTGTATATTGTATTTTGTAACCCATGAGGAATTGGTATTGTTCGATGAATTTGAATTTGGGTATAAAAGAATGGATGTAACCGATCGCGTGGAAGAATACCATTTTGAAAACGGTAAAGTCTATGCTTACAAGGCACTTCCGGCATATGAATATGACGTCATTTATGACGAGGACAAGAGCATTATAGAAAAAAGTTATTTAGATTTAGTTTTGGCATTCTATGATAACATGGGAAATGAACACAGACTGGAATTTGAACAATCCACAATCCCCCATGATCCCAGGTTGGTAGCACCTGTAATACATAATAAGGCAGGGGAGTAATCCAATACGGTTTGGCTACATCAATCTTTCCTCAAATCTCCCGTATTTCTTTTTAAAAAATCAACAAACAAAAAGTGTCCTGACATAATCAAAAGAAGCATAAATAAATACTCATTAAAAAAATTATCCTTGGAAGGAAAGCTAGGGACATACAACTTAAAGGCCAATAGATAATTTACCACGCATAGTATCATAAAGGACAAGCTATATCGCCAGTTCCTAAGGCAACCCAAATAAAGACCGGGCTTCATTAAAAGTGCCAATTCCTTTCCCAACAATTGCCCGGCCAAAGGCCATAAAAAAATGAGTGGCAAGGCAAATAATCTGGTTTCCCTGGCCAAGGTAGCTACCATTACAATGGGTGTATTAATAGCCACTGCCAGTAGAAACGCCCGGACGTATTTTTTTTCCAATGCAGAAAATATCCAGGACTTTTTGCCCATATAAAGAAAATATAGGCTAGGACCCAAGACCAGGAAAAATGACACTACGGATTCTACGGCACTGGCATAAGTGCCAAAATTCTGAAAATAACAGCTCAGCCTATTCGTGGCCACCTCCGACGTTTCGTTCCAAATACCGCTGGCCCAAATAAATATCCCCAAATAAATAACGTACAAGGGAAGTGGCAGAAAGAGTAGGAATAATTTTTTCTTGACCAATGATGTTGTCTTATTGATGGTTTTGAAACTGAGGCCCGAAAAAATAATGACCAACCCGGGCAGTAGAAAAACAGTGCTTTCCCTAGCTATAGTGGCCATTAAAAATAAGGGGACATAGTTCCTCCACTTTTCTTGGATCAAAGCAAGAATACCGAGCATAATCAAACAATATTGTAAAGGCTCATCATAACTAAATACAGGGGGGAAAAAAGCGAATAGAATGGAAAATGTCAGAAAATAAGCCACTTGGTTAAATAGGGCCTGACCCCTTGTTGCCCGAAGCCTTAATGAAATTTTATAGATCAATAATCCACTTATAAACAGCAACAACAGATTTACCAGTACAAAGGACTCCCCTAGCGTAATTCCAAAAATGCCTGAGGACCCCTCAATTAACAAAGATGTTAATGGGCGTCTCGCAAAGGGTGCAAATTCCTGATGGTATCTAATTTGGGAGGCCAAAAAAACATGGGACAGTTTAGTGTTGTTTTCATTCAACATACTATCCGATATAGGCAGCATATGAATGCCGTATATCAACATAACAAACAGAAAACTAACAATATACTGTAAATAGCCTTTCATAACATCCTTACCAATGATAGGCCTAAAAGTAAACAAAACATTAGTTGGTTGTTATGTAGCAAAATATTTATTCCCTTCAGAAAAAGCAGTAGTTTCCTAGGGCGGTTAAATTTTACTTTGTATACCCTATTTTAGTAGCCCCAAGTCTTGTTCTTTTTATCATAGAACAGTGCTAAGGGTAGGAAAATTGGTGTACAAGGATTCTACCTAAAGCAGTATATCGTCTAAGCCAGAGACTCGAAAGCCAACCATGCCATTAATCCCCCTCCTATTTCCAAAGCCGATTCGTCTATGTTAAAAGTGGGGGTATGTAAGCCCGATGTAATTCCCTTTTCCATATTGCCAACACCCAACAAATAAAAACAAGCCGGGTTTTGTTGTGAATAATAGGCAAAATCCTCCGCGGCCATCCAAAGATCCAAGTCAACCACATTATCAGATCCAAGATATGCTATTGCCCCTTTTTTCATTGCATTCGTCAATTCAGGGTTATTCTTTAAATGCGGATATCCTCTTGGTATATTTATTGTGCATTCCGCACCCATACCTTCTACAATGGATGTTACCATCTTGCTAAGCTTTTCTATAGCCTCTGTCCTCCATGCCTCATTATAGGTCCTAAAAGTACCCTCAATAACCACCCTGTCCGGGATAACATTATTAGCCCCATCCCCTATAATGCGTCCAAAGGACAATACACTTGGTGTCTTGGGCGATGCCATTCTACTCACCACTTGCTGGGCCGCCACAATTACATGCGATGCAATAAGAATAGGGTCTATACATTCTTCCGGCACTGCGGCATGCCCCCCTTTTCCTATGATGGAGATATAAATCTCATCCATACTGGCCATAAACAGACCAGATCTAAAACCCACCTTGCCTACAGCAAGTTTTGGCATTACATGTTGTCCCAAATGAGGTATTGACCCCAAATCCTTATATGAATTCTCTTTCATTACCAAAGTGGCCCCACCCGGCATAATTTCCTCCCCAGGTTGAAACAACAACTTTACCGTTCCCGAAAACTCTTTCCTGAGCTCCCATAGAATTTTGGCGGTCAACAAGAGAGAGGTCATATGAACATCATGGCCACAGGCGTGCATGACCCCTTTATTTTGGGAGGCATATTCCACCACATTTTCCTCTTGAATGGGAAGGGCATCCATATCCGCCCTTAAAAGGATGGTCTTGCCAGAGTCTTCTCCTTTTATAGTAGCTATTAAACCCGTTTTGGCAACAACTTCTATTTCCGTAATCCCAATATCCATAAGTTGTTGTCTTACATAGGCACAGGTATGGTGTTCTTTAAAGGAAAGCTCTGGGTGTTGGTGCAAATGTCTTCTAACCCTAATAAATTGAGGAGAATGTGCTTGTGCCAATTGTTTTATCTTGTTCTTGGTATTCATATAGTTTCTGTTAAACCACAATATTACAAATTATATCCTTGTACCCTTTCAGGGACAAAAGACGGAAGGGTTCCATTTTCAGGGGAAGGCGCTTTTTAATCTGCCATAATAAAGTTTAAAAAACCTGGACTGTTCCATTGCTGGTATGCCCCTGGAGTGTCCTCTACCATAAATACATCCAAGTCTGTAGTTTCCCGGACCACTTTCCCACCTTCCCCAATTCCCAAAACACTTAGGGCCGAGGCATAGGCATCTGCCATGGTCCCATTGGGAGCTATAACCGTAACTTGGATGTTATTGCTCAAGGCCATGCCATTTTTTGGGTCGATTATATGTGAATATCGCTTCCCATCTATAATGGAATACTGATATAAATCCCCCGATGTGGCTACGGCCTGATTTTTAAGCCTTACTTTTTGAAATACCTCTTCCCCATTTTCATTGAAATAACTAAACCCTAAAATCCAAAACTCCTTATTGGGCGGAGCCCCGCTAACAGTAACGTCCCCACCCATATCTACCAATGCCGACTTTATACCGTTTCTTTTCAATACCTCTATGGCTTCATCCGCAGCAAACCCCTTTCCTATACCCCCAACATCCAATTGCATTCCCTCTTGCCTTAACCTTACCGTATTTACATTTGGGAATTCCAAATGGCTATGACCGGTCCTCTGCTGTGCGGATCTTATTTCGGCCATTGAAGGAACTTGCCTATTTTTCCTGGATTTTTTCCATAGTTCAATGAGCGGCCCCAGGGTAATATCAAAAGCACCGGAGGTCCTTTTGGCATAGTCTCCTGAAATATTCATGAGGCGAAATAAATCCGCACTCACGACCACATTCCTATTTGGCTTTTTACTGAGCTGATTAATTTCGCTTTGCGGAAGATAATTACTTAATATACTGTTCAGCACATCTATCCTCTTGAATACCAATTGCGCTATGGAATCTGCCCTAGCCTTATCATTTTCATAAAAGACAAGACCTATTTGGGTGCCCATTTGTTGATGGGAGTATTCATATCTGGTTTGGGCGAAGGATGTAGCACAAAATGCATAAAACAAAACAATAATTGGAATACGGTACATCATACAGATTCTGTGCAATTTTTAATCTAATGACGAATTTACTGTATACTGTCCACAATAGTGTCCTTCTCTATAAAATCTGTTTTAAGTTCCGGATCAATACCATGGTCTATATACAGATTAGGAACAGCTTCCATTAGCTGGGAAAGTCCGGAATCGGACAGTTGTGTCTCCCAAACATAAAGACTGTTCAGATTCTTTAGATCCTTCAAAACGGCCACACTTTCATCGCCAATACCGGTTTCATAGGCCTTGAGGACCCTAAGATGTACAAGTCCCGATAATTTAGCAAATTCGGCATCCTTAATGGGGGTGCGGTCCACTTCCAACCATTCCAAATTTTTGCACATTGCCACAAATTCCATTTCCTTTTCTCCGATGGGGATTCCGCTCAAATCCAACTCCACAATATTATTGGCAATCCGTTTTAAATCCGTAATATTCTTCGGATCATATTCCGGCGGCAGGTAAACGGATATGCCCAGCGCCTGAGAATTGCTGGCAACCCTTTTTATGGTAACATAATCCGAAGCTAAATTTTGCAAAGTGCTGTCCGCTACTTTGGGAAGTTTTGACCATGAATTCTTTGTTCCGGAATCCATCATTTTTTTGACCATCCCTGCCAAGGGTTCGTTACTGTCCAAATGGCTTAACTTTAAGGTGTCCGAGGCACCCATGGCAATCCAGCGTTCCAGTATCTGTATTTCATTTTCTGACAAAGGTTTCTTGCCATCCGGAGGCATATGTTCCTCGTCTTCCACAGGCAAATGCAGGCGTCTTATCAGTTCACTTTTCCCCGGATCGCCCAAAACCAAGGCCGGTCCACTTTCACCTCCTTGGACAAGTTCGCTTATATCGGTCATCAACAGCTCCCCTTTTTTCTTGTTCGGATTATGGCAGCCTATGCAATTATTGTCCAATATGCGGTATACTATATGTTCATAAATCAGGGGGTCTTCGGGAATCTTTTCCAATTTCTTACTTTTTGGCAAAGCCAAAAAATCCTCCCCATGGGTAATCATCCCGCCATAATGACCAGTGAACCCTACCAAAATAATCAATACCACCTGGATTCCTTTCACCAGATAGGTCTGTTGCAAATGATTGGTGCTCACCCAATACCAGAGAACTGCCAAAATAGCCACGCCGGCCCCCATCCATTGGTGCCATAAAAGAAGACTGCCTTTTGGTACGGCCTCGTTTCCCAAAAAGAAACCTGTTATGGCAGTAACCAAGGCAGAGATGGTAGCAACGGTAAGCAAGAGCTTGGGCACCATTCTATTGAAAAGTCCAAGCGCGGCAGACATCAACAAAAGCACTATGGGAAAGTGCAAAATTAACGGATGCCAACGCCCCAACCAGGCCACTAGACCGGGAAGATCAATAAAGGATTCGAATATTAAACAAAAAATAAGAAATACAGTAAGACCGAAAATAACATAATCGACCCAGGGAGAACTATTTTTTTGAGCCATATACTATGTTAAGATATCGTTTACAACATTGCCCGCCACATCCGTGAGTCTAAAGCGACGGCCCTGATATTTATAAATTAGTTGTTCGTGGTCCAATCCCAGGTTATTCATAATGGTAGCGTGGAAATCATTGATATGAACCGGGTTTTTTACAATATTATAGCCAAACTCATCCGTTTCTCCATAGGTAATGCCCGGCTTTATGCCGCCACCGGCCATCCATATACTAAAAGCCCTCGGGTGATGGTCCCTACCGTAATTTTTTAGATCAAAGTTTCCTTGGCAATAATTGGTCCTTCCAAACTCCCCGCCCCATATAACCAAGGTATCCTCCAACATACCACGTTGTTTCAGATCCAGGATCAGGGCTGCAGAGGCCTGATCCACGTCCTTGGCCTGGCCTGCCATTTCATTGGGCAGATTGCCGTGCTGATCCCACCCCTGATGGTACAACTGAATAAAACGGACCCCATTCTCTGCAAGTCTACGGGCCTGCAGACAATTGGCGGCATAGGTGCCGGGAACCTGGGAATCTTCCCCATATAATTTTATTATGGATTCCGGCTCTTTTTTAATATCCATTACATCGGGTACGGACATCTGCATCCTATAGGCCATTTCATACTGTGCGATCCTTGATTCTATCTCATCGTCCCCGGTCTCAACATGATGTATTTTGTTCAAGGAGGATACATGGTCCAATAAATGCCTTTTATCGGAACGGGAAATTCCATCCGGGTCGTTCAAATATAAAACGGGATCTTTTCCGGACCGCAATAGTACCCCTTGGTGCTTGGAATCCAAGAATCCGCTGGACCAAAGCTTGGAATACAGCCCTTGGCTATTGCCCTTTCCCCTGGAGGTAAGCACCACAAAGGAGGGTAAGTTCTGATTCTCACTTCCCAGACCATAACTCATCCAGGATCCCATACTTGGGCGACCGGATTGCTGGCTCCCTGTTTGAAAAAAGGTAATTGCCGGATCGTGGTTTATGGCCTCGGTGTGCATACTTCTAACGATACAGATCTCATCGGAAATTTTGGCTATATGCGGAAAAAACTCGCTTACCCATGCTCCACTTTTACCATGTTGGGAAAATTTGGCCGCAGAAGGCATCAAGGGAAATTTATCCTGCCCAGCGGTCATTCCCGTAAGCCGTTGCCCGTTCCGTATCGATTCCGGCAGATCTTCGCCCATCCGCTTGGTAAGGGTAGGTTTATAATCAAAGGATTCCAACTGTGACGGGGCCCCGGATTGAAACAAATAGATTACCCGTTTCGCTTTAGGGGCAAAATGGGGAATTCCCAATGGTTGGCCCGCCAAGGGTTTGGGACCACCTTTAAAAAGGTCCGGGATCAACAAAGATCCCAAAGCCAATGAACCGATCCCCACACTTAATTGTGAAAAAAAGTGTCTTCGATTTACCTTGAGGGGGTTTTCAGAATTTGTTTTATCTTCTTCCATAATCGTTATTCTTTGGTAATTGTTTCATCAAGATTGTAGATTACCTGTGCCGTAAGCATCAGTGCGGCCGTTTTTGCCGGATCCGTATCCAACCTTTTATATTCTCCCTGGGCCACCAATTTTTGGGCATTCTCCTTTTCTTTCAAGAACTTTTCCAGCGCATCGGAATAATATTCATCCAGGACCTTTTTTTCCTCCTCCTTGGGATTCCTTACCAAGATACGCCGAAATACTGTGGTGACCCACATTTCCGCATCCTTGGTATCCGTAATGGTATTTTCAGCCAACACCCGGGCCGCCTCCAACATTTGAACATCGTTCTGTAGTGCCAAGGCCTGTAAAGGGGTATTGGTCTTTTGCCGCCTTACTTCACAGATATCCCTATTGGGCGCATCAAAAATGGACATGCTGGGCGGTGGCAGGGTCCTTTTCCATAGGGTATAAAGGGAACGCCTGTACAATTTATCCCCTTCATCGGCCACATAGGTGGTAAGTACCCCCCTATTGCCCCCAGCGTTGGTCTCCTCCCATAGCCCGGGGGGTTGATAGGGCTTTACGCTGGGGCCCCCAATCTCCCTGTTCAATAGGCCGCTGGTGGCCAGAACGTAGTCCCTTATGATTTCCCCGCTCATCCTGAACCTTGGGGCCCTGGATAGCCACTTGTTGTCGGGGTCCGCCTTTTTGGACTCTTCCGTAGCTATGGAGCTTTGCTGATAGGTAGCGGATAACATAATTTTTTTCAGCAGATATTTTATGTCCCAACCGTGTTCCATAAAATCTTTGGACAGCCAATCCAACAATTGGGGATGGCTGGGCAAGCTGCCCTGAACCCCGAAATCTTCAGAGGTTTCCACAAGTCCGTTCCCGAACACCATTGCCCAGACCCTGTTCACGAAGACCCTGGAGGTCAACGGATTGTTTTCATCGGTCACCCATTGGGCCAGTCCCAATCTGTTCTTTGGGAGCTTATCCGAGAAAGGAAGTATAATTTCTGGGGCATTAGGGGTTACCTCCTCCCCAGGGCTGGCATACTCCCCTCGGTTGAAAATGTAGGTTGTCCTTGGCATGGAATCGTTCATGACCATTACCTTAACATCTTCCCCTTCGGACTTGTTGATAAAGGACAAAACCCCATTGGACTCCTCATCGGTAATGGTCATAAAGGGGGCGTCCGCAAAATATTTCTGATTGGCAGCCTGTACGGCATCCATACGCAGCCCCATTTCGTTCACGTTGTTGAAAAAGGAATAGATCTCATAATAATCCCTTTGGGACAGCTGGTCGTATTTGTGGTCATGGCATTTGGCGCATTCCAGGGTAAGGCCCAATATACCCTTACCCAAAGTATTGGTACGGTCCACCACATAATAGGACTGGTATTCCTCCTGGATAACGCCGCCCTCCTGGGTTATGGGATGGTTTCTGTTGAACCCAGTGGCCAGTACCTGTTCCTTGGTGGCATTGGGCATCAGATCGCCCGCCAATTGCACGCTCAGAAACTCATCATAGGGCATATTATTATTGAAGGCATGGATCACCCAGTCGCGCCAGGGCCACATGCTCCTATAACTATCGTCCTGATAGCCATGGGAGTCCGCGTATCTGGCCACGTCCAGCCAGACCTGCGTCATACGCTCCCCATATGCGGGAGAGGCCAAAAACTCATCTATGGCCCGCTCCAATACATCCCCTGAAGAACCGGAAAGATAACTTTCCACCTGGCCCGCATTGGGAGGAAGGCCCGTTAGGTCCAGACTCATTCTCCTGATCAGGGTATGCTCTTCTGCCCTTGAGGAAGGCACTAGCCCGTTCTCCTCCAACTTTTCCAAAATAAAGGCATCGATCTCATTTTGTGCCCAATCGGTACGTTCGGTTTTTGGAATATCCGCTTTCTTTGGGGGAATAAAAGCCCAATGCTTTTCAAACTTGGCCCCCTGCTCGATCCATTTTTTCAGCAATTTCTTTTCGTAGGAATTAAGTGCCAATTGCGAATCTGGTGGGGGCATCAGCTGTTTCGAATCATCGGTTACCACATGTTGGTACATTAGGCTGTTACCGGGTTTGCCCGCCACAATGGGGTATTTCCCGGGATTCTCCGGCAGTTCGGAAAATGCGTTGGATTCCAGATCCAATCGCAGGCCGGCCTTACGTTTATTGGCATCCGGCCCATGACAGGTATAACAATTATCCGAGAGTATTGGCTTTATATGAAAATTATAATCTACTACCTCAGGCAATTTCTGGTCGGCATAACTGTCCTTGGAGGATTTGAAAAATCCCGACTTAATTGCGAACAGTAGGACCACCAGACCCAATAAAATTAATATTATACTAAGCTTTTGTCTCATTTGGGAACTTTATTTTCATTTGTTTAAATTGAAAATGGAAGGATTACACATCCCATTATTTCTAGCTAAGATGACATCTCTCCTTAATTTACATATACTACATTATTTATACTAAAATAACAACATATTTTCATTAAATCCGTAAAATATCCAGAATTAACTTTACTATTTTCCATAATATTCAAGAATGTTCCAATTAATATTCCTGATTTAACATTATTTTCTATTTCCTATTGTTTAGAGAAGGGTCATCCGGCCCAATAATATACCCACTTTTTAGACCCTTAGGGAATTTTAACGATATAAGGGCCAATCCATCATTAAAATTTCTTTACCGGTACAGCATATAAATTAATCTATACACTAAAACTATATTAAGGTAAAGCAATTGTTCGCAATCAAACCTCTTATTTTTATGCCTCTAGCCTATGGCTTATGGCAAAAACATTTTTAGAAGCTAAAGCGGAGTTTTAAGTCCAACCGAGACCAATAATCCATTGGCCAATTTTAACCCCATTATACCGCAATTACATTCCCAGTATTACTTCAGGACGATTTTCTATGTCCCTAAAACTTGCAACTTCATCTACTGTAATGGTCGTACCCCAAACATATACCCGTTTCAAACCCTTCATTTTTAGAAAGTTTTCAAAACTGGACGCCGTAATTTTAGTTTGATATAAATTGAGTCCGGTTATACTCTGGATTCCCGTTAACTCGGCAATACCTACATCAGTAATCGGATTTTTTTCAATTTCCAATTTTTGAAGGTTTACAAACTGGCCGATGGTTTTTAAATGCTCGTCCTGCACCATATTATCCCTTAACGACAACCACAATATATTCAACTTTAATGGAAGTAACTTCTCCAACTTTCCTTCAAGTTCACCGCTATCCTTGGAAGTAATCGACTCCGGAGGCAACACTACTTCGTACAATCCAGATCCGAATATCAATTCCCGGATCTTGAAACCTGCATCCTCAATATCCCTCAAAATTTCTGCACTAACCGGTTTCACCTTAGGCAGGGGAATTCCACTTTTACCGGTAACATCTTCCAGACCCAACATATTGGAGGCAATACTGGTTATATCCTCCGGGGTTTCCAAATCGGCCAGTTTCACCTTGAAATCTGCGTTGGCCTTTTCTATCCAAAACGACAAAATCTGTTTCTCCCCATCGGTAAGGGGAGTCTTGCCTTCGGGCGGCATAAAATCCTCATGGTGGGGATCCAACATGACCCGTCTGACCATCTCGGACTTGGCGACATTTCCCGCAATAAAGGCCTCCCCGTTTTTACCTCCTTTTTTAAAGGCAACGGAATCTTGAAAGGAGAGTCCGCCCTTTTTCTTACTGGAGTTATGGCAACTAGTGCACTTGGCCTCCAAGATAGGGTTAACCAAATAAGCGTAGACCTCGGCTTCCTCCAGTTTGACAATAGGGGGCAGCACTACCTTTTCCGATCTTCCAAATGGGGCATATTTGAACAAATAGTCGCTTCCATGGGTTAAATTACCCCCATAATGGCCTGTAATACCTACCAACAGGACCACCAAGGACAAGCCGGCCATATTGGATTTTAAACCCTTCAATTTTGGTATATTCAACTTGCCCGAATGTATTGCCGAGGCAATAAATGCCACTATGGTGGTTGCTGCTCCAAACCAAAAATGTGTATCCAGCATGGTCTGTTCATAGTCGCCTCCCAAAGAAAGCATATATCCCAGGACACTGGCCACCAATGCACTTATTGCCCCACCGAACAAGGCCAAACCTATGACCATGGTCAAGGCGGGATTCCTATGCCAGCGCCCATAGATTTCCAAAAGAAAGGCAAAAATCAAAAAACCAATGGGCAAGTGCACGACCAGTGGGTGAAATCGACCCAGAAACAAAATAAAATCGGGTACGTTACTTTCCATTACCAAGCTTTTGAACTACTTTCAACATCTTTATTCTTTTTACTTTATACCAGGATATCCTTCACCACATCGCCATGTACATCGGTAAGGCGAAACCTACGGCCTTGATGTTTAAAGGTCAATCTTTCATGGTCAATTCCAAAAAGGTGCAACAGAGTCGCTTGAAAATCGTGGGTATGTACCGGATCCTTGATAATGTTATACCCAAAATCATCGGTTTCCCCATAGGTAAATCCCGGTTTCATCCCTGCCCCTGCCATGAACATGGTAAAGGCCTTAGGGTGGTGGTCACGTCCGTAGTTCGTTTCCGTGAGCTGGCCTTGGGAATAGACCGTACGTCCAAACTCTCCGCCCCATACCACCAATGTATCTTCCAGCATGCCCCTTTGTTTTAAGTCCTTTATCAATGCCGCAGTACCCTGATCCGTATTCTTGCTTTGATATTTTACCCCACCGGGACAATTGCCATGTTGATCCCATCCTTGGTGATATAATTGAACAAATTTCACATCCTTTTCCAATAATTTACGGGCCATCAAACAATTTGCGGCATAAGTACCGGCATTTCGACTATCGGGTCCGTACATATCAAAAATATAGTCCGGCTCGTCCGACGTATCCGTAACCTCAGGTACGGAGGTCTGCATTCTATAGGCCATTTCGTATTGGGCTATCCTCGCATTAATCTCGGGATCCCCAAAAGCGTCATAAGCCATTCCATTCAATTTTTTCAAATAATCCAACATTTGTCTGCGGTCCTTTCCATCATAGTTCTCAGGATCTCCAAGATACAGCACGGGATCCTTTCCCGAACGGAACTGTACGCCCTGATGTTCGGTCGGCAAAAAGCCATTGCCCCACAAACGGGAGTACAAAGGCTGCCCTGAACCATTTTTGGAGACCAATGAAATAAATGTTGGTAAATTATCATTGTCCGATCCCAACCCATAGCTGATCCAAGAACCAATAGAGGGTCTCCCCGGCTGTTGGCTCCCGGTCTGAAAAAAGGTTATGGCCGGATCATGGTTAATGGCATCGGTATGCATGCCCTTAATAAAGCACAGATCATCCACTACCTCTGACAAATAGGGCATAGCCTCACTCACCCAGGCCCTGGATTCCCCATACTGTTTAAAGTTTAAAGTGGATGCAGCAATGGGAAAAGCGGTTTGATCGGCGCTCATCCCCGTTAGGCGCTGCCCGGCCCTAATGGAGTCGGGCAAATCCTGTCCAAACATATCCTTTAGTTTGGGTTTATAATCGAACAGGTCCAATTGTGAAGGGCCACCACTTTGAAAAAGGTATACAATCCTCTTTGCCTTGGGCAAATGATGGGGCAATCCCAAATTATTCTTAGTAAGGGAATGTAAAGAATTCCCGGAATCGGCCACGGAATTAACGGCACTCCAGAGTTTTTCCGACTGCAACAAGGAACCAAGGGCCATAGCCCCCAAACCTAGAGAGGTCTTCTTAAAGAACTCCCTTCTATCCCATTGCTTTTCGATGCCCTGAAGATCCCGATTGTTGGATCTTAATATATCGTGATGATCGCACATATCCCTCCTATTTAATTCTGCCTTTTCTTGATTTATTATCTTTTGGTGATACAGGCATCCGCATTCATAATGGTATTGGCCACCACCGCATTGGCGGCTACCAAAGCCTTGTCATCCCTGCTATCCAATGCAAACTCACCTGTATTGAGCCAACCTTTTGTTTTTTCGGGCTTGGCCGTAAATTTTTTATATTCCTTCTCCTGGAGTTCAACCAACAATTGTAGCTCGCCCTGCTTAATTTTCCTTCCGGTAAGCTGTCTGAAAACATTGGAAATACCCAATTTCAAATCTCCCGAATCGACCATATATTTGCCCAAAACCCTGGATGCCTCAATATAAGTAGGATCATTGAGCAACACCAAAGCCTGCAGCGGGGTATTGGTTTCCTGCCGTTGTATGGTACATACGTCCCTGGCGGGGGCATCAAAAGTGGCCAGGGTAGGATGTGGCACGGAACGTTTCCAGATAGTATACATACTTCTTCTATACAGTTTATCGCCGGTATCCTGAGTATAGGTGGCATTGTTTACCCTCCATAAGCCTTCCGGTTGGTACGGACTAACGCTTTCCCCTCCTATGGTTTTTTTCAACAATCCCGAACCGGCCAGGGCATTATCTCGCAACATCTCTCCGGAAAGTCTTTTCGAGGGGCCTCTTGCCAAAAGTCTGTTGTCGATATCCCTTTCCATCAATGCTTCACTTACCATTGAAGACTGTTGATAGGTATGGGACATCACTATCAATTTCTGAAATGCTTTGACATCCCATCCCGAGTCCCTAAATTTCAGGGCCAACCAATCCAATAATTTGGGGTGACTTGGCATTTCGCCCTGATTTCCAAAATCTTCCGAAGTCTTTACCAGACCATATCCAAAGTAGTGCTGCCAAAACCTGTTCACCGCTACTCTTGCCGTAAGGGGATGATCTTCATGAAACAACCATTTGGCAAATCCCAGCCTGTTTTTTGGATAATCTTCCGGCATGGGCAAAATGGCTTCGGGGGTATTGGGAAACACTTCCTCGCCCCTCGCATTATATACGCCCCGATCCAAAATGTAGGACGGCACCGGTTCCGGGGTCTCCTCCATAACCATTACCTCCTTTACCTTTTCAACACTATCCACATAAACCTTGCGCAATTGGGCCAATTTACGTTGCTGTAATCTGGTGGTTTGGGAAACCGATTTCAGATAGTGTTCCCGCAATATTTTTTTATCCTGGGACCCCAGGCCGGCGACCTCTTTTTTTATCAATTCGTTTAGCTGAAGATCGTTGGCAAGTTGCATTACTTCAAGGCCGGACAATTCCCTTTCATACACCCTTATCTCATCTACCACTGCCCCTTTTATTCCTTTGCCCCTTAACCTTGCCCCCAATTGAAGCCCCGGTTCGTTATTGTTTCTAAAAAGAATGTCCTTGTACAGGTTGTCGGTTTTTACGATTGTCTCCATCTCCCTGCCATTAACGAACAACCTGAACCCTTCCGCCTTACTGCTACCATCATAAGTAATGGCAAAATGTACCCATTGGTCCCGTGGAAATGTATTTTTGGCTATTTCTACAATGGCATTGTTGGGTGCCGTATGGGCCATCATCAGCTCCAACTTGTTGTCCACGATCTTAAGGTGGTACCCACGCCAATTGTACAGAATGGCCCCGTCGCCCTTATGGAAAATATTCCCATTCTCTATATTTAAGGGTATATTGGCCCATAAACCTATACTGAAGGCGTCATTTCTTCCAAAAACACCGGCCTTTCTCAAATCCAGCCAGGTATCCCCGTCCAACAATACCCCTTTGCCCTGTTTTCCTTCGGAAAGGTTTATTTTTTGTCCTTCCGTACCTTCCCGCTTCATGGTGCCCCTGTGCTTTGGATCGATGACATTTTGCAAACTTTGATCATTTAGATCGAAATAGGCCGTTAATCCTTTGGAAGGAACCTGCACTCCAATAGATGTATATTGCCCATCCGACAACCATTTATCAAAATTGTCGGCCACTTCCTCTTGTTCCAGTTTTTTGATCTCCCCTTCTACGTCATTAATCAAATCCTCCATATAGGTCAACACCTTTTCCTCCTCTTCCGTGGTCATCATTAAGGTGGGAACCGGAGTGGCATCGTTCCAGGAAATCTGTCCCGATTCGTTCACATTGTTAAAAAAACTGGTGAGCTCATAAAAGTTCTTATGGGATATGGGGTCATATTTATGGTCGTGACATCTGGCACAGGCCACCGTTAAACCCATAAACGCCTGCCCGGCCGTACTGGCCCGATCTACGGCATATTCTACCAAAAACTCCTCATTTACTATACCCCCCTCCATATTTTGTGGATGGACACGGTTGAAGGCGGTGGCCAAAATAGTTTCCCGAGTAGGGTTTTCCAAAAGATCTCCTGCCATTTGCCAGGTAACAAACTGATCATAGGTTATATTTTCATTAAAGGCATCTATTACCCAATCCCGCCAAGGGGACATATCGCGATATCTATCTACACTATATCCGTGCGTGTCCGCAAAACGGGCCAAATCCATCCAGTCCAAGGCCATTTGCTCCCCATAATGAGGTGAGGACAATAATTTGTCCACTACTTTTTCATAAGCTTCGGGCGAAGGGTCCTCTATAAAAGAATCCATATCCTCCAAGGTTGGTGGCAATCCGGTCAGATCCAGGTATAATCTTCTCAACAATAATTCCTTGTCCGCTTTTGGGGAGAACTGCAATTTATCCTGTTCCAAACGCGACAACACGAAATTATCGATGGGGTTCTGTACAAGGCCTGCTTTGTCCTGGACTTTTGGGACCTCGTAGGCCATAGGCTTAATAAAAGCCCAATGATCTTTATATTCGGCACCTTGCTCTATCCATTTTATCAACACCGCCTTCTCATGATCGGACAGGGAAAGATGGGAATCGGGTTCCGGCATTACAAAGTTGGGATCGTTTGAAATTATTCTATGGAACACCTCACTTTTACGCAAGTTTCCGGGCTTTAAAGCAAACTTTCCCGGCGATTCCTTAAGCTCTTTAAAAGCTTCTTCCGGGGTATGCAATTGGAGGTCGGCCTTTATTTTTGCCTTATCGGGACCATGACATATAAAGCATTTATCCGAGAGGATGGGCTTTACATGCAGATTGAAATCTACTTTCTCGGGTAATTTATCGTATTCAAGGGATACCAGCTCGGGTATTTCCGGACCTCCACAAGAAAATAATGATAAAATCCAGCAATAAACTAAAAGATTCTTAATAATTGCCATTCCCAAACTATCTATTTACTACGTTTCCAAAGATAAAATTTAAGGATTCATAATATTCATCCAAATCAGTTTAAGTATTGCACATTTCCGACATTAACACGCTTATAATTTCTGTCCTTAAATAAATTATTTACTAATTTAGCAATGAATCATTTATTTTTTTAAATGAAAATTTATTGAATACCCCTGTACCAAATCCGACAAATCTTTGAGCCATGTCCAAAATTCTTCAATCCCTAAAATTGGCCTTATTAAATGTAGGCTATGCAAAACTTGGCCCGCTATGGGATTATGACGATGTTATCAGCCCCTTTGTCAGACTCTATTATATCACCAAAGGAAACGCCATGATCTATCACAGCAATGAAGCCATCGAATTGAAACCAGGTCATATATATCTAATTCCCAGTTATACTTTTGGCAGATATAAATGCGATGTATACCATGAGCAATACTACATCTGTTGTTTGGAAGAACTGAAAAATGGCTATTCCATTTTCAATTATGGCAATTTTATTTACGAGTTGGAAGCAAACCCTATGGATCTATACTATTTTAAACGCTTGTTGGAAATAAACCCAAATAGACAATTGGAAAACTATAACCCAAAAGTTTACGATAACAGACCCACCCTTATGGATTTTGAAAGGAAGAACGAAGAATCAAGTCCAACCGCTTATATGGAAACCCATGCCATTCTAGGGATACTGCTGTCCAGATTTATACAGAATACCAAATCCAAGTCCTTAAATAGCAACGAAAAGAAGGAATTTGGTATGGTTCTCAACTATATCCATGAAAATCTCCACGAGAATTTAAGCATAAAGCGGTTGGCCGATTTCTGCCATTTAAATACCGATTATTTTTCGAGGGTCTTCAATGAAAATTTTGGCATGCGCCCCAATAAATACATTCAATCCAAACGTATTGAAAGAGCCCAATTGCTATTGCTCTCCACCAATAATTCCCTGAAGCAAATTGCGGAAAAAGTGGGGCTGGAAAATGTTTCCTATTTTACAAGAATATTTAAAAGCCATACCGGGAAAACTCCCGGGGCTTTCAGGGAGGGACAATCAAAAAAATAACGGCAATGCAAGTTATCCAACTTTACAGCAGAATTGCCATTTATATTGAATCCCAATAATAAGAAATTTATACCGCCTAAAACAGGTATTACAAAGCAATCAAACAAAAGGCCTAACCCTTGGTAAACACCAAATCGAAAGTGATGGTAACATTGTCCCCCACTATTATTTGCCCGAACATTGCGGTTGGGGGCTCCATATTATAATCCTGCAACCTTATTTCCTTACTTCCCTTAAAAATGTAATTCCCACCAACTTCCTGGAATACCGAATTGATATCCACCGCTTTTTCAACGCCTGCAATGGTAAGCATCCCATGAATCCGTACCGTATTTTCCGAATCGGAGGTTTTCTCGATTTCCTTAAACTTAAAAATCACCTCGGGATGTTCTTCCATCTTTAAGGCCTCGTGCATTTTTTTATCCATGGCCGCCCCACGTTCGCTTTTAATTTGGGCCACTTCTACCTGAAATAACAAATTATCCACTACTCCTGCCTTCATGTTCATGGATCCCTTGATTGCATTGGCCGTTACTGTCCAATCGTGAATGGTAGACGAACCATTTATGTTGAGGGCACTCTCTTGGGATAGGGTATATGATTCTTGGGCATGACCGGCAAAAACCAGAAATGATAATAGTACGAACAGTATATTTTTCATAGGTAGATATTTATTTTTTTTTAGCGGTCATACCTGCCCGACTACATCGTTCAGGTGGGTGTAATTCGCATATCTTCATTTGGGTTTGCCCGCCAGAATGGATCTTTCAGGCTGGCGACCAAATTTTGGTCATGCTCATTTCATGAGTTATATTTAATTTGTTTTCAAAAGTTTTCCAGCATTATTCCTACTCGTCCAACACAGTTTGCCAAAACTGCTTTTGTTCCTCTTTTGAAGGCTGAACTTTTGGACTCACCAATCTAAACCCAATAAAGTTGGAGTCCGTGTTCCACCAAAAGCTTTTTGGAATTTGGGGATCCCTCTTTTGCAATTTTAAACTGGATGCTATCCTAGCGGAAGACCTGAGGGTCTTGGCATCATCGTCCCAAGACCCCCCTTTGATTACCCTGGGATGGATTACCGTAGGCTTTACCCAAGGGTTTTTGGAGTCGGTAATGGCCAAGGCATTTTCCTTGTACTCGTCCAAGGTCCATTCGGATACATTTCCGTGCATATCGTACAATCCCCAAGGGTTGGGCAGTTTGCTCCCTACCTTGGCATAATGATTATCGGAATTTTTATAGTACACGGCATATTCATCAATTTTGGAGACATCGTCCCCAAAGGAATAGGCCGTATTGGTCCCTGCCTTGGCCGCATACTCCCATTCCGCTTCCGTGGGCAACCTATAAAACCTGCCCGTAACGGTACTTAGCCACTTACAGAACACCAAGGCGGAATAGGCGGACATGCTTATGGCCGGATACCCAACCTTTCCCATACCGTAAGAGGGATCCTCATAAGGAGGACTGGGCCTTGTAATGGCATCTATACCACTTAACTTATCCGCGTCCAAATTCTGGAACAAATCCTTGTTCTGCTTAAAGAACAGCTCAAAAACCTCCCAACCCAATTCGTATTTTCCCATATAAAAGGCATCCACTTCAACAGCCTTCATTGGACCCTCATCGGCCTTTCTGTTCACCTGATCCTCTGGGCTGCCCATCATAAACTTTCCCTCAGGTATAAATACCATATCAAAAGTAATATCCGTAGCGGGAATTTTCTCCGTGAAGGTCTCGGAAGCGGACACTTCCTTTTCCGGATCAGCTGTAGCGGACTGTCCAGATTTACAGGATTGAAAGGAAATCAACAAGAAAGAAAAGAAAAGAAAATTAAAGAGAGGCTGTTTAAATAATACAGTGGCAATTCTATGCATTTGAAAAATCATTTTTAGGGTTGACGGGCTAAAAATATTACAATTTTTCCAAAGTGCCATCCCTATGGCACAATATCCCTCCAGAATTCAAAATTTCTATGGTTATAACCCATAAAACACCCTTTAAATTTTGTATTATTGAATATCTAAAATTAACTCCCATGAGAATAAAAATCATATCGTTTATACTGATCTCCCTTATTTGCACCAGCCTTTCCTTTGGACAATTACAAAAAATAGCCACTGTAGAGGGAATAACAGAGTACCAAATGGATAATGGCCTAAAAGTACTTTTATTTCCCGATAATTCATCGCAGACCATCACGGTCAACATTACCTATCTGGTAGGTTCCAGACATGAAGGTTATGGGGAAAAAGGCATGGCCCACCTTTTGGAACATATGGTATTCAAAGGCACTCCCAACCATCCGGATATCCCCAAAGAGTTGAGCTCCCATGGGGCGCGGCCCAATGGGACTACTTGGTACGACAGGACCAATTACTTTGAAACCTTTAATTCCAATGAGGAAAACCTGGATTGGGCCTTGGATCTGGAGGCAGATCGAATGGTGAATTCCTATATCGCCAAAAAAGACTTGGAATCCGAGTTCAGTGTAGTACGCAATGAATTTGAAAGTGGTGAAAACGACCCGTCCAGGGTGCTTATGCAAAACGTGATCAATGCCGGTTATATTTGGCACAATTATGGTAACAGCACCATTGGAAACAGATCCGACATAGAGCGTGTTCCCATTGAAAACCTAAAGGCATTTTATAAAAAATTCTACCGTCCGGACAATGCGGTCTTAATGGTCACCGGTAAATTTGATGAGGCCAAAACACTGGAGCTGATCCAAAAAAAGTTTGGTAAAATTGAAAAGCCTACTACCCCTATTAGGGACTCCTATACCCAAGAACCGGCACAGGACGGTGAAAAAACAGTCGAACTCAATCGTGTTGGCGACCTACAGATAGTTTCGGCCATGTACCATACCCCCGCTGGCTCGCATGAGGATTATGCCGCCATATCCATTGTTGAGGACATCCTTACGAACGAGCCTGCCGGCAGGCTCTACAAAGCCCTAATAGAGACAAAAAAAGCTTCTTCCATTTGGTCCTTCTCCCCTTTTACCAAAGAACCGGGTTTTTTATATATCAACGTAGACGTTCCTTCGGATAAGAATGCGGACGAAGTGGAAAAAGTTCTAAAGGAAACTTTGGATGCTGTAAAAACTGCCCCCATTACCCAAGAAGAATTGGATCGTGCCAAGGCCAATCTCTTAAAACGAACCGATCAGATTTTTAGAAACTCTTCTTATCTGGGAACTTATATGAGCGAATTTATAGGTGGAGGCGATTGGCGATTGGCGTTTATACAACGGGATAGAATTGAGGGTGCCGGTCTTGAAGCTGTAAATGAAGTGGCGAAAAAATACCTCATCACCACCAATAGAACCATAGGCCGATTTAACCCTGCCAAAAAGCCGGAACGAATAGAAATTGAACACACCCAAAATCTTGATGCCCTTGTATCCAACTATAAAGGCAGGGAGGACATGGGCACAGGAGAGGCCTTTGATGTTTCCTATGATGCCATTCAATCCAGATTGGAGCAAGGCCAACTTTCCAATGGAATTGCCTACGGTATTATTAAAAAAAGTAATCGCGGCAAAACCGTCAGACTTAGCTTTAGCATTAGAAACGGGAATGTGGAATCCCTAAAGAATAAAGGCGTTGCCCCATCCTTTACCGCCAGTATGCTGAACAAGGGCACCCTTTCCAAGTCCAGACAACAGATCGAGGACGAATTGAGCAAATTAAAATCTTCGGTATCCTTTAGGGCCAGTAACGGTAATGTTTATGCCAATGTAGTTTCTACCGAAGAAAACCTAATGGCCACATTGGCCCTAATGTCGGAAATGCTTAAAACACCTTCATTCGAGGCCTCGGAATTGGAAAAATTAAAAACCGAGTCCCTGGCATATTTGGAAAGCAACAAGACAGAACCACAATTTTTGGCCTCCAAAAGATTATCCGTTATAAACAACATCTTTCCCAAAGGACATCCCTTATACGCAATGACGGTGGAAGAAGAGGAAGCGGCCATAAGGGCCATCAACATAGAGGATATCAAAAGTTTCCACAAGGAATTTTACGGCTTGGGCAAATCCATCCTGGTAGGTATTGGTGATCTGCAACCGGAACAACTAAAAACCTATATGGAAAAAGAATACACCAACTTCAATAGCATAAACTCCTACTCGAGGCTTAAGGATCCATTTACCGATTCCCCTGAAGTAAATGAAGACATTCTTACCCCGGATAAGAAGAATGCCATGACCCTTGGAAACCTTAATGTTAATATTAGTCAAGACCACGAAGATTATGCCGCCCTGAATATGGCAGTCACCATCCTGGGAGGCGGTTTTCTAAATTCGCGGATTGCGGACAGGTTGCGCCAAAAGGACGGTGTTAGTTATGGCGCTGGTGCCGGTTTTCAGGCCGATCCCAATGCGGACGACCAAAACTCGTCCATATACCTATATGCCATTTATGCCCCAGAGAACTATGACAAGGTACAACTAGGGTTTAAGGAGGAATTGGACCGCTATATTAAAGATGGTATTACGGAGGAAGAATTAAAGAACGCCGTAAACGGCTGGGTGCAGGAGGAGAGTGTTTCCCGGGCCAAAGATGCCGAACTGGCAGGCCTATTGAACAATAATATTTATTACGATCGCAGCATGGAATTCCATAAAAAATTGGAAGATAAAGTAAAAAATCTAACCATAAGCGATATCAACAATGCCATTGGCAAATACATTAAACCCTACAAGAATTGGACGGTAATCAACGCCGGGGATTATAAAAAATAAACTACGAACCACATACATGCCGGTAGGCAGGGAAATGATTTGGCATTAGCGGTTTACGGTCGGCAAAAAAATAGATTTCACTGCTTACTGCCTACTTTGTATATCCAACATTTACAGTAACCAATCCCGAAAACCTATCTGAAACGGGCCTGCCCGACTAAGTTCAGGCGGGGTTTTACCTTTAAATGTATTGTTAATGCATCATATGGGTCGAATAGTTTTTTATTAGGACGAGGCAAAAAATAGTGGTATTGCCATGGCTACCGCAGCGTTATTTTTAACGATGGTCAGGTGTGAAAAAGAACAAGGTTCGGGGTAACTAAAATTGGGTAAATAAGACTCCAGACAATAAAAAAAGGAATACAAATTGTATTCCTTCTAACCAAACCAACTTATTTTTAAGCAATTACTATTCCTCCATTTCATCTTCAAACTTCGTATCTGCCATTCTTGTTTTAATAGCATCAATATTCTTATACTTATTCTCTTTTCCTGCTTCTCCCTTGGCCTTATCATAATCAAAGACAAGAAACTGACCTGAATCCATACCTTCTATATGATCAAAAGAGAAAATATTGTTGTTCTGAATCTGAAGTACTTTAAGACTTGCCAATTGTCCAAACTCCTTAGGAATTTCCCCGCCAAGTTCATTGTTCGCCAATACCAGCTCCTTTAAATTGCCCAATTTTCCCAATTCTCCAGGAATGGAGCCGTACAATTTATTTTCAAAAAGCCCTAGACTCTCTAATTTTGAAAGCTCTCCCAAGGTACTAGGTATGCGCCCCGTAAGATTATTACTGGATAAATTAAGTTCCTTTAAGGTTTGAATGTTTCCAAGACTTTCGGGTATTTTTCCACTTAGGAAGTTGTTAAAGGCAGAAAGCTTTACCAATGATTTCATATTGCCCATTTCCGCAGGTATCCCACCTTCCAACCTATTCATCTCCAGTTTCAACACTTCCAATTTATTTAATTGGGCTATCCCCTTCGGAATTTCCCCGCTTATGATATTAAAGGCAAGGTTTAAACTTACCAGATATTTAAGCTCCCCTATACTTTCAGGAAGACTGCCTACAAGGTTGTTCCTAAAAAGGTTGATTTCCACCACATGGCCGTTTTGGACCGTAACACCATACCAGGTGTCTACCGGGGTGTCAATATCCCATACTGTATTCCATTTTTGACCTTGGGTACTAGTGTAAAGTTCCAGTAGTACGGCCTTTTCGCTTTTTGGAACCACAGCATTCACTACTGTGGTAAACACAAAACAAAATATAATCACCCCCAAAACACAAGCTCTTTGTAATTTTTGCTGTATCATATTCACCTGTTGATATTTATTGTTTTATTCGTCAGACCTGCCCGAACTCTTCATTTGGGTGGGTTGTAACATACTTTTAATTTAGTACATGACAAAATTCAATTTGGCAAGATTTTCCTCAATATTTGACCCCGACCCTAAAGGGTGGAATTGAGGAAAATCAGGCTCCCTTTAGGGTTTGGGGTAAAACGGATTTTCCGAGAACCCTAGTTAAAACAATTTTTGTCAAGTACTTAGTTCTTTTAATTAAAACTATCCTCAAATCGGGTATCGACCGTTCTAACGTTTTTATTGCCATTTATTTTATTAACATCAAAACTTCTATAATTACCTTCATCATAATCAAAAAGGACAAACTTATTTTTCCCGGCTTCGTTACCAAAATCATTCTTGCCAAATCTATTATTTTGAAGTTGTACCAATTTTAGATTAGGAAGGCTCAAGATGTCCCCAGGAAATTCTCCCCTAAATCGGTTTTCCGCCAAAACAAGCATTTTAAGGTTGGTCAGGTTTTCGAGACTATCCGGCACTAAACCGCTAAAGTTATTATCCCCTAACTCCAAACGTTCCAAATATTTTAAATTTCCAAAGCTCAAAGGGATGGAGCCACTTAATCCGTTATGTGAAAGTAATATTACATTTAACCTTTTAATATCACCTAGGCTAAGAGGCAACTCTCCAGAAAGGTCGTTATAGAAAAGATCCAATACCAAAAGCCTATCCAAATTCCCAATATTATTGGGGATCGTCCCGGTTATCCTATTTTTACCTAACCGCAGTACGGCCAATTTTTTTAATTCGGTAATACTTTCCGGAATATTACCTCCAATATTGTTTAAGGCCAGGTTCAATACTTTTAAATTCTTTAGGTCGCCTATGGAATAGGGTATGTTACCCCTAAGGTTGTTGCCCATTAAATTAATGGAAACTACCTTATCGTTCTCAAGGATAACCCCTTCCCAAGTGGAAACCGGGGCGTTTAAATCCCATTTTTTGATCCAGTTATCACCCCCAGTACTTTTATAGAGCTCTATGAGCACATTTTTCTCCAGTTCGGTAACCTGCCCGAACAATAATTGCGCGATTAGAAGCCCCAATAGCATAAGTATGCTTTTCATCATTTTTCAACTTTTATCCCGAGGGAATAAGAATTACCCTACAAAATAAGATTATTGTTCGATAAGCAGCAAAAATATTCGATGAAAAAAGTCCGAAAGCCCCATATTTGTTGTGAAAACGAAAGAAATTGTGGTCAAGGAAAACCTATGGGACGGATTTTTTCCCTACAAAGAGAACTCTTCAAGTTCCATAGTAATGTTTTCCCAAGTTTTCATTAGGCTTTCAAGGTTTTTCTTTTTCTTTTGGTAAGAGTCGAAAAAATTGGTCTTGGCAATGGTGGCATCATAATTCATAAGTAAATCGTGATCAATTACGGCCAACTCCTTCTCTAACCGGGCAATGTCACTTTCCGTTGAACTAAGCCTATTTTTTAAGGATTTTATCCTTTTCTGATCTTCAAAATCTATATGCCTCTCCTGGGGCCTTTCTTTTTTTTGGACCACGGTCTGCTTCTTTTCTATTGCCCTAAAATCTTCCACTTTCCTCTGTTCCAAATAAAAGTCGATATCCCCAAGATATTCTTTGATGCTGCCATCCTTAAATTCATATACCTTGTTGGTAAGGCCCTGCAAAAAATCCCGATCATGACTCACCAATATTAAGGTTCCATCAAAATTCTGAAGGGCTTGCTTTAGCACATTCTTGGATTTAATGTCCAAATGGTTTGTTGGCTCATCCATGACCAACACATTAAAAGGCTGCAGTAGCATTTTGGCGAGGGCCAATCTGTTCCGCTCACCTCCTGACAGTACTCTTACATATTTCTCCACCTCATCTCCCCTAAACAAAAAAGACCCCAATATATCCCTAACCTTACTTCTGTTCTTTTCATTGGCCGCATCTATCATGGTATCCAAAATGGTCTTTTCCCCATCCAAATACTCTGCCTGATTTTGTGCGAAGTACCCGATTTGAACATTATGCCCTAATTTTAGACGCCCCTTATGATCCAAATCCCCCACTAGTATCTTTGCCAGTGTGGATTTCCCTTGACCATTTTGCCCAACAAAGGCGGTTTTGGAATCCCGTTCTATTAAAAGGTCTATTTTCTTTAGCACATGGTTGTCCCCATAACTCTTGGATAAACCCTCTATTTCCGTAACCACCTTACCAGGTGTAACAGAAATTTGAAATCTCAGGTTCATTACGCTGTTGTCATCCTCATCTACTTCTATCCGCTCCATTTTATCGAGCTTCTTGATCAACGACTGGGCCATGGAGGCCTTGGTGGATTTGGCCCTGAACTTTTCGATCAATCTTTCTGCCTGCTGTATTTCCTTCTCTTGATTTTTCTGGGCGTTCAGCTGCTGTTGCTTAATTTCGTTGCGAAGTACCAAGTATTTGGAATAGGGCTTATTGTAATCATAGATCCTTCCCAAAGAAATTTCAATGGTCCTATTGGTCACATTATCCAAAAACATTTTATCGTGGGAGACTATCATTACACCTCCGGCATAATTCTTCAGGAAATTCTCCAACCAAATAATGGATTCTATATCCAAGTGGTTTGTTGGCTCATCCAATAAAAGCACGTCATTGCTCTGTAATAAAAGTTTTGCCAATTCTATCCGCATCCTCCAACCGCCGGAAAAGGTTTCGGTCTTACGATCAAAATCCTCCCGTTTAAAACCTAGGCCCAACAATACTTTTTCCGTTTCTCCCTGATAATTGTACCCTCCCAATATTTCATAATGATGGGTTACATCGTTCAAGTCTATAATTAACTGATTGTAGCCCTCACTTTCATAATCGGTACGTTCGGCCAGCTGATGGTTGATTTCGTCCAATCTCAACTCCAAGGCCTTTATTTCTTCAAAGGCCTGATGGGCCTCCTCCTGAACAGTCCTCCCCAAATCAAAATCGATATCCTGCCGTAAGAATCCCATTTTTATGTCCTTATCGGACGCAATGGTCCCAGAATCTATGGGCATATCCTTCGATAAAATTTTCAAAAGGGTAGATTTACCCGCTCCGTTTTTTCCAATGAGACCCACTCGATCCCCGGAATTTAAACGGAAAGATATTTCTTCAAATAGATATTCCCCTCCAAAGGATACGGAGAGATTGTGGATATTAAGCATATTTGGTGACTAAGGTTACATTGATTAAGGCTACAAAAACGTAATTTCGTAGAAACTTTTTGCAAATGTTAAAAAAAGGAAACAAACTCTACAGCATTTTAACAGGAACTTGTCCAAAATGTCATGAAGAGAGTATGTATCGGGACAAAAACCCATATCATTTGGGCAATATCTTTAAAATGAACGACCGTTGCACCCATTGTGGTACCAAATATAAAATAGAACCCTCTTTTTTCTACGGGGCAATGTACGTTAGTTATGGTGTTGGCGTAGCCTTTGCCGTGGCCGCTTTCGTAATTACCTTTTTATTTTTCAAAGCTTCCCTGATCAGCTCCTTTATCGGCATCATTGTTACTTTGATTGCATTTATGCCCTTTATCATTAGGATTTCACGAAACATATGGATCAATTTCTTCATCAAATACGACCCAAAGGCCAACACTAAGGCCGGTTCCTAAAAATGTTTCCTGGTAAACTACCTCGGGGCAAGCCCACGAGGCATTGAAAGTAAATTCAAGTTTGATTTCGACGCAAGCGTCGGAGTATTTAAATCTCGATTATCGAGTAAAACGGGATAGATCCATTTCCGGATCCAGGGCCCTTTTATCTTCTATTAAAGCATAAAGTTGCATGGATGCCATGGGTGCAATCATGACCCCCCTGGAACCCAAACCGTTGAGCAGATACATATTTTTGTATTCGGGATGCCTGCCTACCAATGGCTTTCTATCGCTTACCGTAGGCCTAATCCCTGCCACATGGTCTACCACCTCATAGGGGCATTTTAGAAAGGTATTCAACTTTTGTAAAAGCTCCAGTTTGCATTCTTCCGTGGGAGCATTGGTTTTATCTTTCCACTTATAGGTTGCGCCCACCCTATACATATCTTGGCCCAAAGGAATAATAAAAACAGACGATTTTATAACGCTCCCCTCTTTTAAGGCAGCTGCCTTAATGGTCAACAATTCGCCTTTGGTACCGTTGAGCGGCAAATAATTGAAATACGGATTGCCCTTTATCCCAAAACCGGTTGCAAAAACAATGTTCTTGGCCTTTAGACCGCCATATTCCACAAATCTGTCCTCTAGCTTTAGGGCTTCAAAATTAAAGGTTTCCCTAAGGAATATATCCCTATCCCTCAGATACTTACTGTAGGACAATAGTAAAACGGCCGTATCTATCCTTCCTGTATGCATTACCTCCCCATATCCAAAGGGTGCATCAATATTGGGGTTATGGTTGGAACGTATTTTTGGAGCCACAAAATGTCCCAAATTCGGTTTGTCCAAAGCCTCAAACCAAAGGTTCTGTTCATTTATGCTGGCAAAACGCCTTAGAATGGGAATCTTATAATCCAATTGGATATTTAACTTCCTTTCCAATTCGGAATAGAAGGGAAGGGCCAGGTCCAACTGTTCTTTGGCTTTCCAGGCCAATGTAAAACGCTTAAGGGTAACCGGGTTATAGAGTCCGCCCGCTACTACGGAAGAGGTCTGGGAATCATCACTGATTACCTTAAAGGATTTTTGGTTTCTTTCCAATACCTCGCAAAAGGAAATACCGGCCAAGCCCAGGCCCACAATTAGATAATCTACCATTTTGCAAAAGTAGGGAAGGAAATCGAAATCTTCATCGAATTAAATTTTAATCATCCTACTAACTGGAAAAGCAGCTTTATTTACCATGCAATGGTATAAACTAAAATCCAAATCCGTTAAAAAACCAAGCGCTGCATCCTAGGATGCAGCGCTTGGTTTTATATATGAATTGGTATATTATTTTAGGCTAGTAGGCCCACATATCTTGTTCCCTATCCCGGATAACCTCCTTAATTCGTTTAGATTCCAATAATTGGAACAAGGCATTATCCGCTATATAGTCCTCAATCTCGCGGTCCCCGTGCACATTATCCTCTTTATAGATCGTTGCGTTGAACCTTCTTGCGTTCAACAGCATATCAAAAGAAATGGGCTGCGCGGAATTCCTTTGGTTGAACACTTTGGCCTCATGCAATATTTGTCTTGCACTTGGGTACCATACCCAGAACAATGGTACTTTTGCCTCGGCCAGATCCATAGACTCATCATCTATAAAGTTAACGTCCGGCGCTACAGGAGCAATACCCAACAATCGATATTTTAATTCCCCCAATCTTTTATCGAAATACCACATTCCTTTAATTAGGTACTCTTCCAAATCGGCTGCGGTAAGGTTCCTACGATTAATATATTCAGGAGAAATGGGCTCTCCCGCATTATATTGCTCGTATCCGTAATCCGTGGTATCCACTTTCTGCAAAGTAGCGGCCAAATCGCTGAACTTTCTTTTTTCGGTAAAATAAGAATCTACATAAACATCTTCCAATTTTCCGTTTTTAATGTTTTTGATCAGCACATCGTACAAGGACCTTCTATCAGGACCTATATCTATAGTATCCAAAGGATAATACAGCGGAAAGTTTACACGCTCGTCCAGATCGATTACCTCCCAAACGGTTTTGGACCAGAGTATATCCCTGTCGTCCACATAAGCGTAAGGTAAAGGAGCATCATTGTCTTTCTCAATCTGTGCCTCGGTCTTCTTCCCTATCTCTTCCGGTAATTTGGCATTTAAAATATTTGCCTGGGCTAAAATAGACAATGGTAACAGGACCACTACTCCAATTAATAATACATTTTTCCAATTCATCGGTTTAAATTTTTTTATTTTAATCTTCGGTCCTACTTTAGTTAGACCGGTGAACAAGCCATGACAAACATTCCGATCTGCCATGGCCGTTCCACAATATCCTTACTAATTTGTTATCTCCACTACAACAGGAGATACCTTTTTAAGCTTGTAGCTTTTGTTGTTGGTGATATAGGCTTCAATATCAAATATCTGAACGGCATCGCCACGGCTCGCCCTTTTAAGGGCAGACTTGGCCCTAGCGTCCAACTTGTTGCCATTTACATCTACGGTCGGCTGTCCCGGAACTTTAAATTTGAATCCACTAACTGCAAGGTTAAGATCAAAATCAAAGTCTTCCAATAGCGCTCCAATTGTAGATATCTCTAGATTTTCTTTACCCATCTTGGCACTTCCGGACTCCCCTCTTACGGATCCTGAAGGTCTTGGAATATCCTTGATCCTAAACTCTGATGAAGTCCTGATCATTTGTCCATCGGGTAATTTACCTGAAGCCGTTATGGAAACGGTTCTTCCGGTACCAGGATTCATAGCATATTTACTTCCGCTCTGCTTACTAAGTCCGGGTGCGGATGCAGTAACATTGTTATCGGGAATACCGGGAATGGATATGGTTATAGGGTTGGAAACACCGCGATAGACCACATTCATCTTATCTGCTGAAATAACAGCGGCATTGGGTTTGGTAATAGTGGCAAAAGTAGAGGATACCGGCACTTCTGTACGCTCACCATCCTGAAGGAACACCAAATTTCCTGCTATCTTGTGATCCCCGGCACTTCCTGCGCTTACCGTTAACCTTACCTTACCGTCCTCGATTACATAATCGGTACCTTCACTTAACTTTCTCCCGTCCAAGGTCAAGTTAACCTCGTTTGGTTTTGTAGTGGCATCCTTACGTCCCAATACAATATTTCCAGCAAATTTTTCTCCTGCATAAAAAGCAGATTTTTCCTGCTCCAGCAAAGTGGTATAATTGGTCATGGAAACCTCACTGCTCAACTGTCCCTGAAGCATGGCTTTTAATGCATCTTCCTCGGTAGCCTTGATATCGGCCTGAAGTGCGGTGATCTTGGTCAAGGAGGCAACCAAAGGATAGCCCTCAAAATTATAGTTCAGCCAATCTTGTTTGGTCCCGTCCCTTTTTTCCACTTTACCATTCTCATCACCGGTTTCGAACCTTGTTTTTACGGACGACTTTACCGACTCCAATTCTTCTGGCATTACCGCAGTAATCTGGCTGCGATAGTTCTCCAAACGATCTAAAAATTCCTTACCGTCCGCGCCAAGTTGACCTCCCTGGAAAAAACGCTGGTCCAAATAATCGGTCTTGTCCATAACTTGATAATCTTTTGGATCTTCAACATCGGCCATCATCTCTTTTTTCAAGTTTTCCAAGTATAGGTAATACTCCGCGGACAATTCCTTTATTTTTTTGGCGTCCTCCAAAAGAGGGCCAAATTTTTCAGCATTTTCAGATGCTTTAGTTTCAAGTCCACTTAGGAAAGCTGTATTGTTTTCCGTGGTTTTTACGTTAGAAGCCTCTAACTTTTCGTTCATAAGACCGAAAGCCGATAGCACTTCTTTTCCCATATTTAAGGCCAACATCGCAATGAAGATCAAATACATTAGGTTGATCATCTTCTGACGTGGTGTTGCTTTTCCTCCTGCCATTTTTCTAATTAGTTTTAATTATTAATTGATTTGGGTTTGGTTATTGAATTTTAACTAATTAGTTTCTATTCATTGCAGATAACATACCACCATAAACTCCGTTCAAAGAAGAAAGATTGGTAGCCAAAGATTCCATTTGATCCTTAAGGGCACTTGAATTCTGCACCACTTCCTCGTTGATGGATGCTTGTCTGCTTGCGCTTTCCAATTGAACTTTGTACAGACTGTTCAAAGATTCCATTTGAGCGGCAGCTTGAACCATCTCATCGGAATACTTTTTAGTGGATTCCATAGCATCGACCGTAGGGGCAATGCCTTTGGCTGCACCTTCAAAGTTTCTAATACTGGATCCCAGACTTTCCATAAGGTTGGCATCTACACCGGCTTCTTTTAAAAGATCATCCAATTTTTTGGATAAAGAAGCTTCTGCCTCTTTTATTTCAGCTTTGGAATTTAATTTCCCAGAGGCAGCACCTCCACTTAATTCGGGGTATACCAATGACCAATCGTATTCGTCATCTACCGGTTCAAATGCACTGATGGCAAAAATTAGCGCTTCGGTAATTAGTCCGATTGCCAATAACAATCCCCCAGTTAGTGGGCCAAATTGCCAGTGAAGGATCTTGAACAATGCTCCTATGATTACTACAGATGCACCAAGACCGTAGGCCATGTTAAATAATTTCTTAGTTGATTTTGACTGTGCCATAATTTTAAATTTAATTAAGTAATGTTAATAATAAGTATTTGGTTTAACGTTTATTCAATTTAAAGTTCTTCTTTATTCTTTTCTCTTTATTCTGTATTCTAATTAATTGGTGAGTCTTCCTCTCCCATGTAATCCTGGACGGTTCTAAAACCAATATAACTACGTGCCGAATCCTGATATTCATAATCCCTGGTACTAACCTGTAGGAAATAGGCAACATCCTTCCAAGATCCACCTCTAATAACTTTCCTTGCGTTTTGGCTGGATTGCGCATTTGGGTTCATTGTGGACACATATTCATAGGAATTGGGGTCATAGCTGCTATTGGTCCATTCGGATACGTTACCAGCCATGTTATAAAGATTATAATCATTGGGTTCGTAGGCCTTTGCCTCTACCGTGTACAAAGCTTGGTCCGCCGCATAATCCCCACGCTGTGGTTTAAAGTTGGCCATAAAACATCCGGTATCACTAATTACATAAGGTCCACCCCATGGGTAGGTTCCCCCTTCTATACCGCCTCTTGCCGCATATTCCCACTCCGCTTCGGTTGGTAATCTAAAGCGGTTTACAAATTGCTTGCCCCTACTTTTTTGATCATCGTTCTTGAATTTGGTCCTCCAGTTACAAAAGGCCTGTGCCTGTTGCCAAGAAACACCCACAACAGGATAATCGCTATAGGCATCATGCCAGAAGTAATCATTGTGCATGGGCTCATTATAGGAGTAAGCGAAATCCTTTATCCATACCGTAGTATCCGGATATATCTCCAATTCTTCCTGTTTTATAAATTCCTTTCTATTTCCCTTTTTGGCCCGGGCCGCAGCCTCAATATCCATCCAGGTGTATTTGTATTTCAATTTGGTAACATCTATGTGGCGTTGGCCATTATAGGATTCCTCTTGTGAAATATATAATGAATCCATTACCTCGGCATAATACTCGTCAGGATACTTGGAGGTGTCCCAGGTCAAATCCTGTTTTCTGTCCAAAGCCCTACCTTCATAGCCTGTTTCCCCCATACCGGCGTAATTGTTCAGCATGTACTTATCGTAGGCGGACAATCTTGTGGTATCCGCATCCATAAAAGCGTAGTCCCCTATACCTCCATCTTCCGGTCCCAACCCCAATTCATCTGCCAGAATGGCCATTTTGGTTCTTGCTATGGAATCTTTCACCCATTCTACAAATTGGCGATATTCACTATTCGTAATTTCCGTATCATCCATATAGAAAGATCTAACGGTTACAGTCTTTGTCGGGGCATTTAGTAACTTGGCCTGATCTTCCTCACTCTTACCCATAATGAATGCTCCTCTCGGAATCAATTCCATACCATAAGGTTTTTCTGGATACCACTTTTTTCCTTGAGCTCCGACCAGCTCTCCTTTTGTTTTGGACCCACAACTTGAGAGTAAAAAAACAAATGCTATAGATGACAACAATAGCTTCTTCATACGTTAGGTTAAATTTCGATTATGATTATAAATGCAAACACAAGTATTATTCTCTAAAACTTATTTTTAAATAATTTATTGTATAAAAATTGTATTTATACCCTAAATTTGTTAATTCAATTAAACCCTTTTTTGTAGGCTTTATACCACCGCTCAGGAATATTTTGATTACATGCATCCAGATAATCCATTTCAGTGCATGGTAATAACGCGGGTGAATTTGTTTTAGTATGTGAAGTTAAAATTGAAGGTACCTCTACCCACCATCTTTCGCTGAGATGGCTTTTATAAAAGACAAGGGACTCATCCTCCGTAGGTACGGTATACTTGGTGAAGTCGTTACTATTGCTATTGGGGGCCTCCTGAATCCTAAAGTTTAGCCCCTCTATAAAATACCAAATTATTTGTGCAACAAGTTGAAAGGATTGATTGCTGTTCTCGCATTCGTAAATCCCAAAAACGGATACATTGTCACTAATTCCGGCATATCTGGAAATGGCACAAATTTCCCGACCGTTAAAACCGTTGGGGGAAAAATTTCTGGAATACCCCATATCTGCCGCACGTATGGCACGTGCATCCAAACTTACCACATGGGCATTTCTGAGCACGGGCTCTGCCAGGGTGATATCTGAAATTAATTCGCCCAACCTATAGGAATCGAAGAAAAGACGCTCCATAAGGTCCAATTCCTCCTGGGAATTAAAATAGCTCTGATAGCCGATATTGGAGAAATTAAAAAGGTTGTTGGGCTTATCGGTAATTATTTTACTCATATAGGAATGGGAAGAAATAAGTTCCTCGTCCATTCCAAAATCGAACCTACTGTCTATGGACACTAGGTTGACCATATTTTTAAGACCGTCAAAGGCCCTATAGGTAGGATAGGTAAGGTCTTGGGTTGCCCCAATGACAATAGGGATGATATTTTCCTCCAAGAGGCCTGCAACTATTTCCTTTACCACAAAATAAGTGTCCTCTACGGTCTCGCCTTCCTCAATATCACCCAAATCAATGATTGAGGAGTTCCAATTTCCCATCATTAAATTGTACAGCTGCAGTCTGATTTCGGAAATATCCAGGCGCTCCGGTTTTTTCTCAAAGGCATTTCTGGATTCGTGGACCCCCAATATGGCTACACTTACATTTGCCAACACCGGAAGGCCATGCCGTGCAGTATGCATATAAATGTGTTTCCCTAATGCTTGGGCCGGAAGTAATTCGCAGTGGGCCAATACCCTATCACTTACGGGTACTAAAAAATCGAATGCCATATTATTTTTTAGCCTTAGGTTTTGTTTTTGTCTTTTTCTTAGGTGTCTTTTTTTCTATTAATTCTTGTGCATCCTTTAGGGAAATCTTGGTAGCATCCACATCTTTGGAAACCTCAACCTTAACCTTTCCCTTAATAATGGTATGCCTTCCCCATCTCGCTTTTTCTATTCGAATACCTGCTTCCGGCCATTCTTGGACCAATCTCTCGATCTCCTTTTGTTTTTTGGCTTCTATAATATCTGCTATATCCTGCTTTGAAAGGCTATCAAGATCATATTTCTTACTAACATTAATGAACATTCCGTCCCATTTTATAAACGGCCCAAATCTGCCTACCCCTTTGGTTACCTCCTTATTTTCATAAACCGCAATTGGGGCATCGGCCTTTTCTTTTTCCTTGATAAGTTCTACGGCCCGATCCATATCTATCTCCATGGCATTTTCATCCTTGCCCAAGGACACAAACTTTTTACCAAACCTTATATAAGGACCAAAACGGCCCACATTGGCCTCTACATCTTCCCCTTCATAAACACCAAGCTTTCTTGGCAATTTAAACAGGTCCATAGCTTCTTCGTAGCTGATGGTATTTAAGGACTGGTCCGGCAACAGACTGGCAAACAATGGTTTCTCCTCATCGTCCACGGTACCCACCTGTACCATGGGACCAAAGCGGCCCAATCTGACCGAAACCTGTCTTCCTGTCTTGGGGTCGGTACCCAAAACGCGTTCGCCACTGGCCCTATCCGCATTTTCTTCCACATCCAGGACCTTGGGGTGAAAGTCCCCATAAAAATCCTTCAATACCTTTTGCCAATCCTCATCGCCCGAAGCAATTCCATCAAAATCCTCTTCCACTTTGGCAGTGAAATGATAATCCAAAATGGTTTCGAAATGACCTACCAGAAAGTCGGTCACTATTATTCCAATATCCGTAGGGACCAGTTTCCCTTTATCGGAGCCTACATTTTCCTTTAAATCCTTGGTCGTAAGCTTATCCGATTTGAGCAGTAGCTGTACATAATTTCTTTCGGTGCCTTCTATAGTTCCCTTATCTACATAGCCCCTATTCTGAATAGTGGAAATAGTGGGCGCATAAGTAGAGGGCCTTCCTATTCCTAGTTCCTCCAGTTTTTTAACCAAAGAGGCCTCCGTAAACCTATAGGGTGCCCTGGAAAAACGCTCTGTTGCCGTAATATAATTATTGAGAAGTTTTTCACCTTCCTTCATTGCAGGAAGCATTCCCTCCTGCTCTTCATTTATATCCTCCTCGTCCCTACTTTCCAAATATACCTTTAGGAATCCGTCAAATTTTATTACCTCCCCGTTGGCGGTAAATTCTTCCTTATGGGTATTGGCCTTTATTTTAACATTGGTACGCTCCAATTCGGCATCACTCATTTGTGAGGCCAGGGTACGCTTCCAAATAAGTTCGTACAATTTGGATTGATCCCTTTCCAAAGATGGGGACTGATTGGTCATCTCCGTAGGACGGATGGCTTCATGGGCCTCCTGGGCTCCTTTGGATTTTCCCGTAAAATTCCTAACCTTGCTGTATTCCTTACCGTAATTGCTTATAATGGCATCCTGGGCAGCATCAATGGCATCCTGGGAAAGGTTAACACTATCCGTTCTCATATAGGTTATCAGCCCCGCCTCATACAAGCGCTGTGCCACCTGCATAGTCCTTGAAACCGAAAAATACAATTTTCTGGAGGCCTCCTGCTGCAGTGTTGAAGTTGTAAATGGTGCTGCAGGTGATTTTTTGGCCGGTTTCTTGTCCAGATTGGCAACCGAAAAATTTGCCCCTATATTTTCCTTTAAGAAAGCTTCCGCCTCCTTCTGGCTAGCATAGGTCTTATTTAACTTGGCCGTAAAAATACTACCATCATTGGTTTTAAACTCGGCCGATACCCTAAAGGCAGCTTCCGGATTAAAAGCTTCAATTTCCCGCTCCCTCTCTACAATTAATCTCACCGCAACGGATTGTACCCTGCCCGCGGATAATCCCGGTTTAATCTTTTTCCACAAGACCGGGGAGAGTTCATATCCCACCAATCTGTCCAAAACCCGCCTTGCCTGTTGGGCGTTCACCAAATCGTAATTAATTTCCCTAGGATTCTCAATGGCCTTCTGAATGGCAGATTTGGTAATGGAATTGAAAACGATCCGTTTTGTTTTATTCTTGTCCAATTTCAACTCCTCTGCCAAGTGCCAGGAAATTGCCTCCCCTTCACGGTCTTCATCACTGGCCAACCATATAGTATCCGCTTTGTCCGCCAAATCCTTAAGCTTTTTAACAAGGGCCTTTTTGTCCTTGTCGACAATATATTTAGGGGCAAAATTATTGTCCACGTCCACTCCCAATTCTTTGGAAGGCAAATCGGCAATATGTCCAAAACTGGACTCCACCTTATATTCTTTTCCTAAAAATTTTTCTATTGTCTTTGCTTTAGCCGGGGACTCTACTATAACTAAATTCTTTGCCATTAACTCGTTTTTGGTGACACAAAAGTAATTGAATTTTTTAATTTGATGCCATACCCTGCTTAGTATGACCAAAAATTAGCAATGACGGGAAGTTTATTACAGGGTCAAGGTTCAAGGTTTAAGGTTCAGAAAAAACTAGTTGGCAGTCGCAGTCGGCAGTGGGCAGGTTTGAAGTTTCAGGTTCAAAGTTTAAAGTTTGGTTTGTGACAGTGATCCTCTGTGGTTAGCAGCACCTAATTAAAAGGTTCAAGGTTCAAAAAAAGTAGGCAGTCGCAGTGGGCAGTGGGCAGGTTTAAAGTTCAAGGTTACTGATCTAATATCTAAAGCATAGCATCTAGCATGTGGCTACCCCGACCAGAGGAGGTGAAGACGGAAGGGATTGCAACCCATTTTGCTTACAGCAGGTTATAAGCCTTACTTTTCAAGTAAATTTGAAACTTGCTTTTTTAGCAAAGGCAAATCTTTATTAATTATTCCCTAAATAATGACATTATCGACATTGTTATATGCGTGAATCACCCAATTTCTGAGGTCAACAATTCTTCTCGAATCCGAAATATCTATGTTTGGGTTTATTTTTATTATCCTATTTGTTGCTTCACCAATTATTTCCAATTCACGTTCAACTGCCCGGCGAAGCAATTTATTTGATTCATAGAATTTGAAATTCCTTTCTTCTCCCAAGTATTCGAAAATAGAATCTATTGAGTTCGAAATATCAAGCAAATACATTTCAACACTATGCTGCATAAAGTAATTGCTTTGTTTTTTCTACACTTCGAATAAAGTATGGATTTGATAATGATCTCTCAGTTAACAAATCAACTTTTCGGTTAAACAACTGCTCAAGTTTTTCGTGCAATTCAAAGTAGTTATCCGTATATTTTTCAAAAGGGATTTCCTTAAATGAAATTAGTATGTCTATATCACTTGATTCATTGAAATCACTGGACGTTGCCGAGCCGAATACATACATCGTTTTAATGTCATATCTCTCACAAAGCCTTTGCAATTCATGCTTATTATTTTCAATCAAGTTCAACATTTTTCTATTCTTTATTCAAATATACGAATATAACAACTTGTACCTATTACTTGTTTTAGGTATACTGTTCTTCAGCACATTTTACTAGACTATAAATCCTAATAATCATTAAATATTTTCGTGGGCGCGCAGCGTAAGGAAATAAGAAGTGGCTGTTGGCAGTCGGCAAGTTTAAAGTTTAAGGTTCAAAGTTTTAAACTTGTACCCTCAGCAGGTTGTCCTCCCCCCAGCCCCCTCCCAAGGAGGGGGAGTTAAAGGGGGTCTAAAAATCAATAAGTAAATTGTAATAACGTAAGTTAAAGCTCCTTCCCTTGGTTAAGGGAAGGTGGCTTCCCCGACCAGAGGAGGAGAAGACGGAAGGGATTGCAACCCATGGCCGGTCGTTTTAGCGCAAGGGTTTATAAAGTGCCAAGTTGGAAGACTTGTAAAGCTGTTGCTTGAGATTCTTTTTATGTTTTGTTTTGTAGGTACGGGCGTGACGCCCGCACCAGCGTAAGGAAAAAATAAGAAGTGGCAGTTGGCAGTGACAGTCGGCAGCTGGCAGCCTTAAAATTCAAAGTTCCAGGTTTAAACCCAAAATCCAGCATCTAGCATCTCAATTCTAGTATCTAGTCTAGCATCTAAAGTCTAGCACCCCCATTCTACAGCAATCAATTAAGCTCAAAGGTGCTGATCAGTTCAATTTTATTATCCAGGTATTCATATTGGTACAGGACTTCTTTCCCAATCATCAATAAATTATCCTCCATGGGGATCACATCAAAGGTGTCTATGTCCTTAAAATGGTTAAGCTGCACCAAATCCTGAACATTGGTCTTATCATAGACCTTAAGTCCCGAGGCACCATCGCACACAAATAGTTTTTCACCCTTTACTCCCAGGCCATAGGGTCCGTCCATGGGATAGGTCTTAACCAATTCGGGATTGGCAATATCCGATATGTCCACAATAAAAAGCCCACTCTCGGTAGCACCACACATATTACCGCCCCTTAGGGTTACATAGGCATAATCCCCATCTACTACAACAGGGTCGCAGGCCGTACCGTGTTCAAATTCAGAAATAAAGCTCGGGGTGGCAGGAGAGGAGATATCATAAATATACATCCCCCTCATACTCCCTAAAAACAACTGATCCCCCCTGTTAAAAATAGTTTCTATATCAAAACCGGCATAGACGTCCTCCATATCCTTGGGATTTTCCAAATCTTCAATGTTGAATACATTTATATTATGACTGTCCACGGCATATAAATAATCATTCACGATCTTAAAACGCGCCAAGGAACCGCCCTGCCCCGTTGTGACCGAATTTTGGGCGGCATTGGACAGCATAACATCAAACTCACGTGAAAAATCTACCTGCACTTCCTCTATCAACCTTCTCTCCCTTACGGTTTCCCATCCTATTACCATATCATTTTCATAATCTATATCTTGCCACTCATAAATATCTACTTCAAAAGGAAAAATCACGTTGTTCCTCAGCACATTTTCCAAACGGTTTACCATTTCAATACCATTGATGTCGGATATATCCAATACGATCAAATCCGTAATACTGTCCGCAAATAGGTAATTGCCCTTTACGGAAACATCCACATTGCCCGGTATTTCTATAAAGGCTATTTTTTTGGGTGCCTTAGGGTCGGAATTATCAATGACATGGACCCCTTTATATTTCTCATTGACAAATACATACTCTCCGTAGACATAAATTTTGCCGGATTCATGCATAGGAACTGGAGCAATTATATCTATAGCACTTTTAAAATCGGCCATACTGATTGTTAAAGGCTTGGCCACCAGGTACTCTGCATATTTACCATCATCCTCCTCATTACAGGAAACAAACCCAAGGACAACCAACAGAAACCATAATAGAATTATCCTTCCCATACTAATATTTTTAACGGATTCAACATTAATTAGATGCCATTAGCCCAAATAGTTGCGTTGATTTTTGACAAATATTTAACTGTCAATATGTCATATTTAATCATATAATACTATCTTTGCACACTCTTAAAGATGAGGCTGAATGCACAACAAATATGGAGAAGATTATTGATGAATCCTTACAGGGAACCGCCCTAACACTTGCGAAAAAAGAAAATAACAACAGAAAACTGTACATAGAGAGCTATGGCTGTGCCATGAATTTTTCGGACAGTGAAATTGTTGCCTCCATACTGTACAATGAAGGCTTCAGTACTACCCATAAGTTGGAAGATGCCGACTTGGTATTGGTCAATACCTGTTCTATTCGGGAAAAGGCAGAGCTTACCATCCGGAAAAGATTGGAAAAATTCAATGCCGTAAAACGGCATAGGCCGCATATGAAGGTCGGGGTTCTTGGATGTATGGCCGAAAGGTTAAAGACCAAATTGCTGGAGGAAGAGAAAATTGTGGATATGGTAGTTGGCCCGGATGCCTATAAGGACCTGCCCAACCTTATCCAAGAGGTGGACGATGGCAGAAATGCCGTAAACGTAATCCTATCCAAAGAGGAAACCTATGGGGATATATCCCCCGTGCGCCTAAATACCAACGGTGTAACCGCCTTTGTCTCCATTACCCGTGGATGTGACAATATGTGTACATTTTGTGTAGTACCCTTTACACGGGGGCGGGAACGCAGTCGGAATCCGCAATCCATATTGGGGGAAGTAAGCGATCTAGCCGATAGGGGATACAAGGAAATTACCCTTCTGGGACAAAATGTGGACAGTTATCTTTGGTATGGCGGCGGATTAAAAAAAGGATTCGAAAAAGCATCTGAAATGCAACAAGCTACAGCGGTCAATTTTTCCAACCTATTGGAAATGGTGGCGTTGGCACAACCCAAAGTACGTATCAGATTTTCTACTTCCAATCCGCAGGACATGACCTTGGATGTGGTTCGGGTAGTAGCAAAATATCCCAATATCTGTAATTATATCCATTTACCCGTACAAAGTGGCAGCAATAGGATCTTAAAGGAAATGAACAGATTGCACACTAGGGAGGAGTACCTTGAGCTGGTGAGGCGTATAAAGGAAATAATACCGGATTGCTCCGTATCACAGGACATGATTACAGGATTTCCCTCCGAAACGGAAGAAGACCATCAGGACACCCTTTCCCTAATGAAGGAGATTAAATACGATTATGGTTATATGTACGCCTATTCCGAAAGGCCAGGGACGGCCGCAGCAAGGAATATGGAAGATGATGTACCACAAGAAGTTAAAAACAGAAGACTTACCGAAATTATTGCCCTCCAAAGGGAACATAGTTATTTTAGGAGCAAACAGCAGCTTGGAAAAACAACTGAAGTCCTGATAGAGGGATCCTCCAAAAAATCGGATTTGGATTGGATGGGAAGGAACTCCCAAAGTTTTGTTGTGGTATTTCCCAAGGAAAACTACAAAATAGGGGATTTTGTGAATGTAGAAATTACCGATTGTACCTCCGGCACCTTAATAGGAAGGCCTCTGGGACTTTCCAATAACAATTAAACCATGGAATCGATCCAATCTATAAAACAGCGTTTTGAAATTATTGGCAATGATGTAAAGCTCAATCGTGCCATTGAAAAGGCCATTCAGGTGGCACCTACGGACATCTCTGTATTGGTTACGGGAGAAAGCGGCGTGGGCAAGGAAGCCATTCCAAAAATTATACACTCCCTTTCCCATAGAAAACATGCCAAATATATTGCGGTAAACTGTGGGGCCATTCCGGAAGGCACCATAGACAGTGAACTTTTTGGACATGAAAAGGGGGCTTTTACAGGAGCAACAGCTACCAGAAGTGGCTATTTTGAGGTAGCCGATGGCGGCACCATCTTTTTGGACGAGGTTGGGGAACTGCCCCTTACCACCCAGGTGCGACTTCTGAGGGTTCTGGAAAATGGGGAATTTTTAAAAGTTGGATCTTCCCAGGTCCAGAAAACAGATGTCAGAATAGTGGCCGCTACCAATGTTCATATGTTCGAGGCCATTAAAAAGGAAAAATTCAGGGAAGACCTCTATTATCGCTTAAGTACGGTAGAAATAAACATCCCCCCATTACGGGAGCGCAAAGAGGATATCCATTTATTGTTCCGCAAATTTGCATCGGATTTCGGGCAGAAGTATAAAATGCCCACCATTCGTTTGGATGACGATGCCGTGCAACTACTTTTGAAATACAGATGGCCCGGCAACATTCGCCAGTTAAGGAACATAGCGGAACAGGTTTCCGTGTTGGAGGAAAGCAGGCTAATTACCTTGGCCACCCTGAACAGTTACCTGCCCAATTCCAGCAATAGCAACCTGCCCGCCATAGTGGGAAAGGATAAAAAGGAAGGCGACTTTAGTACGGAAAGGGAAATATTGTACAAGGTTCTTTTTGATATGAAAGGCGATCTGAACGATCTTAAGAAGTTAACATTGGAACTGCTCAAGCACAACGACAGTGAAAAAGTTCAGGAAGAAAACGAAAATCTTATCAGAAAAATATACGGGGATGACGAGGAGGAATATGCGGAACAGGAGGAAGGTCCAAGTGAAATTTTACAACTTCCAGAACCCTATATAGAGAAACCATTGGTCAAATCTCCCCAACAAGAGGACAAGTATCATTTTGCAGAGGAAATACAAGAGGAAGAAACCCTATCTTTACAGGACAAGGAAATAGAGCTCATTAAAAAATCCTTGGAACGGAACAAAGGAAAGAGAAAAGCGGCTTCTGCGGAATTGGGCATCTCGGAACGCACCCTGTACAGAAAAATAAAACAGTACGACCTATAACAGTAGGCAATAGGCAATAGGCAATAGGCAATAGGCAATAGGCAATAGGCAAAAAAAATAAAAAAAGAGAATCCTGAAAAAAACTAATGAATGTTTAAAATAAAAAGTCTTATAATTCTATTGGTGTTCACAGTATGCATTGCTGGTTGTGGCATATATAACTTTACCGGGGGAGACGTGGGAACGGCGACTACCTTTCAGGTGAATTATTTCCAGAACTACGCTTCCCAAAATCCGGGATCCACCTTTGAACCGGGAATGGATAGGGATTTTACCCTGGCCCTGCAGGATCTGATATTGAACCAGACCAGTTTGGACCTAGTTAAATCCAACGGGGACCTGCTCTATGAAGGCGAGATCGTGGAATATAGAATATCCCCTATGTCTGCCACCTCCCAACAAAACGCGGCGCAAAACCGGCTGAGTATAGGCGTAAACGTAAGGTTCTTTAACAACACCAAAGAGGATGTAGACTTTGAACAACGGTTTTCCTTCTTCTACGATTATCCGGCCAATTCGCAATTGGCCAGTGTAAAGGATGAGGCCCACCAGATAATATTTGAACGTATTACCCAGGACATTTTTAATAAATCATTGGCAGATTGGTAATTTATGAACGTACAGGACTTTACATATTTATTACAAAACCCGGATGAAGTGGTTTCCCCTGTGCAGACCAAACAACTGGAAGATGTATTGGCGGAGTATCCGTACTTCCAGGCAGCAAGGGCCATGCATCTAAAAGGCCTAAAGAACCTCAACAGTTTTAAGTACAACAACGCCCTTAAGTTAACTGCCGCCTATACGACAGATAGGGATATTCTTTTCGATTTTATTACCTCCATAGATTTTTTGCAGAATACCATCGCCGATTCTATTTTGGGAAAATCCACTACTTTGAACGATACTCCCACCATTTCCGAAGAGATCGTATCCGAATTTAAAAAAGAAAGTGCCCTAATAGAAGAATCGGAGGACGAACCCTTACCAAGAACGGTAAAGGACGCCAATGATATTTTGGACCCCTCACTTTTTTCCTCCAAAGACCCGAAAATGGACAAGTCCATCTCGGATAATAAAAAAAAAGCTGAAGAGCTACTGGAAATAGGAAAACCTTTAAATTTCACCAAAAGAGAAAAATACTCCTTTGCGGAATGGCTTCAATTAACCACGCACAAGCCTCAAAAGCTAAAATCCGAACCCAACACCATAAAGGAAGCAACAGCCAAAACCGAGTTAAAACCAACTCCAAAGGCCGATAAATTAAAAAAGAAAAAATTTGATCTGATCGACAAATTTATTGAAACAAACCCCAAAATCGTACCCAATGAAAACACGGTCAAGGTCACCATTAAAGACTCCCTGAGTTTCGATAAAAATGAATTGATGACAGCCACCTTGGCCAAGGTCTATTTAGAACAAAAAAAGTACAAAAAGGCCATACAGGCCTACAAAATTTTAAGTTTGAAATATCCAGAAAAAAGTAGTTTCTTTGCAGACCGAATTAAAGCGGTAGAAAAAATACAACAAGAAAATAATTAAATAATGAATACAACATTTACAATATTCTTGGTCCTTATCATCCTAGTTTGCATCCTATTGATGCTCGTAATTATGGTGCAAAACCCTAAAGGCGGAGGATTGTCCTCATCCTTTGGCGGAGGTGGCAGCCAAGTTGTAGGAGGGGTAAAGAAAACTGGGGACTTTTTGGATAAGAGTACTTGGACATTGGCAACCATTTTGGTGGTCCTAATTTTGCTATCCAATGTAGCATTGAAAGGAAGTTTCAGTGATTCAGATTCAAAATTGCTTAATGGCGACCCTATAGAAACAACTGCCCCGGATGCTTTGCCGGACACCTCTGTCCCCGCGCCTGCCACTAATGGCACAAGCACCCCTGACAGCCTTCAATAACAACAGAAAACAAATTTAAAATATAAAAAATGCCAGCTTAAGTGACAAGCTGGCATTTTTGTTTAACAATGTGTCAGTTTTAAGGTAATGGCATAATTTCTGCCTATTAAAATCAAACTTAAAAACATAAAATCTAAATAATATGGCTAAAGTTAGCATTAAACCATTAGCAGATAGAGTTCTAGTAGAACCTATGGCTGCCGAAACAAAGACTGCATCCGGTCTTTACATCCCTGATACCGCAAAGGAAAAACCACAAAAAGGCAAAGTAGTTGCCGTTGGTCCTGGTACCAAAGATGAAAAAGTGACCGTTAAAGTTGGAGATACGGTGCTATACGGCAAGTATGCCGGTACTGAATTAAAGCTTGAAGGTACCGAATATCTTATGATGCGCGAAAGCGACATTTTAGCAATTATATAATATTGCTCCCATTCTCTAATTGTAGGGAAAATTTCAAACAACAAAAAAATAGTATAACAAGTCTCATTCCATTTTATTTTGGAATGATAAATGAAATTAAATTATGGCAAAAGACATAAAATTTGATATCGATGCAAGGGACGGCCTAAAAAGAGGTGTCGATGCATTGGCTAACGCAGTAAAAGTAACCTTAGGACCTAAAGGTAGAAATGTAATCATCAGTAAATCGTTTGGTGCACCAACCATTACCAAGGATGGTGTTACGGTAGCCAAAGAAATTGAATTAGCGGATCCGCTTGAGAACATGGGTGCCCAAATGGTAAAGGAAGTTGCTTCCAAAACCAATGATTTGGCTGGTGACGGTACCACTACTGCGACCGTTCTTGCACAAGCTATCGTAAAGGAAGGCCTGAAGAACGTAGCTGCAGGTGCCAATCCAATGGACCTAAAAAGAGGTATTGACAAAGCTGTGGAAGCTATTGTTCAAGATTTGGCAAAGCAGACCAAAAAAGTGGGCGACTCTTCAGAAAAAATCAAACAGGTAGCCGCCATTTCTTCCAATAACGATGAAACTATTGGCGACCTTATTGCCCAAGCGTTCGGAAAAGTAGGTAAAGAAGGTGTTATCACCGTAGAGGAAGCAAAGGGAACGGATACCTATGTTGACGTGGTAGAAGGTATGCAATTTGACAGAGGATACCTTTCTCCGTACTTTGTTACCGATTCTGAAAAAATGACGGCCAATCTGGAGAATCCTTACATTTTAATATATGACAAGAAGATTTCTTCCATGAAGGATCTGTTACCGGTATTGGAGCCTGTTGCCCAATCAGGAAAACCGCTTTTGATCATTGCCGAAGATGTTGACGGAGAGGCTTTGGCCACATTGGTAGTGAACAAATTAAGGGGGTCATTAAAGATTGCAGCCGTTAAGGCGCCAGGATTTGGCGATAGAAGAAAGGCCATGTTGGAAGATATAGCGATCCTAACAGGTGGAACAGTAATAGCTGAGGAAAGAGGCTTTACAATGGAAAACGCCACCTTGGATATGCTTGGTACCTGTGAAAAAATCACCATTGACAAGGACAATACAACCATTGTAAACGGTTCAGGTGACCCAAAAACCATTAAAACAAGGGTAAACCAGATCAAATCCCAAATAGAGTCCACTACTTCCGATTACGACAAGGAAAAATTACAGGAACGTTTGGCCAAATTGGCCGGTGGTGTTGCCGTTCTTTATGTTGGTGCCGCTTCCGAAGTGGAAATGAAGGAGAAAAAAGACAGGGTAGATGATGCACTTCACGCTACAAGGGCTGCCGTTGAAGAAGGAATCGTTGCCGGTGGAGGTGTTGCTTTGGTAAGGGCCAAAGCTGTTCTTTCAAAAATAAAGACCGAAAATGCCGATGAGGAAACCGGGGTTCAAATCGTAGCAAGAGCTATAGAATCGCCTTTGAGAACCATCGTTGAAAATGCCGGTGGGGAAGGATCTGTAGTGGTTGCCAAAGTTTTGGAAGGTAAAGGCGATTTTGGTTATGATGCCAAATCTGAAACTTACGTAGATATGATCAAAGCGGGTATTATAGACCCTAAGAAGGTAACTAGAATTGCATTGGAAAATGCGGCCTCTGTTGCCGGAATGATCCTAACCACAGAATGCGCCTTGACCGATATTAAGGAAGATGCACCTGCCGGCCCAGCAGGAATGGGTGGCGGTATGCCGGGAATGATGTAAGTGGCGAGCCGCCACAGGCAATTTATAATTACAAAAACCGTCCCTGGAATCCCAAGGACGGTTTTTTTTATTACCGGTTCTCCTTATTCATGATGCTGCCCATCATCGGTATTATCCTCACGATACCGGCAACAGGGGTGCACACTTTCATAAGCTTCCTCCGTAGCCTTTAATTCCTTGGTATCATGACCCACTCCCACTATGGCAGTTTTTATTTCCATCGAATTTGTTTTTCGCTCATCAATGACCAACGATAATTGATGGGTCGGGATGTCCCATAAAGCAAATTTAACCCCTTTTACCGCTAAGGCTGCTTCCTCTATCCTCTCCTTGCACATGGTACATTTTCCATTTACCTCAAAGTTCATTTTCTTATTTTTCTCCTGCCCATGGCCAACTGCCGTTAAAAGGGCAAGCACCGATCCTAAAACTAAATTTCTCATATCTCTATTTTATTTTAAAAGTTGAATAATTGATTTTAAATAAAACTATAATTTATACCTAAATCCGGTATAAAACATTCTGCCCATTATGGGCGCGTACACCATGGTGGTATCAAAATTGGCACCAAAAGGGTCTTGGGCACCCACCACAGGGTTGTCCTGCATAAAATTAGTCAAATTTTCCCCTCCCACATAAATTTCAAAATTATGGCTGAACACTTTGGTGAGCTGGGCGTTCATTAAACTGTAAGATGGTGAGTACCCCACGGAACTATTGGCGGCTCCTGGCAAACGCTGCCTTCCCAAAGTATGCACCGTATAATCCATGCGCCATTGAGACCCATTTTCTTTGGGGACCGTCATATATCCAAGATTGGCAAAAAATCGATGCTGGGCCTGTAAGGGTTTTTGCAGTGTCCCAGTTCGGTAATCGGTTTCTACATTATAATTTTTGTAGGCCGTCCTCAGCTCTAAATTTTTTAATACATTATAATTTACTTCAAATTGAAAGCTTTTGGCCATACTCTTTCCCTCCAGGTTATAAAACGAAACCTCTAAAGGATTCTCCCAATCTACGACCACCTGATTTTTAAAATTGGTAACGTAATAATCCAATGTTATGTTACCCGTTCTATTGAACAAATTAAATCCCTGTATATAACTTGCACCATAATTCCAGGCATCTTCGGGATCCAACCCATAAATACTGCCCTTATCCCCAAGAACACTTATCTGCCTTGACGAGGCAAATAATTGTTGATTTTCGGCAAAGATATTGGCTACCCGCCTTCCGCGGCCCAAAGACCCCCTAAAGCTCCCTCTTTCCCATGGCATATACCGCAGGTGCAACCTGGGAGTAACAAAAGTCCCTAAATGGTTGTGATTGTCCACTCTTATGCCCGCGGTTAAACTCCACTCTTTTAGATTATCATAACTGTACTCGAAAAAAGCTCCAATGGATCTGTCTACCCTGGAAAAACCTTGGGTATTCACCATTTCCCCATAGCCATCATACGCAAAGGTCAGACCTGTTTTAAATTTGCTCTTGGTGTCCCCGATTATGGAATTGAACAACAGGTTGGAATAGATACTTTCATGATCAATATTATATTCGTTAAAACCAAAATAGGAATCCTGTTTGTGGATATTATAGGCCGTTTGAAACCCAAAACTCTGAAATGGTAGCCCGGGAAATACATAGCCCAATTTCCATGAAGTATCAAACCTTCTGGTCTTTATTTCCCCTCCCCATGAATTGGTAGTGAATTTATCCGTAACAGGATCAAAATTTGTCTGCCCAAGCTGTTTGTCATCGTTCAAAAAACGAAGATTGATAAAACTTATCCAACCGGTATTTGGGTTTTGGTATTGCCACCTGTTCAATACATTTATTTGATTGCCCAAGGGAACGTCCAAAAACCCATCCCCATTTCCATCTTCCTTGGTATCCCTTCGGTTGCCATGGAGATAGAGCCCTGTACTCCATTTATCGGTCAACTTTTTGTTCAAATGGGTATTTAATTCCAGCCTGCCATTTAAATTGGCGTACCCGTTGACAAATACGGCCTTATCGGTTAAAGGTTTTACCAATTCCGTATTTATTTGTCCCGAAATACTTTCGTAACCATTAACAACACTGCCCGCACCCTTTGTAATCTGGATACTCTCCACCCAGGTCCCCGGCGTAAAGGTAAGTCCGTAGGCCTGTGAGGCACCCCGTACCATAGGGATATTCTCTTGGGTTATCAATAAATAAGGACTGGTTAGCCCCAACATCTGTATTTGCTTTGTGCCGGTCAGGGCATCGGAAAAGTTAACATCTATGGCAGGATTGGTTTCAAAGCTCTCAGAAAGATTGCAACAGGCAGCCTTTAACAACTCTGCACTATTTATGGTGACCACATTCTGTGGGCTGAAATAGGATTTCTGTACCGCATCCCGTTTCTTAAGGACCACCACCTCGTTCAAAGCATTGGATGGCCTTAGCCAATGGTGGACCATTCTAGGGGAATCAATGGACAAGGTGTCCGACTCAAACCCTACATAGCTAATAACCAGTTGGTTAAATTCCTTTTTAAACGGAATCACAAAGCTTCCGTCTGTCTTGGTAATGGTCCCCATCTGGGAATTTAACCAATAAACATTGGCTCCCGCCAATCCTAGGTGCTCATTTTCAGGGTTTTTCTCCATGACCATTCCCTCAATATGGTCCTGGGAAATAGCCAATAAAGGAATCCATAAAAACATACTTACAAAAAAATGCTTCACTTGATATATTTTATTATGAACCCATTTAAACTTTTCTGATCGAAGCGAACCCTCCCGATCCGGAACGGGCAGAAATCAACTAGCTATGTCCAATTGAACCTCTTTTTGAGTTGCATAGCAGGGCTACGGAACTAAAACCTGCCTGCCTGCCGGCAGGAAAGATGAAAAATGGGCGAAAAAGAGCAATTTTTTTTAGCCAATTGAGAAAAGTTTAAATGTTTTCTATTAGTAGATAATCGAAATCAACAAACCATCGGATTCTCCAATTTCAAAAATGGAAAACCGAAGTCATTACCAATAAAAAAAATCAAATGAGGAAAACCTGGTCCAAGATTTGGATATCTTTAACCAATATGGGTGGTGGATAATCGGCATGGGGAACAAAGTGCTGCTCCCTTGGCTGAAATAAATTTATATAATAACAAGTAAAGGCCGCCAAAAAATACTGCTGGCCAAAACTAAGGTCATATTGGGAAATGCTTAATTCGTCCTGACCCTGAACCGAAACAATCTCGTCAGTGCAGCAACTATTGGAATCCTTATCGAGGTCCGTACCATTATTTAACAAAGGCATTTCCATGCCGCATGTTTCCGCTTCATGAAAGAAAGCAATATCCACCAACGCACCGAGGCAAAAATGCTTCTCCACCGTCCAAGAAACGGTAGAGGCCAGCATAAAAATTGCCATCAATAGAGCCACTATTTTATGGATCATTACTTTCATAAAGTCAAAAATAATCAAAAGTTGGCACTCTTTATTTTCCTTCCCAAACATTAACTAAATTTTAGGTCTAAAATTGCCCAACCCAATAATTAGGATGTGAAGTTTAAAATGGGTAGTGCCACAGGATTTATAAATAGCCCTATTTTTGTAAAAAATCATCATATGCTAAGCAGATTAAGACCAAAGGTTTCGGCAATTATAAACGATCCCCAAATAAATAGCCCCGAAAAAATGCAGGCCATTTGCGAATTGCTTAAAGAAAATGTTCCGTACTATGATTGGGTAGGGTTCTACTTTAGAAACGGGGATAAGGAAGAGCTGAAATTGGGTCCCTACGCCGGGACCCCTACGGACCATACCATAATTCCTTTTGGCAAAGGAATATGTGGGCAGGTAGCGGTATCCGATCAAAACTTTGTAGTTCCCGATGTAAAGGCTCAGGACAATTACATAGCTTGTAGTATGACCGTTAAGGCTGAAATAGTAATTCCCTTATTCTTAAACGGCGTAAATATTGGCCAAATCGACATCGATTCCAATACTCCGGATCCATTTTCCGAAGAGGACGAGCGTTTTTTGGAATACGTAAACCGGGAGGTCTCCAAAATTCTTTAAAACTTTAGGGCGATTGTTAATAATCCTGCTGATTTTTAAGTACAAAAAAATTACTTTTGTGTCCTTTATAATCCATAACAACAATCACATCAAAATGAGTACCACTAAAAAAGCTTCCTCAGCCTTGATATCCGTTTTTCACAAAGATGGGCTAGAGCCATTGGTAAAAAAGTTTAATGAATTGGGAATTACCATCTATTCTACAGGAGGTACGGAAACATTCATAAAGGAGTTGGGAATAGACGTAGTGCCCGTAGAGGACGTTACCAGCTATCCGTCCATATTGGGTGGTAGGGTAAAAACCTTGCATCCCAAGGTGTTTGGTGGTATATTGAACCGTCAGGACAATGAAAGTGACCAGGCACAATTGAAGGAGTTTGAAATTCCACAATTGGATATCGTCATTGTAGATCTTTATCCTTTTGAAAAAACGGTTGCCAGCGGAGCTTCCGAACAGGATATTATTGAAAAAATAGACATAGGAGGCATATCGTTGATACGTGCGGCAGCCAAGAATTATAAGGATACGCTCTGCGTCTCCTCCATGAACGATTATGATGAAGTCTTGGAAATGATTGCCAAAGGAAATGGCAGCACTACTTTAGAAGACCGCAGACGTTTTGCAACAAAATCCTTCAATGTGTCATCACATTACGATTCGGCCATTTTTAATTACTTCAACAAGAACCACGAAGAGGCTGCGTTCAAATTAAGTGCAACCAACGGGCAGGTCCTTCGCTATGGTGAAAACCCCCATCAAAAAGGTTTTTTCTTTGGCGATTTTGATGCCATGTTCAACAAACTCCACGGTAAGGAACTTTCCTATAACAATTTGTTGGATGTGGATGCAGCTGTAAACCTTATCCAAGAATTTAAGAACGATGCCCCCACCTTCGCCATATTGAAACATAATAATGCCTGTGGCCTTGCCACCAGGCCAACCATTCATCAAGCCTATCTTGATGCATTGGCAGGCGATCCAGTTTCGGCCTTTGGCGGAATATTGATCAGCAACGTTGAAATAGACAAACCCACTGCCGAGGAAATCCATGATCTTTTTTGCGAAGTGGTCATTGCACCTAGCTATACCCCCGTGGCCCTGGACATCCTAAAAGGCAAGAAAAATAGAATAATTCTGGTCCAGAATGAAGTAGACCTCCCCAAAATGACGGTCAAAACATGTTTAAATGGTGTTTTAATTCAGGAAAAAGATGAAAAGACCGATAAAATTTCCGACCTTACCAATGCTACCAATAAAAAACCTACGGATAGGGAACTGGAAGATCTGATCTTTGCTTCAAAATTATGTAAACACACCAAAAGCAACACCATTGTTCTTGCCAAAAACAAACAATTGTGTGCCAGTGGTACCGGCCAAACTTCTCGTGTAGATGCCCTAAACCAAGCTATCCACAAGGCCCGATCCTTTAATTTTGATCTAAAGGGAGCTGTATTGGCCAGTGATGCCTTCTTTCCTTTTCCGGATTGTGTAGAAATTGCGCATAAAAGTGGGGTAACAAGCGTTATACAACCTGGAGGCTCCATAAAGGACCAACTCAGTATCGATTATTGTAATCAAAATGGAATTGCAATGGTAATGACCGGTACACGTCATTTTAAACATTAATTTTATTACTTTTAACTATCAAAACAGACATTTAAACCGAAACATAACTACATATAATGGGATTCTTTGATTTCTTAACCGAGGAGATTGCAATAGACTTAGGTACTGCCAACACCCTCATCATTCACAACGACAAAGTGGTGGTAGACAGTCCATCTATTGTAGCCAGGGACAGAATAAGTGGAAAGATCATTGCCGTTGGCAAGGAAGCCAATATGATGCAGGGAAAGACCCATGAAAATATTAAGACCATACGTCCCTTAAAGGATGGGGTCATTGCTGATTTTGACGCCTCGGAAAAGATGATCAACATGTTCATCAAAAACATACCGGCGCTAAAGAAAAAGTGGTTTCCACCGGCCTTGAGAATGGTTATCTGTATCCCTTCCGGAATTACCGAGGTGGAAATGCGTGCCGTTAAGGAGTCAGCGGAACGTGTTAACGGAAAAGAAGTCTACCTTATCCATGAGCCAATGGCCGCCGCTATCGGGATTGGTCTGGATATTATGCAACCCAAAGGGAACATGATCGTTGATATAGGTGGCGGTACCACCGAAATTGCCGTAATTGCCCTAGGCGGAATTGTTTGCGACAAATCGGTCAAAATTGCAGGAGACGTTTTTACAAACGACATTATCTATTATATGCGTACCCAACACAACCTTTATGTTGGGGAAAGTACGGCAGAGAATATAAAGATAACCATTGGATCCGCCACGGAAGATCTGCAGACCCCTCCGGATGAAATGTCCGTTCAAGGCAGGGACCTCCTGACAGGGAAGCCCAAACAAGTATCCATTTCCTACCGTGAAATAGCCAAGGCCTTGGATAAATCCATTTTAAGGGTAGAAGATGCCGTTATGGAAACGCTGTCCCAGACCCCCCCCGAACTGGCCGCGGATATCTATAATACCGGAATTTATTTGGCCGGTGGTGGATCTATGCTAAGAGGACTGGACAGGCGATTGTCACAAAAAACGGATCTACCGGTGTATATAGCGGAAGATCCGCTAAGGGCAGTGGTAAGGGGCACGGGTATTGCTTTAAAAAACTTGGAGCGTTACAAGAGTATTTTAATTAAATAGTTTATACAATACCTTGTAATCGGTTCTACCCATATAATCAAGGTTACAGATAGCAAACAGGCCTTAATTCCTTACAGGACAGTTGCCAAAATAAGGTTTTACAAAACAATTTAAGTGAATGCGGCAGATTATCAACTTTATACTAAGATATAAAAATTTCTTGCTCTATCTTTTTCTGTTGATCATATCCTTGGCACTTACCATACAATCCCATTCATATCACCGTTCCAAATACTTTAATTCCTCCAATTGGCTAACTGGGAATATCTATGAGACTACGAGCAATATAACCACCTATTTTAGTCTTGGGGAGGAAAATAAAAAACTAGTAGAGGAAAACAAACGATTGAGAAACCTTCTTTTTAACCAAAAAAAGGAAGATTCCATAGCGTTGGACACAACCAATATTACTTATAGGGTCATTGCTTCACAAGTAATCAAGAACAGTTATAGCCTGCCCCGTAACTATATTACGATCAAAAAAGGAAGTGCTCATGGCATAAAGCCCGACATGGGCGTTATTTCTGCCAATGGAATCCTTGGAATAGTGGAAAATACATCCAAAAATTTTGCAACGGTACAGAGCCTTCTGAACACTAAATCCAGGATCAACGCAAAAATCAAGAACACCAACCATTACGGTTCCTTGGTATGGGACACGAAGAACTACAACATAGTGCAACTTGCGGACATTGAAAGATTGGTACCTATAAAAATTGGGGATACCATAGTTACAGGTGCAAGTTCCAGTATCTTTCCTGAAAACATTCCCATAGGAGTCATCAAAAATTTTGATCTTAACAATTCGCAAAGCTCATATAGTATAGACATTAGGCTCTTTAACGATATGGCCGCTATTAAAAGTATTTATGTAATAGAAAACACGAAACGGAAGGAAATAATAGAATTAGAAGCCAAGACCAGTAATGATCCGCAATAGCTACTTTATAAACATTATTAGATTTGTACTATTAATTTTAGTACAGGTATTGGTTTTTAATAAGCTCAATTTTTTTGGGTATATTAATCCAATGGTGTATATCCTATTCCTTTTTTGGTATCCCATTAAGGAGAAAAGACAATTATTTCTACTGTTAAGTTTTCTACTTGGCTTTTTAATAGATTTATTTTCGGATACCTTTGCCATTCACGCGGCAGCCACTGTTACCATAGCTTATTTAAGACCCACCATAATGCGCTTTTGTTTTGGGGTAAATTATGATTTTCAAAATTTTAAACAAACCAATACCACCAGGGTACAACAAATTACATTTTTAACGTTATTAATTATAATACATCATTTAGTTTTCTATACCCTTGAAATTTTCAGTTTTGAAAATACACTGTTAATTTTACAAAAAGTACTAACTGTCAGTTTGGCCACCTTAATTTTGTGCTTACTATTAAGTTCACTTTTTAGTGTTAAAAAAGAATGAGAAAAATCCTATTATCCTCCATAATATTATTGGTCGGAATAACCTTTATCGGTAGATTGTCCTATCTACAGATATTTAGTTTTTCCCCTAATCAAATACTGGAAGATCCGGCTATAAAAGCAGTTTACGATTATCCGGAAAGGGGTTATATATATGATAGAAACGGAAAACTTCTGGTAGCAAACCAACCGGCCTATGACGTTATGGTCATTCCAAGGGAGGTAAAACCATTGGACACCCTTGAATTTTGCAACTTATTGGGAATCGATAAAGAGAGGTTTATTTCCCAGTTAAGCAAAGCAAGGGTCTATTCCCCAAGACTTCCCTCTGTTTTGGTGCCCCAACTATCCAAAGAAGACTATGGAAGGCTTCAAGAAAAAATGAGGAGATTTGAAGGGTTCTATATTCAAAAAAGATCATTGCGCTATTATGACACCTCTAGTGGTGCCAACGTCTTGGGATACATCAGCGAGGTAAACGAATGGGATCTGGAACGAAACCCCTCCTACGCCGCAGGGGAATTAAAGGGAACAACCGGTATAGAAAAGGAATACGAGACCATCCTAAGAGGGCGAAAAGGCGTAAAATACATTCAGAAAGACCGGTTTAACAGGGATATTGGCCCCTATAAGAGCGGCACATTGGATACACTTCCCGAACAGGGAAAACAAATAACCGTTACCTTGGATAAAATGCTTCAGGAATACGGTGAAAAATTGATGACAGGTAAACATGGGGGCATAGTTGCCCTGGAACCGGCATCGGGCGAAATATTGGCGTTAATTTCCGGTCCAACCTACGACCCCGCCTTATTGGTGGGTAGGGAAAGGTCCAAGAACTACAGCAAATTACATTATGACACCATTTCAAAACCCACCTATGATCGTTCCATCTTGGCCTCCCAATCCCCGGGATCGCCCTTTAAGACCTTAAACGCCCTTGTTGCCCTTCAAGAAGGTGCCATTACGCCCGAAACTACCTTTCATTGTTACAACGGCTTCTACGTGGGAAGAAGGAAAAGAGGCTGTCATTGCGGAGGAGGGACAAGAAATTTAAATTCTGGCATATACCTGTCCTGTAATGCCTATTTTGCAGGGGCCTTTCGAAAAATTTACGATCAATTTCCAACTTCTGCAGAAGGCATGGATGTTTGGGAAAAACATATGAAAAGTTTTGGTCTTGGTACCTTTTTAGGCTATGACCTACCTACTGGAAGACCGGGACGAATTCCCAACAAAGAATATTATAACCGAATATATGGGGACAACAGATGGTCCTCTTCTACCATAATATCCAATTCCATAGGGCAAGGAGAGGTAGAGGTGACCCCCATCCAACTGGCCAACATGACCGCTGCCATTGCCAATAGAGGACATTTTTTTACCCCCCATATACTTAAAAAAATTGAGGGTGAAGCTATCAATATCACAGAATTCACAGAGGCCAAACATACCACTATTGATAAAAAACATTTTGAACCGGTGGTACAGGGAATGGCCGAAGTATACAAAAAAGGTACGGCAGCAAGACTGCAAATAGAGGGAATCGAAATTGCCGGTAAAACAGGAACCGTAGAGAACTTCACAAGGATCAATGGCGTACGTACCCAACTAACGGACAACTCTGTTTTCGTTGCCTTTGCACCCGTGGACAATCCAAAGATAGCCATTGCCGTGTACATTGAAAATGGATACTTTGGGTCTCGATATGCAGGACACATTGCCTCCCTAATGATCGAAAAATATCTAAAAGGCGAAATAACTCGTGTCGACTTGGAGAAAAAGATGTTGGAAAAAACTTTGGAAGAAGAATATGCAAAGCCCTATAGCGGACAACCTTTTAAAATAAATGAGCGTGTCTGGTAAAAGTGTCCTTAAACGCTTGGATTGGTTTAGCGTTCTCCTTTACATCTCCTTAGTTTTTATTGGTTGGATAAATATTTACTCCAGCACCTTCACCGACAACAACCCTTCCATATTCAATTTTGCTACATTACATGGCAAACAATTGTTTTTTATTGGGGCAAGTGGCATGTCCATCATCATTATCCTGGCCTTGGAAGCCAATTTCTATGAACGATTTTCCAGTTTATTCTACATTGTTTCCCTTGCACTTCTGATCGGGTTGTTTGTATTTGGCAAGACTATTGCCGGGGCCACCTCCTGGTACGACCTCGGTTTTTTCAACCTACAACCCTCTGAGTTGGCCAAAGTGGCTACCGCACTTGCCCTAGCCAAATATTTAAGTGATATACAGACCGATATAAAGCGTCAGAAAGACCAAATGATAGCCATTATGATCATATTGCTACCGGCATTCCTGATCATTCCCCAGCCTGATCCGGGAAGTGCCCTGGTCTTCTTTGCCCTGATCTTTGTAATTTTCAGGGAGGGACTCCCACTCTACTATCTTGGAATAGGGTTCATGGTAATCCTTATATTTATTTTAACGTTGATGTTCGGCACTATTTGGGTGGGTATAATCCTTGGATTACTATTGGCGCTGTTCCTATTATTAAAAAAACCTTCCTTCAAGGTTCCTATAATACCGGTTATCCTTATTTATGTGGCCATTGTATTATTCTCCCTTTCCGTAAATTTTGTTTTTAACAATGTTTTTGAACAAAGGCATAGGGATAGGTTCAGTCTTTGGCTTCGGCTGGAAAAGGACCCCAAGAAATTGGAAGATATCCGAAGGGACATAGGTTACAACACCTATCAATCCGAAAAAGCCATTGAATCGGGCGGAAAATACGGTAAAGGATTTTTGGAGGGAACACGCACCAAAGGGAATTTCGTCCCTGAACAACATACCGATTACATCTTTAGCACCGTAGGGGAAGAATGGGGATTTGTAGGTACCGCCACCGTGGTACTTCTTTTTACAACATTATTGTTAAGGCTAGTATACTTATCCGAACGCCAAAAAAACGACTTTAGCCGAATGTACGGTTATGGGGTCATCTCCATTTTGTTTGTGCACTATTTCATAAACATAGGGATGGTCATAGGAGTTCTGCCCACTATTGGAATACCCCTGCCCTTTTTTAGCTACGGAGGTTCCGGTCTGTTATTTTTTACCGCACTTTTGTTCATTTTTCTAAAATTGGATGCCAATAGATTAAACGAACTCACCTAAAATTTCCAACCACTGGTACTTGTTCCGGCCTCCAATGTAGTTTCCAGCTCCTCCGGCAAACCGGCAAAGAAATCTATTCCGGTCAATTTTTCAAGGGTATCCACTGGCACCAAAAACTCGTCCAATTCCCTGGTATCTTCCTTATTTGGAAAAAGAAATCCTATGATCTTTAGGTTTTCACCTTGTCCTTTAGCTACAATTTTATAAAAATATTTTGGAACGGCCACATCTTCTTCGCCTATACTCTGTAAACCCTCTTCCAAAATTCCCGCAGTTACAACAAACAATGGTGCCTCCTTACCGGCCCAATACCGGATTCTTTTCTCCAACCGATTCCAGATCCCTGCATTAAAATCCTTATCCTGTGGAGTAATATTGCTGGTATAAAAGGTTTCATTATAAGCGTTTTTTGAGAATCTCCTATCCCCTGCAGGACACAAATGGCCCCTATCATATCCCGACCCCTTATAATTTCTCCAATCTGCCGATTTGCTGCCCACCTTAGGGTCCTCCATAAAAAATGGCCTTTCCCTATCATTATTTGTTAAGTGCGTTTTCTCCAGGACATAGACTACCCACTCCGCCTGTTCATAAGCTTCATTATAGGATAGGGCAAAATGGGCGTGCCGAACTGTTTCACCGGTGGTAGAGCTGGGCCATAGCCATTGCGGAATCTCTGTCTTAGGCCCCTCCCCCTCAGGCAAGGAATAAGGGGCGGGCGTATAAAAATTTTCGAACAACCAAAATAGGACCACACAAACCAGCATAAGAATGGTATAAACTATCCTATTTTTCCTATATTTATTCATAGCGCAAATATATACTTAGTAGATGACAAAATTCAATTTCGTAAGATTTTCCCCAATTCTAGACCCCGCCCCTAAAGCCTGCCTGTCCGGTAGGCAGGGGAGCCTGATTTTCCTCGATTTCTCCCCTGCCCGACTACTTCATTCAGGCAGGCTTTAGGGTTTGGGGCAAAACGGATTTTCCGAGAAACATTAAGACGATTTTGTCATGTACATAGATATATATATTAAAACTGCCATTCGGGAATTTCAGTAGATGTAAGGAATAGTCCTTTTGTACGACCAATTTCCTGAACAAAAATATTGATGAACAAATCATTCCAACACTCCCAATGCCTTTAAAAACATATAATAAAGAAAATACCGATTGCTATTTAATCAATAAAAAGGAAAGGAAAATATACATGCTAACTTGGAAAGACATTATTAATTACAGTGTTAAGGGAAATCCACTACCTGATAAACGGGTGGAAAAAACAGAAAAGGAATGGCAGGACCTGTTAACTCCCGAACAATATAGGATTACAAGAAACAAAGGAACCGAAGCACCACATAGTGGTGCGCTTTGCAGTACCCATGAAGAGGGAAAATACAATTGTATATGTTGTGAAGCCCCCTTATTCGATTCCACCATAAAATTTAATTCGGGCACCGGCTGGCCCAGTTTTACACAGCCTATAAAAGAAAACGCCATTAAATACCACAAGGATACTACTTTTGGTATGGTAAGGGTAGAAGTAATGTGCAATACCTGTGATGCCCATTTGGGACATGTTTTTCCGGATGGACCGGAACCCAGTGGCCTACGTTATTGTATTAATTCAGCATCTATGCAAATAGTTAAAGAAAGGGTAGGATGAACAATAAAAAATTAGAGACGGCTACCCTAGGAGGCGGATGTTTTTGGTGTGTAGAAGCCATTTTTCAGGAAGTAAATGGTGTACAAAAGGTAATTTCGGGCTATACCGGTGGAAATGCTCCGGGCAAGCCCACCTATAAGGAAGTTTGTTCCGGCCTTACGGGCCATGCGGAGGTGGTACAAATAACATATGACGCCAATATTATCTCATACGAGGACATTTTGGTCATATTTATGACCACCCACGACCCTACCACCCTTAATAGACAGGGAGCAGATGTAGGAACACAGTATAGATCTGTGATATATTATCACGATGACGCCCAAAAAGAAATGGCCGGATTGGTTTTAAAGGAAGTGGCACCATATTACGAGCAGGCCATAGTTACGGAAATAAGTCCTTTGAAAACCTTTTATGAAGCTGAGGAATATCATCAGGACTATTATAGAAATAACATGTCGCAAGGCTACTGCAGTGTCGTTATTTCCCCGAAGCTAAGCAAGCTTAGAAAAATGCATGCGGACAAAATTAAAAGGACAAAAGTATAGGAATACCTTTTATGGGCATTGTCCGGTTTGGGGACAAAACATATAGTTAATAACATAAGCCTACTTATCCTGGCCTATTCCGTATTTATCCAAAATATTAGGTGTTGAAATAGAATTCTTCCTACTGTGGAAATTACACACATCAATAATCAACTAGCTCGGAGCAAGTCCCGACAGGCATTCAAACAAATAAAACCTCACCCCATTTCGTTATAGAGCTTTGGGGAATTATACCTATTAATGGGATTAAAAGGGAGAAACAAATGAACAACTACAATAACAGAGATAATTTAATGGTACATCACGAAAAAGACAATAATAGATTCACCATGTCCATTGATGGAGAAATTGCAAAAGTGGTATACCAGTTACGTGATGATAAGATGTATTTGACCTATTCTGAGGTACCCTATACACTAAGGGGCAAAGGATATGGCAAGGAACTCGTGGAACGCACCTTTGAGCAATTAACAAAGGAAGGATATACCGCAGTAGCCGTATGCTCCTATATAAAAGCCGTGGCCAGAAGAAGTGAAAAATGGAAATCGATAATAGAATAAAAGCCCTATGAACCTTAATATTAAGGATACCTTTAATACGGAACTTCCCGCCGACCCTGTCCGTGAAAATACAAGAAGACAGGTTATGCAGGCCTGCTTCTCTTTTGTTGCCCCAAAATCAACCTCAAAACCAAGCCTAATACATGCTTCGAATGAAATAGGCAGGGATCTGGGGCTGACCGAAGAAGATCTCAAGTCCGAAGAGTTCGAAAGTATTTTTAGTGGAAACTCGGTATTGCCCGGCAGCAACCCATATGCCATGTGCTACGGAGGACACCAATTTGGCAATTGGGCCGGACAACTGGGAGATGGCCGTGCCATTAATTTGTTTGAAGTTGACCACAACAATAAACAATGGGCCCTACAGCTTAAGGGGGCAGGGGAAACACCTTATTCCAGAACTGCGGATGGCCTTGCCGTATTGCGTTCCTCTATCAGGGAATACCTTTGTAGTGAAGCCATGTACCACTTGGGAGTGCCCACTACCAGGGCCCTATCAGTGGCGCTCACAGGAGACCAAGTGCTAAGGGACGTACTGTACAACGGCAACCCGGAATACGAAAAAGGAGCTGTGGTATGTAGGGTGGCACCGTCCTTTTTACGCTTTGGAAATTTTGAAATTTTCTCGGCAAGGCAGGATAAAAAGACTTTAAAAACACTCACGGATTATACTATTAGACATTTTTTCCCTCATATAAAAGAAGGTAGCAAAAATGCTTATCTCCAATTTTTTAGGGAGGTTGCCAACAGCACCCTTGAAATGATCATACACTGGCAGCGCGTAGGCTTTGTACATGGGGTAATGAATACCGATAATATGTCCATTCTGGGTCTTACTATAGATTACGGGCCATACGGATGGCTGGAAGGATATGATGAAGGTTGGACCCCCAACACCACAGATCGGCAGTATAAGCGGTATAGATATGGGAATCAAATAAACATAGGCCTTTGGAACCTTTATCAACTGGCAAACGCCCTCTTCCCCTTAATAGAGGATGCGAAGGCCCTTGAAGATATATTGATGGAATACCGTAACAATTATTCCACAAAATATCTCTCGATGATGAAATCTAAAATTGGCCTTTTCAAATCCGACGAAAACGATGCAACGCTTTTGGGCAGATTGGAAGACAACTTACAGTTAACGGAAACGGATATGACCCTATTTTTTAGAAATCTGAACCGTATTTCAAAGGATAGTCTTATAAATGAGACCTTTTTGGCCCCAGTAATGGATGCCTTTTACGTACCGGAAGAAGTTCAGGACGATATTCTAGAGAATTGGAGGCTATGGTTTACCGACTACATACACAGATTACAAAAGGAAAATATTGACGAGAGACAGAGAGCGGAAAAAATGAATAACGTAAACCCAAAATATGTCCTTAGAAACTATATGGCCCAATTGGCCATAGACGCTGCGGACGAGGGGGATTACTCGCTATTGGATGAATTTTTTCAATTATTAAAAAATCCGTATGCAGAACAACCGCAGGCTGAAAAATGGTTTGCGAAACGACCCGAATGGGCCAGAAACAAAGTAGGGTGTTCCATGCTCTCCTGTAGTTCATAGCACCTAAGCCGGCCATTTCTTGCAAAGGTCCGTTTAATAAACAAAAGCAATCACAAAGGAAATTTCACAAAAAAACCTGCTCCAGGAGCAGGTTTCAATGTATTATGATTATTTACAATTAACCTTTTACACTGGCCAATTTGGAATTCTTTATGTTGTTCAATTTTAAGTCCTGTAAGACATTGACAGCCTCCTCTACATAGACATCCTTGGCCAAATCCTTATGCCAACGGTCCCGTTTTTCCCTCAATACCGAATCTTGTACAAACAACTCTTTTTCATATTTCAAGGATTCAAAGCTGAGGTGCGAATCGTAATCCGAAATGGTTTTAAAATACTTCGCCTTTTCCTTATCCAGTTCCAATCCCTTTTTATACTCCTCGTACTTCAAAGAAACTACGGTCTCATCCTGTGCCTTTTTGATCCACTGCGCATTTTCCTCGATCAATTTAATTTGATTGTTCTGGGCCATTCTTTTTGTACTGCTGGCAATGGTGGCCTCATAGTCTATATAACCGTCCCATGGGGTATACTCCGCTGGGGCAATCTTGTCCCAGGTCAAAGGATTTTCCTGATCCCTTTCCCCAAGATCAATATAACTATAACGATCTGGAACAACAACATCGCTCTTAACCCCTTCCAATTGGGTGGACCCCCCATTTATTCTATAGAATTTTTGGGTTGTAAGCTTTATGGCCCCCAGGTCCCCGTGCTCATTTCCCCTTACAATATTCTCCAAGGGGATTACATTTTGAACGGTTCCCTTACCGAAGGTTTGTTTGCTCCCAATTACCACTCCCCTTTTATAGTCCTGCATTGCCGCTGCCAAAATCTCTGATGCAGAAGCCGATAATTCGTTTACCAAAATCACCAAAGGTCCATCCCATTGTATACGCTCGTCCTTATCATTGTATACTTCAGGGTTTTTATCGGTAGACCTTACCTGTACAATTGGTCCGTCCTTAATAAACAAGCCGGCCATTTCCACAACTGTTTTAAGGGATCCGCCACCATTGTCCCTCAGGTCCAGGATCAGGCCCTCTGCTCCGGCCTGCTTTAGTCTTTCTACTTCTTTTGCCACATCCGTGGCCGCGTTTCTTTCATTGTAGTCCTCAAAATCCACATAAAACTTGGGCAGATTAATAAGTCCATATTTATGGTTGTCCTTTATAACGGCAGCAGATTTGGCATAGGACTCTTCCAATTCCACTACATCCCTGGTAAGGGAGATCACCACGAGGGAACCATCCACTTTTCTAACCGTCAAATCTACGATGGTCCCTTTGGGGCCTTTAATAAACTTAATGGCATCATCCAAACGCATCCCAACAATATCTACCGGTGTTTCCCCATCCTGTCCTACTTTCAGTATCTCATCACCTACTTCCAATTGCTGATCCCTCCATACGGGTCCCCCGGATATAATCTCTACTATTTTGGTCTGATCTTTTTTCTTTTGAAGTCGCGCACCAATACCTTCAAATTTCCCGGACATACTGGTATCGAATTTCTCTTTGTCGTCCGGAGCAAAATAGAAGGTGTGGGGGTCAAATACTTCCACTATGGTATTTAGGTATTGTACAAACCAATCCTTACGTTCCAGATCATCCACAAAATCAAAATAATCATCCAAGGTATTTTTGGTAGATTCCCTTGCCGCCTTTTCGGCCTGTGCCGGTGTCAAGGGTCCACTATTATCGTCTTCTCCTTCAAAGGCATCAACTTCATCCACTTCATCCCCGTCTTTACTGGTGTTGGCAGCTTCCTTGTTCAAATTCAGTTTGGAATCGTAAGTGCCCAATGTGGCATATTTTAATTGCTTTCTCCACCGTTCCTTTAAATCCTTACGGGAGTCCACATAACCTTGTTCATCGTAATTGATCTCTATGGTTTCATCCACAGTATAATTAAAGGGTTCATTCAGTACTTCTTTATAAATTACCTTGGCATCCTCCATACGCTCCAATAGACGCTTGTAAACCATATCAAAAAAAGTGATATCGGTATTCTTTATCTGATCGTCCAACTGAAACTTAAATTTTTCAAATTCCTGGATGTCGCTTTCCAAAAAATAACGTTTTGTGGGATCTAAAATATCCAAAAACCCTTCGAAAACACTAACAGAGAAATCATCGTCAATGTCTTTTGGCTGATAATGGCCGCGTTCCAAAACATAGGTAATAAGGTCCAATAACAATTTGTCCTTATCGTCAGTTTCAAATGATTTGTTGGTAAAACTGCATGAAGCTACCGCAACGAGCATTACAATTAATGCGTAGGCTAAATTTCTTTTCATCTATTTTATTTATTGTTTTTCCACATTTGGAGCAATTTTTAAAAACAAAGACCACCCCTTCTTTTTTAAACTTACAAACATCTAAAATTAACCAAACCACCCCTGCAATCCAAGTTTTGTCTTTTAAAAGTGGTTCTAGATGTCAATTACCCTAAGATAACGAAAAAATCGTGCCATATTATACCCATCTGCCATTAATCTTTTGTTAATGAACTCGTCTTGAGTTCCCAATGGCCAAAGACATTGATCTTTGATGGAAAGAAACTGTCATTTCCATAAATTAAATGTAAAATTTTAGTATATCCCCTTCCCAATTCAAAAAACGATAATAGATTAAAAACGTATTTTTGCAACATAAATTATATCTTATGGCGAAACCTTTGATCTTGGTCACGAACGACGACGGAATTACAGCTCCCGGCTTAAGGGCGTTGATCAGATATATGATGGAATTGGGGGAGGTAGTCGTAGTGGCCCCGGACAGCCCGCAATCGGGAATGGGGCATGCCATAACCATAGACAACACCCTTTACATAAAGAAGATCAAAGTTGATTTGGAAAATAGTGCAATTGAAGAATACAGTTGTAGCGGAACACCGGCCGACTGTGTTAAACTTGGCTTACAGGAACTCTTGGGAAGAAGACCCGACCTTTGTGTTAGTGGTATAAACCATGGTTCCAATTCTTCTATCAATGTTATTTACTCCGGTACTATGAGTGCTGCTATCGAAGCTGGTATTGAAGGAATACCTGCCATAGGTTTTTCCCTATGTGATTATTCTTGGAACGCCAACTTTGAGCAGAGCAAGGAGGCCATCCAAAAAATAGTCCGGGAAGCCCTTAGAAATGGTATCCCCAATGGGGTGGTACTTAATGTAAACATTCCCAAAACCGATAATAGACCGCCCAAAGGCATAAAAATTTGCAGACAAGCCCGGGCCAACTGGAAAGAAAAATTCGACAAACGAACTAGTCCCAATGGCAAGGAATATTACTGGCTTACAGGAGAGTTTGACCTTTTGGACAAGGGCGAGGATACGGATGAATATGCCCTGTCCCAAGACTATATTTCGGTAGTTCCCACACAATTTGACCTAACGGCCCACCATGCCATTCAACATATTAACAATTGGAAACTAAATGATTAAAAAAGAAATATTGATCGGTCTAGTTGTTGGCATCATTGCCAATACTATCGGAACCTTACTGTACATATTGACCTTCTCGGACTTTGGCATTGTAGAAACCTACTATGCCGCCGTTGAACAGGGGCATGTAGGCAGTTTATTGGCACTTGGGGCCATTCTAAACCTGATCGCCTTTTTTGGATTTTTAAAAATCCGTAGGGATTATAGGGCAAGGGGTGTTATGATCGCCACCCTTTTGACCGCAATGTTAATTTTGTACTATAAAGTTTTTTAGCATCGGGCCCGCGGCCATCCAATACAATACACGGCCCAACTATTAATGACCACAGAAAACTAATCGGATGAAATACTATATCATCGCCGGGGAGGCATCGGGCGACCTTCATGGGTCCAACCTCATAAAAGCCCTTAAAAAAAAGGATTCGTATGCCGACATTCGTTGTTGGGGAGGCGATTTAATGAAAGCCGCAGGGGGCAACCTTGTAAAGCATTACAAGGAAATGGCCTTTATGGGCTTTCTAGAGGTGATCACCAATATCAATCAAATTTTTAAAAATATCGCCTTTTGCAAAGAAGATATCAGCGAATTTAATCCGGATGTAATAGTTTTTATAGACTATTCCGGCTTCAATCTTAGAATAGCCTCTTGGGCAAAAAAGAACCAATTTAAGACGAATTATTATATTTCGCCTCAAATATGGGCCTCTCGGGAAGGACGGATACATAAGATAAAGAGGGATATTGATGCCATGCACGTAATCCTTCCTTTTGAAAAGGAATTTTATGAAAAAAAACACCTCTATCCCGTAAATTTTGTGGGCCACCCCCTAATAGATGCCATTGGGGACATTCCCAGGACCAGCGATAAAAGTTTTAGGGAAGCACATAATTTGGATTTGCAAAAACCCATAATTGCCTTGTTGCCCGGGAGCAGGAAACAAGAGGTTCAAAAAATGCTTACCCTTATGTTGTCCGTTACCCCATCGTTCCCAAAATTTCAATTTGTAATTGCCGGGGCCCCCAGTTTGGATCTGGAATTTTACCGGCCCTTTTTAAAATCGTCCCAAGTACGTCTTATTTCCAACAAGACCTATGATCTGTTAAGCCTATCCTATGCCGCCCTGGTCACCAGTGGTACCGCCACCTTGGAAACGGCCCTTTTTAAGGTGCCACAAGTGGTCTGCTATCGCGCCAATTGGATCTCTTATCAAATTGCAAAAAGGATCATTACCCTTAAGTTTATTTCCCTAGTGAATCTTATTATGGACAAAGAGGTTGTGAAAGAACTTATCCAAGGGGATCTGAATACGAAAAACCTTAGAAAGGAACTCGATAAAATCCTGCACGGACCCGAAAGAAAGAGGCAGTTCGAAGCCTATTACGAACTGGAAAAAAAACTTGGCGGCAAGGGCGCAAGTGAAAATGCGGCATCCCTGATTATTCAAAGTGCCCAAGAAAAAAATTCTTGAAATTTTTTATTTTACCTCACCCGGAACTGCCGAAAAAGCAGTCCCGACCCTGCCTACCGGCAAAGGCAGGCCCGTTTGAACGGCACCCGACCCAAGAATCGGAGAATCGATGATTCCGGGGACAACGACAAGCATTGTTTACAACCACAACAAAACTGACGAGCCTTGTAAAAAGGCCATTATTAACAATTTGGATTGAGGTGGTTATAAGGGTTTTCCGAAAAAAATGACGGATTTTAATTTAATTATTTAAATTTGATATCCAAGAGTACTAACTTTTACTTGGATGACCCAACGATTTCTTTCCTTATTCCTAATTGTTCTATTGGTTGGCTGCGGTGCGTCCAAGAAAAAAAATACCTCTCGCCAAGAAAGAAAAATAACGGTGGAAGCCTCGGAAAAACCAACCGAAATAAAAGGGGAGACCCCTTTAGGTGGAGAAACCATAAACAAACCGGCTTCCAGATTAACCGAGCAGATCATAAATACCGCCCTAACATTCTCGGGCACCCGCTATAAGTTTGGAGGTACTACCAACAAGGGTATGGATTGCTCCGGGTTGCTCTATGTGGCCTTCGGGGAGCACGATATCCAGTTGCCAAGAGCCTCGTATCAAATGGCAGAGGAGGCCCAAAAAATAAATTTAAAGGAGGTTGGCAAGGGCGACCTACTTTTTTTTGGTACCTCCAGAAGAAAAAACAATATAAACCATGTAGGCCTGGTGGTCCAGGTAGACGGGAATGATATCAAATTCATTCATTCCACCTCGTCCCGAGGTGTTATAGTTTCCTCTTTGCAGGAGGGGTATTGGAACTATGCCTTTATTAAGGCTGCCCGGATCCTCTAGGATGCGTTTGCTGCAATTTACCACGGTAAAGCTAAGCTTATGCCTCATCTGTGGAATTCTAATTGGATATTATCTACGTCCGTCACTTCCCCTATCCCTTGCATTAACCTTGGCCTCATTGATCCTATTGGGAGCCGTATTTGTCAATTACCCTAAACTGCCCACCTTCCTCTTCACCCTTTTCGCTGGACTTTTGGTCATGGCCGTTGGTATACTGAGCTTGACCCTGAACGAATCCAGTAATTTTGGCCGGCATTACAGCCAACAACCCCTCGGCAAAAACAGGGTCTACACCTTAAAAATTCGTGACGTATTAAAACCCAATAGCTTTTCGAATAGGTATGTGGCCCATGTTAACAGCATGGACAGCTTAAAGGTTTCCGGAAAAATACTTTTAAATATCGTTGCGGATTCTTCAAACAGGCCCCTTATGGTAGACGACGAAATATTGACTTTTGCCAAGCTCTACCCTATTAGCCCCCCCTTAAACCCACATCAGTTCAATTACAAAAAATACCTTTCCAATATTGGCATAGAACATCAGGTAAAACTTGGGGCAAATGATTACTTCCTTAAACCCAAGGTCTCCAGCACCATCTTTGGAACGGCTTACAAAATAAGGGACCGCATCATTAAAAGTTTAAAAAAAGAAGGGTTTGGCAATGAAGAGTTAGGTGTTATCCAGGCCCTGCTCCTTGGACAGCGCAATGAAATTACCCCGGAAATCGATACCGATTACAAAGACGCCGGTGCCTATCACATCCTAGCATTGTCCGGTCTACATATCGGAATCCTTTTGGGATTGCTCCATTTTCTATTAATGCCCTTGGAGTTCCTCCCCAAGGGAAGAACTATAAAATGGGTTGTTATTGTCCTACTTTTATGGGCATTTGCTCTCTTGGCCGGACTTTCTCCCTCCATCCTAAGAGCAACCAGCATGTTTAGCTTTGTGGCCTATGCACTTTACCTGAACAGACCTACCAGCCATTTTAATATCCTTGCATTGTCATTGTTCTTTATTTTATTGCTGTTGGATCCCTTTTTATTATTTCAGGTCGGGTTCCAATTAAGTTATACCGCCGTTTTTGCCATTGTGTGGATATATCCCCTATTGCAAAAACTCTGGAATCCTCCCTATTGGATCATCAAAAAAGGGTGGGAATTGGTTTCCGTAAGTATTGCTGCCCAATTGGGGGTACTCCCTATAAGTCTATATTATTTTCATCAATTCCCTGGATTATTTTTAATTTCAAGCCTCTTGATACTTCCTTTTTTAACCTTCATTTTAGGATTCGGAATACTGGTGATAATGCTATCCCTAACCAACAGTTTACCGCCAATTCTGGTTGCTATATACGACACGGTTATACGTTGGATGAACTCGATTATTGGGCTGGTAGCCCAGCAAGAAAGCTTTCTTTTCAGAAATATTTCCTTTGATGCCGTTCAACTAATTCTCAGTTATGGGATCATCATAACCATGGTTACGGTACTTATTAGGGCATCCTACAAAAGGGTGGTGACATTGCTGATCTGTATTCTTTGCTTGCAATGCTATATCCTGGGCATTGGGCATCTTTCCCAAAACAAGAAATCCTTGGTGATAGGACATATTATCCGGAATAGCGGCCTGATCTATCGGACAGGACAAAAGCTTACGGTATTTACCAACAATCCCAAGGCCACAACAAGAATGGCCAACGATTACGCCATTGCCCAAAACACCAAAGAACTGGAACATCGACCCATAAAAAACAGCTATCTCATTAGAGGAAAAAGAATGGTAATATTGGATAGTGCCCATACCGCCCTTCCCTTAAACTATGATGTACATACCTTGGTACTTACCCAATCGCCCAAAGTTAACCTGGAGCGACTTTTGGATTCCATAGTCCCCAAAATTGTCATTGCAGATGGCAGCAATTACAAAAGTTACGTAGATCGATGGAAAACTACATGTTACAAGAAAAAACTGCCCTTTCACTACACCGGGGAAAATGGTGCATTTCACTATTCTTGGCAATAGCTACCTTATGCCGTGCATTAATTTTTTCAATAAAGGATTTAAAACGATGGAAATAAGTCCAACACCCACCGGAACCAGTGTAAAAATTAAAAAGAAGGTCCCCATGGAGTATTGTTCGGAAATCCTATCGATCATCCCACCCATGGTTCCAGCAGCCTTTTGCCCGATAGCGATGGCCAAATACCATATCCCGAACATAAAACCTATCATACGCGCCGGTACAAGTTTACTTAAATAGGAGAGCCCTACCGGGGAGACACACAATTCGCCCATAGTATGGAATAAATAGGCCAAAATGAGAAATATCATACTTACGGATGCCGTTTTGGCCCCCGAAGGTATCCCCGATGCTCCATAGGACAGCACCGCAAAACCCAATCCCAACAAAATAAGGCCTATTCCATATTTCATGGCGGCACTAGGATTATACTTGCTTTCCCACCATCTGGAAAAAAATGGTGCAAGGGTAATGATAAAAAATGAATTGAGAATACCAAACCAGGTGGCATCTACCTGATTGCCCTCTTGGGAAAATTTATCCATTAACCTATAGATCACCAATACCCAAAGTGCAATAAAAGCAACGGCCAATACAATATTGGACAATCCTATACGGGTAAAGGTCTTTTTTGCCAAAAGGACCAATACCCAGCTTATTATGGCCAAAGGAACCGTTGTCAACAATGCATCTACCACCTTAAAGATTATGGCGGACTGGCCAACGAGTTCCCTATTGGTATAATCCCTGGCAAAAATGGTCATAGAGCCCAAGGATTGTTCAAAAAAAGCAAAAAAGAAGACCGTAAAAAATCCGAAAATCGACACCGCTATAATGCGGTCCCTCACTATAGGTAGATATCTGGCAATTCTGGTGACCAATACGATCAAAAACAAGACCAAGGAACAAAGGATAACCACATTGGTACCACTGAGGTTACCTAGGCTAAATGGCGCCAAACTAGTACCCTGTATTTTTTCAAAAGGATCATTGAACAGATAAAGTAGGCCACCAATGGAGGATAAAACGATCAGCACCTTATCAAAAAGACTAAAAGGGTTCAATTTAATTTCCACCCCATTGTTCCCCATCTCCCCTTCTATATTGTCCACTTCATCTACGGATAAGGCTACGTCCCCTTTTTTAAGGGGTTTGGCACCAATATTTCCGAACAGATCCTTGGCCAGCCAAAATTGGAGCATCCCTAGCATCATAAAAATTCCCGCCAGCCCAAAGCCCCAGGACCAGCCGAAATTTTCGGCAAGATACCCACAAAGCATCATCCCGAAAAATGCCCCGGCGTTAACACCCATATAAAATATGGTATAGGCCCCATCCTTTTTAGATTCCTTACCTTGGTACATTTCGGAAATAATGGAAGTAATATTGGGCTTGAAGAATCCGGTACCAATAACCAACAGGGCAAGGCCAAGATAGAAAGATGCCGTAGTTTCAACGGCCATTGCGGCATGGCCCAAGGTCATTATCAAACACCCTATGACCACCGCCACCCTATAACCGGTTATTTTATCCGCTATCCATCCGCCAACAATTGGGGTGAGATATAAAAGGGACGCATAGGTGCCAATTAAGGCCAAAGTGTGTTCCCTTGGCCATTCCCACCCAGGATTATCACTTATAATGGGAGCCGTTAAAAACAACACCAATAAAATGCGCATTCCGTAAAAGGAGAAACGCTCCCACATTTCGGTAAAAAATAATACAAATAGTCCCGCTGGATGCCCAAGCACCTTGTCCTTAAATAGATTTTCAATATCGGTATTCATATATAACGGAATTTCAAATTACTTAACCAAAGGATCAACAATAAAGTACTTCCTTCTTAACAATACATCAATTTTTGCAAATTTCCATAAAATCCCATGGGCCACTAATAACTTGAGGATCCAAATCCTTTAATGGCAATTCACTTCTCATTATCTTCGGCGCCATGTGTCAATGCCTTTAATTTTTTCAAAAAGACTCCAATAAGTAACCCAAAAAGAATACAAAAAATGGCTATTCCGGTAAATACGGTATACTCTCCCAAATGTGAAGCGGATTCCCCCAATAATCCAGCCAGTTTATTTCCGAACCCTGTTGTTGCAAAATATAGCCCCATCATTAAAGAAGCGTATTTGGCCGGGGCCAATTTGGTGACAAATGATAAGGACACAGGGGACAGGCTCAACTCGCCCACCGTATGGAACATATAGGCCAGTACCAACCAATACATAGCGGAGGACCCGGAACTTTGGAACTGGGCAGATGCGGCGGTCATGAACAAAAATCCGGTTCCCATGATTATCAGTCCCGCGATCATTTTAAAAAGGGAAGAAGCTTCCTTGCCCTTCAATTTACGACTGGCCCAAAAATTGGCCACCAAGGCTCCCAATACAATAATAAAAAAGGCATTAAGGGATTGGAACCAAGAGGCGGGAACTTCCCAACCCATCAACATTCTATTGGTCTTTTCGGAAGCATAGATATTCATTAAACCACCAGCTTGCTCAAAGGCACCAAAGAAAACAATGACCATAAGGAAAGAGAGTATCAAAACAATAACCCTGTCCTTTTCTATTTTGTTAAGAGGCCTCTTTAAGGCTTCCTGATCTTCCACATTGGTAGACTTCCCAAGATAGTCGCCCACACCCACCAGATATTTCTGACCAAGAACAAACTGCAAAAGACCCAAAAGCATACAGATCCCGGCCAACCCAAATCCATAATGCCAACCGTACACCTCTCCCACATAACCTACGATTAAACTGGAAAGGAAGGCACCTATATTTATACCAATATAAAATATGGTAAACCCCTTATCCCTTCTAATATCCCCTTTGGGATATAGTCCTCCTACCATGGTAGATATATTTGGCTTTAACATGCCCACACCGGCTATAATAAAACCAAGCCCGGTATAAAACGCCCACATTTGTTCAATTGCCAATATGCTATGGCCTATTACCAATAGCACGGCCCCTACAATTACCGCCTTCTTTTGTCCAAGTAATCTATCTGCAATAATCCCCCCAGGAATAGAGGCCACATAGACCAACATGGTATACCAACCATAAAGTGAAAGCGCCTCTATATTGGTCCAGCCCAATCCCGGATTCCTATCGGTCGTTTCCGTAATTAAATACAATACCAAAATTGCCCGCATTCCATAATAGGAGAAGCGTTCCCACATTTCTGTAAAGAAAAGGATGTAAAGTCCTACCGGGTGGCCAAATAATTCCTTTTGATGTGCCTGTTTTAAGGTTGTCTGCATACGTATGGGTTATAGGTTTTCTTTTATAAAATTGGTCATTTTTGTGTACAGGTGCAGGCGGGTGTTCCCCCCACTTATACTGTGATTTTTGTCGGGATATATTGCCCAATCAAATTGTTTATTGGCCTGAATCAATGCATCTACCATCCTCATAGTATTTTGCACGTGTACATTGTCATCTCCCGAACCATGGACCAATAAGTACTTTCCCCGTAGAAGTTCCGGGTAATTAAGGGGAGAATTTTCATCATAACCACCAGGGTTTTCCTGAGGGGTACGCATAAAACGCTCGGTATATATGGAATCGTAGAACCGCCAGGAGGTTACCGGGGCCACGGCAATTGCCATTTCGAAGGTATCGTTCCCTTTTAGTATGCAGTTGGTAGACATAAACCCTCCATAGCTCCAGCCCCAAATTCCTGTCCTTGATTCGTCAATATAGGGCAATTCACTTAACTTTTTAGCTGAAGCAATTTGATCTTCCACCTCATATTTTCCCAATTCCCTATAGGTCATCTTTTTAAATTTGGCCCCTTTATAACCGGTACCCCTTCCATCTACACACACCACAATATATCCTTCATTGGCCAGCATTTGAAACCAATAATCGTTGGCACCCATCCAGCTATTGGAAACTTGTTGCGATCCCGGACCGCTATATTGGGTCATAAATAAAGGATATTTTTTAGTTTCATCAAAATCCAATGGTTTTATCATCCACATATTCAGTTCATTACCATGAATAGTTATAGTGGAAAATTCCTTGGGATGTATCCTATAATGGTCCAATTTAGACAATAGCTTCCGATTAACTAAAATATCCTTTACTTTTTTTCCGGTCCTAGCACTATGCAGCGTATATTCCGGGGGATTGGTTGCACTGGAGTAGGCATTGATGAAATAGGTGAAATCCGCACTAAAATCGGCGGTATTCTGTCCAACTTTGGTGGTAAGGCGCCTTTTATTTTTTCCATTGCCCCTTATACTATAGATATCCCGATTAATTGATCCATTTTCGGTAGATTGGTAATAAATTAAATCTTTATTTTGGTCATAACCATAATAATTGGTAACCTCCCAAGGACCTTTGGTTACCTGGTTCAGCAACTTGCCCACTTCATCATACAGATAAATATGTTTATATCCATCTTTCTCGCTGGTCCAGATAAAGCTGCCATCGGCCAAAAAAGTAAGATCGTCCGTAATATCCACATAGGCATCATCGGTTTCTTCCAATAAAATACTGCTCGTGTTATCTCTAGCGTCTACTGCGTATAACCTTAGTTTGTTCTGATGACGGTTCAAGGTCTGAACACTGAGCAAATTGGGGTCTTTTGTCCATTTAATTCTTGGGATATAATAGGGATCGTCCAAATTAATGGGGGAAACTTGGTAAGTCTCCATATCCACTATATGGAGAGAAACCTTTGAATTGACCTCTCCTGCCTTTGGGTATTTAAATATGGTCTGGGTATGGTAAAGATTGCTGCCGTAAACATCCATGGAAAATTCCGGGACCTTGGTTTCATCGAATCGTATAAAGGCCAATTTAGAACCATCCGCATTCCACTCAAATGCCCTTACAAAGGCAAATTCTTCCTCATAGACCCAGTCCGTTACCCCATTGATAATCTTATTTATTTCTCCATCCCATGTAAGTTGCCTGGTATGATCGGTAGCTATATCCCAAACAAAAATATTATTGTTCTTTACATAGGCTACCCTGCTTCCGTCCGGAGATAAGGAAGGTTCCTGAATTTTGGAACTTGAAACAGCGGAGATTTTATTTGACCTAAGGTCGTATACATAAAAAATTCCTAAAGTAGATCGTCTAAAGATAGGTTCAATGGCCGTGGCCAGCAATACCTTGGTTTCGTCTTCGCTAAACTTATAAGATGTAAAAAAGGGTACCTCACTTGAAGAAGAAACTATGGTTTCCAGTTTTTTTTGGGTTTCGTAATCATATTTTTGGATAGACGAGGTGGCTGTTGCCCTATCCATACCCAAAACAGTGTATTGTTCTCCATTTTTCAAGGACTGCAATTTATCCAACCCCTCAACATGAAAAGTGCCATTATAAATCTCTTCCAGGGAGAGTAACTTTTTTTGGGCCGAAAGAAATGAAAAATGGCACAAAATAAATACGAGTAGCAAAAGAAAGGGGAGGTTTCTCACAAATACAAAGCTTTATTATATTTATTTTTACAAAAGTACACCTATATAAATTTCAGTATTTTCAAAAAAATATTCAAATCCTCAAGTTTACTAAAAAATTCACAAAAAAAAGAACATAACAATGAAAAAATAACATTTTTTAACCTTTTTAAACCTGCTTTAAGATGTATAGGGGTTTATCGCCATATTACTATCTTTACACAAAGAAATACAATACCTAATGACCGCACCTATAGAAGGATTTTCCAAACTGTCCAAAGAGGACAAAATTAACTGGATTGCCCATCATTTTACCAACCACCCGGAAGAAACAATTGCCATAATAAAACAGTATTGGAACGACGATGAAAAATTGCAGAATTTACATGATGAATTCATTGAAAATACCTTTACCAACTTTTATGTTCCTCTGGGAATTGCTCCCAATTTTCTTATAAATAACAAGCTTTATGCCATTCCAATGGCCATTGAGGAAAGCTCGGTTGTTGCCGCTGCCGGTAAGGCGGCCAAATTTTGGCAGACCCGTGGCGGCTTTAAAACCACCGTTCTGGGAACGGAAAAAGTGGGTCAGGTACATTTTATGTACCAGGGTGATAAAGACAAACTTGCAACTTTTTTTACCCATGTAAAGCCAAGATTGATCAATAGTGTTGCTCCCATTGTAAAAAACATGAAAAAACGGGGCGGGGGAATCAAGAGTATTGAATTGAGGGATAAAACATTGGATTTGGAAGGCTATTTCCAATTGCATTGTACTTTTGAAACCTTGGATGCCATGGGTGCCAATTTTATAAACTCCTGTTTGGAAGGGTTTGCCCATTGCCTAAAAGAAGAGGCCCTGCATTACGCCCTATTTTCGGATAGCGAGAAAGATATTGAAATAGTCATGGGTATTCTTTCCAATTACCTCCCCAACTGTGTGGCAAGGGCAGAGGTAAGTTGTCAAGTTTCCGATTTGAAGGGCCATCCCGGAATTACTGCCGCGGAATTTGCAAAAAAAATGGTGCGTGCCGTTAATATTGCAAAAGTGGAACCCTATAGGGCAGTTACCCATAACAAGGGAATCATGAATGGGATTGATGCTGTAATTTTGGCTACAGGAAACGATTTTAGGGCCATAGAAGCAGGGGCCCATGCCTATGCATCAAAAGACGGACGTTATACCAGTCTAACGCACGCCAACATAGAAAACGGAATATTCAAATTTTGGATAGAGATCCCCCTTGCCCTTGGCACGGTAGGTGGACTGACCACTTTACACCCACTGGTAAAGCTTGCCCTGGAAATATTGCAAAATCCGACCGCCAAAGAACTTATGCAGATCGTAGCCGTAGCCGGACTGGCCCAAAATTTTGCAGCCGTACGTTCTTTGGTTACCACGGGGATACAGCAAGGACATATGAAAATGCATTTATTGAACATATTGAACCAATTGGGCGCAACCAAAGACGAAAAACTAAGTTTGGCAGCCTATTTTAAGAAACATACAGTCACCCATAGTGCGGTAGTCGCAGCCCTTGAGGCCTTGAGAAATAAAGGATGATAAAACAATATTACAGCAATGGAAAGCTATTGATTACCGGGGAATATCTGGTTTTGGATGGCGCCCAAAGTTTAGCGGTACCTACCCTATACGGACAATCACTATCCGTAAAGGAGACTCGGGACAGGTTACTGACATGGAAAAGTTTGGATGAAAAAGGGAGGCCATGGTTTGAAAATAGTTATGAATTGGAAGGCATGGGCCAAGTTTCCAAAAATTCCGTTTCCCAGGAAACAATGGCCATTTCCATCACCCTAAAAAAAATACTCTTGGAAGCGCAAAAACTGAACCCTGGTTTTTTAACCACTGCCCCAGGGTATGAAATTACAACAGCACTGAACTTCCCAAGGGAATGGGGCCTTGGATCTTCATCTACCTTGATCAACAACATTGCCCAATGGGCCCAAATAGATGCCTATACGCTACTTTGGAACGCCTTTTCGGGCAGTGGGTACGACATTGCCTGTGCCCAAAGTAATTCGCCTATTACCTACCAATTGAAGAATAGCAACCCTATTGTACAATTGGTAGCGTTTAACCCCAGCTTTAAAAACGACCTATACTTTGTGCATCTTAACCAAAAACAGGACAGTAGGGAAGGCATTGCCCAATATCGCAAAAAGGAATTCAACAGCTTTTCCGCCATATCCCAAATTAATAGTATTACCCAAAGAATATTGACCAGCACACGCCTGTCACAATTTTACAAACTCATTGAAAAGCATGAAGCCATTTTAAGCGAAATCCTAGGAATGCCCACCGTTAAAGAACGGTTATTTTCAGATTACAAGGGGGCTATAAAAAGTCTAGGTGCTTGGGGAGGGGATTTTATACTGGCAACAGGCAACAAAACCACTCCAGACTACTTTGGGAAAAAGGGGTATGCTACTGTTATTCCTTATTCCAGAATGGTAAAGTAGTCGAATTAGGATCATAAGGATAAAACGGAAATGCCAAAAGCAATAAAGCCTCCCGAAAGAGAGGCTTTATTGCTTTATAATGAACTTACGATCTACTAATAAAATGTGGCCCTTTTGTCCTCAATAGTGGAAGATTCCTTCAGGGCATTATAAACGGCAAAATTTACCCTACCTGCAGCACTTGACTGTAGATTATTGGCATAGGTGCTATAATTATCCAATTTCGCAGCTTCTTCCTTTTTGGTGACCGTTAGCATGTATATACCACTATCACCCTTAATTAAACCGGAGGTTGCCCCTTGCTCCATGGCAAAGGCGGTACCCACTACAAAAGCCTCGGATCCCGCTCCTGGAATGGTAGGGGATTTCATGGTCAAGGCAGAAGCCGTAGCAGCTGTAACATTATTATCCTTGGCGAAATCATCCATAGTCTTACCCTTATTGGCTTCCATAATCTGTGCCGCCTTCTTTTCCTTTCTCAACTTTGGAAGAACCAAGGCCGATGCGTCTTCCACACTCATAAGCCCCTCTGCGTACTTTCCGGTCAACCTCACCACGGCATATCCATTGTTTATGTTGAACCTTTTGACCTCTCCCAATTTGGTTTCTTCGTTAAAGGCCCATTGAACAATGGCCCGTTGGGCTGAAAGTCCTGGCAGGTTTTCATCCATTTCCTTAATTTTATTTACCGGTCTAACCACGAAATTACTTTCTTTGGCAGCTTCCGAAAAATCTTTATCCGAGGTAGTTTCCATTTCAAATTTGGTCGCCTCGGTGAACAGGGTATTGATAGTTTGTTCGGAAGGCTCAATTTCCCTGGCCAAAGTGGCAATCCTAACTATGTCCTGTTTATCATCTATCTTAACAATATGGAATCCAAAATCTGTCTCCACCAAACCTATGGCCCCAACGGGGTTACTAAAGGTGAAGTCGTTGAATGGTCCTACCATTACCCCTTCTTGGTTATACCCAAGGTCACCACCCTGGGGTGCTGAAGGTCCGTCCGAATTATCCCGGGCCAATTCGGCAAAAACGGTCCCGGCTTTTTTTGCCTCCACCAACAGTTCCTTAGCCTTTTTCTCCGCTTCCTCCTTAGTTCGGGTAACCTCTGGGTTGGCGCGTTGAGCCCCTTCATAAGAAATTAGGATATGACTGGATTTCACAGTACCATTGGCCTTTCTATCCATCATTTTGGATACCTTAAAATAATCCCCGTCCTTGTACGTACCAAAGATACTTCCCTTTTCCAAGGACATGAGCGTATCCGCAAATTTAGCCGGTAAATCTTTTTTTGCCTTATAAATAGTGTCGTATTTTAAATCCGAATTTCTGTCCAAAAAGGCAATCATGTCTGTTGTATTCCTAAAGCCTTTTATAGTATCGTTTACGTCCTTTTGGGCATTGTACTCCACGCGATCCTCCAAAAGTTGGGCAATTTCTTCCTTTACGGCATTCTCATCTTCCAAAGAGGCCTTTTCCTCGAAATACACAAATTCCACATCCCTGGCCCTATCCTGTTTATAATCTTCTTTATGATCATTAATGTAGGCCTCCATCTCTTTCTTGGAAACCGCTATGGATGAATCTGGAATGGAGGTAAAAGGTACGCGCACGTACTTAATATCCACTTTATCATTGGCCAACTTATACTCCAATTCCCCTTCTTTAAGGGTTGAACCAACACCTGCCTTTATAAGGTTAAAATAAGTCTGCTCCTTTGCATTCTGAATAATGGCCTGTTCATCCTGCAACCACATAGCGTAACGACCTGGATTGTTTGCTTTCCAATCGGCCACGGCTTCCCTAAACTTATTTTCATCGAAAACACCGCTGACATTGTGAAATTCAGGATTTTGGACATAGTTGGGAATAGTCTTGATATAGTTCAATATCCGATCCTGTTCTATATTGATCCCCAACTTCTCAAATTGTTGGGCAAGTATGGTATTCCTTACTTCCCTCTCCCATACCTGATTTACCAATTGAATGGAAGAAGCAGAAGGCCCGGCCATTCTGGAATATACCTCCACATTCCTTCTAAATTGATCTATGGAAATTTCGTCCCCATTGATCTCCGCTACGGAAGAACCAACCTTTCCGCCACCCAATTCATTGCTGCTGAACACTCCTGAAATTACGAATGCGAACAAAGCCAAACCAATGATTAAAATTAAAACGGTAGTTCGTTTCCTTATATTCTCTAAAATTGCCATTATGTAAACTGTTTAAATTTATCCCGTTGCTATCGGGAGGCGAAATTACTACTTTCTTTTGAAATAATAAAAACTAAAAAAAATCCCCCAAATGCCTATTCATCATCAAGTACTACCAAAGATACCAAGTCTATTTTATTGCTGGAAACTTCCAATACCACAAAATGGAAATTGCCTATCTTAATCTCGGAATTCTTTTCCGGAATCTCTCCTGTTTCGTTAATGATCAAACCTCCCAAGGTTTCGTACTCATCACTTTCGGGAAGCTCCAATTTATATTGTTCATTTATATAATCTACTTCCAATCTTCCCGAAAATTTATAGGAGTTTTGGTTTATCTGGTCCTCATACAAGTCGATGGTATCATGTTCATCCTCTATATCACCGAACAGCACCTCCACAATATCCTCTACCGTCATCACCCCTGAGGTGCCACCATACTCGTCCAGAACTACGGCTATACTCTTCCTTTTTTTGGTTAAAATATTCAGAATATCATTGATAAGCATTGTTTCCGGAACAAACTCTACTGGCAGAAGAATACTTTTTATGGTTTTGGGTTTCTTAAAAAGTTCGTAGGAATGCACATAACCAATTATGTTGTCTATAGTATCCTTGAACACCAATATTTTGGAATAGCCCGTTTCCGTAAAGAGCTTTGCCAAGTTTTTAGGGGTCTCGTGAAGCTCCACTGCGGCGATCTCAGTTCTGGGCACCATTACTTCCCTGGCCTTTACCCCGGAAAACTCCAAGGCATTCTGAAATATCTGTATCTCCGAATCCACCTCATCTTCCTTCTCAACAGCTTCCATTTGCTCGGTAATATAATCTCCCAATTCTATTTTACTAAATGCCAATTGCACCTCATCCCCATCTGTCTTAAAGATTGCCTTTAGAATTATATCGGAAACCCAAATAACGAACTCCGATATTACAGAAAATAATACGTAAAAAATATAGGCCGGTACAGCCAATAACCGAAGCATATTGTTGCTATAGATCTGAAATAACACCTTGGGCAAGAACTCTGCGGTCAAGAGAATGATCAAGGTGGAGATAATTGTTTGGGTCACCAAGCTAAAATCGGTAAGCATTAGACTTAAAAAACCACCTGGGGCCGACTCAATCCCGACAAATAGGCCCATAAGCAGGTCTCCCATAAAAAGTCCGTACACCACCAAGGCTATATTGTTTCCAATTAGCATGGTAGCAATGAACTTGGAAGGCTTTTTGGTAAGACGGGTCAGCACTTTGGGCATAAAGCCTTCCTGCTTTTTTTCAATTTCTATGTGAATTTTGTTTGCGGAAATAAATGCTATTTCCATTCCTGAGAAAAAAGCCGAAAATAGCAAGGAAATAACAATGATAATAACAATACTTGCCTCCAAGATTATTGCTTATTGTTTTTTTGACGCTCTTCGAACCTTTTCCTATAGGTCTTCTTAAAAATGAACATCCCTACGGACACAATTCCAAAGAAAACAAACAAATAGGCCCTTTGCCTATCTATGTTCCACTGTTCGTAAATCTCAAATGCGGACACTACGGCCACAGCCAAATAAAGGTATTCCGTATATCTTAAAATCTTTATCATTCTTCTATCTTCTTCTCTTTTATACTCATATAGCCATAGGTCTTATTGGCATTAAAAAAACTGAAATCCCTATTAAAGTCCATTCCCTCTCCATCCATTATGGTTCCTTCCTCTGGGTTGGTATACTTAAATTTCTGTTGGGTAAAAACCCAATCATTGGTTCTATCCCAATATAATTGAGGTGCCTCCAACTTTTTACCGTCACTGGATTTAATAACCACATTACCTTGCAAATCTATTAAATTAGTACTTGAATACATAATTCCATAATCTGCGGTAACTGTACTCTTTTCTCCTTTTTCATTAAAAAACTCCAACATGAGTCCTTCAGGAAAAACATAATAAGGAAAGGCCAAGTTATTGTAATCATCGCAAATTGGACCTTTTAGTACGGCAATGATATGGGAGGAAACCACGCCCTCATTTTCTTCAAGTTCATCGGTCTCCGTATAGGTTAAGGTGAAATCCTCAGCTATGGCGCCAGGAAATATCTTTTTTATTGCCTCGTCCCCAACTCTTTTATAATTATCTGCACAGGAATAAAAAAGCATTGCCATAGAAAATACTATGGCAATGCTTCTTAAATTATATACCCGCTTTTTTTTCATCTTATAGGTTGGGCACTTTTACACTACCACCTACCCAACAGGAGAAACTTACTGTTTTACCGGCCATACCGGAATTGAATATATCCGTTTTGGACGGTGCCTTGGCTGAATAACTAGCGGCTGCCTGACCTGCCCTTCCACTTAAAGCTGGATCCACACGACCTGCCTGTCTGGCCAAATCCGCAGCTTTCCAATAGACAGCCCTTTTCTCGAATGGCGTACTACCACACTCATTGGCGCTACCTGCATACAAACTGGCTATCAACAAATAGGCCTTACCATTGGAAGGGTTGGCATCTATTGCCTTTTGGGCATAATTCCTGGCTGTGGACTTACTGCCATTTCTATAGCTTGTAGCAATTCTATAAGCGATATCGGATTTTTTTCTGGAATCGGTCTCCAACTCCATGGCCTTGTTGAAATCGGCAATGGCCCCATTGGTATCCCCGGCATTTTTCTTTAGCGCCCCACCGTACATATATGCACTGGCAGAAGGCTCCAAGGCCAATTGTACCTCAAATAGTTTTTTGAACAAGGGGTCTTCGGTACACTCCTTGCTGTACATTCTTCCAACGGCTCTCTTTATCCAAGTAATATCGCCCTTTTTTTGTTCAAAATTCTTTTCGTACAAAGGAATTAGGTTTTCACAGTTCGCCAAAGCCCCTAATTTACTATCTATACTTTCTGCTATTTTACCGTAGCTTTCGGAATAACTATTATAAGAACTCAATTGTTTTTTCTCTTTGGCGGTCAAAGTACCTGCATCTTCCTTAGGAAGGAGTTTGGTTATCACCTCTGTAAGCTTTACATTTTCTTCCTCTATCCTTTCGGTAACGTTGTCGTATTTTTCAAATACTTCCTCCAGATCCCTTTTGCCGGCACTGTTCAGATCTACCAAACTGGAGAAATATAGGTACAATGCCTTAGGGTTTTTAAAATTGGTCTTATCCTCAGTAAAGGCTTTGTCCAGCTGAGTATAGACTTCCTCATCGGTAATTGTTTTTTCATCATACTTCAACAACACCTTATCTATCAAAGTCTCGGCAACGTTTGTCTTTGCCGGAAAGTATTTCGCCCTATTATCGTAAAGTTCAATTAAGGCATTTATATTGGCCGTTTTATCCGCCCCGGTAGATTTCTCGATCCTATCCTTTAAAATCCGCTCACCATATAATATATTGGCCCAATTTAAAGTAGGGCAATTATCATAAACCATTTTCCATGGTGTATAAGCAGCCTCGTAATTCTTTACTTTCACATGCTCGGTGTAAATGGAAAGATTGGTCATACACTCCGGGTTTTGAGCTTGGGCATGCCCTAAACCCATAAATCCCATGGCGGCAATCGCTGTGATGTAGAGTTTCTTTTTCATCTGTCTGTTTATTTTAAGGTGGTTAAAGTAATAATTTTTAATTAATTTTTCTCGGTATAAACCATTTATCGTTTAAAGAGAGGCCCACATTAACTTTGAAATAACTTTCCTCCACTAAATCCCCGTATTTGGTTCCCCTTTTTCCAAGTTCAAAGCCAAGGTTAATATTTGAAAGATTACGACCTAACGGTAAACCCATTCCAAAAGTTATGCCAAAATCATTAATCTCCTTATTATCTACCACTATCCCTGATTTGGAAACCTTGGCCCCGGCCCTATAGGTAACCCTTTTCAGATAACTTGTAAAGGAAGTATACTCTGGAATATAATAACCCCCGAGCCTGAAGGTCTGTGCATTTTTATATTCCAAATTGCTTGCCGGAGTAAGTTCGTTCTCAAAATTACCCAATTCCTGAAAACTGTACTCGGCACCTAAAAACCATTTCCTATCTTGACCATAACCTACTCCCAAGGTAGCGGTAGTTGGAATCTGCACCCCTGTACGTGCCAGGCCCTGCGCCTCCAAATCCACTTCGGTTACTTCAACATCCATTCCATTAGTCGTGGAAAAGGATCCAATGGTCCTGGTATTTTCAGAAACCAAATTGGCCTGGGTATTTACAATAATACTGGTAAAAAGGGTGTGTTTATCGGTGATGTCCGGTGTAAAACTGGCACCAAAATTAAAATCGAAACCCTTGATCCGGGACTCTATCCTATTGAAAGAACCCAACTGTACGTCTTCTATGGTCTGATAACTATTGGTATTCTGGCTCCCGAAATTAAAATTACTGGTAACCCCTAAACTTAGGTTATTAAAAAGTTGATAACCAACGGAGAGATAGACCCTGTTCAACCCACCTTCCCCATTAAACGATTCCGATACCGATCCTTGGGCAGTGGTCCTTTCAGATTGGAAATTGTACCCTATGGAAGAATAGGGCATAATTCCGAAGCCCATACCAAAGCCTTTGCCCAGGTTAAATCCCAACGATAGGTAGTCCAAATTTGAAATGGAGGAATTTTCCTTGGAAACATTACTTTCAAACCTGTATTCTTTACGTGATAGTCCAGCGGTGTAGGTGGTATACTCCAACTTACTATAGGCTGCCGGATTATTAAGGTTGATGTGGATACTATCCGTATACACACTCAACCCGCCCATCATTTGATTTTCCACTGTGCCGGTAGCCTTTAAATCCCCAACACCAAAATAGGAATATGGGGAAGCAGTACTATTCTGTGCATATATGCCTACCGAAGTAAGGCATAAAATTGCAATAATAAAATTTTTGATCATCTAGCGCTTGTTGTATTCTAACAAATGATATAACCCCAACAGGAGAAATTTAGAATGCGCAAATATGGTATTTTTTAATCGTTTTGACAAAAATTGGGCATCCCCTCCTGTTAAAATAACTGTTAAATCCACAAATCTGCTCCTATATTGGTCAATTGTCCCGTCAATTTCATTGCAAATACCGTTGATAACACCACTGTGCATACTAGTTTCGGTGGTGTTTCCAATAAAATCCATTACACCTTTTTTTTTCAATAATGGCAATTTCGACGTTTGCTCGTGCATGGCCTTGTATCTCATGGCTATTCCCGGTGAAATGGCCCCGCCCAAATACTCCCCATAATCATTAAGAGCATCATAGGTAACACAGGTGCCCGCATCTATAACCAAGGTATTTCCCTTGGGGTTATGATAAAAGGCCGCCGTTGCCAGGGCTATGCGGTCCACACCTAGGGTTTGGGGGGTAGCATAGGAATTTTTAAAGGGGACATTGGAGGCATGACTAAGCACATGAACCTTACAGAAAACACACAACACGGCTATTTCCTCATGGCCCATTACCCCTACGTTGGAAACAATGGCATTTTGAATACCTACGTACTCGGCAAAAATTGATTTCACGTTTTTTGCAAAATCCGCATTGGGAATTTTTCGATAGGAAATAATTTTCCCATTATCGAAAACTGCCATTTTTACGAGGGTGTTCCCCATGTCTACAATCAGGTTCATACGGTAAAGATCAAAAAACTTAAAAAAACAAAAACCTTTTTTTTCATTTTTGTTTGTATATCCTAAATTTGAATTTATATTTGCACCCGCTTACAGCGTTTGGTGCCTTAGCTCAGTTGGTAGAGCAATGGACTGAAAATCCATGTGTCCCTGGTTCGATTCCTGGAGGCACCACTTAGAAAAACCGTATACATTCTTTAACAAGATGTTGCGGTTTTCTTGGTTAAATAGGGTTTGTACAGTGTTTTTAGGTTTCAAAATCTACTTTAATTTTTTTTGTCAAAAAACCCGCTGGCGCAAGCATTACATTCGTGCCTAAAATAGTCTCCAGAATCGGCACTTCATAAACATTTGCTTGTAAACAACCTTCATTTGGTCTCAATCTTTTCTGCCTTCCCTCGCTGACGCAATCGTCACGCTCAAGCCTACAAAAGATTTTCTTTGGGCTTTCATGCCAACAATAGTCTCTTTTTTGCGTGAAGTGCCCCCTAAAAAATTAGGGATCTGTCCTTGGGTTCCAAGGGTAAAAAATCAACATCCAAATAACCGCCACTGGCATTATCATCGGTAACTATCTGCGGTTTTCCCTTTATCGATTCCATTGAAAACCGATGAATATGTCCTGAAAAGATTCCCATAAGATTTGGAGCGGAAAACACCGCCCTGTGAAAATTGAAGGTAGTTTTGGAATGTCCCTCTTCTGGCCACTTCAAACGCCTTTCCAACTCAAAATTCCAATCGGAAGAAGCTCCCCAATCCGGATTTCCACATCCAAAACCAATGGATTTTCCCGGGGCGTACATAGGTATATGCACCAATAGTACCAAAGGTATCCCGCTTGAGACCTGTTCTTTAAAAAAGGCCAACTGCTCCTTATTAATTTGATATGTGGAATTGTCGATGGCCAAAAACCGGATTCCTTTCACCTCAAACGCCGCCATTAATGGATGCTTGCCCTGGTATAACGGCAGCAATCTTTCCTTGATCCACTTCCCCCTCAGTACTTCCAAGGAACCCTCCATACCCTCATAATGCCAATCATGATTGCCGGCAACATAAATATAAGGAATATCCACTTCTTGCAATTTGGCCTGCACCCACTCAATGGCGGCTTCGGACGGAAAGCTAAAAATGTCCCCGATCAGGGCAATCAAATCTGCCCGGGACTCTTTAGCAAAATTCAAGGCGGCCTCAAACGCCTCTTCCGGATGGGTGGATTCATTTGTTATAAAGTGCTTGGTCTGGTTATAGGCCTTGGCCATACGTCCACTATACTTCTGATATGGAACTCCGCGTTCATCGTCCCTAAAGAGATGGGTATCTGCTATATGAACGATCTTTACCGGCTCCTTAATGACATCCGAAAAAAATTGAAGCCTGTTTTCCTCTACAGTAACACAAAACTGGATGCTTTTTTTTAAGGGTTGTGCAGAATTATCCAATGATGGATACTTGCTTAGTCCCAACCCAATTGATGCTGTAGCTGCATTCTTAAAAAAATTTCGACGTTTCATCTATTCGGAATTGTTATTTTTTATCCTCTGGAAAAGGCTGCACTAAACCACTACGCACTAAAAGTACATACCTGCCTTTGGCAATGTGAAATTGGCCGCAATCAAAACTTCTTTTTCTACAACTCTTGCTTATGGCCTACAACTTATAGCTTGTAGCAAAATTATTTTGTGGAAGCTAAACTGAATTTACGATTAAAAATAAAACCAATAACAATACCCCAGAATTTAAATAGGTCATAATACCAGGTTCCCGGCGAGCTGTTTTAGGATGATCTCCGATAACTTTGCTTGAAACTTGGCATTGCTATGGCGTACCCTTGCATTGATATAATTTAACTGTGCCGTCCTAAATTCAATGGTAGGGATAATCCCTATTCTATATTTTTCTACCGTAATCTCCATATTCTCCTCTGCTATCTCCTCATTTTTCCCTTCCAATTCTATTAGGCTTATATTGGTCAGGTATGTTTGATAGGTAGTATTCAATAAGGACATTAACTCCTGCGTTCTCTGCTCAATGACCACTTTCGTATTTTCAACTTGAATCTTTGCTATTTTCTCATTTCTATTTTGATTGAACCCGTCAAACACATTTAGACTTGCTCCAAACCCATAATTCCATCCTCTTGAACTTGAACTGGTCGTAAAGCCCAAGCTGGATTCGGTACGCCCAAAATTATAGCCTGTACTGGCAAAAATTGTCGGGTAGCGCAAGGCCTTGGTTTGTTTCAATTGCAGTTCACTGATCTTTTTGTTGATCTGTTCTACCTGAAGGGTCGGATTTTTTTTCACTACTTGGGTTTCCAGTTCCGGTAGTTGCAATGCCCGGTCTACAAAAATTTCGGGCACTACCTCAAAATCGATTTTCAGATCACGTGCCAGGTATTGGTTCAATTGTACCTTGGTATTAACATACAGTTCCTTTTGCCGTTGCATCAGGGTTTCATCCGTATTCAGATCTACTTGGGCGTTCAACACTTCCAATTTTGAAGCTTTTCCAATGGTAAAACGGTTATTTGCCAATTCTACCCTTTGTTCCGAAATATTAATGGTGCTGTCCAAAGCTGAGAGTTGTTGTTTCTGCTGTACAAGATCAAAATAGGTAATCATGACCTCTCCCACCCTGTTAAGGATAACCTCTTTTAATTGGGCCTCTCCCAATTTCTGGGTTTCTTTTAGCTGTTCATAATCGGCAAACATCCTTAAACCATCAAACAAGGTCCAGTCCATTGCAATTCCGTAATTGAGACTATTGTTCTTGGCGTTGTCCCTTTCCACATTGCTTCCATCCGATCGGGTCTGACTTAAATTCTGAATGCTATTGTTATCGATTATACTGAGCCCTACCTGGGGAAGCATCCCGGCATTACCGATACTTACGGCAGTCTCATCAATTTGTAGCTCATTGGCCGCAATTTTTATCTGATAATTGTTTTCCAGGGCAATTTGGACGGCCTTCTCTACCGTAAGAATATCCTGCGCATTACTGAGGTTGGTAAAACAAAAGAAAACAAAAAGTAAGGTAGCGTAATTATAGTTGTTCATTTTAATAGGATTCGAGGGCTTTAAATTCAGGATGTTCCTTTTTCTCCCTGGACCACAAGAAATACAGTGCAGGGATAACGAATAAAGTCAGTACCAAGGAGAACATGGTCCCTCCAATAATTACTACACCCATACCTATACGGCTAGTAGATGCCGCTCCAAGGGACAGGGCTATGGGCAGGGCTCCCAAGGCTATGGTTAGACTGGTCATAAGAATAGGTCTTAATCTGGACTCCGATGCTTTTAAAATAGCCTCCGCTTTAGACATCCCTTCCTCCCTAAGTTGATTGGCGAATTCTACGATCAAAATACCGTTCTTGGTTACCAGACCGATCAACATTATAGTGCCTATCTGACTAAAAATATTCCAGGTCTGCCCAAAGAGCCACAGGGAAAACATGGCCCCGGCCACGGCCATGGGCACCGTTAAAATTATGATAATTGGGTCTATAAAACTTTCAAATTGGGCCGCCAATATCAGAAAAATAAGGATTAGGGCAAGACCGAAAGCAAACAGGGTGTTGGAACTGCTCTCTACAAAATCCCTGGATTCTCCCCCTAAATCCGTAGTAAAACTTTCATCCAATACTTTTTCCTTGATCGCTTCCATGGCCGCTATCCCATCGCTTAAGCTCTTGCCGGGGGCTAGACTTGCAAAAACGGTTGCCGAAGTATACCTATTGTTGTGAAAAAGTTGGGGGGGACTACTATGTTCCGATGTGGAAACCAGATTGTCCAATTGAATTAAGAGACCATCGTTGTTCTTTACAAAAATGGAAGTAAGGTCCAAAGGCGCATCACGGTCCTTTTTGTCGAATTGGCCAATAACCTGATATTGTTTCCCGTTCATTAAGAAATACCCAAAGCGTTGCCCGCTAAGGGATAATTGCAGTGTTTGGGCCACGTCCAAAACGGACACGCCCAAGCTTTCCGCTTTTTCCCTGTTTATGGTTACATAAAGTTCGGGTTTATCAAATTTCAAATTGACGTCGGTAAAGGAAAAGGTTTCATTTTTCTCGGCTTCCGCCATGAATTCTGGAATTTTTTCCTTGAGCTTTTGAAAATTCTGCGCCTGTATAATATATTGGATCGGGGCTCCGCCACGGCGATTTACCGCGATGGTCGGCTTCTGCGATACATTGGATTTTCCGCCAACATAAGATTTTGCCCATCGTCCAAGATCCGCCGCAATTTCTTCTTGAGACCGCTCCCTTTCATGCGGTTCTGCAAGTGCAATATGGGCCCGGCCACTATTCACCGAGGAAGTTGTGCCAAAGCCGGGAGAAGTGAGTACCAAACTTACCTTCTTTTCTGGTATAGAATCGTTGATCAGCTTGGTAATGTCATTCATTAAACGATCCATATATTCATAAGAGGAGCCTTCCGGTGCCGTAACGCTCAAACTAACAAAACTACGATCGTCATAGGGTGCCGTTTCCTTTTGGAGTAGACCATAAAAAAGGACTATTAGCCCAATACATGCCAATAATATTGGGAAACTCAACCATTTCCTTTTCATAAAAGTAGCCAATGCATCTGCATAGGATTCGTTCATTTTTATAAAATAGCGCTCCGTGTAATTATAGAATTTGGAATGGCTCTGCTTCCCTGGTTTAATTAAATACGCATTTAGCATAGGGGTCAAGGTGAGGGAGACAAATGCGGATATCAATACCGCCGAACCCAGGACGACACCAAATTCCCTAAACAACCGCCCGACAAAGCCCTCAAGGAATATAACGGGAAGAAAAACGGCAGCAAGGGTAATGGATATGGATATTACAGCAAAGAAAATCTCGTTGGAACCCTTTATGGCGGCCTCTATAGGGCTCATCCCCGCCTCTACCTTTTTATAAATATTTTCGGTTACCACAATGCCGTCATCCACAACAAGTCCCGTTGCAAGCACAATGGCCAAAAGGGTAAGGACATTAATGGAAAACCCGAACAGCCACATAATAAAGAATGTGGCTATCAATGATACGGGTATATCTATCAACGGACGCATTGCCATTGACCAATTTCTAAAAAATAGATATATGACCAGGATAACCAGGACAATCGAAATCAGCAGGGTTTCCGCCACCTCGGTAACCGCCTTTCTAACAAATACGGTATCATCTATTACAATATTCAGTTTAAACCCTTCCGGCAAATCCTTTTTAAGCTTTTCGTATTCCACGTAGAACCTGTCCGCAATTTCCAGATAATTGGTGCCTGGTTGCGGAACAACGGCTATGGCGACCATGGGCTGACCGGAATCGCTCATCTTGGTCTCCATATTCTCCCCTTCCAAAGAAGCCTTGCCAATATCGCTAAGACGCACTAATTTTTCCCCATCGGCCCTGATTATGATATTGTTGAACCCTTCCTCTGAATCCAAGTTTCCAATGGTCTTTACCGTTATTTCCGTATTATCCCCTGTTAATTTCCCCGAAGGCAGCTCCACATTCTGCGCCAACAATGCGTTGCGCACATCTGCCACGGTTAAACCATAGGACGCCAATTTAAATGGATCTATCCACAGCCGCATGGCATAGCGGCGCTGCCCCCATATTTGAACGCTACTTACCCCTGGTATGGTCTCAATTCTTTGGGATATTACATTTTCGGCATAATCCGAAAGTTCCAGAATATTTTTACCATCGCTCTGTACGGTCATAGAAAGTATCCTATCCGCATCGGCATCGGCTTTTGAGACTACCGGTGGGGCATCCAGATCGTCCGGAAGGCTTCTTACCGCCTGCGATACCTTATCACGGACATCGTTGGCCGCATCCTCCAGGTTTTTATCGAGATTAAACTCTATACTTATAGAACTGGATCCCTGAATACTGGACGACGTAATGTTCCTTATACCATCAATGGAATTTATGGCCTTTTCCAAAGGTTCCGTAATCTGCGATTCAATTATATCGGCATTGGCCCCCGAATAATTAGTTCGTACCGATACTTGGGCGGGATCTATGGAAGGAAACTCGCGAACACCCAAATAGGTAAAGCCTATAATCCCGAACAAAATTAGGGCCAAATTCATTACAATGGTAAGTACCGGGCGCTTAATGCTTATTGTTGATAAACTACTCATTGTTCCGAAGTAAGAGTTTCAGTTTCCTTTAGCAACACCTTTACAGGAGAACCTTCCTTTAAGGCCATAACCCCATAGGTTAGTACAGTATCCCCGACCTTTAAACCGGAAACGATCCGTACGGAGCTGCCGGTACGGGCACCCATTTCCACTTCTACCTCCTTGGCCTTTCCATTTTCGACGATAAAGATTTTTTTACCATTCTGAACTGGAATCAAAGATTCACTGGGCACCAATAGGGCATCATTGACCGTTTCCAAGGGTAATATTACATTGGCAAAAGCCCCAGGAAAAAGTTTACCCTCTGGGTTTTCGGCCATCGCCCTCATTTTTAAGGTTCTGGTAGCCACCTCCACTTCTGGTTCTATGGCATATATTTTGGCACTGTATTCCTCCTTGGAATTGGCCGTTGTGAAAGAAAAGGAAGTTCCAACTTTGATCTGGGCCGCGTATTTTTCGGGAATGGAAAACGTTATCTTTAACCGATCTGTATCCACCAATTTTGCAACGGGCGTTGCCGGACTAACATAGGTCCCTTTCGAAATGGAACGAAGTCCTATAATTCCGGAAAATGGGGCACGAACGGTTGCTTTTGATAATTGTGCGGCTATCAATTCCGATTCTGCACTGGCAGATTGAAAATCGGCACTTGCGATATCGTATTCCTCCTGACTGATAGCCTGCTTTTCCAATAACAGTTTTGCCCGCCTTTCATTCTCGGCAGCCAGCTTCTGGGCGGTAGTTACTTTGGACAATTGCGCCTGTAATTCGATATCGTTCACCTTGAACAGTACCTGACCTTGGGAAACCCTGCCTCCTTCCACAAAATTTATACTTTCAACGACTCCCGATACCTCACTTCGTATCTCTATTTGCTCATTTGCCTCCAAAGTACCTGATAGGGAAATATTATCTTTAAATACCTGGGGACGAAGCACCATACCCTCAACTATTGGCACCTCAGCGGTGTTAACCGAACTTCCGGATTTGCCTCCTTCGCCATTCTGCATAATACGATAGGTTACCAAGCCCCCTAGTCCGACTAACAATAAGGTATAAACGATGTATTTTATTTTCATAATTTTTGGAGTTGGTAACCAATAATAAAGACACTCAGAAACTGTTTACGTTTTATCCTTCGGTTCTCTAACGTTAATTTCCCCCCCATACTTAATTATATTGGAAGCACCTAGCTTAGTTATGTTCCTCAAAGCACCCTTCGTCCGAAGAAAACCTGCCTGCCGGCAGGCAGGAATACACTATAAAATATTCCGAAAACAAAATTTAAACAGTTTCTAAAAAGACGCTGACAAATCTAATTCTTATGACTCATTTTTAAGAATAGTTACACTTTATTTAACATTGATTAACATAAAACCAAACAATTATCCAAGATGTTTAGGATAAAACTAACAAAACATAGGGTTTCTAGTGTTATGTTAATGCTATTAGGGAGGCTAGGTGTCCCCTATATTTTATCCGGTCGAAGCCAAAAACAATTCCCACCCAACTTAGGGATTTCCTAGGCCATAGTGGAGCCCTACCCGGATACATAAGGGGTGGGCAACGCCTGAGCATTCAAATCCCATTTAATGAGAAAGGGTATTGTGACCTATTTTTCCAATTCCAAACCACATTCCGCTTAATGTAAACTTAATGCCTTTCTTTGGTGGTTACACTAAATATACCATTAAATCACATCCCTGTCTACCGGCAAAGGCAGGGATTTTGGAACGGAATAAAATTTGCTGACAAGGACTGGGAGACAAGTCAGCGTTGGGCAGTGGAATACAATTTTTTGCCATTTGCAAACTTCCTACACCAACTATGGACATCCATAGTTTATAAAATCTAATCCAAACCATGGGAAGTAAGGTTTTAAGGTTTAACCAAACAATAAAAATTATACCCTTAAAAAAAGGCGCTGCTTATAAAGAATATACAGCAAGGCCCATTGTACGCCAATATAACAAAAGACCATGACCACCGCATTATATGGGTCGCCAACCAATTGGCCCAACCATCCAAAAAAGGCATTTGTAGTGTAAGACCAATCGATAAAAACTTTGGACAGATAGATTAAAATAGCATTCATGCCGATTACTTAAGAAAGAAGATTTTATAAACTGATTTATATCATATGAATCCAAATGAATACTTCATACATTAAAATTTAAAATACGGTGTCATGGAACCAAAAAAATATCCCAGGGCAGATTTAAACAGAAAAAGCGGGCTTTTCTTTGTAATTGGCCTCGTTATAGTATTATTTGTGGTATGGAGGGCTTTGGAGCTAAAAACATACCCCAAGTCAAATGCCGCCATAGAGCAGTTGACGGTAACGGATTACTTGGAAGAAAAAGTACCGGTTACCGAGGCGTTGAATGTTCCGCCACCCCCTCCTCCTCCAGCGGCCCCCGAGGTCATAGAGATTGTTGAGGATATGGCGGAAATAGAAGAAACGCTGATTCAAAGCACTGAAATAAATCAGGAGACCATAGTGGAGGAGGCCCCATTAAAGGTCGAAGATATAGCAGTGGTGGAGGAAGAAGAGGAAGATATTGAAGTGCCCTTTGCCGTTATAGAAAACGTTCCCGTATTTCCAGGTTGTAAAGAAACCTCCAACCAAGCCCAGAAAGCTTGTTTTCAGAAAAAAATCCAGGAGCACATCATAAAACAATTTACCTATCCTGATGTTGCCGTGGAATTGGGCATTGAGGGCAAGGTATACGTGCAATTTATTATAGACAATACCGGTCATATAACCAATATACGAACAAGGGGACCGGACAAGCTATTGGAAAAGGAAGCCTCCCGTATTATTGCCGCGTTACCGCAAATGATACCAGGAAAGCAAAGGGGCAGGGCCGTTAAGGTTCCCTATACCATCCCTATCACTTTTAGACTGCAATAAGCACGAAAAAACACTCCCCTTTATTGTGGTACACCTTCATTGTTGTACCTCCAATTCACTGTAATATTATAGGCCTAGGATTTGGCTTTCTTGTAGCTTATCAATTGTTGTGGCCCGTCCAACAACATTCTTACGATCTGCAGGGTGCCATCATCCTTGGTCGCTATTTCCCATTTAATCAGGGATATGGTCCCTTTTTGGATTTCAATTCCTGTAATACTTCGCGGATGCACACAACTACCATCGTTGAAGAAAGGTATTTCCCCGGGTGCAGGAAAACGGGGCCTGTGGGTATGGCCTGCAATCGTCAATATTTCATTATTGGCCAAAATCCACTTTTTTATGCGCCTTTCAATTTTGATGAGCTCCCTGTAATTTTTGGCGGGACTTGTGGGATCCGCTATGCCCCATACCTGCAAGGGCTTCCATAAAACACGCACCAGGAACCTGCCCCAACGCCAAAAGGTGTAGTTCCACCAATCTGCTTGGTGTCCATGCGTTAAAAACAATTCTTGCCCACTTTCACTATGCTTTAAAATTATGGATTCATGGTAGGTGATATCCTCGAACAATTCTTTATTGCAATCGTCAATAGGCTCAAAATAGAACGATAAATTCTTTTTTACGTACAATGGATCTTTATATACCATGTCATGATTCCCCCAAATCATATGGAGTCTTTTTTCCAGATGAAACTGTCTTAAAAGTTTATATACGTTCTTATGTGCCGTAAAAATGGAATCGAAATTAAGATTCTCCCACAGTTCATCCCCATCTCCCAATTCAACATATCTATAGCCTTCGTTAAAATAGTGCTTAAGGGCATGGAAATATATATTGCGGTTATTGGCAAATTCGTCGGCAAAACTACTATCCCCCCTATGGCAGTCACTAAATAGAATTATTTTGGAGCTATCATCAAAAGGCAGGATTTTAGCATTTTTATAGGCCTGGGACAATCTGGTAAATGAGGACATTGATTTTTGGGTGAAAAGTTAAAACTTTTTTAGCTGTGGACATATAGTTATATAAATTTAGGGCATAGTACATTACAAAAATCGTCTTATTAAAGCTTCCCGGAAAATCCGTTTTACCCCAATCCCTAAAGGGAGCCTGATTTTCCTCGATTTCTCCCCTGCCCGACTACTTCGTTCCCGTCCGTACCGGAACGGGCGGACAGGCGGGCTTTAGGGTCGGGGTCAAAAATTGAGGAAAATCTTACGGAATTGAATTTTGTCATGTACTAAGAATTTAGGATCATAAAAAATGGCCCTGTAATACTCCCAAAACCCGGATATTCGTTAAATAACCGAAAAATGAGGTTGTTCGCATACACCCCGATTTGTAAAATAAACCGATTTCTTTTGTAATTTTACGGTCCAAAATTGGACAAAGGATTACAATGAAGGGATTATCAGAAAAAATATCACCTCTTGAACATCATATAAGCTTTAATAAATTATTGAAACAATATGATGAAATGGCGCAAAGCGAAGATTCGTTTTTGGCTTCCAAGGCACGGTATATTTTGGATGCCCAAGCTCCATTTCCGGAATTGCGCAATGGCTTCACCGATATAGCCATTTTGGAAAAACGCAAGGACGTAATCCAAATTATTTTGCAGGATTTGTTTTCATCCGTACTTACTGCCAATGAAATAAAAACGGCTTCCTCCCCTTACACGGATATCATATTCAACTCCAGTAGGCGCTTTGAAGAAATATTGGCCGCTGCCGGACCAAATTATCTGCCACGGATAAGGAACCAGGAAGAAGAGGTGACTTATATGATGGCCTGTGTGGTCATCCTTAATTTTTATTACGGATTTAACTTAGATTTCAAAAGACCGTTTTTTTACGATATCCCCGATGCCAAAGGTGTAATGAGGCATTACCGGATTTTATACAATGCCGATTTCATGGAAATTATTCCCAATGGGAAGCCATTGGAAATTACCCAGGAAGATGTAGATATGTTATTGGAAAATATAGACAATGTGGATCTATGGAAAACAAAGATCCCGCCCAATAGTTTTATCAGCAAAGGATTTGTAATCTCGAACATGTTCGATGTTACCGCAGAACATTCCATCTCCGAAATAAAATCCAGCCTGATCATTAAGGATAAAAGTGGGGGCAATTTTATAAAAGGGGTAGAGGAAACCTTTAAGTCTTTATTTGGGTTGCCAAATATGCGAATTGGATTCTCGGTGTACAATTCCAAGGAAGAGCAATTTGAAAGGGTTTCGGCAAACGGAATAGATAGTTTTATTTTGCAAAAGAAACAAGTCGAAATTTGTAATGAGGCCCTTTGCAAATCTTCATACAGTAAATTGATCGAGCAAAACCACTACTTTGTCATTAGTGATGTTGACAAGCATTACAAGGCTTCAAATGGCATGGCTCCATATAACTGTCTGTACGATCAAAAAATTAAAAGTGCCCTCTTGGCCCCCATTGCCAAAGAAGGCCAATTATTAGGGGTGTTGGAATTGGTTTCGGACAGGGCAAACGACTTTAACAGTGTTAATGCAAAAAAATTGGACGATGTAATCCCCTATATCGTTTCCGCAGTACTGCGATCCCTGGAAGAGGAAGGAAATTTAATAGATGCGGTTATCCAAAACGAATGTACTTCCGTTCACCCTTCGGTTTACTGGAAGTTTAAAGAAGAGGCAAAACGCTTTATAAAAGAAGACCATGAAGGCCTACAGCCTTCTTTTCAAGAAATTGTCTTTGATGAAGTATATCCGCTATATGGACAGGTAGATATTCAAAATTCCTCCCAGGAACGAAATATAGCGATCCAAAGGGATCTCATGATCCAATTGTCCGAAATTAAAGAAATAATGACCGAGGTATGGCAAAAGTATAATTTGCCAATTTACGAAGAACTTATATTCAGGGTAAACAACCACCTTGAGGAAATCAGGGAGGTCCTACATACCAATAGCGAACAGGCTATTTTCGATTTTGTGCAAGAGGAAATAAATCCGGTATTCGCGCATATCAAAAAATCCGATTCCTACATTCAAAATCTTTTGCTTTCCTATGAGGCCAAAATAGACCAGGGAACCGGTTCCTACTATGATCACAGAAAAAATTATGACCAAAGCGTAATGCTGGTCAACAAAAAGTTGGCTTCGGTAATCGACAGCAAGCAGGAAGAAGCGCAGAAAATGTACCCCCATTATTTTGAGAGGTACAAGACCGATGGTGTGGAGCATAATATGTATATAGGGGATTCCATAACCGGCGCAAGGGCATTCGACCTGCTTTACCTCAACAACCTGAGGTTATGGCAGCTACAGGTTATCTGTGAAATGGAAAACAAGCATTATTACCTTAAATCCAAGTTACAGGTACCATTGAACGTAACATCACTTATCCTGGTATATAATGGCTCTTTATCCATTCGTTTTAGAATGGATGAAAAACGTTTTGACGTTGACGGCACCTACAATGCCAGGTATGAGATCATTAAAAAACGAATTGATAAATCCTTCATTAAAGGAACCAATGAAAGATTGACCCAAGCCGGTAAAATCGCCATAGTCTATTCACAAAAAAAGGATGAACAGGAATACTTGCGCTACATTAGGTTCCTTAAGTCCAAAGGTTATTTCAGCGGCAAGGTAGAAATTGTAGAATTGGAAGGCTTACAAGGGGTTTCTGGACTAAAGGCCATTAGGGCATCCATTCTATACAAATCCAACATTGAAAAGGACAGGACCTATACCTACGAGGACTTAATGCTGGAATTGAACAAATAATCTGGTGTCTTGTCAACACCAGTTTCCATTGGTCACATACCACGGTCCAGACCAAAATACTTAAAGGATACAATAAAGGCAATAACGGAAAGAACCATTCCCAAAATAAAAATAGTGTAGGTCCATCTCAGTATTTTATACTTTCTGTTCAAAACCAATCCAAGATAATATAGATCCTTGGTCAATGAGGAATAAATATAATCCTTATCCTGTACCAATTCGTTTATTGCCCATTGGTAATCTTCCAATTTCATTTTATGAAAATTGCCAAAAAACAATAGGTTTACCTTGCGTTGCCTTACATCCTCCTTGGTAAATTCGCCATGGGTAACATTGGGCCTTGTGGCAAGAACGGCAAGCACCATGGACACTACACTAAAAACAACAAATAACAGAGTGGGATATACTAAGTAATTATTGGACGGACTGTCCAATTTGGTCATAAGGTTGGACAACACCAATGAAATAATAATGGCATTTACCGATAGCAGGATATTAGCTTTGGTATCGGCAATATCACTGAGCATTAAATGATTTTTTAAAGTTACCCGAAACAAGGTCTGTATACCACGATCGGGACTTTCACTCTTATATTTGGCCTTTAATTTTTCCTTTTTTACTAAATTTTCATCTGCATTTTTTCCTTTGATCAACCTTCTTATATTTTTATTCTTTTCTTCCTGCCAATTTTGGAGGGCATAATCGGTATAAAAACGTTGATCCGTTTGCAACATCTTAAGGTTCGTCTCACGCCATTCCTTTTGCGAATAGGCTGCCATACCCAAAATTTCCAACTCTTCCCTGAGCAGTTCCGAAGTTTCCATATAACTCTTTTTTCCAAAATGGGAACAATCGGCATCCCTTATGATCTCCTCTAAGAGATTTTGGGGCTCATGGAACCTTTTGCTTGCCATAATAAGGCTGCACACACGATCTATTTTTTGTTCATCATATGCCTGCCGGCCCAAGAAATTGCGGGTTATATCACAACTGGTCTCCTCGTGGTTCACAGAACCTTCCGTATATCCGGTATCATGCAACCAAGCTGCCAATAGAACAATCTCGTTTTCCGCCTCCTCCAAATTATAAAAATTCAATAATTCTTTAGTACTTTTAACCACCCGCTGGGTATGGTTCAAATTGTGGTACAAATAACTGGATGCTAACTTATTGGATAATAAATCGACAACAAAATTTTCAGTTTTTTCGAGGATTTCCGACATAAGAGTTAATTATGCCCCACAAATTACAAAATTTTGATTTCTAATCTGATGTACATGAAGAAACATTACCTACTTATATCCATACTTTTTCTATTGACTGGCTGTGCCACATATAAAACAAAATATGCGGAAAGTGCCGTTCCAGGGGATATATCCAGCAACAGCGAACTATTGCACACTTTTTATCTGATAGGGGATGCGGGCAAATCTCCTATGGAGGATCAAAACGAAGCGTTAAAAGTCTTCCAAAAGACCTTGGAGAGAGCCAACAAAAATAGCACCGCCCTCTTTTTGGGCGATAATATCTACCCTGCCGGAATGCCAAACGACAAGGATTCCATCCAAGCCTATTTGGAAGCCAAAAACAATTTGGACGCCCAATTGGAAACCCTGGAAAATTTTAAGGGCAACCCTATATTTATCCCAGGAAATCACGATTGGTACAATGAAGGATTGAAAGGCCTGGAAAGACAACAAAAATATATCCAGAAGAAATTGAACAGCAAAGAGGTCTTCTTTCCTGAAGATGGGTGTCCCATAGCTAAAATAGATATCAACGATAAAATAGTGCTTATAGCCATTGATACGGAATGGTACCTGACCAATTGGGACAAGCATCCCGAAATGAACGACAAATGTGAAATAAAGGACAGGGAGACATTTTTTGAAGAACTGGAAAGCCTTATTAAAAAAAATAGGGATAAGACAACCATTTTGGCCATACACCACCCTATGTTCAGTTATGGGCCGCACGGCGGAGAGTATTCTGCAAAACTTCATTTAAATCCTACAGGTGGCAAATTTCCCTTCCCCGTATTAGGTTCTTTTGTAAACCTTATCAGAAAAACAAGTGGTGCCTCCTATGCCGACCTTCAAAATAAGAGATATACGGAATTAAGGAATCGTTTGGTAACCTTGGCACAGTACTCGCAAAAAGTAATATTGACTTCGGGACACGAACACTCCCTTCAATATATCGTGGAGGACAATACCCCCCAGATCGTTAGTGGTTCCGGAGCCAAGGAAGGAGCTACCAGATTATTGAACGGCTCTAAATTCTCGACTGGCAGAATGGGTTTTGCTGAATTAAAAGTGTACGGGGATGGTTCCTCCCAAGTAAGGTATTTCGGGGTTGGGAAAAACGATGAACCCGATCTACTGTTTTCTACACAGGTGCTGCCGCCGGACAGAAATGTAAATTACCAGTACAGAAGCAAAGATTTTCCAACGGAAGTAAAGGCATCTGTCTACTCCAAGGAAGACATTGAAAAAAGTAGTTTTTTCAAAACTATATGGGGCGAGAGGTACAGGAAGTACTACGGCATGGAAGTAAACGCCCCTACCCTAAGGTTGGATACTTTGTTTGGAGGCTTAAAACCGGTACGTAAGGGGGGTGGCAACCAATCCAAAACCTTGCGGCTGACCGATAAAAATGGAAAGGAATACGTAATGAGGGCGGTTAAAAAAAGTGCGGAGGTATATCTACAGGCCATGGCATTTAAGGATAAATACGTCCTGGGGGAATTTAAGGATACCTATACCGAAAAACTTTTAATGGATTTTTATACCGGCGCATTGCCATACGGCCTTCTTACTGTTGGAACCCTTTCCGATGCCTTGGAACTCTACCATACCAACCCTAAATTATACTATATCCCAAAACAAAACGCCTTGGCGGAATTTAATGGGGAGTTTGGGGATGAACTTTACATTTTGGAAGAACAGGTGGGCGACGGCCATGGGGACTTGGGCAGTTTTGGATATGCCAATAAAATTGAAAGCACTTGGGACATGATCGATAAAATTAAACGGGACGAAAAATATGTGGTAAATACGGACAGGTACTTAAGGACCCGCCTGTTTGATATGGTGATGGGGGATTGGGACAGGCATGGCGATCAATGGCGGTGGGGCGAAGTTGAGGATAAAGAATCGGGAAAGATCGTTTTTGAGGCCATCCCAAGAGATCGGGACCAAGTATATTCCATATGGGGAGATGGGGCCCTAATGGGAGTGGCAACGAGAATAATCCCCGCCCTTCAAATGATGGAAGGCTTTAATAATGACATTAGAAATGTGGCGGCCTTTAACAAAAATGCCTATGCCCTGGACCTTACCCTATTGGCCGAAACCATAAAATCGGATTGGGAAAAGGAAGTACGTTATATACAAGAAAACCTGACCCCTGCGGTAATAGACGAAGCCTTTAGCGCCATGCCCCAAGAAATTTTGGACAAAAACATCCTTGACCTAAAGCAGATACTTTTATCCCGGATCAAAAACCTTCCCAAAATTGCCGATGATTACTTTTTAGCCCTCAACAAATATGTTGTCATAAAAGGAACCGATAAGGACGATTGGTTCGAAATTAACAATTTGTCCAAGCGGGAAGTAGAAATCAAAGCCTATAGAAACATTGACGGGAAGAAGGAAAAGCTGTTTTTTAATAAGAAATTCCACCGCGATATCACCAAGGAAATTTGGATCTATGCCCTGGATGACGATGATATATTTGAAATGGCCGGGACCGATCGCAACAAAATAAAAATTAAGCTTATCGGCGGACAGAACAATGATGTGTACAATATAAACGAAGGCGGCAATGCTTGGATTTACGACCAAAAGAACAAAAAAAACACCTTCAAAAAAATAAAGGGAGCCAAGCTCATACTTACCAACGATTACCAAACCAATACGTATCAACCGCTAAAACTTAGGAACAGCACACGGCAGATAATCCCAACGGTCGGTTTTAATCCCGATGACGGGGTGAAACTTGGTTTTAATGCCACAAATACCTTTTACGGACTACGGCAAAACCCTTATACCGCCCAACACAATTACAATGCCGCCTATTATTTTGCCACCAACGGCTTTGAACTGGGCTATAAAGGAGAGTTTGCCCATATCTTCGAAAACTGGAATTTGGAACTGGCCGCCCGTTTTACCAGCCCTAACTTTAGCATTAACTTTTTTGGAACCGGGAACGGGACCGGAAATTTGGACGACGTTTTGGGGATGGATTACAATAGGGTGAAGATTCAAACTTTAAGCTTTTCCCCCTCCTTAATTTGGCGTGGACAACTGGGGGCAAAATTCAGAACCGGTATTTCTATTGAAAATCTAGAAGTGGAAGAAACCGAAGATCGGTTTATAAACACCTTTTATCTGGCCAACGGAGAGGAAAACAAAAACAGTTTTCTTGGAGTGGACGTAGAATACTCCTACCAAAATATGGACAATGCCGCTTTCCCGACTATGGGGATGGCCACCGGACTGCTCATGGGCTACAAGGCCAGTATGGAGAACCAAGGAGAGGCCTATGCCTATATTGTTCCAAGTCTTTCCTTTGATCATAAAATAGTATCCAATGGCAGATTGGTCCTTGCCACCAAATGGAAGGCCCATTTTAATTTAGGGAACGAGTACGAATTTTACCAGGCCGCCAGTATTGGTGGAACAGATGGGCTTAGAGGCTTTAGAAACCAACGCTTTTCCGGTAAGACCAGTTATTACCAGAATACAGACCTTAGATACAGCCTAATAAGCCTGAAAACAGGTATATTGCCCGTTACTATCGGGGTATATGGCGGTTTTGATTATGGAAGGGTATGGACCCCCAACGAAAATTCCGAGCTATGGCACACCTCCTACGGGGGAGGATTTTTTCTTAATGGGGCCGATGTAATGACTGCAAGGGTTGCCCTGTTCAACAGTGTTGACGGTCCGCGAATTTCCTTCGGTGTTGGTTTTGGGTTCTAAATATAGAACTGTAGATCTTTGTATTTGGGTTAGTTGCCCAACACAAAAGAATATAGATTTCTTCCCATTTTTCTAGACTCCTCGTCCGATAGCAACAAGGTATTGTTATTGGCAAAAGAAACAGATTCCAATTGCGTATACACGCCCAGATCTATCGTTTTTAGGGTACTATTGGAAAAGAAATTATCCATGGTAAAATTTGTAAACACCCATAAAGTACCTTTTCCCAATAATACTATGGTCTTGCCATTGGGGGAAATATCGGCAGAGGTTACCTGCCCATCCATCTTACCCTTGGGAGGAACAAACGACCCCAAATATTGGGCCTTGTGCCTGCCCTCCAAAGCAGGCACCTTGTACAATAAGGCTTCCCCGTTAAAAGGACGGGTCCTGTTTTTGGTAATGATATAGAAATTGTTCCGGTAATAAAAAAATGCCTCGGCATCATATAGGAATTTGTTCTTTTTGGGGGGGAATTGGGTCTGTTCCGGATAATAGAATTCCATCTTTTCCGCTTCAATATCATCCCCATTTTCGGCATTGGGATCGGGAATCCTATAAATGGCCAAATTTTTCCTGTCATTACTATTATTGCCAAAATCCCCAATGTATACATTACCGTTTTCATCGCTCGCCATATCCTCCCAATCGTTGTTTTTGGCATTCTTTATTTTTAATTCCCTTACAAGATCCCCCTTATAATTTGCCTGATAAATTTTATCGGGATTACCGCTATCCATAACAAACCAAACCGTTGAATCCTTGGCAGGGACCATTCCCGAATTCTCGGCTAATTTATTGGGAAGTTTGGTAATATAGGTGAGTTGACCATAATTATTGGCACAACTAACGATAATTCCCCAAAGCAGCAATAGCAAGTATTTTTTCATATGCAGATATTTATTGTCCGCCCGTGCCGTTTTGGACGGGTTTTTTAGCGGTCATACCTGCCCGACTACATCGTTCCCGTCCGTACCGGAACGGGCGGACAGGCGGGTGTAATTCGCATATCTTCATTTGAATTTGCCCGCCAGAATGAATCTTTCGGGCTGGCGACCAAATTTTGGTCATGCTCATTTCATCCATTTAAAATTTATTCATCTATGTGAGAACAAGCGGCATGATCCTGATTATGCTTATATTCCATCATTCTTTTAAAGGCAAATAGATTTCAGCTATCCAATCCAGTTCGTTTCCACCAAGGTTAGGGTTGCTAAAAAATACCTCAACAGGTTTCTCCCATACCTCAAGACCATTCCTTTTGGCAGAATCCAACAAGGCGTACCAAGCCCGGTCCGAGGTAATATAATTTCCGTTATAAATAGCTTTTAACGCCCTAAAACCGTCAAATTTTTTATATTTTATGATCCCATTTTGGGGAAGACTATCACTCTTAATTATGGGATAACAAAAATTATAGCAAACACTGTCCACTTCCCTATTCCAATTGGTAATTTCCAGAAATGGTTTCCCATTTAGTATTACATTATTATCTGCCAGCACCCTACTTAAAATAGGATAGTTTTGCATCATTCCCTTTGCTTTGCCCAACTGGGAAGTCTTTATTGGGACATAGGCACAATACGTATCCGGAAGCTGTTGTATGCTATCCAAAACGGTAACCTTAAATTTTTGCAAATGCTCGGTTAGCACATTGTTGAAATCGAAAATAGTGCTTTTGGTCCGTTTTTCGAAGTCTGTATCAAAAAAAGGAATCTTCAATCTATTCCACAAACCCTGATTCAGGCCTTTAATATATACCCTTATACTTGTAGTGGAATCACTAACAGAGGTTATTTTCCACTGATATTGGAATATGGAATCATTGAACCTTAATTGTTGATCAATATTGAAAAAATCCTTCTGCCGTATAAATACCGTATTATTATTGGTCTTGCCCCATAATTTAATATTTTGATTAACTACCCCCGGAATTGTTTTGGCCGTAATGGATACCAGATAGTCATAGGGCCTAAGAAAGAGGTACCAAACCAAGAATAACAGAACAGCAATACCGATTAAGCCAACAATTTTGTTTCTCACGAACTGTATTTACATCATAAAAATTGGAAGAGCAATTAGAACGCGGCCATGGGATTATTTGGCCACTAACTGCCCATCTCCTTTCATTTGTAGTTTATCCACTATAAATTTGCCCAAACTTCTTCCTTGTGCTACACCAACTTCCACAGCGGCCCTATAATGGATTCCTGCGTACATACGGCTAATTGCGGCTTCATCTGCGGCCTGATTAAAGGAACTAAAACTTCTCACAGGAAGACCAAAAGGAACTTCTGTATCATCATCAAAAGAAAAATTATCCCCAAAAATACTGGTCAAGACCGTAGCTGCAGCACCAGAGACCACGGAATGTCCGCTAGTGTACTCGGGAAATGGTGGTGTTTGCAGGATAGGTGCCCAATTTTCATCAATATACTGATTTATTACAGTTTCTGGGCGAACAAGATTTGACCGGTATTTTTCATCCCAACAGCTTATAAAGCCATCGGCTAGTGCCATAGCGGTTTTGGTGTAGGCAAACACAGTTTTATCAAAATCCGAGTTGGTTTTCTCACAGGCTATTTTAGTAATCCCGATCCAATGGGCCCCTGGAGTGATTTTTTTTGTTGCGAACATTAAATGGCCCCGGGTTACCGAGACATAGGGGTTACAGTCCCAGAATTTTGCAATGGCCACCTCTTCCGAACTATCCCCTTTGGACGTGATCTCTTTACTAATATCGTAAACCTCCTTTACTTCCCTGTAAAAATCAGAGTCCTTGTCCATAGAGAATGCCGGAGGTGGCGGTGGCACAAATTGATTGGCTGAGTCAATTACAAACGGCCTTATTTTACTCCAATGCGGCTCTATCCCGTCCATATAGGCAGGGGGGGTGGGCTGCCAACGTGAATCATCGTCCGTATCGATAGTAAATTTGGGCATGGTCCTTGTCTGCTTATAATTATCCTTATTCATCCAATCCCCAATGTGATCTGCCACTAAAAGCGCATATTCTTTGGAATTATTGAACAATGTTAAGTTCTTTTCTTGCCAATCAGCGTATAAACTATCACGGTGCATCGCTATCCTATCCTCGGAAAAAATCAACCGCTTGCATAACTCCATATGAGTCATTAGGGCCGCCATTTGGTAATTGATGGGCTTATCCGGTGCAGGTTCCGGAATGGGGGTCAGATCTGTAACCTTACCTACCAAAGATTTATACCCATCGTTGTTCAGCGCTACAATTTCATATGCCGCTATATTGGGATAGGCAAAAATTCTACTTGCCACCGGGGGTGAAAAAATATCGTGGATCATAACTTCCGTTACCTTATGGATAGACCTATGCAGATCCTGGGAAGTAATAACTATTGGCTCCTCCTTCTTTCCATTACATGATATAACCACTACAAATAATACGAATAATCTTAAATACTGTTTCATCTGTTTATATATATTGTTTTTATCGGTCAGATGTAATATCCAAGTAATCATTTTCGGTGGGTTTGAAAATTTTGTCAATGGATATTTCATCATACCTTTATTTTGTATAAGTAATTCATAGATCGCTTTTAACCTGAAAAATCCCTTAAAAAGGATTAATATGCCAATTTACATTTTTATTCGTCCAATTCATACACTTGGGCCTTGTCATCATTAAAAGTAACCAAGAGATAGGTCCCACCATTTAAATCTATAATTTTCATATGTCTAACGGATTTAAGTTCCAGTTCCAGGCCTAATTTGTTACCTAAAATTACATCATTTATACTCTTTATCAGGGCTCCGGAAAAGGAATCCAACCTCCCATGGTATGGTTTAATACCAAAATAATTCCCTGCAGCCAGAATTTCCGTATTCCCATCTTTATCAAAGTCATACTCTAAAAAGGCCCTAATCGGAGCAGTCTGTAATTCCGATTTAAAGGGTACAAAGGAATATTTTCCGTCATTGTTCTCCAAATAACCGGATTCTAAGGTGTTCACTTCCAGAACGGCACTGTTCTTAAGGGACTTTTCATCTAAAATCCCTTCAATGGGTTTTCCTGCAAAGGACTTATAGGTCAAAAATTTCTTTCTTAGGCCTACCATCTGGGCCGAAAGTTCATCCAATCCTTCCAAAGGATAATATTCGCCATTTTTTTCAATGGCCACTATAGTCTCCGTACTTCCGTTCTGGTCAAAATCTGAATAATACATTTTCATTGGGTACTTATTGGAGGCCCTGAACTTGGTGTTGTTCCCCCAATTTCCAAGTAAATAATCCAAGTCTCCGTCATCATCGATATCAAAGGGGATTATACATTCCCAGAGTCCGTCATAAGTGCGATCCAAAGGAGAGGCTTCCATTAATTGCCCCTTACTGTTCTTAAAGAATTTCGGCGACATCCACTCTCCTACCACAATTAGATCCAGGGCACCATCATTGTCAAAATCGCTCCATACGGCATCAGTGACCATACCGACCTTTTGCAGTTCCTTATTTTCTAGAACGGAGAACCTACCTTGATCATTTCTTAACAAAAAGGAATTGGGAATATTGCCAAAATCATTGGTTATGGCATTATTGCCTACAAACAAATCCAAATCTCCATCATTGTCAAAATCATTTTCCCTTATTACGGCTGTATTTTCAAAATACTCAGGAAGTACACCTGGTTCAAAACCGTTGGTATTTTGAAGATAATAGCTATCTGTTAAGGGGGTCATTTCATTATAAAAATCCCCGCCTCCCGTTCCGATGACAAGATCGGACATTCCGTCTTTGTTCAGGTCCGCTATAACGGCGGTAATATCCTCCTTTATGGAGTCGTTGGCAATAATCGCTATTTTATTTTCCAGATAGGTAGTGTCCCCTTGTAAAAATATTCTCGACGGAATATATTTGGAACCTCCAAAGAATAGGTCTTTCTTTCCATCACCGTTCAAATCCCCAATGGCCAGTGCCGGACCGCGATCCGATATCTGATAGGGTATCAATTTTTGTCTGTTGATGTCCAAATAATTATCTTCCACATGCTCAAAATTGATTCCCAAATTACCTGTAACCTTATTGAACATCTTTTTGGAAGAAGGTATTAGGGAATTATAATTGAAGGGGCTTGTATTTTCGGGAGAAATAACCAGCGATTGATTGGTAGCCACTTCTTTTAAGACTTGAAAGGTCTTATTTGGCCATACTATTTTTAGGGAGTCTACGGTAGGTTGCTTTCCAAAACCGAAATGGACCATAGGTTCGGAAGATGCCTGGAAACCCCGAACGGTATACAGTTCCTTATACTGTAATTCCCCATTAAGATAGGCAAAAACTTTGGTGCCAATTCCAAATTTATTCCTGTCCGTATAATTAAACCTAAGTTTTAGATAATTGGCCTTGGTGTCCGTTTTGTTGATATACAATGCCGCTGGACCGTTGAGGGTATTGGCAACCAGGTCCAGGTCTCCATCATTGTCCAAATCTGCCATAGCGGTTGCCCCGGAAATCAGTGTATCCTTCATGGTCCAAATACCGGACATATCTTTGTACTTCATGTCCTCCCCGCCTTTAAACACATAATTATGGGTAGCCCCGGAAGGCATCATATTAATAGCTTGTTGGTCTACAAGTTTGGTATTGTTAAGCTTGATCTTTATTTGTTCGTCCGAGGCGAACTTTATAAAGTCAAGATCGTTGGGCCTTTTTGGAATACCATTGGAAATAAAGATGTCCTGTTCCCCATCTTGGTCATAATCGCCAAAAAGAGCGCTCCAACTCCAATCCGTAGCCGCAATTCCGCTTTGTATAGCCGTTTCGGAATAGGGTGCATTTTGTTGGTTTACAAACAACATATTCCTGGAATATTGATAGTGGTATCCAAAACGCGCTACCCTCAAAATTTGGGTTTGGGTCAGATCATCTCCTTCCGAGGACTTAAGGACCTTTTCATCTTCAGGGAGCATGTCCAAAGAAATTAGATCCGGCCAGCCATCGTGGTTAATATCCGCTACATCGTTCCCCATGGAAAATTTGGTGGTATGTCCAAAAAAATTGCGCAATTGTTCTGAAAATGTCCCATTGCCATTGTTCATGTAATAATAATCATCCTCATGAAAATCGTTCCCAACATAGATATCCGGATATCCATCCTGATTAAAATCGGCTATGGCTATGCCCAATCCGTATCCATTGGCACCGCCATAAATGCCTGCTTCTTCGCTAACATCCACAAAAATACCCCCATCATTGCGCAACAGCTTGTCCCCGGATTGGAAATTTCTCTGTTTTCTTACTTCGGCCTTTCCATAAGATTCTTGGGTATGTACGGCATGATTGAGTAAATACATGTCCAAATCCCCGTCCAGATCATAGTCCAACAAGGCCGCTGAACTGCTGTACGTATCAAAATCGAGTCCAAATTCGGCAGCACTTTCCGTAAAAGTGGTGTCACCGTTGTTTAAATACAGCTCATTATGTCCATTAAAACCATTGATCCCCACTACGGCGCAGACGTAGATATCCAAAAGTCCGTCCCCATTAATATCCCCCATAATGGCACCTGTATTCCATGTGCTTTCCCCGGCAATACCGGCCGTATCAGTAATATCCCTGAACTTTAGGTTCCCCTCGTTGAGGTATAATCTATTTTCGACTTGGTTCCCGGAAAGAAAGATATCGGCAAGTCCATCTCCATTAATATCCCCAATAGCTACGCCACCTCCATTGTAGAAATAGAGATAATCCAAAATATTCAAATTATCCGATTCCGCAACGGTATTCTGAAAGTCGATCCCCGTTTCGTTTGGTAATGGGTTCCTGAAAATTTCACCTTCCTTAGAACCGCAACCCAAGAGAACCAGGGCGAATATACCATATAATATATTTCTAATCATCCAGAGAAAAAACCTTTGGTTTATTATCATTAATGGCAGCAATTACGAATCTTTCTCCATTACTGGCCTTAAACCGTTCAATATGCTTTACCTCCTCTTTTATTAAAAACCCGCTTTCATCATAATTTTGCCATTTAAAATCCAAGTTTTCATCCCCTAAAAGTATACTCCCGAAATTGGCATCCAGACGCGAATATTGTGGTTTGAACTCAAAATTATTACCTCCCATAATTAGGTCTACATAGCCATCTCCATTAACATCGGCGCAGGTGATTCCGCAGACGCAGGACAACTGTAAGCGTCCCGGCAGTTTCTTTATGGTAAATTCCCCATTCCCTTCATTAATGGCAATTACCGATTCCTGTACGGTACCCTCCTTTACTATGGATTTATCAAAAGTTTCTCCAGAAAACAATTCCCCGATCGTTCTTTTTGCATATTCGGAAGCTTTGAGGTTTTGCTTTTTCAATACCACTATTTGGGTAGTCAACTCTTTCTTTTGATGTACAGGGTAGTCCTTCCCATCAAAACTACGGGTAGTAATTTGTTCAATGGTTCCGTTATTGTCAAAATCATTGACCCACAATTTCATGGGATTTTCCCCTGAGCAGGAATAGGGCACATTATTCCCTTGATTTCCCAAGATTAAATCATAGTCGCCATCATTGTCCAGATCCTCTGCACTTACTACATTCCACCATCCGCTTAAACTATCCAATACAGTATTCATCTTGGACATTCCCTTGCCAGAGTTTTTATATATTACCGGCCTCCCCCAATCGGCCACTGTTATTAGATCTTTCTTTTTGTCGCCATCCATATCCGCCCAGATAGCGTCCGTAACCATGCCTGCCTGTTTGGTGTCGTAGGCCAAGCGCTCCGTAGCGTCCATATAAGTACCGTCTCCCTTATTTTCAAGGAACAGATGGTCCGGATCCAGACCATAATTCCCAACAACACTTCTGGACCCTATAAAAACGTCCATGTCTCCATCATCATCAAAATCATGGGGAGCAATCACGGCTATATTTTTAAAAGTACTTGGCAAAATTTGGGATGAAGCTACAAAAACTCCCTTCCCGTTGTTGATATAAATCCTTGCCCTATAGCGTTGTTCATCCCCTACCTGATTACCACCGTTACCTACCATAAGGTCCATATCGCCATCCCCGTCCACATCCAAAAAGGCAGCCGCCGTGTCCTCTAGTTCCTCATCCTTTTCGAAGGCCTTTTGAACCGAAGCGGTTAATTTTCCCTTTCCATGGTGTAGGTAGAGTACGCCGGCCTGATCTGCCCCGCCTCCAACAAAAATATCCTCATTACCATCACCATTAACGTCGGCCACGGCCAGAGCCGGTCCTTCTTGGGAGAGCATTTTAGAGATCAGCCCCTCGTAATCAAAGTCATTGTAGTTATTCTCCCTGTGGGCCAAGAGATTGGAATCCCCCAATTCTTTAAGGAGCGGTTTAACATTGGTCTTATTGTTGGGAACATATATATCCCGGGCCTCGGAATTTTTAAGGGTCAAGAATTGATTGGCTTTAATATTGTTGAGTTTTTGGGTATGGTCATCGGGCCAAATTACCCGCAGGGAATCAATGGCAGTGTTCTTGCCCAGGCCTATCGTCATTATATAATCTACAGATGATTGAAATCCTCTGGAAGGCATCAATTCCTGTACTATTACCTGATCATCAAAATAAAGTTTTACCGTGGTTCCAATGGCAAATTTGTTCCCATCCCTGCCCTCAAATTTTAATTTAAGATAATTGTTTCCAGACTTTTTTTCGCTGTGGTTCTCATATACAAAGGCTTCCATATTAACATTGTTGACTACAATGTCCAGATCCCCGTCATTATCAAGATCCCCGTAAGCTGCTCCATTGGACATACTGGGCAGATCCAAGCCCCAATTTTTGGTTTCATTGGAAAATGTAATGTCTCCCTTGTTCCTGTATGCGTAGTTAGGTTGGGGAGCAATGGGCATTTTGGCTATGATGGAATCTATGGATTGTTTCTCCCCGGTGAGGGCCATATTCTGAATAATTTCGTTGGCGAAAAAATCAACAAAATCCAGATCCGTTAAATCGTGATTTATACCATTGGTTATGTAAATATCCTTTAAACCGTCATTGTCCATATCGAATAAAAGTCCGGCCCAGCTCCAATCTGTTTTGGCAATACCACTGTGATAGGCTACCTCGGAAAAAGTATTATTTCCGTTGTTCAATTGCAAGGTGTTCTGTATGTATTGTTGGTAAAAATCCTTGCTCTGTTTTAATTTAAAAACGTTGTAGCCTTCAAACTCCATCACCGATTTCACCCTTTGGTCCCCTTCGGGCAGCATGTCCGTGATAAAGATATCGGCAAAACCGTCATTGTTTATGTCGGCCATATCAATTCCCATTGCGGATAAACTTAAATGGGAGGTCCATTGTTCTATTTCTTCCTTAAAAGTACCATCCTTTTGATTAATGTAGAGATAATCCCTTTCGTAGAAATCATTTGAAACATAGATATCCGGATAGAGGTCCCCATTGAGATCACTTACCATGACCCCAAGTCCAAAGCCTATTAAACTTCCATAAATACCCGCCATTTCACTTACATCCACAAACTTGCCGTTGTCATTTCTAAGAAGCATATCGCCCACACCCTTGAAAATATCCGGAATTCCGGCCCAATCTTGGGCCCTTACTTCCCGTTGCTCCGCATAACCCAGACTACTTACGGGTACATTACTGTTGTTTAAAATATAGGCATCCAAATCCCCGTCTTTATCGTAATCAAAAAACGTGGCGTGGGTAGAAAAGCCGGTCTTGGCCAAATTATACTTAGCTGCCTTCTCGGTAAAAGTAAGATCCCCATTATTTATGTAAAGGTCATTATCGTGGTTATTTCCCTCCATGTTACCGGCATTGCTGACATACAGATCCAAAAATCCGTCATTATTAATATCTACCATGGTTACCCCTGTTGACCACGGTTTATTTCCTTGTACACCCGCTTTTTCGGAAATATCCTCAAATTGAAGATCTCCCTTGTTCAGATAGAGTTTATTGTGAACCATATTCCCGGTAAGATAAATATCGGGCAGGCCGTCGTTATTGATATCACCAATCGCCACTCCCCCCCCATTGTAGAAATTTCTATATTTAAAAATATTAAAGTTTTTCTGGTTCACCACCTTGTTAACAAAGTCGATACCTGTTTTTTCCGAGGACAACAAGGAAAATAAGTTATCCCCATTGCTCCCATCCACTAAATCCACTTCCTTTTTTTGGGAACAGGATCCCAACAATAGCACTCCCAATAAAATAAACTTTCCCCTAATAATAACTTTCCCCATATATCTTTTTGAATATTTTTTGATATGGAACTAAATTAAACTTTTCTCAAGTGGCTAAAACACGCCTGACCAATAACTGGCAGGAATCGCTATGGAAGCCGGTATCCATAGAGAAAAATCCCTATTTAAACAATAGGAACCAAGATAGTTAAAGTTCAATAATTTTTAGGTCTTCCCGCTGTTAATAATTGATATTTTTTTGCGTTCCCCCGATATAATTTTGATATATCCTTAATGTGCATTTTGTGATAAAGTGAATATACATGCCATATATTATAAATAATCCAATATATTTAGCCTAATAATCAATTAAATCCGATTTTATAATGTTAGGAATTCTTTCTTTCGTAGGCTTCACCCTTTTAGTGGCACTAATTGCCTATCTGGCTACCCGAAAAACTGATGAAAGTTCCTCTGACGGTTATTTCCTGGGAGGCAGAAGCCTTACCGCTGGGGTAATTGCAGGTTCTTTACTTTTAACAAATCTTTCCACCGAACAAATCGTAGGTCTTAACGGCAGCGCCTATACCGATGGTTTATCGGTAATGGCCTGGGAAACCTTGGCAGCAATTGCCATGGTAGTAACGGCCATTTTTCTATTGCCAAGGTATTTAAAGGGAGGGCTCACCACCGTTCCCCAATTTTTGGCAAAAAGATTTGATGTAACCACTAAGACCATAACCTCAGGGCTGTTTTTAACAGGCTATGTAGTGGTTCTTTTACCGGTTATCCTATATTCCGGATCCGTAGCAATAAGTGGTATGTTCAATGTTCCCGAACTTTTGGGGGTTTCGGATTCCACTGCATTGGTATTGTGCATTTGGGGAATTGGAGTTATTGGGTCTATTTACGCAGTTTTTGGCGGACTAAAGGCCGTTGCGGTTTCGGATAGCATTAACGCTATTGGCCTCATCGTTGGGGGAATCCTAATACCCATTTTTGGATTGATGGCCATAGGGGACGGAAATATGTTTACGGGTCTTGATAATTTAATTACTTCTGATGCCGCACGGTTCGACTCTACCGGTGAAGCCGGACAAGAAGTACCATTTTCCACCATTTTTACAGGAATGATGCTGGTACAACTTTTTTATTGGGGCACCAACCAACAAATTATACAAAGGGCCTTGGGGGCCAAAAACTTGGCCGAAGGTCAAAAAGGCTTATTGTTGGCTTCTTTTTTAAAGATTTTAGGCCCTTTAATTTTAGTGCTTCCAGGAATGATCGCCTATTATTATTTTGAAGGCGGTTTGACTTCAAGTGACCTTGCCTATCCGGAATTGGTACGGGCCGTGTTGCCAAAACCTTTAGTCGGATTTTTTGCAGCTGTATTGTTCGGGGCCATTTTAAGTTCCTTTAACAGCGTGCTCAACAGTTCGGTAACCTTGTTCGGAATTGATATTTACAAACAACATATCAATAAGGAGGCCCCGGAAAAAACCGTGGTTAAATATGGAAAGATCTTTGGAATATGTTTGGCGTTGGCTGCCATGTTCATAGCCCCATTGATAGCGAATGCCGGCAGTCTGTTCAATTACCTACAAGAAATAAACGGCATTTACAGTATTCCTATTTTCACCATTATTGTAGTAGGGTATTTAACCAAGAGGGTACCTGCCATCGCGGCTAAAATAGGCATCTTTTCCGGATCATTATTATATATTATAAGTCAGTTTATACTCAAGGGCAAATTTGTAGAAAATGCCTTGGAATCGGCCAAGGCCTCCGGTATTACGGACCCTGCCGCATTGAAGTTGGTAGAGGCAGAAGCTTATCCGCACTTTTTGCATATTATGGCCATATTGTTTCTAGCCAATACGGCGATAATGCTTCTTATAGGAAAGTTTTACCCTAGAAAAGAGGCCTTTGAATTGGAATACACCAAACAAGTTTCCATTGAACCCTATAAATATGTAAACCATGTAGGGATTGCCATATGCATTATAGTAGTGGGGATTTATATTTATTTTGCCAAATAGCTATCTTGGCCAAATGGCCAAACAACTTTAGTACAATAAAAAGAGGGCCGTTCCATGGAACGGCCCTCTTTTTATAAATATCTAAACTTAATTTTCAATACCCTGGATTCTGAACCAAATTAGGGTTGGAAAGCAATGCGGTTTCCGGTATTGGGAAAAGATTCATATTGGGATCACCACTTACCTCCTTTAAACCCCAAGGGGCGGTAAATTTATCAAATCTTACCAAATCGTTCCTTCTCCAAAATTCTATATAAAGCTCCCTACCGCGCTCCGCCAATAAAACATCCTCTGTAACATTGGGCAAATCAGGGGTATTGGCCCTGGCTTGGCGCAATTCATTGACCATAGAAGTAATATCCTCTCCCATGCGCATCATAGCCTCTGCCTTCATTAGATGGGCATCGGAATATCTAAAAAGAATCTGGTGTCTTCTAAAGGAGTTGACTTCACCCCCGTCATTTGGGTGATACTTAAGAATTCTGATACCATCAGTTTCTCCATTTCCTACCAATGAGGCCAACTCTTTTTTCAAAATCAGATCGCCTCCCTGCCTATTTTTCAATTTGGTACCATCTTCATTATATTGCTGATTGATCAAGAAACCATATCCAAGCCCTAAATTAACATTATTGGCATTGGTAGCATCGGGCACCCAACCTCTTCTTTCTTCCTGGCCATCTCCCTCGTAATTGGTATTGGGATCACCTTCAAAAGAGTCATAGAATTCGGCCAGGGTAGAAAATCCGTTCCATCCCCCTCCCGTATTGTCAGGGGAATTTTGATTGTAATGCATACTGTTCCATATCCTAGCCCCGATATCGCTATTCAAATAGAAAATTGTCTCTATGTCATCCGAGGATTCGAATATTTGAAAATACCCCGTTTCTATTCCAAAACCCAGATCTGCTATATCGTCAACAGCATCTATTACCTTTTGCATATTGCCATTATCCACTGCACCCCCATTGTAGATATGGGAATTCAGATAAATTTTGGCCAACAGAAAACTCGCCGCTGCTTTTGTAGCGGTTCCTGTATTGGCGGTTCCTGGGCTACCATCGGGCAAGCCCGGGAATGCCGCCAGTAAATCCGCTTCCACAAAGCTGAAAGCTTCACTTCTGCTCAATACCTTTGGATTAATTTCCGGGCCCTCATCCACTTCCCTAAAGGGAACGGATCCAAAAAAGTCCATCAGAAAAAACATATTAAACGCCCTTAGAAACCTGGCTTCCGCCAAAACTCCGGCCTCAGGATTACTTTCTATAATCTCCGTAGCCCTAAATACATTTTGGTTTAAATTGTTCCAGGCATTTTTAATAAATAAATGCGCAGGGGTCCAGGTATGGGTATGCAGCTGTCTCCAAATCCCATTATCGCCCCAGTCTGTACCCCGTGTCGGTACCAACAGCTCATCCGTAGTAACTTCGGCCATGGCGTACATGTTTTCTTGCGTTGCAAAATCGCCACCAACTTTGTTATAAAGATCACTAAGAGAGGAAGCCGGATTGGCCACCGGTGTAAAACCGCCACCGGTTGACTCACTAATGATCGAATCCGTTTCTTTTATCTCCAGATCGGTACAGGCCACAAGGCCAACCAACACAAATATGGAGCCGAAAACAGGTTTCATATATTTTTGAATGTTCATAATGCTATGATTAAAAAGTTACGTTAAATCCTAATGTGTATGTTCTTGGTCTTGGAAAAGCACTGTAGTCTATTCCCGCTATAGGCAGACCATTTAATAGGGCGGCACTGGCCGGAGCCACACTAACTTCCGGATCAAGACCTGAATAATCTGTAATCACAAATAGGTTCTGACCGGTAAGACTAAGTCTCATAGACTTGAACAAGCCTTCTTTTAATGGAACGTCATAGGAAATGGATGCTGTCTGCAATCTTACAAAATCTCCTTTTTCCAAGAATCTGGTAGACACCGAAGCTTCTGCAAACCTACCTTCCTGTCCTGCCAATTCCACCACATTCTGTGTTACATTATTTCCACTGCCAATGGCACCCCCCGTAAAAAAGGCGTTGGCGGTATTATTGTAGATATAGTTGCCAAACTGACCGTTAAAATACATGGATGCCGACCAGTTTTTATAACTGGCAGAGGTAGAGAAACCACCCGTAAAATCCGGTAGCGCACTCTTGCCCACGAACTTTTGGTTATCTACACCTCCTTCATGCACAGGGTTCCCATTGGCATCGAAGCCTGTAAACTCCCTTAAATAAAATGAATACAAAGGTTGTCCTGAAACCAAACGCTGTGCAAAAGCGTTGGAGAGACCGGCACCACGAATGGTTCCTGCGGCAATCTCCCCGTCGAAATCCGTAATTTCATTTTTATTGTAGGCCACGTTAAAACCAGCAGTCCAATCAAAATCCTCTCCTTGTAAAATATCGTAATTTAGGGAGAATTCAGCTCCTTGATTCAGCACAACGGCATCCAAATTTTGGAAAAAGGTAGGCTGTGGTGAAGGCTGTGCTGCCTCAATATTAAGCAGTAAATCCCTAGTTTCCTTGCGATACACATCAACCGATCCGCTAAAGCGATCATTGGCGAACCCAAAATCCAGCCCAACATTGTACTGGGTGGTCTCTTCCCATTTTAAATTGGGATTGGCAAACTCCACGGTTGAAATACCTGGAACGTTCACAGCTCCTCCATCCCCAATATTTGGATCACCATTGATTGCCGTTGAATATCGTTCCCTTCTTACAAACCTACCATATCCCAAACCATCCTGGTTACCTGTAATTCCATAACTCAACCTAAGTTTTAGGGTGGACATGGCATCGCCCATAAATTCTTCCTCATTGATCTTCCAGGCAAAAGCAGCGGATGGGAATACCCCATAACGATTATTTTCACCGAAACGCGAAGAACCATCGGCCCTTACCGTTGCAGTAAATAAATACTTACTTGCAATGCTGTAATTGGCCCTTGCAAAAAAGGATTGCAGCTCGTCCGTATTGTCAAACGTATTGGTAAAAATAGATTTTACAGGTATAGCCACTTCACCCAGACGATCGCTAACCGGTTCAGGAAAGAGTCTGTTCACAAAAAGATCGGCATCACCTCCGGACGCATAACCATATTGCTGATAGGAACCTGAAATCATGGATTCTACTTTATTTGCAGCGTCGGTTAGGTTCCTGGCCATGGAGTTTAAATTGGTTGTGGAATAACCCCACCCTTCAACATTTCTACCTTCGGTATTAAAATCCTGGTAGGAGAACCCCCCTAAAACATCCAATACCGAATTATCAAACTCCTTTTTGTATGATAGGGTCAATTCCAACAATCTATTTTCCAAATTAAGATCATTTATGGTACCCCTTCCATTACCACCGGCTCCACGGCCCACATTAAAGGATTTACTGCCCAATTCAGCTTCACGCGTAGAATTGGATTTGTCGTAACCTACAGTGGCCTTGGCCGTTAAGTTTTCCACAATATCGTAGGAAGCCGAAAAATTGATTAGAAAACGGTCTGTATAGGTCAGACTCTGCCAGTTCTCCAACAAATTCAACGGATTGATCCTGTCCCCGGGATTAAAGGTACTGTTAGCGGGCCAGGTTGGATTTGCCGAATAGGCTGCACCCAACATATCTCCGGTAGATCCGGCACTACCACTCAATGGCGGTGCTTCATCATTTACCCTTGACAGGGTACTCTGTACATCGAGCCTTAATTTATCACTGAACAACCTTTGCGCCCAATTAATTCTACCGGTAACCCTCTCCTGTGAAGATTTTGGCACTATCCCAAACTGTTTGCCATAATTAAAGGTTGCCCTAACGTTACCGGACCCATAATTTTGGGAATAGGCAAAGTTGTTATTGGTAGAGGATGAATTTCTGGTAACCAAGGATTGCCAATCCGTATCATTCCCAAGATCGGTTGCATTACCCCCAAAGGCGGACACTGCCGCCAAGAATTCAGACCTGTTCAATAAGTCGAATTCCTCTGCCGGGGAAGAAAAACTTATGTCGGAAGAAAATTCGAACGTACCACCCTGAGCACCTCCTTTACCACTCTTGGTGGTAATGATAACAACGCCATTGGCACCTCTGGAACCGTAAATGGCAGTAGAGGAAGCATCCTTAAGGATACTCATACTTTCAATGTCGTTTGGATTTAAAAAGCTAAGCGGGTTTCTGGCCGAACTGGACCCTACACCTATATCGGTACCTTCAGAGGAACTACCTCCGGAAGGAAGCGGAACCCCATCCACCACAAATAAGGGATCGTTATTGGACCTGACCGAAGAAGTACCCCTTATCCGGATGGCAACACCGGAGCCGGGCTCACCACTCCCCTGGGAAATTTGGACCCCTGCAGTTTTTCCCTGGATCAATTGTTCGGGAGATGAAATAATCCCCCCGTTAAAGTCCTCGGAAGTTACCGCTGAAACAGCACCGGTGGCATCCTTAACAGTAGTAGTTCCGTAACCAATGATCACCACTTCGGCCAATGCCTGGGCATCTTCTTCCATCATAATATTTATGGTGGCTTGGTTACCCACTGCCACCTCCTGCGTTTTATAGCCAATATAACTAAAAACCAGGACGGAACCCGCATCCACATCAGTAATGGTAAAATTACCATCAAAATCCGTTTGTGCGCCATTAGTAGTTCCCTTAACTACGACACTGGTTCCCGGTAAAGGGCCATTGGCATCGGATACCGTACCTGACACCTCTTGAGCTGAAGCCGATCCAAAACATAAAAATGTTCCAAATAGCAAAAAGCTTTTAAGTAATTTGAGCTTCATACATTGTTAGTTTTAATTGAGTTAAATAAAAAATGTATTTAATAAAATATAATATTATTTTATCTAATATAATCAATATTATCTCAATTTATTATTGTATTTCTATTTTTAACGCTTAAACTTCAACTAAAACGTTTTCGATAAATTTAGTTTTTTTAAAAATAAAACATCCAAAGAACAGCCGCTTTTGTAATATTCGTATTGTATAAGCTTGTACGAATATACATCATTTTAATTTCAATGGTATTTTGATAATGATATATACTATTTAAACAATTATTCAAAATAGATTTCACTCCTTCCTTGAATATACTATTTTTACATTCTATAATTCAATATCCCAATTTGTACCTGACCAATACAAATGCTTTTGTTTTTTTAATAGTATATTCACTTGAAAAAAATTCACCTTTGAAACGAAAAATCACCCTCAAACATATCGCAAGGGAATTAGGGGTTTCCATTTCTACGGTTTCCAAAGCATTGAAAAATAGCGAGGAAATTGGTTCGGATACCAAAGAGAGGGTCCAGGCCTTTGCAAAACTATACAATTACAAGCCCAATAATATTGCCATCAGTTTAAAAAACAAGCGCACCAAAAATATTGGGGTCATCATTCCGGATATCGTACACCATTTTTTTACCACGGTTTTCAGGGGGATTGAAAAATATGCCAATGCCAAAGGCTACAATGTCATCGTCTGTGTCTCCGATGAATCTTTTGACAAGGAGGTCATAAATATGGAATTACTTGCCAATGGGAGTATCGACGGTTTTATTATGGCCCTTTCCTCCGGTACACAGTTAAAGAACGACTACAACCATTTAAAGGAAGTTACGGAACAGGGCATACCTTTGGTCCTATTTGACCGTGTTGCCGAAGACATCTTATGTGACAAGGTGATCATCAATGATAGAAAGGGCGCCTACAATGCAGTAACCAAATTCATAAAGGACGGCAGAAAAAGAATTGCCCTGATTACTTCGGAAGACTACATAAGCGTAAGTCGGGAAAGAGCTGCCGGTTATAAAGAGGCATTGTTGGACAATGGAATAGGATATAATGAGGATCTGATTTTAAAATTTCCTTCCATGGAAATCAGTGAAAACCTAATTGAAGATTTCTTTGAGAGGGAAAAAGTAGACGCCGTGTTGAGTGTTAACGAAATATTTGCCATTCACGGCATGCGCTATATACAAAGTAAAGGCTTAAAAATTCCTAAGGACATTTCCTTTATTGGGTTTACGGATGGGCTTCTTTCCAAATACGCCTCCCCTGGATTGACCGCTATTGCCCAACACGGGGAGCAAATGGGAGAAATAGCGGCAGAAATACTTATAGAAAAGATAGAAAACGATATGGAAGAGGAAACCTACGTAACAAGGGTTTTGGAACCCACCTTGATAGAGCGCGGGTCGACCGTTAATTAGGTTTTGGAACGGAATAACATTCCCTAACAAACAAAGACGGGGAGACAAATGGGCAGTGAAATCCATTTCTATACCAACAGCAAACTGCCACTACCCAAAGTTAATAGAAATTAATCCCGAAACCATCGTAAACGGGCCTGTATGCCAGCATAGGCAAGGCTCTAACCTTTAAATAAACTCCGCAATTATGGGCCGGACAGATTTTAATGAATCTCTTAAACCAATGAAGAAAACCGGATTTATATTTGATTTGGATGGTGTTATTGTAGATACTGCCAAATATCATTATCTGGCCTGGAGAAAATTGGCCAATGAACTCGGATTTGAATTTACCCAGGAACAGAACGAACTATTTAAAGGGGTAAGTCGCAAAAGATGTTTGGAGATCCTATTGGAAATTGGGGGCATAAAGGCAACACAGCAGCAGTTCAACAGCTGGTTGGTGGAGAAGAATGAGGATTATTTGTCCCTTATAGAAAAAATGGACGAATCGGAAGTTTTGCCAGATGTCCAGAAGGTACTGCAGTTTCTTAAAAAACACAATATGCCCTTAGGCCTTGGGTCTGCCAGTAAAAATGCCCGTCCAATATTGGAAAAGGTTAAATTAATGGATTATTTTGATACCATTGTGGATGGCACCCAAGTAACCAAGGCCAAGCCCGATCCCGAAGTATTTTTGTTGGCCGCTGCACAAATGGGCATAGCTCCCCGGGAATGCACTGTATTTGAAGATGCGGTTGCGGGAATAGAGGCCGCCAACAATGCTGGAATGTTGAGTATAGGAATAGGGGATAAAAAAGTGCTTTCAGAGGCAAAATTTGTATTTGCAGATTTCACGGAAATGGGTGATCAATTCCTAAGTAGGCTAATAGGACAAACTCCCTAACGAACATTCACAATAATTAATTAATTTGGTGTCTTTCTATTTAAAATCCGATACCATAATTCAACCTCATTGCGATAACCGAGAAACCCTAATACAATGAATCAAGATTACATAAAGCCCGATAACTGGTCTATCATAGAAGAAGGATTTGATAAGGAAAGAGTAAAATCCTCGGAAAGTTTATTCAGTCTTGGAAATGGAGCCATGGGCCAACGTGCCAATTTTGAAGAAAAATACACTGGCCCTACTTTTCAAGGAAGCTATATAGGAGGGGTGTATTATCCAGATAAAACACGCGTAGGCTGGTGGAAAAACGGATATCCGGAATATTTTGCCAAGGTGTTGAACGCTCCTAATTGGATTGGGATCAATGTTCTTATCAATGGCGATACTTTGGATCTGAATACCTGTAAAAATGTACAGGATTTCAGAAGGGAGTTGAACATGCAGGAAGGTTGGTATACGCGAAGCTTTAGGGCTACCTTGCCCAATGACACGGTTATTGAGGTAAGGATTACACGTTTCCTTAGTTTGGACCATGATGAAGTTGGTGCCATTAAATACCAAATTAAAGCCATAAGCCAAGATAGCTCCATAACCTTTCAACCCTATCTTGATAGCGGGATAACCAACGAGGACACCAATTGGGCTGACCAATTTTGGAACACAACTAGGGTTACAACAGAGGGTCGTCAGGCCTTTATAGAGGCCCATACTATGAAGACCAACTTCGCCACCTGTACCTTTATGGAATCCGGATTGTACCATAACAATGAAATAGTTTTGGGAAAACCATTGGAGTCATTATCCGATACTACTGCCATACATCAATATAAAAATGATATCAAAAAAGGAGACACCCTTACACTTGTAAAGTTTGGCGGATATACGGTCTCTACAAATCATAGGCCCAATGAAGTGGTATCGGCTGCCAAGAAAGTGTTGCAAAAGGTAACCGAAATAGGTTTTGAATCCCTGTTGGAGCATCAAAAGAAATCATGGTCCAAAATCTGGGAAATGAGCGATATTGCCATAGATGGCGATGTAAAGGCGCAACAGGGAATCCGCTTTAATATTTTTCATTTAAACCAAACCTATCTGGGCAAGGATTCCAGGCTCAATATTGGCCCCAAGGGATTCACGGGGGAAAAATACGGCGGAAGCACCTATTGGGACACCGAGGCCTATTGTATTCCTTTTTATATGGCCACCAAAAATAAAAAGGTAGCAAGAAACCTGTTGACCTATAGGTACAACCATTTGGAAAAGGCCATTGAAAATGCCCGAAAATTGGGATTTGTAAATGGCGCGGCCTTATATCCCATGGTAACCATGAACGGAGAAGAGTGCCATAACGAATGGGAAATAACCTTCGAGGAAATACACCGTAACGGAGCCATTGCCTTTGCCATATACAACTACTACCGTTTTACCGGAGATTATACTTACATTCCCGAAATGGGATTGGAGGTCTTGATCGGAATTGCCCGCTTTTGGCATCAAAGGGCTACATTTTCTACCCAAAAGAACAAATATGTAATTCTTGGGGTCACGGGCCCAAATGAATACGAAAACAATGTAAACAATAACTTTTATACCAATTATATTGCAAAATGGTGTATTGATTACGCCCTTCAGGAACTTCAAAAAGTTAAGGACGGTTATCCGGATGATTATCACAGAATTATAGGGGTGACCAAACTTACGGAAAATGAGACTGAAGCCTGGAGCAAAGTGGCCAAGAAAATGTATTTCCCTTTCAATGAAAAATTGGGTATTTATCTACAGCAAGACGGCTTCTTGGACAAGGAGCTTATACCCGTCAAGGAATTGAAACCAAAAGACCGCCCTATAAACCAAAAATGGAGCTGGGATAGGATTTTAAGATCCCCCTACATTAAACAGGCGGACACCCTTCAGGGATTTTACTTCTTTGAAGACCATTTTACCTCTGAAGAATTGGAGAAGCATTTCGATTTTTACGAACCTTTTACAGTACATGAATCTTCTTTATCGCCCTGTGTGCATAGTATCCAGGCTGCAAAATTGAACAGAATGGATCAGGCATATGCTTTTTATCTGCGGACCTCCCGATTGGATTTGGACGATTATAACAAGGAAGTAAAGGAAGGGCTGCACATTACATCCATGGCCGGCACCTGGATGAGCATAGTGGAAGGTTTTGGAGGTATGCGGGTATTGGAAGACAAACTATCCTTTTCCCCAAAAATACCAAAGCAATGGAAATCCTACTCCTTCAAGGTGAATTTTAGGAATAGAATATTAAAGGTTAGGGTTACGGAAAACGAAACCACATTTGATCTGGAAGGCACGGATGAAATGTCTATTCGGGTAAACGGGAAACGAGTGGTCTTAACTGCCGGCATGAAAACCTATTCCCCACTACACTGAGCCCCCTATAACAACAAGAAGCGCAAAAATATATATAATTGGGGTTGTTTTTTGAAAAGACGGCATACCGCATCGCCAAAAGTCGCCCCAATTCTAAATTTTTTGTAAAAATTGACTCCAATTCCAAAAACAAGTGTCATTATTGCATTGAAAAGCTAAACAACACAAAGTTGAACCTTTTGTTCCGAAAAGAAAGCACACAATGAAAGAGACCACTGAAATTGGAAAAACGGTAGTTTACCAAGTATTCACCAGATTGTTCGGCAATACCAATTCCACCAATAAACCTTGGGGAACCATTGAGGAAAATGGGGTGGGCAAATTTAGCGACTTTACGCAAAAGGCTTTAAAAAAAATCAAGGATCTAGGAGTAACCCATATTTGGTATACGGGGATACCCCATCATGCCCTAATTGGGGATTATACCACTTACAACATCTCCAATGACTATCCGGAAATTGTTAAGGGCAGGGCAGGTTCTCCCTATGCCGTAAAGGATTATTACAGCGTTAACCCCGATTTGGCCAACAACCCGGATAATAGAAATTTAGAGTTCAAGGACCTTTTGGACAGGAGCCATAAGGCAGGTCTAAAGGTTATTATAGATATAGTCCCCAACCATATTGCCAGAAAATACGAAGGTAAGAACAACCCTAAAGGGGTGTTGGATTTTGGGACCAACGACAATACCAATGTGGTCTACGCCAAGGACAATAATTTTTATTACAACCCAGGGGAATCATTTTCTGTTCCGGATTGGCGAAACGGCTACCTTCCTTTGGGAGGGGAGAAAAATAATATGGCCGACGGCAGGTATACCGAATCGCCTGCAAAATGGACCGGAAATGGATCCCGCTTGTCCAAACCCGATTTTAATGATTGGTACGAGACCGTAAAAATCAACTACGGAATTGGTCCGGACGGACATAGGGATTTTCACATCCTACCAGAAGATTTTGGTCATAAACACTTTTCCGAACATTTTGAATTCTGGAAGAACAAAGAAGTACCTGATTCCTGGATAAAATTTAGGGATATTGCCCAATTTTGGTTAGACGTTGGGGTGGACGGATTTCGTTATGATATGGCCGAAATGGTTCCCGTAGAATTCTGGAGCTTCATGAATTCGTCCATAAAAATGAAAAAACCGGATGCATTTTTGATGGCAGAGGTTTATAATCCGAAGTTGTACAGGGAGTATATCTTTAAGGGAAAAATGGACTATCTTTATGACAAGGTAGAATTTTATGACTCCTTAAAACATATTATGCAGGGGCATGGGTGGACGGACCATATACCAGTAGTACAAAACGGCCTCATGGATATTGAGCACCAAATGCTGCATTTTCTGGAGAATCATGACGAGCAGCGTATTGCCTCTCCCGAATTTTTGGGCAATGCAGAAAAAGCCAAACCCGGCATGGTGGTCTCCGCTACCATAAGTACCTCGCCTACCATGATCTATTTTGGACAGGAAGTTGGGGAACCGGCCGCCGAAAATCCCGGCTTTGGATCCCCGAGTAGAACCTCCATCTTCGATTATGTTGGGGTCCCTCATTTTCAACGCTGGGTGAACAACAAAAAATTTGACGGAGGACAATTATCCCCAAAAGAAAAAGAATTAAGGCTATTTTACAGGAACTTGCTCAATTTCACCATAAACAGTAGTGCATTAATGGGGAAGTACAAGGATATTCATTTTTATAACAAAGATCATACGGAATATTATAATCATCGGGTTTTATCCTTTGTTAGATGGTCCAAGCTTGAAAAACTCATAATAATTTCTAATTTTGATGCAGATCGGACCTTTGGCTTCGATCTAAAGCTACCAAGAGAAATAATTGGGGAATGGGGGCTACGGAACAACTCCTACCTCCTGAAGGATGAATTGTTCAGGGAAAAGGAGTGGACCCTAAGTGTAGAAAACGAAATTGGCCACATAAGAATAGATATACAACCCTTGGAATCCTTAATTTTAAGTTTAAATTAGATTTATAGCATTACATTATGAAATCATCATTAGTTGGATCTTTCTTCCTGTTTCTATTAATTATAAGTTGTGACAATATGAATAAACCCTTGGTTATTGGCCACAGAGGTGCCATGGGACATGAAACGGAAAACACCTTGGCATCCATACAGAAAGCAATGGACCTTGGTGTAGACATGATAGAAATCGATGTCTTTAAAATAAAAAGTGGGGAAACGGTAGTGTTCCATGACGAGGGAGTGGAAAGACTAACGGATAGCATAGGAAATATCGAAGATTATAATTTTGAAGACCTGCAGAAATTAACTTTGGCCGGGAATCACAAAATACCCACTCTCCAGGATGTCCTGAACTTAATAGATAAAAAAGTACAGTTAAATATAGAACTCAAAGGTGCCAACACTGCCGACAGGGTTAATTTTATAATAAACTACTACATAAAGGAAAAGGGCTGGTCTATGGATAAATTTGTAATTTCCAGTTTTAAATGGGACGAACTTAAGACAATGCGCACACTGAATACCGATGTCCCGATTGCCATCCTTATAAGTGGCGATCCATTGAAAGCTTTGGAAATTGCCCAGGATCTTAATGCCTTGGCCATCAATCCGTATTTTAAGGATTTGACCTTGGAAAACGTAAACGCAATAAAAGAGGCCGGATTCAAAATTTATCCTTGGACGGTAAACGAACCTGAAGAAATTGATGCCATGGAGAAATTGGGAGTAGATGGTATTATTACCAATTATCCAGAACGCATCAATTAATGTTCGATGTAATTGTTTTAGGAGGAGGGGCCGCAGGTTTCTATGGCGCCATTCATATAGCAGAACACAACCCCAATTTAAAAATAGCCATCGTGGAACGTGGCAAAGAGGTACTTACCAAGGTAAAGGTATCCGGTGGGGGCCGCTGTAACGTTGCCCATGCCGAATTTGACCCTAGGGAAATTCCTAAAAATTATCCCAGGGGGGAACGGGAACTTGTTGGTCCATTTCATACCTATTGTAGTGGTGATACCATGGCCTTCTTTCAAAAAAGGGGCATCCAATTGAATATTGAAGCGGATGGCCGAATGTTTCCCGCTACCAATTCGTCCCAAACCATTATAGATTGCTTTCTTCAGGAAACGGAACGCTTGGGGATTACTGTCCTTAAGAACAGTTCCATAATTGGGATTACATCTCTGAAGGAAAACGCCGAAAAAAGTGATTACCCTTGGGCCATCACAACCATTCGTAATACCTACAATGCCAAAAAAATATTGGTAGCTACCGGCAGTAACCCTAAAATATGGGAATTGTTAAAACAAATGGGGCATACCATAATAGACCCAGTACCTTCTCTTTTCACCTTTAATATTAAGGATGAAAGAATAACCGGTATACAAGGGGTAAGTACCAATGCCAGGATAGAGATAATTCCCCCCAAGGTCAACAACGAAAAATTTAGGGCAGCCTTAAAAAAATATGCCATCCAGACCTCCGATCTGGAATCCGAAGGAGCCCTTTTAATTACCCATTGGGGAATGAGCGGTCCAGGAATATTAAGGTTATCCGCATGGGGGGCTCGGATATTGAAGGAACTGAATTATAAGTTTTCAATAAAAATAAACTGGCTTCCAGACTATCATGAGGAAGGATTGCTAAGGCAACTTCAACAAATAAAGGAGATCGAAGGAAAGAAAACGATTCTGCGCACCAAAGCCTTTGAGCTACCTAAGCGGTTATGGGGCAGTCTGGTAAAGGCAGCCCAAATTTCAGACACCGATAAATGGGCGGATATTTCCAAAATTCAGCTACAAAATTTAGCAAGGCAGTTAACGGGTTCCAAGTTCAGTGTAGATGGAAAAAGTACGTTCAAGGAAGAATTTGTTACTGCCGGAGGGGTCGATCTAAAGGAAATCAATTTTAAGACCTATGAAAGTAAAATTCTCCCCAGACTCTATTTTGCCGGGGAAGTGATAAATGTAGATGCCATTACGGGCGGATTCAACTTTCAAAATGCCTGGACCGGGGCCTATATTGCCGCCCGGGCAATTGCCCAACCTTAATTTAAAGGGCTAAATCAACAATAGCATCAGCAAGGCGGCCAATACAGCCCCAATAACCGGACCAACAATGGGAATCCATGCGTAGCCCCAGTCACTGCCCCCCTTGCCCTTAATGGGCATTATAGCATGTATTATTCGCGGCCCAAGATCCCTGGCAGGATTTATGGCGTAACCTGTGGTACCTCCCAGGGAAAGCCCAATTCCCCATACCAAAAATGCAACGGGAAGGGCTCCCAGAGACCCTAGTCCGATAACCGTTTCCGTATTGGTAATGGTAGCATCCGTAAAATAAAGTACTACAAAAACCAGGGTAAAAGTTCCCACCACCTCACTTAACAGATTGGAAATCGGATTCCGAATGGCGGGAGCAGTACAGAACACGGCCTTCTTGGTGTCCTGATCCTCAGTGGCATCAAAATGGTCCTTATATACAAGCCAGACCAACAAAGCGCCCAACATGGCCCCTATAAATTGTCCCAGTACATAAGTGGGGACCAAAGTCCATTCAAATCTTTCTGCCATGGCAAGGCCTATGCTCACTGCCGGATTTAAGTGTGCCCCGCTATAGGGTGCGGCAACTGCAACCCCAATGTATACGGCCAGTCCCCACGCCGTGGTAATGACCATCCAACCCGAATCGTTGGATTTTGTCTTGTTCAGGATTACATTGGCAACAACCCCGCCCCCTAAAAGGATCAGAAAAAAAGTGCCGATGATTTCAGCAATAAATGGAGTCATATTTGGTTGGTTTTATATTTCATCGTTTAGCTTGGACCAGTATTCTACAGCATCAATGGCCCTATACCAGCCTTTAATATTTTGTTCTATTTCTTTTCTTTCCTGGGAGGGATCAAAATTGGCATCGACTTGCCAAATTTCCTGGATCTCTTCCAAACTTTCCCAAAATCCGACCGCCAAACCGGCCAGATAGGCCGCTCCCATAACCGTAGTCTCAATCACTTTTGGTCGCACGGTGGAAGTGTTCAGCACGTCGGCCTGAAACTGCATCAATAAATTATTGACCGTAGCTCCTCCATCTACCCTTAATTCCTTTATCGAAATTTTGGAATCCGCTTCCATGGCCTTTAGGACATCCATGGTCTGAAATGCAATGGATTCCAAAGCTGCCCTTGCTATATGGGCATCCGTACTGCCCCTGGTAAGCCCAAAAATACTGCCCTTGGCATGTTGGTTCCAGTAGGGCGCACCCAGACCTGCAAAAGCGGGCACTAAATAAACCCCATCCGTACTGTCTACAGAAGCGGCCAACTTTTCTACATCTTCAGATTTCTTAATAATTTTCAGGCTATCCCTCAACCATTGTACAACGGCACCAGCAATAAAAATACTTCCTTCCAAGGCATATTGGGTTTTTCCATTAATGGAACAGGCCACCGTTGTTAAAAGATTATTCTCCGAAACAATGGGTTTTTCCCCAATGTTCATTAACATAAAACAACCGGTACCATAAGTATTTTTGACCATTCCGGGTTTGGTACACATTTGCCCAAAAAGTGCCGCCTGCTGATCGCCTGCGATTCCGGCAATAGGTATTTTACTTGCAAAGAAATTGGGATTGGTATTGCCGTATAGCTCACTGGACTGTTTTACCTGTGGCAGCATACTCTTGGGGATATTAAAAAGTTCCAGCAGTTCATCATCCCATTCCAAAGTATTTATATTAAAAAGCAAGGTTCTGGAGGCATTCGTAACATCGGTGATGTGCAGTTCTCCCTTGGTCATGTTCCAAATTAGCCAAGAATCTATGGTTCCCATAATCAGGTCGCCGGCATCTGCCCTTTTCCTGGCACCTTCCACATTGTCCAATATCCATTTTACTTTGGTGCCCGAAAAATAGGAATCGATCACCAAACCTGTTTTTTCCCTGATTATCTTGGATTTCCCTTGACGCTTCAATTCATCGCAATAGTTGGAAGTCCTCTTATCCTGCCAAACTATGGCATTGTATACAGGCTTTCCGGTATTCCTATCCCAAACTACTACCGTTTCCCTTTGGTTGGTAATCCCGATTGCGGCTATATCCGCACCGTAAATCCCCTTTTTAGTGGTGGCCTCTGCGGCCGTACTAACCTGGGACGACCAAATTTCCAACGGATCGTGCTCAACCCAACCCGGTTTCGGAAAATACTGTGTAAATTCTTTTTGGGATACCGATACAATATTACCTTTTTTATCAAAAACAACGGAACGGGAACTCGTTGTACCTTGGTCAAGCGCCAGTATATATTTTTCCATAGGGATAGGATAAATTTAATGGGTATCAAGATAACAAAATATAGACACTAAATTTGAAAAATTAATAAGAAAACCCCCTCTATTTAAGGAAAAATATTAATTCAATTCCCATATCTTATAGTTGAGCGCCGTGGCAAAACATACCCAAAGCAGGTAGGGAATCAACAAATAGGCGGCAGTCCTGCTTACCACTTTAAACCATTTTATGGTAAAGATCAAGAGTACCAATAGTGTTAGAATAATGAGCAAGGCGGCGAAAGGATTCTTAAATCCAAAGAAAATTATACTCCAAAGTGCATTAAAGAGCAACTGGATCCCGAAATGGTATAAGGCGGTTTTTACCCATATATGATAAAATCCTTTGGCCCAAACAATACCGGCGGCCACTCCCATCATTATATAAAGTACGGTCCAGACCGGGGCAAAAATCCAATTTGGCGGATTAAAACTTGGCTTGTTCAATTCCAAATACCAATCATTTACCGAAGATTGTGTAGCAAAACTGGATAAAAATCCAATAGTAAGGCACACGGCGACTGAAATTGCGATATAGGTAAGTTGCTTTTTCAAGGCTAGGTTGTTTAAGCCCTAAATTAACAATTTATTTTAACAGGATCTACAGCAAAACTACTTAAAAGCTATCTTTGCACAAATTGTTTCCGATATGACCTATAAAGACTTTATCCCTTCCACTTATACCCATGATAAAACAGAAGGAAAAGTTACTTATAAATCGCCCAGTAATATCGCCTTGGTAAAATACTGGGGGAAAAAGGATTATCAGATTCCCGCAAACCCGTCCATCAGTTTTACCTTGGGGCACTCTGCCACCACAACAACGATGGGTTATAAAAAATTAAAAAATAAAGCCTCGGACTTTTCTTTCGACCTTCTTTTCGAAGGAAGGTCCAAAGAAGATTTTAGATACAAAATAAGTACATTTCTCAAGAGGGCCGAGCCCTATTTGCCCTTTTTAAAGGCCTATCATTTTACCATTGAAACCTCCAACTCCTTTCCCCATAGCAGCGGAATTGCCTCCTCGGCCAGTGGCATGTCTGCCCTGGCCCTCTGTCTTATGGAATTGGAAAGGGAACTAAACCCCAATATGGAACCCGATTTTTTTAAAAAAAAGGCTTCCTTTTTGGCACGTTTGGGGTCTGGAAGTGCCTGCAGGAGCATTGAAGGCGACATAATGCAATGGGGGGCACATAAGGATACCCAAATGAGTTCGGATCTCTATGCCATTAGGTATCCTTATATGGTACACCCCATTTTTAAAAACTATCAGGATACCATCCTTTTAGTGGACAAAGGGTCCAAACAAATAAGCAGTAGCCTTGGACATAATTTAATGCTCCATCATACCTTTGCCCAACAACGGTTCGACCAAGCGCATAAAAATCTGACCAAATTAAAAAGGATTTTTGAGGAGGGGGATTTGTTGGAATTTATAAAAATCGTAGAAAGTGAAGCCCTCACCCTACACGCCATGATGATGACAAGCATGCCCTATTTTATTTTGATGAAGCCAAATACCTTGGAGATCATCAACAAAATATGGGCCTTCAGGGCCACGTCCAAGACCCATGTCTGTTTCACATTGGATGCAGGAGCAAATGTGCACCTGCTATATCCTGAAAACGAAAAGCAAGAAATTTACCAATTTATTAATAATGAGTTGGTTGCATATTGTGAAAACGGGCAGTATATTTGCGATCAAATTGGTAATGGGGCCGAAAAATTGTAATTTCATAATGAATAATTAATAATGGAATTTTACGTTAATTATTGATGTAAGAAAATGCAATTAGGAAGAAAAGTTTTGATTTTGCCTTTGATATAGTAGTCCTCTGCAAAAAATTGATTTCTGGTCATAAATAATATATAATGTCCGGACAACTATTAAAATCTGGCACATCAATAGGAGCTAATGTAAGAGAGGCGGAATTTTCAGCCAGCAAAGCGGATTTAACCAATAAAATGACGATAAGCTTAAAAGAAGCAAACAAAACAGATTATTGGTTGGAACTTTTATATGAATCAGATTATATCGGGTCTGATGAATATATGATCGTTAAAGAGAAAATTGAAGAAATATTAAGATTATTGGTGAACATCGTGAAATCATCAAAACTATAATTTTTAATTATTCATTATTAATTGTTAACTTATAAGGAATGAAAGGACCGCTATTTTACTCTAAAATTCTACTTTTTGGAGAATATGGAATCATCAAGGATTCCAAAGGACTTTCCATACCCTATAATTTTTTTAAGGGAGCACTAAAATCAAAAAATAAGGATTCCGAAGCAGCTAAGAAATCGAACGCGAGTCTTAGGGCCTTTGCAGAGTACTTAAAAGAGCTGCAACAAAATGACCATAAATTGGTGACTTTTGATCTTGAGGCCTTAAATAAGGATGTAGCCGATGGTATGTATTTCGACAGTTCCATTCCCCAAGGTTATGGTGTAGGTAGCAGTGGTGCCCTGGTAGCGGCCATTTACGATAAATATGCCATTGAAAAAATTACCGTTTTAGAGAATCTTACTAGGGAAAAATTATTAAAATTGAAGGCTATTTTTGGAAAAATGGAATCGTTTTTCCATGGTAAATCTTCAGGTCTGGACCCATTGAACAGCTATTTGAGCCTGCCCATTCTTATCAATTCCAAAGACAATATAGAATCTACCAGCATCCCATCCCAAAACTTGGATGGCAAAGGTGCCGTATTCCTACTGGACAGTGGCAGTACCGGCGAAACTGCGCCCATGGTACATTTGTTTATGGAGCAAATGAAACACGAAGGGTTCCGGGCCATGCTAAAAGATCAGTTTATTAAACATACCGATGCCTGTGTAGAGGATTTTATTAACGGGAACGTAAAGTCGTTGTTCGGAAATTTAAAGCAGTTGTCACATGTGGTGCTGGATAATTTTAAACCCATGATACCCGTGGAATTCCATAAACTCTGGAAACAGGGAATAGATACCAACGACTATTATTTAAAACTCTGTGGTTCTGGTGGCGGAGGCTATATTTTAGGGTTTACAGAAGACATCAATAAAGCCAAAAAAGCCCTAAAGGGCTATAATCTGGAAGTGGTATACAACTTCTAACCGTCTTCCCTATGCTCAATAGAAAAAACAAGCTCTTGCTTTTAAAGTTTCTGAGCCTGTTTTCCGTGGTCCGGGGATACAATATCCTCATGATCATTTTGGCACAGTACCTCGCTTCCATCTATATTTTAGCCCCCCATTTACCCTTGCGCAAGGTTGTTTTTGATGGTAACCTGTTCGTTATTGTACTCAGTTCTGCCCTGGTCATTGCCTCGGGCTATATCATCAATAATTTCTACGATGCGGAAAAAGACCTGATCAATAAACCAAGAAAGAGTATGCTGGACCGTCTGGTTAGTCAACCGACCAAGCTCACCGCCTATTTCGTATTAAATTTTCTATCGGTGTTCTTAGCCAGTTATGTCTCCTTTAAGGCCGTTGTATTCTTTTCCGCCTATATTTTTGGTATATGGTTATATTCACACAAATTAAAGAAGGTTCCTTTTATGGGCAATTTCGTTTCGGCAACCCTGGCCATTGCTCCGTTTTTTGCCGTTTTTGTATATTACAAAAACTTTGACACTGTGATTTTTGTACATGCCCTTTTTCTTTTCCTATTGATTTTGGCCAGGGAAATGATAAAAGACCTGGAAAACATGGCCGGGGATATGGCACAGAACTATAAGACCATCCCCATATTGTACGGTGCCAAATTTTCCAAGACCTGTATCTCCGTTTTGATTGGCCTAACGCTGCTTCCCGCCTTTCTCCTCATAAAGTATTTTGATGTAGGCTATATGTACCTCTATTTTATAGGCTGTATTTTTTTGCTTTTTGGTTTTCTGTTGCTTTTGGTAAAATCCAATAGCAAAAAACACTACGTTTGGCTGCATAACATTCTAAAATTGATCATCATACTCGGAGTTTTCAGTATTTTACTGATCAATGTTGACCTGGTTTTGAACAGAATTCTCTAAGAATCACTAATAAGGGCCACAATAGCGTATACATACGATTTCCTTTGCTACCTTTGCGATAAATTACAGTACATATGAGTAGGTCAGATTCCAATAACGACAGGAAAGCATCAGGAAGACAAGGGGGCAGTTTTAGAAAAAAGAGCCAAGCAAGGGGCAATGCACCTATAAAAAAGAATGCGGAAGCAAAACCGCCTTCCGATCCCAATGTAATGCGTCTAAATCGTTATGTAGCCAATTCGGGAGTATGTTCGCGTAGGGATGCAGATATTTATATCTCTGCCGGAAACATCACTGTAAATGGCAAGCCAATTACCGAAATGGGATACAAGGTAAAACTTACCGATGAAGTAAAATTTGATGGTCGCTTGCTAAATCCGGAGAAAAAGGAATACGTACTCCTGAACAAACCCAAAGATTTTGTAACCTCAGCAAAGGATGAGCACGGCAAAAGAACCGTGGCCTCCCTAATTTCCAATGCATCCAAATCCAAACTTTCGGCTGTGGGGAGAATGGAGAAGAACACCACTGGTCTGTTGTTATTTACGAATGACGGAGAAATGACGAAGCGACTTACAAAACCGAAAAACGGACTCCGAAAAATCTACCATGTGGAGTTGAACAAAAACTTAAGGGGCGAAGATCTCCTTAAGATCAAGGAAGGCATTACTATAGATGAGAGCGTGGTTAGGGTAGATGACATCAGTTTTATTGAAAACGCCCCTAAGCGGGAAATAGGAATTGAACTTAAGAGCACCCGAAACAAAATTGTGCGGCGTATTTTCGAAGAATTGGAATACGAGGTCGTAAAATTGGATAGGGTAGTCTATGCCGGACTCACCAAAAAAGATCTGCCTCGTGGGCATTGGAGGCATTTGACCCCACAGGAAGTCATTAATCTAGGAATGATCAAATAAACTAATCCCGATGACTATTGGAAACAATTAAATTACATCCCTGCAGGCAGGAACGTGTTATAAGTTGATAAGTTATAATGTTGAAAGTTTCAGGTTTAAGTTGAGTTCAGGTTTGATCTAACATCTAGCATCCAACGTCTTACATCCACTATTTTATTTTAATTAATAATATTCACGCCTATATGTCCGTTATGTTAATAATAATCTAAATAATTGACTATCTGGCTTTATAAAAATATTCACTTTGTTGCATATCAATTTTGCCCAGATTTAAGAATTAATATACAACTGATTATTAAGTAAATTAATTTATTGCACTTTCATGGCAGGCCACCTTGATCCTGTTTAAGAACTTGTCCCAAAGAATATTCTATGACAGTCGCACTTAAATTATGTTACGGAATTCTAAATCTGAGTTGTTGTTAACCTACATATCATGAAAAAAGCCCCGAACCAACTTTCATGTCTTTTTGGTATTTTATTATCCCTGCTTTGTTGGGATACGGCAGAAGGGCAGTTAATATTATCCGATCCAAACCAAGAATCAATTTCATTAAGGCCCTATGCTGAGCTATTTATTGCCGGCCAACAATCTTTATCGTACGAAACCATTAGTGGGTCCAATTCCTCCATTCAATTTTTGCCCATTACTGATTATAATGAAAATTATGGGTTCTCCGATGATCAATTTTGGATCCGTTTCGAGTTAAAGAATGAAACAGGAGTCGCAATGCATTATATCCTGGAGACAGGAAGGCCCATTACAGACTTTATCACCCTATATTTAAAGGATTCCCAAAATAAGGCCCAAGTCCAGAGAAGCGGGGATGGTATTCCCTTTTGGGAAAAGAGCGTACTACATAGAAAATCGGTTTTTACAATAGCCATAGCTCCCAATGAAACAATAACGGGATACGTACATTTACAAAGTGATGGGGAAGTAGTACAATTGCCTTTACAACTTATTACCCAAAATGATTTTTTATATCAAACCTATAGGGAACAAATATTTTATGGCTTGTTTTACGGGGTATTATTATTGGCCTGCATAGTTTATATTTTCTTTTATTCGGCCATGCGCGATATAACCTTTATATATTATGGCCTTTACGTACTTTTTATAGCTTTTCTGCAATTTTCCTTGGACGGACTTTTCCACCAGTATATCACTCCCATGGCCGGATACCTTTCCAATCGTTCCGTGTTGGCATCGGCTCTTCTTTCCCTTTATTTCTTTGGGAAATACGGTAAGGAATTTCTTGACATTAACACCCATTCCCCTATTCTGGGAAGTTCCTTTAAGATTATGTCCATTATAATTATCGGTAGTATAATTGGGTTGTTCCTATTACCGGGACAACTTGCCCATTTTTATCCCATAGCCAACTTTATAGGCCTGGTAGTTCTGCTCCAAATTGTGATATCGATAGTTTATTTAAGGAAAATAAAAGTAGTTGTGGACATCTATTTTATTATAGGTATCAGTTTTCTAATAATGGGGTTTATTGTCTTCATTCTAAATAACCTCAATATTATTTCCAATTCTTTCTTCACGGACAACGGGGCCAAATTTGGAATAGGCCTGGAAATTATTTTCCTTTCCCTTTCCATGAGTAACAGGATAAGAAACCTGCGAATGGAGAACGAGCTCAACCAACAACTGGTATTGCAGCGGTCAGAAGATATGAACGAAATAAAATCTTCGTTAATTTCCAACCTTAGCCATGAATTAAGGACCCCGTTGAATTTGATCATGGGAATGGCCAACTCCATCACAGAAACCGAAAAGGGCGATGTTAACGAAAAATGTAAATTGATCTTAAATTCATCGGAAAATTTATTGGGGCAAATAGATGATATATTGGATTTTACAGTTATAGAAAAAGGTGATCACAGCTTAAAGGAAAAGTCCTTTAATTTAAATCGGACTTTAAGCAAAGTTGTGGAAGCCAATAATAACAAGGCTTCCATCAAAAACTTGGATTTCATATTCACCCAAGACCCCGGACTACCGGAAACAATTATTGGGGATCGTGCCAAACTAGTCCAGATTTTGGATAATTTATTGGACAATGCCATTAAATTTACTCTTGAAGGCCACATAAAATTGCATGTGGCCCATTCAAAGAAGGAGAAAGATTCCATAGTTATCCATTTTTCAATATTGGATTCGGGAATTGGCATCTCTGAAGAAAAAATGAGTACCGTGTTCGAGTCGTTTACCAAAAAATCCTTTAAGGACAAACGGGAGTTTTACGGCTTGGGACTGGGATTGTATATAGTAAAATCTTATGTGGATCTACACGGTGGCAGTGTACAATTACAAAACGCTTCCAATGGGGGCACCATCTGTGAGGTAAATCTACCTTTTAAGACAGTGGAAGACCATCTTTTACCAAGACCCGGTACCGTAACCCCAAGTGAAAAAATTGATGGGATGTATAAGATTCTATTGGTCGAGGATAACAAAATGAACCAGCATGTTATATCCCATATGTTGAAAAAATGGCAGAACATTAGCCTAAGTATCGCTAATAACGGACAGGAAGCCATTGAACGCATTTCTGAAGAAACCTTTGACCTAGTATTGATGGATCTGCAAATGCCCATCATGGATGGTTTTGAAACTACGGCCATAATAAGGGGAGGAAAGCTTAACAACATTGATGCCGAGGTCCCTATATTGGTAATAACTGCGGATTGCACCTATGAGACCATGAAGGAAATATTTCGCCTAGGAGCAAATGACTATATGACCAAGCCATTGAATGCCCAAACACTTTTTAATAAAATAACCCCACACCTGCAATTATTGGAAACCCCCCTCTCCCGATAGTACAAAAGATTTATAAATTATTTAAGCACTGCTGTGCAAAGTCTCTTTACTTTGAACTTTATACAACCATTTACACAAAACAACCTTAGCTCGTGCGGACGTCACGCCCGTGCTTACAAAAACTTAAATAACATCTGTACAAAACCCCAGCAGGCGTGAGCGTCACGCTCGTGATTATACCTTTTCCCAAGCCAAACAACAAGTCTATGGCATCAATCCCTTCCTTCTTTTTTTGATTTCTTCATTGCGAGCCCGCCAAACCGTCGGGCAGGCGCAGGACAACAATCTGTTTTTTTAACCTTGAGAAACAAAGAATTGCTATATTGGACTACGATCAAGAATTTTATTCTTCAAATTCAAAGCGGTGTCATTTAAAGAAAAAATAATCAAAAAAATAGCCTATTCCCAAATTTCCAATGCCGAAAAAAATCAAGCGCTTTTTCAAGTATCCTATTAAGACTGATTTATTGGGTGTTACGGTTTTTCTTCCTTAACTTAAATGCATTTCTATATTCAAAATAGGGATATCCCCATTAGAGAAGTCTGGGTTTCATGGGGCAAGGAAATATAAAAGTACAGTTGGTATAAAAAATACATTAGCAAAACAGAATAGGAAAATGATCAGTATTAAAACTCGAACAAACTTCAAAATTCTATCGCTGGTTTTTATTGGTCTTTGCGTTGGAAATTCCTTTGGCCAAAGTCTGAACAACACTAAGATCAACGGCTATAGGGGCATTTGGTTCCAATTAAATCAGAAGTACAAGTACGGGGACAAATATTCCGGAGCACTGGGAACCTATACTGCAAAACATATTCCTCTGGCCATTTATGCCCCAGAAGTTGAAAAAACCTTCTTTGTCTATGGTGGCACCCCCTCTGAAGACCAACGTTACTTGCTCTGCATGATCGGGGAGTTCGACCATAAAACGGAAGTGCTTTCAAAACCCACAGTGGTCCATGATAAAAATGGGGTAGACGACCCTCATGACAACCCCTCCATATTATTGGATAGTTCGGGTCATATTTGGGTATTCATTAGTGGTAGGGGCACCACAAGACCCGGTTATAAATACAAAAGCAAGAGGCCCTACTCCATTAAGGAATTTGTACGGATTACGGAAGAAGAAATGACCTACCCACAACCCCGGTATACCGATTATGGTTTCTTTCATTTTTTTACTAAATACAGCGGTGTACGCCAGCTGTATTTCGAGACCAGTAAGGACGGAATCAATTGGACGGAGGATACCTTGCTTGCGGCCATCCCGGAAAAGAAAGGGGAAAAATCTGGCCACTACCAAGTAAGCGATATTTATAATGGTAAGCTGTTAGGAACGTTTTTTAACCGGCACCCCAACGGCAATGTAGATAAAAGAACCGACCTTTATTATATTCAGTCTATCGATTTCGGCTCCACCTGGACTACAGTAAATGATATAAAAATAGACCTACCGGTGGAAGATTTGAACAGTCCCGCCAAAGCGGTAGATTATGCCTCCCTGGAAAAAAATGTGTACCTCAAAGATATGGGCTATGATGCCAAAGGAAATCCTGCCTGCCTGTATATAAGAAGTAACGGTCATGAACCCGGCCCTAAAAGCGCCCCTTATGAATGGTGCATTACCAAATGGAACGGCGTGCAATGGCAAACTACAGTGGTGACCCATTCCGACCATAATTATGATATGGGGAGTCTCTTTATTGGGGAGGGCGACTGGAAAATTGTAGGGCCTACGGAAAAAGGTGCCCAAGATTGGGGCGTTGGCGGGGAATTGGCCGTATGGCAATCCGAAGACCAAGGGGCTACTTGGAAAAAAATCAAAGTAATAACGGAGCACAGTGCCATGAGTCAGTCCTATGTGCGAAGACCCGTAAATTATAAAGCGCCGTTTTCCTTTTTCTGGGCAGATGGAGATTCGCACCAACCCAGTAGGTCCGAACTCTATTTTGGCAATTTTGAAGGTAAAATTTGGAAAATGCCATATAATATGACCAAAGAATATGAACTACCAATTAGGGTCAAATGATTAACTTAGGGCAATGAAAACCATTACATGCAAATCCTATGGCCCGCCTTTAAAGGTAGTTAGGACAACCCAAGTGCCCACACCCACGCCCAAGGACAATGAAATCCTGATAAAGATCCATGCCACAGCTGTTAACGACTACGACTGGAGCCTTACTTTGGGCAAACCCTATTTGTACCGATTAATGTTCGGGCTTTTTAAACCCAAACATGGCCTTTTGGGAATGGAATTATCGGGTACTGTTGTGGCCCTGGGAACAAAGGCCAACAAATTTAAGATAGGGGATGAAGTAATGGGCGACACCTCGGAATATGGTTTTGGCACCTTTGCAGAATATATCAGTATCAACGAAAAGGCGGTTATCCCGAAGCCCCAAGCGCTAAATTTTGAAGAAGCTGCTGCCCTTCCACATGCCTCTTGCCTGGCTTTACAGGCCTTAAGGGACCTAGGCCGAATACAGGATGGTCAAAAAATTCTGATCAACGGCGGTGGTGGTGGTGTAGGGACCATTGGCCTGCAATTGGCCAAACTTTATAATTGCGAGGTAACAGGGGTGGATGCCCAAGAAAAATTGGGCATGATGACCGCATTAGGTTATGACCATGTAATGGACTATAAAAAAGTAAATTTCACCCAGGCCGGCAATCGGTACGACCTTATCCTGGATTGTAAATCCAACAAGGCCTCACTTACCTATCTAAACGCTTTAAACCCCTCAGGACAATATATAAGCATTGGCGGCAAACCTTTCAATCTTATTGGACTGCTGCTGTGGGGCAAGCTTGTACCCCTGTTCAGCTCCAAGAGGTTAAAGATACTCGCCCTAAAACCGAATATAGGGTTGGATTATATCTGTGACCTGATAGCGCAGCAGAAAATACGATCCCAGATAGATGGTCCTTATACGTTGGAAGATGCGGGACGATTGATCCAATATTTTGGAGAGGGAAGGCATGAAGGGAAAATAGTAATGAACATCAAACCCTAATCCGCATGAAATGAATCCAATTACCGACCTCGTAGGGAACATAGAACGTAAGGGATTATGGACCAAAGACCTGGAACTGGATAGAAACCAATTCTTAAAGGTAAAGGGAAGTATAGATACCAACCTCTACTGGGTGGTGCAGGGCAGTTTAAGAATTTATGTGGTGGAGGAAAATGAGGAACACACCATTAGATTTGGGTATACCCATAATTTTATTGTCGCACTGGATTCCTTTTTGGATGAAAAACCTTCCGATCTCTATATACAGGCACTTAAAAAAACCAATGTAAAAATCATTGACAAGGCCACTTTTATAAAGTTTATGCAATCCTCTCCGGAAAACATTAAAACCTGGCAGTTAATGTTGGAACAATTGGTACTGCAGCAAATGGAAAGGGAACGCGATATTCTGACCATGTCCCCTTTGGAAAGATATAAACGTGTCCTGAATCGCTCTCCCCAACTTTTTCAGGAAATACCGCACAAATACATAGCCTCCTATTTACGCATGACCCCTGAAACACTTTCCAGGATCAAAAAATCTTGATTTCGATCAATGTTTTGAAATTTTATAAGAGCCACTTTTGCCATAAAAAACAAAGACATGCTTTCTAAGGATTTATTACAGGATTTATTGGAGCGTACCCAGCAAAACAAAAACAAGGCCGAGGGTTTTAATACCTTGCCCTTAGAAACCTTGAATTGGAAATCCTCTTCTGAGAGTTGGAGTGTTTTGGAATGTTTGGAACATTTAAACCGATATGGGGACTACTATATTCCTGAAATTGAAAAGCGGATAACAGCTTCAACACGTGGACCTTCCAAAATATTCAAAAGTGGTTGGCTGGGCAACTATTTTGCTAAGACCATGCTTCCCAAGGAAAAGCTGAACAAGATGAAAACTTTTAAGTCCATGGATCCCAATGGCAGTAGCCTGGATAAGGGAGTCCTCACCAAATTTATTGTCCAACAACAAGACTTGATCCAACTATTGACACTGGCCTCACAAGTAGACCTTAGCAAAACCAAAACCGGTATTTCCATTTCTAAATGGATCAAACTAAGACTGGGCGATACCTTTAGGGTGGTCATCTACCATAATCAAAGGCACATGGCCCAGGCGGAAAGGGTATTGAAATAGGCTGGTAGCAGGTCATCTTTTTAGAAAGAATAGAGGTCTCACCTTATAGGTCTCGACTAAGCTGGACCGGACATCGGTTAGGTCATTGCGAGTGTAGCGCGGCAATCTGTTTTTTGATTGAATTATCCTTCCATAAAGTCCTCCCCCTAGCCCCCTCCCAAGGAGGGGGAACATGATTCTTAACATAATTATCCCATACGCTCACACTTCATGAAGAAAGTAATCTTTTAAAAGTGTAATAAAATTTCTAATATGTGTGGAACGTCGATTACCAGTTGCTCCCCCTCCTTGGGAGGGGGTTGGGGGGAGGTCAACCCATTTATTCCACAAAAGAATCCGGCCAGGTACAGGGGTAGACCTTTTTCCCGTTTACCTCCCTAATCCATGTGTCAAAGCGGCGTTCCCCCTCCTTTAAAACAATTATTCTTGCCCCTTCTATAGGTGCTTTGTTATAGGTTTTTGTTTTGGTAACCCTACCATAGGCCAGGGCCAAATTGTAATGCACCCCAATATAATCGTTATTGTGGTCGTGGCCCACAAAGGTGCCCATCACATCCTTGGCTTCCAACATGGCGGCAAACATGCCCGTATTAATTTCAGGACCGCATTCCTGTTCTTTGCGCTTTCCTATGGCCTTTACTTTTTTGTTCTTCCATGCCTGGTAATACTCGGGTAAAGGAATATGAAAAAAAGCAATGGCCGGCAGGGGCTGGTTGCTGTTCAATTGGGTAAATTCCTTGCTTTTTTTCTTGTACCATCCCACCTGACTATGATCAAACCAGCCCCATCCGCCCACTTCGGGTTTTAGGGTACTGTAGGCATTGGAATCCATGACGTAAATAAGTGCTTCGTTCTTATTATCGCTGCTGCGGACAGGATATACAAAATTGGAGTTGCCATAGGTATCCCCTTGATCATTATTTAAACAGTAATTTAAACTCTGAAGGAAGTGGGCCACTTCCTTCCTGGATAGATCGGCCTGGGAATCATGATTTCCAAGGGTAACGATCCAGGGCATTTTGGCTTCGGTAAAAATAGCTTCAAATTCCTTATATGTTTTTTCCGGATTGCTATCTGTGGCAATATCCCCCGTTAAGACCACCAAATCGGGCTTTTCAAGGGACAATATTTTTTTAATGGTGGTAAAGGCATCCACATTTTTACCGCTCTCTACATTAATATGGGTATCCGTAAACTGCAGCACTTTAAATTCCTTATTGCCATTAAATTGTAAGTGGGAAATGTCTTGGGAAAATACCGGGGTGGATAAAATAATTGTAAACAATAAAATAAATCTAAAACTCATATGTAAAGGCAGTAATTGTGGTTAACAGTTTACAATAATAAGAAAGTAATTTCCTTTGGCATAATGGCATGATTATCTTTTTGTTATTATTGGGATTATAACCCAGCAATCCGTTTTTGTTTGAAAAAATAGATCGTCAAAGTTGGTGATTATCCTATCCTAAAGTCCTCCCCCTAGCCTCACCGTTGACGCGAGCGTCACGCTCGTGTTTATAAACTTTCCGCATAAAACAACTGGCCTTTGGTTTCAATCCCTTCCGTCTTCTCCTCCTAAGGTCGGAGAATCCACCTTCCCTTATAATTCGACTCCGCACAGCATAGGTCCAAAGGAAGTAGCTTTTACTTAAATCATTACAATTTACTTATTGAATTATGAACCCCTTTAGTAGCTCCCCCTCCTTGGGAGGGGGTTGGGGGGAGGCCCCAGCTGGCGCGAGCCTGCCTTAGTCGGCAGACAGGCGTCACGCCCGTGCCTACAAAAGCCCTTTAGCTCCCCATCCTTAGGGATAACTGTCCCGCTTTTGGGCAGGTAGGTTGGGAGGGGGGGGGGGTAGGGCTGTCCAGAAAACTATTTTTTATCTTGAATCTTATGCTTTGAAAATTAGGGTATTAAATAAATTTAGAGTGCAAGTATTTATTATATTAGAACTATCATTAACAACCACCTAAACAAAATAAAATATGAAAAAATTGGTCGCAGAATTTATTGGAACCTTATGGTTAGTATTAGGGGGGTGTGGAAGTGCCGTGTTGGCCGCCGCATATCCAGAATTGGGAATTGGCTTCGTAGGCGTTGCCATGGCCTTTGGATTAACCGTGCTTACCATGGCTTATGCTATTGGCCATATTTCGGGATGTCATTTAAATCCGGCCGTATCCATTGGGTTATGGATAGGCGGCAGGTTCGATAAAAAAGAACTGCTTCCCTATATGGTGGCCCAGGTATTGGGAGGTATTGCGGGAGCTGGCATTTTATATCTTATAGCTAGTGGAAAATCCGGATTTGAAATTGGAGGCTTTGCTGCCAACGGATACGGCGAACATTCCCCGGATGGATATAATATGATGTCCGCCCTTATTACGGAAGTGGTGATGACCTTTATGTTTCTCATCATCATCTTGGGAGCTACGCACTCCAAGGCCCCTAAAGGTTTTGCCGGACTCGCCATAGGTCTGGGCCTGACCCTCATACATTTAATAAGTATCCCTGTAACCAACACCTCTGTAAACCCGGCAAGAAGTACAAGTCAGGCTTTATTTGTGGGGGATTGGGCCATGGGCCAATTATGGCTATTTTGGGTGGCCCCAATTGTAGGGGCTATTTTGGCCGGATTGGTATACAAGTATATTTCCCCGGAAAAAACAGCCTAGCACATTTTAAAGTAAAAATATAGGTTTCACTGGTAAGTTGCTCCCGATAGAAATATCGGGACATTTCTCCAGTTGGCGCGAGCCTGCCTTAGTCGGCAGACAGGCGTCACGCCCGTGCCTACAAAACTTTCAAATGCACTTTATAAATCCATTCCGCACAAAATACCTTTGTTTGGGCTTGCAATCCCTTCCGTCTTCTCCTCCTTTGGTCGGAGAATCCACCTTGTCCTCCCGCAAAAAAGCGGGACAGGCTCTCTCAAGAGGGGAATTTAGTTGAAACCTTGAACTTTGAACCTTTACCCCCTTTACACTTATGCCAAACACTGATTAATATATCAAATAAAAAGGGAATTATTATATTTAGGGGCAGTATAGAACATTCTATACTACCGCTGACCTTTATTGGAACTATACAAAACAACCACCTATGTATACAGGAAAAGTATATCGAATTATCACCATGGCAAAATGGACACGGTTTGAAACCCTCCGGTTTATTTTCATAATTGTTTTATGGGTACTGGCCTATTATTTTCTGGATATGAACTGGTTCAGAATTCCATGGACACCAATGGCCCTTATAGGTACGGCCGTAGCTTTCGTCATCGGATTTCAAAATAATGCCGTCTACGATCGTATTTGGGAAGCTAGAAAAATTTGGGGCGGAATTGTCAACACCTCCCGCACCTTTGGCATTTTTGTTCAGGATATGCTCTCCAAAGAGAATGCCAAAGAGGCTATAACAGAAGAAGCCGTCCAAGCAGAGGTGAAAATCCTGACCTATAGGCATATTGCCTGGATGACCGCATTAAGACACGCTATGCGGCAACCAAAGCAGTGGGAAACGACCAGCAATGACAAAACCAATAGGGAATGGGGCATTCAACCTCCGGAAAAAAAATCTTCCCTAAAGGAAGATCTAGGTGCCTACCTCTCCCAGGACGATCTTGAATATGTAATATCCAAGGACAATGCCCAGACTGCTATATTATATCTGCAATCCCATCATCTGAGAAAATTAAAGGAAAACGGTATGCTCTGGGAATTTTCATTTCTAGAACTGGAAGGCCTTATCCAAGAACTCCTAACCGTGCAAGGGCAGACGGAACGGATTAAAAACTTTCCATACCCCAGACAATATGCTTCCCTTAACCACTATTTTATGTGGCTTTTATTACTGCTTATACCTATGGCCATGGTGCCCCAATTTGTTGAAATAGGCCAGGGATTTGCTGACAAACACCCATTGTTGGGCGACCTGTTCATATTGTTCTCCATTCCAGTGTATACCTCCGTGGCCTGGATGTTCCATACCATGGAAAGAATTGGCCGTACAGGAGAAAATCCTTTTGAGGGCACTGCCAATGACGTTCCCATCTACTATTGCAAGGGGAATTGAAATTGATCTTAGGCAAAACCTTGGTGAAGACAAAAAGGACGTTCCTTCCCAATTTCCGGCAGAACAAGGGGTTCAATTTTAATTCTGAAGGAACCTGCTGAGCAAAATCTCCCGACTTTCGCGTTAAACAACAAGCCTTCGGTCTCAATGTTGGTGAGTATCCTGCCATAAAATCCTCCCCTAGCCCCTCCCAGGGAGAGGGATATGGTTCTCAATAAAATTTTCCGATTTATTCCTATCAATGATCTTTTTAGTCACTTCGACAGAGTCCCTTTTCGGGACGACGAGAAGTCACATATACTTGCCGGGAGCTAGATGTGCCATTTAGCTCATGTTATATTTATTTTAGGGGTAGTCGTGAACCTTCGGATTAGCTTCGCTGAATCTTCGATTTCTCAAATGCATTCGAAATGACGGCCTGGAAACCTTCGATTTATATATAACAGAAACCTTTAACTATCCCCCTACCAGTATCGTATTTGTTATGCACCTCAAAATTAAATTTTTGAAATAATGTCATTTTATCCACATGAAGAATAAAATTTCTTGGGTGTCGAGGAGACAGAAGAAATTTTTTAATTTACATCAAATCAATGTCTTGTAATTATTTTTATGTGGAACTCACGTTAAGTAAGATTAGAAAAAAATCTCAATCTTAAACCAGTTTAAGTTTATTCCAAACTAAGCATCTGATCTTTGTAAGGTAATATTAAACGTTTTAAAAATGGAAAAAAGAATCAATATCAACGAAACGGAACCTCAGGCATATAAGGCCATGTATGCGTTGGATGGATATTTAAGTACCACCCAATTGTCCAAGATCCAGAAGGAATTAATTAAAATCCGTGCCTCACAAATCAACAAGTGCGCTTTTTGCATAGATATGCATACCAAAGACGCCCTTAAACATGGGGAAAGCATGCAAAGGATCTTTTTGTTGAACGCCTGGCGGGAGACAAATCTCTTTACAGAGGAAGAAAAAGTAATTCTGGACATTACGGAGCAAGTCACTTTGATCCATAATGGTGGTTTATCCGATAACACCTACAAAAATGCAGCGCAATTTTTTAACAAAAACCAGATCACTCAAATAATAATGGCTATCGTTACCATAAATGCCTGGAATAGAATTGCCATTAGTACGCATTTGGAGCTGCCAAAATGATACCCGTCCCCCTCCCCGCTGTCACGAGCCTGCCTTAATCGGCGTCACGCTCGTGCTTAAATAATTTGGGACAAAAAGAACCTGGGCTTAGATTTTCAATCCCTTCCGTCTCCTCCTCCTTGTCCTCCCGCGGAAAACGCGGGACAGGCTTAACCAAGGGAAGGAGCTATTATTCACGTCATTATGGATGTGACTTAACAATCCGTTTTTGAACCTTGAACTTTGAACCTTAACCCACTGTGAACTGTTTACTGGCCACTGTTCACTATTTAAGAGATCTTATCCATTTTCTTTCTGATCTCTGCCAGGCAAAGATTGCCAAAACTGCCCTCGTGGGTATGCCTAACGTCTCTTTTGGGAGTAAAGGTACCCTCGTTGATCTCTTTGCCCATTTTTTTGTAGGCATCACGGAAGGGCATACCACTCAGCACAAGTTCATTCAGGGTATCCACACTAAACAGATAGTCATATTTGGGATCGTCCAAGATATTTTCGTTTACCCGTATCTCCTTTAAACTGAAGGTCATAATCGCCAAACAGGCCTTTAGGTCCTGAATAGCAGGTACAATCACCTCCTTTACCAATTGCAGGTCCCGATGATAGCCACTGGGTAAGTTGTTGGTGATAAGAATCAATTGGTTGGGTACGGTCTGGAGTCGGTTGCACTTACCGCGTACCAGCTCAAACACATCCGGGTTCTTTTTATGGGGCATAATGCTGGAACCTGTGGTAAGCTCATCCGGAAAGGAGACAAAATTAAAGTTCTGGCTCATATACAGGCAGATGTCCATCGCCATCTTGGAAAGTGTGGCGGCAATACTGGCCATACCAAAGGCGGCTGCCTTTTCTACCTTGCCACGGCCCATTTGAGCGGCCACCACATTATATTTCATAGTCTCGAACCCCATTTCCTCTGTAGTAAAACTACGGTCTATTGGGAAGGAACTTCCATACCCCGCAGCACTTCCCAAGGGATTTTGGTCGGCTACCTTATAGGCGGCATCCACAAAATAAAGATCGTCTACCAAACTTTCGGCATAGGCGGAGAACCATAGTCCAAAGGAAGAGGGCATGGCAATCTGTAAATGGGTATAGCCCGGCAACATCACCTTTTTATGTTTGTCTGCCAAATTTAATAGGAGGTGGAACAAATCCTTGGTCTGTTCCTTGATCTCTGTCAATTCATTTTTAAGGTACAAATGCATGGCCACCAAAACCTGATCGTTCCTGGAACGGGCAGTGTGTATCTTTTTACCGGCATCACCCAACCTTAGGGTCAGTAAGAACTCGATTTTGGAATGCATATCCTCAAAGCTATCCTCTATGGTAAAAGTGCCGTTTTCGATGGTCTTGGCAATTTTATCCAGCTCGGTCACCAGGGAATCGGTTTCCTTAAGGGTCAACAAACCTATTTTGCCCAGCATTTTGGCATGTGCCTTGGAGGCAATTACGTCGTATTTTGCCAAAAGCAAATCCAGTTCCCTATCATTGCCCACAGTGAAATGGTCTATCTTTTTGTCGGTGCTAAATCCTTTGTCCCAAAGTTTCATTTTTATATCAATTATCAATAAACAATAAGCAATAAACAATGCTTTTGTTAACGGGTTAATTCAATATTTACTATTCTCGTTTAAGATCCAATTTTTTATAGGTCAAATGTAATTCGCCTTTAAACTCTCTATTAGATTGGTAAGTCTGTTTTGGCTCGGTTCATTTGATGATTTTTATTCCCTCCTGTCAAGGCCGGAAGCTATTTATTAATATTTCATTTTTAAAAGATCGGGCAATACACCCCTAAGGTCCCCTCAAGGGGACAATCTATTGATTTTACACTGGAACTACTTCAAAAATCCTTGTAAAATTTGAATATACAAATCTATTCCCTCTTCAATTTCGGCTATATATATAAATTCGTCCGCGGAGTGACTACGGGTGCTATCGCCAGGCCCCAATTTGAGCGACTGGCAGTTTAATGCCGCCTGATCGGATAAGGTAGGTGAACCATAGCTGCTTCGGCCCAAGGCCAAGCCCGACTTTACCAAGGGATGGTCCTTGTTGATGGAAGAGGAATTTAAGCGCAACGAACGTGGCCTTACCTCACAAGGGGCTTCGGCAGTAAGTATATCCGCAATTTCCCTATTGGTATAGCAGTCATTTACCCGCACGTCTATCACCAAATCCACATGACCCGGCACAACGTTGTGCTGACTCCCCCCACTGATCTGGGTTACCGTAAGCTTTACTTCTCCCAGTACTTCCGATACCTTGGGGAACTTATAGTCCTTAAACCACTGCAATACCTCTATGGAATTGTAAATGGCATTATTATGGTTGGGATGGGCGGCGTGTGAGGGTGTCCCACTTACCTTGCCCTCAAACACCACCAGGCCCTTTTCGGCGATGGCCAAATTCATCAAGGTGGGTTCGCCTACTATGGCCACATCTATTTTCGGAAGGATGGGCAACATACTGTTCAGGCCATTGGGGCCAGAGCTTTCCTCTTCCCCAGAGGCCACTAGCACTATATTATGGCTCAGATTTTTCTGGGAATAAAAATGGGTGAAGGTAGCGATCAAGGATACTAGGCAGCCCCCGGCATCGTTACTGCCCAGACCAAATAATTTCCCATCCTCAATATGTGGATGAAAGGGATCCTTGGTATAGGCCGAATTGGGCTTTACCGTATCGTGGTGGGAGTTGAGCAACAGCAAAGGCTTGTTCCCATCATAGTATTTGTTAAAGGCATATACATTGTTCTTCTCCCGTTTAAAAGGGATGTCGAAATGTTTGAACCAGGCTTCAATAGCATCGGCCGTCTTATCTTCTTCGGAGGAAAACGACCGGATTGAAATCAGTTCCTGTAACAATGCAATAGCCTTTTCCGTAAGTTGTAGTTGATCCATGTTTATAAGGTAATGGTGGTAAACAAAGTAGCATTGGGGTTTAACATATCCAAATCCCCAATACAGACCTTGCCCACATTTTTATGTAGCGCATGGAAACAATTTTCCAATTTGGGAAGCATGCCATCCGCAATAATTTTTTGTTCCAATAATTCCTGATAGTTCTTAGGTTCCAGATGTTTTACTACCGAGGTTTCGTCCGAAATATCCATCAGCACCCCTTTCTTTTCAAAGCAATAGTAGAGGGTGGTGTCATAATTTCCGCTCATCCCAATGGCCACTTCAGAGGCGATGGTGTCGGCATTGGTATTCAGCAACTGCCCTTCCCTATTGTGGGTTATGGCACAAAACACCGGAACAAAGTGGGCCTGCAATAATTTGTCTATAGCTTCTGCATTTACTTCCTCCACATCCCCCGCAAACCCGTAGTCGATTTCCCGAACCGGTCTTTTTATGGCACGGATGGTATTGCCATCGGCCCCGCTGAGTCCTATGGCATTCGTACCCCTGGCCTGCAATTGGGCCACAATATTCTTGTTGGCCAGGCCGCCATAGACCATGGTGATTACTTTTAGCCCTTCCTCATCGGTAATGCGCCTTCCTCCTACCAATTTGGATACTATCCCTAATTTTTCGGCGATCTGGGTCGCTAATTTGCCTCCCCCGTGCACCAATATTTTAGGTCCTTGCATGGCCGAAAAGGAATCCAGGAATTTGTTGAGCTCCACTTCGTTCTCAATAACGTTCCCTCCAATTTTTATTATAGATAGTTTTTGTTTCATAGGCCCCTCCTAACCTTCCCCAAGGGGAGGAATTATCCTCTATTTAGTTTTACAATTACTGTGTTTCATTTTCCCCCGATGGCGTGAACGTCACGCTCGTGCCTATAAACCTTTCATTTAATCAACCAGCCTTCGGTTGTAATTCCTTCATTGAGGTCTCGACTCCGCTCGGACCGGACAATAATTCGTCATTGCGAGCTTGCCTACCGATAGGTAGGTGCAGCGTGGCAATCTGTTGATATATTCAAGAGATTGCTTCGTCCCTTTCGCTCCTCGCAATGACGGACATTAGACATTTGCCATTGTTCACTGACAACTGTTCACTGTTCACTGTGCTAAGCACCAAGGCTCTCCAACAACTTTTTCAACACGATCTGGGCGGAATAGGTCCTGTTGTTGGCCTGTTGGATGACCAAGGAATTGGAACCGTCCAAAACCTCGTCGGCTACTATTACATTGCGCCTAACGGGCAGACAGTGCATAAATTTAGCATTGCCCAACTTCTTATTGGTAATCGTCCAATTTTTATCCTGGTTTACCACCTTGCCGTAATCCTGATAGCTGCTCCAGTTTTTAACATAGACAAAATCTGCATCTTCCAAAGCCCTGTCCTGATCGTATTCAATTTTTGCCCCCTTGGTTACTTCAGGGTTTAAATCATATCCTTTGGGATGGGTAATTACAAAATCGGCCTCCTGCAAATGCATCATTTCCACAAAGGAATTGGCCACTGCATGCGGTAATGCCTTGGGGTGTGGTGCCCAGGACAGGACCACCTTGGGTCTTTTCTTGGTATTGTTCTCCGACAAGGTAATGGCATCGGCCAAGGCCTGTAACGGATGGCCCACAGAACTTTCCATATTCACCACCGGTATGCCTGCATATTTTTTAAAACCGTTCATGACCACTTCCGCCTCGTCCTGTTTCTTATCGGTCAAGGAAGCAAAGGCCCTTATGGCCACTATATCACAATATTGCGCCACTACCTGGGCCGCTTCCTTGATGTGTTCGGAAGTGCCCTGGTCCATAATAGTCCCATCGCCATATTCCAATGCCCATCCTTCGCTTCCAAAGTTCATCACAATAACCTCCATCCCCAAATTCATGGCCGCCTTTTGCGTACTTAGACGGGTTCTAAGGCTATTGTTGAAGAACAGTAAACATATGGTCTTGGTCTGTCCCAAGGCTTTGTGTTTTAGCGGATTCGCCTTTAATGATCTAGCTTCTTCTACCCATTGCGGTAGGGAATCGATATCTTTTAAGGATAAATAGTGTTGCATTTCTTTATTTTATGGTTGTAAAAGCGGTTTTGTTTTCTAGGGCATCAACAATAAAATTGTCCTTTAGCCCATTAACGATCCAGGTCTCCACATGGGCCTGCCTGGCTATATTGGCGGCCTCGATCTTGGATTCCATACCTCCGGTACCATGGGAAGATTTGGAACTGCTGACCTCCTTTTGCAGATCGGCCAAGTTGCTCACCATGCGAATGGTTTCCGGCTTCTTATTAACGAAGGATTCCTTAGTGTAAATACCATCGGTATTGGTAGCGATGATCAGGAGATCTACCTTCATCAAGGCTGCGGTCAATGCTGCCAATTTATCATTGTCGCCAAATTTGATCTCATCGGTAGCTACCGTATCGTTCTCATTGATGATCGGGATAAAATTATTGGCCACCAGTACGTTGATGGTATTGCATATATTTTCCTTGGAGACTTCCCTTTCAAAATCGGAATAGGACAAAAGGCATTGGGAAGTAAACAATCCCAGCTCCCTGAAATTCTCCTGAAAAATTCGCATTAGATGGGGTTGGCCTATGGATGCCAAGGCCTGTTTAACGGTAATCTCCTGCCCGTTGTGTTCCAATTTTACAAATTGCTTGGCAGCGGCAATGGCTCCGGAACTCACAATGATGAATTCGTAATTCTCCTTCAATTTTGCGATCTGCCTACCAATATCCTCGATTTTTCCCCTAGAAATATGATCCGTTTCCTTGGTAAGGGTATTGGATCCTATTTTTAATAATATTCTTTTCTTCTGCATGCTCTTTTTTTTTGACCTATTGTCCAGGTCTGGCCGTTATCGTATTTGTCCATCGCCCTTTACGTACCATTTGTTGGTCACCAAATGTTGTAGGCCAATGGGCCCTCTTTGATGCAATTTATCCGTACTGATGGCCAATTCTCCCCCCAATCCAAATTGCCCGCCATCCGTAAAACGGGTGGACACGTTATGGTAAACTGCGGCCGAATCTACCGAATTCATAAATAGGTCGGCCTCTTGTTCCTCTTCGGTAACGATTACCGCGGAATGTCCCCCACCATAGGTATTTATTTTCTCAATGGCCTCTTCAGTGCCATCCACTTTCCCAATTAGGATCTTGTAATCCAAAAATTCTTCAAACCAGGTATCCTCTTCAGTAATTTCTGAAGTGCCCTCTGTATTGGCAAGGCTGTTATCGACCAATATTTCGACCTTCTTCGCTTTTAATTCAGCTATCAATTCTTTTATAAAAACTTCTTTGTTGGGCAGATCACTATCTATCAGCACCTTGTCCAATGCATTACAGGCCGATATCTTTGTGGTCTTGGCGTTTAGGATAATGGACATTGCCTTTTTTAGGTCCGCCTGGGGGTGTACATAAAGAAAGTTATTCCCCCTTCCACTCACGATTACCGGACAGCTGGCGTGCTTTTTGGTAAAGGAGATCAACTTTTCCCCACCACGAGGCACGATCAGGTCCAATTTTTGGGTCGGTTTTTCCAAAAAGGCCTGGGTCTGCTCCCTATTAAACTCTAAATAAGTGACCCAATCCCTGGTAATACCGTGCTGCTCCAAGGATTTATGCCAGAAATTCACCAAAACCAAATTACTTTGTAGGGATTCCTTCCCGCCCTTCAACAAAATCTTATTGCCCGATTTAAAGGCGATGGCTGCCGCTTCTATGGTAACATCGGGCCTGGATTCATAAATGATCAGAATCGTCCCAAAGGGTGCGGTTTTATTGCTTACCTGCATTCCATTTTCATGGGTAAAACTAAAACGCTCCAAACCCAAGGGATCTTCCTGCCCTGCCAACTGTTGCAGGGATAGGACCATACCATCAATTTTGGCACCGTCCACTTTGAGTCGGTCGTACATTGCCAAATCATCGCCCTTATAGGCCTCCAAGTCTTTTTTATTGACCTCAAGAATGGCATTTCGTTCCCCATCTATTAGCTGTGCCATGGTATTTAGCACCGCATTCCTTTGGGCTATGTCCAAATACAAACTCATGCCAATTCTTTTTTTAGGGCATCAAAAAACTGATCCAGATTTTCCTTGGTAATGTTCAATGCCGGCAATACCCTCAAAACATGTTTATCGCTGGCACCGCCTGTAAACATAAACTGGTTGTGAATGAGTTTCTTCCGTAGCTCTGCCACTTCAAAATCAAATTCCAACCCCAGCATAAGCCCCATTCCCTTTACTCTTTTTACCTGTGGAATGGCAGCAGCCTTTGCTTTAAAGTATTCAAAGAGCGCTGCGGCATTTTCAATTAAATTTTCTTTTTCGATCACTTCCAAAACCGCCAATCCTGCGGCACAGGCCAAATGATTGCCCCCAAAGGTGGTACCCAACATTCCGTAGGAGGCCTTGATGCTTTCATGGATCAGGACCCCACCTATGGGAAATCCGTTCCCCATTCCCTTGGCTACCGTAATAATATCCGGTTTAATCCCGTAATGCTGAAAGGCAAAGAACTTTCCACTTCTTCCGTAACCACATTGCACCTCATCAGCAATAAGCATGACACCATTTTCCTTACAAAGTGCCGCTATGCTTTGATAAAACTCTTGGGACGGTTGATCCAGACCCCCGACGCCTTGAATGGTTTCTATAATTACACCACACACATCCCCTTTGGAAATTTCGTTCTTAAAAGCGGCCAAATCCTCGAAAGGAAGTATGGTTACTTTTTGTTGTTTGTTGATGGGTGCGTTTATTTTTTCATTGTCGGTGGCGGCCACAGCGGCAGAGGTTCTCCCATGAAATCCGTGCTTAAAGGCAATTACCCTTGATTTTTCGGTTTGGAACGATGCCAACTTTAAAGCATTTTCGTTGGCCTCTGCCCCAGAATTGCAAAGGAACAGATTGTAATCCCCACAGCCCGAAAGTTCTCCCAGTTTATGTGCCAAGGCCTCCTGAACGGGATTCTGTATGGCATTGCTATAAAAACCGATCTTATCCAACTGTTCCTTTAATCGCTGCACATAATGCGGATGGGAATGTCCTATGGAAATTACGGCGTGACCCCCGTAAAAATCCAAATACTCCTGGCCTTTTTCGTCGGTAACCACGATTCCCTTGGCCGAAACGGGAGTAACGTTATATAATGGGTATACATCAAATAATTCCATCTTCTATATTGTATTATAAACCTCCCTTTTCTTAGAACCATGTAGGTTTAAGATAGAGGTTATCCTTTTTTTATTTCGTTTATCTTGTCAAATGAGGCCACCATTCCCCTGATCAGGGAGGAGCTTAGTCCCTGATGTTCCATTTCGTTCAATCCGGAAATAGTACATCCCCTAGGGGTAGTTACCTTATCTATTTCATTTTCTGGGTGACTGTCAGATTCTATCAACAAACTAGCAGCCCCATTACAGGTATGCATGGCCAATTCCTGTGCTTCCTTGGCATCGAATCCCAATTGAATGGCCCCTTGGGTGGTGGCCCGTATCAATCGCATCCAAAACGCAATTCCACTGGCACAAATAACGGTAGCGGCCTGCATCTGGTCTTCCGGAATTTGCATGGAATGCCCCATACGATTAAAGATGGCCTTGGCCAGGTCTACCCTCTTGGTGCCTTTCTCATTGCTACAGATACAGGTCATGGATTTCCCTACGGAAATAGCGGTATTGGGCATGGCACGTATAATATAGTGGTCCGGTCCAATTACCTCCTCCATCCTGGCAATACTAAATCCGGTTATGGTGGAAATAATGACATGCTTCTCCGTAAGAATGTCCTTCACCTCTCCCAAAATCTTTACAAATTGCCCGGGCTGTACCGCAAAAATAAGGATATCCGATTTGGCCACCGCTTCCCTATTATCGGTAGTGGTGGTAACAATTCCATATTTTTCAATTTCCTTAAGGCCGTTAAGATTTCTTTTGGTAAGGACCATAGAAGTGGCCCCATTAGTGCTCAAAATACCTTTGGCGATGGAAAGACCTAAATTACCTGCTCCAATAATGGCTATTTTCATTCCTTATTCGTTATTTGTATCATTCCCTAAACTAGGGAATCTTATGATTGGTAAAATTGTTTTTTGATCTATTTATAAATTACTCCAGGGTTGATCCACATCCCACCAATATTAAAACACCCCTGCCTTTAATTGCAGGCCCTCCGTTTCCTTAAAGCCGAACGCCAAGTTCATATTCTGTACCGCCTGGCCAGATGCCCCTTTCAACAAATTATCTATTGCCGAGGTGATCAGCAGGGTATTATTGTACTTGTGCAAATGAATATGGCATTGGTTGGTATTCACCACCTGTTTTAGGTTGATATCCTCTTCCGTCACCTGGGTAAAAGCGGCATTCTTATAAAACTCGTTATACAGTTCATAGGCCTCTTCCAAACTACCTTCATAATCGGTGTAGGCCGTAGCCAAAATCCCCCTGGTAAAATTTCCCCTGTTGGGCAGGAAGAAAATTTCCCCCGTATTTTCCTGAAGGCTGTGAAGACTTTCATTGATTTCCCCAAGGTGCTGATGCGTAAATGGCTTGTACCAGGATACATTGTTGTTCCTCCAACTAAAATGTGAAGTAGCTGAAAGGCCTACCCCCGCCCCTGTACTTCCGGTAACTGCATTGACATGCACCGGCCTACCCAATTTATGGACCTTTGCCAAGGGCAGTAGCGCCAACTGAATGGCAGTGGCAAAACAACCTGGGTTGGCAATATATTTTGCTTTTTTAATGGCCTCCCTATTTAGTTCTGGCAAGCCGTAAACAAATGTTTTTCCATCCAGAACAGCATCGGCCTCCAACCTAAAATCATTGCTCAAATCTATGATCCTGGTGTTTTTGGAAAACTCGTTTTCCTTTAAAAAACTAGTGGAATTCCCATGGCCAAGACAAAGAAATACTACATCCACATCCTTGTTTACCTCCCCGGTAAATACCAGATCGGTAACCCCCAGTAGGTCCGGATGGGCCGTGGTAATCCTTTTACCTGCCCGGGTGGTACTAAATACAAAATCTATGGTTGCATTGGAATGGTTCAAGAGGATTCTGATGAGTTCCCCACCAGTATATCCAGAACCACCAATAATTCCTACCTTAATCATTATTCTGATTTACGTGGTTGTATATTTTTCCAGCATTGGAAAGTATTTTAATAAAGCCTTTGGCGTCATCCGCAGTCCATCCTTTGTTCATCTCCCCGTAGCTTCCGAAAGAGGCGTTCATAAGATCGTGCGGAGAGGATATTCCGTCCAATTCAAAACGATATGGGTGTAGGCTAACAAAGACATCACCACTTACATTCTTCTGGGTATCGGTTAGGAAAGCCTCGATATTTCTCATAACCTCATCCAAATAATTCCCTTCGTGCAACAGCATGCCATAGAAATTGCCCTGCATTTCCTTTTGGTACTGTTGCCATTTGGTCAAGGTATGCTTTTCCAACAAATGATGGGCTTTGATAATAATCAAGGAGGCAGGGGCTTCAAATCCTACCCTGCCCTTTATGCCAATAATGGTATCCCCAACGTGTATATCCCTACCAATGGCGTATTTGGAAGCAATGGCCTCCAATTTTATGATGTTGCTTACAGGGGTATCGTTATCGCCATCCAAAGCAATCAATTCCCCCTTGTGGAAAGTAAGTTTCAATTGGGTAGGTTCGGTTTGTTGCAATTGGCTTGGATAGGCAGAATCCGGTAAGGACTTGTGCGAGGTAAGTGTTTCCTCTCCCCCTACGGAAGTTCCCCATAACCCTCTATTGATAGAGTATTTTGCCTTCTCCCATGGATAATCTACCCCGTTCTGTTTTAAATATGCTATTTCAGCTTCCCTAGCCAATTTGTTATCCCGTATCGGGGTAATGATTTCAATCTCCGGCGCAATGATCTGGAAAATCATATCAAATCTAACCTGATCGTTCCCCGCCCCTGTACTACCGTGGGCAATATATTTTGCCCCCACTTTTTTGGCGTAGTTTACAATTTCAATGGCCTGAACAATTCGTTCGGCACTTACCGATAAGGGATAGGTATTGTTCTTTAATACATTACCGAAAATTAAGTACTTTACCACTTTTTCATAAAAAGTGTTTACAGCATCTATGGAAGTGTAGGAAGTGGCCCCCAATTCCAAGGCCTTTTTATGAATACTCTCTATTTCTTCCTTTGAAAACCCCCCGGTATTTACACTTACGGCATGTACCTCAAAACCTTGATCTTTGGACAAATACTTGGCGCAATAGGAAGTATCCAAACCACCACTATATGCTAAAACTAATTTCTTCATGCTTAATTATTGTTATTATATTTTCACAGTAGTCCATTACCACTACTTTGTTTTCTTATTTAAAAACAGACTTTCCTTTATACTTTTTAATCTTTGAAAAGCTTTGGAATTCAATTTTTCCTTGGGCTCCTTTATGGCTTCCTTGGCTTTGATCTCAGGATCGTACAACATTCCGGTACAAAGACACATTTTTTGTTCCGTTCTGGTAAGGATATCGAAGTTTTTACAGGTCTGACAGCCTTTCCAAAACTCTGGATCCGTGGTAAGTTCCGAAAAAGTGACCGGTTTATAGCCCAATTCATAGTTCATTTTCATCACGGCCAATCCCGTAGTGATTCCGAAAATTTTGGCATTGGGAAATTTGCTTCTAGAAAGTTCAAAAATCTCTTTTTTTATTTTCTTGGCCAAACCTTGATTTCTGTAATCAGGATGCACTATAAGGCCGGAATTGGCTACAAATTTTTCATGTCCCCATACCTCAATATAACAGAAACCGGCAAACTTGTCGCCATCCAGGGCAATAATGGCATTGCCATTATGCAGTCTTTTTTGAATATACTCTGGAGTACGCTTGGCAATCCCGGTACCACGTACTTTGGCCGACTCTGCAATGGTTTCGCAAATGATCTCGGCATATTTAAAATGGGAATCGTTAGCAATAACAATCTTCATTGAATGTTGCTTTTAAAATTAAAATTATAATTTATTTTTTTTGAGAGGGAAATGGACTCACCTATTTCCATAAAAGAAACGCACCCTTACGGGCGACGACGTGTAGGCGTAAATGAATAAGCAAGGTTGGAAACCTTGTTTATGCTAAGTATGTTATTGAAGTTATTCATTCTACCATCAAAAGTACGAATAAAAATGAATTTTTGATATTGATGTGTCAATTTTTACTAAAAAGTATCTTTTTGTTATGTAATCTAACAATTTCATAAAACATGAAACCATATACTGCAATATATTCAACTGTTAACAGCCAATAATTTTCCTTAAACCCTTCATTGGAATAGGCCCAGTAACTCAAGATGATGCCCAAGGACCAAACCATGGGAAATCTAAACTCGGTAAACAGACCTAAAGCTACCAAAAAAATAATATACCAGGGGTGCACGGTGGTCGACAAAAAATAATAAAGGGTGAGCATCCATAGCATAGAGACCAACAAGTTTGAAATCTTTTTATTCTCCCTGAAAAAGGTAAAGAGTGCCACAGCGGCAATGACGATTAGCGGCATAATTCTTCCATAATCCTTGATAAGTTCCCAGGGCTTGGCCCCAAAATTCATAGCTACTTTTTTTACCATATTATAGAAACCGGCATTGAATTCAAAATTCGAAAACCAAAGCCCTACGGTCTGTACGTAATTATTGGTAAATTCCGGGGAATAGAAGGGGAGCAACAGCAGGAGCGTTACAGTTGCCACCACCCCATAAAAGAGGATACTTTTCTTTAGTCCGAAATATTTTAGGAACAAGGGCAGAAACAGTAACGGGACCAATTTTATAGAAATCGATAACGCATATACAATAGCTGCCAACAGCCATTTTTTATTGCATAAAAGATACATGGACCATATAAAGAAGAACAACATTACCCCTTCAAAATGAAGGTTCCCCGTAAGTTCCAAAATAACCAATGGATTTAAAAAATACCAAAAGATGAGATGGGTGGATTTATTAAGCTTTTGCAATAATTTGCGACCGAAATACAGGATTCCCAAATCGGACAAAATTATAATGGTTCTCATGGCCAATACACTTCCCACCACGCTCTTTCCGGACACCCATGTGGACAGCGCAAAAATAAACTGGTTCAAAGGAGGGTAATTACTGTAATTTGATGCACTGAGGCTTCCCATACCACTTATCAACTCGGTAGCATTGCGCATGAGACGGCCATGCTGAATTATCAAATCCTTGGGAAGATGTAGGTAAGGACTCATTCCATTGTTGATCAATTGTCCATCCCATATAAATCTATAAAAGTCCTGGGAAAGATTGGGTTCGGCAAAAAGCAGGGTTAGCCGGAAAAGTGTCCCTGAAATGGCCAAAAATTTAAAATTCCATTTTTCAAATTGAACCAGCTTATAGCATAAAAAGAACAAAGCCAAATAAAGGCTTAGCAGCTTTATAAAATCTGTTCGAGCCAAATGATACCCAAAGGAAACATAGAAGAGGATGCTTACCAGCACCATTAAAATCGGAACCCTGTGAAGATTCCAATAAGAAATGGTCCTTTGGATCATAGTGTTTGGTGGTTTTTGGTCACTTTATTAATTCAGCAATCTCCCAAATTTAAATGAAATTATCAAATAATGGCGCTTTCTATTTTGATTTTGGCAATGACCTCCCTGTTTTTTTTGAAATTCAAAAATGCAGGAAAATCAAAGCGCCCCTTCTATTTCTACACTGGAAAAGCCCTATCCCTTTCTAATCCAATAATTTAATGGTACAAACCCGTTTAACGATTTTCAAAGAAATAGCCCTGCTCTTTTTAAGGAACAGGGCCATTAAAACACTTTCAAATATTTATTTAGGCCCTTGCCATAAGGGATTTAAAAAATACATAACCGAAGCCCAAAAACAACATAAAATGAAATGGAAAAAGTCCAAAATCGTTCAAAGGTATGGCACTATACATTCCAAAAAGGAAGTAAAGCATCAGGGCGGCTTCCAAAATCATATTGGGAGAAAGTTTGGTAGCCAAATATTTATTCCCCTTCCAGCTGTCCTTTATACTGTTCAAATTAAATTTTGGGGTCCTGACAAACTCGGACCTTTTACCCATATGCCCTTCCAGCACCGCAATGGTGTTGTGCAATGAAAATCCCAGTGCCACGGAGAAAAAAGTAAAGAAAATGGATATATAGTCCACAAAATTATCAAAACCACTGCCCTGTATGCTCTTATAGGTAAACCAATAACAGACGAAAAGGATAATGGTACTCAAAATGAAGAATTTGGTGGCTTCAAAAATCCATCCCAAATGGTCAAAGGTGTTTTTTATGTACATCATGGGAATACTCAGCAAGGCTACCAAAAATACGCAGAGGAACATAGAACTGTTCAACAAGTGCATCACCCCATGAAACTTGGTCTTGAAAGAGATGTTCTTGGCGGAAATAACGCTCCAAACCGATTTTTTAAAGTTTTCGGCCCCACCTTTGTTCCAACGAAATTGCTGGGAACGGGCAGCACTGATTACCACAGGAAGTTCTGCAGGTGTCTCTACATCCTCCAAATATTTAAATTTCCAGTTTTTTAATTGGGCCCGGTAGCTTAGATCCAAATCCTCGGTAAGGGTATCGCCCTCCCAGTTTCCTGCGTCAAGAATACATTCCTTTCTCCAAATACCAGCGGTACCATTAAAATTAATAAAATGCCCCTTGGCATTTCGTCCTACCTGTTCCAAAGTAAAGTGGGCGTCCAAGGCGAAGGCCTGAATCCGGGTCAATGTAGAATATTCCCTGTTGATATGTCCCCACCTTGTTTGAACTACGCCAATTTCCTTATCCTTAAAATAAATGACCGTTTTCTTCAACCAATCACTGGAAGGCAAAAAATCTGCATCAAAAATGGCAATAAATTCACCTTTGGCCATATCCAGGCCTTCCTTTAAAGCTCCGGCCTTATAGCCTTGCCTATTGGTCCTTCTTATATGTTGAATGTCCAATCCTGTTTCCTGAAGCGCTTTTATTCTCTTGGCCGTATCCAGTACGGAATCGTCCGTGGAATCGTCCAAAACCTGGATTTCCAATTTGCTCATTGGGTATTCTATTTTCGAAATATTCTCCAGCAAACGCTCCACTACATACTCCTCATTATAAATTGGGAGTTGTATGGTAACAAAAGGAATTTCTTTTGGATCCAATAAATTGAATTTTGGAGCTTCCTTGATTCTCCTTTTATACCCCAGATAATTGATCAGCAAATTAAGTTGGGCCAAGCTATAAAAGAATATTAACAGTAAGGAAATACTGTAAATTGTAATGATAAAATAAGTAATTGTTAGTCCCATATTATTTTAAACTGTATTTAAATATCCAACCTAGGATTTTTACGCCTGCAAATATAGTACCTTTTACCGTACCTGATACTTTTGATATGCCAATTCTTTTTTTGTAACGCACTGGTACTTCGGTATATGTAAATCCTTTTTTTAATACCTTCAACTGCATTTCTACGGTCCAACCGTAGGTCTTATCCTCCATTTCCAGTGCCAAAAGCCTGTTGTACTTTATGGCCCTAAATGGCCCCAAATCGGTAAAGAAAGCGCCAAAGAACCATTTCATTAAAGTGGTGGCCAATGCATTTCCAAAAACCTGTTGTGGGGTCATAGATCCCTCTTCCCTCAATGCCTTTGACCGGGCTCCAATAACGAAATCCAAATCATTTTCCACTATGGGCGATACCACTTTGGAAAGTTCTTCGGGATAATCCGAATAGTCTCCATCCATAAATACGATAATATCGGGTGTTTTGGATTGTTGGGAAATGTAATTAATTCCCTTAAGGCAGGCATAGCCATATCCCATACTCCCTTCGTGGAGCACCGTGGCTCCGGCCTCCCTTGCCTTAAGGGCAGTATCGTCCGTAGAATTATTGTTTACCACAATTATTTCAGAAACAATTTTTGGGATTTCCCGTATAACACTGGCAATGGAATCGGCTTCGTTATAGGCAGGGATAATTACTTTTATACAGGTCATTGGCGTAGATAAAAGATAGTCCTTTATTATACAATATAGTGTAACTTGGGCATCCGTATTTTTAATATCCCTTGGAACGGCGCAAAGGTATCAATACTTTCATCAATCTATGGTGTCTCCCTTTTATATTGCAACAATAATTTAGGCAACCCCCAAAGGCTTATTTTTTATTGACCAATTCCATTAGGTCCACATCGTTCCCCAGTAGCACTTCGGTGGGATTTATCCTTCCCCTTAGCGGTCCGTTTTCCAATTTTAACACCCCTCTTGGACAAACCGCGGAACAAATGCCACAACCTACACAACTGGACCTGATAATATTTTCACCCTTTTGGGCGTAGGCCCTGACGTCTATCCCCTGCTCACAATAAGTAGAACAATTGCCACAGGAAATACATTGGCCGCCATTGGTGGTAATCCTAAAGCGCGATTTGAACCGCTGAACGAAACCTAAATAAGCGGCTAAGGGACACCCAAACCTGCACCATACCCTATTTCCAAAAATGGGATAAAATCCGGTCCCGATCACCCCTGCAAAAAATGCCCCGATCAACAAGCTATAGGAACTTTGAACACTCTGGGTTTTTAAACCCAATACAGTGCCAGACTCCGAAAAGAAACTGTAGAGTGTCATCAAAGTCATTCCCACAGCAAAGACCAACACCCCGTGCACCAACCACCTTTCCACTTTCCATGAAAATAGGGACTTGCTGGAATGCTGCCTGTAGGGGTCCCCCAGGGTCTCGGCCAGGCCACCACAGCCACAAACCCAGGAACAATACCATCGTTTTCCAAAAAAATAGACCATTACGGGTACAATTACCAAAGTAAGTACAATACCCCAAACTAAGATGAAAAGTCCTATTCCCCCACTGTTCATCAAGGATTTTAAATTCCATTGAAAAAAGAAATCATAATCCAACGGAAAGGCATTTTTAAAGTCGTAATACGGCATTTGGAGCCTTACCATTATTTCCGGAATAAGAAAGGCAAAGACGATTTGAAAGAATAGGACCGAAGTGGTACGTATTGTTTGATACCTGCTATGTCTATATTTAATATACATTCGCACGGCCATAACGGTCATCACCGTACAATACATAAATCCGTATACAAACCAATGACCTGCGGGATTTCCACTTAGAAATTCGCTGATAGGATCCACTAAGTAAGTCCAGTTTAAGGCATATTCCGGGCGAAAATAAAGTACCAAATAAAAGGAAACCAAAAAAACGAAGACCAGCCAGGCAATCCATCCCCTATTAGTGGCATTTTCTAGATAAATACCATTGTTCTTAATCCCTTTATTGCCCAATAAAACTATATTGGGAACAATAAAAAGCAAGGACCCCAAAATGCCCATACCAAAGGTCAAAAACCACATAAGTCCCTTATTTTCAACGATAAAACCACTTCCAGATGCTTTGCCCACCGCGGCAGCCATATCATGCGACCCTATATAGATCACTTTTTTGTATTCCTTCTCCTTTCTGTGACGGGCATTGGCAGCTTCCATTATCCGGATTATTTGGGGCGATAGTGCAAGCATTCCCTGAAACTTTTTCCCAACCACATTTTCTTGCACCCCTTCAATAAAAAGTTCACTGGAAATTCCCTTTTCCTGGATTATTAGATCCATTGTGGCCCGGGTAACCTTAAACTCTCCTATAAAAGGCAGGATGGTAAATATGGCAAGGCCAATTAAAAAAATGAGGAGCCCTATTTTTTTTATTATCTGCATCTTAAAATCTTAATTGTGGCTAAAAATCCGTTTCCAACTTTTCTTCCTGGAGGTAATACTGGCGCCATAAAGTGCATTGTAATGGGAAACGATATCCTCCTCAAATTGCACATAGAATTCAGGGTCAAAATTGGCATCCTTCAAATATTCCATTACGTAGGCGATACTCCTTTTCTCCCTAAGCCATCGGTCCAAAATTTCGTGACGCATCCGAATACCAAAGGTATTGATCCCCAAAAACTGTTTTGTGTCTTTGTGAAAGGCGATGGTAACACATATTTTTTCCTTGGGGTGCCGCCAATGAAAATGGTGTTCCTGTTCTTTTTTGGATTTTTCACTAAATACCCAGCCATACGTTTGATACTCTATGTCCAAAAATTTGGCGGAATTAAACCAGTGTCCAGGATTATAGGCCGTTTTGTTTCCGCAAATGGTCTGGGCCAAGGCTTCCCCCATCATTCTTCCGGTATACCAAACGGCCTCCACGGGCCTGCGGTTGCCAATGGCCCCATATTGTTCTGCACAGTCCCCAATGGCATAGACATCGGGAATATTGGTTTCCAAAAAGTTATTGACCTTTACCCCCTTCCCTGTCTCTATTCCCGAACCATTTAGAAAACCAATGTTAGGAACCACCCCGGCGGTCAAACCTACCAGGGTACATTGGATAGTCTCCCCCTTATCTGTAACCACAGCCTTTGCCCAACCCTTTTCATCCGAAATAATTTCCTTCAGATTGGTATCCAATTTCAGGTCTATATGATGTTCCAAAATGTGTTCATTGATCATTTGGGATTCCCCTTCGGGCAAGACCCCGTTCCAAAAACTGCTTTCCCGCACCAAAAAAGTAACGGGGATATTCCTACTCCCAAGCATTTCCGCCAATTCGATCCCAATTAATCCGCCGCCAACAATTACCGCTCTTTTACATACTTCATTATTTGGCGCATTGGCCTCCAGCATTTCCAGATCCTGTTTGGAGTACAATCCCTGCACCCCCTTCAAATCCTGTCCCGGCCACCCAAACTTATTGGGTCTGGAGCCTGTGGCGATGATCAGTTTATCGTACTTGATCTCCTTGGAGCTATTTAATATCAGCTTTTTATGGGCCGTATCTACTTTGGATACATAGGCGTTGACCAAATTCAAACGATTTTTTTTCCAGAACCAATTTTCGTACGGCTGTGTATGCTCAAACTTCATATGGCCCATATACACATACATCAGTGCTGTTCTGGAGAAAAAATATTGGCTCTCAGCGGAAATAATAGTGATCTTTTTATCGGATAATTTTCGAATATGGCGTGCTGCCGTAATTCCTGAGATTCCATTACCAATAATAACAATATGTTCCATAGGATCTAGGTTGATAGGTGCTGGGTCGCTTTCTCTAAGGTAAAGGAAAATTCGGACCCGATATCAAGGACGCTTTCCACGTAGATCTTCTCGTTGTGGGCCTCTATAATATGTTTTACAATTGCCAATCCCAGGCCGGAACCCCCTTCGGCCCTACTCCCACTTTTATCGACCCTATAAAACCTTTCAAAAATTCGGGCAAGGTGTTGTTTGGAAATCCCCTCACCGTTGTCTGTCACCCGGATAATGACCTTGTTTTTAATTAAATTCTCCACACTTAGCTCAGTGGTGCCGTTCTGCTGTCCATACTTAATGGAATTCACCACCAAATTGGTAAGGACCTGTTGTATTTTTTCCTTATCGCCCTTAACATAGATGGGTTTCGTATAATCCATATCGAAGGTTAAGGTTATATTCTTTTTAGCGGCCTTCATTTCCAAAAGCTCAAAAACGTTCCTCACCAGTTCCACAATGTCGAAATCCCCGACCTCCAAATTAAGGTCCCCAACTTCCAATTTGGTTATCAGATCCAAATCCTTAACAATGTAAATAAGTCGCTCCACCCCCTTATTGGCCCGTTGAAGATACTTTTTTCTTAGACTTTTATCCTCCATGGCACCATCCAAGAGTGTTAAAATATAACCTTGGACCGTAAATAGGGGTGTTTTTAATTCATGCGAAACGTTGCCCAAAAAATCCTTTCTATATTCTTCCCGGATTTTTAGGGTATCTATTTCAATCTTTTTGTCCTTGGCAAACTTTTCAATTTCATCTGTCAGGGACCGCATGTCCGTTGTAATGGTCTTGGGGGCCAAAGAGGTCGACTCCAAAAGGGAAACATCGTTATAAATGCGCTCTATATTACGGTAGATGAATTTTTCTATCCTCAATTGCACTACGAGAAAAGAAATAAGGGAGGAAGTTACCAAAAGGACCGCTAGGAGCTGCCAATCCATGGAACCGCTGTTCCACAAAAATAGTCCCAAAACTGTAGTTAAAAGAAATGAAATTAGAATTGTGGTACGTAGGGCAAACCTATACGATTTTTTAATCCTCCTTACCATTATAGCACAAACTTATACCCTACTCCTTTTACCGTTTTAAAATGATCATCCCCAATTTTTTCCCTAAGTTTTCTGATATGGACATCAATGGTCCTACCCCCTACTACCACTTCATTGCCCCAAACCTTGTCCAGGATAACCTCCCTTTTAAAGACTTTGTTCGGCTTGGAAGTAAGCAGTGCCAAGAGTTCGAACTCTTTTCTGGGAAGGATAATTTCCTCTCCCTGATTAACAATTTTATATTCCTCCCTGTTTATGGTAATCTCCCCTACCTTAAAGATATCCTCTACCTCTTGCTCCTCGTTCTTAAGCCTTCTAAGCAGGGCCTTTACTTTGCTAACCAAAACCTTGGGCTTAATAGGCTTTGTTATATAATCGTCCGCGCCTGCATCAAATCCGGCCATTTGGGAATAATCCTCGCCCCTGGCAGTAAGAAAGGTAATTATGGTATCCTCCAACCCTTCGGTACGCCTAATAATCTCGCAGGCTTCAATACCGTCCATTTCCGGCATCATTACATCCAAAATAATTAAGTGGGGCTTCCTCTTTTTTGCCTTCGCAACCCCTTCCAAACCATTTTTCGCAGTAAAAACCTCGTATCCCTCGGCAGATAAATTATACCCTACAATTTCTAAAATATCCGGTTCATCATCTACCAGGAGTATCTTAATATCCTTCTTTTTCATTCCTTATTTTTTCTATACATGGTCATCCAAAACCTATAATTATGACGCTTTAACACAGGGTGGTCCAATCCAAATAATTATTTGGTAATCTGCGCCAAAAGTAAAGATAATACTATTACACGAGACCGCTTAACGCGGATTTAATATAGTAACATTTAGATAACATTAAGCCAACAAACTATTAATCTGAGGGTAACAGGACTTTTACAGTTGGGGGGTTTATTTGCAATGTTAAATAAAACAGTGAACTCAAAAATGAAACCAAAAAATTCAGTTGAAATGAAAAAACTATTATTATCCGCATTGGCCATAGGTGCTTTGGCTTTTGCTTCTTGCAGTGATGACGACGAACCGCCAATTGCAGAGGTAGTTGCCACCTGTAATGACGGCATTAAGAACCAAGGCGAAACAGAAATTGATTGTGGTGGACCAAACTGCCAACCATGTACCGAAGCAACGGCTACCTGTGAGGATGGCATCCAGAACGGAGACGAAACCGGAGTGGACATAGGAGGTTCCTGTGCGGAAATCATTACCGTATCAGGGGAATTAACTGCCGATACCAGATGGACAGCAGACAATATATATGTCTTGGCAGGAAAGGTAGTTGTTGGGGTAGGAAAAACCTTGACCATAGATCCAGGTACGATTATCAAAGGTAAGGCAGGTTCTGGCTCCTTGGCTTCTGCCCTAATTGTGCAAAGAGGATCCAAGATTATGGCGGTAGGTACTCCCGAAAAGCCAATTATCTTTACTGCAGAGGAAGATAACATTGGTGTTGGGCAAACTGCCGGAACCAATTTGGATGAAACCGCTAGAGGAAAATGGGGCGGATTAATTGTATTGGGAAGAGCTACCGGTTCTTTTAAAAATGATGTTACCGAGGTACAGATAGAAGGTATTCCTGCCGATGATATTTTTGGACTTTACGGCCCAGGTGATGCCTTGAACGACGATGACAATTCCGGCGAATTGGAATACATCTCCATACGTCATGGCGGTGCCTTGATAGGGGAAGGAAACGAAATCAACGGTTTAACTCTGGGATCTGTAGGTCGTGGTACAAAAATCAACCATATAGAAGTTGTAGGAAACGTTGATGATGGTGTTGAGTTCTTTGGTGGAACCGTTGATGCATCCAACCTATTGGTTTGGGCCCAAGGAGATGACGCCTTGGATATAGATCAGGCATATTCCGGAACTATAGACAATGCTTTGGTAGTTTCTGGTGAGGCATCCGACCACGCCTTCGAAATAGATGGTCCCGAAGGTTCCATTACAGGTTCTTTCACCCTTCAGAACACTACTATTGTTGGAAGCGCAACAGCGGCAGACGGTGAATATGCAGATTACAGAAGTAATGCTATGGGTACTACCAAGAATATCTATGCCATTGGATTCCAAGCCGGTAAAGATGTGGAATTGGATGCCAACGATGTGGCCCAGAATTTCTTGGATGGCGAGTTGACCTTCGAAGCTTGGCAAGTGGTAGGTTTCAACAACAGTATTTTCTCCGAGAAAGTATTGAAGGATGAGGCCGATAACGATTTGGAAACGACCATCATTTTGGCTCCAACATTTACGGAAAGAGCTGCTGATTGGACTACCCAAGTTACTGCTGGTGACCAAACCGTTGGTGCAGACATTAGCGTTTTTTCTTGGACCTATGCCTTTGCCAAAACAGGTTTAAGTTTTTAATAACAGGATTCATACACCCCATTAAAATAAAGACCATGCTCGCCCCATATCCAGTGGCGGGCATTTGGTTTATTACGGTTTAACTATTGTTTACTTATGAAATGAGCATATACAAAATTAATTTTTTGCATATTAACCGAAATAATTAAATTTTTTTATGCGAAAGCGCAGCGGTTGATCTATGCAGAAAATTTTTATTACCCTCATTTTCAGATTAATAAAAATTTTCAAATAGATGAAATATTCACTTAGACTCTCAATCATTACTTTTCTTTTTTTTCAATTCATATTTTCACAAAGTGGCGAGGTAACAGGAAATTTGATCGATGCCGATTTTCAGGATCCGGTACCTTTTGCCAACATTCTGGTCAAAGGCACCACTATAGGCACTACTTCCGATTTTGACGGTAACTATAAGCTGACCCTGGAGGAGGGCATCCACACCCTAAGCTTTTCATTCCTCGGTTATAAAACCGTAGAAATAACCGATGTGGTCGTTAAGGCCAACGAGATTACCACCATAAACGTAACTATGGAAACCCTGGCCGAAGGACTGGATGAAGTGGTGGTATCCGTAAGCGTTAAAAAAAATACCGAAACCGCGGTATTGGGCATCCAAAAAAAAGCGGTAAACCTTTTGGACGGTCTGTCGGCCGAAGCCTTCAAAAAATCGGGATCCAGTGACGTGGCCAGTGCCATCAAATCGGTGCCCGGGGTATCGGTTCAAGGAGGTAAATACGTGTACGTTAGAGGCTTGGGCGATCGTTATACCAAATCCATTTTGAACGGAGTGGACATTCCCGGATTGGATCCGGACAGAAACACGATTCAATTGGACATTTTTCCCACCAATATTATTGATAACATCTTGGTACTTAAATCGGCTTCTGCAGATTTGCCCGCAGACTTTACGGGTGGTATCGTTGATATCGTTACCAAGGACTATCCCACCAAAAAAGAGCACAGTATTTCCCTGGGAGGCAACTATAACCCAGATATGCACTTCAATGAAAACTATTTGGACTATAAAGGAAGTTCTACAGATTTCCTAGGTTTCGACAATGGAAACCGAAGTGTTCCCATTAACCGAAATCAGGACATTCCAAGTACCTTTGAATACAATCCACTATTGACGGCCATTACCAAAAAGTTCAATCCCGTACTATCTTCAATGAAATCAAATAGTGCAATGGACTATAGTTTTGGATTCACCACCGGCAATCAATACAATGTAGGCGAAGGCGAGAACAGATTGGGCTTTTTGGCCTCCCTTTCCTATAAAAATACCACCACTTTCTACGAAGATGCAGAAAACAATTTCTACAGAAGAAATGCGGATACTTCAGTGTTCGAATTGGAAACGGATAGGACACAAACTGGTGATATAGGCAGAAACAACGTACTGGTGAGCGGTCTTTTGGGTACTTCGTTCAAGACCGAAAAATCCAAGTACAAACTAAATCTACTTCATATTCAGAACGGAGAATCTACGGCAGGTTATTTTAGCCAGACTCTGAACTTCACGGATTTTATCAATTTCTCGAAAGATAACCTGGAATATACCCAGCGTTCCATCACCAACGCCTTGCTTAGTGGAATACACTCCAGCGAAGATGCTTCATGGACAACCGAATGGGCACTTTCCCCTACCCTTTCCAAAATTCAGGACAAGGACATTAGAACAACCTCTTTTAGGGTAGAGGATGGGGTATACTCCATCCCACAGAATAACCAGCCAAAAAGAATCTGGAGGGACCTGGAAGAGATTAATGCCGTTGCCAAAGTGGATCTTACCAAAAAATACAACTTTCTGAAAAAAGATGCCAAATTAAAATTTGGCGCCTATGGCTCGTACAAGAACAGGGATTTTAGCATATTGAACTTCGAGATTGAGAACAATGGATCTACCACCAGGTTCAATGGTGTTGCGGACAATATTCTTTTGGAAGAAAACCTTTGGACCGTTAACAACAACTCTGGTTCCTATATTGATCCCGACATCTCGGTCGCGGAACCTGCCAACACCTATGAGGCAGTACAACAAAATATAGCAGGCTATGTATCGAATGAGTTTAAACTTGGACAAAAATTACGAACCATCCTTGGCCTAAGGGCAGAAAAATTTGAATCCAAATACACAGGTGAGGACAATAAGGATATCAATGACCCTGAAAAGGTTATTTATGATAATGAAACCATAATAGATAAGTTTGACCTTTTTCCTACGGCCAATTTAATTTATGAACTTACCGAAGAGGTAAACCTTAGGGGGTCCTATTCCCGTACTACAGCCAGACCTTCCTTTAAGGAAGCATCGATTGCCAAGATATTCGATCCTTTGTCCAATAACACCTTTATCGGAAATATTGATTTGGATCCAACTTACATCAACAATTTCGATTTTAGGGTGGAATGGTTTGGTGAAAGTGCAGAGATGATCGCACTGAGCAGCTTTTATAAAAAATTCACCGACCCCATAGAGCTCACCTACTTTGAGTCCTCGTCGGATAACTTCACCCCACAAAACCTTGGGGATGCAGACGTAATCGGATTGGAATTTGAACTAAGGAAAAACCTAGGGTTCCTTGCTGCCGCACTTCAGAATTTCAGCTTAAATGTAAACACCTCCATCATTAAATCTACCCAGGTTTATAGTGAAAGTGAACGCAATCTTAGAACGTTGGGGCTTAGGGATGGCGAAACATTGGGAAAGGATAGGGAATTACAGGGGCAATCGCCTTACCTTGTCAATTCCGGGCTAAACTATGAAGGTGCCGAAAACGGTATCCAAATGGGCCTTAACTACAATGTACAGGGAAAAACATTGCAGGTAGTGGGCAACGGATTTGTACCTGACGTATATACCATGCCCTTTCACAATCTAAACTTTAACTTCTCAAAAAGTTTTGGCGAAAACCAAAATCAGAGTGTTAGTTTTAAAATAAGCAATCTTTTGGATGATGATGTAGAAAGTGAATATGAATCCTATAAGGCAGAAAATAAGGCCTTTTCTAAAAGAAGTCCCGGAAGATCGTTCTCATTGGGCTACAACATAAAGTTTTAAATTGAGCTACCTTGACGCAAAGCGTACGAGGTATCCGAGAGGCAAAACCGCTACGCCACAAGAATTAGGATACAGGACAAAATCAACTCCTCAAAATTTTCCTTAATTTTTCACCCCAGATCCTAAAATCCACCTGAACGCAGTAGTCGGGCAGGGGAAAAATCGAGGAAAATCAGGCCCCCTTTAGGGCTTGGGGTATAACGGATTTTCCGAGAAGTTAAGACAATTTTTGTCATGTACTTAGCATTATAATCAATATAAAAGAGGCTGGGTTCTTTGTTAAAAAACAAAGAACCCAGCCTCTTTTTTGCATTTCATCGAATTTTTAAGTATAATTTTAGCTACCGCCCAGCTGCTGCAGCTAAAATTATTACATTTACGGTATATTATTTGCTGTTAAGTTTCTATGAAGCAACTCTACTTAGTAGTAGCCTTACTTTTTTTCTCTTTTGGTTTTGGACAGGAACCCAAAACTAATGGGAGCGGAGCGGATATTCCTGGGTTTAAGATATATCCCAATCCTGTTACCAACGGAAGGGTGTATATCAGTACTTCCCTAAATGCTCCGAAACAAATTTTGGTTTTTGATATTTTTGGATCCCAAGTACTGGAAACCACCATTATTGGTTCCGAACTAAATGTCAGTGATCTGGATGCCGGGGTTTATGTGTTAAGGGTAAACGAGAAAAACAAAATTGCTACAAGAAAGCTGATCATTAAATAGTGTTTTCCCTCTTATAATAGCTGCGCGAATTCCCTAATCACCTGATTTACAAGCGTTATTAAAGCAATAACAACACATTAAACAAGGTTTCACATACAAAAAACGCCCGTATACAACATTTAATACCATTTTCCTAGCTGTTTTCCTATATTTACTGTATTGATCCCAAATCAATACTAACCTATGAAGATATTTTACACCCTACTGTTCATGGTATTTTCTATGGCCATTTCTGCACAGGAATTTGCTAAGGAGCCAGAAGACGGAAATATCCAAAACAACACTTTCAAATTATATCCCAATCCGGCCTATCAGGAGGTGGTCCATATTACCACAAAGCATAATGGGGTAAAGGATGTAGTAATCTATGATGTTTTCGGAACCATAGTGCTACAGGACCGGATAACCAATACGCTTTTAAACATATCCAAATTGGCCCCGGGGGTTTACGTGCTACAAATTACCGAAAACCGGGTAACGATGACCAGAAAGTTGGTCGTGAAATAACCGCTCTTGGCAGCTTATTTTATTTTCCGACCCCCCCATACACCATTACACATTCATTTCTTCTTAAAAGGCAATACTCGGAATACGGTTAAGTGGACTTCATACTTTTCCTCCATTGATTGGGAAGTTGAGGGATCAGTAACAATTGCTGTGTTTATGCCAATATTCTAATGGAAAAAATAGCTTCATAAAGACACTGCTTTTTAGCTTCATTTTCCGCAAGGGATCCCGGAGCGTATTTTGCCGTCCATGAAAGGTAAAAAGTGGCTTGAAAAGGAGCTATTTTAGCGCGTCAAAAAAGGGTTGGATCCAGCCTGTTTTTCCCTATTTTCATTTACGGCCTAACTATGGACTATCTATGGAGTATCTATGGAGTATCTATGGCTTATCCCCGGACAAGAAATTTGTTTTTATTGGTATTCATGAATGCGCTGCATTTGGGCGATGCAAAAAATGAACAGAACACGAATTTGGGATAGAAAATTCTATCTTATTCCTATTCATACACAACTTTTGAGATTGATCCAAGTTTAGCCCTATATCAATAAAACCATAAAATAGGAGCTCCACTCTGTTGTTATCATTGAACCCATCTTGGCTTTTCCAATTGGCTAAAAAATCGCTCTTTTGTCACCCTTGCGCCAGCCGGCCCGTTCACTAAAATAACCCACCGGGTTATTTTTATACGCTTCGTCCTGTCTTTTTCTCCTTCCGTAGCCCTGCTATGCAACTTAAAAAAGCCTTCAATCAGACTCAATATAGCTAATTTTCACTTCAATCAAAAAAGTCAAGATGAGTTCATTACTTTTGCAGTAGTGATCTACAATATGCCTCTCGATACTATTTTTACAATAACAACGGACGAAGGGTTCAATGCCATGGCATTGAAAACGTTTCAGGCCCAATTTCATGAAAACGTGGTGTATAGGGAATTTTGCGGCCACATAGGAAAAAATGTATCCTCGGTTAAAACCATTGAAGAAATTCCCTTTCTGCCCATAGAATTTTTTAAATCCAAAAAAGTAATTTGCGGTTCATTTACGCCCCAGATTACCTTTACCAGCAGTGGCACTACTGGAAGTGAGGTAAGCAGGCATTCCGTAAAAAGTGTTGCCCTGTATGAAAATAGTTACCTTACTGCATTCAGGCAATTTTATGGGGATATAGAGGACTATTGCGTCCTGGCATTACTGCCCTCCTATCTGGAAAGGGAAGGTTCTTCCTTAATCCATATGGCCAACGACCTTATCAAAAAAAGTAAGCACCCCGAAAGTGGATTTTATTTGGATGATATTGGCCATTTAAAAAAGACCTTGATAGCATTGGATGGCCACAATACCAAAATATTGTTACTGGGTGTTTCCTTTGCCCTATTGGACATGGCGGAAAAATACCGGTTGGAGCTAAAAAATACCATAGTTATGGAAACCGGTGGTATGAAGGGACGAAAAAAGGAATTGATCCGGGAGGAATTGCACCAACGGCTAAAAAAAGGATTTGGAGTACAGGCCATCCATTCAGAATATGGGATGACAGAGCTTTTGTCGCAAGCCTATTCCCAGGGCAACGGACGTTTCTTTGCCCCTAAATGGATGAAAGTCCTGACACGTGAAACCGAAGACCCTTTTACCTTGCAGAACATGGGTAAAACGGGAGGGGTAAATATCATTGACCTGGCCAACAGGTACTCCTGCAGCTTTATAGCCACCCAAGATTTGGGAAAGGTGCATCCTGACGGAAGTTTTGAGATACTGGGCAGGTTTGACCATTCCGATATCAGGGGCTGTAATTTAATGGTGTTATAGGCCCATTATCCGGGTAGCTACAGGAAGGGAAGGTTATATGACTTTTAATTCATTCATCAATACTTGATGATTAGTGTATTATTAGACTAGTGTTATGTTTAAGGATGTTATGTTATTAAATTCAGGTCTCGACTCCGCTCGACCAGACAAACTATCGTCACTTCGAGCGCCCGCCCGTACCGAACGGCCCGTTCGGGCGGGCAGTCGAGAAGTCATTTAACGGTTAACTTAACACTAGTCCAAAGGGTATCTCCTATTTTAATTGGGGACAACGGGGAAAATTATAGTGTTTAATTCTGAGTACATGACAAAATTCAATTCCGTAAGATTTTCCCCAATTTTTAACCCCGACCCTAAAGGGAGAAATTGAGGAAAATCAGGCTCCCCTGCCTACCGGACAGGCAGGCTTTAGGGCTTGGGGTAAAACGGATTTTCCAAGAAACTTTGTTAAGACAATTTTTGTCATGTACTAAGTGTTTATTTAATCACCAGCACAAAATAATTCTTCTTCCCGCGCTGCAACAAAACAAACTTATTGTTGATAAGGTCTTCGGTGGTAATGATATAATCTTCCTTGACCTTTTCCTTATTTACCGAAATGGAATTTTGCTTCAATTCCCGTCTAGCCTCCCCGTTGGAAGCTAAAAAACCGGTTTTTGCCGCCAGGGCCCCGATCATATCCAAGCCGTTATCAATGTCTTCCTTGGATACCTCTGCCTGGGGAACGCCTTCAAACATTTCCAAAAATGTCTTTTCATCGAGCTTTTTTAAGTCGCTCGAAGTGGATTTTCCAAAGAGGATATCACTTGCCCTCACCGCATTGTCCAAATCTTCCTGCGAATGTACCATTACCGTGACCTCATCGGCCAAACGCTTTTGAAGCACCCTTAAATGCGGGGATTCCTTATGTGCCTGTATCAAATTTTCTATTTCTTCCTTCGGTAAAAAGGTGAAGATTTTAATATATTTTTCGGCATCCCCATCCGAGGTGTTCAACCAATACTGATAAAACTTATAAGGAGATGTCCTTTCCGGATCCAACCAGATATTACCGCCTTCGGACTTCCCGAATTTGGTGCCATCCGCCTTGGTAATCAAAGGACAGGTAAGGGCAAACCCTTTGCCCCCGCCAATTCTGCGAATAAGTTCCGTACCAGTGGTAATATTTCCCCACTGATCGCTACCGCCCATTTGCAGGGTACAATGGTATTCCTTGTACAGGTGCAAAAAATCATATCCCTGCACCAGTTGATAGGTAAATTCCGTAAAGGACATACCTTCCTTGGCTTCGGCGGACAAACGCTTTTTTACAGAATCCTTGGCCATCATATAATTTACGGTAATATGCTTTCCTACATCCCGTATAAATGCCAAAAAGGAAAAATCCTTCATCCAATCATAGTTGTTCACCAGTACCGCACTATTGTCCTTTCCGCTATTAAAATCCAAAAAACGGGAAAGTTGTGCCTTTATGGCGGCCTGGTTATGGGCCAATGTGGCCTCATCCAGCAAATTTCGTTCGGTAGATTTACCCGAAGGGTCGCCGATCATCCCTGTGGCCCCACCGATCAACGCTAAAGGTTTATGGCCTGCCAACTGAAAATGGCGCAGCATCATCACCCCTACCAAATGTCCTATGTGCAGGGAGTCTGCCGTTGGGTCTATTCCCACATAGGCAGATTGCATTCCGCTCAACAAATGTTCTTCCGTACCGGGCATTGCATCGTGCAACATTCCTCTCCAAGTCAGTTCCTCTACAAAGTTCGTAGTCATGCCGTAATTCTTCTAATTCAATAATAGTCGCAAATATAAAATAATAGGTGGTTTAACTCCTTTCAAAAACGGAATAAATTGGAGACAATTGAGTAAATTTACCCCATGATTTTAGTCACAGGAGGAACTGGATTGCTGGGAGCGCACCTTCTCTTGCATTTATTGCAATCGGGTACCACGGTAAAAGCCATACATAGGGAAAAGAGCAACCTAAAAGAGGTGGAAAAGGTATTTGGGTACTATACCGACCAATCCCATACGCTTTTTCAAAAAATTATTTGGGTAAAGGCCGATCTCAACGACCTCCCGGCCTTGGAAATTGCTTTTGAAAATGTGACCCATGTGTACCACTGCGCGGCCTTAATTTCTTTTAACCCCAATGATTACGACCTATTGCGTGCGGTAAACTATGAAGGCACCAAAAATATTGTCAATCTTTGCATTGCCAACGGTGTTAAAAAATTGTGCTACTCCAGTTCCATTGGTACCATAGGGAGAACGATAGGCAACCAAATGGCTACCGAAGAAACGGATTGGAACGCTCAACCAAGCAACGTATACGCCATGTCCAAGATGGATGCCGAACTGGAAGTTTGGAGGGGCGCGCAAGAAAACGTTCCTGTGGTCATTGTAAATCCGGGGGTTATTCTTGGGCCTGGATTCTGGGAAACCGGAACCGGGATTCTATTTAAAACCGCATATAAGGCCAGTAAATATTATCCGCCGGGAGGAACAGGTTTCGTTACCGTCTCTGATGTAGTGAAAATAATGACCCAATTAATGCAGTCTTCCATAACCAATGAAAGATATATCCTTGTGGCCAAAAATATGACCTACAAAGAAATTCTAAACATGATTACGGAGGCCTTCGGCAAACCAGGTCCAAGCAAAGCCCTTAAATTTTGGCAATTGGAGGTGTTTAGGCGGTTGGATTGGCTTAGAAACATTTTTTGGAACAGCGGAAGAAAACTGACCAAAAACTCGATCCAATCCCTAAAAAAAAACCAATTGTTCACGGCTAACAAAGTCCAAAAAGAACTAGGCTATTCCTTTGAAGCCCTGGATGGCGCCATAGAACTGTCCTGCAAAAAGTTTATGGAAGGGAATCCTTAGTGTTCTCCGGTTTTTTATTAAGGTTCGGGTTCAACTTTTCTTTGGTCTTATTTATAGAATCCTGCTTCTGCTGCCTTTCTTCTTCAAAAAATTTTTCCCGCTTCTCCAATCTATCCTTGACCTTGGTATAGATGGACTCATATACCGTGGGAATAGAGGCATAATAGGTATCACTTTTTACAAATTGAAGGCTATCTATTCCATACTTGTCATAAATATACCCCATAGGTTTTATGTCATATTCGTTTAAAACGCCTTCATTAATAATTTTACCGGCATTTATTAATGAAATGTCGTATAAAATGCTGGCCATCTTGGCTTCCGGAATAAGATTTTCCGGTTTTTCCACCACCTTTTCATTACAAGAAAAAAACAGCCCTAGGAAAATGGCAACAATATATTTTTGCATTAGCTTCTATTAAAAGTTAACCTCATGGCTTTTCGTTCCTTGGAGAAATTACCGTCCCAATAGGCCAAATGGCCGTTTACAAAGGTATGGCTTATCCTGGATTTGAACGTGTTTCCTTCAAAGGGAGACCATCCACATTTATAAGCGATATTTTCCTTGGTCACTTTCCAGGGATTGTTAATATCCAGCACCACCAAATCGGCATAAAAACCTTCCCGAATATAACCACGTTTTTTTATTTGGAATAATTTGGCCGGATTATGGCACATTTTCTCCACAATTTTTTCCAGGCTTATCTGTCCGCTATTGTACCTTTCCAACATTGCCGGCAGGGCATGTTGCACCAAAGGGCCTCCAGAGGGAGCGGAAGTGTAAACATTGTTCTTCTCATCTAAGGTATGCGGGGCATGGTCCGTGGCAACAACATCTATTCGGTCGTCCAATAAGGCCTTCCAAAGTTGATCCCTATCCGATGCCGTTTTAACGGCAGGATTCCATTTAATCAAGCTACCTTTGGTATCGTAATCCGCTTCTGAAAACCAAAGGTGGTGAATACAGACCTCCGCTGTAATTTTTTTATCCTCCAAGGGAATATCGTTCCTAAAAAGTTCGGTTTCCTTTCCTGTAGACAGGTGAAAGACATGAAATCTTGCCCCGGTCTTTTTGGCTAGGGCTATGGCCCTGGAGGAAGAAAGGTAACAGGCTTCGGCACTCCGTATCAAAGGATGGTATTTTACAGGAATATCGTCTCCATACTGCGCCATATAAATGGCCAAATTTGCCTTGATGGTAGACTCGTCCTCGCAATGTGCGGAAATGACCATCTCCGTATTCCTAAATATTTTTTCTATCACCGCTTCATTGTCTACCAACATATTGCCCGTAGAGGACCCTAAAAAGAGTTTGATCCCAGAACAGGCATTCTTATCCAATTTTTTTATCTCTTCCAAATTATCATTGGTACCTCCGAACAAAAAGGAGTAATTGGCAAAGGCAGTGTTTTTGGCCATTTCAAACTTTTGTTCCAAGGCCTCGATAGTGGTTGTCTGTGGATTGGTATTGGGCTGTTCCATAAAGGAGGTTATTCCGCCGGCAACCGCCGCCCTACTTTCCGTAGCAATGGTCCCCTTATGGGTCAGACCAGGTTCCCTAAAATGCACTTGATCGTCTATGGCCCCCGGTATTACATACTTACCTTCCAAATCCATGACCTTGGTAGCGCTATCGGATGAAATTACAGTTTCAATCTTAAGAATAATATCGTCTTCCAGCAGTATATCGGCAGGGAATATTTTATTGTCATTGACAATTTTAGCGTTCTTTAAAAGTAATCTTCCCATCTTAAAATTTCTTTTTGTGAAACAAACTGCGCAACTTCATCTGCACTACCCCGAACACGGCCTCATTGATAATGGAAGCGCTCATTTTTGATTTTCCCCTTATTCTATCCGTAAAAATAATTGGAACCTCCTCAATTTTATAATTTTGAAGATGGGCCCTGAACTTCATCTCGATTTGAAAGGCATAACCTATAAATTTAATGGAATCCAAATTGATGGTTTCCAAGACCTCTCTCCTATAACAAACAAATCCGGCCGTAGGATCGTGCACCTTCATCCCGGTTATCAACTTTACATAAAATGAGGCCCCATAGGACAACAATATCCTATGTAAGGGCCAATTTACCACATTAATTCCCTTTTTGTAACGCGATCCCACGGCCACATCCGCCCCATCAATACAGGCTTGGCGCAATCTTATAAGGTCTGAAGGGGCGTGTGAGAAATCCGCATCCATCTCAAAAATATATTCATACTTTCTTTCAATGGCCCATTTAAATCCATGGATATAGGCTGTTCCCAATCCAGACTTACCGTGTCTTATCTCTAGGAACAAACGATCGGAATAGTGTTCCTGCAAAATTGTTACCGCCTCCGCTGTACCGTCCGGGGAATTGTCATCTACAACTAGGATATGAAAATTCCCCTCCAAAGCAAAGACGGAATGAATAATGGGCTCAATGTTTTCAATTTCATTGAAGGTAGGAATAATGACCAAGCTATCCGCCATCTAGGTATCGTAATTTTAACAAAAATAGTATTTTAAAAACTGTAGTGAAATATGGGGGAAGATTTATGATTTTTTTAATGATTCCATATTTTGGCGCATATTTGATTTCTTATCTTTTTACATGGATTTGGTCCCAAAAAAGCTTAGGTTTGGGATGATTTTTTCTCGACCTAAAAAATATTTGGTCCCCATACTTAAATTATAAGGGCCCAATGGCATTACTTTAACACTAAAGTGGATGAAATGTACGTTGTTAGCAATAACATCGCCCAAGTATAAGAAGGTAGGCATTGGGTAATTTTTATATTAAAAACTGTACCGTATAAATGGACGCCATATTAAGAAATGAGTATACTGCAGATTGGATAACCATTATCCTATTTTCCAGTATCTTTTTTATGGTACTGGCCAAAACTGCTTTTTATGGCCGTTTCCTGAACTATATCATCTTACCTTTCAATAACAAATATATCTTCCTTTACCAAAAGAAGGACAAACCATTCAATTGGTTCAATATTTTTTTCAGCATTTTCCAATTACTCAATTTTTCCCTTTTCCTGTATTTTGCACATACCATTTTTTTCAAAGTTCCGGACGGACAACAGCTTCTGACCTACGGTAGTATCTTAGTATCGCTTCTTTTATTTTTTACATTTAAAATACTCTTGCAATTGGGCAACGGTTTTATATTTAATAGCAAGAAGATCATTTCGGAAATAATTTTCAAAAAACTCTCCTACCTGAACTATAGTGGCCTTGTGATGCTCTTTGCCAATCTTCTATTGAATTATGTTGTCAAGGGATCCAAAACAGTAGTTATTATAGGTCTTTTAATGGTATTCCTCATAAATGCCATTGGTTGGACAACAACATTACGAAATCATCAAAATTTCATAGCCAACAATTTTGTGTATTTTATTTTGTACCTTTGCGCTCTTGAAATAGCACCAATTATTATAGTTGGGAACTATCTAATAGATCGAAACCTATGAAAGTAAAAACGATTTTGGTTTCACAGCCAGAACCCAAGATGGAAAACTCCCCTTATTCCAAGTTGATCGATAAGGAGAAAATAAAGGTTGATTTTAGACCTTTTATCCACGTGGAAGGTGTTGATGCGAAAATGGTCCGACAACAAAAAATTGACCTTAAAAATTTTACCGCCATTATCCTTACCAGTAGGAATGCCGTAGATCATTTCTTCAGGATCGCAGAGGAAATGAGGTTTAAGGTTCCCGATACGATGAAATATTTTTGCCAATCAGAGGCAGTGGCCTACTATTTGCAAAAGTATGTTGTATACCGAAAGCGTAAAATATATGTCGGGAAAATGAATTTCCCCGATCTAAGTACTTTGTTCAAAAAATACAAGGACGAAAAATTTTTATTGCCCTCCTCTGACGTACTTAAACCGATAGTTCCCGAAACGCTTAATAGTCTGGGAATAGATTGGACCAGGGGCATTTTTTACAAAACGGTCATTAGCGATCTTTCGGACCTAAGGGATGTGTACTATGATGTATTGGTGTTCTTTAGCCCTTCTGGGATAGAATCCTTGTTAAAGAATTTCCCCGATTTTAAACAGAACGAGACCAGAATAGCGGTTTTTGGAAATTCAACGGTAAAAGCGGCTACGGAGGCAGGGTTGCGAATAGACATTCAGGCCCCCACCCCGGAAACGCCTTCCATGACCATGGCACTGCAGCGATACATTACCAGTGTAAACAAAAAATAATTATTGCCTAAGTATTAATTAGGCGATTACCTCCTTATAAAAATCCCGGGCATGCCCGGGATTTTTATGTTAGAACGCATAGCGTTGCGGTCCTCCACGTCTTATTTCCTCATTGGCATAGACTTCAAATTTCTTAAAGTTCTCGCGAAAGGCATTGGTCAATTTAAAGGCCGTTTTGTAATAGGCATCATCATTGTTCCAGGTGGCCCGTGGACTTAGCACACTTGTAGGGACTCCAGGACATTCCCTGGGCTGTGCCACTCCAAAAACGGAGTGGATATGGTATTTATCATAACTGTAGAGTCCCAGTTCACCACTTAATGCTGCATGGATCATGGCCCTGGTATATTTCAATTTCATTCTGGTACCCACTCCGTAAGGGCCACCGGTCCAACCCGTATTTACCAACCATACGTTTACTCCCGCGTCCAACATTTTTTTACTGAGCATTTCTGCATACTTGGTTGGATGTAACGGCATAAACGGCGCCCCAAAACAGGCCGAAAAACTGGGTACCGGTTCCACCACCCCCGCCTCGGTGCCGGCCACCTTGGCAGTATATCCCGAAATAAAATGATAAGCGGCCTGACTAGGGGTAAGCTTGGATATTGGGGGCAATACCCCAAAGGCATCGGCAGTTAAAAAGAAAATATTTTTTGGATCCTTGCCTATAGAGGGCATCTGTATATTATCTATATTATAAATGGGATAACTTACCCTGGTATTTTGGGTAATAGAGGTATTTTCAAAGTCTACCACCCCATTGGCGTCCAGGACCACATTCTCCAAAAGCGCCCCTTTCCTGATAGCTCCATAAATTTCAGGTTCGTTTTCTTCCGAAAGATTAATGACCTTGGCATAACAGCCCCCTTCAAAATTAAACACCGTATTCTCTTTGGTCCAACCATGTTCATCATCCCCTATCAATTTTCTAAGGGGATCTGCCGATAAGGTAGTCTTTCCCGTTCCTGACAGTCCAAAAAAGATGGCAGTATCCCCATCCTTGCCCACATTTGCCGAACAATGCATGGGAAGGCAATTCTTAAATACCGGAAGAATAAAATTAAGCGCAGAGAATATCCCCTTTTTAATTTCTCCAGTATAACCGGTACCTCCTATCAAGGCAATTTTTCGGGTAAAATTTAAGATGGCAAAATTATGCTGCCTAGTCCCATCCTCCGCTGCCTTTACCATAAATCCAGGGGCATTGATCACCGTCCATTCCGGGTCAAAACCAGCCAACTGCTCTTCTGTAGGCCTTAAAAACATATTATAGGCAAACATATTGGACCAAGGATATTCATTAATGACCCTAATGTTCATCCTATAATCCTCGTCCGCACATGCATAACAATCCCTTACATAAAGCTCCTTTTCGTTGAGATATGTAATGACCTTGTTGTACAGGGCATCAAACCTTTCGCTGTCAAAAGGTATATTCACATTGCCCCACCAAATTTTATCGGCCGTAATATCATCCTTAACAATAAACCTGTCCAGGGGCGACCTCCCTGTAAATTCGCCTGTATTTATGGCCAAAGCTCCGGTGGAAGAGGTGAGTCCCATACCCTTTTCTACTGTAATTTCATGTAGTTTGGATGGTGACAATTGGTAATGGATTGTTTTAGCGGTTATACCATAATTTTCCAACGCAATCGATTTCGTTGACAGTGTTGATGAATTCATAATAGTTGAGTTTTATTAAAGAATATATGTGTTCCCTGGGTTTGTTAATTTGGATTCGATGGTTCCCTACGAAGCACCTTAATGCCCAAAAGTATCCAACCAATAACAAGGAGAATTCCTCCTAGGGGAGTTAAAAGTGCCAGTTTCTTAAAATCAAAGCCGGAAAGTTCATTGGTGGCCAAGAGGTAAATTGAAAAAGAGAAGCATACCACACCGGCTACGATAAAATAATACACTATCTTTTTGTTTGCGTTTCCCAAGAGGTTACAACCCCCTAAAATCATCAGGAACAAAGCGTGGTACATTTGATATTTCACTCCCGTTTCAAAGGTAACGATTGCCTTGGCATCAATCATTTTTTCCAAACCATGTGCCCCAAAGGCCCCCAAAAGAATTGCGGTTATACCGAAAAATATACCCGTGCCAAAAATTGTTTTGTTCATAACTTATTAATGCTTATTTTTTACAAATATAACAATTTGATACCTTAGTATCCGTGAAATAGAAAAGGAAAAAACCAATGCGCAGAAAAATACTTGTTGCGGGTACCGGAAAATCCACTACCTACTTATTTGATTATTTATTACAAAAAGCGGATGCGGAGAATTTACATATTACTATCTGCGACCTAAATCCTGAGATCCTTTCCGATAAAATAAAATTACATAATTCCTGTACTATTTTAAAATTGGACATTTTAAATGACCGGGAAAGAAGTAGGGCCATAAAAAATTCGGACATTGTCATTTCAATGCTCCCTGCCAAATTTCATATCCAGGTCGCAGAAGACTGTATCCGCTTTTCAAAACATTTGGTCACCGCCTCCTATATAAGCGATGAAATAAAGGCCTTGGACCAACAGGCCAAAGAAAAAGGCTTGGTCTTTATGAACGAAATTGGTTTGGACCCGGGTATAGACCACATGAGTGCCATGCAGGTTATAGACAACATAAGGGAAAAAGGCGGAAAAATTATTCTCTTCGAATCCTTCACCGGTGGGTTGGTGGCCCCTGAAAGCGACAACAACCTGTGGAACTATAAATTTACATGGAACCCCAGAAATGTGGTGGTGGCCGGGCAGGGCGGGGTCGCTAAATTTATTCAGGAAGGCACTTACAAATATATTCCCTACCACAAGCTATTTAGAAGAACCGAATTTCTGGATATAGAAGGTTACGGGAAATTTGAAGTATACGCCAACAGGGACTCCCTTAAATATAGGGAAGCCTATGGCCTGGAAAAAGTACTTACCTTATATAGGGGCACTATGCGTAGGGTAGGCTTCTCTAAGGCATGGAATATGTTCGTACAATTGGGAATGACCGATGACAGCTATACCATTGGGAATTCTGAAGGAATGTCTTATCGCGAATATGTTAACCTATTTCTCCCATATTCGCCCACCAACACGGTAGAACTGAAATTGCGACATTATCTTAAAATAGACCAGGATGATATTATGTGGGAAAAATTAATGGAATTGCACTTATTTGATTCCAATAGGAAAATAGCATTGAAAAACGCCACTCCAGCCCAAATTTTGCAAAGAATACTGGAGGACAGTTGGACCCTGGCCAGTACGGACAAGGATATGATAGTGATGTACCACAAATTTGGGTACGAACTTAACGGAAAAAGGGAACAGTTGGATGCCAATACAGTGGTCATTGGCAAGGACCGTACCTATACCGCCATGGCCAAAACCGTTGGGTTGCCGGTTGCCATGGCCACCTTATTGATATTAAACAAAAAAATTACCACTCCAGGAGTACAATTACCTATTAAACGTGAGGTCTACGAACCTATTTTGAAGCAACTTAAAAGCCATGGCATCCACTTTAAGGAATACCAGGTACCCTACCTTGGGTACAATCCCGACTCTGTTGCTAGCTAAGATATAAAACCATTTTGGTATCTTTATATGGAAATTGAAGTATAACCGATGAAATCCAATAGCGAAAACATAAAAATTGACGGTATCGATAAGAAGATACTACGATTTTTAATGGCCGATGCCAGAAAGCCAGTTCTGGAAATTGCCAGAAAAATCGGGATTTCCGGCGCTGCCATTCATCAGAGGCTGCGAAAATTGGAAGCTTCAGGTTTAATTGCAGGCTCAAAATTCATTATCAACCCTAAGGTTTTGGGGTACACTACCATGGCCTATATCGGGATATACCTGGACAAGGCCATGAGCAATCCGTTGGCCGTTAAAGAGCTGCAAAAAATTCCCGAGGTCCTGGAATGCCATTATACCACAGGAAACTGGTCCATTCTCATAAAAGTGCTCTGCCGGGACAACGAACATCTGATGCATGTACTCAACAGGGATATACAGCAGATAGAAGGGGTTTCCAGAACAGAGACCTTTATTTCCTTGGAGCAGCAAATAGACCGACAAATTACAATTTAATATTTGGATTGAATCTAAATAAGTGCTATTTTTGCCCTTATGACCACAGTTTTCAGTTCAAAATTCTATACCCTATATCAATCCGATGTTGATCGGTGTTTTTATATAGATTTCGGACAAAAGACGGTTAAATTATCTTTTTGCCAATTACTTGCCCTGCGTCAAAAAGTACATTCCATTTCTATTGAGGACCATTTTGATTCCGACATGAACAAACATGGCTTTGAAGTCTTAATGCTCTGCAACAAGGAGCATTTATTTCTCTTGAACACCTTTGAAATTTTGGACCTTATGGATCTTGTACAGCATAGCTTTGCCCTTTTGGGCATATCTTCCGAAATACCTATGATTACTTCATAATTCCATGTATAATTGAACTTAGACCAATTATAAATTAGTTGGCCAATTATTAATTGCCCCCCCTATTTAGTATCTTTATATCTATCTAAAGGATACGTCCATTTTAGGATGCGATCCAAGTTTAACCATAAAAATTATACCATGAAAGATATAGCCAGACAAAGAATGAGCATTAAGGTCAGTACAATGGATCTGCTGAACAGTCAAATAAAAATGGAAGCCCATGCATCGGCCTCTTATTTGGCCATGGCTTCCTGGTGCGAACAACATGCCTTTTTAAACAGTGCGGAATTCTTTTATCAACAAGCAGAGGAGGAAAGGGAGCATATGATGAAAATATTCAAATTTGTGGCGGATTGCGGGGGAATTTCCATTTCTCCACAGGTAGACCAGATCAACCACGATTTTTCCCATTTGGAAGAAGTTTTCGAAACCGCCCTGGATCAGGAAATTAAGGTTACCAAGTCTATCTATAACATATTATCCGTTGCCAGGAAAGATCAGGACTATCTGGTGGAGAATTTCCTTCAATGGTTTATTAACGAGCAATTGGAGGAAGAGAAAACCTTTAGGGATATATTGGACCTTTTTGATGTTATGGGAAGGGACGGAATAGCCCTTAAATTTATCGACGAGCGCATTAAGACCGAATAGACACTAGGCAAAAAAATAAAAATTTCTTGAAACAGACTATCCTTTAAACAGACTTCAGGGAATTATTTAGATTAAACTAGGCCATGACGCTTTAAAATATAGCGGCATGGAACATTCCAATCATAAAAAAAGGGAGATGTACGTACATCTCCCTTTTTATTTTCTTTATTCCCCGTGCTTGGTTAATCCCTATTTCCCAAAACTTGCATGGCCCAATAGACCAAGGTGGCCAAAGACCCTATGGCCGCAACCAAATAAGTACGGGCAGCCCATTTTAATGCATCCTCAGATCCTTTGTATTCTTCTTGGCTCACCATGTTTTTGTTCTTTAACCAAGCCAAGGCGCGGTTACTGGCATCGTATTCTACCGGTAGGGTAATAAAACTGAACAAGGTAGCAAGTCCCATCATGATCAGACCTGCCACGGCCACCCAATATCCCAGGCCAACTCCTGCTGCTGCCCCCAGCATAATACCGCCGAAGACCACCCACATGGACATTCCTGAGGTTACACTTACCACCGGTACCAATTTGGAACGCAGGGTCAACCATTCATAGGCCGTAGCATGTTGTACGGCATGTCCACATTCGTGGGCCGCAACGGCTGCTGCCGAAGCATTTCTTTGATTGTATACCCCTTCACTTAAATTTACCGTTTTATTTACCGGATTGTAGTGGTCCGTAAGCATTCCCGGTGTAGAAATAACCTTTACATCCCTTATTCCATGGTCTGCCAACATTTTTTCGGCAATCTCGGCACCGCTCATCCCGTTACGCAAATGCACCTTGGAATAGTGCTTAAATTTGCTCTTTAATTTATTACTGACCAACCAACTTACCAGAGCTATGGCACCTAGCAATATATAATACATCATCATAACAATTCTCTTTTTAAAATTAATCCAATATACTAAGAAACTGTTTAAGTTTTATCCTTCTAAATATCAGGTAATTCTTTCTTTTCTACCCAAGCAAAAACCCCGCCAAATTATATCTGGTTCGGATATATGACAAAATGTACTTTCTAAAGATCAATAGATTCCCATTTAAAAGCTTCCAAAATCGCCTTAGAGACCACTTTTCCCTTAACTATACTGAGCCCCTTGTGTAGGGATGCGTCCAATTGGCAGGCCTCTTCCCAACCTAAATTGGCCAATTTCAACACGTAGGGCAAAGTTACATTGGTCAAAGCCATGGTAGAAGTATACGGCACTGCCCCTGGCATATTGGTAACACAGTAATGCACCACATCCTCTACAATATATACGGGATTCTCGTGCGTAGTGGGCCTTGTGGTCTCCACACATCCTCCCTGGTCTACGGCAACATCTACGATTACACTCCCTGGACGCATATCCTTAAGCATATCGCGAGTAATGATCTTAGGGGTTTTGGCCCCCTTTACCAGGATACCCCCAACAATTAGATCATGGTCCCTGATGTGTTTCCTTATATTGTATTCATTTGAAAATTCGGTCACTACATGGCTAGGCATTACGTCGTTTACATGGCGAAGCCGTTTCATATTGATATCCAAAATAGTAACATGGGCCCCTAGTCCGGCTGCCATTTTAGCAGCTTGAATCCCTACGACACCTGCCCCAAGTACCAGCACCCTTCCAGGCGCCACCCCAGGTACCCCTCCCAATAGCACTCCCCGGCCCTTTGCGGGTTTTTCCAAGTATTTGGCCCCTTGTTGAATGGCCATTCTGCCCGCAACTTCGGACATGGGCGTTAGCAATGGCAATGTCCCGTCTTCATCCTCTACGGTTTCATAGGCAATACAAATAGCCTTACGATGCATCATGGCTTCGGTAAGGACTTCATTGGAGGCAAAATGAAAATAGGTAATTACTACCTGCCCCCTTTGAACAAGGCCATACTCCTCCTTTATAGGTTCCTTTACCTTAACGATCAGTTCGCTCATGGCATAGACCTGACCAATGGTATCCAGAACAATGGCACCTACCTGTTGATAATCGGCATTTGAAAACCCACTGCCATCCCCGGCACCGGTCTGCACGTATACCGTATGGTTATTTCTCACTAGTTCAAAAACCCCGGCAGGCGTCATGCCCACCCTACTCTCGTTATTTGCGATTTCTTTTGGAATCCCGACTTTCATTTTCAATGCTATTTTAGACCTAATACAAAAAAACACCTCTTCCGGGCTACATGATGATAAGAACTCCAAAAATGGAACAAATAAATATAAGAAAATCCCCCAAATGAAGGGCAGAAACATTCATTATTACGTTTTTCACTTCAGTGTACTACCATTTATTAGCTGTATGAAGTATGCCGTAGGTAAAAAAGAATTTTTGCAAGGCAGGAAAATGTCAAGGGACCAAATATATGACCCTTAGGTTTGGGCCTGACCGGACACCAAACACCATTTGGACTTAAATCCAAACTATTCCCCAAAAGCAACGGAAGTCTTGGGACAATCGTTTTAACCCACTATATTGACGATCTTTCCGGGAACCACAATCACCTTCTTAGGGGTACGGCCCTGTAACTGTTCCTGTGTTTTGTCATGGGCCATGACGGCGGCCTCTATTTCCTCTTTGGATAGATCTGCCGGCAATTCCACTTTAAAGCGCACCTTCCCATTGAAGGAAATAGGGTACTCCTTACTGCTCTCTACCAAATACTTCCCTTCAAACTTGGGGAAGGGAGCGTTTGCAATGGAGGTCGTATGTCCCAATTTACTCCAAAGTTCCTCGGCTATATGGGGCGCATAGGGAGAGACCAATACGGCCAAGGGTTCCAAAATGGCCCTGCTGGTACATTTTTGGGCAGACAATTCATTTACGGCAATCATAAAGGTAGATACAGAGGTATTAAAGGAGAAATTCTCTATATCTTCCTCTACTTTTTTAATAGTCCTGTGTAGGGTTTTCAGACTTTCTTTCAATGGTTCGGCAACACCCCCCTCGCCCCCCTCAAGGGGGGAATTATCCACTTTAAACTGGCCCTCCCGCCCGGAATGGTACAAACGCCATAATTTCTTTAAGAAACCATGTGTTCCGGTAATCCCAGCCGTATTCCAAGGTTTGGATTGCTCCAAAGGCCCTAGGAACATCTCATACAATCGCAGACTATCCGCCCCGTATTCCTCGCAGATAGCATCCGGACTTACCACATTGTATTTGGACTTGGACATTTTTTCTACTTCGCGAGAGACTTTGAAGGCCCCTCCTAAATCCTCCCCAAAAGGGAGGACTTCCCCCTTCTCTCCTATAAAAATGGCATCTTTGTATTCTTCTCCAAATTCACTATCTCTTTTTAATTCTTCAATATCCAATTCATCTGAAGCATTAACGTATTGAACTTTTACATGGATTGGTGAAAATTTAAGCCCGTGTACAATTGCTCCAACATTTTGAGTACGAATATCATTCTGGACATATTCAAACAACCTCATAAAGATTTTCAAAGTATCTTTTTTACCTCCATCAAGTAAATTATAAAAAACTGTGTCCTCAATTACACTTGCCAATCCTTTTGTGAACCCATTGCCGTTAGCAAAAATATTTTTATCCTGAGCTGATATTTCAGAAGATAAAATAAATTTATATAAATCATCTATTTCCTTAAAACAATCATAAGAAACATACATGGGTTTGGTTAGAGAAGGTTCTTTAATTTTCTTGTTTAATGACCAACTTGCTTCAAAATCGACTCTATAAACAAAAGCACTGGTCCCCGTAATCATTCCCTGGTTGATGAGTTTTTTGGCAAACTCGGGTTTGGGCACCACTCCCTTATCGAACAGGAACTTCTGCCAAAAACGGGAATACAGCAAATGTCCGGTGGCATGCTCGCTACCCCCAATGTAGAGATCCACATCCTGCCAATAGTCCATCGCCTCCTTAGAAAAAATTTCCTTTTCATTATGGGGATCCATATAACGGTTGAAGTAATACGAACTCCCCGCCCAACCGGGCATGGTGTTCAGTTCCAAGGGAAATACGGTTACATCATCAATTAACTGATTACTGACTACTGCCGACTTCCCAACGTCCCAGGCCCAGATCGTGGCATTGCCCAAGGGCGGTTCCCCGGTTTCCGTAGGCAGGTATTTCTCCACCTCGGGCAGTATAATGGGCAAATGTTCGGCACTAATCATTTGGGGCATCCCGTCCACATAATATACTGGAAAGGGTTCTCCCCAATAGCGTTGTCGACTAAATACGGCATCCCGCAACCTGTAATTGATCTTGCCTTTTCCCTGTCCCAATTGTTCCAATTCGGAAATGACACGCTTAACGGCTTCCTTATAGGGGAGTCCGTTCAAGAAGTCGGAATTGGCGATAACCGTCTTTTCCTTATCGGCAAAGGCCAATTCGGAAATATCCACTCCCTCAAATATATTGGGAATGGGAATATTAAAATGCTTTGCAAAGTCGTAATCGCGTTGATCCCCACAGGGAACGGACATTACCGCCCCGGTACCATATCCGGCCAACACATAATCCCCTATCCAAATTGGAATGGGCTCCTTGCTGAACGGGTGTTCTGCGTAAGCTCCCGTAAAGGCTCCCGTTATGGTCTTTACATCGGCCATACGATCGCGCTCACTGCGTTTGGCCGTAGCCGCAATATAAGCCTCTACTTCCTCCTTTTGGCCGGAAGTGGTTATTTTGGACACCAATTCGTGCTCCGGGGCCAGGGTCATAAAACTTACCCCAAAAATGGTATCGGGCCGGGTGGTGAATACCGAAATTTCCTGGGCTTGCGAATTGACCTCCCCCCTGCCCCCTCCCAAGGAGGGGGAGTTTAGTGCCGTCTCAATTTTATAAACTACCTCATCAATATCATTAAGAACTTCATCATTGGTAAATCTGATAACGGTATACCCCTTTTTCTGCTCCAACAACAATTGCCTTTCCGCATCCTCGTTCAACTGATATTGGTGAATTTCTCCATCCACCTCCACGATCAATTCTTTTTCCAAGCAAACAAAATCTACTATATACCTAGAAATTGGATGTTGTATTCTAAATTTTGAATCCAGATTTCTATTTCTTAGGGCCTCCCATAGCTTAGCTTCTGCCTTGGTGGGGTTCTTGCGCATATCTTTGGCCCTTTCCAATAGAACTCCATAAATATCCGAATCGGCAGTATGAAATTTCGGTGAAGACGAATCCCTATTAAGATCAGAAGTCGTTCCCCCTCCTTGGGGAGGGGCTAGGGGGAGGACCCTAAACGTCACTTCCGCCCCTTCGGACCTGCCTATCCAATTGGTTTGGGAATCCTTTAAGGGTTGGGGCCAATCTACCATGGCCAGATCGTCCAACAACCGCTGGGCATAGGCAGAGATCCGCATGCTCCACTGCGTCATTTTTTTGCGGATAACAGGATGCCCCCCTCGTTCCGAAACCCCGTTGACAATCTCGTCGTTGGCCAAAACGGTTCCAAGGGCCGGACACCAATTTACTTCGGTCTCCGCCAAATATGTTAACCTATATTGCAACAACACTTCCTGTTGTTGCTTTGCCGTAAAGGCCTGCCAATCGGCCGCTGAAAATAGCGCAACATCTTCATCACAAACCGCATTTACACTTTGGTTGCCCTCTTTTTCAAAAATAGCGATCAACCTGGAAATATCTTCCGCCCTATCGGCATCCTTATTGTACCAGGAATTAAAAAGTTGGATAAAGATCCACTGTGTCCATTTATAATAGTTGGGATCGGAGGTACGCACTTCCCTGCTCCAATCGAAAGAAAATCCAATTTTATCCAACTGTTCCCTATACCTGTTGATATTGGTTTCCGTGGTAATGGCTGGATGCTGCCCAGTCTGAATGGCATATTGCTCCGCAGGCAGGCCAAAGGAATCGTACCCCATAGGATGCAATACATTAAACCCCTTATGCCTTTTGTAGCGCGCATAAATATCACTGGCAATATAGCCCAAAGGATGCCCTACGTGCAAACCGGCACCGGAAGGATAGGGAAACATATCCAGTACATAAAACTTTTCTTTTTGGGAATCGTTATCCGCCTTAAAAGTTTGGTTTTCCGCCCAAAATTGCTGCCACTTTTCTTCAATCTTCCTGAAATCGTAAGTCATTCTAATCTCTCGTATTTTAATCCAGTGTACCTACTGCACACACGTGCATTTATTATTAATGTAGCGCAAAAATAAGTTTAATCTATGAAATGAACTATCACAATAGGGTCTAAGATCTAAATTATAATGGTGAAAATATGTAAATTGAAAATTGCTCCAAGGAGCTGCAACAACATCCTTTCCAGCTGTTGTTACAACCTAAAAAAAATCTATTCAATACCCTAGGTCCAAGGGTACAAGGTATGTTTCCGAAAAATATGTTACATTACAAGGGCCGCCTGAACGGGCAGGCAAGCCTAGGGGAATTAAGTGCTGTAAAATGACCTGCCAACTGTACATATTGCACATTTGGCACAAAATATTTATCTTTCATTTATGAACCATTTCTCAGGACGACTATTTACTATATGCCTTTTAGTTGTTTGCTTTTTCAGCAATTTTGTTCATGGAGAATTTAGGTTTGGCGCAATACATACCGGCCTACCCCTATATTCGGTATGGGATGGCACCGAAAACAGCCCTGGCAGTATTTATCCACACACACTCGCATATTCCCCACATAAGGAGCACATAATAACAATCCCAAAAATGGTGAATACTACTGCCCAGGATTGCTACATTGGGACTCAAGTGGCCGATGAACTCAACAATACTAGTTTTCCCCACTGTGAAACATCCACTCCTACCAGTATAAGGCTTCATGCACTTCCTTTGCCTCCTAAAAATGCTAAATACGTTTACAAATGGCAGCAAAGTATTGATGGTAAAGATTGGGAAGACAGTGCAGAAGTAATTCTTAGAGAAGACACTGGAGGGATAATTATGGGTTCAGCTGATGTTATGGGTGCAGAACCAGGAGCCTGGAGTCAATATATTATTCCATCGTCGACGACCAATTATCGTTTTTATAGGTGGATATTAATCGATGAGGGTTTCTTGGACCCTCTATGTACTGTGGATTACCAAGTGTACGAGATTTTTGACGTACCCCAGCCCGAGCCCCCTCTAAGCCTTGGAAATATAGAATCTTGTAGGGCAGAAAACAGGGTGCTATCTGTAAGCATTGATGAAGAAGTGGAATGGTATGACGATTTAACAGTGGATTGGTATGACGAACCCACAGGCGGTAATCTGTTGCTGGCCAACAGTTCCACTCTTTTGGCTCTAACATCGGGCACCTATTATGCTGAAGCTCGGGCTTTGCCCGCGCCTTTGGGGCCGCCTGTCCCTGGCTCCTCCGTTCACGATCCCGATTCCATATTGGGGTGTTCCTCCAGCCAAAGGACACCTGTATCCATTATTATACACGACCCCCCCCCTAAACCAATAGATGAAACCCTGAGTTTCTGTGAAAATACGACCATCACCTTGTCCTCAGATACAGACAATGTTGACTATGAGTGGAGTACCGGCGAAACTACCTCCAATATTATTGTTAGTACTCCTGGAATTTATACAGTTACACTGACCAATGGCAACGGTTGTTCTACTACGAAAACGATTACCCTAAATCAAATTGAAGCGCCTAAAATAAAAACAGCCATTTCGGAGGAATACACCCTTATTATACTCATGGATAATAATGGGGATTTTGAATATTCCCTAGATGGTTATAATTACCAAGACGATAATGAGTTTACCAATACTGAGGGCGGATTATATACCCTCTTTGCCCGTGAGAAAAACCACTGTGGCACAACAAATCTCCCTTATGTTCATTTGATAATCCCCAAATTTTTCACTCCCAATGGGGATGGTATACATGATACTTTCAAAATTAGCGGGGCCGAAAATTTAAAACCGGTACAATTAAGTATTTTCGACCGCTATGGCAACCTTTTAAAAACCACCATGAACAATCCTTTCGAATGGGATGGTAGTTATAAAGGGCAGGCGCTTCCCGCCTCTGATTATTGGTTTCAATTTAAAGTTAACAACAATATAAAAAAAGGTCATTTCGCTTTAAAAAGATAATTTCTAGTAAAAACAAGAGGCCGCCAAGGGGGCAAATGAAACCGCTGGACCAAAATACAGCTTCCAATTCGTTAGGAAAGGAGCCTCCGCCCCTTTTCTTCAATCTTCCTGAAATCGTAAGTCATTCTAAATTGTTTGTCTTTAAATCCGCCCTACTAAGGGTACCCGCTTCATTCATTTTACACTGGGCAAAAAATAAGTTTAATCCATGAAAGCAAAAAGATATTATACATTAACCTGCGGCGACTGCCAACACCAACGCATAGGTAATCGTCAATATTTACCAATGGTCTTTCCTTTGTTCTTTATTACCTCAAAATATATATCTTTAAAACGTGATCAAAATATTATGGCGGATTATTGCGCCAATACAACTTTTCTGTCTCCTTGGCACAACCGGCACAAAGGCCCAATTTGGATTTTGCTCCGGAAATACCGGTGAGCCCATCTTTACGGAAACCTTTGGCGAAGGGCTTTTATACGGCCCCCCTTTGGCCAGTGGAAGTACTTCCTACCAATATGTAGGTGGATCCCCATCAGACGGTAGTTATACGATCTCCAATGCCACCCCTTTTTACAATTGGCACAATATTACGGACCACACCCAAAACGACACCCAAGGAAAGTCTTTTATTGTCAATGCTGATTACACCTCCGGAGAATTTTTCAGACGCGAGGTATCAGGGCTTTGCGAAAACACTTCCTACGAATTTTCATCCTGGCTCATTAATTTATTGCCGGCCTCGGGATGTAGCGGAAATGGAATCCCCATAAATGTTAAATTTCAAATTTGGGATGATACGGAAACCAACTTATTGGCATCGGGCGACACCGGAAACATTCACGGAACGGCAACTCCCATTTGGCGTCAGTACGGCCTGGTATTCCAAACTTTGCCAGCTCAGACTTCGGTAATCCTGAAAATGTTGAACAACGGCGTTGGCGGCTGTGGCAATGATCTTGCCATAGATGACATCGTATTTAAAACTTGTGGCGATTATATTGAACTCACCGATGCCCAAAATAGATCCAATCTTACACAGTGTGAAACAGATCCCGCAAGCAGTGTACAACTTACGGCCACCCCGGACTTTTCCATTTACAAAACCCATGCCTTTCAATGGCAACAGAGTACCGATAGTATAAATTGGACGGATCTTTCAGGGCAGACCAACCCTACCTATACCTCTGGAGTTTTGACCAGTTCCACCTATTTTAGGGTTAAAATGGCCGAAGATGCCATTAATCTGGCCAATTCTCTATGCAGTACCATTTCCGACGTTTACGAGGTTTTGATAGTTCCCCAACCCGCTCCCCCACAAAGCAATGGCAATATTGCAAGCTGTAGGGACCAGAACAGGGCATTATCGGTCTCCGTACCGGAAAACATCCGGGTAAATTGGTACGATGCCCCCATTGGTGGCCAACTTTTGCTATCCAACAGCACCACCTACAGCTCCCTAACATCCGGTACCTATTACGCCGAGGCCATATCTACCTTGGCTGATTGCTATGCCGATCAACGAACGGCAATTAACATAACTATATACGATCTGCCGGATGTAAGTGATGAAACCCTAAGTTTCTGTGAAAATACGACCATTGCCCTATCCGCAGGCATAAGTAATGTTGATTATGAGTGGAATACTGGCGAAACCACGGCCAATATCAATGTAACCAACCCTGGGATCTATACGGTAAAAGTGACCAATGCCAACGGATGCACCGCCCTGAAAACAATTGGCCTGAATCAAATCGACTCCCCTAAAATCCGATCTGCCGTTTCCGAAGAACACACGCTCTCCATATTTACCGAAAACAACGGAAACTTTGAATACTCGTTGGATGGATATAGTTACCAAAGTGAAAACCTATTTAATAAGGTAGAAGGAGGCTCATATACGCTATATGTCCGGGAACGGAACAATTGTGGCATAGCTACTTTGGATTATATCCATCTCGTAATCCCCAAATTTTTTACTCCCAATGGAGATGGCGTGAACGATATATTTGAAATTAAGGTTCTGGAAAAATTTAATTTTTCAAAAATGAGTTTGTTCGACCGCTATGGCCAACTTATCAAGACCTCCCAAAACAGCCCGTTCAACTGGGACGGAACCTTTAATGGAACAGCCTTGCCGGCCTCCGACTACTGGTATCATATAACTATAAACGATACCTTTAAAAAAGGGCATTTTTCCCTTAAAAGATAGTTTTGACAGAAAATGGACCAATAAGTACCCCTTTCCATCGCCAAAACAAACCTAAATAACCATCAAACATGTCTCAGCTAGTTCTAATTCAATTTACTTTCCTATTTTTACATATTGATTTTCAACTATGAGTACATCTTTTGAACGTTTTCAAAAAAGAAAGCTTATCTCCTCCTATTTTTCAGTGGTCCTAAGTATTGGATTGGTACTTTTTTTATTGGGCATCTTGGGACTTTTGGTGCTGAACACCAAAAAACTGGCCGATCATTTTAAGGAACAGATCACCATATCCGTCTTCCTTAAGGACAATGCCAAAGAAGTGGAGGTGGACCAATTGCAAAAAAGTTTGGCCATGGCCGAATACACCAAAAAGGCCACCTACGTTTCCAAAGAACAGGCGGCAGAACAACACAGCGAGGAAATTGGGGAAAATTTCTTGGATTTCCTGGGGTATAACCCCCTTAAGAATTCCATAGACGTACAACTTAAGGCCGATTATGTTTCTACTGAGAAGATTGCCGAAATAGCAGAGGAAATTTCGAGCCGGGACTATATTGAGGAAGTGAGCTACGACAAACCGCTGATTACCCTTTTGAACGACAACGTAAAAAAAATAAGTTTCTGGATTTTGGTAGCCAGTGGTATTTTTACCTTTATCGCCGTACTGTTGATCAACAGTTCCATCCGACTATCCATTTACTCCAAGCGCTTTATCATAAAAACCATGCAGATGGTTGGGGCTACCAAAACTTTTATCCGCCGACCTTTTATCTGGACCAACATAAAACTAGGGATCCTTGGTGCGGTCCTGGCCTTAATTGCATTGGGCTTTGTAATATATTATGTAAATATAAATTTTCCGGAACTTAACCTATTTCAGGAACCTGCAATTCTCATAATTCTTTTTGCAAGTGTCTTTTTTTTAGGGGTCCTGATTTCATTGATAAGCACATTTTTTGCAACACAACGTTTCTTAAATCTTAGAACAGACGATTTATATTATTAACTTTGCGGTATGGGTAAAAAACAAAAAAACAATCAATCACAAAAGCCTGATCAGGAATTTATTTTTCAGAAAAAAAATTATCTTTTTATGTTTGTTGGTCTGGCTTTTATAAGCCTAGGGTTTATTCTTATGAGCGGTGGAGGCAGTGACGATCCCAATGTCTTTAATCCTGAAATCTATAATTTTAGAAGAATACGCCTTGCCCCAACTTTGGTATTGATCGGGCTGGGGATAGAAGTGTACGCCATTCTGTTGAATCCGCATAAGAAGAAATAAATTTTGGACATATTTGAGGCTATTGTTCTTGCCATTATTGAAGGTATTACCGAGTATTTGCCGGTTTCTTCAACTGGACACATGATTATAACATCTTCCTTCTTTGGTATTGCTCAGGAAGATTTTACCAAACTATTTACGATCGTTATCCAATTGGGCACCATTCTTTCAGTTGTGGTGCTGTACTTTAAACGATTTTTTCAAGGCATCGATTTTTATTATAAGCTTTTGATCGCTTTTATTCCGGCAGTGGTTTTCGGCCTCCTTTTAAGTGACCAAATCGACGCCTTACTGGAAAGTCCGCTCATAGTTGCCATTTCCCTGGTCATAGGAGGGTTTATCCTCTTAAAGGTGGATGACTGGTTCGGAAATTCAGAAAACACCGAGATTTCCTATGCCACGGCTTTTAAGATTGGCCTCTTCCAGTGCTTGGCAATGATTCCTGGAGTTTCCAGAAGTGGTGCCAGTATTGTTGGAGGCATGACCCAAAAATTATCCCGGACAGCCGCGGCGGAGTTTTCATTCTTTCTAGCCTTGCCCACTATGCTTGGGGCTACCCTTAAAAAGAGTTATGACTACTATTATGCCGGCTTCGCCCTTACCTCCGAACAAATAAATTTATTGATTATAGGAAACGTGGTAGGTTTTGTAGTGGCCCTCTTTGCCATTAAGACCTTTATTGGCTACTTAAGCAAGCACGGTTTTAAGATTTTTGGCTACTATAGAATAATAGTGGGTATCGCAATTATCGTCATACATTATTTCATACGCCCATTAACGGTAATATAATGACAAAGGAAGACTTTTTAGAGGGACAGGTTTTATTAATAGACAAACCGTTTGGTTGGTCGTCCTTCCAGGCCGTTAATTCCTTGAAATGGAAAATCAGAAAGAAATTTCAGCTTAAAAAGATCAAGATAGGCCATGCCGGGACCCTGGATCCCCTGGCAACAGGATTATTACTTATCTGTACAGGAAAATCTACCAAGACCATAAACGAAATACAGGGACAGAAAAAAGAATACACCGGTACCATAACCCTTGGCGGCACCACTCCTTCCTACGATCTGGAAACGGAAATAAACGAAAACTTTCCCATAGACCATATCACCAAGGAATTGATCCATAGTACCGCTGCCCAATTTATTGGGGATATTGAACAAATTCCCCCTGTTTTCTCGGCACTGAAAAAAGACGGCAAAAGACTTTATGAATACGCAAGGGAAGGCAAGGAAGTGGAGATTAAAAAAAGAAAGGTCACGATTACCGAATTTGAAATTACCGCTGTAGAACTCCCTTTAATACACTTTAGGGTGGTCTGCAGCAAAGGCACCTATATTAGGTCTTTGGCCCATGATCTTGGAAAAGCCATGGATTCCGGAGCGCACTTATCCTCCTTAAAAAGAACCAAAATAGGGGATTACAACGTAAATAAAGCTCTAACCCCCGAGGAATTTGGTAAATTACTGCAAATCGACAGCTAAATTTCGATATTAAAAGTGGTAACCTTGACCGTTCGTCGATAATTTGAAATATTTTTGATAAAACGTGGTTATATCACTATGAATTTAAACCGTAAACAACTTTCTTTCTTAATCACCTTCTTTTCCATGGCCTTGGTGGTGCTAGGGCTATACAACATCCACTTGGGACGTGAAGAAAGGGAGGATTATGATATTGAATTAAGTCTGTTGGAAGAGGAGGATATGGAGAAGCAAATCGAGGAAGAATTAAAGGAGATGGAGGAAATGGCCAAATCCGATCCCGTTAAAAGTCATATGGCCTATAACGAGGCCAACAAACCAAGTTATGGCAATCCCGAGCCCCTTAAAACATTAGAGGAAATATTGGAAGAACAAGAGCTATCCTCCAACAGTGACGACCCTACGGACTTTCTTAGCTCGGACTCCGAATATGCCGCAAGGGTAAAGGAATTAGCAAAAAGAAGAAGGGAAAAACAGGAAATCTTGGGGGAAAAGGAGGCCAGTAAAGAAACCCTGACCAACAATTTGGCCGAGAGACGGACTTCTGTTTCCTACTCCCTGGTAGATAGGAGGCATACCAACCTTCCCATACCCATTTACACCTGTATAGAAGGGGGTAAGGTTGTCATTAACATTAAGGTAGACCAGTTGGGAAAGGTCATAGAGGCCGAAGTAAACAAAAAAAGCTCCAGTACCCTCAATGGATGTCTAGTGGACAACGCCATTGAATATGCCTTAAAATCCAAATTCAATACCGGAGAAAAGGTGGAGCAAATGGGCAGCATTACCTATCTATTTCAAGAAAAGTAAAGATAAAAGATCGTTCACCGTATTTTGCCCCTTATCCTTATTGTACCAGAGCTGTAGGTCCTGTTTAAATTCTGCCGTCAACTTTCCATATTTATGTTTATAGTCCTGCACCATTTTGGCAGCGATAGAGGGTCGGGAACCCCATTCCCCCAGAACCTCGCCCGATGTACCATCAAGGGAAATCAGTTTTGGAATGGCCATGGTACCATTGGATAAAAATTGCTCCATTAGCTCCGGATGCCCATCGCGCAATACCACTCTTAACGAAATATTCGTATTCATTGCCGCTATCTTATTCATTATTGGTAGCGTTTGGGCCGCATCTCCACACCAACTTTCCGTAAGCACCAACCAGATAATTTTCTTAACAACCTTTTTTATTTTGGCTTCGGAATCGGCACTGATCTTAATGGTCTTATCCAAACGCTTCATTCGTTGATCGTTCAGACGCGTATAATAGCTCAGTTCCTGACTTTCTATAGATCCAGTAGACCTGCCCTCTAAAGCTAAATTGGAAACCAATAACCTGTATTCCATATAATCCATGGACGACTTTAAACCATCCCTGACCAACTCATGCTCAGTTTTCCCTACTACTTGCTCCATAAAATATTAATCCTAGATATTCCAAAATTAAACCTTCTCCAGGTCACCTTTGGTAACAACGGTTACATTGGTAGTTTTGCTTTGGAAATACTTACAGTACTATTAAGGATCGGAAAATATTAATGGTTCATGGCCCGCTTTTTGATCATCCCCCCTTTGGTATCATTGATACTATTCATTACCACAAAGGCATTAGGGTCTATCTTTTCCAGTTCCGTGTTTAATTTACTGATCTCCAGTCTGGTAATTACCGCATAAATAATGTCGTACTCATTATGGGTACCACTTTTTCCGTACCCCCCATGACCCTTATAAATGGTAAGGCCCCTTCCCAGTTTTTCCGTAATCATAAGTCTGATCTCCTCACTGCGTGCAGATATAATGGTGACCCCGGTGTACTCCTCGATCCCATCCACCACGAAATCCAAAGTTTTGGAAGCCGACAAATAGGTCAACATGGAATAAAGTGCCGTTTCCAAAGAAAGAAAATAGGCAGCTGCCAAGAATATTATAATATTTATTACAATAATATTATCCCCTATTTTGGTCCTTAATTTCCTACTCAGATAAATGGCGAGTACCTCGGTACCATCCAAGACACCCCCACCCCTAATGGAAAGACCAATTCCCGCCCCTAGGAAGAAACCTCCAAAAACCGCTACCAAGAGTTTGTCCTCGGTGACTTCCGGAAAGTGTACCGTGGCCAAAACTATGGCCAGGCCAATAATGGCCAAAGAGGCCTTGATGGCAAATTGTTTACCTATTACCTTATAACCAAGAAATATAAATGGAATATTAACAAGAATAATCAATATGTATAAGGGCATGGACGAGATTTCCGAAATCAATAGTGAAATTCCCGTAGCCCCACCATCAATAAAACTATTGGGCAATAAAAAACTTTCCAAACCGAAAGCAGCCGAAAAAATCCCCGCTATAATAAATAGGGCATCATGTATGTCGGCAAAAATTCCAACCCTAAACCTTCGGGATTTTTTCCAATAGGAATAGAGGTTGGATCTAAAGTCATGACTCTTTTTCTTTTTATCGGGCATATGTTAATAATAAAATAGGATTAATCAAAAGTAAGTACAGGCAGAAGTATAAGTGACTATCAAAAAAAATAATTTTATATTTATTAAAAGAAAATAAATTGCACCATTGCAAAACCGTGAAATTAAAAAATCAAAATTGAATATTAGGAATCCCTTGGTCCATAAATAAAATTAATTTCGAATCTATTGGTTATTCCCAAACATCGGTCTGCCCTAAGGGCTTGGTCCAAGAAAGGGAATCCCGACAATTCCCAATGTACTATCATTAAGTAATGAATACATACCTATAACGACCATTAGGATTCCATTAAACTAATCCATTTAGAAGCCCATATGACCCTCCCCAAAGATTTACTGATCATATTTACACGGAACCCCGAACTTGGGAAATGCAAAACCAGGTTGGCCGCAACTGTGGGCAATGAGATTGCCCTGAACATATATCAGTTTTTACTTGAACACACCAAAAATATTACCAAGGGCTTAGTTGTTGGGAAATGGGTATTCTATTCCGATGAAATTTGGGAAAATGATATTTGGGAGCAACCCATTTATGAAAAAAAAATACAATCCGGCAAGGATTTGGGAGAACGAATGGCCAATGCCTTTAAGGACGGATTTAATGCAGGCCATGAAAAAATTATTATTATTGGCAGTGATATGTACGATTTAAACGAAAGCGATTTGATGGAGGCTTTTAAGATCTTGGACCAGCATGATTATGTAATAGGCCCGGCCATTGATGGCGGGTATTATTTGCTAGGGATGAAAGTCTTAAACCCGGCTCTTTTTAAAAATAAATCCTGGGGCGCGGATACCGTATTGGAGGCAACATTGGAAGATTTGAAAGGAAAAAACTACGGCTTGTTGGCTCCTAAAAATGATATTGACTATTTTGAAGATATCAAGGATATTGAAATCTTCCGAACTTTTTTAAAAAATTAAAATTTTATGACGGCTAAATTACTTAAGGAATCTACCGATTATTTAATGGCAAAAGGCTTTGAAGCCCCTGAAATTGGTATTGTACTAGGAACAGGTTTGGGAAAATTGGCAGATGAAATTGAAAACCCCATAGAAGCGCACTACAACCATATACCCTATTTTCCCTTGGCTACCGTAGAATTCCATTCGGGCAAATTGATCTATGGAATCTTGGAAGGTAAAAAAGTGGTAGTGATGCAGGGCAGGTTCCACTTTTATGAAGGATATGATCTTTTGGACGTTACCTACCCTATTCGGGTAATGCAACAACTAGGAATAAAAAAACTGTTTATCTCCAATGCTGCCGGGGCCATCAACCCCCATTTTAAGAAAGGTGACCTCATGCTTATAGAAGACCATATCAACCTTCAGGGCGGGTCTCCATTGGCCTTTAAAAACGTAAGCCAATTTGGGGATCGTTTTACGGATATGAGCGAACCCTATGACCTTCCTATGCGCTCAATTTTGGAAAAAATAGCCAAAAAGGAAAATATAAGCCTTCAGAAAGGGGTCTACGCCTCCGTTGTAGGGCCCCAACTGGAAACAAAGGCCGAATATCGTATGCTTAAAATTATTGGCGCCGATGCCGTAGGAATGAGCACCGCGCCAGAGGTAATCGTTGCCAATCACTTAAAACTACCGGTAGTGGCGGTATCCGTGCTAACGGACGAATGTGACCCGGACAATCTAAAACCGGTCAACATTTCCGAAATAATTGCCATTGCAGGGACAACGGAACCAAAAATGATAAGATTATTTAGGGAATTGATCAAGGAAATATAATCTTAGTAGTGAGTAGTGAGTAGTGAGTAGTGAGTAGTGAGTAGTGAGTAGTGAAAAAAGTAAATTATAAAACGGATGACAAACTTTTAAACTTAAGACATGAGTTATTTGGAAGCAACGAATGAATTATATAAGAATGCCGCACTGACCCCGGATGTCGGCCTCTGCTGCAGCACCAACCCTATTTGGCAATTTCCAGGTTTGTCCATTCCAAAAATTATGCAGGAGATGAACTACGGTTGTGGAAGTACGGTTTCTGCCCAGGATTTGATAAACAACCCTAAGGTACTATATGTAGGGGTAGGAGGGGGAATGGAATTGTTACAGTTTTCCTATTTTTCCAGACAAAAGGGCGGAGTCACCGGGGTAGATGTTGTGGATGAGATGTTGACCGCCTCCAAAGAAAACTTCAAAGTAGCGGAACAGGAAAACCCTTGGTTTAAGAGGGAGTTTGTAAACCTGGTAAAAGGGGATGCGCTACACCTGCCCATTGAAGACGAAAGCATCGATGTTGCCGCTCAAAACTGCTTGTTCAATATCTTTAGGACAGAAGACTTAAGGAAAGCGGTTGCCGAAATGTATCGCGTATTAAAACCTCAGGGCAGATTGGTTATGAGCGACCCCATTTGTGAACAGCCCATGAACGAAACCCTGCGTAACGATGACCGACTAAGGGCCCTGTGTTTAAGTGGAAGTATCCCTTTAAAAGAGTACATAAAAGTATTGACCGATGCGGGTTTTGGAACTATAGAAATTAGGGCGAGAAAATCATATCGGGTGCTCTCTCCCAACCACTACCCAACGGACGAACTGATCTTTATCGAATCTATTGAAATAGCGGCAATAAAAGACCCCATGCCCCAAGATGGCCCCTGCGTTTTTACGGGAAAAACAGCCATTTATTATGGTAATGAAACATATTTTGATGACCATAACGGCCATGTCCTAATGCAAAACCAGCCTCTGGCGGTATGTGACAAAACCGCAGCCGCCCTGGAAAAAAGCAATGCCGAAATCCATATAAGCAACAGTACCTGGCATTATAATGGTGGAGGCTGCTGTTAATCAATGTCGCACGGTAAGGTTTAAGGGGCCGGGTACACTAATTGGAAGTAAACTAATTGACATGCACCTTAAAGTATCCTTATTACTAATCCTCCTTCTAACAAAAAGTACTGGTGGCCCCGTTCCTACTACAAAGGGTAATGAAAACCTTGCCGTCAATATGGTTTGGCAGGTAGATCATTCCGAATGGGATGTTTTGCTCAAAAAGCATGTAGACGATAAAGGAAATGTGGACTACAAAGGCTTTACCAAAGACATTTCCGCATTGGAGCAATACTTGGAATATTTGGCAGGGAACCGTCCAACCGATAAGGCAAGTAAGCCCGAAAAACTGGCCTATTATATTAACCTTTACAATGCCGCTACGGTGAAACTAATTTTGGACCATTATCCTACCAAAAGTATTAAGGACATTAAAAATCCATGGGGAAAAGAAATCGTGAAAATGGGCGGTGAAAAGATTTCCTTGGGAGATCTGGAACACAAAATACTGCGCAGAATGGAGGAGCCCCGAATTCATTTTGCCATTAATTGTGCCTCGTATTCCTGTCCAAAATTATGGAACACCGCCTTTACTGCCGCCAATCTTGACAAACTGTTGGAACAAACGGCAAAATACTTTATCAATGATCCAGACAAAAATGTGCTGACCAAGGAAAAAGCCAATCTATCCGAAATTTTTAACTGGTACAAAAAGGATTTCACCAAAAATGGTTCCCTGATAGATTACCTAAACAAGTATGCCGATGTAAAATTAACTTCCAATACCGAAATAAGTTATTTGAAATATAATTGGGAACTAAATGACATTGAGTAATTCCATTACCATTAGTATAATAATCCCGACCCTAAATGAAGCTGCACATATTGGAAATTTGTTGAAGCATTTAAAAGAGACCGGCAGTCCCAAGAATATCGAGGAAATAATTGTAGTGGATGGAGGCAGTACGGACGGCACTCCTGGAATGGCAAAAACTTTGGGAGCAAAGATCATAAGCTCAGAAAGGGGGCGTGCCAAACAAATGAACAGGGGAGCAGCATTGGCCAAAGGCCATATCCTTTACTTTTTACATGCCGACACCTATCCGCCAAAAGATTTTGACCTATATATTCTAAATGCCATACACCACCATAAAGCTTCAGGCTGTTTTAGAATGAAGTTCAATACCTCTAAACGGTTTTTACGATTCTTCGCATGGTTCAGCAGAATAAATAACCGTCTATGCAGGGGCGGTGATCAATCTTTATTTGTGTGCAGGGACCTATTCCTAAAGAGTGGCGGCTTTAACGAAAAATATATTATCTGTGAGGATGCGGAATTTATTGGCCGCCTTTACAAAATATCCAAATTCAAGGTATTGCCCCAATATGTAGTAACTTCGGCCAGAAAATATGACCAGATCGGAACCCTTAAATTACAATACCATTTTGGAATCATTCACCTAAAGAATGCACTGGGCGTTGGCCCGGAACAATTGTACCGTTATTACAAGAAAAATATCACTTAAATAATAAATCACTAATCTCTTGTCTCAAAATCCAATAAAACCCCTTCGGAAATCCATTTGGCAAGTGCTTGCCTATTGTCCGGGTCCAAGATACGTTTTTGGTCCTTTTTGTTCTTAATATTTCCCACCTCTATATAGGCCATGGCAGGCAAGGTATTCTTGACCAAATACAGTCCGCTACGATCGGCAAAAGTCCCTTCATAATTCCTGTTGGGTTGGTATTGTCTGTATTTATTTAAAAAAGTCTCGTGGATACTTTCTGCCAAACGCTTGCCATTTTTACTCTTCTCATGATGGTAGAAAAACACGTCAATATTCTGTCCCTTGCTACGGCTATCTACATGCGTCACTAGTAACCGCTGATATTTACCGGCATTTTCCAAATAGAGTTTGTTCACCACATCAACGCGCTGCTTTAATCGCATCAATTGGTTTAAAGGTATATCCTCATTGGGATAGGCTACCTCGTCCCTGTCTATCTCCAGTAAGCGCTGATCCCTTATGCCATCATTGGAATCCCTGATTATAATGTAGGTCTTGGCCCCATGGGATATAAGCTCTTTGGCCAATCTCAGGGTAATATCGTAGGCATACTCGTCCTCTGCTATAATTTTATCTTCATATTTTTCAATAGCTCCGGGATCCGGCCCTCCATGACCTGATATTAAATAATAAATGGCACCCTGTAACTTATTACTTTTTATTTCCGTGGATGCGTACTCCTTACCAAAAATATCATCGTTAAGGATATGGGATACCTCCTTAATTTCCGAAGCCTTTTTTATGGTGGATTCCTCTATAGCAACCGTATCTACGGGTACTTGAGGAATAATATACTCCCTTCCCTCATAAAGATGTATGCTATCCCGTAAATTATCCTGGTTAAGATCCACAAAATGTCCGTAATGCCTAACAGGGTTCATTCCTTGTTTTCTAAGAATGGAATAAATACCATCTCCCCTTTCCGCTATTACCGTTTTAACCGAAGTTTGGGAAGCTAAAGGGAGTCCTATTAAACCCACCATCCACGATAAAATAAAAGTTCTTTTGGTAGACACACTAACAATTTTGTACAAATATTATCAAAAATCCTGCCCAATTCCAAAAACAATCCATAGAACTCATCTTGACTTTTTGTTTTCAACCGAAAAGTTATGCTTTTGTGCCCTAATAAAGGCTTTTTGGAGCAGCATAGCAGCACTAGGTTGAGAGAAAAAGACAAAATTAGGGTGCAAAATGATGGTTTTGCAGGTAATGGAAAAAGTCAAGATGAGTTCATTGTGTTGAAATTCTTGTACGGTACAAAATAAGCATATAGGGCCTGCAATACCCATCAAAATTAATCCTAGACTGCATAAATAATCCATTACCCCAAGGTAAAAGATGGGCATTCGTAAGTAACGGCTAACATCAAAGCTAGCTTAGTGGGTACAATGGACGCTAATGCTCCTTGTAATAATTCTTGATTACCTCCTGTGCCGGTTTATTTTGAGGAGTAAACCGATTGTCATTTATTCCCCCTGCCCTTTCATGGTCCATAAACCATTTCCAAACAAATCCGCCAGCAAACCAATCTTCTTTCCAAAATTCTTCAAAAATGGCCTTGGTAGCGTTGCTTTGGGCCTCAAGATTTACTTCGTCTTGGCTATTATGGTCTACCAACCAAGGTTTTTTGGCAGTATAATTGTTGCTCCTATATCCGTATTCAGTGAAGATAATGGGCCTGTTTATTTCCAAGGACAAGGATCTTATTTTCTCTTTATGCGGTTGCCACCCCTTTCTTAACTGTTCCACGCTGGGGGTTTTCTCATCGCTCAGCGGAAAGTAGGCATCTATCCCAATAAAATCCAAATCCTCCCAAAAAGGGACCCTTCCGTATTCGTCCCAATTGGCCGCATAGGTAAGTTTTCCTTTGTAAACACTCCTGATTTCCTTAATAAGTTCTGTCCAGTACTCCGGTCTGTGACCAACAAACTGCTCCAACTCGGTCCCGATACAAAATACATCGGCATTTGTTTCCTCGGCCAGCGAAACATATGCCATTATGAATTTCCAATAAGACTCCTCCAATGCCCGCCATTTTTCTTCGGAATCCATTTTTAAATTCCCCGTAAATGCCCCTCTGGAAATCCAAATCTGGGGTTTCAACATCACTTTTAAACCATTCCGGTGCAGGATGTCTATGTATTGCCTGGCCCCGGTCCTTGTTTCCCCGAACCATTGTCTTGAGGTATTAAAAATTATTTCCGGCGAGTATGCATCCCTAATAAATCCAAAGGGCATAACCGCGGCACATTTGGCATTTACATTCCTAACGGCATCCACATGCTCTTGGACCACCTTGTCCCTAGAGGCTACGAAACTAACGCCATTAAGTTTCTCCATTGCACGTCCACTGCAACCTAGCTGCAATAGCACTAAAAAAAGCAGTCCCCATTTTTGCATTTGCAGAAGATTATAGCTCTAATTTACTTCTTTTCCCGTTCATTCTAAAAATTAGCAGATCATCATGTGCTAAATATTGGGTGTCAACTTTAAAGTTTATGCTTGCATCCCAATTAATGAACAACGGACCCCACTTTCTAAGAAACAAAATTAGATTTCATTAGCTTTGCCAAAAATTAAATTTTAGATCTAAAGTGGGAAGTAAGAATAAGCTGAAACGGTTCAAGGAGAATGAAACCTTTAAGAATGTAATTCAACCCACTAGGGAAGAAATTACAAAAGGTTCGTTTTCCCTAAAAGGGAAGTGGAACGAATTTTTCGGTAACGACAACCCCTTGGTTTTGGAACTGGGCTGTGGCAAAGGAGAATATACCATTGGAATGGCCCGTCAAAATAAAAATAAAAACTTCATTGGAATAGATATCAAGGGAGCCCGCTTTTGGAGAGGTGCCAAGACGGCCACCGAAGAAAATGTAACCAATGCCGCCTTTTTAAGGACCCAGATAGAATTGATTGACGGACTATTTGCTCCCGATGAAGTTTCTGAAATCTGGATCACCTTTCCGGACCCCCAAATAAAATATAAACGTACCAAGCATAGACTTACCAACGAGGCTTTTTTGGATAAATATAAATTGATCCTAAAGGAAAATGGCATCATTAATCTAAAGACCGACAGCGAATTTATGCATGGCTATACCTTGGGCCTTTTACATGGCAAAGGCTATGAGGTACTCTATTCCAATCACGACATCTACAAAAACGAGGGTAGCCCCAAAGAAGTATTGGAGATACAAACTTTCTATGAAAATCAGTATCTTGAAAAAGGAAAACCGATCACCTATATCAAATTCAGAATAAGGTAACCCATGGAGCATTTACTTACCCTTTTCTTTGCAACCTTTTCAGCTGCCTTCATGGCCACCGTACCACCAGGCCTACTTAATATGAACGCCGCCAAGATCAGTGTGGAAAAGGGCAAGACCAACGGTATTATTTTTAGTCTGGGGGTATCTACCATGATCATTGTTCAGGCCTATATTTCTGTACTGATTTCCAAATTTCTATTCAAAAACCCGGAGATCATAGACCTGCTGTTAAAAATAGCCCTTATCGTCTTTGCTTTTTTTGCCGTCTACTTCTTTGTGAAGGCCAAGAAAAAAAAACTCAACAGACCCAAAATAGTCAAGGTAAGCAAGAAAAATAGTTTCTTTAAAGGCATATTGTTGGCGGCGGTAAATTTATTGACCATCCCATACTATAGTGGATTGAATGCCATGTGGAACGCCTCGGGATGGATACAATTCCAATTCCGCGATATAGCCACATTTATTCTTGCCGCCGGATGTGGTACTTTCACGGTACTCTATCTGTACACCGTCTATTTTACCAAATTGGAAACCAAGAACAATGGGTTTTCAAAAAATTCCAATTATATTCTAAGCGCCTTAATGTTGCTATTATTGGTAATTACCCTAATTCGTATTTTTTATACCTGATGAAGCCCGAAAACGAGAACTTCTTTGAAAAAGTATATGCAGTGGCCAGGCAAATACCATATGGGCGGGTTACCTCCTATGGTGCCATTGCCAAATATTTAGGCACTGCCAGAAGTGCCAGAATGGTAGGGTGGGCCATGAACGGCGCCCATAAAATGGGAGATATCCCCGCGCATAGGGTAGTTAACAGAAAAGGGCTATTAACGGGGAAACATCATTTTGAAGGCACTAATCTAATGCAGCAGTTATTGGAAAATGAAGGCATAAAAGTGGTCGATAACCAGATTGTGGATTTTGAAAATCTCTTTTGGGACCCTTGGCGGGAATTAGGGCAATCTTCCTAAGTACAAGTGCCGATAATTATGGATGAATCGCAACATATAGAGGAACCCTATTGCCTTATTTTACTTTTCAATTACCTTCCTTCCTAATCTCGCTCCTAAGCCGTATCTTTGTAATTTAGAATCAGTTTTAATAATGACTGAATAAGAATGGTTTAGGATGAAATTAGACAAGAAAGACATACTTAAGGCCCTTGAAAACATCACTGTTCCCGGCGAGGGACAAAATATGGTGGAGAGTGGCGCGGTTAAAAATATTATGGTTTTTGGGGACGAGGTAGTTGTTGATATTACCATTTCCAACCCAAGTTTACAGGCGCGGAAGAAAACGGAGGTCGAAATTTTGAAGATAATACACGACAAGGTGTACCACAAGGCCAAGATTACCGTCAATGTAAAAGTGAACGCCCCGGCAACCAAGCCCAAAGTGAACGAGATAAAGGGAAAACCCATTCCTGGAATTAAAAATATCATTGCGGTCGCTTCCGGAAAGGGCGGGGTAGGAAAATCTACGGTCACGGCAAATTTGGCCGTCACCTTGGCCAAAATGGGGTTTAAAGTTGGCCTATTGGACGCTGACATTTATGGTCCTTCCATGCCCATCATGTTCGATGTTGCCCAAGAAAAACCGTTGGCGACGAATGTTGAAGGGAAATCCAAAATGAAGCCCATAGAAAGTTATGGCGTAAAACTCCTTTCCATAGGCTTTTTCACCCAACCCAATCAGGCGGTAATTTGGAGAGGTCCCATGGCAGCCAAAGCACTTAATCAGATGATTTTTGATGCCCATTGGGGAGAGCTGGATTTTATGCTCCTGGATCTTCCTCCCGGCACCGGGGATATACATTTGAGCATTATGCAATCCTTACCAATAACAGGTGCAGTGGTAGTAAGTACCCCCCAGGAGGTGGCCTTGGCAGATGCCCGTAAAGGGGTGGCCATGTTCCAACAGGATTCTATAAATGTCCCCGTATTGGGAATAGTAGAAAATATGGCGTATTTTACACCAGAGGAACTTCCTAACAATAAATATTATATTTTTGGCAAGGAAGGTGCCAAACATCTGTCGGAAGATTTAAATGTTCCATTTCTGGGGGAGATTCCTTTGGTACAGAGTATTAGGGAAGCCGGTGATGCAGGAAGGCCGGCGGCACTTCAAACCGCAACGGCCATTGAAGCCGCTTTTGAGGAGATTACAAAAAATGTGGTTCGGGAAGTAGTGGATAGAAACAAAAGCTTACCTCCAACAGAGGCTATTAAAATAACTACAATGGCAGGTTGTTCGGCTGTTAAAAAGAAGTAATTATGACATCTATTGAACTTAAAAATAACGTTGAAAAGGCCTTGGAGGAAATCCGACCTTTTTTGCAAAGTGATGGAGGGGATATTTCCCTGATCTCCATAGACAATGATAATTCGGTCAAAGTGAAATTGGAAGGGGCCTGTATAGGTTGTTCAGTAAACCAGATGACCCTAAAGAGCGGTGTGGAAATGACCATAAAAAAATATGCCCCACAGATACAGGAGGTCATAAACGTGGTCCACTAAGCCGACTTTTATCATAAACAATACTCGATTCCCTTTTTAGCTTTGTAGCTATTTTAAGTTCATTTTTCCATGATTAAAACAGATATTCTGATTATAGGTGCAGGCCCAACCGGACTTTTTGCGGTTTTTGAAGCCGGCCTATTACAGCTTAAATGCCATTTAATAGACGCCTTGCCCCAAGCAGGCGGACAGTGTTCCGAAATTTACCCAAAAAAACCCATTTACGATATACCGGGATTCCCGGAAGTTTTGGCCGGTGACCTGGTCAACAACCTTATGGAACAGATAAAAGCGTTCCAACCGGGGTTTACTTTGGGCGAGCGGGCCAATACCATTGAAAAGTTGGAAGATGGTACCTTTTTGGTAACTACCAACAAGGGTACCAGGCATAATGCCCCGATCGTGGCCATTGCCGGCGGTCTTGGCAGTTTTGAACCCAGAAAACCACTGATCGATAGAATAAAGGATTATGAAGACAAGGGTGTTGCCTATTTTATAAAGGATCCGGAAGTATATCGCAATAAAAAGGTACTGATTGCCGGAGGGGGCGATTCTGCCCTGGACTGGAGTATCTTTTTGGCCGATGTTGCTTCGGAAGTAACTTTGGTTCATAGAAGAAATGAGTTTAGAGGTGCCTTGGATTCTGTAGAGAAGGTACAGTCCCTAAAAAACTTGGGAAAAATAAACCTTATTACCCCCGCAGAAGTCGTGGGTCTAAAAGGGTCCGGAAAATTGGAGGCCGTGGTCATCAACAAAACCGGGGATGAGGATGAAGAAATTACCAAGGAAATAGATTATTTTATCCCTTTGTTCGGGCTCTCGCCCAAATTGGGACCTATTGCGGATTGGGGACTGGAAATTGAAAAGAATGCCATAAAAGTGGACACCTTCGATTATCAGACCAATATTCCAGGTATTTATGCCATTGGGGACGTAAATACATATCCCGGAAAACTGAAATTGATCCTTTGCGGTTTCCATGAGGCAACCCTAATGTGCCAAAGCGCCTATCAGCGCATTTTCCCAGATAAAAAATATGTTATGAAGTACACCACCGTAGGTGGCGTATCCGGTTTTGATGGCAGCAAGAAAGAAGCCCCAAAGGCAGTAGTAAAGTCCATTGATTAAAAAAAACAGCCAAATCCTAAAGTAAATCCCTTAAATTTGCTGGCTATTGGCAAAAAAGAATATTTCTGGCATGAGCGATGTTAAAATAAAAATTAAGGACAGGGATGGGGTTGTTCACGAGGTAGACGCACCCACGGATATGAATATGAACCTCATGGAGATAGTTCGGTCCTACGAACTTGCCCCTGAAGGCACCATAGGGATATGTGGAGGCATGGCCATGTGCGCTTCCTGCCAGTGCTATATAGAATCTGACCATCAATTACCAGGGATGTCGGATGATGAGGACGCCATGCTGGCAGAAGCCTTCCATGTAAAGGACAACAGCCGCCTAGGCTGCCAAATCCATATCACAGAGGATTTGGAAGGCCTGGAAGTGGAGTTGGCCCCTGAGAGCTAGAGTGTAATCCTAAGTATTTTTATGGCCTATTTCCCTAAATCGGGGACTAATTTTTATTTTGGGCCGCCCAATGGGCCATCATAATTATGGATCCGGCAGTACCATCCATAGTAGGTTCATTGGTGGAATAGTCCCCTACATCATCATGGTACACCACAAATTTATTCTGAAAGGCTTCAAATTCGTCCGGGTCGTCCATGCGTAAGCCCTTTAAGGAATTAAAAATTGAGGCATAGACCGGTCCGTCTACCAGGCCGCCTGCAACTTCCTTTTTGGTCAGTGCCCAAGTACTGGTATGCACGTCCACAGGATACTCCCCATTTTCCGGTATTTTGGTAAACATGGAGGTTCCCCAAGGATTTCTACCAAAAAGCCAATCCCGTTGTTCCACCAGAAATGAACGGTAACTTTTATCGCCTGTCATTTTTTCATAAAGAATCCCCTGGGTAATTAGACTGCTGAGCAAATTATTGGAACACCATATAAAAGGGACACCAATATTATAGGCGTTTTTGGATGCCCTTTTCAAATTATCCTCCAAACCACTTTTGTAATATGCTGCCAAGGTATTTTTGAAATCATCATCTACCTCATCAAATAGGGCAAAATGGCCCAAATTGACAAAAGGGTAATATTCATAATGCCCAACAGAATCCATAGGCGTCCAAGATACCGTATTTGCCTTTAGGGCATACTCCTTGGCCTCTCTCAAATAGCTACTGTTCCCCGTACTTTTATAAAGTTCCGCAGCACCCCACTCCATATCGTCCGCCCAGGTTTTCTCCGAATATCGGTAGGGGGCACCATATGAATTTCCCTGCTGAAAACCTTCCTTCTCCTTTCCCAATTTATATAGGGATTTGGCCGCAGCCAAACAGTTTTGTGCAAAGACGGAATCCTTTACGTCCCGTAACCAAATTCTTGCCGCCAAGGCCAGTGCTGCGGCAGAGCGCCCTGCCAAATTAGAAACCCCGCTGGCCTCACTTTTGTATTTGTTAAGCCCTTGAGGTGTTCCGGTAGTAAAATAGGCCACCCTGTAACTATTCTGGCCCCACCCGTAGTCCGACTTGTCCTCATCCGGCATTTTCCAACCTATATGATCGCGATCGTCCGCAATTTGATGGATCAATTGATCGGATCCGGGGTGTAATTTTAGTATCCAGTCCAACCCCCATTTGGCCTCATCCAAAACATCCGCAATACCATTGGGCCCTGGTTGGCCCAAGGCGTTTACCCGGTCCTCAAAAGCAGTGGGGTAAAGTTCATAGGCCATTAACATATGGGCAGTGGCATAACTTCCAGTGATCAGGTATTTCAGCTGATCTCCCGCATCATGCCAACCTCCGGAGGCATTTACAAATGTTCCATCGGGCATAGGGCCATAAGCAGAACGCCCATCCCTTTGATGGCACACCATATCAAAATAAGGATTGTACCCGCAACGTTGCTGGCGCATAAATTCCAATAAAACCTCGGGCTTTTGCCCATAAACATCATTTCCTATCTTAAAAAGACCGGAGCGCGATCTGGTCTTTTTGCCCTGTATGAAGTAAGTGCCATTGATGGTAACGTGTGAAAAATTGAGCTCATAATAATTTTTGAACCTGCCCCACCCTTCCTGTTTGGATGGTTTTGGCCTTAAAGTGGCCACTACCTTGCCTTTATCATTAATCAACTGGAAGGCTTCACTTACCCTGTCATGAGAAAAAACAATGGCTTTTTTATGTTCCTCCGATAAATACCCCAACTGATTGATTCTAATAAAAGGGCCTTGGGGAGTTTCGCTGCCCATAAGGATTTGTCCCAATGACAAAAACAAAAAAAATAATCGTTTCATCTGCTCAAATTTATTGTTATTTAAAGGTCAGACCTGCCCGACTTCATCGTTCCCGTCCGTACCGGAAGGGGCGGACAGGCGTGTGGAATTTGCCATTGAACATATCTTCCCGATAATTATCGGGAGTATCAAGATTTGTTATGGCTCATTTCATAGAAAAGGGGATTATAAAACTTAAATATAACAATATTGTCCCTTAATTGCCCTCAACTAAGCTTTCAATATGCTGTAATTGATAGCCCTTTTTTTTCAAATGCTTAATTAAGGGTCCCAAGTAATGATATAGCTTGTCCGTACGGGAAGTATCCGTACCTATATGCATTAGAAGCAAAAACCCGTTTAAGCCCGTTTTATTTTGTTCTTCAAATTTTATGATACTTTGGAAAATTTCGTCGCTCGACTTATAATTTTTCATATCAGGGGTAGTATAATCCGCATGGGACAAGGTTCCATGGGTCATATTTACCAATTTCAACCCCATATCTCCCGTCCATTTGGCAATGCTATCGTTATACCATTCATAGGGAGGGAGAAAATACCGGGCGTCTTCCTTCCCAATGTTAAATTCTTTCATCTTCCCATAATTCTCCAAGAGATCTTGCGTAAATTCCTGTTTTGAAACCAAAAGGCTGTCCCTTTGCACCCAATCACAGTACAAAAGGTGTTTGTTGGAATGTGCTCCCAAATAATGGCCATCCCCATGTAGCTTTTTTATAATTCTGGTAAATTTTGGATTACTGTAAAAGTTTCCCGTAAAAAAAAAGGAGGCCAACACCTGTTCCCTTTTAAGGATCTTGCGTATGTAATTGGCGCCATCTCCAAATTGATCGCCCGTAAATATTAGGGATAAGGCCGCACGTGTACTGTCCCCTCTGACCAATGCCCCTTTTAAATAAGAAAAATTTTCCGATGGCAGCTCTTGACCCTTGCCGGCCAAAATGCTGCCGATAAAAATTACATAAAATAGACTTTTTCTCATTTCCTGGAATATGAAGTGCTAAATCCTGGCCTGATAGGTAAATAGGTTATAGTAGCGTCCTTCTTTTGCAATTAGTTCTTCATGCGTACCTTTTTCAGCGATGCGACCATTTTCAATTACAAGAATTTGATCGGCCTTCCTTATAGTGCTCAGTCTGTGGGCAATTACAAAAGTAGTCCTTCCTGCGGTCAAGGTGGCCAAACTTTTTTGAATCAGGGCTTCACTTTCAGTATCCAGATTGGAAGTGGCCTCATCCAAAATCAATATTTTTGGATTGGCCAAAACGGCCCTGGCAATGGCAATACGTTGCCGCTGTCCACCCGAAAGCTTCACTCCGCGTTCCCCGATCAGAGTGTCCAATCCGTTTTCAAACCTATTGGTAAACTCATCCACATAAGCGGCCTTGACTGCCTCTATTACTTCGTCCTCCGTGGCATTTGGTCTTGGGAACATTATGTTTTCCCTAATAGTCCCTTCAAACAAAAACTCATCCTGCAATACAACCCCAAGATATTGACGATAGCTACTGAGGTCTACCTTGGAAATATCCTGACCATCCAAGGTAATGGTTCCCGATAAGGGGTTAAGAAAAGTTGCCGCCAAACCGGCTATGGTAGATTTCCCTGACCCGGAGCTACCCACTAAGGCCACCACATTGCCCGACTTCACTTCAAAACTAACGTTGTGCAATACATCCTTATCCTCTTCGTAGGCAAAGGATACATCCTTAAAAGCAATATCCCCCTTTATTTTATCCAAAACTATGGTTCTTTCCTCTTCATTGGCTTCAGGTGTCATATTCATTAGTTCTTCCGTACGGTCCAGACCTGCAAGCGCCTCTGTAAGTTGGCTCCCTATATTGCTCATTTGCACAATGGGTGCGATCATGATGCCCAAAACAAAGGTAAAGGACAAAAAATCTCCCAAGCTCAAGTCTTCGTACATTATTTTATAGCCCCCTATTCCCATAATTCCGGTAGTGGCAATTCCGATCAAAAAAGTGGCAGAGCTGGTCATAAAAGCGGTTGCCGTAAGGCTCTTTTTTACGTTTTGAAACAACAGCTCCACCCCGTTTTCAAAAACCTTGGTTTCCTGTGCCTCGGCATTAAAGCCCTTAATTACCCTTATTCCACCCAATGTTTCGGTAAGCCTACCGGTAACCTCGGCATTTATTTTTCCCCGATTTCTAAAAATAGGCCTAATGACCTTAAAGGCCTTTAAAGCTATAAAGGCGAAAATGGCCAAGGGGATAAAGGTAAAGAGGGTCATTGACGGACTAATCCACAACATGTAAGCCAGGGCTCCTATTGCCGTAATACTTCCCCCTACCAATTGGACCAATCCAGTTCCGATAAGGTTGCGGACCCCTTCCACATCCGACATTATACGGGAGACCAAAGCCCCTGATTTTGCATTATCAAAAAAACGGATCGGGAGTGAAAGTACTTTTTTCTGCACCTGTGCCCTAAGCTCCGAGATTAGATATTGTGCCTGCACACTCAAAATTTTTGTCAATAAAAACGAGGTTACGGCACGCACCAAAATGGATAGTATTACCAGCCCGACCAAAATTTTGAGCATGTCCATATCCTTGTTGGGAATAACGTCGTCCATAAAATATTTTAGGGAGATGGGACCTACAAAATTGGCGGCATTACTGATGACGATCAGGAACAGACCCACAAAAACCAAATTTCGCCTTGGCCAAATTATGGTTTTAAAGGCGGTAAGAATACTAACTTTTTTATCGGACATTTATATTATATTTTGACCAAGGGGCCTTTTAAGGTATAAATGTAATTAAAGTTATTGGTAGAGGAACCATGAAACTTTCTGACTTACGACATAATTACGGCCTACAGCGAATATTAAAAAAATATCCCAAGACCCAGATATTATTTCTAAATGAACTTACCATTAATCAAAAATAGGAAGTACTACGGGATACAATTTATCCACAAATAGCTTATAGGCTTCAGCCGATGGATGCAGGCCATCGCCCGCTACCAGATCGGGGCTGGACAGGCCATTACGCGTTATATCCGTAATATTAACAAAAGGTACCCCTTTCTGAATGGCCGTAGCTGCCGCAAAGGCATTGTATTCATCAATTTCCTTGGAAATTATTTCCGAATTACTACCCTCTCCAAAAGGGGTATAGGCATAATCGGGTATGGAAACAACAACCACATTTTTGGGGTTTCCAAATGCCAAGGCCAATGCCCGTTCCAACAATAGTGGAAACTCTTGGGCATATACCTCAAATGGCTTGCCCTGATATTGATTGTTGACCCCTATTAAAAGAGTTACCAAATCATAGGAACTTAGCTGGGTTCCCCTGTTTACTGCATCCAATAAATTATCTGTTCTCCATCCCGTTACAGCGATAATTTCCGTATTGACCGTTACGTCCAAACCTTGCTCCAGCCTATTCTCCAATTGGATTGGAAAGCTTTCCGACCTTTTAACACTTGCACCAATGGTGTAGCTATCCCCCAAGGCCAAATAATTATAGGTTCCGGAATCGTTCAAATGTGGCCCCTTTGTTTCATTGGGGCTTCCCATTGTTGGCCCAGGATCCAAAATTTGATCTGTGGGCGATTCATTAACGATTATGTCACTTTCTTGGGAGCAACTGGAAAATATGGCCCCAAAGAGGAAAAGTAAGGTGAAGCGCATCATAAGTGTTTTATATTATTTACGTAAAATGATATAGGGAGGTTTTTCCTCCAATATAAAAATTTATGGAAACGTAGTATCCCTACCTAACTTGGGCCAGCGTCCGGTCAATTCTTATTGCTTCTAAAATTCCTAAGCAGTCTTAAGGAATATGGGATTAGGATGAGCAATATATTAATGATCAATAAATAGTAATATCCTTTCATTATTGCCGGTGTTGGTGTTACTAGGGACTAATTGATTTTTATTCCTTTATGATAATAATGGTGGCTTTGGACCCGGTAGATAGATTCCACATATTGGAATGTATCATTTTACCTTGGTCATCATATACATTCACCTGGGCCGTATTGGGACCTGAAGTACCCTGGTTCAGGGCCTCGAAATCTATTCTATTAAAACCCTTTTGTAAATCCAGGTTAATTCCTTTAAAGGACCCCGTTAAAAAAATATTGGGTTCCACTACCTTATCATTGAGCAGTATTCTTACCCGATCACCATCTACATATTCATGATCCCGACAAACAATACCAACAAACTTACCATTGCTTTTAATGTCTCCCAAGTACATATTCCCAAAAAAAGTGGAAGAGCCTTCCTTTTCCTTTTTTCCTACTTTGGGATCTATTTTTAAACCATGGCCCGCTTGGACCAATTCCCTGTCAGGAAGCATCTTAATATTTCTGGCGGTAAGGGAATCCTTGAGGTTAGTGGTAGGTTTTAGGGTGATAATGGACGGCATTTTCAAGGCAGTCCCCTGATTTGGATTATCCCTAGCATCCCTCTCCCCTTCTATTTTAAGGGGATTGGTAGTGGGGAGATCTGTTTGGGACATACCCAACTGCGAAATTAAAAATAGAAAGAAAAAAATAAAAACTATTCTCATATAGCTATTTAAGGCACCTGTCATTACAAAAATATCAAATACCCTGCCACATGGCATTAAAATGCTGTTAAATTCATTGGCAAATAGGAAAAAGAACATTGGCGTTCCTACCCCCACGCCTTTCTTAGGAACCGAATAAAATTTTTACTCATTATATTTTCAATATCCGTTTCCGAATAACCTTTCTCCAACAGTAGCCCAGGCACCTTCTGAAGGTCTGCTATCGTATTTATGTCTGCAGGACATTGTTCCCTTCCAAAGCCCCCATCCAGATCGGTGCCTATACCAACGTGCAGTGAATTTCCGGCCAACTGGCAAATATGGTCTATGTTGTCTATCATTTGGGCCAAGGTAAGCTCCATTCCTTTTGGGGTGGAAATGCCCCTAACCCAATTGGGAACCATCATCCAAGCGTCCAGGGCCATCCCTATTACGCCATTCCGTGCAATAAGTTCCACTATTTGTTCATCTCTGAACTGCCTGTTGTGGTCCACCAATTTTCGGCAATTGTTGTGGCTGGCCCAAACCGGACCATTATATAGCTTCATGGTTTCCCAAAAACTAACATCGCATAAATGGGTAGCATCCAGAATTAGGTTTAACCGCTCTATCTCTTTTAATAGTGTCCTGCCCTTATGGCCAATTCCCCCTACCGAATCCGTACCATAGGCATAGGTGCCAGGCCCATAATGTGCTGGTCCAATGGCCCTTAGGCCTTGCTCATAGGAGCGTTCCAAATGCTCTGGAGTAATTATGGAATCTGCCCCTTCCAAACTAAGGATATATCCGATCGGCAATTTGGACCTGTCCTTTTCCCAAAGTTCCAAATGCGCATTCAATTGTTCCGTATTCCTAATTTGGACCATTTCCCCAATTTCTTCCATGGCCCTGTACCAGGCCAATTGCCCTTGGGTCTGGGCCCAGGCCTGGTAGGGGGAGTTCCATCCGGGCAATGGGTTTTCTTTTTTAACATATCTTGCTATTTGGGTGGCTACGCACAATCCTATATTCCCATGGCGCATGGCCTCCAAAGACACTGTATTATTGGCTCTATCAGGTTTGTCCGACATGCCTTTTTCACTTTCCCTAATATCGGCTACGCTTCTTGTTAAATCCCTGTTCCATTCCAAGGCGTTCATCGCCAAATCCAAATGGGCATCAAATACGAACATACATTTAATTTTATCCCATCACCGGTCCCAACCCTTACTTATTGGTCCTTTTACAGGGAGGTTTATATACTTATTTTAAGATTTCTTGCCGCTATCTGCCAGGCAGCTGTTACTTTCCCATCAACTACCGTTAGGACTTCCTTATATTTGGCAACTGTTGGGCAAATATGTATAGGAATGGCATAAGCAACATCACCTACTTTAAACATTTCATCATTGGGGCATTGTAAGATCAAATGTTCCTCACTCTGCCCAATTTGGGTACAACCTTCCCCTTCCAAGAACACGGCCCTAGGAAAATTCATCTCCGAGGCCAGATGTTTATGCCCCAAATCGAAACACACTAAATTGGCGTTTGGCTTGCTGATCACCCTGGTCAATAGTACGGCAGCTGGCATAAAATTCATGTCCTTATAGGAGGCAGCATACCCTGCATCCCATAAAAGCGTTGTTCCTGGACTTGTTTGTACCCCTTCGCGCTTTAAATGAATGGGGAAGGTTGGGGAACCACCGGCTACAATGGTGGCAATAGGAAAGCCCTGCTCCTCCAAAGATTTTTTCAAATCCAATACTGATTCAAAATCCCCATTGCATTTCTTCTCCCTTTCAAGTAGGTCCTTGTTGTGGATATGCCCATCGTACACATGTAATCCTGCGGCATGCAAATTGGGTTCATCATATATTTTTTTATACAGTTCCACGGCATCGACATTGGGCAGAATACCGGACCTATTCATCCCATTGTTAATATCCAACCAAAGTGGGACACGGATATCTTTCCCCTTGGCTATTTTGGCAATTTTATCAACAATCTTGGCGTTATCCACAATTGTAGAAAAGGTACTGTTGGGAAATTCCGAAATCAGGCTAAAAAATCGATCTATATTGGGCCCTACCGGCTGCAAGGCAAGTAAGATATCGGTTGCACCGCATAATCCCAAAAGTTCGGCTTCGGCAATGGTGGCACACTTAAATTTTTGAATCCCCTGTCTTAACTGTAGCTCTATGATCTCTGCCGTTTTATGTGTTTTTATATGCGGCCTAAGGTGGTGGGTACCCCCGGCCATGGCTATCATTGTCCTTATGTTTTTTTCAATCAGGTCCGGATAGACCAAAAGGGCAGGGGTATTAATATCCTTAGGGTCATTAATTTTATACCATTCCTTGTTCATTATTGCATTGGGTTTGGCATTAATGAAGCTCGAACATCGCCTCTACCTCTACGGGAATATTATCCGGTAGCATCATCCCAACGGCGCTGCGTACCCCAATACCATTTTCTTCACCAAAAACTTCTGCCATCAATTCACTAAAGCCATTTATTACAAAGGGTTGCTTTCCAAAGTTAGGGGTAGAATTTACCATCCCCAAGACCTTTACCACCCGTTTTATTTTATCCAAGCTTCCAAAATGTGTTATTATCGTGGAGAGCATAGTAAGGCCTACCTGTCTTGCGGCATTCTTGGCCTCATCGGCATCCATATCAAATCCGGCTATCCCTATCATTAAAGATCCGTCGTTTTGAATGGGCCCTTGGCCCGAAACATATAAAAATTTATTTACTACCAAAATAGGCCTATAGACTCCGGCCGGTTTTGGGGCAGGAGGAAAGACCAATCCCAATTCCTTAATTCTTTCTGTGGGCGTACAACTCATATCCAAGTATTTCTCTTATTATTTTAAACAAATATACTCAATATCAAGACGCCTATTAATCCTACGACCCCCACAGTGGTTTCCATAACGGTCCAGGTTCTGAGGGTATCCTTGATGGAAAGATTAAAATATTCCTTGAACAGCCAGAACCCCCCATCGTTAACATGGGATAGCATTAAACTCCCGGACCCTATGGCGAGAACCATTAATTCCGCACTCACCCCTGTGGCACTCACCAACGGCAGTACAATTCCGGCGGTAGTGAGTCCGGCAACGGTTGCCGACCCCACACATACCCTAATAACGGTAGCTACCAGCCATGCCAAGAGCAGGGGTGAGAAGCTGGAGTCCTTCAACATATTGGCAATATAATCACTTACCCCACTATCTACCAATACCTCTTTAAGGGCACCTGCACCTGCAATAATAAGGAGTACCATGGTTATTCCTGAAATGGAACTTGCAACGGATCCCATTATTTGGGTCATATCCTTCCCTCTGGCGAGACCCAAGGTGTATATGGCCACCAATACAGCGATCAACATGGCAATTACCGGATTACCTATGAATTTTACAAGGGGCAGAATAGCTGCATCCTTGGGCAACAAAAGATCGGCGGCCGTTGCCAACATGATCAGTATTACGGGTAAAAGCGCTGTTAAAATACTGATGTTTATATTGGGCATTTCCTCCTCCCTTAAAATGGTAGGATTAACAAATTCCTTAAGCGGGGTAGCGGTTATATTCTTAATGGTCCTTGAAAATAGGGGTCCTGCCAGAATAATCGCCGGTATTGCAATGATGGTGCCATAGAGAAGGGTTTTCCCTACATCTGCATTGAACATTGAAGCTATCGCCGTAGGGGCAGGGTGCGGAGGAAGAAAACCATGGGTCACGGAAAGAGACGCTATCATGGGCAGTCCCACGTATAACAATGGCAGCCCTGTTGAGGCCGCAATGGTAAAGATCAATGGGATCAGTATTACAAAACCTACAGAATAGAACATGGGGATCCCCACAATAAAGCCGGTCAGGACCAGGGCCCATTGAATGTTCCCAATTCCAAATTTGGATACCAGTTTGGTCGTTATCTGTTGTGCGGCCCCACTATCTGCTACCAGTTTGCCCAACATGGCCCCCAATCCCAAAATAATGACCAAAAAGCCCAAGGTATCGCCAATCCCGTTTTGAATGGACTGTATTACCCCCTGTAATTCCATTCCCTCTGCAATTCCAACGGCAAGGGATACTATTATAAAGGCTATAAAAGCGTTAAGTTTAAATTTTGCAATGAGTAAAAATAAGAGGAACAACCCAAGAACAACAATAAGTAATGGCATAGTATAGGTTTGGTTTTTAATTCTTAAATATACTATATCGGTTAAAAAATCAGTATCCTTTTTAAAATTAAATTGGAATTAAGATAAAAAACTTAAAGAATAAGGGGCCAGATAATTGGGGAAACCCTATTCAAAATAGCAATAGAAAAAATGTTACCAACCTCCAGGATTAAATATTGCCCAGAAACCTATAGGGGCGCAATTCAAAAACAAAAAACAGATAAATCCCCTTGTTAAAATCAAGGTTTCTTTATCTTTAATGAAAGTTTGATTTTAAAATATGGAAAAACACAGATGTGGCTGGTGCAAGGGCGATGCATTATACCAGAAGTACCACGACGAGGAATGGGGAGTCCCTGTGAAGGATGATGAACTGTTATTTGAATTTTTGATTCTGGAAACCTTCCAGGCCGGATTAAGTTGGATTACCATCTTGAGAAAAAGGGAAAATTTTAGACAGGCCTTTGATCATTTTGATTACAAAAAAATAGCGAATTATGGGGATCAGAAAATAGAATCCTTGTTAGGGGATGCGGGAATTATTAGGAACAAGCTTAAGATAAAGGCCACTGTTACCAATGCCCAAGCCTTTATAGCCGTCCAAAAGGAATTTGGCAGTTTCAGTAATTATATTTGGGGGTTTGTCAACGGCCAACCCGTAAAGAACAATCACATAAACTATAAGAATGCCCCAGCACATACCCCAATATCGGACGCTATCAGCAAAGATTTAAAAAAACGCGGTTTCAAGTTTGTGGGAAGCACCGTTATTTATGCCCACATGCAGGCAACGGGTATGGTCAACGACCACGAAGTAAATTGTTTTAGATATAATGAAGTATAGCTTTATAACCCTGATGCTATTATTGATGCTGGGCCTAAAATGTTTTTCCCAAACAAAATTGGAAAGGGAGCATCGTATTAAAAAATCGCAATTCCCTACTATCAACCTGGATGACCTACCCTTGGAGGAGAACAAAAAAATTAGGTACTACCGGGAAATTGACACCTCCAAAATTACCTATACCCTAAAATTTAGGGAAGGGAGAATGCACTACCACCTAGACTTCAACGAAAAGGGAACACTACAAAATACGGGATTCACAGTAAAGGAAGTTGACATCCCAATGGAAACCTATGCCAGGATTGGCGCGGTATTGAATGCGAATTTTGACAAAATAAAAATTAAATATATCCAACAACGCTATAATGGTTCCTCGGAGAATGTTTTAAAAAATACCTTTCAAAATCTGATATTGCCCGGTAATACCTACAAAATAATGCTACGAGGCAAAAAAACGGATAAACGGGAAGACTTTATAGCCATATTCGATGCCGAGGGAAATTTGATAAAAACTACAAGGGCCTTACCTGCGAACTATGACCGAGTACTATATTGAAAACGTGGGAAGTCATTTAACCAGCTAACCTCTCAGAATTTTGATAAATTGATTTCTGGGGATCTCTTCTGCACCCAGACTTGCCAAATGATCGGTGTGCACCTGACAGTCGATTAGTTTATACTTCTTTTGCTGCAACTCCAGGGCCAGGTGTATAAACCCAAATTTGGATGCATTGCTGGTTTTACTGAACATGCTTTCCCCGCAAAATATATGCCCAAGGTCTATTCCGTACAGCCCTCCCACCAACTGTTCATTTTCCCATACTTCGATGGACTTCGCCATTCCCATTTGATGCAATTTTAAGTAGGCCGCTTTCATTTTCGGAGTAATCCATGTGCCTTCCTGCCCTTTACGCTTTATGGCAGAACATGCCCCTACTACTTCTTCGAACCTGGTATTCCACGTAATCCTGAACCTATTGGATTTTATAAGTTGTTGCATACTTTTCGAAATCCTTATTTTATTTGGAAATAGCACCATACGTGGATCCGGGCTCCACCAAAGAATCATGGAATCCTCATTGAACCAAGGAAATATGCCGTTCCGATATGCCAAGAGCAAACGCTCCGGGGACAAATCGCCCCCTAGAGCCAATAAGCCATCATTATCGGCATTTTCTACATCCGGAAACAGTAAGCGATGATTAAGAAAAAACATTATATGGTTATAATTGACCCTAAAATTAAGAAAACCTATTCGGTTACAAACTGAATAGGTTTTCCTATATTTTGAAATTATACCACTTTAAACATAGGTATAATTCTGCCGTGCATAATTTATGGCCCCTAATTAGAAGGGCAAATCGTCATGATCGTCCTCATTTATATCATCTGCGGGCTCAAAAGCATCCATGGGCGGTACGGGAGGCATTCCAGCAGCAGTATTATCTTCCTGTAAACTTTCTATTCGCCAACCTTGTATGGAATTAAAATATTTAGTTTCCCCTTGTGGGTTTACCCATTCCCTGCCTCTTAGATTAATACTTATTTTCACGGCCTGTCCAGCTGCAAAATTATTTAAAAGGTCGCATTTATCCTGTACAAACTCTACCATAATATGCTGTGGATACTGTTCTTCCGTAGTCACCACTACTTCCCTCTTTCTAAATCCGTTATTCCCAAATGTTTGGGTATCACCTACCATTTTAATTTTCCCTTGTACTTCCATTTTGTTATGTATATAATTCTACTTTATATTCTTTTCTTGTCAATATTAAGCAATTTGTTCAGGAACACCTAAAACAAAATATCGCATCTTCGTTTTTAGGGAAGTCATCCCTTAAAAGAATGAATGCATCATGTTAATTCTTAAAATGGGAGCATCTACGCCAATAAAACCTTCCATGCAGCAAGTACATCCTGGCTTTTAAGCAGCTCCTGGGCCTTGGCATGGAGCAAAGCTTCGTCGCCCGCACTCAATAGGGACCTTAGATCCACATTACTATCTACATAGAGCTTCACTTCTTCTTTGGAAGGAAGTTTTTCGATATTGCCCAACATTCCCAAATCGTTACCGCTAAGGATCTTGCTCAACCTAATATGATCCGGAATCCGGTCAACTCCTATCCCTAAATTGGAAACCGGTTTGGGCACTTCAAACAATCCCAAATTGGCCCTGCTATACCAGTTGCCCCCCATCCGGGCCACCTGATCTATTTTAAATTGATCAATGGCCCCATTCCCATCCAAAATATCGGCATCAACATGTATTTTCAGCACTTCTGAAAAGATTAGGTTCCCTGCACCTCCCTCCTTCCCAAGGGGCTCCACCTTAATTACCTTGCACTCAAACTGCACTGGTGATTCCGCCACCCGAAAAGGTTTTACCAAATCTGAAGGCAACATGCTTAAACCGGCCTTGATAAATTCGTTCTCGCCCTCCCCATACTCCGCACTGGAAAGTGACATTTGTTGCACCATATTATAATTCACCACATTAATGACCACCTCCCTATTGTCCAGTACATTATCCAAGGTGTGTTTTGTACTATTGTCCCGAACCCTTCGGGAGGGAGAAAATATTAAAATGGGCGGATTGGAGCCAAAGACATTAAAAAAACTAAACGGTGATAAATTAGGTCTGTTCCTGCCATCAACAGTACTTGCAAAGGCAATGGGTCTTGGCCCTACCGCACCCAATAAATAACCATGCAATGTAGCGGTGGATACTTCGGAGGCAGTGATGGAAACCATTTTTTTCATCTGTCTGTTTATATTTATTGCCCGCCTGTTCGGCAGACAGGTTTTTTATCGGTCAGACCTGCCCGACTTCTTCATTCCCGTCCGTACCGGAACCGGGTGGACAGGCGGGTGTAATTTCCAAGTAATCATTTTCGTCCCGATAATTATCGGGAGGTTTAAAAATTTTGCCAATGGATATTTCATAGCCTATAAAGGTACATAAAATGTAGGCAAAATGAAATAAAGGGTAGCTATCAAAATAGAATATCTTTGTCCAAATTGCGTTATCTTTAAATATAATTTTGTTGATGGATGGATTTTAATCCTAAAAAGAAAATTTCGAACCTTCTGTTATTAATAGCATCCTTTGCTATTGTGAGCTTAATCCTCTGGAACACCAACAGTTTTTTCAAGACATTTAAAGAAGAAGAACGTCATAAAATGGAAATTTGGGCCACGGCACAATCTGAATTCCTGTCCCTTCCCGTTGATGCGGATCCTGGCAACCTGCATATCAAAATCTTTCAGAACAACACTTCGACCCCTATGATACTTGTCAACAAGGACAGTACCATAAAAATAAACAATATGCCCGGTATCCAGAAAACGGACACGGTTTTTATCCTCGGAAAAATCAATAAATTCAAGGAAGAAAATAAGCCTATCTCCATAGCGTACAAAGGAGAAAACTTGGCCACACTTTATTATGGTAATTCTGAGGTACTCACCAAGCTAAAATATTACCCAATTGCCCTTTTATTGATTATCTTCCTTTTTGGAACGGTAATTTATTTTTTGTTCAAGACCAACAAAACCTCCGAACAGAACAAACTTTGGGCCGGTATGGCCAAAGAAACCGCCCACCAGATAGGAACCCCCCTATCCTCGCTCTTGGGATGGAACGAACTATTGAGGTCCACGGACATTAATCCGGACATTACCAAGGAAATTGAAAAGGATATTGCCAGATTGGAAACCATTACGGAACGTTTTTCAAAAATTGGCTCCCTCCCCATCCTTAATGAACACGACATTGTTGAAGAGACCAAAAATGCATTTGACTATTTAAAATTAAGGAGTTCCAAACTCATTCAGTTTTCATTTAATTCACAAGCGGACCAAGTTCCAGTACTTTTAAACAAGGCGTTGTACAATTGGACCATAGAAAACTTGGTAAAGAACGGTATAGACGCCATGAGGGGCAAGGGCAATATTGCCATAGAAATAGTTCCCAACGGGAACTGGGTCAAGGTTTTAATTTCCGATACGGGCAGTGGAATCCCAAAAAAGAATTTTCAGACCATATTTAATCCGGGGGTCACCTCCAAAAAAAGGGGATGGGGCCTAGGGCTTTCTTTGGTAAAAAGAATTGTGGAAGAATACCATAAGGGCAAAATTAAAGTACTGACCTCTTCAAAGGACGGTACCATAATGCAAATTACGTTTAAAGTTAAAAATTAAGGCGATGGCAAAGGAGAAATTAGTTGTAATCAAGGAAGCGGACTTAACGAACAATTGTCCCGAATGCTTTAATCAGGAATTAAAGTTGACCTTTTATCAAAGACACACCTATGGTCTACTATACGACAGGACCACTAAGGACATCACCCATGAAATAAAATGTAAAAAATGCAATTCCCTGATCTATCCGATAACCTGGACCGAGGACATAGAAAGGGTATATGATTACTACCTAAAAATGATTGCCCCTGACCGTGCCTCCATACGTTTTACTACGCTATTTTATGTGTTGATACTACTGCTTATAATAGTAATTGCTGCTGGTGCCTATATTATCTTGAAAGGGTTTATTTAATATTGTCCCTAATTTTTTCGGCTATATCCTTAAAATCCTTGGGGGTCAGCACAGCCTTATGCTGAAAGGTGGCATCCCTCATTCCATTCAAAGGAATTAAATGTACGTGCACATGGGGTACTTCCAATCCTATTACGGTAAGACCAACCCTATTGCAAGGTATACTGGCTTCGATGGCCAAACCTATTTTCCGGGAAAAGGCCATAAGCCCCAAATAGGTTTCCCCGTCCAGGTCCAAAAGTTTGTCCACCTCTTTTTTGGGGACGCATAAAGTATGCCCGGGAGCATTGGGGTTTATATCCAAAAAGGCATAATAATTATCGTCCTCGGCAATTTTATAGGACGGGATTTCCCCGTTTATAATTCTTGTAAATATTGATGGCATATTTCTAAACTTAAATCAATTTAAAAGATAGTACAAATATTGCAAAAATACCTCCTTAATGTATTTTGAATAATTTATACAGGCGTACCTACCATTATAAAACCTGTCTTTAAAATGAAGGCCTCAATTGAACGGATCAATTGAGGCCTTATCTTATTTTTTAAAATGATCTATCTGGAAATTTCCAAAATTTCAAATTTCAAGGTTCCGTTGGGAACGGTAATTTCTGCGGTCTCCCCCACTTTTTTTCCCAACAGCCCCTTGCCGATAGGTGAACTCACAGAAATCTTGGAAGTCTTTAGATCCGCTTCGCTTTCTGCTACAAGGGTATATTTCATTTCCATTCCGTTGTTCAGGTTTTTCAATTTAACCGTAGATAACACCAATACCTTGGAGGTATCCAGTTGCGATTCATCTATTAACCTTGCATTGGCCAAAGTCTCCTCCATCTTGGAAATTTTCATCTCCAACAGACCTTGTGCCTCCTTTGCGGCATCATACTCGGCATTTTCCGACAAATCCCCTTTATCCCTGGCCTCTCCAATTGCCTGTGAAGCTTTTGGACGCTCAACATCCTTTAGGTAATTAAGTTCATCCCTCAATTTTTTTAGCCCCTCTGCTGTATAATAAGATACCTTACTCATAAGTTCTATATTAAATAAATAGGAAAATCCCCTTTTTTTAAAGAGGATTTAAGACAAATATACATAAATTTTGTTCAATTTTGTTTAAGTTATATAATATAGACATAGTGGTATGAAACACATATTGGGATTATTGCTTTTATTTTTATTGTTGTCCTGCGACAAGAACTCCACCAATAGAAATCCGTACCTGCAAGAAATTAGTTTTAGGTTCGATCTTAATTTGAACCTTCCCGCTTACAGCGCCTTGACCAATACGGGAAGTGCCATATATGTGGATAACGCTGCAGTAGGTACCCGAGGTGCATTTGTCATCAATACCGGTTTTAATTCCTATATGGCATGGGAAGCCAGCTGCCCCAACCATGCCCCTAACAACTGTTCCACAATGTCATTGAATGGACAGTTGGTTACCTGCTCCTGTGAAGGTTACAAATACCACCTGTTTACCGGGCAACTTATGAACAGGCCGGACGACGGCAAGAGTTACCATGACCTACTTTTTTACCGTGCTACCTATAGTGGCAATTCGGTAATCATTTCCAATTAATTCTCCTTAGATCCGGCCTAGGATTTTATCCATCATCCAACTGGTATGCAGCCCGGAAAGCCCGGTAGAAGGATGTTCCCTGTTTTCCAGCAAATGCTTCCGTATATTTTCTACATGGAACTGCTGCACGTGCTTAGGATGCTCAACAAAGAGGCTTGTTGTTCCTTTTTCATTGATCAAGGTAATATCCTCTTCATTAAATACGGAGAATATTATTTTACCCTTACTTCCTATAATCTCCACCTTATCTTCCCTATCGGACGCAGCAAAATTCCAACTCCCCTCCCCGGTAACTCCATTTTCGTATATCCAACATGCTGAAATCGCATCTTTTGCCGTATATAATTTTTGCTGATTGGTGCTTACCCCAAAGGCATTTTCAACATTCCCAAGATAAAACGAAAATAAATCCAGACCATGGCTGGCCAAATCATCAAAATAACCCCCCGGCGCAATTTTGCCATCTGTCCTCCAATTATATGTTTTTTGAAGATCTTCAGTACTGGGAGGCTTGGAGAGGTGCCAACGAATATGTCTTACTTTCCCGATCCCATCATTCTCCATCCACTCCTTTATCTTTAGGAACCTTGGCAACGAACGTCTATAATAGGCAACAAAAAGTGGTAATTGTTTTTCCTTAAATACATTGTATATCTCCAAACTCTCCGCATGGCTTGGTGCCATAGGTTTCTCCACACAACAGGGCTTGCCGACTTCAGCTACCATTAAGGCGTAATATTTATGGGTATCCGGGGGGGTGGCTATATAAACGGCATCTACTTCAGGATCCATAATCAAATCCTCGGCATTGGAGTAATATTTGGACACGCCATGCCTTTTGGCATAGTCCTCCGCCTTTTCTTTATCCCTGCGCATTACGGCTATCAACTGAAAATCCTTGGTCTGTTGGTAAGGCGGTCCGCTTTTAACCTCGGTAACCGCTCCACAACCAATTATACCCCAACGCAATGGTTTATTGTACTTATTTTTGTTCATACCCAACATATTTATAGGTTATGGCTATTTACATGAGCCACAAAAATAAGGGTTAAAAAATGAATGGGGTAGCCTAAAATCCAGGATTATCCTTAATGCCTTGAAAATTTACCATTGCTCTGGACGACAGGATCAAAATAATTAAATCTCCTATTGAATCTCAAAAATAACCAAAGCCCGCCACCGGAATTCTTTACTTTACAGACCATGACCAACTTCACAATTCTTAACTCTTCTTAATGGTATTTTACCAATAATTGAATTTCTGCCAAAATTTGGCATATAAAATTGGAAAATGACATAGTTTTTAAATAGTTTTATAAAAAACAGTGAAGTATTAACAATAAAATAATGTACTACTTATAATTTAAGAACTGTTTTTATAATCAATGCGACATTCCAAATGATAGTGTCATCATAAAGCCTTATTTAAATGAAAGCAAAAATTATTGGTACTTTTCTTATAGTAAATTTAATTACCTTAAGCCTATCTGCGCAGGACCCAGTACTTAAAAGTGCTTTTAACGGGAAAAATCTTAAAGGATGGGTCGTCCCTGAAAACAACATATGGTGGTCCGTGGAAAACGGAATATTACGGGCCAAAAGTGGTCCTGATAAAAAAGGATCCATATTGTGGACGGACAAGGAATATACCGATTTTGTAATTGAGACCGACTTCAGATATGATGAAGGAACTGTAGATACCGGAATTTTCCTCAGAAGTGATACGGAACAAATACAAATGGGGATTTCGGGCTCTTTAAAGCGCGATATGACCGGCTCTCCCTATATTGTTGGGAAAAAATATCCCGTAGAGGCCCAGAACGTGAAGGAAATTCTAAAGCCCAACGAATGGAATACCATTAAAGTGATCGCCATTGCCGGCTATTATGAAGTTTGGCTCAACAACAAACATGTTATGAGCTATACCTCCGACACTTATGTTAAAACGGGGCCAATAGGATTGCAACTACATCCCAACACAGAAATGACCGCAAGCTTCCGAAATATCAAAATTGGAAAAATGTAGCGGAATTACAATCACTCATTGAACTTTGAACAAATCTATCCAATGGAATATCGATCAAATAAGAATGAACATGCGAAAATTACTTCTTAAATCTGGTTTATACAGTGTTATAGCCCTATTATTTATGGTTTCCTGTAAACAGGCCAAGTCTGATAAAAAAAATGAGGCCGATATACGGCCCAAGGCAGAAAAAAGAATAAAACTGGTCCGTAACGATCAAGAAAAAAAGGTGGATGTCTTTATTGATGGCAATCTATTTACCTCCTACATCTATCCCACCAACATTAAAAAACCGGTACTGTATCCTTTAATTACCCCAAAGGGCACCAAGATTACCAGAAAATATCCCTTGGAACCATCTGTTGGGGAAAGGGTGGACCATCCGCATCACGTAGGGGTCTGGTTTAATTACGGCGATGTTAACGGATTGGATTTTTGGAACAATTCAGATTCCATAAAAGTTGAAAAGAGAGGAAGTTACGGCACCATTCTTCATAAGGAAATATTGGGAATGGAAGACGGCAATGAGGAAGCAAGCCTAAAGGTAGCCATGGATTGGGTGTCCCATGAAGGAAAGGTATTGCTAAAAGAAAACACCACTTTTATTTTTAGAGGCGATCACGATGAATATTCCATAGACCGCATCACCAACCTTTCCGCCCCCAACGAAAAAGTAATTTTTAAGGACAATAAGGAGGGAGTCTTGGGCATACGGGTTACACGCCAATTGGAGCACCCCTCGGACAAGCCGGATATTTTTACCGATTCCAATGGAATCCCGACCGGTGTCCCTGTGCTGAACAATGAAGGTGTAAATGGCAATTACATTAACAGCGAAAATATTGAAGGAGATGACTGTTGGGGAAAACGATCCAATTGGGTTAATTTAAGAGCTAATATTGGAGATGAAACAATCTCCCTGGCCATATTGGACCACACTTCCAATGCCGGTTATCCTACCTATTGGCATACCCGTGGTTATGGCCTTTTTGCGGCCAATCCACTTGGACAGGAGGTTTTTAGCAATGGAAAGGAAACCTTGAACCTAAGCTTGGACCAAGGGGAAGAGATAACCTTTAAACACCGAATTATAGTTGCCAGTAAGAATTTGGAAAAGCCGGCACTTGATGCGGAATTCAATAAATTTTCCACCCAATAGCCCTCCGGCCCGCTTATCACATATAATAAGCAATACATCTATTAATAAGACTTAATTATGGACAACAGAAGAGACTTTATTAAAAAAACCACCCTTGCCAGTACCGGTGTTGTTGTTGGTGCATCTGCCTTTTCCGCAAAATCTTATGGGAATATTCTTGGCGCCAATGACCGTGTGGTCCTAGGATCTATTGGTGTTAGGGGACGTGGAAGTGACCTACTGGACAACTTCTCCAAAATGTACGATGATGGCGTCCAAATAAAAACGGTTTGTGATGTTGATTCTGCCGTTTTGGGCGAAAAAGTACAAACCGCGACCAAAAATCAAAAAGGCAACAAACCGGGCACCGAAGAAGATATGCGCCGTGTTTTTGAGGACAAGGACATAGATGCCGTAATCATAGCAGTGCCCAATCATTGGCATGCCCTATCCACAATCTGGGCCTGCCAGGCCGGAAAACACGTGTATGTTGAAAAACCCAGTTCCCATAATGTATGGGAGGGAAGAAAAATGGTAGAGGCCGCCAGAAAATATAACCGTGTAGTACAGGTAGGGTTTCAAAACCGATCTATTGCCAACGTTATGCAGGCCATGGACTTTTTGCACGGTGGGGGCATTGGGGAAGTATTTTTGTCCCGAGGCACCTGCTTTAAACCAAGGGATTCCTTTGGAATTTCCCCGGACAGCGTATCACCGTCCAACTTGAACTACGATCTTTGGCTGGGTCCGGCCACTTATAGGCCATACAATGAAAAAAAGGGACACTACAATTGGCATTGGCACTGGGATACAGGCAACGGCGACACCGGCAACCAAGGGCCACATCAATTTGATATAGCACGATGGGGCCTCAACAAAAAAGTACATCCCGTAAAAGTGCAGTCCATGGGAGGAATTTTTGGGATATCGCCCAAAGAATGCTCCCAAGAGACCCCAAACACCCAAACCTCGGTATTTGAGTATGGGGATGGTAAAATCCTGGAATTTGAAACCAGGGGCAGGTATACCAACCATGAGGCCAATTTAGGTGTTAAAATTGGCAATATGTTTTACGGAACGGAAGGGTGGATGGAAGTAAACGGTTCTACATGGAAAGCGTACAAAGGCAAGGAAACCGAGCCTTTTGCCGGCTCTGGAATGGCAGCGAGCGCAGCGGTAGGTGGAGACACCTCCTTTCTGACCGCACCGGATAGTAAAGGGCATTTCGGGAATTTTATAGATGGGGTACGCTCCGGCAACCATAAAGATATCAATTGCGATATAGAGGTAGGCCATATGTCTACCGTATTGCCGTTAATTGCCAACATAGCTTACAGAGTTGGGGATACCTTAAGGTTCAATGGGGAATTCGAAAAGTTTTTGGATAACGAGGAAGCGGATCTGTTGCTAACCCGAAAATACAGATACCCATACATAGTACCGGAAAACGTATAATCACATGACAAAAATTGTTTTAACTAGGTTTCTCGGAAAATCCGTTTTACCCCAAACCCTAAAGCCTGCCTGTCCGGTAGGCAGGGGAGCCTGATTTTCCTCAATTCCACCCCTGCCCGACTACTTCGTTCAGGCGGGCTTTAGGGTCGGGGTCAAAAATTGAGGAAAATCTTGCCAAATTGAATTTTGTCATGTACTAAAAATCACAATATACTTGAACACCATCGAAATCGAATGGGGTACCATTCGATTCTCAAAAACAACAAACCCCGCTCTTGACTTGGATCGTCAGCAGCGGGGTTTTGGTTAAAATACTATTTTTATATCGAGACTTCCCTAAAAATTAAAGGTAGCTCCCACCAAGAAATTAATCCCCGCCTGTGGGTAGTAACCAGCTCCTTCATAAGTGGTAATGGTTCCAGGCACTGAATAATCGTCATCAAAAGTATAGAAGTATCCATTGGACTCGTATAGGGAATCGAATATATTGTTGACCAACCCCGATAGCACTATGCTTTTAATAAAACTATTGGTATTGATTTCATATTGCACATTAAAATCGGTTTGGGAATACGCATCCAACTTGGAACCTTCCGAATCAATATTGCCCATATACTGCTCTCCTACAAACTTGGTCAACAAGCTAAATAGAACATTTTCCTTGGGTTGATAGGTAAATACGTTTCCTATAATAATATCTGGGGAAAAGGAAATATGGGTATCCCCAAGTTCCTGCAGTTCACCATCGCGCTGAAAGACAAAATCCCTGTTCCTGTTTTTGCTCAATGCCACATTGGGGCGTATCTTAAATTCATTTCCCAGGGCAATGGTAGCATCCACTTCCAGACCTAAGCGATAACTATCCCCAACATTGGCACGTAAAGGTGCCCCAACATCATTCAACTCGCCGGTAAGCACCAATTGATCCTTGTATCCCATATAGTACACATTGGTATTCAATTGTACATTAGGGGAAATATAGCGCCATCCCAACTCATAATCGTTCAGCTTCTCGGGCTTGGGGCTACCACTTTCATAGTCGTTTCTATTGGGTTCGCGATTGGCCCTGGCATAGGAGAGATAAAAATTATTGTTCCTGTTCAAATCGAAAGTTATCCCAAGCTTGGGGTTGAAAAAATTAAAAGTATCATCAACAAGTCCGGTATCCTCGCCATTGGCCGTATAGCCTATGGTCCTATACTGCACATCCCCATAGGCACTCCATTGGTCGCTAAAACTGTAATTGGCCTTGGCAAAAAGGTTTAGGTCCGTTTTGGTGGAACTATCGTCATAATATCTGTCTTCATAATCCCTATTATTGGAAAAACGGGCCCATATAATTTCCCCAAAATGGCTTCCTTCGTACTTGTTCCAACCTCCTCCAAGAATTAAGTTCAACCGCTCTTTGTCATAATTTGCAGAAAAAGTGGTACCGTAAAAATCATTGACCAGCCAGCGTCTTCGTATTAGATCGGTCTTATCCACATCTTCCCCATCAATGGTAATAGGCTCAATTCCATAAGTGCTAAAGTCATCGTCTTCCCTATACTGTTCAAAAAAGCCTCTTCCCTTGGTAAAATGGATTGCCAGATTGGTATTCCAATTATCTGTAATTTGTTCGTTCCAATGCAATTGAAAATGGTTTTGCCTATAATTATCCACTTCGTTCTTATAAAATTGGGTGTTTCCATTTTCATCGGTATAAATTCCTGCGGAATTAAAGGTCCTGTCAGATTTCAATGTTGCGGCATCTATGCCGTTCCAGGCCTGATAGGTAATTTCATGTCCTCCGAACAACAGTGCCTTTACCAAGGTATTGTCGTCCACATAGGATCCCTGCAAAAAGTAGGAGTCCAATTCGGAGGAGGCCCTATCAATATAACCGTCCGAGCTTATTCGCGACAAACGCCCGGCAATTTCCACATGATCGTTCAACAAACCGGTGCTAAACTTCAAATTGTTCCTGAGCGTACCAAAGTTGCCTATGGAAGATGAAATCTGACCAAAGGCCTCGTCCGAAACGGCATCGGTCAACACATTTAAACTGGCTCCAAAGGCCCCTGATCCGTTTGTTGATGTTCCCACCCCACGTTGTAACTGTAAACTTTCCGTAGAAGAGGCAAAATCGGGCATGTTTACCCAAAACGAACCATGGGATTCCGCATCGTTATAAGGTATCCCATTAATAGTGACATTTACCCGAGTGCCATCGCTACCGCGAACCCGGATACCGGTGTAGCCTACACCTGCCCCGGCATCTGAAGTGGTAACCACAGCTGGCAGAAAATTCATGAGTACAGGAATATCCTGTCCCAAATTTCTGGGTTTGATCTGTTCTTTGGTCAAGTTGGTGAAGGTTACCGGAGATTGCTTGGTTACCCTTACTGCGGATACCAATACCTCATCCAAGGCAATTTCTTTTCCTTCCAAAGAATCTTTGGGTTTCTCTTGGCCAATGGCCAAAAGCGTGGTCGCAGTAATAGCGACCGTTGTGAACATAGTTTTCATTCGTAATACGTTTGTTACGAATAAAAGGGGCTATTATTCTTGTTAAAAATTGATTTTTGTTCTTTCCCGACTACAAAATTACATCGAAAATAAAACGTTGGAAATTCCAAAATGCGGTTTTCGCATCCCTTGGCAGCATTACCTGCCCAGGTTCTTTGGGTATAATCTCAGCCTGAACTAACAAGCACCCCTTTGAGACGGACGCAAATTTAGGTACGGCCAATCTAATTTCATAATAAAAGACCATAAATAATTAACTATAATTTATATCCCAATAGGCCATGAAATACGTAAATTGGGATAAAAGCTATAAAAACTGGGATTATTAATGAACAGGACGAAGAACAAATTCACCCTTAAAATAATGTTCAGCTACCTAACGCTTGGCGTTTTGACCCTTGTAGTGGCCTACTTTATATTTACGGAAATAAGGGTATTTATATCTACCGACACCGGAACGGAAAATGATGCCAAATTATTAAAAACAGGCTCCCTGCTTACTGAACTGTATGAGGCGGAAAGTCTTTCCAAGCTGGCCCTCCAAAAAAAGACCCAAAAAAGCTTTACTGTTTATGCCCAAAAGATAGATTCCATTTTTATCACCATAGACTCCCTTAAATTGCTTACCGTTAACGGGAACCACAAAAAAATGTTGGATAGTGTACAGGGGCTACTAAAAAAAAAGGTATTCAACAGCAATGAACTTCTCCGATTGAAAAGAGAAAGTGAAGCCAATAATTCTATAGACGATGCCCTAAAGGAATTTAGTAAAATAGAAGAATCTCTTGGCAAAATTACTCCGGAAAGCCTTAATCCCAATTATTTTGACTTACCCCCGGAAACACAGAATACCTTAAAAAAGTGGGCCGAATACCTTAGTGAAAACGTCCCCAGGGATACGAGCGACATTCCGGTTTCGCAACAGGTAGATTCGGTACTTATGGCTTCCAAATCCCTTTTGAACGAAGCCAAACAGAGCAATACCATAGCCCTTCGATCGGTAGCCCAGAAAGAATTGCAGTTAAATAGGGCCGATCTGGAAATTTCCCAACAGCTCCGAAGTATTATCTCAGCATTTGAACAGGAGGTCATCGCCAAATCCTATAATGATAACCTAAAAAAACAGACCGCCCTAAACAGGAGCCTTCGTGTGGCCGGTTTTGCCAGCTTGCTCGGAATAGCGATTGTGGGACTCTTTACTTTTTTGATTACCAAAGATTACTGGAAAGTACAATTGTACAGACAGCAACTGGAAAAGGAAAAGAAATTTTCCGAATCCCTTTTAAAAAGTCGGGAACAATTAATCTCTACCGTAAGCCATGACCTGCGCACTCCTTTGAATACAATAACCGGTTATTCCGAACTTATGGAAAACACCGGGCTCTCCGGTAAGCAGGTATCCTATATAAAGAATGTAAAATCGGCATCGAAATATGTGGATAGTCTGGTAAACGATCTGTTGGATTTTTCCAAATTGGAGGCAGGAAAAATTAATATAGAGCAAACCCCATTTATATTCTCCGACCTTATCCGGGAAACTGCCGAAAACCTCAAGGAAATCCATTTAAAGAAACCCTTGGAACTGATAGTGAAAATCGATACCCTATTGGATAATCCTGTTTTGGGAGATCCCTTTAGAATTAGACAAATCCTGACCAACCTAATCGGAAATGCCTATAAATTCACAAATGAAGGTTTCATAAAAGTTGAAGCCAAGGTAGTTCGTGAAGCAAATGGAAACTACCAAACCTTAATTCAGGTAACAGATTCTGGTATAGGTATTAAAAAAGAAAAGCAAGAGCACATTTTTAAAGAATTTACCCAGGCCGAGGACCATACGGATAAAAAATACGGCGGTTATGGGTTAGGCCTTACCATTTCCAAAAAGCTCACCGAACTCCTGGGTGGGAAAATTAGTCTTAGGAGCCAGGAAGATAAAGGAAGTACGTTTTCCATTGAAATTCCTTTGAAGATATCAAAAAAACCTTTTAATTCCGACAAGAAAATCGAAATCGGTCCACAAGTTGGGCTGTCCCTCCTTATCATAGACGATGACCCGGCTATGCTAAAACTCCTTAAGGAAGTCTGTCATCATTTGGGACTCTTTGTCCATACCTATAATAATTTTCATGAAATATTAAAAACAGCTGCGCTGCAGTACGATATGGTTTTGACAGATATACAAATGCCCAATATTACGGGTTTTGAAGTATTGGGCAAGCTACAGAACGATGCCTATTCCCATTATGCCGGGCAACCCATAGTAGCCATGACCGGACGTAAGGATTTAAAAAGAGAACAATATATTGAGGCAGGTTTTTCAGATATCCTACAAAAACCTTTTACCAAAGAGATGTTTCTGGAGGTATTGACCAATTTGTTCCCCCGGGCAATTCAGGAAAAACCCAAAAGCAGAACAAATACGAATATTGCCTCTGGCTCCAACCTATTCCACCTAGGGGTAATCTCCTCTTTTTTAGGGGAAGACGAGGAGGGCATAGCCGAAGTGTTGGAGACTTTTATTACCGACACCAAAAGCAACATGGAAAAATTGAAAGTGGCCGTAGATAATTTGGACATCAAGACAGTAAATGTTGTCTCGCACAGAATGCTTCCCATGTTCCGGCAATTAAACAATAATGAAACAATACCCATTTTGGAACAAATGGAGGTTTTGGAAATTGGCCAATGGGAACCCAAGGTCTTAAAACAAGCTTACAGGGACCTCCAAAATAAGTCCACCGTTTTAATTTTGGCCATTAAGGCGTATTTGGCTACAAGTCCAAATTATAGTGATTAATTTTGTTGTAAAGTGTTTTCCTGGTTATCTGCAGCAGTTTGGCTGCTTTGGATTTATTAAAATTTGATTGTTTTAAGGCCTTGACTATTTGTTCCTTCTCGTAATCTGCCTTGGAGAAATTTTCGTTTTTAACATTGCTTTCCTTGCTCCTATATACTTCTTTGGGCAAGGCCCCCTTCTCCACCATTTCCCCATTGGTCAACAAAACCGCTCTTTTTATAACGTTCTGCAATTCCCGTAAATTTCCGGGCCAATGGTATTGCTTAAATATATCCTGTACATCCTCCGAAAAACCTTCCACTTGTTTTCCCAAAGATCGGTTGGCCTTTCGCAAAAAGAAATCTGCAAAAAGCGGCAGATCTTCAAAGCGTTGCTCCAAGGACGGAATTTCTACAGAAAATTCATTGATCCTATGGAAAAGATCTTCCCTAAAACTGCCGTTTTCAACAGCTTCCGTTAGGTCTTCGTTTGTGGCGGTTACAATTCGGATATCAACCTCTATCTCCTTATTGCTGCCTACCCTTTTAATTTTTCTTTCCTGTAAGGCCCTTAATAACTGTATTTGATTTTCATAGGAAAGGTTCCCTATTTCATCCAAAAACAAAGTGCCTCCATTGGCAGCTTCAAAATGCCCTTTCTTATCCTCTACCGCCCCGGTAAAACTCCCTTTGATATGCCCGAAAAATTCGCTGGTCGCCAATTCTTTGGGAATAGCTCCACAATCTACCGCCACAAAATTGTGGTCCTTCCGTTTACTATTGTTATGAATGGCCCTTGCCGTAACTTCCTTACCTGTTCCACTTTCCCCGGTAATTAAAACGGACATATCCGTTGGGGCCACCAACTTAATATACTCGTGCAGTTTTTTGGAGGCCTCGCTTATTCCAACAACTACCCTATTGTCATTGTTCCCAATTTCATCTTGCGTACCATTCACCTTATGGTTTTCTTTTGGAGCACTATCCAGTGGCCTCTTGTGCTCTTGGCTCAAGGCACTTTTGATCTGCATTAAAATTTCCTCCGGAGTAAAGGGTTTGGAAATATAGTCGTAGGCCCCTTTTTTCATGGCCTCTACGGCAGAACCAACCTCGGCATAACCCGTCATCACAATAACCTGTGTCTTTGGATTTACCTCCTTGATATCGGAAAGCAGTTGTAGGCCGTTATAATTGGGAAGCCGCAAATCTGTCAAAACAAGATTATAGGTGGTTGCCTTAAATTTGGTCTTGGCATCCTGGGCCGTAAAACTAATGTCCACATCGTATCCGTTTCTAATCAAGAATTTTTGAAGCATTTGACAAAAAGAGGCGTCATCTTCAATGATAAGCAGTTTGGGCATACTTTTTATAATAATTTACTATATATAGATAGTAAAAATACCATAAGAAAGTTAGTTGCCTTTAAAAATTTTCATAAAAAAGAGGGGGATTGTAAAAACAATCCCCCTCTTACCAAACCAACTTGATACAAAACAAATAATTCAAGTGATATTATAGTTCAATCCACTTACCATCTTTATCGGCATACAAGGTACCTGTAGTACCATCCTCCAAGGTTATTTCCAACTTATACTGCTCCTTCTTATTTACATAAGCCTTACTGATGGTGGCCGAAGGATATTCAGTGGAGACCGCTGTTGAAACCGCTTCCGGCAAATCACTGGTTTTTACTTCAGAGAAGTCGTCCTGAGCTATTACGGTTTGTGTGCTATCCAAACTTACATTTTCACTGGATAGGGCAAATGCGGTTAGACTTCCGAATGATAATACTGCTGCAAAAAATAATTTTTTCATGATATTCATTTTAATAGTTAAACTTATTATACCTATTGAAAATATAGTGCCGAACCTCAATCTATGCCGAATATAAACGTAAACACTTGTAAATGTATATGTTATATAAAATACACAAAAAATTAAACTGTGTATTTTTGGGTATCGGACCCTTTTAATGGGTAAAAACTAAACACTTCTTTCCTATATTCTTTATAATATTCCAAAAACAGCTTCCTTATTCCTTAATTATTTTGCTAACAGAATTAAAATACGGTCAGGTGGGTAAATTACTCCTTCCTTACAATAGTTGAAACAAAAAATGGGATCGTTAAAACGATCCCATTATCATTGTACATATTTATGAAGCGGATCTATCTCTCTATCCAATCCCCGTCCTTATCTGCATATATAGTACCTCTATTGCCTTCCTTCAAAACTATATCCAACCTAAATTGTTGGGAGTTGTTTACAAATGCCTTATTGATTATCGCAGTAGGATAATAGGTATCTATTGCCTTGGTCACTGCATCGGGCAATTCTGCCGGCCTTATTTCAGAGAATTTATCTTGGGCGACGCTCATTTCCGTAACAGTACCCTTTGCTGCCTTATTCTCCTGTGCGCAGGCGGTTAAACTTGTTATTGATAATGCAATTCCAAAAAATAACTTTCTCATGATTCTAATTTTAATAATTATTAACATTACCAATGGAAAAACAATACCAAAATTAACAAATTAATATATTTGACTGATTATCTGATGTTTATGTGTGTATTTAGATTTTTTTCTAACTGTGTAATACTGGGTACTCAGCGCCTCGATTGTGTTAAAATTACACACCATGGCCACAGTAAGGGAAATAGTAACATCCTGAATACCCATACACGGGAAACGCAAAAGGGCCACCATACGGTAGCCCCACTAATTCAAATAAATTAACCAATGTATTACATATCTATCCAGTTTCCTTCGGCATCGACATATAGTTCGGAATTGGTTCCATCGGAAAAAGTAACCTCCAATTTATATACCGCTTCATCGTTTACATATGCCTTGTTTATTACAGCTCCAACATGATCTTTCTCCAAAGACTTTGAAATTGTGTCCGGTAATTGATCAAGGTTTATCTCAGTAAATTCTTGCGCAATAATCATTTCCATAATTCCATCGTGAAAAATGGGAGGCGATGCCAAAACCGGACTCAAACTTCCCATTGCCAAGGCGGTGGCGAAAACCAAACTTTTCATATCTTTTTTCATATCTTCAATATTTTGTGTGAATACTTTTTTCTCACAGAACATATAAGGAAAATTGTGCCAATAGGATCATTTAAATATTATTGTTTTCAATATGTTGATAATCAATAATTTAAATTTATTTTATAGCTATAAAGGAATGTATAAATATGTATAGCACCCCAAAAAGTGTATACTAATTATACACTTTTTGGGTACACTAACTAATTTGTTTAAATGAAAAATTAGCAGGAAACCAAAGTAGTCCCCAATCCAAAATATTGTCCAAAACCTATTTTACCTGATGCGCAGGTTTAAGTAGATCGTTCACCGTTTTTACAGGGTTGAAGGTTACCAAGGGAACTTCTACGAAAATGGTATTCCAAAAAGCCATGGTACCGTTCCATAGACCCGGTAGTTCCAATGCCTTTAGGTCCTTGCCCTCCTTGGTCTTTTGTGTAATAAATCCTTGTTTGGCATCTACAAAATTGAGTAAATTAAATTTCTCCCCCTTATAATTCCTAACCCCACAGACCAAGTCTACAGGATTAAAATGGGTAGCGCTCTTTAGGATATCGATCTGTACGGGATTGCCCATATCCACTTGCGCGGATTCAATAATTTGGAGTGAAATATGATCGTGGGCATCCCTTATCCAAAATGGACCTCCCCCAGGTTCCCCCTCATTCTTGACCATACCACAAATTCTAATAGGACGGTTTATCTTGTCCTTTAATACTTCTATTTGCTGCCCAATACTAAAACCTCCGAATCTATCCGAGAATCGGACATTTAACTCCCTTTCCAAAAATAATTTAATGGTTTCCAATATCTCGGAAGTTAAATTATCCCCATCCAATATTCTTGCATATTCAAAAGCCTTGCTTTGTAATTCCAAAAGCAATCCGGCCAATATTTTTTTGCTCCTGGCAACATCGTCGGAAAATCTTGGAGCCACTACATTATCGATATTCTTTATAAAAATAATATCGGCATCCTGTTCGTTCAGGTTCTCTACCAAAGACCCATGGCCAGCTGGTCTGAACAAGAGGGATCCATCCGAATTTCTGAAGGGCTTATTGTCCAAAGTTACCGCAATAGTGTCCGTGGAAGGTTTCTGAAAGGAATATTTTACCGTAAAGGAGGTTTTAGTCTCCTTTGCCACACGCTCCCCGGCCTTCTTAAATTCCTTGTTGAACATTTCGCCATGCTGCTCGGAAATTGTAAAATGTAGATTTGCCTCGTTGTTCACCTGCGCGTAGGCAACAGCCTCTTTTAAATGTTCTTCGAAAGGCGTGGCACTATACTCGCCATAGTCGTGAAAGGGCAAAAGACCTTTTGGGTAAAATCCGAAATCCAAGCCTTCCGGCAATAGCATCTCCTTAACAAAAAGGTATTTTTCCTCATCCCTGGAGCTTGTTTTACCGGCTATCCGTTTTTGAACGAGCTTATAAAAGGCAAAATTTTGGTATCCATCAAAGAAGGCCTTAACATCCTTGTCCTTGGTCCTGTCCAGATAGGCCTCGAATGTTTCCGTTTTGGGATCATAGGTGTCCAAAAAATTGAACATCGCCTTGAACATTCTGGATGCGGCACCGGAAGCCGGCACAAATTTTAAAAGTGAAACCTTCTTTTTTGCATCCTCAAATTTTTTGATAAATTTTTGCTCCTCCGCCTCGGAAAATTTGGAAATTCCATCGGATACTACTGCGGCCTTTTCCAATCTCACAAAAGGAATCCCCTCCTTAAACGTCTCAATTTGGCCAAGCACTTTTTCCTTGGATATTCCCTTCTTTTCCAATTGTATTTTGTCTGCTTCCGTTAATTCCATTATTTTCCAAGTAGTTCGTTAATATGATTGCTGGCCGTTGCCAGCCTTGTTTTTTTATCCCCTTTTAAGATAATAAAATTCCTGTTATATTTTTCCAAAGTATCCTTGAAATAAAGAAACATTCGTTCACGGTCGTCCGGTTTATCCCTTAAGTCGTCCTTTTCCCACGGAATGTCTATATAGGTAAGAAAATAGAGGTCATAACTATTTTGCAATGCGTAGGTCTCCAAGACCGGATCACAATATCCCAAATAGTAGGCTTCGGAATATACTTTGGTCTCCAAAAGATCGGTATCGCATATTAGCAGTTCATTGGCCTTTTTGGTCAGGGCATTTTCCAATTTGATCTGCCCCTCGGCTATGGGCAATAAATCTTTAGGCTCACAGGTTTTCCCTTCTTTATCCCATTTATCCTGAAGATATTCACGTGCATATTCCGGTACCCACACCGTTTTGTAATACTCGGCCAAGTCCTGGGACAAGGTTGTTTTGCCCGTAGATTCCGGACCAAATAAAACTACTTTTATTATACTTGAGGGTTCTTGTCTAAACTTTTCTTCCATGCAAGGTATCCAAAAATGGCAATAATAGTGAACAATAAATATTGAAGGGATGTAAATATAAGCCCTTTATAAAAATATAGTGGAACCGATATTACATCACCGATAATCCAATATACCCAATTTTCAAGTTTCTTCTTGGCCATGAGCCACATTCCCACAAAGAATACGGCCGTGGTAAAAGTGTCTATATAGGCAGTCCAATTATCCAACGTATCGAATATCACATATACCAAAACAACAAATAAAATAGTGGCCACAAATAAAACGACTGTCCATAATTTCTCTTTGGCAGTCGTTGTTGTTATCGGAATAAAATGGGACCCATCTACCTTTCTTGTCCACATAAACCATCCGTAGACGCTCATTAGAAAGTAATAGGCATTGATCAGCATATCTCCCAATAAGCCAAAAATAAAAAGAATATATACGAATAGGCCGGTACTAATGATTCCTGTAGGGAAAACCAGGATATTTTCCCGCATGGAGTACCAAACACTTAAAAATCCAAAAAACACCCCTACCATTTCCAAAATAATCAAATGGTAAGGAGTATCTTGGTATTGGGCAAAAATCCAATCAAAAATAGGGCTCATAATTACTCCTCGCTATTTTTATTATACCTACAAATATCAAATAAACCGTTTTCCATGAACATTAAATAGAAATATACCTCCATTGTTGGCAGCTACATAATGAGGTCATGTTTTAGGTGATTTTTTACGGAAAGGTTCCATCAAGACACCTCAAAAATAAGTTTTCCAGTTAAAGTTTTAGGGGTTATCAGTAAAAATATTTCCCAATATCAATGTCATGCCCTTAATTCCCAATTAAGCCGTTTAACCTAAACCAAGAGAAGGGAACTGTGATATTTGCTTATTGAATTTGCCAGCGGTGTTTCGGTGCAGCCCATTAATTTTTAATGGCATACACACAGGTATAGCCATCGAACTCCAAAAATTGAATATCATAATGGGAGGTTTTTCCCTTGTAGAGAATAGTACCTGTAGTCTCGGAGTCGGATAATGAAAAATCCGTAATGTCTATATGGTGTAAAAAACTAAGACCGTGCTGGGCATAAATTTTGTACAACGATTCCTTGGCTCCCCAGACCACCGTAAGTTTTCTTATCAAAGCATCTGCATTGGCAACCGTTTTATATTCCTCCAAGGGAGTGTACTTATTGGCTATCCTAAGAATCTTTTCACGTTGCATTTCAATATCCATCCCTACCTCCTTGGTGCCCGAAATAATAATTCCTGTAAATTCATGGGAATGTGTAATGGAGATGAACTTGCCATCGGTAAGATGCGGTTTGCCCGCATCATCGTAAAATAGATCGTGATCTACATAACCCTCTACCGCCATTAAATGCCTAATGCTCAAAAAACCCCTTCTATGCAATTCGGACCTCATTCCCTGCATCCGTTTCTGGCAATGCGGGGTAAGCACAACCCCTTCGGAAAGTTGGGATTCCGATTCTTCAACTTTCCAAATCAGGACCTTGGCATTGTCCCCAACTGTTATTGTTTTATAAAGAGGCATTGGATTATTTAAGTTATTACTACCTTTGCAAATGCAAAAAATAATAAAATTGTTCTATTACTAAAATAAAAATAAAAAAGGAGAAGAAATAGGTTAATGGAACATATTCTTCATTTATGTTATTTTTGATCTACTCCTCCAATTGATTTGTATAAGAAATAGGAACAACTAACTATAACAAGAAAAGTTTATGAGTACTAAAACCATTCCTTACGTACCCTATAAAGTGAAAGATATTGGCCTGGCCAAATGGGGAAGAAAAGAAATTGAACTTGCGGAAGCCGAAATGCCCGGTCTAATGTCCTTAAGGGAAGAGTATGGAAAAGAACAGCCCCTGAAAGGTGCCCGTATTGCCGGGTGCTTACATATGACCATACAAACGGCGGTACTCATTGAAACTTTGGTTGCACTTGGCGCAGAGGTAACCTGGAGCTCCTGTAATATTTTCTCTACCCAAGATCAGGCCGCTGCTGCCATTGCCGCTGCCGGCATACCTGTATATGCATGGAAGGGTATGAACGAAGAAGAGTTTAATTGGGCCATTGAGCAGACCTTGTTTTTCGGAGAGGATCGGCAACCCTTAAACATGATATTGGATGATGGGGGAGACCTTACCAATATGGTATTGGACCAATACCCTGAACTGGCTTCGGGCATCAAAGGTCTTTCCGAAGAGACTACCACTGGTGTACATAGACTATATGAAAGGGTAAAAAAAGGAACATTACCAATGCCTGCCATCAATGTTAACGATTCCGTTACCAAATCCAAATTCGACAACAAATACGGTTGTAGGGAAAGTGCGGTAGATGCCATTAGAAGGGCTACCGATACTATGCTTGCGGGCAAAAGAGTGGTAGTTGCCGGATATGGCGATGTTGGGAAAGGCACTGCGGCCTCTTTCAAAGGAGCAGGTTCTATAGTAACGGTTACGGAAATAGATCCTATTTGCGCCCTACAGGCCGCTATGGACGGATTTGAAGTAAAGAAAATGGATACCGTTGTTGGGAATGCCGATATCGTTATAACCACTACTGGAAATAAGGATATTATTCAGTCGCAACATTTTAAAGCGATGAAGGACAAAGTAATAGTGTGCAATATTGGCCATTTCGACAATGAAATAGACATGGCATGGCTGAACAAAAATTACGGCCATACCAAGGATGAAATAAAACCACAAGTGGACAAATATACCCTTGAAGGAAAGGATATAATTGTTCTGGCAGAGGGTAGATTGGTAAACTTGGGATGCGCTACCGGCCATCCAAGTTTTGTGATGAGCAACTCGTTCACCAACCAAACCTTGGCTCAAATGGAACTTTGGAACCATTGTGACAATTACAACAATGACGTATATATGCTACCAAAACATTTGGACGAAAAAGTGGCCGCTCTGCACCTATCCAGACTTGGAGTGGAATTGGAAACCTTAAGACCGGAACAAGCAGCATATATTGGGGTAAGCGTTGAAGGTCCCTTTAAACCCGATTATTATAGGTACTAGATTACCCTTGTTACTTTCTTGTTAGGAAAGATTCAAGAAACTTTTTCAATACAAAATCAAAATCCTTATCTTTTAGCCTGTGATAAGGATTTTGATTTTTAATTTCCTATATCAAATTAATGAACATACTCTTAACCGGAGCTACTGGAACCTTGGGTTCTAGAGTATTATTTTCGCTTTTGGAGCTTCACTTTCACAGCATTGAAGCCATTTATCTCCCTGTGCGCAAGAAAACTTCGGTTAGTTCGGAACAACGTATAAAAAATGTAGTGTCGAGCGAATTCGCAACAGATTTTGTAAAAAGGAACCTTTCCGAGGTATTAAAAAAAATAATAGCTGTAGATGCGGACGAATTACTGGATCCGGCCGCTTTTCTTGGAAACAATACCGTGGACTATTTTATACACTCGGCCGGGTTTGTGAATTTATCCACAGATCCTACCGCCAAGGATGAAATATTCCGTCAAAATTTACAGTTTACCAAAGATATATTCAACACCTACTGCAATCACATTGTAAAATTCGTTTATATAAGTACGGCATTTGCTGCCGGGAATACGGGCGGATTATTGTACAATGATTATACCAATATCAAGAACGTCAACTATCGCAACCATTACGAAGCCTCCAAACACGCATCGGAAACATTCCTGTTAAGGGCCGGAAAGGAAAACAAGGTTCCTATTCAAATTTTGCGGCCCAGCGTACTAGGGGGAAATATTAATGCGCGGCCAAATTATTTTATATCAAAATATATGGTCTTTTACCTTTTTGCGAAGTTCTTTCACAATAACAATTCCCAGGAATCTATACGAATTACTGCCAAAACGGGGACTGGATTGAATATAATTCCAACGGACTATGCTGCCCAGGTGATTGCCATGGTGATTTCTACGGATATAGAACAATTGAACATTGTTAATTCCAAAGAGACGAACATGAAAAAAGGCATTGCCAATATTTTGAAGGTCGTAGGGTTCTCCAATTTCAGTTTTACCGAAAATCAAATCAATACCTCCACCGGGTTTTCCTCAAAATTGGAAGAGTTTTACTACGAAACCATCGGACTGCATTTGTACCCCTATATGACCTCTAAACCCAATGAATGGGACACAGGCCTTTTGGAGAGCATCCTGCCCATCCCCAACTACAACCTCGTGGATTATCTATCCGAAACCGTTGCCTTTGCCAAGGCCAATAATTTTAGAAATCAGAAGTGGTAATCGCAATCCACTATTCCGTAGCGTGTACATAAACAAAAAACTCTTCCCAACTAAGGAAAGAGTTTTTTGTTTTTAAAAGCCAGAATATATTAAGCCTCAAAAGGCTCTATAGATACATAGGATTTACCCCCAGCTTTCTTTTGGAATTTTACAAGACCATCTACCCTTGCATGCAAGGTATGGTCTTTTCCGGCATAAACATTTTCACCCGGGTTATGCTTAGTACCACGTTGTCTTACAATGATGTTGCCGGCAATGGCAGCTTGTCCACCATAAATCTTAACGCCCAAACGTTTTGATTCCGATTCCCTACCGTTTTTAGAACTACCTACACCTTTCTTATGTGCCATGATATACTATTTTAATTCTTGTTATTAACTTAAAGCGGCAATTAATTCTGCTTTCTTCATTGAAGAATAACCTTCAACTCCCTTAGCTTTTGCCAGCTCCCTTAGCTCAGCAACCGTATTTTTACTCAAATCCTCGCTAGCTTCAGTTTCCACCTTCTTAGGTGCTTCTGCTTTTACCTCAGCCTTTTTGGCAGCAGGCTTAGCTTCTTTTTTCGGTTCCGCCTTTTTCTCTGCTTTTTTGGCTCCAGAGGCAATGATACCTTCTATTACCAGTTCGGTCAAATATTGACGGTGTCCGTTTTTCTTTTTGTAACCTTTACGTCTTTTCTTTTTAAAGACGATTACCTTGTCACCTTTTAGGTGCTTAATGACTTTAGCCTCAACAGCGGCTCCGTCTATAGCTGGGGCGCCAATTGTGATGTTACTACCATCTTCCAACAAAAGAACGTTATCAAATGTTACTTTGCTACCTTCTTCGTCCTGTAAACGGTGAACATACACTTTTTGGTCTTTCGCAACTTTAAATTGCTGCCCTGCTATCTCTACAATTGCGTACATAGCTTGTGTTATTTATAAATTTAAGAACAAGCCTAATATTTACTTAGGCGGGTGCAAATATACGCCTAAATCCTTAACCCACAAGTGATTTTTAAGATTTTTAAACCGATTTTCCCTTTATGTTGTTTGAGGTCTTGAACAACTGCATAAATGAAAGGGTGAGTACCAAGGAAGTGGCAAAGCCCATAATGGCCACGGTAAAGAACACAATACCCTCCGAAGTGTTATAGTCCCTGAACCATACTTTGGAAAGTTCATCCAAAAATCCCAGATTTATCTCCGTAGCATACAGGGCGAAAAAAATGGTAAAAATCAATGTTCCAACAAATCCCGTAAGGATCCCGGCAGTAAAACCTTTGCCATAATTAAAGGAAGGCCCCTCTTTGACCCTAAAGTATTTTATGGCCTCATATATTCCAAACCCTGTTATTACCCCATTAAAAAGACTATAAAAAATATTGGTGTGGAGGTTAAAAAGTGACAACAATAAAAAATAGGCAATTAACGACCCGCTAACCGCTATGCCAAACCTAATGGGAAGTGCAAACTGTTTCATTGTATAGAATTTTTAGGTTATGCCTTTAATTTACAGAATTTTAATGATTTATACACACAAATTAACAAGGAATCGATATTGAACCCATCTATGGGGCCATCGGCAGTTTTTGTTAGAACCACCAAATGTGCACTTTTACTTCCGATTGCTTTTCGCTAAAATTTAGGATCCATATCCAGTATATAAACGTTCATTATTCAGTATCTTTGGGCAATTAAAAGTCTTGGTGCAGACCCTGTAAAAACCGTCCGTCCCTACAAACTTTAACTCAAAAGGCCCATTGGGCCACAAGTAATGGCAATAAATTCTACCCGATGACGAAAAAAAAGTTAATCCTTATCCTATCCGTTATAATTGCGGTTGCCCACTCCTGTAAAGATCAAAACAAGGAGAACTCACAAATGAAAGACGTAATGGCCGTTCATGATGAGGTAATGCCCAAAATGGGGACTATAGGCCAATTAGTGTCGGAATTGGACCAAAAAATCACGAACGATGCCTACTCCAAGGACTATGTAGTTGCCAAAGAGGAATTAAAGGCGGCCCACAAGGCCATGATGGACTGGATGAAAGGCTTTGGCGATCGTTTTGATGGGGATGAGATACTCAAAGGAAAAGCGTTGACGGAAGAAAAACAAAAATGGCTGGATGAGGAAGAGGCCAAAGTAAAGAAACTTAAGGAGCAAATAAATTCCAGCATTAAGCAGGCCCAGGACGTATTACAGAACAATTAGGGCATTGCTACTCCTTCCAACGCAAGGATCCAATAATTTTTCTAATGTCCTCTTGCAGATATACCGCTGCAGGCAGGATAGAATCATAATTGGGTTTGGCATAAAAATACAATGACCCGGTCACAAAGTGTTTTGTACTGTCGGTTACATAAAACTGGGATTGGGAGGCGGCATTGCCCTTTACCTCATAATACATACCAAATACCTTATGGGACTCATTTACAATGGGTTCCTCGTAAATACCGTCGGCCTTCACAACATGCTCGTAGCTCAGCTTTTGAGCGTCTATGAGCAGTTTGTCCAAATTACCGTTTACTGCCTTATAATTAATAAAGATGGACCCCTTCATAAGGGGATAGTCCAACCTAAATGAGGAATTGGCTTCAGCATTTAATCTGGCCGTTTCATTGTACCTGATAGAAAAATGATCGGTTTCCAATTCTCCTTCCCTAGCAGATGGGTATTCCAACCTAAGCATTGCCTTGGGCTTGGGCAAAACATCGTCCCCGCAAGCCGACAAAAGGGATATCAATAGAATTAAAAGTGCGATATTAAGCTTCATGGGGCAATGTAATTTTTATTTGTTTCAAACGTTTTCTATCCAAGCTCTCCACAACAAATCGATACTCTTTGAACATGACCACCTCACCTCTTTTCGGAAAGCTTCCTGCAATTTCCAGTACAAAACCTGCCACCGTTTCGGATTCCCCCTTTCTCTCCTCAAAATCATCCTCATCCTCAATTTTGGCCACTCTATAAAAATCCTTTAAAGCTGTTTTTCCATCAAAGACGTAATTAAAATCGTCCAGCTTGGAAAAAATCAAATCCTCATCGTCAAACTCATCGCTGATATCCCCAACAATTTCCTCGATGATATCCTCAAGGGTAACTATTCCCGAAGTACCCCCGTACTCATCTACCACAATGGCCAAATGATTTTTCTTGGTCTGGAAATCCAGCAGCAAATTGTCCAGTTTTTTATTCTCCGGAACAAAATAGGGCTCTCGGATCAAGGACATCCAATTAAAGGTTTTTCGGTCTATGTACGGAAGGAGGTCCTTAACATAAAGCACTCCCAGCACATTGTCCATATTTTGGGAAAAAACCGGTATCCTGGAGTACCCGTGGGTTTTTATCTCCGTTAATACTTCCAAGAATTTCATCTCCTCATTAAGTGCAAAAATATCAATCCTGGGCCGCATCACCTGTTTCGTATCCGTATTTCCAAAGGAGACTATTCCCTCCAATATTTTTTGCTCTTCCATGGTAGTATCCCCTTCGGAAGTAAGCTCCAACGCCTGGGACAAATGGCCTACATTAAGATGGGACTTCTGCTTTCCCAATTTATTGTAAAGGAAAATGGTGGCCGACCTCATCGGTAAACTTAAGGGCGAAAACAGGAAATCCAATACCTTTAACGGAAAAGCCATAAAAAAAGCGAAGGTAATTTTGTTGCGATTGGCATATACTTTAGGCAAAATCTCCCCAAACATCAATATTAAAAAAGTGACCACTACTACCTCCAACAGAAAACGTACCGGAACCACTCCTAAAATAACATAGGTAATGTCTGCAAAAATGGTATCGCCAATATTATTGAACAACAACACCACCCCAATATTAATGGTATTGTTAGCAATTAAAATAGTAGCCAAAAGTTTTTTGGGACGATCCAGGAGCGTAACAATGATCTTTCCTTTGGTCGTCTTTTTATCCCCTATGTCATTGACCTCGGTTTGGGATAGGCCAAAAAAAGCGACCTCGGCCCCAGAAATAAGGGCTGAAAAAAACAATAAAATAAAAAGTAATGCGATTTTAAAAGCAAAACCGCTATCGATTACAATAAAATTCAATAATAAACTAAGGGGGTCTGGGTCCAATAGTCAGTCTTTAAATTTAATTAGTCTAGAATGGTAAATCATCTTCCTCTTCCGGTCCGTTGTCTTCCAACGGCCCATTATCCTTATTTGTGATTGTGTTTGTGCCCTGCTGTGGCTGATTCCGATTCCCTGATTGGGCGTTGTCCATACTTTCCTTTTTTGTGGTCAAAAAAGTAAAATCCTGAACATGCACCTCGGTAGTGTATCTGGTATTCCCGTCTTCCCCTTGCCATTGACGGTTTTTTAGCCGGCCCTCCACATAAATCTTATCTCCCTTACTTAGGTATTTTTCGCAAATTTCAGCAGCCTTGTTCCTCACTACTATATTATGCCAATCCGTATTGGTAACCCTTTCCCCTGTCTGCTTATTGGTATAGGTCTCATTGGTTGCCAACGGGAATCTCCCTATACAGTTTCCACCTTCAAAAAAGTGAATTTTGACCTCATCTCCCAAATGCCCGATCAGCATTACCTTATTTAGTGTTCCGCTCATAACTCAAAGTAAAGTTCAAAAGTACTAAATTTTAAACGTTTTTATAAAATCTGCAATTAAAACTGGAACCGGATATTTATGAAGTTCAGTTATTTGTATTCCATTTTCAAGATTGGATTCAAAGGTGATGATCCAAAACCGGGTATGCAAATGCTGGTGCGAAAGTTTATGGACAATTTTATTTTCATTGTATAGGTAAATTTCCGAAGGTTCCTCCAACGCTACCAATTCTTTTAAATTCCCTGCAACTTCTATTTGGTCTATATACTTTTCTGTTTCCAATAAAGGAAATTCATATAAATTCTGCCAAATTCCGTTTCCTTTTCGCTGTTGCAACAAGGTCCGCTTATTTTCGTCCACCAACACCAGATAATTAAAATAACGATTTCGGACCTTATTCTTCTTTATTTTTACCGGTAGGCCATCTATCCTGTTAGTAGTATGGGCCACACATGATTTCCGCAAGGGACAGCTACTGCAGTCCGGGTTCTTTGGAGTGCATTGCAGGGCACCGAATTCCATGATCCCCTGATTGTAGTCCCTTATATTTTTAGCATCCATAATCCCATTGGCCAATTCCTTAAAGTAAAGAACACCTTCGGAACTGTTTGTGGACAGGTCTATACCATAAAACCTGGCCAAAACCCTATAGACATTTCCATCCACTACGGCTTCCGGCCTGTCAAAACAAATTGAAGCAATTGCCGAGGCGGTATAATCCCCAACACCTTTCAATTGCATCAGTTCCTTATAGGTATTTGGAAAAATTCCATTATATTTTTCAGTAATTATTTTTGCAGTCGCATGTAAATTCCTCGCCCTGGAGTAATACCCCAAACCCTGCCATAACTTAAGTACCTGCCCTTCGGATGCCGCGGCCAAGTCCCGCACTTCCGGAAATGCCTCCACAAACCTTAAATAATAAGGTATCCCTTGGGCTACGCGGGTCTGCTGCAGCATAATTTCGGACAGCCAAATGCGGTAGGGATCCTTGGTGCCGCGCCAAGGAAGCCGTCTTTTATTTAGCGCGTACCACTCTAAAATAATTCTGGAAAAGTTCATTTATTGGGTCCTAATTTACAAAAGTAATGGTTTATCAACTTAAAATTAAGTTCCTTAGCAATGAAAGATTGAATTAAATTCATATATTTGCATCCCGAAAAAAAATTCTTTAGAAATTTATTTTAGTTAAAATGACGAAAGCGGAAATTGTAACGAAAATCTCAGAAAAACTGGGAATTGAAAAAGGAGATGTACAAGCAACTGTGGAATCTTTCATGGATGAGGTCAAAACATCTTTAGAAAGCGGAGACAATGTATACTTAAGAGGTTTCGGCAGTTTTATAATTAAAACAAGAGCCGAAAAAACAGGTAGGAACATTTCCAAAAATACTACCATTAAAATCCCCGCCCACAACATCCCGGCCTTTAAACCGGCCAAGGTATTTGTAGAAGGTGTAAAAAGTAATGTACAAGTCAAATAAAATATTATTAATCTTAAAAAAGTAGACCTCTATGCCTAGTGGTAAAAAAAGAAAAAGACATAAGGTAGCTACCCACAAGCGTAAAAAACGCAGGAGAGCTAACCGACACAAGAAAAAGTAGTTGTAACAACTACTTTTTCATTTTATACGTTCCTTGACATAGAGATTCGTAAAAGAATTTCGACGGGTTTATACAACCTGTACAAAGTATTGTTTAATCATTTGTCCCTACTTGATATCTAGAGTAGCGGGATAAATATAAATTAATTCAGGTGAATAGAGAATTAATCGTAAGATCTAGTTCCAATGCCATTGATTTTGCCTTGCTAAAGGATGGAAAACTCACTGAATTACACAAAGAAGAGGATAGTAACGACTTTGCCGTTGGCGATATTTTAATTGCCAAGGTAAGAAAGCCGGTCACTGGACTAAATGCAGCCTTCGTAAATGTAGGGTATGAGAAAGATGCCTTTCTACACTATCACGATTTGGGGCCGCAACTAGCTTCTATGTTGAAATTCATTAAAAAAGTTAGTACTGGAAAACTTAAGGATTACTCTTTAAGCAATTTTCAGTTTGAAGAAGATATTGACAAAAATGGTAGCATCAATGATGTTATTAAAGCCAATCAATCCTTACTCGTACAAATAGTAAAGGAACCCATTTCCACAAAAGGACCACGAATAAGCTCTGAACTTTCCATAGCTGGCCGATACTTGGTCATGGTCCCTTTTTCCGACCGCGTTTCCGTTTCGCAAAAAATTGAGAGCAAAGAAGAAAAAGATAGGTTAAAAAGACTCGTTAAGAGTATTAAACCAAAAGGGTTTGGCGTTATTATCCGAACAGTAGCAGAAGGTAAAAAAGTTGCAGAACTAGACAAGGACCTGCAGAATTTACTGAACAAATGGTCAGTAATGTGCGACAAAATTCAAAGAGCCCCGCATCCATCCAAAGTTTTGGTAGAGCTCACAAGAGCTTCCTCCATCCTGAGAGATGTCTTTAATGATTTCTTTACAGGAATTTATGTTGATGACGAAACGCTTTTTGAACAAGTAAAAGACTATGTGCATGAAATTGCACCGGAAAAAGAATCTATTGTAAAATTATATAATTCCAATGTTCCCATATTTGAAAAATTTGGGATAGAAAGACAAATAAAAACTTCATTCGGCCGTACGGCTTCCATGAGCAAAGGCGCCTATTTAATTATTGAACATACGGAAGCGCTGCACGTTATAGACGTTAACAGCGGTAACCGTTCCAATAAGGCAAAAAATCAGGAAGACACTGCCCTGGAAGTTAATTTGTTGGCCGCCTCCGAAATCGCAAGACAATTACGCCTTAGGGATATGGGAGGAATCATCGTGGTAGACTTTATCGACATGGGTAAGGGCGAGCACAGAAGACGCCTATTTGATCACCTGAGGGATGAGATGAAGGACGACAGGGCCAAGCACAAAATACTACCCCCAAGTAAGTTTGGACTTATACAAATTACAAGACAACGGGTCAGGCCCGAAATGAACATCAAAACAAGTGAGGAAAATCCCAATGGTTCCGGCCAAGAGGTAGAGGCCCCGATTGTTTTGATCGACAAGATAAATGCAGATCTGGAAAAACTCATAAAAGGTCCGGCAAAAGATAATGGAATTATCTTGAACATACATCCATTTATTGCCGCCTATATTACAAAAGGGTTTCCATCCATACGTTCCAAATGGTTTTTGGAGCACAAAAGATGGGTTAAGATTCAACCCAGGGATGCCTATACCTATCTTGAATATCGTTTTAAGAACAAAGACGGTAAAACCATATACTAATAAAAAAGCGACTTCCAAAAAGGAGTCGCTTTTTTTGTTTTTAGGCATTAATTGCCCTAATCTCTCTTCAGCGGTTAATCTACCCTGGGGGTAACCGTTATATTCCTAAATTCTATAGGACCGTGATCCCCTTGAAAGTACAACGGTCCCGGCTCACCTTCCATACTGTCCAAGGCACCACCGGTAATTCCAGGGATAATTTGATCACTGATTACCGTAATTCCGTTGGCCACCACAGTTATCCTTCTCCCTATCAGGGTAATATCGTATTCCTGCCATTCTCCGGCCGCCTTGGCCACTACCTCGCTAGGGGTAAGGAAGCCATATACCCCACTGTATTCCACATCCGAAGGCTCCGCACCTTTACTATCCGTAATCTGTACCTCATAACGTCCCCGTAAATAAACCCCGCTATTACTTCCCTTGGGATACTTGAATTCCAAGTGTAGTTTAAAATCGTCGAACTTTTGATCGGAAACCAAATTGGAACCGGATTTGGGACTTTTTAGCACCCCGGAATCTACAATCCACTGGTTTTCCCCCATAGCCTGCCATCCACTTAAATCCTTTCCGTTGAACAATTTAATTGGCTTGCCCCACTTTGGGTTTTTGGTGTATGCCAATTTAGGGGCACGTGTAGCCACCCAATTGTATGTTTTGCCATTGGTATACAACATGGTCCCTTTTAAGTCGTCTCCGGCCATGATACCCTCAAACTCCATATAGGAATTACCGTCTTCCCATTGTGGGGGAATTGCAAAACTAAATCTTCCGTCCTTAACTTTTACTTCGGAAATAGGCCTGGCACTCCCCATGGCATACACAAACCTTCCTACCAAAGTACGCGTTCCGGAATGACGTATTTCCAACCAGGAAGGAAGTTCTTTCCCGTCTTGGGAAATAACCATATCCCAACGCCCCTCCATTGGATTTATTTGTTGGGCATAAGCAACCGTAGCCATTGCCATTAACATGTTTATTACCAATAAACACCCTTTTAATCTATTGTTCATCTTCAAAGACTTTTTTTGTGAAACGTAAAATAAATACTTTATACCTAGCTTACCAATTAAAAACCTTTAAAATATCAGCCCTTACTTTGCTATTCTTAAAAGACCATTAATGAAATGCCGGCCATAAATTTCTCCATCCAGCAAACCAGCGTATATTTACAGATCAATTCCTTTAAAAGGTTAAGGGAAAACTGTAATCAACCACCAAATCAATCCAATGTCACCGTCCAAAAACTCCTATACCGTAGACGAAGCTACCAAGAAAATGGAAGGCTATTGCGCCTATCAGGACCGTTGTCATAAAGAGGTCATTGCCCAACTACGGGAAATGCAGATGATTCCCCAGGCCATAGACCTCATAGTAGGGCATTTGATAAACGAAAATTTTCTAAATGAGGAACGCTTTTCCAGAAGTTTCGCCAGGGGAAAGTTCAAAATTAAAAAATGGGGTAAAAACAGGATTGTAAAGGAGTTGAAGTACAGGGAAATATCCAAATACAATATAACCATGGCCTTGGAGGAAATAGAACCCCAAGAATACCTAAAGACCTTTAACTCCCTGGCTAAAAAACGCTTGGCGGAAATAAGGGAAAAGAACCTACAAAAACGACGAAAAAAACTTGCGGATTATCTTTTGTACCGTGGATGGGAAAGCGGAATGGTCTATGAAAAAGTGTACGAACTGGTTCCCAATTACTAAATTATACAATGAAATTACATACCTACTGGACCGGCAAAGCAGTAGTTATGGAACGGAATGGAATTCCTTGGCAAGGACTGGATTATACGTATGCCGTTGGCAAAAAAAGGATTTCATTGCCCATTGCCTTGTGCCAACTTTGGGCTGCCAAATTTTATAAAAACTAAGGTAACGCAATGAAATTGCAGGCCGGCAAAGGCAGGCCTGCCCAACTACGTTCAGGCGGGGTTTTAACTGTTAACTAGATAATAAATGGCGATTGGTCCTTTCAATAGCTTGTTCGTTCTTCCAATCTATCCACTTCTGACCTTTCAGTTTTCGCATAATATTATCATAATAACGCATGACCAATACATTGTAAAAGGCCCTCCCCAAATTTGCCGGATTTCTTGCAATTGCCCTTAAACTCATGGAAAAACCCGGGGTAATATATTTCATATAATGCCAATACCCTTCCGGCATATACAATACTTCGCCGTGTTTCAGATGGGTTTTAAAACCGGTCGCATTTTTTAAGGCCGGCCACTTTTCAAAATCGGGATTGGAAAAATCTATGCTCTCATGGGTAATCAGCGAATGCGGTACTTTGTAAAGGTATTTATTTTCGGACTGGGGGAATAGAATAACCTCCTTTGTTCCGGCAAAGTGAAAATGAAAAATGTTGGCCAGATCTATATCATAATGCATAAATGTATGGGAATTGGTCCCTCCAAAAAAAAGCATAGGAAGGCTCTTCATCAGGTTCAGGCCAAAATCCGGAAAGGTATAATCTTTTTGAAGTTCAGGAACTTCCTTAAGAATATTCCATAAAAAAATCCGGTATTTTGTGGGTTCCCTTTGCAAAAGGTCCAAATAATCGGACATTAGCATAGTGGCATGCGGCTCGTTAAAACTATCCCTGGAGTGTACCGGACGATCATCGTAGAGGGGCACCGTCTTATTACCTGCTACCTGCCTCACATAATCAAAATTCCATTTGGAATAGGCGGGCCATTGCTCAATACACCTTTCTATGACCACGGGTTGCTGTGGTTTAAAATGGTTATTGAGAAACTCTTTTTTGGTAATGGTCGCTACCCTTGGAATCTCTTTTAAGTTCAATGTACCTGTTTGTTTAAGCCCGTAAAGTTAAAAACCTAAAACAAATTACTTAAAATTTGTTTATGCTCATTTTATTTTAAGATTACTCCCTTAGGTTGGCCTTCTGCTTCGCTACTTCATTGCGTTCAATGGTGTGTCCCGGCCTTGTCCATTTTGGTTTTTCCCCCAAGGCGCTATATTCAGAATCCCCCGCTTCCACCGTTTTGGGTTGGGAAACCTTGGTAAAGGCCTTTTGGGGGTTAAGCCCCAAGAGTTTAAACATGGCCATATCTTCATTCACATCAGGATTGGGGGTAGTAAGTAACTTATCCCCTGCAAATATGGAATTGGCCCCTGCAAAGAAACACATGGCCTGCCCTTCCCTGCTCATTTGTGTGCGCCCTGCGGATAAACGAACCTGGGTTTCGGGCATTATAATCCGGGTAGTGGCCACCATTCGTACCATATCCCATATTGGAATAGGTGGCAAATCGGCCATCGGAGTGCCCTCAACTGCTACCAAGGCATTTATGGGTACGGATTCTGGTTGCGGGTCCAAGGTGGAAAGTGCTACCAACATACCTGCCCTATCCTCCAAAGCCTCGCCCATTCCTATAATCCCCCCGCTACAAACGGTAACATTGCTTTTACGCACATTTTCTATGGTATCCAAACGGTCCTTAAAGGCACGGGTAGAAATAACATCCTTATAGTAGTCCTCCGAGGTATCCAAATTATGATTGTAGGCATAAAGTCCGGCTTCCGCCAAACGATGGGCCTGATTTTCCGTAAGCATCCCCAGGGTACAGCATACTTCCATATCCAGCTTGTTGATGGTACGTACCATCTCCAATACCTGATCAAATTCAGGTCCGTCCTTAACATTTCTCCAAGCCGCTCCCATACATACCCTAGAACTTCCTGCCGTTTTAGCGCGTAAGGCCTGGGCCTTAACTTGGGAAACGGACATAAGGTCATTGCCCTCTACCTTTGTATGGTAACGTGCGGCCTGTGGACAATATCCACAATCCTCGGGGCAACCGCCCGTTTTAATGGACAATAAGGTAGATACCTGCACCGTATTGGGATCATGGTTTTCCCTGTGGACGGTTGCCGCTTGGTAAAGCAGCTCCATAAATGGTTTGTTGTAAATATCCAGTATTTCCTGTTTGGTCCAGTTATGTCTTACTTTGCTCATAATTTTTAATATTGTTGGGGCTTTCCCCGACTTCCTTCTCCTGCCAGATGTAGACCTACAAGGTCGCCAAGACCTTGCAGGTCCTCCTGGTAGGTGTCAAAGGAAGTCGGGGCCGGGCTTTCCGCTTTATCTTTTTCCCCAACCCGGCTCCGCCCGGTAAGTAAAAAAAGGATGCCGCTGCAATCCCTAAGCCAACATTTATTCTGGGTTCAAAAATAACCCTTATTCGTTAGAAAATCCAATTTCTAAAAATCAAATCATAAAAAGGTGCCAATTCACAGTGGAAAAAGAAGAAGGCATCATATACTTTCGTATAAAATTACCATACCATCGAAAACGCTACTTATGAAAAGTTGGGACTACATTCAAAAAAAATGGAAAAGGTCTAAAAATTATCTATTTACGCTAGCAAATAAATCTATTCTTTAGACCTTTAATATCCTGTATTATAAATTTATGCCATTCGCTGTAACCAGCTCTTCATATCTACCTCTTTATGGATAATTCCTTTGACATCCGCAATGGCAACACGCTGTTGATCCATGGTGTCCCTATGCCGTATGGTAACCGTCCTATCTTCTAAAGACTGGTGGTCCACGGTAATACAAAATGGGGTGCCATTGGCGTCCTGTCTTCTGTAACGACGGCCTACGGCATCCTTTTCATCATAAACCACATTAAAGTCCCATTTGAGGTCTTCCATGATTTCTTGGGCCAATTCAGGTAGGCCATCCTTCTTTACCAAAGGCAGTACCGCAGCCTTCATAGGTGCCAAAACAGCCGGTAATTTAAGTACCGTCCTGGTAGTATTATTGTCCAATTCCTCTTCTACCAAGGAGTTTGAAAAAACGGCCAGGAACATACGATCCAGCCCAATGGATGTTTCCACCACGTAGGGAACATAACTCTCATTGAGTTCAGGGTCAAAATATTGCAATTTTTTACCCGAATATTTTTCGTGGCTACCAAGGTCGAAATCGGTTCTGGAGTGGATACCTTCCAATTCCTTGAATCCAAAAGGAAATTTAAATTCTATATCGGCAGCGGCATCTGCATAATGCGCAAGTTTTTCATGATCGTGAAACCTATAGTTTTCGGGCCCCATCCCCAGGGACAGGTGCCAGGCCATCCTTTTTTCCTTCCAGGTCTCATACCATTCCTTTTGGGATCCCGGACGAATAAAAAATTGCATTTCCATTTGTTCAAATTCCCTTTGGCGAAAAATAAACTGTCTTGCAACGATCTCGTTCCTAAATGCCTTGCCTACCTGGGCAATCCCGAACGGAATTTTCATTCTTCCCGTTTTTTGTACGTTCAGGAAGTTTACAAAAATCCCTTGAGCGGTTTCCGGTCTAAGGTACAGATCCATGGCGCTATCAGCGGAAGCCCCTAATTTGGTGCCGAACATTAGATTAAATTGCTTCACGTCCGTCCAATTCCTTGAACCAGACAACGGACAGGCAATTTCCAGTTCCTCGATTAAATTTTTTACATCTGCCAGATCCTCGTTCTCCAGGGATTTCCCCAAACGCTTTAAGATGGTATTGATCTGTTCTTGGTAACCTACCACTCTAGGATTGGTTTCCAAAAACTGTTTTTTATCAAAGGTAGCCCCAAAACGCTTTTCTGCCTTGGCCACTTCCTTATCTATCTTGGCTTCGATCTTAGCGGTATAATCCTCCACCAAAACATCTGCCCGATATCTTTTTTTGGAATCTTTATTGTCTATCAACGGATCGTTAAAAGCATCTACGTGCCCGGAAGCCTTCCAAACGGTTGGGTGCATAAATATTGCGGAATCCAATCCCACAATATTATCGTTCAACTGAACCATGGCCTTCCACCAGTATTCACGGATATTCTTTTTTAACTCGGCCCCATTTTGGGCATAGTCGTACACGGCACTTAGTCCGTCGTAAATTTCGCTGGATTGGAAAACGTATCCATACTCCTTTGCGTGCGAGATTACTTTTTTAAAATCGTCTTCTTGTTTCACCATTCGGCAAAAATATAATATTAGTGTAAAATGAGAAGATTTATTTCAAATGAAATTCTGAAGTCGCCAATAATTTTTCATTCTCGAAAACATTTAGGGTATAGACCCCTTCCTCCAAAGATCCTTCCGGTACTGAAATAGCATCGCAAACGCTAAATTCCTGACCCATAAAAACGAGTTCTACCCGTTTGCTATAAATATTGCCATTTACAGAAATGGTATTGGCATTATCCTCTATAACTCCCATATTTGGGGTTAGGAATTGCAAATAGATAACGCGTTCCTCATTTTTGGAATTGGGATTTCCCAAAACGGTAACACAGCCCCTTAGTTTGGATATGATATTCGCCTTATTGGTCTTAATATGTTTGCCACTTCTATACCTAAAACCACTGCCTTCCGAATTTTCCAATTTTAGATAGCTTTTGGTCTTAAGCTCCTGACTAAGTTCTTTATTCTTCCTTCTAAGCAGAGCCTCGGCCTCGGCCAACGAACTACTCTTTCCCCTGAGCTCCTCTATCATCTTCTTGGTTTCCTCATATTTGTCCCCAAGGAGCATATTGTTGTACTTAAGGAAATTGTTCTTCAGTTTTAGACTATCGTTTTTGGCTTCCAGCTTTCTAAGTTCGGTTTTGTATTCCTTTAATTTTTCGACTGTAAAATTTAACCGCCCCACGGAATCCAACAACTGTTGCACCCTGTATTTTGAATCCTGTAATTCAATTTCATTTACTTCATTAAGTGCGGACAACCTATCCACATCAGATTTCATCAATGTAAGGTCCTTGACCAGCAATTCCTTCTCCTGCTCCAAAAAACTTATGCGACTTTTGGATTGGGCATAACTATAATAGAAGGCAATAAGAATGCCCAGTATAATAGCTGCCAGAGCGGCAAGTATTATCTTATAATTAAATTTATTATCTTCAGTGTCCATCTAAAAGCATGCATATTAAGTAGGTTAATAGTAATCTAGATTTGTGTATTCCAAGATTTCAAATATACTAAACGATATCAACACGGTCCTTGTACCCAGGCTATGTTTTGGATGTAATGCGCTATTATATAGAGGAGAAGAACATGTCTGTACCGTTTGTCGAAATCAATTACCACTCACCGAGTATACTTTTAACGCTGTAAATCCTGTTGACCGTATATTTTATGGAAGAATTAACATCATTAAAGCCAGTTCTTTTCTGTTTTTTACAGAAAAGGGAATTGTTAAAAGCATAATTCACTACCTAAAATACAAAAACCAAGAACAAATAGGTGCATTTTTAGGAAATTGGTATGGCCATATCCTGAAGACAAACAATTTTCTTAACAACATAGATTACGTAGTGCCCGTTCCCTTACACCGAAAAAAATTAAAAAAAAGGGGTTATAACCAAGTTTCCCTATTTGCCAAACATATAGCGGAACATATTGGCGCCCAATACTTGGAAGGTATCCTTATCAAAACCGCCAATACCAAGACCCAAACCAATAAATCCAGAATACTCAGGTGGCAGAACAAAAAGGCCCTTTATGTTTTAACGGACTACGGGCTCTTGAAAAATAAAAATGTCCTATTGTTGGATGATGTCATTACTACAGGGGCAACCATGGAGGCCTGTGCTACAGCCTTATCCGCCACAAAGGGAATCAATATATATGTGGCCTCCATGGCCATAGTACCATAATTTTACAATTCTACAAATTAGTTGTTTCTTTGTTGTATATTTTCATTACTGTTATGATTCAACGCATTTTGGGGTTTTTGTTTCTCATTTTATCCGTATCGGCCCTTGTACAGTGCGCACGGAGAGGTGCGCCAAGTGGAGGTGATAAGGATATTACACCCCCAAAATTGGTGAAGGCAGAGCCACAGAACATGTCCATTAACTTTAATACTAATAAAATCCGATTGTATTTTGACGAATACGTGAAGCTAAAGGATATTGAGAAGCAGCTTATTGTATCCCCGCCATTAAAATACACTCCCTTAATTTCACCACAGGGCTCTGCAAACAAATATGTAGAGATCATCCTTAAGGATACGCTAAAAGAGAATACCACCTATACCCTCAATTTTGGCCAAAGCATTATTGATAACAATGAGGGCAATCCCTTAAGTTATTTTACTTACGTATTTTCTACAGGGGAGTATATAGATTCCCTGACCGTCTCCGGAGTGGTCAAGGATGCATTTAACAAGAATGCGGACACTTTTATTAGTATTATGCTATATGAGATCGATAGTGCCTATACCGATTCCACCATCTATCGGCAACCACCAAATTATATTACCAATACGCTGGACAGTACCCCTATTTTTCACTTAAAAAATCTAAAGGAGGGAAAATATGCCATGTTCGGGCTAAAGGATGAGGCCAAAAACAACATTTTCAATCAAAAAGTGGATAAAATTGCTTTTATAAAAGACACCATAAGCCTCCCAACAGATTCGGTTTATTTATTGACCATGTTTAAGGAAATACCCGATTATAGTATTTCAGTACCCAATTATGCGGCCAAAAACAAGATTATTTTTGGTTATCAGGGCAACGGCAAGGATATTTCAATTAGAGCCCTAAGCAACATTCCGGATACAGTTAAAACTAAAATCACCAAAGAGCGGGAAAAAGATACCCTAAACTATTGGTTTACCCCCTTTAAAGCCGATTCCCTGATTTTTACAGTGACTAACAGCAAAGAACGCCTAATTGACACCTTTACCGTTAAAACAAAAAAGGTAGGTATGGATACCCTAATTGTACAACCAAACCAAAGGGGATCCCTAGAGTTTGGGAACCCTTTTTATATTGGGGCCAATACTCCCATTTCGCGAATGGACAGTTCAAAGATCAGGATGGCCCGCAAGGATTCCACCATGGTAGAGTTCATGACCGTTTTGGATACGGTTGGCAATAAAATTGATTTTGATTTCGAAGTGGAGCCCAATGAGAATTACTCTATAGAATTACTACCAGGAGCCATAACCGATTTTTTTGAAACCGAAAATGACACTATTTCCATTAAACTGGCTACCAAAAGTTATGCAGATTTTGGAAATTTAAGACTTACTTTGGACGGGGCGGTCAACTTCCCCTTAGTTGTACAATTAACAGATGAAAAAGGGGTTACTGTAAAAGAACTTTTCGCCACTGAAAATCAAACCTTAGAATTCACCAATATTAAGCCGGCCACATATCTGATTCGGGTCATATATGACAGTAACGGAAATCAAAAATGGGATACTGGAAATTACCTTCAAAGAATTCAACCAGAAAAAATTACCTACTATCCAAATGTTTTGGAGGTAAGGGCCAATTGGGAACTGGAACAGACCTTTACCCTTTCAGACTAAAATGGTCCCGATCTTCCAAAAACTTTAATTTTTCCCTCGCTTCGGAAATATGTTTTTTATCCAAAGTGGCATAAAGCACCTTTTCCTCCGTTGAAAACACTATGGGTTCGCCAAAGACATTGTTTACGGTAGAATGGCCGGGATAATTATGTCCTGTATGATCCGTACCTACCCTGTTTACCCCTACTACATATGCCATGTTTTCAATGGCACGTGCCTTTAATAGGGCATCCCAAGCATTAATTCTTGGCTGCGGCCAATTTGCAACATAAATTAGCACATCATAGTTCTCTGTATTCCTGGACCATACGGGAAAACGTAGGTCATAGCAAATAAGTGGACAGATCCTAAGACCTTTATAATCGATCACGATTCGTTTTTCCCCTTTAGTATAAATCTTATCCTCCCCGGCAAGTGTAAAGGTATGTCGCTTGTCATAAAAACTGGATCTTCCATCGGGCTCCACAAACCAAAGTCGGTTATAATAATGGCCATCTACAAAATAGACCATACTGCCGCTCATGGCCATATTTTTTCTGGCCGCTTCCCTTTGCATCCATTTTACGGTTTCTTTCCCTTCCTCCTTGGCAATATTCCAAGGAGTCATGGTAAAGGCAGTTGTAAACATCTCAGGAAGTATTACCAGGTCCACCCCCCCATCTACGGAATCGAGTTTCTTGGAAAAGTTTTCCCTGTTCTTTTTCGGATCTTCCCAAACGAGGGCGGATTGTATAAGTGCTAATTTAAGTTGGTTTTCCATGGCCATATTCATTGGTCAAAATAGATCTTGGTGTGCTTTTCGTTCCTTAGCCTATAAAGCTGTTGTTTTTTGAGTTTCCAAGATACTGTACACAGACAGTGCAAGCAGATTGTCCATATCAAAATAAGTGGCTCCCAGCATATCAGGCACTGACCTTAATTCTTTTTACAGAGGACAATTATTTCGGTAAATCCATAGCCCTTATTGGGCATTCTCCAATAGTGCAATTAGTGAAGCCGTTCCTTGTGCTTTTGCATGATCTAGGGCAGTAAGGCCCCGTACGTCTTTGATGGATGCATCCGCACCTTTGGTCAAAAGCATTTTAGCGATTTCTTCCCTATTGAACATGGCGGCATAAATGAGGCAGGTAGCCCCCATCGTATTCCGTTCATTAACACTTACCCCTTTATCTATCAGCTTCTTGGCGGTATCCGTAAAGCCTTTAAAACACACTCCCATTAAGGCCGTATTGCCGGAGGCATCCTTGGCATCAATTTTAGCGCCCCATTCCAATAAAAGATCGGTTATTTCCTCTTGATCGTAATAGGTAGAAAGAATTAGCGGGGTAGACCCCCGTTGGTCCTTACTGTCCAAAAGCAAGGGGTTCTTCTTCAACATGGCCCTTACCTCATCAAAGTTACCGTTTCTAATTTCGTTAAAGAAAAACTCGTTCATAATTAAAAGCCATTAGTTAAATGTATAAAAAAACCAGCACTTAACTAAACTACTTTGCAATGAAATTACATACCTGACGGCAAAGGTGGGTAAGGATTTTGGAACGGAATAAAATTCCTTGACAATAACTGGGGACAAGTGGGCGGTTGATAGTGGCTCACTACTTTATCTTTTCCTATCCAACTTAAGTCCAAATCCAATTTTCCAATGGATGGATTAGACAGTTCTGTTTAAATCAGCGAGTTCCCGGGTTAAAATCGTCCGGAGCATTTTGAGGTTCATTAATGGTACCCTCCCCCCCAGAATCATTAAATATTGTCCACTCACTCGGTGTATAATTTGGGTTGGCTTCTGAAATATCCTCATTCCGTATGGCTCTGCCATCCTCAAATTCATGGTCGGTGCCGGATCCATCTTCGCCAATAATCCCAAAACTATCTATTACAGTGCCAAAAGGATCCACCAGTTCCAAATTATCATCGCCATTGGAATCTGCCGGACTATTTGTGGAAACACCATGATCGGGAGGAAAGCCATATACCGTTTCGAACTCTGAGGCATTTGGTGAAATAACAAAGGTACTATTGGCATCAATTACAAATGCGGACAAGTCAATGGTAGAACCTACCTCAGTATTATCATTGGTGTACCTCCTAAAGGTCCATCCCTTTAAGTGGAGCGGTTGGGAATCCGAATTAAAAAGTTCCACGAACCTTGCCCCTGTATTGTTATCCGGATCCGCCAATTCCGAAATGAAAATTTTTGATGAGGTAAATTCATCCACCAGATCTTCACAACGTACATCCGTAAAAGCTATATCGGAGGTATCCCTTATTACCAATTGAAAATCCTTATTGTCCTTGATCAAAACCCCGGTTATGGTTCCATTGCCTTCTGGCAAAAGATTAGCTTGAAAATCGGAATACCCGCTATTCAGTAGTTGAAGTTCCATATCTTCACAATTGATCAATGTCCTTATAGTTTCCTCCTCTTTAACGGCAAAGGTTTGTCCCAATTGGGCCAATACAATTTCCATATTGCCCAACCGGACCAAAGTGCTTATCATGGAGCTGTCCAACTCGCTGATATCAATAGCTTTTGGTTGGATCGTCCCCAATGGATCACAGGAATTAAATAAATGCTGGCCTACTATCGCTGCGGGCAAACGTCCTACGGAAGCATTGCCAAAAGCGTTAAAAACGCCGCCCAGTTTAATTACTCCTTTGCCCATTCCCAAATAAAGTCCCTTGCATTTTATAAGGATTTTGGATCCCACTTCATAAAACAGATGCGAGTCCCTAAGATCAATTTCCAATTGTAGGCCCTGGGTGGGGTTTACAAGATTGTCCTGGATGTGCAAGGTTCCAAAAAAGTTGCCCGCCACATCAGAGGATACTACATATCCTTCTATAATCCAATCTTCATTGATCCTTATCAATTCATCCGTATAAAGTGCCTTTAGCTCCCATATGGTAAAATTCGCCGAAAGATCGGATGCACAGCTGGATTTGGGAGTCTCAAAATTTATATCCTTAACACAGGCCATTACAAGATATATGCCCAAAAGGCAGGCAAAGTATGCAATATGGCGAATTTTAAAGTTCATTGTTCCAATATTTCTTCCTGGTATGTAAATATTAAAAACTAATGGCAAAATTTATAAAATAGGTACGCCCATAACCATACCAGTATTTAGGGGCAAATGAGGGGTTGCCGCTTAAATTGTCCTGTTGCAACTGTCCAAAATTGCCGTTCCTGCTTTGTTCGTATCCCCCCGTTCTAAAAACGGCATCAAAAATGTTGTTAATACTCGCAAAAACACTGATGTACCTCCCCTTTTTCAACCAGGATTTGCCTCCTACCATATTCAACAAATAAAAATTGTCCAAGGTATCCTGGCGCAATAAGCGTTCTACATTTTCATCCGTGGCATCGGGAAATGCCGAACCCGTATCCGGATTTAAATAAAAACTCCGTGTCCTTGTCAGCGTTGAAATACCGGCATAATTATTTCCCAAATAATTGGCAGTGGCACCTATCCACCAATATTTGGGATCTCGGTATTCCATCCCTAGGGCAAATGCGTTTTGAGGCCCTTGGGACAATTTGATATCCTTTACCTTGGCAGCCCCTAAATCTATATTGCCTTCGGGACTAAGGATATCTTCCTCCGCCCCGGCAGTATCAAAATTTATGGTTACAAAAGGATCACTGGCATAGAGATATTTGCCTAGGGCGGCAACGAAGGATAGTTTCACGGTAGATGAAAGCTGATACTCCAATCCCAGTTCCGTTCCCAAATGTAATTTATCCAAGTCCGTAAGGACTTCCTGTACAAAATCACTGCCCACCCCGGCATCCACAAAGAAAAAATTAATGTCGGTACTATTCTGAAATCGGGTATAATAGCCGGTCAAGCGTCCCGTTAAATTGGGTAGTCTAATATAATAGTTGAAATCGGCAGTTGTAATGGTTTCGCTTTGAATACCATTAACCACCTGATTGTTCTCCCTAGGATTTATAAAGACATTTTGATAGACCGGAGGCTTGGTCAAATACGCCCCGTTCAAGGTTACCCAATGCCTTCCATTAAATTTATAGGTAAGCCCCCCTTTGGCCCCGAAATTGGAAAATTCCACTTTTTCACCCTTTCCGAAAGAGTTGTTCAAAAAGCGTTCGTTCCTAAATTTGCCGTCGCGTTGATAATGGGTTGAAGTATAATTAGCGCCCAAGAACACTTCCCATTTCGGATATTTTAATCCCATTTGGGCAAAGGCATCATAGACTTCGGCGTTAATATTATAATAATAGTTGAATATATTGGATACCGTTTTATTGGTATTGCCGTCCATATCGTTCCTGGTGTTTGAAAATGGGTCTATATCCTCATGAAATTCAGCCCCCAACAAATCGTTTATTTCGGCGTAGTTCTCCGAATCCATATGGGTATAATGTCCTCCCAAATCAATTTTGAGCTGGTCATTTACGACGTAATTACCTATGGTGGATACATTAAACTGTTGGTCTTCATTGGTGTCCTCGTAGAAAATATAAGCGGCTTTGCCTTGGGCGGATAAACTTGAATTTGCCTGGTACAGATCGTTCCAATTTAACTGTGGATTTTTCAAAAACCCGTCTTTGGCCATATTGGCCGCTATAAAATTGGCTCCGATAGGGCTATTTATATAATAACTTGGCAAATATCTGTAATACGTTTTATCAGGATTTGGGGCATTATAGTATCCCAACCTTCCCTTGGAGTTTGTTCCAAATTGATAGGATACTCCGGTGTTTAGGTTAAATCTTTTGGTGTTATAATAGTGGTTGAACATCATTATGGGCTCTACAATTCTTCTTTCCCTAGAGTTTCTTATTTTACCATTTTGGGTGCCCCAAAAGGGATTATATCTTTTCCCTGCCAACTCAAAAACTTCTTGGGTAATGGCGGAAGATCTTCCCCTGCGGTTGGAAGCCCAAATGCCGGTTAGGTTGATACTATGTTCGTTGGTCAATTTATATTCAATGGCCCCAAAAAGAGAATAGGCATCGTATAATGTCCCTTCAATATAACCTTCTTTGGCCCACCTTCTAGAGGCAGAGATGCTATAATGGATCCTATTTTGCATGTCGTTCGAAGAATAGGTAGCCATTAGTCGGCCCGCATAGGTTCTATTGGATGCCGAGGAAGATAAACGCATCCCTTTCCTAAAAGTGGATGGCCTGGTACTAATATTCGTGGTTCCCAAAATACCTCCGAAGGAGTAATCCGATGCCTGTAATCCATGGGTGAATTCCTGGTTTCGTGTTACATCATTAAGACCTCCCCAATTATTCCATTGGGGACGTCCGTCCATCAATTTGTTCATGGGGATCCCGTTTAAAAGGATAACGCCATTTTCCGATCCATAGCCACGTACACGAAAAAATGCCTGACCAAAATCGAATGCCGCCCTATTTAGAAAAACATCCCTGGTGGCCTGCAGCATGCCGGAGGTCATTGAAATACTTTCATCTTCCAACAAATCGGAATCCGTTAATGTAATTAAATTGTCCGTTTTCTCCTGGACGATATCGCGATCCAAATAAATAATTCCCAAGTCCAAATCTTCATTAATTATGGTAATGGGCATCCTTTTGATCAGATAATCCTGTGCACTTACGTGAAGTATATAATCTCCGGGCTGTTTTAGCAGAAGCTCAAATTTTCCATCGGGTCGATCGGATTCTACTGAGGTAGCACCTGAAATTTCAATTTTGGCATATTCAATGGTTTCACGGGTTGCCATATCCTTCACAAAACCTTTAACATAGTATATTTCCTGTGAACTGCCCCAGACGCCCTGAAGTAATAAAAAAAATATTGCCAAACTTTTTTTCATTGATGAAGATGAAATATTTTAACAATTTGGGTATAAGATATTAATATTTGGAAGATTATTCTTAATTTTTTGTAAGAAAAATTTTATTATAGTATTGATTTTTAATTAAATAAGACTATCCATGAATATTTTCTTTACATTATTTGTGGTCTATTTTACTGTTGGCTGTGCTCTGGCTCAGGAAGCTAAGACCTATAGGATAAGAACAGTGGCCTTTTACAATTTGGAGAACTTATTTGATACTGCCAACGACCCATTGATCCTGGACGACGATCGTACCCCGGACGGAAAGGACAATTGGACCATGGCAAGGTATAGGCAAAAAATACACAATATGACCAAGGTATTGTCAGAAATAGGTAGTTCCGATACCCAAACCTCCCCAGATATAATTGGACTATGCGAATTGGAAAATAGACAGGTACTCGAGGACCTTATTACCCATCCCCATCTTAGGGAGATGGACTATGGTATTGTTCATTTTGACTCCCCGGATAAACGAGGTATTGACGTGGCCCTTTTATATAAAAAAGCAGTTTTTCTGCCCAGTTCCTTTGCCAGTTTGAGATTGGTACTGACCAATGAAAACGATTATAGGGTTTATACAAGGGATCAATTGGCTGTGGGAGGCATTTTGGATGGGGAGCAAATACATTTAATTGTAAACCACTGGCCTTCAAGAAGTGGAGGGGAAGCCAAAAGCAGGCCTTACCGCATAGCCGCTGCCAAATTAAACAAGAGGATCTTGGATTCCATTTCCAAGATACATCCGGATACCAAAATTATAGGGATGGGAGATTTTAATGACGATCCTATGGACGACAGCTTTAAAAAAATATTAAAGGCCAAAGGAAAGGTTGCCAAATTGGAAAAAGGCGACCTATTTAATCCTATGGAAATGCTCTTTAAAAAAGGAATTGGCTCCTTGGCCTATAGGGACCGGTGGAATCTATTCGATCAAATATATATCACCGCCAACATTACCCAGGAATCACAGTATAGATATCGATTCTGGAAAGCCGGGATATATAATCCCACTTACCTGATCGATAAAAAAGGGCAATACAAAGGATATCCATTGCGCACTTATGCGGGAGGAAACTATATTGGTGGTTATAGCGATCACTTTCCAGTCTATATCCACCTAATTAAGGCCGTCAACTGAATTATTACTGTGGGAATGTAATTTTAATATTTCTCCATTTCACTTTTATACCGCCCCCATCGTGTATCTGGAGGGCTATGGAACCTTTACCTGCACCTATTTTCTCATCAGTAATAGTAACCATTTCCGTACCATTTAACCATGAAGTCAACATATTGCCATCCAGCCGAATTTTCATAGTATTCCATTCCCCATCCTTAAGTACCTTATCTTTTTCCGGATCTGGCTTAATAAGCCAACCCCTACCATAGGATTCATAGACACCGCCCGTATCGTGGCCAGGAGGAGCAACTTCTACTTGCCATCCATTGACTTTGGTGCCATCAACGGTAGACCTAACAAACACCCCACTGTTCCCATTGGCTTCCTGCTTAAACTCCAAGGTAAGTTCAAAATCGTCATAATACTTATCCGTGGCCAAATAACCATACTGTTTGTCCGGTCCACTTTCCGAAACCAGCAATCCGTCTTCCACGTACCATTTTTCGGTACCATAGACTGTCCAGCCCGATAGGTCCTTCCCGTTAAACAGGGACAATTCTTGCGACACTACCGGTAAGGCTATAAAAGCCAGTATTACAACTATTAGATTCTTCATTTTTTAAATTGATAAAATTTATACTCGATTATAGTTCTTATTTGTTAAATGGTTTCTCTCAAAATAATTTAGAATGACCCAATTGACTAAATAAAATTATTTAATTAAGCCATTGTGCCCATGGTATTCTACTAAGGATAAGGATCAAGCCCAAACCATAAAAAATGGTAATGGTCTTAAACTTTCTTTTGCCTTCCAATATTTTCTTGTGTTTAGACCAGCCAACCGTAATAAGGATCACTGCAATTATATTGATAAACGGATGTTCTACGGCCAATAGACGGGACGCGGAGTTTAATCCGCCCATCCCCAAAGTTTTAATGGCGTTCAGCCCATTGGAAGACACAAAATAGAGTACCAGACCTACCAAAAGTTGTAAATGTATCAAAATCAGGGCAAACAGGCTAATTCTAAAATCCTTGTTCAAGGTAAAGTCCTTTTTTCCCGTCCACCCTAAAATAGCATTGGCGACCGCCAAAAAAAGAACGGCCAAAGCAACATAGGCCAGATAAGAATGTGTATTCAATAAAACTTCGTACATGGTTATAAAATTTAAGTTATAAATGTACTGACTTTTTAATTATAAAAAAACCCCGCGTAACAGCGGGGTCTTAAATTATTGAACGGTAGTTCTATTAGAAATTATAGCGCATACTAACATTCCAAGTCCTGCCATATCCAAATCGTACCCGGTTATCCGTATTAACTCCGTTCCAAACGTCATCCCCTACCGCTGCATGGATATTATCTTGGGAACTCTCCAAATACTCCTCATCCAAAAGATTATTAATGTTCAAACGGAACTGTATGGATTTATTCTCTTCTTTACCGACCCATAATCTATAGGAAATCCCCGTATCAATCGTATTATACGATGGCAATTTAATAGCGCCCCTATTGTTTGCGGTTGCAAATTCAGAATCCCCAAAATTGGTTGTTCCATATAAGTTGTCGTACAAATTCCAGTTGGCGTCTACCTTGAATCTTGGAAAAATTTCATAATCCCCACTAATACCGCCAGTAAACTGTGCAGCCTGACCTACTTTTACACCATCTATATAACTAGGGTCTCCCGTAGAAAGTATATTTCCATTTTCATCAGAGGTGGTAGTGGTAACATTACCATCATATTCCCAATTACCAATGGATACAAATCCCTGAAAGTTCAACCCGTCCGCAGGGCGTGCAAACAATTCCAGTTCCACACCGGAATGTACCTGTTTTAAAGGGCTGGTCTGGGTAAATTCGTCCACGATATTGTCATTATTGGTATCATCAGAGCTATACTGTATCCTATTGTCCCAAATAGTGTAATACACGTTAAGGTTTGCAGATAAAATATCTCCCATAAATTTATATCCACCTTCCAAACCGGTAATCTTCTGATTTTCTGTTGCCAAAGGATTCAATTCATTTGAATTTCTATCGTCTATATACAAATCACTGTGATATGGCTGGCGTGAGTAATAACCGGCATTGACAAATACCACATTTTGCTCGGAAAGATGATATGCCGTTCCTGCCTTCAGGTTAAATCCAGGGTTGTTCACTTTTTCCGATTCTTCCGATTGCCCTTCATTGGCAGCATTTAAAAATTCTGTCCTAACATGGGATTGGGTAGAAGCCGACCCTTGAAAGAAAGCGGAAAAAGCATTGTTTGAATACTCCAGTTGCCCAAATACCCCTGCGTAATTGATTACTTCTTCATAATCGTAACCAAATCTTTGGGCGTGATCATCATTGGGGTTAAAAGTAACGTTCCAAGGATTGATGCCTCCATAAGAATCAGTCATTTCATAGGCACCACCATTATAGTTGCTGGAAGCCGAAACCGAATTGACCCCTATAAACTCCCTTACATCCCTAAAATGGATTCCGTTATACAAACGCACATCCGCTCCTATGTTAAAATTAAGATTTTCGTTAATCTGTTTATTAAAGTTGGATACCAAACCTCCCCAATTATGATTGTTGTTAGAACCCCTTGCATAAAGTGCCTCTCCTGTGTTTCTATCCGTAATCAATTGTGCAAAACTACCCCTTCCCAAAGAACCGTACAATACGGTGGACAAAGAAGCGGTGTCATTAAAAGTTAGGTCCCAACTTAAGTTGGCTACCGGTTTGTGATAAATATTTCTACCGCCAGGGTAGGCACCTCCATTAAGGGTGTTGGGACTACTTACATTATCAAAACTCCAGGAATTGTATTTTCTACCATTATCCAGAAAAGTGCGCAGATTGTCCGTGCCTGCGGCAGCATGCCACTGCGGTGCACCCGTTAGCACAAAGTTGAATATATTGTTCTCATTGGGCACATATCCAAAAGAAAGGAAATAGGTCTGTCCCTGTCCACCTGTATTGTCAACATAACCATCTCCCTGCCAATGTCCCAACATGGCGGAAACCGCCAATCCATTTTCCATTAGGCCGGTAGAATAATATCCTGTTGTTTTAATATAATTGTCATTGGCGATCATGGTCTGGAAAAAACCCCCTTCCCGCTTGTCCACTGTTTTCGTAACAATGTTTACGGTACCCCCTACCGAGGATATGGCCAATTTGGAAGATCCCAAACCTCTTTGTACCTGAACGGCATTTGCAATATCCAATACCCCGGACCAGTTGGACCAGTACATTCTACCATCTTCAATACCGTTAATGGGCTGTCCGTTCAATAAAAAAGCCGTATTGGTTTGATCGAAACCTCTCAAAAACATTTGACCTTCGCCAAATCCACCTCCCTTAACATTTTGAACAGAAGGAGTTGACTTTAGAACCTCCGGTAAATCCCAGTTGCCCGTTTTTTCCCTTATTTCATTTGCCTTAATGGTCGACACGGCAATAGGCGTCTGTCTGTCCTCGGCCAAATCTATTATCCCAGAACCTACAACAACGACTCCCTCCAGTTCCTGGGCGTTCGGCATTAAGGTTATATTCCCAATACTACCGGTTTGCGTAAAATTTACCTTTTTGGTTATAAACCCTATATAGGATATAACCAAAGTTCCCGAATTCTGGGGAACCTCCATAGTAAAATTTCCATCAAAATCGGCCGCTACACCAATAGTAGTCCCTTGTAGGCTCACATTAGCCCCCGGTAATGGCCCACCAATATCACCATCAACCACGGTACCCGTAATCGTTCCCTGTGAAAATCCAATGGCCATAAATAAAAATACGGCAAAAGCGAAGTACATTTTTTTCATTCTTTCAAAAGTTCGTTAGTTTTAAATAATCGTCGCAAAAATGAGTATATTTTTACAACAATACATTACCATAATGTTAAATCAATAATGCGAATTTAACATTAAAAATCTTAATAACCCTTGTAAGACAATTAGTTAATACCGTTTATTAGGAATTGGCAAAATTGCCAATTAATTCTTAAATAAATTTAAAAGATTTAACGTGGAAGCGTCATGATCCGCAATGGCAGCCCCTTCAATATCGTCCAGTATGGCAGTAGCCAATTGTTTGCCCAATTCCACCCCCCACTGATCGTAACTAAATATGTTCCACACTATGCCCTGAACGAATATTTTGTGTTCGTACATGGCAATAAGGGATCCGAGACTTTTGGGGGTCAACTTATCTATTAATAGGGTATTGGTAGGTTTGTTTCCTTCAAACACCTTAAATGGTAAAATTTCCTCTATTTCCTTCGCCGATATTTTTTTGTCCGATAATTCCTTTTCAACCTCATCGGCGGTTTTTCCATTCATTAGCGCCTCGGTTTGGGCAAAGAAGTTGGCCATTAATTTATTGTGGTGGTCCGTGTCCCCGTGTAGGGGTGCCTTAAACCCAATAAAATCGGTAGGGATTAGTTTAGTGCCTTGATGGATCAATTGAAAAAAGGCGTGTTGGGAATTCGTTCCGGGCTCTCCCCATATAATGGTCCCTGTTTCATAAGTCACCCTATTCCCGTTCCTGTCCACACTTTTCCCATTACTCTCCATGATCCCTTGCTGTAAATAGGCCGAAAACCTACTTAAATATTGGGTATAGGGAATAATGGCCTCGGTCTCGGCCCCATAAAAGTTATTGTACCAAACACTTATAAGCGCAAGGATTACGGGGATGTTCTCACCAAATTCAGCAGTATCAAAATGCCTATCCATTTCATGTGCCCCCGTCAACATAGCATCAAAATTTTCATATCCTACCGCTAGGCCAATGGAGAGCCCCACGGCACTCCACAATGAAAACCTTCCACCAACCCAATCCCACATTGGGAATACGTTATCCGCATCAATTCCAAATTCAGCAATTTTCTCCGCATTGGTAGAGACCGCGGCAAAATGTTTGGATACATCTGCCTGTGTAGCCTGTTTTAGAAACCATTTCCTTATGGTAGTGGCATTACTTAGGGTTTCCTGGGTGGTAAAAGTCTTGGAAACCACAACAAACAAGGTTGTTTCAGGGTTTAAACCTTTTAAGGTTTCGTATACATGGTCCCCATCCACATTGCTTACAAAATGCATTTTTAAATGGTTCCCGTAAAATTTTAAGGCTTCCACTACCATGGCGGGACCAAGATCCGATCCTCCAATCCCAATATTGACCACATCTGTAAAGGCTTTTCCGGTATATCCCTTTTTAGTTCCGGAAATTATGGCATCCGTAAAAGTTTTTATCTTCTGTTTCACCTCGTAAACTTCCGGAACAATGTTAAGCCCGTCTACTTTAATGATATCGGATTTTTTTGCTCTCAAGGCCGTGTGGAGTACCGCCCTTCCTTCCGTTTTATTTATAATACCACCTTCAAACTGTTTCCGGATCGCATCCTTCAATCCAACTTCATTGGCCAATTGCAAAAGAAGTTGAAGGGTTTCCTGGGTTATCCTATTCTTTGAAAAGTCTACAAAAAAATCATTCCAGCGAATGCTGTAATTCTTGGCCCTTTCGGATCCCTTTGCGAACAAGTCCTTAAGGGTAAGGATATCGGCATTCTCTTTATAATATTGTGAAAGTTTTTCCCAAGCTTCTGTTTTGGTAGGGTCAGTATTCTGTAAAGCCATTTTATTCGTTGAGTGTTAGCAAATCTTCCTCCGGTAATTCTATGTATTCAATGCAATCCAATTGACTTTTCTTGGGCCCTACAAATTCCAAATAATCTGTTTTTAGGCTATCCGCTATAGGTTCGGCGGCCGGTAATTTTTCCTTTAACGGATCTACCTGTCGCCCATTTTTCCAGAACCGATAACACACATGGGGTCCTCCGGTATTACCGGTCATTCCGATCCAACCTATGACATCGCCCTGCTTTACAAAATCCCCTTTCTTCACCTTCTGATTCTTCATATGGAGGTACTGGGTGCTATAGGTGCCATTGTGTTGGATTTTCACATATTTGCCATTGCCCCCCCTTCTGGTGGATTCTGTAACGGTACCATTGGCGGTGGCCAAGATTGGGGTTCCGATAGGAGCTGCATAATCCGTTCCCTTATGGGGCCTTACCTTATATCCATAATAGGCAATTCTTCTGTTTAAATTATACCTAGAGGATATTCTACTAAACTGCACTGGGGACTGTAAAAATGTACGCCTAAGATTTTTGGCCTGATCATCATAATAATCGTTGATATTCTTTGTTGAATCCGCCACAAAATTAAACGCATAGAACGGCTCTCCATTGTGCTCAAAATAGGCAGCCTCTATACCACTGGCACCGGCATAAATAGTATCGTTGATATACTTTTCCTTGTAGATCACCTTAAACCGATCCCCTTTTTGAAGTCTAAAAAAATCTATGGTCCAAGCGTAAATTTCAGATAAACTATTGGTAACGTTATAATCAATCCCCTGTTTCAATATGGCCTCGGACAAAGAGGTTTCAATAATTCCGGAAGCCTCGCGCTCCACATATTTTACCTTCTGTTTTTTCTTATAGGCTAGGACGCTGTCCCTGAAATCGACCACCGTATAGTTTATGGGATCATTTTGATATATAAATACCTCTGTGTTATTGGTGGTGTCCTTGGATTTCAAAATTAGGTAAGGTTTGCCAACAACTATTTTCCTAACATCGAAAGTATCCCTGAAGTGTTCCGAAACCCTTGCAATCTTGGGGTATTCCACCCTATTTTTCAACATTAGCTCCCCAAAGCTGTCCCCATTTTTGACCGTGTCCCTCAAGACTTCAAAATCTTCCAGGTTAAACCCAAACTCTTTTACAACAACAGGTTTTTTTATAGTTACCACCTCTGCTATTTCCTCAGTAACAGGTTTGTCGTCCTTACATGAAATAATAAAAACTAAACTTAAAATTAGGCCCCAATATTTTTGCATTGTTATTCTATACTTTTTCTGGGTTAAAGATATGGTCTACCCATTGTTTTCCCCAATTATTTAACTCTTGTTTTGTGTACAATTCCGGAAAAAATACAACTTTCTGAAAACTTGGGGGCAAATATTCCTTCCAATTTGTTCCGCCGGTAGCTTCAATCTGTGCATTATCTTTGGTCAAATAACGATATGCCGATCCCATATGCATCAGTGGCCAGTTTATGTTTGCATTAACGTCCAAAGCTTTTAACGCTTCTACCAAGGTTTTATTATCCTTACTTTTCCGGGGCAATTGTTGGTATTTATGATAAATGGTGCTGTTGCTCACTTGATTGGCAATTCGAATCAATCTCGGTGTATAACGGTATTCAAACTGCTTTAAGGTAAGCGTTTTTTCTCCGGTAACCAGATCGGTAGCCCCTTTTTTCCAATAGATGTGTTCGTACAACTCCTCAATACTGTTATTGGATGAGAAATTATCCCTTTCAGAAAATTGAACCAAGTTTTCCATGGGGGTGGCGTAAAGCTCAATCATTCTGTATTGGGCCGACTGAAACCCGCTGGCTGGAAGTAAAGCCATTCTATATTGCATAAACTGCTCCCTTTGCATGCCTTTTATCATAACGCTGAAAGAAGAGATAAGGACCTGGTAATAACTATTGATGCGATTTGCCTTCTCTATAAAGAAATCCACATCTTGGGTCTTATCGTCCACAATTTGCTTTTGCTCGTGAAGAATAAGTTTAAAATACAATTCTGTGATCTGGTGATACATTATAAATATCTCCTCGTCCGGAAAATGGGTCCTAGGTACTTGGATACTGAGTAATGTATCCAGATGTATATAATCCCAATAAGTTAGATATCGCTGATATAAAAGTCCATCCAAATAAGAGCTTAAGTCTTGTCCAGAATCCTTGTATTTTTCTTCTAGTTTGGAAATCTGGGAATCAATATGCTCTTTATTCATTTTAATCCATTATTATTTTAAATTGGTGCTTGAGTCCGTTGTATCCGTCCAAATCGGCCTTTATGGACCCAACACTCAATTCTGCCTGTATCCTTATGGGAATTCTATTATTGTCGTTGGATACCCATAGGGACAAACTTTCCTGTTCCTTGAAGACCCGTCCGGATTGCACATAAGGTCTAAACTTTAGGCATTCCACCTTTCCATATTTTGTTTTTAAAACTTCCTTGCCCAAGTATTTAAGCTTAAATTTAAAAACCCCATCATCGTCATATAAGAGGTCTAATTCTAAGGACTCCCCTTCAACCAAATCTTCTACTTTGTAATTGTTTCGCAGAAAATAAAATGCCGAAACCAAATCCTGAATGCCCTCTTGAATGGTAAAATTAAACTTTTTATCCTTTTTTTTATCGTTTAATACCGCAATATCCTTCTGGTAATTAAAATTTACCTCGATATCCTTGGTATATCCACCTTCATCAATTTTTCTTATAAATTTATAGGGCCTACCATCTTTTTTATCAAAAAAGCTCTCATAGGTATCATCTACCTTAAAAAAAATACTGGCAAAGCCGGTCGTTTTACCATTTCCTACCACATGATAGACGGGAACACCGTCCAAATTGTAGGATTTTACCTGAAGCGTAGCGTAACTGGCATTTAGGATTCCGTAATGTATTCTAAACTTAAGCCATTCCCCTGTTTTAAATGCAGAGGTACTCTCTGTATTTTCAGGCAAATACCCCTCCCCAACATTTTCCGGTTGCTGAACTTGGGAATTGATGGTAAATCCAAATATTAAAACTAGTACAATACAAATTTTCTTCATCTGTTTAAATTCATCCGATTACAGAAGGTACTATCTGTCCAATTTATATATAAGCGATCTTGATTTTGATAGCCAAGGGCGGCCATATGTTGCAAAGGCCTATGTAACACTTCATTACTCCTGTAAAATTAATAAAAACGATTTTACCTTTCTTTTATTTGATATTACTTGAACAAAATTTGTTCCAAAAATTGGCACATAAAAAAAAGCCCAGTCGCAAAACTGGGCTTTTCCTAAATAACCAACCAAACTTTAAATTATGAAAAACCAATACTTAAAGTTGTAAGGGAACCACCCCTTACGAGTACAAATTTAATACAAGATTGCCTTTAAAAATAAGATTTAACTTACTTTAACGATTCTGTTAACACTATTTAATAATTGGATGCCTAAAATTGGCAAAAAGTTAAGAAAAGGACTCCTTTTATAAGGTTCCTCGGGACTCTTGTTCCCTTTCTATCGCTTCAAACAATGCCTTAAAATTTCCCTTCCCAAAAGATTTTGCACCTTTTCTCTGGATTATTTCAATGAACATGGTTGGCCTGTCCAAAATAGGCTTGGTAAAGATTTGGAGCAAATACCCCTCATCATCCCGATCTATAAGTATCCCAAGCTCGCCTAAAGCCGCCAGGTCCTCATCTATGGCCCCGACCCTATCCAAAATACCCGTATAATAGCTGGAGGGTACGTTCAGAAACTCAACACCCCTATTTTTAAGAGCGCCCACCGTTTCAATAATGTTGTCGGTGGCCAATGCCATATGCTGTACCCCTGCACCCTTATAAAATTCTATATACTCTTCTATTTGGGATTTCCTTTTTCCGTCCGCCGGCTCATTTATAGGGAATTTAATTCTCCCGTTCCCATTACTCATTACCTTGCTCATTAGAGCTGTATACTCGGTAGAAATATCTTTGTCATCAAAGGAGACCAATTGGGCAAACCCCATTACTTTGGCGTAGAACTGGCACCATTTGTTCATTTCGTTCCAACCCACATTGCCTACAATATGGTCTATGTGGTTGAGGCCAACATGGGATGGCTTATAAAAAGGATTCCATGGCCTAAACCCCGGCATAAATGCCCCCCTATAGTTCTTGCGTTCCACAAAAACATGCACGGTTTCCCCATAGGTATGGATTCCGGATGTAACCACCTCCCCATCCTTATCCTTTTTGGATCTGGGCTCAAAGTAACTTTCGGCCCCACGTTTCATGGTTTCCACATAACTCTCCCTAGCATCATTTACCCACAGGGCAATTACCTTTACCCCATCACCATGCGCATCTATATGCCTATTGATATCCCCTCCGGATTTTAAGGGGGAAGTCAAAACAATTCTAATCTTGTCCTGTTGTAGCACATAGGAAACCCTATCCTTTAATCCCGTTTCCAATCCCGAGTAGGCCAAGGGTTGAAAACCCCATGCAGCCATGTAGTAATATGCGGCTTGTTTTGCATTGCCCACGTACAGTTCTATATAATCGGTGCCAAGCAGTGGCAGAAAATCCTGGGCTTCCAGATTTTCATTTGTTAATTTCACAGAGGTTTTATCAGTAGTTGCCATAGTAATTAGTAATGGATTTTGAATTGATTTTATGCTTATTTAGCCAAGTCCTTAGCTTATGAACTCATTTAAACTTTTTTAAATTGGACATAAAATAGCAGATTCCTGCCCGTTCCGGATCGGGCGGGTTCGCTTCAATCAGAAAAGTTTAAATAAGTTCAGTATTTAAAGGAAGGTTATCCAGAAAAGTTGAAAACTAAACTTGGACAACTTACACATTGCGTTAAATTACCACATAGCCCTAAGATGGGCCGTAATATCAATTCTAAATTGTAGCATAATCAAAATCCTAGTTAACAAATATCGGAATAAATGTTGGCTTAAAATGTTAAGAAATGTCCTTATAATTTCAAAAAATGCGGCCAAAGGCCCTATGAAGTTTTCCTTCCGTAGCCCTGCTATGCAACTCAAAAAAGCCTTCAAATAGGTCAAAAAACACCTAATTTTCGCTAGAAAGCAAAAAGTCTAAATCACTTCATTTAAAACCAATAACCAACACTAAAAAAGAAGTGGTTTTCCTTAATTTCGGGAGAATAGGAATAAATCACTTGAATTGGCCCAATAAACGATTCAAAACCATAACCCAGTGCATAACCCGTATATTGGGGAGGCTTGAACCAATCTGCCGTTCTAAAAAGGTCATCGCCAATATTGGCAACATTTGCCGCCAACAATATGTGGTTCTTGGGAGCAAACTCAAAATCTAATCGGCCATAGGCCTTTACATAACTATTCCCCACCAGACTTAAAAAATCGTAGCCATAAAAAGGTGCAAAATTATTTATTAAGTGGGTCCCAAACCCTCCCAACACAAAATCGAGGGAGGTGATAGGGGATATGCCCCATTTAAAACCCCCTTCCGATTCCAGATTAAGATAGAGGTTCTTAGCTATGGAAAATGCCCCGCCCAACTTGGCCTTGCCAATTGAAAATTCCTTGAAATTATTGTTAAAATCGGATGATAGGATATAAAAATGAAAATCCCCGTCAAAATATACCCCTTTGGTCGGGAAAAAAATATCATCATAGGTGTCAAAAGTGAGCTGCCCATAGGTACTATAATAATTACTATTTTCAAAATAAGTTCTCTTGTTTGGGGGAGTAGGCGTACTAATGGTGTCCAACTGCCCTAAAGTTCTGGTGCTCAGTTTCAGTAATTTGTGTTCCACACCAATGGTAAAGGCAAATTCTTCCTCTATTACTGTCTGTAAATATACCTGATTGGTCAGGTCTGAGGCGCTTAGGTTTATTTTTCTAATGTTGGAGTTATTATCAACATCAAAATTGGATTTTATCAGATCAAAATTCACTTCCTTATTAAAATCATCGAACCTGGAATTTATTCCAAAACTCCAATAAAAGCCCTTGTCCACATAATATTCCATATTATATCTTAGATTGTCTCCAATGATAAAATCTACCGAGGCTACATCATCGTCCATCAACACATTTTTCCTGGTGAGGTTTACTATACCCGCACTTTTGTAGAGATCATCAAAGTGGACCCCTAGGCGAATGAACATTTTATCTGGGTTTTCCCTTACATTCAAAAGCAGCTCCACACCTTCCCCATTATTGAGCAATTCGTACTTAATGGACCTGAAATTTCCGGTAGCGGATAAATTGTTGATTCCCTGCTGCAATTCTTTAAAGGTAATCCTATCATCTACGTTTAATCTTAACTTACCCTTGATATAGGCCCTGGAGTAATTATAATTTCCTTTTATCGTCAAGGCACTGACCAATAGGGTATCCTTTACCCCAGCAGCTATAATCTTGGACCTCTTACTATTGGGGTCCTTGGAAATTTTCAACAATTCCACCATATGCAATCTGGCTGCTTCCTCACCCTTACTAATGATTGCCTTTCCCATATCAAAATCGATTACCGAATAATCCCTGATATCCGGGGTGATATAAATATCGGTCTGGACCGATTTCTTTTGCATTTCCCTGACCGTTCTGTAGTTGTTTATCTGAAGTAGTATTTCCGTTGCGCTCAACAGCGATTCCCTATCCGACAGCCCATGTTGTACATCCACCCCTATTACCACATCGGCACCCATCTTCTTCAATTCGCCCACAGGATAATTATTTACCACCCCCCCATCTATCAATATCCTTCCATTGATCTCCACTGGCCTAAAAAGTGAGGGAAACGTACCACTGGCCAAAATTGCCTCCGGCAAATACCCTTTATCCAACAGTACCTGATCTCCGGTTTCCACATCGGTCGCAATACATAAAAATGGGATAGGAAGTTTACTAAAATCATCAACATCCTTAACATGGTACAACAACCTAACAAACTCGTTGTAAATACTTTGCCCTCCCGATATTGCTTGGGGAATGGATATTTTAAACTTGTTGAACGGAAGTGTCAGGGCATATCTTTCCGAATCTTCCTTCTCATAAAATGTCTTGGCACTTCTGGGCACATTGTCCTGGATCAATGATTCGAAATCCGTATTTTTAAAAATAGAATCCAATTCATTTGCAGAGTAACCGGAAGCGTAGAGCGCCCCTACAATGGCACCCATACTGGTCCCTGTTATATAGTCTATTTTAACCCCGGCCTCTTCAATTACCTTTAGGGCACCAATATGTGCCAAACCTTTGGCACCGCCCCCACTCAGGACCAGACCTACCTTTACATCCTTACTCTCCAAATTTTCCTGGGATAGGATAAGGTGTGGAAAAATCAACATGCAATATATAAGAAGCGACTTTAACATAAAGTTAATACAGCGGTTTAATGAAAGGATTCATAAATTTTCTTGGCTTTGGACATTCCAATAGTCTGGGCCAAATTCTCTAAACTGGCCTCCTTTATTCTTTTTACGGATTTATAACTTTTCAACAACTCTTCCACAGTTTTATTCCCTATTCCTTCAATACTTTCCAATTCCGAATTAATAGCGGCCTTACTTCTCTTATTTCTGTGAAAGGTAATCCCAAATCTATGGGCTTCGTTTCGCAATTGTTGGATTATTTTCAAGGACTCCGACTTCTTATCCAAATATAAAGGAATAGGATCTTCCGGGAAGTAAATTTCCTCTAATCTTTTGGCGATACCAATAATGGCTATTTTTCTTCTTAAACCAAGGGCGTCCAAACTTTTTAGGGCGGATGACAGCTGGCCCTTGCCTCCATCGATTACAATAAGTTGGGGCAATGACCGCCCTTCTTCAAGAAGTCGCCTGTACCTTCTATAAACAACTTCCTCCATGGAGGCAAAGTCGTCCGGACCCTCAACCGTCTTAATATTGTAATTACGGTACTCTTTTTTTGAAGGTTTGCCATCCTTAAATACCACACATGCCGCCACAGGGTGGTTACCTTGAATGTTAGAATTATCAAAACACTCAATATGCCTAGGTTCCATGGAAAGTCGCAGATCCTTTTTCATTTGCCCCATTATCCTATTGGTATGTCTGTCCGGGTCAATTATCTTTATTTGTTTAAACCTATCCTGCCTAAAGAATTTGGCGTTGCGTTCCGATAGCTCCAATATCTTTTTTTTATCTCCCAGTTTGGGTACTACCACCTTTAGGTGGGATTCCAGTGCCACCTCAAATGGAACATAGATCTCGGTTGACTGGGAATTGAAGCGCAATCTAATTTCAATTATTGCCAATTGGAGCAGATCTTCATCCGTTTCATCCAATTTCTTCTTGATTTCCATGGTATGGGAACGTATAATGGAACCATGGGACAATTGTAGAAAATTAACATAGGCGAAGACCTCATCTGAAATTATGGTAAACACATCCACATTATTGATCTTAGGATTTACAATAGTGGTCTTAACTTGATAGTTTTCCAAAACCGCTATCTTATCCTTTATAAGCTGTGCTTCTTCAAATTTCATCTCACCGGCCAACAACTTCATGCGACTTCTAAAATAATGCAGGGAGGATTTGAAATTCCCTTTTATAATTTCCCGGATCTCCTGTATTTGACGATTATATTCCTCCTCTATTTGATACCCTTCACATGGACCCTTGCAATTTCCCAAATGGTACTCCAGACAAACCTTGTATTTCCCGGCCGATACTTTATCTTGTGCAAGATCATAATTACAGGTACGCAAAGGGTAGACGCTTTTGATAAGATCCAACAGGGTATGAATGGTTTTCATGCTTGTATACGGTCCAAAATACTCCGATCCATCCTTGATAAATTTCCTGGTAGGAAAGATTCTGGGAAATTTTTCATTTTTTATGCAAATCCACGGAAATGTCTTATCGTCCTTAAGCAAAACATTGTACCTGGGACGGTATTTCTTAATTAGATTATTCTCCAACAAAAGCGCATCGGATTCGGTAGGCACTACGATATGCTTGATAGACTTTATTTTCTTGACCAGCACACGGGTTTTTCCCTGCCCGTGCGTTTTATTAAAATAGGAGCTAACCCTTTTTTTAAGGTTTTTGGCCTTGCCAACATATAAAATCCTGTCCTCTACATCATAAAATTGATATACCCCGGGATTGTTAGGAAGTGAACTTAACTGTACTTCTATGGGTATATGGGACATCTATTCAGATATTTTTTCTTTACTAAGGAAAATTAATATGTTTTTGGCAAAGGACACAAAGATTATTGTTTTTTAACTAGGAAGTTGGGATCCCTTCCATTAAATTTTGAAACCTGTCATTTTACAAAAATGCTCCATTACTACAGATAAAACACTTTTACTACCTGTTAAAATTTAACATTCAATCCAATAATATTCGCTAAGTCGAAAAAAATGTCGATTAAATACATAGTCTTATTAAATTATAGTTATCCTTCAGGATTTTATAATTTATTGATAAGCAGTATATTACAAAAATATGATAGTAAAATTCCATTAACAAATAATTCAATTTCCTAAATATTTGTTAAATATGATGTATTTCGTCGATAAAACGATACGCTTTATGGAGCATTTCATATATTTTTAATTATATTTAGAAAATTAAAATTATTTAACGCATGGACAACTATATAATAACCTTGGGCACCTACTTAATTCTTATGCTTTTTTTCAAAATTTATTATGCCGTGGTCTCCAAGGAATAGTGTTCTGAATTAAACCCTGCCCCAAAAGCCCCGAGTTTAACAAACCCCTATGTTGAAAAAAGATTTGCGTTTAATCTACACCGAACGCCGAGAAAATCTTCCTTCACGAACAATATCAGATTCAAGCTTGTCCATAGCCAATCGGCTGCTTCAACTACCTATTTGGAATTATTCCTATTATCATTTGTTCCTTTCCATTACGGAAAAAAAGGAAATCGATACCAGTTACATCATGTCCATTTTACAGGGTAAGGACAAAAATATCCTTCTTCCGAAAATGGTGGATAACCAAAATCTCGTGAATTATTTACTTACCGATAGTACGCGCATAAAAAAAAATCGCTGGAACATCCCTGAACCAACAGATGGAATAGAAGTGCCACCTGAAAAAATTGATGTTGTCTTCATGCCTTTAATGGCTTTTGACAAAAAAGGCCACAGAGTGGGTTACGGTAAAGGATTTTATGATGTACTTCTAAGCAAATGCAGACCCGATGTTGTTAAGGTGGGACTTTCCCTGTTTACGGCAGAAGAAAAGATTGAGGATATAGGTACGCACGATGTACCCTTGAACTTTTGCGTTACTCCTGATCGGATTTATAACTTTTAACGTCATCCGAATTTTCCCCAAAGGCCCTCTTATTAAATACGATTAAAATCCCCACACCCGTACTTATTGCGGTATCGGCAATATTAAAAACGGGTTCGAAAAAACGAAAATTATTGCCTCCTACCATAGGAACCCAATCTGGCCATACGGAGTCTATCATAGGAAAGTAGAGCATATCTACCACCTTTCCATGGAACAAACTGCCATACGGTTCCGATGAAAATGCCGTGGCTACCTGTGAATAGCTATCGTTAAAGATCATCCCGTAAAAAACGGAATCCAAAATATTTCCGAGTGCCCCGGCGAATATAAGGGATACCGCCAGTATTAAGGTTTGTGAAGATTTCTTTTTTATGGTATCGAACAACCAATAACCTATTCCAACGATCGCGAACAACCTAAATATGGTAAGTACCAGTTTTCCAACTTCATCGGATATGGGGAGTAAATCACTCAGTTTGGTCCCCCAAGCGGCACCTTCGTTTTCTATAAACAAAATCTTGAACCAACTAAAGACATCTACCGACTCTCCCAAAACAAAGTTGGTCTTAATATATACTTTGCTTATCTGGTCTATAACCAAAATGGCTATTATGATTACTAGGGATTTTTTTAAACTCATTACTTAAAGCATAGATTCGGCAAAAATAAACATATTATTCGGTTTTCCTTATGCCGATTTCCCCTGTTACGGAATTAAGGGTAAAATGATCATCCCCTGAGTCAAAATCTTCCCGTTTAATTTTTCCATACTTTGTAGAAGCCAAAATTTGGGCATGTGCTGCAATTACCTCAATATTTCCACTTTGGGTATGGACATCCACATTTTCCCCCCTTACATTTAAAGTGCAGCTCCCATCGGACAAACTAATTTTTAGATCGGCATAATGCCCCCTAACGTCCACATTGGTACTGTTACCGTATACCGTAACCTTAAGGTTTTTGGGGATCGATATCTTTAAGGAAATGGAAATAACCTTGTGGGCACTCAATTTATCGTTTGGGAAAACGAAATTGGGATGAAAACCGCTGCTGACCAATACGGTTGTACCCTCTTGCTTTACATTTACCAATACATCCTGTAAATACTCTCCGTCTATCACCGATTCCACAATTATCCTAGAAGTATCCACTGTTTCCAAAGCAAGTGAAAAACAATTCTTACTATCGATCTGGATAAAGGATACATTGGTATTATCAATGGTTTTGACAATTTTTTTTTGGGCGTGTAAAACGCCATGGCCCAGTAGGAAGATAATAACGGCAACCAGTCTCATATAACAAAAAACGCCTTTAAAGGCGTTCTTAAATTTTAGGATTGCATATTTTTCGCTTCAATACTCAAGGTTGCATGGGGCACTAGCTTAAGTCGCTCTTTGCTGATCAGCTTTCCCGTAACCCGGCAAATGCCATAGGTTTTGTTCTCTATGCGCAACAAGGCATTCTTCAAATCCCTAATAAATTTTTCCTGACGAATGGCCAACTGGGTATTTGCTTCCTTGCTCATGGTTTCAGAGCCTTCCTCAAAAGCCTTGAATGTTGGCGATGTATCATCCGTGCCATTATTGCCATCGTTCATATATGAACTCTTTAAGAGTTCCAAGTGACTTTTTGCTTTTTCAATTTTTTCCTCGATCAGGACTTTAAACTCGTTTAAATCCTTATCCGCATACCTTACTTTTAATTCTTCGGCCATAATCTTAATGTTTTACTATAAATAATCTAGTATTAACCTCGTCGAAAGCCACTTCAATTCCCATTTCCAAGCTTTCTTCAAAATTAAGTTCTGCTGCCAAGGTCTCGGTTTTAATATATGCCATATTACTTTCTACCGCCTCCTGGACAAATCCATTTTTCAATAATTTAATATCTATTTTATCTGTCACTTCAAAACCCGATTCCTTTCTCAGGTTTTGAATTCTATTGACTAGTTCCCTAGCAATACCTTCTTTTCTAAGGTCCTCATCGATAGAAATATCCAGGGCCACCGTTAATGGACCTGAACTTGCTACCAACCAACCTTCTATATCTTGGGAGGAAATTTCTACATCCTGTAACTGTAAAGTAATACTTTTATTATCAAAATGCAGTAAAATTTCGCCTTCCTGTTCAATTTTCTGGATATCATTTTGATTCAATAACGCCATAGCACTGGCGATCAACTTCATATCCTTCCCAAACTTTGGTCCCAAAGTTTTAAAGTTTGGTTTTATCTGCTTGACCAAGATCCCCGAAGCGTCATCCAACAATTCTATCTCCTTCACGTTTACTTCAGACTTTATTAAACCGGCCACAGCTTCAATTTCCAACCTTTGTTTATTATCCAGTACCGGAATCATTATCTTTTGCAATGGTTGGCGTACCTTAATCTTCTCCTTTTGTCGAATGGACAGGACCAGGGACGATATGGTCTGGGCCTTTGCCATTTTACTTTCCAGTTCCTTATTTACCAATGAGGCATTATATATAGGAAAATCGGCCAAATGTACGCTTTCAAAAGGCTCTTTCTGTGTTGTATTTGTTAAATCTTTGTATAATCTATCCATATAAAATGGAGCCACCGGTGCGGAAAGTTTTGCCACAGTGATCAAACAGGTATACAATGTTTGGTATGCCGATATTTTATCTTTTTGGTAGTCCCCTTTCCAAAAACGCCTTCTGCTCAGGCGCACGTACCAATTGCTCAGGTTTTCCTGTACATAGTCCGATATGGCCCTGGTGGCCTTGGTGGGCTCATAATCTTCATATGCCTCGTCCACTGTTTTGATCAAGGAGTGCAGTTCCGATAAAATCCATTGATCTATTTCCGGTCTTTCATTTAAGGGAATATCTTCTTCCGAATAATCAAAACCATCTATGTTCGTATACAGGGCAAAGAAAGAATAGGTATTGTACAGGGTGCCAAAAAACTTACGTTTTACCTCTGCAATACCCTCTACGTCGAACTTTAAATTATCCCACGGATTTGCATTGGAAATCATGTACCACCTTGTGGCATCGGCCCCATACTCGTCCATAGTTTCAAATGGATCTATTGCATTGCCCAAGCGCTTGGACATTTTCTTACCTTCCTTATCCAGTACCAAGCCGTTGGAAACTACATTTTTATAAGCCACGGAATCGAATACCATGGTGGCTATGGCGTGCAGGGTATAAAACCACCCACGGGTCTGATCCACCCCTTCCGCAATAAAATCGGCCGGGAAGGTCTTCCCTTCATCGATCAGTTCCTTATTCTCAAAAGGGTAGTGCCATTGGGCATAGGGCATGGAGCCACTATCGAACCATACATCTATAAGGTCGCTTTCGCGTCTCATAGGCTTTCCGGAAGGAGACACCAAAATTATTTGGTCCACAATATTTTTATGCAGATCTACTTTGTCATAATTGTTCTCGCCCATATCCCCAACAACAAAATCCAAAAAGATTTCCTTTCCCGAAACTCCTGCTGCCACTGCCTTTTTCATTTCTTCCTTGAGTTCGGCCACAGAGCCTATAATTAATTCCTCTTTGCCATCTTCCGTGCGCCATATGGGCAGGGGAATTCCCCAATAACGGGAACGGGACAGGTTCCAATCATTGGCATTGGCCAGCCAATTGCCAAATCTTCCCTCCCCGGTAGCCTTGGGCTTCCAATTAATGGTTTGGTTTAGGTTGAACATCCTATCCTTGATATCGGTGACCTTTATAAACCATGAATCCAAGGGGTAATAAAGGATTGGTTTATCCGTACGCCAACAGTTGGGATAACTGTGAAGGTATTTTTCTACCTTAAAAGCCCTGTTTTCTTCCTTTAGTTGAATAGCAATTTCAACATCCACGGACCGCTCCGGTGCTTCCCCATCGTCATAATATTCGTTTTTTACATATTTCCCGGCATATTCCCCCATTTCGGGCCTAAACCTACCCTGCAGATCTACCAAGGGTACTGGATTGTTGTTTTCATCCAAAACCAGCATGGGCGGCACCTCCGGTTCCGCCAATTTTGCAACCAGGGCGTCATCTGCCCCAAAAGTAGGTGCCGTATGAACAATCCCCGTTCCGTCTTCCGTGGTAACAAAATCCCCGGCAATGACCCTAAAGGCATTTTCCGGATTTTGATAGGGCAGCGCATAATCCATGAGCTGCTCGTATTTTATCCCAACCAAGTCCTGCCCTTTGGTGGCCATAACTATTTTATATGGGATTTTCTTGTCCTGGGATGAAAACTTTTTAAAATCGGCATCGATTTCCGCTTCAAAAAATTTACCGCTAAATTGTTTCCCCACCAAAGATTTGGCCAAGACAACGTACATTGGATGAAAAGTATATTGATTGAAGGTTTTTACCACAACATAATCAATCTTGGGACCTACGGTCAATGCCGTGTTGGATGGCAGGGTCCAAGGTGTGGTCGTCCATGCCAAAAAGAATATATCACCGTCTACTTCCTTCAAATTCTGTGGTAAGGTAGCTTTATCCGCTTTAAACTGGGCTACCACAGTGGTATCCGTAACATCCTGGTAGGTACCGGGTTGGTTTAACTCGTGGGAACTTAAGCCGGTTCCTGCCTTAGGCGAATAGGGCTGAATGGTATACCCCTTGTAAATAAGGCCCTTGTTGTAAATCTGTTTCAACAGCCACCAAACAGATTCCATATACTTGGACCTGTAGGTAATATAGGGGTCTTCCATATCTACCCAATACCCTACTTTTTCGGTCATGGAGTTCCATACATCGGTATACCGCATAACGGCCTTCTTACAGGCCGCATTGTATTCTTCAACCGATATTTTGGTGCCTATGTCTTCCTTTGTAATGCCCAATTCCTTCTCCACCCCCAATTCTATAGGAAGGCCATGGGTATCCCATCCGGCCTTGCGCTTCACCTGAAAACCCTTCATGGTCTTATAGCGCGGAAAAATATCCTTAATGGTCCGTGCCATTACATGGTGAATTCCCGGCAATCCGTTTGCAGAAGGTGGTCCTTCAAAGAAAACAAAACTATCCCTGCCTTCCCTGCTCGCAACACTTTTCCCAAAAACATTGTTCTCCTTCCAAAAGTGCAATTCCTCCTCAGCAATTTTCGGTAAATCTAAACCCTTGTATTCTGCGAACTTCATAATAACTGCTTCTTATGCTACATTTTAAGTTTGCAAAACTAATGATTTTTAGTGTAAAATGATTCTGTTAAAAGCAAAAAGCCCCTTTGAAAAGGAGCTTTTTAAAAATTTAAGCTGTTGTTAAAATTATTTTGTCCCGGTTACGGTAACATTTGCACTTATCTGGATGGCCGAGCTTACCTCTATAGCCCCTAAATTAAGCCCTGTAGTGGACTCCGCATTCAACAAAGCATTAAAGTGGAACCCGTTGTTATCATCTTCATTATAGGAAGCAAAAATTAATTCGTATTCTCCTTCTTCCAAGAAATCCAGACTATAGGATCCACTTAGGCCTTTAACCTCTGCACTGGTTATGGCATTGGCAAAGGTAACTTCGCTCTCCCCTTTTCCCTTTGTTTCGATATCGGCATTGAAAGTTCCTTTTTTGTAGGCATAGACAATAATCTTGTCCGATGTATTGTTGGCATCATTGGCACTACCTGAAATTTTTCCGGTCAATTCTGTGTTTACCGTTCTTATTCCTGCAGTTAACTCTGCCATGGTTACAAAATTGAAATCTTTGGACAATCCGTCTTCCTCTTCCTGAATAGTTTTTCTAAGGTCGAAATCTATCACGATTACATTATCGGCATTGGCCAACACCTCAAAGGTATCGTTTATGGTAATTTTGTTAGAAGAAGCGACCAAAGCATCTTTTTCGCCATTTGCCTTTTTTACATAGCAGCCTGGAGCATCACCATTAACATCCTTATCAAAATCCAATTCAAAAACAATGTTGGAATAGGATTTAGCCTGCAGATCCAAATTTCCCAAAGTTTTTGTTTCACCATTTACCAAAGCGGCCAAGTTTACGGTTGTTGCATTAAATCCCTCTAAAGACTTTCCGTCTACGGAAACATTGGAAATGGTAACAAAAACAGCCTCCACCTCGGCGTCGTCTATAGGTGCATCGGTAACTTCAAAGGATGTATTATACGATTCCCCCTCCATGGCAGCGTCGTCGTCTTTGCTACATGACACCATCCCTACTAAAGCCATTAAAGCCAATCCTGAAATCTTTAAATAATTCTTCATAATAATTTAATTTTAAACATTTGCCTATATAACAATCAAATCCCGTCCTCCCCTACCTATAAAATCTCCCCAAAAAGTCAATTTTGGTCTAGAAACCTGATTTTCAGAAACCTAAACGATTAATTTTCTTACAAATATTATTTGTTCCAAGGAAAGCTTATATGGTCTAAATCCACAATTTTTTCGTATATATCGGTATTAAATTCAAATTAATTTCTAAAACTAACAACATGAAAAAAGCAATTTTGAGTTCCATTTTGATGATGGCTATCGGTATTTCATTTGTATCCTGCAGGGAAACACAGGATAAGGCCAAGGATGCCATGGAAGAAACAAATGATGCATTAAAGGAAGTTGGGGAAGATATGAAGAAAGTTGGGGAAGAGGTAAAAGGTGCCGCTTCCGAAACCTTGGAAGATGCCAAGGAGAGTGCGAAGGAAATGGGAGAAGACATGAAAGAAGCGGGTAACGAGGCAGTAGATAAAACAAAAGCCGCCGCAAAGGAAGTAGGAGAAGATGTAAAGGACGCCGCGAACAAAGCCGCAGATAAGACCAAGGCCACTGCCGAGGAAGTCAAAAAGAAAATTCAGGAATAACTTTTACTATTTTTCAAAACATAAGTCCGGTATTAATATATCGGACTTTTATTTAAAAGGCATAGCCTACTCCCAAAATTAAATTAATTCCCGGTGCCACAATTCCCGAAGAATAGGAACGATATCTTTGATCGGTAATATTTTCCAAATTCGCGGTAAAATTAATGATATTGGAGAGCTGATATTGTGATCTAAAGTTTAAGGTATACCAAGAAGGGGAATAAGGATTGCCGTCTTGGTCCACCGCATAAATATAGTCCTTTGTTCTTTCGGACATGGACATATCCCGATAACTGATTTCCCCATTAAAATTGGCAAAAAGGTCGGTTTTTAATTTTTGGTGTTTCCAAACTATATGAAAATCGCCAAAAGTTGGGGCCACATGTCGGCTCGGCGTGTCCGTCCCATCTTCCTCCTCTTCCATTCCATGGGTAAGGGTAAGGTTGGCATTCATGGACAAGCTCTCGGTCAAGAAGGCGTCTAATCCAAATTCAAAACCGTAAACATAAGCCTTTGCCGCATTCTGTATTGCTTGGACATTTTGTAATTCCCCGTTGTAAATTATTTCGCTGTTCCCGTTAAATTGAAAATCCCTTCGGACTAGGGCATCCACTAAATAAGTATAGAAGGAGGCTCCCTTTAGCATCAGTCTGTCATTAAAATTTTTTTGGATCCCTACTTCCAAATTATAGGCGTACTCGGGTTCCAGATCCGGATTGGGAACCACCACTGATCCAGGTTCCGAATCGAATATCTTACCAACGTCATCTATATTCGGGGCCCTAAACCCCGTAGACCCATTAAATGTAAACTGTAGATCCGATTTGGGAAACCAGCTAAATCCCAAGCTTCCCGTTAGGGCGCCAGTACTAAGATCGGCATCATTAAAGGGGAAAGAATAAAAAGTTGGATCAAAAACAGCATCGATCCATACATGACTATATCTCAGTCCGGATAGAAAGGTGAAGTTGGGCTTGGCCCTCAACTCACCACTAATATAGCCTGCAAGTGTTTGCCAGGTAGCATTGTCAGGATATCTCGATGCAATGGGCGAGGCTGCCATGGCCCCTATATTATACTCATTGCCTACAGAGCCTATTTTATTAAATATATATTCCCACCCATAGTAAAGCCTAAGACTTCCAATACGCTTATTTTCAAAATCGACGTTCGCAGAAATGGCATCCACATCCTCCTTGGTCCTATACCTTATGGCATCGCCAAAATCCCTATTGTTCCTACTTTCCACAAAATTTTGATAGGCAGTTGTTATTTTTAGCCCGTCATAAAACTTTCCCTTGCCGTTTTTATAGAATTGCAGGTTCCCCATAAACCATTTCTGCGGACCGTAAAACCATTCCGCGGACCGCAGGCCAAGCCCGTCCGGGGAAGGTCTGATAAGCCTATCGTAACGGGAATAATCGGAAGTTTCGGAATAATATGCGCTGAGATTGATATTCCAATTGCTATTGGGCCTAAAGAGCACTTTTTGCATTATATTAATTTGATCATACCCCGAAGGGACCTGTTTTTTGGGGCTTTTATTTTTCCATAATTCATCCTGTCCATTTTCCGTGACTACGTATTGGTTCCTTAAATAGGAAGTAGGCCCATGTGACCCCATTTTTAGATTTCCGAAGTTGTTATAAGTAAGGCTGCTCAAAAATGCCCATTCCCTTTTGCCCAAATTAAAATCTAGATGTAGGGTGTTTTCGTTATTGGCCGAAGAATACCTATAATTTGATTTTCCAAAAAACCGTATACTATCCGTCTTTGAAAGTTGAGGGCTGTTAGTGTAAAAATTCATGACCCCACCAATGGCATCGGAACCGTAAATTACGGATCCAGGGCCAAAAATTACCTCGGTACTTTTAATGGTAAAGGGGTCAATGGAAATCACATTTTGAATGTTACCCCCCCTGAATATGGCATTGTTCATACGAACACCGTCTACGGAAAGCAACAATCTATTGGTTGCAAAACCCCTTATCATTGGACTACCACCTCCAAGCTGGCTTTTCTGTACAAATACCTTTCCGCTATTTTGAAGAAGATCTGCCGAGGTTTGTGGGGCCGTAAAATCTATAGTTTTGGCATTCATCAATGCTATTTTCTGAGGAATATCCTTTCTCTGCTGTTCCCATTTAGAGATAGACATCACCACCTCGTCCAACTGCTCCGCAACCAATGCCATGTAGAGCTTTCCCTTTTTCAATACTTGAGACTTGGTACTTCTATAGTTCTGGTAGCCTATATGGGTGAAGGTGATCCTTTCTCCCTGATTAAATTTAGATAGGTCGCATTTACCATCAGAATCGGAAATGGCCGTTTTGGATCTATCCAAATTATAAACGATAACATTGGGAATAGGCTGATGGTCCCCATAGTCCAAAATCACAATTTCCTGCCCCAATGCGCTTCTGAATATTAGGAGGGCAATTATGAAAATTATCTTTTGCATATCAGCTAAAAACTTCATTCAACACAGCCAATGACTTCGGCTTTCTAAATCCCTGCAAATGTAATTCAAAATAAAGGACTAGATTTCCCAGCAGTTCCTGACGGTTCTTTTTGTTAAGTTTAACAGAATGTATTGCATCAAAATTTATGCCCAAAAGCTTTTTAAAGTGCTTTAAATTCTCCCCTTCCAAGATTGGATTTAAGGAGGGCGATTTTATAAACTCGCCCTCCACAAGATCAAAGTACAAATAATCCATATTATTGGTGTCCGGGTAAAAACCAAAATACTTGGTCAATGATATTAAAAAATAGAGATGAAAATTAGCAAATTCATCATGCGAATCCAACCATTGCAAGGCCGCTTCAATAAAATGGAACAGACTTTCATTGGCCTCTTCCTCGTGAATACTGTTGCCCAACATTTCTGCCAAGAAAAATGTTAGGGCGTTCTTGGCAATATCCGTGTGTAGCGACTCGTAATGATACCCTACCTTGGCTTCGATAATACTTTCCAATGTTCCCTTGTTCTTATGGGAGACGATCAGGTCCAATTGAAGCAAAGGTTGAAAATATGCTGTTTTTAACTTCCCTTTTTTTGAGGTAAGGACCCCTCTTAACAAATAGGATTTTATTCCGTCCGAGAAAGTAAATATTCGGACAATTAAACTGGTATCCCCATATTTGATGGACGTTAAAACAATTCCTTTGGTAGCAACCTGCATAACAAATATATCTTGGCACAAAGATAGCACAAAGGGACCCTTAAGGTAATGAAAACCATAAGGGTCTTGGAAACCACTTGGATTTCAATTGCAAATATGTGGGCCTATTAAACTTTAAATCACACCCTGAGCCAACATGGCGTCTGCCACTTTCACGAACCCGGCAATATTTGCCCCCTTAACATAGTTGCAATACCCGTCTTCTTCCATGCCATATTCTATACAGGAATCATGAATATCCTTCATTATTTTTTGAAGACGTTCATCCACTTCTTCCCGAGTCCAACTAATACGCAATGAATTCTGTGACATTTCCAGACCTGAAGTGGCTACCCCACCGGCATTGGATGCCTTTCCAGGGGCAAATAGGATTCTGGCCCCATGGAAGGCATGTATTGCTTCTGGGGTCGATGGCATATTGGCTCCTTCGGCCACACAGATACATCCGTTTTTTAGCAAGGTCTTGGCATCCATCCCGTCCAACTCATTTTGGGTCGCACATGGCAGGGCTATAGCACAAGGTACCTCCCAAGGAGTCTTTCCTTCATGGAATTCTGCGGATGTATATTTTTCCAAATAATCGGATATTCTTCCACGTCTTTTGTTTTTGATGTCCATAACGAAGGCCAGTTTTTCCCCCTCAATACCATCCCTGTCATAAATATAGCCGCTAGAATCCGAAAGGGTTACCACCTTGCCCCCCAATTGAACCACTTTTTCAGCGGCGTATTGCGCTACATTGCCCGATCCGGAAATTACCACGGTCTTTCCCTGAACATCATCCCCTTTGGATTGCAACATGCTTTGGGCAAAATAAACGGTTCCATATCCTGTAGCCTCCGGCCTTATTTTTGATCCGCCCCAAGAAAGGCCCTTCCCCGTCAATACCCCGGTAAATTCATTTCTGATCTTTTTATACATCCCGAACAGATACCCTATTTCCCTTGCCCCAACACCTATATCGCCCGCAGGAACGTCCGTATTGGACCCAATGTGCCTACAAAGCTCCGTCATAAACGCGTGGCAAAAACGCATTACCTCATCATCCGATTTTCCTTTTGGATCAAAATCGGACCCACCTTTTCCGCCACCCATAGGTAGGGTTGTAAGGCTATTTTTGAAAACTTGCTCAAAAGCCAGGAATTTTAGAACACTTGCATTTACGGTAGGGTGAAACCTGAGTCCCCCTTTATAAGGACCAATGGCAGAATTCATTTGAATCCTATAGCCTCTGTTTACATGAATTTTACCATTGTCGTCCACCCAGGAAACCCTAAAGGAAATTAACCTTTCCGGCTCCACCATTCTTAATAATATACTCTTTCCATTGTAGATTTCATGATTGCTAATGTAGGGAATAACGGTTTCCGCCACTTCCTGCACCGCTTGTATGAATTCCGGTTCATGGCTATTGCGCCCTTTTACCTCATCCATAAAGGCATTTATCTTGTCTTCCATAAATCTAATTTATTGCTAATTGTTGATAAATATCGAGTTTAACCGCAAAATTATATTATTTATATAATTTAAACCTCATTTTTTTAAAAATATGATAAATTATTTATTCTATGGCCTGACGCAGGTCCTCAATTAAATCTTCGCTGTCCTCTATACCCACGCTAAGTCTGATAAGGGCATCTACCACTCCGCTTTTTTGCCTTTCCTCCTTCGGGATACTGGCATGGGTCATACTGGCCGGATGACCTGCCAAACTTTCCACCCCGCCCAGGGATTCTGCAAGGGTAAACAACTTTAAATTTTCAACAATCTTAATGGCATCTTGGTAATTGCCCCCTTTTGGAACAAAGGAGATCATGCCACCAAAATCCTTCATTTGATCCTTTGCCACCACATGATTGGGATGATCCGGAAATCCTGGCCAAAATACTTTTTCAATTTTCGGGTGATTGGCCAAATATACTGCCACGGCCCTTCCATTCTCACAGTGTCTCTGCATCCTTACGTGCAAGGTCTTTATTCCCCTAAGTACCAAAAAGCTGTCCATAGGTCCGCATACGGCACCACTTGCATTTTGAATAAAATACAATTGGTCCGCCAGCTCCTTATCCTTTACTACCAGAGCCCCCAAGACAACATCGCTATGCCCGCCCAGGTATTTTGTTGCCGAGTGCATCACAATGTCGGCCCCCAAATCTAAGGGCAGTTGCAGATAAGGGGTAGCAAAAGTGTTGTCCACAGCAAATAGGATCTTATGTTTTCTCGCCAATTGGGAAACCAACTTAATATCAATAATATTCATCATTGGATTGGTAGGGGTCTCTACCCAGATAAGCTTGGTATTTGCACTAATGTGTTTCGCTATTTCCAAGGTATTCTGCATACTTACAAAATGGAATACGATACCGAACCTTTCAAAGATTTTTTTGAAAATCCGATAACTGCCCCCATACAGATCACTGGTAGTAATGACCTCGTCCCCGGGGCCCAACAATTTAATAACCGCATCAATAGCCGCCAATCCACTGCCAAAGGCCAAGCCGTAATTCCCGTTTTCAATACTAGCCAAGGAATTCTCAAGTGCCGTCCTTGTAGGATTTGCACTTCTGGAGTATTCGTATCCCCTATGTCCGCCCGGGGTATTTTGGGCATAGGTTGAGGTCTGGTAGATGGGGGGCATAACTGCCCCATAAGCCATGTCGGGAGCCTGCCCCCCATGTATGGTCCTGCTATTGAATTTTAATCGTATCTTGCCCATATCTAAATTGCTATATACAAAGGTACCTTTATCTTTTTGGGAACACAATGATATTGTAGCTTTGTAACTTTCAAAAACAATCGCTTTAATGAAAATTAGGTTTCCCTATTTGTTGATCGTTTTATTATTATTATGGAATTGTGAAAAAGATCACCGGCTCACTTTTGAACCCCTTGATTTTAAAACGGAAAATTGTAATAATTGTCCGAAGGTAACCATCCACATTCCTAAAGCCATGGATGAAAGCCCAATAAGCGGCATCATAAACAATTCGGTGAAAGAAGAGATCATTTCCCTGCTTATATATGATGATAGAATAGAAGCTGCCACTATAGAAGAAGCTATACAATCCTTTAAGAACGGATATTTGGAATTAAAAAAAATGTATCCCGATGAACCAGTGGGCTGGGAAGCCGATATAGAAGGAAAGGTGACCTATGAGGATAAAAACCTACTGACCATCCAGGTCAATTCCTATTCCTTTACAGGTGGGGCCCACGGTTTTTCATCTACCCGATTTTTAAATTTTGATAAGGCAAAAGGATTGGAAATGGAAAACATGGAAATTTTTAAGGATCCTATGGAATTTCAAAAATTTGCCGAGGGCAAATTTAGGGACCAAGAAAAAATTCCGGCTACCGGCTCAATAAATGCCACAGGGTTTATGTTCGAGGACGACGAATTTTACCTTCCGGAAAATATTGGATTTACCCAAGAAGGCCTACAGTTGTTATACGAACAATATGAAGTGGCCTCCTATGCGGAGGGCCCCATTATTTTAATCTTGACATATAAGGAATTGGAGCCCTACCTAAAATTTAAGAGAGAATCATAAAGCTGCCCCTAGGATACCACTTTGAGCAAGGATAAAATGGCTCCAAGATGAAGGCCTTCGTGATATAGGTTGAAAATAATGGCATCCTCCACCGAGCTCAAAGTAACATTGGCACTTGTAGTGTATTCGGTATATCCGTTAAATAATCCTTTCCTATAGTCCTCTTGCATCCTTTCAACTGTGGGCAATAGTAAATTCGCCACTTGTTCCATCTCCTCCTCCGTAGCGGTACCATCCGGTATGCTTCCCTTTTTAAACTTTTCCACCAAAGCCCCGTTCACCTGCATGGGCTGTCCCCCAAGCTTGTAAACCAATAGTTGTTGTGTTACGACAACATGGGCAATATTCCACCAAATATTGTTGCGGAAGCCTTGTGGAATTTGTAGTAGAACCTCCTTTGGAGTCTCCTTTAAAAATTTATATAACCTTTTTCTGTTTTGAAGCGTTACGTTGAATGCGTTTTCCAAGGTTGCCATTTTTTCAATTATTATTTGTTTACAATTAGAGCCAAAAATAGTACAATTCAATGTAATTGGGTTTCTTTGCAGGGCGAAACTATAAGGAGGAACCGATATACAAAATGAAACCAGAATGAAAAAGATATTTCACCTGAGTACCTGTGATACCTGCCAAAAGATTTTGAAAGAGTTGGAGCCACCCGGTAATTTTATCCTTCAGGACATTAAAACAGAAGCCATTACCCCGGAACAATTGGAAAATATGGCGAATTTGTCCGCGAGTTATGGAAGTTTGTTCAGCAAGCGTGCGCGACTCTATAAAGAGCGAAATTTGAAGGAACAAAAACTAACGGAAGCAGACTACAAGGCCCTGATCCTTGAACACTATACCTTTTTAAAACGCCCGGTCATTGTTATGGACAACGATATTTTTGTAGGGAATAGCAAGGCCGTGGTAGCTGCTGCCAAAGCAAAAATAAATTCGTGAACAAACGAACCCTAGCTATACTGGCCGCCTTGGGCGCCACTACTATTTACGGTTTAAACCACACTATTGCCAAGGGGGTGATGCCTACCTACGTAAAACCATTTGGATTTATTTTCCTTAGGCTTTTAGGGGCGACCCTTCTTTTCTGGGGCATTTCCTTTTTTGGTCCAAAAGAAAAACTGGAACGGCTGGATTGGGGAAGATTATTGGTTTGTGCCTTCTTTGGAATGGGCATCAATATGTTATCCTTCTTTAAGGGACTGGACCTTTCAACCCCGATCAATAGTGCGGTACTCATCACCATTACCCCCATTCTTGTTGTAATATTATCTGCCCTTTTTATCAAAGAGAATATTAGCCTGCAGCGGGGCATAGGTGTTTTTATGGGCCTGATAGGGGCACTCACATTAATTTTGTTCGGTGCCGAAATTAGACAGGATGCCAGCAACATTCCCTTGGGAAACCTGCTGTTTATAGTTAATGCCACTTCGTATGGGCTGTACCTTATATTGGTAAAAAAACTCCTCGAAAAGTACCACCCTTTCACCCTTATGAAATGGATGTTCTTGATAGGGCTTATAATAACCCTTCCCATAACCTATTCCCAATTTACAGAAATTCAATGGGGGCAGCTTCCTGTGGAGGCTCTTGGAGCCATCGCTTTTGTAATTATTGGGACAACCTTTTTAACCTATTTGTTCAATGTTTTTGCCCTGACCCAATTAAAGGCTTCTACGGTAGGGGTTTTTATGTACTTACAACCTTTGATAGGAATCATCTTTGCAATAATTACAGTAAAGGACCATCTTACTTTAATAAAATTTACTGCAATAATTTTGGTGTTGATAGGCGTGTACCTGGTTAGTAAACTACCTCGGGGCAAGCCCTCCAGGCATTAAAAGAAACTTTATTTTTAGATTTCGACGCCCGCCTGGACAGATACGGGCAGGCAAGCGTCGGAACACCTGCCTGCGGCAGGCCCGTCCGACTGGCACGGGCGGACAGGTTTAAATCTCGATTATCGAGTAAACAAGTTAGGCCAAGTCCTTAGGCCCCACCGCAAACTTACGGGTATCCTCTTTGGTCAGCACTTTAAACCCTTCTGCCTTTGGAACCTTGTTAAAGGCCGATAGGAACTCGGTCCCCAGACCTATTAAACTCCTTGCTCTTAAATCTATCCATGCCCCCATGATTTGGCAGTGGGCAAAATTCTTGCCATTTCCATCATAAAAATTATGATGGAACTCAAAGAACATTCCGTCCTCACTTAGTCCCACCAGTTCCAAAGAGACCCTTACCGGTTTTCCTAAAAATGCCTCCTTAAAATAATAAATATGTTCATGGAATACCACCGGCCCCATATTGTTCCGGGACATCGTCTTTTGGTCAAATCCCAGTTCCAACAAAAAAGACATCCTGGTATGGCTCATAAAATTTAAATAGGCGGAATTGGCCATATGGCGATTGGCGTCCACATCGCTCCACCGAATTTCGAATTCTTTTAAATACATTCTTTTTATTTAGTACATTTGAATTATTATGCATGCATAATAATTCAAATGTACTATTTTTTATAAAAATTTGAATATTTTAGTTATCCAAGTTTTTCAAATGCTTTAAATCCATCATCAATATGAGCAAAAAATCCGTTTTTATAAAAGAGCTGGCATTACCTGTGGTAGCTGCACCCATGTTTCTTATTTCTGGGCCCGAATTGGTCATCGAATGTTGTAAAAATGGAATAGTTGGCACTTTTCCCGCCCTAAATCAGCGTACTACGGAAGGTTTTGAGGATTGGTTGGTAGAAATTAAAACCGAACTAAAGAAATTTGAGGAAGAAACAGGAAAGAAGGCCGCTCCATATGGGGTAAATTTAATTGTGCACCCTACCAATCCCAGATTGGAAGCCGATTTAAAAGTTTGTATTAAGCATAAAGTGCCTTTAATAATTACCTCCTTGGGTGCTGTGGCACAGCTAGTCGACGCCATACATAGTTACGGCGGACTTGTCTTTCACGATATCATTAAAAAAAGACATGCGGAAAAAGCTGCCGAGGCCGGAGTGGACGGATTAATTTTGGTCGCCGCCGGAGCCGGGGGACACGCCGGTACAATAAACCCCATGTCCTTGGTTGCGGAAATAAAAAAATTCTACGATAAAACCATTTTACTCTCCGGCTGTATCAGTACCGGTAGGGATATTGCCTCGGCCATACAAATGGGGGCGGACCTGGCCTATATGGGCACGCGATTTATAAATACCCAAGAAAGTAGAGCCTCGGAAGAATATAGGCAAATGATCATAAAGGCCGGGGCCAGCGATGTGGTCTACACTGCGGCAATATCGGGCGTACATGCCAATTTCTTGGGAGCCAGCCTCAAGGCGGCCGGGATTTCGGAAGAAGATTTAAAAAAAGACAGAAAGATAGATTTTGGGAAAGAGCTGAATACGGAGGCCAAGGCTTGGAAGACCATTTGGTCTGCCGGACAGGGAGTTACAGCTATAGACAATGTAGAATCTGTTTCAGAATTGGTGGCAAACCTAAAATCAGAATTTAAATCGGCCATTGAAGATCAGATCAAGATTTTGGATATTTATCCTAAATAGGACCTATCCCCTTAAAGAGGTTTTAAAGACTCGGATCAATTATGTGCAACTTCTAAATCGCCCGAAAACAGTGCTCATTTCGAAGTGACTGTTTTATCCGGTCGAGTGCATCCACATGGATATAGGTAGAGATCTTTTACAGAAGTGGTCAGGTTCAAGGTTCAAAGTATTGATTCAAAGTTTAAAATTTCAGGTTCAAAAACTCAATTGTCCGGTCGAGCGGAGTCGAGACCTGTTACGGAAGCAGGCAGTTGGCAGGGATAAAGTTGAATGTTCATTCTCAATTCTAGTATCTAATCGGCCCCACAATTTTCCTTCACAATGATTTCTACGGGAACATCCATATTTAAATCCGAAGGATCCTGTTCCGTTAAAAATTTAAACATCCCCTTTATTGCGGTATAGCCTTGAAATTCGGGCTTTTGATTGATCAAAAAATCAATTTCCTGTTTTCTTAGGCATTCCAAATTATCATGGTGCAGATCAAACCCTACTACAGAAACATTGGAAACATTATTGGTCTTAAGAATTGCCGGAATTAAATAAGACCTTGCATTGGTAACAAAAATACCTTTTCGCCCTGGATCCCTGAACCAATTTTCTATTTCAGGGTTAATTTCAAAAGGCCGATCTATAGGCTGATTAATGGTCATAATGGAAATTGCCCTGTCCTTGAAATTCGTTGCAAAAAATTCCCTAAAGCCATTTTCCCTTTGTTGATTATTGGCGTGCAATCCCCGATCCGTTACAATATTGATTACAAAATAGCGCCCCTCTGTCCCAACTAGCCCATGCAAGAGCCTAGCGGCCACCATTCCGGCCTTATGTGAATTCTGCCGAATAAAATAGGCTGGGAAATCCAATTGGATCTCTGTATCCAAAAAGACCACAGGAATCTTTTCGGCTTTGGCCTTACTTAAAAGATTATTGCATTCCGCCATAAAAAATGGGACTGTCACCAAGGCGTCATACTTTATATCCATAATGGTATCGCCCATTTTTGCAAAGGATAAGGGATCGGTAAAATAATAATATGAAACAAGGATTCCCATCTCACTTAATTCCTCCACGGCCTTTTGAATCCCTTTTTTAGGAAGTTCCCAATAAGTCCAATTGCTGGACACCTCCGGGATAAGTACGGCTATTTTTAATTTCTTGCGTCCCGCTAAATTAAGACGACTGGCCACCGTATTCTTTTTATATCCGGTTTCCTTGATGATAGCCCTTATTTTCTCCCTTGTTGCTTTGGATACACCGGCCCTATTGTGCAACACCCTATCTACCGTACCAATGGAGACATTGGCCAGTTTGGCAATTTGTTTGATTCCGATAAGATCGTCCATAGACCAGCTTCCTTAAATTGACTTTGTACGGTAATCCCAAATGGTGGCAAAACTACAACAAGATTCTAAGAGACTAATATTTAAAAACCTTATTCCCGGCCAAAACATCCTGCGCCTTCTCGTCGAAAGTGGATTTCAAACCGGTCCTAAGGGCTGCTGTGGTCATTATGTTGGCAATGGAATGATTGTAGGCTGCATCTATTGGGCCATTTGTTTCCTTTCTGCTCCTAACGCATTCCATCCAATTCAACATATGTAAGGAGGTCATATCATCTGCCCCGGTATCGGCGGAGGTAACCACTTGTACGGCACTATCAGAGAGATCAAATTCTGGTAATTTATTCTCTTGCATTCCCATTTTATTGGCATGGGAAGCATTTAATCCGCCATTAGGACCCACCTTATTGGTATCCAGGTTCAATTCTCCCCCATTGGAATAGTAAATCTCCTTAATACCCCCCGCAGAATTGGTGAATCTGGAAGAATATACCACTTGGAAACCTTTGGAAAGGTCATCCAATGGTCCGTAATCGAATACCGCTGTCATGGTATCGTAATTTTTTCTTCCATCTTTCCAAAGATAGATTCCCCCATTGGCTGCAACGCTCCTAGGATGGTTCAATCCCGAAAACCAGTGAACCGTATCGATCTGGTGGGACATCCATTGGCCCGGAATGCCTGAGGAAAACGGCCAAAACAATCTATACTCCAAATACTTTCTGGGGTCCCAAGCCTCATAGGGCCTGTTCATTAAATAACGTTTCCAATCGGTATCCGATTCCTTGATTTGACTGGTCAATTCAGGTAAGCGCCATCTGTCCGGTTGATTTACGTTCCAACTCATTTCAACCATTACAATATCCCCAAACTTACCGGATTTAATATAGTCGTTAGCTGCATGGTAGTTACGGCCACTTCGCCTTTGGGAACCAATTTGAAACACGATTCCTGAATCTACGACCGCTTTTTTGCCTAGCCTGGCATCGTCCATGGTTTCGGCAAATGGCTTCTCTACATAAATATCTTTTTTGGCATTGGCAGCTTGTACCGTATGAAGGGCATGTTGAAAATCTGGAGTAGAAATAATGACGGCATCTATTTTATTCTCCTCGTACATTTCATCATGGTTTCTCCAAACCCTCATCTTGTTCCCAGTTTTCTCCTTCAGGAAGGCAGCTCCTTCGTCCCTTCTGCGGTTCCAGATATCGGAAACCCCCACAATTTCAAAGTTCTGTTTTTTATGATGCCCCAAAAATGCAGGGATCAACGCTCCTTTGGCCCTATTGGAAAAGCCAGCGATTCCTACCCTTACCCTATCGTTGGCACCAATGATCTTACTATAACTTTTAGCACTCATTACGTTGATTCCCAAAGCTATACCCCCTGATGCCAATGCCGTTCTCTTGATAAAATTTCTACGTCCTTCACTCATGATACCTATTTTTTTAATTAAAATTCCCTTACTTTTATGCTTCTAAAGGAAACATGGTCGCCATGATCCTGTAATAGGATTCTACCTGCAGGAATTGTTCCAAAATTTTCCCATTTCTCGTACTTGCTTTTTTCTACCAGGGCCTTGAATGTTTGGCTAAACCGGTCGTATTCCACAACCTTTACGTTATTCAACCAATGTTCAACATGACCTCCTTTGACCACTATGCGGGCATTGTTCCACTTATCAACCCCGTTAAAATTCTTGCCCCTGGCATTTTCGAAGTTCTCTGCCCGGATCAGGTCATATAGCGACCCCACGGTCCTATTGCCATTTTTTCCCATTTTTGCGTCCGGATGTTCCTTATCATCCAACACCTGGAACTCCAGCCCTATGGCCGAACCTTCACCCATATTAAGGCCTGGGTCAACAAAATATTTTATACCGCTATTGGCCCCTGTGGTCAACTTAAAATCGATACTTAATTCGAAATTGCCGAATGCCGAGGTAGTTACAATATCCCCACCATTTCTGGATTCGGCCCCATCGGACGACAGAACACTTAGTATACCGTCTTCCATATTCCAGCCTTTCGTTGGAAACGTATTTAATTTGGCACCTCGCCACCCTTCGGATGTTTTACCGTCCCATAATAAACGCCAACCTTTTCTAATCTCATCTTCAGTAAGCTGGTTCTGCAAATAGCTTATTTCCGGAGCGTATCCGGCTACCTGCTTTCGCTCCTTCTCCAAATCCGTGGTTTTGATCCTTACATTCTTCCATTTCACTATTTTACCCTCCAAATCAGCTCCGCGTATGGAATGCACCTGAAAAGCGATAAATCCCTTGTCCGTAACATCATCTACTAAATTGGCACACTGTATCCCGTTTATCCAAGTTCTTATATGGTTGCCGATGGCCTCAATTCTATAATGGTTCCACTCCCCAGGCTTAAAAGCATTTTGTCCTTTGATGTTTCTGGATAAGGGATATAACCATCCCCTTCTTGCCTCGTCATATATCCCCCCGGCCCATTTTCTATCACTGGTTTCAATTTCGCACTGGTATCCGTGTACCCGTCCATCCATATATTCGGGAAGGCTCAAACTTCTAAATTGGACCCCCGAATTGAGTCCGTTTTCTAAAAATACATCGAACTCCAAAATAAAATCATCATAGACCTTTTTGGTAGCCATAAAACTATTGGGGGTATTTATTCTGGAAATTCCAATCATTTCTCCATTTTCAATTTTATATTTTGCATTTCCGTTCAATTGTTGAAAATTGGAAAAATCCTTCCCATTAAAGAGTGTTTCCCACCCATCCTGGGCAAAAACTGTGAAAAAAGTAAAATGAAGCAGTATTGCCAAGGTTATCTTGGTCAGTTTTCTATTCGCCATAAGATTTATAATTAATTTCGTTAACGTTAACGAAAATATAAAAATATGTTGGACCAACAACATTATAATTTATAAATTCACGTATATAATTTTAAATAGGTAAGAATTTAGTAGCATTACCCTCAAAATTATGTTATATCCTAAATATATAAACCTTTACGCCGCTATACCAATATATACGGACAACCAATCTTTGGAAAATTATTGGATTAACTTATCTTGTTATCCAATCCCCATAAAATACCACAACCCATTCAAATACTATCAATGCCTATAATCCAATCCAATTACAACCCACCATTGCTCTTTAAAAGCGGGCATATCTCCACCATTTATTCCGGATTGATAAGAAGGATCAATGGCTTGGTTCAGCAACGTGAACGATTGGAACTGGCCGATGGGGATTTTCTTGATCTGGACTGGAGTTACGCATCCTCACCTACCAATAAGGTAGTCATCCTTTTACATGGATTGGAAGGCAACGCCCAAAGACCCTACATTAGTGGAGGTGCAAAACAGTTCAATGTTAGTGGTATTGATGCCTGTGCCGTTAACCATAGAGGTTGCAGTGGTGAATCCAATCGCCTTTTACGGTCTTATCATTCAGGGGCCACCGAAGATTTGGAAGCCGTAATAAACCATATACTAAAAGATAAAAATTACACTAGTATTTTCTTAATGGGGTTTAGCATGGGTGGTAATATGACTCTAAAGTACCTAGGGGAAGGAAGGTCCATTCCCAATGAAATAAAAGGGGCGGTCGCAATATCCGTGCCCTGTAACCTGCACAGTTCACTTTTAGAGCTGTTGAAACCAAAAAACCTAGTTTATGCCAGGCGGTTTATGAAAAATCTTCTTGAAAAACTTCGTGCAAAACAGCTTCTTTTTCCAGAAAAAATCAGCGATTCGGATATTGTTAAGATTCACAATTTAAGGGATTTCGATGACATCTATACCAGTAGGGCACATGGATTTAAGAACGCCCTTGATTACTACGAAAAATCCAGTTCTTTACAATTTATCCATGCCATAGAAACCCCTACTTTAATAATAAATGCAAGGAACGATTCATTTTTGGGGGACCAATGCTATCCTTACAAGGAAGCGGAACAAAATAATTCCGTACATTTTGAGCTGCCCAAATATGGAGGCCATGTAGGCTTTTATGGTGAAAAAAATATCACCTATACGGAAAAAAGGGCATTAAAATTCATTGAAGAATTATATTAAAATAATCTATTTATTATCTTCGTAAAATAATATACCTAAACAATGAGAAAATTATTTATCCCTTTGGCCTTGGCTGGGTTGATCCTTAGCTGTGGCGAGAAAAAAGAAGAAAAGAAGGAAGGTTTTGAAATGAACCGTACCAAAAAAGAAGTAAAAGCGGAACCTGTAAGCGAGGGAGTACCTGTAGACATGGACAACAAAGGTGTTGGCCCAATTAAATCGGTTACATTTGCAGATGAAATTGATGCCGAGCTAGCAGCCAAAGGACAAAAAACATTCAGTACCATTTGTGTGGCCTGCCACATGGCCGAACAACGTTTAATTGGACCGGCACTAAAAGGTGTTTTTGAAAGAAGAAGCCCGGAATGGGTGATGAACATGATCCTGAACCCGGATGGCATGCTAAAGGAAGACCCTATAGCCCAAGCCTTGTTGAAAGAGTATAACAATGCGGTTATGCTTAACCAGAATCTTTCCGAAGAGGATGCGCGAGCAGTAGCAGAGTATCTAAGAACCTTATAGAGTATAATGCTTTATAGGAAATAAAAAGGCGTTTACAACAATAAAATTATTGTAAACGCCTTTCTTTTTTATAATAATAAAGGACAAAAGTCCTTTTGCATATGGTAACTTCCGGCCAATAAAAAAACCGTCTTAGGTAATTACTCCAAGACGGCCCTAACTAAATAACCAACCAAAAACTTCTTTATAACGCTGCCGTAAAACTCTACGGTAATCATTGTATCATTCTTTTTCCGGCACTTCCTTTAAAACCAATCCGGCCTTTGCCCCCTTCATCAAATAAAGGATATTCCTGATTTCAAATTGGTAATGAACGCCATGTATTAAAACTTGTGCATCCTTCCACTCTTGGTATGTTACAGCTCCATTGTATGTACTATTATTAATAACGCACAACTCCAAGTAATCATTGCCCATATAATCATAATCCGGTGTTAAAGTTTTATGCGTTTCATCGTTCTAAAACTAGAATGCGGAATACTCCCCTTGTTTGTCCGCGCACGGGTCCCGATGGCTCCTATCAGGAGAGACCTTTTTGAAGGGGTGGGCAGTTACAGTTTTCAGTTGGCAGTGGGCTGGTTTAAAGTTTCAGGTTCAAAGTTCAAAAGTTCAAAGTTCAAAAGTTGAAAGTTCAATTAACAATATCCAGAATCCAACATGTGGCTAAGACTAAGCTCAGCCACCGTAATAAGTGGTCGAAGATAGGGCGGAGTCGATATAGGAGTTGACAATAACAGTTTTCAGTTGGTAGTGGACTGGTTCAATGTTTGGGTGTCCGGTCGAGGGCAGTCGAGACCTTTATATAAGTGTGAAGTAAGAAGTTGCAGTTGGCAGTGGATTCTGGTTCAATGTTCAATATCCAGTATCAAATTCTAACATTGGAGAACTAAATTCCCCTCTTGAGAGGGGTTAGGGGTGTGTATTGAGGAAATAGCGAAGTCGAAATCGGAATATTCAAATTTGAGTATTGGGAATCTAGAAACTGGACAGCGGATTTATTGAATCTAATATCTCAAGACTAAAATCCAGCTTCTAGCATCCAATGTCCAACATCTTGTTTTGAATCTCCAAAAAACAGTCCTACATTGCCAAGGATTTTAATGAGCTATATAGTCGTCCTAATTAATTCCGGCCCGCAACCGGGTCCTTAATTTTTTTTATAAGAAGATTAGGCGATTATTGGGTAAGGGATGTACAAAAAGAAATATAAACAGATGAAACGAACATTAAGATATTTAAACCTGTGAAATGAGCATGACCAAAATTTGGTCGCCAGCCCGAAAGATTCATTCTGGCGGGCAAACCCAAATGAAAATATGCGAATTACACCCGCCTGTCCGCCCGTTCCGTTACGGACGGGAACGATGTAGTCGGGCAGGTATGACCGCTAAAAAACAGTATATATCTACATATGAAAAACAATATAAAGTTTGCAATGTTGGGCGGTGGCAGCTGGGCAACTGCCATTGTTAAGATGTTGACAGAGAATGCGGATGTGGTAAACTGGTACATGCGCAATACAGACGCTATTGAACACATTAAGACGCAGAAACACAACCCGAATTATCTCAGCTCTGTAGAGTTTCATATAGAGCAATTAAACCTCACGGACAATATGAATGAGGCCATTGCGGATGCCGATATCCTTATTTTTGCCATTCCCTCCGCTTTTCTGGAGAGCGAATTGAAACAATTGACCACTGATATTAAAGGCAAAATAATCTTTTCGGCCATAAAGGGCATTGTGCCGGAATCCAGTTTGATAGTAGGCGAACATTTTCATATTAATTATAACGTTCCCTTCGAAAATATCGGGGTCATAACAGGACCATGCCATGCAGAGGAGGTGGCTTTGGAACGTTTGTCCTATTTAACCATAGCTTGTGCGGATACCGAGAAAGCCAAGTTGGTGGCCAAGCATCTGAGTAGCGACTACATAAAGACCAAAATATCGGACGATATTATTGGGACGGAATATGCCGCCATGCTAAAGAATATTTATGCCATTGCTGCCGGAATGGCTCATGGACTGGGCTATGGCGACAACTTCCAGAGCGTACTTATGAGCAACTCCATAAGGGAAATGAAGCGGTTTATAAAACGGGTACATAAGATGAAGCGCAACATAAACGACTCTGCGTATTTAGGGGACCTTTTGGTAACGGGCTATTCCGTTTTTAGCCGCAACCGTATGTTTGGGAACATGATCGGCAAAGGTTATACCGTAAAAAGTGCCATGATGGAAATGAAAATGGTAGCGGAGGGATATTATGCTACCAAAAGCGCCCATTTAATAGTTTCAAAATACAGAAACAAATCAAAAACCCCCATTCTAAACGCCGTTTACGAAGTGCTTTATGAAAATAAAAACCCGAAAAAAGTTTTTAAGGAACTTACCGAAAAACTGGATTAACCCCCCAAGATTTACCTTTTTGGGCTTCTATAGATCGTCCTAACGGCTGTTCTTAAATCCGTTCCAATGAAAAATTGGAATGTTCCTCAATTTCCCGTTCCAAGGTTTTCCGGTAGGTGTTGATGACCCCATCATCCAATTTGTATACAGACTTGAACTCGGCCAGGATGGGTTCCATCAAATTTTTAATACTAACTATATCAAAGTATAGCCTCCCTGTTCTACGAATAAAAAAATCCATGGGCGTTTGAACCATTTCATTTTCAATAGTAAACCTTAATTCGGCCTTGGCCATACCCAAAATATGGTCATCTACCTGCTGTTCTGCATAGTATTTTAGAATTGTTTCGGTCTGTTTTCCATAATTGGTCACCAAATACCAGGCATCATATTGGGAAAATCCCTCCGGGGTTAATCTTTCATGGACTTCTGCAATATATTTCTTAACCTGTTTATACTTTTTAAAATCATTTCCACATAAGGGGATATGCTCCGTATCGGAGGGCTTTACGTTAATCCCATAATCTTCCTCCATTTTTTTGGCTACCCTGTTCACCACGCGCTCCGCCATTTTACGATAGCCGGTCAGCTTTCCGCCAGCAATACTTATAAGGCCGGAATCCGAGGTGAAAATCTCATCCTTTCGAGATAGTTCAGAGGCCGACTTCCCTTCCTCGTGTATAAGTGGCCTTAGTCCCGCCCATGAGGAGATGATATCCTTCATTTCCAAATTTATCCTTGGAAACATATTATTTACGGCAGATATTAAATAAATGGCATCGGCCACATCGACCCTTACATTATCCTTGTTCTCGTTAAAATTTGTGTCCGTAGTACCAATATAGGTAATCTTGCCCCTTGGGATCGCAAACATCATCCGCCCATCAGGAATATCAAAATAAACGGATTGCCTTATAGGTAATTTTTCATAGGGAAAAACCAAATGCACCCCCTTGGTAAGATGCAGGCGCTTTCCCTTTTTGGAATTATTAATGCCCCTAAGTTCATCTACCCAGGGTCCTGCAGCACTTATTACATATTTGGATTTTATAGAAAATTCAGTATCCGAGACCGTATCCTTTACTTTGACCCCTGCTACCATATCCTCCTCATAAATAAAGTCCGTTACCTCTGCATAGTTCAAGGGTAGGGCACCATATTTCAGGCTGGTCTTTATGGTCTCCATGGTGAGTCGGGCATCATCTGTCCTGTACTCCGCATAATACCCTGCCCCTTTCAGTATCTTTTTGGGCAACAATGGTTCCAATTTCAGAGCCTCTTTTTTCTCCAACATTTTACGTTTGTCATCCCCGGTCACCTGGGCCAAAATATCATAGACCTTTAAGCCTATGGAAGTAAGCCATTTCCCATAAGACCCATTTTCTATCAAGGGCAACAACATTTTCTCGGGCAATACTAAATGTGGCGCCAAATTGTGTACTATGGCCCTTTCGGAACCTACTTCCTTTACCAACCAGAAATCAAATTGTTTTAGATATCGCAGTCCGCCATGAATCAATTTAGTTGATTTACTACTGGTTCCCGATGCAAAATCGTTTTTTTCTACCAAAGCCACTTTTAAACCCCTGGATGCGGCATCCAGAGCAATACCCCCGCCTGTAATACCCCCACCAATTACTACCAGATCAAAGGTATCCTCCTTTAGTTTGTGAATCGTTTTTTTCCTATCCAAATTAGAAAATCGAATATTTTTTATCATTTTTTATAGGATATTCTTTTGTTGAAGCTGTATTAATTTGTTTTTCAGCAATGTCATTAAAGGTAACTGATTATTGACCTAAATCAAAGGGCTATTATTGCTCTATCGTTATCATAACAACAATTTCATTACCCAAGGCATCAACTGCCGTAATTCCATGATCTCCGGGTGAAGGCATCATCCCTATTTCATGATAGTCCGTGGTTTGCCCCATAAATTTCCCATCCAAATACCAATAAACCGGTGTTGACGGTTTAACATGGGCCAACTTCACTATCAGTTCGTTCTTCCTGCCTTCAAAATTTCTTGCCAAGGTAATCCTACTTCCGTTCCTTGGATATATAAACTCCATGGCCTCAGTATCGGTTTCCTTACAATTACCAAAAAAAGGGGGCAAAGATTTATAGGAGGGGTGTCCTTTTTTATAATAGTATTCCATCAAGGGGGGCAATACAAACCATGATTCGCTTACTGTTTGCGACAAATCCGCACAGGAGGAATTGACCCTGAACTGTCTTTGGGCATTTAAATGTATCAATTGGTGATACGCACACGGCTTTACAAAATTTTGCTTTCTGGGCATAGAAATTACAGTTTTGGGACATATATCGGTAGCCAGATAACCACTATCCGAGCAAACTTTTATTTCGGTAAACTCGTCCAATGGCTTTTGAAACCAGAATGACCTGGGAACAACATCGAATACGTCGAATAAAATTGGTGCGGCACTGGTAAGTCCGGTAACATTTGGTCTCCCTTCCCCATCGGCGTTTCCGGCCCATACCCCAACTACATAGTCTTTGGTAATACCAATGGCCCAGGCATCCTTGTTTCCAAAACTGGTACCCGTTTTCCAGGCTATCTGCTTGGAGGAATCAAAAAACTCCCAGGATTCACTACCCTCGGGCCGGTTTACTTTTTTCATGGCCTCAAACGTAAGGTAGATGCTCGCTGCATCAAAAATAGTGGCCTCGGTAGATTTGGCACCAAAATCCAATTGGGTTTCCATGGTTGGGATAGGCTCAGTAAATTCCTTGGTATAGTACTCACTAGAGGTGGCGTTAAAATGGTTCACGGTCGATGCCAAGGAGGCATAGGTCTTGCACAGATCCCATAAATTACTTTCTGCCCCCCCGAGAATCAATGTTAAGCCGTAATGATCGGCGGACTTGTCCAGGCCCCTTAACTTAAAGAAATCCAATTGATCCCTAAATTTTTCCAGCCCGTAGGAACGCAACAGGCGTACAGCCGGAACATTTAGGGACTTGGCCAACGCCATGTCTGCCGCTACGGCACCACTATAGCTTTCATTAAAATTCTCAGGGGAATAACCTGCAATCTGGGTTGGAACATCCGGTATCAGCATGTTGGGCAATAATTCTCCAGCATGTATCATGGCGGCGTACAATATAGGTTTTAGAATACTTCCCGTACTGCGATTGGCCTGCACCATATCCACATCCTTTTCGTGTTCACTGTCCGTTGGTGTATTGCCTACATAGGAAAGTACCTTACGTGTTTTTACATCCATCAACAGCACTGCCGCATTGTAAACCCCATTCTGCCTCAAGTTTTTATAATGCTTATTTACAATACCGTTAATACTGCCCTGGAGGTTTTCATCCACATGGGTCAAAATTCTCTTCCCCTTATATTTTTTGGCCAAATATTGGACCAAATGAGGGGATACATCCGGTAATTTATAAGGCTTTTTAGGCAATTCTTCCAAAAGTGAAAGCTTGTAGGTAGTGCTATCCAAATAATTATTATTCCATAATTTATGCAGTAACCTATTTCTCTTCTTCAGCAGTTTCGTTTGATTTTTACCAGGGTAAATTAAACTTGGGGCATTGGGCAATACCGCCAATGTAGCTGCTTCTGCCCATGACAATTGACTAGGCTGCATCCCAAAGTAACGCCAGGCCGCCGCTTCCAAGCCTACCACATTGCCACCAAAAGGGGCATGGCTGGCATATAATTTTAAAATATGTTCCTTGGAATATCCCAATTCCAATCTCGTAGCCAAAACCAGTTCCCTAACCTTCTCCCAATAAGTCCGTTTTTTATGGTTCCTGGATAAACGTATCACCTGCTGTGTAAGGGTACTGGCCCCCCTCACCGTTTCCCCTGCCAATATGTTGGCTATAAAGGCTTTGCCAATGGAAATGGGGTTAAAGCCGGGATGCCTATAAAAATGGGCGTCCTCAAAATTTAAGATACAGGTCTCAAATTTATAGGGCACGCTATCCACTACAGGGAACCTCCATTGCCCGTCATCGGCAATAAGTGCCCCCAAAAGCTTGCCCGATCTACTCTCAACAACGGTAGCATGGGGGGTAAGAAATAATTGTTTGGGCAAACAGAAGTAATAGGCAAGCAACAGTAAAAAAAGGATAAGCCATTTCCAAGGATGCTTTTGGAACAGCCCCTTCCACCGATGAAAGATCGTTGTTTCCTTGGCCGTATCCCTATCCGTTCCCAAATTCATATTCCCTTTCTACCAAACAAATACGGACCTTGTACCATTTGTACCATTCTTCCCTGCCTTTTTTTTGGGCAAATAAATGATCTGTCTGAGCTTTCCAATCCGCTATTGCCTCAAGACTATCCCAATAACTTACACTGATCCCCATTTGGTCCCTGGCGCTTTCAAAACCTAGAAAACCTGTCCGCTTTTTAGCCAATGACTCCATCTGGTGGGCCATTTCCGAATACTCCTTATTATCTTCCTTTGTAATGGAAGTAAATATTACGGCATAATAAGGCTTTTTAGGTTCCATAGCTAAACGATGTATTCCTTTTCCAAGAAATAGCTCACCAAGGCTTCCTTCATTAATACCGATTGTTCTCCGGCCTTCAATGGGGGCAGTGCTTCCTTAATGTTATAATGTGGCCAACCGTCTTCATCAAAAAAATCAAATTCATAATACCCATAAGGCTCCAACAACCTACAGATGGCTATATGCATTAGATTTAATTTTTCATCCTTCTTAAAAGTTTTATGAATTTGACCCAATTCCTGGACCCCAACCAGATATATAATGGCATCCAACTCCAGGGGGTCATTGTCTGCAAATTGGGAAGACAGTTTTTTTACCAAAATCTCCCACCTATCCTTTAATTGTGTATCTCTAGACATTGTCATTTATCTTAATATAGATCTGTTGTTGGATTCACTTATCCAAACAGAATAGAATTGTTCAAAGGTACAAATCAAAGTTTTATATTTGTCAAAAGACTTTTGTATGGGTATATTGGATATTATTATTGGACTACTCTTAATATACGGCCTATACATGGGAATTAGAAATGGTCTCTTTGTGGAATTGGCATCTTTGATCGCCCTAGTTGCCGGTTTGTACGGCGCAATTCATTTCTCCTATATTGTAGGGGAATACCTTTCCAAAAATATGGAGTGGAATGAGCGCTATATGAACACTGCATCCTTCCTGATCACCTTTATACTTATTGTCCTTGTAGTAAATATGGCCGGAAAATTATTGACCAAAATTGCCGATTTTGCCATGTTGGGGCTATTGAACAAAATAACGGGAGGAATATTTGGCGTACTCAAAGTTGCTGTAATCCTAGGCGCCCTGTTGATATTTTTTGACAGGACCAATAATCAACTTGGATTTGTAAAGCAAGAATCGATTGAGGAATCCAAGCTATATATGCCCTTAAAGGAAATTGGTGCCCTGGTTTTTAGTAAGGTACTTAAGGAAAGTGAACCTGGTGAAGTTGAACCATCCCAGAAAGAGAATTAAAACAGCTTCATTAAAGAGGGAGGGCAATGAACTCGTTTAATAATATCATCCTATGTCACCAAAATTAATTTGGCAACATTAGGATGATATCATTTTATACTCAGGAACAATTAATTGTCCGCTACCGTTTTGGTATAGGTGAATGTAACGTCCGTTTGTACGATTTGCCCATTTACATCTGTTATGTCAAAATTGGAAGTGGTGGTAAATGCGGATTTATCCCCATTAAAAGCAATTTTTATATTCTGAAGGGAACAATTACCAACTAAGCCGAGGATATCAGTGGAAAGTTTCCAGGTACCCTCAATCTTAAGCTTATTAGTACAACTTGTTGCATTTTGCCCTTGGGCGAATTCATAGGCACGACCGGGGCCAAAAGTATACTCGGCATCCTTTTCGCAGTCGGTATATTGCGCATAAATATCCTTTCCGGCATTGGACTCATTGTCATCGGTAATATCCACTTCTTTTTCAGCAACTATGGCGCTCAACTCCCAGGTTCCGAACAGCGCGTTTTCCTCCTCAACGAGTGCCCCTTCGTAGTCGGCGGGACATTCGATGGTATTATCCGAACTACATCCTATCAATATGCTACTAAATGCCATTGCCCCAAAGAGCCAAAACCAAATTATTTTTTTCATGTGATACTATTTTTGTTTTATATATAAATGCATAAAACACAAAATGGTTGCGTTAAAGGGCGTATATTTTTTTTGGTCCCCATCGGGACAATTACTGTACCACTTCTATCCATTGTCCCTTGGTACGCACGGCATAATCGTTGTTGTACATGGCCTCGGCCTGTATTCCGGGTAAATAATATCTGCCCAAATAAGAGGCGTTCAACAAAACCCTAAATACTTTTGTTTCGTTCTTTTTCATGTCAAAATAAAAATTGGCCCTATCATCCCTCAAATCCGTATACGTTACCTCGTTTTCGGCAAAATCGCCAAAATCAGTAAATCTGGTATTTACTATTTCCCAGCCACTCGGAAATATCTGGGACAAGGCTACATTTTCAATCACTTCTGCCTTGGTGTTGGTAAGCGAAACTTCTGCGACGAAATCCGTTCCCTGCATTATTGACGATGGATCCAATTTAGTGCCGTTCCTTCCCTTAAAGGCCACATTGGCCACTAAATTCCTTTGTAGCTCCCTCTCTTCTCCCACGGGCAAAATCCCATTGTTAATGATGCTCACATAAAGTAAATTTTCGCCGGTATTTTTAATATTCAAGGAGTTGGTACCCGTTCTAATTCCCAATTCAGTATTGGCCAAGGTCTTATTGGTGTTTATTGAGGTATTGTTCCCATTGACGGTTATACTGGCCTTAATTCCCTTACCCCCAATCATATCTGCAAATTTAGCCATTGCCAAGAGGCAATAGGCAGTACTTTGGGTACTCATCCAATCATCTGAACTTAAACGTTGCGCCAAAATTCCGGCCATTTCCCTAGCTTTTACCTTCTCCTTCAAAAGCACAAAGGTTTCCAATGCCATTGCCCTATTGCGAACCGAGGACCCATAAGTTTGGTAATCATATTTCCTCTCCGAAAAATCATAATTTGCCGATTTGATGATTTGTTGCGCCACAGCTTCTTGGCCAATAAGTCCGTAGGCAGCCGCCAAGCGGAATTTTCCCTCGTTGGACAGATCGGGCATCTCCCTTAATCTGTTCATTGAAGCAATATCCGCATTTCCGGCAAGTGCCAAAGTATATAGGCGATATGCCTGTGCCAAATCTGAAGATGCCGTCCCCGATCTCCATTGTCTAGCGGTATTTTGCTGATAATTTAACCAGGAAGACCTAAATCCCAAGGGCAATACATATCCCTTTTTCCCCGCCTCCAATAAAAAGTGGCCTACATAGGATGTACTCCAATCATCGGTATAATTTTGTCCTGGCCAATAGGTGAACCCTCCACTTGGAGTTTGATGGCTACCGACCCTTTTTATGGCACTTTCAACATTTTGCTGTATCTCCTTTTTCCTTGTTGTGTTAATATCGAAGATATCCGTTATATACAACTGCGGAAAGGCATTGGAGGTGGTCTGCTCCAAACACCCATGCGGATATTGGATCAAATATTGCATTCTTCCATTAAAATTCATAGGGGGAAGGGTGGAAAATTCCACCTCTGCACTATTGCTACCAGGAATGCCAAAAGTTTCAATATCAATTTGTTCGCTACTGGCGGCATCCAGTACCATATCATTGGTAACCGTAGTCAACGGATTGGGGTTTACCACATCTATTGGCACCTCAAAAGAGGCTCTTTCCCCATTGCCCGTAGCTTCTACCACTACCTTGCCGATACCTTTATAATCTGCTACCTTTAGTTGAAAATAGGCCATTTTCTCATCGGGCTGGGTGAAAGAAACGTTCAATACGGTCTTTCCTTCTATACTAAAGGAAGGATCGGGTTTAATTTGCACCCTTACCTCCTTCACCTTTTTTTCCATAGCAAAAACCGTAACCGGTAAGGTTACCGTCTCCCCCGGGCTAATCTTTCTTGGGAGGGAAGCCAATACCATAAGTGGTTTTCTTACTGGGGTTGCTTTTTCTGCCATGCCATATGCGGCTTCCCCTGGGTTTCCGGCTATGACCATGGTCCGTACCGACCCCACATATTTGGGAATGTCTATTTTATGTGATTTTGTCTCCCCTTTGTCCAAGCTAAAGGGCCCCAAATAAACCACCATAGGTTCAAAGCGATTGGCTTTTTTATTTTTGGCGCCGGTCAAATCTCCGTCCCCACCAATGGCAAATACCTGGTTTATTCTCCCTCCATAAGCCCCAATAACATCGTCGTATATATCCCAGCTCTTGACACCAAGTGCTTCCCGGGCATAAAAAGTATTCCATGGATTTGGGGTTTGATATCGGGTAAGATCCAGCAAACCTTCATCCACCATGGCAATGCTATAGGTCATGGCCCTTCCTTGTTTCTCACTTACTTTGAGCGTAATATTTTCCTCAGGTCTTAAAACATCGGGCATGGTAATTTCCGGTTGCAGTTTGGTCAAAGGATCTTCTACCGATATTGGAACTATCCCATACATCCGTATAGGGGAATCGTTTAAAGTAGTGGCATGCGGATGCAGCAAACTTATATTGATATAAACATTTGGCGTGTACAATTCGGTTATGGGAATTTCAAATTTTGTTTCTCCCTTTTCAGATTTTACCCATTGAGAATGCAGTACTTCGCTGCCATTTTCCACGGTAACCAATGCCCTGCCGCCTTCCGAACCAGGAAAGGTGACTATGGCCGTTTCCCCTACCTTATAAACTTCCTTATCCGTGGAGAACGTTAACATAGTGGCGGCGGAAGGGTCATTCTTCATAGATTTTCCAGCCCATCCAGGCCAATCTATGTACACTGTCTTTCCGGTTGCGTGCCCCCCTTTTGGATCTTCCACCCTAACCAAATACCTTCCCCATTCGGGATATTTTAGCTCAAAATTAAAAGTTGCCTTACCACTGGAATTGGTACTTATGGTCTTCTCCAAAACTTTTTCCTGATAATCACTGCTGCTAAAATTGGAAAGATTATCGGCAGATGTCTCCCACCACCATCTCCAGCTCACTTTATAAATAGTTGCCCTTAAATTGTTGATGGCTTTGGCATTCCCCAATTTATCTACCGTTACCACTTCAAATTTATGGGGTTCATCTGTGAGTAACATTCCCCTGGTCTTATCGCCTTTGGGTACATTTAGGCCTACATAGGTATCAAAGGGCGAAAATTGCTTTGTAAAAACGTCCGTACTAAAATCTCCCCCATTTTCATAAACCTTGGTAACAAATGCTGCAGTAAGCATTCCCGGGGCATGGTTATTAATTTGTGGATTTAACGAAAAGGCGGCTTTGCCCTCAGCATTTATAGTACTGTTGAATACTATTTGATCTTCGGCCGTAAACGCCCTTGTGGGATCATCAAAAACATAGGCCGGAAAATTTTTAAAAGTTGTTGTCTGCACTTTGAACCTGGCAGTGATATCCGCTTTTAAATTTTTGGCGACCGCCCCGTGAAGCCATGCCACTTCCATCATCCCTTCAATGGGTTTCCCGCCGGACAACACCTCATTTTCAAACTCCGTCCTGATCTTTAACCTATTCGGCTTGATTGTTTCGATCTTAAGGGTTTTTGTAAAAGATGCCCCTCCTACCGAAACCTTGGCCAACCAATTGCCGGTAGGCGCATCTTCGTCCGTACTGAAAATAAAATTATAAAAATTGTTGAGGGAATTGGTCTTTACTTCCCTGTGCACCACTTTGTTATAGGGGTCTATCAATTCCAATTTTACGGGATGACCCTCAGGAAGTTTATTGGCCTTATCGTTCAACATAAACGAAAGAAAGAGTTTATCGCCAGGGCGCCAGACCCCCCTCTCCCCAAAAATAAAACCTTTTATGCCCCTCTGTAGTGCAACCCCGTCAACATTAAACTTACTAACGGACAGTGCGTTGCCGTCGTTGAGTTTAACATAGGTCCTTTGACCGTTGCTCTCGGCTACGGCAAAGTAGGCCAAATGATCGGAATCAAAAATAGTGGTGCCATCCTGCCCTGTTGTAACCTGCCCAATGGGCTGTTGCTGATAATTGTAAAAAGTAACCTTGGCCCCTGCAACGGGTTCCGTATTAACAATATTATTGACCGCCACAAAGTAACTCCTGTTCACCCCTTTTTTTACGGTTATCCCCAGGTCCGAGGCCAGAACATTGGTGCCTACCGTTTTATCATAGTAGTAGGAAGTATGGCAAGGGTTATCCCGTTGATTCCAGTCATAGTTAAAGTAATAATCTTCATAATAGGATGCTACACCGTCCCATGAGCTGTTTTCCGTTTCTTGATCAAAATCCCCTTCCGATGCAACCTCCTGTTCAAAATTGGTGCCTTCACATTTGAAAAGGCTATAGGAGGGCTTAAAACTAAATTCAACCCTATAAATGGCCCCTACCTCAGGTGAAATAAGGGTTCTTAAATCTATGGCATGTGCGGCCCATTTGCCATTATTATAACCAAGGCCCGTTTCCAGATCCAACCTCTTGGAGGCTATTGGCCTCGCTACTGTTTTAAGGTTGTAACTCCCGTTAAGATCATTTCCCTGTAAGAACTGCAGAATATTATCTTCGAAAATTTTATAGACGTTTAGGTGGACCGACTTCAGGTTTACCGCCTCAAAATTAATTTTTAGGTTATTGGAAGACGGTAAAATTGTTCCGTTTGATAACAGTCGGACCTCGGGTTTTATTTGATCGAACGCTACCCGCTCCGTAAGCCTGGTTTTAAGCTTATAGCCATCAATACTTTCAATACCTTCAAAAACCTCCAGCTTTAGAGTTGTGCTCATCTCTTTGGAAGGATATATCTTTAGAATATTGCCAACTACATCATATTTAAGGTTGCCATCGCCTTCCAACACTACAAGGCCCTTAAAGTTTTGTCCTTTTTTTAAGGGATCCGAAAAGTTGATATTTATGATTTGATTTTCTCCTGTTTCCAGCCCAACATCCAGAATACTAAAATTACTCTTGCCCGGTATTTTTATGGTATTCTTTCCAGCACTTTCAATATCCATGGCCGTGCCATCCCAAACAACCTCCAGGTCGGTATCCTCTGTAAATCGCTGAATACTATCTATCTTAAAATAAAATTGGTTTCCTTCAACGGTAGAGGAATCAAATTTTACCGGCACCTTTTTTCCTTTCTGTGTTACTTGCAACAACTGCCTGGCCTTTTCCAAACTTAGGATATCGGCACTTTTCAATTGTCCTTCCAAGTATTGATAATCCTTGGAATAGGATTGTAGGGCTTGGGTATAGACGTTAAACTGCTGTTTCAATGTCCTTACCTCAAAATTAAACTTACGCAGTTCCTTTGGAACCCCGTTTACAACAGCTCCAAGATTTAAGGAAAACCTATAGGTACTATCCTGACGAAAACCGGCATCGGGGACAAAGGCAATAGTTCTACTGTCCAAAGCTATGACCTTGCCACTGGTCTTGGGCGATACCTGCAATAAATCGCTATCCAACTCCTTTCCATTTTCCCAGGCATCAACTGGACGGTTAAGCATTACCCTAACGTCTGCCTTTACAGAAATTAATCCGTGGGACACTTCCGTTATATATTCCTGATATAGATTTAAGTTATCTACCGGTATTTTGTCGGTATCTTTTTTCGGATTACACCCAACTATAAAAAGGAATATCAGGACACGGACAATTATTTTCATGAAAAGCACCAATTTAGCACAGTAAAGATAAATGGTTTTCCTTTTATTGAATATTTTTTGATAAAATTAAACCCGGAAAAAGTGTATCTCCAGTTCATTTCACAGTTCAATCCAAAGATTCTCCGACCCTTGGAATAAAGGCTTGGCGATGAAAAATGTATTTCATCGAATAAATCATTTCATTTGAATTCATGCTAAATAATTTCTTGTAATATTACAATCGTTGGTTATTGGAAACCAATTTCGAGAACACAAGAATTCCCCATTCTTCCCTTTCTTCCTACTTACAAATAGAACATTATATGAAAATGATTTTCCATTATTTTGTAATGCTTTTGTTCGCATTTGTAACAGTCTCCTGCAGTACGGAGTCTATAGGGCCGGCAATTGGTTCCGAAGTCGAAAATGCGGTAGAAGTGGAACAGGAATTACTCGGCATCGTCAACGAACACCGAGTTTCTTTGGGGTATAACTATCTAGATTTTAGCTTGGTAGCCTATGAGTACGCCAACAAGCATACCGATTATATGATAGCCAAGGGCACTATTAACCATGATAATTTTAGCGCCCGTGCATCGGATATTTCCCAAGCAGTGAATGCCTCCTATGTCTCTGAAAATGTGGCCAAGGACTATGATTCTGCCCTTGAGGCCTTTCAAAAATGGTTGGCCAGTGCCGACCACAGGAAAACTATGGAAGGTGAATTTACGCACACCGCGGTAAGCGTTAAGAGAAATACCGACGGTAAACTATATTTTACACAACTCTTCTACCGATAATCCTCTTAAAAACGGTTTACTTTTATTATTTTTGATGTTAGGCCAAGCTATTAAAATTGGGTGGCGGTCGCTATCGTATTTTAAGGAGCGGCAGTATAGAACTAATCTTAATTTTAATTGAATACACTATGTCCATAAAACGACCATTCAATCTAAATAAATGGCTTTCAGAGAACAGGGATACGTTAAAACCTCCCGTAGGAAACAAAAATCTCTATACGGAATCGGAAGATTACATTGTTATGGTTGTTGCCGGCCCCAATGCCAGAAAAGATTATCATTATAACGAAACAGAGGAACTGTTTTATCAATTGGAAGGCAATATTGAGGTCCATATTCAAGAAAACGGCCAAAAAAAGACAATGGAACTTGGCCCTGGGGATATGTACCTGCACCCTGCAAAAATACCCCATTCCCCGGTGAGGAAAGAAGGGTCCATAGGTTTGGTCATAGAACGTAAACGGGCAGGGATGAACGTTGACGATGGCCTGCTGTGGTTTTGCGATAACTGCAACAATAAACTCTATGAAGTATACTTCACCTTAAATAATATTGAAAAAGATTTTTTAGGGCATTTTAAAACCTTCTACGGTTCTGAGGAACTTAGAACCTGCGACAATTGTGGCACAATAATGCCCGTAGATGAAAGGTTTATTGCCAAGGAGGACCAATAGTCATCCTCCAATCTTAAAAACTGTTTAAGTTTTATCCCTTGGTTCTTTTAGTTGCCCTTTCGCCAGCTGGCCACTTCGCTAAAAACAGCCACCAGCTGTTTTCTAAACGTTCGGTCCTACCCTGATTCAGTTATTTTTCGGTCCGTAGCTATGGCTATGCACCATAAAATACCTTCGCTTGACGAAAACCTGCCAGCCGGCAGGCAGGAATACACTATAAAATATTCCAAAAACAAAATTTAAAGAGTTTCTTAAATTACTTTCAATAACCTAAAGCCGAATCCGGTTGTAAAACTTTTATAGTTGGTAATGCCTTGGGCTGTACATTAATTTGTAAATTTGAATTAATATAACAATTACCTATAAAAAAGTTATAAATGTCAAAAATTGCACAAGAATTTGGAATCCATGAAGCCTTAAAAAAATTAGGTATACAAACTATAAATAACGGAACATCCACAGGGTTGAATAATTTTGCATCGGGCGGGGAGTTAAGCTCATATTCCCCGGTAGATGGTGCTCTAATCGGCAAGGTAAGGTCCACCTCCAAAAAGGATTATGAAACGGTAATGGATGTGGCCACCAATGCATTTAAAATTTGGAGAACCAAACCGGCACCCCAACGGGGGGAAATTGTGCGACAATTTGGCGATAAACTTCGTGAACTCAAGGAACCCTTGGGAATATTGGTTTCCTATGAAATGGGAAAATCGTATCAAGAAGGTTTGGGAGAGGTGCAGGAAATGATTGATATATGTGATTTCGCCCTAGGACTATCAAGGCAATTGCACGGACTTACCATGCACTCCGAAAGACCCGGGCATAGAATGTACGAACAATATCATCCTCTGGGGGTAGTTGGCATAATCTCGGCCTTTAATTTCCCTGTAGCCGTATGGGCCTGGAATACGGCCTTGGCATGGATATCGGGAGATGTCTGCGTTTGGAAGCCAAGTGAAAAAACACCCCTGTGTGGTCTGGCCTGCCAAAACATAGTGGCAACAGTTCTTAAAGAAAATAATCTTCCCGAAGGTATCTCCTGTTTGATCAATGGCGATTATAAGGTAGGTGAATTTATGACGCATGACAAAAGGGTGCCATTAGTATCCGCTACTGGATCCATTCGTATGGGCAAGACGGTGGCCCAAGCTGTGGCCGCCCGACTAGGAAAATCGCTCTTGGAACTTGGAGGAAACAATGCAATTATCGTAACCCCTGATGCAGATATTAAAATGACCGTCATTGGAGCTGTTTTTGGGGCCGTTGGCACAGCAGGCCAGCGCTGTACCTCTACCCGAAGATTAATTGTGCACGACAGCATTTATGAAAAGGTAAAAGAGGCCATTGTAACCGCCTACAATCAGTTGAGAATAGGGAATCCATTGGATCAAAAGAACCATGTAGGCCCTTTAATAGATACCGATGCCGTAAGTATGTACCAACGGGCGCTTAAAAAAGTGGTGGAAGAAGGAGGTAAGCTAATTGTTGAAGGCGGAGTGCTGCAGGGGAAAGGATATGAGAGTGGATGCTATGTGAAGCCCGCCATTGCCGAGGCAAACAATACTTATGAGATGGTACAACAGGAGACATTTGCCCCAATATTATACCTCTTAAAATATTCCGGAGACTTAGAAAATGCCATTGCCCTACAAAATGGAGTAGTCCAGGGACTATCCTCTGCAATAATGACCAATAATCTGCGGGAAGCAGAACGTTTTTTATCTGCCCAGGGCAGCGATTGCGGAATAGCCAATGTCAACATTGGAACTTCAGGAGCAGAGATCGGAGGAGCCTTTGGAGGTGAAAAAGAAACAGGTGGCGGTCGCGAATCCGGTTCGGATGCATGGAAAATCTATATGCGAAGACAGACGAACACTATCAACTACACCACGGAATTGCCTTTGGCACAAGGTATTAAGTTCGACCTTTAAAGTTACACCCTTACGCAAAAACCCACTAGGTACCGGTTTGCTTCCAATACGTAGCGGGTTTTAAACCAACCAACTAAATTACATCCCGAAGAATAGGTATTAGGTACTCCAAGACAAAAAATTCATATTCGAATATTCAAAAATAAAAACCCGTAGCCAATTGAAAATTTCCCCTCCCCCCGAATAGGTCCATTAGAAAAAGCTGCGGGTTTAACCTAATTAACTCAAATAATTATGTTGAAAAAGACCTATTCCAATGCCGGAACCTAGTCGGGAGAAATTAGGTCTTTTTAATTCTATTATCTATGCTAAAGTCTATATTTGCTTCCACATTTAAAAGCAAAAATATATGGATGGTAATAAAATGTGTATAATTGGCACATTTTGAAGTTACCGGTCAATTCCAATGTACATCCCGTTTTCCAAAATTTTTGAAATACGCGCTTGAAACAATTCTTAAAACGGGCCATTTACGATTATTGTCTAAATTTTATCGAAAGAAATATAAGCTTCCTTTAAGCTTCCTTTAGGGCATTTTTTGCCAACTATTTGAAAGGGAAGGTTTAATGACATTTTTTTAACACTTATGGAAATTTTTAATACATTTAGACAAACCCTTACAGCTATTCCAAATGTCTAAAACACAACCCATTTATTGGGTAATGTTGTTGCCATTAATGTTGGAACCTATTTTACCCCTTGCTCTGCAATACCTGCACCACCAAAACTAGGGATGTAGCTAAAAATAGAAAGCTGGTAGAGAGAAAAAACGACTATCTGAACCTTGATCAAAACAACTGACCCTAAACAATAAAGCAAATGGAAAACCTTAGTATTTGGTGCTGGTTCATACCCGCAGTTGTGGGTATTGTCTGTGCCCTATTTGGCTACTTGATCGGCAAAAGCAAGAATTCCCCAATAGACCATACTTCAGAAGTAAATACCTTAAAGGACAAAAATGCAAGGCTGGAAACAGATTTGGCCGCCTGTAAAAAACAACTCTCCCAAAAAGTGGAGCTAATTGTACCTGACAGGCCCATGGCCCCAATAGCCGCAGAAGAAGCCCTACTTCCCTTTAATGCGCAGGCAGCAAAAGCCGCGCTTGGGAGAACTGTTAAACGGGACGACCTAAAGATCGTTGAAGGAATAGGACCAAAAATTCAGCAACTATTCAATTCTTATAACATTAAAACTTGGAAAGATCTATCCGAAACTGCCGTTGCCAAATGTCAGGAGGTATTGGACAGTGGAGGTGCCCCTTATAAAATTCACGATCCGGCATCCTGGCCAATGCAGGCAAAAATGGCCTACGAGGGCAAATGGAAAGATTTGTACAAATGGCAGGAAGAGCACAAAAGAGGCAAATTATAGTCTTTACAATTTCCTATATAATTCCCCAAGAAGGGTTGGAACAAAAAATGTATTAATGCATATTTCATTATACCACTACCTCAGCAATCCATTGCTGCCAAGAAAAATAACTTTAAAATACCCCCTATATGTTCTTAAGTGGAGTATTCATGCCAATTGGCAATATCTTCTAGCCCATTCTTCCGTTGGCTTCAACCCATTTGAACCTATAGTTGTCTTCCGGGAATTTCATCCTGCTGGCGATTCGTTCCAATCTATCGGGCAACTTCATTAAATAGTCCCTTGCCCTTTCAGCATCATCATTAAGGCTTCTAATACTATCCAATTCCCAATAACTATTTAATTTTTTCAATATTTCTATATAGTCCTGAGCGGTATAAACCCCCAATCTTTGGGCACAATTGGAAAAGTTTTCAAACGCGGTCCCAATACTACCGCCCGACTCCCTTAGGAAATGGGCCGGCATTACAATTTTTTTCTTCATCATGTCTGCAAAAGCCAACATCATCTGACTAGGATCGTTTTCAAAAATCACCTTAACAAACTCCCTATAGGCCAAATGATGGCGCATCTCGTCCCCTGCAATAATGGTACACATTTTTCCAAGAAGCGTATTGCCCCCCTTTTTGCACATTTGACCCACCCTTTTGTGCGAAATATTGGTGGCCAACTCTTGAAAAGAGGTATATACGAAGTTTTTATAGGGATCCCTATCCGTTCCTATATCGAAACCATCGGCAATTAAATACTGGGTGGTAATTTCCATTTCCCGCATATTGACCCTGCCGGCCAAATAAAGGTATTTGTTCAGCACATCGCCATGCCTATTTTCTTCCGCAGTCCAATGACGCACCCATTTAGACCATCCATTCTTGTTTTCACCGTGTTGATCTATCCCTTCTACATCCATTAGCCAAGATTCATAGGTAGGGAGGGCCTCCTCGGTAATGGTATCGGCTACCAGGGTGACCCACAGATCGTACCCCAATTCCTTGGCTTCCTCGCGTATCTGATTTACATGGTCCATAAAGCCTTCACTTTGGGTATCCGGTAAAAAATCCGTGGGTTGCCAAATATCTTGAATCGGAATAAGGTACTGGTCTATAAAACCATCCACCTTACCTTCAATGGACTTCATTACTTCTATTCTAACGTTCTTATTAGACATTCTTCAAATTTTATGTAAATATCCTTAATAATCTTGATAATCTGTCCCTATGGACAGTAAAATTTAGTTTCTTCCCATTTCGGAAGGATAAAACAAATATACCGGATCACTTTGCCAATATTGCTTGGATTCAACGTCCATGATCGTCAATGGTCCTCTAAATGCCGCCCCTGTGTCTACATTCCAAATATTGGCTGCATTCTTCGGAGTGGTCCTCCCAATCCTTGTTACCGGAGTATGACCAATAAAAATCTCCTTGTAATGTAATAACCTTTGTGGGTAAAAATCATCTTCTTTGGTCAGTGAAGGATCTAAGGACAATGCCAATTCCCAAAGGGTCCTATCCCAATAATAGGTTTTGGTAAAATACTCGTGGCCCACACCCCTTAAGTTAGTAAATCCTGCGTGGATAAACAAGCGATTTTCAGTATCTAGAATATAATTCTCCAAATTATCGTAAAATTGAATGTGGGCTTCCTTTAATTCATCGCCCACCAATCGATAAGAATCCTGGGTAGCACTCCCTCCGTGTTGCAACCAAATGGGATTATGCTCCCCACTTTTCAACCAGTCATTACAAAGTTCATCGTGATTTCCCCTAATGAACTTACATTTGTGCGTTAGCCTTAGTTCCATTAAAAAATTTACGGTATTTACAGCATCACTCCACCCATCCACATAATCCCCCAAAAATATAAGATGGTCCTTGGGACTTACATTTGCCCTTGTCAAAACTTGTTTCAGGGCCTTTAAGCCCGAATGAAGGTCTCCGATTACCAATGTTCTCATTTGGCAAAAATCGCGAATACCACTTTAATAACCATGACCAAAAGAGCCAAAAATGGAAATCCCTGTATAATTCATGTACAAACCCAATAATCCCTGGATAATAAGTTGGCGGTAAGTAGTTGCAGTTGGCATTTGGACTTTGGCAAAAAAAAGGATTTCACTGCCCCCCTCCTTATCCCCAATTTAGACAACCAACGTTTATAGAACAAATTCCGAGATCCGAAGCAGTAACTTTATCCAAAAGAAGGACTTTGGAAAAAAACTCTAAAAAAAGTTTAATTTATTTGTTCACTTTTAACTAAAAAAAATTATATAATAAATTGATTATAAATTATTTAAACAATTTTTATTGCAAACTTTTATGATAATTATCATATTTTTCTTTATACTTTTTTTAATACTTTTGTTCTTTATACCAATTTAACTACAACCCTTAAAAATCATTATATGCCAACAAAAATAGCCCAAGGACCACAAAAGACGTATAGTCAGGAAGAAGCCTATAATGCCTCACTAAAATATTTTAAAGGAGATGACCTTGCGGCCAGGGTTTGGGTAAACAAATACGCCCTTAAGGATTCCGACGGGAATATTTACGAGTTGACCCCGGACCATATGCACCACAGAATAGCTAAGGAGATTTCCAGAATTGAACTTAAATATCCAAATCCGCTCAAGGAAGAACAAATTTTTGAACTGATCAAAGATTTTAAATACATCGTTCCCCAAGGCAGCCCCATGGCGGGCATTGGCAACCCTTTTCAAATTGCATCCCTCTCCAATTGTTTTGTAATAGGCAATGAAGGACAATCTGATTCATACGGGGGAATCATGAAAATAGATCAGGAACAGGTACAACTCATGAAGCGCCGCGGTGGTGTTGGCCATGACCTATCACATATACGCCCCAAGGGGTCTCCGGTAAAAAATTCGGCCTTAACCTCAACCGGCCTAGTGCCATTTATGGAACGGTATTCCAATACTACCAGGGAAGTAGCCCAAGATGGCAGAAGGGGGGCATTAATGTTATCGGTCTCCATAAACCATCCGGATGCGGAAGATTTTATAGACGCCAAAATGGAACAGGGCAAGGTAACGGGAGCCAATGTTTCCGTTAGAATGGACGATGATTTTATGAGGGCCGTTGAAAGCGGACAGCCTTACACTCAAAAATTTCCTGTCCAAAGCCACGATCCCAAGGTTTCCAAAACCATTGATGCCCAAAAACTATGGGACAAGATAGTGCATAACGCCTGGCAATCGGCAGAGCCGGGTATTTTATTCTGGGATACCATTATAAAGGAATCCGTACCGGATTGTTATTCAGATCTGGGCTATAACACCGTATCTACCAATCCCTGTGGTGAAATTCCCCTATGCCCTTATGATTCCTGTCGCCTGCTGGCCATTAATCTCTTCTCCTATGTAGATCGGCCCTTTACAGATAAGGCTTCCTTTAATTTTAAACTCTTTAAAGAACATATTGCAGTGGCCCAGCGAATTATGGACGATATTATCGACCTGGAATTGGAGAAAGTGGATGCGATTCTAAAAAAAATAAAAGCGGATCCTGAATTGGAAGAAACCAAGGCCGTGGAATATCATTTATGGACCAAAATTAAAGAAAAGGCCCAACAGGGAAGGCGAACTGGAATAGGTATTACGGCCGAGGGAGATATGCTCGCAGCACTTGGTCTCCGCTATGGAGATGAGGATGCCAACCAATTTTCCATTGAAGTGCACAAGACCATTGCCCTTGAAGCCTATAGGGCCTCGGTACATACCGCTAAAGATAGAGGGGCGTTTCAAATCTTTGATGCTAAAAGGGAGAGACACAACCCCTTTATCATGAGACTGAAGGAAGCCGATGAAAAATTGTATTTCGAAATGTTGGAATACGGCCGAAGAAATATTGCGCTATTGACCATTGCCCCAACGGGTACTACAAGTTTAATGACCCAAACCACATCTGGCATAGAACCGGTTTTCCTGCCCGTATACAAACGCCGCAGAAAGGTGAATCCGAACGACAAGGATGTCCGTATCGATTTTGTAGATGAAGTGGGGGATTCTTGGGAAGAATATTTGGTTTTCCATCATAAATTCAAACAATGGATGACTACCCAAGGAATGGATACCGAAAAAAATTATTCCCAAGAGGAGTTACAGAAAATCGTGGAGAGTTCCCCATACTACAAGGCTACTTCCAATGATGTGGATTGGTTGAGCAAAGTGCGTCTACAGGGTGCCGTTCAAAAATGGGTAGACCATTCCATAAGTGTCACCATAAACCTCCCTAACGATGTGTCCGAAGAATTGGTAGGAAAACTCTATTTGGAAGCATGGAAAGTCGGTTGCAAGGGTGTAACCGTTTACCGGGATGGTTCCAGGTCCGGGGTATTGATTTCCAACGAATCAAAAAAATCGGAAAGTGAGGGGTCCCTCACCCATTTCCCCACAAAACGTCCCCAAATTTTAGAGGCCGATGTGGTGCGACTTCAAAATAACAAAGAAAAATGGATTGCTTTTATTGGCCTGATAAACGACCAACCTTATGAGATTTTCACCGGAATGGCAGATGACGAGGACGGTATATTAATCCCTAGATGGGTAAATAACGGAACAATTATTAAAAGTAGAAACGAGGACGGTTCCTCCCGATATGATTTTCAATACAAGAACAAAAGGGGTTACAAAACAACCATAGAAGGACTATCCCATAAATTTAATCCGGAATATTGGAACTATGCCAAATTGATTTCCAGTACCCTTAGGCACGGCATGCCCATTGAAAAGGTGGTAGACCTTATCAATAGCCTACAACTGGACAGCGAATCTATCAACACTTGGAAAAACGGGGTTGCCAGGGCACTTAAGCGGTATGTGGCAGATGGCACGGAGGCCAAGGGGCAAAAATGTGATTCCTGCAATTCCAAAAACCTGATCTACCAGGAAGGATGCCTAACCTGCAAGGACTGTGGTTCGTCCAAATGCGGATAACCCATTTTTATTCGGGCCATGGAACCATATAATCCTAAAAGTTACGCCCCCAAATGCATGCAATTGGGGGCGATTTTAGTATAACTGCATATTTCTGTCTATTTTAGATTTATCAATTGAGATCAAAGAATGAAAAACGTTTTCTGTATCGGGGAATTACTAATAGATTTTGTAGCGGAAAAACAGGGCAGCAATCTGGCAAGGGCCCATAATTTCACAAAAAAGGCAGGAGGTGCCCCGGCCAATGTGGCCTCGGCAATAGCCAAACTCGGGGGCAAAAGTTTTTTCATTGGTTGCGTAGGCAAAGATCCCTTTGGCACTTTTCTGATCAATACCTTAACCCAAGGACAAGTAGACGTATCCCTCGCACAGCGGTCCGATACTTTCACTACCCTTGCCTTTGTTTCCCTGGCAGAGGACGGGGAACGCGATTTTGTTTTTAGCCGGGGGGCAGACAAGGAACTTACACATGACACAGGACTAAAAAATCTGTTCAAGGACCAGATCGTACATTTTGGGGCCGCAACCTCCTTCCTGGGCGGTAGTTTGGAAGTGGCCTATTCCCGCTATTTCAAAGAAGCCATATCCCAAAAAAGTTTCGTGTGTTTCGACCCTAATTTTAGGACCGATCTGTGGAAAGGAACCGAAACCCTCTTTGTGCAGAAATGCATCCCTTACATAGAGAAGGCCCATTTGTGCAAATTTAGTTTGGAGGAGGCCCGGTTACTTTCCGGAAAGGATGATTTGGAAGGGGCATGTGCCTTTCTACACCAATTGGGAACAAAAATAATTACCGTTACCCTAGGGGGGGAAGGCACCTACTTAAGCACCCCATCCATACAAAAAATAATTCCCAGTATTAAGATAAAACCAATTGATACAACAGGTGCCGGAGATGCCTTTATTGGATGCCTATTAAAACAAATTTCGCTTGTCCCCGATATAGACGCCCTTCTTGGCAATTCCGAATTATTGGAAAAAATGGTTCAGGATGCCAATAAGGCCGGAGCTATTACCACCCTGAACTATGGGGCCATTGAATCCTTACCTACCCAAGAACAAATAGATCGGTTGTAAATGCTGTGATAAGCAACCTCTAATTATACTTCATCTTTCTAATGATACGCAGGGATTCCTTTATGGATTGGTACACCGGGAGACTATATTTCTTCATAGCTGGCTTGGCGTTTTCCATAATATCCTTGGCCTCCTCGAAGCCATTGACATAACAAATTAAAAAAGTATCGGACAACAGTTCCAAATCCTTTTCCTCGTTTGGGGCCAAAGGAATTTCCTTTTCAATTTTCCTCAACACGGCCACATTGGCGTTGTAAATATGGTGCAGTGTTTTTTTATCATATAAAGGAGGTTCAAAAATTAAATCGCTTTGAATGGTATAGGTACCGTTATCCAAAAACGTAATGACTACCTTTTCCAACGGATAGTATTTTTGCTGGTTACTTAACCCCAGCTGTACAAATTCTATGGTAGTAAAGGAATTTTCATCATAAGCTATGGTAATTTCATCGAATTCCGAAAAAAACAACTTCACTTGTTCATTGATCAACTCAATGTCGACACGGGAATAATACGTTTCATTTTTTACTTTTTTCTGATGCCCTGCCCAACATACCACAAATTGCTCTTTAAAGACCTTATAGTTACTGCTAAGATCCTTATGCCTTTCGTTTAAAAAATCGATCACCCCGTCCAAAGTAAGTTCAATGTTGTTTTTGGCATGCTTTTCAATGGTTGCCACCACATCCGAATTTACGTCCGTCAATTCAATTCCATAGGCCTTTGGCATACTTATACTGCCATCCCTAAAAAATACCGATCCCCCATAATACTTCCAAATATTCTTTCTCAAGGAACAAACCTTCCCATTGGATTTTATAGTGACCAACCCAACCACCTTGCCCATGGGCAAATGCGGAAATGGAATGTTTTCATAAGTAATCCGTGGAGGGTTGTCCAAATAGGCATTCACTAAATTTTGAATCTTGCTGTCATCAAAAAAATCGACCCCTATAATTTCATTGTCCCCATCCTCTACCCCAATAACGATAAAGGAATTGTTTTGGGGGTTGCTATTGGCAAGGGCACAGACATGTTTTAAAAATTTAGCCTTCCCCTCCCGCTGTCCAATATCTATAAAGCGCTTTTTATCATAAAAGCTATTTTCATCATTATGGGCCAATAGGTTTTTTACGAGCAGGCGCTTATTGATCATATTTTCTTGTTAACAATCGTAGCACTGGCCTGTGCCGTAGGCAAAATTAATAAATCCGCAATATTGACATGGGAGGGCCTGGTAACCATAAAATAAATGACCTCTGCAATATCCTCCGCTTGCAATGGCTTATACCCCTCGTAGGTAGCCTCTGCCCTACCATTATCTCCTTTAAAGCGGACTTTGCTGAATTCGGTTTCAACCAGTCCCGGATTAATGGCCCCAACGCGAATTCCGTATTTATTTAAATCTATCCTCATCCCTTGGTTTATGGCATCCACGGCATATTTACTGGCGCAGTACACATTCCCCATGGGATAAACCTCCTTCCCGGCAATAGAACCGATATTTATGATATGTCCCGATTTATTTTTGATCATTTTTGGCATTATGGCTTTGGAAACATATAAAATGCCCTTGACGTTAATGTCCAACATAGCTTCCCAATCATCCAGATCTCCATCCTCTATGGAATCAAGACCATGGGCATTGCCCGCATTATTGATCAGAATATCAATATTGGAAAACTCCTCAGGAAGGGAAGCGATAGCCCCAAAAACGGCCTCTTTATCCCGGACATCAAATTCCAAAACGAAAACCCTGGTATGTCTGGAAAGCTCCTTTTTAAGTTCGTTCAAACGCTTTTTTCGCCTGCCGCAAATCACCAAATTAATCCTATTAGAGGCAAAGAGTTTGGCAGTTGCGAGTCCTATTCCGCTTGTAGCCCCAGTTATAAATGCCGTTGGTTTCCCATTATTGCTAATACTCATAAACTATACTTTATTTTATTACAATACCGTTGGTCCGCTTTTATATTTCCCTATGATCGCATCCAAGGGAGAAAAACCATTCTGCCAACTAGGGCCTTCATGGCAACCGCTTAAAAACTAAGTTTTACACCTGGATATCTATCCGTGGAAAAGACCATTGGGCAAGCCGATTCATTGCCAAATGAACCATAAATATCAGCCCAATAAAAAGTGGTATTCCCTATGTCCAGGAACATCCCATTAACCTAGTGTCCTGTCAACCCTACTTTAGCCATCCCAAGTCTTGTTCTTTTTCACATGGCCTACGTTAAAAAACAGTTCCGTAGCTACGGCTATGCCCGTTTTTTGCGCCTTGACCCAACTCACGATCCATCATTCCTTACCTGTCGTTTAAACGTTGACCGAACACTGGATCCTTTCGCAACAGAAAATTTATTATCCAAATGCCAGAAATAATTGTAACTGCAAGGATTTTGAAATAAGATGTTTTATTTTTCATATGTTTGTGAAATTATGAATAATTCCCTTAAATAGTTCACAAAACTGGACCCATTGCTTAACTTTTAACCATACATTAACAGCCAATAACTAAATAAATTTTCAATTTGCATCCACTTTTGGAGTAAACCACTGTAAACAAAACAAAATAAAGGATTTTATGGAAGAAAATACTTCGGTAGACATTAGTGCCGTGAATGAGAAAATTGCCCGGGAGAGTGCTTTTATCGACCTACTTATTTTAGAGATGAACAAAGTAATCGTTGGACAAAAACATATGGTGGAACGATTGCTCATTGGACTTTTGGGGCAGGGCCATATTCTTCTGGAGGGTGTCCCGGGTTTGGCCAAAACCTTGGCGATAAACACCTTGGCAAAAGCGGTACAGGGAAGCTTTAGTAGAATTCAGTTCACTCCCGATCTTCTACCGGCAGACGTTGTTGGTACCATGATCTACAATATGAAATTGAACGATTTTTCAATTAAGAAAGGTCCCATATTCGCCAATTTTGTCCTAGCGGATGAAATTAACCGTGCTCCCGCAAAGGTGCAATCCGCCCTTTTGGAAGCCATGCAGGAAAAACAGGTTACCATAGGTGATGAAACCTTTATTCTGGACAAGCCCTTTCTGGTAATGGCCACCCAAAACCCGGTGGAACAAGAAGGAACTTACCCCTTACCGGAGGCCCAGGTGGATCGTTTTATGTTGAAGACCGTTATTGATTACCCCAAGCTCAGCGAGGAGCAATTAATAATTAGGCAAAACCTTAAGGGCGCCTATGAAGAGGTAAAACCCGTGGTTAGCGTTAATCAGATTCTCAGTGCCCAAAAGGCGGTAAGGGATGTGTATATGGACGAAAAAATTGAGAAATATATTCTCGATATTGTATTTGCCACCCGATATCCTGAAAAATATAATTTAGAAAACCTAAAACCCTTGATCAGTTTCGGAGCTTCGCCAAGGGGTAGTATCAATTTAGCGGTAGCGGCCAAATGCTATGCCTTTATAAAAAGACGGGGTTATGTTGTTCCTGAAGATGTAAGGGCTGTGATCCATGACGTTTTGCGCCATAGGGTTGGCATAACCTACGAGGCAGAGGCAGAAAACATTACTTCGGAAGAAATAATAAATAAGATCGTAAACGAAATTGAAGTACCTTAATCAGTCTACAGTTATCCGTCTACAGCTTTTAGTCTTTAATCCTTAAACTGTAACTGAATACTTTTTACTGCAAACTGAAAATGGATACCAAGGAATTATTAAAAAAAGTTCGCAAGATCGAAATAAAGACGAGGCGTCTTTCCGACCATATTTTTGGTGGGGAATACCACTCTACCTTTAAGGGAAGGGGTATGACGTTTAGTGAGGTGCGCCAATATCAATTTGGTGATGATGTCCGGTCTATAGATTGGAACGTAACCGCACGATATAACGAACCTTTTGTAAAGGTCTTCGAGGAGGAAAGGGAACTTACCATGATGCTCATGGTAGATGTGAGCGGTTCGGAACTTTTTGGTACCAGCAATCAGTTTAAAAAGGAAATTATTACCGAAATCTCCGCTACGTTGGCTTTTTCGGCACTTCAGAACAATGATAAAGTGGGACTTCTTTTGTTTACCAATGAAGTGGAACTTTACATTCCTCCCAAAAAAGGAAAAAGTCACGCCCTGCGTATAATTCGGGAATTGCTGGAGTTTACGCCCAATAGCAGTGAGACCGATCTGGGGGCTGCCTTAAAATTTCTTACCAACGTAATGAAGAAAAAGGCCATTGTCTTTGTCCTCTCGGATTTTATTACAGATGATTATCTCCAAACCTTACGTATTACGGGCAAAAAACACGATCTAACCGGCATTAGGGTGTTTGATGAGAGGGAGGAAAATATTCCAAATTTAGGCATGGTACAGATGCAGGATGCCGAAACGGGTGCTATCCAATTGGTGAATACCCAGTCCAAAAAAGTAAGGATGGCCTATGGCAAGCACTATAGTGAGCGGGTTGCCTATTTTCAGGAGACTTTTACAAAATCGGGTTGTGGGGTGTTAAGTTGTAGGGTGGATGAAAGTTATGTAAAGAAATTATTGGGCTATTTTAAGAGAAGAGGTTGATTTAAATGAGGAACTTAAATTTGAGCATCATAAATAATTATTCGTATTTACTACGATATATGACCCTGTGTCTAGTAATGGCATCGATACAAGGGTTTTCCCAAAATACGCCCATCATTGAATCCGGGGTGGATACCACCTCTATAAAGATTGGTGAGCAGATCAATTTTAAGGTTAGCGTAGAAACAGATTCCACCGCCCAGGTAATCTTTCCGGAAGGCCAAACATTTTCCCCATTGGAGACGGTGGAGGCCCTAAAGACCGATACTGTTAAAAAATTGGATAGGATGGTCTTACAAAAAATCTATGCGCTTACCCAATTTGATTCCGGTTCCTATACCCTTCCAAGACAACAGATTATGATAAACGGGAAACCGTTTTTTACGGACTCCCTAAGAATTGAGGTTGCCACGGTACCTGTAGACACCTTGGCGCAGAAGATGTACGATATAAAACCCATAATAAATGTAGAAAAATCGAACGGAGCGTTTTGGAACATTCTACTTTGGGTACTTGCTGTTTTAATAGTGGCCGGGGCAGCACTGTACTGGTTCGTTTTCAGGAAAAAACCCTTGAGCGAGGAGGAAAAAGTGGCCCTATTGCCTCCGTTTGACCGTGCCATCCTTGGTTTAAAACAATTGGAAAAATCAAAATATTTAATTCAGGACGATTATAAAACCTACTATTCCGAATTAACGGACATTGTACGGTCCTATCTGGAGGAAGATGTTCATGTTACCGCATTGGAAAGTACTACGGACCAATTGATAGATAAATTGGAAATGATGAAGGACGCCGGTCAATTGAAATTGGACCATGAGACCATACAACAGTTCAAAAAGGTGCTACAGACTTCGGATTTGGTAAAATTTGCAAAATCCAAACCCGAATCCTCGGCAGCCGAGCAGGATAGAAGGTCTGTGGAGCAGATCGTGATCAAGACCAAAGAGGCCATTCCAGAACCTACCGAAGAAGAATTATTACAGCGGGAGGAGTATTTGGAGGAACTGGAACGCAAAAAACATAAGAAAAAATTGGTAATAGTTGCCGTTACTGCGATACTTGTCCTATTATTTTCCGCTATTGCAGCAATAGGTTATTATGGGTTTGGAGAGGTAAAGGATACGGTTCTGGGCCACCCCACCAAAGAATTATTGGAAGGGGAATGGGTACAAAGTGATTACGGTTTCCCGCCAATTAGCCTACAGACCCCAAAAGTCTTGTTGAGACAGGCGGTAAAACTCCCACCGGAGGCCCAGGCATCTATCAAGGAAATGCAGGCATTTGCCTATAGGAGCTCCATTGGACTGTTTACCATTGGTGCCACCTCCATTACCTTGACCCAACCGGAGGAACCGGATTTTGAAAAGGCCGCGGAACAGATATTGAAAAATTTTGAAGATCAAGGTGCCAAGAACATCACTACCAAACAGGAAGCTTTTACTACCATCTCAGGGGTTAAGGGAGTTAAACTGTACGGCAGTGGAAAATTTGCCGTACCGGAATCCGAGGAACCGATCTCCGGTAACTATACGGTCCTTTTTTTTGGAGGTAATGGCTTTCAGCAAAATATTATCCTGACGTGGTTGGAAGATGACCAATATGCGGACCGGATAGTAGATCGAATTTTGAACTCAGTAGAAGTAAAAACAAGCTTATAGATGTTTGAGAATATTTCCTTTGCGAACCCACAATTTTTCTGGCTGTTGTTATTACTTCCAGTGGCAATGCTTTGGTATTTCTTTAAAAGAAGGGAGCAGACCGCTTCCTTAAAAATATCGAGCATCAAGGGCTTTCCCAATCGCAGCATATTGCCCAAATTAAAACCGGTGCTGTTTGGTATGCGATTGTTGGCATTGGCCTCCATTATAGTGGCCATGGCGAGGCCACAGACCGAGGATATCTCCACTAGGACCAAAACCACCAAAGGGATCGATATTGTCATGGCCATAGATGTTTCCTCCAGTATGTTGGCAAAAGATCTAAAGCCTTATAGATTGGCAGCCCTTAAAAAAGTGGCCGCCGATTTTATCAACGAAAGACCAAATGATAGGATAGGCCTGGTGGCCTATGCAGGGGAAAGCTATACCAAAACGCCCATTACCAGTGATAAATCTATAGTTTTAAGGGCTTTGGACGAGATAACCTATGGACAATTAAACGACGGAACCGCTATTGGAATGGGTCTTGCCACCTCTGTAAACAGACTAAAGGAAAGTAAGGCCCTGAGCAAGGTAATTATTCTTCTCACCGATGGGGTAAACAATTCAGGATTTATAGAGCCCCAAACTGCCGCGGATCTGGCAGTGGAGTTCGGCATTAAAACCTACACCATTGGTCTTGGCACCAATGGCAACGCCATGTCGCCCATAGCCTATAACGCGGACGGATCTTTCAGATATGGAATGCGGGAAGTGGAGATAGACGAAAGTCTATTGAAATCTATAGCGGAAACAACGGGGGGACAATATTTTAGGGCTACCGACAATAAAAAACTGGAAGCCATTTACGAGGAAATCAATAAATTGGAAAAAACAGAGGTAGAGGAGTTTAAATACTACAAATACGAAGAAAGATTTAGACCTTGGGTATATTTGGCAGGGGTTTTGCTCTTGTTGGAATGGGTGGCAAGGAACACCTTGTACAGGAGTTTTATATAATACAAAGGAAATTGATTTAAAAAGGAAGAATACGAAATGATTCAATTGGACGAAAAATCATATTTATACCTCTTATCCATCATTCCGGTGATGGTGGTCCTTTTTATGCTCCTTCAAATATGGAAAAAAAGGACACAGAGAAAATTTGCCGACCTTAGCCTTTTAAAGCGATTGACCCCGGATAGATCCAACTTTAAAGCTACCTTAAAATTAATTTTTGTTCTGTTCGGATTAGCCTCCCTAACAATGGCATTGGTCAACCCAAAGATAGGCACCAAATTGGAAACCGTTAAGAGGGAAGGGGTAGATATTGTATTTGCATTGGATGTTTCCAAAAGTATGTTGGCCGAGGATATCGCCCCCAATAGGCTGGAAAAGGCAAAACGTCTGGTTTCAGAGATCATCAATCAACTGGCCAGTGATAGAATTGGAATTATTGCCTATGCCGGACAGGCGTTTCCCCAACTCCCTATAACGACAGATTACGGGGCCGCCAAAATGTTCTTGCAAAACATGAACACCGACATGCTTTCCTCCCAAGGAACGGCTATTGATCAGGCCATTGAACTGGCTTCGACCTATTATGACGATGAGGAACAGACCAACCGTGTACTTTTCATTATCTCGGACGGGGAGGACCATTCCCAAGGTGATGTATCCAATGCCGTTGAGGACGCCACCAATGAAGGGATAAGGGTATTTACCATTGGGGTAGGAAAAATAAAGGGAGCACCCATCCCCCTAAAAAGAAACGGGATCGTTGAAAGCCTAAAAAAGGATAACCAGGGAGAAGTGGTCATAACAAAATTAAATGAAGAGGTACTTCAAGAAATTGCCGATGAGGGCAATGGGGAATACATAAACGGCGAAAATACGGAAGATGCCGTTGCCTTTATCAAGGAACAATTGAACCAGATGGACAAGAAGGAATTCGAGGCCAAACAATTTGCCGAATACAAAGATCAGTTCCAGTGGTTTTTGGCCGCAGGGCTTTTATTCCTATTTTTAGATATTTTTGTCCTGGATAGAAAGACCAAATGGCTTAAAAAATTGAATCTGTTTAACGAGCGATAAACGAACGAGGAAGGATTATGAAATATCCATTAGCAAAATTTTCAAGCCTCCCGATAATTATCGGGACGAAAATGATTACTTGGATATTACACCCGCCTGTCCGCCCGTTCCGGTACGGACGGGAATGAAGAAGTCGGGCAGGTCTGACCAATATGAAACAAATAAATACGAACAGATGAAATGAGCCATAACGATTCTGGATACTTCCCGATAATTATCGGACCGAAATGTTGATTGGCGAATTACATCCGACTGATATGAAACAAATAAATAGGAACAGATGAAAAAGATTGCATTTGTCATTATTTTGATAGGAGGCCTTGTCCACGCACAGGAACAGGAAGTGGATAAGGAAAAGGAAAAATCGATTAAAACTGCCAACAACTATACTTGGGAAGGTAATAAGAACCTGTCCGAAAGCGATTTTGTAAATGCTGAAGCCAATTACAGAAGGGCCATCTCCAAGAGTGCGGAAAGTAGTATAGCCCCTTATAATCTAGGGAATGCCTATTACGAAAACGAGACCTATAGCGAAGCCTTTGGCAGATTTAAGCAGGCAGGCGAAAATGCCACCAACAAAAAGGACAAGCACAGGGCCTACCATAATATGGGCAATGTCTTTATGAAAAATAAAGAATACCAAAAAGCGGTAGATGCCTATAAAGAATCTTTAAGAAATGACCCTACGGACGAAGAGACCCGTTATAATTTGGCATTGGCCAAGGAAATGCTAAAAAAGCAACAGGAAGAAGAGCAAAAAAACGATCAGAATAAGGAAGACCAGAACAAGGAAGACCAAAAAGATCAGAAGGACCAGAACGAGGATAAAAAGGAAGGGGACCAAAACGAAGACAATAAAGGCGATCAGAAAGAGGACCAGGGCGACAAAAAGGAAGAGGGGGATAAAGGCGAGGAAGAGAAAGAGGATAAGAAGGAAGGCCAGGGAGACGATGAAGAGAAAAACGACGAGCCCTATAAGTCGGAGGAACAGAAACAACAACAGCCAAGACCCAATCAATTATCCCCCCAACAGGTAAAAAACTTGTTGGAGGCCATGCAGAACGAAGAAAAAAAGGTTCAGGAAAAAATTGATGCCCAAAAAGTAAAAGGGGCAAAAATCCAAAATGAAAAAGACTGGTAATACAAGTGAATATTAAAAGATACATATCGTTATTTTCATTGTTGATCCTCGGCATGTCATCGTATGCGCAAAATGATGATACCGTCACCTTTGAAATGAATCTAAGCAAAGATGTGTTGGGTATTAACGAACGTCTTAGGGTAGACTTTACAATGAACAGGGACGGGGATAATTTTGTTCCACCGGATTTTGAAGGCTTCCGGGTACTTATGGGTCCCTCCCAATCCATTAGCTCGTCCTGGGTGAACGGGGTAAGAAGCTTTTCCAAAACCTATAGCTATACCCTGGCCCCTACCGCAAGGGGGAAATTTACGATCAAGCAGGCCACCATAGTCATTAAGGGCGAAACCTATAAATCCCTCCCCAAAGAAGTGGAGGTTACCGCTGCAGTGGAAAGACCGGACGGGGAAAAAACGGTGGATGATGTGGCGGATGAAAGCTTACATTTGGTAGCCGAAATATCCAAAACCGGCCCCTATTTAAACGAGGCCGTTACCGTAGTTTATAAACTTTATGCAAGTCCCTCCATAGACGTAACAAATTTTAGGGCGCTGGACAACCCTAAATATAACAATTTCTGGAGCCAGGATATCCCGGTCACCAAATACGATGTCCAGAATAGTACCTATGAGGGCAAGGCGTACCGATCCGTAATCTTAAAAAGGGTAGTTTTATATCCACAAAAAACGGGAGAACTGGAAATTGAGCCGCTTTCACTGGATGTAAGTCTCCAGGTCCCCACCAATAAACGCGATTTCTTTGGGGGAAGAATCTTTGCCCAAACCAACAAGACCGTATCCGCCGGCAATAGAACAATTAATGTAAAACCTTTGCCTACAGAAGGCAAACCGGCAGATTTTAGTGGAGCGGTGGGCGAATTCCAATTTTCGGTAACTACCAGTAAGACCCATCTTAATGCCTCCGAATCCCTACAGGCCAAAGTGGCCATAAACGGTAAGGGAAATTTAAAACTTTTCGAAATTCCAAGTTTAAATCTCCCCGGTTCCCTGGAAGTATATGATCCGGAGTTCAATGAAAGTGTTCGTACCACCCTATCCGGTATGGAAGGGAATGTAAGCGATAGCTACACCATAGTGCCCACATTTAAAGGCAAGTACCCCATTCCCAGTATCTCTTTCAGCTTTTTTAACCCTAAGACCGAAAAATATCAAACCTTGAGTTCCGGGGAAATTATGATCAATGTACTGGAAGGCCCCGTTAGCGGGGCCGTAGACAACACTGGTGCCGTTTCCAATAATAAACAAAGGGTTGTGGCTACGGGAGATCAATTTGTGTTCAATAAGATAACCCCAAACCTAAGGGCCATCAACAATAATTACTTTTTTGGGTCTACCGGTTTCTTTCTTTGGTGGTTACTTCCGCTGCTGTTAATTCCCCTGGCCATTCTTTTTGGTAAAAAAAGAGAGGCCATTTCGAGTGATGTGGAAGGCAATAAAATTAAACGGGCCAATAAACTGGCCAAGAAATACCTATCTGCGGCCAAAAAGGCCTTAGGGTCCAAGGAATCATTTTACGTGGCCCTGGAAAAGGCACTGCACAATTATTTGAAGGCCAAACTCAAAATAGAGACATCGGAATTCAGCAAGGATAAAATAGCCTCTTTATTAAGTGAAAAAAATGTTGAGGAGACAACGCGAGAGGGTTTTGTAGGATTGCTAAAAAATTGTGAAATGGCCAGATATAGCCCTTTCTCAGACGTTCAGATGCAACAGGATTACAATAAGGCCAGTGAGGTAATTTCACAACTGGATAAACAAATTTAAACAATGGTACGTAAATTAACTATTTTGGCTTGTTTGGTATGTACCTTGGGATTTTCCCAAAACGAACAACTGTTTGAAGAAGCTACGGCATTTTACAACCAAGGGGAATATACAAAAGCTGCGGACAATTATCTAAAGATCTTAGAGAATAAGGAACATTCGGCCGAACTCTATTTTAATTTGGGAAACACCTATTATAAGCTGAATAAAATTGCCCCAAGTATCTATTACTATGAGAAGGCCTTATTGCTAAGACCGAATGATCCGGACATTAAGAACAATTTGGCCTATGCCCAAAATATGACTTTGGATGCCATTGAACCCCTGCCCCAGACCACAATTTCCAAAATGTACGACAAACTTACCACCTATCTCACCTTTGACCAATGGGCCTATGTAGCCGTTGGCTTTATGATGCTCTTCGTATGCTGTTATATTGCCTTTTATTATTTCAAGTTTTCCTCCCAAAAGCGGATAGCCTTCATAAGTAGCCTTATTTTTCTTCTCTTAACCGTAGTTGCGGTAATGCTGGCCTATATACAGTTTTCCAATTTTAAATCGGAACAACCCGCCATAGTCTTTTCGGAAGAAGTGGGCGTTAAATCCGAACCCAACAATAGGGGGCAGGCCATTTTCACTTTACATGCCGGTACCAAGGTAAATGTACTTGAACAATTGAACGATTGGAAAAAAATTGCCATTGCCGATGGTACCACGGGCTGGATTCCCTCGGAGGCCATAAAAACCCTTAAAGATTTTTAATATATCTTTAACGTCTAATAAATCCGTTGGTGTTATATTTGCTCTAATTTGAGATTCTATGAAGGTTTTTGCCCGTTTACTTTTACTATCCCTTTGGCTATTTGCCATAGTGGCTCCGAGCGCCTTCACTTTATTGGATGTTGACAATCCCGTTATTATAACCAATCTTAACGAAGAGGAACAGCAAGAAACGGTTGAAAAATCTCCCTTACAGGAGAAATTTGTAAATGATGGTAATACCGATTATTCATTAATAGCCCTGTCACAAAAATCTATAATGGGTGTTTACCACCCAATGGGCCATATAGACTTCACCAAAAAAATTCTTCTTCCACCCCCAGAACATATTAGTTAATCCTTTAAGTTAAGTATAACTATTTCGATTAATTAAAAACTTGTCCTTGATTCCCATCAAGGATTAAATTATTATTATATATGTTCAAAACTATTAAATCGGACCTTCCGGCTAGTATTGTAGTGTTTTTTGTTGCGTTACCTCTATGTTTGGGTATTGCTTTAGCCAGTGGGGCCCCCTTATTTTCAGGTTTAATTGCCGGTATAATCGGCGGAATTGTTGTTGGAGCCCTTAGTGGCTCAAAAATTGGTGTGAGTGGACCGGCAGCAGGACTGGCCGCAATTGTTTTGACCGCCATAGGCGCTTTGGGAGGGTATGAAAACTTTCTTGTTGCGGTGGTCTTAGGTGGCGTTATTCAATTGATTTTTGGTTTTTTAAAAGCCGGTGTTATCGGATACTATTTTCCATCTTCCGTAATTAAGGGCATGTTGACCGGAATTGGTATCATCATTATCTTAAAGCAGATTCCCAACTTTTTCGGTTATGATGAGGAGTCTGCCTGGGATCTGGAGTTTTTTGAGATTGATGGGGGAAACACCTTTTCCGAACTATTTACCATGCTTAGCAATATCCAGCCCGGAGCGGCTTTCGTAGGAATACTAAGTTTGGCACTTTTAATATTTTGGGATAAAGTATTGAGTAAAAAATCAAAAATCTTTCAGTTGATCCAAGGACCTTTTGTTGTGGTGGTTCTGGGTGTTATTTTCCATAAATTATTTCAGGGCAACGAAATAATGGCCATTGAAGGAAAACATTTAGTGAGTGTACCCATACCAGAAAGTGCCACGGACTTTTTTGGCCAGTTTAGCTTTCCCAATTTTGCGGTAATTACCAATGTGGATATTTGGGTTACGGCGTTTACGATTGCCTTGGTCGCCAGTTTGGAAACCTTGCTCTGTGTAGAGGCTGCCGACAAAATAGACCCCGATAAAAACGTAACCCCTACCAACAGGGAGCTGTTGGCACAAGGTACAGGTAATATTTTGTCCGGTCTAATTGGTGGTTTACCCATAACACAGGTAATTGTACGAAGTTCAACAAATATACAATCTGGAGGAAAAAGTAAATTATCAGCCATTTTTCACGGTATTTTGTTATTGGTATCGGTGATTTTGATTCCGAAATTGCTGAACATGATTCCACTATCCGTATTGGCCGCCGTACTTTTGGTTGTTGGGTATAAATTGGCAAAACCATCCTTGTTCAAAAAAATGTATAGTTTAGGTTGGAAACAATGGGCCCCATTTATTGTAACCGTAGTTGGAATCGTACTTACGGATCTACTTTTCGGTATAGGATTGGGATTAATGGTAGGAATAGTTGTTATTTTGCTAAAAAGCTACCAAAACTCGCACTTCCTTCATATTGAGGATAAGAGCAACGGCAAGCATAAAATAAAGATGACACTTGCCGAAGAAGTTACCTTTTTTAACAAAGGTGCCATTCTTAAGGAATTGGATAGCCTACCAAGGGATACCTATTTGGAAATAAATTTGCTCAAGACAAGATATCTCGATTATGATATTATAGAAATTCTGGACAACTTTTTAGTGAAGGCGAAAGAACGCAATATAGATATTCAACTGACTTCAAAGCGGGGTGTAGTTGAAAATCCGGAAAGTTTTACTGAATTCTTTAAAACAAGACCTAAATCCAAATTAAGTTTAAGCTAATAGGCATGGAAAAGAATAAACACCAAATAGCTTTATTCACCTTTTTAAAAGAGGACATATCCAGCCTGCTAACAAGTACGGTTGGTCTGGCTCAAATGATCAATGCGGAAATTGAAGTCTTACACATAACAAAGCCTACAGCGGTTATTAGGAAAGACAACCAGCTCTCGGCCATGCGCTCAATAAATAGGGAGCATATGCTGACGGACAAACGGATGAAAGAAATAGTATTGCCCATAATTGATAATTATGGAATCCCAATTACTTATTCCAGTACCCTTGGAAACATTAAAAATGAGTTGGTCAAATATCTAAACGAAAACAATCCGGACATTTTGGTTTTGGGAAGGGGCAGGAGCAACCCTATTAATACTGCCGATGATAGAATAATCAATTTTGTCCTTAGTGTTTTTAAAGGTCCCATTCTTATTGTTTCACCAGACAATGGTCTTGAGCCCGGCAAGAAGATAGGTATAGGCACATTAAATTGTTCCGAAGCGGCATTTGCCCCGTCCTTTACAGAGAACCTCTTTTTAAATGCGAACAGCACCTTGAGGTCGTTCAATATTGTTGAAACTTCATATGTGCTGCCATTGGCAGAGGATATTCTAGGACGCAAGACCATCAACTACGTTTTTGATCACAATGAGAATACGGTAAAAAATCTTCCTATTTATTTATCCAAAAACAATATAGACCTCTTGTTTTTGGAAAGAAGAAAAAAGAAAGAAAAAGGTCTATCCGAATTCTTGGTTACCTATGATATGGTAAGAAAATCGGATATTAATCTTATGATAACCGCTGAAGAATACGGTCAGAAGAACTATAATACAAAACTAAAAAAAACATAATTTAAAATAAATACATATGAAAGCACATACAAGAGAAACCCAAGCAACAATGACCCCTAGCAAAGCGTTGGCGTTTTTAAAGGAAGGCAACCAAAGATTTCAAAGCAACCTGAAAGCCAATAGAAACCTTCTTGAACAAGTGAACGATACGAGCGAAGGCCAGTTTCCTTTCGCAACCATTTTGAGTTGTATCGATTCCAGGGTTTCCGCCGAATTGGTATTTGATCAGGGCCTTGGGGATATCTTTAGCATTCGAATAGCAGGTAACTTTATAAACGAAGATATTCTGGGCAGTATGGAATTTGCTTCCAAACTTGCAGGAACCAAGCTAATCGTTGTTCTAGGACATACCAGCTGCGGTGCCATAAAAGGAGCGTGTGATCACGCAAGGTTGGGTAATCTTACCGCCTTGATCAAAAAAATTGAACCATCAGTGGAAGCCGTTAAAGAACCTTCTGACGAAAATTTAAGAAATTCCAAAAATCTTGAATTTGTGGATAAAGTTGCCGAAAAGAATGTAAATTTAGCGATGACAAATATACGCAGGCAAAGCCCCGTATTGGCCGAGATGGAAAAAAATGGGGAAATAAAAATTGTTGGCGCCATGTACGATGTCTCCAATGGGGAGGTTGTTTTCTACGAATAATATTTCCAATGAATTAGTAGGTCAATGTTGCCATATTGGCCTACTTTTAATTGAACCCAACATTTGGTTTCAATCCGAAGTATTGATTGCTTAAACTAATCTGGCATTAAATTCAATTTTATGAAATATCCATCAGCAATATTTTAAAACCTCCCGATAATTATCGGGACGAAAATGATTACTTGGATATTACATCTGACCGATAAAAAACAATAAATATAAACAGATGAAAAATCTTTTTTCGAATTTAAGAGGAGACCTTTTTGGTGGAATTACAGCAGGTATTGTGGCTCTTCCACTGGCTTTGGCCTTTGGTGTAAGTTCTGGGCTCGGACCTAGTGCCGGACTTTACGGAGCCATATTCATCAGTTTTTTTGCTGCACTTTTTGGAGGGACCAACACTCAAATATCCGGCCCAACCGCTCCAATGACGGCTGTAAGTATGGTGATTATAGCAGGTATTGTGGCTATTAATGACGGAAGCATAGAAAAGGCCCTCCCCGCCATTCTTATTGTATTTCTATTGGCCGGCCTTATGCAGATAGGTCTTGGTCTTATGGGAATAGGCAAGTACATTCGTTACATCCCTTATCCGGTGGTCTCTGGATTTATGACGGCCATTGGGGTCATTATATTGGTTACCCAAATTTTGCCATCTGTAGGGTATTATCCAAAAGAAGATGACGAGTTTGTCTCACAGTACAAACCAATGGCCGAGGAAATCATATTGGATAATATTCTTAAGGAAGAGGCTGGTGAAGGTATTCTGGTTTTGGAGGATTTTGAGGAAACGATCAAACGTGCTGGAGGTATTACACAAGATGACATGATCAAAGAAGCCAGAACCTTGGCCAAAAATGATGCTTCAGGAGTTATAGGGACCATAAAAGTGCTTCCCAGGGCCTTGCAGAACATCAATTGGCTAGAACTTATCTTAGCTTTATCCACAATTGGGATTATTTACGGTTTCAAAAAAATTACGACTGCCATACCAAGCGCATTGGTAGCCCTTATAGTTGTTTCGGGCGTGGCATACGGATTTGGATTCGATTACCGTCCAATTGATGAAATACCCAGTGGTTTCCCTGTACCCAATCTTGATATATTCACCGATTTTAAACTCGGCTCCATAACCCCATATATTTTTACCGCTTTGACCTTGGCGCTATTGGGAGCCATAGATTCGCTTTTGACCTCTGTAGTAGCGGATAACATGACCAAAACTAAGCACCAACCCAACAAAGAATTGGTAGGTCAGGGTATAGGCAACAGTATAGCGGCCATTTTCGGAGGAATCCCCGGAGCTGGTGCTACCATTCGTACCGTCGTAAACATAAACGCGGGGGGTAAGACCAAGCTATCAGGGATGACCGCAGGAGTATTGCTTTTGATCATTCTTTTAGCTATGGGCCCTATTGCATCACAAATTCCTGCAGCCGTTCTTGCCGGTATATTGATTACGGTAGGTATAGGGGTTATGGACTATAAAGGTCTGAAAGCCATACCAAGCTTGCCGAAAGACTTAAGTATAGGACCCATCAAATTCAGTTCCGAAGTTACCATTATGCTTGTTGTGCTGGTTCTTTCTTCGATATGGAATTTGGTCTATGCCGTAGGTGTTGGTCTGGTAATCGCCTCGTTAATGTTCATGAAAAAAATGGGGGATCTTACTGCAGAAAGATCAGATGTAAAAACCCTGGAACAAGAAAAAGGGTGGGCAGATGAAGCCAATTTTCCGAAAAATTTAAAAGATAAAGTCTTTATAAAACACATTAAAGGGCCCCTATTCTTTGGTTCTACCAGTGAATTCCAGGCATTGGCAAACCAAATTCCAAGGTCGGCATCAACGGTAATTATTCGTATGGACCGAATGCAATATATGGATCAATCCGGTCTTTACACTTTGGAAGATGTACTTATAGATTTACTTAATTCCAACATCGAGGTCTTGTTCGTAGATGTACTGGATCAGCCTCGTTACATGATGGAACGTGTAGGCCTAATTCCTGACCTGATACCACTGGAACGCATTTTTGACACCTTCGATGAATGTATTACGTACTTAAATAACAAAACAATTAAACAAAAGGCGGAAGCTTCGGCATAGGTCCACACTACCCCAATTTATGATGAAATATGTAGTCGGTAATGCTGTAAATAACTTAAATTTGCGGAATTAGCCGAACACCATGATCGATACCATAAAAAAACACATTACAGAGGTAGAAAATTTTTCTTCTACCGATATTGAAACCATTGAAGCATTTCGAATTAAATATTTAGGAAAAAAAGGGCTGTTCAATCACTTTTTTTCAGATTTTAAGGATGTTCCCAGTGATCAAAAAAGAGAGTTTGGACAAGTTATAAATCAACTAAAAACAGCGGCAACCGAAAAAGTTAATGCCTTAAGGGAAGCCCTCGAAAATAAAAAGGAGGAAAAGGGAATATATGGCGACTTAACAAGGCCGGGAGAACCTTTGCCCCTAGGTACACGCCATCCCATCTCCATAGTAAAAAATCAAATCATAGACATTTTTACAAGAATAGGCTTTAATGTATCCGAAGGGCCTGAAATTGAAGATGATTGGCATAACTTTACTGCACTAAACTTACCGGAATATCATCCGGCAAGGGATATGCAGGATACTTTTTTCATACAGACCGACCCAGATATCCTATTACGTACCCATACTTCATCCGTACAGGTGCGCTATATGGAAAGTAACACCCCTCCCATTAGGACCATATCTCCTGGAAGGGTATACAGGAACGAAGCCATCTCCGCAAGGTCGCATTGCTTTTTCCACCAGGTGGAAGGACTCTATATAGACAAGGACGTTTCTTTTGCGGATTTAAAGCAAACCCTACAATTTTTCACCACTGAGCTTTTCGGAAAATCCCAAATAAGGTTAAGACCCTCTTATTTCCCGTTTACAGAGCCCAGTGCAGAGGTAGATGTGTATTGGGGATTGGAAACGGATGCGGATTACAGAATTACAAAAGGGACCGGATGGTTAGAGATCGGGGGCTGTGGAATGGTAGACCCCAATGTACTTACAAATTGTAAAATAGATCCCAATGAGTACTCGGGCTTTGCCTTTGGTGTGGGAATTGATCGTATTGCGATGCTTTTGCACCAAATTACCGATATTCGATTGTTAAGTGAAAATGATATCCGTTTTTTAACGCAGTTCAAAAGTGCATTTTAATTTGTTCTTCCCAGATTCCGAAAGGAATCTTTCCATCAAGCAATAGTGCCATAGTATAAAGGCTACGGATTTTGAATTTCCTAGCCTTATAAAGATATGCTACACATCCTAAATCGGATCGTCACCAAAAACCCACTATCTTTAGAACGGACCTAGCAAGTACTTATGGGTTATGCCCATACATCTACCTTGCCTAAAGACTATACTTGGCACAAGCCTCCACTTAAACCCCATTCATATATCGAACTCACTTTATTAACAAATTCTTAACTTCGCTTAGTTTTGTTTGTTCAGAACCAATTGTATTTTTGCAGCAAATTTTAAAACTAAAATTTTGGAAGCACCTGTAAAAAAAGAATTGATCGAAGCCTTGGGAATGCACTTTGAAAACCTGTACAAAATGCCCCCATTAGCTACAAGAATTTACGCAATGCTCATCCTTACAGGTTCTGAGGGGCAAACTTTTGAAGAGTTAATGGAAGCTACGGAAGCCAGTAAAAGCTCTGTATCCACCAGTATCAATCTACTATTGCAAACCCAAAAGATAGAATATTTTACAAAACCAGGTGATCGTAAGCGTCATTTTAGAAAGAATGTAAACTACCTTAAAAACAGATTGGTGAATTATACGCAACAAGCGAACAAGGAATTAAAACTTTTTGAAATGACCTGTGCTTTTATGAAGCAAAATCACCAAGCATCTTATATTAAAAATGAAAAGTTAACCACTATTTATAGAGACTATCTGAAAGCTATAAAACTACTTATGGAAACTACCATCAATAAGCTTGATGAAATTAACTAACATATTCATCTTAAACATTTATCATACCTAAAATCAAAATCCTATATCATTCTATGAAACGTTCTCATTATTTTTATTTCGTTATTGGTCTGCTTGTGTTACAAGCTTGCAAACAACAACCACAACAACAAGCTCCCGTAGCACTACCTTATCCGGTAATATCTATTCCAACAAAAACAGTTATTGCCCATAACATATATCCGGCCAGTGTTGAAGGTACAAATAACAGCAGTGTACGTGCCAAAGTACCGGGATATATCACTCAAGTACAGGTGGATGAGGGCCAAAAAGTAAGAAAGGGACAGGTCCTTTTTAAACTGGAAACACAATCATTAAGTCAGGATGCCGAAGCAGCAAAGGCCAATATTAATGCAGCGCAGGTGGAAGTGGACAAGTTAATTCCGTTAGTAGAAAAAAACATCATCAGCAGTGTTCAATTGGAAACCGCCAAAGCCAAATTAGCACAAGCCAAGAGCGGCTATAGCAGTATTGCTGCCAACATAGGCTATGCAACCATTAAAAGTCCCATAGATGGCTATGTGGGCTCCATTCCGTTTCGCGAAGGCGCTTTGGTTAGCCCATCGGACCCACAACCATTGACGACGGTCTCTACAACAGAGGATGTGTATGTGTTTTTTGCCTTAAACGAAAAGGATTATCTGAATTTTTTGAAAACAACCAAAGGAACCACCCGTGACGAAAAAGTGAAAAACTTCCCGGAGGTGGAATTGGAATTGGCTACAGGAACCATTTATGACCAAAAAGGTAAAATCGAAACGGTTACCGGCCAAATTAACAAAACTACGGGAACGGTAACTTTTAGGGCAAAATTCCCAAACCCCAACGGTTTGTTGGCCAATGGCAGCAGTGGTGCCATCCATATTCCGAAAACCTATGAAAATACCCTTGTGGTTCCTGAATCGGCGACTTATGAACAACAAGGCATTGTCTATGCTTATAAAGTGCAGGGAGACACCTTGGCCATAAGTATACCTATAGGTGTTTTAGACCGCGTGGACGGTTTGGTAGTTTTGGATTCAGGATTAAAAAAAGGCGATCATATCGTTGGCAGCGGTGTTGGAAAACTGCGCAACAATACCCCAATTGTACCACAAATGGTTGAATTTGATAGTATCGCTAACGGATTAAAAACAGTATTCAAATAAGATAATCGTATGTTCAAACAATTTATAGACCGTCCGGTTTTATCAACGGTCATCTCTATCGTATTAGTTATTTTGGGAGTGCTGGGAATTTCCACGCTTCCAACGACACAATATCCCGAAATTGCACCACCGACCGTACAAGTGAGCGCCAATTATCCAGGAGCCAATGCACAAACCGTACTGGAAAGTGTAATCATTCCCATCGAGGAACAAATCAATGGCGTGGAAGGGATGACCTATATTACTTCTACTGCCAGTAATAATGGTAGTGCACAAATACAAGTGTTTTTTGAGCAGGGTGTTGACCCGGATATTGCAGCCGTTAACGTTCAAAACCGTGTAGCACGTGCCAATCCGTTATTGCCAAGGGAAGTAACACAGTCCGGTGTTATTACCCAAAAACAGCAAACAAGTGCCTTAATGTTTTTGACGGTGTACTCCGAAAACGAAGCTTATGATGGTACGTATATTCAAAATTACCTAAATATCAATGTACTTCCAAGATTAAAACGTATCAAAGGTGTAGGGGACGTTTCCATTTTTGGTTTAAAGAACTACGCCATGCGTGTTTGGTTGCATCCAGAGAAATTAGCCGCCTATCAATTGGTGCCCGAAGATATCACGGCAGTTATCAATGAACAAAGCCGTGAGGCTGCTGCAGGTTCTTTAGGGCAGAACAATGCTGAAGCTTTTGAATATGTATTAAAATACAGTGGCCGATACAAGGAAGCGTCCCAATATGAAAATATTGTTATCAAAGCTTTGGATAATGGGCAATTTTTATATTTAAAGGATGTTGCTACAGTAGAATTGGATGCTGAAGGTTATGGCGCCATTTCTTTTACCAATGGAAATCCAGGCGTAAGTATGGCCGTGTATCAAACACCAGGTTCCAACGCCCAGGAAATTATTGAAACCATCCATGAAGAGTTGGAGGTGTTACGGGCAGAATTTCCCAAGGGTATGACCTATATTGTCAATTTTGATACCAACGAATTTTTAACAGCGTCTATTGACAAAGTGATTATGACCCTACTTGAGGCATTTGCTTTGGTGTTTATAGTAGTGTTCTTGTTTTTACAGGATGTACGTTCTACCTTGATTCCCGCTATTGCAGTTCCGGTCTCCATTATTGGTACGTTCTTTTTCTTGAACCTTTTCGGATATTCCATTAACTTATTAACGCTTTTCGCCTTGGTGCTGGCCATCGGCATTGTGGTGGATGATGCCATTGTGGTCGTGGAAGCCGTCCATGCCAAATTGGAAGAAGGTGCCAATTCTGCCATGGAAGCCACCAAAACTGCCATGGATGAAATTACGGGCGCGATTATATCGATTACCTTGGTAATGGCAGCGGTATTCATACCTGTAACGTTCATTACGGGCCCAACGGGTGTTTTCTATGAGCAATTTGGTATTACCTTGATGGTGGCTATTGCCATATCCGCTGTGAATGCATTGACCTTGAGTCCAGCATTGAGTGCTTTGTTCTTAAAAGCACATACGCATGAAGGCGAAAAGAAAAAGAATTTTGCAGATCGTTTCTTTATAGCATTTAATGTGGCTTTTGATAGAACGACCAAACGCTATGTGCAATCCCTTGGCTTTTTATTTAAGCATAAATGGATAACGGGTGCTATATTGATTGCATCGTTAGCTGGTATTTTTTGGGCAGCCAATACCACCCCCACGGGCTTTGTTCCCGATGAGGATAGAGGATTGATTTTTGCCAATATCGAATTGCCGGCAGGTGCCACTATTGACCGTACGGTAGCGGCAACCAATGAATTGAATAATCGCATAAAAGACATTCCGGGTATTTCCGATGTGTCCTTGGTCAACGGTTTCAGTATCATCAGTGGTGCAGGAAGCAACTATGGTATTGCCTTTATCAAATTGGATAACTGGAGCGAGCGTAAGGAAGATTCAAAATCGGTGGAAGCCATTACAGGTCAATTATTTGGAATAGCAGCAACGATTCCTGAAGCAAATATGTTGTTCTTTGCGCCACCTAGTGTACCGGGTTTTGGTCTGTCGGCAGGTTTTGAAATGAAAGTATTGGATCAGTCGGGGGGTTCGTTTAACGAATTGAGTGCAGTGACCCAGAGTTATCTGCAAGAATTGATGAAACGTCCAGAAATACAATATGCGCAAACGTCATTTAATACCAATTATCCACAGTATGAAATAGATGTCAATATTACCAAAACGAAAGAAGCTGGTATTTCAGTAAGTTCTATACTAACAACCTTACAAGGTTATATAGGAAGTATCTATGCAGCCGATTTTTCGCGCTACGGAAAGCAATACCGGGTGTATGTACAGGCCTTACCGGAAGACAGGGCAACCACCGAAAACCTTAATAGTTTGTTTGTTAGGAATGAGGAGGGTGCTATGGCCCCAATTACGGAGTTCATCAACTTAAAACGTGTATATGGCCCGCAATCCGCAACACGTTTTAATCTGTTCAATTCGGCAAGTGTCAATGGTGCAGCAGCTCCGGGCTATTCTTCCGGAGATGCTATTGCTGCGGTACAGGAAGTGAGTGCTACCGCATTGCCCAATAATTATACTGTGGATTTCTCAGGATTGACACGTGAGGAAATTAACGCAGGCAACCAGACGACCTTTATCTTTATATTGAGTATTTTGTTTGTGTACTTTATTTTGGCAGCACAGTATGAAAGTTATTTATTACCATTTGTGGTACTGTTTTCATTGCCCGTTGGCGTTATGGGTGCTTATGTGACCACAAAACTCGCAGGGTTGGAAAACAACGTATATTTCCAGATTGCATTGATTATGCTCTTGGGATTATTGGCCAAGAATGCCATTTTGATTGTCGAATTTGCTATACAACGGCGGCGACATGGCTATAGCCGAAAAGATGCCGCTTTTGAGGCAGCCAAAGTAAGGTTGCGACCTATTTTGATGACGTCGTTTGCGTTTATTATCGGACTCTTACCATTGGTATTTTCAGGTGGAATTGGTGCCAGAGGAAACAATGCCATAGGTACAGGTGCTGTAGGCGGACTTTTAATTGGAACCATTCTGGGGGTATTCATCATCCCAATATTGTACATTCCTTTCCAATGGATGCAAGACAAAGTAAGTAGAAAACCAGAACCAACAACAATTACAACCCATGATCATGAATAAAACATATATAGGCAAATTTTCAATCATCATCATTGTAGCACTCACCCTACAATCATGCTTCGTAGCGAAAAACTATGACCGACCCGATTTAAAGGAAATCGACAATCTGTACCGAACGGACCATATTGATACCGACAGTACTTCAACTGCAGCCCTTTCCTGGAAGGAACTCTTTCCGGACCCGTTTCTATCGGAATATATAGAAGAAGGGCTTCAGAACAATTTGGATATACGGATCGCCGTCCAGCAAATTGCTGCGGCAGAATCATATATGAAACAGGGTAAAATGGGCTATTTGCCCTCATTGGACGCAAAAGCATCCATGACCCATCAGGAATTGGCTGCAAACAGCCAATTTGGTTCTTTTTTTAGCGGATCCCTAGAACAATTCGAGCTCACGGGAAATTTATCCTGGGAAGCCGATATATGGGGCAAGATACGCAGTAACCAAAGAGCTACCCAAGCATCCTACCTACAAAGTACGGCGGCCCATCAGGCAGTAAAAACAAGGCTTATTTCGGAAATTGCATCCAATTACTATCTGCTATTGGCCCTGGACAAACAACATAAAATTACGGAAGAGACCATTGAAAACAGAAAGAAAAGTCTACAGACCATTCAGGCGCTTAAAGAAGCGGGCAATGTTACCCAAGTAGCCGTAGATCAAACAGCGGCTCAATTGTACAATGCCCAGGCCCTGCTCATAGATATTGAAAAAAACGTTTTTAGAACCGAAAATGTACTTGCCATACTATTGGGCAAGCCCGCTACCAGTATAGATCGTAACTCTTTGGAAAACCAAACCGTAACCACAGATCTAAACATTGGTCTTCCTGCCTATTTATTGGCCAACCGCCCAGATGTGCTTGCTGCAGAATACAAGCTTGTGAATGCATTTGAACTTACCAATGTGGCCAAAAGCAATTTCTATCCCTCTTTGACCATAACGGGGGCAGGAGGCTTCCAGAGTTTGGAATTTAAAGAGTGGTTTAGTTCCGGTTCCCTATTTGCCACTATGGTAGGGGGAATTACCCAGCCAATTTTCAATAAAAGAAGGATCAGGACCCAATATGAGGTGGCCAAGGCCCAAAAAGAGGAAAGTCTGTTAAACTATAAAAAAACTCTTTTGATAGCGGGACAGGAAGTTTCCAATGCCTTGTACGAATATGAGGCTGAAACCCGAAAATATGAATACCGAAAGAATGAGGTGGAAACCTTGCGCAACGCCGAACTTAACTCAGAGGTCCTTTTGAACAATGGATTTGGCACCTATTTGGATTTGTTGACCGCAAGGCAAAATGCCTTGAGTGCCGAGCTAAACATCATAGACAACAAATTACAGCAGTTACAAGCAGTAGTGGAACTATATAGGGCTTTGGGAGGCGGATGGAAATAAACTGGCCGACGGATGGAAAGTAAAGAGGAGTTTTTGGAATTTACCATTTCCAAATTTTTAAGGTATGGTAGCAAAAGGTTTACGTTGGACGATTTGGCCAATGAAATCGGTATTTCAAAAAAAACGATCTATCAACACTTTACCAACAAGGAAGCCTTGGTTTATGAAAGCCTTAAGTTTTTATTGGATAAGATAAAGCTGGAAATCCTTAGAGGAGTGGAAAAAGAGAAGTCGGACCCTATTTTGGCAATCATATGCATCTATAAAATAGGGTTGGACCATCTTAGGACATTTAGCCCAACCTTCCTATTTGGCCTTAAAAAATATTATCCAAAAGCCAATGAGGTGTTCTATAGCTTTAGGGCTGAAATCAATGCAATTATCATAAACCTGCTCAGCGAAGCCCAGCAAATCGGTTCCATTAGGAAGACCGTAAACCTTGAACTGACTTTCGAACTTTTCCTCAATCAATTTGAACTTAATATTTTTTTAAAAAATAACTTATTCGAAAAATATTCGAATAAAGAACTTTTACAACATTTGATCGTGCACAACCTACAGGGAATATGCAGTAAAAAATATTCGAACAATTTTTTTGAATAAGATGCATTATGCCCTTGCCCATCAGCCATTAAACCGCTAAAGTTGGTTTTCCAACAACCACTTTAGCGGTTTAAATTTTTATCCCTTCCAATTCTTAAAAGGGTTTTTGCTCAGTTGTGAATTGTAATATTTGGTAATTGCAGTTACTTCCTCCCCCAACCATTGAGGCTTTAAAAAATCCTCATCTTCATGCCCCAATTCAATTTCGGCAATTATTAATCCCGAATTATCCCCCAAAAACTCATCCACCTCAAACATATGTTTCCCAACTTCAACATAGTATCTCAGCTTATCTATTGCCCCGGGCTCGGACAATTTGATCAGGGCATCGGCTTCCTTGACCGATATTTCCTTTTCCCATTCAAAACGCGTTGTGCCATTCCGGTTGCCCTTTCCCTTCACGGTAATATACCCCTTGTCCCCCTTTATCCTTATCCTTACGGTCCTTAAGGGATCGGTATTCAAAAAGCCTTGTACAATTCGTTCCTTTCGGATTGCCTCCTTCTTAAACTCTTCCGAATCCACTAAAAATTTTCGCTCTATTTCTATCATCCAAAAAACGTGGTATTTAAATTAGGGTCGATTGTGGTACAACTTTTTAATTTTATCGGACGGAATCCTTGATTTTTCATAAGGATGGCTGGCCAGCCAGACCATGGCGCCCGCAATAACCTCTGGTGGAATGGCCCTAAATTTCTCCAAAGGGCCGATGAGGACCAAATTAAGTACTTTCATAAACTGTTTGGCCAACCATTCCCCTACCCGTTTCTCCTCTCTTTTTCCTCCAATTAAGGAAGGTTGTAAAATATGGGTCTTGGGAATATCGCATTTTAGGACAGCTTCTTCCATTTCCCCTTTTAACCTATTATAGGTCACCCTGCTTTTGGCATTGGCCCCCAGGGCGGAAATAACCAAGAAGGTCCCTATGCCAATGGATCGGCATAATTTGGCGGCCGAAACCGGGATCCCAAAATCTATCTTTCTGTACATTTCCGCATCGGGGGTCTTTGCTTTGGTGGTGCCAATACAGCAAAAAACTTCATCGGCAACAAAATAATCCTTAAAACCTTCCAATTGCAATAGATCGCCAATATGCTCCTCCAACTTAGGGTGGGAAAACCCAATACTGTTCCTGGTAAAGATCCTTACTTTCCCATAGCGTTCATCTTTTAGCAATATCTGCACTAAATACCCCCCTGTTAGCCCGGTAGCGCCCAATACTATGGCCGTTTTCTCCTTCGGTTTGCTCTGTTCCTTCCCCATTTGGCACGTTTAACAATTTAGTTGGGGCCATATAGCTCCAACTTGTTATAAATTTACGGTATGAAATTGGATTTCCCGCAACGAAAAATAATCCATATAGATATGGACGCCTTTTACGCCTCCGTAGAACAAATGGATAATCCTGCCTTAAAAGGCAAGCCTGTGGCCGTTGGTGGGGCCGAAAAAAGGGGTGTGGTCTCTGCCGCCAGTTACGAGGCAAGGAAATTTGGCGTCCGCAGCGCCATGAGCGGTTATTTGGCCAAAAAGAACTGTCCCGATCTAATCTTCGTACCCCTTCGATTTGACCGTTATAAGGAAATTTCCCATAAAATTAGAACCATATTTTTCGATTATACGGATTTAGTGGAACCGCTTTCATTGGACGAGGCCTATCTGGACGTTACAATCAATAAAAAAGGCAATCCTTCGGCCTCACTTATCGCAGAAGAGATTAGGCAACGCATCTTGGAGGAAGTAGGGTTAACTGCCTCTGCAGGGATATCCATTAACAAATTCATCGCCAAAGTGGCCAGCGACTACAACAAGCCCAATGGCCAAAAAACAGTGAACCCGGAAGAAGTAATATCCTTTTTGGAGGATTTGGAAATCCGGAAATTCTATGGGGTGGGAAAGGTTACGGCCGACAAAATGTACCATCTTGGAATATTTACCGGTAAGGAACTTAAGCAGAAATCCCTCGAATTTTTAAGGGAAAATTTTGGTAAAAGTGGCGATTACTACTACCATGTGGTAAGGGGGATTCACAACAGTGAGGTAAAGCCCAATAGAATTCCAAAATCGGTGGGTGCCGAGCGTACTTTCGATGAAAACCTCAGTAGTGAGATCTTTATGCTCCAAAGAATGGACAATATTGCCACGGAACTTGAAAAGCGCCTAAAAAAATCAAAGATATCCGGAAAAACCATAACCCTTAAAATAAAATATAGCGATTTTACCCTTCAAACACGGAGTAAGACCTTAGCTTATTATATTGCCGACAAATCCTTGATATTGGAAACCACCAAGGAGCTGCTCTACCAAGAAAAATTGGAAAATTCGGTTCGCCTTCTAGGAATATCCCTGTCCAATTTAAATACGGAAAAAAATGAACCCCTGGAGCAAAAAGTGCTTAGCGTACAATTAAAATTCGATTTTTAAGATATAATAATAATTGCCAATCTTCCGTTGGCGCGAGCCTGCCTTTGCATAAAAATCCCTAAATTGAAAAAAATAAAAGGATTAATCCCCATAGCATGCTAAGCGCAAGTGTAAAAAATGAACTCTTTTTTAAAATCTGAATTCAAATTAATTATCTTTCTTAGAAGATGTTTTTAATTAAGTTGGTTACAGCTTGTCTTTAAATAAATCAACATAGTCTTTAAAAATATAGAGTCGTCCTCGTTGACCTCCGGTAATTTCGTGCAGAATCTCAAGCTCCTCTAAAGACGCTATTAATTTGTATGCGGATACATTGGATTTTTGAATAATTTTTTCCACCCGGTTTACATCAATGACCGGTCTGGAGTAAAGACTTTCTATAACCAAGCGTGCATCTACACTTCTGTTTCCCAAGGTCTTTAATTTAATGTCCAGTGTCTTTTGTAACTGCATGATACTATCAAATGTGGTTACACCCGACTTTGCTGTTTCAACAACACCGCTCAGAAAAAATTTGAACCATTGGGAAAGGTCATTATGTGTTCTTACCCGCATCAGGTTATCATAATACAGTATTCTATTTTTTTCAAAAAAGTCCGACAAGTATAAAATAGGTTGTTTTAAAATTCCCTTGCTTACCAGATATAGTGTGATCAATAACCTTCCAACCCTTCCATTACCATCCAAAAAAGGATGTATAGTTTCGAATTGATAATGTATCAATGCGATTTTTAACAGATCGGGTAAATGATTGAGTTCGTCATGGGCAAATTTTTCGATGTCCGACATTAAGTCGTTTATTGAAGTATGGACGGGAGGAATAAATACAGCGTCATTTATTGTGGCGCCGCCAATCCAGTTTTGGCTAGTCCTGTATTCTCCGGGCAACTTGTTTTGTCCCCTTACTCCTTGTAATAATATCTTATGGGTCTGCTTAATAAGTCTCGACGAAAAGGGAAGCCTGTGTAACATTTTTACAGCCTCGTTCATTGCGGCAATATAGTTTTGAACTTCTTCCCAATCATCCCTTTTTTCAACGGATATTTCGTCCTTTTTGAGAAAGGCCTCCTCCATGTTAGTTTGTGTGCCTTCTATCTTAGAGGATTGTGTGGCCTCTTTCGCAATGTGCATACTTATGAATAGTTCAATGTTGACATATTCCGAATACATATCCAATCTGCCCAATTGCCTATCCGCTTTACTTAATAGTGCAAGTACTTCCATATCTTCAATTTGCCATTGTTTATGGACCGGATTAGGCTGAAAACTTTTATAATAGCCTTGATTAATTTGCGTACCGGAAACGAAATTCTTCATAATTGATTTCCTTTATTTAAATTGTTGTTAGTTAACAAATATACTAATTACCTTTAATAATTAAATCACTATTTAAGTTTTATCCCAAATAAATTAAATAACATTATATTTATTTAAATGTTTATAGTAAAAACCCAAATCTTACAAAAACTTTGCGCTTGGATCCTGATTCGATTTTATAGCGTTCGGGGGGATAAGCGTTAAATAAAATCGAATTAGGGCGCAACCTACTTTTGACCTGGCTTTCTTTCCTCATTAGACCATATCAAAAAGTGCTTGTAGATATCAGGATGCTCTTTAAAATAGCTATTCAGTTCCGTTGGATTGGCTGCTTTTCCCTCTTCGAAAGCCTTCTCCTTTTCTTCTTCGAACTGTACCACCTGGTAGCCCAAATAGCCCGAAATGGATAAAGAAATAATTAATATCAAACTGACCATGAACAATAGCCATTCAGGGATGATCTGCGACTTTTTCAACTGCTCCCCTATTTGGTTGGTTCTTGTATCCTGCCCTTGGAAATGATCCCCCTGTGTTCTGTTGAGTTCCTTCAGTTCTTTTCTGATCGCCGAAATATCCTGTACCGTTTCCGAACCCGTGAGTTCCTTGCTCAAGGTCTCCAGTTTCACCAACATCCGTTTCAATCCTTCAACTTCGTCCGTCAATAGTTCCGTAATCTCGTCCAACTTTGCCATATTATTTTCGTTTTATCATTAGTATCCTATCTCGAATACCGCACTTTTTTGGATCGATTGTTTGATGACCTGTTTTGCCAACTTCAAGGCGATATTCCCGCTGAGCTGCGTGGCCCTTCCCATGAGGCTGACTGTATTGTCCTTGTTCTTGACGAAGCCCTTACCCGCGTTTTCCCCTATCCCCATCACCAATCTACTGCCCGACATGGAACGGTGCACCTCGCTCCCCTTTAAACTATGCTCCTTGTATTCAAACCGGAACCCTTGTAGTTGGTTGGACTTGTTGATGCTTGGGACTACCTTTATGTCCTTTTCTTCCATTAATCTTATGTACCGGTCCAGGTCCTTGGGGCGGTATTCTGCCATGACCTTTTCATGGACCTGTTTGATCTCAAATCGTATAAGTTTGATCCGGTCCAGCTTTTCCTGTTGCACCTCCCTTGCCGTGGTAAGCCCCATTTCCCTGGCAACATTTTCTGCGGCCTGTTGGCTCTTCTTTCCGATAAAACTGTCGTTATAGGCCCTACCGTTAAAATCGATGCGGTTCACGTATAAATGGACATGGGTATGTTGTTGGTCCCTATGTACAAAGCCGATGGCCTGGTGCTCCTGTAGTTTCATTTCCTTGAGGAATTTTTCCGTGATCTCGCCAAGCGACTTGGCGCTCAGCTTCTTTCCCTCCTCAATGGTAGGGCTGAGGACAAAGCTCAGGGTATTGTTGGTGCACCTGGTATTCTGTTCTTGGATGATCTTGAATTCCTCCGTAATCTCTTTTGGAGTTTCCCCGGCCAGATGTTTGGAGTATACCACCTCGGCATCCTTCTCCTGGTTCCAGCCATATTGCATGGAAGCCCTGGTGTGCGATATCGATTTTCCCTTGCCTATCATTTTTTGAAATTGTAAAGATGGTTCCGTATTTCCTCGGCCAGTTTTGTGACCTCTTCCGCCAGTTTGGGATTTCGTTTGCGGAACATGTTCCCGATCAGCTTAAAGTTTGTTGCATATTGGATCAGCATCTTATAGATGTCTATCTGTTCCTCCGTCAAGCGTTCGACGATCCTGTCCCCGAAGGCGGCACGACGGCAATATTCGCTCACGCTCAGGCCGCTCTTTTTGGCCTTGATCCTGAGCAGTTTCTTCTCGAAGAGGGAACACCGGAATTTGATGTAGGTCCTTTTCATTTTTTGTTTCTTTGCGACCATCGGGAGCAAAGCAAGATCGTCTTTGTGGCAACAAAGACACATCTTGAATTCCTTCCCTGATGGGTCATAGTTTTTTCGACATCCACCATGCGTTCACATCTTTAAAATCCTTGTACAGGTTTGACATGTCCCTGCATTTTGGGCTTTGTTCCATCAATAATTCAGTGGCAATTTTACCTGTTTTGTCATTGTCCAGGTAGAGCTGTACGGATTCATAGCTTTCAAATAGTCTAGGTATTTTTTCCACAAAGGCAAGGGAATTCAATATCAATAGGTCATTTTCACCCCGTAGTTTTTTGTCCCGTTCCAACAGGCTCAACATATCGAACATTCCCTCTGTGACAATTAGCCTTCTTTTTCCATAATTGATGTATGTCATATCCTTTGGGGAACTTGAGTTCTTGACATATTTGTTGCGCAGTTCCCATCCATAGGAATCGTTTTGTAAACCGATGGCGAAGTACATTCTGTCCCTCAAGCTATAGTGGACCTCCCTGCACAGTCCCAGGGCCGTTGGCAAGGAAATTCCCCTTACTTCCACATACTCCTGTAGGGCATTATGGCCCAGTACTCTTACATCCCTAATTTTGATCCCCTCTTCATTAAATTCATTAAAACGATGCTGGTGAAAAGAAAGAGAGATCTGGCCGTTTTCCAACCAGTCCAATGCTTCCCTAACGGATGATCCGTTTACAATACAGACCAGGTCGATCACATTGCCCCCTTTCCCCGCCCCATGGTCGTACCATCTATTGAGTTCCTTGGACACCTTGAAAGAGGCTTGGGTTTCTGACCTGAAAGGACTCAGGAACCAAGCTTCTTTGACCGATGTCCGTGTGGGAAAGTGCCCGAGTTTTGCCAGCGCTTTTTCGATGGGAAAATCCCGGGCTGTTTCACACCGTGTCCTAAATGTTTTTTTTCTTTTCATCAGCCGGTTCTTTTTTTTGATTTTCTCTTACCTTCTTACCTAAGTCCCTGTTTATATAGGTTAAGAACCTAGGTAGTACTGATTTTGATGTTACCCATCCTACCCTAATAGGTAGGTTAGGTAATACCTAGGTAACCAGTAGTTAATGTATCCTACCTAGAGGTAGCTCCCGCTGTTGGGGAGGTCATGCCCCATTAGGTAACTAGGTAGGTGCTTTTGCACTTTTTCTATACTTCCACCTCCAAAGGGCTATCGGTAAATACAGGTTTTGCCAGATATCCGTATACCTGCCGCTTGGGATGTTTTACCCTTTGGAAGTTGAACCCGGACAGTGCCCGCCCCAGGTTGATCTGGTTCAGTCTCAGATTGAGGTGCCTTAGCTTTACCAACACGTCCGAGGCCGTCACGAAATCCACCATGTCGTTGGATTTTTCAAAGTATTTGGAGACCAGTTCCTCCTCGGTGGTCAATTTGGTGTATTTTTTATTGCGCTCCTCGTTCTCCAGAATATCGGTCAAGGTGAGCTCTGGATTGAATGAAGGATCATGATAGGCCAGATGATAGGCCTGGATCCAGACGTCCTTGATCTCCATTTCCCTGGAATAGGAAAAATCTATCTTGTCCCTGAGCTCAAAGCAAAGCCACCGTACCGATCCCGTCTCGTCGTTCAAAAAGGAGGACATATTGGTGGAGCCCAAAAAGGAACAGATCCTGGGCAGGGTAGTGTTCTTCCTGTCGTAGGGAAGCCGTTCATTGATAAAGGTCTTAGAGAAAAATGCTTTTAGGGCATTTACATCCTTTTTGGTCAGTACGGCCAATTCGTCCAGATTGTACAAAAAATTGCGGCACAATTGGATGCGTGCGTCCTTGTCGTTGCTGATGTCCTCTGCCATATAATCGGAGAGTTCCGGGGGACAGATAAAGCGGCACCAGGTGGATTTGCCAGAGCTTTGTCCCTTATGGCTTATTATCAGTGCCTGTTTGTTGAAATAGGCAGGTTCCAGGGCACATTTTATGGCCCGGACCAACCATTTTTTGAGGTGGTAAACAAAGGCCCCATCATCATAGGTGGGGACATAGGATGCCAATTTCAGGATATGGTCCTCACCGTTCCATTTTGGGAGGGATTCAAAATATGCCCTGATCGGATTGTATTTCGGGATAAGTTCCGATCGGATCAGGATCTCCAGTTTCCCCGTGCTGATATCGATACCCGCCTTGGCAAGTTCTATGATCAGGGAATTGAGGTTCAGATAGGACCATTCCGTTGTGTGTTTGAAAGATATCTGGAAATCATGGGATATCTCGTTGTACATAATGTCGTACTTCCCCTCCAGGTATTCGATGGTATAATCGTAGATGGTCTTTTTTTTGGCATCCTTTACATTGTAAAGTCGATTGCCCTGATCCCCGACTATCATGAGCTTGTAATTTTGAAAGAGTCTCCCTTCGCATCGCTATCAAAATGACTTGGGTGCAAAATGCCATTTTGCAGTAGCCAGTCGTTCAGCTTCTTCTTTTCAAAGAAGATCAGTTTCCCATTGGGCTTGGAGTGTGGTATATTTCCGGAAGAAGTAAGTTTATAAAGATAACTTCTTGAAATTCCCGTATAGTCACAGGTTTCCTCAAAGGTCAGTACCTCTTTATGGGCCGTCATGAGCCTTTCCAAACGGTCCAGTCGTTCAAGTATTAAAAAATTGTCCATTTTGTTTCTTTTTAGGTTACGAAATGAACAAAAGCGCTTTTGTCTTTCTACAGTATTGTAGGTAGGATAAATGTATAAAAATAGGCAAAAAAGGAATCTGAAAAATTGCAATATTTATTCACAACTAGGTGATATATAATTATTTACATCAAATCATATCAAATAATATTGCACTTAGCTTCACTTAATTTTATTGGATATCATTTGATATCAAATGGCCACAACATATAGCAATGGAAAAATGTCGATTTCTAGGTGACTTTGTAGTTATTAACAATGAATTTAGAAGGGCCAGGTAAATAATGGCTTCTAAAAACACAGATTTCTTCATTTGCATTTCTGCAATTGTAATTTTCCCCAAAGGTTTTTATGAATGACCTCCTAGGTATTTCAGATGTAAAGGTTTTAATTTTCGAAGTGGACTTTTGCAAACTAAATTTGAAGTAGGTTTAGCAATCTTCCAAATAATGTAGACCCTTAAAAGGTTGGTTTTAAGGGACGATTTACATTCTTTTTTCGATATACTACTTACCCAGTTTCAGTATCCGTATTGCCCCCTGTACTACCAATACGAAGACAATAGCACCGATGACCAGATCCGGTAGCCCCGAATCTAGCCAAAGAACAAGTAGACCCGCAATGATAACCCCGAGATTTATAATAACATCATTTGATGTAAAAATCATGCTAGCTTGCATATGGGCATCTTCTTTGCTCTTTGATTTTTGAAGTAGATAAAGGCAGAATGCATTCGCTATGAGCGCAAAAACGGATATAACAATCATAGTAGAGAAATCGGGTAGTTTTTCATTTCCCAAAAACCTTCTCAATATTTCTAGAAATCCCAAAGCTGCAAGTATTATTTGAAAATATCCTGCGATTTTCGCAATCCGTTTCTTTTTGGTCAAAGTGCCCCCAACTGCGAAAAGACTGATTCCATATACAAATGAATCCGCCAACATATCGAGGCTATCCGCAACCAAGCCCATTGATTTTGAAATAAGGCCAGTTGTCATTTCGATTAAGAAAAAAGCGAAATTTATGGCCAGTACAATCCAAAGTAACTTTTTTTGGTTTGTATTTTCATTAAAGTTCTTTTGGTCGGTCTGTTCTGTTAAAATTTTCTTTCCGCCCAATTTTAAATCGATAATCGACTTTTCAATTTGGTCAGTCTGTCCGTCGTGAAAAACGATTAATTTTCTATTAGTAATATCGAAGTCAAGATTTTTAATTCCTGAAATTCCGTCCAGTTTCATTCGGATTAGGTTTTCCTCGGAAGGACAATCCATTTTGGTAATTTCAAATATTGTTTTGTTCATTTTAGTCTTCATCTTCGTTACCAAATGGTTTTATGATTACTCCTACGCTAAAAATAAAACCGTCAGTAGGCGCATAAATTTCCGGGAATTCTGGGCTGTCGTGTGGCGGCAAGACCAAAGGTGAAAACCTGCTTTGTCTTCTGTCAGTAAAGTTTTCAAAATTCAAAAAGGTTGTTCCCCATTTGAAATTGCGCATTGCCACAAAACCCATTGTAACAAAATCCGTGGTTTCTGTGCCGGTTGACAAAAACTGCTTTCCTATGTAAAAAGTTTCGTAACCTATTCGCCATTTATCGGATTCGTACATCAAAACACTACCCACGTTGTGCTTTGCTGTGAGTGGTTTTTGGGGATTTCCTGCTAAATAATTCAGTTTTGTGTCGATGAGTGCGTAGTTTAGAAACCATCTAAAATCCTTGTATGTAAACTTGATATTGGTTTCCGCTCCTTTACTTATTATTTTATCGGTTGCATTTTCAAACGTAAAAAATCCATCGTCTGTAGAATTTAATAATAGTCCGTTGTTGATAGCTGAAACGTAGAAGAGTTGGTTAATGCTAAAACTTACAGCATCGAATAATCGTGCCTGATAGTTCACATCAAAATTAACACCATAGGAACGTTCGGCTTTAAGTGCAGCTTTATCTATTGCGAGAACATTTTCAAAATTTATATTTTCAGCCTCTTCGGTAAAAATATCTGGTATTTTGTAACCTAGGCCACCACCAATTCTGCTCGAAAATCCGCTATCGTTCTTGTAAAGCAAGGAGACTCTTGGAAGTGGAAAAAAACCGAAATCCGTATTGTAGTCTGCTCTTAATCCTGTTTCTAAAATCCAATTATCTGAAATGTCGTAAATGTTGTTTACAAATGTTCCATACGTAACGTCTCTTTGGTCACGTTGTAATGTTGCATTATCATTTTCATCAAAATTGGATGTGTATAAATTTGCTCCAATAATCCAATCTGCTTTTTTAGATGCCTTTTGATAGTTGATTTCTGTGAAAGTATTAGTTTGTTTTCCATCAAAACTAAAATCGGGAATAGACAGCTTTCTATCGAAAAATGAGATGCTATTTTTGATGTTCAATGAACTGACCGAATCCATCTGTTTTTCGTAAACAGTCTGACTGCTCAATCTTTTAGAAAGATTTTCTTCGGTATATTGATGAATCCCATTTTCGCCACTTTCAATTTTTGTGATATCGCCACCAATTCTGTCGTCATAAGTTCCATTGAGACCTATCCAAAACGTTGTTTTATCTGAAGGGTAATAAAAGAATTTTGGGTTAAAAGACAACGATGTTGTTTTTGGTAGATTACTGAAACCATCATCTTCTGGGTCATACGCTTTTTGGTAATGACCAGAACCGTACAACGAGACTCCAAATTTTTCATTCCGCACGCTGTAAAAGACATTTGCTGTACTACCTAGCGCTTGTGTTTGGGTGAGCATAAAATCCAAGGATGGTTCTTCATCAGGTGTTTTCGATACCATATTTATTAAACCTGCAATAGCCCCACCACCATAAAGTGTTGAAGAACTTCCTTTTATTATCTCAAATTGTTGTAGGTCTAAAGGCGGAATTTGTAGAATACTCAAACCACTTGAAAATCCACCATACAAAGGAAATCCGTCTCTTAAAAGCTGAGTATATCTACCGTCAAGCCCTTGAATTCTGATGTTTGTGTTTCCACTACTTAACGAGGTTTGTTGCATTTGTATTCCGGTACTTTCTCGAAGTACCATTGAAATATTGGTTGGATTCATTACTGCTTTTTCGCCTAATTCTTCCACTCCAATAAATTCAATTCTTGTTGGAATTTTTCTTACTGTCCGTGTACTTCTTGAAGATTGTATAACGACTTCGTCAAGTTCATTCCTTCTTGATTCGAGCTTGAAAAAGAACTCTTTTTTTGTACCAACCTCAATAGTGGTTTCGATAGTTCTGAAACCAACGTATGAAATTTTTACGGCTTGGTTTCCGTTCGGGATTTCTGTAAACGTTGCTATTCCGTCAAAATTGGTTATTGCTCCCTTTTCAAGTTCTTCAAAATAAACTGTCGCTCCTGGTAGTGGCTGATTGGTTTCCGTGTCGGCAACAAAAATTGAAACATCGCTTGTTTGTGCGAAAGATATAAGTGATAATGCTAAACATAATATAGTTACATATGCTTTTTTCATTTGCTAATTCTGGTTTTTAAGAATATTGCAAATGTATTTAGCTTTTAGTGCAACTCGATTGCAAAGATTATCTGTTGCAGTTGTCGCACAAGCCTTTCACGACCATATTTGCTTGTTGCAACTTGAAATTTTTTGGAAGTTGAATATTGGGAATAGGAATGTCGAAAAGACAAAACGTTTTGTCACAGTTAGTACAATAAAAATGATAGTGCAAATCTATTGGGTCGCAATTGCAACCTTCAGCGCAAACTGCATATTTGGTCATTCCAGAGCCATCTTCAATACTGTGAATTACTTTGTTTTCCTCAAAAGTCTTTAATGTTCTAAAAATAGAACTTCTGTCAGTATATGCCAATGCGTTTTCGATATCCTTTAGCGATTGGGCTTTTTCATGGCTTAAAAGATGGCGTAAAACCACAGTTCTAACTGCGGTATTTTTCACCTTTTTTATTTTTAGGATTTCTTCTTCCGTTTGCATTTTCCTAATATATCATTTTTTAGAGTGTTGTCTTTTCAGCAACAACTTTTGTTTTCTTGAATCGGCGGACAAGATACAGTTCCGTAAGAACAATAAACACAACAATCTCCTTCTTTTGGTTTCAGCACCGTTTTGCAACTCTCACATTCATAAAAGAATTGACATGCCGTTGTTGGCATTTCCTCTATTTTTTGGTGTCCGCAACTAGGACAGAAAATCGTAGATTCGAACTGTATCTCCATTACTTCACTATTTTATATCCAGTTTTTAAGATTGCCTCTTCAATCTTTCCTGCATCGACTTTTGCATGGTCGAATTTTATGACGGTATTCGCTTTTTCGAAATCGGCCTTGACGTTAAATATTCCGTCCAACTTGTTTATCTCACTTTCAACATGGGCTTCGCACCCTAGGCAGGTCATTCCTTTTACATCCACCGTGATTTCTCTTATATTGTTGGACATGGTAGGGGTGTCGTTTGTTTTGTTCTGTGGATAGAACACGGAGGAATAATAGGGAAACGCCAGCATTATGGCCGCAAATACGGTAACTATCCCTAGGAATTTCTTGGATTGCCAAAACGATGTTTTTTCATCTTCATCACAAGCGCATTCCAACTCTTCTTGCATCCTTGGCCGCAACCGTTGATACCACTCAAAGACCAAAACTAGAACCGTTAGACCAATCAAGTACGGTCTAAAAGGATTAATCCACGAAAATGTGGATGCTATACCACTTGTTCCGGCCAACATTGCCAATACGGGAGAAATACAGCATAATGATGCCGTTGTCGCCGTAAGTAGAGATGTGCCTATCAATTTTTTATTGTGCTTCATTCTTTATACCAATACTTTATTGTCCTTTACCATTTCAAATATAGGTGTCATTATGAAGGATTTGTCCTTATTTAGCGAATAGAAAACGGTCTGTGCCTCTTTAGTAGTGTATACAATATCTCTATCCCTCAATTTTCTCAAGTGTTGGGAAATTGCGGAAACGTTCATTTCCAAAATATCGCTTAAATCACAAACACATAGTCTTCCTTCTTTTTGAAGCAAATAAAGAATCTGAAGGCGAACTTTGTTTCCCGCTAAATTTAAAACCTCGGAAATCAATGCCAGGGAACCATCCAATTCCCCAATAGATGTCCTACAGTCCATTATCTGTTTTGCATTCGCTTCTAGTCTTATACATGGTTGATTTTCCATAGTATAAAGATATCTTTTTTTGTATTTAAGCAAATACTAAAATACGTTAAAATTACTGTCCCTTAAAAAGGCCGTTTTATGGGACACTTTTGAGAAAACTGATATTCTTTTATCCCAGTGTTCCATTCTTGGTCCTTTTTAGTAGTTTCGCTAATTAACCTTTTATGGGACACTTATGGTAGTAGGATATGCCTAGGTTTTTACAATAGATTAATTATTAAGTTCACAAATAAAACCTTTGGCAAGTGGGGCATATGATTTGTTCCAATACTGGCACTGAAAGATTCTAAAAATATGGATTGAATAATGAAAACAGAAGTCTATAAAACATATTTGCTGCATTTTGACATCAAATGATATCATTTGATGTCAAAATGATTTTTAACATATTTCGCGTGCAAATTGCGTGCAAATGAAAAAAGCTTCAAAAGTTAAAAACTCTTGAAGCTTCGTGTTTATTGGTGGAGAATACCGGAGTCGAACCGGTGACCTCTTGCCTGCCAGGCGCAAAAATTCTAGTATGTTTATTTCAAATAATTATATAAATATTTGATTTTCAACTATTTGTATTTATTTAAAATTATTAACCATTATATGATATCAAATGGTATGAAGAAAAAGTGAGCCTAAAGTGAGCCATATTTTTCATTAACTTTAAGTAAAGAACAAGAGAAATGGCCAAGATAAGATTGGTTTTGGATACAAGAAAATCAGCAAAAATTGCAAATACGGAACTATTTCCTATAGCGATTCGTTTGTTTCATCGTAAAACAAGAATTATTCGTCTACCTTATAGCACTTCACCAAGTGCATGGGATGATAAAATGATGAAAATTAAAAAATCTGCAATCGTTAATGAAGATATTGACTGCTCTGATGTGAACGAAATTATTTATGACAAACTGCATATTGCCCGGAAGCTTATCGTTGAATTTGGAGATAGCATAGACTTGATAAGTCCCGATATTCTGGTTGGACTTATCAAAAAGGCCTGGGACAAAGCCGTTGGTATCAGTATACGAGAAGAAGTGGAAAATGGACTGACCTTATCTGAATGGGGTAAGGTAATCATAGACAGAAAATTAAAATCCAATAAGCCAGGCACTGCCGAATGGTACAACAATGGGATTAATGCTTTCAACAAGTTTAATGCTAATCAAGATATAAGATTAGATGAAATCAATGTGACATTCTTAAAAGATTTCCAAATTGATCGTGAATCAAAAGGCAACTCAAATAATGCAATTAGCTCCTACATGCGGGCCATAAGAGCCATTTATAATAGTGCAATCAAAGAAGATCAATTTGTGACCAAAAAAAATCCTTTCGAACACTTTAAAATACCTGCTACCCGACGTACCAAAAAGAAGGCAATTGTAAAAATGAATTTCTTAAAGATTAGGGATTTATGCTATAAAAAAGGATCTCCAATCTGGCATGCTAAAAATTACACCCTTATTATGTTTAACTGTAGGGGAATGAATTTTGTAGATTTAGTAAAGCTTCAGGTAAAGGACATGGTCAATGACCGCATATTTTATGGAAGGAGTAAAACAGGCGACCAGCTTTCTGTTCGTATTACGGATGAGCTTAGAAAAATTTTGGGTTTCTATATCCATGATAAAACGGAAAATGATTATTTATTCCCTGCGAATTATGATGGAAGTACAAAGCGTTATGAAAAATACAAATCCTTACGAAGAAGGATGAACGGTTACCTTAAAATCATCGCCAATGATGTGGGTATAAAGGAAGCCTTTACGACTTATACTATCCGTCATTCTTGGGCCACTATAGCCAAGTTTATGGGAATATCAACAGAGATAATTAGCGAAGGACTAGGCCATAATTCGTTACGTACAACTGAAATTTATTTAAAAAGCTTTACCAACACTGTTTTAGACGAGGCGAATGAGCTCGTTGTATCCTAAATGGTTATTTAATTAAAAATTTGATTCAAATACTTTAACAGACATAGTTGCAACAATAATATACCAATCAAAAATCGGAATATAGTATGGTCTAAGCGAATTCTCATCCTTGTAACAAGCCTTTTCAATGCATAAGAAAGTAAAAATAGAATTTTGGATCTTTAACCGATTTTCAATTACTTTTTTTCAGTTTTATTAAACCTTTTGGATAAGCGAAGGTCAATAGTATTTGGGGACCCTTCCCTAGTATAGATTACTAAATCAAGACCGTTGCTAGGGGTTGAATAATTTTTCGATATTTCGTATCTTGTATTGATGGAAATACAACGTTCCCCCACATTAGCGGATAGTATATGCGACCTTCGTTCACGCAAGATAAAGCGGACCTTTTTCGCACAGATGGACACTCTTTTGGATTGGCGGCCCATCATCAAGGTCATAAAAAAGCATTATACCAAGGGCAAGAGTGCTACTGGCAAACCTAGCTATAGCGGATTATTGCTTTTTAAAATGAGTCTGTTACAGACTTGGTACGGCCTGAGCGACTATGAAGTCGAGGACCGGATGAACGACAGTATTTCGTTCGGTTACTTTTGCGGGCTCCACATCGACCAAGTGGCACCGGACCATAGCACCCTATCCCTTTTTAGGAGCGTTATGACCAGGGCCAATGCCTACGAACCGCTATTCAAAGAAATTAACAGACAGCTGGAACTTAACGGCATCATCGTAAAGACAGGGGCCATCGTAGATGCCAGCGTTATCGATACCCCGTTGAGACCCAAGGGCAAGACCGACCATAAAGTCACCGAGGACGGAAAAGATGGGCAGGAAGTTGAAGTGACCAAGGATTATGCGGCCAGTGTGGATACCGAAGCTGCTTGGTTAAAGAAAGGCGGCAAGTATAGGTTCGGTTACAAAAAGCATCACGTTACCGATAACGAAGGCTTGGTATTGGGCGTACTTACAACCAAGGCAAGCACCAATGAGATAAGCAATCTGGAAGAAGTATTGGACACGGCGGACCTGCCGGAGGACATTCCCTTAAAAGCGGACAAGGGCTACCAATCCAAGAAAAACGGGGCACTGCTAAAAAAACGAAAATTAAAGAACCACATTTTAAAAAAAGTATACAAGAACAGACCCTTGACCCATTGGGAGAAGGTGTTCAACAAACTTGTGGGCAAGACAAGGTTTAAGGTCGAGCGTACTTTTGGAGGTATTAAAAGGTGGTTTTCCGGAGCAACAGCAAGGTACAGGGGAATTAAAAAAATGCACACCCAAAATATAATGGAGGCCATGTGCTACAATTTGTACCGCAGTCCGGGGATACTTGCGTCCAATTGTAAAAATTAAGGGAAAATGGCTTTAAAAGACGGGCCATTTGACCCGAAAAATAACCAAAAAACGAAAAATGACTGAAATATCGGCCCGAAAAATTTCTAAAAAATCAAATTTAAAAAATCGACCCTTTTTGGTAAGGGTTATGCAACGGTCTTAAATCTATATGGATATAATTTCGCCAACCGGTGTTAATAGATATAGAACGCAATAGCATTTTATAAAACCTCACCCATCGGTACCCTCTGAGAAACGAGCAATTAACAATGAACTTCAAAAGTTTGACTTGCTCTATGCAGGACGATTTATTGATTTGTATACTGATTTTTCAAATGTGTATGCACTTATTTCAAAAAATATTTCTATATTGCAATCCGAATCACAAGTGTATACACTTTTGATTATGTGGTATTAAACAAATGATAACTATGGCAATCTTACTCCAATCTCCCCGGAAAAAATCAAGTGGGCTAACAAAAAAGGAAATTAAGGAAATCCTCAAGAAAATATTTATAAGTGACCCAAAAATCAATATAATCCAGGATTCCACCTAATGGTTAATTGAAAAAATCAGTTTAAAAAAGAATACAATAATCGCATTTATAAAAAGTGAATCACCTAATGTTTAATAAATCAACCATTTAAAGAATTATGAAAAAAGTCGATCAACAGAGGTCTTTCCATTTGGCTTGCCCATATAAGGACTTATTAAAAATTAAGCTCACGATACTCATTATGATGGTTTTTATTGGCTGGGCTAAGGCCAATGTGTATGAGCCCAACACAAAAGTATCGTTCGATACAGGTACTATTACTGTAAAGAAGGATTTGGAATCAATTGAACAATCTTTCGTTGTCAAGGGTACCGTTACTGACAATTATGGAGAGCCATTACCGGGAGCCAATATTATGGAAAAGGGTACCTCAAACGGTACCCAAACTGATTTTGACGGAAATTTTCAGTTAAGTGTACTTGATCTGGAGGCTATTCTGGAGGTGTCCTATCTCGGTTTCGGAACAAAGGAAGTTCCTTTAAAAGGATTGACGATTCTAAAAATCCAACTAGAGGAAAGTGCATCCGGTCTGGATGAAGTTGTACTTGTTGGATATGGCTCCCAAAGCAAGGCCACATTAACCGGATCCATAACCAATATGACTACGGAAAAGATTGCGCAAATACCCTCGGCCGATCTAACTACACTGTTGGCGGGAAGGCTATCGGGAGTAACGGTCTCAAGCAATACGGGAATGCCTGGAATATCCTCGGATTTAACAATTAGGGCGAGGGGAACTTGGAACAATGCTACTCCAGTATATGTTATTGATGGTATTGTAAAGAGCAAGGCCGATTTTGATGCACTTGATGTTAATGAGGTAGAGGAAGTCAGCATCCTAAAGGATGCCGCTTCTGGGGCTATTTATGGGGCCAGAGCTGCCAATGGGGTTGTTCTGGTAAATACGAAAAAAGGACATTCCGGTAAGCCTACGATAAATTATATTTCGACCTATAGTGTAGAAAAGCCAACTATATTGCCTGATATGATGTCAGGGATAGATATTGCCAATATGGCCAATACAATAAGTGAGACTTCATGGTTTTCTTGGAGCCAAGAAGATTTAGATTGGTTACGTACCGTAAACAATGGTTATGGTTACGATTATTTGGACGAAGTTTATAAAGATCCTTATAGTAGCCGTCATGCTGTTAGCATATCCGGAGGATCCGATGCGGTTAAATACTACATAGGGGGTTCTATCTTTAAACAGACAGGTTTTCTTGAGCCGATTACCTATGATAAAAACAATTTAAGGGCAAATATTGATGTCAAAATTTCTAATAACCTAACTGCGAATGTGAACCTTGCTATTTCCAATAGCTTACGCCAAAGAATGGACCCACCTGGTGATGGCAGTGATTGGGGAGGAGAGGGGTTATGGACAAAGTTACAGACTTGGAACTTTTACGACCCAATTTTTATAGATGGGAAAGCCCCTAATTTAGGATGGCTAGGTAATGTGGGCGGATTGATCAATAATTCCGGATATATGAAAAATAGAGGTCAAAATCAAAATGCTGTACTTAGTTTGACCTATAACATTCCAACATTGGAAGGCCTATCTGCAAAGGTTACTTACGCGAACAACCAGTCGACAAGCGATGTAAAAATATTTCAAAAGAAACATACGCTATACGAAATTACTGGGCATACACCTCATGACTTTTCACAAGTGAAACTTACTGGGCAAACTGTTAAAAGCAATTGGCCATCCAGGGAATCACTTTCGGAAACAGCTTATTTTAACAGGTCATATCAATTTAATACGCAAATAAATTTTAAGAGAGCTTTTGGTTATCACGGTATTGATGCATTGTTAGCCTATGAACAAAGTGAAGGTTTCAATAACAATTTTGGAGCTGGTCGATATGATTTTCCCGTTCTGGTAAGGGATCAATGGAATCAAACTAGTGGAGTACCTGAAGATTCATGGGCTGGAGGATCTGAAAATGAAACAGGTAGATTGTCGTATGTTGGAAGATTAAACTATGACTTCAAATCCAAATATTTGCTTACTGCATCATTTAGATATGATGGGTCTCTAATATTTAAACCAAGCGAGCGTTGGGGGTTATTCCCCTCTGTTTCTGCTGGTTGGGTTGTAAGTGAGGAAAAATTCTTTGACATTAATTTCATTGAGCGACTTAAATTAAGGGCATCATATGGGACTGTAGGTAATGATGCAGTTGATCCATGGAGATGGCAAGAGCAGTACGTCGGGGGCACCGGATATTTTTTGGGACAAAGTCCGCGAGAAGTCAAGGGAATACAATATGGGGGAATCACCAACCCCTTGATGACTTGGGAAACTTCCGAATCGACAAATTTTGGTCTTGATATAAATTTGACCAACAATCTCAGTTTTACCTTAGATGTATGGGGCAAAAGAACGAAGGATATCTTAGGGTCGCAACTTGATGAGCTGTCTTCTACGGTTGGGGGAAATATACCAAATACCAACTATGGTGAAATGAAGTCCAATGGTTATTTATCTTCAAAAATCACAAGGATTAATCAATTAACATTAATAAGAGCATAGGCTATGAAATCAAATAGGAGAGATTTTCTGAGAAAAACATCCATTGCTGGTATGGGTTTGGCAATGACCCCGGCATGGTCAAATTCAATCACTGGCAACAACCCGTATAATATTCCGGCACCTTTATCTAACGCCAACTATATGGGCGGATTTTCTGCTCCTAAATTGGAGACGGTAAAATGCGCTTTCATTGGAGTAGGTGCCCGAGGGTCTGGGCATGCACAACAGATTGCGGCCATTGAGGGAACAGAAGTAGTGGCTATCAGTGATTTGTACCAGGATCTAGCCGAAAAATCGGCAAATGTTTGTAAGGAGAATGGTGGGGGTACCAGGCACAAGAAGATAAGCCTGTACACCAATGGGGAGAACGACTGGAAAAAGATGTTAAAAAAGGAAAAACCAGACGCGGTTTGGGTTTGTACCCCATGGGAATTGCATGCACCTATGGCCATTGAAGCTATGAAAAGTGGGGCCCATGTTTTTGTTGAAGTTCCACTTGCCCTTACCATCCAGGAGATGTGGGACATTGTGGATACCTCGGAAAAAACCCAAAAGCATTGTATGATGATGGAAAACGTCAACTACGGCAGGGAAGAACTACTCTACCTAAATATGTGCCGAAAAGGTGTTATAGGGGAGTTGCTGCACGGGGAAGCATCCTATATCCACGAATTAAGGTCAGAAATGAACCAGGTGGAACGGGGCACCGGATCTTGGCGTACCTATCATTATGCCAATCGCGATGGCAATCTATATCCTACACATGGCTTGGGACCGGTTGCCCAATATATGAATTTAGCCAGGGGTGAGGATAATTTTAAATTTATAAACTCCTTCTCTTCTCCCGGCAAAGGACGTAATCTATACGCCGCCAAGAATTTTCCAGCAGACCACAAATGGAACAAGTTGGACTTTAAAGGAGGGGATATAAATACATCCATTGTAAAAACAAATATGGGTAGGACTATTTTGGTACAGTGGGACGAAACAAGCCCCAGACCCTATACCCGACTTAACCTGATTCAAGGAACAAAAGGAACCCTGGCAGGTTTCCCTACCAGAATTGCCTTGGAAGGTGGGATAGAAGGCGGTCCGGATAGCCACCACGAATGGGCAGAAGGCGAGCAATTGCAAAAGATTTTTGAAAAATATGAACATCCATTGTACGTGCGCTTGGGAGAATTGGCTACCAAAATGGGCGGACATGGTGGAATGGACTTTATAATGAGGTATCGAATCATCGAGTGCCTACGCAATGGCCTACCATTAGATCAGAACGTATACGAAGGCTGCTATTGGAGTGCTGTAGGTACTTTGAGCGAGGTATCTGTGGCCCAAAATGGTGCTCCTCAAGAGTTCCCGGATTTTACCAGGGGCAATTGGAAAACCACTGCGCCTTTGGATATTGTCGGCTAAAAGCCCTTCAGAATAAAAATAAAAAGTCATTGTATACCGGTTCAACCTAATATTATTTGGTCCATGTATACAATGACTTTTTCTTTGATATTAGGAGGGGTACTAGACCCTAAAAGTTACTCTGTACTATCAACGCCTGCAACTTCGGTCCTACCATCCATATAACTGATCAGGTCCAGGGTACTTGTAAATACCTTTTTACTGTAATAACGTCCTCTATCCCAATCTGCAGGGTCGGCAGCCTTTAAGGCATCCGCTATAATGTCCTGAACTTTTTCCGAAAGGCCTTCACATTGACTGCCTTCCAATAGCTTAAAAAGTTTTTCATAGGACTCCAAGGCCTTTCCCGAATAGAATTTCTGATGATCATAGTTATTCGCCTTCAATGCGCTTTTGGCATGATTAAGGGCATAGGAAGCGGTAGAATAAATTAATTCACAATCGTCCTTTGCCTGGGCTATGGAAAAAACAACAAATAAACTTTTGTCATAGGTACGGGGTTTTAAGATTTGTCTATAGAAAACGAAACTTTAATCCCAATATTGCTGGCCTATTTTATTTCTATTATTTTTACACAGGTTTCATACCTCCCTTATTTCCAACTAATTTCAATAAATTTTACCACCAAACAACGAATAGTTTTTCAAAGGTAAAATCCGATGATTTCATCCATAATAATGGAGAATTCTTAATTTCCAATCCAGCTGAAATCAATTCTAGCACATCATTATGGCTTAGCCAATTAACTCCTTGATGTGGGTCCAGAAGCCATTCCTGCTTGGACGGAAAATAATATTGGTGTTCAAGAAACAAAGGGGACTTAAATTTTTGGAAAGGAATCCACCTTCCACTTATACAATTGGCGTTAAAAGGTGCCAAATCCAAATTATGCGCCATAAAAGGGATAAATAATTGGGATTTAAAACATACCTGATGCAATAGTTCCGAAGGTTTTATATTAAACCCTTGTAGCACAGATATGGCTTCCGGTGTCTTCAAAAGTGGAATTTGATGATTTATCATCCTTTCTTTCTTAGCTTTAAAGGAATCGCGCTGGTTGGGCCCTATCAATCGGTGCTCAATATTTGTTGCCTCCTCAGATATTACATAAAACTTATACGTCAATTCAACATGAGTAAATTTATGACTGTCAATATCTTGCAACAAGAAATCTATTTCCCCTAAGGTTACTTTTTCCTTCCTTATGGGAATATTGTAGGCTATAATTTTGTATTGCCGCGAATGTTGGATCAGCTTTAGAAAAATGTGTTCTATTTTATGCCCTAACCGTACATTGGAGGGAATCAACCCCATATCCAAATTTTCAAAATATATTTCTGGAAATACAAATTGCTTCAAACCCTCCAATTCCCCAGTCCAAAGTGAAGGAGTGTTAAAAAATGCCCTGTAATATGAAAGGTTTTTATGATCCAAGCGATACTAATATAGGTAAACCGTTAAGTTTTCTTTAAAAAGGAAATGGTCTAGACCAAATTAAGTAAATTTATAGTATGGCTATTAATAAAAGAAAAGGGTTTCGATTTTCCAACTATGAAACCCCAGAACAAACTCCTTTTGAAAAGCTTTTTGACATTTTCAAGGAACTGATTACACATACTTCTGGAGATGTGGATGAGGCTTTGGATTGGTTAAGGGAGTTGGACAAGGAGTACCAACTTACCGATGAGAATTATACCATTGATGATTTTATTGAAGATCTTAAGGCTAAAGGATTTCTGAGAGAGGAACCAATAGAAGGTGATGGCGATGGTTCCGGGGGGGCAGAAAGCGGATTTGTCCATAACTGCCAAAATGGAACGGATTATCAGACAAGCGGCCCTGAACCAAATTTTCGGCAAGATAAAGCGCAGTGGTTCGGGCAATCATAAAACCGGCTTGTCGGGCAGGGGGGATGAACATATGGGAGAATTCAGGGAATATAGATTTGGCGATAGTTTAGAGCGAATTTCCATGACCGAGAGTTTAAAAAATGCCCAGATAAACCATGGTATCGGTAATTTCCATTTAAGCGAAGAGGATTTGGTGGTAGAGGACACCCAATTCAAAGCTCAAATGAGCACGGTCTTAATGATCGACATTAGCCATAGTATGATACTCTATGGTGAAGACCGCATTACGCCTGCCAAAAAGGTAGCTATGGCCTTGGCAGAACTCATCACGACCCGTTACCCAAAGGACACCTTGGAGATTTTGGTTTTTGGCAACGATGCCTGGCCCATTCCAATAAAGGATCTGCCTTATCTTAAAGTGGGGCCCTATCATACCAATACGGTTGCCGGATTGCAATTGGCCATGGACATGCTCCGTAGAAAGCGAAATACGAACAAACAGATATTTATGATTACAGATGGCAAACCCAGCTGTATTCGATTGGCTGATGGCACCTACTATAAAAATAGTGTGGGCTTGGACGATTATATCGTGGAGAAATGCTACAACATGGCCAGGCAGGCCAGAAAGCTCCATATCCCCATAACTACCTTTATGATTGCCAAGGACCCGTATTTAACGCAATTTGTGAGGCATTTTACGGAAGCCAATAAGGGAAAAGCCTTCTTTACCGGCTTAAAGGGACTTGGTGAAATGATTTTTGAGGATTACGAACAAAATAGGAGAAAAAGATTAAAAGGATAAATAACAAAAAAAAGCAAAAGCTGATAGGCGCCATTCCTGTTGAATTAAATAAACAGGGAGACCAAAATATAAATATTTACAGATGAAATTAAATCATAAGGATATTACCAATCTAGGGTAACTTAGAAAGGCAGGATACAAAACAATAAAAATAAAGGATGAGTTAAGGGCAAATCTTATTGACAAAATAAAGTCGGATGAAATTACATTTCCCGGGGTTTGGGGCTACGAAAATTCTGTAGTGCCGGAACTTGAAAGAGCTATATTATCCCGGCACAACATTAATCTACTGGGGCTTAGGAGCCAAGCTAAAACGCGTTTGGCAAGACTAGTGGTAAATTTATTGGACGAGTATATTCCAATAGTCACCGGTTCGGAAATAAATGATGACCCCTTAAGCCCAATCTCCCGCTTTGCTATAGAAACCATAAAGGAACACGGTGACCTAACACCCATTTCCTGGCTGCACAGAAGTGATCGATTCTATGAAAAATTGGCTACACCGGATGTTACTGTGGCCGATTTAATTGGTGATGTAGATCCTATCAAAGCTGCAAACCTAAAGTTGTCATATGCAGATGACAGGGTTATACACTTTGGAATGATCCCCCGTGCCAACCGTTGTATTTTTGTAATCAATGAACTGCCGGATCTACAGGCAAGGATACAGGTCTCCCTTTTTAACATCTTACAAGAAGGGGACATTCAAATCAGGGGTTTTAAGCTTCGATTGCCTTTGGACCTACAATTTGTATTTACTGCGAACCCTGAAGATTATACCAATAGGGGAAGTATCGTAACCCCACTAAAAGATAGGATAGGGTCCCAGATTTTAACGCACTATCCCGAAGATATTGAAACCGCGCGTAAAATTACGGAACAGGAATCCAAATTGGACAAACGCCAAACTGAGGCCATTTATGTCCCGGATTTAGCAAAAGATCTTTTGGAACAAATAAGCAGGGAAGCCAGGGAAAGTGAATATGTAGATGCCAAAAGTGGTATTAGCGCCAGGATGAGTATAACTTCCTTCGAAAATCTAATGAGTACCGCTGAGCGAAGGGTACTGAAGAATGGTCAAGAAACGACAATAATAAGATTGAGCGATTTTATGGGGGTTATTCCCTCTATTATCGGTAAGATAGAATTGGTTTATGAAGGGGAACAGGAAGGTTCCGGCAGTGTTGCAGAGATATTGATAGAAGATGCTGTGAAGTCCCTCTTCCTAAATTATTTTCCAAAGATAGATAAATTGGAACGCAAGGATGCCCAAGGGCAAGACCGACCATAAAGTCACCGAGGACGGAAAAGATGGGCAGGAAGTTGAAGTGACCAAGGATTATGCGGCCAGTGTGGATACCGAAGCTGCTTGGTTAAAGAAAGGCGGCAAGTATAGGTTCGGTTACAAAAAGCATCACGTTACCGATAACGAAGGCTTGGTATTGGGCGTACTTACAACCAAGGCAAGCACCAATGAGATAAGCAATCTGGAAGAAGTATTGGACACGGCGGACCTGCCGGAGGACATTCCCTTAAAAGCGGACAAGGGCTACCAATCCAAGAAAAACGGGGCACTGCTAAAAAAACGAAAATTAAAGAACCACATTTTAAAAAAAGTATACAAGAACAGACCCTTGACCCATTGGGAGAAGGTGTTCAACAAACTTGTGGGCAAGACAAGGTTTAAGGTCGAGCGTACTTTTGGAGGTATTAAAAGGTGGTTTTCCGGAGCAACAGCAAGGTACAGGGGAATTAAAAAAATGCACACCCAAAATATAATGGAGGCCATGTGCTACAATTTGTACCGCAGTCCGGGGATACTTGCGTCCAATTGTAAAAATTAAGGGAAAATGGCTTTAAAAGACGGGCCATTTGACCCGAAAAATAACCAAAAAACGAAAAATGACTGAAATATCGGCCCGAAAAATTTCTAAAAAATCAAATTTAAAAAATCGACCCTTTTTGGTAAGGGTTATGCAACGGTCTTAAATCTATATGGATATAATTTCGCCAACCGGTGTTAATAGATATAGAACGCAATAGCATTTTATAAAACCTCACCCATCGGTACCCTCTGAGAAACGAGCAATTAACAATGAACTTCAAAAGTTTGACTTGCTCTATGCAGGACGATTTATTGATTTGTATACTGATTTTTCAAATGTGTATGCACTTATTTCAAAAAATATTTCTATATTGCAATCCGAATCACAAGTGTATACACTTTTGATTATGTGGTATTAAACAAATGATAACTATGGCAATCTTACTCCAATCTCCCCGGAAAAAATCAAGTGGGCTAACAAAAAAGGAAATTAAGGAAATCCTCAAGAAAATATTTATAAGTGACCCAAAAATCAATATAATCCAGGATTCCACCTAATGGTTAATTGAAAAAATCAGTTTAAAAAAGAATACAATAATCGCATTTATAAAAAGTGAATCACCTAATGTTTAATAAATCAACCATTTAAAGAATTATGAAAAAAGTCGATCAACAGAGGTCTTTCCATTTGGCTTGCCCATATAAGGACTTATTAAAAATTAAGCTCACGATACTCATTATGATGGTTTTTATTGGCTGGGCTAAGGCCAATGTGTATGAGCCCAACACAAAAGTATCGTTCGATACAGGTACTATTACTGTAAAGAAGGATTTGGAATCAATTGAACAATCTTTCGTTGTCAAGGGTACCGTTACTGACAATTATGGAGAGCCATTACCGGGAGCCAATATTATGGAAAAGGGTACCTCAAACGGTACCCAAACTGATTTTGACGGAAATTTTCAGTTAAGTGTACTTGATCTGGAGGCTATTCTGGAGGTGTCCTATCTCGGTTTCGGAACAAAGGAAGTTCCTTTAAAAGGATTGACGATTCTAAAAATCCAACTAGAGGAAAGTGCATCCGGTCTGGATGAAGTTGTACTTGTTGGATATGGCTCCCAAAGCAAGGCCACATTAACCGGATCCATAACCAATATGACTACGGAAAAGATTGCGCAAATACCCTCGGCCGATCTAACTACACTGTTGGCGGGAAGGCTATCGGGAGTAACGGTCTCAAGCAATACGGGAATGCCTGGAATATCCTCGGATTTAACAATTAGGGCGAGGGGAACTTGGAACAATGCTACTCCAGTATATGTTATTGATGGTATTGTAAAGAGCAAGGCCGATTTTGATGCACTTGATGTTAATGAGGTAGAGGAAGTCAGCATCCTAAAGGATGCCGCTTCTGGGGCTATTTATGGGGCCAGAGCTGCCAATGGGGTTGTTCTGGTAAATACGAAAAAAGGACATTCCGGTAAGCCTACGATAAATTATATTTCGACCTATAGTGTAGAAAAGCCAACTATATTGCCTGATATGATGTCAGGGATAGATATTGCCAATATGGCCAATACAATAAGTGAGACTTCATGGTTTTCTTGGAGCCAAGAAGATTTAGATTGGTTACGTACCGTAAACAATGGTTATGGTTACGATTATTTGGACGAAGTTTATAAAGATCCTTATAGTAGCCGTCATGCTGTTAGCATATCCGGAGGATCCGATGCGGTTAAATACTACATAGGGGGTTCTATCTTTAAACAGACAGGTTTTCTTGAGCCGATTACCTATGATAAAAACAATTTAAGGGCAAATATTGATGTCAAAATTTCTAATAACCTAACTGCGAATGTGAACCTTGCTATTTCCAATAGCTTACGCCAAAGAATGGACCCACCTGGTGATGGCAGTGATTGGGGAGGAGAGGGGTTATGGACAAAGTTACAGACTTGGAACTTTTACGACCCAATTTTTATAGATGGGAAAGCCCCTAATTTAGGATGGCTAGGTAATGTGGGCGGATTGATCAATAATTCCGGATATATGAAAAATAGAGGTCAAAATCAAAATGCTGTACTTAGTTTGACCTATAACATTCCAACATTGGAAGGCCTATCTGCAAAGGTTACTTACGCGAACAACCAGTCGACAAGCGATGTAAAAATATTTCAAAAGAAACATACGCTATACGAAATTACTGGGCATACACCTCATGACTTTTCACAAGTGAAACTTACTGGGCAAACTGTTAAAAGCAATTGGCCATCCAGGGAATCACTTTCGGAAACAGCTTATTTTAACAGGTCATATCAATTTAATACGCAAATAAATTTTAAGAGAGCTTTTGGTTATCACGGTATTGATGCATTGTTAGCCTATGAACAAAGTGAAGGTTTCAATAACAATTTTGGAGCTGGTCGATATGATTTTCCCGTTCTGGTAAGGGATCAATGGAATCAAACTAGTGGAGTACCTGAAGATTCATGGGCTGGAGGATCTGAAAATGAAACAGGTAGATTGTCGTATGTTGGAAGATTAAACTATGACTTCAAATCCAAATATTTGCTTACTGCATCATTTAGATATGATGGGTCTCTAATATTTAAACCAAGCGAGCGTTGGGGGTTATTCCCCTCTGTTTCTGCTGGTTGGGTTGTAAGTGAGGAAAAATTCTTTGACATTAATTTCATTGAGCGACTTAAATTAAGGGCATCATATGGGACTGTAGGTAATGATGCAGTTGATCCATGGAGATGGCAAGAGCAGTACGTCGGGGGCACCGGATATTTTTTGGGACAAAGTCCGCGAGAAGTCAAGGGAATACAATATGGGGGAATCACCAACCCCTTGATGACTTGGGAAACTTCCGAATCGACAAATTTTGGTCTTGATATAAATTTGACCAACAATCTCAGTTTTACCTTAGATGTATGGGGCAAAAGAACGAAGGATATCTTAGGGTCGCAACTTGATGAGCTGCCTTCTACGGTTGGGGGAAATATACCAAATACCAACTATGGTGAAATGAAGTCCAATGGTTATGAGATAGAAGTAGACTATAATAATAATATTGGGGATTTTAATTATTATCTAGGGGCAAATTATGGATATGCTACGGATGAAGTCGTAAAAATAGCGCAAGGTGATAATATAAGGGATTTTCAAAATAGAATCGGCCGTTCCTGGAATTATATTGCCGGGTTGGTTTATGATGACATTCTAAGAACTCAGGAGGACATTGATGCTTTACCTACAGGTTATACGATCTATGGTCAGTCCCCTCAATTGGGTCAAATTAATTACCAGGATATTAGTGGTATAGACGGTGTACCAGATGGCAAAATTGATGGTTTGGATAATACTGTTATTGCTGATAATGCCGCTCCTACTTCAACTTATGGGATTCAACTTGGTGGGAGTCTAAAAGGTGTAAGCGTGGACGTATTGTTTCAAGGAACAGGAGGTTATAAGAAAATCCTAAGTGCCCAGGCTCCCTATGGATGGACACGGGTGTATGGCATATGGGAAGACTATTGGTCACCTGAGAATATAAATTCCTCAATGCCTAAACCAAATTGGGATATTGCATCAGACCGTTATCATTCTACTTTTTGGTTAAAGGATGCGGATTATTTGAGACTTAGATATTTGAACATAGGTTATGATCTGCCGGAGAAAGTGCTCAATACCATTGGGGTTAAAAAATTAAAATTGTTCATTTCAGGAACTAATTTATTTACGTTCTCGAAATTTAAAGACTATGATGTGGAATTGGGTAGTGCAGGAGTTTATCCAAATATGCAAAATTATAGTTTGGGTTTAGACATAACACTTTAATATAAATAACGTAACAAATGAAAATAAATAATCACCTAGTAGTACTTTTCATTCTGATAGGGCTTGCTTTTGGTTCCTGTGAAAAAGTATTCGAAAAAGAAAACCTGAATGCGATCAACCCGGAAGATGTATGGTTGGACGAAGGACTGGCAGAGGCCTATATCAATAATATTTATAGTCTTTTCATGCCAGGAATGGCTTTTAATGGGGGGGCATCGGACGAGGCACCTAATGGGGATGGTTTTACCATGCAGCCTCTTCTAAAGGGAACCGCAGATATAAATACAGTGAATTATTGGCCTTATGCAAATATTAGGAAAATCAATATTTTGCTCAGAGAAGTTGAAACCAGTACTCTTGATCCCGATTTTTTGGGTGGGCTGAAAGGACAGGCCCTGTTTTTCAGGGCCTGGGCATATTTCAATATGACGAAACTTTATGGAGGTGTTCCTTTGGTGCTGTATGCACAAGGTTTGGAGGAGGAAGATTTGTCCGTTCCAAGAAGTAATGCGGCCACCTGTTTTGAACAAATAATAAAAGATTTGGATGAGGCAATCTCATTGTTGCCCGATGAATGGACGGGCGCAGACTATGGTAGGATCGATAAAGGAATAGCAATGGCCTTTAAGGGGCGGGCCTTACTGTTTTATGCAAGTCCACAATTTAACCCTTCTGGGGATGCCACTAAATGGACTGATGCCTATAATGCCAATAAAGAGGCATTGGCATATTTGGAAACGATGGGGAAAGGATTGTACCAAGGCAATTATGAGGATATCTGGTACCAGGAATTGAACGAAGAGGTAATTATGGTAAACCAATTTTTGAATCCTGGCCGTACTTATAACCAAAATGTACTAAGACCTTTGTGGGCTACTAGTGGTGCTGTTGGGTATGATCAACCCGCTTTAAAACTTGTGGATGCATTTCCTATGAAGGACGGATCCGATTTTGATCCCAATGCCGGTTACGGAGAGTTCTATAAAAATCGTGACAATCGTTTTTATGCCAATATTGCATATAACGGGAGCCATCACTATAATATAAAAGATCTTGACACTTTCGAGTCGTATCTATGGCTATATACAACCGCCGCCGGAGAAGATTCCGAACAATTGCTTTATGGTTTTTCCGGATTTAATTGGACCGGATTCTATAGACTAAAGGCTGTGGATAAGGATGTAGATGGGGCAACCATTAATCTGGCGGATGTTGATTGGATCGAAATCCGATTAGCAGAAGTCTTGATGAATTACGGCGAAGCGGCCAATGAAATTGGCAATACGGCCGAGGCACTTCAGGTATTGTACGATATAAGGGCCCGTGCCGGTATAGAAGCCGGATCGGGGAATTATGGGATCACTTCTAACGATCAGGCAGGTATTAGGGAAGCGTATATCAACGAGAGATTTGTTGAGTTCGCTTTTGAAAATAAAAGATGGGATGACCTAAGAAGATGGAGAAGATTCGATATTCTTAACGACCAAGTAGTACATAAAGGATTGTCGTTTACCGTAAATCCAGGGGAACAGGCACCTCAAGGTTATGACAATATAGATGATTTTTGGGACAAGTTTTCTTGGAGTACTTTTGATGTGGAAACTGCCCCGAATGAAAGATTTAATATTCCTGATACCTATTATTTCTATGGGATTCCAGAATCTTATATTCAAAAGGATGCCAATTTGGAGCAGACAATAGGTTGGGATGGAGGTACCTTTGATCCATTGAATTAATATTTATTTGATAATTCTGGAGTTGTCCATAATTAATATGGCTGTAGTATTAGTTCAAATCAATAACGCAATTATTCATAATGATAAGTGAGATTTTGATCATTGGAGTTAGTTAAGTTAGTTTTAGTAGGGGGAATGGAGTGTTTAAATGCACTCCATTTCTTTTTTGGGTCAATACATGACTTGTCTATTTAGCATTTGACGAAGGGGGGGCTTTTTGGATCGTTGGCGCAGTTGCTAATCGTCACAGGATGGGTTTTGCAAAAAAACGATATAAACGGAGGCAGTAAAAAGTGCACAAATATCCGAAAGAAGCAATTTTCGATGTTTCATATATCATATTCTAAATAATTGTTAAAATGTGTATACACTTTTTTTGGAATTTAATATCTTTCGTACGAAATTAAAAGTATATACACTTTTAGTTAACGATTGAACACATTAGAAATATGGGCAATAGGTTTTGGGGAGGTATAGTAAAAATTTCAAATAAAATAATGGCATACTGTTCACAGTTCACCTTAAGGTTGATTCGTTTTTAGTTCTGATCAAATGACCGATTGGTTCCAAACGGAAGATATGGAACGTTTGTGGTATTGAATATGGGAACCAAGTATTATGGTCATAATCAGTTCTATTGATAATCGTTTCATTTTTATTAAAGGACGGATCATGGAAATTATTGTGGAATGGATCTTCCAGGAACAAAAATCTATGGAAAATGGAATTTCTTTTTCCGCGAGATCCTGGACCGGTGCTTTGGAGCCCTCAGCCTTGTTAGGTAACTAATTGTGTTGCCCAAAGGAATATGTATTGGAATAAAATGATCAATAATATAATAGTCTAATTAAAATAATCATGACCGTATTTTTAAAACACAGTTTTGTTCTCTTACTAATGATAGTCGGGATCGGCGCCAAGGCACAGATAGATGTGAAAGCCCATTTTAAAATGGGACAGGGAACAGCAGTTACCTATGCCATAGGGCCTAAACAGATTATCTCGGAAAACAATGCACAATTGACATTATTACGTAAAGGGAGTCCCGTATTTTATGCCAGCGCTCCTAACGGCAAACAAGGTGGATCTATACTATTTACACCTGATAATGGTTATTACCATTCGGAAAAGAATTTGATCGACAATAACGACAATTTTGTTCTTGAAGTCTGGGCAAAACCTAGATTGACCGAGGGAAAGGATATAGATGCCAAACATACTTTCGGGATTGTTGGTTTGGGCGATGCACGAAATGGATATGCAATAGTACAACAGGGCGATAAATGGTTTGCAAAAGTCGGTGGCAAAGGTATGTTCGAGATAGGAGTTGCAACTTACAATAAGTGGACCCATCTTGCTTTAGTGGCTGACGGCAATAATTGCACATTGTGGATGGACGGGGTGAAAAGAGGAATATTCCAAAAAGGAAATAAAATCAATGCAGGCTTCACTGTTGGCAATCAAAATAAGGGTAATAATCAATTTAACGGTGAAATTTACGAGGTGCGATTTGCTACTTTTAAAACAGGAGAATTTAATCCAGGGAAGGATTTTTTACTCAATTATGAATATAAAAAAGGACTAAGTGCCAACAGAATAAAAAAAACCGAAGCACTTATCCAAAACATAGAATCACCCGGAACCGGCAAAGAGATTGTTAATTCACTTTCTGTCTCCTCACAATCCCAGGACTGGCTTATACACAAAATCGATGAGCCCAGTAAATTATTGATAGAAAAATCCAAAGATGGCCTAACATCCATGTTTCAATTAAATAACGGATTGGTAAGTCGCACCTTTTATGTGTCAGACAACATTGCATGTGTCAGCTATAATAACTTATCAAATGGCGCAGAGTATGTGCGCGCTGTAAAACCTGAGGCACGTATTATGCTGGATAGTATCTGGTATGAGGTTGGCGGGTTGCAAGGTCAGCCCGAAAAATCGTATCTGATGGAAAGCTGGTATGCAACAATAGAAGCCAATCCCAATGCATTTAGTTTAGTAAAAATTGAAACGGGCTTGCCAAAAGAACGGTATCACTGGGAGCAAAAATATAATGCCCTATCCACACCGTGGCCTGCGAAAGGACTTAGATTGACAATGACTTTCAAGCCTACCGAAATAATGACGGCGGTAAAGGATATTGAAATAAAAATAAATTATGAGATCTACCAAGGCATTCCCGTAATTTCAAAATGGCTGGAAGTTATCAACCATAACGAAAGGGATGTTACTTTGGATCGTTTTGAATCCGAAGTATTGGCCATAAACCAGGACCAAGTACACCGGATACATGTAGAAAGTGATTATTCCTTTGCTTTGGCCAACTGGGACAAGGACGGGAGCGGCTTGCTCCATTTCACGGGAGACCCCAAACCCTACCAGGCAGGTCAATCTACCACGAAATGGGTAGTAGACCCTGACTATCATACTTGGGCCACTCAAAACGCGGCGGAGGATATTTTCTTGGATTTTCCACACCGGAACCTTTTATTGAGCAAGTTGCCGATGGGGCCTAATGTGCTAATAGGTAAAGAGGAACCCTTTATTTCAAATGTTACTTTTGAACTATTGAATGATAGTGACGATAGAGAAAGACAGTCACTGGCCCATCGGAGAATGTACAAAACTTTAGCACCCCAGGTAACCGAATCACTGATTGGTGCCTCTATTACCTCTCATGATGAAACTCTCTTAAAGTCCCTAATTGACCAGATGTACGAACTTGGCATGGAAAAACTTACCATTGACCCATGGCCTGGGGTGAGCTATGACAATATGGACGAAAGCTATCTGAAACATTGGAAAAAAATAGGTAAATATGCGGAAGAGCGAGGGATAATAATGGCAGGTTACGAATTGCAGGTCGCTTCCAGAGGCCGCGGACCTGAAGTTGACTGTATTGACCCGGCCACTGGCAGCCCTGGAACTATGTTTGGCCAAAGCGTATGTATAGCAAGTAAATGGCAGGATGATTATTATCCTAAGATGTGGAGGTTTTATGATGAGTCCAAGTTTATGGTGTATAGTGCCGATGGTCCCTACCATGGGGATGCCTGTGGGTCTGAAATTCATAAACATCACCGAGGGCTGAAAGATTCCCAATGGGAACAATGGAAGGCACAGGTGGAGGTAATTCATGAGGCCCAGAGACGTGGTATGAACATTCTTCTTCCAGATTGGTATTTTTTAAATGGGGGCAGCAGTACCGGTATGGGATATCGGGAAGCCACCGCCAATCTTTCCCCCCAACAGCAATTACTACTAGGGCGGCAATATATATATGATGGAACATGGTATAAGCTACCAACGATGGGTTGGATGACCTTGCAACTTGTTGGTTTTTACACAAATGACCCACGGGTTGGACTGGAACCCTTAAATGAAAACATCGAGCGATATGAACAGCAGTTAATTCAGTATCTAGCGAGCGGTTCCCAACTTACTATCCGCGGCAACCGTATGTACGATACCCCTGAAACAAAAGCAATGGTTCAAAAATGGTTGACCTGGTTTAAAACGTATCGCCAAATTTTAACTTCTGATATTATTCATGTGAGCCGCCCCACCGGTCGTGATTTGGATTGCATGCTACATGTGGATCCCTATGGAAAATATAAAGGCATGGCCGTTGTCTTTAATCCAACGGACAAGGACATTGAAAAGGAACTTAAATTGCCCTTGTATTATACCGGATTAAAAGACAGTGTAACTGTAAAGAAAGAGGGGGGCGGGCAAAAAAAATATACTCTAACCGAGGAAGGTGAATTATTGATGACCGTAAAGATAAAGGCGGGAGGTACATCATGGTATGTATTGGAGTAAAGTAACAGAGTATCTAATCGAATAAAGGAAAAGGCGATTTATACGAAAAATAATTTTACCGGGATTTGCTGTTCCGTTGTTGATAATTATCTGCCCATAAGGTAAATAAATCCATGTTCATATGGCTCCATTGATCCAACTATGTGCTGTTAAATAAAAATCAAATTATTAAATATGAAAAGGATGAACAATAGAACAGGGAAAATTGCCATGTTCTTATATTTTATTTTCGCCAGTATTACTTATACAAATGCACAGACTGTAAAACCGTTGTCACTTCCTGAAATTGGACAAAAAACAACGCTTCATAGCAATTGGTGGGCCAAGCGGGCAAGTGAGATAAATATGGATGGAAATACACTGACCTCAGCTCCAATAGTTGTTGATTCCGGATGGGTAGTGAAATCACCTCCAACCTGGGTAATCATACCTCCAACGGATCATAGTGTAGGATGGATGCCTGCCAAGGTTCCAGGTACGATTCTTACAACCATGTTAGAAAATGATATATTTCCTGACCCAGCAATTGGAATGAACAATGAACTGATCCCCGATGTATACCATGTAGGGGCAGATTTTTATACTTTCTATTTTCTAAACCAATTTACTGTAAATAAAATTCCGGTAGATGAAAAGGTGTGGCTTAATTTCCGGGGAATCAACTATAAGGCTGAAATTTTTCTCAATGGTAAAAAGATCAATACTACCACCCATGAAGGCATGTTCCTGCGTAAGAGTTTTGAAATAACACCCTGGCTAAATTATGGCAAACCAAATGTATTGGCCGTAATCGTTTACCCACCAACCCATCCGGGCAATCCAAATGGTGGACAAAGTGGCGACGGTACAATTGGCCGCGATAACACGATGCAATACATGCCTGGGTACGACTGGAGCCGCCCTATTCGTGATAGGAATACCGGGATTTGGGATGAGGTGACTATAACAAAGACCAAATCGGTGAAAGTGGAAAATCCCTATGTGGTAACCAAAGTCCCGGGAATTCGGGAAGTGAAAGGACTGCAGGAAGAAGCGTACGTAAAAACAACTGTTGAATTAGTAAACACCGCTAATGAAATTCAAACAGGTTTATTGATTTGCGAAACCAATGGACAAAATGTAACAAAAGAGGTTACCATACCTGCCAATGAAAGAATAGAGGTTGCGTTAGATGACCTCATATTCAAAAACCCGCAATTGTGGTGGCCAAATGGCATCGGAGAACAACACTTATATGACATGAAAATATCATTTAAGAGCAACGGAAACATAAGTGATAGTAAAGAGCTGCGGTATGGCATCCGAGAAATAAGTTCAGAACCATCACCTAATAACAAAGGCCGGAAGTTTTATGTAAACGGACAAAAGATTTTCATTCCAGGAGGAAACTACATATCATCGGATTGGCTCCTTAGGCTCTCTCCTGAGCGATACCGTACAGAGATACGGTTTCATGCAGAGATGAATCTTCGGATGATCCGTGTCTGGGGCGGTGCAATGATTGAACGTCCTGAATTTTATGATGCCTGTGATGAATTTGGTATCCTGGTTTTTCAGGACCTATGGGGTACGGCCGATGTTATCGGTGCATGGGACGATCCTATGAAGTTGGACAGCAGACAACGTAGAAGAGAATATCCCGATAATCAAGACCTTTATATTGAATCCGCTGTTGATCAGATCAAAATGATTAGGAACCATCCATCCTTAAGTGTATGGTGTGGAGCCAATGAAGCACCATTATCCGACTACCTAAATAAAACCTTGACGAACCAAGTATTCCCAAAACTTGACCCCCATAGGTGGTTTGTAAGTCACTCAACTAATCCCCTGCTGGTTGGAGAGGGGTTTGATGGTCCGCATGATATACAAGAGCCGGAATGGTTTTTCACTAAACACATTCCCTTTAACCCCGAATTGGGATCAGTTGGTTTACCTGAGATAGAAACACTTCGGGAAATTTTACCTAAAAAAGATTTGGATATGTTTCCTGTAGAAGGGTTATCCCGTAATTATGCATGGAGTTATCATTTAAATTTAGGTTATGGAAACCAACTTGAACGTTACGGTAAGATTCAGGATATAGAATCATATACTAAAATAGCTCAAGTTGTGAATTATGACCAATATCGCTCATTAATGGAAGGGCGGTCCTCGAAAATGTGGGAATGGTACACAGGTTTTCTAATTTGGAAAACACAAAACCCTTGGACAGCCCTCCGTGGCCAGGCCTATGATTGGTATTTGGATGTAAATGCTATGTTCTACGGGGTGAAAAAAGGCTCGGAACCCCTTCATCCCATGTACAATTTGGAGAGCAAAAGAATTGAATTGGTAAATTCAACACTAAATGCGTACAATGGATTGATCGTTAAGGCTCAATTAATTGATCTAAATGGAAAAACAGTATGGGAACGATCTCAAAAATCAGATGCCCTTGCGAATACTGTTAATACCCTGTACAAAATACCAAAACCAAAGGATTTGGACGGCGTCTACTTTTTGAAGTTGACATTGGTTGATAAAACTGTTCAAATTTCTGAAAACATTTACTGGCTGACAACAGAGAAAAAGGATTACTCTCAATTCGAGCAGTTACCTAAAACACGACCAGAATTCTCATTAGAGCTGAATAAGGAAGGAGATAATTATTCGTATACAATAAGTATGAAAGCTACCGATAATATCTCATTTTTTAATAGGATAAAAGTTTTTGATAGACAAAGTGGAAAAAGAATTTTGCCGGTGTATTATTCTGACAATTACATCACCCTTATGCCAGGGGACAAAAAAATTATCAAGTGCGAGTTTTCATCATCTATAGGTAAGGAAAACATTGGCGTGGCAGTGGATAGCTGGACCTCAGATCGGATAGAATTGAATTAATATGGATGTATACATTGCAACTGCAAATAGTTTATAGTTAGTACTTCCCTATATTAGACAGATACCCAGTATATATTTTCATGGATTAACAGGAGGTAGACCTTTGGTTCCTCATGATGTACTTATGGATTGGATCGATAATTTAGGCACATGTTTATAAAACGTTATAACCATTTTTTCACTAATAAGGAGGCTGAATAAAAATGGAATATATGAGAGGATTACTTTATTGTTGTTTTCGTTTCTTAGTGTTTTTCTTTAAGTACGGTCCAAACGCTGTTATTAAGAGGTAATGACTGGGAATTAAAAGACATTCCAAACGAGACAACCGACGCGGTCTTGCCTGGATAAGTGTGAAGTATGCTGGTTGGACACATACACTTCTTGTTTAGAATATACTACCATATCTACCTTTTGAAAATATTCACAAAGTGTATACACTTAAATAAAAAAAGCGTATATTGCCATAAATATTAAAGAGTATGTATTAACGAGGTTGTGAATTTCAACTGAACCGCAAAACTGTTACATATAATAAAGCTTAATAAGCAAATATCTACTCAATAATTTTTTGGTTTTAGATTTACTCCAAACCAAAGTTCAATGTTATTTGGATTTGATTCGCTAGATATTTATGTACTTGATTTAAAGTTGATTATGATGAAATACAATGAGGATACTCTTATGGTGTTACCCTAGAAGGCTACGTTTGAAGGTTAGCTGCTCATATAGCCCTAGGATATTTAATGGAGTGCCATCCTTGTTCGAAATAGATATGTGGACTTAATTAACAAATAAGCTTAAACAACCAAAGTCTAAGATTTCTTTAATACGTTAAAAATATGAGATTATTTTTTCTAAAAGCCACGTCCTTCCTTTCGTTACTCTGTTTAATTTCTTTTGATCTATGTAATGCACAGGAAGGAAAACTTGATTTTTCCGAAGTAAAATACAGTATCGGTAGCTGGCCTGTAGAATCCTATGGTAATTACCGTGCGGTGGTAGAGGTACAAAATAAAACAAATGCCTGCTTTGTGCGCCTACCATGGAGAAGACGGGACGTCGACCCACATAAAAAACAGATCATAGTGGTAGATGCGAGAACGAATCAAGTCGTTAAAAATGTTTTTTGCCCGGAGATCAATAGGGAGTACGGAGATGTAATTTTTCAGCCTGGGACCGTTCCGGGCAGGTACTATATTTATTATATGTCTTATTCGATCGGCCATAGCTATTTTCCCAATACTACGTACCTGACAACGGAAGACTTGGCAGACCCTGCTTGGAAAGCTTCTCTTCAAGATGATTATATGAATGGCTTGGACAAGGGGCAACTGATCGAATTTCAGTCGGCCGACTCTTTTTACCGGGTCGATCCCATGGAGGTCATTGCCACAGCCGGGGAAACTGCTAGATTGCTTGCGCGTTATAAAGAGGCAGACTACCTTCTATTTCCGGAAAAAAGGGAGTTCCCCATTGCAATGAAATATGATCTTCCCCTAAGATGGGTAAAGAAAGGCCCTTCAGATATTATTACGGGGGAAGCACAACCCGGAGAATATTTCACTTTTCAAATCGGGATGTACGCCTTGAAAGATGTGGAAAACATAAAGCTCGAATTTGCAAGCGCACAACTATCCAAAGACGCCTTCACCTGTTTTAATAAGGGGGGGGGCGACTGGATGGGCAAGGTATTTGAAAAAAAGTTATCGGTGAATACCGGTGAGGTACAACCTTTATGGTGCGGGGTTCAAATTCCGGATAATTTCAACGGTCCACTGGTGGCTACTTTGGTGCTAAAACCATCAGGGATGAAGAAAAGAAAGATCAAAATCAATATACTGGTTGCGGGAGACCGGCTGACGGATGGCGGGAGCAGTGATATTCACAAAATGGCAAGACTGAATTGGTTAAATTCGACCATAGGATTGGACGATGAAACTTTCGGCATATATCCACCGATAGTCATAAAAGATAATCAGGTGCAGACTCTTGGCCATAAGGTCGTTTTTGATGCAAGCGGACTTCCCGGACAGATTACCAGCTCATATGATGACATGTCGACCCTTACTGATGGGCCGGAACGCAAACTACTTTCGGCACCGGTCAAATTTGTGGCGGTAAAGGAGAACAAGGAGGTGGCTTTTACATATGGTCCAAATAAAGTAATGGATAGGGCAACAGGTGCCGTTACCCAAGCAACACAGGGAACCAGTGAGTCGTTGGACCTGGAATGTCGTTCCAAAAGCGAAGTTGACGGGTATATGAACTACACCATAACGGTCACTGCAAAGGAGGATGGTAATTTTGACGACATGAGATTGGAAATCCCCTATCGGAAGGAAATCGCAGAATATATGATCGGGATGGGACGAAAGGGAGGGACCCGGCCTAAAAATTGGAGTTGGAAATGGGATGTAGAAAGAAGCAATAGTGTTTTCTGGCTTGGAACCGTGGGGGCCGGCCTTCAGTGCAGATTAAAAGGGCAGACCGACACGTGGGAAATATTTAATTTTAAAGATACGGGCATTCCTGAAGATTGGTATAATCAAGGAAAGGGAGGATGTAACATGCAGGAAAAGGACGATTCCTTTTATGTACAAATCTTTAGTGGCAGTAGGAAGATGAAAAAAAGGGATCAGCTTACGTTTCGATTCGGCCTATCGATGACCCCGGTTCGACCACTGGATAACGACCACTGGCAATGGCGCTATTGGCATTCGGATAAAAATCTGGATCAAATGGACAGTATCAATGCGTCGGGTGCCAATATCATTAATATTCATCATGCCAATGGACTAAATCCTTATATCAACTATCCCTTTGTAGCTACTGACACCCTAACACCGTATGTTGCAAAGGCGCATCAAAACGAAAAAAGGGTGAAACTATATTATACCGTTCGTGAACTGAGCGTGAGGGCGCCCGAAACATTTGCTTTGCGAAGCCTTGGGGATGAGATTTATCGGACTGGTGAAGGTTTCAGATTGGCAGATCGATTCACCCTTCCCACAGAAACAGGAGGGGTTACCGGAGAATCATGGCTTTGCGAACACCTGATCAACGATTATCTACCGGCATGGCATCATTATTTTAGTGAGGGACATTGGGATGCATCCATTGCACAATCGGGTCTCTCGCGCTGGCATAATTATTACCTGGAAGGGTTGGACTGGTTGGTCAGGGAGGTAGGTATTGATGGCATTTACCTCGATGGACTGGGGTATGATCGGGAGATTATGAAACGTGTACGGAAGGTCATGGACAGAGCACGCCCAGGGTGCTTGATCGATTTTCACTGCGGAAACCATTTTCATCCTCAATATGGGATGAACAATATCTCAAATTTCTTTATGGAGCATTTCCCATTTATTAACAGCCTCTGGTTGGGGGAGGGCTTCGATTACAACGAACCCCCGGATTATTGGTTGATTGAGTTAGCGGGTATTCCTTACGGATTATTTAGTGAAACGCTTGGAAACCACAATCCTTTCCGGGCAATGGTCTATGGAATGTCAGAACGTATTTATGGCAATTCCAATCCGTCGGAGATATGGAAATTATGGGATGATTTTGGTATTCAGGAGGCAAAGATGCTGGGTTATTGGTCACAACGTTGCCCTGTAAAAACCGGAGAAACAGATGTAAAAGCGACGGCTTACGTGAAAGATGATAAAACGTTGATTGCAATCGGAAATTGGGGAGGGGATAAACTCATCACATTGGACATTGACTGGGACGCTATTGGATTGGATAAAAATAAAGCAATACTAAAAGCTCCTGACATTAAAGGAATCCAGATTGAACAAATATATAATCTGGACAAACCTATTCCGATAGAGTCTGGAAAAGGGTGTCTTTTAGTTATAAATGAATAAAATAGAAACAATGGGAATAAAATATATTGTCAACGCATTACTACTTGTCCTGATGATTTCATGCATTGAGGAAGATATTGAGAATTTTCAAAAAAATGAATTGCTGTTATCTGGTAATGATTGGCACTTAGTATCATTTGAGCCTAATGAGGGAGTGCCCAATTATGCTATGGATGCTGATTTTCCATTAGATAGGGCCATTGCGGCTACAGTTCCCGGTGACATACACTGGGACTTGATGCGGGCTGGTGAATTACCTGATATTTATATTGGTTCAAATGCGCAAAAAACCTACGATTTACCACTAAAGGAATGGTGGTACCGTAAGTCGTTCACCGTGGGGAAGGAATGGTCGGAAAAACACGTAAGGATCCAATTTGAAGGTGTTGATTATGCCACTAAAGTATGGTTTAATGGAGAGTATTTAGGGTCGCACAAAGGGCAGTTTACACCTTTTGAGTTCAATGTTACGGATAAGGTGAAAATCGACCAGGAGAACACCCTTACCTTATTGATCGAATCAGCTCCTGAGAATATAGTGCATAAATTATTTGAACTTCCAAGGGGCCAATGGCAACGTCAATATGCACAGGACGAAGTAACCAACACTTTGGATTATTGGAAAAGCCGTACCATGACCGGTTGGGATTGGGGGACCCCTTTATGGAGCATGGGCATTTGGAAAGATGTAAAACTTATAGGATCCACGGACCTTTTTCTTGATGATTTACTCATATATCCTCAAATTGAGACTCCGTATGACACGGCGATTGTAAATACAACGATACATGTAAATTCTGAAATGTTCAATGGGGATGAAATCGTCTTGGAGTATAAGGCAGAGTGTATTACTGCAAATGCGCCGGGTTCCAGTGCAACCCATCTCTTAAAACCCACCAAAGAAAACAGTAAAGGTGTTGAATTTTCATTTCCCCTATCATCACCGGCCCTGTGGTGGCCCAATGGTTATGGCGAGCAAAATTTATATAGCTTAACGGTTACCGCAAAACACAAAGAAAACGGAGAAATATTGGATCAGATTAAAAGAAACTTTGGAATCAGGGAAATACAATTATTGCAAAATCCAAAGGCCGATGATTATCAGAAAATGATGTGGTTTTCCCACAGGCCTACTGCTTCTGGCGTAAGGGAGATTCCAGAAGATTCGAAACCGGAATTTTTAGTGCAAATTAATGGGAGACCCATATTCTTGCATGGCGGCAATTGGCTTCCTTCCGACCTGTTATATGGCAGACCAGGAAAAGAGAAATATAAGCATTTGATACGGATGGCTACCCTGGCAAATTACAATGTATTTCGTGTTTGGGGCGGAGGGATAATTGAAAAACAGACATTCTATGATCTTTGTGACCAATATGGAATTCTTGTCTGGCAAGAAATTCCAAATGGGGGATCTATCCCTCTTGAAACAGATAAAAGTCTGGCTACTACCAACGAACAACAGCGAAAAATTATGCCCCAGCTTATTAATCATCCCAGTATCTTTCGGTATGGCTTTGGCAATGAGCTTTATATGACAAGGGATAATAGTAAACAAGTGGCCCAATTCGAAGATATATGTAAGGAAATGGACCCAATGCGACAAGTCGTTGGTCCTAGCCCGATTGTAGAATACCAGAGGCATGGCCCACATTGGTTCAATATACCCAATGAATATGACCTGTATAATACGGGCTATCCATTGACTGCTGGCCCGGATAATCCAGTAGAATGGACCGAATATGGGGCCTCGGGAGCATCCTCCCTGCAGACATTGAAACGTATATTGCCGGATACTGAACTCTGGCCATTACCATACAATGATTCGGTAATGAAATGGCACAACAGTACCGGGGCCTACACTCAAACGGACTGGCTTAAACCTGAAATCTACAAATCATTATTTGGGGAATTGCCGAACCTTGAGACCGAGATCAAGGCCAGCCAATTTGTTCAGTCTGAAGGACTACGTTACGCAAACCAGTCTCATCGACGAAAAAAATGGCATCGAAGCGGATCCTATATGTGGACCTTTAATGAACCATGGCCCAATGTTGCGCATGGCTCGATAGTTGAGTATTACGGACTTCCCAAAATGGCGTATTATTATGTAGGTAAATCCTATTCCCAAATAGATGTAAGTGCAGAGTATAAGAACATTTCTCTTCATCCCAATGACACATTAAATTTGCCTGTTTTTGTCACCAATGCTAGGTCGGAGCAGATTGACAAGGTAGAGTTGGTAACAAAGATCATGGATTTGGAAGGGAACCTTTATTATGAAGAAAGCAAAATGGTATTAATAAATGCCAATTCAGCACATAGAATAGATACTCTCAATTTTCATGTGCCAAAGAAGGCAAACAACAATGTACTGTTGGTTAGATTTGACCTTTTCGATGAACATAAAACGAATCTTTCATCGCAGACGTATACCTTTGGCATAAGTAGCGCTACAGTAAACAAGGTTCCCGATAAAGAGTATTTGCGCCCCATGCTTTATGCTCCCAAAACTGACATTCAGCTCTCGGTTAATTACCATCAAAATAAAAAAATGGGAAATGATGAGATGGCTTGTTATTACGCAAAAGTAAAAAACACATCAAATGTTCCTGCATTATTTGTGCAATTCATAAGTCCATACAAACCACAGGAAGTTTATTTTGGGGATAATTATTTTATTTTGTTGCCCGGAGAAGAGAAGATGATTGATATAATGGTCTCACAGGATATGAAGGGAAAATTTAGGACGACAGATATTTCTTTGGAAGCTTGGAACAGTAATTGATAACTATTGCAGACTGCACTGGAAGGAAGAATACTATAGACCTTTGTTTCATAAGTGAGAATTCCGTTGTTGTCCAACGCGGACTTAAAAAAAAGGGCCAGATTGACCGTAATGTAAATTGTTTCTTTCAGATGTGGTATCGACATATGTAGGATAAGCAGTCTCTTGCCTACCTATAAAAAAAGGGCCAATAGAAAATCAAGGAGGGCTTTATGCCTTCCTTGATATGTTGGTATAAAATTTGGGTTGGAGTTCCTCCTTGTAATTTTATCCACAGACCATGAATTTGACAAGTAATTCTAGACCTTGGACGATGTTATTTAGGGGTTTCTTTTTTTTCTTTTAATAGTTCCTGAAGGATCGGGGTGGAGGACCTTAAATGTTCATCCAAGAGTTTACGTGCAGCATGTATATCTCCCTTATATATGGCTTGAAGGATGGCTATATGTTCGGATAACGCTATTACGGCCCGGTTTAAATCATTGGCCGCGGCACGTTGTAGGATACGTATAAAGGTCCACAATGATTCGAAGGCCAATACTATAAATTGGTTTTCGCAAGAATCCACCCATAATCTATGTAGGTTCGTATCAAGTTCGAGTGCCTTTTCGGTGAAAGGATCATCAGGCCCGAAATTTTGTAGCTTAATGGATATGTCCAACAATTTTTTTACTTTTTTAGACCCTATCAATACATCGATGGAAGAATCAAAGGCCAATAATTCTATTACTGCCCTAACATCGGTTAATTTAACGAGGTCTTTTTGACTAAAATCCTTTACCAAAGGGCGTTGGTTATGCCTAATTTCCATTAGCCCCATGGCAGCGGCACTTCTAACGGCCTCCCGAACCGGTGTGCGGCTTACTCCCCAATCTTTGGCGAGCTGTGTTTCACGAATAGGCTCTCCTGGAGCAAATGAGCGGTTAACGATAGCTTCCAGTAGCTTTTGCAATACGATGTCCGAGGTATCCCCAACCCGTTTTGTTTTTAATGAATCCATATTTTTATTTAAAAGTGCATGCACTTTTAAATAAAAATCATATATTGCGACTCATTTAAAAATGTATACACTTGCAAAGATATTATTTTATTGGATATAACTATTGTATCACCATAAATATTGATATGGCGGTTAGTTGGCAATAACCAAGTAGTATGTTGTATATCTCAATTAGTAGAATTCATATAAGCTATTATCCAAAGTTCCGGATGACTGCGGGTAACAGACGACTTTAATCCACGTAGGCATAGGTCAAAAAAAGGGATTTTCTATAAAATGTACAAAACCATTTCAATCTTGAGTTTTATATTTTAATCTATAATTATTTTGAAAAAAGCAATCAATTTCACAGGGAAAGCAGTATTGATTTTATGTTTTCTAGGGACCATCACATCTTCGAATGTCCAATCGGACAGATCGCCTAAGAAGGATATTTTAAGTGGTAGGGATTTTCGATTCCTGAAAACACTTACCAAGGTTGTTATGGATAGTTCTCGCATATACCCCGGACAGAAAATTGCCGATATGATGGGAAATAACAATACTGGGGGAGTACTTATAAAACCCGGAGGAAGAGGAAGTTATCCCGCTTTTTGGATACGGGATTATGCCATGTCTTTGGAAACCGGATTTGTGGACAAGGAAGAACAAAGTCATATGTTGCTATTGACGGCGTCTACCCAGGCGGATCGGACCTGGATAACAAAGAACGGGGCCATGGTCCCTTATGGTGCCATAGCGGATCATATACGTATGGACGATAGTTTGCCCATTTATTTTCCTGGCACTTATAGCTATGATGAACAAGGAGCACCGGAATGGGGAATGACGCCGCCTTATGGGGATCAGTTTTTCTTTATCCATATGGCCCATTATTATCTGAAATCGACCAATGAAATTTCAATTTTAGAACAGGAAATAAATGGCAGTAAGCTTATAGATCGTTTGGAACTTGCCTATAATGTGCCCCCGTCAAGGCTGGATAATCATATTGTGACTACGACCGATAATTTTAGGGGCATCGATTTTGGGTTTAGGGATGCCCAGACCATCACCGGTGACCTTTGTTATCCGTCCATTTTAAAATATAGGGCATCCCTACAACTGGCCGACCTATTTGAAGCTTTGGATGACAAAAAAAAAGCGGCCAAATATAAGGGTATTGCCCATAAAATAAAGGAAGCCATACCTTTAGTGTTCTTGGATGACAGGGGCATGCTAAGGGCTTCCAACGGCAAAGGGAGCCAGGCGGACGTATGGTCCACCTCCCTCGCAATGTATTTAAATATTTTTAGTGAGGAAGCCAGTGATAAAACCAGTCGCTTTTTGTCCGATGCATATAGAAATGGTCATTTGGCCTATAGGGGCAACATTAGACATATCCCAACTACCGATGATTTTGACAATTCTACGGCATGGGAGTTTTCCATGGCACCCAAGAATACCTATCAGAATGGGGCCTATTGGGGAACCCCAACCGGATGGGTGTGCGTGGCAATAGCCAAAACCGATATTGTACTGGCCCAAAAACTGGCAAAAGAATTTATTGATGATCTAAAGGAGAACGATTTTAGAAAAGGATCCGTATTTGGAGCTCCCTATGAGTGTTTCCATCCGTCAGGTAATCTACAAAACCCTTTGTATATGACAACGGTAAGTTGTCCCTTAATTGCTTTTAGTTCTTTTTCCAATCCTTGAAGAAAACAGACAACATTATAACAACCAATAAAGTAACTATGAGATTAGTAAATAAAAAGGTAATTATAACCGGTGCAGCAAATGGCATTGGTAAAGCTATTGCAAAGTGTTTTGCAAAGGAAGGTGCCATAATATCCATTTTGGATATTGATTGTTCAAAGGCTTCCTCGGTTGCAAATGAAATACAAGGCGATGGTGGTGCTGCATATGCAATCCAATGCGATGTTGGGGATTCGCTTCAAGTGGATGCTGCTTTTAACGAGGCTATCAAAAAAATGGGTGGACTGAATATTTTGGTCAATAATGCAGGAATTATTAGGCAATCCCCAATTGTGGACATGATGGAAAAAGATTGGGATGATATTATTAGAACCAACCTTAAAAGTGTGTTTTTGTGTACACAGAAGGCGTTACAGGAAATGATCAAGAAAAATGAGGGAGGGAGAATTATTGCGATGTCCAGCATCCACGCTCAGTTAAGTGAACCTTCATGTGGCCATTATACTGCTTCAAAAGGAGGCATAGAAGCTTTTATTAGAACGGTGGCCTCAGAGGTTGCTCCGTATAAGATCACGGCCAATTTTATCAGGCCTGGTGCAACATATACCGAATTGACAATCCCGATGTATACCGACTCGGTGAAGAGATCCCTATATGAAAGAATTCCGCTACGCGAAATTGCCCACGCCGATTGGGTTGCCCAGGCGGCATTATTTTTAGCCGGTAATGAATCCGGATATATGACTGGTCAGGATATTACCATTGATGGCGGATATTTAATGAACGGCTCATTGCCGGGGGCTCAATATTGGGAAGAGTAATATGGAAAAATATATAGATATAAGTATTCCGTCATCATCCTCGATAACCGTATTTCCCGGAGACCCGAGCCCCCAGTTAACATGGCCTTTTTGGAGCCATGAGAAGGGAAATCCGGCCAATGTAGGGTTTTATAACGGAGGCCTGCACCATGGCTCCCATGTTGATGCACCATGGCATTTTATCCCCATTGGGAAAAAGTTACATGAAATCCCCCTGGATTACTGGTTGGGTCCGGCCTATGTTCTGGATTTGACTCATCTTAATAAATGTATAGATGCCCCTGCACTGGAATCACGCAATATTCCCAAAGATGCTGAACGGTTGTTGTTCAAAACTAAGAATAGCAATTCTGATTACTGGACAGAACCTTGGGATCCAAATTTCATCTATATTGAAAAGTCGGCCGCTGAATGGTGTACTTCCAATGGAATTATCCTGGTAGGGCTGGATTACCTTACCATAGACCCTCCTTCAGAACCAACATTTCCGGCTCATTTGGAGCTATTGAGAAACGAGACGGTTATTTTGGAAAATATATGTTTACGGAATGTTTCCGCATCTAAATATGAATTGTTGGCTCCACCCATAAATCTGGTAGACGTTGACGGAGGATGGTGTAGGCCATTATTAGGTAAATTTTATTAATATCTCAAATTAAAAGCATGAAATATGTACACTCAGAATCTTTTTCCAAATGGGGAAGGGCTTGTTTAATAAAAATGGGACTATCGGATAAGGATGCCGCTGTAGTTACGGACTGTTTGGTACAAACGAGTTTATGGGGCATCGATTCACATGGAATTGCCCGTTTTCCACATTACTTAAATAGAATAAAAGCAGGGTCATTAAATCCCATTCCTAAGTTTAAAATTGAAAATACCGGGCCGTGTTCGGCAAATATGGACGGTGATCACGGGCTGGGAATTGTAGTTGTTGATGCCGCTACCAGGGAAACAATTGCATTGGCCAAAAAAAATGGGATCGGAATTGTTGGAGTAAAGGAGTCCTCCCATTGCGGTGCTATTGGAGTCTATGGAAGAATGATTGCGGAATCAGGATTAATAGGCATAGTATTTACCCATTCGGATGCTTTTGTGGCCCCACATGGGGGATTCCGGAAATTCGTTGGAACAAACCCTATTTGTATAAGTGTTCCCAACAGTAATGGCAGGCCGTTATGTTTGGATATGGCCACCAGTGCAATAGCATGGAACAAGGTTATGAATGCGAAATATGAAAACGTAAAAATCCCTTCTGACGTGGCTTACACAATTGAGGGAGATCCTACGGATGATCCCAATTTGGTCAGGTGTCTAAAACCTATGGCCGAGCATAAGGGATATGCCTTGGCTTTTATGATAGATTTGCTTTGTGGGCCTCTTAACGGTATGCCATGGGGACCGAATATCTCTGAAATGTATGGAGACCTATCTAAGAAAAGACATTTGGGATCTTTGGTCATAGCAATTGATCCTTCCCGTTTTTTTGGGGGAGCCAATTTCTCGGAAATCGTATCGAATATGGCCGATGAGGCACGAAAACAGCCTGCAAAAGATTCCAGTGTGCCTATTGAGGCTCCAGGAGATGACCATTATAGAAAAGAAAAAGAAAGAATAATAAAAGGAATCCCAATGGAGCCCGCTTTATGTAATCAGATCAAACATTGGAGCATTGAGCTGGGGATAGATCTTCCCATAGAACTCGTTTAATAAACCTTATAACAGACCAAGTCAAATGTCAAAAATCGGCTATGTTTATGTAATCAGTAGTATTGCCGCCATTGGCGGTATATTGTTCGGATATGATACCGCTGTAATTTCCGGTACTACCGAAGCATTGCAATCGCACTTTAAACTGGATGATAACACTTTGGGATGGATTGTATCCTGCGCATTGATCGGATGTATTATTGGTGTTGCCGGTGCCGGGTGGATTATAGATACGTTAGGGCGTAAAAAAGGAATGTTCTTTTCCGGACTTCTATTTACGATCTCGGCACTAGGCTGTGCCTTTCCTATGAACATTGAATTTCTTATAATGGCAAGATTGGTCGGTGGTGTTGGAGTTGGTGTAGCTTCTATGGCAATACCAATATATATTGCAGAAATAGCACCTCCCAACATTCGTGGAAAATTAGTCTCCATTAATCAGGTAGCTATTATAATAGGAATGGTAATGGCCTATACGGCAAATCGATATATTATAGACTTAGGTGATGAAGATTGGATGAACAATATGGGGTGGAGATGGATGTTTGCTACGGAAATGGTACCTGCCGTTTTATATCTGATGTTACTATATTTTATTGTAGAGAGTCCCAGGTGGCTGGCCAAAAGCCAAAACTTGGAAAGAGCACAGTTGGTTCTCCGAAAGATAACACGTCCTGAGTTTGTAGAAGCAACCTATTCTGCAATCCTAAATAATCTAAAGGAGGAAGAAGGGAGGGTAGGAGAATTGTTTCGACCCAAAAGACGACGAATTACCATTATGGCTATGATACTAGCTCTTTTCCAGGCAATTACAGGTATAAACGTTATTATGTACTATGCCCCGAGAATTTTTCTGTCCGCTGGAATTGCAACAGGGGATGCATATGGTCATTCTATAATCATAGGTTTAATGATGCTTGTCTTTACTTTAGTTTCTTTGTCTTTGATTGATAGGGTAGGCAGAAGGATATTATTGTTGGTTGCCTCTTTTGGAATGGGGGCTTCATTGATTCTACTGGGGCAGGCCTTTCCAAACGCAGAAGAGGGAGGGGGCTTATTGCTTTTTTATACACTAAGCTATGTGTCCTTTTTTTCCGTAGGAATGGGTGGTGTATATTGGGTTGTGGTTTCCGAAATTTTTCCCAACAGGGTAAGGGGAAGGGCTATGACCATTTCGGTAATTTTTTTATGGGGCGGTAACTTTTTGGTAGCACAATTCTTTCCTCTTATGCTTTCGGTGCTTATGGAGCAAGTGTTTTTTGTTTTTGCCGTAAGTTGTGGAATATGCTTCTTGTTTATTTACCTCACTGTTCCCGAGACAAAAGGACAGTCGTTGGAGGAGATTGAAAATAAGCTATTTTAGCATTTTCACCGATTGTAGCAGGTCTAATTATTGGGGATGAACCAAAAAGTGGTCCCACGAATATAGAAATATGGGAGCATTCGAATTTTTCAATAATAGCAGTAGAAGCTCAAATTGCAAAAGTTTTCGTAACCCAATGTCCGGTATCCTAGAAGATATTCTGTTTCTGGATGTCGTCCAAAGAAGAATAATATCCTTTTGGGATACTTTGTCCCACCGGTTGTTTAATACAATGAACTGCATAAAAATTGTGGGGTGGTGTTTAATTTCTGTTGTAATTTTAGCGAATAATTCCGAATAGTATTGTAAATCATTCTAGTATTAATCAACCCATTCCCCTACATTCCGCAAAAAAAGCTCCATATGGGTAAATGCGCTTTGTTAAAAAAGTCTTGTACACAACTTGAAAGATTCCGATGTCCAGGTTGATAGCCCCGTAATAAAGCGGTAAATACTTCGTGCCTAATCTCTATCTTTAAAGTTAGGTCCACTTTAGTTTCTTGGCCAAAAGAATAATCCGCTTTCATATTCCGTTCAGCACATTGCCCTAAATTTCGCGAAAAGCTTCATTTCGGGCAAAGAGCTTCACTACAAATTTCTTGAACACAATCCCCAATTTCGGCTGTCCATTCCGTTAGTCCTTCCCGCTATGCTGGGAAGGAACACTTCATTACCTAGCCAAAATCGTGAATAGCATTCGCCTGATCGGATATGTGTTTTTGCCTTTGGTCCCGCTTCCTTAGTTTTCTTTATTCACAAGGACCATTAAACTTCCTTCCATAACCGCGACAGTCCCTACCTTTTTTTGACAGCAAAAAAACAACATTCATTCTAGGGCGGCGGCATAAACCGTTTCGCTTCGCTCCACTATTTATACGCCTTACCAAGCCTAAATATTGTAACCCAGTAAGCAACAAAAAAAGGTAACAGCTGCGGCTCTATGGGAAGTAAATCCAAAACGAATGTTATGAAATCTTACGAAAACATCAAAAAGGAATCGGGAACAAAGTTAAAAAAACTAAAAGAGGAAAACGCTCCAGATATAATAAGTAAATCATTTGAAAAAATATAAACGTACGCTGTCTGAGGGTCGGGCAGCCAATTTAATCTAAATCTTTTATTATGAGTACTATCAGAAATCATGTTCAGTTGATCGGGAACCTGGGGGAGGATCCCAAAATAACCGTTTTAGAAAGTGGGAAGAAAGTAGCCCGTTTTTCTCTTGCCACCAATGAGTATTACAAAAATGAAAAAGGCGAGAAAACCCAAAGCACAGAATGGCATAGGATCGTAGCCTGGGTAAGGACTGCCGAGATTGTCGAGAAATATGCAGGTAAGGGCAATGAAATAGGTGTAGTGGGGAAATTAAAGACCCGTACTTACACAACAGACGATGGGAACCACGGGTATATCACCGAGGTGGAAGCAAAAGAAATCCTTTTGTTGGGAACCAAGATCGGCAAAGATGCCGAGTAGTATGTAAACAAAAGAGGGCGTCTCTGTCGAAAAGTTGCGCCCTCTTTTCATTATTAACTTCTAAAACGAAATTACAATGAGAGCACAAATTAATGAAATAATTGGGGGATTGCAACATTTTCACGGTTCGGAAATGTTGTACCAAATCCCATTGATGGGAACCAGATATACTGAAGGAATTAAATATTTGGCCAATGCTGCGGAATGCTATTGGCTAATTACCGATGCTTCGATCATGGCAAAAAGCCTCATGACGATAAGCAGATTTATAACCGTAGACTTTAAAAGGCTATCGCAGGAAAAGCAGGATCATTCTGGATATGAGGCAGAAATAATTTACAGTGATGGCAACGACAATATTCTTGAATCGCACCGGTACCGCATTACGGATTTCCCACTGGACGAATTGCGGTTGTACTTTGTAGACAATACATTGATGCTCCCGAGCGAATATTAAATCCCATGCTATGATCTGCCTTAATTTCACCGATTTGAGGAAGGAAACCCTGGAATGTTTGTTTGTATCTTTCAAAGAAGCGATACGAAATTTATATTCCTATCAATACACTTTCTGTATTTAATTCAATTGTTCAATTCAACTATTGAAATGGTACGGCCCTTGAAACTCAAGGGCCTTTTATTTGGTTACAGCATTGAGGTATTCGTAAAGGTTTCGCCATTTTATTATGGATATCAGGGTATACCAATTTTTTAAATCTTAAAAAACCATAACTGTTTTCAGTTACCATAAAGAGCCATTAAATTACTATTGAATGGTTCGAAAGTTTGCCACGCTTTAGCGTGACAAAAAGGAGAAGCAAGAGGGTAACGGGCAAAGCCGCGTTACATATTTCTTTTTGAATTTAAATGACTTATAATCAGGTATTTATAAATATTTAAACATTTCGAATTTTTGTCATTTGCGTCAAATGCCATGAAATAGCCAATAAATAGGGATGAAATTGCGTCAAATGTCTTTAAAAAACTAAAATATGGATTCATTTATTACCATAAGGTTCAAGCGCAAAACGGCAAAGCGTTTTCAGACATTCTCACGCACCCATTTCAAATCCCATACGGAAGCCATGGCTACTATGCTCGATTTTTTCTTCTATAACGAAATCTCCCCTAGGGAGAATCTTGGACCCACGGGAAGGACCATTGAACAGTCCTTGAAGAAACGGATCAATGCATCTATCGCGATTATACGGGATATGGAAAAGACCCAGACCAAGCCCACTGTGGCCATGATACAATCCTTGTTTGAAATGGAGGAGCCAAAAAAGAAAACTTTGATTTTGGAGAAGAAAAAAGATGAGGAGAAACAACCAAAATTTCACAAGCGTAATAAATAAAAACAAAAAAAAGAGCACTATGTACATCACTATTACAGCCCAAAAACTCGGAGGTTCCTATTCCCCAAGTTCAGCAGGTTTTGTGGATTATCTGGGGAAGGAAAACCAAGGAGTGGAGGAGGACCTGCCTTCCTGCGAGGCAGGTATGGAACATTTTTTCAATCAGTACGGCGATCAAATTTCAGCAGAGGAAGTAGTAAGGAAAATCGATGGCAATACCGCTAAGCTGGAAAAGACCGAACCAAGGTTTTACTCTATTACTGTGAACCCCTCCAAATATGAACTTAACGCATTACAGAATCCAAGTGAAGACCTTAAGACATATACCCGGGAACTGATGAAGGATTATGTGGCATCATTTAATCGGGAGATAAATGGACGGCAGGTTACTGTTGATGATATAAAGTACTATGCCAAGATCGAGCAGCAAAGGACGTTTAAAGGAACGGATAAGCAAATCCGGGAAAATCAGCCCTTTGCTACAAAAATACTTGAGTTAAGGAATAACATAGGAAAGGTGGAAAACGGTACCATGGAGGGCAGTATTAAAAAGATGGAAAGACAGATCAACAGATTGGAACGCCAGGCCCCTCATCAACAAAATGGCCAACGAATCGTACAGGGAATGGCCAAGGCTGGGAGCCAAAGTCATGTACATATCGTCATGAGTAGAAAGGATGCTTCCAATTCCTTCAGCTTGTCCCCAGGGAGCAAGTACAAAGCCTCCGAAACGGAGTTGCACGGAAAGATGGTCAAAAGAGGATTTGATAGGGATCAATTTTTTGAACGAGCGGAAAGGACCTTCGATAGGACCTTTGGATACCAAAGAAACTTTTCGGAAAAATACAGTGCCCGAAAGGAGTTTATCAATAATCCGAAAATGTACTTTAATTCTTTGATGAGACTGCCCACCAACGAAAAGGCTATTGCCTTTAAAATAATGCGCGAAACAGGCCTTCCCATAATGGGTAGCATCCCGGTAAATAAAGCTCAGATAGCATTGAAAATTTTCAATAAGCTTAGGCAAGGGGTAGAGGGGGCCATCAAATCGAGTTCTATAGGAATCTAATTTAAGGGTATGGAAATAGTGGATCCTTTCCTGATTTTCATGATCATCGGATTGATCAGTATTCTGTTTTATATGTTGTTTAAGAACAATAAATTTGCGTTTGGTCTAAATATCTTACTTGTTTTGGGAATGTTGGTCGGGGCTGCCCAATTAATGACGTTGTTGCAGGGAATACTATACTTAGCATGTCCCTTATTACTTATCAATACGGTTTTATATGTTTTTCTTCATAAAAAGGATATAGCTGAATCCATTAATGATAAATATCAAGTCAGCTTTAAAACTACCAAGGGAAATTTCCAAATCAATAACATCAAACGGGGCGTTTCCATTATAGGATCTGCGGGAAGTGGAAAGACCGAAAGTGTGGTCTATGGCTTTCTACAACATTTTAATAGACATGGTTTCTGTGGGGTCATCCATGATTATAAGGATTTTGAGATTTCCGAGATGGCTTATCCACTGTTCAAGGATTCCGACATCCCTTTTAAAGTGATATCCTTTGATAAGATCATTCATCGGGTGAATCCCATAGCACCTCGATATTTGGAGAATCCGGAAAGTGTAAACGAGGTATCCCGGGTATTGATAGAGAACCTTTTGGAACAGAAAGATTCCGTTTCGATTGGCGCTACCAAGTTTTTCCACGATGCCGCGGAAGGGTTGATAGGTGGATTGATCTGGAGACTCAAGTCTTCCTATCCCGAATATTGCACTTTGCCACACGTCATCGCAATATACCATTACCTGGATACTGAGAGCCTTATTACATTTTTGGAGTCCAATATAATCTCCAAAGGAATGGCCGATGCTTTTATTAGCGGGATGGATTCGGACAGGCAGACCGCAGGGGTGAAAGGGACATTAAGCAATGCATTAAAAAGGATAAGTACCCCACGAATATTTATGGCCCTGTCCGCGGATGAAGTGCCGCTCAATATCAACCACAAGGATAATCCTGCCGTTATTTCCGTGGTGAACAATCCTAGGTTTGAAACCTCGTATTCACCAATAATTGCCACTATTATCCACACAATAACCAAACAGATGAGTGTTAGACATTCTAAACCTTCTTTTTTATTAATGGAAGAAGCCCCTACCATTAAACTTTTGAACATGCACCGGATTCCCGCAACTCTTCGGAGTTATGACATAACAACGATCTATGTTATGCAGGACAAGATTCAAAATGATATGATGTACGGTGATAAGGCGAGCAGGGCGATTTTGAGCAACTTGTCCTATCAGTTTTTTGGAAAGGTCAATGATCCTGACACTGCAAAATATTATGAACGATTTTTTGAGATTATCAAAGACCCAACCAAGAGTGTTAGCCGAGGCCATAGTCTTGATTTTGATACCCGAGTAACCACAGGAGAAAAGGAAATTCCGAAAATTAGAGCGGATGTGTTTTTTCGATTGGAACAAGGCGAATTTATCACCTATGCAGATGGAAAGGACAAAAAGGTGCAATTTAAATTACAGGCCATTCGCCGGGGTCTTCCTAAACCTTCCAAAGAATTTACTAAGTCTGATCTAGAAACTAATTTCGAGAGAATTTATAGAGAAGCCAGGTCTATATTTGAGTAAAATTTTCTGATAATATTATAGGAGGGGTATTAATTGAGTGGTTACACTAATAGCATTTTCAGTTTCGTTAAATCGCACTTTATAGAATCAGTAAAGTATATTTAATCGACCCTTTTATTAAACTTTATAGCCTTACAATATTTATTGATTTTAAATAGTTTAAAGTATCGTACTAAATAATTAGTTTGTATTTTGAGGTTTATTTAAACTTTGGGTCATGGTTTTTGGATACGCTAGGGTAAGTACTGCAGAACAGAATCTGGATTTACAATTAGATGCCTTTTTAAAAGAAGGCATTGATACAAAGAACATTTACACGGATAAAGTTTCCAGTTCACAAGAAGAACGTAAAAGCTTAAGCAAACTTCTGGACTATGCCCGTGAAGGGGACACTATTGTCGTTTGGAAATTGGACCGCCTGGCCAGAAGCTTGATTCATTTTACAAACTTTATCAATCAATTGAATGAAAAGGGTGTCAAGTTCCGGAGCATTACCGAACCTTTTTTGGATACCACGGACAAGTCTTCACATTCCCAATTCATTGTAAACATGTTCGCTGCCCTAGCACAGTTAGAACGGGATATTATTATTGAACGAACCAAGGCAGGTTTGGCCTCCGCGAGAGCAAGGGGTAAAATATTAGGTGCCCCTACGGGCATCAGTAATAAAAATCAACAAAAAGCCATAATTTGCGAACAGTACTTTAAAGAGGGTAAATTAACCGTTTCTGAAATTTGCGAGAGAGTGAATATTTCTAGAGCAACGTATTACAAGTATTTAAGGCATAGAGGGCTTAATGGGAAGCTTCGTCCTTACAATGCGGACAGTAAATAAAGGATTTATAAATCAAAAAACTAGAAGTACTCACAAAGCAGAAATATAGTAACTTGTTACTATATCCGTGACGTTACCTGCAAGCTGAAAAATAAAAATATGAACAAAACAACTAAAATACTAATCATACTAATTTTCACATCAATGTCTTTCAATAAAGTTTTTTCTCAAGAGATAATGTAGGCTTCCCTAAAAATGAATGAAATTCCAGATGAATTAAAAGAATTCTATAACTCAATTGAAAATCTCAATTCATTGAGCATTTGGAATATTCATAGAGAAATTAAACAAACTACAAGAATCGAAGGAGATTGGGAGGATAAACTAATCATCGAAAGAAAATCATTAAACTATAATTTAAATAAAGGGGAACTAAAAACTAATGTTCAAGTCACTGACTCAAAAGGTCAAATTGTAGGAATTGGACTTGAAAAGAAAGACCTAGAATATTTAAAGAACAGATTAGACGAAACTCAAAACACTTGGCTAAAATCTAGATATTCACACCTATTATGGCAAGAAACAAAACACAACAAATATGCGGAAATAGCAATTGATAATTATATTCAAACTATAAACAGAATAAAATCAGATGAAGCTAATGAATTACCTATTATTCTTTCAGCTATTCTAAATATATCAAAAAGGTCAAAGAAGAAAATAGAACAAGCTAAAGAATTAGCAATTATATTGATTCACGACTTACCAAATTGGTTTAAACCAAATATTCTAAATTCAATTTTAGATAATAATATACTTTCAAGTGAAGAACTAAATGATATAGCAGAGAAATTACCAAATTGGATAGAAGATGACAAATCTGTTTCATATTTTTCTAATAAAAGCACATTGGATTCTGGAATAAGACTTTATAATTCTCTCGAACTTCCATTGAATAAATTATACGAGTTATTAGCTAAAAATGAAGATGTAATTATCGAGCAACATCCAGAAGATACTGACTTTGTAAAATATACAACCATTGGCACTAAAGCTAAATATTTAAGGCTAGCAGGAAAACTAGATGAAGCTGAAGAAGTTTTAAAAGAATATAATAGATTAAAACAAACAGTAAAACTTGGAAAAGTAAGTTGGCAACTTGGTGAAAAAGAAACAGAAATGTTTAATGAATATCTTAATATGAAATCTAAAATCATTTTAGATATGCCAACTGAAGGTATTCTTGCTTTCTTTTCAATTAATGAGGACATACTTGTTGATCCAATTGAGAATGAAGAAAACGCGAAAAAATCAATAAAGAAGTCAATTAGCTATCTCTTTAGCACAAGTGTTTTTGACATAAACAGCAACTTCAAGAACCTCAAAGATTCAGAGAAAATTGACAAAGAAATAATTCAAGGCTATACAATTTCTCACGGAGTTAAATGTTCCAGCCTTTTTCTAAAAGTATTCGTAGATGGTATTTTAGCAGGTAAATTAAATTATTACAAAATATTCGAGTTCTTGGAAACTCATACTTGGTATGGTGTTAAATTCAAACGAGGAATGACTGACAATGAAATTGACCAAAACTCATCTTGGTTGACAATGCTTGCCCCTGGAATTCATAATTTATTCGCTCAATTTGAACTATCAGTATTGATGAATACTAATAAAATCAATAATTTCATTTTAGCAATGGACTCTTTGACTATCAAGTTTGAAGGAGCTTTAAGAGATTTTATTCGTTTGTCTGGTGGAAATACGTCTACATCAAAAAGAGGAGAAATCAAGGAACAACTTCTAGAAGAATTACTAGACAATCCAACAACAAAAAAACATTTCACAATAAAGGATATTGAGCTATTCAAATACACATTCACATTAAAAGGGAAAAATTTGAGGAATAATATAGCACATTCATTTTTACAATACTCTGATTATAACTTACAAGCTGTTATATTAGTTTTCTTCTGTATTTTAAGACTTGGAAAATATACATTTGAAGAAAAAACCCGAAGCTAAGACGTGTAAAATTTATTGCTAGATAAACCCAACTTAAGTAAGTCTTAGCAGACTTTCTGTCTGTAATTTATTTGCTAACTTTAGTGCTGAAACACGCAACGAAATCATAATGAAGGAAAAAAAAACAAATAAAATCAATTTTGGATTATGGATTTTTTTGTCTGTAATTATCGTTGCTGTGCTATTTGCTATAATTTGGCACATTACCTTCAATGGATATTCGTTTCCTGAAAACTCAAATGAATTTGGAGACAGTTTTGGCATGGCAAATGCGCTATTCTCGGCATTAGCTTTCGCATTTCTCATTGTCACAGCCTTAATGCAAAGAAAGGAGCTTGAGTTACAAAGAGAAGAGCTAATGGAAACAAGGTATGAACTCAAAAAATCTGTCACTGCCCAGGATGCCAGTCAACAGGCATTAAATATTCAAGTGCGTATAATGGCAAAGCAAGCAATGTTGACTTCTTATCAAAGCTTGTATCAACTGAACTTAGATAACTCTAGAAACCTGGTGGATCCTATTAAAGACATACAGGAATCAAAAAAGGAGGCTAAGGTGTACCTTGGACTAATCGAGCACATGGTTAAGGAATTGGAAAAGGAGCAAGAATTATTTGCCAACCCTGACATTATTGAATTAATAAAACTAACAAGGAAATTATGACCTCTTGGTTTTAAGAGGTTTCCAGAAGGTCTAATAAACGATTATCAAATGTAAAAAGGTTGGGTTAGAATATACAAGACGACGCGGAAAAATTTTAGGCGCCCCAAAAGGTATTAGTAAGAAAAATCAACAAAAAGCTGTACTTTGTGAACAGTACTTTAAGGAAGGCCTTCTTACAGTAACTGAGATATGTGAACGGCTTTAAACTTCAATGGCAACTTATTATAAGTACTTGAGGTACCGAGGGCTTGATGGGAAGTTAAGACCATATCCACAAAAATTATGAATAAATCGTGTTACCTACTTCCACGAAAGACTAATTAAACAGAACTATTCTATGAAGTTAGAAAAAATAACACTTAAAAATTTTAGATGTTATAATACCCGAACGGTCTTTAAAGTCGACGATTTAAATTGCTTGATTGGTAAAAATGATGTCGGTAAATCAACAATTTTAGAAGGACTTGAAGCCTTCTTTAATGATGGTATTGACTCCGGTGATTTATCTACAAATAGTGATGGAACAGAGATAGAAATTACCTGCGAGTTTTCAGCAGTTCCAGATACCATAATTCTTGATACTACAATAGAAACAAGTCCAATGGAAGAAGGAATACTTAACGAAGCTGGGAATCTTGAGATAATCAGAGTTTTTAAGATTGGTAAAACCATAGGGAAATCAATTTTCTTGAATGTGCAAAATTATGCCCATGCCGAATTATCAAACCTTTTAGAACTTAAAAATGATACTTTAAAGGCGAAAGCTCAAGTATTAGGAGTCGATTTAACCGGGGTTACTTTAACAAAAAATCCTCCCATTAGAAGTGCTTTTAGAAATCATTTTGGTCGTGACAAAGTTAACATGAGAATTAAAGTAGATGGAAATTTAACTACAGAAAACAATCTTAAAGCAGTTTGGGGTAAGCTAAAAGCTATGCTACCAATTTTTTCACTTTTCAAAGTTGATAAAAATCTCGATGATAAAGATGGTGATGTACAAGACCCAATGAAAAGTGCCATAGAGGAAACCCTAGCTATTGAAGCCATTAGGACAAGAATGGAAGAAATAGAAAATATGGTTAGGCTGCAATCTACAGATGTAGCTGATCGAATAATTGCAAAACTAAAAGACATAGATGCTTCCTTGGCTGAAACGCTGAAATCCGATCTTAGAAAACAACCTAACTGGAAAGGCCTTTTTGATCTTACACTTTTTAACGAAGATGGAATTCCTTTGAATAAAAGAGGAAGTGGGATAAGGAGATTAGTTTTGCTTAGTTTTTTTCAAGCACAAGCAGAAAAAAGGAAAGCAGATCAGAGCGCACCTGCTATAATTTATGCTATTGAAGAACCTGAAACGTCGCAACATCCTAATCACCAAAAATTACTTATACAAGCTTTAATAGAATTGGGCGAAAGCGAAAATACACAAGTTTTTTTCACCTCTCATAGTGCAAATTTAGTTAGAGAAATACCTATCCAGTCGCTAAGATATATTACCAATACCGGTGCAGGCCTTCAGATAGAATATGCTTGGAATTTTGAAACAGAAGAAGAAATTCAAGAAACAATTGATTCCGTAATAACTACATTGGGTATTTTACCTAATCCAAAAGACTCGATTAAAGTTTTAGTCTATGTAGAAGGAAATAATGATGTTCTAGCATTAAAGAGGTACAGTACAATCTATCAAATGGAAGGAGAGGAGACAATAGATTTAAATGATCCTTCAGTTGGATGGGTTATAACAGGTGGTTCTTCTCTTAAACATTATGTCGAGAATAGTTATCTGTCCGGTTTAGGCAAACCGGAGGTTCATATTTATGACGGTGATGACATTACTTATATAAATGCAGTAAAAGAAATAAATGCAATGGGAAATCCTAATAAAGTTGCATATAACACTTCAAGACGGGAACTAGAAAACTATTTGCATTATGAAGCAATAAACGAAGCCTATTCTGCAAATGGAAGCCAATGTCAACTATCTGCATTAGATGAGCAGGATGATGTTCCTATAATAGTAGCAGAGCATACATATACCCTAGCAGGAGGGGATTGGGCAGCACTGGGCTTCGAAAAGCAAAAAAAGAAATCTGACAGCAAGAAAAAGTTACTTAATACTCAAGCAGTAGAATTAATGACTCTAGCGAGATTAAAAGAGACCGATGGGTACACGGAAATTAGAGGTTGGTTAGATCAAATTGAAGTATCTTCAAGATTATAGATTATGTAATATTTAATAAGAAAGTTCAAATAAAGGATAATTTGCGAACAGTACTTTAAAGAGGGTAAATTAACCGTTTCTGAAATTTGCGAGAGAGTGAATATTTCTAGAGCAACGTATTACAAGTATTTAAGACATAGAGGGCTTAATGGGAAACTTCGTACTTACAATGCAGACAATAATTAAAGAATTAGTTACCTTAGTTTTTATAAATAATATATAGTTAATAGCTATATCCAATTGTAGGCAACAATTATATTAAAAAAATAAAGTTCACTTAATTAGTGAACTTTTTTATTTATTTGTACCTTTGCACTATGGTAAAAGAAAGTTATGGAAATAAACTTCGAGAAAGATTATTTAGAAGAACTGTATGAAAACGGAAAGGCTCGAAGCAAAAAACACAGGTTTCAACCAAGCGTTATCAAAAAGTATATACAAACAATAGATAAATTAAGAGTTGCAAAAAATACAGAAGAGTTATATCCCATTAAGAGTTTGAACTATGAACGGCTTATTGGCGATAAAAAAGGATTAGAATCTGTTCGAGTCGATGGCAAATATCGAATAGAATTTCTAACTACACTAGAAGGAGAAGAACCTAATAGTATTACAATATGCTCAATTATTGAATTGAGTAATCACTACAAGTAAATACTGGGAAAAATGGCAACAAACAAAGTTTTAATACCCGCGCAAGCGACACATCCTGGAGTTTTAATTAAAGATGAATTAGACGCAACACCTGATTTAAACCAAAGAAAATTGGCAAAGGAATTAGGTGTGCAACCTTCATTTTTAAATGAAATAATTAAAGGAAAAAGACCTGTAACCGCAGACATTGCAATTTTATTAGAAAAAATATTGGGCGTTTCAGCGGACTATTGGATGAAATTTCAGTCTCAATACGAGATTGACAAGGCAAGAGTTAAGCAAAAAAACATTAAAAGAGTTAAGAATATCGAACTATGGAACATTATAAAAGAGTATGTTCCAGTTCGATATTTTAAAAAACACAATTACTTAAATGATGATATTGAAAGTGACATAAAAACTATAAAAATTATTTATGCTGTAGAAACTATTGATGGTCTAGTATCAGCTTTTTCTAAAGATAAATTCGCATATTATCGTAAATCAGAAAAATTAAAGATAGACGACAAAAATATGTTTGCTTGGAGTTCTTTAGCACAATATGAAGCTAAAAATCAAAAAACGAACACTTTTAATTTTGACAATTTAAATCAACTCTGTTTAAATCTAAATAACATATTTTACGAAAACTCTGGAACACCTGAAAGAGTTAAAGCCGTTCTCAATCAATTTGGAATTAAAATGCTATTAATTGATAAACTAGAAAAAACACCTATTGATGGGTTTTCCTTTTGGTCTGAGAAAAATCCAGCTATTGCCTTGACATTGAGATATAATCGGATTGACAATTTTGCATTTACAATTATGCACGAAATTGGACATATTGATTTGCACTTGCGAAATGATAAGGACAGAAAGTTTATGGATTTAACTAGAAAACAGAATTTAGATAAATGTGAAACCGAAGCAGATAATTACGCTCAGGAAAAACTAATTTCTAAAGACATATGGCAAGATATTTTAGAAAACCATCTTCCATTGAATGATGAAAAAATTAAAGCTCTAGGTAACAGACACAGAATCAATCCCGCTATCCTTTTGGGCCGAGTTTGTTATGAAATGGATTATTACGCAATGAAAACCACGATTGACAAAAAAATGAAATAACTGTTTAACACAACCTATAAACAATAAGGGTTTCAGGCATAAACGTAAGGTTTGTATATTTTTGTGAAGACCCCAAAATCTTTTGGATTTTGCTTTGAGCAGAAAAAAAAGAAAAAACAAAACCAAAAGCTTTTGCTATGTGCGTGGGGGAAAGCAAACGCTGGTTTGCCCCCGTACTGTTCATAGAGCTAAACCGTCGTAGGCAATGCGAGAAAAACTGAATGGTAAGAATATATTTTGATAAACAAATATTTAGTCATCTTTTTAAACAGGAGAAAAGCCAATATGTTGATTTATTAAATAAAATTAAGAATCATAAAACCAGTCTCTTTTGCTATTCGCACGCCCATTTGCTTGATTTAAAAAGTGATAAAACTGATATAAAATATTCAGAATTAGAATTCATTGAAACTCTCGTAAACGACAACTATTTATCTTATCACGCTTTAGAGAAGAAAACATCTTGTTATTTAGCCAAGCCTTTAGACGCGTTTAAAGACGTAGAGGAAGAAACTGACCATATAGATTTCTCAAGCATCCTTGATTTTGACACTTCGAAACTACCAATTGAAGACATAAAAAAATTAGAACAAGCTAAAACCTTGTTAACTGAAAAATTTCTTGATTTCGGCTTTATTGATACTGATTCCATTGATTCAAAAGTATTAGACCCATTATCTAAAATATTACCAACTGACTTACCACCAATGAATATTATGGAGTGGAGTGAACACTTTATGGGAATGTTCAAAACTATGCAAGATGATAAATCCGTATACAAGGGACTTCGAAATGTAACTGACAAACATCTTAATAATGGAAAATTCGTTGTTGATTATGATGAAATTGATTTCAATGAAGACTTAAAAGATTCTTACCTTCAAAAAAGCTTCCTTGATTATGTTAGAAGTAACATAAACCCAAATGGCGATAAGGAAATGTCCAATTACGATTTTTTCACTAATGCCTATTTTACACTTGACCTTTTAGGCATTAGTAAGGAGCCTTCAAAAAGTGTTCGTTTCAACAACGTCCTCAATGATGGGATTCATAGTTACTACGGAGCATACTGTGATTGCGTAATATCCGATGATAACGAATTTTTAAAAAAAACAAGAGTCCTTTATAAACTTTTAGGAATTGAAACTAAAGTATATCACGCCGAAGAATTCATAAAGTCGTTCAATTTCATATTAGATAAAGAAGAAGATAGTTACCAAACTTTTAGCAAGTTACTAATCAACGATATTAAAACGGGTATAATTATAGACGATTTCAAATCACTGAATTTTGATAGACATACTTCAACTATAAAACCAATTCATAGTTATTTAGGATATTTCAATCGCATTGATAATTTAGTAGAGGAAGGAAAAAATTATCTCTATTTTTATAGAAGAACTAAAAACTACTCTAACTTTAGTTTTCTTCGAGAATATGAATTAGTAGTTAATAGTGGATTCCGAGTTTTAGGAATTGACCAAGATTCAAGGGGTATTTTCGATTGGGACACTGAAAAAGAGGAGTTAGTCAATGACAAATGGAATGGTCGATTTTGGGACTTTAATGACTTTACAATTAAAATAGAAAACAATAAAGGCTCTAAAGAATTGAGTATGCTAATGGCATTTAGGAGCGAAAGCACTGCCTACAACAATATATAAAAAAATAGGGCAAATAGTGCTTAATCGAAAGGTCTGTGTGTATTTAAAACAAAATGCAAAAGATTTGGCTTATGGATAATCCGCAAGGTAATTCCTTATTTTAAGCCCTACTTCTTTTATACTAAACGTTGTCAACCATATGGAAAAACAATTTTATATTCCATTTAAGAACTCGGAATTTAACACCAGTAGTTGCTTCTTATGTGGTTATATTATTGAAGAAAAAATAACTCGAGAACACGTTTTCCCTAAATGGTTACAAAAAGAATTTGATTTATGGGATAAAACCATCTCAATAACTAACAACACAACTATTCAGTATAAAAACCTTACAGTTCCTTGCTGTTCAAAATGTAACAATGAGCATTTATCAGTTATGGAAAGTAATTTTCAAGAATTACTTCAACAAGGTTTTAAAGAACTAACCGATTTTGATGAGCAAGTGATTTTCAATTGGTGTGGTAAAATATTATACGCCACAAGACACAGGGAATTATCATTGCTATATGATAGAAAAAAACCTGAATTTGGTTCAATAATTTCTGACGAGGAATTTCAAAGTTATTCTTGTCTTCAATTTTTTTTACAATCAATTAGATATAGTACAACTTGGAATGTAAAACCTTGGAGTTTATTTCTATTTGAATCTAAAACCAATGATTTCTTTTATCAAACGAGAGTACATTTTCCTTGCTTATCCATTAAACTCGGAAAATACATAGTGATTATTCTTTTTGAAGACAATAATGCAATTGAAAACCACTTTAGTAAATTCAAACAAATAAGGTTTACACCAATAAGTTTTGTTCAGCAAATTGAAATTACTTCATACTTATTTTATGCTGCCTCTATAAAAGAAAAAATCCCATCTTACAGCTCTCACTTTTTTGATAACCACCTAACAATAAACAGTTCTAATCAAATACAGAGTAGAAATTTTGATTATGATGAATTTGCTTTTTACTATCGATTGATGTTAAGAGATGTGGGAATAGAATTTAAAGATAAAATCCATACAGGAAACGGAATGATTAACACAAGCTTAATTGACGAAAACAATGAGCCTTTAATAAAATGAAAAAATGCGATTGCCAACAAACAACTGAGTTAACTAAATGTTCAAATAAACGATTAATTTTTATGAATAGAAATAAATTTTGTTTGTTGGTTTTCATAATATTTTTTTGTCCTTGGGTAGTTGTGAGAAAGTAGAGGAGTCTACGAGAATGTATACAAAAGGAGGAGGACTAAGACATGGATGACAGATTAAGGTTCCATGTATTTTTCCAGAGCCATTCCAGGTACCTATGAAAATTGTAAGTCAACTTTTAAGTTATAGGAAAATTAGTATTCCTAAGGTTGTATTGAGTAAAATAAGTGAAAACATCAGCATAATAAAATCAAAGCTTATATGAAGTGCTAATTATTATAGTTTTAATAAAAGGAAGAAAATATATCTTCTCCTTATTATAATAATAAGGAATTAATTTTATCTTAATCAACTATTATACTAATAATTAGCAGGATGTTCCAATTTAAATATAATTTAAATGATATTCACCTATATGAATGGGGTGATCTGTGGTGGTTTGAATATGAAGTTCAAGTGGGCTTGTGGGCATTACAAGATTTAATAAAATACCAAGAGGAAATTTATCACCTAAGAAAAGATGAATTCATTAAATCTAAAGAAAAGAGGCTTGCGCAAATTCCAGTTGAATATAAAGACTCATACGAGCAACATTCTTTTGAAGATGGAGATAGAACATTTACTGAATTAATTAAAATTCAAAGAAATTCAGTCTGTTTGTCTATTTTTTCATATTTAGAGGGACAACTAATAAAGTTGTTAAGGATGATGGCGAAAGTTTTTAAAATTGATATAGAACCACCCACTACTGGTATTTTATCATCTATTAAAGGAACTATGGAAAATACATTTGAAGTAAACAATGAGAGTTACCAAAGGTATTTTGGAAATATTATTAATCAATTGGGTACTAGAAATGCTATTGCACATGAAAACTCTCATATTACTGACAAAAAAAAGTTTAGAAAGACTGAAGGTCTAGAATTAAGAGGCTTGGAAATCATTATTTCTGACATTAAATACTTAGAATTCCTTATCAATCAGGCAGAAAAATTATTTGAAAATTTGCTTGTTGCAATAGATAAAAGGCTATCCATTTGTACCTAATTTAAATGAATTTACCCAACCATCACTTCCAAGACTTTCTTATGGAATTCAAATATATTAATACTGAAGATTTTCCACATTGTGAAGTAGATGAAAAACAAAATATTGATATTAATAATAGTTATATCGGAGATTCATTTATAGCAAACATATTTTTAGATGAGTCTAACACTGTAGTTGTCAATTGTGGAGTTGGGAATGGTAAGACTAGAAATAAACTATGAAAAAGTATAGATGAACTAAAACTTTTTTGTTCAAAATATCCTTAACTCCATGCATTCAATTGAGTCTATTATAGAGAAAATATTTACCGGTGAACTTAAAATCTCAAGTTATAATAGATAGGTATCCAACTAAAAATTAAGATGATTGGATTGTATTAAAATAAAGGTATTTCCAAAACTAGTTTTCCTATGTATTTTAGAGGTGTGAACTTTTTTAAAGTAGTGTTGTCTTTGGCGTAGAAACTTTCTACAACTATCTTCGCTGTCTCTGTATGAGATAGGTCTTGTTTATAAGAACAGGCGATCAGCAAGAATGCCAATATGGAAGTGATCAATGTTTTCATAATATTTTAATTTGGGTTATTGATATATCTATGCGAGACTTTAAGCACTATATTCCGTTCTCCTTTCTTTTCATTTAACTCAAGGACAGCGATGCGGTCATCACTCAAGGAGATTTTATTCAATACATAAACCAATCTGATGGCTTCACCTTTAGTAATTCTGGAGGGCACATTATATCTGAATAGCGGTTCTTGATACAATTTCTGTAAAGATTTCCTTTTTCCCTTCTGTCTTGTTTCAACCGAGAGTTTTAAGAAATTCAAATCGTAATCCAAAGTAGATTTGTTTTCAATCTGGATAACGAAGTAGAGTTCTTCGGTATCAAAAACAATATTTTCAACGCTTAAAAGGATGTCCTCGCTACCCTTTTTTAACCTCCCTATTTTCTGCTTTTGGTTGAGAAGGTATGCGCAAATTTTCTTGTAATAAAAAGTTTTTTTGTCAATGGTATCCCCAAGTGAATCTTTACGGGTAATCACTGGGACCAGAGGCTTTTCATTGCCTATACTACTGGAATCCGGTATAAAATAATTCAGCTTGGAAAGCTCCTTTTTATAACTTACAATATACGAATAAATAGAACCATTTCTATTGACTACCAGCAAGTTGCTTTCCTTTCCCGGCTTTGCCTGAAGCAAACCGAAATATTGTTCTTTTTCCCGATTGTAGGTAAAGATGAAGTTATCGGACCCAGTAATTCCTTGGCGAATGGGATCGGGAAAAAAGAGTGCCACATTCTTTTGGTCATTAGCGTAGATGGTATCCAATACTATTGGCTGTTGTGCTGGGGCCTGCGCTGAGCAAGGCCGAAATAAAAAAGCGGAAATTACTATAGCAGATATTAATATAAATGTTCTCATAGCTTTGGTTTTAGAATTAGTTTGTAGTTGTTCAGTACGGTTACTTTTACGTTTCGATTCTTTCGCCGAAGTACTTTGGTCATACCTCCCACCTGAGGAACGCTGGGAATATTGATGTCCTGAATAATATCGTTGAGGACCTCGGTACCAACTTCTTCCCGAAAACTATTTTCTACATAGATACCCTCGCTACCATCCTGAACATCAAAGGCCTTTAATTTGGTAGGATGATGGTCAATATTTTCAATTTCGATCAACGCACGATTGGGCTGAAAACTTATAAATCCAAAAACAGGTGTGTTTTTAGTAATTACCTTTCCATTGATAGTCGCTGTGTTGGTCAACCGCATTCGCAATCGAGAATTGGCCTGGACTACTTGGTCACCGTCGGCAACTGCATAAATCGTAACATCCGTATTCCCGATAATTGAAATGTCGTTTGGCTTAGGCGAAGCAGCAAAGAATAATTGATGTTCCAAACCCAGTTCTTTGGATTCAATCTTTTGTTCCCGTTTTATTTCCGCGGAATCTATTTCCTGAACATTTTTGGGAGCGGTTTTTCTTTCCCCAAGATTCTGATAGGACGATTTAGAATATTTAATTTTCCCTGCTGCATAGATGCTATCCACAATACGCTCTTTTTCAAGTTCAGGAAGATTTGGATTATAATAACCAAGGGAATCAATCAGTTTTTCATCATAGATACTCGGCGCATTGTTCTCACGCTCTTCTTTCAAATCATTGATGGCATCCAGTTTGGAATTGTATTCTTTTTGATTCTCTTCCAAATTGGGCACAAAGGTTTGCTCCAGGTTTTCATTTTCACTTTCATCATCGCCCATTACCATTACGGAATAGGAAATTAGAAACAGAAATATCACAGCTAGGACTGCAGCAAAGACAATTTTATTTTTTTCTATCTTCATCGTTAAGTTTTTTTAAAGTGTTCTCGAAAAAGTCAGTAATCAATAGGCCATGTGGATTGTTTGGAAAGTTTCGATCGACCATAGCTAGGTTGCCAGTGGAAACAAGTTCATAGGTGTCGATTATAGACCCTCTATTGATTTCAAAAATGGTCTTAGTCGTAAAGCCATAGGAACCATTATCTTCTGTTAACCGTGAATCGATGCTCAGCACTTTTTGAACCAAAGAATATTGCAATAATCGATTATAGACACCATCAGCTTTTTTTTGGCGATAGAGATTATCCACAGAACTATTACCTAACCAAAGTGCTTTTTTTAAATTACGTTCATAGTTACTGGCATCAATATTATAGAAGTAATTGTGGAACAGTTCCAAATGGGCCAAAGCTTCGACCCTGATATTCTCTTTTTGGGTTACAAGCTTTAACGGAATGATACTCCCATCGGTATTGATGGCAAACGCACTATTAAGCGCATTTTTATTGGCCGTAAAAGCCATCCAAACCGAAAAGGTGCTGGACAACAAAGCAAAAACGACGACCGTAAAAACGATGAATCGGTTTAGCTTTAGGACGTTATAAATATTCTTGTATGCTGTTTTCATTTTAAGTTAAATTAGCTAGTAAACAATCTGAGTGTGAAGGAAGTGGCGCGCCTGTATAATTTGAATTTTAGGAAGACAATGAAACCCACAGATCCAAGCTGTACCACAGGGGCAAAAAAGCCTTGACCTACATCCGTACCAAAAAGATTTGTCCAGAAATTGGTATTGATTTCGGTGTATATGGCATTCACAAATATGTTGACCAAAAAGAAGGCGGGTACGAGCATATAAACTGCAGCATACAATTTGAAAAACGTGTAGGCCAGTGATCGAAATTTTTCAAATACTGCCAAGCTTATGACCAATGGGAACAATGCCTGCATTATTCCCAATAGAAAATATCGTTCTGCAAGAAATAATGGATAGATAAACAAATCTAAAATCCAAAGAATGATACTTATGATAAAGGCGAATATTTTAAAGCCATATAGTGGCGTTATTAGGGCTTCATAGAGCAATGCCATAGCAGCTTGCGCTGCTCCAATAAAGTTGATATCCTCCTCTATTGGAATGTCCTGCATCTGTAATGGCAATAGTGCTGGTGCTGTGCCGCGATATTGCCCTTCAATTGCTACTAAAATGCCATCAAACAATCCCAATACTTGTGATGAAAAAATGACCAATACAACTATTGCAAAATTCTTTGCCAATTCCCCAGGGTTTAATCCCCAGGTGTAGCCATCCTTATCCGCTATCCCTTCATTATATTTTTTAAGGATATTGACCAAAAAGAACAGAACAGCAAGCGCTTTGATTCCTGCAATAGTGTATTGCGAAAAGCTGCTGTTCCGTATGGTCTGGAAAACCGTATCTATATATTCCAGTCCTATCCCTAAAATGATGGTCGCCGTCATCTTTAATATTCGGTTTCGCGGTTATTGATTTTATCCTGCATTTTCCTGAAGGAAATAATATCCTTGTAGCGTCTTGTTTTAGTAGTGATATTGGAAACCATTTCTTGAGATTCCAGCTCTTTTTCCTTTAGAATTTCGGCACGTTCGGCATCGCTCATTTTAAGATAATCACTGGATAGGATTTCGTCTATAAAATCCATGGTGTCCAAAGAGTTTTCTATAACAGCAGTGAACGATTCCGAAACCCTTGCCACTTCCTCGGGTTTGATGTAGGGGCTATCAAGGATGTTTCTTAAATCATCCTGCATCATATCGATAAGGCGTTGATTATTGCGTCCAATTTCCCGGACAGCTCTTAATTGCTTGACCACATCGTTGACCTTTTCAAAATTTTCTTTTTGTGCTTTCAAGAACTTTACGGTTTTGATAATGTTCGCGGTCTGCTTACCAGATTCTATCAGTTGTTTTACCAAGCTGATGAAATTGGTGTTGTCATAAGTCGGTATTCCTTGGCACATGGCACGTGCAGGCAATAAAAAAATAAATGCCATTACGATAATTAAGATTTTTGTTTTACTCATCGCTAAAAATTTATTTTGGTATTCGTGAATCTGTGATTTCATTTTATGGTGTTTTAGATGTGAATTCTTTAATGGCTTGTTCCATATTCTGGGTCCTTTCGTAAATGGCCATTATGGCTTCGTTTTCTTGTCCATCGGTTAGATAGGCGGCATAGACCTCCTTTGGGACTTCGAGCCGAAAAATGTTGCTTTCCTTTCCTATTTTGATGAACATTTCGGTGTACTTCCTTTGTCCGGAAAGATTGTTCTTGATCGATTTTAATTGGTTCAGGTCATGGCTGGAAAGGTTAAGCCTTTTGACCAGTTCATCATAGCCTTTCTCATTGTTCAGGCTATAAATGACCTGTGTGTTTTCCAGAATACTTGCGGAAGTAGAATTGTTGGGCAGTTGATTAATGGATTGCAAAATAATCCCAATTGCACCGTTCTGTTTACGGATAGCTTGGTAATAGAATTCAACACTTTCCAGTACGTTTTCAAACTTGAGTTGTTTGGCAAACTCATCGAATAGGATGATTCCTTTTTCAGCTCTATTTTTCCAAATAGTCCTTTGGATCGCCGACTTGATCAGCTTCAACATTACGGACAGGATTTCCTTATTATCCTTTACTTCATCCAGTTCAAAAACTATCAATCTTTTGTCCTCGATCTTATAGGTTTGGTCTTCGCTGACCTCAAAAAGAAAGCTATATAGACCATCGCCGACGTACTCGGACATTACGTGCAGGAAGCTTGTAACATTGAAGTAGTCGGGATGGATTTTAAGGGTATTGAGAAGGTCTTCCCGATTCCTTTCGATAAAGTTATAGAAGCCTTCCAATGAATGATTTTCCACAGTGCTATCGTAATAATGCCGTAGTATTTTCTTGATGGAAACCGATTGTGCCTTGGTTACTTTCAGATCTGAAGCGAACAATTCAAAAAGGAACACGGACAGATCTTCAAGACGTTCCGGTGTCAGGTCATTTTGGTTACTGATATAAAATGGATTGATGCCCAGATTCTTTCCGCTCTCGTAGCGAAGCACCGTGTATTTTTCGGGATAGAGTTTTGCGAATTTGGTATACGAGCCCCCCAAATCTATAATGACCAGACGAACGCCACTTTCAAAATATTGACGCAGGATGTTATTGGCCAAAAAGGATTTTCCCTCGCCTGTGGGCGCGAAAATGGCAAAGTTCCTTGCCTTTATTCGTTTCTTTCGTTCGTCCCAAACATCCTTTAGAACTGGAATATTATGTTCCCTGTCATTAAAGATGATCCCGGTAGTATCAGATTTATAATTGGTGTTGTTTATAAACAAACACAGTGCGTGTTTCAAATCGGTAACGTACAGATCGTTGTTCGAGAAATTGGAAGAGAAGCAGCAGTAACTGTTCAATATATAATTTTTGCGTTCTTCACCACGGGGATAGTAGGGGATAATATCCAGTTCCTTGAATTCGGTCTTTATCATTGACGTTATTTTGTCGAGCTCTTTGGATTCTTTGGCCCAATAGACAATATTGAGGTGACCGCGGATAATCCGCGCATTATCATCGGCATTGATTTGGTCAAGAATGTGCTGGATCTTTCCAAGAACCACTTTGTTCTGTGAACCAAAATTCGAACTCTTTTTCAGTTCCTCAATTTTCTTATCGAGCAGCTTGCGCCACTTTTGTTTGTCATCCAAATACAGGATTTGGTTGACGATATGGTTTTCATTTAGCGTAAGCCCTAGGCCATCAATAAACCCTTGATGAAACACAAAATCATCAGAAGTGAATTTTTCATTGGTCTTGCTGCTCTGTACGCTTTCGCCAAAGCACAGTTCACTATTGATGGCCAGGGCATCAAAATGGTTTTCACCAATATTGACGCTTTTCTTATCCAGTAAAATATCGGTATCAAAGCCTTCGTTGAAGCCGTTGAAAAAGGTCTCTGTGAGGCTGACAATTTCATTTTCATTCAATGTTCTGAGAGATACTTTCCGGCTATTGTTTATAAAGGAAACCGAGTCGCTTACGGAGTTGACGAAGCTTTTAATGTTGCCATCCAGTTCCTGTACAATTCCATTTGAAACTTTTCTGAAGGGATTGACGTATTTTGGGTTGTTGAGTGCTTTGTTTTTGGTCAATATGAAGAACAAATAGCAACGATGTTCAATATGTCCACGTCCCTTAAAATACTCGTGTGTGGCCTTTTCCAAAAAAGTTGAATTCGGAAGTTGCTCCGAGGAATAGGATTTTTTGAGGTAGACATCCTGTTTGTGAACTACAGTCCCAACGGGCAAAGATTTTAAGGCCTGAAACCAGGCACCATGCATATCCTCAAAATCCTTTTCGGACAAGGAGTAGATTTCCGGTAGATTTCCTTCATAGCATAGGACTACATTGCCATTATTGGCAAAAACGATATGGTCCTGAATATCTACAATTGGCCGATATGCCGAAAGATTGAACTTATTCATAATCGAGGCCGGAATTTCGTTTGTTACTTATAATTCTTGGGAAGACCTTCCCCGTCTGAAATAGTTGTGGATTGTTGGTAATTCGGGTCAATACCACGTAGAGCGCAGCATTAAAAATCATTATGCCTATAATCATCCCGAAGCTGAACGAGAAGATGATGACCATCAATGACGCAAGTATGGACATCATCATTAGGGCAAAAAGTGAAATGGGCAGTCCAAAAATGACCGCCTGTTTTCTGATGTTCTTATATACTTCGAACTGCTTCACTATACCACGATTGAAATTAGATAGGTAAATATGCCCACTACCGCACCGGCGATAAGGACAAATACAAGAACTCTAGTAATTCCCTTTTTTAGATCTGCGTTTTCGCCAAAGAAGTGTCCTGCATTGAAAAGGAAACCGATAAGGAAGATGACGCCTAAAATTATTGGAAAGATGGTCCTGATGGTGTCCGAAACATCGTTTACAGAATCCTCGATACCACCGATCTGTGCAAAAGTGGGCATTGCCATAAGCAGCATTCCCATTAACATAAAAAGTGATTTTTTCATAACTGTTCGTTTTTGGTTATTAAATCCCTATGCCTGTTTACTTTGCCGTCCGAGTTGGACGTGATATATAAATTTTGTGAAATCTATTGAGAAAAGAAGCTTAGAGAAGGAAATCTCTAAACTTTAACTCGAAATCTTGTTAAACTTTGGAAGATTCCTAAGGAAAGGAGAAAAACGTTGCAAATTGTTCAAAAATAAAAGTGTGATGACCATTCAAAGTCGATTTTTTATAGGGTTGATCGTGGCAGGTATTTTATGGAGCCCAAGAGCATTATTTTCCCAATTCAAAGAAAGTTCCAAAAAGGTAGTGGTCATAGACCCGGGTCATGGAGGAACGGATTCCGGTGCTACGGGAACCAATGGCATTATTGAAAAGAATGTCGTGCTGAAAGTTGCCAAGGAAATGGTGCGATATAACCAAAATCTCTTTGATAATGCCCTTGAAATATACCTGAGCAGATATACGGATACCTTGATTTCTTTGGGTGAAAGGACAAAATTGGCAAAAAGGCTGAATGCCGATATATTTATTTCCCTGCATTGCAATCATTCGGAAAACCCTAATGCAAAGGGTATTGAAGTTTATGTTTCCGATCGAAAGGGGGAACATACCAATGAATCTATTTTATTGGCCTATAACATTCAAAAAGCCAATCAAAAAAATCTAGGCTTTAAAAGCCGTGGCGTAAAGTTTGCCAACTTTCAGGTTCTTAGGGAAGGGTCCCGGCAGATTCCTTCCGTGCTTGTGGAGTTTGGTTTTTTATCCAACTCAGTTGAGGCAGTGCATATGGGCGAGGAAGGAAATATCCGTGCACTTGCGTTGTCGGTTCTTCAAAGTTTAATCCTATCAAAATAATTGTATGGAAGAAATGTTTACTGCCGTAATCCGGAATATTAGAGTATTGCTCCTAACGATAGCCTTGGAACTCAAAGCTGCTATCAATGGCCTTAGAAAACCTAAATCTTGATATCCGCCCATAGCGCAGGATGCCCACTTGCTTCCTGTGACTTTTCCTGGACGGTTGAATACACGGACCACATCGGTTTTTCTAATGGCCATATGGCCATACGATTGAGACCACCTGCCTCGGCATTTTCAAAGAGTTCCGGGGAGAGCAAGAGATAATCTTTCTGCTTAATATTGACCCCCATTCGATATGCCCCAAGACGAAAGTAACTAGCATCATTTCCCTTATCAATATCAACGTTGAACGATGGGTGTTTGGTAATATCCCTAAGATCGGTACCTCGGAGTAGGGGGGAGAGGCAGTCACTGTAAGGGACGTTATTCAGGGTCCCAGCAATGGAAATATTGGTTTTACCATCTTCTTGCAAACCCTTATAAACCTCTGCTACTTTCATAGCCTGTGCCTTTCGTATACGGTCGGTTTTATCGATATCTGCCGTGCGCTCCTGAAAATACGCGGAAATAAGATGGCATATAGTACCGGACGGGGTCTTGACCTCATACTCCAATAGGTCTTTTTTAAAGGGTGGATTTCCATTTTCATCTTGATCGTAGATATGGCTTCTAATAGATTGCAATCTATATCCGTTCTTGGTCATTATGGCCATTTCCAGCCCACGTTTATCGGTCCCCTGCACCACGAAAATCTCGTCAAAAGGACAACAACCCATCTCGGGGAGGAACTCCTGGTTAAACTCTTCCAAGGACGCCCTGTCCTCAATTTCCTGTAACAGTAAAATATCGGGATCGATATCCGCTATCACCCTTGCCTTATTTTTTACGGCCAATGTTTTGATAGGGACGGTCCTGAGGGAGACCCAACCGTTCCAATCGTTAATCTCATTGGCGGCCAGCTCCTTGGAGTAATTTTTGCCCTTTAGAAAAAGATAGCCGGCCCTGCGGCGCATTACCGCATAAGGTTGGTGATATGTTTTGTCGAACCCGAGCAAAAAGCTAAGTTCTTGGATACGCTCGGCATTTGATCCGTGCCGATCGTTTTTCTTAAGAAGGCCATCGAGTTCATTGACCCAGTCGGACATACATTTGCCGAATGTTCTTTCCGAATTGGTCCGGTCCCGATGGAAAAGGTTTTGGATATTAAATGTGGCCAGTTTCATAATTACTTGCGTTTGTCGTTAGTATTCTTATCAAATGCGATCAGGTTAAAAATATCCCGCATCCGGCTGCGGACACGGTTGCCGTAAAGCTCTTCCAGTTCCTCGGCGTTAAGGTTTGTGGTGGCGTGGGTCTTGACCTTCCCCTTGGTCTGAAGAAACAGTTCATATCGGGATAATAGCACTTCGCCCATCACGTTGCAGTCCCTGCCATAGTAGCGGCCGATCGGCTCTATCCCCAGATCATCGAAGCAGTAGGATCTACCGTTCCCAAACTCTTCGATGGTCTTATAGCCCAAATGGTTGAAACTGAATGTAATATTCCTTGAGGGAATCACTTGGTAAGGGCGTTGCTTCGGTACAAGATGGCGGATCAACTTCATTAGGCTTGTCTTGCCACAGCCCACTGGACCGGTAAGAAGAACACCTTTTGTGGGGTCGATATTCTCTTTATTGCAAAAGTCCTTGTCATTGATGAAGTAATTGCACAGTTTGAATACGATGTCCCTATCCCGGTCAAAAATCTGGAATTGCTTGCCAAAGAGCAGTTTTCCTTTGGCGTTCAAGTAAATCAAGATCTTGTCGAAATCATAGAGCACTTCTTTCCCGTCGAACACACCAAGGGTATATTCCGTACCATCTTCGATAATTTTAGAGGGGTTGTCCATAGTCCTTGTCTTTAGTGATTTTTAAGTTGTCCCGTTTTTGGGACGGTCCGTGCAGCGTTTTTTCTTTATTTATTTCTTCGCCCTTTAACATCCAGTTCTTGGCCGTAGAATGCCAATCCAGTATCGGTATTTTTCCACCAACTTTCCACCCGATAGAAGTGTAATGATTGAAGAATTTTTTTGCTTCATTAGCGGGCCATTTCTCTTTTTTAAAAAAATCCAAAACCTCATTTTCATTTTTGGGTAGCTTATGTTTATTAATGTTTTTATTTTGTTTATTAATGTTTATATTAGGTACTAATGCTTGTCCCTCTACTTGGCCACTACCTGAACCTATAGTTGCCCCAGTGCTAGTATCATCAGTTATACCGAATTTGAGCATGTGTACCCGGCTTCCTTTGTACGGATTGTGCGAGGGCAAATACCTGAGATATTTCCAATAGTCCAATTCTTTTAGACAGCGATGATAAGTGCTCTTTGAACCAACTTTTGCAATACGCATCACTTCCTCCCGGTTGACATAAAAAGATTCTGTAAAACGGTTGATGTTCCACAGTTGGAAAAGAGCGATATAGATACTGATATGTGTGGGATTGAGCCTAGAATCCTTCGTAAACAATTCAAAAACAGAATTTAGATGTCTTATGTAATTCATCTCTTTGTCTTAAAGGGTTTCACGGTATTCTCCTTAAGAACTTTTTCGATTTCCCCTGCTTCATAAAAAATAAGTCCCCCAATTTTGATAAATGGAAGGGTTCCGTTAACCCGGAGGCCGTGAAGGGTGGTCATACTTATTTGGAGCATATCCATAACCTGGGTGCTCCTGAGCCATTCCTTCTTTGTCATTTTAGAATGTTTTTCGTTCAACAATTCCTTGATCTCGTCGAGAAGTTCCAGTTTAAATTCCCGCAGATCGTCCGTAGTGATAATAGCTGTTGGCATATCCATTGATTTAATACAGAACCTACTTAATTGTAGTTGTCTGTGGTTCGGATACAAAGTTGAAAAGGAGTTTTGGAATAAATTGCCAAGTCATAGCCAGTTGACATAACTGATTATTGCATTAAATATGAACAAATTGGCAGGAAAACACCTCGCATCCGGACGAAATTTGGTATAATTTGAGTGATTTCGTCAAGAAATGTTAAACAGTCAATTGACTATGACCTGACATTTTTTATTCGTCCAGATTGGCCATCCAATTCTGCAAGGAAATTTTAAGTTTATCCATAAATTTGGTGGGGTGAGAACGGTTTCTGATTCGGATTGCTGTATGGTGATAATCCCCTAGATCTGTACCCGTTACCTGCTCCAACAATTGAATTATAGATTTCAGACTGGCATTGCCGTGATTAACGGCACCACTATAAAACAGGGCAAAGCCAAGTTCCGTAAGGGCAATCTTGGACCCGGTCCAGTTAATGTTGGGAAAAGGTATTTTTGGAAAGGGCATGGAAATACTCAATTTTTGTTGAAGAAATTGCAGGAAACCTTGATATCCAACTATATTGGCAATCAATCCATCATGGGAAGTACAAAATTCGGAATCAAAACTATGGTCATGACGACCTGGATAGGTAAATAGTCCCCTGTTCTTTCTTAGGAAAAATTGAGAATCGAATGTTTTACTTTGCAGTTCAAGGTATAGGACCATATCCTTATGGCTGGAGAGAAAGGCAGTGACTTCCTCTATTTTTTTATTGACAATATCATCATTCCCGGCATAGGGGATATTAGGGAAATCCAATTCAAAAGAAAGCTGATGAGTATATTGAAGAAGAAGACCAAAAAGGTAGGGTTTATCCTTTTTAAAAAACTGAATTTCAGATGCTTCGTCAGGGAAGCCTTTGGAAACTACAGCTATGCGATATTCCTCCAAAATATGTTGGCAATGAGAAATAACCTTATCGTATGATACTATCGTACTTAAGAATGATCGTTCTATATGGTGCAATTCAGATTCAATTTCTTCCTGGGATCGTAGCCAATCCATTGTCCTATTCTTTTAAATCCCTAATGAATCGTTTTAGCCAATCATCAAAGAATCCATTAATAATGCTCTATTAAATATCATTAGAAAAATAAAGAAATAAAAATGGTATGGAAGGTCATTTATAAATTCAATGTGGCATTTATAAATTAAAGGCGAATAATGGGGAATTTAACAGCGGGATACGGTCATCGTTACTGATCGGTTATTGCTGGGTGTTCTTTCTGATCTTTAATTCCTTTAATAAATTGGAAGGATATACCCCGGTCTTCTGGTGGAATGCTTTTGAAAAAGACTCCCCAGTTTTGAAGCCAAAGGTTTCCGCCAATCCCTGATAGTTGTATTTCAAAAGTTCTGGGTCTTTTGAAAGCATCTCAATCGCTGTGGTAATTTTCAGATCTTTTATATATTTCGGGAAACTCATCTGTTTGTAATGATTTATAATAATTGACAAATAAGAGGTATTGGTATCCATTTCTTGAGCTAATTGGGCCATATCAAGATCTTTTCTCAAATATAGGTCCGAATTCTCGAACGCTTCCAATTTCATCAAGAGTTCATTCCGTATCTCTTCAGGAACTGATTCAGGATGTGTGCCTACTTTTCGGGAGGAAGATCTAATGGGTTTAATACCATCCATCAGTTCTTTCACTTTTTTTTTCGTCTTCCGTACCCTGATATAGAAGTAGATGCCTATCAGGGCAACAAACCCAGCCATTGCCCCCAAAATGATAATCCAGGTGGATTTAACCTTCAGCTGTTCCTCTGCTTTCTTTTTTTGAAGTTTGAGATAGGGAATATCATAGGCCATCGTGGCCTGCATAAAAACTCCTTTATGATCTTTGGTCATTAAACTATCAAAAAAGATAAGTTTTTCGATAGACTCAATTTCCAGCTGCTGTTCATCTTGTAGACCATAGTGCCTAATTAATTGCTGGTATACATCCTTAATCTCATCAAACGGCTTTTTTGTGACTTCCACAATGGAATCAATTTGTTGAAAAAAGGTAATGGCTATGGGATGATCTCCTGAGTTTTGTGCCATCTTCCCTAAATAATACAATTTCATGGCCTTGCTATTCCCTTCCAATTGGTTCGTATATTTTATAAGGGTATCCTTTGCCTTTTGATAATTTCCTTCATAATAATCCAACTGGGCCCCCACTAAAACGAAATCACGATATTCCAAGGTATCGTTTACAGAGATAGCCTTATGAACACCCGACTCTAAATAGTACCGCGCAGAGTCCAATTGAGATAACCTTAGATGGGCCAAGGAAAGGTTGTACATCAAGAGCATATAATCCCTATATTGACTATTTTCATAATCCTCCTCTTTTTCCAATAATTTTAATGATCTAATGTAAATATCGGCAGCTGCATGTGGTTGTCCATTGATATTTCTTATTGCTGCTATGGCCATGGAACAGGTGAGTTGGTCCTCATAATTCTTTTTTTCCACGGCTAGATCATAGGCAGTTAGATAGTTGTGCATAGATGTTTCATAATCGCCTATGTCATAATAAATTATTGCCTTTAGAATATAGCCAAAGGTGGGATATTTGGAATGGTCACTATCCATCGTCGCTAAAATTATAGAGTCAGAATAGGTAATCGCCAAATCTGATTCCTCTATGATTGTGCGGTAGTAATATCCGCTTGCCATTTCCAAGGGGTTGTCCTCACTCTTTGCTTTCTGAATGTGGATATCAGTTAAGATACGAAGTCTCTCAAGTTCATTATTTTCGTAGGCTTCATCTTCCAATTCCATAATTTCATCATAGGTCGGATTCAAGATTTTAATTTCCTTCATGGAAGTGAGTTCCTGGGCAAAGCAGTTTTGTATAGGAAAATATATCAAAACAAGGAAGAATAAAAGATTAGAAAGAAGACATGAAACTATGAATTCAATTTGATTGGATTGGTGGTAATTTAGAGATTTTGCAGTACCAAACATTTTCTTTATTTCAGTTATACTTCCCTAAATTAATCCAAAATCTATAATGAAATTCTAGCATGTCAAGGCCATTTATAAATGAAGGGATGTTGATCCTGAGTAATTTACGCAATTCTAAAATGTAAAGCAGAGGATGTCGACCAAGGCATTGGATATATAACCAAACTGAGAAACAACCATATCAAAATCGATTTAAGTTTAGGATATTCAAGTCTATTCTTTTTAAAAATCTAAGAAGTGCAAATTGAATGATATCAAACAATATCAAATGGAGTATGAAATAGTTAAAGTTCTGTTAAAAAGAAAAAGTGAGCCTAAAGTGAGCCTTTTTTCAATTTTAGGGAAAATAAAAAAGCTCCCAATCTCTTGGAAGCCCTATGTTTGTTAAGTGGAGAATACCGGAGTCGAACCGGTGACCTCTTGCCTGCCAGGCAAGCGCTCTAGCCAGCTGAGCTAATCCCCCAAATTTGGCTGCCGCAAAGAAAATACTTTTTCCAACATAATCAAAGTACAATTTCAGCTAATTCCAAATTTCTTAGTCTTTCTTTACACTTAAGACCAAAACAGGTACCGGGGCATAAAATTCGGATTTAAGAATAGTGTTCCTTTCCCATAATTTTTTAAAGAACCCTCTTTTTCTCCTAAAAACACATAACAGATCGGGATGTTTGGCTTCAAAATGCTGCAAAACCCCCAAATAGGTGGATGGATTTTCAGATTGGGTAAGTTCGGAGCTCAAGCCCATTAGGGACATGTTTATTTTAAGATCCTCCTTGGTGTAGCCCGGTGTCTTTACAAATAACAGGCTTACCTTGGAATCAAACTTTTCCTTAACTTCAATCAAAGGGTTTAAAATGCTCTTCTGCTTTAATACCCCGGATTTAAAGGCGGTCAAGATGGTTTTGAAGGGTTTGAAAACGGTCCCTTTGGGCACGATTAGGGTAGGGATATCGGTTTGTTTTACAATTTTTCCCGAAGTATTTCCTAAATAATATTCTTCCTGTATGTCATTACTTCTGGGCGCCAAAATAATTAAATCTATCCCTAGGTCCCTATCAATATCCTTAAGGCCATCAACAATATCACCGTTATAGGTGGCTATCTTAATATTAATATTCCTTGCATCTACCTTTTCAATGACCCCTTTTATATGCTCTTTGGTAAGTTCGTCCAGTTTTTCCCGGATATTGGCCAGACTGCTTGCACTGGCACTAACACTAAATACCTCCATTACATAAACGTTGGAGTCAAATTCGGTAGCAAAATCTACCGCATATTGTAATGTTTCATGGGCATTCTCAGAAGTTCCAATAGGAACAAGGATATTTTGCATAAGTTCAGTATTAATTGTTTTTAACGCCCATACTTTTTTGTTGGTCAGACATGGCGTAGTTAAACCTCCTGGTTATTAACAAATAATGGGATTGTTCCCTTTTAAATAATTCAATTGTTTATGAATAGCATAAATTTACAAATTAAATTCAACCGTACATGATTAGATTGGCAAAGATATCGGAAATTCCGGAAATTCTTAGTATTACAAGGGCCTGTGCTAAAAGTATGATAGACCAGGGAATCTTTCAATGGAACGAGCACTATCCTTCAGAAGAAGCCTTTAGAAAGGATATTGGCCGGAAGGAACTTTATGTTTTGGAGGAAAATGACCAACTAATCGGGACCATTGTATTGTCCACACTAATGGATGAAGAATATTTTCCCATTAGTTGGTCAATGCCCAATAACAACAATATGTATATTCACCGTTTGGCAATACATCCCCAAGAACAAAACAAGGGCTATGCCAAAGTTTTAATGGATTTTGCAGAGAATCATGCCCGTAAGGGCCGATTTGTTTCCGTTAGGCTGGATACCTTCAGCAAAAATGCCCGTAATAATAAATTTTATCAGGCACGCGGTTACCGGGCAGTTGGGGATATATACTTCCCCAAACAAAGTGAATTTCCCTTCCATTGTTATGAGCTAATTTTATAAAATATTCCTTTTTTTGAAGCACCCAATTAATTTTAAGACCATTAATAATCTGGCCATTCCCGCCACTATTGCGGGCATAGCCGAACCCCTGCTGTCCATAACCGATACGGCCATAGTGGGGAATATTCCCCAAGACGGGATGGAATCCTTGGCAGCGGCAGGCATAGTGGGATCATTTTTATCCATGTTGATTTGGATATTGGGCCAGACACGTAGCGCCATTTCCGCTATTATTTCGCAATATTTGGGTGCGGGGCGGTTGGATGGGGTCAAAACGCTCCCTGCACAGGCCATTTATCTTAACATTTTGCTGAGTATTGTGATTCTCCTCTCCACCGTTTTTGTCGTAGAGGAAATATTTGTTTTGCTAAACGCCTCCGGCAAAATTTTGGAGCTATGTATTTCTTATTATTCCATAAGGGTCTGGGGTTTCCCCCTAACCCTGTTCGTATTTGCCGTTATGGGCATATTTAGGGGTTTGCAGAATACCTATTATCCTATGTTGATCGCCATCACCGGGGCTGTATTGAATATAGTACTGGACCTTGTTCTGGTATATGGCTTGGAAGGGCTAATTTCCCCAATGTATTTGGAAGGGGCGGCCTGGGCCAGTCTAATTGCCCAGGGTATTATGGCTTTAATGGCTTTTGTTCTACTGATTACAAAAACAAATATCAGACTTTCCCTAACATTCCCCCTGCACCGGGAATTGGGCAGGTTGGTGGTCATGAGCCTAAACCTTTTTGTAAGGGCACTGGCCTTAAATATAGCCTTAATTTTGGCGGTTAGGGAGGCAACTGCCCTAGGGGACAAATATATTGGGGCACATACCATAGCAATTAATCTTTGGCTTTTTTCTGCCTTTTTTATTGATGGCTATGGGGCCGCAGGGAATATAATGGGCGGTAAGCTTTTGGGTGCCAAGAATTACAACGGACTTTGGGATTTGTCCAAAAAAATAATGTTGTACGGTTTTGTGATCAGTGTGATACTTGCTGCCGCTGGTTTCCTGTTCTATAAGCCTATTGGACGTATATTTTCCAATGATCCAACCGTATTGCAGGCCTTCTATTCCATATTCTTTATTTTAATTCTAGGAATTCCAATGAACATGGTCGCCTTTGTTTTCGACGGACTTTTTAAAGGCCTAGGGGAAATGAAATACCTTAGGAATGTGCTATTGGCCGCCACTTTTCTCGGTTTTGTCCCTATGCTTTTCCTTGGTAAGTTCCTAGGGTGGGGCCTTTATGGAATTTGGATCGCCTTTACGCTTTGGATGTTTATTAGGGGCGGGGCCTTGGTATGGAAATTTAGGCGAAAGTTTCGTCCGCTTCTCCAAAACGTGTAAATTTGAATTAATACCATAAATTTTAAATTTTCCCAATAGCAATAAGCTGAGGTTGAATCGGAACTGATCCTAAGAGGATCCCCCCCAATTTTAGGCCATTCATATAAGAAGGGGGAACAATTGGGAAATAATAACAACAAACGATAACAAAATGGGCACTACCCGATCAAATGGAAGTTTATACACCAATATTGTAAATGGTATTGCCACCATAGAATTTGGACATCCTGCCGGCAATTCATTTGTATTGGAACTACTGGAGAGGCTTACAAAGACCTTGGGGGAATTATCCAATAATGAAGCCGTATCGGTAATCATATTAAAATCCGAAGGGGATAGGACATTCTGCGCCGGAGCCTCTTTGGATGAGTTGTTGGAAGTGGACAATATTTCCGAGGGTAAAATATTCTTCAGTGGCTTTGCCCATCTTATCAATGCCATGCGGAACTGTAAAAAGCTCATTGTGGGCAGGGTGCAGGGCAAGGCCGTAGGGGGAGGGGTAGGCATTATCGCGGCATGCGATTATGTATTTGCCTTGGAGGCGGCTTCCATACGGTTGTCGGAACTTAGCATAGGCATCGCCCCCTTGGTGATCGCCCCGGCGGTACAGCGAAAAATTGGTGTAGCCGCCCTTTCGGAACTGTCGCTTTCCCCCAATGAATGGAAAAGTGCTTATTGGGCACAGGAGAAGGGTTTGTTTTCAAAGGTCTTCGGTAAACAGGAAGAAATGGACAAGGAACTGGAAATTTTCACGGAAAAATTGGCCCAATACAATCCAGAGGCTATGGAAGAATGGAAAAAAGTGCTTTGGGAAGGGACTGGAAATTGGGATACTTTATTGACCAACCGGGCAGAAATAACCGGCCGTTTGGCCATTTCCGAAGAAACCAAGAAGGCATTGGAAAAATTCAAAAACAACTAAATTATGGGAAAGTTCCGTATCGAAATTAAATGGGCCATTATTTTTGCATTGGCCACTCTGCTCTGGATGGTCTTTGAGAAATCTATGGGCTGGCACGATGTACTCATTGAAAAGCACGCCATATATACCAATTTTTTCGCCCTCATTGCTATTGCAGTCTACGTATTGGCCCTGTTGGACAAACGAAAAGTAGATTACAATGGAAAAATGAGTTGGAAACAGGGATTTATCAGCGGTATTATTTTAAGTGTGATCATTGCCGTAATAAGTCCAATTACCCAATACATTACCAGTACTTTAATTACGCCAGAATATTTTACGAATGTTATTAATTTTGTGGTGGATTCGGGGAAAATGGATCGGGAAGCTGCGGAGAGCTATTTTAATTTAAAAAGCTATATACTTCAAAGTCTTTTTGGAGCACTGACTATGGGAATCGTTACTTCGGCGATCGTGGCGTTTTTTGTGAAGAAGCAATAACCGGCCCTGTTCGGCGTTTTATTTTTTTAAACTTTTCTAATGGATATTTTATCATTTTTGAACGGGAACTTTGTTTTCCCCCTATTGGCCTTGGTGCTATTGGTAGTTTATTTCGTAAATCGAATTAAAAACAATAGAAAATATAAGCGATAAGTCGGTTATCTGGTCTTTAACCACCCGGTGATGCTCAGCCGTTCCCGATGGGCAGGTTTCACCTCGTGTTCCAATTCCTGACTTTCAAAGATAACTACCCTTCCCGGAAAGGGGGCAATATGCTTTGCCTCTTCCCCGTTTTCCGTGGGCAGGTAAAGTACCAATTCCCCCCCATCTTTTTCTGGGATCCAGTCCGGTTCATTTAGATAGCAGACCATGGAGAGTTTACGTCTGTCGTCATTCTGAAAGGTATCCAAATGTCTTTTGTAAAAAGTGCCTTCAGGATAGATGGCATAGTGAAATTCCTTGAACAGGATTCCCATAAAGCAGGTCTGGTTCAGATAATGGGCCAATTCATTAATTTTCAAAAAGAATTGCTGCTCCAGCACGTCCTTACTACGTTCATCCATCCACAGTATAAAATCGCCCCGGATCGCCGTTATGATAAATTCGTTGAGACGATTCCCAATGGCCGCTTTTTTAAACCGCTCCCCTTCATATTTGGCCAATAGGGAATTACGCAATTGGGCCACCTCTTCCGGAGAAAAGAAATGGTCCACAATACTGTATTTCTGTGTCAGGATGTCCTCTATCACTTTTTCAAAAAGGGGATTCTCCTTAAACTCCAGTTGTTCAAATAGTTCTGCCAATCTTCTACCGTTTTAAAAATCGGACAAAAATAGATGAAAATGCAATTGGTTTTACATATTGTACTATATGGTGTTCCTTAGTTATTTCGAAGCACGTGTTATTTAATTGTAATCTTTTGTTATTGATCTTAGTACATGACAAAATTTAATTCCGCAAGATTTTTCTCAATTTTTGACCCCGACCCTAAAGGGAGAAATCGAAGAAAATCAGGCTCCCTTTAGGGTTGGGGAAAAACGGATTTTCAGAGAAACCTTATTAAGACGATTTTTGTCATGTACTAAAATTATTGATTTTTAGTGTATTGCTTTATTTCTAATACATTTTTATTAACTTTTGCATTAATTAACCAAACAAACCTAGAAATGAAATATTCTTTGTCCCCTATTTTGTTGATTTTGCCCTTTCTAATCGGGAGCTGCGGAGATAGTACTAAAAATGCTGAAGAAGCTGTTGCCAAAAAGTGGTACAAAGGGAATTTACATACCCATTCCTTCTGGAGCGATGGGGACGAGTTCCCTGAAACTATCTTGGATTGGTACAAGTCCAACGATTACCAATTTATTGCCCTATCGGACCATAATACCATTTCTATGGAGGAAAAATGGATACAGGTAAGGGAAGATTCCATTTATCAAAACAGTTTCAAGAGCTATTTGGAAACCTATGGGGAGGATTGGGTAAATTATAAAACGGATTCCGGAAAGGTGCATGTAAAATTAAAGACGTATACCGAGTATAGGGACCTTTTTGAAAAGCCTGGAGAATTTTTGGTGGTCCATTCGGAGGAAATAACGGACAGGTACGAGGACAAACATGTTCATATGAACGCTACAAATATTCAGGAAAAGATAGAACCCCAAGGAGGCAATAGTATCTCCGAGGTAATGCAAAACAATTTGGATGCGGTACTTAAGCAGCGGAAAGAAACCGGGATTCCTATTATGCCGCATATAAACCATCCCAACTTTTATTACAGTATTAGCCTTCAAGATATGATTTCCTTGAAGGGAGAACGCTTTTTTGAAGTGTACAATGGCCATCCCACGGTGCACAATATGGGCGATTCCACCCATATTTCTACAGAGGAAATGTGGGATCAGATCAATATTTCCTATATAGCGGCCAAAAAGCCCCTTATGTACGGATTGGCCACCGATGATTCGCACAATTACCATAAAATGGGCAATAAATGGAGCAATTCCGGGAGGGGTTGGGTCATGGTGCAGTCAGATACCTTATCAGCTCCCGCTTTGATAGAGGCCATGGAAAAGGGCGATTTTTATTCCTCCACCGGGGTTAGCCTTAAAAACTTGGATTATGATAAAAAGAATGTAAAGGTGGAAGTGGAACCGGAAGCCGGGGTAAACTATACCATTACTTTTTTGGGCTGCCTTAAGGGGGAAACAGAGGTAAAGGAGTTGAAAGTTGTTGAAGGTACTACTGCCGATTTCGAAATAAAGGACGATATATTGTTTGTAAGGAGTAAGATAACATCTTCAAAACTTCAGGAAAACCCAATAGAGGACATCAAATATGAATCTGCATGGACCCAGCCCCTTCTAAATGATTAGGGCCTGTTAACACTAAACACTCAAAGCGCCTTTTGGGTCTATTTTCCGCCTAGTTTCGCAGAATAATTTACCTTTGCAGTCCAAATAGATGATATGGGCAATATTCGTATTACCAAACAGTTCAATTTTGAAACCGGACATGCCTTGTTCGGTTATGATGGTAAATGTAGAAACGTACATGGCCACAGTTACAAACTTTCGGTAACCGTAATTGGACGGCCTATTACCGATACCTCTCACGTAAAATTGGGAATGGTCATAGATTTTGGGGATTTGAAGCGGATCGTAAAGGAAGAGATTGTGGATCAGTTTGACCATGCCACGGTCTTTAATAAAAATACCCCACATGTGGAATTGGCGCAGGAACTCATGGATAGGGGACACAATGTAATACTGGCCAACTACCAACCGACCAGTGAAAATATGGTGTTGGATTTTGCCGATAAAATTAAGGCCAGGTTGCCAAAAAATATCAGCCTACATTCTTTAAAGCTACAGGAAACCGACACCTCTTTTGCGGAATGGTATGCTTCTGATAATTAAATTGGCCCTGCATGAAAGCTATAGACGTTCCCACGGGCAAAAAAATATACTTCTCCAGTGACAATCATTTGGGGGCCCCTACCAGGGACCTCAGTGTTCCAAGGGAAAAAAAGTTTGTGGCCTGGTTGGATACCGTTAAGGTAGATGCTGCCGCTATTTTTCTCCTTGGGGATCTTTTCGATTTTTGGTTCGAATATAGAACGGTAGTCCCCAAGGGTTTTACCCGTACTTTGGGGAAGTTGGCCGAAATTTCCGATTCGGGCATTCCTATTTACTACTTTGTGGGCAACCATGACCTATGGATGAACGGCTATTTTGAAGAGGAGCTGAACATTCCCGTATTTCACGGCCCCCAACCCTTTCTTTTAAACGGGATGTCCTTTTTAATTGGACATGGAGATGGGCTGGGCCCGGGGGACAAAGGGTACAAACGCATGAAAAAAGTGTTCACCAATCCGCTATCCAAATGGCTTTATAATTGGTTGCATCCCGATTTTGGGGTTAAACTGGCACAATATCTTTCCGTAAAGAACAAATTAATTTCCGGGGAAGGGGATATTGAATTCCTTGGGGAGGAGAACGAATGGTTGGTGCAATATTGTAAGCGAAAACTGGAGCAGCAGCACTATGATTATTTTGTTTTTGGACATCGGCACCTACCTTTGGAAATCCCTTTAAATGAAAATTCCACCTACCTGAACACAGGGGATTGGATCTCCTATTTTACCTATGGCGAGTTTGATGGATCTTCCCTGTCCCTAAAAAAATATGGGTCTTCCCCAATCTGAAATACAGCAAATTTGGCAGATTATCCGGAAGGATAATCATAATACGGTTGATTGTGCCTTTGTTTATGGATAATGACTAATTGTTGTGTTTATAAAAAATTGAAATAATTTGAACAAACGCTCTCTTTAATGTTTCGTTTAAATTATTGGAAATTATATAACAAAAATAATGGTGGTATTATTCTTTCATTTTACGCAATTGGTTTTATAGACCCAACATCGGGCCTTGCAGGCAATTTTAAAAAGGGTTATGATAACGGCCAAAGGGTGACGGAACAAAGGAACGGCCTATTTTCAATTTCGTATTAAATCAAGTGGTTTCCACATTGGGCAATGGAAGGCGTCCAAAGAGCATTTCACCCAAGTGAAAGCGGTCTGGACGGTGCGGCCGTGGAAAGTGCGTGGATTTAAAGAAATTTAAAATCAGCCTAGCGTTTTTTGGTTCGTTTTTTGGGCGATGCAAAAAATGAACAGAACACGAATTAGAATATAAAATTCTATCTTATTCCAATTCACACACAACTTTTGCGATTGATCCTTGTTTATGTTAAAAGTGATATAATTCTTACTGCAATTTGTAGCTGTAGCCTGTTAAAGTTATTATTCAATGATGCCTATAGGTTATCGAGATATTTAAAATTGATAACTATCATGCTCTTTAAGGTCCTTTAACTTCATTTGAAGGGCTATTTTACCCTGCCATTCGTTTTCATCCAGTGTAAAAACGGCACTAAGGGTTTTACCCAATACCGTGGGCAGATCCTTGCCAAGGTTAAACCCAATAGCATCAATGGCCAACCTCTTGGAGCCATTATTTTTGTCAAAAAGTTTACATTTTAGATGTTTGCCATCTTGGCCAACTACTTTTGCGTATCCGGTATCACAAAGATTTTCGGCCATGAAAATGGGGGTCATATTTCCTGGGCCAAAAGGGGCAAACTGTTTAATGATCCGCATTAACTTTGGAGTAATTTGATCCGGGCCAATTATGGCATCTACCATGATTTCCGGGGACATCAAATGTGGATCCATACTATTGGCAACTACTTCCTCAAATTTGGATTTAAAGGCCCCGTAATTTTCCTCAAGTAGGGTAAGTCCGGCGGCATACATATGGCCGCCAAATTGTTCAATGGTATCCGAACACTCTTCCAAGGCCTCGTACACGTCAAAGCCTTTAATGGACCTGGCGGAGGCTGCCAATTTATTGCCGCTCTTTGTAAAGACCAAAGTGGGCCTGTAATAGGTTTCAATGAGACGGGAGGCTACAATTCCGATAACCCCCTTATGCCAAGATTCATTATATACTACCGAGGTAAAACTTTGCTCTTCCTTGTTTTCTTGGATCTGAAGTAGCGCCTCCTGGGCAATGATCTGGTCCAGATTCCTTCGGTCCGTATTGTATTTCTCTATTTCGGCGGCAAAAAATTCGGCCCGTTCCAGATCGGTTTCCTTTAGTAGATTAACGGCGTGTTGTCCGTGCTCCATTCTCCCCGCTGCATTAATGCGTGGAGCAATTATAAAAACCACATCGGTAATGGTAAGCAGCTGTTTTTTTATCTGTTGGATAATGGCCTTGAAACCAGCTCTTGGGTTTTGGTTGATGACTTGAAGCCCCCAATAGGCCAGAATCCTATTTTCCCCCGTTATGGGTACTATATCCGCTGCTATGGCCGTAGCCACCAAATCCAAATATGGAACCAAATCCGCTATGGTTTCCCCTTTTTTGCTCCCCAATGCCTGGATCAATTTAAACCCTACCCCACAGCCACATAGTTCGTCATAGGGATAGGAACAATCCGCTCTTTTGGGGTCCAAAACGGCCACTGCGTTGGGCAGTGCATTTCCGGGTCTATGGTGATCACATATAACAAAATCGATACCTTTCTCCTTGGCATAATCTACCTTTTCAATGGCCTTTACCCCACAATCCAAGGCAATTATTAGGGAAAAGCCGTTATCCTCGGCGAAATCTATGCCCTGATAGGAAACCCCATAGCCTTCGTTGTAACGGTCCGGGATATAGGTGGCCACGTTGGGGTAGCTGTTTTCCAAATAGGAGGAAACCAAGGCAACCGCCGTAGTGCCGTCCACGTCGTAGTCCCCAAAAATCAATATATTTTCCTGGCTTGCAATAGCCTTTTCTATACGTTCCACGGCCTTGTCCATATCCTTCATTAAAAAGGGATCGTGCAGGTCCGACAGCTGTGGCCGAAAAAACCTCTTGGCATCCTCATAATTGGCAATGCCCCGTTGCAATAATAGTTGTGCAACCAAATCTTCCACCTTCAATGCAGCTGCCAGGGCATCTATTTGTGATTGTTCGGGTTTTGGTTTAATGGTCCAACGCATGCCAATTACTCCTTTAGCCTAATTCTATTTTTAAATACCTCATTGCCGTCTATAACCACTTTGAGATAGTAGCGCATTTTGGGCAAATAGGAAAGGTCATAAGTTAAAATACCCTTTTTGAGATTTAAATAGGTATGGGTTTCCACTATTTTCGTCTCATCTTCTTGCTGGGTAATAATGACCTTCACCTCTTTTTCTTGGTTCGCAAAATAATCCAGCGTTACCGGGCCCTGGGTTCTGGCCGGGAACATGTTTATGGACGGTTCGTTGTCCAAATGATACGCAAGCCCGGGTGTTACCCTAAAGTTATAAATAATATGGCTCCCAAAATCGGAATTAAAATGTTTTATGGCCTGTCCCAAGGTATCCAAAAGTTTAACGCTACCACTGCCATCTTTTGACTTGAACCAAAACTCAAGTCCGTCCCCTCCCGTATCCTGTACCTTAAAGGTATAATGGCCCTCTTTAAGTGTAAGGGTATCCATATAGGTGGTATTGGGCTTAAGATCTACACTGTCTCTTTTAAATATGGGCTCTCCGTAACTATTGGTAACGGAATATTCGTTTTGACCAGGCTTGTTATTGGTCTTAAAATAAATAATGGTCCACTCCGGCAGGACATTTGGTCTGGTGTAGATAGAACTTTTTATGTTATCTCCCTCAAATCCATCCCTTTTGCCGTTCGGCCTTTTTAATTCTACAAAAAAACGGGCAGATTCCTTATCGTTAAATATCTCTTCGGGTAAAGTTAACAAGGCGGTTTCCCCAAACGGGATGTCTCCTTTCCAACTAAATTTTTTGGGCTTTTGTCCTTCTATAAAATAATTGATTCCCAAGGATTTTAAATTGTTCTTGCCATTATTCTTTATGCGGATAACCGGCAGGGCTCCGGATTCATTTTTTCTACTGTGTATTTTTTCTTCGGAAGGGGATATGATATCCACTAAAGTAACGTCATTTTGGGAGTGTACCTTACCGTATTCCAATACATAGGCCACTAGAAGTTCCTTCGCACTGGGCTTTTCCGTTTCATAGGGCTCCATGTTGAGGTCAATGGTATACTCTTGTCCCGCACTTATGTCAAAACCCACTTCATCCGCTTGCAGTAAATAACCGGGGCACCAATTGGCACGGTCAAAGATCCAGGTCCCTGCCTGCGGATATAAGGGGTTATCCCCACATTCCATCCACAATTGCTTTTTGTCGATAAGCTTGCCATTATAAAGAATTTCGCGGTATTTGTCACAGAATTCCCCACAGCCATTGGCATCCATTCCATGTCCGGTCTGATGGATTTTCACTTTCCCAAAGTTTGTTCGGGTACTGGCCGTTAAAGTCACGGGAGCCAAGTGATTTTCAATGGGATCTGCTTGGTCCCCATAACTATAATTGCCATCGTAAATCTTATGAATGGCCAATTGTTCGGCAACGGGTGTTCCATACGTTATTTCAAAATCCACGGTAACCTTCCATCCACGGGTCTTATTGTCCTCGTAGCCTGTATGGATATAATCTACTTCCAGGCTATCCCTTAGAATGGGACTAAAATCGGTAATGTCCACTTTCCAGTCAAATCGCCAGTCCTCCTGAAATCTTCCCCCATAGGGTGTGAGCATCCTGGCAATTTCATAGTTGACGGTATCATTTTTTTGCCTCACCTTAATGTGATCTACATAGTCCCAATCCGCACAACGCATATTGTCCGGGCATTCAAAAGTAAGATTTAGGAAAATCTGCCGAATCTCTTCGTTCTTGGAAGGAAAAACGGCCCAGCGCTTATAACTGTTTTCCCCTTTGGACGGATCGGTAACAATGGTTTCCTGGTTGTGGGAGATTATATTTTTTGTAACCTGGGCCTCTAAGTGTTGCTGTACAAATATAAGCCCGGCCAATAGAACTAAAAATTTTTGGAACATAGTAAAAGTAGTAGGGGAACTATAAATTATTAAAATAGGTCTTGATCTCCAAGGTTGCGAATTGACGGAACATTTCCATTACCCCGCAGTATTTTTCAATGGAAAGGTCAACGGCCCGTTGCAATTTTTTTTCGTTCAGGTTGGCCCCGGTAAAATGATATTCCACCAATACCTTGTCGTAATACTTGGGGTCTTCCTCGGTCAGGTTGGCAATAGTCTCTATTCGAAACTCCGCTACTTCCAGTTTCATTTTTTTGATAAGTGAGGCAACATCCAGACCGGAACAACCGGCCAAAGCTGTAAGCATAAGCGCTTTTGGCCTATATCCCATGCCTTCCCCCCCATTTTCGGGGGCTACATCTATAATTAAATTGTTTCCTGAAGGATTGTTGCTTTCAAAGGCCATATTACCAAGCCATTTGGTAGTGATTTGATTTGTCATGTAGGTGCATTTTTTATGTTTCTTGTCCAGGTCAAAAATACGCATATTTCAGAAACCATGGAACCAAGAACAATGGTTGTGTTTGCGCAAAGAATATTGTTGATCTATAAAGGCATTAATTTCTTCATAGGACAACTACCGGAATGGGTACAAAGCGCAGAGGAAAGCTTGATTAACTCCATGAAGGCCTATGGATTTTACCAAAAATAAAAAGGCAGAGCTAAGCTCTGCCTTTTTCCCCAAATCTTACCATGAACTTAACCTACTTATGCTATGGTCCCCCAAAGGTATAGCAATATAAGCTGTGGGTAAAAGGTTTTAGATGAATGTCTTTTTAATAAGTTGAAATACTTCTTATCCGATAAACAGTAGGGTATATCGGCTGTAGTACAGGCAGCTTTGCGTGTTGCCTTGGAACCAATAAAAAAGGTGGAGAAGTCTCCACCTTTTTTGCCCCAAATCTTACCATGAACTTAACCTACTTATGCTATGGCACTACTAAAGTACATTTGCAGGGCAGGTTTCTGACCAAAAAGACGTTAAAGAGTGTATTTCATCGATGAAGTGCATAAAAATCAATACTTCATCGATGAAATGTTTAGTAGGCCCGTTCGTTCTTGCCTTCAAAAAAGTTTATAAATGCCCTGTTCACCACACGGTTTCCCCCTGGAGTGGGGTAGTTGCCGGTAAAGTACCAATCCCCCAAGTTTTTGGGACAGGCTTCATGTAGGTTTTCTATGGTTTGATAGATGACCTGAACCTTTGCTTTAATATCCGGCGGACTCAACAATTGTCCAATTTTGTCGGAAATCTCCTCTGCTGTAAAAGGGGCATAGAATTCCTTAACATAATTTACCACCTCAGAATCCTGTGTTTTGGTCTGTAGCAGGCATTTTTTGTAGATTTCCTCCACCAAGTGCATGGTGTTCCTTTCTTCATGAAGGGCCAAAGCAGCTTTAAAGGCAACAAAATCCTCCAATTTCGCCATATCTATTCCGTAACAGTCGGGATAACGGATTTGCGGTGCGGATGAGACCACAATAATTTTCTTCGGCAAGAGTCGGTCCAAAATTCTTAGGATACTTTTTTGAAGGGTGGTTCCCCTAACAATACTATCATCTATGATGACCAAATTGTCGTTTTCCTTTACAGATCCATAGGAGATATCATAGACATGTGCCACCAAATCGTCCCTACTGCTATCCTGTGTTATAAAGGTCCGGAGCTTGGCATCTTTTATGGCCACCTTTTCTATCCTGGGCCTCACTTCCAGAATTTCATGCAGTTCCTCCCGTGTTATTTTTCTTCCAATGGAAAGAATTTGTTCTTCCTTCTTTTTGTTCATGTAATTCTGTGCCGCGATGACCATTCCAAAAAAGGAGGTTTCTGCAGTATTGGGAATATAGGAGAATACGGTATTCTTTATATCGCTATCTATCGATTTTAGGATTAAAGGAAAAAGCAGTTTGCCCAACATTTTTCTTTCCTGATAAATTTCCTTGTCACTTCCACGGGAGAAATAAATACGTTCAAAGGAACAGGCTTTTCTTTCGGTAGGCTCCAATATTTTCTTGATTTTGACCTTGCCATTTTTTTTGATGATAATGGCGTGTCCGGGATCCAATTCCTTAACATCGTCGAAGTTAACGTTGAATACCGTTTGTATGGCCGGTCTTTCGGACGCCACCACGGCAATCTCATCGTCTTGATAGTAATACGCGGGCCTGATCCCTGCAGGGTCCCTTAGTACAAAGGAATCGCCATGTCCCAAAAGACCGGCCATGGCATAGCCCCCATCAAAGTTTTTGGCCGCCCTTCTTAAAATCTTGGCAACATTTAATCTTTCGGCTATTAATGGAGAAGCCTCCCTCTTGTTAAAACCTTCCTTTTTAATATCCTTATAGAGCTGGGCAACGGCATCGTCCAGAAAATGTCCTATTTTCTCCATAACCGTAACGGTATCGGCCTTTTCCTTGGGGTGCTGCCCAATTTGCACAAGATTGTCAAAAAGTTCATTTACATTGGTCATGTTAAAATTACCGGCAACGATCAGGTTTCGGTGCATCCAATTATTTTGTCTTAAAAAGGGATGTACGCTCTCAATGCTATTTTTGCCAAATGTTCCATAGCGTACGTGCCCCAAAAGTACTTCCCCAATATAGGGAATATGCTTTTTTTGCTTGGTAACATCATTTAGGTATTCAGGGTTTTCCTTAAAGGAAGTATTGATTCGCTCATTTATTTGGGCAAAAATGTCCTGTATGGGTTGTTGGTCTATAGATCGTACCCGGCTCATATACCGCTCTCCTGGCTCCATATCCAATTTAATACTGGCAAAACCGGCACCGTCCTGGCCACGGTTATGCTGTTTTTCCATCATCAGGTACATCTTATTTACCCCGTAAAAGGCAGAACCGTACTTTTCTTGATAATATTCCAATGGCTTCAATAACCGAATCAGGGAAATTCCGCATTCATGCTTAATAGCGTCGCTCATGGTAACTTTAAATTAAAAATGCCCTGTAAAACTAGGGCACATATTTATTGTAATTCAATATCAAACTGGGTAAGCTCCTTAAATTGGAGCAACCTGTCGTTGACCTCTTTCTTTTTTAATTTTTCCATTCTTTCGGTTCCAAAACGTTCCACACAAAATGAGGCCAAATTGGAACCGTGTATCACCGCATTCTTTAGGTTCTTGAAACTTATGTTCTCGGATTCCGCCAAATATCCGGAAAAGCCGCCTGCAAAGGTATCTCCGGCACCCGTTGGATCAAAAACTTCTTCCAATGGCAGCGCTGGGGCAAAAAACACCTTGGATTTTTGAAATAGCAGTGCCCCGTGCTCCCCTTTTTTTATCACCACAAATTTAGGGCCCATTATCTGTATTTTCTCTGCCGCCTTTACCAAGGAATGCTCTCCGGTCAATTGTCTGGCCTCTTCATCGTTAATGGTGATCACGTCTATTAGTTTAATAACTTCCTTTAGCTCCCTAAGGGCATGGTCCATCCAAAAATTCATGGTATCAAGTACTATTAGTTTTGGTCGTTGTTCCATTTGATTAATTACACTCATTTGTGTATCCGGGTGCAGATTCCCCAACATGAGCACGTCCGCGTCCTTAAAATTGTTTGGAACTACAGGAGCAAAGTCGGCAAGTACGTTCAGTTCTGTAGATAGGGTATCCCTGGTATTAAGATCGTTGCGGTATTTGCCGCTCCAAAAGAAGGTTTTGCCACCTTTTATGATTTGTAAACCGGAAATATCGATATTTTTTTCGGTAAAAAGGTCCAAATAATTTTGGGGGAAATCTTCGCCCACAACAGAGACGATGGCAGATTTTACTTTAAATTGGGAGGCTGCCAGACCAATAAAAGTAGCTGCCCCTCCCAAAATTTTATCGGTTTTGCCGAAAGGGGTTTCTATGGCATCAAATGCAACGGTTCCTACTATTAATAGTTTGCCCATTAAATTTTGAAATTTGCTGCAAATATAGGTTTTTGCGCTGCCAATCCCACAGCATTGGAAATCAAATTTCAAAAAATGACCATATCCTTATTTCCTACCAAAATCCGCAGGAATTTCGCCCCAGGCCTTGGTTTCCCATTTCACTATAGTTGTGGTGTAGGTATTTTTTTCAAGCCAGGCAATGGCGCGCCTTACCAGATCAAAAACCACTTTGTTCTCGGGGGTCTCGGGCAATTTGGAATTACAGCTCTTTTTTCGGACCCAGCTCATGGCCGTTTTGGAATCCGTATAAATTATGCTGTCGCTTTGCTGTTGCTTTAAAAAGGCCAACCCATGTACCAAGGCCAAAAACTCGCCAATATTATTGGTGCCTTGTTTAAATGGCCCCTGTTTAAAGAGCTCTTTCTTTGTTTTGGTGTCTACCCCCCTGTATTCCATAATGCCCGGATTGCCACTGGAAGCGGCATCCACCGAAATGGAATTATAATTGGGGGTACCTATTTTACTGATTTGTTCCCGGCTAAGGGTAGAGGATGCTATTTTTTTGCCCTTATAATCATCATAATTGCCATTATAGGCCCTTTTGGCGGCCTCAAAGGTTGGGAAGGCCTTATATTGGGCTCCCTTATAGTTGGTGATAGCGGCTTTACAGTCTTTCCAACTGGTGTATATTCCTGGCCTACTCCCCTTCCAAACGGTATAGAATTTTTCCTTTTTTGCCATTAGGTCCCCATTAATACCGCTTCAATTACCTTGGGGAAGTGCTCATATTCCAAAAGATGCACCTTTTTCGCTATGGTTTCAGGAGTATCAAAAGGGTCCAGATCAACCTTTGCCTGCTTAATGATGGCCCCTTCGTCATAGTTCCCGTTCACGTAATGAATGGTAATTCCCGTTTCCGTCTCATTATTGTTTTTTACCGCTTCGTGAACGTGCATGCCGTACATTCCCTTACCACCGTATTGGGGAAGCAAAGCGGGGTGGATATTTATAATTTTATTGGGATAGCTGCTAATGAGGTTATCCGGAACTTTCCAAAGAAATCCTGCCAAAACAATGAGGTCTGGGTTCAGGGATTTAAGTATATTTAAAATGCAGTCCGAACCGTAAAACGAATGTCTATTAAAATATAGGGCATTCAAATGTAAGCGGTTACATCTTTCAAAAACTTGGGCGTCCCTTTTGTTGGATAGTACACAGCTTATGGAGACTTCGGTGTTTTCGCGAAAATAATGTGCTATGTTTTCAACGTTGGAGCCGGAGCCGGAAGCAAATAGGACAATCCTTTTCATGAATTATTTGGGGTTGTGACAGAAAATTATTTTGGGCTAAAATAGCACTCTTGTATTTAATTTTATTAAATTACATCACATTTTAACGACAAATAGCGTTATTAAACCAAAGTTTTTTATTTTTGCCTTCAATTTAAATTTTTAAAACCGATATTATTATGTCAGACATTGCATCAAGAGTAAAAGCTATCATCGTAGATAAATTAGGTGTTGATGAGAACGAAGTGGTAACCGAAGCTAGCTTTACCAACGACTTAGGGGCAGATTCATTGGATACTGTTGAGTTGATAATGGAGTTCGAAAAGGAATTTGATATTCAGATTCCGGACGATCAAGCAGAAAACATTGCTACAGTTGGTCAAGCTATAAGTTATATAGAAGAAGCCAAGTAATTTTATGATTTCTTGAACAAGTTTCAAAATTATCCATGTGGTAAAGACGCTGCATGGATAATTTTTTTTAATTTACACCTAACTTAATCCAAGTTAAACAAAATTATAGTTCAATGCAATTAAAGCGAGTTGTAGTTACTGGTCTAGGTGCTTTGACACCTATTGGCAATAATATTGAAGAGTATTGGGAAGGCTTAAAGAACGGAAAAAGTGGTTCGGCCCCTATTACTTATTATGATACGGAGAAGTTCAAAGTAAAGTTTGCATGCGAATTAAAAAACTACAATGCCGAAGATTATTTTGATAGAAAGGAAGCCCGTAAGCTGGATAGGTTTGCCCAATATGCCCTTATTTCCTCGGATGAGGCCATAAAGGACTCGGGATTGGATCTAGACAAGATAGACAAATTTAGAACCGGAGTAATCTGGGGGGCCGGTATAGGTGGATTGGAAACATTTCAGAACGAAGTTTTAAATTTTGCCGCAGGGGACGGTACGCCACGGTTCAACCCCTTCTTTATCCCAAAAATGATCGCTGATATTGCCCCTGGCAATATCTCTATCAAGCACGGTTTTATGGGCCCCAACTATACTACGGTATCGGCCTGTGCATCCTCGGCCAATGCCATAATCGATGCCTTGAACACGATTCGTTTGGGATATTGTGACGTTATTGTTACCGGGGGTAGTGAGGCAGCGGTTACCATAGCGGGAATGGGAGGCTTTGGAGCCATGCACGCACTGTCCACACGTAATGAAAGCCCTGAAACGGCATCCAGACCGTTTGATGCCACTAGGGACGGTTTTGTTCTTGGCGAAGGGGCGGGAGCGCTCATCCTTGAAGAATATGAGCATGCCAAGGCCAGGGGGGCAAAAATATATGCCGAAGTGGCCGGTGGCGGACTCTCCAGTGATGCCTACCATATGACGGCACCGCACCCGGACGGAATTGGTGTGGTACGGGTAATGGAGAATTGCTTAAAGGATGCCGGATTAAAACCAGAAGATGTGGATGCCATTAACACCCATGGTACCTCCACCCCCTTGGGCGATGTGGCCGAGCTAAAGGCCATAACCAAGGTTTTCGGGGCGCATGCACCCCACATGAACATCAATTCTACAAAATCCATGACAGGGCATCTTTTGGGCGCTGCAGGGGCCATAGAGGCCATTGCCTCTATTTTGGCCATGGAATACGGTTTGGTACCTCCTACCATAAACCATACTACCGTAGACGAAAATATTGATCCAAAATTAAACCTAACGCTTAACAAGGCGCAAAAAAGGGAGGTCAATGTGGCCCTCAGCAATACTTTTGGATTTGGGGGACATAATGCTTGTGTCATATTTAAAAAAATTAGCTAATTCATCATATGAACGCTTTTTCCAATTTATTTAATTCCCATTCAAAAAAGGATGGGGATTTTTTTTTGGGAATGAAGAAAATTTTGGGATTTAAGCCTAAAAACCTGGAAGTGTATCAAAAAGCCTTCGTCCATCGCTCTGCCAATAGAAAGGATTCCGATGGTTTTCCTATGAATTATGAGCGACTGGAATTTTTGGGAGATGCCATGCTGGGGACCATAATCTCCAAACATTTATATAGCAGGGTTCCCGATGGGGACGAAGGATATCTTACCAAAATGAGATCTAAAATCGTAAGCAGGGAACACCTGAACGAGCTGGGGAAAGATCTGAACCTGATCGATTTTGTGGAGAGTAAGATTCCCAAATCCCGTTTTGGGGACAATATACACGGCAATGTTTTTGAGGCCTTGGTAGGTGCCATATACTTGGATAGGGGGTATGCATTCTGCGAAAAGTTTATAAACAAGAGAATTATAGACCCCTATGTGGATATAGAACAATTGGAGGGAAAGGTAATAAGCTATAAAAGCTTGGTGATAGAATGGTGCCAAAAACAAAAAAAATCGTTTAATTACGATATCTACGAGGACTCCGGAAATGACATTGTTAAGCATTTTGCCGTAAAATTGTCCATTGGGGGCAAAATTGTAGCCAAAGCCAGGGCAACCTCCAAAAAGAAGGCGGAAGAACGGGCTTCCAAAAGGGCCTATTTTGCCCTTCAGAACAAAATGGATAAATCCAACGAATAAGAACCCTTCAATTGCAGACCATTGCCAAAATTTTGAAGGAGAATAGGACAATGGCACAAAGGGTATAAAATTTTATTAAACTCCAACGTTTTCGTAGGCTGAACAACGTTTTATACTTCGAATGGATAGGCTGGTTTCGTTATAAATCCTATATTTACGCCTTTCACGGAAAGTATGGCAGCGATACACAGAATTTCGGAAGATTTTTATGAAGAATCCTTTACTTTAATCGCTTTGCACAGCAGTATAGAAGATTTTATGCTGGTATATGCCCTTAATTCTTGCCTTAAAACAAAGTTGAAGAGGTCCGTGAACGATTTGGATCTGTCGCAAAACGGCACCTTCCCAATTTTTGATTGGAGGGATGAAGTAAATGATCGCTATTACACATTTGTAAGTAATAATGACGTAAAGGAAGAGGAAGGAAGCATAGGAAATCTATTTCAGGACCAACCAACATTTACAAAATATCATTTAGTTCCCGAATATAGGGATGTTGACTACTTTTTAAAGATAGAACACGATGAATTGGACGTGGAAGGAAATATTTTGAAGTCCGTACTCACCATTCCAAAGGTCATAACGGCCTATTTGGTGGATGCAAGTAAATTAAAATCTAAAAACAATTTAATATTTTAAATAATGTCAATACATAAAAAGACAAAAATAGTAGCGACCCTAGGACCGGCTACTAGTACGAAGAGTGTCCTTAAGGACATGATTGTGGCGGGAGTGGATGTCTTTAGGATAAACTTTTCCCATGCAGATTATAACGACGTGGCAGAGCGCATAAAAATGATTCGCGAACTAAATGAGGAATTGGGTACGTACACCTCTATTCTTGCCGATTTACAGGGACCCAAATTAAGGGTCGGGGTTATGGCCGGTGAAGTAGTAGTGGCGCCGGGAGACGAAATAACCTTTGTTACCGGAAAGCCTTTTGAAGGAAATGCCGATAAAGTGTATATGAACTACACTAATTTTCCAAAGGATGTTAAAGCGGGAGAGCGCATCCTATTGGATGATGGAAAGCTGATGTTCCAGGTAATCGCTACCAATTCCAAGGATGAAGTTAGGGCAAAAGTGATCCAGGGCGGGCCATTGAAGTCCAAAAAAGGGGTAAACCTGCCCAATACCAACATCTCTTTGCCCGCACTAACGGAAAAGGATATCAAGGATGCTATTTTTGCCATATCACAGGATGTGGATTGGATAGCACTTTCTTTCGTAAGGTTTAGCCAGGATCTCATAGACCTGCAGAATATTATCAAGGAGCATTCCGAGCATAAAATTCCAATTATTGCAAAAATTGAAAAGCCGGAAGCCGTAGAAAATATAGATAAGATTGTGGCCTATTGTGATGGATTAATGGTGGCCAGAGGTGATTTGGGAGTGGAAGTTCCTGCACATGAAGTGCCCCTTATTCAAAAACAATTGGTGCTAAGGGCCAAAAAAGCAAGGATCCCGGTGATCATTGCCACCCAGATGATGGAAACCATGATTACGAGCCTTACGCCTACCCGTGCAGAGGTGAACGATGTGGCCAACTCGGTAATGGACGGTGCGGATGCCGTAATGCTTTCAGGGGAGACCTCTGTTGGCAATTATCCCGTTCAGGTAATACAAAAGATGTCCAGTATCCTGGAAAGTGTAGAGAATTCGGACCTCATAAAGGTGCCGCACGAACCCCCCCAGGTCAGGACAAATAGATATATTACCAAATCCATTTGTTTCCATGCCGCCAATATGGCCAATGAAATTAAGGCCAAGGCCATTTCTACCTTGACCAACAGTGGTTATACGGCTTTCCAAATATCTGCCTGGAGACCAAAGGCCCATATCTTGGTATTTACCTCCAATAAAAGAATACTTACACAGCTTAACCTGCTTTGGGGGGTAAAGGCCTTTTATTACGACAGATATGTATCTACGGACGAAACTATAGAGGATGTCAATAAAATGGCGTGTCAGAAAGGGTTTTTAGAGGTAGGGGACATGTTGATTAGTTTGGCGGCAATGCCTATAAAGGATAAAGGTATGGTGAATACCTTGCGCGTTTCACAAATAGAAAGCGGTAGTTTTTAACAACGGATCACCAAATTTTATTAAAAGGCCTGTTATGTTTTAAAAGCGTAACAGGTCTTTTTGTTAAAGGGATCCTCCTTCCAAAAGCCTTTTCCGTAAAAAAACGAACTGGCCCTAACTTTGCGATGGGAAATCCCGTTGCGAACAATTATTACCATGAGCTGGAAGGAAATCCAGAAAGTGAATGCAAACAGATTTCTGTGGATTGTGATAATTTCACGACCAAACAGTGTAAAGTGATCGCCCCGGAGGGCATTAGATCCGTATGGCAGGATTCAAATTGTTCCATACAGGTCAACAACTCAGGGGATGAGCCCTTACTACCTAACGATTAAGGTGTAAGGTAAAAGGCAGTATTGTTACCGTGGCCTTATAAAGGGCATAGTGTTCAATACTGCCTTTTAAATATAAACTGTCAGGGAACTTCATCAATGTCCAGCTTCCTCCAGGACCAGGGCAAGAGTTCCTTTAAATCCGGCCAGTATTGTTTCATATCCTCCGCATCGAATATCTTGCCATTTTTAACGACCCAATATATATCGCTGCTATTTCTTATATCGGTCAACGGGTTTGAATTCAGCAGGACCAGATCTGCCAGTTTTCCTGGCGAAATAGAACCCAATTCCTGATCCAGGCCTATTTTTTTTGCACTATTTACCGTTGCACATTTAAGTGCATTATAGTTGGAGAGTCCGTCCAAAGTAAAACTCCACATTTCCCAATGAGTGTTCAATCCTGGAAAACCGTTACCATGGGCACCTACACTGACAAGACCGTTTTGCCCTATAATGTTCTTAATGGCAGAAGCATTCCACATTAAGCTTTTATCTACATACTCCTTTAAATTCGGCATCAATCCCTTTTCCCATTTATACCTTTCCCTTTCTATAATAAAAAACGGATTAAAACGGTCAAGTTTCGGTTCCTTATCCTCAATATCCTTTACATACCTATTCCCCAATCCGGGAGTGGCCGTCAATGTAGGGGTATAGTTGACTCCGCTCATCGCTATGAACTTATGGATATCCCCGTATGTTCTTCCATTCCGTAATTGGTGCTCTATAGCCGTATAACCATCCGCCACCCGTGTAAGACCGTTATAGATTAACCCATTACCGGTAAAGTGCGAGGTAATTGTGGTTTTTAAGCGCTTGGCCGCAATCTGCAACCATTTCTGTTGTTGGCGATATGGCTGTAAATATTCCTTTACTGGGCCGGAATCGTATTGGGCATAACCGCCAACTATGTTAAGGGCATCGTCAAAATTTTCAATATAGGAATCAAATCCCCTGCCTTCTATCGGCTTGCCGGAACTTAATATCCTGGGTGCAAGTATGGCCCCGATTTTTTCCATTTCCGATTGTCCAAAACCGTCCAAGTTGTTAGAGGATGGGTCATAGATAGTGGTTACCCCAAAGGCCAGGTTACCGATATAGTTTTTGTTCTGTCCAGACCACAGTTCCGAAAAATGATTGTGGTAATGTGCATGGACATCTATTAGGCCAGGAATTACCGTCTTCCCTTTAAGCGCATATACCATGCTATTTTTGGGAATCTGCACCTCGCTTTTTGGCCCTACCTGCCTAATGCGGTTGTTTTCGATCACAATAGTGCCATTTTCAATGACCCTATTGTTCTGCATGGTTATAATCCTGACATTGGTAAGTGCGTAGATCCCTTTTGGAGTATCCATGGGTTCTCCGACCCTGAGCCTGTAAAGTGTCTTTGGCGGCCGTCCATTTGTTATATTGTATTCCAAAATTTTATTGGTTTCCGCCCACATCAGGGTTTCATCATCCGACCATGTTACATACACGGGCATATTTTCGGTTATCGGAACGTATTTGGAAAGATCAATGGAAACAGGCTTCCCCAATCCGGTATTTTTTGGCCATGGAACCGCCCAAAGCTTGTTATCCTTTATAATCGCTATTTGGTTGCCCCCCGGCCCCGCCCTTACCTCATCTGCCAAGGGCAACAACAATTGCTCCACAGTATCCATTTCCGGCCTATCCACAGAAAGCAATACGGGCCGGGAGTGCAATCGGCTATAGGTATTCACAAAAATTCTTTGACCGTTCCGGGACCACTCCGGTACAGGGTAGAACCTGGCCGGTAAGGTGCCCATGGGTGCCAATTCAACACATTTTCCAATTTCCCCTTTTTCTATGGAAGCAATTGCAAGACGTAATCGGTAGCCTGTAAAATTGGGTCCGGTATGCTGGCTTTCTATCCCGTATTTGGTTTCCGTCCCATCAACAATAAAGGCAATCTCCTTACCATCGGAAGACCAGGTCGGATTCGTATACCTTCCTGCATTTTGGGTTACTTGGATGGGGCTGCCCCCTTCACTGGAAACCATCATTACGTGCCCCATTTCGGAATCGTTCCAGGTGGTATAGGCAATCATGCTTCCATTGGGCGACAATGCAGGGGCATATTCAAAAGACGTGGTATTGTCCGTAAGGCGTTTGGTCCTATTTTGCTTCATATCCGTACTGTACAATTTGCCAAATGCACTATACACCAACAGCCCATTTTTCTTATCATAGGTGGGCCACCTTATCACTTTTGTAACCAGATTTCCCGTATCCGCCAATTTCTTCGGAACGGGTTTTAGTACGGGCGTAATTTCCTTTTCCACCGGAACAGTAACAGGAATGGTTCCAAGTTTTCCGGACAGTAGTTCCATGTACTGTAATCTTCCCTTGCGCCCCAGTATTATTTTTTGGCTATCCGCTGTAAAGGCATAGTTCGGCCTCAGGTCGGTAGGCATGGAATCGATCTCAGCGACCAATGCCCTATGGTGCAGATCAAATATCTTTAAAAAACAGAATTCCCTTCGCGTTAACGAATCATAGTAGACGGCATAATATGAAAAGTACCTGTTATTTGGGCTTATGTCCGCTTGCATGATACCGTTCAACCGTAAATTGGGCGGTTTTTTATCAGGTTCTTCCCATATCTTGGATGTTTTACCATCGGTGTGGCCTGTCCTGTAGACTGCATTGTTCTTCAAAAAGTAAAAGTTCTTATTGTCCTTGGACCAAGTTCCGGAATAATATACCCGTCTCCCTTCATCAATGTTGTTTATGGGGTCCTTTTTGTTAGCGGCATTGATTCTTTTCAGCCCACCGCTGTCCATATCCAATAGATCTCCATTTGGGGTCCAAAAGGGCCTAATATGCATCCAGCCAGACGGTCTGTCCATTGTTTGTTGCTGCAGTTCATTGGTCAACAGGTCCAAATTCCATAACCCAATTTTACCACTTCTATCGCTTACAAAAGCAATCTTTTTTCCATCGGGAGCATAGCGGGCCTTAATATCCCAGTAAGAACCTGCGGTCAACTGTTTAGCGGTTCCCCCATGTATGGAAACGGTATACAAATTTCCCAAAACATCGAACAACAGGGTTTTTCCATCAGGGGAGACATCTACGTGCGGGTCGGTAAACTCCTCGGTTGTAAACTTAATTAAATTGACACTGCCATTGTCCCGATCTTTGGATTCCTGAACGGGATCGATCCATTTACAATGACCAAGACACATCGCACCCCATATAGGTACCAATATTTTTGCTATGCCCATAAATACACTATTTTAGAACGGATGTTACCTTAGTACCCGTCATTTTGTTCTAGATTGGGATTGTTTTGGATCTCCTGGTCCGGAATGGGAAGCAGGATTGCCGTCGGTTTCCAACCTTCCTTCCGTTCGCCCAGGACCTCATCAGCGGTCCCTAAACGTTTTAGGTCCAACCAACGATGGCCCCATTCCGAGAAGAGTTCCCTTTTTCGTTCCTCCCCAATTTTATCCAACAGCTCTATTTTGGAAGAGCTGGCCTCATTGGCCAATCCGGCCCGGTTCCTAATGGTATTGAGGTCAACAAGGGCCCCATTTAAATTTTCCAATTGGGCCCTGGATTCCGCCCTGATCAGGTATATTTCCGCCAAGCGGATTACCATGGCGTACTCCACGAGGGTCTCTCCAAGTTTTACCTTGTATTTATGGGGAAAGAAGTATTCATTATCGGGAGTTGTATAGCTCCCTATCCAATCGGTCCGCCTTGCGTCCGTTACATCAAAGTCGTCAATAAGATTGGGGTTCAATGCGTAAGACGATTTCGCAAAGGCTGCGGCCGGATCTGATTCAAGGATAAAGTAATGTCCTTCCCATGTATTGTATTGCGGTGCTACGGGCAGTAATTGCCAAATGGCTTCCCTACTATTGGCCAAAAACACTTTGTCCAGATCGGCCAACAGTTCAAATTGGGGGTCGTCTATGACTTCCGTGGCCAGTTTATCTGCCATGTCCCAATTCTGGGTAAATAGATACGTCCTTGCCAAAAGGGCCTTGGCCGTACTTTTAACAGGGCGGATCCGCTCCAGGCCATAAGCGGAATAATCGGGCGGAAGAATTTGCCCCGCTATTGTCAGGTCCTCGGCAATCTGTGCATAGATTTCCCCTTCGGGATTAGGGGGAGCAAGTGCATTGATCCGATAGTCGGTCGTCAGGACCATGGGCACGTCGCCATAAAGGTTTACCAGGTAGAAGTAGCAGAAGGCCCTTATAAACCTGGCCTCTCCTTCCAATTGTAGTTTGGTGCCCTCCCCCAAATTATCGGAACTACCAATTCCTTCCAATACATCGTTGGCAATGTAGATAGATTTATATAGGGATTCCCATAGGCTACCGACCAAGGCATTGTCCGGGAGCAGTTGGTTACCATAAAATTGGGATTTTAAGGCATTGTTGGAAAAATCCGTTATGAGGTCGGCCATGATTCCGCACAATCCGGTAATGGAAACATCCTTCCCACTGGCAAAGCCGTTATATTGTAGATCATGGTACACCGAATTCAATACAGCGGTGGCCGTTTCTTCATTGTCGAACACGATCTGATGGGTAATTTCCGAATCCGGCGGATCTATCTCTACCAAGGGATCACAGGAGGTAAACCATCCTATGGCCAACAGTTGGGAATAGGTTACGGCCTTTCTAAAGAATTGCTGCAACAATTTCTTTAAACTCTTTTGGGACCCGCATCCCGTGCCGATTATATACTGGTCTATTGTTTTCATTTAAATAGGTTTAAAATTTTAGTTTAACGCCTCCGCCTATTACCCTAAGGGCAGGAATATTTTGAAGTGACGAAGGAAATTGGGGGTCGAAACCGTTGTATCCGGTCCATGTAAAAATATTTTGCGCATTTACGAAAAAGGTGCAATCCTCTAGGTGTATCCGTTCCAATATGGCATTACTGAACCTATAGTTCAGGGATATGTTCTTAAGCCTGGCAAACGAAGTATTGGTCAGGGCGGCATCACTAGATCTCATATTGTAGTATGGGACGAGGGCGCTAAAGGACTGGGAATATCTCTGTATATCGGACCCATTGTCCTGTGGGGATTTCCAGCGGTTCTGGATGATACTTGGTTGGTTCCCACCATAACCGCCATTGGGGCCAAAACCAGGGACCCCAAAGGGACCGTTCAAAACGCTGTTCCCCCTTTGCCCCACAAATTCTAACAAAAAATCCAGTTGCAGGCCTTTATAGCCGATCGAATTTTGAAACCCGCCATAATATCTTCTGGAGCTATTGCTTATAACGACCTTATCTTCCTGATTGAATACCCCGTCCCCGTTGATATCCTTTATCCGATATAATCCCGTAACATCATCCACACCATCAAAGGAGTACAGTTTCTTTATTTGGAGCGGCTCGCCTATCTCATATAGATTATGATAGGGAGAACCTTCAAGGTTCGGAAAATCGATCAATTTATTTTTGGGGATCGTTAGGTTGATTCCCGTGGTCCAAGAAAATTCTGTATGTACCACGTTCTTTGAGAAAACCTGGATTTCCCAACCGGTATTTTGAATCTTGGCGGGCAAATTGGCCTGTACGGTATTAAAGCCCGTAATGGTGGGCAAACGATATCCTACCAGTTGGTTGGACGATCTGTTCCGGTACCATGTTACACTGGAAACCAATCTATCCTTGAAGAAGCCAAGGTCTATTGCCACCTCCATTTTTTTGTTCAATTCCCATTGGTAGGACGGGTTTCCCAATCGGGTAGGGTACAATCCCCCATTGCCCCTAAAGTTGGATGGATCTACAATATTGCTATAAGTGGCCAGATAACCATAGTCTGGTATCTGATCATTGCCCGTAGTACCATAGCTTCCCCTTATCTTGCCAAAATTTAGAAAGGACAGGTTCCTTTGCAGAAACGGTTCTTCCGAAAATATCCATGCGGCACCTACTGCCCCAAAATTGGCAAACCTTTTGCCAGGGCCAAAACGGGAAGAGCCGTCCCTCCTGCCCGTTAGGTTTAAAAAATACCTTTCCTTAAGACGATATCCCAACCTGGCGTACAGTCCACTGTACCTATACTCATTTTCCGTATCCAATAAAATGGCCATTTCCTCTGCGGACAACAGATTTCCAATGAGGCTTTCATGGATATAGCCCCTACCCTCAATTCCCAATTGTTCGGAGCTGTCATATTGTACCGTTGCACCTACCAGGGTAGTCAGGTCGGCATTTGGCCATTTTAGGGTATGGCCCAGTTGGGGTTCAAAGATCAAGGATCTGCTATCATGCTGCAAGTGCCGGCTATTATGTTTGCTAAAAGGCCGGTTTTGTGGATTTATGGAACTATTGGTCTGTTTTACAATTTCCTTTTGATGGAATTCCGTAAAGCCAATATGGGTCTTAAAAAACAGTTCCTTGGTTATTTTGTAGCGGAAACCAAGGTTATAGATCAATTTACTGCTTTCAATGTTGTTGGTGTTTAGCAAGGGGGCCATAGGGTTTTTAAAGGTGGGGTTCCCTAAGGAGTCCTCTCCCCAGTTCAATTCCCCGTTGTCCAGATAGAGTGCGGGGGCATTGGGTTCCAAGCGCAGTGCCTGTTCAAGGATATTGCTGTTAAAAAGGGTATGGGCATCAAAACCATAGTTTATTGCCATATCTACCATAAGCCTGTTATCCTTGGAATTATGGTCGGCCCTGGCGTTCACCATCATTTTTTTATAGCCAAAATCCCCGGGAAAAACAGTGGTTTCATTTCTGTATCCGCCCCCTACCAGGAACCTTGTACGCTCGCTGCCACCGGTCATCGAAGTATTTATTTCCGTTATATTGGCCGTGTTGCCGATCAGTTCCTCTTGCCAGTCCGTATATCTATTTTGGTCCCATAACAGTAGGTCCGCTGCGTTGGTTTCGGTTGGCGTTGCCCCGTCATTTACAAAAGCTTCCTTCCGCATTTCCAAATATTGTTGTGTATTTAAAAGGTTCAGTGTATTCGCCACTTGTCCTATGTGGGTGGACATATTTAGCGTTATGGACGTTTTTCCGGATTCCCCGTTTTTAGTAGTGATCAGCACTACGCCATTGGCACCACGAGATCCGTAGATTGAAGTGGCGTCCGGTCCTTTCAATACTTCTATACTCTTTATATTGGATGGGTTCAGACTATTCAGAGGGTCTATGCCCACGGCACTACTGAACAACTGGCCATAGGTACCCACCGGATTGGAAGCTATGGGAACCCCATCAACAATGTACAGGGGATAATCGCCCTCCCCCATCCTTAGCGTGTTCTGGCCCCTGATCTTGATCTGCATGGAAGCGCCTGGCACTCCGCTCTGTTGTACAATTTCGACCCCCGTCATCCTCCCCTGCATGGCCTGTAAAGGATTGGCCACGGGCTGCAGTGCTATCTCCTCCGCAGTCACCCTGCTAATACTCCCCGTCCGTTCCCTTTCCTTCACCGTATAATACCCGGCATTGATCTCCACTTCCTGCAGTTCCGTAACCTCGGACCGCAGCTCTATGTCCATTGTGGTCCGGCCCAAAATGGGCAGTTCCCGGGGGTGATAGCCCAGGTAGCTAAAGACCAGGGTGTCGGTATTGCCAACCAAAATGGAGTATTGTCCGTCCTGGTCGGTAAAGGTGCCGGTTTGGGTGCCTTTGATAAGGACGTGTACCCCCGGCATGGGGCCGTAGCTATCGGTAACGGTGCCGTTTAGGGTATGTTGGTCTTGTTGGGTGAATAATATGGTGGAAACCTTAAAACAATGCCCATGGGGGAAATGGGCAAAGTAAGGCGGGGGAAAAAAACTGAAAAGAAAGATTAGACAAAGGCGTAGCATGCCCCTGTACTCCAGATTATTTTGCATAATTTTGAAATATTGGATGAAACTTGGTTTTTATCAAGAATTCGTTTAGACTTTTTGGATTGAAGCGAAAATCTGTCATTTTTTGCCCGATTGAAGGCTTTTTTGAGTTGCATAGCAGGGCTACGGAAGGAAAAAAAGACAAAAAGTGGGTGAAAAAGGGCGATTTTTTAGCCAATTGAAAAATTCTAAATGAATTCTATATGAATTCTTTATAAAAGCCTTCCAAACGTTTGCGTCAACAGGGTTTGGGAGGTTGTTTTTATGTGCTTTTTTATGTTTTGGGCATAAAAGATGTTATTGGTTAGGGTACAGTGGTATTCATTGGCACAAGGTTATAGGCATCCAATAAACTTGGGCCACAGGCAGGGCTTCGCCCTTTCCTTTCCGCGGTGTGCACAAGGCGGAACGGGTACAAGGGCAGGTCCCAAAGGGCTTAGGCTGCTTTGTCGTTATTTGGCCGGATACCAAAAGTGTGTGGATCGTAGATTATGGGACAACATTATTTTTCGTATTCCGGAAAAAAGGGGTCAACACCAATCCCATAATTAATGCAGAACCTATATAGGGTTCTTTGGCTTTTTGGCAAAGAGGATATCGAACACGGTAAGGGCCAACATGCTTAGATGTTGCCCTTTATGGTACCCCATTGGTGTACAAAAACCCTGTTCCATAACGCTCTTGGCCTTTTAAGTTGGTTTTGCCATGCTCCTTAAAAGCAACGCTAAGAATACAGTGAGGAGGCACCTATAAAATATAAAAGGCGCGGAACTCAACTTATTGCATTAGAGGTACTGGTATACCCTGTGTACAGATAAGAAAAGTACCCACGCCCGGGTCGTGAGCCTTCTGCTTGTCCTCTCGTACACATAAAAATTACCAGTTTTCTAATGCGAGATTCAAAGCGAATGCTTCCAATGCTAATTCAAAAGAAGTTTCGCAAAAATAATATTTCGTTGCTAATATAAGAAAAATATTTAACCAAACATATATGTGTGCTTTTATTTTATAATAATGCTTGAGATTTATAAAGTGAAGAGTGAAGAGCAAAATAGAGCAATAGTTAAACTAGGTTTGACAATAAGAAAAATTAGAGAAGAGTCAACTGATTTTTCGCAAGAGAAATTAGCCTTGGAAGTAGATTTATCAGAAAATCAAATTCGTAGAATTGAAAAAGGACAAACGAATCCTACTATTAAAACTCTTCTTAAAATAGCAAAAGTGTTGAAAGTAGACATAAAAGATTTATTTTGATAATAATTCTACATTTAGGGAAGCCTACAGTGGCAACTGGCTTTTTAATTTAATGATTCGCAATATGTTTTATTTACAACTCTATCTCTCATTTTAGCCTTGTCATTGAAATTTCGTGAAATATTTCTAACAATATCACTATAATTATCTATTTCGTTTCCTTTTTGATGATAAAATGGTTTAATAGAGGCACAATTATCGTGTTCAAAAATAGTGTTCAATAAAGTTCTATCTGAAACTCCACAAGAATGCCCAAATATGCATATTTGAAAATAGCCACTATTAATAAATTCTAATAGTTTTTTATAATTATCTGATTCTAAATAGTTTATTGATTTAATATTTTCTAAGTACCTGTTGTCATTAAGTTCTTCTATTGAATTGTACTCTTTATCAATTTCATCTCCAAAGCCAAAAATCATTGGATTTTTGTCCGATCTGTCGGTCGTGCCGTGTATGTGATTAAATTTGGATGTTGTGTATTTTTCTTCTAATTGATTGTAAAATCTTTTTGGGTCTTCATAGAGTAATTCTGTAAATGTATAATTGAAATTTAAAAAAAGCGTTTGGTCTGGAATCAAGTCAAAATAGTTGATAGCTGAATCTGATAACAGCATTTTTTTGATTTGATTTTGATGGTCAGTTTTACCAAGTCTTTTAATAATATTCCTCTGATATTCACTTAATCTATCAATAGATATGTGGTTAGCTTGTACAGATAGAATATTATCCTTCATAGAATTGTATTCTAATTCAGCACGTTGATTTAGAGAATCTTCTGAAAAGTCTTTAAATTTATAGGGATGATATATTTTATTTCCAATTGTTGATTTTATCCGAAGAATTTTTTTGTCAATGTTTGAGTCAAATTCTTTTTCTATTCTGGTTAAATATTGTCGCAATAAATCTTTAATACGACTGAAATCTGAATTTAGCTGTGAGATGTTATATTCATTAGAGCTTTTAGTGTCTTGAAAAGACTTTTTCAAGTGAAAATAATATTCATTTTCCACATCGACCCAATTATTCAAATTGGATTTATCTGTGAGTTCTTTTAAAAATATATTTTTAAATTTAATCGTAGTTTTATAGTCGTTGATTCCTCTTTTTAAATCTTCATATGTTGTTCCCGTTATATATCGTGAAGGAGAATTATTGACTTTTATTTCATCATTTTCAAAAGGCCTACCCAAAGGGGTTTCTTGGATGGCAGTTATTGTATTTGTCCAATAGTCATCTATAAATGATTTGTAGCTGGTTTTCATTCCGTGCGCTAAATCAAATCCATTTCCAATGAGTATTATTCTATTCATTAATTATTCTGTTCTTTTTTGTTTTAAGCATGTTGCCAACGGTCAAGTATGAGCGTAGTGCGGGTTTCGGAGCAATTCACTGTCCGCTCACCGCAAAGTTTATTAGGATCAAAAATGCTGAATTTTAGCATTTCAGCCCGCATTACGCTTATACAATGTTGTGCCTTTGTTGTTTTATTCATTTGTTTAGAAAAGAATTAAACTGATTTCATCATATTCTATTTCTTCTTTATTCAATCTGCTCTTTAATCTCCTAATATTGATTTCAATGAGTTTGTCTCCTTCAATTTTTAAGCAGTCTTTGTATTTCTTAAAAATGTAGTCTGCTGAGTGCCTTGAAAGTCCATAATTCTGTAAAGTGATTACGATAGTATTCTGTGTTCCATACTCTAAAAATGTTGCCCAGTTTACGCCGGCATTATCTTCACCTAAAATTTCAACAAGCATTGCGTAGTAGTTATTGAAGTATTTTTCAAAAAGAAATCGGAGAACACTTTCAATATCATCAATAATGTTTCCAATAAGAACATTGATATGTTGTTTACTATTGTCGAACAACTCATAAGATGGTTTCCCGTTTTTATAACCGACCATTAATGTGCTGCCTTTGCGGATGTAATAAGCAATTGATTCATTGATGATTTGGCTCAACGAAACTCCATTTATCCATTGATTCATCAGAACAGCAAAATAGTCAAGTTGCTTTTCAGATTTGAATCGCTTTTCCTCTGTTGACCAATGAAACATTGAGTAGAATTTATGAAGCCATTCTTGGCATATTTCATAAGTAACCCTGCTTGGCAATTTGATGGCAGATGGATTCTTGGCTTGCTTTTTCAAAGCAATAAAAACCTCATTCTGTATTTTGAGCTTGATTGAATTGTTTGTATTCAGAACGCTCGAAGGAACTTCAACCTTCCCGTTTTTCTTTCTTGCCAATTCAATAATTGCTTCCTTATTTTCGGCAATCAGCTTTTTTATAATTTCACTGTTGTAATTGGCTCGTTCAATTTCAAGTGTGTCAATGCTTATTATATTGGCAATGTATTCCAATATCTCCTTCATGGTTTCCGTTTCGCCCTTTATCTCGGAGTTTTCATTCAGGATTTGTTCAATCTTCTTTAACTTTCTATCAATGTAGTTTTCAACGGAAGGATTGAGTTTTATTTCCACCTCAGCTTCTAAGAGGACTTCATGTTTTTTCCAGTCTTTATCCGTTTCCTTTAGACAAATAATATTTCCTGAAAGCTCATGTTTGAGCCGTCCTGCACGCCCTGCAAGATTCCAAAAGTCTATCGGTTGAAAAGTACTTCTTCCGTTTTTATTATTTAGAATGAAAACGTTTTTAGCTGGCAAATTCACACCTTCCAAAAGGGTTGATGTACAAAACACAAAATTAATTTCTCTTTCTTTAAAAAGTCCTTCAACCTTGTTTCTAATAATTTGGGGTAAGTTGCCAAAGTGATAGCCAATCCGTATGCGGCCCACCAACCACATTTACTAACTTAGCATAATTTTATTTACCGGATTCCCTTCTTGTAAACTTGATCTAAACTTGCTGTAATTTCTTGTAATT
>NZ_QVON01000004.1 GCF_003426735.1 Arenibacter sp. P308M17
TACCTACCGCATCCGTAACCAAAACCTTATCGTTGCCTCCGCTTAAAATATTTTCGGTCTGCACGGCGTTGTCCGCCAATTTCGCATTGGTCACCGCATCGTCCCCAATTTCCAATATTACATCGCCCAACAAAGCATTTACATCCCCGTTCACGTCAATGGTATTGGATGTAATATTACCATCACCTGCAAGGCTACTTAGATCTGCATTAAAAGTTCCTCCGTTCTCAAGGGTAAGTGTCAATTGATTGTTGACTGGGTTAAAGCTAAAAACTTGAAGTTGTTGGCTGTCCGTAGATGTCAACTCCCAAGAGTCCCCATCCCAAAAGTATATTGTTCCAGAATTCGTATTTACATATATATCCCCAGCATCGGCACCAGTGGGAGCTGTTGTTCCTGGTGTAGTAACAACGGTACCGCTTAACACCTCGCAATTGCACTGGTCTTCTAAATTGACTGTTGTTTGCGCCAAGGCAAATCCAGAAATTAGAAACATGATTATAACAATCCCCTTCTTCATGGTTTATTCTTTACTTAAGTTGGTCCTTATTGGTGTGGTTTAACAATCGTAAATATTCAATATTGCTGTAATTGAAGTAAACAGTTGTATAACACCATACAAAATTAGCCGTATACCCGGCCGCGGGAAATAAATGTTGTGTAACACTCCATTTGTACTGTCTATACATGGATAATTGAGGTTTTGATATATCCCTACACCTATTTTCAAATGTTTTCACTCGTCGATCAACCCAATAATAGCAACACTTGACAAATATCAATTACAGCAAAAATTTATGGATTGAAAGGCATTAAATTGGAAGTAGTCCACTGAATTTTAAATGGATCTGTTGGCCATTATTTGAAAGATTTATTGCCAATTTTATACATACTAAGGCAAAAAAAAGTCGGCTTTAGATAGTTGAAAGAAGCATATAAAAACCACTGCTAGGAGGAGTATCGAATGGACAGCCAATCATTAAATATCCGTATAACCCAGGTTAAACAACCACTAATTCTTTCTAACGCGATGGGTAATTCTCCTATTGGTAATAACCGTTCCCACCCTAATCGATAACAAAGCAGCATCAGAAGCCAAGCCCGTACAGCTTGTGCCCGACTTTGAAACTACGACGCGGTACCTGTAGCCATTTTTATCCAGTTCTGCCGTTAATACGCTGAGTGTGGAAGATTGAGTGCCTGAATACTCCCCCCCGTCCACAATATTATTGAAGGTAGTTCCCCCATCGGTACTTACATGCCATTGGTAAGTATCCACATGATTTGCAGTGACCGTAAAATTGGCCGATGCACCTACCAAAATGCTTTGATCCGTTGGTGGCGAGCTTATGGTAAAAGGATTTACCGTTATCGTTTGCGTTACGTCCGTACTATTCCCTGCATCATCGGTAATCCGATAAGTTCGGGTAATAATCTCCGGATTACTACCGCCATTGCTAGTATCACTTACAAAGACGACGGCAGGATCTGTTGTACAATTATCGGCCTCATCCGTAACAACGTTTATATTCGGTGTAGGAACCTCAGCACTACAAAAGACGGTACTCGGGGCGGGGTTACTGGCTGTAGGGTCAATATTGTCTACCCAAATTCTGGTAACCGCGGAGATATCGGGAGGTGATGGATCGCCATCCATTCCGCCATACTCTACCAGATATCCTTTTGGTTGATAATTCCCGCTGCCTGCCCCCGTGTTGGACAAGTCGTTCCAAGAACCATCGAATCCTGTTCCTGGAGCGTTGATATGGGCATAATCCTCATTTCCGGAATTATTGGGTTCCCCATTGTTCCAATTGGCATAATTAAACGGTATTGTGGTATTTCCACCTGCCCCCCCATTCCAAAACTGAGTGCCTGCCTCAGGACCGGTTACCCATAACCACTGACCTTCAACTACAGTATCACTGGCACCTATCCAACCTGCACCGCTTGACTGTTTTCCCAACAAATCCGCTTCCTCCGGCAACGTCAATGTAGCCAAGTACCCTTGCAGTCCATAAAAAGTCCTAAGTGCTGCCGCATCCCGCGCTGCAGTCCATGTAATACCAAGTGCCGGGATATATTCATAATAATGTTGTGTAGATTCCAAATAATTGGCCTCTGCCAAAACAATCGAAAATTCCTTCATGGTAGCGGAAACCGAAGGGGCCGTAGTATTGAACCGAACTTCTGAAATCGCTGCTTCAAACTGTGTTAAAGTGGCAGGGCCTATCAAACTGAGCTTTCCTTCCGAAACATTCCAGGTGGCTGTAATATCCGGATGTGATCCCGTCAGGGCAAGCACATCGCCCGTGTTATCGTAATTTGTCGTTATTTGAATATAGACCGACCAAATAGTGGTATCGTCCGGGTCGGTTATAGAAACTGTTTCTACGATTGGAATTGCTACTCCCGGACAATACACTTGGTTCCCCGTTGCATCAATGGATGGTGGCAAGTTAATAGCATCGTTTGTATCATCCCTAAAATCAACATCACCTCCTGTCACAGCGTCATTATCAAAATCTGGAAGGGCTATAGAACCGCCATCCGTATTTAAAGGGTTGTCTATCCTACCTCCCGGATCCCCATAACCGTTGGTTGTATCTATGGCATTGTCCAATCCATCATTATCCGTATCACTGCCGGAAAGGGTTATGCCCGCTTCCGCCCTATCATCCGGTCCCTGATCATCACTATTGGTATCCCTAAAATCGGGTACCCCATCCCCATCAGTATCTATCGGGATCAACCCATTTGTTCCATATGCATTATCCAATCCATCATTATTGGAATCGGATCCCGTTGGAGAGATATTTCCTGTAGTAGTCTGGGCCTCTACGTTATCCGGTATTCCGTCCCCGTCACTGTCCAGATCCAAATAATTTGGCAATCCGTCCAAATCCGTATCAATTGAATAACACCCTCCATCCCCATAACTGGCGCCATACACCCTGGCACCAACTTGGTAGGCCTCTATCCTAATATATTCCAAGGAACTACCGCTTACCGTAAAAGTATACTGGGAAATACTACCACTGGGCACTCCATTGGCATTGGCCAAAAATCCATTATTGCCCCCGGCCGCTGTAGAACGTTGAATCTGCATATCCGAGGTAGATACTGCTGGATCCGCGCCCAAAAAAACCGTGATCTCGGTACCGACTGTAACTAGTTCCGGAAACCGTAAAAGGAGTCTTGAACTCGACCCCGGATACACGGATATCGGGTTATAGGCATATGTATTTCCCGGTACTCCCTGGGCATTGGAAGCATTAGTAAAATGTTGGATATTGGAGGCGATTTCGGCAACCCCCCCGCTAACAGTACCACATTCATTCATATTCAATATTCCGTCATTATCGGCATCAACATCCGAACTATCCGGAATGCCATCGCCATCCGTATCCAATAAAGGTGCCGCACAATCGCCGAAAAGAACACTGAATGGAATTAATTGCTTGGAAATAGACGGTCCCTGATACCTTACTTCGAGTACTTCACCTCCTCCATTCTCATAAAACAACACTTCTATTTGATGAAAACCGGGGGTTAAGTTTACAGTACCATTTCTTTCTTGGGAACCATGATCACCATCATTATTTACAATCTGCACCCCATCGATATACAGTTTTGAACCGTCATCCGAGGTTGTAAAAAAAGTATATGTCCCTTCGGTTACAATTTGTATATATCCGGTATACCTAATGGCGAAGGAATCTGCGTCACCAGGATCCACAGTGTTTTGAAGGGTGCCAACATTAAAACTTCCAATTTGTCCGGTGGACAGGGCCCCGGAAGAAGGAATATTATCTACAGAATTTCCGGAAGGTACCAAATCATAAAACTCATAATCCAAAGTGTTTGCACAGATTGGCGGGGTACCTACCAAAAGTAAATTGTCAAACCGATAACTGTCGTTGCTCTCATTGGTTGAAAAATTAGCCTCCAATTCCAAAATAGAACCTATGGGAATTGGAAAGGAATAATTACTGCTTGGAAATAATACTGGACTCACTAAGGTTACCCATGTTCCACCATCCAAACGATATCTAAATGAAAAACGATCCCCACCCTCAATATTATTTGTAGCCATATCAAAACTAACATTTAGGTCGCTCAAACCTATTATATTGATCGGAGCCGTCCTCCAATAACCGGACGAACTGGAAGACCTTGTTTCAATTCTGTTGGATCGAATGCGGACACCATTACCGGACGACCAATTGGAGCTGGAAATTCCCGTTCCTGTCCCAGTAACTACATCATTGGAATACGTAAAATTCTCGCTCCAAATTGTGGCCTGGGAGAATAAGGTAGAGGAAGTGAATAGAACAAAATATAGAAATAGCCGTGTTACTGTATTACCTATTCCTTTTCCATGGCTGGTCATAATGGTTTGGATTTGCTGTTACCTTGTAAAAAATATCATTCCAATAAAGGAAACATCCTGACTTTTTTATGTTGCCAAAAAAATCATGATATGTACAAGGTATAAAACTAATCTACCCTTAGCCCTTTAAGAAAAAAATGTTGTAAAACAGCAGGAATGATATGCCAAGAGCATTAAATACCCTTGTATGTCCTAAATTCTTAGTTTAAAATATTGGTTTATCAGGTTGGCACCAATCTGGTTGTACCGTAAATAAATTGACAGACCGGAATTAAAAAAATGCGGTCGTTTAACGGACCGCATTTTTAATATAAATTTTAGTGATTCTATTATTCCAATATAATAAATTCCGATCTGCGATTTAATTGATGTTCATCCTTGCTGCATTTAACCCCATTACTACATGAGTTCACCAAACGGGTTTCCCCAAATCCTTCGCCTTCCAGCCTATTACTGTCAATTCCTTTGGAAATCATATAGGACACAGTGGATTCCGCCCTTTTTTGGGACAACCACAAATTATAGGCATCATCCCCCTGACTATCCGTATGGGAAGTAACCTTAAGTTTTAAGCTTGGATACTTTTCCATTGCGGCAATTACTTTTTGAATCTCTATTTCGGCGTCTGGCCTAACTTTATATCTGTCAAAATCAAAATAAATAGTACTCAACTGCAACAATTTGGCCAAATCGTCCCCGTAGCCGGCCGTTACGGTATCCCTTTCCAAGTAAAAATCAACTATCAACGGTTTACTATCGGATAAATTAAGGTATTCTTCGGAAGGTACATATCCTTGCATAGTGGCCCTCACAAAATTACCTTTATTACAGTCTATGGTGATACTGTAGTCGCCATTTGAATCCGTAATTACCGATGCCAATTCTTCGTTATTTTCATCAATAACCTTCACTGTAGCCCCTACCAAGACCTCATTGGATATTTTATCCCTTACTGTACCCGTAATAGGCTTTATACAGTCAAATTCCAATTTTCTGGTCTCTACAAAGCTATATATATCGTCATCGCCCACTCCATTCTCCCGGTTTGAAGCAAAATAGCCGTTTCTGGTTTCTTCGTCTATAATGAAGGTAAAATCATCCAACCCACTATTAACTGGTTTTCCAACATTTAAAACGGTCCCTATATATTGGCTGTTGGAAATTTTGGTTGCAAATACATCCAGGCCTCCCAGTCCGGGGTGCCCATCGGACGAAAAATAAAGTACATTTTCACTGGTTACGTAGGGGAAGGTTTCCCTAGCTTCCGTATTAATAATATTTCCCAAATTTACTGGAGTTCCATAGGTGCCATCACTATTAACGGCTACTTTAAAAATATCGGATTCCCCATAAGACCCGGGCATATCGGACGCAAAATATAACAGCTTTTCGTCCGGACTAAGTGTAGGGTGGGCTACGGAATAGGATTCACTATTAAAGGGAAGTTCCTCAATTTGGGCCCATACTCCATTTTCCTTTACCGCCTTAAAAATTTTTATCCTAACAACCCCTTTCCCGTCTTTTACGGTTTTACCATCAGTGAGATTATTTCGGGTAAAATAAAGGGTGTTACCGTCCTTGGTAAAGACCGAGGTAGATTCGTGATATCTGGTATTTATTCCGTCTCCAAATTTAACCACCTTGTTTTCAGAAAGACTGTCGGCATTTATCTTGTATAGATCCAAGAAGTCCTTGGAATTCCATGTATGTCTATATCGTGCCAAATTACCAGTATCCCTATCCGAAGAAAACAATAATCCCTCTCCGTAAAATGATGGGGCAAAATCCGAATATCTGGAATTAAAAGCAAATTTGCCAATATCATACCTCCCGGAATTTCTCTCTATTTCCGCCAAATAATCCCTTTCACTAATATAAAGGTTGGCCCTAACATCTGCCGAAGTTATTTGGGAAAACTCTGCCATTACATCCTTGGACAAATCATATTCCCCCAAAGATCTCAAAGTCTGGGCATATCTAAAATAATACTCCGGCCCAACTCCCTCCTTGTATTCACTTAGAAGTCTTTTGTAAATTTCCGCTGCCTCTTTATACTCAGCATTAAAATAATAGGAATTCCCCAGCTTCATCAACAAATCCGCTGAGGTGTATCCCTTGTCCAATACACGTTTATAAATATCAATGGCCGGACTAAAAGAATAGTCGCTATATTTTTCATCTGCCTTATTTATCAGTCTATCCTGGGCAACGAGAGCATTTCCTAGGACAGAAAATAATACCATCAGCAAAAAAAATCTTTTTATCATTTTATTTTTTTTTAAAAGAAACGCGGAGATACCATTCTTCGGAACGACCTAACCAATTCAAATCTTAAAAACACTTCAAAGGAACCGTCATTAAATTGTGTACCTCCCAACTCTGTAGTTTCCCTGTCATATGCCAGACCGATCATGAACTGATCACTCAGCTGAAAGCCCACAAGACCGCTTAATGCCGCATCCCATCTATAGGCGGCACCAAAGCTAAACTTGTCATTGAACAGAAAACTGGCAGATAAGTCGATTTGTAAAGGTGCCCCACCCACAACTTTGGTCAACACTGCCGGCTTAAACTTAAAATTATTGTTAAGGTCAAGGACGTAACCGGTTATCAAGTAAAAATTCATTCTTTCCTTTGAAAGAAATTGTACCGAATTGGGATCTCTTTGGGAATTATCAAAATATTGGGTCTCCATTAAGTTTGGTGCGGATAGACCTGCATAAAATTTATCGGTATGATAATATACGCCTACTCCAAAGTTAGGAGAAAATTTATTATCAATATTGTCCCCTTGTATATTCTCGGAATCAAAATTGTTCAATCCATTAAAATCCAGACTCAACATATTTCCCCCAACTTTTAATCCGAAGGATAATTTGGCATCCAAAGCAACATCAACGGTATAGGATAATACCGCATCCAACTGGGTTTCCTGAACCACACCGTCGCCAATATTGTCATTGATAATTGAAATCCCGTAACCCAATCTGCTATTCCTAATGGGTGAATGCAGGTTTAAAGTCTGTGTTTTGGGCGCGCCTTCCAAGCCGACCCATTGGGACCGGTATAACGCAGCTGCACTTAATTGCCCCCTAGATCCTGCATAGGCAGGATTTACACTCATTGTATTGTACATATACTGGGTATACTGTGCATCCTGTTGGGCATATAATCCCACAAAAATGAAAAAAAATATTAGCACGGTTACGAGGCAACTCTTTTTATACATCATCTACTATAAAATATTTTACTCGATAATCGAGATTTAAATGCTCCGACGCTTGCCCGCCCGTGCCGTTCGGACGGGCCTGCCCGTTCCGTTCAGGCGGGGCGTCGAAATCAAACTTGAATTTCCTTTCAATGTCTCGTGGACCTGCCTTTGTCGGCAGACAGGCTTGCCCCGAGGTAGTTTACTTACTCACATAAATATAACCACTATCTGTAATATTCTGCTGTTTATTTTCATATTGGAAAATATAATAATAAACTCCTGCAGGTAAATAATTGTTTCCTGCAACAGTGGATTTTGCCTTGGACCTACCGTCAAATACATTATTCTGGTTATTATACCCTTTTCCTTCATATACGGAAACACCCCATCTATTGAAGATTTTCAAGGAATTGTTATTGGCATTTCTAACCCCTCTAATAAATAGGAAATCATTTTTTCCATCCGAATTAGGGGTAACTAGTTGATTTACTTCAATTATTTCATCCCCATCCCCTTCTTCTATGACTACTGTTACCGTGGCAGTATCGCAATTTTCCGGATTGGCCACTTCGCAGATCATATAGTCTATAGTGTAGGTACCAATGGCAGTACCAGGGGCCACGCTAACACTGCCATCCCCGTTTATAGTGAGCTCCTCCGTTGGTGTTGAGCTAAGCACTACATCTGCCGCTGCGACCGGATTTCCGTTAAGGGCATCATTGTCAAGTACGTTACTGTCAGGGATTAGACTTGTATTATTTGTGTCCGAAATATATGTATCATCCACGGCATCGATTATGTTGCCCATTTCAGGGCCTACCTGGACGGTCACAGTGGCCGTATCACAATTGTCGGTATTGGCTACTTCACAGATGGTATATTCAATAGTGTAGGTACCATCTGCAGTTCCGGGTGCCACACTAATACTGCCATCCCCGTTTATAGTGAGTGCGTCCGTTGGTGTTGAGCTAAGCAATACATCCTCAGCAGCTATCGGATCCCCGTTTAAGGTATCGTTGGCAAGTACATTGTTATCAGGGATTTCTCCGCTAACACCCGTTGCTACAGTATAGCTATCATCCATAGCGTCCAATACATTATCCATTTCGGGACCTACCTGAACCGTTACCGTGGCCGTATCACAATTGTTGGTATTGGCCACTTCACAGATGGTATATTCAATGGTGTAGGTACCATCTGCAGTTCCGGGTGCCACACTAACACTGCCATCCCCGTTTATAGTGAGTGCGTCCGTTGGTGTTGAGCTAAGCAATACATCCTCAGCAGCTATCGGATCTCCCTTTAAGGTATCGTTGGCAAGTACATTGCTATCAAGTATCGCACCACTGGCATCGGTATCCAAGTTGTAACTGTCGTCCACCGCATCGATCATATTGTCCAAATTAGGGCCTACCTGAATGGTTACCGTGGCCGATGCACAAACATTAGGATTAGGGATAACATTGCAAACCTGATAAATAATCGTAACAACTGTATTAGATTCAGATGCTACAGGAGCGTAGGACAAGAAGCCCGTTTCTTCATTAAAGGAAATGGTACCCAAGGCGCTACCACCAATTGTAGACAAGGTGGTTATTCCCAAATTGTCCGGGTCATTATTGGGCAAGTAATCATCGTTCTCTAAAATATTGATCGCTACTTCTGTCAGCGCAGGGGTTGACCCTGAATCATCCCTTGCCGTTGCAACAAGTGGATCAGGATCAGTTCCGTTTGGATTTCCGTCATTATCACAATCAAGCACTTCCCAATCTACGGTAGGGGTCAAGGTAACACTTTCTGGATTATAATCACAGGGGTCCAACGGATCCGTGCCATCTTCTTTCTCGTCCTCATTGGTCACCCCATCCCCATCACAGTCTGTATCGTTCCAAGTGTTGGATGGTGTTACGGTTTGATGGGCCAGAACAAAATCACAGGAATCCAAGGGATCCGTACCGTCTTCCTTCTCGTCTTCATTGGTTACCCCATCACCGTCACAATCTGCTTCCAAATAGTCGCCGCTCTGGTCCAAGGTGATATGTTCAGGATTGTAATCACAGGGGTCCAACGGATCCGTGCCATCTTCTTTCTCGTTCTCATTGGTTACCCCATCGCCGTCACAGTCGGCTGTTAAATAGACACCATTTTGATTTAAGGTTACACTTTCAGGAATATAATCACAAGGGTCATATGGATTAGTGAGGTCCTCCTTTTCCTGTTCCGTTGTTACCCCGTCCCCATCATCGTCAATGTCACGATAATTTACATCATCTACACCGTCAGTATTTGGAAGATCCCCCGCCGGATCATCTATTTCATCATTTACGTCAAAGCCATCATTAATTTCGCCTCCTTCATAACCATCATCCAAACCATCCCCATCACTATCGGTCCCACTAAACATCTGATCTGGAATACCATCAAAATTAAAGTCATTCCCCTCAATATTATCCAGAACCTGATCGTTATCCGTATCCAAGTCCAAATAATCAGGTAAATCGGCCCCATCCGTATTCACAGGAACAAGACCTTGGTTGACAGGCCCATCATAGGCATTATCCAGCCCATCATTGTCATTATCCATTCCGGTAGGGGGTATATATCCGTCTGTTGTTTGAGCCTCTATATTATCTGGAATACCGTCATTATCAGAATCTATATCCACCCTATCAGGGTAACCATCACCATCAGAATCTATATCCTTACTAAAGCTAATTGTTTGCGGGTCAACAAAATTATCCAAGCAAGAAAATTGAATTCCAGATTGTCTTGGAACATTAGTTGTAAAATTATCATTGGTTGACGTTTGAATGCCAAAACGGAATATAAAAGAACTTATATCCAAAAATTCGACAGCTACATTAACCGACGGATGGGCATTGGATATCCCATCATATTCCTTAATTCCTCCATTTATCAATAAGCCCCCAGAAGTATAGTTCACCTCAACCTCTGTAGGGTCATCATATGTGTAACTTACCGGCGTATCGAATCTATTGAATTCCTGATATTGACTATTACCATCTACGTCTATAAAATTGGCAATCAGCTCATCAAGAACAGCCGTTTCCATTGTACCCTTTTTAACCATGGAAATCCTTAAATCCACATAAGGTCTTCTTACATTATCGGTTGTTGTAAACTCGATCTCGGGTTTAAAAAACTCAGGATCAACCGAATTTTGATCCAAGATGCTAATTCGGCCATTTACCACCTTCTCTATAGTCACCAAAGCATCCAAATCACTTGTAACATTGGAAAATCTGTAAACCGCACCTTCAGATAGGGCAATTCCAGATTCCAAAGTTGGCGTATTACTAAAATTTAAATTAGGTACTGTTTTACAATCGAAATCCCTACTCAGGACACTGGACTCAAGACTATCGAGGATTCCATCGTTGTCTGAGTCTAAATCCAAATAATCTGGAAAACCATCACCATCCGTATCCACAGGAATTAGACCACCTCCGCTACCAGGAGGAAGTTCATAGGCGTCGTCCAATCCGTTATTGTCACTATCAATTTTTGAAGGGGGAATATAATATAGGGAAGCCTGTGCTTCGATAATATCTAAAATTCCATCATTATCAGAATCCACATCCAAATAATTAGGAATACCATCGCCATCCGGGTCAATGGACCCCTCAATTGAATCAATAATACCGTCACCATCTGAATCAATATCAATAGAATCGGAAACCCCATCTCCATCGGAATCCAAATAAACTTGGCCATATGATAATAATGAAGGGATGTTGTCAAAGGAAGAAGTATATACAAATGCCAAAACCAACAAAGCTAAACTCAAGACACCTCTTACTTTTCCTTTAATATTAAAGAAAGTAATTTTTTCCATAAATGATAGTTTTATATCAACTAATCACCATGGCATAATAGTCAAAAACAAGTGTAAGAAGTTGGGGCCAACTCCAAAATTAGGTGCAAGATATATTTAAAAAATCAATACTCATAAGCTTTTCAAACCATAAATTATATAAAATCTGCCAATAACCGTAATCCTCGACAAAGTGTTGATTAATCATAAAAATGACAGTGGATATATTCTGTTAATCCACTAGAAATCGTCGGTTAAATAGTAATGTTATGTAAACTTTTTCCTAAAAATAAAGTAATGGTAAATCATTTTACATTGAATGATGACTTTTATTCTTAGACCAGCCTGCCCGATAACCTAAGAATAGATTAGCATGATTTCCATTTAGTCCAAAGTCGGGGAAAAATTATTATTCCCCACATTTCTCGAATATCCGCCATTTTATACTTCTTTACCGTATTTACACGTATTTGCTGGTTGAAAAAAATTAATTTGACTTATTTTTGCCGAAATCAAATAATCAATGAGTTTTAGGGAACAAATTGAAAGAAGAAGGACTTTCGGTATAATTTCACATCCCGATGCGGGAAAAACAACACTTACGGAAAAACTACTGCTTTTTGGAGGTGCTATTCAGGAAGCGGGAGCTGTGAAAAACAATAAGATAAAGAAAACTGCTACCAGCGACTTTATGGAAATTGAAAAACAAAGGGGCATTTCGGTAGCTACCTCTGTTCTTGCCTTTCTATACAAGGACAAAAAAATAAATATCCTGGATACCCCCGGTCACAAGGATTTTGCGGAAGATACATTTAGAACCCTAACTGCTGTTGACAGTGTAATCGTTGTTGTAGATGTTGCAAAGGGTGTGGAGGAACAAACCGAGAAATTGGTAGAGGTATGCAGAATGCGCAACATCCCGATGATCGTATTCATTAACAAATTGGACAGGGAAGGGAAAGATGCCTTTGATCTATTGGACGAAGTAGAACAGAAATTGGGCCTTTCTGTAACCCCTTTAAGTTTCCCAATAGGTATGGGTTATGATTTTAAGGGCATCTATAATATTTACGAAAAAAACATCAATCTTTTTAGTGGGGACAGTAAAAAGAATATTGAGGACACCATAGCCTTCGACGATATAAACAACCCACAGCTCGAAAAAATCATAGGTGCCAAGGCGGCCACAGAACTTAGGGACAATTTAGAGTTGGTCAACGGCGTATACCCTCCGTTTAACAAGGAAAATTACCTTAAGGGAACACAGCAACCTGTCTTTTTTGGCTCTGCCCTGAATAATTTTGGGGTAAGGGAACTGTTGGACTGTTTTATAGATATAGCTCCCTCACCACGGGCCAAAATGGCCGAAGAACGCTTGGTCCAAGCCAATGAAAAGGAATTAACGGGCTTTGTATTTAAAATACACGCCAATATGGACCCCAAGCATAGGGATCGTCTAGCCTTTATAAAAATAGTTTCGGGCACTTTTGAAAGAAACAAACCCTATTTACACGTTCGTCAGAACAAAAATTTAAAATTCTCCAGTCCCAATGCATTTTTCGCCGAGAAAAAAGAAATTGTGGATATATCCTATCCAGGCGATATCGTTGGATTACATGATACCGGAAATTTCAAAATTGGGGACACCCTAACGGAAGGTGAAGTGCTACATTACAAAGGCATTCCCAGTTTTTCGCCCGAACATTTTAGGTATATCAATAATGCCGATCCCATGAAAGCCAAACAGCTTAATAAAGGAATAGATCAGTTGATGGATGAAGGGGTTGCCCAGTTATTTACCCTAGAAATGAATAACAGAAAAGTTATAGGAACCGTAGGCGCCCTACAGTTTGAAGTAATACAATACCGTTTGGAACACGAATATGCCGCCAAATGTACTTATGAAAATTTTCCGGTTTACAAGGCATGCTGGGTAGACCCTAAAGATAAAAACAGTGAGGAATTTAAGGAGTTTAAACGCGTAAAACAAAAGTTTCTGGCCAAGGATAAGCGAAAACAACTCGTTTTTCTTGCAGATTCCCAATTTTCACTGCAAATGACACAGCAAAAATATCCCAATGTAAAACTTCATTTTACTTCAGAATTTAATTAAAAGTTATGAAGTTATATTGTTATGAAAAAAGGCTATACAAAAACCAGCCTTGAACGGAACACTTTTCAATATAGTTTCCAATTGCCTTAAAAAAGAGAGAAAAGAATAGAGAAGAAAGACAAAGTACTCGCTAGAATATAGTTGTGGTTATGGAGTTATGAAATAAGCCATTATAGCAACACTTGATCAAAAAAAACTTTAAACCTTAAACATTTAACCTTCGCCTTTTCAGCTCTAGGCACTTTTTTTGCCCACTGCAACTGCAAACCTCTGACTTTCCTGGAACCTTGAACTTCAAACCAATCTTCAGGCCTCACCCGTTGGTCCAAAATTTAATGGAATGGGCGGCTGCTCATAATCCTTAATGGTTCCATGGGCCTTTTCGAAGCGATTTACATTATCACCAAGCGCCTTTAGAAATTTCTTGGCATGTTGTGGGGTAAGTACAATTCTACTTTTGACCTTTGCCTTGGGAGCTCCTGGCATCATACTAATAAAATCCACGACAAATTCAGAAACCGAATGATTGATTATAGCCAAATTGGAATAGATTCCCTCAGCTGTCTTTTCATCCAATTCTATATTGATCTGTTTTTGGTTTTGGTCTTTATCACTCATTATAAAAATGATTACCTATTACTATTTAATTAAATGTCATAGAACAACCTAATTGTAAATTGTCCAAAAAAAAACCTCGGTGAATAACACCGAGGTTCCAATTATTTAAAATTTCAATTCCTCTTTGCGGGCCATGATTTCATTGTATTCCTCTTTGGAACCTACAATGATATTTTCATAATCCCTCATTCCCGTACCTGCTGGTATTTTATGTCCAACAATTACGTTTTCTTTCAATCCTTCCAGAGTATCCACCTTACCACTTACTGCGGCCTCGTTAAGTACTTTGGTCGTTTCTTGGAAGGAAGCGGCCGAAATAAACGATTTTGTCTGTAAGGAAGCACGTGTAATTCCTTGTAGGATTGGTGTTGCGGTTGCAGCAACAGCATCCCTGGCAGAAACCAAATTCTTATCATTACGTTTAAGAATTGAGTTTTCATCCCTTAACTCACGGGCGCTTACAATCTGACCCGGTTTCAAGTTTTCGGAATCACCGGCATCTTCCACCACTTTCTGTCCAAAAATCTCATCGTTCTCTTGAATGAAATCATCCTTGTGAACCAATTGATTTTCCAAGAAAATAGTATCTCCCGGATCTTCAATACGTACTTTGCGCATCATTTGACGAACCACTACCTCAAAGTGCTTATCATTGATCTTCACCCCTTGCAAACGATATACTTCCTGAACTTCGTTCACCAGATATTGTTGCACGGCAGAAGGTCCCTTGATCGCCAATATATCCTCAGGAGTAATTGATCCATCGGACAACGGCATCCCGGCACGCACATAATCATTTTCTTGAACAAGGATTTGGTTGGATAATTTAACCAAGTATTTCTTAACCTCGCCCAATTTGGATTCGATGATTATTTCACGGTTACCTCTCTTTATTTTACCAAAGGAAACAACACCATCAATCTCGGAGACAACGGCAGGGTTAGACGGGTTACGGGCTTCGAACAATTCGGTTACTCTTGGAAGACCACCCGTAATATCCCCGGCCTTGGCCGATTTACGAGGTATCTTGACCAAAATTTTACCTTCATTGATCTTATCTCCATCATCTACCATAATATGCGACCCAACCGGAAGGTTATAGGAACGCAAAACTTCATCCTTATTGTTCTTGATCAATAGGGTTGGTATTAATTTCTTGTTTCTGGATTCCGAAATCACTTTCTCCTGGAATCCAGTTTGTTCATCGATCTCTACTTGATAAGTTACCCCTTGCTCTATATTCTCATAGGCGATCTGTCCAGGGAATTCTGAAACAATAACCCCATTGTATGGATCCCAAGAACAAATAACTTGACCTTTCTCTATTTTTTCACCATTCTTAATGAACAACTGCGAACCGTAAGGAATGTTATTGGTACTTAAGGTTATCCCGGATTTAGCATCTACGACCTTAATCTCCGATGTCCTGGAAATTACAATATCCGATTTCTTACCTTCCCCATCTTGACTTGAAACTATCCTTAAATCTTCAATTTCTGCAATTCCACCAAATCTGGCTTCCAATTTATTTTCTTCGGAAATGTTACCTGCAATACCTCCTACGTGGAAAGTACGCAATGTTAACTGTGTTCCCGGCTCCCCGATAGACTGAGCAGCTACTACACCAACGGCCTCACCCCTTTGAACCATTTTATTGGTAGACAGGTTTCGCCCATAACACTTACCACAGATACCTTTTTGGGCCTCACATGTCAAGGCGGAACGCACCTCTACTTTTTCAACAGGGGATGCCTCTATTTTCTTAACATCCGATTCCATTATTTCCTGACCTGCCCTTAAAAGCAATTCCTCGGAAATAGGATCATAAACATCATGCAAGGAAACCCTACCAAGGATACGCTCCCCTAAAGTTTCAACGATCTCTTCATTTTTCTTAAGTGCCTCTACCTGAACCCCTCTAAGTGTTTCGCAATCCTCAATATTGATGATTACATCTTGTGAAACATCCACCAAACGACGTGTTAGATAACCGGCATCCGCAGTTTTCAAAGCCGTATCCGCAAGACCCTTCCTGGCCCCGTGGGTAGATATAAAGTATTCAAGAATGGATAGTCCCTCTTTAAAGTTGGACAAAATGGGGTTTTCAATAATTTCCCCACCTCCAGCTGTAGATTTCTTTGGCTTCGCCATTAACCCTCGCATACCGGTCAACTGACGGATCTGCTCCTTGGAGCCCCTTGCACCGGAATCCAACATCATATACACCGAGTTGAATCCTTGTTGATCCTCACGAATACGCTTCATTGCCAATTCTGTCAACATAGCATTGGTAGATGTCCAAACGTCGATTACCTGATTGTAACGTTCGTTATTGGTAATAAGACCCATGTTATAGTTGGCCATAATACCATCTACCTGTGTATTGGCATCCGCAATCATTTCATGCTTTTCCGGCGGAATAATAATATCTCCTAAACTAAAGGACAATCCACCTTTAAAGGCGAACTCGTACCCCATAGTTTTTATCTTGTCCAAGAACTCCGCAGTTGTTGGAACATCGGTAACACTTAAAATATTACCAATGATATCCCTAAGCGACTTCTTGTTCAGTACCTCATTAATGTATCCTGCCTGCTCCGGAACCACCATGTTGAACAAAACCCTACCAACTGTTGTTGGAATGATCTGGTTAACCAATTCCCCTGCCGTATTAAAATCTTTGGCGCGTACCTTAATACCCGCGTTAAGATCCAACTTCCCTTCATTAAAGGCGATAACCACCTCTTCATAGGAATAAAAGGTCAAACCTTCCCCTTTTACCGTTAGTTCCGGAGTAGACTTTCTCTCTTTGGTCATATAATATAGACCCAAGACCATATCCTGTGATGGAACGGTAATAGGTGAACCGTTTGCAGGGTTCAAAATATTATGCGATGCAAGCATCAAAAGTTGCGCCTCCAAAATGGCTTCCGGTCCCAAAGGCAAATGAACTGCCATTTGGTCCCCATCAAAATCCGCATTAAACGCAGTACATACCAATGGGTGCAAACGTATGGCCTTACCTTCAATAAGTTTTGGCTGGAACGCTTGAATCCCCAGTCTGTGCAATGTAGGAGCCCGGTTTAAAAGAACTGGATGTCCTTTCAATACATTTTCAAGAATATCCCAAACAACCGGTTCTTTCTTGTCTATGATCTTCTTCGCAGACTTCACTGTTTTTACAATTCCCCTCTCGATCAATTTACGGATTACAAAAGGTTTGTACAGTTCAGCTGCCATATCCTTGGGCAAACCACATTCGAACAACTGCATTTCAGGTCCAACGACGATTACCGAACGAGCGGAATAATCCACACGTTTACCCAAAAGGTTTTGACGGAAACGGCCTTGCTTTCCTTTCAAGGAATCTGAAAGTGACTTAAGTGGCCTATTGGATTCCGTTTTAACTGCAGATGCCTTACGGGTATTATCGAACAAGGAATCTACTGCCTCCTGGAGCATACGTTTCTCATTTCTAAGAATCACCTCAGGAGCCTTGATCTCGACCAATCGCTTAAGACGGTTGTTTCTTATGATGACCCTTCTATATAGATCGTTCAAATCCGAAGTTGCAAAACGGCCACCATCCAATGGCACCAATGGACGCAGCTCGGGTGGAATAACAGGAATCACCTTCATGATCATCCAATCCGGTCTGTTTTCCCTGTTTTCTTGGGATTCCCTCAAAGCCTCAACTACTTGAAGTCTTTTCAGGGCCTCGGTCTTACGTTGTTTGGAAGTTTCAGTATTGGCCTTATGTCTCAATTCATAGGACAATTGGCTCAAATCTATTCTTGCCAAAAGATCAATAAGACATTCCGCACCCATTTTAGCAATAAACTTGTTTGGGTCCGTATCTTCCAAGTATTGATTTTCTTGTGGAATGGAGTCCAGTATATTCAAATACTCCTCTTCGCTCAAGAAATCCATTTTTTGGATTTCCTCACCATCGGGTCCCTTGGCGATGCCTGGCTGAATTACTACATAACGTTCGTAGTAAATGATCATATCCAATTTCTTGGAAGGCAACCCTAATAGGTAACCAATTTTATTGGGCAGGGAACGGAAATACCAGATATGGGCAACAGGAACTACCAAATTAATGTGTCCTACCCTATCCCTACGTACCTTTTTCTCTGTAACCTCTACCCCGCAACGATCACAAACAATACCACGGTAACGGATTCTTTTGTACTTTCCACAGGCACATTCATAATCCTTTACAGGACCAAAAATACGCTCACAGAATAGACCGTCCCGCTCAGGCTTGTGCGTTCTATAGTTAATAGTTTCAGGTTTTAGAACCTCACCTCTTGACTCTGCCAAAATAGCTTCTGGAGATGCCAAACCGATTGAAATTTTATCGAACCTTTTAATGGTATTATTATCTTTTAGTCTAGCCATAACTATATTCTGATACTAATTTAATTCTTGTTATTAGGAATAGTGTTCAAAACCAATCCTTGTTATTCTTCCAATCTAATATCCAAACCTAATCCCTTAAGTTCGTGCATTAATACATTGAAAGATTCTGGCAAACCAGGTTCAGGCATGGTCTCTCCCTTCACGATAGACTCATATGTCTTGGCCCTACCTATAACATCATCCGATTTAACGGTCAATATTTCGCGTAGTGTTGCAGAGGCACCATATGCTTCCAGTGCCCAAACTTCCATCTCTCCAAATCGCTGTCCTCCAAATTGAGCCTTACCACCCAACGGTTGCTGAGTAATAAGTGAGTACGGCCCAATGGAACGGGCATGCATCTTATCGTCCACCATATGTCCCAATTTCAACATATAGATAACCCCAACGGTCGCCGGCTGATCAAAACGCTGACCGGTACCGCCATCGTAAAGATAGGTATGTCCAAATCTTGGAATACCGGCTTCATCGGTATAGGCATTGATTTCATCCAAGGTAGCACCATCAAAAATTGGGGTCGCATACTTCTTCCCTAACTTTAATCCGGCCCATCCTAAAACTGTTTCATATATCTGTCCGATGTTCATACGGGAAGGCACCCCTAACGGATTCAATACGATATCCACAGGTGTTCCATCCTCTAGGAACGGCATGTCCTCATGGCGCACAATTCTGGAAACGATACCTTTGTTTCCGTGACGACCTGCCATTTTATCGCCCACCTTGAGTTTACGCTTTTTAGCAATATAAACTTTGGCCAATTTCATGATACCGGCAGGTAATTCATCCCCTACAGAAATAGTGAACTTGTCCCTTCTTAGGTTACCTTGAAGGTCGTTCAGCTTTATCTTATAATTATGCAAAAGATCGGTTACCATGCTATTGCTATCCTTGTCAGTTGTCCAACTTCCACCAACCAAATGGGCAAAATCATCAACCGCGTTCAACATTTTCATGGTGTACTTCTTCCCTTTTGGCAACACTTCTTCCCCAAGATCGTTCAATACCCCTTGGGAGGTTTTGCCGTTGACCAATGTAAATAGTTTTTCAACCAATACATCTTTCAACTGCTGGAACTTTACTTCGTATTCCAATTCCAATTTGGAAAGTTCTTCCTTGTCCTCGGAACGCTTACGCTTATCCTTAACAGATCTTGAGAACAATTTCTTGTCTATAACGACCCCTCTAAGTGATGGGGACGCCTTTAAGGATGCATCTTTTACATCCCCGGCCTTGTCTCCAAATATGGCGCGTAACAATTTCTCTTCAGGAGTAGGATCGGACTCTCCTTTTGGTGTGATCTTGCCTATCAGAATATCTCCAGGTTTAACTTCGGCACCAATACGGATCATTCCGTATTCATCCAAATCTTTTGTAGCTTCCTCGGAAACATTGGGAATATCATTGGTCAATTCCTCAGCTCCCAATTTGGTATCCCTGACCTCCAAGGCGTACTCATCAACATGGATGGATGTAAAAATATCCTCGCGAACCACTTTTTCAGAAATTACGATCGCATCCTCAAAGTTATATCCTTTCCAGGGCATAAATGCTACTACCAAGTTTCTTCCAAGGGCCAATTCACCATTCTCGGTTGCGTACCCTTCACAAAGTACCTGTCCTTTTTTAACCTTATATCCCTTTTTAACAATTGGTTTAAGATTAATACTTGTCCCTTGGTTTGTTTTTCTGAACTTGACCAACTCATATGTTTTGGAATCCTCTTCAAAACTTACCAATCTTTGCTCTTCGGTACGGTCGTATTTAATAGTGATTTTTTGGGAGTCCACATATTCTATGACACCATCCCCTTCTGCATTGATCAACACCCTTGAATCTGACGCTACCTGACGCTCCAAACCTGTACCTACAATCGGGGATTCCGGTTTTAATAATGGAACTGCCTGCCGCATCATGTTAGATCCCATCAAGGCCCTGTTGGCATCATCGTGTTCCAAAAATGGAATCAAAGATGCCGAAATGGAAGCTATCTGGTTGGGCGCAACATCCGTATAATGAATTTCCGAGGGATCCACTACTGGAAAATCCCCTTCATCCCTTGCAATTACCTTTTCTGCAGTTATTGTTCCTTTTTCATCCATGGGAATGTTTGCCTGGGCAATTTTCATTCCTTCCTCTTCCTCCGCACTCAAGTAGGTAAAATCATTGATATTTACCGTACCGTTATCCACCTTGCGATATGGTGTTTCGAGGAAGCCCATTGGGTTGACCTTGGCAAATACCGAAAGTGATGAGATCAATCCAATATTAGGTCCTTCCGGGGTTTCTATAGGACAAAGTCTGCCGTAGTGCGTATAATGCACGTCACGTACCTCAAACCCGGCCCTTTCCCTGGAAAGTCCACCTGGTCCCAATGCCGACAATCTTCTTTTATGTGTAATCTCGGCCAATGGATTTGTTTGATCCATAAACTGTGATAACTGGTTGGTACCAAAGAAAGAGTTGATCACAGAAGACAAAGTCTTGGCGTTGATCAAGTCTATCGGGGTAAACACTTCGTTGTCACGTACGTTCATACGTTCACGAATTGTTCTGGCCATACGTGCCAGACCAACACCAAATTGCTGGGACAATTGTTCCCCCACTGTCCTTACCCTACGGTTGGAAAGGTGGTCAATATCATCTATTTCAGCTTTTGAGTTGATCAGTTCGATCAAATATTTAATGATGGTAATGATATCTTCCTTGGTCAGGACCTGTTTGTCCATTCCAATATCCAAGCCCAATTTTTTGTTCATCCTATAACGTCCAACCTCACCAAGGTTATACCGTTGATCGGAGAAGAACAATTTATCTATAATACCACGCGCTGTCTCCTCATCCGGTGGTTCGGCATTACGCAATTGACGATAAATATGTTCAACAGCCTCTTTTTCAGAGTTTGTTGGGTCTTTTTGAAGGGTGTTATGGATAATGGCATAATCGCTTTGTGCATTGTTCTCTTTGTGCAAAAGAATAGTCTTCACATCAGCTTCCAAAATCTCGTTTATGTGATCTTTTTCCAATATAGTATCACGGTCCAGGATAATCTCATTTCTCTCAATAGATACCACTTCGCCAGTATCCTCATCCACAAAATCCTCATGCCATGTATTCAAAACCCTGGCCGCCAATTTACGGCCCAATACTTTTTTTAGACCGGTATTGGAAACTTTGACCTCTTCCGAGAGGTCGAATATCTCCAAAATATCCTTATCCCTTTCAAAGCCAATAGCCCTGAACAAGGTAGTAACCGGTAATTTTTTCTTTCTATCGATATAGGCGTACATTACACCATTGATATCCGTTGCAAATTCTATCCAGGAACCTTTAAATGGAATAACCCTGGCAGAATACAATTTAGTTCCGTTGGCGTGGAAGGATTGACCAAAGAAAACCCCGGGAGAACGGTGTAATTGGGAAACAACAACACGTTCCGCACCGTTGATGACAAAGGTACCGCTAGGGGTCATATAAGGAATGGTCCCCAAGTACACATCCTGTACTATGGTCTCGAAATCCTCATGCTCGGGATCCGTACAATATAATTTTAATCTTGCTTTTAATGGAACACTATAAGTTAGTCCACGCTCTATACATTCTTGAATGGAATATCTCGGTGGATCAATGAAATAATCTAAAAATTCTAATACGAACTGGTTCCTTGTGTCTGTAATGGGAAAGTTTTCCATGAAGGTGTTGTACAACCCTTCATTGCCCCTTTCGTCAGATTTGGTTTCAAGCTGGAAAAAATCTTGAAATGATTTAATCTGAATGTCCAAGAAATCCGGATAATTCGGCGTGTTCTTAGCGGATGCGAAACTTATTCTTTCAGTCTGATTTGTGAACATCTATGGACAAAATTTTGATCGTGAATACTATAATTGGGTAGTGTACGCCATTATACACTGTATGTATAAAAAGGCTTAGGTCTAGCCACAAAAAGCGGAAAGACCTAAACCAAAATAATAATGGTTGTTGTTGCTATTATTTAAGCTCAACTTCCGCTCCTGCTTCTTCCAAAGATTTTTTGATTCCTTCAGCTTCGTCTTTAGAAACACCTTCCTTAACGGCCTTAGGTGCACTATCAACGATGTCCTTGGCATCTTTCAATCCTAAACCGGTTAATTCCTTAACCAATTTAACCACTGCCAATTTGGAAGCACCAGCTGCTTTCAATATAACATCGAATTCTGATTTTTCCTCAACAGCTTCACCACTATCGGCAGCACCGCCACCAGCAGCAACAGCAACTGCAGCAGCTGCAGGCTCTATACCGTATTCTTCTTTTAATATATTGGCCAACTCATTTACTTCCTTTACTGTAAGGTTAACCAATTGTTCTGCGAAATCTTTTAAATCTGCCATTTTTCTATCGTTTAATAAAATTTTAAAATATAATTGTTTTTAGTGCGTACATATTATCTTTCTGATAATGTCTTAAGGATTCCAGCAAGTTTACCCCCACCGGATTTAAGTCCAGAAATAACATTTTTGGCCGGGGATTGTAACAATCCGATAATTTCTCCAACCATTTCTTCTTTAGACTTAATGCTTTCCAAGGCATCCAATTGATCATCACCAACATAAATTGCTTCGGCAATATATGCTCCCTTCAACAAAGGCTGGTTCGACTTTTTCCTAAAAGTCTTGATCAGCTTTGCAGGGGCATTTCCGGTTTCCGAAAACATTAAAGAGGTATTCCCCTTCAATACTGTTGGAAGTTCACCGAAATCCTTATCCGAGGCCTCCATTGCTTTTGCAAGCAAGGTATTCTTAACTACTGCAAGTTTTATATCGGCCTTGTAACAAGCCCTTCTCAATGCGGAAGTGGTTTCTGCATTCATTCCGGAAATGTCGGCCAAATATATAGTGGAGCTATCCCCTAACTGCGCAGTTAAATCTTGTATAACATTTAATTTTTCTTCTCTTGTCATAATAAAAATTTTCAACTACCAGTTAAACTGCTTTTGGATCCAATGCAACACTAGGACTCATGGTACTGGACATATAGATAGTTTTTACATATACTCCCTTGGCTGCAGTTGGCTTTAATTTTATCAATGTATCCAACAGTTCGTTTGCATTATCCACAATTTTATCCGTTGAGAAAGAAACTTTCCCGATAGCAGCATGCACAATTCCTGTTTTATCCACTTTAAAATCGATCTTACCGGCTTTTACCTCGGCCACAGCTTTGGCAACATCCATAGTAACCGTACCTGTTTTTGGGTTCGGCATAAGACCTCTTGGCCCCAAGACCCTACCTAAAGGACCCAGCTTACCCATAACACTTGGCATGGTGATGATTACATCAACATCGGTCCAACCGTTCTTAATTTTATCCAAATATTCGTCCAACCCCACATAATCTGCTCCAGCTTCCTTAGCTTCGGCTTCTTTGTCCGGTGTTACCAAAGCCAAAACCTTAACATCTTTACCGGTACCATGGGGAAGTGTAACAACACCACGGACCATTTGATTGGCTTTTCTTGGATCGACGCCCAAGCGCACCGCCAATTCAACGGATGCATCGAATTTTGTACTGGTTATCTCTTTTACTAAAGCAGATGCCTCTTCAACAGAATAGAGTTTGTTTTTATCTATTTTGCTGTGGGCCTCTTTTTGCTTCTTTGTTAATTTTGCCATTCTAAATTGCTTTTAAGATTTTAAAAAGGTCTATTGCCCGCCACTTTTAAACCCATAGATCTTGCCGTACCTGCAACCATACTCATTGCGGATTCTACCGTAAAGGCATTAAGATCTACCATTTTGTCTTCAGCGATCAACTTGATCTGGTCCCAAGATACACTTGCCACCTTGTTTCTGTTAGGCTCGCCAGATCCCTTTTTAATCTTAGCCGCTTCCATCAATTGAACTGCCGCCGGCGGTGTCTTTACAACGAAGTCGAACGACTTGTCTTTGTAAACCGTGATCGCCACTGGCAATACTTTGCCCGGTTTGTCCTGCGTACGCGCATTGAATTGCTTACAGAACTCCATAATGTTGACCCCGGCAGCACCTAAAGCGGGTCCAACCGGTGGCGATGGATTCGCTGCACCTCCCCTAACCTGTAGTTTAACTACTTTACTTACTTCTTTTGCCATTGTTTAAAATTAAAATTAAAGAGTGTTAATTTGGAAGCAACACTTCTTTTATCTATGTAACAGTTCTTATTAAACTTTTTCTACTTGCATATAACTAAGCTCCAAAGGTGTTTTTCTTCCGAAAATTTTCACCATTACTTCCAGTTTACGCTTTTCTTCATTGATCTTTTCTACGGTTCCATTAAAACCATTGAACGGTCCGTCTATAACCTTTACGGTTTCCCCAAACACAAAAGGTATGGCCACACTATCTGTCTTAACGGCCAATTCATCCACTTTACCCAACATCCTGTTCACTTCGGACTTCCTTAAGGGAACGGGATCCCCGCCTTTGGTCTCTCCCAAAAACCCAATAACATTGGTAATGGAACGGATAATATGAATCATTTCGCCTCCAAGGTTGGCTTTGATCATAATATATCCGGGAAAGTAAACACGCTCCTTATTGATCTTTTTACCGTTCCTTATTTGCACCACTTTTTCAGTAGGAACAAGAACCTCTTCCAAGTAGTCCTCAAAACCAAGTCTGGCAACTTCCGCCTCTATATAACCCTTAATTTTGTTCTCCTGACCACTTACAGCCCTAACAACATACCATTTCTTATCCAATACTTCCGACATACAGTGCTACTTAATTGATTATGTTATTGAAATACAGTTGTATCAACTTACCAAACAAACTATCAACACCCCAGGTCGCAAGCGCAAAAATTATGGAAAATACCGCAACGATCACCATCAAGTTGGAAGACTCCGCCCTAGAAGGTAAAGTAACGTTATTCCTTAGTTCGTCAATAGATTCTCTAATATATGTAATCATGCTGCGAAATATTTATTTTCTTAACTATAAAAAAGGCCTTAAAAAAATACTGACGACATTATCCCAATCAGAAAAGAACCCATTGTAATCTGCACGGGCGGAGAGGCTCGAACTCCCGACACCTGGTTTTGGAGACCAGTGCTCTACCAACTGAGCTACACCCGTTTATATTTACATTGAAAGGTATCCCGCTTTAGCAAGACACCCTCAATGTAAACAAATACTATATTAAATATTAATCCAATATTTTTGTAACCTGACCTGCACCAACTGTTCTACCACCTTCACGGATAGCAAAACGCAAACCTTCACTTAGTGCAATTGGAGACAACAAATCAACAATAATAGTAAGGTTATCCCCAGGCATAACCATCTCAACCCCACTAGGAAGATTGATAGTTCCGGTAACATCCGTAGTTCTCACATAGAACTGTGGACGGTAGTTGTTATGGAACGGGGTATGACGCCCACCTTCTTCTTTTTTAAGGATATATACCTCGGCCTCAAATTTGGCGTGCGGCTTAACGGAACCTGGCTTACAGATTACCATTCCTCTTTTTATTTGGGATTTTTCAATACCTCTCAAAAGAATACCAACGTTATCACCAGCTTCTCCCCTATCCAATATCTTACGGAACATCTCAACCCCGGTAATGGTAGAGTTTAATTTCTCAGCACCCATACCAATGATCTCAACAGGATCTCCTGTATTTGCAACTCCAGTTTCAATACGACCAGTAGCAACGGTTCCACGACCTGTAATGGTAAATACATCTTCAACAGGCATCAAGAAAGGCTTGTCAACATCCCTTGTCGGCAATTCGATCCAGCTATCAACGGCATCCATCAATTCCATTACGGTATCGACCCATTTTTGTTCCCCGTTAAGGGCACCCAAAGCCGAACCGGAAATAACGGGACCATTGTCACCATCATATTCGTAGAAAGAAAGCAATTCCCTTACTTCCATTTCAACAAGCTCCAAAAGCTCCTCATCATCAACCATATCCACTTTATTCAAGAAAACAACGATTCTTGGAATACCTACCTGACGACCCAATAGGATGTGCTCGCGGGTTTGTGGCATAGGACCATCAGTAGCAGCAACAACTAATATAGCACCGTCCATTTGGGCAGCACCTGTTACCATGTTCTTAACGTAATCCGCGTGACCCGGACAATCCACGTGAGCATAGTGACGGTTCGCGGTAGAATATTCTACGTGTGAAGTATTAATCGTAATACCTCTTTCCTTTTCCTCAGGAGCGTTATCGATAGAATCGAAACTTCTCATTTCAGAAAGTCCTGCGTTTGCCAATACTGTAGTAATCGCAGCAGTCAATGTAGTTTTACCGTGATCCACGTGTCCAATAGTACCTATATTTAAATGCGGTTTGGAACGATCAAATGTTGCCTTTGCCATGTTTGTTAATTTTAATTCTTAGTTTATATTAGTGTACAAATAATGCCTTAATTGAGCCAATGATGAGATTTGAACTCATGACCTCTTCCTTACCAAGGAAACGCTCTACCCCTGAGCTACACCGGCATCTTTAATTTTAAGTATTGGGCAAGGCCCAATCCAAAATTATAACCCTATACCCAAAGTTTAAGAGCATTGACGAAGTTTACCCTCGGCGTCGCTCAGGACAGGATACCAGATCTTGTCCATTTCATTCTAATCGCACAAAGCCCCATCAAAGGAGCTTTTGCTTTTAAAATTTAGAGCGGGAGACCGGGTTCGAACCGGCGACATTCAGCTTGGAAGGCTGACGCTCTACCAACTGAGCTACTCCCGCTTTTATAATTTTTAGGCAAACCTAAAAATTAATTTCATTATTTCAAAAAAAACTTTTGTATTTCACACAAAGACCAATTAAAGTCTTTTGTGGGGAGAGCAGGATTCGAACCTGCGAAGACGTAGTCAGCAGATTTACAGTCTGCCCTCGTTGGCCGCTTGAGTATCTCCCCAATCCATATTTTAAAGAACCTAAGAAAAATAAATATTTTCCTGTTTTTTTTGGAGCCGATAGAGGTACTCCCCTCGACTTCGCTCGGGATAAACTTCTCGTCCCTGACGCTTTCCGACCCTATTTCAAAACACAAACAAAAACAAAACCTATTTCTGTTTTTTGGAGCCGATAGAGGGACTCGAACCCACGACCTGCTGATTACAAATCAGCTGCTCTAGCCAGCTGAGCTACATCGGCTTTTACCACTTTTTTCGTCAAAAAAAAGTCCGCTATTTCTAACGGACTGCAAATGTAGATATTTATTTATTTAATCAAAACATTTTTTGATAATTTTTTTAAGCATTTAATCTTATTTTTTCCTTTCGCTTAACCAACTTTCTTTCCAAGGAACTACATGCCGTGTCCACAGCTTCTTCAAAGGACTTGCATTGTTTTTTTACTACAAACTTGTCTTTCGGTACCAATACCTTGATTTCCACGATTTTATTTTCTTTGGCACTTGTGTTTTCTACCTTTAGATATACATCGGAACTAATTACCTTGTCATAAAACAGTTCCATTTTATTCAATCTTGCCTGAATAAAGTCAATAAGCTTTCCGTCTGCAGTGAAATTCACCGATTGTGCATTTACTTTCATAGAATGAAGTTTTAAAAAGTTAAACATTTGGATAAAGAACTTAGTATTTCTTACTTCTAGGATGGGCGGAGAAATGTACCTTCTTTAATTCCGCAATACTATTGTGGGTATACACCTGCGTTGATGCCAAACTGGAATGCCCCAATAGCTCCTTTACGGAATTTAAATCCGCCCCCTGGTTTAGCAAATGGGTGGCAAAGGTGTGCCTTAAAATATGCGGACTCCTTTTTACCTTGGCCGACACTAAACTAAGGTACCTATTTATAATTCTATAAACAAGCGTTTCGTACATTTTATTGCCCTTGCCCGAGAGAAAAATATACGCTTCATCCTCAATTGTTTTCAACGCATTGCGTTCAGGAAGATAGTCCAAAAACAATTCCTTAGTTGCCTGTAAGAGGGGAACGATCCTTTCCTTATTTCTCTTTCCCAACACTTTTATCGTCATGGCCCCATAATCCACATCCTTGACCTTAAGGCCGATGAGCTCTGCACGTCTAATTCCGGTAGTATATAACAATTCTATAATCAACTTGTCCCGCTTACCTTCAAAATTGTTCTCGAAAGGAATTTGGGAAAGGAGGATGTCCATTTCCAATTCCGAAAAAGGAATCTCAATTTTCTTTGAAGTTTTAAGTGCCTTATGTTTTGCCAAAGGGTTAATTGTCAAAATTCCAACTCCAAGAAGAAACTTATAATACGCCTTTAAAGATGCAATTTTGCGATTTACAGACCTGTTGGAAACCCCTGTTTCTACCAGTGAAACTATCCAGCTCCTGATCAAGTTATAAGATACTTGGGTAATATCCCCAAGGTTATACTGCTGGCCACAAAAATTCTTAAATTCAACTATATCGTTATGATAGGCTTTTGAAGTATGCGGAGAATAGTTCTTCTCCAAAGATAAATATGAAATAAATGCTTCTACGGACATATTCCAAAGTTACAAAAAAGATAGGAACAGGAACAATTACTATGTTTATGCAAATATTCTTATGGAAAAAAAACAGCTTCATAAAACCACTGCTTTTTGGCTCCGTTTTCCGCAAGGGATCCCGGAGCTATTTTAGCGCGCCAAAAAGGGGTGGGTCCAGCCTGTTTTCCCCTATTTTGGTCATGCCCGTTTCATATACGGACTAACTATGGACTATCTATGGACTATCTATGGACTATCTATGGAGTATCTATGGAGTATCTATGGCTTTGACCCGTCCAACAGGTTTTGGTATTCATGAATGCGTGCATTTGGGCGATGCAAAAAATGAACAGGACATGAATCCGGGATAGAAAATTCTATCTTTTTCCAATTCACACACAACTTTTGATGCTGATCCAAAAGATACCCCTACGACCCCTACGATAAGAATAGAAAACAAAAAAGTCCCACTATCAAGTGGAACTTTTCAATCCTGTATACATTCAAGTGGGTCTAGATTTCCTCCTTATCCCTTAAACCTTGAATATATTGAGCTTTTTGAATCTTCGCTCTGTTCTCTACAGATGGCTTGGTAAACTGCTGACGCTTTCTCAACTGTCTCATTGTACCTGTCTTGTCGAACTTACGCTTGAAACGCTTTAAAGCTCTATCGATGTTTTCTCCTTCTTTTATTGGTATTATTAACATGGGCAATAACCTCCTCTCTTTTGTGATTAAGGCTGCAAATATATGCCTTAAAAATGAATTACAAATAATTATTCCAAAATTTTTCTTGCAATGACCACTTTCTGTATCTCGGTAGTACCTTCCCCAATAGTACACAACTTGGAATCCCTATAGAATTTTTCTACGGGAAAATCTTTGGTAAACCCATAGCCACCATGAATTTGCACTGCCTCATTGGCCACTTTTACACATACTTCCGAAGCGTACATTTTGGCCATAGCCCCTAATTTGGTAACATTACGCCCTTCATTTTTAAGATAGGCGGCTTTGTGCAAAAGCAATTCCGAAGCTTCAATTTCGGTGGCCATGTCCGCCAGTTTAAAGGAAATACCTTGAAATTGGCTAATTGGCTTCCCAAACTGTACCCGCTCTTTTGAATATTTCAAGGCAGCTTCATAAGCACCCTTGGAAATCCCCAAGGACAATGCTCCTATGGAAATTCTTCCCCCGTCCAATATCACCATCGACTGTACAAATCCTTCCCCTACCCCTCCCAATCTATTTGAGTCCGGAATTTTACAATTATCAAATATCATTTCGGCAGTTTCACTGGCCCTCATTCCGAGTTTGTTTTCTTTTTTTCCACTGCTAAAACCAGGGGTTCCCTTTTCCACTACAAAGGCGGTCATACCGCGACTATCCCCTTTCTCCCCTGTTCTTACTATTACCACGGCAATATCCCCGCTCTTCCCATGGGTGATAAAATTCTTGGCTCCATTTAAAACCCAGGATCCGCCTTCCCGGACCGCAGTGGTGCTCATGCCCCCTGCATCCGAACCGGTATCGTGTTCCGTAAGGCCCCAGGCGCCGATCCATTCGGCAGTAGCCAATTTTGGGATCCATTTTTTCTTCTGGTCCTCTGTTCCAAAACTAAGGATATGATTGGTGCATAAGGAATTATGTGCCGCCAATGATAACCCAATGGAAGGATCTACTTTGGAGATCTCTTCAATAATGGCCACATATTCATGATAGCCCAAGCCGGAACCCCCCAGTTCCACCGGAACCAAAACTCCCATAAAACCCATTTCCCCAGCTTTCTTAAAAACCTCAACAGGAAAAGTTTGTGCTTCATCCCATTCCATTACATAGGGCCTAATAGATTGTTCAGCAAACTCCTTGGCAGAGGCAGCCACCATTTGTTGAGTTTCAGAGTAATCAAAACTCATTTTAGAAAAGGTGTCGATAACCATTATTAGCAATTTTTTATAATTGCAAATATAACTTAATTATATCTAATCTTTCCGAAGGGAAATCTTCGATTTCCTTTAATTCATCAAATGAAGCTATACCCCCGTTGGCTTCCCTATAGGCCACAATACGTGCTGCCAATTCATATTTTATGTAAACCAGTTTTGAGATATCCCTTGGAGAAGCTTGGTTAATATTGATTTTTACTACGGACACGCTTTCCAGAATCCTAAAGTCTTGAAGGACCCTTTCTACCACCTCGGGCTCCAGACCATAGACGTGGCCCAATTGTTCCTCCACCAAAAAACCTCCCAAAAGGTCCCTAAACTTTACAATGCGTTGGGACAGAACATCCCCTATTCCCTTCACGGCCCTTAATTCTTCCGGGGTAGCGCTATTAAGATCCTTGACCCTAAAACTATTATTGGTTTCTGAAAGGGACCCGGACGCCAAAGGCCTTAAAGCATGGGACCCAACACCAACTGTTGACCCGGTTTTCCCATTTTTCGTCCATTCGGGAAATTTAAAATAGGGCTTCAGACTTTTTAATAGGGAGTCCGATACCAAGGTTACCTTTTGAAATTCCTCAACGGAATTAACAAATTGGTTATCCGCCCTAAAGACATGCAAACGGTCTATTTCGGCAGGGGACATCCCCAAAATGTACCCTTTATAATCAGTTATAAAATTGGGGTTGAACGGATACAGGGCAATCGAATCCTTTTGTTTTTTACGGCTTCTTAGGGCATCTATTTCGGCTTGGTATTCCCCATCTACAGTTAGGGAATTGGCCGTTTCCACCACTGGATAAGATTTAACGACAAAATACACGATCTGAAAAACAACTATGGGAAGCAATAAAAAGAAAATCCCACTTCGCTCCTGTTTATTGAACTTAAAGTGGGATTTAAACAATTTTCTGTTCACGAGTTAAACTTTATGCCTTTTTCATTTTCTTGAAAAGCATATTGGCCTTAAGTTTTACCAGATAGTCATCAAGATCTCTTTTAACCTCCCCGGACATTAAATATAGTCCAATTATATTTGGAAAGGACATGGCCAAAATCATCATATCCGAAAAATCCAATACTGCCCCCAAACTCACCGAAGCACCTACTACCACAAAAACCAGGAACAACATTTTATAGACAAATTCAACCTTTTTACTTTTACCAAAAAGATAGGTCCAGGCCCGCATCCCATAGTAGGACCATGAAATCATGGTTGAAAAGGCAAAAAGGAACACTGCTAAGGCCAGTACATATGGAAACCAGGAAAGCACACTTCCAAAGGCATCAGAGGTTAATTGGGCACCAGCCATTCCCTCCACTTCGTGCATTCCTGTAAATATTAATACCAAGGCTGTTAAAGTACATACCACCACCGTATCTATAAATGGTTCCAAGAGCGCTACAAATCCTTCCGAAGGCGGATGGTTTGTCTTGGCCGTACTATGTGCTATGGCAGCGGAACCAACTCCGGCCTCATTGGAGAACGCGGCCCTCTGAAAACCAACGATCAAAACCCCAATAACACCGCCTTTAAGCGCACTAGGGCTAAAGGCGCCATCCACTATGGCCGCAAATGCAGGGCCAATATTTTCGATATTGATGATGATTACCGTTAAGGCCGCCAGAATGTAAATAGAAGCCATAATGGGAACTACCTTTCCGGTTACGTTGGCTATACTATTGATCCCTCCAATGATTACAACCCCTACCAGCACTGCAGTAATTATTCCAAACCAAAACCCATTGCCCTGTAAGGCAGGGAATTGGCCGGAAAGTTGCTCAAAAGATTGATTGGCCTGAAACATATTTCCACCTCCAAAAGAGGCTCCCACTGCCAATACGGCAAATACCCCGGCAAGTACTTTCCCCAAACCTTTTAAATTCCTTTTCTCCAGGCCATAGCGCAAATAGTTCATTGGGCCTCCAAAAACACGGCCATCAGGAAGTATATTACGATATTTGACCCCTAAGGTACACTCCACAAATTTAGAGGACATTCCAAGGAGGCCACAAACGATCATCCAAAATGTAGCACCGGCACCTCCCAAGGAAACGGCCACGCCTACCCCTGCAATATTCCCTAGTCCAACGGTTCCGGAAACGGCCGTCGCCAAAGCTTGAAAATGGGTTACTTGTCCCGGGGCATCGGGATCATCATATTTGCCTTTCGCCAAATCGATGGAGTGCCTAAATCCCCTAAAATTGATAAAGCCCATTCTCAAGGTAAAGAATATAGCTCCAATTACCAACCATATTACTATAAATGGAATGGCCTTTTGCTGCGGATCTCCATTGGGATGGGTAATAATAACAGGTTCATCGTACTTGATCTCTGCCAAAATATGGGCTCCCTGTTCAATTATGTGCTCCAAATTCTCGGAATTGTAGATTACCCCACCTTCCTTGGCCAAATATTTTAATTTGCCACTAACGGGCGACGTTATTGTTTCGGTGGTTCCGTTACTTTTGGCAATAATGGCTATATCATCCCCCTCTTTTACTTTTTGTCCTTCGGGCCGCAACCATTCCTTTAAGATAAACTTATCCTTTGTTTCGGGAGACCAGCCTGGGATGCCGATACGCTTCACATCCGCATACACAATGGGGTCATAAATACCAATGGCCGCAAAGGGATCCCAAAAAAGAACGGATCCCAAGGCACTTACCGCAGGTGTCATGACCCCATTGAAAAATTCGGTAATGGCCTGTGTAGGCACTTTGTATTGCTTGGTAAGCTGCAACCCATTGGCATCGGTAATGGTAACCGTATAGGAAAGACCTTCTGTAAGATTAGTGGCTTCATTGGCGGTTACTGGGGTATTCTGATTGCTCCACTTGTAATGATAGGGCGGGGTACCGCCATCAACCTCCAATTTAATAACACCATTATTGATGTTGTCCGAAGGATTGTAAATGGACTCTTTTACAACAAGTTCCTGGGAAAATAATACAAACGAAAAAAGTAAAAAAATGGAAGATATATATTTCTTCATAAGCAGCTAGAAAAGTTAATTTTTGTTGGTTCGGCTTCTAATATGCCAGCAATATCCTAAAAATAATGCTTGGAATCAAATATAATTGTTTATAAACTCAATCTATGTGGAACATCCCATTTAATTTTTTTATTTGCTCCGGCCTTCCCAATACTATTACCTTTCCCTGCGGTTGCAATTTTAGATCGGCCTCTGGATTAATTATATAATTGCCATCTGGTTCTATATAGCCAATTATAGTGCAACCTGTCTTCTTTCTCAAATCCAGATCGCGCAAGGAATGGTTGTTTATACTGGTCATATAACTTTCTATGGTTACCTCTTCCAAATTGGTAGTATTCTCCCCTTCAGTTGAAAGCTTGTCCATAAAGGTAATAAGGTCTGGTATGACCACCGAGGAGGCCATATCCCTCCTATCCTATCTGGCATAATTACCTTGTCCGCGCCCGCTAGTCTTAATTTCTTTTGGGACGTTAATTGGGAAGCCCTACTGATAATAAACAGGTTTTTGTTCAATTGTCTGGCAGAGAGTACCACAAAAAGATTGGCAGCATCATCGGGCAATGAGGTAATTAGGTATTGTGCCCGATCTATTCCAGCTTCAATCAGGGTATCATCTTCATTGGCATCACCCTCAACAAACAGGATCCCTTTCTCAAACTTTTCTATGACTTCCCTATTTTTTTCGATGACCACAAAGGGTCGGTTGTAAGCCTTTAATCTTTCCGCAGCCTGATTACCATTTCGGCCAAAACCGCAAATAATTACATGTTTGTTTAAACTACTGATTTTATTTTTCACCTTTTTTTTCTTTAGAAGTTGTAGCGAATTTCGGTTTAGGATAAATTCGGTTATTACCGAAATTGCGAATGCAAATACAAATACACTAGTTATAATTAAAACGACTGTAAATATTTTGGCCTCCGAATCCAAAGGACGCACCTCGGAAAAACCAACGGTGGTAATCGTAATAATGGTCATATAAAAAGTATCGATCCAAGTATAGTCCAAAAGGAATCTATATCCAAAAACCCCGAACAACAGGACCACGACCAACAAAGCCAGTGCCAAAAACATTCTGGAGCGAAAAAGTCCAATCATACTTAAAGATCAAAAACAGAAGTTCTTTTGGTGTATACCAAATCCTTTATCCTTAGCCAAAAAGCCATGAACAAATAAAGGGCAAAACCAAAGCCCAAGGTAACAAAAGTCAGATATATAAAGGATGTACGAACTACCCTGGTACGAATGCCCAACCGCTCGGCTATTCGCCTACAGACCTCAAATCCCCTTTTCTGAAAATAATAAAGTAACGTATAGAAAATGTTCATGCCTTAAAATTAGGGTTTTCTATTCAATAATTGATGCCCCACAGCACATTGCAAACATTTATTTTTGGTACAATATTCATTGTACAACTGGATTACGGCCTGACTTTCCTTTGCTGAGGGGAATTGTATATTTAGCGCCTTGAACTTTGAAATAACCGTATTGTTTTCTGATGCCAAATCCGAAACAATATCCAATATCTCATCCGGCACATCCCTTCCCCTATGTTTTGCATAGGCCAGTTTTATGGGAAGAACGGTATTGACAATCAATAAATCCACAAACTTCCGGGTAAGTTTCTTGGAATGTTTATTGGAGACTTTTCCAAAAGTATAATGGTCGTCCCAGTATTCGCTGGCAGTAACCTTAAAGACCGAATAAATTTCCCCTACACTTTTGGCATTGACAACCCTACTAAATAGATTTTGATGCAACCCATATAAATTGGCCAATTGGGAAAGTCTTATAGTGGGGAAATTGGATGGCCGCAGTTTAAAAAACTCCGGTTTTTGTTGTGGTTGGTCCGGCAAATGGAACTTGGCCTTAAGAAAAGCAAATTCCTTATGTAGACTATCATAATAATTATCCGCAATAATTGGATGGTCCAAAAATCCTGCAAAACCATAAAGTAAACTTTCCATTTGTAGGATATTGCCCTGAATTTTGCGCACCACATCGAAGGGCAGCCTTTTGGCAATATCAAAAAAGGATCCCCCATTTATCTTAAGTCCAAAATTTTTAAAAAGCAATACAAAAAACACCTGTTCCCAATCGTTGTTGGTAACTTCCAAAAGTTTGGCCACCAATTGGGTTTTACTTTCCAAACGCTCAAAATAGAGTACCTCCAACCAATTCTGCAAAACAAAATCAGAGGTGGCCCCAATCCCATTTCCACAATTTATAAATAATCGTTCTTTACGGGAGAACATTTTTTGGTACTCCATTAATAGGTCGGAAGAAATATAATCCTTGAGGACCAAAGTGGCGACCACGGTATTATCACTCCTGAAAACGTCACAATCGTCTTCCCAAACAACATGAAGTATTACATTTTGATAATTGGGATCTTTTTCATGGTTATGGGCATACCAATCCGAAGATTTAATATGCATCTCCACCGTCCCGGCCCACAACTGTCCACCTATCCGAATCTTGGCATTAAAAAAGTCGGGGCCGGACAAAAGGTTATGGGATCCTACATCCAGTATTTGAATGGTCTCGTTATTGGAGCCTTTAAGGTTCCCCAATTGTAGCTTTTTATACTTCCAAATAAAATGCAAAAGATCTTCCCGCATAATTCAATGTATAGCACAAACCGATAATCCTCAAGCTTATAAGATACATGCAACGGAAAACCCTTCGGAACCCAATTATGGTAAGGACGGGACTTAAACCGGTTATTCCGCTACCTCACCTTCCCAATTCATAAACCCGCCAACCAAATTGTATGCATTTTCAAAGCCCAACTTGTTCATGATGGCACATGCCTGTGCACTTCGTTGTCCGGACCTACAATACACGTAGTAGTTTTTTGTCTTGTCCAATTTTTCCAATTCGGCAACGAACTCTTGCCCTAAATGAATATCTATATTGGTAGCGTTGGGAATATATCCTTCCTCAACTTCTTCCGGAGTCCTAACGTCCAACAAGAAGGCATTGCCGTCGTTTTCAAATTGTTCGCTCCACTCCTCTTGTGATAAATCTGCCATTTGTGTTATTCTTTATTCCTCAAAAATAATGTTTTTTAAAAAAATCATCCAACATTTAAAGCGGAAATATAAGGAAGTACTTGCCCAAAACTAAACACCCAATTTTCCGCACTTACACTTGTTCAACATTATTTAACAAATTTTTATCACAAACATTGTTGGAACATTTAATTAAATCCATACATTTGTATATACAATTATTGTAATGACATGAATGTAGAGAAAATTATAAAAACCGATAAGCAGATTCCTATAGCAAGTAGGACCATCATACATTTAAGTCTTGTTGAGACCAAAATAAATGAGTTGATGACCGTGGCACTTAAACCGCAAGGGGTTTCATTACAACAATTTAACGTATTAAGGATACTTAGGGGACAAAAAGGGAAACCTGCCAATCTTTCCACCTTAAACGAAAGAATGGTCACCAAGATGAGCAATACCACCAGATTGGTGGACAAGTTGATCCTAAAGGGTTATGTGGATCGGATGGTATGCCCCAGTAACCGGAGAAAAGTGGAGATCAATATTACTCCAGCAGGCGAAACCGCCTTAACCTTAATGGATTTGGCCATAAAGGAGGCTGAAGAAAAGTTATTGGAAAATTTTTCCAAAGAGGATTTGTCCAACTTAAATGAATTATTGGATAAATTTTAAAATGAATAAAAAAACAATTATAAATAATCATTAAATTCAAAACATGAATTCTTATATAGACAATTTAAATTGGCGCTATGCCACCAAAAAGTTCGACACATCCAAAAAGGTGTCCCAAAAGGATTTGGAATATTTATTGGAAGCCACTGCTCTGAGTGCCTCCTCCTACGGATTGCAGCCGTATAAAATACTGGTAGTGGAAGATTCGGTATTGAGAAGTACCTTGCAGCCAGCAGCTTGGGGACAGTCCCAAATAACGGAAGCCTCCCATTTAATAGTACTGGCCAACCAGGCTACTTTTGGGGAAGAATTGGTAGACGACTATTTGGAAAATGTAAGTGCAACCCGTGGCATTCCTTCCAATGATCTTCAAGGTTACGCAGATTTTATGAAGTCCAAATTAATGCCGCTATCCGAATCGGCCAAAGCTACCTGGACCTCTAGACAAACCTATATAGCCCTGGGCAATTTACTGTCCGCAGCCGCCGATCTTAAGATTGACACCTGCCCTATGGAAGGTTTTGACAATGCCCAATTTAATGAAATCCTTGGGCTTAAGGAAAAAGGACTTAACACGGCCGTACTTGTAGCCATAGGCTATAGGTCCCGGGAGGATGAAACACAACACTATAAAAAAGTGCGTAAAAAAAAGAAAAATCTTATTACCTATATATAAACAGTAACTTTAACAAACATTATCCTAAAATTGAAATCATGAAAAAAAACACATTAAGTTTAGTATTGTCCGTATTTACTGGTCTAACAGCCATGGCATCCACTCCAGTGGACAACGAAGTAAAACAAATTAAAACCTCTGAAAGTACAGTGACCTGGAAAGGTTACAAAGTAACCGGTTCCCATCACGGAACAATCGCACTAAAAGAGGGTTCCCTGATTTTTGAAGGCGATAAATTGACCGGAGGGGAATTTGTGGTGGACATGCCCACTTTGGTTTCCAATGACCTGGAAGGCGAATACAAAGGAAAGTTGGAGACCCACTTAAAATCCGATGATTTTTTTGGGGTGGACGCACATCCTACTTCCAAATTGGTTTTTACCAGTGTAAAATCTACTGGGAAAAACTCCTACGAAGTAACTGGAGACCTAACCATAAAGGGAAAAACCAATCCGGTAACTTTTGACATCTCCATCTACGGCAACAAGGCTACCGCCACTATGAAGGTAGACCGTTCCCAGTACGACGTTAAGTACGGATCTGGAAGTTTTTTCGATAATCTAGGAGACAAAACCATATATGACGAATTTGATCTAGTAGTGGATCTGGTATTCTAATCATGCCCTAACAGTTATGTTCAAAACCTCACAATTGTGGGGTTTTTTATTTTTTCCCCATCACAGGTTTGTAAATTTGAAATTCCTTCTTATATTTGACCTCCAATGAAAAACATGGTATCAAATACTTGGTGGTGGAGCAACTTACGAAAAACATCGTGAGCAAAGCATCATTGTAGTATAACTATACAAAAGGCTTGTCATCACGACAAGCCTTTTTTTCGTTTATCATAAAAATCGAGGAACCCATTGGCAGAGCTTAGCAATTAAAAGAATGATCATGAAATACCAGTTAATATCACATCACAAAAAAATTCTTGCGGACACCATCACCCCTGTAAGTGTTTATTTAAAAATCAGGGATCGTTTCCCCAATAGTATTCTATTGGAAAGTAGTGACTATCATGCCAATGACAATAGTTTTTCTTATATATGTTGCAACCCAATAGCTTCCATAAAAGTAGAAAACGAAACGGTCACCCAGCAATTCCCGGACGGTTCCATTGTGGAATTTGGCGTAGGGAAAGAAACGGACATCCCTGGCATTTTACATGATTTTAGCCAAAAGTTCGATTCCCAGAACAACGACTTTAAATTTATAAACAATGGTATGTTCGGATATATGGCCTATGATGCCGTGCGGTATTTTGAAGACATAGACATTTCCAAGAAAAATAACAGTATCTCCATCCCGGACATCTATTACGCCGTTTATCAAAATATAGTGGCCATAAACCATTTTAAGAACGAAGCCTATATTTTTGCGCACTGCTATGAATCCGAAAATAATATTGGAGAAATAGAACAGATTCTTAGCGCCAAAAACTTTGCCTCCTACAATTTCTCCCAAGAAGGAAAACCAGTGTCCAACTTAAAGGACGAAGAATATAAGGAGCATGTGGAACTGGCAAAAAAACATTGCAACAGAGGTGACGTTTTTCAATTGGTATTGTCCCGAAGGTTCTCGCAAGAATTCAAGGGCGACGAATTCAACGTATACAGGGCACTGCGATCCATAAACCCATCTCCCTATCTGTTTTATTTTGATTACGGGGATTTCAAAATTTTTGGAAGTTCTCCCGAAGCCCAATTAATAGTAAAGGATGGCAAGGCGGAAATTCACCCCATTGCCGGGACCTTCAAGAGAACGGGGAATGATGAACAGGATGCGGAATTGGCCAAAAAATTAAAAATAGACGATAAGGAAAATAGCGAACACGTTATGTTGGTCGATCTTGCAAGAAACGACCTAAGTAGAAACGGCACTATGGTAAAAGTGGAAAACTATAGGGAAGTACAGTTCTTTTCGCATGTAATACATCTGGTCTCCAAAGTAACCGGGTTGAAGAAAAAAGACATCCCCACCATGAAAGTGGTTGCCGATACCTTTCCTGCCGGCACCTTGAGCGGTGCCCCCAAACACATGGCCATGCAGCTTATCGAGAAATATGAAAAAACCAGTAGGGGATATTACGGTGGGGCCATAGGGTTTATGGATTTCAACGGAAACTTTAACCACGCCATTATGATCAGAACCTTTTTAAGTAAAAACCACCAATTGCATTATCAGGCAGGAGCAGGGCTGGTGGCCGCTTCCAATCCTGAAAACGAACTTCAGGAAACCTACAACAAATTGGGAGCCCTCACCAAGGCCCTGGAAATAGCGGAAACTATATAATAATCCCCTTTAATTTGCCCCGTAGCTTTATATAGTGGGCGTATGGAGAGATCAATACAAAATATTGAAAAAGAGGACATCAGAAGTATGAAAGAGAATACAGATAATAGAACAAACACCAATACCGTGGGCAAAGGAGTAGGGAAATCCATTTTGGTAATCGACAATTACGATAGTTTCACCTACAACCTTGTCCATTATTTGGAGGACCTGGATTGCACCGTAACCGTAAAAAGAAATGATCAAATTAGTCTGGAAGAAATAGCGGCTTTTGACAAGATCGTTCTTTCCCCTGGCCCGGGCATCCCAGACGAAGCAGGTCTACTTAAAGAAATTATAGCGATGTACGCCCCATCAAAAAGTATTTTCGGAGTATGCCTGGGACAGCAGGCCATAGCAGAAGTTTTTGGGGGGTCGTTGACAAATATAGACCAGGTCTACCACGGCATAGCGACCAAAATAAATATTGTCAAGGACGATATCCTTTTCCATGGACTGCCCAAAGAAATCGAAGTGGGCCGTTATCACTCCTGGGTAGTGGACCCTGCACTTCCAGAGGTATTGGAAGCCACCTCCTTTGATGAAAACGGACAGGTGATGTCCTTGCGCCACAAGGTCTTTAATGTTAGTGCCGTACAGTTTCATCCCGAATCGGTATTGACTCCCCATGGCAAAAAAATATTGGAGAACTGGGTAGCCTCCCCCAACCGGCCATAAGTCAGGGGACTTATTAAGGGCTTATGGACAATGAAAATAATTACTCGGATATTGGACCCGTCTGTCCGTCCCTTCCTGTACGGACGGGAATGAAGAAGTCGGGCAGATCTGGTCGATAAAAAACAATAAATATAAGCACATGAAAGATATTTTAAACCAACTTATCAATCACGATGTACTTCCTAAAGAGGTTGCCAAACAGGTTTTGATAAATATAGCCAAGGGAGATTACAATACAAGTCAGATTGCCGCCTTTTTAACGGTATATATGATGCGTAGCGTTACCATAGAAGAATTGGAAGGTTTCAGGGATGCCTTGTTGGAGCTTTGTTTGGCTGTAGACCTGTCGCATTACAACCCCATAGATCTCTGTGGTACGGGCGGCGACGGCAAGGATACTTTTAACATCTCTACTTTGGCCAGTTTCGTTACGGCCGGGGCCGGTGTTAAGGTTACCAAACATGGCAACTATGGTGTATCCTCCAAGTGCGGCAGTAGCAATGTTATGGAGTTTTTGGGAATTAAATTCAGTAATGAGGCCAGATTTCTTGAAAAATGTATAGATGAGGCAGGTATCTGCGTATTGCATGCCCCGTTATTTCACCCGGCCATGAAAAATGTGGCTCCCATACGCAGGGAATTGGGTGTAAAAACCTTCTTTAATATGTTGGGCCCTATGGTGAACCCGGCCTTTCCCAAAAACCAAATGGTGGGAGTTTTCAATTTGGAACTGGCAAGAATGTACGGTTACCTTTACCAAAAGACCGACAAGAATTTTACCGTATTGCACGCCTTGGACGGATACGATGAAATTTCATTGACCGGAAACACCAAGACCATTACCAACAAATCCGAGGGAATGCTAAAACCTTCGGATTTTGGAGTTGAAGCCATTTCTGCCTCGGATATAGTGGGCGGAGATAGTATTGAGGAATCTGCACAGGTCTTTCTTAATGTTCTGGAAGGAAAAGGTACTGCCCCACAAAACAATGTGGTCTGCGCCAATGCCGGAATCGCCATCGCTACGGTAAAAGGGGTTAGTCCGAAGGAGGGCTTTGAAGAGGCCAAGGAATCCCTGCTGAGCGGAAGGGGACTGGCGGCATTAAAAAAATTACAGCAACTGAGCCAATAGATATGGATGGGCATGCCCAAGTCAATATTATAGTATCATGAATATACTGGATAAAATAGTTTTGGATAAAAGAAAGGAAGTGGATTTAAAAAAATCCATTATCCCGGTTTCCCAGTTGGAAGCCTCCGTATTGTTTCAGAGACCCACGGTTTCCCTGGCCAATGCCCTTAAAAATAGCAATAGCGGAATTATCGCCGAGCACAAACGAAGATCCCCGTCCAAATCGGTCATCAACCAAAACAACAGCGTCTCCGATGTAGCAATAGGCTATGAAAAGGCAGGTGCCTGCGGCATGTCGGTCTTAACGGATGGAAAATATTTCGGAGGATCTTTGGACGACCTTTTGTTGGCCAGGGCATCCGTACAGATGCCGTTGCTCCGCAAGGAATTCATCATAGACGAATATCAAATATTGGAGGCCAAGGCCCATGGAGCGGATGTTATTTTATTGATAGCCGCCATCTTGCCCCGTGATGGGATAAAGGCATTTTCCGAATTTGCGAAACAATTGGACTTGGAGGTATTATTAGAGGTACATGACGAAGAGGAATTACGGAAATCCATTATGCCCAGTTTGGACATGTTGGGCGTGAACAATAGGAATTTAAAGACTTTTGAAGTAAGCCTGGACACCAGTAAAACCCTGTCCAAATTAATTCCGGACGATTTTGTGAAGGTTTCCGAAAGCGGTATAAGTTCTACAGAGGCTATAGAAGAGTTAAAACCATATGGCTACAAAGGCTTCCTTATAGGCGAGAATTTTATGAAAACCGATAATCCCGGACTAAGTGCGTTACAATTTATAAAATCGATATCCTAATTTAAGAGCCATGAAACTGAAAGTGTGTGGAATGAAATTGAATACCCTGGAAGTGGCCGCCCTTCAACCTGATTATCTTGGCTTTATATTTTGGGAACCCTCCAAAAGGTTTTTTGAAGGAATTATTCCCGAATTGCCGGCCACCATTAAAAAAGTAGGTGTATTTGTGGATGCAACCCTCGATGAAATTCTGGAAAAAGTTAACAGATATGGCTTAGGGGCGGTACAATTGCACGGAAAGGAAAGCCCGGAATTTTGTAGCGACCTAAAAAAAATAATACATGACCGCTCCAAGGCCACAGGGATAATGGACCTGGAAATCATTAAAGTGTTCTCCGTAAAAGAGGATTTTGATTTTAATATTTTGGCTCCTTATGAAAATGTTTGCGATTTTTTTCTTTTTGACACCAAGGGCAAATTGCCCGGGGGCAATGGATACACCTTCAATTGGGAGGTGTTAAAAAACTATCCCTCCAATAAACCCTATTTTCTAAGTGGTGGCATTGGAGTGGAAGAGATTGAAAAAATAAGGGAATTTCAACAAAGACCGGAATCAACATATTGCCACGCCATTGATGTCAATAGTAAATTTGAATCGGAACCGGGATTAAAAGATATTAAAAAATTGAAGGAATTTAAAGAAGTAGTGAGTAGTGAGTAAATGGGAAGGAATTATAGTTGGCAGAAACAGTTGGCAGTTGATAGGGAGAAAATTCAATGTTCAATGTTCAATGTTCAATGTTCAATGTTCAATTAACAATTAACAATTAACAATTAACAATGTCTAGTATCTAGCGTGCAACATCTAGCATCTAATTAATAAAATATGAATTACAACGTAGACGAAAAGGGATATTACGGAGAGTTTGGAGGAGCTTTTATTCCTGAAATGCTCTATCCGAATGTTGAAAACCTTAGAAGGCAATATTTAAAAATAATGGCGGAACCCTCCTTTAAAAAGGAATTTGACCAATTATTGAAAGACTATGTAGGTAGGCCTTCGCCTCTTTATTTTGCCAAACGTTTATCGGAAAAGTACAACACCAAGGTATATTTAAAGCGTGAAGACCTTAATCATACCGGGGCCCATAAGGTAAACAACACCATTGGTCAGATCTTAATGGCCAAACGCCTGGGCAAGACCAGGATCATTGCGGAAACCGGTGCCGGGCAACACGGTGTAGCTACTGCAACGGTGTGTGCCCTTATGGGAATGGAGTGTATTGTCTATATGGGAGAAATAGATATTGCCAGACAAGCTCCCAATGTTGCCCGCATGAAAATGCTCGGAGCAGAGGTACGGCCGGCACTGTCCGGAAGCAAGACTTTAAAGGATGCTACCAATGAGGCCATAAGGGATTGGATCAACAATCCTGTGGATACCCATTATATTATTGGTTCTGCCATAGGGCCCCATCCCTATCCGGATATGGTAACCCGGTTCCAGTCCATAATTTCCGAGGAAATAAAATGGCAATTGAAGGAAAAGGAAGGCAGGGAAAATCCAGATTACGTTGTAGCCTGTATTGGGGGCGGTAGTAATGCTGCCGGTACCTTCTATCATTTTCTCCACGAAAAGGAAGTGGGCATAATAGCGGTGGAAGCTGCAGGACTGGGCGTAGATAGCGGTGAAAGTGCGGCAACATCGGTTCTTGGAAAAATGGGTATCATCCATGGCTGTAAAACCTTATTGATGCAGACCCCCGATGGGCAGATTACCGAACCCTATTCCATTTCTGCCGGACTGGATTATCCGGGAGTTGGGCCAATGCACGCCCACCTTTACAAAACGGGCAGGGCGGAATTTATTGCCATTACGGACGATGAAGCTATGCAGGCAGGGATGGAACTGTCCAAATTGGAAGGGATTATTCCGGCCATCGAGTCCTCACATGCATTTGCCATACTGGAAACCAGAAAATTCAGGCCAGAGGATGTGGTCGTCTTTAATCTTTCGGGACGGGGCGATAAGGATTTGGATACCTATATAAAATATTTTAAGTTATAAATACAGTACGGAGTAGTCAGTATTGAGTATTGAGAAACCCTATTAATAAGACTCTATACTGATATTGACAGCAATACTCGGTACTACCTACTCAATACTCAGTACTATAATTATGAACAGAATACATCAAAAATTGCGGGAAGATAAAAAACTATTGTCCATTTACTTTACCGCGGGCTACCCCTCCTTAAACGATACGGTAAAAATTATCCAAGATCTTGAAAACAATGGTGTGGATATGATCGAGATAGGATTGCCCTTCAGCGATCCCTTGGCAGATGGCCCTACCATACAGGCCAGTTCTACCCAAGCCCTGAAGAATGGCATGACCACCTCCCTGTTATTTCAGCAGTTAAAAGATATCCGAAAATCGGTTTCCATACCCTTGATCCTGATGGGATATTTCAATCCCGTTCTACAATACGGTGTGGAGGAATTCTGTAAAAAATGTCAGGAAATTGGGATAGACGGCCTTATTTTGCCCGACCTGCCTTTGGACGTATACCAAGAAGATTATGAAGCCATATTTAAAAAATATGGGCTAGTGAATGTTTTCTTGATAACCCCACAGACCAGTGATGCCCGTATCCGGGAAATTGATGAGGCCTCCGATGGATTTATCTATATGGTAAGTTCCGCCAGCGTTACCGGTTCCCAGGATGGTTTTGGGAACAGTCAGGAAACTTACTTTGGGCGCATTGCGGAAATGAACTTGAAAAACCCTCAGGTGGTAGGCTTTGGCATAAGCAATTCGGAAACCTTCCAACAAGCTACCAAACAGGCAAAGGGAGCCATCATTGGATCGGCATTTATTAAATTTCTGACACAAAACGGTGTACCTAAAATTGTGGATTTTGTGAAGGGAATTCGAAAATAGCAGCCATGGAGGTAATAAATAACTGGAAAATAATGCTGCTTTTGTGCCTAACCCTTGGCCTGGCCCCTTATTTTCCGGAACCCCACATCCTTGGTAAAGTAAAATGGATTTTGGGAGGTGCTACCGGCATGAAACCCATGGACTGGTTCGATGTTCTTTTGCATGGATTTCCGTTTGTTCTGCTATTAAGGTTATTGGTCATTAAAGTCCTTAAAAAGTAAGTTTCTACTGTAATTATACCGCGTTTCGGGATTCCTGCCTGCGCAGGAATGACACACCGACTGAACGCAACAGCAACAGGGTATAAATCCTCAGAAAAAGGTAATCAAACACTGAAAATCCAGTGTTGACCCATAGACCTAATGCCCACTGCCTGCGGAGGAATTACACTTTGGACAGCCAGATACAAACCTTACATTAATTACTTTCTTGACCCCTCTCTTCATTTAACTACCCGATAGACTGAATATCCAAATTATACGTCTACCTTTAATATATCAAACCATTAATTATCTGCTCCTTGAATACCTTAAAAAAGTAGTTGCCCCTTGAATTAGATGAATTTCTAAATTGTCATTAACAAAAATGTCATGAAAACAATTCGCTTACTTCTTGCATTACTACTTGTCAGCTCCGTTTTGGTGGGACAGACCAGAGAATTCTCCAAAGATTATTTTCTACAGAAAAGCAAAAAACAAAAAACTACCGCTTGGATATTACTTGCGGGTGGAACGGCAATGGCTGTTGGAGGATTCGCTATTTTTGATTCCAGCTGGGATAGTGGATCCGCCAGTACCACAGACATAGCTGGCATTATCGGCACTGTCGGATTTTTGACCGGTTTATCCAGTATTCCCTATTTTATAAGTGCCGGCAAAAATAAGAAGACTGCCATGTCCATTACATTTGACTATAAGCCTATTTATTTATCCGGAGACAACTTGGTTTCAACAAAAGCGCATCCAACGCTTACTTTAAAAATTAAACTTTGAGCCTTAACATTCCCTAACAAAGATTTAATAAGGCATTAACGGTATTTCAGGGATAGTTTTGTTAAGTTGGGTATGAACCTTAAAACTTAATAAGAATGGGAATTATAAATGATAAGAGAAAATTTAAGAGAAAAGTGGAACAATCCAATCCAACCAATCCTACCGGGAATACCAATGTTGACACCAATAAATTTGACATTGAAAAAGACACTATAAAAGATCAACAGAACAAGCATTAATATATAGCTGAATAGTTCCATGAACTAAAACATGAAGGAATACTCTTAGAAGAATTCTTTATACTGTAAAACCCTGAAATCGATCGTATTGAATTCAGGGTTTTCATTTTTCATCATTTTGTACTTTTCCAAGCTCCCCACGGCCCTGTTGGCGGCTCCGGAAGGTGCGGTCAAGGATACCGTTTTAATTATTCGCTGCCTATTAAGGTTCGTCTGTTCCATTGTGTTCCTTGAAATATCCAATTTGGCAGTTGGAAGAAAGAACCGATGGATACGGGGCACCTCATTGGAAACCGATTCCAGGCCAACTCCATGTTCTTTAAGGTATTTTCTAAATAAAAATTCTGGACCATTTTTACTATTACCCCCTGTAAACAGCAAGGTACCCACCTTGGGACACTGTTTCAAGTACCCCAACATATCCCTCAATACGATGTTTTCCATCCCAAGATCCGAAGCATCGATCTTGGAACGTTCCGCACTTTGAACAATATCACATATCCCTATTCTTTGCTCCCTTAAAAAATCCATACGCTGGCCAATAGCCTTTTCCGTAGTTTCAAAATCTAAATTGAGTCCAAAAATGCGATCTAAAATGGGCCACAGCTGACCATCCCGGCTACCGTAGCAAAAATTTACATCCCCCTCTTTTAAGTTTCCAGTGGTAAACCTGGGAGGTGGTAGGGTCCCTACGATAAATTTGGTGGCTTCCTCGAACAAAATAGGTTCATAGGGATGGGTATGCAAGAATATATTGGAAGACTTCATCTATTTCACGGGCTTTGGCCTATAAAGGTAAGGGGACAAAACAAAAGGTAACAGGGAAACACCCAATTATTTGGGAACTCCCTGTAACTGGAGTATTAACCCAACTTTGATAATTACTTTAATACCAGCACCAAATCTTCCGAATTTACTAGTGACCCCCCGCTTAGTTGCACCCTATCAACAACGCCTTCTTCCGTGGCGGTAACGGTTGTTTCCATTTTCATGGCTTCAATAACAAATAAGGGTTGGTTCTTTTTCACCTCTTGGTTCTTCTTTACCAAAACACTGGACAATAATCCCTGCAACGGGGCACCTATCTGTTTTGGATCAGAAGTATCTACTTTAACATTTTCAAGCTTCTCTACCTTAACGGATCTATCCTTAATAATTACGTTTCTCAATTGGCCGTTTACCTTAAAGTAAATACTGACATTTCCAGCTTCATCAGGTTCTCCCTTGAGCATAAGGGAAACCAGTATGTTTTTGCCCCTGTCCAACTCCACGATGATCTCTTCCCCAATATCCATCCCATAAAAGAAATTCTTGGTGGGAATGTTCATAACATTGCCATATTTAACATGGTGGTTATAGGCATCCGTAAAAACCTTTGGATATAGTTTATAGGAAAGGAAATCGGTTATAAGTAGCTCACGTCCCATTCCGGAACTGAACTTTCTTTTAAAGGCAGTAAATTCCTTATCGAAATCGATAGGTTCCAAATGCGCATTGGGCCTGTCCGTAAAAGGTTTTTCATCCTTCAGTACAATCTTCTGTAGCTTAGCGGGGAAACCACCAACGGGTTGGCCCAAATCCCCTTTAAAGAACCCTATTACGGATTGGGGAAAGGAAATACTTTCCCCTCTTTCAAGAACATCCTCTACCGTAAGTCCGTTACTGATCATATATTGTGCCATATCCCCTACCACTTTGGAACTGGGGGTAACCTTTACAATATCCCCGAAAAGTTTATTTACTTCCCCGTACATTTTGGTAACCTCCGGAAATTTATTCTCCAATCCCAAAGCTATGGCCTGCCCCTTAAGATTGGAATACTGCCCGCCCGGTATTTCATGACCGTATACCTCTCCGGTACCCGATTTTAATCCAGACTCAAAGGTATAGTAGTAATTACGGACAGTTTCCCAATAATTGGAATATTCGGCCAATTTCTCCGTATTCAAAATATTCTGGCGCTCATTAAAACGCAACATCTCTACCACTGAATTGAAATTGGGTTGGGAAGTAAGTCCGGACAAACCGCCCAGGGCTACATCAACCACATCCACTCCGGCCTCGATCGCCTTTAGATACATGGCAGATTGGGTAGAAGCGGTATCATGGGTATGCAAATGTATCGGGATTTTAATTTCTGATTTTAAGGCAGAAATCAATTCGTAGGCGGCATATGGCTTTAAAAGGCCTGCCATATCCTTGACTCCTAAAATATGTGCGCCTGCATTTTCTATGTCCTTGGCCAATTGCACATAATATTTTAGGTCGTACTTTGTTTTGGAGGGATCCAAAATGTCCCCTGTATAGCAAAGGGAACCTTCGGCCAGACCCTTGGTCTTGGTACGTACATATTCAATACATGGAGCAAGCGATTTCATCCAGTTGAGCGAATCGAATATCCGAAATACATCTACTCCGGATGTGTAGGATTCCTCAACAAACCGTTCTATCAAATTATCGGGATAAGCGGTATAACCAACCCCGTTGGAGCCCCTTATCAACATCTGCAACAGGATATTGGGCATCGCTTTGCGCAATAGCTCCAAACGCTCCCATGGGTTTTCCTGTAAAAACCGAAGGCAGACATCAAAGGTGGCCCCTCCCCAGACCTCCATACTAAAAACTTCCGGATGGTTCTTGGCGTAGCCCTCGGCCACTTTCAACATATCCACTGTCCGCATGCGCGTGGCCAACAAACTTTGATGTGCATCACGCATAGTAGTATCCGTAAAATGTACCTTTTTTTCATTCGAAAGCCACTGTGCAAACTGCTCCGGACCCAATTCTGTCAACAGGTCCTTTGTGCCTTTTGGATAACCTTCGAACTTAGGGAATGAAGGGACTTTTGGTTTGGAAAAGATATGGTCCCTATCCAATTTCTTCACATCGGGATTCCCGTTTACAATAACCTCTCCCAAAAACTCTACTAATTTATTGGCACGGTTCCTTGGTTCCACAAATTGGAATAGTTCGGGTTCGTTCTTTATAAAATTTACGGTAACCTTGCCCTCCCTAAAAGTAGGATGCTTTAAGATATTGTCCAAAAAGGCCATATTGGTCTTAACCCCACGGATACGGAATTCTGCCAATGCCCTGCGCATTTTTCTGCACGATCCGTCCAAAGTTCTACTGATGGCGGACACCTTTACTAGCATAGAATCGAAAAATGGAGATATAGCCACCCCTTGATAAATACTTCCTGCATCCAACCTAATCCCCAATCCAGAGGCACTCCTATAAGTAGTGACCACCCCATAATCCGGTTTAAAATCGTTCCCGGGATCCTCGGTAGTTATCCTACATTGTAGCGCATAGCCTGTAACAATTACGGAGGCCTGATCCTGAATCTTAATTTGCGTATCGGAAAGTTTATACCCTCCGGCTATGAACAGTTGGGCCTTGACCAGGTCTATATTAGTGATCATTTCGGTCACTGTATGCTCTACCTGGATCCTTGGGTTTACTTCAATAAAATAAATACTTCCGTCATCATCTACCAAAAATTCTACCGTACCTATATTGTTATAGTCCACGGCCCGGCAAATGTCTATGGCATACTTGTACAGCTTGTCCTTTGTTTCCTGTGGCAGGCCAATGGAAGGGGCAAATTCTATCACCTTCTGGTAGCGCCTTTGTACGGAACAATCGCGCTCAAATAAGTGCACTATATTGCCATGGGTATCCGCAACGATCTGAATTTCTATATGTTTGGGGTTTTCCACAAATTTTTCCAGGAAAACCGTATCGTCTCCAAATGCGTTTAGGGATTCCCTTCTTGCTTCCGGAAATCCTTTTTTAAGTTCCTCCTCAGTTCGGATTACCCTCATACCGCGACCGCCACCACCTGAAGCCGCTTTAAGCATTAGGGGATAACCAATCTTCTTTGCCTCGGCCAGGGCCGTATCTATATCGGTAAGGTCCTTATCACTACTTCTTATAATTGGAATATTATTGGCTACGGCAACTTCCTTTGCCGTAATCTTATCTCCCAGAGCCTTTAGTACCGATACTTTTGGACCAACGAAAATAATACCGTGGTCATCGCATTTTTGTGCAAATTTGGCATTTTCCGACAGGAAGCCATATCCGGGATGTATGGCGTCCACATTATTGTCCTTGGCAACCTTGATGAGGGCATCCATATCCAAATAGGGCTTTAAGGGATCGTTGTCCTCCCCTATCTGATAACTTTCATCTGCCTTGTAGCGGTGCAGGGAATAGCGGTCTTCGTAAGTATATACCCCAACTGTCTTAATACCTATTTCTACACATGCCCTAAATATACGAATGGCGATCTCGCCCCTATTTGCTACTAATACCTTTTTTATTTTCAACCTATTACTTTTTTGGAATTCCCCAATTTAACATAATTTTACAAACTTAGCATATTAGGGCTAGGCCGCCAATATGTTAAAAGTATATCTTTAAAGAAATTTGTTACAAATCAAAATTATGGGCCAAAAGTGTTTCTATTTATAAAACTTGCCGATAAGGTATTAATATTTTAACTTTAAGAACTCGTCTTGAGTTTTAAAGAAGATAAAATACAGTCGAAAATGGGAAAAGGTGATAAAAAGTCGAAAAGAGGAAAAATTGTTAACGGCACCTATGGCACCAGGCGCAAACGAAAAATAAAAAAAAGACCTACTGTAGAAGAAAAAATAAATCCCGGTAAGAAAAAATAAAGGCCAAGGATATTATATTGGTTGAATTTTTGGTGCTTTGAAAGAAAGATGACCGCGCTAGTCCACAACAAAATCCAAGAGAACATTCCCTTCCTCTGAGATACTAAGTGCATAGGTGTAAAACCCATATTCCAATTGGGTTTCATCTACATAATCAGTAGGTTGCAAAACGTAGCTCTCCTCACCAACCGTTATATGTATATAGCCATAGGAATAGGCCGATTCATATTCCAGATATCCCGAATATTCGTCAGGACCTATATTTTCATGAATCATTTCGTCACTGCCCACCTGAACTGTGTCGAAAATAACATTGCTTTCATTTTTAATCCTGATGTTCACCCCATCCAGATCGTCATCCCTATCCGAACAACCAATAAACAAAGTAGTTATCAAAAAAAATAAAGCCAGTCTTTTCATATCAATTCAAATCCAGTTAATCCAATTAAATAGCACTTACATGAAAATAACGCTATTTTTTCGAAAATATTCTATCGGATAAACACTGGTTGATTTTCCTTTAGGGTATGTTCCTTGCTGTACTGATAGCCGTCCCTGTCAAATCCCAAAATATCCTCCCTTGTTTTGGCGTCGGTATCCAAAATGTACCGCACCATGGTCCCTCTGGCTTTTTTGGCAAAAAAACTGATGATTTTTAAATTATCGTTCTTCCAATCCTTGAAAATTGGGGTAATTACCGGCACTTTAAGAAGTTTTTCATCTACGGCCCCAAAATACTCATTGCTGGCCAGATTAAGAAAAAGCTCTTTGTCCTGCAGTTCAGAATTTAGTTGATCGGTAATCCGTTTTTTCCAAAACTCGTATAAATTCTTTTTTCGTCCCAGTTTTAATTGTGTCCCCATTTCCAATCTATAGGGCTGCATTAGATCCAAAGGTTTTAAAACACCGTACAGGCCCGATAAGATTCTCAGTTTCTCCTGGAGACTTTCCAGTTTATCCGTTTCAAGGGTATAGGCGTCCAAGCCGTGGTAGACATCCCCGTTAAACGCATATATGGCCGGTCTGGCGTTTGCCTGGGTGAAGGGTAGTGTAAACTGCTGGTTCCTTTCCCAATTCAGTTCTGCAAGATTGTCCGAAATACCCATTAAGGCAGATAAGGCCTTGGGCTTTTTCTTCGCCAAAACTTTGTTCAACTGTTCCGCCTCCTTTAAAAATAAGGGTTGGGAATATTCCTTTGTGGGCAGTTTGCTTTCAAAATCCAAGGATTTTGCAGGTGATATTACAATTTTCATGTGTTTATATTTATTGTTTTCAAATGTCACATGTAACATCCTAATAATCATTCCGCCGTGTGACAAAACCTTTAGTCATGGATGTTTCATCTGTTCAAATTTATTGTTTTTTAAAGGTCGGACCTGCCCGACTTCTTCGTTCCCGTCCGTACCGGAACGGGCGGACGGGCGGGCCAGCCCGACTGCCTCGTTCTGGCGGGTGGAATTAGCCATTGAACATATCGGTTGGTACCAAGATTTGTTATGGCTCATTTCATACGTATTGGAACATTTTAAGAATAGACCAAAAATAATGGCTCAGCTTGTAATAACCTAAGCCTTTAAAATCTTGTTGTCGATATTGGTATAAACGAAACCTATTCGGCCTGGCTATGTTTGGCGTATTGCTTCCATTTTTCAATGCAATTGGCCATATCCTCCGGAATTTCGGAGTTGAACCTCATAAATTTACCGGAAACGGGATGTACAAAGCCCAAGGTCTTTGCATGCAGGGCCTGCCTAGGTAAAATCTTGAACGCATTATCCACAAATTGCTTGTATTTCGTGAAGGTGGTCCCCTTTAGAACTTTTTCCCCACCATACCGCTCATCGTTGAACAAGGTATGGCCAATATGTCTCAAATGCACTCTGATCTGATGTGTTCTTCCTGTTTCCAAGGTACAGGAAAGCAGGGTTACGTATCCAAAACGTTCCAAAACCTTGTAATGGGTAACGGCCTCCTTGCCCTGCTCTCCTTCCGGAAAGACATGCATCTGTAACCTGTTCTTGGGATTGCGCCCAATATGCCCCTCTATAGTTCCCTCTTCCTCTTCCACATTTCCCCAGACCAAGGCTATATACTCGCGTTCGCTGGATTTTTCAAAAAACTGCTTGGCCAAATGCGTCATAGCCGCTTCGGTTTTTGCCACAACCAATAGTCCCGAGGTATCCTTATCTATTCTATGCACCAATCCGGGCCGCTCATCACTGTTCTTCGGTAAATTATCGAAATGATAGATCAGGGCATTGATCAAGGTTCCCGAATAATTGCCGTGCCCGGGATGCACTACCATTCCTGCCGGTTTATTCACCACTAAAAGAACATCGTCCTCGTAGACAATATCCAATGGTATGTTCTCCGGTGTAAGCAGGTTTTCATGGGGCGGGTGGGCAAACATGACCCTGATATGGTCCCCTGCCTTTACCTTATAATTCTGTTTTACCGTAGTACCGTTTACCCAGACATTTCCATCCCTAGCCGCCTGCTGAATCTTATTGCGTGTGGCGTTCTCAATGAAATTCATTAAAAACTTATCGATCCTTAATGGGTCCTGACCTTTGGAAGCCTTAAAACTGTGATGCTCAAAAAGTTCCTCCTCATTTAATTCAAACTCATCCTGTGCTTCCATAATTATTCGGACTCCGCCTTTACTTCTGCCCTTGAGGTAATATGACCGTTACCGCATATCAATTCTATCTTTGAGGTTTTTGGCAACTTGTCTCCAGGAACAATATATTTCCCTTTATGCTTAATATTATAGACCATATCCTTGCCCAATTCGTCCACATAGGTAACCCTTTCCACTTCCAAACCAACTGCTTTGAGCATAGAGCTGGCATTTCTTTGGGTAACCTGAATAATATTGGGGATAGTAACTTTTTTATATCCGGACGGATTAACGGTAATGTAAATTTTCCTGTTCTCCTTCACCTTGCTTCCGGCACGGGGCGTTTGATCTATTATGGAAAACCTGGGATAGGTTGGGTTATAGTTGGCCGAATCCAATACCTCATATCTCAACCGGGATTCATCTATTAGCGACCTCATCTCCGTCACCGATAATTTGGATAGATCGGGAACCTCCACAAACTTGCCGTGATTGGTAGTGGCCTTTAAATACTGTAAGGTGGCGACTACCAACAAAACAGAAACCACCAAGGCCAACACCAACTGTATCACAAAAGATTTACTCCTTAAAAAATTAAAAAAATTTCGCATCGTATATTTTCTTGTGCCACAAAGATAGAAAACCGGACGCTTTTTCTTTACTTTGAACGCAGGTTATTTGATTATTGATTTTAACCCCCGAACTGGTTTAAAACTAGCCTGATAGATTATGCGCGTTTTAAAGGATGCCATATGGCAAGGACTCTCAATAACAATCTGTTATTATAAATTATAAAACTTAGGTGTATACAATGAAAAAAAATATTGCAATTATAATGGGGGGCTTCTCCAGCGAGTATAAAATTTCCCTAATTAGCGGTGGTGTAGTATACGATTATTTGGACAAGGAAAAATTCAACGCCTACAGAATACATATTTTCAAGGACAAATGGGTCTATGTAGATACGGACCAAAAGGAATATCCTGTTAACCGGCATAATTTTACGGTTGACCTGATCTCTAAAGTCATACAATTCGACTGTGTATTTAATGCAATTCACGGCTCGCCCGGGGAGGATGGGCTTATGCAGGCCTATTTTGAACTCCTTGGAATTCCGCAAACCGCCTGCGATTACTACCAGGCCTCTTTGACCTTCAATAAGCGCGATCTACTGAGTGTCCTAAAACCCTATGGCATAAAATCTGCCCCTTCATTTTACATAAATTTGGGAGACCCTATAGATGAGGATAGTATAATAGCAAAAGTAGGATTGCCCTGTTTCGTTAAAGCCAATAAGGCGGGAAGCAGTTTTGGTATTTCAAAGGTCTATAAAAAGGAAGAATTGCCCAAGGCAATAGATAATGCCTTTAAAGAGGACAATGAAATACTTATAGAAGCTTTTTTAAATGGGACCGAGGTTTCGGTAGGGGTAATCAAATACAAAGGGAGGACTAAAGTGTTGCCGATCACCGAAATAGTGTCGGAGAACGATTTTTTTGATTATGAAGCCAAGTATGAAGGTAAATCCCAAGAAATAACGCCGGCAAGAATAACGAAGGAACAAGAGAAAAAGGTGGTCCAAGCAGCGCAAAAAGCCTATGAAGTGCTAAAAATGAAGGGGTATTCCAGAAGTGAATTCATTTTTGTGGACGACGAGCCTTTTATGCTCGAAATGAATACCACGCCCGGCCTTACCACAGAAAGTATTTTGCCCCAGCAAGCGAAAATTGCAGGTATTTCCCTTTCAGAGCTATTTGAAAGTGCCATTTGGGAAGCTTTGCGAGAAAATAAGTAATTTTGATATTATGCCCACTTACAAGTGTACAGATATCATGGTAAAACATTTATTTCCGTAGATATATACTAAGCCATCGGGGATTTAAATATTAATTTTGCGATAATGAAAAAAAGACGTGCCATTTTTCCAGGTTCATTTGACCCATTGACCTTAGGGCATTATGACATCATTAAAAGGGGTATAACCCTTTTTGATGAATTGATCATAGCCATAGGGGTAAATACCGATAAAAAATACATGTTCTCCCTAGAACAACGCAAAAAATTTATTTCCGAGGCCTTCAAGGATGAACCACAAATAACCGTTTTAACCTATCAGGGGCTAACGGTCGATTTTTGCAAAAAAGTGAATGCGGGTTTTATTTTAAGGGGACTTAGAAATCCAGGGGATTTTGAATTTGAAAAGGCAATTGCCCATACCAATCGTAAGCTTTCTGAAATAGAAACCGTATTTTTGCTTACCTCTTCGGGCAAATCATACATTAGTTCCTCCATAGTTAGGGATGTCATTAGAAATGGGGGCGACTACTCTGGTCTGGTACCCGATTCCGTCAGGACAAACTAAACTATAAATTAAATACCTGCCGGCAAAAGAAGGGTTCTGGAACGGAACAAAATTCCTTGACATGGACAGAAGAGCAGTATGCTGTACGCTTTATGCTTTAAGCTGTATTCTGTATGCCGTAAACCATTAGCCTTATGCATTTTACTCCAGTTGATTATGAACAAAAAATAAATCAGGAATTACTAAATTTAAAATTAATAGGGATTAACCAACTGCATAAAACGGTCAACCCCATTTAGGACTCTACATAAAAACAACCTTGAACCTGAAACCTTGAACCTTGAACTTTCTCCATGCCAACTGAAAACAAATAAAGATGTCTCTTTCTGTGCAGAATTTTTGCTTTTAACCAGATAATAATTCCCTTGTCATAATCCGCCAAAGGACTAAATCCCATTATGGCACAGTCCTAAATGGACAACTACATTTTTTGTAGAATTCAATGGTACTGAACCAAACTGTAAATGACCTAAAATTTCATCATAGTACCATTACACAACTAATATTGTCCAATTCACAACAATCTATTCGCTCTATTAAATAATCGGACTACTATTGTAGGAAAATGCGACAGATGATTATGAATACCCCCATCGTATCAAATCAGTTCCTAATAAAACAGTTGCCAATACCAACTGCCTTTATCAATAAGGAATTTAAGATTGTATACGCATCGGATAAGTGGGCTGAATATTTTGGTTTCCAAAACAAGGACTATCTTGGAAAATCCATTTATGACCTGTTGGGCAATACGAGCAAGAAATGGTCCAACAATTTGTTGGCATGTTTGGACGGGAAGTTTCCAGAATCGGAATTGGAGGTTTATCGGGACGATGCCTCTAAGGAAAGTTGGTTGGAGTGGACAAATACTCCCTGGTACGATGAACATGAAAACATAATTGGGGCAATTGTCCAAACTTCGGATGTTACCGATAAGGTTAAAAACGAATTGAGGATAGAAAAACTGGAATTCCTTCAAAAGGAAACCGGAGAGCATGGAAAAATTGGAAATTGGGAATACCAAAAATCAAAGGACCGTTTTACATGCTGCGAAATGATAAGACGTATTTTTGAAGTCGATGATGATTTTGAATTCAATATAGACAACTCCGTAAATTTTTATAAGACCGGTTATAGTCGGAACACTATTTCCATGGCAATTTATTCCGCCAACCAGAAAAGAACCCCTTGGAACGAAAAATTGCAGATCATTACCGCCAAAGGCAATGAAAAGTGGGTGAACGTTTCCGGAAAACCATTGTACAAAAATGGTGAATACGTAGGACTCATTGGAATTGTACAGGACATAACGGATTTTGTCCAAAAAGAACAAAAAACCAAAGACAATGAACATTTATTAAAAACACTGATAAACAACCTACCGTTACAGGTTTACATAAAGGATACCCAATCCAAGAAATTGTTGGCAAATAAATCCGAGCTGCAATTTCTAGGAATCGAAAATGAGAGCGATATCATAGGTAAAGATGATTTTGATCTTTATGACAGGGCCACGGCACAAAAATTCAGGGATGAAGATATAGAAGTGATGATTTCGCAAATCCCTATGTTGAACAAGGAATTAACGCGTAACAGCCCAGATGGTTCGATTGTTACCTCCCTATCTTCCAAAATTCCATTAATAGGCGAAAATGGCGAAGTTACAGGACTCGTAGGAATAAGTATGGATATTTCGGAACAAAAGCAAAAACAAATAGAACTTAAAAACCTAATATCGGTAACCTCGTCTCAAAACAAAAAACTAATTAACTTTGCACATATTGTTTCGCATAATTTAAGGTCCCATTCTGCCAATTTTGCCATGCTTTTGGATTTCTTGGCCAATGAGGAAGATGATAAGGAAAGGCATAAAATAATGGAAATGCTCATGGACTCCTCTCAAAACCTTATGGAAACACTTCATAATTTAAATGATATTGTTGCCATTAATACGGAGTCCAACATCATTAAGAAAGAGATCAACTTTAATAATAATTTAAACGCGGTTCTCAAACAAATCAATGCCCAGCTCAACAAGACCAAGGCCACTGTAATAAGTGAGGTATCGGATGATGTCAACATAAATGTAGTACCGGAATATCTGAAAAACATTTTAACCAATATCATTACCAACGCCCTAAAATATAAAAAACCAAAAGTTGACCCAATAATAAAGTTGAGCGTTACTTACGTTCAAAACTATACGGTCATAAGTATTGAAGACAACGGGCTTGGATTGGATTTAAAAAAATATGGATCCAAATTATTTGGAATGTACAAAACCTTTCATGGCAATTCGGACGCAAAGGGGCTTGGCCTATACATTACCAAAAATCAAATTGAGGCGATGCAGGGTAAAATAAGTGCTACAAGTCAAGTTGGTATTGGAAGCACATTTAATTTATATTTTAATGATAAAAATTAATTCGATTTTCATTGTAGATGATGACACCATAACCATTTATGGAATTAAAAAGATCTTAACCTCCGTTGCCATATGCAAGGACATTTTTGAATTCAAAAATGGACAAATGGCAATAAACCGCATAAAGAAAATGATTATCGAAAAATCGGAACTGCCCGATTTAATTTTCTTGGATATCAATATGCCCATAATGGATGGTTGGGAATTTTTGGAAGAGTTCATAAAATTGCCCATAACCAAAAAAGTCAATATAAATATCGTAACCTCCTCCATTGACCAATTTGATATGGACAAGGCCGAAAATTTTAGCTCCTTGACACACCACACCGTTGTTTACAACAGTAAACCTATCAGGAAGGCCGACATAGAAAAAATTACCGCGGGCATTTCCGATTAATACCCAAGTTTTAGCTAACTTTGATTTCTTGAAGATTGTTTTGGACCTCTTTTGTTTAAAGATGGATACCCGATAAATTACCTAATTTTCCAATTGAACTTCAACGTCTTTTTCTGAGTTTTAACCAAATTATAACGTAGCATGAAACTTCTGTTAAGACTTTTTTTACTGCTTTGTCTTATTTCTTGTGAGACCAAAAAAGAAAGAAAAATTGAAAATATTAAAACCGTTTTTGAGCGCAGTAACGGAGAAGAAACGGCTACTTATCTCCAAATCATAGATTTCTATATTCAACTTGCCAAGGAGTTTCCCGAAATAAATATTCAGATCATTGGCAATACCGATAGCGGCAACCCCCTTCATGTGGTAACATACAACCCGGATGCCGATTTTAATTTTCAAAAAATTGGGAGGGATAAAAGTATCCTATTCATAAATAACGGAATACATCCCGGTGAGAGCGATGGCATTGATGCAACCATGCTTTTATTCAGGGATCTGGCACTCAACAAAATGGATGTGCCCAAAAATACCGTAGTGGTTACGATACCCGTCTACAATGTTGGGGGCGCATTAAATAGAAATTCTACTTCCAGAGTAAATCAAAATGGCCCCAAATCCTATGGCTTTAGGGGCAATGCCAAAAATTACGACCTTAATCGCGATTTTATAAAGGGCGATACAAAAAACGCCCATACGTTTGCCAAAATTTTCCACTTGGTAAAACCGGATATCTTTATAGACAACCATGTGAGCAATGGGGCCGACTATCAATACACACTGACCCATCTATTTACCCAACATAACAAACTAGGGGGCGAATTGGGGAACTACCTGCACAAAGAGATGGTTCCCACGCTTGAAAATATGTTAAGGGAGACCGCTTGGGACATTACGCCGTATGTGAATGTTTTTAACCAAGTACCCGAAAAAGGCTTTTCACAATTTATGGACTATCCCAGATATTCTACAGGATATACCACACTATGGAACACCTTGGGACTAATGGTGGAAACCCATATGCTCAAACCTTACAAGCAAAGGGTAGATGGCGTCTATACCTTGATGACAAAAATCTTGGAAATTTCGGAGAAGGATTACAAGAAAATCAAGGAGCTAAGGGAAAATGCTTTTGAAGTATATTTAGAGAAACAAAACTATCCGGTGCAATGGGCCATAGATACCACCCAAAGCACTATTCTGGATTTCAAGGGGTATGAGGCCGATGAATCCAATAGTGAAGTTACAGGCTTCCCAAGGCTTAAATATGATAGAAATAGACCCTTTATAAAAGAAGTTGTGTACCAAAACTTTTATAGCGCAACCCATGAGGTGGAAATTCCCAAGGCATATGTTATCAAGAAAGGTTGGGACAAGGTAATGGATCTATTAACGGTAAACCAGATAAGCTTTAAGACCTTAAAACAAGATACCTCCATAGTGGTAGAATCCTATAAGATAGATAGTTACAATACTGTTGCCCATTCATATGAAGGGCACTACCCACATTACGATACCAAGGTACTGCGCAGCGAGCAAAAAGTTACTTTTACGGCCGGTGATATCCTGGTCCCTACCAATCAGAAAGGGTTGCGCTATTTATTGGAAACCTTGGAACCGGAAGCGACCGACTCTTTCTTTAACTGGAATTTCTTTGATGCCATTTTACAACAAAAAGAAGGTTTTTCCCCTTATGTTTTCGAAGATATTGCTTTGGAAATATTACAAGGGAATCCGGAAATGGAAACCCAATTCCTCCTGAAAAAGGAATTGGACAGCATTTTTGCAAGCGACTGGTACGCTCAACTGGACTGGATATACAAACGGTCCAAATACCATGAACCGGAACATATGCAATATCCCATTTATAGAATTTTAAAGGAATAACAATCCATTAATCCTCAAACAGGATTCTTATATTGGCGTAAGAGTTTTCCAAGGCTTTTTTTATTTTTTCCGGGCCTTTCCATTTTACTTTTTCTATACCCTCGGAGGTTTCGCCCACCAAAGGGCCTTTATAATTGGTCTTCATGGCAAACCAATGTACTTCCTTTAATTTATAGTCCCCATTTCTCTTAAAGAGGTGATAGGTGGTCCTTAGGAAATTCTCAATTTTCAAGCCCTTTACCCCGGTCTCCTCTTCCACTTCCCGCAATGCGCATTCCTCAATGCTCTCGCCCTTGTCCAATTTCCCTTTGGGAAGGTCCCATTTATCGTTACGGTAAATGAAAAGTACTTTCCCTTCCTTGTTGGTCACCACTCCTCCAGCAGCGACAACCAAAGGTATTTTCTTTGAAAATTTCTTTAAAATTTCCTCATTGTTCGGATGATAAATAAAAGCTTCATCAAGTTTTTTACTGGCCAAGGAGTCTATAGCTTCATTAATAGCGGACCCGTTCAACAAAAAATATTTATTATTTGCCATATCTGATAATTTATTTGTTAAAATCAGAGGTGACTCATTAACAAAAACTTTATACATTTGCGTCATGGTTTTAGACAAAGACACTGCAAAAAAAACTGCAGAGCTTCTGCTGCAAATTAATGCAATTAAGTTGAAACCTGAAAATCCATTTATATGGGCTTCAGGGTGGAAATCTCCAATTTATTGCGATAATAGGATAATCCTATCCTATCCGAGCATTAGAAATTATGTCCGAGAACAAATGGGAAAGCAAGTAGAAAGCCTGTACGGGAAGCCCGATGTAATTGCCGGAGTGGCTACAGGTGCCATTGGCATTGGGATGCTGGTAGCCGAGTATTTGGGTCTACCTTTTATCTATGTACGGCCGGAAGCCAAATCCCATGGTCGCCAAAACCAAATAGAAGGTCGTTTGGAGGCCAATCAGAGCGTTGTTGTTATAGAAGACCTTATCAGTACCGGTAAAAGTAGCTTAAATGCTGTAGACGCTTTAAAGAACAATGGTGCAAATGTAAAGGGCATGTTGGCCATTTTTACCTATGGATTTGATGTTGCCAATGAAAACTTTAAGAAATACGGCTTGGATCTACATACTTTGAGCAATTATGATTTTTTAATCCAACAGGCTTCGGATACCAATTATATTAAGGAAAATCAATTAAAAACCTTATTGGAGTGGAAAAGTAGCCCATCTACCTGGCAATCTTAAATTATGCATTTAGAAACACCCAAAAAAAAAGTAAATAAAAGTAGCAGGGAAGTTTTCGATTTTCTGAGCGATGTGAAGAATTTTGAGATCTTGATGCCCGAAAACATTAGCAAGTTCGAACTTATAAATGAAAATAGGTTTTTGTTTGCCCTTAAAGGAATGCCAGAAATTATATTGCAAAAAAAACAGCAAACACCTTATTCACAATTGGTCCTGGGGGCAGCAAGTGATAAATTGCCCTTTACCCTTACCGTCGATATTGCAACAATAAATGAACATGAAAGTGAGGTGACCCTCAGTTTTGAAGGGGAATTCAATGCCATGATGGCCATGATGATAAAATCGCCTATCAATAATTTCATAGCTACCTTGTCCGAGAACCTTTCCAAAATATAACGCTTTTATTTAAGGACTTATTTTTGAAATCCAGGTTCAATACAGCAATTTCACCTCTTTTAGGTTGAATTCCTTCAATATGTTGTCCTCCAATAAAATCTTTAGTTTTCCCGAATCGGAAACACCTTTTATAAACCCCATGAACATTTCGTCGTCCGGGTTTGTAAATGTGGACGGTTTATCCTTTCTAAAAAGGGCCGTCTCATAACGTTCAACAAGGTGGCTCCTGTCCAATTTACCATTCTTCCCCAGCAAACTTTTTAAATTTTCAACAATGTTCAAAAGTAATTCTTCCAGATCCAATGATCTTCCCAAAAGCAATTTAAGAGAGGACACATTGGGAAGCTTATTGAAGGCCATTTGGTTTACATTTAGACCTATTCCGACAACGGAGGCTTGAATTAGCTGTCCGGATAAAATATTTTCAATCAGAATTCCACAAATTTTGGAGTGTCCTGACATAATGTCGTTAGGCCATTTAATCTTTAAATCAGGTACATGAAGTTGGGTCAATGTATCGTAAATGGCAAGGGAAACATATATATTCAAAAGAAACTGATCGGTAACCGGACTCTTCAATGAATTTACTAAAACACTAAAAGTCAAGTTTTTACCCGGTTCAGAAAGCCAGTTTGTCCCCATTTGTCCCCGCCCCTTCAATTGGGTATGGGCCATCACTACCGTAAAATCCTCGATCTTATTTTGGAAGATCAAATCTTTTAAATAGGCATTTGTTGAGTCCGTGGCACTAAGTTTGATTATTTGCATTTACAATCTTATGATTAATATATAATGTATTGTTAAAAACAATAGTTAAAAAAACAAAAAAATAATAACTTTGTAAAAATTTAAAATTTTTGAATGCAGAAAAGGAAAAGTAGCGCAGATGAGTTAATTGCCTTAATTTTAAGTGGAATAGAAGAGGTTAAAGGACATGACATAAATTTACTTGATCTTAGAGATATTGAGAATACTGTTTGTGATTACTTTATTATTTGTAATGGTACTTCCAACACACATGTAAATGCCATTGTGGGCTCCATCCAAAAAACTGTCAGCAAAGCAATTCAAGACAAACCTTGGCATGTAGAAGGTTCGGATAACGGAGAATGGATTTTAATGGACTACGTAAACGTAGTCGTACATGTATTTCAAAAACAAGTTAGGGAATATTATGATTTAGAAGGACTTTGGGGAGACGCCAAAGTAACCCCAGTTGAAAGTAGCTTCAATCAGTAAACTACCTCGGGGCAAGCCCGCGAGGCATTGAAAGGAAATTCAAGTTTGATTTCGACGCCCGCCTGAACGGAACGGGCAGGCAAGTGTCGGAGCATTTAAATCTCGATTATCGAGTAAAAAAAAATAATGGCAAAAGAAAATAATTCAGGTCCCAAAAAACCCAAATTCAATACTTGGTGGATATATGGCGTTATAGCTATATTATTAATTGGCTTTCAATTTTTTGGAAGTGGAAACTTCGCGAATACCAAAAAAGCGAGCACTTCAGAGCTTCAAGAATATCTAAGAAATGGGGACATCAGAAAAATATTGGTCATTACCAATACCAGACAGGCAAAAATTTTCCTCACGGAAGAAGCCTTAAAGAAGGACGTACACAAGGATGTATCCGATCAACCCTTTTCGTTGACGGCCACTGCTACTCCACAGTATGTAGTAAACTATGGAGATCAGCAGAACTTTGAAAATGAGATCAATGACATTAAAAAGGAAAATAATTTAGACACGGAGCTTACCTACGACCAAGAATCGAATGTACTGACCGAACTCCTTTTAACCTTATTACCGTTTGTACTGATCATAGGCATTTGGATCTATTTAATGCGTCGTATGTCCGGCGGGGCCGGTGGTGGGGCCGGTGGTCAGATTTTCAATATTGGAAAGTCCAAAGCCAAATTGTTCGATGAAAAAACGGACACGAGAACCTCGTTCAAGGACGTTGCAGGATTGGAAGGCGCCAAGGAAGAAGTTGAGGAGATTGTGGAATTCTTAAGAAATCCGGACAAATATACTTCCTTAGGGGGTAAAATCCCCAAAGGAGCCCTATTGGTAGGACCTCCGGGAACCGGTAAGACCTTATTGGCCAAAGCCGTTGCCGGTGAGGCAAAGGTACCTTTCTTTTCACTTTCCGGTTCAGATTTCGTGGAGATGTTCGTAGGCGTAGGTGCCTCTAGGGTACGGGACCTATTTAAACAGGCCAAGGATAAATCACCTGCCATTATTTTTATCGATGAAATCGATGCCATTGGTAGGGCAAGGGGCAAGAACAATTTCACGGGATCCAATGACGAAAGGGAAAACACCTTGAACCAATTACTGACCGAAATGGATGGTTTTGGAACTAATACCAACGTTATTGTTTTGGCAGCGACCAACCGTGCAGATGTTTTGGACAAGGCATTAATGAGGGCAGGCCGATTTGATAGACAGATATATGTAGATCTTCCCGACATTAGGGAAAGGAAAGAAATTTTCGAAGTGCACCTAAGGCCTATAAAAACGGCGGAAACATTGGATTTGGATTTTCTGGCCAAACAAACTCCCGGTTTTTCGGGTGCCGATATCGCCAATGTATGTAATGAGGCGGCATTGATAGCTGCACGTAAAGAGAAAAAAGCCGTCACCAAACAAGACTTCCTGGATGCTGTAGACAGAATTGTTGGGGGACTTGAGAAAAAGAACAAAATAATTACGCCTGGGGAAAAGGAAACAATTGCATATCACGAAGCCGGACATGCCACCGTAAGTTGGATGCTGGAACATGCCGCACCCCTGGTCAAGGTAACCATAGTACCCAGAGGACAATCCTTAGGTGCAGCATGGTATTTACCCGAAGAACGCTTAATTGTTCGCCCGGAACAAATGAAGGATGAAATGTGCGCTACCTTGGGCGGTAGGGCTGCCGAAAAAGTAATTTTCAACAAGATATCAACGGGAGCACTCAGTGATTTGGAGAAGGTAACCAAACAGGCCAGGGCCATGGTAACCATATACGGACTGAACGATGAAATTGGGAACATTACCTATTACGACTCATCTGGCCAAAATGAATATGGTTTTTCCAAACCTTACAGTGAACATACGGCATTGACCATAGACAAGGAGATTTCCAAGCTTATTGAAGAGCAGTATAAAAGAGCCGTTGAATTATTGTCCAACAACAAAGATAAACTAACCGAATTAGCGCAACGTTTATTGGAAAAAGAAGTTATATTTAAGGACGATTTGGAAAAGATTTTTGGTAAGCGCCCTTTTGAAAAGGATCTACGACTTGAAGCTGAGGAAGCGGCGGAAAAGGAAGAAAAAGCGAACAAAAATCTTCCTAAGACGGAAACGGAAAAATAAAACAACAAATAATTCGTTGTTCCTAAACAACTGGGGGCCCAAGGCTCCATTTAAAAATTAATGGGACTATTTGATAAACTTTTCGGGGGAGGAAAAAGAAAGGTTTCCAAGGAAACTGCGGAAACAAGAGGGCAACATATGCCCGATTTAAACATCCCTGTAGATGAAAAGTTCACCATTAATTTTAAACACAATGGCGGCAAATTCCTTTATTGTGATTCCATTCATGAAGTGTTCAGCAATTTGGACAATATAATCATAGAAAATGAATGGCAGGATCAAACCTTTTTTTCAATGGACAAAAGATTGGAGGAAAGGTTTGCCAAGCAGGAAATAAATTTTACCAACCTACCCAATAATAGTGAAATATTTTTCACCACCTGTGAGCATTTAATTGCCCAAAATGGTTCCATTTTGGTCTGCTCCAACCAGTTGAAAGAGAGAAAACTTCACGAACTACCATCAAACGTTATCGTTTTTGCCACTACCAGCCAAATGGTCGAATCTATTGGAGAGGGATTAAAGACTATAAAAAAGAAGTATAAAAATGTAATTCCGGCCAATATTACTACCATTAAACATTTCCAACCTACGGCTGAAAATTCAGACGATTTCTTAACTTACGGAAGTAGTTCTAAAAATCTTTATCTTTTACTTCTGGAAGACTTATAACATGAGAGAAATTTTAAGGCGCTTACTTACAGGTGCGGTATATGTAATTCTGCTACTTTCCGCTGTATTCCTAAGCTCCGATGCATTTGACTTTTTGTTTATGACCTTCGGGCTCGCCTGCCTTTACGAGTACAAAAGAATGATTAAACTCCCAGGCTACCATATTTTTATCGCCTATTTGGCACTTTGGTGGGCATTTATCTATCTGATCAATGATAAGATTCCCATCAATATTTTGATGTTCATTACAATATCGGTTAATTTTATATTGTTGTACTACCTCTTTTCCGGAAAAGAAAAATTGTTCAACAATTTGCAAAAATTTATTATTGGCCTGTTTTATATAGGCGGAGGCTGCATATTCCTTACTATGATACCGTATAAAGACAATGAATTTGCCAAATTTTTGATCATGGGGGTGTTTACCCTCATTTGGGTAAACGATACTTTTGCCTATTTGGTAGGAAAAAGTATTGGCCGCAATAAATTATTCCCGTCCATTTCCCCTAAAAAAACTATAGAGGGAACAATTGGAGGTTTTGTTTTTGCCCTGGCCGCATCCTATTTTTTATCAAAGTATGAGACCAATATTTCATTGATACAATGGCTCATCCTGGCAACTGTAATCGTAATTACGGGAAGCTTGGGCGATCTTATAGAATCCAAGTTTAAAAGAGCCGCCGGGGTAAAGGATAGTGGGGCCATTTTACCGGGACATGGGGGTATGTTGGACAGATTGGACAGTTTGGTCTTTGCCGCACCTTTCGCATATTTAACTTTAATTATTTTTTCACATGTTTCATAAAGAAGGACAAAAAATTATTATAACCACCTTTATTATAGCTTGTTCCCTTATAGTATTGGCCAATTATTTTGTAGATATAATTTGGCTGAGATATGGACTACAAATAATTTCCTTGGTTATCCTAGTTTCAATTCTACAGTTCTTTAGAAATCCCAAAAGAAGGGTTTCCAAGAATTTTGATGAAATATTGGCACCGGTAGATGGCAGGGTGGTTGTTATTGAGGAAGTGGAGGAAACGGAATATTTTAGGGCAAAAAGGATCCAAGTATCCATCTTTATGTCCCCAATAAATGTGCATGTAACCAGATTCCCTGCAAGTGGACTTGTTAAATTTTCAAAGTATCATGCCGGCAAGTACCTCGTGGCCTGGCATCCCAAATCCAGTGAGGAAAATGAAAGAACTACCGTTGTTATAAATACGCCCAAGTTCGGGGATATTCTCTACCGCCAAATAGCCGGTGCCATGGCACGCCGTATCGTTAATTATGCGGAAGTAGGTGAAAGCGTTCAACAAGGGGAAGATGCAGGGTTTATAAAATTTGGCTCTAGAGTAGATTTGTTCTTACCTTTGGATAGTGCAATTACTGTAAAATTGCACCAAAAGGTGACAGGGGCAAAAACATGTATTGCAACTACAAGGGTTAAAAAGGAAAATGAAGACTGATAAACTAAATAAAGATTTTATAGCAGCGGTCGATTTTGTTAATGATTATACAGAACCCCTGCCTGCCGATCTTCTATTAAAACTATATGCCTATTTTAAAATTGCCAACCGCAATTTTAGCCATCCAGGTAGCAGGACGCCCTTAATAAATGCCTTTAAGGCCAATGCCCTGATCCAAGCAAAAAATGTAAGCATTGAGGAAGCCATGGAACGCTATATAGAATTGGTAGAAAAAGAAATCAGAAATACCAATAAATAAATTACATACCTCCGGCAAAGACAGGGATTTTTGAAAGGGAGGACAGTTGGCAGGGAGAAAGTTCAAGGTTCAAGGTTTCAAAAAAATAGATGTCACTGCCGCCTGGCATAGTCCTTAGCTATTTTATATCATCAAATAGGTTTGCGCCCTTATATGAACTTAAGACATTCCATAGTTACCCGATTTGCGCTTTTCTTCACCGGTCTGATTATTTTCTCCATTCTTTTGTCCGGATATTTGGTTTTTAGAAAAGCTTCCCAAGTAATTACGGCGCATTCAAAAGAACGTATTATCCACGCCACCGAATTGGCACAACAGTCCTTTTACGCCTTATTGAACGAGGTGACCAATGACATTGCCGTAATAACTTTGAGTCCCACCTTACAACAGCACATATTTGATCCCTCTGAAAAAACCGCTCAAGAGGTGGACCAACTCTTCCGAATTATATTGGAAAATAAAGAAGCCTATTTTCAGATAAGATTACTCGACGCGGATGAGAACGGCAAAGAGATCATTCGTTTCGACAAATTGGAAGACCAAGTAATAAAGTCGACCAATCTACAGCAAAAAGGGGATCGTAGATATTTTAAAGAGGCCAACCAAATAAAAAAAGGCGAACATTATTTTTCGAATATCAATTTAAATGAGGAATACGGTGTTATCAGTACCCCTTATACCCCTACCCTACGCGTTGCCAGTCCCATATTTGATAATAAGAACAAAAAAGTAGGCATCTTGATCATTAATATAAATTTAAATCTACTATATCTGGATCTCGATCAAATTGCCGGTAATGACAGTCAGTTCTATTTAATAGATGCCCATGGCCAGTATTTATACTCAGGTGACAGATCCCGTCAGTTTGGCCAACAGACAGGTGAATTTTATAATTTTTATTCCGATTTCAATATTGAAAACAGGCCCCAAGAACCCCAAAAAAATGGTTTCCAACAACTAACAGGGCAGAATGGCAGTAGTTATTTAAGTTATTTTAAAGAATTGCCCTATTTTGATGGTAAGCGAAAAATATTTCTGATTTCCAATATGGATCAAAATGTATTATTGAAAAATGCCCTTAACGTACGTTCGGAAAGTATTCAGACATTGCTATGGGTGTGCTTATTTTCCATTCTATTGTCATGGTTTTTCACCAATTTATTTTCAAAAAAAATCACTAAAATTACCAAAGCCATAAGTAACTATGACCAGGGAATTCCAGATGATCAGGCCCTACCTACCAATAGAAAGGACGAAATAGGGATCTTGGCCAATACCTTCAACAAAATGAAGGTCAAAATTGATCAGAACGTCCATGAATTGAATACCGCTTTGGAGAAGGAACAGCTCGCAAGACAACAAAGGGACGAGTTTTTACAAAATATGAGCCACGAAATGCGCACTCCCCTAAACGCCATTCTGGGCTTTACAAAATTGTTGTACAAAAATGCTTCGGAGCCGCAATTACCAATTATCAATTCATTGGAAAGAAGCTCCAATAGCTTGGCAGGCCTCGTATACGATGTTTTGGACCACCAAAAATTAGTTGAGGGAAAACTGCAAATTCAATGGGAACCTACCAATATTGCGGAGCTCTTAAAGGGTATCCACTCCACCTATTTGTACGAAGCCGTTCAAAAAGGCCTTACTTTTAATATAAGTATAGATAAAAAGCTGGAAACTGCACTCTTTCAGACCGATGCATTAAGACTGACACAAATAGTTACCAATCTCGTGGTAAACGCCTTAAAATATACCCAAAAGGGTATTATAGGTCTTTCCGCCTCTATCAACGGCACTAATAATCATACCTTAAACATAAAGGTAAACGATACCGGTGGGGGGGTACTCCCCAAAAACCTCAACAGAATAAACGACCGTTTTTTTATGGAAAAAAATGATCTGTCAGGTAGGTATGGCAGCTATGGTCTGGGCCTCTCCATTGTTAAACAGTTGACTACACTATTTGGAGGAAGCTTAAAGGCTTCTTCGGAAAAAGGTAAAGGTTCCGAATTTTTGATCAGCCTTCCTACCCGATCCTCATCTATCCCAAAACTTACAAAACCTCTTCCCTCTTCAATCCTGCCCTTTCCAAAACTAAGTGGCAACTATAATATCCTGCACATAGAGGACGATGCCCCCACTATGGAGCTGATAAGGCATATCCTTAATTTTGACAACATCACCTTGTACCAGACCAACTCTATCGACACTGTTTCGAAACGTTTAAATTCGGGTACCCCAGATTTAATTATCAGTGATCTATTGCTGGAAACCGAAAAAATAAACTCCAGATTGGAACACTGGATAAGTACCAAAAAAATAAACTGTCCGCTTATTATTATTTCAGCCTCGGATGCCTCGGAAGCCAACACCCGGTGCTACGAGTATTTTCAGAAGCCCTTTGAAATAGACCATTTAAAAGATACCGTCTATAAAGTTTTGGGAAGTAATGAATTGCAGGCACCGGATTTTTCAAATATCCACAATAGCTATGATCACGACATCCCTAAAATAAACAAGGTCCTAGAACTACTGGAGAAAGAATTTGAAAACTACCTCAAGGAAATAAACAAAATTGCCAGGAGTAAGGATCAAATTAAATGGGAAGCTGTAATCCATAAACTAATAGCCCATATCAACAATCTTAAATTGACCGATCTTAAAGAGGTGCTCCCAGCTAAAATATCGACCCTAAATGCGGATCACTCCAATAAAATAAATACTGTTTTTTCTTATTATTTGTGCTGTATCAGAGTGGAAAGACACCTTAATTCAAAAGTTCGATCTTCCTGAGCAGATCCGGGACATAACCTTGACTCACGGGAACATGGTCCTTATTTATCTCCACGGCACCGGTCTGTATAACGTCTATCATATTAAGGTTAATGATGTAAGAGCGATGCACCCGTTGAAAAAAATCGGGAAGTTTCGGTTCAAGGTCCTTAAGGGCCATTAATGTCAATATTTTCTTGTTTTTAAAAACAATGGAAATGTAATTCGCCTCCGACTTAAAATAGGCTACTTCCCGCAATTTTATTTTTACCAGTTTCCCCCCTTCCTTGATAAACAATCGTGCCTGCTTTTCCGGTACTTTCAGACTAGTGGAAATATATTCCTTCGCCCTTAAAAACCCTTTATAAAATCTAGGAAAATCAAGAGGCTTCACTAAATAATCGACAATTTTGGGATAGTTATAGGAATCCAAGGCAAAATCCTTGTTCGAGGTAACCATAATCACTGCGGAATTGGGATTCAGATCCAGGATATCCTTACCGGTTATATCCGGCAAATTATAGTCCAACAATATTAGGTCAAAAGTTGAGCTGTTAATTAGGTTAATAGATTCGAAACCGGACACTGTTGTAGTTACACTTTTAATTTCACTGACCTTACTACAAAAGTGCTCAAGTAAATCACAAATCAACGGATCATCATCTACAATTAAACATTTCATGATCTTATCCAATAAATTGCCTATTTCATCAAGCAATATAATCAATTCAAATAAAAAACTATTTTTACACCATCTAAATTTATACTATTGTTCTATAGAAAACCAACTACCATGTGCCCTAAGTCTTTTTTTATACCATTACTATCCATTTTGTTTTTAGGTTTAATGGGCTGTAAAGACCAATCCAAAGAGTCCAATACCATAGCAGACCATCAGGTAGCTATGGCCAATGAACCCCGTGGAGAGGACAATATTGCCTACCAATGGGCCCATGTGGCCTTGGAGGCAACTGCCAACGACACGGATCGCTTTAAGCCTAGGCCAACCGTTACCTCCAGATATCTGGGATTAATCTTTACTGCCATGTTCGATGCCTGGACGCGCTTTGACAATAAGGCCCAACCGGTATACCTGAAAAATTTGGAACGATTCCCGGAAAATGAAAGATCCTTAAAAAATAAGGAAATAGCGGTGAGTTATGCGGCTTATAGGGCCCTTAATGAATATTATTATTCCGATAGCACACTTTTTAAGAAGAAGATGATCGCATTGGGCCTTGATCCACAAAATAAATCGAAAGACCCCGGTACTCCGGAGGGAATTGGCAACCTGGCCGCGGATATGGTGATTGCGGCCCGTAAAAATGACGGGGCCAATCAATATGGGGAAGTGGAAGGTTCCAATGGGCAGCCCTATTTTGATTATACCCATTATGTGCCCGTAAACGATATTGATAAAAATATTGATCTTAACAGATGGCAACCAAAATATTTCTTGGACGGGAAGGGCAATAAATACAATCCAGGATGCCTTACCCCCTATTGGCAGAAGGTAAAACCTTTACTTTTGGAAACTGCCGATCAATTTAGACCCGGGCCGCCTCCTATGGTGGGTTCCGAACAATTGGCATTGGAAGTTAAGGAAGTAATTGACCTTCAGGCCAATTTAACCCCGGAAAATAAGGCCTTGGTAGAATTTATGCGAGATGGACCCAAATCTGTGCAACAGGCAGGACATTGGTTGAAATTTGCGCAAGACGTATCTGCCCGGGACAACAATACTTTGGACCAGGATATAAAGATGTATTTTTTGGTAGAATCCGTAGCCATGGATGCCTTTATCTCCTGTTGGGATTCCAAAATGTATTATGATTACACACGCCCATATGCCTTGGTGCACGACTACTATCAAGACCAGGTAATTAAGGCTTGGGGAGGTCCTGATAAAGGTATGGTTGAAATGAAGGGAAAGGATTGGAGGCCATATTCCCCCGATGCCTTTCTTTGCCCACCTTTCCCAAGCTACGTTTCCGGCCACAGTACCGTAAGCGCAGGATGTGCAGAGGCATTGCGATTATTTACTGGGGATGACCATTTTGGTGTAGAAGTGGAACTGGTTCCTGGAGCGCTTACAGAGCCCAATAACCTGGGTGACCCCGTTGTCCTAAAATTTCCAACTTTTACGGAAACTGCAGAAATGGCCGGTATTTCAAGGGTTATGGGAGGCTATCATATTCAGGCCGATAATGTGGCAGGCCTGGAATTGGGCAGACAGGTAGCAAGATACCATTATAAAAAATACCTTCAGCTCATTGGTGAGGATGAAGGAAAAAAAACGATGGACCAATAGTGCTATCCTATAAGAATTCTTTACACAATAGGTGAATCATCAAAAAACAAATCCCAATTAAAAAGGGTACCATAATTAAATTTTATCAATTAGCAATATTAAAACTAACCATACTTAAATTTATTCCCATGAAGAAATTTCATTTAATTCCATTATTGAGTACTCTTTTAGTTATCCTTGCCATGAATTCGGAAAGGTTAAATGCCCAAGGATGTGTGGCCATTAGACACTTTTCTTCCTGTGTAGGAAATAGCTTGGAAAGTAATCTTTTGGGCAAGGGCGACCTTCAGGTAGGCATGAATTACAGGTATTTCAAATCCTTTAGACATTTTAAGGGTACTGAGGAAGAGGCCGATAGGGTTGCCAATAATACCGAAGTTATAAATCATTCCCATGCATGGGACTTCTTTCTTACCTACGGCATCTCCAATAGGTTGTATACCAGTATCACCATCCCCACGGTAATCAATGCCAGATCTTCCCTTTATGAGCACGGCAGGGAAGAAAGGTACAGTACTTTTTCCAGAGGTTTGGCAGATATAAGGGCAGGTGTAGGGTATTGGTTATTTGACCCGTCCATAAACCCCAATACTAATATTGCCGTTGGTCTGGGAATCAAACTACCAACGGGAAATTATAATGCCAGCGATATATTTTATAATGTAGGCCCGGAAGGAAGCCCGGAGACAAGACCGGTCGATCAGTCCATTCAACCCGGCGATGGCGGTTTTGGCTTTACGGTCGATTTTCAATTCTACCAAAAAATAGCTACAGGTCTATTTGCCTATGGTGGTGGCTTCTACCTTTTTAACCCTAGGGAGACCAATGGCATCAGAACCTTTAGGGAAACATTGAGTCCTATTTTGGAAAATGAGGCCATTATGGCCGTACCGGACCAATATTCGGTGCGCACAGGTCTTAGTTATAGCTTGTCCAATGTTATTTCCACTTCCTTGGGAGCCAGATTTGATGCCGTACCTGTAAAAGATCTTATTGGAGGTAATGAAGGTTTTCGTAGGCCAGGAAATGTCCTATCCTTGGAACCGGGCATAGCCTATATGCATCAGAATTTCACCTTAAATTTAAATGTACCTATTGCCCTTAGAAGGGATAGACCTCAGAGTGTAACGGATAGGCAAACGGAAATTAGCACTGGAACTCCTAGAAATGGAGATGCCGCCTTTGCGGATTATCTAATAAATTTTGGTATATCCTATCGCTTCGCCAAAAACAAAACAATGGAAATAGACCCGTCGATCAAGAACACTTTTAATTAGAATTGTTGCTTACCAATCTATTGGCCTATAGTCCTTAAGAAACTTACCGCACCAATGTTTGCCGGAGTTAATCCCGTCTATCAATGGATCCAACACCCTTGCGGCACCGTCAACAATGTCCAATGGAGGTTGAAAATCATGGATTTCCTCCTTTCTTTTGGACAATTCAATAGGGTCCTCGTCCGTTACCCAACCGGTATCCACAGCGTTCATATAGACCCCATCTTTGGCAAAATCCAGGGCAGAAGTATGTGTCAACATATTAAGCGCTGCCTTGGCCATATTGGTATGGGGGTGCCGATCCTCTTTGTAAAACCTATGAAATTTCCCTTCCATGGCCGATACATTGATAATATGTTTCTTGCCTGTATTCTCCTGCCGCATAAGTTTTGACAAACGGTTGCAGAGTACAAAGGGGGCTATGGCGTTCACCAATTGCACTTCTATCATTTCCGGGGTCTCAATTTCCCCTAATTTAAGTCGCCAGCTATTGGTTTTCCTTAGATCTACCTGTTGTAGATCGGCATCCAATTCGCCTTCTGGAAAAACTTCCTTGGCAGAAAGGGAACTATCAAAACTGTAGGGGATCTGGGATAGTTTTGCGGAGGCCCTAATACCGATACCGGGTTCCGGGGCATGCCAATTAACGGGCAAGGCATTATTTTGGGCACTCGCCGTGCCCTTGGTAAGGCCGTTCAGCTCCTGTAGGCAAAAATTGTGATCCATCAATACCTCCCGTACCCGTGGGGGCAGATCAGGGAAGGCCACCTCCTCATTCTTCATTAGGTGTTGGTAAAAACCTGCCGGCCTTCTTACCGTTTGGGCGGCATTATTGATAAGGATATCCAATCGGTCATATTGCTGTTCTATAAAATTGCAAAAAATCTCTACGCTCGGGATATGCCTTAAATCCAATCCATGTATTTTTAGTCTATGCCCCCATTCATTAAAATCCTCTTCCTTGGAGAAGCGAAGTGCCGCATCTACAGGAAACCTGGTAGTGGCCACCACCGTAGCCCCCGCCCTCAACATGATGAGGGTAATATGATATCCTATTTTCAATCGTGATCCCGTCACTATGGCCACCTGCCCCTCAAGGTCGGCCGTCTGAAAGCGCTTTGCATAATTGAAATCCCCACATTCGGGACACATGGCATCATAAAAATGATGTAGCTTGGTATATACCGTTTTACAGACATAGCAATTCCTCGGTGATTCCAATTCCAGCTCTTCCAAGGTCTTGTTGATGGGGGCAGTCAACAATTTGGGGGCAACGAATACGGCGGCCTCCCTGGCACTTCTAATACCTGTTTCCTTGCGCGCATGCTTATCGCGCTCTATCATCTTGCGTTTGGCCGCCTTGGCCGCGTCCTTTTTACGCTGTTTAAATTCACTCTTGGCCGGTCTGGACAAATGGCCCGCCGCTTTTAGCAAGGCCACTCTTTTCTCCTCGGGAAGTTCAAAGATCCTATGCCCGTTCCCTACCAACTTATTAAGTAGAAAAATACACTGATCTATCTCGTCCGAACTTATTGTCTCCGCAATATTCCCTTGCCTGTCCACCAGATTATTACCCCCCATTTCCAAATATTTTCAGAAAATTAAAACCGTGCAAATGTAAGGTTTAAATTAGATTGCACAAACAGCAGTATTTGCCATAGCGGCCATGGTAAAACACCACCATAGTTGTTTACGGGCCCACCATGATATGAGCCCTATGCGTGCCCGGATCCATTAACCAGGGCATCCCCGGGGCATGGGGCTTGTCCGGTAATCCCGTAGATTCCGTGGTTGCAAAAGGGGTGTAAATAACATATCTGAATTTTCCATTCTGCAACTCTCCGGTGGAAATATCATAATCCTCGGATTTTCCATAGTACACATACATCATACTAGGTTCCTTGGGCATTTTTATTTTACCGGATGCTACCTCCTTGGCACGGATTTTTTCCCGCTCCTCCCCAGAAAGTTCTTTCGCGGAGAGTTCCCTTCCACGGGCCATAAAGGGTTCCAATTTTTTGGAATAACATGCCACATTTATTCCGTCCTTATCCGGATTATCGCCTATACACACCAAATTATTGGTTCCCTTTCTCAACACTACCAACGCTCCAGAGCTATTATATCCATAGACCATAGCGCCCTCCCTTTTCTCATTAGGGATGGGCAAAACAGCAGTTTTGATCTGTATTTCGTTTGGTGGAACTTCCATTTTAATTCCTTGCGCCATAAAAGAAAAAAAGGACAATAGCGACATACCCAGCATTAGTTGTTTCATATGAAGTTATTTTATGTTCCGATTAATTATTTTCCTAAAGATAAAAAATATAGACCCAACCTATTAATAATTAACTTCTAAAATCCAACCTAATTCATGATAGGATGATCTAAATTTACCGGCAGAACTAAAACCTTTGGAACAATGACGGTTTATGAATTTCTCGACAAACTTAGAAGGACTCCGGAAGAGATTACCTTTGGCGACACTATAGGTATTATTGACACCTATTATAGTTTTACGCCCTCAAGATTTACCAATGGAGCAATTATTTATGAGGCCGGCCAAAATTTAGGTTCCTGTAAAGTATTCTCTTTTGCGCAACATCACAAGTTGGGCAAGGAGGAAACCTTGGCCTGCTTTGGTTCCTATTACACCAAAGACGTTCTGGAAAATCCCAAAGGTACGGACCACCAAAACATTCGTAATTTTATGATCAGTGGTTGGGAAGGTATTTCTTTCGACAATGAAGCCCTTGGCATAAAGTGAGATTAAATCCCGATAGTTATCGGGATTTAATCATGGAGGCCGATTCCTTGTCCAAAAAGAGGACCGTTTCTGGATGGGTCCTGAGTATTGAAGCCGGGCAAAAGGTGCCAATGTCACCGTAAAGGGTATTATAAACGGCCTGGGCCTTTCTTTGATCTGGCACCACACAACTAATGGCCTTACAGTTCATTATGGCGGTAATGGTCAGCGTAACGGCTTCTTTGGGTACATCGGCATAGGTTGGAAACCAGCCTTCCCCTAGCTGCTGATTTCTGCATGCCTCATCCAACTCCACCACCTTCACCAATTTGGGATCTTTAAAGTCGGCAACCGCCGGATCATTGAAGGCTATATGTCCATTTTCCCCTATTCCAATGCAGGCAATATCTATTGGATTTGTTTCTAACGCTTTTTCATAATTTTTGATCTCCATTTGCAAATTGGCTGCATCTCCATTTAGGAAGAATATCTTTTTAGGGGCCACCCTATTTAAAATCCGCTCCTTGAGATATCTTCTAAAACTAGCGGGATGGGCTTCGGATATGCCCTTGTATTCATCCAGGTGAAATACGGTTATTTTTCCCCAATCGATTTCCTTGTTCTGCAATGCCTCTAAAAATGCAAACTGGGATGCTCCCGTGGCCAATATAAGATTGGCCGCACCCCTATTAAGGATCGCAGCACTTAATTTTCCTTGAACATAATCAGCCGCCGCTGCACCCATTTCCTTTGTTTGTCCATAAACATGTATGAACAGATTATCCATTTGAAACGACTTTTCCATTGTATAGTTTTATATAAATTCGGATATAGCAAACCAGGTGGTCAGCAGTGAAAATAGGATAACCGCTATTAGCCCTAGATTGAGCTTAAGACCTGCCCTGTTATTCCCCATTAATTTTTGTCTATTGATCAATACAAACATTGGAACCGCTACTGCCGGCAGGATACAGGCTTGAAAAGCCTGGGAGAAAACCATTAGTGCCGGTGGCCTTTCCTCCAGAAAGACAGTTCCAAAGGCAAATACCATGGCTCCGAGCATTAAAGCTCTGGAAGATTTGGAATGAATATTTCTCGGAGTTCCCCTATAGTCTGCCAACAACCAGGGGGCTATGAGCACAATGGGAAAGATAGTGGAAAGTCCGGCTCCTGTAATCCCTATAATCAGTACAAAAGCCGCCAATTTACCTCCCAACGGCTCAAACAGGGATATCATTTCTACGGTATTGTCCAGTTTCATCCCGGAAATATGAAGGGTTCCTGCAGCAACCGCCATGATGATACCGCTCAAGAAAAGCATCATAAAAGCGGACACAAAGGCATCCGTCTTTTCCTTTTTTAAATCGTTTAAACCCCACCCCTTTTCTGCAACAACGGTACTTCTCATAACAAAAACAGCTGCAGAACAGGTGGTACCGGTAATGGCCGCAATGAGCCCCAATGCCCCGGGAGTGTTGGGAATACTAGGAATCATGCCCGATAGGATATCTGTCATGTCCGGACGGACCATGATAAAGACCACCATAAAGGAAAGTCCCATCAAGATGACCAGAACGGTCAACACTTTTTCAAAAGCTTTATAACGTCCGAACCATAAAAAAAATGTCAGTATTGTTACAAAAAACAAGATGATCCATGCCCGGTGTATTATAGTCCCGTTATACGCCAAGCGCACCCCTTCCTGCACCAGATCGGCCACTATGCCCATTACGCCCATAAGGGCCAATAATTCCCCTATGATCAATACAAGAATGATATAGAGCGAAAGTATCCAGCCCCATTTAAACTCCTGTTTAAAATTAAATAGCGCAGTCCTACCCGTCACCAAGGTTACTTTGCCATAGGCGATCATTAGAACATAGGTAAAAATGCAGGAAAGCACTACGGCCCAAAAAAGGCCCATGCCAAACTCCGCGCCGGTCTTGGCCATGGTGGTAACGCTTCCCGTTCCAATATTGTACCCGATGAGGAATAAGCCGGGACCTACGGCACTTAGTCCCAAAAGGATTTTTTTAATTATCGATGTATTGCCCATAGTCTGCTATTTATATAATGAACCCATTTAATTTTCAACCAAGTACCCTAACATTCAACACTATAGAAATTCGCAACATGTTAATCTATGGAATGCACCAACTGTCCGGCTACAAATGTCTTTAGGATGACCATTTGATTATCCTCCATCTGAAAGAGAATAAGGTCTGCACGTTTACCCTGTCCTATTTCCCCCAGTCCGTCCAAAGAAAACATCTTGGCGGGATTGGTACTTGCCATTTGTATGGCATCGGCCAGGGTACATTGTGTAAAATCCATAATTACCCCTACGCAAGCACTTATTGGTGACGCTGCCCCGGCCAGAACATTTTCCTTGGGTAATTTCACCACGTTGGGGGTCAGTAATAATGTACGTTCCCCACGGGTATACTCTCCCGGAGGCAGGCCCGCCAGATCCAGGGCATCGGAGACCAAAATGGTTTTATCGGGGCCTTTTACCTTATAAAAACTCCGTACCTCTTCCTTGGTCAAATGAAATCCGTCCGCTATTAGACTGGGAGCGATACGATCATCGGCCAATTGCGGCCAGATCGGGTTATGGTGCCTATTGATCTCGTTGGCACAGCCATTGCCCAAGTGGGTGGCCATTTTTGCCCCGGCATCTATGGCGCGTTTTATATCCTCTGCACTACCATTGTGATGTCCGAGTGCTACTACAATACCATTGGCCACACAATTGCGGATAAAGGGTATGGCCCCCTCCAATTCGGGAGCTAGGGTTATTATTTTTATACCATTGTTCGCTGCTTTCTGCAACTCCTTAAATTCCTCCCAGTCCGGGTTTTTAATATATTTCTCCAAATGTGCCCCCCTAAACCCTGAAATTGGCGATATATAGGGGCCTTCTAAATGGAACCCGGGAATGGATTTTCCTATCTCAGGATCCTTTTGTGCCTCGGCAAGAATTGTAAAATTCATTTTCATCCTATTGAAATCGCTGGTAATAATGGTCGGGAAATAAGTAGTTACGCCTGCCTTCCACAAGGCTTTTGTAGCCTTCCTTACCCCCTCCACCGTAAGATCCGGACCTGAAAAATCCACTCCCATATAGCCGTTGATCTGGACATCGACCAGACCGGGCGCTACATATACTTTGGAATCCCTGTCCCCATTGGCCAAGCGGTCGATTCCCGAAATTTTTCCGTCCGTAACCGATAGGGAGACCCAGCCCCCATCGGAATACAAAATACCCTCCATACCTTTTGGAGCAATAGACTGTGATATTCCCATATTATAAAAAAAGAAAAGTGCTAAAATTGATATATATTTAATTATCATAACAATATGTTGAATTAATAATTATCGGATCCTTGTCAATTCCATCGGAAACTAACTTCCAGATTCAATTTTGCGAATCTTAATGTTCCGAAACCAGGCATCGTCCTTATGGTTTTGAAGGACAATATGTCCCTTTTTCTTATCCAAAAATCCTGGATAGTCCACAAACTTGCTTTTTTGGAAAAGGGAATCCAAATGTTGGGAACCAAATTCATAGGTAACCGCCATTTTCCCGTTGAGCCAGTGCTCTACCCTATTATTATTTACCACAATGCGACTGGAATTGAACATTCCGGCCGGCCTGACCTTTACATTTTCCGCAGCAATCATATCATAAAGACTAGCTGTATATTGGGAAGGCTTTAATTTTCCCGCGTAAAGTGTATCGGCATCATCCAATAACTGGTATTCAAATCCAAGGGCCGAATATGGGGAACCGAACTTTTTGGACATCTCTTCGGAAACATTGTACTTTAAACCTGTGTTGCCCGCTTTTAGTATTTTCCACTCAAAGTACAATTCATAATTATCAAAGGTATCTACTGTCATTAGATCTCCCCCTTCCACGGGTTGGCCATCAGGTAGGGAAGGCACCTCTCCGCTATTCAATTTATGTATGGCACCATCTTCAATTGTCCACAACTCGGTCTGAACATCATTCCTGCCCAAACCCCGCCAACCTTTAAACGATTCTCCATCAAATAGTAGTTCCCAACCCTGCTGTTGCTCCAAAAAAGTTAAGTTATTGTGCAATTGCTCCCCAATCTTCATTGGTTCCTGCCTACTTTCCTCTTTATTTCTACAACCAATACATAACAATCCCATTATGTAGACAATGGCAAATACACTACGCAGGCTATTCTTGTTATTCCCCATCATTATAATACAACGGATTCCCAATTCCCTGAAACTATTGATTTTTGAATGGCTTCCAATACCGCAATACCATGAATAATGCTCTCGTGGCTTCGCGGTTCCTTTCCGGTGCTGAACATATTTACCATATCCACATAATTCTTATCGGGATCAACGGGCTTTATACGCGACTTTAATTCCACCACCCCCTCATCGGTCTCCACAAAATTTTGCCAGCCGTACTTTTTGGTAGTAATCACCAAGGTGGCCATTCTTCCATTTTCAAATATTAAACTGGCGCTACTGTTCAAATTCTCCTTTTCATTCAGGTTGAATCTGGCGGAAACAATTTTTTCGTCAAAAAGATAGATCAGAGGCTCTACCAAATGCACTCCATAGAAAAAAAAGCCTCCATAAATGGAATTGATATCGGCCTTGCCGTAACTGGTTATTTGATTTACCTCTTTCATTCCCGCCAATTGGCTACGCATATCGTCCGTAGCGTAGCTATGGGCTATGGAACTATAGGATGTTACCGGGGTACCAAGGGTCCTTGCCATTTCCAGAAATGTTCTTGCAGCCGCACTACTATAACAAAATGGTTTGTCTATAAAAGTAGGTATCCCCTTTTTGACAAAGGGGAGGGCGGCATCCAAGTGTAGGTCGCCATACCGATGATCAACGATCAATGCATCTATCTTTCCCATCATTTCCGATGGATCTTTTACAATAACGGGAATACTACCCTTGGTCTTGGCATTTTGGGCAAATTCCTCTTTTTCCCCCCAAACATATTTAACCTCCCAACCCGGAAATTTTTTATCCACATTGAACATTTTCCCGAAACCTATGGTATGTGAATTTTCGGCACCAATGATACCAATTATCTTATTTTTTAGCCCCGGGGATTTTCCAGGCTTTAATTGGGAAAACAAAGTAGATGGTATGGACAGGGCCAAGGTTGAAAGTGCCGCCCCTTTTCCTATTTTCTCTAAAAATGATCTTCTGTTCGTCATATATTTTTTATTATAATTTCATTTCCCAGCCGTTTTCATAAGACCGGCTCCATAATTTCTGTGCATCGCTATCCTGCAAAATATGCCCGTTATCGGCATCTATATTCAAAGACCTCCCCGTACGCTGCGCAATATTCCCCAATTGCACCAACAAGGTACTTTTATGACCGGAGTCTATGTCCGCATTAAGGCTGGCCCCGTTTAGGATGGCATCGAACATATTTTGTATGTGCAGGGCATCCAAGAGTTCGGCCGGATTGGATTTATTCCTGGGATCTATTTCCTGGGTATTCTTAACTTCTTTCACCATTTTACCCTCCAAATCAAAAATGGTATAGCTATTGCCACCTGGTATTAGCATACTTCCGTTTTCCCCATAGAACATAACGCCGACCGCATTCCCTTCAATAGGCTTGCCATTACAGCTCCTACCTTCCCAGGACATGGACAAGCCTTCGGCAAAATCCAAATTGATCACTTGGGTATCCGGTGTCTCCCAATCGTCCTGATATCTATACCTACCGCCATTGGAGCTAACCCTTATGGGATAGTCCACCTGCATGCCCCAACGCAGCAGGTCTATCATATGGGTACCATTGTTAAGGGCTTCCCCTGTTCCCCAATGCCATAACCAATGCCAATTATAATGTACGATATTGTCCTTATACCTCATCCTAGGTGCCGGACCTTGCCAAAGTTCCCAATCCAACCAATCGGGTACCCCAACTTCCTTCCCGACCCCTATGGACTGACGGTTATTGGTGTACCATCCTTTACCAAAATACACCCTACCAATGGCACCGGACTTCAAGGCCTTTATCCCTTCTACCACATTGGGCCATGATCTTCGCTGGTTTCCCATTTGTATTACCTTCCCGTATTTTTTAGCGGCCTGTACCAAAATTTCCCCTTCATTGGGGTTGTGGCTACATGGTTTTTCCACATAAACGTGTTTGCCTGCTTCCATGGCCAGGAGCGATGCAGGGGCATGCCAATGATCCGGTGCGGCGATCACTATGGCGTCTACGTCCCTGCTTTCCAAGGATTTTCGAAAATCCGCATAGGTCTTCGGCTTCCTATCCTGCCTATCCTTTAAGGAATCCAAACATTTAAGGACAACTCTGCTGTCCACATCACAAAGATGGATCACCTCGGAATTCTTCTGACTTGCAAAATTTTGGGCCAGGGCATTTCCCCTACTATTGACCCCCATCATGGAGACATTGATACGATCATTGGCCCCTAGAATACGGGCATAACTTTTGGCACTAAATTGGGGAAGGATTCCGGCCGTAGCTATGAAGGCGGAACTGGCTGCGGTTTTTTTAATAAAACTTCTTCTTGAACTTGAATTTGATTTCATGCTATCCAGATTTGATCGTTATTAACTTTATTTATTTCGTATGTCATTTAAAATGGGGCTAATATAGGCCCGAAAACTCCATCCCTAGGGCATTGATCTCCTCATCGGAGATTTCTCCCGAGCACACCAATGTCCGAAAAGCAAAACGAACCGACTCCCCTTTCTTCAAACTCAGATCCATAGTTTCCTTGCCTTCCGAAAATACATTTTGACCCAGTGGATTTATGGCAAATAGACCGTAGCCCCTCGCGTGCCAATAGGCCGGATATCCCGGATTCTCTTTATGGTCCAGAATCACCACGGCAACTTTCCCCTCCTTATAGTTTCCAAAGAGTTTCATCCATTTGGCCCTGGTTCCCCATACATCTTCACCTCTAATACCTTCACTACTTAAATAATCCCCGGAAACCGCATCGTTGTTAATGACTTTGATCGTCTCCGGATTTCCGTGCGTATCGGTTAGCGTTAGCGGATCATCGGATGGCAATTCCAGTTCACGACTTAGCCTAATGGCAAACATCCCCTCTTTGGTATCCTTGAACAGGATATCCTCCTGGGCCGTTAAGATACTGATCCAATCTATAATCCTTATCCTCCCCTGGTCTATAAATTGAAGTTCAATTTCTTCCTTTATCTGGGTACGCCCCTGCGCTTCCCAATGGGTCCGGACCCGTATCGTTCCCTGGGCATCCTTGGCATGGGCCTCAACAACCTCCTGATGCCTGATAACACCACTAAATGGCTTGCGCTCTTCCGGGGTGGCTTCTGAATGCCCCCAATAATCAATTCCGTTCACATCTCCATAATTCATCCACATCCCTATGTGGTGCGGATGGTCCGCACGTTCTCCGGCCACTGTCTTCAAAGGATATTTGCGTGTTATCTCCGTGCCTTCCGAAGTCGTTATGGGCCATAAACACGGTTTCATAATATTGTCGGGATAGATGTAAGAAGTAAATAATTCATCCCCAAAGTAGACATTCACTTTTTGTTCCGACACCTTATTTTCTACCCTAACACCAGGTTTTTCGGTTTCCTGCAGGCCACTTACATCCTTCTTTTTGGACTTGCCATTTCCACAAGAAGCGAAAAAGAACAATAACACCAAATAACCAAGTTTTCGTATTCCCATAATATTTGTTTCCAGTTTAAAGAAAGTTACTTGACCCTTCCCAATTTATGCTATTTGGCAAGACCCTTATTGAAAATTAATATAATAATCCACGTTCTCTTTTATAATTATATCCAAAGGCACATACTGAATGGGGTTGGGCGACTTCTTGTAAACAAAAAAATCGAACAGCACCTTTACAGCGGTTACTCCCTGAAATACGGGTCTTTGTGAAATAATATAATCGATATTTCCATTTTTTAACTCGGCCACATTCCCTGGAACAAGATCAAATCCGACCACCTTTAGTTCCAACCTGTGAAAGGCGTGGTACCTAGAAATAATGTGGGCCCTGGAGTTGGAAACAAAAACACCTTTGGTCCCGGGATTCTTAATATAATAGGTGGTCAGTTCCCTGTTCACCTCGATCTCCGTGGTGGAGGGGATCGTAATGGAATTTATATTTCTCCCTGTCTGGGGTTCATTTTGCTTGAAATAATCCCTGAAACCGTTTTCCACAACGGCGGTATGGGCGCTATTCTCAAACCCCTTGACCATATTCACTATTAGGATGTCGTCTGAAGGACCCAAGACCGAATTCAACAATTTTCCGGCTATGTATCCGCTGCCCTTTAGATCGGGCCCAATGTAGCTTAGATTTTTTTTGTTTTTGATGTTGGCATCTATAAAGACATAAGGAATATTCCTTTCTTCCAATTTCGTTATGAATTCCAGACTTTCCTTTTCAAACAGCGGTGCCAAAATTACGCCACTTGGATTCTTGTCCAGAATGGCACTGGCATTTTTAACAAAACTGGATTCGTCGAACAAACTGTACTGGTAAGTGTATAGCTCCATACCAAAATCCCTAAATCCCTCCACTCCCTGATCTACCCCTATTTTTGGTAATGACCAATAACTTTCCGTGGTAACCGCTTCCGGAAACAGGCTGCACACCGTAAACTGCCTTCCCAAAGCCAAGGTTCTAGCCAGGAGATTGGGATTAAAATCCAATTTGTCTATGGCCTCTTCCACTTTTTTTCTTTTGGCATGGGACACCTTACCCCTATTGTGCAAAACCCTGTCTATGGTTCCTATGGAAACATTGGCATAGTTTGCCAGGTCCTGAATGGTGGTCTTTTTGTTTTTTGCCATAGAAAATAAACTTACCTAATTATATGTGCTTAAATAAATTAAAAAAGTGTGTGCGCACACAAATATAAAAATAATTGCGATATGAGCGAGTTATTATGGAAATTTTAGATTCTGTTACAGTGTTTATTTATATAAATGTGTAAGCACACACTTTTAATAAAACAATATAATTACATTTTACCTGACCGGGAAAGGCCCGTAGGAAGGGTTTTTGGAACGGAATTAAATTCCTTGACAATAACCGTTCGATAAGTGGGCAGTGAAATCCATTTTTTTGCCGGTCGTAAACTGCCATTGGCAACTGAAAATACCCAAAGTTTCATGGAAACCAATCCCGATAACCTACAATGACCTTCTAATGGCGATAAACAAAAAAATGAATAAAGAGTATATTATAAAAAAAGGAATTATGTATTCTGCCCACCCCAAAATCAGCATCACACTTATAAGTAGTAGTTGAAACCCAAGGCCAAAAGTAGATACGGCCGTCATAAGCCAATTGGGCAGATGTCTGCCGTTGGCAGCCTCGGCATCCAACTTATAAATAATTTGGTCAAAACTGCCGTAAAGTACTCTATACCACCAAAAAAGTACATTCACGTTTCGCTGCTGCTCCCCTGCCATTGCTACCGGAGTCCCAGATTCAAAAACTCGACTTGTAACATCGCCATGAAACTTATTTCTCAAAATTACATAGTAATAGTTATACAGGGTACCCTGTAGTTGCAGCCCAAGAAATGCCAACAGGGCATAACCAAAACCCACATGGGTTATACGCCATAACACTAAAAATATCAGGATATTCAACACAAAATCAGAAAGGGAATCGAAATACCTCCCGGTATAGGAGGGCGCATCCTTGACCCGTGCCAACTCCCCATCGGCAGCATCCAAGATAGATTTTAAAATAAAAAAAAAGGCCGCATACCAATTATAGCCATAGTACATGCAGACCACCGCAATTACACCAGAGCAAAGAAAGCCAATAGTAACTTGAACGGGGGTAACGGCAGTTTCCTTTAATCCGTTTGCAATTACACTGGCCATTGGCCTCCCATAATCTGAAAGATCCAGGAATTTATGATCTTCAGGCAATTTAGACATTTCCAGCTTTTTTTTGGAGCATTTTTAATGACTTAGCTACCTAAAATTAAAACAGCACACTTCGTTATTCCCACCAAATATACAACTAAAAAAAAGGAAATTGGTTAGGCCTGCCATACAAACGGATGACCTAAGGATCTTGGGAGGAAATAGGAAGGGCCACAACAAAATAAAATGAACCTATACAGACGGCCCAGCCTTACCCTTCCAAAATCTCAAGCTGCCGAACAATGTCCTTTTCAGTTACGGGATACGGGATTCCCTCTGCAATGGATCTATAAACATCTTCGAACAAATTCATGTAGGACGATCTTACCGACTTTACTTTTTCAAGATGCCTTTCCCCATTCCCGTCAATAGTAGTGAGTACCCCATATTTATCGGCATCCTCAATTCCAAACAAAGGATTTCCCGGGCACATTCCCTCCAATAACTGCTGCTCCTGAATGTCCGTTCTTTGTTTAATAAAGGTCCCCTTGGTACCATTAAGGATAAAAGCGGCCTGCGGCTGCACCACCAACATACTCATTGTTATAAACAGCTGAACTCCCTTCGGATACACTAAATGTATATGGGCATAGTCATCTACCTGGGTTTTAGGCCTAAACTTGCCGGTGTACTTTTTCCATTCCAATGGGTATCCAAAAAGTGCAATGGCGGCGTCCAACAAATGGGGGCCCAGATCATATAAAAGACCGCTGCCCGGCAAAGGGGTCTCCTTGGCTATTTTAGGGCCTATATGATACCGATATCTATCATAACGCATATGGGCTTCCACCATTGCTCCCAATTTACCGGAATCCAACACCTGTTTTACCGCCAGAAAATCACTATCGTACCTTCTATTCTGATAAGGTAGAATACAACGGTTCAGTTTTTTTGCCTCGGCAAAAAGTTCTTTGGCCTCAGCACTACTTACACAAAAAGGTTTCTCCACCAAAACATGCTTCCCTGCTTTAAGCGACTTTAACGCAAATTCGAAATGCGTGTAATTGGGCGTATTCACCACTATTAGATCCAAGTCCCTATCGGCTATAAGCTGATCAACGCTGTCGTAACTTTTTATGTCGGGATAACGTTTGCCCGCTGTTTTTTTACTCCGCTCTACAACCGCGGTTAACCGGAAACCAGAATGTTTGTTCAAAAATGGGGCATGGAACAAAGTACCCGACATGCCGTATGAAAGAATACCTGTTTTTATCATCTTCTTGGACATATTTTAAGCTTTTTTTAGTACATGACAAAATTCAATTTCTCAAGATTTTCCTCAATTTTGGACCCCTGCCCTAAAGGGTGAAATTAAGGAAAATCAGGCTCCCTTTAGGGTTTGGGGTAAAACGGATTTTCCGAGAAACCTTGTTAAGACGATTTTTGTCATGTACTTAGGCTTCTTTTATAAAAAATCATTATTGCCCGATTAAAGACAAAAGACCACTTCGTTACAAGACTTAAGACTAAAGATCCGATTACAACCAGCTGATTTAAAGTATCCCTCTTTATCAAGATATATCAAATCAAAAAACAGGGTACAAAAGACGCCAATAACTCTAAATCATTGTTATCAATAGACTTATGATGATATATATAATTTTATCGGACAACAATAATAAAAACCGGACATTTTGAGGCCAATAGGAACAGAGCCCCAGTTCCTATTTTAGACTGGCCAAACTCTTCTCCAGGGTATCAATCTTAGCAATGGCATCCGCCTCCTTTTGCCGTTCCAAGTCAATTACCTGTGCAGGTGCGTTGGCCACAAAACGTTCATTGGAAAGTTTCCTTCGCACGGACACCAAAAAGCCTTTTATATATTCCAGTTCGTCTTCCAACTTATTAATTTCTGCATCGATATCAATAGCTCCTGCCATAGGAACAAAATATTCGTTGGACTTCACCCTAAAGGTCAATGCCCCATCCACCGCACGGTCAACATAGTCAATGGCCGACAAGTTGGTAAGTTTGGCGATAACCACATCCCAATCCCCGGAACTGCCACCATCGTTTAATACGGCCAATTGAAGGGCATCCTTCATTGGAATATTCTTTTCCTTGCGAATGGTCCGTATTCCGGCAATTACATCCGAAGCAAAGTCAAAACCTTCAATTAGATCCCCGTTTATAGACTGTAAGTTGGGCCATTTTGCAATGACCAATGCCTGCTCCGGACTACGCTCGGCAATGTGTTGCCAGACCTCTTCGGTAAGAAAGGGCATAAACGGATGCAATAATTTTAGGTTTTCCTCAAAAATATGGATTACCGCATCAAATGTGATTCTATCTATAGGCTGTTGGTAAGCCGGTTTGATAATTTCCAATAACCAAGAACTATAATCGTCCCAGACCAATTTATAAATGGCCATTAAGGCATCCGAAATACGGTACTTGCCAAAATGATCCTCTATCTCGGTCAGTGTTTTGTTGAATTTTGAAGTATACCATTCAATGCCCAACCTGGAAGCCTCCGGCTGCGGAAGATCGGCTACTTCCCATCCTTTGACCAGGCGGAAACCGTTCCATATTTTATTGGCGAAGTTCTTTCCCTGTTGGCATAATGCTTCATCGAACATAAGATCGTTACCTGCGGCAGAACTCAGCAAAAGCCCTACACGAACCCCATCGGCCCCGTAATCTTCGATCAATTGCAGGGCATCCGGCGAATTTCCGAGCGACTTGGACATCTTGCGCCGCTGTTTGTCCCGAACCAATCCGGTGAGATAAACGTTCTCAAAAGGCCTTTCATTGCGGTATTCATAACCGGAAATAATCATTCGGGCAACCCAAAAGAACAGGATATCCGGCCCGGTCACCAAATCATTGGTAGGATAATAATACTCAATTTCCTCATTATGGGGCTCCAATATCCCATTAAAGACACTTATTGGCCAAATCCAGGAAGAGAACCAAGTATCCAGGGCATCTGCATCCTGCTTTAGATCGTCCAATTTTAAATCGGCATTCCCCGATTTTTTTCTGGCCAAATCCAATGCCACTTCCCTGGTTTCGGCTACTACAAAATCGTCCTGCCCATCCCCAAAATAATAGGCCGGGATTTGTTGTCCCCACCACAATTGTCTTGATATGTTCCAATCGCGTATGTTTTCCATCCAATGGCGATAAGTATTTTCGAATTTTTTGGGAAACAACTTAATATCCCCGTCTTCAAGAACCGACTTAATGGCAGGTTTGGCCAGATCTTCCATACTTAAAAACCACTGGTCGGACAATCTTGGCTCAATGACGGCTTTGGTCCTCTCCGATGTACCAATTTTATTGATATGCTGTTCTGTCTTCACCAGATATCCCTTTTCCTCCAATTCCCTTGCAATGGCCTTTCTTACCTCAAAACGGTCCTTACCCTCATAATGCAGACCAAAACTATTAAGACTGGCATCCTCATTAAAGATATCAATGGTTTCCAAATTGTGTTTCTCCCCTAGGGCCTTATCATTAATATCGTGAGCAGGGGTTACCTTTAGACAACCTGTTCCAAATTCAACATCAACATAATCATCCTCAATGATAGGAATTACCCTGTTGCATATGGGAACTATGGCATTTTTACCCCTTAAATGGGCATAGCGTTCATCCTTGGGGTTTATACAGATAGCGGTATCCCCTAAAATGGTTTCAGGCCTAGTGGTGGCAATGGTCACGGTCTCGTTGGACCCCTCTATTTTATAGGCCAAATAGTACAATAGGCCCTGTCTTTCCTCATAGATAACTTCTTCATCGGACAAGGTGGTTTTTGCTTCCGGATCCCAATTTACCATACGGTAGCCCCTGTATATCAACCCCTTATTGTAAAGATCCACGAAGACCCTGATAACGGAAGCGGACATATTGTCATCCATAGTGAACTTGGTTCGTTCCCAATCGCATGAACAGCCCAGTTTCTTTAACTGTTCCAAGATCACCCCACCATATTCATAGGTCCAATCCCACGCATGCTTCAAAAATTCTTCACGGCTAATATCCTTTTTATCTATGCCCTGTTCCTTCAGTTTGGCAACCACTTTGGCCTCCGTAGCTATGGAAGCGTGATCGGTACCCGGTACCCAACAGGCATTTTTGCCCATTAAGCGCGCCCTACGGATAAGGACGTCCTGAATGGTATTGTTCAGCATATGGCCCATATGCAATACCCCAGTTACATTGGGTGGCGGTATAACTATGGTATAAGGTTCCCTATCATCTGGTGTGGAATTAAAATAATTATGTTGAATCCAATAGTCGTACCATTGGCGCTCCACCCTGTTAGGCTCATATTTTGAAGGAATTTCCATTATTTGGAACAGTTTTTGCTTTCCCTTTACGGGCAATTACTAATTGAGTGCAATATTAAGGTTTAACTTGAAATAATTCTAAGGTTTTTGTCCCTTTAGAAATACGAAACAAAAATAAGTAACGTTCTTACATAACAAAAGAATTTTGGAGGTTCACTAAAAACATTTACTTTTGAAATTCACCAAAAACTAAAAATAATGAAAAAAATAGTACTGATTCTATTTGTTGGTCTCTTAGGTTTTGGCCTAACCGCTCAAGAAAATGCAGCGAAAATTAATTTCAAGACGGAAACCGTGGATTATGGTGAAATTGCTAAAGGCAGTGATGGTGTAAGGGTATTTGAATTTACCAATACCGGCAATGCGCCACTTGTTATCAGCAAAGTAAGCTCCAGCTGTGGTTGTACCATTCCCAAAAAACCGGAAGGTCCAATTTTACCTGGTAAAACTGGACAGATACAAGTAAAATATGATACTAACAGAGTTGGACCCATCGCAAAGGCGATTACCGTAATTTCCAACGCTGACACCCCAACAAAAGTATTGAAGATCAAAGGAAAGGTATTGCCGGCAGAAGGCAAGTAAATATCCCATAAGGAACACCTAAGCTTGTTAAGACCTTAATACGGTATTTAACAAGCTTTTTTTTTGGGTCCACATTGGTAAATTACTGGCCCTTCCTTGGAACCTTTACCTAAATTGAAATGGAAACCTTATCCGATACATTAAGTACAATTCTCTATCTGCAACATCAATTAACACATTAATAAGGAATCAAATAAGGCAGTTTTATTGTTTTGTCCGTATTGATTTCCCATTTTTGCCTAAAATTATTATCCATATGCCATCAATTTCACGGAGAGGCGAAACAATGCCGGAATCCCCAATAAGAAAGTTAGTGCCTTTTGCCGAAGCTGCCATAAAGAGAGGTATAAAGATCATCCATCTTAACATTGGCCAGCCAGACATAAAAACACCCAAAGTTGCTTTGGAAGCGGTTAGGAACAATACTTTGGAGGTCTTGGCCTATACCAGAACGGAAGGTTCCGAACCTTACAGGGAAAAGATTGCCAAATATTACGCAAAAAATAACATAGATGTTGATGCGGACCATATTATTGTCACTACAGGTGGTTCCGAAGCATTGTCCTTTGCAATGGGAAGTATAGCGGACACTGAGGATGAAATTATTATCCCCGAGCCCTTTTATGCCAATTACAACGGATTTGCCAACGCCTGTGGAATAAAGGTAGTACCTGTAGTCTCCAGTATTGAAAATAATTTTGCACTACCTCCCATTGATGAATTTGAAAAACTGATAACACCCAGGACAAAGGCAATCCTTATTTGCAATCCGGGCAACCCAACAGGCTATCTATATACAAGGGAAGAAATTAAAAAGCTTGCGACCATAATAAAAAAACATAACCTGTTCCTAGTGGCCGATGAGGTATACCGCGAATTTATCTATGACGGCCGGGAACATTGTTCCATTCTTCAGGAAATAGGCTTGGAAGAACATGCCATTGTTATAGACTCGGTTTCCAAAAGATACAGTATGTGCGGGGCAAGAATTGGATATTTGGTCTCCAAAAATAAGGAGGTGATCCGCACAGCCCTAAAGTTTGCCCAGGCACGTCTTTCCCCTCCAACCTATGCACAGATTGCAAGTGAGGCCGCCTTGGACACCCCACAGTCTTATTTTGACGATGTAAAAAAGGAATACGGCGAACGCAGAAACTTACTTATCTCAGAATTGAACAAATTGGAAGGTGTGGTAGTAGGCCGGCCCCAGGGTGCGTTTTACTGTATTGCCCAACTGCCCATTGAAAATGCAGATACATTTGCCCAATGGCTATTGGAAGATTTCAATCTGGACGGGGAGACCGTAATGGTAGCACCTGCTGCTGGATTCTATGCCACCAATGGATTGGGAACAAACCAGATCCGAATTGCCTATGTATTGGACAAGGAAGATCTAAGAAGGGCGGTACACATTTTAAAAGTGGCCTTAAAGGCATATGCACATTAATGGAAATACTGAAAGACATATCCCTTAAAGGGTACAATACTTTTGGAATTGATGCCAAGGCCAAATTCTTTTGCGAAATCAATTCGATCACAGCGCTAAAAAAGGTACTCGCACTTAAGGGCTACCCCGATCTATTTGTTCTTGGGGGCGGTAGCAATCTACTTATCACAAAGGATCTGGAAAACCTGGTACTGCACATTAACTTAAAGGGAATTGAAGTAGTATCGGAAAATAATGAGGAGGCCATGATAAAGGTAAGTGCCGGTGAAAATTGGCACAATATGGTATTGTGGACCTTGGATCACGACTATGGCGGATTGGAGAATTTATCCCTTATTCCAGGAAATACGGGTACCGCGCCAATTCAGAACATAGGTGCCTATGGTGTTGAACTAAAGGACCGCTTTGAAAGTTGTGAAGCCATGGAAATTGATACACGGAAGCTAAAAACTTTTTCCAAGGACGAATGCCAGTTTGGCTACCGCGATTCCTATTTTAAAAATGAAGGGCTGGGAAAGTACATCATCACCTCGGTAAATTTTAAATTGACCAAAAAAAATCACAGGTTAAATGTAGACTACGGGGCCATTGTTTCCGAATTGCGGAACGGTGGCATTTCCGACCCCGGCATCAGGGACGTCTCCAATGCGGTGATTTCCATTAGAAAAAGCAAGTTGCCAGATCCGAAGGAACTGGGCAATAGTGGAAGTTTCTTCAAAAACCCGGTAGTGGACAAGCAGCAGTTTGATAACTTCGTCAAGTTGCACCCGTCGGCACCCTTTTATAAGGTTTCCGAAAATGAATTCAAAATTCCGGCAGGTTGGCTAATAGAGCAATGCGGATATAAAGGAAAGCGATTTGGGGATGCCGGAGTACACAAGGACCAGGCCCTGGTACTGGTCAATTACGGTGATGCAACGGGAAGGGATATCATTGCCCTGGCCGAAAACATCATGGACAGTGTACAACAAAGGTTCGGAATCGTGATCGGCCCTGAAGTAAACATCATAAAATAACCCCCGACACATAATGCCAGGGGCTATACCAAACCAAACTAACCAAAAATTAAATGCACAGTTACCAGCTGTCCATTTATCCAATTAAAACGCTAAGCATAACAATCAATTTTATAATTTAGCGTTTGTTTATATACGAGTAAAAAGAAGGTCTTGGATGATTGCCGAACCACTTTTTTTTGAGAACACACTAATTGTATGAGCATATTACTGGAAAATCATATTGTTGAGCTTCTTCAAGAGCGAAATGACAAGGCCATTTCCCTCCTTTATGAACACTACGGGGATACCTTGTACGGGGTTGCCTACAAAGTAGTGCGCGATGAGGAATTGGCCCAGGATGTTGTACAGGAAAGTTTCATTAAAATTTGGAAGAAATCGGATTCTTACGACCCATCAAAAGCTAAATTGTTCACTTGGCTTTTTAGGATCACACGTAATACGGCCATAGACAAATTAAGAAGTGTAAACAACAAATCCGACAAGGAAATCCAAATGGACGTTTCGGACGTATATAAGCTAGGAACCGAAGGTATAATCCCTGACCTGATGGACGTTCAGGATAATTTGGACAAAATAGATTCCAAATATCAAATTGTATTGGACGCCCTATTTTTTCAAGGAATGACCCAGCAGGAGGCAAGCGAAGAATTGGACATACCGTTAGGCACCATTAAATCCAGATTAAAGATCGGACTTAGGGAATTAAAGAAGATATACGGTCCAACAATGGTCCTTGCGTGTTTTTTAAATTTATTTATGAATTAGAGCACCTCGATTAAGACTTGGACCCAACTATGAAATTTAGGTTGCGGCATAGCCTTCCCAAATTGTGCTACAAACAATAAAGCCATGAAAGAAAAGATTAAAATATTTTTGGAAACGGACCTCTTGGAAAACTATCTTGTGGGCACAACCTCCAAAGAGGAAAACCTACAGGTAGAGAGATATATTGCCATGTATCCCGAAGTTAGGAATACCTATATTGAGCTTCAGGAAAACCTGGAAATATTTGCCAAGTTACATGCCATTAAAACTCCGGAAGGCCTCAAGGAAAGAATTCAAACTAGGATCAAAAAGGAAAATTCCGGAAGAACAAAATTCTTTAGGTATGCCATTGCAGCCAGTTTTGCCGCCCTGCTCTTTGCAGGAGCATCGTATTTCTTTTGGAACCAGAACCAAAACTTGCAAGAGGAAAATGTTATTGTCAACAATAAGATCCAAAACTTGGAAAACAATATGCGTTTGCAGTTGGAGGATGTTAGGAACCAGTTTATTGTCCTTAACAATCCAAAAACGAAGCGACTTATGGTCAAGGGCAATAATAAGGCCAAGGAACTTAAGGCTGTGGCCTATGTTAATCCAGTAAAAAAGCTTTCCTATATCAACGTAAGCAAATTACCCAACCTACCGGAAAACCAATGCTACCAAATGTGGGCGGAGGTCAACGGGCAAATGCTAAACCTAGGTATAATAGAAGAGGCCAGCAATAGTGAAAAACTAATGGCCCTGCCCTATGGCGAAAATGCCATTGGATATATTACCATAGAACCAACAGGAGGTAATTCCAAGCCTACCGTAGAGAATATAGTGGCCAATATCGCCTATTAAACCGAAGACTTAAAGTAATCCCAATCCTTATTGGGAAGGATATAAATTTCATATCTTTGCACTAAATAATGCAGGATATGAAATTATTATTTTTAACAATAGGTCTATTGGCACTTGCCTTTGTGGGTATAGCAATAAAGATCTGGTCTAAAAAGGACGGTAAATTTGCGGGGACATGTGCTAGCCAGAGTCCGTTTTTAAATAAGGACGGGGAAGCATGCGGCTACTGCGGAAAACTTCCCACAGAACAGGACTGTAGGAAGGATTCCCTTACCCAATAGAAACCTGCCTATTATCACCCTTTACAAACGCTCATCTTGGACAAAACCGAAGAACCACTTCCCAACCTTATTGAAAAGGCCAAATTAGGCAATCAGATCGCCTTCAGTGCGTTATTGGATAGCTTTTGGAACGACGTCTACGGATTTCAATTGATCAGAACCCGAAATGAGAACGATGCCGAAGACATTACCATCCAGACTTTTTCGAAGGCTTTTGACAAAATACACACCTTTAACAAGGAGTATGAATTTAAGACATGGTTGATAGCCATTTCAAAAAATTTGCACATAGACCTCATCCGTAAAAGCAAAAGAAACGTCCTGCAAGGCAACGCTGAAAATAGCAGCGAAGCCATTAAAAAGGTCTTGGACGATGCCCCTTCCCCTGAGGACAGTTTAATTACGGAACAAAATTTAGCCGCTTTATTGGGCTACATAAAAAGACTTAAACCACATTACCAGGAAGTAATAAATCTAAGGTATTTCCAGGAGCTTCCCTATACCGAAATCGCCGAAAAATTGGGTGAACCGGTAAATAACGTTAAAGTAAAACTACTAAGGGCAAAAAGATTACTTGCGGAAATTATTAAAAACAATAATTAGGGCATATACTTCGGCCGGTCCTCCATGCACTACGCCTTATAAACTAACATTATTTTGAAGGGCGTTCCAGATAGATCATTGCATACCAATTCTTTGCCGTCATTTGGTATTTTAACAATCTCCCATTTCGTATATTTGTACAAAATCATAGTATGAGTATCGAAACTATAGACAGTGTCATCCCGCCAAAAGGCAAACCCAAATGGTTACGGGTCAAACTTCCGACGGGCAAAAAATACACCCAGTTAAGGGGATTGGTGGATAAATACAACCTTCATACCATATGCACCTCGGGCAGTTGCCCCAATATGGGCGAATGTTGGGGGGAAGGTACGGCCACCTTCATGATTTTAGGCAATATTTGCACCCGTTCCTGTGGCTTTTGCGGTGTAAAAACGGGGAGGCCGGAAGATGTAGATTGGGAAGAGCCTGAAAAAGTGGCCAGATCCATTAAAATAATGGAAATTAAGCATGCCGTAATTACTTCGGTAGATCGTGACGACCTAAAGGATATGGGTTCCATAATATGGGCCGAAACAGTGAAGGCCATTCGAAGAATGAACCCCACAACAACGCTGGAGACATTGATCCCCGATTTTCAAGGCATCACTACCCATTTGGATCGAATCCTAACCGTTGGGCCTGAAGTAGTTTCCCATAATATGGAAACCGTAAAACGATTAACAAGGGAGGTTCGCATACAGGCAAAATACGAAAGAAGTCTTGGTGTCCTTTCCTATTTAAAAGAGAATGGCGCCAACCGCACCAAGTCGGGAATAATGTTGGGACTTGGAGAAAGGGAAGAAGAAGTAATCAGGACCATGGAAGATCTTAGGACGGCCAATGTAGATGTGGTCACCATTGGCCAGTATCTGCAGCCTTCCAAAAAGCATTTACCTGTAAAGGAGTTTATTTTGCCGGACCAATTTAAGAAATATGAGGAAATAGGCCTTCAACTGGGCTTTAGACATGTAGAGAGCGGCGCTTTGGTCCGTTCCTCGTACAAGGCGCACAAACATATTAAGTAAGCATCCCTTACGCCCCAAAATTAGGATATAGATCCGTAATTGGGCGGATAAATTGGCTTTACCCTATTTATGAAACAAATCCATATTGGTATAAACGGCTTTGGTAGAATAGGCCGTACCCTATTTAGACTTCTTAGCGAGCAAACCCATTTAAAAGTGGTGGCCATAAACGATTTGGCGGATGCAGCCACATTGTCCCATTTATTAAAATACGATAGTATCCATGGGGTATTTCAAAAAGAAATATCCCACAGCGGAGATCATATAATGGTCGACAATAAAAAGATCGCCCTATTAAATTACAGTTCCCCCGTAAACATCCCATGGTCCGATCATAAGGTCGATATTGTTGTTGAGGCCACCGGGAAGTTCAAGGACAGGGCCATCTTGGAGCATCACCTTAAAAATGGGGCAAAAAAAGTTATTCTATGTGTACCCCCCAACGAAGAGGACATTCCTATGGTGGTATATGGAATAAACCACGAGACCCTTGTCCCAACAGATGACATCATTTCCAATGCTTCCTGTACCACGAACAATGCCGCACCCATGATCAAGGTAATTCAGGATCTTTGCGGGATAGAGCAGGCCTATATAACCACCATCCATTCCTACACCTCGGATCAAAGTCTACACGACCAGCCGCATAAGGACCTAAGGAGGGCAAGGGCGGCCTCCCAATCCATTGTCCCGACCACCACCGGAGCGGCCAAGGCCTTGACCAGAATATTTCCCGAACTATCGGAGGTTATCGGAGGCTGTGGCATACGGGTCCCAGTACCCAATGGCTCCTTGACCGACATCACTTTTAACGTAAAAAGACAAACTACCATAGAGGAAATTAACGATGCTTTTTTAGAAATATCGCAAAAAGAACTCAAAAACATTCTATATTACACAAAAGACCCTATAGTTTCTATTGATATAAACAATACTTATTACTCTTGTACGTTTGATTCTCTGATGACATCCGTAATCGGCAAAATGGTCAAAATTATCGGATGGTATGACAACGAAACCGGATACAGCAGTAGAATTGTGGATTTGATTAACTATATTATAAGTAAACGATACGTTTGAAACCTATATTCTTACATATAAATTTGAACAAAAGACTGTGGCTCCCAACGGTCCTTTTATTTTTTTACTTTAGTCTTTCATATACACAGGAAAACAAAGCTGCTGATAAGGATATAGCATATTATTTTGAAAGTGCGAGGGAATTGGGCAATAGGAATAAAATAGAACCCGCCCTAGTGGACTTGAACATTGCAATGGAGATTGCCTTTAAGAACAATGACCAAAAGGCCCTAATTGATACCTATCACAAATTTGCCATATTATATTTACGCCTGCAAAAGGATGATAGCGCGGAATATTATGCAGACAGATCCAAAGCCCTTTTAAAGGATATTTCCTATCCTTATGGAGAAGCTACCCACAGATATATAGATGCCATTATTGCCTATAGGGACGGCAAGAATTTCTTGGCCATCTCCATACTGAACGAGGCAAAACAGATCAATAATGACAGAAATCTACTGAACAACATTCTTTTTGTGGAGGGAACTATTTTCCAAAACCTGGAAAAATACGAAAGTGCCATAAAAAATTTCAATGCCCTGGCCGTAAATACGGACATCTACGAAAAGGACTATCTGGCCTCCAAAGCCCATATAAAATTGGCGGAGATCTACAATGACACCGAAAATTACGAAGAGAGCATTAAAAGTGCACAGAGTGCCCTAAAATTGGCCAAAACGAACAACTTTTATTTAGAAGTTATGGAGGCCAATAAACTACTTTCGGAGACCAACGAAAAACTTGGCCTATTTGAAGCTGCCCTATCCTATAACAGAAGTATAGTAAACATCAAGGACTCTATATTTACCCTCGAAAAAAGTTTAGCGGAAACCAAAACGGCAGAGAATATCCAAACCAAATTTATGAAGGATGAAATTGGTCGGCAGGAAGCCAAGATAGAAGAACTTAACCAATCCAAAAATAGAACGGAAATAACGGCTATATTGACGGCCGCCTTTTTAATAGTAATCTCCATATTGGCCATTTCACTTTACCGTAACAACCAGATCAAGTTAAAAACAAACGATCTACTGCACACCAAAAACAATGAATTACAGGCGGCAAGGGACGCTGCGGTAATGGCTATGGAGGCCAAAACCAATTTCCTATCCACGGTAAGCCACGAATTGCGAACACCACTTTATGCGGTTACCGGTCTAACCCATTTATTGCTGGAGGAGAACCCGAGTGAAAATCAGAAGGAACACCTAAAATCCTTGAAGTTTTCAGGGGACTACCTATTAAATTTTATCAATGACATTCTTCAGATCAACAAAATAGACGCCGATAAACTGGAAGCCCTGCAAATTGATTTCAATCTTAAAAAGATACTTTCCGAGGTCATTAATTCCCTACATCAAAGCGCAAAGGCCAACAAGACAAAAATTGTACTGGAATTTGATGAGGAAATTCCGTCCCACCTATTGGGCGATCCCCTTAAGCTTTCGCAAATTTTTATAAACCTTATCGGCAACGGAATAAAATTCACCAGGGGAGGACAGGTTACGGTCATAGTCAAGTTGGCAAAAAAAGTGGAGGAGAACCTAACCATTTATTTTGAAGTAAAGGACAATGGTATCGGTATTGATAAAGAAAGACAGCTTACCATTTTTGACAGCTTTGAACAGGGCTCCATCCAAATTAATAGGGAATATGGAGGTACCGGTCTGGGGCTGACCATTGTAAAAAGCCTGTTGGGCCTATTTGGCAGTAAAATTGGACTTAAGAGCGAAATAGGCGTAGGGAGTTCCTTTTTCTTTGAGTTGGACCTAAAGAGCAAGGACGATCTTATTGATGATATCCCCTTTGAAATTACCGAAGTGGAATACGATTTTGCAGGACTCCATATATTGATTGTGGAGGACAACAAAATCAACCAGGTAATTACAAAGAAAATGTTGAACAAAAAGGAAATAACCTGTGATATTGCCAACAACGGACTTGAAGCCGTGGCCATGGTCAGAAAAACGGATTACGACTGTATCCTAATGGATATCCATATGCCGGGAATAAGCGGTGAAGAGGCTACTATAGAAATAAGAAAGTTCAATAGGCTGGTACCGATCATAGCCCTTACGGCAATTTCCTTGGATGACAGTTTGGAAAGTTTTTATGCCGCCGGGTGTAACGACGTAGTTACCAAACCTTTTAAACCGGAGATATTCTATCAAAAAATAGGCGAGAACATCTTTAATGTGAAAAAAAAAATTGAGGCCTAAGGAATAGGGCTATCACCCAACAAATTTAACAGCACCTCTTCTCCCCTGTTCATAAACTGATGCCTTACCCCTATATAATAAAAGTTCTCCCCCTTGCCCTCCAACCTTACATAATCTTTTTCGGTAGTAAGCACTATCTCCCTATTATTGAACAAATCAATTTCCTTCTGCGTAAAAAAATGGTGGTCCGGATAGGCCAAATGTTCAAACACGATTCCTTGGGCGCTTAGGAAGCCCACCAACTGTTTCGGATCGGCTATCCCGGTCACCAAGGTCACTTTTTTATTTTTTAGTTCGGCCAAATCCATCTTCCCCATGCTACCCTTTAGCCATGTTTCATACTCCAAAAAACTAAAGACCACTTGCTGATTTGGGCCGGGATTCAATTTTCTCCGGATTATTTGTTGTTCTTCCACGCTTAATTGGGGAGGACACTTGGTAACTACAATTACATTGGCACGCTTTGCTTCGCGCTTGCTATCCCTTAAATTCCCGCTAGGTAAATACCAATCATCCACATATAATTTGGAATGGGCGGTCAATAGCACATATTGGTCACATCTTACTTTTCTATGCTGAAAGGCATCATCCAACAAAATAATACTCGGGCGGAAGGTTTCCACCAATGTGGAAATGCCATGCTGCCTGTCCGCATCTACCGCGATAAGGGCATCGGGGAATTTTTTATAGATCTGGAAGGGTTCGTCCCCCAGATCCTCTACACCTATACCGGGCCTGGCCAACAAATACCCTTTCGATTTTCGACCGTACCCCCTACTTAGGACCGCTATTTTATTTTGTTCATTTACCTTGGATAAAAAAAACTCTATCATAGGCGTTTTCCCGGTACCCCCCACACTTAGATTCCCCACACAAATGGTCTTGGTCCTAAAGGACTTGGAAGGCAATAGCCCTAAATCATATAGATAGTTGCGCAGGTATACCACCATGGCGTATATCAGGGAAATGGGAAAACCTAATTTTCTTAGTAGCTGCATTAGAACGAAAATATAATATTTTATCTTTGGAAGACCATAATTTTTAAAAATGATCATAAAACAAGTTATAGATACCCTGGAGGATTTGGCACCACTTGATTATGCCGAGGATTTTGACAATGTTGGACTTTTGGTGGGGAATGAAGATAATACGGTAAGCGGTATCCTGGTAACGCTGGACACTTTGGAAAATGTAGTAGAGGAAGCCATAGCCAAAAAATGCAACCTAATAGTTAGTTTCCACCCTATTATTTTTGGCGGATTAAAGAAAGTAACCGGTTCCAATTATGTACAAAGGGTGGTCATAAAGGCCATAAAGCACGATATAGCAATATACAGTATGCATACCGCCCTGGACAATAGCAATAAAGGGGTCAACGCCAAAATCTGTGAGGTCTTGGGGCTGGAAAATACAAGTATCCTAATCCCACAGAAAGGCACCATTAAAAAGTTGACGACCTATGTGCCCAAAGAGAACGCCAAGACCCTTAAAACCGCCCTGTTCCATGCCGGGGCAGGGAATATAGGCAATTATAGCCATTGCAGTTTTACGGTAGATGGCACTGGAAGTTATCAGGCCAATGAGGAGGCCAATCCCTATTTGGGAAAAATTGGGGAAACACATTATGAGGCCGAATCCCAGATAAGCATTACCTATGCCAGGGCGGATGAACAAAAAATTTTAAAAGCCCTTTTTAGCAACCATCCCTATGAGGAGATTGCCTACGAGCTACAAACTTTGGAAAATAAAAATCAAAATATTGGTATGGGCATGGTAGGAAATCTGGAAAAACCTATGGGCGAAGAGGATTTTTTTGAGTTTTTGAAGAAAAAAATGAACGTTTCCTGTATAAGACACTCCGATTTTCTTGGAAAAAAAATAAAAAAAGTGGCACTTTTGGGAGGAAGCGGCTCGTTTGCAATATCGGCCGCAATTGCCGTAAATGCTGATGTTTATGTAACATCGGATTTAAAATACCATCAATTCTATGAAGCGGAAGGCAGAATACTTTTGGCAGATATTGGGCACTATGAAACAGAGCAGTTTACAAAAAATCTCTTAGTTGATTATCTTACGAAAAAAATTCCTAATTTTGCAGTCTCTTTATCGGAGAGCAAAACAAATCCCATCAAGTATTTTTAAATATGGCAACAAAGACAGAAACAACAGTAGAAGAAAAGTTAAGAGCACTATACGATCTGCAATTAATTGATTCTAGAGTTGATGAGATAAGAAATGTTAGAGGGGAACTTCCTCTAGAAGTAGAAGATTTGGAAGACGAGGTTCTGGGCCTTAAAACTAGAATGGACAAGCTTAAAACCGATGTTGAAACCATTAACTACGAAATAGGCGCCAAGAAAAATCTTATTGACGAGGCCAAGGTCTTGATCAAAAAATATGCGGAACAACAAAAGAACGTCCGTAATAGCAGGGAGTTCAATTCTTTGACCAAAGAGGTGGAATTTCAGGAACTTGAAATTCAATTGGCCGATAAGAACATCAAAGAATTCAAAGCCCAAATAGAACAGAAAAAGGAGGTTATTGCTTCTACCAAAGAACGATTGACAGAAAGGGAACTGCACCTTAAGCACAAGAAAAGTGAATTGAACGCTATTCTGGCCGAAACGGAAAAGGAAGAAAAGGCGCTTTTGAAAAAATCGGAAGAATACCAATCCCAAATTGAAGACCGTTTGGTAAAGGCCTACAATAGAATCCGAAACAATGTAAAAAACGGTTTAGCAGTTGTTCCTATTGAAAGAGGCGCTTCAGGTGGATCTTTCTTTACCATTCCGCCACAGGTTCAGGTCGAGATTGCTTCCCGCAAAAAAATAATTAGCGACGAACACAGTGGAAGAATTTTGGTAGACCCTATCTTGGCCGAAGAGGAACAAGAGAAAATGCAAAAGCTTTTTTCTAAATTATAGAAAAACCTACCCATAAAAACAAAAGCCATCTTTTTAAGTTAAGATGGCTTTTGTTTTTCTATACTTCGTCATTTTTTCTCCCCCCCAGCAGACTTAGGATCCTTTGGTCTACCTCTTCACTATCCCAAATCCCTTCAATATTGGGCATCCGCATTATTTGCTTCATTATCTCTTCCTGGGCATCCCCATTGGCCAAAGCTTCCACATAGGGCTTATTGGAAAACGTAACCCGCGAGTAGGCAGGGATCCATTTGTCGGGATATTTTTTGGCAAAACGTTTTTCTATCTTTTTCTGTAGGATAAATTTGGGGTCGGCCGTCATACTGCTCATCTCCACAAAGTTCCTATAACTAAGCTCTGCTATGGCATCGGCATTGGGCTTACGTTCTTCTTGGTAGGTACTAAAAATTTGCTCCCAATTGTCCCCATATTTGGCAATAATCTTATTAAGGGCATAGATATCCTCAAAACCGGCATTCATTCCCTGGCCATAAAATGGTACAATGGCATGGGCGGAATCACCTACCAAAGCCACTTTATCACTATGCGTCCATGGGTAGCACTTAATGGTCACCAAAGCGCTGGTAGGGTTGTTGAAAAAATCCGTAGTCAGGTCTTCAATAACTGGGGCAACATCCGGGAAATAGGTGTTAAAGAAGCTTTTTGCCTCTTCTTTACTCTGTATCGCCTCAAAGGAAACCTCCCCTTCAAAGGGCAGGAAGAGGGTACAGGTAAAACTACCATCTATATTGGGCATGGCAATAAACATAAACTTCCCCCTTGGCCAAATGTGAAAGGAATGTTTGTCCAATTTATGGGTCCCATCCCCATTGGCCGGTATGGTAAGTTCCTTGTAGGCTACATCTATAAACTCCTGAACATAATCAAACCTACTTCTACGTTGCATTTTGTGCCTCACCCGGGAAAAAGCACCGTCACAGCCAAATACAATATCGTACCGATATTCCTTCCAATTCCCTTTCTCCGTTGCGCCGGTATATATTTTTCCTTCGGGAAGGTCTACATCCCACACCTTTTCGTTAAAACGAAAAACTACCCCTGCATCTTCGGCCAGATCTATCATCCTACGATTCAATATTCCACGGGAAATAGACCATATGGCCTCCCCTTCCTTCCCATATTTTTGGTAATACTCCGGTTTTCCGGCAACATGAATGGCACGTTTGTCCAAAGGAATGGCAATTTTCTTTACTTCATCCTCAACACCTACCTCCCTCAGAGCTGTCCAGCCCCTATTGCTCATTGCCAAATTGATGGATCTTCCGGAAAACTCGACATTTCGGATATCGGGCCGGCGATCGTATACCGTTATCCCGTGACCTAACTTCCGAAGGTAAATTGCCAATAGGGATCCTACCAATCCTGAACCGATAATAGCAATTTTTTTAGGAGTTTGTATCATACTGATTTAAATAGGGAAAAGTAATAAATGTAATAAAATAAAGTAACTTGTATAATAAGGGGACAATTACAACACCGCATATCGGCAATGCCCTTATCCAGGCACCGGACCTAAGCTTTGGCAAAAACACCTTTTTTTTTAAAAAATTCTTTCCAGAACATCCAAACAATACATTTATCTCGTATATATAACACATACCGCTTAGGCGTCCATATATAAAAAAGTCCTTCACATTAAGATTGTGAAGGACTTTTCCCTTTCTTTAATATGCCAATTATTCACAATTTTAAACAAGCTAGTATGGAATTATTTCAGAATTCCGTCTACAATACCATAGGTAAGGGACTCCTCTGCGTTCATCCAATAATCCCTATCAAAATCCTTCATGACCTTTTCAAAATCCTGACCACAGTTTTCCGCCAATATTTTGGCACTTAGTTCACGGGTCTTAATAATTTCTTTGGCCTGAATCTCTATGTTAGATGCCTGCCCCCTTGCGCCGCCGCTAGGCTGATGTATCATTACCTGGGCATGGGGCTGAATAAAACGTCTTCCCTTTTCCCCTACCGATAACAAAATGGACCCCATTGAAGCTGCCAAACCGGAGCATATGGTAGATACCGGACTCTTTAATGCCTTAATGGTATCGTATATGGCAAAACCGGAAGTAACATAACCTCCAGGACTATTAATGTACAATTGAATTTCTTTGTTGTTTTGCATATCCAAATACAACAAACGATCGATTACATGCTTAGCGGTATTATCATCTACCATTCCCCATAGAAATACTTTTCTTTCGCCCAACAATTTTTCGTCTATGGCCTCTTGTATCTTTCCTTTTTTTGAACTCATTTTTTAATTTCTTATTAAGTTTCAAAAATAATGAATTTATTGCGAATTATGGCAGCTAAATTATTGGCCCGTACGGATGGCTTCAAACAATGAACAATTAACAATGAGCAATGAGCAATGGATGCTGGATATTAGATTCTAGACATTAGACTTTGGATACTAGATTTTAGAATTGAGATATTTAGAAATGTGATACTGGATGCTAGATGCTAGACGTTAGACTTTGAACCTTGAACTTTCAACTTTGAACTTTTTCCCTGCCAACTGAAAACTATCCAAACCTCAATACTCAATACTATGTACTCCATTCTAAGTTGAACCTCGAACTTTAAACTGTTGTAAGTATAAGGATTTTGCCAAAAACCTTTTATCTTTGATAAAAACCGAACATGAAAAAATCAGTACTGGCCGTTATTTGCTTTACGCTTCTCCTTACCGGCTGTAAAACGGATAAAAAAACAGAAGTGGCCGCTCCAAAGGCGGAACTTTCCATATTGGACAAGGTGGCCAATGCACATGGCTTTGAAAAATTCCGAAATGTTAAGGAAATTGCCTTTACTTTCAATGTGGATCGCGCAGACAGTCATTCTGAGCGCAGTTGGGTGTGGAACACCATTACCAATAACATAACCTCCATCAACAAAGGGGATACCATTACGTACAACCGTAATACAATGGACAGTACGGCCACAAAACTGAACGGTGGTTTTATTAACGATAAATATTGGTTGATGGCCCCATTTAATCTGGTCTGGGACAAAAACAATATTACCTACGACCATAAAAGTGACGTGCCCGCCCCCATCAGCAATAACCCCATGCAAAAACTGACCATTGTTTATGGAAACGAAGGGGGCTATACTCCCGGCGATGCCTATGATTTTTATTTTGGGAACGACTATATGATAAAGGAATGGGTATTTAGAAGGTCCAATCAGCCAGAGCCTTCCCTTATCACGACCTGGGAAAATTATGTGGATATCAACGGCTTAAAAATTGCGGAGATGCACCAGAATGGGGACGGGAGTTTTAAGCTGTATTTTACCAACATTAAAGTCACTTCAAAAACCCCGTAAAATTTAGAGACTGTCCAAGCCCACTATTACCCTTTTTTTCTATGCATCCTTAAAATGGCCATAAGTACTATTATGGTGCATAGCAAAAGAATTATAAAGGTGTACTTCAGGGAATAGCTCTCGGCTACAAATCCCAGCACTACCGGACCGATCAAGAAGCCGGAATAGCCCGTACCGGCTATAAAGGATACCCCTTGGGAAGAATCCACCCCCTTTACGGTTCCCCCGATCCTAAAAAGCTCCGGAACAATTACGGAAAAGCCAAGTCCTATCAGCGCAAATCCAAGAATGGCCATATAGATATAGGTAGTAAGGACAAAAACAAAACCTACAATGGCAATAGAGGCCCCCAAGGCCACTATTTTAACAGGTCCTATGGCCGCACTAATACTATCTCCCAAGAACCGCCCCAAGGTCATCATTACGGAAAAGGCCAAAAACCCGGTACCTATCAATGATTCCGGGGCCATACTTATTTCCTGGAGAAACAATCCACTCCAATCCACGATGGCCCCCTCCCCTCCCATTACCACAAAGGAAATGATACCCAGGACCAAGAGCGGTCTAAATAGTTTAAGGCTAAAAGGTTCTTTTTCAACCGGGGACGCTATAATATGAATATAATGCCTATGGAAAATAAAATTGATCAGAAGTACCAAAATAACGGCATATAGCATATGTAAAGCCGGATTATTGATCGTAAATATCAAAAAACTGCCCAGGCCGGCAATTACGCCTCCCAAGCTAAAAAAACCATGGGAGGCCGACATAAAATTTTGTCGGTCTTCCTTTTCAATTTCTGTGACCAAGGTATTCATGGCAATATCGGTAAAGCCATTGCCGGCCCCCAATAAAAAAAGTCCGCCCATTAAAGAATAATAATTGGGCGCCAACAAGGGGAACAAAGCCGCCAAGCTGCTACAGATTATTCCATACCAGGTAGCCCTGCCCACCCCTAGCCGGTTAATGATTTTGGCAGCCACGGGAAAGACGATGAATACGCCCAAAGACAGGAAAAATAGGGCGATTCCCAAATCGGCCTTGTTGATGCCCAATTTTTCCTTGACAGCAGGAATATAAATAGCCCAGGTACCGAACAAAATATTAATACTGGCAAATACCCATGAAGGCGCAAAATATCTAGGGTTGGAAAGAATAAGACGAAGTGACTTCATAAAGGGGTCTGGCGGTTATAGTGCATTAAGGTTTGAGACCGGAAATTTAGCAATTAAAATGAAAAACGTAGGAGGTTCGTGCAACTAAACTTAACCCTTGGCCAAAATTCCCGATTTAAGAATCTGGCCAAAATTGTACATATCGGCAAAGGAACAATAAAAAGGCGCGGGAGCCAGACGAATTACATTGGGTTCGCGCCAATCGGTAATTACTCCGTTTTCCATTAGAAAGTGGAACAGGTCCTTTCCCTGACCGTGCAAAAATACGGAGAGTTGGCAGCCCCTATCCGGTGGGGTAATAATTTGGAAGGATCCTTCGGTCTCCTTATCTATCTCCTGAAGAATAAATTCCAAATAGGCCACAATGAAATTTCTTTTGGAAATCAGAGCCTCCATGCCTACTTCCTCGAACATTTCCAAAGAAGCCAGGTAAGGTGCCAAGGACAGCACGGAAGGATTGCTCACCTGCCATGCATCCGCATTTTCCATAGGTTCAAACTCTGGCTTCATTAAAAATCTGGTCTCTTTTTTAGCGCCCCACCAACCTTCAAACCTAGGAATATGGTTGTTATTTAGATGTATCTCATGAACAAAAATCCCAGAAGCGTTGCCGGGACCACTGTTCATATATTTATAACTGCACCAAGCGGCAAAATCAGCCCCCCAATCGTGTAGATTTAGGGCAACATTGCCCACTGCATGTGCCAAATCCCATCCTACGAATGCCCCCTGTGCCTTGGCCGCCCTGGTAATGGCCTCCATATTAAAGACCTGCCCATTGTAGTAATTAACTCCGCCTATGAGCACTACCGCCAGTTCCTCCCCAACCTCATTAATTTTATCGATAATATCCTGGGTATGCCAAAAATTTTCTCCCGGTCTTTTCCTGACTTCCACTATGGCGGTATTGGGGTCAAAACCATGAAATTTAACCTGACTGGCCAACATATATTGATCGGAAGGAAACGCTTTTTCCTCACAAATAATCTTAAATCTCCTTTGGGTAGGCCTGTAAAAGGAGACCATGAGCATGTGAAGGTTTACGGTCAAGGTATTCATTACGGAAACTTCTTGGGTCTTGGCCCCTACCACTTTGGCCAAGGGTGCTGCCAACCGCTCATGATAATCCCACCAAGGTTTTTCAGCATGGAAATGGCCTTCTACGGCCATATCCTTCCAATCCTTCATTATGGCGTCCACAAACTTTTGGGTACGTTTAGGCTGTAATCCGAGGGAATTCCCTGTAAAATAAATAACATCCTTGCCCTTTGTTTTGGGAAAATGGAATTCGTCGCGATATTTCCTTAGAGGATCCACTTTATCCAATTCCTGGGCGAACGCTAACGAATTTTTAAATTCCATATCAAAAAATTTATGCAAAAATACAATTTACGAACCAAACTTTTAGGCAATAGGCAATAGGCAATAGGCAATAGGCAATAGGCAATAGGCAATAGGCAATAGGCAATAGGCAAAAAAACGGATTTCATTTTTTAGACCTCAGCCGGAACTGCTGAAAAACGTTAGACGCATCCTAAATATAGCCTAACCGTAGTTTCCTTTTCAAAGGACAACAGAAAATTTAAATCGGCCAAAGTGACCTTTCTAACAGTATATTGTTGCATGATGATTATATTTGAACGCTTAAATATACAAAGTAATACCAATGCACTTTTTATCTCCCATCCTGGAACAATATATTAGCGACCACTCCCAATCGGAACCCGAACTACTTCAAAGACTTACTCGGGAAACCCATTTAAAGGTACTTCAACCTAGGATGATTACCGGGCATTTCCAAGGTAGGGTATTGAGCCTTTTATCCAAAATAATTTCCCCAAAACATATTTTGGAAATAGGCACCTATACCGGTTACTCTGCCCTTTGCCTTGCCGAAGGCCTGCAAAAGAAGGGAACACTGCACACTATTGATATTAATGCAGAACTCCATGCCATGCAACGGCGGTATTTTGACGAAAGTGGTTATGGGCCACAAATTGTACAGCATACCGGTGATGCCCTGGAAATAATACCTCAGCTGGAAGAAGTTTTTGATATTGTTTTTATTGATGCAGAAAAAACAAGTTACGACCACTACTTTGAGACTGCCTTAAAAAAATGTCGCTCCGGCAGTGTAATCCTATCGGACAATGTTCTGTGGTCCGGGAAGGTTGTGGAGCCCTTGGAACCCAAGGACAGGGCTACCAGAATATTGCTCGAATACAATAAAAAATTGAGGAACGACCCCAGGGTAGAAACCGTATTGTTGCCCATTAGGGACGGACTAACACTGAGCAGGGTGTTGTAATACCTCCCCCTTGCCCATTTGGACCTCCCCCTAACCCCCTCCCAAGGAGGGGGAATTGTTTTTTGCACCAATACAATCCTAAGGAACAACATCACCTCCCCTTGAGGGAGGGTTAGGGAGGAGACCCTTTCCCCTAATTTGTCCGTTCCATTTTATGGTACAATCGGTGGAAAAAAATCGCGAAGAAAATTCCCGCCAAAGCACCTACGATCAGGTCCAACGGATAATGTACGCCCACATAAATGCGACTTAAGGCAAATAATAAGGGCCAAATATAGAAGAGCCAGGACCATTTCCATTTATTCTTAAGAAATAGAAAAACACTGGTAGTAATACTAAACGAACTGGAAGAATGGCCAGAAAAAAAACTATATCCGTCCGGACTTTTAAGGATCCGGATCAAGGTATTGATTTCCTCCGTATTGTTTGGTCTTAAACGGGCCACCCATTCCTTGACCAAATAGGTGGTCATCCCCACAACGATCAAGGTGATCAGCACCGTTCCCAACACCCAAAAGGCTTCCTTTTTAGGATATGCCTTAAAAATAAGCACTATAAATAAAATAAATAAGGGGATCCAAGTACTGAAATTGGTAACGTAAGACCAAAAGACATCATGATTTTCGATGCCCAAACTGTTCAAATAGATAAAGGTATCACGGTCCCACTGTAACAGTTGGTCCAGCATATTACTTTCTTTTGACTACGCCGGTTACCTCATCAACGTTCTGCTTTACTTTATTGATCTCGTTCTTGATATCATCCGTAAAGCTGGTGTCTATACCCTGTTTTTCGGCACTTTTCTGTATCTCCTTCTTAATATCCTCTGTGGCATCCTTCAGTTGTCGCATGCCCTTTCCCAATCCCTTGGCTATGCCAGGAATTTTATCGGCGCCAAAAACCATTACCACGATAAACATGATAAAAAAGATTTCCCCCCCGCTAATGAATAGAATTATCGTACTTAACATAACACAAATATAATGAGAAGTTTGACAGGGACATAAAAAATATGGTTAACTTTTTATAGCCTTCGCATACCCCATAGAACAAAACTAAAACAGTAGCTAAACCCATCAAAACAAGCCAAATACCATTAAATTTCGGAATAACAGGATACTTCCTTATCGTGAGTTCGAAATAAAAAAATTATCAACACATTGATTTAGCGTAAATTAAAATAAATGCTACGGTCCCCTCGAGACCCAAGAAATTTCATTTTTCAAGCGGATAAAATGACATAATTTCAAAAAGTTTATTTTGGGTTACATATTAAATATGGTATAGGTAGAGAGAGATATTTATAGGTTTCTGTTAAAAATTGAAGATTTCAAGGTCGTCATTTCGAATGCATATGAGAAACCGAAGGTTCAGCGAAGCTAAACCGAAGGTTCACAAATACCCCTAAAATAATATTGCATGAGCTAAATCGCACCTCCAGCTCCCGGCCAGTATTTGTGACTTCTCGTCGTCCCGAAAAGGGACTCTGTCGAAGTGACTAACGTTACCGAATTCATATCATTCATATTGAGGCTCTTAATAAACACGTCAATGGTAGCCTGCCCTTGCCGTTCAGGCGGGCGGAGTCGAGAGGTTATTGGACTGTAACCTATTTACAGTGAGGCCTTGATCCCCGCCCGAACGGACCGTTCGGTACGGGCGGGCGCTCGACCGGACAGATGTCATATAAACATCTGATTTTTAATAAAATATATATCGAACTCACGTTTCCTTTTGATTAGGACTTCAACAGAAAAACCTGCAAAAACCAAAACCCCGATACCAAATAGACCGTTAGGCAATCCGGTATCGGAGCATTATTTTGGATAACATTTGTGACGTAGAATTAATTTAGGGCCAATTCCAATTTAAGGTCAAAACAAATTGTATAAACTTTATAGTACAAGACAAAAATCGTCATAACAAGGTATCTCGGAAAATCCGTTTTACCCCAAACCCTAAAGCCCGCCTGTCCGGTAGGCAGGGGTGCTTGATTTTCCTCGATTCCCCCCTTTAGGGTCGGGGTCTAAAATCGAGGAAAATCATGCGGAATTGAATTTTGTCATGTACTAAGAAAAACCTTATTTCCCCTTTATATTCTCCTTAAAGATCTCAAAGTCGGATTTCACCTCTTGGGCGGGCCATGAATTATTGGTAGTATCTATATCTGCTGTTTCCGCTTTCGGATCTACCATAATTCCTACCAATTCCTTGGCAGAAGCAACCACCCTTTTTACCTCCTGGTCATTTTTCCTCCATATTTCCGGTGGGTAGGTAACATTTTCCTTAGTACCATCGGCATAGGTATATTCTACGATCAATGGCATAGGTATACCTCCCGGTTTGTTAAAAGTAACCTCATAGAAATATTTGGGTTCCTTAATCGCATTTCTCTCGGCCACGGACAAATTGTCCATCATAAACTCTTTTAGGGTTTTGGAATTTTCCGATGGGGCCTTTCCCTTTAAGTTGGCATCGGCATCCTCCGATTCCTCTTCCTCCAAATAGACCAAGGGAGGCAAATCCTCTTCCTTAATATTCCTTGCCGCCATTATTTCCCGCATTTGTTTGGAAGGCTTGTCCGACACATAATATTTCTTTACTCCCTTAACCCCAATATCCACATAATCCGTAGTATAGAACCAACTTCTCCAATACCAATCCAAATCTACGGCAGAGGCATCCTCCATGGTCCTAAAGAAATCTTCCGGGGACGGATGCTTAAACATCCATCGTTTTGCATAGGTTTTAAAGGCGTGATCGAACAATTCCCTTCCCATTACGGTCTCCCTAAGAATATTTAAGGCGGTGGCAGGTTTTGCATAGGCATTGTTCCCCAATTGATATACATTCTCCGGATTGGACATAATTGGCGCTATGGTACTTTGATCGCCGGACATATAGGGTATTATCTTGGATGCCTCCCCCCTCCCGGAAGGGTATTTGCTATTTGGGGCAATGGCCTCGGGAAAGGCAACGCCAAATTCCTGCTCTGCCATATACTGCATAAAGGTATCCAAGCCTTCATCCATCCAACCCCATTGGCGCTCATCGGAATTAACGATCATAGGGAAAAAGTTGTGCCCCACCTCGTGGATAATTACCGAAATCATACCATATTTCACCCTATCCGAGTAGGTACCGTCCTCATTGGGCCTCCCGTAGTTCCAGCAGATCATAGGATATTCCATTCCCTGATTCTTGGCGTGGACCGATATGGCCTTGGGATAGGGATAATCAAAAGTATGGGCCGAATAGGATTTCAACGTATGCACAACCGCCTTGGTAGAATACTCCTCCCATAACGGATTGCCTTCCTTTGGATACATGGAAATGGCCATGACATCCCTATTGCCTATTTTAACGGCCTGCATATCATAAATAAACTTACGGGAACTGGCAAAACCAAAATCCCTTACATTTTCAGCCTTAAGCTTCCATGTTTTCTTCTTGTCCGAAAACCCTTTCTCCGCTTCTTCGGCCTCGGCCTGACTCACTATGATTACAGGTTTGTCATAGGACTTTTTTGCCTTCTCGTACCGACTTAGCATTTCTTTGGAAAATACTTCCTTCATGTTCTGAAGCTCTCCCGTACCGTCCAAAATATGATCGGCCGGAACGGTAATATTTACCTCGTAATTACCGAAGGGAAGGGCAAACTCCCCACTGCCCCAGAACTGATGGTTCTGCCAGCCTTCTATATCGCTATAGACCGCCATTCTCGGGAAGAACTGTGCAATTACATAGGCCCTGTTACCGTCCTTTGGAAAATATTCATATCCGGAACGTGCCCTATTAACGGTATGGTCCGGAATATTGTACCACCACTTTATGGAAAAAGATACCTGCCCCTTACTTTTTAAAACTTCGGGCAGGTCTATCCGCATCATGGTCTGGTTAATGGTATAGGGCAAGGCCTTTCCGTTGGCGTCCCTAACATATTCTATATTGAATCCGCCATCAAAAGGCGCTGTCATATATTTATTGGCAAAACTGGCCACCGGCTCGGCCACCGGCACGCCCTCATCATCGCGCAAGGGCGATTTGGAAGTTTTGGAACGTACGTTCTGATCCAATTGCACCCACAAAAACGAAAGGTCATCGGGCGAATTGTTGGTATAGGTTATGGTTTCCGAACCGTAAATCCTGGCATTTTTATCATCCAGCTCAATATCCATTTTATAATCTGCCTGCTGCTGATAATAATCCGGCCCTGGAGCCCCTGAGGCCGACCTATAGGTGTTCGGGGTAGCAAACTCTTCATAAAGCTGCTTAAATTTACTCTGGTTTAGATGTCCGGGTTCCCGTTCGTTCTTTACTTCTTCCTGGGCCACCGTCACGGCCGCACAAAGGAATAATAGTGAAGCAAAAACATGTTTCATTCCAATCATATTTGATATTGATTTTTTAGCGCAGAAATTTAACAATTATATAATGGATTGTTTTAAATTATTTTAACTTTAACATTCCTTTATTATTCCCACGGATAAGTACAAAGCTCTTCTTCTGATTCCCTAGTCTAAAGTGGACCACATTTTTCTGTTCCTCAAAAATATCCATGAGTACCTCGTTCCTTAAGGAAATGGTGGAGGTGGTTTCCAAACTAATTTCAGGAACCTCCACATAACAGATCATAATGTCGTTGTCATACACTTTCCCCAAGAAATCATAATCCACCTGCTTACCGTTGATTTCAACAATAAACTTTTCCTTTAAATACTTTTCTATATAGGTATCGGCCATTGCAGACTCCTCTTTGCTGGCCAAATTGCCCTCAATGCCATACCTCTCCAGTAAAACCTTTTCAAAATCGTCTATAAATATCCTGGTCGTAAGTTGAATTGCCCTATACCGGTCCGAGTATTCCACACTGGTTACACTGAGGTAGAATTTATGGGCCACCGTGAACGCCAGCAGCGGCAACAATAGTATTAAAAGAGTCTTCTTTATTGGTTGCATGATTTTCTTTATCCGTCAAAAATAAGCAATGACTGTGCCATTTGCATGACTATTAATGTGAAAAATAGATGTTAGATGTTAGAATTGAGATACTAGATTTTAGACATTAGACATAGACATCAGACTTTTGAACATTCAACTTTAAACTTTATAACTTTAAACTTTATAACTTTGAACTTTTTCCTGCCCACTGCTACTGCCGACTGAAAACTGTCACTGCCAACTCCACTTAATTAGGTCTCGATCCCCGCCCGAACGGACCGTTCGGTACGGGCGGGCGCTCGACCGGACAACTTTCAACTTTCAACTTTATAACTTTCAACATTCTAACTTTCAACCCGGCTACTGCCCCCTGAAAACTATTCAATCTCAATACTCAATACTATGTACTCAATTCTAAGCCAAACTTTAAACTTTGAACATTATAAATTGATCATTGTTTATTGTTAATTGATCCAGAAACTTTTCCCTGCCAACTGTCACTGCCAACTCCACTTAATAAGGCCTCTCCCGATAGCTACCAGGATCCGCTCAATACACACCCCTAACCCCTCTCAAGAGGGGAATGTTATTCTTCAAAATTAAGCACTTTGAATATTAAACATTGAACTTTCTCCCTGCCCACTGAAAACTATCCAACCTCAATACTAAATACTAAGCCAAACTTTAAACTTTGAACATTATAAATTGACACATTGTTCATTGTTCATTGTTCATTGTTCATTGTTCTTTCTGTAAACGACACTTTTTTGTTTTATAAATTCCCAAATGGCGAATAGGTCCTGGCTATCCACTATAGTGTTGAAATTGGCATCGACCTCACAGAAATAGAGGAAATCGTCTATTTTTCCCAAGGGAATCTTAAGTTGCAGCACAAAAAGACTATCGGCAAATTGGGTGCGCAACTGTTGGGATTTGTTGTATTTAATATCCCGTGCCACCCGTTTCTTCAACATCTTGGTGCGGCCGGTTATGGCATTGATCATGGGATTAAAAGGGATAGTGGTGAGCATTCCTAAATTGAAAGGACCCATAGAAGCTTCCCTTAGCAATCTTTCACTCTGCATCAAGGGCTTAACATGGGCGTTGGGAAGCCCCAAACTGCTGGCGGAAATTACAGGACCCACATCCATATTGTTCATGTCCCTTCCCAACTCCCCCGTTAGGTTATAGGGCATCACGATCACCTCGTCCAAAGCAATATTGGATTCCTCCAAGGGAACCGATAAAAATGTACTCTCCAGGATACCGGCATGGACCACTATTTCTTTGCGCTTATATTGTACGGCAGAAAAGACCAAGGTATCGTTTAGGCTTACAACAATGGAGAAATACCCATTAATATCGGTAATAGCGGCTTTTTTGGTGGTGGTATTGAGCACATGGGTGGCCGCCACATCCCCATCCTCACTATACACCTTTCCCTCCATAGTCTTGGAAAGATCCTGTGCCATTAGTGTCTGGGCAAATACACCAAATAGGATGAAGACCACATGTATGGGGATAGTACGCACTAGGTTCTGTTTATTTGGATGTGGGAAGTTAGATGTTAGAATTTAGATATTAGATGTTAGATGTTAGATTCAAGACGTTAGATGTTAGATTCAAGACGTTAGACTTTGAACATTGAACATTGAACTTTAAACCTGAAAACTGCCCACTGTCACTGCCAACTCCACTTTATTTAGGTCTCGATCCCCGCCCGAACGGACCGTTCGGTACGGGCGGGCGCTCGACCGGACAACATTGAACTTTGAACATTGAACTTTGAACATTGAACATTGAACATTGAACTTTAAACCTGAAAACTGCCCACTGTTCACTGCCCACTCCACTTAAATAGGTCTCGATCCCCGCCCGAACGGACCGTTCGGTACGGGCGGGCGCTCGACCGGACAACATTGAACTTTGAACATTGAACTTTGAACATTGAACATTGAACATTGAACTTTAAACCTGAAAACTGTTCACTGCCCTCTGTTCACTTTTTTCCCTCTTCCATTTGCTCCAGATAGGTCTTGCTATGGGTAACCAGGAAATCGATGAGCTGAAATTCATTGCGCTTTTGCAACAATGACCTTTCCGGCAATTGGGTATCGCAATACAGTAAAAAATCGTCTATCTTATCTTGTGGCAGTTTCAGGTCCAGCACAAAAAACTCGTCGTCGTAAACCTGTCGCAATACCTCACTTACCTTCAACGGTTCGCGCTCCACCTCGGTACTGTTTCCTTTGGCGGCCAGCATCAGGGCCTTAAATATATTCACGAAATTAAGTCCGTCCTTCATGCCCTTGTCCGCATCGGACAGAGCTATATTTTCCACTGCCGTTAAGCGGTCCGTTTCGTAATTGTATTCCCTATCCAGGAATTCCTTGTTTTGGGCCTGAAGAAATTTTTCCTGATTCTCCGGGCTTACCACTACCTCGTCCAATTCGGTCACTTTTTCGGTCACCTCCACTACCAACCTGTTCTTTTCCAATATTTCATCGGTAATATCGACTACCATCAACTGGTAATTTATGGCCGTAAATACCAATTGGTCCCCCGCTTTTACCATAATTCCGAATTCCCCCTTCTCATTGGTAATCGTAGCCCTTTCCGTAGTTACGTTAATGACATTCTCATTGGGAACGTTTACATTTCTATACAGTACCTGTCCCCTTAAATATTGGCGATCATCGTCCTGTGAATAAGAGATTGCGACGCATAGGAAGAAAAGCAGGAAAAGAATTCTATTTTGCATTTTTTTTATTTAAAATTAGAGAAATTAAGCGTCAAATATCCTATTTTTCCCAAATAAGTGATTTTAACTTTTGCGAATTGTCCAAAAATTTAAATCACTTCAAAGAAATAAACCTAGGTGCTGCCTTTATCCCAAGATGGGATAAAGAAAAAGCAAGTTGGGTTTATAAAAAAGATAAAGACCTTTAAACTTTTGTTAATTTGTGTTTACCTCACCCGGAAGTGGACAGTAAGCAGTAGGCAGTAGGCAGTAAACGGTAAACAGTTTTCAGTAAACAGTTTTCAGTAAGCAGTAAGCAATAAGTAGTTGACAGTGAAATCCATTTTTTGCCAACTGTAAACTGCCACTGCCAACTATGTACGCCCCGAAGTTACTGGGTACTAATGCCGATAATTATCTGGAGGGGAAAGCGGATTTTCAGATAAACTTTTAAAGGATGATTTTTGTCATGTACTAATCCTTATAGCTAGATATAAACACCAACACATGAAAAAAATACTATTGGCCAGTACCTCTACCCTATACGGACAGGGTTATTTGGAGTATCTCCTAGAAGAATTACAGTCCTTTTTTGAGGGCTGCACTACCATTACCTTTATCCCCTACGCCAGGCCCGGTGGAATTTCCCATGATGATTATACGGCCCTGGCGGCCAAGGCCTTTTCCAAAATAAACAAAAAAGTGGCGGGACTCCATACCTTTACCGACCCTCTGGACGGACTTGCCCGTGCGGAAGGCTTTTTTACGGGTGGGGGGAATACCTTTCTCCTGGTGCAGCAATTGCACCAAATACGGCTTATGGATCCCTTAAGGGAAAAAATTGCTTCCGGCACCCCCTATCTGGGAAGCAGCGCAGGCAGTAATATAGCGGGCCCCAGTATGAAGACCACCAACGATATGCCCATAACGTACCCTCCCAGTTTTGATACCTTGGGCGTGGTCAAATTTAATCTTAACCCCCATTATCTGGACCCTGACCCCAATAGCCAGCACAAAGGGGAAACCAGGGAGACCAGGATCCGTGAGTTCCATTGCTTAAACAATACCCCCGTAGTAGGCCTCCGGGAGGGCAACTATATCTTGGTAGACGGGGACCGTACAATTCTTAAGGGAGAGGGTACTGCCCGCATCTTTGAAGCTGGGAAAAAACCCTATGAAAGCAGGAATATTCCCTTTTAACGGGGATACATTTCAGTTCACCTAGTAGTAAGGTATTTTACCCGATTAAACTGTGAATATCTTGGGATAATTTTACATTTGATAGCCCATTTTTTTAAGTTTGGATTCAAGGTCAAACTTTGAACTTTGAACTTTGAACTTTCAACTTTGAACCTTGAACAATAGGGGGAACACTAAAAAAATTGAAAATGAAATATATCCACTTCTTTTTTTGCCTGCTATTGGGAATGGCCGTGCAGGCGCAGATCAAGATAGGCGACAACCCGCAAAATATAGACCCCAGTTCGGTGCTGGAGCTGGAAAGCAGTTCCAGGGTATTGGTCATAACCCGTGTAAACACCGCACAAATGAACGCCATAACGCCTTCCTCAGGCGCCTTGGTGTACAATACGGACATAGAATGCATCCATTACTATACGGGAACGGAATGGAAGGATATCTGCGATGCCGTAGCCGGTTCCATCACCTTTACTTCGGACGATGCCACGGTGGTCATTACTTCCACCGGCGGCAATAACTTCGACCTAAAAGTAGGGCAGATTACAGGGATGAACATTGTTAACGAAACTATCTTTGGTGCCGATATTGCCACTGCCACCATTGGGGAGCGGCAATTGGCCCCCAATTCGGTAAGTGCCTCGGAATTACAGGACAATACCGTAGGGAAAGACGAAATACAGGAAGCTGCTGTGGGCACCCTTGAAATTATTGATGGTACTATTCAGCCGAGCGACATGCAGCCGGGTGCCTTTGACCAGCTATTGACCACCGATGCTGCCGGCAATGTGGTATGGGTCAACAAGAACGAACTGGGCGCCACCCAGGCGGACCAGACCACCATTACGGGGGCCGGTACGGCTGCAGACCCCATTAAGGTGGCCGATACGGTCATAGGCGACATTCTGGCCAATGCCAATGCCATAACCGTAAACTCCAACAATATTGCTCAGAACAGTAACGACATTGGGGCCAACACTACTTCGATCAACGATCATATTACTGCTGATGGGGATTTGGATGACCAAAATGAAATCCTAACTGGAGCTGAAATCCAAGGAAATGAATTGGTCATTACTGAATCTGGAAATGAAACCAGAGTAGACTTGGGAGCTTTTAATAATACTGGTTCCGATAACCAAAATTTGGGCCCAGCGAATTTAACGGGACAAAACCTGACCATTAACATTCAAAATGGAAATCCTACTACGGCAAATTTAAGTGCCTTTGCAACGGATACCGAAATGGCGAATGCCATTACCACTTCAGAAAATGCGGATAACGACAAGGCCGAGGACAATGAACTTATCACCAATGCCGTTTTAACTGGCACCGATTTGGTAATTACGGAAGCCGGTAATCCGTGGACCGTACCCTTGGCAAGTTTAAGCGGAAGTAATGGAGCAGATGGTAGTATTATTGACCCTAACGGAGGTACCTTTATTAACATCACAGGGGCAGGGACGGCTGCAAGCCCTTATGTTATCAATAATACGTTTACGGAAGTGGATGGGAGTTTAAGCAATGAACTTACTGACATCGCATTTAATACCACTACCAACATTCTCTCATTAACCAATCCAGCAACTGTCTTGGGTGGCAGTGTTAATTTAAGTAGTCTTGCCGGAGGCACCGATGACCAGACCGCAGCAGAGGTGACATACGACAATACTACTTCACTGCTCAGCGCAACAGATACCCAAGCTGCAATTGATGAACTCGCAGCAAGCGGAGGCACCGACGACCAGACCGCAGCAGAGGTTACATATGACAATACCACGTCACTGCTAACCGCAACCGATACACAGGCAGCAATTGATGAACTCGCGGCAAACGGAGGGACCGACGACCAGAATATTGAAAGCCTGGGATTGGTCGGGACCACCCTTACCGTAGGGATCGAGGATGGAACCGCTCAGACCGTAAATCTGGCCGCCCTACTCGGCACCGACGACCAGACCGCAGCAGAGGTGACATACGACAATACCACGTCACTGCTAACCGCAACCGATACGCAGGCAGCAATTGACGAACTTGCGGCAAGCCCAGCCACGGATGACCAGAATATTGAAAGCCTGGGATTGGTCGGGACCACCCTTACCGTAGGGATCGAGGATGGAACCGCTCAGACCGTAAATCTGGCCGCCCTGCTCGGCACCGACGACCAGACCGCCGCAGAGGTGACATACGACAATACCACATCACTGCTAACCGCAACCGATACACAGGCAGCAATTGACGAACTCGCGGCAGCATCTGGCGAAGAAAACCTATCAAACACTGACCTTACACAAACCACAGGTCAAGTCAGAACTTATGACCTAAATGGTTCTGATTTAATATTTAGAGATAATTCCGGACTACCTACTACAGGAAATGTAGGTATTGGAAATTTACCAGGCGCGCCCCAAAGTCAATTAGATGTAAATGGACAAATACAAGCAAGTGATGGTTTTGCAGCTACAGAAGGAACAGCTGGACAACCGTCTTACGGCTTTTACACGGATGGAGATACAAATACTGGAATGTTCAGAGCCGATGAGGATCAAATAGGTTTTTCAACAAATGGTCAAGAAGCTATAAGAATAGATGCCAGCCAAAACGTTGGAGTAGGAACAATTGCACCTAATTCTACATTACATACTGGAGGTTCCTTTTCTACTGCAATTTTAATAACAAATTCGGATCTTACTTTAGATAACTCTCATCATACAATAATCCTTGGAGATAATCACAATATTACTTTACCATCAGCAACTTTATTCACTGGTAGAATTTATATCATCAAAAATAATACAGCCTTTACCCCAACTATTTCAACATATTTAGATTCAGATGGAGCTCCAACTAACGCAATTGCTTTAGGAGTTATACAACTTCAAAGTGACGGAAGTGTTTGGCAACAAATAAATTAAAATGAAGAATTTTCTTTTCTTATCGTTCTTCTTATTAGGTGTTTTTGTTAACGCCCAAACGGCCCTGTACAATAGCGGCAACATCCGTATCCACGATGAGGGACAGATAGGGTTCCATACCGATCTAATCAACAATGCGGCCTTCGACCAGAACTTGGGCCTGGCCGGTTTTTATGGCAGTAGTATGATAAATGTTTCCGGCGCCTTTATGCCGGTGTTCTTCGATGCTGAGATTGCCAACGACCAGGGGGTACTGCTCAACACCGGGATGAGTGTTGCCTCGAACACTAATTTTGTGGCGGGCAACTTTATTACCCCAAGGCAACAACAGGACATTTATTTCAATTTTCTGCAAAATGCCTTTTATGTGGGCGAAAGCGACCCCTCCAAGGTAGATGGCTATGTCTCCATCAACAACGAACAAAATTTTACTTTTCCGGTGGGCGATTCAGAGCAATTGCGTTCCCTGACCCTGAATAGCAGCGGCACCAACAGCTTTGCCAAATGCGCCTATTACCTGGAGAGTCCCACCAACCCCACCACCTTTCCCGAAAGTTTCGATCCCACCAAAAAGCCCAGGACCATGGGAAGTATCAGTGAGGTGGAATTTTGGCATTTGGAAGGCGGTGTTTCCTCCAACATACAGATCAGCTGGAACCCACGCAGCAATATGGCCGCCCTGACCGAGGAGGTGGAAAAGATCATCCCCGTAGGCTGGAGCATTGCGGGCAGATCCTGGGTAAATCTGGGCGCCGCCTCCGTGGTGGGCGACCTAAGCCAGGGATTTTTGATTTCGGAAAATTTTATCCCGGACGATTATGCCGTTATCACCTTTGCTTCGGAAGCCACGGCCAAGGAACTGCTTACGCTGGACAACTACCTGGTAACTCCCAATGGGGATGGCGTAAACGATGCGCTCTATATAGCCGAACTGGAACTCTCCAATGACGATACCATCAGCATTTTTAACCGTCAGGGACAAAAAGTATATGAGGAGGACAATTACACCAACGGCTTTACGGGCTATTCCAATGTGGACAATTTGGTCATCAACCGCGCCGCCGGATTGCCCAATGGGGTCTATTTCTATGTCATTGCCATGAAGGACCTAAAGTTGAATTACCAGGGGTTTCTGTATTTGGAAAACTAGGCCCCTCCCTAACCCTCCCCCAAGGGGAGGGAACGTTGAAAGTAATGCTTAGTATTCAGTACATAGTATTGAGTATTGAAATTGGATAGTATTCAGTAGGCAAAAAAAGTTCAATGATCAAGGTTCAAAGTCTATCAAGTATCTCATTTCTATTATCTAGCATCTCATTTCTCAATTCTAACATCTCGCATCCACTATCCTGTACGTATTCACCTACAAACGCCCCATCGATAAACGGCACATTCCATAGCCCAAATTTTCCTAACTACCGGTACGCAACAGCTTTCATCCTGTTCACAACATAAATTTAACATTACTTTATAAGTAGGTTAAATTTGGATCCATATAGGTCATTGCACCCCAAATACCTTTCAATGGACTTTAAAAAATTACTCCTATTATTAACTTTGATGGGTTGCACCTTTGCAACCGCCCAAGTAAAAATTGGTGAAAATCCGAACAGTATCGATGCGGCTTCCATAGTTGAATTGGAAAGCAGTACCAAAGCATTTGTACTTACCCGGGTTTCCAATACCCAAATGCAGGCCATTAAACCCCTTCGTGGGGCAATGGTCTTTAACACGGATGCGCAGTGTATTTTCTTCTACAATGGAACCCAATGGAACAACCTATGTACAGGGGGATCCACTGCTACGGGGGGTGTCGGCATTCAATCAACCTTGGATAATGGCAACGGGACAATTACTTTCAATTATACCGACGGAACAAAATTTACGACATCCAACCTAAGGGGACCGCAAGGTCCTGCGGGTGTTGATGGTACTGATGGAGCCAATGGTGCCATTGGGCCCAAAGGTGATACCGGGGCTACCGGAGCGACCGGAGCGCAAGGAATTCAGGGTGAAAAAGGTGCCAGGGGTGACCAAGGAGATACAGGTGAAACAGGGACAACTGGCGCAACTGGGGCCAAGGGCGGCCAAGGCGACAAAGGAGATACAGGAGCCACTGGCGCAACTGGTGCCAAGGGCGATAAAGGAGATACCGGGGCAACTGGTGCAAAAGGGGACCAGGGTGATAAAGGAGACACAGGTGAAATAGGAGCCACTGGGGCAACTGGTGCAAAAGGAGATACAGGTGAAAAAGGTGCCACTGGCGCAACTGGCGCCAAGGGAGAACAGGGAGATAAAGGTGAAACTGGTGCGACAGGAGCCAAAGGTGACAAGGGCGACCAAGGCGATATTGGAGCACAAGGAACACAAGGAGATACCGGAGCAACAGGGGCTACTGGAGCCAAGGGAGACAAAGGAGATACTGGAGCTACTGGAACCAAAGGTGACCAGGGTGATAAAGGAGATACAGGTGAAACAGGAACCACAGGCGCAACTGGTGCCAAAGGTGACCAGGGAGACAAAGGTGATACAGGTGCTACTGGTGCAAAAGGTGATCAAGGCGATACCGGAGCAACAGGAGCAACTGGTGCCAAGGGCGACCAAGGCGATATTGGAGCAACCGGAGCACAAGGAATACAAGGGGATACCGGAGCTACTGGTGCGACCGGAGCCAAAGGTGACCAGGGCGACAAAGGTGAAACGGGTGCAACCGGAGCACAAGGAATACAGGGTGTAACTGGTGCAACTGGTGCGACCGGAGCCAAGGGCGACCAGGGAGATAAAGGTGAAACAGGAGCTACTGGAGCCAAAGGTGACCAGGGTGATAAAGGAGATACAGGTGAAACAGGAGCCACTGGAGCAACCGGGGCCAAGGGAGACCAAGGAGACAAAGGTGACACAGGAGCACAGGGAATACAAGGTGAAAAAGGTGATACTGGTGCCAAAGGCGACACAGGAGATACAGGTGAAACAGGAGCGCAAGGAATACAGGGCGAGAAAGGTGACAAGGGCGACCAAGGTGATACCGGAGCACAAGGAATACAAGGTGAAAAAGGCGATACTGGTGCCAAGGGAGACCAAGGAGATACAGGTGCAACTGGAGCACAAGGAATACAAGGGGATACCGGAGCTACTGGGGCCAAGGGAGACCAGGGCGACAAAGGAGATACAGGTGAAACAGGAACCACAGGCGCAACTGGGGCCAAGGGCGGCCAAGGCGACAAAGGAGATACAGGAGCCACTGGCGCAACTGGAGCAACTGGGGCCAAGGGTGACCAAGGAGATACCGGCGCCAAAGGTGACACAGGAGCACAAGGAATACAAGGTGAAAAAGGCGATACTGGTGCCAAGGGTGACCAAGGCGATACCGGAGCTACTGGAGCCACTGGTGCCAAAGGAGATACAGGTGAAACAGGTGCCACTGGTGCAACTGGTACCAAGGGAGACCAAGGAGATACAGGTGCTACTGGTGCCAAGGGAGACCAGGGAGATAAAGGTGAAACTGGTGCGACAGGAGCCAAAGGTGACCAGGGCGACAAAGGTGATACAGGTGCTACTGGAGCAACCGGGGCCAAGGGAGACCAAGGAGACAAAGGTGACACAGGAGCACAGGGAATACAAGGTGAAAAAGGTGATACTGGTGCCAAAGGCGACCAAGGAGATACAGGTGAAACAGGAGCGCAAGGAATACAGGGTGAGAAAGGTGACAAGGGCGACCAAGGAGACACTGGAGCAACTGGTGCCAAGGGGGACCAAGGCGATACTGGAGCCACTGGTACCAAAGGAGATACAGGTGAAACAGGAACCACAGGCGCAACTGGTGCCAAAGGTGACCAGGGCGACAAAGGTGAAACGGGTGCAACCGGAGCACAAGGAATACAAGGGGATACCGGAGCTACTGGTGCGACCGGAGCCAAGGGCGACCAAGGAGATAAAGGTGAAACAGGAGCTACTGGAGCCAAAGGGGACCAGGGCGACAAAGGAGACACAGGTGAAACAGGGGCCACTGGCGCCAAAGGTGACACAGGAGCGCAAGGTATACAAGGTGAAAAAGGCGACAAAGGAGATACAGGTGATACAGGAGCCAAGGGTGACCAAGGCGATACCGGAGCCAAAGGAGACAAGGGCGACCAAGGCGATACTGGAGCAACCGGAGCACAGGGAATACAAGGTGAGAAAGGCGACAAAGGTGAAACAGGTGCCAAGGGTGACCAAGGAGATACAGGTGCAACTGGAGCACAAGGAATACAAGGGGATACCGGAGCTACTGGTGCGACCGGAGCCAAGGGTGACCAAGGAGATACCGGAGCGCAAGGAATACAAGGTGAAACAGGAGCTACTGGTGCCAAAGGTGACACAGGAGCTCAAGGAATCCAAGGTGAAAAAGGCGATACAGGTGAAACAGGAGCCACTGGCGCAACTGGAGCAACTGGGGCCAAGGGTGACCAAGGCGACAAAGGAGATACAGGTGCACAGGGAATTCAAGGTGAAAAAGGTGAACAAGGTGATACCGGAGCGCAAGGAATACAAGGAGATACTGGTGCAACCGGGGCCAAGGGCGACCAAGGGAATACTGGAGCAACCGGAGCAAAAGGGGACCAGGGAGACAAAGGGGACACAGGTGACACAGGAGCACAGGGAATACAAGGTGAAAAAGGGGATACTGGTGCCAAAGGCGACCAAGGGAATACTGGAGCAACCGGAGCGCAAGGAATACAGGGTGAGAAAGGCGACAAGGGCGACCAAGGCGATACTGGTGCGACCGGAGCTACTGGCGCAACTGGAGCGCAAGGAATACAGGGTGAGAAAGGTGACCAAGGCGATACTGGAGCTACAGGAGCGCAAGGAATTCAAGGTGAAAAAGGAGACAAGGGTGACCAGGGTGATAAAGGAGATACAGGTGAAACAGGAGCCACTGGCGCAACTGGTACCAAGGGAGACCAGGGCGACAAAGGTGATACAGGTGCTACTGGCACGCAAGGTGTACAAGGAAATACGGGGGCTACCGGTGCCACAGGTATACAGGGGATTAAAGGAGACAAAGGCGATACCGGGGCCACAGGATCCGCCGGTCCCGCAGGATCGGATGGCATTGATGGTGCCATAGGTCCCAAAGGGGATACTGGTGCGACCGGAGCTCAAGGCCCAACAGGAGCCAAAGGCGACAAAGGAGACACTGGTGCTGCTGGAGCCACAGGAGCAGCCGGTCCTAAAGGGGATAAAGGGGATGCCGGCAATCCGTCATGGGAGTTATCGGGCAACTCAGGGACCAACTCCAACACCAATTTTGCAGGAACCACCGATTCCCAGGATTTTGTACTAAAAGCCAACAACACCGAGAAATTGCGGCTCGTAAGAAACAAAGGCCAGGTTTTAATAAACCAAGCAACAACATTCAACAATCATCCTTTGGTCGTTAGGGCCAACGGGGTAGATGTGCTGGCCTTTGAAGACAATACAGGAACTCCTAAATGGCATTGGAACCTTTTGTCCAATGGTTTGAATTTTGTTGAAAGTAATATAGCCGATTATCGCTTGTTTTTGGAAAATGGCGGGAACGTAGGTATCGACACCAACGATCCCACAGAAAAATTGGATGTGAACGGTACTACAAGAATTAGATCCTTACCGGACGCAAGTACGTCCGACAAAATAATAACAGCTAGTACCAATGGTGTACTACATCAGTCCAAAATCAATTTTGGGGGACGATGGACAAACACCAATACATATACCAATTTAAATAACGATGGTACATCGGTACCTATTTTTGGAAATGAAAATTATAAGGACGATGGCAACAATTTGTATCAGGTAACAGGAAATACCCTAAGGGTCAAGGAAGCGGGCAGATATGATATTAGGGCCAATTTAACCTTATGGGCAGATGAGGACAAGACTAGCGTAACCATGAGAATTGAGGTCAACGGATCTCCAGTTGGGGCCATTGGGGCAACTGGTTATTTAAGGGAAAAAGAGAGATTTATGCCCACAGTTACACTTAACGAGATATTACAATTAAATGCCAATGATAATATCACTATTATTACAGAAAGGGAAGCCGATTCGGGAGGAGTATATTTATCTGGTAGCGGAACATCTAGCTTTACAATCAATAAAATAAAATAAAATAAGCACGTGAAAATCAAGGCCTTAATAGTGTTCCTTTTTACTTTGCATGTCATTATTGGCCAGGATGCCGTACACAATTACGGCAATATACAGATCCACGAATCGGCCATGGTAGGCTTCCATATGAACGTTATCAACGATGGTACCTTTGATGAAAACTTAGGATTGGTCGGCTTTTACAGTACCAACGCCCCTTTGACCATTTCCGGGGCCTTTGCCCCTGTTTTTTATGATTCCGAGGTAGCTGTAAACGACGGACTTTATCTGGAGACCAGCGTTGGGATACTAAATAATTTCAACTTTATACACGGTAACATATTTACACCCAGGAATAGCTCCGATGTTTTCTTTAACTATTCCGATGATTCGTTTTATGTCGGCGAGGGAATCCAGACCAAAATAGATGGGTATGGAGCTATTACAAATAAGGATACCTTTACTTTTCCGGTTGGGGACGATGACCGTATTCGCCCATTGACCATTACTTCGGAAAGTGTTAATGCACAGGCCAAATGTGCCTATTTCTTTGTAGGTCCCGACAACCTCTCCAGTTATGTAGAAAATTTTAATGCGGATGCCAAGGATTTTAATGTAGGCGCCGTAAGCAACCGGGAATTTTGGCGTTTGGAGGGAGATTCCCCCAGCATAGTAACACTTAGCTGGGATAACTTAAGCAATATAGGTATTCTTGGGGAATACATTAGCGACCTGGTAGTGGTAGGCTGGAGCAAGGAGCAACAGCAATGGGTAAACCTAGGGAATTCTGCATTGGAAGGGGAATTTTCCTTTGGATCCATAAGTTCGGATACCTTTGTTCCAAATGATTATGAGATCATAACGATCGGCGGGGCCCTAGATCTTAATGAAACCCTCACCACCATAGATTTGGGCAATTACTTTCTTACCCCGAACGGCGATGGCACCAACGATTATCTGGTGATAGACGGTATTGGGGAATCGCCCAACAACCTACTGCAAATCTTCAATAGGTACGGTGTTCTGGTATACTACAAGGAAAATTATAGGGATGGATTTGAAGGCATCTCCAACAGAAATATGTTGGTCAAAGGGGATATAGGCATGCCCTCTGGGGTCTACTTTTACATTATAACCCTAAACGATATTAAAGTGAAGCATCAGGGCTATTTGTACCTCTCCCAAAATTCGGAGAACTAAATATAAAATTTCAAGAAATTTTATATTTTACCTCACCCGGAACTGCCGAAAAAGCAGTCCCGACCCTGCCTACCGGCAAAGGCAGGCTCTCCCAAGGAGAGGTAAACCCTTCCGTACCGGCATGGGCGGAGGTTTTGGAACGGAATGGAATTCCTTGGCAAGGTGGACAGTAGGCAGTGAGCAGTGAGCAGTGAGCAGTGAGCAGTAGGCAGTAGGCAGTAGGCAGTAGGCAGTAGGCAAAAAAATCATTGCTCAGGTCCGCACCAAATCTTTCAGAAATTAAGTAACTTTATAGTTTAAATTTTATTCATATTTCCCAAGTTATTTGGATCAATACCAATAGAATTTAAAACTTGGCAGTATTTTTGGGGCAATTAGGATTTAATGGATTGTTCGTAAACATATAATTAGTACCCTATGCAAAGAAGATCATTTATTAAAAAAAGTAGCTATACCGGTCTGGCCCTTTCATTACTACCGGGCCTCACCATATCCCAGGAAACCGAATATTCGGTGGCCGAACTAATGGGCAAGGTGGATATTGAATTATATGGCAAGGATATCAACCTGAGAAAGGAAGCCCATGACGCCTTTATGGAGATGAAAAAAGCGGCCTACAGTGATGGTATGGATCTAAAAATTGTATCCAGCTATCGTAATTTTTATCGTCAGGAAGCTATTTGGGAACGTAAATATCTGCAGTATACCGAAGAAAAAGGGATGACCAAATTAGGTGCCATTGAAAAAATTATTGAATATTCTACCATCCCTGGCAGCAGTAGACATCACTGGGGAACGGATATAGACATCATTGACGGCTATCCAAAAACAACAGGGGATGTGCTGGTGCCCGAAAAATTTGAAGAAGGCGGCCCTTTCGCCCTTCTAAAAAAATGGATGGACGACAATGCCAACAAGTATGGCTTCTATTTGGTATATACCGATGATCCCAAAAGAAAGGGATTTAAATACGAACCCTGGCATTATAGCTATGCCCCTATTTCCATCCCTATGTTAAAGGCCTTTAGACGAAAGAATATATTTAAGCTGCTATTGGAGGAAAACATCATAGGGAGCGAAAACTTTACCTCAGGATTTCTAAAAGCATATATACAAAATAACATTTTGGACATTAACCCCGATCTTTTATAATGGCCCGATTAAAGACAAAAGACCACTTCGTTGCAAGACTTAAGACTAAAAATCCGATAACAACCAGCTGATTTAAACCATATCTTTTAATTACGATATATCGAATCAAAAAGCAGATTACAACTTATTGTATTGTGTTTATGCAAAAATTAGAATTAAAGGATTGGAATTGCTTTTTGATTGTCAGTTCCATTAACTGTAAATAACCAAATTAATATATTGGAACGGAGTTATTTTAGCGCACCAAAAAGGGGTGGACCTAGCCTATTTGCATATACGGCCTATCTATGGACTAACTATGGAGTATCTATGGAGTATCTATGGAGTATCTATGGAGTATCTATGGAGTATCTATGGAGTATCTATGGAGTATCTATGGATTACCCACCCCTCAATCCCCTCCAAGGAGGGGAGGCGACCCGTCCTAAAATCGAATATAGAAGACAACTAGATTGATCATTTTGTAAATTAGGATATAACTTCAGAACGAAACCGGAATACTAAATGGCACTTATTTTTAGTCCTTCCTAAAATCTGGTGCAGATACATAAAGTCTACACTTTTTAGTTGAGACATTTGACGAATAATTTGGTGATCCTTTTAAGGAATCCCGTACAGAAATAGCTATACAGGTTATTAAATAAATCCTGATATAGTTATACAACTCTTTTTCTTAATCCTAAAATGACTGTACAGTCATTTTAGGATTGTTGTAATTTTGATAGTTTTTCCATCGTTTTTTATTGGTATTCATGAATGCTCTGCATTTGGGCGATGCAAAAAATAAACGGGACAAAAACTCCGGGAAGGTTTATTCTATCATTATCCAATCCATACACAACTTTTGAGATTGATCCGTTACAACAGACATCAACAACTCTAAATCATTGTTAAAAATTGAATTATGATGATTTATAAAAATTTTATGGGACAACCATAAGATAGAATGATTTTTTGTACATTAAGTATTGCAAACAACACAATATAATGAGAAGAGGTAGTTGGAAAATCAGAATATTCATAGGCTTGGCAATTGTGGCCTTTGCCTTTGTCCAGCGCTGCAATAACAAGGAGGAAAACCCTTATACCGGCAGGGTCCAGAACATTAATATGAGTACGGAACAAGAAGTTGCCATTGGCCTACAGAGTGCTCCCGAAGTGGCACAGCAATATGGCGGACTATATCCTGATGAACGATTACAGTCTTTTGTTGATCAGTTGGGCCATAAATTGGTGAATAACAGTATTGCCAGGGAAACCCCCTATAAATATGATTTTCATTTATTGGCAGATGAGCAGACCATCAATGCCTTTGCCCTGCCGGGCGGACCCATTTTTATAACCTATGCCCTTTTCTCCAAATTGAACGAAGCGCAACTTGCAGGGGTGTTGGGACATGAGATTGGGCATGTAATCGGCAGGCACTCTGCAGAAAGGATAGCCGACAGCAACTTTTGGCAGACCATAAGCATGGGGGCTTCCGTTGGCGCCGATGCCGGTGGCATTGTCAGTAGCATTGGCCAAAACACTCTTTTGACCAATGGCAGGGACGATGAATTGGAAAGCGATGAGCTTGGAGTGCTTTTTATGATGCAATCCGATTACGACCCCTATGAAATGATCAAGGTAATGGAAATATTAAAGTCGGCCGCCGGACCCAATAGAGTCCCTGAATTTCAGAGTACACATCCAGACCCTGAGAATAGAATTGAACGTATAAAAGCGGCCATTGACCGATTTAAAGGGCAACAATAACGGATTTCCCTTTCCAAGATTAGTATTTCAGGGTATTATTGGTATATTGCACCGGATCCAAATCTTATACCCACAAAAATTTAACCCTTATAGCTTTGATTTACAATCATTTAAATGAGACTATATGGGAACATTATTACATTTTAAGAACATTTATTTAGCAGCATTCGAAAATTGTAAACCGGAATATGTAGTAGTATTGTTAAAAATTTACTCCGTTTTCTGTGTGGCAATGTTATTCATGGCACTTTATGCCTTCGTATTTAGGGCCTTTACCGGATTTGAATTCTAAATAATTGTATTTGCTCTTTTACTTGAACACTATAAAAGCAAATGAAATCACTTCAATAAAAAAACCTATCGAAACTATCGATAGCTTTTTTTTATGCATGCCCAACCGCTACTTCTTAAGATGGGCTTTGATTACTTCCAAGGCCTCGGTGGCATTGGATAGTTCTGCATGTTTTTGTACACTGCGACCATTATCGCACTTAATTTTAAGATTGGCACCGTTGGCGATAAGGAGTTCCAAAATTTCAACTTTGTTGTAACGGGCTGCATAAATGGCAGGTGTTTTTCCAAGAGATTTTTGATTAACATCCTCCCCTAGCTCAATTAACCGTTTAACGGTTGCCAAATCCCCTTTTACAATTGCCTTGCAGAAAGAGTTTAATTCTGCGGGCTTGGCCATTAATACGGATTCACTTAGGGTGTACATGTTGTTGTTACTCTCGGCACGAACGCCTGTGACCATGCACAATAATGCGATGGCGACTGTTAAAATTGTTTTTCTCATGATGAATAAGATTAATTAGTGAATATTGATTACCCTAACAGACTCCATTCGCTCAAATTTGTTTCACTTCTTGGCGGTAAATAACAAAATTTTAACAATCAAAAATTTTTGAATTTTTTATTTCACCTCACCCGAAACTGCAAAAAAGCAGTTCCGACCTCTCCAAAGGAGAGGTAAACCGGCCCGTCCGTACCGGACGGATAAGAAACCCCTAGCTTTGCCTGGGGAAATTTTCGGAACAAACCGCTTTCGGATTGTATCTACAATGGTCCCTTTAAGTGAATTTGAAATTTTAAAAAAAGGTGTCTTAAATCCTAGTAATCCAAATACAATAGTTTTATTTTTGAGGTCAATAACAAACATACTATGAACAAGAAAGTAATTCTGATGATTTTGGACGGTTGGGGCAAATCCCCGGACCCCAAGGTCTCCGCAATAGAAAACGCCAATACCCCATTTATAGATTCACTATATAAAAAATATGCCAATTCCAATCTATTGACCGATGGAATGAATGTGGGCTTACCGGAAGGACAAATGGGCAATAGTGAGGTAGGCCATATGAACCTTGGGGCCGGCCGAATCGTATACCAAGATTTGGCAAAAATAAACCTGGCCATTGAACAGGATACCTTAAAGGATGAGCAGGTGTTAAAAGATGCACTGCTCTACGCCAAAAATAATGGGAAACCGGTCCACTTTCTGGGATTGTTAAGTGACGGAGGCGTACATAGCCACACCTCACACCTGAGAGGACTTATTGATGCCAGTGAAAGTTACGGGCTTAAGAACACCTATATCCATGCCTTCACCGACGGTAGGGACGTGGATCCTAAAAGTGGCATAGGATATGTTAGCGCGTTAAATAAATACTGTGCCGATAAGAATGCCAAACTGGCCAGTGTTATAGGCCGTTATTACGCCATGGACAGGGACAAAAGATGGGAACGGGTAAAATTGGCCTATGATCTCCTTGTAAATGGTGAAGGTGAAAAAACAGACCATGTTGAAGAATCCATATTGTCCAGTTATGAATCCGGTATAACGGATGAATTCCTAAAACCTTTATTGGTCACTGATGCGCAGGGGTCTCCCCTATCCGTTATCAAGGAAGGGGATGTTGTTATTTTTTTCAATTTCAGGACAGACCGTGGCAGGGAGCTTACCCAAGTTCTTTCCCAAGAGGACATGCATGAACTCAATATGCACAAATTGAACCTCTATTATGTAACCATGACCAACTACGATGATTCGTACAAGGGTGTGAAGGTTGTTTATGATAAGGACAATATTAGCGAAACCTTGGGGGAAACCTTGGCCAAGGCCCACAAAAAACAAATTAGAATTGCCGAGACCGAAAAATATCCCCATGTTACCTTCTTTTTTAACGGCGGCAGGGAAATTCCTTTTGAGGGGGAAGAGCGTATACTATGTCCGTCGCCCAAGGTAGCTACCTACGACCTTATGCCGGAAATGAGCGCCTACGAGATTAGGGATGCCATAATTCCCGAATTGAAAAAAGGAGAGGTGGATTTTGTTTGTCTCAATTTTGCCAATCCGGATATGGTAGGCCATACCGGAGATATGCAGGCGGCAATAAAGGCCTGTGAAACGGTGGATAGTTGTGCGGAATCCGTTATTAAAGCCGGTTTGGAGAACGGATATACTACTTTGGTCATTGCCGATCACGGAAATTGCGAGACCATGATAAACCCGGACGGTAGCCCAAATACGGCGCATACCACAAATCCGGTCCCTCTAATTTTGGTAGATAGCGAATTGAAGCATATAAAGGATGGCGTTTTAGGTGATATTGCACCAACCATACTAAAACTTATGGGAATTGCACAGCCTGCATTGATGACAAGAAAACCCTTGGTATAGTTATTGTTCCCCTTCAATATATTTGCGAACCTCCATAAACTGTTAATTTTCAAAGTATTGTTTTACATTTGCATTCTATGATAAAAATCAAGACTTTAGAAGAGATCGAATTGATGCGCGAAAGTGCACTGATCGTGAGCAAGACCTTGGGAATGTTGGCCAGGGAGGTAAAGCCGGGGGCAACCACCTTAGCGCTAGACCGCCTTGCGGAAACGTTTATAAGGGATCATGGCGGTGTTCCGGGCTTTTTGGGATTGTACGATTTTCCCAATTCCCTGTGCATGAGTCCCAACGCCCAAGTAGTACATGGAATTCCCAATAACACCCCTCTTGTGGAAGGGGATATTATCTCTATAGATTGTGGAGTACTTAAAAACGGATTTTACGGGGATCATGCCTATACTTTTGAGGTCGGGGAGGTCGATGCCGAAACAAAGAAATTATTGCAGGTCACCAAAGAGTCCCTCTATGCGGGCATTCGTGAATTTAAGGTCGGGAATCGAGTAGGCGATGTAGGTTATGCCATACAACAATATACCGAAAGCCAAGGCTATGGGGTGGTCAGGGAATTGGTAGGGCACGGTTTGGGCAGGGAAATGCACGAAGATCCGGAAATGCCCAACTACGGCAAACGGGGACGCGGGAAAAAATTTGTGGAAGGTATGGTGGTAGCCATAGAGCCTATGATCAATTTAGGCACCAGAAGGATTAAACAGTTAAAGGATGGTTGGACGATTCTGACTGCAGATAATAAACCTAGTGCCCATTTTGAGCATGATGTTGCCATCATAGGCGGAAAACCCGAAATATTGTCCACTTTTGCCTATATATACGAGGCATTGGGAATAGAAAGTGACGAAGAAGTGGAGTTTCGTCAAAAAGCGTTGGTACTATAACATTAACTTGGTCTATCCAACCTGTATTATTATAAGGTTAATTGCCTTTATCCCATTTCAGATCAAGGTAGGCCCATCTGTCGCACACTTTTAAAGCAATAAAAAATTACCTCTTAAAACCCTTGGTGAATTTCCTGTATCCTATGTACAAATCCGGTAAAGCGTTTTGAAAAGATTATTTAAATACATCTTAAATACCATTCCCAGGCCGATCCTTATTCAACTAAGCTATTGGGTGCGTCCGCTTATGGCACTTGTCATGCGGGGCCAACAATTTACCGACCCCATAGATGGAAAAAAATTTAAGCGATTTCTCCCCTATGGTTACGAACATCCTAGGGAAAATGTTTTGTCGCCCTCTACCCTATCCTTGGAGCGCCACCGATTATTGTGGCTTTATTTAAAGAATGAGACCAATTTTTTTACGGCCCATCTCAAGGTCTTACATTTTGCTCCCGAACAGGCCTTTTACAAAAGGTTTAGAAGCCAAAAAAATCTGGATTATACCACTACCGATCTAAATTCGCCCCTAGCGGATGTACGTGCGGATATATGCCAGCTCCCCTTCGCCGAAAATTCCTTTGACGTCATATTCTGCAACCATGTACTGGAACACATTCCGGACGATACCAAAGCCATGCAGGAATTGTACAGAGTATTAAAACCCGGGGGATGGGGCATTTTTCAAATACCCCAAGACCTTGGCAGGGCCATAACCTACGAGGACAATAGCATTACGGACAAAAAGGAAAGGGCCAAAATATTTGGGCAGTACGACCATGTCCGTATTTACGGACGGGATTATTTTACAAAGCTCAGGGCTATCGGCTTTAAGGTAGAGGAAGTAGATTATACCAAAAAACTATCCGATATGGAAGTGGACCATTATCGTTTGGCCAAAGGGGAGGTGATTCCCTTGGTGACAAAATAAACTACTCTATGACATTCTCCTTAAATCCGTTTGTCATATACTCCATTACGTTGCCCTCCGGATCCAAATAAATAATATAGCCTTCCAATGCTGCGTGCTGGGCCAATATGGTCTTTGTTTTCTCCAAATCCATGGCCATAAAAGAGGTGGCAAAAGCATCGGCAGTGGCACAATCCTGCGCCATAACACTTGTGGCCAAGATATTTGAATTCTTGGTATAACCCGTTATGGGATCTATGGTATGGACATACCTGTTACCGGTTTCGGGATCAATTTTGAATTTCCTATAATTCCCGGAGGAGGCCATAGCGATATCTTTCATAAACAAGGTTCTTTTGTAGGTTCTGCTTTCCTCCATCATGGGATCGTCAATGGCCACTACCCATTTTTTCTCCTTGAGCCTGTTTTCTCCTTGGGCCACCAACTCCCCGCCTACTTCAATTAAAAAATCGGTAATCCCCTTATTCCTTAGCAAAACGGCCAGGCGGTCTACGGCATATCCTTTGGCTATGGCGTTAAAATCGAAATAGATGGCCGGATCTGCTTTTTTAATCCTGTTATCCGAATTAATGGCCACTTTGTTAAACCCAACGTAATCCAGAAGGCTATCTACCTTAATACTGTCCATCTCCAACTCTGTTCCGGGTCCAAAGCCCCAAGCGTTCACCAAAACACCAACGGTAGGGTCAAAATAACCATCCGTAGCTTCATAAACCTTTCCTGAAAGCTCAAAGACCTCCCTAAACATCCTGTCCACAACAATGGTGGAATCCCCTGCATTGATTCTTGAGATATCGGAAGTAGGAATATAGGTAGACATGGACTGATTTAAAACCTGAAAGAGGGAATCTATTTCCCTTTCAAAATTCAATTCGGACGTAGCCAAATACGTAATATTATAGGTAGTTCCCAAGGCAGATCCGGAACTTATGTTCTTCACCCATTTGGACTCGTTGGTCCTACAACCTGTAAAGACCAGAATAAAAAAAACCAATCCTAAACGCATGCCACTATACTTTAATAAGTCCGTCATATTCCAAAATATAAGCTTCATTAAGATAAACCGGTAGATTCCTATCCGCTGCATTGTAAAGACCAACACCGGCATAGTAGGCCTCTCCCTTTTGGGTCTGGGCATGCTCCTTAATTTTCTGCATCAGGGGCCTATCGTATTCCTTTGGGTCCAGCGGGTGCGGAACACTCCGTACCACTATAAAATATAATTTTTTATCCTTTAGGCATACAAATTGAGGATTTTTTTTGGGCTTGCTATTAACCCCCATAAACTCATATCCCTCGGCCTCCAATTGTTTCCCTACAATGTTCATGGCCAGATTGTGCAGTTCCTGTTCCGTTAAGGGCGTACTCATTGATTATAGTTTAAAAAATAAATCCGGACATCTTAATCGCATCGTTCAAAAAAAAAAGACCTGTCAGGTTTTCGGAACCTGACAGGTCTATACTTTCAAAGGCTATATATTAACCTCCAAAATCATCAAATCTAATATGCTCATCGGGGATACCGAAATCCTCTCCCATTTTTTGAACGGCCTTGTTCATCAATGGCGGTCCACAGAAGTATAACTCAATATCTTCCGGTGATTCGTGATGGTTCAAATAATTTTCTATTACACAGTTGTGTATAAATCCTACGAAACCATCTCCGGGAGCATCAATATTCTCCTTTACTTTCCAGTTATCCTCTGGCAAAGGCTCGGATAGTGCCAAATAGAATTTGAAGTTTGGAAATTCTTTTTCCAATCTATAAAAATGGTCCAAATAAAACAATTCCCGCTTGGACCTACCCCCATACCAATAGGTAACTTTTCGGTTGGTCTTCAAGGTATTGAACAGATGGTAGAGATGCGAGCGCATTGGGGCCATTCCTGCACCACCACCCACATATAACATTTCCGAATCCGATTCGTTGATAAAGAACTCGCCGTAAGGTCCGGAAATTACAACGGGATCTCCCTTTTTCAAATTGAAGATATAAGAAGATGCAATTCCGGGATTCACATCCATCCACCCATTTTTGGCCCTATCCCATGGTGGGGTAGCAATACGGACATTCAACATAATTTCCCTTCCTTCAGCAGGATAAGAGGCCATGGAATAGGCCCTTTCCACTATTTCAGGGTTCTTCATGACCAAGGGCCATAGGTTAAACTTATCCCATTCTGCCTGAAACTTATCAGGGGTTTCGTGCTCTTCGGGATGCGCCGTGATATCCATGTCCGAGAACTTCACTTCACAGGGAGGAATCTCGATCTGTATATAGCCTCCGGCCTTATATCCCATATCTTCAGGAATTTCAACTACAAATTCCTTAATAAATGATGCCACATTATAATTACGGACAACGGTTCCCTGCCATTTTTTAATTCCAAAAACCTCTTCCGGAATGGTAATTTCCATATCCTGCTTCACCTTTACCTGACAGGCCAAACGAGCGCCATGGTTCAATTCCTTTTTGGAGAAATGGGGTGTTTCGGTCGGTAAGGCTTCCCCGCCGCCGGACAGCACATGGCATTCACATTGGATACAGGTCCCCCCACCTCCACAGGCAGAAGGAAGAAATATTTTCTGGTTTCCCAAGGTGGACAATAAAGATCCCCCTGAGCCTACTTCAATTTTCTTTTCCCCGTTGATGGTTATGGTTACCGGACCAGATGGAGATAATTTTTCTTTGGTAAACAGTAATAGTGCCACCAACAATAACAATAGTATTAAAAAAGCAACTACCGTTATCAGTATTGTTCCAATTGTACTTGTAGCTAAGATCATTTTTACTCGTTTATTATAGCGTTGTTGTAAGAAACCGTATTTTCCTTGGTTTCCTTAATTATTTTATCTTCCCCTACTTTTTCTTTCTTTTGTGCAGTATTCTGCTCAACTTCATTTGGAGCTTCATCGCCCCCGGTCAACATACCGCCAAAACTCATAAAACCAATCGCCATAAGTCCGGTAATTATAAAGGTAATCCCTAGGCCCCTAAGGGGTGCCGGAACATTGGAGTATCTAATTTTCTCCCGTATGGCAGCAATGGCCAAAATGGCCAGGAACCACCCAATTCCGGAACTAAGTCCGTAGTTAAAGGCCAATCCAAGAGTTTGGATATCCCTGGACTGCATAAATAAGGACCCTCCCAAGATGGCACAGTTCACTGCAATAAGCGGTAAGAATATCCCTAGGGAATTATAAAGTGCAGGTGAAAATTTTTCAACAACGATCTCTACCAATTGCACCATGGTTGCAATGGTAGCTATAAAGAGAATAAAAGATAAAAAGCTCAGGTTATAATCCGCGTACTCAGGTCCCAGCCAGGCCAAGGCCCCATCCCTTAAAAGATATTGGTCCAACAACCAGTTAAGGGGTACCGTTACTGCCAATACAAAGATAACAGCTGCTCCAAGACCAACTGCAGTAGTCACTTTTTTAGAAACGGCAAGGTAGGAACACATTCCTAGGAAGGTGGCAAATACCATATTATCTATAAATATGGATTTAAAAAATAATTCTACATGTTCTAACATAACATTCTATTCTTATGATGACTACTAGTTTTCCTCTATTAACGCTTTGTTGCGCGAACGCTGTACCCAGATAATGAGTCCAACCACGATCAAGGCCATGGGGGACAACAACATAAATCCGTTGTTTTCATAGCCGATGGCATATAGGCCGGTTTTTTCAATAGGGTCTCCCAAGACCTTGAACCCAAGTAAGGTACCTGAACCCAAAAGCTCCCTGAAAAATCCTATTATGATCAATATTAGACCGTATCCGGCAGAATTCCCTATTCCGTCCAAGAAGGACCTCCAAGGTCCGTTGGCCAAGGCAAAGGCCTCAAAACGTCCCATAATAATACAGTTGGTGATGATCAGTCCTACAAACACGGAAAGGGTTTTGCTCAATTCATAGGCAAAGGCCTTGAGCACCTGATCTACCATTATTACAAGGGCGGCAACAACTACCAATTGTACAATAATTCTAATTTTGGACGGTATAATGTTCCGCATTAAGGAAATAACGACATTTCCCATCCCCAATACGAACATAACCGATAGGGCCATTACTATGGAAGCCTTAAGTTCCGCTGTAATTGCCAATGCCGAACAAATTCCCAATACCTGAATGGTAATCGGGTTATTATCGGCCAAAGGGTCTAATATTAGACTTGTATCTTTTTTTGAAAGTAGTGCCATAGTTTAATTTTTAGCTCTTATTGATTCCAAATAGGACTTATATAATTTTACGCTTTCTTTTATCATAGTGGACAGCCCATTACCGGTAATGGTTGCTCCTGCCAAGGCATCGACCTCATTATCATCCTTAATTTCATTGGTGGGATCGTTATTTCCCTTGGCAACCTCAATTCCGGCATATTCCGTACCATTAAGAATGGATTCTCCCGTAAAATCGTCCATAAAGTAACGTTGCTTGATATTTGCCCCCAAACCTGGGGTCTCCCCCTTATGGTCAAAATACACGCCTTTTACCACCAAATTATTATCCAGGGCAACAAATCCCCATATGGCATCCCAAAGACCTTTGCCCCTCATGGGGATGATATAATACTTGGATCCGTCCTTTTCACCAATAAATAAAGGTAACTTTCTTGTTTTACCGGCTTTTGCCTCTGTTTCCTGCTTCTTAAGATCGATGAGGTAAGCATTGTCATCCTTTGTAATCTTATCCCCTTCGATAACCAATTGTTCCTTGATATATTTTTTGAATTCATCGGCCACCTTATCGGTAGAAACAAAATTTACGCTTCCTTCGTCCACATTATCATTTACACCCATGGCATAAAGAATATTCTGCTGTTTTTCCAGTCGCTCGTTCTCCTGGATCTTTTCACTAAGGGAGGAGGCAAAAAATGCCAAAAGAGACCCTACTATGACCACCATAACGGCGGCAAAAATAACGGTGTAACTATTTTTATCTGTATTAACTGCCATGATTATACTGTTTCTGCTTTTAATTCCTGTGCTTTTCCTTCACCGTCACTAGGCAAAATAGTAGCGTTCTTAGCACGTTTCATTCTCTTATTTATATTTCCCCTAACCACATAGTGATCTATTGTTGGGGCAAAAACGTTCATCAACAAAATTGCCAAGAATACGCCTTCCGGATAAGCAGGGTTGAACACTCTGATCAATACTGAAATAAATCCTATAAAAAATCCATAAAACCATTTCCCCCTATTGGTCTGGGCACCTGTAACCGGGTCGGTTGCCATGTACACAATACCAAAGGCCAGACCACCAACGATCAAATGTTGCCAAAAGGCAAAACTCATCAATCCGTAGAATTTGCTTGTCTCGGTTATCCAGCCCGCATCGACCACTCCATTAAAGATAAGTCCCATTACAAGGGCCCCTATTACGGCACTCACCATGATCCTCCAGCTGGCTATCTTACTAAAGATCAGGAAAAGTCCGCCCAACAGAATAAGAATTGTAGAGGTCTCCCCCACGGATCCCGGGATAAACCCAAAAAACATATCCGAGACGGAATAGGACATTTCGGCCCCCTTGTTTTGTGCCAAATAACCCAAAATGGTTTCCCCGGAAATGGCATCGGGACCACCGGCCAAGTCTACCGCCTGATGCACCCAAACCTTATCCCCACTCATCCAGGTAGGGTAGGCAAAGAATAAAAATGCCCTAATGGTAAGTGCCGGGTTCAAAATATTCATTCCCGTACCTCCAAAAACTTCCTTCCCGATCACCACTCCAAATACTACGGCCACAGCCAACATCCACAAGGGGGTATCAATAGGCACTATCAAGGGCACCAACATACCGGTAACCAAATAGCCTTCCTCTACCTCATGGCCCTTGATTACGGCAAACAAAAATTCCACGGCCAGTCCAACGGCATAGGATACGATTACCAATGGCAGCACGGTCCATGCCCCCATTATAAAGTTCTCCCAAGTTAGGAAGTTTCCAAAAAGGGAAACTTGCCTCACTACACCGTTGGCCGCATCTACGGCTGCATAGTGCTGATAACCGGCATTGAATATCCCGAAAATAAGCACGGGCACCAAAGCCATGATCACTGTGTTCATCGTACGCTTTAAATCGTCCACTGCACGTACATGGGAACCGGAATGTGTAGTTTCATTGGGAGCATACAAAAAAGTATGGATGGCATTGAATGCCGGGGCCATTTTTTTACCCTTGTACTTCTCCTTTAGATTATGTAAATTACTTTTTAAGCTCATCTTTTATCCTATTTCTTTATATAATAAATCCAACCCTTCCCTTATAATCTGTTGATGGGGTTGTTTAGAGATGCAAATAAATTCCGTAAGGGAAAAATCTTCGGGTGCCACTTCGTACAGACCCAACTGTTCCATTTCATCCAAGTCCTTCACCATACATGCCTTTAGAAGTTGTAAAGGGTAAATATCCATTGGAAAAACCTCTTCATACAATCCGGTTACCACAAATGCCCTGTGTTCCCCATTGGTATTGGTATCCAAATCGTATTTCTTTTTAGGCTGCAACCAAGAAAAGGTCAAGGCCCTGGTAGAGGATACCTTGTTGAATACCGGTTTGTTCCATCCAAAAAATTCATAATCATCCCCTTCTGGAATTACCGACACGGTATTGTTATAATACCCTAAATAGCCGTCCGGCCTTGTTTTGGAACCCGTAAGGACATCCCCGTTGATCACCCTGAAATTTTCGGCATTCACACCGCTGGCATAAAGAAAGGTAGCAATTTCGGAACCTATTTTGGTGGTGTAATATTTTGGGGCCTTGACACTGGAACCTACCAGGGCCACGACCCTTTCGGGATTGTACCTTCCCGTTAGCAAAAGCTCCCCTATTACAACAAGATCTTGCGGTGCAATGGTCCAAACCACCTCACCTTTATTGATAGGGTCTATTTTATTGATCTGGGTACCTACCAAACCTGCCGGATGGGGACCGGAAACCTTATGGATTTCCGCACCTTCCACCTTGGAAAAAATAGACTGTCCACCTTTAGCTATGGAGACATGTACCTTTCCGGGCGTTAACTTGCCCAGGGCCGTAATTGCCGCCTGTATTTCATTTTCCTTTCCCTTTAACGCATAATCCAGATCGGCTGCCAAGGGGCTGGTAACATATGCCGAAATGAAGATGGACTTGGGCGTAACGCTCGGGTTTGCGATAATATCATAGGGCCTTTGCTTGATAAAAGGCCAGCAGCCCGATTTTAAAAGCAAGGCTATAACCTCCCCTGCTTTGGCACTTTTGGGGGATAAGGGCGTATGCGACACAAATTCCTGGCTTTTGTCCGCCAATATTTTCAAGGTTAAAATTTTTCTTCTCGCCCCTCTCACTACCTCGATCAATTCTCCGCTTACCGGAGAAACAAAAAGCATATCCTCCACATTTTTGTTGTAAAAAAGTGGCTCTCCCGCCTTTACTTCTGCGCCTTGCTTAACTAATAATTTAGGTGTAATTCCGTGAAAATCCTGAAGATTAATTGCATAAACATTACTTAAAACAGCTTTGGAAGTAGTCTTTTCCGCGTCACCAATAAGATTAATGTTCAAGCCTTTTTTAATTCGGATGTCTTTAGACATATTTAGTAGACCTTAGGTTATCAAAATTTCGAGCAAATTTACTACTTAATAAAAAGTTTTCATAATTAATCCTTATAAATTTAGAGATTAAACCAAGCTTAACTATTTAGGCCTGGTTTTTGCCTATCTTTACGTGAAAATATTGCCAAATGAGATTGAATCTTTATTCCCTTATACTGTTCATTTCCTGTCATTTTGCCTCTGCCCAGGTGCAGATGGAAATAAATCCTCCAACAAATATCAAAACCATCATATTTAAGGGTGGTACAGATGACCAATTTCCGGTCGTAAACTTGGGAAGTCCTATTTATTTGGAGTTTGATGACCTTTTGGCCAACGAACAGGACTACTATTACAAGATTGTGCATTGCGACTATGACTGGACGCCCTCTTCCCTTTTAAAATCGCAATATCTAGACGGAATGGACAATGAACGGATAGTGGATTATTCAAACAGTTACTCCACACTGCAACCCTATTCCAATTATAAACTTTCCATACCCAATGATAATACCGGTTTAAAAGTCAGTGGCAATTATGTACTGGAAATTTACAATGGCTATAATGAGCTTCAATTTTCCAGAAGATTTATTGTATATGAGGATAGGGTAACCGTAGGGGCCGTAGTAAAACGTTCCAGGGATTTCAACTACCTAAATGAAAAACAAGTCGTGCAGTTTACCATAAATGCCAATCAGATAAAATTGGTTAACCCCAATAAGGAAGTAAAGGTTGCCATCATACAAAACCACCTGTGGCCCACAACAATTACCAATATAAGCCCACAGTTCATACTTGGATCGGAACTCGTGTACAAATATGATAAGGAAACCAGTTTTTTTGGTGGCAATGAGTATTTTAATTTTGACACCAAAGACCTTAGGGCGCCAAGTTCCTCAATTTCCAGAATAGAACTTACAGATCTATACCACCATTATTTATTTACGGATTATTTCAGGGACGACCGGCCCTATACCTATTACCCCGATGTTAATGGCGATTTTGTGGTCAGAACCCTGCAGGGAGAGGACAGTTCCAGGGAGGCCGAATACAGTTATATCCATTTTACCTTGCCCTACACTGAAAAAATTGGCCTGAACGATGTATATATATTTGGAAAATACAATAATTATGCCCTGGACGGGGAGAATAAAATGACCTATAATGAGGGCACAGGAAATTTGGAGGCCGTTATAAAAATGAAACAAGGGTTTTATAACTACAAATATGTACTGAAAAATAATGAAGGTATTATTGACCTGAACACTATTTCAGGGAATTTTCATTTTACGGAAAACAACTACCTCATCTTAGTATATTATCGGAATTTTGGAGATATCTACGATAGCATTATTGGAGTTGGTTCCACAAACTCGCGTTCCATTACCAATTGAACATTGTTCAACCCCTTTCCTTAAACCCCGCATTAACTTCATAATCCTTTGGCTTAGGGCATTACAAAATTCTATTCCGCAAGATTTTCCTCAATTTCAGACCCCGACCCTAAAGGGGGGAAATTGAGGAAAATCAAGCACTCGGCCAGTATGTGTGACTTCTCGTCGTCCCGAAAAGGGACTCTGTCGAAGTGACTACCGTTACCGAATTCATATCATTAATATTCTTGAAAAAGGTGTCAATGGTAGCGGGGAGTCGAGAGGTTATTTTACTGTAATGCTTTTACAATGAGGTCTCGACTGCGCTCGACCGGACAAAATTATCATGAATAACCAATTAATAATTAAATATAGATCGAACTCACGTAAAACAGATATTAACATTAGCTTAAACGTGTAAACAAAAAATCTTATTATATTGCACTCCCATTGATTACAGCAATCCCTAACTTATAATTTGTAATGAAAAGTAGTCTTTACCCCACTTGGAACAAAACCATTTGCATCCTTTTTCTTCTCTTAGGGCTAAGCTCCCTGGCCCAAGAGACCAAACTTGAACATATTCTTAATGATTACACCAACCATCCGGAAAGGGTCCTCGTTGCCGCCCATAGGGCCACCAATCCCAACTACCCTGAAAATTCTTTGGCGGCCATAGCCGAAAGTATCCGTATAGGGGTAGATATCGTAGAAATTGATATTCGAAAAAGTAAGGACGGCGAACTGGTGATTATGCACGACAGGACAATTGACAGAACGACCAATGGTACAGGAAAAATTGATGATTTTACCCTTGCAGAGCTCAAAGCGTTCAGACTTCAGTTCGGCAATGATATTACAGATGAACAAATACCTACTTTTGAAGAGGTGCTGCAGTTGACCAAAGGCAAGATGTTATTGGATGTAGATTTTAAATTGGAGGGCGAGGCATCCGTAAGACAAACTTTCGCCTTAATAGAAAAATACGGAATGGAAGACCAGATCTTGTTCTTCCTCTATGATTATCCGGAGACTACCCAGTACCAAAAATTGAACAAGGACATTAAAATAATGCCCAGGGCCTATTCCAGAAAGGATATCAGGGCTATAAGGAAATTAGATGATATTTCCATTATACATATCGATGAAAGCTATTATAAGGACCGAACCATGCGCCGACTGATAAAATCCGGATATAGGGTATGGATCAATGCTTTGGGCAAATATGATAGCATGGAAGGCCAGGAGAAAAATTCAGGTTTTGATGCCCTTATGTCCCATAAATACGTAAACGTAGTACAAACCGATTTACCGGAGGAGCTTCTAAACTATCTTAGGGCCAAAAAATTACACCGATAATTTAATGTCGCGAAGGTTTTTGGATTTGCTTGGAAAAAAATCAGAAAATAATCTCATAATTCCCTTTCGCATATTCCTTTCCGCTTTTGATGATAAGCTTGTTCTTTTGGGAATTAAACTCCCATTGACGTCCTTTTTCCAATAGATGTCCATCCAAGGTGATTTTTTCCGGGGCCCTATTGGCATGGATTCTAAATAGATGCGAGAATTTTGTCCCCTCTAGGGAAAGCCTCAAAACACCCTCCGTTGTTTCATAAGAAATGGCAGTCTCCCCCACAGTATCCACATGGTGATAGACAAAGCTATTTTCCCCTTTGGGATACATTAAGATGGTGGTAAAACCCTCCGACCCCCCATTTCCCAATCCGGTATAGGAGCGCTTAATATCCATAGGAACAATGGCTCCTTCCTTTATATAGACCGGAAATTCATCCATTGGAAATTCCTTTACAATATCATCCTCACCATCAATAAGTTCCTTATCGTTAAAAAAATACCTCCACTGACCTTTGGGCAGGGCAATGGTCCTGGTTTTGGAATCCCTATATATTGGGGCCACCAGAAAATCGTCCCCGAACATATAGTGGTACTTCCCTTTTTTTAAAGGGGTCTGCAATCTTCTGCCTCCGTTATGGGCCGTTACCACATAGTGGTACATATAGGGTACCAGCTCCGTATGCAACCAGGAAAACTTTCGTATCACCTCCAGTTCCTCGGCTGTTCGCTTCCAAAGTCGCCTTTCCCCATGCCCACCGTTCATAAACAGGCCACAAAAAGTGGAGAATTGCGTCCAACGCATATAAAGTCGCGGAGGAATTGTTTTTCCTGAGAATCCTGCTACGTCAGATCCTATTATATTGTAGCCCAGATCGGCACTTTTTAGGATATTCCGTATGGCCGATTCAAAACCTTGGATGCCTTCCAAAGCGATGTCCATTTTTTCATCCCCTTCCTCCAAAATCATTTCATCCGTAACCCATTTGTGTTCCTGATCGCCCACCCAATTTATGGGGGAGGCGTCAATGGGCGAAAAGCCCTCAGGATGGAACCCACGGTCTATGGAACGGGAGAGTGTAACGAACTCCGGGTTTTGGGCAAGCCCATGCTTGTATTCGTCCCTGTAATAGTGGTCCATATAGGTTCTGGTGGTCATAATTCCCTTAGATGTCCTCTTGTAAAATATTGGTATTGGGCCAAGTTGGTTCCAAAATAGGGTTGCGGTGCCGTCCAGTTTCCAGCCATCTATGCCCAGATCAAAAACATTTTGCTGCAGCCCCCGCCACCATTCCATAGCATTGTCATTGGTATAATCTATAAAACCGCCCTCACCTTTCCACCATTTATTGGGCTTATCGGATTTTGCCAGGAAACCCTTGCCCATTGCCTCCTTATACCAATCCTTGGAATCCTTTAGATGCGTATCCTTACTTGAACTATTCACCATAGAGGTCATCCAAAGCACTACCCTATACCCATTGTCCTGAAGCTTTTTAAACCATTGGTCCGGTTTTTTATAAAGATTGGTATCAATTTCAAAATCATTATAGCGCAAAGACCAGGGACTATCCAAAATAATGGTTCTCACCGGAATATCATTTTCCCTATACCCGGCCAATAATTCGTCCACATAATCCGAAGTATTGATATCATCTTCCCAAAGCCAACATTCCAAGGCCCAGGGCGGGGTCAAAGGCGGATTTCCGTGGCGCTGACCATTGAAAGGTATTCCCCAAACAGGTAAAATCCAATAAAAATAGGAGGCGATACCTAAGGTGGCCAACATCCAAACAACGATCTTTAGCCCCTTTCTTTTCAATTTATTTGCTTCCTTTTTAGAAAGTATCTAAAATAAATCGCCAAAAGCGAGTAGGCCATAAAAATAGCACCTATGGCAAGTAATAGGGAACTATATTCTGCAAACACCTCACTATAGCCCCTCACCGCATTTCCCCGAAACCTATAATAGAGGCCCAGGGCAAGTAAAAACAGGGCCCCTAGCATTCCTGCCAAGGCCATTCCTTTATGGAATGTAATAAAATGTTCCTTTCTGTAATTCCAAAGTAATTGGAACAAGACCAACCATAAAGTCCAAGATAATACTTGCCAGGAATTCAGCGTCCTAAAATAATTCATCAAAGTAAGAAAGGGTTGGAACCACAAATTATCTTCTGTATAAAAGGGTCTATCTTGGTACATAAGAACCCTTACCTTAGTTTGGTCCCTATCCCTTATTATCCCTAAAATGGATTTTTCCTTTTCTTCCGGATCCATTTGATGCCAATGGGGAATTTGGAAGGCATTCCAAATGCCACAGGCCCTACCGTAACCGTGAAAATCGAGTCCGCCGAGCATTAGGAGCTTATGGTCCTCACAGAATTTTTTAAGCTCCTTAAACAGGGTCCTGTCGTAATAAAGCTCCTTGCCCACATTTTCAATTTCAAAACCATCGGCCCCCAGATCCTTATAAAACTCCTTATCATTTCCCTTCCCGTCAAACCAATGATTTATTATTACGGCCCCTCCGTATCTATGCGTTAGATCCACTATAAGGGAATCCTCCTTATCCTTGGTCCCAAATGTTCCTTTGAGCCCCAACAGGCTCATATGATTGGATCCCGAATGTTCTTGGCCCACCATGATTAAAGGTGCTATGGGAAATTGCCCATTTCTTTGTAGGGTGGCGAAGTCCAATGTTTTTTTATGATTGGCATGATCCGTTATAAAAAAGGCATCAAATCCATTCCTTTTGTGCCATGCCCACATTTCTTCTTGTGAGATTAGGCCGTCATGACTGTATTCGGTATGGGCGTGGGTGGTTAGCAGTATTTCATTGGAAGTATTGTTTACAATGGTATTATTGGGCAATGGAATGAAGAGGATAACTATAAAAATTGAAAAACAAATACCGATCAACAAAGGGAGGTTTCCCAAAAACCTCAATGCGGCCTGCCTTCGGAAAGGAGCTGCCACTATAAATATCCTGGTCATACCCAAGCAAGTATACAGACCCAATATCCATATTAAGGCAATTGGCAATTCCTGAAGGGGGTAAATAGCCCTATTAAAATAGAGCAACAACCCCAATAAAGGCTCAAAAAGCAGTCTCACTATTGGGATATGGACATCGTATTCGGGAATGGGTTTCAGGCTAAGGGCATCAATAATATGTATATCCAAATGGAAAAAAAGTGCCAGAAAAGCGATAATCAAAATCGGAACTGCAACAAAAATTTTAGTTTTATCCATTATTTGGGGATTTCTATATAAACCCTTTTACCAAGCCACTAATTACTATTAGTACATACGTTTCGGAAAGGAATTTTATTCCTTGACAAACGATATTGGGGGAAAGCAATTGGCCACAATCAAAACCCTTAATTCAATACCTCTTGCTGATTGGCTATTGGCTTATTGCTCTCAGAATGCTTTAGGCCATATGCTGTAAGCAGTTAGCTAAATTTTTTTTTACTCATGGCTATTGGCTATTGGCTATTGGCTATTGGCTATTGGCTATTGGCTATTGGCTATTGGCTATTGGCTATTGGCAAAAATACTTTTATAAGCTAAAGCGGTATGATAATAGCTCCATGTAGAACTTTTAATGCACCGTATTATACTCATTCTTATAATTAAATAAGGCTACATACCCTTTTACCTTATTCCTTTGCTCCTCGGTGAACCGTTCCAATGGCTCGGCAATATGGTCTTGACAAATGCCCAGGGCCATCAAAGCCGCTTTGGTACCCTTTATATGTCTAGAGGAATACTCCCCTACCTCATAAATGGTCTGGTGTACCATAATCAATTTTTCCCTTAACAATTTTATTTTCTCCAAGTTTTGATCCAATGCGGCCTCGTACAAATCTACAAATAGCCTTGGAAAAAAGTTGGCTCCCCCTGCTACCGAACCATGGCCACCGTTCATTATAGTCTCTGGCAAAAACAGCTCGGTTCCTGCAATTATGGAAAAGGAAGGATCGTTCTTAAATTCATCGATGAGCATATACAGATAGGTAAGGTCTCCCGAGCTATCCTTTATGCCAATGGCCCCTAATTCCTTTGCCCTCTTAACAACGGCTATGGACAAATGAAGTTTTGTACAACTCGGCATATTGTACAGCATAAACGGCAGTGGCAGCTTTGGTACCAAACTTTCCAGATAATCCGCCATTTCTTCCTGGGCTATCGGGAAGTAATAGGGAGGGGCCACTACGAGGGCGTCCGCACCCTCTTTTTTGGCATGGTCCGCTATTTCCATAGTCCCGTCAAAAGAGGTATCGGTAATCCCTACCAATACCGGCACTTTTTTATTTACCAATTTACAGGTTTCGGATATGAGCTGTTTCCTAAGGGCGTAACCAAGACTAGGGCCTTCCCCTGTAGTCCCCAAAATAAAAATGCCATGTACACCGCCATGTATTAGATGATGTATTAAATTTTTTAAACCCAAAAGGTCCAGTTCCTTATTCTCGAGCAAGGGGGTAACCATGGGAGGTATTATTCCTTTTATAGCCAATTTCATATGTAGATATATATTGTTTTTTAGCAGTCATACCTGCCCGACTAAATCGTTCCCGTCCGTACCGGAACGGGCGGACAGGCGGGTGTAATTCGCATATCTGCATTTGGGTCTGCCCGCCAGAATGAATCTTTCGGGCTGGCGACCAAATTTTGTCATGCTCATTTCATAATTGTATATTTAAGGGATCAACATTAAACAATGGCAATACCTACCAAGGGACCAAAAGTTGTAATCATTAATTTCATAATGGTTGGTTATTAGGTTGTTCATGAATTTATATTTGATCAACAAATCTGTTGATCCGGTAATTGGTCCTACTGCTGCCTCAGTTTGACACTCTAACAAAATAAACCCAATTTAAAAACCCATGCCACTATAATATTGTTTTAATTACATTATATTTTAACCTTAATTCTGAATAATTTAATTATATTAGTCCAATATTGTCAATATACCAAGCCATGGAATTTATTTTTGAAAAAATATTTGTACCCAATAAGCATTCATTTATATCAAGAAAATTACCCTTGGCATCTAATGCCAGAATACATTCGCACAGGAACTTTGAATTAAACTTTATTACCTCGGGATCTGGTAGGAGAATTGTTGGCGACAACATCTCCGGATTCGAAAAAGGCGATCTGGTGCTCCTTGGACCCAATTTGCCCCACTGTTGGGAGGCTTTGGATTTTGAAAAAGGAAATGATCCATTTTGTATTGTTACCCACTTTTCGGAAGACATTATTAACTCCGACTTTTTTAAGATGCCCGAGCTGGAACTCGTTGTAGATCTTTTGAAACAGTCGAGCACAGGACTGCGTTTTAAGCTGGAAAATGACAGCCATATTAGGCAAAGCCTAGAGCGCATGACACAATTGGAGGGTTTGGAATATTATATTGAAATGCTCAAAATATTTAATTTTCTATTACAGGTGGATGAGCGGGAAAACCTTTCCAATCCCAATAACAGTTCTGCCGTCTTCTCCAAAAACCTAGATAAAATAAACAAGGTCTACGAATATGTCTTTCAAAACATACAGGAAGGCGTTAAATTGGAAGAAGCCGCTGCCGTATTGAATATGGCTCCCAGTTCATTTTGCAGGTATTTCAAAAAGAAGACCGATCTTACCTTTATGGAATATGTAAAAAGTGTCAGGGTAGGCATAGCGGCGAAATTGCTGGCGGAAACCGATAAACAGATAACCCAGATCTGTTTTGAAAGCGGGTACAACAATCTGGCCAATTTTAACCACTACTTTAAGCACATCATGGGCAAAACCCCTTCTGATTACAGAAAGACCTTTAGGTAGTACCTTGCCCCACAAACGTTCCAGGAATCCTAATTGTTCGGCCTCACCCGGAACTGCCGAAAAGGCAGTCCCGACCTCTCCAAAGGAGAGGTAAAATGGAAACCTTATCTAACGAATAGGCAGGGAAAAAGTTCAATGTTCAATGTTATAAAGTTGAAAGTTTGAATGTTGAAATGTCTCAATCCAATATCTAGCATCTAATATCTAGCATCTACTTTAATAACCAAGGAACTGCAATTCCTCTCCATTTTTTGCAAATACTATCCATTTGCCGGTTCCTGTTTTGGAGTTGAGCAATCCTGCGTTTTTCACGTCTCCCCTTATCAATAAACCGCTTTCATTTGGATGAAGTGTTGTAAACTGCCCCTTTCCATTGCCTTTTAGAAAAGCGCCGTAACCGGCATCGTTCCTTGGGGTTTCCACTTCGGACTGATACAAATTGCCCGATAATAGGGCATCCAAATGACCATCCCTATCAAAATCCTCGATCAAAATACTATTAACGGAGGAAAATTGTGCCAATCCCTTCAGATCATGCGTTTTGAACTTAAAATTTCCCAAATTCTCAACATAGGTCGTCCCAAAGGTCGTGGCCTTATAGTGGGTAGCCTTCTTTAACTCTGCAGCCCCATATACCGTAGACAGATCCGCCATTCCAAAATCATGGTAGCTAGGGAATTTTTCTTTGATAAAAGGCATCTGATTTGAGGTACATTCCCTTCCCCGCAAGGGGTAGGCCACTCCCTTTTCCTGATAACTAAGCACAATATCCAAACTGCCGTTCTTATCAAAATCCCTGGCGTACACCTCAAAAGGTGCTTCCGGAGAAGCCTTATATTTATAGTTCAACCCTAAATTTCCCACTATAAAATCCCTATCGCCATCTTGGTCAAAATCGGCCGAAGCTACACTAAACCACCAACCGATATTGTTTTCCAATCCAGACTGGCCGGTAAGGTCCAAAAACTTCTTTCCCGTATTTTTAATGATCATTATGGGCGTCCATTCCCCTACAATAACGAGATCCAAATTCTTGTCATTGTCCAAATCCAACCATTCCGCATCCGAAACCATTCCCAATTGATTCATAAAAGGAGCCAGTTCCTCGGTTACGTTGACGAACTTTACATTTCCGTCACTACTCTCATTTCTCAAGAGATAACTGTTGGCAGGGAGCGGATATTTGCCTGGAACCAGTTTCCCGCCTATAAAGAGGTCCAAATCCCCATCATTGTCGAAATCCGCGGCTTTAACGCAGGATCCACTGACAAGATCATTGGGCAGGGCATTGTCATTGTTAACAAATTCGCCATTACCCGTATTTTCATAGAGGCGGTCCCTATAATACCCATCTTGTTCCATTTCTTCATTACCTCCCGAAACCACATATAGGTCCAGATCCCCATCCCCATCGGCATCGAAGAAGATCGAGGAAACATCCTCATGGTCCCTATCCTTTGCCCAAAGGGTCTGTTGAACAGAGGTAAAGCTTCCATTTTGTTGTTGAAAAAATAATTCTCCCGCTTGGCCCTTTGCCCCGCCAACATAAAAATCGTCCAATCCGTCTTTATTAACATCGCCGATAGCAAGGGATGGACCGCTTTCCGAAAATTTGTGGGGCAACAGACTTTCCCTCCCAAAATCGTCAAATTTATTCTCCATATGCTTATAATTGGGCTGTACCCTATTTGCGACATCATGAAAAATAGGCTTGGCAACTTCCTCCTTTATCGGACTAGTGGGAACGGAGGCATCCGTATAATTCAAAATCAATTGCTGATTGACAGGTACCCCGCTAAGCGACTGGGTTTTTCCATCGGGCCAGAGAACAATCAAATTTTTGATGTTTTCCGCCGACCCCACTCCAAAATGTAAAATTTCGCTTACCGAGGATTGAAACCCCCTGGTCAGATACTGTTCTTTGGTCTGCTCTTCCTGGTTGGTCCCAACGGTTACCCTGGCACCGATCCCAAACGTATTTTTTTCCGGCCCTTTTAATTTTATCTTTAGATAATTGTTTTTGGATGCCAACTCCCGGGCATTGTTCCTGTAAACAAAGGCGGGATCATTAATATTATTTCCAATGATATCCATGTCGCCATCGTTATCAAGATCTACATAAACAGCTCCATTAGTACAGCTAGGAGCATTTAATTGCCATGCCTCGTTCATTAAGGAAAATGTAAAATCCCTGTTGTTGAGATATAACAGGTTTACCTCCTTCTTTTCCGGCATTCTGGCCAAAACATCGTCATAATAGGTCTTAATTAGGGAATCCCTATTCTTATGGATTTCAAGGTCCTTATAAAGCTGATCTACCCTTTTCCGTTTATAAATCACAAAATCGTTGTTTCTAAAGGACCGTAATATGCCATTGGATACAAAAACGTCTTGCCAACCATCGTTATCCATATCAAATAAAAGAGGGGCCCAACTCCAGTTGGTGTTCGATATTCCGGCATACTGGCCTATTTCCGAATATGCGGGAACACCATTTTCCTTAAAATTTCCATTGTTCAACTGCAAGGAATTGAACATATATTGATGGTGCAGGCCTTGGTCCACTATGTCCTGAAACCTTTTAATGCTCATGCCGCTCATACTGGTCTTGAGGTCATAATTGTTGTTGGACACCATATCCACCGAAATAAAATCGAGCAGACCATCATTGTTTATATCCCCTATATCGTTGCCCATAGAGAAATTGGAAATATGGTTGGTGGCCTGTAGGATGACCTCCTCAAAAGTACCATCCTTCCGGTTTAGATACAGGTGGTCCTTTTCCGAGTAATCGTGGCCGACCAATATATCCGGCCATTGGTCATTGTTTAGATCCCCTATGGCAATTCCCAGACCAAAACCTATGGAGTTGTTTACAATACCACTGTCCTCGGAGACATCTATATATTTACCATTGTCATTTCTAAATAAGCGTTCACTACTGTAATCCGATTTTCTATTCAACAAGGTGCCAATATTGGGCTCAACATCGGCGGGCTCAATGCCATGATTGATAAGGAACATATCCAAATCCCCGTCCCTGTCATAATCAAAAAAAGCGGCCTGGGTAGAATAATGTGGAAGGTCCAATCCATATTTGTGGGCTTCTTCCTCAAACACTGGTATGCCATCCCCATTATTTCCCTTGTTCACATAAAGCTCGTTCCGCCTTTGATCCAAGTTTTTATAGTCTCCAGACTTACAGACATAGATATCCAAAAGTCCATCCGCATTTATATCTACCATGGTAACTCCGGTAGGAAAACCGTTTGCCCCCTTCACTTGCGATACCACGGTGGTTTCCTCAAAAGACAGATTCCCCTTATTTATAAAAAGTTTGTTGGAATATAGGTTGGAAATAAAATAAATATCGGGAAGTTCATCATTGTTCAAATCCCCTACGGCCACTCCGCCCCCATTATAAAGATATTCATAAAGCACCCCATTTACGGTAGGGCTTTCGTTAATGACATTAATAAAATTTACATTGGTCTCATTGGGGCCCAAAAGCGTAAATAGGGCTTCGGTATCTTTTTGGCCTCCATTATCCGATTCCGGTTTCCCTTTTTTATCCCCACAGCCAAAAAGTAAAAAGCTAAAACCTAAAATGACACTAATCCTTTTCATTATCTACTAATATTATTTTAAAAATGTGGTAGTCCTTACAATTACCGTTTTGGCACGACACTCGGCTTCAACCAATAAAAACTACAATGTACTTAAATTATGCTAAGTTCGATTTTATAAATATTGTTTTCAAATAGTTCTAAAATAATATCATAAAAGATCCTTCATTCCGAACGAGGTACGAGGAGGAATCCCACTACAATGGGATTTCTCGTCGTTCGTTCCTCACTCTGTCGAAATGACAATCATCTTATTCACAATTGATTATGCTTGTTATGAGCACTTAAACAATAATCAAACTCTGGATATATTATATCTAAGGTCAAAGATTATATCCAGGAATCGAAATGAACAAAACCATCGGTCCAAGGATATAGGCTGTCATTTCCCCTTTATTCTACCTATTCCTATTAAAAAATACTGACAGACAATCTTGAAAGGGAACACCCCTTAAAAGAAAATCTGTCAGTACAGGTATGGTTCCAATTAACAAGTTGCGCCCTTCCTAATATACAAATACGGGCATCATCTACTTGCACAAAGCATTACCTCTATCTCAATAACCTGGATTCTGTATCAACACCCCATTACTAAGATCTATTTCGTTCTGTGGGATTGGAAAGTAGTAATGTTTGGGCCTAACAAAGACTCTTGGTGGATCAAATTGCCCCCTATCTTCCCCATAAATCTCCACTATATCCACAATTCCGGCCTTATCCCATCTCATAAGGTCTTGATGCCGTTGGTTTTCACCGAGCAACTCTACCCGCCGCTCATGGATCAATTCCGGCATTCCGGCATTATCCACGGGCAATAAACCAACCCTATCGCGAACCGCATTGATTTCATCATCCCCTGCGCCTGGGCCATCTTTTCTGATCTTTGCTTCCGCCACCAATAAATAGACATCTGCAGATCTTAGGATAGGCACATTGGCCTGGTTACTTAAACTTCCGTCCTCGTTAAAGGTGGTAAATTTGGACAGACTAAATCCGGTCTGGGTCAAATCTGCCGTAAATTCCGTTAATTCAGGGCCTCTTTGCACCATATCGCCCGGTTTAAAAATTGAATACTCCAAGCGTGGGTCCCCGTCTTCAAACTCATCCACTACGTTTTGTACCGGGTTATGGAAATCCCAACCGCCCCATGGCCTTGGAGTTACAAAATATTGGGGATTATCTACCCAATCCGAGCCCTGTGCCGCGAAGAGCATCTCGGGATTGTTCTCTGTTGCCGGGGTAAAATTATCCCTGAAATTTGGTGCCAGCGGATAAGGTCCGTTAATGACCTCAGTTCCTGCTGTAATGGTGCCCTCAAAATTTTCCTGATATAAATACAGCTTTGCCAAAAGCCCATTGGCGGACCCTTTATTTGGCCTTCCCAGATTTTCACTGGTATGTGTGGGCGGTAACAGACCTACCGCAGCAATAAGATCCGATTCTATCTGGGCCTGTACCTCGGCAAGGGTCGCTTTTGGAACATTAAAATTACTCTCAATAATATTATCCTCAAGTATAAGTGGAACTCCACCATAGATCACTGAAAATCTCCAGTACCCGAATGCCCTTATAAAATGTGCCTCACCCAACACCCTATTTTTTAAGGCCTCGTCCATGCCTTCAATTCCGGGAACATTAATAAGGACCGCATTGGCCCTGTTGATCATCTCATATTTATTTTTCCAGCCTGCCCTTACACCATTGTTACTGGCATCCAGAGTAAAGTTCTCCATGGCTTCTTCATAACCGTGGTCCCCGGCCCTAAAAATATCATCGGCACAATTGTCGAATACATTTTCGTTATGGCCATAGGAATCTTCCTCACGCAAGAGTGTGTACATAGCATTTGCCGCTGCTACCGCATCTTCCGCATTGCGCCAAAAGGTTGCCGACGTGGATTCCCCATAGGCAGTGGTATCTAGAATATCCCTATCACAGCCAATAACCAAGAGCGACAAACACGCCAAAGGAAGTATGTATCTGGTTTTTATAATCTTTATCATGATTTCTATATTTTCTATTTATTAAATTGAATATTTAACAATGGGTTAAAAACCAATATTGGCTCCCAATAAATATGTTCTAGCCTGCGGGTACTGGGCATAATCCACATTTAATTGATTCCCTTCCGTTATACCCAATTCGGGATCAAAGCCTGAGTAGCCGGTGATGGTAAAGACATTTTGTCCGGTGACATAGAACCTCAATCGGGATAATCCAATTTTATCGGTAATATCCGAGGGTATGGTATAGCCCACGGTAAGGTTTTTCAACCTTAAAAAATCTCCTTTTTCAATAAACAGATCGGATGTCCTATGATTTAAATTGGTGCGTAAAGTAGAAACCCTTGGGATCTCATTGCTCGTACCCGGCCCTGTCCATCTACCGGTAATGTCCGAGTAAAGATTAAAGGGATAACTGGCATCCAAGCCCTGCATTCTGTCGGCATTATAAATTTCCACTCCGGCAACGCCTAAAAAGAACATGGTAAGATCAAAACCTTTGTAATTTGCACTGGCATTTATACCATAGGTCATTTTGGGATGTGGACTTCCAATAATTTCCCTATCCTTATCATCTATTACATTATCATTATTTATATCGATAAAACGAACGTCGCCAGGAACGGCTCCAGGTTGTGTCGCGTGGCTATCAATTTCTGCTTGGGTCTGAAAAAGGCCATCTGCCCGCCATCCAAAAAAAGTACCAATTGGATTTCCTTCATAGGTGCGCACAATTTCCTGATTGGGCCTTCCGTATAATGGGGATCCCAAAAAAGTACCACTGACCAATCTTACTACTTCATTTTTAACAAAGGAAGCATTGGCCCCTATGCTATATCCAAAATCTCCCTTGGAATCTTGCCAGTTCAATTCCATTTCCAGACCTTTGTTCCTTACCTGTCCAATATTTAGAAAAGGGGAAGGGTTACTACCTTGGGAACCGATTACAGGAGGTCTAAGCAACATATCCTCCGTATCCTTTATGAAATAATTAAAATTGGAGGTCAATCTATTGCCCAAAAAGCCCATATCGATACCGAAGTTGGTCATCCTTACCGTTTCCCAGCTAATGTCCTCATTGGCATAACTTACCTGGTTGGCCCCTACTACATCAACGCTACCGTCCAAACCAAGGGAATATCTTTGTCCACGGCCAATTCTTGCCAAGTATTGTAGTCTATCTATATTCTGATTTCCCAATTCTCCCCAGCCACCGGTTACTTTTAAATTATCCATAAAAGAAACATCAAAAAAGGGTTCCTCGGATACCCTCCAGCCCAAAGAAAAGGCGGGAAAAACACCGGTCCTGTTTCCTTCAGCAAATTTTGAGGATTCGTCGGACCTTACTGTTGCCGTAAGTATGTATCTATCCAAATAAGAGTAATTAAGTCGACCGAAAATAGATTCCAGTCCGTCATGTGCCTTATATTCCCCATTTCCGTTCAATTCCCCTGATCCAAGAAGGCGCTGGCTGGGATCTTCGTCCGGTAAATTTTTGGAACTCGCAAAAAATCCTTGATAATCAAATGATTGCTGGGTATACCCCGCAACAACTCCTACTCTATGATCCCCAAATATTTTATCATAGGTCAGGAAATATTCCATTAAAAACGAAAATTCCTCGTCGTAGTTTCTACTGGCATTGTTTTCGGTGGTGGTCCTGATCTGATCCAGCACTTGCGAATTAAAACTTCTCCTGTCCCTAACCGAGGCATCCACTGCAAAATTCGCCTTTAATTTTAAGTCGCTGGTCAATGAAACTTCAGGGGAAATACTGGTAAGCAAACGCGTTGTACGATCATCGGCATCCAATCTTTCGATCTCAAAAATGGGATTGTTGATATCTCCGAATTCGCCACTTATTTGATTGGAACTATACTTACCATCGCTATCCTTGATAGGTAATCCTGGGTGAAAACGTATGGCGCTCCAAATTAATCCATTTTGTGCGGAAGTTGTATTGAAACCAGTGGTGGTCCTTGAGGACAAGGACATGGTCTGCCCTATTTTTAACCACTTCTTTACCGTATGGTCCGAATTGATCCTTAGGCTGATCCTATCGGCAGCAGATCTTTCAATGATCCCTTCCTCATTATAATAACCCAAGCCAAACAAAAAAGTTGAATTTTCGTTCCCCCCACTAATATTGAGGTCCACATTCTGGGTCATGCCCGTTGAAAAAACGGCATCCTGCCAATCGGTAAGTTGTGTTTGGTATTGTGGATCCTGCCAAATGGGGTTTACCGGAATATCGTCATTGGCGTAACGCTCCCTCTTTATTTCCGCCAAAGTGGGTGCATCCAATACATCTAGGGTCTTAACCACATTGGAAAAACCGGAATACACATCAACATTCATATTCAACTTTCCCGATTTTCCTTTTCGTGTAGTTACGATGACAACCCCGTTAGCTGCCCTTGTACCATAAATGGCCGAGGCGGAAGCATCCTTTAAAACTTCGATGGACTCAATATCGTTGGGATTGATCCCATTGATATTTGCAGTAGCGATTCCATCAACAACATATAGGGGATCTGCATTGTTCACCGTACCGGTACCGCGAATCCTTACGGCCACAGACCCTCCAGGAGCACCACCATTGGGCACTACCTGAACACCGGCCATTCTTCCCTGCAAGGCCTCATCAACCCCTGAGACCGGTAAATTCCTAAAATCGTCCCCTTTAACGGAAGAAATAGCTCCGGTAAGATCCTTCTTGGCCGTTGTACCATAACCAACAACGACTACCTCATCCAGAAAATTGGCATCCTCCTGCAGCTGGATGTCAATATTGGTATCTTGTCCAACGGACCTTTCCATTGTCTGCATCCCTAAGTAGGAAAACACCAATATGGCATTACTGGAACTTACCTCTATAGTGTAATTGCCATCAAAATCGGCAATGGCACCATTACTGGTATTCTTTTCCTGTATGGAGGCCCCGGACAGTGGGGTACCTTCGGAATCGGTGATATTTCCACTCACCGTAATGGGATCCTGTACTTCGGCATCCAAGGAATTGGATGCATTGGCCCATCCTTCGTGGGCACCCAAACCAAAGAGAAGGGTGCTAAGCAACAAAAAGTGCTTCATTGCATTTTTTGGTAAAAAACTTACATTCCTCCATTTTTGCAAATAGAAGGAAAATACCAAGTGTTCTTGTTTTTTCATCTACAGTTTAATTCGTTAGTTGGTTTCATTTTTCAAGTATACTAATGTAGTAAAACGTTTAAGCGCATCATTAAAAATATCATCGAACAATGATGATTTTACATATTAATAACACAAAATTTACATTGAGGTATATTACAACAGTTGTACAAATAGTATAAATCTAAGGTAGTAAAAAGAAACATTGGTTGCACCAGTGCATATAAATATTTTTTTATCCTTCCAAGGCTGTGCCCATAGAAGAATTTTTCCGAATCCTGCCCCGGTTTGGTGTTTTTAAGGATCAATCTCAAAAGTTGTGTGTGAATTGGAAAAAGATAGAATTTGCCAGCCCAAAATCATCTTCTGTTCATTTTTTGCATCGCCCAAATGCAGAGCATTCATGAATACCAATAAAAAACATAGCCAAACTGATGAATAAAAAACGAACCAAAAAACGCTAGGCTGATTTTAAGCTTTAACTAGAAATTATATTGGTATAGCTTTTAAGGGAAGAGTTCCCAACCTATTATATCCTAAGACCGGACCGTACAAGTCCTAATCCATTGGAAATCTATCCCTATCCCCCATGTCGCCATGTACGCTTATGGCAATCAACGCCAGAATTGCCAGTACCCCAAGCACGATAAACAAATAGGCAAGCCATCTTTTAGGAGTTACCTTATCCATTTCCACATAAGGGAACTGGAAACCATTGGCATGCAGCAAAGCAAAAATCAATATTATGTTCAATACATAAAGATGATGGTTAAGGTGCATTTCCCCTCCAAAAATCCCTGTAACAGCATAACTCATAAAGGTGTATGCTATGAGCATGATAAAAAAGGTAGCCATAACATCCTTTTGGGAGAATTCTTCTTTTTTAAATCTAAAAAGGATGGATAGCACCATTGCCAACAATACCAAAAGGACCATTATAGTGCTTGTGGAGGCAATGGATTCTATATTGGGCAGTTTCTCCAAACGTTTGGCAATATGGGCGTAGGTCAAGGATTCCCTGTAAACGATCAAGGGAATAAAAAGCACCACAATGAATAGGGCGGACCAGTTTTCCCACTTTGTTGCCCTTGGAATTTCTTTAGGCCACTTGGAACTGAACACTCCATAGGCCATTCCCGTACCGCCACAAAAACCGATACAATATTCCATAACATTCCACATATTAAAAGGAATCTGCCAAGTATTTCCAAGTACCTGTAAAAAATTACCAAAGCTAAAACCAATACCCCCGCCCAACATAGCGTAAAAGGCCACCCTAATGGCTGAATTTCTCTTTTCCCTGGCCATATACCATAACATGGCCAATCCGGCACCAAAACAAAGTGCCCAGGCCTCCGATCTCGGAGGTGTCATTTTAAAGCCGATCTGCTCTATTAGGAAGTAATAACTTATAATTCCCCCTACCGTCATTTGCGAAAGCAACGCACCCCACCTTACCCTATTTTCTTTTGTAGAATCCAAGGTAAGCCCTACCAGGCCGCCACCCAATAAACCAAATAAACCTCCAATAACGAAGAGCATTCCCAGGCCGTAATATGCATTGACAAAGTTATCCGCGAAACCATAGCCTACTACCCTGCCATAACTGATCATTCCCCCGGCTCCCCAACCTATGGCGGATGCCAAAGCCACCAACATCATTTTGTTGTACCAGTCTTTTCTGCCGGAAACGATTACCAAGGCCAGCCCCCCTATTGCTCCTGCCCAAGCGGCACCCTGTTCATGTCCAAACTGGCCCCGAATGGCCCAGGCAGTGGCCAGAGACATGGCTACTATCAATACTTGAATTCCTATTTTTTTAGTTTTCACACCTTTAAAATTTTGTAGTTATCCGATGAACTCATCTTGACTTTTTCTATTACCTGCAAAATCATCATTTTGCACCCTAATTTTGTCTTTTTCTCTCACCGTAGCGCTGCTATGCTGATCCAAAAAGCCTTTATTAGGGCACAAAAGCATAACTTTTCGGTTGAAAACAAAAAGTCAAGATGAGTTCAATAAAAAATTAATTAAAAAATATCTTAGTACATGACAAAATTTAATTCCGCATGATTTTCCTCAATTTTCGGCCCCGACCCTAAAGCCCGCCTGTCCGCCCGTTCCGGTACGGACGGGAACGAAATAGTCGGGCAGGGGAGAAATCGAGGAAAATCAGGCTCCCCTGCCTACCGGACAGGCAGGCTTTAGGGCTGGGGGAAAAGCTGATTTTCAGAGAAACCTAGAAAGGTCGATTTCTATCATGCATTAAAATATATACCTAATAATAAGAGGCAGACCTTATGGAATGCCTCCTATAAAATTGCTAAACTAACTCGAATAAAAATTAACTAATGTTATGTTACGTATGTTTTGTAATTGAATATAGGTCTCGACTCCGCTCGACCGGACAATCTATCGTCTCTTCGAGCGCCCGTTCGGGCGAGGAGTTGAGAAGTCATTTCACGGTTAACTTAACACTAATACGGTTTTCCTGTACCCTGAAGCAACCACATTTTAGACCAGGCGCTGTTATTGCTAACATCTTCCCCTTTAAATGGGGTGGTTTCCAATTTACTTATAGCGGCCTCGGCATTTTGTGTATTGTTGTCTATTTCATCTATGTGATAATAGAAACGCAGGGGCAATGCGGCACGTTTTGATGACGGACCTGTTTGAAGATCGGGCAGCCCGGTTCTTCTATAATCGAACCAAGCTTCGGTAGCCGCGGACCAACTGGCGATCCACTTTTGCTCCATAATATCTTCCAGCCCCCCATAAGGAGCACCCAAAATATAATCATCATACTGGTCCCCAACTCCCCAGGCTTCCATAGACTGCCTAATTCCTTGGTTATAATGGCTCTCCGGACCTCCGCCAGCCCAACCTTTGAGAGCTGCTTCCGCCAAGATAAAATGAACCTCGGCGGCAGAAATCAAACGGGCCTTTAATAAAGGCCCATTGGCGGCCTTGTAAATATCATTAAGTTGTGAAACACTGGCATTGTACAAAGCCTGTGTAGCATCCTTTTTTAAATTAAAGGCTGGTCCAAAAGGAATAGCTGTTGGTATTCCCACATATTCCTTATCGAAATCCACCGGAACACCTACAATTTCCAAGTGGTCGTCTACCAATTTTTGGCCCACATATCGTTCCCCATCCCTAATCTCATCGGTATCCTCCGGTTCGCCTACGGCCAAAACCAAGGGTGTTTCAATTTTATTGGCCCATACCCCTAATCTGGGATCGTCCAAATCCTGTAAGGCATCCACCAAGGTCTTGGCCATTTTTATCCTGAAATATGCTCCCTGGGGATCGTCATCGAAAGCTGTATTGGTAGGCCAGGAATCATTTACGGTATTGCCTACATAAGCCATTGCCGCATCATCGGCAGCATTTAAGATTAAAGGGTACTGTCCCGGATTGGAGGTTATCCTGCCAATGCCATCCGCTGCCAGACCGGGTTCTTTGTCCGATATGCGCATATAGTACCTAAGGGCCAAAGAATTGGCAAATTTTCTCCATTTGGCAACATCCCCACCAAAAAGCACGTCCTGATCGGCTTGTATGCTAAAGTATTCACTCTGGTTCTTGGACAGAAGGGTATTGGCCCTGCCCAAGTCGGTCAAAATCCCCAAATAAATATCTTTCTGGTCATCAAAGGCCGCATCAAAAAATTCAGCTCCCTCATCTCCCCTAAGGGCTTCGGAATAAGGAGCATCCCCCCATAGATCCGTAATCATGCCGAACAAATAAGCCTTCATCACCAACCCAACACCAATATGGAATTCCAGATTATCGGCTTCCGCCTTTTCTATCAAAGTTTTGTTGTTGGTCAACAAGCTATAATATCCGTTCCAACTGTGGGAACGATTGTTCCAATCATAGGCATTGTGGCCACTGGACCAACCATCTTTTTGGGTATGTTGCATCACCCCCGCAATGTCCCCAAATCCCAAACCTACCACATTCTTGGCCGTGCCTGAGATTACTGTCCCCACCAACAGATTGGGATCCACATTTTCCGAACCAATTTGATTGGGATTTTCGTTCAAATCCTCTAGGCCATGGCAAGAAACCAATACGGTAAGCCCCAAAACCATTATGGCCATTTTACTTTTTATCTGATACATCATGATCTTAGTTTTTTATTAAAATGTTATACCAATTTTAAATCCGACGGGAACTACCCAGGGGTCCACATTATAGCGCTCTATGCCTTGCTTAAATTGTGTTCCGCGTTTATCCCTTCCCGATTCTGCCTGAAATGCCCTTTCCGGATCAACACCAAAAGCAGAATCCTTGGTCCACAACATAATATTACGGCTATATACGGACAAGCTAATATTGTCCAATCCTGTTCTATCCAGAAGTTTACTGGGCAAACTATAGCTTAAGGAGATTTCCCTTAACTTAATATAATCTGCTTCGAACATATGTTGGGTTCCAAATTCCCATGGATGTGACGCTGCAAAAGGGAAAAATATAGTTCCGTCTTCTCCCAAATTCTCACTTTCCAATATAAAATTACCGTTCTCATCATGATATCCCAACACTCCGGGATAAAATGCACCATCATAGACAACACTTCCGCCAAAAGTTTCAGGAAACCCACCTTCTCCGGGAGTTCCGCCCACGGGGTAAAAATCATCCCCGAACATCAATTGATCGGCATTATCCAAAACCCATTGCTTCAATTCGGGTCCGGCCTCGGCTATTCCGGGATTCACCAAATTATCCAAAAGCTGTTGACCATAGCCATCCTCCACCATGTACCTGGAAGTCTGTGACATATATTCTCCTCCCGAACGCCAATCGAAGGTAAGGTTTAAGGAAAAGTTTTTATAGGTAAGACTGGATTGCAGACCCATAACAAAATCGGGATTATAATTTCCAACTTTTACACGTTCCTCCTGTGGAAGAAACTCCCCTTCATCCCCATCAATCAATGGATATCCAAAATAAGGAGAATTGGTATCGGTTACCCTAAGTTTTCTTGGAGAATAAATATTTCCTACCAAACCGTCCTCGCCCGTAGCCGGATTGGCCACATATGCTCTGGACACACTTTTGTTCTCGCTCCATAATTCAATATAATCTACCCCTGGGGCCAGGGCAATAACTTTGGATTCATTGGTGGTATAATTCAAATTTAGATCCCAGTTCCAATTTTCAGTTCTAATGGGCGTAATGCCCAAGGACAGTTCATAACCCTTACTTTCCAATACCCCTGCATTAATGCTCACGCTATTGTATCCAGAAGACCCCGGAATGGGGATACTGGGTACAATCTGATTTTTGTTTTCCACTGTATAATAGGTGCCTTCAAACCGGAATCTATTATTGAACATGGTCAAATCCAATCCCAACTCCTGTGAAGTGGCCTCTTCCGGCTCCAGGGTGGGTGTACTCAAGCTCCCGGGAGCCGAATATAATACTGCATTTTCCCATTGACCGGCATTGTTGTAATAGGCCCCTAACTGATAAGGATTTGTATCGTTACCCACTCTTGCCCAACCACCTCTCAGTTTAAATAGGTCTACCTTGGGAATATCTATTACCTCACTTAGGAGAAAACTTAAAGAGGCAGAGGGATAGAAATAAGATCTATTGTCCACCGGCAGGGTACTGGACCAGTCGTTCCTTGCGGAAACATCCAGATACAGCATATCCATAAACCCAAAATTCCCTAGGGCATAGACACTATTAATTCCCCTTTCACTCATAAAACTGGAATAATTAAGCGCCGTTGGGGCAATATTGGAAACCGTAAAAAGATCCGGAACCACAAGTCCGACCCTGGATGCGGCCGAATTATTAAGCCCCGTATTCTTTTGGTACATCAAGTTCCCGCCCCCGGAAATACTGAAATCGAAAGCGCCCAGATCCTTGGTAAAGGTAGCCAATAGGTCTACGTTGGTCTCCACCCCATCGGTCTTGGAAATACCATAGGTACCATTGTTCGTTTCCCCACTGTATCCGGGCGACATTTTGGTCTCCTGGGTCTGATTATACGTATTTAAGTTATAACTGCTCCTTATTTTAAAGGAAGGCGAAATATTCCAGTCCATTACCATATTTCCATAGATCCTATAACGGGAGTAGCTGTTGTTTACCCCATAGGCCAGAAAATAAGGGTTATTATAGCCCGGGGCCAAGGTCAATACGTCCGTTCCAGGTAGATCATAATCCCTCAACAGGCCCAGATCAATATTGCCAGGAGTGGAATATGCCCATTGCAGGGGATTGGCACCCCTGTTGGAAGCAGGCCGGTTATCGGCAAAACTATGTACCACATTTACATTGGTACTGAAAATTAATTTGTCGTTCAAGTTAGAGGAGGCCGACAGGGAAAAGCTATTCCTGTTGACGTCGGAATTGGGTACCAAGCCCGTATTTTGCATATTGGTCACCCCCATTCTGTAATTCATAACCTTGGTACTATTGCTGATCTCCAGACTGTTGGTTGTTGTAATTCCGGTCTGCACAAAATTCTTAACGTTATTGGGATAGGATTTCAATTCGGTAGGAATTGGAACGCCATTGGCATCCAAAGGCGCATTCCATTGTACCGCAAAATAGCCCTTATCCAATTCCGGACCTCCATTGCCCCCGGTCAGCGCTACATCCGGCATGAGGTAACTACCCCCCTGCGATTCAGGGGAGAAGGAAAAATACCCGGACGCAAACCTAGTTTGTTGATCCAAAAACCTATAGGGAACATCAAATACCGTATTGGTGGTAAAGGAAACTTTCATCTTTTCATTATCCTTTGCCTTTTTGGTAGTAATCAACACCACCCCATTACCTGCTCGGGAACCGTACAAAGCTGCAGCACTGGGTCCTTTTAGGATACTGACATCCTCAATACTATTGGGATCCAAATCCGACACGGCATTTCCATAATCCACACGGTTATCATTACCAAACCCCCCTATATTGTTCAAGGAATTGGATACCGGAACCCCATCTATCACAAATAATGGCTGGTTGTCGGAACTCAGGGAAATGGCACCACGTATCACCATACTCACGGAAGAACCTGTACCTCCCGTAGAGTTTAGGGTAACACCGGCCACCTTACCGGACAAGGAATTTAAGACGTTCTCCTGGGCCACCCTGGTCAGCTCCTCCCCAGCTACATTTTCTACCGAATATCCTAAGGATTTATCCTCCCTTTTAATACCCAGGGCCGTTACCACCACCTCATCCAGGGCCTGGGCACCGGGCACTAGGGCAATGCTAATGGAAGTTCTTCCATTGACCGCCACTTCCTGTGTCTCAAAACCTAAATAGGAATAGACCAATACTCCATTTCCATTGGGGACATTAATACTGTAATTGCCATCAAAATCCGCAGACACCCCTTGGGTAGTACCTTGTAATACTATACTTACCCCTGGCAAAGGCATTCCGTCTTCAGAGGACGTTACATTCCCCGATACCGTATGTTGTGCGGATTGTGCCGTTGCGGAGGTAGTTCCCAAAACTAGCAGCATCAGGAACAATTGCCCTACAATCCGTATGTTGTTTTTTAAATATGTGTTCATAAAATTATATTGTAGTTAGTTATTTTTATGATTGATTATCCATTATAAAGACTATTGAACCACTTCAAAGGTCAGCACAAGTGCGTGGGTATTGAGTGGCGCATAATCTGGGGAGGCAGATACAAACATGACCGCTCTCATTGTATTTTCCTTAACCTCTTGGACAATTACCCTTCTCTCATAATCTATAATACCAAAAAACATGGTTCCAGAAAAGCTTAGCGTAGTAACTCCATTGTAGGTTAAAGCCCCTCCAGGACCATATACGGATCCAACAGTTAAATCAGCACCTTCTTCATAAGTAAAAGTGGCATCCTCCTCAGGAGTATACAGACCTGTACAAAGGCCAAAATCTTGGTTGATACTTGGATTTTTAATTCCAGCCCCTCCTGTCGTCAAGAATTGATACACCAAGCCACTAAAGGCCGCCCCATCTTTTATATCCATAGAATAGCCCCCATCATAATGAAAGGTATACTCATCCTGATAGACCTCGCCCAATCCCAATCCTGAGCCAAATATACCGGAAGGAAGCGGTTTTGGCGCTTCTTCATAGGCGGTCAGTTCCGCATCGGCATTGGCAAAATAATCCCCCGATGAATGGATACTGGAAATCCTCCATGTTTTACCATTTTCCGCCAAAGGTCCACCGGTTAGCAATACATAAGGTGTTATCTCGATTCCAATCCTCATCTCCTTGGTTAAGGTTGTCCCATCCTCGGCAGTAGCTGTTAATTTTGTTTCATAATACCCGGCTGCCGCGTAGTTATGAACAGGATTCTTTTCTGTACTTGTAGTGCCATCCCCAAAATCCCATGTCCATGAAACGGCATTATTGGTCAACCCCTGGAAGGCTACTTTTTTTCCTACCGTACTCTGAAAAATATCAGCGGTAAAAGGAATATCTTCCGTACTGGAACTATCATCTGAGCTACAGGAAGACAGGGATAGCAGCATCGAAAATAAAACTCCATACAACAGTATTAGATTCTTTTTAGTCATAAACAACAGTTTTTAGTTAGTTTTTTTTGCAGTCAAAGATCAAAAATTACCATTTACCAATATCTTGTTACCAACTTGATAACCTCCAGTTAACGATATGTTAATATTAGAACCTTTTGAATGCACTATTACCAAAAATATGTTTAAATTTTTCAAAACAATTCAGATATATTATTAAATATACATTAAATATTAACCCTCGATTTAAGAAAATAAATATATTTTTGTAAAACAAGTCAATATTCTTATTAAGTTTTATGCATGCATAATAGGAGCATTTTTTAACATTTAAATGTGAAAATTTATGGAACATATTTCTTACAATTTTTGTAAGCCAAAGTTGCTACTGCAAATCCTTTTCTTTTTAGTTTCCATAAGTATCCATTCGCAGCAACTAAAGGCCGGCGCGGCCAAAAGAATTATTACCCCTCACCCGCTTATTTTGGTTTCCGGCGGCGTAGGGACCCCCAAACCCGCTACTGAAAAAAAAGGGGAACTTTATGTTAGGGCCATGGTACTGGAAAAAGGGACGGAAAAAATAGCCATTGTCAATATCGATAATTTAGGATGGCCTGCGGCACTAGGCAATAGGGCCAGAAAATTGATCAGGGACATTCCGTTCAACAATATACTCATAGGGGCCACACATACCCATAGCGCTCCCGACGCCTATGCCTTCCCGGACGAAAAGGGCAATTATGCGGCAGATTTAAAATATCTTGACTGGTGCGTTACCCAAATTGCGGATGCTGTAAACGAAGCCTCCGCCAATTTGGAACCCGCCAAATTAAAGATTGCGGTAGGCGAAGCAAAAGGAAAAATAGCCTACAATTATTACGCCCCGGATCTGTACGATCCAAGGTGCGGTATCATACAGGCCCTTGGTACCAAAGGAAAAAATAAAGACCTGCCCATAGTAACATTGGTAAACTATGCCATTCATCCAGAGGTAATTGGCAACGATCAAGGAATACTTAGTCCTGACCTTATAGGCCCACTTTATGATAGGATTGAAACCAAGGCAGGTGGGATGGCCCTTTTCATGAACGGTGCCCAAGGGGGCATGGTAACGGCAGACAATAGAAAGGACAATAATAAGGAGGCCAATGATTGGGAGGAATGTAAACGCATAGGAAACCTTCTGGCAGATGAGGCCCTGAGGATTTTATCGGAGGCCGAAATCCAAGAAGACCCGGTACTCTTTTGTACCTCCGCCCAGGCCCAATTCCCGATAGATTCGGAAATGATGCGCTACATTTTAAATAATTCGCCTTTAAAAATGAGCGATTCGGATCGCTTTATCAATACCACCCTTAACCTAATAAATATTGGAACGGCGCAAATCCTGACCATACCAGGGGAAGCCTTGCCCAATATAGGATATTATTTAAAAAGAAACATGCCCACGGAACATCCATTCCTTTTTGGATTGACCAACGACGCCTTTGGGTATATATTGACCAAAGAAGATTTTAACAGTTTTAAAAAATATACCTATGTAAGTAAAACCAGCCTAGGGGAAAGAACAGCTGAAATCCTAATCAAGGATTTATTGACCCTAATCCAGAACAGTCCAAAACCCAATAAATAATACAATAACAAAAAAACAATAAATATCTACATATGGAAAAATTGGCTTCTATTTTTTTATCCATTTCCTTGCTATTTATATTCTCCTGCAAGGACAGCCCAAAGAAACTAGTGGAAAACGTTGCCCCGGCCGTAGCTGAAATAACTCCCACCAACGCCCTGCAAAGTTACTTGAACAATGAGGACCAAACCTTTAAGTGGGAACTTAAGGAGGATTATCCCATTGGCGATGTAACGGCCTATGAGCTATTGCTTACCTCCCAAAAATGGAGGGAAGATGTCTGGACACACGAACTTACCGTTTTGGTGCCCAAGGAAGTTGCCCATGACGGGGCCCTACTTTTGATAACCGGAGGAAGTATAAAAGAAGGGATCCCCAATTGGTCTTCCAATGAAGAAGATAAAAAATCCATCAGTTTTGCCCAGGTGGCCCAAAAGAACAGGGCCATAGTGGCCATTGTAAGACAGGTGCCCAACCAACCGCTATATGATGGCCTTACGGAAGATGCACTCATATCCTTCACCCTGCACAATTACAAAAATGATAAAGACCCCACCTGGCCCCTATTGTTTCCCATGGTAAAAAGTGCCGTAAGGGCCATGGATGCCGTACAGGAATTCACCAGCAAAAATCTTCAGAAAGAGGTTACTCGATTTACGGTTACCGGAGCGTCCAAAAGAGGGTGGACCACATGGCTGACCGGTGCAAACGACAAGAGAGTGGAAACGATCGCTCCAATGGTAATCGATGTTTTAAATATGCCCGTTAGCCTGGATTACCAAATTACGGCCTGGAACGAATACAGTATACAGATCAATGACTACATTAAACTGGAAATTCCCCAAACGGTGGGTACAGAGGATGGAAAGGCCATAACGCAAATGGTGGATCCCTATTCCTACAGGGCCAATTTAACCATGCCCAAATTAATATTTATAGGGACCAATGATGAATATTGGCCTGTGGATGCCATTAAAAATTATATCGATGACATTCCCGGTGAAAACTACATTCACTATGTACCCAATGCCGGCCATGATCTGGGAGATGGCGAACAGGCTTTAAGGGCCTTAAGTGCATTCTGGGGCAAGGCGTTGAACAAGGCGCCCCAGGCTTCCCTGTCCTATGATCTTACAACTGATAAGACATCGGCCACCCTAAGGGTCAAAACCTCTTCCGATGAGCTTCAAAACGCCTACATATGGTCCGCAGATTCCTCGGACAGGGATTTTAGGGATGAAGAATGGACCTCCAAACAATTGGATTCCAAAGATCATGACCATATTTTACAACAGGTACCATTTCCTCAAAGTGGCTTCAAGGCTTTTTATATCGATTTGGAGTACACAGATCCCAACGGAGGAAAATATACCAAGAGTACCAGAATGTATGTAGCGGACGACGATGAAATTCTTTAACAAAAAAGGTAAATATTGGTTTATCGGCATTATCGCCTCGCTTTTATTATTGCTATTTGCGTTCATTTACGCCAATGATACCAATACGACTTTTCCCGTAAATGAATATTACGCCTATGACAGGGCCATATCGCTTAAAGATTCCCTAAGCCTGTTAAAGGATACTACAGATTTTAAACTTTACCATGTTTCCTATACCAGTGTCCATGACCAAAAGGTGACCGGCCTGTTAAGTATCCCAAAAAATAAGGACGTTCCCCATCCCGTAATTATCTTAATGCACGGCTTGGGGGACAACAAAAATGTGGATTACGTAAGCTATGGCAACGACCTCTTCCTTAAAAATGGGTATGCCGTGCTCAGGCTCGATTTTAGCCAACATGGGGAACGAAAAGGGGATTTTTACGACTTTAGCCTTACCGGAAAATACAAACACTGGAGCAGGGACATTATTGGCCAGACCGTATTCGACCTTAGGAGGGCGGTCGACTTTATTGAGACAAGGAAGGAACTGGATGCCCAAAGAATTGGATACTACGGCATAAGTTTAGGTGGAATTACCGGTACTATATTTTGTGGAATAGAGGACCGTATAAAAGTGCCTATAGTGGCATTGGCAGGCGGACAACTAAATTTATTGTATGAAAGAGAAGCCATTACCAAGGAAGCAAAAGATTTTGTTAGCCTCATTGAGCCTTTGAACTTTGTAAAACAGATCGCCCCCCGGCCGCTGCTCATGTTAAATGCAAAAAATGATGAAATAGTACCTCCATTAATGAGTACCCTGCTCTATAAGGCGGCAAAGGAGCCCAAAGAGATAATCTGGTACGATTCAAAACATAGGGATGCCCCGTTGGATACCATATTTGGAGATGGACTTAACTGGTTTAAAAAATATTTATAAATAAAACTTAATCAAAATGAAAAAATCCTATCCGATCACATTATCACTGAGCTTCTGTATGACCCTATTATTAAGTAGTAGCTGTGGGGAAAAGAAAAAAAATGCGGATGAGGCCATTAACAACACCTCCCTGGAAATGGAGGCACCGGTAAATCCAAAAAACTGGGCCGAAAAACTGGGCTGGCCTGCCGGTAAAAAGGTAATCATGTTGCATGCAGATGACATAGGGATGTGTCCCGAGGCGAACATTGCCGCCAAGGAACAGTTGACCAAAGGGGAAATACAATCCGCTGCCGTAATGATTCCCTGTGCCAACGCAGAAGAATTCATCAATTGGGCCAAGGAAAATCCTGCCATGGATATTGGCCTGCACCTTACACTAACCAGTGAATGGAAAAAACACCGTTGGGGTCCCATTACCCCGGATGCAGAAGTCCCTGGACTATTGGATCCGGAAAACAAACTTTGGAGGAGCGTTCCCGAAGTAGTGCAGCATGCCTCTGCCGAGGAGGTGGAAAAAGAAATACGGGCGCAAATTGAACAATCCATAGCCTGGGGCTATAGGCCAGACCATATAGACACCCATATGGGTACCCTGTTCGGCGATCCCAGCTATGTAAAGGCCTACATGAAAGTGGCCCAGGAATACGGCATTCCGGCAAATATTATCGATATATCCGTACCATCCGTTCTGGCGGAATTTAGGGCACAGGGCTATCCTATGGATGATTCCGTGGTGAAAATGTCGGAAGAGTACACCTTGCCCAAATTGGACTTTTTTTCCAGTGCACCAAAGGCGGATACCTACGAAGAAAAAGTGGAAAGTTTTAAAAGCTTGATAAAATCGCTGCCACCCGGACTTACAGAGATCATTTTTCACCCCTCCGTAGAAACCGATAACCTAAGGGACATTACTGGTTCATGGCAACAAAGGGTTTGGGAATCACAAATCTTTGCCGATCCCGATCTCATCAATTTCTTTAAGGAAGAGGAAATAATTTTTACCAATTGGAAAGAAATTATGACCCGATTCAATGCCATGAAATAATTGGGAAGGCCCTGGTTAAACACAGGCAACCAACCCAAAAATAAGGGTATTCCCCTTTTATCCATAACAGAAATAACGTACTTGACAACACCATAATTTAACGTGAGCTCGACATAAAAACAACTGCAAGACATTGATTTCGTGTAAACTAAAAAATTGCTACTGTCTCCTAGAGGCCCTAGGAATTTTATTTTTCAAGCGGATAAAATGACATAATTTTAAAAATTTGATTTTAAAGTACATAACAAATATGATACTGGTTGAAGGATAGTTAAAGGTTTCAGTTATAAATCGAAGGTATCCAGGTGGTCATTTCGAATGCATATGAGAAACCGAAGGTTCAGCGAAGCTAAACCGAAGGTTCACGAATACCCCTAAAATAATACAGCATGAGCTAAATCGCACATCTAGCTCCCGGCCAGTATATGTGACTTCTCTCCCGATAATTATCGGGAGTCCCGAAAAGGGACTCTGTCGAAGTGACGATCGTTGCCCAGTTCATATCATTAATATTGAGAATTTAGGAGTTGAGAGGTTATTTTATTGTAATGCCTTTACAATGAGGTCTCGATCCCCGCCCGAACGGACCGTTCGGTGCGGGCGGGCGCTCGACCGGACGGGTGTGAAATAAATAACTGATTTTACACAAAATATATATTGAACTCACGTTATTTAACAAAAATATTATCAGATATTTTGTTTTTGGTAAATTATAATGCAAATCCAATAAAATATAATAAGGAAAATAATTATTAAAAAGTTTTATTTGTGTATCTGCCAATGATGGGAGAATGATAGTGATTTACTTTAAACCCTTTTTGTCATGAATTCTACCTCTGGAATTATCCTAGCCGTTTCATTGATCATTATCATGTTCGGAATGGGCCTATCATTGACCCTTTCGGATTTTAAGCGGGTGGTTACCTATCCCAAGGCTATGGTTATTGGCCTTGTATGCCAGATGTTGTTGTTACCGACTATAGGATACCTTATTGCCATTACCCTAAGCCTGTCCCCAACTACCGCCATAGGTATTATGTTATTGGCCGCCTGCCCCGGGGGACCAACATCCAATATGCTGACCTATTTGGCCAAAGGCGATTTGGCCCTATCCGTTTCCCTCACGGCGGTATCCAGTATAATTTCGATTTTGACCATCCCTTTCATTGTACAATTTGCACTGGAAGAATTTTCGAATGAAAGTATGGCCATTTCGGTCGATGCCATTACCATGATAAAACAATTATTGGTAATTGTTATTATACCGGTAGGAATTGGCATGCTAATAAAAAATAAATATGAAGCCTTTGCGGACAAGATGGAGAAGCCTGTAAAAATAGCTTCCGCCTTCATATTTGTATTGGTGATCATTGGAGTGACCATTAGTATCAAGGATGTTTTTATGAGCTATTTAAGCGAAGCGGGGCTGCCGGCATTATTACTCAATGTGAGTACCATGACCATAGGGTTTTTAATGGCAGTACTTTTTAAGCTAACCAGGCCACAGGCCATTAGTATATCCATTGAAACAGGGATCCAAAATGGAACCCTGGCCATAACATTGGCAACCATTGCCCTAAACAATGCAGAATACTCCATTGTGCCGGCCATATATGGCCTGTTGATGTTTATTACGGCCACTGTAATTATTTTTATTAGAAAACCACTTGGGGTGAAAGATGAAATGGGCCTTGAAAAAGACTCGACCAATTAATCCTGATAAACATAAGATGGGAAGAAATCAATTTATTGTTGTCCTTATTTTATTTATCTTTTTTGTCATTTCGTTCCTTACCAATATATTGGGCCCCTTAATTCCGGATATTATCTCGGATTTCAAGGTTAGCCTTACTATGGCCGCCCTATTGCCGTTCGCGTTTTTTGTCGCTTATGGCGTATTTTCCATTCCCTCCGGCCTTGCCGTAGAGAGCTACGGCGAAAAACGGGTAATCTTGGCCGCGTTTTTAGTGTCTTTTTTTGGAGCCATTTTGTTTTCTGTTTTTCCAAACTTCCCCATTGCCCTAGTGTCCTTATTTTTAATTGGTTCAGGGATGGCCATGTTGCAAGTGGCCATAAACCCCTTACTTAGAGTAGCTGGAGGTGAAGATCATTTTGCTTTTAATTCCGTAATGGGCCAATTGGCATTTGGAATGGCCTCCTTTATTAGTCCCTTCCTATTTTCCTATCTCGTACTTAACTTGGAAAATTACTCCGGCCCCGGCAATGCCAATTTAATTATCAATACATTTCACAATATAGTTCCAGAGAATCTGCCTTGGGTTTCCCTTTACTGGACATTCGCAATTATCTCATTGATCATGGTCATCCTCATATATCCCATAAAATTGCCCAAGGTTGAAAAAAATGAAGATGAAAAAGCCGGCACTTGGGCCACGAACAAAGAACTGCTAAAAAACAAAAAGGTAATCCTATACTTTATGGGCCTATTCGCCTATGTTGGTACAGAACAAGGTGTAGCCAACTGGATGTCCCAATTTCTTTCTGAATACCATGGGTTGGATCCCAGAATAGAAGGAGCCAATGCCATTTCATTATTTTGGGGACTATTGACGGTGGGCTGCATATTAGGACTGCTCCTATTAAAATTTATGGATAGTAAATTGGTCCTTAAAATATTCTCTGGTGCCGCTATTTTAAGCTTGACAGCTGCACTGTTCGGCACTGTACAAACAGCTGTTTTTGCCTTCCCCTTGGTAGGTTTTTTTGCGTCGGTCATGTGGTCCGTTATTTTTTCCCTTGCATTAAATTCTGTCAGGGAAAACCACGGAGCCCTCTCCGGCATATTATGCTCGGGAATTGTAGGGGGCGCTGTAGTACCCCTCATTGTTGGGGCATTGGGTGATTTGATTGGCCTAAAAGGTGGTATGCTCTTTTTGTACATCACCCTAGGTTTTATTTTTAGTATCGGATTTTGGGCCAGCCCCCTGGTAAACAACAAAACAATAAAACTTAAACGGTTTTTAGGGAACAATATGGGATCTGAAGCTTAATGTTAGTAAATTATGGTCATTAGAACAGTACTTGCCCTATGCATGGTTTTATTATTTGTTGACTGTAAAACAAATGAATATGACCCTTCACGACCGCCGGAAGGTTTTGCAAATAACATGGGCCTTAAAGTAGCCTATACCCTAGGGACCATTGAACCGACCCTTACCAAGGTAACTATACCGAAAAACATAGAAGTACACAAGGATATCGTTTACAAGATCATAGACACCACAGCATTAAAACTGGATATATATAGCCCTAAGGCCTTAAAAAATGAAGCCCCCCTTATTATTTTTATTCATGGAGGTGCTTGGGAAAAAGGAAAGAAAAGCAATGTTTTACACTATTTGATCAGCTATGCCAATAAAGGATATATTACGGCAAGGTGTTCTCATATATTCAATATCATACAGATATATTCCTTGAAAAACATTTAAAATCATGATCAAAAATATATTTATTTCCTTATTTACACTGATCTTGGTGCTGGGCTGTAAAGCGAAACAATACGATGAATCCGAACCCCCAAAGGGATACTCCAGCAATACCACTTTAAAGTTGGCCTATACCACCGGAGCATTAAAGTTAATTGAAAAAGACTTCCCTCTTCCCGAGGATATACAGGAATACAAAGATGTGGTCTACAAAACCGTGGACTCCATGCAACTTAAATTGGATATTTACCATTCCAAGGACATACAAAAAACTATGCCCCTAATCATTTTCATCCATGGCGGGGCATGGAAAAAAGGAAATAAGCACGATTATTTGGTGTACTTAAGCAGTTACGCAAAAAAGGGTTTTGTAACCGCTACCATTCAATATAGATTAACGGATGTGGCAAAATTTCCTGCACAGCTCCACGATGTGGAAGACGCTGTTCGGTGGCTCAAGCTCAATGCGGCCAATTACCATATAGATGCCAGTAAAGTGGCCTTGGTAGGGGGATCCGCAGGCGGTCATTTGGCCATGCTGAACGCCTATTCCAACACTCCGGAAGAAGTGGATACCAACGGGATTTCTGCAAATGTACAGGCCGTTGTAAATTTTTATGGCCCTTCCAACCTCACCGATGAAACGGCCATCAATGCCTCTTCGGTCCAATATTTAATAGGCAAATCTTATGAAGAGGCCCCAGAAATGTACAAAAAGGCCTCGCCCTTATTTCTGATCTCCAAAAAAGTACCCCCAACCCTTACCTTCCAAGGTACCTTGGACGAGTTGGTGCCTTATGAACAATCGGATATATTGCATGCAACTTTACAAAAGGCAGGTGCCATTTCCTATTACCACAAACTAAAAGGATGGCCACATACTATGGATGCCTCGGTAAAAGTGAATGCGTACTGCCAATATCACATGGATCGTTTTTTTGAAAAGTATATCCCATTAAACTAAAAGGCCAGAATTTTCAATTGTTCAACAATCATCTAAATCTACATTATGAGACTTATTTTTTTATTGTGTACCCTGTTGGTAGTATCGTGTAAAGGAAAAATGGAAAAACTGCCCGATGTGGTTCCCTTGAACCATCCCGCCATTCTAGAGCAGGAATTTATTTATGAATTGGAAGATGCGCTTACCCCGGAATGCCATGCCTCTACAGTAGAAGTAAGTAATGGGACCGTTATCTCCTCTTGGTTTGGCGGTACCGAAGAAAAGAACGACGATGTGGGGATATGGGTATCCCGCAAAACAGCTGGTTCATGGTCTACCCCTATCGAAGTAGTAAATGGCGTGCAGGAAGATGGTTCCAGATACCCTTGTTGGAACCCGGTCCTCTTTAAACCAAAAGACCAGCCCCTATTTTTATTTTACAAGGTAGGGCCAAGTCCAACGGAATGGTGGGGGCTGTACATGACCTCTGAGGACGATGGAAAAACCTGGTCCAACCCTATAAAACTTCCAGATGGGATTCTAGGACCTATAAAAAATCAACCTATACAATTGGCAAGTGGTGAAATACTTTCCCCATCCAGCACCGAAGATGAAGGGGCAGGTTGGCAGATACATTTGGAACTGAGTTCGGATAACGGAAAAACCTGGTCCAAGACCCCGCCCCTTAACGATGGCAAAGAATTAGGTGCCATACAGCCTGTAGTCCTGAATTATGGCAACGGAAAATTACAGCTTTTGAGCAGAACCGAAAATGAGGTTATTGCCGAGAATTGGTCCAACGACTACGGTAGCAGCTGGAGCAAAATGAAGGCCACGGCATTGCCCAACCCAAATTCCGGTATTGACGGGGTAAGCTTAAAGGATGGTCGCCAATTATTGGTATACAATCCTACCGGTAAAAACTGGGGGGATCGGGTACCTTTGAGCCTGGCCCTGTCCAATGACGGTGTAAAATGGAAACGCGTCCTGGATCTGGAACCCTTAAGGGAAAATACGGATAAGGAAGGGGAAGAATATTCATACCCAACCATGATACAAGCTCCGGACGGGAAAGTCCATATTGTATATACTTGGAACAGAAAAACAGTGAAATACATTGTTTTGGATCCACAAAAACTTAATTGAGAACTACAATGGGAAAATGGTTTCGCAGATTGCTTAGAGTTATAGGGGTGCTGATCCTACTACTGGTGGTTCTTTTCTTTTTTGCAACCAGCACTATTGATACCACACCCTATTTTGAGACCGAATATTACAGGAATACTATTGAAAATATTGAGGAAGCCTTTAAAAATAAAACCGAGGCAAAAGGCCCTATGCTTGCCGGATTCGCAAGGACCAATATAACCCCAAAGATCATAAGCGGTACTTCGGACCCCACCAAAGGCGAATTCAACAATATTAAAATGGCCGGTTATGGTAGTGGCAAAATAGCAACGGCTGTTCATGATTCCATTTTCGCCAAAGCCATCGCAATTGAAGTGAATAATGAAACCGTTGTTTTTATCAATGCCGATCTGGTGGCAATACCGGAAGAGGTCGTTAAAAAAGTAACTGACAACCTAAGGGGCAAAATATCCAGAAAACAGCTTTTTTTTGGGGCTACCCACACCCATTCCAGTATTGGCAATTGTATGCCCGGGTATGTGGGCAAAAGTTTCGGTGGGGAATATCGGCCAGAAGTAGTGGAGTGGCTTGGGCAAAAATTTTCTGCCCTTATTATACAGGCTTTGGCAGACAAACAGCCCTCACAATTTTCTTCGGGCTATATTAAAGTCCCCAATTTGGTACGCAATAGGATCATAGGCGAGTCCGGTAGGCTCAATGACAAACTGGATTTAATAGCATTTACACAGGAAAACGGTAAAAAAGCTACCATTGGCGCTTTTTCAGCCCATGCTACCGTAATTGGCACCGACAACGAACAATATACCGGGGACTATCCAGGCTACTTTCAGCGCCATTTGGAAGAAAATGGTGTTGACCTGGCCCTCTTCTTTGCCGGTACCGTAGGAAGCCACAGTAACCAAGGATTGGGCGAGAAATTCGAAAAAGCCAAATTTATTGGGGAAACCCTTGCCGACTCGGCACTATCGGCCTTGAACAAAATGGAATATAGGACAGATATGGATCTGACCACTATATCTTCGAAAATAGAAATCCCGAAATTGCAATTCCTGTACATATCGGACCGCCTACGTCTTTCCCCCTACCTTGGAAGTAAACTGATGCCTAAGACGAACCCTATCCATATACAAGGTCTTAAACTAAGTAATCTCATTTGGTTGGCCCTGCCATATGAATTGAGTGGGGAATACGGTCTGGATTTAAAAAATGCCCTGGAACTTCAGGGGTACAATTCCGTTCTCAGCAGTTTTAACGGGCAGTATTTAGGCTATATCGTACCTCAAAAATATTATTATTACGACACCTATGAAGCGCGCTTAATGGGATGGTACGGGCCAAGTATGGGCGATTACCTAATGGAGCTCAATTTTAAAATGGCCAATGAACTAACGCATACCAAGCTATAAAACCATTAACAATGAAAACTGTGAAAAAGGGATTGAAAATATTTGGGATCGTTATCCTTTTGGTCTTATTGGTCGGGGCATCGATTGTGATGTACAATTGGCGCGATCGCCATCCAGATTATTCCATCGATCTTAAAATAGAAAACAAAACGCCGCAACCCATTACGGCCGGATTTTCCAAGAAACCCATTACCCCTACCATTGTGGATACCTGGAACGATGCCAATGGAAACAATAAATATAGCATGGATGAAGGCGACACCTATAACGACAACAATAACAATGGGAAATTTGATGCCTACTGGATAGCAGGAATGAGCAATGCCAAACCTGCACAGGGGGTGCATGACGATGTTTGGTCTCGGGTAATGGTGATCGATGATGGCAATAGCAGGATAGCCATGATTTCCATGGACGCCATTGGTTTTTTACATGGCGATGTAATCGACATCAGAAAACGAATCCCTGCCGAACTGGGAATAGATTACACCCTATTGTCCTCCACACATACCCACGAGAGCAATGATCTTGTAGGCATTTGGGGTGAAAACATATTTAATTCGGGAGTAAATCCGGAAATGATGGAATACGTCAAATCTCAAACCGTCGCCGCCATTACCGAGGCCGCCAATAATTTACGTCCGGCCAAATTGGTTTTTGCCGAGGATCTTTCCGGGGAAGATGGCAAACTCATCAAAGACACCCGAAAACCAATTGTTAAGGCTACCGGGATACATCTAATGCAGGTCCTTGATGCCGAAAACGATACCACCATGGGAACCATTATCAATTGGGCCAACCACCCGGAAACCTTATGGGCCCAGAATTTATTGATCAGCTCGGATTTTCCACATTATATACGGGAAGCCATGGAAAATGGTGTCTACAATGGAGAGGAATTGATGGATGAAGGACTGGGCGGGGTGACCATTTATTTTTCGGGAGCCATTGGTGGACTAATGGCACCGCACCCCTCCTTGGGCATTCCAGATCCCTTTACCGGAGAAGAATATTTTGAACCCACTTTTGACAAGGCCAAGGCATTGGGGGATCAAATTGCCCTAATGTCCCTTAAGGCCCTAAAACAAAATGGCGATACTTTGACCAATTCCAATATTTCGTTGAGGGCCAAAACCATATATGCACCTTTGAACAATACCACCTTTAAGATTGCCAGTGGTATGGGCCTAATAAAAATGGGCATGCCGGAATATTTTAAATCCAGAACGGAAGTGGGCGCCATTCGCATAGGCCCTGCCCTATTCTTAAGTATCCCTGGGGAAATATATCCCGAAATTGTATATGGTGGCATAGAGGCTCCAGAAGGGCGGGAGTTTAACATCCAGCCTATGGAGATACCGCCACTCCAAAATTTGATCAAGGACAAGTATAAATTTTATTTAGGTCTTTCCAATGATGAAATTGGATACATCATACCAAAAAGTGAATGGGATACGGGAAAACCTTACCTCTATAATGATGAGAGCGATACCTATGGGGAAGAAAATTCTTTGGGACCGGAAACAGGGCCCATAATTTATAAAGCACTGGCGGAAGTCATTAAGGAATTGGACTGATCAGGCAAGAACACCCCTAAAGTCTCCTCAAGCGGACAGTTCTTGACAATACTATACCAAGGTTGTAGCCAATGGGCAATAGGCAATAAATATAGAAATAAGAAGTTATAATCGCAGCGAATAGCATTCGCCAATTGCTTAACCATAATATAATTTACCAAGGAATTTTATTGCTTTTCAAAACCTATGTACTTTTAGTCCAAAGTGGCTTAGTTGCAAATACAAAGTTCCTTCCCCTTTCTGGGGAAGGAGTTTTTTAGTGGTCCCAAAATTAGTTAAAACCCCGCATGCAGGAGTGGGCAATAAACCACACTTCATTGAATTAATAAAAGAGATCACATTTTTTAATCAATTTCCCATAACTTTATGGTTCTGTTACCTCCAGCACCTGATTACATGTACACCATTATTGACATTGAAACAACCGGAAACGGGATAAAAGGAAATAAGATTACAGAAATCTCCATTTTCAAATTCGACGGTCATGAAATAATTGATGAATATACTTCACTAGTAAACCCGGAATGTGAAATTCCCTACTTTATAACGGGATTGACGGGTATCGACAATGATTTGGTGCGCCATTCCCCTACCTGGACACAAATAGCTGCAAAGGTATTGGAAATAACGCAGGACACCATATTTGTGGCCCACAGTGTAAATTTTGATTACAACGTCATCAAAAATGAATTTCAAAATATAGGGATTCATTTTTCCCGCAAAAAATTATGTACGGTACGACTGTCCAGAAAACTTATCCCCGGCCTAAACTCCTATAGCTTGGGAAAATTATGTACATCCCTGAATATTCCCCTAACGGATCGCCATAGGGCCAAGGGAGACGCCCAAGCCACAGTTATTTTATTCAAAAAACTACTGAGGACCGAAGGCGCTGAAAAAGTGTTTAAAACCTTTCTAAATTCGCGTTCACAAGAAGCCACTTTGCCACCTTTGTTGCCCAAGGAAATTTTTGAAAGTCTGCCCAATTCCCCAGGTATTTATTATTTTAAAGACGCAAAGGGAAGCATTATATATGTGGGCAAAGCCATTGATATCAAAAAGAGGGTACTAGGCCATTTCTATGACAAGGCCGACAAGGAAATTTTAATGTGCAAGGCCACGCACGACATTGATTATGAATTATCGGGGAACGAACTAATTGCCCTTTTAATGGAATCCGCAGCTATTAAACAGCATTTTCCTATATACAATCAGAGTCAGAAACGTATGCCAACGGAATATGGCATTTTTACCTATGAGGACAGGAACGGAATACGACATCTGGCATACAACAAATTAAAATTGACCCCGAACCCCTTATCCACTTATAATACCATAACGGATTGTAGATTGCTTTTGGAGGAACTGTGCAAAAACTTCGGACTATGTCCTAAATTCTGTCATTTACAGGAAAATATTGTTAGCTGTTCCCATTATACCATTGCCAACTGCAATGGTATATGCAGGGGAACGGAATCGCCAATGGAATATAATATTAAAGTACAAAACGCTATTGATGCCCTGAAGGACAAATACCGGAATTTAATAATCAGGGAAAAGGGCCGAAACCCCAAGGAAGAGGCCTTTGTTCTGATTATTGACAACAAATACAAAGGCTATGGATTCCTACCACGGCAGGAGCAAATAAATAGTATTGACGCTCTGGAAAATTTTTTGGAACTACAAAAGGAAAATATGGATACCAAACGGATTTTATCGTGGTATTTAAGAAAATACCCGAACAAGGCCATTCAATTCTCCCCGCTTTCTATTTGAATTTAACCTCCCCCAGAACTGCCCGAAAAGGCAGTTCTGACCCTGCCTACCGGCAAAGGCAGGCCCGTCCGAACGATCCGGGCGGACTCTCCCAAGGAGAGGTGAACCCGTCCCCGGCACGGGCGGATTGGTGAGCCAGAGGCAGATTCCCGTCCGAACGGCATACGGGCGGGCATCGGGGAATTATTTAGTTTAAAAAAAGTGATATTTACGGCCTATTTTTTGTTACCACTGTTCATCAACATCAACACGGCGGTAACCAGACCAACACAAACAGCGCCAAAAACGGAAATCATTATAATCCCATTGCTCCAATTTACTAATGGTAAATATTGTAATATCATAGGTACTAATTTTAAGTATAGTAGGCTAAAATATATACAAAGAGGACTATAAAATATGATAAATATCACTTTTAAAGCGTAGTAGGACAAACGTAGTCGGTTACCTTATATCCCGAAGCCTTTATTTGTTCAAAGCCACCTCCTATATCCACCAAGTTATGAAGGCCCCTACTTTTTAAAATGGATGCCGCTATAACCGATCTATATCCTCCTGCACAATGCACATAAAAAGTATCCTCCTTAGGAAATTGGGCCATATGGTCGTTTAAAAAATCCAAAGGGGTATTGTTGGCATTTTCCATATGCTCCGAAAGGTATTCGGTTTCCTTCCTAACATCAAAAACAGGAACTTCTTTGTTATCCAGGGTCTCTTTCAAATCCTTGGCGGAAATTGAGGTAATGCTATCATATTCCTTTCCCGAATCCTTCCAGGCCTTGAAACTTCCCTTTAGATATCCTATTGTGGCATCAAAACCAACCCTGGACAACCTTATAATGGCCTCCTCCTCCCTTCCTTCGGGAGCTACCAGTAAAATAGACTGCTTGGTATCGGCAATGAGGGCCCCGACCCAAGGGGCAAAACTCCCATCCAAGCCTATAAAGATAGATCGGGGAACAAACCCCTTTACAAACTCGTCCTGATGCCTAACATCCAAAATTACCGCGTTAGTAGCATTGGCCGCCTCTTCAAATGCATCCGGGGATAAAGCGGTAGTACCCCTTTCCAATACTTCCCCAATATCCTCATAACCTTCTTTGTTCATCCTTACGTTTAGAGGAAAATACTTTGGAGGTGGCAATAGTCCCTCCGTAACCTCCTTAACAAACTCCTCCTTGGTCATATTGGCACGTAGCGCATAATTCATTCTCTTTTGATTGCCCAAAGTATCGACGGTTTCCTTCATCATATTCTTTCCACAGGCGGAACCGGCTCCATGCGCGGGATAAACCACCACATCATCGGCCAAAGGCATAATTTTGTTTCTCAGACTGTGGAACAATAATCCCGCCAGATCTTCTTGGGACATATTGGCCGCCTTCTGCGCCAAATCCGGCCTGCCTACGTCACCTAAAAACAGGGTATCCCCAGAAAATATGGCAAAATCCTTCCCCTCTTCATCCCTCAACAAATAAGTGGTACTTTCCATGGTATGTCCCGGGGTATGCAGGGCTTTAATAGTGATATCCCCAAGCTTAAATTCCTGACCATCTTCGGCTATTATGGCATCGAAAGAAGGTTTGGCCGTGGGACCATATACTATGGGCGCAGCCGTTTTTTTGGACAGGGTAATGTGCCCACTCACAAAATCTGCATGAAAATGGGTTTCAAAAATATATTTAATATCCGCTTTATCGGTTTTGGCCCGCTTTATATAAGGTTCCACCTCGCGCAAGGGGTCGATAATGGCAACCTCTCCCTTACTTTCTATATAATACGCCCCCTGCGCCAAACATCCTGTGTAAATCTGTTCTATTTTCATTTATTTAATTTTATGGGTTATAAATTAACCGTCCCAATAGGTATAGGGAACAATTCCCCTAACGATATTTAGTTAGGCCCTTAAACTGTTAGGGCCCATTGCCTACTCCTTTTTCTTTGTAGGCAAATTAAAAATTAATCAAAATATTTTTAAACTAAAAATCCCTTGGACAAAGGTAAATAATATGGCGCTCCCCGAATGCAACTTTAGTTACTTTGATTCTGATACGCTACCCTTTCCCTAAGCATGGGAATGGTATTGGGATCGTCATGGTAGGCCACTGCCTCCTTTATCTTTACAAAAAGATACTCTTTATGAAGACAGTTGATAATTCCGCTCCTGAATATGATATCTCGAATAGGGCCCGTAGCACCCGAAATATAGAACCCGATATTCCTATTGTGGATTTCTCCAATAACCTTGATCAACATGGCCGATGCACTGGCGTCTATATAATTAATGGCCTCAGCATTTAAAATCACAGCTTTCAAGGAAGGGCCTTTGGCATTGATAAAATTAAATAGTTGACTCTTAAAATAAGCCGAATTCCCAAAATATAGCTCAGAATCGAATCTCACTATCAGAATGTCCGGACGGATCTGGACCTCATCCCCAAAACGATCCACATTTTTGTAATAATCGGACCCTTTTATATTTCCCAAAACCGCAAAATGAGGTTTGGAGGTCCTGTAAACCATCAATAATAACGACATTAACACCCCGATAAGGATGCCATCTACAATTCCCAGCCCAAGCGTAATTATGAAGGTAACCAACAATACAAAAAATTCGTCCTTACTTTGGTTCCATAATTTTTTGGGATAGGAAAGGTCTATCAACCCAAAAACAGAAACCATAATAATGGAAGCCAGTGCCGCCTTTGGCAAATTGTAGAATAATGGGGTAAGAAACAATAGCGTAATGGCCACCATAACAACACTGATCACCGAGGCAACGGTAGTTTTGGCACCTGCCTCGTAATTTATGGCCGAACGGGAAAAACTTGCGGTTACGGAGTAGGACTGAAAAAATGAACCTATCATATTTGAGGCCCCCAAAGCTATCAACTCCTGATTGGGGTCTATGGTTTCTACCTTATCTTTTTCTTCAAATGCCCGGCCAATGGAAATAGCTTCCAAATATCCGACCAAAGCCAATGTTAGGGCAATAGGCCATATTTCCCTAACCTTTTCCATGGTAAAATTATGGATGTTAAAAGATGGCAGGCCTGCCGGTACTTCTCCTACCACCTGGACGTCATAGGCTTCCAAATTAAAAAAGTAAACCACCAAGGTACTTAGCACAACAACCAATAATATGGCAGGAAATCTTTGGAACCATTTTTTGAAGGAAGCAATGATCAGAATTCCTGTTATCCCGATCGAGAAATCATACATATTGGTTTCCGATAAATGTTGAAAAGCATTTATGACCAACTGGTGAAATTTATTGCTATTAATAATATCCGCTCCCAACAAGTGTTTTAATTGACTAAATATAATGATTACGGCAGCAGCGGAGGTAAATCCACTAATTACAGGCCTGGACATAAAGTTTACCAGAAAGCCCATGCGCAAAAACCCAAATATCAACTGAAATGCCCCCACCATAAAGGACAGGAGCAACGCCATTACAATATAATTTTGCACACCTGATATGGCCAGGGTCCCCAATCCCGCAGCCACCAATAAAGAATCCATGGCCACAGGACCTACGGCTATTTTCCTGGAAGTCCCCAGCAAAGCGTAAACCAAAACGGGTAACAAGGAAGCATATAGACCATATACCGGTGGCAGTCCGGCAATCATAGCATAGGCCATACCTTGGGGAATTAAAATGATACCCACGGTTATCCCCGCCATCAAATCTTTGCCAAAAAGATTTTTGTTATATTGTGGAAACCAGTCCAAGAATGGTAAAAATCTCCTCATTTACCAAATTTAGTATTAAATACCTTATTCCTATGTAACGAAGGTTACAGAATTTCAACCTTTACAGATTTTATATATGTTGGTTTAGTACATGACAAAATTCCATCTCGCAAGATTTTCCTCAATTTTTGACCCCGACCCTAAAGGGAGAAATTAAGGAAAATCAGGCTCCCTTTAGGGTTTGGGGTAAAACGGATTTTCCGAGAAACCTTGTTAAGACGATTTTTGTCATGTACTTAGATAAGTTGGTATTAATAATCATTTAATATTTTATCTTGTGCCCATAAATCAAAAAACCCTGGAACATGCAAAAAATCCGCTCTATCCTAAGTGCCCTTATAACGGCTTTACTTCTTTGGCAATGCAGCACGGTAAAATCCGTTTCAGAAGAAAAAAACGAAGGATGGATCTCCTTGTTCAATGGAACGGATATAAATGATTGGACCACTAAAATTCACCATTATGAAGTTGGGGACAATTATGGCGACACCTTTAGGGTGGAAGACAGTATTATAAAAGTGCGCTATGACAACTATGAGGGCGATTTTAATGAGCGTTATGGACACCTATATTACAACACTCCCTATTCCTATTATCATTTGGTGGTAGAGTATCGATTTGTAGGGGAATTGCACCCTGGAGCCCCAAGTTATACCATAAAAAACAGTGGGGTAATGTTCCATTCCCAGGACCCAAGGACCATGCCCAAGGAACAGGATTGGCCCATTTCTGTGGAAATGCAATTTTTGGCCGGATTGGAAGAGGGAAAATCACGGCCCACCGGAAACATGTGTTCCCCGGGAACAGATGTAGTTTATGAAGGTAAAATAGATCCAAGGCATTGTATCAATTCTACGTCCAAGACCTATTTTGGGGAACAATGGGTACGCGCCGAGGCCATTGTTTTGGGAGATTCCCTTGTGACCCATATAGTTAACGGTGAGGAGGTACTGCAATACACCAAGCCACAAATAGGGGGCGGTGTAGCTAACCGATATGATCCGGCCATCAAGATCGACGGTAAATTGTTAAAGGAAGGTTTTATAGCCTTACAAGCGGAAGGACAGCCGATAGACTTTAGAAAAGTGGAATTAAAAAACCTTAAGGGCTGTACGGACCCCAAAGCTTCCAACTATAGCAAGTATTATATAAAATCCGATCCAGAGGCTTGTAACTACAACTAATTACAAGGCGTAAACCCTCTATTGGATATTTCCACCCACTGGCAACCCACTGGGAACTCTTTTGGGAATTTCCTTATCAAAATCTTCATCGTTAAGGGTATTCAAAAAAGAAATGATCAAGGACATATCCTTAACACTGAGCTGAAGTTCCCTTACCAAGGGATCGAACATTTCCTTGGATACGGAGGGATTTCGTGTTTTCCCAAAGGAAATATCCTCGTAGAATTCCAGCACCTGCTTTAAATTTTGGAAGCTGCCATTGTGCATATAAGGTGCTGTAAAACGGAGGTTTCTAAGTGAGGCTGTCCTAAATGCGAAACTTTCCTGGAATCCACTATCCGGTTCCGGAACCTTCTTGTTCTCCGGCACTCCCAGAACGTGCAACTTATAATCGGAAAACATAGGACCATTATGGCAATTGATGCAACCAACGGATTTAAAAAGCTCCATTCCTTCCTTTTCCGAATGGGATATGGCGTTTATATCTCCGGCCATATATTGATCGAACCGGGAATTGTTGGCCACTAAAGTTCTTTCAAAAGAGGCAATGGCCATCCCGATATGAATACTGTCTATGGGGGCATCCGCACCGAAGGCTTCCGCAAAAAGATTTTTGTATTCTGGAATGGATTGAAGTCTTGCTGCCACCTCCCCTAAAATTTGGGACTTTGAAAAATGTAAACCTTTCATTTCCTCCAAAGTCTTTATGGGTTCGAGTGCCTGTTTTTCCAGACTCTTTACACGATCGTCCCAAAACATGGGAGCATTTTCCGGTTCATAATCATCCTTCCCGTGTATCCCATTATATGCCGTGTTTAAAATAGTGGGGGAATTCCTTTTCATTTGGGGAATATCATTGGGTTCCTTAAATGTCCTTTTACTTCCAAGGCCCTTACCATTTGCACCTATGGACAGGTCCAAGAATTCGGCATACCCGGTGGTGGGGTGGTGACAACTGGCACAAGCAATGTCCTTGCCACCGGAAAGGATAGGGTCATAGAAAAGCAGTTTCCCCAAAAGTTCCTTCTCTTCGGAATTTGGATTTCCTATTGGAGTTTTTACAATCTTGGGCAGGGCGGATACTTTGGCAATCTCCTTAACCCGGGGCCTATCCAATTCCTTCTTTTCGGGAGCATGACCACAACCCGCCAAAAATACGGATGTCACCATGAGATACTTACAAAAATCAATCTTCATAGACATTCAATTTATCAAGACCAGTGCAGCACATAAACTTCCAATTAGCAATTAGCAATTAGCAATTAGCAATTAGCAATTAGCAATTAGCAATTAGCAATTAGCAATTAGCAATTAGCAATTAGCAATTAGCAATTAGCAAAAATAAAAAACTAAAGATCCAACACCTTTATCTGATTTCGATAAAGTGCTATCTTACCTTCATTTTCCATTTTTTTCAATAACCGGGATACCACCACTCGCGAAGTGTGAAGATCGTAGGCTATTTCCTGATGGGTAGCATATAGTACATCATCCTGGGTTACTTTGGCCTTGTCCTGCAAGTGTTTCAACAACCGTTCATCCATTCTTAGAAAAGCAAGCGTATCTATGGTTTCCATAAGCTCCATCATACGGGCATTATAACTGTCCAATATAAACTTTTGCCATGATTTGTATTTTCCCATCCATATCTCCAGATATGCCACAGGGATCATCAATAAGTCGGTATCCGTTTCGGCCACGGCCCTAATTCCACTAGTCCTATTCCCCATACAACAAGAAAAAGTCATGGCGCAGGTATCCCCTTTTTCCACGAAGTACAACAACAGTTCATTGCCCTCATCATCTTCCCTTAAAACCTTAATGGCACCGCTCAGCAACAAGGGCATGGACTTGATATTGTCACCTATTTCCATTAGGGTTTGGCCTTGGCTAACTTTTTTATAACTACCTACTTTCCTTATTTCCTCTAACAACTCCGGTTCAAAAAGATAACCATAATGTAATTGTAATGCTTCCGTCATGCCTATCGTTTCAAATATTAGGTTGAACTGTTACCGAAAAAATCCTTTCAGACCCATTTACAGTCTGAAATCCGTTGTGCAAATCTTTCTGGCCTACAGCATAGGGATAAAAGGAAATTGGTTCTATACATATCATATTGGGCACCTCTGTCCACAACATAAAATTTCCGAAGCCTTCGGTTTTTAGACTAAGCTCTCCAACATCCCTTAGGGTAAGGAAATTACAGTCCATCACCGGCAAGGCCCTATTGCCCGCATTGAGCACTTCTTGAAGGCCAATGGTACGATCCGGAGTCCTTATGGAGGCTTTATCATAATTTAGTTTAAAGGCCGGATGATATCCCAACATAAAGGGCATTCCTTCTTCTGCCTTAATTTTGAATTGAATTCTTAGACCGTTTTCCAAAATTTCGAAAGACTTTGTAAATTCAAAGCTATAGGGCCATGATAAATATTCTTGGGTGGATTTCGCAGGAAATTTGGAGTTTTTTATAGGGGTGCCCGAAGTGTATTTTTTATTAAAGACAAGCTTTGTCTTGGATTCGGAAACCAATTGGTAGGCCATTTCCCGCAATAGGCCATGTTGATCCTGTACCGCAGTACCTTTTGGGGTGGTAACCCTAAAATCGGCTTCGTTCGTAGGCCCTATAATCGGAAACATTTCAGTGTCCGAGTTTCGCCATCCCGGACTACCTTTTTGGTGGATATACTCCTGTCCGAGGACCGAGTAGCCTACCAATTCCCCTTCATCTATTTTCACTATTTGATCATGTAATTCCAGATGTACCATTTACTTTTACTTTTATGGAATAGCGTTATCTCTTTTCCAATGATTCCAGATTTTAAAAAAATTACAAAATTCTATTCGAACTGTATGGCCTTTACCGGGGAAATTTTAGTAATGATATAGGAAGGCAGAAGCAGCATCAACAGACATAATATTAAAACCCCGATGTTGAGCAAGACCACGGTAACTACATCCAGGTGCACAGGAATATAATCTATATAATACTCCTTGGGATTGGGAAATTTGAACATTCGGAATTTATACTGCAACCCAATAATGCCCAATCCAATGATATTGCCCAGTAACAATCCAACACCTATCAAATAGGCGGCATTATACAGGAATATCTTGCGTATGCTCCAATTGGAGGACCCCAAGGCCTTTAAGATACCGATCATTTGGGTCCGTTCCAATATTAAAACGAGCAGGGCGGTGATCATATTGATGCCCCCTACAATGATCATTATACCTATAATCAATGCTATATTAAAATCGAAAAGACCAAGCCATTCAAAAATCCTGTAATACTTGTCCTTTATGGTCTGTGTATCCAGATTGGATAAGGTATTCCCATAAATTTCCTTGGCCTTGTTGTCCATGTCATCAAAATCATCAACAAAGATTTCAAAGTTTCCCACTTCATTATCGGCCCATTTATTCATGTGCTGAATGTGCCGAAGGTCAATGAAAATATAGGAACCATCCAACTCCTCAAAGCCACTGTCGTAAATGCCCGTTATGGTAAATTTACGTTGATTGGGCATTTTGGATGCATCATTCTCCTTAAAAAAAATGGCAATAAAGGAGTCGCCCGTCTTTAAATTTAAACGATTGGACAACACCTGGGATATCAATGTTCCATCATTGATTTCCCCTCCAAAATTGGGCAGGGCGCCATCCGTTAAAAACTCTTTAAAAACAGCCCAATTATAATCCGGCCCGACACCTTTGGCCAAAATACCTTCAAAAGTCTCTTCGGTCCTTATTATCCCTGCCTTGGTAGCTACCCCCTGAATATGCCTTATACCGTTGACCGATTTAAATTCCGGATAAAATTCCTGATCAAGGGAAACAGGGACCATGGACACCTCGGAAGTGTTGTTGTCATAGTTATATATCTGGATGTGGCCGTTAAAGGCAGCGATCTTTTCCCGTATTTTGTGCTTAAGACCCACTCCCGTAGAAATGGCTACCAACATCATTATTACACCCAATGTAATTGCCGCAATAGCTATTTTTATTATTGGTGCAGATATACTAATTTTATGCTCCTTACCTGTAACAAGGCGTTTGGCGATAAAAAATTCTAAATTCAATTTATGGCAGTTTTTTCCATTTTCAAAAATACAGTTTTATTATTGGTTTTTACACTTTCTTCTTGTGGAAACCATGGCAAATCACAGAATAAAGCACTCAACAAGGTAGTAGTGCGGGATACCCTTGACAACGATCTGCCTATAACCATAGCGGCCAACAGAATTGCCACTTACCTTCCTTTACTTGAGGGGAAGCGGGTTGGAATAGTAGCCAATCAGACCAGTGTCCTCTTTAAGGATACCCAACCCTTGTCCTACACCCATATTGTGGATTCCCTTTTGGCCAAGCACATCAATATTAAACAAGTATTTGCCCCTGAACACGGGTTTCGGGGTGATGCCGATGCCGGGGAAAAGGTAAGTGATGGAAAGGACCATAAAACAGGACTCCCCATAATTTCCCTCTATGGAAAAAACCGTAAGCCTTCCAAAGAACAATTACGCGATCTAGATGTAATTCTGTTCGACATACAGGATGTGGGGGTACGTTTCTACACCTATATAGCTACCATGCAATTGGTCATGGAGGCGTGTGCGGAAAACAATATTCCTATAATTGTCTTGGACAGACCCAACCCGAACGGACATTACGTGGATGGTCCTAGCATGGAGACCCAACATAGGGGCTTTTTGGGAATGACCAATATTCCCTTGGTCTATGGGATGACCATTGGGGAATATGCCAATATGATCAACAAAGAGGGCTGGCTGGAAAACAAAGTTGTAGCGGACCTGACGGTAATCCCGATGGAAAATTATAACCACTCTAAAGATTACATATTGCCTATCAGGCCCTCCCCCAACCTTCCCAATATCACTTCTATTTATCTGTATCCCAGCCTGGGATTATTTGAAGGTACCAATGTAAATGCAGGTCGTGGAACAGAGTTTCAGTTTCAACGTTATGGCGCCTCCTTTTTGGACAGTACCCAATATGATTTTAAATATACCCCTGCTCCTAATTTTGGATCGAAGGACCCAAAGCAGAAAGATAAAATATGTTATGGAAAGGACTTGTCCAAAACGCCCAAAATGAATACCGTGAATTTGGATTACCTATTGGATGCCTACAAGAACACCAAGGACAAGAGCCTATTTTTTAATACAAGTGGCTTTACCAAACATGCCGGCACCACAGAATTACAAAAACAGATCGAGGCCGGACTTTCCCAAGAAGAAATAAGGAAGACCTGGCAAAATGATATAGCCCAATTCAAAGAAATAAGGGCCAAATATCTAATCTACAATTGACCAGTGGATTTTATATCCATTTTTTCTGGCGATTTATAAGGCTTAAACGGAATTTTCAATAAAGCCCCGATATTGGAATTTTCCTTTGCATTGGGACAGGTATCCACACCGTATACAATTTCATTATTGGGCAATTTCATATAGGTTCCAAGGAGTCGATCCCATATAGAAAATATATTCCCATAATTACTGTCCGTATAGGGTAATTTATAATGGTGGTGCACTTTGTGCATATCCGGTGAGACAATGACCCAACCCAATATGTCATCCATCCTTTTTGGCAAGGAAATATTGGCATGGTTAAATTGTGACAGCACCACCGATAGGGCCTGATATATCATAATTATGGCTACCGGCGCACCTACCACAAAGGTTCCAAAACACGTAAAGACAAATCGGACCACGCTTTCTACCGGATGGTGCCTATTGGCAGTGGTAGTATCCACTTCATGATCGGTATGATGGACCAGGTGGAAGCCCCAGAGCACCTTCACCTTATGCTCTACCCAGTGGGCCAACCATGCGCTAAAAAAGTCGAGCATCATTACCCCCAACAACAGCTTGAGCCATAATGGGATTACCGGCAGCCACTGAAGGACCCCAAAATTATTGGCCAAGGTCCAATCACTGGTTTTCAGCAACAAAAAGGCCAAAGGAAAATTTACAAGGATGGTCGTTAGGGTAAAAAAAATATTGGTACCCGCATGTCTCAGCTTGTTATATTGTAATTGAAACAGGGGAATTATGAACTCCAATATCCAAAAAAAGGCAATCCCGGACACCAATATGATACTCCGGTGCGCGGGAGGGATAGTTTCAAAATAGTTGTAAATGGCTTCCATAGCCTAAATTTACAAAATAGTTTTAACATAAAATCTCGAGAAATTTTACATTTTACCTCACCCGGGACTGCCGAAAAGGCAGATTGGAAGCCTTGTCTAAGGAACGGGCGGGTCCCACCACATGCGTTGGAGAATCTTTAAACTAAGTAATTATGTGTGAAAAAAAATGAACTGATTCGATATGCAGTTGGCCGTTGACCATCAGGCTATATTTTTACCTTGGCCTACTTTATTAATTTTTTCATTTCCTCCACTATATTGTATGCAGCCGGACAAATGGCGACATTCTGTAGGGTCAGATTACTTATTTGCTGGAACTTTTTCCTATCGGTATGTGGAAATTCACGGCAGGCCTTAGGCCTTACCCCATAAATGGAACAATAATTATCAGGACCTAAAAAGGTACAGGGAACACTTTGCAGTACATAATCGTTCTCCTCGTCCACCCTCAAAAATTGATCTATAAATTTCTGGGGCTTCATACGGAGATGTTTGGCAATACGCTCTATATCCGCATTGGTAAAAAGGGGGCCGGTAGTCTTGCAACAATTGGCACATTTTAAACAATCGGTTCTCCTAAATTCCGCCCCGTGCAGGTCCTGCATTATATAATCCAGATCCTTTGGCGGTTTTTTCCGAAGCCTGCCAAAGAATTTCTTATTTTCATTATGCTTTTCCTGCGCTAACTTTGGAAGTTGCCTAATTACCTCATCCATTATGGAATAAACTTTTAAAAGTTGGTTAAAAGTCCCACATTTGCATGTAAATAACAAATTTAAATGGCTAAGGACATTTTGGGCAGGGCGCTTTTGGATTACCAATCCGGTAAATATTCCGAAGATATCAAGACCTATTCCTCATTGGATGAGGAAGATATTATACCTATCCCCTACCTCTTTAGGGACTTTAGGAAAATGCCGCCCTTGGAACAAAAAGCGCTAAAGCTATGCAAGGGCAATATCCTGGATATTGGCTGCGGAGCGGGCAGCCACAGCCTCTATTTGCAAAAAAAAGGCTTCCCTGTTACCGCCCTGGACCAATCTCCCGGAGCTATTGAAACCTGCAAACTAAGGGGCATTAAAAACACTGTATTACAAGATGTTAAGCATTTTAATCTTCAAAAGTACGATACCCTCCTGATGCTCATGAACGGCATTGGGATAGTGGGGAAATTAAGGAACATAGACCCCTTTTTCTCCCATTTAAAATCGCTCTTAAAACCAAACGGCCAGATACTCCTGGATTCCAGCGATATTATTTACATGTTCGAGGAGGATGAGGACGGGGGCTATTGGATTCCGGATGACCAGAATTACTACGGGGAGGTAACCTTTGTAATGGAATATAAAGGCGAGAAAAGTGAACCCTTGGATTGGTTGTATTTGGATTATAACACTTTGCAACGTGCGGCAAATGCAAATAACTTAACTTGTGAGCTTGTAAGCAAAGGAAAGCATTATGACTATTTGGCCAAACTTACCGCAATTGGGTAATACCATGCTATATTTGTCGTTATCATAACAGTAAGGGTCCTTTAATAAAAACTGACAAGAATGAAGAAAATATCCGTAGTACTTTTGGTGATCATGGCCTTGTTCCTAGGCTGTTCCAAGGACTCCAACGACAGTGATGTCCTAAAGGTAGATAAAACGGCCAATCTTAAAGGTCCGGGCGATTCCGCAAACGATCTACTGTCCGACTCCAGTTTTAAAAACTTGGCCATCGAAATTGCCTATGTAACCAATTTTGCCCCTACTGAAACAGCCGTTTCCAATTTTGTAGCCCTTTTGAACGAGCGTTCCCATAAAGATAATATAAGCATTATATACAAGGAATTGGCCTCTCCCAAAAAGGATAGCCTTTCGATCCAAGAAGTATTTGAATTGGAAAAAGAGCATAGGACCGTATACAATAATGGGGACACGCTGGGACTGTACATCTATTTTACCGATGCCACTTCCGGTAGCGATAAGCCCAATGAAGATCTGGTAACCCTGGGTGCCGTATACCGCAATACCTCTATGGTCATTTACGAGGCTACTATTAGAAATTTGGCTTCGAGGAGTTCGTTGATCAGTACATCAACCGTGGAAGCGGCTACCTTAAGCCACGAGGCAGGGCATTTATTTGGATTGGTAAACTTGGGAACGCCGTCTGTAAACGCACACGAAGACCCAGATGCCAAAAGCCATTGTAACGAACAGAGTTGCCTAATGCGGGCAGAACTCCAATTTGGATGGGGGATGGCCAAAATGTTAACGGCCAAAAATGGGGCGATACCCGGGTTTGGCACGGAGTGCCTCCTTGATCTAAAGGCCAATGGAGGAAAATAATTACAAAAATTTATACGTATGAAAAAAATAATCACCACTACAAACGCACCTGCACCAATAGGACCGTACAACCAAGCCATACTCGCAGGAAACACCTTGTATATCTCAGGGCAAATTCCTATTGATCCAAAAACCGGGGATTTGGTGTCCGGGGATATCAAAAAAGAAACCGAACAGTCCATGCAAAATCTAAAAGCCATTCTTGCAGAGGCAGGAATGACTTTTGAAAATGTTGTTAAATCATCAATTTTCGTAAAGGATATGCACCAATTTTCACAAATTAACGAAGTATATGGTGCCTATTTTGATGCGGATACCGCTCCGGCCAGGGAAACCGTAGAAGTCGCCAATCTTCCCAAATTTGTAAATGTTGAAATATCTATGATTGCTATTCAATAGCGGCTTTATGAAATTCCACCAGGCCTTCAATGGGTCTTTGCCTTATAACGCCTAGAATCAGATCGTTTCTTTCTACTACGGTAGCCAGTTCCTCGCGTAGGTAATAGGCGATACTGCCCACAAAGCTTACGGGTACCTTTGTTGCCAATTCAAACTGCATAATGTAGTTGTTCACAAACTGCTGAAAGCCCTTGTCTATAACCCCTCTGCAATAGGGGTGATTTTTATTCTCAACAATGAATCTGGCAAAAGTGGCCAAATAGGTATTTGGATTGGGTTGTTTGTACAAATTTTCCTTGATGACATCGGCATCCAAATTGTATTCCTTGGCAAACTTGGTTGCCAGGTCCATCGGGATTTTATTAAAGTAATAATCCCTTATCAACTTCCTTCCAAAAAAGTTACCACTGCCATCATCCATAGGAATATATCCCAAAGACGTAACCTTTTGGTGCAATATCTCACCGTCGTAATAGCTGCAATTGGAGCCCGTACCCAAAATACAGACAATTGCGTGCTGCCCTACTTTTGTGGTAGCAAATATGGCCGCATAGGTATCTTCCTTTACCTCTGCCTTGGCATTGGGAAAAAATTCATTAAAAATCTCGGTTAAAAACTTTTTCATCCTATCGGTACCACAACCGGCACCATAAAAGTACAAGTGGGTAACATCCTTCCTGTTCTTGGAAAGCTCAAAATTATTGGCCAATCGGTCTTCGATTACTGGGCGAGTCAATACTTCAGGACTTAATCCCAAAGTTTGGGTCATGAACAACTGCTTTCCCTTCCCATCCAAGGCAATCCAATCCGATTTGGTTGCACCACTATCTACAATCAATATCATATAACAAGATTATTAATAAAGAATCCTGAAAATAAACAAAATATTGCTTAATCTCAGGATTCTTTTTATTATTACCCTAATAGACTATAATTTATGGATGTATTGCGCTAAGTCTACCAATTTATTGGAATACCCGGACTCATTATCATACCAAGAAACCACTTTAAAGAATTTTGAATTCAATTCAATTCCGGCCTCAGCATCAAAAATACTGGTTCTGGCGTCCCCAATAAAATCTTGGGAAACAACGGCCTCATCCGTATATCCTAAAATTCCTTTCAATTCTCCTTCAGAAGCTTTCTTAAACGCCTTCTTGATCTCATCATAAGAAGTCTCCTTCTCCAAACGCACCGTAAGATCCACTACGGAAACATCGGCAGTTGGTACTCGGAAAGCCATTCCCGTTAATTTCCCCTCTAAGGCGGGAATTACCTTGGTAACCGCCTTGGCGGCACCTGTTGAAGCTGGAATAATGTTCAAAAGAGCACTTCTGCCACCTCTCCAATCCTTTCTGGAAGGACCATCAACGGTCATTTGGGTAGCTGTTGTAGCGTGTACTGTAGTCATCAAAGCCTCTTCAATACCAAAGCTATCGTTCAATACTTTTGCCATTGGGGCCAAACAGTTTGTAGTACAGGAAGCATTTGAAACAATCTTGTCCGATGCTTTGACTTCCTTATGGTTAACGCCCATTACAAACATAGGGGCATTGCTGGATGGAGCTGATATAACCACTTTTTTGGCACCCCCATCTATATGATATTGTGCAGTTTCCAAAGTAGTGAAAATACCGGTACATTCGGCAACGATATCGGCACCAACCTCATCCCACTTCAAATTCTTTGGATCCCTTTCGGCAGTAATCCTGACCGTTTTGCCATTTACTACCAAATTACCATCCTTTACCTCAACGGTACCATTGAATTTACCATGTACCGAGTCATACTCCAACAAATAAGCAAGATGTTCCACATCCAGCAAATCGTTAATAGCAACTACATCTACATTATCCCTTTCTACAGTAGCCCTGAAGACCAATCTCCCAATTCTACCGAAACCGTTAATCCCTATTTTCAAATTTGACATTTCTATTGATTTTAATGTTTAAATTACGTTGTCATGATATCGGAAACCCTCATAAGCTCCTTATCAATTTTTGTATGTCCTTTTATAGCCTTACTGATAGGTGTCAGGGTAATCGTATTATCCTGTATACCCACCATCAGGTTCGTTTTTCCTTCCAATAATGCTTCCACGGCCTTAACACCCATTCTACTTGCCAAAACACGATCAAAACAGGATGGTGCCCCCCCTCTCTGCATATGTCCCAAAACGGAAACACGCACATCATAAATAGGCAGGTGCTCTTCCACGTACTCCTTTAGTTCGAATACATTTTTACCGGTCTTGTCGCCTTCAGCCACCACCACAATACTGGATGATTTACCGGATTGCTTACTACGCTTCAAAGATTCCAACAATCGTTCCAGTCCCAGATTTTCCTCTGGGATCAAAATCTCTTCCGCACCGGCACCAACACCTGCATTCAAGGCAATATGGCCCACGTCCCGTCCCATTACCTCAACAAAGAAGAGCCTATTGTGGGAACTGGCCGTATCCCTAATTTTATCGATGCACTCTACGGCTGTATTCAAAGCCGTATCAAAACCTAAGGTATAGGTAGTACCGAATATATCGTTGTCTATGGTTCCCGGGATTCCGATGACCGGAAAATCAAATTCCTTGTTAAAGGTCAGAGCACCTGTAAAGCTGCCATCGCCCCCAATAACTACGAATGCATCTATACCTGCCTTCTTCAATTGATCGTATGCTATTTGACGGCCTTCCTTGGTCTTAAAAGGTAAGCAACGGGCAGATTTAAGGATGGTGCCCCCCTTGTTGATAATGTTGTTGACACTACGTGCATCCATTACCTTAAAATCACCTTCCATCATGCCTTCATATCCCCTATAGATACCAACACATTCTACCTTTAAATAGGCACATGTACGCACTACTGCCCTAATGGCAGCATTCATTCCCGGAGAGTCTCCCCCTGATGTAAATACACCAATTTTTTTTATTGCTGAAGCCATAAAAATTTTAAAAAAACAAAACTAGCAAACTTATTTCAATAAATACCCCACTTTGGCTTTAATTTGACAACAACGGAGCACTCCAACGTTTTCGTTAAATAATTTCTTGGAAATTGTTAAATTCGTAATTAATTCCTCAGGAAAAGCGATTGTTTCGGGATTATCCGAAACTACCAAAAAAACCTTAATTTTTCCCTAAAATTTTACGTAGGAGCTGTTTAAAACTATCAAAGTCCACTTGATAGGAAAGTCCGACCCCCTGGGTATATCCCTGGCGATCTGCCAGAAATTGTTGGATTTCATTTTCCCGATTGAATATTTTGGCACTTAGGGTGCCTTCTTCATTCAGCAAAATCTGAACTTCCACATCCCCGGCCACTACGGTTTCCGATACGCCCCCTACAGGAACCCCTACCCTTCCGTTCAAAAGGACCCTTTCACTGATCTGTGTGGACAGGGTTACCCCCAATCTATTTTCGGTCTGTATATCCGTACTTCTATCCAGAATACCTTGTTCATAGGACAATCCAAAATTTAATTTGTCATTGTCTCCGGACAATAAGGAGTTGAGGAGTCCGGAAGCGGATTGAAGGAGGTTACCGGTAACCGCCTGTTGGTTAATGCCTGTCTGTTCATTTACAAAAGAGCCTTGTGCCAGAAGAAAAAGAGCATTTTTTTCGGCAATGGTAGGATCTTGCAACCTATATTCCAATTCGGACTTCACAATGGAATTGGTGCCGGGAAACTCTATTCTCCAATCTATGACCGGGCTTTCCAACTCTCCGGTCAACCTTACCACTACATCGGTGGGAATGCGTCTGGTATACCCGGGATTGTCCAAGAGCGGAGCCGGGTTTGCATTTAAGGAATAGACGGCTTCCATATTCAATTGCGCCGCCAGGGGCTCCCGCTCCCAGGTAATATTACCTCCAGGTTTTACCTTAAAGGTCTTATCCACAATACCGCCAAACTTATAGCGAAACTGCCCCGTCACTACTACGAAATCCCCGTACATATTAAATTTTCCGTTGGTATTGATTTCAATAAACAAAATTCCCGCACCTGTCCCTTTTAAGGAACTGCCTGTTTTGGTATCGACAACAATTTCAACTTCGGCATCCGGGGTAACATCCAGGTTAAAGGCCAACTCCAGGCCTTCTACCTCTTTTAATACCCGTTGTTCCCTATCCAAATCCTCCACTTTCTTTCCCACAAAATTGATAAAGGAAAAATCCCCAACACTGACCACATCACTTATCGGGATCTTTAAGGAGGTCCCCCTAGCGGTTTCCCCATCCACATTGATCGTAAGGGCATTGGTAGGTCCGAAAATCCTTCCAGTGCCATTTAAATACCCGGCACCGTAGTACAACACTTCTTCCTTAAATGGGGTATTGAGTATTAAGAAACGATCATTATTGGTATCTACATTCAAGTCCAGGCTCCAATCCGTAAATAACTTATGGGTTATGGTACCATCCAAGGTTGCCTTGGTATTCATGGCCACATCGGTTAGATTGATCTTCTGAAAATCAAAGGTCTGGTCCATTAATTTTACTCTGGAATACGGTGCAAAACTATAATCCACATTTAAATAGGGAATGGCAATACCAGCATCATTCAAAGACAGTACCCCGCTCCAATTGGGATTGTTCACGGGCCCCTTTATAATGGCGCTTCCCTGTAGCAGGCCCCGTATATTGGTTATTACCCCCTCTCCCAAAGGACTGAAGGGCTCTAAATTAAACTTATTGAAATCTACTATGAGATTTGCCTGGGGAATCTTTTCCCTATTGGAGATATTCCCTACCACACTGAGCTTCTCGAAACCATTATCTTCCAAGGTGGTGTTCACCACAAAATCTGTCAAATCCCTATTGCCCACTATACCAATGGCCAAATCCCCCAATGTTATATTATTGATCCCAAAATTTTTAATATTCAAATTGGAGGACGGTAGATAAACGTTGTCCTTTTGCAAAACGTTCAAAGTTCCGTTCACCTCCCCATGCAGCTTAAGACTATCTATAGAGGGCGTAATCTTGCCCAAGGTAACAATCTTGAACTGAAGTTCAATATCCTTATAGGTCGAATCCGCCAGCTGTCCCCGTAACCTAATTTGTTCCTGTTCATTATTGTTCATTACCACTTCCTCAATAGTAATACTATCCAATGTTTTATTGAGGATTACCTTGTTCTTGTTATTCCCGTCCTTGTTGAGTATCCATTTATTTCCTTTAAAATTTACATCGGATGTTTTTAGACCAATAACGGATTTATTCTCCTTGTTAAAGGTGTGGTAGAAATTGAGATTGTAACTATCATTATATTCACTTCCACCTTTAAATTCCGTTCTAAAAAACAGGGTATCCTTTAAGGTAGTGTTGATCAGATTAAAATCCTTTACATCATAGTAGGGCGTTGCTAGATCCCCTATGGAGACGTAGGTATTGAACAATGGGTTCTTATTATCTATCTTAATGTCTATACTATCCAATTCATTGCCATAGGCCACAATACTGGGCGACTTAAAAGTTAACTTAAAATCCCCTTCATCGGCAATGATATTGCCCCTAATAAAGGTATTGGGGTCAAACTTCACTTCCGGAAAAAACACGTCCACAATCTTGTTGTAAATTTTGAAATTAAATGCCAATCTCTGATTTTCCGATATATTGAACGGTCTGTAATTGGTGTAGATACTCCCCAAGGAATTTTGCAGCAACCTGCCGAGTTCCCTGACTTTAAAATTGCCCTTCAAATAACCCGTAATAATATCCGGTGAATTAATATCAATAATCCGTGTGCTGTCATTTTCAAAGGAAGAAGAGACCTTAAAATCTTCAAAGTAGTAGGTTTCGTTCTTGTTCTGATAATTGGTTTTGGTGAATTTTATATCCCCTACAATATTATCCAAGGAATTCCCAGTGATATCCATATTGATATCCCCTTTAAAAATGGATACGCTATCATTTATAAAATGTATCTTTTTAAGGTCGGCATAATCTACCGAAGCGATAAAATTGAAATTATTTCTGTTTTCCGCAAAATCCGCCAAGCCCTTAAAGCTAAACTGAATATTTTCGTCACTGCACAACAGGGAACCATCAAAAAGCTGTTCCTTGATTATCCCCGATACGCTGATATCCTTATAGTCATAGCCATTGAAATTTATGGAATACACCTGCCCTATTACCTCGGTATTTAAATATTCCATGACCACTCCCTTGCCCTCCACATTAAAATCCAGATTTGTTATACCTACCTTATCGGATTCGATTAAATTTCCTAGGTCAAAATTAATAAGGGAGACAAAACCTTTGTAGGAGGCATCGTCTATATGATCAATATCGGTAAGTTCCAAGTCCACATAACTACTTCCAATGAGGGTATTAATATTGGCTTTGGTATCTATTGAAGATTCGGTGATAAGGGCATCGCCCCTAATCGTAAACTGGCCCAATTTCTGTATCGAAGAGGGCAGAACATCCAGGATATTGGGCAGCAAGGCCCGAAGTTCATAGTAGCTGGAGGTAACATTCTTCATATTTGCCTCTAGAACAAAACCGAGGTCCTTGGTAAAAAGGTTCTTGAAATTGAAATCCCCACGAATCCCCGTATTGTCGGTTGTCAAAAACAAATCGTTCGTATTCAAATCGTTCAGGACACCATCAACAACAGTGGAGAACGAAACAATTATATCACTCCCAAACTGATTGTAAAGTAGGTTGACTTCGTTCAAGGCCACGGTAGATTCAATAAACTCGGCATCAATTTTTACCTTGTTCAAAAAATCCTTAAAATCTTCCCGTTCGTAATCAAATACCACTTTGCCCAATATATGGGATTGGGGGGTCCTGATGCTCAGGGAATCAAAACGCATCTGCTGTTTGGTATATTTGAACTCAGTGGCCATTTCATTTACCTCCACTCCCCTAGTACTGCCAAAGGACATCTTCTGGATATTGGCCGAAACGTCCGGACCAACAATGGTAAAATCGGAAGCGGAAATATTAAGGTCCACAAAATTCAATACCTCCTCTGTCTCTCTATTCTTGTCTATGAGCTTAAATTTACTATCGCTAATTTCCACATCGGACGAAGAAAAATAAAAAGGCGGTGTCCCGGGCGCACGTGGTTTTTTATTGTCCAACTTGTCAATAAACACCTCAAGGTTAGTACTCTTGTCATCCTTATAGGTACTAAGCTTAAAATTGAGTCGCTCAATGGCAATGTCCCCAAACTCCAGTTTACCGTTCACCAAATTGCGTACGTTTAAGATAGAGGTACTTAAATTATCTATATAGAACAGGGTGTCCTTTCTGTAATCTTCAATATAAACGCCCTTAAGGGAGGTATCCCAGGAAATCAGGGAAACCCTTAGGCGATCTATATTAATATTGGTACCAAACTCCTTATTGATCTCGGTTGTGGCATACTTGGCAAAACGGGTTTGGACAAATGGCAATGAAAGTATTACACTGCCCAAAACACAAATAAGAACGAGTACCAAAAATACTCTGACCAGAATTTTTCTTAATTTTTTGATAGGGCTTTATGTTTTACCTTTGTACATTCAAATTTTATTCCAAACAAAGTGGATAATAAAACTATTTATATTTTAGCCATTGAGTCCTCGTGCGATGACACTTCTGCCGCCGTATTGTGTGGCAATAGGACACTAAGCAATATTGTGGCCACGCAAAAAATACATGAGGAGTATGGCGGGGTTGTTCCCGAACTCGCCTCAAGGGCGCACCAACAAAATATTGTCCCTGTGGTACACCAAGCATTAGCCAAAGCAAATATCGATAAAAAACAGTTATCCGCCATAGCTTTTACACGTGGACCGGGACTTATGGGATCTTTATTGGTAGGAACCTCCTTTGCCAAATCCCTGTCCTTGGGATTGGACATTCCCTTAATTGAGGTAAACCACATGCAGGCCCATATTTTATCGCACTTTATTGAGGAAGAAAATTACAGCATGCCCTCCTTCCCCTTTTTAGCAATGACCATTAGTGGAGGACATACGCAAATAGTACTGGTCAAGGATTTCTTTGATATGGAAATTTTAGGGGAGTCCCTGGATGATGCGGTGGGGGAAGCCTATGACAAAAGCGCAAAAATCTTGGGACTTCCGTATCCTGGTGGACCCTTGGTAGACAAATATGCCCAATTGGGAAATCCCAAAGCCTTTCCATTTCCCAAGCCCAAGGTGGACGGATTGAATTTTAGCTTTAGCGGTCTAAAGACCAGTATTCTGTATTTTATACAACGGGAAACCAAAAACAACCCCAATTTTATTGCTGAAAACCTGAACGATATCTGTGCTTCCATCCAAGATACCATTATCAATATTCTAATGGATAAAATAAAGAGGGCCGTAAAGCAGACAGGGATAACACAAATAGCTATTGGTGGTGGCGTCTCGGCAAACTCGGGCATTAGATTGGCCCTTAAAAAAGCTGAGGAAAAATGGGGATGGAATACCTATATCCCTAAATTTGAATATTGTACGGACAATGCAGCCATGATAGGTATTGTAGGCTATTTGAAATATAGGGAATTGGACTTTGTAGATCAAAGTATTACCGCCAAGGCGAGATATGTGATCCGATAACAGGGTTCAAAGTTTAAGAGGGACAATCATGGGTTTGGGATAGGTAAACACCAAAAAAAATAAACGAATTGTAAATTTCATAACCAGCGCATGCAACTTTTCTACCATCCCGAATTGGATAAGCAAACGGACCAATTTATTTTTCCTCCAGATGAAAGTCGGCACATTTCCAAAGTATTGCGGAAAAGTTCGGGCGATATTTTGCAGGTCACCAACGGAAAAGGGCTCTGGATTGAAGCCGAGATTTTGATCCCGGACCATAAAAAATGTAGGGCAAAAATAATTTCGCTGACCCAAGTCCCGCAAAAACCGTATCAACTCCATATGGTGGTGGCACCAACAAAACTTAACGACCGTTTCGAGTGGTTTTTGGAGAAGGCCACAGAAATAGGGGTCCATCAGATTACACCCATAATTTGTGAACGTTCCGAAAGAAGGGTAATTAAAATGGATAGAATGGAAAAGGTTGTCCATGCTGCCATGAAGCAATCCCTACAATCCTATCTGCCACAATTACATCCTGCCATTTCCTTTAAGGAATACATGGCCCAACCCCAGAGTGGGGGACTGTACATTGCACATTGCGAGGAAGATCATAAAACAGAACTTTACCATTGTGCCACTGCCAAAAAAAATACCACCATATTAATTGGTCCGGAGGGGGATTTCTCCCCTGAAGAGATCCAATTGGCAATGGACAAAGGCTTTAGGGCGGTTGCCTTGGGAAATACAAGGTTGCGTACGGAAACTGCGGCCATTGTGGCCTGTACCACCATGGCCATGCTTAATGTATAATACTCCATTGGGCATATCTTGTTAATATAGACTTTAATAAATCTTTGAATGGCCATGTTTAACATTCCAGGGGAACACATGGCCATTTTAGTTATAGAATCCGTTATTTAGTACATGACAAAAATCGTCTTTTCAAGGCTTCTCTGAAAATCAGCTATACCCCAAGCCCTAAAGGGAGCCTGATTTTCCTCGATTTCACCCTTTAGGGTTGGGGCCGAAAATTGAGGAAAATTTTGCGGAATTGAATTTTGTCATGTACTAAGAACCCGTTAATATTCTTACATTTGAATACCGCCATTATCCAAGTGTATATGAAGCAGCTAGTTGTAATACTATTGATATTCCATTTTCATTTGACCGAAAATGTACAGGGGCAGGAAATCGCCGTTTTAAAATACGGGGGCGGAGGCGATTGGTACGCCAACCCTACCGGGCTTCCCAACCTAATAAAATTCTGTAATCAACAACTTAGGACTACCTTGGACCCCAAGCCGCAAACAGTAGAGGTAGGCAGCCCAAATATTTATCAATTCCCATTTGTACATATGACCGGGCATGGAAATATTTTTTTTTCAGCGGAGGAAGCGGCCAACCTAAGGACCTATTTACTGGCAGGAGGATTTCTGCACATAGATGATAATTACGGGATGGAACCCTATCTGCGCAAAGAACTCGCCAAAGTATTTCCGGACAAGGAGCTTACGGAATTGGGTGCAGACCATCCCATTTTTCGGGAACAATTCCAATTTCCAAATGGTTTGCCCAAGATACATGAACATGATGGCAAACGGCCCCAGGCCTTTGGTATCTTCGAACAAAACCGGCTGATCCTTCTTTTTACCTTTGAAAGCGATCTCGGGGACGGATGGGAAGACCCTGAAGTGCACAACGACCCCCAAGAAGTCCGTTTAAAGGCCTTACAAATGGGGGCCAATATCATCTCCTACGCTTTTAAAAGCTAATAGTATGACATCAAAGACCATTGCGGAAGGTATATTAAACGCACCCCTTGGAGATTTTTCTGATCATCATTATCGGAGGTTTGCTCCTAGGGGTTACGGGAATGATTATAGCGGTACCTTGCAATACGGCCATAAAAGTAGTCTTAAAAGAATTTTTTAACAAGAATAAAATTGTAAAGTCCCTTACAAAAAATTTATAACCCTCCCTTGAACAAGAATATTCTAACATCTGAAATTCAAGATTTTATAATTCAAAATTTAAGAACCGATCTTATGGCCCTTTTGTTAAGGCCATTAAATTTTGATGGTGTAACCAGCAAGGAGATCGTGGAACAAATAGAAGCTAGGAACAGGTGCAGGGACAAGCTTCCCACTTGGTACGGCACCTCCTATATTTACTACCCCAACAAATTGAACATAGAACAGACTTCCTCTGAAAACGCTGCCCAGTATAAAGCAGGGCTAATAAATGGGAATGTATTATTGGACATGACCGGTGGCTTTGGGGTGGACAGTTATTTTTTCAGCAGCAAAATGGAACAGGTACACCATTGTGAAATAAACAGGGATCTTTCGGAAATCGCTGCCCATAATTATAAAATTATGGGGAAGGACAATATATATTGCCATGCCATGGACGGCATGGATTTTCTAAGAACCTCGGACATTGATTTCGATTGGGTATTCATAGATCCTTCCCGTAGGCATGATGCCAAGGGAAAGGTTTTTTTACTGTCTGATTGTATGCCGAATGTCCCTGATCATCTAGAAATTATTTTGGGAAAGACGAAAAAAATTATGATAAAAACCGCTCCGCTTCTAGACCTGTCGGCCGGCCAAAGGGAATTGCGCTTCGTTAAGGAAATCCATATTGTTGCCGTTAAAAATGAGGTAAAGGAAATCCTTTGGTTATTGGAACGGGATTATGAAAATGAAGTATTGGTAAAAACGGTAAACCTAAGTGAATCATCAATGGAAAAGTTCAGCTTTTCCCTAAATGATGAAAAATTGGTCCTCTCCACCTACTCGGATCCCTTGGAATACTTATACGAACCCAATTCGGCCATCCTAAAATCGGGGGGCTTTAAAACCGTGGGGGATACATTCAAGATGTACAAGTTACATGATCACTCACATTTATACACAAATAACCAACTATCGGAATTTCCGGGCAGGAGATTTAAGGTGGTCAGGACCATTCCCTTCAATAAAAAAAGAATACAACAACTAGCGCTTAAAAAAGCAAATATTACCGTTCGAAATTTTCCGATAAGCGTATCGGAAATAAGGAAAAAGTATAAAATTAAGGATGGGGGGGATGACTATTTATTTTTCACCACCAATCCCGATGGCGAAAAAATAGTGGTTCAATGCATCAAGATCTAGTGTCCTGTCAACCCTACTTTAGCCATCGGGAGCCCATGCTTCGCTCTGTCGAAGTGACTACTCCTAGAATTACGCAAAAGATCCGGAAAGCATTGAAACACCTTTAATCACAATCCCATTTAAAATTGGCCACTTTGTCATTGGACGCTGTACCTAAATTGTAATGCCACCACTCCGTTCTAATGGACCAGAAGCCGTATTTTTCCATCGTTTCCTTTAGCAACGACCTATTATCCAAAATAGGTTTGGGCAGCTGCAAATTGTCATGATAGGCCCTTTTTCCAAAAAAATCAAAATCGGTTCCCATATCCAACTCCTCCCCGTTCAAAGTTACCAAAGTAATATCAACCGCACCGCCCTTGTTATGTATGGATCCTTTAACAGGATTTGCCACATATTGGGGGTTGGGGACTATGGCCCACATTTTATACTGTACATCATTGGGACGATAACAATCGAAGAACTTTATTTTAAATCCTTTGTCCATAAATTCTTTATTGGCCAACAGCAATGCTCTGGCGGTTTTGACCCGCGTATAGCATTCGGCGCAATCGTACACCTTGGCCTTTAAAAAATTATTTTCGGTAGCATAACGTAGGTCGTATTCAAAATCTTCGCTATAATCGGCCAGGCGCACGAACAAAGTATCGGCCAGACCGTCCAGGGATTTAAACTTGGGTTCTGGCACCCCATTTTTATTAACAATATTGATCTTTAAGGAATCCCCTGCCCCTATTTCCTTTTCAACGGTATTCTTTGCTTTCTTGGTTACGGCTACCTCCTTACAACCAAAAAGAACGGCCATTGCCAAAATGGCCATTCCCCTACATACAACTATACTTTTATTCATTTTATTCCGCACTAATACTATATTACAATAGGTTATACAAAGCTATTCATTTCATTGAAACCAAATAAAAGGTATTAAACCTCAGGGCAAGACCTGAACCCGATAATAGGATTCGACCCAAGGGTCGAGGTATTCAGCCTAGATCCCGCCGAAAAAGGCGGGATTAGTTCAACTTTCAATTTTGAGCGCGTCTTACCGACTTCTCAAAATTGAGTTTCACTAATAAACAAAAAAGCCCCGAAATAGGGACTTCTTTAAACTTTTAATAAGTAAAGCAATGACCATTGCTCATTGCTCACTGCTAATTGTTCATTGTTTATTGTTATAGTCCTTAAGTTAAAAGGTTGCCCTTTTCGTCCCAGGTGGCGATTTCGTTTCTAGTGCTCTGATCGATGCATTTGGCCACCCATTCCGGATCGTAGGCCACGCCGTGCTGATCCAAAACATCCTGCGGAACGCCATCCCAAACGTTGGGGGTATTTCCCTTATAGCCCAGTTCGGCAACTCCTACTTTGGAGGAATAATAGCCACATACCGTTAATCCGCGCATCAAATAAAAAAATTGTATTTCGAGCGGTTGCGTGTCCAACGGTTTTTCTATATCATGATAACAAATGGCATCCAATATCTGTTTTTGCTGATCCAGGGCAGCCAATTTAAATTCGGTCCCAAAATCGGTATTGCTCCTATGGTCCAGCCACATTAACCCTCCTTTAAGTGTCAGCTGTAGCTCTGGGATATCCTTGCCCATAAATTCTATAAATTCAGGAACTTCCGCCTCTATTGGGCCTCCATTAGGTTCTTTGGGAGGGAGTATAATGGTACTCAATACCGCTATGGTCTCCATTTCATGTTCCGTAAAGAGCTGTTCGGCATTCAGTTTTTCAATCAGCTCCAACTCCTCAGGGGTACGTCCAAAATAAGGGGTGTTTTCCGCAGTGGCTATGGCTTCCTTTGCTGTATCGGGTCCATCTGTCTTGCAGCCGTGAAAGGCCAGAGCGGATGCGCCCGCACCAAAAATTATTGTCTGTATACTCTTTCTTCTATCCATGGTCTAGATATTTTGCTGTTTTAACTGTTCAATGATATAATCGCTTGCGCGCCAAGACAATGCCAAAATGGTCCAAGTACAGTTCTTGTCCGCTTGGGAGGTAAATGGTCCGGCATCTACAATAAAGACATTGTCCACATCGTGCAATTGATTGAATTTATTGGTGACCGATGTTTTGGGGTCATTGCCCATTCTGGTGGTCCCCACTTCATGGATAATACGTCCAGGAGCTTCCAGCCCATAATCGCGATCTTTGCCCGGCTTCTCCCCTAAAGGCTCCGCCCCTATATTATGAAAGATTTCCTCAAAGGTATCCTGCATATGCTTGGCCTGATTTTTCTCAAAATCGGACCATTTATAATTAAACTTCAATACCGGGATGCCAAATTGATCTACGGTGGTAGGGTCTATTTCACAATAATTCTCCTTGCGGGCAATACCCTCTCCCCTTCCAGCAACCCCTAATACGGAACCGTAGTACTTCTTTACATCATCCCTCAAGCTGTCGCCGTAACCACCCACCTTGAGCCCAAAGAACTTATTGAACTCATTGGGGTTAAAACTAAATCCATAACCCGGCATCCTCATTCCCCCACCTACTTCGATATGATACCCCCTTGGGAAATCCAACTTGGAATTATCTCCCCACCAAGGAGAATAGACATGGTTACTGCCTACGCCGTCCTCATTATAGGATACTTTTCTGTTCATCAATGCAGGCACAAAAGCGGCCCTGCTTGCCCCGGTGGAGTCGTGCAGATATTTGCCCACCACATCACTGCTATTTCCCAATCCGTTAGGATGTTGTTTACTTTTCGAATTCAAAAGAATACGGGCGGAACTGCAGGCGGAAGCCGCCAAAACCACCACCCTCGCCTTTAATTGGTACTCCTTTCTATCGTCCTTACTAATGTAGGACACTCCTGTTGCCTTGCCCTCTTCATTGGTGGTTACCTCCCTGACTACGCAGTTGACGAACAATTTGATCCGCCCCCCATTTTTTTGTGCAGGGAAAATAAGACAACTTCCAGATGAGAAATCGGCATAAACGGAACAGGAACGCGAACATTGTCCGCAGTAAAAACACACCCCCCGTTCCGTATTGATTCTTTTGGTGAGCATGGAAAGTCTACCCGGAATAGTAGGTATTCCTGCCTTTTTTGCCCCATTAATATAAAATAGCTCATGCAGTCTCGGTTTTGGGGGAGGAAGAAAAAAACCATCCGGATCGTTTTCCAAGCCTTCATTGGTGCCAAACACCCCGATAAGCTTATCTACCTTGTCGTAATACGGCTTTACATCCTCATAACCTATAGGCCAGTCCTCACCATGGCCGTCCCGGGTCTTCCCCTTAAAATCCTTTGGTCCAAAACGCAGGGAAATCCTTCCCCAGTGGTTTGTGCGTCCCCCCAGCATATGGGATCGAAACCAATCAAACTCGGTGCCGGGCTCACGGGTATAAGGTTCCCCTTCAATCTCCCAACCGCCATATGCAGCATCAAACTCCCCAAATGCCCTAGTAGTATTGGCTCCCCTTCTGGGAGATTCGTAATTCCATTTTAGCTGATTCATGGTTTTCGGGTCTGCCGGATCAAAAAATGGGCCCGCCTCTACCACCGCAACATTAAGGCCGGCGTCTGCCAATTGCTTTGTGGCCATACCGCCACCTGCGCCCGAACCAACAATTATTACATCATAAATTTCTGAAGATTCTTTTATCTGCATAATGGAATAAATTAATTTTAATTATAAACTTCAATATATATTTAAAACGAAGTCAAATTAGAATTTTTTGTCCAAACAACCTTAAAATTCATGTATTTTGATATGAAACCATTAATAAATGATAATATCCTATTAGAAGAGGTAAATCCATAATAATAAACAATCGGACAAGTGCTTCAGATCCGCGGTTAAAAATTCCATGGAACAGTATAGGTTGGATGGTTATGCCGGCAGGTCTACCTACTTAGGCCAAAAAATCAAAAAGGCCTCCTTTCGGAAGCCTTTACGATACATTTCCATAAATGGTATCCGGATTATTTTAAACTTTCCAGATACTTTAAACTTTCGGGTACTTGTTTTACAACCCTGGAACACTCGTCCTCTATGAACATATACTTGATCCCCAATTTTTTGGCTTCGGCCACAACACCGGCTATATCCACTTCCCCGGTTCCCAAAACCACATTGGTCTCCACATCTGCATGGCCGGTATTATCTTTTTTAGTGCCTTTTTCCATATCCTTTAAATGCAATAAAATGAATTTGGATGGATACTTTCTTAGCAATTTCAAGGGGTCCTCCCCTCCATGGTGTACCCAATAGACATCCATTTCAAAATCGAAATATTTGGCATTCTGTGCCATATAATCAAATAGGGTACCGTCCTTATAGGGCCTAAACTCAAATCCATGGGCATGATAGGCCAATTGTATTCCATTTTCCCTTAATAGCTTACCCGCCTTATTAAAAACGGCAACCGCCTTTTGGGTATCCACGATATCAAAATTGTTGCCGTCATGTGGGATCCATGCACACATTACATAGGAAGCACCGTAACTTTTGGCCTTCTTCACCACCTCTTGGGGGGAATTGGCCAAGTCCTCGAAGCCTGCCCCAACACTAACAACGTTCAATTTGTTTTTGGCGAGCAATTCCTTAAACTTCTCCTCTGGCATCCCATAGGAATCGCCTCCCTCCAAAACGGTAATACCCCAGTCCTGTATTAATTTTAAGGTACCGGGGATATCTTCCTTAAACTGATTTCTAAGACTGTACAGTTGTAGCCCTACCTCTTGGGCAGTTACCTTTGTGGTTTCGAGAAAAATAAAGGCAATTAAAAATAGCCATAGTAGTTGTAATTTTTTCATCTTGTCCAAAGTTATTTTTAACGGCTACAACTTAACAAATTTAGGTCAACAAATTTCCTTCGGCATCCCATTCCGCCATGTCGTTACGTTTGCTTTGATCCACGCATTTGGCCAACCATTTGGGGTCATAGGATTTGCCGTGCTTTGCCAAAACATCTTCCGGAACACCATCCCAAACGTTGGGGGAATTACCTTTATAGCCCAAATCTTCAATACCTTCCTTGGAGGTATAATATCCCGTTACGGTTAAATTGCGGATCAGGGAAAAGAATTGTTGCTCGTAAGTTGGATTTTCCTTGTCCGGAAAGGCAATGGCATCCAAAATCTCTTTTTGCTGTGCCTCGGTAGCCGTTTTAAATTCCGTTCCGTAATCCTTATTGCTCTTGTGATCCAACCACATGAGACCGCCTTGTAACGGGGTTTGGTAAGCAGGGATATCCTTGGCCATGAATTCGATAAAATCGGGTACCCCGGCATCGGTAGCACTACCATAGGTGCCATTGGAAGGTAATATCAGGGCACATAATACTCCTAGAGTAACCATTTGATGTTCATCAAAAAACTGTTCGGCATAAAGTTTTTTAAGTAACTCCTTTTCCTCCGGGGTCCTCCCAAAATGTTTTTCTTCCTGTACCAGGGCCTCTGCGGTTCCAGCCTCCCCTTCCGTTCCGGGCTTACATCCATTTATTGCCAATCCTCCTGCTACACCACCAAGGATAATGGATTTTATACTTTTTCTTCTATCCATAATTCTAGATATTTTGTTTTTTCAATTGCTCCACTATATAATCCGATGTTCTCCAGGCCAAGGCCAAGATGGTCCAAGTAGGGTTCTTATCCGCTTGGGAAACAAAGGGTCCCGCATCCACAATAAAAACATTGTCCACATCGTGCATTTGTTCCCACTTGTTGACCACCGATGTTCTGGGATTGTCCCCCATCCTTGTGGTACCCACCTCATGGATTATTTCCCCAGGGTTGAGCAGGCCATAATCCCTATCTTCTCCTGCCTTTCTACCCAAGACCTGTCCCCCCATATTGTGTATTATTTCCTCAAAGGTGTCTTGCATATGTTTGGCCTGTAGACGTTCGTGATCGGACCATTGGTAATTAAAGCGCAATATCGGAATCCCAAATTCGTCCACCTTTCCCGGGTCAATTTCACAATAGTTGCTTTCCAGAGCAATAGATTCGCCACGACCGGCAAAACCGATCATTGCCCCATAATATTTCTTTACATCCTCCCTTAGTACATTGCCATAGCCTCCAACTTTTTCACCAAAGAACTCATTGAGGGCATTTGCGTTAAATCCGAACCCGTAGCTCGGCATTCCCATTCCTCCCCATACTTCTATATGATATCCTCTTGCAAAATCGAGATTTTTATTGTCCAACCACCAAGGCGTATAGACATGCATCCCCCCTACACCATCTTCATTGTATGTCTTTCTGTTCATAAGGTCAGGGACAAACCCTGTCATTCCACCCCCTGTGGAATCGTGCAGGTACTTCCCTACCACACCACTGCTGTTGCCCAATCCGGCCGGATGTTGCTTACTTTTGGAATTTAAAAGAATTCTTGCGGTACTACAGGCCGATGCCGCCAGAACAACAATTTTTCCCTTTAGCCCATATTCCTTACGATCCTCCTTGTTTATATAAAGCACCCCCGTGGCCTTACCTTCCTCATTGGTAGTGACCTCCCGTACCATGGCGTTTACAAAAAGGTCTATCTGGCCCCCGTTCTTTTGGGCAGGGAAGATCAAACAGCTACCTGCCGAAAAATCGGCATATATCTGACAAGACCTACCGCATTGTCCGCAGTAAAAACACACCCCTCGATCGTTGTTTATTTTTTTGGTAACCATGGACATCCTTGAGGGAATGACCGGAATATTAGATTTCTTGGCCCCGTCTATATAGTACAATTCATGCAATCTAGGTTTTGGCGCAGGAAGGAAAAATCCGTCCGGTTCGTTTTCCAAACCTTCTTTTGACCCAAAAACACCGATAAGCTTGTCTACCTTGTCATAATATGGCTTTACATCTTCGTATCCAATAGGCCAGTTTTCCCCAAGACCATCAATATCCTTATGTTTAAAATCGCGTTGACTAAAACGTAGGGAAATACGTCCCCAGTGATTTGTCCTACCCCCCAGCATACGTGACCTGAACCATGAAAATTTTGATCCATTTTTTTGGGTATAGGGTTCTCCCTCAATTTCCCAACCGCCATATGCAGCATCAAATTCCCCAAAGGCCCTAGTGGTACTTGCTCCTCTCCCAGGAGATTCGTATGGCCATTTCAATTGGGTAATCTGTTCCGGATTTTTAGGGTCGAAAAACGGGCCCGCTTCTACCACGGCCACTTTAAGCCCTGCTTCGGACAGTACTTTTGTGGCCATACCGCCACCGGCACCGGACCCAACTATGATCACATCATAAATAGTTGATGTTTCTTTTATCTGCATACTTTAAAGAATTTATTTTGACGCTCAATATAAGTTTAAAATGATATTAAATTAAAATTTTTTATTCGAACAACCTGAAAATTCATGTAATTTGACACAAAATCAGGAGTAATTGATAAATATTTTTAGGGAATGACACGGGATACCCAAAGTTTATAGAAACCATTCCCTATAAACTTGGATACAGAGGGTCTTCTTAAAAATTCTCCAATTGTTCCAAAACCTCTTCGACAGTGGACACCGGAAGCTTACAAGTATGGTCCTGGCAAACATAAATATAAGTCCCATCATCCGAATAGCGCCCTTTAAACAAAGGCATTCCACTATCTTTATTACTGCCTACGATTAACGTATTGGGCAAATTATGATATTGTAGTTCTGCCAATAATTGCCCGGCATCATTGCCTACGACAGCAATTTCATAAAAGGGGTATGCCGTTTTCAACAACAGGGAATTCCATTTGGAATAATTATAGGCATTTTCCTCCAAAACGGAAATCATGGAAGAAAGCATGGACCTGGACTTTAACATGGCCGCCTTATCATAATCTATATGTCCCAAAAGAAACAGATTTTCCGCCATAACCGAATTGGGCGAAGGCAATACCCCATCATCGGTCTTGATTATTTTTGCAATTAATTCGTCGGTGGAGTTAAAACTGTACATCCCGGAATTTTCATCCGAAAATTTATACTGTGCCATTTTGTTCATTTTCTTGGCAAAGTCCAAATAGGAATTGGACATTGTTGTACTGTACAGTTTTAAGGAGGCACTGGTCAAAAAGGAATAATCCTCCAAAAATCCATCGCTTTTTTTACTGTCCGTTTTGTAGGTATGTACCAACTGATCCTTGTCCAGACTATTTTTTTCAATAAAACGAAACACTTCCTCTGCTTTTTCCAAATAGGCAGCTTCCTTAAAAACATTATAGGCATCCACAAATCCGTTGATCAACAGGGCGTTCCATGAGGTAATGATCTTATCGTCCGTATTGGGCCTGGTTCTTTTGTCCCGGGCCTTTAAAATTTTCCTATGCCACTGTGCCTGATACTCCGCCCATTCTTCTTGGGAGATATCATTCTCCTTAATAAATGCTTCGTCCCCGCTGGTCCTAAAAAGAATATAGGAATCATTTTCCCAAATGTTGGACCGATCAATATTGTAATATTTGGCAAAAATATCGAAATCGGATCCCAAAACGGACCTTAATTCCTCTTCCTTCCAAACGTAAAATTTACCTTCCCCACCATCACTATCGGCATCAATGGCCGCATAATAGCCGCCATCCGGATGCTTCATCTCCCTATCCAAAAAAGCAATGGTCCCTTCCACCACTTTTTTATACATCGGTTCCTTATAAACTTTATAGGCCTTGGAATAAAGGCTCAATAATTGCGCATTGTCATACAGCATTTTTTCAAAATGCGGTACCTTCCATTGCGCATCGGTACTATACCTATAGAATCCGCCGGCAATATGATCGTACACACCTCCCCAGGCCATTCTGTCCAAGGTGGTTTTAACAAAATCACGGGCTTCTTCATCCTCGGTCAATACGGCATAATCCAAAAGAAAATCCAGATTAACGGGGATCATAAATTTCTCAGACCCTTGGTTTCCGCCCCATTTTAGGTCCCAATTATCCTTCCATTTTTCAACACTGGTCTTTAGGGCCTCCGGAGTCAACCTCCCCAAATCGGAGACTGGCTGTATTATATTTACTTCCTGTATTCCTTGGGCCACCATATCGGCATAGTCATTGGCTTTTTTGGGATCATCCTTATATAATTTGCTAACTTGGGACAGCACTTTGCTCCATTGTTCCTTGGTGTGGTAAGTACCCCCATAAATTGGCTTACCGTTGGGCAGGGCAATTATATTTAAGGGCCAGCCTCCACTCCCTTTTATTAACTGCAGGGCCGTCATATACACATGGTCCACATCCGGTCTTTCCTCCCTATCTACCTTTATATTTATGAAGTTTTCATTCATCAATTTGGCCACTTCCACATCCTCGAAGGTCTCTTCTTCCATTACGTGGCACCAATGGCAGGAAGAATACCCAACACTCACCAATACCAACTTATCCTCCTTTTTGGCTTCTTCCAAAGCACTAGGGCTCCATGGCCTCCAATTTACAGGATTATGGGCATGTTGCAATAAATAAGGACTGGTTTCATTAATCAGGTCATTGGTATATTTATGCCCGCTTTTCTGGCCTTTTATATCGGAGCAGGAAAACAAGATCATAAAAAATAGATTGCAAAAAGAAAGTCTAAGACACATACTTCGGGTCATAAAGTACAAATATTGAAGTGATTTAAACTTTTAGGATTGATGCGAAAATTGATGGTTTTGAACCCATATGAAGGTTTTTTTGAGCTGCATAGCTAGGCTACGGAGCAAAAAAAAGACAAAATAGGGGTACAAAACGGCGATTTTTTAGCCAATTCGGAAAAATTTAAATCACTTCATTGTTCAGTTTTGAAAAATACAACAATTGATTTCAATAATCGTAGCAATAAATAAAGTTCTACGCCCTTAAAACTGTTAATTTTTAGTCGGATCCTGCTTTTTCTGTGCTAAAAACCAATCGTATAGCTCATTATTTCCGTAGGCCCTGTCCCAAGAATTATGGCCTACTCCCTCGTAAACAGTAAAATCCACCTGGTATCCCATCTCCCTTAATTTGGCCACCATTTCTATGGATTCCGATATGGGGATCGACTTATCCTGATCGCCATGAAAGACCTTAATGGGCATATTTTTATTTATCCATGAGGCATAGGGCACTGGGGTCATTCCACATACCACGGCCAAAGCGGCAAATTTATCGGGATATTGCACCGCCATTTCCCAAGCCGCACCCCCACCCCTGCTAAGACCTGTAAGGTATATTCTATTTGGATCCACCTTGTTGGTGGCAATAACGCTATCCAAAAGCTGATTTACGGCCCTGGTATTCCACCACATTTTTTCTTCCGGATTCTGTGGGGCCAAAATCAGAAATGGAAATTTTTTGCCCCCGGAAATTAATTTAGGAGGTCCGTTTCGCTTTACTGATTTTAAATTCCCCCCAGATTCTCCCCCGCCATGTAAAAAAAGTAACAGAGGGAACTTTTCCTCAGTATCTACCTCATAATTCATCGGGTAATACAGATAATATTTCAAGGTTTCGGAAGTAACCACCTCCATTTCGGAATTGATAAGTTCCGGTGAGGACTGGGAAGCGCAGCCTTCAAATATAAATAGGCAGCAAAATAGTATTACTATTGTTTTCACACGTTTAAATTTTTGTAATCGATTCATCAATAAATTAATTAAAAAACCCGCCTGAACGACTGTTCGGGCAGGTTGAGAACGTGTGTAACCACTCCGTTCCCACATTAAGAAATTTAAACATTCCCTTTTGTGAAGTAATTTATAAATTTCTTAATGTTCGTTTCATTTTCTCAATTAAGTTTTTGGGTGGGATTTCCTATCTTCATCAAAGGCCTTATCCCAGAAATATCTTTAATATCAATCCGTATTCCAAATTGGGTGAAAAGCCGCAAATTGATGCATTTTTATTTAACTTATCCCCAGTTTATACTTTTATTTAACATTCAAGGTCAGAACTCATTCCTTAAACAAAAAATAAAATAAAAGTTATAAATATCCAAAAGTGTTTTCATTTCGGGTTTTCGTTTTACTTTGGTACTTTTATCGGGCAAACAATAAATTAAGTATGAAGAAAGTGATCACTTTCGGGGAGATCCTCCTAAGATTATCTACCGAAAGACACCTTAGGTTTTCACAGGCTACCAATTTTAATGCCACCTATGGGGGTGGAGAGTTTAACGTGGCGGTATCCCTGGCCAATTACGGGTTTGATGCGGAATTCGTTACCCGTTTGCCAAAGAACGACATTGGTGAATGTGCCCTACAGGAAATTAGAAAGCACAAGGTGGCCACTACCAATATACAGTTTGGGGGAAACCGTCTGGGCATTTATTTTTTGGAAACAGGTGCCGGTACCAGGGGAAGCAAGGTTGTTTATGATAGGGCCAACAGTGCCATTGCAGAAATAGAGCCGAACACCATAGATTGGAAAGCCGTGTTTACGGATGCCGATTGGTTTCATTGGAGCGGGGTTACCCCTGCAATTTCCGCTAAAGCTGCGGCTGTTTGCCTGGAAGCGGTCAAGGCAGCCCATCAAATGGGAATTACCATTTCATCCGATTTGAACTATCGTTCCAAATTATGGAAATACGGGAAAGAGCCAAAAGATATCATGCCCGAACTATTAAAGTACAGCAATATTATTTTAGGGGATCTGGATACCGCTTTTTTTATGACCGGGCTAGATCGGAAAGATCCGGATTATCAGGATATGGACTCCTTACCCGAACTATACGACCTGCTTTATAAGGGCTCCCCCAATCTAAGTTATGTGGCCACCACCCTGCGATATTCGGTAAATGCATCGCATCAAAAAATAGGTGGAATCCTCTATGACGGCAAAAAAATACACTATGCAAAAATCAGGGAGGTAACCCCTGTGGTGGACCGGGTAGGGAGTGGCGATGCCTTTATGGGCGGATTGATTTACGGGCTCCTACAAGATAAAATAGACCATCAAAAAACAATCGATTTTGCTGCGGCCGCCTGCTGTTTTAAACATACGATTACGGGCGATTTCAACTTGGCTACCCTTGAAGAAATTGAGCAGTTGGCAGGAGGAAATTCCTCAGGAAAAGTAAGCAGATAAAACAAATACACTCTATGTCACAATTTTCAAGAATTGAAGTAGCCGCATTAATGAACGAAACAGGGCTTGTGCCCCTGTTCTATCATCCGGATGTGGACTTGGGAAAGAAAATATTAAAAGCCTGCTATGATGGTGGTGCGCGATTAATCGAATTTACGGCCCGTGGGGATTTTGCCCATGAGGTCTTTGCCGAACTGAACAAATTTGTCATTAAGGAATTACCTGAAATGGCCGTTGGCGTGGGATCTGTAACCGATGCTGCAGCGGCATCGCTCTATATGCAAATGGGTGCCAATTTCATTGTAACCCCTTCCTTGCGCGAAGATATTGCCATGGTCTGCAACAGAAGAAAAGTATTATGGAGTCCAGGATGCGGCTCGCTAACGGAAATAAACAGGGCGGAAGAATTGGGCTGTGAAATCATAAAATTATTCCCTGGCGCCAATTTTGGGCCGGACTTTGTAAAGGCCATCAAAGGGCCACAACCGTGGACAAGTGTTATGCCGACCGGTGGCGTAACCCTGGAGGAATCCAATTTAAAGGGATGGTTCAATGCAGGGGTTAGCTGTGTAGGTATGGGTTCCAACCTCATCAGCAAAACGATATTGGAGAACAGGGATTACAGTGGCCTGGAGAAATCCGTAAGGGAAACCCTGGCCCTTATCCAAAGAATACGGAACTAGAATCCTTCATTTACCTATCCGTTTCGTATTATAATAGTAAAAACCTCCGATTTTGAGAAAATCGGAGGTTTTTTTAATGAACCCATCTTTTTCGGATCCTCTTAACAGGCCCTAGAGGGACAGGGATTTCCTTATTCCCAATTCCAGTCCCCTCAACTCTGCCAGCCCCCTAAGCCTTCCTATGGCGGAATATCCCGGGTTTGTCCTTTTCCTAAGATCGTCCAACATTTTATGGCCGTGATCCGGCCGCATGGGCATCCTCAGATCTTTTCTACCTGCGGCACTTCTCTTTTGCTGTTCTTCCACCAAGGCCTTTAGCACTCCGAACATATCCACGTCCCCGGCCAAATGATCTGCCTCGTGAAAATTACCTTTGTCATCGCGCTGCGTACTTCTAAGGTGCATGAAATGTATCCGGTGGCCCAGACGCTTTACCATACCCACCAAATCATTGTCCGCCCTAACGCCAAAAGATCCGGTACAAAAAGTAAGACCATTGTTGGGACTATCTACCGCCTTATATAGATCAAGAATATCCTGCTCCGTACTTACTACCCTTGGCAATCCCAAAATTGGATATGGAGGATCATCGGGATGTACGCACATACGCACCCCTGCTTTTTCCGCAATTGGAATTATGCTCTGCAAAAAGGAGAACAGATGTTGCTTTAGTTCCTTTGCACCAATATTGTCATAGGTTGCCAAAATCTCATTGAACTCCTTTAAACTATAGCCTTCTTCGGCACCTGGAAGCCCTGCTATAATATTCTGCACCAATTTCTTCCTATCCTTTTCCGAAGTTTTATCATAGTACGCCTTGGCCGCTTTGCGCTCTTCCATTGTATATGATTTTTCTGCCCCGGGACGTTTCAATAAAAAAAGTTCAAAGGCCGCAAAAGCGTCCTTTTCAAACCTCAAAGCCGTAGATCCGTCCTCCAGCTCAAAATCAAGATTGGTTCGCGTCCAATCCAGTACGGGCATAAAATTATAACAAATAGTATCGATCCCAGAGGAACCCAAATTGGTAATGGTGGTCTTATAATTTTCAATATACTTCTGAAAATTGCCTTGTCGCGTCTTAATATTTTCATGTATGGGAACACTTTCTACTACAGACCAGCTAAGGCCCACCGCCTCTATTTCCGCTTTTCTCTTTTTAATTTCGTCCACTGGCCAAATTTCCCCATTGGAAATATGATGTAGGGCCGTAACCACACCGGTTGCCCCGGACTGCTTAATGTCCCATAAGGAAACAGGGTCTTTTGGCCCGTACCATCTCCACGTATTTTCTAAAGTCAAACTCATTACTATTATTTTTATACATAAAACATTACTCCAATGGCGGCCATATTATTTTAATCCACCTTCCCCCCATAGTAAATCTACCCCGGGGAATGCCCGCCCGCAACGGATTATTCAAATTCCACTTAATGGACAAATAATTTGCCAAGATATTAATTTTAAAAGTATTGTACAGCCCATTTTGGAAAAGATTAAAATTGTATCAATAAATCTATTTTATTCTTAAACTTGCGTAAAATTCCTTATCTTTTTTAGGCATTTAAATACTTTGTACTACTTTTATCGATTCAACCAAAAATGAACAAAAAAATCTAACTCTCCATGATTAAAAGTAAAATCGACAAGGTTACCAGTTTTGAAAAACGGTTTGAAAAAATCAATACGGTCATCTTCGAATCTTCAGAGGTTGCGTCCAAGGCAGCAGCTGCTGAAATAGGGTTGTTAATTAAGAAAAAACAAAAGGCAAAGGAGATGTGCATTCTTGGACTGGCCACTGGTTCCACGCCAAAAAGGCTGTATGCCGAACTGGTCCGCCTGCACAGGGAAGAAGGTCTTAGTTTTAAAAATGTGATCGCCTTCAATTTGGACGAGTATTATCCTATGGAGCCGGATGCCATACAAAGTTATGTGCGCTTCATGAAAGAATTGCTCTTTAATCATGTGGATATAGAACCTGAAAACTTTCATATTCCGGACGGAACCCTATCCAAAAAGGATATTGCCAATTACTGTAAGGAGTACGAGGCCAAAATAGATGCGTTGGGCGGCATCGATCTACAAATTTTGGGAATTGGCGGCAACGGGCATATAGGTTTTAACGAATCAGGCTCCCTGCCCAATTCCAAAACCAGACTCGTTACCTTGGATCATATTACAAGAGTGGCGGCCAGTAAAGATTTCCAAGGCCTGAACAATACCCCAAAAACAGCGATCACTCTTGGTATAAAGCAAATAATGCAGGCCAAGCAAGTTATCCTCATGGCCTGGGGGGAAGGAAAATCTTCCATCATCAAGGCTTCTGTAGAGGGCCCTATAACAGAGCAGGTGCCGGCGTCCTACTTACAGGACCACCCCAACAGTGTATTTATCCTTGACAAAGGATCTTGCTCAAAACTTACCAGGGTAAATACCCCGTGGATCGTTGAAAAGGTCGATTGGGATGAGAAAATGATCAAGAAAGCCGTTGTTGGACTGGCGCTAAGATTGGAGAAACCGGTATTAATGCTGACAGAGGCCGACTATATTGAAAACGGTATGAGCGATCTGTTGACCGAGGTTGGGGATGCCTACGATATCAACATTAGAATTTTCAACAAACTACAGCACACCATTACCGGTTGGCCAGGAGGAAAGCCCAACGCCGATGATAGCAATAGACCGGAAAGGGCAAATCCGGCCAAAAAACGCGTACTTATTTTTAGTCCGCACCCGGACGATGATATCATTAGTATGGGAGGTACGTTCATGCGCCTGCAAAACCAAGGCCATGAAGTACACGTTGCCTATCAGACTTCCGGAAATATAGCGGTGGCAGATGACGAAGCCCTGCGCTTCTCGGATTTCGTGATCGATTATAACCGTTCCTTTGGTCTGGACAACAAAAAATCCATTGAGATATACCAAAAGGCTACCGAGTTCATCAAGAACAAAAAAACCAGTGAAATAGACATAGAAGAAGTAAGGAACATAAAGGGCCTAATTAGAAGAAGTGAGGCCAGGGCCACGAGTTATTACGTTGGACTTACCGATGAGCAGATACATTTTAACGATCTGCCCTTCTATGAAACCGGTACCATTGAGAAAAATCCTCCAGGAGAGGAAGATATCAAAATCACTATGGATCTAATAGAAAAAATTAAACCGCACCAAATTTATGCAGCGGGCGATTTGGCAGATCCACATGGTACCCATAAGGTGTGTCTGGACATTATTTTTGAGGCCCTAAAACGATTAAAGACCAAATCTTACATGAAGGATTGTTGGTTATGGCTGTACCGTGGAGCATGGCAAGAGTGGGATATAGAGGATATTGAAATGGCCGTACCCATGAGCCCAAGTCAGGTTTTGGCCAAGCGATACGGAATTTTTAAACACCAATCCCAAAAAGACGGAGTGGTGTTCCAAGGGTCGGATTCGCGCGAATTCTGGCAACGAGCAGAAGACAGGAACAAGGAAACGGCAACCAAATACGATGAATTGGGATTGGCACATTACGCTGCCATGGAAGCATTTGTGAGGTACCATTTTTAAGCACCAAGAGATTATAATACAAAAAAGGCTGCCAAATAGGTAGCCTTTTTTATGTCCTTACAGTCCTTTCTATAATTCCAGTTCAAAGTATAGACTACTGGCGTCGTTTTCTTCGGTAACATCTTCTCCTTTCAAGACTTCTCCCGTACTGTTCAACAGTTTTAGATTAAGTTTCCAATACCCCGTCATGGTCAAGGACAATTTACCTTTATAGGATTTGGATGCGGCATCGAAGGTTAAATCTTCATTGTTCGGGGAACTGTGATTGCCCATACCGGGCATTCGTGGATCCAATGTTACCGTATAATCTTCCACAAGCGTAAAGTTCACCATACTTTCCATTTTAAACAGCTGGGCCCGTATATCATTAACGGCAACCTCTGGATACGTTGGCTCAACCATTGCCAGAACATACCTAACATCATCACTTCCCATAAATGTAGCAACGGTTTGTTTACCATTGCTGGGTGCTGTAACGTCTATGGTTTCCGTTACTGAAAATTCCTGTCCCCCTACCTTATAGGTAAAGGTTATGTCCCAAAATTCATCGGCATTGCCAGGCATCTGAAATACAATATAGCCCTTGGCCACGGTGTTGTAACCATCCGAAATACTTAGTTCTGATATGGGACAGGAATGGTTCATACCCATCATATGCATTACGGGCATCCATGTAATTTCCGGATGGGCATAATAATTATTATCGGCATTATTTTTTATACGGATAAAAATTTCGTTGTATCCGGTGGTAAAACCGGTTCTCCCTTCGGAATACAGTTCCAAACTATGGCCGTTGGCCTCAATATTGGTTAACAAATTATATCCGTCCATAGGATTTTCTTCGATTTTTGATGAATCGTCCCCATCGGATGAACAGGATGACAATCCTATGACGGCTATAAATATTATTAGAAAAAAATTTATTGTTTTCATATGATTATTGTTATTAATTAATTGAATAAGAAAGTGTTAAAAAGAAGTTTCGCCCCATTCTTGGGATATTTTTCCAATCGGTATAGGTGGAGTAGTTTTCGTCAAAAATATTCTCTACCCCGAACTTCACGTACATGGAATCGTTGTTAAATTTAAAAGTCTTGCCAAAGGTTAAGGAACAAACCGTATAGGCCTGTGTTTGATCTTCCCCGAATTCGGGGTTGTAATTCATTTGTTTTCCAGCTCCGGTTAACCTTAAAGCAACCGAAAATGACCTATTATCAAATTGAAGACCGGATCGGTAAGAAAATGGACTTATAAAGGGTATGTTGATACCATTGTTGTCGGTACCACGATGATAGGAGATCAATCCGGACCATTTCAGTTCCGGTAGAATGGCGTACTCTATATCCAAGGAAGAGTTGAGCAAATTGGCATACTCCAGGTTCTTGTAGATCTTTACTCCCTCTGCCCCTATGGTCATTACACTAAGGGAAGGATCAATTTCCCCAATGATATAATCGGCGATATGGAAAAAATTGGCCTCGGCACTTAGTTTTAGCTTGGATTTTTCCCAAGAGATCTTGGTATTGGCCTCCATAGATTTTTCGGTGGCAAGGCCTGGATCTCCAATATAGTCATGGTTATCAAAACTGTTGAACAAATAAAACCCATAGCCTTCGGTAACGGAAGGTGCCCTATCCCCGTAGGAAAGTCCAGCATTAAAATGCCATGGCATCCACATTTTGTGCCATTGCCCAGAAATACTTTTTAGGAACCTTGTTTTGGATTTCTCCATCTCCGGGTAAAAAATCCTTAGACTGTTCAATCCAAACTCGTCCGCCACATTTTGATTCTGAACGGTCATCCTGGTCGCGATTTTAAGAAAACTGCCATTTAGATCCAGCTCATCTTCCGCATAGACCCCGCCATTGGCGGTGCGAACATCGGGCCAAGTAAGCATAAACATGGGCAACTCGTCCGGGTCATTGGGATACATGGTCATTTCTGCCAAGGATATATTGTAATACCCGTCTACCTTAAATAAAAATTGATGTTTTTTGGCCTGTAATACTGCTTGTGAATAAAAGCCATAGGTATTGCTCCAACCGGGCATATCCATATGGATAGGTACATCTGGCCGTTTAGTATCGTCCATGACATGGGTTACCTTATTAAAATATAGCTTGGATTTCCAATTGCTTAAACTGCCACATAGAGCATCCTGCTCAAAACCCACCGATGCAATGATGGCCCTTGCCAAGGAAACGTCCATAGTCAATGCAGGATAACCTACATCCCTTGCCTCATCGTAAATAAGACTTGCTGTCAGTGCTTGATCTTCAGCAATTTTATAGCCCCCATTGGCGGAGAAATTATATTTCTCAAATTGGGAGAACTCAACTTCTTCATCGCCCCCAGCAAAATAATTCTCTGCCTTGCGATAAATAATATCCGTATCCACGTAGAAATTGGAATTGGAATAATTAAGTTCGGCCCCAACAACACTCATTTGGTTGTTGCTCTCAAAACCCGTTTCCACTCCCCCATATAGTCCCGTTTCCTTAAAATTACCCCTGTCCAGCTCCAAATTAATGGCCCCACCAATGGTGTTTCCGTGTTCGGTGCCCTGCTGGCCCGAAGCAATATGCGCCTGTGATAAATTGGACACATCCACATAGGAAGTTACAGGGTCCATCTTGTCCGTACAGGCACCAAAAATCCTCATTCCATCTATAGTTACCGAAAGTCGTTCCGAAAACATATTGTTCAAAGTAGGTTCCCAGGCATAGGCGCCCCGTTTCACCATATCCACCTTTTTGGAGGATTCCAGATACTCGTCCAAAGTAGAAAGGGGCTTAGGCTGGTGGTGGTAATCCAAAGTCTTCCGGGCCGAAATAAGAATTACTTCGTCCAAGTTTATGGTTATGATCGAATCCTTTGGCAAGACCAGTTCCTGTGCATTACTGCCGATGGGAAAAATAAATATTCCCAATATAAACATCCACCAGTTTATAGGTCTACTAGCTGCCATAAGTATTGCGCATACCTTTTGGACACACTTAATAATGTTCATTTGATATATTTAGATAATACAATTCCTTTAAGACGTCATGGCTTAGCAAAAAGGACTTGGCTTTCCATTGACGATAACTGAATTATCCCAGTTCTGGTGGCTGTGCAATATCTGTGGTATAAAGACCGGGGATCAAAGTTTGGATTCCCTTATAATTATTTTGAACGGTACCATCGTATTCATTGGTCGACCCAAGAACTGGTAATAGGTAGAATGAAGAAATGTACTGAATTTCCAAATTGGAACGTTTACCCTCAAAAGGATTTTTGTCGCTTCCCTCCGATTCTTTGGCCAATTGTTTGGCCAAATAACATTTCCCATCGCAATGGAGGGAAGGAGTATCCCTATTTTCGCAAAGGTTCTCTACGATATAGTCATAATTTATAGCATATTCAGCTATAGGCCAAAGTGGCTTTATCAGCATGATTATTGCAACAAATAGAACTACATGTTTCATCATTTATTTCTTATTGGGAACAAATATAATACCGAATCAAAATATAAAAAGATGATATTTGTCATGAACGTTAAATTGTTATGGCTATAGCTAAACTCTAAAAAATATTTTTAACGGTTAGGATCATTTTATTTAGGATAATTTTGTCCGAAATAAAAATATGTATTATCTTTGTAAAGATTTTAATAATGAATCAATATGTTTTCAAAGGCCTGCGAGTACGGAATTAAAGCTACCATATATATAGCCGTAAAATCTATGAGACAAGAGCGCGTAAGCCTTAAAGAGATAGCGGAAGAGGTAAATTCCCCTGTGGCATTTACCGCAAAAATATTGCAGTCCCTGGCCAAAAGCGGAATTATAGATTCCCATAAGGGCCCAACAGGTGGATTCCAGATCGAAGAAGCTAAAATAGACACTATTAAATTGCACGATATAGTGCACGCCATAGACGGTGATAAAATATTCGTGGGCTGTGGTCTGGGCCTGGAACAATGTGATGCCAATCAACCCTGTCCCGTTCATGATAAATTTGTGGGTATCAGGAACAATCTAAAGGTAATGTTGCAAAACACAAGCCTTTATGAATTGGCCACAGGACTTGATATTGGTCTGACCCACTTAAAAAGATAAAATTTTAAATTAATAAAAGATAAAAAGGTATTAAACTATTAAATAAGATGGATCTCGAACAAACCATGTTATCCATAATATCATCAAATCCATAGCAATCCATGTTAAACGTCATCAACAAGTTAACAGAAAAATACCAAGCCCTTGGGGAAAATCCCGACACCTACTTGGAGGGCCTACTTCACGCAAAGCCCATCACTTATTGGGATTATATTGAAGTAGAGACCTTGCTTTCCCTGCAAAGACCTCGGACCAATTTTAAGGATGAGTCCATTTTTATCATGTACCACCAGGTAACCGAACTGTACCTGAAAATGATGCTGCATGAATTAGGGCAGATAGTGGATGAAAAAATACCTACCACCAGTTTTCTTATTAATAAAGTGGACCGACTTGTACATTACACCTCCATGCTGATCAGTTCATTTGATATTATGAAGGTAGGAATGGACTATGAGGATTACAATACCTTTCGAAAAACCTTAACCCCTGCCAGCGGCTTTCAATCCGCTCAATTCCGTTTTATAGAATTACATTGTACCTCCCTGCTAAACTTATTTAGCCATAGATTTAAAGAAGAACGCTCCAACGATCCGGATTTAAGGGAATGCTTTGAACATATATATTGGAAAGATGCCGGAACGGAACCCAAAACCGGCAGAAAAACTTTGACCCTTCAACTTTTTGAGGAAAAATACCTCTCTGCCTTGATGGAAACAGCCAAAAATGTAATGGGCCGTACCCTGGAAGACAAGTTAGGCCTACTGCCCTATATCCCGGATGCACTTAGGAACCGACTTCGCACCTTCGACAGGCTATACAACATTGAATGGCCCATGGTCCATTTAAGCACTGCCGAACACTATTTGGACAAAAAAGGGGAAAATAAACAGGCCACTGGGGGTTCGGATTGGAAAAAATACCTCCATCCAAAATATCAGCAACGCAAATTCTTTCCAAGTTTATGGACGGAAAGCGAAAAACAAAATTGGGGAAACAATCATAAAAACGAACATTATGGAAGTATTGAACAGACCACAATTGACACACCTACAAGTAGGTGAAAACCTAAAAATATTACAAATTGAGGCCTTGGCCAATAAGGGGATGCCAGAACACAACAGTTCCCATGAAGCGGTAATTGTTGTCCAAGAAGGTGAAGCCATACTCAAAACCAAGGATGTTACATATGTTTTAAAGAAAGGCACCACTATGGTGGTCCCGGCGGGCTTGAAGCATAGCCTTAGCGCAATAAAGGATTTTAAAGCCGTTGCCATCATGGCAACGGATTCAATTATAAATTTTAAAAATTAATACCCATGGAAAATTTAATGACCAAGAATATTGGCGAAATAGTGGCAGAAAACTATCGTACGGCACAAGTATTCAAAAATCATAAAATAGATTTTTGTTGTAAGGGAAACCGGAGTATTGTAGAAGTAGCCGAAAAAAGTCAGCTGGATGCCAATCTCCTTTTAAAAGAAATTGAAACGGTACAGCATCAAACCAATGATGACAACATTGATTTTAAAACATGGCCCTTGGACCTATTGGCAGATTATATAGAGAAAAAGCATCATAGGTATGTTGAGGCACAAATACCTGTTCTAAATCAGTATCTGGCCAAACTATGCCGGGTCCATGGCGACCGGCACCCCGAGCTTTATGAAATTATGGAGCATTTCAATAAATGCGCAGGTGAACTGGCCATGCACATGAAAAAAGAGGAACTCATCGTCTTCCCCGCCGTACGTAAAATGATTCAGAGCAAACAATACGGTAAAACCATGGAAAGACAACATTTTGGCACTATTCAAAACCCCATCCAAATGATGATGCAGGAACATGAGAACGAAGGGGACCGATTTAGACTGATAGAGGAGTTGAGCAATAACTATAATCCACCTGCCGATGCCTGCAATACCTACAAGGTTACGTTTTCCCTACTACAAGAGTTTGAAGAGGATCTACATAGGCATATTCATTTGGAGAATAACATTCTCTTTCCAAAAGCAATAGCTCTGGAGAAGGAATTAAGTGCATGATGGTTACCTGAACAACCTATAAACCTTTTTCCAAACGACCAATTTTGTAAGCAATAAGGTGCGGCACAATACTTTAAAAAGTCTCCCCCCGCCGTGCCTCATTGGATTACGAAGCACTTAACTATAAAATTTTAAAACACAAATGGAATGACCATTTAAAATTGGATTTAACCATACAAAAACAAGTTAAAATGACAGTGACACCTATAAAAAGACATAAGGCCATACAACCTTTGAGCCGGGAACACCATCAAGGTTTATTGCTATCATGGAAAATTAGGACCGGTCTCTCCAAAGGAGTATCTACAGATCGGATAAAGACCTACGCAGATTGGTTTTACAGAACTTATTTGACCCCACATTTCGAAGAGGAGGAAAAACACCTCTTTCCCATTCTCGGAAACGATAACGTCTTGGTAAAAAAGGCCATTGCACAACACCGGAGACTAGAACGCCTTTTTAAGAGCACTTCCGAATTGGAAAAATCCCTAAACCATATAGAGGAAGAATTGGAACAACATATCCGATTTGAGGAAAGGATACTGTTCAATGAAATTCAAAAAGTGGCCAACGAACAACAATTGCAATCCATTTTGGAACATCACAAGGAAACCAAATTTTTGGAAAGTACTACGGATTGGTTTTGGGAGTAATACTAAAATACGATGACTATGAGACTTTACGATCAGCTATTGAACGAATTTAAAAGGGAACAAACAGGATATTCCACCATTGCCATTATTGGCCAAAGTTGTATTGGATCTATTGCCGCCATGCTGGTCCTAATGAACCATATGCCTACAGCAATCAAGTTGACCTTGCTTTTTCTGGTGACTATTTTATGCATGGCCTACAACGGCGCCGTTTTGGCCAGATTAACTGCCAAAACTACTTTTAACCTATTAGTTTTAAGCGTCCTTTTCAGTATCTTGACCATTGTAGGGATTCTTATTTAGAAATAAATGAAGCCGGAACCCTACACTTTTACTTATATAGACGAATTTGGGGATACCAATTCCGCCATTTGTACGCAAAACGAATACCATAACCTCATGGAGCTTCTTTTTGACAAATACTCGCAGGAATGGGGAGATTGTAAGGGTAGGGCCTGGTGTGGAACATGTCATATACAAATTCTTGAAGGCTCTTTAGGGTCAAAAATGCAGCGCGATGAAAAACATACCTTGTCCCAACTGGACGATGCCTCCCCCCAAAGCAGATTGGCATGCCAAATTCCCATCAATGCCGAACTACATAATTTAGTTTTCAAAATAATAAACGAAAATGATTTTGGATTAAAATAGGCCGGTTACAGGAAAGCAAAAAATGTTAGGGACGGCAAAGGCAGGGGCTTTTGAAACGGAATGGAATTCCTTGGCGGGGACTGAGCAATAACTGGGCAGTAAGCAGTAAGCAGTAATCAGTAAGCAAAAAACGGATTTCTATGCCCACTGCCTTTTGCCAACTGTGGACTGCCAAAGTTTTTGGAAACTAATCCCGATGAGCATAGGGAGCAGGGTTCTAATAAACCGTAAACAACAAAGTTGAAATAAATTATAACCTGCATGTGTGGGTTTGCACGATTGCCAATACCCTTATTGCATGGCCAATTAGTATAAAATTAAATTCAACGGACTACCTTTCCGGTATTCCCTGAGCAAACGGATTAAACTTATGTTGATAAAATCGGAAATTAAGGAAAGAAAGGATGTGAACCTATTGGTGATTCGTTTTTATGCCAAGATCAGGGAGCACCAAATATTGGGGCCCATTTTTAATGGCATAATAAAAGACTGGGACAGTCACTTGGAGCTATTGACCGATTTTTGGGAGAGTCAATTACTCTTAAAACGAAAATATATAGGCAACCCCATTACCGTTCACCAGGAGGTGGACAAGAAAATGAACCATAGTATTACCCCGGAACATTTTGGACTTTGGCTAAACGAATGGTTTGCCACAATAGATGAGCTTTTTGAAGGGGAAGTGGCCTGGATTGCAAAAAATAGGGCCCAGAAAATGTCCACTATGTTATATATGAACATTTACCAACACAGGCAAAAAGGCCATTAGACCCTTCGCTTTGCACTTTTGCCCATGGATTGTCTAAGCATCACTAGTATAGCGATAGGAATCAAAATACTGCCAAGGGCCAGGTATTTGGAATAATCTTCGAACAAGGGCCATCCCAACCATGCGGCCATCCCTCTAAAGAAAATAAGGGCTTCCGTGAGCAGAAAACCGATCAAATACAGGGTTATGGCCATTTTGGACAGTTTCATCAATCCAAAAAATTGGAGAAAGAAAAATAACCCTAGGCTAATGACCCCCAAAAAGGTCCAATGTAAATAGCCAATAGTAAAATCCAAAACCGTAGCTGCCAAGTTTGCAAAGAAGGGCCAGGCGGTGAGCCATTGCAAAATCATTTTAATTAGTAAAAGTAAAGCCACCAATTTCAAAATATTGAACTGAGGCCGGGACAGTCCAGATTTCAATGCAGCCTTATTTTCCAGGAATATCCTTATCAGAATCCCAAAGCCCATCAATTGCAATAAAGCCCCCAGGCCTCCCAAAAAATAGTATATGGGTTCTGGAGCCGTCCACAGGGTCGACAGAAAAAAACTCAGAATAATTCCCAGGACCGTAGTCCGAAAAAAATAACTAAATATCTTGTCGGAAACATTGGCTCCAAGTTGTTCCAACAGGTAAAAAAAGAGTCCCAACAGTGCCAAAATCATCCAACCGTTATACTGAAAATGCAAATAGAAATAGATTGCCAACCGGTACCATATGGATTCAGGTCCCAAAACCGTCATTATGGCCCCTAAAGCCCAAGGACCTATACTGGAGCCTATCATGAACCAGAGGGCATATTTTAAACAGCTATAGGCCTTTGTACCTTTGAAGGATTGCGGCGCGTATTTTAAAAAAAAAGCGGAAAACCAATAGGAGGCCAACAGGAAAAGAGTGGAAAATAGAATGGAAAACAAGGCATACCCCTGAAAGGGAAAGGATAACAACATGCCTATTAAACAGATTTGGGTAAACCAAAAAATTTGACGATACTTCCTCTCCACCGCCTGCTTGTCCAAAAAAAGATGGTACAACAAAGTGGTCAACGCAATGTACACCCAGCCCAAAAGGGCTATATGGGAATGGGTATGCACAAAAAACCGGTAATTGATGGGTATTGGGGCAATTACAAAAGTCCGCAATACAACACCAAGCAGGGCGGCCAATAAAAAATAGCCCAAGGATACTTTAATATGGGATTTGGTAACTATCACGCAATGATATGTAATTCAGCTAAAGGTACTATTAAAAATCCTTTCTTTTGGAAACATAGCCTAAACGCCAAATGGGGATGATGGTCCAAAGGAACAGCATAAAAATGGACATAAACAGTCCCAAATTAGTCCCAAAAAACTGCTTAAAAATAGCGCCTGTATACCCCAAAAGAGCCGAAATATCCAGTTTTAACAAAATTAAGGTCCTGGAAAGGTCTATGGGATTAAACATCGTGGCGATCAAGGAAAGGTTATCCAAGGGGTAATCCTCAAAAACGATCAATGACATTAGAAATAATCCGTCATAAATTACTGCCAAAAACAACCAGGCCAGGACGGCATATCCAAAACCTTTTATCTTATTCTCGTTGGCCAAGGCTATATTAAAGGCAACAGCAGTAAAGATCAGCGTTAAAAATGCTCCCGTTATCAATAATAGTGAAAAATCCCATATGGCATTACTTTGGAACAATCCATATAAGATAAAGGGAATGCCCAGGCCCAATACCAAGCTAACCGTCAACGAACCGGCAACTCCGAAATATTGGCCCAAAAAAATGGACGATCTTTTAATGGGCTGTGCCAAAAGTAGTTCTGTAAATTCCTTGGAATTGTAGTAATACATTACACCAAAAATAATCCCGATCAAGGGTACCAGAACAATAATAACGTTCATTAAGGTAATAACGGCCTTGGAGAGCTCATTGTTCAAAAACAACAATACAAAGCCCAACAACAGATAGAACAGAAAATAAACGTAACTCCAACGGCTACGCATTAGATCGTAGAAACTATACTTTAATATCTTAATCATGATTGTTGTGGGTTGATATAGCCGCAATGGCATGTTCAAAATTGCTTTGTCCGGTTTTGGTCTTTAATTCCTCAATACTGCCCTTAAAGTAAATTTTACCTTCAAGTAGGTAGACGATCTGGTCGGAAACCTCTTCTACAAACTGCATAATATGGGAGGTTATCAAAAAGGTCTTCCCTTTTGCCTTTTCTTCAAAAATAAGTTCCTTTAGACGGATCAGCGCCAAGGGATCCAGACCATTGGTGGGTTCGTCCAAAATTATCAAGGGACTGTTGAACATAAAGGCCAGTACAATATTTACCTTTTGCTTGGTTCCCCCGGAAAGGTTGCTCAATTTTTTATCTAAAAAAGACTCCAATCCAAATAGGCCTATCAACTTAAGTTCGTCGCTCGGTTTTTGCCTAATATCCTTTATCATGGCTATTAATTCCTTGACCTTGAGGTTTCCCGGGAAATTGGCAATTTGGGGAAGGTAATTTATGTCTTGGCGATACTTCCATTTATCTCGAACAGATGAATCCATTACGGATATGGTTCCTTTATTGGGAAGTACCATCCCCAGCACTGTTTTTATCAAAGTTGTTTTACCGGAACCATTGGGTCCCAGGACAGCAAAAATTCCGCCTTGGTCAATATGGAGTTCCAACTCGGCCAATACCACATTTTTACCAAACTTCTTATGTAGGTTTTCAACCTGTATCATTTAATTTTTTTCATTAAGGGTTTTGCATCAACTAATTCGTCCAGGGTAAAAACTGGGGACACTTTTTCTGAAAAATCGATAATGTCCATAAATAGACTGCGTAACAGAATAATAGTTTCGGGGGTTCTGTTTACGATATAGGAAAATAATTTTACCGGTCTGTAGGGGATATCGCCAGTGCCGTTCCTATCCAGATCGTAACCTGTATAGCCACTCCAATAATTTTCCTCAAAAATATTGTCGTTCAAATTGCTGTTGTAGGCCAGATCAAAGGAATTGTACATAAAATTATTATGGATAAAAGTATTGGTATAACAGGCTCCACGAACCTTTATGGCCCATCCATTTCTAATAAAATTATTTTTTGAATAAATTATCCGATTGGAGCCTTCAATACTGATACCCACAGTATTATCTTCAAAGGTATTGCCCGTAAGCTCCGCATCATTGATCTCTTTCAACAACACCCCAAAGGAAGTGGTGCCCCAATTTTTTTTAAAGGTATTGCCCAGCATTTTTATCCTTTTGGAAAACATGACCGCTACCCCTGCCCCATTATTCTCAAAGGTATTGTCCTTATAAATGTCATCATTGGAGAACATAAAGTGCAGCCCGTAGCGAAGGTTGTCCGAACTAATATTGTTCTCTATGGTAATATTGTCCGAGAATTCCAAGTAGATACCATCCCTTACATGTTGAACAATATTGCGCTCCACAACTATATTCTGTGAGTACCATAATTGAATGCCGTTCCCCGAATTGTATTCATCCACGGCATCGCCTATGATTTTATTGTGGTAGACCTTTCCGTTCTTGCTTTTCTCCAAATAGATTCCAAAAAACAGCTTTTCCAGCACTACGTTCTGTATTAAAAAGTTTTCGCTCTGCACCACCCTGATAGCGGCATAATCGGCCGTATAACTAGTGCCCACGTTTATGATGAAAAGACCGTCTATAGTAACATTGTTCGAAACTATGGTCATGATCTCCCCCTTATCTTCGCCATCGATCACGGGATAGTTCTCCCCAATAATGGTCAAGGGTTTGGTTACTTGAATATTAAATTCCCTATAGGTTCCTTTTTTGATCAAGATTGTGTCAAAATCGGCTGCCACGGCTATCCCCTTCTTGATGGATTTCACCTCACAGGAATTACAGACCGTGATGGTCCCTGCCCATAAATGATTCCCAAAAAGACATATTAAAAACCAGAAAATTATTTTTATCCTGCCCATTTTCTTAAGGGGATTTCTATTGTTTAAACCTTAGTTTCAATTGCTCCCAGGTAAAGAGATCCCCCCCATTCGTCATTAAGGCATCCACTGCTTCCTGCTCCGTCTTAAAGGCCGTTAAAAATTCCCCCATGGGACTGGGAATACGCTCGCTGATCATATAGATTGCCTCTTTGGCATCTATCAATTTCCCTGGTTGATTGTAGTCGTTCACCAAATAAAGGGCAATCTGATTCCGGTCTATCTCCTTAAGATGATTCATCATGCATTCACTGGAATCAAACTTAAAGACCTTGCCTTTATCCGTAACAATTTCAGCGGCATGTTGCCGATCCACAATGGTCATACTACAAAAATGACATCCATCGGACCCATAGGCAATAGGTTTAGGGCCAACACTGCAGGACGTTGCCAACAATAAAAACAAAAACACTACTATTCTATAGTTCGCCATATCTTAAAATTATGTAGTGGCCGGTTTTTTGGATGGCCGGTTTGCGCTTAATCCCGTGCTCTTCCATCCCATAGAGAATGCTACCAATGTAAGTGACATTCCAATAAACATCATGTAGGCACCGGTACTGGGAAGGGAGGTTACATCAAAATTCAACATTTTTTGGTATCCCAACAGGGGTGGTTTATAGGTCATAGGGGTTCCATCCTCATTGACAACCTTGATAATGGCATGTGGATCTAGGTTGGAACCATAATCGGTAAGCCATTCATTAAAGTCGTACATGCCCAAAATTCCTAAAACGGACATGAGAACAAACCAGCCCAAGAACCATTTAAAATCTACTTTTCCCAAGAATCCCAATAGTCCTATAAGTACTCCAAGTACCACCATTCCTATAATAACTTTGGGAAAAACATCAAATTCCCACATTTCCCCAGATTTGGGTATGGTCTTCATACCAATATAGTGATTTAATCCGTCTATATTCTGAAGATCAAATTCCGAGACTCCCTCTATTCCAGAAATATGGATATTCATGCCCAATGGTTCTGGATATTGAGGTGCTCCCAGCATAATGTTCCATAGGGGAAAGGCAAACAGTCCCAAAAGAAGTAATGGACCAACGATCATTAGTATACTTGCGTTTTTCATTTCCTATTGTCATTTTATTATTGAACTCATCTTAACTTTTTCTATTACCTGTAAAATCATCATTTTGCATCCTAATTTTGTCTTTTTCTCTCACCGTAGCGCTGCTATGCTGCTCCAAAAAGGCTTCATTAGGATACAAAGGCATAACTTTTTGGTTGAAAACAAAAAGTCAAGATGAGTTCATTTACAAATCGAACAATGTTCTGGATGGTCGTCCCTTTCTTCAACTTGTTAAAAAAGCGGGCAGTTTCTTAAACCAGACCCGCTTTTTATGCTAAAAACCAATAATAAGTAGCCTTAATCGCCTAGGGACCAGGAAAGTTCCAAATTGGAATTTGCCGGTGATACCCTAACATAGCCCTGCATCTCTTGGTGAAGCGCGGAACAGAAATCGGTACAATAGAACGGCCATACCCCAACTTGCTTGGGCTCCCAAACAATGGTCTTGGTCTGACCCGGCATTACCAACAATTCCGAAGTGTTGGCTCCTATTATGGCAAAACCGTGCGGTACATCAAAATCCTGCTCTTGGTTCGTTATATGAAAATATACTTTGTCTCCCACCTTGACTCCTTCAATATTATCCGGTGTAAAATGGCTTCGGATGGTTGACATATAAACGTGTACATCCTTACCTTCACGCACTACTTTGGAATCGGCCGCCCCTAAGGTGGCGTAAGGGTGCTTGTTATCTGCCAGTTTATAAAACTTTTTAGATTTGGGAGCTAAAAGTTCAGCTGGGATTCCTGCCGCGTAATGTGGCTCGCCATGGGTGGGGAAATCATAAAGAAGTTCCATTTTTTCGCCAGAGATATCATAAATCTGAGCCGAGTGTTCCATCTCCGGCCCAACTGGCAAATATCTATCCTTGGTAATCTTATTAAGCGCCACTACGTACTTACCAAAAGGCTTTCTTGAATTTCCACCTGGAATCATCAAGTGACCTACAGAGTAATAGGTAGGTTTTCTATCGATCACCTCCCATGTCCCTAGTTTCCATTTTACAACTTCGGAAGAAATAAAGAATGTGGTATATGCATTCCCTTCAGCATCAAACTCGGTATGCAATGGTCCAAGACCCCCACTTTTTACGGTTCCGGCCAGCACATCCTCAAATTTAAGGATGGGAATGCCATAGGCCTCCCCATCAAACTTTTTATCCTCAATGGCAGCAATCATATTATCAAAGGAATGTACCGTTAGGTCCGCAGATAATTTACCATTACCAATGATATATTGTCCAGAAGGATCTACGTCACAACCGTGGGGCGATTTTGGAGTTGGCAAAAAGAATACGGCACCGGGTACATCTAAGGGGTTTACGGTAAGAACTTCCTTTTTCATGGTACTTGTTGCGGTATGCGTAGACTCATCATATACATTATGTGCATAGTTGGCGGGCATTTTTGTTCCTCCACCGTTGTTAACATACGCTTCAATTTTTTTCCAGTTTATGGCGGCAATAAAATCCTTATCGTTCTGGGAAGAATTCACTTCTTGCAAGGTACTGGCCTCTTCGGTATTATACGTAGTAAAGAAGAACCAACCATGGGATTTACCACGTCCAGGATGCGAAAGATCATAATTAAACCCGGGCATTATGATCTGGAATTTAATATCCATACTACCGTGTTCCGGCTCAACACTAATGAAAGACAAAGCTCCTTGAAAGTTTCCTTTATATTCGTTTATGGGGATATCACGCTGTGGAATAGGCACTGAAAAACGCGTTCCGGCCACCACATACTCAGAATTCTCAGTAACAAAGGATGAACTGTGGTTACCGGCACTATTGGGTACCTCAATGATTTCTTCTGTTTCAAAGGTAGTGAGGCTTATCCTTGCAATCCTCGGTGTGTTATTCCCATTTATAAAGATCCATCTTCCATCCAATTCACCATTGGTCTGACTAATATCAGGGTGATGGGCGTCATCCCATGGCACAAACCCGTGAGAGGTATTTAACATAGGCTTTGTTTCTTCAGAATAGCCGTAGCCCGAGGTGGCAAATTGTGAGAATACGGGAATTTCCTTGAACATACGTCCGGAAGGCAAGCCGTAGACGGTTAGGTTGCCACTATATCCCCCGGAAAAAAAGGCGTAAAACTCGTCATGTTCCCCAGGGGCCACATAAACTTTTTCGGCATTGCTCGAATTTAATGCTCCTGAAGAACTTTTGCCCTGATTCCCGTTACCGCAACCGGTCAATAAGGCGGCAAAGCCCAAGAGTCCCAATACTAAATAGGTATGCTTTTTCATTGTTTTTGATTTAATTGATTATTGAGTTCTATAATTATTCTGTTGGGGGCAATATTACCTTGTCTACCACATGTACTATTCCATTGCCCGCAGGTACACTGGCTAAAATTTTGGCGCCCCCTACAAAAACATCGTCCCCAACTACCTCAACGGCAACGTTCTGATCATTGGCCTGCCCCAATTTTTTAAACTTCATTAAAAATTCCTTGCTGTAATTGCCGGCGGTAACATGATATTTTAGAATATTGGCCAAAGCATCTTTGTTCTCCGGTTTTAAAAGATCTTCCACTGTGCCTGCAGGCAAGGCCGCAAACGCTTCATTGGTGGGCGCAAATACCATCAAGGGACCTGCATTTACCAGGGCGTTTTCCAATTCCGCGGCCTGCACCGCTGCCACCAAGGTGGAATGGTCTGGGGAACCCATAGCAATCTGCAGAACATTGGGGGTGGAACCATCATCGGCGATAAAGGCCTGGCCCTGCTGCTCAACTTCCTTTGTTACGGCTTTACCATTAGTAGGGGCCGTTGCCGTCTTTGGTTCGTTTTTACAACTGAACAAAACGCCCAGCATCAGAAACGATACTATCAATGTTTTTAAATTGGTTGTCGGGAACATAATGCTATGTATTTTTGGTTATAAGGTTCTAAAGAATTCCAATACTGCCCGGGCCTCTTCTTCGGTCAGACTTTGATTGGCCATGGGTGCGCCGTTAAATTCCGCTAATAGAGCTTTGGCCAAAGGATCCTCCTTTACCATGACCTCAGGGTTCAATATCATATTCATGACCCATTCCGGACTACGTCTTTCCAATATGCCTTTTGGGGCTGGCCCTATAAATTTTTTATCTACCCTATGGCAGGCCAAACACATTTGATTATACACTTCCTCTCCCTTTTTGGCCATTTCCTGGTCCACCTCGGCGGTCAAACTTACTGAGGTAATGGGCCCCACTCCCTTGTTGGTCAAATCGATGGTTTCAGAGGGTTTTGTATCCGAGGTGGTAGGTGCCGGTGATGCTTGTTCCGTTGTGGTTTTTGCCCTGTCCACACTAAAACCTTCTTTTTTCTTTTCTTCCTTACCACCACAGCCCATCATCAAAACAGAAAAAAGAACTGCGCTACTTTTTAAAATTATTTTCATATATAAATATTTATTGTTTTTAATGGTCGTTTTTATTGGTTTTGAACCTTGGTCATAAGTATGATTTTCTGCATAGCTTGTAATTTTTAACAATTTATTGGGACAAAATTAGCCTTGGATAGAAACAAAAAATATGATAAAAATCATATTAAAGGATAAAAACATCTTTTTATCCTTATTTTTTTTACAATAAGATAAAATACCTTGCCCTTTTACACCAAATAATCCGTTAAAAACAGATAAAATATTGATTATCATTATGCTGCATGATTCATTCTTTAAACCCTATGATTGCCGATCAACAGGAAAAAGTCCCGACTCCTTTGCCTTTTAAATCTTTTACATATCTTAGTAAAAACACTTCAACGGAAACAATGGCGCTATGGGACTTGATAATTTTGTGGCCCGTTTTAAATTACTTCGATCTTAAAATTGAAGGTCCAAGAGTGGGATAGGGTTAGATTTGCAATAATATTGAAGGGTCCATTGCCGACCACTTAGCCTAATTTTGAATCGATAACAGCATATGGGCAATTTAGAAGAACTTATACAATTACTAAGTTTAGAACGCATAAACGATAATACCTTTGTGGGACAAAACTATCAGGCACCCTGGGGCAGGGTCTTTGGAGGGCAGGTATTGGGACAGTCTTTGCATGCCGCCTACCAAACGGTTACCGATGATCGGACTGCACACTCCATGCACGGGTATTTCCTTTTGGGGGGCGACCTGAGCATTCCCATTACCTATGAAGTAGATTTTTTAAGGAACGGCCGTAGTTTTACCACCCGCAGGGTGGTTGCCAAGCAGAAGGGAAAGGCCATTTTTAACATGGCAGCCTCCTTTCAGGTCAGGGAGGATGGTGTAGAGCACCAAATAACCATGCCCAACCTGATAACCCCTAAAAAGTTGATGAACAGTTTGGAGCAGATAGAAGAGTTGAAAAAAACGGATCCGGACTCCTATAACCTTATAAAGCTCACCCATCCCAAAGTATTCGAGTTTAAGCCCGTGGAACGGTTAACCTCCCTGCTTTCTAAAGATGGCCCTCCATTTAACCATATGTGGATGCGCGCTACGGAAAAGGTAAGGGGCAATTTGCCCCTGCAGCAGCAATTGTTGGCCTATGTCTCCGACTACAACATCCTAACGACCGCTTCCCTTCCCCATCGTGAAGCCCTCAGAAAAGGAAAGACATTTTATGCCAGTATAGACCATGCCCTATGGTTCCACCGCAGTTTTAAGATAGACGAATGGCTGTTGTACACTATGGACAGTCCCAGTGCCAGCAATTCCAGAGGTTTTTCCAGGGGCAGTATTTTTGACAGAAATGGGGCTCTAGTGGCCTCTGTGGCACAGGAGGGGTTAATGCGCAGCACAGGGTAAACTTCATAACACCACCATATTATCTGAAAATGGACCAATCCCTATTTTTTGGCCCAATTATTTATGGACAAACCCAAAACCATTCTTTTTGAAAGGTATTCTTTTAGGCCAAACTTACTCAAACATTCTATAAATAGGGTTAGACAGATGAGCTTCCCATCGACCAATTACCAATATCACCTTTAAGATAACATTTGCGCCATTGCAGGCATCTGCGGTTTATCCTTGGTAAATTACCGTTTGTCCGCACAAAAATATTCCTCTCGTTTTTCAACCATTTTTTTCTCCTTTTTGACCACTAAATTTCTGTTTGGGGCAAGACCGGTCGAACTTTGTCCTATAATTTTAAACAAAAAGTATGAAAACAATTTTACTCGTAAAAGAAATTTATGCCGAAGGATTCAAAAACCTAGGGAACATTATTGTTAAAAATTATTTCAAAGCGTTCATGTGGTTCAGCGTGGCTATGTTTGCCGTAGTGTTGTACGCTTTCATATTTAGATTGACCACTGGATTCGTTTGGGATTAATAAGCAAAAGTGCAATAGCATGAAACGGACCATGATTTTTTTGGGACATAAACAAAATTGAAGATTCAAGAAAATCGGAATCCGACCAAAGGGATTGTGGGTAAAGTGTATTGGCGAATTGCATCTGACTCCCGATAATTATCGGGGTTAAAAACAATAAAACTAATCAGATGAAAGGTATGGAATATTTAAGGGAATTATTGGTGGGGAAAAGTGATGGGATCGAGGTTCCAATGACACTAAAATTATTATTGATCTTGGTCTTCCTATGCTTTTTCCTGGCCTTGTTCTCCATTTTGTTATACACTTTTGAATAACATGGCATTGTTGCAGAATCATGGGATTCCGCAACCCTGAATACTGTACTGTTTTTTTTGATGGTTTGTAGGGATCAATCCCTAAAGCTGTGTGTACAAAAAGATAGAATTTGCTATCCAAATACATGCTCTGTTCATTTTTTGCATCGCCAAAAAAACGACCAGGGCCGAAGAACCAAGGTACAGTGTACCTTGGTTAGAGGAGCCAGCTATGGCCTGGGCTAGGCTGATTTTATATTCCTTTTGAAAATTGTCTGCAAGGCCCGATGCTGGGTTCATCTTCTTCCGTAGTGGAGATGGCATGGCCGTAGAGAATTATTGAAGCCTTGGAAATAATTTAGGCCATGGCATCGGTCCTTAAAATCCAGAGATTTTAGGGACCACATAGTGAAGAAGGGTCTTTTCTCCTGCCCGACGGCAAGGCGGGTTTGTTTCGTTTTATTCATTGCCCCTCTATTTTGGAAAAAGGTATTCATGAACCTCCTGCGTCGGTTTCTTTGGACAAGCAAAGAAAATGAAAAATGATTTAAATATAAATTTCAATCGATTCTTTCCATGAATTAAAATGAAGGCAATTTATTGTAATTACAATTTTTGCCTGAACACAACGAATAGACATTATTCTTTTATTATTTTCCCACTTGAACAATCTAAGCCTGACAGATTTTTTTTATTGGTCCAAGAATAAAATTGATCTTAAAATAAATTATGGATTTTATCCAATATATTGGAAATATTCCATAATTTAGCATACCTTTTTTTTAGGTATGCCATGAACAAAACAATACTTCATTTGGATTTGGATACCTTTTTTGTATCCGTAGAGCGACTTCAGGACCGTAAATTGGAGCATAGGCCCATACTTGTTGGCGGGGTTGGCAACAGAGGGGTGGTAGCCGCATGTAGCTACGAGACCAGAGGTTTTGGGGTACATTCCGGCATGCCCATGAAAATGGCCAAAGAACTCTGTCCGGAGGCCTTTGTCATAAAAGGGAATGCGGGAACCTACAGCAAACATTCGGATATAGTGGCCGATATTATCAAGGAGCAGGTACCGGTCTTCGAAAAATCGAGCATAGATGAATTTTATGCAGATCTTACGGGAATGGACCGTTTTTATGGTTGCCATCAATTCTCCACCGAACTGCGCCATAAAATTATCAAGGAAACCGGACTTCCCCTTTCCTTTGGCCTATCGGTAAACAAGGTAGTATCCAAAGTAGCTACCAATGAGGCCAAACCCAACAATCAACTAAAAATAGAAATAGGCCAGGAAAAATCTTTTTTGGCGCCCTTATCCATTAAAAAAATACCAATGGTAGGTGACAAGACCTATCAGACCCTCCGCAATTTGGGATTGCGTCAAATAAAGACCATCCAAGAAATGCCCATGGAAATGATGCAACGGGTATTGGGCGCCAATGGGGGCGTAATATGGAAACGGGCCAATGGTATAGACAACACCCCTGTTATTCCTTTTTCCGAACGCAAATCCATTTCCACCGAACGTACTTTTGATAGGGACACCATAGATGTGGTTAAATTAAGGGGAATCCTTATAGCTATGACCGAGAATCTGGCCTATCAGTTGCGAAGGGGAAAAAAACTTACGGCCTGCATTGCCGTTAAGATCCGCTATTCGGATTTTAACACCTATTCCAAACAATTGAAGATTCCGTACACCAGTGCGGACCATATCCTGATTCCCCAAATTTTGGACCTTTTCAATACATTGTACAACAAAAGGTTGTTGATCAGGCTTATCGGTATTCGTTTCAGCCATCTGGTACATGGCAATTACCAGATAGATCTATTTGATGATACCGAAGAAATACTAAACCTGTACAACGCCCTGGACAGGATTAGGGAACGCTATGGGGACAAAAGCGTTATAAGGGCCTCCGGCATGGATGCCAAGACCATTGGCAGAATGCACAATCCGTTCAACGGGCAGCCCCCTATTGTATTGGCACATCGGAAACAGTGAGGCTGTATCCAAAGTTCAAAGTTGGAAAGTTCAAAGTTCAGGTTTTAAAAAAAGAACCAAGAATCTGGAGACTGGAGACTGGAAGAGATTCCAATGAACAATTAGCAGTGAGCAGTGGGCAGTAATCAGTATTGAGAAGTGAGAATTGAGTAGTGAGAGAAAAAGAACCTAGAATCTGGAATCTGGATACTAGAGATTAGAAGAGATTACAGTAATCAGTAGTGGGTGGGCAGTTTTGAGTAGTGGGAATGAGCAGTGGGAAAAGAGAATCTGGAATCTAGAGCCTAGAAACTAGATGTTCAAAGTAGTTCCGTCATTGCGAGTTTCGCTGCCGACAGGTAGGCGAAACACGGCAATCTGCCAATTGGAGTGTTAACATCCTTGTGGGCAGTCTGTTTTCAGTAGTGGGAATGAGCAGTGGGAAAAGAGAACCTAGAATCTAGAACCAAGATAGAAGAGATTACAGTAAATTAGCAATGAACCGTTAACAACCTAGAAGTTCTAATCAATTGCCTAATGAATACAAGCTACTGGCTACTGGCTCTTGGCTCTTGAATCTTGGCTCTTGGCTCTTGGCTCTTTAATAGCCTACGGTATATTCAAATACTTATGGGTCTGGAGCGAGACTTTCCATTTGGGATTTTGCATCACATACTCCACGATCATTGGGACCACCTTGTCCCTAACGCTCCATTCCGGCTGCAGGTACAAAATACAATCCTTATTGGTCTTGGCCGCCTGTTCCTCGGCAAAGATAAAGTCGTGCTTATTGTACACTATCATCTTTAGTTCGTGCGCCCTGTCATAGATAATGCCCTCGGGCAACTTGTTCTTTTTGGGGGAAAGGCAGATCCAATCCCAGGTTCCGGAAAGCGGATAGGCTCCGGAAGTCTCTATATGGGTCTTCAGGTTTTTGGCCTTTAGGGCTTCCGTTAAGGGGCCCATATCCCAGGTAAGGGGTTCTCCCCCTGTAATGACAATGGTATCGGAATATTTGGCCGCATTGGTCACAATATGGGCTATCCCTGTTGGTGGGTGGGTTTCTGCATTCCAACTTTCCTTCACATCGCACCAATGGCAGCCCACGTCGCAACCGCCCACACGAATAAAATAAGCCGCGGTCCCCTTGTGGAAACCTTCGCCCTGAATGGTGTAAAACTCCTCCATTAGAGGCAGCATCTGGCCCTGATCTACCAAGGCTAAAACATCTTCTTTTACCATGCCGCAAAGATAGAAAATACCCCGCTCCAGCACTACTAATTAAGGAAAAGATATTTTGGGAGGCCCTAAACCATGATTTTTTAAATAAAATTGTAAAAAAAATATTTTGCCTCACCCGGGACCGCCGAAAAGGCAGTCCCGACCCTGACTACCGGCATGGGCGGATGGGAAGCCTTGGACTTAGGGGTCGGGAAACATTTAGGCCCAACTTTTATAACTACTGGTAGAAGGGGATTAATAACCTTTTACTACAAGAAAAGCTGATTATGATAAACCATACGGACCTCTTTTTACTATCTAAACAAAAACGGACCAATTAAGGAAACCAACATAATGTAAATTGAAAAATAAGATAAACGAAATTTTTGGGCTATTTTAGTTTACTTAAAAACTAACAATTTGTTACACTTTTATGTATGAATAAAATCATTGTAACCTGTGCAATTATTGAAAGTGAAAATCAAGTGCTTGTGGTTCAAAGAAGTGAAAACATGAAATTGCCCTTAAAATGGGAATTTCCAGGTGGGAAAATCGAAAAAGGAGAATCTGAACAAGATTGTTTAATACGAGAAATTAGGGAAGAATTAAATATTGAAATTGAACTAATGAAAAGGTTAACTCCTTCACCCCTTTTTTTATCCGAACATATTTATCGAATTGATTCCATTCATTGCTAAACAAGTTGGAGGTAGATTAAAATTAAAAGAACATGCCGATTTCAAATATCTTGATAAAAGTAAATTATTAAACTTAGATTGGGCTGAAGCTGATGTTCCTATTGCAATAGAGTATTTAGCATTATGAAGGAAGGAATTTACGAAGAATTAGTTACGCAATTGGTTTCTCAAAAACTTGGGGATATTGATAAAAATGTTTTTTACATCAACAAATCTCAAATAGATAAAGAGGAAGCATCTTCAATACTATCAAAGCACTTGGCTCAAACTATTAAAAACGCATTGAACATTGTTAGGGGTGAAAATCAAATTGAATTACAAATTGAAATTGCCAACAAAATAATTTCCTTTTTGAAAGATGAACTCAAAAAAGAAGAATTTGATGATGATTTGATTGCCATTGAAGGCGAAGTTTTAAAAGCAGTATTTTCTAAAGTAGATGCATATTTTTCTGATATCAATTTGCATTTAAAAGAAATAACGCCATATACTCGTTTAACGCACAGCGAATTGTTTACGGGTGGTAATGTTGGAATATCTCTTGAAAGTGAGTTGAAAAAAGAAATTTTATCATCGGACAAAATAGACCTTTTGGTTTCATTCATAAAATTTAAAGGAATAATAATTCTTGAAAGAGAATTTGAAGAATTTACGAGAAAAGGAGGTCAGCTAAGAGTAATCACTACTACATACATGGGTGCGTCAGATTATAAAGCAATTCAGTTACTCTCGAAACTGGAAAACACTCAAGTCAAAATTTCTTACAACTCTGGAAATGAAAGACTTCATGCCAAAGCATACTTGTTTAAAAGAAACTCGGGATTTGATACAGGTTATATTGGGTCATCAAATTTTTCTCGCTCAGCCTTAACAGATGGTTTAGAATGGAATCTTAAGATAACAACAAAAGAGGTTAGACACATTATTGACAAATTTCAAAAGACTTTTGATTCTTATTGGCAAAGTGATGATTTTGAATTATTTGATGATTCCATACATAAAGAAAAACTAATCCAATCTTTAAATCAGGGCAAATCAGGAAAAATATCGGATTTAAATCTATCATTTTTTGATATAAAACCATTCCCATTTCAATCCGAGATTTTAGAAAAATTAGAGGTAGAACGAACTGTTCATGACAGGAATAAAAATCTAATTGTAGCTGCCACAGGAACGGGAAAAACAGTAATTTCGGCTTTTGATTATAAGAACTTTAGGGCTTCAAACAAATCAGCCAAACTATTATTTCTCGCCCATAGAAAAGAAATACTGTTGCAATCCTTAACAACTTTTAGAGGTATTTTGAGAGATAATAATTTTGGAGAATTATGGGTAGATGGATTGGTGCCGGATAATTATGAATTTATATTCGCATCTGTCCAAACTATCAATAATCGATTAAAAGACTTTCATTTATCACCCGAATTTTTCGATTTTATCGTTATTGATGAATGTCATCACATGACTGCCAATAGCTATCGCGGTATACTCGATTATTTCCAACCCAAAATATTGCTTGGCCTAACTGCAACTCCGGAAAGAATGGACGGAGGCGATATTCAAGAAGATTTTCAAAATAGAATCGCGGCAGAAATTCGATTGCCCGAAGCTTTAAATAGAAAGCTTTTGTGTCCCTTTCAATATTTTGGTATAACAGATAGTATAGATCTTACTAATGTTGGCTGGGAAAGAGGACGCTATATTGCTAGTGAATTATCATCTATCTACACTGCAAATGATAGAAGAGTCAGAGAAATTATAGATACCCTAGAGAAGTACACTAAAGACTTGAATGATGTTCGTGCTATTGGTTTTTGTGTATCAATGGAACACGCCAGGTATATGGCAGAAAAATTTTGCTTACCTGGTCTTAAAGCCGACTACCTTACTAGTGCAAACAATCAAAATAGAGATAAGATCAGAAACCAATTACTTAGTAAGGATATTAATTATCTTTTTGTTGTAGATATTTTTAATGAAGGAATTGACATACCTGAAATAGACACAGTACTTTTTTTAAGACCTACCGAAAGTTTGACCATCTTTTTGCAACAGCTTGGTAGAGGATTGCGATTAGCTGAAAATAAAGACTGCCTTACTGTTCTAGATTTTGTCGGAAATTCAAGACCAGAATACAATTTTGAAAATAAGTTTCGTGCTTTAATTGGTAAAACAGCTAGAACGGTAAAAAAAGAAATAGAAGATAATTTTCCTCATTTACCACTCGGATGTTCGATTATCTTAGAAAAAAAGGCCAAGCAAACTATTTTAGAAAATATTAGTACGGCAACATCAGTCAACAGAAATCAATTAATTCAGAAAATTCAAAATTTTCAGCATCAATCAACCTTAGCGTTGAATTTGAAAAACTTTGTAAGCTTATATAATATACCCCTGCAAACGATTTATAAACGTGGCGGATGGAAAAGATTATGCCATGACGCAGGGAAGTTGAATGAATTTACCTCGAACTATGAAAAAGAAATTGTTAGGGCTATTTCTAGTAAATGGTTGTCATGCAGTTCAAATAGCTATTTTCAGTTTGTATTGAATCTTGCAAAAAAGAACTTTAATGTTAACCTTTCAGATTTCACTGAACTGGAGCGACAAATGCTTTTAATGTTACACTATGACATATGGCAAACGGCTGGTGGGTTTGAATCTCTCGAACGAAGCATTAAAGAAGTTGGGAAAAATATAATACTAGTCGAAGAGATAATTGAAGTACTTGAAATTCTTATAGATAAAATAGATTTTAAGGAAATAGAAATCACTTTACCATACCAGCAGCCATTAAAAGTTCACGCTCGCTATACAAGAGACCAAATCTTGGCAGCATTTCGTTTAAGTACTTTCCAGCGAAAGTCACCAAGTCGAGAAGGAGTAGCAGAAAATTCAGAATTAAACACTGAGCTACTATTTATAAATCTTATTAAGTCTGAAGAAAACTTTTCGCCAACCACCATGTATGATGATTATGCGATCAATGAAACATTATTTCATTGGCAAAGTCAAAATTCAGCTGGACCTGATACACCAAAAGGTCTTTCATATATTAAACACAAGAGTGAGAAAAAGAAAATTTTACTATTCGTTCGTGAGAAGAATAAAGATGAATACGGAAACACAATGGGGTATGTATTTGTAGGTGAAGGAATATTAAAAGATCACTATGGCGCTAAACCCATGAGTATTAAATGGGGATTGAATGAACCTATGCCACACTATTTATGGAAAGATGCTGCGAAATTGAGAGTTGGGTAGCATCTTTTACAATTATTCCAGGTCTTGCACTAGCAGATATTTATGAACAATATGGGGCTAGGATTTTAGAACAAAATGTTCGTTCATTTCTGCAATTCACAGGTAAAATAAACAAGGGATTCGTAACCTTGTGCGCCTACCTGTCCGTTAGGCAGGCTCGTGCCTCAACACCTTTTCCACGCTCGTGCCACAACCAATTTTCCTTAAAAACAAAAAGTATCTTGCGTTATTAAAGAAAAAATGTTGAATATAATGCTCTCCTAAAAAGGATAGGACTGAAATTATAAAATACACCTAAGTACATGACAAAAATCGTCTTAACAAGGTTTATCGGAAAATCCGTTTTACCCCAAACCCTAAAGCTTGCCTGTCCGGTAGGCAGGGGAGCCTGATTTTCCTTGATTTCTCCCTTTAGGGTCGGGGTCAAAAATTGAGGAAAATCTTGCGAAATGGAATTTTGTCATGTACTAAAAAATTACTCTTATTATTTTTCAATTATTTTTGTTTATGAAATGGGCATAAACAGAATTAGTTTTTTTTGCATACCCGGCGGGAACACAGCGATTGATGTATGCAAAAAAATTATTACTCTCATATTCAAAATAAAATATAAATAGATGAAACCGACATGTTTAAAATAATCATTAAACACACTGCGAAATGATTATTTTAAACATCAAAGGTTACACCCGCCAGAATGACTTTGTCGGGCTGGTGTGACCATTGTGAAACAATAAATATAAACACATGAAAAGAATAGTCAATTACTTTCTACAAGGCCTGTTATACATTGCGCCCTTGGGAATCACAGCCTACATTATTTATGTAGTGTTCCATTTTATAGATAATCTTTTGAAGGATAAACTGGAGGAAATTTTTAATATTGATATCCCAGGATTGGGATTGGCAGTAATCTTTTTATTTCTGGTTTTGGTCGGGATAATCGGTCAAAGCATCTTGGCGAGACCCTTTAAAGACCTATTTAAACGGATTATTGAAAAAACGCCTTTGCTCAAGCTGATATTTTCAGCCTTGAACGACCTTTTTTCCGCTTTTGTGGGCAAGGAAAAGAAATTCAATAAGCCTGTTATTGTTTTGGTAAACCCTATATCGAATTTGGAAAAGTTGGGTTTCCTCACCGAAGAAGACTTAAGCACCCTTGATGAAAAGGAAAAGGTAGCCGTTTATTTCCCGCATTCCTATAACTTTTCAGGGGAATTGTTCATTGTACCTAAAAATCAGGTTAGGCCAATAGATATAAGTCCTTCCGTGGTTATGAAATTTATTATCTCAGGTGGGGTTTCGGGTATCTATGAAGACAAGGAAAGCACAAGTGATTAAAAATAAATAGAACTTACCTTAATTGAACGTGAGTTCGACATAAAAATATTATCAACACATTGTTTTAGCGTAAATTAAAATTAATGCTACGGTCCCCTCGAGCGCCGGCCCGTACCAAGCGGCCGTTCGGGCGGGGAGTCGAGAGGTTATTTGACTGTAATGTATTTAAAATGAGGTCTCGACTCCGCTCGACCGGACAGATGTCATATAAACAACTGATTTTAAATAAAATATATATCGAACTTACCTTAATTGAAGATCAATACCTAAAGAAATCATATAGTATGAATCCAAAAGTTGTCGATAGATTTTTAGACAGGGCCAAAAAATGGAAACCGGAAATGACATTGTTGAGGGAAATCTGCCAGGATTGTGGCCTCACAGAGGAATTTAAGTGGATGCACCCCTGTTATACCTACCAAGGAAAAAATATTGTTTTAATCCATGGTTTTAAGGAATATTGTGCACTCCTTTTTCATAAGGGAGCCCTGTTAAAGGACACGGATAAGATTTTAATACAACAAACCCAGAACGTACAATCGGCCCGTCAAATCCGCTTTACAGGCCTCCAGGAAATCATGGATCTAAAATCTACCATTAAAGCCTATATTTTTGAAGCTGTAGAAGTAGAAAAGGCGGGGTTGGAAGTGCCGATGAAAAAAACCTCCGAGTTTAAAATACCGGATGAATTTAAAGAGGCCCTGGATAAGGACCCGGATTTAAAAACGGCGTTCCAAAGTCTGACCCCGGGACGACAAAGAGGGTATTTGCTGTATTTCTCACAGGCCAAACAGTCCGCCACAAGAGCCAACAGAGTGGAAAAACTTATCCCTAAAATCCTACAGGGCAAGGGATTGAACGACCAGTAATTGGGGTTGGCAATAGGCAAAAAAACAGATTTTACCGTGGACTACCAAAGCTTATGGAAACTGGAGCAACCGCAAAGAAATTTCATGCCAGCAAAGGCAGACAGGGGTTTTGGAACGGAATTCCATGGCAAACTATATTCCAGAGATATGGGATATGAGATTCTAGAATTGAGACTTTCAACAATTCAAACCTTCAACTTTCCAACCTTAAACTTTTTCCCTGCCAACTGTCACTGCCAACTGAAAACTCTTACTGCGCTCGATCCGAAAAAATTACCATAAACAACTCATTAACAATTAAATATAAATCCAACTCAAGTTATTAAACGTTTTCGGGAACTTCAAATCCTTCCCTATAATCCCGTCTTAACATTTTATCCGCCTCAGGGTCGTTTACGAACGACTCGGATTTTGGATTGAATGTAAGCACACGATCCAATCTATAGGCAATATTGCCCAAATGTGCCAGACCGGAGGATAGGTGTGCCGTTTCCACAGGGCCGTTCAGGATAGTTTTATCGCGCTTGCGCACGGCTTCGATAAAATTGGCAAAATGTCCGTCCGTTCCACCGGCTCCACGGTCCATTCCGGTTCCCGACTCTCCCCCATCCTCGCCAGATTTGCCCGGGGTCCTATCCTTTCCTAAATAGGTTTTATACTTGTCATAACCATCTACCACCAATATCCCCTTATCCCCATAAAAAATGTTGCCAACGGTGGCACCCTCTTCCGTATTGGTGCACCATGGGCGTACTTCGAACTGTATGATCTTTCTTTCTTCAGGGTAATTATATACCGAGGTAAGCACTTCCGGCACCTCCTTGCAATCGTCCCAAAGGAACTTGCCGCCCATGGAGGTGATCTTGGTAGGAAGCCCTACATCCAAGCCCCACATACATAGATCGGTTTCATGAATTCCCTGGTTTCCTACATCCCCATTGCCATAATCCCAGTGCCAGTGCCAATTGTAGTGTACCAAATTCCTGGTAAAGGGCCGTTTTGGGGCCGGTCCCGTCCACAGGTCATAATCTATTCCTGGAGGAACGGGAGAGAATCCTTGGTCCCCGATATCCCCTCTCCAACGAAAAACAATACCTCTGGCCATATATACCCGTCCTATATATCCGTCCCGCATTAAATTAATGGCTTCGTTAACGGCGGGCGAACTCCTTAACTGAACCCCGTGCTGTACGATCCTATCGTATTTTGTGGCCGCCTCTACCATTTTACGGCCTTCCCAAATGTTGTGCGACCCAGGTTTTTCCACATAGGCATCCTTTCCGGCCTGACAGGCCCAAATTACGGAAAGTGCATGCCAGTGGTTGGGAGATGCAATACTAACTACATCAATATCCTTATTGTCCATAACCCTTCGCAGATCCTGCTCCAACGCAACCTCTTTGTTGTAGGTTTCCTTAAAGCTCTTTTGTCGCTCACCTAAAAGATTCATATCGGGATCGCACAATGTGGTGACCTGAACATTTTTCTGTCCCATTAGGCCTTCAATATGGCTTTTTCCACGTCCGTTAACGCCCAAAACCGCCGCGTTGATACGGTCGTTGGCCCCAAAAACAGTGGATGAGATTATGGTAGGGGCCGCAATTACAGCGGAACTTGCTACAGCCGTTCTTTTAATAAAGGATCTTCTCGTTGATTTCATCTGACTCTATATTTATAATTGGTATGGTTACACTTATATTAATACTATTCCAGTTTAAACCTTTAAGCTATGTAGGGAAATACCTATTTTTTTGATAAGCCAAGGCACATTTTCTTTCTCAAAAAAAGGCGTTTTAAAGGGAACAGAGTTTTAAGTCCTTGACCTCTAAAACAAAAGCTATTTAATTGTGCTATGAAAATAAGTATTATTTTCTTATTCGTTAACGTTAACAGCAATAGTTTTTTGTATTTTTTTACTTAATGCAAAGCAAACGAGGTATGGTAACCTCTATTTTGCCTATAATTTGGGTAAATTTGCTTTATACGCTGTTTGTTGATCGGGACCAATGCTAAATTCTGATAAGACTATGAAAAGACTTGAGATAAGGACAGATGCAAAGGTGGCATTGGTTTTTGATAACTACCCCCCGGATATTCGACCAAAGATGGAATACCTGAGAACACTGATCCTGACCACTGCCGAAAAAATAGAGGGTCTTGGCCTGTTGGAAGAAACTTTGAAATGGGGCGAGCCCAGTTATCTGACCAAAATTGGAAGTACCCTTAGAATAGATTGGAAAGCTAAAAACCCTAATCAGTACGCCATGTACTTCCAATGCACCAGTAAGTTGGTACCCACCTTTAAAATGATGTTCAACAATATGTTCAGGTTCAACGGCAATAGAGCAATCATATTCCATATTGCAGATCCCATTCCGGAAGAGGCATTAAAATTATGCATTACCACTGCCCTCACCTATCACAAGGTAAAACACCTACCTATATTGGGCATGTAAATTACAATCCCCAAAAAGTTTCCTTATACCCCTTAGTACATTGTGTAAAAGCCCTGAGCAATTTATTATTTAGATTTATTACAAATAATTTGGTCTATTCAAATCTTCAAGATATTTTTGTCGCCCAGTAATTATTTATTTTTGGTCTAAATAAGCATAAATGAAGCACCAACTCACATTACTACTTCTCCTTGGCTTAAGTTCCTTAGCTTTTTCACAGAACACAACAGTTAGTGGAACTATAAAGGACAACACCGATACCCCCTTACTTGGAGTGAATATCGCATTAAAAAATTCGCAGATCGGGACAGAGAGCGATGAAAATGGGCGTTTTGAGATCGCCAACCTTGATGAAGGTGGGCACATCCTATCCATTTCCTATCTTGGATTCAGGACCAGGGACATCCCATTTTCCATCAGCAACGGAAAAGCAGTTGATCTGGGGGACTTGATATTATATGAAGGAAACGAAATACTTACCGAAGTGGTCGTTGAAGGAGAACGGATCAATAAATTTTCAAGAAAGAAAACGGCCTATGTATCCAAACTCCCATTGAAGGATATAGAGAACACCCAGGTGTACAATACGATTACCACGGATCTATTGGAATCGCAAATAGTGACCAACTTTGACGATGCCCTTAAAAATGCCGCCGGGGTAGAAAACTTATGGACCTCCACCGGTAGGGGCGGTGATGGGGCCGGATACTATTCCATGCGCGGATTCTCGGTGCAACCACAACTGGTAAATGGCCTGCCCGGTCTGACCAACGGCACCATAAACCCGGCAAATATTGAACGGATAGAAGTTTTAAAAGGTCCATCCGCCACTTTGTTCGGCAATGCGGTAAGCTCCTATGGCGGACTAATAAATGTGGTCACCAAAAAACCCTATGCCGGTAACGGGGGCGAACTTTCCTTTACCTCTGGCACTTATGGGCTAAATCAGATTACGGGCGATTTCAATACCGCACTCAACAAAAGTGAAAACCTTTATTTTAGGCTCAACACCTCTTACTCCACAGAACAAAGTTTTCAGGATGCCGGCTTTAGAAAGTCCTTTTTTGTTGCCCCTTCCCTATCCTACAAGGTAAACAACCGATTATCCTTCTCGTTCTACGGTGAAATTACACAGGCGGAACAGACCAATCCCATGTTTTTGTTCTTGAACAGAAGTGGGCCAACAGAGGCAGAAAATCTTGACGAACTGGGCTACAACAATAAACTATCGTTTACCAGTAACGACCTGACCTTAGAAAATCCTACCCAGAATTACAGGGTAGAAATGGACTATAAATTGTCCGACACCTGGCAATCCCAAACGCTCCTATCTAAGAGTTCCACATCTACCAAAGGGTACTATTCCTATCTGTTCGATTACGGTATCCTAGGGAACGATACCTTTTCCCGATTTATCAACAAACAGAATGCCAATACCCAAACCACGGATATCCAACAAAATTTTATTGGCGATTTTAAAATTGCCACATTGAGAAATCGTATAGTTATAGGCCTGGACTATTTTAATGCCACTGCAACGGACAATAGTACCGGCTATGCCTTTTATGGCAACGTTACCCCCGAAGGCGGTGCCAATGGAGACGATCCCTTTACCACAGAGGTGGAAACAGATCCATACCCGCTGTCCACGGCCGGTGTAGATGCGGTTTTGGCCTCCCAGGCCGTAGGGAACAATAAGTCCAAATATCATATTTATAGTCTTTATGCCTCCGATGTTATAAATATTACCAATACGCTATCGGCAATGCTTGGGCTGCGCCTGGATTATTTTGATAACGAAGGCGATATGGCCAATGTGGATGACGATTACGACCAGACCACCCTGTCCCCCAAGTTTGGACTGCTGTACCAACCCCTCTTGGATCAGCTTTCTATTTTCGCCAATTATCAAAATGGTTTTACCAATGTGGCCCCCCAATTGGTAGGGGATGCGGGCGCTGGACCACAGACATTGAAAACATTTGACCCGGAGCAGGCCAATCAGTTGGAATTTGGTGTGAAGACCAACCTCTTTAACAATAGATTGAACGCCACGCTTAGTTACTATGACATTACCGTAAAGGACCGTGTAATAACCGACCCCTCCTCTCCCTTTAACAAGATCCAGGGCGGAGAAGTGGAAAGCAAAGGATTTGAAATTGAAATCAATGCCAATCCCTTTAAAGGTTTGAACCTTAGGGCCGGCTTCAGCAATAACGACAGCGAGACTACAAAATCCGACAATACCGAGATATTGAATAGAAGACCCTTGGAAGCTGGTCCGGAAACACAGTATAATTTTTGGGCCAATTATGAATTGCAAGAGGGCCAATTGGACGGTTTTGGAATAGGATTGGGATTTAACGGGGCAAGTGAGCGTTTTGCCATAAACTATGCTTCCACTGGAGAATTTATCCTGCCAAGCTATACCATTGCCAATGCCTCCCTTTATTACCAAGCCAATAGGTACCGAATTGGCCTAAAGCTGAACAATGCCTTTAACAAGGAATATTACAAAGGTTGGTCTACCATCAACCCCCAGACGCCTAGGGTGTTATTGGCCAATTTTACTTACAAATTTTAAAAACGACCATGAAAACCTTGAAACCCTCTATATAATATGAAATTTAGAAAAATCATTTTTGAACTTCATAAGATCCTAGGCCTTATTAGTGGTGTAGTGGTGTTCATTGTGGCCATTACGGGCTGTTGTTGGGTTTTTAAGGAGGAGTTGCAAGGCCTGAACGACGACTATAAAAAAGTGGTTCCGCAGGACAAACCCGTGCTTACGGTATCGGAGGCCAAAATGTTTGCCCAGGAAGTATTTCCCGATAAAAGCATTCATGGTTCCCTGTACCAAAAGGCGGACGATGCCATTGAGGTAATATTTTATGAACTGGAACCGGAATTTTACCAAAGTGTTTTTCTAAATCCATATTCGGGAAAGGTGATTCAGGTAGAAGACCATCTTTCGGGCTTTTTTGCCTTTGTTTTGAAAGGGCATATGCGGTTATGGCTACCCACAGAAATTGGTGAGCAGGTGGTAGGCGTATCTATCCTTGTCTTTATATTTATCCTTATTTCCGGGCTTGTTTTGTGGGTGCCAAAAAAACGAAAGAACTTGGATCAGCGTATAAAATTCAAGTGGAAAGATAGTACGCGATGGAAGCGTAAAAATTTTGACCTACATGCGATAATCGGATTTTATATTTGCTCCCTAGCCCTGATCCTTGCCTTTACAGGCTCCATAATGTCTTACGAATGGCTGCAGTCCGCCTTCTACAAATCGATTGGCGGGGAAAAGGAAATCTCCTTTTATATCCCTGAAAACAAGGCATCCGAAGGCCTTGACAAAGATACAAAACCAATAGACCTCTTACTTCCGAAGCTACAAAAGGAATCTCCCTTGGCCGAAGATTTTGAACTACATTATCCCCATTCTGATGATGAAAGTATCTATGTGGAAATTTCCAATAGCAAAGGGCTCTTTTACGATGCCGACTTCCGCTATTTTGATCAACATACCTTGGAAGAAATAGAGACCGATGGCATTTACGGGAAATATAAGAATGCCAAGGTTGCGGATAAAATTATGCGTATGAATTACGACATCCACATTGGGGCCATTGGTGGTATTGTTGGAAAGATTATTGCTTTTTTGGTCAGCCTACTGGCAGCAAGTTTGCCGGTTACCGGAATACTATTATGGTATGGTAGAACCTATAAAAAAAATAAACCTATAAAAAATAATCGTATTTTAAGCCCTAATAATTAACTGAACCCCAAATTCATACCTTGCATTTACACTTGGATATTTAATAATATCGACTATACAGCAGTTGATCTAAATACGCAAGAGCGAATATGAAGTTTAGTTTTAAGTTTTTACCTCTAAAGGATCTGTTCTATTCCATTTTCCCAACTGTTGGGACCTACGGCGGATATATACAGGGGGTGGCCCCATCATTTTTTCCAAACTTATGGATCGCTGTTGGGATTGGGCTGGTCATCTCGGTAATCCTGGCCGTCATATTTTATAAGGAAAATGTAAAAGCGTTTAAAAAGTCGTTGGCCGAGATATTGGCCACCGGATATTTTATGAATTTTACAGGACGTTTTGGGAAACTTCTCAAGACCAGGACACCTATTCATTTTTCATTTCCGGACGATACTATAAGAACCTTTACCGCCGATAAAATAACCGTTGAAGTGGGTATGCCCTCCAGCCTGAAATCCCTGACGGAATATGCCGAAATGGTAGAAAACAAATTTGATATTGTTTATGTTCGCGAAGCTACCTATAGTGAGCCATTTTGGCTACGGGCGCAAATAGTTGGGGACGATAGACTAATTATCCATGAATTTCCCAGAACTTTGTTCTCCCTCTCTAGGTATTTAAAGGACGATTTTTTGGATCAGCACATGGCCGAAAAGAACTCGAAAAAAATCTATTCTTTTTTTCAACATAAAATAGAACAGTTGCGAATTGAATATTCCAGTGAAATTTCCAATGACCGTTTAATTTTTAGACCCATCTAAGTCCTGGACAATGAAGTAAAGATTATATGAACTGCAGGAACAGCCCAAAGTAATACTCTGTTGAGTCCCTAGACAATTAAAGCGGCCCCCGAACAAACCCCTTCCAATGATCTAAATATTCAGCAAAATGATATTCAATATCCAATTGAAATTGGCCCAAACCGCAAGCGACTTCGCACAAGCAAAAAAATTAATCTTGGAATATGTTGCCTGGTTGGGCATTGATCTGTCCTTTCAAAATTTTGACAAGGAAATGGAAACCCTTCCAAAAATGTATGGCCCCAACGAAGGTGGGCTATTTATTGCCTTTAGGAACGGAGAAGCTGTTGGGATAGCCGGACTACGAAAATTCAACGGACAGGATGCCGAGCTAAAAAGAATGTATGTACGGCCCGAAAGTAGAGGTTTGGGTATAGGGCAATTGCTGTTAAGTGCATGCATGGAAACGGCAAAAAAGCTAAATTACAAGAGTATAAAACTGGATACTGCAGATTTTATGAAATCGGCTATTAAACTGTATACGGACAACGGTTTTGTTGAAATAGGGGCATACCGCCACAATCCCCATGAATCGGCACGGTATTTTGAACTAAAATTGATTACGGAATAAGAGGATAAATGATTCCTGACTTTGGATGGTCTTATTATTTTTACAGAACAGGGCATGAACTATAGCAATTTAGCTCCATAAAAATTCATTTATCTCAAAATATCCCTGTACCCAAAGTATACTACCTCGGGTCAAGCCTGTCTGCCGACAAAGGCAGGCCCACGAGGCATTGAAAGGAAATTCAAGTTTGATTTCGACGCCCGCCTGAACGGAACGGGCGAGCAAGCGTCGGAGCACCTGCCTGCGGCAGGCAGGTTTAAATCTCGATTATCGAGTAAATACAATGGAAAACTCCGGTTACCGATAGCCTGGCCTGCCGTACAAGCTCCCCTATTTATTTTTCGGAAGGCTTAAAAGGAAACCAGTTGATCTTACACGGTATGATCGATGAAAACCTGCATTTGCCTATTGAAATACCCTCACATAATCTACCTCCATCGTTGAAGACACAAAATCCGGATCAACGCTGAACCAACTGCCCCCCATGGCCACATTCAAAATAATAAACTGATCCGCTGTAAAAGGCCATGTATCCTTGTTTTTGACACTGGGATCATAGGCATAGACATATTTATCATCTATAAAAAACCTCAGGGAATTCTTGGTCCATTCAACGGCATAAACATGAAATTCCGTGTTGTAATCCGTAATAGCCGTGGTGCCCACAGTTACATCGGGGCATCCGCCATGGCAGGAAGTAGTATGGGTAGCACAGGAAACTTTCCCTGGTTCATGGCCCCAATGCTCCATAATGTCTATTTCACCACATGTAGGCCAACCTACATTTTCAATATTGGACCCCAACATCCAAATAGCCGGCCAAGTCCCTTCTCCCTTTGGCAATTTTGCCCTTACCTCTACCCTCCCATAAGTAAAGGAAAAAAGGGAATTTAATCTGGCCGAAGTATATTCCTTGGTAGTCCCCTGGGCCGTGTACCGCTCTTTTTTTGCAACGATCTTCAATGTTCCGTCCGATACATAGACATTATCCGATCGGTTCGTATAGTGCTGCAATTCCCCATTATGCCAACTACCGTTGACGGGAGCAATCGTTTCCAGCTTCCAGTTTTGCGCAGAAAGTGCCCCATCTTTCTCAAATTCATCGGCCCAAACCAGCTCCGCTTCCTGCTCCTCCACAAAAACCGTAATTGTTTCCGAAACTTCTATGGCATTGCCCGTACTGGAATAGGCGAAGACCGTTATCTTATGCCCATGCGTACCCTTCTCCTTAAAAGTATGGGTGAAGGTGCCCTCATTACTTACTTCCTCCGATCCGTCACTGAACCTATACCTATATTGGACGGCATTATTGGCTACTGCCGATAGCCTTACTTTTCCCGAACCATCGCCATGTGGATTATTGGCGTCCAATCCAACAATCCCAACGGACAGACTCAGTCCCTTAGGGATATTGGCCTCCGTCTCCAGTTCTTTATCCAGAAAAGAATCCCTATCGTATTCATGAACTCCGCACGACAAAAACAAACCCATCAAAAAAAATAAGACTGTATACATATTATGTGTTTTCAACTTCACAAATGAAAAGAAAAACCTTGTCGATCATAACCACCGACCGACAAGGCTTCCAAAAAAAACCAAACTAACCAACTTTAGTATATGAACTCATCTTGAGTTCCCAATATATCAGCCCTGACCAAAATTATTCCGGTCTAAAAATCCATGTCCAACCGGTTCCCCCTGCATTGTTGGGCACGTAAAGGATCATCTCATCTTCTGTTAATGAAACAATGGTATAAAGTCCGTCCTGATTACCCTGTTCCGACCCCAAAATATCCCCATCATTGATCTGTAAGGTCTGATTGGCAACATCCAGTACAAAACTACTCACCTGTGGGCTGGCATCCGGACCGGAATAGTAGGTAAAATTGGCAGCACCATCCAAATCGAACTGCATCCTGCCCGCAGCATCTACTGGCGGACAACAGTCCCCTGCCGCATTCCACCATGCTGTTTCCCATGCACCAGCATCATCCGGAGGCGACATATACCACCATCTCTGGCCATCAGGATCAGGGCCACCGGCAAACACCCATGTTTTCCCGATTCCCGTTTCATTGCTAACCAGATCGTACCAATCTTGATCTAAGGCATTGTCCAACTGATCTACTTGAACATCAATGGTCTTGGTAAAAAACTCTGCTCCCAAGGTACCGGTAAAAGTAAAGGTAGAGGAACCCGGAATAGGATATATAAACGACACCTTATCCGTAAAGGCCTTGCCCAAATTGTAATCCCAATACCCGGTAACTCCTGGGGTTACCATGCTCAACTCTATCAGATTTCCCCCGGGGGTACTTTGTGTGGCAACCAGTTCTACTCCGGATACATCGGTTGAATTTTCCAAATAGTCCCTGTCTTCGATAGGTTCACACCCAGTAACGAACATAAGAACGCTGGTCAGGAAGAGTCCGATATACATTATATTGTTATTTTTCATCTTTTTTTGTTTTATGATTAAGAATACTTCTACCAACCCGGATTTTGTTCATATACCCCGGAAGACAATCTTACCTCAGACTCCGGAATAGGCACCAAGCCTTTTGTTTCCGGCCTATAGGTAACATTATAAACGGCATCGATACCTGAGTTCCTAACATTGACACTTTCATCAAATGCGGTATCTACATCTCCCCATCTCACCAAATCGAACCATCGCAGACCTTCAAAGGCAAATTCATGTAAGCGTTCTTGCTTTAAGGCGTCCAAAGAATACCCCACGCTTCCCAAACCTGCTCTTTCCCGAACCAGGTTCATCCCGGTGGCCGTTTCCGAAATCTCCGAATGCATAAGCAAAACATCCGCATACCTCATCAAAATATAATCCTGGGCCGCCCATAATTGCATGGGATCACCATTAACCATGTTATAAAGAAAAAAGAACATTCCTTTAATCCCATCCTCTCCTTCGGGATCGGGGTCCTGATGTTGAATGGTCGTATATTTTTTATTAAAAAAACCGGTCTCATGGTCTCCTTTATTGGGCTCATATCCTGCGGTTCCCTGATCGGCATTCCCCAATTCCAAAATAGAGCCTTCCTTTCTGGGGTCGGCATCGTCCCATTGGCTCCAAAGTTTAGGATTAACGGTCCCCCAGCCCCAACCTGTTCCGAAAGGCACCATGGAATTATCACGGATCCCTAGGAACAAGGGAAGTCTGTTATTGTATTTTTGACCTGCATCCCATGTCGTAGTAGAATATCTGATTGCGAACATGGTTTCATAGTTACCCGTCCCAAAAGTAGGGGTATGGCCATCCTGACCTACCCATTCCAATCCTGCCGCTTCTGCCCAAGGCAACACGGTATTATCATTAGCGCTTTCGTTTACGTAGGAATAGGGCCATAAATTTCTAAAATCCCCTGCCAAATCATATCCGCTATTGGCGATACAATCATCCAAATAACCAAGGATATCAGTTTTGGTCAAGGATCCACCATCGGCCAAGGGCATATCACTTGTAGATTGCCCTTCCATATTCGTCATATACCCTGTATAGAACAAAAAGGCCCTGGCCATATACGCTTGGGCCGTCCACTTGTTCGCATGCCCATAACTGGAGGTAGGAATACTTGAAAACGGTGTTGATGGCATGGTTTCTATCGCCATTTTAAAATCGGACGCAATTTGTGCAAAAGTTTCCGAGAAGGAAGCCCTTGGAACGTCCCTTGGATCATCTATGGCAAGAATAAGTGGTACCCCTCCAAAAAACTTGGCCGCCCTGAAATAATAGAAGGCCCGCATAAAATAGGCTTCTCCTATGGCCTGCTTCTTAAAGGCAACTGCATCTGCTTCTATATCAAAGAAAGCACTAAAATCGGTATCCTCTACTTTCTCTATAATGGCATTGGCACGGGTAACCCCATTATAGGTTTCTTTCCATAAATCATGGTAGGTATCTTCTTCCGGATCAACAAAATTATCCACATTTTTAGCGGATCTGTCATCCGGACCTCCCCCGCCCAGCATCATATCGGACATAAGATTGGCCGCGATGCCTTCATGGCTATGGATACCCCCTACATATAAAGCATTATACACTCCGGACATGGCCTCGTTGATGTCGGCCGGAGTCCGATAAAAACTTTCCAAACTTTTTTCAAAAAGGTTCTCCGTATCCAAAAGATCTTCACTGCAACCGGTGGCAATAACCAAGGCTGCGATACATATATTATTTATTATTTTTTTCATCATCTGGTATTTTTAAAATTAAAATTGGACATTTAAACCAAACATCACGGTACGCGGTAGTGGATATAGGCCCAGGTCGATACCTGAGGCCCAACCGGCATCATGACCAAACGATACTTCCGGATCCATACCCTGGAAGTTTGTGAAGGTGTATAGATTGTTTACCGCACAATATAACTTCACTTCTTTTATGTAGTTGATATTGGATAAATATTCCCCTAATTTAACACCCACGGTCAAGTTGTTGATCCGTAAATAATCGGCATCCTGCATATAGATGTCGGAAATCCAATTCGTGTTTCTGTTCGATACCGAACTTAAGCGGGGCAATCTATCCGAAGTTCCTTCCCCATGCCAGCGTCCAAAAATTTCAGTGGTATAATTTTGTGTAAAATTATCGGCAAAAGAACGGTAGGACTGCATTACCTGCATACCAAATTTCCCGGATAGGGTGGTATTGGCATAAAACCCTTTATATTCGGCATTAAGCTGAATTCCCAATTCAAAATCGGGGTTTGGATTGCCCAACATAATTTTGTCCGCTTCATCAATGGCACCATCATTGTTCTGATCTACAAACCGAACATCGCCCGGACGTTGATCGCTAAAATAAGGTGTGCCGTCCGTGGGTTTTACATAATTATCTACCTCATCCTGATTTTGTAATATACCATCGGTTTGATACCCATAAAAGAATCCGATAGGTTTCCCCACTTCTACCCTGGATACCGCAGCAGTTCCTTGCGACAAAACATGCTGTGGCCCTTGAATGATTCCCTCCGCATTGGCAATTCTGGTTACTTCATTTTTATTGAACGCACCGCTCACTGTGGCACCGTACTTAAAATCGCCCGCACTATCGTTCCAGGACAGCATAAGTTCATAACCAGAATTCTCTATGTCCCCTCCATTAATAAAAGGGGCTCCAGCACCGGAAGTTCCTAAAATGGGCGCCACTACCAACCAATCTTTGGTGGTCTTCTTATACCAATCGGCAGTAAGGGCCAACCTGGAATTAAAGAAACGGGCATCCAAACCAAAATTCAACTGCTCGGAAGTTTCCCATTTTACATCAGGATTGGTAACCCGGGCAGGCACGGCAGTAGGTCCGGAGATAGGTTTGGTATCCCCAAAATAATAACCGGGATTAAGGTTGGCAATAGTGGAACTATAGATAAAATTATCTATGGATTGGTTACCGTTCTGGCCCCAACTCCCTCTTAATTTGGCAAAATTTAATACCCCTACATTTCCTATAAAATCCTCATTGGTAAGTACCCAACCGGCGGAAACTGATGGAAAATACCCCCAACGATTTCCCTTGGCAAAATTAGATGACCCATCTGCCCTCATGGTCGCGGAAAGCAAGTACTTTTCCTTATAATCATATTGTGCCCTGGCCATGTAGGACAACAACCCTCCACCACCTGCTGCCCAATTGGCACCATAGGTACTTATGGCATTTATATCGGTCTTGTCCACATTGTTCAAGAAGGCATATTGGGGCAATCCGAAGCGGGTATTGGCCATACTACCCCCCACTTCATTGTTCAGTACATTATTATATACCTCATTACCGATCAGTACATTCAATTTATGTTCTCCAAAGGAATGGTCGTATGATAAGGTATTCGTCCATGTGGTATTGGCACCCATATACTGACTTTGGGCAGCTGCGTCCACAGAATTGCTGTAAAGCACCCCTAAACCATAGGTGGGTGTCCAGGAACGCCCATGGCCAAACCAGGAATCAAATCCGTAAGAAGATCGAAATTTAAGATCCTTAAAAGGTTCTATTTCCAAATACACATTTCCTACAAGGGTATTGTTCTTATTTCCCAGATTGCTGTAATTATGACGGTAGAACATCACTGCCAAGGGATTGGTCTGTCCTCTGGCCCATCCGTCCAAGGTGGGCGTAAAACCGTTGGGATCTGGAGATTTGTCCCAATAGGCGGGCAGTAACGGATGTTGTACCAAGGCATTGTGCAAATCGTTCCAATAAATATTTCCTGTGGCCACACTTCTATTTTCAGTATTGGTGTAGGTTAGGTTTTCGCCCACGGTTACAATGCTGTGCTCTTCGTTTTTGAACAACACGAATTCGGTATTCATACGGGCCGTTAACCTTTTGTACCCTGCATCGGTAAGGTTGCCTCCAAGGATCCCCGTTTGGTCCAGGTAAGAGATGCCCAAGGCATAGGTATTGTCCTCGCCACCACCCGCAATATTTATGGCATGACTTGAAATTGGTGCATTTTTAGTAGACATTTCATCAATCCAATTGGTACCTTCCCAACCATTTTGAAGCATTTGCCATACTTCTGTTCCCAATTGGGTACCCAAATTTTCTGGATAATTGTCATTTAACCACACATTGTTCTGAAGGAGCATTTCCCAATTGTTTTCCGGCAAACCATCATTGACCCGGCCCTCGTCCATAATAAACATATACTCTTGGGCATTTAAGGGAGATACATTTTTATAAATATTTTGAAACCCGTAGTACGTATCGTAATTCACTTGGGCCTGTCGGCCTTTTTTTCCTTTATAGGTAGTAACCAAAACCACTCCATTGGCAGCTCTGGATCCATAAATGGCCGCAGAAGCCGCATCTTTCAGAACATCTATGGTTTCAATATCCGAACCGTTCAAATAATCTATATTCCCAACGGCCACCCCATCAACAATATAAAGTGGACTGGAATTCCCGATGGTCCCCAAACCCCGAATGGTTACTTTGGTCCCGGCACCGGGCTGACCGTTATTTCTTGTGATATTGACACCTGGAGCAACACCTTGCAAGGCTTCCATTGCCGTACCGGTATTTAGGGCGGCAATATCCTCTCCTTTTACATTGAGGTTGGCCCCTGTGGTCAAGGCCTTCTTTTGTACCCCGTACCCGACCACGACCACCTCATCCAGTGATTCAAAGGATTCTTCGAGCAAAATGTTTATTATGGTTTTTTCACCCACCTGTACAGTTTGGGTGACCATCCCTAGATAGGCAAAGACAAGCCGATCGGACGGCTCCACATTTTGAATGGAATAATTACCGTCAAAATCGGTAGTAGTACCATTAACCGTTCCCTTCGCCACCACACTAACCCCGGGCAACGGTAGGCCCGAATTGTCCGTTACCAGACCTGTTATGGTCTTGGCCTGCGAAAAGACGTTCTGTGCGCAGACCATTACCAAAGTAATAATCAAGAATTTTAACTTTAGCATCATACAAAATAGTTTAGGTTAATTAATAGAGTTTTTGTTAGTATAAAATTTATGTATCCTCTGTAAACCAAAAGGCCAACAGGTGTGTTATTAAAGAATATAAAGGATAACAAAAACCAACAATGCAACGATTGCCATTATCAACATTACCTCGATCAACTGTTTCCATTTGAATTTTGAATCCTTGTTTTCCATTACTTCAAATGTTAAATAATTATTAAATCTTATGTAGCATTTATTCTGCATCAAGTAACAATTTTGCTGCATTTTTCCTACAATAAACTTATATGCTTCATGTGTTGCATGGCCTGCAACAATTTTTATAGGAAAGGCGGTCCAATGACCATCCGATACAATGGATATTGTAAATTATATTAAAGAAAATTTAAAATATGGGTAACAGGGATACCGTTAAAAAGTGTGATACAAATACCGAAATACGGAGAGCATACGGTTCAAATCCAATGATTCGAAGAACGGGGAAGTATAGAATAGAAATTTCTAGAATATTTTTATTTTACCTCACCCGGAACTACTGAAAAAGCAGTCCCGACCCTGCCTACCGGCAAAGGCAGGGTCTCCCAAGGAGAGGTAAACCCGCCCGTGCCGTTCGGGCGGGCCCGTCCGTGCCGGGCGGATTGGAAACCCTTTCCAACGAACAGGCAGGCCCGTCCGAACGGCGGACCCGAACCAAGGGCGGAAAAATCTTCAGATTGAAGTAATATTGAAATTATTTTGAACGGCAATAAGCAAATGGTAGCCGGTCTATGTTTTAATAGGATCTACCTCTGTTGGCAATATTCCAAAATAGGCCTTAAAACACTTGGTAAAATAGGATGGTGAAGAGAACCCGACCTGATAACAAACATCACTGATATTGGTATTTCCCATTTCTATTATCTGTTTAGCCCTTTCTATTCTTATATTCCTAAGGAATTCGTTGGCCGTCTGATTGGTCAGCGCCTTGATTTTTCTATAAAACTGACTTCTGCTCAAATTTAAGTTTGAGGCCAATACTTCCACACTTAAATCTGGATCTCCTATATTTTTATTGATGTAGTTCATTACCTTTTCAATAAAATCCTTGTCCAGGGATGTGGTATTCCTGTTCATAGGAACATCGCTGATAACACTAAAATATTTATTGAATATTAGTTGCCTGCTGGTTATAAGTTGGGACAACCGCAATCTGAGCAGTCTTAGATCAAAAGGCTTTACCATATAGGCATCGGCACCGGTTTCTATCCCCTGCATTCTGTCGTCTATACGCGCTTTGGCCGTAAGCATCAACAATGGAATATGGCTGGTCCGCATATCCCCTTTAATTTTTTGGCAAAATTCGAACCCATCCATTTCTGGCATAATTACATCAGTTATTATAATATCCGGCAAGGCCGACTTGGCCATCTCCAAACCTTCCTTTCCATTTTTGGCCAAAAGTATCCTGTATTGGTTTTTAAGTTCATTGCGCAGGTAAGTCCTTAATTCCCCGTTATCCTCAACAATCAGTAAGGTATAGTTGATGGGTGCCTCCTCCTGACTTATAACGGATATGGCCTCAGTTTTGGAATTTACCAGGTTGACCCGCTCTTTTTGGGTATCAGGTTCCTTAAAATCCGTAAATATTTCGTTCCTTTCAAAATGTCCTGGTCCCTTGGGCAAAATTATTCTGAAGCTTGTTCCGCTTCCCACCTCGCTCTTCACTTCAATTTTACCTTTGTGCAGTTTCACGAAACTTTGCACTACTTCCAAACCAATACCCGTACCCCCATAATAGGCCTTATTAAGGTTTTCTACTTGATAAAAACGTTCAAAGATCCGCTCCGTTTCCTCTTGTTTAAGACCGGGCCCAGTATCGGTAATTATCAATTCCAGTCCTTCGGTAGGTTTTTGAGTATCTACCAGTGGCAGGTTGTACAATTCATCCTTGGAAAGCAGTTGGATATTTATGGCCCCACCTTCCGGGGTGGCCTTAAAGGCATTGGAAAGCAAATTAAAGATTATTTTCTCCATCATACTCTCGTCCGCCCAAAGGGTCATATCCTCGGAATCCGCATCCAAACCAAGGTGTATGTTTTTATCCAAGGCCTCTTCCTTAAAATGGCCGACCACTTCCCGGGTTAAATTAATCAAGTTGATTTCCTTGGCCCTTACACCAATTTTATTCAATTCCAGTTTTCTAAAGTCCAACAGCTCGTTCACCAATCTATATAACCGATCTGTATTCTTATAGATTACATTGTGCTTTTCCTTTATTCTTGGGGATAAGCTTATACTATTGTCATTTAGAATATCCTTTAGCGGGTTGATAATTAAGGTGAGCGGAGTTCTAAATTCATGGGATATATTGGTAAAAAACTGGAATTTCTTTTCATCCAGATTTTTTTCCTGTAATCTTTTTTCCCGCTCGGAATGTATTAGTTGCTTTTCCCTTATCCTGGACTGCGTCATACTATTCAGGATATAAATCCCAAAAACGAACAAAGTGATATAGGATAACAAGGCCCAGTTGGTTTTCCACCAAGGCGATAAAACGGTGATGTCCAATGTTAAGGGGGATTCGTTCCATATACCATCATTGTTGGCCGCCTTTAATTTAAAGGTATAGTTCCCCGGATCTAAGTTGGTATAGGTAGCACTCCTTTTTTTTCCGACATAATTCCATGATTCCTCATAACCTTCCAAATAATAGGCATATTCATTTTTTTCCGGTCGGGTAAAGTTTATGCCCGAATATTCTATGGTAAAAACAGATTGGGTATGATTCAATACAATACTATCCGTCTCGGAAATAACTTTCCTTAAGGGTGAATCCTTTTGAGTGGGCAATACATTTTCATTGAACAACTTAAAGCTGGATAGATACAATGAAGTCTTATTCCTATTCGTAATTATCTCCGAAGGATTAAAATAATTGATCCCCTCGTAACTTCCAAAGTATATATTTCCCTGATCATCCCTAAAGACCGAATTGATATTAAAATCGTTGGCCAGGAGTCCGTCATCTATGGTATAGTTACTAAATTCCTCGGTCTTAACATCAAATTTTGAAATACCCGTATGACCGGACATCCAAATGTTGCCATCCAAGCCTTCAATAATTCCACATACATTTTCCTCTTCAAGGCCATTAAATTTATCGTACCAAATAAATGTGTCGGTTTTGGGTAGGTAGTTGCAGAGACCAGCTCCCTTGGTTCCGATCCATATACTATGGTCGGTACTTTCATAGAGAGAAAGAATATAGTTTGATGCAAAATTGTTAGTAGATTCCTGGGACATTCTATCTATCATGGACACCACTGAAAACTTTTGGTCTGCCAGCTTCGTTATTTTGTACAGCCCTTGGGTAGTTCCCAACCATAGGTTGTCCTCAAAATCCACCAAAACGTTATAAGCATTACTGCCACTGATTCCGAGGTCATTAAAGGGCTTGGAATCATAATGTTTAAAAAGCCCCGTATCTGGGTCATAGGAATGCAGCCCATTGTGATAGGTCCCGATCCAAATGGTACCGTCCCTATCCTCATCGAAACTCATTACGGTATTGGACGTTAATCCCCCTTGGGTGTTACCAGTATTATAATTAATAAATACATTGGATCCTTTTTTCAAAAAATAGATTCCACCATCCCAACTTCCTGCCCAAACATTGTCTTTGCTATCAAAAAAAATAGTCTGTATGTAATCACTGCCCAATCCGGAAAATGCACTGCTATTGGCCTTGTTGATATGGGTGTAATCGTTATTCTTCAAATCCAGAATATCTATCCCTCCGCCATCCATTGCTATCCACAACTTACCCGAGGCATTATTTGCGATGGAGGTCACCGAACTTATCTGCAAGGAACGCGGGTTATTGTAGAGGCTTTCTATATCCTTGAACTTATCGTATAGCCTGTCGTATACCGCTACACCTTTGTTATAATATCCGAGCCAAATTTTTTCGTCATTATCCAAATACAAGGTCCAAATAGAATTTGACAAAAGACTCTTTTCGTCTTTTTTATTGGTGAGATAATGATTTAATACCTCCCCATTTCCATTTATATGGAATAGGCCGTTGTTTTCGGTACCGCACATGATGGTACCGTCCGGAAGTGCCATTAAGGTAAAGAAGGGATGAGTTGAAAAAGAGTAGCTTTCCATAACCGATGGTTGCCCTATTTCCGTATTGGCCATTGTCACCTTATACAGCCCATCATTTAATGTCCCTATCCAAATATTATCCGCATCATCTATCATCATTGACCTAATCGACTCCTCTATAAACTCCAATTGTCCCTGCTTCCAGATACCTAAACGTTGAAGTATCCCCGTTTTTCCATCAACGGTATACAGGCCCATATTGGTCCCGACAAAAATTTGCCCGCTAGAATCTGGCTGTACCGATCTCACTACCAAGGGATCTGCCATATCCGATTCTTTAATAGCAAATTTTTCCACCTCAAAATTATCCAGGCCCATTTTGAACAACCCCAAACGGAAAGAGCCAATAAGCAAATTGCCCTCATTATCTTCCTCTAAAGCGCTAATGGGCATTGTTGGACCGTTCGGATCGTTGGCAGACAGCACTGGAATTCGCCTAAACTGATCTTTTTCCCGGTCATATAGGTTTAGCCCTACCTCCGTACCTACCCATAATCTATTTCTACTATCCAAATACGAGCAATTAATTTGGCTACTGCTTATAGAGGTAGAGTCGTTAATAATATGCTTGTATGATTTATAATCTATCCCGTCATAGCGGTACAAGCCAGATCCGTTGGTCCCGATCCATATAAAACCATAGTCGTCCTGCAAAATGGAATATACCCCCACCTTGGATATTCCCTCCTTGATATTTACAAAATTAAATTTTGAAACCTCCCCTTGTGCCCGCAAATCCGGAATAAAAACACTTAGAAGCATAAAGAAAAGACAGGTCCTTCTATAATCTAACGTCATCTAGCTGATGTTTAAAGTAGCGGTAAAATAGTAATAAAAAGATAAACTCATTACATATTACACTATTAGAAATCAGAGTGTAAAGAAATACACGGAATACAAACCATGGAGCTGCAACATATTCTTCTTTGACAATGAGAGAACCAATAGGTAATAAAACATAGGTGCAACTAAAAAACCAACCTCTTTTCTTTTGACTAAAATTAGCCTATTTTTATCAAAAATTAGCCCAATGGACATCCAGGACAAATTCTTTGAACATATACGGGAAGGATATACCACAAAAGGAGACTTTATTACTATGGGCTCTGCCATGTTGAATGGCGGGACCATAACCAATGCCCACGTAAAAATTCCATTAAAAACACTTAACAGGCATGGTCTCATTGCCGGGGCAACCGGTACCGGAAAGACCAAAACCCTTCAGGTAATTGCTGAAAACCTTTCGGATAAAGGAATTCCAGTATTGCTCATGGACCTAAAGGGGGATCTTAGTGGTCTGGCCCAGCCCGGTCCCGTAAACCCAAAAATTGATGAGCGTCACGCCAAAATTGGTGGATTACCTTTTACCCCTAAGGCCTTTCCGGTGGAAATACTATCGCTCTCCGAACAGGACGGTGTAAAATTACGTGCCACCGTTTCAGAATTTGGACCGGTGCTATTAAGCCGAATTTTGGACCTTTCCGATACACAGGAAGGTATTGTAGCGGTAGTCTTTAAATATTGTGACGACCATAAGCTTCCTTTGTTGGACCTAAAGGATTTTAAAAAGGTGTTGCAATACGCCACAGAGGAGGGTAAAAAGGAATTTTCAGATTCCTATGGGCGAATCTCTACCAGTTCTACCGGTACCATACTAAGAAAAATTATAGAACTGGAACAGCAGGGTGCCGAACTATTTTTTGGAGAAAAATCTTTTGATGTGGAAGACCTGACCCGAATCGATGAAAACGGCAGGGGTTATATCAACATTATACGTTTAACCGATATACAGGACCGTCCTAAATTATTTTCGACCTTTATGTTGAGCCTGTTGGCGGAAATTTATGACACCTTTCCAGAACAGGGGGATACGGACAGACCGGAATTGGTGCTTTTTATAGACGAGGCCCACCTCATTTTCAACGAGGCCTCAAAAGCTTTATTAAATCAGATAGAGAGTATCGTAAAATTGATACGATCCAAAGGCATTGGGGTGTATTTTGTAACCCAAAACCCTACAGACGTCCCGGAAGCAGTCCTTTCCCAATTGGGGTTAAAGGTACAGCACGCGCTTCGGGCATTTACTGCAAAAGATAGGAAGGCCATAAAGCTAACCGCAGAAAATTATCCTATTTCAGAATTTTATGACACCAAGGAGGTTTTAACTTCCTTGGGAATAGGGGAGGCATTGATCAGTGCCCTCGATGAAAAGGGAAGGCCAACCCCCCTGGCGGCCACAATGTTAAGGGCACCCATGAGCAGGATGGACATACTTACCAACCGTGAGCTTAAAGAAGTAATAGACACTTCCAAACTGATCAACAAATACAACGAGGCCATAGACAGGGAAAGTGCCTATGAACTCCTTAACGTTAAGATTGAACGAGCGGAAAAACTGGCCGAAGAGGAAAAGGAATCTTCCAACAACAGATCTACCCGATCTACCACGGGAAGGGCGAGTACACGCCAAAACCCTGTGATAAAAGTATTGACCAGTGCTACTTTTATAAGGGGAGTACTGGGCGTATTAAAAAAAGTAATGCGATAGTTGTCGGGTTTTTTGAACAACAAACCATAGTATATTTAACTTTAAATCTAACCGTCACCCTTAAAATGATAAAACAATCCATTTTTGCCGCATGCCTTAGCGCACTGCTCTTTATTCAATGCAATTCCAATTCAGATTTTGTAATTGCCAAAGATCAAGTAGGCAAACTGTTAAAATCCAATTCCATTGATGAACTTGAAACTGTATTTGCCGGCGATTCCATAGTTAGGGACACGGCAATGACCCAGATTGGTACTGCTGTAAAGAAGATCAACATTTATGAAAAGGGGGGCAAACATTTAATGGCCCTCACCCCCAATATGGACAGTATTCCAAAAATAGACATTATCCGTATTTACGATCCACGATATGTTACCGAAAAGGGGGTTGGACTCAATAGTACCTTTAAGGATATCAAAGACAAGCATACCATTAAAAAAATTGTTGCCGTGCTGAACAATGTAGTGATTTTCCTAAAAGACTCCGATGCCTATTTCACCATTGCAAAGTCCGAACTTCCCGCTAACCTGCAGTATGGCAACAACACCACTATTGAAGCCGTTCAGATACCGGACAGGGCAAAGATCAAATATATGATGGTGGGCTGGGAGTGAAAACTGGTTCATGGTTCAAGGTTTAAAGTTGGAAAGTTGTCAGGTCGAGCGCCCGCCCGTACCGAACGGTCTGTTCGGGCGGGGATCGAGACCTAATTAAGTGGAGTGGGCAGTGACTGTTTTCAGTGGGCAGGGAAAAAGTTTAAGGTTTAAGGTTCAAAGTTACAAACGTAGTCCACAAAGTGGAGCATATAACCCAAAGCGGTAAGCGGTAAGCGGTAAGCAAATGAAAATTAAGTATTGATTATGGCCTACGGCTTAAAGCTCAAAAATATTATACAGGAATATCCCAAAAGTTGATGGGGAATATGAAGATAAAATCCATGAACAAAACCCTTTACCGTGCATTGGCCCTATCCTACGGTGCCTTTTTCAATTTAACGGCCCTTTTCTCTGAAAAAGAGGCTGGAAAAAAAGCCTTCAAAACGTTTACAACCCCAAGAAAGGGCAGCATATTACCGGTACAGCAAGAATATCTACAAGAGTTCCTGGGCAAAAAAATTACAGTTAACAATTCTAGGCTGCAGACCTATGAATGGCCAGGAGCCGGAGAAACCGTTCTTCTTATGCACGGTTGGGAAAGCAACGCCTATAGGTGGCGATATCTCATTGAAAAATTACAGGAAAGGGAATTCCACATCATTGCCTTTGATGCACCGGGCCATGGGTATTCCGAAGGAAACAGTTTAAATGTGGTCACCTATGCGGACAGTGCACGGCAACTTATAGACCTTTACCGGCCCAAACATATTATTGGGCATTCTATGGGGGGACTTGCCACCCTTCATAATCAATATCAAAACCCAAACCCATACATTGAAAAAATAGTTACTTTAGGTGCCCCTGCAGAACTGTCCGAATTAATGGTGCACTACCAAAAACTGGTCAGGTTCAACAAGAAGGTCCTAAGGGCTTTGGACAAGCACATTTATGAACATTTCAACTATAGGATCCACGATATATCCACCCCAAAGTTTGCTAAATCCATCGAACAAAAAGGGCTGATCATCCATGATGAACGGGATACGATAACCCCCTACAACGCCTCCGAACGCCTTCATCAAAACTGGAAGAACAGCCGCTTATTAAAAACCACCGGACTTGGCCACTCCCTGCACCAAGAGGAGGTCAACTTACAGATAGTGGATTTTTTATTGTCTTAGAGACGGTCCAAGTTTTATCCTTTGTTTTTATTTCTATTTTAAAATATGATTATTTTTAGGAAATTATACAACTCGTTTTCATTAAAATAAAGCACTTGAAATATGAATAACATTACTCCCTTCCATATTGCCATTCCAGTCCATAATTTGGCCGAATGCCGTAAGTTTTACGGAGAGATATTAAATTGTGAAGAAGGAAGAAGCAGTGATAATTGGGTAGACTTTAATCTTTTTGGACACCAATTGGTAATCCACTATAAGCCTAAGGCCAAATCCGAAGAACTGCACCATAACCCTGTAGATGGCAAGGATGTACCCGTACCGCATTACGGCGTGGTCCTCCCCTGGGATATTTTTAGATCCTTTTCCGACGAACTTATGGCTAAAGGGGTCAAATTTGTTATTGAGCCCTATATCCGGTTTAAGGGCGACTTAGGTGAGCAGGCCACTATGTTCTTTTTGGATCCCGCGGGAAATGCGCTGGAATTCAAAGCCTTTAAGGATTTAGGGCAATTATTTGCCAAATAGGGCTTCCCTAAACATGCAGCATAGGGATACTTTAGCTTTTAAAGGTTTTTCATATACACCATATTATGGGACATACTTTCAAAAGGGGTACTGGCATACTCCTCTTGTTCGATAAATATATATTTCAGTCCGGATTCCTTTCCATTTTTTAGCATTTGGGCTATATCCAATCCTCCCTTTCCAAACTCGGTACTTTCCTTTTTCACCATGTCCATATCCTTCAAGTGCCATAATGGAAACCTTCCTTCATATTTTCTAAAATAATCCAAAGGTTCCTTTCCGGCAACCACTACCCAACCCAGATCAAGTTCCATATATACCAAGTCCGCTTGCGTATTTTTTAACAAGATGTCATAGAGCACCTCCCCGTTTTCGGATTCAAATTCATATTCGTGATTGTGGTATCCGAATTTAATATTTCGACGGCTACATTCCTCCCCTGCCTTATTAAAGGCCTCGGCCACTTTCTTATAATTATCCGCAGTTTGTCCTGCGGTGGGCAGGGAGGAACAGATCAGATATTCCTGACCGGCCTCGGCCGCTTGGTCCATAGTCTCGTTCCAATGTTCGTCCAAGGCTACATGGCCGCTCCTAAGGGTCATCCCAAGATCTTCACAAACGCTTTTCATTTCCTTAGGTGCCAAGCCGTAATAAAGCCCTTTGACACTCCTGGCCGATTCAATTTGTTTAATTCCCAATGCCGCTATCCGTTTTAAGGTACCAACAGCATCTTCCAACATTTCCTTACGAAAAGTATACAATTGAACCCCTAAATTCTTTTTTGGGTCCTTATACGGTAATGCAAAGGAGGGCATTAAAACTACTCCTGCCGCCAACATTCCTGACTGCATTAAAAATTCTTTTCTAGTTGTCATTATCTATTATTTATTATTGTTGTCCGATAAAATATTTATGAATCATCATAAGTCCATTAAAAACAATTATTTAGAGTCATTGACGTCTTTTGTACCTTGCTTTTTGATTCGATACATCTTAATAAAAAGGGACGCTTTAAATCAGCTGATTGTGATAGGGTCATTTGTCTTAAGTCTTGCAACGAAGTGGTCTTTTGTCTTTAATCGGACACTACTGATTATTTATGTTATTGGGACCATGTGGTTGGTTTCCTGTCCCATCTATGGCCTTTTAATTCTTGATACAACCCAATGGGCAAACCTTTACCATCACTTAAGGCCGTATTCATTAAAACGTTCCTTTCCTTGCGCATTCCGGGAATTATGGTATTTACCGTTTTGTTCATCGTTATAAATCGCAAAGCCATTTCCGCCATGGTCATCCCTTGCGGGACAACCGGTCTCAACAGATCTGCCCTTTCCGCACTTGCCATTAAATTTTCGGGAACAAAATAGGTCCCCCTCCAATCCCCTTCCGGAAACTTGGTCTCTTTGGTTATATTACCGGTCAAGGTACCTTCATCAAAAGGTACCCTAGCAATAACAGCAATATCCAACTCCTCACATAAGGGAAAGAGAACATCTTCCGGAGCCTGATCAAAAATATTGTAAATTACCTGTACCGCATCCAGTATTCCTGTTTTGAGGGCCTTGATACCATTTTCGGGCTCCCATCTATTTACGCTGATGCCCATGGCCGCTACCTTTCCCGATTTTTTTAAATCCTCCACCGCTCTTTGCCATTCTTCACGGTCGGACCAACCATCGTCCCAGGTATGGAACTGCATTAAATCCAATTGCTCCGCACCTAAATTTTTAAGGGTTTTTTCGGTATAATCCACGATATGGGACCTTGGATAGGATTCCTCCAGACTATATTCCGCCTTTGCCGGCCATTTAAAATTTTTTGCCGGAATCTTACTGGCGGTATAAAGCTTTTTATGGGGAAACCTTCGCAACAGATCGCCTAGCAATTTCTCACTGTGCCCATGGCCATATGCCCAAGCCGTATCAAAAAAATTAACTCCGTTTTCCACGGCCAGATCCAATGACTTGGCGGACAATAGGTCGTCGGACTCCGTCCATCCGCCCATGCCCCACATTCCATATCCTATTTCACCAACATCCCACTGGGTCCTACCAAATTTTCTTATAACCATACTTCTATCTCCAAAGAATTCCCGAATCTATTTATTATTCAATACTGATGGAAGGCATCGGACACAAATTCCAATACCACGGGCAGGGATTCCCGCCAGTAGGTCCAACTATGACGCCCTTCCCTTACCCTGTATTCATGGGGCACCTCCTTCTTTTTCATAGCAATATGGACCAAACTATTTCCTTCGTAAAGAAAATCATCGTCCCCACAGTCTATAAACCATCTAACCGACTTCAGATCCTCCAATGAGGACGCCTGTATAAGGGACAGGGCATTGTGCCTTTCATAATAGGCACTGACAAGGTTATCTTCGTAGCTCTCATTGCCATTTTTAAGTCTTTGTTTAAAATCGTCCAAACTTAAGGGCCCAATATAGGCACTTAACGGACAGGCCGAAGAAAACAATTCTGGATGGCGCAAGGCATACATGAACGATCCACCGCCACCCATGGAAAGACCGGCTATGGCCCTAAAACGCTTCTCTCCCTTAATGCGATACTTCTTCTCTACATAGGGCATTAATTCCTCAAAAAAGAAATCCTCATACCTCCAATCCCCTTTTATGGAATTAAAATAGCCTCTGGTTCCCGTATTTGCATCCGGCATAACAATAACCATAGGAGTGGCCTTGCCCTCCTTAATGGCGTTATCGGTAATACGTAGCACCTCCCCAAATTGTACCCATCCCGTTTGGTCGTCCCCAGCTCCATGTAGTAAATACAGCACTGGGTAGCTCCTATTGGAAGTTTCGTAATCCGGAGGCAGGTATACGGCAAACTTCCTTTCGCTCTTGAGGATTTCACTCTTCATGGTAAGGGCGTCAAATACTTTTCCAGATTGGGCATTGGCACTTGCCAAGCATACCAGCGTACATAACAACAATAGATAGTTTTTCATCTGTTCAAATTTATTGTTTTTTAAAGGTCAGATGGAATTCGCCATTGAACATATCTGTTGGTATCAAGATTTGTTATGGCTCATTTCATATGTATCTAATTTCTACCAAACATGGCATACATTTATGATTGGATTGGGAATACAAATAATTACTGAAGCCCTGGAATATCCACTATTTCGTCAACGTCCTCATTGTAGTCCACCCCCTCTACCATAAACCCGAACAAATTGAAGAAATCTTTCCCATAGCCCTTAAGGTCGCCTATTTCCGGCAAGGTTTCGGTAGTGGCCTTCTTCCAAAGTGCTGCTACCCGGGCCTGTACATCTTCGCGCATTTCCCAATCATCTATCCGTATTCTTCCTTTGTCATCCAGAGGTATTTTTCCGGCATACAATCGATCTTGGAACAGGCGTTGAATTTGTTCTATACAGCCTTCGTGTATTCCTTCCTCCTTCATTATCTTGTACAATAGTGATATGTATAACGGTATTACCGGAATGGCAGAACTTGCCTGGGTTACCAAGGCCTTGTTTACGGAAACATAGGCCTTTCCGTTCAAAGGTTTTAAACTGTCCGATATGGTAAATGCAGTAGCCTCCAGATCATCCTTGGCACGGCCAATAGTTCCTTTTCTATATACCGCCTCCGTAAGTGAAGGGCCAATATAGGAGTAGGCTACAGTAGTAAATCCTTCGGAAAGCAAGCCTTCACCTTTCAGATCATCGATCCACATTTTCCAATCTTCACCGCCCATAACGGCCACCGTATTTTCTATATCGTCCCCTTGGGCCGGTTCTATGGATACTTCGGATACTACCCCGGTATGAAAATCCACGGTTTTGTTTTGAAATTTGGCCCCTATTGGTTTTAAGACCGATTTATATTTTAGGCCGGTATCCGGATGTGTCCGTACCGGTGAAGCCAAACTATAAATAACCATATCTATTTGGCCAAGGTCCGCTTTGATCAGATCCAAGGTCTGTTTTTTTATTTCATTGGAGAAGGCGTCCCCGTTTATACTTTTGGCATACAATCCTGCCTTATGCGCTTCCTTTTCAAAGGCCGCACTGTTGTACCAACCTGGAGAGGCCGGCCTGCCCTCCGCGGGCGGCTTTTCAAAAAATACCCCTATAGTAGCTGCTCCGGCCCCAAAGGCACTGGTAATCCTGGAAGCCAGACCAAATCCTGTGGAAGCTCCGATTACCAGTACTTTTTTTGCCCCATCAATGGCTCCTTTAGACTTCACATACTCAATTTGATCAATAACATTTTGTTCACACCCCTTGGGATGGGCGGTAAGACAAATAAATCCACGTGTTCTTGGCTCTATAATCATTTATTAATTTATTTTCTGCACTTTCCCAATATGGAAGTTTTAACAGTGCCTATTATTTATAATTTTCCAATTATCGAAGATATATAAAAGATTCAAAAGATAAAGTTGAAGTAGGGAAAATTGCATCCTACAATCCCGTTTTAAATAGAACTATTCCCACACTAGGGCAATTGTTCCATTAAAAACCGCTTAACGTTACCGCCCATAATAGCTCTGATCTCCAAATCCGAAAACCCTTGGTCCATTAATTCCTGGACTATAAAGGGAAGGCCGGTTACATCTATAGGTGTTGTGGCCGCACCGTCAAAATCGGAACCCAGGGCCACATGCTCAATACCTACCAAATCGCGGACATACTTTATGGCCTCCACAATATGTTTAATCTCCCCTTTTATGGCACCCCTAAAGAACCCGATACCTATGAGCCCGCCCGATGCCGCAATTCTATTGATATGGTGATCAGATAGGTTCCTGGGGCTATCCTTGGTCCCCTTAACACCTGTATGCGATACCAGGACCGGTCGGGTAGTTTGGTCGAGAATTTCATCCATCATTTTCGGGGAGACATGTGCCAAATCTATAATAATGCCCAAACGGTTCATCTCCTGAATAACCTCCTGACCAAAATCCGTAAGCCCTGCCCCGGAAAGACCATGTGCCGATCCCCCCAGTTCATTATCGAAGAAATGTGTAGGAGCCATCATTCTTACCCCTTCGTAATATAGATTCTGCACATTCTCCAAATTTCCCTCCAGACAATGAGCCCCCTCAATTCCCAAAAAACCTCCAATAACCTCTGGATCTGCTTGCTTTGATTCTATCAATTTTTTTAAATCTTGGCGCGATTTCACCAAAAAAAATTTAACGTCTAACTTCCCTTGGTACTTCTGTAAAGCCCTTGCCTGGTACTCGGCCCGTTTGTATAGACTAAACCACTTATCCGGTAGTTGGCCCTGAACAAAATTCAACATTGTAATATTATCGAATGCTCCTGCGCTATTCTGCTTAAAGTTCTGCCCTTTGGGAGATTTCGTGACAATGGTAAATGCCTGTAAGCTCATATTTGCCTTTTGCATTCGGGGAAAATCCAAATGCGCATAATCCAGTTTTTGGGTCAAGTCGCGATCCCATAGCAGGGCATCACAATGCAGGTCTGCAATGAACTCCAGTGAATTGTACAATTCTTGTGCTTCGGCCCCCAATTGTCTTGGATCACTATATTCAACAAGGTTCAGTTGCCTGTCCAAAATTGGAGATACCATAAAAGTTGCCAAGAAATATAGAAGTAGCACTATGGCCAATATGTACCTAAGAAATTTTTTCATCCAATCCAATTGGTTTTGTGAGCCAAAAATTAATCAAAATAAATTAAAAACAGTTACAATATAAAGTGTATCGATTTATATATTACAGACCCTAACTTTTTTGGTGTTCGCTACAAGCATTATAAACCATAAAACAAAAATTAAAATTATACGTTATAGAACTATATTGAATTTGGACACACCTACTAAAATCTAAACTCATGAAATGAGCGTGACCAAAATTTGGTCGCCAGCCCGAAAGATTCATTCTGGCGGGCAAACTCAAATGAAGATATGCGAATTACACCCGCCTGTCCGCCCGTTCCGGTACGGACGGGAACGATGTAGTCGGGCAGGTATGACCGCTAAAAAACCCATCCGTAACGGCACGGGCGGACAATAAATAACTACATATGAAAAAAATAATCCTATTGGCCACATTTCTGTTTTGCCTCCTTAGCATCGGCAGCTGCACCAACGACGAAGATGAGGAAAAAATTGATGTCCTTACCCCAGCGGACACTGCCAAAACCGAGCAAATGTTACAAGAACCGGTTGTTTAGACCAAACTATGCAATAAAATTACACACTTGCCGGTAAGCAGGAGTTTTGGAAAGGCATTGAATTCCTTGACAAGGACTGGATGACATGTTGGCAGTATGCAATAGGCTATATGTTGTAAGCAGTTGGCCAAAAAACGGATTTGCCCATTGCCTATGGCTTATAGCTTATTATGCAAAGCTAATGGTAAAGGTAGTACCCTTATCCACCTCACTATCCACAGAAATTTTACCCCCTAGGCTTGTAATATGATTGTACACCAAATATAGCCCAACCCCTTTACTATCACCGTTATTGTGGAATTTTTTATTTAATCCAAAGATTTTGTCCCCTACTTTTTCCATATCAAAACCTAATCCGTTGTCCGTATATATCAACTGTTTCCTACCTTTTAAAATTCTTGATGTTATGAAAATAACAGGTGGTGTATTTGGCATTCCATATTTTATGGAATTGGTTATCAGGTTAAGAAAAATACTTTCCATATAGTTCACATTATGCCTTACGCCCTTTAAGGTGGAAAAATCGACCTTAAAGGTTACATTGGCATTGATCAATAGGGAACCGATGGACGATTTTACATGATTTAGGACCCATTCAAAATCTACCTCTTCCAACTCAAGATCCGAGCCTTCTTTCTTGCTTAATAGGTCCACATACGTATTTAGGGATTTATTGAGGCCCTCCGTGGCCTTCTTCATATAATTCAGGGTCTCCAATATTTCGTTATCATCAATTTTACTAAAATCCAGAACCTCAAATATGGATAGTAGATTATTTACGGGAGCCCTTAAATCATGGGAGGTGGTATAATTGAGCTGTTTCAACTCTTGGTTTTTATCTACCAAGCTTATTAGGTAGTCTATACGCTCTTTCTCCAATTTCTTTTTGTGGGTAATATTTTTGGCTATCGCGTATACCAATTCTTCATCTTCCAAGGGGATTGAGGTCCAATGCAACCAAATGATTTCCCCTGATTTACAGACATATCTATTCTCATAATTTACTAAGGGTACATTATTTTTCAAATTTTCCCTGTACCTAGCCGTTAGATCCCTATCTTCCACATAAATAAATTCCCTAATGGGCCTAGAGAATAATTCCTCTTCCGAATAACCCAAAAGTTTAACCAAAGCGGGATTTACTTTTTTGAAATAGCCATCATAACCGGCTATACATAATAAATCCATGGAAAGATTAAAAAAAGGGTCTAGACTAAGGCTTGTAGTTTCCTGCATATTGCTCCTAAGATAATGAACTTATCTTGACTTTTTCTATTACCTGCAAAATCATCATTTTGCACCCTAATTTTGTCTTTTTCTCTCACCGTAGCGCTGCTATGCTGCTCTAAAAATCCTTCATTAGGATACAAAAGCATAACTTTTCGGTTCAAAACAAAAAGTCAAGATGAGTTCAATGGTAATATAAGGGTTTTTTAACGAAAAAATGAGTACTTCCACTTGTCCTTCCCAAGACCAGGCCTAGGCATATTCGTAAAACATACTCAAAAAACTACTTATTTATGCAGCTGGCAGGGATCTGGATAAAACCAAAAGACCAGAGGTTAAATAAACTACGGTCTTTTTTGACTTCTATGCCTTTCCCTGGCCAGCAGGGTATTTTTTAACAACATGGCAATGGTCATTGGGCCCACACCTCCTGGAACCGGAGTAATATATGAAGCCTTCTTGCTTACATTTTCAAAATCAACATCCCCGGTAATATAATACCCTTTTTCCTTGGTGTCGTCGGCCACTCTTGTAATACCCACATCGATGATTACTGCATCATCCTTCACCATTTCGGCTTTTAAGAAATTGGGTACCCCGAGGGCAGAAATCACAATATCGGCCTGCGAGATTATCTGGGTAATATTCTTGGTATGGCTATGGGTCAAAGTAACCGTAGAATTGCCGGGCCATCCCTTCCTCCCCATCAGTATACTCATGGGCCTCCCTACTATATGACTACGGCCAATAACCACGGTATGTTTACCTTTGGTCTCTACCTTATACCTTTCCAAGAGTTCCAATATACCAAAAGGGGTGGCAGGAATGAAAGTGCTCATATCCAGCGCCATTTTTCCAAAATTGGTAGGATGAAATCCGTCTACATCCTTGTCGGGGTCTACCGCCAACAGTACACGCTGTGTATTGATCTGCTCCGGCAAGGGCAGTTGCACAATAAACCCGTCAATATCATCATCTTGGTTAAGTTCCTCGATCTTGTTCAACAACTCCTGTTCCGAAGTGGTACTGGGCAACTGTACCAAGGTAGATTCGAATCCTACCCGCTCACAAGACTTTACCTTGCTCCCAACATAGGTAAGACTGGCACCGTCGCTTCCAACAATGACCGCGGCCAAATGGGGCACTTTTTCTCCTCGCTCCCGCATTTTGGCCACTTCGGCCGCTATTTCCTCCTTAATTTGATTTGACACTTTTTTACCGTCTAGTATTTCCATTTTTTAGTATTCAGTTCCCAGTGGCAGTTGGCAGTCCTTTACACAGCAAACTTGCCCGGGTTGTTAATCATGAATTGTAATAATCTTCCTATTTCCAAACTTCCTTCAATAAGGTCCCGTTTGTCATCCGCTGATATATACTTGCAAGATTCGGCAAATTCCAACCAAACCTGAGTTTCCGAATTTTCACTATCGGCATCTGTCAACTTGCTGATAAAATGCTTTTCATATCTCCTTTTTCTATAGGCTTCAGAAATATTGGCACAAACAGAACGGGAAGACCTTCTAATCTGGTCTGTCAAAGCATAGGTCTCATCTTAAGGAAAGGATTTTGACACTTCAAAAATATCCATCGCCAGCTTAAATCCTTTTTGATAGGCCAATAATTTTCTATATCCCATGCCTTTATTTAGCTATAGAGCTTTTTGAAATTTACTGCCAACTGTCACTGAAAACTGTCAACTCATTCAAGAGAACCTTACTTCATCCCCTTCATGGCCCCCATCATCTGCATCATCTTTTTACCGCCGCCGCCCTGCATCATCTTCATCATCTTGCCCATTTGATCAAACTGCTTCAACAATTGATTTATTTCCTGAATGCTGGTACCACTGCCCTTGGCTATTCTCTTTTTTCTGCTAGCGTTCAATTTTGCAGGGGTAGATCTTTCATCCGGAGTCATGGAATGTATAATGGCCTCTATATGCTTAAAGGCGTCATCATCAATATCCAAACCTTTTAACGCCTTTCCCGCACCTGGGATCATTCCCATAAGATCCTTAAGGCTGCCCATCTTTTTAATCTGTTGTATCTGGCTCAAAAAATCATCAAAACCAAATTTGTTCTTGGCTATCTTCTTCTGGATTTTTCTGGCCTCCTCTTCATCAAACTGTTCCTGGGCCCTTTCCACCAAAGACACTACATCTCCCATACCCAGGATCCTTTCGGCCATACGGGAAGGATAGAAGACATCTATGGCATCCATCTTTTCCCCGGTACCTATAAACTTAATGGGTTTGTTTACGACCGATTTAATCGAGATAGCGGCTCCACCACGGGTATCCCCATCCAGTTTTGTTAATATGACCCCATCAAAATTAAGAACCTCGTTAAATGATTTGGCCGTGTTAACAGCATCCTGACCGGTCATGGAATCCACCACAAACAGGGTTTCCTGGGGCTGAACGGCTTTATGGATATCGGCAATTTCTTTCATCATTTGCTCATCCACAGCCAAACGACCTGCCGTATCTATAATAACTACGTTAAAACCATTTGCCTTGGCGTGGGCAATACCTGCTTTTGATATGGCAACGGGATCATTATTTCCCCTATCCGAAAAAACCTCGACACCGATCTGCTCCCCAACAACATGAAGTTGGTCTATAGCTGCAGGCCGATATACGTCACAGGCCACCAACAATGGTTTTTTGGCCTTTTTGGTCTTAAGATAATTGGCCAATTTTCCTGAAAAGGTAGTTTTACCGGAACCCTGCAGACCGGACATTAGGATTACCGAAGGCGTACCTGACAAATTGATGCCCTCTGCGTCTCCGCCCATAAGCTCGGTAAGTTCGTCCTTTACCAATTTTACCATTAACTGGCCTGGCTGAAGGGAGGTCAATACATCCTGCCCCAGTGCCTTTTCCTTCACCTTATTGGTAAACTCCTTGGCAATTTTAAAGTTGACATCTGCATCCAAAAGTGCCCTACGCACCTCCTTTAAGGTTTCCGCAACATTGATCTCTGTAATTTGTCCATGTCCTTTTAGAACATGCAACGCCTTATCCAACTTTTCACTTAAATTATCAAACATAGTCTTACTTTATTATCAGGAAAGCGCAAATTTAAGAATAACTACCGTAAGTGTGAAGCGTGGGAGGAAAAATATAAAAGTAAACTACCTCGGGGCAAGCCCACGAAGCATTTAAAGGAAATTCAAGTTTGATTTCGACGCAAGCGTCAGCGCATTTAAATCTCGATTATCGAGTAAAAAAAGGGCAACTTCCAAAAGAAGTCACCCTTTTCCAAAAATTGGGGCAAAATTTTTACTTCTTTTCGAAGACTAGGATATCCATGCTTCCGTCGCTACTTATATCCTTAAGTTCCAATCTATCGGCATCGATGGAAACTATCTTCCAATCATCGCTCAGATCGGCCAAAGACTCCGTCAAACCAAAATTTAGATAGAACTTCAACTCCCCTTCGCTATCCCTGATTATTCTCCATAATCCCGGATATGAAGGTTCGGCTTCCCCTGTGGTAGCTTGTAGTAGCAATCCGGCTTGGAAAGCAAAAGTATAGGGATCATAATTCTCGGTTTCATCAACCTCATCATCCGAATAATTCGCCACTATCCATTCGCCGCCCATCATAATATTTCTGATCTCGGCAACATCCCCGTCATCGGCATTGTCATCGCACACTCTTTCCAGAATAAGTTCGTAGTGCTCATCCTCTATATTAAACTTTAGGCGTTTGTCCTTAAGATCGGATAACAACCATTCAAAACTGACCCCTGGTTCATCGCCCATGGTAATGGCCATGACCAAACGTCCTTGGGCATTGGTAGTAATGGCCCATGTTCCTTCGGAAACATTGGATTCATTGCTTAGGGTAACCACTCCCTCGGCCTGAAAATTAAACCCGTATCCCAAAAGCCGATCCAATTCCTCATCATTTACTTCAACCTTTTTAATGACCCAGCTACACTCCCCCAAAATTTCCCTCAAGGTATCCGGGGTGTTATCTATGATATTACACGCCTTTTTCATTATTATCTTCTCTCCTTCCCCGGCATACAGCTTAATTTTACCATCTCCAAGATCATACACCGGCCATTCTAGGGTGAAATCTACCAAAGCTTCAAACTCTAGTTTCAACAATAGCCTATTTTCTCCAATCCCAGTACTCCAAGTCCCCATTAAACTATTACCTCCCCTATCCTTCATAACTACATTTCCGTCTTCGGTAAAATTCATCACATAGTCAAAATACTGATCGGTGCTGTTTACATTGGCCCTTATTACCTCATTCACCAACCACGGACAGGCAACAAGATATTCTTGCAGACGCTCCTGGGTAAGCTCATCATCGTCATCATCGTCACATTCACTTTTTGCAGTTTCAATGGCATTGGCCAATTCGGCATTATTACTTACACTAACTTGGGTATCATCATATAACTTCAAGGTAATGGGAAAATCAAAACTAAGCAGGTCATCATCACCACGCTCCGCAAAATAACGTCTTAATTGCATATCATTTTCTACAGTTACATTACCGGTTTGCTGTAGATCGATATTAAAGGAATACACTACTATTGGGTACACAAAATCTATACATGAAATATCATCGTCATCCCCCCTTTCAATACATTCCTCGACCTTTTGACGGAGTTGCTCCTTGTTATTTATGGTTATTTCGGTATAATCCGACAAGGTTACCTGTATGGGAAATATGATTTCCAAGATATCATCATCTATCTCTACCTCATTAAACAGCTGCTTTATCAACTTTAGGTCTTCTTTGGCATCTATATTGACCTCTAGCCCATTTACCTTTACCACATAAGGAAAATTGATGGCAAAACAACTGGCCCCATCCACTATATTATCATAGGATCCATCTTTGGATGAAGTCCTTTTTATTAATTGTGCCGTACTGGAACTTGCCAATATGGCCTCCTGATCGTCCTCACCCGGTAATTCTTCAAATTCTTCCTGACAGGAGGTAAAACTTAATGCCGCAAGAAGTAGGCTCGAGAACATTAAATAAGACATAAACTTTTTCATAACGATTTGGTTTTTATTTGTTCGTATATCCCTAAAACAACCCACTTTTAAAAAACCCTACCCTGTTTTTCGCTTTTTTTAAAATATCTTTGAAAAAACTAAAGACAAGCAGGCTTGAAAGCTATCAAAGAAGAACATATATGTAATGATGACGTTTACGCTTCCATCTTCAGCACCTATTCCAAAACGGTCTTCAACTATATATATTATAAGTTTGGCAATGAAGAAAAAGCGTATGATGTTGTACAGGAAGCATTTATAAAATTATGGGAAAACTGTTCCAAGGTTGCTCCAGACAAGGCGAAGTCCTATGTATATACCGTTGCCAACAATTTGTACCTGAACGTTCTAAAAGCCGAAAAAGTAAGATTAAAATATGCCCCGGATACCAATGCAGTGGTCCATGAGTCCCCGGAATTTATATTGGAAGAACAGGAATATAAGGAAAAATTGGAACGGGCATTGGCCGCTTTGCCGGAAAACCAACGTACCACTTTTTTATTAAATAGGATAGACGGGAAGAAATATGCGGAAATTGCGGATATGGAAGGTGTAAGTGTAAAAGCCATTGAAAAAAGAATGCACCTTGCCCTCAAATCGCTCAGGGAACGGATCGAAGGAATATAAAAGGGAGAATAGAGTATGGAGAGATTAGTATTGAGTATTGGGAAATTAGTGGAGCACTATTGGCCTCTAATATGATTTATAAATTATTATTTATCCAGATCAAGCTTATGGAATTTTCAATTTATGCTGAAAGCCAAACTCTAAATACTAAATACCCATTTCTTAATACCAATATAAATTATTGATCTAAAAGTAGGGTATTTCATTTATTGATTGTTATACCTAAATAAAGCTGGAAACCATGCAGGAAAATTATTTGGCAAAATGGCTCAACAATGAACTCACGGAAGAGGAGTTGGCCAAATTTAAGGAGTCCAAAGAGTATGCCCCGTATTTAAAACTTCGGGAAGCTACCGATAATTTGGAAGCGCCTGATTTTGATATGGCCAAGGCATGGGAAGACCTCAACAAACACAAAATTGGCACTAAGGGCAAAGTAATTAAACTTAATCCTTACAAGAAATACTTGGGTATTGCTGCTGCAGTAGCCCTACTTTTTATTGCCTCCTTTTTATACTATGGAAGTCTGAACGAAAAAATAAGTACACAATATGCAGAAAGGACCGAGATAGTACTACCGGATGCGTCGGAGGTTCAACTAAATGCCGATTCCCACATTTCGTACAGCAAAAAGAATTGGGCCAAAAAAAGGGATATAGCACTAGAAGGGGAAGCATATTTCAAGGTTGCCAAGGGTAAGCGTTTTACAGTAACGACCGCGCATGGAACCGTTAGCGTTTTGGGCACGCAATTTAATGTAGAAAACAGAAAAGACTTTTTTGAGGTTGCCTGCTATGAGGGGCTGGTAAGTGTGGTCTACAATAAAAAAGAAATAAAACTTCCCGCTGGTAATTCTTTGGTCGTAATAAATGGGCAATTACAGGCTTTGGCAATCCCAAACACAAAGGAACCATCTTGGATTAGGAATGAAAGTAGCTTTAAGAGTATTCCCTTGAAATTTGTTTTGGATGAATTTCAAAGACAATTTAATATTGAGGTCGCTACCGAAAATATAGATACCGATCAATTATTTACAGGATCCTTTAGCAATACCGACAAGGAATTAGCGTTGCAAAGTATAAGTACTCCTTCTCAGATCAAGTTTAAATTAGAGGGGAATAAAGTGCTATTCTATGCTGAAACACCATAAATACATTGTATTTCATTTTATCCTATACTTTTTTCTTTTGGCCCCCAATCCCAACCGGGCACAAGAAAATAGCACACAAAAAGTAAACCTCATTGGCTATTTGGAGGAACTGGAACGCGAGTTCAACATTAAGTTCTCCTATGTAGATCAGGACCTGGGACAGCTGCGGTTCTCTATTCCCAGCACCAACTCCTTGCCCCTAATACTGGAAGAACTCCGCAAACAGACACTGCTGGACATTACCCAGCTCAACGACCGTTATTTTGCCTTGTCCAAAAGCAAGTTCGTGGATATCTGCGCCAATGTGGTGGACAATTTTGAGAACAGTACCATCGTGAATGCTACCGTAGAGGTTTTGGGCAGCAATATATCCCAAGTAACTGATATGAAAGGACAGTTCCAAATAACGAAGGTACCCAGGAATGCCAATATCGCGATCAAACACCTTGGTTTTAAGACCAAGTATTTAAGTGCGGAAGAATTGGCGGCCAACAATAGCTGCAAGACTATCCTATTGTCTCCAAATTACCAACAATTGGATGAAGTAGTTGTTTATCAATTTCTTACCACTGGCATCACCAAAGAACCGGATGCCAGCATTGAGCTCAATACGGATAAATTTGGAATTTTACCCGGTCTCATAGAACCCGATATACTACAGACCATACAGGCATTGCCCGGCATTAAAAGTGTGGATGAGACGGTATCCGATATTAATGTTAGGGGAGGTACCAACGACCAAAATTTGGTTCTGTGGGATGGAATAAAAATGTACCACTCCGGACATTTTTTTGGTTTGATCTCTGCCTTTAATCCCTATTTGATCGAAAATGTGAACATCATAAAAAATGGGACCAGTGTACAATATGGCGATGGAGTGAGCAGTGTAATAAATATCAATACCAGAAACAAGATCAGTGATTCGTTGGTTGGAGGGGCTGGATTTAATCTATTAAGTGGCGATGTTTTTGGACAGCTGCCCCTGTCCAAGAAAATTTCCGTTCAGTTTTCCGGAAGGCGATCTACCACCGATTTTATAAATACCCCAACTTACAATCGGTTTTTTGACAAAGTTTTCCAGGATAGTGAGGTCAAGGAAAATGAAAACTCCCCCAATCCCGAGAACACGGTGAGGGACGAAGATTTTTATTTCTATGATTTTACCGGAAAATTGCTTTACGACATCAATGAAAATCAAAAGGCCAGACTAAGTTTCATCAATACCAACAACCACCTTAAATACACTGAAAAAACTGGGGATGGCACTGCCAAAAGTTTATTGGACCAGACCAATCTATCCTTTGGGGGAAGTTTGGAAAGTAAATGGACGCCCAGATGGAGTACCCATTTAAACCTATATTACACCCGTTACAATTTGGATTCCCAAAACATTCCTTCACCATCCCAGCAGCTTTTTCAGAGCAATCAGGTTTTGGAAAAGGCAATAAAGTTAAACACCTATTACCACTTGGGCCAAAATCTTGGTTGGCTGAACGGATATCAACTTAATGAGGTGGGCATAACCAACTTTACACAAGTTAGCCAACCTTCCTTTAAAAGCAATATAAAAGGGGTAATAATGACCCATTCCTTATTTTCCGAGTTGGATTATAGGTCGAAGAATGAAAAATTCCATGCCAGAGGCGGACTTAGATTGAATTATATTAAAAACCTCAAGACCTTTAAAACCTTTGAAGAAGTTATCCTAGAACCTAGATTAAACATAAATTATGCTATCACCGATAGGATCAAGGCCGAACTACTGGGCGAATTTAAAAGTCAGACCACCAACCAAATAATAGATCTGGAACAAAATTTTCTAGGGATAGAGAAAAGGCGGTGGATGCTTTCGGACAACGACGTATTGCCCATTACAAAAAGTAAACAAATTTCGCTTGGACTAAACTATGATAAAAATACGCTCTATGTTGGTGTGGAAGGATTCTATAAAAAGGTGGATGGTATAAGCACGACTACCCAGGGATTTCAAAACCAAGATCAATTTAACGGTGAAATAGGGAAGTACGATGTATCGGGAATCGAATTCCTGATCAATAAAAAAACTGCCACCTATAGCACATGGCTCAGTTACGCATATAACACCAACAATTACACTTTTGAGAATATAACGCCCCAACAATTCCCCAACAATTTGGACATTAGGCACACCCTGACCTTTGCGGGCACCTATACTTATAAGAGTTTCAGAATGGGCCTTGGGGCCAATTACCACACGGGAAGACCGTATACCAAGCCACAGGAGGGCAACAATGCTATAATCCAAAACATATTCCCCAACCAAATCAACTACATGGAACCCAACAGCAGCAGACTCCCTGCCTACCTAAGGGCAGATGCTTCGTTTATCTACAACTTCAAAATGGGCCAAGGTATAAGATCTTCTGTAGGTGCTTCCGTACTTAACCTACTGAACAAAAAAAATATCCTGAACATCTATTACAGAATAAATGAACAAAACGAAATTGAAACTATAGAAAGGGTTTCCCTGGGCATTACCCCAAACTTTAGTTTTCGTTTGAGCTTTTAATTTACTTCATTCCTTTGCAATAAAAATAAGTAATGGGCAGCTTGGTTATATTACATAAAAAAACCGGAAGCTTTGGAATAGCACCTATCCAAAACTTCCGGTATATAAGTAATTGATCAAATTATTTGCTCAAATCCTTGATTCTAATATTTCTAAAGGCCAGTTCGGCACCATGCCCCAAGAAACCAATATGCCCTGTATTCCTTTCAAGACCTGGGTGTTCCTTATGGTCCGCCGTCCCGTTCTTTGACGCTTCTTTCCAATCCCCATCCACTATGACAATGCCATTTAAGGTTATTTTGATATGATTCCCCTTAACGATTACTTCTTGTGAATTCCACTCCCCTACCGGGTTTAGGGCCCCTCTTTTGGCAGCCATTATTCCATAAACAGAACCGTGATATTGATAGGGTTGCAAATTGGCATAAATCTCGGCCGTATCGTCCAATATCTGCAATTCCTTGCCTTCATAGGCAGCATCCCCTTCCAATGGCGCATGGATACCTAAACCGTTATTGGCACCCGGGGTCAATTTAAAATCAAATCTAAAAATGAAATCGGAATATTCCTCGGCCGTAAACAAATTACCGTGTCCCCCTCTCTTTGGGCGCACCAAAAGCTCATTGTTTTCCATGACATAATCGGTCTTATTTCCGATCCAGTGATCCAGGTCCTTTCCATTCAACAAGGATTTAAAACCTTCCTTCCTTTCCGCTTCCGTCAACTGATCATCCCCAGAACCAATTTCCCTTACATAAACGTTCCTAAAGCCCAAGTCCTCACCATGTGCCTGTAGTTCAATGGCCTCCTTTGCAAAAATGGCCTGTTTGCGATCCCAATAGTTCTCCAAGACCACATTATCCGTAACCAATACACCATTTAAATGTACGGTAACGCGTTCGCCCACCATTTTGATCCTAAAGGTATTCCATTCATCAATAGGGTTGTCCGCCACTTGTAGCGGCTTGCTCTCATGCTTCTGATTATTGTACAATCCGCCCGAGCCCACTTGGGCACCGGCATCAACTCTTGCAATATCCCAGATTTGTACTTGTGGGGTTCCCCTCAAATAAATACCACTGTCGCCACCATTGGTAATCTTCCAATCTACCAACATTTCAAAATCGCCATAATCCTTTACCGTACAGATATTATTGTATCCTTCCCCTCTAAAACCGATAACCCCGTTTTCTATATACCAATCCTTCATCATTTGTTCATTGGCCTTGGCCTGTTCGGCCGCCAATTTTCTTGCGGACATTTTGGAACGTGCAATTGGGTTTTGCACCAATCCTTCCCATCCTGTGAAGTCCTTTCCATTAAAGATCGGGACAAAGCCTTTGTCAGTAGGCATTTTTTCCAAAAACTCCCTAACATCAATTTTAATATATTGACTATCGGGGCCGGTAAGGTTATCGACACTTTTGGAGACGATATCCCTAACGACTTCTCCACTTAAACCGTCCTGCTTACCGGGGGTTGGCAAGGCAATGGCAATAGCTACATTGGATGCGGTTGTCAAAAGCTCCCTATCCTTTAAATACTCCGAAACAAAGATCAGGGCAAGAAAGGTCTTTATGTTCCCCGTAGCAGAAAGCACCTGTTTCTTTTCGGCGAGGGTTTTGGCCTCCGGCATCAATTTCCTTACCAACAGCAACTTTTGATCATTAGGATAATCGGATTGTCTTACCTTGGCAAGATAGTTGGCAAATGCATTTTTCCTTATGGCATCATCGGTACTAGCAGTGGCCGATTTAAACAAATATGGCAGGGCATTGTTATTTTTCCAGCTGGACATGGCATCCAAGGCAATCATTTTCTCATTATCATTACCTGTATCCAATCTTTGGGCTACCAATTCCAACGCCTCCTGGTTGCTTAAGGAAGCCAATACGGGCAACAATTTTGCCTTGTCCGACGCCGCTTTATATTCCTTGAACACAGTATCCGCATATTTGCCGTTACCATCATCCAATATATTTAATATGGCCAACTGTGCATTTTTTATATTTTCCAACTTATCGGTCCCGTTCAATAGATTCAATAATGTGGAAAAATCCTTGTCCGATGAAATGGACGGCAATGCCCTATATACCGCATCGGTAACATTTTCGCTACCAGCATCGATATACCCTACCAAAGTTTCAAATTGATCGGTGGCATTCCTTGCCGCCAGAACATTTACCAATACTTCCATGCCGGCCCCATCAACCTTGGCCAATTGCCCGGCCAGCAACCCACTGTCCTTGGCATCCACCAATCGCAATAAGGTTTCCTCAATGGCAATAAATTCTTCAGGGGAAGCAGCCAATTTAAAGCTGTTGAACAATACCGGCAAAGCCTTGTTCTTATCCTGATAGGACAAGGATTTTATTCCAGCCTCACGCACAAGGGCATCCTTGTCTTCCACCGCCTTCAAAATTACCTTTTCAAAAACAACAGCTTCCCTGCTCTTTGCCAGCATTCTAATGATAAGTGGTTTAACTACATCCGATGATTTCCCATACTGTTTTGTCCAAAGGGCAACCTCAGTGGGAGAAAGATCGGAACCGGCGGCATCCAATACGGCCCCAACGTAATTCTTGTTGCTGTTCTTGGATTCCTTCAACAAAGTCTTGGTAAAGGCAGTGCCTTCGTTGTCGCTTAATAAATGGATTCCCGCCGAGCGATAGTGTAATTGGTCCTCCATCCTACAATTTTTAAGCAAAGCCTTGGCCACATTACTACTTAAATTTTTGTTACCCTTCTTTTGCAACCTATTGCCATAAAGAATAAAGGCCAAGATACTCTTAGTGTCATCCAATCTATAATCGGAGTTCCCAACGGCATTTTCCAATACCTCGTAAGAACTTGGACTGCCTATTTCGGCCAGTGCCATCAAGGCCCTTTGTTGAACGATTTTTGAGGATGAGTTTACCTTGGCTTTCAATACCTCTTCGGCCGGAGCAAATTGCAAGGCTGCCAAAGCCTCTATAAAAGCGGCCTGTTTTTCTACATCCCCATCTTCCGTAGCTTCCAAAATGGCCAAGGAAGCATCGGTGGTACCTATGGCCGTTAACGCGGCCAATGCAGGCTTAAAAAGATCGTTGTTGGACAGGTACTTGGTCAAGACCGGAACACTCACATTGGTCCCAACGTAAATTAGCCGATCCATTAAAAAGGTTTTAACCTCATTGTTGGTGGCCGACTCCAGTGCTGTTATGAAGGTGTTTTCAACTAGCCCGTTCTCAATTTTGGGTAGTTTCCCACCACTGTATATGGCCACACTCTGAATGGCATATCTGGCCCGGGTATCGTCCCCGCTCCCAAGGGGAACAAGCTTATCCGTAATTTTTAGGATTCCATTCTGGTCCAGGTCCATTATTTCCTGCATCAAGCGATCCGAATGCTCCAGGTCTTCCGTTGGCAATTGCATCAAAATATCGGCCACCTTGGTATCCAAGGTTCTATTGTCCTGTGCACTAATGGCAAGTGTGCCCAAAAATAGCATCAGCACACCTATTTTTTTATGTAATGTATTCATGTTATGATTCTAGTATTTGGTTAATAGGCCCAAGCGGACCTCATTGGTTGATCTATTAATCTATTGGCTTCCGCATCATTGATAAATTCCTGTTTTACCGGATCAAACTCCAATGTACGCCCCAATCTCAAAGCGATTATTCCCATGTTCACAACGGTAGCGGAACGGTGGCCGTTCTCTTCGTTCAATGCAAATTTCTGTCTGGTCCTTACCGATTCCGAGAATACGGTAATCTGCTCCTCCGGGTCCGCAATACTATTGATCAGCCCTTCTATATTGGGGATGGTAGATTTAAATCCGTTATATATTTTCCCATTGGGCCCCTCAATATAAGCAGCATCCTTATCCCTATTTTCTCCATCCAGGATAATTTGGCAACCATCGGCATAGGTATAGGTGATTCTTCTCCAAGTACCTATGGCATCATAGTGTTGCTGGGGTGCATCCACCTCCACTTTAATAGGACTAGTATTGTCCTTTCCTAAAAAGTATTGAACCGGATCTATATAATGCTGTCCCATATCGCCCAATCCTCCGCCATCATAATCCCAATACCCCCTAAAGGTACCGTGCACCCTGTGCGGATGATAAGGTTTTTCCGGGGCCGGTCCCAACCACATATTATAGTCCAACTCCGCAGGCACAGGCTGAGGGGCTAAATTTTCTTTGCCCACCCAATAGAATTTCCAATTAAATCCGGTGATTCCGCTAATGGTAACCTTTAAGGGCCATCCAAGGGCTCCGCTATCCACCACCTTCTTCAACTTTTTTACCGGGGTACCCATCCCGTAAAAATTGTCTTTGAACCGGAACCAGGTATTTAAACGAAACATCTTGCCGTGCTGCTGCATGGCCTCCACTACTTTCTTGCCTTCGCCCATGGTCCTCGTCATTGGCTTTTCGCACCAAACATCCTTTCCTGCCTCTGCTGCCATAATGGACATAAGCCCATGCCAGTGCGGAGGAGTGGCAATATGCACAATATCTACATCCGGTCGCTGCAAAACTTCCCTAAAATCACGGTATCCCTTTACACTGCCCCCCACTTTTTGAAGGGTGCTGGATAGGTGATTGGCATCGGCATCGCAAATGGCCAAAAGCTTGGTTCCTTCATAATCCAAATGTCCCTGGCCCATGCCTCCAACACCTATTACGGCCTTGGTCAATTGATCGCTGGGCGGAATAAAATTGACTCCTCCCATGACATGTCTAGGAATTATACTGATCCCTGCAGCTGCCACAAGCGACTTTCTAACAAAATCCCTACGGCTGGTTGATTTTTTCTCCATCTATACTTATTCTATTAATTATTTGAAATTTCAACATATAAACCCACAAAGAAAATCGGTAATGCGTAAAAAAAGGGGTAATATTTGGGGTAATGAAATTGAAAAAGAGCAGATTATGCAAATATTTTTTTCGCAGACAGGTTCTATAATAGGTTATTCCCTACCATATCCTCAAATTTCACGGTATATATCTCCCCATAAATCTTTTCATAAAGCTTGGCAAAATTGTCATAGGCAGTATGTGCCAAACTTAATTTTCCCTGTCCAATAAGAATTTGCAATTTAATTTTCAGGGCATGTTCATTTAGATCATCGTATAAATACATCACGGATGCCAGATCGTACAATAAAGCACTATGGTTATCCAAGTCCAATTTTTTGGAAATATCATAACAGAATTCTATGATTTTATTGCTGATATTTTCAACAATGGGATCCAACCACGAGTTGCTCATATTTACAAAAAAACGATCAGCTTTCAAGATAGAGAACAATTGTGGCAATTGTTCTTCCAAATAGGGAACGGTTACATTGCTCCTACCCAAATCGTTCAAATAATTTAAAACAACCTGATAATCGAAAAAACAATTTTTTCCTATTTCCAAAAACCAACTTTTTTCCCGAAATATTAAATGCATCCCTTTGGCTTCGGATAAAATGGTCCTAAGATTTTGTATATTGGTCCCTCTGGTATTTTTTGAATTCTTTAGGCCCATTCCAGGCCAAAGAGCCTCGGTAAGCTTTTTGGTACTAATTCCATCCTTGTCCTTGGTACTATGCAGCAGGACAATAACAAACAGCTGTTTTAACTTTGGCGACAGTTTCTTGGCAATATCGATACCCTCAGAATTAATAATACGCAAAGATCCAAAACAAAGTATTTTTTCAGTGACATTCATTACGCTCTTTTGCTCCTTGTTGGAATTCATTTTTACCGGATCCTCCAATTTAGGAGATAGTTTGGTCTTAATTACTCTTTTCTTCCAATACTGGAACGCCAATAAAATTAGAAAAAATGTAGCAATGGCTATTGCTATTATCACAAAAAGGGATGGGATAGCAGCATCGTTTACTTCTATTTTTTGGTATTCCCTGGCAATTTCATGAGCATTAAGTTCCCGTTTCCAAATTTTAATATTTGTCAAGTATCCCTTAAAAAATTCTTGCCACAAATTACTGCCTATAACAACATTATAGTCGGACGTATCATAATCCTCAATGAGCTTTATCTTATCGGTCTGTACCCCATTTACAAAAAATAATAGTTCGTTGTTCACCTTGGAATGCACCAGAGCCACATGGGTCCATTCATTTAATGGTACCGGTGACGTCTGGGATATATAGTCCTTAACACCGGCCATGGTAAAAGTCAATAAGCCTTCGTGCAGCTTAAGGACAAAATTATCCCCTTTCCCCAGTATACTGTTGTTACTGGTTAGGACGGTAGGCTTTACCCAAGCCATTATGGTAAAACTTCCCTCCAGGGCCGTTCTACTGTCCAATCCGGCATCCACATAGGCCCCATCATCAAAATACCCCACCTTTCCATGAGCCTTGTCTTCTTTAATTTTTACATTATTGACTATTAGTTCCTTATCATTTTTTCTAGACACATTCTTAATGTCCGTTCCAAAAGTAAAATAGTCTGTTAGACCGTATTGGATATCCAAGGGAAAACCGACAAACTCTTTAAGATTACCTCTGTTTTCGGGGGTAGTAAAAATAATGTCGGGAGAGAAATAATACCCGGCCTTGTGGGGAATAAATACCGGCGAACTCTCAGTTGGATCTATTGGAAGACTAAAATGTCCGTTGACAATAAGGTTCCTATGGTTTTTGAAGCTTACCCCATTCAATAATCCACCTTTGGACCTTACCGTTCCAAATACCTTGTTTTTCTTATTAAGGCCATAGACGAGGCTATCTGCCAAAGGAAACCATTCGGGCTCAATTTGAATAAAATTGGGCATTTTTCCGGAACGGCTCCAAATATCCACAAAAATACTATCTTTTAAAAATTCTTTTTCCAGCACCATCACTGCCCCCATCTCCTTGCCGGTCTCAAACACTGGGAGGTCTTTATTGACGAACTGAACGCCCAATGATAAAGTCTCCAGGTTTTGCTTCGCTAGCAATGGAACCCAGGATCGGGATAAATAATCTTTGGCAAAAGGACTATCGGTCACTAGGATGAGCGAATCATTTTTTTTAACGAATTGCCGCAAAATAGTATCATAAACTTCCTTATAATTCGAAATATAAAGGGCTATGGAAGTTTCACCTCCAAGAAGAACAGGTAAATTGTTAGCTGTAATTTGATCAATATCTATTAAAATATGGGAATGCAGACGTATATTCCATTTATCCCCATCCGACAGGAGCTGGTATTCCTGGGCTGTCCCCACTTCCAGAAATAGAAGCAGGAACAACCAACAAAGTTTGGAAAAAGGAATTCTTCTTAGCAATATTTACGTAATAATCCCATTTAAGGCATTTCTATCAACTACGCAATTTAATAAGAATAACTAAACTAATATGCAATGAAATTAACTCAATGGAAATATTGCCCCATTGGTAAGGGTAGACATGCTTACATCCTATCCGGCACCTGTATTCCCAAAAGTCCAAAGGCCGATTTTATAACCTCCCCTACCTTTTTTGCCAATTGGACCCTAAATATTTTTTTGTTCTGATCCTGCTCCCCCAATATGGAAACATTTTGATAAAAAGAATTGAATTCCTTCACCAATTCATAGGTGTAATTGGCTACAAGGGCCGGACTATAGTTATCGGCCGCCAATTGGATGGTTTCCGGGTACAACTGCAATTGCTTTAACAACTCTTTCTCTTTAACATGTAAGTTGGTCAATTTTTGCGGGCTGTCCAAGTTTTGTTCCAATTCTGCCGCCTTTCTCAAAATTGATTGGATCCTGGCATAGGTATATTGGATAAAAGGTCCGGTATTTCCTTGAAAATCTACGGATTCTTCCGGATTGAACAAAATTCTCTTTTTGGGATCTACCTTTAGAATATAATACTTTAAGGCTCCCAGACCTATCATTTTATACAGCTCTTGTTTCCCCTCTTGGGAGTAATCTTCCAGCTTGCCCAATTCTTCCGAAATATCGGCCGCAGTTTGGGTCATATCATCCATTAATTCATCGGCATCCACTACGGTACCTTCCCTGCTCTTCATTTTCCCACTGGGCAGGTCTACCATACCATAACTTAGGTGATACAGTTTTTCCGCCCAAGAAAAACCGAGCTTCTGTAATATAAGGAACAGTACTTTAAAGTGGTAATCCTGTTCATTTCCAACGGTATAGACCATTCCCCCTACATCGGGGTTATCCTTTACCCTTTGTATGGCCGTACCGATATCCTGGGTCATATATACAGCGGTACCATCCGAACGGAGTACAATTTTTTCATCCAGCCCCTCGCCCGTTAGGTCTATCCAAACACTACCATCTTCCTTTTTAAAAAAGACTCCCCTACGCAATCCGTCCTCCACAAAGTCCTTTCCCAACAAATAAGTATCGCTCTCGTAATACATTTGATCAAAATCGACCCCCATGTTTTTGTAGGTGATCTCAAAACCATCATATACCCATTGGTTCATTGTCTTCCATAAACCTACCACCTCTTCATCCCCGGCCTCCCATTTTCTGAGCATTTCTTGAGCTTCCAATAAAATAGGTGCCTCTTTTTCCGCTACTTTTTCATCTATCCCCACAGAAACCATTGTAGCAATTTCTGTCTTATAGGCCTTATCAAAGGCAACGTAATAATTTCCCACTAATTTATCCCCCTTAAGTCCGGTACTTTGGGGTGTTTCCCCATTGCCAAAGCGTTGCCAGGCCAGCATACTTTTGCAAATGTGTATTCCCCTATCGTTAATGATCTGGGTCTTATAGACCTTCTTTCCTGAAGCTTTTAAGATTTCAGCTACGGAATATCCCAACAAATTGTTTCGAACATGGCCCAAATGCAGCGGCTTATTGGTATTGGGCGAGGAATATTCCACCATTATGGCCTCCTTGGTACTTTGGGAAACAAAGCCAAAACCTTGAAGATTCCTTATCGCTTCAAAAAAATCGAGGTAATATGCATTGCCTATGGTAATATTCAAAAATCCTTTGACCACATTGAAATTGGCCACCTCTCTCACTTCATCCTTTAGGAACTGTCCTATTTGTTCCCCTATTTGCGCCGGATTCCCCTTAACAAATCGCAACATGGGAAAAATAACCACAGTGATATCGCCTTCAAAATCTTTACGTGTAGGTTGAAATTCTACTGTTGGCAATTCAACTTTAAAAATAGAGGTAACGGCCTCCTTTACCTTTTGTAAAAGGACTTCTTGAATGTTCATTAATTTCGGCGTTTACGGCTGCAAAATTACGTAATTTTTATTCTTCCCCCCTATTGTTCGGGACAAGTAGGCCATAAAGATGGAGGATTTTTTTAACTTTATGATCTTAAATGGTTCGAAGTAGCCCGAAGTGTTGATTTTATCCGGATATCCTTAAAGTTTATGTTACTGAACGTCTCCTATAACAATAAAGAAATTACAAAAAAATTGGACGAAGCCGTAGGAAGACCATTCACCTTACGGGAACGTATGGCCTTGGACGGAATTGGATCACCCAAATTATACATTGTTGATAGTAGCATTGAAATTCAGAATTTATTGATCTTGGACAACAACATCAACACCTGCACAATAGAATTGCGTCCAAAAGGGATCATAATTCGCTTTAGGGCCCTATTGGAAACCTTTGGCCTGGTTGTTCCTTACTACAAATTTACCCTCTACAAAACTGATTTCGGCCTATATACTATTTATAGGGACCAGTATTTCATCAAAATAAAATCTGACACCAAGGCCGTTCAGAAATTTTTTACAAAATTATTGGGCCATAGGGCGGACAATGCCCCTACCAATATAGAGGACATATAATAGGTCTTGACAAAAATGCCAAAAGATGACCAAAAACTTTAGCCCTAATCTCTCCTTTCGTTAATAAAACAATCAATTCTTGGGCAGGAACACCTCTGCCATCATGCACCGGGCACTTCCACCGCCACAGGTTTCAATGGTATCCAAAGAGCTATGGATAATCTCAGAATGTTTCTCTAAGGCCTCAATCTGTTGAGGTCTTAAACTATTGTAAGCCGCCGTGCCCATTACCAAATATCGCTTTTCACCCATTCCCAGTACCTGTAGCATGTTCCCAGCAAATTGGTGCATTTGCTTTTCAGAAATGGTTATAATCTCTTTTCCATCTTGTTTTAAATGGCCCACTACATGCTTTCTTTCCTTTTTATCGTCAATGGAATCCAAACAGATAACGGCAAAAGTTTCTGCCACACACATCATTACATTGGTATGATAAATAGGTTTTCGCGCTCCCGATACGGATTGATTGGCCGTGAATACGACAGGGGTATATTCAAAATCTTCACAAAATTCTATAAACAAATCCTCATCCGCCCTGTCGGAAAGGGCACAATAGGCCTTTTCATTTACCCTATCCAATACAACACTTCCGGTACCTTCCAAAAAGAAGCCTTCCTCCTCGGCAGAGGTATAGTCCATTACATTCTCTATGACAAATCCCCGCTGCTCCAAGAGTGCAAGAATATCTTCCCTGCGTTCGTTTCTTCTATTCTCTGCGAACATTGGATAAAGTCCCACTGTTCCATCGGCATGGAAGGAAACCCAATTATTGGGAAATATGGAATCCGGGGTATCCCAATCCTTCCTATCCTCTACAACGATAACATTTACTCCCTTTTCCCTTAATACCTGTACAAAGGCATCAAACTCCTCCTGAGCCTTCAAATTTATCACCTGGTTTTTTAAATCCAGGTCCTCCTGAAAAAAGTTGTTTATTGCGGTTTGCTCGTTCATTCGAAAATTCACTGGGCGCACCATTAAGATAGTATTGGTAATTTGCATTTTATTAGCCACTTTTCAACTTGGATGTTACAGAATGTTCCCGATATCTATTTATGCAAAATTAGTTCAATTATTGCCCGGTACGGCCCAAAACAAAAAAATAGAAATATATTAATCCCTTACCAAGGGCAAGGTGCTACACCTTAATAGGCCTTCTTGTTTGGCAATCTCGGCATAGGATATTTCCTCGACCGTAAAACCGTGTTCCCGCAACCAGTTGTTCAATCTAGTGAAATTACGCTCAGATACCACTACATTGGGGGATATGGAAAAAACATTGCTCACCATATTATACATTTCCTCCTTCCCGATCTCGAATATATTGTCGTTTCCAAAATAATCCAACAGCCACTGATATTCCTCTTCCCTTAAAAATCCATTTTTATGTAAAATAGCCTTATTTTTTCCAACAGGCTGAAAACAACAATCCAAATGCAGGGCATTTTCCCGGGCATTTATGTTCGACTTCCTAAGTTCAAAGGCCTTGACCTTTTTATGTGGGAATTGGTTTGCAATAAAGTTTACCGCCTCCTTATTGGTGCGGGCCGTAATATAATCCGCGTAGTCCGCCCCCGTATAAGTTCCCATAAAAATATACTCTCCCCATGGCATAACATCGCCTCCCTCGACATGAACCTCCTTAGGGGGATAGATTATCTGATTCTCATCTATTTTATTAAGCACATATTTAATGGCTTGAAATTCCTTTTCCCTATGCGGAAGAATATTCGCTTTCACCAGTTTATCTTCTATAACAAAAGCAATATCCCTTGAAAATATTTGGTTACAATCCTTCAAGACCTTAGGCCTAAAGACCTCAACATCATATTTGGCAAATACCTGGGCAAAACTGTCCATTTCCCGTACCATATCAGCTTCTATTGGATAGGTGCCGGCCAGTATATGTTCCAATGACTTGGGATCATAGGCCTCTTCCGGTCTTGGAATAGGCCCACAGCTATCGGCAGTTCCCAAAACTACTGCTCTTAACCTTGAAGTTTCATCCTGTACATTCAACTTTAGCATGGCAGCTTTTTGGGCAAAGATAGAAATACTAATTTTGATAAATAAAAACTGCCCTTTGTATATCTCACACATAGGGCAGTCATTCATTATTTGTTATATCCCTATCTCTTGTCCAAGGGAACAAAAGGTCTGCTCTTTTCCCCTATGTAGATCTGTCGTGGTCTCCCAATAGGCTCATTTTTCAATCTCATTTCCCTCCATTGGGCAATCCAGCCCGGTAGGCGCCCCAAAGCAAACATAACGGTGAACATTTCCGTTGGTATGCCCAAAGCCCTATATATTATTCCGGAGTAAAAATCTACGTTGGGATATAGTTTTCTGTCCACAAAATATTTATCTTCTAAGGCCTCTTTGGCCAAGCCCTTGGCAATATCCAGAATTGGATCGTCTATGCCCAGATCTCCCAAAACTTCATCTGCCGCCTGTTTAATAATCTTTGCCCTAGGATCAAAATTCTTATATACCCTGTGCCCAAAGCCCATTAAACGAAAAGGATCATTCTTGTCCTTGGCCTTGGCCATATATTTTTTGGTATCCCCCCCATCGGCCTCAATAGCCTCCAACATTTCCAAAACTGCCTGATTGGCCCCTCCGTGCAGTGGTCCCCAAAGCGCACATATACCAGCAGAAATAGAAGCAAACAGTCCGGCATGGGAAGACCCAACAATACGAACGGTTGAAGTAGAACAGTTTTGCTCATGGTCCGCATGTAAGATCAATAATTTATCCAAGGCATCAATAACGATCTTGTTTTTTTTGTATTCTTGGTTAGGCTTTTTGAACATCATTTTATGAATATTCTCCACATAACCTAAAGAGTCGTCCCCGTAATCCAACGGTAAACCCTTTTTTTTTCTCAAGGTCCATGCCACCAATACGGGAAATTTGGCCAAGATCCTAACAATGGCCCAATACATTTCCTTTTCCGAGGACACGTTTACAGAGGTTGGGTTAAAGGCAATAAGGGCACTGGTTAAACTGGATAGTACCCCCATTGGATGCGCAGATTTTGGAAAACCGTCCAAAATCTTCTTCATCTCCTCATCTACATGGGACTCCGCTTTTATATCCTGATGGAATTTATCCAATTGCCCTTGATTTGGCAATGTTCCAAAAATCAACAAATAGGCCACTTCCAAGAAATCGGCCTTTTCCGCCAATTCCTCAATAGAATATCCACGATATCTTAAAATCCCTTTTTCACCATCCAGAAAAGTAATGGCACTCTCACAGGAACCTGTATTCTTAAACCCAGGGTCTATCGTTATCATTCCTGAATCGGCCCTCATTGTTTTGATATCTATAGCCAACTCATTTTCAGTACCTTCTATAACCGGAAATTCAAATTTCTTTCCGTTGTATTCCAATGTTGCGTTATTCGCCATTTCTTAAATTCCTATTTTAATCGATTAATCGTAAAAATACTAAAAACACCCAAGGTTAACAATTGAAGATTTTGTTATTTAATGAATATTTATGAAATATTCATTAAACCTTATTTGTTTTCTTCTATTGGTTGATGGAATATAGATATTTGTAGTAATCATCTACAGATTTTTCCCATGTGAACCTCATCTTTTTGGCGTTATCCTGAATCTCCTTCCACTTGGGCTTGTCATTTACAAATACATCCAAGGCCTGATCCAATGCCAAGATCATATTTTTAATTTTATCATCATAGGTCTTGCCATCGAAACTAAAACCGGTTTTCATATGCTCCACCGTATCTCTCAAGCCACCTGTGTTGTGCACCAAACATGGATTGCCGTTACGCATCGCCAACATTTGGCTAATGCCGCAAGGTTCAAATAAACTAGGCATAAAATACAGGTCGGTTTCCAAATATATGGAATCGATCAAATCCTCGGATTGACCGTTAGTAAAAATAAAGTTTTTATGGTCATAGCTCAGTTGACGAAATAGGTCCTCATATTCCGGGGCACCCGTCCCCAAGAGCATAAAAATCCCATCTACCTTTTTCAGTCGGTTCAATACTTCCACAAACGCTTCAGGTGAACGCTTAAAAAAATAAAATTTCTGTTCTGTTAGACGGGCTACGCTGGAAACAATGAATTTAGGCTTCTCGGTAACGTACTCCATCACCTTTTCCCCTGTATGGGCTAGAAAATCGGCCTTGTATTTCTTGGATTCCTCCTGTAGCCACCTAAATAGTGCCTTAACAATATTCCTGTACAACAATCCCTTTTCGGCAGCGCGAATATTTTTATAGTTGGAGCCGTTAAGAATCCCGAACAACCTTCCCTGATTGTTTGCTTCCTGTAAATCCATTTCCAAGCCTTCACCCCCAATAAATTCGGGAGGATTGCTTGGCCTAAGAACATCTTCCTTATATGAAGGGGAAACGGTATGTACGGCATCCGCCAAGCGGATACCAACGGCCATTAGGTTAATGCAATCCTGATACCTATAATCCATCAATTTCTTTTCATCTATGGACAAATTGGGAAACCAATTTCCCAGTGAGGAGTAATTGTTATAAAACGGACGAATACCTTGAATGGCTAAATTATGAATGGTATAGACATAGCGCATTTTCTTTAAGGCCTTATATTCCGGATGGTAGGTTTTTAAAAATAAGACCAGGCTGGAATGCCAATCGTGCATATGAACAATATCCAATTCCCCAAAAGCGCCCACCTTTATTGCTTCGGCCACTGCGGTACAAAAAATGGTGAACTTAATATTATCCGTAAAGAAAGCTTCTTCAGGATCGTCGTGGTATATATGCCCTATTTCGCCAGCGGTAATTTCAGGGTGATGTATTACGTAATGATGTAGGTTTACAAACTCCTTTTTTGGGGGTACCTCGTACAGCTCCGCAACATAGACCATTCCCCTCAGGTTAAGATTAAGATTGGTAATGAAGGTTCCATTTTGATGTAATCTTGAATATGAGGGCACTACTACGTGCGCCATGTCGCCCCTTTCAGAAATCTGCCGAGGGACATCCCTAACCACATCACCCATTCCGCCGGCCTTACACTTTGGAATACCGTCATTCTCAGCAGCAACAAATAGAAAGTTATTCATATAATCTAGAGTTTGGTTGTATATAATGGTAAATTGATAAAAGTAGGATAATATAATTATTTATTTCTGATATGTATACAAACCTCCGTGATATTTAAAAAAAAAGCCATTCTGTTCAGAATGGCTCTATATGGGACCTAATTAGATTTTATTTTATTTTGAAGGCATGTACTCCCGGGTAATATGCAGTACTTCCCAATTCTTCCTCAATCCTTAATAGCTGATTGTATTTTGCCATCCTATCGGATCTGGAGGCCGAACCTGTTTTAATTTGACCGGTATTCAAGGCTACTGCCAAATCGGCAATGGTGTTATCCTCGGTTTCACCCGAACGGTGCGACATAACAGATGTATATCCTGCATTTTTAGCCATATTGACAGCGGCAATGGTTTCCGTTAAGGTTCCTATTTGGTTAACCTTGATCAAGATGGAGTTGGCAATGCCTTCTTTGATCCCTCTGGACAAACGCTCTACGTTGGTGACAAATAAATCATCGCCTACTAATTGTACCTTACCTCCAATTTTATCGGTCAGAGCCTTCCAGCCTTTCCAATCGTTCTCATCCATTCCGTCCTCGATGGAAATAATAGGATATTTGGCACTTAAGTCTGCCAAATATTGGGCCTGTTCCTCTGAGGTTCTTACTACGCCCTTATCCCCTTCAAATTTGGTATAATCGTATTTTCCATCCACATAAAATTCCGCAGCGGCACAATCCAAGGCGATCATTACATCATCCCCTAATTTATATCCTGCCTTTTCTACCGCCTTTGCAATAGTATCCAATGCATCCTCGGTACCGCCTGCTAAATTTGGAGCAAATCCGCCTTCATCCCCAACAGCGGTGCTTAGTCCCCTATCGTGCAAAACTTTCTTTAGGTTATGGAATATTTCCGTACCCATCTGCATGGCATGCGAAAAATTATTCGCCTTCACCGGCATCACCATAAATTCTTGAAATGCGATGGGGGCATCGGAATGGGAACCTCCATTAATTATGTTCATCATCGGTACCGGAAGGGTGTTGGCACTAACACCACCCACATATCTAAATAGGGACAACCCCAATTCATTGGCAGCGGCCTTGGCAACTGCAAGGGAAACACCCAAAATGGCATTGGCACCCAATTTTGATTTGTTGGGCGTACCATCCAAATCTATCATAGTTTGATCTAACAAATTTTGTTCAAAAACGGACATACCCAGAATTTCCTCTGCAATAACGGTATTTACATTGTTGACCGCCTTTCCTACTCCCTTACCCATGAAAGCTTTACCTCCATCACGAAGCTCCACCGCTTCATGCTCCCCGGTAGAAGCTCCCGAAGGAACTGCAGCCCTTCCCAATACTCCATTTTCGGTAATTACATCAACTTCAACTGTTGGATTACCTCTTGAATCCAAAATTTGTCGTGCATGAACACTTAGGATAATACTCATATGTCTCTCTTTTATTTTTTAGTTAAATTATTATGCAAATATAGCAAAGGATGTGATTTTAACCCCACTCTTACTGGCTATAATGATCCTTTGATAACAATAAAATAAACTATAACGTTTTAGGACCTATCAACACTACACACTCAAAGCGCCTTTTGGTCTGTCTTCCTCCTCTCTTGGTTATTTCTACCTAATTTGCTGTGGTTTGGATCATTTCAAAAAATTGGTCGAACAGATAATCCGCGTCATGTGGTCCAGGACTTGCTTCCGGATGGTATTGAACAGAGAATACGTTCTTCCCTTTCATTTTAATCCCGGCTACTGTATTGTCATTTAGATGTAGATGGGTTATTTCCAAATCGGGATTTGCCTCGGTCTCTTCCCTATTAATGGCAAATCCATGATTCTGGGAGGTAATTTCTCCCTTCCCTGTAACCAAATTCATTACAGGATGGTTTATACCCCTATGCCCATTGTGCATTTTATAGGTAGATACCCCATTGGCCAGGGCCAATACCTGATGCCCTAGGCAAATCCCGAACAATGGTTTATTGGATTGGATCATTTCTTTGGCGGACGCTATTGCTTCATGCAATGGATCCGGATCCCCGGGGCCGTTGGAAATAAAATAGCCATCAGGATTCCAAGCGCTCATTTCCTCAAAAGTGGCGTTATATGGAAAAACCTTTATGTATGCATTCCTTTTGGCCAAGTTCCTAAGAATATTTTTCTTAATTCCAATATCAAGGGCGGACACCTTATATTCGGCATCCTTGTCCCCGTAATAGTAAGGTTCTTTGGTAGAAACCTTGGAAGAAAGCTCCAAACCTTCCATGCTCGGTACTTCAGTCAATTTCTTTTTTAACTCCTCCACATTATCCACATCCGTAGATATTACGGCATTCATTGCGCCATTATCGCGAATGTAACCTACCAAGGCTCTGGTATCTACATCCGAAATGGCCAACAGCTTATTCTTATCCAAAAATTCCTGTAAACTTAAGTCGGCATTTGGTCTGGAATAATTGTAACTAAAATTTTTACATACCAAACCTGATATCTTCACCGAATCAGATTCAATTTCCTCATTGTTTGCACCATAATTCCCTATATGGGCATTTGTGGTTACCATGATTTGTCCAAAATAGGACGGATCCGTGAAAATCTCCTGATAACCGGTCATTCCTGTGTTAAAACAAGCCTCCCCAAAGGCAGTTCCTTCCTTGTTCCCTACAGCCTTACCGTGAAAAATGGTCCCATCGGCAAGCAACAATATTGCTTTTTTTCTTGTTTGATACTTCATTTCTTGGCGTTACAATTTTTCGTTTTGCAAAATAACATAAAAAAAGGATAAGCTTTTAGGCTTATCCTTTTACAATTATTAATATTTAATAACAATTTTACTCTTGGGCATCATCTGCTTTCTTTTCTGCTTTTGGCTCTTCTACTTTTGGTTCAGCCTTTGCACTTTCAACTTTTGGGGTTTCTTCCACAACCGCTGCGGTATCTTCTGCTTTTTTGCTCCTACCCCTTCTTGTAGTCTTTTGCTTTTTAGGTTTCCCTGCATTATAGATTTCATTAAAATCCACTAGCTCTATCATAGCCATGTCCGCGTTATCCCCAAGACGGTTACCCAATTTGATAATTCTGGTATATCCTCCCGGTCTGTCGGCTACCTTTTCGGCAACACTACCAAAAAGCTCGGTAACCGCATATTTGTCGCGAAGGTTTTTAAAAACAATACGTCTATTGTGCGTACCCTTCTCAACTGTTTGATTATTTTCAGTTTTTGATTTTGTAATCAATGGCTCCACAAACTGCTTTAAAGCTTTTGCTTTTGCAACAGTGGTATTGATTCTCTTGTGCTCTATTAAAGAACAGGCCATGTTTGCCAGCATAGATTTTCTATGGGCCGCCTTTCTACCTAAATGATTAACTTTCTTACCGTGTCTCATATCTATTTTAGATTTGGGATATTAGATTTAAGATATTGGTGCTTGGTTTGACCAACTATATCCTTGTTATTGAACTTATTTTCTTTGTTCAAAGTCTCTCAACGCCTAATATCCAACGTCTAACTTCTATTTATTAATCTTTATCCAATTTATATTTTGACAAATCCATTCCAAAGCTCAAACCTTTGTTGATAACCAATTCTTCCAGTTCGGTCAAGGATTTTTTGCCAAAGTTCCTAAACTTCATCAAATCGTTCTTGTTAAATGAAACTAGGTCTCCAAGTGTATCTACTTCCGCAGCTTTCAAACAGTTCAATGCCCTCACAGAAAGATCCATATCTACCAATTTGGTCTTCAATAGTTGACGCATATGCAATGATTCCTCATCATAGGTCTCTGTCTGTGCAATCTCGTCCGCCTCTAAGGTAATGCGCTCATCGGAAAACAACATGAAGTGGTGTATCAGCACCTTTGCGCCTTCCGTAAGTGCTTCTTTTGGGTGGATTGAACCATCTGTTGCGATTTCAAAAACCAATTTCTCATAATCGGTCTTCTGCTCTACACGAAAGTTTTCTATGCTATACTTTACATTTTTAATAGGAGTAAAGATAGAATCTACGGCTATGGTACCCAGTGGTGCATTGGATTTTTTATTCTCCTCGGCAGGCACATATCCCCTTCCCTTGTCTATGGTAATCTCCATATTAATGTTCACCTTGGGATCCATGTTACAAATAACCAAATCCGGGTTCAATACTTGATAACCGGAAATAAATTTTTGAAAATCACCTGCAGTCATTTGTTCCTTTCCGCTAACAGAGATAGAGACTGTCTCACTATCCACGTCGTCTATCTGTCTTTTGAAACGAACTTGTTTAAGATTTAGAATGATTTCGGTAACGTCTTCCACAACACCGGAAATTACAGAGAACTCATGTTCCACCTTATCAATTCTAACAGAAGTGATAGCAAAACCTTCCAAGGACGAAAGCAAAACTCTTCTTAAAGCGTTCCCTACAGTTAGGCCATAACCTGGTTCCAATGGACGAAATTCGAATTTGCCTTCGAAATCGGAGGAATCAATCATTATAACTTTATCGGGCTTCTGAAAATTTAATAATGCCATAATTGGATCAGTGTTGTATTATTTAGAGTATAACTCGACTATTAATTGTTCTTTGATATTCTCTGGAATTTGCATTCTTTCCGGAACGGCAACAAAATTGCCTTCCATTTTTTCTGAATTCCAGGTGATCCACTCGTATACACTGCTATTTGCAGAGAGAGCGTCATCGATCGCTTTTAAAGACTTTGATTTCTCCCTAACACCAACCACATCACCGGCTTTCAGGGTATAGGATGGAATGTTCACCAACTCTCCGTTTACCGTAATATGTCTATGTGAAACCAATTGTCTTGCTCCGCTTCTAGAAGGGGAGATGCCCATTCTGTAAACAACGTTGTCCAGACGGGATTCACACAATTGAAGTAATACCTCACCGGTTACCCCTTTACTTCTATTCGCCTTCGCAAATATGTTTCGGAATTGTTTTTCCAAAATACCGTAAGTGTATTTTGCTTTTTGCTTTTCCATTAACTGGATAGCATATTCAGACTTTTTACCACGACGTCTGTTATTACCGTGTTGTCCTGGAGGATAATTTCTTTTCTCAAAAGATTTATCATCTCCGAAAATCGCTTCACCGAACTTACGGGCGATCTTTGTTTTTGGTCCTGTATATCTTGCCATTTTCTTTTAGTTTGGAAACGTGATCATGAATTAAGGCTTATCCTTCGATAATCGTAACTACATTTCCTTGAAACACCCCTAAGGGGCAATTGATTACTATTAATTATACTCTTCTTCTTTTTGGTGGTCTACAACCATTGTGCGGCATTGGGGTTACATCGATAATCTCGGTTACCTCAATACCTGAATTATGTATGGAACGGATAGCGGATTCCCTGCCATTTCCCGGTCCTTTTACATACACTTTTACTTTTCTTAAACCAGCTTCGTGGGCCACTTTAGCACAATCCTCGGATGCTATTTGAGCTGCATAGGGAGTGTTCTTTTTTGAACCCCTGAAACCCATTTTACCTGCTGAGGACCAAGAAATTACATCACCCTTCTTGTTGGTTAAAGAAATAATAATATTATTAAAAGAAGCAGTAACATGGGCTTCGCCCACAGACTCTACTATAACTTTACGCTTCTTTGCCGCTTTTGCATTTGCCTTTGCCATAATATCCTAATTATTATTTAGTTGCCTTCTTCTTGTTAGCAACTGTTTTTCTCTTACCTTTTCTTGTCCTAGAGTTGTTTTTGGTACGCTGACCCCTTAAAGGCAGACCAGATCTATGGCGAATACCTCTATAACAACCAATATCCATTAGACGCTTAATGTTCAATTGGTTTTCTGAACGCAATTCCCCTTCAATGGTCAAAGAAGAAACTGCCTCACGAATACGACCAATCTCATCATCGTTCCAATCGGATACTTTGGTATCCTCACTTACTTGGGCGGAAGATAAAATCTCCTTTGCCCTACTTTTTCCTATACCAAAGATATAGGTCAGGGCTATTACCCCTCTTTTCTGTTTTGGTATGTCTACACCTGCAATTCTTGCCATAATTACCCTTGTCTTTGTTTAAATCTAGGATTCTTTTTATTAATTACGTACAATCTGCCTTTTCTACGCACAATCTTGCACTCGGCACTTCTCTTCTTTATTGATGCTCTAACTTTCATCCTATTTGCTTAATATCTATATGTAATTCTTGCTTTACTTAAATCGTAAGGGCTCATTTCGAGCTTAACCTTATCCCCTGGAAGCAACTTAATATAATGCATACGCATTTTTCCAGAGATATGCGCCGTTACCACATGACCGTTTTCCAACTCCACGCGGAACATGGCATTTGACAATGCCTCAATTATGCTTCCATCTTGCTCTATTGCTGATTGTTTAGCCATAATCTATGCTACCTTTCTATTTTTTCCTGATTTCATTAAACCGTCATAATGTCTGTTCAACAAATAAGAATTCACCTGCTGCACAGTATCTATAGCCACCCCGACCATAATCAACAATGAGGTTCCTCCATAGAACAATGCCCAACCGGCCTGTACATCCATAAGCTTTACGATAACTGCTGGCAATACGGCCAACAGGGCTAGAAAAACAGATCCGGGTAAAGTAATCAATGACATTATCTTATCCAAATAATCCCCGGTTTCCTTTCCCGGCCTAATTCCTGGAATAAAACCACCGCTTCTTTTAAGATCATCGGCCATTTTATTGGTAGGTACTGTAATCGCCGTATAAAAATAGGTGAATACAATAATCAAGAACCCGAACAAAAGATTGTAGGCCAATCCAAATATATCCTGGAATTGAACTTCCATCCACTGGCCTACCGCCGTATTATTAAAGGTCTTGCCCAACAATCCGGGTGCAAACATAATGGCTTGCGCAAATATAATTGGCATTACCCCGGAAGCATTCAATTTTAAGGGAATATACTGCCTGGATCCCATTATATTCTTTTCATATCCACCAGAGGCAGTCCTTCTTGCGTATTGGACCGGGATCTGACGGGTAGCCATTACCAAAAGCACACATAGCAAAATTACCACGAACCAGATGATAACCTCTATAAGCATGAACATTAAACCACCATTGTTATTGGCTGTTCTGGAGATAAATTCTTGTACAAAGTTCTGCGGCATATTGGCGATAATACCAACCATGATCAAAAGGGATATTCCATTCCCGATACCTTTATCGGTAATTTTTTCTCCCAACCACATGGCAAAAATTGTTCCTGCGACCAAAATTATTACCGATGGGACAATAAAATCGAGGCCCTTACCAAAGACGAAGGCACTATCGGGAACACCCAAAGCTCCCAAACTGTATAAATAAGCAGGAGCCTGAACAATACATATACCAATAGTAAGCCATCTGGTAATTTGATTGATCGTCTTTCTTCCACTTTCACCTTCCTTTTGCAACTTCTGAAGATAAGGAATGGCTATACCCATTAACTGCACCACAATGGAAGCAGAAATATAGGGCATAATTCCCAAGGCAAAAACCGAAGCATTGGACAATGCTCCTCCGGTAAAAGCATTCAAAATTCCCAAAATACCACTATCAGTACTGGTTGCCAAAGCACCCAACTGTGTAGAATCAATACCTGGCAGAACTACTTGCGCACCAAAACGATACACCAAAAGCAAACCAAGGGTAACGATTATCCTACCCTTTAGTTCTTCAATCTTCCAAATATTTGATAATGTCTCGAAAAATTTCTTCATAGTATTCTTTGCTTATAAACTTATAGCCTCACCACCAGCAGCCTCGATTGCAGCTTTTGCGGTAGCTGTAAATTTATGTACAGAAACTTTTAGGGAAGCCTTTAGCTCTCCATTGCCAAGAATCTTGACCAAATCGTTTTTACCGACCAATCCGTTCTCTAAAAGGATTTCCAAAGTAACCGTATCCTTAATGGCCCCCTTGTCTACCAATTCCTGTAATTTTTCAAGATTGATCCCAGCGTAATCCTTTCTATTGATATTTGTAAAACCAAATTTTGGCACACGTCTCTGTAAAGGCATTTGCCCCCCTTCGAAACCAATTTTCTTAGAATAACCAGATCTGGATTTAGCACCTTTATGTCCTCTGGTAGCAGTACCTCCCTTACCGGAACCCTGACCTCTACCTATGACCTTACCGGCTTTATGGACAGCACCATCTGCTGGTTTTAAATTACTTAAATTCATAACACTAAAATTATATTAAGCCTCCTCTGTGGAAACTAAGTGTTTAACTTTATTTATCATTCCAAGAATATTTGAGGTGGCTTCATGTTCTACCACCTGTCCTATTCTTCGCAAACCAAGAGCCTCTAATGTTCTCTTTTGATTTTGAGCTCTTTTAATACTGCTCTTTACCTGCTTTACTTTAATCTTTCCCATTATATTCTTGGTTTTATCCTTTAAAAACTTTTTCTAAAGAAATACCTCTTTGGTTTGCAACTGTCTTTGCACCCCTAAGTTGCAAAAGCGCATCAAAAGTAGCTTTTACCACGTTATGAGGGTTGGAAGAACCTTGTGATTTGGACAATACATCATGGACACCTACTGCTTCCAGTACCGCCCTAACGGCACCACCGGCAATTACCCCGGTACCATGTGATGCCGGTTGGATATAAACTTTAGCTCCACCAAATTTGCCTTTTTGTTCATGTGGCAAGGTACCTTTGTTCAATGGAATTCTAATAAGATTCTTTTTGGCATCTTCTATAGCCTTGGCAATGGCTGTAGCAACTTCCTTAGACTTACCCAGACCGTGGCCCACAACCCCATTTTCATCACCTACTACAACTATGGCAGAAAATCCGAACGCCCTACCACCTTTCGTAACTTTGGTAACACGTTGCACCCCTACCAATCTATCCTTTAATTCTAAACCTCCCGGCTTAACAGTCTCTACGTTTTTGTATTTCTGATACATAATATTCTTAGAATTTTAATCCAGCTTCCCTAGCGCCATCGGCTAATGATTTTACTCTCCCATGGTATAAATTACCACCCCTGTCAAAAGCAACAGCTTCAATTCCAGCTTCTTTTGCCTTTTCGGCAATAGCCTTTCCAACTAGGTTGGCCACTTCTGTTTTTGTCCCTTTGGCCTTGGCCATCGCCTTATCCCGTGAGGAAGCGGACACTAGGGTAGTCCCTGCCACATCATCTATAATTTGAGCATAAATCCCAGTATTACTTCTAAAAACAGCAAGCCTTGGCCTTTCTGCAGTACCCGAGGATATCTTTCTGATCCTCCTTCTGATACGTAGTCTTCTTTCAGTCTTCGTTAATCCCATAATGCTAATTATTAAGCCGATTTACCAGCTTTTCTTCTTAATTGTTCACCAACGAACTTAATTCCTTTTCCTTTGTAAGGTTCTGGCTTACGGAAAGATCTGATCTTGGCAGCGATCTGCCCCACTAATTGCTTATCGTGCGAACTAAGCTTTATGATCGGATTCTTACCTTTTTCGGATACGGTCTCCACTTTTACCTCTGAAGCCAGATCCAAAATAATATTGTGCGAAAATCCTAAAGCTAGATCCAAAGTTTGTCCTTGGTTACTGGCACGATATCCTACCCCTACCAATTCCAATTCCTTTATCCATCCCTTAGAAACACCTTTGACCATATTAAAGATCAAAGATCTGTAAAGACCATGTTTTGCTTTATGCTCCTTGGAATCCGAAGGTCGTGTAACAAATACCTGACCATCTTCAACCTTAACAGCAGCACCAGAAAATTCTTGGGAAAGTTCCCCCAGCTTACCTTTTACAGTAATAACATCTTCCTTTACCTCTACGGTTACTCCTTCTGGAATTGCTATTGGATTATTACCTGTTCTAGACATCTTTCTAAATCTTTATAGTATTAATAAACATAACATAATACTTCCCCACCTGCATTCTCAAGCTTTGCCTGCTTACTGGTCATTACACCATGGGAAGTAGAAATAATAGCAATACCAAGACCGTTCAATACTCTTGGCAATTCTGAAGAGCTAGCATATTTTCTAAGTCCTGGAGTACTAACCCGTTTAATTTTCTTTATAACCGGCTCCTTTGTAAACTTGTCATACTTCAAGGCTATTTTTATAGTCCCCTGAACCGCATTATCTTCAAACTTGTAGCTTAAAATATATCCTTGATCGAATAATATTTTAGTAATTTCTTTCTTTAGATTAGATGCAGGCACCTCAACCACCCTGTGTCCGGCGCTACTTGCATTTCTAATTCTAGTTAAATAATCCGCTATTGGATCTGTAAACATAATTATTGATTTACGGTAACGGTTTTTAACATTATTGTTAAACCTGAAACCAGTTTATACTTATTTATTACCAGCTAGCCTTTCTTACTCCCGGTATAAGACCGTTATTGGCCATTTCCCTAAAAGTAACCCTGGATATACCGAAAGTCCTCATGTAACCCTTGGGTCTACCGGTTAGCTTGCAACGGTTGTGCATACGAACGGGAGAAGCATTTTTGGGCAATTTTTGTAATGCTTCATAGTCGCCGGCTTCTTTTAAAGCCTTTCTCTTCTCAGCATACTTTTCCACCATCTTTTCCCGCTTTCTCTCACGGGCTTTCATTGATTCTTTAGCCATACTAATTCTTTTTAAAAGGTAGTCCCAATTCGGTTAATAATGATTTCGCTTCTTTATCTGTTTCCGCAGAGGTTACAAAGGTAATATCCATCCCATTGATTCTGTTAATTTTATCAATGTTTATTTCCGGAAATATGATTTGCTCCGTAATACCAAGATTATAATTCCCTCTTCCGTCAAAACCAGTGGCCTTAATTCCTTGGAAATCCCTTACCCTTGGCAATGCAGTAGTTACCAATCTATCCAAGAATTCGTACATTCTCTCTCCACGTAAGGTTACTTTTGCCCCGATAGGCATTCCTTTACGTAATTTAAATGCAGCAACATCCTTTTTGGACATGGTTGAAATTGCTTTTTGGCCAGTGATATTGGTCAACTCATCTACCGCATGGTCTATAAGTTTCTTATCCGCTACAGCGGCACCAACACCTCTACTAACAACAATTTTTTCTAATTTGGGAACCTGCATTACATTTTTGTAACCAAACTCCTCCTTAAGAGCCTTAACAACTCTTTCTTTATATTCCTGTTTTAATCTTGGAACGTAAGCCATAACTAAATTACTTCTTTAGATTTCTTAGAAAATCTTACTTTCTTACCATCCCTTACCTCAAATCCAACTCTAGTGGTCTCTCCTGATTTTGGATCGATCAATGACAGATTGGATATCTGTAAGGGAGCCTCTTTCTTAACAATCCCTCCTTGGGGATTGCTAGCACTTGGCTTTTCGTGTTTGGACACCATATTGGCACCTTCAACGATCGCCTTGTTCTTTTCACGGTCAACACTTACAACCTTACCCTCTACCCCTTTATGGTCTCCGGCAATAATTCTAACAGTATCCCCTGTTTTGATTTTTAATTTTCCCATTTTGCTATATTTATTAAAGCACCTCTGGAGCCAATGATACAATTTTCATGAATTGCTTATCCCGAAGCTCCCTTGCCACAGGTCCAAAAACACGTGTTCCCCTCATTTCCCCGGTAGGGTTCAAAAGTACACAGGCATTATCATCGAAACGAATATAAGAACCATCGGGTCTTCTAACTTCTTTCTTTGTCCTTACAACAACTGCTGTGGAAACCGCACCTTTTTTAACAGCGCCATTAGGGGTAGCTTCCTTAACGGCAACTACAATTTTATCCCCAACAGAAGCATATCTTCTTTTTGTACCTCCCAACACACGAATGGTCAAAACTTCTTTTGCACCCGTATTATCCGCTACTTTTAGTCTAGATTCTTGCTGTAACATAATTATTTAGCTCTTTCAATGATTTCCACTAACCTCCAACATTTGGTCTTACTCAATGGACGTGTCTCCATGATCTTAACAGTATCGCCAATATTGCAATCGTTCTTTTCATCGTGTGCAACATATTTCTTAGTTTTCAACACGAACTTACCGTACATAGGGTGTTTAACACGTTTAACTTCCGAAACCACTACCGATTTCTCCATTTTGTTGCTAGTAACAACTCCTATTCTCTCTTTTCTTAAATTCCTTTTTTCCATAAAGCAGAACCAATTATTGTAATTCCCTTTTAGTTAATTCAGTTGCCAATCTTGCCACAGTTCTTCTTACTTTTCTGATAAGTAAAGGGTTTTCCAATGGTGTAACAGAATGGGCCAATTTTAAATCGGAATACTGCTTTTTAAATTCAGCACTCTTTTCCTTCAACCCCTCAACTGATAATTCTTTTATTTCTGATTGTTTCATGATTCCTTGCAATTATATTAAGCAGAATAGTCCCTAGCAATAATAAATTTTGTCCTTACTGGCAGTTTTTGTGCCGCAAGTCGCAAAGCCTCCTTTGCAATATCAAGGGACACACCGGCAACCTCGAACATCACCCTTCCTGGCAATACTACAGCTACAAAATATTCTGGAGCCCCCTTACCCTTACCCATACGTACCTCCAACGGCTTCTTGGTAATAGGTTTGTCCGGGAATATTTTTATCCATAATTGGCCTTCTCTTTTCATATACCTAGTTGCCGCAATACGAGCTGCTTCTATTTGGCGCGATGTTATAAAAGAGGTATCCATTGATTTAATACCAAACATACCGTTTGAAAGTTGATGTCCCCTTCCAGAGATCCCTTTCATACGACCTTTCTGCATTTTGCGGAACTTAGTTCTTTTTGGCTGTAACATTTTTTTACTTCTTTAAAAAATTACTTTCTACGACGTTGTTTCTTCGGGCCCTCTTGTTTTCCACTTTTACCTGGAGCCTGGGTTTTTGCCATGCCTACCAATGGAGAAAGTTCTCTTTTTCCGTACACCTCACCTTTCATAATCCACACTTTAATCCCAAGTCTTCCATAGGTGGTATGCGCTTCATGTAAGGCATAATCTATATCGGCCCTAAAAGTGGACAAGGGAATCCTACCATCTTTATAAGACTCCGATCTTGCCATTTCAGCTCCGTTCAAACGTCCCGATATCTGAATTTTAATTCCCTCGGCATTCATTCTCATCGCCGCTGCAATAGCCATTTTTATGGCTCTTCTAAAAGAAATTCTACTTTCAATTTGACGCGCTACACTGGCTGCAACAAGATTAGCGTCCAATTCCGGTCTCTTTATCTCAAAAATATTGATCTGAACTTCCTTGTCCGTAATCTTTTTAAGCTCTTCCTTTAGCTTATCTACTTCCTGGCCACCCTTTCCAATGATAATACCCGGTCTTGCCGTAGTAATGGTAACTGTAATCAACTTAAGGGTACGCTCAATAATGATCCTGGACACACTTGCTTTTGCCAAACGTGCATGAACATATTTTCTGATCTTATCGTCTTCGGCAAGTTTATCACCATAATCGTTTCCACCGTACCAGTTAGATTCCCATCCCCTGATAATTCCTAGACGATTTCCGATTGGATTTGTTTTCTGTCCCATACTAAATGCTCTAGCTTTGTGTGTTATTGTTAGATCCCAAAACCAAGGTAACATGGTTGGAACGTTTTCTAATTCTATGTGCTCTTCCCTGTGGTGCGGGACGCAGTCTTTTCAACATACTTCCTCCATCCACTCTGATTTCCTTAACAAAAAGTTCGGCTTCCTCAACACTGGCGTCTTCATTCTTGGATTGCCAGTTCGCTATTGCGGATAACAATAACTTCTCCAATCTACGAGATGATTCCTTTTGGTTGAATTTCAAAATAGCAAGCGCTTTCTCCACTCTTACACCTCTTACCAAATCCGCCACCAAGCGCATTTTTCTAGGGGAAGTAGGGCAATTATTCAACTTTGCAAACGCTATTTGCTGTTTTTCTGCCTTAATTCTTTCGGCCATTTGTTTTTTACGAACTCCCATAGCTTACTTTTTTCCTTTATTTTTTGCTCCAGCATGCCCCCTAAAAGATCGTGTTGGAGAAAATTCACCTAATTTGTGGCCAACCATGTTCTCTGTAACAAAAACAGGTACAAACTGCTTACCATTATGAACCGCTATTGTCTGACCTACAAAATCAGGAGTAATCATAGAAGCTCTAGACCATGTCTTAATGACTGCCTTTTTCCCAGATTCAACATTTTGTTGGACTTTTTTATCCAAACTATAGTGAACGTAAGGTCCTTTCTTTAATGAACGTGCCATTTCTTTCTACTTTTTATTTCTTTCTACGTTCTAAAATATACTTGTTGGTACTCTTGGTCTTGGAACGGGTCCTGTAACCTTTTGCAGGAATTCCGCTTCTAGATCTAGGATGGCCTCCGGAAGCCCTACCTTCTCCACCTCCCATGGGGTGATCAACAGGGTTCATCGCTACCGGTCTTGTTCTTGGCCTTCTTCCCAACCATCTACTTCTACCGGCCTTCCCTGACACCAATAACTGATGATCGGAGTTGGATACCGCACCTATAGTGGCCAAACATTCAGCTAAAATCAATCTGGTTTCACCAGATGGCAATTTAATGGTAACAAACTTACCTTCCTTTGCCATTAATTGGGCAAATGTACCAGCACTTCTTGCCATTACCGCTCCCTGTCCCGGACGTAGCTCAATTCCCGAAATGATAGTACCCAAAGGTATTTCTCCCAAAGGAAGCGCGTTTCCGATTTCTGGAGCAACCCCGGTGCCCGAAGATACTTCCTGCCCAACCTGTAAACCGTTTGGAGCAATTACATATCTCTTTTCGCCATCGGCATACACCAATAATGCTATAAAAGCTGTTCTGTTGGGATCGTATTGTATCGAATCAACGGTTGCAGTAACATCCTGCTTATCCCTTTTGAAATCGATAACACGATACCTTCTCTTATGACCTCCACCTTTCTGGCGTATGGTCATTTTTCCTTGACTGTTTCTACCTCCCGACTTTTTTAACGGAGCAAGCAAGCTTTTTTCCGGCTTATCAGTAGTAATGGCGTCAAATCCGTTTACTACTCTAAAACGCTGCCCGGGAGTGATTGGTTTTAATTTTCTAACTGACATTTTTTGTCTTTATAGATTACTGTAAAAATCAATAATATCCCCTTCCGCTACATCAACAATGGCTTTTTTGAAACCACTTGTCTTTCCGTGCTGTACACCGGTCTTGGTGTAGCGCGACTTGCGGGAAGGACCATAATTCATTGTTCGAACTTTATCGACAGAAACACCATAAGTTGTTTCCACTGCTTCCTTTATCTCAATTTTGTTGGCCTTTGGATCAACAAAAAAACCATAACGATTGTGCAACTCGCTATCAGCAGTCATTTTTTCCGTAATAATTGGCTTTATCAACACACTCATGGTTCGCTTATTTTATTAAGTTCGATTCGATTCCTTCCAAAGAACCTTCCAACAACACTAGGCTGTTAGCATTTAATATTTTGTAAGTGCTTAATTCTGAGTTAGTTATAACCTCAGAACGCTCTAAATTGCGTGAGGACAAATATACGTTATTATTTGAATCGCCCAACACAATAAGGGATTTTTTATTCTCCAAGCCCAAAGACTTCAAAAATTGCTTAAAATCCTTAGTTTTTGGAGTCTCAAAATTGAAATCCTCGACCACCATTATAGCATTGTCCTTGGACTTTAATGTCAAGGCGGACCTTCTGGCCAAACGCTTAACATTTTTGTTCAATTTTTGCTTGTAATCCTTTGGTCTTGGACCAAAAATACGTCCACCACCCCTAAACACCGGAGACTTGATACTACCCGCACGGGCGGTACCTGTTCCCTTTTGCTTTTTGATCTTTCTTGTACTACCTGCTATTTCTGCACGCTCCTTGGATTTGTGCGTACCTTGTCTTTGGTGTGCCAAATATTGTTTAACATCCAAATAAACAGCATGATTGTTTGGTTCTATTGCGAATACAGCGTCTGAAAGCTCTACCTTCCTACCTGTTTCTTTTCCCTTGATATCTAAAACTGCTACCTTCATTACTTCTCAATAGTTACGTAAGCGTTCTTATGACCGGGAACACAACCTTTTACTACTAAAAGGTTCTTTTCCGGAACAATCTTTAATACTCTTAGGTTCTGAACGGTAACCCTATCGCTACCCATTCTCCCGGCCATTTTCATACCCTTAAAAACCCTTGCAGGATATGAGGCGGCACCGATGGAACCCGGAGCCCTCAACCTGTTGTGCTGACCGTGGGTGGATTGACCAACACCGCCGAAGCCGTGTCTTTTAACTACACCTTGAAAACCTTTACCCTTAGAGGTACCGATTACATCAACAAATTCTCCTTCCACAAAAAGATCTACTCCAAGAGTATCCCCCAATTTGTGCGCACCTTCTTCAAAATACCTGAATTCAACGACCTTTTTCTTAGGAGAAGCTCCTGCTTTCTTAAAGTGGCCCGTAGCCGCTTTGTTAGCACGTTTTTCTGCCTTGTCATCGAAACCAAGCTGAAGGGCATTGTACCCGTCCACCTCTTCGGTTCTGACTTGGGTAACTACGCATGGTCCAGCTTCGATTACAGTACATGGAATATTTTTTCCATTTTCATCGAAAATGCTGGTCATACCTATCTTTCTTCCTATTAACCCAGACATATTTATAATTGATTATTAATTAATTACTATTTAACTTATCGACAAAAAAACAGGGTCAAAAAATAATTCAACCCTGAATATTTTTTTTCCGTTTTTCCTTCGCGAAACGCTCGGGACATGTCTTTCATAATTTCGAATTATGAATTCCGAAATCGGCACTATACCTTGATCTCCACCTCAACACCACTAGGAAGTTCCAACTTCATTAGGGCATCGATGGTTTTTGACGAAGAGCTATATATATCCAAAAGTCTTTTGTAAGAACTTAATTGGAACTGCTCCCTTGCTTTTTTATTTACGTGCGGTGAACGCAAAACCGTAAATATTTTCTTATGGGTAGGCAAAGGAATAGGGCCAGTTACCACCGCACCTGTAGTCTTTACCGTTTTTACGATCTTCTCAGCAGATTTATCTACCAAGTTATGGTCGTACGACTTTAATTTTATTCTAATTTTCTGACTCATCTTAGTACGATTTAAGCTGTTAATCCTTTTGCTTTCTTAATAACCGCTTCCGAAATATTGGAAGGAGTCTCAGCATAATGTGAAAATTCCATTGTTGAAGTTGCCCTACCTGAAGACAACGTTCTTAAAGAAGTTACATATCCGAACATTTCGGACAATGGCACCTGGCCTTTGATCACTTTGGCCCCTGCCCTGTCATCCATATTGGTCACAGTTCCCCTTCTACGGTTCAAGTCGCCCACTATATCCCCCATGTTTTCTTCGGGAGTTAACACCTCCAGTTTCATGATAGGCTCCATTATTATTGCTCCTGCAGCCTTACCAGCAGCTTTATAACCCATTTTCGCAGCCAATTCAAAAGATAGTGCGTCGGAATCCACAGGGTGGAATGACCCATCCTTTAAAATCACCTTCATTCTATCCATTTCAAAACCGGCCAATGGTCCATTCTTCATAGCGGCTGCAAATCCTTTTTGAACAGGTCCCACAAATTCTTTTGGAATACGACCACCTTTAATTTCATCCACAAACTGTAAACCGGTTCCAATAAAATCATCATCGGCCGGCCCCATCTCAAAGACGATATCACCAAATTTACCACGGCCACCGGATTGCTTTTTATAAACCTCCCTATGCGAAGCAGTTTTGGTCAATGTCTCCTTGTACTCCACCTGTGGCTCACCTTGGTTCACCTCAACCTTAAACTCACGTCTTAAACGATCAACAATAATATCCAAGTGAAGTTCACCCATACCAGAGATAATAGTCTGTCCAGATGCTTCATCGGTTTTTACCTGGAAAGTAGGATCTTCTTCTGCCAATTTAGCCAAAGCCATACCTAATTTATCCACATCCACCTTAGTTTTGGGCTCAACCGCGATCCCGATAACCGGATCAGGGAAGTTCATACTTTCCAAAACAATTGGATGTTTTTCATCGGACAAGGTATCCCCTGTCTTAATATCCTTAAAACCTACAGCTGCACCTATATCCCCAGCTTCAATAAAATCTACCGCATTTTGCTTATTGGCATGCATTTGGTAAATTCTGGAAATACGCTCTTTGTTACCTGAACGATTGTTCAACACATAAGAACCTGCATCCAATCTACCTGAATACGCCCTGAAAAATGCCAAACGACCAACAAAGGGATCCGTAGCAATCTTAAATGCCAAGGCCGCAAACGGCTCCTTAACACTTGGCTTTCTAGACTCTGGTTTCTCCGTGTCAGGGTTAGTACCTGTAATCGCTTCCTTATCCAATGGAGAAGGCAAATAGCGACAAACGGCATCCAATAAAAATTGAACCCCTTTATTTTTAAAGGAAGAACCACATATCATAGGTATGATACTCATATCCATAACCGCAGCCCTTAAAGCAGCGTGAACTTCATCCTCAGTAATGGAATCCTCATCCTCGAAGAATTTTTCCATCAAAGTCTCATCATACTCGGCAACAGCTTCTATCAATTCAGCTCTGCGTAACCTAACCTCCTCTTTCATATCTTCCGGAATAGCAACAACATCAAAAGTTGCTCCGAAATTATCCTCGTGCCATACAATAGCCCTGTTTTTCACCAAATCCACAATACCTTTAAAGTCTGCCTCATCTCCGATAGGCAAAACAATAGGCACTGCATTGGATCCCAACATCGTCTTAACTTGTTGGTTGACCATTAGGAAATCAGCTCCCTGACGGTCCATTTTGTTTACGAAACCAATACGGGGAACTTTATAATTATCGGCCAATCTCCAGTTCGTTTCAGATTGTGGCTCAACACCATCAACTGCACTGAACAAGAATACCAAACCATCCAATACACGTAAAGAACGGTTTACTTCAACCGTGAAATCCACGTGGCCAGGGGTATCTATTACGTTAAAGTGGTAGGATTGTGCATCTGCTGTCGGCTCTGCATTCTCCATAGGAAAAACCCACTCACAAGTTGTAGCAGCGGAAGTAATCGTAATACCACGCTCCTGCTCTTGCTCCATCCAGTCCATAGTGGCAGCACCATCATGAACTTCACCAATTTTATGACTCACACCGGTATAAAACAAGATACGTTCTGTCGTAGTCGTTTTACCTGCATCGATATGAGCAGCAATCCCAATATTTCTTGTTAATTTTAAATCTCTTGCCATTTCTGCTTATTAAAATCTAAAGTGGGAGAATGCTTTGTTTGCCTCTGCCATTTTATGGGTATCCACTCTTTTCTTAACTGCAGCACCTTCTTCTTTTGCTGCAGCCAAAATCTCTCCTGCCAATTTTTGCGACATCGCCTTTTCGTTTCTCTTACGGGAATAGCTGATAAGCCATTTCATAGCGGTTGAAATCTTACGATCCGGTCTGATCTGCATGGGAATCTGAAATGTAGCCCCACCTACCCTTCTACTCCTTACCTCAACATGTGGCATAACATTGGACAGCGCATCTTTCCATAGCTCCAATGCGGTTTTTTCATCATCTGTCTTTTTCTCCTGTACGATATCTATAGCATCGTAAAAAACTTTAAAGGCAACCGACTTCTTACCATCCCACATCATCATGTTAACAAAACGGGTCACCAATTGGTCATTAAACCTTGGATCCGGTAAAAGTGGTCTCTTTTTTGCCTGCTTTTTTCTCATTTCTTCTTTTTGAGTTAATGGTCAACGGCCATACATTAAAAGCATTACTACCTTTAATATGCGACTTTTAACAAATTTTTACTTCTTAGGGCGTTTTGCTCCGTATTTAGATCTTCGTTGCGTCCTTCCAGCAACACCTGCTGTATCCAAGGCACCCCTAACGATATGATACCTAACTCCCGGCAAATCCTTTACCCTTCCGCCTCTTACTAATACTATCGAGTGCTCTTGTAAATTGTGACCCTCACCTGGTATATAAGCGTTAACTTCCTTCCCATTGGTTAACCTTACCCTAGCAACTTTACGCATTGCAGAGTTTGGTTTCTTAGGAGTGGTAGTATAGACACGCGTACATACACCTCTTCTCTGAGGACACGAATCCAAAGCAGCCGATTTACTCTTCTTAGTAATCGTGACTCTTCCTTTTCGTACTAATTGTGAAATTGTTGGCATACTATTTTTGTATAATAAAAACTTAACCCCTCTTTTAAGGGCTGGCAAATGTAGTAATTATTCACAATAATTCAAACCCTGCGCAATTTATTTTTATAATTTTTATACGCAACATATTCATTAGCCTAAAATTAGATTTAATTGCGTCCTATTATATGGACTCAGAACAAGCATAATTCATTAACGGGGTCACAAAATTTAAAATAAACACATACAGGGAATAAAAACAGTAAAAATGCCCATCCACTAATTAATTTCTAGTATTCTCCGCTAATACCAATAAATAATGCAATCAAAATCCTTAATTATACCATAAAATAGCGATTATTGCGAATATGTCAATATATTAACTTATTTTTTGAGTAAAAATCCTACAATAAAGTCAGATACTTGTTTTAAATATAAAAATACCAAGTATATATGTGTATTTAATTCAATTTTTAGCTCAATAATGGATTATTTTAACATTTTTTTATTATGCGTGCATAATAAAATTGTCTAAAAAGTTGTTTTATTAACAGATATTTAGGAATTTTGCCGTTGCTAATTCAAATAAACATAAAATGAAAACAAAGTTAAGTGGAATCTTAACGCTATTTCTAGCGTTGATTGTGCAAATCTCCTTTGCACAGGAAAAAACGATTTCAGGTACGATTACGGACCAAGACGGTCTCCCTCTACCTGGAGTAAATATCCTTGTAGAAGGTACGACTACCGGTACCCAATCGGATTTTGATGGACTTTACACTATCAATGCCAATGTTGGAGAGGTACTGGTGTTCTCTTATATAGGACAAAAAAATGTTAAAATGACGGTTGGTGCCAGCAATACCATCAACGTCCAAATGGAGGAGGACGCACAAGCCTTGGAAGAGGTGGTGGTTACGGCCTTTGGGATCAAAAGAAAGCCCAAGTCCTTAGGATATTCCGTCGCATCCGTAAAATCGGAAGAAATAACGGAGAATTCCGAACCGGATCTTATCCGTTCCCTTAATGGTAAGGTACCAGGGGTAAACGTTAACGTCTCCACAGGTGTTGCCGGAGCGGCCAACAAGATCAATATTAGGGGAACAACTTCATTTCAGGGAGGAAATCAACCGCTATTTGTTGTAGATGGCACTCCTTATAGCAATGACGAATTGGAAACTTCCGATCAGGTTACCGACAGCGGAGGTAGTTATGAATCCGGGATATCTTCCTTGGATCCCAACAACATTGCAAGCGTTGAAGTACTAAAGGGAGCTGTTGCAGCTGCACTTTATGGTTCAAGGGCCGTTAACGGGGTCATTGTTATCACGACAAAATCAGGTCAGACCAGCGGATTTTCAAATAAAAAATTCGAAGTATCCCTTAATAGTGGACTTTACTTCGAAAAAATAGCCAACCTCCCGGAATACCAGAATACCTACGGTAACGGAACCAACTTTAACTACAATAATGCAAACGGCTCCTGGGGTGCAAGATTCGATTCCATGGAAACCATTCCTACATGGCCGAATTTACTTAACGCGTTTCCAGATCAATTTGGACCCACTGTACCCTATGTAGCACAACCTAACAATGTTAGGGACCTGTTCCGTACCGGAATTGTCCAGGACAACTCCATTAACGTTAGCACGGCAAATGAAAATTCCAATTTCAGCCTTACCCTTTCCAACCTGGATCAGGAAGGATACATCCCTTATAATTCGTACAGAAGGACCAACATTTCCACAGGGGGAAACTTTAAACTGGAAAACGGATTAAGGATCGGGGCCAATTTAAGCTATTCGGATAGTGAGCAGGTTGGTGCCTTTTTTGGTGAAAACCAATTTGCCGGAGCGGCTTCCTCTTTTGCAAGAACCCTTGTATTGGGAAGAACATGGGATATGAGCCTCCCCTTTGAGGATCCGGTAACCGGGGCATCCATTACACCAGTCGGTGGTTTTGACCACCCTATGTGGTCTTGGAAACACAACCAGATTATAAGTAGTGTAAATAGAACCGTTGCCAATGTGAATTTTTCATATGATTTTAATGACCATATTAATGCCAGATATCAATTGGGCATTAACAAGTATGATCTGGGCCGGGTCGAAATTACGGACAAAGGTTCCAGGGCCGCTGAAGGCATTGGCCAGGTAAGAACCCAAGATTACAATAGTGAAGAAATTGAATCTACCTTCCTATTGACCTTTAACTATGATCTGAACCAGGACTTGAACCTAAACTTTATGGTCGGGAACAACGTAAACCAAAAATCTACCCATGATGTTGGCTACACCGGTAAAGGCCTAATCGCCGATGATATATTTACCATTAAAAATACGGCGAATGTAACCGCAGATTTTAATGACACTACCCGCAAAAGAATAGTGGGTGTTTTTGGAGATTTAGGGCTAAACTATAAGGATTATCTGTTCTTGAACGCAACAGCTAGAAATGACTGGTCTTCAACATTGCCATTAAACGACAACAGTTTCCTATACCCCTCCGTTTCCACATCCTTTATTTTTACGGATGCTTTGGGCATTGGCGGCAATATCCTTAACTATGGTAAAATTAGAGGGGGATGGGCCAACGTTGGCCGTGATGCGGATCCCTATCAGATCAACAAAGTTTTTGGCCTAGGGGATGTATATGCAGGACAACCCGTTGTCTTTGTACCCGCTACATTGGGGAATCCCGATTTGGTTCCTGAAAACACCGAAGAATTCGAAATTGGTGCCGATCTGGAATTTTTCAATAGACGGTTTATGGTTGATTTTTCATGGTACCAAAAGACCACCACCGACCTTATCTCCGAGGTAAATGTTCCTACATCTACCGGTTATACCTCTTTCCTGACGAATATAGGGGAAATGGAAAACACGGGTGTGGAGGTAGGATTGACATTGATACCTGTTAGAACCGATAATTTCAGCTGGACCTCCTTTACTTCATTTACAAAAAATAAAAATGAAGTAAAAGAATTGATCGATGGTTTGGAACGATTTCCTATAGATGTAAACCAGGTCGCCTATGTTCAAAAAGGACAACCCTATGGTGTTTTTTACGGCACGGCTTTCGCAAGGGACACAGAGGGCAACTATCTTATAGAAGAAGGTGGCGGAGGTATTCTGCAGGCCACTTCTGATGCGATAATTGGGGACCCAACTCCCGATTTTAAAATTGGTTTTATCAACACCTTTAAATATAAAAGTCTTAGCCTCAGGGCCCAAATAGATTGGAAAGAAGGTGGGGATATTTCTTCCTCCGGTTTGGATGCCTTATTGGGCAGGGGAGTCACCAAGGATACGGAAGATAGGGAGCGAACCTTTATCATTCCGGGTTTCTACGGCAACCCTACTACGGGCGAAGCCATATTGGACGGGTCTGGAAATAAAATTCCAAATACCACCCAAGTTACTATGAACAATTTGTATTTCTCGCCAACGACCAACAGTAATACCTTCGGGATCAATTCCGTGGATGAAGCGTCTATTTATGACGGAACCGTATATAGGCTAAGGGAGGTTGCATTGGCTTACGATCTACCCAAAAAGTTTCTTGAAAAAACATTTATTGGTTCTTTATCCATCGCCCTAATTGGTAATAATTTATGGTATTTTGCACCAAATGTGCCCAAATATACCAATTATGACCCAGACGTGACAGCCTATGGATCATCCAACCTACAAGGTATCGAAACTCAATCTGCCCCAAATTCCAAAAGATATGGTTTTAAGATTAACGTAACATTTTAATAAAAAGAACTATGAAAAATATATATAAAATAAATCTAGGGGGCTATAAGGTCTTGGCTGTGATGCTGGTGTCCCTATCCCTCCTAAATTGCAGTGATTATCTGGATGTGAACACAGACCCCAACAATCCTACGGTAGCTCCCTTGGATCAATTATTGACCAATGTTGAAACCAATTTTAACGATATCACCGAATTTGAACTTTTTTCGGCGGAGATTCTTTCTGCCTATGTCCATCAATTTGTGTATCGGGAAGAACAGGATCAATACGGAACCAAACAAGATAATTCAACCATACAGAATTCTTGGGACAATGCCTATTCCGTATTTGGTGAAACCAATATCATCATCAACCAGGGCACCGAGGAAAATGAAATGATCATGGTAGGTATGGCAAAAATTATTAAAGGATATACAGCAACCATTATTGTAAACATATGGGGCGATGCTCCATTTTCGGAAGCGGCCCAATTGGAAAATGGCGTTGTAAGCCCGGCATTCGACAGTCAAGAGGAAATCTATCAAAATGCCTTGGCATTGATCGATGAAGGCCTTGCCGACATTAATAGTGGTCAAGGGCAGAATCCTGGCACCCAGGATCTATTCTATGGTGGTAGTATCCCTCAATGGAACAGGTTTGCAAATACCCTTAAACTAAAGTTATATAATGAGATTAGATTATCAGGCCTGTTTGATGCCGGCAAATTAAATACTTTGATTGCCGCTGATAATTTTATGTCCGGGATCGCCGATGATTTTGAATATCCCTATTCAACAACCCAGTCCCCTTCGGAAGAGAGAAATCCTTTATACACCGATTCTTATTTGACCGGACAGGCAACGCATTATGCCAGTCCTTGGTTTTATGAAATTCTAAAAGGTTGGAATCCCAATATCCATAATGGGATCGTGGATCCTAGGCTCCCTTACTATTTCTTTAATCAATTGACTGCAGGAGAATTACCTCCAGATGTTGGGGACCCAACAACAGGTGATCCAAAAGCGGATTATTGGGATGCAAGTACAGGATTCCATACCATTAGATTTGGCAGTGTAGGCCCCAATAGGGATTTTGCATCAAGAAATTCCACTACCTACCCGGGTATTTATGTTTGTGGAGGTAGGTATGATGATGGTGAAGGTGGAGATGCGGACACCAATGCCGGAACCGGTGCCGCTCCCCACAGAATACTGACATATCATGAATTTTTGTTCATTCAGGCAGAATTAATGCAGGCAGGCTTAATTTCTGGAGATGTAAGGGCTAAATTGGAGGAAGCGATAACGGCTGCCTTTGCAAAAGTAGATCAGGTAGTCAGCAATTCCGAAACGGACCAATCAGTTCCCAAACTTATTGGATCCACTGAAATAACCGATTTTATTGATGGTATATTGGCCGAATTCGATTCCGCTTCCGACGAAAAGAAAATGGAAATCATCATGACCCAGAAATGGGTATCCACCTTTGGTGATCCTTTTGATCAATACAACGATTACCGAAGAACCGGATTCCCTGTATTGGCAAATCCTGTAGGACCTTCACCAGAATATCAATTGAACAATGGGGATGCCTGGCCTTTGGACGACAGCGAAACTACATTGACAAGACCATTTCAGGTGTCATTATTCTGGCCACAGGCCGAATTGAACGTTAATGAAAATGCACCTGCCCAAAAAGATGCAACAACGTATAAAATATTTTGGGACAACTAATCCATAAAATTCATATCATGAAAAAAATATATAATTTAACCCTCTTTTTAGCACTATTTGCGCTAATGATGTCCTGTGATGATGATGGGGGAGATTCAAAACTAATTTTAGAAAATGGTGCATTGCCCAATTTAACATTGGCTGAAGGTAGTCCAGAGTTCATTGTCAATACAACTTTTGCAGATCTTGAACTTCAGTTTACCGTAGATCTAAGTGTGGGCGACCCCCAATCCTTTGATTTAAAAGCACTTTATAAAACTGTTGATGGCGCAATTTACGGGCCTGTTACCATGGATGCCAATGTAACGAGTTTTCCTAAGGATTATGTCATCACAGGTTCTGAAGTTATTAGTGCCTTTTCTGAAATTGGTTCAGCATCGGATATGAATGCCGGAGACAATGTAATGTTCTATCCAGCTTTCACTATGAAGGACGGGACCGTATTGGAAACCTTAAATGCCAAAGGTGAGCCCAATTACTATGCCGCAGATTTTAATCAGATCGCAGGTAACACTTATTTCCTATCTTATGCCGTAACTTGTGCCCCGCAACCGGGCACCTATAGAATTGAAATGCATGACTCTTTTGCCGATGGATGGCAAACTAATGATGGAAATGGCGGAAATGGACTACAATTGATCTTGGATGGTGTAATTACAGCGGAAGTTGGATTGTGCAATCCATACGTGGACAGTCCGTACGACTGTGTAGGCGATTTTACCGATGGTACGGCAACCGTTACCATTCCTGAAGGAACCGAAGTGGCCGTTTGGCAATTTCCCGGTGACCAATATGGCGAAATCAGCTTTGAAATCTATGGTCCAAATGATGAACTACTTTTGGAATCAGGTGTTGGGGAAGCAGCTGGAGGCCCCTTGACCGTAATTCTTTGTGCCGAATAATAAAGTATCAGTATTTTACTTTTTAAAACAAACCACCCTTCACCGGGTGGTTTTTTATTTACCTTTGCCCCATGAAGAACACCGAACAAATTTATGGCATCAGGGCAGTTATTGAAGCTATAAAATCCAATGAGCCCATAGACAAGGTTTTTATACAAAAAGGCCTTAAGGGCGACCTGTCCAGGGATATGGAAACGCTGATCCGCAAAAATGGTATTAGCTCTTCCTATGTGCCCATTGAAAAATTAAACAGGCTTACCAAAAGCAATCATCAGGGCGTTGTAGCCAATATATCCCCTATCACTTTTTTAACGGTAGAAGAATTGGTTGAAAGAACATTGGGGACCAAAACAACCCCTCTATTCCTTTTGTTGGACCAACTCTCTGATGTGCGCAACTTTGGGGCCATCATAAGAACGGCCGAGTGCACAGGGGTAGATGGTATAATCATACAGAAGAAAGGTGCTGCCCCGGTAACCGCAGATACCATTAAAACCTCTGCAGGAGCTGCTTTTCGAGTGCCAATCGCCAAGATAGACCACATTAAGGATGCCGTATTCTATTTACAGGCATCGGGCATAAAGGTTATAGCCGCTACCGAAAAAACGGAAAATACCATATACGAAGTTTCCTTTAAGGAACCTTGCGCTATTATTATGGGTTCCGAAGATGTTGGCATTTCCCCATCCATTCTAAAAGCTGCGGACCATATGGCAAAACTTCCCTTATTGGGAGAAATTGGTTCGCTAAATGTTTCGGTGGCCTGTGGCGTTTTCCTCTACGAAGCCGTAAGACAGCGAATGGATTGAGTTATGAGAAGTGAAGAACCTGTTTTGTCATCAGATATAATTTTACCAAATCTATCCCCCTCCTTGGGAGGGGGCCAGGGGGAGGACTTTCAGTGAGAAGTGAGTATTTAGTAGTTCGAAATCTTCACATTGTTATATTTTATCCATTGAGTATCATTAAGTTCTCGGCTGCAATAGACCAAAAAATATTCAATTATCTTCTTTACCTTCTCCCAAATCTTTTTTGAAATGATATTTAATGACAATGTTTTCCTCTTGGTCAGGAGGCCTGTGTTCCAAAAAATTTCCATGTTCATCAAAATGTTTTATGAATTCATCCGCTTCCTCATCATAATCCTCCCTTTCCCATTCATATTTTTTCAATTTGGGCAGCGGGGCCTTTATGGCCAACGCCAAAAATATACCTGTGATAAATCCACCTAAATGTCCCTCCCAAGAAATTCCGTCCTCAACGGGGAAAATGTACCACAATAAACTGCCATAGATGAAAACAACCATCAAGGAGAGGGCCACCAAGCGGTAATGCTTGGATAAAATCCCTTTAAAGAAAATAAAGCTCACCAATACATAGATTAAGCCACTGGCTCCAATATGATAGGACGGTCTTCCTATGAGCCAAGTTATAGTTCCCGATAATAGAATTCCCCATAATAATACTTTAATAGCTATTTTCCTGTAGAAGTAAGCGAGGGAGGCCGTAAGAATAGCAATTGGAATGGTATTATTATACAAATGTTCTACGGACGAATGTATAAACGGACTAAAGACAATTCCCCTCAACCCATTTAAGGTCCTGGGATAAACACCATAATCATTAAAATTTACCTGAAACCGAATTTCAAACCAATATACGGTCCAGATAGAGAGTACCGCCAGTAAAGGAAATACCACTACCCGGTTGGAAAATTTGAAATAGTTGCTCTCTGTCATGTGGGAAATATAATAAATAATGGTTAAATGGTTATGGAGTTATGGAGTTAATATAGTAATTTGTTGATTTGAAAATATAGAAATTAACATCCCTTTTTTAGTTCCTTTCCTTGGCTAGAACCTCTTTTGTCTATTTCCCTTTTTGGCTACTGGCTAATGCCTATTTGCCTATTCGAATAAATTGTCATCTCTATAAATGTTTTATTTTTACATTATGAACGAACCGTTAGCAGAAAGGGTACGCCCCAAAACCTTGCAGGATTACATAAGCCAAAATCATTTGGTGGGTGAAAATGGATCATTGACCTACCAAATTAAGAAAGGAATTTTGCCCTCCTTGATTCTTTGGGGCCCCCCAGGTACAGGAAAAACCACTTTGGCCAATATTATTGCCCACGAAAGTGGCCGCCCGTTCTATACCCTGAGTGCTATAAGCAGCGGTGTTAAGGATGTACGTGAAGTTATAGAAAAGGCCAAACAAAGTGGGGGTCTGTTTACCACCAAAAATCCCATACTTTTTATTGATGAAATCCATCGCTTTAGCAAATCGCAACAGGATTCCCTATTAGGTGCTGTGGAAAAAGGATGGGTTACCCTCATCGGGGCCACTACGGAAAACCCCAGCTTCGAAGTAATTCCGGCACTCCTATCCCGCTGTCAGGTATATATCCTGAACCCTTTTGGCAGGGAAGACCTCGAAGCCCTGTTACATAGAGCAATGGAACAGGACCACTTTTTGAAGTCCAAAAAAATAAAACTTAAGGAAACCGAGGCACTATTGCGACTTTCTGGAGGTGATGGAAGAAAATTGCTCAATATATTTGAGCTCATCATCAATTCGGAAGCGTCGGATACTGTTACTATTACGGACGATCTGGTTCTGGCCAAAATACAGAAAAACACTGTCCTGTACGATAAAACTGGGGAACAGCATTACGATATTATCTCCGCTTTTATAAAATCGATACGAGGGAGCGACCCCAATGCTGCGGTGTATTGGTTGGCCCGGATGATAGAAGGTGGGGAGGATGTAAAATTTATTGCAAGACGCCTCCTTATTTTAGCCTCAGAGGATATTGGTAATGCCAATCCTACGGCCCTGGTAATGGCCAATACTACCTTTCAAGCCGTTACTACCATTGGATATCCAGAGGCTAGGATCATATTGAGCCAGTGCGTTATCTATTTGGCCACCTCCCCAAAAAGCAATGCCAGTTATATGGCCATCAACAAGGCCCAGCAAACCGTAAAACAAACTGGAGACCTATCCGTACCTTTGGCATTGCGCAACGCGCCCACCAAACTAATGAAAGATTTGGGTTACGGGGAAGATTATAAATATGCCCACGACTTTGAAAATAATTTTATTGCCGAAGAATTTATGCCCAAAGAAGTGGCAAAAACAAGTTTTTACCGCCCGGGCAATAACCAAAGGGAAAATGCTATAAAAGATTTCCTAAAAAAACGGTGGAAAGATAAATATGAACTCTAAAATTTGATATTCAGTTCCTGCCCAATTAATTTATCACCCTCGTAATATTCAAAGTACCATTTTTCCCCTTTTTTTAAAACCACACCATCCGGCACACCCTCTGTTGCCTCTGCACGGAAAACATTACTTAAGGATGTTTTCCATAACCACATTGCTATTTTTGGGGTAACATCTACTAGTTGGTATCCAAAGGCTGTTGGCTGGGCATACAAAACAGTGGCACTATCCGATTTGTACGCTACCTGGGCCGGGGTCATTTCCGAGCTATTTTCTGCCTTGGTAATATTGGACGGTAACGGTTCCATACTTTTGTAGGACTGCTCCTCCAAAGTGGCTTTTTGTTGAACCACCGGATTAGGGGTATTTTGATTTGAAGCTACATTGGCATTCCCTGCCACTTTATTAACATCATTTTTAAAATTCACGGTAAGGGGCGCATTAGTCTCCATTGGTTCATATTTATACCCTAGGCCGGACAAGGATACGAAACATTCCTTTATGGCCTCCGAATAGGACGTTTTGAAGTCCTTCTCCTTGCTACTCCCTTCCACCGTAGTGTAGACCTCCCTGGATTGACAATCCTTGAGGGTCAGGGTTACCTTGGTAGTGAACATGGAGGAATCATCTTTAAGATTCAAAAGCAGCCCAAGACATCTATTGGCCATCAGATCTGCGGGCAAGTCATTGTCATAAACAGCGGTAAATCCGTTTTCAACAAGATTATATTTGATCATAGTACTCGTCTGATACTGATTCTCACTTTTAAAAGTTTCAAATTTCGTAGGAACTATAATGTATTTGTATTGGTTCAATTCGGCTTGGGACATACCCAAAAAGCCACACATAAAAACAAGGGGCAAAAAAAAGTTTTTCACACGTTTAAAATTTATTAATGCTCGTTTCATCTGTTTAAAATTTCATTGTTAGTGTTGATATTGCCGCTCGGGTATCCTTTTATTTTATATTCAATAACATAAAAGGTAGCACCATACTTTTGTAATCTATTTGCGAGCGAAAATTCGTAAACATAAATAATAATGAAAGCAAAAACTAAACCAATACTACTATTGCACAATAAAACCCAAAATAGTATTCCTTACAAAGAAACATTTAAAAACATTATTGTTGATTGTTGGTTGCCTTGGTTCAACTATTATTTTTTCCCCCAAGATATAATATTTAATCCTAATTGAAAAGAAGAGTAGTGACTATCCGCAAGGTTCCTATAGGCCAAGAGGTTGTCCGCCATTACATAGATATTTACCGGACCGGCCTGTAGATTGACTCCCAAGCCAATATTGCTCCAAGAAAACTTATCCACGGTGTAGGTTGTTTTTAGCGCCAAGGCCCTTCCAAATCTTCGCATATAAAAGGCAGTAAGTGCAGCTTGCGGACCTCTGGGCCTATTGATCATATATAATTGTCCGCCAACACCATTGGCGTATTTGGTATTGTCCCTTCTTTTGGACACCATATAGTTACAGTCACAATCCATATTTGGATTTGAGGGCTCTCCCCAATTATAGCGTATGGAACCGTACAGTTTGGTGGGCCTAAAATAGATATAGCTCTTATTATTGGTCCCATGGGGAACCAAAGCATCTACCTCATCTACTAAATCTTGCCAGAAATCGTCATTAGTATTGGAAAAAGCATCGGGCAAAATTACTTCTATCCCCTCCACGGTGGCATTGCCCTTTACGGTATAATTTTTAACGTCGGTGGAACTATATATGAACCCCAGATCCAACAAACTTCCGGTCAAAACGGTTTGCTTGTTCAAATTATATGTAAATCCCAGGTCTATTCCAAATCCCAAATCTCCCCCAAAAAATAGTCTCCTTGTTAAAATTCCAGGTAAAAGGGAGCTATCGTTGTCCAGGGCATCCTCTATTTCATTAAGTCCGGAGGATCTTAATTCCAAGTCGGCATCAATGGTATTGGCCAAAAGATTGTTTTGTCCTTCATTGGTTACAAAATAACCCTTGTTTTTGGTGGATGAAAAATTAAAGGCACTGGAATATATTTTTGCCCTTCCGCCAAGGGTAAGGGAGCCATCCACTCTTTTGTTCATCCCAAAATGAAACACATTGAGCATCTCCCCGCGTGTTTTTAAATGCCCGAGATCAAATCTTCTTCCCAATTGATCGGCATTGCCCTCAAAGGCCAGGATGGCATAATCCTTAAACCAATAGCCTATAGCATCGCCTTCATTGTAAATCCCAAAAGAATAGAAATTATCCGGATTACGGCCCCGAAATCCACCATTCAACAATTCCACCTGGTAGGTACCACTAAGTTCGTCACGCGTGTTCATCCCATATATGGCCCGTTCCCTGACCTTTACGTTAAAATCCACTCCGTCGTCCGCAAACAAATCGTTTACCGTAATGCCATTGCTTCCGGCCTGTAATGAAATTCCGGACAGCATAGGGATTCCGGCATACCATTGAAAGTCCGTGGACATTCCCGGATTGATCATTAATGCCTGGGGAATCTCGGTAAAATCGTACAGAATTTGCTTGTTCTGGGCAGTTACAAAGATACAGCCCAATAAACATGATAATAAGACCAGTTTGCCTTGCTTCATTTTAAACGAAGTCTAAATTTACCACTGGACCTAAAAATAATTTTTGGGTCAGGGAGGCTGGATACGCTGCTATTATCTCCCAGATTTCGAACACTGACCTGTATACTCGAAGTATTTTTTATAATTTCTATGCTCCGTCCGGTACCATAGGCTACCGGTAATTGCACAAGGAGCGTTGGAGCCGGGTCTATATGAAAATACTGGGTATCTAGAGTATTCCCTCCTTCATCCAAAAATTCCACCGTGGCCTCCATTTCCTTACTGGTCGTATTCTCTATTTCATAAAATACAAAGCCATCCAAGACCCGATCCGAGAAGGCATCTACACTAAAACCGTCAAAATTAAAATCTTGGGAATAAAAATCCTGTCCGGGTATTTCATTCAGTAATCTTTCTGGGGATTCTATATACAATATACCCGCCTCTACTGTAGGAATGATTTCCAAATCATCGTATTGGTCAAAGTTTTGCCTTTCTATACAGGAATAGAACGCAAGCAGAATAAAGGCGGGAAGCAAAATTTTATTTTTCATACCTAACCTTCCAAGAACAACTACTGGTGCCATGTCAAGCCTAAACCCACGGGTAATTTAAACCTTGGCCGGACACTGATACCGTGTTGTTATAGTGTTACTCTTTAAATATAACTCTATAAATAGTATTTTATTTCACTTAAATCGTGAATCATTTCGCAAAATTCGTGCATGGGTTCATTATTGGCGTTGAAATGAAGGGTATGCAGCCCAACAGACTTTGCTCCCAAAATATCCGCCTCCAGACTGTCTCCGATCATCAAGGAATTTTGGGGCAGCACTTTGGCCCTATCCAGTGCCAATCTAAAGATTATTGGGTCCGGCTTTTTAACACCTGCCATTTCCGAATTGATGATATGTCCAAAATAATTGTATATGTTGGAACCCTGTAATTTTCTTTGCTGTATTTCCTGAAAGCCGTTGGTGATGATATGCAATTTATATTTGGGCTTCAAATAATCCAAAACCTCTATTGTGTTAGGAATAAGATGGTTGTAGGAAGGTAAATGCGCTATATACTGATCGGATAGCACATTAATGGTTTCATTGGAAATGGAATACCCGAGCGTATCAAAGGTAATTTTCAGTCTTTGGAACCTCAATTCACCCTTGGTTATTTTCCCTTCCCGATACCACTTCCAAAATTCAAAGTTTATGGGTACATATACCTTTAAAAAATCGTTTAGGCCAACACTTACAGAGTTCTCTGAAAAAATTTTTTGAAAGGTCAGGGCCGAGTTTTTTTCAAAATCCCATAGGGTATGATCCAAATCGAAAAAAACATCCGTAACTAGGTTCTTAAACATTCACTCTTTTTAGGATACTACTATATAATTTCTTCCAGTTCAATTTACTTTCTCCCCCAATCAATTCATTCGAAAAAACCGTTATGAACTTTCCGTTTACCTTTTTTGCTTCCAAATAAAGTCTTTCCACGGCGGAAAATGCCTCTGTCCTGTTCCTGTATTTCAACAAACCGTAATCGTGCACGGCAAAGGGATGTATCCTAATTGGCTGCTGGACCTCCAAGGGAATATCATAAAAATAAAAAGGCGTACAGGTACCTGCGCGGAATCCTATTTCATGGGTATACCCCATGGTATAGTCGTCCGTAAAACCAGCTTCGATCAAATTCCTATATGTTTCTGGAACATCCACCCTGTTATAGCGCATACGCGAACTGGCAACAGGTCTATTGATTACATTGGCTAGATTTTTTTTCTCCTCCTTGAGCAAGGCTATATCATTAAAGGAACTGTAGGAACAGGACAAGGAAACCTTATCGTAGTCCGCTACGGATTTAATCAAGTGCTTAAATTTATTATTGTTGGGGGACACATTTTTGTCGTAGGTGGAATACTCCGCGAACTGGAAAAAGAACATGCCCTTCACCTTGTTATTCCTATGTAATTCTATCAGCTCAAAAAAGTTGTCATAGGGATCCTTTTTTAACTTGACCAATACCGAAACCCGATCAAAAACCCTTCGAATCTTTAGGGAAGCCAAATCGAAAAGAAATCCGGACATACCCCGGACGAAACCTCTATGTGCAAAACAATGGGAACTGGAAACATCAATGATGGAGGTATAGCTATAATTTCTTGGCCTGTGCTTCAGATCCTTAAATTTTTCCTTGAGTGCGGACAATAGCTTTTGGGCCCAAATATCTACCAATGGTTTTTCCAGAAAATCATGTTGAAATGCCAAACTGTCCCTGGGGGAAAACCTACCATGCATGTCCTTAACATGAGGTAGATACTCTTCGTACCTGCTCAGCATATAAAAACTTGCGGAAAAAATATCGTAGGGCAAATTGCTTCTGTCCCCAGTAGCGAAAAAACACGGTGTACCCTGCCAATCCGCAATATAGATCTGAATGTCATTTATTCCCTGTTCAAACAAAAGGTCATTGCTCCGCACAAAGAATTCGTTCTGTAAGGGTTGTTTGGTGTAGGTGATTTTAGGCCCGGTATGTTTAATAAAATCCTCGACTTTCGTGGTGTAGGTAACCTCTATTCCCAAAATAGTCGTAAATATATGCCGCATAATATAACTAAAGCGATGCGTAATTTTATGGGTATAGACTAGTAGCATAATTTTTATAATTTTAGCAGTATGCCTTAGGCTACAAGCGGTGCCCGCTTAATACCTTCAGCTTATAGCTCCCTTAACTCAAAAAAGCAAACCTTCGTCCGCAAAACTAAAGTATTCTTTTTGTGTGATGATGATATGGTCCAAAACTTTTATATCCAAGGCCTCTGCCGCTACTTTTAGTTTTCTTGTAATCTGCTTATCGGCCTCGCTTGGCCTTAAAGTACCTGAAGGGTGGTTATGGGCCAATATCAATCCTACTGCGCCAATCTCCAAGGATTGCTTCAGCACTAGGCGAACGTCTACCAACGTTCCCGTAATCCCTCCCTTACTAAGTTGCCCGGCGTGCAGCACCGTATTGGAATTATTAAGAAAAACTATCCAAAACTCTTCATGGGGCAGCTCCCCCATCTTAGGCTGTAATAGTTCAAATACATTTTTACTGCTGTTTATTTTCGTTATTTTTTGGGCCGCTTCCCCCCTACGTCTCCTCCCTATCTCCAGGGCAGCAGCGATAGTAACGGCCTTGGCCTCCCCTATGCCCTTAAATTGCATCAGCTGTGTTATGGACAATTTCCCCAGTTCGTTCAAATTGTTGTTCGTAGAGGACAAAATACGTTTCGAAAGCTCCACGGCACTTTCATTCTTACTTCCTATACGTATGAGTATGGCTATCAGTTCCGCATCGGACAGAACGGATGTTCCCTTTTGCACCAATTTCTCGCGAGGCTTATCATCGTCGGACCAATTTTTTATAGAGAAGGAATAGGGCTTTTGTTGCATAACCTAAAGATAAGAATCTTCTGGTTTTATCATAGTTGCCAAACCAAATATTATGGTAATCAGGAACATAAATTCATCAATAAAAAAAGCCCATCCACCATTCCTATAAAAAATGGCCGATGGGCTTTTAACTATTTTAGATATGCGATTAGGCTTTAGAAATCCCTGTAAGGTGCGTCCAAGAACTTATTGGCCTCGGGTTCCGAAAATCTTGCGGTGGCATTATCCCAATGCAATGTCTTATTGGGAAAGCGGCCAGCTATGACCCCCAACAAAATAGTTTCGGTAAGTCTCGCCGAATATTCAAAGGGGGCACTACATTCGGCCTTGCCCAAACAGGCGTCCACGAACTGATGGTAGTGCTTGTTACCTTCGGAATCATAGTCCCTAACCGGCTCTCCAATGGCATCTTGATCCTTGATTATGGACAAATCCAGTTCCTGATATTTACCATCTACAATTAGTCTGGGCAATTCCATAAAATGCGGCAATAAAAGTCTGCCCTTTTCACCAACAAACATTGCCCCTTGCCCGGGGAGTTTGTCATTGTTGGGCAATCGCAGGTCTTTATGTTTCTCTGGGGCCCCTTTGCCATCGTACCAGATCCATTTTAAGGTATCGGCCGTATATTCGGTTCCCGGAAAGGTATAGGTAACCGTATTTTTCTCGGGAAATCCAAATCCCGTAGGTTTTCTACATTGGTTCTTTATGGTCATGGGCACGTCCAATTTAAGGGCGTTGTAAGGAGTGTCAAAAATATGTACCCCCATATCCCCCAAGGTACCACAACCGTAGTCCAACACTTTTCTCCAGTTGGCAGGATGGTAATACCCTTCCTTATAGGGTCTTTCGGCAGAGGTTCCCAACCAGAGGTTCCAATCCAAATTATCGGGCACCGGGTCCGATCCTTTTGGTTCCGGCCCATCAAAGCCCCAGTTCTTGGGAGACCATGCCCTAACCGTACTTACCTTCCCTATAATTCCGGATTGGATCAATAGGGTAGCCAACTTATAGTCATAAAAAGAATGTACCTGAATTCCCATTTGGGTCACCAGGTTTTTTTCTTTTGCCTTTTTGCGCATCGCTCTGGCCTCCACCACATGATGGGTAAGGGGTTTTTGACAATATACGGGTTTCCCGAAGTCCATGGCCATCATTGAAGCGGGAGCATGGGTATGGTCCGGGGTCGAGACTATTACGGCATCTATATCGTTCCTCATTTCATTGAGCATCACCCTATAATCCTTGTAAACTACAGCGTTGGGATGCAATTTTTTTGCTGCTGCCAATGCCTTGGAATCCACATCGCAAAGTGCCACTACATCCACAAGTTCATGGGACGAAATGGAAGCCAAGTCGTTACCTCCCATATTACTGACCCCTATATGGGCCGTTCTTAAGCGTCCGTTTTTGGACAATGCCCAAACCGAGGTGGGCAGCAGGGCCGTTAAGCCCAAGGCAGCGGTACTTTTTAGAAAGTCTCTTTTTTTCATCGATATAAGTTTTTTTGTTTTTAATGGCCAGGGCAATTCCCCAAGGGGCAGATCGGTTGATTTTAACTTTAAACCACGGCTTGTTTCCTGATCTAATTTATAATTTCCTGATTTTTATATTCTTGAACCAAATGGGACTGGAGTGATCTTGAAACCCAATATAGCCCGTTTTAAAACGGCCATAATTTTCAGCATTCTTCCATTTTCCCGAATTCTTTTTCTCGTACCAATCCTTGGACCAAGGCACAAAAGAAAGTACCTTCTTGCCATTGAGCCAATGTTCTACCTGCTCCGGTGTAAATACAATTTTAGAGGAATTCCATTCCCCTACAGGATTCAGTACTTTTTGTTTTGGATCTGCAACATGCATGGCATAGTCCGAAGCGGTTTGCTGCAAAGGTTGAAGTTTGGAAGGGTTTTCCGTATGCCCTAAACTCATGTTATACTCCGTAAGATCATGGATCTTGTCATAATTCTCATCATCTATCAATTGATATTCCGGCGAAATCGTAGATGGGCCTTCATTGGGAACCCCTTCTTTTAAATGATAAAAAATCCCGCTATTGCCTCCTTTCGGCAATTTCCATTCCACATACAATTCAAAATTATCAAACTCCTCCAGACCATAGATAATATCCTTTCCTCCGGTATAATCCTGCTCCAGCCCCAATTCGGTATCAAACGTCAATACGCTGTCCTTAACGACCCAACCAGGAGGCAGGACATCCCCATTGTAAGCCCTCCATCCATTAGTAGTTACTCCATCAAACAGATAGATCCAGTTTTCGGTCTGCGCTACAGCTTCTGCCTTGGCTTCGGGTTTTGGGTCGGTTTTGGTCTTACAGGACGATAGCACCACTGCAATGGTAAAAAGGGCAATTAATTGTTTCATGTAATTAATAATTCTGAAGTATTTATTAAAACATGAAGATAAAAAAAAATTACAAGAGACCTAAGATAGTGAAGTGTAATTTAATCCAATTACAACTCCTGTAACAAATTCGTCATATTTAATGGCTTTGTAAACATTGTCAAGGATCCGTCCGGCTCATAGGTCCAAAGACCTTTGGGGCGATCCCAATAAAGTTCTACTCCGTTTTTGTCCGGGTCATCCAAATAAATAGCTTCAGAAACACCATGGTCACTGGCTCCTGTCAATGGATACTCTGCCTTCAACAAATGCATATATATTGTTGCGAGATCTTTTCTGGTAGGATATACTATTGCGGTGTGGAACAAGCCCACACTGTTGGTAGGTGCTGGGGCCAGCCCTTTGCTATGCCAAGTATTCAACCCAATATGATGATGGTATCCCCCGGCGGAAATAAAAGCGGCCTGACTTCCATACCTAGTGGTCACTTCAAAGCCCAACAGATTACAATAAAAATCCAAGGACCTTTCCAGATCCGCCACCTTTAAATGTACGTGGCCAATTCTGGCCTGTGCTGGAATGGTATATTCATTTTCCATTTTTGAAGTGATTTTGACCTGAAAATCTATTTTTAATTACTGCCCTTAATATTGTAAATCAACCAGCACGGAACCCATCAATATTTATAAATTCTTGCGGCGTATGTGTTGGTGCTGTCAATGCGATAAATAGTCATGGGATAATTACCCGAAGGCCTAACAATGGGCATTTCTACGGTCTTTTTCTTTGTAGCAATGTTATTGGACTTCTGATTGTCCATCAAATTACCAAGCCGATCTTTAAAATTGAAATCAAAAATAATAGAATCCTTTGACCCTTTCCCCTTTTTTTTAAATGTATTGGCCTCATGCTCGCTCCAATCCTTGACCAATACATCTTTATCTATAGACGATATTGGGTTTTGCTGGGCATTTAAACTACTGCCAAAAAAAAAATACTGAGCAAAAAAAGATGAAATGTTTCATTTTATATTTTTTTGTGGGCAAAATTTGAGTGTAATTCTTTAAAACTCCCCGAAATGAATACCCTTCTCGATTTGTTTCCGTAAGGCATTTATAATAGTCTCCAATTCCTCGGGTGCCTTGCCGTATTCAAAAGTGACCTTGTATTTCTTTCCAGAAAAATTTTCAATCTCCAACCACTCTGCCCCTCCATCTGCACAATCCGGACATCCCAAGATTTCTTGCAATGAAAAAAATTCATTTAAATCTACCATTTTTTTTATAGAGTCCCAACTCAATTGGGTCAAGTTTTCTTTGCAATCAATAGAATCTACCTGCTTATTCCACCCGGAACGGGTATAGATTACCGTGTCCGACTTTAACAACATTTCGTTCTTACAATAGCCAACACACATTCCAAAGGAGGTACCATAGCCCAACTGCTTTATATCTGAAGGATTCACCTCATTTTTTTCGCAGGAAAGCAATACGCCGATCATCAATAAAAGAAATACACCCTTTTTCATTTGTTGCTTGTGTTAAAAGTAAGCTTGTTCCAAAGAATTCTCTCAAGAGATTTTTAGCTAATTAAAATACTGATGTTAAGATGTATATATTATAATTTGGTTGCATATTCTACTTATGCATTTAAGCAAGGGTATAACGATCTACATCATCAAGAAAAATAGATATTACCTCCTCCAAGATATCCAATACCCCAGGATTGGTGCAGTTGATCATAATGGAAAAAACCATATCCTGCTCCGGGTATACATAGAATACGGCATAGCCGCCTACCCCATTGCCCACATGTCCATAGTAACCCCTGCCCAACCTATCCTGGGCAACCTGCCATCCAAGCCCGTAGTAGGTAGGAACCCCATTAATGGTCCCAGAGGTGAGAAATTGGGACCGCAGGCTACCTTCCTTCAATTTCGGACCTAAATATAACTGTCCAAAACGGGCAATATCCGCGGAGGTGGACAAATAGCCCCCACCGGCCAACTTGTAGGCATTGTTCACCGGAATGGCTTTCCTGAACCCCAATCTGCCCTTGGAATAAAAAGTACTACAGTTGGGAGGAAGATCCCCTTGGATTTCAGGAAACGTATTTTTTAATCCATAAGGCTTTATTACTTTTTCCTGAACATAGTCCGCAAAGGGCATACCACTTACTTCCTGCATGGCCAAAGAGATCAATACCCAGTCAAAACTGGTATATTGAAATCCCTTTCCCGGTTCAAAAAGTAGCCCGTCATCCTGGAACAGGACAAGCGACTCCTTTATAGTCAAAGGCTTGTTAAGGCCATATTCCCCGCCCTGATAGCCTCTAATTCCAGCCGTGTGTCCCGCCAATTGTCTCAGCGTAATATCGAAATCTTTTTTCGGAAAGTAGGGAACGTACTTATAGATGGAAGTGTCCAGATCCAATTGTCCCTCCTCCACCATAATGGCCAAAGCGGCCGCTGCAAGGGGCTTGGACACACTGGCGATCCTAAAGATGGTGTTTTGGGGATCTATGCTAGTCTGCTGCTCCAAATCCGCAAATCCATAGCCTTTTTCAAAGTACACTTCATTATTTTTAAGGACAGTAATGGCAAGACCGGGAACCTGTTGGTCCTCTATCAGCTTTTGTAAAATATGATCTGCCCGGATACTGCCCAATAATTCCCTGTCCCCGCCCATTCCCCTTTGGGAGCTAAAAAAATTCTTTACATAATTTAAAATGGAATTCATCGGGTGGGTATGGATTAATATTAAAGCTTAGCTACTTGGAGCCTCACTGGGCAGTCCTATCCAGTATTTTCTGGGAATAATCCCTATAACAGCTGAGCGTGCCGCTTCAGATCAACAATACGGCATTATTCACTAAATATAAGTTCCCCCTTGTACAATTGCTCCACCTCCACGATTCCCGGTCTATTAAAACTTACCACATCTCCTGTACCGCGCAAAGTACCATTTAGCGATTCCTGTGGATATATGCGCATATCATTGGATCCCCTATGGTTAAAGCTAATGTTATCTGCCATTAGCGCCTCTGCCTCCAAACGGGAATCCCCTGCGGCAAAAATAATATTAAAATTAACCGTTCTGCCCCTTAAATTATAGAATGAAATTCCATTGGAAACAATGGCCAAATTTTGGGTGTCCAATTCCAAATTGAACTCCCCACTGGTGTATCCGGCATCTGGGTCGTTAAAGCTCTCGGAAATGAGGGTTAATGTGGGATAGGCCAATACGCCCTCACTAAGGATATCGCGTCCCGTACTGCTCCTGATTTCCGTAATATTTGGAGCTGTAACAAAAACCTTGGTAAGGCCGTATTTTCTGGTAAAATTGCAATCATTGGTATCTCGTAACAAAAGTCGGTCATCCGTAACCTCCACCTCAACTTCGTTCCGTAAATATTCCCCCGTTTCCACTTCTACCTTTAACGGACTGCCCTGTTTTAGTATCAATTGTACATTCTCATAAACCGTAATCGTACTAAAATTAGGGACCTCCACGATTTCCCTACTTATATCCCCTGCATTCTGAAAACAATCGGACACATTTTCACTATTACAATTCACAAGAAACAACATAATCGCCAATAGTATGCAGTACCTGGCCACAACCGTCACAACGCGCTTCAACCTTAATCCTATGTTCAAAATAATACAGTTCATATTATCAATGTTTTAAGCGTGGTATCAGCCAAATTCATAGGTCCTATAACCTGACTCCCACCCCAAATTCCACAGCTTCCGCTTTAGCTCCATGCGATTTTAAACTTATGGCCCCATAGACCTTATTGGAAAAATATCGCTTCAGGCCAATCCTATTATAGACCTTTCCTTCAAAATCGAAAGGATAGTACACGTAATATCCCAATTGGGCAATTACCGACATTTTATTAATAAAAAGTTCATGCCCCATAAACACCCCAACACGTTTGTAATCGTCATCCGGCTGTACCCCATATTCCGGGAAGGCCACCGACTGATAGCGTATAAGTTCCTTTAAAAAATTGGAAAAGTACACCTCCGTACCCAACTGCAGGGCACTTCTTCTCGTAAAGCGCTTATCCACGTAGGCAGAAAAAATATAAAAAGCATACTGTCCGGAATCCACCACGTCACTCTCATTGATTCCTGACCTAAAGGCAAGATTAAGTTTTATCGGCTCTACAAGCTTTACTTTTTCGGTCCTAATATATTCCCTTTCCTCCCCACCATCCAGATCATAGGTCAATCCAACGTTTAAGGCCATGGTATTGGTAGAGGTATTGGGTGCGGTAACGTTGGCATTGGAATAATGTATTAAGGAAATCCCGGCCTTGAACCCGAGGCCTTTCAACATATTTTCCTTGTGATAGTTGAGCATCAAATAGGTTGAACTTAAGAAGTGGGAACCATAGGCGTTGTTCCTAAAATTTTCGTTCTTATCAAAGGGATTGGTGTTATAGGCTATGCCCTGCCCCAGCCTAAATTGAAGGTTTCTTTTAAAAAAATAGAAATTATAATGGGCATAAAGTCCAAAATTCTCCCCCAAAGTGCTGTTGTTCATATTCTGATAAACGAACGAAAATCCTGTATCGGGATAATTGTACCGTTGCTGCCATTCCTCATCCCCATAAGTCTTCCTATTGTAACCCAAAATAATACCTCCTGGATGATTGGTGATCAAATGTGAAATATCCGGATTGTGCAAGAGTACGGAACCATAGAATTGGCTAACATCCAAAGTGTACCTCTTGGTTTCCTGCCGATTTTGTGAAAAACAAAAAGCTGTCGACAGACAGCCTATAAGAAATAGCCTTAGGTTCATGGGGAGCAAATGTAATGAAAAATTAAAATAGGTTTTCTAAAACTCAATAATGCTGGTTACACTTCCCTGAACCTTGGAAACCAATTCCAGAAAAGTTGGACCAGAGGTCCGCTTAGAACAGCTCTTTGGCAATGGCCCCGATATTGTCGGATTTTCCCATGGAATAATAGTGTAATACGGGAACGCCAGCTGCCTTAAGTTCCTTGGATTGCTGAATGGCCCACTCTATCCCTACTTGGCGTACATCTGCATTGGAAGAACACTCATCAACTGCATCGATCAAATCCTGTGGCAGGTCTATTTTAAAGACTTGCGGCAACAATTGCAAGTGCCGCTTTACGGCAATGGGCTTAATCCCCGGAATAATAGGTACGTTGATTCCCTTTTTCTTGGCCGCCTCAACAAATTCGAAAAACTTCTGATTGTCAAAAAACATTTGTGTCACCACATAATCGGCCCCGGCCTCCACCTTTTCCTGTAATCGTTTTAAATCGGTAATCAAGGATGGTGCCTCCATATGCTTTTCTGGATAGCCGGCAACACCGATACAAAAATCGGCACTGTGTACCGTCTCTACCTTGTCGTGTAAATAATTCCCTTTATTTAAGGCGTATATCTGTTTCACCAGGTCGGAAGCATAGGCATGTCCCCCCTCGGTAGGGTTAAAATACTGTTCCTCTTTCCGTGCATCCCCACGAAGTGCCATCACATTTTGGATACCCAAATAGTGGCAATCTACCAACATATACTCGGTTTCTTCCTTGGTAAAACCACCACAGAGCACATGTGGAACGGTATCAACACCATATTTGTGCTGTATGGAGGCGCAAATACCTACGGTGCCGGGTCTCATACGGGTCAACCTTTTATCCAACAACCCGCCCTTATCAATGTACACGTACTCCTCCCTGGAAGTAGTTACATCAATAAAGGGTGGCTTAAACTCCATTAAAGGGTCAATATTATCGTATAGTTCTTGAATACTTCTTCCTTTTACCGGTGGTATTACCTCAAAAGAAAACAAGGTCTTCCCTTCCGCTTTTTTAATGTGTTCCGTTACTTTCATAATTTTTCCCTATCCTTAAAAAAGGATCATTATCTATTATTTATTGCCCTACACAAGCACTATTCCTAATTTCCATTGTATTATGGCAGCCCACAACCCCTTCCTTAGGTCGGTTTGTGGCCGGGCTATCCACTTAATTTTTTTATTCCAAAGTCATAAAAAAGATATCGTTCCTATCCCTGCTGCAAAGTCCTTCCCCTATACATGGGAATCATTGTCCAATATCCATTTTTCATTTCATTTCGAGGCCTGGACCTAGAGCCTGGACCTGCAAGGTTTTGAAAACCTTGCAGGTCCAGGCCACTAATCATCGGCAATATTGGGTGCCAACCATCGGGTTGCCTCTTCCAAGGGCATCCCCTTTCTCGCTGCAAAGTCGGCCACTTGGTCTTCCTTTATTTTACCTACTCCAAAATACCGGGCCTCAGGGCTGCCAAAATAATATCCACTTACACTGGCAGCAGGCCACATGGCCAAACTATCTGTCAATACTACCCCTATCTTTTCCTTCACCTCCATTAATTTCCACAAGGTCAGTTTTTCCAAGTGGTCCGGACAGGCAGGATAACCAGGTGCAGGCCTTATCCCTATATAGGATTCCTTGATCAACTCCTCATTGCTTAGCCCTTCATCTTTAGCATAACCCCAATGGTTGGTCCTTACTTCCCTATGCAGATATTCTGCGAAGGCCTCGGCAAAACGGTCTGCGAGTGCCTTGACCATTATACTGTTATAGTCGTCCAAATTTTTACGGTAACCTTCTGCCAGTTCATCCGTACCAAAGCCGGTAGACACGCAAAAACAACCCATGTAATCCTGCAGACCACTTTCTTTGGGGGCAATAAAATCGGATAACGCAAAATTGGGTTTCCCTGCATATTTTTTAGCCTGTTGCCGCAATGTCCTAAAGATAATCTCCTCTCCATTATGGGTAAGCGCTATATCGTCATCATTAATGGTATTGGCAGGAAACAATCCGAAAATGGCCTTTGCTTTGAACAGCTTACCGTCCAAAATCTTCTTCATCATAGCCTTGGCATCTGCAAAAAGCTCGGTTGCCTGCTTTCCCACTATCCCATCTTCCAAAATATCCGGGTATTTGCCATGCAGTTCCCAACTTCTAAAGAAAGGGGACCAATCTATATACGGCACCAATTCCCTCAGGTCAAAATCCTCGATCATTTGGATCCCCAAAATCTTGGGTACTGTGATTTTGGCCTTTGACCAATCCAACCGATATTTATTTTTCCTAGCTTCCCCAAGGGTCAAATATTCCTTGTGCTTCCCCCTGCTAAGGAATTTTTGTCTAAAGTCGGCATAATCCAATTTAATGCCTTCCTTATATTTATTGGACGATTCCTTTTGTAGCAGATCGCCCACCACTGTAACGGCCCTGGAAGCATCATTTACGTGTACTACGGCACTTTTGTACTGGGGATCTATTTTAACGGCCGTATGCGCCTTACTGGTGGTGGCACCCCCAATAAGCAGGGGAACCGTAAAGTTTTGCCGCTCCATCTCCTTGGCCAAAAAGACCATTTCATCCAAGGATGGGGTTATAAGCCCGCTCAGCCCTATAATATCCACATTTTCTTCCTTGGCAGCATTTATAATCTTCTCCGGGGGGACCATTACTCCCAAATCTACGATCTCGTAATTGTTACAGGCAAGGACTACACTCACTATATTTTTTCCTATATCGTGTACGTCACCTTTTACGGTAGCCATGAGTATTTTTCCCGCAGACGAGCTGCTTCCTTCCGGCTGAGGATTTTTAAGTTTCTCCTCTTCAATAAAAGGCAATAGATAAGCCACGGCCTTTTTCATGACCCGGGCCGATTTCACCACCTGGGGCAAGAACATCTTACCACTTTGAAAAAGATCCCCCACCACGTTCATTCCGGTCATTAAGTGCCCCTCTATCACTTCTATTGGCGCTTTAACACTTAGACGGGCCTCTTCAACATCCTCTACAACATATTGATCTATCCCTTTCACCAAGGCACGGGTAATCCTATTTTGTAAGGGTTCATCCCTCCAAGAAAGGTCTATCTTATTTTCTTTCTCCTTACCGATTACAGTTTCTGCAAAGTCCAATAATCGCTCCGTGGCATCTTCCCTTCGGTTGAGGATAACATCCTCCACATGTTCCAAAAGATCCTTGGGAATATCATCATAGACTTCGAGCATACTGGGGTTTACAATTCCCATGTTCATTCCCGCCTTTATGGCATGATAAAGAAAGACGGAGTGCATGGCTTCCCGTACGGGATTGTTTCCCCTAAAACTAAAGGATACATTACTTACCCCTCCACTAACACTGCAAAAAGGCAGGTTTTCCTTTACCCAGGCCGTGGCCTTTATGAAGTCGATCGCATTTAATTTGTGCTCGTCCATTCCCGTTGCCACGGGAAATATATTTAAATCGAATATGATATCCTCTGGCGGGAATCCTACCTTATGGACCAATATATCATAAGAGCGTTTGGAAATTTCCAATCGCCTTTCATAATTATCGGCCTGCCCAACCTCATCAAAGGCCATAACAATAACTGCTGCCCCGTAACGCCTGATCAATTTGGCATGCCTTATAAACTCTTCCTCCCCTTCCTTAAGGCTTATGGAATTCACCACACATTTTCCCTGTACTACCTGCAGACCTGCCTCTATTATGTCCCATTTGGAGCTATCGATCATGATAGGGACCCGGGCAATATCCGGTTCGGCCACAATAAGGTTCAAGAACTTTACCATAACCTCCTTTCCATCAATAAGACCATCGTCCATATTGACATCAATGATCTGCGCTCCCCCTTCTACCTGCTCTCGAGCTATATCCAGAGCCTCCTCAAACTTCTCCTCCTTTACCAGTCGGAGGAATTTTTTGGAACCCGCCACATTGGTACGCTCCCCTATATTTACAAAATTGCTTTCTGGAGTTATCACCAAAGGTTCCAAGCCGGAGAGTTTTAAAAACCGTTTTGTACTATGTTGTTCCTTATCCGTTATATTGCTCATTACTTTTATATTGACCTCGACATTATAAACACCCAACCGTGTCCCTAAAATGGCAAATTTGTTAGTTCTACATTGCCTCCTGAGAGAATGATCCCTACCTTTTTATTTTTAAACTTTTTACCTTCTTTTAACAAGGCGGCAAAAGGCACCGCACTGGACGGTTCTATTACCAACTTCATCCGCTCCCAAATTAATTTCATGGCGCTGATAATTTCCTCTTCCTCTACTCTAATTATTTCGGAGACCAATTCCATGATAATGGGAAAATTAATATCCCCCAAGTTAGTTTTAAGTCCGTCCGCAATGGTATCCACCGATTTATTGTACTCTATTTTTCCACTCTTAAAAGCCCTATAGGCGTCATCCGCTTCTTTAGGCTCCCCGCCAACAACCTTACAGTTATTTCCAAGATAATGGGCGGCCAATGCCGTACCGGCAATGAGGCCACCTCCTCCTACCGGGCCCATAATGTATTCCAGACCAGGTTGGTCCTGAAATAGTTCCAATGCCGCCGTTCCCTGCCCCACAATTACATTCAAATCATTGGAAGGGTGTAAAAAAACAGCTCCCTTTTCGGCAACAATGGATACTGCAGATCTTTCCCTAGCTTCCAAGGTAGGCTCCGTAATGATAACCAACCCTCCATAGGCCTTTACTGCCTCAATTTTTACGGCCGGGGCGCTGGATGGCATCACTATGAAGGCATTTACTCCCAAGTTCTTGGCCGCCAAGGCCAGGGCCTGCCCAAAATTTCCTGATGAGTGGGTTACCACCCCTGCCTTTTTCTGGGCCTCACTCAATTGCAGAATGGCATTGATAGCGCCCCTCATTTTAAAAGCACCCATTTTTTGAAGGTTTTCGCATTTAAAGTAAACCTCCGCTCCGGCCAATTCATTCAACAAACGGGAGGTAAGCACCGGGGTTCTATGAACAAAGGGGGCAACCCTATTACCCGCCTCAAGAACCATTTGCCTATTAGGTATCATGATTATGTGCTTCTAAGGTATTTAGGATTCTAGGAGGATAATCTTTAACCACATCGACCATTGCCTTTATATGCTCGGGAGTGGTACCACAACATCCCCCAATAATATTTACCAAGCCCTTTTCTACATATTCCCTGATCTGGGCGGCCATTTCCTCCGGTGTTTCGTCATATTCCCCAAAGGCATTGGGCAATCCTGCATTGGGATGGGCAGAAACGGCATGTTCCGTTTTACTGGAGAGCACCTCCAAATGGGGTACCAACTGATTAGCTCCCAAAGCACAGTTGAATCCTACCGATAAAATGGGAATATGGCTTATGGATATCAAAAAGGCTTCAGCGGTTTGGCCGGACAAGGTTCTGCCCGAAGCATCGGTTATGGTACCGCTCACCATAATAGGAACCTCTATGTTTCGTTCTTCCTTGACCTCTTCAATGGCAAAGAGCGCCGCCTTGGCATTAAGGGTATCAAAGATGGTCTCTACCAATAAAATATCCACTCCCCCATCCAAAAGGGCCTCCACCTGTTGTTTATAGGCTACCCGAAGTTCTTCAAAGGAAACCCCCCTAAAACCTGGATCGTTCACATCTGGGGACATACTGGCGGTTTTATTGGTAGGCCCGATGCTCCCGGCAACAAAGCGTGGTTTTTCGGGCTCTTTGGCCGTAAATTCATCGGCGACCGCCTTTGCTATTTTAGCCGACTCATAATTTAATTCGTAGACCAAATCTTCCATATGATAGTCCGCCATGGCAATGGTGGTGCCAGAAAAAGTATTGGTCTCTACAATATCTGCCCCTGCGGCAAAATACTGACGGTGTATCTCGGCAATAGCCTCTGGCTGGGTAAGGGACAATAGATCATTATTTCCCTGTAAGGGATGTTCCCAATCCTTAAACCGTTCTCCCCTAAAATCTTCCTCGTTAAACTTATACCTTTGAAGCATAGTTCCCATGGCACCGTCCAACACCAAAATCCTTTCCTTGAGTACGTCCTGAATATTCTTCATATTACTTTTCATATGTAAATATTTATTGTCCGCCCGTGCCGTTACGGACGGGTTTTTTAGCGGTCATACCTGCCCGACTACATCGTTCCCGTCCGTACCGGAACGGGCGGACAGGCGGGTGTAATTCGCATATCTTCATTTGTGCTTGCCCGCCAGAATGAATCTTTCGGGCTGGCGACCAAATTTTGGTCATGCTCATTTCATAAATGCTTGCCCGCTTTCGTGCAAACCAAGATACCTTCTTATAATAGCCCTAAATATATGGGACCACAAAATTAGAAAATTGACACCCGAAAAACAAAGGATTACAACCCCGTTATCGGTATCAAAAAAATTAATAAAATCAAGTAAGGAAAAGTTTTGGACCTGTGTCTTTCTTTATGTTATCTATTCCCAAATGAAATTCTAAACAAATAGAATAAAATATAGGATTAGAACGTAGCACCTTCTTTATCCTTCCCGAAAGTTTTCGACTGGGAAAAAGGGTTGCTAAGGCTTCACCGGGTCTAGTCCCTCCACCTTTCTTGATAACGTTTCAAATTGATAATGAACTAAGTGCAAAGTAACGCAACAGTGCCCTTAAAAGCAAGGAAACACTACTTTATTTTACTGATCCCAAAAATTCAGGAACAGTACGGCAAAATATAACCTGCCAGATTTACAGATCTGGCAGGCTAAAATACTGGTCTAGATCTATAGTTAGGCCAAAATACTTTGAACTACTTCTTTTTTGGCTTCCTTCTTACTACCATCAAATCCTTCCACCCCACCAACAGTGGTATATTTCATTACATAACGCTTTCCAGGATTGATCAATTGATAAGCACTTTGGCACATCACGGCAGCTTCATGGAACCCGGACAATATTAATTTAAGCTTACCTGGATAGGTGTTTACATCCCCAATAGCGTAAACTCCAGGAATATTGGTCTGATAATCGTAGGCATTGTTTACCTTGATCGCATTTTTCTCTATTTCAAGTCCCCAATCGCCAATAGGTCCCAATTTTGGGGAAAGTCCAAACAAAGGAATAAAATTATCGGCTTCCACATAGGTTTCGCCCTTAGACTCATCATTGTGCTTAACTACAACGGCTTCCAGACTATCGTCTCCGTACAATTTAACCACCTCAGCTTCGGTAAATAGTTTAATTTTTCCCAGCTTGGCCAAATCGGCAGCCTTTTCCACAGAATCCAAAGCTCCCCTAAATTCATTTCTTCTATGTACCAAGGATACTTCCGCGGCCACATCGGACAGGAATATTGCCCAATCCAGGGCAGAATCGCCACCTCCGGAAATAACCACCTTCTTGTTCCTGTATACTTCAGGGTCTTTAATGATATAGGATACGCCCTTATCCTCAAAATCCACCAAATTGGGAATCAAAGGTTTTCTAGGCTCAAAAGAGCCCAATCCGCCGGCAATGACCACTACAGGGGCATGATGTTTTGTTCCTTCATTAGTGGTTACTACAAAGGAACCATCATCCAATTTATCCAAAGTTTCAGCTCTCTCGCCCAAAGTGAATCCGGGTTCGAAGGGCTGGATTTGCTGCATCAGGTTCTTGACCAAATCCCCTGCAAGAATTTCCGGGAACGCTGGAATATCATAAATAGGCTTCTTAGGATAAATTTCCGAACATTGTCCCCCAGGTTGGGGCAAGGCATCTATAAGATGCGTCTTCAATTTCAACAATCCCGCTTCAAAAACCGTGAACAACCCTGTTGGACCTGCTCCAATAATAAGTATATCTGTCTTTATCATTCTACTTAGATTAATTCCTAATTATATAAATACCTCTGTCTCCCAACCTATTTTAAATAGGTTTCTTTTATTTATTTATAATTCCTCTGGATGTTCCTGAAATGCCTGGGCATAATTCAATACGGCAGATCTGTGATTTACAACTTCCCCAACAACAATAATGGCCGGATTGCTCAATTGATACTGTTCCACTATTTGCTCTATGTTACCTATGGTACCGATACCCACCTTTTCATCTTCGCGAGTACCGTTTTGAATAATCGCAATAGGCATATCAACCTTATCCTCCTGTTTAAACAGCTCAACGATTTCCGCAAGTTTCCCCATTCCCATCAAAATAACTATGGTAGCATGGGATTTAGCCGCCAAGGCCACATCTGCGGACAGCTTGTGATTTTTGGTAGTCCCCGTGATTACCCAAAAACTTTCGGCCGCACCCCTTTTGGTAACGGGAATGTTTTGGGAAGCGGGTACGGCTACCGAGGAAGAAATTCCAGGCACCATGGCCACTTTTACACCTTTACTGGCCGCATATTCCATTTCTTCCGCCCCTCTACCAAAGACAAAAGGATCCCCACCTTTCAACCTCACCACATGTCCATGGGTTTTGGCCCTATCAACAATAAGATCGTTTATCTGTTCCTGTTGATAGGCATAGCAGCCTTTTCTCTTTCCTACAAAAATATGTTCGGCATTTGGAGCATACCCCAATAAGGCTACGTCCACAAGGGCATCGTACAATACCACGTTTGCCGCCTGCAAGGCCTTAATAGCCTTAAGCGTTATCAACTCCACATCGCCAGGTCCAGCTCCCACAACGGTCAACCTGCCCAGGTCCGTGGCTTCCCGATCGGAATCGGGAAATACCACTTTGGCGTCAACGTGAACATTATTTACCCTATTAATCATGGTTATACGTTTGTCAATTCCAATTTTCTGTAAGCTTCCACATTCAACAAAAACTTCTCGGCATCCTGTAAATACGATTTTGCAAAGGCTTCAGTTGGTTCGTTCCGCTTTAATTGAAGTACCATTTTTTCAAAGCTCTGATCCAAATTAAATTTACCTGAGGCTACAAACAGCTCATCAAAATCCTTTATGATACTGATATGGGTATTTACCTTGGTATTTTCGGCAGTCAATAAAGCCTTGGCCGTATTTACCATTGATGAATAGGAATGATAGATACTGGCTGCCCATTTGCCCTCTTCCAAATTCAGTTTTGCCGTTTCTATCTTTTCCTCACTGTCAAACAACAAAGTGGCGATTAAATCGATTACCACTCCGGCACATTCCCCAACACCAATGGCCTGCTCGTATTTTTCCGAGGCACCCCAATCAATAAAATCGGATGCCGCTAGGTTATCCACATCGGACAGAGGCTTTAGAAAATCATAAAAATACATTTGGCCCTTTTCTTCATAATAATCCACAAACGACTTACCATTACCATTGGCATCGTAATCATCTAAAATAGACCTAAGTGCCTCGGGTCCTCTTTTACTGGGTATCTTAATTACTTTATCCGCAAAGCGTCCGTTTCCATTTCCAAAATTACCACCTCCCAAAAGCACCTGAAGTGCTGGGGCTACCAATTTATCCTTTGTTCTAACGGACATTCCCTGAAAGCCAATATTGGCCATATTGTGCTGCCCGCAGGCATTCATACATCCGCTTATTTTTATGACCACATCCGGGTTATCCATATAATGCGGGTATTCTGCCTTGATTACCCTTTCCAATTCATCTGCAATTCCTGTACTACTGGCAATCCCTAAATTACAGGTATCCGTACCAGGACAGGCGGTAATGTCCAATGCCTTATTATACCCCACTTCGGCAAATCCCAATTTTTCCAATTCTTGATAAAAGAAGGGAACCAAGGATTCCTTAACGTAGGGAATCAATATATTTTGACGTAAGCTCAATCTAATTTCACCGGCAGCATATTTTTCTACCAGATCGGCTAATTGTCTGGCCTTATCTATATAAAAATCCCCTAATAATACTTTTATCCCAATGGCAACATATCCCTGTTGTTTTTGAGGCACCAGGTTGGTGGATTTCCATTTCTCGAAGGCCTTTTGGTCTGTAATATTAACTTCCTGAGCATTATTTTCGGCAATATTTACCTTTGGATAGGCATCGGCATCTATTGGATACGCTTGGAAAGGTATTGCCAATTGCTCTTCTTCCAACAATTGTTTAAATCCGTCCAGGCCAATGTCCTTTAACAAGAATTTCATCCTTGCCTTTGCCCTACTTTTCCTTTCTCCAAATCGGTCAAAAACACGAACTACCCCCTCCATTAACGGAATAATCCTGTCCGCAGCTAGAAAGGGATAAATTAGGTCGGCATGTCTGGGTTGTGATCCCAATCCACCGCCCAAAAGAACCTTAAATCCCCTAACTCCATTTTCTATTTTGGCTATAAACCCAAGATCGTGCATATAGGAAAGACCGGTATCCTCATCGGATGACGAAAAGGAAACTTTAAACTTCCTGCCCATCTCCTGACTTATAGGGTTTCTTAAAAAGTATTGGAAAAGTGCATGGGCATATGGGGAAACATCAAAAGGCTCGTTCACATCTATTCCTGCAGTTTCACTTGCCGTTACGTTACGCACCGTATTTCCACATGCTTCCCTAATGGTAATATCGTCCTGTTCCAATTGGGCCCATAATTCCGGTGTACGGTTAATGTCCACATAATGGATCTGTATATCCTGACGGGTAGTAATATGGAGTCGGCCCGTAGAGTATTCCTCGGAAACGTCACATATCCTTCTCAACTGCTGCGAACTCACTTTTCCATAGGGCAATTTGATACGGATCATTTGGACCCCGGGTTGTCTCTGTCCATAAATTCCTCTTGCCAATCTTAGGCTACGAAATTTTTCCTCATCCAAACTACCTCCTTGAAATTCACGGATCTTAGCTTCCAATGCTATGATGTCCTGTTCTACAATCGGGTTTTCCACTTCTGTTCTAAAAGACCGCATGCTACTTATATTTTATTATTCAAAATGATTTTTAATTTTCCTATAGCTTTATCCCATAGGAGTAATAGGTTAAACTGGCAACAACTCCGACCCTTAGGGACGGAAGGCGGGTTAATTTATAAAACCTACCCCTGCAGTTGTATTGGACTGATTATCGATTAGGATAAAAGAGCCATTGGTTCTGTGATTCTTGAAGGAATCGTAAAAAATAGGCTTGTTCAATCTAAAAGTAACCTGTGCTATATCGTTCATTCCCAAGGCAGTGATAGACGTATCGATGCCCGAGTAATCCGGATGGATCTTATGGTGAATGTTCTCTACCTTGGCCAAAACCTTATTTACCCCGTGCTGCACTACATATTTGCTTCCCACGGTCAATTTCTGTGAATCCATCCACGACACCGTTGCCGTAAATTGCTTGTCAATAGTGGGCAAATCACCCGCCTTCACCAACATATCCCCCCTACTTACATTGATCTCATCTTCTAAGGTTATGGTTACCGAAGTACGCCTGGTTGCCGTTTTATATTTTTTGTTGTAAAAATAAATGTCCTTGATCCTGGACCTGGTCATGGATGGCAACACCACTACCTCATCCCCAACACTTAGCTCGCCGCCATATACTTTTCCGGCAAATCCCCTAAAATCATGGAATTCCGCCGTCTTGGGACGTATCACATACTGCACCGGAAACCTAGGGGTACCTATGTTGTAGATATCCTTTCTATCCAATTTCTCAAAATGTTCCAATAGGGTCTGTCCTTTATACCAGGCCATCTTTTCCGACCTGTTTACCACATTATCCCCCTTAAGCGCACTAACCGGAATAAAGGTAATTTTCTGATCCTGGTAATCGCGCTTGCTCATCAATTGTTCAAAATCGGCCTTGATTCCATTATACCTTTCTTCGGAATAATCCACCAAGTCCATTTTATTAATGGCCACTATAACATCTTTGATCCTTAATAAATTATTGATAAAAAAGTGTCTATTGGTCTGTTCTATCACTCCTTTTCTGGCGTCGATCAAAATAATGGCAGCTTGGGAGGTAGAAGCACCGGTAACCATGTTACGGGTATATTCCACATGTCCCGGAGTATCCGCAATGATATAACTCTTATTGGGCGTAGAGAAGTAGATATGGGCCACATCTATGGTAATTCCCTGTTCCCTTTCCGCCACCAAGCCATCAGTGGCCAAGGAGAAATCCAGATAGTCATATCCTTTTTGTTTGGATGTTTTTTCAATGGCCTCCAACTTATCATCGGTCAGCGATTTGGTATCGTACAGCAATCTTCCGATCAAGGTACTCTTACCGTCATCTACACTTCCTGCTGTTGCTATTTTTAGTACTTCCATAAGCCCCTCCTGACCTCCCCAAAAGGGAGGAACTCTTACTCGGAGTTGTTTTAATTGTTAATAATTCCCTTAATTTCTATTTTCTATTTAGCCCCACGGTTTATTCCCATTTTGGGGGTTAGCGGGCTTTTAAAAATATCCCTGTTGTTTTCTTTTCTCCATCGCGGCTTCGGAACGCTTATCATCTATCCTTGCCCCCCTTTCGGAAATCTTGGATTCCCTGATTTCACCTACCACCTTTTCAATGGTGTCCGCATGGGAAAGTACCGCGGAGGTACAACTCATATCCCCAACGGTCCTGAACCGAACCATACGCTCCTCCACTTTTTCATCCTCGGCACGGAAAACCACATCATCTTCTGCCGACCATATAAATCCGTCCCTAAGGAATATCTTTCTTTTGTGGGCAAAATAGATGGAAGGTATTTCTATTTCCTCTTTCTGAATATAGCTCCAAACATCCAATTCCGTCCAGTTGCTTATTGGGAAAACCCTTACGTTCTGTCCCAATTCGATCTGACCGTTCAACATATCGAACAATTCCGGACGCTGGTTTTTTTCATCCCACTGACCAAAATCGTCACGAACCGAGAAGATACGCTCTTTGGCACGTGCCTTTTCTTCATCCCTTCTTGCCCCACCGATACAGGCATCGAACTTAAATTCCTCAATGGCATCCAGTAAAGTGGTGGTCTGCAACATATTCCTACTGGAGTATTTACCTGTTTCTTCCACAACTTTTCCCTGATCTATGGAATCCTGAACATTGCGGACTATTAACTCCACTCCCAATTCTTTGACCAATTTATCCCTAAAGGCGATAGTCTCCGGAAAATTATGTCCCGTATCTATATGCATTAAAGGGAAAGGTATCTTAGCCGGAAAAAAGGCCTTCTGCGCCAATCTCACCAAAGTGATGGAGTCTTTACCTCCAGAAAAAAGCAACACTGGCTTTTCAAATTGAGCGGCTACTTCCCTTAAAATATAAATGGCTTCGTTTTCCAAAGCATTATTGTTCAATACTTCCAATTCATTCGATTCGTTCACGCCTACTAATGTTTCCAATTCTGATTCTACAATGCTCACAATAATTCTGTATTTAATCGGCTTTTCCCAAAGGGATCATTCACCGATTGTTATTATTCCTCTCTTAGGTATGCAATCCACATTCCCGGTTTTCCAAAACCTTGGTGGGGTCAAAATATTTATGCTCATTGGGCAAATTCCTATCCGTGAGGTAGGCATCCAATTGACTATCGCTATAATGGTAAAAAGGACTCACTTTTAAAACCCCGTCCTTGCTTAAACTTAAAATATCCAAGGAATCCCTCAGGGCTGTCTGGCCCTGGCGTAGATTCGTAAACCATACATCCGGCTTGTGCTCTTCCATAGCCCTTCTGAACGGCTCCAATTTTACCTGTTCCGTAAAAAGCTGATGCCTGGGATCGTCTATCCCTGGAATCCCCATTACAGCATCCCTGTGAGAGGAAGTCTGTTTTGGTACATATAATTTTACATTTAAATGCAATCTGGCAATTAGCGCTTCGGCATGTTTATATGTATTGGGCGTGTTATAACCTGTGTCGCACCAAACAACAGGGATATGGGGGGAAACATCAGTGACCGCATGCAAAATGGCCACCTCGTAGGGACGAAAATTTGTGGTCACCAAAGGCCTCTCGGCCGACTGTATGGCCCAAGAAATTATTTCCTCTGGTGGTATCCCCTTAAATTGTTGGTTCAATTTATGTATTTGCTGCTCCGTATATGCCATTGTCCCCTATTCTTTAATAAGTGTGAATTTACCGTTTTACTTTCCCCATCTAATCTTGTTCCAGATTCTTTCATGAAAGAAATACAACAACATCTTGGTGAACAACTCTACAACCCCTATTGAAAATGCCACCGACAATGTCCCTGTAACGATCCAAGAAATCAGAATGGTATCCAAGGTTCCAATAATTCTCCAACTAATAGATTTGGCAATACTCCTTTTTGGATTTTCGGAAGACTTGTCGGCCTTATAGCTTTTCTTTAAGGTACTTGAATCATTATTTGCAACTAATTGTTCGGCAATCATATAACAAAAAACTTAAATTTATTATCCTATCGATTTAATAGAGTAAGCAAAAATAGAAATAAATCGTTTAAAAACAATAAAAAAAATCGTTAAATTTAATTTAACCTATAAGTTTAGTAGATTACTACACTATGCAATCAGATTACATGCCTGCCTGCCCTTGCCGGGAGAAAAGCTGGCAGTGGCAGTTTACAGCTGGCAAAAAAATGGATTCCATTCTTATCTTTGGATACCCAAAATTTATAGTAACTAGTCCCGTTAACAATCGGGAGCAGGGTTTCAACCTCTAACTAAATAATATCTCCTTGCATTCTGGAGGTATTCCACTAGATTTAAGAACAAATCTAAAAAATACCATTTCACCCTTAAGGAACCAGATCGGCAAGGGTGTTGTTTCTAAAAACGTCGAGGGTACTGTCCCTGACCTGTAGCATTAATTTATGTACGGAACAGCTGGCCTCATCGGGACAATCCTCACATTTCTCGTAGAAGTTCAAACTAACGCAGGGTACCATAGCTATAGGACCTTCCAACACCCTCATGACCGTGGTCATTGGAATATCCTTGGGATCCTTAATAAGGTAATAGCCCCCGCCTTTTCCCTTTTTGGAACCCAGAAGACCTGTTTTTCTCAAAGTGAGAAGAATACTCTCCAGAAACTTTTGGGAAATATTCTCATGTTTCGCTATTTCGGATATTTGAACTGGTACACGTCCTTCTTGGGAAGCCAAAAAGGTGAGTGCCTTTAATCCGTATTTTGTCTTTTTGGAAAGCATGCAGCGAAGATAAGGAAAATTAACATTCGCAATATAGCACGCCCCAATTTTACAATATTAGGTGCAAATCAACTTCAAAACAGCCAGAATTATGCCTATCCCAGGGCTTGTTCAATATCTGCAATAATATCATCTATATGCTCCAAGCCTACCGAAACCCGTACGGTACCATCCGAGATTCCGGAAGCCAACCTTTCCTCCATGGTCAATTTACTATGTGTAGTAGAGGCAGGATGTGTAACTATACTTCTAGAGTCCCCCAAATTAGCGGACAAGGACAACATTTTTATAGCGTTGAAGAATTTTTGTCCGGCCTCGACCCCTCCCTTTACTTCAAAGGCTACCACGCATCCCCCAGCCTTCATCTGTTTCTTGGCCACTTCATATTTTGGGTGCGATTTTAAGAAGGGATATTTTACCCAATTTACCTTGGGGTGTCCTTCCAAGAATTCGGCCAACTTCAATGCATTTTCACAATGTCTATCCACTCGTAGCGCCAAAGTTTCCAAACTTTTGGACAGTACCCAAGCATTAAAGGGCGACAAGGAAGGGCCAGTAATCCTCGAGAAACGGTACACTTTATCTATCAAAGCCTTGCTACCCACTGTAATACCGGCCAACACCCTGCCTTGACCGTCCATTAATTTTGTTCCGGAATGGATGACCAAATCGGCCCCATATTTAATAGGCTGTTGTAAATAGGGCGAAGCAAAACAGTTATCTATGATATAGATCAAATTATGTTTCTTGGCAAATCGGCCCAATTCCTCCAAGTCCAAAACATCCACTCCTGGATTGGTAGGAGTTTCCGCATAGATAATTTTGGTATTTGGAGTGAGCAATTCCTCCAATTTATCCAGCTCGTCTATCTTAAAATAACTGGTGGAAACATTCCATTTTGGAAAAAACTGGGCAAACAAACTATGGGTAGATCCAAAAATACTTCTAGAAGAAATAATGTGATCCCCACTGTCCAACAGCGCAGCAAAAGTTGAAAACACGGCCGCCATACCCGATGCAAAGGCAAATCCATCCTCGGCCCCCTCCATCTTGCATACCTTTTCTATAAACTCGGAAGAATTGGGATTGCTATACCGTGAATAAATATTGCGTTCCTTTTCTTCCGCAAAGGAGGCACGCATGTCTTCCGCATCCTCGAAGATAAAACTAGAGGTTAAATACATAGGTGTGGAATGCTCCAAAAACTGGGTGCGCTCCGTTTGGGTGCGTATCGCATCCGTTTCAAATTTAAAATTCTTCTTCATTATTTCTGATCTATCTAACTAATTCTTTTGACCTCCATTACAATGGATAAGCCTTGGTTTATTTTTTTAACTATCCCCATAGGAGTGTATATTGAAATTGGTGTAGCGGCGCTACAAACTGATCCGATTTCGACTAGGATCAATTCCCGAATATCAACGGTGGCCGAGCCTGCCTCTCGGCAGACAGGCCGCGCCGAAGCCACTAAAAACTAACCCTTTTCCGCAATGCGCAAAATATCCCCGAAAACACCCCTGGCCGTTACCGCAGCACCGGCCCCTGCACCTTGGATTACCAAAGGATGCTGCCCATAGGACTCCGTGTATATTTCAATAATGGAATCGGATCCCTTTATTTGTCCAAGCGCACTTTCTTTGGGAACCGAGATCAATTTTACCTCCAATTTCCCTTTTTCCTTTTGCAAGTCCCCTGAAAGGTCGCCTACATAGCGCAAAACATGACCTGGTTTTTGCGCCTCCTTTATTTTGTTGAATTTCACATCCAAAATATCCAATTGTTCCAAAAAGCCTTTTACATCACCCTTTTGGAGCGACTCCGGAATTAAATTTTCGATTTGAATATCGGAGAACTCATTGCTAAGATCCAGCTCCCTGGCCAAAATGAGCAATTTCCTTCCCACATCGTTACCGGAAAGATCTTCCCGCGGATCCGGTTCGGTATACCCCAAGTGCATCGCCTCTTTTAAAATTACGGAGAATGAAGTATCCTTTTCCGAAAAAGTATTGAAAATATAACTTAAGGATCCGGAGAAAACCCCTTTTATCCTTGTAATATTCTCTCCCGAAAGATGTAACAATTTAATGGTATCTATTAATGGCAGTCCAGCGCCCACATTGGTTTCATATAAGTACTGCTTTTGATGTTTGGCAAGTTCCTCCCTAAGCAACTGGTAATAATCGAAGCCCAAGGTATTGGCAATCTTATTGGACGAAACCAGATCAAAACCGTTATCCACAAAATCAAAATAGGAGGCCACAAATTCCTCATTGGCAGTATTGTCTACCGAAATCAGGTTCTCCAAATGATTATCCTTGGCATACTTAAAAATATCGTTTAACGTATAGGGTACCGCCTTGGTTTCCATAGCGCTTTTCCAGTTCTTGGAAATACCACTTTTATTCAATAGGACTTTTTTGGAATTGGCAACGGCAAAAACATTGATATGGATGCCCTTTCTTTTTTCAATGGTCTTATTGGATTTAAGAATTTGATCAATTAGGGTCCCCCCCACATTTCCATGCCCAAAAATAGCCAAATTTACTTTTTTGCTTATCCCGAATATCTGGCCATGAACTACATTAAGGGCCTTGTGCAGGTCGGATTTTTTAACCACCAAACTTACATTCTTACCAGAAATGGTATTATTGAACAACAAAGGAACCACCTGGTTCTTTATAAGGGCATTAAAGGGCTTATGAAATGTACTCAAGTCCTGTCCGACTATGGAAATGACGGACACTTGGTCTACCACCGTAATATTATTGATGTCCTGCAATTTAAAATCGGTCTGAAATTCCTCTTCCAGGGAAGTCTTGGCCAAATTGGCATTTTTGGCGTCGACCACTAGACCGATCCCCCTTTCCGATGATCCTTGGGAAATAATACTTACACTTATGTTATTATTGCCCATAGTCCTAAATATACGGGCATCTACCCCCACCTTGCCCAATAGGCCACGGCCTTCCAAATTGATCAATGCCATATTTTCTATGACCGACAAGGACTTTATACCTTCCTTACTGGTCCTGGCACTGATCAAAGTACCCTCGTTATCGTTGTTAAAGGTATTTAGTATCCGTAACGGAATATTCTTCTCTATTAATGGAATAATGGTCTTGGCATGCAGGATATTGGCTCCAAAATTGGCCAACTCATTGGCTTCGCTATAGGAAAGTTCCGAAATTCTTTTTGCCTCCGGCACCAAATCCGGGTTGGCGGTAAATATGCCATCTACATGGGTATAGTTCTGCAATTCCGCAGCATTGAGGTAATTGGCCAACAAGGCGGCGGAGTAATTACTGCCATTTCTACCCAAGGTGGTTGTTTCATTAAGTTCATTGGAGGCAATAAACCCTGTGGTCACCGGCACAACATCCAGGTCCAATTTCCCGAACCCTGTTTTTACATTTTCCTTGGACAGGGTCTCCAATACCTTTGCGTCCCCAAAATTTGAATCTGTTTTAATGAGCTGTCTGGAATCGATGAATTTGGCATTGACACCCCGCCCGATAAGCAATTTGGTCACCAACTTTGCCGAAAGTAATTCTCCAAAAGCCAAAACCTGGTCTTTTATCTTAGGGCTATAATCCCCCAATAGTGCTACCCCTTCGAACAGTTTTACCAATCCCCGAAATTCTTCGGAAAGATTAACATTGCCATAGGTGTACTTTTGATATTTTTCAAATTCTTCAAAATCGTTGACATAATCCAACCCTTTAGCGGCTTTGTCCAGCATTGCTTCCAGTTCGTCCGTGGCCTTGTTCCTGGCCGAAACCACTACGGCAATACTTTCACCTTCGGCAACCTTGTCCGTAATTATCCGAAGTACTGTATCCAATCCTTCTCCATTGGCCAATGATTTGCCCCCAAATTTTAGGACCTTGATTTTTTTAGACCTTCCATTGCGCTCAAAAACTCCTTTTAACAGCTCCTCCATCTGATTGAATTCGATCAGGAAGGCATCGTGCCCATGTAAGGAATGTATCTCGCCATAGGTTACATTGCTGTTGGCCTGGGCCAATTTCTTAAAGGTATCCTTGTTTTCTTGGGCCGTAAAAAAAAGATCGGAATCTACCCCTATAATGTGAATATTGGTATCGCTATTCTGAAGATTTATGAATGCCTCTTCCCCATTTCTATTGATATCAATGGTCTTCAGCAGTTGATTCATCAGCTTGTAGGCCGACAATTGAAATCGTTCCTGTAATTTTTTGCCATGGTGCGTTAGCCAACTCTCTACATTAAAGACTTTCAGCTCCTCATTGGTGCTTCTTTTAAAACGCTCCTTAAAGGATTCCGGTGTCCTATAGCAGAGCATAGCATGCATACGCGCATCATGTACGGGCTGCTTGGAGTTCACCAGGAACTGTTCCTGAATCTGACAATTGGCAATAAGCCAGTCCGTAGACTTCCAATCCGATGCCACCGGAATAAGATGCTCCGTTAGGTGGGGATCAATAGCGGCCATTTCCCAAGCGATACCCCCACCTAAGGAACCCCCTATAAGGGCATAAAGCTTACTTATTTTTAAGGCCTCCAATCCAGTAAGGAATATCTTTGCAATATCCTTGGCAACAAAATCCTTATAATTATCTATTACAAACCCGTCATACCCATTTCCTGGTATGTTAAAGCAGAGTATGGTGTACTTCTTGGTGTCTATACATTTGCCCTCTCCGATCAAGGTGGTCCACCAGCCGTGTTCACCTGCCACATTGGAATTACCCGTAAGGGCATGGTTCACCATTATAATAGGTGCGGAATGCAATGGTTGGCCAAAGAGCTCGTAGGACAATTTAATATCCAAGGTTTTGCCACTATAGGTAAGGTATTTATTAATTGAAAGATGATGTAACATAGGTTGTTTAAACTAGTAATTTTCTTGAAAGAACCCGGTCATTGAAGATAAGTATGATAAGGGAGTGCATTGATATCATACCCGTTAATTGCCACACTCCCCTATTCTTTTGTCAATGCCTTTAAAAGGAAATAAAATGATAATTACGCTAAAAGGGATTTATCTATGACTGAAAATGCCTGCACCAGATCCGCTTTTATGTCCTCAATATCCTCCAAGCCTACACATAGGCGTATTAGATCTTTTGTTACCCCGGTCGTTTGTTGGGCCTCATCATCCAACTGTTGGTGGGTGGTGCTCGCAGGGTGAATAATTAAAGACTTGGTATCCCCAATATTTGCCAGCAAGGAAAACAGCTTGGTTTCATCGACCACCTTTTTGGCCGATTCGTATCCACCCTTAACCCCGAAGGTCACTATACCGCTCTGTCCCTTTGGAAGATACTTCTTGGCCAAGGAATGATAAGGGCTCGAAGGTAGTCCTGGATAATTTACCCAAGCCACTTCCTTCCTATCCTGCAACCATTTGGCCAACTCCAAGGCATTCTCGCTGTGTTTTTTGATACGCAGTTCCAATGTTTCCAAACCTTGGATAATCTGAAAGGCATTAAACGGGCTTAAGGCGGCACCCAGGTCCCTTAAACCCTCAATCCTTACTTTGGCAATGAAGGCTGCCGCACCCAAGACATCGTGATAGACCAAACCATGGTATCCTGGGGATGGCTCCGTAAACTCAGGAAATTTACCACTGCTCCAATCGAATGTCCCGGCATCTACAATGACACCCCCCATAGAAGTACCATTGCCATTTATATATTTTGTAAGGGAATGTATCACTATGTTGGCTCCGTGCTCTATAGGTTTTACCAAAGCACTTGTAGCGACCGTATTATCCACTATAAAAGGTATTTTTGCCTTTTTGGCCACTTCGGATATAGCCTTCAAATCCAATACGTCCAGTTTTGGGTTCCCAAGGGATTCCACAAAAATGGCCCTGGTATTCTCTTGTATGGCATTGGTAAAATTGTCTTCATCCCCTGCCTCCACAAAGGTGGTAGTAATACCCAATCTAGGCAAGGTCACCGCCAATAGGTTATAGGTGCCCCCATAAAGGCTACTGGAGGCTACAATATGATCTCCCGTTCTAAGCAGCACCAATAAAGCGGTAGAGATAGCTGCCGTACCGGATGCGGTAACCACACTTGCAAGGCCGCCTTCCAAAGCCGCCAATCGCTGCTCCAAGATGTCATTGGTGGGGTTGTTCAGTCTGGTGTAAATAAAGCCAGGCTCCGAAAGATTAAAAAGATTGGCCGCATGGTCCGTATTATTAAATACATAAGCGGTACTCTGATAAATAGGTACCGCCCTGGTACCAGCTGTTAATTTTGTGTCATGCCCGGCATGCAAAGCGTTTGTTGAAAATTTTTGAGTACTCATGATTTTTTGTTTTTTTAAATTATTAAAATAGATAAAATAAAAAGCCAAAACAAATAATGCGGACGGTGCAATATTATAAAATCAAAAAGTTAAAAAGAAAATCAGCTACAGAAGTAACCTTTAGTGTTATCTGCCACGGATACTGTAAAACAAACCATAATAATCTGGTCCAGTACTTAGGTAGAATTTAGCACCTTCTTTAACAAATAATCAAAGGGTTGCTAAGGCTTCAAAGGGTCTATTCCCTCCACCTTTCTTGATAACAATTCAATAAGTGTTTGAACTTTAGATCTGCAAATATAGGTATGGAAAATTCTTTTTTCCTAATCTTTTTAAAAAAATTATAAATCGAAGGCTTCTTTTACCACATCAACGGCATCCAATTTCTCCCAGGTAAATAATTCCACTTCCTTTTCTACCCGTCCGTTGTAGGGCGATTCAAAAACCTTAATCATTTTTTTAGGGGCTTTGCCCATATGGCCATAGGCGGCCGTTTCCAAATAAATGGGGTTCCTAAGTTTTAACCGTTCCTCTATGGCAAAAGGACGCATATCGAACAATTGGGCAACTTTCTTGGCAATCTCCCCATCGCTCAAAGCTACTTTGGAAGAGCCGTAGGTATCCACAAAAATTGAGGTGGGTTCCACAACGCCAATAGCGTAACTGACCTGAACCAAAATTTCATCGGCAACCCCGGCTGCAACGAGATTTTTGGCCGCATGTCTTGCGGCATAAGCGGCACTACGATCTACCTTACTGGGGTCTTTTCCACTAAAAGCACCGCCACCATGGGCTCCTTTGCCACCGTAAGTATCCACAATAATCTTTCTTCCTGTTAAACCGGTATCCCCATGGGGACCTCCAATTACAAATTTTCCAGTTGGGTTAATATGATATTTTATAGAATCGTTAAAAAGTGTTTGTATGGCCGTTGGCAATTGCTCCTTTACCTTGGGTATTAGAATGGAAATTATATCCTTCTTAATTTTGGCCAACATTAAATCATCATCCTTATCAAACTCGTCATGTTGGGTAGAGACAACAATAGTATCTATGCGTTGCGGAACATTATCATCAGAATATTCGATGGTTACCTGTGCCTTTGCATCTGGCCTTAGATAGGAAATATCATCTCCCGCCCTTCTCAAATCTGCCAAAACCTGCAAAATTTTATGGGAAATATCCAAGGCCAAGGGCATATAGTTTTCCGTTTCCTTAGTAGCATAACCGAACATCATACCTTGGTCCCCTGCGCCTTGATCTTCCTTTGCCCCGCGATCTACCCCTTGGTTGATCTCTTTGGACTGTTCATGGATCAATGAAATTACACCACAGGAGTCCCCGCTAAACTTGTAATCCCCATTGGTGTATCCTATTTTATTGATTACATCCCTCGCTATTTGCTGCACATCAAGATAGGTATGGCTTTTGACTTCCCCTGCCAAAACCACCTGGCCAGTAGTTACCAGGGTTTCGCAAGCCACCTTGCTTTCCGAGTCGAAAGCCAAAAAATGATCCAAGAGCGCATCACTGATCTGATCCGCTATTTTATCCGGATGCCCTTCACTAACCGATTCCGAAGTAAATAAATATGCCATAAATCCTTTCAATATAAAATTATTGGGGATTTGACCAAGCACACTAGAGAAGATCGGATGTTACAGTTCCAACGGAACAGAACAACTTAAACTGCTTTAGCATTTAATTATGCCGAAACCAATTCAGCACATGAGGTTGCAATCAGTCAAATCCTTCCTCGATATTTTTCGCGTACAAAAGTACAAGAATTCTCGACGTAACTAAAAATGTTTAACAACAATTTTAAAAAGGCCCCTAAAAAACCTACAAATCGTATTTCAAAGTACACAAGAAATAAGGTGGACGGCCAAACTGGATGATAAATAAGCAGTTGGCGGCAAAAACTTCTTATTACACTTTTGCCCATTGCCCATTGCCTATTGCTTATTGTTCATTGTTTATTGCTCATTGTCCATTCCCCTTAGTTTTTTATCGGTTATTTTTCCAAAGATTTTATCTTACCCCTGATATCTTGTATATTGTACCTCTTTATTGCATGTGCAAAAAACACTAACCATAATTACATACCTATGCATATCGCCGTTGCAGGAAATATTGGGGCTGGCAAAACAACCTTGACAAGATTACTATCCAAACACTACCAATGGGAGGCCCAATTTGAAGATGTGGTGGACAATCCCTATTTGGACGACTTTTACAATCAAATGGAAAGGTGGAGCTTTAATCTCCAGATATACTTTTTAAACAATAGGTATAGACAAATTTTACAGATTAGGAAGGGTGGCAAGGACACTATTCAGGACCGGACCATCTACGAGGATGCCCATATTTTTGCCCCAAACCTTCATGCCATGGGTTTAATGACCAATAGGGATTTTAGCAATTACACCAGTCTGTTCGAATTAATGGAATCTTTGGTACAACCTCCGGACCTATTAATTTACTTAAGAAGTTCCATCCCGAATTTGGTGAATCAAATCCACAAGCGCGGACGTGAATATGAAAACAGTATTTCCATAGACTATTTAAGCCGATTGAACGAACGCTATGAAGCATGGGCACAAAGCTATGGAAAAGGCAATCTCTTGGTCATTGATGTGGACAAATTAAATTTTGTGGACGAACCTGAAGATCTGGGTCTGGTCATCAATAAAATTGATGCCGAGATCAATGGCCTTTTTTAGACTTCTACCCAAAAAACCCTCATGCAATAAGAAAACATTTGCCCCCTCAGTGCCTATTATGCACATTTACTGCCCACTGCCTTTTACCAACTACCGACACTAAATTTTATAGAAACAAATCCATATAACCATCGGGAGCAATAAAATTAAAAGGCTTTAACCAGATAATAAAAAAACCCCGTATAAACGGGGTTTTTAAGATAATGCCAAAATATAAGTTTTGAGACTTACTTTCTAATATCAATTTTTTCTACAACTACTTTTTTATCATTTTCATCCCATTTCGTAGTCTTTTCAAATGCTTCCAATTGTGCTTTTACCTGCTCTTGGGTTCCATTGAATATTTTTTCCTCCGTAACGGTTTTACCATTTTCCGTAACACTATAAGTCACAATGGCCTGTGCCAAATCTGTAGACTCCACATTCATTTCAACCTGTACTTCCTGCTCCGCAACCCCTGTTTCCAAATGTCCCCCTAATATTGGGGCAATTACCAATCCGATCAAACAGGTAAGCTTTATTAGAATATTCATTGAAGGTCCGGAAGTATCCTTAAAGGGATCCCCTACGGTATCCCCGGTTACTGCCGCCTTATGGGCATCGGACCCCTTGTAGGTCATTTCCCCATTAATTTCCACTCCTGCCTCAAAAGATTTTTTAGCATTGTCCCAGGCTCCCCCGGCATTGTTTTGGAAAATGGCCCAAAGCACCCCGGAAACGGTTACACCGGCCATATAACCTCCCAGCATTTCAGCAATTAATTGATTATCGCTTCCATAGACCAATTTCCCTAAAAGCACAATAGCGATAGGAAATCCTATGGTCAGTATCCCTGGTAGCATCATTTCACGTAAGGCCGCCTTGGTAGATATATCCACGCACTTGGCATAATCAGGTTTGCCCGTACCTGCCATTATTCCCGGTATTTCCTTGAATTGTCTACGCACCTCATAAACCATATCCATAGCTGCCTTGCCCACCGAATTCATGGCCAGGGCGGAAAAAACGACTGGAATCATACCTCCTACAAAAAGCATGGCCAAAACAGGGGCCTTAAAAATATTGATCCCGTCTATCCCCGTAAAAGTTACATAAGCTGCAAATAAGGCCAGGGATGTCAAGGCTGCGGAAGCAATGGCAAATCCTTTTCCTGTAGCTGCGGTGGTATTTCCTACCGAATCCAAAATATCGGTACGCTCCCTTACAATTGGATCCTGTTCACTCATTTCCGCTATACCTCCTGCATTATCGGAAATAGGTCCAAACGCGTCTATGGCCAACTGCATAGCAGTGGTAGCCATCATAGCTGAAGCGGCCAATGCCACTCCGTAAAAACCGGCAAAGGCGTAGGAAGACCAAATGGCCGCAGCGAACAAAAGAACTGTTGGAAAGGTAGAGATCATTCCTGTTGCCAGACCTGCAATTACATTGGTTCCCGCACCGGTACTCGATTTTTGAACTATGGCCAACACAGGCTTGGTTCCCAAGCCTGTGTAATATTCGGTCACCGAGGAGATAACCCCTCCAACAACCAAACCTACAACAGTGGCATAAAACACTCTAATAGAAGAAATATCCTTTAAACCTTCCCCAAAAAATTCCATTTGCATAGTTTCGGGCAACATGTATTTTACCAATACAAAACAGGCTACGAGGGTCAATGCAATGGAAACCCAATTTCCTACATTCAAGGCGCCCTGTACTTCCTTTTCCTTGGCCTCGTTATTTTTAATTTTCACCAACATGGTACCCACGATGGAAAATATAATTCCGAACCCAGCAATGGCCATAGGCAATAAAATTGGGCCAATTCCGCCAAAAGCGTCCTTAATGGCACCGCCCATATCCTTAATTACATAATTTCCAAGTACCATGGCAGCCAATACGGTAGCTACATAAGATCCGAACAAATCGGCCCCCATACCGGCAACATCACCTACATTATCCCCTACGTTGTCGGCAATTGTGGCCGGATTACGGGGATCATCCTCTGGAATACCGGCCTCTACCTTCCCAACCAAATCCGCCCCCACATCTGCAGCCTTGGTGTAGATACCTCCACCAACTCTTGCAAATAAGGCAATGGATTCCGCACCAAGGGAAAAACCCGCCAATGTTTCAAGAACAACGGTCATGTCTTCCGTGGAAGTCCATACTCCGTTCATAAAAAAATGAAACAACAGAATAAAGGCAGTGGTCAAACCCAATACGGCCAGACCTGCAACACCAAGCCCCATCACGGTACCCCCTCCAAAAGACACCTTTAAAGCCTGTGGCAAACTGGTACGGGCGGCCTGCGTAGTTCTAACATTTGTTTTTGTGGCGATCTTCATCCCCATATTACCTGCCAAGGCAGAAAAGAAAGCACCAAAAATAAAAGCTACTACAATAAGGATATGGGTTGTAGGTACTATAAAAGAAATTGCGGCCAATGCAACACTGGCCCCTATAACGAAAAATGTCAATAATTTATACTCTGCCTTTAGAAAGGCCAAGGCGCCTTCATAGATATAATCTGAAATTTCTTTCATTTTTCCGTCCCCAGCATTTTGTTTTAATACCCAGGACCTTTTTACCGCCATAAAAGCAAGACCTACCAATGCCATTATTACTGGCAAGTAAATAATTATTGATTCCATTTGTTTGATTATTTGTTAAATATTTTGAGGGGCAAAAGTAGTAAAATATGGTAGAATAAAAAAAGCAATATTACTTCCGCAATACTGCTTTTTAACTTTTTAAAAAATTAAGGATTAATACTTTATACTTACATCCTGTTTTGGAACGTCGCTATCCTTAAACCTCTGTATACATTTTGCCACAATTTCCCTTGCTTCCTGCTGTTCTCCCCATCCGCCAACATCTACCTTTTTCTTTTCAAGATCCTTATAGACTTTAAAGAAATGCTCAATTTCCTTTATTAAATGAGGATTTAATTCGCTTAAATCATTGATCTTGTTCCAGATGGGATCGGATACGGGTACGCAAATAACCTTTTCATCGGGTCCTTTTTCATCGGTCATATGAAATACCCCAATAGGTTTTACCTCCATTACACAACCGGGAAATGTTGCTTCGGTCACCAAAACAAGGACGTCCAAGGGATCGCCGTCCAATGCCAAGGTTTCTGGGATAAACCCATAGTCGGCCGGGTACATCATGGATGAAAAAATCATCCTGTCGTACCTTATCTTCTTTAGGGCAAAATCGTATTCATATTTATTTCTACTACCCTTAGGTATTTCGATCAATACATCGAACGACGTAATAGCTTCATTGCTCATATGGTTACATTTAATCTTATAATGTTCTAAAAATAACAAATTAATACTTATGTCCTGTCAATCCTACTTTAGCCATCCCAAGCCTTGTTCTTTTTCACCCGGCCTTCGTTAAAAAACAGTTCCGTAGCACGGCTATGCAACATTTTTTTGCCTTGGCCAGATAAAAAATAACCACGACTTAAACGACACAGTAGCATTGACATGATACTAGGTAACTGTCAAAAAAGTATATCAGAAAAGAAATCCGAAGGACCCGGTTACCCCAAAGGATCTTGCTCCGGGATTCTCCAAATAATTCCCCCTAAAGTTAAAATCTATCCTCAAAATCTTAAAGATATTCCCAACTCCTACCGAATACTCCCAATATATCTTATCATCAGGGGCAATTAAAGGAATATTTGCCGGGGCGCTCAAAGCCCTGTTTTCATCCGAAAGTTCCCCCCAGACCCCTCGTAAACCAATTATTTCCCTTAGGTTCCATTTTCTCATAAAGGGAATCCTTGAAAAAAACCTTCCGTTGAAATTATGCTCCAAATGTGCCGAAACATAGGTATCGGTAACGAATTCATAAAAATCAAGATTCGAAAAAGTATTGTACACGGAAAAAAATGTTTGATTTCCAGGAATGGCGTTCAGTAGTCCTAAGGGTACCTCTCCATACGTCTTCCCTATCTCCACTGTGGTCAGCAACCTTCCAAGACCTCCTACCTGCCAAGGCTGGGTATAGCTAAACTGCACTTTTTTATAATCGAAATCACTATCCAAGAAATTTTTTAGACCATTGGTATAGGACAAAAACAAAGTACTGTAATTATCGTTCACATCCCGTCTTTCCACACCGCTTCCTATAGTCTTCTTTCCCGGTGTATAGATAAGAATGGTGGAAAGGTCAAATTGATTTATTTCCGAAGATATCCCTGTGGGAGAAGTAGGATCAATATAATCCAAGCCAAAGGCATTGGGCAGGGCAGAGCTAAGTGTCCTGTAGGATCCACCTACCCCTACCCTGAAATTGGTGATCGGTTCCAGTTCCAGATTAAAGGTGCTAAGATCTATATTGGTAAGTCGATTATTGGAACCGACCGTTAGCACCGACGAGGACGCTATACTTCTTCCCAGAACATCCGTTGTAGCGGTTAAGCTGATTCCCAATTGTTCTATATCCCTTCTTTTACCACCAGAAATGATAAACCTGGATTTTTTGTCCACCAGCCATTTTCCGGAAATCCCATACTTAAATTTATCGTCCCCAAAACCATAGGCCAAATACGCCTGCAATCGCCAGGGATCGTTTTGCCCAAAATAAGTCCTGGCCCCAACCCTAAGTCGAACCCCTTCCGCCTCATTATAACCAAAAATGCTGTACACGTCCCCTAGATCCAAATTCCATTTATCTATTTCCACATACCCGGACCCCAGTATGCTAACTATGTTATAGTAGCTTTTAAATTTGGGTACCGTCTTTAAGGTATCCAATAATTTATAAATACCTTTTTCATCGGCATTTAGGGACTCCAATCTATTGGCCTCCCAGAAGTCATCCTCCTTGTTCAGTACCATAGGGTCAAAAGGATCGGTCTTGGCCTTATAAAATTCATTGGGTTTTGGCTGATTAAATTTATAATCCCCGTATACCGTAGTCCTCTTACCGTATACCCCTCTTGAATTTTCCTTTTTATTAAAACTAAAATCGGACAACATATAATCACGGGTCAAGAGAAAAACGGAATCGTTGACCACATCGAACTCCTGTTCGATATAAATTTCTTTGACCCAGTTGATATTGGCACTTTTGGTGACGGCCAAATTTATATTCTTCACCGCATAGGTGGTATCGTTCACCCAAAAATCCCCTTTGAACGTAAGCTCGTTCTTGCGTCTTGGGTAATAAATAATATTGTAGCACCATTTATTATCTATAAAGGCACTATCCGCCAAGACATAATTATAGGTGTCCACCCCTGTCCGGGACAATGGACTGGTAAAACTCTTGTCGAAAAATTTTAAATAATTATCGTAAATATCGTAATCGGAATAAAGATCGGCAATAAAGGCAATTATAGCCTGATTGTTGCTGAAACCGGAATTCTTGCTCCCCAAAACATCTTCCTTCACCAAGGCCTTCACATTATCGCCATAGACCTTGGAAAAAGTTTCGTTCAAAAAAATAGGCAAATAGGTCTTCCCAGTTATCCGTGAAGTATCCAAATCGTTAAAAACAAATTCCAAGCCCCTAAAAACCCTACTTTTCATAAGGGCGCTGTCTATCGTATTTAGGTCAAACTCAACTTTCTCATACTTGTCAAACTGATACTGTTTAAACATATGGACCCCGTTCTTACGTTTTTTGGCCCATATTTTTTTAAGTATATCGATGGCGGGATTATTTTTTTTATCGGTCTTACCAAAATAAACCACTACCTCGTCCAACTGTTCGCTGGACTCTTCCAACACAATATTCATGTCATAGGTAACCTTGGCCTCAAGGCTTATTTCCTTGGTTTCGTAACCTATAAAAGACACCAGCAAGGTAGTATAGGTATTTTCCGATTCCATATAAAACCTGCCATTGTCATTGGTTATGGTACCTTCCGAGGAATCCTTGAAAAGCACATTGGCAAAAGAAACGGGTTCCCCGGCGCTATCCAATACAATACCCCCTACCTTGGTCTGGCAAAAAGTGTATTGAACGATAAACAAAAATAGGATTACAAGGATTCTTGCCATTTTCTTATTTAAAAAGACCTCTAATAAAAAGGCTCCTCTCCATTTTAGGAAGGAACCGAACGTATAGACGTAACCAACGGCCCGTACTTACCCTTTATATTAAATTTATAATATAAAAGCTCCGTTAACCAAGAGTCAACGAAGCCATAACATGTTTTTAGGGTATATATTATAATTTGTACAATACTTTCTTTACCGCCTTTACAACATCCTCATGGTTGGGCAACCATTCTGCCAATAAAACCGGCGAATATGGTGCCGGGGTATCCGCTGTATTGATCTTTACGATGGGGGCATCCAAATAATCGAAGGCATTGGACTGCACATGATAGGTAATCTCTGTGGCTACATTGCCAAAGGGCCAAGCTTCCTCCAAAATAACCAATCTATTAGTTTTTTTTACGGATTTTAAAACCGCCTCGTAATCCAAGGGTTTAACCGTACGCAAATCAATAATTTCCAAACTAATATTTTCCTTGGCCAATTCTTCCGCGGCCTTATCCGCTTCCTTAATTATTTTACCAAAGGAAACAAGGGTAACATCCGTACCTTCCCTCCTAATTTCGGCTACTCCCAAAGGAATGGTATAATCCCCTTCCGGAACTTCGCCCTTATCTCCATACATCTGTTCCGATTCCATAAAAATAACCGGATCATTATCGCGGATGGCCGATTTTAAAAGCCCCTTGGCATCTTTCGGGTTGGAGGGAACCACTACTTTAAGCCCGGGACAGTTGGCATACCAACTTTCAAATGCCTGTGAATGGGTCGCCGCCAATTGACCGGCGGAAGCTGTTGGCCCACGGAAAACTATGGGACAATTAAACTGACCTCCGGACATTTGCCTGATCTTAGCGGCGTTATTGATGATTTGATCTATCCCTACCAACGCAAAATTAAAGGTCATAAACTCTATTATTGGCCTATTGCCGATCATAGCCGAACCCACACCAATCCCGGCAAAACCAAGCTCGGATATAGGGGTATCAATTACCCTTTCCGGACCAAACTCGTCCAACATTCCTTTGGAAGCCTTATAGGCACCGTTATATTCAGCAACTTCTTCACCCATCAAATAAACGGTCTCGTCCCTCCTCATCTCCTCGGACATTGCTTCCTGTATAGCCTCCCTAAACTGTAGTGTTTTCATCTTTAAAATGGAATCTTTATGTTAAAATGCTAAAAGCGCTAGCAAAAGTAGGAAATAATATATCATGATTAGGAAGTAAACAATTAAAAATACCTCAAAAAATACTATGCATGCATAGTATTTAAAAAAATTATTGAGTATATTAGCCACCATTTCTTAATCAACGGTCAACAAAATATTATCAGATGAAATATCCATTAGCAAAATTTTCAAACCTCCCGATAATTATCGGGACGAAAATGATTATTTGGACATTACATCTGACCGATAAAAAAACAATAAATATAAACAGATGAAAATTTTAGTATGCCTAAGTAATGTCCCGGACACTACTTCAAAGATAAACTTCACGGAAAATGACACCAAATTTGACACCAATGGGGTGCAATTTGTTATTAATCCGAATGATGAATTTGGTCTCACGCGCGCCATGTGGTTCAAAGAAAAGCAAGGGGCCACCGTACATGTAGCTACTGTAGGCGAGGCCAGCACCGAACCAACCATTAGAAAAGCGCTCGCCATTGGTGCGGATGAAGCAATACGTGTAAACGCAGTTCCCCTAGATGGTTTTTTTGTGGCCGAGCAGTTGGCAGAAGTTATCAAGAACGGGGAATACGACCTGGTAATAGCCGGAAGGGAATCCATTGATTACAATGGTGGCATGGTCCCCGGCATTTTAGCCACTTTGTTGGACATGAACTTCGTCAATACCTGTATAAGTCTGGAAATCGAGGGCAACAATGCCACGGCTACAAGAGAGATCGATGGCGGTAAGGAAAAGATAGCGACCACCTTGCCATTGGTCATCGGGGGACAAAAAGGCCTTGTTGCCGAAAGCGACCTAAGAATTCCGAATATGAGGGGAATTATGATGGCACGCCAGAAAAAATTGAATGTAGTTGAACCTACTACATCCAAAAATGCCACAACAGATGTTAAATTTGAAAAACCTGCCCCAAAAGGCAAGGTAACCTTAGTGGATGCCGATAATATTGACGAATTGATCAATTTATTGCACAACGAAGCCAAAGTAATCTAATAAAAAAGCTCCTGCCGAATGAAACCAATTCGGATAGGCGATGCCCATATCAGATCAAAAAAAAATGATTTATAAAGCCATTACCATATATCTATGGAACAGGCTACTTGTTAAAACCCTATAACCCTATGTCAGTTTTAGTATATACAGAATCCGAAAACGGAAAATATAAAAAGAATGCCCATGAGGTTGCCTCTTATGCCTATGAGGTAGCGAAGCTAATGGGAACCAAGGCCACGGCCATTTCCATTAATGCCGGTAAGGCCGAAAGCTTGGGCGACTTTGGAGTTTCCAAAGTATTGAACGTTTCCAATGACCAGCTAAAAACCTTCAGTGCAAAGGCCTTTGCCCAAGTAATTGGCCAAGCGGCAGAAAAAGAAAACGCCAAGATTATAATCCTTAGTTCCAGTGCGGACACTAAATTCCTGGCTCCCATTTTAGCCGCGCAATTAAGGGCAGGTTATGTTCCCAATGTGGTATCGGCCCCGGAAAGCACCAGCCCGTTCAAAGTAAAAAGAACGGTATTTAGCAATAAGGGCTTTGCCGTTACCGAAATAAGTTCAGAAATTAAAATTGTCGGTGTTTCCAATAATGCTTTCGGGAGTGCGGAAAATAAAACCAAGGCCGAAGTGGAGAATTTTGAACCCGCTCTTGGGGGCGATTCCTTTACTACCAAATCTATAGAGGTAGACAAGGTAGTGGGCAAAGCTACCATTGCCGATGCCGATATTGTTGTATCGGGAGGTCGTGGCCTGAAAGGACCTGAAAACTGGGGGATGATAGAAGAATTGGCAGAAGTATTGGGAGCGGCTACCGCTTGTTCCAAACCGGTCTCCGATCTTGGATGGAGGCCACATGGGGAGCATGTTGGACAAACAGGAAAACCGGTGGCCAGCAATCTATACATTGCCATAGGCATCTCCGGGGCAATCCAGCATTTGGCAGGGGTTAGCTCTTCCAAGGTGAAAGTGGTCATCAATACGGACCCTGAAGCCCCCTTTTTTAAGGCTGCAGACTATGGCGTGGTTGGCGATGCTTTTGAAGTTGTTCCCAAGTTAATCGAAAAATTAAAGGAATTTAAGGCCCAAAACGCTTAATTTTTGTTAAATTGTGCCCCTTAAAGGGCTGCTCAAACATACTAGTGTTTAGTCAATGTTTAAACAACGGTTAAGGAATGATGGATCTTGAGTTGGGCCAAGGCGCAAAAAACGAGCATAGCCGTAGGCTACGTAAGGATTTTTGCAACGCAGGACCGGCTCAAGGGACACTTTAAATTACCCGTAGGTTTAGGCTTGACTGAACACTTGGCCCGCCCTGTATTTCGAACAGCCTTTTTTAGTTGATAAATTTCTATGAGTTTAGTTAGATTAAAAATAAAGGGGATATCCTATAGCCAAACGCAAAATGGTGCATATGCCCTTATATTGAATGAAGTTGATGGCGACCGTAAACTACCTATCGTTATTGGTGCCTTTGAAGCCCAATCCATAGCTATTGCGTTGGAGAAGGAAATTAAACCTCCCAGACCCCTGACACATGACCTGTTCAAAAATTTTGCCGATCGCTTTGATATCGTCATCAAACAGGTCATCATCCACAAATTGGTCGATGGCGTTTTCTATTCCAGTATTATTTGTGAACGCGATAAAATAGAGGAGATCATAGACGCCAGGACAAGTGATGCCATAGCCCTGGCCCTAAGGTTCAATGCCCCTATTTTTACCTACAAGACCATCTTGGACAAAGCGGGCATATTCCTTAAATTTTCTTCAAAAGAAAAGGACAAGGAAGATGCTGACGACAGTATTATGGTCGATGAAATTCTACAGGAAGGGGAAACGGTAGAAATAAACCCAGGTGCTTCCGACGGGTACAAAGAATTAAGTACGGAAGAACTATATGCCGAGCTGGACAAGGCCGTTGCCAGCGAAGACTATGAAAAGGCGGCAAAACTCAGGGATGAAATCTCCAAACGCAAATAAGGTAAGTTCGACCGATTTTTAATTGTCAATGGGTTGTTTATGATAATTTTGTCCGGTCAGAGTCGAGACCTCAATTTAAATAAGATTACTGGATGAGAAATAAGCTTTGGATTTTATTTATTTTTAGCTTTATAGCATTCCCATCCCTGGCCCAAGAAATAAACGACCCAAACCTACTGCAGCATTCCCGGGGGATCATTCCCAATCAAGGGGCTTCTTTTCAAAGTCTCTGGAGGGGCATTCTTGGAATGGCATCATTGATTTTTATAGCCTACCTCTTTAGCAATAACAAAAAGGCCATTAACTGGAAAACCGCAGGAATCGGACTTTTCATCCAACTGCTCTTGGCCATTTGTATCCTAATTGGCGAAAAAATAGGTTTTAATGCCTTCGGGTATAGGTTCGACCTCAGTTTTGTTTCGAAAGTCTTCGAATTTGGAGGAAAAATTTTTGTAAGTATTCTAGATTTTACAAAGGCCGGGAGTAAATTCCTGTTCGAAGGCCTGGTGGTGGACATGGATACCTTCGGATTTATTTTTGCCTTTCAGGTCCTTCCCACCATTATCTTCTTTTCGGCATTGACATCGGTACTGTTCTATTTGGGCATTATCCAAAAAGTAGTCAGGGCATTGGCATGGTTACTCACCAAATCCCTGGGGATATCCGGTGCTGAAAGTTTAAGTGTAACCGGAAATATCTTTTTAGGGCAGACCGAGGCTCCCCTGTTAATAAAGGCCTATCTGGAAAAAATGACCCGATCTGAAATGCTTTTGGTAATGATAGGGGGCATGGCAACCGTTGCCGGGGCCGTTTTGGCCGCCTATATCGGTTTTTTGGGGGGAGACGATCCCATCCTCAGGCTACAGTTTGCAAAACACCTCTTGGCCGCATCGGTCATGGCAGCTCCTGGAGCCATTGTTATCTCAAAAATCCTATACCCCCAAACCGAAGCAATCAATACGGATGTACATGTTTCCAACGAAAAAATTGGTTCCAATATTCTCGATTCCATTTCCAACGGAACTACCGAAGGCCTAAAATTGGCCGTAAACGTTGGTGCCATGCTATTGGTATTTGTGGCCTTTATCGCCATGATAAACGGCATCTTGGATTGGACGGGCAATATTACGGATCTAAATTCATGGATCGCCCTAAATTCTCCCTATTCCAATTTTTCCCTGGAGGCTATCCTTGGAACTATTTTTGCCCCCCTTATGTGGCTAATAGGAGTAGATTCTGTAGATATTATGCTTATGGGACAACTTTTGGGCATTAAATTGGCCGCCAGTGAATTTATTGGGTACATACAATTGGCCGAATTAAAAAATATTGCCAGCAGCACCCATTTTACATTTAACAAATCGGTGATCATGGCCACTTATATGCTATGCGGATTTGCCAATTTTGCCTCTATCGGTATTCAGATAGGGGGCATTGGCTCCTTGGCGCCCGGACAAAGGAAAACCTTGTCGGAATTTGGAATGAAAGCTGTTTTGGGCGGATCTATCGCCTCTTTGCTTTCCGCTACTATTGCCGGAATGATCCTGGGGTAATGGTTGCTGTTGACCCACACCCTATAAGTTAGATTTCTGGTTACCGATCATCATCAAAAAAAAATCTTCTTAAACCAGTTGAAGAGGATTCCCATAATTTGCCACTACCTTTGTAGCAAAACGAACAAAATGGAAAAGAAACGCACCATAGTAGTTGTAGGAGGGGGATTTGCAGGATTGGAATTGGTTAAACGATTAGGGAATTCCCGGCTTTATGACCTTATTTTGGTAGACAGCAATAATTATAATTTTTTCCCTCCCCTAATCTATCAGGTCTCTACGGGGTTTATGGAGCCCTCTGCCATTAGCTATCCATTTCGAAAGATATTAAGGAATAAAGAAAGTGTTCGCTTTAGACTTGGGGCCATGGAAAGGGTAGTCCCCTCCGAGAACAAGATCATCCTGAACAACGGTGAAATACAATATGATTTATTGGTCATGGCCACTGGGGCCGAAACCAATTTTTTTGGCAACAGGAATATTGAGGAAAAAAGCCTCCCAATGAAAACCATCAGTGATGCCATTTCCCTAAGAAATGTAATCCTTACCAGATTGGACCGGGCCACCCGATTGAGCGACACCCAGGAACGCAAAAAACTACTCACTTTTGTCGTTGCCGGTGCCGGACCCACAGGGGTGGAACTCTCTGGCATTTTGGCAGAAATGAGATCGTTTATCCTAAGAAAGGATTATCCCGAACTAAGCAAGGATGATTTGGGCGATATCTACGTAATAGACGGACAGGAAGCCGTATTGGCGGCAATGTCCCGCCATTCACAAAACTACACCTTTGGGGAGCTCCGCAAATTGAACGTTAAAATAAAGCTCAACACCCTGGTCAAGGATTTCGAGAACGATACGGTGTACCTATCCGATGGCAGTGAAATCCAAACCAAGAACCTTATATGGGCCGCCGGGGTTTCGGCCAAATTCTTTGAAGGTTTTTCCCCGGAGAGTTACGGAAAGGGAAAAAGATTAAAGACCAATGCCCTTAATTTGGTCAATGGCCATAAAAATATATACGCATTGGGAGATTGCGCATTGGTCTCCGGAGATAAAAATTACCCGGACGGACATCCGCAATTGGCCCAGCCCGCATTGCAGCAAGCCAAGAATTTGGCCCACAACCTAGAATTGGACCCTGCAAATTGGACCCCCTTTAGCTATGGGGACAAGGGTTCCCTGGCCATTATTGGACGGAATAAGGCCGTCTTGGATTCCCCAAAACAAAAATACTTCTTAAAAGGATTTATTGCCTGGCTGATATGGATTTTTGTCCACATCATGGGCCTGGTCAATTTTAAGAACAAAATACGGACATTGTACAACTGGCTGGGTTATTATATATTCAAGGACCAATCTTTTAGAATGATCATTAAACCAAGTGAAAGAAAACACTAGTGTCCGATCAACGTTTAAATAACGCCTCCAATAAGGACCGAAGAATTGGAAAAACGAGTGTCCGCTTTGTTTCCCGATTAAAAATGGAACAGACCTAAACCAACCTTTTTTAAACCGTTGATAATTTATAATAACTTGGGTTCAACAGTACGCTCCATAATTCCGGATTTTATTAATTTGCGCTCCATGGCCATGACCATAAGAATTGGGTGTTTTTGGCAATAACAAGGACAATAAAAATGAAACAGTACCACGATTTACTAAAACATGTATTGGAAAATGGAATCCAAAAGGGTGATAGGACCGGCACAGGTACCAAAAGTGTTTTTGGATATCAAATGCGTTTTGACCTTGCCGAGGGATTTCCCATGGTTACCACCAAAAAACTCCATTTAAAATCCATTGTGCATGAACTGCTATGGTTTTTAAAGGGCGATACCAATATTGGCTATTTGCAGGAGAACGGGGTACGTATATGGAACGAGTGGGCAGATGAAAATGGCAATTTGGGTCCTGTTTACGGATATCAGTGGCGGAATTGGAACGGTGATGAAATAGACCAGATCAAGGAAATAGTACATACCCTAAAAACCAGTCCCAACAGTCGCCGTATGCTGGTTTCGGCCTGGAACCCCAGTGTACTTCCTGACACTTCCTTGTCATTTTCAGAGAATGTGGCCAATGGAAAAGCCGCATTGCCTCCCTGCCATGCCTTTTTTCAATTCTATGTTGCCAATGGTAAATTGTCCTGTCAATTATATCAAAGAAGTGCCGATATATTTTTGGGCGTTCCGTTCAATATAGCTTCCTATGCCCTATTCACCCTTATGATGGCACAGGTCTGCGACCTAGAGCCTGGCGAATTTATCCACACCTTTGGGGACGCACATATTTACAGCAATCATTTTGAACAGGTGGAATTGCAATTAAGCAGACAACCAAGACCTTTGCCAAAAATGGTCCTGAATCCGGAAGTAAAGGATATCTTCAAGTTTACCTTCGAAGATTTTAGCCTATTGGATTACGACCCCCACCCACATATTAAGGCAACCGTGGCCGTATAACGGAGTACCAATACCTGTAAAACGAACAAGGCCCAATTTACAGTTGCCCATCTATTGGAGCGGTAAAATAGGCTGAACAAAAATTCATTGCGGGAAAAAAATACCCTTGTAAAAATCCGACACCATGGAAAGTAAGGTTCCAATGGTATCGGATTCGTATTATTTACAATACCAAAACTGAATTCTCGGTACCGGCAAATTCGTTCCATTGGTAACGATCCGCCTCCGCTTCGTTAACGTAATTGCCATCCACAATATATTTGAATTCATAAGTACTTTCCTTTGGCAAATCGAAAGTCCCCTTAAAGGTTCCGTTTTTCAATTTCTTCAATGCGCTTCCTTTTGGGCTCCAATTATTAAAATCCCCCACTACTGCCACCTTCTTTGCATCCTCTGCCGGTACCGAAAAAGTTACCTTGCATATTGGCTTGCTCTTTAAATATTGTTTAGTAATTCCCATGACCTCTAAATTTTAGATTAAAATGCAAAATTAAATCATTAAACCCCTCATTCCCAATGACCAATATCATTTTTATCATTTTCTTAAAATAAGTTTAACAATTGACCTTCTTTGATAATTTTATAAAGTAAAATTCCTAAGTAAACAACATTGCCTATCCTCTCTTTAAGATTCCAATAATCTTATCTATCTCATTTTCTGTATTGTAGAAATGAAAACTTAACCGAATGCCATTTCCGCGTTGGGAACAAACCACATCCTGCTCCATAAACTTGGCATACAAATCCTTATCTCCCGGAATATTAAATATGGAACTATGCCCTTTTCTTTTGACCACGGACGCTTCCAACAACCCCAAATTCTCCAGTTCCCCCTTTGCCTTTATAGAAAGCCTTTTGACCTGGCCGGTAATCGCATCCATTCCTATATTCGAAAGAAAGCCCAAAGAATGGTTTAGGCTCCCAAAATTAAAAGTATCCAAATGTCCAGGTTCAAATTGTTTGGCAAAGGACACCTTATCCCTACCTTCCATGTCCCCGTCGGCAGCATTAAAACCCGTAGACCTGCAGCTAAATTTGCCCGGCGTGTCGTCCGCAAACAGCATAAATCCGTTACCATAACCCCCCAACAACCATTTATAGGAGCTTGCTCCCAAAACATCTATTCCGGAACCTTCAAAATTAAAGATCTCCGTACCCAAAAATTGTGTACCATCGGCAATGATCAATAGATCCGGGAAATGCTTTTTCAATTTGCCCAAAAAATCCAGATCCACCTTTACCCCGTTCAACCACTGTACCAAACTAAGGGCCAGGACATTTATGTTATCCGATTTTATCCTATCGTAAATATTTTCCTCCAAAGATTCGGTGACCTTTAGATAATGGGTGGCATGCCCCCTACTTTCAAAAGGCCAGTTCACAGAAGGGAAATCCCCTTCCAAAAGCAATACGTTCCTTTTTCCCCCCAGGCCTTCCAGCAATAGATTGAGTCCAATGGAAAAATTAGGGACCAAGGCCACATTATCCGCCTTACAACCAAAAAATTTTCCAATAGTGTTCCTGGTTTCGGAAATAAGCTGGAGACTTTTCATTTTCATTTTACTTCCCCCAATCAAAAAATCAAGATCATGTTCTTGCCGCCAATCCAAAAGATCGTCATAAAGAAGGCCGGATGCAGCCGTATTTACATAAGTGTACTGACTTAAAACTGGAAATTGCTTGATAATCTTTTGCATATCCAAAGAAATGAAATTTGTATTTATGGTATCTTTGCCTAAAGATAGGAATTAGGATGTTCTCCAAGAATAAAAATAAATCACTTATAGAATTGGAACAGCATGAACTGCTGGAACATGCCCAAAAGAGAATAAAACAAAAAAAGCGACTTTATAATCATTTTGTGGTGTTCTTGATCGGCAGTGTATTTATGATCATCATCAATAAAATATTGAAGTATGGTGTGGAATACAACTGGTTTGTCTGGGCCATTACCTTATGGGCCTTTTTGTTCACCATTCATATATTCAATGTATATGTAACCCTTAAATTTATGGGCCTGGATTGGGAAAGGGAGCAAAGGGAAAAATTGGTCCAGAAACAGAAACAAAAAATAGCCGAATTGCAGAAGGAGATCGAAACGGAATTTCCCCTATCCAACATCAATAAAAAAGTAGAAGAGTGAACATTCTATCCATTATAGCCGCCGCTGCTGAGAACAATGCTTTGGGAAAGGACAACGACCTGCTCTGGCATTTGCCGGACGATTTCAAACGCTTCAAAAAACTTACCTCGGGACATAAGATAATCATGGGCCGCAAAACCTTCGAGAGCTTCCCCAAACCTTTGCCCAACAGAACCCACATCATCATAACCAGGGATCGGGACTATACCGTAAAACATGAAGCTTGCATAGTAGTACATTCCATGCAGGAGGCCTTGAACCTTGTAAAAGAAGACCCCTTGTCCTTCATTATAGGTGGGGGCGAGATTTACAGACTGGGATTGGAATACGCCAACCAAATGGAATTGACCAGGGTACACGGAACCTTTGGAGCGGATACCTTTTTTCCGGAATTCGACAAAGACAAATGGCAGTTGACAAAAGAGGAATACCACCCCAAGGACGGGCGGCATAATTATGATTTCACCTATTTGACCTATACAAAAAAGTCCCTACAGGAGGATAAAAGCTAAAAATTCAGGAACGCTGCCCTATAAGGTACGATTACATCCCTTAAAAAGAATTTTAACACCTCAACATCCCCATTGGTAAAAAACCGGTGCGAACTACTTTCATCTTCCGCTCCAGTCAATAACTGATGCAGCTGCAATACATTTTTGGTATGTTTGGCCACTCCCTCTCCAGAATCGATTATCTTTATATTTTCAGGTAAAATTTCCCGTATCAGAGGAATTAAATAAGGATAATGGGTGCATCCCAATACTAGGTGGTCCATTCCCTGTTCCAGCATGGGTTCCAGATAGCTTTGCAACAACTCCTTGGTTTTGGCAGTCTGTACCTCCCCTTTTTCTATAAGCTCCACCAAACCGGTGCCTACCTGATCCAAGACCTTAATACCGTGCGCATAAAGTTCAGAGGTACTATGGAACAAAGCACTGGACAAGGTACCCTTGGTCGCCAAAACACCTACTGTTTTGGTCTTGGAACTTAAAGCGGCCGGTTTAATGGCTGGTTCAATTCCGATCAGGGGGATAGTATAAATGTCCCTAAGTTCCTTAATGGCGTTGGTAGTGGCCGTATTACAGGCAACCACTATAAGTTTACATCCCTGTTGCAGAAGTAGTTCAACATTTTTTATACTCAGTTGAAGTATGTGTTCCTTTGATTTTTCCCCATAAGGGGCATTCCTACTATCTGCCAAGTATATGGTTGATTCATATGGAAGAATCTTGTTGATCTCCCGCCATATGGAGGTACCTCCAATGCCGGAATCAAAAATGCCTATGGGACCGTTATTCATCTAAAATAAAAAAATTGAGCAGCCATAAAGTTACATTAATATCGCATTATGGAATAGTTCTACTTAAGGAAATAAAATACCCCATACCTACAATTTATTTTGGTTTCCCTGTTCCCATATTGCCCATGGCCAACTGCCTAAAACTTTTCAACCAATACTTTAACCTCCTCCAAATTCAGTCCGCCATAATTCCCTGAGCTCATTAAAAGCAATACGGAATTATCGTACTCCTGACCGAAAACAAAATTTTTAAAATCGTCGGCATCGGTAAAAATATGTAAATCGTCCCGAACAAAGGCCTCCGATATTTGTTCCGGGGTCACTTCCTCCAGTTTCTTTATCCTAACCGATTCGGGTAAATAGAAAACCGCCGCTACATCCGCGGCCTCCAAGGCACCTTTATACTCCTTTAAAAATTCCGGGTTAAAACTGCTATAGGTATGCAGTTCCAAACACGCAATTAATTTCCTTTCCGGATACTGCTCCTTTACGGCATTTGTTGTGGCCATTACTTTGCTGGGTGAATGTGCAAAATCCTTAAAGGCAGCACAGGTATTGCCTTCGGCCAACTTTTCCAATCTTTTGGAAGCACCCTTAAAGGATGCAATCGCTTCATAGAAATCATCTTCATCCACCCCCATATTTTGACATATCCATTTGGCCCCTGCCAAATTGCTAAGGTTATGTCTTCCAAAAACTTCTATAGGCATGGGCCCCTCCGGAGTTTCCAAAATGGTCTGTCCATTTAAAACACTATAATCCGGAGTGCTATATGGGAGCCTTCGTATATTGTTTTCGGAAGCCTTTACCACCTTCTCCACTTCCAAATCTTCTTCATTGTAGGTAATGGATCCCCCTTTTACAATGCTATCTACAAAAATCCGGAATTGCTCCACATAATTGTCATAGGTGGGAAAAACATTTATATGATCCCAGGCAATCCCGCTCAACAAGGCTATATTGGGTCTGTACAGATGAAATTTGGGCCTCCTATCTATGGGGGAGGACAAATATTCATCCCCTTCCAGCACTATAAAATCGTTTTCTTCGGTAAGGTGCACCATACGGTCAAAACCTTCCAATTGGGCACCTACCATAAAATCGACGGCAATATCGTGATAATTTAGAACATGTAATATCATAGAAGTAATGGTAGTCTTGCCATGACTCCCTCCAATGACCACCCTGGTCTTATTCTTGGACTGTTCGTACAGAAACTCGGGATAGGAAAATATTTTTAATCCCAATTCCTGGGCCTTTAACAGCTCGGGATTGTCCGCCTTGGCGTGCATTCCCAAAATTACCGCATCCAAACTTGGGTTCAATTTCTCAGGAAACCAGCCCAATTGTTCCGGTAATAGCCCTTTGGCTTTTAATCTAGTCTTGGAAGGTTCAAAAATGATGTCATCACTCCCTGTAACAATGTATCCTTTATGATGTAGAGCCAAGGCCAAATTATGCATAGCGCTGCCCCCGATGGCAATAAAATGAATCTGCATGAAAAGATCAGTTTAAGGGTCAAAGATAATCATTGTTAAAGGCCAACAAAAAACATAGGGACTGATTTTTAGTGCACGACAAAATTCAATTTCACAAGATTTTCCTCGATTTTTGACCCCGACCCTAAAGGGAGAAATCAAGGAAAATCAGGCTCCCTTTAGGGTTTGGGGTAACACGGATTTTTCTAGAAACCTTGTTAAGACGATTTTTGTCATGTTCTTAGGGACTCATTTAATAAATTTATGATCCTGTACACCATCCAAATACAAGCCCTGCATAAAAGCGGATTATTCACTAATTTCGTCCTCCTCAACTAAACTAATAGGCAATAGGCAACAGACAAAAAAACGGATTTCATGACCATTGTGTAAAAATAACGAAGAGAGGCGGAAAATAGACCCAAAAAGCGCTATGAGTATGTAGTGTTAACAGGCCCTAAAAAAATCGCAGCAAAAATAAAGCAACGTTGGTATTCTTTTTGCATCTAGTCACTTCATGGCATGTTCACTCACTAGAAAGTGTGTTTCACTAATTATTGATTGTAGCCCCATGAAAAAAACACCAATTTTGTTTTACAAACTTAGTCAGATGAAAAAAATAGCAACAATATTTACCTTAATCCTATTCTCTCAAATGGGACATTCACAATCTACCGACGATTCCTATTCCTCCTTATGGCAAAGGGTAGAAAAATTGGAAAAAGAGGCCCTGACCAAATCCGCATTGGATATAGTAGCACAAATTTCAAAAAAGGCCAATAAAGAGCAGAATTCGGTTCAGATCGTAAAATCACTTATCTACACCTCCAAATATGCCCTAAACCTGGAGGAGGACGCCCAATTAAAAATTGTAGGCGATTTTAAACAGGAAATAGCCCAAAGCCAATTCCCTACCAAGAATATCCTGGAGGGGTATTTAGCAAATATGTACTGGCAGTATTTCCAACAAAATAGGTATCGATTTTACGACCGCACCACCACGGAGGAAAAGGTGGACAGCGTTGATTTTAGGACCTGGGACCTGAACACTATTTTCCAAGAAATAAGTATCCATTTTGATGCTTCGTTGCAAGAACCATTGGAACTACAACAGCTTAAAGTGGACGCTTATAAAGAAATCCTCAACGAACAAAAAGGCTCCGAGGTCTACCGGCCCACCCTATTTGATCTTTTGGCCCATTCGGCATTGGATTTTTATAAAACCCCTGAAAATAGCATAGCACGACCAGAAGACAATTTTGAGTTGGATAATCCGGAAATATTATGCGAGGGAAAACAATTTATTGAACAACAAATTGGCAACAAATACAGGACTTCCCTACAGGGCAAGGCCATAATCCTTTATCAACAACTCTTAAATTTCCACAAGGCTCCGGATAAAGCCTATGTGGAGGTCGATATTGAACGTCTAAAGTTTATTAAGGAAAATGCGGTATTTCCCAACAGGGACCAACAATACCTGGAGGTTTTGCAAAATACCGCCGAAGCCATCAAAAATGATGAAAACTCGGCCTTATACCAGTATGAAATTGCCCTAATGTACCGCGAATGGGGCAATACGTATCAACCTGATATAAAAGATGAATACCGATGGAAGCAGAAAGAGGCTATGGCCGTTTGCGATTCTGTAATGGATAAGTATCCCAACAGTAGGGGCGCTGAAAAATGTAAGGCACTAAAATCGGAGATATTGTCCAAAGACCTTCAATTGACCGCGGAACGACATATACCGGTAAACCAGACTTCCCGTTTACTGGTACAGTACAAAAACCTAAATACACTTCAACTATCGGCCCGTAAGGTTTCCCAAAAGGAGATAGAACAGCTCAACAACCTTTATCCCGAAGAAAAACTATTGGCCTTTATTAAAAAACTCAAGGAAGTCAAAAGTTGGGAGGCCAAGCTTATCAACGAGAACGATTATCAATCCCATAAAATAGAGATCCCTCTGCCGGAATTAAGTAACGGATCTTATATTATTTTGGCCACTCCAAATGCCGATTCCGGCAACACCTTCGCCTATAGTCCCATCCAAGTCACCAATTTGGCGTTGGTGGAGGGGCATACCGGCACGGACCATACCTTTCAGGTAATTGATCGCAACAGCGGAAAACCCATATCGGGAGCTACCCTAAAATTCTCCTATCAACAGAACTATGAAAAGCCCATCCTGACCAAGACCTTTGTTTCCGACGGAAAAGGGATGATATCCCTTCCCTTATCCAACGTACGCTGGACCAACGTGGATATCCTGATCGGCACTAAAAAGGAAGAGGCCCATTTTGAGGATTTTTATGTCAATGCCAAATACGACCAAGGAAAGGAAGGCACCCCCTATTCCGGTTTTTTGTTTACGGACCGCAGTATTTACAGGCCGGGACAAGACTTGTATTTTAAAGGGTTGGCAATAGTGAAGAAAGATGAAAGGTCTTCAGTGCTCCCCAATACCAAATTAACGGTAAGCCTTATGGATGTTAACCATCAGGAAGTTGCCCAACAAGAACTTAAGACCAATGATTATGGCTCCATTTCAGGAAGCTTTATTTTACCCAATAACGGACTTACAGGAAATTATTTTTTGAAATTGGATTCCGAGGAAATTGATATTAACAATACTAGCTATTTTTCAGTGGAAGAATACAAACGGCCCAAATTTGAAACTTCCTTGGAACCTATTAGGGAGACCTATAGGGTAAACGATACGATTTCCGTTAAGGGAAAGGCCACTGCTTACGCCGGAAGCCTTATTACGGATGCCAAGGTAAGCTATACCGTTAAAAGGGTAGTATATTACCCTAAATGGTATTATCGTCATCTTCCATACTATGACGGGACCCCCCAAGAAATTGCACATGGCGAAACGGTCACAGATGCCAACGGCCAATACCGGATCAACTTCAAGGCCCTACCGGACCTTGGTATGGACAAGGAAAACCTGCCTACCTTCAATTATGAAGTTACTGCCGATGTTACGGACCTTAATGGCGAGACGCACAGTGCCACTACCATGGTAAATGTGGGCTATCATGCCCTTACGGCCGATATCCAAATGGAAGATCCTTTGGACAAGGGTAACAAAAATCCTGTGATAACCATCTCCACCAACAACCTTAACGGCGAGTTTGTGACGGCGCAGGGAAGTCTAAAAATGTATAAATTAAAGGCTCCGACCCATGTACTTAGGCCAAGACCTTGGGCGGCCCCGGACTATGATGGCTTTGGAAAGGCCCAATTCAAAGAACTTTTCCCCCACGATGCCTTTGGCAAGGAAGATGATCCCGCCTTCTGGGAAAAGGGGGAACTGGTTTGGGAGTCCCGTTTTGATACCGGAAAATCCAAGGAAATACAACTGGGCAACCTTAAAAAGTGGGTGTCCGGAAAATATGTCATTGAATTGGAAACAAAGGACAGATTCGGTCAACCCGTAAAGGAAATGGTACAGACCACCCTTTACAGTGAAGGGGACAAAATATTGGCAGATAATCAACTTTTTCAAATAAAGACCGATAAAAACGCTTATGCCACTGGGGAAAAAGTGAAACTCACTTTGGGTTCCGCTGCCGAAGACCTTACCATATCCCTATTTGTTGAAAAGGATCGGAAAATTGTGGCAACACACCTAATTGAATTACGCAATAACACCAAGACCATAGAAATACCCGTTACTGCGGAAGATCTGGGAGGATTTGCCATAAACTATAGTTTCTCCGCTTACAACGCCTTTCAATCGGGCGGCCTTTCCATTGCCGTCCCCTATCCCAGCACGGACCTAAAAATTGAAACGGTTACCTTTCGGGACAAGCTTCAGCCCGGAACGGAGGAAACCTGGTCCTTTAATATTAAAGGCCCCAAAGGAGATAAGGTAACCGCAGAACTGTTGGCCAGTATGTACGATGCCTCCTTGGATGCCTTTAAAGACCATCAGTGGAATTTCTCCCCCAACTACAAGGGGCCATATTATTCCAATAGCCAACTTAATGCGTATAAAAGTTATGGTATTGCCTCCTTTAATACCTATTCCAATGCTGGCGACAGGTCTACCTATGCCCCCCAATATTACGACTCTTTTGACTGGTTCGGATTCCATTTTGGATATGGCTATGCCCTGAGGGACCGAATGATGATGAAGAACAATCCCAACATGGTTATAAGGGGAATGGCTTCGGAAAGTGAAGCTTTGGATGAAACAATAGTGACCGGTTTTGGAACACCAGCTCCCGAAAACAATGCGGGCAATCCAATTCCACAGGATAACAATGTTGAAAAGGATGGATTTGATGATATTCAGATCCGGGAAAACCTTCAGGAAACCACCTTTTTCTTTCCACAGCTGCTAACGGATAAGGACGGAAATGTATCCTTTAGCTTTACTACCCCCGAGGCATTGACCAAATGGAAGCTACAGTTGTTGGCACACACCAAAACCTTGGAAAGTGCCACTTCCACCTTGGAAACCCTTACACAAAAGGAATTGATGGTGACCCCAAATGCCCCCCGATTCTTAAGGGAGGGAGATAAAATAACGATCAGCACCAAAATAGCGAACCTAACCAACAAATTACTGAACGGTACTGCCAAGTTGGAATTGACGGATGCCTTTAATGGAAGGGAGATCACCCAAGATCTATTGGTAAAGGATCCACTGTCCGCAACCGATCTGACCGAAAATACCTTTACGATAGACGCCATGGGAAATACCCAGGTATCATGGAACTTACAAATTCCCGAAGGTATTGGGGCGGTACAATACAAGATAATGGCCAAGGCGGGCAATTTTAGCGATGGGGAACAAAACCTACTTCCGGTACTTACCAACCGTATGTTGGTCACCGAAACCCTGCCCATGTGGGTGAGGGGCAATGAAACCAGGACCTTTACTCTGGACAAATTAAAGAACGTTACCTCCACCACCCTAAAGCATCATCAACTTAGCTTGGAGATAACCTCCAATCCGGCATGGTATGCCGTTCAGGCCCTGCCTTACTTAATGGAATATCCCTATGACTGTAACGAGCAAATATTTTCCAGATACTACGCCAATACCTTGGGAGGATATATCGCCAATTCCAATCCAAGAATACAACAAGTGTTTGACCAATGGGCCAATTCCGATGTCTTGTTGAGCAATCTTGAGAAAAACGAAGCATTAAAATCGATCTTAATTCAGGAAACCCCATGGTTGCGCGATGCACAATCGGAAACCGAACAAAAGAAACGTATAGCCCTGCTCTTTGATCTCAACAAATTAAAAAATGATCAGGACAATGCCTTTCATGAACTGGTCCAGAACCAAATGTCGTCCGGGGCTTGGGCATGGTTCAAGGGAGGTCCCGAAAACCGATTTATTACCCAACATATTGTTACCGGCCTAGGCCATCTTAGGAAGTTAACATCCACCTCCGCAAGTAAGGGAAAATCAGGAGTGGGGCAAAGTAGCCATACCTGGGAAGAGGAAGTAATAAAAAATGCGGTCAGCTATTTGGACGATGGGTTTGTGAAAGAATACGAGCAAATGAAAAAATTCACCACAGACCTCAACGATGACCATTTAAGCCATACCCAAATACATTATCTGTACATGCGCAGTTATTTTCCGGAAATCAAGGTTTCCAATAAAGTGGCGGAAATTATGGAATACTACAAAATACAGGCGCAAAAGTATTGGGTAAAGAAGGACCTGTACTCCAAAGGGCTGTTATCCCTAGTCCTGTTTAGAAACGGAAGTACGGCTACCGCCCATAAAATAATAAAGTCCCTTGAGGAAAATAGTATTTTGAGCGATGAACTAGGTATGTATTGGAAGGAAAACAACAATTCCTGGTATTGGTACCGAGCACCTATTGAGACCCAATCCCTGCTAATAGAAGCCTTTTCCGAAATTAAGGATGATACCAAAACCGTTGACAACCTTAAAATCTGGTTGCTGAAGCACAAACAGACCAATCAATGGAAAACCACCAAAGCTACCACAGATGCAGTGTATGCCCTGCTCTTAAAGGGAAGCCAATGGCTATCGGTAACAGAGGCCGTAGACGTATTGGTGGGGGGCAAAAAAATGGAGCCATCCCAACTGGAGAATGTACAAGTGGAGGCAGGAACCGGCTATTACAAAACCTCTTGGAGCAAAAACGAAATACATCCAAAAATGGCAGAGGTACAGCTTCGCAAAAAAGGGAATGGCATTGCATGGGGAGCCTTATACTGGCAATATTTTGAAGACATGGACAAAATAACCCCTGCCGAAACCCCTTTAAAATTGAACAAGAAAGTCTTTCTAAAAAAGAACACGGCTAAAGGGGAGGTATTAACGGAGATCAAGGGTCGATCCCCTTTACAGGTTGGCGATTTAGTTAGGGTAAGGATTGAATTAAGGGCAGATAGACCCATGGAATTTGTACACATGAAAGATATGAGGGCAGCGGGGATGGAACCCGTCAATGTGCTATCCAGCTATAAATGGCAAGATGGTCTGGGGTATTATGAAAGCACCAAGGATGCCAGTACCAATTTCTTTTTCGACTACCTGCCCAAGGGTGTATTTGTATTTGAATACGATCTAAGGGTCAACAACGCAGGGGATTTCAGCAACGGAATTTCTACCATTCAAAGTATGTACGCCCCTGAATTTAGCAGTCATAGCGAAGGGGTGAGGATTCTGGTGGAATAATAAAACACGATATTTTTAAAAGATGTTGCCAGGATAAAAATACCGGAAAAGGCAGGTCCGTCCAAAAGTCCCGGGCGGGCCCATCCGTACCGGAACGGGCTGGTTTAGGAAAATTAAAATTGCTCCGATTGGCCACCTTGGAATGATTATTTCCTCTTCGATATTCTTAATAGCCTAGCCATCATATTAACAAGTTCCTTGATTATCCGGTAGGTGGCCTGCCTACGGCAACTGCTAACTGTCACCTTTTTTACCTACCTCTTAGGCGGGTATTTTTCTAGGGTTTTGGCCACCAATTCCCGTATTTTATCCTCCCTTTCAATGGGAGAACTGTTTTCCCTAAGGCTACTTACGGTTATGGCCTGCCAAAAAAGTTCGTCTCTTTGGCTGTCCACAAAATCGAACTGAATTTCCCTTTCCACATTTGTTGCCCCAACGGGAATACCAATAGTCATTCCACCACCAACGCTTCTCCCTGATCCCCCTATACCGACCCCAACGCTATTATTTCTGGGTGCCTGAAAGGAGCTGCTCAAAATATTTATTAAGAATTCGGGCTCTTCGGACAACAAAAAACCTTTAGCCCGCATAGTGGAATCGATGGCCCTCAATAATCGTCGGCTATCCAATTCGCTTAAGCCGGTATCCATGTCCGAAAAGTAATTATAGGTGGTATATTTGGAATAATCCGTATCCCTATCATAGTCATAATGTACACGAATGGCACTACAGGAAGCTAAAAAAAGCAAGAGTAGGATTGGGATTATACTTTTCACAGCTATAAATTTTTATAAGCACCGATTGAAAAATTATGATTGAAATTTCATAAACGGACCCTAAAATAGTGAAATTTATTCTTGCCGTTTTTTATAAAGTCAAGAATTCGTTAAAACGCAGGGTAATATAAACCCTGAGGACAGGCCTATGGATGTTCAAAAAATTATTGGCCTATTTGTTCAACATGGCCCACAATCTGTCCTTAAGTTCCATAAGTCCAATCTGGGCTACGGAAGAAATGAACATATAGGGCACACCCTTGAAATCCTTGTCCAGTTCAATTCTCATTTCCGCAATAAGTTCCTCGTCCAACATATCGGTTTTGGAGATGGCTATCAAGCGATCCTTGTCCAATAGTTCAGGATTATATCTGCGCAGCTCGTCCAAAAGAATTTCATATTCCTTGGAAATATCCTTGCTGTCTGCGGGAATCAGGAACAACAAAGTGGAATTCCGCTCTATATGCCTTAAAAAATAATGCCCAAGCCCCTTGCCTTCGGCCGCCCCTTCTATGATTCCGGGAATATCCGCAATAACGAAACTTTTAAAATCCCGGTATTCCACGATCCCCAAATTGGGTTTTAGGGTCGTAAACTCATAATCCGCTATCTTGGGTTGGGCAGAGGTTAGTACAGACAAAAGGGTGGACTTTCCCGCATTTGGAAAACCCACCAAGCCTACGTCGGCCAATACTTTCAACTCCAGAATAAGGTCCAATTCCTGACCGTTTACCCCGGGCTGGGCGTACCTTGGTGTCTGATTGGTGGCGGTTCTAAAATGCCAGTTACCGCGACCGCCCATGCCCCCTTTCAAAATGATTTTTTCCTCTTGGTCCTCGGTAATCTCCATTAAAACTTCCAAGGTTTCGGCGTCCTTGATAACGGTCCCCAAAGGCACCTCCAAATACACGTCCTGTCCGTCTGCACCACTACTTCGGTTCTTACTGCCATGCTCACCATGACCGGCCCTAAAGGTTCTGGTAAATTTAAAGCCCAACAGCGTCCATAAGTTTTTATTGCCACGGACAATTACGTGTCCGCCGCGCCCTCCGTCACCTCCATCAGGTCCGCCCTTTGTGATAAACTTTTCCCTATGCAAATGCACGGAACCTTTTCCTCCCTTACCGGATTCCAAGTGCACTTTTACATAATCCACAAAATTTCCTTCCGTCATTTTTTTAGTTTATTATTCCCAATGCTATCAAAGTTAGGACCATAAAATGCCCCTACTTCCACTTTTGTGCCATAAAATAATGGGTAGGAAGACCATTAAGGACCCGTGAAGAACTATTAGGCTATCTCAATAATTGGGAGCACATATTCCAATACGCTCCTTTCTAGACCGCCTGCAACTCCTCTATTACTTTTGCCAAGCGGCTTGTAATATCTTCTATGGAACCTATTCCGTTGACACTATGGAATTTCCCCTGATCGTCATAATAATCCTTTAGGGGAGCTGTCTTTTCATTGTATTCATCAAAACGGTTACGGATCATTTTTTCGTCCTGGTCATCGGTTCTACCACTAACCTTACCGCGTTCCAATAATCTTTCTATCAATATTTCATCATTGGCTTCCAGGGCAATTGTGGCATCTATCCTCATCTCCTTGCTTACCAAGAAATCATCCAATGCCTTGGCCTGTGCGGTAGTCCTGGGAAAACCGTCAAAGATAAATCCGCTGGCATCGGGATTTTTCTCTACCTCATCCTGTAACATATTGATAGTAACCTCATCCGGCACCAATTCCCCCCTGTCTATATATGACTTTGCCAATGTTCCCAGTTCGGTACCATTCTTAATATTATAACGAAAGACATCTCCGGTCGAAATATGCTTTAAATTATACTTTTCTTTTAAAAATGAAGCCTGGGTGCCCTTACCTGCACCAGGTTTTCCAAACAAAACTAGGTTTATCATATGTTTTTGGTTTAGTTGATATACTGCTCTTAAATTTCTTCCCAATTCATTATAATCCAATCCATAACCTACAATAAACTTATCCTCGATTTTCATACCGAAATAGTCTATATTATACTCCCCGTTGTACACTTCGGATTTGTAAAACAAGGTTGCAATTTTAAATTCCTTTACCTTGGTATTGGAAAATAGATCGATCAATTTTTTAACGGTCCTGCCTGTATCTATAATATCTTCCAGGATAATGACACTTCTGCCCTCAATATTTTCCGGCACATCCAACAGCGTTTCCACAATTCCCGTAGAAGTAAGTCCTTGATAGGAACTCAACCGTACAAAGGAAACCTCACAAGGGTGCGGATAAGCCTTAAGAAAATCGGAAACGAACATAAATGCCCCGTTTAGGACCCCCACAAAAATGGGGGTTTGCTTCTTGTAATCCACAGCGACCTGGTCCGCAATCCTTTTTATAGCGGCCATAATCTCGCCTTCGCTTATAAAAGGCTTAAAATATTTGTCGTGTAACTTGATCAAGACTAATGTTTTTATAATAAATTCAAGATGCCAAATATAGCACTTTGATTTCTCTTTTTTAATGGTCCGGGCCTAGTTTCTAAGATTTAGCTGTATTTTTGTACTTAATATACAATCTACTTTAATACAAGCAAATCATTTCCAATGAACTATTTTTCTTCTGATTTTAAACTGGGAATACTGGGAGGCGGTCAATTAGGTAAAATGCTTTTGTACGAAACAAGAAAATTTGACATCCATACCAAAGTGATGGACCCCTCGGAGGAGGCTCCTTCCAAATTGGCCTGCAACGAATTTTTTAAGGGCGATTTAATGGATTTTGATGCGGTATATGCGTTGGGTAAAAAAGTAGATGTACTTACCATAGAGATCGAGAACGTTAACCTTAATGCCCTCGAAAAATTGGAGGACGAAGGGCTGAAGGTATTCCCCCCCACCCGTGCACTGCGGATCATACAGAACAAGGCAAAACAAAAACTGTTCTATGTGGACCAAAATATTCCTACTGCGGATTTTCAGCGTTTCGCCTACAAAAGTGAGATCGAGGACAGTATTGCCAACGGCGGCCTAAAATTCCCTTTTATTTGGAAGGCTGCACAATTTGGATATGACGGCCAGGGGGTTAAGGTAGTTCGCAAACTTGAAGATCTTAACGGTCTGCCTGCCGGGGAATGCATTACCGAAGAAATGGTGGATTTTAAAAATGAGCTCGCAGTGATCGTAGCACGGAGCGCCAGTGGTGAGGTAAAAACCTACCCGGTAGTGGAAATGGAGTTCCATCCGGAAGCCAACCAGGTGGAATATGTAATTTGCCCTGCGCGCATAGATGCCAAGGTCGCCGAAAAAGCCCAGGAAATAGCACTTCGGCTCTCCAATAAAATTAAACATGTTGGGCTATTGGCCGTGGAAATGTTCCAGACTCGGGACGATAAAATTCTGGTGAACGAGGTGGCCCCCAGACCACATAACAGTGGCCATTATAGTATAGAAGCAAGTTACACCAATCAATTTGAACAACATATTCGTGCCATTTTAGACCTTCCTTTGGGAAATACGGCCAGTAAGGTAGCGGGGATAATGGTGAATTTAGTGGGTGAAGAAGGCCATACCGGAAATGTAGTCTATGAAAATATGGAGGAAATTTTGGGTCTGGACGGTGTTACTCCACATATTTACGGTAAAAAACAGACCCGGCCCTTCAGAAAAATGGGCCATGTCACCATTGTGAACAACGATATAAACGAAGCTAGAAGAATAGCCGAACAAGTCAAGAATACCATAAAAGTAATTAGCGAATAAAAATTTTCAGCGATATGAGTAAAGTAGCCGTAGTAATGGGAAGTACCAGCGACCTCCCTATTATGCAGGAAGCCATAGACATACTAAAAGGTTTTGATATCGAAGTTGATGTTGATATTGTCTCTGCCCACCGTACCCCGGAAAAATTGTTCGATTTTAGCAAGAACGCCCATAAAAATGGGTATTCCGTAATCATTGCCGGTGCAGGGGGCGCTGCACATTTACCCGGAATGGTGGCTTCCATGTCCCCGCTACCCGTTATAGGTGTTCCCGTAAAAAGCAGCAATTCCATTGATGGGTGGGATTCCATCCTGTCCATTCTCCAAATGCCCGGTGGTGTTCCCGTAGCTACCGTAGCCCTTAATGGCGCAAAAAATGCCGGAATTTTGGCCGCCCAGATCATTGGAAGCGCTGATAAATGTGTCCTGGATAAAATCATTGTTTACAAGGAAGGCCTGAAGCAAAAAGTCATTGACGGAGCCGAGGAAATGAAAAAAGTGAACAATCTACAATGATCAATTAACAATTAACAGTGAACAGTGAACAGTGAACAGTGAACAATTATCAATTAACAATTAAAGGTCAAACTTTCAACTTTCAACATTATAACTTTAAACAAAAATACAATACCCTTTATGAATCCATTATTGGTCCCCTTTGATACAGCACCTTTCTCCAAAATCAAAAATGAACATTTCAAACCCGCATTTTTGCAGGCCATTGAGGAGGCGAGGGCTGAAATCGATGCCATTGCAAACTCCAAAAAGGTTCCTTCTTTTGAAAATACCATAGCTGCCCTGGATTTTGCCGGTCAACAATTGGATAGGGTATCCAGTCTCTTTTTTAATTTGAATTCCGCAGAGACCAATCCCGAAATTCAGAAATTGGCCCAAGAGATATCTCCCCTATTGTCCGAATTCAGTAACGACATAACCCTGAACGAGGATTTGTTTAAGAGGGTCAAGGCCGTATACGACCAAAGAAATGATCTGGATTTAACGACCGAAGAACAGACCCTACTGGATAAAAAGTACAAAAGCTTTAGTAGGAACGGTGCCAATTTGCCTCCCGAAAAAAAGAAACGTCTGCGTGAAATTGATGCCCAACTCTCCAAACTTACACTTCAATTCGGGGAAAATGTACTGGCCGAGACCAATAAATACGAAATGCACCTTACCCATGAGGAAGATTTGGACGGACTCCCGGAAGGAGAAAAGGAGGCAGCGGCACAATTGGCAAAATCCAAGGACAAAGAGGGCTGGTTGATTACCTTGGACTATCCAAGCTATATTCCCTTTATGAAATATGCCAAAAACAGAAAATTAAGGAAGGAACTTTCCATCGCTTTTGGCAGCAAAGGCTTTCACAACGATGAACTGGACAATCAGAAAAATATAATCAACATTGCCAACCTCCGGCACGAAAGGGCCAATCTCTTGGGCTATAAGACACATGCCCACTACGTATTGGAGGAGCGAATGGCAGAAACCCCGGAAAAAGTCCAACAATTTCTTCAGGAACTGCTGGAAAAGGCAAAACCGGCAGCGGAGAGGGAATTTGCCGAGTTGGAAAATTTCACCAAGCAATTGGACAATATAGACCGATTGGAAAAATGGGACGGAGCCTATTATTCTGAAAAACTGAAGCAAAAACTGTTCGATCTGGACGATGAAAAACTCAAACCTTATTTTAAACTGGAAAATGTTATTGCCGGAGTATTTAAAGTAGCCACAAAATTATTCGGCCTGCAATTTGAAGAAGTTTTTGATATCGACAAATATCATCCGGATGTAAAAACTTATCGTGTTTACGATAAGGACAAAAATCCGGTATCCTTGTTTTATGCGGATTTCCACCCTAGACCTGGAAAACGGGGAGGGGCATGGATGACATCCTACAAAGCGCAATACGTACAGAACGGAATTAATGTTCGCCCGCACATTTCCAACGTATGCAATTTCACCAAACCTACCGCCAGTAAACCCTCTCTCCTTACGTTTAACGAGGTCACTACCTTGTTCCATGAGTTTGGCCACGGATTGCACGGTATGTTGGCAAACACGGTGTACCCAGGCCTGTCCGGCACTTCTGTTTATTGGGATTTTGTGGAACTGCCCAGTCAGATCATGGAAAACTGGTGCTACGAAAAAGAGGCTTTGGAATTATTTGCAACACATTACCAAACAGGCGAAGCAATACCAATGGAACTGGTTCAAAAAATAAAGGACTCGGCCACCTTCCAAGAGGGAATGGCCACCTTAAGACAGATCAGTTTTGGGTTGTTGGACATGTCCTGGCACGGGGCGGATCCATCCGGCATCAGCAACGTAAAGGAACAGGAAACAAAGGCCTTTAAGCCAACAGATCTATATCCGGAATGCCCCGAAACCTGCATGAGCACTTCCTTTTCCCATATATTTCAAGGTGGATATTCCTCTGGATATTACAGCTACAAGTGGGCGGAAGTGCTGGATGCGGATGCCTTTGCCTACTTTAAGGAGAAAGGCATTTTCAACCAAGAAGTGGCTACAAAATTTAAGGACAATATATTGTCCAAGGGCGGTACTGAAAAACCCATGGAATTGTACAAACGCTTTAGGGGGAGCGAACCAAAGATAGAGGCCTTGTTAAAAAGGGCGGGCCTGTTGTCCGGGACGGTGGATTAAATGAATAGTCAGTATTCTTAGTAGGCAGTTTACAGTTGCAGTTGGCAGATGAGGGCATAAAATATAATCACAGGGCAGAAATCAACCTACCTTCTTATAACACAAAGACATTTACAATCCCGTATTATCCTGAATTTTGGGATTTATTTGTTTTAAATGGGATACAAATGCACTTTTCTCTTTGGGGGAAATGATGACGCTTTCATATTTATTGTAAAACACCTCCAACCTATCCAAGGAAGTGGCAGGGGCACTAATGGGATTTTTGGTAGTCTCAATTTTCGTAATGGAACTTATTGGAATGGAACGATCGAGGAGAAATCCACTTTTGACCCTTAAAACCCCATTACCTATCTCATAATAGGTGGTCAAAAATATGTATCCGATAAAAAGTGAAGGCAACAACAAAAGTACGGGGCCAATAGGTACAGGGTTTTTCAACCATTGGTATACAGGCGCTAAAAGTAAAAGGAGGATTATGATTACCAGAATCCCCCCTATTTTGGATTTATATCTTACCATAAGAACAATATTGCCCAGACTCATTTTTAGTATACCAAAAATGGCCGTTGCGGCCTAGGTTAGTTGTTTGCCTTAACGGCATCATATCCCCCTTCCAGGTCGATTACATGATTAAAACCCAAGGATTTTAATTTTTCCTGCGCCTTGGCACTTCGTCCTCCCATCTTGCAATAGAGGTAGATAGTCTTATTCTTGTCCACAGTTTTAAATCGTTCCGAGAAATCAGCATCATACCAATTTATATTATCCGCATTCTCCAAATGCCCCTCACTAAATTCATCAGGGGTCCTGACATCTACCAAAATAGCGTTATCCAATAATTCCTGCTTAAAGTCGCTTATCGGCATTTTGTCCTTATTTTCTTGGGAGCAGCCGGTTTGTAGTATCAGCATTACCAAAAAAAGAATTATTTTTCCCATAACATATTTGCTTAATCAAAAATAAGAATTCTTCTTCAGAAAAAATCACCTATTTTTGAAACGACAAAGAGGTATGGCAAAACAAGAATTAAATCCGGACATATGGGTCGATAGTTATTCCGACTACCTATTCAACTATGCGGTAAGCCGGGTAAGCGATTCTGAAATTGCCAAGGATCTGGTACAGGAGACTTTTTTTGCCGGATTAAAGTCGGCCAAAAATTTTAAGGGGGAGGCGGCAGAAAGGACCTGGCTGATCTCCATCCTAAAAAGGAAGGTAATTGATCATTATCGCAAAATAAATTCCAAAAAAGCAAAATCCATGGTCCGAATCACCCAAAACCAGAATAGCGAGGCAGATAGCAACTATTTGGAGGAACAGGTGGCGGACCCTATGAGCTTATTGGAAAACAGCCAAATAGAAAACGAAGAGTTGGGCATGGCCATACAGCACTGTATCGCCAAGCTTCCAAAAAAACACGCTTTGGCATTTACCCTAAAAACCATAAACGGACTCAGTACCGAGGAGGTATGTAAGGAGCTGGATATCAATCCGTCTAACCTTTGGGTCATCCTGCATAGGGCTAGAACGGTTCTTATGGATTGCCTAAACAACAATTGGTTCAAGATATGAAATGCCCACCTGTCTGCCGGCAAGCTAGTGTTTTGTCAATGCTACTGTGTCGTTTAAGTCGCGGTTATTTTTTATCTGGCCAAGGCAAAAAAACGTTGCATAGCCGTAGCTACGGAACTGTTTTTTAACGAAGGCCAGGTGAAAAAGAACAAGACTTGGGATGGCTAAAGTAGGGTTGACAGGACACATAGGTTAACAACTTGCAAAACTACCGATAATTATCGGCACGAAAATGATTAAAAAGGCATTGCACCTGCCTGCCGGCAAAGGCAGGTCTGACCATTAAAAAACAAATAAATATCAACAGATGAAAAGCTGTAAGGACGTTGAAATAATCTGTACTAAAGCGCAGTACAAGGAAGCCTCCTTCCTGGAGAAAATAAAGATAAGACTGCATCTGTTTTTTTGCAAAACCTGTAAAACTTTTTCCAAAAAAAACACTGAACTAACCACTCTCTGTTCCCAAGCCAAAATCAGGACACTTCCGGTTGAGGAAAAGGAAAAGATGAAAACGGAGTTAAAATCAAAGATTTAAAAAGGCATCCATTACCAAAATACAGGCCCACCATAAAATGGGTACGGACTCGACCCAAAAGGAAGAAAAAAATGAAGACTGATTTCTCTTGGTCACCAACAATAATACTCCTAACACCAAAAATACCAGACTTTTACCCATCACCTCCAAATACGTCAGCTGATCTTTCATAAAAGTAATTAAGAAAAAAAGTACCGCGCCGGCAGCACCCAATAGTTTTGTTTTTTGGCAACCAAACCGTTGGGGCAGCGTCCTAAGTTCGGGATCATCATAAGCCAAATCCCTAATTTCGAATGGCAACATTAGGATCAGGACCATTAAAAATCGTTGCACCAACTCCACTACAACATCCCAATCCAAGACTGCATCCGCAGCTACAACTGGCAAAACCACCGTTGTTCCCGCCCAAACCAAGGCCACGATAAAAATTTTGAACCCTCCCAAACTCCTAAGGTTCTTTGCATTGGGCAACAACGGAACCGCATATAAACTGGCAAGAACGGATAAGACCACAATCCCGATCCACGCTTCAAAGGATACAAAAAAGGAATGGTACAAGGCAAAAGCCCCCGCAATAAAGCTTAACACTTGAATGTTCTTGTGATACCTATTGGATACCAAATAATACTTCTTGGCCTCCACCCCATACTTCACAAAATTGTAGCAGGCAATTGTTCCAAAAAATGCCAGGTAGGAGATATGGTTGTCCCTGGACAATCCAAAAAAAATGCAGGTAATTTCAATAAATGCAAAAACCGAAAATGCTACATGTATACTGGCATCCAAATAAAAATGAAATAAGTAGCTGCGCCAGTTCATAAATCAAAAATAAACACAGTGTTCATAACCTCTCATTTTAGTTAAAAACTTTGAAGGAGTTGGACTTAAAAGCTGCAAAATAAACATAAATAATGAGTATTTTTGCTCACCTATATTTTAGATCAAAATTGCTTGAATTTATGAGGACAGACTTATTTGCCTTGCGCCATATCGGCATTAGAGAAGAAGACCTTCCACAGATGCTAAAAAGTATCAATGTCGATTCTTTAGATCAATTGATAAACGAGACCATTCCGGACGATATCCGCCTTGCAAGGCCCTTGGCTTTAGATCCGCCCATGAACGAGCACGAGTATTTGTCCCATATCCAAGTTTTGTCCGAAAAGAACAAGGTTTTTAAATCCTATATCGGCTTGGGCTACCACGAAAGCATAACTCCTTCTGTGATAAAAAGAAATATTCTGGAAAATGCAGGGTGGTATACCGCCTACACCCCTTATCAAGCAGAAATTGCCCAAGGGCGCTTGGAGGCCCTATTGAATTTCCAGACCGTAATAGCGGAACTCACCGGAATGGAATTGGCCAATGCCTCACTTTTGGACGAGAGCACTGCCGCTGCAGAAGCGATGACCATGCTTTTTGATGTACGCAGTAGGGATCAAAAGAAAAACAACGTTTTAAAATTCTTTGTTTCCGAAGAGATATTGCCCCAAACATTGTCGCTTTTAAAAACAAGATCGATACCACTGGAAATAGAACTGATTGTTGGCAAGCATGAAAGTTTTGACTTTGGCGATGATTTTTTTGGCGCGCTGCTGCAATATCCGGGAAAGCATGGCCAGGTACATGATTATGCCCCCTTCGTGGCCAAAGCCGTTGCGAAGAACATAAAAGTGGCCGTTGCTGCAGATATCTTAAGTTTGGCATTATTGACCCCCCCTGGAGAATTTGGTGCCGATGTGGTGGTCGGAACCACGCAGCGGTTTGGCATTCCCCTGGGTTACGGCGGACCCCATGCTGCCTTTTTTGCCACAAAGGAAGAATACAAGAGAAGTATCCCCGGCAGAATAATAGGGGTTACCAAGGACACCGATGGCAAGCCGGCTTTAAGAATGGCGCTACAGACAAGGGAGCAACATATTAAACGGGACAAGGCCACCTCCAACATCTGTACTGCCCAGGTCCTGTTGGCCGTAATGGCAGGAATGTACGCCGTATATCATGGCCCAAAGGGACTAAGGTATATCGCCAACAAGGTTCATTCCACTGCCTTTACCCTAGCGGACAGCCTTGAAAAATTAGGCTTTTATCAAACCAACACTGCTTATTTTGACACTATAAGCATTAAGGCGGATTCCTCCAAAGTAAGGCCCATTGCCGAAAAACATGGGGTTAATTTCCTATATGTTGATGCCGATACCATCTCCATTGCATTGAATGAGGCCACCTCCCTGAAAGATCTACAGCTAATAACAACTATTTTCGCCGAGGCCATGGGAAAAGAATCCATTGTGATCAATGGCCTTTTACCACCATCCCTTCTTGTTGACAAACTTGCCCGTACTTCAACCTTTTTGGAGAATAGCGTATTCAATTCCTACCACTCCGAAACCGAATTGATGCGGTATATAAAAAAATTGGAGCGAAAGGATTTGGCGTTGAACCACTCCATGATTTCCCTGGGCTCATGTACCATGAAATTGAACGCCGCTTCTGAAATGTTACCATTGAGTATGGCGCGTTGGGGAAACATCCATCCCTTTGTACCTATCGACCAGGCCGAAGGTTATCAGGTCATCCTTAAGGAATTGGAAAAAGACCTTAATATCATCACCGGATTTGCAGGAACGTCCTTGCAGCCAAATTCCGGGGCCCAAGGAGAATTTGCAGGCCTGATGGTCATTAGGGCCTATCATCTATCAAGAGGTGAAGGCCATAGAAACATTTGCTTAATACCTGCCTCGGCACATGGTACCAACCCCGCTTCCGCAATTATGGCGGGTATGAAGGTAGTGGTTACAAAAACCGACGAAAATGGCAACATAGATGTGGCCGACCTTGCAGAAAAGGCCGAACTGCACAAAGAGAACCTATCTGCCTTAATGGTTACCTACCCGTCTACCCACGGTGTATTTGAATCCTCCATAAAGGAAATTACAAAATTGATCCATGACAATGGGGGGCAGGTCTATATGGACGGGGCCAATATGAATGCACAGGTAGGATTGACCAATCCCGCGACCATTGGGGCAGATGTCTGCCACTTAAACCTACACAAAACATTCGCTATTCCCCACGGCGGCGGCGGTCCCGGAGTTGGACCTATTTGCGTGGCGGAGCAATTGGTGCCATTTTTACCGGGCAACCCTGTTATTACAACAGGTGGTGAAAAGGCCATTACGGCCATATCTGCAGCACCTTGGGGAAGTTCGTTGGTATGTTTGATCTCTTACGGATATATAAAAATGTTGGGCGAAAGTGGATTGACCCAGTCTACAAAGAGCGCCATTCTAAATGCGAACTATATTAAAAATAGGTTAAGTGGAAAATTCGATGTACTCTATACCGGGGAAAGGGGAAGGGCTGCCCACGAAATGATTATTGACTGCAGGCCCTTTAAGGAAAATGGTATAGAAGTGACTGATATTGCAAAAAGACTAATGGATTATGGGTTTCACGCCCCTACAGTTTCCTTCCCTGTAGCGGGCACACTCATGATAGAACCTACGGAGAGTGAAAGTTTGGCCGAATTGGACCGGTTTTGTAGCGCCATGCTCTCCATTCGTAAAGAAATAGATGCCGCATCGGTCGAGGATACCAACAATGCCCTAAAAAATGCGCCCCACACCTTGGAAATGGTTACCACGGACCAATGGAATTATCCTTACACTAGACAACAGGCCGCCTTCCCCTTGCCATATATTTTTGAAAACAAATTTTGGCCCAGTGTAAGACGGGTTGACGATACATATGGAGACCGTAATTTAATATGCACCTGCGCTCCCATCGAAGCGTATATAGAAGCCTAAAAAGCACAAGAAAATCAAGCATTTCAGGGCCTTTCACCTTATAGTGAAAGGCTTTTTTATTGGCAAATTCAAAAGTGGAATTATCTTGAACATCATATCAAATTAAAAGGACATCCTTTACCCCTATCCAATTACCCTATATTTATACCAATAAATTTACACATCGTTATGAACATTGGCATTACTGGCACTGGTTCTTATTTACCATCCATTATTACAAAAAATTCGGATTTCAAAAATCATGATTTTTTAAATGAGGATGGCACCCCCTTTAAGCATCCAAATGAGATGATCATCCAAAAATTCCAAGGCATTACAGGAATTAGCGAAAGGCGCTATGCAGAGGATGGTCTAAACACTTCCCAACTGGGATTTTTCGCGGCGGAAAAGGCCATAGCCGATGCCAAAATCGACAAGGAGGAACTGGATTACATCATTTTTGCCCACAATTTTGGTGATGTGTCCATTGGCCAATCGCAAGGGGACACTTTGCCCAGTTTGGCCACACGGGTAAAACACCAATTACAGATCAAGAATCCCAAATGTGTTGCCTATGACCTCCTATTTGGTTGTCCAGGTTGGATCGAAGGAGTAATCCAAGCACATGCCTTTATCAAATGTGGGATTGCCAAAAAATGTCTTGTAATCGGGGCAGAAACCTTATCCAGGATAGTTGACAAGCATGATCGGGATTCCATGATCTATTCGGATGGTGCTGGGGCCACCATTATTGAAGCTAGGGAAAATGCCGGCCAAATCCTATCGCACAACAGTGCTACTTATGCCAATGGGGAAGCCTTTTTTCTCTTCTACGGTAAATCCTATTCCAAAACCGTACAAGACCACACTAAATACATAAAAATGTATGGCAGAAAAATATATGAATTTGCTGTAACCCATGTACCACAGGCCATGAAAGACAGTTTGGACAAAAGCGGGGTACCTATCGCCAAAGTAAAAAAAATATTCATTCATCAGGCCAATGAAAAAATGGACGAGGCCATAGTAAAACGTTTCTATAAACTTTTCAATATGGAGATGCCCGATGGAATTATGCCCATGAGCATAGAGAAATTGGGAAATAGTTCCGTGGCTACCATACCCACCTTATTTGATATGGTAAGAAATGGAAAAATGGAAAATCAATCTATAAAAAAGGGAGATGTTGTTATATTTGCAAGTGTTGGTGCGGGCATGAACATAAACGCCATTGTCTACAAGGTATAATGATTGGACTACCGAACACTTTTTCAAATCTCTATGTTTCCGGTTTTAGGACCCTTGCCTACAACACCGCCAAAAACAATTTAAACAAATAACCCGATTACCGCCGATGTACGAAAGAAGTTTCCCGAACAAACGTTTTAAACATACGCTGGATTTTCTACAAAAGCACATTTCCACAGATCAAACCATATTGGATCTTGGGGTAGAAAATCCATTTTCCAAGATTATGATGGAAAATGGATACCAGGTTGAGAACACAAAAGGTGAGGATCTGGACCTGGATTTTTCTACGGTCAGGACCACTAAGGCAGAAGTTGTCACGGCCTTTGAAATCTTTGAACATCTTTTGGCCCCGTTCAACATCCTTAACCACATTAAACCTGATAAATTGGTAGCAAGTATCCCCTTAAGATTATGGTTTTCATCAGCTTACAAGAGCAAGACCGATCCATGGGACAGGCACTATCACGAGTTTGAAGACTGGCAGTTCGATTGGTTACTGGAAAAGGCGGGATGGGAAATTAAAGATCGGGCCAAATGGACCAACCCCGTACAAAAAATTGGGATAAGACCCCTGCTCCGTAGTTTTACCCCTAGATATTACATCGTTTATGCCATAAGAAAAAAAGGCCCTGAAATTGGTTCTTAAATGACTTGTAAGTAAAAATAAACACCATAAATGTAGTACAATCGGTTAGTGTGATACGCTGTTGAAATCTTTGCAGTTAAATAACATCCGGCAGAAAGCCGCCCCGTCCGACCATAAATACAAATAAATTTTCAAAGTTGAACTACTATATTATCATTCCTGCACATAACGAAGGCCAATTCTTAACGGATGCCCTGCAATCTTTGGTTATGCAAACCATGCCCCCAAAAAAAGTGGTGGTGGTAAATGATAATTCATCGGATAATACCGAGCAGATAATAGATAGCTTCACTGCCAAATATAAATACATCAAAAAAATCAATGTAAAATCGTCCACTGCCCATATGCCCGGCAGTAAGGTTATCAATGCCTTTAACAAAGGCTTGGAACAATTGGATGACAACTATGACTTTATAGTGAAGTTGGATGCCGATATAATTCTTCCCAATTTCTATTTTGAAAAAGTGGCCAAGATATTTACAACCGATGCCAAAATTGGGATAGCAGGTGGATTTGCTTATGAACAGGACAAAAACGGGGAATGGAAATTAAATCACCCTATGGACAAAGACCATCTGCGAGGGGCCTTTAAAGCTTACCGGAAAAAATGTTTTAAGGCAATTGGCGGACTCAAAACAGCCATGGGATGGGATACCGTGGACGAACTACTTGCCCAATATTACGGTTTCAATATCCATACCGATAGCCACTTAAAGGTGAAGCACTTACGGCCTTTGGGAAATGCCTATAACCAAAAAGCCAAATTACTTCAGGGAAAGGCCATGTTTACCATGAGGTATGGCTTTCCAATTACCCTTATCGCTTCCATAAAGATGGCTTTGAAACAAAAAAAACCGAGGGCATTTATAGATAATCTTCATGGATATTTTTCGGCCAGAAAAGAAAAAACAGCTTATTTGGTAAGCCCGATGGAGGGTAAATTTATTCGCCAGCTGAGATGGAAAAAAATGAAGGACAAAATCTTTCACTAAACTACTCCTAAGCAATGAAACTACATACCTTCCGGCAAAGGCAGGCCTGCCTTTGCCAGCCTTTTACTATTACACAACCTTGTTATATTACTCCAATACCTCCGCTATAGGATCTCCAGTAGTTCCTGAAGGGGCGTTCATTCCCATTAGGGCAGCTATGGTTGGAGCTATGTCCGGAATTACGGTCCTGTTTACCGTACTCCCCTTCTTAATGCCCTTGCCATAAAACAATAAGGGTGCATGCGTATCGTAATTCCATGGCGAACCATGTGTAGAACCGGTATCTCCGTAATTTCCGCTTCCCGGATCGAACACCATCAACACATCCCCTGAACGTTTTTGGCTATATCCGTTCTGAACGATATATGGAATTCCACTGGTATATTGATTCTGCCACATTTGATTGGCCGTAAACACCTTATAAATGCCATCATATTGAATCAGTTCCAAAGCCAACTCCTCTTCAACATCTTCTATTTCCAAATCCAAACTCTTGATTACCTTATAATCCAAAAACAATTGATTATTGGAGGTTTTCTTTACAATATCCGTAGTTCCATAGGTATACTTCAAATATTCTGCAAGTCGATCGTCCAATTCCTTAGACCCCACTACACTACCTGGAAGTTTAATATCCCTTAAATAAGCCGGAACATTGATAGCTGCATGATCTGCAGTTAGAAAAACTGTATATTCCCCAGTTCCCACTTTCTTATCCAAGGTTTCAAAAAGTCGTTTCAAATCTTGGTCCAAACGCAGGTAGGTATCCTCTACCTCCTTGGAATTCACCCCCCATTTATGTCCCACATAATCGGTACTTGAGAAACTTATTGCCAGGAAGTCCGTAAAACTATCCGTTCCGAGCGACTCCTTATCCACAGCCTCCAAAGCAAAATCTGTAGTTAGACTATTACCGTAGGGAGTACTTTTTAGGATACTATATTTGCCATTATTGTCCCATAGGCCAACCAAATCATGAGGAAAGGTTGGAGTTGACTGGCCATCAAAGAGTCCTTCATAATTATTGTTATCGGTACCACTTTCTATATAAGTATTTATGTCCTTAAGGGTATTCCAAGGTTTTTTGTATTTATCCACACTCTTTTGTCCATTAAATTCAATGACCCATTGGGGCAATGCATCCATATAATAAGAGCTGGTTATCCAATTGCCTTCGGCTCCCCCGTCAAACCAATAGGCAGCATTGGCGGCATGGCCTCCGGGCAAAACGGCACCTCTATCTTTAATGGCAACAGCGATTACTTTGCCGCGCATTTGCGTATGCAGCCTAACTTGGTCCGTTATCGTAGTGGACTGTACCCTGTGCGGGGACATTTTTCCGGCATCGGAAGACGTTCCAACCGAATTATAACCAGGATCCCCAGCGCAATACACACTTTCACCTGTGTATTTATCATACCAATCATTGCCGATTATACCGTGTACGGATGGGGTGGTCCCTGTATACACGGAGGCATGTCCGGCACCGGTAACCGTTGGCGCATAATTAAAATGATTGTTTTTACAATTAAACCCATCGTTCACCAAACGCTTAAATCCACCATCGCCATATTGGTCCCAAAAACGGGTCAGATAATCATACCGCATTTGATCTACCACAATCCCGACCACTAGTTTAGGGGTGGTTACAATATGCTCACCAATTACCATCTCGGTACTTGATTTGTCCCCAAGCTTATCTTTTTTGGATTTTCGCTGCGCATTAGTCTTAATCGGATTAAATCCTACCAACAGCATCAAAAACAATAGCAGCACACTCTTATTTTGCATTCTTTTTATTTTAACAAAACAAAAATATAGAAATAAAACCTTTAAATCTTAATTGGAAGTTAAATGATTCTTAATATTGTTATTTTTACATTCCTAAGCAATATTTTATATTGAATGAGTTACATAGCATCAATAGGCAGTTATTTTATAATGATCAAGGAGGTTTTTAAAAAACCCACCAAATGGTCCATTATGAAAACCCTTATATTAAAGGAAATAGACGAACTGGTCTATGGTTCCATGGGAATCATTATTTTCATTTCCTTTTTTATAGGGGGTGTAGTTGCCATACAGACCGCCCTGAACATTACCAATCCACTGATCCCCAGAAATCTTATTGGGTTTGCCACCAGGCAATCCGTAATACTTGAATTTGCCCCTACCTTCACCTCTATAATCATGGCCGGTAAAGTGGGTTCCTATATCACGTCCAGCATTGGCACCATGAGGGTAACTGAACAGATTGATGCCTTGGAGATCATGGGAGTAAATTCTTTGAACTATCTGGTTTTTCCGAAAATAGTAGCGATGTTGTTATACCCCTTTGTGATTGCGATAGCTATGTATGTAGGTATTTTTGGAGGATGGACAGCCGGTGTTTTTGGAGGGTTCAGTTCCAGTGCAGACTTCGTGGAGGGCTTGCAATTGGACTTTATTCCCTTTCACGTTACCTATTCCTTTATAAAATCGATAGTGTTTGCATTGATTATTGCCACAATACCCTCATTTCACGGATTCTACATGAAGGGAGGGGCATTGGAAGTTGGAAAGGCCAGCACCACCGCATTTGTTTGGACAAGTGTTGTGATCATCATTGTGAATTATATCTTAACACAATTACTACTGGGCTAATGATAGAAGTGGACAACATACATAAATCCTTTGGGGAGAGCCATGTTTTAAAAGGCATTAGTTCCAATTTTGAAAAGGGCAAGACCAACCTTATAATAGGACAGAGCGGTTCCGGAAAAACGGTATTCTTAAAATGTCTTTTGGGTCTCTTTGCACCGGATGAAGGTACTATTAGCTATAATGGAAAAATCTATTCCGAACTATCGGCAAGTGAACAACGCGACTTAAGACAGGAAATGGGAATGGTATTCCAGGGCAGCGCCCTGTTCGATTCCATGACCGTGCAGGGCAACGTTATGTTTCCCTTGGACATGTTCACCAAACAATCGAAGTCGGAAATGCAGGATAGGGTAGATTTTGTACTAAAACGTGTAAACCTGGTGGATGCCCATAATAAATTTCCATCGGAAATTTCAGGAGGAATGCAAAAGCGGGTTGCCATTGCCAGAGCTATTGTAATGAAACCGAAATACTTGTTTTGTGACGAACCCAATTCGGGGCTGGATCCAAAAACAGCTATCCTTATAGACAACCTTATCCATGAAATTACCAAAGAATACGATATTACAACGGTAATCAATACACATGACATGAATTCCGTAATGGAAATTGGCGAGAAGATAATTTTCCTTAAAAATGGCCTCAAGGAATGGGAAGGTAGCAATAAGGAAATTTTTAAAACGGAAAACGAAGCCGTAACCGATTTTGTCTATTCCTCGGAATTATTTAAAAAGGTGCGGCAAATGTATATAGAGGAACGCAATTAAGGCTGTTCTTCCCTCACCTGAATCTTGGCGTTTTTTAATCTTAGGCGCAACCAATCCGTAAGTTTTTGGGAATCGGTTTTTATTTGCTGGGCAGGTAATCCCTTTTTCCATTGCACATTGAACACTGGAACGGTGTCCAATTTATTAAAATCCGTTGTTATGGTATAGGAAAACCCCAGACTGGTCAAATTCTCATAATTGGTCTTGGCTTCCGCGCTAATTTCCTGAAAAGGAATCTGCAGTTCAACAATCTTGCTCATTTTTCCAACCTCCTCCTTTAAAACCTGGATCTGCTGTTCCTTGCTCAACAATTCCGCCTTTTTGGATTCATAGAGTTCACTGACATACCTCATTTGATCCAATTCTTCGTTTTTGGATCCCTGTACTATTTTTAGTTCTACATTTTTAAGCTTGGAAAAGGAATTCTTTTGCGTATTCCATGTAGCCACAACATTGTCCGGTATGGGTTCGTTCCCCATAAACACCAATTCAATAAAACCATTCTCCCCATGATTGTATTGTATATCCGTCAAATTGTCCAAATACCGGCCCTCTCCCGGTAGTTCATAGGGCACAATATTATTGACCACAAATTGCTTGGCCTCCTTTTTAAACAAGGACTCCTGAAACACATCATAAAAAGTAAATCCGGCAGGAATCATGACCAGAATAGCTACAATGGATGCCATTCGGGCAATAAACCTTCTTCGTTGCGAATTGGCATAGCGCACCATTGGAAAACGCAATAATTTTATAACCAAAAACGTAGCCAGCGCAATAAAGATAGTATTTATGGTAAAGAGGTACATGGCACCGGTGGCATAGCTAAAATTACCTATGGCCAGGCCAAAACCAACCGTACATAAGGGAGGCATCAAGGCAGTTGCAATGGCCACCCCATAAATAACACTGGCAATGGTCCCTCTCTTGGCACGGGCAATCACTAATGCCAATCCTCCAAAAAAGGCAATAAGAACATCCCTAATATCCGGTGCGGTCCTTGCCAGCAGCTCGGATGATTCATCCCTTAAGGGGAACAGATAAAAGAATAAAAAAGCCGTAACAACACTTAAGGCCACCATAACGGCAAAATTCTTGAGCGATCGCCTCAAGGTATCTATATCATTGATTGCCAATGAAAGTCCAATACCCAAAATAGGCCCCATTAAAGGCGAAATTAACATGGCACCTATGACAACCGCCGTAGAATTGGCATTAAGACCAACCGATGCAATAAAAATAGAGCATATTAAAATCCAGGAAGTATGGCCCTTAAAGGGAATATCCGCAACAATGGATTCTATAGTAGCTTGCTGATCTGTATTCTGACGTATATCCAACAAATCGGCCAAAAACACCTTTACACCACCTAAAAGGCCCTTGAAATCCCTTTTTATTCCCTGTCCGTTACCTTCCGGGACTTCCTGATCCTGGTCCTTATTTAAATTTTTCTCCATAATTAAGCCAGTTGATCCCCAAATTTATCCTTAATTTTTGCAAGTACCTTTTTAATATCCTGTTCCTTGGATTTGGGATATATGAGCAAAACCTCCTCCTTGTCTACTACAATATAGTCTTTTAATCCATCTATAACGATAATTTTACCTTTTGGGGAACGAATCATATTTCCTTGGGAATCCTCTGCTAAAACCTGACAGTTCACCAAGGCGTTTTCATTATCGTCCTTTTCCAATTTATCGTACAAAGAACCCCAGGTTCCAAGATCGTTCCAATCAAAAGTGGCAGGCAGCACATAAATATTACTGGACGGCTCCAAAATAGCATAGTCAATGGAAACATTTTCCGCCTTTGGGTAATTTTCATTTATGAATGCCCCTTCCTGAACGGTATTATAGTATTCCGATCCACTAAGAAATAGATTATATTGTTCTGGGCGATATTTTTTAAAAGCATCTACAATGGTTTTTACACTCCACATAAAGATCCCGGCGTTCCACAAAAAATTCCCTTGTTTTATGAAATCCTTGGCAGTCGCATAATCAGGTTTCTCCCTAAACTGCCGAACATTCTTTAGGCGTTCCCCCCCTTTCTTTTCAAATTCTATATATCCGAAGCCCGTATTGGGAAAAGTAGGTTTTATTCCCAAGGTACAGAGAACACTTTCCTTTTCGCACTTATCAAAACAGCTTATAACATCCTTGGCAAAGGCATCCTCATCCTCTATCCAATGATCACTGGGGGCAACAATCATAAGGGCATCAGGATTCTTTTTTTGTATTTTTAAGGCCGCATACAAAATACATGGAGCGGTATTGCGCATGGCCGGTTCCAAGACTACTTGTTCTTGTTTTACCTCCGGCAATTGTTCCAGGACCAGTTCGTTATATCTTTCATTGGTCAAGATCAAAATATTTTGGACCGGTATAAACTTCATCAATCTCTTAAAAGTCTTCTGTATCAAGGTATCCCCTGTACCCAACATATCATGAAACTGCTTGGGAAAGGCAGTGGTGCTGATTGGCCAAAATCTGGACCCCACTCCACCTGCCATTATAACGGCATAATAATTTTTATTCATAGAATTGTCCATTAATCATTTATTAATTCCACTTCGGCATTGGGCTGGAAAAGATAGACCCTTCCGGTAGCTATTTCCACACATTCATATCGCTTTACCCTTTTATTCCTTTTCTGAAACAATTTACCATTATATATCCTGAAAACACTGCCATGAGCCAATTCAAAAATATAGGATTTTTCACTTTCCTGTACATCAAATTGTTTTAGGGCCAAGGATAGGCCGGCGTCCGTATCACTACTGGCCTTTGGATTTCTAAAATGTCTGGCCAAAATAGGTAAAAGATTGGATGGAAAAACCTCCGGCCTTAAAAATGGCAACATCAAATATTGAAACGTTCTTTTCCATTCGGGTCCGTGTGGCTTTATTCTATGTCCATATTTTTCAAAAGCAACCAAATGTGCTATTTCATGGACCAAAGTAATCAGGAATCGATATTTGTTCAAGGTTGCGTTCACTGTAATCTGATGGGATCCGTTGGGCATCCTCCTATAATCTCCATGACGGGTAACCCGTTGATTAACAATCTTAAGGTGTACTCCGTTTTCCTTAATAAGTGCCATACTTAAACTTACCGCCCTTTCAGGAAGATACTTTTCCAAAGTGTCCTGCATAGTGACAAAATTAGAAATTTTAAGATTCCTTTTTCCCTTATGAAGCAATTTTATCGAAATAACCTTTAGAGACTCCTTTGGTTTTTATCTATGCGCCGGCTGGCTCCTTCGTTAAAAATGTCTACCAGACATTTTCTTTACGCTCGGCCCTGTCTTTTCCCTCTATACATCAGCTATTTTTCGGTCCGTAGCTATGGCTATGAACCTCAAAATACCTTCGTCTGACAAAAACCTGCCTGCCGGCAGGCAGGAATACACTATAACATATTCCAAAAACAAAATTTGGACAGTCTCTTAGGCCAACAGAAAATAATGTTTGCGCAAGAATATTTACATTTTTATTAACGATTAAAGTCAATTTCTTTCCACTAACTTTGCTTTCCCTGCGTACATAGTAAAAAATAAATAATTACTATAATTATGAACGAGTTAAGAACCACCAATAAGTTATTGCTTATTATAGTAGTCCCCTTAGTATTCTACCTGCTCAAACTGCTGTCCTTTATCTTTATTCCTCTTATTTTCTCTATGTTCATAGCCTTATTGTTCCTTCCTATTATGCGTTGGCTCAATAAAAAGAAAGTGTCCAAACCTATAAGTATTGTTATTGTTATTCTCATTTTCATTGGCGCATTAAAAATTGGTGGAGAACTTATACAGCTTACCAGTAAGGAAATACTTTCCGCGGACAACGCCTTTTTCCAAAAAGCGGAGACCAAATTGGAAGCCCTATTATTGGGTATGGAAGATTATCTTGGAATACCCTATTCCAAGGAGGAAAACATTATTAACAATTTTATTCCCAAAGAAAGTATGATGAAGAACTTTGGGACTACCTTGGATTTTATCGGCAATACCGTTACCATGATATTAATGACCGTATTTTTTGTTGTGCTATGGTTGGCAGAATCCATAAACGTTCAAAAATTGATGAACAATACCATTCTAAAACAAAGGCATACCTCGGTTAAAACTTTTGTAAAGGTTGAAAAAGATCTTATTACATTTATAAAGGTCAAATTTCTGGTAAGTCTATTTACAGGAATCGGAATAGGACTGGCCTGTGTCTTTTTTGATGTAAGCTTTCCTATTTTCTGGGGATTGTTCGCCTTTGCCATAAATTTTGTCCAAATGGTCGGCTCCATTATTTCCGTAGTGTTATTGGCGCTATTTGCATTTGTAGAATTGGAACCATCTAGCACGCTCTTGTTCTTTGTCCTGTCCATTACCGGGGTACAGGTTTTGTTCGGATCGATATTGGAACCAGTATTCATGGGAAAATCTTTTTCCATTAACATTATAACCGTATTGGTCATGTTGATGCTATGGGGATATATCTGGGGAGTACCAGGATTGATCATGGCCATACCGATTACGGTTTTTATCAAGATAATTTTGGAACAGTTCCCCCAAACCAAAATAATAGCCGATCTCCTTTCTGGCAATAAACCGGCAAAGACATAAAAACAAAAAAATATCTAATATAATTTCAGCAAGGAAATGAGTTCTTCCATTTGCCCAAAGGTCTTGGTAACTTCCTTTTCAAAATCGGGTTCCTCGTTTAACTGCGTATAACCATATACATCAAATCCACCGGAAGTGGCCGCCTTTGCCCCCTTTAAAGAATCTTCTATGACCAAGCATTCGTTTGGGGAATAACCCATGGTTTTTGAGGCATGCAGGTAAATTGCCGGATCTGGCTTCCATTTTCCAATATCATAGCAACTAAAGATATTATTTTTAAAAAAGGAGGACAGACCGGCCGTTGCCAAATTCCTTTTAATTTTTTCCTGTGGCCCACTGGATGCGACACAAAATGGGACTGTCAATTTACTCAAGACCTGTTCAATACCGTCTACCGGTTTCAGATGGTTCGAAAATATTTCGTAGGACCTTCTTCGATATTCCTTTTCAAATTCCAAAGGCAATCGCTTTTGAATTATGGCCTCTACCTGTCTAATACTATCGTATAAAAAACCCCCTTTAAAATGTTTCATGGCATAGGATATATCGATTCCGGCACCATGTTCATTGGCCATATCCACAAAAACCTGATTGCCCAATACCTCACTATCTACCAATACCCCGTCACAATCGAAAATAACACAGTTGTAATCTTTCATGGCCCCTATTAAAATTAAGGTGTTGAGTTGGACACCTGTAGTAATTTTCCATTGTAAAGTTTATGGCCAGTAATTGCAAAATCCTTGATATATGCAGCCATTTCCAATGCAGTGGTGGGTGCCTTATAGCCAGGAAAGGCTTCCTCCAACATTTCGGTCTGTACGGCTCCGAGGGCCAATACATTGAATGACGGACCCGATTCCTTAAATTCCTCGGCCCACAACTCCGTCATGGTTATCACAGCCCCCTTACTGGAACTATAGGCCGATAATCCGGCAAATTTCATACTCCCCTGAACCCCTCCCATAGAACTAATGGTTACCACATGACCAGTTTTGGGCATTAAGGGAATTATTCTTTTAGTGATATTGGCCACTCCAAAAACATTCACTTTATAAACCTCTTCAAAGGCTTCCATGGAAGTTTCCAAAAAAGGTCTGTGCAATAATTTACCCGCATTGTTTATAAGAACATCGACCTGTTTCCAGTGATTCCCAATAAACTCGTCCAAATGGCCGTAATGGGCTTCATTGGCCAAATCAAATGAAAAACTGGATATATTTTTATGGTTCAATGCAGCAATTGGGGCATTATTTCTGGAAAGTGCCAACACTTTATGTCCGTCATCGGCAAATAGCCGTGCCATTTCAAAACCAATTCCCCTACTACTTCCCGTAATTACTATATTCGCCATTATTTATATACTATCTCCCGCTCTGGGGCATTAATAATATCCTGCAAAACCGGAGCGGTCTTATTTACCAATAAGGCCAAATGTTCAAAATCCATTATGGCAACCTCATCGCCAACCTTATGGTAGTGATCAAAGTTGGTAAAATCGAAGGTGCAAAAGGTTTGGGAAGGTACCCCGAACTCCAAATGAAACGGATAATTATCCGATCTCTTAAATAGATTGTATTCCTTTGCCGTTGGAAGAAATCCAACCAATTTGTCCTGGGCATAAGAATTGCATACATCTGCCAAATTAGATTCCTCATAGCCCGTAACATACATAAAATAATCCTTCCCGATCAAGGGAACTCCAACCATTTCAAAATTTAACATGGCATAGAGATCCAGATTTTGATCCTTTAGCCTTTTGGCCAGGTGTTTCGACCCCAAGAGGCCCTTTTCCTCTGCACTGAACAGGGCAAAGATAATGCTGCGTTTATTGTTTCCATACCTGCCAAAATAACGGGCAAACTCCAAAACAGCGGTAGTGCCGGAGGCATTATCATTGGCTCCATTGGCAATAGTATCACCGGACACAGGCCCTGCAGTGCCTATATGGTCATAATGGGCACCAATGATAACGAATTCGTGTTTTAATTGTGCGTCCGTACCCTCAATAAAGCCCACTAAATTGTATGCCGGTTTTTCAAAATTGGTCAATGTATCCCTATAACTTTTAAAGTAGGGCACCACTTTATTGTTATTAAAAATCGTTTCTATATATTCGGCGGCCATTTCTATTCCTTCGCTCCCGGTTTCTCGTCCATGAAGTTTATCGGAAGCCAAATATGAAATTACTTCCCCCACTGTTTTTCTGGTGGAAAAGAGGGAAACTTCGGAAGAAACTTCCATTTTTCCCGGAGCTAGGGCGGCATCCTTGACAATTGCCCCGGAACCATCGGCACTTTTTGCCGGACCTACCTCATCAATTTTAGTGCCAGCGCAACCTAAGGCAATGGATATTAGGGCAAAACCAATAATGTTTTTCATCTGTTCATTTTTATTGTTATAAATAGGTCAAATGCGATTCGCCATTGAACATATCGCCCTGATAATTATCGGGAAGTATCAACGATTTGTTATGGCTCATTTCATAAATTGTTTTTTTATTTGTCATTTAAGCGAATTGAATTTTATATATCCATTCTGTATTTAAAGTAAATATGACCAAGTAACCACTAATGCATTATATATCCCCTTCAAGAACCGGATAGGGTTTAAAGTTAAAAAAGCATCCTGAAAATCAGGATGCTTTTTCTATAAATCTTAAGCGTATTCAATTTAGGCCAACATGGTAACCGGATTCTCCAAATAGGCCCTAAGCGTTTGTAAAAATTGGGCTCCAGTTGCTCCATCCACAGTACGGTGATCACAGGCCAAAGTTACCTTCATAGTGTTGCCCACCACGATCTGCCCATTTTTAACCACTGGCTTTTCAACTATGGCCCCTACGGACAATATTGCCGAATTGGGCTGGTTGATGATGGAAGTAAACTCGGAAATTCCGAACATTCCCAGATTGGAAACGGTAAAGGTACTACCCTCCATTTCCGCCGGGCTTATTTTCTTATTTCTTGCCTTCCCGGCCAAATCCTTCACCGAAGCCCCTATTTGGGTCAATGTCATTTGATCCGCAAATTTCAATACAGGAACCAAAAGGCCCTCATCTACGGCTACGGCCACTCCAATATGGACATGATGGTTGTATCTGGTAGTCTCATTGTTCCATGTGGTATTTACCTGCGGATGCTTTTTTAAAGCCATTGCACAAGCTTTTACCACCATATCGTTAAAGGATACCTTGGTATCCGGCAAGCCATTGATCTGCTCTCTTGACACCTTGGCATAATCCATATCGACCTCTATGGTTAAATAGTAATGCGGTGCTGAAAATTTTGATTCCCCCAAACGCTTGGCAATAACCTTGCGCATTTGGGAATTTTTCACCTCCTCGGTCCCCTCCTGTCCTACAGGTAAATTAATTGGAGCGGTAACAGCAGCTTGTGGGGAGGCTTTTTCCTGGGCAGGAACTGCTTTCTCAGCAGCTTTCTGTTTTGGCTGATATTCCTCGATATCTTTCTTTATAATCCTTCCTTGATCACCGCTACCCTTAACATCCCCAAGATTTATTCCCTTATCCTGGGCTATTTTTTTGGCCAATGGCGATGCAAAAATCCGTTGACCGTCATTTGCGGTGACAGATATTACTTCCTGATCCTTGTTGGAGGGGGTTTCGGCCTTTTTGGCTTTTTCTGGAGCCCTTTCTTCATCAGAGGAGGAACCCGATCCCGCATTCAATACGGCATCAACATCCGTTCCTTTGGGTCCTATAACGGCAAGAACCGAATCTACAGCCGCCGTTTCCCCTTCATTGATACCTACGTACAATAAGGTCCCCGAGTAAAAGGATTCGAACTCCATGGTGGCCTTATCGGTCTCAATTTCTGCAAGAATGTCCCCTTCTTCCACTTCGTCCCCCACTTTTTTCAACCAGCTTGCCACGGTACCTTCTTCCATAGTATCGCTAAGGCGGGGCATCTTTATTATCTCTACCCCATCAGGGATTGTAGCCCCTGTAGCTTTTGGTGCTTCCTTCTTATCTTCCGATTCCTTATTCTCTTCCTTCTTGTCTACGGCTTCTGTTTGTTTTTCTTCCTTGGCTTCTGAAGACGGACTGTTGATCAATCCGGATACATCCTCCCCTTTCTCGCCAATTATGGCCAAAAGCGAATCCACTGGAGCTGTATCCCCTTCCTTGATACCTATATATAACAAAGTTCCTTCATTGAAAGATTCGAATTCCATGGTAGCCTTATCGGTTTCGATTTCCGCCAAAATATCGCCCTCTTCAACTTTATCGCCTACTTGCTTTAGCCACTTAGCAACGGTCCCCTCTTCCATGGTATCGCTAAGTCTTGGCATATTTATTACTTCTGCCATTTACTTATATTTTATGTTTTACAAATGGGTAGTCCTCTTGATCGTATACCATATCATATAATTGGTTTATAGGTGGATAATCCGATTCTTCCGCAAATTTTTCACATTCCGAAACCAACTTTTTAACCCGGGTATCTATCTCCTTTATCTGAGCATCGCTAGCATATTTGTTTTCCTTGATCGTAGCCAATACTTGGGTTATAGGATCTATCTTCTTGTACTCTTCCACCTCTTCTTTGGTCCTATAATGCTGGGCATCGGACATGGAGTGCCCTCTGTACCTATACGTCTTCATTTCCAAAAAGGTAGGACCGCCTCCCGATCTGGCACGTTCAATGGCCTTGCTCATTTCTTTGGCAACGGTTACGGGATCCATCCCATCTACCGGCCCACAGGGCATTTCATATCCCAATCCCAGTTTCCAAATTTCTGTTGAATGCGAAGTTCTTGCTACCGAAGTTCCCATGGCATACCCATTGTTCTCGCATACAAAGACGACCGGTAATTGCCAAAGCATTGCCAAGTTAAAACTTTCATGGAGCGATCCTTGTCTTACCGCCCCATCTCCCATATAACAAAGGGTAACGGCATCCCTTTTAAAGTACTTATCGGCAAAGGCCAATCCGGCACCCAATGGGATCTGGCCACCAACTATACCATGGCCACCATAAAAACGATGTTCTTTGGAAAAAATATGCATAGATCCCCCCATGCCTTTGGAGGTTCCCGTAACCTTACCGTACAGTTCCGCCATAACCTTTCTGGGGTCAACTCCCATACCTATTGGCTGAACGTGATTCCTATACGCAGTTATCATTCTATCCTTGGTGAGGTCCATTGCATGCAATGCCCCTGCAAGAACAGCTTCCTGACCATTGTAAAGATGTAAAAATCCACGAACTTTTTGTTGAATATAGACGGCAGCCAGTTTATCTTCAAACTTTCTCCAGAATAACATGTCCTCATACCATTTTAGGTAGACCTCTTTGGTTATTTTTTCCATTAATTGATAATTTATGTAGTAATTCGCTTTGCTCGGAAACAAGTTCAATGCAAAAACGGAAAACAAAAATACATATATAAATCAATAGGAAAAAAAATTAAATCAAAAGCTTCCCATAAAGCGATGGTATAAAACAAAATAGGGAACAGTTAAGGAATTGGTCAGAACTTAAAATAAAACTACCAAACAATCAAATTACATACCTGCCCACCGAAAAAGACAGGCCTGTCTGGCCAACAAAGACAGGGGTTTTGGAAAGGAATGGAATTCCTTGGCATTAACCGATAGACAATTTAGCAGTGCACAGTGAAATACACTTTTTTTGCCGACTGTAAACTGCTACTGCCTACTTCTTCTTGCACTAACCCAGGAAGGTACCATTAAAGGCCAAGGGAAGAATGTCCGAAACGGAAGTACATTTTAAAATCTCTCCCGTTTCCCCGGACATGATTATTGCAATAGGCCTCGATTGCCTTATTTCATATTCCGAAATGGATTGCCTACAATTACCACAAGGGGCGGCAGGCCTATCCACCACAAAATTTTTGGAGGTGGCACTGATGGCAATGGTTTTGATACCAATACCGGGAAATTTTGCGGAAGCGTAAAATAAGGCCACTCTTTCTGCGCACAGACCAGAAGGATAGGAGGCATTTTCTTGATTATTGCCAATTATAATTTCATCGTTATCCAATAATACCGCGGCCCCAACCTTAAATTTTGAATAAGGGGAATAGGCATTGTTCCTGGCCTTCACTGCTGCATGCATTAAAACTTGGTCCTCCTTTTCCAGTTCATGCATGGATTCATAGACTATTAGATCAAACACGACCCTACGTAGTTTCATAAATAATTGATGTTAAACAATTTATCAAAAATAAACAAAACCTGCCTTAGGCAGGTTTTGTATTTGGATTATATATTTTGCACTCTAGTTATACGCTAGTCGTTCAAAAATTCTTCTCCCAAATTGAATGTTAGTGAAAACCTAAGCGTATTTTCCAAAGGGTTCCTCACTTGGGAAGTGGAAAACAAATAAGACAGATCTACCTGTGCCGATTTAAACCTAAACCCGGCACCCAAGGTGAAAAATTTTCTCGCTCCCTTTAAATCGCTCTCATTAAAATATCCAGTTCTCAACATAAATGCATCTTGATAGGTATATTCCGCACCAAGTGCCCATGTAAATTCTTTCAACTCTTCAGCAAAGCCATCGGGTGCATCGCCAAACGATTTAAAAACCCCTTCAAAAAAAGTGGTCTGCTGATATTCATCGTTATCCGTGCCATCAATAACGCCGTCATCATTATAATCCTGAGGGGTGGGCACCAACAGCTTATTAAACTCGGAAGTAAGCCCCAGTACATTATCCTGGTCCAATATAAAATCAAAACCCAGGCCCGCTTTCAGATTGGTCGGAAGAAAATTCTCTTGTCCGGCATCGTCATACTTTAACTTGCCTCCCAAATTGGAAATATTGAAACCGGCCCTCCAACGGCCATCAAAATTATTGTAGGCAATTTCTCGGGAGCGATAGAACCCCGAAACATCTACTGAAAAAGTACTCGCGGCCTTGGAATCCTCGCTGCCATTATCGGGCAATTTAAGATTGGAACTAATAAATCTACCTGCCACCGCCATAGAAAAAGTTTCACTCAATTTTAGGGAGTAGGAACCGTCAAAAGCCAGTTCGTTAGGCTTTGCCAATCTTGCCTGGTCCCCTGCAAATTGCCTAAGTTCTATTTCCCCCAAGGTAAAGTACCTGATACTTAAGGCAAAGGCACTTCTGTCGTTGATCTTCTTGTGAAAATTTGCGCTCAACAGCGCAATATCGGTAATGATACTTTCCAAATAAGGCGTATAACTAAGTCCAATCCCCATTTCTCTTTCGGCGAAGGCAAATTTTGCCGGATTCCACTGTTGGGAGAAAGCGTCGGTAGATGTGGCCACCCCCATATCCCCCATACCCGATGCCCTGGCATCTGCAGCAATCGTCAAAAAAGGCACAGCGGTCGTAATCACCCTATCCTGTTGCGCCGTAACTTTACCCATAATAACGAACAGAAATAATATTGAAATTTTTTTCATCTCTAATGGTCTATAAAATATTTGTCGTAAAACTCTTAAATTTAAATGAATTATTAAGATAATTTTAGTTCATATACATTTATTAACGACCATTTTAAAAATATCTTGTGTAAACAATACAATAAACAGGATAATTTTACCCATTTAGAGATAAAAATATGATTAGCATTTTAAATATGTTTAGCACAAATAATTAGTTGATATTTTGCAAAGAATTATCAATTATCCATACTATATTAAATTTTAAGTCGTTATTCATGTTAAGCGATGCTATTTGCGGGTTAATTAAATGATCAATTTTTTTTCGTTTAACAAAATATTATGCCTTAATCATCGTTCTAAATGCCGAAAGCGACGCAAAATATTAATAAAATATGAATCTCAAACTCTTTTAACAAGCAGTTTGTCTTTTGAACTCAAGTCCTAATTATGAAAAAACAATTCATCAAAGTTGTACTCTCTTGCGCTATTGTAGCTGGTGGTTTTTCAAGCTGTAAAAACTCATCATCCTCAAAAAATGTTTCAAGGGCTACGGGCTGGAATATTAACGCCAAGGAAGGTGGATTTCAGTACAATTCAGACTTTAAAGAGCAGGAAACTGCACCGGGTTTAGTGTTTGTGGAAGGTGGAACCTTTACAAAAGGCCAAGTGCAGGATGATGTGATGCACGAATGGAACAACACCCCTACTTCACAGCACGTGCAGTCTTTTTATATGGACGAGACCGAAGTCACCAATGTGATGTATTTGGAATATTTGGACTACCTGAAGAGCGTATATCCTCCAGAAGACCCCAAATATGTACATATTTACACCGGGGCCCTACCGGATACATTGGTTTGGAGAAACCGATTGGGATTCAACGAAACCATGACCAATAACTACCTACGCCACCCGGCTTATGCAGAATACCCCGTGGTTGGTGTAAATTGGATCCAGGCCACCCAATTTGCAGAATGGAGGACAGACCGTGTAAATGAGGTAATGTTGGAAAGGGAAGGCTATCTTTCCGAAGATGCCAAATACAAAGTAATTAATGGTGAGGCAGAAGGTGGTTTTAGCACAGAGGCCTATTTAAATAGACCGGAATCCGTATATAACGGCCAGATAGACTCCTTACAGGGGAAAATGAAAAAAGATTCGGTTTCCGTATTTGCCAAAAGAAGTTCCGGGATTATATTACCGGAGTACAGATTGCCTACGGAGACGGAATGGGAATACGCTGCACAGGCACAGATTGGAAGCAGGGAATATAACAACTACAGAGGTAGAAAGAAATATCCTTGGGAAGGGGATTATACCAGAAATGGACAAAGAGTGGGCAGAGGGGATCAATTGGCCAATTTTAAACAAGGTAAAGGGGATTATGGCGGAATTGCAGGTTGGTCGGATGACGGGGCGGATATTACGGCAGAAGTTAAATCTTACAAGCCCAATGACTTTGGATTGTACGATATGGCAGGAAACGTGGCCGAATGGGTTGCGGATGTTTATAGACCTATAGTAGATGACGAAGTAAGCGACTTCAACTATTTCCGGGGAAATGTTTATATGAAAACGGCCATTGGAAAAGACGGAAAAGTAAATGTAATACGCGACTCCATTGTGTACGACACCTTGCCCAACGGCAAAGTTGTTGCGGTAAATTTACCGGGAGAGATAAAAATGGTACCCATTGATGAGGAAGAAACCTTTTTGAGAACCAACTTCTCATCCAGTGACAACCGTGGGTATAGGGACGGCGAACCTGGATCTACCCGATTTTATGATCAGTTCAGTGATGAAGACGAAGACGGAAAAGACCAAAAAAGAATGTACGATGCCCCTGTAAGCAAGGTACAAGTAGACTCTACCGGTAATATTATTAGAGCTTACGACAAATCCAATAACAGAACTTCATTGATCAATGATGAGGTGAGGGTCTTCAAAGGAGGTTCATGGAGAGATAGGGCTTACTGGTTGGATCCGGCCCAAAGAAGATATCTACCACAATATATGTCCACGGATTATATAGGATTTAGATGCGCCATGTCCAGGGTTGGCTCCAAATCCAAAACTAAAAACAAAACGCCTAGAAGCAAATAAGTCTAGAAAATAAATATGAAAAAGCCCTTTTTAAAAAGGGCTTTTTTTATACCTTAGATTTATGACATTAGAACAATTGCACCAACTCTTTTTAGAGTTTCCCCAAGTTTGCACGGACACGAGGAAAATAAGTCCAAACTGCCTATTTTTTGCCTTAAAGGGCGACAATTTTAATGGTAATTCCTATGCCGCCCAAGCTTTGGATAAGGGTGCTTCATATGCCGTTGTTGATGAAGATGAATTTGCCGGAAGCCATAAGACCATACTTGTTAAAAATGTACTTACTACGCTTCAAAACCTAGCCCAATTTCATCGGAATTATTGCAAAGCAAAGGTTATTGGCCTTACCGGGAGTAATGGAAAAACCACAACAAAAGAACTTATTACCGCGGTTCTATCAAGAAAATACAAAACTATCGCCACCAAGGGAAATTTAAACAATCATATAGGCGTCCCATTAACACTACTTTCCATTGCCCCGGACACGGAAATGGCCATTGTAGAAATGGGGGCCAACCATCTTAAGGAAATAGAATTCCTATGTGAGCTGGCCAGGCCGGATTATGGGTACATCACCAATTTTGGAAAGGCACATTTGGAGGGTTTTGGAAGTGAGGAAGGAGTAATAAAAGGTAAAAGTGAGCTTTACGACTTTTTGACAGGCCATGATAAATCCATTTTTTTTAATGCGGACGATCCTATCCAAAAAAAAAAATTGGCCTCGGTCATCAAAAAATATGGGTTTAGCCAAAACAATAATGAGTTCTTTAAAATAGAACTTATTGGTTCTGACCCGTTTGTTAAAATTGCTGTAGATGATATCCATATTACCACCCAATTGGTAGGCAGCTATAATTTCACCAACTGCTGCGCCGCAATATTGATCGGTAAATTCTTTAATGTTGCGCTAAGCGAAATAAAAAAAGGGATTGAAAATTACATCCCCCAAAATAACCGTTCCCAAATAATAGACAAAAATGGGCATCATATAATTCTGGATGCCTATAATGCCAACCCCACAAGTATGAAGGCCGCCTTGGAAAACTTTCATGAATTAAAGGCCGATTACAAGGTTGCATTCTTGGGGGATATGTTCGAATTGGGAAAAATGGCTGAAAAAGAACATCAGGAAATTGCCAATTTGGCCACCAATATGAATATGGATCAGGTGTTCCTTATTGGAGAGAATTTTTTCCGAACAAAAGATACCTATAACAAATTCAGGTCCTTTGACCATCTTAAGGAAACCCTTAACAACGATACTATAAAAAACGCCACTATCCTGATAAAAGGATCTAGGGGAATGGCCTTGGAAAGAATACTCGATTTATTATAAGCTTCTGTGGGACATACTGGATTCGAACCAGTGACCTCTGCCCTGTCAAGGCAGCGCTCTAAACCAACTGAGCTAATACCCCAATTATCTGTAACAACAGAAAAATAGTCCGCCAAAATTACACCAATTTTAAGAGTTTAAAACAAGCTAGGGGATTTTTTTTTCAAGAGACCAATTTTATTTGGACCCAAAATTGATTTCAAAACTGTGGAAACTATAGCGATCTACATGGGCAGGGGAATATTTAGATTAAATCAACCTCCTATCAAATGGAACGAATCCGTTACCTGCTCCCTTTCCTTATTTAGATTTCCCAAATACAAACACTTCCGAAGGTGTCCTGGCCTTTTCCAAAATGCTCTCCATTTCGGCCACCACCTTTGGAAAATAGGTTGCCACATTATTCTCCTCACCAATGTCCTTGGACAAATCATATAGTTCTATCCGGGCATCGGGATTCTCTAGAACATTGTATTTTACAGCCTTCCAGTCTCCCATTCTAACTGCTTGCCTCCCCCCTTTTTCATGAAATTCCCAATACAGATATTCGTGTTCTTTCTGTACAACGGACTCCCCTAACAGGGTGGGCAAGAACGAAATTCCGTCCAAATCAGGAGTTTTCTTTGCCTCGGCTATTTCGGCCAAGGTTGGAAAGACATCCCAAAAAGCCGAAACATGGGCCGTAACGGTTCCAGGTTTGATCTTGTTGGGCCATTTAACCAACATGGGGACACGTACCCCCCCTTCGTAAAGATCCCTTTTATAACCTTTTAGCAAACCATTGCTATTAAAGTAATCGGGATCTGCCCCGCCCTCTAAATGTGGGCCATTATCCGAAGTAAAAATTATAATGGTATTGTCCGCTATTCCCAAATCCTTGACCTTTTCCAAAATTTCCCCTACTTGCCGGTCCAAGATACCCACCATGGCCGCAAATGCCGCATGACTTTCTGTTTGGGAGCCATATCCCCCAATTTTATACCTTGGGCCGTTGTCTATACCCTTGAACACTTTTTCCGGTACATACTTTCCCCTAACCCTTTTCATTTCCTCCTCTGGGGCCACCAATTCCGCATGGGGAATTATGGACGGCACATAGGCAAAAAATGGCCTGTCCTTATTCTCCTCAATAAACGCTAAGGTCCTCTCATGAATAAGACTAGGGGCATATACCCCTTTTTTCTTGCCCGAATTCTCCGGTAGCACAATAGAATCTTGGTTGGACCATAAATGATAGGGATAATAATTATGTCCCATAGTCTGGCAATTGTACCCATAAAATGTATCAAATCCTTGGTTGTTGGGGTCACCTTCCGATCCAGGATATCCCAATCCCCATTTTCCAAAAGCACCGGTGCTATATCCCGCCTTCTTTAAGACTTCCGCTATGGTCAGGGTACTATCGGGAATAGGGAATTGACCTTCTGGTTTAATTCCATAATTTCCCCTAACCACCGTATGTCCCGTATGCATCCCGGTCATAAGTGATGATCTGGAGGGGGCACAAACAGTACTGCCAGAGTAATGCTGGGTAAAGAGAATCCCCTCCGCAGCCAACCTGTCTATATTGGGAGTCTTAAACTTTTTTTGTCCGTAAATACTTAGATCCCCATACCCCAGATCATCGGCTAGGATATAAATTATATTTGGTGGGCCACCTGTTTTTGATACCTCCCCTGAAACCAAATTGGATGGTTTCTTTTCCATTTTACAGGAAGTAAGCCCAAATACCATTACAAAAAACAACCCATAAACAACTCTAAAAACCATAACCCCGTCCATTTATTTCAAACTTACGAAGAATTATAAAAAGTTATGGGCGGAAAGTCTCGAAATCAATTTTAAGTACCTATACCTTACATTTATATAGAATAGTGCTTATTAATTTTATTCCCTAAAAATCTGCTCAATTGTTGCCCTCCCGATAGGGGCTGTCGGTAAGGGGATTTTTTCTGTAAACCTGTTCCCTGATCCCTCCGTCCCGCCCATATACCTTTATTCCATATCCAAAGGCACTAACCTAATTCCTCCTTCCGCCATCGCGGACTAAAGCAACCTTATTAAGACGATTTTTGTCATGTACTAAAAGAATAGCAATATAAGGAAAGCATCATATCCACAATACATGGGCAATCCATATAACTTGATAAGTTGTTCCATTAACATACAGTTGGAAGGACAGCAATACCTTCGAAACTGTCCATATTATTAATACCGATTGTGCAGAAAACCAAACCATCCATACATTTCCAATTTAACCTATTGGATTTACTCCCTATCTTCATTAAAAATTAAAATGATAGCCTTGGATTAAACCAACTTTTAAACCACATAGGATGTCTTTTTTGTATTGAGATGGTTCATTTTAGAAGAATTGCATAATCTATTAAAAAATGGTATATCATATAGTTCCCCCTTGTTTCAACATTTATATAACACCCTAAATCATTTATCATGTCACAGATCATAAGCATTATACTAGTATTGAATCTTTGTTTTGCAGGAGGCACCATTTTTGTGATCCTTCATGGGATGTATATGTCAAAAAAAACACGTTCCCTGGATATGGACTCCTTTCCCGATTTGGAAAAAGGAAAAATTGGTGATACCACAAAAAATTAATTGTAGCATAGGCAAACAAACACCCCAAGCCATTTTATTTACATAAAACTTCCGGGGCAAAGAATAGCTTTTCTGGAATTAAAATACAGTCTATTTCCATTTTGCCCATTCAATTTCCCATTTTTCTTTAAGCGCCCATGTGGATCCATTTGGAATTCAGGGAATTATCACATCCTTCAAATTTTACCGAACCTTGCCTAATTTCAAGGCATGGCTTATCAGAAACCAAAATGTTATGCCCAATACGTTTGGTCCATCATACTAAATAGTACAAATTTTTAAAAAATTCAATTTCAAGCCATTCTACCCAATCTATATTGTTCCCAAAACTTGTACGTACAAGTAAAATTCTTATATTTACTAAATCGCTTTTTTAAATGACCTCTTATGTTTTCTTCCAGATATGATATTTGGTTGTACGAAAAACAACCGTTTGAAAGGTATACCGGAAGTTGCAGAACAGCTAAATTGAAATAAAATACACGGATATGAAAATAGCCATGCTGGGCTCTGGTTTTATTGCCCGATTTTATGCCGAATCACTGCATTCCCAAAGACGAAAGGATTATTTGGCAATGGTCTATTCGCGCAATGAAGAAAACGCCAAACGCTTTGCAAACGATTATAATTTGCCACATTACACGACTTCTATGGAAGAAGCTATAGCGCATTCAGACGTTGAAGTAGTGCTCATATCCCTACCCAACAACTTACACGAGGCAGCTGTTCGTGAATGTGCAAAATACAAAAAGCATGTAATCTGTACCAAGCCTCTGGGCCGAACGGCCAAAGAAGCAAAATCCATGCTGGATATGGTGGAAGAAGCAGGAATTTTTGGTGGTTACCTTGAAGACCTGTGCTACACGCCAAAATTTCTCAAATCTCTGGCAAGCATTAGGCGCGGAGAAATTGGCAGGGTACTCTGGACAAAATCAAGGGAAGCCCACCCTGGCCCGCACAGCGATTGGTTTTGGGATAAGGAAAAATCTGGAGGTGGCGCCATCATTGATCTGGGATGCCACTGCGTTGAAATTGGCCGTAATTTTATTGGTAAAAATATAAAACCTATAGAAGTGATGTGTTGGGCCGATACTCAGGTACATCCCATAGAAGCAGAAGATCATGCCATAGGACTGGTAAAATACGCCAATGGGGCCATAGGACAGTTCGAGGTAAGTTGGACCTTTAGGGGAGGAATGGACCTGCGTGATGAGGTGATGGGTACCGAAGGCACTATTTGGATCAATAGCTTTTTGCGCACAGGATTCGAAATGTTCACAACAGGAAAGGGAGGCGAAGGCTATGTGGCCGAAAAGGCAGAGTCCAACACTGGCTGGTTATTTCCCGTTGGTGATGAGGCCCACGAACTGGGATATCCACATATGTTCACCGATATGTTTACGGCCATAGAAGAAAATAGGCAACCACTTGAGACATTTTATGACGGATATGTGGTCAATGCCATTTTGGACGCCGCCTATAAGTCGGCCAAAAGTAAATTGTGGGAGCCCGTTATTTTGGAAGATTGGCGAGGTGACGAGCCCTTTCAACATCAAAAAATTTGGGATTCCTATGACGAGGACCACTTTATCATAAAAAAAGAAGTACTCCCCAACGGGGACAATAAAATAATATTAAAACATAAAAAAACCGGTACGGTAACGCAAAAAGTAACCCATGCCGAAAAATAAGGTCCATTCCTTGTAAACTGATGAAAAAGACCCAAGTGAAAGCAAAATAGCTACATTAACATCCATGTCGCTATTTTGTTAAATTACGGACCATTTAAAAGAATTATGTTCAAGGATAAGGAAGGTCTGTGTGCCCCACAAAAAGGCAACTCTTCTTGGCTATCATAAAAAAATACTATGGATTTCAAAAACAGTACCTATATAATTATGGGCGGGACCACGGGAATGGGCCTTGCCGCTGCCATTGCTTTAAAGAAGAATGGAGCCAATGTTACGGTAGTAGGGAGAAATCTGGATAATTGCGAAAAAGCAAAGGAAATACTAGGTAATGGAAGCCTTTCCATGGAAGGAGATGCTACCGATCCAAAAACCATCAAAACGGCAATCAAGGTGACGCATAAAGCTTTTGGGTCTATCACTGGATTATTTCATGTTGCAGGAGGGAGTGGCCGAAAATGGGGAGATGGTCCCTTGAATAAAATAAGTTTGGACGGATGGAACAGGACCATGGAGCTAAACCTAACCTCTTTAATGCTGTCCAACCAGGCCATTATCAACTACTTTTTGAAATATAAAAAATCGGGCACCATTTTGAATATGGGATCCGTATTGGGCTACTCCCCCTCGCCAAAATATTTCACCACTCATGCCTATGCCGCAGCCAAATCGGCAGTAATCGGGTTTTCCAAGTCCATCGCGGCATATTATGCCGAGAACAATATCAGAATAAATGTCATTGCCCCCAGTCTCTTTATTACTCCTATGGCCCACAGGGCTTTAAATGACGAAAGGATATTGGATTTCCTTAAAACCAAACAACCTCTGGACGGAGGGCGACCTGGCCTTTCCGAAGATATCAACAATGCCGTACTTATGTTTCTACACCCCGACTCAAAGTTTATTACTGGACAAGTTTTGGCAGTTGACGGAGGTTGGAGCATTAGTGAAGGCCAATATTCATAAGCCCATAGAAATGGAATGGTACTGGGCATATGCGGGGCCAAAAGCAAATTAAGATCTGCCTAAAACCATAATAAATAAAAAAATATAATGAACGTTACAAAAGAATATCTGGCCAAGGGAAACAAAATTATCACCGTAATCGGGGAACAGGAAATAAAAATAAAAGAAGTGGCGCAAATTTTCGCCCGATCCATTTTAAACGGACGCATGGTCCATCTTTTTGGATCTGGACATAGCCGAATGATGGTAGAGGAAATGTGGCCAAGATACGGATCCTTCCCCGGCTTTAACCCTATTGTGGAACTTTCATTGTCCTTTCATAATTTGGTGGTCGGTGCCAACGGGCAGCGCCAAGCCATGTTCCTGGAAAATGTATCCGGATTGGCGGCAAGGATTCTTCGGAATTTTGACACTGATCCTTTGGACTCGGCATTGGTAATCTCTTCCAGTGGTTGCAATGTTGTTCCTATTGAAATGGCGGAAGAATTTCAAAAAAGAAATATAAAAGTGGTTGCCTTAGTAAGCAAGCTTCACTTGGAAGGAAGTACCTCTAAAAAATCGGACGGTACAAAACTAACCGATTTTGCCGATATCGTATTGGATACCGGAGCCCCTTTGGGCGATGCCATGATATATCTAGATGGCCTGGATTCTCCTGTGGCCCCCGGCTCTACATTAGGCGGGGTCCTCCTAGTTAATTGTATTAAGGCGGAAGTGGCCAAAATCTTGCACGAGAAAGGAAAATCACCAAAAGTATTGAGCAGTGGCAAAATTGTTGGAGAACAACGGGCAGTAGACCTTTTCGAATCGGCCTATGATGAACATGCACACTTAATGGCAAAATTATATCAAAATGTGGGAAATAATTCAGGTGAAAATTAATGGCACGGCAACGTATTACCATGTATTATCTTGCAATTCCCAATATTGGGATATAATTAATTATAAAAATGAACTTTACAACTGTAATTTCTAAATCGTTTCGCACAGACATTCTAATAATTGGAAGCGGCAGCGCAGGTGCTACGGCTGCCATTGCCGCATCAAATGGGAAATATCATGTAACCCTTGTGGAACGTTATGGTTTTCCGGGTGGCACCTCCACCCAAATGCTCGACACTTTTTACGGCTTTTTCACCCCATCGGAATCCCCGAGAAAAATTGTAGGGGGCATTCCCGATAAAATCGTGAATGAATTGGATAGAACAGGCAATATTTTTTTGCGCCCCAACACCTATGGAGCAGGTACGGGAGTGAATTACAACCCAGAAAAACTAAAACAGGTCTGGGACCAACTTTTGCTTAAAAATGGTATTCAATTATTATATCATTCCACCTTGGTTGGAGTGGAAAGCCTAGGGGAAACATCGACCTGCATATTCCATAATAAAGGCATGGGCTTCTTTTCAATAACGGCAAACCGTGTAATAGATGCTTCGGGCGATGCCGATTATTGTCATTGGGCAAATATACCCTATGAACGTGCCGGTGATAAGGAATCTGCCCAAAGTATGACCACCACTTTCCGAATGGCGAACGTGGACCTACTAGGGTATGAGTCGGCAGGTGGAAAAAAAATGTTGAAACAAAAGATGGCAGAAGCTTATACAAAGGGAACCTACGCCCTTCCGCGCAAAGAAGGATCAGCACACGAAATGTGCCAACCGAAATGCATTTCTACCGTAGCCGTCAAAGTAGTGGATCTGGATCCTTTGGACGTAGAAGGCATTACAAAAGCGGAAATTGAGGGTCGAAGGCAGGCCTTTATTTTTGAAGATTTTTTCAGGTCAGAGATTGCTGGATATAAAGATTCAAAGATCATTGGACTCTCTCATCAAATAGGTGTAAGGGAAACTCGAAGGGTCTTTGGGGAATATCGTCTAACCAAAGAGGATTGTATTGGTGCCAAAACCTTCGAAGATCAAATTTTTCTTTGTGGGGCACCTATTGAAGATCATCGAAAATCGGATTTTGGAGAATCGGAAACCTTTTGGCAATATGTCCCCAATGGGGGGGCCTACGGAGTGCCATACCGCACTATTGTACCCAAAGAGAGCCAAAACGCCTGGGTAATAGGCCGTTGCTTTTCAGCCACACATGACGCCCATGCTTCCTGTCGCTCTATGGCACAGACAATGAGTATGGGGCAGGCAGCCGGATTGGCCGCAATAATCTCATTGGACACAGATCAGAACGCAAAAAACATCGACATCAACAGACTGCAGGATGCTTTAATACAAGTTGGGGGCATTTTAAAAATGCCCGAAAAAGTAGCAGATACCTCTAGATACGGATGGAAAAACAATTAACAATTATGTCTCAAAAATTTTTCAGAACAGTTTTGGGCGATAAGCCAACTTCGGAAATGGGACTCACCTATTCCCACGAACATATTATTATTGAGGACAGTTATGTAACCGCTGCCCATCCTGAATTCTTGCTCAACGATGTAGACAAAATTACGGAGGAGCTCAAATCCTTTTACAAGGTGGGAGGCAGAACCGTAGTAGATACCATGACGGCCAATTGTGGCCGCAATATATTAAAATCGGTGGAGGTAAGCCAACAAAGTGGCGTCAATATCATTGTCCCAACAGGAATCCATCTGGAAATTTATTATCCTCAAAACCATTGGCGATATCACTATTCCGAAGAGCAAATGACCGAACTTTTTATAGACGATATTGAAAATGGTATTGATCAATTTGATTATTCCGGACCATTTGTAAAAAGGACCCAGTATAAGGCAGGTCTCATTAAATTGGCTACCGGGGATGGGCCGATAACTCCTCATCAGGAAAAAATTTTCAGGGCTGTGGTGAATACACATTTGGAAACCGGAGCTCCGATATTAACACACACCAATTTTGGAAAACAGGCCTTGGAGCAAGCGAAACTGTTCGAAAAATTGGGAGCAAATCTCCAACATATTGTGCTTTCCCATGTAGACAGGGCCAAAGAGTTGGATTATAACAGGGCGGTACTGGATATTGGAGTTCGGCTGGAATACGACAGTGCCTTCCGTTGGAAAGAATCGGAACCCAATTACACACTAATTCTTTTGGAAAACCTTCTCCCCTTATACCCGGATCAAATTACCTTGGGTATGGATATGGCAAAAAATGCTTATTGGAAAAGTTATGGAGGCAGTCCAGGATTAAATTATCTTATAGAAACCATTCCCCGATTTTTAAAATCCAAGGGATTGGAAGAGCATTATGAAAGACTATTTTTTAACAATCCAAAAAAATTATATGCCTTTTTTAAATCATAAGCCAAATACCCATGGACAACCTACAAAAAGTAACTATTTCGTATTGCGTATTCCGTTGTATTGCAGTATAGATCGCCATACAGATTAAGATTGGGCCAGCTGGTTCTAAACCTAATCGATATATGTAAAATAGGGGTGCCAAATGTAATTCCCAATTTCTCGGCAATATCCCTACTGGCCGGTACTGATCTTAGCTCCTGCTCCGCTCCCATAATTTCTATTAAGTATTCCTGACTTAGCGTTTTAAAAAAAGATCCCTCCACAAATTCCTCGGACCTTATGGGCTCTAAGGCGTTCAGGGCATACCAATTATTCTCCAAAACTACAGGTTGGTCGTCTATATAACGAACTCTTTGAAAATACACGCATTTGGAACTCTTTTCATCCTCGGACAACGGAAAACCAATAACCGGGTCCCATTCCACAATTTTAGGCTCTACGGTGACCTTGGTCCTTACCTTATAATCAGTAGAGCCCGAAAAACCCTTGATGGATAACAGTCCCAAATATTTGCCTCTTTCCACCACCTTACTTCCCCTCCCGTGTTCCTTGACAATAAACCCTTCTTTCAAAAGCTCGTCCAGTGCCTTTCTCACCGTTGTTCTCGTAGTTCCAAACTGAACACAAAAATCGCTCTCGGATGGCAAATAACTATCGGGCGGATATTTTTGTGTCTGTATTCGCTTTTTTATATATTCTTGGATCTGATGGTACTTTTTAATTTTATTCACGGGCAATATTCAGGTAACGATTTCCAATTTACATTATCCCTTGTTATCCGACCACAACCTATTAAAATGTTTTTCCGCTCGGCGATATTTCCTTTTTGTACGGACAAGTTAATTAACAGACACAAGGTGAATCTTTTATTCAATACAAAAGTAAACTATCCACAGATTGTTTCCTAACACATTCAACGCACAGACAGATTTCACCAACTATCCAAAACTAACTCAAAAAAACATTATAACTATATGATTTTTAAAGTTTAAACTAAAAAACCCTATTCTATACACCAATTTATCCTTAAAATTATCCCCATCTACCCCTAGCCGGAAACAACCAACTATTATGGTCAAAAATTTTAAATACACTCCTGTAATTTTTGTAAAAAAAAGCCCATAATCCCGAATTAAATTTTAACTTGTATGCACAAGTTAATGCCTATCAGAATTGTCCAATGGAATTGATCATAAACATTAATAACAAATTTTTAATTGCGCTTATTAGCACTGCTTTGGGCTACTTCCTTGTTGGCTGCCAAGACAGCAGAATGGAACAATACCAAACCCCAGAACTCAATTTCCAGACGAAGGTGGAGAACAACTTTATTGTGCCGGAAGGATGGCAGGTAAGTCTATGGGCCGAGACCCCTTCCCTCTACAACCCGACCAATATGGATGTTGATGAAAAGGGAAGAATTTGGGTTACGGAAGCCGTTAATTATAGGGATTTCAATACTGATCCAAAACACCGCCTAAATTTCGATCAAGGAGACCGGGTAATGATTCTGGAAGATACGGATGGTGACGGAATAAGCGACACCTCCAAGGTATTTGTCCAGGACAAAGATCTTGTTGCACCCTTGGGAATTGCAGTAGTAGGGAACAAGGTTTTCGTATCCTGCGCACCAACCTTGCTTGTCTATACGGATGAAAACGGTGATGATGTGCCCGACAAAAAAGAGGCTTTACTTACTGGGTTCGGAGGCTTTGATCACGACCACAGCTTGCATTCGCTAGTTGTAGGCCCTGACGGAAAATGGTATTTCAATACAGGGAATGCAGGTCCGCACCGTGTAACGGACAAAGGTGGCTGGCAATTACGCTCAGGAAGCGTTTATACGGGCGGAACCCCATACAACGACAAAAATGAACCAGCACAAGTCAGTGATGATGGGCGTATCTGGGTCGGTGGCCTTGCCCTAAGAATGAACAATGACGGCACTGGCCTTGAGGTAGTGGGTCACAATTTTCGAAACTCGTACGAAGTTGCGCTGGACTCTTATGGCAACATGTGGCAAAACGACAACGATGATCAAGTGGTAACCTGCAGGGTAAGTTGGCTCATGGAAGGAGGCAACGCCGGATATTTCAATGCCAATGGCAAACGAACTTGGCAGGCCGACCGTAAACCCGGACAAAATGTTTTTGATGCCCATTGGCACCAGGACGACCCAGGGGTTATGCCTTCCGGGGACAATACCGGCGCAGGATCACCTACAGGCGTGGTCGTTTACGAAGGGAATGCCTTTGGTCCGCAATATCGCGGAATGCTCCTAAGTGCCGATGCCGGCCGCAACGTAATATTTGCCTACCAGCCTTCTCCCAATGGAGCGGGATTTGATTTAAAAAGACGGGATTTGATTACCTCCACCCAAGAATCTACAGAAGCCTATGTATGGAATGAAATTGATGGAGATAAACGTAAATGGTTTAGACCAAGTGATGTTGCCGTTGGAACCGATGGTGCCATTTACGTAGCCGATTGGTACGATCCGGTAGTAGGTGGCCACCAAATGATGGACACCTTGGGCTACGGACGTATCTATAGAATTAGTCCCAAGGGAAAAAAACTTACCGCCCCGAAAATAGACCTGGGCACTATTGAAGGCCAAGTAGCCGCCCTCCTAAATCCAGCCATAAATGTTAGAAGCCAAGGCTTTGAAAAATTAGCGGAGCAAGGGGAACAGGCATTGGAGGAAGTCAGGAAGATATTGGATTCGGACAATCCCTATCACCAATCAAGGGCCATTTGGTTATTGCCCAAACTTGGCAGCCAAGGAAAAACCATCGTTCAAAATATATTGAAAAAAGATCCGGACCCCCGATTAAGGATTGTAGCTTACAGAGCTCTAAAAGGGGATGCCGAATCCTTTCTGAAAAACGCTACCATAGCTGTCAATGATCCTTCGCCCCAAGTGAGAAGGGAGGTAGCCATTTCCCTTAGGGACATCCCTTGGGAGGAAAGCAGTACACTTATCAAGGAATTATTTAAGGGATACCACCACAAGGACCCCTGGTATTTGGAGGCCTTGGGAATGGCTATGGACGGTAAAGAAGAATTGGCCTATACCGAATTGCTTTCCAAACAGTCCTACCCCTCTTCAAATTGGTCCGATACCTTTGCCTCCCTTGTGTGGCGAATTCATCCCAAATCTGCCATCAACGCACTAAAAGAAAGGGCTCTGGAAGAAAGTTTATCCCCGGATCTTAAAAAAAAAGCGGTAGATGCCCTGGCCTTTATTAATGAGACAGAGGCGGTCGAAGCTATGCTGGCAATAAATAAATCCAGTAAGAACAAAACGGTAAAGGAAGTTTCCCAATGGTGGCTCAACTTCAGAAAAAGTAATGATTGGTATGCCCTATGGGACTGGGAAGCGGAAAAGGGTGAAGGTTTCCGGATTCCTGATAATATTGCCATACTCAATGAAATACTTTTAAACGGGGACACCTCCACAGAAAAAAAGATCGACGCAGGAAAAGATATGGCGGGCAGCTTAATAGGTGGCCGCCTCTTAATTAGCTTAGCCTCCAAAGAGCGACTTTCCAATGAAGTTATTAGCGGAATATCCGAGGCCATTTTTAACAATCCAGAATTGGAAATACGGACTTTGGCCAGTGAATATTTTAAAAAAACTGGTGAAAAGCAAATGGCAATACCCAATATCTTAAAATTGACAGGGAATAGCAGTAAAGGAGAAGGTATTTTTCTATCAAAATGTACGACATGTCATAAAAACGGAACTATAGGCAACGATATAGGTCCGGACCTATCCTCGATCGGGGAGAAATTCGACAAAACAGCGATGTTGGATGCCATTATTCATCCAAATACCTCCATTGTATTTGGATATGAACCGGTTATGATAAAAACTAAAAGCGGTCAGGCCTTTTTCGGTTTTATTCTATCTGAGGGCGAAACCACCGTATTGAAGGACATGACAGGAAAACAGATTGTAATTGCACCAAATGACATTGAGAGCAAGAAGAAAATGAAAATGGGCATTATGCCCAATGCAGCATCCCTGGGTCTTACGGAACAAGACCTAGCCAATCTATCCACCTACTTGTCAACACTCAAAAATAGTAGTATTTAACGTGAGTTCCACATAAAAATGTTTTCAATACATTGATTTAGCGTAAGTTAAAATAATTGCTAAGGTCCCCTCGAGCGGACAGATGCCATATAAGCAACGGATTTTAAATAAACTTTATATCGAACTCACGTTATTCAATAATAATAAACCATTAAATTTTGACATTATGGGTACCTCAATAACAAGAAGGGAAGTACTAAAATCCTCTATCGGACTATTAGGATTAAGTTTAATGGGGGCATACGAGGCTTTTGCATGGGACAAAAGTCGTAGATTTAAAATTGGTGCCTGTGATTGGTCTATCCAGAAAATGTCGGAAATAGAAGCCATAAAAGTTGGTAAAAAAATTGGATTGGATGGCGTACAGATCAGTTTGGGTACTGTAGCCAACAACATGCACCTAAGGCAACCAAACATTCAACAACAATATAAAAATGCCTGCGCCGAGTATGGTATGAGCATAAGCGGCATTGCTATTGGTGAAATGAACAACATTCCCTATAAATCGGATGCACGTGCGGAGATTTGGGTATCCGACAGTATAGATGTGGCCAAAAAATTGGGCGTTAAAGTGGTTCTCTTGGCTTTCTTCCACAATGGAGACCTTAAAAAGGACATCAAAGGTACTCAGGAAACTATTCGAAGATTAAAAAAAGTATCAAAAAAGGCAGAGAAAAATGGAGTCATCCTAGGCATAGAATCTTGGTTAAGTGCCGAAGAACACATGGAAATCATCAGCGCCGTAAATTCGCCCAATGTCCAAGTGTATTATGATGTGGCCAACTCAAACAAAATGGGGTACAATATCTATGACGAAATCCGATGGCTGGGCAAAAAGCACATCTGTGAATTTCACGCCAAAGAGAATGGTTATTTATTGGGACAGGGCAAAATTGATTTTAATGAAGTAAAAAAAGCAATAGATGATATTGGCTATGAAGGTTGGGTACAAATCGAAGGGGCAGTTCCCGAAAATGCGATAATGTTTGATAGTTATGTTCTGAACAACAAATATATCAGGTCGGTTTTAAAATAAAGCCTCAGACTTATAATGCATCCGGATTATCTTCTACTTTCAGGGAAAATAAATAAATTTACTCTTCCCTATTATTTAAAATCCATCCACGCCCCAGCCTTTACGATAGGTACGTTGAAGATATTTATTGGCCTTAGGATGGTTGGGAAACGTCATAGTAGCAGGATCCCATTCCAGGACCGTATCCGGAACCCGAATTGCCACCGTTCCCAATAGGATAGCCTCGGTCATAGGCCCGGACTGGGCAAAATGTGATTCGTTTACTTCAAGGCCCAAACATGCATCCACAAAATGATGGTAATGATTGCGGTCTTCCAAGGTGGGCATTTGGTAATCCGCATATTTATTTTCCGGCAACAGAACAGGCATTTCCGTATGGGGTATAAGTAGGGCCCCTTCGGTTCCTATGAGAAGTGCCGATTCTGCCGGATATGGTTTTCCATGAAATAGGGCCTGTACTTCCCAAGGAGGGTAAAACTCTCCGTCGAACCATTCCAGAGGCAGTAAATCCGAGTGAGTAAGCTCATTCCCAGGGAACATCCAAGTGATGTGGTCGCTCTGAGGCCAGGTATCCCCATTTCGTTCCGAAGATTCCCGCCATGAATCCTGAACCCTTGCTACTACGGATATAGGTGCCGTTAATCCCAAACCTTTCCATACGGCATCAAATATATGGCATCCTATATCTCCTGACCATCCGGTACCGAAGTCCTGCCATGCCCTCCAAATGGCCGGATGATATATATTGGGGGAATAAGAGCGTATAGGAGCGGTTCCTGTCCATAGGTCCCAATTTAAATGGGAGGGCGGTTGCTGCCCTTCAGATGGACGTGGGCCTGGCAACCTATATCTTTCTATGGCCTCCGGACGGTTGGAACACAGATAGGCGTGCTTAATTTTTCCTATAGCACCCTCCTTTAGAATTTGGACCGCTGAACGATCTCCTTGGCCCGAGGCATGCTGTGTACCCAATTGTGTTACTACCCCCGCCTTTATTGAGGCTTGGGTAAGTTTGCGTACTTCTGCCACGTCATGGCACAAAGGTTTTTGACAATAAACATGTTTTCCATCCAGGATTGCCCGGTAAGCAATAGCGAAATGGTTGTGGTCCGGTACGGTCACGTTTACCGAGTCAATAAGGTTTCCCTCCTGTTCAAGAAGTTCGCGCCAATCACTATATAATCGTGCATCCGGTAAAATATCCGCCGCCCTTTGTAAGTTTTTTGCATCCACGTCGCATAGTGCAACAATTTGTACATGGGGATGTTCCTTAAAGTTTTGAAGGTCGTGCCATCCCATTCCCCCGACCCCTATACAAGCATGTCTTAACTTGTTGACCGGAGAACCAAAACTTACAGAGGCATTGGCCAAAAATGGAACTGCTAGTGCTGCTGTTGTAATAGAATCCAAGAATTTTCTTCGCGATACGGCCTTATTTTGGTTTTTCATGTAAACAATAATTTGATGGTCTTGGTTGGCTCCCATATAATATATTCACTGCAAGCCCATTGGGTATAAGCATAAAACTGGAATTGCAACATTCCAGTCCTAATGTTCTGTTAACCCTATTTTAATCAACCCAAGACAACAACAGCAGAGGCCAAATACTACATTGACCCATAAAAGATAATGACTATTATTTAAATAATACCATACTCCTATATTTTTCCTCCCGAAACTATAAAAATGAAGATATTCCCGCTACAGCCTGGAGAAAATTATGATGCCTAGAATACTTGGCCCACAAAAATTTAATTGGAGAAGGAACAGGATTTAAAAAATGATCGTAAAGCGCGCTCAAACGAGAATTTACACCCCACAAAAACAGTTCCCAATTTCTTGGAAGCCATGTCTTTGTTACTTTGGGCCCTACTGGTTCCGAACCAGGACCCTCCTGCTTTGAATAAATATTCCCAATTCAGCAATAACCAAACCTTGTAATCAATCTATGATGTTCCTTCCGGCCAGATTCTGTTAGATTAGGCAAAAGTATTTCCCATATATGTCTCGTCATTTCGCCGTTTTCCTGATATTTAAAATTGTGGAGCACCTCCTGTTGTGACAACCAGAAAGTAATAATAATACGTATTGTATGTTGTAAGCGGCTATAGTCAAAACCCCCATCCCCTTCCAAATAACCCTCCGCAATAAAGTCCATAAACAACTCATTCATTTGTTGTTTTCTTATTTCCAAAGTCTTGGTAATATGTTTGCTTATCTTAGGAAACGAACGGGATATTTCGAGTACATCCAGATTAAAAAATCTATACTTCAACTGAAATGCTTCAAGCCTAATCAATAATCGATGAAAATATTCCAAGGATGTAGAATATTCTTTCCGTGAAAGATAGGTACTGGACATTTCGTTCCGCATCTGCTTATAGATAGCCAACAACACCTCCTCTTTATTTTTGTAATGGTAGTCAACATTACCATAACTTATCCCCATCTCCGTAGCAATCTGCCTACTTGTAATGCTCTGAACACCATGCTGATTAAATAATTGCACTGCCACTTGGAGAATCACGTCCTTGGTCTTTATTTTATTAGTTGTTTTCATGACTTACATTAAAAAAATAACACGATTGAAAAATCCAATTGTTGATCGCAATAAGTCTTAATATTGAAAAAATATTAAAGACTCATTTAAAAAACCCTATGAAATGATTTTTCATTTCAATAGTTTACAAACCACAAAATTGATAAAAAATCTTAAAAGAGCCGGTTCATTATAATTTTAATTTATTTATCTACAACCGATATAATAAAATCCACTCCATAAAATATTTTAGAGATTACTCTTTTTCCTTAATTAATGCCATTTCTCCGGGTTTTGTATTGATCAACAATATATCCCCTTTCCAAGTATAGTCCGTTCTTTCTTGAAAAGAAATCTCCTTATTCGGAAAGGGGTTTTTTAGTCGTAACTCCCCACCCTTTTCAGAAAAAATCTTTACCCATTTCAATTTTCCTTCCTGTTTTTGCGCGGATATCAAAAAGGCCCCTTCTGCGCGCAATTGGCTAAAACCCACGTTTTTCCAATCCGATGGGATAGCGGGGAAAAGGCGTACGGTTCCGGTATGGCTCTGTATCAGCATTTCCTGCAGTCCCGCGGCAAAGGCAAAGTTGCCCTCCAAGGTAAATGGCCTGTAGGTAAAATTGGATTTTCCGGTACCGGATTGGTCGCCGTTGACATGAAAACCATTGGACAGTACAAAGGAAGTGGCAAAATCCTTTAATGCCTTTGCCGCTCCTTCCCCGTCAAAGGCCCTGGCCTTTAGGTTGCCCAGCCAACTAAAGGAGTAGCCTACCCATTGGCTGCTACCTGTAGCGTCCAGGTTGGCAATGGTCCTGTTTATAATTTCCGTATCCTTTTCCCCATGGGAAGGATCTATGAGTCCCAGTGGGTGTATGGCCATTAAATGGGAAAAATGACGATGTGATTCGTTATAGGGCAGGCCAGGGGAGAACATAAGCCCCTGTTCGTTCACGGCATAATCCGGCCACTCGTTAAGATTGGAGTTCCATTTATCCGCTTCCTCTTTCAAACCTAGCTCCATGGCCAGTTCTGCCGCATGTGAATAGGTCCACTTGATCAAGGCAAGGTCAAAATTGGTGATCTCATCGAACCAGGCCTCGCGGGAATTATTGTGGATTTCAGGACTGGAGCTCAAAGGGAGTTTTCGCTTTCCGTCCTTGCCCATTACCGACAACTCGTCAATGTGAACGGCCACCTCCCTGATCCACGGATAGGCTTCCTCCTTAAGAAAATCCCTATCCATGGAATAGCGCCAATGTAAATAGAAATGTTGCCCCAGCCATGCCCCGACCGTTGGGCCGAAGGAATATTGGATCCAACCGCCCATGGGCTCTCCCGTCAAGGTAGTGACCCCGGGCACATTAAGTCCGTTGGTACCATAGAATTCCTTGGTATATTTTTTAAAGCTGGGCTTGTATTTGATCAGCCAGTCCAGAAACCCTTGTTCCAGATCCAGATGATTGCCGGAATAGGTGGGCCAGTAACTTAATTGTGTATTTAGGTCATGGTGAAAATCCCCTTTCCAGGGCGGTAGTTTACCGTTGTCCGCTGTCCATACGCTTTGCAGGGATATGGGTGGTGCCCCCTGCCTTGCAGCCGATCCCAATTTGTACATTTCCATATACCATTGGTTTTGTAAAATGGTATCGGGAACACTTATATTGGATTTTCCCCAAAATGATTCCCACCAGGACCTATGGCTTTTCATAGAAGCCAACATTCCATCAGAAAAAGAGACATTGACAATTTTCTCGGCGCTTAGATGCCTTTCATTTTTTGATTTTCTTGAACTCATACTCCAACTACCTTCCAATACATTCTCAGTCTGTCTCCATTGGGTATGTAACTGATATTCAAATCCGGACCACCCACTTTGATCGTAAGAAATGGAATTTTCAGTTTCTTCTATTTTACCTTGCCCATAACCCAATCTTCGCAAATCCTGTCCGGTTACCGGATCTCCCTTTCCAGTGGTTTCTTTCAATGCATAGGTCGGGGGGGATATGGTAGGCCTTAAAAGCGTTGGGAGATTTTCAAATCGGTACCAACCAATAGGTTCTGTGGCGTGGACAAAGGTTTTAAGGACTGCTCCGTTTTTCCAACGTACCTCGCAAATGGCGTTTTTCAACATTAGTTTTACCGATGCTACCTCTCCTAGACTACTAATGTCAAATTCTATGGCAGCTCCCGGTATTTTGGATGGGGCCGGTAAATTATCATATGGGGCATCATATTTATCCTGAACATTTTTATAAGTATTGTTTTCCCATTCTTTTTTCACCCAATCAAAGTCGAATTCCTCAAAATTCAAGTTTTCCATTGGGCGCAGATCCCAGAGGTCTGCCCTATCCAATGAAAATCGTAATTTCCCGTCTTTCTGCCAGATCAACGCACCTAAGGTTGCATTGCCCAGGGGTATGGCCTCATCCCATGTTTTAGCCAATTCCTTAAATGTGGGTTCGTATTTTGGCAATTCATTATTTTTATCAAAATTTTGTTTTTGACAGCCTGCCATTGTAAAAAGAAACAAGACGGAAAATAAGCTTAGGTTAAAAAATCCCTTTTTATAATACATGAAACAAGTTTTAATGATAATATAGCTATTTTATTCTTTATAATCGGGGTTGGGTATAGGCATTTGCGCACCTACTTCCTTTCTCCACGCATGCAATAACCCCTTCATTTCTTTCACTTTTTTGGGCATTTTAGTGGACAGATCATGTTGTTCCGAGATATCGGTTTCCAGATCGTATAGTTCAACTTCCATATCCTCAAAAAATGCTATCAACTTGTATTTGCCCATCCTTACTGCAGCTGCAGGCCTACCGCCCAACCCCCCACTATAATGGGGATAATGCCAGAAAATGGCTTGTCTATCGATTCTTTCCTTACTAAATAATGCCGGTTTTAAACTATTCCCGTCAATATGTTGCTCTGGTAGCATTTTTATTCCGGCCAGATCTATAAATGTTGGATAAAAATCCGTTCCCGTTACAGGCTCGTCCGACCTACTACCGGGAACAACCCTTCCTGGCCAACATACTATTAGCGGTTCACGGATTCCACCTTCGTACAAATGTCCTTTACCGGCCCTTAGGGGCAAATTGGAAGTTGGGATAGGATTTGGATTCCTATTGGTCGCCATCCCGCCGTTATCGGATGTAAATACAATGATCGTATTTTTATCAAGTCCCAGTTGTTTAATAGCCTTCAACAACCGACCAATATTTTCATCCATGCTTTCCACCATGGCCGCATAAACGGGGTCATTTTGGTGGTTTTTAAAATAGGTCGTTCCCTGTTGTACCAACTCCTTGCCATTAAAATTCATATTTTGGAGCTTCTTCCTATATTTTTCCACTTTTTCCGGTTTTCCCTGTAAAGGCAAGTGAACGGAATAAAACGAAAGAAAGGCCAAAAATGGATTCCCTTGTTCCTCCTTCATAAATGAAATTGTCTCATTGACAAGTCGATCCGTAAGATACTCGCCATCGGGACCATCGGGCAACTGTGGGTTATTGTAAGGAGAGAAATAACTGGAAGGATGACCTGTATGGTTTCCTCCAATATTTATATCAAATCCATGATATTCCGGATAAAACGCTTCCTCTCCCAAATGCCATTTACCAGCAAAAAATGTTTTGTAACCTCCCTGTTGCATGGCCTCTGCCAAAGTAAACTCCTCCATTGCCAGCTCGGTTTTAAAGGGTTTCGCCATCAGTTTTTCGGTCCTTGAAGGAGGGTTTCCAGGTATCCAATCCGTAAGATGCAATCTCGCAGGGTGTTTGCCGCTTAGGATAGCTGCGCGTGACGGGGAACATATCGGAGAAGCTGCATAGGCATTGGTAAACACCATGCTCTCCGAAGCAAGCTTATCCAGGTTTGGGGTCTCATAAAATTCACTCCCCATAAATCCCAAATCCCTCCAGCCCAGGTCATCGGCAAGAATAAATATGATGTTTGGTTTCCTTGATAGTTCAGAATTGGTGCAACCAACTTGGAGGAACAAGGAAACCAACATTACCCTATAATGGATTTTATTACAAATCGTTTTTATAAGCATATAAATGGATTTATTTGTCCTTGATACGATATACCGAAAACCTTAAAACAAATATCTTGTTGGACATAGCCTAATTTTTTAATCTTAATTATTTTGGCGTGTAATGATTTACAGGAATACAATCCTTTTTCCAGAATCAGTTATTTTATAAATGTAAAACTCTAATTTTTATGTACTTCGATTTTTTTGATCTTGGGGGTTCCTATTGCTGATTTAATAACTAAGCGCATCCGGGTCACTTCAATATCATCAAAAACATGTATAAACTTATGCCCGATAACCGAGCCTTTAAAAATCGTCCGCCAACCTTTGGATGTTTTGCCTTCCAGCTCAAAGGTACGCACGCGTTCACCCTGTGAAATATCCTCCATTACAACTACTTGGTTTATTATTTGACGTTCGAGAAGTTTTAAATTTATCGTTTTTCCAGCACCCGAAGTGGAAGCGATCGGATTTGAAAACCGCCGATTGATCTCATCCCCAAATTCTTTGAGGCGCTTTACATCGGGCTGGGGCAGCAAACCTTCAGGGTCCGGTGTTAGTCCCATAATCAGGGTTGTATTGTAGCCTACGGAATTATAGTACATATTTACCAAATCGTCCAACGGATATATCGTATGTTCCCGATTTGGTTCCCAGAACCAATCGTGGCCACCTTTACCGCGCAAAGGGGCATCGCTCATAGCGGGCATATAATAAACCCCATCAGGGTCCCCTTTCTTCAAGAGTTGGAAATTATTGGCCCCTATTTCCTTTTTGGCCGATTCCCCTGCTCCAATGGCCCTATAGGGAAAGGTGCCCCAACTTGGATAGGGAACCGTACCTGTTTCGCTACCGCCCCATCTTATATCTGCACGTTGAAGGTTGTGATAGAAAAGACCATTGGGCTGATATTTCTCAAAAACGGAAAGAACGTCAGGACCACCCTGCTCTGGACCGTGGGCGCCGCCATCGAACCAGACCATTGCCCATTCCCCGTAATTGGCAAATATCTCTTCCACAATTTTTTCTATCGTCCTGTTATAATAGGCCTGTCTGTTTCGGCTAAACTCGCTATCTCCCTGTACCTTAAAGTCATGTATTCCATAATAGGCGTTCCATCGCGTTCCAATATAGACCCCGGGAAGAATTCCGTACTTTTCACAAGATGCCTTAAAATCCCTAAGAATATCGCCTTTTCCGTCCTGCCAGCTCAGGGCTTTCATAGAATAGGGGGTTGCATTACTTTGGTGAAAAAAGAAACCGGTCTCGTGACTGACCGTAAAAATGGCAATTTTAAATCCGGCATCCCTTATGGCTTTTATCCACTGATCCATATCATAATTTTCCGGATTAAAGGTGTTGTAATCCTCTACCGGAGTTATTCTAACCTCTTTCTGAACATAGAATTCCCCGTCAAATACATGCATGTCCCAACAGACCAAAGCTGCCAGTTCTGCGTTTTGCCATTGTAACTGTGCGGGAGTAGGTATGGGAACCTGATGTTGCGCCCCTATTTTTAGACATAGGAAGAAAAACAAATTCACCGTAAGTAAAAACCTATTGTTCATTGGTCTATTTTTTAAGATTGAGAGGGGCATTTATTCTTTTAATTTTTGAAACACCAATTCGGCAATAGCTAGGTAACCGGCCTTGTTAGGGTGCACGCCGTCTTCTTGGGTAAATAGCTCGGGCCTATGGTCCAACGGTTTATTGAGATCAATAAACTTTACCTCCTTTTCATCCACAACCTTATTTATGAGTCCGATAAGCTCCTGAAGTCTTGGCTTTCGGATGGTCAGCCCTTCTACACGTGTACTGTCCAAACCGGGAGTTTCCAAAACCATTGGGGTGGGAGCACATACAAAGACTTGTTGTTTGGATGGCATTTTAGAAAGTTCATCGATAAGATCTCGATAATCGCTTTCAAATTCATCCATGAACTCCCAGCACTTTCTATCCCCACAGGTTCCCATACCACAGGTATCGTTCGTACCAAGACTAATGACAATAATATCTGGGTTGGCCCCCTTTATTTTTGGGAGTTCGTTCCACACGTTCGGATTGCCCTTTCTAATTAGCGTGCAACTCCCCACCCCAAAGTTTTTCACTAAATAATCCTCCCCTAGAAGCACTTGCAATTGGGCGGGATAGGAGTGCTGATCACGATCTTCGAGCCGTGCCCCATAGGTAATGCTATCCCCTACACATGCCACTATTATCTTTTTTTTAGAACAACTTTCAACATTAAAAAATACTAGTACTAGAGCGGTATATGTTACAAGGCGTTTAATATATTTTTCTACATTTTGCATAGACTAGTCATTTATGTGAAAAACTTCAAAACCTAGAATTAGTGGATCTCCTTTTGATTCGTTGATGGAGAGACGAATGTGGGATACCTCAATTCCGTCAAAAACATGGATGAACTTGTGCCCAATACTGGACCCTTGGAATAAAGTTTGCCATCCGTCTTCTGTTTTGCCCTCCAAAACAAATTTCCTTATCCGCTCCCCTTTGGATATATCTTCCTGTAAAACAATTTGGTTGATTTTCGTCTTTCCCTTTAATTTAAGGGTGAATCTTTTGCCCTTTCCAGAGATTTCGGCCAAGGGGCTGCCAAAGCGGCGTGTTATTTCATCTCCCCATTCCTTCAAACGTTTTACATCGGGCTGGGGCAGCAACCCGTTAGGGTCTGGTGTAAGTCCCATAATCAGTGTGGTATTGTGGCCTACTGAATTATAGTACATATCCATGAGATTTTCCAAGGGAAAGATGTGCTCTTCATCACCAGGTTCCCAAAACCATTCGTGCCTTCCGTTATATCCCCGCAAGGGTGCGTCGGACATGGCGGGGATATAATAAGCGCCATCTGGATTACCGTATTTTAGAGGCCTAAACCCAACATCGTCATCCCTATTATTGAACCATGCAGGAGTTTCGTAGGTTCCCCAGCAAGGATATGGTACTGTCCCGGATTCACTTCCACCCCAGCGTATATCTGCCCTCTGCAGGTTATGATAAAACAGGCCGTTAGGTTGTAGTTCCTCAAAAATTGAAAGTACATCGGGGCCACCCTGTTCAGGACCATGCGCCCCTCCGTCAAACCAAACTATGGCAAGATCTCCGTAATTGGAACAGAGTTCCCTTACCATGCCTTCACACATTCTATTATAATACTCCTGTCTGTTTTTTGAAAATTCCGTATTGCCCTGTACTTTAAAGTCATGTATCCCGTAAAAAGAGTTCCAGCGTATTCCTATATAAATACCGGGAGCAATACCATACTTGCGACATGATTTAACAAAATCACCAACAATGTCTCCCTTTCCATCACGCCATTCCACCGCCTTTAAACTGTAGGGATTAACCTTGCTCTGATATAGTGCAAATCCGGTTTCATGGGTGGCCGTTAAAATCGCCACCTTAAAACCGGCATCTTTTGCTGCTTTTACCCATTGGTCGGTATCAAGTTTTACCGGGTTAAAAATATTGTAATCCTGTATTGGGGTTATCCTATTTTGGGCCTGGTTGTAAGGCTCTCCATCAAAGACATGAAGATCGTAATGGAATACCGCCGCAAGTTCGGCATTTTGCCATTTTAGTTGGGCCGGAGTGGGCAAAGGCACCACTGCTTTTTCCTGTGCCATACAGGAAAAGGCCAGCACTGTCATTAAGATCGTATTTAATATTATTTTCATTTCTTATATTTTAAAATATAACTTGTTGTACTTTGAAGCACCCAATTGTTTCGGCATCCCTTCAAGAAAAATTTTTGCCCATTATTTCTAAAACCCCAGTGTGGTGGTCCAAAAGAAAGATGACCACACTAGATCAATAATTTTTTAGGGACGAACTAGATCCGGGCTCTTGTGGGGTAATATAATGGCCTCCTTCAATAATAGCCGGAAATTCGAAATGTTCCCGTAAATGGGGAATATGCTCCAAAAACAAAACCGGGTGGCCTATAGAGATATGGTTAAACAATACCAGGTGCTGGTGTATCTGTCCCATGTCCCCAACATGGGGAACAACAGGGATATTAAATTTTTTGGACAAAAGGCTAATTAAAATAAATTCGGAAATGCCGCCCACCCTTACTGCATCGACCTGGTTAAATGACAGGCAACCCGATTGGATATAATTTTTAAATACGATCTTGTTGGGCACCTGCTCTCCAAGGGCAAGTTTTACATCGATCCTTTTCACCAGTTCCATATGCGCAAATATGTCGACCGGATGGGTTGGTTCTTCTACCCAGTACGGATTAAATTCCAATAACCGCCCACAAATGGCAATGGCCTCGGACAGATTCCATTGCTGATTGGCATCGAACATAATGGTAGCATCATCTCCGGCATTCTTTCTTACCAATTGGGCCCGACGGATATCCCTATCGGGATTTTTGGACCCAACCTTGAGTTTCATGGCCGTAAAACCATTGTCCATGGCTTTTTTTATATTATCGGCCACATGGTCATCACTATAATTGAACCATCCAATAGAAGTATCGTATCCCGGGTAACCCGTGTCCAATATTTTTTCTCTTTCCTGTTTTCCAAATTCTTGGGCGGCCAAAAGCGAAATGGCCTCTTCCTTGGTAAGCACATCCTCATAATAGGAAAAATCCAAGGTATTTATCAAGGCCTCGGGCGAAAGGTTGACAAGTAGTTTCCAAAGCGGCTCACCCTTGGATTTTGCCCAAAGATCGAAACAGGAATTAACAACAGCGGCCAAAGCCAAATGAACTACTCCCATGTGGGGCCCGAGCCATCTTAAATTAGGATCGTCGACCATCAACTTATAGGTATTCCCAAAATCGGCCATTAAATCATTTATATCTTTCCCAGCCACGTACTTTACCAGATAGTCTATAGCTTCGCAAACCAATGTGTTGCCCGTACCCAAGGTAAAGGCAAGTCCAACCCCTTCCAAATTGGTGTCGGTACTAAGTTTACAAACCGCATAGGCATATATAGGAGTGGCATGTACAGCATCGGATCCAGCTCCATTTTTTAAATTGAATCGGGCATCCACTGCATACCCTCTTTTGATCATAATTGTTTTATTCATTATCTTTTAACTATTTTCGGTGCCCGCTCTAGTTTTATAAATACACTTAATTTTTTATCATTAACTCTTTTGTTTTCCTTATCGTGGCCTTATGTTTACATTTATTTGGGTATAGATCCATTACAATTCATCAGCTTTTGATAACTAATAATTATTTATAATCCATTAAGGTTTGTTCTCGCTGAAATAATTAAATTTAATACCCTCAACCTCACTGGACTTATATACGGTTTCAACCAATTGCATAGTCTGTAGGGCGTCTTCGATATAATGTGTAGGGGATTGTTGGCCACCTTGATAATGATTTTGCAAACTGGCCATGGGACCTATAAAGGCATCTGGAAACCACCCGCCGATTAAGGGAACCTCCCGCCAGCCCTTTCCATCTTCCACAATAATGTACTCCATTTTTGGAAGCTCTCCTTTGGGATAATCCAAAGATACCCCTATCTTAATTTTTATGGCTCCCTTGCTCCCTTCAATCTTAAAATAGGATTCCTGATGTTCCGGCCCATATATATGTCCGTGATTGGTAAGTATTCTTGCCTGTGTGTACTGATCGTAATCCAATATAATACTGCTCCGGGTGGCCTCTAGTTCCACTGCATTGGGGTGTTTAATGGTGCTGGCCATAACCCGAACCGGGTTTCCAATAAAAAAACGGATCAGATCCAAATAATGAATACTATGGTACAGCACTTCCACTCTAGATTTTCCATTTAGAAAATGCCAAAGATGCCAAGGTGTGCTGACACAGACCTTAAATTCCATGTCATAAATTTTACCTATGAGCCCTAGATCCACAATATGCTTTGCGGCTAAAATGTATGGTGCAAACCGCAATTGAAAATTAACAGCGGAAACCAATTGTCGTTTTTGGCATATATTGAATATCCGCCTTGCCTCCTCCAAATTTTCTCCCATAGGCTTCTGGATCAGAACTGCCGAACCTATGGGAATCTGTTCTAGAATATCACAAATATTGCTAGCCGGAACGGCAAGGTCAAAAACGACCTTGGTCTTAAGGGCTTTTTCGATCAGATCGGCCAAAGAAGTAAATACATTTCCAATAAACGGGTATCGTTCCTTTAATTTAAATGCCCTATCCACATCAACATCATATATACCCATAACAGGAAAATTGGCCTTGGAATAGGCCGGTAAATGCCCATCCCGTACAATACCACCGGCGCCAATTATGGCAATGGGAACGGGAGTCTGGGGAAGTCTTGGAAATTGATCAAAGCTCATGGTTTTGTATTTACTTTCAAATAGCATCAATAAAATACGTAGTATAGGACCAACATAATCCCGACCAACAAAGCACTTAGATAATTTATTTGTTTGCACGGCTTATTTACCTTGAGATAAAACTCCGTCGGAATCTCCTGTTCCGTTTTATCAAAATAGGATATTACTAGGTATAATAGGGATGAAAATATAAAAAAGACATATGTCTGCCGCAACCAATTTATTCCCAATCCCTGGTTACTGGAAATATAGTTTTCAATACCGCCGACCACCATATATTTTTCTACATAAAAAACACAGGCGGCAAAAAGGCTCCCGACCAGTAAGGTATAAAATGAAGCATTGGCCGTTCCTCTCTTAAAGAGGATACCCCATAAAAATACCACCACGATGGATGGGGCAAAAATGGAGAACATATGATTGATCAACTCAAAAATGGCGCCTAGATTTCCCAAGAATGGCGACCAAGCTACAGCAAGAACCAATACTGCCCCAGCGGTAATTTTTCCGATATTTATTTTGGCCCTATCGGACAGCTCAGGTTTTATTTTATCAAAAACATCATAGACGATTAGGGTAGAACAGCTATTCAGTGCCGCGGCAACACTGCTCATCACCGCAGCCAACAATGCTGCCACCATCAATCCCTTGAGCCCAATGGGCATTAAATTCACGATCATCACAGGTAATACACTTTTGGTTTCATTCCCAATTTGTTCTTGAAAAAGGGCAACCGCTAAAATTCCAGGAACCACCATAATAAAGACAGGTAATATTTTTAGAAATCCAGCAAAAATGGCTCCCAATTTGGCCTGCTTTTCGGATCTGGCACCTAAAACCCGCTGTACTATGGTTTGATCCGTACACCAATACCAAATACCTAATATTAAATGTCCAAAAAGCATATCCATAAATGTAAAACCTTTTGTCCCGGTATTAAAATCAACGGCCTTTAACCGGTCCGAACCTACAGCTTCCTTTAAGCCATCGTAGGTGTCTATCCCCAATTCCGGGAGCTGGCAGATAGCCAGGACAGTAATGGTCAAGGAGCCCAAAATTAAAATAATCGTTTGTACGGATTCGGTAATGACAACGGAGGTCAAACCACCAATTATAGTATATATTCCCGTTGCCAAGGCAATGATGATTATGGATACCAGGATATCGAATCCAAATATTTTCTCGAACACTACTGCCCCTGCATAAAAACTTACCCCAATATGCATGAACAAGGCGGCCAAAATACTGAAAATGGCCAAAACCACTCTAGAACGGGCATCATACCTTTTCTCTAAAAACTGTGGAAGTGTAGTAATTCTGGTCCTTAAATAAAAAGGTATGAAAACAAATGCCAGAAGGAGAAGCTCAAAAGCGGAAAACCACTCGAAATTTCCCCAGACCATTCCGTCCTTATAACCGGATTCCGCTAGGCCAACAAGATGTACGGTGGAGATATTAGAAGCAAAAAGTGAAGCTCCAATTACCGACCAGGTCAACGATTTGCCGGCCAAAAAATAACCCTCACTGGTTTGTCTGCGTTTGCGGGAAAACCAAAGTCCAACAAATACTACGCATAATAAATAAAGAACAATGACCAAAAGATCTATCGTGCTTATGGACTCCATAATTCTATTTTATTTAATTTTTACATGAAACAAACCGTTAATTGCCCGAGATTATTCCATTTAAAGACTGCCCTAAATTTGTGATTGAAAAAACAAGACCCAAATTACCTGACTAGTGATTGGCCGCTAAAATAAATATATTAGGGCAATTGACCTAATTTAATTGTTGGTTTATTAAACTAAGATTAATAGGGTGCAACGGAACATTCAGGAATGCCTTGGAACAACAAGTATAAATTAATTAACTAAATTAAAAAATGATCTGTTAAAAATGAGGGTTAAGTATAGATTGACAACAAAAATTAGTCATGATCCTCCAAAAGTGAGCCTTTTTGGAATTTTTGATCCAACAAAAAAGGCTCCCAATTTCTTGGAAGCCTTATCTTTGTTACTGTGGGCCCTACTGGGTTCGAACCAGTGACCCCCTGCTTGTAAGACCATTGAAATTCAATTTCTTTAAGTGCTATTTGTTTGCAAATTAACTGATTATCAGTATTTTACATTTTTTTGTTTTGCAGAAACTTTCTTAATTGGTAACTTTAAATACCCATTTGTTGTACCTATGTTGTACCCATTATGACTTATTATGTCAAGCGTCAAAACAATTTTATGGAAATATGTTGTACCCGTTATTGAGTTATTATGTCTAGCATTAAAATAGTTTTACGAAAAAAAGCATTCCCCGATGGCACTTTCCCGGTCTGTCTTAGGGTGACCAAAGATAGAAAAACCAAATATTTCAACACCATATTCAAGACCACGGAAAACGAGTGGAACGTTGCTGCCGGTTGTTTTAATAGAAAAAATTCAAATTACATCCAAAATAACAGGTTGCTGTTGAAATTTAAGGATCGGGCCTTAAAAGTATATTCCGATCTTCAGATGGAAAAGGAATACTTTGATCTTGATGATTTCAGCAAACGTTTTCGGGTAGATAACAATCCGGCAAACGATTATCTTTTCCCATTTTGGGAAGAGATCGTGGCAGAAATGAAATTGGCGGGAAGAATGGGGAATGCTTCCATGTACGAGGAAACCATGAAATCCGTAAAACAGTTTTCCAGATTTAAAAAGGTCAAGTTTCAGGATATCACCAATACCTTTCTAAATAAATATGAGGCATGGCTCCGTTCCCGGGGCGGGACAGATGGCGGAATCAGCATCAAGCAACGCACATTACGGGCATTGTACAATAAAGCCATTGAACGGAATATCATAAAGGATATCAACCACCCCTTCAAGACGTATAAGATCTCCAAATTAAAAGGAAAGGGTATTAAAAAGGCATTGGACTTTAATCAGGTCACCAAGATTATCAACTTTGATCTATCCAAGCATCCACATTTAATGGATGCCCGGAATTACTTTGTATTCAGCTTTTATACCAGGGGAATGAATTACACGGATATGATGGTGCTGAAATGGAAGGATATTGATGGAACAACGATCTCTTATATTAGAAACAAGACCAAGGGGAGGTTTGTAATTACCATTCTACCGCCCGTGCAAGAAATCCTAGATTTTTACGAACTAAATGCATTGCCTACGGAATATGTGTTTCCCATACTATTAAGGAATGGACTGACCCCGGCCCAAATTGATCATCGCAAAAAGAAAACCTTGGCCAAATATAATCGAGACTTGAAAGAAATTGCCAATCTTTGCGGAATCAATAAATCTTTGTCCAGTTATGTGGCCCGCCACAGTTTTGCCAATTGTTTAAAACAAAAAGGTGTAGCTACGGATATTATTGGGGAATCATTGGGACATAAAGACCTGACCACCACCCAAGTTTATCTAAAGGAATTGGGCAGCACGGTTCTTGACGATGCAGCAGCTTTACTGCTTTGATCAAAGTAGTGAGTGAATTGACCCAATTTTAAAAGGCCATTAGGGAATCGAAAAAAGAAACATACCAAACCCCATAATAAAAAAATAACAGTTGAAAATTCTGGATAAAATAAAACTACCTGAAGGCCGTCGGTTAGAGTTTAAAGAGCTATTACCAACAAAAGCCGATTTAGTGAAAACCATTGTCGCATTTGCCAATGATGCCGGTGGGGAGCTATTCATTGGTATAAAGAATAACCCTAGGGCAATCATTGGAATTAAAAAGGAACACTTAGATAGTTTAGAAAACCAGATCAGTAATATTATTAATGATGGATGTGAACCTACCATTTTACCCGAAATCTCCTTTATTGAAGAAGCTGGCAAATTCATCGTTAGAGTCTTTATCCATAAGGGGAGTAAGCCTCCATATTTCCTAAAATCAAAAGGAAAGGAAACTGGAACTTTTATAAGGGTTGGGTCTTCTAACAGGCTTGCCAATGATGAAATGATTCAGGAACTGGAAAGGACAGGCAATAGAATTTCCTTTGATGCTGAGTTGGTTTTCAAAAAAACGATTGAACAATTAAATATTGAGAACTTCAAGGAATTTTTTAAGGATAAGACAGATGAAGAATTAAACGGGGAAGTATTAAAAAAACTGGATCTCTTAAAGAAGGAACAAGGGCAATTTTTCCCTACCAATGCCCTAGTGCTTCTTTCCAATGATGATGTTAAAAAAGAATTATTTCCTTATGCAAAAATCGAATGTGCTCGTTTTAAAGGAACAATTCCAGGAACTTATATAGATCAAAAAACGATAATAGGAAGCATTGCAGACCATGCAGAATTGGCGTATCAATTTATAATGCGCCATGTGTCCCAAGGCACCAAGGATTACGAGGGCGTTTATCGTAATGACCGTTGGGAATATCCTATGATCGCCATGAGGGAGGTCATACGAAATGCAGTAATACACCGGGATTATTCCTTACTGGGCAAGGATATAAAAATCGCCATTTTCGATGATAAAATTGAGGTTACCAGTCCAGGGAAATTATTGCCATCAGTAGATTTCAATGAAATGGATGCGGGGCAATCGGATGTGCGAAATAAAGTGCTGGCACCAGTGTTTAAGAGATTGGGCATTATTGAGCAATGGGGCAACGGCCTACAGTTAATCGCAGATGATTTAAAGACATATCCCGAAATAGCATTCAAATGGAACGAGCCTGGAGTAGCCTTTAGGGTAACGTTCATTAAGAAGGACTTCAAGCAGCAACAGGAGTTACAGCACGAGTTGCAGCACGAGTTGCAGCAGGAGTTGCAGCAGGAGTTGCAGCACGAGTTGCAGCACGAGTTGCAGCAGGAGTTGCAGCAGGAGTTGCAGCAGGAGTCTTTGTACACAATTGTTCTAAGAATTATATTTAAGCGAACAGTTGCAACAAAGGAAATAGCACTAGAATTAGGTCAAAAAAGCATATCTGGACAACTGTATCAGACAATCAATAGATTAAGGGAGGATAATCTCATTGCTTGGACTATTCCTGAAACACCTAAAAGTTCTAAACAACAATATAAAATAACGGACAGGGGTATTGCGTTTTTGCAACTACTTCATAAAAACAAAAAATGAGTACAATAACAACCCATATTAAAAGCATACGGGATACCATAGGCAAAGATACCGGTGTAGATGGGGATGCGGTTGAAATTTTGTTATGGCGATGAAGCCAATTCTTGGCAGGATGCCAGCGTGGGCAGAAATACGGGTTGTGAGTGGATAAATCCCAAATGACAGTTACTTTTTTGAATGATCACAACCGGTATTTAGCGGAACCGGAAGCTCTTGTTTTTTTTGAATGAAGCTTGCGAAATGAAAAAAAGATAAGTACTGGAGGTGGGGATAGTTAGATTCACAAGCTGTACCGATACTCTTCCGTTTGCAGTAATCCTATAAAGGTTGTTCCAATTTTGATTCGGTGTACTTCATATATAGCAGAAAAATCAATCATGAAAATAAATGATTTACTATCTTAGGCACATAAGGTATATATGATCAATGATCATATCCAATTGTTGGCGTGCATTTAAAACAACACAAAATTGAGACACGATAAAATCGACATACCAAAATCAAAACAAAAAGGACGAGTAATTAGAAAGACTTGGCTGATTGAACCAATTTTTGATTTTTTGACATATGTCGTTTTAGTCGGTGCTTATCCTTTACTATCGGGACTTTTCTTCTTTGACCAATTGGAAAATGGAGATTACATAATTGGTGCTTCCGTACTTTTTGGACTTGCATTAATTCTCGGTGGGCTGCTACTTTATTCAATAATTAATCTTGATAGACTAAAACGCATAAGTGGAACACTAAAAGACGGAAACCGGGAAGCAGTTAAAAATTTGACTGAAAAACTCGGTTGGACCTTACAGATTCATAACCAACAAGTATCAATTTTATCTCCAGCTTGGAGTTGGTTCTCCACAAATTGGGGACGACAAATTGTGGTTATCTATGACCGACAAGACATTTTAATTAACTCAACCAGTTATGGACTTCACGATTTGAAATCTCCTTTTCATTGGTTTGGAAACAGAAAATTAGAAAAGATAATAAAGGACAATTTTGAAGAAGAAATAAAAAAACGACACGCCAATAACTAAGTATTCGGCCCGCCGATAGGCCAGGGCTGAATATCTTGTTGACGGATCCGGTTCCTCCCTATGGGGAAAGCCTTCTTTTTTGTGTTTGT
>NZ_QVON01000005.1 GCF_003426735.1 Arenibacter sp. P308M17
CAGGGCAAACATCTTCTGTTCCTTGCTCATCGTATACTATTTTAGGGCAAAGCTAGAGACAGGAAATCAAGATGGCAATATGTGCTTGGTGGGGTGGATACGGAGTACCACCGTTTTTGTATTAAGGTTTATAAACCCTATCCGTAATTCCTTACCGCGAAGTACTCCCTGGTGGTTCATGTCATTATTGGAGAAATAGATCTTAGGGTCGGTCTCGCCCATCACGCTGAAAAGCCCTTTGCCGGAATGCATGCCCCCGTTGGGTTCACGGTAGGAAGCCCCGTGGATATGCGAAATACCGTTAATGCCGAACCGGGCAAAAAAATCGGCCTTCGGCATTACCTTAAAAAGCGTATCCATCACGTAAAAGCCACCAGTAGTGGTTGTTAGGCCATAGCTTTGAAAGGTGTCAAATTCGTGATTGCCCAGCTTTCTTTTATCTTCCGCCGTTTGTTTAAATACGATCTCCCCCTTTTTATTGATGAATGCATATTGGAACTCGCTACGGTCTTTTGGTTCCACCTTTGCAAATCCTCCGGAAAATCTAGAGGGCCTTATAGAAAACAGAAGCGGAATTGCCAATTCGCCTTTTTCATTGACATAGCCGTATTTCTTTATCCCATATTGATCTTTCTGCCCCACTACCGCCATGCCATCAAAAAAAGGTTCGGCTTCGTCAAAAACGGCCTCAGTCAACTTTTCTCCCGATAGTTTCATATATCCCAGTTTCCAACCTTCCCTGTATTCGGAATAAACACCTATACCATTGCCGATCTTCGCCAACCCCGTACCAAGAACGTACCGCTTACCGGTATGGGTGATGTAATGGTGTTGAACGGGATGTTTGCCCTGTTTGTTTTTTGGACGGTCGTACAAGGTCCGTACTCCTTCAAGGAGTTGGCCGTTAAGTCCCATCCGAACACTCTTGGTCTCCGGGGATCCGGTGAGTTCTTTTCCTTCGGCGTTCATATACGATTCAAAGCCGCCCTGTGCCTTTTTTTCATATTGAAAAATACCGTTGACATACACCTCGTTTTCACGAAACACATAGGTATTGCCAATATCATAAAATCGGTAGGTATTATACGGAAACACAAATTGTCCGTCGGCATTTATCATGGTACTGGCAGTGCCTTTGTGGACTATGGCCTTGCCGTGGTTGAAATGCCCAAATCTATCCGCATCCACATACACCACATTTTCCGCAATTTCTCCCCCGTGCAGGTGTAAAAAATTTGTGCCGTTGGGGGCGTTGGGCTTCGTTTCCGTTTCACTTTTGGTATCGGCCTTCTTCTTAAAAATAGTTTTCAGGGCATTGAAGTCTTTTTTTACCTGCTCTACCGATTCCTTTACGGTAGGTTGGGTCTGGGCCAGGAAAACAGCAGGAGACAATAGTGTAAGCAACAAGCTGATTTTCAAGGTGACAGTTCTATAATTTTTCATCTCTACAAAAATTCAATAAATCACTGATTTAAGGTTGTTTATGTCGGTTGGCATTGCTATTCTTTTTAAAAGCCCACCTGCCTGTTTTTGCACAGTTTATTGGCCTTGATGGTCGCCATGATTTTGTGCTGGTTTAATTATATGCCATAGTAAAGGCTATTTGGGGATTTCTTTTTTATCCATAAAATATCCAATTGTCCCGCCCACCAGGGCAAAGACCACCATGCTCAATACAATGTTGAAGACAATGTCCACGCCGTTACCTATAAAACCGTTATATCCGTCCACGACATCGGGGAGGTTCCCCACATAACTGAACATCCCCATCAAATTTTTGATGATATCCGATTGAAAATAATAGCTCAAAGGTATTCCCAACAATACTCCGACAAACCCAAAAATTACCATCCTGCTTTTATTTTGGACAGTTGCCAAGTATAGGCCAAAGTAGGCAATAACCCCTAGGGGAATAAACAAAAACGTAAGCACAATAAAAGCTATCCTGACCCCTACAGGAGCCAGTCCAAGTTTGTGGGAAAGCTTACTGCAAACCCCGAAAAGCGATTTTTCCGGGCGTGTAAAAAAAGTGGGAATGTTTTGAGTATCCATAAAAAAGGAACCGTTTATGGTTTACGATAAAGGTATCACAGTTACTTACCTTATAAAACCCCAAATGATTATCCGTTGTATTTGATTTATTTCATGATGGATCAAAATGATTTTTTGTTAAAAACCATATCTTTACAAGTATTCCTTTTTTAACATTCTTATGAAATGAGCCATAACAAATCGTTGATACGCACCAATAAATATAATGGCGAATCGAACCCGCCTGAACGGAACCGGCAGGTCTTACCTATAAAAACAATAAAATGAACGGATGAAAAGGGTTTTTGCATTGATTTTTCTACTCTTTTTTTGCATTGCAACCAACGGTCAGGGCCTGAAAAAAGAGCTTGACTCCCTGTTGGGCCGTATTACCGTATTGCCCTCTACGGATACAACGACCATTAATTTAAGGAATGATTATACCAAAAAGGCCCTGTTTGCAAATCCTGCCGACAGTACACTTACCGATTTTGCCCAGCAAACCTTGGAAGATGCAGGAAAAATTGGCTATCAAAAAGGTGTAATGCTGGCGTATGAACGTTTGGCACTCATCAGCCAATATTCTTTGTCCAATCCCTATAAAGCCCTCGACTACTACCATAAAGCCCTTTCCGTTTCTGCGAACGATCCTAAGCTGGCACCTTATAAATGGGGTGTTACTGGTGGCATAGCCACGATTTATTACGAGCAGGAAGAATTTGAGAAAGCGCTGCGCTATTTTAAGGAAATCCTACAAAACAACAAAGACCTGGGACTCACTGCTACTGCGAATATCGCTAATGTTTATGGGTCGTTGGAGAAAACCGACTCGGCCATTTATTATTATCGGAAAGCATTGGCCTATAAACAAATAGAGGAAAACCCCACTTACAAGGCCAATTTGTACAGCAATTTGTCACTGATGTACGAAAAAGCGGAAAATGCCGAAGCAGCCGTAGCCTCAGCTGAAAAAAGCCTGAATTTGGTCGATTTGCATGGAATCGAGTTTGTACGTCCTACCGCTTATGCCAATGCATCCATGGCCTATCTGAAAGCAGGTGATTTTGACAAGGCCGAACACTTTGCAGGGGAATCCTTAAAGCTAAGTGAAGCACAAGGGAACTTATTTTTGCAAAAATCGGCCTGGGGAACCTTGGCAGATGTTTTTGCCGCCAAGGGCGAATACCAAAAAGCCCTCGAAGCCCATATTGCCTTTTCCGGACTGAAAGACAGCCTGAACAACCAAAACCGAAGGGTAGGAATAGCCCGAAAGCAAATGGAGTTCGATTTTGAAAACGAACGTACCCTGGCGCAAGCCGAAATAAAACGGCAAACCACCATAAAAACGGTTTCTGTTTTGGGCGCTTCTGCCCTATTTGCCGTTTCGGTATTGGGTTTTATATTGTACAAGCGTAGAAGGGATGCATTGGGGCAAAAGCAGGAGGCCGAGTTTAAGGCCCTGATTTCGGATACCGAACTGAAGGCCCTCCGTGCCCAAATGAACCCGCATTTTATTTTCAACTCGCTCAATTCCATAAGCGATTATATCCTGAAAAACGACACAGCTACGGCCCGGGACTACCTTACGCGGTTCGCCCAGCTAATGCGGATGGCACTTGAAAATTCGGGACATAGGGAAATTTCCCTGAACGAAGATCTGAAGTTCATTGAGCTCTATCTGCAAGTAGAGTCCAAAAGGTTGCCGGGCAGGTTTTCCTACACCATAGATGTTGAAAACGGACTGGACACCGAAAATATCCTTGTCCCCCCGTTAATCCTCCAACCATTCATAGAAAACAGTATTTGGCACGGTTTTATATCCAAAGGTTCCAAAGGGCATCTTATGGTGGAAATAATAAAAGAAGGCGAAATGCTGGTATGTAGCGTGGACGACAACGGAACGGGAAGAAAACTAAATGGAGCGGAAACCGATAACAAAAAATCGCTTGGCATCGCCATTACCGAAAACCGTATAAAGATCCTGAACAAACAGAAAAAATCCACTGGCCAACTTCAAATCACGGACAAGCCCAATAATGCAGGAACGCGGATAGAGGTAAGCCTTCCACTGCAAACCGCTTTTTAAAAACAAGTAACATGACCATAGCCGTAATAGACGATGAACAACACTGTACGGACAGCCTCCTTGCTTTGTTGGAACCCTACAAGGGCGAGATGGAAACCGTGTGTTTTAATACCGTAGATGGAGCAATAAGGGGTGTGGAAACCTTGCGGCCAGACATTGTATTCCTAGACGTACAACTAAACGAAAAAACGGGGTTCGACGTACTTTCTTCCGTTTCCCATCGTGATTTTTGCCTGATCTTCACCACGGCCTACGAACAATATGCCATTGAAGCCTTTAAATTTTCCGCCATTGACTATTTATTGAAACCCATTGCCAAAGAAAATTTTGAAAATGCAATGCGAAAGGCGTTGCTACGGTTGGAACAAAACCATCTTAACGAAAAGATAAATGTATTGCTGTCGCACATTTCCAAGGGAAACAACCCAAAAAGGATAAGTATCCCTTCCAAAGAGGGCTATAGTTTCCTCAATATCACGGATATTGTACGCTGCGAAGCCGATGTAAACTATACACATATTTTCACTTTGGATGGGAAGAAACACACGGTCTCCAAAACATTGAAATATTTTGACGGACTTTTATCCCATCACGGCTTTTTCAGGATACACAGTTCGCACCTTATTAATCTGAACAGCATAAAATCGTACGCTAAAAGCGGTTATGTCACCCTTTCGGATAATACCAAATTGGAGGTTTCGGTAAGAAGAAAAGAGGCGTTCATAAAGGTTTGTATCGGGATTTAGTTTTTGTTGGGCAAAGCCGGCATATTATCGTATTACATTGGTTTAACTCTCACATCACCATACATGCAAATATAGATATCAAAAAAACAAGGGATTTCCCTTTCGAAAAACCCCTTAAGAATACAAGTGCTGTATTTTTACCGATTTGTTAAACACCTACCTTAACGCTGATTCTCCGGTTGTGCTATCCAGTTGGCATAATCCGTACCCCCTAAATATACCGCATTATCCGGAGCCAAAGTGTCTGTTTCTATAGATGCGCCCGAGTACAATGACTTTGTATCGGAAACGATCTTATATTTCTTTTGTGTGGCAGCAGTATAGGATTTAATCCAATCCGCCATAGGGTATTTTTTAGGACCCCCTATTTCCAAAATGGTATTTTTAGGTTTTTCAACAGCTATTTTGGCAAGAAATCCGGCAACGTCCTTACTGGCAATGGGCTGTATGTTGGCGTCTGGCAAAACCACTTGGTCATTGATTAGACTCATGTGGACGATACCTGCCGCAAATTCAAAAAACTGGGTAGCATGTACAATGGTATAAGGAATCTCCGAAGCCTTGATCATATCTTCCTGTACTTGTTTGGCACGGAAATACCCACTTTCCTGTAGTTTTTGGGTACCGACAACCGAAAGTGCCAGATGGTGGGTTACCCCTGCTCTTTTTTCTGCTTTCAACAAATTCCCGTTAGATGTTTTAAAGAAATTCATTACGGCATTGTCTTCAAATGAAGGGGAGTTGGATACATCTACCACCACTTGGGCGTTTTGCAAAACGGCATCCAGACCTTCACCGGTAAGCGTATTCACTCCCGTGTTGGGGGCCGCCGCAATGACTTCATGTTCGCTGTTTTTTAAGAGATTTACTACTTGACTTCCGATAAGTCCGGTGCCGCCGATAACTACTATTTTCATAATTGTAAGATTTAATTATTTGATGGTACAAAGTTGAAAATAGTGCGGGCTAAAAAACTTAAGCTGGTTTAAGAAAGGTGTTCCGCCTTAATTTTTTTGAAGGCTTTGAGGGAAACGCCCATATACGATGCAAAAATGGATTCGGGAACCCTTTGTATCAAGATCGGATAGGTAGTTTTAAAGTAATTGTAAAAATCGGCTTTGGAGGTGGTGGCATAGGTTTTTTGCTTTAACAGGGCAGCCCCGTAGGCCCGTTGGTGTATTGTTGTACTGATTTTAAAATATGTTCTCGCAATACCTGCAACATATCCCATTAATTATTTAGGTTACCGATTTCTTACGAAGTTCGCTCAAATATTCGGGGGTAAAGCCCAAAAACGATGCCAGATACTTTTGTGGAATACGTTGGGCAAACTCAGGATGTTTTACCATGAAAAAATGGTACATTTCCTCTTTGGTATACCCATAAAGGTATTTAAACCGCATTTGTGCAGCGGCAAAAGCGCGCTGGTATATGAAACGAAAGTAGCGCTCCAAAACCGGATGCCTATCCAATAGCTCATCAAGTGCCTTTCGTTCTATAAACAACACTTCCGAGATTTCCATTGCCTGAATATAAAACTGGGTCTGCAGTTGATGTTCAAAAGCGATGGTGTCCGTCAGCCACCAATTTTCAATGGCAAACTCTGTGGTCTGTTCAGTGCCTTTATCATCAATGAAAAATTTGCGCAAGCAGCCTTTCAGTACAAAATAGCGGTATTTGCATAGTTGTCCCTCTACTAGCAAGTTTTCTTTTTTACGATAGGTCTGGATTTGGAAATATTGGAGTACCTCGGCAAACTCTTCGTTACCTATATGCGTAAATTTGTTGATATGGGATTGGAAAATATGCATATCTAAAACATGGTTCTACTCGGTTTTATTAATACAAAACACTAAGGACAGGCCTTTGCAGGAAAGGCAATCATCTGCCGACCATAAAATTACCCATATTGGCCTTTGGAATTTCATGAACATCATTATATTTTTCAAATATAACGAACATTCGTAAATCGACATCTGATATACAAACCAAAGAAGCACAATAGGGATAGCTATATTGGTATTTCAGGTAAAAGACCTAAAATAGCAGGCTTATAAGAATCTCTTCGAATATGGGAAAACGAACACTTTGAACGGTAGAGAAGCTACCGAGCCTTTAACTATTGTATCAACAGGGTTTCCTGTGCAAGGAGCTGCGTTATACGTCTTGGACACCAAAGACGAACAAAAAATTCAAAACAATTAAGCTGATTTCTTAGCCAATTGGGAAAAGTTTAAATGAGTTCTAACAGTATATAACAAAAACCGATTAGAGCATAAAAAATGCATCATCGGTAAGAGGAACGAGGAAGCAATCTGATCATTTGAATGGACAGACTGCCACGCTGCACTCACAGTGACGGGTCGTCATTGCGAACAAAGTGAGGCAATCTGCCCAATGTGCGACAGATCGCTTCGTACCTCGCGATGACGAAAAACTATTTTTTGTCATGTACTAAAATGAGTTCTATATCCGTTTTACGAATTTAATGGTTTTATGTTCTGGTTGACGTGGAAAAAGTTTTCCGGATCATATTTGGCTTTTATTTTGGCAAGGCGCCCATAGGTATCACCATAGCTTCCCCGAATCCGTTCTTCGCCTTCCTCCATCATAAAATTGATATAGGCACCGCCCATGGAATATGGGTGTAGGGCTTCCCAAAAGTTCCGCGCCCAGGACTTTATTTTCCCCATATTTGCCGGATCGGGATCCACACCGGCAATTACCATGGACCAGTTGGCATCACGTTTTCCCCAGGCGGTTTCATCTTTGCCCACTTTATGGGCCGCACCGTTTACAGGATATAAATGCATCCCCGATTTAAGGTTCGGTACTTCCCCAAAACGAAGGTGTTCGGCGATGGCCCCATCTGGTATCTCCCGTACAAAATCCCCTTTCCAATACCATTGATCGCCCGGTGGATAGAGTTCGTCAAACATTTGTTGCAGATTTGGATAGGGCATCTCCCCGGTAAATTCGAACAGTGGTTTGGCCACATCCCGTGCCTGTTGTATGTATTTTTCAAAACCATCTACAGGTCCGGTGTAGCACCATAGCAGGCCACATATTTTTTTGCCCTGAATGTCTTCCGGGAAAGGTGCTGCGGGCGGTACAGCATTTTCAAGGTAAAAGGCATATACATCATCGGGCAATTGTGGAAGCCAGTCGCGATACCACTTTAAAGTTGTTTCAAGTTTGTCGAGCGGCCAGAACAAGGGTCCTGCGATAACATTTTTTACGGGATGGAGCTGAAACTTAAATGTGGTTACAATTCCGAAGTTTCCCCCACCTCCGCGCAGGGCCCAGAACAGGTCGGGGTTTTTGTCCTTGCTTGCGTGGACAAAATCCCCGTTTGCAAGAACAACATCGGCGCTCAAAAGATTATCGATGGTGAGTCCGTATTTACGTGTCAGGTAACCATGCCCGCCACCGAGGGTAAGTCCGCCCACTCCGGTTGTGGAAATAATCCCGCTAGGCACGGCCAAACCGTGTTCGTGCGTTGCCCTATCAACATCCCCCCAAGTACAGCCTGCGCCAACAGATGCGGTTTTGGTTACTGTATCAATTTTGATTTCCTTCATATTGGAAAGGTCAATAACCAACCCATTATCTACAACTGCCAAGCCTGCACCGTTATGACCTCCCCCGCGTACGGACACTTCCATATTGTTCTTACGGGCATAATGTACTGCATTTACCACATCCAATTGGTCATGGCATTTAACAATGAGTGCCGGTTTTTTGTCGACCATTGCATTGTAGATGGTCCTTGCCTCATTATATTGTGCATCTTTAGGCGTGATGACCTCACCTGTTAAGCCTTTATGTTCCATAATTGTATGTTTTGGTTGTTTTTACGGAATAAAGGTAGTTATACTTATAGGCCGGTAGCTAACGGCTATGGTTCAAAAAATACCGTTAATGATTCGAAATTTAAAAATAGCATCGAGAATTTACAGACCACGAACTATGGATGTGTTTTTGCCCGAGTTATCATTTTAAATCGCAGAAGGTTTGAACCCGAATTTTTCGGTAAAACATTTTGAAAAGTAGGACAGGTTGTTGTAGCCAACTTCCATGGCCACTTCCGAAACATTTCCTGATTTTTGTTGCAATAATGTTCTTGCTTTATTCAATCTGAGGTCTCTTATGAAGTAGTTGGGAGATCGTCCCGTAATGGTTTTTATTTTTCGGTACAGTTGCGGTCTGCTTACACCAATGTTCCTGCAAATACGACCGATATGCTTTTTATCCTCAAACAAACCGCTTTCCAAGGTATTGATCAATTCGGATAAAAGTTTTTCTTCAGAGGGCGTGACCACTTTTAGGAGTTCAGGATCGGTACCAGGTCCCAGATGGGCCAATTTTCCAGTAAGCGAAGAAATCAAAATCTGATTATCACTGGCAGCATTGCTCAACCTATGGGCGAGTTTAATGGTTTCGTTAAAGAAGTCACCATCCGTTGTTACCGGTTGTGCCGTTGCCAATCCGATCTTAAAAATTATGCTTGGTCTTTGATTTTCACTATTGAGCAATTTTTTTTGAAGCCGCATCGAACATTGAACCGCTTGCGAAGCATCGTCGAAGGCTGCAATTAAACTATCGTCAATTTCCCAGGGTATTGCCCTGCCATGGAATGTGGCAAAGTTATCCAATGTCTTTTTTATCGCCCAATTGGGAAGTAAAAGATCTTCGAGATTTGACGAATCTTTTGCAGTGGTGACACCTCTTATGGATATAGCCAACATACTCCGGTACCCCAAATCGGCTTCCCCGCTACTATAGGCCACCAATCCCCCATCAGACTTGGCAGTATGGGTGCCTATTGCCAATTTATAAAACCCTTGTTCTACTTCGGTAATGGCACAGGCCACATTTCCATGTGCCAGTTTGTGTACCAGTTCACAAGTTTCCCTATCGGGAGCTTCTATCAGACAAAAAACCGTACCCGCATTTTCATTGACCCAAAATTGATGGTATTTCACTCCATAATCATCCTGGATCGCCTTGTCGGCCATATGTGCCTCTTTGACTTCTTCTATGGTAACAGCGTCGAATTGATGATAGTCTATAAAAAGTGGCATCGTATTTAAGTTTATTCCGATTCGTATTCCAATAGCAAAATAGAATTCTTATATATATCTGGTAAAAGTCTACAGTTGGCAAAAGGCAGTGGGCGGTAAACAGTGTTCAGTAGACAGTATTCAGTAAACAGTTTTTAGTAGGTAATTTTTTGCCTACTGCTTACTTATCCCATTCCGTTCCAAAACATTCGTAATTTGATTGTATGGTAGTTTAGTTAAGGATTGGTTTACAACATATTAAATGTACAAAATTTAACTTTTTCAGGGCATTTTTACAAAAGAAAAAAAACATACCTATAATCCTGAAATCAATACTTCGAAAGGTCCACCTACAGTTAAGCAATTGCCTTTAAATTTGAATGACCGAAATGGCCAAAATCATGACTGCGGATTTACGGTCGATTGGGCGTTTGTATAATGGGTTCAGGAAAGTTGTTGATCGATCTCAATACAAAATGGTGCATCCTGCTTTGAAATACAAAACAATGGAAGTGCTTCCCAATACAGTCATCACTATTACGGATATGAAAAATACCATGGCTATGCAACATTTTTTTGCCTTGGCTAGATAAACTTAAACGACACAGTAGCATTGACACTACACTAGTTGAAAATAAAAAAGCGGAGTCTTTCGATTCCGCTTTTTTTATGATTGCTGCACTCAATACTACATTTAGTTCCCTTCTTCGGTTACAGCGGCATTAAGTTCAAAATCTTGAACAGTCTTGTTCCCCGCAACAATTTCAATATCTTCGGCAGATTGTGCATCGTACCCATCAAGTTCTACGGTTACATCGTAGTCCCCGGACAAAAGACCCATAACCATATAGGCACCGGTCTCGTCCGTAAAAGTGGTCGTATTCAGGGTATCTGCCGCAAAAACAGATACTTGTGCCCCTTCTAGTCCAACGGCAACTTCCTCCTGCAGAGTAGTCACCATTCCTGCAAGGCTTCCGGCAGTAGACAGATTACAGGCCTTGATTACCGGTTTAAAATTAAATCCTGTAATACCTGCCAAATCCTTGATATTCCCCTTTGCTATAAAAGATTTGCTCACATCAAAATCCAGCAACAGGTCGGCACTTAAATTACCGGCTACGGTTATACCCGGTTTTATAAAGACCTTAATTCCGGTTTGTTCACCACTTGGAACTTTTAGATCATAAGTGGTACCATCGGTAAGTACCACATTGATTCCTTTTACATATACCCTTACCAGATCATAGGTGCCATTGGGAACTTCCGTGTCCACCAGGGTTTCGGTTATTCCATTTGTTAGGTCCAAGAGGTTGACCTCTATTTCCTGTTCCATCAATACGGTAAAGGGAGAACCGGTTTCATCTGCCATTTCCCCTTCCGTTTCGGTATCGGATTCCATGGCTATATTGCGGGCATCTATTTTAAAGATGGTCACGTTGGCCTCTGCCACCAAATCATGGGGAAAAGGGGCATCTGTCAATCGAATTGACATCTTTCCCATTTTTGCACTCTCATCGTTATTATCCGTACAACCAATGAACGCGGCAAAACAAGCCAATAGAATAAATGACAAAAATTTGATTTTCATAGTTTTAGATTTTGTGTTCAACATTATTATGTAGGTTTTAGCCCAAAAATTAGGGTCGTTCATCCATATAACAACCCAAAGCTTACAAAACCCTACCTCCAAAATCAATTTTGTTCATTTTTTTCGATGAAATGCAAGCTTTAAAAATTGGTATACTATAAATATATACGGGTCCAACCACTAAAATGGCCCTTTTCGCAATACTAAATTATGGGATTGGCCTATGTAGTTGGGCATAATTATGTTTTCAGAGGCTGACCAACGTTGCAGACGAGTGTTAGCGGGTAGAATTTATTGAAACGAACAACTAGTGTTAAGTTAACCCTGAAATGACTTCTCGACTGCCCGCCCGAACGGGCCGTTCGGCGGGCGCTCGAAGTGACGATAGATTGTCTGGTCGAGCGGAGTCGAGACCTGAATTTAATGACATAACATCCTTAACATAACACTAGTTTAAATTAAAAAAGACGGGATTTAACAAAAAAAGTGATTTTATAAAGTGACTTTTGCATAATATTCGTGTCACAACCTAAGGATATCCATTCAATTAAATTAGTGAAGTGATTAATTTGGACAAAGAACTAGGTGATAATGAGCTGGTTGCTAAAATTGTTGAAACAAATGATGCGGAATTGTTCGGTCTACTTTATGATAGGCATGCTCCAAAAGTCTATAACCGATGTTTGAGTATTTTAAGGAATAAGGTGGAAGCACAGGATATGACCCATGATATTTTTGTGTTGATTTTTATCAAATTGCGCTCTTTTAACGGCAAATCAAAATTTACGACCTGGCTATATTCCATAACCTATAATTACTGCATCAATTATATACAGCGGGACAAGGAAAAGGTAAATAAAAAAGTAGATCTTGAAAATCATATGTTGTCCGTGGATAAAACTATTTCGGATGAGGAAATTTATCAGTTGAGAATAGACAAACTACTTCAAGCAATGGAACTCATCCATGCAAATGATAAAATCTTGCTTATTATGAAGTATAAGGACAATTTTACATTAAAGGAAATAATGGAAATAATGGAAATTGGTGAAAGTGCCGTAAAGATGAGGCTTAAAAGAGCAAAGAACAAGTTAGTTGAAATTTATAATCAAATAGATTAAATGGAGAATCCGTTCGAGCAAATATTGAGTAACGATACCTTGCCTGAAATCATCAAAGCAAGGGTAATGGACGATATCAATCTTATTAAACTTGGTTTCGACCTGGCCAATCTTTTTGTGGTAAAAAACCCTAAGATAATTAACGAATCAATTAAGAATTTAAAAAAATAAGCCAACCTTATGAAAAATAGTTTTTTATTTCGATTACCGGACAATTTGTTGGATTCCCTTTATAGTTTAGGTCTAAAGTTTGTCAAAATAATACTCTTTATCATCCTGGCCTGGATCGTATTGCGAATTGTCCTTTCCATTTTAAAGAAGTTCCTGAAGTTATCCAAGGCCAAAACCAAATTTGAATGGATACAGCATAAGGTAAAACTGCCGTTTCAAATAGATTTGGAAACGGTGTTGACCGGTTTTGTACGATGGTCGTTAATTTTGATATTGGTAACCATTGGAGCGGATATTTTGGAATTCCCCAGTGTTTCTTACCAAATGACCAGAATAATAGACTTCTTTCCAAAATTGGTTAGCGCATTGGCTTTGTTTTTATTGGGACTTTACCTGGCCTCAACAGTGAAGAAATTCTTAGGAAGTATATTGGATTCATTTCAATTGGGAGGCAGAAAGCTATTGGGCAATATAGCTTACTTTTCCATATTTGTTTTGTTTTCAATTTTAGCCGCGAACCAGGCCGGCATTAATACGGATATCATTACGACCAATCTGGCATTGATATTGGGAGCCTTCCTGGCTTCAGTGGCCCTGGCCATGGGATTAGGTTCCAGGGATATTGTTTTTCGACTTATTTTGGGATTTTATTCAAGAAAAAACTACACCATAGGAACCCTGGTGAAAATTGATGATTTTGAAGGGCGGATAATCGCCATTGATAACATTTGTATGACCGTGGAGAACCATGATAAAAAAATTATATATCCTATAGAACTGGTTGTCAACAGCAAAGTGGAAATAGCGAAGAGTTAAAGGGATATTCAAGTGACTTTTTAAACTTTTTTGTGTCAAATAAGAACGAATCAAACTTATTTGAATGACACTTTTTTTAGTCCTTGCAACCCTTGTATTTATCTTATTGATCTATCTATCATTTAAGCGTTGGGATGTATTACACGCAATGATAGTGCATCAAAATACGGCTCCCTTACAGAAATATTTGAATCGCTTGGAAGATAATTCCCAATCGGGGCTCCTAATTACAGAACTATCCAAAATAAAAGATCAGGAAGCCCGGGAAGCATATTTGAATGAACTGCCCTTGGCCACTTATGTGTTTTCCGCTTTTACCGGCCGCGGGAAGTTCGTCAACCCCACATTTGAACAACTTTTCGGGTATACCCTTAATGAAGTTCCATCGGTCCATCATTGTATGCAATTGATCTTTCCTGATGAAAATTATCGGCGTTACGTTAAAAATGAGTTGGATACCATATGCAGGGAGAACAAAAAGGGATCCTCTATTTTTAGATCTGTAGAAGTTTATGTTTCCTGTAAGGACGGTTCAAAAAAATGTATTTCTTTGGGTTGTGTTGGGAAAGGAAATAGAATGTGGTATTATGGCTATGACACCACCAAGAGTATGAAGAAAGAAGACCCCCTACTTCATGGGGAATATCAAATGAATACGCTTAATACCGATAAAAACAAAATTTTTTCCATTATTGCCCATGACCTTAGAAGTCCGTTCAATACCATATTGGGCTGTTCCGAACTATTATTGGATAGCATTGGGGAGAAGAATAAGGAAGAAGCGTATAAATACTCGGAAATAGTACATGCAACGGCTCAAAATTCACTTGCCCTACTCGACAATTTGTTAAATTGGTCAAAATTGCAGACGCAACAAAATAATTTCAATCCCCAAAATATAATTCTATCCGATATTATTAATGGGATTATAGAACTATTCTCTTCAGCTGCAACGATCAAGGAAATAGAGTTGGTTCATCTTGGATCGTATGATTTTGAAATCTGTACCGATATGGATATCTTAAAAACTGTATTAAGAAACATAGTCTCCAACGCAATTAAATTTACCAGAGTTGGTGGAAAGGTATGTATTATGACGAAAAAGGAACCGCCTAAGGTCATAATTACAATTTCTGACAACGGCATTGGTATCAACGAAAGAAATGTGGATAAGTTGTTTAATATTGAAACAAATAAATGGACCTTTGGAACGTCCGATGAAAAAGGTTCCGGCCTCGGATTGCCCCTTTGTAAGGAATTTATGGAAAAACTCGGGGGGAGTATATGCGTTAAAAGCATAGAAGGTGAAGGGAGTGAATTTAAATTGATCCTTCCCCTTAATTATGGAGGTCAAAAATTGTAACAAAGGATAAATTGACTGAACACGGACGGGCTCTGCCTTGGATGCGCCGTAGAGATAGTTACGATACAAGGCATTGAATTTTTTGTCCTATATCTTGGTTCTTGTAGCGCAGCGGTCTTGCTTCTGACACCCCTGATACTCTGTGCCGAGGTAGTTCCTTTTAATCCCGATGGTTATTGGGCGGGTATTTAGCCTAATTTAGCCCATAAGAACAAAACCACAATACATGAAAATAAAAATTGATAAGTTTGTCCTATCCATTATAGGCATTATCATCATCGCTTATTTTTTTCCGCAATGGGGAACCCGTGAAAGTAAAATTCCTATCGACATCATTAGTGCGATAGGAATTTCACTTATATTCTTTTTTTATGGACTTAAATTGAGTCCGGATAAATTAAAGGCTGGACTAAAAAACTGGAAATTGCATGCGCTAATACAGGCTACTACTTTTTTGATCTTCCCTCTATTGGTTTTGATTTTCCGTCCCTTCCTTCAAAATGAAGAACAAGAAACCATGTGGTTGGCCTTCTTTTTCTTGGCAGCCCTTCCCTCAACCGTATCCTCATCGGTGGTTATGGTGTCCATAGCAAAAGGGAACATACCGGCCGCCATTTTTAATGCCAGTATTTCCGGAATCATAGGCATAGTTATTACACCTCTTTGGATGGGACTTTTTGTACATGGGGCGCAAACAGATTTTGATTTTACCGCATTTTACATGAAACTTTTTGTACAAATAATACTACCAGTGGTATTGGGATTCTCCTTGCAACGTTTTTTAGGTAATTTTGCCCAAAGGCACAATAGTAATTTGACCCTCTTTGACAAGTCCATTATCCTACTGATTATTTATAAGAGTTTTGCGGTATCCTTTGATGACCAAATCTTTAGTGCCGTCTCTCTTGTAGATCTATTGGTACTTTTTTTGGGTGTATTGGTATTATTTGTTGCCGTTTTTTACCTGACCCGATTTATGGCCGGAAAATTACGGTTTAACAGGGAGGATCAAATTACGGCACAGTTTTGTGGCACCAAAAAATCATTGGTACACGGCACGGTCTTTTCTAAAATACTTTTTGGAAACATGGCGTCCATAGGAATAATATTATTGCCCTTGATGCTGTTCCACGCCACCCAAATATTGATCATTAGTATGATTGCTTCAAGAAAAAGCCGGATCTAGGGCTTTTTAGTACATGACAAAAAATAGTTTTTCGTCATCGCGAGGTACGAAGCGATCTGTCGCCCATTGGGCAGATTGCTTCACTTTGTTCGCAATGACGGCTCGTCACTGTAAGTGCAGCGTGGCAGTCTGTCCATTCAAATGAACAGATTGCTTCCTCGTTCCTCTTAGCAATAACGCATTTTTATGCTCTAATCGGTTTTTGTCATGTACTATTATTGGGCTTATAAATTGGGTATTATTCATTTAAATCAACATTAATAGTCAATTATCAAGTCTATGCAATAATGCCCGGATCCCAAAAGCCACTGATATTTAGTTCGGTAGGGACATGCAAAATTCATTATGTATGGACAATTCAACGGTTTCCTAAGCTAACTTTGGATTAGGTTTTTATACCTTAGCGCATTCAAGCCATAAATATGGCCATGGCAAAACAACAACGCTATTTTGTTAAAGATTAAATGGAGCAAATCTTCCGGATCGGATTTTAAAAAGGCATTACTTTTTATGGTCATCAGTACGTTTTCATTTACTTTAATGAATGTTACCGTAAAATCTCTGGACCGGATCCCAACCTTCCAGATCGTATTCTTTAGATGCCTGGGTTCCTTCGTACTGGCAACCACCTATATTATGGTAAAGGGGATTCCAATTTTTGGCACCCAGAGAAGACTGATGTTGTTAAGGGCCGTGTTGGGCTTAACGGCCATGAGTCTTTTCTTTCTTTCCCTAAAGCATCTCAATGTGGGCACGGCAGTTTCATTACGGTATTTATCACCTATTTTTGCCGCTTTCTTTGCTGTTGTCGTATTACGGGAAAAGTTGAAAAATGTGCAATGGATTTTCTTCCTGACCGCCTTTGCAGGGGTATTGGTCCTAAAGGGATTTGATGGCAATATCAATACTACCGGGTTTGCCCTAATCTTAACTGCTTCCGTTTTTAGTGGAATGGTCTACGTTGTTATTAGAAAAATAGGGGTGTCGGACCATCCGGCAGTTGTAGTAAATTACTTTATGTTCGTTGGTACCGTTATTGGCGGACTGTTGGCCATAGCGGTTTGGGTGGAGCCAATAGGGTACGAATTGATGTTTTTGCTTTTATTGGGTGTCTTTGGTTTTATGGGACAATTGTATATGACCAGGGCTTTTCAAATTGCCAAAACGAACCTTGTGGCCCCCTTAAAATACATTGAAGTGATTTTTACTATTTCCATCGGGGTTCTATGGTTCCATGAGGCCTATACAATTTATAGTTTCATAGGATTGTTTATGATTATTTCGGCTTTGGTGCTGAATACTTTGGTAAAGAAGGATTAAGTATTATTAAAATAAGTATTATTAAAAAAGGGCAACAAATCCCAAATAAGTTATAGCTTTGTACCTTAAATGGGGTGCTTGCATTTACTGCAGGCTGAGATGATACCCAGGAGTTTTTACTCTGAACCTGATCCGGATAATGCCGGCGTAGGGATTTTGGTCCAACAGCAGCATCTTGCAAGTTGGGATTTGCTTCATCTTTTTCCATTTTATAAATTAAGGAATCGATGGAGAATTTTTTTACACAGCTTACATACTTACAGATAATTGGAACGGCCCTTGGGGTGGCACAAGTCCTTTTGGCAAGGAACAATAATATCCACAACTATTTATTTGGAATAGCATCCATACTTATTGGTATATGGGTACTTTATCAAACAAAACTATATGCGGATATTGTACTTCATCTGTACTATTTGTTTATGAGTATCTACGGCTGGCTTTTTTGGAAATATGGCAGACAAAAAAAGGAAACGCCTATTACCTACTCGGACAGATCGGAACAAATAATGGCTATTGCTATTGTAATCGCCTGCTTTGCGCTAATGCTCTATTGGTTGGGCCATTTTACCAATTCGGATGTCCCTGTCTGGGATGCGGCCGTAAGTGCCTTTGCCTGGGCGGGGATGTGGCTCATGGCCAAAAGAAAGATGGAGAATTGGATCTACCTTAATATCAGTAATCTTATTGCGATCCCCTTGTTCGTTTACAAAGAACTGTACGTTTATGCGGGCCTGACCATTTTTTTGTTTGTTGTGGGGACCTCTGGATATTTTAAATGGAGAAAATTAATTTTGGAAAACAATAATGGACAAACTGCACAAGCTTAGAAAACTGGATTGGGGAACCGATGTATTTCCACAAGATGTTTTGGATTGCATCAACAGTGAAAACCTTTGGAACCTATGGGTCCCAAAAACCCATGGCGGATTGGAACTATCCCTAAAGGCGGGATTGTCCTTGCTGAAGGATTTGGCCAGGATCGATGCCAGTCTGGGATGGACCATCACACTTTGTAGCGGGGCCAACTATTTTGTAGGCAATTTACAGCCAAACAAGGCCAAGGAAATTTTTATGAAGGCCGGATCCCCTGCTTGTTTGGGCGGAAGTGGAGGGGTTTTTGGGTCGGCGGAAAAAGTGAACGATCAGTACAGGATCAAGGGGAAATGGCGCTATGCCACTGGCGCTCCCTACCTTACCCATTTTACCTTAAACGCAGAAATTCTGGAAAATGGAACCCTATTGCGAAATGATGACGGATCGCCAAGGGTGCAATCGTTCGTAATTCCTAAAAATGCAGTGCAGGTCATTGAGGATTGGAATACCATGGGCCTTAAAGCTACTGCCACACATTCTTTTGCCGTTAAGGATTATATGGCCCACAAGAGCTGTAGTTTTACCTATAATGAAGTTTATCTGCCCCAGCCTATTTTTAAGATCCCCTTTTCCCTTTTTGCCGATCTAACACTTTGGGTAAATTACATAGGTATTGCGGAACATTTATTGGAAGAGGCCAATACGGAAATTTTAAAGGGAAGCTTGGATGCCTTGAAAAACATGATTTTGGAGTCCGATCGAAAAATATTCCATTACGTTAATGAAATTGAGGGAATGATCGAGCAAAAAAGGGCTATTGAAGAGGATTATATGCGAAAAATACACCATGGGGCCGTACACTCCGTGAAGGAAATTTCCAGGAATATCATAGAAATCTTCCCAAAATTAGGGGTAAGGGCAAGCACAAAGGACCATCTGTTAAACCAGATTTTCTGTGATTATTTTACAGCGACCCAGCATCATATTTTTTCAAGGGAATGAAATTGGTTGAAAGTTGAAGGTTTGAATGTTCAAAGTTGTCCGATGTGTGTGGAGATCTTTTTATTGGGTTGGGCAATAAGAAGTAGCGGTTGACAGTGACAGTTGGCAGCTTTAAAATTCAAGGTTTCAGGTTCAAGGTTCAAAGCGTGTTCTATGCGGGTATCAGTAGCTGATTGAAGTTTCGAGGTTCAAATTTGTAAAGCTGTTATTTTAGTTTCTTTGGAAGTTTTATAGGCACGAGTGTGACACTCGCGCCAACTCGGGAAGTGGAAAACAGGCTATGTTATGGGCATATTAAAGGTTGCATGTTCTATGGATTCAAGAACTTGTTTGTAGGCAATAACCTTCATAAGGTTGTAGCCATCTTTATAACAAATACAAGTGATAAACCTATCTTTTCCTTGGATTTGGAATTAGCCAATAAAGTTGTACCAATTACCTTAAAGGAATTCATCGATTAAATTTTAAATGTTACTATTCCATAGTCCATTGCAAATATTTGACCTGAGATAGAGGATGCTCTTTCCGATAATAGAAATTCGGCCATTTCCGCTACTTCCTTTGGGCTTAGGTATTTCTTTAAAGGATGGCGCTCTTTAATATTTTCGACCATCTTTTCATTGCGCAGTAGTTTGGAGGCCAACGGTGTATCCGTCACCGTGGGTGCAATGGCATTGATACGTATTTTTGGTGCCAATTCCGCACCAAGGGATTTTACCAAGCCTTCCACCCCGGATTTGGATGCGGCAATACTGGCATGGTACGGCATACCCAATTTGGAAGCCACTGTGCTAAAAATTAAAATGGAAGGGTGATCGGCTTTTTTAAGCACATCCAAATATTTGTGCAGGGCCTTTACGGCACCAATAACATTGATTTCATAATCTTCCCTGAAATCCTCCAAGCTTAACCGTGTAAATGGTTTTAAATTGATACTTCCGGGACAATAGACCAGTGCATCCATTATATTTATTTCGGGCAATTCATCCTTTAAAATGTCGCAGCCCATATGTGTTAGATTGGAGTGGGACTCTTCCGGTGAAGATCTACTTATGTTAATTACCTTATGGGTACCCAAAAAGGTTTTTACAATAGCCTTGCCTATTCCCTTACTACCTCCAATTACCACTATTGTTTTCATTTTTTAAGTGGATTTATAGGCCGGTTACCAAATGTTTGCCGTTTAATCTTTTTTCTACCTTTCTTTTTAAGGCGGTCAGGCGTTTCATGATTTCCATTATCCTGTCCTCCTTTTTGTTTTTATAAATTTCGTTCAAACCCAAAATGAGTGCTTTTGCTTTCCTTGAAATTTCAATTCTGTCACTAGTGGAAAGCGATTTAAGATTTCTTTTTTCAAATTCCAATGCTTCGTCAATGAGATCCATAATGTTAATTTTTAATATAATTCTGTAATTCCGCTATTTTTGATGGGGTATTGAATTGTCCTCCAAAATAGGAGGTTACCGTAGAGGAGGATTCATCTTTTATTCCCCTGGAAGAAACGCATAAATGTTTGGCATCTACAATGACCGCCACGTTTTCCGTACCCAAAATACTTTTCAGATCCTCCGCAATTTGGTTGGTAAGACGTTCCTGTACCTGGGGCCTCTTTGCATAATATTGTACAATCCTGTTCAACTTGGACAAGCCTATTACCTTTCCAGAAGAAATATAGGCTACATGGGCCTTTCCTGTTATGGGTACAAAATGGTGTTCACAATTGGAGTAAAAGGTGATGTTCTTCTCTACCAACATTTGATTGTATTGGTATTTGTTATCGAACAAAGCTATCTTTGGCTTGTTCGCCGGGTTTAATCCAGAGAAAATTTCATCTATATACATTTTGGCAACGCGTTCTGGAGTGCCCTTGAGGGAATCGTCCGTAATGTCCAATCCCATTACGGCCATAATTTCCTGAAACAATTGCGCAATACGTTGCTTTTTCTCTGTGTCCGGAATTTCGAATGCGTCCACTCTCAATGGCGTTTTCAAACCGGTATGTAAATGGTCGTCGCCAATATCGGTATGGGAAAAACCGTTTAATTTAGGATTGCTCTTTTTATTTGGTGTCCAGGTTTCTGTATGCATATTATCTTTTTAATTGTGCTGTACCTTTGTACTCTTTACATAAGTCAAAGCACTGTTAGCGTTTTGAAATTGAGTTATTTGTAATTTGTTTTTGTCTAGAACACTTAAAGCGGCCTTTTTCAAAGGTTCTTAATTTTTGGTGTTTGGTGGCGCGCCCTTGTACACGCTTACGCCATAATATAAAACTGCTTGGCTTCATTTTCCGTCGCATTAGCCTAATTACCTCCTGTTCCGGTATTAAAAATTGATACATTATGGCTTCAAATGGGGTTCTGTCTTCCCATGCCATTTCAATAATTCGGTCAATATCCCTTTCGCTTAAACTCATTTAAAATTTAAAAAAGCATATTTCAACTCGTACCTGGATTTATATTTCATCAATTTATTCATGAAGGATTTATTGTTTTCAAAGGCCTCATCCTTTCTGAACCTAATATATCTTCCTTGGGCATATAGACTGCTACGGTCACCTTTGTAAATTACCAGTTGATAATATGGTATTACCCATGTAAAATTTGTAAAACCTTTGATAATTCTGACAAGTACCCCTAAAGGCCTTAACTCTATATGGGCATAAGTAGCATCAAAAGTGCTGTTGAGGTAAGTTTTCATATTATCACTGGATTCCCTTATTATCATTCTTTTAGAAACAATGCCTTTCATTTGTATGGTTTTTATAAAACTGAAAGGTTTCCCAACGAGATCATTTGCAAGTAGGGGAGTATCTTTGTTATTATGTGTGGTTTCTAAAATCATCTTTTACTCCATAATCGATATTTAAACCTGCCTGCCGTAGGCAGGTGCTCCGACGCTTGCCCGCCCGTATCGTTAGGGCGGGCCTGCCTTTGTCGGCAGACAGGCGTCGAAATCAAACTTGAATTTTCTTTCAATGCCTCGTGGGCCTGCCTTTGTCGGCAGACAGGCTTGCCCCGAGGTAGTTTACGACACTATTCCCAAAATTACACAATGTTTAATTATTATTAAAATAAGTTAAACAGTATTGGATTCTATTTTCTTATGACGGTATAGGCTTCCACTATATAAATAAGTTCTAGTTGGTCACCAATTTATTGATCAGCCCATTAAAGATCAAGCCATGAAATGGAAGCACAGTGTACCAATATATACGGCCGGCAATTCCACGGGGCCTAAAGGTTGCCGTTTGTTTTAAAAGTCCTTTTTCAATCTTAAATTCTAGCCAAGCTTCTCCAGGAAGCTTCATTTCCGCATATAGTAACAGTTTTTTTTCTTTTTTATCACTAAAGATGACCCGCCAAAAATCCAGGGCATCCCCAGCAGCCAATTCGGAAACATGGGTTCTTCCTCTTCTTAGTCCAATACCACCCACCAATTTGTCTAGATATCCTCTAATTTTCCATAGAAAATTGCCGTAATACCAGCCTGTTGTACCTCCAATAGACCAAATTTTGTTGATGCTGGCCTGCTCATTTTGAATTTTACGTTCTTTATAATCCTTAAAACATCCGTATTGAGGAACATTAACATATTTGTGAAGGTTATTCTTTAGGCGGCCACTGCTTACCATGGAATCTTTCCAGCTGGATACAATACTGTTCTGTTCAATTTTTTCGAAAGCCAACTCGACTGCCTCTTTATAGGTAATGGGGCTCACTCCCAAGAGTTGATTTATCTTGCTAGGTTTCCCAACAATTTGGACACCCATACTATCCACTAATGTTGTTGCCAATTTGTAAGAGGTGGAGGTAACAAAATAAAGCCAATAAGAAGAAAGTTTTGGAGTCATGACCGGTACTGTTAAAATGTAGCGCTTTAACCCCCTTATTTCCGCAAATTCCAATAGCATTTGTTTATAGGTCAAAATCTCGGGACCAAAAATGTCATATGAGGTGTTGTAAAGCTCTTTCTTTCCTTTTGCCCTTGATAAAAAGGCCAAAACGTCCCTTACCGCCAAGGGCTGTGTTTTAGTGTTGAGCCATTTTGGTGCTACCATTATGGGTAGTTTTTCTATGAGGTCTCGAATGATCTCGAACGATGAGCTTCCAGACCCAACAATGATACCTGCCTTAAAAACAGTTAGGGCATAGAAATCCGAGGCTAGAATTTCTTCCACATTTTTTCTGGATTGTAAATGTTTGGAAAGTTGCGCTTCGTTTGTAATGCCACTTAAATAAATAACTTGTTTTAAGGGTGTAGAGGAAAAATAGGTTTTGAAATTAGCAGCGCAAGCGGCTTCCAAATGTTCAAAATTTTTGGAAGAGTTGGACATGGAATGAATTAAATAATACGCCACATCAATATCTTTAGGAATACATTTTAGAGTTTCCGGTTTTAAAAAATCGGCCTCGACAATACTGATGTTGTCATCCTCGAGGTAGTTTTTATCCGCTCTTAATTTATCCCGTACCACACAGACCACATGGTGCCCTTCGTTGGTTAAAATAGGAATCAATCGTTTGCCTATATATCCTGTAGCACCTGTGACGAGAATTTTCATTTGATATTTTTAGGATAAATAGTTCAATTGGATGGAAACACTAAAACGCATGGAAGTTGTTGATCTTAATATGGCCTGCTTTTAAATCGAACATAAGATTATAAAGACCAAAAAAAGTTCTATTGATATATATAAAATGCTTGGAACCTCTGTTGCCGTTCATTTTGCGCAGTTCGGTACTTTTGGAGTAGCGTTGCCCCAATTCCATTATTTTACCAAAGAATTCACCATTGGAAAAGTCGAAGCTTTCTGCTTGAAATGGCAGAGTGAAAAGACCCAACAATTCGCGGAACATCTCGGTGAAAAATTCCTTTTCCTCTATGGAATCGTCCTCACGTAAAATTTCCAGTTCATACAGTTTGGAGACAAAGAATTTATAGTCCGTAATATTTTCTGGTTTGGCCAGTTCAAAATATGGGACATAAAAGTCATTTGGAATAACTTTCATACAGCCAAAATCCAGGGCAATCAATTCATCATCCTTGGACACCAAGAAATTTCCAGGATGTGGGTCGGCGTGTACTTTTCTTAGACGATGTATTTGAAACATATAGAAGTCCCATAATGCCTGCCCTAATTTATTGGCTTTTTTTTTGTCGGTATTGTTGGCCGTGAACTCCGAAAGGTGTTTACCTTGCATGTAGTCCATAGTGATAATTCGGTCGGATGATAATTCTTCATAATATTGAGGAAACAAAAGGTTGGGTATGCATGAGCAGGCTTTGGCAATTTCCTTGCTCTGTTTCATTTCCAACACATAATTTGTTTCCTCTATTAATTTTCCTTCAACTTCTTTGAAGTACTTGTCCGAATCTTTGCCTTTAATGTTGAACATTTTGATCGCAATGGGTTTAACAAGGGCAAGGTCCGAGCTTATACTCTCGGCAACTCCGGGATATTGGATTTTCACAGCAAGTTTTTTCCCATATTTTGCTGCCTCATGGACTTGTCCAATACTGGCAGCGTTTACTGAAGTTGTGTTGAAGGAATCAAATAATTCATTGGGCGGTTTGCCAAAATAATTTTTAAAAGTTTTAATTACCAGTGGCGGGGATAAAGGAGGTACGGAAAATTGTGCCAAGGAAAATTTTTCTACGTAGGCTTGGGGCATTATACTTTTTTCCATACTTAACATTTGAGCTACTTTTAGGGCGCTTCCCTTAAGTTGTTTAAGGCTGTCATAGATGTCCCCGGCATTGTTTTCGTTAAGCCTTGATCTTGCTTCAAGCTCTGTTTTAGTAAGTTTGTCACCAAAGTACTTGAGATAGTTAACTCCAACCCTGGCACCTGTGGATACTAATTTTGAGGCACGATGTATTTTTGAAACAGGTATATTGTCTATTGTTTTCATCCAATGTTTTTAATTCATGTTCATTTTTTCCTTGAAAATGAATTTTCCAAAGTCGAGTACACTTTTAAGGGGAACAATATTTAAAACATCAAAACTAGTATTGACCGATTTCTCTATAAATATATCCGTCTTTTCAAAGGCAACCGAGTTGTCCTCCATCCAGAACTTCAAGGTCATTAGTAATTGCAGCCAAGCTGATTCTTCTAATGCACGCCGTTGAAATTGCCCTATTTTTTCCTGTTCAACGTCTATAGTTCCTATATCCAAATCATTAATGTAGGACCTAAAATGCCTTTTTAGCCCAGATAACATGCTTAGCCCTTTGAGACTGTTTTTATGGCGCTGCAGTGAGTGCGTTACATAACTTCTATTAGCTGTTAAAATTTCAAAAAAGGTGAAATAAAAACTTAATAGTCTATTGCGTGCATCGTAGGATTTATATTCCTCGCTTTTATCCAAAATTAAAACGGTATTATCAAAAAATGTTTTGAAAATATGTTTTTCTATGGCCTCGAACGACCCAAAAAAAGCATAGAATTTAGACTCTTCAAAGTTGTTGGCTTTTGCAAATAGGTAAACCGATTTTGGATTTTCATTATGTTCAAGGACATGGTCCATATAAGCTGAAACAATGTCGTTTTCTGTAATAGTTTTCTTTTTTGCCATGACTGTAGAATGTTGGGTACAAGTTATAAAATGTTTAACGTTATAACTTAAATATTGAACAAAATTTAACTTCGTTTTGTGACATTCCAGCTAACAATGCCATTGTAGGACTTTTTTATAATTTATAACCCAAAAATGGCCCTGTTATTTAAAGGGGACAACTCCACAACATTTTATTTAAATTAGTTATGGGGATTTTTTCCCAATCTTGCCCGAAAAGTTATAATGGGGGCAGTTTCGGCAAAAGGAACGGAATTTACTTAGGTCTTGGGCTATCAAAGAATTTGGACCAATTGATCTATCCGGGAAAAAGTAAAAATAGATTTGGGCAATTCTTTTTGATTTACTTCTTGGAGCATTTTTCCTGATATCCAAAGCTCTGAAGTAGTGTCTTTTAGCAGCAATTCATGAAAATCATGTAGATATCCCATCACATTTTCTTTGCCAGGTTGTACTGTGAAATTGGAAACGAATACAACATGGTCATACAAGGGCAAAAAATCCTTTAAACTGAATATTGGAATGCTTGGACCAAGAAAGATGGACTGATACCCTTTTAATAGGATTTCATAATGCAGGAACATTAGCCCCAATTCATGTATTTCATTGTCCGGAAGATACAGTACAAAGGTCTTGGAGGTATTGGAGGGTACGCTGTATTGCAACTTTTCGGTATTTACCAGAATCTTTTGTTTGATCAAGGCACAAATAAAATGTTCATGGGAGGGCGTTATGGTATCGGTTTGCCAAAGCAATCCCACTTCGTTTAAAAAAGGAATAAAATAGGCATAGAAGATTTCCCTAAACGATTTTTCCTTTAACAGGTCATTGTACGTTTTGAAAAACAGCGCCTGGTCAAAGTTCATCATGGACATTTTAAAGGAATTCATCACATGTCCATTATCGTTTTGTTCTGAAACCAAATTTCTTACAATTCCCGAAATTTTATCCTCCCCTAGTTGCGAGATCTTTGAAATTTTATAACCGTTGTTATAGAGAAAAGTAATATTGAGAAGTTTTTGTAAATTCTCTATATCGTAATATCTAATGTTGGTGTCCGTTCTATTAGGTTGAAAAAGATTATAGCGCTTTTCCCATATCCTAATGGTGTGGGCCTTAATGCCGGATAGATTTTCAAGATCCTTAATGCTAAAGTTGCTTTTAACGTTGTTCATTAATATTATAAAAATAGTAAACAAAAATATTGTTTTTAAAGTTCGATACAATGTTTCTTGGAGCGTTTAATTTATGGCCGTGGTTTGGACACCAATCAAGCACCAGTTTTTTAAGTTATATTCCCTGAAAACAGTTTTTTCCAATATTTGCCATAGCCGTGGAAATCGTATCTTTATGGTTCAACAAGGATCTATTGAAATTACACCGCCAAATCATTTTCAGTAATTTAGGGGAACTACTGCATTTCTTGAAAAGTACCAATTTCTCCAAGGCCATTCTGATCGCTATGGCGGTTACGATTCCCGTTTTGCTCTCCTTAAGATGGGGACATTTGGAAATTGGACTGGCGCTTTGCTTTGGGGCATTCTGGAGTTCCCCCAGTGACGTGAGCGGCAATTTTCGACACAAAGAAATCGGGATCCTATTTTCTGCGGTCTTGGTAATGCTGGTAAGTTTTATTGGGGGCTATTTAAAATTTGAAACTTGGCTGCTGATTCCGGTTTTGGGGCTTTTAACCTTTGCTATCGCCTTTATTTCGGTCTATGGATTTCGGGCTTCCCTAATTAGTTTTTCCGGCTTGTTGGCCTTGGTATTGAGTTTTGCCCATGAACCCCAGGAACTTGAAGTTTATGAATATGCTCTTTTAATAGGTGCAGGCGGACTATGGTATCTGTTTTTGGCAGTAGCCTGGTACCGCATAAATCCCAAAGCCCAGACCGAAGAACTTTTTTGGGAGACTTATAGACTCACAGCTGAGTTTTTGGAAACCCGGGGTAAATTGGTGGGTCCTAATACGGACCGGTTGGAATTGCAATCAAAATTATTCGAAATTCAAACCAAGTTGATCGAACATCATGAAACGCTAAGGGAAATTCTGCTTCTTTCAAGAAAAAGCTCCGGGCGATCCGGTTATCAGGCCAAGAGATTGTTAATTTTTGTTGAATTGATAGACATGCTCGAAACCGCTATAGCCAATCCGGTCAATTATGGAAAAATGGATGCTCTTTTTAGGGATCATCCCGAGTTTGTTGGGAGTTTTCAAAATATAATATTCGAAATGGCCGGACAATTAAGGACCATCGCCGAAGCGGGAACAGACCACCGTAAGATTCCCAAAAATGCCATATTGGCCAATTGTTTTGAAAAGGTGGAACATCATATAGCCTTTTATAGAAACGGTACGGGCACTGGGGATTATGAGGGGTTCCTAATGCTCCAGAATCTTTTACAGTATTTGAAAGAGCAATTTGAAAAGCTCAAAAAGATAAAATGGCTTTTGGGGAATCCGGATATGGGTTCGGTAGATTTGGTAGATCAGGCCGCGGCCAAACGTTTTATCGTTCCCCAGGATTATGATCCCAAATTATTGCTGGGCAACTTTAGTTTTAGGTCTACCATATTCAGACATTCCTTAAGGTTGTCAGTGACCGTTATGATAGGGTATGCCCTTGGTACTTTTTTCGATTTTCAAAACCCCTATTGGATACTTTTGACCATTATCGTTATCATGAGGCCCAGTTACGGACTCACCAAATCCCGCACCAAGGATAGGATAATCGGTACGCTTTTGGGAGGGGCCATTGCCACCGGATTTGTTTTTATCATACAGAATCCCTATGTTTTTGGGGCCTTGGGAATGGTGTCCTTGGTGATTGCCTTTTCTATGGTCCAGAAAAATTATAAGGCAGGGGCAACCTTCATTACATTGACCGTAGTATTCGTTTATGCCATTATTAGACCGGATATCATAACCGTTATCCAGTACAGAGTATTGGATACTTTGATAGGGGCAGGGCTGTCCTTTGTGGCCATGTTGTGGATTTTGCCGGCATGGGGATTTATGGAGATTAGGGAGCAAATAGAAAAAAGTGTCAAGGCCAATAGAGGTTTTTTTGCCCAAATTGCGGCTTATTATGAACAAAAGGGAAAGGCGACTACCACCTATAAGATATCCCGAAAAGAGGCTTTTGTAGAAACTTCCAACCTTAGTTCGGCCTTTCAAAGAATGGCGCAAGAACCGGTATCCAAACAAAAAAATCTGGATAAAATATATGAATTGGTAGTGCTGAACCATACCTTTCTTTCGTCTTTGGCATCGTTTAGCACCTATATCCAGAACAATCCTACCACTAAGGCCTCCTTAAAATTTAAAAAGTTTATTTCTGAAATTGATGAAAATCTGTCGCAAGTACTTCTACTTTTGGCGGACTCAAATTCCAAAAGGGCACTTATAGAACTGGGGAACGATCAATTTTCCAAGGAACAGCTCCCCACCTTTGTGCCGGAGGATATTAAATTGTTTCCAAATGTAGATTTAAAATTGGAGCGGGAACTTCAGGAAGCCCACCTGGTCACCGAACAATTGCACTGGCTATATTCCTTAAGCGGAAAAATGTTAGGGGTGGTCTCGAGAATTGAATTTGAATAGAAGATTCAAGGAAGACTTTTTATCCATAGAATTCCCTGAAGCCCGCCCGAACGTCAAGGACGGACAGGGCCCTGCCTCGGGTGCAGCGTTTTGGATTGTCACGATGCATGGTCTTGCTACCAATACCTCGTATTCTATACCTTGAGGTAGCTCATTGAGGTATTGGTAGATTGTCCATGTCAGTTTAAACCATTTATGTATTTTTACATTTATGACTTTTCTGTTCATTCACATTTAAAATTTTATGATTAAAAGAATTATTCTTACCCCTTTCCAAAAGTTTGTAAAAATTGAGAGTTTAAGCGGTATCCTCTTATTTAGTGCCACCCTAATTGCCATGATCTGGGCAAATTCAGGGTTCAGTGAATCCTACAATTCCCTATGGCAATATAAAATAGGCATTGGCTCAGAAACCTTCCAGCTTACAAAACCCCTTATCCTTTGGATCAACGATGGCCTAATGGCCTTGTTTTTCTTTCTGATCGGATTGGAGATTAAAAGGGAACTTCTGATCGGGGAACTTAACGGACTTAGAAAGGCAATGTTTCCACTTTTTGCGGCCATTGGGGGAATGATCTTTCCCTTGTTGTTGTTCCTTTTCTTAAACGACTCGGACCAAACGGCCCAAGGATGGGGTATTCCCATGGCAACCGATATTGCCTTTTCTTTGGCAATCTTAAAACTCTTGGGGGATAGGGTTCCCTTAAGTCTTAAAATATTCCTTACCGCATTTGCCATAGTGGACGATTTGGGCGCGGTTATGGTCATCGCCATATTTTACAGCGGGGGGGTAGATTGGCTATTAATTTTATATGCCTTGATCCCTCTATTGATACTTTCTTTTCTTGGATTTAAGGGAATCTATTCCAAGTACTGGACAGTAATTCTTGGAATTGTAATCTGGGTACTTTTTTTAAAGTCGGGCATACACCCAACAATAGCTGGCGTACTTGTAGCCTTTACCGTACCTATCCGACAAAAGATAGATATGCAGTATTATACGGAGAACTTATCCAAAATAATGACGGGTATTGCCCGATCCGATGACGGGAATGTTCCGGTCCTGTCCAATGAACAAATAGGACATATGGACGATCTGGAGGATTTGACCGATAAATTTACTTCACCTCTACAAAAATTGGAGCACCGGCTTCATGGTTGGGTGGCTTATTTTATTATGCCCATTTTTGCCTTGGCCAATGCAGGGGTCGTCTTTGGTACCGATATGGAATTGAATACCTCCCTGATGCTGAATATAGCTATAGCTTTGTTTATGGGGAAATTGATAGGGGTTACCTTGTTATCATGGTTAGGGGTTAAATTAAAGATTGCGGTATTGCCGGACGATATTAATTTTCTCCAGATTACAGGGATAGCTATTTTGGCCGGAGTTGGTTTTACCATGTCCATTTTTATAGCCAACCTCGCATTTTCAAGCAATTTAATATTTATTGATTCGGCCAAAGTGGGCATCCTTATTGGGTCTGTTGTTTCAGGTATTGTGGGATATCTTGTATTGCGATGGAGCGGGGGGATAGGAAAGAACCTATAAAAGGACCTAGTGTCCAGTCAAGCCTAAACCTACGGGTAATTTAATTTGTCTCTTGAGCCGCTCCTCGTTGCAAAAATCCTTACGTAGCTACAGCTATGCTCGTTTTTTGAGCCTTGGCCCAACTCAAGATCCATCATTCCTTATCCGTGAATTAAACGTTGACTAGACACTAGTGTGGTGTCAATGCTACCGTGCTCAAGGTTGTAGGGATGTCAAAATCATGCATTACAATTAAAAGGACATCAAATTTCTTGGCCATTAAATGGGCCAATTTTAAGGTGGAAGCTGAATTTAGGGAATAGTCCGTTGCGTAGAGGATGGTATTCATCTTTTGCTAATTTGGAATACTGTTCCCAAGCTACAGCATAAATTTTATTTTTAAAATGACGGATGTCATGCAATACTTATTGGTCACCTGATATATGTCATGGTCAAAGACCCATGCCTGAACTAAATTTGTAACTATAACCATTAAAATTGAGCACCATGGAACATATCGAAAAAAATAAGGAACTTCAATTTGTTAAGAACGGACCATGGCCCGAGTTGTACGTGCTAACCGAGCATTGGAAATCTGATTTGGAGTTTTATGCGGACGATCTCCGTTTTTTGCACCATTTAGTGGATAAATACTTTATGTGGATTACCAAGCCGGAAAATTTGGATATGGTAAAAGAGCTAAAAGTAGGACTGTTCCACCTAAAGAATAAGTGCCATGATTTATTGGAAAAAGTGCAAAGACATAGAATACAGTTGGGTGAAATGGTAGCGGATTATAATAAGTCGGATGCCAATTTAATACGTACCGAACACGAACATCTTGAAGAGGAGGTGGCCAAATTCGTAACCCTGTTCCGAAGCAATAGGAAAGAGGTCTTTGCCATAACCGAATTTATAATTGATAGTGAGAAACTTGTAAATCTGATGGACAATAGATAAATATATCCCCGACCTTGAAAGTATTTCTATACGATAAGTTTACGGTAATGCTTTCTCCTGTTCCATTAAGGGGGGTATATAATTGATCCAAAATAGTATGGCTGACATCTTTTTGATTACTGTACAATTAAGCAAAAACGCCGCATTTGGAGGAGCCGGAGATGAGTTATAAACAGTCTGTTCATCATTTAAATTAAAGGTGTGGAATATGCGCATTGGGTTGGTCTTATTTATGGTACTACACGGCCTCATACATTTCATGGGTTTTGCCAAGGCTTTCCAATTTGGGGAGATGGCACAATTTACCAAAGAAATTTCAAAACCATTAGGGATACTGTGGTTCATAGCGGTCTTATTGTTTTTAGGGACCGCAATACTGGTATTGCTGAAAAAGGAATTGTGGCCTATCTTGGGCATTGCGACAGTAGTCTTTTCTCAAATCTTGATAATCACCGTGTGGACGGATGCCAGGTACGGAACTATTGCGAACATCATTATTTTGGGAGCGGCCATTGTAGGCCAAGCCAATTTGACATTTGAAAGGAGTTATAAAGACGATGTTGCTTCTGCCATGAATACAGTTGTCCCGAACCCTGTACTTTTATGTGAAGAGGATTTGGAACCTTTGCCGGAATGTATCAAAAATTATTTACGATATACGGGGGCAGTAGGAAAGCCAAAGATTTATAACATGAAGATTACTTTGGAAGGTGAAATGAGGGAAAGAGGTAAGGATTGGTTTAAATTTACTTCTGAACAACATAATTTTTTTGATTGCCCAACCAGAATGTTCCTTATGAAGGCCAGGGTAAATGGACTACCAACAATGGGATACCATAAGTACAATAGGGAAGGGGCAAGAATGAATATTAGGCTCTTGTCCCTATTTTCAATTGTGGATATCAACGGTTCTGAACTGTATCCTACAGAGACCGTCACCTATTTTAACGAACTATGTCTATTTGCCCCGGCCGCCCTTATTGATGAACGGATCAGCTGGGAGGTTATCGACAATTTATGCGCAAAGGCCACCTTTGACAATAAAGGAACTGTAGTATCTGCCGTATTGTACTTTAACGAAAAGGGGCAACTGATAAATTTTGTTTCCAATGACCGCTATTCCGTTTCTGAAATGCAGGCATTTCCTTTTTCAACTCCTGTAAGTAATTATAAAAACGTAAATGGCTATAAACGGCCTTTCTATGGCGAGGCTATTTGGCAATACCCTGAGGGCGAATTTGTCTACGGAAAATTTTGTGTTAAAGATGTTGTATACAATATAATGAACCCTAATGTATTTGGTGATGAAACTCAATAAAGAATGGCACCTGGCACATAAAATGCCAAAAAATGCTACCGTAGATGAACGTATTCAATGGCATTTGGAGCATCTAAAAAACTGCCAATGCAGAACCGATATTCCAGAAAAATTAAAAGTTGAAATACGGAAAAGGGGCATACCAATGAAATAGAAGTATGAAGGCAATGATATTAAATAGGGTAAGCGTTTTAAAAATTACTTCATATCCCGTCCATTAAAGCCTTGTTACGGGCCAAGAGCCCAGAGGGGGGCAGGAAGCCGTTGTATAAACATTGGAGGTAAAAATATTGGATTAAGTTATCATTACATTTTGAACCGTTACCTTGTAATTATTTATTCTACATCCGCCAATTGGTCCTTGCCCTTTACTAAATTGGATTGATGCTTCTTTACCAAACGATCTATATCGGCAAGAATTTCAGGGTGCTTTGCCCCAATATCAAAATTCTCGGAAGGGTCTTCGTTTAAATTATATAATAATGGGGTATTGTGCACTACCTTGTCCCCAAATTGGCCGTAAGAGCCTTGGGTAATGTAATGCGCTTTGTAACCTCCGAGTCGGGCCGCATACAATTGTGTTCCCCTGTAGTAGAAAACTCCGTTTCGCGGACTAGGTCCATTTTTAAAAAGGGCGACGCTTAGGTCATAACCATCCATTACCCTATCCTTGGGCATTGGCACGCCTGCCAAGGCACTAAAGGTGGTGAATAGGTCCATAGTAGTACCCAATTCGCTTACTACGGCAGGAGCTATGTTGGAAGGCGACCAAAAAATACAGGGTTCCCGCATTCCACCCTCCCAGGTCATGCCCTTTCCTGCCTTTAATAATCCGGCACTGCCACCATTAATACCATAGGACAGCCATGGTCCATTGTCCGAAGTAAAGACTACAATAGTGTTTTTATCCAATCCCTCTTCCTTAAGCGTAGCAATTATTTGTCCTACGCCATGATCAATTTCGGCTACCACATCACCGTAAATTCCTCTTTTACTTTTGCCCAAAAAGTCCTTGGATGCAAAAAGGGGTATATGCGGTAGGTTGTGGGCCAAGTATATAAGGAAAGGATTGTCCTTATTTTTTTTGATATAGGCAATGGTTTCTTGGGTATATCTTTTTGTAATGGTGTTTTGGTCGGCCGGCCGTTCTATTATCTCCGTATTCCTCATAAGGGGGACATTGAAATTTTCGGTGGGCAAGTTGCCATTCGCTTCCCTATATTCGTCTCGGTTGCCCACAAAATCCATGTCGTTGGAGTAGGGGATGCCAAAATAATAATCGAAACCGTTATTGGTAGGCAGGTATTCTTCCTTATGCCCTAAATGCCATTTGCCAATGCATGCCGTACTGTAGCCTACTTTTTTTAGTTGTTCCGCCAAGGTAATCTCCGAGGTGGGCAATCCAAATTTGGAATTCGGGAACAACACCCTTTTTACATCACTGGCCATACCGCTTCTTACCGGTAGCCTTCCAGTTAATAAGGCAGCCCTACTGGGGGTACAGACACTGGCACCTACGTAGAAATTGGTCCATTTTTGTCCTTCGGTGGCCATCTGGTCCAGATAGGGTGTCTTAATGGTAGGATGGCCATAGGTGCCAAGATCCCCATAGCCCAGATCGTCTGCAAAGATAATGATGAAATTAGGGGTTTTTCCTAGGTTTTCCTGGCTCTGACCAAAATTGCCACAACTATTGAACAATATAAGGGTTATTAAGGTTTTAAAATATAGCTTTTTTGTAAATACTTGATCGGTCATTGTTTCTATTGGCTTTTATTGGGTTTGAAGATAACAAAAAAAAAGCATGGACACTTTCTGCAAAATCACGACTTCCAAATGTGGTATCATGCTTTTCCACTCTTTGGGCGTGTATAGGCTTGGGCTATAAATTCGGCAACACATGCCGGTTTTTCTTCCCCTTTTAGTTCAAATACAAGCTTCAATTTGTATTTGGCCCCGCCTTCAAAAGGGCTGAAATCCATTAGGGATACCCGAGCCCTTAAGAGGGCGCCTTCCGGAACGGCATTCATGAACCGTACTTTGTCCAATCCATAGTTTACCCCCATGACGATATCTTTGATCTTGAAGGTTTCAAAGCAGAATTTGGAGGTCAGGGACAGCACCAAAAATCCATGTGCCACTGTTTTTTTGTAGGGAGAATATTTGGCTGATTTCTCCGGGTCTATGTGGATCCATTGATTATCTCCCGTTATTCTGGCAAAGGTATCGATCATATCCTGGGTTATTTTCATATAATGGGATACCCCCAATTCCTTGCCTAAGTGTTGGGCCAAATCCGATAGCTGTGGAATTTCTGTGGAATAGGCTTGGTTGGTTGGTCTTTCTTCCGTCATTTGTTTGTGTAATTATACAGTTAATGGGTCTTATTACACGGGCATGGCACCACCATTGGCATGCAAGGTATGGCCACTTATAAATCCGGCTTCTTTGGAGGCTAGGAAGAGATAGGCATGCCCCATATCTTCGGGAGTACCGATTCTGCCTACGGGAATCATCGAAATCCCGGCCTGTACAACATCTTCGGGCATTGAATCCGTCATTTCGGTTTTAATAAATCCTGGAGCAACAGCATTGACAGTAATATTGTATTTGCCAACTTCCCTACAGAGGGAATGCGTAAAGCCTACTATCGCAGCTTTACTGGCACTATAATTGGTCTGTCCAAAGGCACCTTGATAGGCATTGATGGAGGAGGCGGAAATAATCCTGCCATAATTGGCCGTCTTCATATGGGGGACAATGGCTTTGGCGGTGATATATAGGGAATCCACATTAACGCGCATAACTTGATCCCATTCCCGGCGACTCATTTTTAGGATAGATCTGTCGCGGATTATTCCGGCGTTGTTGATAAGTACGTCTATCTTCCCATATTCGGAAATTACCTTTGCAACGGCCATGTCAACAGAATCTTGGTTGGACACATCTACATTTTGATAAAATATCCTGCCACCCATTTTGGCAATATGGTCCGCAGTTTTCCGGCCTTCTTCCAGTACATCCCATAAGGCTACAGTGGCCCCTTCATTGCAGAAGATTTTGCAGATTCCTTCGCCTATTCCTCTTGCACCACCGGTTATGATGACCACCTGCCCCTCTAATTTTTTCATTTCGTGTTTTTTTTAACCTATTTTAATCTAGTATATAGTCAAGCCTAAACCTACGGGTAATCCAAGGTGTCTCTTGAGCCGCTCCTGCGTTGCAAAAATTCTTACGTAGCTATGGCTATGCTCGTTTTTTCCGCCTTGGCCCAACTCAAGATCCATCATTCCTTACCCGTCATTTAAACGTTGACTAGACACTGGTAATTTAAAAAACTTTGGACACAAACGCTAAAGAAGAGGCATGTATTATTGGGAGAAGATAAGTAAGGCCATCCCTTCTGGCCGTGATTATTACAAGTATGGTATTTTTAAAAGAAAGCATAGAAAGAAAATACCCTAGAAATCAAAGAAATTGATTTATAGGGCAAATGTTATTTTTTATCTTTTATTGTTTTAAAACTGATACCTAACACCTAGTGCAATATCCAAATCCAGATCATCCGAATAGTCGTCATTGAAACCCAACTCGGGACGTATGTCCAGGGACAGCAAAAGGGGGAAATCAAAATTACATTCTATACCTATATCGCCGGCAACCAATGCAAAGGTACCATCCCCAGCCGGCGAATCAAAGGAGCCAATTCCTGCTCCGGCACCGACATACCAATTAAATAGCCCTTCTATCGGCATTACCCATTGATAGAGTCCCACCAATTTAAAGGCATCCACATTGTTGGAATCGCGCCAACCCAGATCAAATTCGAGCCTGTTGTTGTCAGTTACCGCCCTCTGATAGGAGACCTCCCCTCCAAATCCGTCATTGTCCCCAAGCCTTAAACCAAGGGCATTTTTGGAAACATCTTGGGCATTGGCCGCCACAATTGTCATTGTTGTAATAGCTATTACACTAAGTATTTTCTTCATGATTATGACTGTTTTAATTTATTACAAAAATAGATATTGTTGGGTATCCCCATTGTCCCCATCAAAACAAATTATAACTCCATTGGGATTCTAAGGGGTGGTCTATGGAAAAAGTCAATATTAAATGTTGTAGGGCTATTAATTAAAATGGGATTGCCGTACTTTGTAATTACTAGTTTTTAATTTATATACCGTTTATGGCCCACCGCAAACAGATAAAGCGCAGGGTATGGATCATCCTGATTCCGATAGTCTTGATCCTACTTTTGTTTACCGTATTACATTTCAGGGCCAAGGCGTTTATTAAAAATTTTCTGGACGAAAAAATACCCGATCATATACATTTGACCTATAACCAAATTGAAGTAAATCTGTTGGCGGGCTCCATTGGATTAACGGAGGTAGGGTTGGATTTTTTGGACAAGGATACGGGCATTGGAAAAGCGGGGCTAAGCTTGGAAACTATAGATATTGAGGGGATAGGTTATTTCAAGGCACTATTTGGAAACACCATAAGTGTCCGTCATATCCGATTGTCAAGGCCAAGGGGGGAATATTATCAAGGATCGCACCAAGTAGAAAATCAAGAGGGTTCGGTACCCGAAGGAACCGAGGAAAAAACATTGTCCATAGCCCAATTGTCCATTGAAGATGGTGCATTCAGGATTTTGGGAAAGGTTGGGGATTCTTCCGTTTTTTCCGTGGAAAAGCTGAATTTGGCCTTAAAAAATATAAACGTGGATAGGGAAACAATAAACGGGGAAATTCCATTTTCCTATGGGGATTATGATCTGAGTACAGGAATGATTTCTGCTGATCTGGGCCCATATGAGGCACTTACCCTAAGCGGAACAAGTATTAAGAACAGGGAATTACTACTTGGTAATTTATCCCTGAAATCTAAATTTGACAAGACAACCCTTTCCAAAAAATTGGACAAAGAGCACGATTATATTGATTTGAAAATTCCTGAAGTGCGTATGGTAAATATGGATTTTGGATTTAATGCAGAACGATTTTTCCTGAAGGCCACATCGGTTGTTCTTCAAGAACCAAATATGGAAATATATCGTGATAAACTAGTTGCGGATGATTATGGGCAAAAAAAACTATACAGCCAAATGCTTCGTGAGCTGCCCATAGATCTGAATGTTTCAGAAGTTAAAATTAACGATGGATATATTTCGTATTCGGAATTGGTAAAAAATGGTACAAGCCCGGGAGAGATCTTATTTGCAGATCTGGAGGCCACCTTGGGCAATGTTTCCAATACCTATGAAAATGGTGTAAAAACCGAGATTGATGCCAGGGCCAAACTTATGGGGGAAGCACCGATAGAGCTTACATGGAATTTTGATGCCAATAAGGATAACGATGCATTTTTTGTTTCTGGCGTAGTTACGAATTTTAGGTCTGAAAGCATCAATCAATTTCTGAGGTCCAATCTTCGTACAGAGGCAGAAGGTGATATACAAGAGCTCTATTTTACAGTTAGTGGGGATGTGAACAGTTCCACTGGGGACATGAAAATGAATTATGAAAATTTTCGCTTTAGAGTTCTTAAAAAGGATAGGATGGGCGTAAATAAACTATTGACCTTCGTTGGCAATATTTTTACCAATGATGGTTCAGGGACGGACAAATCCGGATATAGATATGGGGAAATATATGCTGAAAGGGATAATACCAAGTCTTTCTTTAATTATTTATGGCTCAATGTAATGGACGGGATGGTAAGTACACTTACCGGGAATGGCAAAAAGGAATAATTTATTTTCGGGATAACGGCCATACAATTACCTTTCCATAAGCCTTGTGCATATAAAGCAAAGCAATAAATCGTTTGAATCAATTCTTCAGGAGAAACCATCGTAACTTGTGCTTATTAATAGAAAATAAAATTATTTAAATATTATGAAAACAACACAAGCAACTATCGGGATCGAGAAAGACAATAGAAAGGCTGTAGTGGCAATGCTGGGCAAACTTTTGGCGGACGAGTATTTACTCTATACCAAATTGCGGAATGCGCATTGGAATGTAGAGGGGATCGACTTCCACACCAAACACGTTTTTTTTGAGGAAGAATACAATAAGATAGAAAAAATTGTTGATGAGGTTGCAGAGCGAATCCGTATGTTGGGATTCTATTCTCCTGGAACTTTAAAAGAGTTTTTAGCACTTTCCCATTTGAAGGATGAAAGCCCAAAAAAGAACGATAGTGCCAGTTTTATGGAAGTTTTACTGGAAGACCATGGTACTATAATCAAGTTCATTAGAAAAAGTATCAGTGAAAATGCAGAGGACCACAATGACGAAGGTACGGCCGATTTTATAACCGGAATCATGCAAATGCACGAGCAGATGTCCTGGATGCTGAGAGCTTCCTTGAAAACCTTTTAAAAAGAAAACAACACACTTTAACTTATTCAAGAACGGCAGGGGAATCTCCTGCCGTTTTATTGTAAGCTGGTGTCCTGTCAACCCTACTTTAGCCATCCCAAGTCTTGCTCTTTTTCACCCGGCCTTCGTTAAAAAACAGTTCCGTAGCTACGGCTATGCAACTTTTTTTTGCCTTGGCCAGATAAAAAATAGCGGAGACTTAAACGACACAGTAGCATTGACACGACACTAGGCCAATGGGAATGAATGCCTGTTGGGTTAATAAAAAAATAAACAAAAAAAACCAGTCAAAAAGACTGGTTGTATAAATAATATCAACTATAAATTAGGCTGTAACAGCTAACTGATTTTGATGGTCCTGATAGTGTTTGGGACTACAATTGTATTTTTCTTTAAATATCTTGGAGAAATAGCTTCTGCTGGTTAGGCCTACACTATATACTATTTCCGAAATATTGAGCTCGGTGGTTTTTATAAGATGTTCTGCGGTCTCTACCCTTACGTTCCTAATGTAATCTGTAACCGTTCTATCGAACATAAGTTTAAAACCTTCCTGAAGTTTCGCAGGTGAAAGACCGGATTTATTACTTAGGTATTTTAGGCTATATTGAATTTCCGGATAGTTCTTAATGAAGTTGGATAGCTCCTTTATGTCGTCCATCTCATCTTTGGTCAAGGATCCGAAATTATTTTTTGCATTCTTTTTATCCTCCTTGTGTTGCTGGATCTCCATGGCCAAAATAACGTGGACAATACCTTTTATCAAAAGATTTCGCACCAGTCCCTTTTGGGTAATTGCGGCCAATTGTTGTATTTTCTCTGCAATCTTAAGATTATAGGAGCCGACATAGGCACAAATATTCTGCCCTGTTTTTGGTAAAAAGGTTTTTAATAGCTGATTTCTAAGGAGGTCGATACTTTCACCCTCATGTTCAACTTCATTTGTGTCCACCATAATATTGGTAAGCTTAACAAGTTCATCTTTCCTAAAGAACAAGGTAGTGTCCTGACTGGGGTCACAGGAAAAAATTCCTGTTTGGAATTGGTTTAGAATTCTTTTTTCTCCTTTGATTCCAAAACTGTGACTAATTTTTCCCTTGGCACAATACATAAAATGAATGGGATTGGTAATGGGCATATTATTTATGAGCAGCATATCCTCTTTGAAGACAATGTTGTATTCCATGAACGATACGTTGTTCTTAAAGGAAACTCCACTGATGACTCCGCTTACCAAATTATTGTGCAGTTCTAAACTGTATTCCTGTGGTCGGATTTTTAATTTTCCTCCTAGGTCTTGCTGTAACTGATTGAATATATTGGCTATATTGTTCGTTTTTAAATATACAATTTTCATGTTTTCGTATTTTAGAATTATTACTTCTTTTATTTATCCCTAACAACCCTGATAATAAATAGAACCACGGCAATTAGAAGGAATAGGTGTACCATCATGCCAATGTTGAATAAGAAAAAGCCAATTACCCAAAGTAAGAGCATAAGTAAAGCGATGATAATCAGTATTTTCGATATTTTCATTGTTAAAAAAGTTACTGAACCTGGTTGGATTCAGGTTGGCAATTGGTCATTCCTAGGATAAAATTATCAGGAATGTCATAATTTTTGTTGTCCTTGGAATCCAAAGTCCAGCTTTTACCGATCTTTGAATTTAATGGTGCTGTTATTTTTTTCATGTTGGCCGTCTTTAAATTTGTGTTCAGTAAAGGTCGTTATCGTAACAGCGTTTAATGTTATACAATTTTTGTATTCTGTTATATAATTCAACGAAACAGTCCCTTTTCATTAAATAAAACAGGATTTTAATGGATAACATCAATTGAAAGGAATAGTGGTAATTATGTTGTACTGGATTTTATTGCCGGTCTTAGGGGTCTTGGTCGTTGTGGGTTGGACCAAACCTTGGAGCATTATGTAAGGTGAAATAATTATATAGATGCAATCCCAAAAGTTAAACATGCAATGACTTCTCACTGCGCAAACCTTGAATCTTGAACCTTGAACCTTAGACGGGGAGGTATATATAAAAGGTAGCTCCTTTGTTTACATGGCCATGTGCCACAATATGTCCTTTGTGCTTTTCAACAATTTTTTTGCAAATGGCCAATCCGATTCCGGTACCCGAATATTCATTTTTTTGATGCAGGCGTTGGAATAGTTCAAATATTTTTTGGGCATTGGCCTGATCAAACCCAATGCCGTTATCCTTTACGGAAATACAGTAATATTCCTTGGCTTTTTTATTAAAGTCGGCAGCTATGGAATTGCGTTCCATTTTTTGGCATGCGATCTCTATTCTTGGAGTTTCTAGGATACTGTGATATTTGATGGAATTGGAGATCAAATTGTTGAAAAGCTGCTCCAATTGAAAGGGAACGCCCCGTACTTCCGGAAGATTGCCAAGCACAAACTCTACCTCGGATTCCCTAATTGGGGCCTCCAGATCTTCCTGCACTTTTTCCATAACAAGATTCAGGTCAACCTGTACAAAGTCCTTTTTTTTCTTGCTGATCCTGGAATAGGACAATAGGTTTTTTATAAGGGTCTGCATGCGGTTGGCAGAAGATTTGACCTTATCAACATATAGGGCTTGCTGTTCCGTAAAGTTGGAGGAATCGGAATCCGATATTCGTGAGATAAACATCTGTATCTTCCTTAAGGGTTCCTGGAGGTCATGACTGGCAACACGGTTAAACGACTCCAATTCACTGTTGGTGCGTTTTAGTTCCAGGTAATTGTCCTTTAGTTTTTGTTCGTTCTTTAGCTCATTGGTAATATCCTTTACTACCCCAATAAATTCAGTTTTTAATAAATGACCTGTATTTTGAAGACATTTTACCTTCCCATTTTTAGTTATAATGCGATAGGTGTAATTATTGATCGTTTTTTTCTCCAGGGCAAGGTGTAATTTTTCATCGAATTCCTTAAGGTCTTTTGGGTGTATAAATTTCCTATAATTTTCAAGTGTCGGCTTAAACTCGTTGGGTCGGCAATCCAATAACCTGTAAAAATTATCGGACATGGTGGCCTTCTTGGTTTTAATGTTCCAGCGGTAACTACCAATTTTTGCAACGGCTTCGGCATCGTTTAGAATGGAATTCTGTACCGTTAATTGTTCATTGAGCTCCAACAAGCGTTGTTTGGCATTAATTATTTGAGTACTGTCATAGGAGGTTAGGGTTATACCATCGTTTAGTTTGTTTATGGTAGTGTGGACCCATACCTGTTTTTCCTTCAGGGGGTATTCGGCTTCATGTGTTTCAATGCTACCGTTGTCGGCACATTTTACCATGAGGTCGTATAGTCCGGATTCATGCACAAAGGGATAGATTTTGGAGATTGATCTTCCAATAACTTCTGCCACTTGTATCCCGGTAAGGTTCTCACTTTCCGTGTTGGTGTACAAATACTTAAAATCCATTATTTTACCGTTCAAATCCCTCTCGGTAATAAGGTGACTAACGGTATTACTGGTACTTTCAAGGATATTGTTCAAAAAAGACTTGGTCTCGATCAAATTATGGTTCTGTTCTTCCAACTGTTCGTTCAAAACCTTTAAATTCTGTGTAAACTTTTTTTCCGCTGTAGTATCGACCGAAGTAGTCAAAACGCCGTTCTCCATTTTTACGGCCGTAGTTTTGAACCAAAACTTATTGTCATTAAATTCAAAATATTTTTCGAATTTACGGGTGGCGCCCTCAGTTATAACCATGGACAGTTCTTTAAAAATGCCATTCTCAAAGTTAACGGGAAATAGTTCGGACATTTTACGATGCTCAATTTGGTGGGATTTTAAGCCGATGACCGATTCAATTTTATCATTGGAAAAGACGATGGTAAAATCTTCTACTTGACCGTTTGTATTATAGACAGGTGAAAAATAACTAATTATATTGTCCGTACTGCTCAACGTATTTTGAAGGAATTTCTCAGCAGTAACCATTTTTTTTCGCTGGGAATTAATTTTGATAAATGAAACAATGAATATGACCAGGGCGAACATGCCCAATAATAGGGAGGTAAGGGGGGTAAAAAAAATTTGGTTCCTATATTCCGCTTTATGTTTGGCAAGTTGTATCTGCTTTTCTTGGTACATTTGGTTTCTAAGCAGGTTCAATTGGGTGATGGATTTGGAAACTTTGGTTATTTTTTCCCTGTCCTTTGAAGAATAATTTGTTTTTTGAAAAGGAATATTCGAGATTATTTCCAAGGAAATATATAGGCTATCCTGCCAAGATCGGACCGCTTGTAGGATTTTCTGATGTACAGGATTTTCGTGGGTAAGTAGCCTTAGTTTTAGAAATGATTCCTGTACCTCCGGTTTGTAATTTTCGTAGGAAGAAATACTCAAGGTGTCATGGGAAAGTAGGTTTTTAAGCTCGGTAGATTGCATTTGGGCATAATAGGAAAAAAGTTGATTTATTTCCATGTCTACCTCCAAGGTATGGGAAACCATATCTGCCGATTTCCCAAGCTGTACGATTTGTTTGTAACTAATGCTCCCCAGAAACATGAGAAGGGCGATGGCCAAAATAAGGGAGATGGCAAGTACTTTGGGAGAGGATGTTATTTTTCTTATCGGCATGCCATAACTCTGTTTAGATCCGCAATAAAAAATTATCCTTGTTCAAGGCCGAGGTATGGTATTGCCAATTAAGCTGTAAAACCTTTTCAATGGCCTGTTTTAAATCACTAAAGCTATTCGGTTTATTAATGTAAATATTGGCTCCGTTCACAAAGGTTTCTTCAATATCGGCCTCGGAAGAGGAAGTGGAGTATATGGCAACCAATAGGTCATGAAGTCTGGGATGGTTTCTAATTTCACAGAGACACTGCATTCCATTTTTAATGGGCATGTTCAGATCCAGAAATACTATTTCAGGGAGGATTACATTTGGCAGGACCAAATAATCCATTAACTCTTTTCCATTATTGAAAAGCGATAGTTTTGTTTTGATCTTTATTTCGTTAATGGCTTCCTTGAATAATGTTCTGTCATCATCGTCATCATCTGCCAAAGCAATGTTTAGGGAATGTAAGGGCATATTTTGGTGTGGTTATCCTTGGGTTAGGGTTCTTTCCTTCCGTTTCAAAATTATTTTTTGAAAGGCGGAGGGAGTAAGTCCGGTCGTCTTTTTAAATTGGGCAGATAAGTGTGATACACTACTATAGTGGAGCTTGTACGCTATTTCTGTTAAGGTTAGGTTGTTCTGGAGGATTAAGTTTTTGGCGAAATCTATTTTTTTTAAAATTATAAAATTTTCGATGGAAGAGTAGGTAGCTTCTGAAAAGACCGAGGACAAATACGTATATGAATAATCCAATTTTTCAGAAAGATAGGTAGAGAAATTATAAAGCTTGGGGTTCTCTTCATCATTGATCCATTCTGTAATGGAATCTTTGATCCGTTGCACTAGGGCCATTTGTTGGTCGTCCATAATTTCTATGCCGTAATTTCCCAATAGCGAGGCCATTTCCTTTTCTTCCTTATGTGTGGGCTCTCTTTCAAACTCAATTTCCCCAACACCATGAATGGTATATTTCATGCCCAAGGCATCCAATTGTTCCTGCAGAACGGCCTTGCAGATATGGTTAAAATCAAATTTTAGATAGATTCTCATCAGTTGCATATAATCTGGACCACGTTATATGGATCCTATAAATTATAGAAAACAATGTAGGCCTTATACACAAAGATGATGATTTTTTAATATTCAATAGCCTGCTCGGTGAATTTTTTTATCAATTGTAAAATTACATGATGTTGTAGTTGATTTTAATAACCTAATTGGTAGAGTTGTAGGAGGTACATCTAAGGCCTTGGCCATATTAAGGATATACAACATCATCCTTCTATCCCAACCGTAGTGGTTTTATTAGGTGTTATGGGGCGTTAGTTTTTTAAGTAGTTTTCTTCGGGAATTTCCTTAAAAAATTCTGCAGTTTCAATGTTACTGGAAGGACTATAATTGGCCAAAACCGTTCCTTTGCTGCCATCGGTCGTTTCCACAATATACAAAATGGACATATCGGACGGATTGCTCATTCCTTCAAAACGATATTCCTCCAAAATGGTAACATTCTCTGGCGAATACCCTATTTTAGTATTCAAATCTATCAATTTCATATGATCTACCCGGTAGGTAGCCTTATAGCCCTTTTTTTGATATTCGTCTATTATCTCCTTTTCGTTCTTGGTAAATTCATTCTTCATTATTAATAATTTTAATATTTATATACATTTAATCATATCCCTGTCAGGGGATTTACTTGTTATACCCCGCCAATGGCCGTGGTTTGCACCCCTGGCTATAGGTTCTGGATTTTCTGGATGAAATAAAAACGGACAAGATCCGCTAGGGAAAATGTCCGTTGTTAATCAAATCCAACCAATCTATGGGATTTTATTAATTGTCGTCCGTGGCATCATCAATTTCATCCCCAACTTCTTCCACACCTTCCTCAATGTCGTCACCTACTTTTTCTATTCCATCCTCAACTTTCTCACCTGTAGTCTTTTCTTCCCTACAACTGGTTAAGCTGGCCAATGAAACAGTAAATATGATAGTAAGCAAAAAATAAATTATCGATTTTTTCATTTTTTTTTATTGTTTTAAGGTTACGTACGTTGTGTACTTATTATTATTATTATTATTTACCATGTGGTATTGATCAGATTTTTTTTCTTCCTGTAAATAATGAAATTACAAACAGAATCAAGAAAATAAAAAATAAAATTTTAGCGATACTGGCAGCTCCTGCCGCTATACCCCCGAATCCGAAAATTGCGGCAATTATTGCCAATATTACAAATGTTACTGTCCATCGTAGCATGATATATGTGCTTTTAGGTTAATACTAGTCAATTGTTCTTTACACAATCTCTGTAACAAATCTCGGGATATTCAATTACATGGTTTAACGTTATCACAATAATGGTTAACACATACGGATTTGGTGTAAGTAGTTTTGGTTCAGTTGCCTGTAGGGTCGTTATTTTTAAAGTTTTCTGGAAAATCCAATGTTCGAATAGGGAATGGGATATTGATGCCGTTATCGTCAAATGCTTTTTTTATGGCTATCATGGCCACTGTTTTGGCCTTTAGTACCTCAAGGGCATTGGTAGATTTGATCCAAAATCGGGTTTCAAAATTAATGGAACTATCCCCAAATTCGGTATAAAGAAAAATGATCTCTTTGGCATCCCCTATATTTTCAAAATTGGAGATAATGGTCTGGCACACCAAATCGCGCACAAATTCCAGATTGGACGAATAACTAACACCGCACTTAAGGATTACCCGTGATTGGGCCGTGGTCGAGAAATTTCTAATCGGGTTTTCCAAAACCAACTTATTGGGGATATACACCAAATTGTTATCCGATTGTTTTATGGTTACCGCCCTTAGGTCTATATCGATTACCTCGCCCTCGTAATCGTTGCTTTCTATCCAATCACCAAATTTTATATGTCTTATATAGGATAGTACAATACCGGAATAGGTGTTGGTGAGGGCGCCCTGCAAAGCTAGGCCCACGGCAAGACCGGCTACCCCGGCACCGGCCAAAATGGTGTTGAGGGTTTTGCTTAGGTCCAAAATTCCAAGTACCAAAAATAATCCCGCTAGAATAACCATAATAGAAATTAATTTGGCAATTAAATTCTTCATGGATTTTTGCAAACTACTTTTTTCCAGTAGTTTCCAAGTAATTTTGGTGACATATTTGGAAAGTAGAATTACTAATGTGAAAACGATCATCGCCAATATAATGTTTGGCAAATTCACAATTAAATTGTCTGCCCAAGAGACTAGCCTCTTTGTCATTTTCTTCCAGGCTTCGTCGATATTTAATTCCATAGGGATGCTTAAAGTTGTTGTTGATAAGGTAAGAAGATTTTTGGGAATAGTCCATTATTCTGAACAATATAATGGAACCGATACAATAAAAATGGTTCCGATATAAAAGTGTACCGGAACCATTAATTAACAACCAACCTAATCATCTTGATTGAATTACCGTTGTAGTTCGTGGTAATCCAAAGAAGAATATCTTTATTCATATGTCCCCTAAGATTGGGTCCACCTGATTTCCAAATTTATTTAATGCTTCTTATTTCTTACATACAAAATTACAGTGTCCGGCCCAAATGATTGTGCTGTATTCTATTTTATGTTGACTCTTATGCTATTGAGATAATGGTGTCGGCCGTTTTTCCGGCCTATTCCTGATTTTACCCGATGGACGTAGATTATTGTTTGTGTTACTATTTTTTGGAAAAGGAATATGAGGAAATTGGGTAATCACTATCTTTAATTCCATGAAAAGGGGCAATTTACGACCTCAATACAATCTTAAAAATAATATGGATATGGAATATGTTGAATCGGTGAATCCCTACGATGGAAAGCCAATGGAAAGATATAGAATATTTTCGGAAGATGATATTGATAGGGTAGTTGATAGGGCGGGACACGTCTTCCAAAGCTGGAAAAATGAAAGCGTGGACCATAGGTCGGGACTGTTAAAAAAATTGGCCAAGGCATTGTTGAAGAATAAAAAATCTTATGGGCAGCTGATGTCCAAGGAGATGGGAAAACCTATTAGCCAAGGTATTGCCGAAATTGAAAAATGCGCATGGGCCTGTGATTTTTACGCCAAGAATGCTGAAGGATTTCTTGCCGACGATCTTATTGATACCGAAGCGGATGAAAGTTTTATTAGTTACGACCCCATAGGCTGTGTATTGGCCATAATGCCCTGGAACTTTCCTTTTTGGCAGGTTATCCGCTTCGCGGCTCCTACACTCACTGCTGGTAATACCGTAATTTTAAAACATGCCAGCAACGTTCCTGGCTGTGCAATGGCACTTCAGGAGCTGTTTCTTTCTGTAGGCTATCCGCAGGGGTGCTTTCAGATTATTATTGCAGATCACCAGCGGCTTGATTCCATCATCGGAAATTCTATTGTTCAGGGGGTAACCCTCACAGGTAGTGAGAAGGCAGGGAGGGCCATTGCCGCTTTGGCAGGAAGGCACTTAAAAAAATGTGTTATGGAACTGGGGGGCAATAATGCCTGTATAGTATGGGAAGATGCGGATTTGGATAAATATATGGACACCATGGTAATGGCCCGAATGCAGAATACCGGTCAAAGTTGTATAGCGGCAAAACGATTTATTGTAGTGGAGGCTATTTATGAGGAGTTTTTACTGAAATTCTCCGATAGGATCCAGGCTCTTAAATCTGGTGATCCGTTGGACAAGTACACAGATATCGGGGTAATGGCAAGGGAGGATTTGGCGAACGATTTGGCGCAACAAGTGAGTGGTTCCTTGGAAAAGGGAGCCAAAGTTGGGGTTGGAAATAAGCGGGACGGCTCCTATTATGAGCCTACGGTACTTATAGATGTGGTTCCCGGGATGCCCGCTTTTGACGAGGAACTTTTTGGTCCGGTAGCAGCTGTGGTCAGGGCAAAGGATAGAAAGGAAGCGGTTGCCTTGGCCGCAAATTCCAACTATGGACTAGGGGCCATGCTGTTTACCAAAGACATCAAATCTGCGCGGCAAATAATCGGGGATATCCCCGACGGGGCATTTTTTGTCAATGAAATGGTTAAGTCCGATCCAAGATTGCCATTTGGTGGTACAAAAGCGTCCGGATTTGGTCGTGAACTTTCTATGGAAGGTATGTTGGAGTTTGTGAATAAAAAAACGGTTTATCTAAGGAAATAATGGAATAGGAAGCTTTGTGAAGAATGGCCTTACTCTATGTTATCTAATTAAAGGCTAAAATTCTGCCTGTTCCCAATAATTATCTGGATTCATAGCTCATGATCTATCGGGATTGGTATCCAAAAACTTTGATACTCCAATTAGATAAAAAGGGGAAGTGGCAGTGAAATCCATTTTTTGCCTACGGTCTACAGCCTCCATCTTTTTGCTTACTGCCAACATATCACCCAGTCATTGAAAAGGAATTCCATTCCGTTCCAAAATTCCTGCCTACCGGCCAGGCAGGTCTGTAATTTCATTGAATAATAGATTAGTTTAGTCTGTGCCCCAATTGTTCCTAAACGCAAATTGCTCTTGGGGCATACGTTGCCTTTCGTTCATTTCTTTTTTGCGAAGTTTTTCGGGCAGGTTCTCCAGTTCCCCACCATAGTAGCCTATGGCAATTGCCGTTGCTATATGGAAATCCTTTGGAATTTGGAAGATGTGCTGGGCCTTTTTGTAGTCCAAACCTGCCATATGGTGCATGGCTATACCCATATACTGGGCCTGGACCGTCATTGCGCCCAATCCAAGGCCCAAGTCATGGAGGGCATGGAAATTTTCTTTTCCTTTTTTTGTTTCTTTCTTAAATGCAGTAAGCATTAATAGGGGCGCATTTTTGGCCCAAATTTTATTGGAATCGCTAAGGTTGTCTATAATTTTTTTATAGGCCTCAGAACCTTTTACCGCATAAAGGAACCGCCAAGGTTGTTCGTTATTGGAACTTGCGGCCCAACGTACGGCTTCAAAAAGTTGGTTCAAATGCTGTTCAGCGATTTTTTTATCCTTAAAAATTCGAGGACTATAGCGCTGTTTTAAGAGTGCAAATATTTCATAATCGGAATCGGCAATATTTTCTAATTGTACTTGATCCGGAGATGTCATATTTATTGTTTTTAAAGTGTTTTTAAATTATTTTTTTGTGGCGGCCAGTTTGTAATCTTAATAACTGGTACTGTTTTGAAAGCCTCTTTTGGTTTGGCCTACCTTGTTCGGTTTTTTAGACTTGTTCCAAGATTTAACTTCATTGGTTTTCTGATTTTCCAAATGGACCATTACGTAATTTCGGTCGGTATAAGGAAAAGTTTTTGTGTTTAGTGGGGGTTGAACATCACTCTTATTCCTACATTGGTTTGAGGTGTATTTATCCCTGATTTAGGCATTTGATCCGTTTACTTGTCCTAGACCACAAAGGAGTTTAAACTTTACGGACTTTGGATATTATACCAATGATAATAATTTATGGGAAGCTTTCTTGACTCAGAACCAATAATATTTGATTCTTTCCAGAATGGTTTTTTAATGTTTTTTATGGTACTTGGAATAGGCAGGTGGCTATGGCTTACAGAAATTGGCTGTCTGAAATATGATGAGGGATAATGTAGCTGGCCATTTCTAGGAAAGGAATTATACCGGGATGGTCTATGGAGTTTTAGGCAGGTCTCGGTTAAATCCAGAATTTGCGTTTCATTCTTAGGAACCCTATAATAAAATTGATATACATCAATACGATAAGGGATAGGTGAATTCTTCTTAGATGGACAAATTCATTTAATTGGTAGATAAAATTATAAAATCTGGATATCTTGATGGGGGCATAACCCAGATAAAAAATGAGTAGCCCAATGCTTATCCATTGAATACCGGTTAATCCATAGTCCATTTTTTTTGATGTATGCCTATGTTCCCAGAAAAAGAGGATAATACAGATTAAAATGGCAAAAGCCCCGACCAAATAGCTATATACCTGGGCTTCTAGCTTAAAGTTTTGAAAAAATGGATTTATTAAGGAGGTAATCATAAAGAATATTCCTGTCAAGAGTATAAAGTTTTTATATTTTTTGTTCTCTATGTAGCTCCAATAGACATAAAAAAAATAGTTGAAGAAAATTATGTTGTAAATATTGTATATTATAACATTATGCTTAACAAAAGCGGTAAAAATGGAAATATGGAATACCTCATAATGCTTTGTAAAATAGCCCAATAATTCCGTTAGGAAGGTGTACATTAAAAGTATGGGAAAATACTTTAAGGGAGTACTGTAATATTTGGGATATTTTATTAAGGCTATCAATAAGGTCAAGGCATAGAGAGGTAGGCAGGCATTCTCTAAAATAGCATCCAATATTTCCATTTTTGCTCAGATCCGGGTTAAGGGGCCATATTAATCCTCATGATATGGAGGAGGAACCATATGGGCTTCGTTCAACACCAGACTTTTATTTGTGCCATAGAAGGGGGCAGGTGATGTTGTCGGCATAAATGAGGCTTCCGATTTACTTTCCCCGGACCTATCCGTTCCTGCTTCTTTTTTCGGTTCCAAATTATCTGTAAGTAGAACAGGGACATTTTTGCCATCGTCCTCTTCCCTAATATAGAACCCATATTCCCGGTCGTTTTCCTTTAGGGCGGGAATAATAAAAAAGGAATTTTGTTTGGGATGCTTTATTTCCCTACCATCATCAAAGGTCTTTTTATCGGGATAATTGGAAAAATAAAAACGTAGGGAGGAAATTTCCACATTGGCCCTTTTGGCCTCTTGTTCAATATAGTCCATATATTCCTTAATGGTATTGTAGTCATAATATCCAAAACGGGCCACATCAAATTTTTTCTCCGGGGCAAGTTCATTTTCATATGCCTCGATCAGGCCAACCCTGCGTTCGCCATATGCATCGTACATGGTTTTTGCCTGGGCTACGCTAACAATCTGCTTGGGGGCGGAAATTTCCGTGGGTGCGGGTTCTTTTACCGGGTTTTTTTCTTTTTTCTGTTCACAGGAAGTGAAACCAAAAACAATAAGGGCCCCAACGCATAATTTGGCCTGGGTTCTTTTTAGGTTTTTCATAATTCAAAGATTTTCAATTAGTTGTTAATACTGTAATTATTCAGAGATAAGCGTTGGGGGAAAACACTTGTTAAATTAGGTGTTAAAGTACTGATTATTGTACATCTAAAAAAATGCCTTAAAAAAATATTCATTTTTTTAAGGCATTGATAATTAAAAAAAATCCCATTGGGCGTCATAACCTAATGGGATAATAGGACTGTTCCCGATTTTTAGGGATTATGCGTAATAATTTTATTGGTTCATAGTCAATAAAAACTCCTCGTTGTTCTTGGTTTGTCTAAACCGTTGTTCAATAAATTCCATGGCCTCTACCGGATTCATATCGGCCAAATACTTTCTCATGATCCACATTCTCTGAATAGTGTTTTCATCCAATAATAGGTCGTCCCTTCTTGTACTTGACGAAGTAAGATCAATGGCCGGGAATATTCTACGGTTGGATATTTTTCTATCCAATTGCAACTCCATATTACCTGTTCCCTTGAATTCTTCAAAGATTACCTCATCCATTTTTGAACCGGTTTCGGTAAGTGCGGTGGCAATAATGGTCAGGGAACCTCCGCCTTCTATATTACGTGCTGCCCCAAAGAATCGTTTTGGTTTATGAAGGGCGTTGGCATCCACACCACCACTTAAGACCTTTCCGGACGCAGGTTGTACCGTATTGTAGGCCCGGGCAAGTCGGGTAATGGAATCCAATAGGATAACCACATCGTGGCCACATTCTACCAAACGCTTGGCTTTTTCCAAAACAATATTGGCCACCCTAACATGTTCTGTAGCCTCCTTGTCAAAAGTAGAGGCAACGACCTCACCGCGAACATTGCGCTGCATGTCCGTTACTTCCTCCGGGCGCTCGTCTATCAAAAGGATAATTTGATAAACTTCAGGATGATTGGCGGCAATACCATTGGCAATATCCTTCAAAAGCATGGTCTTGCCCGTTTTTGGTTGGGATACGATCATTCCTCTTTGTCCTTTGCCGATTGGGCTGAACAAATCTATAATTCTTGTAGAAATGGTACTTTGTCTTTCTGCAAGGTTAAATTTTTCCTGTGGGAACAATGGGGTCAGGTGTTCAAAAGACACCCTGTCCCTCACTATTTGGGGATCTATTCCGTTTATCTTATTTACTTTGATAAGGGGGAAATACTTCTCACCTTCTTTCGGGGGACGAACATTTCCTAGTACGGTGTCCCCAGTTTTTAATCCAAATAATCTTATTTGGGATTGGGATACATAAATATCGTCCGGTGAGGAAAGATAATTGTAATCGGAAGATCTTAAGAAACCGTAACCATCCTGCATAATATCCAGAACACCCTCGCTTTCTATAATACTGTCGAACTCAAATTCCGGTTCTTTGTATTTGTTTTTTAGGTCCTTATCAAAATTGCTGTTGTTTTTGTCAACGTTGCCTTTTTGATGGTGCGGATTTTTTTTATGCTGGGGTTTGTTGTTCTGAGGCGTATTTTGCTGGGCCGTATTTTGCTGGGCCGTATTTGGTTGGGCCGTATTTTGTTGCGGTGTCCCTTTTTGAAATTCCTTTTTTGCCTGAACAGGACTATTGTTTTGGCGCGGTTTTCTTTCCTCTTTTTTATCCTCTGCTACATTAACGGTTTCTTTTGGGCTATTCTGTTTTTCTGTCGGTGCAGCGGATTTTATCTCCGGTTTTTCTGGTGTGGTGGTTTTGGGACCAGTTTCTTTTGGCCTCGATTTGATTATTCTGGACCTTTTGGGCTTTGCAGTACTGTTGTCCTCCGTAAGCACTTCGGTCTTTTCTAGAACAATTTTTGGATTGGATGCCTGTACATCCAATATCTGATATACCAAATCGAGCTTTTTTAAAGTTTTAAATTTGGCAACATTTAGGCCCTTGGCAATTTCCTGAAGCTCAGGAAGCTTTTTTGATTTTAAATCTGAAATCTCAAACATTAAGTTTTGAATAAATTATACGTATTACGAAAATTATGAAGTGTATGCTGTTCTTGTTTTTGGATAATAAAGGGAATGAAATCCCCTGTTGGTAAGTAATCTGACTTATAACGTAGCAATATTACAAATTATTTTCAATATTTAGGTGATAATTTTTAAAAAGACACTTATTTTTGCCTTTAAATTGTATTACAAAGCATGATTCAAAGAATCCAGACCCTTTATTTAATCGTAGTTATACTATTAGGTGCAGTTTTGCCGTTTTTTTTAAATCTATGGTCCGATGCAAGGGGAAATGAGATATTTGCGGAAAATGAGGTACTTGTTTCCATTGCTTTTTATGCCGTAGCGGTCCTTGGACTGTTGGGGATAGTGTTGTTTAAGAATAGACAAAATCAATTTGTGGTGAACAGATTGAATATGATATTGAATCTTTTTTTACTAGGATTTTTCGTTTACCGATCACTAAACTTATCCGGAGAAACCATTGTTTCCGAGAAGGGTATTGGGATGCTGATTCCTGTATTTTCTATCGTTTTTTTAGTCCTGGCCAACAGGGCAATAAAAAAGGATGAAGATCTTGTAAAATCTGTTGATCGTTTGCGTTAAACCTAACATCTTAGTAGTATTAGTGCGTGAACCCGGGGTAGTGCCCGGGTTTTTTTGTGATTTTTTTATTTTAAGGTTACTTATTTTATTTCTATCCAAGCTGTAAAATCCTTTACTTATTAGTTTATTAGTTTAGTTAAAGGTTAAAAACCTGCCTTTTCCTGCCTATGATTTCATTGTAGTTACTTTAGTTTCCAAAAACTTTGGTAGTCTAAAGATGGTAAAAGGCAGTGGGAAGTGAAATCCGTTTTTTCTGTCAACTGCTTACTGCTTACCGCTTACTTCAAGAACCACCCCTCTTGCCAAGTTCTATAATCTCCAGATCCTTAATGTTTTCCTTATCTATTTTAAATCGCAACATGGTCCGTATTTGATGAAAGCCATGAATCCCGCAGGCGCCGGGGTTCATATGTAATAGGTTTAACTTTTTGTCCCACATTACCTTTAGGATATGGGAGTGCCCGGAGATAAAGAGTTTTGGGGGGTTCCTTTTGATATCTTCCCGGATACGCATATTGTATTTGTTGGGATATCCGCCAATGTGGGTTATCCAGACATCGACAGCCTCACATTTAAATCGGTTGTCCAAAGGATATTCCAATTGGATTTTGTTTTCATCTATATTTCCATAGACGCCCTTTACCGGCTTTATTTTTAACAGGGCATCCATCACCTCTAAATTGCCAATGTCCCCTGCATGCCATATTTCGTCGGCCTCTTTGGCATATTTTAGGATTTTATCGTCCATATGTCCATGGGTATCGGAAAGAAGGAGTATTTTTTTCATCTTTTTTAAAAATTTTATAATTAGCTAAAAAATAAGTGATTACAAAATTTACAAATAGATGTAACCACTTCGTTCCCGCCCGTACCGAAAAGGTACGTTCGGGCGGGTTTGCAAAAACTTATTTTAATCATATCGATAAGGTATGCTTAAAAAAGTTTATGCCCATTTCATGTGTTCATTTCTTTTTTAATTTCTTTCACGAAAGCAAATTACAAATTGAAAGTCTGTTTAGACTATGTTTTGGGGTAGTAGTTTGAAATTTTTAAAGCTGTAAACTTATGGTAATTGGACTAATGGGCATAACTATATTTTATTACAAAATTGTATTTAAACATCTTGGCCATCTGTTTTTCTGCTCAGGAACAGGTATCTTTGCCAATTACAAAACTAAATTATTCGTTTGAGGTATTTCGTCCAATTTTCTTATCAGGGCAGGTCGTACCACGGTTGGCAAAAACAGCCCAATGCCATTAGTGTACAGGAGATTATGGAAAACGCCTTTTCCTTAATATTACGTGAAACAGTGGTCTTGACCGGAGCGGGGAGGACGGATGCGGGGGTCCATGCCAGGGAAATGTTCGCCCATTTTGATTCCGATGCCCTTTTTGAGGGGTCGGAGTTGGTTCACCGGCTAAACGCTTATCTTCCGGAAGATATAGCCATATTTTCTATTTTTGAAGTTCCTGCGGAGGCACACGCCCGCTTCGATGCTTCAGAGCGTACATACGAATATTGGATAGTGCAAAGTAAGGATCCCTTTTTGGTAGATGGGGCCCATTATGTGAAATATCCGTTAAATATAGAGCAGATGAACAAAGCGGCGGCTATTTTAGTACAACATAAAGATTTTGAGTGTTTTTCAAAATCCAATACAGATGTAAAAACCTACCGTTGCGATGTTAGAAAGGCCTATTGGACCCAAGATAGGGAAAAGTTGGTTTTTACCATATGTGCCGATAGGTTTTTGCGGAATATGGTCCGTGCCATAGTTGGGACCCTTTTGGATGTTGGTATGGGCAAATATGCACCTACTAACTTGGAGGTTATTTTGGCGAGTAGGGATAGGGGAAAGGCAGGGGTATCGGTACCTGCAAAAGGTTTATATTTGACAGCAATAAAATATCCAAAAAATATTATTGATCACAATGGACAAGGATACGGGGAAAGCATTTGATTATAGATTGTTTAAGCGCTTGCTTAGGCATGTTAGACCATATTTGATTACCTTTTACGGGGTGGCCATAGCTGCGATACTTTTGTCGGGTTTTGCTGTACTAACTCCCATTTTGGTAGGAGAGATAGTCGATAATGCCATTACCAACAAGGATGGCCAAAAATTACTGGGCTTGACTCTGGCCATGGTGGGCGTACTGTTGGGGGAGGTATTTAGCCAGTTATATTTTAATTATTATGCCAATTGGCTGGGGGAATCCGTAATAAAGGATATACGGATAAAACTTTTTAACCATCTTATGGGGTTTAAGATGAAGTATTACGATAATTCCTCCATAGGCTTGTTGGTTACCCGGGCTGTAACGGATATGCAAAGGATTGGGGAAATATTTAGTGAAGGTTTTTTTGTGATAGTGTCCGACCTGTTAAAAATGTTGGTGGTTGCCATTGTTATGCTTGTGGTCAATTGGAAGCTATCGCTCATAGTATTTGCGGTATTGCCTATAATCCTATATGCAACACGACTTTTTCAAAAGGCTATGAAGGTAGCTTTTATAGAGGTTAGGGCCCAGGTTTCCAATCTGAATTCGTTTGTGCAGGAACGTATCACTGGGATGAAGATAGTGCAATTGTTTACCAGGGAAGAAATAGAGAAGGAAAAATTCAGGGAAATCAATGAAAAACATCAAAATGCCTGGTTAAGGACGGTATGGTACAACTCCATTTTTTTTCCGGTGGCCGAAATCGTATCCTCCATTACGGTAGGATTGATCGTTTGGTACGGAGGGTTGCAGAATGTTACCAATATAAGTAAGGAGGAATACGGTACCATTTTCATGTTCATATTGTTATCCAGCATGTTGTTCCGTCCGCTCCGCCAAATTGCGGATAAGTTCAATACCCTTCAAATGGGTATGGTTGCGGCAAATAGGGTCTTTAAAATATTGGATACCGATAGTAATATTCAAGATGTGGGGACTATAGACAAAGCAAGGGTTAAAGGGAATATAGAGTTTCGCAATGTACATTTCGGCTATTTGGAAAATGAAGAAGTTTTGCACGGAATTTCCTTTAAGGTAAAAGCTGGGGAGACCATTGCCATAGTTGGGGCCACAGGGGCCGGAAAATCTACCATAATTAATTTGCTCAATCGATTCTACGAAATTAATTCGGGAGCTATTTTGATCGACGGAATCAATATCAAGGACTTTAAGTTAAATTCCTTAAGATCCAAGATAGCCGTGGTGTTGCAGGATGTATTTCTTTTTGCCGATACCATAGCCAATAATATTTCCCTAAAGAACGAAGACATTACAATTTCGGATATGGAGGATGCCGCCAGGCAGATAGGTGTCCATGAATTTATAGCAAGTCTGCCGGGTGGATATGCCTACAACATAAAGGAAAGGGGTACCATGCTTTCCAGTGGTCAGCGACAGTTGATAGCCTTTTTAAGGGCCTATGTGAGCAATCCCAGTATTTTGGTATTGGATGAAGCCACATCCTCGGTAGATACCTATTCCGAACAGTTGATCCAACGTGCCACGGAAAGGATTACCGAAGGTCGCACTTCCATTATAATAGCCCATCGTTTGGCAACGATCAAGAAGGCCGATAAAATATTGGTAATGCAGAACGGTCTAATAGTGGAGACCGGTACCCATAAAGAACTATTGAAACAAAAAGGGTATTATAGAAATTTATATGAAGCCCAATTTTTGGCCGAAGAGGTAGTTTAAGGCTTGATCGGTCTTAAGTGAATCGTGAAATGCCTTCTCGACTCTCCCGATGGCACGAGTGTTGCACTCGTGCCAAGAAAACTTTCATAGAAACTCAAATAACAGCTTTACAAAGTCTCCCCGCCCGGCACTTCATAAATCCTTTCACCCTAAAACAATCGGACATTGGTTTCAATCCCTTCTTTAAAAATTAGATATTGGACCTTAGGATTGAGATACTAGATACTAGAATTGAGATGCAAGATTTTAGAAATGAGAATTAGATTTCAAACCTGAAACCTTGAACTTTCAACCGTATCATCAAGTCCTTACTCATGTACTGTTGACCGGTATTAAAGTAGGTCCGATTTTATCAAACTGGAAAGCTCTTCCAAATTCTTGAACAATACAAATTCCCCATTCTTTATATAGGAGATAAGGCCCGTTTCCTCACTGACTATAATGGCCAGGGAATCTGTTTTTTCGGTAATGCCCACGGCCGCCCTATGTCTGAGGCCAAAACGCAATGGTATGGAGCGTTCATTGGAAACAGGGAGGATTACCCGGGTAGCCACTATGAAATTATCCTCAATAACCGCCGCTCCATCATGTAAGGGGCTGTTCTTGTAAAAAATACTTTCCAGAATGGGCTGGGTTATTTCAATATTCATTTTATCCCCGGTCGACTTAACAAAGTCCAACGAATTATTTCTGGCAATAATGATCAGGGCGCCGGTTTTGGTACTTGCCATTCTTTCACAGGCCGCTATAATGGCATCCACATTGGTCCCAATGGTGAGTCCGTCTTCCTTGAGAAATTTAAAGTGCTTTAAAAAGTTGCGTTTGGAGGCAAAATTGGTAGAGCCTACCATTAATAGAAATTTTCTAATCTCCTGTTGAAAAACAATGATCAGGGCAATAAGTCCCACTTGCATAAAACCACCTACCATACTGCTTATCATTTTCATTCCCAAAACTTCGGTCAACTTCCAAAAGGCCCACACGATAACGATACCGATAAATATATTGATGGCTACGGTTCTACGGACCAATTGGTACACATAATACATGAGTATGGCCACCAAAAAGATGTCTATGATATCGGTTATACTAAAATCTAAGAAGTTTAAAAAATCCAATCCTGTGGTTTTTGTAAAAATAGGAAATAAGCTATAACCCCTTATTAAATTCCGAAAAAATGTTTGGGATCTTTTTTGAACAATTTTTTAATGGGAGGGAATTATTACCGATCATGAACGATCCTCACAGCCAATAATGGCCTTGAATATATGAACGCATTCCATAGCTTCCTTCACATCATGTACCCTTAATATTTGGGATCCATTGGCAAGGGCGTACATATGTAGTGCCGTACTGCCGTTCAATGCATTTTTAGGTGTGGTTTGGAGTAGCCTGTAAATCATGGATTTCCTGCTAACCCCTGTTAAAATGGGGAGGTCCATAGCGTGCAACAGTTTAAATTTTCTGAGAATTTCATAGTTCTGTTCCATGGTCTTGGCAAACCCAAATCCCGGATCAATAATGATATCGTTAATGCCATAGGTCCTCGCCATGGCCACTTTTTCCGAAAAATAATAAAGTATTTCTTTTAGAAGGTCTTTGTAATTGGTCATTCCCTGCATAGTGGAGGGAGTACCTTTCATATGCATCATTATATAGGGAGCTTGGTGTTTTCCAACAATTTCGAATATTTTAGGATCCAAAGTGCCGGCGGAAATATCATTGATTATTGCTGCCCCATGGGCCAGGCATTCATCGGCAACCTTACTTCTAAAGGTGTCTATAGAGATAAGGATCTCCGGGAAGGTCTTTAGCAATTGTTTTACTAAGGGGATGATTCGGCCCAATTCCTCATTTTCACTTACATGATCGGCACCCGGCCTGGAACTGTACGCCCCCAAATCTATAAAACTTGCCCCATTGATCAACATAGTTTCTACCTGGGCAATAATCTCGGTTTCGTCTTTGTACTTGCTACCGTCATAGAAGGAGTCTGGAGTAATATTGATGATTCCCATTACTCTGGGAGTACTTAGATCCACTAATTTTCCTTTACAGTTAACGGTCATGTTTTTTATGTGATAAAAGGGAGCAAAACTTTTGGTGGTAAAGTTTAAATCTCGATTTTTGAATAGTTTAAAATTTTAAGCGAAATTTACATAAATTAGAAAGACTAAATGCATAATACCTCCGAGCAATACAATGCCGTTATCAAAATTTGTAGGGATCTGTTCCTGAAAAAGATGCAAGATTACGGTAGTGCATGGCGAATTCTAAGGCTTCCATCCCTTACAGATCAAATTTATATCAAGGCACAGCGCATTAGGAGTCTACAGGAAAATGAAGTACGCAGGGTAGATGAGGGCGAGGTATCCGAGTTTATCGGAATTATCAATTATTCCATTATGGCTTTGATTCAAATTGAAAAGGGGATTGTTGACCAACCCGATCTTAGTGCTTCGGAAGCAGTGGCCTTGTTTGATAAACATATTTCCATCACAAAGACCTTAATGGAAAATAAGAACCATGATTATGGGGAGGCCTGGAGGGAGATGAGGGTAAGTTCCCTGACCGATCTAATTTTGCAGAAGTTGTTGCGGGTCAAGCAAATTGAGGACAATAAAGGGAAAACATTGGTCAGTGAGGGAATAGATGCCAACTATCAGGATATGATCAATTATGCCGTATTTGCAATGATACATCTAACCGATAAAAAGTCAATAAATATAAACAGATGAAACGAGCATTAATAAATTTTAAAAATACATTCACAAAAGGGGATGTTTAAAATTTTTAATGGGAGAGCGAGAGCAACGAGTGATTGCACACGTTCTCAACCTGCCCGACTAGCCATTCAAGCGGGTTTTATAATTTATTTAAAATCAATTAATTACTAAAATTTAAACGTGTGAAATACATAGTGGCATTGTGTCGTATAATTGTTGGTCTATTATTTATCATTAGCGGATTTATAAAATTGAACGATCCTGTCGGATTTTCTTTTAAGCTGGAGGAATATTTTAGTCCCGGAGTGCTCGATTTGGATTTTCTTATGCCCTATGCCCTAGGGATTTCCATTATTGTGGTCGTTTTGGAGGTCCTGTTGGGAGTAATGCTTTTGATAGGGTTTAGGATCAGATTTACCTTGTGGAGTTTGCTGTTGATGATCATCTTCTTCACCTTTCTAACCTTTTATTCGGCATATTTCAATAAAGTTACCGATTGTGGCTGTTTCGGGGATGCCATAAAATTAACGCCCTGGGAATCCTTTACCAAGGATGTGGTATTACTGGTACTTATTATTCTACTCTTTTTTGGTGCGAAACATATTGGATCGCCTTTTGGTGATGGTTCCAAAAGATTTATTGTAGGACTTAGTTTGTTGGTTAGTGCTATCTTTGCCTATTATGTGCTGAACCATTTGCCGGCTTTGGATTTTAGACCCTATAAGATAGGGGCCAATATAGAGGAAGGTATGAGCGTTCCGGAGAACGCACCGGTGGCCATTTTTGATTACAGTTGGAAATTTAATGTGGATGGGGTAGAAAAGGTAGTGGTTACCAATGGCGATTACCCTGCTGTGGATGGCGAGTTCATTGATGTGGAAACCAAAGAAGTTCAAAAGGGGTACGAACCACCTATCCATGATTTTACCATTGAAAAGGACGGTGAGGATATGGCTGCTTCCTTCCTACAGGAACCCAAACTGGTTATGGTGATAGCCTATGATCTGGCAAAGAGCAATTACCGCGCATTTGTGGAGATAAAGAAGGTGACGGATACAGCCATAAAGAACGGTTATAAGGTAATAGGTATGTCCGCTTCAGGAAAGGATTATACCCAAAAGATGAAAAATGAATATCAATTGGGGTTCGATTTTTATTTCACTGATGAAACCACTTTAAAAACAATTGTACGTTCCAATCCGGGAGTTTTGGTATTGGAGAAGGGTACCATTGTACAGAAAGTGCATTACAACGACATGAAGGATTTAAAGTTTGAATGATTTTGTGGTCATATCCTTAAAGCCCAAAGGCGAATAGGCCTAAATCTTATAAAGAAAAAAACATAAATTAGAATTACAATGAGAAGTAAAATAGTAGCAGGGAATTGGAAAATGAACAAGAATTTAGAGGAAACGGAAGTGCTGTTGGCAGAACTTTCCGCTAAACTTCCAGATACCAAGGCCGAAGTGATGGTAGCACCAACATTTGTAAATTTGGCGGCCGCTGTGGATAAATTAAAATCGTCTACCATTGAGGTCATTGCCCAAAACATGCATTTTGCGGAAAATGGGGCCTACACAGGCGAAATATCGGCCGATATGCTGTTGGGGATAGGAGTGGACACCATTATTATAGGGCACTCCGAGAGAAGGGCCTATTTTGGGGAGACCGATGAGATTTTGGCCAAGAAAGTGGTGGCCGCCCTGGCAAAAAACATGAGGGTAATGTTTTGCTTTGGTGAGGAATTGGAGGATCGTAAGTCCGGCAACCACTTTAATGTTGTGGAAAGCCAATTGAAAAATGCGCTGTTTTCCCTGGATGCCTCGGCATGGAGTAAAATTATTCTGGCCTACGAGCCGGTATGGGCCATTGGTACGGGAGAAACCGCTTCTCCGGAACAGGCACAGGAAATGCACGCTTTTATCCGTAAAACCATTACCAATGCCTATGATGAGGGCATAGCCAACAATGTATCCATACTTTACGGAGGTAGTGTAAAACCAAATAATGCGGTCGAAATTTTTTCCAAGCCGGATGTGGATGGTGGACTAATAGGTGGGGCTGCATTGATTGCGGACGATTTTATTGCTATAATCAAAGCAATAGACTACTAGGTACATAAGAATTGAGATACATTCCTTGGTAAATATAGTTTTACGAGGATTTTGTGTCAACCATAGATCAGGAAAGGCCCGTTGAACCATCAACGGGTTCTTTTTCTAAAAACGGGTTTCTAAATTTACATATTTATATAATGTCGAATTCGATATACCTAGAGTATAATTTTAAGGTCGAGCCCGTTCAACCGGCTTCGGACATTCTTATAGCTGAATTGGGGGAGGTGCAATTTGAAAGTTTTGTAGAAACCGAGGATGGGGTTCTGGCCTATATCAAAAAGGAAGATTGGTATCCAAGTATTCTGGACGACCTACAGATTTTTACCAACCCCTTGTTTCATATTGATTATGACTTTTCGGAAATAGAACAGGAGAATTGGAACGCCACCTGGGAAAGTAATTTTAGTCCCATACAAGTGGGGCGTCAATGTGTAATCAGGGCTCCTTTTCATGAACGGCCCCAGGTAGATTATGATATTGTGATAGAACCGAAGATGAGTTTCGGGACCGGTCACCATGAAACTACCTATATGATGTTACAGCATATATTGGAGCATGATTTTATCGGCAAATCCGTTTTGGATATGGGAAGTGGAACCGGGGTTTTGGCCATTTTGGCGGCCATGAAGGGAGCGGCTTCCATAGATGCCATAGATATAGATAATTGGTGCTACTTAAACGCTAAAGAGAATATTGAGCGCAATAATTGCGACCATATCAATGTTTACGAAGGAACTGCCGATTTACTGGTAGACCAGCAATACGACATTATCATAGCCAATATAAATAGAAACATTTTGTTGGAAGACGTTCCTACCTATGTGAAATGCCTGGACAAGAGCGGTATATTGTTTTTGAGCGGCTTTTATAAAGAAGATATACCACAGATTTCGGAAAGATGTAGGGAAGTAGGCTTAAAATTTGAAAAAAATCTGGAAAAGAATAATTGGGTTGCCGTAAAATACGTATTTTAGGAGGTATTAAAATTGAATTCTATGAGTACAAAGGAAAAAGTCTCGGAAGAATTACTTTTGGATGAGGAGACAGTAAAGCAGAATGAGATTGTTTTGTTCAATGATGAGGTTAATACTTTTGATCACGTTATTGAAACTTTGATAATGGCCTGTGACCATACTCCGGAACAGGCGGAACAATGCTCCCTTATTGTACATTACAACGGTAAATGTACGGTTAAGACGGGGGAATATAAGGATTTAAAGCCAAGATGCACCAAGCTTTTGAATGCAGGATTAAGTGCAGAGATCATGTAGCCGGGAAATAGATTCCAAAAGCTTTTTCTTCTTTTTTAAACAAACCATTCCACTTCCCAATGCAGGGAGTAGTTTTGGCCTAGCCGATAATGGGCAATTAACAATGGACAAAAAGCAATTAACAATTAGCAATGGAGAGGATAATGGCGTTCCATGTTGAAAAAATCCCTTCCTGAGACGGCCCGTCCCACATTTTTATGGAAGTTGGGGTGTATATTGATGGAGATTGATCGGATCTCGGTTGCTATTGCAATCCCATTAAATTTGGGTGTACACAATTGACAAAAGCCAGTGGACAGTGAACCCCGTTTTTTTATAAACTACTCATTGCTTACAGCTTAGGGCTTACGGCTTACTGCCAACTTATCTTCCAGCCCTTGTCAAGGAATTCGGTTCCTTTCCAAGACCCCTGCCATTGCCCAATAGTTTAATGGGGCAATTTTTTTTGGAGAAGGCCATAGGCGAAAGTACCCAATAACGCTGCTGCAATTACAATAAGCATGCTAAAAATACCGGTACCCACCAAAATGTACATGGGTCCGGGACAAGCACCTGCCAAGGCCCAACCCAATCCGAAGATGGTGCCTCCAAGAATATATCGTACAACCCCTTTATCTTTTGGAACCAGATCTATTTCTTGCCCTTCTGTACTCCGAACCTTAAATTTTTTAAAGAGCCAAATAAAAAGAATCCCTAAAGAAACTGCAGAACCAATAATTCCGTACATGTGAAAGGACTGAAATTTGAACATTTCATAAATACGGTACCAGGACACTGCTTCCGATTTTACCAGCACAATTCCAAAAAAGATACCTACCAACAAGAATTTTAAGAATTTCATTTTTATAATTTTTACTAATTGTCCAACACTTTTGCTACCCAAAAATCAGGGGCAGGATAAGGAACGTCATTATGAGTCCACCTATAAAAAAACCTATTACGGCAATAAGGGAGGGCAGTTGAAGGTTGCTTAGGCCGGTTATGGCATGGCCCGAAGTACATCCTCCTGCATACCTTGTTCCAAAGCCCACCAAAAACCCTGCAATGACCAGGACAGAAATTCCTTTTAGGCTCAATACGCTTTCCCAGCTATAGATCTCTGGGGGCAAGAGCGTCTCCCCAACGGTATTGAACCCTAAGTCATTTAGCTCCGAAATGGTTTCGGCATTTAGAGCAATTGCCGATCCATCGGATAAAAATTGGGTTGCTATATAACCGCCCAGTACGGCACCTAGAACAACGGTCAGATTCCAGCGATGGGCCTTCCAATCCAACTTAAAGTAGTCCGAATATTTTCCCGCACCCCCAATGGAACATAATGTTTGCAAGTTGGAAGACATACCGAATGTTTTACCAAAATAGACTAGAAGTAGCATTACCAAGGCAATTAAAGGCCCGGACACGTACCAGGGCCAGGGTTGAAGTAAAATATCCATATCAATATTTATTATGTAGCAAATATAAGGATATAAATTTCCGACTATTGTAGTTGGCCATGGTAAAAAGTGATGGACTTGACTTGGTTTATTATCAGTTAAAGGTTAAAACCCTGTCCGGTGCCGTTCGGACGGGCCTGCCTTTGCCGGCCGGTAGGCCTGCTTCCGATGGTTATTGGGATTTGTTTCCAAAGACTTTGGGGGTCCACGGTTTGCAAAAAGCAGTGGGTGGTAAACCGTGTTCAGTAAACAGTTTTTAGTGTCTACTGACCACTGCTTGCTTATCCAATTCCATTCCAGAATCCCTGTCGGTAGGCAGGCTTTTAATTTCGTGGCATGGTAGTCTATTTAGTTTAGGACTATCTCGTCCAAAAACAACCAACTTTTACCTCCCGGATTGGGGTGCCAGGAAGGATTCTTGAGCTGACTTATTACTTCCACTTTTACGAATTTGGATTTGGTAGGTGGTATGTTAAGGTCGAAAAATTGGAATTTGGTATCCGAGTTGGATTTTTCCTGTGGTACCTTCTCCGTATGAACAAGCTTAAAATTATTACCATCCTGGGAGACCCATACCTTAAAGCCTATGGGGTAAAAAATCCATTTCTCAGGGGAAGAAAATGCCCCTACCGATACGCTGGATATCAATTCTTCTTTTTGGAGCCTTAGGGTGGCCGCAAAACTACTGCCTTCGTAGCCTATCCAATTGCCGTCTACTAAATTGCTGGTCCCTCTTTTCAGATCTATTAAGGTATTTCCTCCATTTCCCTTGTATTTTTCGCTGGGCTTATTGATAAGGGTAATGGATTTGGGCAGAATATTCGATCTTTTAAAACTCACTGTTTTTACGGGGCTTAATTCCCAACCCGGTTTATGGCTAACGGCCTTGAGCTGGGTAGAATTGGTAAGTACAATGGGGTCCTTGTATTTAGTTGACGTGCTGTCCGGTTCCGAACCGTTCAAGGTGTAGTATAGGTCTACTCCCTTATAAAAATAGTCTAGGGTCACTTTAATTGAATCCTTGAAGAAATCCGTAGCTGCAATTATGGTAGGTGGCTCCAAGCTGGACGGACTAAAGATATTTTCGTTGATACTTACTATCGTAATATCCTTGTTCTTACTACTGAAACGATCCAACGCTTCTTTAGAGATTTTGGAATTCCATGGATATAAGGTTTTTAAACCGTTTAGGGAGGTCAATTTTTCCAGACCCTGATCAGTAATATCGGTACCGTATATGTTTAGGGACTCCAAGTGTTTCAAATCTCCTATAGCCTCTATGGACTTATCAGTGATCTTTGTATTTTGTAATTGCAGTTTGGTGAGGTTCTTGAAGGTGGTTAGGTATGAGGAAATAGTGTCATTGAAATTAGTGTTGCCCAAATTGAGTTCAACAATGTTTCCTGCATATTTTTTTAATGCCTTCAGATCATTTTTTCCAACACTTTTGTTGCCGGACAAATTTACTATCAAGAGGGGATTTTTTTCTGCCAATTTTGTGATTATAGGGTTGTTGATGTTGATGGAGGCCAACCAATTTTCGGGAACCATGGATACTTTTTCGGCAATAAGGGCCCTGGTGGAAGTGTCCTTTTCCAATGAATATAGGATATCACTTATCCTTTCGGTCTTATCCAAAGTCCCGGCCAAACAATCAAAGCAGTTATCATGGCCTATCCACCATTCCAATAATTGAATTTCCTGATCGGTCAGTTGAAGCTTGCCCTTAGGGGGCATATGGTCCTCGTCTTCCATGGGTAGTTTAATATGGTGTACCAACCTTGGGGCTTCTCCCTTTTCCGCAATCAACAAGCTGCCGGATTCCCCCCCTTTAAGGAGCTGTTCTCTGTTGGTCATGATCAGACCTCCCTTAACCTTGTTGGGATTGTGACAGCCTGTACATTTATTATCCAGAATTGGCATGATAATATCGTTGAATACCAAGGCTTTGTCAACGTTCGTTATCACCACCTTTTCGGTCGTTCCATTATTATAGAGGTAGTCCTCTCCATGGGTCATACTTCCCCCATAATGCCCTGTTAGGCCTAAAAGGCCCATTACGGCAATAAAAAGGGGTAGGTACATGTTTTTGGACCAGGTCTTCTGATATTTTTTTATAATGTAAAGTAAGATACTGCCTATGGCCAATGCAACGGCCAACCAACGATGTCTGAACAACAGGGTCCCATCATAACCTCCATCTTCGCCCAATAACCAACCACTGGCCACGGATAGCACTGTGCTTGCCGCAGCAACGGCAAGGGTAAAGGTGATAATGTGGTTCACCATTTCGGAATCTTTCTTTCTAAAGTAGAGTTCCATTAGAAAGGCCACTACAAGAATACCAATGGGCAAATGTACCAATAGGGGATGCAGACGACCAAGGCTTATAATCTGAAGTATCATACTATGGTTTATAGGCTTAGGTTAGGATATCCTTTACAATATGGCCTTCCACATCTGTTAATCTAAACCTTCTTCCTTGGTATTTATAAGTTAATTTCTCATGGTCTATGCCCAATAAATGTAACATTGTAGCTTGAAAATCATGTACATGCACCGGATCCTTTACAATATTGTATCCAAAGTCATCCGTTTCTCCATAGACGATACCGGGCTTAATACCTCCACCGGCCATCCAAATGGAAAAAGAACGTGGATGATGGTCCCTGCCATAATTGGTGTCCGTTAAAAGGCCTTGCGAATAATTGGTCCTTCCAAATTCCCCTCCCCAAATTACTAGGGTATCTTCCAATAATCCCCGTTGTTTAAGATCGGCAACTAAAGCGGCAGAGGCCTGATCTACGTCTTTTGCCTGTTTGGCAATGGCGTTGGGAAGATTGTCGTGTTGGTCCCAGCCCATATGGTACAATTGGATAAAACGAACGTCCTGTTCCGCCAATCTTCTGGCCAAAAGGCAATTTGCGGCGTAGGTTCCCGGAATCTTGGCCTCGGGTCCGTACATTTCATAGATATAATCGGGTTCATTGGCGGTATCCATGACATTGGGTACAGAGGTTTGCATTCTATATGCCATTTCATATTGGGCAATCCTACTTTTTATTTCCGGGTCCCCGGATTTTTGATAGTGTTTGTCGTTCAAGGCGGCCAAATTGTCCAGCATTTCGCGTTTAACCTCTTTGGTAATTCCCTTAGGGTCGTTCAAATACAGAACGGGGTCCTTGGCGGCCCTAAATTGAACACCTTGGTGTAGGGAATGTAAAAATCCATTGCCCCATAACCTAGTGTACAAGGGTTGTCCGTTGGGTCTTCCGGTACCTCGCGACAATAGGACCGTGAATGCCGGGAGGTTTTCATTTTCACTGCCCAGGCCATAACTTAGCCAAGATCCAATACTGGGCCTTCCCGGTTGTTGGGAACCGGTCTGGAAGAATGTCACTGCAGGATCATGATTGATGGCTTCCGTGTACATCGATTTTATAATGCATAGTTCATCTACCATCTTGGCAGTATAGGGCAGAATATCGCTTATGTAGGTGCCGTTTTTGCCATGTTGGCTAAAATTGTGGAGGGAGCCGACCAAGGGGAACCTATCCTGTCCGGAAGTCATCCCGGTAAGACGTTGTCCGTTTCTGATAGATTCTGGAAGATCTTCCCCACGCCTTTTGTTCAATAGAGGTTTATAATCAAAAAGTTCCAATTGGGAAGGTCCCCCGCTTTGGAACAGATATATTACCCTTTTAATTTTGGCAGGGTGGTGCAAAGAATTAAGAATTCCCTTTACCCCTTCCAATCCATCGTCCTTGGTGAGTATGCCATTTTCATCCTTTCTAAATAGGTTGGCCCCTAAAAGGGATGCCAAGGCTACCCCGCCTACGCCCAAGGCCGTTTTGCCCAAAAAGGACCTTCTGTTTAGGATCAAGGATCGTTCTTCTATAATTTTTTTTTCGCTCATGATCAACCCCTGCTTATAGTTTCATCCAAGTTTAATATGGTATGTGCGGTTAATGCCAATGCGGCCAAGTGTTTTTTGGAATAGGTACTGTCTATTTCAAAAGCTCCAATGGAAAGGTACTCCTGTGGGTCAATGCCCTCTTCCTCCACTTTTTGGAGCATGTTATTGTAATAATTGTACAACATGGACAATTCTTCCCCATCCGGATTTCTGGATGTTGCCAGTTGGAAAATGTACATTATCTGATCTTTTACCCCTACCTTGCGGTCCATGGCATTTTTGGCAATGAGCCTCGATGCCTCTATGATCTGAGGGTCGTTTAACAAAACCAAGGCCTGTAAGGGCGTATTTGTCTCTTGCCGTTTTACCGTACATAGATCCCTCGATGCCGCATCAAAAGTCATCATGCTTGGAGGTGGAACGGTTCTTTTCCAAAAGGTATATAAACTTTTTCTATATAGGTCTTTCCCGGTACTGGTAATGTAGGTGGCCGTACTTCCTCCACCACCTCCTGTAGTAGCCTCCCATATTCCTACGGGCTGATAGGGCTTAACACTGGGGCCGCCCACTTCTTTGTTGAGCAATCCACTGATCTTCAAGGCCTGGTCCCTGATTAATTCTGCCGTTAGCCTTAATCTTGGGGCACGGGCCAAAAGGCGGTTTTCTGGATCCAATTCCTGTAATTCCTTGGATACTTTGGTACTTTGTTGATAAGTAGCGGAAAGCGCCATATATTTTAACATCTTTCTTGAATCCCAACCTTCCTCCTTTAATTTGATGGCAAGGAAGTCCAGCAACTCTGGGTGCGTCGGCAATGAGCCTTGATTGCCAAAATCGAAGGAAGAAGCTACTAGGCCCGTACCGAACATACGTTGCCAAAATCTATTTACGGTAACCCTGGCAGTCAATGGATTGTCTTCATGGAAGAGCCATTTTGCCAATCCCAAACGGTTTTTTGGATATTCTTCAGGAAAGGGAAGAATGGATTCGGGGGTATTGGGGTACACCTGAGTGGTGGGTTGGTCGTAAACCCCCCTGTTCAGGATATAGGAAGGCCTAATTTCCTCCATTTCGTTCATGACCATGACAGGAACCTCCTTCATGGGGGATTTTTGGAGCTGAACAAAGCTCAATATGCCATTTTTTTCCTTTTCGGTAATGGTCATATACGGTTTTGGAATTTTTCCCGCTCCCCCGGGTGTCAGCCCCAATTCATCAATATTGTTGAAGAAACTGAACAATTCAAAATGGTTTTTTTGACTTATAGGGTCATATTTGTGGTCGTGGCAGCGGGCACATTCAAAGGTTAGTCCCAGAAAAGCAGTTCCAAAGGTTACCGCCCTGTCCTCAACATACTCAATGCGATATTCTTCGGGTATAACCCCGCCCTCAAAGGTTATTTTATGGTTCCTGTTAAAGCCTGTGGCAAGAATCTGTTCCGCATTGGCATTTGGCATGAGATCTCCAGCCAACTGATAAGTTACAAACCTATCATAGGACATGTTCTCTTTAAAGGCGTGAATCACCCAATCTCGCCAAGGCCACATGATTCGTTCAAAATCATCTTGGTATCCATGGGTATCCGCATATCGCGCAATATCCATCCATTCGGCGGACATGTGCTCTGCATAATCAACTGTATTTAACAATGAATCTATAATTTTTTCATAGGCGGTAGGGGAGTCGTTATTAACGAAATTGTTGATCTGTTCCACGCTGGGTGGTAGCCCGGTCAGGTCAAAGAACACTCTTCTCAGTAATTTTTCTTTGGTAGCCTTTTCATTGGGTTCCAGGTCGTTTTGTTCCAGTTGGTATAATACAAACCGATCAATTTCATTTTGGGCCCATGTAGAGTTTTTGGTTTTTGGTACGCTGGGCTTCACTGGAGCAATAAATGCCCAATGTTCTTTGTATTCGGCCCCTTGTTCTATCCACTTCTTCAGAATATCCTTTTCGTATTTAGTGAGGGTAAGATTGGATTCCGGGGGTGGCATCATTAAGGATTCGTCCTCAGTGTATATCCGCTTCACCAGTTCACTATTTTCAACGTCGCCGGGAACAATGGCATAATGGTCCTTCATTTTTCCCAGGGCCAGATAGGCGTCTTGGGCGGTGTTTAAGGATAGACCGCCCTCTATGGCATTTTTATCCGGACCATGGCATTTGAAACAACGGTCCGATAGGATTGGTTTTACGTGAAATGTAAAGTCTATTTTTGCCGGGATTTTTCCATTACCCTCTTTGTTGGCCGTCGTTACAGTACTTTGCGCTCCTTGGTTACAGCTAAGGGTAAATAATAGTGGAATACATGTAAGAAACGAATATAACCCGGTTCGGGATGGGGTAAGAAATTTTCTTATGGGTTGGGCTAACATTTGGCTTTGGGTAAATTAACACTGAACTGGTTTAAACTAGTTCACTTCTAAGATAGTTGGTTTACAATAATTTAACATTAAATTTCGACAAATGACAATTCCAAATAGATAAATGCAGCGAAAAAAAGAAAAAAAGTGTAATTAGTACAGTTTATTGGTTTCGGTAGGAGTTAAAACCCTACCTGAACGAAGTTGGGCAGGCCTGCCTAAAGGACGGCAAAGGCAGGTACAATTAACAATTAACAATGGACTTTTAACAATGGGAGTCCAAAATTAGCAGTGACAGTGGGAATCGATTTTTTTGCTTATGGCTTATGGCTTATGGCATACCGCTTACGGACAACTAATCATCCATTCCTTTCCAAAAACCCCGCCTGAACGAAGTCGGGCAGGCCTGCCAACCATGCCGGTAGTCTACTTTTGGTGCATAGGAGCGGTTTATTCCAAATCGCCATCAAGAATTTTACTTTTTACTTCGTTGAGATAGCTGCGCCCAATGGTATATCTAATCCCTTGTACTTCCACACTATTGCCTTCAATGGCATTGATCTTGTTAATGGCAATAGTGTACGACCTATGGATTCTGATAAATTTATCCGCAGGGAGTTCTTCGGTAAAACTACTCAAGGTTTTATGAATGATATGTTTATCGGCCTTGGTCTTTATCCTGATGTAATCCTTTAGACTTTCAATGACAATAATGTCGTCCAAATAAATTTTTTGCAACTTTTTCTTATCTACCTTTACAAAAATACTGGGATTGTCATTGGTGGTCTGCACTTCGTTTTTGGTACCGCCCCCCTTTAAATTAATAATTCTATTGACCGTCTTTAAAAATCTATGGAAGGGTATGGGCTTCACTAAGTAGTCTATGGCCTCCAGCTCAAAACTTTTTAGGGCATAATCTTCGTGGGCCGTTGTCATAACCACCATGGCCTTTGAATTTACACTTCCCAGGAGGTCAAGGCCGTTCATAATGGGCATATTGATATCCAGGAATACAATATCTACTTCATTTCTTTGTAAAAAAGTAGAAGCGTCAATGGCATTGGTGAAGGTCTGTACGAGTTCCAGTTCCTTGATCTGATCTACATAGTTTATTAATATATTGATTGCCAATGGCTCATCATCTATAATTATTACCTTAAAACTCATTACACTTTTAATTTAAGAATAACGTTAAACATTTTGTCCTTTTCAAAGATGGACAGGTGGTAATCTTCGGGTTCGTAACCTAGTTCCAAACGTTTTTTAACATTGGAAAGTCCAATTCCACCAACTTCTGGGTTTATGGAGTTGCGCGGTTTATTTTGGGGAATAGTATTGCTGATTTCAAAATTTAGGATGTCGTCCACTACTTCCAAATTTATTTTGATGTACATGCTGCCAATATTTTTACTGGCGCCATGTTTAAAGCTGTTCTCTATAAAGGGCATTAGCAGCATGGGCGCAATACCTTTTCCTTCAATATTGCCAGAAACGTTCATATCAATTTTTAAGGAATTATCGAATCGGATACGTTCCAAATCGATATAGTTTTGGATACATTCTATTTCTTTGGTCAATTCTTGGTAAGGTTTGTCCGTTGCATATAGCAAATAACGCATTAATTCTGATAACCTCAGAACAAGCTGGGGTGCTTTTTCCGATTTTTCTAAAGTTAGGGAATAAATATTGTTAAGCGTGTTAAAGAAGAAATGTGGGGAAACCTGGGATCTTAGGAATTTTAATTCCGTGGTCAATTGTCTTTTTTCCAGTTCATGCAATTTGCTGTTCTCATTTAGCCAGTCGACCGTTATTTTGATTGCCGTAACGAACGACATTACATATAGTTCCCCCAACATGGTCACTATGGCGTAGTTCAGGGTAAGTGTCTCAACATCACCTGCCTCCGGCATTACGTTGTTACTTACCAAATAATATGTGAGATTGAATTTCACTAAAAGCCCTATGAACAAAGAAGCCAACAATAAAATAGTGTATGCAAAATATCGTTTTGTGTAAACAAACTTGGGCATTAAAAAATAAATATTGAAATAGGCCAAAGCCATATGAATTGGAAAGCCCAAAAGATTGGTCTTTACGGAATAGGCAAAATCCTGATGTAGGTTTCCCCAGCGAAAAATATTGAATAGGATATATACGGCCCAAAAAATGATGTGGTGCCTATAATTGATATTGAAATCACCCGAACTATTTTTACCAAGTAATTTATGATTTAGATTTTTGATGGGCATGAGCATTGATCACAGTCTTATATTTCTAAAAATTGGCGTTTGGCTTTACGGGTTGGTCGTTGGTCTAATTTTATTCTTCTTCCTGAAAAAAAAATAAATATTTAGTTCAGTTAAGCGTAATTTACTTAAAATAGCTCTTATTAATTTTTTGAATTCGCGACTATAAAGTGTCGATAATTTGGGGAATTTATAAAAAAAATAAGAGTTGTTGTCCATGGGAGTGAAAAAACACAGGGCTGTAGTATATTTTTAACCTTTGCACAACAGTACATGACAAAACCCATTAGAGCATAAAAATGCGTCATTGCGAGCATAGTGAAGCAATCTGCCCAATGGGAGACAGATCGCTTCGTACCTCGCGATGACGAAAAATTATTTTTTGTCATGTACTAAACCTTTACAAATAAAAAAAATCAGAAGTTGATGTACTTTTTGTTTCAACGCTAAAAAATAATTTGAATGAACGTAATCGATGTCACCATTATATTTGTTTATATTGTGTTGACCCTCTTTGTAGGTATCTGGGTTTCAAAAAAGGCCTCCCAAGGGTTAAAGTCTTACTTTTTAGGGGGGAACAACATAAAGTGGTATTATTTGGGGCTGAGCAATGGGTCCGGAATGTTCGATGTCTCCGGTACTGCCTGGATGGTAGGGATTCTATTTTTATATGGTGTAAAGAGTTTTATGTTCATGTGGCTATGGCCCATTTGGAACCAGATTTTTGTGATGATGTTTTTGGCCGTTTGGATAAGGCGGTCCAATATTATGACCGGATCGGAATGGATACTTACCCGCTTTGGCGACGATAGGGCAGGGAGGGCATCCCATAGTATAGTGGCCGTATTTGCCATTGTTGCCGCAGTAGGCTTTATTGCCTATTTCTTTGAGGGTGTAGGTAAATTTCTGACCATTATCCTTCCATGGGATATGTCCCTGCATATGGGGGAAATGGTTTTACTGAACTCCGAACAGGCCTATGCCATGATCATTATATTTTTGACCACGATCTATACGGTCAAGGGAGGGATGTTCTCGGTGGTAGCCACGGAGGTACTGCAATATATTATTATGGTTATTGCCGGTGTACTTGTAGCGGGCTATGCTTTTTTTGCTTTCTCCGATGTGGAGATCAACACTGTTATAAGCACCGAATGGAAAAATGTATTCTTTGGATGGGAGTTGGGGACCCATTGGGACAAGGAGTTTCAGGCATTTAATAATTTGATAGATTCCGAGGGCTATAAAATGTTCGGGGCCTTGATTGGGATGACACTTTTTAAAGGTTTCTTTGCCAGTATAGCAGGACCCACCCCTAGTTATGACCTGCAGAGAATATTGTCTACCAGGACGGTCAAAGATGCTGCATATATGAGCGGATTTACCAATTTGGTGCTGTTTATCCCCAGGTATTTGCTTATATCCGGGATTGTGGTCATAGCCCTGGTAGTGCTCACACCTGAAATGATAGCCAATCCCGGCCTTAGTGGAGCGGAATTGGAGGTGCTGCTGCCCAAGGTAATCAACTTTCATGTGCCCGTAGGAATTAAAGGCCTGTTGTTGGCAGGACTGCTCGCAGCGTTTATGTCCACATTCTCTGCCTTTGTCAATGCCGGTCCCGCCTATTTGGTCAATGATATCTATAAAAAATATTTTAGGCCGGAAGCATCGCATAGGCATTATATTAAGGTAAGCCATATAGCGTCTTTTTTGGTGGTGATTTTAGGTGTTTTTATGGGGTTTTTCGCAGATTCCATCAATTCCCTTACCTTGTGGATAACAAGTGCCCTTTTTGGTGGCTATGTTGCGGCCAATTTTTTAAAATGGATCTGGTGGCGATTCAATGGCTGGGGTTATTTTTGGGGTATGCTGTCCGGTTTGATTATTGCGTCCCTGCAATTTGTACTGGATAACAACAAGGGTAATTTTGTGGAGGGTAGTTTATGGTACGATCTTTCCCATGTGCACGCCATTTATCTTTTTCCGATCATTTTTGGGGTTTCCCTATTAGGGTCGATTTTGGGAACCTATTTCAGCCCCGCTACCAATAGGGAAGTTTTAATGTCCTTCTATAAAAATGTGAAACCCTGGGGTTGGTGGGGCCCAATTTATAGGGCATTGAAAGCGGAAGACCCCACCTTTGAAAAAAATAATGGGTTTTGGTGGGATATGATGAACTGTGTCATTGGGATCCTATGGCAGTCCAGCATGATCGTGCTCCCTATTTACTTTATGATCAGGGATTACCCAAAGGCGATCATGGCATTGATTGTTTTTGGTGTTACCTCTGCCATCCTGAAATTTACATGGCTGGATAAGGTGAGGAAAATACCTAACTAAAATAGTTTTAGCCGGTTTAAAAGTTTAAATCAATTCATGGTTTAATTTAGAGATAAATAAGTTTAATTATAATTTTAGAATAAAGTGAGCAATATTCCATGGCAAGAAAGGCCTGCCCATAGTAAGGATGTAGTTTGGCGATATACGGAGAACCCAGTGGTAAAAAGAGATGCCATACCATCCTCCAATAGTATTTTTAATAGTGCCGTAGTGCGCTTCCAAGATGGGTACGCCGGGGTATTCCGGTGCGATAACAAAGCGGTGCAGATGAATATTTTTGCCGGTTTTAGTAAGAACGGGATAGATTGGGATATAAACCATGAGCCCATTCAGTTTCAAGCAGGGAATACAGAAATGATCGAATCCGACTATAAGTACGATCCGAGAGTGGTCTTTATTGAGGATAGGTATTGGATTACCTGGTGCAATGGCTATAACGGACCTACCATTGGGATAGGCTATACCTTCGATTTCAAGGAATTTTTTCAATGTGAAAATGCCTTTTTGCCCTTCAATAGGAATGGCGTATTATTTCCGGAGAAAATTGATGGTAAATATGCCATGTTGAGCAGACCTAGTGATAATGGCCATACCCCCTTTGGAGATATTTACATTAGTTATAGTCCCGATATGAAATATTGGGGAGAGCATCGCTGTGTTATGAAGGTAACCCCATTTGTGGACAGTGCATGGCAGTGTACAAAAATTGGGGCAGGACCTATTCCCATACTGACCGATGAGGGTTGGCTAACCTTTTACCATGGGGTTATAAATACCTGCAACGGATTTAGATATTCCATGGGTGCGGCTATCCTGGACAAGGAAAGGCCAGATAAGGTATTGTACAGGACCAAGCCCTATTTATTATCTCCGCAGACCACTTATGAATGTATGGGCGATGTGCCAAATGTGGTGTTCCCTTGTGCCGCGCTACATTCTATAGAGGAGGACAAGGTAGCCATTTATTATGGTGCTGCGGATACGGTTACCGGTTTGGCATTTGGACGCCTATCGGAAATTGTAAGGTTCACAAAGGAGAATAGTTTGTAAACCGTGTTTTTCAACACCATTTTGCTTGTTAAATAGAAACCATTAAAATCTATATATGAAGACTACTTTTTTCAGCCAAACCAGCATCTGCTCATTGGTACTTTTGCTTTTGTGCTTTGGTATTGCCACCGTAAACGGGCAAGAATTGGAGCCAAGGAACTATATTGCGTACAAGGCAACAGAGAAACTGATTATTGATGGGCAAGGGGATGATACTTCATGGCAAAAAGCACCTTGGTCGCAGGATTATATCGATATCGAGGGCAAAAAGGTACCGGATTACAGGACCAGAATGAAAATGTTGTGGGACAATGAGTACCTATATGTTTTGACGGAAATAGAGGAGCCCCATGTATGGGCTACTTTAAAACAAAGGGACACGGTTATTTTTTATAACAATGATTTTGAGATTTTTATAGATCCGGACGGGGATACCCATAACTATTATGAATATGAAATGAATGCCCTTAATACCCTGTGGGACCTGTTTCTGACCAAACCGTACAGGAATAATGGCAAGGTGGTGGATAGTTGGGATATTCAGGGGGTGAAATCGGCAGTAAGTATTGATGGTACCTTAAATGATTCCTCGGATACGGACATGGGATGGACGGTAGAAGTGGCCATACCATGGAAGGTGGTCACCGAAGCAAGCCGCGGGGGCCATGTGCCCGAGAACGAATTTTGGAGAATCAACTTTTCCAGGGTTAATTGGAAATTCGATTTAGCGCAGGGAAGGTATTCCAGGAAGAAAGACGATAGCGGAAAGTTTATGCCGGAATACAATTGGGTCTGGTCACCTCAGGGAGTTATAAATATGCACGAGCCGGAGCATTGGGGCTATGTGTATTTTTCTGCCAAGGAGGTGGGGGAAAAGGATAGTTTTTCCATTCCTCAGGACGACTATATAAAATTTTATTTGTATTCGCTTTATAGGGGAGTCCTTCAAGGAAAAAAAGATGCTGAAAAATTGGTGGAAGTGCCTAGGGAAATTTTAGGCAAGACCATAAAGCCAAGTTTGGAAAAGCACCGCTTTGGATATAATATATGGGTAAAGAGTCCATTTACTGGTAAAATATTGGTAATCCAGGAAGATGGGGAGTTTAGCAGTGTTGATGAAAAGGAATAGGGCGATTAATGGATGTTTAATGGTTGGGACAATAGTGGAATAATTGGAAGGCCAGGGAAAGCGCACCCCTAACCCCTCTCGAGAGGGGTATTGATATGCGTTTGGTTAATATGCAATCCGCTGAAAAAATAATGTAGTCTCGTTGTGGAAGTGTAGATTTTTTGACCGATTTGAATATTCTTTGAAAATAATTGTAAGAGGGATCTTAAATTAAGATGACTGACTAATGAATCGGGTTACAGAGAACTCCCCTCTTGAGAGGGGCTGGGGGTGTGTAATTTGAAGTTTGAAACCGTGGTTTCCCTGGTCCATGACCTTAAAAGCAGTAGCCGGGGGGGTGTAAAGTGACACTCCATATAAAACTAAAGCCATGAAAAAACGAAAAATCATTCCTTACAATCCCAAATTAAAAGAGTTGGCCCGTGAATTGAGAAATAATAGTACAAAAGCCGAAATAATATTATGGTTAAAATTGAAAACAAAACAGATGTATGGCTATGATTTTCATCGCCAGAAACCTGTTGATAATTATATACTGGATTTTTTTTGCCAGGAATTGATGTTAGGTATTGAAGTGGATGGATATTCCCATGGGATTGTAGAAGTCTATAATAAAGATGTTATAAAAGAAGGGAAGATGAATAGTTTGGGTATAACGATTTTACGCTTTACAGATAATCAGATATTAAGGGATATGGAGAATGTGTTACGGGCAATAGAGGGATATATCCTGGACTATGAGGAAGAAAATGTGTAAAACACCCCTAACCTCCCGTAAAAAAAAGTGGGACAGACGCTCTTAAGAGAGGAATTGATTTATGGCCAAGTTGAAGGGAATGACAGGGATTCATCTTAAATAAAATGTAATGTTGTGGGATATCCTTGGTAATTGTGGGAATAAACTTATTGATCACACATTTCATGGAAGTTATTGTGGGATGGGTGTTTATTGATGATGTAGCAGTGGAATAATTGGAGGACAAGGGAAAACACACCCCTAACCCCTCTCTAGAGGGGAATTGGTTTTTGACCAAATTGAAGGGGATAATAGGGGGGACACTTTAAATACAATGTAATGTTGTGGGATATCCTTGGTAATTGTGGGAATAGATATCGATTAATTTGATATGGGAATATGTTTCCAATAAGGGTAAAGGATAAAATTGAGGATAGATTGAATGATGTGGGTACAAATAACTCCCCTCTTGAGAGGGGCCGGTGGTGTGTAATATGAGGATTGAAGCGTCTTCTGGAAAGTGTAAACGGTATGTTAATGAAATATAATATTCTACAAATATTAATAATTCTTTGTATTGGGGCCTATGCCCAAAAGCGACCCGTGGATTACGTAAACCCGTTTATTGGGACCTCCAATTTTGGGACTACCAATCCGGGGCCCATTGCCGTTAGGGGAATGGTTAGTGTAGCGCCATTTAATGTGGCCGGACCCAAAAATTTGCCTTTGGAAAAGGACAGTCGATGGTTGTCCACACCTTATGTGAAGGAGAACACCTTCTTAACAGGGTTCAGTCACGTTAATCTTAGTGGTGTAGGCTGTCCCGAACTGGGAGTGATCTTGGCCATGCCCACTACAGGTGATCTTGAAGTAGATCATTTAAAATACGGAACCTCCTATTCCAATGAAGTTTCCAAAGTAGGATACTATTCCAATACCTTGGACGATTACAATATAAAAGTAGAGGCCACGGCTACTACCAGGGTCGGGGTAAGCAAGTATTACTTTCCCAAAGGGGATGCCAATATCCTAATTAATCTTGGGTTGGGGCTGACCAATGAGCAAGGAGCTTCCGTTAGGGTGGTTTCATCATCGGAAATAGAAGGGATGCGCAGTGTTGGTTCGTTTTGTTATTACAAGGCGGAGGAAGCCTATCCTGTATATTTTGTAGCGCGATTCTCCCGGCCTGCGGACGAATTTGGGGTTTGGAAAAAGCCTATGATCTATAAAGGAGCCGAAGCCGAGTGGATGGGCTATAATGGTAAGGTGCGGCTAATGCCAGGATATGCCATGGAAGTGGTAGGCGATAGCATAGGTGGCTATATGCGGTATAATTTTAAAGAACCTACGGTGGTGGAAATGAAGGTGGGTGTTTCCTATGTCAGCATTGAAAATGCCCGTGAAAACCTGGAAAAGGAAACAGCAACGAAAAGTTTTGACCAAATTTTGGCGGAGGCCAGGGAAAATTGGAACGGATATTTGTCCAAGATACAGGTTGAAGGAGGCATTGAGGATGATAAGGTTAAGTTTTATACGGCCCTGTACCATACTTTAATTCACCCCGGCACCCTAAATGATTTTAATGGGGATTATCCCAAGATGGGAACTAGGGAGGTCCTAAAAATACAGGATACGCGGTATACCGTTTTTTCGCTTTGGGATACGTACCGAAATCTGCATCAATTGATGAGCTTGGTGTATCCCAAGCAACAATCCGATATGGTAAAGAGTATGCTCCAGATCTATGATGAAAGCGGTTGGTTGCCTAAATGGGAATTGAATGCCACGGAAACCACTACCATGGTAGGTGATCCTGCTGGTATTGTTATTGCCGATACCTATTTAAAGGGGATACGCGACTTTGAGGTGGAGAAGGCCTATTCTGCTATGGTTAAAAGTGCCGATCAAATAGAGGGTAATCCCCTACGTCCAGGGCTTAAGGATTATTTGGAAAAAGGCTATCTTACCACCAAAACGACCAATAGCGGATCGGTATCCACCACCCAGGAGTACAATATTTCGGATTATGCCATAGCACAATTGGCCAAGGTTTTGGGTAAAAAGAAAGATTATCAACGGTTCTCCCAAAGGTCCATTTCATACCGAAATCTTTTCGACAGGGAATTTAAGCTTTTGAGACCTAGGAACGATGATGGATCATGGGTATCTCCATATAATCCGGAAGCAGGGGCCAATTTCGTGAAAAATTTAGGTTTCATAGAGGGCAATGCATGGCAATATTCCTTTATGGTTACCCATGACATCCAAGGTCTTATGAAGCTTATAGGCGGGCCCAAGCCTTTTGTAAACAGGTTGCAGGATGTTTTTGACAAGGGCCATTTTGATATGGCCAACGAACCGGATATTGCCTACCCCTATTTATTCAATTATGTGAAGGGAGAGGAGGGGAGAACCCAAAAAATGGTTTCGGATTTATTGAATACCTATTATAAAAATTCGGCCGATGGCCTCCCCGGAAATGATGATACAGGGACCATGTCCGCCTGGGCGGTTTTTTCAATGATGGGGATATATCCAATAAGTCCCGTCAATCCAATTTATGCCCTAACAACTCCACGGTTCAATAAGATAACCATACATTTGGATAACCGGTATTATCAAAAGGAAAAATTGGTGATCACTTCCAATATTTCGGAGAAAAACAGGTATATTGATCATATTGACCTTCAGGGTAGACCCCATAGGGAATACTTTATATCACATGATGAATTGATAAAGGGGGAATTGTTGGAATTCATATTAAAGGAGTAGTGCTAAATCTAAAAGATGGGATTTTTAGGGACAAAATTTAAATTTATAGGCCTCTTATTGGGAATGTCCGTTATACTGTCATGTAATAATGATGGCATTGTACTGGTACATCAGGGGAAGACGGATTATGAGCTGGTGTATATGGGCAGTGCTACCGAAAGCCAATATAAATCTGCGGAATCGCTACAACATTATCTATATTTAATTGGTGGGGCCAAGTTGGGTTTGGTAGATGAAAGTTCCCAGAACCCGGAAAGGAACAAGATTTATATAGGAAACATAAGTGGGGAAAATTTGGGTAGGGAAGAAATTGTCATTAGGACGGAAGGCAAGCATTTGTTCATTTATGGAGGATCGGATAGGGCTACAAAATATGCCGTATATGAATTTTTGGAACGCTACTTGGATTGCAGATGGTATGCCCCCGGAGCGGAAAAGATCCCCGTTTCCAACACTATTGATCTTCCGGCTCTGGATTTTCGCTACCATCCGGATATCACCACAAGAACGGTCCATTCCAGATTGTTCTATGATAATCCCGAATTTGCCGATAAGCAGAAAGTAACCTACGAATCATTTCCGAATTACGTTCCCTCTGCCCGCGTACATACCTTTCATAAATTTCTGCCTGAGGAACAGTTTTATTTATCCAACCCCGAATATTATGCTTTAAGGGGAGATAAAAGATTGCCGACCCAATTGTGTTTAACAAACCCGGATGTTCTGGCCATTGTCAAGGATTCCGTAGCTTCATTATTTCAACAATATCCAGAGGCGGAGGTTTTATCCGTAAGCCAGGATGATAACCAGCAGTATTGCCAGTGTGATAATTGTAGCAGGATAGATCAGGAAGAAGGAAGTCCGTCCGGAACAATGATCAGGTTCGTAAACGAGGTAGCTGCGGATTTTCCCGACAGGATGATCTCCACATTGGCCTATCAGTATACCCGCCGGCCGTCCAAGACCAAGCCTTTGGATAATGTTTTGATCACACTGTGTTCCATTGAATGTGACCGAAGTGCTCCCATTGCTGAAAAATGTACCGATTTCGCCAATGATTTAAGAGGGTGGGGTGCACTCACGAACAATATTAGGATTTGGGACTATACTACGCAGTTTACCAATTTTTTGGCCCCATTCCCAAATATAAAAACCTTACTGCCCAATATTCAATTGTTTAGGGACAATAACGCCAAATGGGTTTTTGAGCAGCACAGTAACCAGCCAAGCGAATTGTTTGAGCTAAGGTCCTATATTATGGCCCAATTACTTTGGAACCCGGATCAAAATGTAGATTCCCTCCTCACTGATTTTACTGATGGATATTATGGGGAAGCAGGGCTATTTGTAAAAAAATATGTAGACGAAATTCATTCCAAGATACAGGAGAATCCTGATTTTTTCTTGTTTTTATATGGGGATCCATCAGAGGCCTTTTCATCTTATTTAAGTCCGGCCATGCTTTCGGAGTATTCAAAATTGTTCGATAAGGCGGAAAATGCGGTGGCCAATTCACCTGAATTGTTGGCAAGGGTAAAAATGGCCCGACTTGGAGTGGATTATGCTATTTTGGAAGCTTGTAGAAAAGAACTGACGGAGACCTATAGACTTTTGATTCCCAATACCGAGGGTAAAAAAATAATAAATCCTTTGGTAACTACCTTATTGGATAATTTTAGGAAAACTTGTGCTGACAATAATGTTAGCTTAATGAACGAGATGGGTTTTACCGTAACCGAATACTTGGCCAATTATATGTCGGCCTTGGAGGTGATAAGAATGCCCAATGTGGCCAGGGGGAAAAAAGTGGTCACGATTACGGAACCCAAAAAGTACGCCGATGAGGATCCAATGGCGTTGACCGATGGTGCTTTGGGGGGCAGCAGTTTTTATGCCAATTGGTTGGGGTATGAGGGTACGGATATGGAGGTGGTTATAGATTTAGGGAAGCCTTTGGCCATAAGTACCATATCTTTGGCCTTTTTGCAGGTTACGAACCATATTGTATTTTTTCCTTCAAAGGTTGGTTATTCCGGGTCTTTGGATAATGAACATTATTTTAATTTCGGGACCATCAATAATCCAATGCCCTTAACTAAGGAAAGCAAGGTAAACGACATTCAGTATTTTAAATTGGATTTTGACAAAAGAAATGCCAGATACATTAAGGTGAGGGCTAAGAATACCCAAACACCATATTGGCACCATGCGGCAGGTCTGCCTTCTTGGCTCTTTGCGGATGAGATTATAATTAATTAAAACCAGTACAACAATGAGGATAGTTAAAAACAGAATTAGAATTTTTATGATGGCCTTGGCATTTACCCTTGTTTTTCAGACCATAAATGCACAGGCTATATACGAAGATGAAAGATATGTTCCCGAAACCGATCCTTTGGTACTCGAAAAGTTGGAACAATGGCAGGACATGAAATTTGGCCTATTGATGCATTGGGGCACTTATAGCCAATGGGGAATCGTGGAGTCATGGTCCCTATGCCCGGAGGAATATGGCTGGTGCGAGCGTACAAAGGGCTCTGATCCCAGTAATTACAATACATACAAAAAAGAATATGAAGCGTTGCAGACCACCTTCAATCCAGTAAAATTTGACCCGGACAAATGGGCCATGGCGGCAAAAAAAGCAGGTATGAAATACGTGGTGTTCACGACGAAGCACCATGATGGGTTTTCCATGTTCGATTCCAAATACACGGATTATAAGATTACCGATCCAAAAACGCCATTTTCTAAGAACCCCAAAGCCAACATCACCAAGGAAATTTTCAATTCCTTTAGGGACCAAGGATTATGGGCAGGAGCTTATTTTTCCAAGCCCGATTGGAATACGCCAACATATTGGGATCCCTATTATCCTCCAAGGGACAGAAATGTTAATTACGAGCCTGAGGCCAATCCTGAAAAATGGCAGGCCTATGTGGATTTTACACACAATCAAATTTTGGAGCTGCTTACGGATTACGGCAAGGTAGATATTTTGTGGTTGGATGGAGGCTGGGTGGCCAAAACTCCAAAATCCGAAATCACCAATTGGTATGAGCAACAACTGGTAAACAATGAGAACGGCTACTTAAAGAACCGTATTGTTAACCAGGATATCAAGATGGATGAATTAGTGGTGAAGGCCAGAGAAAAACAGCCTGGATTAATTGTTGTGGATCGTGCTGTTCATGGAAAAAACCAAAATTACTTGACTCCGGAAAACAGGGTACCCGAAAAGCCATTGCCCTATCCTTGGGAATCCTGTATCATTGCAGGGGGCGGATGGTCCTATTCCTTTGATGCCAAATATATGTCCGGCCGCGAGGCCATCCATACCTTGGTGGATATTGTGGCCAAAGGAGGGAATCTGTTATTGAACATTGCACCCAGCCCGGAAGGGGAGTGGGATGCAGGAGCCTATAAGTTGTTGGACGAAATAGGGGATTGGATGGCAGTAAATAAGGAAGCCATTTATGGTACACGGTCTATGGCACCCTATAAGTTCAGTAATACTTGTGTAACTGCAAAACCGGATGGTACCGTATATCTTACCTATTTGGTGGAAAAAGGGCAAACTACATTGCCTTCAGAAATTCTGTTTCCGGATTATGTTCCCAAAAAGGGGGTGAGGGTTCAATTATTGGGGTCTAAGCAAAAACTAAAATGGACCCAAAAAGAAGAAGGAATGGCCATACAACTACCCCAAAATAGGGAAGCCGATCTATTGGACACAGAGGCCTTTGTAGTAAGTATCAAATAGGGAAGAGCTGATAAATTGGAGTTATATTTCAGGTGTCAGAAATAGAGAACTTGGTTTGAGCGCATGTTTTTTCATGAAAGAGAATTCAAACCTTCTTTAATCCATTAAATACACTGTTTTCTTCAGTCTTAGGATTCTCAGATCCTTGGACGGGCCTGCCCGCGCCGGTACGGATGAATTTATTCTCCTTGGGAAGGGCCTCCCCCGTGAATTCCACCTAGATCGGGACTGCCTTTTCAACAGTCCCGATAGTGATCGGTATGGCGAAAACCTGTGCCGAGCATTGTCGAGGTATACCCTATGTCTTGTCTTGTGGATAGTCAGTTTCAAGAATTTTTTATTACAAAAAGTTAAATTACTTCCAATTTTCAAATAATACCCCATAAATTGATAGTATTTGTACTTGTCAAGATATTTTTTATACAAAAAAATCAAATTATTATTTCGGTTTCGTGATCCAAATGTTTTCAAAAGCATGTTATTGGACTTTTCTGTGCCGTCATTAGTCGAATTAATTTTCTCGCTAACCTAAGAAATCGAAAATTTAGTAATTAATTAACATTGGGGTAACTCCCATAAACTTCAATTAACTAACTAAAAATTATTAGTATGATCAAAAAATTTCATTACTATTTAATGTTGTCCGCCTTTCTCTGTATACAGGGATTGACGGCACAAAACAAGACCGTCTCGGGAACGGTGTCCGATAATATGGGAACTCCTCTGCCTGGAGTGAACGTAGTGGAAAAGGGTACAACGAACGGAACATCTACGGATTTTGATGGAAACTATTCCATTGAGGTGTCCAACAATGCTACCTTGGTCTTCTCTTCATTGGGGTTTACCACCAAGGAAATGGCAGTTTCAGGTCAATCTACAATCAACATGTCATTGGAGGAAGATTCAGAACAGTTGGGTGAGGTTGTTGTAACAGCTCTGGGTATTAAAAGAGAAACCAAGGCCATTGGATATGCCATGACCGAGGTTCAAGGGGAAGAATTGGCAAGGATCAATGTTGTGAACCCCGTGCAATCCTTGCAAGGTAAAAGTCCAGGGGTAAGCATTGGATCTTCCGATGGTGGTTTGTTTGGTAATTCCAAAATTCAGATTCGTGGTGTATCCACTTTGAATTCAAGTAATAACCAACCCATTTTTGTTATAGATGGAGTTATTTTGGAAAATGCTACATCGGGAGCAAGTGCGGACTGGAATGCTTCATCCAACGATTACGGTAACATTCTTAAGAACTTAAATCCTGATGACTATAAGAGTGTTTCTATACTTAAAGGAGCGGCAGCTACCGCTTTGTACGGTTCTAGAGGTATCAATGGCGTTGTTCTCATTACTACCAAGGATGGATCGGGCACCAAAGGAATCGGTGTTTCTGTAAGGCAATCCGTTGGTTTTGATATCGTATATAGAGGGCCTGCATTGCAAAACGAGTACGGACCTGGAACTTTGGCAGGTTATGTAGGTTATGGCAATCAGGATAATGAAGGGAATTATTACAACTGGGATACCCAGCAATTCTATTATAATGTAGATGGTGTTCCAACTTTGCGTAATCATGCAGGGGGCGGCCTAAGTTATGGTCCTAAATTTGATGGTAGGCCAATTGAAGACTATGATGGTACAATGACTACATACAGTCCTCAAAAGAACAATATGCTGGACGCATATAGCACTGGTGTCAATACCAATACTTCTGTGGCATTGAGCGGGGGTAACGAGAAAGGTAATTTTTACCTTTCCGATTCTTATAATGAAAGAACGGGTACATTGCCCAATAATTCCTTTAAAAGGAATTCCTTAATGTTCAGGGGTTCCTATAACCTCGCCCCATGGTTAAGGGCAAGTGCGTCTGTTTCCTTTACGGATTCCAATTCTCATAATCCGAGAAATGATATTTCACAAGGATTTTTTGATGGCACTTTTGAGAGAACATATAATACTGAGAAGTATATGCAGAACCAATATTGGCAAGCCTCCCACGGCGGGGTACCCAATGCAAATTTTGGAGATGATTATACGGATGTACCCAACAGAGGTCTTTGGTTTGCCTATGAAAACAATAACAATTACAACAAGGAAACCGTTGTTAGACCCATCGTAACTTTGGCTGCCGATGTTACCGATTGGTTAACGATTACCGCTGAAGGAAATATGAACCATTACACCACCGAATATGAAAATAAGGAATTGGGTAGTGGGTATGCCAATGAAGGGGGTTACTATGAATTGAGACACAATAAAGATGTTAGTAAAACCGGTAAATTGACATTTAATTTTAAAAAGGATCTTACCCAAGACTTGTTAGGAAATTTATTGCTGGGAGGTGAAATTTGGAACCAGAAAAAGTCGTTTACCAGAGGATGGACCGATGGTGGGCTAATAGTTCCAGGTAGGTTTTATTTAGGAAATTCTCTTAGGACCCAAAGAGGAGAAGGAGGAGTTTCTGATACCAAGCAACTTAACTCATTATATTTCTTGGCCAACCTTTCTTACAAAGATCAATTATTTTTGGATATTACCGGGCGTAACGACTGGTCTTCTGCATTGGTCTATACCGATGGAACCGGAAATAATTCATATTTCTATCCTTCCGTTTCCGGATCATGGGTTTTTAGTGAAGCAACCGGTACCTCAAACTGGTTTACTTTTGGTAAATTACGTGCTTCTTGGGCACAAGTAGGTTCCGATACCAGTCCATATACCATAAATAAAGGATATGGCCAGGGAAGTATAGATAATGGAGGTAATTTTATATATACCAATACGGTTAACACTACTTTGGTGGATAGGGCTATTAAACCAGAGCGTAAGGATTCCTATGAAATTGGTGCCGACGTGCGTTTCTTTGGTAATAGGTTAGGTATTGATGTGGCTTATTATGATGAAACCATTTCAGAACAAATTGGTAATGTGCCTTTGCCTGCGGAATCTGGCTATAATAGCCTTCTGACCAATATTGGTACTTTGACCAATTCCGGTTTGGAATTGACTGTAACTGGAACACCTATTAGATCTAATGGGTTTAGTTGGAATACTACTTTCAATTATTGGAACAATACCACCATGATAGATGAGGTACATCCTGATTTTGGGGAGTATAAAAATTTAGGTGGTGATATTACTTATGGTAATTTCCGTGTGGGTTCTGTAGCTTTTGAAGGCGGGGAATATGGTATATTATATTCCGATAGCGCACCAAAGAAGTTTGAGTCTTCCGATCCAAATCACCCCAACAATGGCAAAAATCAATTAATTTGGGTCGACTCCAGAAGAGGGGCTTATTTTCAGAGAAGTGGCGAGCCTGAGGAAATTGGAAAGGTTCAACCGGATTTTGAAGGGTCATGGAACAATGATTTCAATATAGGTAATTTTAATTTATCCATCCTATTGGACGCTAGATTTGGTGGCCATATGGCATCGTATTCCAGTAGATATGGTACGGCTTACGGGTATACTGAAAGTTCACTCTATGGTCGGGATCCGGAACATGGAGGTGTAACTTGGACATCTGGTTATGACGATGTACAAGGTACACAGTTTAGTGATGGTGTTATCCCGGATGGTGTATTTGCAGAGGGACAAATGGTTACTGCTCCCAATGGGACTACTGTAGATGTAGGGGGAATGACCTATCAAGAGGCTTTTGATGCAGGACATGTTGAACCTACCCATGCCAGTTATTATAACTATCGTGTAAACTCTTGGGGTGAAGGTGTAGTTAATGATGATTGGTTCGCTGAAGTGAAATACATAGCCCTAAGAAATATCTCAATGGGCTATAATCTACCAAAAATGGCCGCAAGTAAAATGGGGGCAAGAAATGTGTATTTAGGTATTAATGCCAGGAATGTTGCTTATTTATATAACTCATTGCCAAACGACATTAATCCTGAGAGTTTCAGGGGAACAACAAGTTCGGATTCCTTTCGTGAGCGCTCATTTAGTCCGTATATGGCAAGTTATACCTTCTCAATTGCTATTGACTTTTAATAATAAATAATTATAAAGATGAAAGAAACATATAAAATAATTCTAATTCTCTTGGCCGTCTTTATCGTAGGATGCGATAAGGAAGACTTTGCCGAGTTGAACAGTGATCCATCGATACTTGCCGAACCAGATCTCAGATACTCCACAGCCAAGGTAATCAATGATATGTACACCAATGATTATACCCTATGGTTTTATACTAATTTTGATTATGTGTACCCATGGAGCCAGATAACTGGTGCCAATGTTGAATTTGCTGCAGGTAATCCAGAAACCTTTGTGGAAATGGGTGCCCAAGGCGGTGCTCAGAATGTATACGGTATTATTCCAAATGCTAAGGATATCAGGGCAAAAATCGAAGCCTTGCCGGAAAATGAAAAGGCAGCTATGCGTGGGATCGTAGGTGTAACCTATGCTGCTCAGGTCGCAACCGCTTTGACTCAGACCGATTTTACTGGATCTATGATTTATACCGAAGCAGGTTTGGCGCCTTATACCAATCCGCCCTTAATTACCCCGGTATACGATCAACAGGAATTATTGTTCGACACTTGGTTGGCTGAATTGGATCAGGCCATTGTAGATTTAAGTGCTGCTGATCAATTTAGTCTGGGTACACAAGATATCATTTATGAAGGCGATTATGGTAAATGGGCCAAATTTTGTAATCTTTTAAAATTGAGAATTGCCGCAAGGTTGGTCAATGCCAATCGAAGCAAGGCTTTGGGAATAGCGGAAGAAGTGGTAAATTCCTCTGCGGGTTATATGAACGCTTTGGATGAAGACTTTATATATACCAGAGGGATTGAATATCGGGGTACCGGTAATGGAAATCAACCAGGGACAGGTGGTATCAATCTTGTGGATTTCCTTAGGGATAATAAGGACCCTAGGGTACGCTTTCTTTTTGATAAAAATGATTTTAATGCTGAGGTGGTTCAAGCGTTTATAGATGCTGGAAGGCCTTTGCCAAGTTATGTGGAACAATATGTTGTTTTGGATGGCAGCGGGAATTTTGAAAGCTGGTCAGGTCCGGGCGAACCATGGGTAAGGTACCATGGAGCTCCACTTTCTCCGGATAAACAACAGGATGGTGCTTATGACGATTATTTTCAACAGGCATCGCAAAATAGGATTACTTTGGATGGTGTTGATAAAGCTTACTATTCAACTTCCCATTTTGCTGAAAAAACTACTAGGACAGGTATAGATTACACTTATCCTACAAGGCCTGGGGGTCGTTTAATTCAAAAAATCGGCAACCATCCCCCATTGGAGGTAATTCTTGGCTCATCTGCGGAGACTAATCTTTACTTGGCCGAATTTAAACTTTTAGGAGCTAATATATCAGGTTCTGCACAGGCATATTTTAATCAAGGGGTGGAACTATCAATTAGAAGAATGGATATTTTGGCCAAGAATTCAGAAACCTATTATTATGAGAGCGATCCTGTGTATATGGATGAAACTATGGCTGAGATGGCTTCTACTAAGTTGAAGGACGGTGAAATTGCGGATTTGTTGGCATTGCCAGATTATGATTTGTCTACTGATGGACTCGAAAAAGTTTATATTCAACAGTATATCAATTTTGCTATAACTCCACATGATACCTATTCTACGGTAAGACGTTCCGGTATTCCTAGGTTGGGAAGTTCAATTTTACCATGGGAACCTATTTTGGCAGCAGGAACTCCGTTGACAATCCCAAGACGATTTGAGATTGGATCTCCAACCGAGGATAATGTTAATTTTGAAAATGCAAAAAAGTCAGTTGAGGAACAAGGGTTTACTACAGGTACCAATGATCCAAATATTTTGAATACACAAAGAATTTGGTTTGATATTAGTAATCCGAATTACGGAGAAGGACCAAAAAATTAAGTAGTTTAGTAATTAATTTTTATAAGGGCTGTCCTGTTTGGGACAGCCCTTTTTTTATAGTTATTTTAGTTTTTAATGTTTTTATTTTGGATAATAGGGGCGAAACTATTTTGTGACAAGCTATTTATACTTCTTATAGAATAGTGGAAGATAGTTATTGTTTAGCTTTCAATTTAGTTTAAATTACTCCATTATCAAATAGTCATGGTGTCCTCTTTGAATCACAATGATTTTTCTTTTTCTGAATAATACATCAAATGTTTTGATCTAAAGATTCTCCAATCCATAAATACTATTGCTTTTTTGATAATTCTGAGTGAAGTAAATTATAATCCCAAAAGTTTACGGTAAGGCGAAACCTGTGCCGTACTTGGTAGAGGGACTGTAATACTTTCTTGTAGCCATTTTGACGGTCGAAAGACTAGTGTCTTGTCAATGCTACTGGGTCGTTTAAGTTCCCATTGTTTTATATCTGGGCAAGACAAAAAAATGTTGCATTGCCGTAGTAGCTACGGAACTGTTTTTGGCAAAGGCCGAGTGAAAAGGAACAAGGCTTGGGATGGCTAAAGTGGGGTTGGAAGGATACTAGCACCAGTAATTTTTTCATTCGATCAATCCTAAAATATGGATATAAAAAGAGGAGGGTATTTGCCCTCCTCTTCCAATTTATAAATATTCTGTAGCCTAAATGATAATATTAAAGGCTTATTGCTGCATCCAGTTCTTCGTTGTTTCGGAATCATTGCCTCCACCTGTTGCTGCCTGCCAATTTATACGGTTCGTTTCCCGTTCGGAAGGGGGGTAGGGGAGCCTATTGAAATCGTTCACCAAACTTGTGGTCAAAGGTACATTTGGCGTAGCGTTTCCTGTCCTTCTTTGTAGGTTCCAAGCTTCAAATTGTTGGTGGAACAAGGCTATCCAGCTTTGTTTGTAGATTTGGTTAAGGGCAGTTTCTGGATCTGCACTGTAGGCCACATTGGGATCTGTCAGCATGGTAGTCCATTCCAGCTCCGTTGGTTCGGCGGTTGCAGGCTTATTTATATTCCAAATGGCGGAAGCATTGGCATGTCCGTACCAAAATTTAACCGACGCAGTAATGCCTTCAAGGTAAAAACCTTCGGCCATGGCAGCATCTGCTGCAACTCCTGCCAATCCCCTATTATAGATCTCCGCTTTTATAAAACTTATTTGTGAACCTGTAATAATAAATTGAGGAATAGTTCGGTCTTCCGTAAAATACACATTGAATGAGGCAAAATTGGATCTTAATGTATTCCAATCCCCGGTTATCCTACTTGGTTGGTTGGGATCCCCTGTAACGGAAGGAGTAGAAAGTGTGGGGTTTTGGGGATAAGGAACCCATTCGTCGGATTCATTGGGTTCAAAGAAAATTTTACATCTTAAATCATAAATTCCCGAACCGTCAACGGCATCTGTGCTGGACATTTCGCTCCACATGGTCGATCCCATGCGCATATAGGAATTACCCCTCCAAAAGTCCGATCTGTTGATCTCTAGGCCGGCAATGCTCGCTGGATCCAATGAAATATGTTCATCTGCTGTAAGCAGGGGTTTGCTAAGTGCATCTGTGATCACCGGTCCGGCAAATGCAGCATTTTTTTCTATCATGGTCATCGCATACCTTAGTCGCAGTGAATTGGCAAATGTTATCCAAAGTGGAATGTCATTGCCTAAAAGTGTGTCATATCCGCCTAAGGATACCTGGGAGGGATCTGATGATAGATTGTCCATAGCAGCGGATAGATCATTGATGGCCGACTCCATAATACTTTGTTGGCTATCATAGACAGGCCTGAAATTTTCAGACCCCTCAAACCCCTTTCCAGCTTCGCTATAGGGCATATCACCATATAACAAAGTTGTGGTAAGCGTTTTATAGGCCATCAGGATTTTTGTCATAGCGCTAATATTGGTCATATTGGCGGCATCAGGGTTTTCCGAAATGAGTTTTTCAATCTCACGGGAATTGGCCAAACTTGTATAATAAACTTTCCAAGGTTCTGTAGTGTTGTCATCCAAACGATAGCCTGATTCCGCAAACATAGCTGCACTTTGACTCCATTGATATAGCCAAGCAACCGGAATTCTATGGTGCTGGCCGGTTTTTAGGGTAGTTCTTACCAGGTCATTGAACAACCCGGGTACAGTCGCCTCATAAAGTTTGGTTTCATAATTATTGTTTATATCTCCAAAATCTTTGTCACAAGATGATAGGAACAAAAAACTGGCACATAGAAATACTATGTACATATTTCTGTTTGTTTTATTTTTTTTAGTTTTCATAATTCGTTTTTTTTTAATTAAAATCCAGCCTTAATAGAGAAACCAATTGTCCTCATACTTGGGAATGCAGACCATTGTAGCCCTTGTCCATTACCAGTTCCATTGATTGCTTCCGGGTTAAGCCGATCTGGTAGGCTGGAATATACATAGAACAAATTTCTCCCCATTACCGATAGGGTTAGGTTTTGGAATACATTGGATTTTTTTAAGACCTCTTTGGGAATAGCGTATGAAATGGAAAGTTCCCTAAGTTTAACCCATGAATTTTCAAATACGGAAAGACTTCTTGGCCTGTTAAAATGTGACCATCCCGCATACGTAATACCATAGTAGTAGGCTGGGTGGATTACTCGATCGTTTGCTCGCCCATCGTCAACATTATAACCTTCCATAATCATACCTACGTTGTCCGTGGTGCCATCTGGATAGGTATATGGTAAACCACCACCGTTCCTGGCATCCGCTGTTTCTGGTGACAGACCGCTACCCATTGATACGGCATGATCTATGGAATAAATATCCCCACCATATTTAAAATCCATTAAAGCGGACATGCGGAAATTTTTATATCTAAATACATTGCCAAGGCCACCGGTTAATTTGGGGGCTGCATTGCCTATTTCCTGAACATCACTGGAAACAACATACTGCGTACCGATAACTTCACCACTGCCATCTTTGTTAAGGATATTTGTGACTTGTTTTCTTCCTTGGTCGTCCAACTCAAAATCGGTACCATAAATGGTTCCGTAGTTTTCACCTGGGGATGCCTTCATAAAGGCACCCAAACTTCCAAAAACCGTCGCAATTTGTTGTTCTTCAACACCTTCGGCCAATGATATAATTTTATTGGTATTTTTGGCCCCGTTTAGGCTAATGTCCCAAGAAAAATCCTGTGTTCTAAAAATATTGGCATTGACTATAAATTCAATACCTTTATTGCTCAGTGATCCCGAATTGAACACAACTCTTTCGGCTCCGGAAGACAAGGCTACGGCAGATGACATTATCTGGTTTTCGGACAAAATATCATAATAGGTAAAATCAAGGTTGATCTTATTGTTGAAAAAGCCCAAAGCCAACCCGATCTCTTTGGATTCTGAAGTCTGAAAGGTTAAATTGTTCGGAGGAATGCTGTTGGGCCTGGAAATTGTGGCCTGACCTCCAAATGAACTGGTATCAAATACGGCATCCAATAAATAGGGGGGTGCCGCATTGGCACTTTTCCCCCAAGCAGTCCTTAAGGACCCGTAAGTTAATACCTCCGAAAAATTACCCAAATCAAACGCGTCGGTAAATGAAAAAGCAGCATTCAACGAAGGATAGAATGTAGTATTATTATTTTTGGGCAATGTGGAGTTGGTATCCTGTCTTCCTGTTAGTTGCAAAAACAGATAATTATTATACGATAGATCCATAAGTCCAAAATAGGAATAGGATTGAATATCGTTTCTGGTTTCCGTGCTAAGATCGGCAGGACGGTTCGTGTCCGTGTAATTGGAAAGAGAATATATATTCGGCACTCTAAAGGGGCTGCTATTAACACCTTTGACTCCGGCAGAATTGGTTTCATATTCATTGTAACCAATGGTTACACTGGCATTAAACCCATCCGTCAAGAAATTATCCTTGTGCAATGTCGCCATAACGTCCGTATTGAAGGTTTTGTCCTTGCTTATGGTTTTTTCAAAACGTCCACCATTTAAACCGTTTATATTGGTGGTGTTATGGGTTACTTCAAACCTAGTTCCGATTAAATCTGCAGAAGTTCGGACAAAGGCATTTAGCCAAGGAGTAATTTCGGCATTCAATTTTAAAGTAGAAATAAATTCATCCCTCCACAAACGGCTATTGTTTTCATATACATGCCAAAACAGATCTTTGCTATATTCGGCATGCGGGTAAGCACCTCCAAAATCAACCCTATATCCATCGTAATCATCCTCGCCAAAATAAAGACCTTTTTCTAACCCCCTATACTCTCTAGACATACCGTAGATGGTAAACTTGGACCATGAATTGTTATTTCCAATTTCAGGTGCATTTAATCTGGAACTTTGATTGTAATTGGCATTTATGTCCGCACTGAACACTTTTGAGATATTGATATGGGAACCTAGGGAATAACTTGTGCTCCGATGATTCGTATTCTCTACCACGGCATCTCCCTTGGTGCTGTTCAAACCTATTCGAATGGTGCCCAGATCGCTTGCGGAAGAAAAGGATAGATTATGTGTGTTCTCCATACCTTGTCTATACATATACTCCCTGTTATTGGGTTGTGGGGAATACGGTCTTGTTTCACCGTCCCACCAAAGTGCGGGTGTGCCATCCAATCTTGGACCCCAAGAAGAACCTGCGCCAAACCAGCTAAAAAGATCCCAGGTATTAAAACCACCTGGAACCAATCCGTGGGAAGAGTTGATACCGGTAGACCCTCCATATGTTGGCCCGTACAACGAAGGCACGAAACTTTGACCATCTGCTGTTTTTGGCAGCTGAGGATTTGCCGTGAACAGAGCGGCCCTAAAACCACCTCCGAATTCGTTCTGGATATCTGTAAATCTATAAACATCGGTAAAGTTACTTGTTAACCCATATTCTATACCCAAACCTTCTCTTTTGCTTCCTTTTTTTGATGTTATTAATATAACACCATTGGCTCCCCTAGCTCCATATAGGGCAGCGGCATTGGGTCCTTTTAAAATGGAAACATCTTCAACGGTACTCATGTCCAAATAGCTTAAATAGTTGCCCCAGTCCCTATAACTATCTTGATTGGTTCCTAAGTTTCCTTGCGCCAGTTCATTGTTGTCAACAATGGCACCATCTATTACAATAAGTGGCTGGTTATTGCCAAATAAACTGTTATTTCCTCTGATGACCACCCGAGATGAGGCATTGGATAAACCGTTTGAGGTGTTGATGTTTAAACCCGCAACCTTACCTTGAAGTCCTTGGGAAATATCTACCGGTGCGGCCAGAATAATGTCCGCAGCTTTAATTTCCTGTACCGCATAACCAATGGATTTTTTCTGACGTTTTATACCCAATGCAGTTAATACAACTTCTCCCAATTGTTCGGCATCTTCCGTCATAGCCACGTTGAGGGTGGACGGACTGCCAACTGTTATGGTTCTGCTTAAAAAACCAATAGAGGTGTAGACCAAAGTCGAAGTGTTGCCTGCCACCTCTATGGAATAGTTTCCATCAAAATCCGTAGAGGTTCCATTCTTGGTACCTTTTTCTACTACGTTAACCCCTGGAAGCGGTGTTCCAGAATCATCTGTCACCGTTCCGGAAACGGTTTTGTTTTGCGCCATTACCCCATTCAGGAAGAGTATTGCTGCAAACATAAATAAGTAATGATTTTTTTTGCCCATACTGATAGTTTTTTGGTTATTTAGTTAAAATTTTTTGAAATAATGATAATCTAATACATGAAGTTAAATGTATGTTAATTTTTTTCACAAAAAATTGAATTTATCATTAATTCGACCAATAACTATTTGTTGGGTATGGATGGCTTTAAAGTTGGAACTTACGTATAGAAAAATCGTATGAAGGAAGAAAAGCGCTTTCGTTTCTGCAATAATTTGATATTAATAATAACGGTTGGATATAAATTTCCGTGAATCAGGGAAAATATGTCTTCGCCCGGTTAACCGAGTTCTTTCCCTCAGGACTCTGCTTCGAGATTAGTCAGTTTGTGGACTTTTTTTCCAATAAACAATACAATAACACAATTTGGTCTCCCTACCAAGTTCAGATGAAATTATTCCATTCTATTCTCAAATAGAAAAACCCCATTTTTGTTGGCAATTACAATATCCGGCCTATGGTCCTTGTTCATGTCCTCTACAACAATATTGAGTCCGGCACCCGAGTCATGGTCTATAATGTGTTCCTGGGAATAGGGCGATTTTTCAGTAGTAAATTCTATGTAGAGAAGTATAGGGGCGTCACTATCACCGGCATCATTGCCGTTATGGGCCAAGTATCGCTTACCTGCAATCAATTCTTTTTTTCCATCGCCGTTTAGGTCGGCCATGATGGTTGCATGTGTTTGGGAAGTGGTGTTACTTATTATATGTGTATTAAAGTTTTTTGGGCCTACTTGTTCATGCCACCATATCCCTAAGGCGTGGGCCGATGCCGTAACCACATCATTTTTACCATCATTGTTTACATCCAATACCTGCATATGGGAACAAGGTTCGCTTAAGCTTGTAGGGTGGAATTCCCAATTTCCTTCCGTCTTATCAGCTTTGCCCTTAAACCAGCCTTCTGCAATTAGCACGTCTTCCAAGCCGTCATCATCAATATCCCCAATTCCAATTCCATGGGAAAACCGCTCTGTTCCCGGGACATTTTCGGCACTGATGGGGAAGCGCTTCCATTGAGTGTTGCCCGGATTCGTTGGAGCCTGTAGCCAGACAATCTGTTTTTTGTCCACATCCCCGCAAAGAATATCCAATCTACCATCCCCATCCATATCTACAAAACCGGGCGATTCATTGGAGATGCCCATTCCATTGGCAATGGTATGTTTTTTCCATACTTCGGATTTGTTCTTAGGGTTTTCAAACCAGAAACCCGGTTTTCCGGGATAATCAATGATCACTACATCATCCCATCTATCCAAATTTACGTCCATACCCAGGTTAAGGAAAGATTCGCAGTATTCCTTCCAGGGATCAAAGGTACGTGAGGGAGCCATCTCATGACGTTTCCAGGAGGGCGCTTCAAACCAATAGTAGCCGGCAACAATATCCATTAGGCCATCTTTATTGAGGTCTGCAACGGCTACGCCCTCAGAAATAAAATCCCTGGTAAGGATGGTTTTTTTGAATTCCAAAGGTGTTTCTTGTCCAAAGGATGCGAAAATGCAACAGAAATAAATAAGGGGCTTTATAATAGATTTTATCGTTTTCCTTTTCATGTTTTGGTGTGATTATGATGAACTCATTTAAATTAGTTATTTTTTCACTAATAATGGAAAGCTATTGTTTACTTAATATACTGTCAATCTGTATGATGTGGGCATGCTTTTCGTGTGATTCCCCAGCCTTCAATTGTTCCCTGTAATTTTTTAATAAGTTTTGGGATGCAACCGTTTTTAATGCGGCTATCCTTTTAATAGTATAGGTTAATATTTTAGGGGTCTTTGCCTTTGTGGCCAACTGTAAGGCGCGTTCCGCATCCAATGGAATTAGGGGTTCGGTGGCGTACCATAACATCAGGGGTAGGTTGTGATCGGCGATATCTTCCTTTTTCTGTGCCAAAGCTTCTAAAATTGACCAGCGCTGTCCGGGCTCCAAACGGAGCAGGGCAGAGGTGAGGTACAGCCTTACCAAGGCAGAAGTATCATTTTTGGCCATGTCCAGAAATACTTCCATAGTAGTCGATGACACCTTTTTATCCTCGGTCGTTAACTGTATGGCCCAACTTCTAATGTATTCGTTTTCATGGGCCAATAAGCGGTCCAGTTCCTTTTCCGTTAGCCCATGGGTGACATGTAATGTCCATAGGGCCCTTAATTTTCTGGTGACGTCCGGATTATCGGCTAGAATTGCCTTAAGTGCGTTATGGACTTCAGGATTGCCTCCCCGCTCTTGGAGGATGGTCCTGGCCTGCCTTACATAAAATTCGTTGGGATGTAGCTGATAATTTACCAGCTCCAGGTTGGAGGCGTTGTTTAAATTAACCTTGACCCATTGGTCATTTTTATGACTGATTTTAAAGATCCGTCCCAATGTTTTGTCGTGTACCTCCGGGTTGGGGCTGTGACATTGGTTCTGGTCGTACCAGTCTATGGCATATACGGAGCCACTGGGACCGTATTTAAAATTGAGCCATTGGGACCAGGAATCGTTCATGGACAAAAAATCCTGATTGTGGGAGCCAATATATCCGGAACCCGATCGGGTAAGTTGGTCATTGTTAAGTTTGGATCCATTAATGTTGTTCATAAAGATGGTATTGCGATATTTTTCGGGCCAGGAATTGCCGCCCAGGTATATCATGGCACCCGCGTGGGCATGGCCGCCACCAGCTGCTGCCGACCTAAAATTACCGGCATGGGGCCCACGGTCTCCCAGCCAATGTACATGGTCGCCTATGGTTTTAATATCGTCATAGGTATACGGATTAAAATGGTTCCCTGCCTGCCGCTGATATCGTGCCCCTTGGATTACATGGTAGAGGTGTGGAATTACACAGACTGTGATAAATGGATGTCCATAATCGTTAAAATCGATGCCCCATGGATTACTGCTCCCTTCGGCAAATACTTCAAACTCATGTTGTGTTGGGTGATAGCGCCAGACCCCCGCATTAATTTTGGTCCTTTGTTTATCCGATGCCCCGGGCTTGCCTACATTGGAATGGGTAAATACGCCCTGCACACCGTAAAGCCAACCGTCCGGCCCCCATCGCAGATTATTTAATACTTCATGGGTGTCGTCCAGGCCCCAGCCGTCCAATACTATTTGTGGCGGGCCTGCAGGCCTATCCTTTTCGGCATCAATGGGAATATATAACAAATAGGGAGCGGCTCCCAGCCATACACCTCCCATACCTATTTCTATACCGCTAACAAGGTTTAGGCCTTCCGAAAATACTTTTCTCTTATCCAATGTGCCGTCGCCATTGGTGTCCTCAAAAATAAGGATTCGGTCTTTTCCTTTACCTTCCGGGGAGGGGGTAGGATAGGTATGCCCTTCTACGACCCAAAGTCGCCCACGCGCATCCATAGTAAAACTAATGGGTCTCACCACCTCTGGCTCAGAGGCGGCCAGGGTTATTTTAAAATCTTCCGGTAAGGTCATCGCCTTGGCCGCTTCCTTGCCGGAAAGTCCGGAATTTAGAATAGGGTCCAAAGGTGGGAGGACGATAATATCATCTTTGTTCAATTCATTTGGAAAATAGGGGCGAGAGGGGTAGAACCGGAAGTCGTCAAAATTGATATGCGCCCATTGGTCATCCTTAATATAGGGAATTTGGGAAATACCGGTTTCATTGTCAATAATTCGGATAAGGATTTCCTTTTTCAAATAGGGTTCAAGTGCTACTACCACTGGTTGTAGGGTGGCCCTACCTTGGCCGGTAGAACTAAAGATAACGGTATTGTTTTCTGCAAGCACCAATTCTACACGGGTATCGGCCAAAGCACCTCCGGACACCTTAAAGGATGCAAAGGGATGGGAAACCTTGAACGGAATAGAACTTAAAGTACCCGTAAGTTTGTAATTGGTATTGCCTCCACTACTTAAAAAATAGTTGCCATCAAAGGAAATTTTAGCATTGGCTTCGTGTACGGGAGAAGGGTCTTGGTCGTAAAGAGGAGTTTTAAAGGCATCACCTGTGGCCGTCCAATCTTCCAAGGTGGCTTTTTCAAATCCCAAGTTGAGTTTTTTTCCATTTTTTGTGGGTAATACACCTGCAATGGATGGTCCGGAAAGGTCACCTTCCACGACCTCAAATTTACCCACCATACCTGCTGCTCGATGTCCCGGTACGGTACAGAAATAAGTGTCGTTATCCTTCGCCCAAAAGGAAATACTGGTGCTGCTTCCCTTTTCCAATAGGGTGCCGCTCTTTATGCCGAGCTTTTCCATGGCGATATCATGGGTCATGGTTTCTCCGTTGGTAATTGTTACCCGTACCCGGTCACCCTTATTGGCCCTTAAGGTAGGATTTCGGGTGCCGTCTTGGGCGAAATAGCCCAACATGGTAGCTTCAAGGGCAAAGTCCCTATCAATAATGGTACTGTCCCGAACAATTTTGTCCGCAGTATTTTTTTCGTTTTTTGTTCTACAACCAATCGTAATGAGCAAAAGTAGCAATACAAGTGAAGAATAGGTTAGTGGTCTTGGGTGGTTCATAAGGTTTTATATGGTTAGTTAGTGGTATGTTAAGTATGTTTGGTCATTGAATTCAGGTCTCGACTCCGCTCGACCGGACAATTGATTGTCGCCCCTAGCACCCGCCCGTACCGAATGGTCCGTTCGGGTGGGGAGTCGAGAAGTTATTTCACGGTTAACTTAACAATTATTTCAATCTATTTCAATTCTTCAATAAAAATGTCCTTAAAGGCCACCAGGGCTTTTCCTCCCCCGTGAACCTGTAGTCCTATTAGGCCCGACCGCGGAATGGACCTATCCTCTTCGGTATAATCAACCGTCAAATGGCCATTGATGTATAATCTTATCCTGCTACTTTCAGCTTTGATTTCGTAATCGTTCCAATCGCCCACCTTTATCCATTGAAGTACTTTTGAGGAATCCGGTGCCATTAAAGTTTTATTTCTTCGAGATTCATCGTAAAGGCCGGCCCAATAATTTTCGCCCCAATCTGCTTGATATCCGGTCATTTCATGGGCAGGTTCCCTTAATCTTTTACTTCTAAATTGAATGCCAGAATTAACAAAACCTTCATGTCCGGTTAATTTTATTTTTAGTTTAAGTATAAAATTGGCATATGAATTCTTTGTGCACAGGAAATCGTTGTGGGGGACCATTTCATTCAGGGAGCCGCCAACAATAGTTCCATTTTTAATACTCCATGTAGTTAAGGTATCCCCTTCCCAGCCTGAAAATGTCTTCCCATCAAACAGGGAAATAACTTCCCTATTGCTTGAATTCTTACATGCTAGCACAAGAAACAATAGTACCAACGAAGAGAGGAGGAAACGATTCATAGCAATATGAGTTTAATATTGCCCTTAGTCTTTCCAATATACACATTATCAATCATATACTTATATTGTGAATATCCTCAGCTTACATTGGTTTTACTTCTTTAGATAATAAAAATGTCCGTCCTCGGCACCAATCAATAAATTAGGTTTCCCGTCCTTGTCCCAATCTACCACGGTGGGACTGGTAGTATGACCTGCCAGTTTGGTATTGACCAGGTTGCCTCTTTTCTTAAAGATAGTATTTTCATTGGATTTTCCTATATTCTCGTACCATTCAATATTCTCGCTATTGGCCAAGAGATCAAGGTCTCCATCCCCGTCCCAGTCGGTGAATTCAATTTTACGTCTTCCGCTCCCGCCGGCTTCCCGTTCATTTAAGCGCAGCAGATCTTTGCCTATTTCCCCGTCGGCATTCTTAAAGATACGCTGTCCTGGTTTTAGATATAGTTCATCACGCTTTTTAAATCGCTCAAAAAATGCTAAATATCCCTCGTGGTCCAACATCACCACATCCATTAGTCCGTCCTTGTTCCAGTCGATCGCATAGGGAGTAGTTCTCCATTGGGTGGCCAATTCATCCTTGCCGGGATTCCACCAGTTCCATTTGGGTTTGGGAATGTTCTTATTGTTCCAAGCTACTTTAACACCTCCCATTTTGGTTAATTTGGGCCTGTCTTTTTCCCCTATGTTTTTGTACCATTCCACTTTGCCAAAAATGGAATTTAATATAATATCTTTTAGTCCGTCATTATCCCAATCGGCGACCGTAAGGGTTGTATATCCCCATTTCCGTTCTGCCGGTCCCTGAATGGAACCACTTTCTCCCGCCATAATCCGTATTATTTCCCCATCGGCCTCCAAATAAACGGGTTCTTTAAAACCGGGGTTTTCGGCTCCGTCCAAGTTCTCTATAAAACCAATATATCCGGCCGAATTTCCACAAATTAGGTCTTCGTCCCCGTCATTGTCCCAATCCACACTGAAGGGAGTGACGAGGGCCCCAAATTTTATATTTTGGCTTTTTTGTTGAATATATACGGGCGAGATAAAAATGGGCATATTGTCCTTTACTGTGCCTGTATTTTCAATAAGAACTACTCTACCGTCTTCGTCGCCTACTATTAGATCTATTTTATTGTCATTGTTCCAATCAAGGGCTACCGGCCGCATCATCTCCAGGTCCATTTTTAGGATACCCGAGGCATTCATTAGAAATCTACCTTTGGCATAGATAGGGTTGTCCCTATTTCCAATATTTTCAAAATAGGTAAATCGGTCTACGAATTCGCCACATATAATATCCAGGTCCCCATCCCCGTCAAAATCGGCCATATTGGGGGTAGTATTGCCATATACATCAATAGGTTTGTTTCCGGCCAATATTTTTCCGTCGTTTCTATATTTTCCATTGTCATTGGTCAATAAAAATAAGTATCCGCGAAGGTCTCCATTGGTCCATTCACCTTTTTCATTAAAGGCATTGTCCCATCCATATTCACTCCAGTCATCAATACCTACAATAAGGTCCATATCCCCGTCATTATCATAATCTACATATTTCCAATCGCTAAATCGTTCCTTGTATTGATCTAGCAGTTCGGATGCCCGGTATAGACCTAGGGGCCTGGTGTATCCATATCTTCTAAAATTCTCATATTCCAGGCCTACTCCCGAAACCCTAGGTTCACCATCAACATAGGAAATGGCCACATTTCGCATGCCGTCACCTATTTTAATGGGGGCATCAAATATGGGATTTCCGTTGTGGTCCTTAGTGCTGTTTTTGAATAAAAAAGTGCCATTGAAAGGAACGTCCGTACAAGAGATGATCAGATCCAAATCTCCATCCTTATCATAATCCATGGGCAAGGGATTGGCCCAGAGTCCGACTGCCAGATCTTTGGTAGTGGTAGTATCCTTATATTTCAATCGCATTAAGGTTTCGTTGGTAGATTGGCCAAAGGAAACAGTGGCGCTTGATAGGAGCAAGCAAATGATTAATCGTTTAAGCAACATGGGTTGGTTTTTTATATTTAATTTTGCTCGGTTGGGAAATAAATTAAGGTATTCAAAGTAGTGTTTATTTTTTAAATGACCAACACTGGAGTGATTTGAACCTATAGAAGAATTTTTTCATTGGGAGGCCAATGTATTTATAAAGAAATAATGAATTTTATTACAGATCAGGTCAATAGATGGGTTGGGTAAAAAAGATTCATTTTTTTTTAAAAAGATTAGGGTAAAATAGTTTGATCTTTCCTATTTTTGCAATCTCATTTTCGGGATGTGGCGCAGTTCCCGCCAAAAGAGCGGGACAGGCCCGGTAGCGTATCACGCCCCGGGCGTGATGGTCGCATGAAATTAAGGATTATGTAGTTTACATATTGTATAGTGAGAATGCTGACAGGTATTATGTGGGCCTCACGAACAATATTGAAAAACGGCTTGCCACCCACAATTATGGTGGCAAAAAATATACTTCCAAGGGCAGGCCTTGGGTTTTGATAAAAACGTTTCCTTGTGCCGACCGATCAGAGGCGGTAGTTTTGGAAAGAAGGATAAAGAAAAGAGGTATCAAACGGTATCTTGACGAAAAGTAATTTTCGGGATGTGGCGCAGTTCCCGCCAAATGAGCGGGACAGGCCCGGTAGCGTATCACGCCCCGGGCGTGATGGTCGCTTGAAATTATGGAATATGTAGTTTACATATTGTTCAGTGAAACTACCGACAGGTATTATGTGGGTCAGACGAACAATATTGAAAAACGGCTTGTTACCCACAATAATGGTGGTAAAAAGTATACATCCAAGGGCAGACCTTGGATTTTGATAAATACTTATCCATGTATCGATCGAATTGAGGCGGTGCAGTTGGAAAGAAAGATAAAGAAAAGAGGTATCAAACGATACCTTGACGAAAAGTAATTTTCGGGATGTGGCGCAGTCCGGTAGCGTACACGGCTGGGGGCCGTGTGGTCGCAGGTTCAAATCCTGTCATCCCGACTTGACTAGTTTCATTTAGTCGCATGACGTTGCAAATCACCTGATTTGCAACGTTTTATGTTTTTAGGGGTATCAGATGAAACCACTTGAAACTACCTGAAAACACCTCTCTGGTGTCCTAATCGGGAATTGATAACCACAGTATTTTTTGTACATTGAAGTAGCTTTTGAAGGTAATTGACCTTGTGTTTTTTACTATTTTATTCACCATTAAAAAGCTATGTAATATGTTAGAAAACAGTAGATTATCAGTCGTATTTGTTGTTAGGAAACTTAGTTCAAAAATGGATACTATCAAAGTCTATGCTCGGGTCACCGTTGATGGAAAAAGAGCCGAATTCAGTTTAAATCGGGAATTGCCAGTGTCCCTTTGGGACGAAAAACGTAAAAGAGGTAAAGGATTTTCCAAGTACGTTATCTCGCTAAACAAGTATTTGGACCAAGTTTTTACCGGACTGCATGAGGCTCATCGGCAACTTTTGCAGGAGGAAGTTGACATCACCTCTGCGGGAATAAAGGCTCGATATTTAGGAGAAGATGAAAGAGGTAAGACACTACTAGATTTGATTAGTTATCACAATACATCCATGCTCACCGTCCTTAGGAAAGGAACCATGAAGAACTACTACAGTACGGAACGTTGTATCAAGGAATTTCTAAATGAGAAAATGGCCTTTGAGGACATACCTCTTAAAAAACTGAATTATGGTTTTATTGTAGATTTTGAACAATATATACGTAAGTATAAACCGGCTACAAGAATGGGTTGTACCAATAACGGTGCCATGAAACACATGGAGCGCTTAAAGAAGATGTCCAGGCTTGCCGTAAAATTGGAATGGTTGGAAAAGGACCCCTTTATCAATTATACGCTACGTTTTGAAAAAACAGAACGTCAATTTCTGACCGAACGGGAGTTACAGCTCATTGAAGAAACCACGTTCAATATACCAAGTACCCAACGCATAAAAGACTTGTTCATTTTTGCCTGTTATACGGGTTTGTCTTTTATTGATGTTAGTGGGCTAAAAATTGACCATTTGGTAAAAGGAATGGACGGTAACGATTGGTTATATACTAAAAGAACAAAGACCGATGAACCTTTGAAGATTCCTTTGCTACCCAAGGCCATGGAAATCATTGATAAATATAAAAGCAATGCTAGTCTGCTTGAAAATGGAAGATTATTACCTATTTACAGCAACCAAATGATCAACCGCACCCTACGGGATATCACAACCGCCTGCGGTATTCGTAAAAAGATTACCTTTCATGTAGCCCGGCATACCTTTGCCACCGCGATTACGCTTTCCAATGGGGTGCCAATTGAAACCGTTTCTAAACTTTTAGGACATACCAAATTGTCTACAACTCAGATTTATGCTAGGGTCGTTGAAAAGAAGGTAGGCGAGGATATGCAGAATTTGATGGCTACGATGAAGCTAAAAAAGGTTAGGGCTGAAGAAATCTCTTAGGTTGAGCTATAATGTTTTGCGTTATGTAATTTTTATTGCAGACTCGTCATAATTTAGCTCATCTGTGATGTCTTTAATTTCTGAAGGTACTTTTTGTCCAGGAAGATTCCGTTATTAAGTTGTTAATTATTTTGTTCATATCATAGCTTTGAATACCACGAAAATTATTGACTTTCAGTTTTAGAAAAACTAACTTTACGCCTTACTGCTTCTACACGGAATTTTTTATTTTTAATTATTTTTTGGGATTCCGTGTAGAAGCAGTAAGGTAAAAAATTTTGATGAGTCGGCAGGGGCAGAATTTCTGCCCCTGCCGACTCATCAGTATAATGCCTTTTTGTACTCATAAAATCTTATTTATTATCTCAATGTAATTTCGTCACAAATATTCATTAAATTTGTGACGAAATATATATTTTAAAATGCTTGTACCTACTGAAAAACTTATAAAAAATGCAATTTTAAATCATAAGCGTGGAAAAATATTTTTCCCGAATAATTTTGTTAAATTTGGGTCTTCTACAGCAATCAGACAAGCTTTAATACGTTTAGAGGAAAAAGGGCTTTTGGTTCGACTGGCACAAGGTATTTACTTATATCCCAAGGAGCATAAACAATTGGGGCTGCTTTACCCATCATTAGAGGAAATTGCTTTGGCGATTTCCAAGAGGGATAAAGCAAGAATAATTCCAACGGGAATCCAAGCCCTTAATAAACTGGGATTATCTACACAAGTTCCTATGAATCTTGTATACTTAACCGATGGATCTCCTAGAACTGTTAAAATTAAAAATAACACTATAAAGTATAAAATTGCATCTCCGAAAATTCTTTCGGCCAAAAGTGAGACAAATATTTTGGTGATACAGGCATTGCGAGAAATAGGGCAGAAAAACTTGGTTGGACATCAGCTTGAAAAAATTAAGGACGTACTAAAAACGGTAGATAAAGATCTTATCAAGCATGACATGAAATTGGCACCGGTATGGATTTCAAAAATAATGGAAGAGATACTAAAAAATAAAGAGTAAATGAAGGAGTGGTTTAGTCTGTCGGTAAGCGACCGGAGAGAAGCTATAATACAAACGAGTATAGACAAAGGTCTACCGGCTGCAGCCATTGAAAAGGATTGGTGGGTTGTAACGGTTTTGCGTGCTATCTTCAGTACCACATATGCGGAATACCTTGTCTTTAAAGGCGGTACATCTTTAAGTAAAGCCTGGGGGGTAATTGAAAGGTTCTCTGAAGATATTGATTTGGCGATGGACAGATCTTTTTTTGGCTTTAGTGGCACACTTAATCGCACTAAAGTTTCTCACCTGAGAAAGGCTTCTTGTAAATTTGCAAGCGAAGTGTTTCCCGGGGAATTAGCCAAAACTCTTCATGCACAAAATGTTGGAGAATTTTCAATAGAAGTCCGTGAATTTGTACTATCTGATACTGATCCCTTAGCAATAGAAATACATTACAAATCGCTTGTTGAACATATAGACTATTTGGCACCGAGAATTCTAGTGGAAATTAGTTCAAGGTCGTTAAGAGACCCATTTGAAAATAAGGGTATCATCTCTTTCATTGGTGCAAAGTATAAAGGACAACCTTTTGCGGATGAAATAATTTATGTACCAACAGTCCTCCCCACAAGAACATTTTTAGAAAAACTTTTTCTTTTACATGAAGAGTTTCAAAAGCCTGAAAATAGAGAAATATTTAGTGAACGAATGACAAGGCATCTATATGATATTTCTAGGTTGATGGATACTCCATTTGGAGAAAGTGCTTTAATTGATAGTTATTTATACTCCAATATCATTCAACATCGCAAAATTTTTACTAAAGTATCTTGGGTAGATTATTCCAAACATGCTAAAAGAACATTAGATTTTATACCGCCTGATCGGGCAATGAAGGATTGGGAAAGGGATTATGTGGCAATGCAAGAAAGTATGTTTTATGGGAAAACAGAACCATTTGACGAACTAATGAATAAATTAAGAGGTTTAAGAGATAGGATTAACAAAATGGAAGACTAGTAGTTTAATTTTCTCAGTTATACGGAAATTGCGCACAAGACATTTGTTCCATAATTTTTCTTATTATGAATTGAGAAAAGAGTGTTTCTTTATCTTTCTATATTCCAAGCCCCTGCGGAAGTCGAAAAACCCTTCCATTCCAAAGCTTTCATAGCAGACACGCTTCGCCGGTCCGCTCGGGAAGTCCCTCCGTTCCGGCCTGCCTGCCGCCATAGGCAGGTTTTCTCGACCTCCTCGTAGCCGCGCGAAAGAACAAGCGGCGAAAGGCCGCTTGACCTTTCTTCTCCCTACCCACAATTTGGCAAATCCTTATCCATTTTTTGAACTATGACATCGAAAATGTAAAAGGGTCTAAATTCTTTTAATTATCTTGAAATCAGCTTTTAGAGAAATGAAAAAGATAATCGAAAATATTGCCAATTGGTTGGTCGTTTTGAACCGGAGAAAAGACAAAATCAACCGGAACATTAACGCCTTTATGAGAAGAGGAAATAATGGGCTGATTATCGGGTTTATTCTTTTTGAAATATTTGTGGTCTACTTTTCGTTCGATCTATATGAAACTTACGAAATCCTTTGGTTGGCATTGCTTCCGATATGGTTCTCCGTTATTTTCATCTTTTTTATTTTGGTATCGGATGCTTATAAAAAGAAAGTGAAGTATCAAAACCGAAGTTCACGAATGAAACTGGTCGGTTTCAATATGGATTTCAATGAGCGTGTCCATAGAAGGATTTACGGTTCCTTGACCCAATATGAATATCTGGACGAGAACTTGACAAGCTTCTCTGATTTTTATGAAGTTATGGTTCTGGATTTTGACGACCACGATTCGGTGCTACATTTTAACTGTACCCAACCGCAATTAAAATATATTCTCGATAAGTTCAAACAACTTAAAAAGGGGATTAGCTTAAAATCCTTTGAAAGATCCCAAAAAATTTACCACAAGGGAAACTTGATATCTGCAGAGATACTTTCAAAAAAGTACAATGAGTTTCCTCCCGATCATGAATTTGAACGACGGATAGATTCATTCTTCGATTTCTTGGGGGATATTTAAATCTTTTATGGGGTAGATTTCCCCTTTTTCTTCTTTTCACCCGCTTGCATCCCCTTTCTTTGCTTCGAACATTTGTAACACAGGTAGACCGCATTGCGGCTATTTTAAAGCGAGAATTATGGAATTGGAAAATGACATGGTAGATCTCTTAAGGGATATTAAGGGGCTCCTTTCACATCAAAAGAAAGTGATGAACGTAGATGATCTTGTCGCCTATACGGGACTCTCCAAAAGCAAGATTTACAAACTGACCCAGTTACGATTAATCCCCATGGGAGGTAACAAACACATCCGCCAGAAATTCTTTGATAAGGATATTATAGATGCTTGGTTATTGGGAGAACCTAATTTATCGGATGATTATTTGGAGCGGGAATTCAATAAGCAATTGCCACGAAAGAGGAAGTAGCATTTCAATAAATACCAGCTAATTAGTAGCGGTACTAATGATAATAAGAAGTATGTGGATAGGGAGAAAAGATGAAACGGAATGTAGACGTAAAAATCCGACTGAGTGAGAATTCAAGATGTGTCATTGTCATGACAAATCTTGCTTTTGCTCCCGATGGTCGCAAAAGAATAGGAACCAATATCTTGATTTTCGATATAGGATTATAGAGGGAGTTTCCATGGATATTTTTTAAAAGTTTATAGGATGAAGGTTCAGAAAAGCCAAAATGAAAAAGGAGTTTGTACAGTTTAGATGTTCTATTTATGAAAAGAAGCTGCTAAGGGTCAAGGCCGTTAGGAGTGGACTTTCCATAAGTGAATATTGTCGTCGTGCGGCTTTTGATGATCGGATAATAGAACGTTTTACCCAGGAACAAATAGAGTTGTACAAGATGCTGTCGAGGTATGAAACAAATTTTAAGCTTATCGGGAATATGTTCCGAAAACGCAACCCGAAATTGGCGGATGAAGTGGTGCAATTGGCCAGTGAGATACGTGGACATCTTTTATCCTTTAGGAAATGATAGGCATGGGAAAATCCATATCGCATACCGGAGCATCCATGGGTTATGGTTGGAACGGGGAGAAGGAGGCAGAAGTCGTTTACCGCGAACATTTGTCTGGAGACAATCCTAGGGACATCACTCAGGAGTTCAAGGTCATCCAGCAGCAGAACCACCTTTGCCAAAAGAATACCTTGAGTTTTGTACTCAGCCCAACGATTGAAGATGGTCAAGGACTGACGAACAAGGACCTCAATGAAATCGTTGATAGGTTCCTTAAGGAAATGAAACTACAGGAACGCCAGGCTATCGGCTTTGTGCATAGGGATAAGGAACACACCCATGTCCACGTATATGTAAACCGTATCGATTTCAATGGGAATGCATACAAGGATAGTTTTATAGGAAAACGGAGCCAACAGGCGGCGGAAAATGTGGCAAAACAAATGGGCCTGACCACGGTAAAAGAAGTGCAGAAGGAAAAACTGAACCAGATTCAACATGTAAGGGGGGAAATAAAACGCATACACAATAAGGTCATGGAAAAGGACAAGCCAAAAAACTTTGACAAGTATATCAACGATATGGCCAAGAACGGTGTGGAGGTTATTCCCAGTATCAATAAGCGAAACCAACTTCAAGGTTTCCGGTTTGAATACAAGGGGCATAATTTAAAGGGGAGCGAAGTACACCGGACCATGTCGATGGGAAACATAGCGGGAAATATGGGATGGGATATAAATGTAGCCCAAAAGATGGCTAGAGAAAATACTGTAAAATTATTGGACAAGTCCGTTGGGCTATCGCCCAACCTGGCGGCAACCATTGCAAGAAAGATGGTCACTATTGCTATTAAGAAATCAATTGGACTGGGAATAGAAATATAATATCATGGCAAAACTGGATGAAATTATGGAAGTGCTTACCCAAGAAATATCCGGGTTCAACAATTCCATTGGTAAACTGGAAGAACTTTCCACAAAATTTGACGACCTAAAAATAACAGCGGACACCTCTCATTTGGAGTTTCAACTAAAGGAATTTTTAAGGCTGCAAAAAATCAACTTAGAATTTTATAATAAGCGGATGGATGAAGTCTTGAAAAATATAGAAAAATCTAGATGGACCCCAAAATGGGAGATGTCGTTGTTCTACCTTTTCATGATAATGAACACTATGGCATTTGGCTATATGGGCTATTATTTCATCAACTATGAACAGAAAAAGAAGGCTGAGGTTTTAAATGTAAAAAAGGAAAGCTTGGGAAGAGCAAGGGGCTATTTTGAAGACCACCCAATTATTTATAAGGATTTTGAAAAGTGGGTCCAAAAGCAGGATAGTGTTCCAAATCGGGAGTAGGGTTGCGCCCTAATTCGATTTTACTTAACGCTAATCTTCCCGAACACTATAAAATCGAATCAGGATCCATGCGCAAAGTTTAGGGGTAAGATTTGGGACCATGCCAAAGGTATTAATTTAATCCCTCCCTCAATTTTTCATCCCTATAATAAAGATTCAGATGGTCCATAAGTTCTTCCTCTCCTTGGGGCATTAACCTATTTGCTATTGTCAATATTTGGCGGAGATACTCTTTTTCATAACCTGTTTTTTAGGGTTGGCCTTGGGCTTCCATATCCGGAACCAATTGCCGTATCTCATCAAGGAATTCCATTTCCTCATGGGGGATCAAATTAAGTACATATCCAAGTACTTCCCGAATGTTATGTTCGGGTTCGGGGACAACCCTATTCGGGATGTAATCGGCTTCCAACGCCGTGATGCATACCTTTAATAGGTTGGAAATCATAAAGGAGGTTTCCGAATAGCCCTCGGTGATAAGGTTTACGGAATAGAGTTCCTTTTTGGAGGGGTAGCGTTTTAAAGTATGGAAATGTTCCTTGGCCAATCCCCCTATTTTATTCAAGATGTTTATTTCCTCGGATTCCTGACATTGCACTTGAGAAGTACTCTCATTAACAAACGTGTTTTCTTTGGTTGGTTCTCGATTTTCCAAATTCTTTCGGCATTCTGTATTAATTATGTTTTGTTCTGATTTACTGATTTCATGGCCCATAATAGATAGTGTGTTAGAATCATTAATATATATTTAGATTATCTAATCAAATCTATAGATAATATACTTAAATTCCAAACAAAACTTTAGATATTCTATATTTTTCAATTAGAAAAGTATATTTATGTAATCAAATTCAATAGATTTATGACTCCGCTAGGATTATTTTTAACCAAAAAATCGGTAAATCGTGCCATGGTCTCAAGACGGACAGGTATTAGTCAGGCTAGGCTATCCCAATTAAGCTCTAACGAATCTACCAAACTTCGGGCCGATGAACTCTATTTGATTGCCTTGGCAATTGACATTGATCCTTGTGAATTATTGAAGGAAGTATTTAAAGGGCTTAAACTGCCTAAAGAGTAAAGAGCGTTGGGCATGGATTTTTATTGTTTTAAATCAATAGAAGTATTTGAAATCCTAGTTTTAGAAATTTACTAGATGCTTTGAATATTCAACATACAACATATACAGGTACGCGTGCAAGTAGTAGTTTAAAAATAATTGATCTTCCGTACTATAGGTACTGAAATTCAAAGGAATTTAAACTGTTTTCTCTTGCTGGCAATCATTGTTTCTAAAAATTATCTTGGTGAAAATAATTTACATGCAATAGCTTTGGGTTATAGCGTTTTATTTCATGAGGGTAGCTTCAATTTATATATTTTTTGTAAGTATAAAACACTGATATTCAAACTAGTTTATAAAAATTTACATGCTAGGCTAATTTTGGTACTGCACGCTAGGCTAATTATAGCACAATATTTACCCTGACTTTGTTACAAATAATCTTGAAATTTACCCTGACTTTGTTACAAAAAATTAAAAGCTTACTCCTTCACTGTTAGAAATAATCGTCGAAATTTTGCTATAAGCTCACTTTAAAAGATGGTTACTCATTGATTTTGAAAACAATTTTTGAGTTAAATGAGTAATAATATCCCCATAATTGTTATATTTGGGGAAAATATTACCCATTATGAAAAATAAGAAAGCGGTCCTTTTTCCAAAATATCAGAGGATAATGGGGCAATTAGGAGAGAATATAAAGCTTGCCCGCAAACGAAGAAAGCTTACCACTATTCAAGTGTCTGAACGGGCAGGTATAGATAGAAAGACTTTGTATCAGATAGAAAAAGGGAATTCAAAGGTAGCGATTGGTTCATATTTTAATGTTCTGATTGCACTTGGTTTGCAAGATGATTTCTTGAAGTTGGCAACAGATGACGAATTAGGAAGAAAATTACAGGACTTGGATTTATTATAACAGGGAAGAATGGTACAAGGTAAATTTGAAATATACGTTTATGCACATTGGCAAGGAATGCCAGAAGCTAAGATCATAGGTGTTTTGGCAGCACATCATGCTAAAGGAAAGAAAGCCTTTAGCTTCGAATATGATAAGGGTTGGATAAAATCTGAACATCAACAATTGTTGGACCCTGATATCCAATTTTATTCCGGTCCACAATATCCAAATAAGAAGGAAAATTTTGGTGTCTTTTTAGATAGCATGCCAGATACCTGGGGAAGAACCTTGATGAAAAGACGTGCAGCCCAACTAGCTAATGAGAAAGATCGAAAAGCTGTTACATTATATGAAATCGATTATCTACTTGGAGTTTATGACGAATGTAGAATGGGAGCTTTACGTTTTAAAACAGACCGTGATGGACCATTTTTGGATAATAATGAAGATAATCCTACCCCCCCTTGGTCATCAGTGAGGGAATTACAAGAAGCTGCCAAGCATTTTGAGAACGACACCGATAATGAAGAAGTAAAAAAATGGTTGGCCGTTCTAATGGCCCCAGGATCTTCTTTGGGTGGAGCAAGACCCAAGGCCAATATTTTGGATGAACATGGAAATCTTTGGATAGCAAAATTTCCTTCAAAGAATGATACTATAGATAAAGGAGCATGGGAATTTTTGGCATATCGATTGGCAATAAATTGTGGAATCGAAATGGCACCCTCCCGAATTGAAAAAATTACGGGAAACTATCATACCTTTTTTACACAACGTTTTGATAGGATAAGAAAAGAACGTATCCATTTTTCATCGGCCATGACCATGACAGGGAATAATGAGGATACTATCCGGGATAACCCAGCAAGTTATCTGGACATTGCCGAATTCATCCAAACAAATGGGGTAAACATTGATAAAAACCTACACCAATTATGGCGTAGGATTGTTTTTAATATTGCGGTTTCCAATACGGATGATCATTTGCGAAACCATGGTTTTATCCTGACTTCAAAAGGTTGGATACTTTCTCCCGCTTATGATATTAACCCATCAATAGACAAAGACGGACTAGCACTTAATATTGACATGGAGAACAATGTTTTGGATTTGGAGCTGGCAAAAAGGGTAGGGGAGTACTTTCGTTTGGATGATAAACAAATGGATACCATTATTGAGGAAGTGATGGCCTCGGTTAGTCAATGGAAAAAGATTGCCGATGAAATCGGAATTCCAAGGGCGGAGCAGGAATTAATGGCAGCGGCATTTATGGATGGCTAGCTGTTGTACAAGTTAAGGATGTCGATAAAACTCAAAAATTTTGACACATGCAGCATATCCGTCGCTGGTATAGACATCTCGCCATATTACATACATGGCCAAGTGTCCCATAAAAGCTCAATTAACGAAACTATTAAAAGAGACCAAGTTAAGGATATTCTAAGTATTTATAACAAGTCTTTCTTTAAGGTCCGTTTATTATAAAGACTGAAAACTTCTTTTCAAATTGGTGACTACTCTCCCAAGTGCACAACTTTTCATTGTCGTCCGTTCTAGATTTTACATAGTTCCGTAAATCGAACCTTATTTGGATCTAAAAAATAATTCCTATCTTAAACTTGAAAGTTCAACTAAAGTATTCCTTGACTTAGATAAATAATTAGACAAATGTTGTCAATAAAATCAAAACACATATGAAGTATTATGCACTGTTCCTTTTATGCTTTACGGTCTTGAACCTATATTCCCAAGAGAAAAAATTTATAGACTGGCTTCCGCAAGAAGTGGAGTACTATAGAAATCTTAAGGGATTGGCGGAATACATCAACAACAAGGATAAAGCTGATATTTCCAAGGATACCTTGTTAAACAAATACATCTACATGGATATGGATACTTTAAAATATAAAGGAACCATTTATGATATGGCGAATATGGATACTATTTTCTCACTTATCCCCCAAGCCATTAGAAAGAACGGTGGTATCGAGAATTTGGACGCGAAACCGATTCGTTTCTATAAAGATCATGAAGTATACCGGCCATTTGAAAGGGCGCTTAAAGATGCTGTCCCTTTTGTTTTGGTATACTATAGAAAAGAGCGCCCAGATGAACCTTTGGGAACATTGCTATTTGACCCGAAAACCCGTAAATTGGCTTCATGGATATTGATCAGTCAAGGAGGGAGTGGTTGGTATTACTTTTAGAAAGCTTCCAAAAAGGTTATAATCTCTGAATCTTCCAGATATCCTTCTTCTTTTTGTGTTGGCTAATGGCCTCTAGTACCAAACTCTTAACAAAATGTGTTTTTAAAAAGACATTTTTTTTACAATATTTCAAAAAAAACCTCCTAGACTATTTTTTAATTTGAGCATAACTCTTGATAGGTATTTTTTCTAAATAAGAAAACACCTAGCTAATCTTGGAGTTTATAATATTTGATGATATTGATTTTCTTTGTAATTTCATCCCGTAAATAACACATAATCAATACGTTCTTGAGCTATTTATAAATCGAGTGTCCATATAGGGATTTGATTTTGATAAGTAAACGTAAAATACTGAAAATCAATTACTTGTAACATATGGTTGTATTCTGTCATCCCGACTTGACTAGTTTCATCTAGTCGCATGACGTTGCAAATCACCTGATTTGCAACGTTTTATGTTTTTAGGGGTGTCAGATGGAACCTCTTGAAAATCACTTGAAAAAATGGATCAAGTACAATTTCTGGGTATTTTCCCCAACCTGGAGACATTTTCTGGTTTTTTTCATTTTATTATTAGCGCCAAACCATTTTTTGGAGCCGAATGGCATTGAGGATGGCCAATAACGCAACCCCCACGTCGGCAAAAACGGCCTCCCACATTGTTGCAAGTCCCCCTGCGCCAAGAATAAGGACCACTATCTTTACACCAAATGCCAACGCAATATTCTGCCAAACAATTCTACGTGTAGAACGCCCTATTTGAATAGTACGTGCAATCTTGCTCGGCTGGTCGTTCTGGATGATGACATCTGCAGTCTCTATGGCTACATCGCTGCCAAGGCCTCCCATGGCAATTCCTACATCACTCGCCGCCAGGACAGGGGCATCGTTAATACCATCACCAATAAAGGCAACTTTGGTATCGGGCCGCTTTTTGAGCTTTTCAACTTCGTTCAGTTTATCTTCGGGCAATAGCCCGCCCTTTGCCCAATCCAATTTCAATTCTTGTGCCAGCTGTTGGGTTATGGAATCCTTATCGCCGGAAAGCATGATGATTTTGGAAACCCCTGATGCCCTAATTTGCTTTATGGCTTGGTGCGCATCGTCCTTTAACTCATCCGCAATGGTGACATAGCCTGCAAATCTTCTATCAATGGCGACCATTACAATTGATTCTACAATACCATCTGTTTCTGAACCCACTTCTATTTTGTTCATGGCCATCAAGGCTTTATTGCCTACCAACACGGTTTTTCCGTTCACCCTTCCCTTTAATCCTTTCCCGGCGACTTCGGAAACCTCGGTCGCTACAAAATCGGTACCCTCCGCCCTGTATTCCAAAATTGCCTTTGCAATGGGATGGGTGGATTGTGCTTCCATCGCCATTAGGTACCGCATAAATTCTGCTTCGGTATAGAAAGGGCCGTTTACAATTTCCTTGATTTTAAAGACCCCCTTGGTAAGGGTTCCCGTTTTATCCATTACCACGGTGTTTACCTTGGTCATCGCATCCAGGAAGGATGCACCTTTTAACAGGATCCCATTTCGGGAAGCCGCCCCCAGACCCCCAAAATATCCTAGGGGAATGGAAATGACCAAGGCACAGGGGCAGGAAATGACAAGAAATATCAAGGCGCGGTACAGCCAATTTTGAAATACATAATCGTCAACAAAAAAATAGGGCAGGAAGGTGAGACCAATTGCCAAGAATACAACGATTGGGGTATAGATACGGGCAAACTTTCTGATAAACAGCTCCGTTTTGGACTTTCGGGCGGTGGCGTTCTGTACCATATCCAAAATTCGCGCTATGGAACTGTCCTTAAATTCCTTTGTCGTCTCCACTTCTATAACCCCATCCAGGTTGATGCTACCGGCAAATACCTTTTCATTTTTTGCAATGGTATCGGGCTTGCTTTCTCCTGTCAAAGCTGCCGTGTTAAGCGAAGCTTTCTTGGAAAGCAGTATCCCGTCCAGTGGTACTTTCTCGCCCGCACGTACCTGGATCCTCTCGCCAATGGCCACCGTTTCAGGGGCGACGGAAATAAAGTGGCCATCACGAAATACCAGGGCTTCCTTGGGGCGTACGTCCAGCAAAGCTTTTATGTTTCCCTTGGCACGTTTAACGGCGGCACCCTGGAACAGTTCGCCTACGGCATAGAACAACATCACGGCCACCCCTTCCGGATATTCGCCCAAGGCAAATGCCCCCAAAGTTGCAAGGGACATCAAGAAGAATTCCGTAAAGAAATCACCTTTCTTAATACTCATCCAACCCTCTTTAATGACGGGAAACCCTACTGGTATATAGGCTACCGAATACCAAACGATGCGGGACCATCCATTAAGGAAAGGGAAGGCCCCGAAATAATCCATGGCCATCCCCACTATCAGCATAATAAAGCTGAAAATGGCAGGTACGTAAGGTCTAAAATCGGATATTTTTTTAGGACTGTTGTGACTATGTCCGTTATCCGGCCCCGACTGGGTGGCGTGCCCGTGCTCGCCCCGATGTTCTTTGGGGTCCAAATTGCGTAAGTTTACTTTTTTCTTTTTCATAACGGATGTAAAGTTCCTTAAAATAAGCGTGCAATGGAAGTGCATTTATTGACCGATACACCTCTCTGTTAGTGCGAGTCCGCCCGTTCACTGAATCAGTCGGCCATAAAGGCATCTCGCTCGTTACGAAAAGGGTAGACAAACCATAGTAGAAAAGAAGATGATGGTTTAAAGAGGGGGTGAAAATACAGATTCAAAAACGGGACTATTGCAAGGAATTGATAAATTTTGATTAATATTGAGCGATTCAATTAATAAAAGTTGAATTTTACTCGATAATCGAGATTTAAATGCTCCGACACTTGCCTGCCCGTTCCGTTCAGGCGGGCGTCGAAATCAAACTTGAATTTCCTTTCAATGCCTCGTGGGCTTGCCCCGAGGCAGTTTACTTCAAAATATTTTTTAAAGGAATATATTAAATTTTACTTGGAAACTGGGTGATGAAGCATAAGGTAGAAGGCGATAAATTATTGGTTAAGGAGCTTATCACTGGCAATGAAAAAGCCTTTCGTAAACTTTTTGATAGCTATCGTAACGACCTCTATAAATTCAGTTTAAGTATGGTTTGTTCAGAAGAGCATGCCGAGGAAATAGTTCAGGATGTTTTTATGAAAATTTGGATCAAGCGAGGATCTTTAAAGCCTGAAAAGTTGTTCAAGGAAAGCGCAAAAGCAGGGTTTCCATTGTGGGAAATTCTTTAGGGCCGACCCCTATCCAATTGGTCGTAGATTACCTTTTCTTGTTTTGAAGAATAATAACATTACTATATTTACTTTATCTCCTATAGATTTTCTAAGAATATTAAAGGCTTTGGTAATATGGGCCTCTACCGATTTAATTGACACCTGCATATACTCTGAAATTTCCAAATTTGTAAGTCCTTCCTGTTTACTTAGTATAAATATTTCCTGACATTTAGGAGGTAGGTTTTGAATTTCACGTTTTATTAAATTTATTTTTTGATCTAAAGCATATTCATCTTCGTTTTCAACCATATTTGTAAGCGCATCGATATATTTCTTTTCCAATGGAACAACTAATTTCTTTTTGCGGTATTCATCTATAAATTCGTTATGAACCGATTTATATAGAAAACTTCTAATTTCAAAATCACACTTTAATTGGCCCCGTTTCTTCCATGTCCGAATAAAAACGTTCTGTACAATATCTTCGGCAGCATTATGATCATTGGTAAGACTATATGCATAAATACATAATTTATGGTGGTATATATCCACAAGGGCTGTGTATGCCTTTGAATCCCCTAATTTCAGGGCTTCAATAAATTTTGAGTTGTCCAAATATTTGTTAATCATATAGTAATTTGATAAAATTTTACAACTAATTTGGGCAATTTATAAAAAAAAGAATAATAAAAGTTAGGGTTATGTAAAATTGATACGTACTTATTGTAAATAATAGAATGAATAATTCCGAAGCGAAGGCATTAATAACCAAATTCTTGACCCATCAGGCCTCTGTGGCCGAGTTGGATGAGCTAGTGATTTGGTTACAGGATGATAAGAACGAAAAATTGTTCAGCTCCTATGTCCAGACAAATTTTGCAATAGAACATGAAATGAGACAATTCGACGCCAATAAATTAAAAAGCAAGTTGGAGAAGTTAATGGTCGAGGAGAAAAAGGCCTTTAGGGTCAAAAAATGGCGTCAAATTGGAAGCTATGCAGCTGCCGCGGTTGTTGCGGGATTATTGGTAACCGGCTTTTTAATTAAGGACAAAATCATCAATAAACCAGAGGAGACAACCCCCCGTATTGTTAACAATAATATAGAAGTTGGTTCGGACAAGGCTACCTTGACCTTGGAAGATGGCTCTCAAGTTTCATTGGAAAGGGGAAGTACATATCAAACTCAAAATGCCCATAGCAATGGGGAAGAAATTGTGTATTTGCCGAAGGAAGGCAATATTACAAAAGTGGCGAACAATATTTTGACCATACCCAGAGGAGGGCTGTTTCATCTTGTTCTTTCCGATAAATCGGAAGTATGGTTAAATTCCGAGTCACAACTAAAGTACCCGGTAAGCTTTGTAAAAGGACAGCCCCGTATAGTGGAACTCGTTTATGGTGAAGGGTATTTCGTTGTTTCTCCGAGTACCGAACATGGGGATGCCAAATTTATCGTTGCCAATCAATCTCAAGAAATAGAGGTATTGGGTACCGAATTTAACATTAAGGCCTATAAGGACGAATCAAATATTTATACCACCTTGGTGGAGGGCAAAGTATCTGTAAGTACGTTAACTACAAAAAAGATGTTGAAACCCTCCCAACAAGCAAACCTAAACCTAATAGATAATAGCATGGACATAGGAACGGTTAATGTTTATAGCGAGATTTCCTGGAAAGATGGGGTTTTTAGTTTTCGAAGAAAACCACTATTGGAGATTATGAAGGTGTTATCGCGCTGGTATGATATCGATGTTAATTTTGAGGACCCTAAACTTGAAAAGGCACTATTTAATGGGGCACTGGGAAAAGATCAAAATATTGAAGATATATTGAATACAATAAAAAATTTCGGAGTTATAAAGGATTATGAAATTATTAATAAAACAATACTATTAAAATAACATTATTCAAAAAAAAAGGAAACGAAGTAGAACATTTTGCGGTGCATCAACTTCGTCCCTTTAGAGCGTATTACTTAAACAAATGTCCAACCAATACTATGTAAATTTATGAAAATTAAATTAATTAAATCGCAATCGTTCGTCCGAATGCGGGTGCTAATTTTGATTATGAAAGCCTTTGTCTTTTTATTGTGCACAACCGTTTTTGGATTTAATCCGGGAAAATCATTTTCTCAAGAAAAAATATCTATTGAAGTAGACAAAGTAGTTTCGGTAGATGAGGTCTTTGATATTATTCAAGACCAAACAAAGTATCGGTTTTTATATCCTGCCGATTTGTTTGTAAATGCACCAAGGGTACAGTTAAAGAAAGGCGATATCGGGGTAGATGAACTTTTAAATCAAAGTTTATCCCATAGTGCCGTTGAATTTGAACTGCTACAAAAAAATCGAATCGTTATCCGTGAGCGGGACCATTCCAACAATGCAGTAGATGTTTCCCAACAGCAGCAATTCGAAATCACCGGTATGGTGCTCGACGATGAAGGTGGGCCTTTACCGGGAGCGAGTATTGTTGAGTTGGGCACATTAAATGGAACCCAGACCGACTTTGATGGTAATTTTTCGCTTTCCGTTACCGATGAAAATGCTGTTTTAAAGATATCCTATATTGGTTTTGCCACTAAGGAGATTGCGATCAATGGCCAACAGAATGTAACAGTGACCCTAAATGTTGACGCCTCCGGTCTGGAAGAGGTTGTTGTTGTTGGTTACGGAACCCAGAAAAGACGGGATTTAACAGGAGCCGTAGCCTCTATCAGTACTCAGGACATCGTTAGGGCAAACCCCGTACAGGCTGCTGCTGCACTGCAAGGACAGGTTACCGGGGTTAATATCAATAAGGTCAAGGGTAGGCCTGGAGATGGTTTTACTATTGATATTCGAGGACTTAGTAGTTTTGGGGGTAGTGAGTCAAGTGCCCCCCTTGTAGTAATCGATGGAGTGGTAGGAGGAGATATAAATTCCATGAACCCCAACGATATTGCTTCAATGGATGTATTGAAAGACGCATCCTCAACGGCTATTTATGGTTCACGTGGAGCCAATGGGGTAATCATCATTACCACCAAGAAGGGGGTATCGGGGAAGCCAAAAGTGACCTATAGGAACTATACCGGAATAAAAGTTCCCACGCACCTCCCGGATATGATGAACGCACAACAGTTTTATGACAGGAACTATGTATTACGTCCGCAAGAAACAGGAAGGAATCCCCGTAATATAACCGATAGTGAATTGGCCAATGCCCAAAATGGAAGAACGGTGGATTGGGTGGACCTGATTACGGGAGCGGCCTTACAAAGTAGTCATGATATTTCCCTTTCTGGAGGTTCCGATAGGACTACCTACGACTTTTCGGCCGGATATTTGAACGAAGAGGGGAATACCTTGGAAACCGGATTTAAAAGATATACCATAAAAGGAGGAATCCAAAGTGCATTAAATGATAAGCTAAAGGTAGGTATGTCTACCTACTATACCTATAGCAAGCAAAATTTGGCAGGAACCGAGTCGTTGCGGTCAGCATATAGGGCAAGGCCGACAGGAACTGTTTTTTATGACGATTTATTGCCACAGGACCAGGCCCAGGACAAAGATTGGAACGGATATGCGGTTTTTATGGGAATTAACGACAATCAGGTTATTCACCCATTGGTCGAGATAAATCCTGAGAATACCGTTCTTGAAACACTTCGCTCATCTGTATTGGCAAACGCCTATGTAGATTTTACGCCCGTAAAAGGGCTATCGTTCAGATCGTCACTTTCTGCCGCAGTATCGAACCAAAAAGCAGGGGATTATAGGGGCACCTATACCAAGAACCAAAAAACAACGCTTTTGCCCATAGCCAATTTACAGACAACGGATATATCCTCCTACACACTGGATAATACCATAACCTACAATTTAAATTCGGATTCCCACAATTTGACCGTAACGGGCCTGTACAGTATTTTTCATGAAAGGGAACAATTTTCGCGATTGGATGTAAAGGACCTGCCATTTAGGTCTTTATGGTATTCCATGGGAGATGGAGAGGTTACCAACAACGAGTCTTATTTGACCGAGCAAGCCTTGATTTCTTATATGGGCCGTATCAATTATAGTTTTAAGGATAAGTATTTGTTGACGGTAACCGGCCGAACTGATGGCGCATCGGTTCTGTCCGAGGGCAACAAATGGCAATTTTTCCCTTCAGTGGCCCTGGCCTGGCAATTGGGAGAGGAAAATTTTATTAAAAATGCAAACCTGTTCTCAAATTTGAAATTAAGGGCAAGTTATGGGGAAGTGGGGAACGCCACTTCGGTTCAGCCGTACGATACCCAATCCACAGTGACCCAAACCCAGTATGATTTTGATGGATCACCGGCCTATGGGTTTGCGATCAATAACCTTTCCAATAAAAATTTGGTGTGGGAGCGCAGCAAGGAACTTAATTTCGGGCTCAATATGGGACTCTTTAATAATAGGATCTCCACTTCGATCGAAGTTTACGACAGGCAAACCGTAGATCTGATCTTGGGGGACAAATTACCTAATTCAACGGGGTTTACAGATGTTGTGGCCAATGTGGGCGAGATCAGTAATTCCGGGCTAGAGGTGCTTCTGAATACCGAGAATATTGTAAAAAATGATTTTAGGTGGTCCACATCCATCAATTTTACTAAAAATAAGAATGAAGTTACCAAATTGGCAGGTGGTCTAACCCAGGACATCGGGAACAACAGGTTTGTGGGGGAGTCCGTGCAACCCCTTTATTTTTATGAAGTAGCGGGGATATGGCAAACAAACGAGGCCGCGGAGGCAGATGTATTTGGTTATAAACCGGGCAATGTAAAAATTGTAGATCAAAATGGCGATGGAAAAATTACGGAAGATGCCGATCGTATAATAGTAGGGTCCGAAACTCCGGATTATATTATGGGTATTCGGAATCAGTTCAACTATAAAAATCTGGATTTTTCCTTCTTTATCTATACCAGACAAGGGGTGAAATGGAAAAGTAATTACCTGAGGGGAACTTTTGGTGAGATTAATGGGGATCGCTATAACGCCGACGCCTCCATTGACTTTTGGACCAGTACCAACCCTTCCAATACCTATTTTGGCCTGGATGGCGCAGGGGGTTCCGGAAATGCTGCAAGGGATGCCATTTCCGTAGTGGATGCCAACTTTGTAAGGGTCTCGGATATCACTTTGGGCTATACATTGCCAAGTGATCTGTTAGGTCGCTTAGGCTTAGGTCATTTAAGGATCTATGCACAAGCAACCAATCCATTTTTGTTTACGGATACCAAGGGGTTTAGCCCTGAGTATAATTCGGGCATAAATAGCGATGATGTACCTTTTGCAATGTATGCGATCGGCTTGAACATAACTTTCTAATCTAGATAGTTGAATAAAAAATTGTTTGATTGTTCCACAAAAAAATATTGATAAAATGAAAATATATAAAAAATGGAAAGTACTGATCTCGTGTATTTTGGTCTTTTCTGCAGTTGCATGTAGTGATTTTTTGGATGAGGATCCACTATCGGTTCAGACCGCTAATAGTTATTATGTAAATGAAGAGGGCTTTGAGGACTTGGTAAGGGCCGCATACCCTCTATGGCGGGATATTATACAGGACCGTACTTTGGTGCTGAGGGGCACGGATATGTTTAGCGCGGGTACCTGGGACGATGCAGCTACCAATCAGGGACAAGGTCCGCCGGAGGATGCCTACGATACAGGTTTTGGAGCAGGTTTTGAACCCTTGGGAACCTTATGGAATTTATTGTACAGGGAAATTAACAGGGCCAATACCGTAATTGACCGTGCCGATGCCGTTGTTGGTATGGATGATGGATTAAAAAACATAAGGGTTGCCGAAGCCAAGGTTCTACGATCACTGGCACTCTTCTACGCGGTACAACAATGGGGGGATATTCCAATGCCACTGACCGAAACCACTGTTCCGGACAAGGAAGTGATCAAGGTAGCTGCTGCGGATGTCTATTCCCAGCTCATAGCCGATTTAACAGCTGCTGAAACTGTTTTGCCTAAAGAGGCTACCGACTATGGACGTGTTACCAAGGGAACCGCCCAATTTTTGCTGGCCAGGGTATATCTGACCCGTGGATGGAATTTTAATAATTCCTTAGGGGGCAGTAATGTCGATTTTGATATGGCGCTGGATTATGCGGACAAGGTCATTGCCGAATATCCGCTGGCCGCAGACTATACCGATCTTTTTCCGCAACGAAATGATAATCCGCTACTGGAAACCAATAATCCCGGTACTCAGAATGCCAAGAATGAAGAAATTGTTTTTGCTGTTCAATTTAATACCAATGATCTTACCAATGCAGGCGATGACACCAATGCCAATTCTTTGGTAGGGAACGATTACCACTCCATATTCGGTGGAGGAGCGGACGATGTGCCCGGTGCAGTGGCCCGTTCAGGTTTATATAACCGACACTTGAATAAATTCAATACTACCCCGGCCATATACCGTTTGTTCGACCCGGAAATTGATAGTCGTTATAATCACAATTTCCTCGGAAAATTATATGCCTTAAAAGATGCCTCTGGATTTAGTCCTGTAGAAGGAGGTGATCCAATAGATATTAAACAAGGGGATGTTGTACTTGAATTTAGACCTTGGAACAGTCCGGCATTGACTCCGGCAGAAAGAGGATTGGATGTAGGGGGGTCGTTGCCCTATTCCGTTATCAATACTGACGAATACGGTAGAATAGACGCATCCAAATACCACGATTCCTATAAAGCACCGATGATGTGGAAGTTCTGGGAACCGGGCATACCATATGGAGATGGTGGGGGTACGTTCGATTTTGCCCTATTCCGTTCAGCAGAAGCCTATTTGATCGCTGCCGAGGCCATAGTTAAAGGAGCAACAGGAGGTAGTCTAGGATCGGCCGACGTATATTACAATAGAATTGTTGACCGCGCCTTAGGTAGCAATGCTGGAGCGAACCCGTTACAGGCATCTGTTCCCGAGGATGTTTCATCTTTGGCTTCAAAGTCCTATAGGGCCACTGGGGCCACTATCGATATCGACATGATTTTGGATGAACGTGCAAGGGAACTGATGGGTGAGTACGTTAGATGGTACGATTTAAAACGTACCGGCAAGTTAATCGAAAGGGCTAACAAATATAACCCTTGGACCGCCGCCAGTGGTAGTTTGGATGAGCATCATCTATTACGTCCCATTCCACAACAGGAGATAGATTTGTCTTCAAATAATTTGGGTCAGAACCCCGGTTATTGAAGAACAATAGTTTTAGTTTAGTTGGTTTTTAAGCACGGACCGGCTTTTAATTAAGGTCGGTCTGTACTAAAAATGAGAGGTTCGGGCAACGAAAAGATCATAAACGATTTGGTTTGGCCTCAGTATTCTATTCCCTAATTGCTGGCTATATAGATAGTAATAATAGAATGGTCAAAACTCGCATATTAAAAGGAGATGGCAGTAACGTGCTTTATGTCTCCCGGATATTTATTCCGTGCTCCAACCCTTAAAACTTTGATAAATAACTTTAATATTTTAATCCGATGGAAAGAAGAAATTTTGTAAAATCCAGTGCCTCGGCCATAGTGGGCTTTGCTGGCTTCTCTATAATTCCCTCAACCGTTCTAGGAAAAACATTCGGCCAAGTTGCTCCAAGTGACAAAGTAAATTTGGCCTGTTGCGGAATTGGCAATAGGGGTGGAGGAGTGGTTAAATCCCTTTATGAATCAGGCTTGGCCAATATAGTTGCCCTATGCGATGTGGATCTGGGTGCTCCACATACTTTGGAAGTCATGAAGATGTTTCCCAACGTGCCACATTTTAAGGATTTTAGGGAAATGTTCAATACAATGGGAAATAAAATTGATGCGGTAAGCGTGGGCACTCCGGATTTCTCACATTTCCCGATTACCATGTTGGCCATGTCCATGGGAATCCATGTATATGTGGAAAAGCCTATGGCGAGAACCTTTAATGAGGTTGAATTGATGATGAACTGTGCTGAGCGGCATAATGTGGTAACCCAAATGGGAAACCAAGGGCATTCAGGGGAGAATTATTTTCAATTTAAGGCATGGAAAGAAGTGGGCATTATAAAGGATGTAACGGCTATAACGGCCCACATGAACGGTAGACGGCGTTGGCATGGGTTTAATGTCAATATGACCAAATATCCAGCCAAAGAATCCTTACCTACAACATTGGATTGGGATACCTGGCTCGGTACGGCTTCCGAGCACGATTACAACAAAAATTTTGTAAACGGACAATGGCGCTGCTGGTACGATTTTGGTATGGGCGCCCTTGGCGATTGGGGAGCCCATATTATGGATACGGCACATCAGTTTCTTGAGCTGGGGCTGCCGTATGAAATAGACCCGGTTATGCTTGAAGGACATAATCCTTTTTTCTTCCCCATGTCATCCACACTTATATTTAAATTTCCGGAAAGGGGCAACATGCCGGCTCTGGACATTACATGGTACGACGGGGTGAACAATCAACCCCCACTACCAAAAGGTTATGGTGTCTCCACCACGGATGCTGATATTCCACCCCCAGGTGATGGTAAATTGGAGCCTACCAAATTAAAGCCGGGAAAAATTATTTATGGGAAGGATTTGACCTTTAAGGGAGGCTCCCACAGTAGTCCATTATCAATTATCCCAGAAAAGAGGGCGAAGGAGATGTTAGGGAGTTTGCCCGTAGTTCCCGAAAGCCCGTCAAACCACTTTGAAAACTTTTTGCTTTCCTGCAAAGGCGAAGAAAAATGTCGGTCATCCTTTGATATTGCAGGGCCATTGAGCCAAGTTTTCAATCTAGGGGTTCTGGCCCAAAGGCTAAATACAAAATTGATCTTTGATCGGGAAACAAAACAGATAACGAACAATCCCCTTGCCAATATGATGTTAAGAGGGGGACAACCAAGAAAAGGTTGGGAAGAATATTATAAACTCTAAAATTATTCTAAGTACATGACAAAATTTTATTTCACAAGATTTTCCTCAATTTTTTACCCCGACCCTAAAGGGAGAAATCAAGGAAAATCAGGCTCCCTTTAGGGTTTGGGGTAAAACGGATTTTCCGATAAACCTTGTTGACGATTTTTGTCATGTACTAAAAAAATTATTATATCCAGTATTATGTACAACACTATTTTAACGAAATCGATAACTGGTTTTCTGATTTTGGCGGTATCCACCGGAATTATGGCCCAAGAGTATACTATAACGGACTATGGCGCAAAGAATGATGGAAAAACATTGGCTTCGGCCGCAATCCAATCCGCTATAGATGCTGCCCATAAAAGTGGCGGCGGCAGGGTAATTGTCCCTAAAGGTGTATTTCTTACGGGCAGTATCGTCCTTAAAACGGGGATCGAACTGCATTTGAAGAAAGAAGCAGTTCTACTGGGAAGTACCGATCCATACGATTATAAGGGCATAAACCGATGGAAAGCACTTGTTCTGGCCGATGGACAAAGCCATATCGCCATTACAGGTGAGGGCACTATAGATGGCCGGGGCCAGGAGTTGGCAATACAGGTGGACAGTCTTTTTCATATAGGAAAACTCGATAGTACCCATTACAATATCCGTAGAAAACGACCCAGCGAAGTATTGCGGCCACAACTTATAGAAATGGTGAATAGCAATCATATCGATATTTCAGGTATTACATTGAAAAATGCGGCCTGTTGGGTTCAGACCTATGATAGGTGTACAGATCTGGTCATAGACAGGATTCAGGTGGATAGCGATGCCTACTGGAACAATGATGGTATGGATATCAGTGATTGTAAAAATGTGCGGATTACGAACAGTTACGTAAACGCTGCCGATGACGGAATATGTCTCAAATCCCATACAAAAGGTTTCTTTAACGACAACATATATATCGCTAATTGTACCATTAGATCCAGTGCCAGTGCCATTAAATTTGGTACGGCATCCGTAGGTGGCTTCAGGAATATTAGGATTGAGAACATAACGATTTTCGACACCTTCCGCTCCGCACTTGCCTTTGAGGCCGTTGATGGTGGTACCATAGAAAATGTAGTCGTAAATAATGTATCTGCAAGCACTACGGGAAATGCTCTTTTTATTAAGCTTGGACATAGAAATGTTGATGGAGAAATAGGTGCCATCAAAAATATAACTGTTAAAAATTTAAACGTTCATGTCCCATTCGCCAAGCCAGACCTAAAATATAATATTAGAGGTCCGGAATCCCCATTTTTTCACAACATATTCCCTGCCTCAATTACTGGATTGCCCGGACATGATGTTGAAAATATTACTTTGGAAAATGTTTCCATTTCCTATCCGGGACGTGGAAATAAAGGATATGCCCATATGCCGACCTGGCGCCTTAATTCAGTTCCAGAACAAGCTACCTCATACCCCGAATTCTCTATGTTTGGAGAACTGCCGTCATGGGGTCTTTATGTGAGACATGTGTCCGGCCTGGAAATGAAGAATGTGAGGTTGGGTGCTCGGGAACATGATTATCGTCCCGCCTATGTTTTTGATGATGTAAAAGGTCTCAAAATTGAAGGTGGTAGTATCACATCGCTCTCCACCCATGGGCAACTTATTGTTAAGGATGTTATGGGGATGAAGGTGAACCATCTATTTGTGGATGGTATTGAATTACAAAAAGTGATTTCCTATGGTACAAATTCTGAAATATTAGGGGTTGAAATACTCAAGTAAAGGGAATTTTTTGGTTCCAAATCAAGGAAAGCGTATTGCAATGGAAAAATGAGTTATAAACTCAATAAGTAATAGAATTTTTTTGTCTTATGAAAATCCAAAATACTACAGCTTATCTATTCCTGGGGTTATTGATTTTATGGGGCTGTTCTAAAAAAGATCAGCCCAAGCCCCCACCGAATATCATCTATATCCTTGCCGATGATATGGGGTATGGAGACGTATCCATTAACAATCCGGATTCCAAAACAAGGACTCCGAATATTGATAAATTGGCCTCGGAGGGAATGCGGTTTATGGATGTGCACTCGCCTTCCTCTGTTTGTACGCCTACCCGATATGGAATTTTGACAGGACGATATTGTTGGCGGACCAATTTGCCCACAGGGGTGCTGCGTGGTTATGGACAGGCACTATTGGAAAAAGAGAGGACCACCGTTGCCTCACTGTTAAAGGAAAATGGTTATACCACCGGGGTAATCGGAAAATGGCACCTTGGGCTGGATTGGGTACTGAAAGAAGAATATAAGGATTCTATAAACGAAAAGACTGCGGAAATAAACCCATTAGGTTTGATTACCCAAATGAACGGGGATTGGGTCGACTTCACCAAAAAACCTACAGATGGACCCTTGGACCATGGGTTCGACTATAGTTATATTTTGCCTGCCTCCTTGGATATGGAACCCTATTGCTATTTGGAAAATGATGTGTTGACGGAATTGCCCAACGATCACACACCTGGCAACGACCTTGATACCGGATCGTATGCGACGGGGGCATTTTGGCGGCCCGGACGTATCGCAAAAAGTTTTGATTTTTATGGGGTATTGCCAAAGTTTATTGAGAAGGCCAAAGAGTTCGTTACTTCCCATGCAAAGAGCGAAAAACCATTTTTTTTGTATTTGCCCTTGGCTGCGCCCCATTCGCCCTGGGTTCCTAAAAAAGATTTTGAAGGTACCTCGGGAGCTGGGCAATATGGGGATTTTGTGCAGATGGTGGATGCCCAGATAGGAAGTTTCCTGAAAAGTTTGGATGAAAGTAAGATTTCGGATAATACAATTGTGATTTTTACGAGTGACAATGGCCCATTCTGGAAGCCTGATTTTATAGAACGGTTTAATCATAGGGCCGCTTATATTTATCGTGGTATGAAAGCGGATATTTATGAGGGCGGCCATAGGGTTCCATTTATAGTGCGTTGGCCGGGGAAAGTTAAAGCAGGGGCTGTAAGCGATTATACAAGCACACTGACCAATCTGATGGCTACCTGTGCCGATATAATTGGTACACAATTGAACGATAGCACAGCTGGGGATAGCCAGAGTATCTATCCCATTTTAATGGATGATGAAGAAAACAAGGTGGAGGCCATGCCCATTGTTCACCATTCCTCCCAAGGGTTCTTTGCCTTGAGAAAAGGAGATTGGAAACTAATTGATAAAAGAGGTTCCGGAGGGTTTTCAATTCCTGTTGTGGTTGATCCGAAAGTAGGTGAACCCGTAGGGCAGTTGTACAATTTGGCAGAGGATCCTTCTGAAACCAACAATTTATATAATGAAGAACCTGAATTGGTAAAAGAACTTTTGGCAGAATTGGAGGCCATTAGAAATCGTTGATCCAAAACATTGGGGACATTGATATTCACTGCCCCTGGTAATTTAAATAACGTGAGTTCGAAATAAAAAAATTATCAACACATTGATTTAGCGTAAATTAAAATAAATGCTAAGGTCCCCTCGAGCCTGCCCGTGCCGTTCAGGCGGGCGGAGTCGAGAGGTTATTTGACTGTAATGTATTTACAATGAGGTCTCGATCCCCGCCCGAACGGACCGTTCGGTACGGGCGGGCGCTCGACCGGACAGATGTCATATAAACATCTGATTTTTAATAAAATATATATCGAACTCACGTTAAATAAAATTCAATTGAAACTGGAACGGAACATGGGATATAGGAATTTTTGGGGTACTCTTTGCTTGCTTACAGGCATGCTACTTATTTTATTCTCCTGCGGATCTGAAGCCGAAGGACCCATAAAGGAACGTATTGTTATGGATAACATTACATTGCCCAAGGGATTCGATATAAAAAAAATATACAGCCCCGAAGAGCATCATCAAGGTTCTTGGGTAAGCATAACCAAAGATGATCATGGCAGGCTGTACACCTCCGATCAGTTTGGTTATTTATATCAAGTGACACTTCCCAGTGGGGCAAACAAACAAGATAGCGTGGTGGTCAAAAAACTGGATATAGGGATAGGCCTTGCGCAAGGATTGCTTTGGCATAAAGAAGTACTCTACGCCCTGGTCAATTCCAATGTCAACCGAGATTTACATATTCACAGCGGATTTTATAAGATTACGGATTCCGACGGCAATGGGGAATTTGACAAGGTAGATACATTAAGGGTGTTTAAAGGTAGTTTTGGGGAGCATGGCCCACACAGTATCGAACTGTCCCCTGATAAAAAATCCTTATATCTAGTGCTGGGGAATAGAATAGTAATCCCTGAGGGATTGGACAGTTATGTGCCGAAAGTTTGGGGTGAAGACAATATTTTGCCTGTTATTACAGATCCTAGCGGTCATGCCAATGAAGTGATGGCTCCTGGAGGCTGGGTGGCAAAAATTGATTTAAAAAGTGAAGAATGGACCGTTCACAATGTAGGCATGCGGAATACCTATGATATTGCATTCAATCAGGACGGGGAACTTTTTGGGTTTGATTCCGATATGGAACTGGACTTGGGAATGCCTTGGTATAGGCCCATACGCCTTTGTCATTTTACAAGTGGCAGTGAGTTTGGATGGCGAAAAGGGACAGGGAAATTTCCAGCGGAATATCCCGATAACCTTCCGGGAATAGCCAATTTGGGACAAGGTTCGCCTACCGGATTGATGAATGGGGAAGGTTTAAGGTTTCCGCCCTACTATCAAAACGGCCTATATCTTTTTGATTGGAGTTACGGTACCATGTATTTTGCAAGCCTTACGCCAAAAGGCAGTAGCTATTCCGTAGAAATAAAGGAATTTTTGTCGGGCGTACCCTTGCCATTGACCAATGGTGTCGTGGGCAATGATGGTTCCATGTATTTTCTCACTGGAGGTAGAAAGTTGGAATCGGCATTGTACAAGCTGACATACACAGGCGAAGCGGCTACCAAAATACGCGACCTTCCAGAAAATACCGAAGGTGCCACTGAAAGAGATCTGCGAAAGGAATTGGAAGTCCTTCATCTGCAAAGGGCAGCTGATAAAATGGATTTTATTTTGGAGAATTTGGATCACCCCGATCGGTTTACAAGATTTGCGGCACGGATTGCCATGGAGAATCAGGAATACGAGCTTTGGAAGGATGAAATTACCAACAAAACACCCCCATTAAAAACAATCGCCCTAGCTATATCCATTGCCCGTCATGGCGTTGATGTGGATAGATTAAGGGCACTTGATACATTGCTCAATATCCAGTGGACAACCTTGCCGGAATCGCAACAGGTCGATTTTATCAGGGCCATAGAATTGCTATTGATCAGAACCGGAGAAGAGATACCGGAATCCGTGAAAAAACGATTGATCAATGTATTGATATCCGCTTATCCCCTTAGCGGCGATATCGTAAACAAGGAACTATGCAAAACGTTAAGCTTTTTGCAGGTACCCGCTATTATAGAACCTACGCTGGAAATGATGGAGCGGGATACCCTTATTACCGCTGAACAAAAAGCCAACTATTTATCCGGCGATATTTCCGGGAGAAATGAACAGTATGGGAGCGAAGTGGAGGAAATGCTTCAAAATATGCCGAATGCCCAACATATAAGTTATGCTAAAAGTCTTAGTGTACTACAAAGGGGTTGGACGAGCGAGTTAAGAAAAAGATATTTTAATTGGTACAATAGGGCCTTAAAGAAATCGGGAGGTAAATCTTATGCCCAATATATCAGGAAAATTCAAGAAAAAGCGTTGGACTATGTTCCTATGGCCGAACGTCAATATTTTGAGGCTTTGGCTACCGAGGCCATTCTGGAGTCCAATAATTTAATGCAGGGCGTTGAGCAACCCAAAGGTCCTGGACAAAACTGGACCGTTGCTACTGTGAAATCTGCATATGCCAAAAATAAGGACAAGGTGAATTATGAAAATGGGCAGAATTTTTACAAGGCTTCACTTTGTGTTGGTTGTCATAGTGTTAAGGGAGTTGGGGGTAATTCTGGCCCTGAATTGACCCAGCTGGGTACCCGGTTTACCATTTCTGATATGGCAGAAGCGATCATTGATCCATCGGGTACTATTTCCGATCGGTACCGCTTTACGGAATATCATTTGCCGGAAGGAAGGGTAGTAACAGGAAAACTAGTCAAAGAAACCAAAAGTGAACTAATAATAGGCACCAACGCATTTTCTCCAGATTTAACAACGATTATAAAAAAGAAGGATATCCTAAAAGAGGAAGAGTCTCCCATTTCACCAATGCCCCCGGGTCTGATCAATCGATTAAATGAAAAAGAGCTTAGTGATCTTTTGGCATTTTTAATTTCGGGAGGGGATAAAAACCATAAAATTTACAATGAATAGAAATAGTAGTTCCAAAGTATACTTTATGAAAATTAACTTATTCTGTTTAGCAATTTGTCTAACTTTTTGTACCTGCAGTGCACAAACAAAGAGTTCGGAAAAAATTTCCCTTTTCAACGGGAAAAATCTGGACAATTGGCGGGGAGATCCCCGTATTTGGTCCGTAGAGGATGGTTGTATTGTAGGGCGGACAACCGATGAAAATCAGATTGAAAAGAATACCTTTTTAATCTATGAAAATCCTTTTTCAGATTTTGAACTTACGTTTCAATACAAAATAATTGGGGGCAACAGTGGTGTTCAGTACCGTTCAAAAGTCATGGATGAAGATTTGTTCATTGTAGGGGGGTATCAGGCAGATATGGAATCGGGAATCCAACATTCGGGAATATTATATGAAGAAAAGGGCAGGGGCATTTTGGCAAAAAGAGGTGAAGCGGTTATTTTGGATGAAAAGGGCCATAAAACTGTAGATCAATTTGCAAATAGTGAAGGTATTCAGAACCATATCAAGAGCGAACAATGGAACACGTATAGAATCCTTGCCCAAAAAGACCATTTGCAACACTTTATTAACGGACATAAAACTATTGATGTTGTGGATAAGGAAATGGGAAAAAAATCCGCTTCGGGAATAATTGCCCTGCAAGTGCACAAAGGACCCAATATGGAGGTTTTTTATAAGGATATTAGGATAATGAAAAAGTAAGGATGACATGTTGGAAACAAGGGACAAGGTTGCTTTAAAAATAAAGACCGTACTGCTTTTTGTCCTGGCAATTTGTTCAGGTCTTCTTTTGGGCAGCAGTTCTTCCAATCCTAAGGAATTGGTAAGACCAAATGTCCTATTTGTTGTTTTTGATGACTTAAACGATTGGGAAGGCTGTATGTTCGGCCATCCCCAAAGCATTACCCCCAATATTGATCGTTTGGCGGCAAAAGGAGTATTATTCAGCAATGCCCATAGTGTAGCCACTATGTGCTGCCCATCAAGGACTTCTGTAATAACGGGGTTAAGACCTACTACAACAGGGGTTTACAATAATACGGATACACCATTGGAGCTTTATGAAAGTAAAAGAACCCTTAATAGGCATTTTAAGGAGAACGGATATTTTGTGGCAGGGGCAGGTAAGATTTTGCACAAGTTCCATTATGGAAAAACCGATTGGCATGAATTTGTGGGCAGACATCGGGACGAAGGTATAGTAGGTAACCGCGAGAACCCTGAAAAGGAAAATATAACCCAAATGGGCGGAAGCATTGCCTGGGGACCATTTTCTTCCCCAGATTCGTTAACGTTCGATGGCAGAACCGTTGATTGGGTCAAGGAAAGGATTGCCCGGGACCATGAAAAACCATTCTTTTTGGCCTGTGGCATTTACCGCCCCCATATACCTTGGTTTGTGCCAAAAAAATATTTTGATCAGCATCCCCTACAAGGGGTAATGCTACCCTTGGTAAAAGAAAATGATTTGGACGATGTGCCCCTATCCGGCAAAAATGTGGCGTATTCTACCTCTAATTTTGGTGATGGGGACGACCTGCACAATACAGATGGGAATTATGAACATGAAGCCATTAAAAAGAAGGATTTATGGCATGAAGCCGTTCAAGCTTATCTCGCTTCGGTAAGTTATGCCGATGCTCAGTTTGGTCGGTTGCTTGATGCGTTGGAGAACAGTAAATATGCCGATAATACCATTATTGTGCTATGGAGCGATCATGGTTGGCAGCTCGGGCAAAAGGAACATTGGAGAAAGGCCACCTTATGGGAAGAAGTAACCAGGGTTCCCCTAATAATTTATGACCCTAAAAATATAGCGAAGGGCAATTGTGGGCAAGCCGTTAGTCTTCTGGATATTTATCCCACCTTGATTGAACTGTGCGGTTTGCCGCAAATTGGGGAATTGGAAGGAGAAAGCCTTCTTCCGCAATTAATCGATCCCAAAACTAAAAGAACCAGTCCGGCTATTTCAAGTTTAACGCCCAATTTTCATTCGATTAGGGATGACCGGTTTAGATATATTTCCTATGGTAATGGAGAAGAGGAGTTGTATGACCATGAAACAGATCCGAATGAGTGGATAAATATTGCCCACGATGAAAATTATCAAGAAGTAAAGCAAAGGCTTAAAATCTTTGTACCAACGAACGCCAGGAAACCCGTCAAAGGAATATATAACAAACGTAATCAGGATAAATAGTGTTATGAAATTAAGAAGGACAAATTACCTATTGGGAGTCGGTGTGTTGTTATTATTGAGTGCCTGTATGGGGCTGACCCCGGAGAAGAAAGAAAAACAAAAAAGCCCCAATATTATTTTCATTCTAACGGATGATCAGGGTTGGACACATACTTCGCACCGGGCAGATCCCAATATTCCCGAATCTAAAAGTGACTATTATGAAACCCCGAACATGGATATACTGGCCCGATCAGGGGTGTTGTTTACAAATGGCTATGCACCAAACCCCATCTGTTCCCCATCGCGCAACAGTTTAATGTTTGGTCAGAACGCGGCTAGGCACATTTACAATAAAGATGCTGACTGGTATAAGAAAACAACCAATTGGCTTACTATTCCAAGGGCTATTAAAAAAGCTGATTCTACATATAGAACGGCTCATTTTGGCAAGTGGCACATTGCCATGGAACCCAAGGATGCCGGTTTCGATTACGATGATGGAATGACCTCCAATAACGGAGGTGAAATTTTTGGGAATGGGTTCTTAAATATCAAAGAGTATACAAAGGCCGCCGATAATTACATGAAAGCCAATAAGGTGGAAAATCCTTCCAATGCAAAAAAGGTAGGTAAGCCAAGTGGGCATTGGGAAGATGAAAATGCCAAGGATATTTTCGGAATAACAGGTCGTGCAAAAGATTTTATGAAAGAGAGTATTGCAAAAGGGAAACCTTTTTATGTTCAGCTTTCACACTATGCCGTTCATCTTTCTTTGGTTTCACAAAAAGAAACGTATGAATATTTTAAGAATAAAAAACCGGGAGATCTACATACCAATCCGGAATTTGGGGCCATGCTGAAAGATTTGGATACCGGTGTGGGACTGATTATGGACTTTGTTAAGGAGATGGGGATCGAAGACAACACATACATCTTTTTAATGGGAGACAATGGAGGACGCCTATCGCTAAACCAAATTGCCGTAGTGGATGAAAACAAGGAATTGGTAAATGCCTATTATTCAACACAGCACAACAGAAATGCTCCCCTTCGTGACGGGAAACACTCCTTTTATGAAGGTGGTTTAAGAGTTCCTTTTATAGCTGTGGGTCCTGGAATAAAAGCAAATAGGGTCAGCAGCACTCCGGTAACCGGCTTGGATTTTTTACCGACGTTTACGGAACTCGCCGGGGGTAATGTTGCTATGCCAGAGGCAATTGACGGAGGAAATATGCTTCCCCTACTTCTAGATGAAAATGTGGAAAAAGTAAGACGTAACAGCGAATATTTGATATTTCACCAGGGGTCGCACCGCAAACCACGGACTGCCGTACGGAAAGGCAATTATAAACTGATTAAATATTGGTCCCAGGAGACGAAATATCAGAACACGCCCAAAGTTGAGCTTTTCAACATAGCCGAAGATTTGGGCGAAACCACGAACATAATCGAAAAATATCCTGAAATAGCAAAAGAACTGGAAACAGCACTAAACAAGTTCCTGACCAAAACAAATGCGGAAACCGGAATACGGAATATTGAAGGAGCATACTATCGCTTATTGGACGACCTGAAGATATCATCGGACGACGAATAAGGGTAAGAAGGTTTGTAATGTAATTGTAATACCATTTCTTTTAGGAGCATAAAAATCAGGGAAAATCAATTGATCTGCAAGTACATGCCATGAGTAAAAATGAAACAATGGGTAAAAAATCTGGAAATCTAGTAGTCGTTTTTCTATTTCTGCTTATCATCACTGCTTGTGCTAGTCCACAAAGTAAAGTCTTGATCGTTTCCAATGAGAATGAATTTAAGTCCGCGATTCATAAAATTTCTGCGGGCGATACCCTGATTGTTAAGAATGGCACGTATTTTAATTGGTCCGTTTTAGCACCACTCCATGGAACTCCAAGCAATTTGATCACCATTCGTCCGGAGAAAAAGGATGGCGTAATTTTTTCGACTTCGAAAACTGCCGATAAACCCATATTTAAGCTAAGTGGAAGTAATTTTATTTTCAAGGGATTTGTTTTTAAGGATATCGTTTTTCGTAAATCGATTGTGGAACTTAACGGTACCCGTAACGCTCGGATTACAAATTGTCAATTTCAGGATATTACCGGAGATGGTCGGGAACGAAGGATATTTATTTTAAATGGAGCCTCGGATAATAATGAGATTGACCACTGTTTGTTTAAAAACAATGATAGGGTACAAACCCTTACAATTAGGGTTTCACCAGGCCAAGTTCCAAGATACACCCATATTCACCATAATATTTTTAAAAATTTGAATTTAAAAGCAGGAGGTGAAGGTTCCGAAACCCTTCAGGTGGCCCAAACAGGAAATCATAATGATTTTGAGGAATTGGGTTTGAATACTTTGGTAGAGTATAATCATTTTGAAAATATAAGAGGGGACGCGGAGACGGTGAGCAATAAGAGCAATTATAATATGTACCAGCATAATACCTTTATCAACACAAATCAATTTGTACTGCGCGGGGGGCATTATTGTACTGTTGTCAATAATACATTTAGCAATTCCAATGGACCGGCCATTCGGATCTATGGATCTAAACATAGGATTGAAAAAAATATCATTAAAAACCCATCTGGGAATGGTATTACTATCTGTTACGGCATGGGATCCGGAATTCATGCCAAAACACTCCGTATCACTACAACGGATTGTATAGTTAAAAATAACATTATAGACCACGCTGGTGGATATGGCATTTTTTTGGGTGAAGGCAAGGGGACGGATTATTCCGATCATAAAAATAGGGCACTTTGGAATACAGGTGCCATACAGAATATTCCGGCTTCGGGAAATATCATTTCCTCCAATAGCATTATAAATTCAACGAAAAAACCAATTGAGCTTGCCGGATCAATAAATAATAGGATAGAAGACAATCGGTATAAGGAATAAAACCAACAATTAAATAGTGAAATAGAAATACAGATCTGGAATTGGAATTCATGCCCAAGGATTTTTATACCGGATTAAGAACGATTAAAAATCTCAAAACAATGATGTCTAGAAGTACTTTCATACGGAAAACCTCGGCCGGCTTCTCAGCTATAATGGTGGCTCCTGGCCTATGGTCCTTTGTCCCTTCAAAGGGAAAGAAACACCCGTACAAATTTAAGTCGTACAGACCAGGACGTTTTTTGGCCCCCGTTACCTGCGTTACACCAGATGATGGTTTTTATATCCATACATTTTATGACATTGTACCCTGGAGTCCCGATCAAAAATTATTGACCGTCACAAAATTACCTTATCAAGGTAAAGCCCCTATCTGGGGAGATACGGCGGAAGTATGTGTAATTGATCTTGAAAATGAGACCATTCAAACCGTTTATGAGACTAAGGCCTGGTCATTTCAATTGGGGGCCAATGTGCAATGGGGAGCAACATCCAATAGATATCTGTATTGTAACGACCTTATCGATGGTAGGCCGGTCTGTGTCCGTATCGACTTGCAAACAGGGGTTGCCAAAGCTTTTTCCGGTTCGAAATATGATATTTCCCCAGACGAAAAATCTATAATAAGTCCCAACCTTCTAACCATGAACATCCATCAATATGGGTATGCCGTACCGGACAGGGTATTGGGCCGGCCGGAAACATTTACTACAGAGGCTATTGCCGGTGAAGGTTTGTGGAGGACGGATCTGGATACCAATGAAACAAAATTATTGGTAGGGTTTAACAAGTTTCTAGAACGGGTGGAAGGGTCAGAAGACGATAGGGCCTATTACGGCAAATGCATTCCCTATCTTTTTCACTCCAAATACAACAAACAGAACACACGTATACTGCAAGTCTATAGGGGGCTGGTCAATAATGAGGGGAGGGATGCATCCTTATTTTCCTTAAACATGGATGGAAGTAATCTGAAACAATGCCTTACCCGGGAGCAATGGAATCAAAAGGCCCGTTTCGGTGGTGCGGGCAACCATCCCAACTGGCATCCGGATGGGGAGCATATTATTATGAACTGTATACCTAGATGGATGGGGCATGAAGATATGTTGTTCTGCCAATTTAAATACGATGGGTCGGATTTTAAGGTGCTTTCCGAAATGCACTTAGGTAGTGGGCACCCCAGCGTCAATGCCGATTCAACCTATTTATTGGCCGATACCTATCCCAAACAAAAATGGATTCCTTCCCCAAAAGGGGAGGTCCCTATCCGACTATTGGATCTTAATACGGACGAGGAACAAATGATTTGTTCCGTTTCCACGGATGTGGGCAATAATGGCAAGGCATATAAAAAAGGGGAAACGGGAAGCCATTACAAATTAGACCCCCATCCGGTCTGGAGCCATAACTATAAAAAGGTTTGTTTTAATGGTGCACCCAAAGGGAAAAGACAAGTGTTTATTGCCGATTTGGAGGGAATTATCTAAACAGTTTCTAAGTTGATGACAAAACTGGAAATAATATTAAAATAAAAATGAAAATAAAAATAAAATACAGCCTATTTACAAGTGTTCTATTATTGGTGGTATCCGCTTCTTTGGGGCAACAACAGGAATATGCCAGCTGGACACTTGAGGAGGTACAGGAGGCCATAGACCATTGTAAGGTAAAGACAGAGCGGACTATTGTGAATTTAGAGGGGTACGACAAATCGCCACGTACGATCCCCGCGGATAGTAAACATTGGGAGGCGAAACCTACAGGAGGCTGGACAAGTGGTTTCTGGGCGGGAATATTGTGGTATGTTTATGAAGGAACCGGAAGCGAAAAGATCAAAATTGAAGCTGAAAAATTCACTAATGAAATTGAAACCATTTTGTCGGTACCCGTTAAGAGCCATGACTTGGGTTTTATATTTCAATGTAGTTATGGGAATGGTTATCGATTGACAAAGAATGGGGCTTACAAGAAAACGCTTCTTATAGCTGCAGATTCCTTGTCACATTTATACAATCCGTCCGTTGGTACAATCCTCTCCTGGCCGGCACAAGTAAGCAATAAAGTATTTTCCCCGCATAATACCATTATTGATAATATGATGAATTTGGAGTTGCTGTTTGAGGCCTCCAAACTCTCGACCAATAAGAAGTATTACAAAATGGCAGTTTCCCATGCCAATGTAACCGCAAAGAACCAAGTTCGTCCGAACAATACGGTTTACCATGTTTTGATTTATGACGATAGAACAGGGAAGGCTTTGCGGAAAGCTACGCATCAAGGCTTTTCCGACGAGTCGGTTTGGGCACGGGGTCAGGGATGGGGCATTTATGGTTATGCTATGGGTTATCGTGAAACCGCCAACAGAAAATATTTAAAAATTGCCGACAAGTTGGCAAAGGCCTATCTTAAAAGACTTTCCAAGGATTATGTGCCTTTTTGGGATTTTGATGACCCTGCTATTCCCAATACGCCTAAGGATGCTTCAGCTGCTAGCATCGTGGCGTCGGCATTTTTGGAACTATCCGAACTGCATAACAAGAGGGCTAAAAAGGAATTATATAGGACATGGGCGGAAAAAATGCTCCGTTCCCTTTCTTCTCCCAGCTATTTAAGCGGAAGTCGGAACGATGCATTTTTGATTCACTCAACAGGTAACAAACCTAGGAATAGGGAAGTCGACATCCCCATTATATATGCGGATTACTATTATATCGAGGCCCTTGTCAGATTAAAGAAAATACTGCAATCGGAGATGGCAGGTAAACAAATGCCAAAAAGATGAGCGGATATATTTTAAATTTTCACCTATGGATCGTCTTGTTATCCGTATTTGTGGATGTGCAATGTCAAGGGCTGAACACGGGAATCGGAAAAGGGGACTTACTTTATGAAAATTCCATGGGTTCGGCAAAACAAATGACCGATTGGGTAATGGAAGGACCGGCCATGACGGAATTTAGGGATGGTTGGATGCATATGTATTCACCAGAAGAAGAGGGTCATCACGTATTGTGGTGCCCCGTAGATTTTCCTTCAGATTTTATTGCAGAATGGGAACTACAGAACCAAGAAACGGATGCTGGATTGGTAATTATCTTCTTTTCCGCTTTAGGAAATAATGGGGAAAGCATTTTTGACCCATCCTTCCCAAAACGTGATGGTACTTTCAGTCAATATACAAAAAGTGAATATTTTAATAACTATCATATTTCATACTACGCCAATGGTAAGGATAACCGGGAGAGGGAGGTTGCACATCTTCGAAAAAATAAAGGTTTTGAAAAAGTGCAGGTCGGTGAAACCGGAATCCCAATACATTCTACTGCCATTCACAAGATAAAATTGATTAAGAACAATGCGCATATCATAATGTATGTTGATGGGCGTAAAATAATTGACTGGATAGACCAGGGCCAAGGTCAAGCAGTTTGGAAGGATGGAAAAATAGGCTTTAGACAGATGAAATGGACGCATTTCAGGTACCGTAATTTTAGGGTTTGGGAATTGAAGGAAGACCGTAACTGATGGTGCTTGATTTAATCAATAGAATTTCCCGAGCCCGCCCGTACCGAACGGGCCGTTCGGGCGGGGCTCTGCCCGCCCGTTTCCGGTCGGACGGGCCTCGGGTGTAGCGTTATAGGCGGTTACGACGTACGGCATTGGATTATTTTGTCTTGTATCTTGGTTCTTGTAGCGCAGCGGTCTTGATAGCTCGGGACGGGTGAGGCTAAATGAGGCGTCTCCCCATTACTTTGGACGGAGTGGTGAATATTAAAAAATAAAATAAGTAATGTCTATGACAATAAGAGGAATACGAATTTCGTCAATGGTTCGTGGAATTGCCACAGGATTGATATCCATATTTTTTTTAACATGTACGACTTCGGAAAAGGCAACTGAACTGCATGGTGAAATAAGAGTAACCAGCAAAATGATTTATCCAAAATACAGGCTATGGACTACACCCTCGAACGGGGAAGAGCCAGCGTTCAATTCCCCCAGTTTTGAGTGGCCTACGACAAAAAAAATGACCGATTATGATGTACGGCTTTCTTCCAATAAGGATTTTTCAACAAATCTTATTGAAAAAAAGAATATTCCATTTGCCATCTTTAACCCACACCAAAAGTTGGATAAGGGCATTTGGTACTGGCAGCACCGTGAGAGCGGAAAAGAATGGAGTGTGATGGATTCATTTAGGATTACGGCAGCAACAAAAGAATTTACAACCCCTAAATTAAGTAAGGTACTCCAAAATATTTCTACAGAACATCCAAGGGTTTTTGCAAACAAAAATGATTTGGCGGGCCTGAGGGCTAGAGCAAAAGATTACAGGGAGACCAAGGCAATTCTGGATCTGGCCAATAATCTTTTGAGCGAAATTCCTCCAACAGAGGAATCCGGGCTTCCAAAGCATAAGGGAAAGAACGAATATGAAGATGCTATGATTGCGGAACAGGCCAGCAAAACCCTTGGAAGGCGAGTTTTTTCCACCCTTAATACACTATCGCAGGCCTATATTTTAACCGGGGACATTAAGTACTACGGAGCGGCTAAAAAATGGATGGTAGAAGTTGCGGATTGGGATCCGAACGGGATCACCCATTTGTCCAATTTTGGCGACTCCGCAATAATGACATGTTTGGCTTTGGCCGTAGATACTTTTTGGGATGTATTGGATGAGGCCGTAAGGGAGAAAATGATAAGGCAATCCTCTGTACGCGCAACTAATTTTTATAATTTGTGGATAGGAAAAGTGGAAAGCAGGTCTTCATCCATGCATGTTTGGCAACATATTTTGCATCAAATGTTTCAAACCTCAATGGCGTTGGCCGGCGAAACTACAGAAGCGGATAAATGGTTGGAATATATTTATGAAATATGGATTGCACAATTTCCAAAAATGGCCGAAACCGATGGTGCTTGGTTTAATGGCATCGGTTATTTTATAATGAATACGTTGACCATTTATGATATGTCTTCTAGTTTTAGCGACCTTACGGGTGTTGATTTTCAATGGTCGGATTGGTTTGTGAACAATCCAAAATGGTTGTTATATGCCTTTCCGCCTAACAGTGTTGGTGATGGTTTTGGCAATGATGGGGACAAATATTGGTATCCTACCATCAAATATGCGGGATTCATGGATACTGCTGCCCGCATGCTCAATGATCCTTACGCGGCATGGTATTCAAAAGAAGTTGCCAAAGGACTGAGCCAAGATATTTCTTCCGAGTCGGAATTTCGTTGGTATAGAATTCAATGGGCAAACAAAAATCCGCGCCCAAAGATTTCAGAAGATTTTAATTTTCCCCAAGCGGCACATTTCCCCGATGTAGGGGTGTCCTATATGCATACAGATATACAAAGTATTGAGAATAATTTAATGTTATCGGCAACTAGTAGTCCATTCGGATCAAATGGCCATAAACATGCGGAACAAAATAATTTTAATATTGCCTTTGGTGGAAAACGTCTATTTTATAATTCAGGATACCGACCTAAGATGGGGGATCCACATCACCAAGATTGGCATAAACATACTCGCGGACATAACGGAATTTTAATTGATGGCAAAGGTCAACCCTTTGATGCAGGAGCTTATGGCTGGATGCCGCGCTTTCTTCATGGTAAACAGATTTCATATGCCGTTGGCGATGCATCCAATGCATATTCTGCTTCTGATGGGGTATCCATTGATTTGGGAATGAAACGATTTCGACGACATTATCTAATGCTACGCCCTTCGATCATTGTTATTTACGATGAATTGGAAGCAGATCACGCTGCAGAATGGACCTGGTTGCTGCATAATGATAAAGGATTGGAAATAGATTCGAATAAAAAAACGATCACAGCTGAAAACGAGTATGCAAATGCTCTGGTTTCTCTTTATTCATCTACGGATATTGATTTTAATGTAACCGACACTTTTAGCATTCCAGCAAAAAATTGGAATAGAAAAGTGGATCAGGCAGGAAATATAATTGATTTTGTAGATCAATGGCATTTCACGGGAATTACAAAAGAGAAGACCGACAAAATGCGCTATTTGGCAATTTTTCAAGTGAAACCCAAAGCAGGGGATTCCGTTTGTGAAGAGGTGATTTTTGACGAAACTACAAATACCTATTCAATTGCCGGATGGAATATTAAAGCAGAAATGAATGTAGCTAAAGCTGCGAAAATTGAAATAAGTGACCGTTTGGGAACGGCATCGTTCATATCATCGGGGGTATTGGAATTTGATGGAAAAAAATACAAGGGAAAGGTTAGTGGCAGTTCCAAATTAGTGGAAATAATAGAAGGCCAGAAAGTACTTCAGGAGAAGGTGGATGAAGTACCGGCTGAAATTCAAAAAGTAATGATGAACGACTAAAAAATGCCCACCGATGGTTGGCCAAATCCCAAAAAAGTTTCTAAACTAAAAATGAAATTTGTAAGGTAAGAATTATGAAAAAAATGAAGCGTCCAATACTAGTAGTTTTGCTTTTGAGTCTTTTGATTTCCTGTAAAGAAAAGGAAATAAAAAGGGAACAAAGGCCAAACGTCTTGATGATCTGTGTGGATGACCTTAACGATTGGATAGGGGCTATGGGCGGTCATCCAAATGCGATAACCCCTAATATGGACAGATTGGCAGCTAGGGGGGTGCTGTTTACCAATGCGCATTGCCAGGCTCCCATATGTGGCCCTTCCAGAGCCTCTATAATGACTGGATTGAGGCCTTCCACCACGGGGATCTATGGCCAGATAGACGACGAGGAAATAAAAAGTGCCTCCGAAGCGACCCTGGACGTAGTTTTTCTTCCGGAATATTTTAAAAACAATGGGTATCATACTATGGGCAAGGGAAAGATATTTCACAACTTTGCGCCCAAGGGTGTTTTTGATGAGGCAGCTGGTAGGGAAAAAGGTTTTGGGCCAAGGCCTGAAAAAAACTTTAAATGGGATAAAAATGGAACAAGTACCGATTGGGGGGCATTTCCTGAAAACGATATTGAAATGCCGGATTATAGGACTGCGCAATGGGCAGTTGAAAAATTGGGAACAGATTATGAAAAACCATTTTTTCTTGTAGCAGGCTTTGTCCGGCCCCATGTACCCTGGTATGTGCCTCAGAAATGGTTTGAGATGCATCCAGTGGACAAGGTGCAAACACCTCCCTATAAAAATGATGATCTTTATGATTTACCCGCTATTTCGAAACAGCTGCATGAAATGCCCATGATGCCCACAACGGAATGGGCCATTGCATCCGGGGAATGGAAAAATATAGTCCAGGCCTACTTGGCCAGCGTCACCTTTGTGGATTATTATATAGGTGAAGTGCTCAACGCACTCGAAAATAGCCGATACAAGGACAATACCATAGTAATTCTCTGGTCGGACCATGGATATCGGTTGGGCGGGAAGGGAACGTTTGCCAAGCATGCATTATGGCAGGAGGCTACCAATGCACCGCTGATTATTTCCATTCCCAATGGGCAGAAGGGGATAGTACGTACCCAAGCCGTTGAAATGTTGGATATTTACCCCACACTCCTGGATTTATGCAATTTGCCTCCGAATATAAAGAATGAGGGTAAAAGTTTAAAACCCTTACTTGAAAACCCCAATATAAAGGAGGAATATTATGCGGTAACCACCTATGGCAGAAACAACCATGCCGTGGTTTCGGATCAATTCAGGTATATTCGTTATGAAGATGGAACCGAGGAGTTATACGATCATACGCAGGACCCCAATGAATGGCAGAATATTGCCAAAGATACGGTGAACAGTAGGGTCGTTCAAATGCATAGGCATAGGCTGCCACAATACAATGCCCTGTGGACCCCAAAGGGAAAAAATAATTCCGTAAATACCTATTTTGAAAAGCAGCGTGCCGAACAGACCAATAAACAGGGAGAAAATAATTAAAATCCCATAAGGTTTTATATAAAACTTGAGCAGTGTCTTAAACAAGGAGAAAATGAAAAATTATACAAAACAAGGGTTAACAGTTGCAATATGCTTTATTTTATTAGCCCTTTTAGGTTGCAAATCTAAAAATGAAATTGGACAGGAACCGGAAAAGAAGCCAAATATCCTATTTGCCATTGCCGATGACCAGTCTTTTCCTTATGCTTCGGCCTATGGAACCAGTGGAATAAGAACCCCCTCTTTTGATAAGGTGGCCAAAGAGGGTATTTTGTTTACCAACGCCTTTGTTGCGGCACCCCAATGCAGCCCTTCAAGAGCAGCAATCCTAACGGGTAAAAATATTTGGCAGATTGAGGAAGCGGGTACCCATGCCAGCTACTTTCCGAAAAAATATCCTGTATTTACAGATTTGCTGGCAGGTGTAGGTTATAAAATCGGTTTTACAGGAAAACCATGGGGCCCGGGTAATTGGAAAGATGCGGGTTGGTTACAAAACCCGGTCGGACCGGAATTCAATGATAAAAAGATGGGTCCCGTGCCTACCACGGGAATTCACACTACGGATTACTTTGGAAACTTCATGGATTTTTTTCAGCAAAAGAAAAAAGATCAACCTTTCTTTTTTTGGTACGGAGGCCATGAACCACATCGAAACTATGAAGCGGGTTCGGGAGCAAAGGCCGGGAAGATTTTAGAGGAAGCGTTTGTACCGGCATTTCTTCCGGACCACGAATTGATTAAGACCGATATTGCGGACTACGCTATGGAAATAGAGTGGTTCGACGCCCATTTGGGAAAAATGATCCAGTTTTTGAAAGAACAGGGAGAACTGGAAAATACGATTATTGTGGTGACCGCCGATAACGGAATGCCCTTTCCTTCGGCCAAGGCCAATTTACAGGAATACGGTACACATGTACCTTTGGCAATATGTTGGCCTGCCAAAATGAAAGGGAATAGGGTAGTGGAAGACCTGGTTGCACTTATAGATCTGGCACCTACTTTTCTGGAACTGGCCAAGGTGGAAGAAGTACCTGAAATGACAGGTAAAAGTCTTTCAAAACTATTGATTCCCTTTCCGGACGTTCCATCCCAAACGCATCGGGAATTTGTTTTGACAGGTCGTGAAAGGCACACCCACGCCAGGCCTGATAATTTAGGGTACCCCGCACGGGCCATTAGAACCCGGGATTACCTTTATGTACGTAATTTTAAGCCCGATCTTTGGCCGGCTGGCAACCCTGCGCCCCCTTCTTCAAAAAGCAGGACTGTGACCAATGGATATAAATCATTATGGCCGGGATTTCATGATGTGGATGACTCCCCATCAAAACTCTTTCTAATGGAGCAACAGACCGAATATCCCACCTACTACAATTTGGCCTATGATAAGCGGCCCTCGGAACAATTATATGATATTAAAAAAGATCCGGGTTGTGTGGACAATGTTGCGGACGAACCTCATTACGTTGAAATAATAAAGGATCTAAGAAAGAAACTTAATACGGAACTTAAGCTGCAAGGAGACCCAAGGGTTTTAGGGTATGGGGATATATTTGATGGCTACCCCCGTATGTCGATCATGCGCGAATTTGATGGTTTTCATGAACGGAGCAAATACAATCCGGCTTTTATTCAACAGGGCCAGGGGATAATAAAATAAGAAAGTAGCCCGTTTTTTGAGTTACCTTAATTCAAATTGGCTTTAAAATATAATATAGCCCAATAAAACCAATTTGAAATGGGCCTTGGACGAGGAAAAGTACTGGGTACAACCAATAATCTTGATAAGGAAAGTCTGTAAAAGTCTTATTTTGTGGACAGTATTTAAAAATGGGCAAGATGGCCCTAAGGGAATTCGGTGAAAGCGAAAGAATATCCCTTGTTAGCAATTACAAATACTTGAGACAACGAAAATTCGATAGGCAATTGAGACCTTATAAGTATAACAAGGAAGTATAATTAAAAACAAAAATGAAGAATTTTTAAGAAAAGGCCGATTTAATATGGAGGGTAGCGGATCTACTGAGAGGAGATTATAAGCAGTCGGACTATGGAAAAGTAATCTTGCCCATGACCGTATTGAGACGACTTGATTGCGTACTTGAGCCTACCAACTATTTGGTCGAATGGATCAAAATCAAGAAATCTTTGAAAAAATATTGGAGGACAAAGTGTTTGGCGATTTAGTGAAAGAATTGATGATGAATAAAATTTATAAAAAGCTGAACGAACAATAAAATTTCAGTGCTATGAATATAAAAAATAGCTACAATTATATCCATTTAAATAGGTGCTGCCATGCCGACCGGATAGAAAAGTGATTTGTATTGGCAACTCACTTTTCTGTCTCTATTGGACCCGGGAAAAAATGCCGTTTGACCATTAGAATTGCAAACAAATCAATACATTCGTATAGACCAAACTGCCCCAATCATAATATTATTATTGTAAAAATATATGGGCCGGAAGCTCTGAAAACGCTTCTGTTTGATAAAAAGAATACACTATTTTTGTTGAATGAAATATGATTTAGGAAAACTTTACGGAATTGCATTTTGGGCGAGCGTTATTGGAATGTTCGCCTTTATTTTTGATTTTGGTTTTTCCCAAACTACATTGGTTCAACAGATCATTGATGGATTTTACTTTTTGGTCATAGCCTTGGGGTTAACATCGACCGCTGCAAGATATTATGATAATCCTGATTTGTTGAAGCGTAAAGTAGCCATTTTCGATATTATTTCGGTAGCATATACCCTTTATATATTTTATATGTACCTCTTTGTAGGGGAGGCATTTAAAACCGATCTGATATTGGAAAACCCCCTTTGGGTAGTTTTGGCGGTTATTTTGTCGTTTTTCAGGGAATTTTCGGAACAAAGGTTGAATTTGAGCAGAACCTACTTTAATCCCGCACAAATATTCATTTTAAGTTTTTTGACCATTATTGTTCTGGGCTCCCTATTGTTGATGTTGCCCAAGGCTACACATAACGGGATTTCGTTTGTAGATGCCCTGTTTACCTCGACCAGTGCGGTTTGTGTAACGGGATTGATCGTAGTGGACACAGCTACCTATTTCACACTTTTTGGTCAATCCATCATTTTGTTCTTAATACAGATCGGGGGTTTGGGAATATTGACTTTTGCGAGTTACTTCAGTTATTTTTTTAAAGGGGGCAGTACCTACGAGAATCAATTGACCTTAAGTGAAATGACCAACTCCCAAAAAATAGGTGATGTTTTTAGTACCTTGAAGAGTATTATTGTAATTACCGCCATTGTTGAATCAACGGCCGCAGTACTTATTTTCTTTACCTTGGATAACACGTTGATCAATAATTTTTCGGACAAGGCGTTCTTTTCCATCTTCCACTCGATCTCTGCATTTTGTAATGCAGGTTTTTCAACCTTAAGCAATGGTATTTATGAAACAGGGTTTAACTTTAACTACCCTTTACAGCTTATAATCATATTTACCTTTGTATTGGGTGGCCTAGGGTTTCCAATTGTTGTGAATATTGTTCGATTTATTAAGCACAAGTTGATCAATATGTTCCGTTTCAATTCCAAAGAAAAAACCCATAAACCTTGGGTACTGAATATGAATAGTAGAATTACGCTTGTTACCACTTTTTCCCTTACAGCGGTAGCTTTTATCTTTTTTTTACTGTTGGAATACAATAATACACTGGCAGAGCATTCGTTCTTCGGAAAATTGGTACATGCCCTATTTGGTGCCGCAACCCCAAGAACGGCCGGTTTCAATTCTGTGGATATGACCGCCCTGGCTTTTCCTACGGTAATGATTACTTTTTTATTGATGTGGATTGGGGCATCACCGGCCTCTACCGGAGGTGGTATCAAAACCAGTACCTTTGCCATAGCAACACTGAATATTCTGAGTTTGGCAAAGGGAAAACAGCGCATAGAGGTGTATAGGAGGGAAATTGCGGATATTTCTGTAAAACGGGCATTCGCAACCATAGCGTTGTCGTTGATCGTAATTGGTTCGGGAATTGTACTCATCACTATTTTTGACCCGGAAAAGGGGCTGTTGAATATTGCATTCGAGAGCTTTTCGGCCTACAGTACCGTGGGCTTGAGTTTGGGCATTACGGGCCAACTAAGCACTGTTAGTAAATGTATTGTAATTGCCATAATGTTTGTGGGAAGGGTAAGTATGCTCTCGATAATTGTGGCCGTTTTTAAAAAAATTAAACATAAAAATTATCGCTATCCCAGCGAGGAAATCACTATCAATTAAAAACTAAATGAAACCGACATGTATAAAATAATCTTTAAGTACAAAGGTGAAGGATTATTTTAAAACATCAAACCTGTCTGTACCATCGGGGAAGGTTACACCCGCCAGTCCGCCCGTTCCGGTACGGACGGGAATGACTTTGTCGGGCTGGTGTGACATTTGAAAAACAATAAATATAAACACATGAAACAAGCATTAATAAATTTTAAAAATTACTTCACAAAAGGCAATGTTTAAAATTCCTGCCTTGCCGGCAGGCAGGTTTAATGTGAGAGCGTAGCGGTTACATACGTTCTCAACCTGCCCGACTAGCCGTTCAGGCGGGTTTTTTAATTAGCTTATTTTTAAATAATTGCAAAAATTTAAACGTATGAAATACATCATTGTAGGTCTAGGTAGTTTTGGAGCATCATTGGCAGCTAAATTAACTGCACAGGGAAATGAAGTTATAGGCATTGATAACCGTATGAACAAGGTGGATCTGTACAAAGAGAAAATTTCACATACCATCTGTATGGATGCCACGGACGAATTTACGGTTTCCGGGCTGCCGCTTAAGGAAACCGATATTGTTATCATTGCCATAGGTGAGGATCAAGGAGCCAATGTAATGGTCACGGCCCTATTTAAAAATTTGCAGGTGAAACGATTGATCAGCAGGGCTATAGACCGGTTGCACGAAAAAGTGCTCATGGCGATCGGAGTAGACGAAATTGTACGTCCCGAAGAGGAAACCGCAGAGCGTTGGGCCAAAAAGTTATGTTTGACCAATGTGGTGGATTCATTTGAATTAAGCGATGACTTTAGTATCATTGAAGTGGAAGTTCCGAAAAGGTTTGTTGGAAAAACGATCAAAGAAATTGAATTACGGTCTACATTCAACCTTTTGGCTTTAACAACAATTAAAAAAACAGAAGTTAAAAGTGTTGTTGGAAAGACTCGAAACGAAGATAGGGTCCAAGGGGTGGCATCGCCGAATACAGTATTGAATGCAAATGATATTTTGGTGATTTATGGCGCCAACAACGATTTGCGAAACTTTACAAACCAATAGCCAAACTTTTTTTGGAGCAGAAAAAATACTAGAATTGAGATGTTAGATGCTAGATGTTAGATACTGGATGCTAGATTTTAGATTCTAGATAGATACTAGATGTTAGAATTGAGATGCTTGATTTAGAGCTAACTTTCAACATTCAAACTTTCAACATTCAAACTTGCCCTTGAACCTTGAACCATTGAATAGGGCATAGTCAGTTTCAATTTTTTTATTAGCGGTCGATTGCATTAATAAATTTCGTTATTGAATTAGAGTTGGTTGAAATAAAAGATTAACTTTAAATGGTCCCTTTTATATAATTTATGTAAGGGAAAAGTCAGATCAAGAATAATCACTAAATAATCATACACATAAATTTTAATATCTTAAACCTTAAATTATGAGAAGTATACTTTGGTTAATCGCAGTAATTTGTATTGTTATCTGGGTCTTGGGTTTTTTTGGTATAGTGGCCGGTATGGGTACCAGTAGCCTGATCCATATTCTTTTGGTAATTGCTATTATTGCAATTCTCTACAATATTATCTCTGGCCGAAAGCCCCTATAATATTTTCAGGACAATGGAGTTATAACCACCGGCCGAATATGGCTGGAGGTGTTGCTTCATTGGTGTGGAAATCAATGATGGACAGGTCGATCAAAAGATGCTCCCACCCTTGGGTCGGGCCAACCCATGCCGTTCGGACAGGCCAGCCTGTTCGTCCGACAGGATTACGATTCCCCCCATGCCATTATGACGGGCCGGCCTTTTTACCGGTTCCGATAGCTATCGGAACGGGTGGTGCAAAGTATAAAAGAAATTTTGTAGTTGTTGGCTGCCAATTTTGGAATTGGAAATCATAAATAAATCTTTCGGATATTATGGATTCCAAGTGTAAAGTGTAACTTATTTTGTTGATAGATAACAAATATAAAAAGAAATCCATTTAATATTTTGCCTGATCTTCCTGATTTCGGCTTAGTCCTATGACACAGATCAATCCTAAAATAATTCGACAAATATTTAGTTTGCTACTCATTATTCTGTTGGGCGGACTAATTTTTCAGGCAATACTTCCTTATTTTTCAGGTATTTTGGGAGCCATAACCATTTATGTGCTTTTGCGGGCACCCATGGCCAAACTCATAGATAAAGGGTGGCCTCCAAATCTGGCAGCCATTACCTTACTTATAGGATCATTTATTTGTATTTTATTGCCTGTATCAGGAATTGTTCTGATGCTGGGAAATAAAGTAGAAAGTGCCATTAAGAATTCTGAAAAAGTAATTTCTGCCGTGAAATCCCAACTGACCACTTTGGAAAACAAATTTGGATATGATTTTACCTCCCAAATTGATGCCAGTGGGGTCTCTACATGGCTTTCCAAAAATCTTCAGGGCTTCGCCGGGGGAACCTTCAATATTTTTATTGCCATTGCCATCATGTATTTCTTGCTTTTTTATATGCTCACCAATCGTAGGCAATTGCGCGAATCTTTATTCGATTATATTCCTATAAGCAAGGAAAATTTAAAAATAATAGGTGGGGAAGTTAGGGCAATGGTACGTTCCAATGCTTTGGGTATACCTTTGGTGGCCTTGGCCCAAGGGATTATTGCGCTTATTGGGTTTTTAATATTTGGAGTTCAGGCTCCCTTTTTCTGGGCGGTTATTGTTACCATAGGCTCAATGGTTCCTTTTATAGGCTCTTTGTTGGGAATAGTTCCGGTCTTTATATTATCGCTCTCCGAAGGCAATACTTTTGAAGCATGGGGAATTTTGCTCTATGGTGTAATCGTTGTAGGGGCAACGGATAATATATTTCGGCTTTACGTTCTTAAGAAATTGGACAATGTACATCCCTTGATTACACTGATCGGCGTAATTGTAGGTGTCCCTATCTTTGGGTTTATTGGCCTCATATTTGGCCCCATCCTTATTAGCCTTTTCCTGATTACCGTGCGGATGTATAAAAAGGAATACGCCCAGGGGAACCCACGCTAAATTAACGTGGGTTCGACATTAAAAATAATTTCAAGACATTGATTTAGTGTAAATTAAGAAATTGCTACAATCCCCTAGGAGTCGAGAGGTTTTAGACAGGTATATCCTTAAAAAGAGGGTTCACTATTGATTGTAATCGGGATGTGGCTGTTTGGACGGCAGAAGGGGATGAATGGGTCAACATAAAAATAAACAACCCCCACACAATGGTAGGGGCTGCCGCAATGGGATATACATTTCTAGGCGTGAGGCTACATATTGTCGATTTCCTCTTTTAATTGCTCTTTTTTCTTACCGGTCTTTTCTTGCAACCTGCCTAAGAATTCGTCAAACTTACCTTCTGAATACGTTAGGTCATTGTCTGTAAGGTCGCCGTATTTTTGTTTGAACTTACCTTTGACCTGTTTCCATTTTCCTTCCAATTGATCACTGTTCATAATATTTTTCTATTTATGGTCTGCATAAAAAGCGCAGACGGGTTAATAATTCAACTCTTATAAAGGTATGCCTAAACACCACAAGGGAATGGTTCAAAAGATTCCATTTTTGACCCATTTACTTGATAATGAAAATTTTATGATTTCTTTAGGATAAATGTTCTCCGCTCCTTCGTGCGGGCCTGCCTGTTCGTTAGACATGGTTTACCTCTCCTTGGGAGAGGTCGGAACTGCTTTTTCAGCAGTTCCGGGTGAGGTAAAATAAAAAATTTTATGATTTCTCTAATAAAATAGGTTTCCAAATCCCCAATATCAATTAAAAAGGGTATCCGATGGCAAAATTAAAGATGAGGTTATTACTGCCCCCATCAAAGAAGGGAATTCTTAAACGTTCCCCTTCGGGCAGGTAGGGTACCTGTAAGGGAGAAGCAAAATCGAAGCGGAGGACAAAGCTTTGTATGTCTACCCTAAGGCCCAAGCCTAGGCCAATGCCCAATTCCTTGGCCCAATTCGAGCCAAATTTTCCTTTGGCGAGCAATTCTTCGTTGAACTCTCTACTCACTGTAGATGCGTCGGCAGGAATCTCTATTTCATTGGTCAGCCAGACGTTTCCGGCATCGGCAAAAATAGCTCCTTTAAAATAGGACCAAATTGGAAATCGGTATTCCAGATTGGCTTCCAGCTTTAGGTTGCCCGATTGATCGAAAAAGGAGGAGTTCCCATTTTCGTCGGAACTGAAGGTGCCAGGTCCGAGCGATCTAATATTAAATGCCCTAACACTATAGGGCCCTCCGGAAAAAAATTGCTTTACAAAGGGTAGGGTGGAAGAGTTGCCATAGGGAATACCCCAACCGCCATAAATTCTGGTCACCAAAGCCTGTTCTTTATTCCATTTTATATAGTACCGTAAATCAATATCGGCCTTGGCATATTGGGCATACTCAAGTCCAAAAATGGTAGTCTTTGAACCACTAAGGAGGTTTAAGGTGTTCCCGGCGATATCCAAATTTGTAGAAAGAAAAAAAGGATTTCCTCTATTGGAGTCTACCAATTCGTTGTAGGTGAAGGTATAATTTAGTCCGGCAATGAACTGCTGTTCAAAACTTTGGCTTAGAAACGGATTATTTTCTAAAATGGCCAAAAACTCTTCCGTGGTGTTGGATAGATTTACATAGTTGACATTGATCGGGTTAAGTTCGTGGTACGCGAACCTATTGGCATTCCACGTATATCCAAAAGAGGTATTGAACGAGCTTAAGGTGTATAATTTGCTTCTCTTTAGGAAATCGGTTCCCAAACTTATTTTGGTCTTGGGTACCGCATATTTAAAACTTCTGGGTGAAAACGGAAGGAGGGAGGGGATGACCAGATCGGCCTTCAACCCCCCTGCAATGCTGCTGAGGCCCGTATTCTTTCCACCTGAAAGCTGTGATTCATAGGCAAAGTTCCCGGTTATGCCAAAGGTCTCGCCCCCCCTGAACAGATTCCTATTATTATAGGTAACGGCTACTCCGGGACCTGCAAAACCATTGGATTTGGTTACCCCCTGTAATTCCGCACGTACCGATCTTTTGGTGAGTGGCGAAAGGTATATATCGGCGGAAAGGGATCCGGTACTATCGGTCCCCACGGTATCTATGGCGTTAAATCTAATATTTACAAATTTATACGTGCCCAGGGAGGAAAGGCGATTACTGGTTAAGCGTGCGGTTTTTGAGTTGTATTTTTGACCTGGCGCGAACAAAATATAAGGCTCCAGTTTTTTGGGTTTAAAAAATTCTTCTTTCTGAAAAAAACTTAGACCGTTGATCGTTGAGGTTTTGGGGGGGCTAAGGGTATCCGTATCAATGGAATAGTTGGGAAAAATGGAAATGGAATCTATGGTATAGGGAATAAGTGACTTTTTGGGAACGTTTTTTTTAAGCCTGAGAAATAGATCGAACTTTTTGTTGTCATAGCGATTGGTATCGACTTCAAAAATTAAAAAATCCGGGTTAAAATTGTAATATCCCATTTGTTTTAGTTCCTGGTCTATACGTTCCCTTTCATATTTCATGAGTTCCAGGTCGAATCGTTTTCCCGACTTTATTTGGGTTTGGACCAGGGCTTTGGATATATCGTTATAAATAGGCAGGGAATCCTTATCCAATTTGAATTGTCCCAAGGTATAGGGCTGTTGGAGTTCCGCGCGGAACCTTAGTGCCGCATGTTTTTGGGTACTGTCCAATTCGGAGGATACATCGCTGTAAAAATAACCGCGATTGTCCAAACGGTTCAACATGAGTTGCTCTATGCGTTCCGGGTTTACATCGGATAGATATACCGGTTCTTCCCCCAATTTTTTATTGAGCCATCGGTTTAAAAAACCCGGATTTTTTTTCTGTGCCTTGTAATGGAAGTACAGACCCGGTCTTATTCCCAGTATCTTTGAATTTGGTTCGGGTTCCAAAAGGGTATGCAGTTCCTGGGAGATTTTTTTTGTATTCCCTATTTCCTTTTTGGCTTCAATATTGATCTTGGAACCTGTATATAAAGCTTTCCCCTTCGGAATATATTTATGTACACTACAGGAAGATAGACTTACCACCAGTAGTAGTGCAAGGGCGTAGTAATATGTGATGGAAATTTTCAAAATATTATTCTTTTTTATCATCTCCCTTCTCCTTGGCCTCTGTTTCAGCTGTATCTTTCATGGGGTTGAACAATTGACTAAATTTATTGAATTCCCTGTTGAAAATCAGGGCTATTCCCGTTACGATCAATTGACCGTCTATGATATTTTCATATTCGTTCTTTCTAAAACCCTTTAGTCTATAGCGCCCATCTTTGGTAAGCAGGTATTCCAGACCAACGTTGCCGATAATAGGGGTTTCCTCTTGGCCTGGCTGCGCACTTCCTTCCACGTCCACAGCACTTCCGGCCGTTACCACCAATCTATCATCGAACAATTTTTTCTTGGCGTTGATGTTCAATTGGGTACGGTCCTGTGGACTATCGCCCTGGTAGTCCGTAAAACTGTCCAGATCAAAATCGACCTCAAATCCCGATTTACCAAAAACCTTATCCGAAAAGGCATTGATCTGTCCGGACAATACCTTGTTTACATTGTCCCTGGCAATGGCCGAAGTACCTCCCATACTGCCATCACTTCCAGAATTGGGATAAAATCTATTTAATGCCAATAAGGAAAATACTTGTTTGTTCAACTCTGCCTCCTGCTGGTTCAACTGTTGTACCCTACCGTAGACAGCTCCTCCAAGGGAGCCCTGTTCATCCTCTGGCATATCCAATCTAAAGGACAGCTTTGGTTGCAATAGTTCGCCATCAACATTTAGGTACACCAAAAAGGGGAGTACTTGGCGGTATTTATTGATAACACTGATATCTTCCCCGGAAATAACCGAAGACATTAACGGTGTAGCGGAGGTGGCCACCTTGTACACAGCGGTAACGTCCAGTTTGGCATCCGTTGGCTGGCCCTGCCAGGTAATGGTGCTGCCGGGGTTTATTTCAAACCTTCGCTTTACCAGGTTGTACAGGGAAGTTTCATAATGACCGGAGCTTAGTTCGTACCTACCCGTTAGATTTGTTAGGCCGTTGGGTTCCATATTCAGGATCAGCGATGCATTTCCGGAAACTTGAAGGTTATCACCGGTACGTTCATCAATAATGATATGAAATTCCGAATCGTCCGCTATTTCCAGATTAACATTGACATCCATTCCGGAAAAAAAGTTGGGGGTTTCTTCCTGATCGTTTCTGGTCAGGATATCATCTGGATTTTGACGGTTTACAAAAAGTACCACTCCTTCACGTTCCTGTACATCCAACTGTGCTTTGGGAACTACATAGGTAATATCGGTTATTTCGCGGACCCGGATTTTCCCTTCTATCACCGGGAGTTTTAAATGGCCCGTTACACTCAGATCCAAATCAAAACTTGTTTTTCCGTAAAACAGTTCATTATCCTCTTTTGTGGAGTTAAGGGCTTGAAATTGTTCTGCGCTAAGACTTAGATCAAATGTTGGGTCGGTCAATTCTTCAGTGCCAATGGAACCGTTCATATTAAATTGGCTGCCATTGGCATCCGTAATCTGAAAATTGTCCATATAAACCCCCTCGTTATCAATTTTAAGGGATTGATCGGAAATTTTAAAAACGGAATTCAAGGTCGCTATATTAAAATCGGTGTCATGAAAATTTATGGAACCGGAATACAAGGGGGAAGTAGTTGTTCCCGACACATTAATATTTCCGGATAGCGTTCCATGGGAATCTTTCAATCCGCCCGCAGAGAATTTTTCAATAAAGGCAAGGTCGATCCTATTTAGGTCCAGGGCCAAATTTAATTGGGCAGCTGTTTCGGATGCCGCATAATCGCCATTTAGGTCAATTTCTGCGCCACCGCCTTCCAAAGCTAGGTTAAAATCGTAGGTTCCTTTGGTTTTGGAATTGGCACTCAAGCTTAGATTGCCAAGTGTTCGCTCCAATATTTCTAAATCGGTTACATTAAAATCGGCTACGATCCCGGTAGCACCAAATAGATTTTCAATGGTAAAATCCCCGTTGATCATTCCTGATGCCAAAGGCTTGTCAGGGTTTAGCATGCCCATAATGGTCTGTAGGTTAAATTGTTCGAAGCGTAATGAGAGTGGGTTGTCCTCCGTTTCGGATGTTAGGCTTGCAAGGCTCAATTTTTGGGAATTTCTTTCAAATCTTACATTTTTGAATTCCAAAAAGTTTTCTGTAAAGGATATGGTGTTATCTTTAGGAACGGCCCATTCCTCCTTATTAAAAAGGAGGCCGATGGGATTAATATGGAGCAGGGTGGTGTCGTTTGCACGGGTTATTTCGGAGGCAATGTGCGTTATTTTTTCATTTTCATCATAGGCACTAAAATCCAGTAATAATTGCTTATTGTTCAGCTTACCTTCCAAAGAGGTCCTTCCAAGGGTTACCGGATCGGCCAATAGGTTGGCCAGGCCTGCCTTAAAACGAAGGTTGGTGGAATCCCCGTTTATAGAAATGCTCAAGCTATCCAGTGCAATGCCCTTATAGCTGGCATGGGGTATTTGTAGGGCCGACGACAGGATGCCTTTGGCCGCATCAAAATGGGCGTGTGCACTAATGGAGTCCAATTGTTCCAAATCCCTTAAAAACACTTTAGTGAGAATAGAATTCGGAACCAATTTCATATCCATTTTTAGTTTTAGGGTATCGGCAGGAGCGGCATTTACGATCGAATCTTGAAAATGATTTTTAAAATATTGTTTCAAGGAGGTGTTTATGCCCTGGGGAGAGGCGTTGGAATATAAGTTTCCTGTAAGAAAATTGCTGTTTATGGTAATCTCGGTATTCAGGGTATCGATTTTGGATTTAATCTCTACATCGCCCATTTGGTATTGTTGTCCATCATATACCGCTACCCCGTTATTTAGAACGGCATTCAATGTAAAGTCTTCTGGACTGCCAATAAAATCGGCTTCCAAATTCAGCCCTGCCTTTATATTTTCTTTGGTAATGCCAAGGGCCTGAAGGTCGGCACCGATTACATTTAAATGAAGGCCAAATTTAGAATTTAAGGAATCCAGATCTACAACTGTTTGGGAAGTGAAGTGTAGATTGTTGTCCTTAAAATTGAGGTTTATGTTGCCTTTTCCGTTTCGGATTTTTCCATGGAGATCCAAATCTGCAAAGTTGTAATTTTTAAACTTAAGTTGGTCGAATTCGGAATCCAATTCGGCATTCAGGGTATTAAGGTCGCTGCCACTTCCGGACGCGCGTATTGTAAATGCCATGGTGCCCAGTTGGTCATTTTGTAACAATTTGCCCAATTGAAGGTCGTTCACTTGAAGGTTTCCGTTAAAGTGTATCGAATCCAAATTGGAATAGTTGCCGGAGATTTGGGCAGTGCCTTCCGGAATTTTCATAAGGGCCTCCCCGGTGATGCTTTTTAAACTGCCCTTGGCCCGGGCCTCTACCAAAATAGTCCGGGGCAGTGCCATGTTGAGTTCTTTTTCGTTCACAAATAGCTGTAGGTCGGCTTTTGTGGTGGTGGCACTTACTTTAGAAATATCAAAGGAAAGTGAATCTGGCCGGGAAACCTGGAATAGTTGGCCTTCGCCCGTCAAGGCCGTGTTGTTCCAACCTAAATTTAATTTGGGGATGTCCAATTCATTGAGTGTCCCGCCAATGTTTACATTTCCGGTTATGGGATGCCCCTGTGCCATGGTAAAATACTCATTTTCGGCCAGCTTGGGCCGGAAGTAGAGAGCGTCCTGAAGCCCTAGTATTATGTTGTTCAATTGGATGCCTACCCTTGTGTTTTCCGGGAAAGCTATTAGATTTTGTAAGGAAGGATAATCCAATTTGAATGCTCCATGTAGGGCACTTGAAGCCGTCTGCATGTTAAATCCGGAAATGGATGCCATGGTGTTATTTAAAATAACATCCATAGCCAACTGTTCCAAAGTGAAACCACTTCTTTCCAAAAAAGAAAACCGGGCCAACTTTAGGTGGGCATCTTCCGCTTGATAGTGAACTTCTGTAGCGTCCAAACTAAGATGGGATAAGGCTATATTGTTGGGATCGAACTGGCCTATCACTGAAGGGGTATTACCTAACCGGTATTGGACCGAGTTGTTTTCGAGGGATATTTTATCTGCCACTAAAAAGAAATCCGGCCATGAAAAGTCAGGCTTTTGGGTGGTAGTCGCGGTAGAATCCCTTACCTCCAGATCATCTTTTGGGAGTTGTAGGGCAATGTCCGAGTTTTTTAGGGTGAGCCATTTTATGTCCACCTCATTTTTTGCCAGGTCGGCTTTGGGCAGATCCAATCCAAATTCCCCCAATCTTACCGCTGCCACTACCTTATCGGGAACGGAAGTGTAATCTATTTGGATATTGCTAAAATTAAGTTCGTTGACCACTACGAATGGAAGTTTGGTGGCCGGATCGTCCGTCTGGACAAAAGGTTTGCTTTGATGGTATTGGATTTTTGTATCCGAAAGGGCCACTTCGTCCATCTCGTAATGCATGGTTTCAAGATGGGTCCTGTTGGCGTTCATATATAATGTGCCCATGGTAAGTTTGACATTTATTCCCGAAGCCCTATCGTTATAGGATATTTTAAAGTCGGAAAAATCGAGCGTGCCTATTTTTATCTTCATAGGTGCTGCATCCGGCTGTTGGGGAAGGGTATCCCCAGTTGCCAAGGCATCTATAAGAAACTGGTAATTAAATTTTTCCGTTTCCGAATTTCGTACAATATGGGTGCGTAAACCTTCCCATGTAACCGATTTTAAATGCAGTTCATTTTGAAGAAGCAGGGCTCTAAGCGGTACATTTGCTTCCATGGTTCTGGAAAACAATAGGGTATCCCCTTTTTTATCTTCCAGGTATAATCCTTTTAACAGGGCATTTCCTGAAAACGTGATATAAAGCTGGTCCAATTCAACTTTGGTACCGGTCCTGTCGGATATGTAATGGGTGGCTTTGTGTACTATGAAATTCTGGACCCACGGACTCCTGATCAGGAGTACCAATACCATGAAGAGCAAGGCAAGGACCAAAACCATTTTTGCTGCCCTCCTTAAAAATCGATATTTTGACTTGGTTATTTTCATAATTCGTAGACCAAAGATCATCATTAACGGAATAGAAAACGCGCTTTTACCAATCTTATACTAACTTATTAAATAAAGGCTCTAGTTTAGAATAGATATTATATTAAATCTCCTTGCTTTTCGGCATTTTCGGCTCCCTTTAGGGCTGGGGAACAACGAAAAAAGCCGAAAATTCGGTTATTTCCCCGTCCCTAAAGCCCGCCTGTCCGCCCGTTCCGGTACGGACGGGAACGATGTAGTCGGGCAGGGGTGAATCGAATTTTCTATGGCGATAAAGATTATAAATACCATGATTTTCCATCAAAATTCAAATTATCAACACTAAATTAAACTAGAACCTAAATAAAATACATGGGAACGGAATATTTATACAAATTTATTGGTTAATAATGGGGAGGGTAGGTTCTTTAATAAATAAAACGCAGCTATAGGAATAATGAAATATATTTGCGGACATGGAGAGGTAGTAATGGGGTATAAAAAAAAGAGGAAAGAAAAAAGAGGAAAGAAGAAAGAAGAAAGAAAAAAGAGGAAAGAAAAAAGAGGAAAGAAGAAAGAGGAATTTTTAATCAATAGAAGAATAATTATATGGCATCAGGATTTTTTGCTTTACTGGACGATATTGCCAGTCTAATGGATGACGTGGCGGCTATGAGCAAAATAGCCGGAAAGAAGACCGCAGGTATTTTGGGGGATGATTTGGCCGTAAATGCGGAAAAGGCCTCAGGTTTTGTTTCCTCTAGGGAAATACCCGTGTTATGGGCCATTACCAAGGGTTCATTTCTGAACAAATTGATCATTCTTCCCATCGCTTTTTTGCTCAGTGCCATTTTTCCCTTGGCGATCACCGTAATCCTGGTTTTGGGCGGACTTTATCTGGCATATGAGGGGGTGGAGAAAATTTATCATTTTTTAAAGCCCCATCATCATTCCAAAACCGAAAAGGTGGCAACCAATCTAACAAAGGAAGAAATCCTGTTAGTGGAGAAGGAAAAAATAAGATCGGCCATTGTTACCGATTTTATTCTCTCCGTAGAAATTATAATCATTGCCCTGGGAACGGTAGTGCAACAACCTATTTGGACGCAAATTATGGTGGTTACCATAATTGCCCTGATAGCCACTGTAGGGGTGTACGGTATTGTGGCATTGATAGTGAGAATGGACGATCTGGGCCTAAAACTTATTGCGATAAATGGCCAAGAGGGTGGAATAACCAAAGCCATAGGACAGTTTTTAGTGGCTGCCCTGCCGGTGGTTATAAAAAGCTTATCTGTAATAGGCACCATTGCCCTGATTCTGGTGGCCGGGGGGATTTTTGTACATAACTTGGATTTTCTTCATCATTGGTTGGAGGCATTGCCGGCAATAGTGGGGGAATTTATTGCAGGTCTGGTTATCGGTTTTCTATGTCTATTGGTTGTATTGGCACTTAAGAAGGTTTTTTCAAAAAAAAGATCCGACCGGGATACCGACCATAGATAAATATGCGTTCGTTTTTGTTTTAAAAACTAGAAAAAAGTCATTTATAGCGTACGGAAAATTACTCCAAATGGGATTGTAGCTTCAAATTATTTCTTAGTTCCATGTCCGATACCCATTGGAAATTTATAGGAAACCATTCGTCCTTGAGGATGGTCCCGGTTGAGGGTTCCACCATACTTCTTTTTAAGAAAACCTGATTATCCTCCGAAAATACATGTTGGGTTTCTATAATATCGTGGCAGATACTGCAAATATTTTTGGTAGTGTTTTTCATATTGTTATAAATTCTTTTTATACCTATTCCTTCCCATATTGAAAATACCTACTTTGACTCCTATTCCGGCGGAGAAGCCATTTATTCTTCGTATTGGGTCAAAGTTTTTGGAATCGTTTACACTATTGGAAAACCTATACTTTAGCCCTGCCTCCAGTTGTAGGTATCTGGATATGTTGAACAGGGCGTTAATTCCAGGTTCAACTATAAATAGGGCTTGCGCGTTATCTTCAAATTCGCGTTCGTCAAAATCATAATCATTGTAGTTGTCATTTATATAGCCCATACCACCGGCTCCTATCAGGACAGGAAAGGAAAGGCTCACAAGGTTTTTGCTAAAAAAGATAGGTTCCAAATGCAGCCCTCCATAACCGCCGATGAGATCTTCGTCATAGGAGGATATTCCCCTATATATGTTTTGGTCCGAATAGAAAAAAGTACCCACAAACCCTATTTCGAATTGTTGGTTGGCCACATAGGCTACCTTTAAACCTGTAAAAAAGGTGTCCTTATCCTCAATTTCTCCATAGTGGGTAGTTAATCCTAGGTAGACCCCGTGAACTACGTTTTTTCGATCGTTAAACTCCACATAATCAACGGAGGTGTCCTGGGCAAAGCACGGAATTGCAAATCCCAATAGGAGGGGAAGTAAAATTACTCTGTTTAGTTTCATGCCATTTGATTTTTGATTGATATTGTTATAGAAGACAACAAACCTTGTAAAAGGTTGCATATTTTATCGGTTTATTTTTAATATTTATTACAGCTCCTTCAAGAGAATTACCCCTTTTTCACCTGTAATGGTTATGGATCCCTGTTTGGAATTGCCGTAGGTAGCTTTTATATCCCGTATTTTTTTTCCTTTATCGATCATTTGGGTCTCTATATTTTCGAAGGTTTTTGGAATACGCAACAAGCCTTCCTCCAAGGTGGCATTAAACCTAAAGGAGAAGTCCTGAACATTGAGGACTATTTCCGAAGATTGTTGTTGAATGTTGATTGTGGCATCGGCACTATGGATGGTCAATACTTTGAATTCTGCGATATTCATGGCCAGATCAATTTTATCATCTACATTGGCCAATTCCAAATTGGAGAACTCCAGTTCCCCGTGTATGGTTTCCACTTCACCAATAGTAATTTCATCTTTACTGGAGTAGATTTCCAAAGAGGAAATTTCCTCCATATCTATGGTTGAACCGCTACTGGTAAGCCTTAAGTCTTTGGATTTGCCAAGGGATAGACCGCCATTTTTTAGATTGATACTGCCAAAGTTTATATTATTGGCCTTTAATTTGCCATATTTTATGTCAATATCGGCAATCTTAAGGTTTTTGTTGATCCAAACATCGCCATGCTGTACCTCCATCTTTAATTTGCCGGTCCAATCCTCTAGAATTACGTCGCCAAACTTATTGTTGATATCCACTACCGCATTGACCGGCAAATAAATGGAATAATTTATCTGCACATTGCTCCGGTCGAAGTCGAACGGATTTGCCTTATTGAAATACTCGGCTAAAAAGCCTTTGTTTTTTTCGGCTATTTCAGAACTAATGGCTACAAAATCGGTCATTACTTTAAACTTGGGTTCGATACGATCCAACAGCTGTTGTGCATTTTCCCTTTTTTTATGGGAGGTAACAATATCTACGGTAATGGCAATATTGTTCTTGGACCACCCGTGGATGGTGATGTTCCCATATTTGTTGTCCACCTGGAGTTCCCCCGCATTGGTCATTTCAAAGGTTTCCGATATGGTTTTCGATACTTTTTCCTGGGCCATCGTTATATGGGCCATCAGGACCAAGGCTATACATAAAAGCCATTTTTTACAAGCTGTATCCATAATCGTCATTTATCATTTTTGAATCGTTTATTTGCCTCAATAAGTTTTCTATGAGCTCAATCCTTTTTTTGTAGTTGCCAATAATGGCTTCCAGGACCCTTTCATTGCCCAGGTTTTTTTTCATTTCCAATTTTAAAGTCTTGTATTCCTCATCCAATTCGTCCATAAACGACAGGAATTGCTCCTTGTCTTGCTGTGATAGATCGGGATGATCCTTCACCAATTGTACCTGATGCCGGACCAAGTTGCTATAATGCATATCAATATCCATAAGCTCCTGGGAGACCACGCTGTTCTGCCCGTTGGACGGGTATCTGTCATAAACTGCAATGCCGATGAGGGAAGACAAAAAGAGGACCAACACAATACTGGCCGCCACTCGGAATAACGGGGACCTCCATAAGGGCACTGCCTTTGGCTTGGAATGGGATAGTTCCGATTCTATTTTGGCCCACATTTTAGATCGGTCCGCCTGGTGTTCATCGAACAATGCCTTGTTGTTCCTTATGTGTTTTTCAAAATAATCCATTACATTTCTTTAATAACATCGAGTAACTTTTTCTTTGCCCTATGGTACTGGGATTTGGAGGTAGATTTTGAGATATTCAATACTTCCCCAATCTCCTCATGGTCATACCCTTCTATCAAGTAGAGATGTATAATTTGTTGGTAGCCCGGTGGTAGCAATTTAATACCCCTTTTTACTTTTTCTATATCTATCTCCTTAACATCTTCAATAGGTTCTTCAGCGAGATGGTATTCATGGTCAACTATGGGTAGGAAAGGAATCCGTTTTAGCTTTAAATGATTGATACTTTTATTGATTACGATCCTTTTTAGCCAAGAACCAAAGGTGCTCTCATATCTAAAATTCCCCAAATTTTTAAATGCTTCCACAAAACTGTCCTGAACGGTATCTTCGGCATCCTCCTTATTGCACAACATCCTCATACTTACATTATACATAGCATCTACATAATGTTCGTACAATTGAAACTGCGAGTTACGGTCGCCCAACTTGCTCTTTTCAACAAGTTCACGGTGTGTAAAACAGATATTGGTTTTCAACTAAAAAAAATGGTTTAACGGTCCAAATAGGGGGAACTTCAAACTAATAGACAAACATTGGTTGAAAAAGTTGCATCTAAATTGAAAAATATTTTTGGCCACATTAATTTGTCCCCTATTTCTACACGGGAATAGCTCAATTTTGGCAGAATGGACCTATCCATTGAAAAGCGATTTTTTTTGGGAATATGCAACCTTTATTTTTTTTGGATGTCAATAGGTCATAATTAAAATATCTAAAATTGAAATCAAAAAAACAATTAATATAAACAGATGAAAAATATTTTTTTAACATTTATGTTGTTCACGGCAGTCACATCCGCTCAGGAAAGTTACACGCTAAGTGGTACCATAACGGACGGAAGCAATGGGGAAACCCTCTTTGGGGCCTCTGTATTTTTGGAGGGGACTACCATAGGCGTAACCACCAATGAATATGGTTTTTACTCCATTACAGCTCCCCAAGGGAACCACACTGTTATTATTTCCTATGTAGGATTTACCGAATTGAGAAAGGGGATAACCTTGGATCGGGATCAAAAAATGGATGTTGAAATCTTGGAATTCTCTACCCAACTGGACGAGGTTGTGTTGACGGCCGAGGAGCCGGAACGCGCCATCCTGAGAAAACCGGAGATGAGCGTTGCCAAATTAAATATGAAGACAGTGAAACAAATGCCGGTGGTATTGGGGGAGTTGGATATTATAAAGTCCCTGCAAATGCTTCCTGGAGTTACCAATAATGGGGAAGGTTCCAGTGGTTTTCATGTTAGGGGCGGTGCCGCCGATCAAAATTTAGTGCTCTTGGACGAGGCCATTATTTATAATACCTCCCATTTGTTGGGTTTCTTTTCGGTCTTTAATGCAGATGCGATCAAGGATATAAAATTGTACAAAGGGGGTATTCCTGCGCGATTTGGGGGAAGGACATCTTCGGTATTGGATGTACGTCAGAAGGATGGGAATAGCAAAAATTTTGAAATGACCGGGGGAATCGGGCTTATTTCCAGCAGATTGGCCTTGGAAGGCCCTATGTTTAAGGAGAAGGGTTCCTTTTTAATTGCAGGGAGAGGATCATATGCCCATTTGTTGTTAAAGGCGGCCGGGGAAGATAACAGCGCCAACTTTTATGATCTGAACCTAAAGACCAATTACAACCTTAACGGCAGTAATCAGCTCTTTCTTTCCGGATATTTTGGTAGGGATGCGTTCCAATTTGGGGAAAGTTTTAATAGCAGTTACGGAAACCTGTCGGGAAATTTACGCTGGAACCACATTTTTAACGATAGATTGTTCTCCAACCTATCGTTGATATATAGCAAGTACGACTATGATCTGGGTATTGTCATAGAAGAGTTCGATTGGGTTTCCTCCATAAATAACTACAATATAAAATATGATTTAAAGTACTATACCAGTGAAAATTTTAAATTGGATTTTGGGGCCAGTGGCATTTATTATGATTTTGATCCAGGGCAAATTAGGCCAACTTCCGAAACATCGGAAATAAATCCATTATCCCTGGACCGGAAAAAGGCCTTTGAAAGCGCCCTGTATATAAATGCGGAACATAAGCTGACCGATAAGTTCACGGTACAGTATGGTCTTCGCTATAGTGTCTTTAGTCGCATGGGGGGACAGGCAATGACCGTGTATGCGGAAGACAGACCGGTGGTGTATAACCCCCAATTGGATATATACGAAAGAGGTACCCCAGTGGGGGAGACCACATACGGGAAAAGCGAAACAATAGAAACTTATGGCAATTTTGAGCCAAGGCTTTCACTTGCCTACCAGTTGAACGATTGGTCTTCTGTAAAGGCGGGGTATTCACGGGCAGCACAGTATATCCATTTACTGTCCAATACCACCTCGGTTACGCCACTGGATGTGTGGACACCTAGCGGGGAATTTGTAAAACCGCAATTGTCGGATCAGTTTGCCTTGGGCTATTTTAGAAATTTCAACGATAAGATGTATTCCATGGAGGTGGAAGCCTATTATAAGACTACGGATAATAGAATTGATTATATAGACGGATCGGACTTAATAGGGACCAATACTATTGAGACAGAAATTTTGAATGGGGAATCCAGGGCCTATGGGCTGGAATTTTTGGCCAGGAAAAATGAGGGCAGGTTTACGGGATGGTTTGCCTATACCTTTTCAAAATCGGAACAGCGGACCCCGGGAGGCAAGGCAGGAGGCTTGGGAATCAACAATGGCAAGTGGTACAACACGGCCTATGACAGGACCCATGATTTTTCCTTGACAGGGGCTTATGAGTTAAATGGAAAATGGTCGTTTGGAACGAATCTGGTATTCCAGACCGGAAGACCGGTCACCTATCCCAACGGACAGTATACCTATGAAGGCCTGTCCATTGCCAGTTATTCGGACCGAAATTCCGATCGCTTGCCGGCCTATCATAGATTGGATATTTCCGCTACTTATAGACCCAATAGAAAGCCCAACAATAGATGGAAAGGGGAGTGGGTCCTGGGCCTATATAATGTTTACAACCAAAAAAATGCAGCTTCCATCTCTTTTGGACAGAATGTGGATACGGGAGCCAATGAAGCCACTAGAACGGCAATTTTCGGCATTGTACCATCAGTTACCTATAACTTTAAATTTTAATAGAACATGAAGACCATTATAAAGCTTGCAATTAGTTCAATATTAATAGTTTCCAGTGCCTGTACCGATGTGATAGATGTAGACGTGCAAACGGCACCGGCAAGATTAACTATTGAAGCTTCCTTGGATTGGGAAAAAGGAACTTTGGGGAATGTACAGACCATTAAGCTTAGTACTTCCACCCTGTATTTTGGGAATAATACCAGTTCCGGTGTAACAGGGGCCTCTGTAAAAGTCACCAACAATGGCAATGGGTCAACCTACGTATTTGCGGATCAAAACAATGGGGAATACACCACTACATCTTTTGTACCGGTTTTGAACGACACCTATACCTTGGAAGTTATTTATAATAATGAAACCTATACGGCCACGGAGAGATTAATTCCTGTAGTGGATATCTCGGACCTTGCCCAATCGCGAAAAAAAGGTTTTAACGATGAAGATCTTGAAGTTAACGTTATATTTACGGATCCTGGGGAGGAAGAAAATTTTTACCTTTTTAAGTTTAAGAAACGGGGCGATCTATTGCCTTATTTGGAGGATGCGGACGACGAATTTATAAACGGGAACGAAATTAGCTGGTATTTTGAGAAGGAGGAAGATGAAAGTACCGATAAAATAGAGGCATTTGTTCCCGGGGATATCGTGGATATATCGTTTTATGGTATTTCGGAACAGTATTCCAATTTTATAGGGATACTTATAGAACAGTCGGGCGGTACCGGCCTTTTTAGTTCAATTCCCGTTCCCCTTAAGGGAAATTGTATCAATGTTGATAATCCGGAAAATTATGCCTACGGATACTTTAGGTTAACGGAGATGGTGAAAAGAAGTTACACCTTCCAATAACCAAGATTAATATGGAACAAGATGATAAAAGCAATAATTTTTGATCTTGATGGAACCCTGGTACATACCGAAATATTAAAGGCGGAATCCTATGCCCGGGCCATTCGGATTTTGACCAAGGGGTCGGTATCACGGAAAATGGTCTTGGACAGTTTCGGGAAGTATGTGGGGCTTGCCAGAGCCGGGGTTGTGAACGGACTTTTTGAAGAATATAAAAAGCCATTATCCGAAGATATGGATGACCTTGATCCGGAAACCGTAAAAAGGGGAATTATTACGGAGAGATTGGCCATATACCATGAAATGCTGAACGATAAGGATCTCTTATCCAGTCATTTTTGTAAATACAACCTTGAGCTGTTACACAGGGTCCACGCGGATAATTATCGAACGGTAGTGGCTACCATGTCGCATCGCCCTGAGGCTGAAAAGGTTATCGAGGCCATGGGAATCCAGGGGAAATTGGATATTGTCCTTACCAGTGAGGATATTGTACAGGGAAAGCCACATCCGGAGATTTACCTTAAAGTGAAAGAGTTCCTCAAAATGGAATTCAATGAATGTTTGGTTATTGAAGATTCGGTCCACGGAATTAAGGCCGGACTTGCCGCAGGTATGCACGTCTTTGCCGTAACCAACCATATCACCAGGGATCAAGTGCATTCCGCAAATATACTTGCCCCTTCTTTTATAGTGGACCAACCCAAGGAACTTATACATAGGGTTTACCATTTTTTAGAGAAAAGTAAATAGGGAAGCCGCTGCCGGTTTGGTAAGAGGATCGAGGCCGAATGATTTGGCCAACAAGGTTTATGGCCAGGGGAAGTTTTTCTGTAGGACTTCTTTGGTGGAATGTAGTTTAAGCTGTTTCCAAAACGATGTGTAAACAATGGGTTTTTATCGTTCACTTGTTGCATTTTCTTTATTTTTTTTTATGAATTAAATTGCGCAGTAATTAATGATAATTGTATATTTGCAGCCGCTAAAGATAAAACCTATCGCAATTAGCGAATGGTCGCGTAGCTCAGCTGGATAGAGCATCTGCCTTCTAAGCAGACGGTCACACGTTCGAATCGTGTCGCGATCACATCAACAAACACGGGGCTTCCAAGAGATTGGAGGCTTTTTGTTTTTTAATTGGAAAGCCCACTTTAGGCTCACTTTTTTCCAAATCAATTGAAACTTACGGATTGAATAAATAGCTAAATACTTCATAAGTTATTGATAATCAAATAAGTATGATTTATGGTTTTTAGGACGGCTTCTATTTGATAAGTTAAAAAGCAGGGGGTCATTATTATGGATAAAGGAAAAATATGCTAGTTCTCAAGTCCATGCTAATGGAAACCCAGTTGCTTGTCTAGGTGTTTTGCCGGGGTTAGGGTATTTATTCAATTGGGAGGAGGTGAAACATAGTATGAGGAGGGAGAGTATAAGGGGGGGTATGTGATGGTTGTTTTGGATGAAATATTTGATTGTTTGAAGGGATGAAAGATTTGTATTTGTCAGTTATTAGATAAGGTTAATGGATATTGTGTATTACGAAGTTTTGGATGAAATTGAAGTTAGGAAATGGAAATGATTATAAAAAAACTACTATTATCATAATTGACTTTATCTGTAAAAAAGACAAATCGAAAAGGTTTTGTTCATATTTTTAATTTCAAAGGTCTCGGAATTCAGATTGAACTTATATATGAAATTTCAAAGGGGAAAACAGCTATTCTTAAAAAATGCCTTAATTTTATGCCTTGTGCTTTACGCATAAAGGTTTTTTGAATTTACATGTTTACTTATTTATTAATTTTCAAACTATAAATTTTTAGATTTTGAAGATCTTAGAAAGTTTCAGCAGATTTGAGTTATCATTAGCCTTGAATCAAATAAATAACATTGGGGTTTTACCCTGTTAATTATTCATCATCCAATGAAAGTTAAAAAGGAGAAAGAAGAAAATAAAGGGTCTAAACATAGTGTTCCCAATTTGGAGCGGGCCCTTAAAATACTGGAGTTACTTACCAAATATCCTGAAGGGTTGAATATTACGGATATAAGTAATCATTTGGATATACCTATGAATAGTACATTTAGGATAACTTCTACCTTGTTGGATTTTGGGTATCTTTATAGAAACGAGGGTTCAAAAGCTTTTACAATTACTGGTAAATTGTTGTCGCTTGGATATTCTGTGTTGAATGAGCAAACCTTAATTGAAAAATCTATCGATGTTATGCGATTATTAAGAGATGATATTAAGGAAACTGTATTGTTGGGAATAATGGTCAATCATGAGGGAATAGTATTGGAATTAATACCAGGTTTGCATTCTATAAAGTTTTGGGTGGATATTGGTACCGTTTTTCCTTCGAATGTTGCGGCCCCTAGTAAAGCTATGATTGCGTTTATGCCACTTAATCAGCAGAAGGAAATATTGGATAAAATGGATTTTAAGAAGTATACAAAGCAGACAATTACCAACATTACGGACTATAAAAAGGTATTAAAAGAGGTTCGAACCAATGGATTTTCTACGGACAGGGGAGAGGAAGTCACCGGAGTCCATTGTGTCGGAGCTCCAATTTTTAATAGAAATGGTTCCCCTATCGCGGCAATATGGGTTACTGGCCCCGAGGAAAGGTTACCGGAAAAATCATTTAATGCAATAGGTGTGAAAGTTAAGGAGCATGCTAAGTTGATATCGGAGCGTTTTGGCTTTTATTCGGAGTTATAACTAGGGAAATAGTTTATATTCTATTTAGGTAAAAAGGAGTTTTCATACTTGAGAAAACTCCTTTTTTTATTTTCTTAGTTTAAACATCATCATTTTAGGGTATAATTTGTTTTTTGTTAAAATATTAAAGTTTTATCAGTAACTCCTTGTTTGTAAAATTTATTATTCTATATTTGGAATAAATAACCATATATAGAATAATATGAAAAATAAAATGTTACATGTTTTTGCCTTGTTGTTCCTGTGCAGTAGCTTGGCAAATAGAGTCCATGGAAAGGTCGGAGGGAATCCTTTGTTTGAGCCTGATTATTTATCAAATAGCCAGATAGTTGTTACAGGACAGGTGTTTTCAAAAACAGATGGTAGCCCGCTGCCTGGAGTGAACATTGTTGAGAAAGGAACTACCAACGGAGTTGTTACCGACTTTGATGGTAACTTCTCCATTAATGTCAATGATGGTAATGCGGTATTGGTAGTTTCCTATATTGGCCATGCAACTTTGGAAGTTCCGATAAACGGAAGGACATCAGTGACCGTTTCTTTGGAAGAGAGTGCTACAGGATTGGATGAGGTTATAGTTTTGGGATACGGTTCGTCCAAAAAAAGTGATCTTACCGGTTCTGTTGGGCAAGTAAGTGGCGCCGAACTTACGAAAAGCTCCGGTGCTGTGCTACAACAAGCACTACAGGGTAAGGTGGCTGGTGCCCAAATTACCCAGACCAGTGGTTCTCCAGGAGCTGATTTACGAGTAAGGATCCGGGGCAGTAACTCTGTTTATTACGGTAATGATCCATTATATGTTATTGATGGGGTGCCGGTTTCGGACGGATCACTTTCTTATATAAATCCGAACGATGTAGAATCAATCTCTGTACTTAAGGATGCTTCCGCTACGGCAATTTATGGAGCCAGGGGAGCAAATGGAGTAGTCATGGTAACGACCAAAAAAGGCCGTGCTGGCATCACTGAAGTAAGTATTGATTATTATTCAGGTGTTCAAAATGTTGCCAAAAAATTGGATGTGCTAAATGCACAGGAATGGGCCACCACAGCTCGATTGTTTTGGACCCGATTTCGCGATGGAGGCCTACTAAGTAGGGCATATTCAGAAGAAGAAATAGCAAACATGGGGGAAGGTACCAATTGGCAAGATGAAATTTATAGAACGGCACCGATTCAAAATTATGACATAAGTGTGCGGGGAGGAAGTGATAAAACTAAATTTTTTGTTTCGGGAAATTATTTTGATCAACAGGGAATAGCAATAAATTCCAGATTTCAGAAAGGAACTTTAAGGGTAAACTTGGATCACACCATTAATGATAAATTTTCTATAGGGCTTCATTTGACCCCAAGCTACATCGTAAATAGGCCAATTGATTCCGATATCATTTATCAAGGGATAATTCAGAACCCGGTATTGCCGGTAAGAAATGAAGATGGCTCCTATTCATCTCAGGCTGAAATTTGGAGGACTACCGGTATATACATGTCGCCTGAACATCAAAACCCGGTTCAAATGGCCTATGAAAGGGAGAATGTAGTGGAGCGCAGCCGTTTGTTAAGCGATTTATCTATTACTTATAATATTTTGGAAGGGTTGACATATAAATCAACTTTTGGTCTATATCTGGATAATAGGACCGGTAGTTCCTTTACTCCATCCTATTTTGAATCAGAGATAACCAGAGGATCCAACGGTTCTGCAAGTCGCAATCAAACAAACAAATTTAACTGGTTACATGAGAGTATTATAAATTATACAAAGGACGTTGATAAACACCATTTTGATGCTACTGCCGGATTCACGGCCCAATCGGACAGGGATGATTATTTTTCTACTACAACTTGGGAATTCGCCAATAATAGTACCGGATATTACAATTTAGGCGCTGGTAATGATCCTCAAAATCCTAGTTCATATAGGAATCGATCTTCATTAGCCTCAGTACTTGGGAGGATAAATTACACTTTTGATCAGAAATATTTGTTGACAGTTTCTGGGCGTTATGACGGGTCAAGTAGATTTGGAGGCAATAATCAGTTCGGATTTTTCCCTTCAGCGGCATTGGCCTGGAGAGTAAATAAAGAATCCTTTTTAGAGGATGTAGAGGTAATAAGTAATATGAAACTAAGGTTAAGCGCTGGGCAAACAGGTAATCAAAGCATTCCTCTATATCAAAATGTTCAGACCTATGGTATAGGTTCCCCGGTAATCTTTGGAAATACGGAATATACAAGTATAGTGCCAGGTTCTTTGGTAAACAACGATTTACGATGGGAAAAAACCGACCAATTTGATCTGGGTCTTGATCTTGGATTTTTTGGTTGGGGCAGTAATTTTGATTTCACAGTAGACTATTACTACAAAAAGACAACTGATCTTTTATTGAATGTCCAAATCCCTAGGCAGGGCGGTTATTCATCACTTTTGAAAAATATAGGCAGTGTAGAGAACCAAGGATTGGAATTTTCTACAGGTTTGGGCTTGGATTTTGGGGAGTTGAACTGGAATTTAAACGGTAATATTTCATTTAATAAAAACAAGGTACTTCAACTTTCCGGCTCGGACAAATATTTTGGAAGTAGTATAAACCAACGTAGGGTTGGTGTTATCGGTAAAAATGGTGGTGCCGCAAGTGTCGTGATGGAAGGGCAGCCTTTGGGTGTTTTTTGGGGCAACATTTTTGATGGCCTGTGGCAGACCCAAGAGGAGTATGATAATGGACATATGGCCAATGATTCCAACTCGGGCCCTGGCTTTGAAAACTGGCGGGATATCGATGGGAATGGTGTCTTTGAAGAGGGTATAGATGAAACGGTTATAGGCGATCCAAATCCGGATTATACCTTTTCCCTTTCAAGTGACTTAATGTATAAAGATTTTGATTTTAGTTTTTCCTTTTACGGTACACAGGGTAATGATATTTTGAATGCCTATAAAATAGAAGGGCTATCACAGGTGAACAATCAAAATGTAATCACCTTGCTAAAGGAGGCTTGGGACGGTCCAGGAACTGGGAACCTTATTCCCAAAATAGATAGACCAGCAGGGCGCAGTGGGACATATCCCAATAGGGCCGCCACCAATTATATTGAGGATGGTTCTTTCATCCGCTTACAAAATGTCACCTTGGGTTATACTTTTAAAAATCTAAACTTTTTGAAAAATGCAAGGCTATACATTAGTGGTGAAAACTTATTTGTCGTGACCGGTTATTCAGGATATGATCCGGAAGTCAACTCCAGAGGAAATGACAATACCGTTTTGGGAGTGGATGATGGAGTCTATCCAAAATCCAGAACAATTCGAATTGGCGCACAATTAAAATTTTAATATAAAGATTATGAAAAATTGTTATAAAACATTTATTGGCTTTACGGTAATTATATTTTTCAATTACTCTTGCTCCGATTTTCTTGAGGAAGCACCATTTTCCAGTATAAATAGTGCTAATTTCTATAATACAAAAGACGATGCCAGTGCAGGTCTAAATGCTGTTTATAGTGGATTTAGGAGTTACTATAACTCGTCCATCTATCAACATGGCGATGTATCCGCCGATCTGGCTTCCAGTGGTGAAGGGACTGGTGGTATTAATGAATTGGATATCAATCCCACCCAATTTCAGGGAACGTGGGGATCCCTTTACACTACCATTAACTTTGCAAATACACTGATAAATAATATTGCATCCATAGAAATGGATGATGACTTAAAAACGAGGTATATAGCTGAAGCTAAGGTGCTAAGGGCCATGACCTATTTTATTTTGGTTCAATCTTTTGGGGATGTGCCATTAATTACTACCCCTACAACGGATGAGGAAAATAATTTTCTTCCCAGAACAGATAAAGAGCAAGTATATAATTTTATTATCGGGGAGATGACCGAATCCATAGGGAATTTGCCTATAGAATATCCCCCTAGTGATATTGGAAGGGTGACAAAAGGAGCGGTTCAGTCTCTTTTGGCAAGAATATACTTATTTCGCAAGGACTTTCCAGCAGCTAGGGATATGGCCCTAACGGTAATGGATTCGGAAATTTATGGATTGGAAACCAATTTAAAGGACCTTTATGATGTGGATCGGGAAAATGGTGAAGAGCACATTTTTTCCATTCAATATTCGGCGGGAACAAGGGTTCCAAGTACCTTCACCCAAAATTATGCCTCTAGAAACCCTGTTATTATTACAGGAGGGATTGGTCAACAGGCAGGAGCATCAATAGCAGCGGAACGGGATTTTTATGAAAGTTTCCCCGATCATTATCGTAAGAAGGTTATTTTGCTTGACTCTATTCCCGATCCTTTTTGGCCACAAATAATCCCGGAAAACGGAACTGGAACCGGTAAGTTGCAAGTAGGGCCAAGTTGTATGAAATTTTACGACCCGAATTTGGAGGCCATTTCTGATGGGGATGCCAATTGGCCGGTAATCAGATATGCAGAAGTAGTCTTGATATTTGCAGAGGCGGAAAATGAGGTGAACGGTCCAACGGTTGAAGCCTATAATGCTATAAATTCTATCCGTAAAAGAGCTAGGGATTCCAATGGGGACGGAATAGACGACCCTAATGATCTTCTTGAGCTGCCCGACCTTCAAGATCTTTCCAAGGACGAATTTAGGGTTGCCGTTTGGAGGGAACGGGAATTGGAACTTTGTTTTGAAGGACATCAGCGTTGGGATCTATTGCGTCAAGATCGTTTTATCCAGGCCATGACAGATAATGGAAAGAATGTTGAGGAAAAACATAAATTATTCCCAATTCCTATGCTCGAAATTGCGGCCAATCCAAATTTGACACAAAACCCAGGCTACTAAACCTATATATATATATTAATACAAAATTGTCCTGGCCAACTTACTTTCTCCCAGGCCAGGACATTATTTATGGTTAAATATTAATACTTTTTTATTTAGTGTGCGAAATTGTAAGTATTCATATGATACGATTTTTGGTTCCGATCGGTACTTATAGTTACTCAAAATAAAATTTTACCTAAATGATAGGATCGGCCTTTTAGAAATTTTTACTACTAGTAGATTTTTGAGTTGGGGTAAATGCTATAAAAAGACTAATGAAAAAATTTGATAGAGAATTCATTGTAGCCGAGCATGACACCAGACATAATAGAATAATTCATTTTGGTAATGGCAGATTGATAAAATCATTCAGTGTTGAACTTCCACTCGACATAGATTTGTTGCGGAATGGAAATCTATTACTGAGTTCCAATAGGGCCATTGTTGAAATCGATAAAAATTGGAAAGAAGTTTGGAAATTAGAGTCTGCCCGTCTGGCCTTTTTTTCTTGCCAAGAAATGCGGAACGGGAATATCTTATTTGGAGATGCGTCCAAAGCCATGATTTTAGAAGTTGACCGAAACAAAAAAATAATTAGATCCTTCGATTTTCCATATGTGAAGGAACCTTCCGATTACTTGTATGCTTTTAGACTAATACGTGAGGTAGCCGAGAATAGAATTTTGATAGCATGTTATAATTTGAAAAAGTTGGCCGTATTCGACTGGGACGGTAATGTTCATTGGGAATGTGATTTACCGGGGAGTCCTTATATGCCAGTTCAACTCGGCAATAGTAATATTTTGGTCAGTCTCGGAGAATACGGAAAAATAGTAGAGATAAATACCGATAAGGAAATAGTTTGGGAGTATGATATGGTCAGGGATAATCAGCTGTCTTTAGGGTGGATTGCCGGTATTTCTATTTTGGAGAACGGAAATATCGTCTATTCCGATTCAAAATATGATCGGTTAATAGAAATAACCAAGGACAAAGGACTAGTGAGTATTTTTAAAGATAGGAATGTACTCCTTCATCCTTCGACCCATATTATTTGTAGGATGCCATAAGTGGTTTAATGCGTCTATTGACGTTCATCAAAAATATCATAATTAATGGGTGGTTTTAAAAATGAAATATGGATATGAAGACGTTTGCTTCATTGGTTATAATCTGGAATATGGGGATTTGGCAGATACAAAGTCAATATTATGAAGCCTCCATTCAACCAAATAAACAAGACTTATATATTTCTGCAATATATCGCATTTGGATACCGGAACAGATAAAAAAAATACGTGGTATTATTATCCGGCAACATGGCTGTGGTATAAATGCAAAGGATAATGGCCTTAACCATGCGAATGATCTGCAATGGCAAGCCTTGGCCAAAAAATATAATATGGCATTACTCGGAACTGAATTGATTGGAAAGGAGGCCTGCTCGGAATGGTTCAATATTGAGGGCGGTTCTGGAAAGGCTTTATTAAAGGCCCTAAAAAAGTTGGCTAAAATGAGTAATCATTCAGAATTGGAGGAGGTGCCCTGGGCTCTGTGGGGACATTCGGGCGGAGCTTATTGGTGTACGGATATATTATTTGAATATCCTGGGAAGGTGTTATGTGCTATTCCTCGATCAGGAGGCCTGGCGTTTACCAAGCTTTGGAATCCTTTGGTTAAACAGGTGCCAGTTTTGTGGATGGCGGGTGAAAATGATCTTGTGGACGGATTTGATTATGTTCGGGAAATGACCAAGAAATCTTTTTACTCCTATAGACGGTATGGTGCCATTTGGAGTATAGCTATCGATCTAAAAGCCGATCACGGAAATAGGAAGGGTAGGAGTTTTGCCATTCGATGGATGGACGCTGTTCTTAGTATGAGATTATCCAATAATGGGAACAATCCGATCCAATTGGATTCTCATGATCATTGGCTGGGTAATTTGGAAACTAATGAAGTGAAGACAGCTCTTGAAGTCAAAAATGAACTTTCTGATTGGGGCTGGTTACCTAATGAAGATATAGCAAAAAACTGGCAAGAATTTGTTCAAACAGGTTGGGTATCAGATAGTACCCCACCACCTATTCCCTTTCAGTTAAAAATAGAAAGATCGGAAGGCAGGTGTATTTTGAGCTGGAAGTCGGAAATAGACATTGAGAGTGGAATAAAGCAATTCAATATCTATAGAGATAATGAATTGATGGGAATTGTTCATGGTCAAGAACATAATTTCCATGATGCACCTGAACCGGTGGATATTAAATTTGAATTTATTCATGATTTAGAAAATAAAGACGGCCAAATAACCATAGAATCAGAGAATTTTCAAGGAATAAAGGGCTTTAGGAGCCAAGGGGTTTATGACCATCATAACTAATTGCATTATGTCCATAAAACTGGCACTCTTATTTAAGCATCATTTTAATCCTTTTGAATTGGAATCAAAATATTTATATTCTATATTTGGAATTATTATCTATATATAGAATTATATAAAAATTATGAATGCCTTTAATGCAGATGGTAGCAAAGATACAAGTCAATCGAGAGTGAGAAATTTAAAAGGCAACAGCTAAGGGCATATTTAGATATATACAATTAAGTAATAATTAAGGTAAATAGAAAATAAAATGACTCACATAAAGAATTTAATGGTTATGGTAAAAGGGATTCTCCCAAAGTCTGACACTAAAAAAATATCATATTTTGTTTCGGCCAAGGTCTTGGCCCTGTATGTAACATTTAGTTTGCTTACTGCCTGTCAAAGTGGACAGGAATTGCATACACTTTATGTCTCTCCCAGCGGGGACGACAATGGTAAGGGAATATCTATGGATAACCCCCTTCGAACTTTGGAAAAGGCTGTGGAAATAATTCAGAACGGTTCTTCAAAGGAGAGTTACGGTTCATTTGAAATTGTACTAGGTGAAGGTAGATACGAACTATCCAAATCTATAGTCATTGATAATGGACATAATCTAAAATCTTTAAGGATAAAGGCCTATAAGGACGAGGAAGTCATTCTTAGTGGGGGTAGAATTATAGACGGCACATGGATATCCAGAGGTGATAATATTTGGGAAATACCCTTTCAGGGGCAAACCAATCAAGTGTTTGTCGAGAATAAAAGAATGACAAGGGCCCGCTGGCCAAATCTTGATGAATATCTACACCCGGAGGAGGTAGACGTGGCTAAAAAATGGATGTCCTTTGCCGATTCTATTCCTGTGGACTTTACGGTAACGGACCAAACAGAACTATTGGCTACGGGTGCCTGGCATTTTATTAGACAGAAACTTGAAAATATTGATTCAAAAAGCAATTCAATCACTACGAACACTGAGATAGGTCCGGAATGCAGTAGTACCAAGGTTAAGACATTTGATAGGATTTATTTTGAAAATAATAAAGATTTTTTGGATAGTGAAGGAGAGTGGTTCCTGAATGAAGATTCTAAAGTTTTGTCTCTTTTTACCTCTTCCAATCCAAATGATACCGTGTTTCACTATCCTGTTCTGGAAACACTTTTTGAAATTAAAGGAGATAAATCAAAACCAATCACCAATATTACTTTCGAAGGACTAACCTTTCAACATACTACTTGGAAGTTCCCTGATGAAGAGCGTAAAGGAATACAAGCTGGATTTTGGGGCACTCGGATCGGTGAACCTGTATTCTCACCAGTTGCAGCCATAATGATGTCCTATGCCGAGAACTGTGAAATAGTTGATTGCAATTTTGTCAATTTGGGTGAAGGGGCCATAGCATTGGAGAACGGTGTAAGCCATATAAATATTGGAAACAATACTTTTCAGGATATTGGTTCGAATGTAATTCAAATAGGACGAATTAGTAATTATATAGGCGAAGGCCATCCGCTTCACCTAGATTATAAGGATGAACAGGATGCCCCTGCATTCAATTCGGTGAACAATAATCATTTAAAAAATATTGCTACTGTCGATAAAGGAGGAGTGGGGGTATTGATTGCCTATTCCAACAATAATAAAATAAAAAATAATTTGATAGAGGAAGCCCCATATACGGGTATCAGCGTTGGCTGGCGATGGGGGGATGACGGTTTATTGACCAATGCCCATCATAATGAAATATCATATAATGAAATTAGAAAATGTATGCAATACCTCAGTGATGGTGGAGCAATATATACGGTAAGCAATCAGCCAGGTACCGTAATCAATAACAACTGGATCTATGACATTGGAGGTGGAGAATTAATGGCCGAAGGTATCTATGCGGATGAAGGGAGTGGAAGTATGGTTATAAGCCATAATTATGTCCATGATATTCAAGATCATGATTATAAAGGGCATCGAAACCTTTGGGAAACAATGACCGTTGAGAACAATGGATGTGATCAATGTCCAAATACACTCACAAAAAGGGACGAAAGAGTGAAATATTCTGATTTTCCGGATAATAAACCCTCAAATACGAATATTTATGGAGTGCAAAACAAAAAATAAAAACTCCGGTACCATTTTGTTATGTTGGCCAATTGCAATATTAATATTAGTGGTATTAGGTTCAACTATAATGTACGGTCAGCATAATGATAGGCCCAATGTAATATTAATTTTTGCGGATGATTTGGGATGGGGAGATTTGGGAAGCTATGGACATCGCCAATTGAAAACTCCGGCATTGGACCAATTGGCCAAGGAAGGAAAATTGTTTACGCAGTTCTATGTCAATAGTCCGGTTTGTTCACCAAGTAGGGCTTCGCTAATGACTGGGAGATTTCCTGCGGAGTTAGGTATTCATGGCCATTTCGCCACGCCGGAATCCAATAGCGATCGTGGAATGCCCAACTTTTTAGACCCAAAGACAAATACAATTACCAAAATCTTTAAGGACAATGGGTACGCTGTGGGTCATTTTGGAAAATGGCATCTAGGTCATAGTCCCGATGCTCCATTGCCAAACGAATATGGAATAGATGTAGCCAAAACAAATACCAGTAATAGTAGGGATGATTTTAAATTATGGTACCCTACAAAGAGATCTAAGGCTACAAAATTGGTGCTGGATGAAGCTACAGGGTTTATAGAGGAGAATAAGGGGAGTCCCTTTTATGTTAATGCTTGGTTGGTGGATCCCCATGCAGTACTCAATCCTTCGGAAAGACAAATGAAGAAGTATGAATCCTTGTCCCCCAATTCATATGCAACAAAGCATTATGGACAAAAGGTGAAATTTCATGGCGCGCCACAAGTTTATTATGCAACCGTTACCGAGATGGATCGTCAGATCGGAATTTTCCTAGACAAGCTCGATGCCTTGGGATTGAAGGAAAATACCATCGTAATTTTTACAAGCGATAATGGTCCGGAAGTAATGCAGATATCAAATGCGGCACATAGTGCTGCTGGGAGCTCGGGTCCATTTAGGGGTGTCAAGCGGAGCTTGTACGAAGGAGGGATCCGGGTACCATTATTGGTTAGATGGCCCAATCACATAAAGGAGAATTCCTTGGATAGTGTTTCTGTGGTAAGTTCAGTTGATTTTATCCCAACACTTGTCACAATGTGCGGTCTATCAAGTAATAATTTGGAATTGGATGGAGAAGATATGTCAAGTGCTTGGTTGGAATTTCCAAAGAAACGGTCCAAACCTTTGTTTTGGGAATGGAGGTTTGGAATTTTTGGAAGGCCTTTGGATAAAAGTCCTATGCTGGCGATGAGGAGGGATAGGTGGAAATTGTTAATGAATCCGGACAAGAGTAGGGTCGAGTTATACGATCTTATCAATGATCCGTCCGAGCTTGATAATAAAGTGTTGGATGAACCCGAATTGACCAAGTTTATGTCTGCCGAACTTCTTTCCTGGAAATCAAAATTGCCGGATGGCCCTTCGGATAAAAACGCCGGAACCAATAAGTATAACTGGCCAAAATAAAATTGTAAATAAAAATATATTAGTATATGAAAATAGGCCTTGGTTGGTGGGGATTTAGGGAAATGCCCTTTGAGGAACACTTGAATATTTGTAATCAATTTGGATTTAAGATTTTGGAAATAGGTTTAGGGGACGAATTGCCTTCAACTTTTTCAATAGGATTGGATGAAACGGCAATAGGAAAAGAAATATCTCTTGCGAGTCGGTTTGGTATAAAGTTGCCTTTTGCAACAGTGGAAAACGATTTTACCCTGACCAATTTGGAAGACCATAATAATATGATCGAACATGTTCACAACGCTATAGAACAAGCAGCATTATTTAAGGTATCGCATATTAGGATATTTGTTGGATTTATGCCAGCTGAAGATGTTACCAATAAAATATATTTTCAAGTAATCGATGCTATGAAAAGGTGTAGCCAAATCTGCAGTGAACATGATATTTCCATTTCTATTGAAACCCATGGGGGAATTATCCATAAAAATGGTATCGCATTCCATTATAATACGATGAGTACCGATCCCAAATTTCTTGAAAGACTGATGAAGGATCTGCCAGGTAATGTCGGCTTTAATTATGATCCCGGTAATATAAAGGCAGTGCGGCCTTCTGATAAAAGCTATTGCTTGGATATAATTAATGAGCGGATCAATTATTGTCATTTAAAGGATTGGAAACGGAAACAGGGGGGGTGGGAAGCAGTGGCCATCGGGGATGATGATCTGGACTTTTCGCGAATTTTTGAGAAGATGAAATTTGATGGCATTTACTTAATAGAATATGAACCCTTACATGATCTGGAAAGCGGTATAGGCAGAAGCTTAAATTACCTAAGGAGCATTGGGGTCGATTATAGTATGTAAAATAGTTAAGACTATGCTTTAATTATAAGTGGAACATGGTTCCAACGGCTTGGCATAGAACTTTTTTGAAATGTATAAAAACGTGAAGAATTTAAACAATAAGGTAGTTTTGGTTACTGGTGCCTCTAAGGGACTTGGCGCTTCAATTGCCATGTGCCTGGCGAAAAACGGCGCCAAGGTTGCTATGAATTATCTGTCGGATCATTCGAGGGCAAAAAAGGTGAAATCCACCATAGAAGCAAAAGGTGGTATAGTTAGATCCTACGCCTATGATATTACGGAGGTAACAGCCGTTTTCAAAATGGTAGATGAAATTGAAAGGGATTTCGGACCGATCGATGTAATAGTCAACAATGCCACAGGTCCACAGCCTCTTATTAAACTGGAAGATCAGATTTGGGATGACTATTTGGGACAAATGAATTTTTTTGTAAAGGCCCCTCTGTTTTTACTTAAAGCCAACCTCAAAAAAATGCAGCAAAGAAAGGTAGGTAGAATTATAAATATTGGAAGTGAGGTTGTAGAATTGGGCAACAAGGAATTTGGCCATTATGTTGCTGCAAAAGGTGCCATGCTTGCACTTACGCGCAGTTGGGCAACCGAATTGGGTCCCTTTGGAATAACATGCAATTTAGTAGCACCAGGATGGATTCCTGTTGAAAGGCACTTAGGTACTTCAGAAGAAGACCATAACTTATATACAAGTAATCTACCTCTTGGTCACCAGGGTTCCCCAAATGATATAGGGGAAGTGGTTGCCTTTTTGGCCAGCGACTCATCGAAATTTATCACCGGGCAAAAAATAGCGGTTAATGGCGGTAAGACTTTTTTATAAGAAATGTATAGGCAAACCCATTACTGACCTATTTATTTTAAAATGAAACAAGAGGAAATAAAAAGAATAAAAATACATAATAGAATATGACAAAATTACTATTGAACAAAACGGCCGTTGTAACGGGAGGTTCCAATGGATATGGATTTGGAATTGCCAAAAAATTAAAGGAAGCCGGGGCCAATGTTTGGATTACGGGTAGAAGCATTGAAAAACTTAAATTGGTCGCTTCCGAATTGAAAATAAACTACATAAAAGCCGATGTAACTAATCCTGGAGATTGGGATGATTTGGTGAAAACTATTCTTAATGAACATGGCCAATTGGATATTCTTATAAACAATGCTGGGGGTGGAATTGCTATTGCAGATATAACGGACCAGTCGGATTTGGATATTAAATCATCCATTGATTTAAACTTATTGGGAGCAATCTACGGGAGCAAAAGAGCTGCGGAAATTATGGTGAAGCAGAAGTCGGGTACAATTGTAAATATCTCTTCCATTTGTTCCACCCAAGCATGGCCGGGATTCAGTATTTATGCAGCAGCAAAGGCAGGTCTGGAACAATTTAGTAGGTCATTGTATGTAGATTTAAGGCCTCATAATGTCAGAGCCATGTGTATCACTCCATCTTGGGGAAACACTTCGTTTAATGAGGCTACCGGTCTACAAGGATTAGATGAAGAAGTAGCGAAAAAAGCGATTCAACCAGAAGACATGGGAAAAGTGGTGGTTGATGCATGTTCGTTGCCTGAACATTTAATCATCCCCGAGCTTACAATAATACCAATGGTTCAAGAAATTATCCCATTTTAAAAGTAAAAGCATATGCTCGATTACGATGTTGTTGTTATTGGGGCGGGAAGTGGTGGAATTGGAGCCGCACTGTCGGCTGGAAAGTATGGGCTTCGAACCCTTCTTGTGGAAAAAAATAATGAAATAGGCGGTAATGCTGCGGTCAGTGGTGTTTCCGTCTGGGAAATGGGCGCAGGGGGAACAGGGGTTCCTTTTGATATTTACAAAAGGCTGAAAAAGGTTAAAAATGCAGTTGGTATATATGAATTCAATCGTCATTGCGCTTGGAAAAATGAATCTGGGGAATCACAATTTCCTGCCGGGGCAGATCTAACTATAGCGCCCAATTTAAAATATATCGATAGCCTAAGAAGATTTGGGTCGGGACCATTGGCTTCCAGTGAGGAGTTCGTTCGAAAGTACTGGCATGGTGTGCCATTCGAGCCCAATATTTATCAGCATATTGTTGAGGAAATGATAAAAGAGTACCCAAAGATCGATTTGTTGAAAAATACATCATTTGTAAAAGCCGATTATGTAGATGGTCAAGTAATTTCCATTAAACTATCCAACCAAAAGGATATTAGGGCTTCTTATTATATAGATGCCACTGATGACGGCCATTTAAGTAGGGCCTGTGGGGGAGAAATACTTTTCGGTCAGGAATCAAGGAGTATGTTCAAAGAACCTAGTGCACCTTTAAATCCCACTAAAAAACTAAATGGCGTTAGTCTTATTTTTAGAATTTCTTCAATAGATAGAAATGAGGTACAACCTCTACCGGACGAAATTCCATCAGAATGTTGGTGGGCTTCAAAATTTCCACTTACTAGTCTGGTACAATATCCCAATGGCGATTATAACGTAAATATGTTGCCCACTATGTCCGGGGAAGACTTTTATAATTGGTCCAATAAAGACTTAACCGTTTATGAAGAATGTATAAGAAGAAGTCTGGCCCATTGGCACAATTTACAGACCAATTATCCAATGTTCCGATCCTTTAAAATTATATCACGTTTCATTTCATTGGGAGTCAGGGAAACGCATCGTGTAAGGGGGGAGTATGTCCTTACGGAAAACGACTTGGCCAAAGGGCTGGAACAGCAGGGCGATCCCGATATTATTGCTATCTCCGACCACCCTATGGATGTCCATGAAGAAGGTAGGTCTGGATGTACTGAATTGGATTTTCCTTATGGGATACCTTACAGGTGTTTGGTTCCCAAAGGATTTAAAAATATGCTAATGGCCTCTAGGGCAGCAAGTTTTAGTTCTATTGCTGCATCAAGCTGTAGGTTGTCCAGGACGATGATGCAATTGGGACAAGCTGCAGGTACTGCAATTTATCTGGCCAATAGGGACAAAGTGAATGTAATGGCCGTTGCATTTGAAGAACTCCGTTCGGAATTAAAGAAAAACCATGTTCAGTTGGAATGGCCAATGTCCAATGATTTAAGGGAATATATAGAAAAAGAACAGTAATAAAAAAAATAGATTTTGCAGACAAATTTAAACGGATTCGATTTTACAGTTATATTTCTTTATTTATTGGGATTGGTTATTTTGGGATTTTGGGTAGGTAGTAATCGCAAAAGTTCTGAGGATTATTTCCTTGCAGGTAGGGATTTAAATTGGAAAATTATTGGATTGTCCATTTTTGGGACTAATATAAGCCCAATGATGTTGATCAGTTCTTCGGGGGTTGCCTATGCCTATGGGATGGTGGCAAATAATTTCGAATGGCTTGCTTTTATATTTCTCATACTTATGGCGATGGTTTTTCTGCCCCACTATTTGTCAACAAGAATCAGCACCATGCCGGAATTTATTTTTAAGAGGTTTGGGGCACCAAGTAGAAACATTCTTTCCTGGATAATCTTTGTACAGATTACTATTGGTGTAGGAGCAGTATTGTTTGCCGGGTCTATATTAATGGGGCAATTGATGCAATGGCCACTTTGGGGATCCTTATTATTAATGACCTTTATTTCGGCCAGTTTCACTATTACGGGAGGGTTAAAAGCAGTTGCGATTACCGATGCCTTTCAATCATTATTGATGATTGTGGCATGCGCTCTATTGACCGGAATCGGCATCAACGAAATTGGCGGTTTTGGAAAATTGTATGATTTAGTTCCTGAAGACCATTGGAAATTGTTTAGGTCTTCTGATGATCTGGCTTATCCATGGCCTGCCATTGTATTCGGATATCCGGTAATGGCAATTTGGTATTGGTGTACCAATCAAACTATTGTGCAGAGGGCGTTAGGGGCCAAAAACCTTGAAGAGGCTCAAAAAGGGATATTATTTACCGGTTACCTCAAAATTTTAGTGCCAATTATCTTTTTTCTTCCTGGCATAATATGTCTTGCTTTACACCCTGATCTGAAAGATTCCGATGATGCCTTTATGACCATGGTGGACAATTATTTGCCCAATGGCATGATAGGATTAATTGTAGCCATGTTGATGGCGGCACTGATCAGTACGGTAAATTCAATGCTGAATTCGGCCAGTACCATTTTTACCTTGGATATTTATCAGAAGAAAATTAATAGGGAAGCAAGTGATAAGCAATTAAAAAAAACAGGACAATTGGTCACCGGGTTGGTGGCTGCTGTTGCCGTTTTCATTGCTTACGGTCTTGATTCCGTTGAAGGCATGAACCTTTTCGACCTTGTTAATTCAATTTTCTCCTTTTTAAGCCCATCCTTGGCAGCAGTATTCATCTTGGGGATATTTTGGAAGGGTGCTACCCCCAAGGCTGCCTTTTACACATTAATTATTGGCAATATTCCAAGCGTGTTCATTGGATTTTGCTATTTATCGGGTTGGCCCTCCAAGGAATACTGGCCCCACTTTTTATTAATAGCATTTTATCTTTTTGCTTTTTTAATGGTGTTCATGATCGTTATATCAATACTTACAAAGAAAACCTCTCCATCATCTCCATTACCTACTTTATTGGAAGCTTATGCATCTTTCGGAGCCAAGAACAATAAAAATATCTGGAGGGGCTGGGCTGTGTTGTCGGTAATTATGATCGGGTTATATCTCTTTTTTGAATTGATATTGTAAAAATAAAGCAGTAGGGCCTTGGCCCTGATAATTTTACCATCCAAGTTGTGTAAAGGGTGAAATTAATAAAGATAATTAATGATGGATCGTAAAGACATTCTAAATAACATAAGAAATATAAAAGAAATATCCGTTCTCATCGTAGGAGCTGGAATTAATGGTGCGGGACTTTATCGGGAACTTACACTTCAAGGTATTCCTACAATATTGATAGATAAGCATGATTTTTCATCGGGAGCAAGTGCAGCTTCTTCCCGAATGATTCATGGGGGACTTCGTTATCTGGAGAATAATGAAGCACAACTTGTAAAGGAGAGTCTAATGGAACGTAATAGGTTAATTCTTAATGCAGCCCATTATGTTAAGCCATTACCGACTACGATACCTATATTTAGTTGGTTTTCAGGGACTTTAAGTGCTTTGCCAAAATTCTTCGGTAGGCCCACAAGGAATGTTGGCCGGGGTGCTTTAATTGTTAAATTAGGCTTGAGCCTATACGATTTCTATACCCGGAAACAACGAATTTTGCCAAAACACATATTTACATCAAGAAAGAAGGCGCTTGGAAAAAGGCCTGAACTAAACCCTGGTATTATTGGTACGGCCACTTATTTTGACGCATGGATATCCTATCCCGAACGCTTGTGTCTAGAACTAATAAAGGATTCCAATTTGCTTGAGCACAACTCCTTGGCGATCAATTATATGAGCTTGGAAAAAAGCAGTTATGACACTGTTGTTGTTAAGGATAAGACAACTGGAGAATGCTTAACTCTAAAACCGGATATTGTTGTTAATGCAACGGGAGCTTGGATTGATTTAACAAATATGGCCTTAGGGAAAAAATCCCAGTTTATTGGCGGCACAAAGGGTTCCCATTTGGTTATAGATAATAAAGAGCTTATAAAGGCCACACAAGGTCAAATGTTATTTTACGAAAATGAGGATGGACGAATTTGTATACTTTTTCCATTTCAGGGTAAAGTTTTGGTTGGTTCAACAGATATTAAAATTGATAATCCTGAAGAAGCGATCTGTCACAATGATGAGGTGGAATATATGTTAAATGCCGTAAAGCAGATCTTTCCAAATATTAAAATTTCAAACTCGGATGTGGTATTTCAATTTTGTGGTGTCAGACCATTACCTAATTCCAATTCAGATGTCACAGCACAGATAAGCCGCAACCATAGTATAGAGATTATACCACCCTCAAAGGCCAATAAGTATCCTATATATAGCTTGGTTGGGGGGAAATGGACAACCTTTAGGGCTTTTTCGGAAAAGACAGCTGATGACATCTTTGCAATATTGAATGTTTCAAGAAGGATGTACACTAGGGATATTTCCATTGGAGGGGGGAAGAATTTTCCAAAGGATATGTTGGAACGAAAAAAATGGATCGATAAAATGCATAGTCAATCAGGGCTTTCACTAGGCAAACTGGAGACATTATTGGAACGTTACGGGACCGAGGCAGAACCAGTAGTTGCTTATATGGTTAAAGATAATGATCAACCCCTTGAATTTCATAAGGAATACACTTGCAGGGAAATAATGTATTTGGTACGCAATGAATATGTTGTCCATTTAGATGATCTTATCCTAAGGCGAACTACGATTGCTTTACTTGGTGAGCTTACTTATTCACTATTAAAAGAGATCGGATCCATCGTGGGCAAATTGAATAATTGGTCAGAAAACACAGTGGAAAAAGAAATAAATAGAACTGTAGAAATATTAAGCCATAAACACAATTTAAAACTTAAATAACAAATATTATGTATATATCTCCTAAGGTCAGATTAAAGAGAATGTTCAATGAATCAGGAAAATGTTTGGACGTTGCTATAGATCACGGAATTTTTAATGAATATAGTTTTTTGGACGGACTTGAAAATGTAGAAAAGGTTATTGGACAATTAGTCTTGGCCGGTCCGGATGCTATTCAAACCAATTATGGTCAAAGTGACATACTTCAGAACATCCCGGGCAAGGATAAACCGGCATTGGTCATGAGGGTGGACGTGGGGAACCCGTACAATGCTGAGGTACATAAGGTTATGTATAGTGCCCTTCAAAATGAAAATGAACCTATACTTGAAGCTCTCAAAATGGACGCTGCTTGTGTTGTCTGTAATTTATTGCTTCTTCCCGGGGAACCGGATTTACATCGCCTAAGCATTAAAAATATTAGTAAGATCAGATCGGAATGTGATAAATATGGAATGCCATTGATGATCGAGCCGTTGGTTATGAAAAGTAATGATGTTCGTGGAGGTTATCAAGTAGATGGTAATAAGAAATTAATAGTTCCACTTGTGAGACAAGCACGGGAACTGGGAGCGGATATTATAAAAGCAGATCCAACAGAACACGTGGAGGATTATCACGAGGTAGTGGAGGCTGCACGTTGTCCTGTATTGGTCCGTGGTGGGGGTAAAGAGGAATTAAATGAAATCTTTATAAAAAGTTATGGTTTTCTTCAACAAGGAACCAAGGGATTGGTTTATGGAAGAAATATTTATCAGCACCCTAATCCAGCGCAGATTGTAAAAGCGTTTATGGCTATGATTCACAACAATGCTACACCAGAGGAAGCAATGGAAATTTATCACAATAACAAAGCAAATTTGTAGTATGAAGAATTTTATTAATAATATTCCCGAGTTTGTACCCTCGTTATTCGGTGGTAAATGGAGGGTTTCGCAAGCAGATAAATATCAAAACGTTTATAACCCGGCTACCGAAGAGGTTATCAGTAAAACCCCAATGGGTAGTTCCGAAGACGTGGATGTGGCAGTGAAAAGTGCTGAAAATGCATTTAAAACATGGTCTGAAACCCCTGCAACTCGGCGTGCGGACATTTTGTTTAAATATCGTTCCTTATTGGAAGATAGATTCGAGGAACTAAGCGAATTGATTTCTCTGGAAAATGGCAAGACTTTGGATGAGGCTAGGGGCGATATGCGAAGAGGCTTCGAAGTAGTAGAATTTGCATGCGGTATAGCACATCTTAGTAAAGGTGAAAGTTTAGGGCAAGTGGCCAACCATATAGATGGGGTTACCATAAGGGAACCATTAGGTGTTTGTGCAGGAATAAGTCCATTTAACTTTCCTGCCATGGTGCCTATGTGGATGTTTCCTTTGGCCATTGCTTGTGGCAATACATTTATATTAAAACCAAGTGAAAAGGTTCCTTTAACCGTGGTAAGACTAGCGGAAATTTTTATGGAAGCCGGTTTACCTGATGGGGTTTTGAATATTGTTCATGGAGGAAAGGAAATTGTTGATGCCTTTTGTACACATCCTAAAATTGCGGCTATTAGTTTTGTTGGATCTTCCTATGTTGCGAAATATGTTTATTCTTTGGGGACAAGTCATGGCAAACGGGTGCAAGCCGGAGGTGCTGCCAAGAATGTTCTTCTGGTTATGCCCGATGCGGAGCAAGATGCAACTCTTAGGGCAATTATGGGATCCGCATTTGGTTGTGCAGGTCAACGCTGTATGGCCGGTTCATTGCTAATGGGTATTGGTGAAAGTGCCGAATTTTTAAAAGAAGGTGTAATCAATGCAATGGATGGACTTGAATTGGGCGATCCGTTGCGTCATGAAGCTACTCAAATGGGCCCGGTTATAGATTATAATAGTAAGGAACGGATTACCAAAATTATAGAGAATACAGAAAAAACGGGTGCTAAATTGGCTAGGGACGGTCGCATTGGAATTCCTGAGAAAGGTTTTTTTGTCGGCCCTACTTTATTCGAACAAGTTACACCCAATATGTCAATTTTCAGTGAGGAAATTTTTGGACCTGTCCTATCAATGCTTAATCCCAAAAATTTAGATGAAGCTATTCAATGGCTCAATAGCCTAAATTATGGAAACGGCGCTACTATTTTTACCAGTAATGGCGGTGCGGCCAGAAAGTTTATGAGGGACATTAAATGTGGTATGGTGGGCGTTAATGTCGGTGTGCCGGCACCCATGTCATTATTTCCTTTTTCTGGATGGAATGATTCCTTTTACGGAGATCTTCATATGCAAGGTACGGAAGGAATAATGTTTTACACTCGTCAAAAAGTAGTGCTTTCAAGGTGGGATAACATGTATCAAAGACAATCAGGTTGGTAAACGCATTGAAGATGGTAAATACTTTTAGTACCGCAAATAGAATAATTTCAGGGGCGGGTGCCAGCGGCCACCTTTTGGAAGAAATAAACCGAATAGGGGCAACAAGGGTTCTTTTCATTACGGATCCCTTTATGGATAAAATTGGTTTGATCGACAAATTGTCCGTTGGACTTAAGGAGGCAGGAATAACAAGTGAAACCTTTAGCAAGGTGCAACCCGATCCTACCGTTCATAATGTAGAGGAAGGATTAAAGAAACTTATTGAATCGAAATCCGATTTAATAGTAGCTGTTGGTGGAGGAAGCCCAATTGATGCAGCCAAGGCAATATCAATTGCTGTCAATAATGAATTGCCCCTTTCGCTATATATGGGTTACCAAAAAATAAGGAAATCCGGAATTCCTGTAATAGCGATACCGACAACGGCTGGAACCGGAAGTGAGGTTACCAAGGTTACGGTGATATCGGATACGAAAACTGATGTGAAGATGATGATTTTTGACGATCACTTATTGCCTGAGGTAGCATTAATTGATTATGAACTAACACTTACTATGCCAGCTGGGCTAACGGCACATGTTGGTATAGATACCTTAACTCATGGTATAGAGGCCTACGTGTCAAAAAAATCAAGTGCAATGACCGATGGTCTCGCCCTTTCTTGCATTCGACTTGTAGCCGAAAATTTGGAAAATGCATGGAACGATTTAAAAAATAAAACTGCGAGGGAAGCAATGGCAATGGCCGCCTGTCACGGAGGTATGGCGTTTACTAATAGCAGTGTATGCTTGGTTCATGGTATGAGCCGCCCTTTAGGAGTACAATTCCATTTGCCACATGGACTTTCCAATGCAGTGCTATTGCCCACTGTAACAAAGTTTTCAATTTCTGGAGCTGCAAATAAATACGCTCAAATATCCAAAGAAATGGGATTTGCCCAAAATACAGATTCTGATGAAGCTGCCAATCATAATTTGATCAAAGGGTTGGAAGCATTGAACAGGCGCTTAAAAGTACCTCGTTTAAGGGATTGTAAGGGGATGGATGAAGTAAGATTTCATGAAGTACTACATAAAATGGCCGACGATGCCTTAGCCTCTGGAAGCCCTCAGAACAATCCTATGGTTCCTAGCAAAGATGAAATAATAAAACTTTATCTGGAAGCTTGGTAAACGAAGAGAAGATCATAAAAGAATAATTTTAAGGACATGGAAAAGTTTCTTTTGGGTATAGATAACGGTAACACTGTATGCAAAGCGGTTATTTTTGATTTTACTGGACGCATGGTAGCACAGTATTCCCAAAAGATAAGAACTATTTATCCAATGCCTGGCTTTAGTGAAAGAAACTTGGAAGAGCTTTGGAAAGCTAATACGGAGACGATAAGACAAGTCATTAAAAAGTCTAAAATACATCCTAAACAGATTGTAGGAGTTGGATCAACGGGTCATGGTAATGGGCTATATGTTTTGGACAAAAAAGGCCGACCATTAAAAGGAATACAATCATTGGACACCAGAGCCCAGTCTATATGTGAGGAATGGAATAAAAATGGTTTGGATAAACGGGTAAAGCCCTTTACCTATCAAAAATTTTGGGCATCCCAGACCAATACTTTATTAAAGTGGATACAACAATTTGAACCGGTATTATATCAAGAGATAGGTACAGTATTACTTTGCAAAGATTATATCAATTACTGTCTTACGGGTGCAATAGGCTCCGATTATACAGATATGGGTGCAACTAATTTATTGGATATCAACAAAGTAACATACAATTCAGAAATTTTTGATTTATATGGAATAAAAGATATAATTTCTAGATTGCCACAATTACAAAGTTGTGAACAGGTTTTGGGCAAAATTTCCAAAAATAGTGCGGTATGCACTGGTTTGTTGGAAGGGACACCTGTCGTGACCGGCATGTTGGATGTAGATGCCTGTATGATAGGGTCTGGGGTGACAAGAACGGGACAGGCCAGTATTATAGCTGGAAGTTGGAGCGTAAATACAGTTGTCACCAAATTACCTGTTTTTAACGCCGATTTGGGAATGTCAACTACCTTTGCAGTTCCAAATTTGTGGAAATCAGTGGAGGCGAGTGCAACATCGGTTTCCAATTTAGAATGGTTTATTCGAGAATTTTGTTATAAGGAACAAATGGAAGCCAAAAGGAGAGGTGTATCTGTTCACGTATTATGTGATGAAATGGTCAATACCGTTTTGGACGATGATAAGCCTTTAATATTTCATCCTTATTTGCACGGGTCTGGAGATAGTGGGAATGCAAGGGCAGGGTTTTATGGGCTAGCAGGTTGGCATACCAAAGCGGATATGTTAAATGCAATTTATAAAGGTATCGTTTTAGGTCATTTGGAACATATCAATAAATTAAGGTATAGTGGTTCCATTTTTGAAAAAATTAGGTTAACAGGGGGTGGTTCTAGAAGCCCTGTATTGTGCCAAATGTTTGCTGATGCATTAAATTTGATAGTTGAAGTTCCCCATAGTCAAGAAACTGGAACCTGGGGAGTTGCCATGGCCGCAGGAATCGGAGTGGGTGTCTTTTTGGACTTTGAAAAAGCTAGCGATGCAACGGTAATAATTGAAAAAGTTTATACCCCCAGTACCCAAAATGCTTCATCATTTTTATCCCTTTATCAAGAGTACACACATCTTCAGACTAATTTAAATGAGTTTTGGTGTCAAAGAGAGAACATAAGAAACTAGATCATTAAGTATCATTTATCTCCTATTCATCAAAAAAGATTTGAAAGCTTAACCTATTCATTAACCCTTCACTACTTCTCTGGTTCCTTTGTGAATTTGAGATATATTGTAACTATGAAACAACAAGTTCATTAGCCTCATCTAGCACAGTATTGGTAAAGCTCCGTAAATAGATCTGGGTCGTTTTAAGGGAATTGTGGCCAAGGCCTTCACTGATGACCTCTGTGGATATTCCCATATACTTGGCGATGGTTGCCCAGGAATGGCGGATGGTATAAGTGGTAAAATTACCTTCTATACCGGCATCCCTGGCAATGGTCTTGAGGTGGCCGTTCATCCTGCGTCTAAGGGTCTTGTACTTTTCATAATGGGTCGTACTGCCATCATAATTTGCCGGGAACAGGTAATCGTCCTTTGATTTGCCCATGGTGTAATAATCCAATATATCCGCGAGTTCTTCCGTAATACGGACGGATAGCTGGTCACCGGTCTTGCTGCGGCCATAAAATATACGGTCTTGGTGTATGTCGCCCATCTTCAGTTTTACCAGATCAACAAAATTCATTCCCCTACAGTTGAACATGACCAGGGCATAATTTTTGGCATGCCATACGGGACTGCCCATGGTATAGTGTACATCCCTGATTTTTATAAAGTCGGTCTTTTCGATGGCCTTTTTCTTGGTACGCCTGGAAGTTGGTATCTTATAATGTTCGAACGGGTTCTTTTTCGTGCAGAATTGGTCCTCCTTAATGGCGCTGTTGTATACCGCCCTTATGGCCCTCAAATAGGAGCTTACCCCATTTTTGGAGTTTCCCTTCGCCTCCTGTGCAATCTGGAAATCGGTCAAAAAGGTAACGGTAATCTGGTTCAATCGCGGGTCTTTTCCCTTGTTGAATTTGGTAAGTGTCCTAATGGCCCCGGCATACCAGGCCGCGGTGCTGGGCTTGTTGGACATTCGTTTTCTTTCAATGATCACTTTTCCCCACTCCCCCAAGGTGATGCCGTTATCAACATCATCCCGTATCTTGGTATCCACTTTTTTGTCCCATGCCAACCTTAAGTATTGGACCAGGGTGCCCGCATCCACGGAGTCGATGCTGTCTCCTATATCTGTGATAATTTTATGGGCAATATGTAGTTGGTCATATATTTTTTCATTGGCCTTGTCACAATCGATATGGCTATTTTTGAAAGCGGACTTTTTCATTCGCATATACCTGTCGTCCCATCCTGATTTGGGACAATGATAGGGGAGGCGAATGATCTTTGCTTTTTTATGAAATAATCGGATGGCCACCGGGTACAGTCCATTGATCGAGCTTTTTGCCGATTTTCTGGTGTCCAATATTAACCTGACCTTTGCCATTTTCTCCTTAATTTTACTTAAATTTAATAAAAAACAAGGCTCACTTTAGGCTCACTTTTATTGGATATCATTTGATATCAAATGATATCCAATTTTATTGAAACCTAATTAAATATCTGTAAATCAATAAATTATGATGTATTTTGTATTGATTTGTAGGATGAAATTTGGGTCTTCTAAGCAGACGGTCACACGTTCGAATCGTGTCGCGATCACTTAAAACAAAAGGTCCGTTCCCCACAGGGAACGGACCTTTTGTTTTTGTGGAAATTGCAAAATGCAGTTTTGGTATTTGGAACAAAACATATTGAATTCCGTAATATATCACAATGATTGGCCATGGTTACACGGCCAGGTCCTTATTATACTTGTTTCGGTATTCAACGGGGGTTAGTCCCGTTATTTTTTTGAACACATTACGGAATGCCTTGGTGTCCGAATAGCCAACATCGAACATCACTTCATTTATGTTCCTCCGAGTGGATTCAAAACTACGTTTTGCGGCCTCTACCTTTACCCGTTGCAGGTACTCTATGACCGTGTTATCGGTAGCCTGTTTAAATCGGCGTTCAAAGCTTCTGCGGCTTATAGCCACCATTTCTGCCAGTTCCTCCACGTTGATCCTGTCCTGATAATTTTCCTCGATATATTCCTGTGCTTTTTTGACTTCCTCGTCGTTATGGTCCTTCTGTCCCGTAAACATCATAAAAGCAGCCTGACTTTCCCTATCGATATCTATGGCAAAATACTTGGATGCCAATATGGCCGTGTCCCTGTCCGTATATTTTTCTAATATATATAGTAATAGGTTCCAGAACGAGTTGGCCCCACCGCTGGAATATATGCCGTTTTCCTCGGTAATGACACCACCATCCACAATTTCCACTTCGGGAAACCGCTCCTTGAACTCATTATAGTATGCCCAATGTGTTGAACATTTCTTTCCATTGAGCAATCCTGCGGAAGCCAATAAAAAAGCGCCCACACAAAGGGAAGCTACTTCGGCCCCATTTTTATATTGGTCCGTTATCCAAGGAAAGCTGGCCTCGTTCAGCATAATGGAATTCTTCATATCCCCAAAAATGGGAGGTACGATGACTAGGTCGGTTTGCCCCGTTTCTTCCAGTAGTACGTCCGTGGCAATGGAATAGACCCCATCCTGAACCTTTATATTTTTCTGCGTGCCGACCAATTTCACATTGAACAAAGGTTCCTTGCCGGCAGCTTGCAAAAACTGGTTGGCGGTGGTGAAAAGGTAACGGGGTCCGGTAACGCCCTCCGCTACGGCGGTTTCTGGAACCAATATGGCTATGTTTTTCATTCTACGTAAGTTTTTTTCCAATTCGTTCTATCGTTTTCCAATTGCGGGTGGTCATATCCCTTCCATAATATTTTTCCAGGGCTTCCATCGCTTTTGGGGTTTTTGACACCGAAAGATCCAAAACACTAAATATAGTTTTGTCTCTCTTTTCGATAATTTCAAAGGAATCGTCAAGGCTTCTCCATGGCAGTTTTAATTTGGCATCGTGATCTTTATACAAAAATGAAACATACAATCGAATATCCTTGGTGATCTTTAGGTCTTTGAACGGATTGTTATTAAGCAATTCGCTAATTGTTCCAAATTCTATGATGACTGTTGGAATTGGAAATCCAAAGGCTTTTCCCAGGCAATCCGTTATTTTTTCTTCGAGCTGGTCTTGGTCGGTATCGAAAATAACGTTTCCAGAATTAAGTATCGTTTCTATATTCCCAAAACCGAGCTTCGCCATTTCGTTGCGCAAGTCGGCCATGGGAACCTTATGATGTCCACCAACGTTGATGCCTCGAAGAAATGCGATATATGTTTCCTTTGATTTCATTTAATTGAGCGCTTTTGCCACTGTCAACTTCCTATTATAGTTCATTTCACATTCCAAATATAATAAAATCGTTTGGCGGAATCAACCCTTTTAACTGCCGTTATTACACCCTAGATATTAACCGTTTCCTTCCCACCTTTGTATAAACCAAAAACAAAGGAATGAACCAAATCATTACATACCTGACGTTTAACGGAAATTGTAGGGAGGCGATGGGGTTTTATCATAGCTGTCTCGGTGGAGAGCTTGAAGTACAGACATTGGCGGAAACACCTGAAGGCGACAAATTTCCCCATGATTATAAAGAACTTGTCGTGAATGCCCGTCTGAAAAAAGATAATATGCTTTTGATGGGTACCGATTTACGCGACGATGAACTTGTAAGTGGCAATGCAGTGTCCATTCTAGTGGATGGCCATGATGAATCCCAAATTAGGGACTATTATACAAAATTGGGAGAAGGTGGTACGGCTACCCATCCGTTGGATAAGAACCATTGGGGCAATCTCTATGGTGGCTTGACCGATAAATTTGGCCATCAATGGCTGTTCCATTGTAGAAAACAGGATATAAAATAAACTCGAAAAATTAAAATTCATGAAGCGAATATTATTAGCAGTATTAATCCTATCTACTTTGACAATAGGCCAGGCCCAAGAGAAAATAAAGCCATTGAAATCGGGCTACGCCCCTGTGAACGGGTTGCAATTATATTATGAGGTCTATGGAGAAGGCAAGCCCATTGTTCTGATCCACGGTTCTTACATGAACATACCCTTGAACTGGTCGCATATTATACCTCTTTTGGCCCAAGACCGAAAAGTAGTTGTAGCCGAAATGCAAGGCCATGGGCGCACGAAAGATATCGGCCGTAAGTTTAGTTATGAAAATATGGCGGACGATGTATCCGGACTGCTCAAGCACCTAAAAATGGAAAAAACGGATATCCTGGGGTATAGCATGGGAGGCGGAGTAGCCTTCCAGATTGCCGTACGCCATCCTGAACAGCTGCGTAGGCTGGTGATATTGTCCGGTACCTATGCGCATGACGGCTGGTTGCCCGATGTAGAGGCCATGTACCCAACATTCAATGCAGATATGTTCAAGGGCACGCCTATTGAGGAACAGTACCTAAGCTACGGCAATGAAGTAAAGGATTTTCCTAGCTTTGTAAAAAAGGTCATTAGTATCGACTTGGAACCCTATGATTGGTCGGAAGGGGTAAAAAACATTAAAGCACCTATTTTCATGGCCATTGGCGATGCCGATGGGGTTCGGTACGAACATGCGCTTGACCTGTTCCGTGCTAAGGGCGGTGGCAAAATGGGCGATATACACGGACTACCAAAGTCTAGGTTGGCCATTCTGCCCGGTACCACCCACATTGGTATGATGCAAAAAACGGATTTGCTCATACCCATGGTTACGGACTTTTTGGATTCAGACCTCAATGCACCGCCCCCTACATTCTGATGCCATTCATAGGGATTTTAACCAATAGCATATGAATCCGTCGATGGGTACAAATGCTGCCCGATAGCAACTAAAGATATCAGTACATTGAAAGTAATGAATCCGATACCCGACGAGAAAATTTCCGACTTTGTTCAGAGTATATTGGTTATTGAGAATTTTAAAGTAAGCACTCCGTTCGTTCTGCCCTTATTCGCTAATGGGACGCCAACCTTACTGTTCCAAACGACCAAAGGAAAGATCAAAGGCAATTCAAACAACCTGACCTTGTTTGGGCAAACCGTATTTCCAGAAACATTGACCCTTGATGACAATTTCACTTTGATAGCCTATTTTTTCAAATCGTTCCCATTGTTCGCTTTGTTCGGATTATCGGCGCAGGAGCTGACCGACCGTCCCATTGACCTGAATTTATTGGAATCATCAAAAAGATTGAATTTACAGGAACAGTTGCTGAACGCCCAATCGACCAAAGACATGATGAACCTGCTTAACCATTATATTTTTACTCTGATCAAAAAAGTAAAGGTGGAGACACAACGGATACAATTTGCTACCTCCAAACTTGCGGATAACCCTTGTGAAGAAACCTTGAAAAAGATACAGGACGAACTTTATGTAACGGAAAGAACATTCCAAAGGATGTTCAAAAAACATATTGGAATCCCGCCCGATAAGTTCCGAAGAATCAGTCAGTTTAGCGCCGCATTACGGCAATTACAATACAATCGATTCAAAAATTTATCCGACATCGCCTATGATAATGCGTATGCGGACCAAAGCCATTTTATTCGCTCGTTTAGGGAGTTTACCAATATCACTCCAAAAGACTATCTCGGTCTTGAAGCCCCTTCAGGGAATTGACTTTGTCGGCATTGTTCTATTTTCAGATGGGCCCACTCTCTAATATTGTACTGTAATTAATTGTTTAACCATTAAAAAATCAAAAAATGGAAAATCAGATTTATCCATGCCTATGGTTCGATGGACAGGCCCGGGCAGCAGCAGAATTTTATTGTTCGATCTTCAAAAATTCAAAGATTACCGCAGACGATCAAATGGTCGTGACCTTTGAACTCAACGGCAAAAAATTTATGGGATTGAACGGAGGTCCGGAGTTTAAATTCAATGAAGGGATATCTTTCGTTGTGGACTGCGAAACCCAGAAAGAAATCGACCATTATTGGAAAGAACTGACCTCGGATGGGGGAAGCGAAGGCAATTGTGGCTGGTTAAAGGACAAATTCGGGGTATCATGGCAGATCGTACCCACAGTTTTACCGAAGCTATTGAGCAATCCGGACAAGGCTCAAAATGTCATGGATGCCTATATGAAAATGAAGAAGTTCAATATCAAAACTTTCGAAAACGCCTGAAGAATCATAAAAGACCAGTAGGCAATAACTTATGTAGGCCAAAACGGAGCGTACTTTCCGTTTTGGCCTACTAAATAGCGAGACCCAGATACGTGAAGTGAAGTTGTGTTCCGCTCTTTTGTTCCGAAATTTCAAAGAGAATTTTGGTTGCTTCCCAGTCATGAAGGTCGTCCAAAAATTTATTGAGATGGCTTGACACAACTTCCCAACGATTTTAGGGGAAGATAGTTCGACAATTTTAAAGATTGCAATGAGATACTTGTCACGATGCGAGAGCGTGGCGTTAAATTTATCGGCTTCACCTATCAGATTTTCTGACCACTACCCTTGAACATCGTTAATGGCTTCGAAAACTTGAGGTGGCGATTTTTCTACTTCTATAGCTGCACTGAAACTTTTTTCATTCATGGAATAATGATCTTTCTACTTAAACAACAAGAACTAATTCCAGTTGTCTATCTTTATATCATGTGGCGAGGGCTTGCCTTTGCCCGTTTCAACAAGTTCTTTGAGGCTTAGCAAGAATATGGCCCATTTCATACTACAGTGCGCGGTAAATTCTACGGCCTCACGCCAGTTCCTATGGCCAAAGAGAACGGTTGTGTAATCCTCTTCCTCATGTAATTGGAAAATCACATCCGTGCCGATCCATTCCTCTGGTCCCGCAGTAAAATGCCAATGCACCTTTTTATTGGGCTCAAGAGCCTCGACGAGCATGTCCATACTACCGACTTCTTTTCCTTCTTTTGAGTGAAAGCGTACACCTATTGTTTTTCCTACTGCAGATGTACCGGAAGTATTTTGTGTCCACCAATCCGCAATTCCTTCAATCGATGCTAATGCCCTATATACCTCTGAAACCGGGGCTTTAATACCTACTCTATGAATAATATCCGCCATTTTGTTATTTGTTTTAATGGGTTAAAAATCTGTTCCTTGTACAACTAATTGGATCGTTGTTTTTTTTATGATTACTATTGGATACAAAAGTAATACCTAAAAACAATAGTAAAGGGTCGTAATATAGACTTTGCTACGGGTTGATTTGGACATTTAATATTTTTATCTTTATAAAAAGTCAAAAGTGAAACAGCTGACCATATTGGTGCCCGAAGGCCAGAACAATTTAAGCAGTATTGTAGGTCCCTATAAAATTTTCACAAGGGCCAATGCCTATTGGAAAGAAAGGGGCAACAAGGAAATGTTTGCCATTGATTTGGCCGGGACCTCCAAAGAAGTAGATTTTTACGATGGGCTTTTTTGCGTGAGACCCCGGACCAATGTTTCGACCATAAAGAGGACCGACCTCATTATCGTTCCTTCATTGAACCACAACTATGAAAGGGCCATAGAGGGAAACCAATCGCTTATCGACTGGCTTCTACAACAGTATAAAAACGGGACAGAAATAGCCAGTATCTGCACCGGGGCGTTTCTATTGGCTGCAGCAGGTCTGTTGGATGGCAAAAACTGCTCTACCCATTGGGCCGCTTCGGAAAATTTTAGGAAAAAGTTCCCCAAGATAAACCTCCAAACAGACAAACTGATTACCGATGAGCATGGAATCTACACCAATGGGGGAGCTTATTCCTTTTTAAACCTGATGATTTACCTAGTTGAAAAATACTATGACCCCCAAACGGCAATTTTCTGTTCCAAAGTATTTCAGATTGAAATGGACCGACAAAGCCAATCTTCGTTCATTATTTTCAAAGGCCAAAAAATGCATGGTGACGAAATAGTGAAAGAAGCCCAGAACTATATCGAAAATAAACCGGAAGAAAAAATATCGATCGTGGAAATAGCATCCAGGTTCCCGGTAAGCAGGCGACAATTCGATAGGCGGTTTATTAAAGCCACCGGAAACACCCCGTTGGAATATGCGCAACGGGTAAAAATAGAGGTAGCCAAAAAATATCTGGAAACAACCCGAAAAACAATTAACGAAGTTATGTATGAAGTCGGGTATTCGGACGAAAAGGCATTTCGCGAGGTGTTCCGAAAAATTACCGGCCTAAGCCCGTTGGAATACAAGGAAAGGTATAACAAGGAAAGCGTTGTAATTATATAAAAATAGAACGACCCCAACCTCTCAATATTCACCATACTCCATATTTAGGATAAGAGTTGGGAAAGGAGTTCATATTGCCTTTTTGACTTTTCGTATCCAATTCACGGACATTGGCGCAATCAACCTTGATAACTGCCGTTTTTGCACCTTAATAATGATCTCTTTTATTCCCAACTTTGTATGGAATAAAATTCTTAACGGATGTTGTTCTTTCCGCTCACAGAAAGAATCCAGAAAGGTTAAAAAAAATAAAACATGGAAACCGAAAAAGAAATTTTGAACCGGGATATCGAAAATGCCTTCAATACACTTTTGGATGAACTATCCAAGTTTGATGAAGAAACCTTGAATCAAGTCCCTTTGGAGCGCAGTTGGACAGCAGGCCAGACCGCAGAGCATATCATCATCTGTGGTAGCGGTATTCCCGATACAAAAACTACTGTAGCCAATAGGGCCTATGACGAAAAAGTGAATGCCCTTCGGGACCTGTTCCTTAATTTTGAACTGAAGTTTGAGGCCGACCCTTCAATTGTCCCGGGCCCTCCTCCCCATAGAAAGGATACGCTGGTCCAAAAAATCAAGGAAATCAGGAACCACTTGAAAAATATCGCCGAAACCTCAGATTTGACGACTCTTTGTGTAGATATGGAGTTCCCGTCTTTCGGCCAGTTAACACGATACGAATGGCTCCGGTTTATTCTCTTCCATACGCAACGGCATACCCGACAAATTGTAAATATTGGTAAGCATTTGGCAAATGCATAAAACAGGATGTAAAATGAAAACCGCGACCCAAATAAAACTACGACAATTGGCCATCATTATGCTCTTTTGGCTTTTTTTAGGTTTTACCATTGCGGTTTACGACCACCTGCAACTTCACACCTACTATTCCTTGGGACCTTCGCCAGAGTATTCCTTTTGGAACTCGGTCATCCGGAATATGGTGCCGGGGTTTATCGGGGCCCTGCTGGGCGGTAGTCTTTTGGTGTTCTATGTGAACGAAAAGTTTAGGGACAAGCCCTATGGCCAAACCATTGCGTTCGTCGGGATATGCTTTGTACTCATTGTCGCATTCATCACAGTGGTCATGGCCGTTTCCATGGTGCCTATCCGAACGGGAAAACCGTTATCGGATCCCGAGACACAGCAAGCTTTCATGGAATTTATTACGGACCCCTATCCCTTAAAAAATGCATTGGTCTGGGCCTTTATCGTAGAGTTCACCCAACTTATGCTCCAGATAAATAGTAAGTTTGGCCACCGAACCTTTTGGAACATCCTTCGTGGACGCTACAACACCCCAAAAGAGGAAAAACGCATTTTTATGTTCCTTGACCTTGATGACTCCACCACTATGGCCGAAAGTTTGGGCAACGAAAAATATCATAGTTTGCTAAAGGATTTCTTTGCCGATATAACCGACCCGATCATTGAAAACAAGGGCAATATTTACCAATATGTTGGTGATGAAGTGGTCGTGGCCTGGGATTATAAGGAAGGTATTGAAGCGCAGCACTGTCTGAAATGTTTTTTCGACATCAAGACTATCTTGGCCGGTAAAGGAAACCATTATAAAGAACAATATGGCCGGGTTCCCTCTTTCAAGGCGGGTTTCCATTCCGGTAATGTGGTGGCGGGCGAAGTGGGTATCGTCAAAAGGGACATTACCTATTCCGGGGATGTGCTGAATACTACCGCCCGTATTCTCGGAAAGTGTAGCGAACTGAAGGAGGAAATTCTGGTAAGTTCCGATTTGTTGTCCCTATTGAACATCGGCAAGGAATATAAAAGCCAGTTGTTGGGAAATGTCGCTTTAAAGGGGAAAAGCAGGGAGGTTTCCATTCATGCGCTTTCAACGGCATAGTGGCGAGTGCATTGATTCTAATTTTGATAGATACTATATTTGGCGGAATACACCCCTTTAACCGCCGTTTTCACACCCGCTTGCCAAAGGATTTTCTTCTAAATTTGTATAAATAAGTAAAGAACCTATTGAGTCCGTGTCGGGTTTGTTCTATTTTAATGGATTTGATTTCGGAATTTTTGGGGCTGAAAAACAACGTACAATAACCATATTAAAACAACCTATTATGAAGAAAAACAAGATTATTTTTTGGGTAGCAACGATTATCATTTTCCTGTTTGAAGGAATGATGCCATTAGGCACTTTATTGTTTGCACCTGAATATGCTACAGCGGGGACCGAACCATTGGGGTACCCCGGTTACTTTGCCCATGCCCTGATTATTTGCAAAGTGTTGGGAGCAACGGCCTTGGTCATACCCAAATTGCACCCGACAATCAAGGAATGGGCGTATGCAGGATTAACGTTCAACCTTGTTTTCGCATTTATCAGCCATGCCGTGGTGGACGGTAACATTGGATATATGGCGATGCCCGTTGTAATCGGTGCCATACTTGCCATTTCGTACATATACACTGGTAAAATCAAGACCCATGGCTAAAACGGACTATAAATCAATTGACGGGTACCACAAAGTATTTCCAAAAGAAATACAGGATAGGATGCAATCCATTCGCGAGGTCGTCCACCAAATAGCACCGGAAGCGGAAGAAGTGATCAGCTATCAAATTCCCGCATTTAAAATCGGGAAAAAATACCTGATATACTATTCGGCCTATGCCAAACATATTTCATTAGCAAATCCGTGGAGCGAGGCATTTTTGAAAACGTTCGCAAAAGAATTGGTAGGGTTGAAAGTAACCAAATCCGTGATACAGTTTCCGAATGACAGACCGTTGCCCTTGAACTTTATAGAACGGATCGTGAAGTATAGAAAAAAAGAAACATTCTCCTAACATCAATAAAAATGAAAAAAAAGATTCTTTTTATCCTAGCCCTCTTGTTCGGGTTAATGTTCATCAATGCAGGATTGGACAAGTTTTTTCACTACATGCCCGTTCCGGAAGATATGCCTGAGGAAACCCTTAAGGAATTCGAAGCATTAATGCAAATCGTTTGGCTATTACCTTTGATCGCGGTCGCCGAGATCGTAAGCGGCCTATTGATCATTTTTACCAAGACAAGGGCCTTGGGAGCATTGGTCATACTACCGGTCATGATAGGCATCCTCCTGACCAACATTTGTGGGGAACCCAGTGGATTGGTCCTTACCCTTCCAATGGCCGCAATTTTGGGTTGGATATTATATGACAACCGGCATAAATACAGCCCGTTGTTCGGATAATAAGAAAACATGTAAATTTAAATAAATTAGAAATAATAACTAAAAACAAACATTATGTCGAACAATAGCGTAACACTACACAGGGTGCTGACTGCGTCCCCCGAAAAAGTATTCAAGGCCTTTTCCAACGAAGATGCCATGGCCTTTTGGCTGCCCCCATTCGGATTTACCTGCAAAGTGCATAAGTTGGATTTCAAAACCGGAGGTACCCATAAAATGTCCTTTACCAATTTTACGACGGGCAACGGACATTCGTTCGGGGGGGAATATCTAGAAATCAAGCCCAACGAGCTCATCCGATACACCGACAAATTCGATGACCCCAATCTGCCCGGGGAGATGACCGTCACGGTTAGGCTGACCAAGGTTTCCTGTGGTACCGACCTTCATATCGTACAGGAAGGCATCCCTGAGGTCATTCCTGCGGAAATGTGCTATCTGGGCTGGCAGGAATCCTTGGAAAAACTGAAAAAACTGGTGGAGCCGGAGATTCCGGATGCTTGAAAGTATCGGGTTCCCCATGAACACGGGTACATCCCTTTTTTATTTAAAACCTATAAAATGATACCATTCGATTCAAAAGTGGACGGGTACATCTCCAAATCAGAAGATTTCGCAAAACCCATATTGGAACATTGGCGGCAACTTGTCCACGTTACCTGTCCCCAAGTGGAGGAGGCCATTAAATGGGGCATTCCCCATTTTGATTACCAAGGGGATTTTATGTGCGTGATGGCTTCTTATAAAAAACATTGTTCGTTTTCATTCATAAAGGCAGAATTAATGGGCGACCCCCGATTGAAAGGGAGTAAGAACCAAAAACCTATTAAAAGGTTTTTGGGGAAGATCACTGATATTTCGGAATTACCACCCGAGCGGGAATTCCAAGCCATGCTGAAAGAGGCGATGGCCCTAAATGAAAAGGGAATAAAAAGCGAACGGCCGAAATCGGATAAACCCAAAACCATCGAGGTACCGGATTATTTTGCCAAGGAATTGGAGGCCAGCCCAAAGGCCAAGGAAGTTTTTGAATCAAAAACCCCTTCTTTCCGCAAAAACTATTTGGTCTGGATAACGGGCGCTAAAACGGAAGCAACCCGACAACAGCGAATAGAACAATCTTTGGAATGGATAGCCGCAGGAAAAGACCGGTTTTGGCAGTATAAAAAATAATGTCGAATACAACTAAAAGAACCTGTACAAAGGGGCATGACTATTACAAAAGTAGCGACTGCCCCACTTGTCCGGTCTGTGAGGAAGAGCGCAAACCGAAGGACGGTTTTCTCTCACTGCTCCCCGCACCCGCAAGGCGGGCACTGGAAAGTAAAAACATTACAAGTCTAAACGAACTTTCCAAGTTCAGTGAAGATGATATTTTGAATTTGCACGGTATAGGGCCAAGTTCCATCCCAAGGCTTCGAAAAGCATTGGAGGAAAAAGGATTGTCGTTTAGCAAAGGATAAACATGGGGTTTTAAGAACGAATAAAGTCAAATAGCATTGTACAAATTTAAGGCAAAACTGGAAATAATCGGAATCAACCCCTTTGTATTTGTCCCTGATGTAATCCTGAACGAGCTGTTCGGGCAAGTGGGAAAGGATAAAGGGCCTATTCCCATCAGTGGTTCGGTAAATGGTGAAAAGTACATACAGACGCTGGTCAAATATCGGGGGGAGTGGAGGTTGTATGTAAATACTAGGATGTTGAAAAACTCCCCGGATCGAATCGGGGAAATGTTGGAGGTTACCGTAGCGTTCGACCCGTCCGAGAGAACGGTGGACCCCCATCCTAAATTGTTGAAGGCCCTCAAAGAAAATCCGGAGGCCAAAAAGGTGTTCGATGCCCTGCCTACCTCAAGGCGAAGGGAGATCATAAAGTATATTTCCTTCCTGAAAACCGAAAAAAGCATTGAAAAGAATGTTGCCAGGGCGATTGGGTTCCTCCTTGGGAAAGAGCGGTTTATTGGAAGGGACAGGCCATAAATTGCACTTGCCACCAATCTTTTTTCAAAAATAAATATTGCAAAAAAATAAAATTTTCTTAAAAATATTTTTAGTTGTGTTATATATTTCTAACTTTGTGTTAGAAAAACATAACTTTTAATTTTTTACAAATGAAATCTGCAAAACTTTTATTCCTATGCGGGCTAGTGGGTACGATAGCGTTCAGTTTCTCGTTTTATAAGTTGTCCACCTTCATAGCCTTGGAGACCGCCCATTATTTCGTTTTTGCCCTGGTGCTATTGACCATGATCGTCAGTACCCTGTTCTATTTCAAAAGGCTTCGGGACGAGCTGAAGGGCATACCTGCCGATGACGAATTTTCCCTTGCATTGAGCAGGAATGCGGCGCGTAATTCATTTCCCTATTCCTATGGATTATGGGTCGTAATACTCATTTTTGCCATGTTTTCAGGCCAGAATGTAATCCCGATCGGTGTGGGAATCATAGGTATGGCCCTTATTTACGCCCTTTTCTGGTTGTACCATAAGGAGAAGGGGTTGAACAATGACTAACCGCATCAAGGAATTAAGGGCAAGGGACGGCCTAACACAAAAAGACTTGGCCCAAGCGGTCAATGTGCGTAGGGAAACCATTGTTTTCCTTGAACAGGACAAGTACAATCCCTCATTGAAATTGGCTTATGATATTTCACGGGTTTTCAAGATGGGTATTGAGGAAGTATTTCTGTTTAAAGATGAATTATAGTGTTATGTTAATGCCATTATGTTGGTTATTAAAACGCAAAATGATAAATTTGGATTGAAACCGGAATATCTTGGTTTTGTAAATAACCTGAATATCAATAGCTTTTTAAGATTAGTCAGCATACGATAATCATTATGGATTATGGAAAAAAGAATAGTGATAGTTGGAATAATTTTACTAACCACAAGTTTCGGATTTGGACAACATAGCTCTGAAAATTGGACTGAAAACGAATTAGCTCAATATTCAAAGCTAACCAAATTGGCAAATTACGTTTATAAGAAAGATCAATCTGAAATTCCAAGGGATAGTTTATTTAAATATTATATTTACTTCGACAACATACTAAATGATACGGTTGTTGAAAGGAAGGAAAAAAGAATTGTTGCTTTCGACAATCTTTTTTCTTTTTTTAGAAAAACCATAGACAGTATCGGAGTTCAGAATTTGGATGCAAAACCGGTAAGATTTTATAAAAATCATAAAATATATGAGCCTTTCAATGAGGAAAAGGCCGAATCGGAATTTGTTGATGGAGAAAAAATGTATACCAACGACGAGAATGTTTTTGCCTATTTTAAAAAGGAGGAACCGGAAAATCCTTTAGGGGTATTGTTATTTGATCCCGAAACCAACAAGTTACTTGCATGGATTCTGATAAATCAGCCCGGATATAGCTGGTTTTTAACTTTTAATCTCATGTAAAATTCTGTCTTGGCTTATATGATTTAACCCGATAATGTTAACCATAATTTAAAAAAATGGACGAATTAATTGAACATAGAAGTTGGTGGAAACGGAATTGGAAATGGTTTCTTCCTGTGTTTGGCATTTTGTTATTGTTGGTCGTATCTATCGGGACCTCACCAATAGGAACAAGAATTTCCAATATTGCAAAAGTTTATGTAGATCCCTACCTAATGGATAATGCCCTGTCGAAAGCCCATGAAAACAAGGAGGTTGTGGGAGTATTGGGTACCTTGGAACCCATTAATGCAATTGATATAATGCAAGGGATTGTGAACTATTCAAACAATGATACTACTATCGATATCTATGTTCAGGTCAAAGGTTCCAAGGGAAAGGGCAGAATGAGGGTTTTTGCGGATTGGAATAAGGATAAATGGAAATATAATAATATTTCAATTGTAGGCAAAAATCTTAAAGAACCGATTGTCGTTCTTGAAAATGAAGAATAAATCTGTAGGTAACGAGGTATTACCAAACCCGAATTTCATTATTCGGTATTATTGAAATTGCCAAATCCGATGATATTTCGTTCTTTAGTGCCAACCAATCCGTTTTATGTCTGTGTCCCTTAAGGATAACAAAAAAAATTCTCCAACTCCCGGTAGCGCGAGCGTCACGCTCGTCCGAACGGATACGGGCGGGCTCGTGCTGTAAAGAGCTCTACGAAACCTAATATACCAAGACCAATTATGCCTTTTCAATCCAACAAAATGAGATATAATCAATTATTCAAATCACTCGCTCTGGTTTCCTTGGGGATATTTTTGTCCCAATGTGGTGCCAATGATAAAAAAAATGATAGTGACCCGAAAAAAGAGGAAGACAGCAGGCCAAACATTGTGCTCATCATGGCCGATGACCTCGGATTTTCCGATCTGGGCTGCTACGGCGGGGAAATAAATACTCCAAACCTGGATAAGCTCGCAGCGAACGGATTGCGCTTTACCCAGTTCTACAATACATCCAGGTGCTGTCCTACCCGTGCCTCACTTTTAACGGGACTCTACAATCATCGGGCGGGTATCGGCCACATGACCACCGATACCGGCCAAGAGGGTTATCGGGGACATCTTACGGGGAATACGGTTACCTTGGCGGAAACCCTCAAAGTTTCGGGCTATCACACGGGTATGGTGGGGAAATGGCATGTTTCGAACACCTTGATCCAAGAAACTCCTGAAAAACAACTGAATTGGTTGAACCACCAAGAACAGCACGAACTGTTTTCACCCATAGAACAGTATCCGACCAAACGGGGTTTTGAGAAATACTATGGCAACATTTGGGGCGTAGTGGATTTTTTTGACCCTTTTAGTCTGGTGGACGGTACCGAACCGGTCAAGGAAGTCCCCAAGGATTATTACCATACGGATGCCATAAACGACACGGCTTCGGTATATATTAAACAGTGGAGCAGGAAAGACAGGCCGTTTTTTCTTTATGTGGCACATACTGCCCCGCATTGGCCGCTCCATGCGCTTCCCGAGGATATAGAAAAATATGGGAATACCTATAAGGTGGGGTGGCAGGCCATAAGGAAACAGCGGTACGAACGCATGACCAAATCCGGATTATTGGATCCGGACAAGTACCTTTTAACAAAAAGGTTTGGGGATGAACTGCAATGGGAAGACAACCCGCACAAGGAATGGGACGCCCGGGCCATGGCAGTCCATGCAGCCATGATAGACCGAATGGACCAAGGGATAGGCAGGATCATCAGCACATTGAAGGAAACCGGGGAACTTGAGAATACCCTGATCGTTTTTCTAAGTGATAATGGGGCCAGTTACGAAGACAGTATGCGGTATGGACCCGGATTTGACAGGCCCAGCCAAACAAGGGATGGTAGGCCTATCGCATATCCTGTGGGCAAGGATGTGATGCCGGGACCGCAGACCACATTTGCGTCCATTGGAAAGCGATGGGCCAATGTATCCAACACCCCCTTTGGTTATTGGAAAATGGAGTCCTTTGAGGGAGGTGTCCATACCCCTATGATCGCCCATTGGCCCAATGGAATCCGGGACAAAGGGGGCTTTTCGGATCAGATTGGCCATGTAATGGATTTTATGGCGACATTTTTGGATGTGGCCCATGCCTCTTACCCCCAATCTTATGCCGGTAATGAAATTTCTCCCATGGAAGGCAAAAGCCTGGTCCCAATTTTTTCGGGAAAGACCCGTACCGGCCATCCATTTCTTTTTAATGAACATGAAGGGGGACGGTCCGTCCGGACGGCCGATTGGAAATTGGTAACACCTGATGCCAAGGAACCATGGCAATTGTTCAAGATTAGCGAGGACCGATCAGAGACCCAAAATGTGGCCGACCAATATCCCGGGGTGGTGCAAAATTTGGACAGCCTCTGGAATGATTGGGCCGTGAAAAACAATGTGTTTGGAAAACCACAGGGAAAGTGAAAGGAATTCAATACTCTATTAGGGGGAAGAAAAATGAATGAAAGCTTTTGATAAAAACCATAAAAATGAAATACACTGCTCTATATTTGGTCATGTTTGTCAGTGCCATGCAATTGAGGTCACAGCAAGGCCAAGAACTATTTTTTGCGGATCCGACCGTATATGTTGATGAGGGCAAATACTACCTTACCGGAACCGGCGGAAGCAGGGGAGGACCGGCGGGATTTTCTGTTTTGGAATCCACGGACCTGAAGCACTGGGCCTTACCTGAAGGCGCCAAGGTGCATATGCTCTTGACGAAGGGAGGGCATACCTATGGCACCGAAGGCTTTTGGGCACCGCAAATATTCAAAGGAAGAGACAGCTATTATTTGACCTACACGGCCAATGAACAAACGGTACTGGCCCGATCAAAATCTGTTTTGGGCCCTTACCAACAAAAGCAAGTAGGTCCTATCGATGGATCGGAAAAGAATATCGACTCCTTCATTTTTAGGGATGATGACGGCAAGCATTACCTCTACCATGTGCGTTTTAATAATGGCAACTACCTCTGGGTGGCCGAGTTGGATATGGAAAAGGGAAAAATGAGGCCGGAGACCCTAAAGAGGTGCTTTGGCCAAACGGAACCTTGGGAGGCCACTCCGGCCTATAGGTCGGTACCCATTATGGAAGGGCCTACCGTTATCAAGCTGAAGGACAAGTATTATCTGTTTTACTCGGCCAATCATTTCAGGAACGTTGATTATTCCGTGGGCTATGCGGTTTCCGATTCCCCCTATGGCCCTTGGGTCAAGCAAAAGGACAGCCCTATCATCCACCGTTCCATTGTGGGGGAAAACGGTTCGGGGCACGGGGATCTATTTCAAGGACCGGGCGGCCAACTATATTATGTGTACCATGTCCATTTTGATGATAAACAGATAAGCCCAAGAAGGACAAGGATAGTTCCCGTTACAAAGCAATGGGATCCAAAAGAAGGACTCTATAAGTTTAGGTTGGAAGAAAACAGTATTATTGTACCTGTACTGTCCAAATAGAGTGATTTGGATAATTGGAACAACAAGCCTGTGGGTTCCGGTTTATTAATAGCGAATGGAATGAAAAACAAGAACATCAAGAAATTGGCATTGTTGTGCTGCTCCTGTCTTATCGGCCTAAACGCCATGGCCCAACAACAGAAAAGGCCCAATATTATCCTTATACTAACGGACGATATGGGCTATGGGGACATCAGTTGTTTTAACGGCGGCGACTATGTAAATACCCCCAATATAGACAGAATGGCGGCGGAAGGGACAAAAATTATGCAATATTATAGCGGTTCCCCCATCTGTTCCCCTTCCCGCGTAAGCATATTGACCGGGATGCATCCCGCCAATTGGAACTTTACCACCTTTTTGAACGATAGGCAGAGCAATTTGGAAGCCGAGCAGGCAAACTATCTTAATGTGCATGCACCTTCCATGGCCAAAATATTCAAGGATGGGGGCTATGCCACAGGCCACTTTGGAAAATGGCACATGGGGGGAGGTCGCGATGTATTGGACGCTCCCAATTTTGACCGCTATGGTTTTGATGAACATATAAGCACCTATGAAAGCCCGGCCCCTGATCCACAGATTACGGCTACCGATTGGATCTGGTCGCCACAGGATAGTATAAAACGTTGGGACAGAACAAAATACTTTGTTGATAAAACGCTGGATTTTCTCAAAAGGAACAAAGAGCGTCCCTGTTTTGTAAACCTTTGGCCGGATGACATGCACACACCCTGGGTGCCAGGGGCCGGAACGCGCCATTCAGGCAAGTTTCCCATGGACCCCACGGAGGAAAAGGCATTTAAGATGGTCCTGGATACCTATGACAAACAGATGGGAAGATTGTTGGACGGCCTCAAGGAACTTGGCATGGAAGAGAACACTATCTTGATCTTTACAAGTGACAATGGCCCCTTGCCCAGCTTTAGGGGAAGTAGGTCGGCAGGTCTTCGCGGTACCAAGCTTTCGCTGTATGAAGGAGGCATCCGCATGCCTTTCATCATCAAATGGCCGGGACATGTACCCATGGGAAAAACGGATAATAGTTCCGTAATCAGTGCTACGGATCTGCTTCCCAGTTTGGCCGCCATGGCAGGGATAGGGCTTCCCCCGAACTATAAAGGGGATGGGGAAAATAGGCAGGGCGTTTTCTTGGGAATCCCCTCGGAGAGAAAGGGCGATATTTATTGGGAATATGGCAGAAATTCCTATGGCTTCAACTATCCAAAACAGGAGAACTACAAAAGTCCGAACCTTGCCATAAGGTCGGGCCAATGGAAACTACTTGTAGATTATCGCAAGAACAATGTGGAGCTTTACAATATGGAAAAGGATAAATTTGAAACCCAAAATGTATCCGGACAACATCCTTCCCTGGTAAAGGACCTCAAGGAAAGACTATGGACCTGGAGGATGTACTTGCCCGTGCTTACCCCGGAAAGGATGAACCCCAAGTAGCAGCGGGGATAAAGAGGATTAATCCCATAGCATTGTAAGTGCAGAAACGTCACCGCTTAGTTCAATGGCGAATCCCAAAAAAAACTGCGTTTTTGGCCTACAAATCCAATCCTATGATGTTTTACCCTTTATTTTATTACTGATAGTTCAAGGCCTACGAGATGGTTTTAACGCCGGATTAAGAACTGGTTTATTCCTATTCTTAATAATTTCTGTTGGAATTTTATACTATGGAAAAGATATTTTGAAATTGATAAAATAGACGTTGAACAATGTGATATATAAATAATTGTTAGTTTTTAGCTAACTAATTTTAGTTGCCTAGCTTCTGATTTTCCATCGGAAAATCTTAGTAAAATTCAGGATGTAATTAAAAAAAGCATTTTCTAACAACCAACCCCTGTACTGGTCACAACCTGTTCCGAAAAACCTGAGACCCCCAACAAGCCCAGCGCTATTATAACCAAACCCTAGCCCAGTTTGCCATTACTATAGGCACTGCCAATTTTTAATATATTCCTGTAATAAGTACCAAACTTTCCGTTTTAATCAGTGCCACTTCAGGAAAACAAAGCAATAATTGGCCTGACCAAAGCAAAATAAAGGTATTCAGTATACCGTCCATAAGTATTGGAAATAAAGAATTCCCTCCTTGATTAGCTCCATTTTTCGCATAATTACCCAATACCCAAAAATTGTAATTCATCCCTCATTTTACCGATTGAAACTTAAAAATTAGTTAATTAACTATAAAAATAGTTTTATAACTGAAAAAATAGTTTTATGTTTGATAAAAATAATACCCGTATGGAGAAATTGACCAATAAGGAAGAAGAAGTGATGAAAGTGCTTTGGAAACTTAAAAAAGCTTTTGTCAAAGAAATTTTGGCCGAAGTGAAAGGTGAAAAGCCCCACTACAACACCATGTCCACCCTAGTGCGGCAACTGGAAGAGAAAAAATACGTGGACCATGAGGCCTTCGGGCATACACATAGGTACTATCCCTTGGTCAGCAAAGAGGAGTATCGCGCAAAGTTTATCAATTCCACTATCTCCGACTATTACGAGAATTCCTATAAAAGTCTGGTGTCCTTTTTTGCCAAGGAAGAAAAAATATCCATAGCGGAGTTAAAGGATATTATTGCCGCCATCGAAAAGAACAAATAACATGGAACAGTTTCTTATCTATCTTTTAAAGTCCTCTGGCATCACTGCTCTTTTTCTGTTGTTCTATGTGCTACTGCTAAGACGGGAAACCTTTTTTAAGGCGAACCGAATATATCTAATGGTAGGCTTGGGACTATCCATTGTGCTCCCCCTTATGGTCATCACCAAAACCGTTTGGCTGCAACCTACGCCCATAAATCCGAGCAATATGGAAAATTTTGTGATGGCACCTCTAAGCAAGGAAACTCCTTTGGATTGGTTTTCGCTCTTATTTTATGGGTATATCGCTGGCGTATTCCTATTTATGATGCGATTTGCCATCCAACTGCTATCGCTCTACAGGTTGATTTCAAATAGTATTACGTTTAAAGATGGAAAGTTCATTAAGGTAGAAACCAACAAAAATGTTTCTCCATTTTCTTTTTTTAGATATGTGGTTTATAATCCAAATCTACATAGCCCCTCGGAACTGCATACCATTTTGTTACATGAAAGGATCCATGTACAAAGAAATCATTCCCTGGATATTGTTGTGATGCACCTGTTTACCATTTTTCAATGGTGCAATCCCTTTATTTGGTGGTATAGGGCCAGTATGGACAACAATCTGGAATATATGGCGGACACCGAAACCATTGCCCTCAATACCAATAGGACGGAATATCAATACCTATTGTTAAGAACAGGGGTTGGTGAAAGGCATTACTCCTTGGTTACCCCATTTTTTAACTCATCCATCAAAAAACGAATCAACATGCTGAACAAAAACAGATCGAACCGAAAAAACGAAATCAAGTATACGTTAATGTTGCCCTTTCTTATGGCATTCATCTTCATGTTTAATATTAAGACAGAGGCCAGGGTAAAGGCATTAAACCAGTTATCATCGCCTATTGAAAGTACAGAAGCTCAATTAAAAACATTGAACCCTTTATTAATACCCTTTGGAACGTTAAAGGATTCCATTCAAAAAGTATATCAAATAAAAAAAGGTACAACCGATATAGAATTGTCTGACATGGTCGATGAAATTGCAGGTCAGGGAGGGGTACTTAAAATAAAGGATTTAAAAAGAAACAAAACTGGACTGATTGCAAAGATTGCACTATCCTATAAAATCAATGATCAAGGATTTGTGTCTGGAAACTATCAAGACCCCAATGGAATTGAGACAATCTATTTTGGAAGAAGCAAAATCAATGGCCAATTTATTGTTGGTGAAAATGAAAAACGAGATGAGAAAATAATACTTTATGGCTCCCCAAAACCAAACTCAGGCCTAAATGAAGGACTGGAAAAGGTTAACAACTATGAGTACGGTGAAGTATTGTCCGGCACAGGGGTTCGGAAAGCAGAAGGAAATAATAAATCAACAGTGATAATCCATGATTCTCTTTCGGGCCACCCCTTAGCTATAGGTAGTGCCTCTGGGGTGAAATTGGATATTGGAGATCAGGATGATTCTTTAATACTCATGGATGGAAAGGAAATTTCAAAAAATGAAATGGACAAGATAGACCCAGAAACTATTAAATCCGTCGAGATATGGAAAGGTCCCAAATCGATCGAAAAATATGGCGACAAAGGGAAGGACGGGGTTATAGAGATTACAATGAAGAAAAACAATTCGAACCTTCCAGACAACCATCCTGGGGATGGCCACAAAGCAGCTTCCATTACCCTAAAACCCCATGACTCCATCAATGTCCGCCAAACGGGGACAGACAAAACCTCTGGGATAAAATTAAGGCCCGGAAAGGAAAACCCTTTAATCATCTTGGATGGAAAAGAGACCTCCAAAAGCAATTTCGAAAAAATAAAACCGGAAGATATTGAATCCGTGGTAGTACTAAAAGGCCAAAAAGCGATAGATAAATACGGGGATACAGCCAAAGATGGGGTCATTGAAGTTAAGACCAAAAGTGCCAATGCACATTCAGCGGAAGCAAAGGCCCAAAGTCCCTGGAAGGTGAGTGCTGGACCGAATATATCAGATCCAAACGGGAACCTTTTGGAACATTACGGACAAATGGACAAAATGGCGCCTTTGGAAAGTCGTTATCCGGATATCGATAAGGCGCTGATACTCATTAACGGGATACCTTCTGCCAAAAAGGATTTGGAACTGATTTCTGTAAATCAAATCAAGATGTTTTTTCCAATACCCGCAGCTAATAAAGAAGCCATTAAAAAATATGGGGACCAAGCAAAGAATGGGGTCATTGAAATTGTATTAAAAAAGGAATAATCCATAATACTTTTGCAGGAAATCGGCACTCAGTAGCAATTGGCCATAGGAATTGGAAATCAAAATAATCCTTAGGTCATCTTCAATTCGTTTCATTAGTGGCCCGGTCAAGGTTTAAATTATTCGTAGATTTATGCTTGATCGGGCACTAAATCATTGAAAAAACTATTTTGAAATTGTTAACCCAAAACTATGACCACCGTATATATATCACAAACACACTTCCCATAAAATTCCCCGGCTTGTCGCTAAATATTATATAGAAATATATATCTTTAAGTCAAGTATGTCAGGGAAAACCCATGGGACGTCCAAATGGAATTATGGATAGCATTTTTATAATGGCGTTGGAGCATCCAAATCCCGCTAAATGAATAAATTTAAGGACCATATCATCCATTTTTTCCAATCCGTTCATACCGGGTGTTCCCTTATCATTTTATTAATTTCCATTGGCGGTTTTTCACAGAAGTATAATGGCAATCTAGACACATCCGTAGCGGAAAAGATTTACCTGCAACTCCATTCCAATGCCTATGCCATGGACCAGGACATATGGTTCAAGGCCATTGTTACCGGCACGGAAAACCATATGCCCTCCAAACTAAGTCGCTTGCTCTATGTAGACCTCATTGGGCCCAATGAACAAATTGTTGCACATAGATTGGTGAAGCTTGAACAGGGTATCGGCAATGGCGCCTTTGAGCTCCATAAGAACATGCAGCCAGGGCGTTATTTGATCCGTGCCTATACCCAATGGAACCGAAATTTCGGGGACGATTTTATGTTCAAGGCCTATGTGGACCTTTATGCCCCGGCCCAAAACGATAAGGACCCCATTGAAGACTTGACCGTAACGGAAAAGGAGGACGGAGGTTGGACCTTGACCGGCCGGTTCCTGCCACAGGTATTGGAGAGTGAAGGCGAACGGCAGATCCAGGTATATCTGGACTGGGGCAAGGGCAAGGATACGATCACGGTCAACAGGAAGGGCAGGGACCTATATCCCTTGTATTATGAAATCCCGGAAAAATTGGATTGGGTTACGCTCACCTTGGACACGGGACAAAGACCTAGGCATACCAAGACCATAGTTCTGGACACTCCGCCCTTGGACCTACAGTTCTTTCCGGAGGGCGGTGAAATCATACATGGGTTCCGCAATAAAATCGGTTTTAAGGCAGTGGGTCTGGATGGAAATGGAAAGCAGGTCCAAGGCGAGGTTTTGGATGCCTCAGGCCAAAAGGTAACCTCTTTTAGGAGCAACCATTTGGGTATGGGTTTTTTCTTTCTGGATGCCGATAGCAGTACTTCCTATAGTGCAAACATTGTTTATACGGACAGCCTGGAAACGGAGGCAACCTATCCCTTGCCCAAAACGGTTTCCAAGGGGAGCATTCTATCTGTGGGCAGGGCCAGGGACAAGATCCGTATCCAAGTGGAATCCAACATCATAAACGACCGTGTTTTTGTAAAGGCCAGTTGTAGGGGATTGGATTATTATTTAATGGAAGGGCCTTTGCGGGATGGTCGCTTTGTCTACCAGATGCCGTCCAACAAGTTGCCGGAAGGTATCATCGTATTTACCCTGATGGATTCCAATAGGAATCCCTTGGCGGAACGCCTCTACTTTAACGAATCTGGAAAGGAGGGGCTGGATATATCTTTGTCCACGGACAATATACTTTATGGCAGGAAGGAACCTACCAAGCTCCATATTGAGGTTTCAGGAGAAGGTCTTGACCCAACGAACACCGACCTTTCCATTTTGGCCATAAACAGGGAACAATGGCACCAAGGCAAGGGAGGGACCATTCGTTCCTACTTTTTGCTGTCCTCCGAACTAAGGGGGGAGGTGGAAGAGCCCGACCACTACTTCAGGGAAGATGGGCCAAATAACTACAACGATCTGGATGCATTGCTACTGACCCAAGGGTGGCGCCGTTACAAATATCCAGTAAAGGGTCAGGGCGCTCGGTTCTATTGGCCCCAACCGGCACTCGAAGTAAAGGGTACCCTACGTTCGGGCTTTCCCAAAAGGGAACTTGTCAATGCTGCCGATATCTCCCTGGTCACCTTTGGCAAGGCACCTACTTTCTATTCCCAGAAAACGGACAGTATGGGTAGGTTCCATTTTTTATTGGACGATGCCTATGGCAAACGGATGAAGGTATTGCTCAATAGCAAGGACCAAGAGGGCAAAAAAAACAATTATAACATTTTGATGGATACCCTTAACCGTCCTAAAGTGGAGTATGAACCCATTATTTCCATGCAAAAAGTGGATCCCGTTGCCCGGGCCGTAGTATGGGCCCAATGGGAACGGCAAAAAACGGAGGCCATTTTCGATTCCCTTTATGGGGTAACCCAATTGGACGAAGTAGTGGTAGAGGGCTATCGGTTGACCCCTGAACGGCAGCAGGCGTACAAACAATTTGGGGAGCCGGACGTGGTCATAGAAGGGGATGTGCTGCGTTCCAAAGAAAGAAAATGGTCCTACGGCCTGTACAGTATCCTGATGTTCGAGTATGGAGACCAGATAACCATAGAGCAGTTCTCCGATGGCTTTATGCTGGCCCACATTAAAGGGGGGCGCAGGGAACCGACCTTGCTGGTGGTGGATGGCAAATTGCTGGCAAAGGAGCAGTATGAATTTGTGCCCCACATGCCTCCCGGCATAGTGGAAAGTGTGGAACTAATAAAATATGCCAAATTTTTTACCAAACAGTATCTGACCGTTTTTCCCGATACACATCCCTTGGAGGTACCCACTTTGGGCCATATCATTTCTGTCTATACCAAGGACGGGGTAGGCATCCATGGTACCGATAGACCTGCACCTGGCACGCTCGAATCTACCATGGCGGTCTTCTCCCCGGAAAGGGAATTCTATGCCCCCAAGTATAACGCACAGGAACCTGATAGTCAAAAACCTGATCTAAGATCATTGATCCATTGGTCTCCAAGCATAAGGACCGATCAAAACGGAAGGGCATCGGTCAGTTTTTACAATGGCGATATTGCGGGGGATTATATAATTGTTGTAGAGGCCATTTCCAAGGATGGGCGTATCGGGTACCAGGAAAAAATGTACCGTGTAGGGGAGGGGGATCCTTAGAAGGTGATGGTCCTATGGAAAACCGGGAACTTATAGTTGGGGTATAATGTTTTACTTACTAAGTGGGATTTAATCCCGTAACTCTATCGGGAGCTCCGACGCATGCCCACCTTTGCCGACTGCCATGTAATTTTTATCCACTACTTTTTGCCAACTGCAACTGCCAACTAAAAAGGCCCACCTATCATCCAGTACTAAGTATTTTCTTGGAAAATAGAGTAATGCCAAATGCATAAATGCCAAACTTTTAGTGTTGGACAAGGGACTTAATAAAAGGATCTTCGGAAAAATTGGGACTCCCATTATAATTTGTAGGAATTTTAAACGTTAAAATCTTTAGTATATTTGCGGATTGGCAACAATCCTGTGTCATGTGAATTAGGATTTAATGATAGATTATAGAACACTTTTCCAATCCAGCCCCTTTTCCAATTGGATCTATGATTTGGAGAGCGGTAAAATCATTGAAGTCAATGAGGCCGCTTTGGGTCTATTTGGATATGGTAGGGAAGAATTTCTTGGCCTTTCTATTAATGAAATAGTCCTGGAGTGGGATTTGGATCAATTCTTGATTTCAAATAACGAAATAAAGCAAAACGACCAGTTTCAGAGTGTAAACATAAAAACTAAAAATAAGGCACTAAAAAATGTTAAGTTGATGTGCCAAAAACTGGTTTTTCAACAAAGAAATTGTGTGATGGTCACGGCCCATACCATGGGGCATCAGCATGTAATTGAGCCTTCTTTAAAAGAAAACCAATATAGTAAGGATGGGCAAATTTCCAATTTGGGATATTGGAAATACGATACTATAAACGACTCCCTTAATCTCTCCGATGAGGTCTTCGCCATATGGGGAAGGAACAGGGAGGAATGGCCATTGACCATAGAACATATTTTCAATTACCTGCCCAAAGGGGACCGGAAGCTTTTTTATGATAACATGACCTCTTTGTTCCACGGACAAAAAGAATTGGATTTTGTACACCGCATCCTCCTTCCCGATGGTAGTACAAGATGGGTACGGGAACAGGGAAAATTAATCAGGAATGCAGACGGAGAGCCCGATTTCTTTGAGGGGACGGTACAGTACATTACGGATAGGATAGTGGAAGGACAGCGGTTGCAATTATTGGAGAGTGTGGTAACCCATACCAATGATTCCATTATGATCACCGATGGTGGGCCTCTGGAAGAACAAGATCCAAAAATAGTATATGTAAACAGGGCATTTACCCAAATGACAGGGTATAGACCAGAAGAGGTCATTGGCAGGACCCCTGACATCTTGAGAGGTCCGAAGACCGACAGAAATGATTTGGAACTGTTTTACAACACCTTGACCAAAGGGGAATCCTGTGAGGTCACCGTTACCAATTACCGGAAAAATGGAACGCCCTTCTGGATCAACATTGCGGCTTCGCCCGTCAAGGATATCAAAGGTTCGGTATCACATTATATTGCCATCCAAAGGGATGTAACCTCAAAGATCGATGCCCAGCTGGAAAAGGATTTTCTGGCCAAGATCAGTGCCAGCTTCAAGGAAAGGCTAAGCCTTGGCAGTTCCCTTGATCGGATATGCAAATTGGTTGCCCTTTACGGGGATTTCACATTTTGTGAGGTTTGGCTGCCCAGTATCCACAAGAACAGCCTTCGGTTCGCGGCCATGTTCGGGAATGATGATGCCGGTGGGATATTTTACGAACACTCCAGGGATATCCATGAAATGGAACTGGGGGATGGGATTCCCGGTACGGTGTGGAAAACCGGACAATCGGTGCTTTGGGGCAACATTGACCGGAATCACCTTTTTGTCAGAAAAAAGGCCGCAAAACTATCGGGGATCAAGTCGGTATTGGGCATTCCCTTGAAACATCAGGGCAATTTTGTTGGTGTTATGGTTGTAGGCACCCAAGAAAATGAAAAACATTTCAAGGCCCATTATCCGGTACTTTCCAAATTGGAGGATTATCTGGGATCGGAAATCAGCCGCAAGCGTATGGAGGAGGACCTGACGTACTTGTTCGAGACCTTGCCAGACCTTATTTGCTTGTTGGATTTTAAGGGAAATTTCCTAAAAATAAACAAGGCCGGGTGCAACATATTGGGTTATGGTGAAGATGAGATCGTGGGCAATTCCTTCCAAGGGTTTATCCATTGGGAAGACAGGGAGATTTCGGAGGCACTGGTACAAAAAATAAAGGACGGGCAGGAAACCTTTGAAATTGAAAACCGCTACATCACCAAGGCGGGCAATCTGGTCTGGCTCAGCTGGCACTGCAAGGTAGTAGCGAATGAAGGCGTGATCTATGCCACCGCCAAGGATACAACCAAGGCCAAAAAATTACAGGAAGTGGTCTCCGATGCCTCGAGATTGGCAAAAATAGGTGGTTGGGAGATAGATATGATCAATAAAAAGTTGACATGGTCCGAAGGGGTGCACCAAATCTATGAGACCGACCCGGAGCACTATACGCCGGAATTGGAACATGCCATTAATTTTTATAGGGAAGATCATAGGGAAAAGGTTTGGAATAAGGTTGATCTGGCCATTGAAACAGGAGAGACGTTTGATTATGAAGCCGCCTTTATCTCCGCCAAGGGCAACGAAAAATGGGTCAGGGCCATGGGGCAGGCCGAAATGGTCAATGGAAAATGTGTCCGGCTCTATGGGAATTTTCAGGATATTACCCAACTGAAAGAGGCCGAGCATCGACTTTTGGCGCTCTCCAACGATCTTCCCGGTGTTAGCTTCCAGTATTACTTATATCCGGATGGGACGGACAAAATGTATTCCGTTAGCAAAAAAGCGTATCAAATATACAATCTTAGTCCTGAACAGTGTGAGGAAAACGCTAACCTCGTATGGGATCGCATAAAAAAAGGAGGGGATTACGAGGCGGTGATGCGGGATGTCCAAAAATCCCTTGAAACCCTTACACAATGGCACAGTCGCTGGCGGTATGTCCTGCCCAATGGCAAGATCCGTTGGCATGAAGGTTATGGTACGCCCTATAAATTGGTCGACGGCACCATTCTCTTCAATTCTATGGTCTTTGACATCACGGAAGAGGTGAAGTTGACCCATCTCCTGGAAGAAACCTCGGAACTCTCCAAAATTGGAAGCTGGGAAATGGACCTGTTGGCGGCACCGGGAAGCGATGCCATGTATTGGTCGCCGATCGTAAGAAAAATAATCGAAGTGGACGAGGATTACGATGCCTCATTGAGCGGGGGCCTGGAATTCTACTCTCCCAATAGTAGGCCCATTGTAGAAAAAAGTATTTCGGAACTTATAGAAACCGGCACGGAATATGACCAGGAGGTACTATTGAAAACCAGTATGGGAAAGGAAAAATGGGTGCGGATCATTGGAAAAAGTGAACGTGATAATGGCGTGTGCACTAAAATTTATGGAAGTATCCAGGATATTCACACCATGAAAACCACCCAACTGCAGCTCCAGGAAATCCTGGGCAGTATATCGGATGCGTTCTATGCCGTGGACAAGGATTGGAGCTTTACCTTTTTTAACAGGGAGGCCGAAAATTTGCTTGGTAAGAAAAGCGATGAGGTATTGGGGAAAAATCTTTGGGAGTTATTTGTCCCTACCTTGGGCACCGAACTGGAAACCGTATATAAAAGGGTCGCCAAAAAAGGCAGGGCCGAGAGCTTTGAATACCTTTATCCAGGAAACGGATCTTGGTACGAGATCAACACCTATCCTTCCAATGGGGGAGTTTCGGTCTATTTCAAAAATATAGACGAAAGGAAAAAGGCCGAGGTGGAATTGGAATCGGCCTACCGTGAAAAAAATATGATCCTGGAGAGTATAGGGGATGCTTTCTTCGCCATGAAGGAAGACTTCACGGTGACCTATTGGAACAAAACGGCCGAACGCTTGCTCGGGGTGAAAAGGGAAGACCTGATCGGCAAAAACCTTTGGGAGGTGTTCCCTGATGCGGTGGACCTACCCTCTTACGTTAATTATAACAAGGTACTAAAGACAAAGCAGCCTATTACCTTTGAAGACTTTTATGGTATTTGGCTGGAAGTCAACGCATATCCGTCGGAAGAGGGCATCAGTGTATTTTTTAGGGACATTACCCAAAGAAAGAAGGCCAGCCAAAAGATCCTGTACAAGACAAAACAATTGGACATTATTGCCGAAATGAATGCGGCACTGCTCAATTTTGAGGACTGGTTCAAGGTAATCGACAAAACCTTTGGCAGGGTGGGAGAGTGTATTAAAGTGGACCGAATATACTATTTCCAAAATTCGGTCAATGAAAAAACAGGGGAATTGGAAACCAGCCAACGCCTGGAATGGAGTGGTAATGGGGTGCCTTCCCAGATCAATAATCCTACTCTTCAGAATGTTCCCTTTAGCGCAGTGCAGAATTTAATACAACCCCTGTCCCAAAATAGACCTTTTAAAGCCATCGTAAGTGAGATGCAGGATAGCGAGACCAAAAGGCTGCTTATGGAACAGGACATCAAATCCGTTTTGGCATTTCCTATAGTGGTCAATAAAAAATTCTGGGGCTTTGTAGGTTTTGACGACTGTAAAAAAGAGAGGGAATGGAGCCTTGATGACATTTCCTTCCTGAAGACAATAACAAACAACCTTTCCACAGCAATAGCAACTTCAATGACCACCAAGGAGCTGGAACATTCCTATGCCGAGAAGAACCAGATTCTGGAAAGCATCGGGGATGCCTTTTTTGCGGTAGACAAGGAGTGGACGGTGACCTATTGGAACAATCAGGCAGAGCATTTGTTGGGAAGAAAAAGAGAGGACATCATCGGTAAAAATCTTTGGGAAGAATATGCCGATGCCGTTGAACTAGGTTTTTTTGTCGAATACAATAAGGCAATGACAAGCGGGGAGAAGGTAAACTTTGAGGAATTTTATCCTACCTTGCGAAAATGGTTCGAGGTATCCGCCTATCCAAGCAACGATGGACTTTCCGTCTATTTTAAGGACATCACCTTACGTAAGGAGACCGATATTCTGATCCTGCAGGCGAACGAGCGTTTTGAAAAAGTGGCCCAGGCAACCACGGATGCGATATGGGACTGGGACATAGAAAATAAGGTATATATTAGAAGTGATGGCTTTGAACGGCTATTTGGTAGCAAGGTTAAGAAGTATTTGAACGAAAGCGAGATCTGGAAAGATAGTTTTCATCCGGACGACCTGCAAAAAATACAATCCAGCCTCAAAAAGGCATTATTAGATCCTTCCAAGGAATTTTGGAGCAAGGAATATAGGATCGTGCATGAAAAGGAAGGCGTCAAAACAGTGATAGACAAAGGAGCCATTATCAGGAACGAATCCGGGGAGGCCGTCCGTATGGTAGGTGCCATAACGGACATTACAGAGAAGCAAGAATATATAGAGACGATCGAAACCCAGAATAAAAAATTAATGAATATCGCTTGGACACAGTCCCATGTAGTAAGATCTCCTTTATCCCGTATATTGGGAATAATCAATCTTTTGGATATGGAGCCCAAAGATTCCGAAGATGTCCCTTATTTACTTGAACAGATAAAAGTATCAGGTAGCGAACTGGACGAAATTATCCGTAAAATTGTAAGTGAAACACGTTCCATTAGAATTTAAGATCATTAGGGATGGATAAATTGGTAATAATTGTCGATGATGACCCCGTCTTTAGGTATATTTCGACGAAAATGATAGAAAAGGTCAGCCCTGACCTGGTCATAAATTCATATTCGAACGGAAAAGAGGCTCTGGACTTTCTCCTGGAAAATTATGTGGCCGAAAATTTCTATTATATATTTTTGGATATCAATATGCCCATCATGGATGGCTGGGAATTTCTGGGGGCACTTGAAAAAACGGCTTTTATTAAAGCAAGGAATGTTTCCATACATATTGTTTCTTCTTCCGTAGACGACAGTGATATTAAAAAGTCCAAAAGTTACGGCCTTGTCCAAGGCTTTCTCCACAAACCACTTTCGCCGGACATGATTAAATTTATCCTTATTTAGGCAACAATGGCAACGCAACCAATAAGGTTAAATCCATCTATGGTATATAGAACCTATAAACTTAAATAAATGAAAGGCAAATTCTACTTTATCATATTATTGCTCATGGCAGGCGCATCCACTTCTTGTGAAAAAGATGATTTGGAATATCAAAACAACTTTGAGGAAAGTCGCAAGGCATGGTCGGATTTTAAGGAATTGACCAATAATTCCTATAAATACAAAGTTGTTGGAGGATCATGGGCCGGCTTCTCTTGGGAAACGACCTTAACGGTGTCCAATGGAAAATTAATTAAAAGGCATTTTAAATATACGGTTACCGAAGGGTTGATCGAAAATGTTCCGGAAGAGGAATTGGAATGGATTGAAAATGAAGGGGAAATTGGAACCCATGAATCTGTAGGTGCGGAAGCGCTGACATTGGAAGAAATATACGATAAGGCCCAGACGGATTGGTTGAAAAAGAGGGAGCATACGGCAACCTATTTCGAAACGAAAAATAATGGATTGATTTCGACCTGTGGTTATGTAGAAAATGGTTGCATGGATGATTGTTTTATTGGCGTTACTATTAAGAGTATTGAAAAATTATAAAAGTTATAATGTATATTAGAGTCAAAAGGACATTAGTGTCGTGTCAATGCTACAGTATTGTTTAAGTCATCGTTAATTTTTATCCGGGCAAGGCAAAAAAAAAATAAAAGGGAATCCCAATGGCTATAGAGACTAAAATCTACATGGACCCTATCGGGTTTGGCCATTATGATGGCGGGAAATCCAACAAATTGTCCAACCATTAAAAATCAAGAAAAAATGTTTACAGTAGAAGAAATCAAAACAGCTCATAGCAAAGTGAAATCCGGTGCAGATTTTCCGTCCTACATTAAAGAAATTAAGGCTTTGGGCGTAACCCACTATGAAGCTTATGTATCCGATGGACATATTGACTATCACGGTGCAAATAATTATACCGCAAAGATTCCTGCAAAGTATGAGCCGTTGGTAGTTGCCGATATTTCAAAAGGGGAGGAATTTAAAGAGGCGTTAATTGCCCATCAGCAAGGCAAAACAGATTTCCTGACTTTCATTAAAATGTGCGCCACCTTCGGCATTGAAAAATGGGCAATCTGTATGGATGGGATGAGCTGTACTTACTATGACCGAGCAGGAAACATAATTTTGGTCGAGGAAATCCCACAAAATTAAGGCTATGAGGTAGGTAGGTTCAAGGTTCAAGGTTTGATTGAAGGGTCTTCAGTGGGCAGTGACAGTTGGCAGGGAAAAAGTTCAATGCTCAAAGTTTTAAAGTTGAAAGTTGTAAAATCACTAAACATAATTCTAACATCTAGTCTCTCAATTCTAAAATCTAGTATCTAGCATCTCACTTCTAGTATCTAGATATCAAATCCGACAAATTTCTTCAAAATATTTTTGCAGTTAAATGATTGCGTTTATATTTGCAGTCAAATAACTGCATAATGAAATTAAGAAGAGACGTATTTCAGGCTATAGCCGACCCAACGCGGAGAACCATAATAACTTTAGTGGCAATGCAGGCCTTAACACCAACGGCCATTGCCGAGAATTTTGATTATTCAAGACAAACCATTTCAAAACACATTCAGATTCTCACCGAATGTGAAATTTTGGAACAAGAGCATAGCGGGAGGGAAATTTATTATCGTCTAAATCCGGATGGAATGAAAGATATAGCCGATTTTATCGAACCTTTCAGGAAACTTTGGGACGATAGGTTCAGCAAACTGGAATCCGTAATGAAAAATCATTTATCAAATAAATAAGAATGGAACAACACACAAAAATTGACGCTTTGGAAGGCAAACAGGAACTAACAATTACGAGAGAGTTTGATCTGCCCGTGGAATTGCTTTATAAGGCCTATACCGAAGCCGATCTTATAGAACAATGGATGGGTACAAAAGTGATACAGCTAGATCACAGAAATCTAGGGAGTTACCGGTTCGAGACATCGCACAATGGCAATATTATGTTCAGGGCAAGTGGAACAATTCACAAAGTGGTAGCGAATGAAGAAATTGTTCGAACTTTTGAAATGGAAGATATGCCCATTGGGGTACAACTTGAATTTTTGAAATTTGAAAAGCTTACGGACCACAGAAGCAAGTTGAGGATCCAAATCATCTACAAGTCGGAAAAACACCGGGCGGAACAGTTAAAACTACCCTTCGCATATGGCTTGAATATGGCGCACAACAAGCTTCAGGAAATTCTCATCAACTTAAAATAAATTAAAATGAAAAAAAGAAATAAAATTATATATTGGGTGGCCACCGTTTGGCTTTCACTGGGAATGCTTTCAACAGGAATAGTCCAATTGATAAGGATGGAAGAAGAAGTTAAGAGCATGGATACATTGGGTTATCCAACCTATTTGCTATCAATTCTTGGGATATGGAAAATTTTAGGCATTTTAGCTATCTTGATTCCCAAATTTCCTTTACTCAAAGAATGGGCCTATTCCGGTTTTTTCTTCGTAATGACCGGGGCAATTGTTTCACATTTGGCCGTGGGAGATGAAATCATTACTCTCTTTGGTCCAACATTGTTGTTGGTACTTACAATTGTATCCTGGTATTTTAGACCTCCAAACAGAAAATTGGAAAAACAATAAGATGGAAGATTTAAAACCAAAAACTGTCGACGAATTTATTACTGTTTCCCCAGAGGCATCTCAAGAAATAATGAGCAAGCTTAAAAATCTGATTGAAGCAACCGCACCTAGTGCAGAGGGCGGAATAAGTTGGAACGTGCCCATATATAAGTACAGGGGAATTCTTGCAGGGTTTTCCTTGGCCAAAAAGCACGTTACTTTCGGCATAGATTCCTTAACAACGGAAGTCCGTAAAACACTGGAAGGAAAAGGGTACAAAACCGGAAAAAAAACAATTCAGATCAAGTTTGGCCAAGAAGTGCCATCGGCCGAAATAAAACAGTTGATTATGGAACAGGCCAAACGAAACGAATTGTAAAATTGTTTTTGTAGTAAGGATAAAAAGACACGGCCATAAAATGGAAATTAAGGAACATATTCAAGAGGATATAAGGGTAGCGGAAGTTATTTCAAAAGAAATAATCATCAACGGTACGGACGATGCTTTGGAGTTGATGGGCAATATGTATTATCAAGGTTTTGATAAAATCATAATGTATCAAAAAAATATCACTTCTGATTTTTTTGATCTAAAGAATGGAATGGCGGGAGACATACTTCAAAAATTTTCAAACTATCGCATGGGCTTGGCCATTATTGGCAACTTTACAGATATTCCGAGTAAAAGCTTAAAGGATTTTATTTATGAAAGCAATAAAGGCAAACATGTCAATTTTTTGCCATCGGTTAACGAGGCATTAAAATAGCACTTCCGGCCAATTGCCCCGGGATAGGGAACAAAATATCAGAATATAACAAGATCTAGCCAAATAAAAAGAAACGGAATGTCGATTACAAAAGAATCAGAATTGATCGGAATGAAGACTATTAGTGAAGTTGTTGGAACTACGCTAAAATTAATGAGGGAACACGCAAAAGTAGGAATGTCAACTAAGGAACTTGATGAATATGGAGGAAAGATTTTAAAAAGATATGGAGCAAGATCCGCTCCTTATAAAACCTATGGTTTTCCTGGGTATACTTGTATAAGCCTAAATGAGGAAGTAGCCCACGGTATTCCATCCGAAAGCAAAATATTAAAAGATGGGGATTTGATCAATATTGATGTTTCTGCCGAACTTAATGGTTTTTGGTCGGATAATGGCGGGTCATTTATTATTGGAAAGGACCTGCATAAGCACCAACCCCTTGTTGATGCTTCCAAAGAAATTTTAAGAAAAGCAATAAGTAATATTAAAGGAGGCGTGAAAATTTCAGAAATTGGCCATTTAATGGAAACCGAAGCCAAAAAGTCAGGATTTAAGGTAATTAAGAATCTAGCTGGTCACGGAGTAGGCAGAAGTTTACACGAAGCACCTGATAATATTTTAAATTATAGGGTTAAAAGCAATAGGGAACGATTTAAAAAGAACAGCACAGTGGCTATAGAAACCTTTATCTCAACAAAATCGACTGTTGCTTTGGAATTGAATGACGGTTGGACATTAGTGGGCAATAAAGGGGGATATGTAACCCAACACGAACAAACAATTCTTGTGACGGATAACTATCCAGTTATATTGACAGAATCCAATGCAATATGGGGTTAAATCACCTGCTTTCTCACTACCGGAATTATATTGGGAAGTTCGGGACAATTTTCACCAAATTGGGCTCCACCCAGAATAAAGTTGGATCTGCGCTAAGCCGATCAATTAAGAATTCATATATTCTGAGGGGGTCATGTTGAACTGTTTTTGAAAATTACGGCCAAAACTGGTCTGGGAATTATATCCTACCATTTCAGATACCTCATATATCCGGTATTCTCCTTTTTTAAGCAATTCGGCCGCCTTTTTTAATCGGGCAATATTGATCAATTCATTCGGGCTAAGGTTGGACATTTCCTTGATTTTCCTATATAGGGTAGACCTGCTCATAAACATTATTTCGCTTAGGGTCTCTACACTTAGATCCGGATCCGAGATGTGCTTGGAAATTACCTCGTCCAATTTATTTATAAAGGTCTCATCGGTTGAAGTAAGGGCAATACTCTTAAGATGGGCCAAGGGAGAACTGGAATAGTAGGCCATGATATTTTTGCGGTTCTCGATCAAATTTTTAATTTGTACCCTAAGGTGCGATATGGAAAAGGGCTTTTCCAGGTAGGCATCCGCCCCGGACTCAAGTCCTTCGATTTTTGCGTTCAGGGCTTGTTTGGAGGTTAGGAAAATTACCAGTATGTGACTGGATTCCAAGTTACGCTTAATATGTCTACAGAGGTCATAACCATCCATTACCGGCATCATTACATCGGTTACGACAAGTTGAATATTTTTTACTTCTATGATCTTTAGGGCCTCTTGTCCGTTGGTAGCCCTATATACGTTATAAAGTTCCTTAAGATCATTGGCAATAAAATCCAAAAGGTCAATACTGTCCTCTGCAATGAGTATATTAGGTTTATTCTCGTCTTCCTCCGCACAGAACGGGGCAACTTCAGGTTTGGTAATATCTAAAGATAGGTCCTGGGAATAAAGTTTAAATTCTTTTTCTTGATGAATGGGCAATTGTAGGGCAAAGGTATTCAAAGCACTATTTTTGTCTTCCATCTCCAGGTTTCCATTATGTAGTTTGGTCAGGGAGTGGGCCAGCGCCAGACCTATACCTGTTCCATTCTGGTTTTCAACCCCCGAAACCCTGAAAAAAGGTTCAAATATCTTTTTTGAAAGGTGTTTGGGGATAATTTCCCCGTCATTTTGAACCAAGAGTTTAAAGGTTTCCTCGTTGGCTTCCAAACTAACATTTACTTTTCTATGGGCGTACTTTATGGCATTTCCAAAAAGGTTGCTCAATATCTTCCTTACTGCTTCTGCATCTACATAGGCAATTAGATCGGTCTTGCCCAAATTCAATTGAAAATCAATATCCTTATCGTTGATGGCCTCGCTAAAACGGCTACATGTTTTTTTTATTAATTCGGTAATATTGCATTCAACAAAGGTGAGACTAAGACTCTCCATCTCGGTCTTTCTAAAATCCAATAGCTGATTTACCAGGTCCAAAAGCCTGGTGGTATTTTTTTTCATTATGGAAAGATGCCCCAGGGCATCAATGGAATGGTTCCCATTCTTTATTAATTTATCCAGCGGGCTTTTTATGAGGGTCAATGGGGTCCTTATTTCATGGGAAATGTTGGTGAAAAATTCAATTTTTGCCTGATAAACCTCCTTCTCTTTTTTATTGCTCAGTTCCTTTATGCGTTGATTGTTTTTGGAGACGGTCCGCATATGGTAGAATCTAATGATATAGTACCCCAAAAGGGCCAATAATATGAGATATAGGGAATAGGCCAGCTTACTTTTCCAAAAAACGGGCAACACTTCTATGGCGAGCGGATTGGAGGTGTCGCTCCAAACATCGTTATTGATCAACGATCTGATGTTAAAGCTATAATTTCCCGCGGCCAATTCCGTAAAATGAACCCTATGGTCTTTGTTCAGGGGAATCCAATCTTCGCTTATTCCCTTCATTTGATACATATACTCCGTAGATTCCGGACTTATATAACTTAAGGCGGCAAAATCCAAACTAAAGGAAGATTGGTTGGAACTAAGTACCAGATTGTCCAGAAAAGTAACCGATTTCTGCAAAGGGGAGTTCTCCATACCCACAATTGCCTCCTTATTGTTTATTTGAAGGCCGGTAATTAAAATGGGGGGTATATAGGAGTTGTTGACGAAGTTTTTCGGATTAAAACTTATCATTCCGTTAACACTTCCAAAATACATGGTACCATCAGGACTTTTATAGCCCGAGCTATAATTGAACTGATCGCTCAGCAATCCGCTTTCCTTGGTATAGATTTTTTTAAGACCGGTCTTGGGATCGTATGCTACCAATCCATTGGAGGTGGTTACCCAAAGTTCGTTGTTGTTGCCTTCCAACAGGTAATAGAAAGCATTGCTCGGGAAACCATCTTTTGTCCCATATTTCTTAAAGGATTTTTTGTTGGGGTCGTAAAGGTTCAATCCATTTTCCGTAGTGACCCAAATAGTATCGTTACGGTCTTGAAATATACCATTTATATGGTTGTTGCTTATGGCTCCAAGATTATGGCTATCATATTTAAAATTACCGTTTTCACCAGTTTTGGGATTGTAATAAAATAAGCCTTCGGAATAACTTCCTGCCCAATATACCCCATTGTTATCCTCAAAAAAACAGGTATAATGTATTTGTTCGGGAAAAGTTCCTACCAAGTCAAAATTATCGGTTTGGGGATTATAGGATTGTATGGCGGAAGTGGATACGACAATGATATTATTTGTCCGTGTTTTATATAGTGAAAATATAAAATTATTGCGGAGGGTACTCCTGCCCCCCATATTATAATGGGCTACTATTTTGTTCTGCCTAATGTCCAGTACGTCCAACCCATGGTCGAACGTGCCTATCCACACCTTGTTACCTACGGGCAGTATGCCGTGAATATTGTGATGGGACAAAATGCCACCCTTATCCTTGGAGGTGTAATTGGTGAACTTCTCCGTGGCTATGTGGAATTTATTTAATCCGGCATCCTCTGTTCCTATCCACAAATTGCCCTGGTCATCGGGTCGAATTTCACGTACGGCATTTCCGCCTATGGAATTTTCGGATGGGGAGGGGAAATATTTCTTAAAGTAATTGTATTGGTTGGGGTAGTAATTTACCCCACCAAAATAGGTGCCGGCCCAAACACTGCCCTCGTCGTCCACTGTCAGCGCATACACGGCATTATCCGCCAGGGCATAGGGATTGCTGTAGTTCTTTACCAAGTTGGTGTATGATTTTTCTTTAAAATTGTATAAATGTATACCGGATTCCGAGGCTACCCAAAGCTCCTCTTTACCCTTCATGGCAAAATCCCTTACGTAAATAGGTCCTTTCAATTCCGGGAACATATCCAGAACTTTGCCATCCTGAATGTCATAGGCAAGTACCCCATGATTTTGGGTACCCAATAGGATTACATGGTCATTTAGATTAAATAGGCGATTAATTCGGAATGGAAATTTGGGATCGCCCTCCACGTTTAGTCCATAGGCTGTAAAAGTATTGGTTACCTTATTATATTTATAGAGCTCGTTGCTGGATGACGCTATAATTTCGTTATCCTTTGTTTTTAGGACTGCCGTAGCATAAAAAAATTGGTCCGAAGGAAAGCTTAGCGTTTCCTTGGTTTCGGGATCGTACAGGTTCATGGAGCTGTTGGCAATAAACCATAAGTTGCCCTCGGCGTCATCCATTAGGCCCAAAATTTGTTTGTTCTCGGTTTCGATCAATAGATCAAAATTTTCCTGCTTTTCATTATAGCTATAAAGACCGTTATCCGTACCTACCCATAGGACACCCTTGGATTCATAGAGACATTCAATATAGGTGCCGTGCAAACTTTTGTCGTCTTCGGGATTGTTTTGAAACAATTTAAAGGTATACCCATCAAATCTGTTCAGTCCATTTTTTGTGCCAAACCACATAAACCCGTTCTTGTCCTGTAAGGAACTTAATACGGTATTATGGGACAGGCCATCCTCTACCTTATAATGTTTAAAGTAGAATTCCTGAGACCAAATGGAACAGGAGGCAAGGAAGGTTATAAGTAATAAAGCAGCACTCTTTTTCAACGCTCAACAATTTTGGGAAAATATAAAACTTTTTGTTCTACAGAATGTTTCATAATTCTACAATTTGGATCAATACGCCCAAATACTACTACAAATTCAAGATTATGCACCATTTCGGGGAACTATTGAAACAAAATTAAAGTTAAAACCTTCTTAAATTTCTTCTATTTGCTTTGTATGTCAAATTAACAGTTTTTATATACTAAGTTGATATCATTATCAATATCTGTGTTTTAAAATTATGATATCGCCAATTAATTAACCAATTTTTTGAATTGAAGCGATGGTCCATATGTAGTTGGTGATAGCTTCAAACTTATAGCTACAAATGTAAACTGTTCCATTTTGATCCATACAAAAACGATTGCCATTTTAATAACTAACTAAAAACTTAATTACATTAAAAATGAAAACAACATGAAGACAATCTTAAAAAAATTATTTCAACAGATCTGTTTGCTGGGTATCTTCTTAGTGGTTTCCCAATCCTATGCCCAGGATAAATTGAAGATCTCGGGGAATGTTAGTTCGGAAACGGACGGTATGCCCTTGCCGGGCGTATCCGTAGTTGTAAAGGGAACCAATAATGGTGTTTCCACCGATTTTGATGGAAATTATTCCATTGAGGCACCAACCAATGCGGTACTCGTGTTCAGTTATATCGGTTTTAAGACCAAGGAGGTACCGGTAAACGGCCAGACTACAATAGATCAGCAAATGTCCGATGACGTTGCGGCCTTGGATGAGGTAGTGGTTACCGGATATTCATCCCAGGAGAAAAAATCCATTACTTCCGCTATTTCTACCGTAACCAGTGAAGATCTGGAGAATGTACATGCAGGGGCCTCCGTAAGTTCCGGACTTGCAGGAAAGATTTCCGGGGTAACCTTTAAAATGCCCGATGGGCGGCCAGGAGCTACGGCTGCCATTCAAATTCGTAATATGGGCGATCCTCTCTATATAATAGATGGAATACAACAGGATGCCGGCCAGTTCAACAATATATCGCCCGGCGATATTGAGAGTATTTCCGTCCTTAAGGATGCATCTGCAGCCATTTATGGGGTTAGGGCCGCTAACGGAGCTGTGGTAGTTACCACAAAAAGAGGTAGGAAGAACACCAAAAATGTGGTGAATATCAACTCGTACTACGGAGGTCAAAACTGGTCCCGATTTCCAAAGACGGTAAACGATTCCTATGTTTATATGTCCAAAAAGGCAGAAGCGGACCTAAACGAATTTGGGGAAACCCAGATAACCAATGAGGAATTGGAAAAATATCGATTGGGGACGGAAGCCGGATATAAATCTTTCGACTGGAAGAATTTTATCATTAAAAAGGATGCTCCCTTATACAGCATAAATGTCAGTACTTCAGGAGGGTCGGACAAGATAAACTATTATATTTCCGGTACCCAATTAAAACAGGAAGCGGTATTGGGTCCCGAATTTAACTTTGAAAGAAATAATATTCAAAGTAATTTGGATGCCAGTATTACCGACCGCCTAAAGGTTGGGGTTCAGATCAATGGTAGAATTGAAACCACCGATAACCCCGGAATCCCCGGTGCCGATGATTATTGGCTGCCACGTTTTGCCATTTTGCGAAACCGCCCTTTTGAAAGGCCCTATGCCAATGACAATCCGGAATACCTAAATGATATTGGCCATAATGAGACCAATTGGGCGTTGCACAATAAGGAAATTGGAGGGTATTCTACCAATATTTGGAGAGTATTGCAAACCAACTTCAGCGGGGAGTATAAATTTGGCGGTTTTGCCGAAGGGCTTACCGTTAAGGGAATGTACTCCTATTATATAGCCGATCAGGTAATGAACGGCCATGAGTATACCTATGACGCCTATACCTATGATGAGGCCAACGATACTTACAATGCTACCGGCGGTAGTTCCAATCCTTGGAGGGAACGAAGAAACCGAAAAATCCTTAAGAACGTTTACCAAGGTCAGGCCACTTATAAGAAATCCTTTGGGGAAGATCATAATGTGGAAGGCCTTTTCATGGTGGAGCGGCAGGAACAACGGGATCAGAACCAATGGATGAGATCCGTACCGGAAACCAATATTTTGCCATTGATCTATTTTGCCAATCTAGTGGAATTTCAAGATTTGGACAATGAGGAAGCCAGAATAGGCTATATCGGCAAATTCAATTATAACTATAAGGAAAAATATTATTTGGAACTTTCAGGTAGACAGGATGCCTCATGGAAGTTTGCCCCAAGTAAGCGGAAAGGTTTCTTCCCTTCGGGGTCCATAGGTTGGAGGATTACCCAAGAGGATTGGTATAAAAATATAGCAGGGGACGATCCTTGGGTTACCGAATTTAAACTAAGGGGCTCTTATGGGGTTTTGGGGGATGATAATATTGGCATTGGTGCCTATGATTACCTGCCCGGGTATAATTATAATACTGGGACCGTTATTTTGAATGGCCAACCGGTAGTAGGTGCAAGGGACAAAGGACAGATCGTGGACAACATTTCTTGGTTTAAGAGCAAGATTACGGATATAGGGGTCGACTTTACCCTTTTTAACGGGAAGATAAACGGGTCCTACGACTATTTCTATAGATTACGAACCGGGTTAAGAGGTAGAAAGTATGATATTTTAATCCCTAGTGAACTTGGGTATGGCCTGCCCGATGAAAATGTGAATAGCGACGCCCAATCGGGTTTTGAAGGCGTATTAAGTTATAACGAAAGTTTTGGGGATTTTTACCTCACCGTTTCCGGTAATGCTTCCTATTCCCGTGGTAAGTTTATAGAGTCCTACAAACCTAGATTTGAAAATTCATGGCACGAGTACAGAAACTCCAGCGAAGGACGATTTAATGACATTAGATGGGGGTTTAATACCATAGGCCAGTTCCAGACCCAGGAAGAAATAAACAACTACCCCATAGACATAGATGGTCAAGGGAACAGAACATTGTTGCCGGGAGACTTGATCTATGAGGATTTGAATGGCGACGGAAGAATTAATGGTTACGACGAAAAGCCCATTGGTTATAGTTTTGGAAGACAGCCATCCATAAACTTTGGTCTTAGTATCCGAATGGCCTATAAAGGTTTCGATTTTACTTCCGATTTTTCTGGAGGTTCCGGATATTCATGGGCACAGGAATGGGAGACCAGATGGGCCTTCCAAAACCAGGGTGCCCTAAACACTATATTTTTGGATAGTTGGAGCCGTCAGGACCCTACGGACCCCAATAGTACCTGGGTTCCTGGGAAATATCCGGCATTGCGCTACAATGCCTCCTATCACAGTAATTATAGAGGTGGTCAGGCATCCAGTTTTTGGATGCACAATGTAACCTATTTAAGGGCGAGAACCATAGAATTGGGGTATTCGTTGCCGAAACCGGTATTGGAAAAAATTGGCCTTCAAAAAGCAAGGTTCTACATTAACGGCTATAACCTGTTCTCCTTTGACAACCTATCCAAGTTTGGTATAGACCCTGAAGTCAACGATACCAATGGCTTGCAGTACCCACAAAATAAATTTGTGAATGTTGGGGTAAACCTATCCATATAAATAGTTAAAATTTATACGCAATGAAAAAATATATTTTTACAATATTATTAGCTTTGATCCTCGCTTTGGGCTGTTCAAAGAACGACGAAGAATTTTTGGATCGTCCGCCCTCTTCCATCTTAACACAGGAACAGATCTTTACGGATCCGAGTGCCGTGCTTTCCGTATTGGGGGATCTTTATAATAGGTATAACGATTTTGGAACGGTAGAGGATTGGCCATCCTTGGCCAGGTTTAACGTAGCCTATTGGTCCGAAGCCGGTCGCTATCCCGAATTTCAGAACGATGGATGGGGTTTCGGCGAATGGGGTACGTGGGACTATGGTTATATTAGGGAAATAAACCTGTTCCTGGAACGTCTCTCGGAGGCCACGGAACTCGATGAAGAATTGAAGGCACGGTTTATGGCCGAAGCACAATTTTTAAGGGCTTCCTATTATTTTGAATTGGTAAAGCGCATGGGCGGCGTTCCGTTGATCTTGGAATCGGAGACTTATGATTTTAGCGGGGATGCTTCGTATTTGCAGCATCCGAGGGAAACTGAGGCAGCCATTTACGATTTTATAATCAGTGAAACCGATGCTTTAAAGGATATTTTGCCGACCGATGCAAATTCCAAATCAAGGGCCACTAAAGGGGCTGCCCTGGCCATGCAGGCAAGAGCGGCTTTATACGCGGCCTCCATTGCCAAGTACGGGGCAACAACGCCCCAGGTTTCATTGCCCGGTGGAGAAGTGGGGATACCGGCCTCTAGGGCGGACGAATACTATACCAAAGCATTGGATGCGGCCCAATCCATAATTGATGGGGAGGCCGGGGCCTATGACTTATATACCAATAAACCGAACCTTTCAGAAAACTTTTCCAGTCTGTTTTATGACAAGGCCAATAATCCCGAAGCTATTTTTGTGGAGGATTATTTGGTAGGGGGTGGAAAGACCCATGGGTTTACCATTGTAAACCAGCCCCGTTTTGGAGCAGAGGAGGAAGAAGGTGGAAGGATCAACCCCAGCTTGCAATTCGTCCAGTCGTTTGAATTGTTGGACGGTACCTATGCGCCTTTGGCCAACGAGATGGGAGGAGACCCTGTTTACTATGACAATATTGGGGATATTTTTCAAGGACGTGATGCCCGATTGGCAGGTACGGTCATCTTACCGGGTACCACCTTTAAATCCAAGCCCGTTGATATATGGGCCGGGGTTGTTTTGGCAGATGGATCCATTGTAAGTGGAGATTCGAGGGGACAGGAGAAAACCTTGCCGGGAGCTACCGGGCAGGTACAGGTGGTTGGCTTCGATGGCCCAATAGACGGCCTTGAATTTACCGCTCAGACCGGTTTTTACATTCGAAAATATCAAGATCCCAATACAGGATCCGGCCGTCGTGGTACACAAAGTGATGTCTGGTTCATTCGCTATAGATTTGGGGAAGTCCTTTTGAATGCAGCGGAAGCGGCCTTTGAATTGGGACAACCCGATGTGGCCGCAGGCTATTTAAACCGGGTGCGCGAGAGGGCAGGCATTACAACGCCTTTAACAGCGTCCGATGTTACTTTTGATAAAATTGCCCATGAACGTTATGTAGAGCTGGCCTTTGAAGGGCTGCATTTCTTTGATTTGAAAAGATGGAGATTGGCACATATCGTCTTGGACGGAAATCCTATAAACGAAACCGAAGTAACCCAAAATATAGGGGTGGCCACCAAAAGGGAAACCCAGCCCTACAGTATTTGGCCTTATAAATATTATAATCCGGGCGACCCTAATGACGGTAAGTATCTGTATAAAATTTCACGACTTTCCAGAATTACCGGTGCCGACCGTTTTCAGTTTGGGAACTACTATTCCGAAATAGGGCAAAACTTAATCAATAACAACCCTAAATTGGTTAGAAACCCAAATCAATAATCCATTTAAAATAAAAAAAATGAAAACTAAATTTTATATATTCATATGCAGCGCCCTATTATTGGTGACGTCTTGTTCACTGGATAATTTTGATGAACCGGATGCCATGTTCTCGGGAAATATTGTCTATAACGGGGAGGCCATACCCGTTGCAAGGAACCAAGTAAGGTTTCAATTATGGCAACCGGGCTATGCGCTTACGGCGCCTATAGACGTAGCAATTGCCCAAGATGGTAGTTACAGCAGCCGATTGTTTACTGGGGATTACAAACTCTCCTTTGTGCCCGGGCAAGGGCCTTTCAGAACCCCATCGGATACCCTGTATTTTGAATTATCAGGGGAAAGGGCAATGGATATAGAGGTGACTCCTTACCATATGATCAGGAATCCCCAATTCTCTTACGCTGCCGGGACGGTAAATGCAAGCTGTTCGGTGGAGCAGATCATTACCGGTGCCGATGCAAGGGTGGTGGAAAGGGTGACGCTGGTCATTAACAGAACATTGTTCGTGGATGTAAACAGTGGCGATGAAGGGAGTCTGGCCCAGGTCGATGCGGCCGACCTTTCCGATCTGGATAACCTCAATATGTCCGTAGAAATACCCACTGATCCCAAGAAACCGGATCAAAACTACATTTTTGCCCGTATCGGTGTTAAAATGGTGGGGATTGAAGATATGATATATACCCAGGTACAGAAATTGGAATTTTAAAATAAATAAATCCCTGAAGCCCGCCCGTGCCGTTCAGACGGGGCTTTGCTTCGGGGTATTCAATCCTCCCATGCTGGTACGGACGGGTTCACCTCTCTTTTGGAGAGGTCAGAACTGCCTGAAAAGGCAGTTCTGGGTGAGGTTAAATAAATCCCTCGGAAACCATTAATTTCCGAGGGTTCTATTGTAACAATTTTCCGTTGATGACCACTATAAATGAAATGCCGGATGCATAGACCTAAAATTACATGCCCATTATTGTTTTTTCTTCTTTTCACTTTTTCGGTGTTTTCACAAGACAAAACATTTACCAATCCTTTATTGCCCTCAGGGGCCGATCCATATAGTACCTACTATGATGGATATTATTATTATACAAATACCCTACAGAACCGTTTGGTACTTTGGAAAACAAAAAATTTGGCCGATCTTGACAGGGCCAAGAGCAAAACGATATGGACACCACCTGAAGGGACTGCATATTCCAAGGATATTTGGGCTCCGGAAGTCCATTTTATAGCCGGCAAGTGGTATGTTTATTTTGCTGCGGATGATGGCAATAATGATACCCACCGAATGTATGTGGTAGAGAACGTGTCCAAGGATCCATTTAAGGGCGAATGGGAATTTAAAGGAAAAATTGCCGCGAAGACCGATAAATGGGCCATTGATGGCAATGTGTTTGATTTCAAAGGCCAGTTGTATATGATCTGGTCCGGATGGGAAGGGGACAAAAACGGGCAACAGGATATTTTTATAGCGAAGATGAAAAGCCCACTGGAGATAGAAGGGGATAGGGTAATGATTTCCTCGCCTACTTTTGAATGGGAAAAGCACGGGGATTTGAATGATCCCGATCTTCCCCATGTCAACGTAAATGAAGGGCCTCAGTTTTTATCGCATAATGGACGTATTTTTATAGTGTTCTCTGCAAGTGGTTGTTGGACGGATAATTATAGTCTGGGACTTTTGTCCTTTAACGGCGGGGATAACTTGTTGGACGCTTCCGCATGGACAAAATTGGAGGAGCCCATTTTTACACAGGCACCGGAAAATGGAGTTTACGCCCCCGGGCATAATTCATTTTTCAAATCCCCGGATGGAAAGCAGGATTGGATTCTGTACCATGCCAACTCCAAATCCGGACAGGGCTGTGGCCGGTTCCGATCCCCAAGAATGCAAAGATTGTATTGGAACACCAATGGAATGCCATATTTGGGAGCTCCGTTGCCGGAAAATGTTATATTGGAAATACCTGGGGAGTAGTTGCTTTGGATTAAAGAATCTTTTGTTCATGACAAAAATCGTCTAGACAAGGTTTCTCGGAAAATCTGTTTACCCCAAGCCCTAAAGCCTGCCTGTCCGGTAGGCAGGGGAGTTTGATTTTCCTCGATTCCCCCTTTAGGGTCGGGGTCAAAAATTGAGGAAAATCTTGTGGAATTGAATTTTGTCATTTACTAAGAAAAAAGGCATAAAAAAAATAGTTTTGTTGAGTTAGTTTCTTAAATTATCGGGTCTCTCCATCAGGCCCGGTAATTTTGATTTATTAGGTGGAGTATGATTTATGGGAATATTATTTTAAATAAATAGAGCGTATAAGGGAATTTTAAGAAAAGTACTTTGATAATTCCATAAATAAGAATAAATTCTTCCAATATGTATTGGAGGGCAATAGCAAAATCAATAAAAAAAATAGGATGAGAAAAATAATACTGATAGCTTCCTCCCTCATTATTTCCTTTACAGGGATATCGCAAGAGGATGTTTTAATTAAGAATAAATGGTCTCTGGACAAGGCCAAGGAATGGTATTCACAGCAAAAGTGGATGACCGGTGCCAATTTTAATCCCAGTACGGCCATTAATCAATTGGAAATGTGGCAAGAGAGTACCTTCGATCCCGAAACTATAGACAAGGAATTGGGCTTTGCCGAAGGTATTGGCTTCAATACCATGAGGGTATATCTTCATAGTTTGGCATACAAAGCGGATCCGGAAGGTTTTAAGAAACGAATGGATACCTATTTGAACATCGCCGATAAGCACGGTATAAAAACAATATTTGTCTTTTTTGACGATGTTTGGGGCAAAACCCCAAAAATAGGAAAGCAACCGGAGCCTATACCCGGCACCCATAATTCCGGATGGGTACAAGATCCTGGAGACCCAGCATCCAAAGAAAAGGAAAATTTCCCGGCTCTTGAGGTTTACGTTAAGGATATCCTTAAAAGCTTTGGCAAGGATGGGCGGATCGTGATGTGGGATCTTTACAATGAACCTGGAAACACAGGAAAACTGACCACTTCCATGCCCTTGTTAAAGAATGTATTTATTTGGGCAAGGGAAATTAATCCCAGCCAGCCCCTAACTGCCGGCCTATGGGCATGGGATTTTCAGGAACTTAACGCTTTCCAAGCCTTGAACTCGGATATATTGACCTATCACAACTATGAGGATGAAAAGCACCATCAACACATCATCAATCTCTTAAAATCACATGGTAGGCCAATGGTCTGTACCGAATATATGGCAAGGACCAACAATAGCCGTTTCTCCAATATTTTGCCAATTTTACAAAGAGAAAATATCGGTGCCATCAACTGGGGATTGGTAGCGGGAAAATCCAATACCAAATATGCCTGGAATACCCCTATCAAGGATGGAGGGGAACCCATAGAGTGGTTCCATGAGGTTTTTAGACAGGATGGAACGCCCTACAGACAGGACGAGGCAGATCTGATCAAGAAATTGAATCAGGAAGCTAATCAATAAAACGGGCAGCGTCAGACACTAATACCTGAATGGATGTATTTTTAATAATTAATAAATGAAGCGAATAAATTATAGTCGGATCTGGCTTATGATAGCTGTAATGGCGCTGATGGCCTGTAAGAATACCAACAAAAAGGAAATAAATCCTGAAACGGCCAATATAAATACACGGACAGCAGTGGAAAACACTTTGCAGCAGAAGAATTTCGACACCATCATTGATGGAAAACCAGTAAAGCTATATTGGTTGGAAAATAAGGATTTAAAAATGGCCATTACCAATTATGGAGGTAGGATCGTAGCCCTTTGGACGCCCGATCAACATGGTGATTTAGTGGATGTTTCCATTGGTTATGACAACATTAAAGACTATGTGGAATCGGCCGAATCCTATTTTGGAGCAACCATAGGCCGTGTTGGCAACCGAATTGCAAAAGGTAAGTTTTCCTTGGATGGTACCGCATATTCTGTGGTACCTAACAATAATGAAAATGCCCTGCACGGTGGCGAACACGGATTTCAGGATAAGGTATGGGATGCCGAACAGCCCAACCCCAAAACCCTGGTCTTGAGATATACCTCCCCTGATATGGAGGAAGGGTTTCCGGGGAATTTGGTAGTGAAGGTGACCTATTCCTTGACCGATTCCAATACTGTTAGAATGGAGTATGAGGCCACCACGGATAAAACCACAGTGGTAAATTTGACTAATCATACCTACTTTAACCTTAACGGGGAAGGCAGTGGGAGTATCCTAAACCATTCCCTACAGCTTTACGCAGATCAATTTACACCTGTAGATCGGGGGCTGATACCCACGGGGGAATTGAAAGACGTTCAGGGAACACCTTTCGATTTTAGGGAGCCCCATACTATTGGGGAACGCATAGGGGAAGAGGATCGGCAATTGGAGTTCGGAGGAGGGTACGACCATAATTTTGTATTAAATGGTACCAAGTTCAATGGTATGAATCGTGCCGCTACCGTGGTAGGGGATGCCTCTGGTATTGTAATGGAGGTATATACCCAAGAGCCTGGAATCCAATTTTATTGTGGTAATTTTATGGCCTCGGAAAATACTTTGAAATCAGGTGCCAAAGACGATTATAGGACTGCCTTTTGTTTGGAAACCCAGCATTTTCCAGATGCTCCGAATCAACCGGAATTTCCATCCATTACATTGCGGCCGGGGGAGGTTTACCATACCGTTTCTGAATATAAATTTACGGTTAGATAGGTTTTGGGAGTATTTGATAATGGCCATCAGTATGTGTTGTGATAACCATTAAGGCCTAAAGATTTTTATAGGACAATAATGAGCTAACAAAGTAATAGAAATTTGGAAAAAGATAGAAGTATCATAATGGTAGGTTGTTTCGACACCAAAGGGGACGACTTTGGATATCTGTATAGTTGTCTTGAAGGGCTGGGGGTTAAGGTAATTGCCATCAATACAGGGGTAATGGGTTCTACCGATTTGTTTCCAGTAAATTATGAGGCCAATGAGGTGGCATTGAAAGGGGGCAGTACCCTGACCGATCTTAGGGAGAATAAAGATCGCGGCAGGGCTATTGAAGCCATGGGGAATGGTGCCGCTGCTATTGTTGAAGATCTTTACAATAAGAAAAAAGCCCATGGTATTATAGGCATGGGCGGCGGTGGAGGTACTTTTATAGCCCTAAAGGCCATGCAGACCTTAGCTTTTGGGTTTCCAAAACTGTGCATCAGTACCTTGGCTACCAAAGATCTGTCCATGCATATAGGCAGTAAGGATATCACTTTGATGCCATCTGTTGTTGATGTTGCCGGACTAAATAGTATCAGTAAGGTGGTAATGAACCAAGGGGCAGCTGCCATTGTTGCCATGGCCAAGGTCCCGCTATTGGATAATGGGGGCCAAGCCCGTTCCATTGCCATTAGTGTTTTTGGGAATACTACCCTATGTGTGGATAAGTGTACCCAATTATTGAAGGACAAAGGTTATGAAGTTCTAACTTTCCATTCCGTTGGGGTGGGGGGCAGAACCATGGAGGGCCTTACTTTGGATGGTTGCTTTAGTGCCATACTGGATATTACTACTACCGAATTGGCCGATGAGCTTTGCGGGGGAATATGTAGTGCGGGACCGGACCGGTTGACCGCTGCGTCCAAAATAGGGATTCCCCAAGTGGTAGTGCCCGGATGTTTGGATATGGTAAACTTTGGCCCTATGGAAACCGTTCCGGAAAAATATAGGGACAGACAATTATTTAGTTGGGCACCGGATGTAACCCTTATGCGGACCAATGAACAAGAGAACAGAATATTGGGAAAGGGTATAGCAGAAAAGATAAATAGGTCCCAGGCTCCTGTCACTGTATTGCTTCCTATGGGAGGGCTATCCAAAATTGGTGGGCCGGGGGAAGTTTTTCACAATCCGGCGATAGATCTGGAATTGTTCAGTTCCATCAAAGCCCATGCAAATAAAAATATCAGGATACAGGAGGTTTTGTCGAATATCGATTCCGAGGAATTTGCTGAACATGCCGTAAAACACTTACTGGAATTATTAAAAGAACCCTGATGTTATTAAATATCAATTTAAAGATTTTCCAACCCTTGGCTTGGGCCCGCCCGTGCCATTCGGACGTGTTTACCTCTCCTTGGGAGAGTCCGCCCGGATCGTTCGGACGGGCCTGCCTTTGCCGGTAGGCAGGGTCGTGACTGCTTTTTCGGCAGTCCCGATAGCTATCGGGACGGGTGAGGTAAAATATAAAATGTCAAGAAATTTAAAAAAAAACAGCTTTTAAAAATTTAAACGAAAAACAATTAAATCAAAAAATAATAGGAATTATGCCAAATCGATGGACAGGTAAGGGGAACCCTTACACAAAACAAGAAGTTAGGGACAGGCTGCAGGCAGTGGTGGACCAAAAAAAGGCCATTATAGCTGCCGGCGCGGGCACGGGCATCAGCGCGAAATTCATAGAGAAGGGGGGCGCGGACCTGATCATCATCTACAATTCGGGGAGGTTCCGGATGTCGGGCCACGGCTCCACGGCGGGGATGATGGCCTATGGTGACGCCAACGCGGTGGCCATGGAGATCGGGGAGTTCGAGGTTTTGCCCGTAGTGGAGGAAATTCCCGTAATATGCGGGGTGCACGGGAGCGACCCGAGAAGAAGGATGTGGCACTTTTTGGGAAAGGTAAGGGACATGGGCTTCTCGGGGGTCAATAATTTCCCGACACATTCCATTATAGACGGCCATTTCAGAAGGGTACTTGAGGAAACCGGAATGAGCTTTCAAAAAGAAGTGGACATGGTGGACCTGGCCACCAAAATGGACCTGTTCTCCATCGTATATGTAGGGAAACCGGAGGAGGCCGTACAGATGGCGGGTGTGGGTGCCGATGCCGTCATCGCCCATGTGGGGACCACGGTGGGGGGGTCCATAGGGGTCACCAGCGCCACGGCCAGCATGGACGATGCCCTGGAGCGCACACAACGCATTGTCGATGCCGTAAAGAAAGCGAACCCCGATACCTTCCTTCTAGCCCATGGCGGACCGATCAACACCCCTGCCGACGTGAAGTACGTACTGGAGCACTGCAAGGGCCTGCACGGCTTTGTGGGGGCGTCCTCTTTGGAACGGATGGGTATCGAACAGTCCCTGACCGATCTGACCAGGGAATTCAAGGCCCTGACCCTTTAGTATATTTATGGACAGGGATTGGAAATTCGTAAAGGACAGGGACCAAATGTTCGAAACGGCCTTCGGGCGGGACCATTACTGGCACTACCGTCCGGGTGCCCCGGAAGGGGCGGGTTCCTATATGGTGAAGGTGGTAATGCCCGAGGGCGGGGGCCACAACTTCCACGTGCACCCTGGGATGCACGAGATCCTCTATGTACTGAAAGGTACCGCGGAACAGTGGGTAGAAGGTGAAATGCAGCTGCTGGGCCCGGGCGATTCCGTTTATATAGGGGCCAACGTGGCCCACGGCACCTTCAACGCCGGGGAGGGCGATCTGGAATTTTTGGCCATCCTGTCCCCGCCGGAAGGATGGGAGGCGGGCACGGTGGACGTGAGCGAAAGCGCCCCCTATTCGGAATATCGTCCCCGGATCTGACGGCCAAAACCCGGCGCGGCCGGGGCAATTTATAACGTAAAAATCGAAATTGAAATTTTAAAGATGAAAAATATGACCGCTTACCTTTCACTGTTGTTCTGTGCAACGATGGTATTGTCCAGTTGTTCCGGGGAAAAGGCGCCCCCGCCGCCCCTGACCTATACGGGGGAGGACCCCAGGGTCCAGGACCCCTTGGGCCCCGAGGATTCCCAAAAGCACATCCAGCTTCCCGAGGGCTTTGGCGCCAGATTGTTTGCAGCGGAACCCGATATCATCAACCCCATAGCCTTTACCTGGGACGAGAGGGGCAGGCTGTGGGTGGTGCAGTCCAAGGACTATCCCCACGGACTGGCCAACGATGTCGGGGGCGATAGGATCACCATCTGCGAGGACACCGATGGGGACGGCAGGGCCGATAAATTTACCGATTTTGCCACGGGGCAAAAATTGACCACGGGGATCACCTTGGTAAAGGGCGGGGCCATTGTGGCCCAGGCCCCCGATATGGTCCTTTTGGAGGATACCGACGGGGACGACAGAATGGACGGGCGTACCGTCCTGTTCGAAGGCTTCGGGACCTTCGACACCCATGCGGGGCCGTCCAACCTGCGCTACGGGGCGGACAACATGATCTGGGGCTCGGTGGGGTATTCGGGATTTGAGAACCGGTTCGGGGGAAAACCCGTTGAATTCAAGATGGGCGTCTACAGGTTTGCCAGGGACGGCTCCTATTTTGAGCCCGTGGGCCAGTTCAACAACAATACCTGGGGGCTCGGCTTCAACGAGGACTTCGAGATATTCGGGTCCACGGCCAACAACAACCACTGCTGTTATGTGGGGATCCCTTTAAAACATTACGGTTATCTGGACAAACTGCCGTCCTGGGCGGTCAATGCCGATTTTATCCAGGGGCACTACGAAATAAGCCCCGTGGATACCGTTCCCCTGCAGCAGGTGGATGTCCGCGGGGGATATACCGCGGCCTCCGGCGCCAATTTCTACACGGCGGGGAACTATCCGGAGGAATATAGAAATCAGATGTATGTTTGCGAACCTACAGGACATTTGGTACATATTGCCAAAATAGTCAGGGACGGGGCGGGGTACAAAGAGGAGGACGGCGGCAACATCTTCGCCAGTACGGATGCCTGGACGGCCCCCGTATTCGCGGAGACCGGACCCGATGGGAACCTGTGGGTGGCGGACTGGTACAACCCGGTGATCCAGCACAACCCGGACAAGCGGGGGATGGACAACCAGATCTGGAACGCGGACAAGGGCGAGGGCAACGCCCATAAAAATAAGTTGCGCGACTATGGCCACGGCAGGATATACGTCATCGTGCACGAGGACGGCGAGGGTCCGGACATTACTTCCCTGGACCCCGGGGACGACGGGGCACTGCTGGAAGCGCTTGAAAGCGATAATATGTTCTGGCGGACCACGGCGCAACGATTGATAGTGGAGAACAAAAAAACGGCCCTTATACCGGACCTCATAGAACTGGCCGGGGACAACGGCAACATTGACAAGAGCGGTTCCAGCGCAGGCGCCCTGCACGCCCTGTGGACCTTAAAAGGTTTGGGGGCCCTTAACGGAACCAATGCCGCTGCAAGCGGGGTGGTAGAAAAAGCACTGGCCAATGGCTCCTATGCCGCAAAACGTGCGGCACTGGCGTTGTTGCCGGCCACTGTGGAAAGCAGTGAAATTCTGGCTTCGTCCGGCCTTGTAGGCAGTCCGGACCCACGGGTCAGGCTGGCGGCACTGCTCCGGGCGGGGGAACTGCCGGAATCGAACGCCCTGTATGCGGAGATAGAAAAAATTGCCCGGGATACGGCGGTCACCTCGGACAAATGGATCAATGCGGCCATTAAAATTTATTTCAGGGAATCCAACTCCGAGGCGGTGGACCCTGCCTCGGTCGAAATGGTCGTCCCCTCGGCGGAGGAAAAAAGGTCCGTTTGGAAGTATACTACCAACAAGCCGACGGACAACTGGACGAAGGCGGGGTTCGATGATTCGGCCTGGAAGAAGGGGGCGGCCAAGTTCGGGGGCGATAATATGGAGGACGTCAATACCCCATGGGGCGGCCCCGATATCTGGATGCGGAAGGAAGTGCCCATAACGGACGATATACCCGAACCGGTACTGAAGATCGCCCACGACGACGATTACGAGGTCTACGTCAACGGCCAACTTTTGATCGCGGAAGCGGGCTCCACCGAGACCTATAAGTACATAAAGCTCGATGGCGAAAAGGGGCAATTGTTCAAAAAGGGCAAAAACCTTATCGCCGTCCACTGTACCAATACCGGGGGGAACCAGTTCATCGATCTGGGCATAGGCAAGGTCGGGAAGATCAGGGCCGATGTCACCTTTGTGCTCAATACCGTAAACCAGGAAATGGCCTTCGACAAAAAGACGCTCCATGCCACCGCCGGTCAGACCGTAGAAATAGTCTTGAACAATAAGGACCAGATGTCCCATAATCTGGTGGTCGTCCAGCCCGGCAGCCTGGAGACCTTCGGGGCCATGGTGGACGGGTTCCTGAAAAATCCGGAAGCCGAGAAAATGGGCTATGTGCCCAAATCGAGGTACGTACTGGGCGCCACCGATATGTTGGCACCGGGCGTTACGGGGTCCGTAATTTTTAAACTTCCGGACACCCCGGGCATCTATCCCTATGTGTGCACCTTTCCAGGGCACTGGCGCATGATGCAGGGGGTCATCGTGGTAACGGCCCCCGGCTCCTATATTTCCGAGAACAGGGATGCCCCCAAAATTTCCGTCATGGGCGGCGGAAGCTCCCATGACTTCCTCAAATTCTTTGGAATCGCCGATGGGGAGGTCCTTAGCGGGGGCGGGAAGAACACCGTAATTTATACCGAAAACCCTATGGAACTGGGGAGCCTGCTCCCGACAACGGACGTACTGCTACTGAGCAACAACAAGCCTTTGGACAAAAATACCAGGAACGCCGTTATGGCCCGGGCAAATGCAGGGGACATGGGCATGCTAATCTACCACCCCAGTATCTGGTACAACTGGGAGGACTGGCCGGAGTACAACAAAATCCTGGTAGGCGGTGGATCCAGGTCCCATGAAGATCTACAGGAATTTGAAGTAAGGGTGGTAAGGCCCGATCACCCTATAATGAAAGGCGTTCCCTCAAACTTTAGGATCGTGGACGAACTCTACCGCTGGGAGAAGGACCCGGATGCGGAGGTAGAGGTACTGGCTGTGGGCAGGGGGCTGAAATCCGGGGAGGAATACCCCGTGGTATGGACCGTAAAACATCCCAAGGCAAGGATAGTGGGCAATACCTTGGGGCATGACGAAAGGGCGCACGGCCTAAAGGCCTACAAAACCATATTGAGGAACAGTGCGGACTGGGTTGCCAAGAAATAAAGAAAAAAAAATAAGAAAAATGAAAAAATCAGGAATTTTATTAATGTTACTGTTCGTTGCATTTAACGGAACGGCCCAAGATGGAAATTATATCTCCAAGAAAAAGAACGCCCCAAAAATTGTGGTAATGGGAGGTGGAGGTTCCCACGATTTCCGAAAATACTTTGGTATTGCCGATGGAAAAATCCTAAATAAAAAAGGAAAGAATACTGTGAATTATACCGAGGACAATACAGAATTGGGGAAACTTATCGGTGATACGGACGTACTCATGTTGACCAATAATCAACCCTTGGATGCAAATGTTAAAAGCGCAATTTTCCAAAAGGTAAATGCCGGTAATTTAAATCTTTTGATTTATCACCCCAGTACGTGGTACAATTGGAAGGATTGGCCGGAATACAACCAGCAGTTGGTTGGCGGCGGTTCCAGATCGCACGAGGAACTCCAAGAATTTGAGGTGAACGTAATTAAACCCGATCATCCTTTAATGAAAGGAGTGCCATCCAAGTTTAGAATTGTTGATGAACTATATCGCTGGGAAAAAGATCCCAATGCAGAAATAGAGGTATTGGCAGTAAGCAGGGGGTTAAAATCTGGAGAGGAATATCCCACGGTATGGATCGTAAAGCATCCCAAAGCAAAAATTGTTGGGAACACTCTGGGCCATGACGAAAGGGCCCATGGGCACGAAGCCTACAAAACCATATTAAGAAATAGTTTGGATTGGGTAGATTAAAATATTGAACCGTCCCAATACCCTAAGAACTTTATTTAAATAAGGGTTGTATACTATTTGCCCAATTTGAACGGACAGGGCCTGTTGGCACTACCAGAAAAGATGAATTTTTAGGATATTTATTGGCTATCAAGGCATTTTTTAACGATTTTGGCAGGGCCAAATGAGGAAAAAATAACGAAGAGAGGCGGAAAATAGACTCAAAGGGCACTTTGAATGTGTACTATTAACAGGCCCTAAACACATAAATCAAAAACACCGCAACAAATGAAATCTTTCCTAAATGTTGGTATACTACTCTTTGGCCTCTTTTTAAATGCCCAAATACCTGTGGTATTACCGGAAAATCCCAATGAAAATAGTACCGATATAGTATTGGATAAAAATAATCTTCAAGTGACTTGGCCTTTGGACAATGGAGATAATTGCCAATTGGTAATCAATCTGGACAAGAAAGAGCCCCTATTTCACTCTATTGCCATGGGCAAGGACGATCAATTTAAAACCATATCTTCAAATGTGGATCCTGTTTTCCTTTTAAACAGCGGTAGCCGTACGTTGAAACCGGAAAACGGTTGGACCATCTTTTTCGATAAGGTTCCCGACCGCCCTTATACTTCCCATGTTTTGAACATCAGTAAGACAAAGGCGGTCATTACTAAAAACGGGAATCGTACCTATATAAGGATCGGTGATGTAAGTGCACCAAATTTTGAAGGCTCCTTGGAAATTACCATTTATAACGGGATTCCACTTTTTAATATTGCTGCCTTGATATCGACACAAAAAGATGCAACGGCAATCTTTTATGACGCAGGTCTTGTTAAGGATAAACCTTGGAACAAAGTTTCCTTTGCCAATTTGCAGGACCAATTTGTGCAAGCGGAATCCGTTGTGGATACCAGTACCAACCTGGCCGTAAAATACCGTACTATTATTGGTCACGGAAATGAGGGAGCCATTGCTGTTTTTCCACCGCCGCACCAATATTTTTATCCTCTTGATGAAGCATTCAATTTAAAGTCCGTTTGGCATGGGCCAAATTATAGGGGTATGGTTGCCAAGTACGGTTTGGGCATAAGGCACGATCCTGAGGGCGATCATCGATTTGTGCCTTGGTTCAACGCCCCTCCGGGAAGTGAACAGCGGTTAAATTTCTTTTGCCTAATTGAAGGAGGACCGGCCGACCAATTATTGGAGGATGTAAAAAAGTATACTCACAACGACCAATATGTTCCTATAGATGGACACAAAACTATGGCAAGCCATTTTCATAATGAATTTATTATGAACGTGGTAATGAAGGATACGGCCATACCGTCGAAGCCGGAATTTGTGGATGTTTTTAAAAATATGGGGGTCGATATTGTTCATTTGGGAGAGTTTCACTATACGGCACACCCCAAAGGACCTGATGAGCTTCGTTTAAAGGAATTGTATGCACTGTTTGATCAATGTGGGCGATTGTCCGATGGGGATTTCCTGTTGTTGCCAGGTGAAGAACCAAACGAGTTTCTTGGTGGACACTGGATGTCCATATTTCCAAGCCCGGTCTACTGGATAATGTCCAATAAGGAGAATAAACCCTTTATGTCTCCCCATAGCAAGTATGGAAAGGTCTATAGGTTAAAAGATAAAAATGATATGCTCCGTTTACTGGAATTGGAAAAAGGACTGGCCTGGACGGCCCATCCACGTATTAAGGGATCTACAGGTTATCCCGATGCCTACAAAAATGAGGAATTCTTTAAATCGGACTATTTTTTTGGTGGCGCCTGGAAACCCATGCCTGCCGATCTGTCCATCCCTAAATTGGGAACAAGGGTTTTGGATCTATTGGACGATATGAACAACTGGGGCGATAAGAAGAAAATTATTGTGGAGGCAGATCTTTTTACGGTGACCTCGGAAAATGAGATGTATGCCCATATGAACATCAATTATTTAAAATTGGAAACCCTCCCAAAATTTAAGGATGGTTGGGAGCCCGTTCTTGATGCCATGACTGCAGGGTCGTTCTTTTCAACAACGGGAGAAGTTTTAATCCCAAACTTTAGCATCAACGGCAAAAAATCCGGGGAAACTTTACAATTGAATGCCGAAGGGGAGGCCCAAGTTCGTCTAGAGGTAAATTGGACATTTCCCTTGAATTTCATGGAAATAGTATCCGGTGACGGTAAAACTATATTTCGGGAAAAGGTGGATTTGAGCAAAACAGGGGCTTTTGGTTCCGAGGAATTTGAACATTCCCTAAATCTGAAAAATAGAAAATGGGCCAGGGTAGAGGTCTGGGATATAGCCGCTAACGGAGCTTTTACGCAGACTATTTATCTTTCCGAATAAATAACCCACAGAACAAACCCAAGGAGTATTTATTTTTTTCTTGTAGTAAGTCGATCAATAAAAAACTCCCCTATTTCATACCCCTCATCCTGTCCGTTGGCAATGGCGGGCATATAATGGATACCCCCATAAAACCTACTAATGGCCGCTTCTTCGGCCGCCTGTTTGAACGAAGTAAAATGGCGGGTGGGCAAACCAAATTCTTCCTCTGTAGAATCGGCAAATGCAAAATTCTCCCCGAACAACTTGGTCAACATGATGGCCGCGCTGGAGGATACAACACTGTGACCGCTGGTATATTCAGGAAATGGTGGAGTTTGAAGTACCGGTAACCAATTTGGATCGATGTAAATGTTGATATAGGTTTCCGGACGTATTACCACACTCCTGTACTTTTCGTCCCAGCAACTGATAAAGGCATCGGCCAGATTTACAGCAAGACAGGCGTAGGCCTCAGCGGATCTCACTGCCGAAGCATTCACTTGTTTACATACCAGCGAAGTGATGTTCATCCAATGGCCGTTTGGGGATATTTTTTTTGTAGCATACATAACATGTCCCCTTACGTTCATTTTAAACGGATTGCAATCCCAAAATTTTGCGATCTCGATCTCCTCTTCACTATTATTGCGGACTTGATGGTATACTGCCATGGCATCCTTATAAAAAGTACTGGTACTGTCAAGAGAAAAGGAGGGAGGGGCCACCGGTTTAAATTGGGCAGCGGAATCGATCAGGAAGGTACGGAGCCGGTTCCAGTTAGGTTCAATGGCCTTAATATAAGCCGGAGGGGTTGGTTTCCAGGAAGCGGAGTCATTTTTTATACTGTATTGGGGCAGGGATCTGGTCTCCTTAAATTTATCCGCTGCGGCCCACTTTAGGATATGTTGGGCTACTTGTTTGCCATAGGCCAGGGAGTTGTGGAATACCTCATCCGGTATTCCAATATCCTTAAATTCCTGGAGAATTCCTTTTTCAAAATCATCGATCCTTTCTTCGGAAATTACAAAGGATTTCCCCGAGGTAAGAATGGCGTGTACTGCTGCCAAGGTAAAACTGTATTCCTTGTTCTTATCAGGTACTGGGGCGGATTCGAGTCCCTTCAATTGGCCGGCCAGACTGATATAATTTTTTTGGTCCTGTATCAATGTTTCGTATGCGGCTACCGAAACATAGGCATATGTCCTACTGGTGACCGGGGGCGAATAGATATCATAGACCATAACGTCCGTAACCTGTTTGATGGCCCTATGAACAAAATCGGCATCTTCCGTTCTTGATTTCCAGTGCTGCGCCCATATTGAATTTAGCGTACCGATAATTACTATTCCCGTCCAAAATAACCTCTTCATAATACGTTCCTTTTATCTCCTTTATAATTAATGATTGTAATTTGGGCCATATCATTTTCTATGGGCAGTTTACGTGAGGATTGCGACATATAGGTAGATCCGTAATAAAATTCCAATCTTTTTTTATGGCCATCCCTATAAATAATCTCTGCCGAAAAATCGTCCGCTTTGAGATCTACCCAACGATCTATACCTTTGGGGTCTGGGTTATTTCGGCCAAATACCAAAAGATCATCTTGGTTTTGGGTAACCATTAATACAGCTTCATTTTTTGCCGTATATAATTGGGCCAGTCCTTTTGCGTCTCCCGGCACATAAAAACCGGTATTGGTGGGTGGCATGGCGTTAAAGTTACCAGCGCCATCACCGGTTAAACAAAGGCCGTTAAAGGCATCGTGCCTCCCACTATAGGGATCCATTCCATAATCGTTGCCTACCAATAGTAGATCCAGATTACCATCGTTATCAATATCGTTGGCCAACATACCATAGACCGGAGCTTCCTGTGCCTGAAGGGGTAAGGGGCTCATTTCAAACTTGCCATTGCCCTTGTTTTCAATAAAGGAAGTACGCATTTCGGTACTCTGCAGTATTATGGCGTTCTCTTTATCAGTTTCACTCCATATATCCTCTATTCTCGCCAATCCATAAGATTGATAGGTAGGAAATTTTTTGCGCATCGAAATGACCTGGCCCACCAGATCGTCCCTTGAGGCAATGGGGAAAGCGTTGCGGTTACCGTCATGTCCCTTCATATAGCAGAATACCATGGCATCCAAAGAACCGTTATTGTCCATATCTTTAGCGATTATGGTCATTGGTTCGGTTGGGCTGGCCGTATAATTGGTATTAAGCCCTAAATTACCGGCAACATAATCCATATCCCCGTCATTATCAAAATCGCCGGCAACCAAACTATTCCACCATCCGCTCCGTTTTTCTATTCCCGATTCAATTTCCACCAAGGAAGATCCCGTATTTTTCAAAAAGGTGATGGGCATCCATTCTCCTGCCAATACCAAATCGGTTTTTCCATCATGGTCAAAATCGGTCCACAAGGCATCCGTTACCATGCCTATGTTTTTTAAACCGGGAAAATACTCATCGGTGATATCGATAAACTTTCCGTTCTCATTTTTTAACAAGAAACTTCTTGGTGGTGCAGGGTAGGCTGCGGAAACTACTCTACCGCCCACAAAAAGGTCCAAATCCCCATCCCCATCAAAATCTGCCGCCTTTACACAGGATCCATTCGTGAAATCGGGAGGGAGGCTATTAATGGCCCTTTCAAACATGCCTTCACCGTTGTTTATAAATAGGCGATCGTTACTAATGGCATGATCGGCAGGGATTTCATAACTACCACTTACCATATAAAGATCAAGATCTCCATCATTGTCAACGTCAAAGAACAATACCCCCATATCTTCGTACAAAATATCCTCTTTCTGCAAAAACCTGGAAGAATCCATGGTAAACTTGGCATCGGCATCCTGCATAAAGAATACCCCCGGATTGTCCGAGGAGCCGCCAATATAAAAATCCTCGTATCCATTATTATCAATATCACCTACCGCTATCCCGGGACCAAACTGGCTTAATTTATGGGGGAGGGTACTTTGGATATTATAATCCACAAAATCCGTTTCCACTGGTTTGAAATTTATATTATGGGTATTGGCCGTGTTCTTGAATATTGTTGCAACCGCCTTGTTATTTTGGAACGAATTTACCTCATGGGAATCTTTGTAGTTAAGGATGAGTGGCGATCCCAACGAAATATTGGTCTTTAACTGCTGCATGCCATCAGGCCAATAAATCCGTAACGAATCAATTCTTTTAGTTGCTCCCAAGCCAAGGTGCGCTCTTGGGTCGTGCGTGGATAAATAGCCTCGTATAGGGTAATGTTCGTAATATTGTTGCCGATTTCCGGAATAGTATATTTTTACGGACGCACCAACACCATTGCTGTTATTTTTAGGTCCCTTAAAATTTATAGTAAGATGTCCGGCCTTGGAATTGGAAGTGTTCTTATAAACAAAGGCAGGTCCGTTAATGTTGTTAATGACTACGTCCAAATCCCCATCATTGTCCAGGTCGGCATAGGCACCGCCATTGGAAAAGGACAAATGGTCCAATCCCCATGTTTCCGATACATTCTTGAAGAGGGTTCCATTGGTATTTTTGTAGGCATAGTTGGCCAATTTTACCACGGGTAGGGAATCTGTCATGGCCAAAGTAGCGCTTTGTGAACTGCCGCTCTGTCCATTGCCATAGGCAATATAATCCAAATCCGTAACATCCCTTGGAAGGCCATTGGTAATGATTATATCGCGAAGCCCATCATTGTCGAAATCGGCGACCAAAGGGCACCAACTCCAATCCGTTTGATAAATCCCTGCCATAAATCCCATATCTTTAAAGACCGATTTGCCATTTTGGTCGGGTCCGCTATTTATTTGGAGTACATTCCTAACGTATTGATGGTTGTAGCCGTATTGGCTATTATTGATATAGTGGTAATATTCATTGCCACTAAGCATTCTTTTTTTGCGAAGATTGTTTTCGGGAAGCATTTCCAAAGAAATCAGGTCTACATATCCGTCATTATTGACATCTACCATATCGGTGCCCATGGCATTCCATGCCGTGTGTTTAAAATAGTCGTCCAGGCGATTTGTGAAGGTTCCATTTTTATTGTTAATATAGCAGAGGTCGTTGGAAATGAAGTCGTTGGCAACATATATATCGGGCCAACCATCACCATTGATATCGCTAATGGCTGCGGCATGTCCCCAACCTTCCAATCCTATACCCGCTTCCTTGGAAACATCGGAAAAGGTACCGTTACCGTTATTGCGATATAACCTATCCGTGTTTTTGGCGCTGCCGTCCGTTAATTTGGTCCGGTAATTAATAGGAGTTCTTGGATCGTATATTTCATTAGTCACTTGGTACATATCCAGATCACCGTCCCGGTCGTAATCAAAAAAGTAGGCCTGTGTACTATAACCATTGTCGGCAAGTCCGTATTCAATGGCAGATTCTTTAAATGAGGGAATACCTTTCTTGTTAATCCCCTGATTGATATATAATAGATTAGTGCGTCGGATGGTATCCGCTCTAAAGGAGGCCGACAAATAGATGTCCGGTAGACCGTCCACATTAATATCTACCACCGATACCCCGGTTATCCACCTGCCGTTTCCATCAACCTTTGCCATTTGGGTGATATCCTCAAATTGCATCTTGCCTTTGTTCAGGTACAATTTGCTGGATACCATGTTGCCTCCAAAGTAGATATCCATTAGGCCGTCCTGGTTGAAATCGCCCATTCCAACCCCGCCGCCATTATAGATATTTGCCTGATTTAAAATATTAAGGGTATCATTTTCGGATAATTGGTTCTTAAAGGCAATACCCGTTTTTGTTTCAGACAACAATTTAAAAAGAGTGGCGTCTTGCTGTGCTGATATACCGGAAACTGAGAGGATAAAAATTGTCAATACATTAAAATACAACTTCTTTCTACAAATTTTCATCTGTTTATAATTAGTTAAAAATAAATCAATTACAAAATTCATTATGAGATGTAACTGCTTCACTTTATTCATAATACATTACTTTTTTGTGTTCGTGAACCTTATGGGATAAACTTGTCACCACCTTTTTAATTGATAGAAAAGGTATATACCAAACTGTTTACATGTTAGAATGTAAAATTATAGATTTCATAAAATTGGGAAATACCATATTGTGCTATTGTTCAACAATACGTGTCAAATAGGTGGTTCATCCCAGCCTGCGTATCCGCATCCACCCCTACCTTTTATGCCTTCTTCCAGTTCTTGATCGGTGAATGGGCATTGTCCGAAATTCCATAAAAATATTATTTAAAATAATTCTAAATAAATTTGCACGGTTTATTTTCCGAAGATATATTTGCCTTATTATTCATAATCAATCTAAATAAAAATAAATGAAAAAATATGCTTTCTTTGTTGTTTTACTCCTTATAACTGTTAGGACTTTTGGCCAATCAGGAACAATTAAGGGCAAAGTGGTCACTGATGAGAAAATACCCATCCCAAATGTCAATATAACGATAGGAAATACTGGAATTGGTACTATGACCAATGACAAAGGGGAATATCAAATAAATGGCATTAGGATAGGGAACTATGTAATCAAAGCCAGCTATGTAGGTTTTGCGCCTCGATCAATAGAGGTTAATGTAGTCGGCAACACCACTACCACCGTAGCAGATTTTGTATTGCAGGAAAAACAGGAGGAACTTAATGAAGTGGTCGTTGAAGGCCATCAGAACAATTATATAACCAGGGAACCCTCAACATCACTTCGCTTAAAGACCGAAATTGCCAAACTTCCCCAAAACATTCAGGTCATCAGTGCAGCCCTTTTACAGGACCAACAGGCGACCAGTATCATGGACGGTGTAATCCGGAATGTCAGCGGGGTAACCATGTTGGAACATTGGGGACATTTTGCCCGTATAAATATGCGCGGTTTTAGATTGCCTGCCTTTAGAAATGGTGTAAATGTTCAAGATTCCTGGGGACCCCTATCCGAAGATATGGCCTTTGTAGACCGGTTGGAATTTGTCAAGGGGCCATCGGGTTTTATGATGTCCGCAGGGGAGCCGGGCGGTTTCTATAATGTAGTGACCAAAAAACCTTCCGAAGAGTTTATAGGAAATGTTTCTGTAAGTGGGGGAAGTTTTGATTTTTTTAGGGGAAGTTTTGATTTAGGGGGGAAACTCTCGGAGAACGGTAAATTGCTATACCGCTTCAATGCCCTATATCAAACTGGGGACAGTCACAGGGGCAATGAGGATGCCGAACGTTGGGGAGTAGCTCCAGCCTTGACCTACAAGTTTTCCGAGAGGACCAAGATTACTACGGAACTCAATCTACAAAAGGCGGAAAGCTATATTGGCTCGGCTTATATATTTGCCCCGGTGTCCGATGGTTATGCAAGCTTGGACCGCAATTTCAAGTTTACCGATACCAATTATCCCGCAACAGATATTCAGGAGCTGTCCCTTTTTACCAACCTAAAGCATGATTTTTCCGACAATTGGGGAGTTGAAACCCAATTTGCCTATATGAGGTACAATCAAGAAGGCCAATCGTTCTGGGCATGGTCCATAACGGATGAAGGGGACGCCGATAGGCGGGTTACCCAATGGGACGCCCTTTCCGTGGGGAAATATTTCCAGACCTATCTCTATGGCAACTTCAAAACGGGAGGAGTATCCCATAACCTATTAGGTGGGTTCGACTATACCCAGAAGACGTATTGGGCCGATTTCTCAAACACCGTAGCCATAGACCAAACCCCTTTCAATATCTATAATCCTATATATGGCAATTCAATCCCGTTGGATTTTGACCGATCTGTTGCAATACAGCACCGAAATGGGGGAGTACCTTATAACGGGAATACATTAAGGGCCTATTACCTTCAGGATGAAATTGGCTTTTGGGAGGACAAAGTTAGGCTTACCCTGGCAGGAAGGTACACAGAGCTGGTGACCAGGGGCAAGGAAGAGCAGGACAGCAAATTTTCACCTAGGATAGGCTTGAGTGTGGATATTATGCCTACCCTTGCCGCTTTTGCATTATATGACCAGTCCTTTCTACCAGCTAACGGCGTTGATTTTAATGGGGACACCTTTGATCCCATTGAAGCCAATGATATTGAAGGGGGGATTAAAAAATCGTTCTTTAACGGGATGTTAAAAACCTCCTTGGGAGCATTCCTGATTACAAAACAAAATGTGCTGGTTACCGATACCGAACACCCCGATTTTTCCATACAGTTGGGAGAGGTACAGTCCAAAGGTATTGAATTTGACCTGCAAGGCGAACTTACACCCGAACTTAACGTAATATTGAACTATGCCAACACCAATGTTGAAATAACAGAGGACACGGACGAAAGTGTAATCGGACAGCGGGTAGCCGGGCATGCCAAGCACGTCACCAACGGTTGGCTCAACTACAATTTTGCCAAGACCTCCATGTTAAAAGGTTTTGGGGCCTCTTTGGGCTATCAATACCAGGTAGATCGTTCCACCTGGGCATGGGGGGCCGATAGTCAATCCGACCTTCCAAACTATTTTCGACTGGATGGAGCGCTGTCTTGGAAAAATGATAAGCTCCGTGTACAGCTAAACCTGAACAATATATTGGACGAATACCTCTACGCCGGGGCCAATTATGGAACCTACCTATACTGGCAGTCAGAACCCGGAATCAACGGTAGAGCGACCATAACCTATAGTTTTTAAAATTTTGAGAAACTGTTTAAATTTTGTTTTTGGAATATTTTATAGAGTATTCCTGCCTGCCGGCAGGCAGGTTTGCGTCAGGCGAAGGTATTTTAAGGTGCATAGCCATAGCTATGGACCGAAAAATAGCTGAAGCATGGTGGGAAAAGACGCCTAAAAGAACCAAAGGATAAAACTTAAACAGTTTCTGAGTAGTTAGTTTGAGTTAGTTGATCAACAGTCCTTGGGTATTGCCCAAGGGCTGTTTTCCATCAAAAAAAAGATATGAAAGCGGATCACCATTAGACCAACACAGCTAAACTTGGCAAAAATATCCAAGTTTTTAACGAAGTTGAAATAGTAAAAAAACATAATGCTTTTACCGATTACTTTATTTATTTTTTTCGGGTTCTATGGTCTGTACAATACCTCAAAAAGGGCCGTACTGAACAATACCAGGCTCGATCTATGGTTGCAAAAGCACTGGAAATTCTCAAAGTTGACGGGTGTGGTATTGCTCCTTGTCGCACACATTCTTTCATGCCTGCACTATGGTACCGCTGCAGGAATTTTTGTGGCGCTTATTATCTTGATGACCATAGCTTGCCTGATAATCTTATTGTTTCCATTAATGGTCAAAAAATAATCCTATGCCGGCCAATCCTAAATATCTTACACGATCCCCTTGGCAGCGTTTTGCCAAAATAACCGCTGCCATATTGGGGAGTTATATGGTAACCACTGTACTTCATCTTGCCCTGGCCATTTGGGTGGATAAAGTGGATGTAATCATTACCAGTACCTTTTCGTCATTTATTCTCTGGGCTATTTTGATGGTACTGACCTTTTTGGCCAAAAACGGATGGAAAATTTGGGGGTTCTACATTCTGGCAACCCTTATATTAATAGGGGTCATGTATTTGGGGAAACTAGTAAATCCAACAATAGTATAAGCTATGGGACAGCGTACCTACAACATCCTCTTTCATACCCATACCGTAAGCGGTATAGTTATCAGTGTAGCCCTGTATGTTATTTTCTTTGCAGGATCTTTTTCTTTTTTTAGGGATGAGATAGCCAATTGGCAATATGGACATACTACCGAAGTGTTGGACGAGATTCCGGCCGATATCAATTCGGTAATAGCGGATATGGGACCGGAGCATAGATTATTTGGTCGGGACATCACTATTTCACACTATTATAATGAGAGGAAAATAAATGTAAGCATAGGGGCCTCCAAAGATACCCTGGTTATGGAAAATGAAGGGCAGGGATCTTTTTATTATTATGATACCAAAAATGGTAAACACTCCAATTATCAGGAAAATTATAGTCTCGGCGAGTTTCTTTATAGACTGCATTTTTTAGATCAGATACCTTATCCTTACGGTCGCTATTTGGCCGGTCTGGTGGCCTTTTTCTTTCTATTTGCAATAATTACAGGTGTAGTGGTCCATTGGAAGAAGATAGTTTCCAATTTTTATCTTTTCCGGCCCAGGGCCAAATTGAAAACGCTTTGGACCGATTCCCACACGGCCCTAGGGGTTATTGGGCTTCCTTTCCAATTGGTATACGCGGTTACTGGTGCCTTTTTTCTGCTAAAGTTCCTATTGATAGCTCCTAGCGTAATGGGACTTTATGAAGGGGATCAAAATAAATTGTTCGAGGATCTGGAGTACGACCAACCAACCTTTACGTTCATGAACAAACCTTTGCAAACAGATGTTGATCTGAATGCCTACATAGTAAAATCCAAAGAGGACTGGCCCGAATTTCATGTCACCAAGGCAGAAATATTTAATTACAGGGATGTCAACATGCACCTTTCAATAACGGGAAACTTGAATTACCGGGCTAAATTCAATGGCGTTGGGAACATTATTTACAGAATTGCGGACAATAGTATTGTTCATTTAAAAAATCCTTTAAAGAACACTACCTATCTCGATGGCGTAAAAAATGTCCTTTTCAGATTACATTTGGGAGACTATGCCGGATTGGGACTTCGGATTATTTCCTTTATTCTGGGCCTTATTTCCTGTTATGTAATCATATCCGGTATCATGATCTGGCTGGTTGCCCGGAACAAAAAGCAACTTCCTGAGAAAAAAAGACGATTTAATGAAAATGTGGTCCGTTATTATTTGGCCATTTGTTTAAGTATGTACCCAATAACCGCATTGGAATTTATCTTGGTAAAGATATTTCAGCCCAATGAGGGAAAGGTCTTTATTTATAGTACTTACTTTATTGGATGGCTATTGCTGACCATTTTCTTGATTATAAGGAATAATAATGGCTTCACCAACAAAATCACTTTGTTGATCGGTAGTGTTTTGGGTCTAATGGTACCCATTACCAATGGACTCGTTACTGGAAATTGGATTTGGACCAGTTATTCCGAAGGCTCCGAACAAATCCTGTTCATAGATGTTATGTGGATCATAATATCGCTTATAGGTTTATGGGTGGTTTTTCTATTGAATAAAAGGGAGCGGCGTAAAAAGGTAGATGTATCCTAGTGATCATATTCCCATTTACCTCCCCGGCTCCCACTCTTTCATCATATCTTATTTATTTTTAATAACAGCTATCCTAGGATTAACGGATATAGTTGTTGTTCTGGACAATTACAAAATCACCTTCCTGTACAGGGAAACGGGATCCGGGCCTTACCGGAGATTTCGGAAAAAGAATCAGGAGATTAGATTTTGGTCATTTATGAAAGCATAATGGTTAGCTATTAGAGGGCATCCCATTATAAATTTGCCATGTCAAAAACAATGATCAAACACCTTAAGAAGAAAAAAATGATGAAATTTAATTTAAATACCCGAAAAATTTCCAAAAGTATTTTGACAATAGCAGGTTTACTTGTGGTTGTAATAATGATTGTCGCTTTTGCTTCCGGTAATGGGGAAGTAAAGGAAACGGCGAATGTTCCACAGGCCTTGCCAGTAGAAGTATCCTTGCCAATTTTTGAAAAAATAACCGAATGGGATGAATATACCGGCCGTTTTGAGGCAAGTAATCGAGTGGAAGTACGGGCCCGTGTAAGCGGATTTTTGGAAAGTGTCAATTTTGTAGATGGACAAAAGGTAAAAAAAGGGGATGTGCTTTTTACAATTGATGATAGACCTTTTGAAATTGCCTTGGATCAGGCAAATGCAGATTTTAACCAAGCACGGGCATCCTTAAAAACGGCAGTGGATAATTTTGAAAGAGTAGAATCACTACGTGAATCCGGAGCGGTGTCCATTGAGGAATACGACCGTAGAAAACAGGCATTGGAATATGCTAAAGCCAGTGTTCAATTGTCCCAAGCGCGGGTAGATAATGCGAAATTGAACTTGGAATTTACAAAGGTAAGGGCGCCAATGGCCGGTTTGGTAAGTAGGGATATGGTGAACGAGGGCAATTTGATCGATGGTGGCACTGCCAATTCCACTTTGTTGACCACTATTGTTGCCACAAGCCCTATCGATTTTTATTTCACGGGAAGCGAATCCGATTATTTGCGATATGTACGTCTTGCAAGAAACGGGGAACGAAGCGCTGCCCGTTCCGAAGGAATTCCAGTATTTATTAAGCTGCAGGATGAGGAGGATTTTGTCCACGAGGCAAAAATGGATTTTGTGGACAACGAACTGGATAACGGCACCGGAACCATCGAGAGTCGCGCGGTACTTGAAAACAAGGATCATTTGTTGGAGCCGGGAATGTTCGGTAAGGCAAGGATAATGGGAAGTGCCGAACATGATGCCATAATGGTTCCGGATGAAATAATAGGAACCAACCAATCCATTCGTTTTGTATACGTTTTGGGAGATGATAATTTGGTAACCACAAAGAATGTCTCCTTGGGACCATTGCACTCCAACGGATTAAGGATTATAAGGGACGGAATATCCCGAGAGGACAAATTGATTACCAATAACATTCAAAAAATAAGGGAGGGAGTTGCCGTAACCCCAATAGAGACCCAATTGCAAAAAGACAATTCGGGAGAGTTGGCGGCTGCCAAGATGGAGTAATAGGTATCCCTTAAATAGAAACCAAAAAATATTAATGGAGTCCCCTTTGATTGCTCCTTCCACATCCATAAAATGGAGGAAGGGAAGGAGCAAGGGGGATACCATTGTTCAATTGTAGATAAATTATGAAATTCAGTCACCTATTTATAAAAAGACCCATTTTTGCTGCAGTACTGAGCGTACTCATACTCATTGTGGGCGGTCTGGCATATGTATCCTTACCAGTTTCCCAGTTTCCCGATGTGGCGCCACCAACGGTTGAAGTGGTAGCATTATATCCGGGAGCAAACGCCAAAACGCTTTCGGAAACTGTGGCAGCGCCCTTGGAAAAAGAAATCAACGGGGTAGAGGGCATGATCTACATGACCTCCCAATCTTCCGCAGATGGGCGTGTAGTGCTGCAAATAGCCTTTGAGCTCGGAACCGATCTGGATAGGGCACAGGTGCAGGTTCAGAACCGTGTCGCCATTGCGGAACCCAGGTTGCCGGAATCGGCCCGTCGATTGGGAATTACGACCAAAAAAATATCACCCGATATCCTCCTGGTGGTGAATATGTATTCACCGAACAAGACCTATGACCAGACCTATATGGGGAATTATGCCACTTTACAATTGAAGGACCAATTGGCCCGTATCAAGGGTATTGGCGATATTCAGATTTTTGGGGCTGCGGAATATGCCATGCGGATATGGTTGGATCCCGATAAAATTGCCAATTTGGATCTTACCGCCGGGGAAGTGGTAGCCTCCCTTCGCGCCCAAAATATACAGATTGCCAGTGGTACCTTGAATACCTTGCCATCTGGCCAACAATCGGCTTTCGAAATCAACATCCAGACCCAGGGGAAGCTGGTTAGCACACAAGAGTTTGAGAACATCATTATCAAGTCGGACGGCAACGGCAGAATTGTACAATTAAAGGATTTGGGAAGGGTGGAATTGGGTGCCCAAAACTATGCCACAAAGGGATATTTGGGTAAAGACCCTGCCATTGCCATGCCTATTTTTCAACAACCTGGGGGTAATGCTTTGGAGACTGCCGCGGAAATTAGGTCCAAAATGGTGGAACTGTCCAAGAATTTTCCAGAAGATCTGGAATATAAAATAGCTTATAATCCTACGGAATTCATCCAAAAATCGGTAGATGAGGTGTACCGTACTATTTTTGAAGCGGTCATTTTAGTGGTCCTGGTAATATTATTATTTCTCCAATCCTGGCGAGCGGCCATTATTCCAATTCTGGCAATACCCGTATCCCTTATCGGAACCTTTGCCGTTATGCAGGCCATAGGCTTCTCTTTGAACAACCTAACCTTGTTCGGTTTGGTATTGGCCATCGGAATTGTAGTGGATGATGCCATTGTAGTGGTTGAAAATATGGAGCGGTATCTGGCAAAGGGACTATCTCCCAAAAAGGCTGCTGTGAAGACCATGGATGAGGTAGGAGGTGCTTTGGTGGCCATTGGTCTGGTATTGATAGCGGTTTTTATTCCAACCGCATTCTTGGATGGTATTTCAGGACAATTTTACAAACAATTCGGAATGACCATTGCGGTGGCAACGGCCATTTCGGTATTCGTTTCCTTAACATTGAGCCCAGCTATGGCCGCTTTGCTGATGAGGCATGAGGAAAAAGACCATAACAAAAAGACGCCGGTGTTGCTCAAACCTTTTGTTTTTGTTGGGAATACCTTTAATAATTTTATGGAAAGGATTTCTGTAAATTATGGAAAAGCGGTACAAAAACTCATCAGAACCTCAATTATGGTATTGTTGGTGTACGGCGGACTGGTTGTGCTTACAGGAGTTGAATTCAATAGGGTGGCCAAAGGATTTATTCCGGCCATGGACCAACAGTATTTTATTACGATCGTACAATTACCGCCGGGTTCTTCCCTGTCCAGAACGGATAAAGTGATGCAGAAGGTGTTGGACATTGCATTGGATGTGGATGGAGTTGAAAATGCGGTTGCCTTTACAGGTTTTGATGCGGCCTCCTTTACGAATGCTTCCAATGCAGCCGCGGTTTTTTTACCTCTGGAAGATTTTGAGCTAAGAAGAAAAAAAGGTCTGGAGTATGAAGCCTTGTTGGGTACCCTACAGCAAAAATTGGCAGGGATAGATGATGCCGTGGTTCTGGTTATCCCTCCCCCTTCCGTGCGGGGTATCGGCAATGCCGGTGGATTTAGAATGATGGTTCAGGATAGGGGGAATGTGGGAACGGATGAACTCTTGAAAGCCACTTATGCATTGGCCGCTGCCGCCAATAATGACCCCATTATTAATAATGTATTTACTTTTTTCAACAACCAGACCCCGCAACTGTATTTGGATATAGATCGGGTCAAGGCAGAGAAATTAGGGTTGAATGTGGGCGATGTATTTCAGTCTTTGGAAATTTATATGGGTTCTGCATTTGTAAACGAATTTAATTATTTGGGGAGGACCTATCAAGTGACTGCACAGGCCGATGCACCGAACCGTTTGACACCCGATGATATATCGCGGATCAAGGTCCGTAATAAAGAGGGGGAAATGGTACCGCTTGGTACGATCACCACCCAGCAAAATATTTCAGGACCCTCAAGGATCCCAAGGTTCAACTTGTATCCTGCCGCTTCCTTAAATGGAAATATTGCTCCCGGATATAGTTCTGCGGAAGCTTTGGACAGAATGGAGCAATTGGCAAGTGAAATTCTTCCACAAGGTATTTCCTATGAGTGGACGGAATTGGCCTATCAAGAAAAACAGACGGGAAACACGGCGGGCATTGCATTCTTATTGGCAGTTGTATTTGTTTTTCTATTGCTGGCCGCACAATTTGAAAGTTTGGTGCTTCCACTGGTAGTCATATTCATTGTTCCTATGGTATTATTGTCGGCCATGATAGGCATTGACCTGGCAGGGCTGGACAATAACATAATGGTACAGATAGGGTTAATAGTGTTGGTAGGATTGGCGAGTAAGAATTCCATCCTTATCGTAGAGTTTGCCAAGCAATTGGAAGACCAGGGCAAGGATTTGAAAACTGCGGTAACGGAAGCCGCTAAATTAAGGTTAAGACCCATTTTAATGACTGCTTTGGCATTTATTTTAGGGGTTGTGCCTTTGGCCATTGCCACTGGTGCGGGTGCAGAGTTACGGGTGTCCTTGGGGATTGCGGTATTCAGCGGGATGCTGGGGGTAACCCTATTCGGGATTTTCCTGACACCGGTATTTTATTATTTGGGAAGAAAATGGACCTCCAGACCTTCCCGGTCCAGTACCATTGAACCGGCTCCATCAGGCATTGAAAATACTGAATTAACTTAAAATTTTAAAAAATGAAGAATTTAATTATAGTCGGCATATTGACATTCCTATTGGTTTCCTGTGGAATTACCAAACGCAACTTTGAAGTGGTGCCCAAAATGAATGTCCAGGAGGATTTCTTTAAAGTGGATAGTTCCAGTGTTTTTACCAAAGTGGCTACGGCCCATAATTGGTGGTCGGAATTTAACGACCCTATTTTGGACTCCTTGATAGAAAAAGCAAGAAAACACAATTTGGATATCAATGCTGCCATAGCGAACCTTTATGCCTCACGTGCTTTGTATAAAGAAACAAAATGGGATAGAGTGCCAACCGTGACGGCCAATGGAAATTATACCAGAACCCGCCTTGGAGAAAACGTTTTTGTGCAGGGAAGTAATCCTACTTATAGCAATTATAACGGTAGTTTTGATGCCTTTTGGGAGGCCGACCTGTTCGGAAGGGTTTCCAATCGCATAAAAGGGGCCTATGCAAACAACCAATTGGCGCAGGCCGATCTGCAAGGGATGTACGTACTTATTTTTGCCGAAGTGGCCATTAATTATATGGAATTGAGGGGATCGCAATACCTCTTGGATATAGCGCACCGCAACCTAAAAGGGCAGCAGGAGACTTATGATCTAACGGTCAAATTGTCGGAGGCCGGTACCAGTAATAGTCTCGACGTTTCCAGGGCGTTGGCACAATTGGAAAGCACACGGGCTACCATTCCTCCCCTACAGGCAAGGGTGGAGGCCTTGAAGAACAGTTTGAGCGTACTCATAGGGGAAGTGCCGGGCAATCTGGATGCCACCATGGTGGCCAAGCAACCTTTGCCAAGTCTGCCCTCTTCGGTAGCTTTGGGAGATGTAAACGAATTATTACGTCGCCGTCCGGATGTACGCAGGGCAGAAGCGGCATTGCAAATTCAAATTGCCAAGTACAATTTGTCCGTTGCCGAACTTTATCCCAAAATTCAATTCGGCGGATCCATAGGATTTTCGGCCGTTGATTTTTCAAATTTTGGAAGCAAGGAATCCTTTACATGGAGCGTCATGCCCAACATTAGTTGGGCCGCCTTTAATTTGGGAAGGGTAAAACAGCAGATAAAGCGGAACGATGCCCTGACCTTGGCGGCACTCAATCAATATGAAAAAACCGTATTGCAGGGACTGGAAGAAATCAGTACGGCGCTGAGCAATTATTCGAACGAATTGCAAAGAAGGGAAACCTTAAGAACCGCTTCGGAGGCCAGCGCAGAGGCCGCCAAATTTGCCAAACAGCGGTTTAATGCCGGCCTCGATAGTTTTATCGACTTTTTAAGTGCCGATAATGCGCTTCTTCGATCCGAAAACTTGTTGGCCGGAAGCGAGATTTCTTCTGCAACATCGCTAATAGCAATTTATAAGGCCTTGGGAGGTGGCTGGGAAATTATTTCCGAAAATGAATTGAACAATAAATTTGAACAAATGAAAGATGCTGGGGAGCGTTCCAAATAAGGGCCTAGTGTGGTGATCTGTAAGAAAGATAACTAAAATTTTTCTTCTATATTTTCTTTGGACTAGGCAAAATTTGCAAGCATAGCAGTAGCTACGGTGAAAAATTTTAACAAAGTACAAAGGAAAAAGAGTGGAAAATTAGTTGGCTTTTTTACGGGTCACCACCTAGTTTTATGGATTGGATCGGAACTGCCCTTTTTCTATATGGAATGGGGGCAGTTCCCTTTTTTCGTGAAAATGAATATCCTCTGAACAAAGTTTCCTCAGTTTCTCCACTGCCCGACTACTTGGTTCCCGTCCGCACCGGATACGGGCGGACAGGCGGGCTTTAGGGTCGGGGTAAAAAATTGAGGGAAATCTTGCGGAAATAATTTTTGTTATGTACTCAGCCATATTTTATACTTTTATATGATGATCAAGACCGAAATTCCAGTATTTGAAACTAGCAATGATTTTCATGAAGCTATTGGATTTCCCCATAGAAGCCATATCCCTAATTTTGATGTGTACGCATTTGAAGGGATGGAGCCTTCCGCTAGGCGGTGCATGCCGCCCTACCGACAAGGATTTTATTATATAGGTTTATTGAGCTATGTAGGGGAAAGCAAATTGAACCTGAACACGGACTGGCTAAATTTAGAAGGGTATCCGTTACTGTTTGTGGTACCTGGACAAGTTTTTTCATGGGTATGGGATTCAAAAATAGCGGGTTTTAATATCATGTTCAAAAAAGAATTTCTGATGAATGTGGTGCCCAATTTAATTGAGGATTTTCCGTTTCTGAAAATGTCCGAAAACAAAGTGTTGGTATTGACAAAAGAGGAGCATGAATCCCTTTCCTTTGATGCGGAAAGAATACATTCCGTATTTATGAACCCCCACCCTTACCAAGAGAAAATGCTGGAAGGCATGCTGCTCACATTTTTGTATTACTGTAAAGCCGTGTACGAGCGCTACAAGACCACCGAAAACCACCTAACAAGTGCTCAATTGATCACCCAAAAGTTCGAAATCCTAGTGGATAAAATGTATGTGGATACCAAGAACGTCAGTGATTATGCCGATCAACTCAATATTACGCCCAATTACCTTACCACTACGGTTAAAAAATTAACGGGTAAAAGTGCCAAGGATATCATTCAGGAAAGGCTGCTGCTGGAAAGTAAAAGCCTATTAAAATTTTCGGGTTTGGATATTGCGGAGATTGCCTATAGGCTCAATTTTCAGGAGCCTACCCATTTTACGCGGTTCTTTAAAAAGTTAAGCGGGACAACACCCAACAAATTCCGCCAATTGGACTAAGGTACGTACCATTCGAACCCCTGTGTCAGATCCCAAAGAAGAAGTCGCCATTTGGGTCATTTATAAAAGGAAAGTGGTTCTTTTTTGAGATTAATATTAGTTAAATTTGTACAATTAAACAGTTGTTGCAATGAAAGTTAAAAGAATAGCCGTCGTCACAGAATCCGGAAATGGGTTGGGAAAGGTATTTGCCAATATTTTATGGAACAATAATTATGAGGTGATCCTTGCAGCAAGTAAGAAAAGTTACGAATTGCTTTCCCGGGACGGAGGGGTCCTTCATGATTATAAGTTGGTAAAAACAGATTTTACCTCTGCGGAAAGCCTATTGGAATTAAAAACAAAGATAGAGACTGAATTTGGGCGATTGGACCTATTGGTCAACAATGCCGAAATAGCCAATGGTTTTGGTCAAAAAATAGATCAAATAGACATTGATGAAGTGAGACAGCTCTATGAGACAAACTTATTTGCCGTCATCAGGATTATCCAAATAGTTAAGCCTTTGCTTGAAAAAGGTATGGATCCCAGAATCATTAATATGACAAGTGCAATGGGCGATATTAATAAAATGAAGGATGATCGGTTCTGCTATTCCAATTATTGTATGACCGCTTATGCCACTTCAAAAGCAGCATTGAATATGTTTACACATTTGCAGTGCAAGGAGTTTAAGCCTTCAAAAATCAAAATTAATAGCTTCGACCCTATTGCCTTAAAAAATTGTACCCATAACTCCGTTACCATCTGCGATGGCATTAAGGATGATTTTATTGCACTTATACAACATGAGGCATCTTCAATTGGGTAAACGGCCCTTCAAAAGCTTTATCAAATCTGCAGCTTACCCTAAGCATTAAAAACTGATATAGGCCTTAACACCCTAAAAAAGGCCTCCGGAAAATATTCCCTAACAATTCCCAAAAATCATAATTCTTTGATCCGTTTTATCCAATTTTCCCAAGGTAGTAAATCATACTTTATTGGTGTTTTAACAAAAAATTAACAGCTAAAAAAACACATTTAATTTTTGATTCAATACGTTTGATAACGGGTCTTCAAAGCCATTCAATATGCTAATATTCCATCATAAAATGAGAACTTAAACCAAAGTTGGGAATATATTTTTTGAAAATGGCCATCAAAAAAGGAAATAGCAATGCCTATTGTATAAATTTGACCTTATTGCGTAAATTTTTATTAAAGTACGTTATGTTAACCAATTTTGATAATTAGGGATATTACATTTCATGATCAAAGGAATCCTGTTTGCAATTCTATTTTTATGGCCGGTCGCGCAGGTGTTTGCCCATGGGGATTTAAGTATGCGTATAGCTGAGAAGACTATAGAGATATCCGAAAATCCGGGCAATTTTGAACTGTACTACGAAAGGGGACTGTTGTACCAACAGCATATGGAGTACAGCAATGCCCTGGAAGATTTTATTACATCCAAATCTTTGGGAAACACTGGGAAGGCCCTATATTATGCGATTGCCGAGGTACATTATTTAATCGAAGATTATGGGGAGGCCTTAAAAAGTATCGTCTCCTATTTGGAATTGGACAGCATCAATGTAAAGGCCAAAAAGCTGGAGGCCCAAATACTCTTCCATCTAAAATCATACAAAAAATCCTTGGAGGCCTACCGTTATGTAATCCATACTATGTCCGATGCCCGCCCCGAGGATATTTTGGAATACGGTAAGCTTATACTCGCTGAAGACAATAAAAATTATTCGGGTGCCTTGGAGGCGATCCAGTACGGTCTGGAACAACTTGGTCCGCATACCATATCGCTCCAACTTAAAAAACTGGACTATTTAATAGCGTCCGGTCAAATTGAAAAAGCATTGGAACAATACAACTATTTTATCCTTGAATATAATAGAAAGGAGTTCTGGTATTTTAAGAAAGCGAAGTATTTAGCGGAAATCAATAGACCACATGAAGCCTTCATATCCCTTAAATTGGCTTCGGTTGCCATAAGGCAACTGGATACCAAGTTTAAAAATATGGACTCCGTAATTATTTTGATAGAACAGATTAAAAGCTTGGAAAACTCCCTTAACAACCAAAAATTATGATTAAAAGAAGTACCTATTTGTTAGTCGCCCTATGTTCGGCGTATTCATTAGCACAGACCTCCGTTGTAGAAAAACCCAATGTAAGTACCGTTGCATCGACGGCAAATGTAGGCCTTCCACAGCATATTGCTTCGGAAGTGGTAGAAAGAGGCCCGTATTTGCAAAGCGGTACCCCTACAAGTGTTGTTGTAAAATGGAGAACGGATGTTGCAACCGAATCCGTTGTGCGTTACGGAACAGCATTAAATTCCTTATCCAAAAAAGTATCGAATAAGCCTTTGACCACTGAACATGAAGTTACTTTATCTGGTTTAAGTCCGAACACAAAGTATTATTTCAATATTGGCAATCGAAAAGAGGTACTATCCGAAAGCACTTCGGGCGATATGTACGTTATTACGGCACCGGCCGCAGGAACCCAACAATTTGTTCGTGCATGGATCTTGGGCGATGCGGGTACTGCCAATAATAATCAAAGGAACGTACGGGATGCGTATTACGATTATGTGGATGCTGCTCCCCAAAACAAAGGCAAAACGGATATGATGTTGTTTTTAGGGGATAACGCCTATGGCAGTGGCACCGATGAAGAATATCAAAATGCGCTGTTCGACATTTATGACGATATGTTGAAAAAATCCGTAGCATGGTCCTGCTTGGGAAACCACGATGGCAAATCGGCCGATTCCGCAAAACAATCCGGTCCCTATTATGATATTTTCACCTTTCCCACTGCTGCCCAGGCCGGAGGAATTGCATCGGGAACAGAGGCGTATTATTCTTTTGATTACGCCAATATCCACTTTATAATACTGGACTCCCATCATACAGGTAGGGAAGTTGGAGGTGCTATGTACAACTGGACATTGACCGATATCCAAAACACAAAACAGGATTGGATTGTAACATTGTTCCACCATCCGGTATATACCAAAGGATCCCATGACTCCGATACAGAAGATCGACTTATAGAAATGAGGGAAAACTTTATGCCCATGATGGAAGCCAACGGGGTGGACCTTATTTTAAACGGACACAGCCACTCTTATGAACGTTCGTATTTTTTGAACGGCCATTATGGATTTTCCAATACGTTTAACCCGGATGAAATTTCCAAGGGGGGCCATACCGTTGGTCCCAATGGATTCGGGGACGGGAAAGTGGACAGCAATGGAGCCTATCTAAAAAACAGTGCAGCTTCTGAAGGTGCCGTCTATATTACCACAGGGTCTGCCGGTAAAATATCCGGGGGCGATCTAAACCACAAAGCCATGTCCGTCTCCTTGAACCAACTGGGATCCTGTGTTATGGAGGTAGAAGATGATGGTAGGGGAGGACAAAACCTGACCGTAAAGTTTATAAGGGATACCGATGGTATAGATGATTATTTCACCATCAATAAATCAGGTTTGGACCTAAAAGCCGAAGGTAAGGAATCCGGATCAAAAAGTGAAGGGCTATTATATGAGGCCGACAGGGATTTGGTCCAGTTGAAATTGGATGAAAATGAGCGACTTAAGAAAGTTAAATTCTACAACAACATAGGAAAATTGGTGAAAAAAAGTAGAAGGCAGACCATCAAGGTAGGCAAACTGCCCAAAGGCTTGTATATCATTGAGGTCATAACCAACAAAAGGGCATATAGCGAGTCAATTACGATAGAATAGTTTGGCCAATGGAGTTCCGTTTAAAATGACCTTTCAGAAGTAATCCATGGAATGGATTTACTTAAAGAAGTAAAGTAGGGACAAAGGTCAACCAACTACTCATATACAATGAAATTGGATTCCTGCCAGTAAAGGCAGGTGGTTTGTGCCGGAATGAAATTCCAGGACAAGGACCGGATAATAAGTTGGCGGTAAGCGATTGGCAGTGAAATTCAATTTTTTGCCAACTGTAAACTGCCACTGCCAACTCTGGATACCCAAAACTAGATAATAAAAACCCATAAAACGGTAAGAAGCTTTAGTTAAGAATGAAAAGGACAAGCATTTTATGGGAATCTATTTTAATTGGCCTACTGATGTTGTCCGGAGGCAGGACCACCATCCCATACCAAAAAGATACTATTCCGGAAAAGGTAGCGGCATTATATATAGCCAATTTTCACCAATTCCAAAATGAGGTAGATGCTTTGGCGGCCCAGACCAAGAATACCAATTCTATTAATGAATGGGAGGTACTGAAAAAGCAGGTTGAAAGCACCAGGATGGCCTATAAGAAGATCGAGTTTATTTTTGATTATTACCAAACCTCCTACAATGGCACTTATATCAATGGCGCACCTTTGCCCAAGGTAAACGAGTATTTTAAAGCGGATAGTGTTATTGCACCGGGGGGGTTACAGGCACTGGACGAAGCTGTTTTTGAGCCTGCTTCCGATGAAAACTTACAACACGTTCAAGTATTGGCCAATGCACTTAAGGAACGGGTAGATTTTATCGCAAAAATACATTTACCGGTGCAGTTAAAGTCGAGCCAAATTATTGAGTGCATCCGGTCCGGCATCGTCAGGATCTATACCTTGGGCCTAACAGGTTATGATACGCCAGGATCTGTAAATGGTCTGAAGGAAAGTTATGTGGCTTGGGAAAGCCTTGAAACCACATTTTTATATTTTGAATCCGGGATTTCCTTGGAAGCCAAGGCCCAAATGGACGCGATAAAAAAGTATTTTACAAAGGGTAGGAAGATGTTGGGCGCCAAGACCAATTTTAATGATTTTGATAGGTTGGGATTTTTAAAGGAGGTGGTCAACCCTTTGTATGCGGCATTGTTGGAATTTCAAAATGCAAATAACATTATCTTGGAACCTTATAAAAAGCATGCCCAGAACTATGGGGTCAAGAATATATTCGATATCGGTTTTATCAATACGGATTTTTATTCCGAATATGTTTACCTGCCATTGGACAACCCCAAGACCATCGGGTTGGGCAAACAGTTGTTCCATGATCCACAGCTTTCCAGGGACAATGTTATGTCCTGTGCCAGCTGTCATAATCCAATCAAAGGTTTTTCGGATGGTCTGCCCAAAAGTGTTTCCAATCGGGAAGGGGTTTTTACATCAAGAAATGCCCCTACTTTGGTAGATGCTAGCTATTCCACACGCTTTTTTTGGGACATGCGTGCCTTTGACCTGGAAAAGCAGGTGATACATGTTATAGATAACGATTTAGAGTTTAATACCGATTTTGATGCTATTATCGATAAGCTGAAAAGAAATGACCATTACAATAAATTATTTAAGGCCGCTTATGGGGGCATAGACAAAGAGGATATCAATCAGCGTTCCATTAGCAATGCCATAGCGGCCTATGTAAACTCTTTAAAATCCTTCAACAGCCCGTTTGATAAATATGTACGGAACCAAACGGAGGATTATTCAGAGAATGCCAAAAGGGGATTTAATTTATTTATGGGAAAGGCAGCTTGTGGAAGTTGTCATTTTGCACCGGTGTTCAATGGTACCGTTCCTCCTTTTTATATGGAATCGGAATCGGAGGTGTTGGGCATTACCCAAGGTTTTGATTCCATTGCCCCCAGGTTGGATACAGATTTGGGACGTATGGGAAATGGGCAGAAAGTGGACGATCATCCCTTTTTTAAGAATTCCTTCAAAACGGTAACGGTTAGGAATGTGGCCTTGACGGCACCGTATATGCACAACGGATTATTTAATGATTTGGAAGAAGTTATGGCATTTTATAATTTGGGGGGAGGAGCAGGAATGGGGCTGGAGGTGGAAAACCAAACTTTGCCTGAGGCGCCTTTGGAGCTGTCCCAACAAGAAATTGAAGATATCATTACTTTTTTGGAAACCCTTTCGGATCCACCTGCATACAAACTTAATGGGGATTGAATGGTCCGTGGTCAAATTGTTGTGCCTTGTCCCAAGGAAGCTGTCTACCGCCCTTTAGACAGGTGCAGTCGATATAGGAGTCGGTAAGGGGTTGGCAAAAAAAGTTAAAGGGAAGTAGGAGTCATTTCGAACGACTAGAGGGAGGAGAAATCGAAGATTCAGCACAGCTAAACCAAAGATTCACGAATACCCGTAAAATAAAAATGTCATGAGCTAAATCACACAAGTAGCTCTGATCAAATATGTGCGACTTCTCAATTGCCCGAAAATGGGCTCATGTCGAAGTGACTGCTATGTTTGGACAGACACGCCCATGCTGTTCAGGCAGGCCTGCCTTTGCCGATAGGCAGGTTTTTAATAAATTTATTATCATATTTATAAAAAATTAAACGTGTGAAAGGGAGCAATTGCTTGATTATTTTATGGGGTATTATCCTCCTTGGGAGTTGTGAAGGGAAAAAGAAAACCGAAGAAGCCCAAATTGTTTCCAAACCCAACGTGTTACTGCTTTTAACGGATCAATGGCGGGCCCATGCTACCGGCTATGCGGAGGACCCCAATATAGCTACCCCTCACCTGGATAGTTTGGCGGCCATAAGCGTTAATTTTAAAAATGCCGTTTCCGGAATGCCGGTTTGTTCCCCATTTAGGGCATCGCTTTTGACCGGGCAACGCCCATTGACCCATGGAGTATTTATGAACGACGTGCAGCTGGATACCAATGCGGTAACCCTAGCAAAAGTATTCAACAAGCAGGGGTATGATACCGGCTACATCGGGAAATGGCATTTGGATGGCCATGGCAGGTTACAAAATGTTGCCCCTGGGAAAAGGAGGCAGGGTTTCCAATTCTGGAAAGGCAACGAATGTACCCACGATTATAATAATTCCGTGTATTATGATAGCGACGACCCCAATAGAAAAATTTGGGACGGCTATGACACCTTTGAACAGACGGAGGCTGCCATAGACTATATCAAAGAACGAAACTCCTCCGAGAATCCGTTTATGATGATCCTTTCCTATGGCACACCGCACGCGCCATACCATACCGCTCCATTGGAATATAGGAACCGATTTGACCCGGAAAAGATACGGCTCAGAAGAAATGTACCGGATAGCCTTAAGCAACGTGCAAAAAAAGATCTGGCCGGTTATTATGCCCATATAGCGGCATTGGATGATATGATCGGCAAGTTGGTAAAAAGCTTAAAGGAATCCGGACAATTGGATAATACCATCATCCTATTCACATCCGATCATGGAGACTTATTGGGCTCCCATGGAGCCTATAAAAAACAACAGCCCTATGAAGAATCGGTAAGGGTACCCATGCTTTATTGTCTACCCGAAAAATTTAAAATTGCTCCAGGAGAACGGGAGGCTTTAATGAATTCGGAAGATATCATGCCCACCCTTTTGAGTCTATGCAATATTCCCATCCCCAATACTGTGGAAGGATTGGATTATAGGCCATATATGGAAGGGAAAGAGGAATTGGGGCATGCTACCCTGCTCAGCTGTGTACAACCATTTGGGCAATGGAACAGGGTGCAACATGGCGGCAGGGAGTACAGGGCCATAAAAACCTTACGGTATACCTATGCCAGGGATCTGAACGGGCCATGGCTGCTTTTCGACAATATCAATGATCCTTACCAATTGTTCAACCTTGTGGGCAATGAGGGCTATACTACCGTGCAGGACAATTTGGAAAAAGACCTCTCCCATCGATTGAAAGAAACCGGGGATGAATTTCTTCCTGGAATGGAATACGTTAAAAGGTGGGGATATCCGGTCGATGCCACAGGTACTGTGCCATATACGCACTAAAGAACAACAAACACTGTAATTTCCAACGTTGTGTATTTTTTAGGTACAGGGCTATTATTTTGGGTAGTTCATAGTGAACATCTGAGGTTTGGAATATCTTGAAAGACGATTGTCACGATCCCAAATACGCACTTTCCAATAGTAGGTCCCCCTACTGTTTAATCGGGTTCCGCCGTGTTCTATTTCTGTTGAGGAATTCGATTTTATTTGGCCACTATTCCAAACATCGCCTATGTTGTTATCTATTTTTTCAGAGGAGGAAGCTACCAGTATCTGATAGGCCGATTGCGATACGGCGCCTTCCGGTACCACCCAGCCGTATTCCGGGTTGGAATCGATTATGGTTGCCCCGGCTGTATTTTCCATCCATTCAACTATTAAATTGGATGGTCCTTTGGAATAATCGTCCGAAAGTTCAAGTAGTAGGCTATTGGTTTTTTTTCTAAAGGATGCTAGTTTATAGGCATATTTTAAATCTTTTGCAAGGTTGTTGATCTCTTTTGGATCATCTTTTAAATTATAGAGTTCCTCATAGGACCGATCATTTACATAACGGAAGTATTTCCAATCCTTGGTCCGTATACCTTCACTTGGAGGAATATCCCCAAATTCCCATAAATGTTCTATCAAAATGGTATCCCGCTCAAAACTGGTTTTGGGATTTTTAATGATGGGAATGAGACTTTTGCCGTGCCATACCTTAGGCTGTGGTATTCCGGCCAAATCCAGAATAGTGGAGGGTATGTCTATGTTCAAAGCCAAGTCATCGCTGTCCTTCTGTTTTTTGAGGCGCGGATCGAACACAATTAGGGGCACCCGTATGGAATTGTCATATAAGAGCCATTTTCCGGCCAGCTGACGCTCTCCCAAAAAATAACCATTATCGCCCATTATAATGATTACCGTGTTCTTATCAAGTCCTTTTTTTCTTAGTTCTTCCCTGATCTTGCCAATTTCCCTATCTATGTCCGAAATCATCCTGTAATAACCCTTTATGCTATGTTGGTATTTTTCGGGAGTATCAAAACGCCAGGTCCAGCGTAAACGGTTGAAGCCATCACGTACAAATTTTGGTTGTGCCTCAAAGTACTTGTCTTCCGCTAGTTCTGGTCCGGGCATATCTATGTGCTGTAGTAATACATCGGATTCAGGTTGCCAAAAATATTGATCTACAGCATTGTCATGGGCATGGGGTGCACTAAAGCTCAGTGAAAGGCAAAATGGTTTATCAGTTTTGGCGTCGGCTATAAAATCTATGGCCTGTTGACCCGTATATCGGGTAAGGTGCACCGTATCCTTGCCCAAGGTCTTATAATAATATCCCCTTCTATCAGGATAGGCACCATTCCGGTCATAGGATTCAAAAATATCGAACTGTAGGTCCAGCTGGTCATATCGTACTCCATATTTACCATAAAAACCGGTATAGTATCCATGGTTCTTTAGTATGGTGGGATATGAATTTGCCATATAACTGCCCCTGATATTTCCAGTTTGAAAATTGTAACTGTGGGTGCGTTCGTAAAGTCCGGTCAATATGCTTGCTCTACTGGCTGCGCATATCGGAGTGGTTACAATGGCATTCTTAAAATAAGTCCCTTCTTGGGCCAATTTGTCCATTTCCGGAGTAGAAATAATCGTGTTGCCTGCATAGCCCAAGGCATCAAAGCGTTGGTCGTCTGTTAAAATAAAGATGATGTTAGGTCTTTTAATTGGCTGTTGCTGTGTTACGTTTTGAGCATTCAGGGGAAGTGTGTATATGCAAAGGAGTAGTACAACAATAAATTCTGTTTTCATCGATCTGTTTTTATTGTTAATTGGTTAGGACAATTCACTAATTGTTATTTATGCCATAAAATAGGATATATCAGGTCTAACTTCAAAAATAGTTTTCCAATGGCTAATTGTAAATGATATTTCATTTTTAAAACAAAGTATTACCGCGATTGAAATGGATTTTATCAAATTTAATTTTTTTATGCCCATAACCTATCCTCTGCCGTCCTGTTTGCAATAACATTTTGTGGTTAATATTAAGGCGTTGAATTCCTTTTAACAATAAGAAAAGGGATGAAAAATTTAATTTTCACCCCCTTTCCTATGGTAACTTTTTTTAAGCTTATGTTAAAATTAAAATATTCATTATCCGTATTATATATTTATTGATAGAAAAAGTATTATAAATTCTTCAAACGGATGTTTCTATATTCCACTTTCATTGGGGGGCCCACATGCACCTGAACGCCTAAATACCCCGAGGATGTCCTATTAATGGTATCGTCGTCGATTACCTCGCTCATAAGAATACCATTGATGAAGTGCTGTAATTTGTTTCCCTTTATGATGAGGTGGGCCTCGTTCCAATCTTCGCTTTTAATTTTTGTTTTGAGTTCGTCCGATTCTCCAAGGGATTCAACAACATCACGGCTCTGCCAGGCGTTATTTGCCACATTGGCTCCCAATGACCCCGGAGTATCGGGGTTTTCTTGCGAAGTGATAATGGCCTTTTCACCCCTATAGGCCAATGTAGCCCGTTTTTTTTCTTCATAGTTCTGTCCGGTATAGCTGATTTCCCCGTCTATATCGGCCTGATAGCCCCGTAATGCATATGGAATGGTATCGATTTTTTCACTGCGATAATTGATGCCACTGTTTCCCGCTTTGGCGATACGGAACTCCAGTTTTAATTCGAAATCACTTGGTCGGCCATCCTTCCAAACAATAAAGGTATTGTTCTTAAGTAAGGTCGTGGGGGTTACCTCTCCTACAAGATTACCATTTTCTACCCTCCAATAGTTGGGATCCCCTTCCCAGTTATCGAGTGTCTTGCCATCAAAGATCGGTACAAATCCGTCTTGCCCAGTTGTGGCTTCCGCCACTTCCTGTTGGGGCTTGTTTTCTTTTTTCTCCTTACAGGACTGCAGTGTTGCAATTACAAGCAGTACTATTATATACGGTTTAAAAGTTAATTTCAAATTCATATCTATTGTTTTATGGATTCGTTGTAATAAATGTTTAGGCCATCTTTTAAGGCCACGATAATATCTCTTTCCGTTGTTGCCCCTATCGAACGCCTTACCGTTTGGTGATTTTCGGAGGCAATACTTTGCTCGGTAAACTCAAAGGGTTTAGGTTGGGCATCTAGGAGGGGAAAGACCGGGACAATATAAAACGCAGCACCGTTTATGCCAAGCGCGCTTGGCATAAACGGTGCAGGTTGCTTAAACCTGAAGGGGCCAATTTTTTCAACCAATATAGCCATTGCTAATTGCTGGCCCCTTTTTCGGTATAAATTGGATTTTCAGGATTTCCTCCGGCAACCAAATAGGCCAATAGGTCCTTCACCTCTTCTTCGTTTAGCCTGTTGATGGTTCCTGGGGGCATCCACGATATTGTTGAAAGTTTGGTAGCCACCACTTGGTCCTTTGGGATCTCCCGGGTTTGATCAGGTGCATATGGATTTTGCGAGACGATATAATTTTGCTCGGTCTCGTTCATCAATCTTCCTGCTATCGATTTTCCGTCCTTTAAAGTGTAGACAGTGGTATTGTATTGGTCCGAAATTACATCGTTGGGTTCAATTATGGCCTTAAGTATATCCTGAGGAGAAAAACGGGTTCCCAATTGGGTTAGGTCCGGGCCAATACTCTCTCCTTCTCCCTGCATGGAATGACAGGTGACACAAGTTGTAGTCGCGAACATACTTTTACCGTATTCAAAATCCCTTCCCTTTAGGCCATCCGCTACAAGTGCCTCTATGTCCTCAACTTGCCAATTGCGGCCCGGACCCTTGGGCTGAACAGTGGATTCTGCCAAATCATTGCCTGAACTGGATAGGAGATCGGCACCAGACATCTTATCGTATAATTCGAACTGATCTTTGGGCACATGGGTCAATGCCTTTTTTCTGGCCTTGTCTATGAAACCGATATAGCTTAGGCCCGCTTTAAAGGAAAAAGCCTTGTAGAACCACTTAAAATACTTTTCACGAAGTTCCGGGGTCCACCCCTTGTCTACATCTTCCAACACCATCCCGTAATAGGTGTGCTGGGCAGGAGGCATATTTTTCAGGGTGCGGGCAATATCCATACCATATTGTGGATTTCTCAAAATTAGGTCCGATGCCTCTGTGGCGGTATTGGCCATGATATCCACATTCTCTCCTGTATTCGATTCCAAGAGCGCCAATGTTTTACCGGCCACACTAGGGTCGTCCAGATAGGCCAGTGTTTTGCTGAGCATTTGGTTCAATATATCCGAAGTTGCCGGATAATGCGGTGAAAGATAATCGATGACCTTGCTCTTGATGGCTGTTCCCGGAACCCCAAAACGGGATAAAACAAGTTCAAAAGCACGTAGTTGGTCCACTTGCTGCTGGGCAGTGAGCTTGGAATAATCTACTCCTAGCAGGGCGTTGAGCATCTGGTCTTGTTGTGATTTGTTGCCATGTCTGGCAAGGGCAATAATTCCCTGGGCCAAGGTAATGGGGTCTTTTTCTGAAAGCACCTTGCCCTGCCATTCCTGGAGGGGTTGGTGTTCCACGGCAATACGTGCAGCATATTGGATAAACCGGTCCGCGTTGTTCAGGTATGTCCAGGCAAAATTGACGGCACCGTCCTTTGGACCTGTATGGTATTCTTCCAATTGCCTTCTTATCTTATTTCCTTCAGTGAGTTCGGATGCCTTGTTGGCAGCTGTAACGTCCTCGTTTCCGTTATAATGCACCCTGTAAAGGTCAGAATCCAATCTACGCCCTCCGGTCATGAAATACATGGCACCGTCCGGACCTATCACTCCATCCGTCAAAGGAAGGGGTATTCCTGATAAAAATTCCTCCCTTTCCCCTTCATACGAAGATCCGTTTGCCTTTAGGTGAATGGCGTAGATGATACCGAAACTCCAGTCGAACGCATAAACGCTCTTTTGATATTTTTTCGGAAATTTTGCTCCTCTTCCGTAAACTACATTGGTCGGGGATCCCTGTCCTATATTTACGATGGGCGGAAGGTTGTCCGGATAGGCCGGGGACCATTTTCCGTTCCCGGTTCTCCACCCAAATTCGCTACCGCTGGTAACATGGCAGATGCGGGTAGGACGGTACCAGGGCATGCCCAAATCCCATTCCATATCGGAATCGTAAACGAACATATCCCCTTCATCGTTAAAGTCAAGGTCGAAAGGGTTCCTGAAACCGGCACTGATCAGCTCCCAATGTTTTCCTTCCGGATCTATTTTTGCTATCCAGCCTCCTGGGGCGCCACGGTCATTGGCATGGCCACGGGGATCCTTTACTTGGGGAAATAGGTTGTCGTCCTGCCACACATTGGGCAAGCGATAGGTATCCATTTCAGGAAGATCCGTATGGTTCCCTGCAATAACGTAAAGCGATTTGCCGTCCGGACTTAGGACAATGCTGTGCGGGCCGTGCTCTCCCGAACCGTTCAAGGCCTTTATCTGGGTAATCTTGTCATATTGGTCGTCGTTGTCCGTATCCTGTAAACGATAGAGCCCGCTCCCCTTCTCAAATTCATCATCTCCATGGTGGTTGACCATTACATACAGACTATTGAAAGCGTAGAGCAAACCTTGTGCATAGCCCATTTGGATTATCGAATCGGCCACGGGCTCCTCCGTTTGTATCCGCAGTTTTTCAATTTTGGGGGTCAATACCTCGGAGCCGATGGCAGGGATCTCCATGCGATACAAAGTACCGTATTGATCGGCAGTGATCAATCGGTCCTTATTGTCGAAGGCCATGGCCACCCATGAGCCCTGCTCATTGTCGGCGGGACTATATAAGTGTTCTGCCACAAAGCCCGGCTGTAATTTGAGCTTTGCCAACTTTGGATCGAGCTCTTGGGTACTTGAAGTTTCCATTTTCTTGGCATTCTCACAAGAAGCGGTCAGAAGCATTGAAAAAATAATTGCGGTAAATAGTCTGGTCATTATCTGATTTTTTTTAATTAGGCGCACTAATATAATCAGAAATCGGGATTTAACTAGGATTATAAGGTAGGAAGTGTATTAGGTTTGGAAATATATGCGAAGATGTCTTCTGTTTGTTCTGCACTATGTTGGATTCTAGATGTTAGAATTGAGATATTAGATGTTAGATTCTTGTAGAATTGAGACGCAGAGGAAACCTTGAACTTCAGTCCAGGCTCCAAATATCTAGTTTCTAATGTCTCACTACTCATATCTGCTTACCGTTATTTCGACTCCGCTATCCGCGTTCGGGATAGCGGTATGGGAACCCTATTGCTTATGAATGACTTCCGAGGCTCCCGATAACTTTCTTTTATTAATGATCGGACTTCCCTTGTACATTAACTTACTGGCGCCCGAGGCCTCGACATCGATGGTTTCGGTAACCGATAATGAGGCGTCACTTGCCCCGGATAATCGGATGTCCAATGCCTTGACCAATAAATCGTAGTTCTTGAGCGTGCTGGCCCCTGATAGGGAAGCGTCCAGTTTATCAACTTGCCCAAAAAGGTCTATATGGGCAGCCCCAGCTGCTGCCAACTCCAAATGTTCCAATTCCAACTCCCCGGCAAATTCGGAAGCCCCGGTAAGCTCAATCGAGACATCGGACGCCACCAATTTGGAATCCAGGATAATTTTGGAAGCCCCGGATAGATCAAAATCGGTAATTCTTTTGGTAATGATGTACGCATTTAAGGTGGGGTTTCCCCTTATGCCTGTATGGTCTTTTACTTTGATGCGTAAAGTGCCGTCCACCAATTCAACAATGATCCTTTCCTGCAGATTTTCATTTGCTTCAATTTCAATTTTTTCTTCCGTATCCGAAAATTGGACATAAGTATTAAAGGCATCCGAGACTTCTAAAGCAGAATATCCGCTAAATTGGATTTCCCTAGTGGTAATTTCTCCACTTGCCCTAATAATTTCATGATCACAGGATGAAATAAGGGCACCTAATAAAATAACACCTATGTAAGAGGATTTTGTTTTCATTGACTAAAGATTTTATGATTGATGTTTAAAAGACAATCCAGCGGATAAAAGGTTGCATGTTTTTGGAACTATATTTATTACCTTATGATAGGTTTGTTTTGTCACTGAATTCTAGTCTCGACTCCGCCTTTAGAACGGACAACATTGAACATTCAACTTTATAACCGCAAACTGCTTACTGCCAATTCATCAACCAGTCCTTGTCAAGGAATTTTATTTTGTTCCAAGGCTGATGTAATTTCATTGCAGAGTTTAGTTGGAGGTCAGTATTTTTGTTCATAGAAAAGACTACCATTTGGTATTGTTGGGCCTTAACAAAATGTTGATTATTTTGGTGACGGGAGTTTGGGAACCCGGCAACTAAATAATTCAGAACAGCAATTAAAAAAAAATAATATGGAAATCCGAAAAGTATTATTAGTGACGTTCATTTGTATGTTGATCCATTGTAATGGGCTTGCACAGAGCAGAATAACAGAATTGAACGCATACTGGGATGTAGTGAAGGAAAAGGTGGAATCCGGGGATGTTGCGGGCTATGGGGAAACGTTTCATGAAGATGGGATTTTGGTTTCGGATACGGGCAAAGTCTGTTACTCTTTGGACAAGGCATTAAAAAAATGGACGGATGGGCTGGAAAATACTAAAAAAGGCATAACTAAAGTAACCTTGGATTTTAGATTTTCAGAACGGACCGGAGATGGGACCACTGCTTTTGAAAGAGGTATATTTAGATATGATTTGTTGGATGAAAATGGTGAACGTACGGAAAGGTTTGTTCATTTCGATGCCCTCTTGATAAGCAAGAACGGAAAATGGCAATTAATGCTAGAGCATCAAAAATTACATGCCACCAAGGATGAATGGATGCGTATGGGGAAAATGTGATATTGAAACGATTTTTATTTTTGCCCATGACATTCATGGTCTGCCCTTTTGTTTATATGGATTTGGCGCAATCATAAAGGATTTGGAAATTGTTGGGAGTATTGCTTAAATAGTGGCCATAAAGAACTTCTGTTAGGCTATCGTACTAAACGTTAAGTCATTTTCTTTTTAATATGTATATTATAAGTTTGTTGAATTATTGAAAATGGCCATGAGTTTTGCTATTAAGGCATTAATTCATAATTAACTCATGGATATCATATATTCCTTATTTAAAATCGATATATTCTTTTAAAACTTTTTCGTGGAAAACTATTTATGAAAGGTATTTTAATATCTTTGATTTTAGATAATTTTCGATGGAATGAAAAAAGAATATGCAAAAATGGATGCGGCCTCTTTGCATCTTGCCAATAAAAAAATTGTTTTAAAACTTATAAAGCATAACGATCAAATTAGTCGCTCTGCCCTGGCCAAGGTGTCCGGACTAACCCCTCCATCCATCACCCGCATAGTGGATGAACTGATACATGTGGACGGTTTGGTCGAAAGTCTAGGGGTAGGTAATTCCAGCGGGGGAAGGCCTCCTTTGATCGTAAAATTCAAGAACAGTAATAATTATATCATCGGTATAGATTTGGGTGCTACCTATATCAGAGGATGCTTGGTAGATCTAAATGCCAATTTCGTATCCGAAATACAGGTTCCTACGGAATTGGAAAAAGGCTTTTCCAGTATTGTAGAAAAGATGGTAAGGATAATTCATAAGCTGCAGAAGAGGAAAGAAGCCGGGACCAAAATATGGGGAGTCGGTATCGGGGTCGCCGGTTTGGTAAATAGTGAAACGGGCATTATTGAATCTTCTCCGGATTTCGGTTGGACCAATATTGATTTAAGAAAGGAGTTGGACAAGCATTTGGATCTTCCATTTTTTTATGATAACTCCACTCGATTAATGGCATTGGGGGAATTAAAGATGGGAGTAAAGGAAAGTCAGAAAAATTTTGCAGTGATCAATATTGGATATGGAATTGCCTCCGGACTTGTGGTTGAAGGCAATCTGTTGAAAGGTTTTTCAGGTTTCGCCGGCGAATTTGGACATATCCCTGTAGATACCGATAGTGACGTTCAATGTAAATGTGGGATGTACGGTTGCCTTGAAGCCCTGGCTTCGGGACATAGGATTGCCTCTTTGGGCAAACTGGTACTGAAGGATAATAGGTCGGAAATGTTGAAGGAACTATGTATGGGAAATGAAGAACTGATTACGGCAGAATTGGTTGCCAGGGCAGCCAAAAAAGGGGATAGGGAGTCAATGAAGATATATGATGATGTAGCGGAATATTTATGTAAAGGCATAGGGACAATCTCAAATTTATTAAATCCGGAAACAGTGTACATAGGAGGGGGTATTTCCCTGAACGGAGATTTGCTCTTTGATTTGATCGATCGGAAGAGGGATAAGTATTTATTGGCCGGAAACGCAAGGGTAAATATTCGGCCTTCCACCTTTGGGGACCAAGCAACCTCTATTGGTGCGGTCTCCGTGGTATTGAATAAAATCTTAAACTTGGAGTTGTCTGGAAGTTTGGTGGGAAATTGATATAGAACTTATTTATAACAACAACTTCTTCTTTATTCTGCCAAAGGCACATAAACAATTAAATTGCACATGTGGAAATTAATTTAAATATCTATGGTTATAGTATCATGTTAACCATATTTAAGTCGCCCCCAGTCTTGTTATTTTCACCTGACCAGCATTAATAATGCGGTTCGATAGCTAAAGCTAAGCAACATTTTATTGTTTGGCCGGACATTCTGGTTGCCCAGACTTATTGGAAAATACTATATAGGATTACAATGAGGGCTAAAAGAGCGCCGGCATAAAAGCGAACGTCCTGTACCCCTTTAAATTTCTTATCGGTAAGAAATTGCCATGGGTTGTCCCATGTATATTGTAATTGCTTTATGGTGGGTTCGGGGGTAAGGTAACTAACTATAAAATATACTACGGAACATATGCAAAACAGCCACCATGCCTGCATCATGAAGGGTATTCCCCAGGTATCAGTTATAATACTTGGCTTGCCATAGAGAGTTGGGATAAAATCTGCCGCAAAGGCGCTGATTCCAATTATAAAGCCAAAGATCAAAGTTATTAAGGAGGCTTCCTTTGTACCCCGTTTACTAAATACTCCAAATAGAAATACTGTGGCAATTGGGGGGGCCAATGCAGCGGCAATCTTATTGATGGCTTCAAAAATGCTATTGAATCTTCCGCCCTGGGTGGACCAAGCTATGGCTAAAATCATTACAATTACAGCGACATATTTTCCTATCCGTACTTGTTTTTTATCGGAAAGGGAAGGCTTTATTCTTTTCGCAATGTCAATGGCCACTAGGGTGGAACAACTATTTAGGGCCGCGGCAATGGTACTCATTAGTGCAGAAAGAAGAGCTGCTGCAAAAATGCCTTTAATCCCGATTGGAAGTAATTCACTGATCAATACGGGCAGGGTTTCGTTACTGTTGGTTATTTTGTCCTTAAACAATACATAACCCAACACTCCCGGAAGTACCATGATAAAAACAGGTAGTATTTTTAGAAAGCCTGCAAAAATAGGGCCCTTTTGTGCGTCGTCTTCACTTTTGGCAGCCAGTACCCGTTGTACAATAGTCTGGTCTGAACACCAGTACCAAAGCCCTAAAATAGGATAGCCCAAGAATATAGCATACCATGATAATCCTGAATTTCCTGCATTATCACCGCTTCTTAGCATGCTGAGCTGGTCTGGCCTTACACTGTTCTTAAAATCTGTTAAGTTGTTTACGCCAACTTCGGGCAGCGCTTTAATAGCAAAAATGGTCAATATTACAGCGCCAATGATCAGGACAACCGTTTGAACAGTTTCCGTTATTACCACCGCCCTTAATCCTCCCAAGATGGTGTAAGTGGCGGTGATTACGGAAATGATTACAATGGAAACAAATACATCGATCCCAAAAAAGGACTTGAATACAATTGCCCCGGCATAGAGGCTCATGCCAATATGTACAAATAATGCCCCCAAGATTGCCATAAAGGCAAGGAAGGATCTGGATGGGGAACTATATCTCTTTTCCAGAAACTCGGGAAGAGTGGAAATTTTGCTCTTAAAATAAAAGGGAGCAAAAATAAGGCCTAAAAGAATAAGGACTATAGAGGCCATCCATTCAAAATTGCCCCATACCAGACCATCTTCAAATCCGGAAGCGGCCAGCCCAACTAAATGGATGGTAGAAATATTGCTCGCGAAGAGTGCGGCACCAATAATTACCCAGTTTAAACTACGTCCGGCCAGGAAGTAGTTGTCCGAGGTCATTTTTTTGCTCCTTGATGAAAAAATGCCCAGTGCAAGGATTCCAACAAGATATGAAACAATAATTATTAAATCAATATAGTTCATGGTCAGTCATTATATTCTCCAAAATCAAAATCCTTGTTCATAAGTGGTTCAAGTAACTTTTGAACATTTTTGATCATGTCTGGATCTATCGGTTCTTGATACCAATCTACGTTTTTATTTAAAATACTTTGTTGGGTACAGCTAAATAAAGTGGTTGGAATTTCCGGGTTGCTTACGGCAAACTGAATTGCCAATTTTTCAAGGGGTACATTGTTTTCCTTGCAATAATTAATGGTTTTGTGCACCACGCACAAATCCTGATGGGTAATGGGATACCAATCAGGGGGTCCCTGATGTGTCAATAATCCACTGGCAAAAGGAGAAGCGCTTACCAGGCCTATATGCTTGGCATTGATTTTTGGTAATAATTCCAATAGTTGGTTATTGATAAGGGTGTAGTGATTGTGAACGAGGACCGTATCCAAATTATAATTGGGAATTACTTTTTTAAGTACTTCCATGGAATAGCAGGAGATACCGATCGCTCTAATTTTACCTGCCTTTTTCATATCCCTCAGTGCTTCCAGCCCTTCATTTAGGGCAATATTTAGTTCAATTCCCTTGTTGTATTCAATATCGTGCAAAAATAAGATATCCAAATAATCCGTTTGAAGTCTGTTTAAACTGGCCTCTACCGATTTTGTAATGGCGCCATATCTAAAATTTAATTCAGGGGGTAAGGAGGAGGTTTTCCCTGCCTTGGTGGAAAGTATTATTTCCGAACGTTTCAAACCTTTTAGTCCGTTGCCAAGAATGGTTTCCGAAGTAACCGGGCCATAAACGGAGTTATTCCTGCCATAGGCAGGTGAAGTGTCGAAATAATTTATTCCCCTATCAAAGGCGGCATGCACGGTCTTAATGGCTTCATCCTTTTCAACATTATTGAACATACCGCCAATTGCCGAGGCACCAAAACTCAGTTCACTAATCTTTATATTGGTTTTACCCAAGGTATTGTATTTCATGCTGATCTTAATTTTCTACAATGATTTTAATATCGTTTAAAGAATTGGAGGCAGTGGTCATCGCTTCCGGAATTTTGTCGAAAGGAAATCGGTTGGTAATTATTTTGGTCAGGTCAATTTTTTGTTTCTCCAAAAGCGCTATGGCCAATGCATATTCATTATTAAACCGGAAGGAAGATTGAAAGGTCAGTTCATGTTTCATAAATGTTACAAAAGGAAATGGGGCATTGTCTTGAAGCATGCCCAACTGTAGAATTTTGCTGCCCTTTTTCATAAATTTGACCATAGTGTTTAAAATAGTTCCAGCACCGGACGCTTCCAATAAAATGTCGTATCCGTTGGGGGCCAAGGCCGTTATTTCTTTTTCAAAACCCGACTCTTGCGGATTCAGGGCAGCGGTGGCCCCATTTTCCTTGGCTTTTTTCAAGGCGGGAGTTCTAATGTCCGTTATTACTATTGGTTCTGATGTATATAGGCCCGCGGCCATAAGACATAGCTGGCCAATGGTGCCGGCCCCGGTGACCAGTACCGATTTTCCTTTGAGGTCACCAGCTACGGAAAGCGCATGAAGGACTACCGAGAGCGGCTCCAACAAGGCGGCCATTTCAAAACTTATAAAATCCTTTAAGGGAATGCAGTTTTCTGCAGGGATCTTAATATATTCTGAAAACCCGCCGTTTAAATGAGGAAATATACTGGCAGAACCGATATACATCATCTTGGGACAGAGATTTTGTTTTCCCTCCATACAATACCAGCAAGTTTTACATGGACGTGATGGATTAATACCGACCCTGGTTCCCTTTTTTAGTGTTGGGTTTAAGGGGGATTCCTTTTCTATTATTCCAGCCAGCTCATGGCCTAGTGCAAAGGGTTCTTGGGGAATGAAATCGCCAATTTTACCATCATTATAATAATGGATGTCCGAACCACAAATACCGACCGATTTTATTCTTACAATAACTTCATCATCGGAAGTATCATTGGGATAAGGTATATCGCAATACCTCAGGTCTTTTTTGCCGTACAATAAATAGGATTTCATATTTCTTTGAGCGTATATCTTTTACCTTTAATAGTCGTGAATTCAATGATATTATGGGGGCGTTTCTTAAAACTGATCAATTTTCCGTCCATGTATATCTTGACCCTGTTGCTGGTTTTTAATCTAAAAGGTACCCCGGCCTTGGACAGTACTTCCAAAGTCGTTATTTTTTTATTTTCCCAAGTGAAATCAAGTTCAAAGCCTCCCCTGGCGCATACGCCCTTGAATTGCCCCTCCGGCCATTCGGAAGGAAGTGCGGGGAGCAGGTCTATAAACCCTTCATGGGATTGAAGGAGCATTTCGGTAATTCCTGCCGTTACGCCCAGGGATCCATCAACTTGTAACGGTTTTCCGCATTTGGCAAAAAGGGAGGAGAAACATTGTTCCTTTAGATAGCCCTTAAAAATGGAATGGGCCCTGTTTCCATCATGTAAACGTGCCCAAAGGGACATTTTCCATCCTCTGGAAAAACCCATTCCGCCATCGCCCCGCTGTTCCAATACTTTTTTAACCGGTTCTACAAGTTCAGGAGTCCGGTCAGCTGAGATTACATTCCCGGGATAAAGGCCGTAAAGATGTGAAAAGTGTCGATGATTTTTCTCCAATTGTTCGTAGTCCTCTGTCCACTCTTGAAGCATGCCGTCCTTTCCAATTTGAGATGGAGGAAAACGTTTTCGCGCATCCATTACCTTTTTTGCAAATTCACTATCTACCCCTAAAATGGCCGATGCCGAGCCGTAATAGCTGAAAAGATCCTTTAATATTTGCATGTCCATAGTGGCACCAGCTACAATGGTGGTAAAATAGTACATACCGGTTACCTCGTCATAGAAATACTCATAACCCTTGCCCTTAGGAGGATTTTCCGGCGAATTTGAAGGATTGGTCACCAACCAATCCTTTCCGGGGTATTCAACTAGAAAATCCATGAAAAACTCAACGGATCCTTTTATTATGGGGTAGATTTCCTTAAGGTAGGCTTTGTCTTGGGTAAATAAATAATGTTCCCATAAATGAGTGGTCAGCCATGCCCCTCCCACAGTATAGGTTCCCCATGTAGGGCCGTCCATGGGAGCGGCCACCCGCCAAAGGTCCGTGTTCTGGTGAAAGACCCAGCCTTTTGCGCCATAATGTTCCTTGGCAACCTCCGTGCCCTGGTCCGTTAATTCCTTTACCATGGTGATCAAGGGTTCAGATAGCTCGGAGAGGTTGGCGGTCTCCACTGGCCAATAATTCATTTCCGTGTTGATGTTCGTTGTGTACTTGGAATCCCAGGAAGGATTCATATCGTTGTTCCAAATACCTTGAAGGTTTGCGGGCTGGGTACCGGGCCTAGAAGATGAAATTAAAAGATATCTTCCAAAATTATAACATAATGTAGCCAATTGGGGATCCGGTTCGTCCTGGATTTTGGACAAACGCTGATCCGTTGCCAAATACGAATTGGCTGTAGTTGGTAGTGTAAGTGCAACTCTGTCAAAATAGGTTTTGTAATCTGCCAAGGCCATTTCCTTAATGTTGGCAAATGTTTTTTGTTCCATGTTCAACAAGGCTTTTTCCACACGGGCATGCTGATCTGCATCTACGGTTTTATAATCAACGAAATTCGTTGCAGCAACAAAATATAGGGTAACGGTATCTGCATTCTTTATGCTCATCATAGTGTCTTCAATGCTCATAGATCCCCCCTCCGGCACCGCCTTGATTCGTGCTTCATATTTTAACTTACCTTCTATACCCATATAGTCCGCAGATTTCCCTGTCAATTTTAACTGGTTGTCTCCAATGCCGTCCATACGAAAATAGTCGGTGGCATAGTTGGAGTGAGAACCGTTTCTAACGCCCCTAAGTTGGGCGTTAAAGGAGATGCTGCCAGGTCTGTCGGCGGTAATGCGTAAGGCTATTGTCTGGTCAACGGCAGAGGCAAAGGTTTCCCGGGTGAAGCTTACCCCCTTGGATTTGTAGGTAACCGTGACTACTCCTGTTTTTAGGTCCAGGGATCTTTTATAATCCTGCACACTGTCCGTATCGAAGAAAAGATGTAGGTTGGCCATGGATTGATATTTCTGCTGTTCTACGGGATAGCCCATCAGTGCACGTCCAAATAGCTTGTGCGCCTTAAGGGGCTCACCATTGAAAATGAGTTTCTGTATTTCCGGGAGTTTTTTATAGCCTCCTTTTACTACTGTAGAGTAGGGGCCACCTGTCCAATAGGTTTCCTCGTTGAACTGGATTTTTTCCTCGTCATGGGCGCCATATACCATGGCTCCCAACCGACCATTCCCAACGGGAAGGGCCTCTTCCCAAACGCTGGCGGGCGTATCGAACCAAAGAACGGTACCGGGATCAAAAGTAGTTTGTTTCGTATTGGTATTGCTTCCTACTTTTTCAGGCACCTGTGCATTCAATAAGATTCCGGTAATAAAAATAGCGCAGGCTAGTACACTTTTTAAATTCATAGTAGTGATATTTTATATTTTAAAACTAGTGTTGGGTTTCCCTTTGGATATATTCTGTTATTAATTGTTGGTATTTCCATTATTGTTTAAGATAGTGTCCAGTCAAGCCTAAACCTACGGGTAATTTAAAGTGTCTCTTGAGCCGCTCCTGCGTTGCAAAAATCCTTACGTAGCTACGGCTATGCTCGTTTTTTGCGCCTTGGCCCAACTCAAGATACATCATTCCTTACCCGTCATTTAAACGTTGACTAGACACTGGTTTAAAGGTATCATTAACCATCTTAACAGGTTTTTTCAATACATGGGCATTCCATGTTTTGGTAGAAAATATTCATTTAATTCATTAAAATACAAATCTTTATATCCGGTATATTCAAAATTTTGTCGGCCAAGTGGTTCTTGGATGCTATTTTTGGCCGGTAACAATTGGTACATATCCAACTTCATAAGGTTTGGGGGGCTTTATAATCAGTGCCCGGTCTATGGATATCAATTCGCCATTTTTTAGTGGTTCCATATATTCATTATCAATTAACCAATGTGAATGGATCTGTTCAACAAGGGATTGTAGTTTTTGCTTTTCTTCAGGGGTCCATTCATATTGCTGCAGCGAGGGTTGATCTATAAAGCGATACCAACAATAGGTAACCGTTGACCCATCCGCCAGGGTAGTCGATTCTTCTTTGGATGCAGGACCCGGAGTGCTCCAAGCTCCAGTGTTCGGAGAGGTATAGGGCTCACCTTTCTCGGCCAAGCGAAATTCTTGGGACACCAATTCCGTGGGAACCAGTGATTCCGGGATAGCCTTTCTGCCCTTTTCGTCTGTTTTAATGAAATATTGGGGGAATTTTCCGGCAACACCAACAGTGGTATTTTTGTTCCAACTGATTCCAAATTGATTATCCGAAAATATTTCCGCCCTAAGTAGATCATCTATACCACCTAATAGTTCGTCATCTTGTTTAAATTGAGTTTTTCTAGTACCTAAAATAGGTTGGAATACGCCTGTCTTTCCAAAGGTACCGTTGTGTTTTATCTTTTTGTCCTTCCAATTTTTGAAGGGTTGGTACAAGGTCTCTTTTGAATACAGCTGTACATCCTGTACCAATATGGTCCTTCCTTCTTCGTCCAACGGGAAGTTTAGGGCGGGAATCTTGGTATATAGCGTGTCCTTTGAAGTTTTTAGTTCAAACTTGGGCACCGTGTTGATTTCCATGGCACCTGAACCTGCAACCCCCGGCCTGGTGTCGAGCGTGTGTCCTGTAACAATGGGGTAGTCTTTTGCAATTTTGGTCCATGTTTCTGCCACATAGTAGGCCACAGGACCTTTAAAATTGGTCGCATTAAGAAAAAGGGTCCAACTTTGATCACCTCTGGGCCCTGAGCCGGATCTGGCCTCCATAAAGGGCAGGACCATCCAGGCATATCCAAGAAATTGGCCATCGGGTTGGCCTTGAAAGGTAATTCCGTCAGGTGGAATAATAAGTCGATTGCTCAGTTGGGCAATTCCCATTTTATTATCTGCCAAAGGCGTGCTACTATGGAAAAATGGCCATCCTGGAGAGGCTACTTCGTAATCATAACATCCGGGAACGCCATTGATACTAAATTTAGGAGAGGAATATCGGAACCTGTTTCCCCTCCAATACCCGATACCTCCTTCTACCGTTTGGAAAACGCTGGACCAAGTGGGGCTTCGCTCTTCCCAATCTCTAGCCAAAGACCCTTCCGGGCAGAGCGGAAATGAGACATCGCCATTTTCGGGGATGATCCAGGTACTGGGCAATCCAATTTGGAAATTGGCCAAGGGTTTGTCTATCAAAGGCCATACGGCGGAATAAAAGCTTACTCCAGCACCATATTCCTTTGGAACCTTTGGTAAAAAATAACTGATATAGCCTTGTAATCCTTTTGACCCCTCGGTTACTTGGCTAGGGGTTGGGTCATTGATCTGCGTTTTGGGGCCTTTGCCAACGGAACAAGTGGATAGGGCCAAACAGCATAGTATAGCGGTAATTGTAAACTTGATCATGGGTTTATTTTAAATAGTGCTTATATGTCCAGTAAAAAATAGCGGCAGAGAATTTGCCGCTATTTCCAACTAACTCTAACTAACAAATAACCAACTTGATTATATCAAATAATTAATTAACGTTGGGACGTTTGTCCCACCACAGCTGAGTGCCCCAAAAAATATCCTTTTCAACAATATCCCCTGGGAAATTGGTATTCAATGATTTTTCCGAATCGGGATATGCCATTCTGAACGGGGGCCTATTGTGTGTGCTGGAATAATTTTGTGAGACATCCAGCATAAGGGGTATATCCGTTCTTCTGGCTTCTGCCCAACCTTCAACACTCTGCTTAAACAAGGAGATCCATTTCTGTAGGTATATTTTTTCGAGATTGGACGTAGTTCCACTGTTCCATGCCACTTCGGGCTCGGTAAGATAGGTTTCAATGGCCGTATCGTCTACACCATTTTCTTTCATGGACATGGTTATTCCCATTTCATAGGCTTCTTTTGCGTTGCCACTGGGAGCGAGATTGCGCTGATAGGCCTCTGCCTTGATAAAAAATACCTCTGCTACGTTCATGAAGGGGGAAAATCCATCCGGGTCGTTGCCGAACCTATCTCCAATATGGGATACATTGTTGCCATTGTTCAAGGTATCGCTTAACTGGTTGGGGCCAAATTTATAGCCCCTATAGTTTCCATACTTGTTTTTGTCAACATAAACCGCCAGTCTTGGGTCGTTATTTTCCACGAGTAATGAAACCAGGGTATTGTTGGTACGATACTGATCTGTTTTGTTGCCGTTATCCGCACCCATTCTGGCATACCAAGGTTCTAGGTCCGGGGCAGCACCTGGCCACCAGAAATAGGCATTGTCGTCATTGGAAGCCATTAACGGATATTTGCCAGGATTGCCAAGTATCTCGGAAATAACTGTTTTTGAACCAGCTTCATCGGCAGAGGACATCCTAATGGCAACACGTAACCTTGTGGAATTACAGAATTTCCGCCACTTTTGTACATCCCCATTGAGAAGAAAATCTCCAGCTCCTATGGCGCCCCCGTCCTCACTGAACATGTCTGCCGCAGTTTTTAATTCCGATAGGATTTGGGTATACACCTCTTGTTCGGTATCGTAATTGGGGTATAGAATGTTATTTTCAAGATTGAACGCTTCCGAGTAGGGAATTTTACCCCACATATCCGTGGCTTTGTGTGCCATATAGCTTTTTAAGGTCAATCCCGCTGCATATAGGTTGTCGTTGCCTTCTCCCTCTGCCAATTTCATGGTTTCAACAGCATAGGTCATCGAGGAAAACATGGCATCCCATTGACTATTGTTAATATCCACGCGAAATTCATAATCACCTGCTCCAATGGCAGCCGTAAAACCAGAGAAGGAGCCTGCGTAATAGACATCAAGACGTTCACCGTAAAGAATATTCGAAGAGGTCAATAGGGCCCTTCCCAGTACATTGGTAGCGGGAACAATCGTTGCATTGTTGGGGCTGGTATTGAGCATTTCAAAGTCATCGGTACAAGCGCCCAACAGGAAAATTGTAATCACTGACAAATAAAATAGATTTTTAGTTTTGATTTTCATGATACTTTTTTTTATGATTAAAAACTAGCCGTTAAGCGGAATCCATAATTTCTGGTCGTGGGTATCTGGAAATTTTCATAACCAATTCCCGCATCCCCACCGCCAAATCCTACTTCAGGGTCTATCCCATACTCCTTGGTATCCTCGCTTCTATATAGTATGGCAAGATTTCTTCCCACCACGGAAACGTTTAATTTGGAAAGTGCTTTAATTTTGGAAACATTAAAATTATAACCAAGAGAGAGTTCCCTAAGTTTAACGTATGAAGCATCAAGGATGGAATATTCGTGATTGTTCCACATCCAGGAACCACCAAAATAATCTTGGGCAGAAACCCTTACGTTATTGGGTGTTCCATCTTCAAAAACCCCATCAACGATCAAACCGGTTTCCCGAACATTATTTTTTACGGTATTTTCGTATGCTCCGGTAGGATACGAGTGCCATGCAGTGGTGCTGAACATGTCCCCACCCATCTTGGCATCGACCAAAAAGCTCAAATTGATCCCTTTATACGAAAAGGTATTGGAGATGCCACCGGTCCAATCCGGAGATACGTTTCCAAGTTTCTTGGCAACATTGGTAGTCAATGGTATGCCATTGGCACCTACCACAATATTATCGTTATTATCCCTTACAAATGGGAGGCCCCAGAGCACGCCCCATTCCTCGCCCGGAATTCCCAAGGTAGTAGCACCACCGAAGCCGCTGGAAATCTGATAGGATTCCAAATCTCCATATAAGGTATTTACCATACTTTTATTGGTTGCCCAATTGACTACCATATCCCAATTTAGGCCAGAGGGGTTGGTCAAAATTTTACCGGAAATCATAAGTTCCAAGCCTTCATTTGCAATTTCCCCGGCATTTAATCTAATGCCCCCGTAGCCGGTTGATTTAGAAGTGGCAACAGACAGTATTTGGTTTACGGTGGTTTGTTTGTAATAGGTGAAGTCTATTCCTATTCTATTGTTCCAAAATCTCATATCCGCTCCAAATTCTTGGGAAGTGGTTTCTTCCGGTTTTAAAGCGGTTGGAGGCAAAGTATTGGCAGGAGTAAAAATGGATACTCCGTTGAAGGTCGCTGCCGAATAGGTTTTGTTAAGTTGATACGGGTCCGTATCGCCACCTACCCTGGCCCAACTGGCCCTTAATTTGGCGTAGGAGAGTATATTGGATTTTAAGGCCAATGCATCGGTAACGCTAAACCCGAGACTTACCGATGGATAGAAATAGGACCAGTTTTCCTTAGGGAGTGCTGAACTCCAATCATTACGACCGGTAACCCCAAGGTAAAGTATTTTTTTAAATGATCCGTTGGCCGCGAAAAAGAGACTATTGGTCTCATAGTCGCTGGAATACATGCCAGTGCCCGGGGCTCCCTTAACATTGGAAATGGTATAAAGATCAGGTACTGTAAGATTTGGAGCGCTTAAAGAAATACTATTGTATTTGTTGCTTCTTTTGTTGCCTCCTATCAGTCCGTCTATTCGGAAATCGCCAAAACTTTTATCAAAATTTAGTGAGAGATCCGCATTTACTTCTTTTCTGTATAAGTGAGTTTCGTCAAACTGACCATTTAATCCCCTATTCTGGTTTTGTACAGTACCGGATTGGGTAATATTTTTTCTAATTTCATTGTAAAAATCAAGGCCGACTTGGCCATTTACCGATAGCCAATCTGTTATTTGATAAGAAAGCCTTACATTCCCAAAGACCCTTTCACGATTAAAGGCATGGGTATTTCTTAAACTATAGAAAGGATTGTCCCCATTAAAGATATAATCCGAATTTCCTTTTTCATAAAAAAGATCTTTGGCATATTGGGTTGGGAAATCCCTTTGGAGCCATGCAAAAATATCTGCCCAGGAATAGCCGTTCGCCGGAAGGTTATCACTCTCTTTTTTGATATAAGTGAAGTTTACCGAAGCGGTCAATTTTTCAGAGGGCGTCAGATTGATATTGGTCGATAATGTATTTTGCTTTTGCCCTGTGAAGTTAACGATACCATCGGTTTCATCGTTGGTAAACCCGATTCTCCCTGATGATTTTTCGCCATTGGCCGTAATGGAAACACTATTTTGAATGGTCATTCCTGTATTGAACCATTCCTTTATATTGTTTGGTCGTGATACCCATGGACTATTCGGTCCGGTAGACCACTGGTCCAATAACAATCCGGCATCCAACCTCGGTCCCCAGTTTATGGGGTAGGAATCATTTACTCCTCCTCCATTGCCATCTACATAATTGTAGGCAAATTGTTTGGCATACTCATTATAGGTTAAGGAAGTATTATTATCTTGATTGTACTTGTTGAAAATGTATTCACTGCCGTCAAAACCTCCCCCATATTCATTCTGAAGTTTTGGAAAATAGGCAGGTTTGTCAAAAATGACGGAAGAAGAAATACTGACGCCTAAATTCTTCCCGGTCTTACTGCCTTTTTTTGTAGTAATAATAATAACCCCATTTGCGGCCCTACTTCCGTATAGTGCCGAGGCATTGGCCCCTTTAAGTACCGATACGGATTCTATATTGTTTGGATCTATATCGGCGGCCGTGTTGCCCCAATCAACACCACCACCACCACTTATATTCGGGGATGAGTTGTCTATTGGTGTACCGTCTACTACAAACAGTGGTTGATTGTCACCAAAGGAGGCGTTGCCACGGATAACAATTCTGGAAGAAGATCCTACAGTGCTTCCCCCACTTGTTACTTGGACCCCGGCAATTTTACCTGATAGGGAATTAACAATGTTGGGTTCAGGGGTAACCGTTAATTGCTCCCCGTTAATTTCCTGGACGGCATAACCTAGCGTCTGTTTTTCCCGACTTATCCCCAAAGCAGTAACAACAACTTCGTCCAGAGCCTGTGTGTCCGGTTCCATGGTTACATCTATGGTGGTTTTGCCCCCCACGTTAATCTCCTGAAGTTTGTAGCCTATATAGCTAAAGCTTAGAATGGTATTGTTGTTAATGGAAATGCTGTAATTTCCATCAAAATCCGTCACCGTTCCTATGGACGTACCTTTGCCTAATACCGATACACCTGGTAAAACAGCACCGGTTTCGTCATATACGGTACCTGTAATAGTTAGGTTTTGGGCTTTGGCCAATTTTGGTAGCAATAACATGGTCCCCAAGAAGAGGAGCAGTGATATCGAAGTTAGTTTAAAACAATTTTTCATGAGTTATTAATATTAGTTTAATAATGATATAAAAATATGTTAAAAATAACTTTTTGAGTGATGCTAAATTAGTGGAAGTTAATACTATTTTGATAAATTGTGTTAAATATTGGCCCATGAAACGGTAGATAACTAACTATTTTTCATTTAGTATCTATATTTTAATACTACTTTCAGAAGTTGATACACATTATAAGCGAATGGCATATTATGTTTTAAAAAGATGAAATTGTTAGTTTTGCTTTTTAATTGAATTAGATTAATATAAACGCAATATTTTAACTTTTTAATGTTATGATTCTTAGTTTGTGATAAAGTTTCAATCTGCATGGTCCAATAATATCGTATTGTTGAGTACCAGGTCCATGGCAGAATTGGAATATCGGCCATAGTTGGGGGATCCAATAATTCCAAACAGGCAGATAAAATGCGAAATTTGGCTGTCTTGTTTCAGGGTCGCAGATAATGGTACAATTAAGGATATCGGTAAAGTAATCCTATAGGTCACGGTATTTTATATATGATACCAAATTCCCAAAGCATTTTTTGGGAAGCATTCCAAAAAGGGTTGGTCTATATACTTTAGGAATCCATTTTTAATGGGATTTAGGGAAAGAAAACGGGTAACCCTAGAAACAACAGTTGGCAAAAGGCAGTAGATAGTGTTCATTAAACAGTTTTCAGTAGACAATTTTTTGCCAACTGCATATTGCTTACAGCTTATAGCTTATTGTTTACTTCTTACCGCCAACTAATCATCCAGTCCTTGCCTAGGAATTCCATTCCGTTTCAAAACCTCTGACAGCTAGGGCAGGAGCTTATATAATTTCAATGTTCATTAGTTTAGTTTCCTAAGATTATGAATTGTATTTTGGACTTCCCCTTCAAATACATTGCCTTTTACATCTATGACCTTATACGTTATCTTCATGATATCAACTGGCACTATATCCGGTAGTATTAGTTTTACGCTCTTTCCATCATGCCCTATTTTAACTTCTGAAACAGGCAGTGTTTTTGTATTGTATCGCTTGGAGCCGTATTCATGGCTCCTGAGCAGTTCCCATGTCTGCACTTCAAAACTATTGTTGTTTTCGGTCTCGGAAGCGTCCAGTTCCGAGGCGAACGATAATACGATCCCATCCTCTTCAGCGCCTAGGGCAACAGGAGTGGAAAGTGGTTTTCCCGTATAGCGAAGCCTATAAAATTCCCCTCCCCTCATATTTTGTGAGGTGCCCCAGGCAGACATTCCACATGCATATAGATCTCCATCTTCAGGATTGAACCTTCCTCTCATGACCCCGGTCATAAACTTTACACCGGGAAGGTCCACTATCCCTGCCTGTCTTTGGTTCTTAACTTTTTCGTGCAAGACAAGTTGGATCTTACCGTATCCATATGAAAAGCTGAGCAAGCTTTTATCCAAGGGCCCCCATTTTTTGCTGCTTACCCACAAAAGTTCTGAAGGAGACCTGTCGAACTCCATATCTATCCAGACCATAGGTTGTTCCATCCCCAATCTTGTGGTGTCCTTGGGAGGATTATAACCCCATATATTGCCATAGAACCTTCCTTTGCCCTCAACCCAGTTAATACGGTTCATAGGATTCCAGAAGCCTTGTTGATCGGTCACTATAAAACTCCCGTCCGGATTGATGCATAATCCATTCGCTGCCCTAAAGCCAGTGGCAATGATGTCTGTCCTGGAGCCATCATTGCTAACTTTAAGTAGGGTGCCATGTTGAGGTACCAATGCTTCCCGAGCATGTCGACCACTTTTTGCATAATAGAAATTACCTTCCTGGTCCGTCTGTAGGCCCATTGCAAACTCATGAAAATGATCGGTCACCTGATGGTCGTTATTAAAATTCTCATAAAAATCAATTTCACCGTCACCGTTTAGATCGTTCAGTTTTACTATTTGGTCCCTACAGATGACATAAATGTTATTATTTACAACTTTGATGCCCAATGGCTGGAAAAGGCCAGAACCAATCCTTTTCCAGCGCAAATTGTCCTTATTGTCCGTAAGGCCGGTTACGGTCCAAATATCACCGTCCGTGGTGCATAGCACTCCTATATTGGTATCTTCAAGAAAATCGATTCCACTTAATTTCAGTCTGCTGTTCCAAGGATTTTCAAAAGGAGGGGTAAGTTGGTCCATAGCTATAGGGCCATCCTCCTTTCCCTTGACGATGGTGGAAATAATTTCCTGTTTGTATTGAGGTTCCCCGCCATTAATATATTGGTAGAGGGATTCTGGGCCCGGCAGGTCCTTGACCAGATTGGTGAACCCCTTGCTTCCGGAGTGGGCGATATACAATTTTATTTTGGCCGATTTTTCCTTGGGAATATCCATTACAACAAATCCTCCAGAATTTTTCAAAGAAGCTCCATGTCCTTGGATTTCAACTTTTACGCTATCCGGGACAACTCTCATTTGAAGCGGTACTTCCGATGGCCTAATATTCATTGTTCTGGTGAAAATTATTTGTCCGTCCATTTTTACCATTCCAAGTTGCTCCAAAATATTGGTATTCCCTACGCTATAGGATATAGTAATTTTATTTCCATATTTATAAACCCCTTTAAAGTGCGACCATTCTTTTGGTAATGGGCCAAATCGTCTACCATCGCGGGCCTTAAACCGAATATCCGTATATGAACCTGTTTCCGGATCGGCCCATGCAGGTTCTACCGGTGTCTCGAAATGTAATTTACCTATTGTTCGCGGATATGTCTCATGCTTGTCGTTCAATAGAATGCCTTCCCAATCTATAAATCCTTCCCCGGTCCATCCCCCGGCCACCCGCATCAGATCATGGTCGAAGATCATCCATGCATTTCCTTTGGAAATTCCGCCCGAGCCTTTGTCCAGTCTTACCGCTATTCCTTTATATGCAAAATTATTTTTTAAGTAATTTTCGTCAGGATAGGGAGGTGGTCCGGGCGAATGAAATCGTTTAATACCGGTTTCCGAATCCGCTAATTCATAGGTATTGATTAAAAAATTGCCGTAATCCATATCGGACCAGGGCTGGTATGGTTTGGAATCTGGACCTTTTGAGGACCCTTTGGGCAAGCTCCTTAGATATTCCGAATCAACATGAAAATAAGCGGTCTTGTTTTGTTCCTTGATAAAATTTTCCCTTATATATGTTATTACATTATACTTTTCCTGTGGTGTCAATGTCATTTGTGGAGGCATTAGACCGGCACCTTTGGTTATGGTCCTGTACATGGAATAGGGGTCGTTTCCATATTTAAAGGGTTCTGACCAAAATTTGAGCGAATTTGGAATAGATCCTTCAATACCTGGAACACCGTGGCAATTTATACAATTGGAATTGTAAATTAGACTACCATGTTTTAATGCATCCTTGTCCATGGTTTGGATCATTCCTTGGTGATCAATATCTTTTTCGAAGTCCTTTAAATCCGAATCCTGTAGGACATAGACAACACTTAATGGTTTATTGGTCTTGGGTAGGTTCAAGGACCTGGACGCTATTAGGGTAATTTTTTCGGAATTCCCCCAACTTTGCCCTCTAAAACCATCCGCTTTAAATTCGCCTTTTATTTTAAAAAGTTTCCCGTTAACGGTCAAGTTAAGGGACATAGTATTTTCTTTAATTTGGAGATCTTGAATAGGGCATTTTGCCAATTTATCAGAAATCATAGTTCCTGTATAGGTTTCCCCCTTTAGTTCAAGTTTAAGGGTTCCGGACTGCATCTTGGATTCTGAACTGAAAATTTCATAGTTCCAGAGACCTTGATATTCTTTTTTAGGGGAACAGTGATTGCATAAACCTAAAAATATCAAGAGACAGATATGTATTAAAAATTTGCGTTTCATACTATAATGACTAAGAAAGGATTTTATTACCTAAGGAGATAGGCATTGAAATCCGGTTTTTTTGCCAACTGTAAATTATTTATTGGGATAAAGGACTTTTAAAATTAACGACAAAATTCCTCTTACGGCACATATCTTAAATTAGCAGGATTTATAGGATACCGATCTGTTATTGTGGAGTGCGGCCTCAATTTTTTTAGCGGTCCTTGTTATGGCCAATCCACCTAGACCGGTACATCTTAAGGTGTGGGGAATGGCGTCTCCAACTCTTTTCATGGTTTCTATTACTTCATCAAGAGGAATTACCTGGTCGTAATCGGATAGGGCCATGTTTGCACAAGAGATGGCCGTTGAGGCTGCCATCACATTTCTGTTTAGGCAGGGGGCTTCAACCCGGTCGGCAACGGTATCGCATATTAAACCCAAAGAACTTTGCAAGGCCATGGAGGCTGCTGCAAGGGATTGGGACAGGCTCCCGTCCTTTAATACAACTACTCCAGCTGCGGCCATACCTGATGCTGATCCACATTCTCCCATGCAACCGCCAACCTCTGCCGAAAAGGTGGCATGGGCCGTTATGAATACCCCTATTAATCCTGCGGCCAAAATGGCTTGTACCATCTGTTCTCTAGAAAACCCCAAAGTAACGGCGGTACCTATAATGGTTCCGGGCAGGGCACCGCATGAGCCTGCAGTTGGGGCCGCCACTATTACGCCCATGGAACTTTTTACTTCCATCATGGATGAGGTGAACATAATGGCATTGTTCAGAACATCTCCCGGGATTAGTTTTTTTTCTTCCTTATTTTTTTTAAAGTTGAGGGATTGGCTTCCCAAAATACGATCTTTGTAATGGGTGCCTTTAAGGCCAAGGTTGATGGAGTTTTCCATTATATCCACTATACTTCCCATTTTGTCCAGTACCTCTTCTTTGGGGATGTTCCCCCTTTGGCTTTCATATTCCAAAGCCAACTCCCAGAGATTTAGGTTTTTGTCCTTATTGTATTCCATCAATTGGGCCACTGTAATAAAGGGAACGGAAAGGTTTTTTCTTGATTTTATGGGGAGTACGGGATCTATGGTTCTTATTGTTAACGGCATTTCCAATGCTTTTATCTGCTCTAGAAGTTGCCGTTGTTCCTTTTCGTTGGAACGGACCAGGATAAAATAGCTGGAACCGGAATGAATCGATACTTCCCCATAGCCCATTTTCGTAATGGACTCCAAGAAATCTAGAGCGGAATCACCAATAATTAGTGTTAGATTAAAATCGCCCATAAAAGATACCGGGCTTTGATCAATTTCAATGATCTCTATCATTCCTCCACCAGTTGAAAGACCAATTACTTGATGGGTTTCCAATTTGTTTTTTAAAGTGATTTTATAGGTGTTTGGGTGCTTGGCATCTATGGGATGGATATCTATTTTTATTTTAATTCCTGCCTTCTTAATGTACATTTCATAATCCTTTAATCGCTCATCGTCGGCATTCCAGCCCAATAGTCCACCAAAAAGTCCCATATCCGACCCTTGTCCGGAATGGGTAGTGGCCAAAGATCCATTGGGGTCAAACTCTATATAGACATCCTCAATATTGTTGTTCATTAGATCCCGACAAATTCGCCCTATCCTTAGTGCAGCTGCGCAATGCGAACTGGAAGGCCCCCTCATTACCGGGCCTATTACGTCATTAAAAATACTGGGATATGTTTTCATGGATTCCATAGTATTAGGTCTTTTAAGAATTGTAATCTTAAACTTTTTTATATTCTCATATTATAAATATGGAATTTATAATATGTTAAACAAGGTCATAGTTATTTATCTATTGTTCAAATCTATCTATATATTGGTATATTTTCGTGTCATATTATAGCTGAAGTTAAGACTTTTTTAGTAAATTAACTTTTTAATTTAATATTAAAAAGTAATTTTATGACAAATGTAATTGCTTTTAAGGTACCCATGCAGAAAAACATGTCGATTCGCGTAGAAGAATGCGATGAGGATCATGTTTACGATTTGGTCCATTTTCACGAGGAATGTCAACTCACCTATATAATGGAGGGTAGTGGCTATCTTTTTACCGGTTCCAATACCTATTGTTTTAAACCCGGAGAGGTGTATTTATTTGGAAGCAATTTGCCCCATGGATTTAAATCTGGGGATAAAGTGAAAGGAAAGGACATAGGATCTCCTGCCAGAAGGATCAGTATATTTTTTAAAAGGAATGTTTTCGAATCGCTGTTTGAACAAAACCCCGAAACAAGCTCCATTAAGAATTTATTGGATAGCGCGTCCTTGGGTTTTAAGTTGAATGCAGGGAAATCCCAGGAAATTCTCTCCAAAATACGACGATTGGAAGAGATGGAGGATTTTGATAAGTTCCTTGAACTGTTGTATATATTGGATTTCATTTCCAAGGGCGATCAAGGAGATTACCTTTCGGCCCGTGAGGATTTGGGAGGCGATTTGGTTGATGGTGATATTCAAATGATCAATGAGGTATTTGCCTATACCGAATCCAATTTTAACGAAAGAATTTCTTTGGCCGAGGTAGCGGGCCATTTTAAAATGACCCCGCCTACATTTAGTAGATTTTTTAAGGCCAGAACGCAAAAGACCTACATACAGTTTCTTATAGAGTTACGGATAACCAAGGCTTGCGAATTTATTAGGGCCGGAACCCATAATACAACGGAAAGCTGTTTTAATTCCGGATTTACCAATATTTCAAGTTTTCATCGGCATTTTAAAACGATCAAAGGGATGACGCCTACCCAATATAAATTGCGTGTTTCGTCCAATTTTAATTAGAAAAATAATATTACCAAGAATTCTTATAATCCATAGATGTATGAGCGCACAGCCTTACCATATTTTGTTGCCGGAAAGCGGAATGCCCGTCGTGGAAAAGTGGAATGTGAACAAATTTTACCAACAGATCCATTTTCACAGGGAATTTCAAATTACCATGATTCAAGAAGGAAGCGGGTTCCTTTTTGTCTCGGACAAGGTGGTTCCCTATGAAAAGGGCGATGTGTATTTTCTGGGTAGGAATTTACCACATGCCCTAAAGACCACTAAAGTTCCTACAGGGTGCCCCGATAGTGGTTCCAAGGCCATTTCATTGTTTTTTGACCAAGATAAGATCAAGGAGTCCCTAAGAAACGTACCTGAAGCCTATAGAATTAATAAATTATTAGAATCATCAAACTATGGGCTAAAGGTTAACAGGGATAGTGCCGGATATTTATCGGATTATATAGAGGAGCTTACCAATTGTACGGGTGTAAATAAATTTTTATTGTTTCTAAAGCTGCTCAATATTGCCTCTAGGGACAATAATGTTATGATATTATCACCCAAGGCCGCACCTAATAAGATTGGTGATGGGAACGATCCCAAAATCGTTAAAATCTGTACTTTCGTCAAGGAAAACTATAGGGATTTAATCAGTCTTTCGGAGATAGCGGATCTGGCCCATATGTCTCCAACAGGTTTTTGTAGATTTTTTAAAACCAAGACCAAGAAAACATTTTCCCAATATTTGGCAGAGGTCAGAATTGGTTGCGCTTGTGAATTGCTACATGATGACGATTACAGTATTTCGGACTGTGGGTATAGTAGCGGATACAACAATTTATCCAACTTTCATAAGCATTTTAAAAAATACACGGGGATGTCCCCCATGGAATATCGGTCAAATTTAAATAATGACCTGGGGAACTGCTAAAATTTGTGGCGATCGGGTTGGTGGTCCCCAAGGAAGTTCGGCAGTTCGGCAATTTCACTAAAATCAATTTTAAAAAGTATCACCATTTGCTAATTTGGGCAATATACAGGACCAAAGTACTTTGTAATATTGTTGTTCCGGCAAAGGTGTGATTTTATTGGAAGTAACACTATAGGTCGGGCCATTGTGGAACAGTATTTACACTATAAAGAACTATGAAAAGAGGTATTTTGGGAAGCGCATTGTGCATTTTTTTATTTTTGGGTAACGGTCTGGCACAAAATGGGCCGACCTTGCGCTTAGAAGATATTTATAAGAATAATATATACCGTCAAGAGGGGTTTGGTCCGGTTCGTTGGATGAAGGACAACAAAGGATATTCTACCCTAGAGGCCAATAATGAAATTGGTGGCAGGGAAATCGTTAGGTATGAAGCAAAAAGTGGAGCAAGGTCGGTTTTGGTTTCCGCTGCACAATTAATACCCCAGGGCAAAAAAGAGCCAATTGCCATTTCGGATTACCAATGGTCTATGGATAACAATAAACTACTACTTTTTACCAATACCCGTAAAGTTTGGAGGTATCACACGCGGGGCGATTATTGGGTTTTGGATCTTAAGACCAATAAACTGGCTAGGCTGGGACAATCCTTGACTTCGGCATCCCTTATGTTTGCCAAATTTTCACCAGACGCCACCAAAGTAGCCTATGTAAGTGAATTAAATATATTTTCGGAAAATCTGGAAGATCATAGAATAGACCAGCTCACCAAAGATGGGGGCGGCAATACTGTAAATGGTACTTTCGATTGGGTCTATGAAGAGGAATTGGATTGCAGGGATGGCTTTCGGTGGAGTCCCGATGGCAAGAATATAGTCTATTGGCAATCGGATACCAAGGATGTGGGTACCTTTTATATGATCAACAATGTAGATTCAATATATTCCAAGCCAATCCCAATGCCCTATCCAAAGGTAGGGACAGCACTTTCAGCGGTAAAAGTGGGGGTGGTATCTGTGGAAAATGGTACTTTAAAATGGTTCAAAGTGCCGGGTGATCCCCAAAATAACTATTTGGCACGTATGGATTTTATTCCCAACTCCAATGAGGTAATGATCCAGCAGTTAAATAGAAGACAAAACACCAATAAAGTTTATATTGGGGATATTCAAACTATGGGCCTTGTTAATATCCTTACGGAAAAGGATGATGCTTTTTTGGATATACATGACGATGTAAGATGGTTGGAAAATGAAAAATATTTTACTTGGTCCAGTGAGCGGGATGGATGGTTGCATCTCTATAAGGTATCCAGGGATGGCAGTGTTGTACAGCCTATAACAAAAGGGGATTTCGACGTAGTTGAGATCAACTGTATAGACCCGAAGGGAGGCTATGTGTATTATATTGCTTCCCCGGATAATTTCACCCAAAGATATTTGTACAGGAGCCGTATTGATGGAAATGGGGAGGCCGAAAAAATAAGTCCGAGCGCAAACTCCGGTCAGAATTCCTATCAAATATCCAATGATGCCAAATGGGGAATCCGAATATTCCAAAATACGGTTACCCCTCCCATATTTTCACTGATAAGTCTTCCAGATCATAAGGAAAGAAGAATTTTGGAGGATAACAGGGGACTAAAAAACAAGTTTGATGCTTTGGAATTGAATCATAAGGAGTTCGTAAAAGTGGATATTGGTGAAGCGGTTTTGGATGCCTGGATGATTAGGCCCAAGGATTTTGATGCTACAAAAAAATATCCTTTATTGTTTTATGTTTATGGAGAACCGGCAGGTGCTACCGTTCAGGACAATTGGGGGGGAGGCAGTCTTTGGGATCAATATATGGCCCAGCTGGGCTATGTTGTAATGAGTGTGGACAACAGGGGAACCAAAACACCTAGAGGTCATGAATGGCGCAAATCAATTTATGGACAAATTGGCATTCTGGCTTCAGAAGATCAGAGCAGGGCCGCTCAAAAAATATTGGAAACCTATGATTTCCTAGATCCCTCCAGAGTAGGGATTTGGGGGTGGAGCGGTGGTGGCCAAATGACACTGAACTGTATGTTTAGGTATCCCAAGATCTATACTTCCGGATTGGCCGTTTCCTTTGTGTCCGACCAAAGGCTATACGATGCTACCTATCAGGAAAGGTATATGGGGCTTTTGGAGGATAATGCCAAGGGGTATCACGATGGATCTCCCATCAATTTCGCGCAGCATTTGGAAGGAAATTTAATGATTATGCACGGTACTGCCGACGATAATGTACATTATCAGAGCTTTGAGATGTTGGTAAATAGATTGATAGGGCATAATAAAATGTTTAGCATGATGTCCTACCCAATGAGGGCCCATTCGATTTATGAACGTGAAAATACCTCCTATCACCTAAGGGAGACAATGGAAGTTTTTTGGAAAAAGAACTTGGCTGCAGGAGGTAAATGACCCAAAACAATACCGATAAAAATGGGATAATATAGCTAATACCACGTGGAATTTAAGTTTCCATGCAAATCAACAAATCTATGTTTGAAAGGGAGGAATATTTAATAAGAAGAAAAAGGTTAAGGGAATTGCTGAGCAATGGATTGATTCTTTTCCTGGGAAATGAAGAAAGTGGAATTAACTTTGAACACAACACCTATCCCTATAGACAGGATAGTACCTTTATATATTTTTTTGGACTGCAGATACCAGGATTGCAGGCAGTAATGGATTTGGAAGAAGACAAGGAGATTGTTTTTGGGGATAATCCATCCATTGATGATATTGTATTTACCGGGCCATTGGAATCTTTGGAAGAGCAGGCCTATAAAATTGGGGTAACTATTGTAAATCCGACCAATAGTCTTGAAAATTATATAGGCAATGCCATAGCCAAGGGAAGGCAGATCCATTATTTGCCGCCCTATCGCCCGGAGCATATATTGAAATTATCCGAATTATTGGATTTATCTACCCCCGAGGTCCCCAAAAAGGTCTCCACCAATTTGATAAAAGCGGTGGTACAACTACGGTCTATAAAATCCAGTGCCGAGATAGTGGAGATAGAAAGAGCCGTAAATACAACTGTAGAAATGCAGTTTAGGGCCATGGAAATGGCCCAGGTGGGAATGACCGAAGCAGATTTGTTCGGCGCGGTTCAAAATATAGCCATGGCCAACGGGAACAACACCTCTTTTCCTTCCATAGTAACCATCAACGGACAAATACTTCATAATCACTTTAGGGGAAACCTATTAAAAGCGGGTGATTTAGTACTGTGCGATTGTGGTGCTGAGAATTATTCGGGATATGCCGGCGACCTTACACGTACTTTTCCGGTAAACAACACCTTTAGCCTTAAACAGAGGGAGATCTATGATATAGTGTATAGATCCTATCAAAGAGCGGTAGGGATGCTTAAGCCCCAAGAGCTTTTTAGAGAGGTGCACTATGCGGCCTGTAAGGAAATTATTCTAGGGCTAACCGAGGTGGGATTAATGAAGGGTGATCCGGACAAAGCAGTGGAGGCGGGTGCCCATACCCTGTTCTTTCAATGTGGATTGGGGCATATGATGGGACTGGATGTCCATGATATGGAGAATTTGGGAGAGCAGTATGTTGGATATACCGATGAGATAAGACAAAGCAAAGAGTTTGGATTTAAATCCCTTCGCATGGGAAGGGCCTTGGAGGAAGGAATGGTGTTGACCATAGAACCTGGAATTTACTTCATCCCAGAGCTTATAGCCCTAAGAAAGAGTGAAAATAAGTATGTTGAATATGTAAATTATGATAAACTGGGGGAGTACAATGACTTTGGCGGCATTCGTTTAGAGGACGATTTTCTGATAACACAAAATGGTAGTCGCTTATTAGGCGCCAAACTGCCCACTTCTTCCTTAGAAATTGAAAACTTTAGAACTTCAAAAACTCCCCTTTAAGGATTTGTTAATAAGCAAGCCTTTCACTTTTATAGAAGATAGATCTCCAATATAAATAAGGTTTCTTTTTAAAAATTCCAGTAATTGGTAACACCTCTTTTTGAAACTTTGAAACTTTATTCAGTCAAGGTCAAAGGTCAAACTTTCAACTTTCAACTTTCAATCTTTGAACTTTACGCTTTGAGCTTTGAACTTTAAAGCTGTAAACTGCCAATGCAAATTCATTAATGATTAAAATCCGATCCAACCCACTTTAAATAAAAAAATAACCCTAGGTTCGGGATTATTGCAAATGCTCCCAATGGCCTTCCTAAACCTAAAAGATTTATTAACTTAGGGGATTCATAAAACAAAATGGATAATAATAGTAAAAATGAAAATAAACGACTCTTTTGATCCCGGCCATTATCAGGCCAACCATAAACGTTATGATACCATGCAATACCGTCGCTGTGGAAACAGTGGTATACTTTTGCCCCTAATATCATTGGGACTTTGGCACAATTTTGGCCATACCGATAACTTGGAGATGGGCCGCAATCTTTTGCGTTGTGCCTTCGATAATGGAATAACCCATTTTGATCTTGCCAATAACTACGGTCCCCCGTATGGAGCTGCTGAAGAAAATTTTGGTCGCATCTTTAAAAAGGATTTTCAGCCCTATCGCGATGAACTTATTATTTCTAGCAAAGCGGGTTGGGATATGTGGCCCGGACCTTATGGAAATTTTGGATCCAGAAAGTATTTGATCGCTTCTGCCCATCAAAGTCTAAAGCGAATGGGGCTGGAATACGTCGATATTTTTTACCATCACAGGCCCGATCCGGATACTCCGCTGGAGGAGACTATGGGGGCCTTGCATCATTTGGTGCAAAGTGGCAAGGCACTTTACGCCGGAATTTCCCAGTATCCTGCGGAATTAACGGCTAAGGCCGCCAATATCATGAAGGATTTGGGGACGCCTTTATTGATCCATCAGCCGAGGTACAATATGTTCGATCGCTGGGTGGAAGACGGACTGCTGGATGTATTGAAAGAAGAGGGGATAGGCTCCATTGCTTTCTCCCCATTGGCTCAGGGGGTATTGACCAAGAAATATTTGAAGGGGATTCCGGAGGATAGTAGGGCAGGCAAAGATGGCCGATATTTGAAGGAGGAACAGATAACCCCCGAAATTTTGGATAAGGTAGGGCAGCTCAATAGACTGGCAGGGAATCGCGGACAAAGTCTGGCCCAAATGGCCATTGCATGGTTGCTGAAGGACCAACGGATTTCCACTGTTCTTGTTGGCGTGAGCCGTACGGAACAATTGCTGGATAATTTGGAGGCCCTCAAGAACATTCATTTTAGTGGGGCGGAACTACTGGAAATTGAAAGTATTTTAAAATAATGGGTCGTTAAGCCCCAATAAATGTTCCTGTATAGATGATTAAGATATGCACCGTCAAAAGGTTTAAATAAACCGTAGCGGTGCATTTTATATTAGCGGAACATGGATATATTCAAATTAAATTTAATTATGCCGAAAGCAAAAAAGCAACATATCGTCAAGATTTTGGAGGCCCATTATATTACCCATGATGTGAAACGTTTTGTGGTGGAAAGACCTGTAGGTTACGATTTTATTCCTGGACAGGCTACGGAGGTTTCCATTAATCTTCCCGAATGGAAGGACAAATCAAGGCCATTTACATTTACTTCCATAAGGGAACATGGTTTTTTGGAATTCATGATCAAGATCTATAATGATCATGAAGGGGTGACCAATATGTTGGGTCGCACCCATGCCGGGGCGGAACTGATTCTCCACGATGTTTTCGGGGCCATTCAATTTAAGGGGCCAGGAATCTTTATAGCAGGTGGGGCCGGAATTACCCCATTTATTTCCATTTTTAGACATCTTTATACCCATAAGAACCTACATGGCAATAAATTGATCTATTCCAACAAAACCTCTGAAGACGTTATTATGGAGGAGGAATTGCAAACCATGCTCAATGGTAATTTTATAAAAGTATTTACCCGCCAGAATGTAGTAGGATTTAGGGGGAATAGGATAGATCGTAAATTTCTTATCGAAAATATAGCCGATTTTGGTCAGAACTTCTATTTGTGCGGACCCAAAAGGTTTGTAAGCAATATAACCGATCTCTTATTAAGTCTTGGTGCCTCGGCCGAAACGGTCATAATTGAAAGTTAGACCAAAAATAATTTTGGGAAATAGGTACGAACAGGTCACAGGAGAATGGATGAAGCTGCCCTCCTTTGGAGGTATCGGTGGCGGACATGTAACATGATGGGCCACAGCGGATATCATACTTTCCTAATAGCGTTGGGGTTTTGATCCAAAGAGTTTTATTTAGGTAGGTTGAAAAATAATTTAAACGTTTAAAAAGCTATATTTAATTACTCTTTTTATATTGCATATAACTTAAACCTAGATTATCTTATGGATACCAGAAGGGATTTTTTAAAGAAGGCAGGTATGTTGGCCGGCGGAATGGGGCTAACTGCGAGTCTTCCACCCTCCATTCAACGCGCTTTGGAGATCGACCCAGAAAATGGGACTTCTTTTTATGACGCCGAACATGTAGTTTTTCTAATGCAGGAAAACCGCTCCTTTGATCACTGTTTTGGGACATTGCAGGGTGTTAGAGGGTATAATGATCCCAGGGCCATTGCATTGCCCAATAAGATTCCCGTGTGGCTTCAGAGTAATAAGGAAGGGGAAACCTATGTGCCTTTCCGTTTAAATATCAAGGATACGCAGGCCACCTGGATGGGCGGCTTGCCACATTCATGGGAAAACCAGGTAGATGCCCGCAACAACGGCAAATATGATCAGTGGCTCGTGGCCAAGAAGGCCGATGAGGAATATGGCAATATGCCGCTTACCATGGGCCATTATACCCGTGAAGACCTACCGTTCTATTATGCCCTGGCCGATGCCTTTACCGTTTTTGATCAGCATTTTTGCTCTGCCCTTACAGGAACTACGACCAACAGAAATTATTTTTGGACGGGGAAATCCTTCGACACCCAGGGCAATAGACCATGTGTTAGAAATTCGGAGGTGAGCTATAATAGCGAGGCCAATTGGAAAACTTTTCCGGAAAGATTGGAGGAAAATGGTATTTCGTGGCGCGTCTACCAGAACGAGATCAGTTTGCCCACCGGTGTGGAAGATGAATCCTTGCTGGCCAATTTTACGGATAATAACCTAGAGTGGTTCTCTCAGTACCATGTTCGATATAGTTCCGGTTTTCAAAAATATATACATGGGAGACTGGAGGTATTGCCTTCGGAAATTGAGGCTTTGGAAAAGGAATTGGACAAACAGCCGGAAGAAGGGGAAGTGGAACTTAAAAAGGAACTGGAAAAGAAAAGACAGCAACTGGAACAAATTAAAGAGGTTCTTAATACTTGGAATCCCGATAATTTTGAAAAGCTTTCGGAATTCCAAAAAAAGCTTCATAATAAAGCTTTTACCACCAATATGGGAGACCCTGATTATCACAGGGTAGAGGAGTTTAGTTATGACGACAACGGAGTTCAACGTACCATAAAAGTGCCCAAAGGCGATATACTCCACCAATTTAGGCAAGATGTGGACCAGGGCAAATTGCCTACCGTTTCCTGGTTGGCAGCGCCGCAGAAATTTTCAGATCACCCGAGTGCCCCATGGTACGGGGCATGGTATGTCTCTGAAGTATTGGACATCCTCACCAAGAATCCAGAGGTATGGAAAAAAACCATATTTGTGCTTACCTATGACGAGAACGATGGCTATTTTGATCATATTCCCCCTTTTGTAGCCCCAAACCCTAAGGATACCAAGAACTTTACCAAAGGGTTGGACACCTCTGAGGAGTATGCCAGCTTGGAACAGGAGATGGCAAAAAAAGGTATGGATCCAGAGGACCCTAGGGAAAGCCCAATGGGATTGGGGTATAGGGTGCCAATGGTGGTAGCCTCACCTTGGAGTAAAGGCGGATGGGTCAATTCCGAGGTGTGCGATATCACCTCTACAATAATGTTCATGGAAGAGTTGATCAAGAAAAAAACGGACAAGGTAGTTAAGGAAACCAATATAAGTAGTTGGCGCAGGGCCATCAGTGGCAATTTAACCTCTGCTTTTAGGCCGTATAATGGGGAACAATACAATATGCCCCAAACCATAGAGCGCAATCATTTTATGCAGGAGGTCTACAATGCCAGTTTCAAGGAATTGCCCAAAGATTTTAAACCCCTAAGCACTAATGATATAGCCAATGCCGAGAAAAATCTCTATAAAACCTCCTTTATGCCTCATCAGGAACCCGGTATTAGGGATTCCTGTGCTTTGCCCTACGAGTTATACGTAGACGGACAAGTGGTTGTGGACAAGAACTTGTTTCGTATTCAGTTTACCGCTGCCGATACTTTTTTTGGTGAATCGGCCAAGGGAGCACCATTTAATGTTTATGCCCCTGGAAACTATAAGCAGGAAATGCCAGATGGAAGTGTAGATTACTTAGCTGTCCAAACATGGCCTTTTGCTGTGGGGAGGGGGCACAGTCTGGATTATGAATGGCCTTTGGATGATTTTGAGGATGAAGGATATCATTTACGGGTATATGGGCCTAACGGTTTTTATAGGGAATTTATGGGCAAGGCCACCGATCCCGAACTACAAATAAAATGCGGTTATCAAAAAAAGAGGGGATTTATAAAAAAATTATCGGGCAATATTGAGATCCAAATTGCCAATACCTCCAAGAAAAGTGATATGGATATTACGGTGGTAGACCATGCCTATGGTAATCCTGAACAAAAAATTCGGATCAAAAAAGGCGCGGTAGAGCGTATTGTGGTCAGTAGTGCCAAAAGTTACGGGTGGTACGATTTTTCTTTGCAGCTCCCCACTAATTCTAGTTTTGTAAGGCGATATGCAGGGAGGGTCGAGACCGGGGAAGCGTCCAAGAGCGATCCTTTTATGGGTAGGGTGGTTTCGTAGTACATCAATGATCTGCAATTAAGGTTTTAGAAAGAAAAAACCCACCCTGAACTTCAAGGTGGGTTTTTTTAATGAATTACACTAAGTACACTAAGTACACTAAGTACACAAAGCTTAGTTGGCAAGGTCGAACCTATCAAGATTCATCACCTTGGTCCAGACGTTTACGAAATCCTTTATAAACTTCTCCCCCGAATCTTCACAGGCATACACTTCTGCAATGGCCCTTAGCTCGGAATTGGATCCAAAAATAAGATCTGCTCGGGTAGCTGTCCATTTTAATTCTCCGGTCTTTCGGTTACGTCCTTCAAAAACGTCCTGGGCATCCGAAACGGCCTTCCAAGTGGTTCCCATATCGAGCAAATTTAGAAAGAAGTCGTTCGTCAAGGCTCCTGGACGTTTAGTGAAAACACCGTGTTGGGATCCGTCAAAGTTGGTGTCGAGAACACGCATTCCACCAAGGAGAACTGTCATTTCGGGGGCGGTCAAGGTCAATAATTGCGCCTTGTCCACAAGCATTTCCTCTGCGGTAACTTTGTAAGTATCTTTAAGGTAATTTCTAAAACCATCTGCCCTTGGCTCAAGCGGCTCAAAAGATTCCACGTCGGTTTGCTCCTGGCTTGCATCGGTACGTCCGGGATAAAAAGGAAGCGTTACGCCCTTCCCGGCATTTTTTGCCGAACTCTCAATAGCGGAGTTTCCTGCCAAAACAATGAGGTCTGCCAAAGAGACTTTTTTATTGCCGGATTGGGCGACATCGAATTCAGATTTAATGACCTTCAGCTTATCCAAAACTTGGACCAATTGCCCGGGGTTGTTTACCTTCCAGTCTTTTTGCGGCGCCAATCTTATACGTGCGCCATTGGCACCTCCTCGCTTGTCGGAGCCCCTAAAGGTGGAGGCGGAAGCCCATGCGGTGGAGACCAACTGTGATATGGAAAGACCGCTTGCCAAAATTTTGGCCTTTAAATCTGCAATATCCTGGTCATTGACCAATTCATGATCTACGGAAGGTACCGGATCTTGCCAAATTAATTGTTGCTTTGGAACTTCTGGACCTAGGTAACGTGACACCGGTCCCATATCCCGATGTACCAATTTAAACCAAGCACGTGAATAAGCATCGGCAAACTCTTCAGGATTCTCCAAAAAGTGCCTTGATATTTTCTCATAGGCAGGATCCATTCGCAATGAAAGGTCGGTGGTCAGCATAAATGGGGCATGCCTTATGTCCGGATTGTGGGCATCTGGTACCGTTCCCGCTCCGGCATTATTTTTAGGCTTCCATTGGTGCGCTCCGGCCGGACTTTTGGTCAGTTCCCATTCGTAACCAAATAGATTTTCGAAAAAAGTGTGACTCCATTTGGTGGGGGTATTGGTCCAGGCACCTTCAATGCCACTGGTAATGGTGTCCGCACCTGCCCCGCTTCCATAGTTGTTCTTCCACCCAAGGCCTTGCGCTTCGATGCCTGCGGCTGCAGGCTCTGCTTCCACATATTTATTAGGGTCTGCAGCGCCATGGGTCTTGCCAAATGTATGCCCCCCGGCAATAAGGGCCACCGTTTCGTAATCGTTCATTGCCATACGGCCAAAAGTATCACGTATATAATGGGCGGACTCCACTGGATCCGGGTTCGCATTATGGCCTTCCGGGTTTACATAGATCAATCCCATATGGGCGGCACCTAACGGAGTTTCCAATTCCCCGTTTTCGGAATAACGTTCCTTGTTGCCCATCCATTCTTTTTCGGAACCCCAATAAACGTCTTGTTCGGATTCCCATATATCCTCCCGTCCTCCGGCGAAACCGAACATTTTTAATCCCATGGATTCGTGGGCACAGTTACCGGCCAATATCAATAGATCTGCCCAAGACAGTTTCTTTCCATATTTCTTTTTTATAGGCCATAACAACAAACGGGCCTTGTCCAGATTGGCATTGTCCGGCCAACTATTTAAGGGGGCAAAACGTTGTGATCCCGAACCGGCACCTCCGCGACCGTCCTGTATACGATAAGTTCCGGCACTATGCCAAGCCATCCGGATAAAGAAGGGGCCATAATGTCCATAATCTGCCGGCCACCAATCCTGACTTGTGGTCATTAGTTCATAAAGGTCTTTTTTTACGGCCGACAGATCCAGTTTTTTAAATTCTTCGGCATAATTAAAATCCGGGTCCATGGGGTCTACCAAGGATGAATTTTGTCGCAGTATATTTAATTTTAATTGATTTGGCCACCATTCCCGGTTACTGGTACCTCCCCCGGCTACTTGGTGCAATTCGCCATTTAAGAAGGGGCATTTTGCGCTAGGGTCGTTTACATCCCATGCTTTTCCGTTTGAAGATGGGTTTGAATGTGCTTTATTCTCCATTTTATATAGTTTAAATATTTTTTCGATTAGTTTATCCTTAAATTTACAATAATTTTTTCCGATGGATTTGAAATGGTTATCAATAAAACTTATGGGTGTTAGTGAAAACTTATTGTCAGATTACAACGACCCTAATTCCGGGTATAGGTAAAAGTACTTGCACATGAAGTACATAACCGTAGGCTTTAAAGGAATAACCGTCTGGTACTGCCCATATGCATTCAAAGAGCTTTGCCCAACACCCCGTGTGGTTGCAATAAAATTAAAGGACTCGACACCTGTATTGGATTCTGAATAGATCTAGGTCATTTACAAAGAATTGGGTTGGATTCCCCAAAGAATTTAAAAAAATATGCGGATTTTTTTGTTATATTTTCTAATAGTGTTTGTTTATGGGAGCGCTCTATATGGGCAGCAAACATACATACAGGGTGTTAAGGACAGGTATCCGGTAGATTTAAACCGTATTTGGTTGTCCCATGAACATATTTTGGTCGATTTTATAGGGGCCAATAGTATTCAACCCAATATTTGGGACCACGATGCGGTAATTACGGAAGTGATACCTTATCTGGAAGAACTAAGGGCCTATAAGGTAGATTATTTTGTGGATGCTACTCCGGCTTATTTGGGACGGGATGTTTTGCTACTTGAAAAAATAGCCAAGAGAACAGGGCTCATGATAGTGACGAATACCGGACTCTACGGAGCGCGGAATAATAAATTCCTTCCGAAGTATGTTCAAAATACATCCGCGGAAGATCTGGCGCAAAAGTGGATTTCCGAATTTGAAGATGGCATAGACGGTACCGATATTAAGCCAGGTTTTATAAAGATCGGGATAGATACGGCCGATCCGTTGGACTCCTTACAACAAAAGCTGGTAAAGGCGGCTGCCCTTACCAATTTAAAAACCGGCTTAACCATAGCTTCCCATACAGGAAAGGCTGTGGGACTTTGGCCCCAGCTGAGGATTCTGAAGGAAGCAGGCGTATCCCCAACCTCCTTTATATGGGTGCATGCCCAGGCCGAAGAGGATAATAATGCCTACCTAAAGGCAGCTGCCATGGGGTGTTGGATAAGTTTGGACGGATTAGGTTGGGATTTGGAAAAGCACCTTATGAAATTAGTTTTTGCCAAAGAAAGTGGTATTTTGGATCATATTCTCATTTCCCATGATGCCGGTTGGTACGATCCCCAAAAGAAACTGCAGACTATTACCCCCTATACCGATATTTTTACGAAACTCCTTCCGCAACTTAAGGCCAAAGGCTTTACGGACGGGGAGATAACATTATTGTTATCCGTTAATCCGGCAAAGGCTTTTGGTCTGGAAATAAAGGATTAGACAATATACAATCTCCAATTTTCCCATATTTCACCTCTCCGATTTAGTGTCCTGTAAACCCCTACTTTATAATCTGATAGTCCACTGTAACTGCAAGTTTATTGAAAACTTGGATGGGTATATTTTAAGAGTTTCGATCTGTGGAAAAATATGCCATGGACAAGTTTGAAGTTTTCTTATCTTAGAACTATCATTATCATGAATGTCGTAGTTTCAATGCAGACACCTAAAAAATATTCAATGCGTTTAAAATTTTTAATTGTCCCAATAATGGGTATTTTGTTCAGTTTCCAAATGGGTAATTCCCAAGAAGAAATTCTTTATAAGGAGGTGGATACTACCCGGTTGTTTTTGGAAGTCCATTATCCATCTTATATGGAGTCTTCAAAAAAATATCCGGCCATGGTCTTCTTTTTTGGTGGCGGTTGGGTTGGAGGCAAAAGGTCCCAATTCTTAAATCAGGCCAAATATTTTGCCAAAAGGGGAGTGGTTTGTTTTTTGGCCGACTACCGTACCTCAAAAATAAATGGAACAACTCCGTTCGAAGCGGTCAAGGATGCTAAATCGGCCATCCGATTTATTAGAAAGAATGCGGACAAATTTAATATAGACGGTACCAGGTTAATCGCTTCGGGAGGATCTGCAGGTGGACATCTAGCTGCCGCAACTGCTTTAATTGAAGGGTACAATGACCCGGCCGATGATCTGGCCATAGATTGTATCCCTAATGCCTTGGTGCTCTTTAACCCGGTATTGGATAATGGTCCCGGTGGTTATGGCTATGAAAGGATAGGGGCGGCTTACAAAGATTTTTCACCTCTACATAATATTAAGAAATCGGCTCCCCCAACTATCGTTTTCCTAGGTACCACAGACCATTTGATTCCAGTGGTGACGGTCCAGTATTTTAAAATGGTCATGGAAAAAGTGGAAAGCAGGTGCGACCTTAAATTGTATGAAGGGGAGGGGCATGGTTTTTTTAATTATGCCCATCATAAAGCCTACAAGAGTACTGTAGGGGAAGCAGATCAGTTTCTGGTGTCACTGGGATATTTAAGTAGGGAGCCAATAGTAAACATTGATTGATAAAGTTTTGGGGACAGGAGAGCTGTCCGTAAATATTGTTTTAAACAATAAGATTAAATGACATTTTATGAATTGGATTTATCTAATTATAGCAGGACTGTTTGAAGTAGCCTTTGCGGCCTGTCTTGGTAAGGCAAAAGAGGCTACAGGAGCGGAGGCAACATATTGGTATATTGGTTTTTTACTGTGTTTGGCCATAAGTATGTTGCTGTTGGTGAGGGCAACAAGGGAGTTGCCTATTGGTACTGCTTATGCCGTATGGACGGGAATAGGAGCGGTTGGTACTGTATTGGTGGGTATTCTGGTGTTTAAGGAACCTGCCACCTTTTGGAGGATGTTCTTTATTACCACCCTAATAGGCTCCATTATCGGACTCAAGTTTGTGTCCAATTAATTTCTGGTGTATTCCTTAAAATAAAACTACTTACTGTATGGACCAACGACGTTATTTGCTTCTAAAATGCACCCAGGGAGTCGGCTTATAATAATTAAATGGGTACATACCTTGATCTGGCTATTTTTTGTAGTTATAATTTTCTATATTCTGTATTCAGGAATTTTTAATAAGGTCAATAGGTGTACTTGGATCGGCATTGGGCTGATCGTTGGGGAAGGTATTGTTCTTTTGGTATTTAAAATGTTCTGCCCCCTGACCATTATGGCAAGGAAATATTCGGATTCGGAAAAGGATAATTTTGACATTTTTCTTCCCAATTGGTTGGCGAAATATAATAAGTTGATTTTTACCACCCTCTATATTATTGGGTTGATCATAGTATTGATAAGAACTTTATTTTAAGACCATTTCCTTTTGGAATGTGTATAATGGTCTTAAAATACGACATCAAAAGATAAAAAATACCTTTTCATAAAAGTACCGCATACGGTTATGATTGATAAAAACTAAGAGTGATTGCCAAAAACGTACAAATCGAACACAAATGATGAATAACAAATTTTCTTCAATGCTTTACTTCTTTTTGATTTTGTCACTGTTTTATGGCAATGCCCAGAATACTTTTAAAATTCCCCAGGATGTTGAGCGGATACTTTTTTTAGGGAATAGTATTACTTACTCGGGGCAGTACGTGTCTTATGTTGATGCCTACCTAACTTTGCAATATCCGGATCGGGATTTTGAAATTATTAATGTTGGATTGCCCAGTGAAACGGTATCGGGACTCTCGGAACCGGATCATGCAGGAGGTAAATTTCCGCGTCCGGATCTTCATGAGCGTTTGGAACGTATTATGTCACAGGTCCGACCGGATCTGGTATTGGCCTGCTATGGCATGAACGATGGCATTTATTTACCGTTTGATGAAGGGCGTTTTCAAAAATATAAGAAGGGAATCCATTGGTTGAACAACCAAATCTTGGAGTCCGGAGCATCCATAATACATATAACCCCTCCCATTTTTGATAGTCGTAAGGGGGAAGCTTATGCCAACGTATTGGATATTTACTCAGATTGGCTTATTAGTAACAGGTATACCAACAATTGGAAGGTAATAGACCTGCATTGGCCCATGAAAAAATACCTTGAGGACAGGCGTTTGGAGGATGATGGTTTCGTTTTGGCCAAGGACGGCGTGCATCCTAATGATATGGGACATTGGATTATGGCACAGCAGCTGCTCCTATATCTTGGTGAAACGGAAGTATCCAAGATCAATAGTGTTGGGGAAATGGTTTCCCGATTTAGCCATGGAGAAGCAATATGGAAGCTTGTAGAGGAGCGGCAAAAAATGATGAAAGATGCATGGCTCACATCAATCGGTCACGAAAGGCCAGGTATGAATGAAGGATTTTCTATGAGCGAAGCAATGCGCAAGAAAGATATTATGGATAGGGAAATACGAAGTTTGCTCACTAATTGAGATAGGGACCTGTCTGCCTTAGGGAAGTGGATTGGGACAGTATTAGGGGCATAGCGAAAACGTTTACAATAAAAAAGCCAATAGAATTAGATCTATTGGCCTGTTAAAATTTGCCTGGTTAATTAGGTAATATTTTAGTACATGACAAAAAATAATTTTTCGTCATCGCGAGGTACGAAGCGATCTGTTGCCCATTGGGTAGATTGCTTCACTTTGTTCGCAATGACGCATTTTTTATGCTCTAATCGTTTTTTGTCATGTACAGTTAGGTATTATTTAAAGTCGGATACTTTTAATTGTTTTTCCTCCCAGTATTCGTCCTTTCTAAATTCGTAGGTGGTAGGACTGTAGGTACCGACCAATTCTACGTTGGTCTTGGCGGGTACCGGTAGATCCAGCGTCCAATATACGGCATTGACCACTAATCTTCGTGTTCCTTCAATAGTGAAATCTATGGCTGAAAATGCCGTGGATGTAAAGGCCTTTCCCTGTTTTCCTCCCGGAATTTGATAGGTTCTTGTCCATGCAACAGGCATAAGGGGTGCACTTACATCTTTTCCGGCGTCGTTGGTTTTGGCAACTTCATCATCGGTGGGACGCATACCATAAAAGAGATCATTTTCGTCATATTCGCCTTTTCTGTTCATTACCTTCCCGTAAATTATTGGCTGGGAATCCCCGGACATGGGCAGGCGAACCTCATAGACATCGGCAGAGGCCCAAACATCCCCGTCCGCAATACTATTTGTAATTCCCGTAGTTTTTCCCGCATCGGTCACAAAACCTTTGGTACTTTGATGTCTGTGGTGCCCGTGATGGCTCACCCAATTTTCACCTAGAACAAGTTTTCCAAACCCGCCTTCCCATTCCTTCATTTCCCCATTATAGGAGTTTCCGTAATGTTTGTAACTGGATACGTCCCCATCGTTAAAGTTGAACGCATGGGTAGCCGTTCTAAGCCCAATTACTGGCTTACCTTGCAAAAGGTAATCATCTATATGTTTCATTTGGTCGTCCGGCAAAGCCCTGAACCTAGTGGCAATAATCATAAGGTCGGCGTTGTCCAGGGCTTCCAGGCCCGGGATGTTTTTGCCATAATTGGCGTCTATCACACCCGGGTGGGCCGGGTTTTGGGCAAACAGTACCGTACACTTAAAACCATGGTGCTCGGAGAGGATTTTTGCCAACTGGGGCATGGACTCTTCGGAGCGGTATTCTTCGTCCCCTGAAATCAGCACTATATGTTTTGCGTTCTTTTCACCACCTTCAAAAGTAAGCCATTGCTCTGGCGTTTCGGTGGTTACCACGGTTGCCGTTTCAGTAGTTTTGGCCTCTTTTTGCTCTTTACAGGCGAACATAAAAAGGCAAATAAGGATGGGTAATAGATTTTTCATAAATAGTTATATTTAATTCATATACGGACGTAAGGAACCGGTCAATTGTTCAGCCCCATACCTTCCTTGATCAATTTCAAGCCTTTGGTATAGATTTCTTCGGAAGGCGAATAATCCCTCCATACATTAATGGCATTGGCAAACTCAGGGATAATGGTGCTAAATGCCTCAATGGTCAACCACCCGTCATACTTCACTTCCCTCAAGGCCATAAATACTTCGTCCCAATGAACCTGTCCGCTGCCGGGCGTGCCCCTGTCGTTCTCACTAATATGTACATGCTTTAAATGCGGGGCTATGGCTCTAATGGCCTGGGCCTGATTTTTTTCCTCGATATTGGCATGGTGCGTATCGAACATGGCACCCAAGTTGGGATGGTTTACTTCCGTTACCATTTGGCCAAGGTCGGCCATAGTGTTGTACAAATAACATTCAAACCTGTTAACCGCTTCGGGAGTAAGTATAATATTGGCTTTCTGCGCATATTCGGCGGCTTTATACAGCATCTCATTGCTCCACTGTTTTTCCTGTAAGGTGGGAGGTTGACGTGTAAAAAAGGCAAAGGTGGAATGAAATGGCCCGCATATTACCTCTACATTGGCGGCCTCGGCCATATCTATGGTCCATTTTAACCGTTCCAGGCCCGCTTCCCTTATCTTCTTATCGGGACTGGCTATATTCTGCTCTGGCGACAAGGCACCTACAGCAGTGACCCCCATGTTGATACTGGAAAAATACCTGCCCAAGTTTGTATAATGCTTTAGATCCCCGTCGCCCAAAAATAGCTCAACACCATCATATCCCGTTGCTTTTAATTTGTCCACTATGGGATAATGTTCCTCCGTAACATGGTTGGTCCAAAGCAACATATTCATTCCAATTTTCATGTGTTTATATTTATTGTTTTTCAATGGTCACATAATATCCAGGTAATCATTTTCGTCCCGATACTTATCGGGAGTTTTGAAAATTTTGCTAATGGATATTTCATACTTGTGTGATCAATTAATTATAAAAAATATATTTCCTGTCCAATTACCTTTGGGCATGGCTTTTGGAAGGCGGGATCCTTGGCCATACCCCTGTAATTGGTTATTGCTTTTTAATTTTAAGTTCGTTATACCGATGGTTAGGCCGCGGCTCCCTGTCCTTGTTTTTTTGAGGCCCGTACCCAAAACCAAAGTATGGTAAAGAGGACGATCAATATAGCAGGGAAGGCCACCATGGTACCCAATGTAGCCTGCCCGGATACTAGTTCCAATTCATCTCCGGTAAATCCTGCGGCAGCGGCCTCAGCCTTGTCTGCATCTATCCATCCTCCAATAAAAGGTTGAAATATGGAAGAGGAAAACATTCCCACAGCACCAATAATCGACAGACCCAGGGCACCACTTTTTGGGATTTTATCGGCAATAAAGCCAATCATGTTTGGCCAGAAATAGGCGATACCCAGAGCAAAGAAGATAGCTGCTACATAGGCCATGGTTCCTGTTTGGGTACTAAAAAGGTAGATTCCCAAGGTGGCCAAAACGGCAGATCCCAAAAGTACTCCTGTCTGGTCGAATTTATGGACAATTTCTCCTCCAAAATATCGGGCTACTGCCATTAGGCCCGTGGTCAAGGCCAATATAATCATAGGTTTGGCGCCACTCTTTGCCAAGATAATGCCTACCCATTGTTGTGGGCCAAATTCAGAAATGGCTGTCAAGGACATACAGATTATCATAAATATAAACAGCGGGGACAACATGGCCTTGAAATTTCCACTAAGTGTAGCGGCAGCCTCCACTTTGGCACTTGGCCAAGTTTGTCCAAAAAACAAATAGGCATAGATCAATGTAGGGATCAAAATGAACCAGATCTGGGTTTCCCAGCTCAATCCGGAGCTGGTCATAAATTCGGAAAGAAGACTTCCGATCATGATACCTCCAGGAAACCACATATGGAAACGGTTCATCATTTTACTCATCCTTGTACCGGAATAGGCGTCCGCAATCATGGGGTTACAGGCAGCTTCGGTACATCCGTTGCCCAGTCCTATCAATAAGGTGGAGATGAGCAAGCCCGCATAACTGCCGGAATAGATGGTCAGAATAATTCCTAGGGCATGTGCAAAAAAGGCAAATTGCATAATGGCCTTTCCTCCAACCTTATGGTAGATTAAACCTCCAATAACCATAGATATCGGAAAACCAAAAAACCACATTGAATTGATAAAGCCAAGTTGTTCTGCGCTTAAACTTAGTTCCTCTCCCAACTGTGGAAGAATCCCGGCCCTGATACTAAAAGAAAAGGCGGTGGTAATTAATGCGAAACAGCTACCGTAAAACAGTCTGTTGGCATTGTTTTTTTGTTGATCATTTGAATGTTCCATTGGATGTAATAGATTTTTGATTAGGTGGTGTATAATTTAATTTTTGATTTCAGCGTATAAGTTTAATCTCTTTTTTACAATAATCATAATTTATTTTTAATTGTTTTGTCAAATAAAAAATTAATGACTACCTATTTTGCGCTTTTATTACCTGAGCTCTAATCATTTGTTCATGATAAAATCATGGCCCTTTCCTGTTAAAAAATTAAAAGCTGATAAATTTAAACTTTAAAGATTTTTGAAAGTTCCTGTTTCCTGCTAAATGATGGTACTTTTTTGTCTTAACAATAAATAGGTGCCTTGGCCATAAATTCGATTGGCGTTATAGCAATTCATAGGTATAATATATAAGGAAGTACTTTGGAAATTATTGTATAAGGCAATTCCGGATGAGTCGGGAAGGGTAAAATAGGCTTATAAATGGTCCTATGCTTGCTGTAAATTGTATTTCAGTAATGGGGATTGACTTTATACGGATTTTAAATTGGGATAGATACGGTTAGATTGTAGTCCATATTATTGACGCCTAGGAAATACTGGTTTTTATGTTCAGGAACAATTTTCGGTACTCATGGGGGCTCATATGTACGATTGCCTTGAACTGCCTGTTGAAATTGGATAGGGCATTAAAACCACACTCATAACTTATTTGCGAAATATTTAAATTATCTTCCAACAACAATTTTCTGGAATGCCCTATTCGGATTTCATTTACAAAGCGGGTAAATGTTTTATTGGCCCTGGGTTTAAAATAGCGGCAGAAAGAAGTGGTGGTCATATTGAGCATTTCCGATATTTCTTCCAATGATATTTTGGTCTTGAAATTGGACATTACGTAGTCATAGACAATCCGCATTTTGTCGGCATCATCGCCTTTGAACACATTGGTGTACCCCGGACTGGACAATAGATGGTGTTCTTCACTGTTGGCCAGGATATCTATTATTTCAAATAGTTTTATAATTCTCCGAAAACCTTGTTCGTTATTAATTTTGAGTAAAAGTTTATTTATTTTATTTCGGGTTTCCCCATAAAATTCCATCCCTCTCATCGAATTTTCCACAAACTTGTTGATATTATAAAATTCTTCCTTGCCCAACAGGGATTCACTAAAAAGGTCGTGGTCAAAATAAATTACCAAGCCTCTGGTAGAAAGTTTGCTGTTCTTTTCAAAATAGGCGTCATCGCTACGCCATAAATGGGGGAGGTTGGGACCGGTAACAACCAGGTCGCCCTTTTCAAAAGATTGAACATGGTCCCCAACAAATCTGGTTCCTTTGCCCTCTGCTATCAATGATATTTGGTAATCGGGATGAAAATGCCAGTTTGGATTGAAGTAGGGGCCTACCATATCCTTATAAATAAAAGTTTCTTTAGTGGTCAGTGTTTTTTCAATGTTGGGGGTACTCATAAATTTCCTGATTGAATTTTATTTTGGCTAATTTAAGACAAAAAAGTGTCATCTTTTAGTAAGATAGAGGGAATATCCAAGCAGATAGTATTTTAGATTTGTAAGGATAAGTTTTTATTGTCAAATTTTATCAGGATGAATTTTAGGAATAGTGTATAAAATTCGATAATAAATTTGGATATTGATAAACAATATCGCTTAGTGTCCTGTCAACATTTCAATGACCCATAGGTTTAGGATTGACCGGACACTAGAGCGGTCGTAATGGGAAAAGTGGATACATCAGGTATGAAAGATTTGTATTATTATGTTGGAATTGTTAATTTACAGGTATTCTTTTTTTAGGAATTCCATAAGGAATGGCATAGGGCCATTGGTTGTGGTTTTCATGCTTGTTTCCTGTGGTAATTACGATAGCAAAGTCAATCCGGTCTTAGCCCAGGGAAATTCGGAGCGTTCGGTGGCAAAAGCGGGCATATTGGAATTGGATAACGCTCGTCCCATTATGGACGGGGAAGCTTTTAAAAATGAAAGGAGTCCAGATGAATACCGTGTAACATACAATGATCTGGAAGGCCCTGGAAAAGGCAGGCATATTGTTTTTATCGCTACGGATCACGAATATAGGGGAGAAGAAACCTTGCCCGCCCTGGCAAGGATCTTGGCCAAAAGATATGGTTTCAGCTGTACGGTGATATGGGCCTTGGACCAGAATGGCCATATCTTTCCCGGGGGATCGGATCTAAAGGGGCTGGAAGTCCTTGAGGAGGCGGACCTTATGGTAATGTTCATGAGGTTTGCCAATTTTGAAGACGGACAAATGCAATATATAGATGATTATTTACAAAGGGGTGGGGCCGTAATAGGTTTGCGGACTACTACCCATGCTTTTAAAAATGCCGATAACCCTAATTGGAAACATTATGACTACAGGTATGATGGGGATAAAGAGGCTTGGCAGGGCGGATTTGGAGAGTTGGTGTTAGGGGAGACCTGGGTAGGCCACTATGGCAAGAACCATCAGCAGGCTTCCAAATTTATTTTGGAAGAGAACAATAGGGAACATCCCATAATGCGAGGGGTACACAATGCATGGGCCCAATGCGGAGGATATAATGCCTACCCCCAGGGCAAGGACTTGAAGATATTGGCCCGCGGAAGGGTATTGAACGGAATGACCCCTGATGCGGAGCCGGATCCGGACAAGGAAGAGCTTCCAGTTGCCTGGGTCAGAACCTACCAATTGGAATCAGGTAAGCCCGGAAGGGCGTTTACAACGACCCATGGCGCTTCCGAAGATATATTGAGCGAGGGATTCAGAAGAATGCTTATTAACGCCTGTTTCTGGGGATTGGGGATGGAAGAAGATATAAAAGGGGATAATCCGATAGATTTTGTAGGGGCCTACGAACCTACTACCTTTAATTTTGAAGGATATCAAAAAAATGTAAAGCCTTCCGACCTGAAGGGGTGGGAATCGGTAATAATGCCGAGAAAATAATATAATGAATAAAAACTGAGGTTATGCCAGAAAACAATTATCCAAAACTCCACAACGCTTCGTGGCCCGGTGTGGTAGGAAAAGGACCTGATTCAGAGCCACCAATTTCAATAGATACCATGATAGAGCTCACTGCCAATGCAGAGGTGGACGGAGTTAAATTTGACGGATTCGACCTTTTTGCTGCGGATCCCCATTTGGATATCGATTCCAATGATGATGGGATAAAAAAAATGGCCGATAAGGCGAGATCCAAAAATCTTGAAATAGGAAGTTTGGTAGCCCCGGTATGGGCAGGAACGGGAGGAGGTTCCGCAATGGGATCCAGGGAAGAACGCAATCAATTCGTTACCCAGGTTCGCAAGGCCTGTATTATTGGAAAAAAACTACGGGATCTCGGGATACGTCCCAACGGGGTAATAAGAATAGACTCGTCCGTTGATCCCCATAGTTGGGCCGCCGACCCCGTGGCCAACACCAAATTAATTGCCCAAACCTTCCGTGAGGCCTGCGATGTGGCCGCCGATTACGGGGAGTCCTTAGCTGCCGAAGGTGAAATTTGCTGGGGGGGAATGCACGGTTGGAAGACCATGGTGAACACCCTTGAGGCCGTAGATAGGCCCAACATTGGGTTTCAGGCCGATATGGCACATACCTTATTGTACCTTTTGGGGTATAATAAGGAGGACGAAAGAATCTTGCCCAAAGACTTCGATTGGAAAGATCGGGCTACATTGACCGAAGGCCTTAAGACCGTTACGGCCGCACTTCGCCCATGGACCATTGATTTTCACGTGGCCCAAAATGATGGTACGGTGTTCGGGTCCGGTTCCCATGATAAAACGGGAAGACATTGCCAGGCATCGGATCCCAATGGAAAATTGGACATCGCCGTGGATGCCGGCCATTGGTTACGCGATGAAAACGGCAACCTCACCAAAAAAATCAGACATATCTGTTGGGATGGGTGTATGTTCCCCAATGATGTTATGATGCGGCCCAAAACTTGGAACGATATTTTGGGAGCTATGATAAAGGTGCGTCAACAGCACGGGTGGTATGAGGCGCCTTAAGACAAAAGGTCTTTTAAACATTTGTTAAGCTGAAATTTTAATTCAAAATAAAAAATAGAGTACACATGTCAAGTAAGAAAGAATTACGAATAGGATTGGTAGGTTACGGATTTATGGGAAGAACCCATTCCAACGGTTATCGGAGAGTGGGTAATTTTTTTCCCGAACTGGAATACCGACCCGTATTAAAAGCAATTTGCGGGCGCAACCTGGAACGTACCCAGGCCTTTGCGGATCAATGGGGCTATGAATCCGTAGAAACCGATTGGAGAAAGCTTATTGCCCGTGATGATATTGATGCCATTGATATATGTACCCCTAACAATATGCACGCCGAAATTGCCATTGCGGCCGCAGAGGCGGGAAAAATGGTTTTATGTGAAAAACCTTTGGCGCGCACCGTGGCAGAAGCCCAGCCAATGGTAGATGCCATTGAAAAGGCAGGAGTGCCCAACACCGTTTATTTCAATTATAGGAGGCTGCCATCGGTAACTTTGGCGAAACAACTTATAGATGCGGGCAAACTGGGTAAAATATTTCATTATAGGGCCAACTTCTTACAGGATTGGACCATTAGTCCGGAACTCCCACAGGGCGGGGAGGGCTTATGGCGATTGGATAACGACGCGGCCGGGTCCGGTGTTACGGGCGACTTGCTCGCACATTGTATAGATACTGCCATGTGGTTAAACGGGGGGATAAAGGATGTTTCCGCCATGACCGAAACCTTTATTAAAGAAAGGGTACATACCGGTACGGGAGAAAAGCAGAAGGTAACCATAGATGATGCCTGTATGTTCCACTGTCATTTTGATAATGGATCCTTGGGTCTTTTTGAATCCACAAGGTACGCCAGAGGACACAAGGCGTTATATACTTTTGAAATAAACGGGGAGCATGCCTCCATAAAATGGAACTTGCACGACTTGAGCCGTTTGGAGTATTTTGATCATAGGGATGAATCCCAGGAGAGGGGTTGGCGTTCCATCCATGTTACCGATGGGGACCATCCTTATATGGATAAATGGTGGGTACCCGGACTATCCATTGGGTATGAGCATAGTTTTGTACACCAGATAGCAGACTTTTTAAAAGCCTTACAGGAAGGAAAACCGTGTTCACCTACATTTAGGGAAGCCCAAGAAACGCAGAAAGTCTGTGAAGCCGTATTGGAATCGGCAAGAACCAAAAGTTGGAAGGACACTGGTGTAAAATGGTAACCTCAAACTTTACCGGATACGGGAAGTTCACTTTTTGGATTTGAACTATCAATTTTTAAATTTTATTGTGAACCGGAAATTAAAATTAACTTTAGTACATGACAAAAAAAGCTTGAACAAGGTTTCTCGGAAAATCCGTTTTACCCCGACCCTAAAAGGTGCTTGATTTTCCTCGATTTCTCCCTTTAGGGATGGGGTATAAAATTGAGTAAAATTTTACTGAATTGAATTTTGTCACTTACTAAGAAAATGAATAAATTTTTACTATGAGTAATTCTATAAAAGGGTTTTGTCTTCAATCCAACGAAAAAATATATCCGAACAGCGGTCAATCGGTCCTTAGTAATTCTGCAGTTGTAGATATGGAAATGCCTCCCTTAAAGGAAGGGGAAATATTAGCGAAAACCCTGTACACGGGAATTTGCGGTTCGGACAATAGCGCTACTATTGGAAAGGCCAATTTTGATTGGGTGCAACGTCCAAGGGTTATTGGGCACGAGTTTAGCGCCGAGGTGTTGGAGTTGGGGCCCGGGGACCACGGTGACCTTAAGGTGGGGGATATTTTTACGCCCTTGGCCATGTTGGGGTGCAGGGAAGAGGATTGTCCGGCCTGCAGTGTGTCCAAATGGAATTTATGCCCAAAAAAGGAAATAATCGGTTTTCATAGAAACGGGGGGTTCGGACAACAAGTAGTATTGGAGTCGGATCGTGTGGTGCCATTAATGAAAGGCCTAAGCCCCGCCCAAGGTGCCTTGGTAGAGCCTCTGTCCATAATTACCAACGCCCTTTACAATAAGTGCGATATTAAGCCGGGACAGGATGTAGTAGTGACCGGCTGCGGAATCATAGGCATGATGTCCGCAGAAGTGGCACGTGCAGCAGGGGCAAGGGTGGCCGTAACTGGTATTGCGCACGATAGGGATATCCGATTAAAGAGGGCCAAGGAAAGAGGTTTTATCACCATAGAAGTGTCGCCCGAAAATACATTGACCTCCCAATTGCAAAATGGTATTACCGATGAGCACGGTATTCCCTTTGGTACCAATGGAAAAGTGGATCTTGTTATAGAATGTTCCGGTGTTCCACCGGTACTATCAGAGGCCGTAGGAGTTGTAAGGCCGGAAGGGGATATTTGCGTTATTGCCACCTATGGCACGGATGTACAGATCAATGCCACGCACCTTACCCGTACCTCCTTGAACATGAGGGGGTCCATGGGGTCTTGCAGGGCAGACTATATGGCCGCACAAAAATTGATGGTTACCGGTATTTTTCCTTCTGAGCATTATACGGATTACTATGATTTTAAGGACATCAACCAAGCTTTTGAGGATTCGATAAAGGCTAACAATATGAAGGCCGTTGTAAAAATGAACTAACCATTTATTTGTTCTTGCACGGGCCTACAACCTAATTTTAAAAAACAGCATTAAGGATTATGCATAAAATATTTATCACCGGAGGTACCGGCTGTATAGGATCGGTCACTATTTATAAGCTTCTACAATCCAAGGAGGTGGGGAAAATTGTTATTGCGACCCGCTCCAACAATGTGGACCCATTAAAATTATGGCTCCCTGATGACTTGGATTCCCGTTTGGAGTTCGTTACCCTGGATGTTTCCAATTATAAAGAGATGGAAAACGTATTGTTGACGGTAGATCCTACGCACATTATTCATTTGGGGGCATACCAAAGTCCGGATTGTTCCCGTGACCATATAGGTGGAATGGAAATAAATACCGGAGGCACCATGGCTCTTTTTGATGCTGCCGAAAAATTGACCAATCTCAAACGATTTGTTTTTGCCAGCTCGGCCGCGGTCTACGGTATGAGGTCCATGTACCCCCAGGATATAATAAATGAGGACGTTCCATTGGCCCCGCCCAACCACTACGGTATTTGGAAATTGTCCGGGGAACATTTGGCACGTTTGTTTCATGATAATACTAAAATACCCACCGTATGTCTTAGGTTGAACACCACCTACGGAAAGGGAAGGGACAAAGGGAAGACCTCCGCCCCTACCAATGCTCTAAAGGCTATAGTACTGGGGGCAGTGGAAGGAAAGGTAATTCCTTTCGAAATGCCTTACCAGGGAAGGGAAAATTACCATTTTGTAGAGGATGTGGGAGCTCAATTCGCGGCTTGTGCCCTACAGCCCTACGAAGGTTTTGGAGCCTTCAATATACAGGGAGAGACTATTCCGATAACCTCATTTCTCAATATTATAAAAGAACAGGCCACCCTTTTGGGTATGGGAGATTATGCGTCACTTTCGGTTACCGAGGGGGCTCCGCCCAACCTTTTCGTTTGCGATTTGGACCATAGTAAAATAGCGGGCACATTCAAAAATTTGCCATTGACGGAAATAGCGGAGGGAATACGAAAATCATTGCTAGAGTTTAAGTCAATGGCCGAAAAGGGCAACTTAAAATATTCTACGGCTACCTCATGAAAGATATAGGAATAGGATTTATTGGAGCGGGAGATATTGCAGATCTGCATGCGGAGGCCATAAATGGTTTGCCAGGAGCCCAATTGGTGGGCCTTTGGAACAGAACCTTTGAGAAGGGGGCAAAAAAAGCTAAGATTTTCGGGTGTAAAACATATAAAACGGAGGATGAATTGTTCCTGGACCCCCAAATAGATGCTGTTTTCATATTGACCAATATGGAAACACATTGTGATTATACCATTAGGGCGGCAAAGGCAGGAAAGCATATATTGGTGGAAAAACCGGCAGCCTCCACTATTGCAGAATTGGAGCTTATGCAGGAAGCCGTTAAAATGGCAGGGGTCAAATGTATGCCGGTCCATAATTATATTTACGAAACGGGGATCAAAAGGGCAAAATCCATGATCGAGAGCGGTAAATTGGGCGATATTTCCCAATTCTATATGATGTACAATATACATCATGCCGAGGATGTCAGGGCCCGTTACCCTGGTGTTATTCGGCAGATATTGACCCATCACAGTTATACCATGCTGTATTTGGCGGGACAACCAAAAACAGTTTCATGTATAAAGCATACTTTGGATACGACCATTGCTCCGCAAGAAAATGTGGCCATGGCCAATATTAAAATGCAAAATGGCACCCTGAGCCATTTATCGGCCAGTTTTGCCAATGATGATCACGCAGGAGATCCCTGGACCTGTATCATTAAGGTTATCGGTACCAAAGGAAGTACGCGTTACAGTTATAGGGATTGGGTAATCAATGAACCTAACGGACCCCATTCGCAGACGTATCAGTGTTACCCGGAATCCATAAAGAATACGGCCACACATTTTATCAACAATGTAGTCCGGAATAATGAGTTACCGCTTTCAAGCCTTGAAGATGCCATTACATGTCAGCGGATTATAGAGGCCTGTGAAAAATCCGAGAAAGAAGGAATACACGTGAATATCAATTAATTATATACCAAATAAAGATGAAAATCAATAAAAACGTTGCTGCAGGACATTGGTTCCTAATGCTTTTCCTGCTCCTTGGACTATATAGCTGTAGTGAAGAGGAAGACAACACTTTGAAAATTTCCCCTAACTCCCATATTGTTTTGGTGGGGAATAATTTGGGGTCCCGTATGATGAACTTTGGGCATTTTGAAACGGAAATGCAACTACGGTTTCCCGAAGATTCCCTGTTTATCCGCAATATGTGCGATGGCGGTAATACACCTGGTTTTAGACCGCATTCATCGCGTAACTCCCCATGGGCTTTTCCAGGGGCCGAAAAATTTGAACATGAGTCGGGACAGGCCATCCATTTTGAGGATGATGACAACGGGGGTCGGTCCGGCCCTATAGGTCATTTTCCCTCTCCTGATGAATGGATAACCAGCCTAAAGGCCGATATCATCATCGGTTTTTTTGGGTATCCAGAATCTTTTGAAGGACCGGAAGGGGTGGATAATTATAAGGAGGAATTACGTGCTTTTATAAAGCATACCCTAAGTCAAAAATATAACGGTAGCACTCCTCCACAATTGGCGCTGGTGTCGCCCATTGCCTTTGAGGATCTCTCCGATAAGATGGATTTGCCCGATGGCAAAAAGGAGAATGGCAACCTTGAGCTTTATACGGCTGCCATGAAGGATGTGGCCACTGAAGAGGGCGTTCTCCTAGTAGATGCCTATGGGGCAACCAAGGAATGGTACCAAACGGAAAGTACGGATTTGACCCAGGACGGATTTCAATTGACCGATATCGGTTACCGGAAGTTTGCCAAACTGTTGGCCGATAAAGTTTTCGGAAACATGGAAAGTAAGGCAGAAGAGCACCGCGAATTGGTCAATGAAGCAGTGAACGAGAAAAACTGGTTCTGGCATAACGATTTTAAGATCCCTAACGGTGTTCACGCCTATGGTAGGCGTTATGATCCGTTCGGTCCCGATAATTACCCTTACGAAATTGAGAAAATACGTCAGATGACCGCTATAAGGGATACGGCCATTTGGCAGGCCCTGGAGGGTACTAAAATGGATTTGGCCAAAAGTGATGCCAAAACCAGAACCTTGCCCGAGGTACAGACCAATTACAAGGCCAGCGACAAAAATGGAACCCCGGAATATTTATACGGCCAGGATGCACTGGACAAAATTAAACCGGCACCTGGTTATAAGGTTGAGCTTTTTGCTTCGGAAGTGGAGTTTCCGGATCTGGCCAATCCAGTGCAGGTTTCCTTTGATAATAAGGGAAGGCTTTGGGTGGCGGTCATGCCAAGTTATCCGCATTATAAGCCCGGTGATAGTAAGCCCAACGATAAATTATTGATTTTAGAGGATACGGATGGCGATAACAAGGCAGACAAGCAGACCATTTTTGCGGACGGACTTCATTTGACCATCGGTTTTGAATTTGCGCCCGAAGGCGTTTATCTATCACAAGGTACCAACTTGGTACTTTTAAAGGATACGGATGGGGATGATAAGGCCGATGAAAAGGAAATTGTTCTAAGTGGTTTTGATGATCATGATACACACCATGCCATTAGTGCCTTTACGGCCGATCCTTCCGGTGCCATCTATATGGGAGAAGGGGTATTTCTACATACCAATGTGGAAACCGCCTACGGAACCGTTAGGGGCACCAATGGTGGCTTCTATAGGTATAGCCCACAACGGCATTATTTGGAACGTACGGCACAACTGCCCATTCCAAATCCATGGGGCATTGCCTTCGATGATTGGGGACAACCATTTTTTGAGCATACTTCTGGACCGGCTGCTACCTGGATGATGCCGGGGACCATTGTGCCCAGGTACGGTGTAAGTTCGCCCTTACCGGAAAACCTTATAGAAAAAGACCATTTGGTGAGACCCACCTCTGGATTGGAATTTGTGTCGAGTAGGCATTTTCCCGATGCGGCGCAGGGCAATATGTTGATCGCCAATACCATCGGATTTTTGGGGATCAAGGAACATTCCATGGTAGATGATACTAAAACGGCCGGTTATGTTAGTAAACATCAGGAGGATCTTATTTCTGCAAGCGATAAGAATTTTAGACCTGTGGATATGGAATTTGCCCCGGATGGTTCCCTGTACTTCATAGATTGGCACAATGTACTTATTGGGCATATGCAGCACAATGCACGCGATCCGCTCCGTGATCATGTTCATGGGAGGGTTTATCGTATTACCTATCCCTCCAGACCCTTGGTAGAACCTGCCAAGGTGGCTGATGCCAGTGTTGACGAGCTGTTGGAAAATCTTAAACTTCCCGAATACCGTACCCGCTATAGGACTAAAAGGGAATTGCGGGCCAGGGATGCCTCCGAAGTTCTATCCAAATTAAAAGCTTGGGTAGCAAATTTGGATACAAATAATCCTAGGTACGAACACCATGTTCTGGAAGCCCTTTGGGTTACTTGGGGCTTGGATAAGGTAGACGGTGAATTGCTAAAACAAGTGCTGAACGCCAAAGATTTTAGGGCCCGTGCTGCCGCAGTAGGAGTGTTGCGCTATGCCGGACACCAGATTCCCGATCAGGCCGAACTTCTTATGCAGGCGGCCAAGGACGATAATCCAAGGGTAAGGTTGGAAGCCTTGGTTGCCGCCTCCTGGCTGGGCAGGGATACCGGAATCCCTATAATCACCGAAGCGGGTAAAAAAGGTTTGGACAAATGGATGGAGAAACCATATGAATCGGCACTCGCACACCTAAACGGGCATAAGGCCGGAGAAGAGCCCAAGGAGGTTATAAAGACCGATCTAAAGGGAAAGGATTTGGAACTCTTGGTTGCAGGAAGGGAAATATACATGAGGGACGGCTATTGTGCCACTTGCCACCAAGCCGACGGTCAAGGCCTTGAAGCTTCCGGATTTCCTCCCCTTGCCGGGTCCGAATGGGTAACCGGTAATGAGGATCGACTTATAAAACTGACCTCCAAAGGCCTTATGGGACCCATTGTTGTAAATGGCAAGAGCTATCCCGGTCAAGTGCCCATGACCCCTTTTGAAAATTTACTTACTGCAGATGAGACTGCTGCCGTATTGACCTATATTAGAAATACCTTCGGTAACAAGGCCTCCCCAATTTCACCGGAGAAAGTGAAAGAGGTACGTGGGCAGATCAAGGATAAGAAAGGTTTTTATTCGCCGGAAGAATTGTTAAAAGAACATCCGCACGGCAAGTAGTAGGTAAGAATTTAATAATTGATTAAAAGGCCGGTTAAAGGATATCCCTTATACCGGCCTTTTTTGCTGTTAAAAAGGTTTTGGGAATCTTGAACTAATTTTTGGAGATTATCTCTATTATAGGCAATGAATAAGTAGGAGGAGGCACTTGATATCACAAATTGTGATCACAAGTTATTATCTTTAGAATATTAATGGAAAACATGAGCAATAAATTGACCATCCCGGAAGAAGTAGTTATCGGCAAGATTTATTACATCAAGGACCTGAAAGTAATGTTGGACAGTGACCTGGCTGAACTCTACGAAGTAGAAACAAGAGTATTGAACCAACAGGTAAAAAGAAATCGGGATAGGTTCCCCGAGGATTTTATGTTCCAGTTGTCCGAAATTGAATGGGAGGTCTTAAAGTCCCGAAACAGATCACCAAGTTGGGGTGGAAGAAGAAAACCGCCATACGTTTTTACAGAACATGGTGTTCTAATGCTATCGAGCGTATTGAATAGTAAAAAGGCCATTGCCGTCAATATCCAGATCATGCGGATATTTACTAAGCTGAGGGAAATGTTGACCGACAACCTACACATGAAACTGGAGATTGAGGAAATAAAAAAGAAGATTTCCAATCAAAGTAAGAACATAGAATTGGTATTTAGCTATTTGGATGAACTCGTCGATAAAAAAGATAACCCTGAACCTAGAAAACAGATAGGCTACAAGAAAAAATAATCCATTTAAATCAGCAGCCAAAGGCAAGCAGGTCTTCGGGATCAATCCCAAAAGTTTTGTAAGTATTGGAAAAAGATAGAACAAACTATCTCCAAGTTCGTGTTCTGTTCATTTTTTGTATCGTCCAATTGTAGAACATTTGCTGCGCTGAATCTTAATTTGGCGACAAATCATCGATTTAATTTCCATAACCAATTATTGAAGTCCCGGAAATAATTTAGGCCATCTAGGTCTTTTCTGCTAAGTTTTTGTTAAAAATAACTCTTTTTTAGGTTTATACATTAATAAGCCATATTATTCCCGATTAATGTGTTAAGTTTTAATATGTTTATACGACCAATAAAACTTAATGCGCTTTAAATTAATAGTTGAACAGTAAAAACTAGTTATTAAATATGGGAAGGCCGGCGACAAAACCAACGGAACTTAAGGATGGATATTATATTGAAGTCCGAAATAGAAACCAGAAAACAGGAGGTATAAAAATCAGAAGGGATACGGAGGAGCAAATGCTTCTGGCCCTGGAAGAATATAAGAAAAGCAAGGACGTAACGGTACTGGGCGAATTGAAAAATGGTAAAATGCTGGATTTGGCAGGATAACCCTTTTAAATTCAGTATGATAACGGAAACCCTGCTTTCTTTTGGGCAGGGTTGTTTTTTCATTAAAAAAGCAATTGAATACTATTGCTTCAACCCTAATGCAATTATCCGGATTGGTTTAGGGCGTAAATTTATTATTACCGATTCTATTAGGCTATTCATGAAGCTTACCGTTCAGTTTTCTTAAAATTTTAGGTATTGTTGTTATTCGGGTTAAATTAACCCTTAATTCATTAAAATGAAGACCAAGATACCTGAAAAGTAACCTATCAAGGCCAGCCAGGCCAAACGGCGGAGGTACCATAAAAAATCAATTTTCAAAATTCCCATAGCGGCCACTCCGGCGGCGGAACCTATAATAAGTACGCTTCCTCCCGTACCGGCGCAATAGGCCAAAAATGTCCAGAATTCATGGTCTTGGGGAAAGGTTTCCATGGAATACATACCCATGGCCCCGGCCACCAATGGTACGTTGTCTATTAAGGAGGACAAAAGCCCCAATAAAGTACTTGTTATGTGAAAATCTTTAAAAGTAGTTTCCAAGGCACTTCCAACAAACGTTAGGGAACCATTGGTTTCAATGGCGGCGACCGCCAATAGGATTCCCAAAAAGAAAAGAATACTAGGGGTGTCAATTCTTTGAACCGTTGCCGCAACCGATAAATGCTGCTTAAGTTCAATAGGCTTATTCTTATGCAGTATTTCCGTAATCAACCACAAAACACATAGGCTGAGCAGCATACCCATAAAAGGAGGTAAATGTGTAACCACCTTAAATACAGGTACCATTAGAAGTAGGCCTACTCCCAAAAGCAAAATAAAATTACTTTCCTTAGGTTTTATTTGTTGGATCCTAGGGGCAATAGGCACCTCTGCTTCAATGGTTTTGCCCTTAAATTGATAGGACGCTATTAGTAAAGGAACCAATAGACAGACCAAACTAGGTAGAAATACCTCGGTAATTATGGTGCCTGTGGAAACCTGACCTCCGTTCCAAAGCATAATTGTGGTAACATCTCCAATGGGCGACCAGGCCCCACCTGCATTGGCTGCAATGATGATGAATCCTGCGAAATACCAGAGGTCCGACTTGCTGGTCAAAAATTTCCTTAAAATAGCTACCATTACTATGGTAGTGGTGAGGTTGTCCAATACCGCGGATAGGAAAAAGGTGAGAATACAGAGTACCCAAAGCAGTACTAGCATGCTTCTGGTCTTTATGACCCTGAGGATAATTTCAAATCCGTTGTGGATGTCTATCAATTCAACAATGGTCATTGCTCCAAGCAGGAAGAAGAGAATTTCCGCTATTTCTTCAAAATGCTCCTTAAGTTGGGTTAGGGTTTCTGAAAAATCCACCCCCGTATGGGCAACAATAACCCATAATATTACCCCTATAAACAAGGCAGTCGCTGCCTTGTCGATCTTAACAACGTGCTCCAGGGCTATGATCATATAGCCGGCAATGAAGAGAAGGGCCGTAATTAGCATGATATTTTTTTTGGATATGAATTCTTTGTTCCCATAACTTTTATAGTTTTATCCAATTGTGGAAGGATTTTAAATACTGTGAATTATTATGATTTACCTGAAAATTTTAATGAGGTTAATTGACTTTTGGGAGAAATATGATTTAGGAATGGCTAGGTTGTCCATTCTTTTTTTTTAAGGCCAAATGGGCACTTACTCTATGAAACCTTAGGAAGATGCTATGTACATAGGAATAAACAGAATTACATCAAAGCAGTATAATAAACAATTGGATAATGGTATCTACCCACACTATAGTTTATCATATTACCAATTCTAAGGTATAAATAATAATCGTTAATAGATTGTTAAAAATATTTCTTAGCAAATATCTTAAAGAGGAGGTTATAAATTGTTTTGGCTGTTTATATTGGTGGGATTTACAGATTTGAAATCCCATAAAAAAATAGAAGGAAGTACCCTAAATAACTTGGGTTCGACTTAAAATGAAGTTCAAATAGTAGATTATCAATTATTCAAATTAATGTTTCTGTCCCTCCGGAATTGAGAGTTTTTTTTTGACGTTTATATCTCTAAATAGAGGTCTCTACTCCGCCCGACCGGACAAAATTATCATATACAGCTCATTGATAATTAAATACCGGTCGAACTCACCTTAAATAGTTTTTAAAGGTATACTATGTCTGCCCATGCCGTTCGGACAGGCCTCCCTTATTGCCGGACAGGGCCTAGGGGATAGACGGTTTCAGGAAATTTTTAAAGGTTAAAATCCTGTAATTTCATTGTTCCCGATGCTGATTGGGATTAGTTTCCAAAAACATCGGTAGGCCACAGTGAAATCTTTTTTTTACCTATTGCCTAAATATAATCCGTTCCGTTCCATAACCTCTGTCTTTGCCGGCAGGTAAGTAATTCTATTGGATATTAGTTTATTTGTCTAGAAAAGGTACTTTATAATTTTTACCAATTTCATGGGCAGGTTGTAGGGCGGATAACGGAGTGGGGCATCCACCCAATTGGCTTTTTTGATAATGGCCTTTTGGTGTGAAAAAAGGTCAAAGGATCTTTTGCCATGGTAAGCACCTATACCGCTGGCACCAACCCCTCCAAAAGGGAGATTTTTATTGGTGATCTGTATTATAGTGTCATTGATGGCCCCCCCACCAAAACTATACCTATTGATTATTTTTTTCTGGAAAGATTTGCGGTTGGAGAAGATATAGGTAGCCAAAGGTTTGCCATAATTGGTGATATGTCTATCTATATCGGCCTCATTGGCGTAGGCAATGATTGGAAGTATGGGCCCGAAAATTTCGCCTTGCATCAATTTACTGTCCAATTTAGGTTCATTTACTATGGTCGGGGACAGATAATTATCTTCATCATTGCTATCGCCACCAAAAAGAATTTCCTGGCCCGTTAACATTTCCTTTAAACCTTTATAATGGCTTTTGCTTACCGTGCGTGAAAAATCCGGCGAATTTTCTATATGTTCTCCGTAGCACTTGCCAATGTTCTGTATAAGTGCTGCTACAAGTTGGTCCTTAACGTCTTCATGAACAAGGATATAATCCGTAGCAATGCAGGTTTGGCCTGCATTTAGGAATTTCCCCCATGCGATCCGTTTTGCCGCCAAATTAATAGATGCCGTTTTATCCACTATGGTGGGGTTTTTTCCTCCCAGTTCCAAGGTTACTGGGGTGAGGTGTTTGGCCGCGGCTTCATAAACTATTTGCCCAACGCGGGTACTTCCTGTAAAAAAAATATAATCCCACTTTTCCTTCAAAAGTTTTTGGGATACCTCCACACCGCCTTCCACAACGCTAACATGTTCCGGTTTAAAGACTGCAACGATAATCTCGGAGATGATCGTTGCCGTATGCGGTGTAACTTCCGAGGGCTTTACCACAACCGTGTTCCCTGCCGCCACAGCGGCGATCATAGGGGCAAATGCCAATTGAAATGGATAGTTCCATGGAGCAATGATCAATACAGCACCATAAGGCTCCTTGTATATCCAATCCGAAGAGGGCCAATTCATTAAAGAGGCGGATTTTCTTTCGGGGACGGCCCAATGGTTTATGTTTTTCAACAACTGTTTTAGTTCCGCCAAAACAAACTGTGTTTCCGCTGCCAGGGTCTCGAACTTGGGCTTTTTAAAATCGTTGTAAATGGCTTGCGCAATATCGTCCTCACGCGCAATGATTTCTTTTTGCAACCGCTTTAAGGCTGCTTTTCGAAAGGATACGTCCTTAGTTACTTGAGTTGCAAAAAAATCACGTTGTATTTTCAATGCCTTCATGGTCTTAAGTTAATGAACTTGTATTGAGTTACCAATATTCGCTGCAAATATGTCCTTTAGGTCCATATTTTATTTTTCCTTCCCTTCCGGCCAAGCAGATTTTCTCCCCTTGGCCGCCCCCGGAGATAGCGTTATAGGTGGTCACGCTTTTGTCCAGTATCTTGGTTCTAGTGTCCTGTCAATACTACTGTGTCGTTTAAGTCACCGTTATTTTTTATCTGGGCAAGGCAAAAAAATGTTGCATAGCCGTAGCTACGGAACTGTTTTTTAACGAAGGCCAGGTGAAAAAGAACAAGACTTGGGATGGCTAAAGTAGGGTTGATAGCGCACTGGTAGCACAGCGGTCCTGCTTTCTATATCCTATACCCCTTGTTTCGGACTAGTGTTAAGTTAACCGTGAAATGACTTCTCGACTCCGCTCGAAGTGACGATCGATTGTCTGGTCGAGCGGAGTCGAGACCTAAATTAAATGACAAAACATCCTTAACATAACACTAGTTCATTTTTCATCAGTTAACGGAATCCATTTTTAGTATTTACAAAGATTCCAAGGTCAAATGAAAGAATAGGGTAGGGGTATCATAGAAATCCGGTTCCGTATGGATGCCCAGGGCCACGTTCATCGTTGTCTCGGTAATCTCTTTTAGAATTACGATATTACTGGTTTCTTTGTACCCTAGGTATTCCCCCAGGATAAGACGTTGCTTTCCCGTGAAATTGATACTTACAGGCCCAACTTGAGGATATAGTGTGTTAATGGTAAAATCATCTTCGTTAAGCTCCCAAGTAGCGTCTGCCACTGGGGTATAGGTAGCATGGGCCAAAGGTACGTTGGCAAGATCTGCTGAAACAGCGGTAATATTGGCTGCGTAAAAAGCACTGGCATGTATAATGCCCATAAGGCTTTGGCCATCAACATTATCTACTTTGTAGGTCCCGTCATGGACAAAGGTAAAGGTATCGTCATAGGAAGCTCCCAATCCTACTGCACCCAATAAATTATCAAAGGATGCAATCATAAGCCCCAGCTTATTTTCGATCAATCCGGCACCTTCCATACCCGCGGTATATGCTCTTTTTAACCTCCATGTTTTACCTTGGGGCCTTGCCGGTCCCCCTGTTAGGAGAATGTCCAGGGTAGGAAGAATAGTTACTGTTTTGGTTTCCGAGAAGGTACCGTTTGCACCGCTAACCGTCATGACCACATTGTAGGTTCCGGGACTATCAAAGGCGTACACCGGATCTTCCTCCGTGCTGCTGGAACCGTCGCCAAAATCCCAAGTAATGGAAGTAGCATTTTCAACCGTTCCGTTAAAGGTTACCACAGAACCCTCTACTAAAAATTGAAAATCCGAAAGCGGAATTTGTGGTTCATCATCATCGCTACAGTTAACCAATAGTATGGCAAGTAGAAGAAGATGGAGTTGCTTAATATTTTTCATACGATTAAAATTTCTTAATGCCCGTTTCATCTGATTATATTTATCGTTTAGTTTTTATCCCACCATACCTTAGTGTCTATCTTATTTGCTCCCTGTCTCGAAATAGCTTCTTGTACGTTGGTGCTGTTTGCACCTAGTTCAAAGGAAGAGTACATAAACCTAGTGGGCATAATGCCATTGGTGGCCCCCGTGGATAAATCGTCACTGGTCCTTACCGGTATAACAGGATAACCGGTACGCCGTATATGGGACCAGCCCTCAAAGAAATTGGGGATCAGTGCCAACCACATCTGAACGCCGATCTGCTCCTCATCATTTATTCCTGATAGATTGGCTATGGTAGAACCCATGAAGTTGGTAATTTCCGTAGCATCAACTTCCCATTGGTTAAAGGACACCTCGATACCTTTTCTATATAATATGTTGGCCTGAACGGGATCTTCATCATAGGCCAGGGCCGCCTCGGCCCTTAAAAGCCAAGTTTCGGCGGCGTTCATGATATAAAGTTTGCTTTCCGGGGAAGAGAGGGCAAGGCCCATATCGGATAAGTTGGCAAAATTGGAATTTCCAAATGCCTGATCGGTCAGGCCGTTGACAATGCCGGAAAACTGTCCGTTACTGTCCTGACCTACAAACACTGTTAATCTAGGATCATTGGTAACCTGCATTTGATTTATCAAAAATGCCGACATTTTAATGGATGGGAAGCCTGTACGTCTGTTAAACCAAGCATTGCCGGTGCCTTCCGTTTCAATCATATAGGCATCATGTTCAGGGGTTTCCATTAAGGGCTCGGACAAACATTGGGAAACGGTAGATCGGGACAGGCCTGCATCTACATAGCGCAAACGCATGGCCAGACGTAGCCGAACGCTATTTGCGAACCGTACCCATTTTTCCAAATCATTGTTGTAGATGGGATCCGAATCGGGATACGCCATGGCAGGATCTGCGGTCTTCAAAGTACCGATACTGTTGGTCAATCTCATGATCAGGTCTTTGTAAATACTTTCTTGGGGATCATATTTAGGAAGCAATATATCCTGCGATTTGCCTTTCCCGCCCTCGGTGTAAGGTACATCCCCATAACCATCGGTAATCTTTGCATAGCCCAATACGGCAATAATATTGGCAAGGGCATATCTCACATTGTTTTGGGTACCGGGTTTGGAGGTGAGTTCCAAAACCTCTTCAATATGGCGTATTGTTCCACTATACCCCTCATTCATAATGCTGTTGTAATCTTGGTCATGGCCATCCCCATATTGATCCGGGGCCCTCCAAGTACTTCCTGCCACATAATAATGGGCATACATACCGGCAAAATGGGAAGACCCATTGTCCGTAGTTCCTTGATATAAACTCCTGACCGCCTTGGTAAATAAAGCAGCATCATCTATTTCGGTTACGGCATTCGGATTATCATAAAGGTCTTCCAAATGCCCCTCGCAGGAAAGGAACAGCACTCCCAATACAGCTACAGCTGCTGTTTTACTTATCACCTTATATATGGTTTGCATATTCTTCTGTTTAAAAGTTGATTTTTAGGTTCAGTCCATAGCTCCTGGTAGAGGGCAGCGATGAATGTTCAAAAGCAGTACTGGCCGGGCCGCTACTATAGGTCGCCTCGGGATCGATATCGCCGGCAGCATTGTATAGAAAGAGCAAGTTTCGGCCAACGGCGGACAGACTTGCCGATTGAATAAACGTTTCCCGTAAGATGTTCTTGGGAAAATCGAAAGTCAGTGCCACCTCCCTAAGCTTAACGTTGGTAGCATCCAAAATGATGTCGGTGGCAATTTGGTTGGAAAATATATCCGTAAACTGTTTAAGTAGGGCGCTGGTGGCATTGTCATTTTCAAAACCAGTAAACTCATTGATGCCTTCTTCTATAATTCCATTTTCCCTCCCCACTAGACTTCGTTCATCCGTTCCAAAAAATAGGCGGTACCCTCTCCCGTACGAATAATATTCCCCACCTGCCTGAACGCTGATAAGGGAACTCAAGCTAAAGTTCTTGTAACGGATCTTGTTCGTAAAACCGCCGTACCAATCCGGGTTTATATTTCCCAGGGCAATGCGGTCCCCTCTTTTGGCGAGACCATCATTTCCAATTATTTTCCTTCCGAAATTATCCCTTAGAAAATCATTGCCATAAATGGTCCCGAATTCCTGACCCGGTCTTGCCTCCACGGAAGCGGTCCAGAGAGACCCCAGGGAAATGCTTTCCAATCCTTCATTTAACGTAATTACCTTGGAGTTACTTTTGGTAAAGTTAAACCCTATGTCCCATGAAAAATTTTCGGACTCAAAAGGAATTACATTCAACTGGGCCTCAATGCCCTTGTTTTCAATTTCTCCGGCATTGATCACTTTTGAGGAATAGGCCGTGGTCCCTGAGATTGGAACGGCCATAATTTGGTCTGTAGTGTTCGTCTTGTAATAAGTGACATCCAAAGTGATTCTGTTCTTTAGAAAACCAATATCAGCCCCAATTTCCCAAGATTCGGATGTTTCCGGCCTTAGATCAAAAGAGGGAAGACTTCCTGAAATCGAGGCAACGGTATAGGGCAATGTTACCGTTTGATCAACGTTGTAAACTGCCTGTGTCCGATAGGGGCTGGTGTCGTTCCCTACTTTGGCAAAGGACCCCCTTAGTTTGCCCAGACTTAATATGTTGGGATTGATGCCCAATAATTTGGTGAACAATAGACCCATATTCTCCGAATGGTACCAATAGGAATTATTGGCCTGGGGCAATGCGGAAGAATTATCGTTTCTCAGGGTGGCATCGAAATATAAAAAGCCTCCGTAGCCAAATTGTCCAAGCGCATAGTAGGAATAAATGGCTTTTTTTGAAATTCCCTCAGAGGAGAAGGAGTTTTTGTAATTGCTGATTCTATAAAAATTGGGAACCTTGGCATCGTTGCCCGAAATATTTTTATAGCTGCTGTATTCATTGCGGTAATTGGCCCCCAAACTTAGGGTGATATTGATATCGGAAATATTGGTGGAATATGTTCCTAAAATATCAGAGTTCCAGATATTACTTTTATCGTTATCATGATTGTATGCGCCCAATCCGTTTTGCACGGCCTGTGCCCCTGTTGCCCCATAACTAATGAAATCAGTAATGATATAGTCCATACCCGATTTTGCCGTGATATTGAACTTGTCATCAATCTCCCAATTTGCGGAGATAAAGCCTTGAAAATGGTCTTTTTCATCTACATTGCCCGCATTGTCCAACGCCCAATAGGGGTTGTTAAATGTATTGTCCAAATTCCATTTTATTTCTTCCCCAAATGCATTTACTGTATTGTTCCGGACATCTTCCAGACGGATGTCCCTTGGCATCAGGGAAAGTTGTAATGCCGTATTTCCGCTCCCTTCGGCCAATTGCGGTCTATTTTTTACCTTGGAAGTGATATAGGCCATTTTCCCATCAACAATAAAATTATCTGTCAGTTTGGAGGAACCTCTTAGGCTAAATGTCTGTTTTGCCAATGTATTGTTGCCCACGATACCCTGTCCGTCCTCATCCGTTATGGCCAATCTAAACGAACCCTTATCATTTTTCCCTTCAAAGGCCAGGGAGTTGGAGATGGTAAAACCGGTTTGGTAAAATTCTTTATAGGGGTTTCCAGTAGGGTTGGGCGAGTAGCTCTCCTGCTTTCCCAGCCAGTTGGTATACTGTTGTCCCTCCATTCTTGGGCCCCAGCTCCATGAAAAGGGATAATCCAGAACGGGCCTTCCATCGGCATTTATAGGTGCAAAATCCCCAAATGCACCTGCCCCGTATTCGTTTTGGAAATCAGGGGTTAGGGCAACATCTATAAACGAGAAGGACGAATTGAAGGAAATGCCTACGCCGTCCTTTTTTGTTCCTGACTTGGTGGTGATCAAAATTACCCCGTTCATGCCCAGTGAGCCATAGGCCGCTGCCGCTCCTGCTCCTTTGAGCACACTGATGGATTCTACATCATCTGGATTGATATCCGATAGGTCGTCACCCCGGTCGATTCCCCCGCTTCCGCCGGCACCACCGGAACTATTGCTAATGGGAATACCATCTACCACCACTAAAGGTCTATTGTTCCCGTTAATTGTGGTAATACCCCTTAGGAGTACCCGACTGGAGCCATCAACCCCAGTATTTGATTGTGTAATCTGCAATCCCGAAACTTTCCCCGAAAGCGAATTCATAACATTGTTTTCCCTTGCTACGTTAACTTCTCCAGCGGATACCTGGGAGATGGAATAGCCAAGGGATTCCTTGTTCCGCTGTATGTTAAGGGCAGTAACTACCACCTCGTCCATCTCTTCGGCATTAATTTCCAAGAAGACATTAATGGTGTTCCTATCTTCAAGGGCCACTTCCTTGGACGTATATCCAATAAAAGAGAATTGAAGTATGTCGTCCCCACTGAGGTTGGCAAGGGTATAATTCCCATCGAAATCCGTGGTCGTTCCAGTATTTGTACCCTTTACCAATACGCTTACTCCAAGTAGCGGGGTGTTGGTGTCTTTTTCCAGTACCTGACCGGAAATGGTTTTTTGGGACCGTACGGTAATAGTAGTACCGAATATGGCCAATATTAGAATTAGTTTGTTCATATATAAGTGGTTTGGTAGTTTATTTAAGTGGTTCCCGGAAAATTGTAAAATTCCTTTACCCTATGGGACGGGTTTAATGCTTTAATTCCAAAATATATTCGGCTACCGCCATCTTGGCTTCCTCCGATAAATAATCTTGGGGCGGCATTTCCGGATAGTCTTCCCTCAGGTTTTTTGGAGCTGTGATATAGTCTACGATCCCCTGGGGGTTGTCCTTATGTATTGCCTGAAGGATTTCGGTCGGCGGACCTATCAATCTGGTACCGAATGCGTGACAGCCTGCGCAGACCCCGTAATAGGTGAGCTCACCCAATTCTTCCGGGGAAACCGATCTAGGTGGCACCGGAGACGGGGTCATCATGGTTGGGATATCCTTGGTATCGGTTATTTCTGCAATGCCGTAATTATCCAGACCAAAGGTCCGATATCTGTTCTTATCCCTTATCGTGCTTCCGGATCCCCCTCCATAGGCAAAAATATCGGGTCCCTTTGTGTCCATTTGGGTAAGCATTATAGCCTTTATTTCACCGGTAGGGGCGTTGCCATTGTTGAACATAATATTATCAAGGATTACCACCCTATCCGGATTTCCTTCGGAATTTGGGTCATTGGCCTTGGGGTCTCCCGTAGCAAGATCCACAATGGTAATTCCAGTGTTGTTGTTTCCGGTAATGATATTATTTTCTACGATTACGTCATCGGCCGCCATGATCAAAATTCCGGTACCGGGGGGGATTCCTGAAACGGTAGACCCCGGTGCGCCAAAGTTTTCATGGTTGTTGTTTACCACAAAGTTGTTGCGCATAATAACATCAAAAGTAGTTTTTATGGGAAGCCCCGGGGTTACAAAGGCCAACAGTCCGCCTGTATTGTTGTGGGCATAATTATTTTCTACCAAACAGTGCCTGGAGTTTTCAATTTCAATACCCGCAACATTATCGAACACTTCGTTGTGCAGTACGTCTACATTATCGCACATACCAACATAAATGGCCGCATCCGCTATTTTGCTCAGGACGTTATGTTCAATAAGTCCGTTTTTGCCATATTGTGGAAAAATGCCATAAACGCCGGTGTCAATAATCCAGTTATTGCGGATTATGAAGTTGTTGCCGGCCTGGCCCATTACGCCATTGCCTTTGTAGTTGATTATTTTAAAATTCTCGATAAGAATTCCATTGCCCGAATAAAGGAAGGCATCGTTTATTTGCTTTTTGCCGTCCAAAGTGGGCCATTCCCCATTGATCACCACTCCTTGTAGGCTTATATTATTCTTATCAATGTAAACGTTCTCCGAATACGTTCCGGGATATACGCGGATCAGGTCGCCGGGGTTGGCCTTATTTACGGCATCCTGAATGGATGAGCCTTTGTTGACCTCTATGATACTTCCAGTAAACTCCTGCCTGTTGGTTACTTGTGTGGTATCATTGGTATGCCCAATATTTCTATATTTTATGGTGGAAGGTATGGGAACGGTCTCCACATTTTTTTGTCCAAAGAACCATTTTCCAATGAACACCCCTATTCCTAAAAGTACCATAGCGGTGATGATTTTTATAAAAGGCGATTTTTTCTTCATTTTTAAGTTGCTTTTAATTAGGTTGATGATTTTAGACCCGATGGCAGGACCTCGGGGATTTTAGGTGTAAAGGATTCATCGGTCAGCGTTTTAAGAAAGTCTACCAAGCGGTCCAATTCGTAATCGGTTAAATTGGGCTCCCATATGTGCCAGTGTATCAATAATTTTTCCCCCTCAGGTACGGCATGGCCCCGACCGTCCGTATAAAATTGTACCGTTTCCCGAAGTGTTTTGAATCTCCCAGAGTGCATATAGGGAGCCGTCCGGGCAATATTTCGAAGGCTGGGAACCTTAAAGGCCCCACGGAGGCTTTTGTCTTTAAATGGAATTTCGGCACCCGGGTCCAAGGGCAGATTATCGGGCTCGGGAGTACCTATAACTGCAAATTGTTGATTGGTGAACAGGGGAGGGGTATGGCATTCAGCACAGCGGGCTACGAAGGATCTAAATACATTTAGACCTTCAATTTCGTTCTTGTTCAATGCTTCATCGTAGCCATGGGCATATTGGTCGTACCTGCTATTTAAAGAGATCAGGGAGGATTGGAAAGCGGTAATGGCCTTGGTAATTTCATGGAGGGCAATGGGTTGGTCCCTATGCCTATTGGGATATGCCTCTGCAAACAATGTTCTATAATTTTCAATTTCATTTAGGGTACTGAGCAAGTTTTCCAGTGTATTTCCCATCTCTTCCTTAGAAAACAACGGTTCCAACATCTGCTCCTCCAAAGTTGAGGCACGACCGTCCCAAAACAGTTTTTTTAAATAGCCTACATTATAAAGGGAAGGTGCCGCCCTTTTTAATCGTTGTCCGTCCTTGCCACGGCTAGTGGCCAATCCATCGCTAAATCCTTTGTTGGGATCATGGCAGCTTGCACAGGAAATGGTTTGGTCGGCAGAAAGTAAGGGATCAAAAAACAAATACCTTCCCAAATCAATTTCTTTTGGGGAAAAGCCATCGCGAATTTCCGGCAGGGCCGATTTTAGGCCACCAACACCGGCCTTGTTGGTTATTGCATATTGGTTATAGAGATTTTTGGCAATGCACTCATTATTCCCGTTAAGTTTAAATCCTGGAGGGCAATTGCTTTGTAAAATTGGAACGGGGTGGTAGGCAGTGGTACTTTGGCCGGATAAAATTATCAGTACCAAGATTCCTAAAATGGATCCCGAAACGATTACCTTTAATATGACCCTACTTTTTTTCACCCGGTTTTAATTCACCTTTTGTTTTTCAATCATTAATTGATCTGGTTATTCCCAATTGCTTAAGGGGCATGTTACCTTGGGACTTTTGGACCCTATTTGAACAAAATAACCTGACATTTTGTAATTGTCCCTGGACTATATCCTATGTACTGCGCTGCTAATACACAGTTTATAGGCACAAATTAAGGAGGGTACTACAACTAGTGTTATGTTAATGCTATTATGTCGGTTAAGTCGCCGTTATTTTCTATCTGGACGAGGCAAAAAATAGTTGCATAGCATAGCTACGGAACTCTTTTTTAACGATGGTCAGGTGAAAAAGAACAAGACTTGGGGTGACTAAAATAAGGTTAACAGGACACTAGCTGTTATGTCTATGAAATTTTGTGATGAAATAGCCCTATTTGGGATTAATGGGGTATTTTTTTAAGTTGGAGGACCTTTTCAAACCTGGTCCTGTAACCCAAAGAAACGGGTATTTTTTCTTCCGGTATATGTTGGATACTTAGGATGTAGCCTTTTTTGGTTTTCTTTACGGCGTTGATATGGGCAGTATTGACCATATAGGATCTATGGATCCGGACTATCTTTGGGTCTTGGATAATACCGTCCAATTCCTTGAAACTCATTCTAATGAGTTCCTTGTTGCTTTTTTCTCCTTTGAGGTAAAAGATTTCCAAATAGTTCCCTGCAGATTTGATATACAACAGCTGGTTATATTTAATGGCCAATACCACCTTATTGTTCTCTCCGTTCAAAATCAATAGTTCACTGATTCCTTCCGAACCTGAGCCTTCTATATTAAATTGAATTTCCTTTTTGAAAGAGGATATTTTTTGTTTGATCTGGGCATACCAGAGAAACAATGTATAAGGCACCACCACTACAAGCCCTATTTGCCGGAACGTTATAAAAAATTCAGAAACCTGCTCCTGAAATGTTTTAAATGAAGGACTATAGGCCAGCTCAAAGATAAATGCCATCAATCCCATTTCCATAAGGCCCCACGGTATTAGACTATAGATCTTGAATCTTTTGGGCCCTAAAGTGGTACGGACTACGAACTGACTGAAAATTAGTACGCTCAAGCCGATCAGGATGAACTCCCAGTAAAAATTTTTGCCCCATGTATTTATGTTATAGGGGTCGTATATATTTATAAAAATAAAGGAATACAGACAGATAAAGCCGATAAGGAAAAGTTTGCTCCCAGTGGAATCCAGATAGGGAACATCCTGTTTTAATATTGTTTTTATACGCTTCCTCATAGGATGTACCGGTTACAAAAACAAGGCATGCTAATTTTTTTAGGTTTAGGGGTCGGATTATATTGTTGCTTCGAATCTAGTGAAAATACTTTTTATAGGGATGCCCCTATGGAATTATCTTTTCGGTAATAGCTCTTGGGTTTTCTTATTTACGGCCGGCCCAGTTGGCCATACCGGTGCATTCCGATTGCTATGGGGAAATGCCATTTATTATAGTTGGCAGTGGCCGTTAGCAGTTGCAGTGGGCAATGACAGTCTTCAGTAGGCAGTAGCAGTTGGCAGGGGAAAGTTCAAAGTTATAAAGTTGAAAGTTTGAATGTTGAAAGTTTTGAATGTTGAAAGGTTTCAAGCATCTAATATCTCAATTCTAGTATCTAGTATTTATTGCCTATTGCCCATTAACTTAGTCTATGTTATGCCGTTTATTATCGGAATGAAGTCTTAATGCACTTGTTTTCATGTCCGCATATCTAGGATCCGGAATATAATCCATCTTTTGCATTTTAAAGACCTCTATACTCAAGAAGCCAAATTCACTGACCACCTTTCCATAAAAGCGATAAATACCCCTTCCCCTGAAAAAATATTTTGCAGCTATAGGAGGAAAGAGTACGGTATCAAAAACTTCCCCGTGCCGATCTACCAAAGTGGCAAAATTCATGCGGGTTCCTTGATGGGTCCTTGTGTTTTTTACGGTCACCAGATACCCGTAAATATCAATATTCTTGCCCAGATGGCCTTCCAGATCCCTTTTGCCATTTGCGTTGCTGGGAGGCTCCGCCAAAATATCGAACGGACTGCAAAGGGAAAACCCCATAAGTTCCAATTGGGTAAAGGCCATTTCCAGATCGGTGGCGTACAATCTTGGAATTTCAAAATGTTTATGGGTAGCATTGAACAATTTGGGGTGGTCCAATTTTGTGTTTTTGGACAGTGAAAGATGGGCTTGCCATAAGAGTTGGTGTTTATTTGTCCCGGTAAACCCAAAGGCGTCTATTCGGATCAGGATGCTCAATTGTTCTATGGATATAAAGATCCTATCCAGAAAATTGGTCAATGATAAAAACGGACCATTGGCAGTTCTTTCAGTTATAATATGGTGTATTACTTTGTCTTCCAAATCCCTAAGGAACATAAACCCCAGGTACAATTCCTTACCTTTAATACAATTGGCCATAAAACTTTTATTGATGCACGGAGAGTGAATTTTTGCCCCTAGCATACGTGCTTCGTGTATATAGAATTCGGGACTGTAGAAGCCTCCTCCATTGTTGAGTACGGCTACCATATACTCCAAAGGATAATATGCTTTTAGGAATAGGGTCTGATAACTTTCAACCGCATAGGATGCCGAATGGCCCTTGGCGAAGGCATAGCCGGCAAAACTCGCTACCTGGTCCCAAATTTCAAAAATAAGGGTATCGTCATAACCTTTTTTTCTACAATTGTCCACAAACCTTTCCTTTACCTTTTGGAACTCTTCCCTAGACCGAAACTTGCCGCTCATACCCCGTCTTAGAACATCGGCCTCGCCAAGGGTAAGACCGGCAAAATAGTGGGCTACCTTTATTACATCCTCCTGATATACCATTACACCGTAGGTTTCGGGCATTATGGACAACATAATCGGATGTGCCCTTTCCTTGGCGCGTTGTGGATCCCTATGCCGCAATACATACTCGCGCATCATACCGCTTTTGGCCACTCCAGGGCGTATAATGGAACTGGCGGCCACCAATCCCAGATAATTATCGACTTCCAGTTTCTTGAGCAACATTCGCATGGCAGGAGATTCAACATAAAAGCAGCCCATGCATTGGGCACTCTTGACCAGGTTGTTGATAAGGGGGTCATTTTTAAACCGGGCAATATCATGGATGTCTATGCTGTTTATTTCCTCAGGCCAATTATAGCTTATGATTTCCAAGGTCTCTTCAATTTTGGCCAGACCCCTTTGGGATAGGATATCAAATTTAAAAAGGCCAACATCTTCCGCAATCACCATATCGAAATGCGTGGTAGGATACCCCTTGGGGGGGAGGTGGGTAGCGGAAAAATACTGTATGGGCTTTTCGGTGATAAGGATGCCACCGGCATGGATACTTAAGTAATTGGGCATTCCTTTAAGCAATTGCCCGTACTTTAGGACCAATGAGGCTATTTTGTCCAAATCCGTAGCCTTATAATTGCTGTCGCATAGAACATCTATTTCCTCTTTGGGCAGTCCGAATACTTTGCCCAGTTCACGTATAGCCCCTTTTTCCTGGAAAGTAACATAGGTACCCAAGAGCGTAACGTTGGGGAAACGCTCAAAAATGTACTGGGTCATGGCCTCGCGGTCTTTCCATGAAAAATCCAGGTCGAAATCGGGAGGGTTTACCCGGTACAGGTTAATAAAACGTTCAAAGTAGAGGTCCAGTTCTATAGGGTCTACATCGGTGATGCGTAGCAAATAGGCTACTATGCTATTTGCCCCGCTGCCCCGGCCTACATAAAAGAAGCCCTGTTTTCTGGCATGGGAAACAATATCCCAATTAATGAGAAAGTAGGGTACGAACCCCATTTTCTTTATCAAGTCCAATTCCATTTGGAGTCGGTCCAGAATTACCGTATCTATTTTACGGTGTCCGTACCTTTCAGGCAAGCTTTTTTGGCACAGTGCTTCTAAAAGGTTCTCGTCCTTTTCTTTGTCTCCAAGGTAGGATAACAGGTTTTGGGGCTTTCTTTTTTCTGAAAAATCGAAATAAATTTGGCAGGACTGCATTAATCGCTCCGTGTTCTTCAAAATATATTCATATTCTGAAAAAGCCGATAATAGGTTTGTCTTTGGAAACATTTTTTCTTCAGGATCGGCTTCCTCGCTCGGGGACAATTTACTTAGGAGTACGTTGTTGTCAATGGCGCGTAGCAGTCGGTGGGCGTTGAAATCACTTTTATTCCGAAAGGTAACGGCTTGGAGGACCACCAATTTATCCCTATAATCCATTATTTTGGTAAAGGGCAACCTTCTAAGATCTTTAATGGATATGCCTATAAACTCATGCTCCAAATACGAGTCACGTTTATCGAGCAATACTTTTTCAAAGGGATATATTACATAGGCATGGTTAAAAACCGGAGCCACGGATTCTATTTTTTTATGATGGTGCAGGTGATCGGACAGGAAATTGTTCAGTTCCTGATACCCTTGGTTGTTTTTGGCCAGACCAATAAAACACGGATCTACCCCGTTTCTGAAATCGATTCCCAAAATGGGCTTGATGCCTTTTTCCTGTGCCTTTCTTACAAAATTCAATCCTGCCGAAGTGTTGTTGATATCGGTCAGGGCCAATTGATCTATATGGTTCCTTTCGGCCAATTCCAGCAATTCTACCTCGGATATGGTTCCGAAACGAAGGCTGTAATATGAATGGCAGTTTAAGTACATTTCTTGACTCGGGTAGGTACGGCTTTGGCCAAAGGTACAAGGTTTTGGTTTCCGTTCCAGCCTGAACCTATAGGTAATTTTATGGGTCCATTGAACCGCGATTCCGGATTGTAAAAATTCTTAGGCAGCTAGGGCTATGCAACATTTTTTGCCTTGGCCGGATAAAAAATAACCGCGACTTAAACGACACAGTAGCATTGACACGACACTAATTTCGCTTGCTACGGTTTTCCCACTTAAGGTCTTTAAGTATGGAGCTCTTTATCCCTATAAAGAAATACCAACGTTTGTATGTGCCAAAGGGGGTCCAGTTAAAGTTCATCCTAAAACTTTTAAGGTCCCTCTCAAACCGCAGTTGGGTAAGCGTAAATCCCTTGTTTTTGAAATCGTAACCGGAGGAACCTCCAATTTTCCATCTCGGGGAAAGTTGAATATTTCCTGAAAACATCAGGGAGTGGCTCCCAATGGTGTTCTGTCTATTGGAATTGCTGTAGTTTACGGCATAGGCCAACCTCAGGTCCCATGGCAATTTTGTACCATACACCGGGTTTTCCACATCTTCGGAACCTTGGTCCCTTTCATCTTCCGGTCTATTTTCGTTAAAGTCGTCGCCCTTTCCAAAAAGGTCGTCATCCCTACCCCCGCTTGCCGCCACATAGTCGTATTCATCTTTGTCGTCCTCTTTTATGTCCTCTTTCTTTTTTCCAAAAGTCTCACTGCTTAGGGAATAGCTAAGGTTGGCCCGCGCGGAGGTAAGCCTCAAAAGGCTCCCGCCATTGTCCACATTGAAGGTGTTTATACGGGTACCATTATTGTCTATGGCATAGGGATCCAAACTGGCACCAAAATTAATGGCCATTTTATTGTTGAGAATGTTGGTTCCGCCACTAATGTTCAAGGGACTTAGCTTTAATGAATCCGCTTCAAAATTATATCCGGTAGAGAGGTTAAGATTGCTCAGTAGCGATATTTTTTTCGGTTTGGTGGCCGTAGAGTCCTTGTCGCTCACCTTTGCCTCAAATTGGTTACCCAGGGAAAAGCTCATAGAACTTGATTTATTCAGGCCAGGGGCACCGTTAAGGGTGCCTTCGAACCTGCTATATAGTTCCAATTCATCATTGGCCCCAATATAACTGTCATAGTATTGATCAAAAGACGGGGTATAACCATAGCTTATAGATGGTCTCATAACATGTCTTATGGCCTGTATTTTTTTATCCTCCCCAAAATTTACCAGACCGTATAGGGTGGTACCGATACTGGCACTGAAGTTATATGTGCCAAAACGGTCAAACCCATTAATGGTATCCGTAACCACCTCTCTTTTGGTAGTGGGGTCATAGCCCCTCTCATACGTTTCTATGGCCCATACATCCTCGTAGGAACCGCCAACACTTACACTAAAATGTTTGGCCACTTTGAAATTGGTACTCAAGGGAATGGAGCTTCTGGCGCCAAAACGGGAATTATCGAACATTCTACTCGTTAAAAAATCTTCTTCGGTAGTAGAAATACTATTTCTTGCGTTCAGGTTATATTGAAAGTTAATATTCTGAATGATTCCTTTTTTTATGCCTTCGCGTGGAGCGAAAGGAAATATACGCTCCATACTGGCCTGCAGGGTGGGCAGGGTTACATCTACTGCCCCCGTATTGGTATTTTGGTTGTGCGTGGCCGTTAAACTAAGGTTTACGGATGGATATTCCGGGAACGTCTTGGAGTAGGATATGGAGGATGATAAATTGTTGACCTGGGTATTGGGCAGGTTCTGCTGTAAAAGGGAATTTCTGTAATAGGAACTGCTCCCTAGGTTTACCGAGGCCTGAAACCTGGAATTGGGATTGCTTTTGGCATCCTGGGCATGGGAAATCTGAATATTATATATGGTAGACCTGCTGTAATCGCTAAATCCTTTTTGACTGGTAACCAGGTTTTCGTATCTAAAATTTACATTCCCTCTATATTTATATCTTTTGCTGTATACGGATTGGGTCCTTAGGCCATAGCTCCCATTGGAATATAGGTCCCCCGTCAGGGTAAGGTCTACATAATCGTTTATGGGGACATAGTATCCTCCGTTCTGCAAAAAATAGCCCCGGGTGGGGTCGCTGCCAAAAGTAGGCATCATCAGTCCCGCTGTTCTGCCTACGGTTAAAGGAAAATAGGCAAAGGGAAGAGCCACAGGGGTAGGTACATCGGCTATATAAAGGTTACTGAATCCAGCGATTACCTTTTTTTGGGGCACAAATTTCGCTTTTTTTACACGTATATAGTAATCTGGGTTTACGGTATCCTTGGAGGTGGTTAGCTTGCCCTCACTAAGGAAATAAACGGAATCGTTTTCTTTTTTGGTAATCTCTGCATATACCTTCATGGCATCACTTCCCAACTGGCCCAAACCGGCCTGTTGTTCCGTTCTGGAATTCCATATAATGGCCTTTTGGCTGTCAAAATTAAACCGTATGGAGTCTGGGACCACTTCATTCGTGCCCTGTTTAAAAAATGGCAATTGGGTATAATTCCCAAGGGAATCTTTTATACGGCCTGCATAGACTTCATTCTTTACGTAGTCCATTATAATAATGCCGGCCTTTAATTCGGTATCCTGATAATAGAGTTCCGCCTCGTTATAAAGATATATTTTTTGTTCCTTTCTGCTCATTCTCACGTAATCCTTGGCCTTGTATTTTATTTTGTCCAGGAGAAGTGGTTTTTTGCCGTTTAAAGAGTCTACTTTTGTAGAGTCGGTTATGAGGCTATCCTGCAATTTGGGGTCGGGCAAAAGAGGGGCTTTTATGGTATCCCTAAAAGCAACAATGGGCAGGGGCTTTATTTGGTCTTCTTGGGCAGATGCAGTAAATGCACCATATAATAGGAGCAATAGGAAAAGTACATGATGTTTATTTGATTGCAAAGCTATATATCCTATTTTTGTAACGGTTTAGCTACATTTTGGGCTCAAACTTACATATATTTTTTGTTCCGCTTGTAGGGTATTGCAATAAATTTAACCTAATTAAAAGATCAAATTATCTCTAGTTATATGAATATGAAACGGTTTTATATTATTCCATTTATTATTTTAACATATTTGCTGTCTTCCTTTGGTTTAAATAAGGGGAACTATGGCAATGACGAAAAATTTGTCGTTGTTTTGGATGCGGGGCATGGAGGGCATGATCCCGGTAATTTGGGGAACGGATATTTGGAAAAAAACATAGCTTTAAGGATTGTTCTGAAGGTAGGCGAAATTTTGGAAAGGAACCCCAATATCAAGGTCATATATACGCGTAAGGACGATACCTTTGTGGACCTTTACCGCAGGGGTGAAATAGCCAACAAGGCCAATGCCGATTTATTTGTTTCCGTACACTGCGACTCACATAGTTCCGATGCCCATGGTGCAGGTACTTTTGTATTGGGACTGCATGCCAATAAACAAAACTTTGAAATAGCAAAGAAGGAGAACTCGGTAATATATCTGGAGGATAATTATGAAAGTAGGTACGCCGCCTACGATATTAACTCGCCGGAATCCATAATTGGCCTGACCATTATGCAGGAAGAGTTTCTGGACCAAAGTATCAATCTTGCAAAATTGATGCAGGAAAATTTCTCAAATAAGTTGAAGAGGACCGATAGAAAAGTGAAGCAGGCCGGTTTTATTGTGCTTCACCAGACCTTTATGCCCAGTGTTCTGGTAGAGACCGGGTTTTTAACGAACAAGGAGGAAGGTGCTTATTTAAATTCTGCCAAAGGACATAACGAAATGGGCAAGGCCATTGCCGATGCCATTTTGGCCTATAAGGGCGAGATGATATCGGGAGCGGACCCCATAGTGGCCAACAATACCCCTGTAGCCAATGAAGCAAAGAGGGAGGGGAATAAGAAATCGGAACAACTGGTGCTGGAGCAAAAACCGGTCAAGAACATACCCAAAACAGTACTGGTCGTAAAGAATGAATCGGACAATAGTACCAAGGAGATGGTAGAGGAACCTGTTAAGAAAGAAGCGCCCAAGTCCGTTGAAAAGGAGCCAAAGAATGCTGCAAACATCATATTTAAGGTGCAAATTTTTGCCAGCTCAAAAAATATTCCATTACATTCGGAGAATTTTAAAGGGTTGAACACCTTGTCCAAAGAGCCTTACAATAATTTATACCGTTATATGTACGGCAATACGGATTCCCATTTCCAGGCCACACTTTTAAAGAGCAATGCAGATGCCAAAGGATATGATACTTCGTATATTGTGGCCTATAAGGATGGGGTGCGCATTTCCGAAACCGAGGCGCTTAAATACGTTTCGGAATAATAACCGCTCTTCTAAAAATTATTTCTAATTTTGTTTGGAACAGAAAAAAGAGCTTTGTAAATGGGCATGGCCTAAAATTGATGGCAGACCTGAATGAAGATATACGGGTTATTCCCCATGGTTATCGGGAAGGGATGTGTAAATTTTTTAGGTGGGAACGGAGCGAAGGGAAGTGGTTACACTCGTTCCCAACCTGCCCGACTAGTCGCTCAGGCAGGTTTTTTAATTACTCACTAAGTGAGATTTAAAATGCTCCGACGCTTGCCCGCCCGTATCGTTCGGACGGGCCCGCCCGTATCCGTTCAGGCGGGCGTCGAAATGTTTTTCAGGTTTTCCGCCTGATGCCTCGTGGGCCTGCCTTTGTCGGTAGACAGGCTTGCCCTGGGGTTGTTCACTATAAAACCAATTAATTATTAAAATTTAAACGTGTGAAAATATCTAGGGAAATAAAAACAGGTATTATAGTCTTGGGGGGTATCCTTTTATTCATACTTGGTTTTAGTTATTTAAAATCTACACCTCTTTTTGATAATAGCAAGACGTTCTATGCCGTATACCAGCATGTGGGTGGATTACAATCCGGCACACAGGTTACCATTAACGGCTTTTCGGTAGGGAAGGTGAACGATATTAAATTCAACGACGCCTCAGGGAACCTTTTGGTGACCTTTACGGTAGACAACGAATTCTCCTTTTCCAAAAACAGCAGTGCCGAATTGTACGATACCGGAATAATAGGCGGAAAGGGAATACAGATAAAGCCTGTTTTTGATGATGCCGTCATGGCAAAATCTGGAGACACCTTGCCTTCCAGCATCAGGCCTGGACTTACGGAATTGGTACAGCAACGCTTGACCCCCCTTCAGATGAAAGTGGAAGGGGCCGTATCCAATGCCGATTCCCTGTTGATGAACGTTAACGATATTTTGGATCAAAAGACGAGAAGGGACCTAAGGGAAAGTATTGCAGGATTGAACCAATTGGTGAAAAGTTTTCAGGGAAGCGCCAATTCCCTAAACCAAATCCTAACGGAAAACAAGGGCGACCTGGACAGGTCCATTAGTAATTTAGGTACCATTACCGATAATTTCAACAAACTTTCGGACACCTTGGCCAATGCCGGTCTGGGCCAGACCATAAAAGGCTTGCAGGCCACTATGGGGAAAATTGATGCCATGATGGCCAAAATAGAAGGGAGTGAGGGCTCCTTGGGGAAATTGGTGAACGACAAAGCACTTTATAACAATCTGGCCGATGCCTCCAGGGAACTGGATTTACTTTTGCAGGATTTTCGCCTAAATCCAAAACGTTATGTAAACGTTTCCGTATTTGGCAAAAAGCAAAAAGATTACACCGTTCCTGAAGAAGATCCGGCCGAAAAATAGAGAATCACCATATGGATTATATTCCTAATATTGTTTTTGCAATTATACTTATTGCCGGAATTGGTTTTTTTGTAGAAAATATTAAAAAGCTTTCCCGAAATATAAAATTGGGCAAATCGGTAGATACCAGTGACAATAAACCCCAACGGTGGAAAAATATGTCCAGGATAGCACTGGGGCAGACCAAAATGGTGGTACGCCCAATTGCGGGCATTCTTCATATTATAGTTTATCTTGGTTTTATCATTATCAATATCGAAGTCCTTGAGATTATAATGGACGGACTTTTTGGTACTCATAGGATATTTGCTTTTTTGGGCGGATTTTATAGTTTCCTAATCGGATCCTTTGAAATACTGGCCTTGTTGGTCATTATTGCGGTAGTTGTTTTCTGGATCCGTAGAAACCTGATCAAGTTGGGGAGATTCCTTAACCCGGAGATGGACGGGTGGCCAAAAAAGGATGGAAATTTAATTCTTTATATAGAATTGGTCCTCATGGTACTTTTTCTGACCATGAATGCCGCCGATTATCAATTACAGCAAATGGACGTGGCCCATTATACCAAGGCCGGGGCCTTTCCCGTCAGTATGTTCATCGCCCCTTTATTTGAAGAAATGTCCATAGCCTCCATAATTCTATTGGAAAGATCGGCATGGTGGTTACATATTGTCGGCATTCTCATATTCTTGAATTATCTATATTATTCCAAGCATTTACATATTTTATTGGCATTTCCGAATACCTATTTTGGAAAGTTAAGGCCTAAGGGACAGTTTGATAATCTGGAGGCGGTGACCAAGGAAGTACGGTTGATGATGGACCCAAGTGCCGATCCATTTGCGGCACCCGATGGGGATGCACCCCTGCCGGAAAAATTTGGAGCTTCGGATGTTATGGACCTTAAATGGGTGCAATTATTGAACGCCTATACCTGTACGGAATGTGGGCGCTGTACCAGTGAATGTCCGGCCAACCAAACGGGCAAAAAGTTGTCCCCCCGTAAAATTATGATGGATACCAGGGATAGGTTGGAAGAAGTTGGCAAGAATATTGATACCAATAAAGGAGCCTTCGTTGATGATGGCAAACAATTGTTGGGAGACTATATAACCCATGAGGAACTTTGGGCATGTACCTCCTGTAATGCCTGTGTGGAGGCTTGCCCAGTGAGTATTGATCCCTTGTCCATTATAATGGATATGCGCCAGTATTTGGTTATGGAACAGTCTGCCGCACCATCGGACCTGAATAATATGATGGGAAATATAGAGAATAATGGTGCCCCTTGGCCTTTTAACCAAATGGATAGGCTTAACTGGTCCAAGGAATCATAATGAAATTACCGCTATTATGGAAAATGAATTGAAAGTACCCACAATGGCAGCACTTTTTGCCGCAGGCCAACAACCGGAAGTATTATTTTGGGTGGGCTGCGCTGGAAGTTTTGATGATCGGGCAAAAAAAATAACCAAGGCCTTTGTCAAGATCCTGAACAAGGCCAATGTTAGTTTTGCCGTGTTGGGAACCGAAGAGAGCTGTACGGGAGATCCTGCCAAGAGGGCCGGTAACGAATTTTTGTTCCAGATGCAGGCAGTGACCAATATTGAGGTACTGAACGCTTATGGGGTGAAGAAAGTGGTCACGGCCTGTCCCCATTGTTTTAATACCCTGAAAAATGAATATCCAGGCCTTGGGGGGAATTACGAGGTGGTACATCATACCCAATTCCTGAAACAGCTGTTGGAAGAAGGCCGAATCACAATGGAAGGCGGGCAGTACAAAGGCAAGAGAATTACTTTTCACGACCCCTGTTATTTGGGACGGGCCAACAATGTCTACGAAGCCCCGCGCGATCTGATCCGCAAGTTGGATGCCGAACTGGTGGAAATGAAAAATTGTAAAAAGCGTGGACTCTGTTGCGGTGCGGGAGGGGCCCAAATGTTTAAAGAGCCTGAAAAAGGCAACAAGGATGTAAATATTGAGCGTACCGAACAGGCGCTGGATATTAAACCGGATATAATAGCAGCCGGTTGTCCATTTTGCAATACCATGCTGACCGATGGAGTAAAAAATAAGGAAAAAGAGTCCTCCGTAGTGGTAATGGACATTGCAGAGCTGATAGCCAGAGCGGAAGATTTGTAAATTTGCAGTAATAATGACCATGATACTCACTTCGAGCGCCCGCCCTTACCGAACGGTCCGTTCGGGCGGGGAGTCTAGAAGTCGTCTTACGTTCAGCTTAACATTAGGTAAAAATGAATTGAACGATATACCATAGGGGGAATCGTTTGGATGAACATTAAAAAATTTAATAAATGCGCGTAGAATTTAACACATTGCCGGATGAATCCAGAGTTTGGGTCTTTCAAGCCAGTAGAAGTTTTTCCGAAGAAGAATTGCAGCAACTAAGACAGGATATGGATGCCTTTGTAGCCGATTGGACCGCCCACGGAAGCGATTTAAGGGCAGGCTATGAAATTAGGTATAACAGATTTATTATCCTTGCCCTGGATCAAACCCTCAACGCCGCTTCCGGATGTTCCATAGATGCCTCGGTTCGCTTTATTCAGCAACTGGAGCAGCAGTACAAGGTGGAGCTTTTGGACAAAATGAATGTTTCCTATAAACAGGGCGATTTTGTGGCATACAAATCCTTGGTCGACTTCAAAAAAATGGCCAAGCAAAAAGCGGTTTCCAAAAATACCATCGTCTTCAATAATCTGGTAACCAATAAGTACGAATACCAGAATCATTGGGAGGTGCCCGCAGAAGAAAGCTGGCACGGCCGTTTTATGTAAGCCCCGCCGATCCGATAATACTGCTCCGCCCTTGGTTGGGGCTGTATTTCGGATAAGTATAATATTTCAAATAATTCTTAGTTACCATCAAAGATGGATTTTTTTATGCGTATAAATTCCATAGCATTATTACTTTTCATAACAATTAACGCTGTCCAAGGTCAGGTAGACCCTTTGGTCACCAAGGATACTTTGGCGCAGCGGAACTGGGTAGAGGCCACTTACAATGGGATGTCCCTGGACGAAAGATTGGGACAGTTGTTTATGGTCATGGTTACTTCGGATCAGGATAGGGCCGGTACCGAAAAAACAAAAAAATTGATCAGGGAACATCATATTGGTGGGCTCATTTTTTCTACTGGCGGTCCTGTCCGTCAGGCCAAACTGACCAACGATTATCAAAAGAGTTCTAAAGTGCCGCTGATGATAGGTATGGATGCCGAATGGGGTCTGGCCATGAGATTGGATTCTACCTATGCCTTTCCCTGGAATATGACCCTAGGGGCCATTAAGGATAATGCTATAGTGGAGGAAGTAGGAAACCGTATAGGCAGGCACGCAAAAAGATTGGGGGTCCACATTAATTTTGCCCCCGATATCGATATCAATATCAATCCCCTAAATCCAATAATTGGGAATCGTTCATTTGGGGAGGATCGCGAAAATGTGGCCGAAAAGGGAATTGCCTATATGAAGGGTATGGAAAGCGCAGGTGTCCTTTCCAGTGGAAAGCACTTTCCGGGACATGGTGATACCGCTGTGGATTCCCATAAAGCTTTGCCCGTAATCGATTTTACCAAGGAGCGATTGGACAGTATAGAGCTGTACCCTTATAAAAAGTTGATCAAGGAAGGCCTAAGCAGTGTTATGGTGGCCCATTTAAGTGTGCCAAGTTTGGAGATCAAGGAGGGGTATCCCTCTTCCTTATCCGAACAGATCATTGGGGAGGTGTTGCAGGAACAGCTTAATTTTAAGGGATTGGTGTTCACCGATGCGTTGAATATGAAAGGAGTATCCAATTTTGCCAAGGAAGGGGAAGTGGAACTTTCCGCCTTTTTGGCGGGCAACGATATTCTTTTAATGCCTTTGGACGTAGCCAAGGCCAAGGCCAAACTTTTGGAAGCCTATAACAAAGGTAGGATTACGGAAAACAGACTGGCTACCTCCGTGAAGAAGATATTGATGGCAAAGTATAAGGTGGGACTTAATAACTATACGCCTATAGAAACCAAAAATCTTTATGAAGACCTCAACTCCCTGGAGGATGATCTGCTGTACGAGGAGGCCATTGAAAATGCCATTACCGTGATTAAAAATGATTTTTCGTTGTTGGCTATCAAAAAGTTGGAAAACAAGAAAATTGCTTATGTAAAGTTCGGGGATGCCGAAAGCGATCCCTTTCTAAAGGAATTGAACAAATACGCCAATGTAACGCAGGTCAACGGTAAGGACATAGCTACCCTTAAGCAGAAATTAAGCGAGTATAATTTGGTGATCATCGGCCTGCACAAGAGCAATGAAAGCCCATGGAAGGCCTATAAGTTTACCAAAAATGAACTTGTTTGGTTAGAGGAAATAGCGAGGGCACGTACCTCCAATCTTATACTGGCCGTATTTGCAAAACCCTATGCCCTCTTGGATGTGCTGTCTTTTGATAGTGTGGACGCGGTAATAGTGGGTTACCAAAATAGTGAATTGGCCCAGGAGAAAACGGCTCAGGTAATTTTTGGGGCACTTCCGGCAAAAGGGGTTTTGCCCGTTACCTCCCATGCCGACTTCCCCGTTAATACAACTATTCCTTTGGAGTCCTTGATGCGTTTGGGATATAGTTTTCCCGAACGGGTAGGAATAAGTTCCGATAAATTGGCAAGAGTGGATGAAATGGTCAAGAACGGCATTGATTCCTTGATGTTTCCGGGGGCACAAATAGTGGTAGCAAGGAAGGGAAAAATAATTTACAACAAAGGATTTGGAAAACCAACCTATGATTCGGACCAAAAAATAACCCCGGACCATATTTATGATCTGGCATCCATAACCAAGATTTTGGCCACCTTGCCCATGGTAATGAAGATGGAGGAGGAGGGAAAAATTGCTTTGAACAATACCTTTGAGGAACTTATCCCGGCCTATTCCGATTCCGATCTAAAAAATGTTACCGTCCTAAAGGCGCTATCGCACTATGGTAGGTTGCCCGCTTGGATAGCCTTTTATATAGATACTTTGGACGATAAAAGAAAACCGTCTACAGAATTTTACAGACATCATTCAACCAGTGGTTATTCCGTTAAGGTAGCGGATCAATTGTTCATAAAGGATGTCTACACGGATTCTATCTACAACCGGATTGGGAGACAGCAGCTTAAATCCAACAGGTACCGCTACAGTGATGTGGCCTATTATGTTATGAAAAAGTATATTGAGGATACTTATAAAATGCGATTGGACAGTTTGGCCGAGGCGTTTTTGTACAGGCCTATAGGTGCCACACATACCGGGTTTAATCCACTTAACAGCTTCTTAAAAGAGAATATTGTTCCTTCGGAGGAAGATAATTATTATAGGTACCAGACGGTGCAGGGTTATGTGCACGATATGGGAGCTGCTATGCAGGGCGGAGTAGGAGGGCATGCCGGCCTCTTTAGCAATGCCAATGATGTTGCCAAGATGATGCAAATGTACCTTCAAAATGGGTATTATGGGGGACAACAATTTTTGGAGTCCAGAACGGTAAAGAAGTTCAATACCTGCTATTTCTGTGATCAAAACGTAAGACGGGGGATTGGTTTTGATAAACCGGAACCCAATGGTGGGGGACCGGCCTGTAGTTTGGTTTCCAGGAAAAGTTTTGGACATAGTGGTTTTACAGGGACCTATACCTGGGCCGATCCGGAAAAGGATTTGGTATACGTTTTTTTGTCCAACCGGACCTACCCCACGGCTTCCAATACACTATTGGTTAAATCTGGGTTAAGAACACGGATTCAGAAGGTCATTTATGAGGCGATTATTAATTAAACCTTTAGAAATTGTTTAAGTTTTGTTTTTGGAATATTTTAGAGTATATTTTTTCGTCAGGCGAAGGTATTTTAAGAGGCATAGCCATAGCTGCGGATCGAAAAATAGCAGAAGCATGGCGGAAAAAGATGCATAAAAGAACCAAAGGATAAAATTTAAACAGTTTCTTACTTTGTAAAAATATAGACCAGGGTTTTAGCTGGAAATTGTCGTTTTATTTTAAGTATCCTGAAATTTTATCCCTTTAGGCCCGACCAAGCTTCTTTTTGGACATGAGTTGTGGGATCTGTTCGGCATGCTAGGGTTGACAGGACACTAAGTCGTACATCCCCTAAATTGGATTTATAATCAAATAATTACTAAAATTTAAGCGTGTGAAAATAGCAATAGTATGTTATCCCACTTTTGGAGGTAGCGGGGTGGTGGCAACAGAATTGGGAATAGCCTTGGCAAATAGAGGCCACGAAGTCCATTTTATAACTTATCGCCAACCGGTGCGCTTGGAGTTGCTGAGCAACAAGATATACTTTCATGAAGTGCACGTACCGGAGTATCCCTTGTTCCATTACCAACCGTATGAATTGGCCCTTTCTAGTAAATTGGTAGATACCATCAAATTGTTCGGTATAGAGTTGTTGCACGTGCATTACGCCATTCCCCATGCCTATGCCGGGTATATGGCCAAGAAGATGTTGGAGGAAGAAGGGATTTATATCCCAATGGTCACTACTTTACACGGTACGGATATTACTTTGGTGGGCAAGCACCCTTTTTATAGACCGGCAGTCAACTTTAGTATCAACCAGTCCGATGTGGTTACCTCGGTATCCCATAACCTCAAAGCGAGTACCTTGGAGCTGTTCGATATTAAAAATGAAATAGAGGTGGTTCCCAATTTTATAGATAAAAGAAAATACAGTGTGAACTTCACGGATTGCCAGCGTTCCTTAATGGCCTCTGAAAATGAAAAAATTATAACCCACATCAGTAATTTTAGGAAGGTAAAGCGTATCCCCGATGTAATACAGATTTTTAATAGAATCCAGGCACAAATACCGGCCAAGCTGATCATGGTAGGGGAGGGACCTGAAAAAGAAGGTGCGGAACGTTTGTGCGAGGAGCTTGGCATTGCCCATAAGGTTATCTTTTTGGGCAATAGCAACGAAATTGATAGGATATTATGTTTTTCGGACCTTTTTCTTTTGCCCTCACAAACAGAAAGTTTTGGCTTGGCCGCATTGGAGGCAATGATCAATAGGGTAGCCATTATTTCCAGCAATACGGGAGGAATACCGGAAGTTAACCGCCAGGGGGTTACCGGTTATTTAAGCGATGTGGGCAATGTAGAGGAGATGGCCGAAAATGCGCTCAGGATATTGGGCAACGAACAAACTTTGGAAAGGTTTAAAAACAATGCGGCAAAAGCGGCAATGGATTTTGATATCATGAAGGTGTTGCCCCTATATGAGGCCATCTATGAAAAGGCCCTTTTGGCGAAAACTAAAAGTTTACAGCGGAATTGATGCGATCATTGTTACTATTCCTATGCCTTTTGGGGATTTCCTGTTCCGGGCAGAAAAGCGTGCACAAGGATATAACGGGCAGTTCCCCGCAAAATTCAAAGGAACTTCAACTGGTATTGGCGGATAGCTATAGCGGGGTGGAGCATTCGGAATTTCGGGTCATAAGGGATTCCAAGACGTTAAAGCACTTTTTTTTGCAAATAAACAGGACCAGAAAGCCGGGTCTCCCCATTCCGGAAGTGGATTTTGGCAAGGAGTTGCTCCTGATATATTGTTCGGGAATTACCCTGGGCGTCGGAGAAGTGGGGTTGTGCATTATTGAAGATTCCCGGGATGATATTGTGGTAGGATTAAAGGAGGGGCCACTTTCCGAACAGCAGGACCAAAATGTAACTACCACGCCCTTTTGTATTTATAGGATGCCCCTAACCCCTAAAAAAATTAGTTTCCAAAAAAAGAAATAGCATCCGTTGATCTTTACGTACCATTAAGGTTGTAATCCAGTATATTATTTGGCCCAGGCACATAGATCTTCTATTTATGTCCTAAAAGGTCGATTAAGTATTGTGTTTCTAAAAATATTATGCTATGGGCTATAAGCAATGAACAATGGGCAAGAGGTATTGAAATAAGAAGTTTGATTGCGGCCCATTGCATAGTTCAAATTCCAATCCGTGCTTCCGTCATTGCGAACGGGACTGTCACGGACAGGCCAAGTGAAGCAATCCCATTCTTGTAGGCCCGGAACAAACAGATTGCCACGTCGCCAACGCTCCTCGCAATGACGTTATCATTATTCGTTCCGTTACGTCATTGCGAACGGGACTGTCGCGGACAGGCCAAGTGAAGCAATCCCATTCTTGTAGGCCCATAACAAACAGATGGGCCGTCGCTATCGTTCCCTGTCTTGTTATGCCAGGTCCTTTATCTCGGTTAAAATACCGTTTTCTTGGGTGAAAAATTATTGGGATTTAAAAAATCCAAAAACCTGTTTTGTAGGAAACCGCTTAACGATTTTTAAGGCCTTTTGTAGAATTTAAATGGTGTCCGTTTAACATTGCCATAGCTTTGGACAAAGATTTTAATAATCCCAAAATTTTATAAAGATGAAAACCTACGTGTTTGCAATTACCTTTTTATGTGCTATTTCCTATAATTTTAGTACTGCCCAAGAATTACAATTAACAGCTAAGGACAGTGTTGTTACCAGTTCCTGGGTATTGGGAGTTGGCTACAATATTGTAGATGATTCCGCAACGCCCTTTGGCGATGATTTTCTAAGCATTAAGGAAACTTGGCACGCCCTTCCCTATCCTTCCTCCATAAGTATAGGTAGATTCTTTAAAAATGGAATTGGAATAAGGGCCATAGGCTCTTACAATAAGTACGATATAGGTAAGAAGGTCGACGGAGAGATCAATACGGTGGAGAGGGATTACTATGCCATAGATGGTATGGTAAGTTATGACCTCAATAAACTAATTGGGGAAACCGGCTGGTTCGATCCATTTTTACATGTAGGTGCCGGCTATAGTGATATAGGCGCTGTGGGCAGGGCCACTGCCAATGCAGGTTTTGGATTTAACACCTGGTTTAATGACCGTTGGGGGCTAAATTTTAATACCATGGGCAAATGGGGTATTGAGGAAGGGTCCACCAAACAGTTACAGCATTCCGCCGGGGTAGTATACCGGTTTGGGATAGAGAAGGAATTGTCCAAAAAGGGATTGGAGAAGTTGGCATTGATCGAAGAAAACCAAAGGGTGTCCGATTCTATCGCCGCCGCAAAAAAAGCAGAGGAAGAGGCTAGGCTAATGGCCGAGCGTTTGGCCAAAGAGAAGGAAAAAGCACGTTTGGCTGCGGAAGAGCAGGCTAGGAAGGATGCGGAGAACAGAAGAAGGACGGAGTTGGAAAACAAAATTAAGGATTTGGGCAATGTATACTTTAGTCTCAACTCTTCGTACCTGAGCAAGCCCTACAAGGAATTGTTGGATAATTTGGCCGTGTTAATGGAAGAAAATCCGGCCTTGACATTAAAAGTAGGTTCCCATGCCGATTCCAGAGGGGCTGAAAAATATAACCAATGGTTGTCCGAGAAGCGGGTAAAACAGACCTTGGATTATTTGATCGGTACCAAGGGAATAAGTTCCACTAGATTGACCGGGGAAGGTTTTGGGGAAACCCAATTGACGAACGAATGTGACAATACTACCTACTGTCCGGAACCCAAACACAAACTGAACAGAAGATCGGAGTTTGAGGTGGTGGAGTTTTAATCACCAAGAATATGTATAACTCAAATGTCCATTGCATTGGCAATGGGCATTTTTTGTTTACTATTACTGTCCTTTAAAACAATTGTATTTGTTTTAAAGTGTAATACATTACTGGTTTTTTTGATTTGCTAAAGAGTGATCTTAATTTGCTTATCAGAACCTTTTATGATATAGCTGTTTGTACCTGAAAGTTGAAAAACTCCAACATGGGCTATATTTTCAGGATTGCCGTACATGAAGTCGTAAACGTATTTCCTTAGAGGCCTGAAAGCCTCATTTTCAAGATTAATTTCTAACAAGTCCTCTGGCTCTGGAATTTCATTGGAGTGCAACTGTTCAACTTTCACCTCTCCCCTCAATGTATCTTCTACTTTTTTACTAGGACTAAGAGCGGATTTGGCTTTTTGAAAATACAAAGGAATTTGTTTGGACTTTAAATACTCTTTTAGTAGTATTTTCCGGATTTCAAAGAAGGCGTGAATATTGGATATTAAAGATTTTTTGTAGTAAATGTGGTGTTCAAAATTGTAGATGTTATTGCTCCATCTTCGTTTATAATCCATGCCACCTACCCCCATTTCGAAAATATCGTAATTATTTAAATAGCACCATTCCAATTGTTTATATATTTCTATATGGCCCAATCCAAATTTTGAATAGTCCAGGTCAAAGGAGGAAATAGAGCTGAATAAAATTTTGTCCATATGATAGTTTAATGATATTTCAATGGGTCTATCACCATCATATATAACAAATAGGGACGCTTTTTTCTGGTTGATCAAAGGAAAGGTGTCCGTACAAATATCCATCCATTTAGGTAGATTGTTATTGGGTTCATTTATAGCTCTAAATCTGTTTACGAGCATCATTCTTAATGATTCCATCAGGGCTTCGTAATCCTTGAGGGTAATCTCACCATGATACATTTTATAGCTAATGTTAAAACAAGTTTCTAAACGCCTAATACTCCTGTTCAAATTGGTTCTAAAATTGGAGTTAAATTTATTTTTCAAGTACGCGTCGGCATTGGAGTCAGAATTTAGAAAAATGGCATAACCCCAATTATGTTGGGGTATTTTTTTTGTATGGTACAAATGCGCATCACAAAGCTTACAATTCATGTAACCAGGTACCAAGTTGATAGAATACAATGTGCTACCCCCTGAGGAACTCTTGTTCGGCTCATTCACTATACGCTTATCCCCATAACCTATACTTGAATAGATATCCGGTATGGTTTGATTATCGAAAATGGTTGAGAAAAGCTCTAGCCTTACTTTTGACATGATTCTGAAAAAAATGGATATTGAACGGTTAATAGCAGCATTTAATGGTATTTGAAGATTTCCTTAATTCTGTTTTAATTGGGTTGATTTGATAAAATTTAGAACACCTAAACTTGAAAAATAATACCATATTGGGATAGAACTAAATCAATATGGTCTTCATAGAACGATTTGGAAATGGTAATATTATCCACATACCGTTGCATATGGATTTAATACAAACATGTTGGGTTGGTAAGGTTAGACATTTGGCCTATGGGTTCACTATCAAAAACGGAAATATTTTATATTATTTATTACAGCAAAAACAATTTTTTGACTTATAAAAACCACGCCTGTGCAAAAAATTGAGGACCCTTAATGAAAATATTTCTAGCTGGGAATAACCAAAATTACTGATACTGATAGAGGTATCAAAGGATTGCACATAATGCCACCACATGGAAGGTACATAAAGGGCATCGCCTGGCTCTAGAATGACGCTCCTAAACTCGGCTTCCATGAACTTGGGGAATTTTTCATAGGAAAAATTATTTATGTCCACTTGGCTCGCAACCGCGCCATTAATGTACTTATCACTGGGGTATAAATGTTGATTGTATTTGGTGGAGGAAAGGATAAACATTTTCTTTCCTTTAATTTGGGCATATAGGTTCTTTCCGGTGTCATTATGAAAACCTGAAATGGTCCCTTTCGGACCGATCCAAGCCGTTACATCGTTAACGGCAGTACACTTTTCAAAAATTGAAAAATCGGTATCACCATTTAGATGTGGAAAGTAGTTAAAGATATCCAAAGTGGTCAGATAATCCTTTACTGCTTGTTGGTTTACTTCAGCATCCTTCAATTTTAATATGTAATCCTTAAAGGTCGATTTTTTATATCGGTTATCTTCTTGAATAAAATTCCCCGATAAAAGGGTAATATCCTTATCGTCCCCAAGGTCTAAAAAATAATCTAAATTCCATTTTTTTGTCGCTCCCCAGTTTTTAGCGAAACCCTTGATTACCACTGGTTTTCTTTTATTTATATAGGTATTCTTTAAAGTATTGTAATCTATTGATTCCAGGGTTTCAATAGGTATACTTCGATTTAAAATATCGTTTACAATATTCATTTTCTAATTATTAGGATTTCGAACGTCATAAATTTAGGAATTCCCATGGAATATAAATTATATAATCGATGAAGTAATATTTGTTTAGTTGTCAATTAATTAGCGTCTAGTTTCCAGTATCCCATGTTATAAAATGTCCGAGTTTTGTTTTAGGCCCAGACCGAGGTTTCCGAAGGTCCATTATTTTTTTGCGGCGAATTAATGGCCAAGGGGTTGGGCCGCCGACAGAATTAATTTGAGCTTCGTTGCGGGACCATAAAGAATATATTCCCTATAGGGCTGAATTTCGTATACTATAAGGTCGTTTATCGGTAATTGTTGGGTGAATAAATAATCATATAAATGCCTTAAAAGAAAAGCGTATTTTTCATTTTTGAAATCGATTTGATGTAGGGTATAATTTCTCAGATCAACACTTTCCAAAGGTATTGTATGTGCTTGGGTATTTCTTAATTCCGGTGATGTTTCCTTTTTGGTTATAGGCTTTATACCTTTTATGAATCGAAGTAATCGATGATATATCAAATGAATATTTTTGGACTTCAAATAAAGCTTCATTTTATTACTAACTACTATAGTTTGCGCCAAAATTAACTCAGGTATGGATGTAGGCCGGTAAATTAAATAACGTTCAAAATAATAGTCGTTCGTGCACCATTGTCTTTTGTAATCCAGATCCCCCATGCTCATATCAAAGTGTTTGTAATTGTTCTGGAAACACCATTCAATTTGTTTGTACAACATAATATGGCCCAATCCAAATTTTGAATAATCAATATCAAATCCAGGTATGGCATAAAAGAAAATCTTATCATAATGATAGTTCAATGATATATTTATGGGTTTTCCATCATTATATATAACGAATAGTGACGCCTTTTTTTGTCTGATCAACGGAAGGAATAGTTGGTGAAATCTTTCCCATTCATCAATCCTGGCATTTTCTTCCTGGAGTTCATCAAACCTTCTTAAGATAAAGTGATATAGACAGTTTACTAATGAATCATATTCCCCTTGACCAATTTCACCGTAAAAAACATTATATGTTATGTTAAAACTTAGCTCCAAGCGCCGAATGTTGCTTTTAACCGCCGTTCTTAGTCTAGGCTTTAAGTTCGCTTTCAAATAATCGGAAATATCCACATAAGCGCTTAAATCGGCCATAAATCCCTTTGTTAAAGGGAATATTCTGGATCGGTAGCCTGGTTTAAGTTTTAGGTCAAGATAATCGGGGACATGGTTTATGTAAAACAAACCGTTCACATCTAACATAGTAGTATCAGGACTTTCTTGGGGCCTTTGCATTTCACTATTGTCACTGGAATAGAAAACATTATCTACCACTGTCGGAAACGTGCCTTTCTCAAAAAGGTCAAAATAAAAGTCCATGGGATATTTTGGCATAATGGATTATTTTGAATATGGTTATTCCAAATAAATTTTTATACAGGCTTTATCCCCTTTTACGAAATAAGTTTTTTCATGTTCCAAACTAAAGATTTCCACCTGGGTTTCATGTGCCAAATGGGAATATTGAAAGTCATAAACATGTTTTCTTAGAAACGAATTGGCTTCGCTGTGAATATCAATAACCTCCATATTATTATCGGATGGGATTGATTCCACTATTTCAACCTTATAATCGTTCCCTTTAATATTTATATCTCTATTATGTGTGCGTCTACTTTTAATTTTCTTGTAGACCTGGTCAATGTTTTTTGATTTGAGGTATAATTTGAGTAGGTGTATCCACTTTAGTCCAATACTCCATAATTTACCATAGAGAGATTTTTTTTTATAAACGATATGATGCTCAAAATTATAGATCTGATTGCTCCAGCGGCGCTTATAGTCCAAATCTCCCCTGCCCATTTCAAAAATTTTGTGGTTGTTTGCCATACACCACTCCAATTGCTTGACAATTTCGACATGTCCAAGTCCAAATTTGGAATAGTCAATGTCGTATGATGAAATAGAACTAAAAAGGATGCCTTTATAATGATAATTGATGGAAATCTCTATAGGTTTTGAACCGGAATAGATGACAAATAAGGATGCTCTTTTTTTTAGAATTAGATCATAAAGTATGCTCCTGGTGTGTTCCCATTTTGGGTCACTATCATTGTTAATTTGTAGTTGGCCAAACCTTTTCTGCATCATATCATACAAAGAATCCATAATAAGATTATAGTTGCTCTTATGGATCTGGCCGTAATACATTTTGTATTCTATGTTGAAGCAGGATTCAAGTCGACTTACATACCTCAGAATTGTTTTGGCGTTGGATTTGAATTGATTTTTTATATAGGTAGTAACATCGGAGACATTATCCAGTTTAATGGAATAGCCATTAACGTGGATCAATTTCTCGCAATTAAAAAGAGATTCGTTGATCAAAGGAAACACCCAATAGTCCGGTACAAATTTCAGGTAATACACTGGGGAAAAGTTTTTTTGGATAGCATGTGAATCCGGGGATATGTTTTTTTTATCGAAATCCAAGTCCGCATAAATTTCAGGAAGGCCATGTTCCTTTTCGAACAATTCCACAAATAAGTCGATTTTTTGTATCCTCATAAATCCCTTTTTCTATTAATTCGCCCGGTCTGTAAAAGCTACCTCGATATTTTTTAATTTTCCCTTAAAAATAAAAGCATTTTTTACTTTTTTTTCTTCAAATACTTTTACGGTATTTATGGATTCGTGGCTTGTATATAAAAAGTCATAAAGCGCTTTCTTGATATAATTATAATTGGAATTGTCCAAGTCAATTTCACTCAATTCCTCTTGTGGTGGTATTTCACTATCTGGAATTGGTCTTATACTACTTGTTCCGTCTACATCTATTTCGGGTAAATTGGGTTTATATAATTTTCTTTTAAACCGGTGGTATAACACATCAAATTTCCATCGTTTTAACAATTGGAATAAAAGATAGAAATATTTGGAGGATACCACTTTGAAATTGGCAAAGATTACTGTTGTTAATGAAGAGGAATCGTATATAAAATGATTTTGATAACCGTAGATTTTGTTGATCCATTTTTGTTTATAATAGTAATACCCTTTGAGTAGATCTATGGTTTCAAATTTGTTGTCAATACACCATTCTATCAATTTTATCATATCTATAGAGCCCATGCTAAAAGTAGCGTAGTCGATATCATAACTACTGAGGCTGGAATATACGATCTTGTCATAGATTAAATTTACGCAGATATCTATAGGTTTGGGGCCGTCGTAAATTACAAATACGGAGGCCTTTTTATCATTGATCAATGGGAATATTAAATTTTGATATTTTTCCCAATTCTGAAGCTCATAATTGTCTTCCTTTTTTTGGGTAAAGCGTTTTTCGAGCATTCGCCTCAATTCACTAAAAAGAAAATTAAATTCGTCCTTGGTAATTTCGCCATAGTACATTTTATATGTAATGTTAAAGCAATTTTCCAGTCTGTTTTGATATCGCCTTAGCTTAGATCTGCTCGCTTTTCCAAAATTTTCGGATAGGTAATCATTAATATGGCCATAAGGTTGGATATTAATGGCATATCCCTCATATGTGCCGACCTTTTTTATCTTTAGGCCGTCTTTTTCATTAGGAATTTCAACTTTTAAGTAATCGGGAACATCCTTTATGATGACTGTTTTTTTAATGAAATAGTTTTCAGGGGCAATACACTTGTCGTAAATAATTTTATTGGAAAATGAATTGTATATTTTGGTATAAAATGGTTCCAAGTTCCGTAGGGCCAAAAAAAGTTCAAAAAAATGAAGCTGTTCAACTTTTGTTCCAGGTTTCGAAGGATTCATACTTTTGGCTTGTTTAGTTTACCGTAATTTTTTGACTATTTTTAATCCCCTTAATGAGAAATGAATTTGGTGGATCAAGCAGGCTTAGTACCACTATATTGTTAATTGATTCTTGGTTTTGATATAAAAAGTTGTATATGTGCATTCTTATATGGGCTATACTACTATCGGAGATGTCCATTATAATTCCATTGCATGTTTTGGATGGCTCCGGATCATTGTCTATACGGATTTCGACTTTGGAAATCGTATTCTTTGTATCCATTTTTGGCCGCCTCAAATAGGATCGTATATTTCCCAAAACAATATGAAAATTCCATTTCTTTAATAGGTCTATTAAAAGATACATGGTTTTAATTTTGAAAATAATCAATCTGGCCCTTAGGGCTGTTAGCAGTAGGGAAGAATTAAAGATAAGATGTTTTTCAAAATAATATTGGGTATCCGTCCATTGGGATTTGTACTCATATTCTCCCTTTAATAGGTCAAAAGTGGTAAAATTGTTTTCAAAGCACCATTGTAGTTGAACGATGATATCCGTAAAACCAAGATAAAATTTTCCATAATCAATATCATATCCGCGGATATATCCAAAAATAGTCTTTCCATGAATAGGATTAAAGCTAATACTGATCGGCTTATCGCCATCGTAGATAACGAATAAACAAGCTTCTTTGCTTAGAATTAATGGATAGGCTATGTCCCGGTAAACCTTCCATCGGACCAAGTCATCATTTATGAGCTGTTTTTGATCAAACCTCCTATTTATGAATTCAAGAAACTTATCGAACAAAGACTCATATTCCTCTTTATCTATATCGCCATAATAGGTTTTGTAGGAAATATTGAAACATTTTTCTAGGCGTTTCTGATTGGTTCTAAATTTGGACCTTCTGCTACTGCTAAAAGTTTTTGATAAATAATCTGTTTCGTCTTTGTAGTTGTTTAAGTTAATTAGACTTCCTTTAAATGTTTTCAATTTTCTTATTTTCCAACCGGAATCCTCATTAATTTGGGCGTCCAGATACTCTGGTACGTCCTTGACTATTGTAATGTTCTTCGGGTTGGACCGGGTAGTGGAAACATTTCTGAACTCTACTTGTCCTGAAAATACATTGGTAATGCTGGAATAAAAGGAATTTAAGGGCCTGTTCTCCAAAAAGATAGTCAAGAAATTTAATTTGTTCAACTTAAAAGAAATCATAACCTCATCCTAGATATAATTTATTATAATAATTCGGAAAAGCGTACATAGGTAGGTTGGGTCAAGATTCCTTCCAATTAAAATTGTTCAATCTTTTAACCCGTCTTTTAAATAAAAATTTATCCATTTGGAACTTTTTTCCAATAATATCCTTGTCACGCAGATATTGCCTTAAACGTATTTTTTGGGATATTATGTAATATTTCATTCGTGATAATGAAGAACTCGGATTAAAAAACAGGTGATGTTCAAAATTATATACCTGATTGCACCATTTCAGCTTGTAATCTGTTTGTCCCATGGCAAGGTCAAATACGGAAAAATTATTTTCCTTGCACCATTCAATATGTTTAACCATACTAATGTCTCCCATATTGTAATTGGAGTAGTCTATATTATAGGTTTGTATATAGCTAAAAACAATATCCTTCATAAGGAAGTTCAAAGTCATGGTAATTGGTTTTTCCCCATCATAAATAACAAATAGGGAAGCTTTTTTTTCCAGTATCATTGGGTAGGCCAAATCGTAATAAAACTTCCAATTCAGCAAGTTGCTGTTGTACATTTTTTTTTCCAAAAACCTTCTTTTAAGCATGGTGAAAAATTCTGAAAAAAGATAGTCGTAATGTTCTTTTGTGATATCGCCGTAATGAAAGATATATGAAATTTTATGTCCTGTTTCCAGTTTTCGTTGTTTGGCATATAAATTCTTAATGTTCCTTTTGCTCAGTTGCCCTGAAAGATAAGTTTTGCAGTCTATGCCCGCTTTTAAATGCACCAAGTATCCTTTATATTGTCTAACCCTTTTACAGTGAACACCAACTTTTCCCTGTTTAAGGGCCACGTTTAAATAATCAGGTATATTGGGAACTATAACTACCCCATTATTTTCTTTTATTGGCAGCGGTTCTATGGGCAATGTTATACGATTATTATCGAGCGTATTAACAATGGTTTCCTGATAGTAGGCAGGAATATGGTTTTTAACAAAAATGGAGTATAGGAACCCTAATTTTGAAATCACTTCCTTGTTTCCTTTAGGCTTTGTATGGGTTACAGTGTCCATTTTAATTGTTTTTTACCATTTTCTTTATAACCATATCATACATTATTGGCACAATAGGGCAAGCATAATGTGGTTGTCCAATACGCATTAGTGTACCATGGGGATGATCATCTTCTTTGTTTTGGAACAATAAGCTTATTACCACTTCAAAGTACCTTAGGGGGTATTTTGTAATTTAACGTTGCAGTTGTACTTTTGTTGTTTTACTTCCGGTCTGAAATATATAGGTGTCCTCTAAATTGGTAACCTTATATGTCCTTAGGTCATTAATAGATTCGTTATTGAGATATACGTATTCGAAAAGGGCCATTTTTAGCGAGTGGTTGTTTTCTATTGGCAAAAAGACTTCCTTTAATTGGTAGTCGGTTGAAAGTTCGATCTGGTCTTCGAATGAAAATCCCGTATCCATATTTTGCTTCGTGTAACTTTTGTTTACCAAGAATTTAAATCTATGGATCCTGTCGTTCAGTTTTTTATCCCGCAAAAATTGTTTTGCAATAAAGTAATTCTTAATGGCAAAGGCAATGGTTTTGGGAAGTATGGCATTTTTATTATAGATAAGGTGGTACTCAAACCTATACTCCATATTGCTCCACCTTTTTTTATAATCAAAGTATCCTTTTGAAAAATCCAGTTTGTCAAATTGGTTTTCCAAACACCATTCAATCAGTTTCATGATGTTTACGGAACCTAAATTAAATTTTGAGTAGTCTATATCAAAAACCGTAATGGCATCAATGAGCGCATTGTTAGTAACATAATTTAGGGTTACACCAATAATTTGATTTTCACTATAGGTTACGAACAGGGCGGCATCCTTCTCCAAGATCATGGGGTAGGTCACTTCTTTATAAAAGTTCCATTCCGCAGGGTCTAAATTATTATTCGTAATTCCCTTTTGTTGGAATCGTTTTTTTAGTAAGGTTTCAAATTCGTCAAAAATGATCTCATATTCTTCCTGGTTGATTTCCCCATAGAACATCCTGTAATTTATATTAAAACAGGACTCTATTTTTTTTTTATATTTATTAAGCTTATACCTGCTACTTCTTTTAAAGGTTTGGACCATATAACTGTCCAGATCTTTATACGGTTTTAGGTCTATTAAAAAACCGGGATATTGCGGGATTCTTTCAATCGCAATCTTTTCGTTAATGGTATTGTTTTCAGGGTTGTTCCAATGTTCGGGAACATCATAGATGAGGAGTACTTTATTTTCGGCCTCCTTTGTTATGTTTTCATTGAATAATGAATAGCTTATGCCTTTTGTTAGATTTCTGCCAATATTGATATATAAAGGAAAAAAGGGATACTTAAAGAAAGATGCTCCCTTTAAAAAGGGAAAAGAAATAGCAGGGCCGTTTGAATTAAAATGTGTAAGCCATGTCCTGATATACGCTTTCGAGGAAAACGGATTTCTTTTCATATGGTATTATTTAGCCCGTTACAACGGTAGCATGGAAAGAAATGGCTGCAACCTTTTACGAAATTACCACAGTTTGGCTTCATTTTTTCTACGATTAAAGCCTCATACTTTTCAATATCGCTTACGCATTTCCAAATGGTAAAATTCTTAAAGTCTTGAGAAAAACTGGATTTAAAATGAAATAGGGAATCTTCCTTACTGCCCACGCCCCCACCAAGATTCAGAAATTTACAATTCTCCCGACCGGCAATTATTCTCATTTCATCTATCAATAATTTGATCGGGAACAGATTCAAATGTTCCAAGTCGGATCCGGATAGGTGGTATTGCACAATCTTGTTGGTCTCAATAAACATGGCACCGGCAATAATACCGTTGGTTTCCTTTTCAATGGCCAAAAATATTCTTGCGTTAAAATCCTTTGAGTCCAGAAGTTGGAAAAAATAATTGTGATCAAAAAAATATTCCTTTTTTGCATTTACCCGTTTCATATTGGCATAATAAAGTTCAATGTATGCCAATACGTCCTCTTTGCTTTCTGCCATCCTTACATAGCATTTCCTGCGCGCCTTGTTGATATGGGTCTTTAGTCTTTTGTAATATGCTTGTTTTTGTTCTTCCAAATTTCGGGTTACATCTATATTCACAATGTGGCTCATGGTAGATATTTCACCAAAATTTCTTAAACAAATTTCTTGGTTGGGTATAAAGGGATTTAGCCTGGAAAAGACCGAAATAATATGATTATCCAATAAATATTCCTTAAATTCCTTTAAGAAATGGGCATTGACAAAAGTATTGTCAATGTTCTTGGTAAGGGGCCCGGCATATCCATAAACCGAGGTAAAATCATGGAATTGGGTCCCCGTTATCTCCCGTAATAATAAAGGAATGGCAATTATCGTATCTTTTTCGGAATACTTGACCAATACTGCTTGTTCATCTTCCTTTTTGGATATTTGGTGATAATCATAGGTGTGGTAGAAATCGTAGATATCCACCATTTTAAGTGTGGCGTCCCATTGGTTTTTATTTCTAATGATTTCGATCACTTAGTAGGGGTTTTTTAATACGAATTTGAACAAGGTTGCAATAGGGGTTGTTATTTGTTAAAAACCGAAGTGAAATCCAATTTGGTCAAACCAAATTCCTTTCGGAGCCCGTTGGTTACAAACTTTAGCCTGTACTTCATTAATTTTCGGATAATATTTTCAAAAAAGTCCTTGGTAAGGAAACTATAGGAGTTCATTTTTTTTACGGCCTCCGGGGTGCTGCAATAATTTTCAGTGTTCCCTATACTATAAATGGCTCCCGGGAATGGTAAAGGCAGCATTTTTTCGCCAGAACCCAGCGTGGTAAAATCATGATTGAAGAGCGGATATGGCTTTTGCTGTAACAATTGGTCAACGAATTCCGAGCGTATAACGATACAGGTCCCGCACAATACGTTAAATGTGTTTTTGTTTAGGAAAATCAAATTACTGCCCTCGTTATAGATGTATCCTTTTTTAAAGAACCAACCGGGAACATTACTGTTATCCTCCTCTGCAAACTTGGCAATACGGTTACTAATACAGTCATCGGCATCCACTACCATATAATGTGATGCCCTATATTTTTTGGAATACGCTATCCCGAACATTATTTTCTTCGCTTTGTCCGCCTCCTTGGCGGCATTTCTGTAGTTCAGCGGATCATCGGACTGAAGTTTTTGTATGTTTTCGGGAGTAGGGGGGTCAAAATCCACTTGAATAAATTCTAGTGAGGGATGCTGATAATTAAGTTTGGGGATTTCATGGCATACTGCCACTACCTTGAAATTGTCACTGGTCTGTTGGCAAATAGATTTCATGGTCCTTTCCACCAAAACGGAAAAAACTTCCCAGTTGGAGGAAATCTGTGAACTCTTGATCGGTACAATAAAAATAATCATTTACGTATTTTTTAGATTCTTAATTAGGGGCTCTATACGCCGGGAAAAATTCGGTTTCGCCTATATTGGCATCTTTTTTTAGTTGGCCGTATATATTATCGTCCACTACAACTTTCCAAACGCTAAACTGTTTTATGTCATTGGAAAAGGAGGACTTAAAATTGAACAATGCATCTTCCTTGCTGTGATAACCTCCACCAAGATTGAAATAGGTATACTTTTCTTCGGAACCAAGAAGGCGCATTTCATCCAATAATAACCTAGCGGGCGCAATGTTCAAAAACTCGGTTTTGGTACCGGAAAGGTGATATTGAATTATATCGTTGGTCTTTACGAACATAGACCCTGCAATAGCCTTATTGCTCTCATTGTGCATGGCCAAAAGAATATCTGTCTTAAAACCTTTGCATTTTAAAAAGTTAAAAAAATAATTTTCGTCAAAGAAGTAGGACGTATTGGCGTCCAATTTCCTCATAGTCTCCAAATAGATGTCGATAAAGCTCTTAATGTCTTCCCTACTTTCGGCTTTCCTTATCGTACATAACCTCCTGGCCTTATTTATTCTACTACGGGTATCCCTTCTATAGGCAGATCGTTGCTGTTCCAGGCTCTGGGTAAGGTCTATGTTTACTATATTCCCTATCGGCTTTACCTCTCCAATACCGGATAGAATTTCCGCCTGCTGGGGAATATAGGGATTGAGTCGTGAAAAAACGGCAATAATCCTATTGCTTCTAAAATACTCGTTAAGACAATTTTGATATTCCTTAAAGTCTTGGGTTTCCTTAGTATTGTTGCTTAAAGGGCCAACATAACCATAGACAGAGGTGGCGTCAAAATAATCCGTATCAAATATTTGGCGAACCAACAGTGGAAGGGCTATGGTAAGATTATCCTTATTATAGACCAGGAGCACTGGTTTCTCCCCATCGTTTTTGGATAGATAATGATAGTCATAAGTGTGGTAAAAGTCGAAAACACCTAGCTGCTCCAGTACTTTTTCCCAATCGTTCTTTTCTGTTATTATATTTAGCATGTATCCAAATATGTTAAATCAGTTTATTATATATGGTCAAGGTTTTTTTTGTCATGGCCTCTATTGTAAAATTCTCCAAAGCCTTTAACTTTCCATTGCTTGCAATAGAATCCCTTAGTTCCCTATTTTCTATAACGGTCTGTAGGATGTCTCCCAACGCTTTGGCATTGCCGTTGGAAAAGATATAACCATCCTTTCCGTGTTCAATCTGGTCCAGCGCCCCATTGGTGTCGGTTCTAATAGTGCAACAATTGCTCATCATGGCTTCTATGGCTACCAGCCCGAATGCTTCCGATTTGGAGGGAAGCACAAAAATATGGAACAGTTCATAGAATGGTTTGGGGTCTTGAAAGGGCACTATACTAATTGAATTTCGCAAAATGGACCTGTCCATAATTTCTTTTAACCATACTTCATCGGATGGTAACCAATAATCTCCCAAGAATACCATATGCACGTTATTGGCCGTGGTTTCCGGAAGGTGTTTTTCCACTGCCTTTATCAATACATCCAGTCCTTTATCTTTGGTTATCCTGCCTACGTATCCTATAACTAGTTTATGCTCCGGAATATTGTATTTGCTTTTCAAAAGTGATAAGTCCTTTTCGGGGGTTATATCGGCAAATCTCCTTGATACCCCATGACATATTACTGAAACGGTATCGGGTTTGGCTCCCAAGGTCTTTATCGCATAATCTTTGGACTCCCTACTTATGGCGATCAATTCTGTTGGATTCTTATATTTGAGGTTTTTTACCAATTGCACATTATGAACCGTGGTGATAAACGGTTTTTTTAACAGCCAGGGTAGAAAGGTCATATAGGGGGACTGGGAATGGATTACATCAGGTTTAAGTTGGCGCATCCATTTTAAAATCTGATAAATGGCCCCTATGGAGATTACGATCTTATTTAAAATGTTGCCCTTGGGAGTTTTAAAAGTTTTGATTTCCGTCCCAATATTTTTAAAATCATTTTCAATTTTAACCAAGTAATCATTATCACTGTCCGTTATTCCACCTGTGATCAGCAATAATTCATGGCCCTGGTTGACCAAACCCTGAGCCAAGTCGAGCGTATTTAGGGTTACACCGCTCTTTTCAATTCTACTGAGTAAGAAAAGGATTTTCAAATTTTTTGGGATTACTATTGATGGTTAATTTTGAAGTGTTTTTTTTCTATCAGTGCAATGGTGTCCAGGACTATTTTTTTACCTTTTTTTCCAAATTTTGGATAAATGGATTCAAAAGTGTCGCTTTCTTTAATTTTAATCGGCTCTTGGCACAATATCGTTCCTCTGTCCACTTCCTCATCAATGATATGGGTGGTAAGCCCTGAAATACGCACCCCATAATCCAATGCCTCCTGTATTGCCGTATGGGTCCCTAAAAAGCTTGGAAATAGGGATGGATGAATATTAATAATCCGATGTTCAAAGGCATTTAAAAGTTCCTGTTTAATGACATATTTAAAACTCAATAACAATACATAATCTATTTTGTAATAATTTAGTTCATCCAATATCCTCCTTTGGTAGGCCTCCCTGTTTTCATAGTCCCCTCTTAATATTCGGACTGTGTCAATCCCCGCCAGTTTTGCAGCATCCGCTGCCCCACATGGTTCCGCTTCGTATATAAGGAGTTTAATGTTGGAACGCTTTAAAGCACCTTGGGAATACGCCATAATTACATCTTTGGCGTTTCTGCCCCATCTGGAGACCATTATGGCCCAGTTAAGTGTTTCTGCGGTATTCATCTAAGGTCGGCATTACGGTAAAGGAGTCAACTGCTACATCTTTGGAGGTGATAACATTTTTTATAGTCTTAATAAAAATTTTTAGATCAAGCAAAAAAGACATGTTTTCCACGTATTCCACATCCATGTTCAGGCGCTCGTCCCAAGCTAGGCTATTTCTCCCCGAAACTTGTGAAAGCCCTGTGATGCCGGGTAATACGGAATGTCTCTTTTTTTCCTTTTCATTGTAAACGGACAGGTACTGTATTAAGAGGGGGCGTGGTCCGATCAGACTCATGTCCCCTTTGAGGATATTGATCAGTTGTGGAATTTCGTCCATGGAAGTTTTTCTAACGATTTTGCCCACGGTGGTCAATCTATCGCCATCGGGGAGAAGATTGCCTTCGGCATCTTTTTTGTCGTTCATCGTCTTAAACTTGATGATACTAAAAATACGTTCATTTTTTCCTGGCCGTTTTTGAAGAAAAAACACCTGGCCATCGTTAAAAATGTATAACAGAACAGTTAGTAATACAAAAATTGGACTCAATAGGCTCAACATAATTATGGCTACCAAAAAGTCAAGTATCCGTTTTAAGAAGTGTTTATACATTTATAATTATCTTTCAGATATACAAAGTACGTATTTATTTTTTGTCCTTTAATTGTTTCATGGACGAACCAATCAATTAAATGGATTAATGGCCTTTTTGCCCACTTAGTGACATTTAATCCCGATAATGCCCGTTCGTTTTTATGTTTTCTTTAGTGCGGTAACCTGGGTAAATATCCTTTCATAGGCCATGGAAGCCAAAAGGTTGTTTTTAAAGTATTGATACCCATTTTCGCCCATTTCCTTTTTTTTGTCCGGGTTGTTGTACAATTGCATTAGTTTCTCCTTCAGTATTTCCGTTTTTCCAGCTTCGGCCCAAAGACCCGCCCCTATGCTTTCCAGGTGGGTGCCGAAGTCGGTGTTCAAATCTACTGATGCCAATATGGGTACCTTTGCATTAAAATAGACCAAGGATTTGGAGGGTATATTGGGTATGGTGAAATGCTCGCTTAACGAAATTAGACCTACATCTGCAATTTGTAAAACTTTAAAGAATTCTTCCCTACTTAAAAAGTCCTTTACCCTTACATTACTTAAATTTTCTTGTAAAATCATCTTGTCCAAATGCTCTTTTTCGTTCCCGCCGCCGATTATCAAAAAAAAGAGGTCCTTATTGGTAATACAGGATTTGGCTAGTGCCACTATATTTTCCATTTTTTGGGGTTTACCAATATTGCCCCCAAAAACAACGATAAATTTGTCCAAAAGGCCATATTGCTCCTTTATCCTAATAATTTCCTGTTCCTCTAAATTAGGTTGAAGCCATGCCCAATTGGGCAATAGATGTAATTTGCTGGCATCCTGTTCGGGATTGTGTTTTTTTACATAATCTATATTGCCCGGGGACATACATCCTATATAGTCCGATGCATAATACATTTCCTTTTCCTTTTTTCTAAAATAGGCATAGGCCAGTCCTTTGGGGTTCATCATGCCCAGGTCCAGCGCATTTTGCGGAAATATATCCCTAAGGATCAAATACATTTTGGAACCGTATTTCCGTTTCAACCAACTGGCTACATTTACCAGGGTAATGGGAGGCGTAGGCATCATTACCAGGTCAAAATTTAAATCTATGTTAGCTTTTTTTAAAGCGCGTTTATATTGATAGGGGAGTAGGAGGGTAGCCAAGCCTTTTTGAATTTTGCCGACACCGAACAATTCCAGTGTGGGTACCCGCAGGGTGGGAATACCGTCCTCTATCTGCATTCCAAATACCGTTTCATCATAGGTGGGGGCAACCACCATAATATCATGGCCATTGTTTCTGAATTCTACCACCAGTTCGGTAAACATATTGTGGTATTCGTTCATATTGGGAACTGCCAGCCCTAAAAATATAACTCTCATAATTTTATGATTTGGACCAAACAACCCTGTTAATATAATCTACATAGGAAATTATTATGCGCACCACTTTTTCGCTCACATTCGGCATGGAGTAATCGGCAACCGGTCTAAAATTTCTATTTGGGTTTCGTTCCTGGACTTCCAAGGCTGCCAAGGCTTGCATAATACGTTCCGGATTAAGGCCTACCATCATTACGGAGGCCTCTTCCATGGCTTCTGGCCTTTCATGGGCCTCCCTTATATTAAGGGCCCTGAAATTTAAAATGGACGATTCCTCAGATATGGTGCCACTATCGGATAGGACTGCAAAGGAATGGTATTGAAGGGCATTGTAATCCGAAAACCCCAAAGGTTTAAGGAATTGAATATTGGGATGTGTTTCTATCTTTTTCTCATTCAGCATGTTTCTAGTTCTTGGATGTGTAGAAACAATTATGGGGTAATCGTATTTTTCGGCAATGAGGTTCAAAGAAGTTATTAGTCCCTCAAAGTTTTTAGGGTTGCTAATATTTTCTTCCCTATGGGAGGATACCACAAAGAATTTCTGTTTTTCAAGTTGCAGTTTCTCCAAAACATCGGAAGCTTCAATTTTTGCTTTAAAATTCCCCAATACCTCGAACATGGGACTGCCAGTCTTAATTACCCGATCTGGCGATAAACCTTCTTTTAATAAATACTCCCTGGCAATATCACTGTAGGTTAAATTTATATCCGAAATATGGTCTACAATTTTTCGGTTGGTTTCCTCCGGTACACGTTGATCAAAACAACGGTTGCCTGCCTCCATATGAAAAACAGGGATTTTTCTTTTTTTTGCAGGAATGGCACATAAACAGGAATTGGTATCGCCCAAAACCAAAAAGGCATCAGGGGCCAGTTGCTCCAGGATAGGGTCTATGGCAATAAGGATCTTGCCCACGGTTTCCGTGGCATTTTTACCGGCAGCATTCAGAAAATGATCGGGTTTTCTTATGCCCAGATCCTCAAAAAAGATCTCGTTAAGTTCATAATCATAATTTTGGCCGGTGTGCACCAAGGTATGGTCAATGGCTTCATTGGCATCAAGGGCATTTAAAACACAGGCCAATCTAATTATTTCAGGGCGTGTCCCCACAACGGTTAATACTTTAAGCTTTTTCAATGGTTATTTTTTTAAATATTGATTATTCGTTTTATTCCTCGTTCTTTTCCGTTTTCCCCAACCCTAAAGGGTGCGGAAAAGAACATTCCATAATATTGTTTGCTGTTTCAAAATTATTTGCAAAACGATTCCCTCCCTTTAGGGCCGGGGCAAGGAATCGTTTTTGATATTTTGTTTTATCTTTTTAATAACATTCTCTATATCATTCATGATTTCTTCATTAGTAAAGCGTAAAATTTTCAATCCTTGAAAAGTTAATATTTTACTGCGATCCAGATCATATTGTTTTTGATGGTCTGATTCATGGTATTTACCATCGATTTCAATAATTAGTTTTGCTTGATGACAGTAGAAATCAACAATAAACTTATGAATAGGATGTTGTCTCCTAAACTTATATCCTTCCTCTTTATTGTCTTTTAGTCTGTTCCAAAGTATAATTTCGGTTTCCGTCATTTGTTCCCTTAGGTGCTGAGCCTTTGCAAATGTATCTGGTTTAGCACCTTTCCACATACTCTCATCATAATATGGATTATCTTTTTTCATGACAAAACGTTTTATTCCTCGTTCTTTTCCCCAAACCTAAAGGGTGCGGAAAAGAACGTTCCATAATATTGATTGCTGTTTCAAAATTATTTGCAAAACGATTCCCTCCCCTGCCCGACTACTTCGTTCCCGTCCGTACCGGAACGGGCGGACAGGCGGGCTTTAGGGCCGGGGCAAGGAATCGTTTTTGATATTTTGGCAAATTTACCATACACTAATTAAACATCTTCAAAGTAAGTATCGGCATCTTCCGGATTATAGGGCTCATTGATCCAAAACAAAGTAATAAGCTCCGTATCCCCTATATTCTTTATATTGTGGGTATGCCATATGGGCATGTCCACGTAAGCTGGTTCTTCTCCGTCCAAATAATAATTCAATACTTCATCTGTTCCGATCTTTCTTAGTTGAATAAGGGCTTTCCCACTAATCACGGCAAATCGTTCGGCCTTTCTGGTGTGAAAATGATTGCCCCTTGTAATTCCCGGAACGGTCGTGGAATATGAAAATTGGCCACTTGTTTGGGTTCTTGCAATCTCTACAAAGCTGCCCCTATTGTCCGTATTTTTTTTATATTTAACAGGGTAATGCGCTGTTGGAACATAACACCTGAACGTATTGAAAAGTGCTTTTTCAAAGTCCCGGTCCAGATTGGGGAAAATGCCGTTTTCCATATAATCGGATTTGAACTGTTGCAACAAGCTTAAAATTTTGGATACTTTAATGTTTTTGGTGGGTGCAATTTTTAATTCCTGGATATTTCCATCTGCGCCACCTGGGTTTTCCGAATCTTTAATGGACCGGATAAATATCTCCACCAATTCGTTGATGTAGATAAGGCCTACTTCGCTGTCGTTTATTATGGTGGGGATTTCATTATGGGCAATCTTATGGCAAAAAGTAGCCACCACCGAGTTGTAATTGGGTTTTCCGAAAGGGCCAAAAACATTGGGAATGGTCAGGGAAGTAAACCTGGCACCCTCTTGCCGTGCCCATTGAACAAGTTTTTCCTTGCCTTCCTTTTTGGAACGTCCATAGAGATTGTCCTTTTCTTCTTGGGAGGAGGAGGAGAATACAATATGGGGCTGCACCTGCTTTGTTCTACAGGCTTCAATAAGGTGGTTCACCAATTCTATATTGGTAGTATAGATAACTTGTGCATCTTCATGCCTGTTCATTGCCGCTAAATGTACAATTACATCGCATTCCCCTACAAAATTGGCCAATAATTCCTTATTTCCGAAGAAAGAACGTTCAAAAGGAACCAAGGTTATGCTGTTGTCCAGGGACAAGGTATTATATAAATGGTTGCCTACAAATCCGGCCTGTCCGGTTATTCCTATTTTCTTCACACGTTTAAATTTCTTAATGTTCGTTATATTGGGGTTAATTGTATTTTATGTTAAAAAGTTAAAAAATTGTCAAGTTATATTGTTCTGGGTCCCTTTCATAATTTGAACAACCTTCAACTTTCAACCTTGAACCTTGAACTTACAACTTTCAACCCTGTTACCACTCGGCATTCCATCTTTCCAACGGAAATCTAACATCGTCGTTCTTGGATTCTTCCAATGTAAAATTGGAAAAAACCATTAATTTGGAGCCATCTTCGAGGGATTTAAATGCCGTGGCATTTCCTTCCGGGACTTCCAATATTAGAGGGGAATTTTCATTTAAAACGAATCTTTGTGGTATTCTATTGTTCATCGGAATATCATTGTCCGCAAAATGGATGGTATTTATAACGAAGGCACCGGTATAACAATAAAACCATTTTTTTTCTTTGTAGTGTCCCTGCCAGCCCCTAACAATTTCTGTCGAGGCCGGAGAAATCTCGTAGAGACGAACAATTTGGGCCATATCAAAGGTGTTGAAAAACTTCATCTTTCCACGGGTATCGGAAAAAGTAGCTCCTTCAATTTTGATGGGTTGGACCATTAAAGACTTTCTTTAATAAAATCTAAATTCAACAAGGTATTTTTAAGGGCTTCGTTGGTCAATTGTTCCGTGTTATGGGAGTGATAGTCTTCAATAGCACTGATATCGGTTTCCCCTTCGGAAAAGTATCGGCTATAGTTAAGGTCCCTATTATCTGCTGGAATTCTATAAAACTCGCCCATATCCTCGGCTTTTTGCATTTCTTCCCGGGTACATAGGGTCTCATAGAGCTTCTCGCCATGCCGGGTACCTATCACTTTTACCTCGCTATCGGAATTAAAAATTTGCTTAATGGCCTGGGCCAGATCGCCAATGGTACTTGCCGGGGCCTTATTAACAAAGAGATCCCCTTGGTTTCCGTTCAAAAAGGCGAATATCACCAAATCTACGGCATCTTCCAGGGACATTAAAAAACGGGTCATTTTGGGGTCCGTAACCGTTAGCGGTGCCTTTTCCTTAATCTGTTTTACGAACAATGGAATTACAGATCCACGGGAAGCCATGACATTTCCATATCTGGTAAGGCAGACAATGGTATCGTCATTGGGGATATTCCTAGAGGCGGCAACGGCCACTTTTTCCATGAGGGCCTTACTGATGCCCATGGCATTAATGGGGTAGGCCGCTTTGTCCGTACTCAGGCAGATAATGCGCTTTACCTTGTTGGCCACGGCGGCATCTATGGTGTTCTGGGTACCAAAAACATTGGTCTTGGTGGCTTCCAAAGGAAAAAATTCACAGGAAGGCACCTGTTTTAAGGCTGCGGCATGGAAAACGTAGTCTACGCCCTGCATGGCCTTGGCTATACTGTTATAGTCCCTAACATCGCCGATATAGAATTTTACCTTCTCGTTTTTAAGTTGGTTCCGCATATCGTCCTGTTTCTTTTCGTCCCGACTGAAAATGCGGATTTCCTTGATATTGGTTTCTAGAAAGCGGTTTAACACTGCGTTTCCAAAAGAACCGGTCCCCCCGGTAATGAGTAATGTTTTATCCTTAAACATAAATTTTATTTATCTGTTAAAAAATTGGTAACCTTCTGTTCAAACAAGGAATAATCAGTTTTTACATCGTTTAAAAAATTATAACAATTGTTTAAAAAATTTTCTTTGCAAAAACTATCTTTATAAGTCATTAACTTATCAGGAAGTTCTTCGTACTTATCAACGATGATTCCGAAATTATATTTTTCAATGATCCTACTTTGTTCAGTATTTTTATTTACAATACAAGGAATGTTATACATTGCGGACAAGTATAATCTATTACTAAGTAATGTAGCGCCTTTGTTAAATTCAGTTCGACTAATCAATATGTTAATAAAATCAGAGTCCTTTAAAAGGAAGGGTTCTTCATATTTTTTATAAGGTCCTTTGTAATTTATGTTGGCAATATGTTCGGAATTTGTTTTATTCTTTAAATCGTTTAATGCTGGACCAAAACCTATAAATTCTATTTCAAACCTGCTGTCATTTTTCAATTGATCAATAAATAAGGCGTCAGAATTGAAGTCTTTTATCTGGCCTATGGTACTAATTTTTATTGTTTTACTATCAAAATTAATGTCGCGAAACGGGAAATTACTTAATGCATTTCTGACAAGAGAAATATCAATGTTGTGCCCTAAAAGATAATCTCCCTTTGGAGGTAGCCAATTTTTAAATCCATTGGAAGAAATACATACAAAATTGGAATTAAGAACAACCTTAATAAATCTACTTTTGAAATATTTCATTGGTTGTGAAAAATCCCTTACATCCAACAGGTATCTTTTTGAATAATGTTTAATCAGGAAATCCCCCATCAAAATCCCTACTTGTCCAGAAAAAACAATTACTTTGGAATAATTCTTATTTTTTAAATTCTTTATAAGAAATTTTCTGAATCTAATGAAATCCAGAGCCTTGGAAATAGTTGATTTTGAATTTTCTGAACATTTAAAAGCAATACAACCTTCTTCCTCAATATTGGCTCTATCCCAAATTAATAGGTCATATTCTATTTTTTCTTGTTTAAGAATGTCCGTGTAATATTTTAGGTAAGGGGACGTAAAAAGGTTATTGGGAAAAAGTAGGGCAACCCGCATTGTGGTAAAATTTGTTATATTTTAGAATATTAATGGATACGAAGATATATATTATAATATTCTTTTGTGTATAATTCCCCTTAAGGGCAATTTTACAAGGTGTAAGGTAAAATAAAAAATGATACTATTAATTTTCGTATATCCTTTCCCGGACCCAATCTATATTGTTTTTTATTACCTTGGCAGGGACACCGGCGACTAAGGAGTTAGAGGGGATGTCCTTGGTAACAATTGATTTGGTTCCGATAATACTATTGTTTCCTATTTTTACTGCTTTTAGAATAATGGAATGTGCCCCTATCCAAACATGATTGCCAACTTCAATGTTTTGGGCGTAATTTATTCGCCTATTGTTTAAGGTATCCATAATACTATGTGAATCCCCAGTCCTGAACTCTATGTTGCTGGAGAACATACAATCTTCACCTATGGTAATTTTTTTGTTTGGTTCGGTTATGGCCAAATGCGCGGATTCAATGGTAGTATTTGCACCAATTTCTATGATACAATGGTGGTCTTCAAACCAAACTGAGCCACCGCTAAATTGAACGTTTTTACCTATACGCAGTTGGTGATGGTCTCCTCTTATAAAAACAGTCATATTGCTCATTATTGTCCCATGCTCAATAATTATTTGATTGTGGTTTCCAATAATATCATATTTTACATTGATAGAGACACCACGATTTTTTATTTTGTTGCCTTTACCAATCACTGATTTTTTAAATTTTAACCCAATTCTTTGAATCCTCAAGGCAATATTTAATAAAAACATATTGCTTTTAACTAAATCTTTAATTCTATTTTTCATAGGATTAGGTGTTTTCTTTTAGAAATTGCAAAATTCTATGGGCTTGAATTTGATTGTTTTTATTGGTTAAAACGAACTTTTTTGCCTCTTGACCAAATTGGTGCAATTCTTCTTTGGATTTGCTTAATATATTTTTTAAGCTGTTCTTCATTCCTTCCACACTTTCCCCTTCAAATAAAAAAACGTAAGGATGATATTCTTTGGGCATTCCAGGTAACTGGGTAGTGATCATGGGGGTCCCCGAAACCATATATTCCATATTTTTGGAGGGAAAGGAAAATTTAGTGAATTCCTCATTTGTGGGACGTGGGTTTATCAATAAGGTAGCGGCCAGTTGATCTTGGACCACTATTTTATTGGGAACCATTCCCTTAAAATGGATTCTGGGATCTTTTTGTAAATAGGTATCCATTTCCTCGACCAATTCTCCGGAACCATATAGATGAAGTTCCGTATTTTGGTCATCCAATAACATAAACGCTTCTATTAAATTCTTTACCCCATATTTGGCATAAAGACCACCGGCATATATCAAGGTTTTTTTAATGTTTTTTCTTTCAAGAATGTTTGTAGACTTTTCCATCTCCAGGTCTACAAGTCCTTCCATGATTAGATATGGTTTGCCTTTGGGATTTACTACTGGGTTCATTTGTTCTGTGAGCAATATGTATCGGTCAAACCCGGTCATCATTTTGGAAACGATCTTATGGTATAAAGAGGTGGTTGTATTATCTTTATCTCTACTCCCGGTCACCATAAGCCCTGGAAGGTCTGTTACAATGGCAACACAGGTAGTATTGGTTAGTCTTGTAGCCCAAAAAGAAGCCAGTGCGACGGTAAGGTTCAATACATCACAAATAACTACTTTATTTTTTTTGTGAATTAAAAGTGTCCTAAGAAATACCTTTAGAAAGGTATAACAGAATATACCGGCATTTTTTATATATGGTAGGTTGATAAAAGGAATATAGCTGAATTTTAATCCTTTAATGGTCTCAGAGGCTAGGTTCCATATTTTTCTTTTATGATTGCTGGGAACCACAGGTAAGGTGCTTAAGGTTTCAATGGAACATTGTTCATTGTTCATAGCAAAGCCTTTTGTCAACAAGCGGTGGAATTTTTGTGCCGCCTGTTCCGGTTTGTTTATGGAAGTCTCATAGATATAGTCCAGAACCTTTTCCGAACACGATGCGCTTACATATAATATTTTTATCATTGGCTAAGATTGGTGTAGTATTTATTTACAATACCTTTATACAGGCAAAAGACGACAAATGAGGAAAATAATCCATCAAAAATTGGTTCTACCATAAATAATAAAAAGAAAGCAATGGCATAAAAAAGTATTTGCCCATTTAATAAAATATTTGCCTTACTTATGGTAATGGTTCTTTTAATTTGAAAGAAAGATTTAATACTATGAATAATTAATAATATAAATGGAATAATACCACCAGCCCTAAGTACATCCAACCACATATTGTGGGAATAACCAAATTCTTTTGCTTCCCATCCCAATGGATGGGTGAACAAGTACTCAAATGATTTTATCCATCTTTCTGTTCTGCCCCCGCCACTGGTAACCTCGCCAACCCCACCACTCATTCGGCCGGCAAAAGTAGTTAGCCAGTCTGCATTTAAATCAAAGGATACATTTCTTAAAACAAAACCGATGCATACAGTTAATAAGATTAATAGGTAAATATTTTGTTTATAGGTTTGTCTTGGAAATATATATATAACGGAGACAATGCTGGTAAACAGAAAAATGACCAATTGTGTACGACTTCCCAATCGGATAGCGCATGTTAATGAAATCACAAAAAGTAATGTTGCAATTATCTTGTTCAAATTGGAAATTTGCCTGTACCCTGAAATTAATATGGCAGGTATACACATATTCAAAGTTAAAAATCCTCCCATTAGGGTGGCGGAGGTAGGCTGGCTGTTCCAGAACATGGGTATGGTCCTGTCAAGTTGAGCAAACCCACCTTCCCTAAAATTGAGAAAAACGGATGTTACCGCAGAAAAGGAGAAAATAGAGGCAATATAAAACATAATTACGAACAATGTTTTTGGGTCTTTTGTATTACTCGCTAGGTATTTGCCTAATAAATAAAAACTCTGTGGAAACAAGGCGTAGATGGCAATATATTGAATTCCTGCAAGTGGCTCAAATGCATAGAATATGGCATAAATGATGGAAAATAGGGATAACAGAAATACATCACCATCTAAGTTCTTCGAGATAAAATTTATTTTTAAAATAATAAATATAACCAAGAGATAGCCAAAGAGGAAGCCTTTATTAAAGGGATCTAATAAATACAGGGCCAATAGTCCTGATAAAACAAAACCAATGGAGTTAATAAAGTTAAACAGTGCTTTCATGCTGATTTTGGTAAATTGGAGATTATCACGGGCTTAAGTGAATATTAGTTGTTTTTCATATAAATAATATTCTTATAAATATCCAATGTTCTTTGCATATTCACTGTCCTATCATGCCTTTTTATGGCGCTTTTAATACCTCCTTCTGATAACTTTATCGCTAATTTGTCGTTAGTAAACAATTCATTTATTCGTTGCGCCAACATTTCGATTTCCTCAAACCTATACAACAAACCATTTTCTCCATGATTAATCATATCTGGTACTCCTCCTACATATGATGAAATACAAGGTACACCAAGTATCTGAGCTTCTCCTAATGAATTTGGACTATTCTCTATACTAGAGGGACATATGAAAATATGGCTTTTTAAATATTCTTGAGCCATTGCTTGGCTGTCTAAATAGCCCAAAAAGTTAATATTGGTTTGTAATTCGTATTTTTTTATTAATCCTTTTACATATTTTCCATATCCGTTTTGCCTTAATTTTTCGGCAAGAGTAGATGTTCTTGTTATATCATCACCGGCAATATTTAATTGAATATTTGGGTATTGATTTTTTAACAAATAAACGGCATGTAGTACCTGATGTAACCCTTTAATTGGATAGGAGGCCTGACTTAAAAATATGGAATAATCTTTTTTAGTTTGAAGTTTCCATTTTGGTGAAGTATAGAATTCATCTCTCAGACTTTCATTACAAAAATGATAAAAAGTCTTAGTATTAGTGGTCATGACATGATCGTGATCCCATTGTGTTCGTCCAATGATGTGTTTGGCCAGTTGTAAATATTTTTTTTCTATTTTTTGTCCCCTGATTTCAAATTTCCTTTTTTCTTGAAGTATACTGGATTTTTTAAGGTAATCGAATATTGTAATATTTTTTCTAATTTCCTTCCTAGACATACCAGCAGCATAGTACCTAGAAATAACACTGACCAGGCCTTGAATGGAAATAACATAATTTAGATTGGGGCAAGCATTCATTAACGCTAGCCCATGCGCAAATTCGATGCCATGAATATGTACTAGGTCAGGCTGTATCTTTTCAATTGTTTTTTTCCATTCAACTTCTAGAGATGAATCATATTGCGTATTGACTTTCTGACCATTGAGCAATAAATATTCTATACCATTAATGGTAAGTTGCTGTACCTTGACATTGGGGCGTGAAGTTGCAATGGTAAGGCTGATATCTTCTGTTTGGGAAAGATCTTTTGCCAAGCCATACATCCAGCCACCTATCACGGGTGTAGCATAGCCCATGGCCCTTGATAATTCTGGGAAAATTGGATTTGTTACCCAAAGAATTTTCATTTAAGATTAGTTTAGTATTTTTTTTAAAACGTTTAGTTGATAGTTCGGATTATATTTTTCATCAATAATTTTATAAGCATTTTTTCTAACCCTATCCCTTTCACTATTATTTAAATTAATCCAAGACCTTATAGTATCCTTCAAACTTAGAATATTATCCAATTCAAAAAAGGCCCCATTTTCATGTTCAATAATTGCTTCGTATTCTGGCATTTGGGATTTAAAATCATTATTGGTAATTACAGGGCAACCATAGGTAAGGGCATGTAGGGAAGTTAACCCTATTGGTCCAGGTGATACACAGACCTCAGCATTGAATAGGAATTCGCCAATGATATTTTCGTCATAACATGGTCCATATAACCATACTTTATTTTCTATATTTAAATTAGAAATTAACTTAGGAATTTCATTGTTTTCTACATCAGACCCAATGATGGTTAGATTACATGATGTTCCATCCATGTTCAAGTCTGTTAAGGCTTGAAGCAAGAGATCTAATTTTTTTCTTTTCTGAATTCTTCCAACATATACTATAACAGGGGCACTATTTTTAAAATAATTAACATATATATTGGAAGCTTTTAATTTATTTCGAATTTGTACTTGATTGTTATAGTCCAATGAATTGTAAATAGGGATTAATTTTTTTTCATTAAATCCTTCAGTAATCATAATGTTTTTGGAGAATTCTCCATAAAGAAGAATCTTAAAACAAAGACGGTAAAAATTTTTTTCAATAAATTTCCCTGCAGGGGATGAATTACCGGTCATCCCATGGGTCCAGGCATACACCCTTTTTCCCATTGGAATGGCAAGTAAGACCAGTAACCAATTAGACAGAGATCCTGGTGTACCGGTTATGATATAATGTTTATAAGGTTTAAAAATAAGCTGCCAAACCCCTTTTTGCCATTCAAATCCTGTCTTTGGGATTTTTAAGTTTTTACTAATTTTCTGGAACCCCTGTAGATCCCCATAGTCCATTAATTCTATGGCGGTATCAACCCTATCCCCAAAATAGAAATGACAATTAAGTTCCTTATCCATTAACTTGAAAATTGGGGCTCTATAATGAGGGGCAAGATTGAAAATGCAGCATATATTATTTTTCATTAATTAATTGTTTAGTAATTATGATTTTCCTATAAATTTTTTGGATGCCATAATTAAAATATTGAGCTCTTTAACCTTGAAGAAATATATACAGATAAAATAGGTAATAATCGCAAATATAGGTGATAAGCATAATTTTAAAACGTCACTGGTTATAAAATAGTTTAATACAAATACCATTAATGCCATTATCAATCCAGATAATATTATGGGTAATATATCTTTCAATTGAGAAAATGCACCGTAAGACATTATTTTTCCAGGATAATATGTATTTATAAAAAAATGACAGGCGGTTGAAATTAATTCAGCAAGAGCTATGTAAAATATTCCAAATTTAAGGGCAATGACAAAGAATATTACCCTTATCGCGATCTTACTGTATTGTTGTTTTAGGGCCAAATCTGTTCTTCCAATAACATATAATAGATTAACATTAATACCTGAAAGAATAGTGATGAGTCTAGCTATACAGAAAATTTGCATAATAGGCACAGCTGGCATCCATTTTTCGGTTATTAAAACCTTAATTAGTGGCTCTGCAATAATGGTAAGATATAGGAATATTGGAATAATTATTAAAGCGGTTGCTTTCAAAATACTTCTTGTATAAGAAACTAATTTATCCCTTTCTTCCTGTATGGTAGAAAGGCCAGGAAGTAATACGCTGTCTAATATGGAGCTTAAAATACCGAAAACCACATCTGAAAATTGGGTTCCCCGGGTGTAAAAACCCAAATCCTTAGTACTTATGAACTTGGCAATAAAAAGCGCATAGAAATTATTAACCGCGGTACCTAAAAGAGAAGATGCCAAAAGTTTGGAGCCATAAGAAAATAATTCTTTAAATGAATTCTTCGAGAAAATAAGAATAGGTCTCCATTTGATCATTACCCAGGTTAGAATGGCCGTTAATACAGAACGAGTCATGATTTGGATAACCAATGCCCATACACCATAACCATCGTAGGCATAATAAACCGCTACAATTCCAGAAAATATTGATGCTATTAAGGTGATTAACGAGATAGTTTTAAAATCCAGTTCAATAGTTAGCAATGTCATGGGAATAGTGAACAGTGCATTTATGATTAAAGAAAGTGACAGTACCCGTAATAGGATTGAGAGTTGCTCTAAATCATAAAATTGTTGTATATAAGGGGCTAGTATCCATAGGACAACATAACATAGTAAACTTATAAATATATTAAACCAGAAGACAGTTGATATGTCTATTTTAGTTCTTTTTTGCTTTTGAATTAAAGCTGTAGAGAATCCGCTATCTATAAAGACATCTGACACTGCTATAAAAACTAGTAGAATTCCAATAATCCCATATTCTTTAGGAGTTAGTATACGAGCCAGTATTATACCTATTATAAATTGGACAGCCTGCACGGAAAACCGTTCGGCAGCACTCCAGACCATTCCTTTAAACATTTTGGCACCTAGACTCATATAATAAAACTCATAATTATAAGAACGTTCAATGGTGTTCTTAAAAAATTTAATTCAATAATGGTCAAATATCTATAATAGTGGGCCAATTTACTAATTGCTAACCTAAAGAGTAGATTTTGACGATAAAAGTTATATTATATCTAAAATGTTGTTTGGAATTCCTTTATAATATGAAAATTCTTCTATTATACATATAAAACATCATCTCTAGGTAACAGTTCCTAAAATAGATTCTATGTGAACAGTTTACTAGTTTAAAAATATGTCCGCTACCTTTTGACCGAGGTATGGGAAAAGCCGACCAAACTAGGTTTTTTCCCTATATTGCAAGGGACTGGAAAAAACAAAAACTGAACCCAACATGTTGTATAACCAATGGCAGCTAGGTCCAACGCGCAAAGCCATCACACCACTGATCGTACAATAAGAACGTTATGTTTTATTATAGCTGATATCCTTTATTACCCATGAGATATAATGTATTACTGGATATAGGTAAAAGTGTAATGTTTTTATGATTTTTGTCGTGTAAATCTTTTGTAAGAATAAACATATCATAAAAAAAGGCCACTTACTTTATTAATAAGGGCCTTTTTAATATAAATTAAAAAAATAATTTAGTTCACGGGAGTAAAACGAACATCAAACCAAGTACAGTTGTTAAAAGCTATATTAGCTTTACTGTATGGAGCATAAAGACCCCCTGCTTCTGTAATTAATTTATTTCCGTTGGTGAATTTACAATTTTTAAACTCAATGTCTTCAGTAGGATAATATGTGACTGCCACAGAATCAAAATCAGAAAAGTCACAATTAAGAAAAGTGTTTCTTTTGGCCGCCGCCGTATAGTTAGTTCCTCCTCCAACATTCAATATCCTGTTTGTATTTTTAATCGTTATTCCTTCAAAAGTATTGTCATAACCACAACTCACCTCATCTCTATCACCACCTGGTCCAACATAGCCGTCATCATCGTCTGCCCAACTTATAGCGGACCAGGTATCTTGAATCAACATATCCTTTATCAAATTATTATTAGCGCCATTAAAAATCACTAAATTAGCATGCCAATCTTTAGGATCAGTACTTGCGCCAAATATTGTGCAACTTTCAATTGTATTATACCTAACTCCTGCAAAATTAAATTCGAAAGATGTATATTTTGCAGTACAATTTTTAAAGGTATTGTACTCGGCTTGATCCTTCATATCAAACCCATGACCACCATGCCTTAAGCCTAAAGTACGCTCCGCATAAGAGTTTTCAATGATTGAATTGTTTGTACCACCTGTTAACAAAAAATAATAGTCAGTTGGGTTACTAGGGTTGTCTGCCCTTACTTCACAATAATTTACTCTAGAGTAGTTAGAACCATAAAGTTTAATGGCTTCAGCGGTTGCATTAAGTACAAAAACATTTTCAATTAATGAATTATCCCCGGTAATCATAAGACCTCTACCATCATAGGCGTTGTAATCTGTTTGAGTTCCTAACTGAGTGGCTATTATGTTCCTTAGAGTTACATGTTTACCGTTTGACATGATTGCCGTACCATACTTGGATATTTGTATGTTTTCAAGTTGGAAATAATTATTTTGAACGGTTATTGCAGTTTTTCCTAACTGCCCACTAAAAAGGGGCATTTTGTTAGCGTCCAATTTGTCGCCGTAATTAAAGGTGGAACCATTGTTGCTTACCAAATCCCCGGGATTTTTAGTGTAACCAATAAATTTAATGGGGTTGCTTGCGGTTCCAGAATTGGAGGAGGTTAAATTTAGAGCCCCATAATTCCCTGCTTTAATATAAACTACATCCCCTGCTTTTGCGGCAGAGAAGGCATGCTGAATACTCCATGCCGAGGCTTCCGTACCTCCATTATTGGAACTCTTGCCCGTAGTGGTTACGTAATAAACATTATCTCCGGTTATGGGTGAAGTTTTATCCGTAGGGGTAACCGTAACCGTTATGCTTCCTGTTTCTGTGGTAACCGTATCGTCCTCATTGGTAACAGTAGTAGTATAATCAAACTCGTCGGTACCCGTTTTATCGGTATCTGGGGTGTATACCACGGTATTGTCCTCTTGAACCTCTGCTGTACCCATTTTAGGAGGGGTAACTTCGGTAACGGTTACTTTTTCCGGTTCTTCAAAAGTATCGTTGCTTAGGGGATCAATTACAATTGGGTTATTGGCCAAGGTCACTACTACATCGTTGACCATAAAGGCTTGGGGCTGTTCTATTACATACTCCGCCAAAAGATCGGAATCTTTGTTGCAGGAAATAATCGAAAAAAAGACAAAGCAAAGTAGGGTCACTTTGTAAAGATTTGAGGGGCGAAATGTCATAAGTTAAAGACTTTTGTTTAAATGATAATCATTTGGGTTTTACAAATATTATTTATTTTTTTCATATCATCGGTAAAGGACTAGCTATTTTCGATGAACTGCACAATTTGAATGCAATGGTGGTTTTACGATGGTTTTTACGGGTTTGGATGTTTGGCTTAAGGTTATTCGATGAAATACCCATTTCTTTATGATTTGCCCCTGTTTATATTAATAAAATGCCCATTTTTTTAACATTTGGATATGACTTTTTAATTATTAACCATAAGATTTTTTTTTGCTGGTATTGTTGCATACTTCACAAAAATCTTAATAACTAGGTTTCTCGGAAAATCCGTTTAGCCCCTTCCGATAGATTAGGACTTAAGGGAGCATTATTTTTCTCTATTTTTCACTTTAGGGCCATTGACAGTAGGCAGTACCAGAGGGCAGTAGGCAGGAAGAAAGTTTAAAGTTATAAAGTAGAAGGTTTAGACATCAAATATCTCAATTCTAGTATATAGTTTAGTTTTGTGAGTGTTCCAAAGGGGGAGTGAAAAGAGATACTCCAGTAAAAATTCTTGGGAGGCAACAATATTTTAAAGCCTAGCAAGAGTAGGGATCCGTTATTAACAATGGCCAAATAAAAAAGACAGGACGTGGGGAGATTAAATTAGGGTTAGCAATACAGTAGTTTTATTGAAAACTTGTGGTAAGCGCATCTAATATGTATATTCGCTTCCTTAATTAATTGATTGGTGTTACGCAACACAATGCCTGTAGTGCCCGAATTCATTAAAATGTACCTGAACTCGATTAACACGTATAGGGGAATTGCCATATTATTAATAGTTTTAGCACATTGTTATTCTATTTCCGGGGTACAAATAGATACCGCAATAGAAAGAGTATTTGCAAACCTTATAGCAGGTAGTACCATTCATTTTATTTTTATTTCTGGATTTCTATTTCATCATATTTTCTATAGGAAGCTTAAAACGGATAGTTTTTTCAAGTCGAAAGTAAAACGATTGTTAATACCCTATACCGTTCTCTCCGTTGTACCCATTTTAATTAAAATCAAATCGGAACCCAAATACTGGAATGCTTATTTGCCCTTGGTGGAAGAAGGAGGCGTTGTGTACGATTATATTCTTCCTGCCCTGCTGTACTATATCACTGGGGCCCATTTGGTAGCCTACTGGTATATTCCCTTTGCAATTTGCCTTTTTCTAATGTACCCCTTACATATCAAGTTTATAGAAGCCAAGCTAAAAAATCAATTGATTGTTGTTGGCGTCTGTTTTATGGTTGCGATTCTTATCCATAGACCGGTAAATAACCTGGCCATCTTGCAATCTGTTTTTTATTTTACTCCTGCATATTTATTGGGTATCCTATGCTCAATGAACAAAGCTCTAATTTATAGCAGATTAAGCGGGAAGGAATTTTTGTTTTTGGCAACGGCATTGGTGTTGGCAATTGTTCAGGCACTTTTAGGGAGGCACAGTAATTATCAAAAACTACCTTTTGTTTACGATGGTATTGATTTGATTCTTTTGCAAAAATCGTTTTTATGTATTTTTTTTATGGTCTTTCTATACCAATACGAGCATTATAAAAATACGTTTATTATCCTTTTGGCCTCAACGAGTTTTGGAATTTATTTTATACATTCCTATGTATTATATGCCTTAACCTTTTTAAAATCGGAGTTTGAAGTTAAAGTTGGATATAATTGGCCCGCTTACTTTTTAGTATGGGGCATTATAGTTATTAGTAGTATACTTTTGGCTCTTATAATGAAAAAGTTATTCCCAAAATACGCGGTATATATTACCGGATACTAGGGTAGAGTAGCAGTAGGCCGCTCCAGGGTTCAAAGTTGAAAGTTCAAAGACAAGTCTAAAATATCTAAATTCTAGTATCTAGTATCTAGCATCTAGCATCTAGTATCCAGCATCCAGCATCCAGTATCTAGAATCTCAATTCTAGAATCTCAATGCTAGTATCTCATATCTCAATTCCAATAAATTTAATCACCACATTACAACCGGCCATGAATATCCTTCCCCAAAACCCCTTTAACATCGTAAATAATTCCATTGGAATTTAGTATTGATTTGAAGTCAATGCCTAGAAATTGATTATGGGCCACAGTTAGAACAACCCCGTCATATTTTTTTTCGGGCAACTGTCGCGTTGTGACTAAGTTGTATTCGTGTTCCACTTCCTTTTGGGAGGCCCAGGGGTCAAAAATATCAATATTGGTGCCATAGCTGCTTAAGTTGTTGATTACGTCCACGGCTTTTGTATTGCGTACATCGGGACAATTTTCCTTAAAGGTGATGCCCAGGACCAAAATATGGGCCCCTTTCACCTTAATGTCGTTTTGTACCATTAGCTTTACCACCTCGGCCGCAACGTAATTGCCCATACTGTCGTTCATTCTTCGTCCTGCCAAAATTATTTCCGGATGATAACCGTACTCCTGGGCCTTTTGGGCCAAGTAATAAGGATCTACCCCAATGCAATGGCCCCCTACAAGGCCCGGGCTAAAGGGCAGGAAATTCCATTTGGTAGCCGCCGCCTTTAAAACTTCCTGGGTGTCTATTCCCAATAGATTAAAAATTTTGGCCAATTCGTTCACAAAGGCAATATTGATGTCCCGTTGCGAATTTTCAATGACTTTGGCAGCTTCGGCCACCCGGATACTGGGGGCCAAATAGGTGCCGGCCGTAATAACGGATTTATATAACCGGTCTACCTTAATTCCCACTTCCGGGGTAGAACCGGAGGTCACTTTTAGTATTTTATCCACAGTGTGCTCCTTGTCGCCCGGGTTAATTCTTTCCGGGGAATAGCCTGCAAAAAAATCCTGGTTGTATGTTAATCCGCTTATACTTTCAATAATAGGGATACATTCTTCTTCGGTAGCACCAGGGTATACGGTAGATTCGAAGATGACGATATCTCCTTTTTTTATGACCTTTCCTATGGTTTCGCTGGATTTGTACAATGCCGTTAAATCTGGTTTGTTGGCAGTATCCACAGGGGTGGGTACGGTGACGATATAATAGTTGCACTTTTTTATATCTGCTATCTGGTCCGTACAAAAAAGTCCTATGTTTTCATCGGGTAATTCCTTGGTTACTTTTGTCAGTGCCTTATAGGCCACTTCCAAGGTATGGTCCATGCCCTTGCGCAACTCCTGTATCCGCAACGTATTAATGTCAAATCCTACCACGGGATATTTTGTTGCGAATAAATGTGCCAAAGGGAGGCCTACATAGCCCAGGCCTATTATAGCAATCTTATTCTGGTTCATTCAATACGTATTTACTATCCTCCAAAAGTACAATATAAGGAGATGCCATCGCAATAAGTCCGTTGAATTATCTAGTGAAAGGTTTAGACCATGACAAAATGGTCCCAACAAGATTTCTCTGAAAATCCGTTTTGCCCTCCCGATATCAATCGGGACTAAAGGGTGCGAAAAAGAACACCCCATAGTATTGGTTGCCGTTTCCTAATTATCGGTAAAACGATTCCCTCCCTTTAGGGCCGGGGCAAGGAATCGTTTTAGACATTTTGTTTTTAGCACATTAAAAAAAATCTTGACAAGATTTCTCTGAAAATCCGTTTTGCCCCTCTCTAAAGCCTGCCAGTCCGGTAGGCAGGGGAGCCTGATTTTCCTCTATTTCTCGCCTGCCCGACTACTTCGTTCCCGTCCGTACCGAAACGGGCGGACAGGCGGGCTTTAGGGTCGGGGCAGTTGGTATCTTACAGTAGGCAGAAAGAAAGTTCAAGGTTCAAGGTTGAAAGTTCAAAGTTACAAAGTTGAAATATTAAAAGTTTCTAACATCTAATATCTAGCATCTCAATTCTAACTTCTAGCATCCAGCATCCAGCATCCAGCATCCAGCATCCAGCATCCAGCATCCAGCATCTCAACTCTAGTATCTATAGCTTATTGTTAATTGTTAATTGTTAATTGTTAATTGTTCATTGCCCATGTCATGGTCTATTTTAAATGATGCCAATACCAGGATACGGCTTCTTTTAGACCGGCTTCAATATTAAATTTTGGGTCGTACCCCAACAAAGTTTTTATTTTCTCAATAGATGCTAATGAGTGAGGGACATCTCCGGCTCGTAATGATCCGTAACTGATGGGGATGTCCTTAATTGCCGGATCATAATCTGAAAGATATTCCTTTAGAAGAGATACCAGTTCATTTAGGGTGGTACGTTTCCCAAAGGCAACATTGTACACTGTATTTATAGCCTTGATGTTATTTGTGGACAGTGCTTTAATATTAGCTTGTACCACATTATCTATATAGGTGAAATCACGACTATAGGTTCCATCCCCATTAATATTTGGGGATTCGTGTTTCATTAATTGCATTACGAATTTGGGAATAACGGCGGCATAGGCCCCATTGGGATCCTGTTTTCTCCCGAACACATTAAAATACCGAAGCCCTATGGTTTCCATACCATAGGTTTTGGAAAATATATCCGCATACAGTTCATTTACGTATTTGGTAATGGCGTATGGCGACAGGGGTTTGCCTATAACGTCCTCAATTTTCGGCAGCCCCTGGGAGTCCCCATAGGTAGAGGAACTTGCGGCATAGACAAAACGTTTTATGTCGGAGTCCCTGGCGGCAACCAACATATTCAAAAATCCGCTTACATTGACTTCATTGCTGGTTATGGGGTCTTGTATGGATCTGGGTACCGATCCCAATGCGGCTTGGTGCAGTACATAATCTACAGAACGGCATGCCTTGGTGCAGTCTTCCAGGTTTCTGATATCGCCTTCAATAAGTTGAAAATTATCATAGTCCAAGAGATGGGAAATGTTTTCTATTTTCCCTGTGGCAAAATTATCCAAACAGACCACTTTATTGCCATTTTGCAGGAGAAATTCACACAGATTGGAGCCAATGAATCCTGCACCGCCCGTTACCAGTACAGCCTGATCTTTAGGGAACAATAGTTCTTTGTTGGTCATACTTTTATATCTTTTTTAGTTCAAGGCAAAAACCGTCCTAAAAAGGTTTCCCGGAAAATCCGTTTTCCCCTCCCGATAGCTATCGGGACTAAAGGGTGCGAAAAAGAACACTCCATAGTATTGATTGCCGTTTCATAGTTATCGGTAAAACGATTCCCTCCCTTTAGGGCCGGGGCAAGGAATCGTTTTTGATATTTTGTTTTTAGCACATTAAAAAAATCTCAACAAGGTTTCCCGGAAAATCCGTTTTCCCCTCCCGATAGCTATCGGGACTAAAGGGTGCGGAAAAGAACACTCCATTATCGATTGCTGTTTCATAGTTATCGGTAAAACGATTCCCTCCCTTGCCCGACTACTTCGTTCCCGTCCGTACCGGAACGGGCGGACAGGCGGGCTTTAGGGCCGGGGCAAGGAATCGTTTTTGATATTTTGTTTTTAGCACATTAAAAAAATCTCAACAAGGTATCCCGGAAAATCCGTTTTGCCCCTCCCGATCTATTGGGACCAAACGCAAAGCGAAGATAGTTGTTCTTTTCCGTTTTCCCCATCCCTAAAGGGTGTGAAAAAGAATACTCCATAGCATTGATTTAAATTTCATTATTGTTTTAAAGTGCCATAAACGCCAGTGGCCACTACCCGATACCGTAATATTCACAGTACCAATCGGTAAAGGATTTAACCCCATCCCCTATACTGGTCGAAGGTTTATAGTTGTAGTCCTGAACAAGCCGATCTATGTTGGCCCAAGTTTTTTGTACATCTCCGGGTTGTATGGGCAACATTACCTTGGTGGCGCTTTTGCCCAGGTTCTTTTCAATTTCCATAATAAAATCCAACAATTTGACAGATTTGTTGTTTCCTATATTGTAGATCTTGTACAATTCCTCTGGATCTGTTGGCTCCGGCAATATTTTTTCAATTACGCTTGTGATTCCCATGGTGATGTCATTTATATGGGTGAAATCGCGTTCCATTTCCCCCTTGTTGAAGACATTGATGGGCTTTCCTTTTAAAATGGCCTCGGTAAAGAGAAAAAGTGCCATATCAGGTCTTCCCCAAGGCCCGTAGACCGTAAAAAAACGGAGCCCCGTAGTTGGTATTTTATATAGATGGCTGTAGGTATGGGCCATTAGTTCGTTACTCTTTTTTGTAGCGGCGTAAAGACTTATAGGTCGGTCTACTCGATCATCTTCATGAAAAGGGATTTTCTTGTTAAGACCATACACACTGGAACTACTGGCGTAAATAAAATGCTGGACGGAATGATGCCTGCAACATTCCAAAATATTGGCATAACCAACCACATTGGAATCTATATAAACCTCAGGGTTTTCTATACTGTAACGCACGCCGGCCTGGGCGGCCAAATGACAGACCTTGTCAAATTTTTCGATTTCGAAAATTTTGGAAAGATTTTCCCGATCTGTAATATCCAAACGGATAAACCGGAACTGATCCCCATATAACTCGCCGGTACAACCCAGATCTAAATGGGATGCCTTATCCTTGGTTATCCCTAATTCTTGGAGGCGCGCAAATTTTAATCCAATATCATAGTACTGGTTAATATTGTCGATCCCAACTACTTGATGCCCCTTGCCCAATAAAGTTCGGGTAACGTGAAAACCAATAAAACCTGCGGAACCGGTAACCAGTATTTTCAAAAGTTGTTGTTTTTTTACAAATATCGGAAAATTTGCCAATAGGGTAGGGAGAAACTTATTGTTCGATAAGGATTTGGTTTCGGAGCCCTATACTTTTATAAGGGCCCTGCCGCATTGCCCAATCCAATTCGTTGTTAAGAGCTTCCTAAGATTCCCCGATCTTATAGTAATTAAACCCTAGTTTGCCCATATCCTCCTTATTCAAAAGCCTTCGTCCATCAAAAATAAATGCGGGTTTTAACATCTTATTGAAAATCTGCGGCCAATCAAAGGTTTTAAACTCGTCCCATTCGGTCAATATAGCTATGGCATGGGCATCCTTTATGGCATCAATGGGTTGCTTGGTCACTTTTAGTAATCTTCGGTTTTCTTCGGGTGTCCTGCTGTTTAAATAATCCAGGTCCGCATAAATTTGTTTTTCGGAAACCTTTGGATCATAAACCACTATTTCAGCTCTTTCCTCCAAGAGTGCATCGGCAACGTAAATGGCTGCGGATTCCCTGGTATCATTGGTGTCCTTTTTAAAGGCCCAACCATAGAACACTATTTTTTTGCCCGAAACGGTATTGTACAGGGAGGAAATAATATTTTCGGCAAAACGTCTTTTCTGGTAATCGTTCATAATAATTACCTGCTCCCAATAATCGGCCACTTCCTGAAGGCCAAAACTACTGGCAATATACACCAGGTTCAGTATGTCTTTCTGAAAACAGGAACCACCAAAACCAACGGATGAATTCAGGAATTTGGACCCTATCCTGCTGTCGTATCCTATTGCCTTGGAGACCTCGGCAACGTTGGCATCGGTTCTCTCACAAAGCGCCGAAATTGAGTTTATGGAGGAGACCCGTTGTGCCAAAAAGGCATTGGCCACCAATTTGGATAGTTCCGAAGACCATACATTGGTCTGTAAGATACGTTCTTTGGGAAGCCAATGTTCGTAAATGGCGCTTAGGGTGTCCTTGGCCGCTTTTCCGGTAGGGGTCTCATCGCCGCCTATCAATACGCGATCGGCATTCAATAGGTCTTCTATGGCGGTACCTTCTGCCAGAAATTCTGGATTGGAAAGGATTTCAAATGCAACCCCGTTCCCGGTATTGTCCAAAATACTTTTAATGGCACTTGCCGTTCTTACCGGAAGAGTGGATTTTTCTACTACTATCTTATCATTTTTGGCTACCCGGGCAATATTCCTGGCACACAGTTCAATATATTTCAGGTCGGCTGCCTGCCCTTTGCCCTTGCCATAGGTTTTGGTAGGGGTATTAACGGATATAAATATGATTTCAGCTTCGTCAATGGCCTTGTCCACATCCGTGCTAAAAAATAGGTTCTTGCCCCTTGTGGCACCAACAATTTCACTAAGACCGGGCTCGTAGACCGGTAAATTATCCAAATTGGAATCGTTCCATTGGTCAATACGTTCTGCATTTATATCCACAACGGTAACTTTTATTTCTGGACATTGGCTGGCAATGACGGACATGGTGGGTCCGCCAACATATCCGGCCCCGATGCAACAAATCTTGGTAACTTTCTTCATTATTATAGGATAATTATTTACTGCAAAGATTAAAAATTAATTCAAATGGCCTAGACTTTTTACTGGTCTAAGCGTATCTTTATAGATGAATTGTTCGGAAGTCTCGATAAAGCTTCGGAAAATTCTATTGAGGGAGTATTTAATCGAGATTATTCAATCTTGAACGAATTATTGAGGGATTATGATAATGTACCCAAAAGTATAGCTAATTTTACCATGAAATTATTAAATAACCCCAAGTTTTGATAACTAAAACTAAAATCTGGCTTTCCTCGCCGCATATGGGCGGTAACGAACAAAATTATGTTCAGGAGGCCTTCAATACCAATTGGATTGCTCCATTGGGGCCCAATGTAAATGCCTTTGAGCAATCTATAGAAGATTATTTGGGCAATTCCGTAGAAGTGGCGGCCCTAAGCTCCGGTACTGCGGCCATTCATTTGGCACTGGAACTTCTTGGAGTAAGCCATGGAGACGATGTTATTTGTCAGTCCTTTACTTTTTCCGCATCTGCCAATCCCATAACCTATTTGGGCGCTAATCCTATATTTGTGGATAGCGAGAGGGAGACTTGGAATATTTCCCCTATTTTATTGGAAAAGGCCATTAAGGATAGCTTGGCAAATGGAAAAAAGCCAAAGGCCATTATAGCGGTGCATTTGTACGGTATGCCCTATAAGGTGGTTGAGATAAATGAAATTGCCGCCAGTTACGATATTCCTGTTATAGAGGATAGTGCGGAGGCCTTGGGCAGTACCTATAGGAATATGCCCTGTAGCAGTTTTGGAACCATTGGCATATTGTCCTTTAACGGCAATAAGATTATTACGACCTCCGGTGGCGGTGCCTTGGTCACCAAGGATGGGGAATTAAAAAAGAAAGCCGTTTTTCTGGCAACCCAGGCCCGTGACAATGCCCCTCATTATGAACATACCCATATTGGCTACAATTATCGAATGAGCAATGTACTTGCCGGAATAGGTAGGGGACAAATGGAGGTAATTCAAGATAGGGTGAATGCCAGGAGGAGCAATTTTGACTATTATAAGTCCAAGTTGGCACAACGATCCGAAATAGAATTTTTGGACGAACCAAAAGGCCTAAAATCCAACCGATGGTTGAGCTGTATATTGCTGCCTTCCTACGATATTCGTGAAAAAATAAGGTTGGCGCTATTGGAAGAGGATATAGAGTCCAGACCTTTGTGGAAACCAATGCACCTTCAACCGGTTTTTATACACTGTAAAAATTATGTGGACGGTACTTCGGACGATTTGTTCCAAAGGGGACTTTGTTTGCCCAGCGGTTCCAATTTGGAGTATGAAGATCTAGATAGAGTAATAGAAACAATTTTAAAAGTATTGACCCAATGATACATAATTACTTAACCAGCAGGGTACAAAAGTATACCTCAAAATGGATTGTGTTGGCCATAGATTTGATCTTGGTGGCCATTACATTTATATTGTCCTATCTTATTAGGTTTAATCTAACGCTGGATTTTGATATTAGCAAGTTGGTGATGCAACTGCCCATAATAATCCTTATTTCGTTGGTTGCTTTCTTGGTTACCGGTTCCTACAAAGGAGTGGTCCGTCATACAGGGGTAAGGGATGTCTACAATATTTTCAATGCCATCTGTCTTGCCAGTATCATTACCATTTTTATGATCATACTCAATAGGGAAATGGATTTTATGGAAGGTTTTACGGTTCCCTTATCCATTATTATCATCCATAGCTTGTTGAGTTTTATTGCTTTGACCGCTTCCAGGTATATGTTCAAGAATGCCTATTATAATTTAGTGAAGCAGTTTAAAATAACTAAAAAGGTTATTATCTATGGGGCAGGGGAGTCTGGGGTCCTTACCCAAAATGCCCTGTCCAGTCACTCGGGAAGTGTTTCAAGGGTTGTTGGCTATATAGATAAGGATTATGAAAAGGTAGGCAAGAGTATAAATGGCGTAAAAGTCTATGCCCCAGAAGTATTGTCCGAATATTTCATTAAAGCCAATGATATTAGTGAAATTATATTTTCCATTCAAAACATTGAACATAGTAAATTGAGGGAGTTGGTGGAAGGTTTGGTAGATTTTCCGGTACAGGTAAAAATAGTTCCCCCAATTGAGGATTGGATCAATGGGGAGTTGAAGCTTTCCCAGATTAAACAGGTGCAAATCGAGGATTTGTTGGACAGGGTCCCCATCAATATCAAGAACAACCGCATTTCCAAAGAACTAAAGGACAAGGTAATCGTGGTTACCGGCGGGGCAGGTTCCATTGGTAGTGAGCTGGTAAGACAAATTGCGAATTATGAATACAAATCACTGATCGTGATAGATCAGGCAGAATCGGCCCTATATGACCTGCAGCAGGAGTTGATTCAGAATGGGTTCCATAATTTTATTCCCATTGTAGGGGATATTAGGGATAAAAATTAGGATGTCCGGTATATTTCAGGAGTATAGGCCCAATATGGTGTTCCATGCCGCTGCCTATAAACATGTACCCTTAATGGAGTACAATGCCTATGAGGCCGTTAAGATCAATGTAGCGGGAACCAAGGTGATCGTGGATCTTTCCCTGGAAAATAATGTGGACAAATTTATATTTGTGTCTACCGATAAGGCGGTCAACCCCACCAATGTAATGGGGGCTACCAAGAGAATAGCTGAAATGTACATTAGTTGTTCCCAGCAACAAAACAAGACAAAATTTATCACAACCCGTTTTGGTAACGTATTGGGATCCAATGGCTCCGTAATTCCATTGTTTAAAAAGCAAATTGAAAAAGGAGGGCCGCTGACCGTAACACATAAGGATATAACGCGATATTTTATGACGATCCCCGAAGCCTCCCAATTGGTATTGGAAGCTGGCGGTATGGGACAGGGAGGTGAAATTTTTATTTTCGATATGGGCGAATCGGTCAGGATCTTCAATTTGGCCAAGAATATGATCAAATTATCGGGGCTACGATATCCGGAGGACATAGATATTAAGATTACAGGCCTTAGGCCCGGTGAAAAATTATATGAGGAACTATTGGCCAATGGAGAAAATACTATGCCTACCTATCATAAAAAAATTATGATCAGCAAGTTCAGGGAATTCGACTTTGAAGAGGTTAGGTCCAAGATCAACGAGTTGTGCGTAACCAATATGTTTTTTAATGGCAATCCGGTGTCACTGATGAAGGCCATTGTACCTGAATACGTTTCCAATAATTCTGAGCTTTGTAAGCTGGACAAGGAAAAGGAAATTAAAAAAGTAGTAGAAAAAACAGAAAATGTAACCATCAAGAAAATTTTACAGCCGTAAAATTTACTATACTTGTATTACAAATTTTAATAATCAATTCCTTATATACCTGGATTCATGAAAAAAGAATTTTTTGGCCCGTTTAAACTTTTGATCGTTTTTGCACTATTATTATCTTCCTGTGCTTCCAAAAAGGAAGTAGTCTATTTTCAGAACGCCAGTAGTTTTGAAACCTTGGTGGACAAGAACAGTTTTACCCCAAAGTTTAAGGTAGATGACCTGGTGAGCATCAATGTTTCTACCTTGGACAATGAGGCCAGTGTTCCCTTTAATTTGTTCAAGGGGGCCAGTGAAGGGGGGATCAGGGCAGAAGAAGTAAACTATTTAATCGATGAGGAAGGGAATATCAATTTTCCGGTGATAGGAAAATTGAAAATATCCGGTTTGTCACCCGAGGAGGTGAGACTGCTCTTAAGCGAAAGGTTAAAGGATTATTTAAAGGATCCCATCATCAATATTAGGTTGGTGAATTTTACGGTCACTATTTTGGGTGAGGTACAAAGACCTGGAACCTATCCAGTAAGTGGCGAGCGTATTACCATATTGGAAGCGTTGGGGCTAGCTGGGGATTTGACCATTAAGGGAATGCGGAAGAATGTAATGGTAATCCGTGATTTTGACGGGACCAAAGTATATACCCGTTTAGATCTTACCAAAAAAGAGGCTATGAATTCCCCTGTGTATTATTTGACCCAGAACGATGTTGTCTATGTGGAACCCAATCAGTCCGCGGTAACGGCTTCCAGTTTGGATAATAGGGCCACTATAGCCATTTCCCTGGCATCACTGGTGATTACCTCTACCATACTTTTTATAACAAGAAATTAAATAATAATTTATTTTACCCCTTGCCCAATGAGTTTTAACTCCCAAGATAAATCTACGGAAACCCCAGATTTAAAGGAAATAATAAGTTTATATACCAAACACTGGAAGTGGTTTGTCCTTTCAGGATTTCTTTCACTGGTAATAGCGTATGTCTATCTTAGATATGAAATTCCGGAGTACATAGCAGAAGCCAAGATTCAAATTGTAGATGAAGGCAGTTCCGGGGCAGGCCTTGGATTGTTTAAGGATTTGGACCTTCTTTCCAATGGGAATACCGAAGTTTTGGATGAAATAGAGCTCATAAATTCCAGATCCAATTTTATTGAAGTGGTCAAATCATTGGGGCTTAATACCAAGATAATGGCACAGGGGCATATTATTGAAACGGAACTCTATACCAACCCGCCGGTAAAGGTAAATTTTATTGCTGCGGATTCCATTATCAATAAATCCAGTTTTGAATTTTACCTGCAATTATCATCTACTACCACTTTTGGGTATACCGAAGAGGAAGATATGCCGGTAAAGGTATTGTCGTTCGGGACCAATATCCCAACTCCAATAGGGGATATTGTGGTAACCCCCAATATGGAAAATTTTGATCGATTTAAGGAAGCCAAAATTAAGGTAGTAGTTCACCCAGTGAATCTGGTTGCGCAATCATATAGAACACGAATAAAAATCGATTTATTGGATCAATTTTCTAATATTTTGAATATTTCTTTGGAAGATCCAATAAAGGAAAAGGCTGTGCAAATTATAGATGAACTGATAAGGGTCTACAATAAGAATGCCATAGAGGATAAAAGGTTGATCGCCGATAGGACTTCCAATTTTATTGATGATAGAATTGCCGAGATATATACCAATCTTTCCTCTGTTGATCAGACTGCACAGGATTTTAAAACAGGAAGGGGGGTCACGGATATTGCTTCGGAAGCCAATATTAATCTGAATGTAGGGGTAGCCAATCAACAGGAACTGGCCAATATGCGGACCCAGTTAAATATAGCGGCATCCATGAAGGACATTGTGGAACAGCAGGACGGTTTTGAGGTACTTCCCGGAAATGTGGGCTTAACAGATCCTACCATAAACAGCACTACCTCCAAGTACAACGAACTGGTTTTGGAACGGAACCGATTATTGAAAAGTTCCAATGAAAAGAACCCTGTCATTGTTAATTTGGACCAACAGATCCGTGGTTTAAAGAGAAATATGCAGTCCAGCTTAAACAGTACCGTGGATAATTTGGGCTTACAGGTAAATGCTTTGAGCAACCAACAGGCCATCTTTAATTCCAAGATTTATTCCGCTCCCAAAAATGAGAGGGCCTTAAGGGATATCACCAGGAAACAGGAAACTACGGAGCAGTTGTACCTGTATTTACTGCAAAAAAGGGAGGAAGCCCAAATTGCGGTGGCTTCCACGGCACCCAAATCCAAGGTTATAGATTATGCTTTTAATCCTACGCCTTTTCCCATTTCACCTCGAAGAAATGTAGTGTTTTTGGCCTTTTTGATGTTGGGAGGGTTAATACCCTTTGCCTTTATTTACGTGTCGGATCTTTTGGATAACAAACTGCACAATATGCACAGTTTGGAAAAAATATCCATGGATATTCCCGTATTGGGGGAATTGCCCAGACTTTCCAGGAAGGACAAAAAAATAATTGTTAGGGAAGACCGCTCCGTCCTTGCGGAATCCTTACGGATAATTAGGACCAATTTGGATTACTTGATCAAGACCAAAAGTATAGAGAACGGAAAGAACAATATTATTTTTGTAACCTCCAGTGTACCAGGTGAAGGAAAGTCCTTTCTTTCTACTAATTTGGCCTTGACCATAGCCAGTACCGATAAAAAGGTGCTATTGTTGGGGGCGGATGTCCGAAATCCTAAATTGTACTCTTTTTTTACGGCCAGTGAGATTAATAGAATGCCAAGTAAAAATAAGAAAAAGGATGTTGGACTTACAGAATACTTATACGATAAGACCTTGGAGGTAAACGATATAATTAATCCAATGTTGGTTTTTGAGGATACCTTGGACGTAATATATTCGGGGCGTATACCTCCCAATCCGGCCGAACTCCTGATGAGCAAACGTATTAAAGATCTTTTTGAGGAGGTTTCGGCGAAATATGACTATGTAATTGTTGATACTGCACCGCTGATGGTGGTTACGGATACTCTTTTGATCAGTGATTATGCCAATCACCTTATTTATGTAACCAGGGCGGATATTACGGAAAGGAAAGCTGTTCAATATCCTATGAAATTACAGGAGGACGGTAAAATTAAAGGACTTGCATTTGTGGTCAATGATGTAAAGGTTTCCAATTTGGGATATGGCGGCAAATATGGCTATGGCTATGGCAAGAGTCAAAAAAAGTGGTGGAAATTTTAGAAGGTAGATGTTGGATGGGCAATTGCTTAAAGCCCAATTGCTCCAATTTAATTTAAATAACAGTTTATTTGTTTAGTGCATGGCAGAAACGTCTTAACAAGGTTTCGCGGAAAATCTTAAGGAATTGAATTTTCCCATGTACCAAGACTTATTTGATATATATAAAGGGAGGGCGTTTTGGCCTTCCCTTTTTTGTTTTCATGAAATTTTGCTTGGTATTTCTTCACGGAGTTTGGGGTAAAGCCCTGTAAAGTGGTTGTAGCATTGACGAGTAGTATTTTTCTGTCAAGTTGATGGAGCATTGCGCTGTATTGGAACAAGGGAAAGCTTACGGCATTCATAATTTTAATTCCGGTATTTTATCGATGAACATTCGGGTTTAAACGAATAAGGATAGGGTATTTTCCCTTCCGATTGTTATTACTTTATATTTGTTTGATTTAACTTATAAAGCCGGCCTCAAGCCGATTAAAATTAGAATGTTTTTTAACTTTAGGAATATGAAACACATGTACTCCAAATTTTATTCATTTATTATTTTTGGCTTATTTTTCCTTGGATTTAACCTGATAAATGCACAGGTTAATTTTTCTCAAAGTGACTTGGATTTTAATGGAACCGGTAATGCTTTGGTGACCACCTCCTTGAAATTTGGTCCTGATGGGCGGTTATATTTTGCCGAATATTCGGGTACCATCAAAGCCTTGACCATCCAAAGGGACGGTCCCAGCGATTATAAAGTGTTAAATACTGAAGTGATCACCGGTCTAAATGGAATTCAAAACCATAACGACGATGGTACCGAGGATGCTTCCACTTTAAGACAGACCACAGGGATTACGGTTGCAGGAACCGCTGCCAACCCCGTTATTTATGCTACTTCTAGCGATTTCAGGATTGGGGGGGGGACTAACGGAGGAGATGGTGATCTTGGACTGGACACCAACTCTGGGGTGATTACCAGGTTTACGTGGAACGGGTCTTCATGGGATGTGGTGGATATCGTTAGGGGCTTGCCACGTTCAGAGGAAAACCATGCTACCAATGGATTGGAGTTTGTTACCGTAAGCGGTATAGATTATTTAATTGTGGCGCAAGGGGGGCATACCAATGGGGGAAGCCCGTCCATTAATTTTAACTATGCGATGGAGTATGCGCTGTCTGCGGCTATTTTATCTATAAATCTGGATATGTTGGAAGCCCTTCCCATCCAGAATGATGGCGGTCGTAATTATATATATGATATTCCTACTTTGGACGATCCTACACGCCCCAATGCAAACGGTATTACCGATCCGGATACACCTGGTTATAACGGTATTGATGTGAATGATCCGTTTGGAGGAAATGATGGTCTTAACCAGGCCATGGTGGTCAATGGGGGACCGGTTCAAATTTTCTCCCCTGGATATAGAAACGCATATGATTTGGTAGTGACCGAAAGTGGTGCCGTCTATGTTACGGACAATGGTGCCAATGGCGGATGGGGCGGTTTTCCCGAGAACGAGGGTACTGCCAATGTTACCAATAATTATGTGGTGGGAGAACCGGGAAGTTCTTCCCCATTTGGAGGAGAACAAATCAATAATGAGGACCACCTGCAGTTGATTACCACGGATATTCAGAATTATGTTTTTGGAAGTTTTTATGGTGGACATCCAAACCCGGTCAGGGCAAATCCTACCGGTGCTGGACTATATATCACTCCCAATCCCACAAGCAATGCAGGGGTTGTATTAAGAACGCTCACCTATGATCCCGACGGATCTAGACCGGGCTCAACTACAGATGCCAACAATGCCCTACCTGCGAATTGGCCACCGGTACCTACTGCCAATGCCGTAGAAGGCGATTGGAGGGGACCTGGGATAACCAATCCGGATGGTCCGGACGATAACCCGGTCACGACATGGGGGACCAACACTAACGGTATTGATGAATATACGGCTACCAACTTTAACGGAGCCATGCAAGGAGATCTTCTAGCCGGTACCAATTTTCAACAGTTAAGAAGGGCAGAGCTTAATCCGGACGGTAGTCTAGAGACTTTAAATCCAATTTTTGCTTCCAATTTGGGAGGCAATGCCCTAGGGATAAGTTGTAACGGGGATACAGATCCTTTTCCAGGAACGATCTGGGTCGGGATATACAAAGGGGACGGTGAAAACCCCAATGTTTTATCCAAAATAGTGGTTTTGGAACCTGCGGACCTTGTTAATTGTATAGCACCGGGAGAACCGGGATATGATGCCAATGCGGACTATGACAGTGATGGCTATTCCAATCAGGATGAAGAAGATAATGGTAGCGACCCTTGTAATGGAGGGTCGCAACCAAGCGATTTCGACAAAGATGCTGGAGCCCCATTGATGTCCGATCTTAATGATCTGGACGATGATAATGATGGTATAAATGATGCCTTGGACCCTTTTCAATTGGGGGATCCAAATACTGCGGGCAGCGATGCATTTACCATACCAGTTGTTAATGAACTGTTTTCGGATACCGGATTAGGCGGATATTTGGGGCTTGGGATGACCGGTTTAATGAACAACGGGGATGCCAATCCCAATTGGTTGAATTGGATAGATAGAAAGGACGACCCCAATGACCCCAATCCCAATGATATTTTGGGAGGTGCCATTGGTGCCATGACAGTGAATATGACTTCCGGAACCGCTTTGGGCGCTGCCAATACCCAAGAAAAAGGCTTTCAGTACGGTGTACAGGTAGAACAGACCACCTCAACATTTACGGTAGCCAGTAGTTTGGCCAATTTTAACGATCCGCTACAATTATATGGAAATGCTGCCGCTCCCAATGGAGAGCTCGGGATTTTTATGGGCGATGGAACCCAGGGCAACTATATAAAAATGGTTATTACCAAGAATGGAATAACGGCATTACAGGAAATCAATGATGTGCCACAACCTTCCTTGGATTTTGTGGTTCCCGTTCAGGATCGTCCCAATGGCGTGGTATTCTATTTTGTGGTAGATCCTTCCAATGGGGAAGTGGTTTGTCAGTATACACTAGTGGGGGTTGCACCACGTACTACTTTAGGCACTATAACGGCCTCTGGTAACTTATTGACCGCTTTACAACAAGCTTCAACAGATTTGGCCGTTGGCCTAATAGGAACTTCCAATGCTGCTGGGGTAGAATTACAGGGGACTTGGGATTTTCTAAATGTTTTGGACAGTACTCCATTTATTACCAATACCATTCCAAATTTGGATAGAATGATCAATTCTGCCGATGAGGTACTAACTTTGGATAATTTTTTCGATGACGATGGGGGTATTGCCAATCTTACCTATACGGTTCAGAATAATTCCAACACGGACATAGGCGCAGTGATCAATACCAACGTATTGACCTTGTCCTTTCCAGGAGCTCCGGCCGTGTCGGATATAACGATACGTGCCACGGATGGGGATACCAATTTTGTGGAACAGACCTTTACCGTAACCGTAACGGATGCCCCTATTGTATTATATAGGGTAAATGCAGGCGGACCGGAAATAGCGGCCATTGATGGAGGTATTGTTTGGGAGCAGGATACTCCGGCCAACAATTCTACCCATCTCTCCGTGCCGGGAAGTAACCAAGCCTTTGCCTTTTCAGTTAATAGTGGTCCCAGTGTTCCCGCTACAACACCCGCTGCAATTTTTAATACAGAAAGGGCGGACAATGTACAAGGAGTACCCAATATGACCTATTCGTTCCCTGTGGTACAGCCCGGGAATTATGAAGTAAGACTTTATATGGGGAATGGCTGGTCCGGAACTTCAGCTCCGGGACAACGATTATTTGATGTTCAAATGGAAGGAATAACGTATCCGGCCCTGAACGATATAGACTTGTCAGCTGCCTATGGTCACCAAGTGGGGGCCGTTATAAGTCATGTTATTAAAGTAAACGACGGGACTATAGATATTTCCTTTATTCATGGTAGCATTGAAAACCCTATGATAAATGGAATTGAAATTTTGGATGCCTCCGATTCGGAAACTCCTATTTATGTAGATCCTATTGCAGATCAAAAAACCAATACAGGGGAACAGTTGATCGGAAATCTTGCGGTTTCCGCCTATGGTGGTGATGGGAATAAACAGTATTCCGCACAAGGACTTCCACCAGGATTGGTTATTGAGCCTACCAATGGACAAATTGGGGGAACGGTGGCCATTGGTGCTGAAGTGAACAGTCCGTATAATGTAACGATAACCGTAGACGATAGCGATGGTCTGACCAATGATGCGGTAAGTGTTTCCTTCCAATGGGTCATATTTGACGCCAGCTCCTATAGGGTCAATGTTGGCGGTAACGAGGTTACCGCGACCGACAATGGTGTGGATTGGAAATTCAATAATACCAATGGGGCCTATTCATCAAGTATGTACTCTGTTAATACCGGTTTTTCCATTAATGCCAGTTTACCATACGATCAAAGACATAGTTCCATACCCGCCTATATGGATAACACTACGTTTAGCAGCATTTTTGGTAGGGAACGTTATGATGCCGTTGGAGGAGCGGAGATGGAATTTGAGTTTCCTTTGGAAAATGGGGATTATATGGTAAATCTCTATTTGGGAAATAGCTATGAGTTGGCCAATCAGGTGGGAGATAGAATTTTCGATATTTCATTGGAAGGGGTAATTGTAAAGGATGATCTTGATCTAATATCCGAGTTTGGACATTTGGTAGCGGGTATGCTATCTTTTCCAGTGACCCTCAATGATGGGGAATTAAATCTACTCTTTTTACACGGAATTGCAGATAATCCAATAATTAGTGCCATAGAAATATATGAGGTGGATACTGCCAATCCCGTTTTAACCTTATCTGCCATTGCCAACCAAGCCAATGATATTAACGAAGTAGTTAATTTTAGTGCGGCAGCGGCCGGTGGAGATCCAAGTGAGGATATCTCTTACTATATCTCCGGACAACCGGAGGGGATAAGTATAAATCCAAGCAATGGTCAAATTACTGGTACAGTAGATCCTACAGCTTCTAGTGGAGGGCCAAACAACAATGGGATGCACCAGGTAGTCGTTACCGTGGCCAAGCCTGGTTCCGCTCCTGCCAGTAGGGTGTTTTCCTGGAATATTGCCTCCACCTGGATCAATAAGAATGAAAATGAAACCTATACGGCAAGACATGAAAATTCTTTTGTTCAGGCAGGTAATAAATTCTATCTAATGGGCGGAAGGGAGAATTCCAGAACCATAGACGTGTACGATTATACTTCGGATACATGGACATCATTGGTTAATTCCGCACCTTTTGAGTTTAACCATTTCCAAGCCACGGAGTATCAAGGATTGATCTGGGTAATAGGTTCCTTTAAGGACAATGCCTTCCCTACCGAAACCCCGGCAGAATATGTCTGGGCCTTTGATCCGGCCAACGAAGAATGGATTCAGGGTCCTCAAATCCCTGTCAATAGAAGAAGAGGTTCGGCAGGCCTGGTGCTGTACAATAATAAGTTTTACGTTGTGGCCGGTAACACACAGGGACATAACGGTGGCTACGTTCCATACTTCGATGAATTTGATCCAGCTACTGGAACATGGACTGCTTTGGCCGATGCGCCAAGAGCAAGGGATCATTTTGCTGCGGTAGCCATTGGGGACAAGCTATATGTTTCAGGGGGACGTCTTTCAGGCGGGGCCGGAGGAACATTTGCACCAACCATACCGGAGGTGGATGTATATAATTTTAGCTCTCAAAGTTGGAGTACCTTACCCGCTGGTCAGAATATCCCAACACCAAGAGGGGGTTCTTCAGCAGTAAAATTCAATGATAAATTAATGGTGATCGGTGGAGAAAGTGAAACTGCCGGTCCCTCTTTGACCACAGTGGAGGAGTATGATCCTTTATCCCAATCATGGAGTACATTACCTGGGTTAAATTCACCAAGACATGGTACCCAGGCTATAGTTTCCGGAAACGGTGTCTTTATTTTGGCCGGTTCTCCGGTACAGGGTGGTGGCAACCAAAAGAATATGGAGTATTTTGGTGAGGATGCCCCTTTAGGTAGTCCAAGTGTGGCAAGTGAGCTTAATGCCTTGGGCAGTTTATTGATAGCTGATGGAGCTACCGAGACTATCGATTTGGGTATAGAAAATGGAAACGTAGGGGTAATGGTAACTTCAATGGTGTTGTCAGGTACCGATGCGGCCGACTTTAATATTGTATCCGGGGAATTGACCGATCAGTTGTTGAATCCCAATACTACACATCCAATTGAAATTGCCCTTAATGGTACCGGAGCCAACAGAAACGCCATATTGACCATTAATTACGGAAATAATTCGTCCAAGGAAATTAATTTGTCCAATGCGCTAAATGTTCCGGATGTTACCGATCCAGGTACCCAAAATAATATTGAGGGAGATATTGTTTCCCTTCAAATTGAAGCCACTGGGTCTTGTACCGATGTTACATATAGTGCAACAGGATTACCCGACGGCCTGGATATAGATGCCAATACTGGATTAATTACTGGGACGGTATCTACTGGCGGTACGGGTAGTGGAGCTTATCAGGAAAGTAATGGATTGGTAGTAATGGAAATGGAAAATCTGGATTTTGGAAGCAATTGGTCCGAGCAATCGTCTCTTACCGGCTTTACGGGATCAGGTTATCTATTTAATTCTGTGGATAGCTTTAATACCCCGGGCAATGGAACCATAACCACTCAAATCAATATCACAACGCCCGGAGTTTATAGATTCCAGTGGCACAATAAGATTGGGACCATAGCCCCGACCAATCCAAATACGGAGCATAACGATGCGTGGTTGCGCTTCCCGGATGCCGATGACTTTTTCAGTTCGGGCGTTACTTCAGGTGCTATGCCCAGAAAATACCCTGGTGGTGTTGGCAAAACACCCGTTGTTAATGGAGCAACCTCAGCAGGTTGGTTTAAAGTGTATACCAATGTAATTGCATGGAATTGGGATACACAAACCAGTGATAATGAATTGCAATTTGTTTTTGTACAATTCGATAATCCAGGTACTTATACCATGGAAATTGCGTCCAGGTCCAGTGGCCATGTTATTGATCGGGCAACCTTGCATAAAGTAGATCAGAATTATACCACGACCCAACTGTTCAATGCCTCTGAATCAGTGCAGGGCGGGGGATCCAACGGTGCCTCGGACAACAGTCCCTATGACGTGGAAGTTACGGTTACCGATGACTGTGATCCGGCCCAATCTACCGTACTGGAGTTTGTATGGAATATAGGGGATACAGGAAATCAAATTCCTGTAGCGGTAGCAACCGCTGATATCACTTCTGGAGATGCACCCTTAACGGTAAGTTTCACAGGAAGCAATTCAACGGATGACTCTGGAATAACAGGATATATTTGGGACTTTAAGGACGGGACCCCTAACGATACAAACGCAGATCCAGTGCATGTATTCAATACACCTGGTATTTATGAGGTAGAGCTAACGGTAAGTGATGGGGTTCTTACGAATTCGACAACCCTAACTATAACAGTAAACACTCCTGCCAACCAGGCACCTGTGGTCACCAATCCGGGCGAACAGAACGGCATTGAGGGCGAAGTGGTCTCGTTACAGGTCGTGGCCACGGACCCTGAGGACGATGGCCTGAGCTATTCTGCCACCGGGCTGCCCACCGGCCTTAGTATAGATACCGCTACGGGACTGATCAGCGGAACCATCGCTACTGGTGCAGAAGCCAACAGCCCTTATACGGTAGAGGTAACGGTCACCGATGACGGCACTCCTGCGGAATCCGCCATGGTCTCCTTTATTTGGAACGTAAC
>NZ_QVON01000006.1 GCF_003426735.1 Arenibacter sp. P308M17
TTTTTTATACATTACATTGTTTTTTAAGATTGCATAAATTTAAGTAAAACGTATTTTGAACACGACAAAGCTTCCGACCGGTAGGGAGGATTCGTTCAACAATGTGTATAATTCATTGCTAGTTATAGCTTACTTACGAAAGTCCTCGCGGACTTTCTATCTGTGATTTATTTGCTAACTTTAGTGCTTAAACACGCAACGAAATCATACACTAGACCGTTAGCGGTAACTTGCCTTAAATAAAGAGCAGCTCCGGGACTTCCCCACTTTTTTGCTGCCTACCCCATAGTTTTACAAAACAGTGTTCAAACGGTACGTTTATCAATGCAGCAAAAAACCCACGGTCTGCATAATCTTGGGCCTGGGCTTTCCTGTTGTTGGGGATTAAAAAAACAAGAGCAGCTTTCGGGACATTCCCTTTTGCCGCCAGTACGCAAGGGGTGCGCAAGCAGTTCGCAGTTTGACCTTGGCCCGCCACTATCCGCTAGGGTTTTACAGAAGATCAAATTTTATTTATGTCCGCCAAGGTCTGCGATGGATTGAAAATGCAGCAAAACCCCGCGGATCGTTCCATTGGCTTGTCCGTTGGATCAAGGTCTGCGCTGCAAGCAACCGCTAACAGGGCCTATAATTCAGTCTTGCCTTTTTCAAATGAGAAAATTCCTTACTTTTAATCCGGCACGATTCCGAACTGAAAAATCCCAAGGGATTTCCCAGACCGAAATCATAGCCTTAACGTTGTAGCCAATGGCAAAAAAACGACAGACATCAATGAGTTAATTAATAACCGACCTTGGAACAGGAGAAATCGAAATCATACAATTGAAAAACAAAGAATTTACACCCAAGTTTATAACTCTGATCAAGGAAGGAATTAGCAGAAAACAACTTACCAAAGACGTTCTATCGGGAATTATTGTCGGTATTGTGGCTTTACCTCTAGCAATAGCCTTTGCCATTGCATCGGGTGTGTCTCCAGAAAAAGGATTGATTACCGCTATTATTGCAGGATTTGTCATTTCAATACTTAGTGGTAGCCGAGTGCAAATAGGTGGCCCTACGGGAGCATTCATCATCATTGTATTTGGCATTGTACAAGAGCATGGTGTTAGCGGATTAACCATAGCCACTTTTATGGCAGGCTTCCTGATTATTGGTCTAGGAGTTCTGAAACTTGGCAATTACCTGAAATTTATTCCATACCCTTTGATTGTAGGTTTTACAAGCGGAATAGCAGTCGTCATCTTTTCAACACAGATTAAAGATTTTTTAGGGATGGATATCGACAACATTCCTGCTGACTTTGTTGAGAAGTGGCTCGTTTACTTCCAACATCTTGACAGCATCAATTGGATGGCTTTTACTATAGCAATAGGAACTGTTTTAATTGCACTTTATTTTTATCGTATTACGACTAAAATACCAGGTTCTTTAGTGGCCATTTTACTTGCTACGTTGCTTGTTTACTTCTTTGAATTACCTGTGGAAACCATCGAAAGCAAATTTGGTGAAATTCCTAACAAGATAGCCTTGCCACAAATACCAAACATAAACTTTAAGATAATTCAACAGCTCATTGAACCTGCCATTGCGATTGCCTTATTGGGAGCTATTGAATCGCTACTCTCGGCTGTTGTTGCAGATGGTATGATTGGCGGAAAGCATCGCTCAAATATGGAACTTGTTGCACAAGGTGTTGGAAATATTTTTTCAGGACTTTTTGGAGGTATTCCAGCAACGGGAGCTATTGCTCGAACAGCCACCAATGTAAAAAATGGCGGAAGAACTCCAATTGCAGGTATTGTCCATGCCATTTTCCTGCTGCTCATTATGCTACTTTTCGCACCTATAGCCAAACTTATTCCGCTCTCTTGTTTGGCAGGAATATTAGTCGTAGTTGCTTACCACATGAGCGAATGGCGACATTTTAAAGATTTGTTGAAAAGCAATCGAATGGATATCATCGTTCTATTGACAACCTTTTTTCTTACCGTATTTTTCGATTTGATTTTGGCGATTGAAATAGGGTTGATTTTATCAAGTTTCATTTTTATGAAACGTATGAGCGAAGCAACAACTATAAATAATGCAGAAAATCTTTTCGGAGCAGCAGAATCTAATGGAGAAAAATTATTTGAAGAAGAACTGCCCTACATTCCAAAGAACACCATGCTATATGAAATAAACGGTCCGTTGTTTTTTGGAGCATCCCAGAAATTTCAAGAATTTTTGACAGACTTAAAGCAAGAACCCAAAGTTCTTATTCTAAGAATGAGAAATGTTCCGTTTATTGATGCAACTGCTGTCAATAGGTTAAAGGAATTTCATCAAAAATTGAAATCTTGTGGGACAACTATCATCATTTCAGGTGCTAATAGACAAGTAAAAGAAGAATTATTTAAATCTGAATTTTATTCACTCATTGGAAAAAACAATATTCTCGACAACATTAACCAAGCGATTGAAAGAGCAGAAAAAATAAACAAAGAATGAAAAACCACAGGCTACAACATAGGTAACCGTTGCCCAAGTCCCTAATTTCTAGAAAATCCAGTTAATTTCCCTCGGTTTTCAGTACCTCACATTCCGTTTTAATCTGTGCCACTTTTTAATGAAAACAAGAAAAAAAATTCTGGTTGGCGCGAGCGTCACGCTCGTGCCATCCTTTAACTTGCTCAGCCAAATACCGTTCCTTTCCCACCACTTTGCATACATTAACCAAAAATCCCTAAATTGGTAAGAAATAAAATAGTAATCCCCATAGTTAGTGTCCAGTCAAGCCTAAACCTACGGGTAATTTAATGTGTCTCTTGAGTCGCTCCTGCGTTGCAAAAATCCTTACGTAGCTACGGCTATGTGCGTTTTTTGCGCCTTGGCCCAACTCAAGATCCATCATTCCTTACCCGTTATTTAAACGTTGACTTGACACTAGGATAGCGCAAAACCGAGACCAACACAGTCATTCCCTCCAGGCTTTGTAAAATAGGTGACGTACAAATCCGGCTATAGTAAAGCAGCAAAATTTACTTGTTACTATATCCGTACGTTGGCCAACATTATAAAAAACCAATAGAACTGAATGAACCTATTCAAAAAAATATTCGGAAATAAACCAAAACCTGAAAACGGAGCAGATGCCCAAGAGAATGAACAGTTAGAAAACCCGACTGAATTATTTATGGTAAAACTTTTCTTTGAAGCTAAACCTATCCTTAACGATGAGCTTATTGAAAAAGAGCTGAATAACAGGTTTAAAATAATAAAATTTCCGGAAACCTCGGATAAAGCTGAAAATTCACGACATTACTTTTTCAATGATTACGAAGTGAAATTTGCTGAGGGAAATATTCCGGCTCAAGCAATTATATTTATACCTGACGAAAACAAAATTGAATATTCTGAACTGAACAATTCTTTCGGACAATCTTGGAATTGGAAACATGCAGAAGAGACAGTTAAAAAATGCTCTTACGAAATCTTATTGACAGACTTAATGTCAAGGAATTTAGATTATAAAGAACGAGTCGAATATTTTCAAAAATTTGTAGCAGGTATAGTTTCTGCAATGAGGCCAAATGCTGTATGGATTCGAAATAGTGAAGTTATTTTAGAGCCAAACGATTTTATAGAAAAGAGCAGTCATAATAACTATCAGAATGTAAATGCTTTTATGAATGTTCGCTTGTTCAATATTCAAGAAGAGGAGAGCGAAATGATTATGGATACTCTAGGTTTAAATTCACTTGGACTTCCAGATTTTGAATTTCGGTTTACGGATTATGACCCTCAACAAATAGCTGGACTTTTATTCAATTATGGTAATTATATCTTTGAAAACGGAGCTGTAATTGAGCACGGTGATACGATTGAGGGAATTAAAGAAAATGAAAAGTTGAAGTTCTGCTTGAATGATTCTCAACTTGAACCGAAAAGAATCGTTATTGAAATAATCGTGGCTAACAACTAAGTCTTCGTGTGTTCGGTACTGCCTGTCCCGCAAATAATGCGGGAGCCCAACATGAAGACCGTGTTGACTGAACCCGGATTCCATTTTCCCCTTACCATATGGCCTGCCAATTCATAATATTTCCCGGTGGTTAGTGCCACCCATTCCGTTTTAAATTGTGCCACTTTTTAACGAAATCAAGAAAAAATCCCCGTTGGCGCGGGCGTCACGCCTGTGCCTCTGCTTAACCTGGCAGGCCAACTAAACATTTGGCAGTCTCAAATACTACTCCTGTTCCAATGCTTTACATATATTAACCAAAAATCCCTAAATTGGTTAGGAATAAAAAGGATTAAAACTAATAGCAAGGTTAGCGCAAAACCGACACCGCAGAGTTAAACAGAGAACCCCGAAAAACTGCGCCATTGGTTTAGAGGTTTTAATCCTAATATGTTTTTGAATTTAAAAAATGATTAATCCATATAAAAAATACCTAGATAACTTCTTCGAAACTATAACTGATTTTAAACACACATCAAAACGCCTTAACACAGTACTTATTAATGATGTAAAAAAATATACCACAGAAGGAGCACAATATTTCTCAGGGACTTCTTTAGTTATAGGTGATTGGTCTGGACCAACCGACAACGGATGGAAACTAAATTTTCATACTGGAATTCAAAAATCAACATTCAAAGAAAACTATTCAAACGAAATTGAAAAAGTCCTATCTCGAGAATTCGGATTGGCTTATTCTCAATGTTTTGAAGCTTTTGAGACCCTTCTAAAAGACTTTATTTCAGTAAAAATATTATCTGACCAAAAGTTCAGAGAGGGTTTGCCTGCAAATAAGGATTATTCAAGAGAACGTTTAAGAGGTGGTGATGATATTTTCAAACTAGTTAAAAAAGCAGGAGGAAAAAGATTTAAAAATTATTCAAATAAAAATAATAATAACTTCAGATTCGGCGAGACCTTTAAAGTGTTCTCTGAAATCAGACACGCTATTACTCACTCACAGGGTACTCTTAATTCATCAAAAATTCCACAGGATAAATATTATCAGGCTCTTTTTGAACATTTATTGCCATCAAATAAACTTGACGAAGATACAATACAACTAAAATTTGATTATAAAACTCTTGACCGACTTCTAATCTACTTATCAGAATTTGGTTATCAAGTATTCAAAATATTGAGTGAAGAAGGCAAGTATGAATGGAAAATATAAAATACTACACACAAAACTTAAACGAATTGCGGGGCTTTTGGCTTGATCGAAAGGTCTGTGTATATTTATAAAGTCGCTAAATCTTATGGATTTAGCTTTGGACAAGAAAAAAATAAAACTAAACCCGCCCGTACCGAACGTCACGTTCGGGCGAGCAATAAGCTTTAGCTTTTTGCGTAGACGGAAACTGGCTAGCGTGCCCACTCGACCACTGCTGTCGCAGATGCCGTAGCTCCGCACTACGCTTAGCTAAACAGTTGGCAATATAAAATGAGCCTCGAAGAAATTTACCAAAAAGCAGAAAAATACGATTTAAAAGGTTCAACTGTAAATGAAAGCCTTTACATTTCTAGTCTTTTAAACGAGTTTGACAAGGCAATGATGATTGACAAACCAAAAGCAAGGGAAATATTAAAAGCTCTTAAAGTGGACGAAAACTCAATTGAAAAATAGTCACTTAATGAAATATAGCATTCCAGATAAAAGAGAATTGACAAAATCCGAGATTGAATTTCTAACTTTTCTGTTTGAAAAAGAAAAATCGGAATGGACTAATTTAATCAGAAATCTGAAAGTTATTGCAAGATGTGGTTGCGGAAAATGTCCCACTATAATATTGGGAAAAACATTTGACTCGGAAATTCAAAAAGGGAATTTAATAATTGATTACGTTGGAAAAAGTAAAAGTGGAGAATTGATTGGAATATCTGTTTTTGGAACTGAGCAAATGCCAACTGAATTGGAATTTTACTCAATAGATGGAGAATCTGAAATTTTAGAAAGGCCGGAAATTGAAACCCTGAAATCTATAACGGAAAATCTAACTTAATAAAAAATACTATTGCCAATAACTAAGCATTCCACCCGCTAATAGCGTTTTAAATTGTGCCACTTAAGGAAAGCAAGAAAAAATTCTCCCTGCACAAAACAAAAATCCCTAAATTGGAAGAAATAAAAAGGACCCAAATTAAATAGCCAGGATAGCGCAATACCGACACCGCACAGTTCAACGGCCAAACAAAATAACTGTGTTCTTGGCTTACTGATTTAATCTCATAATGTTGACAACAATTATCAAGCACAATTCTAAATGAAAAATTGGAATAATATTGGAAAAATAAAGAGTCTTGTGATTTTTATTCTCTGTATTTTATCAATAATAATTAAGGATTTTGAGAAAAAATCGGAAACAAATTATGATTTTTATATCGGAATTATTATAGTTATTTTTTTATTTAATATTTTATTTTTTCCCTTAATTACAAAGTTTTGGAGTTTGTTCGGCAATGCATTTGATAAACCGAATTGGAATGAAAATCCTATTACTTTTAAATCATCAAAAAGTTTTAATTTTTTTCAATTCATTGCTTTTTGGTTTATGAGCGCAGGATTAATTAATGTTTTATTATTTGGAATAATTAATCAACAATTTGACGGAGAAAATGCTTTATTATTTTTTGGTGGTCTCAGTTTATTTATCGGAATGAAAATTAGTGTGAAATGGTTGAATAAAGGTGCAAAGGAGAAATCAAAAACGCTGCCATTAACCAAATCCCAGAAGTGAAATAATTAATGGCTTTGTAGGCTCCCCCTTTTTTAGGGAAACCTACAGTTCTATTTAAGGAAGAACAGAAAATTTTCCCCTACACAAACCAAAAATCCCTACATTGGTAAGAAATAAAAAAGATCAAACCCAAATTACAAGGGTAGCAAAAAACTGACACCGCATAGTTCAAAAGTGAACCCAAATAAACTGTACACTTGGCTTACATGATTTAATCCTTTAATGTTGTGTGTCATGTACAAAACCGACTAAATAAAAGATAAAATATGAATAAAATACTTTCCTCTGAAATAATTTCACTTGTACATCATGTCAAACTAAATGAAAGTGGTTGGTGGGAAAAATCTATTCAAAATATTATAATCTCAACTTTTGGAGTAAATAAAAATTCACCTCAAAATGAAAGTGATATTTTTAAAAATCTAAAATCAGAACTAAATGGCAGTTTTGATAAAAACAGAATTTCAACACAAATAGAAAGCTTAAAAAGTAAAAAGCAAATAATACCTGTTTCTGAAGATTTATTTATTTTATCAGAGGAAGTATATTCTGAATTTCAAGCCTCTTTTATAAAACAAAAAGAGATTGAATTCGAAGCAGAAAAAAGGTTTAATGAACTATGCTATAAACTTTACCCAGAAACATCAGCAAAGAAACTATGGGATGATTTGAATCAGTACTTAATTATACCTCTTATTCGAGAAATAGGAGCAAAAACATACGAGCTAATTAGTGGGAAAGATACTATTTCAATTGAGCAATATGGTCAATTTCAAAAATTTGTAAGTAGATATAACGGAAATAAATCATTAGTTCATGCTTTACTTTTAAACTATTTCGATTTTAAAAATATCTATGTAAAAAATTATATTTTACACCAATTAAATGCCTATTTTTTTATTGAATCTGCAAACTTAAATACATCTGCTGTCGAAGAAATATATGCATTATCCAAATCACAAATTAATCTAAAAATATTTGTTGACACAAATTTTTTACTCACTTTACTTGATTTACACGACAACCCTTCCAATGAAGCTGCTTTTTCACTTATAGAATTAATCAACGAAATTAAGAACAAGGTAAAAGTGAAATTCTATATTCTACCAGTAACAATTTTTGAATTTCAGAATTTAATAAAACGATTTAAAGATTATTTAAAAAGAACAAAACCATCCCTAAACCAAGCAATTGCAGCTGAAAGCACTGATGATTTTTCGGGTATAATTAAAAGATACTTCCAAAAATGTCATGAAAAGCAAACAATGCTCAATATAGATGACTATTTCGACCCATATCTTGATAATTTTACTGTTAATATCAGAAAAAAAGGTCTTGAGATTCAGCAAGACAACATGGAAAACTATTCAACTGACCAAAGAGTAGTTGATGATTTGCTTGAACAAGTAGAATATCGATTTGAACGTAATGATAAAGCAGATAGATATAAAGGACTTTCTAATGAGGAGAAGGAAACAAACAAAAAAAAGATATACGATAAATTCAATCACGATTGTCAATTATGGCATTACGTAAAAGACAAAAGACCAACTTACATAGATTCACCCAAAGATGTCAAGAATTGGATTTTAACGTTAGATTTTAGCTTTCTTGAATATGACAAATTCAAACAATATAATGACTTAAACACAAAAATAAGTGTTTGTCTTCACCCTAATGAATTTATTTCAATGCTTCAATTTTGGATTCCTAGAACAGAAAAATTTGAAAATGCGATTCTTGGGAATTTTAGATTACCTTTTCTATTCAGAGAAATTGATGGAGACTCTGAGAAAATAAGTATGGAAATTTTAAGGGCTATGTCGCAGTATGAAGACAGTGAGAAATTTAATAGTGAACTAGTAACTGAAATTTTAACAAATAAAGCATTAAGACAAAAAATTAAAGTAAGTAACACAATTGAGGAAAATGCTGAATTAATTAAAGAAGAGTTATTTAAAAAATATGAGATTGCTAAAAAGCTACTATCAGAAGAAACTGAGAAAAAAGAAAGCTTATCAGGAGAGTTAAATTTAGTTAAGGATGAAATAAGTGCTTTAACAAAGAAAATTGAGGAGTTTAGAGAAGAAACTAACAACAAAATTGTAAAAGAATTTGAGTTAGTAAGAAAAAATAAAATCCAAGAGATTAAACGAAGGCAAGAATCCTTAAAAGCTAAAAAAGACCAACTCAAAAATCGTATGGATGATTTTAAGGAACAAATCAATAAGGCCGAAATAGAATTTAAACAGAGCTCAAAAACCTTTGGCTCATTTTTAAAATCGGCATATATAGGTAAAACTAAATACTTAAATGAATTACAAGTTCAAATTAGCAATAAGTACTACAACCCTTCCAAATATCAGGAAGTAAAAGAACTAGAAAGGTTAAATGTACCAGAAGTAAATGAAAAAATAATTATTTATTGTGAAAATCAAAATTCTGTTTTTTTTAACAACTTAAACTTTGATAATATTCATTTTATAGCTGAAAACAATAGCAATAGTGTTTTTATTAAGGTTTTAGCAAATCAAATTCATTTTGGAATCAGAGACAGAGATTTTTTAACAGATACTGAGATTAAAAAAATTCAAAATTCATATACCAACTACATAATTCTTGAATATTACTGTTTTGAAAATTATTTATATCATCCAGATAACATTGAGGAACTGAACAAGGAAGGATTTAATAAAGAAAGTTATATTGAAGAACTTATAAAACAGAAAAATTCAAAATATGATTCAATTCTTATAAAATTAAGGAATTCGAGAAATGGTTATCAAGAATTTAAAGTTCCCGATAATAAATTTAGAGAGAGTGATGAAATAGTTTGTAAATATTTGAAATCTGATGAAATCGAAGAATTTCTTAAATCCTTTAGTTTAAAAACCGAATTTGATAGAACAATTATATCAAAACTTCAATTGGAACAGAAGGATCTTTCTTCAACTGATTGGTTTAGAAAAAAAATGGAGAATTTACTATCATTTGGATAAAACACGAACACACTCTACTTTTCTAAGAGACTTTTATTGTTTCGCGGTCAATTTTTGGGGAAGCCTACATTTCCTCTAGGTTCTGTGTAAGCTTTCCTTAAACCGAATCGATTAAAAGTAAAAAAACAGTTATTTCCTTTTTGAATTTTTATTTTTGGAAATACCGTCCAAATTAGCATAATAATCTTCAAAATCAAACATGATTTCGAAGATATGTTTTGGATGTACTCGCAACCCTGTTGCAATTTCAATTAAAGAGGATAATTGACAGTCTGTTTTATTATTCGCGACATTACTTATCTTACCTGGGTATATATTACATTTTTTTGCAATATTGGTATAAGACGTTTCGCCTTTTAACTCTTTTATTCTTTGTGCAATTAATTCCTTAATTTTTTCGGTCTTATATTCATTCATAAATTGCAAGCTTTTATGCAATATGAATGTTCTATAAAATAAATTCATTACCGAATACGGTAACGAACGAATATTTTTATTATATTGCATCGAATTAGTATTTTTGCGATTCTTCTATAAAAAAATTAGAAGCATTCGCTTTGAATCTCGCTTTTGAAAACTGGTAATTTTTAAATGGGAACGAGATGATAAGTAAGATGCTCACGTCTATATCGGCGTGGGCTCACTTATTGTTCCCACGGTATACCAGTACCTCAAAGGCAGTAAGCTGAGTTCCGCGCCTTTTATATTTTTGGCTTTTACTCACTGTATTCTTAGCGTTGCTTTTTAGGAGCATGACAAAACCAACTTAAAACGTTAAGAGCGTTATGGAACACGGTTTTTGTACACCAATGGGGTACCGCATAGGGCAACATTTTAGCATGTTGGCCCTTACCGTGTTCGATATCCTCTTTGCCAAAAAACCAAAGAACCCTATATAGGCTTAAACCTATTACTTATTATGGGATTGGTGTTGACCCTTTTTTTCCGGAATACGAAAAATAATGTTGTCCCATAATCCACGATCCACACACTTTTGGCATCCGGCCAAATAACGACAAAGCAGCCTAAGCCCTTTGGGACCTGCCCTTATGTCCGTTCCGCCTTGTGCACACCGCGGAAAGGAAAGGGCGAAGCCCTTATTATGTATGGATCCAAGATTTTGAGATGTCACAAATCTTTTTGACCCTATTGATCAAAAATATCATTTCAACTGGCGAAGCCAAAGATCCTTATCCGCAGAATAGTGAACGAAAGCTCCGGAGCAGGAGCTGAGTTACGAAGCGACGCGGAGTTTCGATCACGGTTTTTCGACCTTGTTGTCGAAAAAATTCCTCGGAAAAGGCGCCTTTTTCTTTGTTTCGTTTCTTTTGGGCGAGCAAAAGAAATGAAAAAGGAAGGTTGATATGGAAATAATATACATTTCATCAATGAACATCAAAAGGTCAACGGATTCATTATAAACACTTATGTAATTCAAAGGGAATTATAAAATTCCCTTGATGAACCAAAATGCCTATGACATAAAAAAGCACATAAAAAAACAACCTCCCAAACCCTGTTGACGCAAACGTTTGGAAGGCATTCAAGAATTCATAGATAAAAAACCAAGTTTCATCCAATATTTCAAAATTATGCAAAATAATCTGGAGTACAGGGGCATGCTACGCCTTTGTCTAATCTTTCTTTTCAGTTTTTTTCCCCCACCTTACTTTGCCCATTTCCCCCATGGGCATTGTTTTAAGGTTTCAACTATACTAATGACCCAACAGCAGCAAATTTCCGGCACCGTTACGGACCCCTATGGCCCCATGCCGGGGGTGCACGTCCTTATCAAAGGTACAAATAAAGGCACCTTTACGGACCAGGAGGGACAATACTCCCTTTTAGTAAACAACAAGGACACCCTGGTCTTTAGCTATCTGGGCTACCACAGCCGGGAACTGCCCGTTTTGGGCCGTACCACCCTGGACATAGAGATGCAGTCCGAGATTACGGAACTGCAGGAAGTGGAGATCAATGCCGGGTATTATACGGTAAAGGAAAGGGAGCGGACGGGGAGTATTAGTAGGGTCACCGCCAAAGAGATAGAACTGCAGCCCATAGTAAGTCCGTTAGAGGCCCTTCAGGGCCACATGGCGGGGGTAGAGGTGGTGCAAAATAACGGAATTCCGGGAAATGCCCCACTCATAAGGATCAGGGGACAGAACAGCCTGCGGGATGACGGGAATTTCCCCTTATATATTATTGATGGAATGCCCATAAATTCTACTCCGATAGATGGGGGCAATAATTTTTATTTGAGCGGAATAGATCCATTGAGCACCCTTAACCTGTCCAATATTGAGAGTATTGAAGTATTGAAGGATGCGGATGCTACGGCTATCTATGGTTCGCGAGGTGCCAACGGAGTGGTACTGGTTACTACAAAAAAAGGGACTTATAGGCAAAAAACGGAAATAGAAGCAAGGTGGTACTCCGGAATGGGACAAGTATCCAATAAAGAAGACCTTTTAAGCACGGAACAATATTTGGCTATAAGAAAAACGGCATTGCAAAATGATGGCAGGCAACCCGATGAATTTTCAGATTATGATCTGTTGTTATGGGATCAACACCGCTATACGGATTGGCAGGAAGTATTGTTTGGCGGTACCTCCCAAATTACGGATTTAAATATCGCCGCATCCGGGGGCAATGGGACTACTTCCTTTAGGTTGGGAGGATCGTACCATAATGAAGGATTGGTATTTCCGGGAGACAATAGCTACCACAAAGTTACTGCAGGGTTACAACTAGACCATATTTCCGAAAACAATAAATTGCAAATGAATTTTTCCGCCAATTATGGTATTGACCAAAGTGATGTTCCCGCATATGACAATAGCTTTGTTGCAACGGCGCTCATACTTCCTCCCAATGCGCCCAGGATAAAAAACGAAGATGGCAGCCTGCATTGGGAGGAATGGCAATATTCGCAATGGGACAATCCCTATGCCGCCATTTTATATAGAAATTCCTCGGATGTAGGCCATAATCTAATAGTCAATTTAGGACTGTCCTATCAATTGTTCCATAACCTGACATTCAAGGCCAATATGGGATATAACAATATGGCCAGAGATTATAAAGCATCCTTTTCCAAGGAGCAATATAGCCCTGAAATAAGGGAAGATCAAAACCATAGTTCAAGGGAAAGACATGCCGATAGGAAATCTTGGATCATAGAGCCCCAATTTACATACCGGGCCAAAATGGGAAAGGGAACTCTAGATGGTTTGATCGGGGCCACTTTTCAGCAAAACGATTCCAAGAACCTGATCGTTACCGGGGAAGGGTTCGTATCCACTGCCTTAATTGGGGATTTGGCCGCAGCACAGAACGTTAATATCATCAACAATGAAATAAAAAGATATAAGTACAACGCGGTCTTTGCCCGTTTAGGTTATAACCACGAACAGAAGTATTTCATTAATCTTACCGGACGCCGGGATGGTTCCTCGCGTTTTGGACCCAATAAGCGCTTTGCCAATTTTTGGGCCATTGGAGGGGCCTGGATATTTTCTGGGGAGAATTTTGTAAAGCAGAACCTTCCCTTTATTAGTTTTGGGAAGTTTAGGGGGAGCTATGGCATAACAGGTAGCGACCAAATAGGGGACTATGGATATTTGGACGCCTATGAGGCCACAGCGGGGCCTAATGGTATATACCCCACCCAACTTACCAATCCCAATTATTCCTGGGAAGAAAACAAAAAACTGGAGACGGCACTGGAACTGGGCTTTCTAAATGACAGGATAACCCTAGGGGCCAGTTGGTACCGGAATCGTTCTTCCAATCAATTGGTAGGATATCCGCTGCCATCCATCACAGGGTTTAGTTCGGTGCAGGCCAATTTGCCCGCTACGGTTCAGAATACAGGATGGGAATTTGAACTTGCCACCATGAATATACGTTCCAAGAATTTTAGTTGGCAGACATTTATAAACCTGACCGTTCCAAAGAACAAACTTTTAAGTTTCCCGGATATTGAACAGACTTCCTATGCCAATATTTATAGAATAGGGCATCCGTTGAATATCCGTTTGTTGTACGAATACGAGGGTGTGGATCCAGGGACAGGCCTATACCGGGTGAAGGATGTGAACCAAGATGGGCAGTACGACTTTAACGATGCCATTGTGGTAAAAAAGTTGGGCAGGGAGTACTTTGGGGGATTGACCAATAAATTCTCCTACAAAGGCATGGAGCTACGGTTTTTATGGGAATTTGTTAAACAATCGGCGCCTGAACGGGAGACAAGTTTGCCCGGCTATAAGGCCATGCAGACCGCACAATTTTTCGGTGATTGGCAATATGGGCAAAATAACAATGTTCAGACCGTTTCAGAGTCATTTGAAGCCGGTACCGCCTATTATAATGCGCAATTAAGTGAAAGGTTTTTCAGTGATGCATCCTTTTTAAGATTGCGAACGCTAAGCCTTAGTTATGACCTGCCCACTCTACCTTTAAAGGAAATTGGATTGAAAGGCTGTAGCCTCTTTTTACAGGCCCAAAATCTTTTTACCATCACGAATTACAACAGCCTAAACGTAGAAAACCCAGGGAATGCAACACTTCCCGCGCTCAAAACCCTGACCCTAGGGGTACAAATTAACCTTTAAAAACAAAAATATGTTGAACAAAAGATATGTAAAACCCATTATACTGTGCCTTGGTTATCTGTTGACTGTTTCCTGTGAGGATTTCGTGGATTTGGAACCTCCAAATTATAAAATGGTCACGGAAACCGTTTTTGAGAATGATGATACCGCAATGGCCGCAATAACCGGTATTTATAACGAGCTCTTTTCCTCTGCGAGTTTCTCCAATGGACATATAAGCTCCGTGACCATCTTGGCAGGAATGTCTTCTGACATTTTTGAAACAACCAGTGCTACGGATACAAGATATGGCCCATTTCAACAAAACCAGATTTCATCTAGGGGGACACCTGATGCCAGTGCCAATTATGAGCTTTGGTCCAGTGCCTATAATATAGTCTATATGGCCAATAGCGTTTTGGAAGGATTATCGAATTCCGAACAATTATCCGAGGAAACACTTTCTATGGCCGAAGGGCAAGCAAGGTTCATAAGGGCCTTTACCTATTTTTATTTGGTAAACCTTTATGGTGATGTGCCATTGGTACTGACAACGGACTATGGTAAGAACGCCGTGGCCCCAAAAGTTTCGGCAGCCAAAGTATATGAACAGATAGCTACCGATCTAGACTTGGCACTATCCCTTTTGGAGGAAACGGGGGAGTACGAACATTTGGAACGCACCCACGTAAATCGCTTCGTTGTGATGGCCTTAAGGGCAAGAATTTATCTATACCAACAAAATTGGGAGAAAGCGGAAGAGTGGAGCAGTAAGGTTATTGATCAAACGGCTATCTATGAAATCCTAGAGGATTTGGACCAAGTGTTCCTAAAGAACAGTAGGGAAGCCATATGGCAAATATCCCCTGTTCCGGTAGGAAGGCGACAGACCACATATACCAGGGAGGGGTATTTTTTTAGGGGAATAAACAGCTCACGGGTGGTTCTTTCGAATGATTTTGTGGCGGCCATAAATCTGGAAGATAAAAGGTTGGCACATTGGGTGGGTTATAATGCAAGCAGGGAGTTTTATTTTCCGCAAAAATACAAAGATGGAAGCAGCAGTGGCAATATTACCGAATATTCAATGGTATTGCGGCTTGCAGAACAGTATCTGATACGTGCAGAGGCACGTGCCATGCAAGGAAATTTGCCGGGAGCCATATCAGATTTGGACAAATTACGTAATCGGGCCAATCTAGAGCTCATCGCCAATACCTTACCCGGAATCCCACAAGAGGATTTACTGGAAGAAATAATGGAAGAACGTAAACGGGAACTGTTTTCCGAATGGGGACACCGCTGGTTGGACCTAAAACGCCTCCAAAAAACAGCTGAGGTATTAAAGCCGATAAAACCACAATGGCAGGACACGGATATTTTCTATCCCATACCCGAAGAGGAACGTGAAAAAAATCCAAATATTGAACAAAATGAGGGTTATTGAGCTTTTACTTAAAGTACTGACTGTTAAAGGGGTATCTGGCTCCATTTTATTATGCAAACAACCACTTAATATGTATAAGATAACCGAAAAAATAAAGGGATATAAATACGTACTCCAAATATTTCTTTTTGTTGTAATTACCGCTATGAACGGACAAGAAGGCAATGTGCTTGATAATGGTGCTCCACTGTCATTGGACCCTTCAATCCGTTATGGGCGTTTAGGGAACGGGTTTACGTATTATATTAAGCGTGTGGAAAATGGTCCCAAGAAGATAAACATGCGATTTTATGTCAAGGTTGGGAATAACTATCAACAAGCCGAAGAATTGGATTATGCACATGCCATTGAACACCTGGCTTTTAAATGTGCCAAAGATTTTCCGGTCAACCTATTAAACGACCCTGCACTTCTGAATAGTTTGGGCATGGGCAAAAGTGATCTTTTTGCACAAACTTGGAATTATTCCACATGGTATAGGTTTGATATTCCTTCAAATAGTGAAAATGCTTTCAATACGGGCCTTAGGTGGTTTACAAACATTACGGACCTGGATCTGACCGAGGAAGCTATTATAAAGGAGAAGGGACCCTTGCTCCAAGAAATTGTTTTTCGTCAAGGCGATAACCTTCAAAAGTTTTTTGTTAAAACAAAATTGAAATCACTCTTAATCCCTTGTAGCAATGATTACTCCGATTTTTTTAAACTTAATAAGGAATATACGCCCGGGACACTTATAGATTTTTATAAAAAATGGTACCAACCAGATCGCATGGCCATAGTTCTGGTGGGGGATATTAAGAACATCGATAAAATTGAAAAGAAGGTAATCGATAATTTTTCATCCATGAACAGGGTGAAAACACCAAACAAATGGTTGGACTGTGTTCAAGAATACTTGACAGGAGAGAAACATTTTGCCTACATGGAATTGGATTCATCATATCCTGGGGGTAGTGAAGAAGTGGAGTTCTTTCTTTACCATAGGAAACCGGAGATAATCGAGAATCTTGAGAACGAGCAGAAAATCAAAGAAAGGCTGTATTGGAAATTACTTTATAAACTGATCAATCACCGATTAAATGAGTTAGAGAAAACATATGGCAATCACTTTACTTCTTCGTTTTTTACTCCCGGTCCATATTTGCCTGCAATGGAGTTAAGGATTAGGTCCAATGTGAATACGATTGGGAAAGGATTGAATAAAGTACTTTTAACATTACGACAATTAAAAAAGTTTGGACTTGAACAAAATGAATGGGACGAATTAAGAAATAATTATATCCTACTCATGGACAAGGAAGAAACTGACCGATCAGCGTATTGGTTGGAACGCATTCAGGAACACTTTGTTTATGGGGAAGCATTACCGGGGAACAATGCTATTGCCTTAAAAAAATGGCTGTCCAAACTAAGTCTCAATGAGTTTAATGCGGCGCTTGGCCGCCTTATAAGCGATGATCCGGACGATATTGGGATTATGGCACCCAAGGGGACCAAGTTTACCGAAAACCAGGTACGGGGTTGGATACAGCAGGCCCTATTACAGAGCGTAGAGCCATTTATCCGCCACGAAGTACCAAGGGAATTATTAAGTGAAGACCAAAAATCTACTTTAAAATTAAGGGGTTACAAGGTTATAGGTACTGCTTCTTCAGGGGCCGAAGAGATTGTGTTGGACAATGGAATGAAAGTAATATTGGATACTTTGACAAATAGCAAGGATAGATTTTATCTACACGGGTTCAGTCCAAATGGTGCATCATGCTTTCCTGAAAAGGCTTATTTTTCTGCTATAAATGCCCCCTACATTGTTCAAAATTCCGGAGCAGGGTCACTGAATAAATTTCAAATCAATAGCTATTTAAAGGAGCATAGCAAAGGATTGTGGATCCGACCTTATATTAATTACAACGAAACGGGTATCAAAGGAAACGCTGCCATTGATGATCTGGAAACGATGCTTCAATTGGTATACCTGTATTTTGTACACCCCAGAAAAGATGAAAATGCGTTTACGGATTGGAAAATTCAAGAAGAAAATCGCCACTTGTATCCTACATATGGTATTAGCAACCAAGATTTTGTTGTAAGGATTCGGGAGTTTTTAAAGGATCGCTCAAAAGTACCGGAAGGGACAAGGCGTTTGCATGGAATTCGTCAAACGGAGATGGGAGCGGCCTATGAAATCTATAGAGAACTCCATGGTGACGCCGAAGATTTTACTTTTATTATTAGCGGTAGTTTTTCAGTGGAGGAAGTTTTGCCATTATTGCAAAAGTATCTGGGGAATCTTCCTGTAAGGTCCAATTCTATTTTGGATGAAACTTGGTCCACCAAAGAGGTGACGCTTCCAGCAAGCCCATTATATAAAAAATTCAATCCCCATGGGATTGGAGCAGGATACAAGATGAAAAATATTTTTTATTACAGAAAGTACCTGTCCAAAGTGGATAAACCAATGCATTGGAAGGAACTAATAGACATTGAAGTGTTGGGTTATATGTTGAATTCCAAAATATTGGATTTACGCTTTTCCGTTGAGGCGGGGTTATATGATATGATAGCATTTGGTACAATTAACAAGGAGTCCTCATTTTATGATATAGGAATTTTACTGAATGTTATCCCGAGTGAATTGGAGATGTTGCGAAAGGCCTGCAAATCGCTGGTAAAAGAACTGCGTGATAAAGTTGTTGACAGAGAAGTTTTTAAGGATGTAATGCTCAATAAAGTTTATCCAAAATATAGGGTAAGTAGACAACACGATCCTGCTAGAAGAGTTGAAAAATTATATGATCATTATCGATTTAACGAAAAATGGGCAAGCCCGGTTGAAATTGAGGAATATGTAAAATCACTGATGCCCGAGGATATTATGAGATCGGCACGGAAATACCTTAGGGAAGACCATCTGATGGAATTTACATTTGAGGATGAAAATGGCAATTCCAGAAAATAGTTTCTAGAAATATTTTGTTTGAATAAAATAAGTATAACATCGGATAAGATCAATCCGATGTTATACTTGTTGTAATTAGTCCAATAATTTAAAGCCTAGGATCATCGATTGTTTGAATCGGGGCATTACTTTTTAATGGTTCATCGGTATCGGAATCATAAACTATAAACGTACCCGACAAATTTTCAATACGTACTTTACAATCTGCAGTGGATTGCGAATTACAATTGGCTTCAACATCATATGGCTGACCTTCAATAATTACATATCCGGTAGCGTAAAAATCATCGGCCGTTGCGTTCACAAATGCAAAGGACAGTGTAATGGCAAAAACAAATGCCAACATCGGTAAAATCAATTTTAAATTTTTCATGATAATATAATTTTGATTAATAATAAGTGCCTACTCTCTTGTACAGGTTTTCGGTCTTCCCCCTGCTCTTGTTGCGCAACAAAATATCTTCATCATTTTACTTTATATTATATATGGTCCCATGGCCATTTAAGGGCCTTGGTGGATATTGTTTATGGGTATATTTTTATGTTTGCGGGAGAGCAATATGACCAGTAGGGCCAATAGGAGCAATCCCATATTGAGCACCAAATGCTGTTCCCAGGACAAGAGGGAGATAATGCCCCCGCAAGAACAGGGCCTATAAGGGGCAAAAAACACAATGGCCACGGTGTAGCCGGTAAATAACAGCATAAGGCCCATTGCTCCGTAAAGACCTAACAACCGTGTCCTGGACCGGACCAATAACAGGGCTACGGCCAGCTCGGCCAAGGGAACCATCCAGGAGGCCAAAGATGCCATGGTCTCCCCACCAAGGATGGGCGAGTTCCTGATATTGTCATAGAACCTATGGCCTTCCAAGAATTTGGTGAGTCCAGCATAGGCAAAAAGGATAATGAACAGCAAACAGGCCATTTGTACAATTGTCTCCCTAAATATTTGTTGCCGTTTCATATCATTTGTATTGATATGGTAAAGTTCGGGAGTTAAAATTGCTTGTAAGGGATAAATACTTATCCCAGAGGGATTTATGTATTATATCTCTCCGGAATCGGCTTTTTTTCTGAAGATTTTAGGGGAATATCCGTACTGCTCGCTGAACGCCCTACTGAAATGGGGAACGCTTTTGAAACCAACCATCTTGGCAATGGACTTGAAGTTCAGCCGGGTATATTGTACCATGGTCTTGGCCTTTCGCAGCCTTTCCTGTACCAAATATTTAAACACCGTGGTTCCATAAAGTTCCTTAAAACCATATTTCAACTTGTACTCATTGGTGCCCAATTGGTGGGCCAGGTCCTTAAGGTTGGGCAGGTCCATCTGCAGGTTGTTGAGGATCATATCCCGTCCCTCCCTTATTTTTCGGATATCCTCATAACTCAGTCTGACCTTTGGTCTGGTTACTTTTTTTTGGGAAATTTTGCCATTGGGGTCCGGATTAATGACAGTTTGGTTCCTTTCCTTGCCATAGGTCCTGCCCGTAACGGTATGGACTACCGTGATAAGAACGTTCTGGGAACCGTCCGTTTCGGATCTGATGGATGTGATATGGCAGCGGTTGGGAACGACCAGATCTTCATTGGTCAAAAAATTAAGGAGTAGGGACATATCATAAAAACGCTTCTTGCGAAGGGTCTTCCATTTCTGTTCCCAATCTGTTTTGGAGGCTTCCGTCAATAGGTCCGAAAATGGTTTCTTGACTATATTACCGTGCAATTTGGAAAGGATGGTACAGGCCTTTTGGTTGGCCATTTGGACAATACCGTTCCCATCCAGTAAAAAACAGATCTGTACCAAATGCTCGGTGGTACTCTTGGAACTCACATATCCCTGATGGTAGAAGGATTCCTGGATCTCTTCGGCCAGCATGTTGAGCACTATGGCCAGGGCCTCCACATTGTCGTTCGTGTCCGAGGTCTCCAGGCGGTAAAAGAAATTACCTCCGGCCATTTCCAGGAGCATTTGCTGGATCTGTTGCATTCTGTGTTCGGTTCTTACGGGGGACATTACTATAGGATTGTTTGATTATGGTCAATGTTCATTATTCTGCGTATTGAATTGTTTAAAATATGGACAAGCCCATAACCATACCTATGAACCGGCCCAGATAGGCCAGTGCCTTGGAAATTTCCCGAAAGGAGGCCGTGGGGATGTCCGGATGGTTCGTCATCAGATAGAACCGTGTCATGACATCGCTCACGGGAGGTTCAATGATAAAGGCCAGGGCCTTTATCAGCAGGGACCCTTCCAGGGCCAGATAGTCCCTGGCGGCCTTGTCCACCTTGCGGAGCTGTCGGATGTCACAGATGACGGGGTAGGCCCGCTCTTCCTGGAACATCAACCGATCCCTGACGATCCGTTTAGACGCTTGGAGATCGATAAATACCCCCTTTTTGTAAATGATATGTACAATGTTGTCCACAAGCATGTACTGTGTGAAATCGTTTTCAAAATAATTTTGCATGGCATTTAAAGAAAACTGGTAAATGATATTAAATTTACATAAATATAATGATTGTGATTTTTAAAACCTTCTTTAAGCCTTATATAAAGGGAGTTTTTCTTATCCCAGAGGGATTATAACTTATCTGAGAGGGATGAATTTTGTGTTGGGTAGTACAAAATCCTACAAATGCCACTACATTTTAGGGACCAAACACAAATGACCATGGCAAAGATCAAGCACAATAATTTTTTGGACACCGTCAACGAGGTGATAACCGATGCCGCCAAACAGCGTGTTCTACACCTGTATGCGGAAGGGGAGGACTTTACGGGAAGGACCATTGGGGTCGGGGGAAATGCGCTCTATCATTTTGGGACCACAGGATATTTGGGACTGGAACAGGATCCTAGATTAAAGGTTGCCGCAGTCGGTGCCATCCAAAAGTACGGTACGCAGTTTCCCCTATCCAAATCCTATATCTCCCATCCTTTGTACAACGCCCTGGAAGAAAAAATAGGGCAAATGTACGGGCAGCCCATCATTATCACGAAGAACAGTACCCTTGGGCATCTAGGGGCCATACCCAGTGCCGTGGACGATAGGGATGCCGTTATACTGGACCACCAGGTACACTGGAGCGTTCAGAATGCCTGCAAGTTGCTAAAGAACCGAAGTATTCCTGTGGACATGGTCCGCCACAACCATTTGGACATGCTGGAGGACAAAATAAAATACTATTCCAGTAAACGGAACCGTATATGGTACATGGCCGATGGTATATATTCCATGTACGGGGACAGTGCACCGCTGCACCAACTAATGGCCCTTTCGGAAAAGTATTCCCAATTGCACTTCTATATAGATGATGTTCACGGTATGAGCTGGGCGGGGAGACATGGTACCGGTTTTGTCATGGACCAGCTAAAGGAACTTCCGGACAATATGCTGCTTTTTGGGACCTTGAGCAAGACTTTTGGGGCAAGCGGGGCGATATTGGTATGTCCTGATAAAAAGATGCACCATAGGATAAGGACCTTTGGAGGGCCCTTGACCTTTTCGGCCCAACTTGAGCCGGCATCCGTCGCAGCAGCCTCGGCTTCGGCGGACATACATCTTTCCCCGGAAATCTATGGTCTCCAGAGCGAACTGAAAGAGCGTATCCAATATTTCAACGGCCTGCTTTCAAAAACGGACCTGCCCTTGGTGGATAGGAACGATTCCCCAGTGTTCTATATTGGAACGGGGATGCCCAAAACAGGTTACAATTTTGTAAACCGATTGATGGAGGAAGGATTCTATGTCAATCTAGGATTGTTCCCAGCGGTACCCGTAAAGAACACAGGAGTACGCATTACTATTTCCAGACATAACCAAAAGAAGGAGATAACTGCCTTGGTGGAGGCCATGGCCCATCATTATCCAAAAGCCCTGGAGGAGACCGGGACCGACCTGGGCAGGGTGCGCCGTGCCTTTGCCATGGCCGTCCCTAAAACAGGGCCAAAAGTTGTGCATGGTGATCTCAATATCCAATTGGAAAATTCTATAACCGAGGTGGATAAGGAAATGTGGAACAATGTAATGGGGGCCCATGGGGTCATGGACTGGGACGGACTGTTGTTTTTGGAGAAAAGTTTTCAGGGGAACGCTCTCAAGGAACACAATTGGGAGTTCCGATACCTGATCGTAAGGGAGGACAAAGGGAATCCGATATTGGCCACGTTCATGACCGCCGGACTTTGGAAGGACGATATGCTGGCCAAGGAAAGTATATCAAAAACCTTGGAAAACATAAGAAAGTACGATCCCTATCATTTGACTTCCAGGGCAATTTCCTTAGGTTCCCTTTTCACAGAGGGGAATCACCTGTACCTGGACCGGAAGCATTCATTGAAGGATAGGGCCCTAAACGCGTTGATGTGGACCCTGGAAACCTTGGGACATAAAATGGGGTGTAAAATGACCGTTCTCCGGGATTTTGGACCGGATGAGAATCTGGGGGAATTTTTTAAAGACCAGGGATTTGTACGTATACAAATGCCTAATTCTTGTACCGTGGACCTTCGGGACCGCATGGATGTCGAAACCTATTTCTCCCGGCTTTCCGTCCGAAACCGCCGTCATTTCCGAAAAGAAATATTGGCTTTTGAACCAGAATTCGAAGTGGACATCCTGGCATCATGCCAAAAGGAACAACTGCAACAGCTTATTGCGCTTTACGGCAATGTCCATAGGAACAATCTTGGTCTGAATACCTTTTCATTTCCGCAACGGCTTTTTGAGGCCATGTCCGACAATCCACATTGGGAGTTTATCGTGCTTACGTTAAAGAAGGGCCAACAAAAACCCATCGGGGCAATGTTCTGTTATAAAAACCAGGACAAAACTTACGTCCCGGCCTTTGTAGGACTGGATTACACCTATGTGACGAGCCATTTTACCTATCGCCAATTATTGTACCAGACCATCAAAAGGGCCATCGCCCTTGGCGCTTCCCATATCGATTTTGGACTTACCGCTTCCTTTGAAAAACGTAAGCTGGGTGCAGAGGTCAACGAACGGTATGCTTTTGTACAGACTTCTGATAACTATGTTCTGGAACTTTTGGGCACCATGTAACATGAGGGATAAACCGAAAGGGGATGAAGTATCAAAGACTGGTATCGGAATTCAAGACCCAATTGGATAAGCTGGAAAACGGAAACGGCGATATTCTATTTAGGGCGGAGTCGGGCATCACCATGGTAGAACGCTACATAAAACGGCTCCAGGCCCAAATTGATAAGAAGACCTTTGATTCCCAAGTGGAGGAAATCAATTTTTTTAAGCATATCAAACCCCAGTTCTATAGCAAACTCATTTATTATGGAAGGTTGTTCAACATTGAGAGCAGAAGGCCGCGGGGCAGCAATGCCGCACAGGTGAAATACTTAAAGAACCAGATCGATAAGCTACAGATCTTCTTTAATGACAACCTGGAATTCTATAACTATTATCGCCGTGGGGCCATTTCCTTGGACGAACAGTATTTTGTAAGGGGCAATATGGACCTACGGCTGCCCCTGGAATCCTTTCATTTTATGATCGACGATCAGTTCTCCACCTGTCAGGACGGTACGGTGGCCACCATAATGGCCTATGACATGCTCATCGTATATCTACAAAGGGAGATCGATACCTTGACGACCAACATGGACGACTTAAAAGACAAACCTATGGAACGACCTTCAAAACTTTTTTGGACCGGAAGCAAGACGGACCTGATCGAGCTCCTTTATGCCCTCCACTCCATTAAATGTATAAACAGTGGGACCGCGGACATTAAAGAGCTGGCGGCCCATTTCGAACATTTCTACAATGTGGACCTTGGCAACTACTACCATACCTTTATCGAGATCAGGTCCAGGAAGACCGGTAGGACCAAGTTTCTGGACAGGCTTATCGAGATGCTGCAACAAAGGATGGAGGGTCTGGACGACTGACCCAAAATCCCCCACCTTGGGATAGAGGTGGGGGATTTCCATTTTTTACCCTTCAACATAAAATTTGGATGCTTTTTAAGGTGGACGGTGAGGTATTGATACGGCAAATCACTACAAATGCCCCTAAAAAAAAGTTCCAAAAAAATATCTCCCACCTCTATCATAGCTATGGAATTTTAACCAAAATGCCACTGCAATTTTGTAGGACGAAAATCAAATCCGGTCAGGGGCCGTCAAATTAGTTGACAGCAATGCGATGGCCCCTTTCCTTAAAAACCGTTCTACAATGTCAGCAACAATCATTACAACAGAAGATTTAAAGGAATTCAAATTGGAACTTCTCGAAGAGATCCGGGAAATGTTCAACGAAAATCGGGCCATGGTCATGAAAAAGGAGTGGCTCAAAAGCACCCAGGTCATGGATATGCTCAATATCAGCCCAGGGACCTTACAGAAATTTAGGCACAACGGCACCCTGGCCTATACCAAAATAGGAGGGCTCATTTTTTATGAGGCCGGACAGATCGAAAAGATGCTATCGGACAACCTGGTCAATAACGAAAAACTCAAATAATGAACTATATAAAGCACCTAAATGGGGTCTTTGAGCAATTTTCAAAAGATTCAAGGCTCAATCCCTCACATGTAAGCCTATATATGGCCCTGTTCCAATGTTGGAACCAGAACAGGTTTCCCGAGAGTTTTCAAGTGGACAGGGAAGAGACGATGTCCCTTGCCAAAATAGGATCCAGGACCACCTACCACCGATGCTTGACCAATTTGAGCGATTGGAACTACATCGCCTATCTGCCCTCCCATAGCCGGTTCCAGGGAAGCCGAATCATGATGCCCATTTTTGGGACAACTGCTGGACAACCCCTGGACCACCCTGAAACTAGTGGTGGACCAGCGGTGGTATCAAATATAAACATTAACAAACATAATAAAACATTAAATAAACACTCTAGAGAGTGCCGCCCAAAAAATGAACATGATGTTATTGAATTTTTCAAAATGAACAAGTGGCCGCTTACCGAGGGTTCCAAATTTTACAACCACTACCAGGGAGTGGGATGGAAGGTAGGCGGAAAATCCATGATAGAGGACTGGATGGCCATGGCCAAAAATTGGATGCTACGGGCCAAGGAACTGAAAAAAGTTGGTGCTTTTGGCGGTAGGTCCAACAAAAAGTTGAGTGCAGATTATCTGGATATCCAAACAAATAAAAACTATGGGGAACCCTTGTAATGATATGGCCGATCCACGCCCACATATCCTTGTTGTAGGGGGCACCGAATATTGCCTGGGCAGTTTTGACGGCAAGCGTATCGAATACGACTTCTCCAAGGTGCTCGCCTATCTGGATGCCAAGGGCAGGTCCCTGTTCGGGGAAAGCTTTAAGATCCGTGAAGGGGACAAGGGCACTTTTCTAAAGCTCTGTAGTTATATGGTAAAGGATATCGAGAGTTGCCGGAAAATGGAAATGGATACGGGCAAAGGTATTTTGTTGACCGGGCCGGTGGGATGTGGCAAGACGAGCATGATGCGGCTGGTACGTCACCTTGTCCCCCATAAAAGAAACTACGAAATTATTCCTTCCCGCAACATCACATTTGCCTTCAACCATATCGGGTATAAGATCATCGAGGATTATGGGAACGGCCGATTTTACTGTTTTGACGATCTCGGAGTAGAACCCATGGGCAGGTACTTTGGGGACGATTGCAATGTGATGGGCGAAGTGCTGGTCTCCCGGCACGAACTGTTCCAACGGACGAAGATCCCTACCCATATCACCACGAACCTGAATGCCGAAGAATTGGAGGAACGCTACGGAAAACGCGTCCGAAGCCGTATGCGCCAAATGTTCAATCTGATCTCTTTTGACAAGGACACCAAAGACAAACGAATCTAATACTATAAATATGAAAATAGCCAGTTTCAACATCGAAAATATATATCACCGGGACAAGGGCCTTGTACGGCCTAAGTTGAACAAATGTGTTTCCGATTGGGTATCGGAGCTCGATAGCCTAATGAACAGAATGCAAAAAAACGCAAATGATATGGATCGGATCAGGGAACTCACTTTCTTGTTGGGATTCGAAAAAACGGACCATCGACCTTTCGGGGTCCTGCGAAAAAGGCAGGGGGAACTCTTTCTGAAACCGAACGGATCCGCCCATGAGGCCAAGGCCTCGCGGCTTACCGATTGGAACGGGTGGGTGGCCCTGCAGACAATGGCCGTTCCCTATAGTTCCACCCTCAACAAGGCCAGGCTCATTGCAGCTACGGATGCGGATGTGCTCGTCCTCCAGGAAGTGGAGGATAGGGCCTCCCTGATGGATTTTAACCGTGGACTTTTAAGGGAATTTGATATGGAAGCCTACGATCAGGTGATGCATTTGGAGGGGAACGATGGCCGTGGCCTGGGAATGGCGATAATGGCGAAGAACGGTTACCGGCTGGACACACTAAAAAGCCATGGCCTGGAACTGGCCGATGGGCAGGATCCTATTTTTGAGGTGGATTGTCAGGAATATGCCGTTTTGACCCCGGAAGGCCGATCTGTTCATATTCTTTCGGTACAGTTTTCTTTGGACAGGGATACCCATAGAAAGCTTCAGGCCCAAAAGGTGGCAGATATCTATCATAAAATGAAGGATACCGGAAAGGAATTGGTCCTGGTATGCGGGACCTTGAACGATGTAGCCTATAGCGATTGCCTGTCCCCATTACTTAGGGGAACCGATCTTGAGGATGTCTCCAGGCAACCTGGATGTAAAGTGGAAAGGGACCTGGGCAAAGGTGCAGGATATTTTAGATTGGGAGCTTATGGTATGGGGGTGAATATCAGGCAAAAGGATTATATGTTGGTTTCCCCGGAAATGAAGGGGAAGCTTGCTTCCTGCGGTATTGATCGCAAAGGGATGTGGCCCGAAGGGAAAACCCGATGGCCCACTTACCCGAACCTAAAGAACAGGACCCATGCGGCAAGTTCACATCCCTTGATCTGGGGAGGGTTCAATGATATATGACCGGAACGGGATGAAGGTTTTTTCATTGGAAGGTTACCGTTTGCAGTTTATGGGGTACGCCACACCACCTCGGCACATTGCCGCTACATTCCATTTCGGGCAATAAGCCTCGGGGGGGTCTTGGACACGAGCAAGGGTTTCCTGGTCTTGCCTTGGCATCCTCCACTTCCCGACCATGAAACCCTTGCTCAAGTCCGCCTGGCCAACGGCCTAGTTAGATGGTCGTTGTCTGTGAACGCATATATCGATTTTGGTTGTACAAGGTTTTACCAGAGTGCCATCGATTCATTTTGTGCCGTTCCTTGGATGTTGGAATTCTTCCAGGATTCGTTTCCGATCTACGGCCATTCCAGCACTCGGACCTTTTTTGGATGGCGAAATAACAACATTCCCCCTTGTCCGACGGCATAAACCAGTCACGCCCATGGCGCGATCTTTTTTATACGTCTTTCCAAGTTCGAATGTTGTGTTGGGTTTTGCATCAAAAAAGGTAACGTGAGAGCTCTATGGGAAGTAGATCAAAAAAAGGAACCATGAAATCGAATCCAGATCCTAAAAAAGGAACCGCACAAAACAATCAAAAAGGCCTGCCTGCCGCAGGCAAGGAAAACGTTCGAGATATAATAAGTAGATCATTTAAATCCATTATTAACCGTCCACTGGGAGGTGGACATAATATTTTTCAATTATGAGCAAATTCAGAAACCATGTACAGTTGATCGGGAACATCGGGGAGGACCCCAAGATTACCAATCTAGACAGTGGCAAAAAGGTGGCCAGATTTCAGATGGCTACCAATGAGCGCTACAAAAATGCCAAGGGGGAGACCGTCCAGAATACGGACTGGCATACCATTGTGGCCTGGGGCAGGATCGCGGAGATCGTGGAGCAGTTCGGGGCCAAGGGCAGGGAAGTGGGAATTACCGGAAAATTGAAGTCACGCCACTTTGAAACCAAAGAAGGTAGTATGAGATATGTAACGGAAGTGGTGGCCAATGAGATCCTATTGTTGGGAAGCAGGTCCTAATGTGAGGTCTTATTAAATGCCGGGAAAACAAAGAGGGCGTTCCCGAAATTCAACGCCCTCTTATTGATCAATACTAACTCAAACTATAACTCATATGAACTTCAAAACTAGAGAAATTAAGGAACGGATACAACATTTTAACGGTTCCTTAGTACTATATCAAATTCCACTTATACGGACAAAATTTACAGAGGGCATAAGATACCTTGCACAGGCCGGAGAATGCTTTTGGTTGGTTACCGACACCTCCGTTATCGCCAAAAGCCTCATGGACAAAAGTCGATTCATTGCCATCGATTTTAGAAAGCTCAACGAGGAGGAAAAGGACATTATGGGATATGCGGCCAAAATTGATTACAGTGATGGTAATGGGCATATTTTCGAGACCCAAAAATATCATTTGACGGATTTTCCGTTGGATGAACTCAGATTGTACTTTGTGGAAGATACCCTGATGCTTCCCAGTGAATATTGAATTGTATAACGGGCGGACCGATCCTGGTACCGCCTTTTTTTTAACGATTGCTTTTCACTATCCTCACCCTTTTTCCAAATCCTTTGGAAATTCCTCAAAATTGGACTTTAAAATCTCTTAAAATTTTCCATTCCATGCCGGGTTGTGGCCAAGCGGACTACATTGGGCATAGGTCGGAAATTTTTCGCCGGCGCGAAAAAACGGAATAGCAAGAGGACAACGCGCGTTGCGACGTTGTGGAGTTTAGTTTCTGTATAAATTACTGATTATCAATTATTTAAATTGATAAACTTCAGTAATTGAGAATTTAGAATAAAGTGGTTTGCGGCAAACGGCCCGAAAACCCCCATAAACACGGCAGAATTTGCGGCAATCAACAATTTAGACAATTGGTTTGGAAACTTTCAGCAACATACGGTTCAAGAAGGATACGGCGCGGCAGTTCCAAACCTTCTCCAGGCAGTTTTTCAATACCCATACGGAAGCATTGCAAACAATGTTGGATTTCTTTATTTACAACGAGATTTCCCCAAAGGAATCTTTTGGCCCCAATGGTAGGACCATCGCCGACCTAATCAAGAAAAGGTTCAATGCCATGGCTGCCATGATGAAGAACATTGAAACGCACGGGGTACTCCCGACCAGGGCCATGTTGGAACTGCTTTTCGAACACTCGCCCCCGAAGAAACAGGGGCAGGCCCCTTTGCTTATGGTTGGAAAGAAGGCAGATCCTGAAAGGGATATGTTCTTTAAAAAGGTGGAGGAGGCCATTGTCCTAGAAAAGAATTACACCAATCTTAAACGGGATCTGAGTCAAATAAGGACTGAATTTATAAACCTTCTGGACAAGGTGGAATTGGTAAAGAGCAGCTTCGGAAAGCCCAGGTTGCAACTGGATATGACCCCAGAGGAGTTCGAGCGAGTGAAAATGAAATTAAAATCAGAATAGCATTATGTACATCAGTATTACCAAACAACATCTGGATGCTACCTTTTCCCAAAGTTCTTCGGATTATGTGGCCTATCTGGAAAAAGAGAACGAGGGAAAATTGCCCGAACATCAGGAACACTTTTTTGACCAGTACAATGAACGGATCCCACCCGAACAGGTCATCAAGGAAATAGACGGCAACACCGCCAAATTGAAAAAAAGGGAACCCAAGTTCTTTGCCCTGACCATCAATCCCAGCCAAAGGGAATTGAAGCATATTGACAACGACCCGGAACTACTCAAAAAATATGTAAGGGAGGTTATGAAGGATTATGCGGCTTCCTTTTATCGCGATACCCCGGTGTCCGTGGACAGTATCAAATATTATGCGAAGATAGAATATGAACGCACCTTTAAAGGATTTGACAGGGAAGTCAAGGAGAACCAGGTGTTCCGTGCGAAGATTGTAAGATTGGAAAATGAGATCCGTATGGTGGAACGTGGGGAGGTTTCCGGAAATGTTAAGGCTATGAGGAAGGAAATTGATAGGCTAAATGCCCAAATGCCACACCGCATTGATGGACAGGTAGTGGCGCAGGGAATGCAAAAGCCGGGATTACAGACCCATGTCCATATCATAGTGAGCAGAAAGGATGTTTCCAACAGATTTAGTCTTTCTCCCGGGAGCAAATACATGGAGTCGGAGTCCAGACTCAACGGTAAAATGGTCAAACGTGGTTTTAAACGGGACCAATTTTACGAAAATGCTGAAAAAAGGTTCGATACCCTCTTCAAATACCAACGGAACTATGTGGAATCCTATAGTGCCCGTAAGACTTTTGTCCAAGATCCCAAGATCTATTTTGCACATCTTCTGGGATTGCCCACAAACGAACGCAGTGCCGCACTTAAAATAATGGGTGCCGTCGGGGTGCATGTCCCTAAGCTCAATATTCCCACGAACAAGGTGGAAGCTGCCCTGCAGGCCATTAAACAGTTCAAGAAAGCTGTTGACGTGGCCAGATCCTCCAGTTCCATAGGCATTTAGGGATTCAATAAAATGACAACGGTTAATATCTGTAATTCAAAATGTGGGCTATGGTACTTATCACGATTGGAATCTATGTAGTGTTGATTGCAGTATTTTATCTGTCCTATACACACGACAAGAATGCTTATGTCCAAAATGTTCTGATCTTGATACTGTTGGGAGTCGCTCTACAAAACCTGCATGGCTGGCAGGTATTTGCCAAAGTGGTATTGTGGTGGTTATTGCCCTTTCAAATAGTCAATCTGGGATTTTTTATAGGTTTCAATTATCACTTCGGAATTCCTAAAAACCCTGAAAAGTTCAAGGTCAGATTCAATCTGTTGAACGGTAGTCTAGTACTTAAGAATATCCGACGGGGTGCCTCTATAATAGGGTCGGCCGGAAGTGGCAAAACGGAAAGCGTGGTCTATAGTTTTCTAAAACACTTTAGTCGAAATCAGTTTACTGGAGTCATCCATGACTACAAGGATTTTGAGATTACTGAAATGGGCTATCCTCTTTTTGGTAAGTCCGATATTCCCTTTCATATTATCTCCTTTGACGATATCCATAGCCGGGTAAATCCCATTGCGGCCCGGTATATGACGGATGAAGAAAGCGTTAATGAGATTTCAAGGGTACTTTTGGAAAACCTCTTGGAACAACGGGAGTCCATTGCCATGGGATCTTCCAAATTCTTCAACGATGCCGTTGAAGGACTTTTGGGCGGGCTGATCTGGAAATTGAAAACTGAACATGCCGAGTACTGTACTCTACCACATCTCATTGCCACCTATCAATACCTGGATACCGAAAACCTGATACATTTTCTAAGTTCCAATTATACCTCCAAGGCCATGGCGGATGCATTTATCTCCGGTAAGGATTCCGAACGACAGACCGCCGGGGTGATGGGTACCCTGGCCAATGCACTTAAAAAAATCAGTACCCAGCGTATCTTTATGGCCCTTTCGGCCGATGAAGTGCCCTTGGATATCAACAACCCGGAGCACCCATCCGTAGTTTCCATAGTGAACAATCCCAAATTTGAAACCGCCTATTCCCCGGTAATAGCTACGATAATGCATACAATAACAAAACAAATGGGCATTCGTGGGCGTCCACCCTCATTTATCCTTATGGAGGAAGCCCCTACCATTCGATTGCTAAATATGCACCGCATTCCGGCTACCTTAAGAAGTTATGACATTGCCACGATTTATGTGCTCCAGGACAAGATTCAGAACGATATGATGTACGGGGACAAGGCCAGTAGGGCCATTTTGAGCAACCTTTCCTACCAGTTCTTTGGGAAGGCCAACGACCCGGATACCGCCCGATATTACGAACGTTTTTTTGAAATTGTTAAACGGCCGACCAAGAGTGTGAGCAAGGGAGAGAATACCCTGAATTTTGATACTAGGATTACCAAAGGGGAGCGGGAGGTAAGCAAGATACGGGCGGAGGAATTTTTTAGGTTGAAGGAAGGGGAGTTCATCGCCTTCGCCGATGGTAAGGATAAAAAGGTGAGGTTTCCCAGGCCCAATATTATAACAGAACTGCCAAAACCTAGATTCCGAACCGGGGATGGCGCCATAAAAGCAAACTTCGAGCAGATCCATTTGGATGTTAGGAAGTTCCTACCGTTAATGCTGAAGAAGCCTTAATTTGATATTAACTACTGGCTTTGGAGTTATATTCGTTTTTATAGAAGGTTCGGGTTTTGTAATCTAATAGGTCAACAAAAATAGGGAAGCCATGTACTTTAATCAGGCCATCTGCGATGTTTATATCGGAACAAAAGCTGGGAAAAAATTGCCTAAAAATGGGAATTTCGTAAGCTTTTGTCGTAAACATTTTTAGTAATTAAGAATTTTATAACACTTTGTAAATGATAATCAATGTTTAGTGTATAGTAACGACCCTTTTGTGAGTTACCCACTTGCTTTACATCCATTGGTATTAAAATCAATTGTGTATATATTGTTTTTTTATGATATAAAACTCTTGTTATGGGTAACTTCATATCGGGGGAAAACTAAACATAATCTCCAATGAAATTCAAATTGGATTAGCCTCATTTGTCAAGACAGAGAGTAATTAAACTGTTAAAGTTGCTAGAAGTGCATTGATCTATGGCTTTTACATGGTTCAATCCATAAATTAAAAGGTAACCGTTACCCCAAGCGTTTTATATTGCCCAAGTTGCCCTAAACTAAATTTAGTCTTGAAATCTGGAAGATTTCTTAAACCGAAATCCTCCTTTTTTTGAACTTTATTGATTCGTCTATTGGCAGCTGATTTACCTACTACATATCCTATTAGAAGGGCAATAGGGTAATCAGATGCCCAATGAACCCTACTGCTCATCATTTCAAAAGCCATAATTCCCATTAATGTATATCCAACAGGTTTAATCCATCTTATTTCGGGATAATTAGTGGCAATTACCGTTATTGTGGCCATAAATGTGGCTAAATGTCCTGAAGGCATGGCATCATAATTGGGAGTTCTGGTTTGATATGCCCTAAAGCTAGGAAAAGGCGTCCAATGGCCACCAGGATTACCATTCTCTATTGCTGGTTCAGGACTTTGTCGGCCTGTAATTCTTTTAATGGTTTGGGTAATAATACCCATTGACAAAAGTACTTCTACTAATTCGCTTGAGGTATTTAAAGACCGATAATCATTTCCTATGGCTCCAAAAGCGTAAAAAAATCCACTTAACAACATTGTAGTGCCTCCATTCCCAATATAATATACAGCAGAGTTGATGTCGTTGGGAATTACTCGAAACGGTCCAATGTTACTATAGGAATGTTTGGCATCAAAATTAAAATTACCACCAAATTTTATGGACTCATCCAATAATTGTTGGTCAAAGGGAATTATTAAGGCCGTAGCAGCCAAGGCAGAACCAGACCACTTTAGATTCTCCTTACGTATGGCAAATTTTCCAAAATCAACAATATCCCTAGGTATGTATTTTAGCATATCAAAGAATTTAGGTTTATGGTAACTATATATTAGATTCTCCGATATCTCGATATTTTGTAAAGGCCTAATAGAATCCTTACCATTTTGTGTTAATCCGTCGTTCGCAAATGCCAGAGAAACCATTATAAAAAAGAATTGTCTTAATCTCATAGTTCCATTTTTAGTAATTGAAGAATATTTATATTAAGTCACTTTGCTTCTAATATTATAATTACCTATATGTACCCATCCTAAACTAGTGACCTTATAGTAAACATGGCAAATAAAAATACCTATAAAAATTGGCATGTTTTATTAATTCTATGACAATGCTGCCTTAGAATTTATATTTCACTCCTACCAGATAATCACCACCACCACTTTTGAAGCTCAATTCCAAATGTTCCTCCATATAAGGTGTGGTGAACAAGTATGTACTACCAATTCCAACGGCTGCTCCGGCCAGTACATCCCATCCGTCATGTCTATCATTAAGTCCTTCAAGTCTGCTATATCCAACGAATCCGGCAACTAAATAGGCGGGAATACCGTATTTCCATCCATACCTTCGTTGTAAAAAGGATGCGCCTTGAAAAGCAAAGGAGGTATGGCCGGAAGGAAAGGCGTTACCATCCAATTTTCCTTCAGGCCGGGGTTTGTTTATGCTATATTTTAAAATCCATGTGGCAATCAAATTCGTGCTGGCCGATTTAGAAAATTGCCACAATCCTTTTTTATCGTTTTTTGCTAAAATAGTTATCAGGGAAAAGGCGGATGGTGCAAACTGTGCATAATCACCGATATGTTCGATAGTTGTTTCCATAGCAATTTCACGGGGGGAATCCTTATGCTGTGCCATTATACTGTTGAACAAGAAAATCATTAGAAGAAATAATTTGGCTTTCATTTTAAAACTTTTTAGTATTATTTGATTGAGTAAATTTGAAATAAGATTGAAGTTCGGTCAATAATTTATATGGGGACAACCAGGCTTATACATGTATAATTTTGGGTATCCCAGCATTTTATTAATTGTTCGTGCATTTTGCTTTTTTTGAAATAGAAGGAACTGGGTAATTAAATTTTGAAGTTGTAATTTCTTTATTCACTCAAGTGAACCAAGATTGGATTGACTTAAATTCTTTCTGGGTTTAAGAACGGCACAATGACTCGTATTGCCTTCTTAATTCATCTAAATTTATCTGTTTTTGTGGTTCCAGTTTTAGCCGGCCATATTGCGAATGAAATCTGTGATTTTGCAGAAATTTAATGTTCAAAATAAGCCATTCTTCGTCCGTATATTCAAAACCCAGGAAGTTCTGCCATTCACGTCGTAAAAGCTTATTTTTAGTTTGATACGATTCGGTTCCTAAATGGTGCAAATCGGCATCACATATAATGGATTCATATATGTTTCTCGGATTTTGGGGTATTTTGGTTGCTTTTATAAAACCACATACTTTCTCAATGAAATCTTCATCGTACCCGTTTTTTTCCATATACAATATGGCATAAGTTGCACTAACATCCTCATGTCCATCAAATCTAAAAGCATTACCAGTATCATGAAATAACCCTGCTATTATTATAGGTTCGAGTTCTTCATAACCTATGTTTTCATAAGTTCCTATTTTTATCAGATTTTTGTACACTTCCAAAGTGTGTTCCAGATTATGGAAGGGAAGGTCTTTACAGCGGCTGTTTAGAATTATTTTTTTGGAATATTTTAATGCTTTTTTTATATTTTTTTCCATTTCATAAAATATTTGTGGATTCACCCCATGAAAGAATTAAGTTTTGTAACCCAAGTCACATTAATTAGTTAAAATAACTGTAGTCATGAATATTTTTTTCATTTTTAGAATTTGTATCTAAAACCTATGGAGATACTATCGGCATCGCTTGCGAAGGTCAGCTCCATATGTTCCTTCTGGTAAGGAGTTGTGAATAAATAGCTACTGCCGATTCCGATGACTGCACCGGCTAGTACATCCCAACCATCATGTTTCTGGGCATTGATACGGCTGTAACCGGTAAACCCAGCTAAGGCATAAGCGGGTATACCATATTTCCATCCATATCTTTTTTGGATAAATGCGGCACTCTGAAAAGTAGTGGATGTATGTCCCGATGGAAAAGCTCTCTCTCCGTTGTTATTTGGGCGACTTTTACCCGTGGCATATTTAAGGCCTATGGTAACCGCTTGGTTTAACAAGGCACTTTTGGCAAATTGCCAGGTACCTTCATAATCTTTAATGATCAAAGAAGTTGTTAGTGCAGTGGCCGGCAATGTAAACAATAATACATCACCGGTGGTTTCAATGGTTCTACTTTGAGCATGGGTCGACTTAGAGCACAATAGAAGGAAAAAAATTAAAGAAAAAAGAATCCCATTTCCAACGGTCGCACAATAATTCTTCAATTTTTTTACCATAAACTTTTTTGACAATATTGAAGTGAATGTCACTCCTTATTCGATATCTATGGTACTAAGGTAGTGGTGAAATCTAAAGATAATTTAAAGTGTTTCGAACACGCTCGATACCTTGACCTAAATAAGGTTTTCGGGAACAATAACTTCCAATTCATGTTCTTCAATTTGAATGGAAATTCTTCCGTTCGGAACTTTATGTAGTTCGCCATCGATTTGAGAATTCAAAGTGGTACCTCCCTGATTGGTCAATACCAAACTTTTTGTCTGGAAACTTTTAACTTCCTTCATTAAATGAGACTTGTTCAAAACCATTAAAACGCCGAGCAAAAGCATTTTAAACCTACCGATTTTAGATATTACCAGTACATCCAAAAGTCCATCCTGAAGAGAAGCCTTTGGGGTTAAACTTAACTTATAACCCATCTCATTGGAATTGGACGCAAATATCATGAAAGGATCTGTCAGGATGTTCAGGTCATTGATGCAAATCTGGATTTCCTTGGACGCCTTTGATTGTCTAAATGTCCTTAAACATGCCATTAAATAGCCAGTTAGAGTTCTTCTTTCTGAAGATTCATAGTTTTTTATGACACTTGCATCAAAACCGATGCCTGTATTGCTGAAGAAATATTTGTCGTTGAAACGGCCGACATCAATTCGGACCGTATGCCTGTTTTTTATCAATTCCAGTGCCCTTCGCAAATTTTTTGGAATGCTAAGATTGGATGCCAGACCATTGCCTGAACCAATAGGAATGATTCCCAATGGTATGGATGTGCCTACCAAGGAGGACGCCACTTCATTGACCGTGCCGTCACCACCACAAGCAACTATAATATCTGCACCTTCAGCAATTGATTTCTTTGTCAGTTCAATAGCATGTTTCTTGTGAGTGGAATACTTTACATGCAAATTGTGAAAAGTATTAATAAAATATTGTTCCAAGTATTCCTTGGTAAGTGGAGACTTGCCATTACCCGCTACTGGATTAATAATGAAATGGATATGCCTGAACCCCATTAGTTAGCTGCTTTTAGGCCATTGTTAATGTAGAGATAGTCGGAAACTTGGTACCATGATATTGTATTTCGTAGGAAATCATTATCCATGGGCACACTTTTCAAGCTATTGTCTGAAGATTTCCATTGGTAAAAGTTTGCCGATTTTTGATCCCCAAGTATCATCACCTTATCTTCTTTAAGTAAACCCAACTTTCTGTAGTTGCCAATAAAAGCCCTTTCATCATCAGGATTCATTTGCAGGATGTCCATACCAAATAAATTAGAAGTGTAATCCCAACCCAGCAAACCAAACAGCGTTGGGAACATATCGATCTGTGAACACAATTTGGATATTTTATTTTGAGCCATATTTGGCAAATTATATATCAACGCAGGAATATGATAATTTTCAACGTCCAATTCCCATCGGCCGGCACTACTGGCACAATGATCGCTCATGATTACAAATACGGTATTGGTAAACCAAGGTTTGGTTCTTGCCGTTTTTAGAAATTCCCCTATAGCATAATCCGTATACTTTATGGCACCGTTTCTTCCAGTGCCAGAAGGAATATCTATTTTTCCCTCGGGATAAGTATAGGGTTTATGATTTGAAGTGGTCATTACAAAATCGAAAAAAGGCTTTCCAGTTTGGTAGGCGTTATCCGCCTCTTTTATGACTTTCCTGTAAATGTCCTCGTCGCAAACACCCCAAGCGTTCTCAAACGTTACTTCATCATCTTCTATATTGGTGCGGGTTGTACTAATTCTTTTATCCAATAAAAATCCCCTACCTCGATCAATGATGTTGAAACCGTTACCTCCGAAATAGGTATTCATGTTGTCGAAGTAGCCATCACCTCCGTAAAAGAAATTTCGGTCATAACCTTTTTCCTTGAACACCTCGCCAATGGTAAATAACCCAGTATTATTTTTACGTTTTACTATGCTGCGACCTGGAGTAGGAGGAATGGACAGTGTAATGGCTTCCATACCACGTACGGTGCGTGTACCCGTGGCGAATAAATTAGTAAAAAAAATGCTTTGATTCGCCAAGGAATCCAATGTTGGGGTTATGTTCAACTCACTACCCAATGTGTTCAAATATTTTCCACTTAAACTTTCAATACAGATAAAAATAATATTGGGTCTTTGTTCAAACTTTAGACTATCTGAATTCTTTATATTTCTAAAAATTTCATATTTCGAAGGATTAACAAATGAATCTCCCTTTTTAGAGAATTCCGCTTTAACGGTTCCAAAGGCCTCATTTTCGGCAATAGTCCTATAAAATTCCTTATATGCAAGTTCATTATTGCGAAAAGCCGCAAAGAACGAATAAATACCAGCTTTGGCCAATTCATTATTATAGCGGTTTTCAGAGAAATCAGCTTGTTTGTTGGTTACAATTAGACCGCTCATCGTTGCAATAAAAACCCAAGGTAATGCAGCAATTAATCTAACTTTAAAACTAGTTTTACTGTTAAAAGTTTTACTAAAACACCCCATTCTATTTATGATAAAAATGCTTGTCAACACTAAGGTGAGCATCAAGGAAATCAAAATGGGCAATGGATAGGATTCGTTTATATTTTTTATCACCTCATATGTGTAGATCAGATAGTCGACAGCTATAAAATTAAAACGTCTTTGAAATTCGTCCCAAAAAGTGATCTCCCCAAAAAAAGAAAAGAAAAGAATCAAAATACCCGAAAATATTCCGAAATAAGTAATGGCCTTATCAACAATAGACCCGTAAAACCGAACCGGAAAAAAAACTAAATAAATAAGATATGGAATAGTAAAAAATGAAATTGTAGCGAGATCGAATAATGAACCGATAAGAAAAGTTAGACTTAATTGAGTAATGTTTTTATCAACTTCAGAGAAATTCCAAATCAAAAAACTAAGTCTAACAATGACTGATAAAATTAGGAATAGGCCAATAAAGGCTTTGAATAATGCAAAACGGGTTGGAAATAATCTGAACATTACCAGGATTTATTAATAAACACCGAAAGTAGTTCAAGAATCTAAAGGAAAATTAAAGTTTCAGAGTAGTTGTGTATAGAAACGCTAAAATTACAATTTCGGGGTCTTTAGATTGTATTAAGAATTGAACACTATGTTTAATTCCTTAAATACATTTAGTTATGAAATTAAAATATTCATATATACCATTTCTTATTTTGTCAGCAATTTCATCGCTCAATGCTCAACAAGATTCCCTAAAGTTTAAAATTCAAAAGGAACGTACATTTTTACAGAAGGCTATATTACCGACGTCTTTGATTATTGGAGGTTCTTTAATTAGTGGAAGTGGTTTGGAGAGGGGTTTTCAGAAAGACGTACGAAATGCCGTAGGGAACGATTTTGCTTTTGCCCTGGATGATTATACAAGGTACGTGCCCATAGTGGAGATGTATGCCGCTGATGCATTTGGAGTAGAATCAAAAAACCATTGGTTCGACCAATCCAAAAACCTGACCATAGCTATTATTGTTTCCGATTTTATTACATATAGACTAAAAAAATGGACGAATAAACGCCGTCCCAATGGAGGGGATATACTGCAATCATTTCCGTCTGGGCACACTTCGTTCGCATTTACGAATGCGGGTGTTTTATATCAAGAATTCATAAACACGTCGCCCTATTTGGCTTACAGTGGCTATATAATGGCAACGACTACAGGGGCTTTCAGGGTTATGAACAATGCACACTGGATCAGTGATGTAATTGTGAGTGCCGGTATAGGTATTTTGGTCACGGAATTGGTATACCTATTTGACCCCATAATTAAATGGAACCCATTTAAGAAAGTTAGAGGGATTAGTTTTATTCCCCAAATCGATAATAACCAGTATGGGTTTTATTTATGCAAAACTTTTTAATTCTTCAAACCAATAGATAACTGCAAATGAAATGGATTGATTTATCTTGTAACAGAATTACACAATGAACTAATAATATTGGATTTAAATATCTTAACACCCTAACTCTGAAAGTAGATTCAGTAATGTCAAAACACCATCATTCTCAAAACCTTCAGATTTTAATTAGAATTCCTTTAAGGTTCCTAAAGAATTAGATACTAGTATTGTTATTGAGTAATAAAGTTCGAGCTACTACTCGGTTTACTTATTGCTTTGAACAATTTTAAATGATGATTACAAAATATCGATTTCATTTTTACAGTTTCATCTTCTCCTTAATTTTTTTATTACTCTCTAATCCTGCAATGGCCCAATTTAATGCAGGTGCTTCTTATGGTATTCAAATTCCGGGCAGACAGGATTTGAAATTTAGGTATTACGAAAATGGGCGGTTGAAAAAAAATTTGAGAACAAAATATGTTAAGACAGCGATCAGGAATATCTTAAATATTAATGCTTTATATTGGAGAAATAAGTTTGGACTGCGTTTTGATTATTATAAATGGGAACATTTAAGTGTGGCTAAAGTGTTTACAACAGGGGAGTTGCCGCCTTTTTTCAAGATAGAACAAAGTAGAGAAGCAATTTTTTTAAGTCCGATGATTAGATTTGGTTGGCCGTTTAATAAATCCTCGGATATTTTAGGCAGACATTTTTCATTTGCAGGAATGGGTTTAGGTGAAGCCCTAACCGAAATCGAACCAGGCAGGACACAGTGGCGAGCTGCTTTTCAGGTTTTTTATGGAATTTCTGTTCCAATTACAGCTAAACTAAAGGTGCATGCTTCATTTAAATATCTTCTAACTCGCGATGACGATAACTTGGCACCTAAAGACAATGGATGGAAAGTGGATACTTCTGGTCGATGGCACCTATTTAGATTTGGACCACATTGGGATACTAAATATCACGTACTACAAATAGGTTTACAATGGCAACTATTCTAAAGTAGTAACATTCAGACCCTTTAGATTCTCTATAGCTTTCCTAAAGAATTCATATTTAACTTGTATGACAAACTCAAAACTTTATTTATTTAACATATCTACACTCCAATTCTTATCACCAAAATATGAAGCAAAACTAAAACCAGTGATTTGGTCCAAGCACCTATTAGTAGAATAGAACAATACCTAATTTTTAAATCAAAATAATATGAAAACATTAAATAATTTATCAATACTAGCATTTATAGGCTTGGCCTTTCTTGGTTCATGTAGCAAGAATGCTAGCCCCACGGATGGGCAGCTTGCCTTAGCAGGAATAACTGCCCTGGCCGATACAAAGATAACCTCAACTGATTTACCACAGATTGTTCAGGACTATGTGGCTACAAATTATCCCAATTCCACAGTTTCCAAATCGGAAATGGAGGATAATGGTAATTTTGAAGTAAAGCTCAATAATGGCGACGAACTTATTTTTGGTGCTGATGGAGCATTTATAGGTGTTGACGACGATATTAATGAAGATTTTGGAGATATTGCTTTGGATGCAACGGCTTTGCCACAGTCCGTTCTGGACTACGTGAAGGCAAACTTTATAGGTTTAACTATAATCAGTGCCTCGATGGAAAATAATGGACATTATGAAGTGGCACTTAGCGATTCAACTGAGCTTGTTTTTGATAGTGACGGGGTGTTTTTGGGAGTTGGGGTAGATGAGAATGAAGCCCAAGGAGATGAAAATGACAGTGACGATGTTAGTATGTATGGAGATAATCAAAATGGTGTCCAACATGAGGACGGAACGGTCATCGATGCGGCTATATTGCCGCAGTTGGCCAAGGACTTTATTTCAACAACATATCCCAGTGCTTCTATAGTAGAGGCCCGTTCGACGCCAAACGGGAGTTTTGAGGTAGAATTAAGCAATAAAATTGAGGTTATTTTCGATACCAATGGAAGTTTTGTAAATTCTGAAGACGGAAGTAGAGAGGATGGAGATTAGGCACGGTAGTAATTAGAAGTGATAAAGGGGCCCTGAAATTAGAGGGGCCTTTATTGTTGTTCCATAATTTAATAATGTACTTGATATTCAGTCATTTTCAATATTTATGCGCGAAATAAACCTATAATCATCCGGTGGAATGATTTGGTAAGTTCCATCTTTGTTGAAGTAAATACCAAATAGCTGACCCTTATTTTCGATTTCGAAAATAAAAGAAGTGGACTTTTCTGAATTCTTTTCGAAGACATTGAAAATGGTGGCGTCCGGATACATTGAGTAAATTTTATTCACTATATTCTCCGGAATATCGTCATCATGGATTTCTATTTCCATAGCCTCGAATGTTCCTGTTGGACTGAAGTTTGCCGTTATGTAATGATACTTCTCGATATAAAATGTGGCTGACCAATCATTATTAGGGGTTTTTGCCCAAACCAAATCCTTGGCACCAAAGAATCTGTCCAAAAAGGCATCTTCGACTGCTTTGGGAACCTTCTTTAAACATGACTGTAAAGCTACAAGTAACAAAATAAAAAATGCCATTTTAATTTTCATATTGCATATAATTGAATTTTATTATAAGGTTCAACGTATGTTACATTTAGTTTGAAAAACTGTTAAAATTTTACTTTTCATACTTTGAAATGCAAAATTACCTCATGATTCTAACCTTAGTCTAAAGAGAATCTAAAGGGGCTGGAAATTTCCTGAAAATTATAGCAGCTAACTAGTAAAGAAGCCTAAAGAAAATCATTTTTAATTAGGGTACTCCAATAATGAGTTTCGAAATCCGCAATACACATGGGGATCAATATTTTGGAAAGTAATCGGAACAATTCCGATTATTTAGCTTATCAGCATGCATTCAGTATGTCTTTAGAAATCCTTTAGAAAAACTTTAGAAAGCAAATCTACCTTCACTTAATATAATTGCAAATTTTAAAAGTATGGTGTTAATCTCTCGTACCTATTCTTATAAGATTCTGTTTAGGGGAATGGATTTTTTGGTACAGTGGATTAGCCCAAGATGAAAGGGAATTCTTAAATACTACAGAAACTAAATGTTGGAAAATGAATATAGGTTTTGATGCTAAACGAATATTTCATAATGGAACCGGCCTCGGGAACTATGGAAGGGATACCGTCCGAATAGTTCATGACCATACCTCCATTAACAAATTATTGCTTTACAACCCTAAACAGTCAAAGTACAGCCATATGATTCCTTTGCAAAGAATGCAAGTAATTTATCCTTATGGATATTTATGGAAAAAACTATCCTCTCTCTGGAGATTGTGGCCTGTAACCAAACAAATAGTAGAGGACAAAGTAGATATATTTCACGGATTAGCTGGAGAAATTCCATTTGGGTTAACTCAGAAAAAGATACCAACAATTGTTACAGTACATGACTTGATTTACCTTAGTCACCCACATTATTATCATTTTATTGATAGAATTATATATACTAAAAAAATCAGACATGCCGTCCAAAGAGCCGATAGAATAATTGCCATTAGTGAACATACCAAACTTGAATTGATTAAATATTTGGATGTTGCTCCGGACAAAGTGTCAGTTGTTTTACAGGGGTGCAACGAAGCCTTTAAAAAGAGTTATGAGTTAGAAGAAAAGGAGATTATAAAAAGGAAATATGATCTTCCGGAACATTTTATTTTGACTGTTGGTACAATACAGGAAAGAAAGAATGCTTTGGCAATCATTAAGGCCATATTGGGAACGGATTACCATTTGGTATTGATTGGCAATGAAAAAGGATATGCAAAGAAGATACATAAATACATAGCCGAAAACAAATTACAAGGCCAAGTTATCTTTCTTAAAAATATTGATGTATTTGATCTGGCAATCATATACCAATTAAGTACCCTTTTTTGCTACCCTTCATTATGTGAGGGTTTTGGAATTCCTATAATAGAGGCACTCTTTAGTAAAGTTCCTGTGATTACTACCAGAGGGGGATGTTTTCGTGAGGCCGGTGGACCTAGTTCGGTTTATATAGAACCTTCTAATATTGAATCCCTACGATATGAAATAGGGCGCTTAATGGGCGATAGTGACCTGCGGTATCAAATGGGAAATGAGGGATATGCCTATGTACAAAAATTCACGGATAATCATGTGGCATATAACCTTTTTGAAATCTATAATTCGGTGCTAAATGAAAATTCCTCTAACAACACTCCTCTAGAGCTAAAAGCAGATTTTCCCTCAATAGCAAAAGGCAATTTAATCACTGCATTATTAATAACTTATAATGAAGGTCACAATATTGAGGAAGTTATTGAAAATATCTCATTTGCAAATGAAATAATTATTGTGGATTCATATAGTACTGATGATACCATGGAAAGAATTAAAAAGTTCCCTCAAGTAAAGGTAATCCAGAGGGAATTTGACAATTATACGGAACAAAAATCGTATGCCTTAAAACAGGCTAGCAATGAATGGATACTTTTTTTGGACGCAGATGAAAGAATTCCCGAGAAATTGAAAATTGAGATACAGGAAATTGTTAGACAACCACACGTAAGTGAAGTAGCATTTTTTTTCTATAGAAAATTCATGTGTAAAGAAAAAGTTTTGAGATTTAGTGGATGGCAGAGTGACAAAAATTATAGACTATTTAGAAAAAGCAAGGTGCACTTTGATCCCACCAAAATAGTTCATGAGACTTTATTAGTCAATGGAAAATCAAGCTCGCTTAAGAATCGGTTAATACACTATTCTTATCGGGGATATGAAGAATATAAACTAAAAATGTTGAAATATGGACACATGAAGGCTTTGGAGGAACTCAATAAAGGTTATCATCCAAATCTTTTTCATTTTGTAGTAAAGCCCACCTACCGTTTTGTAAACAATTATATATTTCGACTAGGTATGCTAGATGGGAAAAACGGAATTATTGTTTGCTATCTGAATGCGCTTAGTGTATATCATAGATTTAAAGAACTTAAAAGACTAAGAAAAGGATATTAATGTCCTTTCCTATGTAAGCAAAAACTATTAGGAATTGAAAAAGCCTAGTGGTTGTAAGTAATTCCATATTAAAAGAAACTCTAATAATTTCTTTGGCAAAGAAACTAAATTATAAAAAGGAAATTAACGCTAAATAGAACCTTTGGTCAGAATTTAAAAAAAGTCATTCTGAAGTGAATGTGTGGCGATGATTAAGTTGAAGTTTATACTATTGTAATTATGCCAATTGGAATCGGGATAAATTAATTATCAAATTTGTTCCAGTTCAAAAAAAGTTGAGACACCAAATGCATTTCTTGGCTATATATATCTGAAAGTTAAATGTATTTAGAGAGCGGTTGACTACGCTTTTTCATATTCCATTCCTAGGTGAAAATTATTTTAGCAGACTCTAGATTATGTTGCTCTGGGAAGGGGAGCTAATGGGATTTATCCAATCACAGTAAAACTAAAGGATGAAGTATATTGCCCTTGAACTTTATGGTATGATCATAGAAATCCTATATTTAAACTTAAGAGCCAGGAGTAAAATTATCTACATATCATCGCTGTAATGGCCAACTTGAGCGAATTGATTGTACTGTAATTAAAATTACAAATATGACCAGTCCATCAGCGAAGTTTGGAAAATCAAGAAAACTATTGGTGATTGTGGGAACCCTTTGTATAAAGAATTGTACGTTATATGAATCTAAAAAACAATCAAAATCCACTAATGTAATACAGTAATAAAAAATGGTCGAAATTTTCACCCCGACCATTTGTTGCAAAAAAAAATCAACAATCAAATAAACACTTAATTTTAATTAGGTCAAGATTATTCTTGAGAAGTTACTTTTGAGATAACATTTCCTTTCAGGTCTATAGTAATTTCAGTATTCAATTCTCCTTTTTCTAGTTCAAATTCATACACTGAACCACTTTGAGTTTCTGAGATTTCGGCTTCTTCAATTTTATAACCAGAAAATTCGGTATCCAAAATTGTCTTAATGTTCGAAGGGATTGCATTTCTTTTTATTTCATGTTCGGTTTCCTTCCATGTACCATCCTCCAAAAAGTTGGCGGAATACTCCATACCTTTTATTTTGAATTCACCTTCCCATTCGGAATTGGATTCTTTTTCCCATTTGACTTTCTTTATATTCGGAAATTTTTTGGCAAAAGCTTCTTTAACTCTTATGGGAACATCTTTGTTCGTGTCAAAGGCATATATTCCTGACCCGATGACTGCCGAAAAAAGCACAGCTCCTAAAATTTTTATTTTTTTCATAATTCCTATATGTTTTAAACTTTAGGTTAAATGTACGGTCCAATTCTAAAGTTGGTTTGAAGGAAATCTAAAGGAATTAAATATTTCTAGGTTAAAAAAAATTATGGAATCATTAATATCAGCTCAGGGTCAAGATCCAAAACTAAATGCGTATCTGAGCAATTTTATAGAGAATTTAATGAGTATAACTACGACTAGAATCTATATTTGAGCCCTGCCCTTATAATCTGGGTTTCGTAATAGTTCTCATAAAGGGCTATAAAACCTTGGCCTTCCACTTCTTGACGGATACCGAAGGTGTTGAAGATATCGGCAGCCGCTAAGGTCAGTTCGCCCTTGTTGTCCCAAATATTCCTTTTAAGTCCAAAATCGACTGAGGAACGTCCCAATTGTTCGCCCTGCGGAATATTCCTTTCAGAGTAGTAAACGCCCGTCAACTGTGCGGAAACTTCCCAAGGCAGTTTGAATTCACTGGTCAGCTTGGCATCCCAGGCCTCATCACTGGATTCGGAGATAATGAAGGGCCTTTCGAACGGAAAAAGCAACATGCCTTGATAGGCATCGATGGCGTTCACATAATAGTTGACCGTGGCAGATAGTTTAAAGGAATTGGAAATATCCTGGCTTAACAATAGTTCGATGCCCGTATTGGTGGCACTGCCCGTGTTCTGGTAGATGCGGTTTACAATATCGTAGTCGGGATTGGAATCGTCGATGGCGAAAATCCGCATGTACTGGTCCTGGATGATCCTATGGTAAAGTGCCGAAAAAAGGGAACCCGTCCCCCATGAATATTTATGGGCCAGTTCAAAGGCATCCGTAAATTGTGGTCGCAGGTACGGGTTGCCCACTTTTAACAGTTCGGGGTCGTCATATTTCGGAAAGATGCGTAGTTCGGGTTCACCGGGCCGGTCGATACGCCTGTTATAGAATGCGGAAATTTTGTTGCGGTCATTGAGCTTATAGGTAACCCGCACACTCGGAAAGAATTCAAAATAGTCGTATTCGTCATTGTTGGGATAGTAGGCGTTCCTAGGATCCAAATCGTAGAACACATCGGTCTGTTCGGCCCGAAGTCCGGCTTCCACATCGTATTTTTCCTTTTCCAAAAGATAGTTGACATAGCCCGCATAAAGATTTTCGCCCCAATCGGAGAATGTTCCCAGATCGGGATAGATGATAGAATTGTTACCTGGTGTAATGGTATAATCCACGGGCAGCCGACGAATCCGCAGTTTGGTACCCAGTTCTACGCGCCCGTTTTTTAATGGCCTGACATAATCGACGGAGACACTGGTCGTATTCTCAATGGCGCGGATGTTCGTTTTGTCCCGCCCAATGCGTACCGAAGAACTGTCATTCAAGGAATAGGTTTCGTCTTCCAGTCCCTGCGTGTATTGGGCGTTGGCGCTCAAGTTATGCCCGGCCTGTTGGAACTTGTGGCGATAGTTCACCGTAGCGTTGATGTAGCGTGTAACCTCTTCTTCCTGCCAATTATAAATGCGGTTTCGGGTATCTGTATCCAGATCAATAAAGGCCACTTGGGCAGTATCGATATGTTTTTCCCTATCGTAAAGACCTGAAAAAGTGAAGCTGTTGTTCTCGTCCGGGTCGTAATCGAAACCGCCATTAATGATGGACCTGAATTGTTTTCGGTTCTCGGGAACTTGCGATATAATATTACGGCCATCATCATAGTTACGGGTCGTGAACTCGTTGTTGGGCAAGGCTTCCTGTAGAATGAATTCCGATTGCAGGAAATAGTTGATTTTGTCCTGCTTGTAGTTCAAGTTGATACTGGGAATCAATTTGGGATTTATTGAAAAACTGCCGAGATCCGACTTGGTATCTGGTTTACGTTTCCCGAGTGCGCCTAACCCAAAGGAAAGTCCTACATCGCCGTTGAAGCCCGATTGTTTTTCCTTTTTGTAAACGATATTAATGATACCCGCAAATCCGTTGGCATCATACTTTGCGGATGGATTGTTAATAATCTCGATTTTATCGATATTGGATGCAGGGATGTTGCCCAACCCCTTTTGGTTGCCAAAGCCTGTTAGGCTAGACTGCTTCCCGTCGATCAAGACCACCACTTTATCACTGCCCCGTAAGATTACTTTCCCCTCTTGGTCAAAAGTCACTCCTGGCATGGTTTTCATGGCATCCAAAACGGAACCCCCGGATTGTGCAATATTATTATCAAGATTAAAGGACTTCTTGTTAAGGTCTGAATTGGTGGTCGCTTCGGTACCTGTTACCTCCACTTCGTCCAAAGCCTCCAAAGAAGGGGCTAGCCCAACCTTGCCCAGATCGAAAACGGTGTTCAGTCCACCTGCCAATAATGTTTGTTGCGTTCCAGAATATCCTATAAATGAAAAGTAGATCACATATTTGCCCTCGGACAGTTCCTGTATTTCGAACCTACCATCGATATCTGTTATCGCTCCTGTTACCAAGGTGTTGTCTTCAAAAGTGTGAACTGCAACATTGGCAAAGGGCAGAGTTTCTTTGGTTTCGGAATCGAACAATTGACCACTGACGATTATCGTTTCTTGTGCAATTAGGAATGAAAATGAACTTAGTAAAAAAAGGAGGCTCAGCGTTTTCGACATACTTAGGATTTGGTTTGAATAAAAGCCAAAAATAAGATGGAAAATTAAAGGGAATCTAAAGTTAATGAAAATATAATTTGTAAAGGTTTTTGAACCCTAATTAAAAATCAGCAATTTAAGAAGCTTAGCTTTAGGTTTTATCTGGGTTGGAAAGGTTTGAAATAACCCACACCATCAATATTACGCATTTGGATTTCTCTTGAATATTTGAATAATATTGAAAATCTAGGCCCTAATAATAACCTAAAAAAACCTAGTAAAAAATCCTACAGGGACATCGGACGGAACGTGCTTCCCCTTAAAAAATTGGCTGAATCCTATGCTTCCGATATGGCGAGTTCTCAAAAAAAAACTAAAAATTAAACCGTATTTCTAAAAATAAAATACATTTTCACTCAAATTTAATTGATGTGAACGCATTTAAATCTTGCATTTGTAAGCAATTTTTACCTCTGTTTATTTTCTTGTCCCTCTTTGCGGGTCACAGCCTTTCTTTTGAGAATGGTCCGGAAGTTTCTTCTTTGGGAGAATTTAGAAAATCCGGACAAAGCGTACATTCACAATATGCGTCATATATTCACGGCTTGTCATTACAGGACAAGCAACATATAGTCTATACTGAAACAGAAATCCAGTCCGAACAGGAATTTGAGGAAAAGGTTTTCTTGCCATTCCAGAACTTATTACAGTTAGTCAACACTAAACTTTCCTATTACTGTAATTCGCATTATCTAAAAGCTAGAGATGTTGAGCCAAAATTCCACGGCATACCACTTTATGCCATGTACTGTAGTCGCCGGCACCATCTTTTATAACATTTTACCTGCCTAATTTATCACCATCGGCCGTTGGTCGGAGTGTACAGGAAATCCATTTGCATCAAAAGTATATCGGGGCATTACCCCAATTTAGGGTGATTCTTTGTTGAATTGACCATGGGAATCCTACTTTAATATATCCAAAAAAAATTTTAAAAATTAAAATTATGAGGGCAACCCCCATATTCATTTGCATGTTGGCTATGTCATTAATTACAGGCTGTCAGAATGAAAAAGAAAAAAAACACGAAGCGACCAAGTATCTCGTTACTAGTCCGGTTAGAAAAGATACCTCAATTACCAAAGACTATGTCTGCCAAATCCATTCTATTCGAAACATTGAACTCAGGGCCTTGGAAAAGGGCTATCTGAAACAAATTTTCGTGGATGAAGGTCAAATGGTAAGCAAAGGTCAGAAAATGTTCCATATTATGCCCAATGTATACGAGGCAGACCTCCAAAAGGCCAGCGCTGAGGCCAAAATGGCGGAGATAGAGCTTCAGAACACCCAGTTATTGGCCGATGGCAATGTAGTGTCCGAAAACGAGCTTTCAATGGCCAAGGCGAATTATGATAAGGCCAAGGCAGAAGTGGCATTGGCACGAACACATTTGGACTTTACAGACATTAGGGCTCCTTTTGACGGCATTATGGATCACCTTCATGTGCGGGAAGGGAGTCTTTTGGACGAGGGAGAACTATTGACCAGTCTTTCTGATAATAGCAAAATGTGGGTCTATTTCAATGTGCCAGAGGCGGAATACCTCGATTACATTATCAGTGCCGATAAGGACAATAAAAAGGAAGTAGGTCTTTTAATGGCCAACAATAAACTTTTCGACCAAAAAGGGATCGTCGAGACTATTGAAGGGGAGTTCAATAGCGAGACCGGGAATATCGCTTTTAGGGCCACATTTCCCAATCCTGATAAAATATTGAGACATGGCGAAACAGGAAGTATAATAATGAAGGTACCTTACCTAAATGCCCTGATCATCCCGCAAAAATGCACTTTCGAAGTATTGGATAAAAAATATGTCTTTGTGGTCGATGAGCATGGAGTCGTACATCAACGTGAAATTATAGTAACAGGAGAACTACCCAACTTGTTCATTGTCGATAAGGGGCTATTGGAAAATAATCATATCATTTTGGAGGGTATTCGAATGGTCAAGGATGGCGAGAGCGTGAAAACTGATTTCGTAGAACCAAAATCGGTCATGGCAAACTTGGCACTCTACGCTGAGTAATTATCACATTAAATTCCATAAAAGATGTTTAAAAAATTTATAAAAAGACCAGTATTGGCGATTGTCATATCGGTAATGATCGTTTTTACAGGCCTTTTGGCAATTAAGCAATTGCCCATTTCACAATTTCCCGAAATTGCTCCGACAACAGTAAATATTTTTATAGCTTATCCCGGCGCAAGTGCCGATGTATTGGTGAACTCCACGCTCATTCCATTGGAAACCGCAATCAATGGGGTTCAGGGTATGCGCTATCTGGCATCGGATGCCACCAGTGCCGGCGAAGGTACTCTTCGTGTTATTTTTGAACCGGGCACTGATCCCAACAGAGCCGTAGTCATGGTCAAGACACGTGTGGATCAAGTGATGCCCAACCTACCCGAACTGGTACAAAAGGAAGGGGTCATCATTACCCCTGTACAACCGAGTATGTTAATGTATGTCAACCTTTTTACCAAGGACGAGCACCACGACGAAAAGTTTCTATATAACTATGCGTATACCAAGATTATCCCGGAAATACAACGTATAAACGGTATTGCGAGTGCTCAGATATTGGGAAGTAGAAAATACGCTATGCGGGTATGGTTGAAACCTGATCGTATGCGTGCCTATAATGTTTCTGCCGAGGAAATCATGGAGGCCATGCAGGAACAAAGTGTTATCGCCAGACCTGGAAGAATCGGCCAAAGCTCGGGGATAACATCGCAATCCTTGGAATACGTACTCACATATGAAGGAAGATATAATCAACCGGAACAATACAAGAATATTATTGTACGCGCCAATACCGAAGGCCAGACGATTACCCTGGGCGATCTGGCCGATGTAGAACTTGGCAGCGAATTTTTTGATATCTATTCCAATCTGGATGGCCGTCCTTCCGCTTCGATTGTTCTAAAACAAACGTTGGGGAGTAACGGTAAGGATGTGATCGACGAAGTTAAATCGAAATTGTTAGAGCTAAAAAAAGACCTTCCGCCCGGATTGGACTATCAAATCAGTTATGATGTTGCCTCCTTTTTGGACGCTTCAATCCAACAGGTTTTGCACACGCTTCGGGATGCCTTCATACTAGTAGCAATAGTTGTCTTTCTGTTCTTGGGTGATTGGCGTTCGACATTGATTCCTATAATTGCTGTACCAGTCTCGTTAATTGGTGCGTTTTTCGTGATTCAGCTCTTCGGTCTTTCAATCAACCTAATTACGTTGTTCGCTTTGGTACTGGCCATCGGTATCGTAGTCGACAACGCCATCGTCGTGGTTGAGGCGGTACACGTTAAAATGGAAGAGGAACATCTGAACCCCTATAAAGCATCGACCGAAGTGCTGGGAGAAATCGGTGGTGCGATTATTGCCATTACCCTTGTCATGGTTTCCGTGTTCATACCCATTTCGTTTATGACGGGGCCTGTGGGGGTGTTTTACCGCCAGTTTTCGATTACTATGGCAGGATCCATCGTGATTTCGGCGGTTGTGGCACTTACTTTGACTCCTGTGCTATGCGCGATATTATTAAAGAACAATCATGGTAAACCTAAAAAGAAATCGCCCATCGATAAATTTATCGATTGGTTCAACAAAGGCTTTGAAAGGTTGACAGGGGGTTATGTCGGATTATTGAACAAAATCGTTACTAGAAGATTCGTCACGTTCGGCATTTTAATAGCGTTTTGCGTGGGCATCGCTTTTACCAACGAGGTATTGCCGGCCGGGTTCATTCCCAATGAGGATCAAGGCATGATCTATGCGATTATACAAACGCCCCCGGGCGCAACCTTGGAACGTACCAACGATGTTGCCCGTAAATTACAACAGATTTGTGAGGAAATGGACGGAGTGGAATCGGTATCCTCATTGGCAGGATATGAGATTATGACCGAAGGTCGTGGATCCAATGCAGGAACTTGTCTTATCAATTTGAAACCATGGGGCGAAAGGCATCATTCCGTTCATGAGATTATGGAAGAACTGGAAGAAGAAACCCAAAACCTCGGTGCGCGTATTGAATATTTTGAACCACCCGCAGTACCTGGTTTTGGTTCCTCAGGCGGGTTTTCAATGCGGTTGTTGGATAAAACCAACTCTACAGATTATCATGCCTTTGGAAAAATCAACGATGACTTTATGGAAGCTTTGGGCAAGCGAAAGGAATTGACTGGACTCTTCTCTTTTTTCTCAGCGAACTATCCGCAATACGAGCTTAAAATTAATAATAAAATAGCCATGCAGAAAGGAGTTTCTATTGGAAAGGCGATGGAAAATTTGAACATTTTGATTGGAAGTACCTATGAACAGGGCTTTATACTTTATGGCAGGTTTTTTAAGGTGTATACCCAGTCTGCTCCTGAATATCGGGCACTTCCATCTGATCTCGAAAAGCTTTTTGTGAAAAATGAAGAAGGCGAAATGGTACCCTACTCAGCTTTCATGACTATGGAAAAAAAGTTAGGGCCAAATGAAATTACCCGATACAACCTCTATAACTCGGCAACCATAAATGGATTGCCGGCAGCAGGATACACCACCGGGGATGCTCTCAATGCCATCAAAGAAGTGGCGGCCGAATCATTGCCCCATGGTTACGACATTGCCTGGGAAGGCCTTTCCTACGACGAGGCTAATAGAGGAAGCGAATCACTTTACATTTTTATCATCGTATTGATATTCGTGTATTTTGTTCTTGCCGCGCAGTATGAGAGTTTTTTACTTCCGTTCGCCGTTATCCTTTCATTACCTGTAGGGATTTTTGGATCGTTCGCATTGCTGAAAATGATGGGCCTGGCGAACGATGTTTACGCCCAAATCGGAGTGATCATGTTGGTAGGTTTGTTGGGCAAGAATGCCGTACTGATCGTTGAATTTGCGGTGCAGAAACACCGCCAAGGGGCAACCATTCTCGAAGCGGCAATCGAAGGGTCTAGGGCTAGGTTCAGACCGATTTTGATGACCTCTTTTGCGTTTGTCGCAGGCTTGATTCCCTTAGTAATTGCCACAGGTGCCGGCGCCATCGGCAACAGAACTATTGGTGGTTCCGCTTTGGGTGGAATGCTTATCGGAACCATTGGCGGCGTCTTGGTCATTCCAGGGCTATACTACATTTTTGCAAAAATGGCCGAAGGAAGGGCACTTATCAAAGATGAAGCCAGTGAACCGTTCTCAGAAGAACTGATGCGGGTCAGCGAGCAGGAAAGTAAGACAAAAGTCGCACTTCGGGAGATGAGAAAACTGTTGAAAAAATTAAACAAAAGAGGAAAAGATGATAAATAAACTAAAGAACATCTTGAAAAAAGATAAAGTTTTTTTGATGATGGCGCTAATAATAGCAGCCCTGGATTCCTGTGTTCCCACAAGGGACTTAAAAGCGGAAAGCACCAAAATCCCAAGTAGTTACCAAAACCAATCGACCGACACCTTGAATACGGCGACTGTCAAATGGAATGATTTTTTTTCAGATCCATACTTGTCGGTCTTGATTGATTCGGCCTTGATGAATAATCAAGAATTGAATATTATGCTTCAACAGGTCGATATGGCGCAAAACGAAATCAAGGCCAGAAGAGGAGAATATTTGCCCTTTGTTGATATCTATGGTGGAGTTGAAATCGAAAAGGTCGGCGAATATACCAGAAACGGTTCAGTTGAGCATAATCTTGAAATTCGGGAAGATAAAAGATTCCCGGAGCCTCTCCCAAATTTTTCGGTCGGACTAGGGGCCTCATGGGAATTGGATGTTTGGAAAAAACTACGAAACTCAAAAAAATCGGCTGTTTTGGAGTACCTGGCATCGGTCGAGGGCAAAAACTTTATGGTGACCAACCTGGTATCGGAAATCGCAGCCAGCTATTATGAACTTGTCGCATTGGACAATCAACTAGCAATTCTTGACCAGAATTTGGAGATTCAACAGAATGCCCTGAAGATGGTTAGGCTCCAGAAGCGGGCCGCAAAGGTTACGGAACTGGCCGTTCGAAGGTTCGAGGCCGAGGTATTTAAAAACCAAAGTAACAGATTCGAAATCCAGCAACAAATTGTAGAGACCGAGAGCAAAATCAATTTCTTGATCGGAAGACCTCCCCAGTCCATTAAGCGAAACTCCGATGGCTTCATCTTTATGTCACTTGATAGTATATATTTGGGCGTACCTTCCCAATTGTTGCAAAACCGTCCCGATATACGAAAAGCGGAGTTGGAGTTGGCTTCCACTAAATTGAACGTCAAAGTGGCCAAGGCCAATTTTTATCCGTCATTGGGTATAAGAGCTGGGGTTGGCCTAGAAGCGTTCAATCCCAAATACCTGACCTCGATTCCCGAATCGTTGTTGTATTCTTTGGTGGGCGATATCGTCGGACCTTTGATCAATAGAAATGCTATAAAGGCCGAATATCAGAATGCAAACAATAGGCAGTTGCAGGCCGTTTACGAATATGAAAAGGCGATTTTGAACGGCTATATCGAAGTGGCGAATCAGCTTTCCAACATTGATAACCTTAAAAGCAACTATGAATTGAAGGCGAATCAGGTACGCGCACTTACTGAATCGATTGAAATTTCACTACAGCTATTTCGATCGGCTCGAGCCGATTATATGGAGGTATTACTGGTGCAGCGAGAAGCATTGGAATCAAAAATCGAGCTAATCGAAACCAAAAAAGAGCAGATGGGAGCCAGAATAAAAATGTACCAAGCTTTGGGAGGAGGCTGGAATTGAAATTTAAAAAAAAATAAATTTTTAAAATCATCTAAAACAGTTCATAATGGATACAATAAAGTCCCTCATGGATGCCCTAATTGTGACCGGCATTTTTTTACCCTTTGTCATATTAATCCACATCAAAATAAGTCCCAAAGAAAATTGTGGAGACAAATTAAGTACTTGGTCAAATAAAACTGATTAAAGATTCAAGAAAGGGAATTTTTGTGGCAGTTGCTGAATGGGAATTTATATTGATAAAAACTGCGATTTCTTATAAGGGCTGAACGGGGTACTTTTGAGGTTAATCCAATTGATTTGGAGAACTTCATAGAATGTAAGATTTGCAATTCGGTCAAACTTTTTAGAGTTATGGACAAAAAGCGAAAATTTTGGATAAAATCGATATGAAACCCCATTTTATAAGACATGGCAAGGAGCTGAAAATTATTAATTTTTACAACCATGACCGGATTTAAAGTCAATATTTGGAAGAGAAAAGAAAGGAGAAGTGGAAAAAAATGATAATATAATACAAACTATAAACAATTTGATGAGCCAATGCCCGTGTAATTGGAAATTTAACTCTTCTTGACATCTCTATATTCAGTATTAGGTATTTCTTGAGGGTAAGGGGATCGGTTAGCATTTTTATTATTCCCAGACAAGGCGGAATCTATCGTTCAAAAGTGCGTCCTATTAAGGGAAGGATACAAAAGGGAATGGAAATTTACCTAGAAATAAGTTAGCTGTGACCTTTTCGGTATATCTGGATTGAATAAAAACCAGAAATAAGATGGCAAACTAAGGTTAATCCAAAGTTAACGTGGAATCTATGAAATCATAGAGGGTATTATTCAGTTTTCATTTGAAGGTAATGGAGAATATATGGTTGCCTTCCTCAAAATGATAGCCTATTTTGAAACCATAGTAATCGCAGATACGCTTGACAATGGCGAGGCCCAATCCCGTTGATTTTGCGGCTTCCGACTCCCTGTAAAAACGTGAATAAAGCAATTCAGGATGCTCCAATGCCTTTGCGCCTTTGTTTGAGACAGTGAGGGAATTCCCCTTGGCCGATACTTTGATTTTACCTTCTTGTGGGCTGTATTTGATGGCATTTGATATAAGATTGTTGCAAAGTACTTCGGCCAAATGGACATCCATTTTAACCCTAATTTTGTCCCTATGGGAAAACTCGATCTCAGTGCTGGATATCTCATGGAAGTTTTGGACGGTTTCCTCGATCAGTCCCGTAATGTTGACCTGATTCAAGTTTACGAACTGCTTGTTCTCGATCTTTGTCAACAAGGTCAGGCGTTTGTTCATCTGGGTCAACCGTTGGATATCCTTTTGGATGGAGGTCAGCTGGTCGAACTGAATTTCAGTAAGAGTATCGCCATTGATGAAGTTTTCAATTTTGGCTTGGATAATGGCAAGGGGTGTCTGCAGTTCATGCGAAACATCCTCTGTAAATTGTTTTAGATTCTTATAGTCCGTCCGAACCTTATCGGTCAAGATGGTTACCTCTTTGTTCAGCTCGTTGAACTCCAGAATTCCACTTTTCTCCAAAGGAATGGGGGTATCGGAAGAAAGGGAAAAAGTTTTCATGGCCTCTAGATTACGAAAGAACGGATCCCAGAGTTTTTTGTTCTTCGCCCTGTTAAAATAGAACTGGATCAGAAAGACCAATAGGATGATGAACATATAGGAAAGAATAATGGCAATAAGGATATCCTCTGACTCTACTATTAGGTTGCGCACGGTGATACGGTAATAATTACCGTTAATGCTCTTATATGAGATTAGCTCCCTGAACTCCTCCATTTCATCTTGCGAGGGATCATAAATAATGGTGTCCTTGACTTTTTCGTTACCCAATTGTGCTACCTGTTCGACCTCGAAAACGGGCGGTAACGAATAAGGAGGTTTGTTTATACGCAAGGAGCTTTCGACCCTAGCCCGTGTGGAATACAGTTCTTCTTCTACCTCCCTCTGCATCAACTGCTTAACGTAAAAGTAAAGGGCTACGGTACTAATTACCATTAAAAAGGCACTCGTAAGCAAAAAGCCTTGAGAGGCCTTTCGGATTAATCGTACTTCTTTCGTATTTTTTTTCAATGTTAGTCCGCTATGAATTTATATCCGCTTCCGTAGGCCGTTTTGATATATTTCGCCCCCTGCGCGGTTATCTTTTTTCTCAGGTTGTTGATGTGTACGTAAATAAAGTCAAAATTATCGGCAAGATCACTATTATCACCCCATAAATGTTCAGCAATTATTTCCTTGGACAGCACCCTTCCTTGATTGGTCATAAAAAAGACCAACAGATCGTACTCTTTTCGGGTCAAAGACAATGCCCTTCCTTCAATGTACGCGGTCCTAGATTTGGTATCTACCTTGATCTCGTTGAAGGTAATGGTATCGTCCCCACCATATTTGCCTCGCCGTAGTACGGCCTTGATTCGCGAGTTGAGTTCCGCCAAATGAAAAGGTTTGGTTATGTAATCATCGGCACCGAGATCCAAGCCGTCAAGTTTGTCGTCAAGGGAGTTGTTGGCTGAAATTATTATGACCCCTGTCTCTTTTTTGTCTTTCTTAAGTTGTTTTAGTACATCCAGCCCGCTACCGGTTACCAAATTGATATCCAATAAGATCAAGTCGTAATCGTAGAGATCTACTTTATATGCCGCGTCGCCATAATCAGATGCGACCTCGCACACGTTGCCGTCCCGCTCCAGGTACGTGACTATGGACTGTTGCAAGGCAATCTCGTCTTCAGCTATTAAAATTTTCATTTCTTCGAATTTAGTACCATAAAGATAACCCTGTAATCTAAGTAAATTCTAAAGAAATTATTTTGGTCGATATTTATTTAGATTCCAACTGATCTATAATCTGTAAAAAAGTTTCCTTCCAGTAATTAGGATGATAGGAAGTATCGGTGTTACCAAAGCGAACGATTATAATATTCTTTTCGGGATACAAATAGAGAAACTGGCCGTAAAGACCAACGGCAAAATAGCTGCCATATTTCATGGGACCCAGACCCCAATTGTTATTGTAGTAATGTTTGTTGCCGCCACTGGGATCAGATGTGGTGGAATATGCGATCCACTTTTTGGGAACAATCTGCTGGCCGTTCCAATTTCCGTCATTTAAGTATAGCCGACCGAATTTAGCAAAATCGATCGCGCGTGCCTGAAGGCAACAGAATACTTTTTCCATGGCCTTTTCGTCTTTTCTGTCCAAGCTCCATGAGGCGGGTGCCTCCATACCCAAAGGTTTCCAAAGTTTCGCTTCCAAATATTCGGAGACCGTACCTTCAGTCACCTCCTCGATGATACGGCCCAAAAGTTGCGTATTGACACTGCTGTATTTGAATTTGATATCGGGCGTCGTCTCCAGAGTGGCATTACTTAATTCATCCCTTAGTCCGTTTCCCCAATAGTATTTTGCGTTGTCCGAGGTCAAACTGAATTTCCCGTCCGTGAACTTTATGCCCGAAGTATGGTGCAGGAGGTGGCGGACCTTAATCTTGCCCCATCCGGATCTATTTCGGTATTCGGGCAGATAATCAACGATACGATCTTCCACACTCCTTACTCGTCCTTCTTCAATCGCAATACCGATCAAGGTAGAGATCATGGGTTTTACCATTGAAAAACTGGATAACAGTGCGATATCCGAATAGGGTTCTTGGTAATACTCGTATAAAATGGTGTCATTTCGGATAATCAGAAAGGAAAGGGTTTTATGTAATTGTACGAGGCTATCCAAACTAACATTTGTGGAATTCAAATCCCTGTTGGTCAATCCAATGGTACTTCCGAGCTTATACTCCTTTTCTCCATAGGAAAAACAAAAAGGGGCACCGTTATTGTCTATTTGACGTTGAGCGAAATGCTTATAGTCGTTTTGATTGGGTAAGGCTCCATAACGAACGGATCTATAAATGGTACATGAATATGTACTTCCCAAAACCATTAATAATACTAAAACCCCTACTATAGTACTACTCTTTGGAAAGTAAAAATTGATGCAAAAGTAAGAATTAAACATTTTTTTTGCCGTTAATATCAACGGTAAGGTACTTCGTGAAACTAAAGTAATTCTAAAGAACTCTATCCCTCCAAAAACGTTTCTATAAATTGAGGATCGTGGAGGTCGGATTGTTGAAAACCCTTTTGTCTTATTCGATGAAAAACTTTGATCTATACAAGTATCCGATGATATAATTATCATCCAAAGTGCATAGATTGATTTCGCTTTCGGTTTTTAGCAATTCGTGGGCAATATTCCCAATTGCCAATCGTTAGCATCTTAAAATAGTAGGTTTTTTTGAAACATAATTGTTTGCCTACAAGATTAATTAATTTAAAAATTTTATTCATGAAAACCTCAGATCTATTTAAAACATTCATTGCAGGAGTTATGATGTTGACCGTTGTTTCCTGCAGTAAAGATGATGACCCAACAGCAAGAATCACCGTAAACGGTACCGTTTTGGTCGGTGATGTTTCCGATTTCAATGGTGATATCGATGCGAGTTTCACGGGTAACGGCGGGTCGCTTACGCGATCGTTTGTGTGGAACAACAGTCTCACCACAGCCGATTACAATGCCGATATTACGGCAACTGCAGAAGGTACCTTCCGAATGGTGGTCGAAGATTCTACTGGAGAAGTAGTTTTGGACAGAAGCTTAAACGGTGCCGTTGAGCCGGATTCATATAGTGGAGTCACTTCTAGCGGGGCTTCAGGTGTATGGACGACTACCATTACCGTAACAGATTTCAATGGTGATGGCAGCTTTTCGCTCAGTGAGGGCAACTAGCTCTTAAGTAACTAGAACTTAAAAAATTAGAAAACCCTGCCTGTTGCGGGGTTTCTTTTTTGGACATATTCTTGAATTTTTTAAAGAAAGTAACAAAAGAGGCTAGAGTATGTTCCGGTTCAAAAAGCTACGCTTGTTCTCTGATGGGTTACTTTTATGTTCGAATCTTAAAAGGATATTTATGCAAATGATGATTGTTCCTTTAAAATTTCTTAAGAATTATTTAGTAATTTTAAGTGATGTCAAAAAAACTAAATCAACTAGAAGCCACTGCCGTATGTGGTAACGATATTAGTTCTTCTTGTCTCTACGTTTCAGCTCTTGCCATTGTGTATTCGGGACAATATGCGTGGATAGCTTTACTGATGGTGGCAGGAGTCCTTTTTTTCTTCAGAAGAATTTACGGCGAGGTGGTTGGAGCGTTACCGTTGAACGGGGGAGCGTACAATGCATTATTGAATACAACTAAAAAATCCACCGCTTCGCTTGCGGCATCTTTGACCGTTTTGTCGTATATGGCAACGGCCGTGATTTCTGCAAGTGAAGCTGTGAAATACATGCATAGCATTTGGGTGGTAATACCAATTATACCAATGACAATAGCATTGTTATTGATTTTTATGGGTTTGGTCATTCTGGGAATCGGCGAATCGTCAAAGGTGGCCATTGCCATATTTGTTTTTCATTTGTTTTCCCTTTCGTTATTGTGCGGTTTCAGTATCTATTATTTTGCACATAACGGTTTTGATGTATTAGTTGCGAACTTTAATACCCCGGTCAAAGGTGGAATCATGTCAGCTCTTTTTTTAGGTTTCTCTGCCGCGATGTTGGGCATTAGTGGTTTTGAGAGTTCTGCTAACTACGTAGAGGAACAAAAGGCCGGTGTATTTCCAAAGACTTTGCGTAATATGTGGATTGTGGTAACGGTTTTTAATCCATTAATAGCCTTTTTGGCCTTGGCCATTATTCCCATGCCGACCGTACTTGAAAAACAGGATGCCCTGCTTTCATATTTGGGTAGTACTTCCGGTGGCAATTGGTTATCTCTTTTAATTGGAATTGACGCTGCATTGGTCTTAAGTGGAGCGGTATTGACCTCATTTGTTGGAGTAGGTGGCCTAATGAAACGTATGGCATTGGATAGGATTCTACCCAAAATAATGTTGAAAACAAACCGTCGGGGAAGTTCATACATCATCTTCATTTTATTCTTTGCGCTATGTTCATCCATACTTCTAGTTACTCGAGGTGATTTGGCTAAATTGGCAGGGGTTTATACCATCGCTTTTTTATCCGTTATGATCCTGTTCGGAGTAGGAAATTTATTGTTGAAAATAAATCGATCCCGATTACCACGGCCTGAACGCTCTACGTGGTTAGGCCTCATTATAGCTATTATATCGGTTATTGCTGCTATTTTAGGTAATATCGTTCTGAACCCACAATACTTGGCCATATTTATAGAATATTTGATCCCTACATTACTGGTCGTTTTTTTTATGCTTTATAGGGTTTCGATTTTCAAAATCTTCCTGCTTATTCTTGAGCACCTTTTTCCAGATAAAGGAATCCTTTTTCAAAAACTCAATGCCAAAACAAAATCCTTATTGCATAGGATCAACGATCAGCAATTCGTATACTTTACGAATCATGATGATGTGGCCACGCTAAATAAAGTGATGTTGTACATTAAAGAAAATGAGCCAACAAAGAGGGTAAAGATCGTTGCCGTTCTTGGTAAAAACGAAAGCGTCGCAAAAAACCTTTTAAAAGATGTGGATGTTTTGAACCGTGCCTATCCGAAAATTCAAATGGATTTTATCGAGGAACCGGGAAGTTTTACCCCGGAAAAAATAAGGGAATTATCGCAACGGTGGCGAATACCTACCAATTTTATGTTCATAGGATCGCCCGGGGATAAATTTCCTTATAAGATACAGGAATTGGGAGAAGTAAGATTAATAATTTAAAATAAATAACAGTAATTATGAGTCTGATATCTGAAAATATAATACCAGGAAATCATGGAAAGGTATTTGGCACAGATGCCAAGGAAATTTCCGATTTATTAAAAATTGAAAAAGCTATATTGGGAATTGACGGCATTAAAGATGTTATAATCAACAAAGAAGTCTTTCCTAGAGAGTTTACCATACATACATCAAAACTTATTACCGTAGAATATATCGCAAATGAAGTTAAAAAGCTGGGTTTTCATATTATTCCGAAGGGCATATTTGAACTGTGATCATGGCGAAATCCGATACGATCAAACTAAAGGATGCAGTTGCCATTGGTATAGGCGGCATGGTCGGAGGGGGTATCTTCGCCGTACTGGGACTAGCTGTATCACTAGGTAAAGGTGGAACGCCGATTGCTTTTTTAATGGCCGGGATAATAGCCCTGTTTACCTCCTACTCCTATTCTAGGCTGTCTTTGGCCTACCCGGACCGTGGTGGAACCGTTAGGTTCGTGAACGAAGGTTTTGGAAAAGGGGTTTTTAGCGGAGGCATGAACAATATTCTATGGATCAGTTACGTCATTATGCTTTCGCTCTATGCCAGCGCATTCGGTTCCTATGCCCCAAATCTGATAGCTATCACGGGAGCTAAAACAACGGATGTTCATATTTTTATAAGCGCGGTGATTTTGTTGGCTACCTTAATAAATTATTATAGCCTTAAGGTCGTGGGAAATATAGAAAGTCTAGCGGTAATTATAAAACTGTTTATTCTGTTGGCGTTCGTCGTGTTTGGAACGTATGGTCTGTTCGGAAACCCAAATATATCACAATTGAATCCTACAAATTGGGAAAGCCCCATTAAACTTCTAACGGGAGGCATGGTCATTTTTGTTGCCTATGAAGGTTTTGAACTCATTGCAAACGCTGTCCCCGACATTGAGAACCCTAAGCGTAATGTTCCTAGGGCTTATTTCATTTCCGTTGGTTTTGTTGTTCTTCTGTATATAGCGATTGCCACCATTACCGTTGGTTCCTTAAATTTTGATGTGATCGCAAAAGCGAACGACTATGTCCTTGCGGAAGCAACAAAACCATTGATCGGGCAGTTCGGTTTTTCAATTATGACAGGCGCGGCCCTGATTTCTACTTTTTCAGCTATCAATGCAACAGTTTATGGAGGAAGTCGGGTCAGTTATGAGTTAGCCCAGGATGATGAACTGCCCCACGAGTTTACCTATCAATTGTGGAACAAACCTGTTGGGCTGTTGATTACGGTAATCTTGACGCTGCTTACGGCGAATTTTATCAATCTTGAAAGTATCTCCACTTCAGGTAGCGCAGGTTTTTTGCTCATTTTTTCTACTGTTAATTTGGTCGCTTTCAGAAAAGCCGAAAAAATCAAGGCCAATAAATACATTGCACTAGCAGGTGCTTTATTGTGCTTTGGAGCCTTTATAATTTTGATCATTCAACAATACGCATCAAATAAAAAAGGTATTCTAATTTCACTTGGCATAATTCTAACCTGCTATTTGGTTGAATGGATTTATAAAAATTCGAAAAAATAAAAGCTCTTCCATATGTTTAACAGATTATTTACGGAATTTAGGACCCTTACTTTGATAGCGGTGATTATAGTTATCACTATTTTGATTGTCTTGGTGTTCAACTGGTTCATGAACCGTTTCGTCAAAATAACGCTGGTCAAGCACCATAAAGATTTGACTGGCTATTTATTTATCAAACACATAGCCTCCGCCATTATTTATCTCATCGGGCTTGCTGCAGCTCTTGTGCAGATCCCCGCGCTTAAGGTGGTAGGACATTCGCTTTTGGCAGGGGCAGGCGTATTATCGTTGATTGCCGGTCTCGCTTCCCAACAGGCATTGAGCAATATTATGAGCGGTATTCTAATTGTCATTTTCAAACCATTTCGAATCAATGATAAAATTACTTTGAGGGGAACTTTCACGGGAATTGTGGAAGACATCAATTTACGTCAAGTGGTCATCCGGGATTTTGAGAATAACAGAATTATCATACCCAACTCGGTAATCAGCACTGATCTTATTGTAAACGCCCATCTCGGTGATAATAGATGCTGTAAAATAATAGATATCGGGATAGGCTACTCATCAAATGTCGAACTGGCGTTGGAAATCATGAAAGAGGAAGTAGAACAACATCCCTTGCATATTGACAACAGAACCCAGGAGGATGTCGAAAATGGGGTTCCCGCTGTAGTAGCTAGGGTTACGGCTTTGGGAGATTCATCCGTGAATTTGCGGGTATGGGCATGGGCAAAGGACGCGAGTGACGGATATGTACTTAATTGTGACCTTCTACAAAGTATTAAACGTCGATTTGATGACGTAGACATTGAAATACCATTTCCGCAACGTGCCATAAGCTATACAGATAAAACTAATAAAACTAATCGACATGGAAATTAAAAACACCAATCACCTCTTCAAAAATGACCTAAAACCATCGGAACTTTTTGCCATTTGGATTACCGATAGAATAGGCACCATCGGATTTTTTCTAATAATCTTTATTTGGACGGTCTTATGGCTAGGCTGGAACATGATTGCTCCAAAAGACGTGAGATTTGATCCGTACCCTGCTTTTGTACTATGGCTATTTATTTCCAATATGATTCAAATATTCTTGATGCCTCTGTTGATGGTAGGGCAGAATCTTCAGGCTAAGCGCGCCGAAATACGTGCCGAAAATGATTTTAATGTAAATATTAAAGCAGAAAAGGAAGTAGCTTTATTGATTAAGGAATTATCAGAGTTGAAGAAAATGGTTTCACAACTTTCTTCAAAATGATTGGTATTCCTTTTTTGATCATCTGTTTAATTTACTTTTTATTTCGGACATCCGATCCATGGTGGTCTCGTAACCAATGGCAAATAGCTCGTCGGATTTTTTAAGGTCAAACATACTAAAAGGATAGCTTTTCTCTATTTCCAGGGCAACATTGCACAGCTTAAGTCGGGGCCGAACAGTATTCCAAATGGCGAGCTGAAGGCAGCGCGACCCTATATTCCTCATGCCCTTTAGCTCCATTCGTTCTTCATGGGGACTGACACTGGAACCAAGGATCTTTTCGCATAACGTTAACAATGGTTCAACTGGTAGGTTGTTGAGTAGACCGCCATCCACATAAATATTGCCGTTTATTATTACAGGTTTAAATAAAAGGGGAAGTGCACAGGAAGCTAAAAGGGGTTCAATAAAATTACCGTCCGATATAATTTCAAATCTCCCCGAATTGATGTTGGAAACACAAACGTGTAATTTAATTTTTGGTTGATTAAGACCGTTAAAATCGATATGGCTTTTTAAAAAGTCCCTTAAATACGTTAAATCGGTTAGCCCTTTGTTGAGAAAGCCTATTTTAAAAATCTTTAGGAACGCTTTTTTGTGTGACAATTCCAAAATTTCCTTAGGAGTATATCCATAGCAATATAGGGCGGCTATGATACTTCCCGCGCTTGAACCGGAAACGTGATCGGGATAGATACCGTTTTCGTTCAGGGCATGAAGTACACCGATGTGGGCAATTCCTCTTGCACCTCCTCCTGACATTGCGATTCCTATACTCATTTATAGCATTACATTAGGTTGATTCGTTGCTTCATTTTTGATGAACACCTTATTTTAATGATAAGGTATTTCATAGCCTTGGATAGGCCTTAAATTACCCAGTCATACAGACTGTTGGGTTTCGTGGTCACTTTCATGACCCTACCAATAACGTTGGACAAAACTTGTTGGGGGACGAAACCGATGACCGCTACAATTATACCGGCTACGGCCAATACCTTGGTAGCAATATGCCTTAAACTGGAAAAAACAAAAATGATAAAGCTTAGATCGATTGACCAAATGAATATACTGAATCCCTGGTTGATGCATGGGTAGTTGGTCTCACCAAAATACTCTATGTGCAGCTGATTGTTTATGAATCGGTTAACAAAACGATTGACAAAAATATAGAGTATCAAACTGGCCACCGCCATGACCGCAATGTGAATCAAATTTCCAGTGTCTTTGTTGTAGAAAGATTCGGCATTGTCAATCATTTGATTTCAGGTCTTTTATAGGGTCGGATTATCAATCCCAAAGGACGATCAAAACTGAAGTAGTTGCTTAGCCAATCAACGAAGGTTACCACTTTGTTACGAAATCCGACCAATGACATTATATGGATCAGCATCCAGACCAACCAAGCAAATGTGCCCTGAAATTTAAAGTTGGGAAGATCCACGACGGCCTTTTTTCTACCTACGGTTGCCATGACCCCTTTGTTCCTATAAATAAAGGGTTTTAATGGTTTTTGATTGATCAAGTTCAGTATATTCTTAGCCAATTGCTTTCCTTGCTGTTGCGCAACTGGTGCCAACATAGGAAGTCCTTTTGGGTTTTCTTGCGATGTATGGGCGGCCACATCGCCAATGGCGAATATATTTTTAGTTTGAAATACTTGATTGAACTCGTTAATTGAAATACGGTTACCCCGTATAATGGATTCCTTCGGAAGTCCCTCGATGGGAGAACCTTTGACTCCAGCGGTCCATATCACGGTATCCGTCAACAGTGTGGTGCCATCGGTCAAGGTAATGGCACTGCCATCATAGGAGGCTACTTTGGCGTTCAGATACACATTGATGCCCAGTTCTTTCAAGTACTGCAAACTTTTTGTGGATGCCTTTTCAGACATGACAGCCAGTACTTTTGGTGAAGCTTCATACAAATTGATACTCATTTTGGAAAAATCAAGTCCCGGAAAATCCTTTGGCAGTACATATTTTTTCATTTCGGAAAGTGCTCCCGCTAGTTCAATTCCAGCTGGACCTCCGCCTACGATGGCGATGTTCATAATTTCTTCCAAAGGCTCTTTGGAATTGTCGACCATCGCCCTTTCCAAATTTTGAATTATAAAACTGCGCATGTTCAATGCATCGGGAATAGATTTTAAGGTCAGCAGCTGATCCTTTATATGTTCAAAATTGAAGAAGTTATTCTCGCTACCCGTTGCAATGACCAGATAATCATAAGGGATTTTTCCAACGCTTGTTTCCAATTGATTTTGCACCAAATCCACACGTGAGACCTCCGTCATCCGGAAGGAAACATTTTTATAGTTCCTGAAAATACGACGTACAGGGTAGGCAATACTACCCGCCTCCAAGCCCCCTGTGGCCACTTGATACATCAAAGGCTGAAAATTGTGGTAGTTGTGCTGGTCGATCAGTAATACATCCACTGGCTGGTTACGAAGGGCTTTTGCCAACTCGATGCCGCCAAATCCTGCACCTATTATTACTATTTTAACATTTTTCTTCATTTTAGGCTTTTATAACCTTTAGTACGATTGGTAGTACAATTAATAACAATGGCAGGGCAAAGGTCAAACCTCCGATTACGGCAATGGCCAAAGGCTGATGAAGTTGCGCACCCGCTCCTATTCCCAGCGCCAGAGGAATTAAGGCCATAACTGCCGCAAATGCGGTCATCAGCTTAGGCCTCAATCGCGCCGCAATGGAATATTCAATTTTTTCAATATGCGATAGCGATACATTACATTCCTGATATTGGCGATAGGTGAAAATAGAATTCTCTCCGATGATACCCACGATCATGATGATGCCGGTATAACTACCAACGTTCAATGCCGTACCGGTCAAATATAGGCTCAAAAGGCAACCCGCAACACCCATTATGGCTATAAATATAATGGCCAGTGCGATCTTGATCTTTCTGAACAGGAATAGTATTACCGTAAAAACTAACAATACCGCAGAAATCAAAATCAGCATGAGTTCTTTAAAGGCTTGCTGTTGCTGTTGGTACTCGCCGCCATATTCTATATGATATCCGGGTGGCAGACTTACTTTTTCCTTTAGCAGGGCCTGTATATCCGTAAGGGTCGAACCTAGGTCCCTATTGTTCAGACGTGCCGTGATGACCCCCATTGATTTTTGGTTTTCCCGATTGATTTCGGCAACACCCTTGCCGATTTCTATGGTGGCTACTTTGTTCAAGGGTACAATGGCCCCATTTGGTAAAAGAAGTGTACTGCTCTTTATATCAGAAACGGAATTCGAGTTCGCATTCGGATACATGATCCGTATGTTAACTATTTGCTCTTTGTCTATCATAGTGCTTACTACTGTTCCCTGTATCTGGGTTTCGAGCTGTAACTGAAAATCCATTGGGGTCAGTCCCATTTGGGCGAGTACGGGCACATTGGGTTGTATCAATATTTCGGGACCTGCGACAATAATACCATCATTCACATCCGCGGTACCTTTTACTTGTTCCACTTCTTGAGCTATTGTTCTTGCGAAATTTTCCAGTTTTGCAATATCATCGCCAAATATCTTGATTTCAATGGGTTGTACCGAACTCATCAGATCGCCCAACATATCGCCGATCACTTGCCCGAAATCCACGGTCAAAGGCGGTACCGCCTTTTCGATTCGCCCCCGGATCTCGTCGGAAACCTCGGTCGTTGTCGCCTTGCGTTTGTCCTTTAATTTTATGAGGTAATCTCCGCGGTTGGGTTCAGTAATAAAAAAGCCCATTTGTGTGCCCAAACGTGCAGAATAGGCCTCAACTTCCGGTTGGGTATCCAATATCCCATTGACCACGGTCAACATACGATCCGTTTCTTCTAAGGTGGTTCCAGGTGGACTGTAATAGTCCAAAACAATGCTGCCCTCATCCATTTCGGGCAAGAATCCTGATGCCAATTTGGAAGGGATAATCCATAGTATCACAAGACATACCACAATAAAACCAATGCCGATAATAGGTTTGGTAAGTACCGTGTGGATCCATTTTGTTCTGGGCTCGTGTTTTTTCTTTGACGATTTGTTTCTGGAAAAAAGTATGGACAGAACGGGCACGATCAACCACGTTACCAAAAATGAACACGCCAAGGCGGCGATCATACTAAAAGCCATTACCTTAAAATAGGCCCCTGCCACACCCGTCATCAAAATAAACGGTATGAAAATTACCAATGTACTTAATGAAGAACCGACCATGGCGGGAAAAAGATGTGAAATTGCCTCTTTCGCACACCAAGCAGAACTTTCCGAAGGATGTTCTTCCTGGATTTTATGGATCTGTTCTATAATAATTACGACATCATCAATCATCAAACCAATGGCCGCAGCTATCGCGCCCAAAGTCATAATGTTAAAAGTATAACCTATGGCATCCAATACTATAAGGGTAAGGGACAGGGAAATAGGGATGGTGAACAGCACTACTAAACTGGCAGAAAACGAACGTAGAAATACAATTACCACGACAAGGGCCAATGCCAGACCGATCCAGAGTACGTCCTTGATACTGCTAATACTTGTGTTTACAAAATCGGCCTGCTTATAGTATGGCAGGAGTTTTACCTCTTTAGGCAGTTTGGAGGCCAATTCCGCTACCTTTTTTTCAATATTATCATTAACATCTATTAGGTTCGCATTGGGTTGCTTTATTACAGCTATTAACGGTACATTCTTGCCATTGGCCAATATTTTTACGTATTCTTTGGCCTCGGTCACTTTTACCTCGGCGATATCTTTTAATCTTACCAATCTATTCGGGGAATTGATAATTACCAAATTCTGTAGATCTTCAAGACCGTCTATGGCATTGTCCGTAAGGGTAAGGTACATGCGGTTATAATCGGTGGAGTAACCATTGGATTGCAGAATGTTCGAGTTGACCACGGCATTTTGAATTGTTGCAATGGAAATGCCCATTGTATTGATGACATAGGGTTTAAGCTCAATCTGATATTCCTTGTCCTTACCACCGATAATCGCAATATCCGATACTCCTGGCGTAGCTGCCAAATATGGCTTTATCTGATATTTGGTGATTTTTTTCAGATCTACTTGTGAGAGATCGCCTTCTAGTGAATATCCCATGACCGGAAGGATCGAAGGGTTCATTTTTTCGACCGAGGTTACCGTATTCGGCAATATGCTTCCCTGGGATTGGTTGATAAAGGATTCTATTTGTGATTTTGCTGTATTGATATCCGTGCTCCAGTCCAAAAAAACGGATATCTCGCAACTGCCACGAGAGGTTGTACTTCGAATATATTGCAACCCTTCAGTGCGCCGAATGATATTTTCTAAAGGAATCGTCACCGTCGTCATCATCTTGTCCACGGGTTGTTGTCCCGCATCGGCAATGACCTTGATCTTTGGAAAGGTAATATCGGGGAACAGTCCCGTTTTTAGGTTCCGATACGAAAAAAAACCACCTGCTAAAAGCATAAATGCGATGGCCAATAGTGGATACTTATATTTGGAAAAAAGTGAATTCATTGTTTTTGGATGCTTACAAGCGTGGAATCCTGCATTTGATAACTTCCTTCCGTAACTACCATATCATTCAATTGTAGATTGGCTGATTGAATCTGGACAAGCGAATCGTTTCGCAGAAGGGGCACCACCTTTTCTTTGATGGCCAAAGTATCGTTTACGACTTTCATCACCCAGAAATCTGTAAGTAGCTCGTTGGTCTGTAAAGCCTCATGTGGAACACTGATGGCATTTTTGTTTTCTTTGTAAATTGTACGTACCTGTACGTTCAGGTTTTCTGGAAGGTCTTCATCGGGCAGTGCTATTAGAAAATTCTGCGATTGTGCAATAGGGTTGATAACAGGTAGAATACCGGTAATATTGGCAAAAATTGCTTTTTCGTTCTGTAGAATGATTTCGCAAGGCGTACCGATATCAATATTATCTTCATATTCGTATGGTATATTTACTTGTACCGTTAAGGTTCTGGGTTGTGCTACCGTGGCCAAAACATCCCCTTCTGCTACATAGTCGTTTTTTACTACGTTCAATACCGTAATTACCCCGGTGGCATTACTATAAATCCGAATCGGGGCGGAAAATTTAGCAAGGGAACTATCTATCTTTATCGCTTCTGTCAAAGCATCCTGTTCTTTGGTACGCACCATCGCAAAGGTCTGGCCTGAACGGATGGTGGAGCCCACTTCAAATGGCATCCATGAGATATAGCCCGTAAGGTTGGCCCTTATGTTCTCCTTTTTTTGGAATTGGGTCACACCATTGAAGGTCAGGTATTCCTTTATATCGTTCTTTTGTACTGTTGTTGCCTTTACTTGAATTGGCACAGGAGCCGTGTTGGCCGTTGCCGATGGGTTCTTACAGGAAGAAACACCAATGGAAAACAGAATTATCATCAGATATTTAATGTAGTTTTTTATCATTCTTTTACCAGTTTGTAAAGTTGAATTGACTGTACAACAACCAAAGGTTGGTCTGTGCCTGCATTTTTGTATAGGCCATGAGCCTGTAATTCTGTATTATATTTAGATAGTCGATTATCGAAACTTGGCCTTGGACCAATTTCCCTTTGTAGATTTCCATAAGATTCTCCTGTTTGCCGAGTTGGATTTCCATATCGGCCAAATTTTTCTCCGCAGTCGTTATTTGGTCCCTTATACTTTCAAGATTGTTTTGCAGCTGTATTTCGGTATTACGTTTATAGGCCTCCAAGTTTTCATACATCAGACGGTTTTGCATAGCATTGATTTTTCTTTGTTTGCCATCGTAAATGGGTATGGTCAAGCGAAGGCCTGCACTTAATCCGACCTTTCGTTCGATATTGGCCAGTTCGACCGCATTCAAACCCGAATTTCCGTAGACCTGTACTTGGGGCTTGTATTGATTTTCGAACACCTCTTGGTTGGCGGTCAACTGAAGACTATCATTTATAAAGCGACGTTCAAAAAAGAAGGTGTCCATTTGGGTCTCCAAGGCGATTTTCGGTTCCGGAAGTACCGGAAATTCGATAACTTCTACCCCACTTAGGTTCCCTAATTGGGTATAGGTATTGATGAAATTGTTGTGCAATTGTTTCAACTCCAATCCTCTGTTTTCCAAATCGACCTGAAGTAACAAATAATCGCTTTCCATCAAAATGCCCCGTTTGACCAAAAGTTCCACAACACTTAGTCTTTTCTCAAGATCCTCGATGATATTCTCAGTAAATTTTTCCTGCAATTGGATTTGATAGGCCAGAATATAGGTGTCGGTAATATTCTTTCCCAAATGATTCTTAATCTCTTCGGAAGTCAGTTGAAGAGCCTCGATTCCCATTTTGTTCTGGAAAAGTAGATTGTCGACAATGGCCTTGTTGAATAGATTTCGTGTGACATTTACCTGTGCCGAATAAAGCCCCCCATTGGTTATGCCCACATCGTAACCGATCGCATTGGCCGAGGGCATGGTGGTGATGTCCAACAACTTGCCATTGTTGTTAAAATAGGGCGCGATCAGAATATCTGAGCTGGCGCCTACCTGAAAGGCATTGTTCTGGGCACGTATCATATCATTTTGAAGCGCTCCTATTTTTTGGAGGTTCTCGTTCTCGAGTAAAATCGGCACATTCTCCTCGGCCTTCGCAATAAAGTATGCCAAATCATTTTCTTGGGCATGCAATGAATTGGCCAGAATAAAAAAAAGTATCCAGAAAGCTAAGTGCCTCATTGATTGAAATTTGATTAAAAGATAGCGAAAATAATCCTCAAATCTAAAGAAGGTCTAAAGCTATTGCACGGTAAAGAAATAGTGCCTGACAAGGGAAGGGGTGCCAGTTAATCAACGAACATGTCATCTACTTTCTCTCTCAGGGCTTAAAAGTATTCTCCTTAAGCTTAAAGATGGGATAAATGTATTGGGCAATTCTAAAGTTGGGTTCAAGAAAATAATGAAAGAAGTGAAAACGATTTTATCTTAAATGAATCAAAAAACTAATTTAGATGGTGGCAAAGATATCCATATTAAGAGGAAAACCGATACCAAGAAATATAATGAAAGGTATCCATAACTTGAACATAGTTTTTGACCATGGTCTTTTTTATTCTTATTAATATCCAGTAGAAAATTCATGGCAGAGTTAGTTGTGATTAAATTCACAGCTAGAGATATAAGATTCATTCCATCTTCTATTTTTGATTTGTTTCTAACTCTGATGCTGTAACTTTCAGAAATTTCATAACAATTTTGTTAACTGCCTTTGAAGTACATTGTTTGCTAATTTGTTAGAATAACACGTAATTAAAACAGATACCATGACGCTTAATACGACGCCTATAAAAACCATTAAAACATCATATGAATTCATATAATCTATTTTGATTTTGACATTGATATTTAGTGCATGTGTATGATTAGACTATAGGTATTAGTTGCCTTTTGTTTTATATGATTGGGGATGAATTGGGCTCGTGAAATAATCATATGTATATAGCTATCTCCACCCAAATTTGTCATCCACTTCATTTCTATATACACCTTGGAATCTATTGACAGTATAAACGAAATTATAAAACTCTAGTATTTGTTCATCATTATATTGGTTCAAGAAATATTCTATTCGAAATTTTCAATATCTTCAAATTTGTGTTTGGAAGAATAAAATATATTCCGGTAATTAAGCCATAGTTCCGTCTAATTCCTAAGTTTTAGGCAATAGGTAAGCTCTTTTATAATAAAGTTTCATTTACCCATGAAACACATATGTAAATTAAAAATTTAACTTCGTTTATTTCATAAATTATATTTACCATTATGTTGTGAAAATCGACTTCCATTATCAATTATTTTAGATTTAATTTAAACATTAATAGGAATTAATATAATGATTGACCAACTTTTTTTGAGATGATATAAATTTTATTTAGACAGTGTTAAGACTTTCATTTACGATTATTTAATAAGAAGATCTATGTAGAAAATGGTAGCTCGCAATGTTTATGAGTTTGGTGGTAGAGTTAAATAGAAATACCTTTAATAGTATTAGGTGAAAAATTTCGCAATGTCTTAAATTTTGATTACCTAAGTTTTGTCGCCATATCCCTATGCCCATTCAACTCTTCCAGTTTCACCATAAGCCTTTCATGGGCTCCCAACGTAAATTTAGGATAAACACATACAAATTGCACCTGCTCTCCTTTTGGAACCACTGTTGGCCTTTGAAACTGATAGACAGGGGAGAGAAGCAATTCCTGATAGGATGACTTACGTTTATTGTTGCCGTTCACTTTGTAAAGGTCTAGGGAATTGATCTCGAAATCAATTTGGGAACCGTTTTCAATTTTGAAGACCACATAGACCTCGTTAAGATAATAGATACTTTTCGCTATCCGAATCGTAACTCCGTCCTTATATTTTATCTGATCAAAAGGCCTGGGATTTCTAAGCAATTGCGCGCAGAGTTTTGGATAGTCCAAAGCTTTATACGAGTTTGGGATGGTGTCAGAATCTGCCAAGGACAATTTTACTTGGGGGACAATTGAGGGACCGGTCCTTTCATGGCCAATACTGTCGGAGTTATCAATGAAATAATTCAGCTTTTCAAGCTTTTGGGAATACCGTAGCAAATAGGAATAGACCCCGCCATTCTGGGTTACCACTAAAAGATTACTATCCTCTCCTGGTGTTGCCTGCAGTAGCCCGAAGTATTGTGCTCTTTCCCTATTGAAGCTAAATGCGTAATTGGAGGACCCTGTAACCCCTTGCCGAATGGGATCGGGAAAGAACAACGATACCGTCATTTGTTCGTTGGCAAATATAGTGTCGATGGCCATAGTAATTTGCGCCTTCCCGGAGGAAATTATGGCCAATAGACCGAACAAGGATATGTATTTTTTCATAGGTGTATGGATTTATGGCCCCTCGGGCGACTTTAATATGAGTTTGTAATTGTTGAGTACGGCTACTTTTGTTCTTCGATTGTTCCGTTGAAATACTTTTTTTATACCGCTTACCTGGGGTACCCCGGCGATATTGATATCGTCCAGGACATCGTCGACCACCTCGTTGGCCACTTCGCCCCGAAAACTGTTCTCCACATAGATGCCTTCCAATCCATCCTGAAGATCGAAGGCCTTCAGTTTTACGGGAATGTGGTCTATATTATCAATTTTTAGGAGTGTACGGTTGGGCCCAAAACTGACGATGCCATATATCATGGTGTTTTTGGGGATCTTTGTTTTGCCCAATTGAATTTCCTGAAGTAGACGCAACTGTAACCGGCTGTTTGTCCTCACCACTTGGTTGCCATCCACTTCTACTTTAACAACCGGGGGATCGGGAACAAAGGGAACTTGGTCGGGTATTGGATCGGCAGCAAAAAATAGTTGGTGTTCCAATGCCAGTTCCTTGGTGGAAATGGGCTGCACATCTTCCTCTACAATAGTATCGATTTCTACGGGTGCAACCTCCTTGGGTCTTGGGGGTTGTACATTCCGGTAGCTCTTTTGGGAATAATCGATCCGGCCCTGGCTGTATATGCTGTCCACGATCCTCTGTTTATCCCTGTCCATAAAATCGGGATCATATAATCCTGTGGAATCCAACAACCTTTCATCGTAAATACTGGGTGCATTTTTGACCCGTTCTTCGGGAATATTGTCCACCGCCTCCAGTTTGGAGCGGTACTCCTTTTGCTGCTCTTCCAATTCCGGCACTTCGGTCTTATCCAGTGATTCTCCCGAGTCACCCCCCTTGTCCATGACCAACATGGCATATCCTACAATGAACAGCACAATGACCAGAATTACCGAACCGAATACGATCTTGTTCCTTTCAATTTTCATCCTGTACCTTTTTTAAAGAGTTCTCGAAATAGTCGGTGATCAAAAGTCCATGGGTGTTCTTGGGAAAGTTCCTGTCCACATGGATCAAATTACCGGAGGTTACCAGTTCATAGGTGTCGGTTACCTGGCCCCGATTGATCTGGAACAGGGTAGTGGTACGAAAAGTATAGGGCTCTTGGGAGATCTCTATCTCGGATTCGATCCGGAGTACCTTCTGCACCAGGGAATACTGTAATAAACGGTTATAGACCCCGTCCGATTTTTTCTGTCTGTACAGGGCATCCACCGAGCTGTTGCCCAACCAAAGCGCCTTTTCCAAGTTCTTTTCGTAGTTGCTCGGGTCAATGTTGTAGAAGTAAGTGTGGAACAGTTCCAAATGGGACAGGACTTCCACCCCCAGATTTTCTTTTTGGGAAACCAGTTTTAAGGGTATCACGTCCCCATCCGTGTTCACCATAAAGACTTTGTCGACGGTTTCCCTGTGCAGTTTTAGCATGGACAAGATGGCTACGACACAGGTCACCGTCGTACCAATGACCATTGACCAAACGATGAACCGATTTTGGTCAAGGACTTTGTAGATATTTTTATAAGGTGTTTTCATTATTGCGTTTTAATGGTTTTTAGTGAAGGCCTATATACCGCTGAACAGTTTCAAAGTAAAAGAGATGGCACGCCGGTACAGTTTGAATTTCAGGAACACTATAAATCCTATGGACCCCAATTGTATCAAGGGAGCAAAGAATAGGCTCCCCCAGTCCGTTCCGAACAGGTCGGACCAAAAGTTGGTGTTCACTTCGGTATATAGCAGGTTTATAAATACATTGACCAGGAAAAAGGCAGGGACCACCATATATACCCCCGCATAGAGTTTGAAAAAGTTATAGGCCATGGACCTGAACTTTTCAAACACGGCCAGACTGATGATCAATGGAAAAAAGGCCTGCATGATCCCCAACAGAAAGAAACGTTCCGCCAAGAACAAGGGATAGATGAAAAGGTCCATCAACCATAGGAAAAGGCCGATAATGAAGGCCAATATCTTTAGGCCGAACAAAGGGGTGACCAAAGCCTCGTACAATAGGGCCATGGCCTTTTTGGCGGCCTCGATCGCTCCCACATCTTGTTCAATATCTATTTCCTGCATCTGCAAGGGAAGTAGGGCAGGGGCCGTGTCCCTATATTGAGCCTCAACGGCCACCAAAATAGCGTCGAAAACCCCCAGGACTTGAGTTGAAAAAATGACTATGATCACTACCGCAAAATTCTTGGCCAGCTCGGCTGGGGTCAGTCCCCAGGTATAGCCTTCATTATTGGCCACACCTTCATTGTACTTTTTTAGGATATTGATCAGAAAGAACAGTACCGCAAGGGTCTTCATTCCGGTAATGGTGTACTGGGAGAAATCACTGTTCTTGATGGTCTGAAAAACAGTGTCCACATATTCCAATCCTATGCTCAAGGCCACTCCTGACATAGATCAATATTGGGCCTTCCTGCCGTTGATAACTGCCTGCATTTCCCTAAAAGCGATGATTTCCCGGTAGCGCCGAGTCTTGGATTCTATCTCTGCCACCATTTCCTTGGACTGCACTTCCTTTTCCTTGAGTATCGCTGCCCGTTCGGCATCGGTCATCCTAAGGTTGTCACTGGACAGCACTTCCTCTATGTAATCCATGCCCGTCAAGGAGTTTTCGATAATGTCGTTGAACGAATCCGAGATACGGGCAACTTCATCGGGTCTGATATAGGGAGAACTGAAGATCTCCCTAAGATCGTCCTGTACGATATCGAACAGGCGCTGGTTGCTATCGGCCAGTTCCTTAACGGCCTTTAGCTGTTTGATGACATCGTTGACCTTGTCCACGTTCTCTTTTTGTTCCTTTAGAAATTTGACGGTCTTCAACAATTGGGAGGTCTGTTTGCCGGATTCCAACAAAGATTTCATAAAGGAGATGAAATTGGTGTTGTCGTATACCGGCATTCCCTGGCAGGCAGCGCCTGCAGGCAATAAAAGGGCGAAGGCCAGTGCAATGCCCAATGTTCTGATTTTCTTTTTCATAATATTACTTTTTTAGTTTTATAAATTCAGTGATTGCTTTCTCCATATCATTGGTCTTTTCATAAAGGGCCATTATGGCCTCGTTTTCTTCGCCATCCGTTAGATAGGCGGCATAGACTTCAGGGGGCACTTCCAGCCGGAATATGTTGCTTTCCTTCCCTATCTTGATGAACATTTCGGTGTACTTGCTTGGTCCCGAAAGATTGTTCTTGATGGATTTCAATTGATTTAGGTCGTGGTTGGAGAGGTTAAGCCGGTTCTTAAGTTCCCCATATCCCTTTTCGTTGTTCAGGCTATAGATTACCTGGGTGTTTTCCAATATGCTGGCCGAAGTGGAATTGTTGGGCAATTGGTTGATGGATTGCAGGATGATCCCTATGGCCCCGTTCTGTTTTCGAATGGCCTGATAGTAGAATTCCACACTCTCCAGTACATTGTCGAACTTGAGCTGTTTGGCAAACTCGTCGAACAAAATGATACCCTTTTCAGCTCGATTTTTCCAGATGGTTCTTTGGATGGCGGACTTGATCAGTTTGAGCATCACCGAAAGGATTTCCTTATTGTCCTTCACCTCGTCCAGCTCAAAAACGATCAATCTCTTGTCCTCGATCTTAAAGGTCTGGTCCTCGCTGACCTCGAACAGGAAGCTGTACAGCCCATTGCCGACATATTCGGACATGATGTGAAGGAAGCCGGGGATATTGAAGTAATCGACCTGTATCTTAAGTTCGTCCAACAACCCCTTTTGATTTACTTCTATGAAACGATAGAAGCTGTCCAGGGAATGGTTCTTTTTGACCATCTGATAATAGTGCAACAGTATCTTTTTAATGGAGACGGACTGGGCCTTGGTGGCCTTTAGCTCGGAGGCCAACAGTTCAAAAAGAAATACGGACAGATCTTCCAAACGTTCGGGGGTAAGATCTTCAGGATTGTGAACGTAAAACGGATTGATGCCCAGGTTCTTACCGCTCTCATATCTCAATACGGTATATTGTTCGGGATAAAGCTTTGCGAACTTAGTGTAGGACCCTCCAAGGTCTATGATGACTAGCCGGACGCCGGCCTCGAAGTATTGACGTAGTATATTATTGGCTAGGAAAGACTTGCCCTCACCCGTTGGGGCGAAAATGGCAAAATTCCGTGCCTTTATGCGCTTTTTCCTCTCATCCCAGACATCCTTAAGGACTGGGATGTTGTGTTCCCGGTCGTTGAAGATGATCCCTGTAGCATCCGATTTGTAGTTGCTGTGGTTGATATACAGGCACAGGGCATGTTTCAGGTCGGTCACATAAAGATCTTCGTCCGAAAAATTGGGGGAGAAACAGAAATAACTATTAAGGATATAATTTTTTCGTTCCTCCCCCCTGGGGTAGTAGGGGACCATATCGAGTTCCTTGAATTCTGTCCTTATTTTTGAGCCTATTTTCGCAAGGCCCTTGGCTTCTAAATCCCAAAAGATGACATTGAGATGGCCACGAATGATTCGAGAGCTGTCATCGCTATTGATCTGGTCAAGGATCTGTTGGACCTTTGCAAGCGTTACCTTGTTCTGGGAACCGAAATTGGAACTTTTCTTAAGCTCCTCGATCTTCTTGTCCAATAACTTGCGCCATTTGTGCTTGTCGTCCAGGTAGATGATCTGGTTTACGATATGGTTCTCGTCCAATGCGAGGCCTGTTCCATCGATGAACCCTTGATGAAACACAAAATCGTCGGAGGTAAACCGTTCATTGGTCTTGCTGCTCTGGACATTTTCCCCAAAGCAGAGTTCACTGTTTATGGCCAGAACATCAAAGTGATTTTCCCCAATAGAAATCTTGGACCTGTCCAAAAGGATGTCGGTATCAAAGCCTTCATTGAATCCATTAAAATAGTTGTCGGTTATGGAAAGGATTTCCTTTTCGGCCAAAGGAACGAACTGCATTTTGCGACTGTTGTTGATAAAGGAGACGGAGTCGTTTACGGAGTCCATAAAACGTTTAATCTGATCGTCCAGTTCTAGGGGAATCCCTTGGGGCACTTTTCGGAACGGGTTCACATATTTGGTATTGTTCAAGGCTTTGTTCTTGGTAAGAATGAAAAATAGAAAGCATCTATGTTCAATGTACTCCCGACCCTTGAAATGCTGATATGTGGCCTTGGCCAAAAAGGTGGTATTGGGTAATTGTTCAGAAGTGTATTGCTTCTTTAAATAAACATCCTGTTTGTGTATCACACACCCGATAGGCAATGATTTGATAGCTTGAAACCAGCTGCCATGGATATCCTCAAAATCCTTCTCCGAAAGGGAATAGATCTCAGGTAAGGAGCCTTCATAACACTGGATAACATTGCCATTATTGGCGAAGACGATATTTTCCTGTATATACGCAATGGGATGGTTTGACGATATGTTAATCTTGTCCATAAGTAAGTAATGACGATTTTTTATTGCTGATGATTTTTGGAAATACCCTCCAAAAGATAATTGGCTGGGGGTTGTTTGTAATCCTGATCAAGGCTATATAAAGAGCCGCATTGAATACCAATACACCCATGATCATCGCAAGACTGAACGAGAAAATGATGACCATTAAAGAACCGACCACACAGATCATCTGCAGTGCAAAAAAGGAAATGGACAGGCCAAATATCATGGCCTGCTTTCTGATGTTGCGATATACTTCGAATCTTTTCATCTGTTGATATTTATTTGTTTTTTATAGGTCAGACCTGCCCGACTTCTTCATTCCTGTCCGTACCGGAACGGGCGGACAGGCGGGTGCAATTCGCCATTAAACATCTCGATTACTGCCAAGATTTGTTTGGCTCATTTCATTAGACCACTATTCCTATTAAGTAAGTAAAGATGCCCACCACGGCACCTGCTATAAGAACAAAGACTAGAACCCGAGTGATTCCTTTTTTAAGATCTGAATTTTCGCCAAAGAAATGGCCGGCGTTGAATAGGAAACCAATAAGGAAAATGACACCTAGGATAATAGGGAAGATTGTTCTGATGGTATCCGATACATCATTAACAGAGTCTTCGATTCCCCCGATTTGTGCAAAAGTTGACCCCGTCGTCATAAGTAAGAGTAAGAGCGTTTTAATTGGTTTTTTCATGACTGTTCGTTTTTTAGGTTCTCCTAATAATATTGGAAAGACCGGTTGATGAATTTTTCATTATGAAATTTCCAAAGGATGGTAGAAATCGATAGTAATCGAATAAATTTTAACAGTCGAAAGCGTTAAAATTTTGTGGAATGGGAACGATTTAGGGTAAAAGATGAAAATTGTGCAACACGCACTTTAAAATTCGCACAGTATGAAGCATTTTTGGAAAGTTTGCCTGTGGATAGGTTTTGCCCTGATTTGTATTCCCATACATTCTCAAGAGCATAAAAAGCCAATTGTAGTCCTCGACCCCGGCCATGGAGGAGTGGATTCCGGAGCGATTGGAATTAATGGAATAAAGGAGAAGGATATCGTTCTTGAGGTTGCGAAGGAAGCGATACTTTTGAACAGGAAACTTTTCGGAAATACCTTGGATATCTACTTGACCAGATATAACGATACTTTAATTTCCTTGGGAGATAGGACCAAGTTAGTAAAGGCCTTAAATCCAGATTTTATTATTTCTATTCATTGTAACCAGGCTGATAGGAGGGAAGCCCAGGGAATTGAAGTCTATGTGCAGCAACCAAATTCTAAGATGAATTCATACCTTCGATCTAAATCCGAAAACTTAGGGGAATCATTATTGTCTGAATTCGATAAAGCTTTGGGGTTTAAAATTAGGGGATTGAAATATGCAAATTTTCAGGTATTACGTGATACCCAAGACATTTGTCCGGGAGTGTTATTGGAATTGGGTTTTTTGTCCAATTGGGAGGAGGCGGAGCATAGTAGGAGGAGGGAGAGTGTTATGGGGTATGGGATTGTTATACTACAAGTAATTTTAAAAACTTAGGAGTCAATGTAGAACCGATAGAATTATTACGAACAGTACAAGAATTTCATAAGATTAATGAAACACCACCTTAAATCAAGATTGGCGCGCTGAAAAGGTATTCCTTTAAATTGTCGATTGTCCATTTTTTGGGTAGTGTCCCGAAAAAGAGTCTTTCAGTGACATCTTGTGAATAGCTTTCAATAATTCTATATATAAACGATCATCCCTTATGATGTTTTCTTTCGTTAAGGCTGGTTTATTGGTTTTCTAATAGCGTCCTGTATTTAATTTTAAGCTGTTGGTATTTCTCCATATAATCCTTGGAATGATTTCCGAATTCGTCTCAATTATCATTTTTAATGTTATTAGCCCATAGAAATATAAGGATTCTTTCAAATTCATCCGTGGAGCCTTATATTTCAATTCTTGCCATATAATAATTGTGGATTTGGAGATTGATTTTAGCCAAGGTCTTTATTAGGTTTTCGCATTTATCGCTTTATGAAATAGCTAATTAGTGTAAGGTCTGAACTGCCTGATTCATCCTTGATGACTTTAAACCGTTAATTTTAATTTCCAATCAATATATTTATAGGTTAAAGTTCTGAGAACAAATCCTTGATTCCAAATAAGGTCAAATTTATGAGATTCAATTTCCATTTCATCCGTAGCAATACGCCCCAATCACAATCTGAAAGATGACAAGCACCCTACATTTGGACATAAAATCGATTATTTTCATAACGAATATTAAATTTCATAATGGATTCTATTTTCTCATCTTCGTTCATCCATAAGCCGCTAAAGACGTCATTTACAGGTTCTTTCAATACCGAATTTTTGGAAATTGTTGGTATTGCCACTTTGTTGACAAAGTAATTCTTCATCTAAACTTTTCACCACATTATTATCTTTGTTTGTTGTCTTGTTTTTGTAACTCGAAACCGTAATAAAAATAAAGATTATGTAAAAGATTGTTTTCATGGTTGTTGAATTTGCTCTTTTTATGTATAAAACCTATCTTAAATCTATAATAGAAGTAAATTGCCCCGACACCGAGATGGTGGTCCACGATATTTCTTCCCAATTGATCCTAGTCGTAGCCCATCCCGTTTGGGAAGCGATTGGATTTGGATTGCATTAATATAAATGTTGAGACAATGGCCGAGGCGCATAAGATAATTAACTTGGCCTTGAATTCATAGGCCTCCTTGGTGACCCTATCCATGAGCTTAACTCCTTTTGCCCCTTTCGTATCTGGATCTTACATTATCTCATGTAGGATGGAACCGGGTCTCAACGACATATTTGCGGTACGTTCGGCAGCAGGCAAGTTAGATGAACTACTGCTAAATTACGCCCCGGACGGGCTACCCCGAATGCATCGGTTTCGGAACAGGCAATGTTGCCGCCCTTCGAATTTTTTGGTTGCCGGATCTTGACGACCTTTCCTGCCGTGTCCACACTGCCATCAAAATTCTCGCCCACCTTTTCCCGAAATCGTTGTTCGACACAATTAAGGGCCATCATCGGTAGTAACTGGCCATCGGGTAATTATTCCAACCCTAGATTTTCTCCCTACACTCCAATGTAGGTCTCTGTTTTATCTTACCAAGGGGCGATATCCTTATATCTAACGGGCTAATCCACTGGGATTCCCTCTCGCTGGTTGGCGGTAAAATTGATATCGCTCCAACAGTAACTATGTCGTCCCCACATGATAGAACGCCCACCCACATGGTAGCCACGCATCCAGTCAAAACGTTTGATTTCGTTATAGGGGTGTTCCAAATCGTTCGCGAACCACAGGGCACTCGCCGTATTGGTCGTGTACCCGGTCCTAATTTGCTTTGGTTGATTTTTAAATCTTCTTGGGTAGGTTGTCCCTCCGTTTGGTAGGTCTCATGGATCTTTATAGGCAATCGGATAGTCCTAGATATGGCGTACCATCTTTTCCCGCTCCAGAACCAAGGTCTGAAGACCGTTCTCACAAAGTTCCTTGGCGACCCAGCCACCGCTGATGCTGGTTCCCACAACAATTGCATCATAGGATTGCTCTTCTTCGTTGTTATAGAATTTTTTCATCGTCAAATCTTTTAAAAAGCCGTTCATTCTTTCGCTATCTTAAAATGTATTAATGACTTTGTGTGCACATTTTTATCATCTTTGAGCATTTGGTTTTCTAATCGGACACCATAGTTCATATAACCATTTGTCAATAATCTACACCCTGTAGTCTTTCAGAAACCTTAAATGGGGAAGAAAGGTGAGTAAAAGCATTGTTGTGCGTACCATTTGATAGGAAACCCAATTAGCCAACCTATTAAATATACCTGCTCTTTGTCTAAGACGCTCCTTTGTAATTTCGCTACACTCGTTGATAACCTTTTCAAAGTCGGTGCGAAGGTTTTCGGCAAATTCTACGGAGTGAATTTCCACGTTCATTTCAATACTACCGTAGCAACTAAGACTGTTCAGGTTAAATGAGCCTACAGTGGACCATTTTTTGTCTACCACGGAAGCTTTACCATGCACCACGGATCTGTTCCACTCATATATCCTCATATGGTGGTTTAAAAAAGAGGAATACAAATGTTGGGTTGCCCTACATACCAACGGCACATCACTAATGCCTGCTAAGATTACCGTTGTTTTTATTCCTCTTTTACAGGCTTTTTTCAATGCCTTTGTTATTATGCTGCCAGGTAAAAAATACGAACCTACGATTACTATCTCTTTTTCGGCATGGAGAATGGCATTGGTATAGGCATCGCAGACTTCCGTTTTGTTTTTAAGCCAGTCGTTCTGTAAGATTCCTACCCTTGCTTTGTCCATTAAATGCATTACGGGCTTTATTTTTTTTGAACTTCCCTGTTTAAAAAAATAGTCAGCGCATAGTCTTTGTAAATGGGTTGCTGCGGGGCAATCCAACTGCACGGCATAATCAAGCCAAGGTTCCGATTCAGGTGTGCCATGGTATTTATCGGCAATATTGATGCCGCCTATCAGTGCTGTTTTTTCATCAGCTACGACTATCTTATGATGCATACGCCTACCGAGATAAAAATTGTTCCAAGAGAACAGAGGGGAGAAAAACCGTAGTGAAATGCCATATTGTACCAAATCGTTTACATAACTATCGGGAAGTGCAGCACTGCCATAGGCATCCAGTAAAACATACACTTTGACTTTTCGTTGGGCGGCTTCCTTCAGAAGGGCAGCTATCCGATTTCCCGTACTATCGTTTTCAAAAATGTAGGTTTGTAGATGGATTTCCTTTTTGGCATTTTCAATTATTTTTCCCAACCTATAGAAATAATCTTCGCCCGAATGGACCAACTCGATATATTCTTCTTCATGATGCATTTCACCCATTATTTTTCTGATATTTTTCTTTTGTTTATTTATAATTTTCCCATCTTTTTCCAATATAACGACGGACCTTACATCGGTAGGGGCCGAATTGCTTCTATCAATAGCGACGCGGATATTTTCAATTAATCTAAAGACATTTCTATAGAATCATCTTCGAATATGAAATCATTTCCTGCTATTGCCTTAAATAATACACCAATCCTATTACAATTAAAACGACCGATCCTGCAATTATAAAGGGATAATAAAACCCACCGGCGAGTAACCAAGTTCCCAATACGGGGCCTAAAATCTGTCCGATACTGTTCGTAGAACTTTGTATGGAAATATTTCTGCCCGTATCTTCCTTGGATATCAAAGATACCGACGAAAGCAGATTGGGAGTGACCATGGCACCTCCGCTGGCAAAGAGAATTATCAGGCCATATACAGATAGTTCATTTCGCAAAAAAGGAAACACTACGAGCGATATCCCTGTTATCAATAAGCCTACCGTGATTTGCTGTTTCGTGGTCATGATTTTTTCCCCATAAGTTGCAAAAACGGGCTGTAAGGCTGCCATCACAGAACCGCAAAGCATAAAGCCAATACCGACTTGACTACTATTGAACTCTAATTCATTCTTACCATAAATTGAAAATACGGTTTCAAAGAGGGTCACAACAAATTGCATAACGAAAGACAGCGTTAATAGCACTATAAAATAGCGACTAAAGGAGACACTGAGCTTAGTCTCTTTTTTCCTAATCTTGGCTACTATGGCTGTGCTATTTAGCCATTTTATTATAATGAACAATACGATTAAACCTAATACTGCAGCAAAAAGAAAAGGAACCGAAAAACGGTCTAAATGAAATAACCCAAATGAGTACTTCAAATGGACATTGGTCTGTGATAAAAGACCACCCAACACTGGGCCGAAGATAAGACCGGAACTAATGGCAACCCCGGACCATGCCATTATCTTGGTCCTCCGTTTCTCCGAAGTTATGTCACTAAGATAGGCATTGCTTACAGGGATTACGGATGAAGTGAATACTCCCCCTAAGATGCGGGCGACATACAACATCGTAAGCGAAGTGGCCAGGCCGGTCAGCAAGTTCATTGTTATAAAACCGATAAGTCCGACTAAAATTATGGACTTACGACCATATTTATCGGAAAGTCTACCCCATACAATCACAAAAATGAGCTGGAAAAGTGGGTAAATGCTGGTCAACATTCCGATATGGAAATTTATCAGGTCGGGATCTAGATCATCCTTTAGTGCCAATCTTTCCGTATAATATGGAAGAATGGGCAATAGGATACCATACCCTAACATTACCACAAATAGGCTCAACAGAATCAAAAATATCCTGTTGAGCTTTTCTTTCTTGTCCATTATTTTTTTCCGATTCTTCTCTTTAATAATTGTGCGTTGATAGCCACAATGATGGTAGACAAGCTCATGAATACCGCACCTACGGCAGGACCCAGAACAAATCCTGACGAATACAAAACTCCAGCTGCTAATGGAATAGCCACTACATTATAACCGGTAGCCCAGATCAGGTTCTGGATCATCTTGTTATAGGTGGCTTTCCCGAATAAAATCAGGTTGGCGATGTCCTTCGGATTGCTGTTGACAAGAATAATATCGGCGGTCTCAGCGGCAACATCGGTACCGGATCCAACGGCAATACCGACATTGGCCTTGGCCAATGCGGGGGCATCGTTCACACCGTCGCCCGTCATAGCTACGAATTCTCCTTTGTTTTGTAATTCATTTACGATTTCAACTTTTTGGTGAGGCAATACTTCTGCATAGTAGCCATCCAACCCTAGTTTTTCACTAACAGCCTTAGCTGTTTTTTCGTTATCGCCAGTTGCCATCAGAACTTTAATGTTATTCTTTTTAAATATTTTGATTGCCTCGGCAGATTCTGGTCTAATTTCATCTGCAAGTGCTATGTAACCCGCCAGTTTTCCATCAATTAAAACGAACACAACGGTTTCGGCAGCATCGCTGTAGGCGTCTTCTGGGATGTCTATTTTTTCATCTCTCAAATAACCAGGACTTACTACCTTAACTTGTTTACCTTCAACATTTGCCTCTACACCTTTACCAGTAATCGCATTAAAGTTTTCTGGATTTGGAATCGTAACTTTGTTTTCCTTAACTTTTTTAATGATACCAACGGCAATAGGATGTTCCGAGCTTTGTTCCAAGGCACTTGAAAGTCGTAAAATTTCCTCTGATGAATAAGCCTCGTTAACAGACTCGATTCGAGTGACACCAAAATCACCTTTGGTCAGTGTTCCTGTTTTATCAAAAAGCAAAGCTGAAATTTTCCTGGACTCTTCAAACGCGGTCCTATTTCGGATAAGTAATCCATTTTGAGCAGATACTGCGGTGGAAATCGCAACCACCAATGGAATGGCAAGCCCTAATGCGTGTGGACAAGCAATGACCATAACAGTAACCATTCTTTCTAAAGCATACACAAATGGAAATCCTAAAATCAACCATACTGCCAATGTTCCAAAACCAATAGCCAAAGCGATATAGGTTAGCCATTTTGCAGCCCTATCTGAAAGGTTTTGCATCTTGGATTTGGTTTTTTGTGCTTCCTCTACCATTTTAATAACCTTGTTGAGATAGCTGTCTTTTCCAGTATGCTCAACTTTTACCTTTAAGGTGCTATTGCCATTTACCGAACCACCAATAACCTTATCGTTTTCATCTTTTTTTACAGGTTTAGATTCGCCGGTAAGCATAGATTCATTTAGGTAACTGGAGCCCTCTGTAATAATCCCATCAGCAGGAACTTTTTCACCTGGTTTTACCAAAATCACATCATCCTTTAGTAAATCTTCCAGAGGAATGTCTTCTATGGTGTCGCCTTTTACCCTGTGCGCTTCCGCAGGCATCATACTTACCAGTAACTGTAAGGCTTTTGAAGCACCTAACACACTTTTCATTTCTATCCAATGGCCAAGCAACATTATGGCTATAAGTGTTGATAGTTCCCAGAAAAAGTCTTCACCTCTTAAGCCAAATACAGTAGCTGTACTATAAAAATAAGCTACAGAAATTGCCATAGAAATCAAGGTCATCATTCCCGGCGCACCCTTTTTTATCTCAGAAACAAGACCCTTTAGAAAAGGCCAGCCTCCATAGAAATATACTACGGTAGAAAGGGCGAAAAGTATGTATGGGTTTCCAGGAAGAAGAAAACTATATCCAAAGAATTCCTGAATCATCGGAGAAAAGAATAGTATGGGTACGGTTAATACCAACGTGACCCAAAACCTTTTTCTAAAGTCGGCAATCATCATTTTATGGTGGTCGTGGCCTGCCATACCCATGGGGATGCTGTCATGATCACCATGTTTCATCTTACTATGATCCATTTTTGAATGATCCATTTTACTGTGGTCCATCTTACTATGGTCGGTCGATTTTGGGTCTTCCATTTTTGAATGATCCATTTTTGAGTGGTCCATCTTCGAATGGTCCATTTTTTTGTCCTTGTGATTTTTGTTATCGTCCATATTGTTTTATTTAAGGGTTAACGTAATTTTTTTCGCATTTGTTCTGAAATATTCTCGGCATATACTCCGTAGGCATCAACCAAGGTTCCCTTGATTCCATTTTTAGAAGAGATGGCATACAGGATACTGTTGTCATCCGTACTGCTCATACCTTCAAAACGATGCATCTCGTCAACATAAAAATCTTCTGGATGTATTTCCAGTTTTAGGGAAACACATTCCAAACAATGGGGTTTGAGATTGAAATCATTGCCATAGCCCCTTCTTTGAAGGTCTTGTATCGCTTCGGACAGTGTATCGTAACTTTTCATTGTTTCTTATTTATAGGTCATTGTAAAATAACTACCGTCTTTTTCTGTAAATTTCTGGGAGGACAGTAATCCCTTATCGTTCAACGTTTCATTTACAACATAGTCAAGCTGTTTGAATCGTATACCAATTGCATAGGCCTTAATATTGATCTTTGATTTAATGTTCCTACTGTTTCCATTAGGTTCTACAATCCGATCATAAATTTTAATCTTGCTTTTGGAACCAAAGAAGTCCAGTAATCCAGAATCGAAACTCATTTCCAGTTCAATATCTTCCAAATTATCCAAATCGTACAGCTCCTTGAAATTCTTGGAGTTGGTGTTGATTTCGGTTTCCTTTGCCTTTGGATTGGAAAAGGGAAACGCCATTACCATTATACTCGATTCTTCGGGCCGACATCGATAGTTGATGGTATATGTATCGTTTAGTTTTTTGTTTTCATCAAAAAGCTCGGTCAAGACCTCAATTTCATAGTACCCGTTCAATTCTTTTAGCATTCCTGATTTAAAAGTTTGCTTGTTCAAAAAAACACCGTTTTTATCAAAGTTTTCCCGAACGACCGATCTATTGACCAATTGGCCGATAAGCATTTCTTTCTGGGCGCGTACAGAAAGGGATACCAATAGAACGGTCAATATGTAAATGGTTCTTTTCATGTATGGTGCATCAGTTCTGTTACTTCTTTGGCAATGATATCACTCAGGTCAATGCCGTTGGATTGATGTGGAATTGTATTACATGTAATGATATTCTCTACATAGGCATCCCAAAGGTCTTGATACGCATTTCCGGAAAAAACGGCATGTATACCTATGCATATAGCTGGTTTCATCCCGGCATTTTTCAAATGCTCCGTAGTTTCGATCATAGTCCGGGCCGTAGATATAATATCATCCACCAAGACCGGGGTGGATTCTTTATATTTCTCCACATCGGGTACGGAAACTTCAACATCACGGTCGCCGTGACGAACCTTTTGCAATACGGTAAACGGAACCCCTGCTTTTTTTGCCACATCGGAGACCCATTGCTCGCTTTCGGAATCAGGCCCAATCAGTACCGGATTGTGTATATTTTCCTTGATGTATTTGGAGATGGCATCCGCGGCGTGGATAACCCTGTTCGGAATATCGTATACCTCGCCCAAAGAACTTATTCTATGCAAATGCGGGTCAATGGTAGTGATGCTATCCGCAAATCCTGAAATCAATTTTCCGAAGAACGTCGAGGTAACCCCTTCCCCTTCATGAAACACTTTGTCTTGACGCATATATGCCAAATAGGGTGCCACCAAACAGGTGCACATTGCGCCCAAGGATTTGGCCGTATGGCTTAAAAAGTAGAGGGGTAACAACTTTTCATCGGGTTCGTGAAGGGTACATACCATTACCACACATTTTCCTTTTACATCAGAGAGTATACGGGTATAGGATTCGCCGTCGGGAAATTTGCGCAATTTGCACTCCCCGATTTCGGCGTTCATTTTTTTAGCTAGTTGTGCCGTAAGTTCCTGGTTTCCCGGAAGGCTGAACAGTATCGTTTTCATAAGTTTTTTTATTGGATTGTAATTATATCATCATGATTCTCATAATAGGCCAAGGCATAGTTCAATTCCCCATTTGTTTCGGCATGAAGTTTATAGAGCAATTCGCCTTTTTCTATCACATCGCCCAAGCATACATTCATTGAAATACCTGCCAACTTGGATTGTGGTGCTCCCGACAATTTTGCGAGTTTTGCAATCTTTCGATTGTTTATTTTTTTGACGGCACCGCATCTAGGGGCATGCACTTCAAATTGGTAAGGGGCAATATAGGTTTTTGAAAATCTTCCTTGGGCCTTGCATATTGCCTCGAATTTTTGGTAGGCCTTTCCGCTTTCCAGTAATTCCTTCGCTGTTTCATGGCCTTTTTTGGGCTTCACTTTTTCCGATAGTTCCAAAAGATGCCCGGCTAACAATAATGCCCGTTCTTTTAGGTCTTGTGGTGCATCCTCCCTATTTTGCAAAACACTTAGCACATCAACCGCCTCTAAATTGGGGCCGATACCCCTTCCCACAGGCTGGCTGCCATCGGTAATGACCACCTTTATTTTAAGCCCTACTGAATCCCCTACAACTTCCATATGTTCCTTGAGTTTTTTCGCGGCCTTTTCGCTGCGCACCTTGGCTGTTTCCCCAACAGGAATATCGATGACCACATGGGTAGCTCCTGCGGCCGCTTTTTTGGACAGTACGGAGGCGATTAGCTGACCTTCGCTATCGATATCGAGTGCTTTCTCGACCTTGATAAGAATATCGTCCGCCGGGCTTAATTCCGCAGTGCCGCCCCATACCAAACAGCCGCCTTCCTTTTCTACTACCTGTTTGATTTCTTCCCCGTTGAGCGTAACATTGGTTAATACTTCCATAGTATCCGCCGTACCCGCTGGAGAAGTAATGGCCCGTGAGGACGTTTTGGGCATGGTAAGCCCGTAAGCGGCGGCAATGGCAACAACGATAGGTGTAGTTCTATTGCCTGGCAACCCTCCGATACAGTGTTTGTCAACCACTATTTCCTTCTTCCAATCCAGTTGTTTTCCCGAAGTTATCATTGCCTTGGTAAGGTCCGAGATTTCATCGATATCCATTCGGTCGCCAGCACAGGCCGTAATAAATGCCGATAGGTGGATGTTTGAATAATCCCCTTCGATGATATCCGTTATGATGTCTTTGTAGGCTTTGTAATCGAGTCTTTGATTATAAATTTTTGACCTTACAAAACTTAATGATTCTATGGGTTCCAAATGGGAAACGTATAACGTTTCGCCGTCCGATACTTTGAGTTTTTTTGCCGCTATTTGTGACAACCCCATTTCGCCCGGCCTAAGTACATCTGAAGTAATGATATGAAGGCTTGCAATTATCGAGGTGCTATTGTTCGATACCCTTATTCGGGTCAATGCTTCGAAACCTTCCGAAATGCAGACATGACAATCTTCTCGCATGTACACAACGTTTTCATTTTGCGTGTAAATGCCTAGAGGTTTGTATTTGAGAATGTTTGATTTTTCTTCCATTTCCATGTTATTCTTTTGTATTTTTCTTACCTATTTTATCTCTTCGATACCATAGAGTTGGGGAATTTCACTCTCCCAACCATAGGTTTCCTTGATTCCCTGTTTTAAGGCCTCGGCCCCTTCTTTTTCGCCATGAACGATAAATAATTTCTCTGGCGGTTCTTTTACATCACTCAACCAATCTAGCAGTTCGGCATGGTCTGCATGGGCCGAAAGCCCCTCTATCTCGGCCAATTGCATTTTGAAGGTTACGGTCTTTCCGTACACTTTTAATTCCTTTTCTCCTTCCAATAATTTTCTTCCACGGGTCCCTTCTGCCTGATACCCAACTAAAAGCAAGGTGTTATTTGGGTTTTGTGCCTGTGTTTCAAGATAGTTTAGCATTCTTCCTCCTGTGAGCATTCCGCTTCCTGCAATCACGATTTTTGGTTTGTTATCTGTTCTTAATTCCATTGTTTCACGATAACTGCTAACAACTGTAAAGTGTGAGCACATTTCGTCACATTCGTTGTCTTCCAATCTGTGCCAATCACGCGTTCTATGAAACAGTTCCAATACGTTGGCACCCATTGGGCTGTCCATAATCATTTGTACTTTGGGAATTTTGTTCTCTTTGAGTAACCTCCAGAAAATAAGCATCATCAATTGGGCACGTTCTACCGAAAAACTTGGAATAAATAAACTGCCTCCTTTGTCAATAGTTTCATTAACCAATTTTTCTATTTGCGGAATGGCTTCTGCTTCTTCAGGATGAAATCTGCCACCATAGGTTGATTCCATGAAAAGGACATCTGCTTTTTTTGGTTTTAAGGGTGGATATAACAGCAAATCGTTTGTTCTGCCAATGTCTCCAGAAAAGACAAAGCGTTTTCCATGTACATCCAATTCAATGAAAGTTGCACCAAGAATATGCCCATTATATTGAAATCGAGCTTTGATACCATCGAACAATGGAATCCATTGGGATTGGGGAATTGCTTTAAAATGTGGGATGGTTTGTTCTACATCTTTTAAATCGTAAAGCGGTTCAGCAGGACTGTGCTTTGAATACCCTTCCTTATTGGCTCGTTGGGCCTCCTGTTCCTGTATTTTTGCACTATCGTTCAATATAATCTTGGCGATGTCCAAAGTGGGGTAGGTGCCATAAATTGGCCCTTTGAAACCTTGTTTTACCAACCTTGGAAGATAGCCCGTATGGTCCATGTGGCCATGGGTAAGCAATATCACATCAATGTCGTTGACGTTCACAGGTGGGTATTCCCAATTTTTTAAGCGTAGTTCCTTGAGCCCCTGAAATAGACCGCAATCCACAAGTATTTTTCTATCCCCAGTATCCAAAAGATATTTGGAGCCGGTAACGCTTCCCGCCGCTCCTAAAAAATGAATTTTTATTGTATCTGTTTCCATTACATTATTCGTTAATGCCGGCTGCACAATTTTGGCAAATCTCTAAATTCCTTTTACCGCTTGTCTGCAAACCCAACGTCATATTGTATTATTACCAATTTTAATCATCACCTAATTCACTACCTCGCACCTTAGCACGGATATAGACCTGTTGAATGGGTACTTCCAGTTGTTGAGGTCTTTAATTTACCTATTACTAGAGTCCTCCACAGCAGGAAGGTGTGTTTCCTTTGTCTTGGTTCGATTTGCATAACGTTTCTATTTCCTTATACAAATCGTGAAAGTCCTCTTTGATAAGAAGGGCTAGTTTCTTAGCGGATTTAGGTTCTGAGTTGACCATTTCCAATAGTATTTCGAAGGCTTCTTCCAGCAACATTGGCTCGTCTTCCATTGCTTGGTAAAACGGCTCTAACTCTATGCTCTTCTGTTTTTGTAATTCTTTTGTTTTCATCTGTATTATTTTTTAGGATTACTAATTGTTTAATTATTTTAATGTGCTGTACATAATTCCCTTGAATCTTCGAGAATGTTTTTTTGTCTTTGTTTAGGGATACCTATTTGCTCCAATAGTGATGGGTTTTCGTTAATTTCCTTGCAGAGTACAATACCTTTATCTAGTAATTTGGATTTTTCAGCTTTAGTCAATGTGGTCAAAGAGGTTAAAGGATGTAGTCCAAGTCTGTCTATTCGTTCCTTTAGACCGTGCCCTTTAGGATAATCCCAACTCGTCAGCATCAAACCTGCACAGGTGCCATATTGGATGGCATCACTAGTAAAGCGGGTATTGGTACAAACACCACCTTGATGGAATTTGGTTTTATGGCCTTGTTGTTTTTCCCATTGCTTTTGTACATCCAAAAATCTAGATTGGATGTAGAGCGGAATCTTTACATTGCAAAATCGGCCTTGATCGCTATGGTATTTACATTCGATCATATAATGTTTATGATCTTTCTGGGCAATCACATCCACTTCATGCTGTACACAGTTGCCTTGTACGATTACCCCCACTCTTGTGTCAAAACCTTCATGGTCAAACACCTTGCCTACAAATTTTTCAAATGGATAGCCCGAAGGCCCTAACTCCATAAGGGCTTTTTTGAGCTTGTATTTTGAAGCGCTAGCCCTAGATTTTCTCTTTAATAAGTTAAAGGCCATTTGATATATCTTTTTGGTAGTCATTCCGTCGTGAACCTCCTTGTTAATATCTTGAACTATCTCTTTGATCAACAATTTATCGGCACCCGCCCGTTCTAATGAATTTATCACTTTTTCTATCTCAAAAAGTGCTTTCTCGCCGCTAGCCTTTATAATGTATATCTTATCCATTGATGTGTATTTTTTTAATATTGGCCAAGGCGAAGACGATCAAGAAAAAACTTAAGAATATTTCGAGCATAACAACGAACCTGGCTACATCGGATGTTGGAATTATATCGCCGTAGCCTACCGTTGAAAAAGTTATTACACTGAAGTAGAAAAAGTGGTACAAATTGTACAAGTACGAATTTGAATAATCGGGTACACCTACAAATGTTGAATTGTTGAATTGAAAAAGGCAGGCATAATCAGTCGCAAAAGAAAAAACACTTATGATGATTATCAAACCAAAAACCCATAGCAATCGCTCCAATAAATGACAGATTTTTATCAATTTTGATAACCGTTTTAAAGTGGTCATCGTAATCACGATGGTCTTGCCCAATGCAGCTGTAACAATGATAATGTGGAATGGCAACGATTTATGATCTACCATAGACATTAAAACAGCATATAAGGTGCCAATGCCCAAAATGGTAACAAGGGGCAAGGTCGTTCTTCCCAACAATAATTTGTAAAAGGGTTTTTCTCGTATTTGATTTAAGCTTCCCGACATCTTAATATGATTTATTTAAATTTTAATCGTCATAACCGGAAGTGTGGAATGATTGGCTACGCCCTCTGCAATACTTTTGGAAAACAAACTTAAAAAGCCGGTATTTCCATGCGTGCACATTGCAATTAAATCAGCCGGTTCATAGGTTAAGAAAGTATTGATACCAGTTTCTACTGAAGGTTCATTATTGACGTACATTGAATAATTTTTCAGCTCTGGGAACTTATCAACAAATGTTTTGATGGGATTTAGTCCCGCTTCAATGCTATTGGTATCCGTTTTTGTATTGACGCGCAAAAGACGGGTATGTGCATTGCATTTTTTTGCTATGGAGATTACATGCTTAAAAGCTTCACTTATATCCTCGTCAAAGTCTGAAACAAAAACAATATTTTTAAATGGAAAGGAAACCTCTTCCTCTTTGACCACGATTACCGGAACATCCGATTTTCGTACTATTTGTTCAACGTTGCTGCCAAATAATTCCCTAACCGCCCCTTTGGTTCCACTGCTCCCCGTGATGATAAAATCATGGTGAAAATGATCGGAATGTTTGAGAATTTTAGTAGTCTCCACCTGATATTCCAAAAAGGTCCGACATTCTAAACCTTCCTTTTCCGCCCTTTTTTCCAATTCCCTCAATGCGGATTTCGCAGCCCCGATTTGTCTAAGGGTTTCGGGATATCTTTTTTCCTTTAGCTTATCCAATTTAACCCAGTCCACAGGGGTATGTATCAAATGATAGAAATGGACTTCCGCATTATAGAGTTTGGCCATTTTAATGCCCAACTCGGCTGCCTTATTACAGTTTTCGGAGAAATCGGTGGGTACAAGTATATTTTTCATTGTGATATAGTTTTTAAGTTCATATTTGTTTTAATGCATATTTGGAGGACTTTTAATAGGTATTTCATTTTCAGATGCTATACCTTTCTCAAAACAATCCAAATTGTAGATTGTAGTATCGGCAATATTGGTCAATGCCGTGTCGGTCAAAAAAGCCTGGTGGCTGGTTATCAGAACATTGCTAAAAGTCATCAAACGCGCTATTACATCGTCTTGCAAAATCTCATCAGAATGGTCTTCGAAGAATAGCCCTTCTTCTTCTTCATAGACATCGATTCCGAAGTATCCTATTTTTCCTGATTTTAGTCCATTTATGACTGCTTTGGTATCTACCAGTGCGCCCCTGCTGGTATTGATGAGCATAACCCCTTTTTTCATGACTCTGATATGCTCGGCATCGATGATATGCTTTGTTTCAGGAGTAAAGGGAACGTGAAGACTGATTATGTCTGCCTTACTACAGAGTGTTAGGCAATCTGTGAAACGAACGCCATACTTTTCTTTTAATTCTTCAACTTCCTCTAGGTCGTAGGCTAGTATTTTACAGCCAAAGCCATGGAGGATTTTGATGAGTACTTTCCCGATTTTCCCAGTTCCCATTACACCAACAGTCTTTCCGTTCATATCAAAACCAGTTAGGCCATTTAAGGAGAAATTCATGTCGCGTACCCTATTGTGCGACCTAATAAGTTTTCGGTTCAAGGCCAATATCAGTGCCACCGTATGTTCGGCTATGGCATAAGGGGAGTAGGCCGGGACACGGGAAACTGTAATGCCCAATTCTTTCGCCTTTTCAATGGCTACATTGTTGTAACCTGCCGTACGAAGCGCAATGTATTTTACCCCTAGGGCACTTAACTTTTCAAGTACTCCCTCCGAGGCATCATCACTCGTAAACAGACTGATGGCCTCTGACCCGTCTCCCAAGGGTGCCGTGTTTTCAGTTAACCGTACTTCGAGCAGTTTGAGTTCATGCGTATCGTTGTTCGCAGATTCCAAATACGGTTTTTCAAATTGATGGGTGCTGAATACGGTCGTTTTCATCTTTTATGTGTTCAAAGTTTTCAATAATCCATATAGCTCTTCATTTAGCTGATGCTGCTTTACTACGCTGTCAAATGGGGTAAATTTTAGTTGATTGTCGAGAATACCCGCCATTACATTTCTTTCACCATTCATGAGGGCGTTAACGGAAGCTGCCCCGAGCCGTATGCCCAACATCCTATCAAAGGCAGAGGGATTGCCTCCACGCTGTACGTGCCCCAATTTTGTAATACGCAGATCTACTTCGGGGTTCAATTCCTTAATTTTTGATGCCACTAGTTCTGCTCCCAATTCATCTCCTTCCGAAACGACTACGATAAACCCATCTTCACTTCTATAGTCCTTGACCTTTTTAAGCAACTGGAGAAAATCTTCACCGCTCTCCGGTATCAATATGGCATCGGCACCCACGCCCAATCCGGAATGAATGGCAATATAGCCGCTATCCCGGCCCATTACTTCAACGATAAATACCCGATTGTGGGATTCGGCAGTATCTTTAATTTTATCGATACTTTCAATGGCCGTGTTTACCGCGGAATCAAAACCCAATGTAAAGTCGGTGCCGGCAAGGTCGTTATCGATGGTTCCCGGAATACCTATAAACGGAATTTTACATATTTCCGAAAAGGCAATCAGGCCCTTAAAAGTACCGTCACCACCAATGGCTACCACAGCATCGATATCATTATCCTGAAGACTTTTAAAAGCAAGTTGCCTTCCGTCCACGGCCATAAAGCGCTCGCTTCTGGCGGTTTTCAAGACCGTACCACCACGGTGTACCGTTTTTTGGAGCTGTTGGCTTTCCAAAGGGATAAAATGCCCATCTATCATGCCTTCGTACCCCTTTAGGATGCCGCTTACCCTGATGCCATGCTGCTCAGCTACCTTTACTGTTCCGTAGAGCGCAGCGTTCATTCCCGGAGAATCGCCCCCTGAAGTGAATACACCAATATGTTTTATTTTACCATTGTCCATTTTCCTTTTTCTAGAAACTATTATTATTATTATTATTATTATTATTATTATTATTATTATTATTATTTAAAAGAGCTTTGCTATCACATTAGTCTTGCCCGTTCCACTTCCAATTTCTGACCTCGGGTATATCCAACCCATTTTTTCGGATGTAGTATTTGTGTTCGATCAGCTTGTCTTGCATCTCCTGTTTCAGGTAAGCTACTTCGTCACCAAGGTTCGGCAACCTGTCCAAGACATCCTGTACCAAATGAAATCGATCTATATCATTCAATACCGTCATATCAAAAGCGGTCGTTATCGTGCCTTCTTCCTTATAGCCCCTTACATGGATATTGGCATGGTTCGTACGATTGTAGGTCAATCTATGTATAAGCCATGGGTAGCCATGAAAAGCGAAAATGACAGGCTTGTCTTTAGTGAACAACATATCAAAATCGGAATCCTTTAATCCATGTGGATGTGCCGTCTCGGTCTGGAGCTTCATCAGATCGACCACGTTTACGACCCGTATTTTCAGATTTGGCAATTTTTCGCGAAGTATGGATACGGCAGCTAAGGTTTCAAGGGTAGGCACGTCGCCCGCGCAGGCCATAACGACATCGGGTTCCGCATCTATATCATTACTGGCCCATGCCCAGATACCGATGCCTTTGGCACAATGTATGATCGCCTCCTCCATAGGGAGCCATTGCGGTGCGGGATGTTTACCGGCGACGACAACATTCACATAATGCTTGCTCCGAAAACAATGGTCCATGACGGATAAAAGACAATTGGCATCGGGCGGCAAATAAACACGGACTATTTCGGCTTTTTTATTAACCACATGATCAATAAAGCCAGGATCTTGGTGGGTGAACCCATTGTGGTCCTGTCGCCATACATGGGACGCCAAAAGTATGTTCAGGGAAGCGATCTTTCTGCGCCAAGGCAGCTCTGAGGTTACTTTTAGCCACTTGGCGTGTTGGTTGAACATGGAATCGATAATATGGATGAACGCCTCGTAACAATTGAACAGACCATGTCGTCCGGTCAAGAGATACCCTTCCAGCCAGCCCTCGCATTGGTGCTCGCTCAACATTTCCACCACGCGCCCGTCTTTTTTAAGGAGTTCATCGGTAGGCATGGTTTCGGCTTCCCATTGGCGATCAGTAGCCTCGAAAACTGAATTTAAACGATTGGAAAGCGTTTCATCGGGGCCGAAAATCCTAAAGTTTCGTTGTGCTTCGTTCAATTTTATGATATCCCTGGCAAATTCGCCTAGAACGCGGGTGTCGCCATTACCCATTTTTCCCCGTTCCGAAACATCCAATGCATAATTCCTAAAGTCGGGCATATGTAAATCCTTTAATAAAATTCCTCCGTTGGCATGCGGATTAGCCCCCATTCGCCGTTCGCCTTTAGGTGCCAGGTCGGCCAATTCTGATAAAAATCGTCCCTGTTCATCAAAAAGCGCTTCAGGTTTGTAGCTTTTAAACCAATCTTCCAACTGCTTTAGGTGCTTCGGATTATTTACCACATCCGATAAGGGTACCTGATGCGATCTGAAATGATTTTCCACAGGTTGTCCATCTACGAACTTAGGTCCCGTCCACCCTTTGGGGGATTTTAGAATGATCATTGGCCAATGGGTACGTTCCACATTGTCATCTTGGGCGGCATTTTCCTTTATCACTTTAATTTCTTCGATTACCTGATCCAATAGTTGCGCCATTTTTTGGTGCATAGACTTTGGGTCATCCCCTTCGATCCAATAGGGTTTCCATCCGTACCCTAAAAAAAGTTGTTCCAATTCTTCATTCCCGATACGGGCCAAAATGGAGGGATTGGCAATCTTATACCCATTGAGATGTAAAATGGGAAGCACCACACCGTCGGTCACCGGATTTAGGAATTTGTTGGAGTGCCATGCCGTAGCCAACGGACCGGTTTCCGCTTCCCCGTCACCCACTACACAGGACACGATGAGATCGGGATTGTCAAAGGCCGCACCGAATGCATGGCTCAGGGAATAGCCCAGTTCACCGCCTTCGTGTATGGAACCAGGACATTCGGGGGAGACATGGCTGGGGATTCCGCCCGGAAAGGAAAACTGTGTAAACAGTTTTTTTAATCCTTCTTCATCCTGACTTATGTGAGGATACACTTCACTATACGTTCCTTCAAGGTAGGTACTGCCAACAAGTGCCGGTCCGCCGTGGCCTGGTCCCGATACGTATATCATGTTCAGGTCATATTTTTTGATGATACGGTTCAGATGCACATATATGAAATTTTGGCCGGGCGTAGTACCCCAATGCCCTAATAACATGGGTTTGATATGTTCCGGTTTCAGTGGTTCCCGCATCAGGGGGTTGTCACGCAAATATATTTGCCCTACGGACAGATAATTGGAGGCCCTCCAATAGGCATCTATTCTCTCTAGATGTTCGTTGGATAATTCCTCTTTTCCTATTTTATTATCTTGCTTTTCCATGTCTTACTTACTTTTGAACCGTTGTTCTTTATTTTTGATTGAATATAGAGGTCTGTCGTACATTTCGCGATCATGAGCTCTTCATTGGTAGGTATTACCAATACTTTTACTTTGCCACCCTTTATCGAAATTTCGGATTGATTTTGATTGTTTCGGTCCTCGTCCAATTCGATTCCTGCAAAACGAAGGCCTTCGCAAACCCTTGATCGTATTATGGGTGCGTTCTCCCCGATGCCGCCAGAAAAAATCAAGGTATCCAGGCCTTCCAATATGGTCATAAATGAGCCGATCCATTTTTTTACTTGATAGCAAAATAAGGCCACCGCTTCTGCAGCCCTTACATCCGAACTTTCCATTTTCAGAAGGTCTTGCATGTCGGCACTCGTTTCCGAAACCCCTAAAAGACCGGCTTCATGATTGATCAAATGATTGAACTGTTTGATGTCCATTCGCTCGTTGTTCATCATGTACCAAGCAACTCCCGGATCTAAATCCCCACTCCTTGTGCCCATTATACATCCACCTGCGGGCGTGAAGCCCATACTGGTATCCATACTCTTGCCGTCTTTCAAAGCAGCCAAACTGGCCCCGTTCCCAAGATGGGCCAGAATGATGCGTCCGTTTGCTTCATCGGCCCCCGCTATTTCCTTTAGCTTTTCCATAAGAAAAGCATACGATAATCCATGAAAGCCATATTTATGAACACCGGCCCGATCAAATCGCCTTGGTATGGGCAATATTTTTGCTATGCGTGGCATTGTTGTATGAAAGGCAGTATCGAAACAGGCTACCTGTAATACCCTTGGACATCTATTTTTAAAAAGTTCGATGATTTCGATCTCAGCAGGTAAATGTTCCGGGTCAAAATCCCTTATTCGCTTTAATTCCTTTATTAAAGTTGCATCTATCACTTCGGAACGGGAATATTCCATGCCATGGACGACACGATGGCCGATACATTTGACCTTATCATAACTGTTTTGTCTTTTTAGCCATAAGATCAAAAATATGGCGCCCTCGTAAAAACCGGGACAGTATACATCATAGCTCATCTTTTCATCCCGATCAACGTAGGCAACATTGAAGCTTGTATTTTTCAATCCAATGCGGTTTATACTCCCGGAAAATATAGGCTTCGGAGTTTTGGCCATTTCGTACATAGCGAATTTGATGCTGGACGAACCACCATTTATGGTAAATATGTTTGAATTTTCCGGGTACATTATTTGTATTAGATTAAAATTTATGGCTTTTAGTAATGAAGATTCAACCCATTATGCCGATTGACCCATTTCTTTCGTTTATCAATAATCATTTATTTGGCAAGGCACAATCCTTGTCCTTCATATAAAAAGCGGCAATCTTTTCATATTTTGGCCCCAGTTCCCTCCCACACCACGCTAACAGGGCGGGCTGTTCCGAACAGGTGGTATTCCTTATCGCCTTTTCCAATTCCTTCTTTAAAAGTTCATCATTAAAACTCACCTTCTTCAGTACAACTTCGTGGTATTCATGTATTTTCATTACTTATTTATTTTGAATTTTTTATGACCAGTTAATGTTGCCACAGGATCATCTTATCCTCCAATGGCACGGCAACGCCTTCGTAATCGGGTCGAATACGAACGGTATAGTGATTGGAGGGCCGGGGAGTATTGACCTGGGCAAAAAAATTATGTTCCCCTTGTTCTCCCATTCGGTCAAATTTCATTTTGATTCTTTCCGGTGGTTTGCCGTTCATACCCTCAGCAAAAAGCTCTAGGATAATATTTTTAGGATTTATTTCATTCAGCCGAACCGGGACTTTAAAATGATGCTTGTGGCGCTCACTCTCAATATTAACTTCTCCGAATTTTATGGCCTCCCATTTATGCCCAAGATCATGCGCAGTATCCAAAACCCTTTTTCCTGCGGCTCCTTTTCTTGCAGCCCGTTTTTTATATCTTGCCGCCGCGGGAAGGTAAAATTGTTCAGTGTACTCCCGTACGGTGCGATTGGCAGAAAATTGGGGAGTAAGGGTCGCCATGCTTTTTCTCATCCGTGCTACCCATTGTTCGGGTACGTTTTTGTTATTGCGCGCATAAAATTCGGGCACGACTTGCTGTTCCAATAGGTCATATAAAGCTGTAGCCTCGGCGACATCCCAAGCGGGGTCATCACCATGTTCTTGACCGTCTCCCAAGGCCCAACCTACCTCCGGGGTATAGGCCTCGGCCCACCAACCATCCAGTTCGGATAAATTGATAGCCCCGTTGACGAGTACCTTCATGCCACTCGTTCCGCTAGCTTCCCACGGGCGTCTTGGGGTATTCAGCCATACATCTACACCCTGTACCAAATTCTCGGTCAACCTCATGTCATAGTCGCTCAAAAAAAGCACGTGCCTGTGCAAATTATTTTGTTGGATAAATTGCACCCATTTTCGTATCAATGCTTTCCCTGATTCATCGAATGGCGGTGCCTTACCGGCGAGTACCAATTGAACGGGATGCTCCGAGTTGGTAAGGATACGGATAAAACGTTCCGGATCGTGCAACAGAAGGTCTGGTCTCTTGTACGGTACAAATCGCCTAGCAAAGCCCAAAGTCAATGTGTTGGAATCAAACACTTTTTTTGCGGCAGCAATTGTATCGGAGGAAAGACCGGAAACCATAGCTTGACTTTCAAATCTTTCCCTGATAAAACTAACGAGCCGATTTCTCGATTGGTTCCTGAATTGCCACAATTTTTCATCGGAAATCTTCGAAATATGCGCTTCATGGTCCGTAAGCTCCCCTCTCCAACGATCTTTTCCACAGGCCTCCGTCCAAAGTTCATCGGCATATTTGGAATCCCAACACGGCATATGGACCCCATTGGTCACATGGCTTATGGGAATTTCGGCTATAGGCCAACGTGGAAAAAGCTTGCTAAAGAGATTTCTGCTCACCTCGCCATGCAAGCGGCTAACACCGTTCACGGCACCACTACCACGAACGGCGAGATAGGCCATATTAAAACTCTCCCATCGATTATTGGCATCTGCCCGACCTAGGGCCATTAAGTCGTTGAGATCGATACCCAGTTCTTCCTTGGCATACCCGCCAAGAAATTGCTCCATAAGCGATGGGCTAAAGTGGTCAAAACCGGCGGGGACCGCTGTGTGCGTAGTAAATAGGTTGCCTGCCCGGGTTACGGCAAGGGCCTCTTCGAACGAAGTTCTGTTCGTTTTCATAAAATCGTTGGCGCGTTCCAGCACCAGAAAGGCGGCATGGCCCTCGTTCATATGACAGACTTCAGGCATAATGTCCAAGGCCCTGAGCAATTTGTAGCCCCCGATGCCCAGAACAATTTCCTGTTTTATACGATGATCTGGCCCACCGCCATACAGTTCATCGGTTATGCCTCGGTGGACGGGTAAATTGGCCGCATCGTTACTATCCAATAAATAGAGCCAGCACCTTCCTACTTTTACCTGCCAGGCACGTAGCCATACCGGGTGGCCAGGTAAAGATACCTTTAACCGAAACCATTCCCCATTGGGCAGACGTAAGGGCGTAATGGGCAACTGACCGGGGTCATTGTAAGGGAACAGGGCATTTTGAGTGCCGTGTTTGTCTATTTCCTGGCGGAAGTAGCCTTTATCGTAAAGCAGCCCCACTGCAACGACGGGGACGCCCAAATCACTTGCCGATTTTAGTTGATCGCCAGCTACATTGCCCAAGCCACCGGCATATATGGGAAGGGCCTCGTTCAGCATATATTCCATACTGAAATAGGCAACGGTGCGCAACTGCGTCTTTGGATGCTTTTGCTGGAACCAAGAGGGAGCGGAAAGGGCTTCGTCGTTCAACTTTAAAAGACCATCCAGTGTTGACCGAAAATCGGGATCGGACAAATGCTGCTCCAGCCTATCCCGTGAAACGGTCTGTAATATGACCCATGGATTCCTTGTAAATTCCCACAGTTCCGGGTCTAATTGTTGCCATAGTCCGTCCGACGCATGGTTCCATGACCATCGTATATTGAGGGCAAGTTCTATGAGGTTTTCTACTCCCTCGATGTCGGTGTGCATCGATCCGTAGAGTTGATACGGAGTGTTATTTGTTTTTTTCATCTTCATTTTTATTTTCCAGTTCTTATTTTATTCCATTTTTACTGCCGATCAACCGAAAAAATCCGTGACTGCTTTCCAGACGATGTTCGGGTCTTTCAAAAAAAGTTGATGGTCGCCACCATTGACGGTCAGAAATTCGGCATTTGAAACGGTATTGGCCAATTTTACCGCATTAACCAGTGGAGCCGTGGTATCTTGATCGCCATGGATAAAAACAACTTTTTTGTTTCCGATGTTTCTGGCGATGGCATATAGGTCAGTGTCCAGGATTATTTCGTTTAACGAATTGTAATAGCTCTGCCAAGTGTGTTTATTAGCATCTGCAAATACTTCATCCGACAGGTTATCGGGCTTGAATATCCTGGTCATAAAAATGGGATGTAGCAAACAGAGGTATTTGGAATATTTGTTTGCCGTTAGCCTGTCAAAAAGAGAATGTTCTGACATTATATCATTAAATTCTTCCATATCCTTATAGACCGGAGTACCTATCGTTATTGCACCCTTGAACCAATCGGGATGCTTTTCAAGAAGCGCCAACGCGATGACAGTGCCCATGGAGTGCGCTACAAGCACGGTTCTGCCCCCATCAAAACCTTCCCTTGATATAGTTGCCTCCAAAGCACCCACCTGCATCTCAAGGCTATAATCACTATTGGGCTTTGGGGAGTCGCCAAAACCGAGCAGGTCGACCAACAGAAGTTTATGTGTGCCTGAAATGGCATCCAAATCCCGTTTCCAATAGTTTTTGGATCCCGTTAGGCCATGGATAAAAACAAGATCTTTATCCCCTGAGCCCACTATTTCCAAATTCAAGGGCATGCTCGCAGGGGTATAGGGAGCAGCCAGTGTAACCCTAAGATACTGACAACTGGTAATTATCGTTACCGAGAACACAACTATTGTTAAGATGCCCAATGCTGTCATTCTGAATATTTTATAGCTTCGTTTACGTGTATTCATATTTTTATAGAGTTTCTTCTATTTTACCGCACTTCAACATTTTATCCCCATAATACGGGTTACGTATTTCTTTATCTTCAGAAATCCAATAGGCACCCTTGCCATCTAGCGCCATGGGACAAAAAGTCGCGTAAAGCTCCAGCCCATCTTTCAGGTCAAAACTTTTAATGGTACAGTAGATCACTTCGGAAATATGGCTGAAGTAGGAACGTTTTTCCTCTAGACCCTTAATATGGCGCAGTTCCTTTAGTTTTTCGCAGTACAGCTTACTATGTTGATCCCAAGCCGCCAATCCGTACTCCTGAAGGATACTTGTCCCTACGGCAGCCACCCTTTGTTCCATTTCGGCCGAGGCATCGTCAATTTTTTTAAGGTCACCGTTGACAAAGGCATCCTTAAGAAGGAGATAGGCCTGTACAACTTCTTGCAAATCGTTCTTGGTATTTTTCTCCAGCTGAAATGGATTTTCCAGAATAATTATGTCCTGATGGGCAAAATTGTCCCTTAACGATTCATGTTGTGCATGCCTGCCCTCGGCAGTATCGGTGTTGCCTTTTAAGCCTTCCTGTGATGCTCGGTCTATTTTACTTTCCATCTCCATTTCCTCATGGCTTACTGTGGTAGGGGTTGAATTACTATTTGTCTTATTTTCAGTTTTGCACGCTACGAATATGGAGAAAAGTAGCAATGCCGATAGGATAAAAATTGTTTTTATTGTGTTCATTTGTTCTTGTTTAACTGTTCTTGAATATCAAAAACTCCATCGGTTTTACTTTTAACTTGATATAAAGTCGGCTGTCTTGCCGATCTAATTTTTTTTGCACTTTTACTTTGGTTTTACCTCCATAAATACATTTCATATGGCCACCTGCGTTGTTAATAGTAGCGTCGATTAGGACATACTCTACTTTCACATCTTTTGGGGAGGAATTATATACCACCAAAATCTCCCCGTTGTGAAGTACCCTGGAAAAGGTCAAAAGGCATTCTTCACAATTGGGATAGTGAAAATCGACCGTGTTCTTTGAAGTTTTCCTAAAATACATCCTACCGAATTTCAGGATAGGTTCTGTTTGCCTAAGTTTTGCCAAATCCGCAATTTTCCCGTATATCCATGAATTCCGGTTCAATAAATTGGTCTCGGTATCATTGGGGTCGAACATGCCTTCCCTGATATATCGGTCATCTATCCCATTTCCATCCAGGCCCTGTTCGGTTCCATAATAGATACACGGTGCACCAAGGGCACAGAGCAAAAAGCCCATGCCCGCTACGATCTGTTCAGGAGTGGCGTTATAGCCAAAGCGATGTTTGAAATTTGTGCCCACTTGGTCGTGGTCATCGATATAGGTCACCAAGAAATCCCCATATTCACCCCGGCTGAGCGCATTCCGTTGTAAAGAAGCATACCGTTCCAATAGTCTTTCAGGTGAGGAAACACCCTTAATGACTCCTGCCAGAACACTGTGCAGCGGATGGTCCAAAACGGAATCCAACCCGTAATACACGTTCTGGTCCTCCGGCAACATTTTCGGCCCGATATACGAATTACCCGTCTCATCATTTCCGATAATCTCACCGAACAAAAAGAAGTTTCTCTTGCCCAAGGAGTAGGCATATTCGCGAATGGAGGAACAAAAACGGCTAATATCCTGTCCCTTCATATGTTTGACGGCATCCAACCGAAAACCGTCAACGTCGGTCTCGCGTATCCAGTAACAATGTATGGCGGCCAACAGTTTCCCTAACTTCTCGCTTTCGGGGGAACCATCGTTACGAAATGTTTTTAGGGTCAAAAAATCGCCTTCTTGGGTCTCGGGATATTTATCGAAATTCCTTATTTGTCCTTTTCGGTTGTAAAGCTCCGGGTCTCTCAGTTCTATCGGTAGCGGCCTATCTTTCTCGCGCCAATCTCCCAACGGGAACCGTTCTCCGTTCGCATAGTAATAGTCATAATCGAAAGGATAGGACCAATTGTCACCGGAATGGTGCAGAACGACATCCAAGAAAACCCGTATATCCAATTTATGTGCTTTGTCAACGAGCCTTTCCAAATCTTTTTTGGTGCCCCAGCGTTGGTCCACATCCAAATAGTTCTGGATGGCATAGCCATGATAGGAGTGAGGGTTGTTTTCAAATACTGGACTCAGCCAGATTGCGGTACAGCCCAAATTTTTGATGTAATCGATATTGTCGATGATTCCCTTGATCGTGCCCCCAAAGGGTTTTTGCAATTCGTCTTCATTGCCAAAACCCGAATGTCGAACATCGAAGTCCAAAGAGCTCCGTTTATTGCTGTCGTGAAACCGGTCTACCATAAGAAAGTAGATGATTTCCTCTCGCCATTCCCTATGGCAGTTTATCCAATATTCTTTGTTCGGTTTTGGAGAAAGATCTATATCGTTGATTGACTTCATCATTTTTTAAATTTTTAAACCGTGGAATACTCCTTTTTTGTTTTTGAAATACTTTTTGGGCTTATGGCGGGCTTATTTCCATAGAAGCGGTTGAACACCATACAGGCAGTAAGGTCGCCTGTAACATTAACTGCGGTGCGAAACATCCCCAGTAGCCGTTCCACCCCTATAATGATGATAATTCCTTCGGCAGGTATTCCAACACTGGACAGTACTGAGGCCAAAATCACTACGCCTCCTCCCGGTATTGCCGGTGTACCAATGGAAGCCGCGACGATAGTAATCACTACCAAGATGACATTCAAAAGGCCCATTTCCAATCCGTAGGCCTGAGATATAAATAAGGTCGTTATGGTCTGATATAGTGCCGTACCGTCCATATTCACGGTAGCTCCTATAGGAATAATGAAATTACTAATGGCAGGATCCACTTCCAGTTCTTCTTCCGCCGTTTCAAGGGATAATGGCATTACTGCTGCAGAACTAGTGGTTGAGAATGCCAGTAATTGCACATCCCTGATCTTACGTAAAAACTGAAAAGGATTGCTCTTGCCCAAAATGCTAACAACCAATAAGTAAATTCCGATTAGAATCAACAACCCAATCAACACAACAACGACATAAAACCCTAGACCCGAAAGGGAGTTCAGACCAACGCTGGAGGTAAGTTGTGCCATTAACCCGAATACGGCGACCGGAACCAACAACATGGCCCATTTGACTACGGTCATGCAGATTTCCTGAATGGCACCCAACAATAATTTTACGGGTCTTAACAAATCTTCGGGTAGGGATAATACCGCTACCCCAATGATGATGGTAAAAATGACAATACTCAACATTTCCCCACTTACCATCGAAGCCAATGGATTGTCTGGCAGCAAATTTGTTATGGCGTTGGGAATATCATTTATTCCAAATGACAATTCCGTGCTTTCGACAGTATTGGTCAAAGCTTGTTCATGATCGACAACTGCCTGTTGGTGCAGATACTTTCCAGGGCTAAATATCAAGGCAAGTACAGTACCTATGGTAACCGAAATAATTGTTGTGGATAAAAAATACAGGAGCACCCCACCACCCAGTTTTTTCAAATTCTCCTTGTCGTTACTTGCTATTCCGGTTATGATCGATGCTACGATCAAAGGAATCATGATCATTTGCACCAATTTAAGAAAGAGCATTCCGGGAAGGGCCAACCAATTGCCAAGAACTTCGGCCGTGCTTTTGGTTATCCAACCATTTTGCGGACTTAATAAAAGCCCCAGACCGACCCCAAGGAACAAAGCAATGATAACCTTTAACCATAGCCTATTCTCTACCAATTTTTGTAGGTAGTGATTAAGGGATTTTAATGATTTTATGTCCGTATCAAACATTCTTTATGGTCTATTATGCAATCGTTATTTTCTTTTCTAGATAAACACCCTGTACGGCATGTAGCAGTTCCACGCCCTCTTTGAACGGCCGCTGAAATGCCTTTCTTCCCAGGATTAGACCGGAGCCTCCTGCCCGTTTATTGACGATGGCCGTAGTAATCGCTTCTGTCAGGTCGGATTCCCCTTTGGAGCCACCCCCCGAATTGATCAACCCAATCTTGCCCATATAGCAATTCGCGACCTGCAACCTGCATAGGTCGATGGGGTGCTCTGTAGTCAAGGTTTCATACATGGCATCATCATACTTGCCGAATTGAATGTTTTTAAAACCGTAATTGTTCATAGGCAATTTTTGCTTGATAACATCCGCCTGTATGGTAACCCCAAGATGATTTGCCTGTGATGTTAAGTCGGTCGATGAATGATAGTCTTCCTTAGCGGTTTTAAAGGCTTCATTACGGGTATAGCACCATAGAATGGTAGCCATTCCAAGACTATGTGCTTCGGCAAAGGCTTCTGCGATTTCTTTTAACTGCCGGTTACTTTCCTTTGATCCGAAGTATATGGTCGCACCGATTGCCACCGCACCCATATTCCAAGCCTCCTTGACCGTTCCGAACAAAGTTTGGTCATACGTATTCGGATAGGACAAAAGCTCGTTGTGGTTTATTTTTACGATAAATGGAATTTTGTGTGCATATTTCCGTGCATAAAGACCCAAACCTCCAAAGGTGGAGGCCACTCCATTGCAACCGGCTTCAATAGCCAGTTTTATAATGTTCTCAGGGTCAAAATAATCGGGGTTCTTATAAAAGGAAAAAGCGGCACTATGTTCAATGCCTTGATCGACCGGAAGAATACTCAAGTATCCCGTACCTGCGAGGTTGCCGTGATCGTATAGTTGAGATAGGCTTCCGAGTACCCGCGTACTACGGTCACTATTCACGAATACCTTATCCACCACATTTTTTTCGGGCAACTGCAATTCATCCTTGGTTATTTTTTCGCTAACGTGGTCCAGATAGTAGGATGCCTTATCACCCAGACGCTCCACGACATCTTCGTATGTTTTCATGGTTTTTATTTTAATTGATTCCCAAACTTTTGTTGGTTTTGGCAATGGATGTATGACCATCCCTTTCGATGCCCGTTAATGCCCGTATGGCATCAATGGTCTCGGGTATTACGATAGCCTGATTATCCACGACATAGGCATAAAACAGTTCGTCGCCTACCACTTTTAACATATCTTCCCAAAGGGCTACCTCGTACATATCTCCCCAAGGCCGCCCCATATCCAGATACATTTCCTTAATGGTGTTGTTGGAAACCAGTCCTTGGTCATAGTGTATCAGATTAATCCGGCTTGAGGTCTTAAAGGCATCGAGCACTTCTTCCTTGGTGGCTTTTTTCTTTAACTTTACGTTCCAATAATGCATATGGCTCAAAGTTTCGGGCACTTTTACCGCTGATGTGATTACATCGAGATCGGGATCTACACTTTGCGCATCCGGACCTTGATGGCTGGGGATATCCCTTTCTGGTACCATTGTGTTCATAATGCCGCCCAAATGGCTTTCCCAAGGGTCGGTGGCACGTCTTAACAAAGTGCCCCTAGCATAGTCCAAAAGGTTGGCCCTTTTTAGCGCGGTCAGCGTTCTTAAAATGGATGTAGTGTTGCAGGAAACCACCCTTGTGGCATCCAAATCTATCGCAGATTCGTAATTGTTTTCGGCACTAAAGGAATGACCGGTCGTTTCATGTTTTTCACCACCTTGGACTATGAATTTAAGTCCTTGTTTCTTATAGGTTTCAACATTCCCTGCGGCTATGTTCTTTGGGGTACAATCAACTACAAGGTCCACTTTATTTAGAAGGTCTTGAAATGAGCCAGCTACCTGGATGTCCGCCGATCTCATTTTTTCCTTGGCTTCCGCAGTTGCAGCGAATATGGTATACCCTTTTTTTACAGCGGTCTGTATGCGCCAATCGCTAATGACATCGCATACACCGAAAAGGTTCATGTCTTCCTGTAGATTAATGGCATCCGCCACTCTTTTGCCAATAACTCCGTATCCTACTACTGCTATATTTTTCATATCGTATTTATTTAATTGTTATTAATTTTTTACTGTTTTTATGTAATAGTATGGCACCTACTATTCCTGAAATTAGAGAGGCAAATAGGATACTTACTTTTGCGGCGAAAATCAAAGATTCATCTGAGAAGGCCAGTTCATTTATAAACAGTGACATGGTAAAACCGATGCCCCCCAAAAAGGCGGTACCATAAATCATATTCCAACTCACGTTTTCAGGGAGTTTGGCAAGTTTAAGTGCCACAAGTATCCTCGAAAAGGCTGCAATACCAATGAATTTTCCGAAAATCAGCCCCAAACCGATCCCTAGGCCAACAGGGCCGGTCAGTACCTTCAGCAAATCCCCATGAAGATGTATCCCCGCATTTGCCAAGGCGAACAAAGGAAGAATGATGAAGCTTACCAGAGGGTGTAAAGCCCTTTCTAGTTTTTGTAGCGGAGTTTCGGCTTCTGAACTTGTGGTTTTAATATCCTCCAATATTTCCAACTGTTGGTTGGATATAAGGGTGCCTTTGATCGACTTTGATTCCTGAAATCTTTTATGGAGTGCGTCCAAACGTTTTAGAAAGGTTCCCTCTTTAATTTTTACCCGACCCGGAATTGCTACAGCGGTAAGAATTCCTGCAATTGTAGGGTGCACTCCTGAAAAAAAGAAGGCCAGCCACACGCCTCCTATTCCTATAATAGCATAAAACCAAGTACTTCTTACCCCGGCAAAATTTCCTATTATGAGAAGTCCGAAGAAGAGTAGCCCGTGGAGCAAATCCATTCCCGAAATACCGGAAGTATAAAATAGGGCGATGACCAGAACACCGCCCAAATCGTCCACGATTGCCAATGTGACCAAAAATACCCTTAGAGCGGTGGGCAATCTTTTCCCCACAAGTGCCAGGACCCCCAACGAAAAGGCAATATCGGTGGCCATTGGAATGCCCCATCCTTGGGAAGCCTCCCCGGAACCGTTGAACAAATAGTAAATGAAGGCGGGGATCAACATTCCCCCTATTGCCGCTCCTATGGGTAATACAGCATTCTTAGGGGATGAAAGTTTGCCTCCCAATATTTCCCGTTTAAGCTCTAACCCGACCTGCAAAAAGAACAGTGCCATCAACCCATCATTGATCCACAAAAGCAAAGGTTCCGATAACCGAAAATCCGCAATGTAAAAACCGATGTCCGTTTGCATAAGACCCGTATAAAATTCTTTCCAAGGGGAATTTGCCCAGACCATTGCAACAACTACGGTTACAAAGAGAACAACCCCACTATTGTTTAGGCCCTTGGCATAATGGCCAAAGAATTTTCGAATGCCTATGTTATTTCGGTTTTTAAGCATCGATTTTTGTGTTTTGCTTATTTTCGGACTTTTTCAATGTCCCAAATTGTTTATCCGATGGGGAGTCTATATGGGAACTTTGTTTGAAGTTCCTAATGATGACCCTATTGCTCTTTTCATAGGTAAAATAACTTATGACCCAATTAAAGCCTACCAACAGTTTGTTTCTAAACCCACTGATGGACATCAAATGCACCACGGACCATAATAACCAGGCAAAATATCCCCCAAACTTCAGCTTGCCCAAATCGGCTACCGCTTTTCGTTTACCAACGGTGGCAAGTGATCCCTTATCCTTATATTTAAACTGTTTTGATGGTTTGTCATCGATTAGATCGGTCAGCATTTCGGCAAGATATTTTCCATGTTGAATGGCTGTCTGTGCTACTTGTGGATGTCCTTTCGGCGTTGCTTCAGAAATAAATGCGGCAATGTCTCCAATGGCGTAGATGTTCTTATGGCCGTCCACCTGTAAAAATCCGTTTGTTTTTAAGCGATTCCCTTTTACTATGGACTCTTTGCTGATTCCCTTCGGAAATTGTCCCTTGACCCCTGCTGTCCAGACGAGGTTTCTTGCCAATAGCATTTTACCGCTCTTGGTCTGTACTACTTTGCCATCATAATCACTGACCGCTTCGTTCAATAGAACTTCAACATCAAGATTTTTAAGGTACTCCAATGTTTTTTCCGAGGCCTTGTCGGACATAGCTCCCAGTAGTTCGTCCATGGCTTCCACCAAATAGATCTTCATAATTGAAGAGGGATATTCGGGATAGTCCTTTGGAAGGATGTACCTGCAAAACTCTGCCAAGGCCCCTGCCATTTCAACGCCGGCAGGACCACCGCCCACGATTACAAAATTGGTAAGGGCATCGCGTTCTTCATCATTGCAAGTAATCGCCGCTTGTTCCAGATTTTGCAGCATCATGTGACGGATGTTCAGGGAATCACGGATATCCTTCATCCCCAGACTATTTTTTTCCACATTATCCATCCCGAAAAAATTGGTAGTGGTTCCCGTAGCCAAAACCAGATAATCATAACTCAATTTTCCCTTATTGGTAAACAGCATATTTTGCGATGGTTCTATTCTTTCGACATCCGCCAGGCGAAATTGAACATTCTTGTAACCGCTGATCTGTTTTCTGAAAGGGAATACGATGCTGTCGGGTTCCAAGGCACTAGTCGCCACCTGATAAAAGAGGGGTTGGAATTGATGGAAATTGTTCTTATCCATCAATACTACCTGCACGTTTTTCTTTTTTAGCCCCTCTACCAAAGCAAGGCCTGCAAAGCCCCCACCTACCACCACCACCCGGGGCAGTTTCGTGTCCGGTAAGCAAATCAAATCGATAACTTTACAAGCATTTTCCATAATAGTGTTCAACGTAGCTGTATTTTTCAAATCAACTCTTCCTTCAATGTTTTTCGCTGAGGTTGAAGCGAATTACCTTTTCTCTTCTGTATTGGGCCTCCGAACTATTAATACCGAGCAGTCGGCGTGAACTGAGACGGACTGTGAAACCGAGCCCAGTAGGAAGCGTTTGAACGCTCCATGGCCATGTGACCCGATCACGATTAGTTCCGCACCAAATGTCTCTGCCTCATCCAGAATCGTGATTTTTGGAAGGCCTTTCACAACAGCCGTCGTAATGGATAAATCGGCGTTCTTCTTTTGCAATACCAGACTGGCATTCTGTACGATGTCTTCTGCTGTTTTTTTTGCGTTTGACACGGCTTCTTCATAATAATTGCCCATGGAACCGCCCAAGGGAACTACTCCCGGAGCGGCCAATAAGGGATTCTCGAAAACTGAGATGACACGTACTTCGGTGTTGGCTGGGAACCGCATTCTAGAAAGTTCTTCCACCGCTGTATTGCTGTATTCCGATCCATCTATTGCTAATAGTATTTTCATGACATTTAATTTAATGGTGATACTTTATGTTCGTATTAGATAACCTCTAATCAATGGTTATCGGTTTCATTACTTTTCTCCAATACAGATGCTCATATAACCCTGACCAGTACATCCCGAAAGTGAAGGCAAATAAAAGCTCTTCAATGGGTATGCCCAGAACAATAAGATGAGTCAGGTTTTCCAGATTCCAGTACAACTCCACATATTGAGGATAGAATGGAAGAATACTTCCGAAATAAATGAAGTACAGTACAGTAAATAAGATTCCTCCAACCCATATCTTTCCTTTTAAATCCGGGCGACAGTACAATGTTGCCATACCACCAAAAAACATTGCAATGATGCCACAATAAATATGGTTGAGCGATGTAAACAGCGCCATTATGAGGAACACTATTGCTGGTATAAAGAGAACATAAATATGTAGCTTATGTCTTTGGTGGTTCCGTTCGTTATGTGGTATTTCGGCAAGGCTTCGTTTAAAAATAAGGTTGTAAAGTACCGTGCCAATCCCGCCGATAGCAAAAGAAAAAATAAGGCTCTCTATGTCGAAACCTGATTTTTCTGCCAAATCGAACAGCGAAGGTGGAAACCAATATTCTGGGACAAATAAGGGCTCTGTTAACCCAAACGGCATAGTAATAAGGCTCATTTTGAGCATCTCTTTTCTTGATGCTTTTCTCAACAGATAAATGACTGCCCAGAGCGCAAGAATTATTAGTGACCATATAAACCAGACGTATTGCATCTATTTTTTTATTTGTGCATTATAAAAAGCCGCAATACAGGCACCTATAAGCCACCCTAAGATGAATGTTTGTACTATTCCTAAACCTGCTTCCCATAATGGCACATCCATCCTGATAATGCTTGTGGTATCTAAACCGTGCAAGAGGCTGTTGAAAAAATCAATAGTGCCTTCTCGACCTGCTGTTGACATAACTATCATACAGCCCAAGTAAATTAGTGCTCCCGTAAGACCGAAAGCATATCCGAGTTTTTTTACGTTTAATCGATTCATGATTGTGTGTTTATTTTAATAGTTATATCAAATTTATTTGAATGATACATACCCAGCAGGGTAAATCTAAAATTGTAATCAATGGTTCTTTTCCATACTCTTTTTGTACTCCATCTTATTGTGCATAGCTTTTTCCAAATCCTTATGCTCAAGAGTATGGTCACAAAAGGTGTCGCTCAAAAGACTATCGTTGGCGATGACCGGCATAAAATGATGTGTAGTTAGCAGCATCAGATCTGGATATCTGGAAATCATATCACTGAGTTTTCCGGCAAGAATGGTATCGTTTGCCGCTGCGTTTACGAGTTCGTCAACCATCATGCCCGTGGCATGGTCATTATCCATCATTTTGGTAATATACTTCTTGCCCAAATCATGGTCTTCCACCATCAATGTCAAGATCTCATCTTGTTGTGACGGATCTTTAAGCATATCCTTTACAGAACTTTCCTGTTTTTGTGCACAGGCCGATAATGTGAAAGTGGCCAATACAATTCCTACTGCCATTTTGATTTTTGTTTTCATTTCATTTTGTTTTAAGTGTTAAAATTTTACTCGATAATCGAGATTTAAATACACCGAGGCTTACCTCGAAATCAAATGTTTTTCTGTTAAATGCCTCGAGGGCTTGCCCCGAGGTAGTTTACTCCTTATTCAGATTTTAAAAGTTTCTTGGACTCCTCGTATTCCTCTTTCGTGATTTCGCCTTTGGCATATCGCTTTTTAAGAATGCGCAGTGGGTCTTCTTTTCTGTTTTTCGTATAGGGCAGGTCGTATGGTGCGTAAAAGATCCAGATCAATAGAATGAACCATACGATCCACCATATAAAGTGCATACCACCGAAGTGTCCGTTAAAAAAGTGCATAGTTTTCAGTTTTAAAAGATTAGACTTATTTGTTTAAAAAAATTCTGTTGATGTATCGACTTCATCCCAAATTAATTTTTTATGGATGACGTGATATTAGTCCTGTTTGATATAGGCCTATTTTAAGGTCTCCTTTACCAAACCGCAGCCGGGCATAGTTTCTCCCATATAAGGATTGCTAATATTTTCGCTCAAGCTTAGCCAATTTGCCCCTTTCCCTTCCATGGCCATCGGGCAATGGTTCCAGTAAAGGGTTTTCCCGTTCAAGCCTGTTTCCTTAAAAATAATGTACAGTTCTTTGGACAAATTCGCAAAGTGCTCTCGCTGTTCTCTAAGATCGTAGGCGTTGGACAACTCCTCTAAAGTCTTTTTCATATGGGTTTCGTTCAAGGCAGTAGCGTCATTTAAAAGTTGTGCTGCCGCTTCGCTTGCGGACTCACTGTTATCATCAACAAGGGCATTTTCGATGTTCATATACCCGGCCAATATTGCATCCGTGTCATCTTCAATCTTATTCTCCTTGAAAAAACAGTGTACCGCACAGGCATGGAGTTTGTAGTTTTTATGTATATAGCCCAAGGAATGGCCTTTGGGATCAAGAATTTCACATTTTTCATCGTTCCCTTCAACATATAGCACGAACTCACCGCTATCGTTATAATATCGACCTCCCTTTTTTGCCTTTCCCATTGAATTGCCCTCCGCATCATATACTTTCCCGTTTTTAATGAAGCCGAGCTTCTTTCCCTTGTTATTAAAGATAATATCCTCCTTGCTTATATAGCCGAGCTTCATACCACGGTCAGAGACTTCCCCCTTCCCGTTGATATACATCTGCCTTTTGGTTTTATCGCTTGCCTGAGCAGAGGTAAATTGTGCTGAGAGCAGTATTCCTGCCAGGAATACAAGGCTCATAATTAAGTGCTTTTTCATTTTCTTGGTTCTTTACATTTCACTACTATTTTTTGTTTTTAATTTTCAAATGTGCTAATAAGGGGCCTTGATCAATCGTCCGATTTTAAAAGTTCCTTTGATTGCTCATATTCCTCCTTGGTAATCTCGCCTTGGGCGAACCGCATTTTGAGCAACATTAGTGGGTCGTCTCCCTCAATTTCTTGATAAGTCGAACTGGACGGGGCAAAGAATATCCAGGCCAGCAACACAAACCAAATAGCCCACCAGATAAGGTGCATGCCCCAAAAAATTCCGTCTCTATAAAACATACTGTTAGATTTAAGATTATTGTTATTTTAATTAATTTCTGTTATGGTATAGCCTTCAAGTTCGTTGAGTTGCTCTTGCAGCTCATCTACTGAAAGTTCTTCCTTCATGCTGATAATCGTGGCACCTTTCGGCTGCAAGAAAATCTGTGTTTTCTCTACCGCCGGATGTTCTTCCAAAGTTCTTTTGACCCTTGTCACACATCCGCCACAGCTTATTCCTTCGATTTGAAATTTGCGTTTCATTGTCCAACTTTTACTGTTATTTAATGATGTCGATGTCCTTCATGTCCTTTTTTGTCCCCATCATCTAGCACTTCCTCTTTACTTTCTCCGTGCTTCTTATTGCTATGGCCGCCATGGTTATGGCCACTGCGACCATGTGAGCCATGCGGCATAAAGAGATGCACTACGAACATCAGGATTATGAAGGCAAAAAGGCCGTTATACCCTGTGATCCCCAACGCCGGGGCGAAAAATATCAGTAGTAGGGGCAGCCCACAACCGATAACCATCCATATCCAATGACTTTTCATGTTTTCCTGTATTTGCGTTAAACTTTAGTGTTTTAATGATGATCACCATGACTTTGGCTCTTGCTCAATTCCATTTCGCCCTGCTCGATAATGTCCAATCCTTCCTCGGCCATCATATTTTTACAGGACTCCATACAATCCTCGCTCATCATGCCTTTTTCATGCATCATTTTCATCATGTTCCCCATCATCTTACCATTTTTCATCATGGATTGCATCATGTTCTTCATCATCGTACTGTCTTTCATCATCATTTGCATACCATCGCCTTTCATCATGCCACCCATCATTTTATGGTTGCCCTGCATCATTTGCATTGCATGATCGCTCTCTTCCATGTTTTCCATAAGACCGGTCATGTATGCATGATTGTTCGCAATGGCATCAAAAATCTCACTTCTTGTTTCGGAGTTGTCGAGCATTGCGTTAACGTCAGTTTTCTGGCTGCAACCGTTTAAGGCAAACAAGCCGATCGTCAAAAAAATTAGTGTTGCTGTTTTCATTGTATTTGATTTAAGGTTTATTCGATTCGTTTTAACTTTTTCCTTTATTTACTTCCGAAGTTTCACAAACACATTTCGTACCTTAATTTTTGCTTCAATCCAAAAGTTTAAATGGGTTCGCTTCAACTTTTTGTCCCAAGGAAACTTATCAACGCCAATGTGGTCATTATTGGCAAGAATTTTTCATTTTATTCGTATTAAGTTGTTAACAAATCTATTTTTTCTTGTATGTGTTCGTCTGCATAATTTTCTTTCTTATCTATATAATTTCGTCATAGAATTTACGCTCCCAGCCTTCTGCATTCTTATAATCGGTCATGCTGATACCCGTGATGTTCTTGAACTGCCTCGACAGATGGTTTACACTACTGTAGTCCAGCATATAGGCTATATCCGAAAAGGTATATTGTTGTAGCTGTATCAGTTCTTTGACCTTCTCGATCTTTAGTTTTATAAAATACTTTTCAATGGTGGTATGTTCTTTTTTGGAAAACAGCTTGCTCAAAGTCTTATAGTCACGATGAATGGTCGATGCCAAATGTTCCGAGGTCTTTTCCCTTAAATGCAATGGCAACTCTTTGATAAGATCTATGAGGGTGATCTTTACCTCCTCTACCAACATTTCCTCTTCGCTTTTGGCGATTTCAAATCCATTTACATGGAGTATGTTTATAACCTTCGCATCTATTTCTCTGTCATTGTTTTTGGTCGAACGAACGGTCAGCTTTCCCAATTCAAGGGAAAGCACCTCGATATTGATTTCTTCAAGCTCATGTTTTATGACCTTTAGGCACCGTCTACAGACCATGTTCATGATCCAATAAATTCTAGTGGATTCCATGTATGAAAATATTAATGTTCTTAACTGAACTATAAAGCGTCAGAGGATTGATTCTCTGATAAAATACAGGTCGAAAAAGGTTGTCGCTAGAAAATAGGTGCGACAGTAGATAACCAACAATGTACTGTTGGCCAATGGGGAAGCACAGATTATTTTTACAATAATCTGCTTAAATAAAAATCAAATCAAGAGAGTTTCGTGAAGTACGAGTATGTCCTTCTCGATCCAGGGAGGATCATGGTTTATTAAGGGAACTGTTTTAAGTTCAAGTCTTTGAAATAGATTTACATTGGTGTAGAAAAATGCTTTTAAGAAAACTACCTTGTTGGCATCCAGTTCGAAGGAATCCGATTTTAGATTGTCCTCTCCTTGCTTTACAAAGGTTTGGTTGCTACAACAATCCTTTTGACCTAGGGAACATTCTTTGGTAGATTTTTCATCTTGTTGCTTGACTTTTTCATCGCAAGATTTTACTTTACGGAAAACAGCAAGGTCCACCAATTTATCACAACAAAAGTGCATATCGGCTGCAAACGCGGTAGTGGAAAAAAGCACCGCGAAAGCTAAAGTGAATGCAAATATTTTGTGAAAAAGGCGTTTCATGTTCTCAAGTTAATCAATTTTTTTTCAAGTTTTAAAGTAACTTATTCGGATTTTATGTGCTTAAAACGCTTAAAATAATAGAGTTATATTGTTTTTTAGCTAATTACCTGTACAAATGTAAATGAAGGGTTTAAACAAAAATATGACTATTGTCATGTTTGTCAGAAAAATTCTGTAATCGCTAAAATCGGCCAAATAAATAATTAAGTGCAATTAGTTTAAGGATACTTTTTTTCCAATAAAGTCGTTCCTTTCTTATAAACATATCTGTTATGGAAAGAAAGCGGTTTTTACGGAATTTGGGTGCCGGTGCGGCATTCGCCATAGTTTTTCCCTGTGTTCATGGTTGTTCGAAAGATGGCAACGGAGATGTTGCCCCCGAGGATATGAGGCCTATACCTACTGGAATTGACTTTACCATTGACCTTGACGCTCAGGAAGGTGCGCCTTTACAGAACAACGGCGGATTTATCCTAAAGGAATTCGTGGTAGTGGCCAAAAACTTGGAGGGGCAGTATGTGGCCGCCAGTCAAATATGTAGCCATCAACAGACCGAGGAAGTGCGATTTATTTCGAAGGATGGGGGTATCTATTACTGTTCAACGCATGGTGCACGGTTTGACCAAACGGGAAAACCGTTAAACAGCATCACAAGCAATCCGCTAAAAATATTCAGAACTGAGCTTACCGGAAATATACTGCGCGTGTTTGAGTAAAACAGTTGCTTCATGACACCAACGAACACCATTTGTTAACTTTTTCGACATTGTAATATTTGCCTTTGGGGCCAGATGCTATGCTCTTGAGAAAAATAAGATAGTTTATGGGCTATGTCAATAAATTGCCATCGCTATCCCACTCGGCCAGAATGCCCCTTTTACTTTGGTCCACACATTTTGCGAGCCATTCTTCTTCGTAAGCAACTCCGTGCTGTTTCAGTACATCTTCCGGTACGCCATCCCAAACCGTGGGTGTGTTGCCTTTATAGCCCAAATCCTGAATGCCGATCTTAGAGGTATAATATCCGGTAATCGTCAAATTTCTCATCAACGAGAAAAACTGTATTTCCAAAGGGCGTTCGGCCTCGGGGACTTTGATATCGGGGTAGGCGATGGCATCCAATAGTTGTTTTTGTTGTTCTTCCGGTGCCGATTTAAATTCTGCACCAAATTCGGTATTGCTACTATGGTCCAACCACATCAGACCGCCTCGGAGGGTTGTCTGCATTTCAGGAATATCCTTGGCCATGAACTCTATAAAATCGGGAACCCCGGCATCCGATGCACTACCAAATTCTTCATTGGCGGGCAAGATTAAATCACCCAGAACGGCAATGGTTTCCAGCTCGTGTTCGTTGAAAAACTGTTCCTTCTCCAGTTCCACGATCAACCCCTTTTCCTTTGGGGTTCTTCCATATTTGTAGTTGTAGCCAGGTAAGGCCTTGGTCTGTTCCGCCTTGGCCTCTGCTTCCGGTTTGCATCCGTGTACGGCCAATCCTCCTGCGACCGAACCCAAAATAATAGATTTTATACTGTTTCTTCTGTCCATTTTCCTAGATATTTTGCTGTTTCAATTGTTCGATGATATAGTCCGATGTTCTCCAAGAGAGGGCCAAAATGGTCCAGGTTGGGTTCTTGTCCGCTTGGGATACGAAAGGGCCCGCATCAACGATAAATACATTATCCGTGTCGTGAAGTTGTTGAAACTTATTGGTTACCGAAGTTTTGGGATTATTGCCCATTCTGGTAGTGCCTACCTCATGAATGATCCAGCCTGGCGGGGATATGCCATAATCCTCTTCCTTGATGGGTTTTGCGCCCAACGCTTCCCCACCCATATTGTGGATCAGTTCTTCAAAGGTATCCTGCATGTGCCTTACCTGTTTGCGTTCGTAATTGGACCATTTGTAATGGAAGCGAAGTACGGGAATACCAAATTCATCGACCTTGGTAGGGTCTATTTCGCAGTAATTATCCTTCATGGCAATAGATTCGCCCCGGCCTCCAAAGCCAAGGACAGCCCCGTAATATTTTTTGATATCCTCCCGGAGGCCTTTGCCATATCCTCCGACAGTTGTCCCAAAGAACTTGTTGAACTCATTTACATTGAACCCGAACCCATAGTTAGGCATGCGCATACCGCCCCATACCTCGATATGGTAGCCACGCGGAAAATCCAATTTCTTATTATCGCCCCACCAAGGGGAATAAACGTGCATGCCTCCCACACCATCCTCATTATAGGATACTTTACGGTTCATCAGGCCTGGGATAAAGGCCGCCCTGCTCGCCCCCGTGGAGTCGTGCAGGTACTTTCCGACTATATCGCTGCTATTGCCCAATCCATTTGGGTGATGGGCACTTTTGGAATTTAGCAGTATACGGGCCGTGCTACAGGCCGATGCTGCAAGCACAACGACCTTTCCCTTTAGCTTATATTCTTTTCTATCCTCTTTGCTGATGTAGGAAACGCCCGTTGCCTTACCTTCTTCATTGGTCGTAACCTCCCTTACCATGGCATTCACAAATAGATCGATCTGGCCTCCGTTTTTTTGTGCGGGGAAAATCAAACAGGTTTCCGAAGAGAAATCGGCATATACCATACACGCCCGATAACATTGCCCACAATAAAAGCAGATGCCCCTATCGGGATTTATCATCTTGGTAAGGATAGACATCCGTGAGGGATAAACAGGTATGTTCGATTTTCGTGCTCCGCGTATATAAAAAAGTTCGTGTAGTCTTGGTTTGGGAGGGGGCAGGAAGAAACCGTCCGGATCATTGGGCAAGCCTTCATTGGTGCCAAAAACCCCGATCAATTTGTCCACTTTGTCATAATATGGCTTGACATCCTCATAGGAAATGGGCCAATTGTCGCCTAATCCATCCTCGTTTTTTTGCTTAAAATCCTTGGGGCCAAATCGTAATGAAATCCTGCCCCAATGATTGGTTCTGCCGCCGAGCATCCGAGAACGGAACCATCTGAAATTGCTGCCCTCCATATTGGTATAGGGCTCTCCCTCAATATCCCAGCCACCATAGGCACTATCAAAATCGCCAAATGGCCTCACGGTGCCCGCCCCTCTTCTCGGAGATTCCCATGGCCACTTTAGCTGTGTCATTTGTTCAGGATCTTTGGGATCAAAAAAAGGGCCTGCCTCCACCACGGCAACCTTTAGACCCGAATCGGCAAGTATTTTAGTGGCCATTCCACCACCTGCCCCAGAGCCGACGATGATAACATCATACATTGTCGAAGATTCCTTTATCTGCATGGTTTCCGGTTTTAAAGAGATTCGTTCTTTCGGCAAAAATCCATCATTTCAAAACAGTCTCTTAGAAAAATTCAAGTTAGAACTTTATTGGATTCATGGGTTCTGTATGCTTTTGCCATTCCAATTGAATTATTGGAATAAATGTATGCAACCGCAAAGACCTTCTTCTACACAATTTTCTTTCTTTTTTATACAATTTCCTCAAAAAATGCTTTCAGATCCCAACATTTAAAAAAACCGGTATAGTTCCTACACTAGGTGGAAAGACGTATAACTTTGGTGATAGAACATATGTAAGGAACTTATCTGAATAGGTGTTTGTAGTTTTTAAGAATACTATACTGGTAGGCCAAAATTTAGGATTTTGGAATTGCTTTTATTTTCACATTTTTTAATTCTATAATGGAAAGCTCTTCCAGTTTTCCATTTTCAAAGGCTTTTTCAATTTGCCCGAAAGGAACCCCGTCTTTTATTTTCGGTTGCAGGTTCCGATAGTCCTGTATGGTAACGCCGTTAACGGTACGTTGATTATATGCCTCGCGAAACCGCATCCCTCCTTTACCGGTAAAATACTTATAGGCCAAGTAGTCCATACTATAATCCTCAACATCGAACCAGTAAAGGAACACGTCCTCAAAATCAACGCCACCGCCCTCCTTTTTAAAGGTTACACGAATCTTATGGTATTCTATTCCTTTGATAAAGGTGGTGCCCTTATTCTCAAGAACAACGGCAGGGTCTTTTAGCCACAAGGGAAGAAATGCAAAGTACATTACGGAATTGACTGAATTTGTATAGGCATTTTTTCTTTCCTCCGTGATAGATGCCATGGTTTCGTCAATATAACGGGTAAACCCTTTATTGGTATATATATCCCTCACCAAACTACTGTCCCTGTTCTTACCGATTCTTGTATAAGTAAATTGTCCGTTTTGCCGTTTGTAACTATAGGTATGCTTACGGAAGGTAAAGGAAGCCTCTGCATTTTTCATTTTTTCCATACCCGATACCTCAATGGCCTTGTCCACTATCCTTTCTTGTGCCAAGCTAAGGAAGGGCAAAATCAAAAGGGAAAAGAGTAATTTTCTTCTAAAGGCTTTCATATATATTTCAATTTTTTTAATTCATGATTCTTCGCTACAGGGAATAAAATCAAAAATAACTTTATACCATTAGGTACAACGATACTTAATCTTCGATTTTTATTTCAAAAACCATAGGCTAGTGAAAAGTTGATGCCAAAAGGATGCCCCGGTCTTAACCCTGCCGGAACCCTGGATACCGCATAGGTTTCATCCATTAAATTGATAATGTTAGTAGAGAAGGTGATGTGTTTATTGTAAAAATATCGACCCGACAGGTCAATAACATAATTGGAATCTACTTTTTGGTTTTCCGGTATTGTGCCCGTTCCCGCTCGCGTCCTAAAGGCGTCGGTATAGCGCAAACCCATATCTAGTGCAAATTTTTCATGCTCCAATCCAAGATTCAAATTAAACTGATTTTTGGCGATGTAAGGAATTTCATCGCCTTCCGTGACCTCTCCGAATATATCGGTATCACTTTCAAAGGAACTGAGGAACTTGGTGTCGGTCAAGGTATAGGATACCGATACGGGAAGTCTTAACTTTTCGGAGCTGTTCTTTAAAAAATCGTAGTTCAACAATACCTCTACCCCGCTTACCCGTACCTCGCCTGCATTGAATTGGTCAAGGCTGCCCGTACCGCCAGTGGCGGCAAGGTCGCTTCCCAGTAGGTTTTGATAATCATTGTAGTACGCTATTATTTCGCCTTTTAGACCACTGTGGTTGAAACGTGTACCCAGTTCGTAATTTATGCTTTGTTCCGGATTTTGGCCGTCAGTATTTCCTGGAGGAGAAAACCCTTTGTGAATTCCACCAAAAACGGACAAATTATTGGCAAAGCTATAATTGGCACCCAATCCCGGTATCCAAACATCCACCCTGTTCTCCCTTTCGGAAAGGTCAATGCCCGACCTCGCCGCATCGTTGCTTCCATAATCCGTTCTACCCAACGTTATATTCTCATAGCGCAGGCCCGGAGTAACTGTCAGTCCGTTAATACTTAATTTATATAAAAAATGCGCAGCGACGGCTTTCGCATAACTTATACGATTGGCATCTTCACCCTTTTCGCCTACTGTAGTCCTTATTAATTCTTTATTTTGAAATGCATACCTGTCCACCCATTGAAATCTGTCCTCGTCATCTTCGTGATAACGTATTCCCGCTTCCAGGGTTTGTAACCAATCCGAACCCCATCGTAATTTGGCTATGGATTGAACACCATTTGAGGTGTATGTTCTGTTGTTTGCCTTTATACCGAACACGTCTTCGGAAGTATCGCTATTTCCCAATAATGCATTGTACTCAATGGCGTACCTCTCAGGGTCTGCGAGCACATTGTTGATTCCGACACGCTCCCCCAGATTAACATCATCCAATTTATACCAATTGCGCTTGAACTTATTAAGGTAGCCTGTGGTTTGTATGCTCAGTGCCGGGGAAAGTTTTAAAAAATGGGTCAATTGGTACTGTTGGTGTTCCGAATCCATCACATCTTTTGACGAAGCCCGATACCTGCGGTACGGATTTTCCTTGAAATCTATATCTGTCAGTCCCAAATACGTTTCATTGGCCTTCTCCTCGGAATACTGAATTTTAAATTGAAGGGACTGATAGAATCTGGCATCTTCATCAGTACTTATACGGAACTTTGCCAAATAATCCGATTTATCGAAACCTGTATTGCCGCCCCCGTCCAAGTTTTTAAAGCCATTGGAATTGTAGTTGTAGTACTCACTAACAAACCCAAAATTCTGATAGTTGTCACCAACGACAACCTGTGTATTTCTTGAGTTGAAATTACCGGCAGACAACACGACCCTTCCCAAAAGTTGGTCGGGAATGCGAGTTGAAATCATGTTGATCGCTCCGCCTGTCGTATTTGGCCCATACTGAATTTGACTGCTTCCTTTCAATATTTCCACAGCTTGCATTCGGCCAATGGTCGGAAAATAATACGCTGCCGGGGCACTATATGGGGCCGGGGCAATTAAGACACCGTCCTCCATAAGGTTGATCTTGGCACTCCGCTCGGGTGAGGTACCACGTAAACTTATATTTGGCCGAAGACCAAACCCATCTTCTTCATATATATTGATCCCGGGCACACCTTTTAGGGTTCTGTTAATATCGTTGTAACTAAATTTTAGGAGTTCTTTATCCGATATGTAGACCGCAGAACCTGTCCTATTCTTTGCCTCGAACGTACTACCTAGTATGGAGTTGCCGTTCACAATGACCTCGTTCAACACCTCGGTTTTAAGGGCCGTAGAATCTTTCCGATCTAGAGTGTCTTGGCTCAGCACCTTGGTATAAAAAGAGAGAAAAAAGAGGGATATTAGAAATGGCTTCCACATGTTGTATTTATTTAGATTTAATAAAAATAAATTACAAACGTAGTTGATTTCTACATACCTTACAAAACTATTTATAAAAATTCTAAATAAACTTTCTTGAAGCCCTTTATGTTGATTGATTGAGGGCCACCCATTTCTAAAAAGATGATATTTATCATGTAATAAAAAATTGAAATCAACTAGGTTTGCCCTTTCTAATAATGGAATTCTGCAATTCTAAATTTTTGTTAAACTATAGCCTTACACTAAAATTTTTGTACTTTTGCATAGTATATGAAGAGTATTTTTCATAAAATAGTATCTTTTTCGATGGCACTTTTGGTGCTGTTCTCGACCTTTTCATTCACGGTCGAGCAGCATTATTGTGGAGATACCTTGGTTGATTTTTCCATGTTCGGCAAGGCAGAGTCTTGCGGTATGGATATACAACAACTGTCCAATTCCCATGATGACAACTTAAAAAAAATAGGGTGTTGTGAAGATGAGACTCTTTCTGTCTTAGGACTGGATGACCTAAAAGTTTCGCTTGAAAAATTAAATTTTGAGCAACATAAATTTGTAGTTTCTTTTGTATATAGTTACTTAAATCTTTTTGAGGGGTTACAAGAGAACATAGTTCCGTTTAACCACTACCCTCCACCTCTCTTGGTTAAGGATATTCCTATCCTACACCAGACTTTCCTTATTTAAAAGCTTTCTTATGAAGTTTTGCCGTGCTATTGATTTAGTATGGCTAAGGGCATTTCTTGCCTTTGGAACATTTCTTTTAATTCCAACCCAATATTTCATAAAATGCTTAATAACATTATTAAATACTTTTTAGAGAACAAGTTAGTTACTGTTCTTATATTATTTGCGTTAATCTTATGGGGTGTTTCTACCTCACCGTTCAATTGGAATACGGGATTTATTCCTAAAGATCCTGTTCCAGTAGATGCAATACCGGATATTGGTGAGAACCAGCAAATTGTGTTTACACAGTGGCCAGGTCGCTCACCACAGGATATCGAAGATCAGATATCCTATCCAATGACCACTTATTTACTTGGCATACCGGGTGTTAAGACCATTAGAAGTTCGTCAATATTCGGATTCTCTAGTATCTATATTATTTTTAATGACGATGTTGAATTCTACTGGTCGCGGTCCCGGATTTTAGAAAAATTAAATTCACTTCCAGCCGGCCTTTTGCCAGATGCCGTAACGCCAACTTTAGGTCCCGATGCTACAGCTTTAGGTCAAGTATATTGGTATACATTGGAAGGTAGGGACAAAGATAATAACCCTACAGGCGGTTGGGATCTGCACGAAATACGCACCGCACAGGACTTTTATGTAAAATACGGCTTAAACGCAGTTGATGGCGTTTCAGAAGTTGCCTCTATCGGAGGATTTGTTCAGGAATATCAAATTGATGTAAACCCCGATGCCCTTAAAGCATATAATATTCCATTGCATCGTGTCATGCAGGCCGTACAGAAATCTAACAAAGATGTTGGGGCAAAGACCATCGAAATCAATCAGGCCGAATATCTCGTTAGAGGTCTCGGCTATGTAAAAAAGACAGAAGACATTGAAAAAGCGGTGGTTGCCGTTCAGGATAATGTTCCTGTGCGTATTAAAGACATAGGGGTTGTCAGTTTAGGGCCTGCTACACGTAGGGGTATACTGGATAAAGGTGGTGCCGAAGTGGTAGGAGGTGTTGTGGTTGCCCGTTACGGTTCCAATCCGCTAGCGGTCATCAATAACGTTAAGGACAAAATCAAGGAAATTGCTCCTGGATTACCAAAAAAGACCTTGGCCAATGGGGTAGAGAGCCAATTGACCATCGTACCGTTCTATGATCGCACGCAATTGATCCATGAAACTATAGGTACTTTAGAAAATGCCCTCTCCCACGAAATTTTGATCAGTATCATTGTTGTGCTGGTACTGGTACTTAACTTGCGTGCGTCCATTATAATTTCAAGTCTTTTGCCTGTTGGTGTATTGATGACTTTTATAGTCATGCAATATGCAGGAGTAGATGCCAATGTTGTAGCGCTATCAGGTATCGCGATTGCCATTGGAGTCATGGTGGATGTTGGAATTGTTTTTGTTGAAAATATAATCCGGCATTTGGAAATGCCCGAGAACCACGGTGTTAAGGGAAAGGAACTCATGCAGGTCATTTATAAGGCAACGGTGGAAGTAGGATCGGCTATCACAACGGCATTGGCTACTACTGTAGTTAGTTTTGTGCCTGTTTTTGCAATGCAGTCGGCAGAAGGAAAATTGTTTAGGCCTTTGGCATTTACAAAAACATTTGCACTATTAAGTGCGTTTGTTTTGGGTATTATCGTGCTTCCTGCTTTGGCGCATTTTGTAATGGGTATAGATTACAATAAAAAGCGAGTACGCCGTTTCTGGTCTATTCTGTTAATTGTAGCAGGAATTCTTTTTGCTTTTTATGCACATATGTGGTTGCCATTGGTTATATCGCTTATTGGTTTAAATAACCTTATGGAACCTAAATGGCCCGAGAAATATAAATTATATCCCAACTATATTAATTTAGGATTAACAATCTTTATAGCCTCCTTTTTCCTAACGGAAGAATGGATGCCATTAGGGCCTCAAAATGGGATTATTATTAATTACTTCTTTGTGTTGTTTTTAATTGGAATCATACTAGCAGCACTTATGGCGATTGTTCATTTTTACACCCCTGTATTGAAATGGTGTCTGGAAAACAAAGGAAAGTTCATGCTTATCCCCTTTGTAACATTGTTTTTTGGGGTATTGGTATGGATAGGGTTCAATACGACCTTTGGATTTGTAGCTAAAGGTTTGGAAACAGTAGGTTGGAAGAGTGTTAGGCAATCTTCAGGTTGGACAGCTGCATCAAATCTTTTTCCTGGAATAGGTTCAGAATTTATGCCATCATTAAACGAAGGAAGTTACCTCTTAATGCCCACTTCTATGCCACACTCTGGGGTGGAATACAATAGGAATGTGGTAGGGCAAATCGACATGATGGTAGGGAAAATTCCTGAAGTAGAACTAGTGGTTGGGAAACTGGGACGCGTAGAATCTGCACTTGATCCCGCACCAATTTCTATGTATGAGAACATCATCAATTACAAGCCCGAATTTATTCTAAACGAAGCAGGGCATAGGGTTCATTTTAAAGTGGACCGCAAAGACAGATTTATTACCGTTCAAAAGGATACCCTTACGAACGAAGAGGCATTGGCAAGAGGAATTATCGAAGAGGACTTGATTGTGGATGAAAATGGAGAATTTTTTCGAAATTGGAGGCCACATATTAAATCACCGGATGATATATGGGATGAAATCGTAAAGGTTACCAAAATACCTGGGGTTACTTCAGCACCCAAATTACAACCGATTGAAACACGTTTGGTGATGTTGCAAACAGGTATGCGCGCTCCTATGGGAATAAAAGTATATGGTCCAGATCTGAAAACAATAGAAGATTTTGGTATGCAACTGGAAACAGTTTTAAAAGGAGTACCATCCGTTAAATCGGAAGCTGTATTTGCCGACCGTATTGTAGGAAAACCTTATTTGCACCTCAATATAAACAGGGATGAAATATCTCGATACGGCCTTAATGTTGAAGATGTACAACAAAGCATCGAGACCGCCATTGGTGGGATGAAGATTACTTCTACTGTTGAAGGTAGGGAACGGTTTCCGGTCAGGGTACGTTACCCAAGGGAACTTAGGGATGATCCCGAATCATTAAGTAAAATTTTAATCCCAACCCCGGTAGGGGCACAAATACCGCTTTCCCAAGTAGTCGATTTCGAATATGTAAGAGGTCCGCAGGCCATAAAAAGTGAAAATACCTTTTTGGTAGGCTACGTGCTTTTTGATAAAAGGGATGGGTTTGCTGAAGTTGATGTGGTAAATGACTCACAGGAAGCCATTCAACAAAAAATTGATTCAGGTGAACTCATAGTCCCTGCTGGAATAAGTTATAAGTTTTCCGGTAGCTATGAAAACCAGATCAGGGCAGTGAAAAGGCTGTCCATTGTAATACCGATCAGTTTGATCGTGATATTCTTGCTCCTCTTCTTTCAATTCAAGACTGTCATTGCGTCATCCATTCACTTTTCAGGAGTATTTGTCGCTTTTGCCGGAGGATTTATCATGTTATGGCTTTATGGACAGGATTGGTTCCTTAATTTTTCCATTTCGGGCGTAAATATGAGAGATCTTTTTCAAATACATACTATCAATTTGAGCGTTGCCGTTTGGGTCGGTTTTATTGCACTTTTCGGTATTGCGACAGATGATGGTGTAATAATGGGTACCTATATTCACCAGGTCTTCGAAGAAAAGAACCCTCAAACAATTCCTGCTGTTAGGGCAGCCGTTTTGGAGGCTGGGAAAAAAAGGGTGCGACCAGCGATGATGACCGCTGCGGTGGCAATCATTGCTCTTTTACCGGTGCTTACTTCTACTGGTAAAGGGGCCGATGTAATGATTCCTATGGCTATTCCAACTTTTGGCGGAATGACCATACAGATCATGACCATGTTCGTGGTGCCTGTTCTTCAGGCTTATTGGAGGGAAACGGTCATTAAAAATCAAAACAAAAAAATTGAAAAACAATGAAAAATATAATTATAACCGTAATATTATTTAGTGGTTTGGGCTTACAGGCCCAAACATTGGAAGATTATTTCAAGATTGCAGCAGAGAATAACCCCGGATTACTTTCACAATACAAGGAGTTTGAAGCTGCCTTACAAAAAGTACCTCAAGTAAGCACCTTACCTGATCCATCTTTTTCGTTTGGATATTTTGTTTCACCAGTCGAGACAAGGGTTGGGCCACAACAAGCACGTTTTTCATTAACACAAATGTTTCCTTGGTTTGGGACATTAAAGGCTCAAGGAGATGCCGCTACGCTTATGGCAGAGGCAAAGTACCAGTCTTTTTTGGATGCCAAGAACAAACTCTATTTTGATGTCTCGGCCGCTTATTTTCCATTGTACGAACTCAAGGAGTGGATAAAAATCGAAGAAAATAACATCGCTATCTTGGAATCCTATAAGACCATTTCCAATTCAAAGTTCAAAAACGGCAATGGAACCCTTGTAGATGTACTACGTGTAGATATTATGTTAAAGGAGGCCAAGACAAATTTAGCAATTCTGAACAAAAAGGAAAGTCCATTAAAGGCAGCGTTTAATAAGCTACTCAACCGCGTCGAAATGCAACCGGTTGTCATAGCTGATTCCATTGTTGTTGAACCTGTTCTATTGGACTATAATAAAGATGCGCTTGCTATAGATCATCCACTATTGAATTCAATAGATTTGAAGACAAAAGCAAGCGAGGCATCAGAACGTGCAGCAATTAAGCAAGGATACCCAAAACTAGGGTTAGGCTTGGACTATGTAATGGTGGGTGAGCGTACAGACATGACTTTAGTCGATAATGGGAAGGATGTATTGATGCCAATGCTAACGGTAACCCTTCCAATATTCAGAGGTAAGTACAAAGCAGCAGTCAAAGAAGCACAATTAATGCAAGAGAGTTATTCATTCCAAAAAAAAGAAATAGAGAACTCACTGAATTCAAACTACGAAATGGCTTTGTTCGATATTCGGCAGCAAACAGATTTGGTTTCATTGTTTGATGAACAAATAGAGGAATCAAAACAAGCATTGAATCTATTATATACGGCATACGGAAACTCGGGAAAAGATTTTGAAGAGGTGCTCCGAATGCAACAACAATTACTAAAATACGATAAACTTAAAATAACCGCACAATCTCAATATAGAATTGCGATGGCCAAACTCGATTATATTACAGCAAAAAAATAGCATCATGACAAGAGAAACTAAAAAAATAATAAGTATTGCAGTATCTACCCTATTTGTGGGGTTATTGCTTGGATGGTTCTTTTTTGGAGGTTCCAAAAACACCACAGTTGATGAACACCAACACGATAGTGAAATGGTCGGGGAAACCATTTGGACCTGTTCCATGCATCCTCAAATAAGACAGAACGAGCCAGGGGACTGCCCAATTTGCGGCATGGAATTAATCCCCTTGGAAAGCGACGACAATTCAGAACTGGACCCAATGGCCATTAGTATGTCGCCAACTGCAATGCAAATCGCTAATGTAGGTACAGAAATTGTAGGCAAGGCCAAGCCTGTAAAATCTGTTCGATTGAATGGAAAAGTTGAGGCTGATGAGCGATCTGTTTATTCACAGTCTTCCCATATTCCTGGACGTATTGAAAAGCTAATGGTCAATTTTACTGGCGAGTATGTCAACAAAGGTCAAGTAATAGCTTCCATTTATTCGCCAGATTTGGTCAATGCTCAAGAAGAACTTTTTGAGGCTCGAAAAATTGTGGAAACAGAACCGCTTCTTTTTAACTCGGCCAAAGAAAAACTGAAAAACTGGAAGCTAACTGATAACCAAATTGCACAAATTTTAGAATCTGGAATTGTTAAAGAAGAACTCCCTATACTGGCAGATATATCGGGTTATGTGACCGAAAAAAAGGTCAATCTTGGGGATTATATCATGAAAGGAATGGCTATATATGAGATTGCCAACCTAAATAGTGTTTGGATCTTATTCGACGTTTACGAATCGGATATGGCATGGGTAAAAAAGGGGGATGTAGTCAATTTTACAGTGCAATCCTTGCCTGGAGAAAGTTTTAAGAGCAAAATTTCATACATAGATCCCGTAATCGACCCTATGACACGAGTTGCAAAGGCTAGGGTAGAGATAAACAATAGCGGTTTAAAACTCAAACCCGAAATGTTTGTGTCAGGTACCGTAGAAGCAGAATTGCCAATAAAATCGGAAGCTATCATAGTTCCTAAAACTGCCGTGATGTGGACCGGGCAACGTTCGGTAGTGTACATAAAGAATACTACAGCTAAGGGTGTTAATTTTATGATGCGTGATGTTACGTTAGGACCGGCTTTGGGAGATGGATTCGTCGTGAATGATGGGCTTCAAGAAGGTGAGGAAATAGCCATTAATGGTACATTCAGTATCGATGCCTCGGCGCAATTGGCTGGTAAGCCCAGTATGATGAATCCCGAGGGTGGTCCTGCCATGACTGGGCACAATCATGGGGGTGGCGCTATGCCTGCCACAAATGGAACACCCAATAAAACGGCTGCTAAAAAAGTATCGGTTAGTCAAAAAGCCAAAGATGCTCTAAAGCCCCTTTTTACTGAATATCTATCCATGAAAGATGCCTTGACAAATGACAACTTGGAAAACGCCAAAAAGGCAGGCTCAAATATCTTAAAAACGGTTGATGGATTGAACATGGCTTTATTTACTGGCGAATCGCACAATGTTTGGATGGGATTGAGCAGTGACTTAAAGAACACGCTTCAGCATGTTCAGCATTTTAAAACACTGGAAGAGATTCGAAAAGCGTTTCAACAGGTATCCAATATCATAATTGGACTGGAAACGTCATTTAACCCCAACGACGAGGCGTTATATGTTATGCATTGCCCTATGGCCAATAACAACAAGGGTGCAGATTGGGTGAGCACTTCCAAAGAAGTAAAAAACCCATACTATGGACAGTCAATGCCTACTTGTGGGGAGGTTACAAAGGAGATTAAATAGGAACTCTCAAAGAGATTTCAATAAATTCTTAAAAAATAATATTGACAATGAAAACTGTTAACACAATATTACTCTTATTCTTAACTTCATTATTATTCGCCCAAGTTGGCACAAATGGTGGGGACAGAAATGAAGAAGGGCGTCCCGTAATTGAGTATAACCTTACCCTGGAACAAAAGGAGATGACCCTTGGAGGCGTAACGGCCAATGGAATGACTATAAATGGTAGTATTCCTGGCCCTACGTTAGAATTTAATGAAGGAGACCTTGCCATAATCAATGTAACCAATAAAATGGACAAAGAAACTTCAGTGCATTGGCACGGATTAATACTTCCAAATTTCTATGACGGTGTACCCTATTTAACTACGCCACCAATTGAACCTGGTACGACATTTCAGTATAGAATTCCTATTAACCAATCGGGTACGTATTGGTATCATTCCCATACAATGTTGCAGGAGCAGAAGGGAGTTTATGGTTCCATAGTCATTCATCCAAAAGAAAAGACATTGGAATATGACAAAGATTTGGTTGTAGTGTTATCTGACTGGACCAATGAAAAACCTATGAACGTTTTGCGTAACCTTAAAAGGGGTAACGAATGGTACCAAGTTAAAAAAGGTACCGCAGTGCCATTAAGTAGAGTCATAAAAGAAGGTGCATTGGGAGCTCAATTTAAGTTTTGGCGCGATAGAATGGAAGGTGCCGATATTGCAGACGTCTATTATCCTGCTTTTTTGTCCAATGGTAAAAAACTAGCAGAGTACCCAGATTTTCAACCCGGTGAAAAAGTAAGGATTCGCTTTATCAATGCGGCAGCATCTACCTATTATTGGATGGATTTTGGAGGAGGCAACCCAATGGTTGTCTCAAGTGATGGTATAGATGTGGAACCTATATCCAAAAGCCGATTTCTTTTCGGAATTGCTGAAACCTATGATGTTATCGTTACCATCCCCGAAGGCACATTAGAAATTACAGCTACAGCGCAAGATGGTTCCGGACATACTTCCGTGCGTTTAGGACAAGGTATACTTTATCCTGCAAAACCGATTGACAGACCGGACAAAGTGGCAATGATGAAGCAAATGGCAAAAATGGATATGAAGATGGGCGCGCCTGCAATGGTAGGAAATCAAAAGAAAAAAACACCAGAGTTTTTGATGCAGAAATATGGAATGAAGATGAAGATGGATATGAAAGATGGACAGATGAACATGGATATGCCCGATAAGATGTCCATGAAGGATGGTGCAATGAAAAAGCAAATGGATATGAACATGAAGATGGATGAGAAAATGCCCATGAACGACGGCAATATGAATATGGACAATACGATGGTAATGAAAAAGGATTCTATTCCAATGAACCATAATAAAACAAGGGACAAAATGAATGACCACATGAATCACGATATGTCCAAGATGCAAAAAGATTCAACAGCTTTTGATTACAATGCACGTAAAACCTATTTCAACTATGATTTTCTAAAAGCTAAGGAAAGTACAACTTACGGGGCGGATATACCGGTAAATGACATTCTGCTCAATCTAACCGGAAATATGCAACGTTACGTGTGGAGTATGAATGGAGTACCATTGTCTGAAACAGATAAGATTAAAATCAAGGGTGGGGAAGTTACAAGAATTACTTTGAATAACATTACAATGATGCACCACCCAATGCATTTACACGGGCATTACTTCAGGGTAATCAACGAAAACGGGGAACGTTCGCCACTAAAACATACCGTTAATGTACCACCGATGCAAAAAGTGGTCATCGAATTTTACAATGAAGAGTATGGCGATTGGTTTTTTCATTGTCACGTATTGTATCATATGATGGGTGGTATGGCACGTGTATTTAGTTATGATACGCCAAGAGACGAACGGATGGCGGAATTTCCAGTACAAAAACTAATTGATGAGACCGACCACTATTATTCGTGGGGGGCTGCTCGTGTAAGTTCAAACTTTAATGAACTTTTTTTGATGTCGAGCAACATTCGTAACGAATTTGGATTACGTGCCGAATTTGATTATGACCAAAATGCAGAGATAGAAGTGAACTATAATCGATACCTCAATGATTGGGTACGCTTGTATGCAGGGGTGAATACCGAAACTTCAACACCAGATTCTTACGATAAATTTAATACTGTTGGATTGGTTGGGGTTAAATACTTTACGCCTTATAGATTTAATGTAGATGTGAGTATGGACCATCAATTGCGCCCAAGAATAAGACTGGACAGAGAGTTGTTGATTTTTCCAAGAATTTTCTTAGAAGGAGAATATGAATACAGAGCGGATTTTGGTTGGGTCAATGATTTGGAAAACAATAAATCTTTTGAAAGTGAAACCCAATGGCTCGTAGGGCTTGCGTACATTGTTTCCAGAAACTTTTCCATACAAGGAAATTACAATAATCGTTATGGCTGGGGTGGCGGTCTGTTAGTTAGATTTTAAGAAATGGCACAATACAGAAAAAATAGCCTGAGCTTGACCGGAGCCGTATCACTTGGTACGGGTGTAATGATCGGTGCGGGAATTTTTGCCCTTTTGGGCCAAGTGGCCGAGCTATCCGGTCAATGGTTTCCCATCGCATTTTTGGTCGGTGCTATTATCTCAGGATTTAGTGCATACTCTTATATAAAAATGTCAAATGCCTACCCATCCGCAGGTGGAATAGCCAATTACCTGAAAAAGATTTATGGCAAGAGTGCATTAACCGCTTCCGGAGCATTATTGATGGCCTTCTCAATGGTCATTAATGAAAGTCTGGTCGCACGAACATTTGGTTCGTACACCTTGCAATTGTTCGATGTGGGCGATGATAGTATTTGGGTTCCTATTTTGGGTGTTTTGCTATTGGTCGTAGCCTTTTTGATCAACATTTCAGGGAACAATATTATTGGCAAATCATCCTTAGCCATGGCCATCTTGAAGATTGGCGGCATTTCCATTTTTGCCATTGGCGGACTTTGGGCCGCTGGGTTTTCGTTTGGCGAGGTACTACCATCCAGCGATTTAAGCGAGTATCCCATTGCAAGTTATTTGGGGGCTTTGGCCTTATCGATTTTGGCGTACAAAGGGTTTACCACAATAACCAATAGTGGGGGAGAAATTGTAGACCCGAATAAAAACGTAGGCAGGGCCATTATCATTTCATTGGCCATTTGCACCTTGGTATACCTATTGGTCGCGTTTGCGGTATCATCTAATCTTTCCATAGAGGAAATTATAAAAGCCAAAGATTACTCATTGGCAGAAGCGTCAAAACCGGCTTTTGGCAAGTATGGTCTTTGGTTTACGGTAGGCATCGCTATTGTGGCTACAATTTCTGGGGTCGTAGCAAGTGTTTTTGCGGTTTCTAGAATGACGGCCATGCTTACCGATATGGAGCTTATTCCCCATAACCATTTTGACATGTCGGGTGGTATCCAAAGGCATATGTTGGTCTACACCGTTGTATTGGCCATCACGTTGACTGTGTTGTTCGATCTCACACGGATCGCCTCCTTGGGTGCGATCCTCTATCTGATTATGGATATCGGAATTCATTGGGGCATCCTAAAAAATTTGAAAAAGGATATAAAGGCAAACACCTACATAATCGCAACTGCCATTTTTCTGGACCTTGTCGTTCTGGGAGCTTTTTTATATATAAAGGCATCGAGCGATCTACTGGTGGTGGTCGTGTCGGCAGTACTGATGGTCCTCATATTTACAGGGGAAAAATGGTTTTTGAAAAGAAATGATAACACTTAAAATAGAGAAGTTATGATGATGTACTGGTGGGTCATAGTCTTGGCCGTGATAGTTATAGGAATTTTTTTCTATGCAGGAAAAAATGGGAAGCAGATGGGAAAAGGAGAAAGTCCCATGGAAATCTTGGACAACCGTTTCGCAAAGGGCGAAATATCAAAAGAGGAATAGGAAGAACAAAAACGAACGATTAATTCTAAAAACTAAGAAGATGAAGTATTATTTTAATAAAACACTCAACGAAGACTTTGACAAAGTAATCGAAAAGGTTACCGAGGAACTAAAAAACGAAGGTTTTGGCATCTTGACGGAAATCGATGTTAAGGAAACCTTGAAAAAGAAACTGGACGTCGATTTCAAAAAGTACAAAATACTCGGTGCCTGTAACCCGCCTTATGCCCACAAAGCATTGGAAGCCGAAGATAAGATAGGCACTATGCTTCCTTGTAATGTAATCGTACAGGAAATCGAGGAGGGTACGGTCGAAGTTGCCGCGGTAAACCCCATGGCTTCCATGCAAGCGGTAGAAAATGAACAATTGAAAGAAGTGGCCGAAGAAATTACCAACAGGCTTGAACATGTAATAGATAAACTTTAGGGGTCGGGATCATCCAAATTACAGAAAACAAAAAGTAACACAAATAATTATAATTCTAAAAAACACAAACAATGAAAAAGGTAAGAGTATCAACAGGAATTTTGGCAATGGCGGTAATTGCACTAGGTGCAACATCGTGCAAGGACACAAAAAAAGAGGGTAGTAGTGCAGATGGGGTACAATCCGAACACATGGATGACAATGGGCACATGGGTGATGGAATGGAAGATCATTCGCAAATGGACCAAGACAATATGAACCAGGGCGGAATGGCCATGATGTCATCAGAAGTTGTCGCGGATTATCTTACGCTCAAAAACGCCCTTGTATCAGATGATAAAGACGGTGCAGCAACGGCAGGAGAAAAGCTGGAAGGTAGTCTTAAGGATTTTGACACGAGCAAATTTTCAGACGAACAACGGGCCGAGTTAACAGATATTATTGAAGATGCCACAGAACATGCGGAACATATCGCCAAAAGCGACATCGGGCACCAACGTGAGCACTTTGATATATTGAGCAAAGATGTCATTGACCTTTTGGCCATTACAGGTTCTGAAAGAACACTTTACCAAGCCTATTGTCCAATGTACAACAATAATAAGGGAGCACAATGGTTAAGTGCCACTGAAGAAATCAAGAATCCTTATTACGGAAGCAAAATGATGACCTGCGGTAGTGTACAAAAGCAAATCAATTAAGTGAAGGCGGTAAAGGTCACAGGATGGATTCTGTTGGTAGCGTTGGTGGGCATCCAGTTTATGCCCACCGAACGCAATCAAAGCGATTTGATACCCAAAACGGATTTTATGGTCGTTAACGAGGTGCCAAAAAATATCGAGAGCATCATCAAAACCTCTTGTTATGACTGCCACAGCAATAATACCGACTATCCTTGGTACAATAAGGTGCAACCGGTGGCGTGGTACTTGGAAGACCATGTGGAGCATGGCAAGGAAGAATTGAATTTTAGCGAATGGGACACCTATTCATCGCGAAGAAAGAATAGCAAACTAAAATCCATTATAAGCCAAATCGAGGATGATGAAATGCCCCTTACATCGTACACGCTCATCCATAGAGACGCAAAACTTTCGGATACCGAAAAGAAAATCGTTTTGGATTGGGTGTCAAAACTAAAGGACAGTTTATAATAGAATAACTTAAAAGTAATAACAATGAAAAAAATAAATAATGGATTTGTGGTCATGTTGATGCTGACTATTTCTTTTGTTTCAGCACAAGATAAGATAAAGTTGAACCATGACCATAGCAAAATGGAAATGAAGCAAACGCCTATTGAGTTCAGTAATGAGAATGTGGCCAATGCCTACGAACATTATGAACACGTAAAAAATGATCTGGTCGGTTCAAATCCTGGAGATGCCCAAAAGGGTGCGGAGATGTTGAACGAAGCACTTGGTAAAGTTGAAGGTGCCGGTGCCGCTTTATCGGCATCCCAAAAGATAGCCGCTACGGATAATTTAAAGGTACAGCGAAAAGCATTTTCAGAATTGAGTACTAAAATGGAAGATATTTTAAGAGGAAAAATAACGGCGGGTAAACTGTATAAGGATTTTTGTCCCATGGCCTTGAACGGGGGCGCCTATTGGTTATCCTCTATCGAGGATATCCGTAATCCGTACTACGGCGCCCAAATGCTCAGCTGTGGAAAGGTTGCGGAAGTAATCCAATAATAAAAGCCTGTTATGGGAAGTAGCGATTTAGTTTGGTTGGTTAGTTGGTTAGCCCCTTCCCTTTCAGGTAATATCCGGTTGGTGTTGGCCAAAGAATTGAAGGCCAATTTTAGTGGTCTTAAAAAAGAAGTCTAAGTAGAAAATAAATGGAAGAATTAAGCCTCGGCATTTTCGTTGTACCCACTATAGCGTTGACTTTGGTCATTTTGGGTTATTTGTATTTTGCGAAACAGGTAACAGACATAGGGGAATATAGGAGGTTTGTGTTTGCAGTGGCAGTAACGTCCTTTATGTTGAATTTTATATGGGAGCTGGCGCAAGGCCCATTGTACGAAGGGTTCGAATATGATTTGAAACATATCTCCTTTTGCGCCTTGGCATCCGTCGCGGATATGTTGATGGTATTCATACTGCTTTTTGCCTTAGGACTAATTTATAAGGATGTGTATTGGATGCAAAATTGGGGTTCGAAAAGTATGTTGCTTTTGGTCCTTGTCGGATTTTTTGGGGCTATTCTAGCAGAGGTTTGGCATACCGCTAGGGGCGATTGGGCCTATGTTGATGCCATGCCACGATTGCCAGTAGCAGAAGTGGGGATTTCGCCCGTTCTTCAGTTTACGATATTACCATGGCTGATTTTTTTGATTTGCAAGAAGTTTATAATGGAAAAAGTATAGTAAGATATAGCTCTGGGTGGGCTTTGGGAGTGTTTTTTGTTTGGTTAATTATTTAGTGTTTCCCATTTCTGCCCAGACGATAGTGTTGAAGGAAAAAGTCCTGTTATGGGAAGGGAATATGTAGTTAATGATTAGTGTTTAATGCCCTTCCCTTGACAGGCACAATAAAAATGTAATGGAAGACTGTTGTAAAGATTGTGGAAAGCATAAGAAACGTAAGTCTAAGCTTAAGAAATGGTTTAGTTATTCGCTTTATATCATCATTGGATCGATAGTCAACTGGACACTGGTCATACAGATCTATAACAATTATTTATTAAAACAGGAATAGTGTTACCAAACGGATTAACATGGTAAAGAAAAAGAACAAAGAATTTATTCCCGCCTTGGGCTATGACTGGTTGACCAAGTTTTATGACTTGACCATTTCAGTTACTATGCCGGAGAAGAAATTTAGAAATAAATTGATTGACCTGTTAAATCCACAAGATGGCGAACAAATTCTTGAGTTTGGATTTGGTACCGGCCAGAATTTAATTATTGCCAACGACCGAAATAGAAACGCAAGCTATACCGGTTTGGATATTGATCCAAAGGTCAAATATATTGCGGAAAAGAAGTTCGCTGAAAATGATGTTGATATCAAACTTGATCTTTATGGGGGAGATATTTTTCCATATCCAGATAGAACTTATGACAAGGTATTTAGCTCATTGGTGTTCCACCAATTGGATAAGAACACAAAGATTTCTTGTTTAAATGAAATCAATAGAGTGCTTAAACCTGATGGAGAGTTAGTTATAGGGGACTGGGGAAAGCCCAAATCCAAACTTATGAGATTACTGTTCTATACGGTCCAAATTCTTGATGGATTTGCCACCACCACCGACAACGTAAATGGACTTATCCCAGATTACATGGTTGAAGCAGGGTTTGAAGACGTTAAAGAATCAAGTTACATAAACACCAAAATTGGAACCTATAGCTACTATCAAGGCAAAAAATCAAGTCCAGCTATCATTTGGAGTTAATAGAATTCATAAAGGAAAAGAACAAAACAGCAATCAATAACCATAATATACAAAGTCATGAAAAAATTTAAAGCAATCCTTTTACCTATGGCGACCGCATTGATTTTCAGTATCGGCCATGCCCAGATTAAAACACCTTCTTCAGAGAAAGAAGCCGTTATTTCTGTTATGAAGGCATATAATGGCGCCATAAAAAATTTAACGACCAATGGCATCTTAGAGCTTTTTTCTGAAAATTCCCAAGTTTTTGAATCAGGCGGCGTTGAGGGTACCTTCGCCCAATATATAGAACACCACTTGGGACCTGAGTTGAAAGAATTTAAAAGTTTCGATTTTTCCGATTATGCCATAGAGGCGGAAATAGATCTTCCCTATGCATTTACCATGGAAACTTACATTTATACCATTGTGTTTAACCCAGATGAAAAAGGCGAAAGTAGAACAATAAAGAAAAAAGGGGTGGCAACTTCAATTTTAAAGAAGATGGACGGCCAATGGAAAATTATTAAAACTCATACTTCCTCTCGGAATATCAAAAACAAATAACCTAAAAACTAAAGCCATGAAAAATCCAAAACCGTTACTAATTATTTTAAGTTTCCTAATAATGGTAGCCTGTAAAGAAGATAAAAAAAATACAGAACCTGAACATAACCATATGGAGGCAGAAAAGGTATCTACTCCCAAGAAAAATTTAAGTCCACATACCAGTAATATGGCAATGGTAGGCGAGGCCCATATCCATATAGATTATTCCTCTCCTGGTGTTCGTAACAGAATTATATTCGGAGGTTTGCTGCCATACAATGAAGTCTGGCAAGCAGGAGCACATATGGCCACTTGGTTAGAGACAAACAAAGATTTAATGATTGGGGGAAAAGAACTCAAAGCAGGAAAATATGGTTTTTTTGTAATACCGAATAAAGAAGAATGGACTGTAATTTTTAATAGCAACTGGGACCAACATGGTAAGGATGAATATGATGAGAAGGATGATATTTTACGCTTTTCGACAACTCCTAGAATTTCAGAAAATAGTCAAGAACATTTAGAATATACAGTCAACAAAACAAGCGATACATCAGGAACTATTAAAATGAGTTGGGAGAAAGTCACTATTGAATTTCCATTTGAAGTAAAATAAGATGGTAAAAAGACAAACAGCACTGAAAATAAGAAAAGTACATCGGTATCTTGGAATTTTTCTGGGAATTCAGTTTCTGATGTGGACCATTAGCGGCATGTATTTCAGTTGGACGGATATCGATGAGATACACGGAGACCAATTTCGACAGGCACCTGTTGAAAAAACCACATTTATGAATCTAATCAGTCCAACAGAGATTAAGTTCGATGCCATAACCTCTTTGGAACTAAGGGAAATAGCAGGAGAGCCTTATTATTGGATTGATCACAGTCAATTGGTCAATGCAAAAACAGGTGCATTAAAAGCTGAAATATCCGAACAGGACGCCCTTCAGGTGGCGAGGAGAAATATGCTGCCTGAACTGAAAGTTAAAAGCATAGAACGCATCGAGGAAGTGGAGGCCCATAGTGAATATCGAGGCAGACCCCTTCCAGCCTTTGTCATATCATATAAAACACCCGAAAATATAAAAGCCTATGTGTCCGTCAAAGATGGTTCGTTCCAAACATTGCGCCATCGCGATTGGCGTTGGTTCGATTTTCTTTGGATGACGCATACGATGGATTATCAAGGCAGAGATAATTTCAACACCTTTGTACTAAGAACATTTTCCTTAATGGGCTTGCTTACCGTGATAAGCGGGTTTACACTCTGGTACATATCCTCCCCAACAATTAGGAAAATAAAAAAGGGGAGTTATTCAAACCAATCTTAACTTGAAATTGAAGAAGATTATGAGGAAAATCGTAAATATGGAGGAAAGGATAAAAGCCCTCGAAGGATAATAGGGCAGAGAAAGAGGGACATTATATAATAATTTCAATTTTGATTTTATTCGTGATAAATGCTTTAATAACGGCGCTAGTCATAGCTTTTTATAAGTAAGTAGGATAATGCAAAGAACACTTAATAAAACTAATATCTCTTTTCGTTGATAGACCAGCCTTGTAGGGAAAATAGCAGTAGATAGTAGATAAATGTAGGTACTAACCCTATTTTGAACTTTTTAAAAGAAGATGACGATGAGCCATAATCGCAGGAAAAGAAGAAAAAACAAGAGAAAACCACCGCAAGGGGGCATTACTAAAAAAGATAGAGCATATGGAATCATTGCTATAGTGCTGTTATTCCTTATGGCAATAATATTCGTTCTTGTACGAACTTTTTCTTAGAGCAAGAAGATGATATAAAATTGAAGGTAGAATCAAATGAGCAATACTATCCATATTAAAAACATGGTCTGCCCCAGATGTATAAAGGCGGTTTCAACCGTTTTGCAGAAATTGGGCATTCCCTACACTTTGATTAAATTGGGAGAAGTGGAATTAGTCTCCGCACTTGACTTGAAAAAAAAATTGTCGTTGTCCATAGAACTTCAAGATGCCGGTTTCAGTTTGATAAACGATCGAAAAAGCCAACTTATCGAGCAAATGAAAAGTCTGGTGGTACAAAAAATCCATCACTCCGATGAAGAACTGGATATAAAATGGCCCGATTTTATCAGTGACAAGCTCAATCTTGATTACAAGTATTTAAGTTCCCTTTTCTCGTCAGTAGAAAGTATTACGTTTGAGCAATACATTATCAATCAGAAAATTGAACGTGTGAAAGAACTCATTGTGTATGATGAATTAACCCTGAGTGAGATAGCATTTCAATTACATTATAGTAGCGTTGCGTACTTAAGCAATCAATTCAAAAAAGTAACCGGAATGACACCTACGCAGTTCAAGAAGTCTGTAGACAAAAACCGAAAATCCTTGGATGAGATTTAAGGTGTGCTTACCGCTATTAAGGGATATTTAAATCAATAGATGATATATTGATTTACCAATGAACCAAATTTAGATATCAAAATGAAATTAGACAGAAAGAAACATTGGGAAACAGTTTACGAAACTAAAAATCCAGACCAGGTAAGTTGGACCCAAGAAATACCAAAAACTTCACTGGAGTTTATACGTTCGTTCAAACTAAATAAAAAGGCAAAAATTATAGACATTGGTGGTGGCGACAGTAAACTTGTTGACTATTTACTTGGGGTAGGGTATAATAACATTACTGTACTTGATATTTCAGAAAAAGCAATTGCGAAAGCTAAAAAAAGATTGGGAGAAAAGGCAAGTAAAGTAAATTGGATTGTAAGCGACATTACCGAATTTAAACCTCATTCGTCTTTTGATGTTTGGCACGACAGGGCAACTTTTCATTTTCTTACAACAGATGGCCAAATTAAAAAATATATTAAGCAAGCGACAAAATTTGTAAGTGGCTATTTAGTAATCGGTACCTTTTCACAAAACGGACCAAAAAAATGTAGCGGACTTGAAATAAAACAATACAATGAAGAGGAATTAACATTGGAATTAAAAAAGGGATTTGACAAAATTCAATGTATAACAGAGGACCACACAACACCGTTCAACACCATGCAGAATTTTCTGTTTTGTAGTTTTAAAAGACAATTGACAGAAAAGCCAGCATTACCTATTCCTACAAGCTAAAAGAACAGAAGTACAATTCGCTAGTTTTAGTTTTTGTCAAAACACGAACCAAAACGAAAAGGACATAATGATCTAAACTTCTTTATCATTTCATATTTATTTTAGCATTTGCTTAAATAATAAATAAATGTAACTTTGTTTTATGGAAAATAATTCTTGCATAAGACAACAAGCGGATATTGAACAGATAAACCGTTGTAAAGTGACGGTTTCAGAACTAAACGAAACATTTGATTATTTAGCAAATGGACTTTCATTGGTTGGAAATAGTGTAAGGCTGAAAATTCTTTACCTACTCTTTGAGGAAAAAAGACTTTGCGTTTGTGATTTAAGCGACATTCTCGGAATGAACATTTCAGCTATTTCCCAACATTTGAGAAAAATGAAGGACAGAAATTTATTGCAAACGGAAAGAGAAGCCCAAACCATTTTTTACTCACTAACTCCTGAATATTCAACATTCTTGAATCCGTTTTTTGAAATACTCGATAAAAACAAAGTTTTAGAAACGATATGAAACGTGAAAAAAAATTAATTGGTGCAGGTTTACTTGCTGCTATTACAGCTTCATTATGTTGTATTACACCCGTTTTGGCTCTCATTGCAGGAACAAGCGGAATTGCCTCAACATTTTCTTGGATTGAGCCTTTTAGACCTTATCTAATCGGGCTGACAATTTTAGTGCTCGGCTTTGCTTGGTATCAAAAACTAAAACCTCAAAAGGAAATCGACTGTGAATGCGATACGGACGACAAACCAAAATTTATTCAATCAAAAAAGTTTTTAGGAATTGTAACTGTATTTGCAATTATAATGCTGGCATTTCCATATTATTCATACATTTTTTATCCAGATAATAAGAAAGAAGTAGTCATTGTAAACCAATCAAATATTCAAACTGTAAACTTTAATGTTCAAGGAATGACTTGTGCTGGCTGTGAAGAAAGCATAAAACACGCTGTAAATGAATTGGACGGTATTATAAATGTAACCCCTTCGTATGAAAGGGGAAATACCGTCGTAGAGTTTGATAAGTCTAAAACCTCTAAAGTAGCTATTGAAAAGGCAATTAATTCAACAGGATACAAAGTTATAAAAGACAAATAAACGCAAAATTACCCATTATGAAAAAACTATCAATAGTGCCTATTTTGGCTTTAATGCTGTTTTCTTTTCAGGCCAAATCACAAAGCAAGGAGGTTACAAATCAAGTTATGGAAGGAGCTTCAAAGAAACACAATGCAACCACGGTGAAATTTAAAATTACAGGCATTACTTGTGCTGGTTGTTCCAATGCTATTTATAATGAATTAAAGGAAGTAGATAGTGTTTTGGAACATTCGGTTGAATACCCTGGAGATATTGCTGTTATTGAGTTTGATGGTTCAAAAACAAGTATCAAAGCCCTAAAACTTATCATAGAAAAGAAAGGGTTTAAGGCCGAAGTAATTAAAGGGAAGGTCTAATTTTTAATAAGTAAACAGTACCGATTTCAATGAAAAATACAGCTAAAATGAAAATCAAAATGCCTCAAAATAGAGAAACCATTACATTGGAAATCGAGGGTATGACCTGTAAAGGTTGTGCAACACATATCGAAAAGGATATGAACGCAACTGAAGGAGTTTTAAGTTCCACAGTTAACCACGAAACCGGAAAAGGCGAATTTAATTTTGATGCTGATAAGATGAGTAAGGCAAATGTAATAGATGCTATAAACAGCGTTGGTGATTATTCGGTTGTAAATAATGTCGACGAGGAAGAGGTTTCCGCTGTAAATTCCAAAGGCCAAAATCAATTCGATTTAATAATTATTGGTGGTGGTTCAGCTGCATTTTCAGCAGCCATTAAAGCTGAAGGTTTAGGGCTCACAACACTTATGGTAAATGCAGGATTAGATTTTGGTGGCACTTGCGTAAATGTGGGTTGTGTACCGTCTAAAAACCTTATTCGGGCTGCCGAAACGGTACGTCTCGCTACGCATTCCAATTTTAAGGGTATAAAACCTAAAGGAGCAGACATTGATTTTACTCAAATTATAAAAGACAAGAAAGCATTAGTTTCCACACTACAACAACATAAATATATGGATGTGGTAAGTGATTTCAAAAACTTAACAATGCTTAAAGGTTGGGCAGAATTTGTAGATAATAAAACCATTCTTGTAAATGGAAAAGATACATACACAGCAGCTAACATCATTATAGCAACAGGAGCGACAACAAACATTCCAAGTATTGAAGGACTGAATAAAGTAGGCTACTTAACGAATGTTTCTTTATTCGATTTAGAAGAAAAACCAAAAAGCTTAACCATAATGGGAGCTGGTTATATTGGTTTGGAAATTGCGATGGCTTACAACAGATTGGGTGTAAAAGTACGTATCATTGAATTTACCGACAGGCCATTACGCAGTCAAACAAAAGATATTACAGATGTTTTGGTAGAACAAATGAAAAGTGAAGGGATTGAAATCCTTCCAAACTTTAGAGCGTTTAAATTTGAAAAGAAAGGTAACGATACAATTATTCATTGTAATTGTCCTGATGGTTCCACAACTCAAATTGTTGAAAAAGGACATATTGTGGTGGCTACAGGGACGAAGCCTAACACCTCTAAATTAGGGCTTGAGAATATCGGCCTAAAGTTAACAGAAAGCGGCCATATTATTGTAAATGAAAAAATGGAAACCAATATTTCCAATATTTATGCAGTAGGAGATGTCACCATTACACCGGCATTTGTTTATACAGCAGCAACCGAAGGTAGTACAGCAGTGCACAATGCGTTTTCATCAACAAAAACAAGTATTGATTATTCATCATTACCTTGGGTAGTATTTACAGACCCTCAAATCGCAGGAGCAGGTATAGATGAAAATGAAGCAGAAAAAAAGGAAATTCCTTTTGAAGTAAGTAAACTTGATTTAATTCACGTTCCAAGAGCCTTGGCAGCTCAAGATACCAGAGGGTTCATAAAACTGATACGCAACACTGAAACCGATAAATTAATAGGCGCAAGAGTAGTTGCACCTGAAGGTGGTGAACTGATACAACAATTGAGTATGGCTATTAAATTTGGAATCACTGTAAAAGATTTAGCAGAAAGCTTTTATCCATATTTAACTTTAGGAGAATCTGTTAAACTGGCAGCGATTACCTTTGGGAAAGATGTTTCCAAATTAAGTTGCTGCGCGAGTTAAGTTTGAGTTATGAAAGGAGAACAGTACAAATTACCTACTGATTTAATCTTGGATATTAAATCCAGATTAAAAACTTTGAGTGGTCAAATAAACGGCATTGTTAAAATGCTTGATGAAGGAAAGGACCCCGAACAAATAAACATACAGTTCAGATCCATTGATAAGGGGATTCAAAAAGCACATTACTTACTGCTGGATGAAGTCTATCGAAAAGCACTTGCTATTGGAATTGTAAAGGCCGTGGACTCTTGCCCAGGAAATTGTGGCAATGAAGATAAAATTGAATATTTAAAAAGTGAATTCCCCAATTTGGAATTATCCGATTTGACCAATCGCTTAAAAGAAATCCAAACTATTGAAACCAGATTAAAAAACTACAACGAAAAAAAAGGTTAAAAAAAGTTTGGTGACCCCCTACCTCACGTTCTCATCTTTGTTCCATTATTAATTTAAACTTAAATAAGATGAAACGACAAATCGAGATTTTTACAGCAGGTTGCCCGGTATGCGAGCCTGTGGTGCAATTAGTAAAAGAGACAGCAGGAAAGGACTGCGAAATCATACTTCATAATCTGTCTGAGCAATGCGAAAGTAAAATATGTGTTTCAAAAATGAAGGAATATGGGGTTACAAGAGTTCCTGCCATTGCTGTTAACGGAAAACTACTGAATTGCTGCACCAACATCGAAATCACAAAAGATGATTTGGTAAATGCTGGAATAGGAAGTTGTTAGGTATGGCACTTACCAAATTGAACAAAAAAGCATCTATGGGTACTGCTGTATTTTCAGCAGTTTCCCTTAAACTATGCTGCTGGGGTCCTTTACTACTTACAAGTGTAGTTGGTATTAGTGGGAGTTCTGTCTATTTTTCTTGGCTTATTGCATTGAAACCTTATCTATTGGCCATAGCATTTTTGTCATTGGGATTGGCTTTTTATCAAGTTTATAAAAAAAAGAGAGTGGACGATTGTGACAACTGTGAAACTGATAAACCATCATTTTTTAAGTCGAAATTCTACTTGTGGTTGGTTACAGCGTTTGTTGTTGTAATGACATTGGTTTCTTATTATCCTCAAATATTTCACCCAATGGCCACAAAAGGAATTGTTGCAACAAACAATACACATATTCAAACTGTAAAGTTGAATATTGAAGGGATGGTATGCTCTGGTTGTGAAGAAAATATCAACCATTCTGTAAATAAAATTGACGGGGTTACAAATGTATCTACGTCTTTTGAAGAAGGGACTTCAATTATAGAATTTGATACCACTAAAACGAATATCGATGAGATAAAAAAGGTCATCCAATCAAAAGGGTATTTGATTACAAATACTAAAGACCGATAGACACGTCCCCATTATGATTATAAGAGACATAAATTATTCCAATTGGTAGTAATAATTCGTGAAGAGTAAATTCTACAAATCATTCAGCATATAACGTAACACATTACAGTCTTTTAATCCTGAAATTTGTAACATACAAATAAGAACGGATTTATGGAGACAATCAACATATTTGAAACCAAAGAAAAGAATACTAAAAAAGGAATAAAGGAATCATTCCCTGTTACGGGAATGACTTGTGCATCTTGTGCAGCAAGTGTTGAATCTGTATTAAAACACACGGAAGGTGTGTTTGATGCAAGTGTTAATTTTGCCAATAGTTCCGTTCTTGTGGAATATGACAAGGAGTTGAGTCCAAATCAACTTCAAAACGCACTTCGTGAGGTCGGTTACGATATTATAATTGATGCCGGAGACCCTTCGGAAGTACAACAAGAACTTCAGCAAAAGCATTATCAGGACATAAAAAGCCGAACCATCTGGTCGGCGATACTTACGCTGCCCATTTTTGTGTTGGGAATGTTCTATATGCAATGGGAACCAGGCAAATGGATTTCATTGGTATTGGCCTTTCCCATTCTTTTTTGGTTCGGGCGTAGCTTTTTCATCAATGCCTTCAAGCAGGCCAAACACGGTAAAGCAAATATGGATACCTTGGTGGCTTTAAGTACCGGAATCGCTTTCATCTTTAGTGTATTCAATACGTTCTTTCCTGAATTTTGGTTAAGTCGCGGTATCGAACCTCACGTATATTACGAAGCGGCTACCGTGATTATCACCTTTATTTCCTTGGGGAAACTATTGGAAGAAAAGGCAAAATCCAATACCTCTTCAGCCATCAAAAAACTAATGGGTCTTCAACCAAAAACCCTTAAAATTATTGAGAATGGGGAAGAAAAGGAAGTTCCTATTTCATCTGTACAGGTGGGTCAGACCATTTTGGTGCGTCCCGGAGAAAAGATTCCCGTGGATGGCGAAGTTTCCAAGGGAAGCTCGTATGTAGATGAAAGTATGATTACGGGAGAACCCGTTCCAGTTCAGAAATCCCAAGGGGAAAAGGTGTTCGCTGGCACCGTTAATCAAAAAGGAAGCTTTCAGTTTACCGCTGAAAAAGTAGGCGGGGAAACCCTGCTTTCCCAAATCATTAAAATGGTTCAGCAAGCGCAAGGTAGTAAGGCACCCGTTCAAAAACTGGTCGATAAGATTGCCGGTATATTTGTTCCTGTGGTATTGAGTATTTCAATTGTAACCTTCATTGTCTGGATGTCTGTAGGAGGCGATAATGGCTTTTCACAAGCCTTATTGACCTCTGTAGCTGTGTTGGTTATCGCTTGTCCGTGCGCCTTGGGCTTGGCAACACCTACCGCCATAATGGTAGGTATCGGCAAGGGAGCCGAAAATAATATTCTGATAAAGGATGCCGAAAGTTTAGAACTCGGCTATAAAGTGAATGCAGTAATCCTTGATAAAACAGGTACGATTACAGAAGGAAAACCACTGGTAACCGATATACTCTGGAAGGATAAACTTCAAAATCAAAAGGAATACAAGGAAATTCTTTTGGCTATCGAAGCACAATCAGAACATCCTTTGGCAGAAGCGGTCGTCAATCATTTGAAAGAAGAAAATATTGAACAAGCAGAAATTACTTCCTTCGAAAGCATTACCGGAAAAGGTGTAAAGGCGCAATCAGAGAAAGGTTCAAAATATTATGTAGGCAACCATAAACTAATGGTCGAAAAAGATATTCAAATCGACGCTACTTTAATGCAAACAGCAGAAAGTCTCGAAGAGAAAGCAAAAACGGTCATATTCTTTGGTAACGAACATCAAGTGCTGGCGATACTCGCTATTGCAGACAAGATAAAGGAAACTTCAAAAAAAGCTATAGCTATGCTTCAAGAAAGGGGCATCGAGGTCTATATGCTCACGGGAGATAACAATAAAACCGCATCAGCTGTTGCAAAACAAGTAGGAATAACAAATTACCAAGGCGAAGTAATGCCTTCGGACAAAGCAACTTTTGTCGAAAAATTACAGGCAGATGGGAAGATAGTAGCAATGGTAGGTGATGGTATCAACGATTCGCACGCTTTGGCGCAAGCTAATGTGAGTATTGCAATGGGTAAGGGTTCGGATATAGCAATGGACGTCGCAAAAATGACCTTGATAACGTCAGATTTACAATCCATCCCCAAAGCATTGGAACTATCAAAGAGGACCGTGCTGGGCATACGTCAGAACTTATTCTGGGCATTCATTTATAACATCATTGGTATCCCAATTGCAGCAGGAGTTCTTTATCCCGTAAATGGGTTTTTATTGGACCCTATGATTGCAGGTGCAGCAATGGCATTCAGTAGTGTATCTGTAGTTGCAAATAGCTTAAGATTAAAACGAGTAAAACTTTAATAATAAATAAATTTAATACTATGAAAACTTTAAAATTTAAAACAAATATCAATTGTGGTGGGTGTGTATCAAAAGTAACCCCTTTTTTAAACAAACAAGAAGGTGTAGAAAGTTGGGAAGTAGATACCTCTAATCCTGATAAAATCCTAACCATTGAAAGCGATGGTGCAACCGAAGAAGACGTAAAATCGACTTTGCAAAAAGTAGGATTTAAGGCGGAACCTGTAGACTAATACGTTTTTTTAATATGGCTTACATTTTAATTTCAGTTGTTATTGTTCTCTTTGCTGTTCATTTTTATAGAAAAGCGAAACGCCATAGTGTAAAGCCATTTCCAGAGGATTGGCACAAATTACTGATGGATAATGTGCTGTTTTATAGAAACCTTTCAAAAGATAGGCAGCTTATTTTTCAGCAAAAAATGATGCAATTTTTAAGTGAGGTCTATATCGATGCTGTGCAGTTTGAATTGGAAGAATTGGATAAGATTTTAATTGCAGCAAGTGCAGTAATCCCAGTTTTTGGCTTCAAAGAGTGGCATTACACCAATTTAAGCGGCATCCTTTTATATCCAGATAATTTTAATGAGGATATGCAATTCAGCAGTAAGGATAACTCACGGAATATTGGTGGAATAGTTGGTAATGGAAGGTTCGAGAAACAGATGATACTTTCCAAAAAAGCATTGTATCACGGCTTTAAAAATACAACGGATAAAAGTAATACTGGCATACACGAATTTGTGCACCTTATAGATAAGTTGGACGATAGAACAGACGGTGTGCCAGAGCGGCTAATGGAACATCAATATGCCATACCTTGGTTAAACTTAATCCATAAAGAAATGGAAGCGATAAATGATAACCACTCTGATATCAGAAAATATGGTGGCACTAATCAAGCTGAATTCTTTGCGGTTGCTTCAGAGTATTTTTTTGAACGTCCGGACTTGCTTAAAAAGAAACATCCTGAATTATACAGGATGTTGAGTGAATGTTTTAATCAAAATTTGAGAGGTAATGTTTCACATTACAAAATATAATGATAATTTCTTTGCACAACCTGTGCATCTCAATTTTTGTATCTTTGTCAAACTTTATGAAAATATTCTTTTCCATATCAATGTCTATTTTATTCTTTTTTCAGGGAATCAGCATAGATATGGACTTTTGTGGACCAATTAAAGAAATTTCAAACATCATTACCCATTATCAAGACCATAAATTTTATGGCGATTCTTTCGTTGAATACGTAGTTGAAGATTACATTGACAATGATGCAAAAAATGAAGGGCATCATAATAACCCAGATAAGGAGAATACACCAGTTCATTCCCATAATCAATGTTGTCATCCTTTAGTATTAATTATTAAGAACAACAATTCAGCTTTAACCAATCGATTAAAGTTTGAAGATAAAGAGCAGTTTAATTCATATACTGTCAACTTCAATTCCATATATCTGGAATCCCTTTTTCAACCCCCTCAAGTATAATTCAGTTTTTTTAAGGATAGCTATATCCTAACGTGATGTTTCTCAAAGTAGGCATTGCTTTATAAATACGTTGCATCTATTCGCACCGTAAGTTTTAAACTGAATTAATACATTTTCTATGATTAACAAAATCATTTCATTTTCCATTAATAATAAATTTATTATTGGACTCTTTATAGTGGCACTCGTTGGTACAGGTATTTGGTCTATGACCACTATAAATTTGGGTTCTGTCCCAGATATTACCAACAACCAAGTACAAGTTATTACCGTTGCCCCAAATTTAGGTACTGAAGATATAGAACAATTTGTTACCTATCCCGTAGAATTGGCAATGGCAAATCTACCTGACGTTATCGAACTACGTTCGGTGTCCCGTTTTGGTCTTTCTGTAGTTACCATTGTCTTTAAGGACGAGGCAGGCACTTATCTTCCCCGGCAATTGGTACAAGAGAAATTAACCGAAGTTGCCGGAGAAATCCCCGAAGGTTTTGGCACACCTTTTATGGCTCCCATAACAACAGGTCTGGGCGAAATTTTTCAATATACCTTAAAAGTAAAAGAAGGCTATGAGGACAAATATGATGCCATGGAGCTTCGCACCATACAGGACTGGATTGTAAAACGCCAAATGGCGTTAGTCCCCGGAGTCGTCGAGGTCAATGCCTTTGGAGGTTATGTAAAACAATACGAAGTTGCCATTAATCCTGATAAACTAAAAAGTTTTGGCATTACAATGAATCAGGTATTTGAAGCTCTTAAAGTGAACAATGCTAATACCGGTGGTGCTTACATTGAAAAAAACCACCAAGCCAATTTTATCCGTGGCGAAGGGCTGGCTCGAAGTATCGCCGATTTGGAAAACACGGTTGTGACCACTCAAAATGGAAGCCCTGTCTTGGTAAGGGACGTTGCCGAAAAAGTGGGTTACGGAAACCAAGTGCGTTATGGTGCATTTACCCAAGACGGTCACGAATCTGTAGGCGGACAGATTTTGATGCTTAAAGGCGAAAGCCCTGGTACTGTGATAGAAAATGTACAAAACCGTATTGATGAAATACAAAAATCCTTGCCGGAAGGTGTATATATAGCACCGTTTTTAAGCCGAAGTGAATTGATTGGAAGAACCACAAGTACCGTAGAAAAAAACTTGATTGAAGGTTCGCTGATTGTGATTTTTGTTTTGGTGTTATTGTTGGGAAGCTTCCGTGGTGGTTTGATTACAGCTTCGGTAATCCCATTATCATTACTATTCGCATTTATTTTGATGAAACAATTTGGGGTGTGGGCAAATTTAATGTCCTTGGGTGCAATCGACTTTGGAATCATCGTGGATGGTGCGGTAATCATTGTAGAAGGAATGGTATTCCATATCCATCAGCGGATGAAAAAAACCACAACCGCCATTGGTCAATCTGAAATGGATGAAATAGCCTACGAATCGGCCAGTACGATGATGAATTCGGCATTTTTCGGACAATTGATTATCCTTATTGTATTTACCCCCATTTTGTTCTTAACAGGCGTTGAAGGAAAAATGTTCCGTCCAATGGCATTTACCTTCGGATTTGCGGTGTTGGGAGCGATTATCCTTTGTCTTACTTACGTCCCAATGATTTCGTCGATGTTCCTGAAACCAGCAAAGAACCAAAATGGTTGGTTTGCCAAGTTTGAAAACAGGATTGATAGGTTCAGTGATAAAATAATGTCTGGGCTAAACAGAGGATATGTGCCATTGCTCAATTTTGCACTTCGCTTTAAGGCTGGTATCCTTTTAGGTGCAGTTACCCTACTATTAATCGCAGGATTTATCTTCAGCAATATGGGTGGCGAATTTATCCCAAAATTTGATGAGGGCGATATTGCGTTTCAAGCGTTGATAAAACCAGGTAGCAGTCTTACGGAGTCCATCGAGGCTTCAAAAAAACTTCAAAATTTAATCAATGAATTTCCAGAAGTAAAAACAGTAATTTCAAGAATTGGGGTTGCCGAAATCCCAACCGACCCAATGCCTATGGACATTGCGGATAGTTATATCATTCTTGAAAAAGATAAGAGCAAATGGACTTCAGCAGACAGCAAAGAAGAACTTATCGAAAAAATACAGGAAAAAATTTCAGTTGTTCCAGGCGTAAATTTCGTGTTTACCCAACCTGTAGAACTTCGTTTTAATGAATTATTGACGGGTGTCCGAGAAGATGTTGCCATTAAACTATATGGGGAAGATTTGGGCGTTTTGGCAGACAAGGTACAGGAAATCGCTGCGGTCATTAGAACTGTACCCGGAGCGGCTGACCTCAATGTGGAAGCTACAAGTGGCTTACCTCAAATGACGGTGGAATACAATCGCGCAAAAATGGCACAATACGGTGTAACCGTGGATAAATTGAATGATTATGTAAGTGCCGCCTTTGCAGGAGAAGAAGCAGGTGTAATTTTTGAAGGCGAAAAACGGTTCGATGTGGTTATCCGATTGGCAAAGGAATTTAGACAAGACATCAACAACCTTAAAAATCTTTATATCGATTTACCAAATGGAGCGCAAGTACCATTAAAGGAAGTGGCGGAAATCAGTTATAAACCCGGACCGATGCAAATTTCAAGGGACAATACCTCCCGTCGTATTTCAGTAGGGGTCAATGTCCGTGGCCGTGACGTAAAATCGATGGTCGAGGAAATACAGCAAAAACTGGAAACACAAGTAAAATTGCCACCTGGTTATTTTGTAACCTACGGAGGTTCGTTCGAAAACCTACAACGTGCTTCTGACCGATTGATGATTGTAGTGCCTATTGCACTTTTCTTAATATTCATATTGCTTTATTTTGCCTTGAGCTCATTCTCACAATCGGTAATGATTTATATGGCAGTGCCTTTGGCGGCCATTGGTGGCGTATTTGCTCTTTGGATAAGAGGAATGCCTTTTAGCATTTCCGCAGGTGTTGGCTTTATCGTGCTCTTTGGGGTTGCAGTTTTAAACGGATTGGTACTGATAAACAAATTCAATGAATTAAAAGAAAGTGGAATGACAAACTTAAAAGACAGAATATACGAAGCCACCCACGAGCGTTTACGCCCAATTTTATTGACGGCAACCGCAGCCATTATGGGCTTTATCCCAATGGCGGTTTCTACCTCTGGTGGCGCGGAAGTGCAACGACCTTTAGCAACGGTTGTTATTGGAGGATTGCTTACAGCTACTTTTTTAACGCTTGTAGTCCTTCCCGTATTATACTATTGGCTTGAATCACGAAAAGAAAAGAAAGAAAATGATGGCGATGTAAGCTATATCAACAAATCCACGAATATTATAACCATATTTTTGATGGTTGGAGGTTTGATGGCTTCTAGTACTTCATTTGCCCAAGACACCAATCAAGATGGTACAATCCCAAAGACCTTGACCATTGATGAGGCCATTGCTGTGGCTAAACAGAATTATCCATCACTTAAAGAAAGCCAAGCATTTATTGAACGGGAAAAGGCACTAAAGGGAACGAGTTTTGACCTTGGTAGCACTCAAGTTTTCACGGGCAAAGAAGAATATGGAAATAATCTTCCTGGAGTGCAGACAACCGTTGGTGTACAACAGAGCAACATTGATTTGCTTTCCGGTTTTTCAAAATCGAAGTTTTACAAAGAGCGTATTGCCTTGGGAGAAAAGTTTTATGTGGCCAGTGAACAACAATTGGTGCGTAATGTGATGCAGGCGTATGACCAAATTAATTATTATAAGGCACAGTTGCGCTTTGCAGACCAATTGGACAGTATTTATGCCAATTTTAAGACCGCTGCCCAACTTCGCTATGATACGGGAGAAACAGGTAAATTGGAGTTTATTTCAGCCTCTTCCGAATTTCAACAGATTCAAGTATTAAGGCAACAAGCCTTTGATGATATTGAAATTGCCAAGCGCGCCTTAAAACAATATTTAGGAACCGATGAATCCATTGAGACCATTAGTGAACCATACAAAACATTGGATTTTATGGCGACATTGGATTCCATTTCGGTGGCCAATAACCCAATGTTGCAATATGCATTACAAAATGCCGAAGTAAGTAAAGCAAACGTGGGTGTTGAGAAATCACAATTCCTACCGAAATTCAGTTTTTCCTATGGAAGACAAGTAGTAGATGAAGTGTCAGGCTTCAACACCTATCAGGCAGGTATTAGTATTCCGTTGTGGTTTTTTCCCCAGAAGTCAAGGGTAAAGGCAGCCAAGGCAGACGCAATGGTAGCAGAGAATCAGTATTTGGAGCAAAAGGCGGTTACAGAAAGTCGCGTGTCGCAGTTGGCCAAATCTCTTGAAAAGACAAAGAAGATTTTGCAATATTACGAAGAAGGCGCACTATTGTTGGCAGAACAACAAATTACCACAGCGCAATTGGCATCCAAGGAAGGCGAAATAGATTATGTCAATTACATCACGATTCTCAACAGTGCCATCAGGATAAAACAAAATCATTTACAGTACATCAATCAGTTTAACCAGCAGACCATTGATATGCAATATCAATTGGGCAATTTATAACCTTAAAAAAAGAAAAATGAAGAATATATTATTAGTAAGCACCGTATTATTTACACTTATGTTTATGAGTTGTAATGATGCTCCAAAATCTGAACTTGGGCATAACGAAGCCGAAGGCGTATCAAAAACCAATGAAGCTGGAGAAGATGCACACGGCGAGGAAGGCCACAATGAAGGAGAAGAAGAAGGTCATAGTGAGGAAGAAGGTGTTGTGGAACTCACAAAGCAACAGGCCGAAACCATTGGTTTGGAAATGAAACCTTTGGAGGAACGTAATTTAGGGAACAACATTAAGGTAACAGGAACGCTGGAACTTTTCCCACAGGACAAGGCGAACATAAGCCCGTTTGTTGGTGGAAATGTGAGTTCCATAAAAGTCATCCCTGGAGATAACGTAAACAAAGGTCAGGTGCTGGCATATATAGAACACCCAGATATCATTGCAATGCAACAGGATTATCAGGAAAAAAATGACGAACTGGTGTTTTTGAAACAGGATTTTGAACGTAAGCAGACCCTTTATGATAAAGGCGTTTCTTCTGGTAAGGAATTTCAGATGGCACAGTCAAAATTTCGTTCTACAACATCCAGCGTCAATGGTTTGCGGTCCCAATTGAGACTGTTGGGAATTAACCCAGACAAAGTGGCGGAAGGCCAAATATATCCCGCTGTTCCCATTACCACGCCCATAAGTGGTTACGTGGATGAAGTAATGATTAGCCTTGGCGATTACGTGGCACAACAATCCAAAATGTTCTCAATAAGCGATAATTCAAAAATTTATGTCAACTTCAAAGTATATGAAAAGGACATAAAGCAAATCAAGCAAGGGCAACAGATATATTTTTCCACGGCCTCTCGCCCAGATGAACTGCTTAAGGCCACCGTTCGGTCTGTAGGCAAAACTTTCGAGTCTGACCCAAAAGCTTTGGAAGTTCTTGCAGATATAGAAAACAAGGATAAAAACCTTTTGCCAGGTATGTATGTGGAAGGGCGCATAGTGCAGGGCGATAAAAAGGGTTTTGCCGTACCGGAAGCCGCCATTATAAAGGAAGGCGAGCAATCCTTCATTTTCATTTTGGATGAAGATGAGGAAATGGAATCTGACAAAATGAAATTCAAAATGATACCCGTAACGGTTGGTATTACCGATTTAGGTTTTGTTGAAGTCAATCTTCCTGCTGAAGTTTCAAAGGATGCCAAAGTGGTCATAAACGGAGCTTATAACCTGTCTTCGGAAATGGTTAAGGGCGAACTGGAACACGGACATTAATTCAATAATAATCAAAGGTTTTGAGTCCGAGTTTGTTTATCGTCTTAATTAGTTAGTTAAAAATTAGAAAAACAGGCTCGGTTCAAAATCGATTAAAAATTTAAAATATGAAATGAGCCACAACAATTTTGGATACCAACCGAAATGTTGATTGGCGAAATCAGAGATTCACGAACACCTTTAAATAAAATAAAAACGATGTGAGTAATTACATATGACCATTAAAAAACAAATAAATATCAACAGATGAAAGAAATAAAAGCATTTATAAAACCGAACCGAATCCAAAGAGTCATTGAAGCACTTTCTGACAATGGATTTGAAAGTATGACCCTTTCACAAGCAGAAGGCACGGGCGCATTCAAGGCAAAAGGTGCAAGACCGTCGCTAGATTTTCACGTAACAGATAGTCCTGTGGTAAAATTGGAATTGGTCTGTCAAAATGAGGAAGCCCAAGCGGCCATTGAAACAATTATAGCCAACGCCAAAACCGACGGGCCTGGAGATGGTATTATTTATATAGCAAATATTGAAGATGCCTTTCAGATTAAAACAGGAGATTCCTTAAAACGTTACGACCTGTAAACCTCTTTCTGAACAAATGGAAAAAATAGTTCAATTTTTAGAAAGCAAAGGAATACGGCCTACTGCAATGCGCCTTATGACCTATAAGCGGTTGGCAGAGTTGAATGTTGCCATCAGCCTTGGCGACTTGGAAAAGGATTTTAAGGTCAGTGAAAGAAGTACTCTATTTAGGACTATGAAAGCGTTTGAAGAAAAAGGTATTGTGCATCAAATCGAGGATGGTACGGGAATTATAAAATACGCCCTTTGCGAAGAAAATTGTGAATGCGAGGTCGGCAACGACCTTCATTTGCACTTTCATTGCAACAATTGTAATGAAACGGTCTGTTTAATAGAGCATAAAATCCCTCACATCAACTTGCCTGATGGCTATATCACGGAGGACATTAACTTGGTGGTAAAGGGTATCTGCGAAAAATGCAGTGGCAATTTGGATTAAACCTTTGGTTTTTAAATTCAATTATCATTTAAATAATGAGCAATGATAACAATCTATAAAAAAGAGGCTACTGTATATATGGTAGCAGAGAATAAGCTGGATGCCAAGGATTATGAAAACTTGATACCGGTCTTAACAGAACACATAAATGCATATCAGGAAGTGTTCTGGTATATTGAAATGCAAAATTTTGAAGGCTGGACGGTAAGTGCCTATTGGAAGGGTATTGAATTAAATCTTCCGAATGAAAAGCATTTAAAGCGTGTTGCTTTGGTGGGTAGCGTTAAATGGCAAGAGCAATTTACCGAGGTATTGCTTCCTTTTTCAGAAGCTCATATAAAATTTTATAAGACCGAAGAAAAAGACGATGCCAAAGAGTGGATAAAATAAAAATAAAAAATGGAAAAACTACAACTAAAAATATCGGTCATCCTTCCGCAAGTTCCAAACGAAAAAGATTCTTGTGTTGAAAGGCTTATTCAAAAACTACAAGCTAAAGAGGGCATCGAAAAAGTGCACATTGCCGATGCAAACGGAGCTAATGTGCCACAGCTCTGTTTTCATTATGACCCAGATATCATTTCCATCGACCGCATTCAATCCCTCGCCGAAAGTACTGGTGCCGAGATTACCGAAAAATACGGGCATTTGCTCATTGAAGTTAAAGGAATCAGACACACAAGACAGGCTCGTTCCATAGAGAAAAGCCTTTTGGCAATCAATGGAGTTTTGGAAGCTTCCGTTTCAGGCTCTGGAATGGTACGACTTGAGTTTGATAAAAAGCAAACAAATTTTGATGAAATAAGCAAACAAATTGAAAAGGAAGACCTTCAGGTTCAACGCAGTGCTTCAAACGAAAATGATTACACCAAAGCATCCAAAAAACAGGAGCGTTCAAAGAAGGAAGAGACTAAAGAGCAAACTTCCACAGAGGGACACGAGCACAAAGAAGGCGAGACCCACGAGGAAGGAGAAGAGCACGCCCACGGTGGTATTTTCGGTAAAAATACGGAGCTCATTTTTTCCATTATCTGTGGGGCACTTCTCGGAATAGGTTTCGGCCTTTCCTATGTGGAATCCATCCCAGATTGGGTCAGTCTTACTTTATACATTGGCGCTTACTTTTTCGGTGGTTTCTTTACGGCCAAGGAAGCAGTACAGACCGTCGCCAAAGGCGGTTTTGAAATTGACTTCTTAATGTTGGTTGCCGCCATTGGTGCCGCCATTCTGGGAGAATGGGCAGAAGGTGCATTGTTATTGTTCCTGTTTAGTTTGGGGCACGCCCTTGAACATTATGCAATGGAAAAGGCCCGAAAGTCCATTGCGGCACTGGCAGATTTGGCACCAAAAACGGCATTGCTCAAAAAAGATGGCAAGACAGAAGAAGTCGGGATTGAAAAATTAATTATAGGTGATATCATTGTGGTCAAGCCCAACAGTAAAATATCTGCCGATGGTGTTGTGGTCAAAGGAAAAAGCAGTGTCAACCAAGCACCTATCACAGGGGAAAGTGTACCTGTGGACAAAATTCCTGTGGAAGATACGGGCAAGGACTATTCAGCAGACGATGATATCAAGGACGAAAACCGCGTTTTTGCTGGAACTATCAACGGTAATAATACTCTGGAAATAAAGGTAATCAAAGAAGCCAAAGACTCTACGCTGTCCCGACTGGTCAAATTGGTCAACGAGGCACAGACCCAGAAATCCCCTACCCAACTGTTGACCGACAAGTTTGAAAAATATTTTGTACCATCCGTACTGATATTGGTTAGTATCCTACTCTTTGCCTTTTTGGTCATTGATGAACCGTTTAGTGCCAGTTTTTACCGTGCAATGGCAGTATTGGTAGCTGCCAGCCCCTGTGCACTCGCCATTTCAACACCAAGTGCGGTATTAAGCGGTGTGGCACGGGCAGCACGGGGCGGTGTACTTATCAAAGGTGGGCGACCACTTGAGGATTTAGGGGTCATTACCGCTTTGGCTTTTGATAAAACGGGCACGCTTACCGAAGGCAAGCCCAAACTTACCGAAGTAGTACCACTGGGAAATATTGAAGAAAATGAACTGTTAAAGATAGCCGTTGCCGTTGAAAACTTGAGCGACCACCCTTTGGCCAAAGCCGTCGTAAGGGATGGGAAAGAGCGTCTGAAAGGTACTGATATTACCGATGCGTCAGATTTGGAAGCGGTTCTAGGAAAAGGTATCAAAGCGTCCTTTGGCAAGGATAAAATCTATATTGGAAACCTTGACTTGTACGAAGACCTCGATGAAGCAATACCATCCGAAGAAATATCGAATAAAGTAAAAGAACTTGAAGGTGGTGGAAATACCACAATGCTCATAAGAAGGAACAAAGAATATATAGGTATCATCGCCCTGATGGATACCCCACGGGAAGCGGCCAAGGAAACACTGAAAAAATTAAAGGAAATCGGCATCAAACGGATGATAATGCTAACCGGGGATAATCAAAAGGTTGCCGATGCCGTTGCTAAAGAAATTGGGTTGACCGATGCCTGGGGAAGCCTGTTGCCGGAGGAAAAGGTTGATGCCATTAAAAAATTAAAAGAACAGGAATCCAAAGTCGCAATGGTAGGCGACGGTGTGAACGATGCCCCTGCAATGGCAAACAGCACCGTAGGGATCGCAATGGGTGCTGCGGGCAGTGATGTAGCATTGGAAACAGCTGACATTGCCCTAATGGCCGATAAACTGGAAACCCTGCCCTTTGCCATAGGTTTGAGCAGGAAGGCAAAGACCATTATTAAGCAAAACCTTTGGGTAAGCCTCGGTATTGTGGCATTGCTTATCCCATCGACCATTATGGGTTGGGCCAATATCGGTATTGCAGTGGTCATCCACGAAGGCTCAACGTTACTTGTGGTTTTTAATGCGTTAAGACTTTTGGCCTATAAAAAATAAATTTAATAAAAAGGGTTGCTTTTGAATCAAGGTTAAAATGACCAAAACGGAAAAAATATTATCATATCACGGTATTCGCCCTACTCAAATGAGGTCGAAGATATACAAGTTCCTGAAAAGGAAACAAAGTGCAGTGTCCTTTTCCGATTTAAAAAAAGCCTTTGTTCAAAAGAGCGAAACCAATAAAACAGCCAACAGAACGACCTTTTATCGCAATCTAAAGATTTTTGAGGATAAAGGGTTGATTCATCAGATTAATGATGGTGTCGGGGTGTCAAAATATGCGATTTCTGATGAAAATGCCAAAGGTAAATACGGTACAGATTTACATATGCACTTTCATTGTACCGTTTGTAGGAAAACAATCTGTTTACCAAATAAAATATCGGAAGATAGCTTGCCAGATGATTATGAAGTGAACGATGTGAACTTGGTTTTGAAAGGAATATGTGAAAAATGCAGGAAAAAACAATAAGGATGAAAAAGCTTCAGCAATTGACCAAGGAAATTAACGAATTAACTTTGAGAATTGAACAGGACTATCCTGAACTATACCAATATCTCGATGAAAACCCTATTACCATTCCTGATTGCGAAACACCCGAGATTTCGGTCAACTCGTTCGTGGACTATTTGGATAACCTGAAGTCACTCTTGGAAAGGTATATAGAGTCGCATAAACAAATGAAGCACTTGAGGACAATTAATTCAGTAGTATATAAATGAACAAGAGCACTTTTAAAATCAGTAAAATGGACTGCCCTTCAGAAGAGCAGATGATTCGGATGAAGTTGGAGTCTTATGCCGAAGTAAAATATTTGGACTTTGATATTCCCAACAGAAAATTGGAAGTATATCACGTGGACGATATCAAGGCGATACAAATGTCTATAGCGAGCTTAAAACTTGGGGATTCCTTTGAGGGAACCACAGAAGCCGAACCACCCGTAATGGAAGACCAATCCAAACAAAAAAGAATCCTTTGGTGGGTCTTGGGCATCAACTTTGGCTTTTTCGTTATCGAAATGACCACTGGTTGGATATCTGGCTCAATGGGACTTATAGCAGATTCGTTGGATATGCTGGCAGATTCCATCGTATATGCGCTAAGCCTATTCGCGGTAGGCGGTGCCATTTCCAGAAAAAAGAAGGTCGCAAAATTCAGCGGATACTTTCAGATGGCATTGGCAACACTTGGGTTTGTAGAGGTTTTGCGAAGGTTTTTCAGCGATACCGAAACACCTTTGTTCCAATGGATGATTATCGTTTCGATTTTCGCATTGGTAGGTAATTTGATATCGCTCTGGCTTATCAACAAAACCAAGAGCAAAGAAGCCCATATGCAGGCAAGTGCCATTTTTACGTCCAATGATATCATTGTTAACGGTGGTGTTATAGCAGCAGGGATACTGGTTTATTTTCTGAATAGTAAATGGCCCGATTTAGTAATTGGCGGCATCGTTTTCACGTTTGTGATGCGTGGTGCAATAAGAATTTTAAAATTGTCGAAGTAGCTTTAAGTAAACCTTGAAATAGAAAAAAATAAATCAATAATAAAAATGAATATTTGGCTTTGGGTAGTAGTATTAGGATTGGCAGCTTGGGCGGCACATTGGGGTGCGGACAAACTGTTGACACCTTTAAAGATGCTGCGTAAACAATGGGGGCTTACCGCTTTGGCAGGGGTGGCATTCATTGTCATCGTTACCGCCAGCCCGGAAGTGGCCACAAACATTACCTGCATGTCGATGAACGTATAGTATTTTGCTTTACAAGCCTTTACGCTAGAAAAAGAGCGATTCTATGAATAAGGCGCTGAATAAAAGGTGAATAGACCATCTAAAATATTGACCATGTCTAAGAATAGAAGGGAGAGAAGGCAAACAAAAAAAGACAAAAAACCCAAGAGTATTGGAATAGCAAAGCGGGATAAAGTTTCCTGTATTTTGATATTTGCTGCTATGTTTATTGTATTACTTGTCATTTACTTTATAGATGCTATTCTATATTTCTTTTACCTTCTTTTTAAGTAATAATAAAAACAAAAGTAATATGAAAACTACGGCAATTTTGGTGCCGATAGATTTTACCCGTGCAGCGAATAATACGATAAACTATGTTATGGGTCTATCGAAGCAACTAAAAACGAAAATTGTTTTTGTACACACCTGCTCAGTGGCATATCCATCGAGCACGCCCATAGGAATGGCAGCTATGGCCGCTCCAGTTTCGAGAACCCAAGAATCCCAGTAAAAATTATATAAACAAAAACTCAAGGATTATCTCGGAAGCTTTCTGGATTTAGCATCTAAGGACTACAAAAGTTTTGTTGATTTTGGCACCACCGTAGTTGTCATTTATCAAACAGCAAAAGATGAGAAAGCCGATTTGATAATAATGTGCGCTAAAGGCGCAGACTCATCAATCGAATAATTTTTTTAGGCACGGTAAGTGAAAAAGTAAGTCGTACAACAACTTGCTCGGTATTAGTTGTTCCAGCGAGCGTAAAATACACTTCCATCAAACACTTAGTTTTAGCGCTAAATGAAGATAGTCTCGAAAATGAAGTTGATTTAGACCACTTGGTCAACTTGAAGGAATCATTCGCTGCTATAACATTATTTCCTTAACCTAATGGTATAAACATTTCAAAGATTTTCTGCATTATATTAAATAATTTAGACATATCTAAAAATTTAATTATATTAGCATAAATTAATTAACAGTAATGTCTAAAATAGCTTTTGTTTTCGTTGGACTATCAGTATTTCTGTTTTGTGGCTGTGAAAATTTGGGACCCGAAGAACCAATGGAATTTGATCTGTTGGATGGGCCTATCGATGGCCTGTCCATAAGCGAGCAAAAACGGTTTTTGGCTGGCGACATAGCTTTTAACGATGACGTCTTTACTGTTGAAAATGGCCTCGGCCCCTTATTTGTAGGGACTAGCTGTGTTAGCTGCCATTCAGGGGATGGCAAGGGCCATCCTTTCAATCAACTAATTAGGTTTGGCAATAATGATTTGGATTTATCTGCAATGCCAACTATCGGCGATGGCAGGAACCAAATTCAAAATAAGGCCTTACCCGGTTTTGAACCTGAAACCGTGCCCCACGGTGTGCCCTTTTCCATTTTAGTGGCACCTGCGGTAACAGGATTGGGCCTCTTGGATGCTGTCCCTGATGAGGAAATCATGGCCTTGGCCGACCCAATGGATGAAGATGGAGATGGAATTAGCGGACGGCCACACTATAATCTTACTCCCGAATTCACAAAGATTCGGGAAAACAGTGTTCCACAGGGAGACAATTATATCTTCAGGTTTGGGAAGAAGGCCAACAGCTATGATTTGTTGCATCAAACCGTAGGTGCATATAATCAAGACATTGGGATAACCTCCCTTTTCGACCCCATTGACCCGTTCAGTGGCCTCGAAGTAGATCCGGAGATAAGTACCAAAACTTTGAACGACGTGGTGTTTTACCTTAAGACCCTTAAGGCTCCTATTTCAAGAAACCAAATGGATCCAGATGTTATTGCCGGAAAAGAGCTTTTTAAATCGGTACAATGTGCTGCCTGCCACACACCGACCCTGACAACAGGTTATTCTCCCATTAAATCCCTGTCTTTCAAGGAGTTTCATCCTTATACGGATTTATTGCTACATGATATGGGCCTTGGCCTTGATGATGGATTCACAGAGGGCAATGTTGAGACCTCCGAATGGAGAACTCCACCGCTATGGGGAATCGGTCTATCCGCCAATTCCCAAGGCGGACAAATGTTCCTGCTACATGACGGAAGGGCTTCAAGTATTGAGGAAGCCATAGAAATGCACGGGGGCGAGGCAAATAATTCAAAGGCCCGGTACATTTCATTAGCACCAGAAGAAAAGTCACAATTGATAAAATTCATTAACTCCCTATAGATGCACAGGAAGGATTTCATTAAACGTTTAGGGTATCTAGCCACAGCCCTCCCAGCTTCCACCTTTTTTCTCCACAGCTGTGCGGGCCTGTACTATGCCTCCTTCATAACGGAAGAAGGAGTGTTGAGGATTTCAAAGAGTGAGTTTGAACAGATAAAAGGAGGGAAACAAATAGAGCGTGATTTTGTGGTCATCCAAAGCGATTCCATGGAATATCCCATAGGCATATTCAAAACTCAGAATCAAGGTTATACGGCCAGTTTAATGCAATGTACCCATCGAGGCTGTGAACTCAATATTGGCGGAGGTATATATAATTGTCCTTGTCATGGTAGTGAATTTGACCGCTTGGGTCACGTTCTGCAAGGGCCTGCAGAAGAAAACTTGAAGTCATTCGCAATAACAACCGATAATGAAAATATCTATGTACATGTCTCCTAAAATATGCGCTGTACTTTTCATGGTTCATATTTGCGTTTCGACCATTAGCGCCCAAATCAAGTATAAAGACAGTACCAAGACATCGATGAATATGGATGCGGTTTATGACCGTCCATTTTTGACTTTCGACAAATTTCCCGTCAATCTGGGAGGTTATCTGGAGGCGAACTCCATCTATAGCATTGAGGATGGATTGTCTGAAGGGCTCTCTTTTCAGGCCAGGCGATTGACACTTTTCGTTTCGGCTTCCATATCCAAGCGCATTAAGTTTTTGACTGAGCTGGAATTTGAAAACGGAACCGAGGAAATTGCCATTGAGTTCGCCTCGATGGATATCGCCCTACATCCCCTACTTAACCTTCGAGGGGGAATTGTATTGAATCCCATAGGCTCATTTAATCAAAATCACGACGGTCCGAAATGGGAGTTTGTAGAGCGGCCGGATGTTAGTACCAATTTGTTGCCCGCCACTTTCTCCAATGCTGGTTTCGGCATATACGGAAAGGCATACAAGGGAGATTGGACTTTGGGATATGAAGCGTATCTGACCAATGGTTTTGACACAAGCATTATCAATAACGAAGAAGAAAGAACTTTTTTAGCGGCTGTTAAGGAAAATTCTGCGCGATTTGAGGATAATTTTAGTGGGAGCCCGCTCTTAAATGGAAAATTGGCAATTAAACATCGTAAAATAGGAGAACTGGGTATCTCTTATATGGGAGGCGCGTACAACAGGAAGGAAATAGACGGCCTTCAAGTTGACACTGGATCAAGGCGGGTCGATGTACTGGCTTTAGACCTAAATACGACCATCAACAAAACCGGAACAGGGCTTATTGGTGAGATGGCCTACATTTGGGTGGATGTACCGGATACCTTCACACAGCAATTTGGAAATCAACAAGCGGGCTTTTTTGTCGATATTATCCAACCGGTGTTAAAAACGAAAATACTCGATTGGGAAGAGGCAATACTGAACCTGTCGCTCCGAACGGATTATGTGGATTACAATATCGGAAAGTTTGCCCAGACCAATACGGATATTGGAGATGACCTATTCGCTTTGACCCCTGCCTTGAGCTTCAGGCCATCACCCCAGACCGTTCTAAGGATTAATTACAGATACCAATGGCAGCAGGATATTTTGAACAATCCAGCTTCAAGAACCGCTACATGGTATTTCGGGATCAGCACTTATTTTTGATGCTTTTGGGAGGTTGGTTTTTAACAAATTGGATTGGTCCCTATACGGTTCGCCCATTTTAAATTAAATCAAAGTACTGTAAGCCGTATCTGCTGATGTAGGTGTTGCGTTACTGGATAAATTCAATGCGGTGAGATTGCATGGGACGAAGTGGAACTTACCTAAGTCCTCCCCAATCAATGAAAACGGTCAAAACAATATTGTTTTGACCGCCCCAAATATATAGTACTAATATTTTATTTGTTTGTAACCACCAACTTATACACACAAGGAATTACCACCAAGTTTAATATAGTTGCTGATAACAAACCACCTAAAATAACTACTGCCATCGGGCTTTGAATTTCACTACCAGGTTCGCCACCTTTTAAGGCCAATGGTATCAATGCCAGACCTGTGGTAAAGGCTGTCATTAATATGGGATTCAATCTATCTAATGCACCTTTCTTTATCAATTGAAAGCCTTGGATTCCTTCTTTTCTTAAATCCTCGTAACGTGAGACCAAGAGAATACCGTTTCGTGTGGCAATACCAAACAAACTGATAAAACCTATGGTCGCTGCAATACTTATGATACCTGAAGTAAAATACACAATCAAGATACCACCAATCAAGGCCAAGGGTAAATTGATCAATACCACGAACGCCAGTTTTACGTCCTTGAATTCATAATACAATAAAAGGAAAATGATAGCTACGGCGATGATGGCTGTTATTAAAAGCAATTGTGATGCTTTTGATTCACTTTCGAACTGTCCTCCATATTGTACACGATAGCCTTCTGGCATATTTACATTGTTGCCCACGACTTCCTTTATTTCGTTAACAGCACCACGTAAATCCCTGCCTTGAACATTGGCGGCGACCACAATCTTTCGTTGTACATCTTCCCGATTGATGGTGTTTGGACTGCTTACCGATTGAACGGTTGCCAATTCGCCCAGCGTGGTTTGTCCACCATTTGGTAAACTAATCAAGGTTTTATTGATGTTCTCAATATTGTCCCGAAACTGTTTTTCATAGCGCACCACCAAATCAAAATATTGCTGACCTTCATAAATCTCGCCCGCTTCTTCCCCCGCAAAAGCGATATCTACTTGTTCCATTAAATTGCCTACTGTCATTCCATAAGCCGAGAGAATTTGGCGTTTGGGTTTAATACGAATTTGAGGCACTTCAATTTGTTGGTCAACCGCAACATCTGCCAGTCCATCAATATCCTTGATGTTCTGTTCTACGCTTTTACCAACTTCAAACAGTCGCTGTAAATCTGAACCAAAAATCTTTATGGCGATATTGGCCCGTGTACCCGAAAGCATATGGTCTATACGGTGGGCGATGGGTTGCCCCAAAGTAATGTTGACACCTGGTGCAACACTCAAATTGTTTCGGACTTCTTCAAAGAATTCTTCTTTTGTTTTGTCCTCAAGTACAAAAGGCACATCAATTTCCGAAGCATTGACACCTTGTGCATGTTCGTCCAATTCGGCACGGCCTTGTCTTCTTGTAACGACGGCTACTTCGGGCATATCCAATAGTATAGTTTCGATTAATTTACCTGTCTTGTTGCTTTCTTCTAAAGACATTCCCGGTGGACCGACTACACTTATTACCAAAGAGCCCTCGTTAAATTCAGGAAGAAAACTCCTTCCCAACTGTGTGACCACTAAAAGACTTAACAGAAAGGCAATCACAGTTACGCCAATAATGGTTTTGGGTATTCTTGTGGCACGTTCCAAAAGGTTGCCATAATGCTTTTGTAACCATCGCTCCACGCGTGTACCTTCTGCCTGCTTGTTCAAAAGTTTTTCGTTATCCAACAAATAGGAACATAGAATAGGCGTGACGGTTACGGCAACAACCAACGAGGTCAAGACCGAAGTCACAAATGCTATTCCCAGCGGTTGCAACAATCGACCTTCCATTCCGCTTAAAAAGAACAAGGGGACAAATGATACAATAATAATTAGGGTTGCAATAATGATGGAACTTCTAATCTCTACCGAAGCATCACGCACTACTTTTATGGTCGATTCCCGCTCCGATTTCGGTTTTCTGATGTTTTCGCGCAAGCGTTTATACACATTTTCCACATCGATGATGGCATCATCTACCAATGCTCCTATGGCAATGGCCATACCACCCAAACTCATTGTATTTATGGTGTAACCCAGCCATTTTAATATGATGATGGAAACCAATAATGAAATAGGGATAGCCAGTAAGGAAATAACGGTAGTCCTCCAGTTCATTAAAAAGATGAACAGGATAATCATTACAAAGAAAGCTCCTTCCAATAGGGTTTGATTCAAATTGCTGATGGACGCGTCAATGAAGTCGGATTGCCTGAAAATTTGACTTTTGATGTTGACACCTTTGGGCAGGGTTTTTTGCAAATCTGCAATAGCTTCGTCCAAGCGGTCTGTCAGCTCCAAGGTGTTTACATCGGGCTGTTTAGAAATGGTCAGAATCACAGCGGGATTTGCGTTTAATGAACCATCACCAATTTTATCAGCTGCACCAATTTGTACGGTTGCAACATCTTTGATCTTGATAGTTTGACCATTCACTTCTTTAAGAACTGCTTCCTGCAAGTCTTCCAGCGCATAGGCTCTACCGCTTCCCTTAATGATGTACTGATTGCCATATTGATTGATGACACCACCGGGCGCATTTTGATTTGCTTCCTTAACGTGTTCTACCAATTCTGATAGGCTCACGTCGTAATACTTCATCTTTTCGGGATTGGCAAATACTTGGTATTGTTTGTAATCGCCGCCAATGACTACCACATTTGCAATACCGCCTATGGCTTTTATACGCGGCCTGATGGTCCAGTCGGATAAGGTTCGCAGTTCCATTGGTGAAAGGCTATCCGATGTCACTCCCAAGAGCATTATTTCGCCCATAATGGATGAAATAGGTGCCATCGTTGGTGCTCCTATGCCTTCGGGTAGGTTCTCTCGAACCATCGGGATACGTTCGCTCACGATTTGTCTGGCACGGTAAATATCCGTTCCCCATTCAAATTCTACCCAAACAATGGAAACACCTGCCGCCGATGAGGAACGGATTCGCCTTACATTGGGCGAACCGTTTAAGGCAGTTTCCAGTTGATAGGTCACTAATTTTTCTACTTCTTCAGATTCCATTCCGTGGGCTTCGGTAAGAATGGTTACCGTAGGTGCCGTGAGGTCTGGGAATACATCCACGTTCATAGTACGCGCATAATAGATTCCCAAAACGCTCAATGCAACCGCTCCCAAAAGAATGAGCAATCTGTTTTGAAGTGAAATTGATAATATTTTGTTTAACATTTCTCTTCGTTTTTAATGTTCGTGGCCGTGTGCCGGTGTAGAACCCGACATTGAAGCCATTTTAACTTGATATGCTCCTGTAGTTACCACCACTTCGCCAACTTGAAGACCTTCCAGTATCTCTACATTTTCGCCATTGCGCTTTCCAATCTTAACAGGTCGTCTTTCAAAACTTTCGCCTGATAGTTGAACGATAACGGAATAGCTTCCATAGTCTTCCAAGAGAGCATTCACAGGAATCATTGTGTTCTGTGTTGCATTTCCCATCGCTATCTGAACAGGTGTTAGACTTCCTATTGGCATATCGACGGTAGCATTGACTTCTGCAAAAACAGAAATCAAAGGGTTTTCACGTTCCACGTCCTTACCAATCGAAAGGATTTTGCCTTCGGCATCAGTTACGTCTTTCCATTGGTTATCATTATCCTGATACCATATACCTTGTACATTGCCCATCGCAAGTCCGTAGTTGGGTGCTAATTGCGCTTTTAAAACTCTGGATTGATGCGTCCCAACGGTTACAAGTGTAACACCTTGTTCTACATAATCGCCATTTGAAACAGTTATGGATTTGATAAAGCCATCAAAAGGTGCTCGTATTTGTTTACTTCCGCCCGATACACCAGATACCAATGATTGATAGTTGGCTTTGGCTATCTCGAAACTGCTCTCTACTTTTTCAAATTCAGATTTTGGGACTATTTTGGATTCGTATAGCTCTTTCTTCCTTTCATATTCCGATTTGGCCTGTTGGAATGTCGCTTTAGCAGAAGCGATATCCGTACTTAAATTATTGGATGCCAATCCTTGACTGTTCAAGCTCATCAACAACTGACCCTGTTTTACCGCTGTACCTTCCGTAAGGTTATTTACCTTAAAATCTACCACACCATTGGATTTTGCCGCCAAGGACTTGGTTGAACCTTGCGATGGCATCCAAACACCGGACGTATTGATGACATCGTAAATTTTACCCGAAATTACAGGTGCGGTCTGAAAATCGATTTTCCAAGCTTGCTCCTTTAAGAACGAGATTCCTGCATCATCTTCTTCCGTACCCAAAGTTTTTATGGCCTCATCCGTGGTGGCATATACCATTACATCATCAATGGAAATTTTATCTGAATATTCTGGTGTTGTCAATTCAAAAACCAATTGATAGTTTCCAGCTTCTTTCGGTTGTATGGCAGGCGAAAAAATACCTGGTGACGAAGGCGCATTTGCCTTATTTCTGATGCCCTTTCCATCTTTTATTAAACTGACCGTTACAGAACCTTCACGAACGGGCTGGTGTTTATCCAAAACCGTAAAGTGGGCTGCGAATTTACTTCCGTTACCTACTATAAGCGCAGGAAACTCAACAAAGAGTTCTGTTTTATCCGTCCAGACAGTATAGTTCAATCGTGGATTTTCTTCGCCCACGTGACTACCATCTTCATTATGTGCGTGTGCGTCTTCTGACTTGTTATTGCATGACATTGCCAAAAAGGCGAGCACTATTATTATATATTTCATCTTTCGTATGTATTTGATTTTTTAATGGTCGTGGTGTTCAGAACCATCTTCGTGTTTGTGGGTATCAGAATCATCATCTGAATGGTTGCCGTCAGAATCGTGGTCGTGACCGTGGTCATCTGCCTTTGTTCCCATAGAATCTTTTCCTACTTCAAATTCTTCTTGTTCTATGTCTTCCTCGTGCATATGGCTTCCATCTTCATTGTGTTCGTGACCGTGGTCATCTGTACTCTCTTTTTTTGCTTCCCTACAACTGGTTACCAAAAAAGTTGAGGCGATTGCTATTGCGAATATTGTTTTTGTAAATTTCATAATCTTTGTTTTTAAGGTTTATAAAGTATGTTTTAATAATTGTGCCTGTAATAATTGTACTTCCTTTTCCATTTGCAGCATTCTGTCAGATGCATTACGGTAGAATTGAAGCTCCACATAGTAGTCCATAAACGAAAATTCGCCCAGCATATAGGCCTTAAAGAGCAGTTGTTCGCTGTTTAAGTTGGCCATTGTGGTTTGATACTCATTGTATTTTTCAAGCATCAATTCGTATCGGTTGTATGTTTCCTGAAATTGGGTATATAGCGAAGCGGTAATGACTTGAGTATTCGATTTTTGGTACTCATAATCGGCTTTGGCCGATTTTACCTTGTTCTTGCTATTCCACAACGGAATGGAAAGACCGCCATAAAAACCCGAAAAATTACTGCCACTAACACCTTGATAATTGTAACCAAGTGCCATATTGGGCAATACCTTGTTTTTTTCCAGTTTTACTTTTTGAAGCGAAGCCGTTTCAGTAACCTTTAAACTTTGTAAAGAAGGGTCGTTTGCCAACTTTTCTTGCCAAAGCGTTTCTACCGTAGCCACCTCGATAGGTAAATCGATACTTGCTGTAAAGCTATCAATGGCATTTCCGCCGTTCAAGGTTTTGAGTTTGGACAGTACAATTTGGATTTCACTATCAATCTGTTGAACAACGAATTGCTCGTGAATCCAAGCGATTTTCGCCTTGTTCAAATCCAAAATACCGACTTGCTCTTTATCATAAAGCTCTTGAATCTGGTCAAAAACCTGTTTGCCCTGGGTTCTTCTTTTGGTTTCAATGGCTTTCTGCTTTTGAAGGAAAACGAGTTTAATCAATACCGATTTTGCTTCCAACAAAACTTCCTGCCGCTTTTTGGCATAGGACGTTTGCAGTTGTATCGACTTTAAGTCGTTCCATTTACTGCGTGAACCATAAACCGTCGGAAACTCGAAGGATTGCGATATTTCATATTCGGAATAATTCCCCGTTGCGTTATCGCCAAATGGCAAATTATAGCCTGAAAGCTGTGGGTCGGGTAAATTATTGGCGCTCTTGTTTTCGAGCTGTTGATTTTCAATGAACGATTGATAGCCTTTTAGCTCTGTGTTGTTCTGTTCTATTTCATTAAGCAATTCCCCAATGTTTTTATCCTGTGAGAAACCATTAACAAAGAACAGGCATCCGCAAATCGCGGATACGATATATTTTTTCATTGTTTGAAATTTTAGGTTTAATCTTAGTGCATAAAAGGATTTCTACCTTAGCGGTAGGTATTCCTAAACGATTAACCTAAAGATGGTGGGCCCCGTAAATCGAGGGATGAGAGGTAAGGACTAAAATGATTGTTGGGTGAATGATAAATTGGCGGTTTAGAGTTTTGCCTACTATCAACGACATAAAATTCCTGAAAATCAGATGTAGGTTTTACCACATTATCATCTACGATAGTCTGCCGCTCAACGGTATTCCTTTTAAGTACAACAATATCGCTGGATACCGTGGAATGGACGTGCATATCCATAAAGAACCCAAAGAAACCGTATGGGGATTCTTCTTTCTCGTGAGAACTGTCATCGTGATGATGGTGTTCGCCAGTATGGGCAATATCTGAATGGGAATGCGTTTCCTCGTGCTGATGATGCAAATGTGGAAATGCCTGATGCAGCACCATTAGGCTAAACAAGCCCAAAAAGAAAAATGCCGATATTTTATTTGGTTTTTGCATCAACTACAAAAGTATGAAAATTATCTTTGGTAACAATAGGACAATTGTGCTGTAGTAAAAAGTTAAGCGTAATAGTTTATATCTTTTAGCGTTTCCTAGTTCTCTGCTTGGTTAAATGCTTTGGGGGCAAAAAATCATACTGAGAAATGAATAAGTTGAGTAACATATTTACGATTACTTTTGATAAATATATGAAAATTTGTATCCAGAAGTGCACAATTAACTGGTGAGGGAACTCTACCGCTTCTGGGAATAGGATTATAGTAAGTGGTTTTTAATTATTTGAGCTAGAACATTCCACGAAAATTTCAGGAACACCACCGCTAAAGAATCGAGAGTCGTTATTAACGATGCATAGGCAGTCATAAAATGTGCGTTGGTAAAATTGCTTGGTAACGCCTAAAGGAATTTTTTATTGCTAAACCAGATTGCAAAACCTGGAAAAGCTAGCCGTTGAATTTTTAGAGAGTAAAAAATAATATGTAAAATAAAAAGCACTGCGGTGATAGATTTGGATGGTTCAAGGATGTACTTATGGGAGTAGACGACGGAATTTTAAATACTTGCTTGATAGTTTATTTGTCATGTTTAATATGAAAATTGGTCAGACAGGCGACGGTAATTCCGTTCAGCCGCAAATCCTTTTCTTCTTTCATTTTTGGGAATGCCTTTATTCCACCAGCATATCAAATGGCAGTGCAAGGTTTATCGTATTTAAAATATCTGTCCATGATAGCTCTGTGTCATTTTAAAAGGGCAAGGCTATTTTCAACTTCATCGCCTATTTCTGTGTCCACCTTTTTGCCCCGATCACTTCGGATAAACAGCGACATAGTATTGGCATCTATGAATCTGATACCGTTGTCGCTGCCGTTTGAGGGTAGATAAATGTCAGGTGTATGATCCTGACTTTTTGATGATATAGAAGGTTTGCCACTTGATACGGGAGGAAGCCGATCTAATTGCCAATTTTCTAGTATCGAAGGTTAATAGTTTCTTTGGCGATAATCTCTCCTTTACTCAAAATTAGAACTTAAACGGCTCACTTTTTTTGAAGTTTAATATTTCTGAAGTGAAATCAATAATCAGTAAAAAAGTAAGTTATATTGTATTTGTGTTGATTTGTAGTTTAATTTGGTTTGTGTCCCGAACCATAAGTTAAAATTGAATTCAATTGTAAACATTTGAGATCAAAAAGTCCAACTTGAAACCTATACACCCGAAAAATTAATTTGTTGTACCTATGTTGTACCTGAATAAAAAAAGCCAGCTTTATAAAAGCTGGCTTTTCCTTTGTACTCGAGGCGGGACTTGAACCCGCACGGACTAATGTCCATTGGATTTTAAGTCCAACGTGTCTACCAATTCCACCACTCGAGCCTAACTGCTCAGAGCAGTAGCGATTGTACAATGGAGCGAAAAACGGGATTCGAACCCGCGACCTCCACCTTGGCAAGGTGGCGCTCTACCAACTGAGCTATTTTCGCAAATTTTGCCCTACTTCCAGGTAGCTATCGGAAGGAGCTATTTTTACAGTTTATATAATGAGCGTTACATCCTTTTCCGATGCGGGAGCAAATTTAATACAATTCTATAAAAAGCAAAGAACTTTTCATTAAAAAGAATCAAAATAATTTATTGTTGTCCGATAAAATATGTATGAATCATCATAAGTCCATTAATAACAATTATTTAGGGTCCTTGACGTCTTTCGTACTCTGCTTTTCGATTTGATTCATCCAATAAAAAGGGATGCTTTAAACCGGCTGGTCGTGATCGGATTTTTAGTCTTAAGTCTTGCAACGAAGTGGTCTTTGTTCTTTAATCGGACCATAATGAAAATAATTATACCCCCAAGCTGAATATTTTAGACGGTAGTACTACTTTAATGGCCCTCCTGCGCACTTACCTAGGCATTTTTCTTTTTGGTGAGCAAACGCTTAATTTCATTGAGTTTCATTAGTGCCTCAACGGGGGTTAGGGTATTGATATCCAGATGGGTAATTTCTTCCTTGATCTGTTCCAATAAAGGGTCGTCCAGATTGAAAAAGCTAAGTTGCATTTCATTTTGAACCAATTGTAATTTATCGGAAAGCTCTTCGCTGGAATGTGATTTTTCCAGCTTCTTAAGAATTTTATTGGCCTTGTGGATCACCTGTTGCGGCATACCGGCCATTTTGGCCACGTGTATACCAAAACTGTGCTCACTGCCGCCCGGGGCGAGTTTTCGTAAAAAAAGTACATTGTCCTTTAGTTCCTTCACGGAGACATTGAAGTTCTTGATGCGGCCAAAAGTGGAGGACATCTCGTTCAGTTCGTGATAATGCGTGGCAAATAAGGTTTTTGCCCTTGCGGGATGTTCGTGCAAATATTCGGAAATGGCCCAGGCTATGGAGATTCCGTCATAAGTACTGGTACCCCTGCCTATCTCATCCAAAAGTACCAGACTGCGCTCTGAAAGATTATTTAAAATGGAGGCGGTTTCGTTCATTTCCACCATAAAGGTAGATTCTCCCATAGAGATATTGTCACTGGCGCCTACCCGTGTAAATATTTTGTCCACATAACCAATTTTTGCCGCATCGGCCGGTACAAAACTACCCATTTGGGCCAATAGTACGATGAGTGCCGTTTGCCGCAAGATGGCCGATTTACCGCTCATGTTGGGACCGGTGATCATAATAATCTGTTGATCGTCCCTGTTTAAGGTAACGTCATTGGCAATATAGGCTTCGCCCAAAGGCAATTGCTTTTCAATGACGGGATGCCTGCCACCTACAATGGACAGTTCCGTAGAATCGACCATTTCTGGGGAAACATAGTTGTTCTCCTTGGCCAATTGGGTGAAGCCACAGAGACAATCCAACTGCGCAATTTGAAAGGCATTGTTTTGTACGGGGGCAATATATTCCTGCATCCAGACTACCAATTGGGAAAATAATTGTTGCTCCAGACTTAAAATACGCTCTTCCGCTCCCAATATCTTGGCTTCATATTCTTTGAGCTCCTCCGTAATATAGCGTTCCGCATTCACCAAGGTCTGTTTTCGGATCCAATCTTCCGGTACTTTGTCCTTATGGGTGTTCCGCACTTCTATATAATAGCCAAAAACATTGTTGGAGGCTATTTTTAGGGAACCGATGCCGGTGCGCTGGGTTTCCCTTTCCAGCATTTTATCCAAATAATCCTTGCCTGAATAGGCCAGTCCCCTAAGTTCATCCAGTTCCGGGGAATAACCTTTGGCAATGGTACTCCCTTTCATCATATTTACCGGTGCTTCCTCGTTTACCATTTCTTTGATCTTGGTTCTCAGCATGTCACAGGAATGCAATTGGTCCCCAATAAGGTTTAAGGCCTCGTTTTTACTTTTGGTGGTAATCTGTTTAATGGGAACAATGGCCTCCAAGGAATTTTTAAGCTGGACTACTTCTTTGGGATTTATTTTTCCCGTGGCCACCTTGGAAATCAATCTTTCCAGATCTCCTATCAGTTTAATGCCGCTCTGTAATTTTTGGTGGGCCGCTTCGTTTTCGGTTAAATGGGTAATTACCTGATGTCTTCTTCGGATTTTTTCGATATTCTTTAAGGGAAGTGCCAACCATCTTTTCAACATTCTACCGCCCATAGGGGAAATGGTCTTGTCTATTACATCCAAAAGGGTAACGGCGTTTTGATTGTTGGAATGGTAGAGTTCCAGGTTCCTTATGGTAAACCGGTCCATCCAAATATATTCCTCTTCCGCAATGCGTTGAAGGGTGTTGATATGCTGTAATTGCCTGTGCTGTGTATCCGAAAGATAATGCAGTACTACGCCGGCCGCCACTATGCCATGGGCCAAATGGTCTACCCCAAAACCCTTGAGCCCCTTTGTTTTAAAATGGTTGGTAAGTGTCTCTAGGGCATAATCATCCTGAAAGATCCAGTCCTCTGTAAAAAAAGTATGGAAATTTTTGCCAAATACCTCCAAAAATTCCTTTTTGTTGGCCTTTGATACCAGTACCTCGTTGGGGGAGAAATTTTGGAGCAATTTGTCTATCTGTTCCTCATTGCCTTCCGAAGTCAGAAATTCCCCTGTGGATATATCTAAAAAGGATATTCCCAACCTTTTTCTACCAAAATGAACCGCACACAAAAAATTGTTGGTCTTGGCCGATAGGATATCGTCGTTCATGGCCACCCCTGGGGTAACCAGTTCGGTAACGCCCCTTTTTACTATGGTCTTGGTGAGTTTTGGGTCTTCCAATTGATCGCATATGGCTACCCTTTGTCCAGCTTTTACCAATTTGGGCAAGTAGGTGTTCAATGAATGATGCGGAAAACCGGCCAGTTCGGTCCTATCGCCTCCGTTGTTCCTATGGGTTAGGATAATGCCCAGTATTTTAGAAGCCTTGACCGCATCTTCCCCAAAAGTCTCGTAAAAATCCCCGACACGGAACAATAATAGGGCATCGGGATATTTCACCTTAATGGTATTGTACTGTTGCATTAAAGGGGTTACCTTTTTTGTCTTTCCCGAGTCTGCCAAAGCGATTTTATTAACTTATTTTTGTATTCTGTTTCCAAACAACTAATGTAGGGTTTATCTACTGGAATGTACTCTATTGTTGATATTTTTGGGATAACTTTATACAGTTTCGGCCGGACCGGTGACCTTGGTAACCTTGGGGGAAGTGTACAAATTTAAAATAGTATTACATGCGTAAATTGGAGAATAGTGAATTGGACCGACTTGATCTGGAAGCGTTTAAGCAGGTGGAAAAAACACCGATTTGTATTGTGCTGGACAATGTACGGAGCTTGAACAACATTGGGTCCGTTTTTAGAACGGCCGATGCCTTTTTGATCCAAAAGATCTACCTGTGCGGAATAACCGCAACCCCACCGCATAAGGAAATCCATAAGACCGCACTAGGGGCCACGGATAGTGTGGCCTGGGAGTATAGGGAGAGTACCATGGATCTTTTGGAGGAATTAAGGGACAGTGGCTATACTTCGCTTTCTGTGGAGCAGGCAGAAAATGCCGTTATGTTGAACGACTTTAAAGTGGAAGGGAGTAAAAAGTACGCCCTAATCTTTGGCAATGAGGTAAAGGGGGTTTCCCAAGATGTGGTCTCAAATAGCGATCTGGTCCTGGAAATTCCGCAATACGGCACTAAACATTCCCTGAATATTTCCGTAAGTGTGGGTATAGTGATTTGGGACCTATGGGCCAAATTGCAGGGCTAAGATCAATATAATGGAATACCCATATAAAACCAAAAACCCAACCATTGGGTTGGGTTTGGCAATATATAGTTTGAGTTAGTTAGTTTAAAACCTTTAAGTCTTTCCATGGATTATTCCGATGTGTCAACCTACTTAAAACGACTTAATTGGAGGCGCAAGTAAATAAATTGATTTGTTCTGTGCAAATAATATGTGAAAATTATCTTAAAAAGATAGGTGCACCGCATATTTCTGAATTTGGCCCAGAATAATTTCGTAATCGCCCGGGTTTTCCACAAAATCCAAATTACTGATATCCAAAACTAAATTATTTTGTTCGGGAAAGCTCCTTATATAGTCAAAATACCCCCAGTTGAGCTGCTTCAGATATTCAGGGGATATATTCTGTTCGTAATCCCTTCCCCTTTGCTTTATGTTCTTTAATAACCTTTCCGTATTTTGGTACAGGTAAATATATATTTTCGGCCTTTTAATCTCTTTGTACATAAGGTTAAAGAGCTTTCGGTAGAGTTTAAATTCCTCCTCCTGCAGGGTAACTTTGGCGAAAATGAGGGATTTGTGGATGTCGTAATCGCTTACCATAAAGTTCTTGAATAGATCAAACTGGGAGGTATCGTCCATAAATTGCTGGTAGCGATCGGCTAAAAAGGACATTTCCAAGGGAAAGGCATATCTACCCTGATCCTCATAAAATTTGGGTAGGAAAGGGTTGTCCGCAAATCGTTCCAACACCAGTTTTGCATTGAAATCCTGCCCGATCTTATGGGCCAAGGTGGTTTTTCCTGCTCCAATATTTCCTTCAATGGCAATATATTCCAATTGGGAAAAAAGCTGTGACCTGCTCGTATATAGCATATAGGGGGTCCGTGTAATATCGCTTTTGTCCTTGCATTCCTGTAATAAGTTTCGGGTATCCTTGTTTAAAACTGGATGATAGAACTGCGGGGCTATGTCTGCCAGTGGTCTCAGTACAAACCTCCTCAATGGCATGTTGGGGTGGGGAATGGTCAACAAATCGGTATTGATGATTTCCTTGTCAAAATATAGTATATCGATATCAACGGTCCTGGAGGAATAGCCTGTTCCATGTTGCCTCTTCCTGCCCAAGCTCGTTTCCAGTTCCAGTAATTTCTCCAAAAGAACTGAAGGTGTAAGCGTGGTTTCTACCATAATGCAGGCATTATAAAAATTGTCGCCCTCAAAACCCCATGCGGGAGTCTCATATACAGGTGATGTTTTTATGACTTCGCCAACAGTGGTATGGATTAAAAATACTACCTCCTGCAGCTGGTTGAGCTTATCCCCCAGATTGCTCCCAATGGAAAGATATGTTGTTGACGTCTTGTTCATGATAGGCGGACAAAGAAAACAAAAGTAATTGAACTCGTAAAAACTTTTTGGATTGAAGCGAAAATTAGGCATTTTTTACCCAGTTGAAGACTTTTTTGAGTTGCATAGCATCGCTACGGAAAGAAAAAAAAGGTAGGACGGAGCGTATAAAAATAACCCGGGGGGTTATTTTAGCGAACGGGCCGGCTGGCGCAAGGATGAAAAGGAGCAATTCCTGCCCGTACCGGATCCGGCGGGTTTTAGCTAATTAAAAAGGTTTATACGGGTTCATGAACTTCATAAAGAGAATTACCAAAAACAGGACCAAATTTTAAGGGTTCTTTCCCAGTGCCGTATATGGGGGCAGGAGGGTGTAAAAATCAACTATTTATAATTGCATCAACGCTACATTGGTTATCTTTGTAGGTTATTAACAATATATTTACGGAATGAACTTTTTAAGAAATTTATTGGCTGCAATTGTAGGTTGTCTCATCGCTTTCGGAATCATGTTTGTCATGTTTCTTATTTTGGCCGCTCTCATAGGTAGTGGCGAGGATACCGTAACGATCAGGGAAAATTCCGTTTTGGAAATTCAGTTGCAGACCCCGATCAATGACTATGTGGGGATGGACGAATCCAATCCCTTTGCCGGACTTTTCAATGTAAATCAGGGATTGGACGAAATATTGCATGCCATTCAAGTGGCCAAGGAAGACAACAAAATAAAAGGGATCAGCCTAAACAATAATGTGCTTATGGCCGGGTTGTCCCAAACACAGGCCATTCGGGATGCCTTATTGGATTTTGGCGAAAGTGGGAAGTTTATATTGGCCTTTGGGGACTTTTATACGCAGAAGGACTATTATTTGGCCAGTGCGGCCAATGAGGTATTTCTTAATCCTGTTGGGGCAATGGACTTTAAGGGGCTGTCTACCGAAGTATTGTTTTTAAAGGATTTACAGGAAAAGACGGGGGTAAAAATGGAAGTTATTCGGCACGGGAAGTATAAGAGTGCCGTAGAACCTTTTTTGGCCAACGAAATGAGTAGGGACAATAGGACACAGATCAAGGAGTTGTTGGATGCCCTATGGCAGTCCATGCTTACCAATATTTCGGAAAGTAGGGATATCTCCGTTGAAGATTTGAACCATATAGCGGATACCTTGGGCACACGTACCCCAAAATATGCAATTTTATCGGGGTTGATCGATAAGGAGTTGTTTTATGATGAATATGAAAGCTTGATCAAGGAAAAAATAGGTGTGGATACGGCAGAAGATATCAACTATATCCCTTTAGCCGATTATATTAGAACCGCCAACAAGATTAATATTAACGGCGGCAGGGATAAGATCGCTGTAATTTATGCCCAAGGCGAAATCTGGTACGGGGAGGGAGGTTCCGATGTAATTGGGCAGGGAATTATTAATGACGCCTTAAAAAAGGCCAGGGAAGATGAGGAGGTCAAGGCTATAGTGCTAAGGATAAATTCTCCCGGGGGAAGTGCATTGGCCTCAGATATTATTTGGCGCGAGATCGAAATCACCAAACAATCCAAACCTGTGGTGGTCTCTATGGGCGATGTAGCTGCTTCGGGAGGTTACTACATAGCGGCGGGCGCCGATAAGATTTTTGCCGAACCTACTACGATTACTGGATCTATCGGAGTTTTTGGAACTATTCCCAATATAAGTGGACTGGCCGAAAATATAGGTGTCAATGCCGAACAGGTGGGCACCAATAAGAATTCTGTGGAGTATTCCTTGTTCGAGCCAATGAACGATAACTTTAGGAACAATGTACAGGAAGGAATAGAAACAACTTATGAAACATTTTTGGACAGAGTGGCCAAGGGACGTGGAATTACCATGGCCCAAGCCGATAGTGTTGCCCAAGGAAGGGTTTGGAGCGGGGTGGATGCCAAGCGCTTGGGACTGGTAGATGAATTGGGAGGACTGGACGAAGCCATTGCAGCGGCTGCCAAAATGGTGGATCTGGAAAATTATGGAATAAAAAAACTTCCGAAGTATAAATCGGATTTTGAGAAGTTAATGGAAGATATGGGGGGCGCCACTTCCAAGAGTAAGGAAACCATTATTAGGGAAGAAATCGGGGCCGAGGCCTATACGATTCTAAAGGAGATAAGATCCGCAATGGAAAATAAGGGGATTCAGGCAAGAATGCCCTTTACCTTGAATATCAAATAGGAATTCTAATCCATAGTGGTGGTTTATTGTTGATCGATTATCGTTCAATTAAATTTGGATGGTTTAAATAGGAGCAGTTTTTTAAGAATTCTTAAATGGGAGTATAGATTTATATGTTAAAAAATTTAATTACGGTATGGGGAATATGATCTTAAAGGAGGGGGATAAAAAATTGGCCTTTAAGATCTATCTCTATTTGGGAGCATTGTTCATTACTTCTTTAGTGGTTTCCAATTTAATTTTTCAAAAATTTTTTTATTGGAGGCCCTTTGGCGATGTTACGGTATTTGGAGCGTCTTTATTTGAAGTTTCTGTGGGAATCTTGCCATACCCCCTTACTTTTTTGATTACCGATCTTATTTCGGAAATTTATGGGAGGAAAAAGGCCAACCAAATTGTGACTGCCGGAATATTTGCCTCCTTTTTTTCAATGGGAATCGTATTGCTGGCCAATTGGGTGCCGGCATTGCCCAATTCCCCTGTGCAGGATGAGGTGTTTAGCCATGTATTTGCACTATCCCCAATAGCGGTATTTGCCTCTATGCTTGCCTATCTTTTTGCACAATACGTGGATATTGGCATATATCATTTCTGGAAAAAAATTACCAATGGCAAGCATCTTTGGTTGCGCAATAATTTCTCCACCTTCCTTTCCCAATTTCTGGATACGTTTACCGTGGTTGGACTGTTGTGCATTTTTAAAGTGTTGCCTTGGTCCATGTTTTACGGACTATTGGTCAGTGGATTCATTTTTAAAGTAATTGTAGCATTCTTGGACACCCCTTTCCTCTATTTTTTCGTATATCTCTTTAGAAGGCGATTTAATTTAAAAGTAAACCAGGAAATTGATCTTGAGGCATAATAAAACAGGCTTTTCACTGTTCTTATCGTGTAGACCGATATGTTCTTCTAATATGTGGTGAACTATCGGGATTCTTAAATTTATAGTTGAATAATTACTAAAATATAAAGGTTTGAAAAATAAAATTTTAAAGATTGTTGGAGGTGTGGTTTTGGTGATAGTTTTATTGCTGATCGCAACCCCATTTTTCTTAAAGGGTAAAATTGCCGATATAATCAAGAATAAGGTAAATAATAGTATTAATGCCAGCTTCGATTTTTCCGATGCGGATTTAAGTCTGTTCAGAAGTTTTCCCAATGCGTCCGTAACCTTGGATAACATTACCTTAATAAATAAGGCTCCCTTTGAAGGCGATACCTTATTTGCATCGGATAAGGTACGTTTGGATATGTCCATAAGGGAGCTCTTCAAGGAGGCCAAAGAACCTATTGCCATAAAAAGCCTAATACTGGATCGCCCACGGCTAAACATAAAGGTGGACAAGGATGAAAATGCCAACTATGATATCGCTAACGGGGATAGTTCTATACCAGATGCCCCGGCCGACACGGATTCCTCTGAAAGCGGTTTCAATCTATCTATGGAGTCTTACGCAATCAATAATGCATTGATAATGTATAACGACCATTCCAGCGGTATGTCCTTTGTCATTTCTGAAATGAACCATAACGGTCAGGGAGATCTTTCCCTGGATAAATCGGAATTGGATACGAAAACCAGTGGTCTGGTTTCTTTTGTCATGGACAGTACCCAATATCTCAACAAGAATCCGGTTCAATTGAAGGCCCTTATAGGGGTAGATCTTAACGAAAATAAATATTCCTTTTTAAAGAACGAGGCCATAGTAAATCAATTGGCCTTGGTATTTGACGGGTTTGTGAAATTGAACGAGGACGACCAGGAGGTAAACATTAGCTTTAAAACACCTTCGTCCGATTTTAAAAACTTTTTGGCCGTGATCCCAGAAGTATATTCAAAAGATATAGCACAGGTGTCCACCACTGGAAATTTTACGGTGGCAGGCGAGTTTAAGGGCATAGTTGACGATGATCATATTCCCCAATTCAAAATAGATATCAACTCGGAGAATGCCTCCTTTAAGTATCCAGATCTGCCCAAAGCGGTCCGAAATGTATATATTGATACCGAAATTTCAAATAGTACCGGTATAACGGAAGATACCTTTGTCGATATCCGAAAGTTATCTTTTATGATTGATGAGGACAAGTTTAATATGGTGGCCAAAATAAGCGACCTTATGGGGAACACCAAGGTAAATGCCCATATAGATGGAAAAATGAATCTTGCCAATATTTCCAAGGCGTATCCGGTTCCGGCCGATTTAAATTTAAAGGGGATTTTAGTTGCGGATATTTCTACGGCCTTTGATATGGCATCCATAGAAAAAAAGAAGTATGAAAATACCAAAACTTCCGGGGACTTAAAATTGAGCGATTTTGAGTATAAGTCCGATGAATTTCCAAACCCCATTATCTTAAAAAGTACTTCGGTAACATTTAATCCTACTACCGTAACCCTGAACAGCCTGGCAGGAGCTACCGGAAAGACCGATTTTGATGCCTCAGGGTCTATCAACAACCTGTTGGGATTTATGTTCAACAATGAAAACATAGAGGGCAACTTCAATCTTAGTTCCAACACCTTTGCAGTGAACGATTTTATGATGGCGGAAGCTGCTGAAGTAAGTGGTGATGTAAATGGGTCATCCCCCATTTCCACGGAGGAGAAAATAAAGATACCTTCCTTTTTGGATTGTACCATAAATGCCACTGCCAATACCGTGATTTATGACAATCTTACTTTAAAGGATGTAAAGGGAACACTCGTAATAAGGGATGAGAAAGCCATACTGTCCAATATGACATCTTCTATCTTTGATGGTAAATTGGCTCTTAATGGAGAGGTGTCCACCAAAGGGGCCACACCAACCTTTGCCATGAAATTGGGAATGGAAAGCTTTAAGATTGCCGAGACCTTTAAGGCTTTGGAAATGTTCAGGACATTGGCGCCAATAGCTAGGATACTACAGGGGACCCTAAATTCCGATGTACAGTTGTCCGGAAGTTTAAAGGACGATTTTACTCCCAATTTAAATACCATTTCAGGAAATTTATTGGCTGAATTATTGACCGATAAAATAGATGCGGAAAGTGCACCTTTGCTTACAGAGTTGGATAACAAATTGAATTTTCTGAATCTTGAAAAATTGAATTTGAAGGACCTGAAAACAACATTGTCCTTTGAGGACGGAGTGGTAAAGGTAAAGCCGTTTACCATTAAATATCAGGATTTTGCCATTAATGTTGCCGGTAGCCATACCTTCGATCAAAAACTGAATTATGCGGCCACTATTGAAGTACCCGCCAAGTATTTGGGAAAGGATATCAACAACATAATAGCAAGGATCGATGAAAACTCCTTGGAAAATTTAACCATCCCGGTTACGGCCAATATTGGAGGGGGCTATACCAGTCCCACCGTGACTACGGACCTAACTTCGGGAATCAAAAATCTAACGGCCCAACTGGTGGAGATTGAAAAGCAAAAATTGATTGCCAAGGGCAAGGACAAGGCCAAGGACATTATTGGCGATCTTATTGCCAAGAACCAGAAGGCCACAGACTCTACCAAGAAGGAAAATGAGGAAAAAACCATGGATGTCATAGGGGGGCTTTTAGGGGCTGCCACAAAAAAAACGGATTCTACCGCAAAGGTGGATACCGCAACTACGGCTAAAAAGGAAGCACAGAAGGATGTGGCCAAAAAAATATTGGGTGGCCTTTTGGGTAAAAAGAAGGAAGCCACAGAAACAAAAAAAGATAGTGCCCAATAATGTATGTTACTTAAAACGAAGCATAGGACAGGTAAATTTTAGGGAATAATTTTCGCTTTCAACATAGATAATGGAAAACCCATATTAAGATGTGGTCAATTCCTTCTCCAGAACTACAATTAAATCCGTCGGACTCTCTAGGTAGATCAACAAATCATTATTCTTAATTGGAGAATTAAGGGGATTACCGGAAAAGAGAAGTGGTGTCTGGGTTTCCGAGGATAGTTTAATAATTTTTTCCTCAATTACGGATGGGGTCGTGGTAACAAAAAAGGTTAGAAAATAATTGGGCTTTACCAAGTTTGCCATAGTTTTTAAGTTGTCATGGGGTACATTTTGCCCAAGATAGTAGACCCGCCATCCTAATTTTTTGGCAATAAAACAAGCCAATAAAAGGCCAATTTCATGATTTTCACCTTCAGCCAAGAACATGATGATCCGTGGGGCATTCTTTGGTGCGATGGGCAGTAAATCTATGGCCGAACATATTTTTTGCCGAATTAGGTTGGATACAAAATGCTCCTGCGCGGGCATAATTTTATTGATGCCCCATAGTACGCCCACTTTGTGTAGAAAGGGATAGATCACCTCAGTAAAGGTGTTTAAAATACCATTCTTTAATATATGGGATTTGATAATGTTGTCAAACTCCTGTTCATCCAAATTGATCATGCTCAATACAAGGGCCTTCACCTCGGCATCCTGATCGGACCCGATCAAGGCTTCTGCAACCATCTTATGGATTTCTTCGTCCGTCATCTGGCCTATGGCGGATAAACGAACACCTTGTCCCCTTAAAATACTTATGTTTAATAGTTTCTTTAATTGGGCGTCGGAATAGAACCGGATATTGGTATCTGTTCTTTCAGGTATCAAAAAGTCGTATCTGCTTTCCCATTTTCTTAAGGTATGTGAATTTATACCTGTTAGGGAAACAATCTGCGCCATGGAATACCTGCTCATATCAACGTCCAATTAATTACTAGGTAAAGTTAAACAAAAAATTGAACGAAGAAGGTTTAAAATATTTTTTGTCTAATAAAATTTAATAATAGTTGGACAAAATGAAATTATTATTATATTTGTCTAAGTATTAACCTAAAAAAATTAGACATGAAAAAATTTGGCATTTATTTTTTGGCATTTTTCAGTTCATTGTTACTTTTTGTTTCCTGTAGCAATGATGATGATAATGACATGATTGAAGAGCCCACATTGGTGAATATTGTGGAAACTGCTCAGGAAACGGACATTTTAAGTAGTTTGGTGGCTGCCTTGGTCAAGGCGGATGAAAATGAGGACTCGGATTTAATAGGTGCCTTGAGCGGTAACGGACCTTTTACTGTTTTTGCACCGACCAATGGTGCATTTACTTCACTTTTTGCCAGTCTGGATGGATTTGATAGTTTAAGCGACTTTGATACTCCCGAGAAAAGGGAGATCCTTGCCACTATTTTAAAGTACCATGTGGTGGTTGGAGCGGCCGCTACTTCCAGTTCTCTTTCCAATGGTCAGGAATTTACTACCCTTCAGGGTGAAAAGCTTACAGTTAGGATAGATGGCGATGTCTATATTCAGGATCCGACCGATACGGATGCAAAAGTAGGTCCTGCAGATGTATTGGCTTCCAATGGTATAGTTCATGTAATCGATAAAGTTTTGGTACCCCAGGAAGTTTTGGATGCCCTTAATCCGGAACCGACACCAAATATTGTAGAACTGGCCATGGATACCGAGTTTCTATCCTCCTTGGTGGGAGCCTTGGTACAGGCCGATGCCGGATTGGTGGATCTGTTGCAGACCGACGGTCCCTTTACCGTGTTCGCGCCCACCGATACCGCCTTTGCGGCCCTATTGGATGCATTGGGTGACGGTTACAATAGCTTGGCCGATTTTGACACTGCCGAGGAAAAGGCCTTGTTGGCACAGATCTTAAAATATCATGTGGTTGCCGGAACAGCTGCCTATTCTACGGACCTTTCCGATGGACAAATGGTAGAGACCGCCCAGGGCGAATCCGTAACGGTTAGTTTAACGGGCGGAGTCTTCATACAGGATAAGACCGATGTGGATGCGGCCGTGGCCCCGGCAGATATCGCCGCCAGCAACGGGGTGGTACATGTGATCGATAAGGTGTTATTGCCACAGGAAGCCTTGGATGCCCTAATGCCAACACCTAATATTGTGGAACTGGCCATGGATACCGAGTTTCTATCCTCATTGGTAGGTGCCTTGGTGCAGGCCGATGCCGGATTGGTGGATCTGTTGCAGACCGATGGTCCCTTTACCGTGTTCGCACCCACCGATACCGCCTTTGCGGCCCTATTGGATGCATTGGGTGACGGTTACAACAGCTTGGCCGATTTCGACACTACCGAGGAAAAGGCCTTGTTGGCACAGATCTTAAAATATCATGTGGTTGCCGGAGCAGCTGCGTATTCTACGGACCTGTCCGATGGACAAATGGTAGAGACCGCCCAGGGCGAATCCGTAACGGTAAGTTTAACGGGCGGAGTCTTCATACAGGATAAGACCGATGTGGATGCGGCCGTGGCCCCGGCAGATATTGCCGCCAGTAACGGGGTGGTACATGTAGTTGATAAAGTATTGTTGCCACAGGAAGCAATTGATGCCCTATTGCACTAGATCTGGCGCATTTTAGTTTGGTTACCGAAACTGACGGCCATTAATTGGTCGTCGGTTTCTTTTCAATAGGACATTTTATTATGATCCATTAAATAATTAAAGACTTCATATTTTGAAAGCACTCTTCGACTCTTCCAGTTTAAAGTGTAGTAAATTGGTTACCCGTACCTATAGTACTTCATTTTCTTTGGGAATTAGATTGTTCGCACCCAAAATAAGACCGGCAATTTATGCCATTTATGGATTTGTGCGGTATGCGGATGAGATTGTGGATTCTTTTCACAACTATGATCAGGAGGAATTACTGACCGAATTTATACAGGAATATAAACGGTCCTTGAAAAGAAAGATTAGTCTAAATCCAATTATCAATTCCTTTCAGGCCGTGGTCCATGAATTTGGACTTCATGAATATGCCGATATTTTTTTAGAGCGGATGCAGTATGATCTTGAAATTTCTGAATATACGACCAAGGAGGCTTATGAAAATTATATCTACGGATCGGCCGATGTGGTTGGTCTTATGTGCTTAAGGGTGTTTGTGGATAATGACAATGAGAAGTTCAATTCCCTTCAATCTTCGGCCAGGTATCTGGGCTCCGCTTTTCAGAAAGTTAATTTTTTGAGGGATATAAAGCAGGATATGGAAAACTTGGGCAGGTCCTATTTTCCCAATGTGCATCATAAAAAATTGACGGATGAAGTGAAAAAGGAAATCATCGTGGACATTGAACAAGATTTTGGGAAGGCCTATCAAGGATTGATCCAATTGCCTATAGAAAGCAGATTGGGGGTCTACATAGCTTATAAATACTATTCCAAACTTCTAAAAAAACTAAAACACACCGAATCCGAAAAATTAATGAACGCCAGGATCCATATATCCAATCCTATGAAAATGCTGATATTGGCCAAGGGATATGTGAGATATAAGCTAAATGTTATTTAAGTAAAGCAGATCCATTAACAATAATTGACCAAAAAAATAGTAAATGGAAATAGTAGTGTACATTTTAACAACATTGTTAACTTTTATGATGATGGAAGTAATTACCTGGCGTACCCAAAAATTGGCGGTACACGGTTTTTTTGGGACTTTGCATACCGACCATCATAAGCCCAAAATGTACCCCTATTTTTAGGACCCGATTCCAATTTTATACGCTTTTAAAGCTCTTTCCCTGGCAAATTTATGCTCAACTATGGGGTCCGGGTATTTAAAAGTGTCAAATTCAGGAATCCACTTTCTTACATATTTGTAATCTTTGTCGAACTTTTGTTGTTGTGATAAAGGGTTAAAAACCCTAAAATAGGGAGCGGCATCACATCCTGTTCCCGCCGCCCATTGCCAGTTTCCATTGTTGGAGGACAGTTCATAATCCAATAATTTTTTGGCAAAATAACTTTCTCCCCACCTCCAGTCGATCAATAAATGTTTGCACAGGAATCCAGCTGTGATCATCCTTACCCGGTTATGCATAAATCCAGTATTGTTCAGCTGCCTCATACCGGCATCCACCATGGGGTATCCGGTTTTACCTTGGCACCAGAGTTCAAATTCCTCCTTGTTGTTTCTCCATTGGATATTATCGTATTTGGGCCTAAAATTTTGGGTGACCACCTTAGGGAAGTGAAATAGGATTTGCATAAAGAATTCCCTCCAGATCAATTCACTCATAAAAACCTCATGTTTTTTATCTATCCGGGCAATTACCTGTCTAATACTTATGGTTCCGAATCTTAAATGGGGACTTAGATAACTGGTAATGTCCTCGTAAGGAAAATCCCTTTGTTCCCCATAAATGTCTAGCTTGGTCAGGTCAAAGTCCGGCACTGGAATATCCGATTTTTTAAACCCAATATCTTCCAAAGTTATGGTGGCATAATCTCCTTTGTGAAGGTTGTTCAGCTTGAGTTTCTTGGGTTGAATGGCATTTATCTCCTGAAATTTGGAGAGCCATTGATTCTTATAGGGGGTAAAAACGGTATAGGGTTCCCCATCGCTTTTTACAATTTCATTTTCCTCGAATATTACCTGATCTTTAAAACTTAGAAAGGGGATATTCTTATTTGTAAGAATTTCTGCAATTTCCTTATCCCTGCCAATGGCATACGGCTCGTAGTCGCGATTGGTGAATACGGCGGCAATATTATATTTTAAAATTAAAGCCTTCCAAATGGTTACCGGCTCCCCATACAGGCATATAATGTCGGACCCATGGTCCTTTAGACCCTCTTTTATCCTTTGAATTGATCTATGGATGAAATTAACCCTGGCGTCATCTTCGGCCAGTTCGTTTAAAATGTGTCGGTCAAATATAAATAGGGGCAGCACGGGAATATCCTTGTCCAATGCTGCTGTCAGTGCCGTGTTGTCTTCTATCCTAAGATCGCGTCTAAACCAAAATATAGCAATTGGGGTTTGGTCATTGGACGGGGTAGGAATGTGTTCTGTACTCATATTGGACGCTTTTGTATGCATAGGAAAAAATGATTGTCATTAAAGATATCGGGCTTTGGACCCAAATGGATTTGGAGGGGTGAAGAAGCTGGTCTTCTTGTCCTGTTCGGTATACAACTTCATGGATATCCTAAACATATACTGTGCGGGGCAAACGATTCCCTCTTGCCTTCTAGTTTACTTCTAAACTAACCACGTATCCTTCACTTCCCCTAACATTAAAGACCGTACTGTCCTCAAAGATTAGATACTGCCCTTTAATACCTTTTAAGATTCCACTGTATATAGGTGTTTTATCCAAATTAAGACTCTTTACCTTTTTGGGATACTGAAGCACCGGAAACGCCAGTTGGGTTTCTGAATTACTTTCAATGTAATATGTTGCAGCCTCTTCCGGAATGTATTTTTTTAATTTATTTCTATATTCCACAAGATCTTCATCCTGAATATCGTTAGTCAACATTTTACGCCAATTGGTCTTGTCGCCAATGTGTTCCTTTAAGGCAACTTCGGTAAGGCCGGCCAAATAACGATTTGGCACTTCAACAATCTCTATGGCCTCATGGGCCCCTTGATCTATCCATCTAGTGGGCACCTGCGATTTACGGGTAACGCCCACTTTGATATTACTGGAATTGGCAAGATAAACGATATGAGGCTGTATTTGAACCTTTTTTTCATATTCCAGATCACGGTCTTCCTTGTCCAGATGTGCCTTGCTCAATTCGGGCCGCATGATCCAATCCCCGGCCGTAGGAATTTCATAAAAACAGGTTTTACAGAAACCTTGTCTATGAATTGGGCGATCAAGGCCACAATTAAGACATTGGTATTTTATAAATGAAATGGTAAGTCCCTTGTTCAATACCTGGTTCAGGTTTAAAAAGTCGCCCTCAAATATGAGGTAATATTGTATGGGGTCCGCGAATTCGGTCTGCATTTTTCTTAAAACTCCTTGATACTGCATATTTTTTCTGCTTAGGGTAAAATCAATTTGAATATGAATCCAATTAAAGCTATTTTTAGCCGATTTAACTTAGCGTTTATATAATAAATTCTTTGATGGGCACTTTACTCATAAAAACTTGCTATAAAAAGCTATAAAGATACCTAAAAATGCCAATAACATTATTCAATTCCATTGCTTCTTGGCTGTTGAAAAAGCGATATCACCAGATAGAACTTTTTTTAAAGTATCCTGAGGAGGTGCAGAACGAAGTATTGCACCAGTTATTGGCCTTTGCTGAAGATACCGAGATGGGAAGGAAGTACGATTTTGAATCCATAGCCAGCTATGAAACCTTTGCAGAGCGGGTTCCTATAGTTTCCTATGAGGAGGTAGAGCCTATGATAGAACGGTCCAGAAGGGGGGAACAGAACATCTTTTGGCCAACGACCATTAAATGGTTCGCAAAGAGTAGTGGTACTACCAACGCCAAGAGCAAGTTTATTCCTGTAAGTTCCGAAGCTTTGGAAGATTGCCATTATAAATCCAGTAAGGATCTACTCTGCCTATATTTGAACAACAATGAGAATTCCCAGTTGTTTACGGGCAAGAGTTTACGATTGGGAGGGAGTAAGGAGCTATATCAGGATAATGGTACTGTTTTTGGGGATCTTTCCGCAATTCTAATAGATAATATGCCATTTTGGGCAGAACTGAGCAGTACCCCTAGCAATAAGGTTTCCCTAATGAGCGAATGGGAGTCCAAGTTACAGGCCATTATTAGGGAAAGTGTTCAGGAAAATGTGACCAGCCTGGCCGGGGTGCCTTCTTGGATGTTGGTACTCTTGAACAATGTGCTGGAACAAACGGGAAAAGAGCATCTTTTTCAGGTATGGGCCAATTTGGAAGTATATTTTCATGGTGGGGTAAGTTTTAACCCTTATAAGGACCAATATTCCAGACTCTTGCCGAGGAAGAACTTTAACTATTATGAAATATACAATGCTTCCGAAGGATTTTTTGCCATTCAGGATAGAAATAATGCGGACGATCTTTTACTGATGCTGGATTATGGGATTTTCTATGAATTTATCCCCATGGAAACCTATGGTACCAGTGGGCAGGTAGCCCTCCCGTTATGGAAGGTTACGGTAAATAGGAACTATGCGGTAGTAATTACGACCAATGCAGGTCTTTGGAGGTATAAAATAGGGGATACGGTTAGGTTTACCTCCATCAATCCCTATAGGATCAAGATTACCGGGAGAACAAAACATCATATCAATGTATTCGGGGAGGAGCTGATCATAGAGAATGCTGAAGAGGCCTTAAAGACCATTTGTAAAAAAACGGGTTCCGAAATTAAGGACTATACGGTGGCTCCGATATTTATGGAAGGTAAGGAAAAAGGTGCCCATGAGTGGATTATAGAGTTTAGAAAGGCTCCCGAGGAACTGGCCTATTTTACCGAGATTCTTGATAACGCCCTTAAATCCTTGAACTCGGACTATGAGGCCAAACGTTATAACAACATTACTTTAAAACTTCCCAAAGTGCATATTGCCCGGGAGAACCTATTTTATGATTGGCTAAAATCAAAAGATAAATTGGGAGGGCAGCATAAAATTCCAAGATTGTCCAATAAAAGGGATTATATCGAGGAATTGCTTCAGATGAACAAATAAATGTGATTTAACCGGTCAATATGTTCAAATTAGTGGCATCAAATGTTTCCCATTAACTATTTATACTTTTTATTATGGCGAATAGATTAGTAATATTGTCCGATATGTGGGGTTCTAAAAAAGGGCTATGGATAACCTCTTATTTGGGTTACTTGCAACAATATTATGATATTACATTTTATGATTGTCAGCATTTGGCCAATATAAGTTTGGAGGTAAATTCTCCAGAAAATGTCCACAAGGAATTTATTGATGGGGGAGTGGAAACCGCTGTGGCACATTTGCTTAAAAGGGAAACGGAGCCCAGCCATTATTTAACCTTTGGGATTGGTGGCTGCATAGCATGGAAGGCTGCCCTTAAAGGCTTGCCCTTAAAAACATTATATACTATCTCCAGTACAAGACTACGTTTTGAGAGCGAAAGACCGGCAGCAGGAAATATTCAACTCCTTTATGGGCAAAATGATGAGTTTAGGCCTTCAACTACTTGGTCCGATCAAATTGGTGTGGAGGTTGAGGTTGTAGCGGGTTTTGGACATGAACTCTATACAGATGAAAAAATAATCAGTAAGGTTTGCCAAGACTTATTGGCCAAGGTGATGCAAAAACAGTATGTGGCTTAACACCTAAATATAGAAAACAAAATATAGAGTTTATAAAAGTTAAAAGCAGTCCCTTAAGAGACTGCTTTTAACTTTTTAATAGTTTCAAAGGATAATTTTTCTTCGGCATAAGGTTTGGTTACCTTAAATTCCGTTTCGTTCGTACTGGGAAATTCGAACATGGCATCGGTAAAAATGGCTTCGCATAGGGAGCGTAATCCCCTTGCTCCCAATTTATATTCTATGGCCTTGTCCACAATATAATCCATTGCTTGTTCGGTTATCTTAAAGGAAATTCCATCCATCTTGAACAATTTTTCATATTGCTTGATGATGGCATTCTTGGGCTCTGTTAAAATGGCCCTTAAGGTTTCCTTGTCCAGAGGGTTCATATAGGTAAGTACCGGTAGTCTACCAATAATCTCGGGTATTAATCCAAAATCCTTTAAATCTTTGGGTACAATGTACTGCAGAATATTTTCGTTGTCTACTTTCTCTTCGGCCTTTGAAGCGCTATACCCTACTGCCTGCATGTTCAGCCTTTTGGTAATGTGTCTTTCAATTCCATCAAAGGCACCTCCGGCAATGAACAGGATATTTTCTGTGTTTACTTCTATAAATTTTTGATCCGGGTGCTTTCTGCCACCTTTGGGAGGTACATTTACTATTGTTCCTTCCAAAAGTTTAAGAAGCCCTTGTTGGACACCTTCCCCGGATACATCACGTGTAATGGACGGATTGTCGCTTTTGCGCGCGATTTTATCAATTTCATCTATAAAGACAATACCGCGTTCTGCTTTTTCCAAATTGTAATCAGCCGCCTGTAGCAATCGGGTAAGTATACTTTCCACATCCTCTCCAACATAACCGGCTTCCGTTAGTACCGTTGCATCAACAATGGCCAAAGGAACATTCAGCATCTTGGCAATCGTTTTGGCCATAAGGGTCTTACCGGTACCGGTCTGGCCCACCATAACAATATTGCTCTTTTGGATTTCTATATCGTCATCCTTGCTTTTTGGTTGTAGAAGTCGCTTGTAATGGTTGTAAACGGCAACGGACATTACTTTTTTGGTGCGATCCTGACCAATGATAAAGGTGTCCAAAAATTCCTTGATATCCAAAGGTTTTTTCAAGGTTAGTTCGGAGGAAAGGTCGTTGTTTTTGGTCTGCTTGGATTCTTCGGCAACAATACCGTGCGCCTGCTCTATACAACGATCACAGATATGCGCATCAAGGCCTGCGATCAATAAATTGGTTTCTGGTTTCTTTCTACCACAAAAAGAGCATTCTAAATTTTCTTTTGCCATATCATTTTATCACTTTCAATAATAGTAACGAAATAATCCACAATTAGGGGTATCCGCGTGGTACGCAACCCGGATTTTTCGAATCTTTTAATTTTCCCTAATCTTTGTCCCTTACCAAGATTTCGTCGATCATGCCATAATCCTTGGCTTCTTTTGCTTTCATCCAGTAATCCCTGTCACTATCGTCACTTACTTTTTCAAGGGCCTGTCCGGAATGATGTGCAATGATTTGGTACAATTCATCCTTAAGTTTAAGGATTTCCCTGGCCGTAATTTCAATATCACTGGCCTGTCCTTGTGCCCCGCCAAGAGGTTGGTGGATCATTACCCTGGAGTGGGTCAATCCGCTACGCTTGCCTTTTTCACCGGCACATAGGAGCACGGCGGCCATAGAGGCCGCCATTCCGGTGCATATGGTGGCCACATCGGGTTTTATGAACTGCATGGTGTCATAGATTCCCAAACCGGCATAAACACTTCCTCCAGGCGAATTGATATATATCTGTATGTCCTTGGAGGCATCCGTACTTTCCAAAAATAATAACTGTGCCTGCACAATATTGGCAACCTGGTCATTGATCCCTGTTCCAAGAAAAATGATCCTGTCCATCATCAAGCGTGAAAAAACATCCATTGCCACTGCGTTCAGCTGTCTTTCTTCAATAATGTTCGGAGTAAGGTTGGTGGGGTACATATTGCTCAAAATAGTATCGTAATACATGCTATTTATTCCCTGATGTTTAATAGCATAGTTTTTGAATTCTTTCCCGTAATCCATATTTATATCAATAGTTATATAAGATAAAAAAAGTGTCGAAAATAAAATCTTCGACACTGTAAATATACTTATTTTTAGTGAAACTATATTTTATTGGCTCCTATCGTAGCGTATTTAAAAGTTGGCCCCAACTAATTTTAATTAGCCGTAAACTTCCTTAACAAAGTCTTCGTAGGTAACTTCTTTCAATTTCAAATTCGCCTTTTCTTTATAAAGGGTCAAAAGCTTTTGGCTCATCAATTGTTCCGATAGGCGTTTTACCTCCTCTTGGTTTGAAAGTACCCTTGCTGCAATATTATCCAACTCCTCCTCTTTGGGATTCAACTGTCCAAATTGTGCCATTTGCTGTTTGATAAAGCCCTTTGCAAATTCTTTTAGCTCATCAAACTGTATCTGAATACCATTTTCATGTATAATTTTACCTTCTATTAGTTGATAGCGCAGACCTTTTTCCGATTTTTCAAACTCTTCGTTCGCTTCTTCCTCTGTCAATTGTTTTTCACCGGTCATCTGGATCCATTTGGTCAAGAATTCCGTAGGAAGGTCAAATTTGATGTTGTCTATAAAATGTTCGGTAACATCATTTAACAGCTTCTGGTCGGATTGTTGCTCAAATTGCTTTTCAGAATCTTCCTTGATACGTTCTTTAAGTTCCTTTTCGGAGGTAACCACATCCTTCCCGAACAACTTGTCAAAAAGTTCCTGATCTAATTTTGCAGGTTCCTTCTCATTGATTTCCTCTATGGTGAAAGTAACTTCGATATCCAATTTTTCGGATTTTTCACCATCGATACCTAAGGAACTGCCCAATAGGTAATCTTCTTTGAACAAGCCTTTTGTATTCAAGGTAACCACATCGCCCACTTTTTTGCCCAAAAGGCTTTCAAGTGCTTTTTTACTTTTTATTTTCTCGATCTCGATAACGGTCTTGTGGTCTATTTCCTCTGCCCCGTTCGTGAAAACACCATTTACTTCATCCTTTTTCCCTATTTCCTTCTTGCTGATCAACTTTCCGTATTGCTTCTGAATACGCTCTACCTGCTCATCGATCATTTTCTTGTCGGCAATGATCTTGTAGTGCGTTATGGCTTTTTTCGACTTAAGGTCTACATTGAAATTAGGGGCAAGTCCCAATTCAAATTCAAATGCAAATTCCTCGGAATCCCAATTAAAGTTATCCTGTTGTTTGGGAAGCGGATTTCCCAGAACATCCAGTTTTTCTTCCGTAAGATATTTGTTTAGATTGTCCTGTAATAGTTTATTTACCTCATCTACCAAAACGGCCTTTCCATATTGCTTCTTGATCAATCCCATAGGCACCTGACCTTTTCTGAAACCTGGTATGTTGGCCTGTTTTCTGTAGTCCTTTAAGATTGTTTCTACCTTATCGAAGTAATCGTCCTTGGTTACCGCAACTTTTACTACTGCATTTAATTCGTCAATCTGCTCTTTAGTGATGTTCATTTCTATATCTAATTTTGCTAAAATAAAATGGGATGCAAAAGTAGTATATTTTCCAATCTCCAACAAGTTTTTAAAAGACTGAATGTCAAAAAGGTAACTTAGTGTCCTGTTAACCCTATTTTAGTTACCCCAAGTCGTGTTCTTTTTCACCTGACCATCGTTAAAAAAGGGTTCCGTAGCTATGGCTATGCAACTATTTTTTGCCTCGTCCAGATAAAAAATAACGGCGACTTAACCAACATAATAGCATTAACATAACACTAGGTTTTTTTGTCGTCATTTAGAAATGAATAAAATATAGATTGCAGTAAAGATAATAAAAGGCTAAAAAGTAAGGCCCACCATATGTTATTCACCTGAAAACCATCAATGAAATAATCGGTCAGAAGGATGATTATAGCATTGATTATGAGCAGGAAAAGCCCCAAGGTAAGAATGGTGACCGGCAAGGTGAGGATGACCAGGACGGGTTTAACTATAAAATTCAGCAAACTTAGAACAATGGCAACGATAATGGCCGTGGTATACGAGTCCACACCTACCCCGGGGAGTATTTTTGATAAAATAACAACGGCTATGGCGCTTAGGAGAATTCTTAAAATCAGTTTCATATGTAGATATTTATTGTTTTTTAGCGGTCATATGTAATTCGCATATCTTCATTTGGGTTTGCCCGCCAGAAGGAATCTTTCTGGCTGGCGACCAAATTTTGGTCATGCTCATTTCATGATTTACTTTTTTTGGGTTAATAGTTTGTTTTATCAATTTTATTTATGTACAAGACAATATTCAATTCCGAAAACCTTGTTAAGACGATTTTTGTCATGTATTGAACAATTTATAATCCCACTAAATGTAAACATTTAAAGGTTAAAACCCAGCAATTTTCTTGCAGTTAATTTAGTTTCCAAAAACTTTGGGTGTCCTTGTTCGGCAAAAGACAGTGGGCGGTAAAATCTGTTTTTTTACTTACGGCCTATAGCCTAAAGCCTACAACTTATTTGATAAAAAGGATGGATTTCTCGAAGAACTGGGTCGGGTTCTCTGCGTGAAGCCAATGCCCTGCCTTTTCTATGGTTTCTATCGTGGCCAATGGAAAATGTCTTTTTATGACAGGGAAATCATCTTGGGTGATGTACTCCGATCTGTCTCCCCTTAAAAAAAGTGTTGGTCCTTTGTAGGTGTCGGTAGATCCAATATTTTCCCCAATTTCCTCTATTTTTTCACTTAGAATCTTAAGATTGAAACGAAAACCCAGTACCCCCTTTTCTTCCCAATATAAATTTTTCAACAAAAATTGTCGGACCCCAACATTTTTGATGTATTTGGACAACTGTTCGTCCGCGTCATTTCTTGAGGTGATATTCCTAATGTCAATGGCATTGAGCCCGTTGATTATATCTTGATGATGCGGCGGGTAATATTTGGGGGCAATGTCGGCCACAAGCAGCTTTTTTGTCAAATGGGGATAGCGACAGGCAAAAAGCATGGCCGTTTTCCCCCCCATGGAATGGCCAAGTATAGTGGCGTTTCCCAATTGATAGTGGTCCATGTATTGTTTCACATCCCCTGCCAACAAATCATAATTAAAATCGGCCGAATGAAAACTCTTTCCATGGTTGCGCAGATCCAGTAGGTGTGCTTGAAAGCCTTCTTCGGCATATTTGGAACCCATGGATTTCCAATTGTCGGACATGCCCAAAAATCCGTGTAAAATAATTATGGGCTGTCCTTTCCCTAAAATATTGGAATGTAATACCGGCATTATTTTAATTTGTTCAGGTACATATTAATGACATTTTCCAGGCCTAGATAAAGGGATTCACATATTAGGGCATGGCCAATGGACACTTCCAATAAGTGGGGTATATTTTCCTTGAAATATTTAATATTCTCCAAATTAAGGTCGTGCCCTGCATTGATGCCCATCCCCAATTGATGGGCCGCTTTGGCAGCTTCCCGAAAAGTAATAACGCCTGCCTTGTTTCCTTTGGAATATTCCTGGGCATAGCTTTCGGTATATAGTTCTATGCGGTCCGTGCCCGTCAATGCGGCGCCACGGACCATTTCAATATCGGCATCCACAAAAATGGAAGTTCTGATCCCATTGCTTTTAAATGTTGCGATGACTTCTTTTAGAAAATCCCTATTTTTTACAGTGTCCCATCCTGCATTGGAGGTAATGGCATCAATGGCATCGGGGACTAGGGTAACCTGTGTAGGTTTTACCTCTAAAACCAAATCCATAAAGGATTGTACAGGGTTTCCTTCAATATTATATTCGGTGCGGACCAATTTCTTTAAATCCCTGGCATCCTGGTATTTAATATGCCTTTCATCAGGTCTTGGGTGTATGGTTATGCCCTGTGCACCAAAATCTTCGATATCCCTGGCTACTTTTAACAGGTCGGGTACGTTTCCTCCACGCGAATTTCTTAATGTTGCAATTTTATTTATATTAACGCTAAGCTTTGTCATAGGATTTAGGTATGTTTAAAAAGCAAAAATACAAATTAGGCATACCTTTTGCTTCTTTTATTGGGAAATGAGCATAAACAAAATTAATTTTTTTACATACCGACCGAAATAATTAAATTTTTTATGCGAAAGCGCAGCGGTTGATTTAAGTGAAAAATTTTTATTATCCTTATTTTCAGATTAATAAAAATTTTAAATAAATGAAAGACTTCGATTTTCAAGCTCGGTTGGATCTATTGTGGAAAATATAGGCAACAGGATTCCGGGGGCTCTTGATGGCATTTATGTAGGATAGGTTTTGGAGCAACGATAATTTTTCCCATTGTTTTTTAAATGCATACAAAAGCTTGGTTTTTTAGAAATAATACTTGGGAAGATTCGGGTTCTTAGAAATTATTATTAGTATTTTGCGTTATAATATGAAGTTATGAACATTCAAAACAACATAATTGTCACATTGCCGGTTTTTAAAGTAGGGGATTCCTTAAAAAAGGTAATCAAATTCTTTAATGAATCTACCTATTCCCATATTGCCGTAGTGGAAGGGAATGTTTTTCTTGGGGTTTTGGGTGAAGATGATCTTGATAATTACGAACAGAATGGTAAGGTAGAGGATTATCGATATAATTTGGAAACCTTTTTTGTCCGAAAGGAAACTTCTTGGCTGGATGTACTGGAACTATTTTCGAAGAACGGGGCAAACCTTTTGCCTGTCCTGGATGATAACGGCCTTGTTTTGGGGTATTATGATCTTATTGATATTGTGGACAAGTTTATAGATACGCCCTTTTTTACGGAGCCAGGGGGAATCCTTGTCCTGGCAAAGGGAATAAAGGATTACTCCTTTAGCGAAATTGCCCAAATTGTGGAAAGCAACAATGTTAAGCTGATCGGAGGGTTTATTACGGAGATACGAAATGACGTTATTCAGATCACCATTAAAATAGGGACTACACATTTAAATGAAATTATACAGTCATTTAGAAGATATAACTACACCATACTCTACGGAAATAACGACGATCAATTTATTGAGGATTTAAAGCAGAGGTCCGATTATTTGGATAAATATCTCAATGTGTAACCCCTATGGAATAAATCAGCTTGATCAAGAGCCATGCCTCCCGATAATTTTGGGGCTTATGTCTATTGACCTTGGCCAATAACATCTGCCTGTCCGCCCCTTCCGGTACGGACGGGAATGGAGAAATTGGGCGGGTCTGACCAAAAGAAATAAATTTAAACGGATAAAACGAACATTAAGAAATTTAAACCTGTGAAAGTTGCCATTTACGGACTTACCGGTCAGAACAACGTTTTGGATTGTATTGTGGAATTGTTGGATGAACTTCAAAATGAAAACGCAGAAGTCTATTTTGAAAAAGGGTTTTACAATTTGATTATGTCCAAACAAAATGTGGGCGAATTCCCCGTATTTACAGACTCCATTGGGCTAGATACCAGTTTCGATATGTTTGTGAGTTTTGGTGGCGATGGTACCATATTAAGGGCTACCACGTATGTGCGCGACCTAGGAATACCGATCGTAGGTGTAAATACGGGTAGACTGGGATTTTTATCCACCTTTAGAAAAGAAGATGTACGCAAGGTGGTAAAGGAATTCGTTTCGGGAGCCTATACCGTAGTAGAGCGCAGTTTGGTGCAGGTAGATGCCCGATCCGATATTCCGGAATTTAAGACATTGAACTTCGCATTGAATGAGATTACCGTAAGCAGGAAGGATACCACTTCCATGATTACGGTGGAAACACATTTGAACAATGAATACCTTACATCCTATTGGGCAGATGGATTAATAGTGGCGACGCCAACCGGGTCTACGGGGTACTCACTAAGCTGTGGCGGCCCTGTAATTGCCCCCACGGCAAAATCATTGATACTTACCCCCATTGCACCCCATAATTTAAATGCAAGACCTTTGGTAATTTCGGACGATACCGTTATTAGGCTCAAGGTTTCGGGGAGGGAAGAAAGTCATTTAGTTTCTTTGGACTCCAGGATAGCTACTGTGGCCAGTGGAAAGGAAATTTTTATTAGAAAAGCGCCATTTACCATTAAAATGATAGAATATACCTCCGAAAGTTTTCTTAAAACACTTCGAAATAAGTTGTTATGGGGCGAAGACAAACGTAACTGATTGTTTTTCGGGGCGACAATAAAAAGGAACAAAATCTGTTTATCAAGTGGGAACATGAATGTAATAATTGGCTTGTGCTAAGTAGACCGTGAAATGACTTCTCTTCCGAAAACCTTCGGAATCCGCTCGAAGTGACGATCGATTGTCCGGTCGAGGATCCCGATAGCTATCGGGAGAGACCTAAATTCAATGGCAAAACATACTTAACATAACACTGGTCTAAACTGCTGAAATTGTTATATTTGCAAATTTTTATAAATAATGAGGTTATTTTTTGCAGCAATCCTTCTTTTTATTTTTAGTGAAATGAAGGGGCAAACATACGAGATCGGCCTATTTGCAGGGGGCGCCAATAATATTGGGGATGTTGGAAGGTCTAATTTTATTTTGCCTTCGGGTCCGGCTTTTGGTGGCATTTTTAAATGGAACAAGAGTAAACGGTATGCTTGGAGGGCCAGTATTATTTATGGAGAGTTTACGGCGGACGATTCCAAATCGGACATTCCGTCCCGTCAACAACGTAATTTTATTATGGACAATAATATTCTGGAGGCGTCCGCAGGTTTGGAATTTAATTTTGTAGAATATAATCTACACCGTTTGGGGCCGGCCTTTACCCCTTATCTATATACTGGTGTTACCTATTTTAGATATGGGTATCATTATTTTGATGCGGCGCAGTTGCAGGATGTAGGGCAAAAAGACGGTTCATTTGCGGTACCAATGACAGTTGGGGCCAAATTAAGGATCAGTCAGTTCTTTATTGTAGGGGCCGAAATAGGGGCGAGATATACTTTTACCGATAATTTGGATGCCAGCAACCCACAAGGTTCCAATTATGAAGAATTTAGGTTTGGGAATATTTTTAGTGATGATTGGTATGTGTTCTCCGGGGTTACCTTAACGTATACCTTTGGAAGAAAACCTTGTATGGATTGCTTTCAGTAGTGAAAAAAAATATTAGTTTGGAAGAATTAAAGATCAAATCATTGCCAAGACACTTGGCCATAATTATGGATGGTAACGGGCGATGGGCAAAAGAAAAGGGGAAATTAAGGGTTTTTGGCCATGAACAGGGGGTAAAAACGGTTAGGAGAACTGTCGAGGATTGTGCCAGGATAGGGTTGGAGTACCTTACTTTATACACCTTCTCTACCGAGAATTGGAACAGGCCCAAATTGGAAGTGGATACTTTAATGCGATTATTGGTTTCTTCCCTGAAAAAGGAGTTGAAAACCTTGAATAAAAATAATATAAGGTTAAATACCATTGGCAATATAGCTTCCTTGCCAAATAATGCGTATAAGGAATTGTTGGACGTAATGGGGAAAACCAGTGCCAATACCGGTATGACTTTGACTCTTGCTCTTAGTTATGGGTCTCGGGAAGAAATAAAAAATGCCGTACAACAGATTTGTGTCAAAGTTAAAAATAATATAATTTCTCCCGAAAATATTGACGAAACCATTATTAATAACCATCTTTACACGCAAAATTTACCAGATGTAGACTTGTTGATCCGTACCAGTGGAGAGCATAGGATCAGTAATTTCCTACTATGGCAGATTGCATATGCGGAATTGTATTTTATTGATGTATTTTGGCCGGATTTTTCGGAACAGCATTTATTGGAAGCCATTAAAAATTACCAGAACAGAGAACGAAGATTTGGAAAAACTAGCGAACAACTCACCTAGCGGCATGAATAGGTTCATGTCCCTTGAACTTTTTATTACACTTTTATTCTTAATTTTTACTACAGTTATCTCGGCGCAGGATACTTCCTATGAAGATGGTAAGAAGTATATTCTTGGAGGGCTGGAAGTTACCGGATTGCAAAGTTACAACGAACAGACCGTTAAGACCTATACAGGTTTAAGGATAGGACAGTCCATTACCGTCCCCGGAGATGAAATTAGTGCCGTCATCAATAAATTATGGGGATTGGAACTGTTTACGGATATCAACTTTTATATTACCAACATTGAAGGGGAAAATGTTTTTCTCGAATTGAACATCCTTGAGAGGCCAACTCTTTCCAATGTAACCGTGTATGGGGTAAAAAAAGGAAAGATAGAGGAAATTTTAAAGGATACCGATCTAAAAAAGGGCAAAAAGATAACCGAGAGTTTGATCGCCAATTCCAAGAATTACATCCAGAACAAATACAAAAAAAAAGGATATCTTAATGCCAAGGTAAATATTGCCACTGCAAAGGATACCGTCGATGCCAATACGCAGACTATGGTCATTAATGTAAAGAAGGGCGATAAGGTAAAGATCCACGATATTGTTTTTGAAGGAAACGAACAGTTGTCCGACAAAAAATTGGGCAAGGCCATGAAAAAGACCAAAAAGAAAAAGTTCTATCGTTTCTGGAAGAAATCCAAATATATAGAGGAGGATTACAAAACAGATCTCGTGTCCCTGGTGGATAAATACGCCGAAAACGGTTATAGGGATGCAAGGATCGTTTCCGACACTTTTGTAAGGGTTTCCGATGATCTCATCGATTTGAAGATCAAGGTAGAGGAAGGGAACAAGTATTATTTTGGGGATATAGATTTCGTTGGAAATACAATTTATACGGACCGTCAACTTGGGCAGGTCTTGGGGCTCAAAAAGGGGGATACCTATAATGGGGTATTGTTGCGCGAACGTATTGCGGATGACACAAAGCCGGATGCGGAAGATTTAACCAATTTATATCAAAACAACGGCTATCTGTTCTCCAGTATCAACCCAGTGGAGATTTCCGCAGATAATGATACCATCAATTTTGAAATTAGGATTATTGAAGGCAAGGAGACCTTTTTGGATCACGTTACCGTTATCGGTAATGACAAGACCAATGACCATGTTATTTTTAGGGAGCTGCGTACAAGGCCTGGCCAACGCTATAATAAATCGGACATCATTAGGAGTATCAGGGAATTGGGCCAATTGGGATTCTTTGATGCGGAACAGATTAAACCGGATATCCAAAACCCGGATCCGAATGCGGGAACAGTGGATATTGCTTACAATCTGGTGGAAGCCGGATCCAGCCAGATAGAGCTCCAAGGGGGGTATGGTGGTGGAGGTTTTATCGGTACCTTGGGATTGTCCTTTAGTAACTTCTCCATGAAAAATTTATTTAAAGGGGAAGCTTATAAACCGGTCCCTATGGGAGATGGGCAAACCTTTGCCCTGCGTTTGCAGGCTAGTAGGACCTATAGGGTGTATAGTTTAAATTTTTCCGAACCATGGTTGGGGGGTAAAAAACCGGTAAGGTTCAATATGTCCCTTTCCAGAACACAACAATTTTATTTCAATCCCTATGTAAGTAACAGACCGGACAAAAGCAGGCAATTCTCCATAACCGGAATTACGGCCGGTTTGGCAAAAAGGGTACAATGGCCGGATGATTTCTTTACCATTTCCCACTCTTTGGGATATCAGTTATATAATTTTCAGGATTATAATTTGGGACTTTTTAATTTCGGGAACGGAAAATCGAACTCCATAGCATATACGTTGGGAATTTCTAGAAATGCTACTGGCGGCGGACGTATTTATCCAAGATCGGGATCCAACTTTGAAGTAACTGCAAAATTTACACCTCCATTTTCTTTGTTCAACAATATAGATTATAAACAGCTTAATGAAGATTTGGAAGTCGCCATTGAGGAAAGGGACAATGAGGAGGTAGAGCGCATAGATCAGGAGCGCTTTAAATGGCTGGAATTCTACAAGGTTAATTTTAAGGGAGATTGGTATACCGCTTTGGTAGGTGATCTTGTTCTAAGGACCAACGCCGAATTTGGATTTCTGGGAAATTATAATGAAGAGGTAGGTAAAGTGCCATTTGAACGATTTTTTGTTGGTGGGGACGGTATGGGTGCCTACACTTTGGATGGTAGGGATGTTATTGCCCTTAGAGGGTATGAGAATCAATCCCTGACCCCCTATGGTACGGATCTGCTAAGTGGTGGACAAGTACAGGATGGTGGAGTGGTGTACAATAAATATTCCTTGGAGCTGAGATATCCTTTGACCTTAAAACCATCCGCTTCCATTTATGGACAGGTATTTTTAGAGGCGGGTAATGCCTTCAACAATTTTCAAGACTTTAATCCGTTTGAGTTAAAAAGATCTGCCGGAGTGGGGCTACGTATTTTTATGCCGGCATTTGGATTATTGGGAATTGATTTCGGATATGGATTTGATCAAGATTATAACCCCAATTCAAATGGACCTAGCGGTTGGCAAACCCACTTCATTATTGGACAACAGTTTTAATGTATAGAAATTTGTAATTGTTTCATATGTTAAACGGTTCATTCTAAAATATTTAGTTATTTTGGCACGATATTTTCTATAGTATAAAAAGAAGATAGCATGGGAATTAAATCAAAAGTACTTTTGTCTCTGGCGGCAACTTTGTTTCTTGCCACTGTTTCGGCCCAAAGGACAATTAGGATAGGTTATGTGGATATGGAATATATCCTGGAGAATGTAGAGGAGTACCGGGAGGCCAATGAGCAATTGGCGGACAAGGTACAGAAATGGAAATTGGAGCTGGATAAGGAGAAGGGGGTAATAGACCAGATGAAGAAGGACTTAATGGCGGAGAAAGTGCTGTTGACCGAGGAATTGATTTCGGAGCGGCAGGAGGAGATCCAAATCTTGGAAAAGGAGATGTTCGATTATCAACAGGATAGGTTTGGTCCGGAAGGGGATCTGGTACTTCAGAAAGCAAGATTGATCCAACCCATTCAGGATCAGGTTTTCAATGAAGTGCAGAAAATAGGTGCAAATAAAAAATATGATTTTATTTTTGATAAATCGGCAGATGTTGTAATGTTGTATTCCGAGAAAAGACACGATATTAGCGATCTTGTTTTAAGGGGGATTTCGAGGACAAGAAAAATAAGTGCACCCAAGAACAGACAAAGTGCCGGAAGTAGTTTTGAAAATATAGAAGAAGAGGAAGCTGAAGAAAATATAAGCGATGCCATTTTAGAGCGTCAGGAAAGGGCAAAGCAGGCAGAAGAGGCCAGAACCAAGACTGCTGAGGAAAACCGGGCAGAACAGTTAAAGATCCGGGAAGAACGCAAAAAGGCATACGAGGAAAGAAGGAAAAAATTATTGGAGGAAAGGGAAGCCAAAAGAAAAAAGGAGCTGGAAGAAAGAAGCGGTAAAAACGATCCGGAAGAACAGGATAGTTCAAAGGACAGTCAATAATATTAAATTAAGCTTAAACCAAATTACATTTATATAACTAAATCTTTAAATTAACACTCAAACATTAATTGAAATCATGAAACAGATTAAAAGAATAGCAGTAGCCATAGTTTTGTTCGTAGCAGCTACCAGTTTTGTTAATGCACAGGCAAAAATTGCACATATAGATGTACAGAAATTGTTGTCTGAAATGCCGGAGATGAAGGCGGCCGAAGCAGAACTTAAGAAACTACAGGAAACATACAGGGCCGATATTGAGAGCTCTATGACCGAATTTCAAAATAAGTTGACCCAGTATAGAAATGAATCCGCATCCAAATCCGAAGAAGAAAACCAGAAAAGGGCTTTGGAAGTTCAAGGTTTTGAAAAAAATATAAGTGAGGCACAACAGACCGCGCAGCAGGAACTACAAAAGAAACAGGCCGAGCTTTTAGGCCCTATCACAGAAAAGGCCAAAAAAGCGATCGAGTCGGTTGCCGCCGCCCAAGGCTTGGATTATGTTATGGATGCTACCCAAGGTGGTGGATTGATCGTAGCCAAAGGGAAGGATATCCTACCTGACGTGAAGAAACAATTGGGTTTCTGATCCAACAATAAAATGTTTTAATAAAAAGGCCGTCCAATACGTATTGGACGGCCTTTTTATGTGTAGTTGGCGCGAGCCTGCCTCGCCGTCCTTAGTCGGCAGACAGGTGTCACACTCGTGCCTATAAATTACTTGCCCGTCCCGCTTTCGGGCGGGAGGGTTGGGGGGAGGCCCATTCACCGCTGGCGAGAATGCCACATTCATGTCTGCAAAGTACTCCCCCTCCTTGGGAGGGGGTTGGGGGGAGGTCCATTCACACTCGTGCCTGTAAAGTTTATTCTTCCCCCGTTGCCACTTTTAGGGTCTCTAAATAGGCCACCAAATCCACCAAGTCCGTCTCCGGCATTATATTGGCCAAACCTTGTGTCATTAATGATTGTTCCAGGGCAGCCTGTTCTACAACATCCTTCAATTCCAGGGTTTTTTGGGAGCCTCCCATCATCTTTATGGTTATTTCATCCTCTGTCCTGCTCAGGATATACCCAGTATAGGTTTTACCATCCTTTGTTTTAAAAGAGTATCCTTCATAGCCAAAATTAATTCCGGCACTGGGATAAATAATATTGGAGTACAAAAATTGCTTCGAAAGTTTATTGCCTATATCCGATAGTTCCGGTCCAAATTCAATTCCCGTACCTGCGGCCAAATGACAGGAACTGCAATAGGTACCGTAAACTTCCTTGCCGTGGGCGGCATTGCCCTTTCGTTCCACCAATTGGGAAATGTCCAGCGTTCCATCTCCTTGGGCGGCAAGGAATTTAGGGGCGTTGGTCCTTATCTCGTCGTTCCAGCTGCCCATAAGCTTTAGCACGGCGGTGGTCTTGTAATCTCCCGTCAATTTTTCATCCTTTAGCATTTGGTACAATTCTTCCTGTCCCGATCCTGTATTGCCCAATGTTTCAATCATTTTTCTGGTTAGCGCATGACCTAATTCCTGGGAGCCAATGTTCTCCTTCAGCAGTGCAATGGTAGGGGGATTGGATATTCCGCTCAATCTTTCCAATACTGTAATCTTGGAAGATTCCTGTTCTTGGGAATGAAGGAAGGTGCTGATTAAGGTAGCCCCCTCATTATTGAGCAAAATGTGGGCGGCTTCCTTGCCGATATCTGTATCGGCCCCGTTGGCCACTACCCTAAGCAGGGCTTCATTCTGGTCCTTTAATTCCAGGTTTTTGATGACCATGATCCATTCCGGCGTTCCTTCAATTTTGGGAAGCACTTCTTTTACCATTCCAATATGTTTTGGGGAGCTAAACACAAATTCGGCATCCATTTGCCCTATGGCATATGCCTGAATATGGTTTTTAAGGGGGTGGTTCCAAGTAAGCATGTCCATTAGGTAGTTGTCTTTTTCTGGATGATCTTTAAAATCGAGGGCCCTAAAATAGGAAGCCAATTCGGTAGACGGTATGGATTGGTCTTTGATAAGGGATGCCAGCATAGGGACCGATTCTTTGGCCCGGATACGCCAGACTATTTCTTTTCCGGCTTCACTTTGCCAGTTTTCGCCAACTTTGTCTTTCCATGTCTTAAAATAGAGATCAGGGAATTTGTCGGCTCCGATTCCCAATGCTTCCAAATACCATCTATCCCCAGTGGTATGTTGAACGGCCAAATTGGCCCATTGGCCCGCAGCCGCATCGGTGCCAATAAACCTAAGGGCAATGGCAGCTTCCCTACGGACCTGGGACGATGCATCGTTTGTTACAAGGGACACGTATTGCACCAGTTTTTCTTTGCCTTTAAAACGCGCCATGCGGACGCCCTGCATCCTAATCTTTGGGTCTGTGTCCTTTAGTGCCATCTCTATGTACTCCTTACTTTTTGTCGGAATTTGTAATCCGATCCATAATGCCCGGGCCTTGGCTATTCCGCCCCTGGAAATTAATTCAGTTAAAAGGGGCTGCGCTGCTTCCCCCATGGAATGCAATTTTTGCCATGATTGATAAAAGATATCCATGTTTCCGGAAAGAAGTCCTTTGACTGCTCCATCTTCGGTCATTGGGTCTATGGCAACAGCCTTATAATCCGGGGAAGTGGACAATCTGTAAATTCTTCCCCTTGCACTGTCTTCCGCTTTGTGCCCACCAACACCGCCATCATACCAATCGGAAATGAAAAGGGAGCCATCAGGGGCTGTGGCAACATCGTCCGGCCTAAACCATTTATCCTTACTTTTTACTAAATTTTCAATTTTTGCCGTATAACCAGCATCCAGTTCATCTACCATATAGGCACGCACTACATTATGGCCTGGTTCGGCATGTATGGGCCTATTTTGGAATTTTTGCGGCAACATCCTATCCTCGTAGACTAGTATGCCGCATGGCGATCCCGATCCGGTCTGAAGCAAATTTGGGACCGTTCCCGGATCGTTTAAATGCCAATGCCTTTTTGGGATGTCGTTATCCCATCCCGTTCTTCTTTCCCGCCAGTTAGCACCTGTTAACAAATCGGTATATCCATAATTGCCATATTCCATAACATAGTTTATCCGCGCTCCCCTATTGCCGTCATCATCATTATCAGATTGCCATAAACCGCCGTAGGAGTCAATGGCAATTTCATAGGGGTTCCTAAAATTATGCCCTAGCACTTCCAGATTGGTGCCGTCCATATCCATTCTAAAGGCCATCCCTTCCCGATAAGGCTTGCCATTGGCCACTATCTCCTGGCCGTGCATGTCCAAAACGGCCTCTCCATCCTTATTCAGTAATTGCTTTCCATTATTCCCGAAGTTAAAATAAAGTCGGCCATCCGGACCAAAGACAAATGCATGTACCCCATGGTCGTGGTCTATACCTTCTATGCCCTGGAATAGGACTTCTTTGGCATCAGGGATATCGTCACCGTTCTCGTCCGTAAAAACAAAAACCTTAGGACTTACGGAGATTATGACCTTATTTCCCAGAACGGCTATGCCCAAAGCGGCATTGATGTCCTCGCCCTGGTAGAAAACCTTTGAAGTGTCCGCTTTGCCATCACCATTGGTGTCTTCAAGTATTAGGATCCGGTCCCCGCTGTTGTCATAGCTATTGTCCGGATTGGCGAACAATCTGTAATTCCTGGCCTCGCACACCCATATTCTGCCCTTGGCATCTATGGCCATATTGGTAGGGTTGGTCACCATTGGTTCCGAGGCAAAAAGCTCAAGATCGAGTCCCTCGGCCACTTCCATGGAGGCTAGGGCGTTCTCGGGATTTCTTTTTTCCTGTTCTGAAAGCGATGAAAAATCGATTTCTGCCTTAGATTTTTCCTTGCAAGCGGTAAGGATTCCCAAGGCTATTGTAATTACTAAGATTTTGGTGGCAATTTGGTTTCGAAACATTTGAACGTTCATGGATTGTTGCTTCACAATTTACTAAAAAAACCGGCATTAGTTTAAAAACATTGGAATAGTCTTTAGGAGGGAATGGCGAAAAGTGGGCCAGCCCAGTATCAACTTCAATATGGATATTGTCTAGTGATTTTTATTGGGTTGATTGAATTTGACTCCATAATAATAAAACAATGGTGGAAAAGCACTATTTTAGGGTTTGGGGCAAAACGGATTTTCCGTGAAATCTTGTTAATACGATTTTTGTCATGTACTTAACAAGAACTTTAAACTTTTGAAATTTTAAACAGATGAAAAAATTAGTCAGTCTTATTACAGTTCTATTTTTGGGTTTAACGGCCTATGGCCAGGATAGTAAGCTGTGTGTGGGGCATTATTGGACCGAGGATGAGGCCAATATTGTAATGAAAAAATTTGCTTCCGAATGGAACGACCTGGAATCCTGGGAACAAAGGGCCTTAAGAATTAAGAAGGGGATTATAGAGGGCATGCAACTGGATAAAATGCCAAAAATTACCGGCAATTTCAATCCCATTATTAGAAATACCAGGGCTATGGACGGTTATATTGTGGAAAATATTGCTATTGAGAGCTTCCCGGGCTTCTATATTACGGGCAATCTGTACAGGCCTGCGGAAGAAAAGGGCAAGTATGCGGCCGTTCTTAGTCCACATGGTCATATGAAGAATAAAAGGTATACGGACTATATTCAATGGCGTTGTGCGGCATTGGCCAGAATGGGTGCTGTAGTGTTTGCCTATGACATGGTGGGCTATGCCGAAAGTACCCAGGTAAACCATAAGATGCCAATAGCCTTACTGTTGCAGACCTGGAACAGTAAACGGGTCTTGGATTATTTGCTGTCCAGACCCGATGTGGATTCGGAACGTGTAGGGATGACAGGTGCCTCTGGAGGAGGTACACAAACCTTTGTTTTAGCGGCCATAGATGATAGGATAAAAGTAGCAGCACCTGTAGTACAGGTTTCCGCCCACTTTTTTGGAGGATGTGTCTGCGAAAGTGGAATGCCCATACACAAAAGTGACGATCACCAAACCAATAATGTGGAAATAGCTGCCCTATGTGCCCCAAGGCCTTTATTGTTGGTGTCCGATGGTTCCGACTGGACCAGAAATACCCCAAGAATAGAGTATCCATATATACAAAAAATATATGCCCTGTACAATGCCGAACACAAGGTGGAAAATGTGCATCTTCCGGCAGAAAGACACGATTATGGTTATAATAAAAGAACGGCCCTCTACAATTTTTTTGACCACCATCTTGATCTGAACGCCGGAAAAATACCTTATGCCGAGGGTTATAAGGAAGATTTTGTTACTATTTTGTCTCCTGAGGAGCTAATGGTCTTTGGCAAGGACAGCCCAAGGCCCAAGAATGCATTGGAGGGAGATGATGCCGTTATGGCATACTTAAAAATATCAGGGGATTAAAGGATTTGGAAATGCCCGAAACCGTAATTTTGTACTCCTGATGGTGCTATGACCCGGCTTATACATATAAAGATGCTCAACATCGAAATAAAAATTAAGGGGGGTGCCTGTAAATGGCTGGGGTTAATACTCCTAACCGTTATATTTGCAGGGTGTAAGGATAATCGGGACAAAAAAATTATAGTAGCCACTGCGGCCAATATGGAGTCTGCCATGGCAACTTTGACAAAAGTCTATACCCATAAAGCGGGGGTGGAATTTGAATTGATTGTTGGTTCATCGGGAAAGCTAACGGCACAGATTATGGAAGGCGCCCCTTTTGATGTTTTTGTTGCCGCCAACATGAAATATCCCGAGGCGGTCTATGCCGGTGGAAAGGCGCAGAATGCTCCCAGGGTCTATGCCTATGGAAAATTGGTGCTTTGGTCCATGGTGGGGAATACCCCCGTTTCCATTGCTGCCTTGACCGATTCCAATATAGAGTATATCGCTTTGGCAAATCCCAAAACTGCCCCATATGGTGTTGCTGCCAAAGAAGTTTTGCAGCATTATGGATTGATGGAAGTCTTGAATCCTAAATTGGTCTATGGCGAAAGTATCGGTCAGACCGATCAATTCATAATTTCCCAAGCTGCACAAATTGGTTTTACGGCCTTATCAACGGTGCTATCTCCAGAAATGAAGGGAAAGGGGAGTTGGGTTCCAATAGACCCATCGCTCTACTCCAATATAAGTCAAGGGGTGGTGCTTATACAGCGGAAAGAAGGTACCAATCCGGATACCCAGGGCTTTTATGACTTTCTTTTTTCAATTGAGGCCAAGGAAATATTAAAAGAATTTGGATATTTGGTAGATGAATAGTTTTCCGGGCCATATAACAGATATTAATACAAATGGGGCCATGTCCATTGTAGGTGTTGAGATGGATGGTGGGGAGAAATTGATGTCCATCGTTATAGATACGCCCGAATCTGCCCCTTATTTGAAAATGGGCAATAAGGTGAATGTCCTGTTCAAGGAATTGGAGGTTGCGGTATCTACCCAAACCGAATTGGATATTAGTATAGAGAATAGGATTGCTGGAAAAATAACAAATATGGAAATGGGTGTTTTGTTGAGTAGGCTAACTTTGGAGACCTCATTAGGCGTGGTCATTGCCATAATAAGCAGTATGAGTGTAGGGAAGATGGGATTGGGTAAAGGGATGAATGTTATGATTATGGTTAAATTGAACGAGATAATACTGGCACCATAATGGATTGGCAACCTTTAGCGCTTACCTTTAAACTTGCGTTGGTGACCACGGCAATATTATTTGTGATCTCCATTCCCATTGCCAGTTGGCTTTCCAGTACCAAATCCAAATTAAGACCTGTCCTGGAAACTTTGGTGAGTATGCCATTGGTCTTGCCGCCTACCGTATTGGGGTTTTATATGTTGGTAGCCTTTAGTCCGGAAAATGCCTTTGGAGGTTGGTTAAACGAATGGCTGGGGATTAAGCTTATATTTTCTTTTGGGGGTTTGGTCCTGGCTTCCGTTATTTATAGTCTACCGTTTATGGTACAGCCCATTCAGGCAGGGCTATCCTCCCTGCCTCCTACATTAAAGGAGGCTTCCTATACGATGGGGAAATCAAAAATGAAGACATTGCTGAAAATTTTGTTGCCCAATATTAGGCCTTCCCTTCTTACAGGGATTGTACTTTCCTTTGCCCATACGGTCGGAGAGTTTGGCGTAGTGTTGATGATCGGGGGGAATATGCCGGGAAGGACCAAAGTGGCCTCAATTGCCATATATGATGAAGTGGAGGCCCTTAATTACACTGCGGCCAATAACTATTCCTTGATTTTATTTTTCATAACTTTTATAATCTTGTTACTGGTCTATCTCATCAATGGGGGATACTTTAAACGCTTTGCCCAATGATAAGTTTAAACCTAAAGAAAAAATTGAAATCCGCCGGGGGACAGATGGTGCTGGATTTGAAGCTAACCATTGAAAAGGGACAATTTGTTACCTTATTTGGGGAATCGGGCGCAGGAAAGACATCTACTTTAAGGATGCTTAGTGGTTTGTTAAAGCCAGATAGTGGGTTAATAGAAGTGGGGGAAACCACATGGTTTAACAGCGATGAAAATATTGATCTTAAACCCCAACAGCGGAAGGTGGGATATGTATTTCAGGACTATGCCCTCTTTCCCAATATGAGCGTTCGTCAAAATTTGGAATATGCCCTTCATAAAGGTCAGGATAAAGCTATCATAGGGGAGTTGTTGCAATTTGCCGAACTTAATGAACTGGAACAGAGAAAACCTGAAACCCTATCGGGAGGACAAAAACAGCGTGTGGCATTGGCCAGGGCATTGGTGCAGCGACCTGAAATTTTAATATTGGACGAACCTCTATCGGCATTGGATTTGAAGATGCGGATAAAGTTACAGGAATATCTTTTGCAAGTTCATAGGAAATATAAACTAACTACCATATTGGTAAGTCATGATATTGGGGAAATTGTAAAACTATCGGATAAGGTCTTTGAGCTTCATAAAGGTCGCGTAATCAAAAAAGGGGCTGCTGCCGATTTTTTCGGACTAAACAAGACCAGTGCCAAGTTTAGGTTTTCAGGGGAAGTATTGAAGATACAGAAAGAAGATGTAATTTATATTGTTTCCGTACTAATAGGTAATGATATCGTTAGGGTAGTCTCGGATCCTATAGAGGCTGCCCAGTTAAAGGTAGGCGATCAGGTGCTTGTTGCTTCCAAGGCTTTCAATCCAATAATTCAAAAATTATAGTTCCACCAGTTTTGAGCAACTAACAATGTAATTAGTTCTAGAGGGTCAGCTCGGTAAACAAGCTCTCCAGATTCTTGTTCTTCCTGCTTAATTGTAATATTTTCAATTGGTTGTCATGTGCAAAGTCGAACACAATTGGTCGCATATCCTTGGATGTGTCAAACGTAATCTCATAGATAAAACCACCAATATTTTTGATCAATATTGCGTTGGGCAATTTGTTTAAAAATGCTTCCTCCACCCTATAATCGAATTCAACCACCAAAACTTGGTCTTGTCCGTCCCTTAATTCCGAAAGTTTTTTATCTGCCACTAGGGTTCCCTTATTTATGATCAACACCCTATCACAGACGGCTTCGACCTCCTTCATGATATGGGTGGACAGTAAAATGGTCTTTTCTTTTCCAATTTCTCGGATCAATTTTCTTATTTCCAACAATTGATTGGGATCAAGTCCCGTTGTGGGTTCGTCAAGGATCAACACCTCCGGATCGTGAAGAAGTGCGGCCGCCAATCCAACCCTTTGTCTATAACCTTTGGAGAGTTGCCCTATCTTTTTGTTGGCCTCGGGACCAAGACCGGTTTGATCTATTACCGTATTGATCCTATTTTTATTTACTTTATACACATCCGCGTTAAAGGCAAGATATTCCTTTACGTACATATCCAAATAGAGTGGATTGTGTTCGGGAAGGTATCCAATACTCTTTTGAACGTTTTTTTTTCCACTTTTCACATCAAATGAATTAACCTCGGCTAGCCCCTCATCTGCGGTATGATAGGTGGTCAATATTTTCATCATAGTGGATTTTCCGGCACCATTGGGGCCTAAAAAACCAACTATTTCCCCTTTCTCTATGGTAAAGGAAACCTTGTTCAAGGCTTTTTGCTTTCCGAAAAATTTGGTGATGTTTTTTACTATGATGGACATGCGCTTACTTTTTTATCAAAAATAATGTAAATAAGTGAAATCTATTTTTAATCCCATTAAATGGGTATAATTTCCTGATGTCCATATCGAAATGGATGCGGTTTTGTTTGCTTGGATACCAAGAGGTGGCCGATTTGTTATTTGGATGGAATAAAAGGTCTTTGATATTGATGATGTTGGTAGCTCGATTTTGTTCTTCGTAATTCGTAAAAATATACGGATTTAAAGGGTTAATCGGTATTATTTTTTGCTTTAGACTGAAATAAATAAAAAAATGTACGCGTAAATGCCGAATTATAAATTTAATTATTAATTTAGCCGGAGTTTTACAAGAAAAATGACAAAGCAATATTTTTGGAACGGTTTTTATTTTTACTTCTTTTTTAAGGGAGGTATGGGACTGTTCTAGCATATTATGAAATATATATAGATAAAAGTCCTGTGAAAACCAGGACTTTTTTTTTGGATATAACTTTCGAAAAGAACCAAAGGATAAAACTTAAACAGTTTCTAAGTCTTTGACAGGTCGGAAGATAATTTTTAAAAGGGTGAAATTAAAAATTGCAATACAGGGTATAAAAGGTTCCAACCACCATCAAGTGGCGATGGATTATTTTGGCGATGATGTTACATTCGTGGAATGTTCATCCTTCGATATTTTGGTAGATCACTTGATCAATAAAACAGCGGATAAGGGGGTGATGGCCATAGAAAATTCCATTGCCGGATCCATTATACCCAACTACGCCCTGGTCTTTCACAATAACCTTCATATTATTGGGGAGCAGTATTTAAATATACATCATAACCTCATGGCTTTAAAGGGGCAGACCATTAACGATATTCTGGAGGTGCGTTCCCATCCCATGGCCCTGCTTCAGTGTAATGAGTTTTTTAAAAATTATAGACACATTAGACTAGTGGAAGATGTGGATACTGCCGAGACGGCAAAAAGAATTCAGGAAAATCAATTGAAGGGAATAGCTGCCATTGCGCCAAAAGTGGCTGCCGAGCTTTACGGTTTGGACATTATACACTCGGAAATACAGACTATAAAGGATAATGCTACCCGGTTCATAATCGTTAAGACAAAAAATAGTGTCCTGCCGGAGGAGGAGATCAATAAGGCGTCGGTACGCTTCATTACGGACCACAAACGCGGAAGTCTTGCTGCCATATTGAATGTGATGAGCGATTGCAACTTGAACCTTACCAAGATCCAATCCCTTCCGGTAATACAGACACCTTGGAAGTATTCCTTTTTCGTTGATGTAACTTTTGAAAAGTACAAGCATTTTTCAAAGGCCAAGGCCTTGTTGGAAATTATGTCCGAAGAGTTTAAAGTATTGGGAGAATATAAAAATGCCAGAATATTATGATAGCGGCAAATAGATTAAATACCGTTGAAGAGTACTACTTTTCTAAAAAACTAAGGGAAGTTAGGGGGTTAATGGCAGAAGGAAGGCCTATTATAAATATGGGTATCGGAAGTCCGGATCTGGAGCCGTCCATTGAGGTGCTGCGTGCGGTAAAAGAGGCTATGGGCCACGATGGGGCACATCAATACCAGAGTTATCAGGGCCTGCCCGAGCTAAGGGAGGCGTTTTCATCCTTTTATAAAAATAAATTTGGTGTAAGGGTAAATCCCCAGAATGAAGTATTGCCCTTGATGGGGTCCAAGGAAGGTATTATGCACATAAGTCTGGCCTTTTTGAACCCCGGGGATGAGGTGTTGATTCCCAACCCCGGGTACCCCACATACACATCGGTTACCAATTTGGTAGGGGCGGTACCACGGTATTATGATTTGGTTGGAAAGAAAGGTTGGTTTCCCGATTTGGAAGAATTGAGGGGACAGGACCTTTCAAAAGTGAAGTTGATGTGGACCAGCTACCCGCATATGCCGACCGGTGCCACGGCGAGTAGGGAACAAATGACAGATCTTGTAGCCTTTGCACAGGAAAACGATATTTTATTGGTCAATGACAATCCCTATAGTTTTGTGCTGAACCAAAATCCGATCAGTATTTTGGAGGTGAGGGGGGCCATGGACGTTGCTTTGGAATTAAATTCGTTGAGCAAGACTTTTAATATGGCGGGTTGGCGCGTTGGGATGGTACTGGGTAACAGTGAGCATATCAATGCTGTTTTAAAGGTAAAGAGCAATATGGATTCCGGGATGTTCTATGGTATCCAAAAAGGGGCCATAGCCGCCCTGAACTGTAGCGAATCATGGTACAGTGAATTAAACAAGGTGTATCATGAACGAAGGGAATTGATGTTCGCATTGGCCGATACCCTTAAATGTACCTATGATAAGAATGCTGTGGGGATGTTCGTTTGGGCCAAATTACCAAAGGGGGTTTCGTCTTCCGAAAAGTTTATTGACGAAGTACTTTATGAAAAGAATATTTTCATTACCCCCGGAACTATTTTTGGTGCCAACGGGGAGGGGTATATTCGTTTTTCCTTATGTGTCCCCGCAGAAAGGATACAAGAAGCGATCAGTAGGTTTTAAAAAGAAAGCGTAGTAAGAATATTGGAAAAATGGAAACTGAAAAAGATAAGGTTTGGGAGAATAATTCTTTGTCTGTTTTTTAACATTTTTTCTCTGTTAACAAGGTAATATGAATGTATTTGTAATCGGTATCGGATTAATCGGGGGGTCTCTGGCCAAGGATATTAAGCGCAATAGGCCGGAATCCAAAATTTATGGCATTGATACCAATGAGGCACATTTGGATGAAGCGATGTCATTATCTTTGATCGATGGGAAGGCAGATTATGAACAACTGAAGCAGGCCGATGTTGTAATAGTGGGTATTCCCGTAGATGTTATGGTACAGGAACTGCCCAAGATTTTGGATGCCATTGATGATGATGCCGTTGTTTTTGATGTGGGATCTACAAAGTCACTTATCTGCAATGTTGTGGAAAACCACCCCAGGAGAAGAAATTTCTTGGCCTGCCACCCTATTGCGGGAACCGAATTTTCAGGTCCCTCAGCGGCCGTGGAAGGTTTGTTTATGGGGAAGACCAATATTATTTGCGAAATAGAAAAAACGGCCTTTAAATTGCAGGAAAAAGCTTTGGAGCTCTTTCAGCAATTGGGGATGCGGATACGTTATATGAATCCGGAGGCACACGATAAGCACATTGCCTACGTTTCACATTTGTCACATATCAGTTCCTTTATGTTGGGAAAGACGGTTATTGAGAAAGAAAGGAATGAACGTGATATTTTTGACATGGCGGGAAGTGGTTTTGAAAGTACAGTGCGATTGGCAAAGAGCTCACCTGCCATGTGGACCCCTATTTTTAGGCAAAACAAGGAAAATGTGGTCGAAACCTTGGGGGAATATATACAAAATTTGAAGGAATTTAAAGCCATGCTGATAGCCGATGATTATGAAGGTATCTATAAGGAAATGAACAGTACAAATAAAATAAAGGAAATATTGAACGGAATACCACTTAACAAAAAATAGAGTATAGAAATGGAAAATTTAAAAGAAATGAGAACTTGGTTGGACGATATGAAATTGGACCATCCGTTAGTAATTGCCGGACCTTGCAGTGCGGAAACAGAGGAACAGGTGCTTCGTATAGCAAATGAGTTAAAGGATACCGATGTTAATTACTATCGTGCAGGTATCTGGAAACCAAGAACACGTCCCGGAATGTTTGAAGGGGTAGGGGCGCTAGGTCTAAAGTGGTTACAAAAAGTAAAGGCGGAAACTGGTATGAAAACCTGTACCGAGGTAGCCAATGCGGCCCACGTAAAATTAGCATTGGAGCATGATATTGATCTATTGTGGGTCGGTGCAAGATCTACCGTTAGTCCGTTTATCATGCAGGAAATTGCGGATGCCCTAGCGGGAACCGATAAAATTGTTTTGGTAAAGAACCCGGTAAATCCGGATTTGGCCTTATGGCTTGGAGGAATTGAAAGGTTATATACGGCCGGTATAAAAAATTTAGGTGCCATACATAGGGGTTTCTCCACCTATGAAAAAACAAAATATAGAAACATTCCAGAATGGCAGTTGGCGATCGAGTTTCAAAATAAATTTCCCGATCTGCCTTTGATCAATGATCCATCGCATATAACAGGGAACAGGGAAATGATTTTTGATGTTTCACAAACTGCCCTGGACCTTAATTTTGATGGTCTTATGATAGAGACACATTACGATCCGGATAACGCATGGAGTGATGCAGCGCAACAGGTAACCCCTGCCAAATTGATCCAGATTATGAGGGATTTGAAAATTAGGAAGGAGACCGATTCCGAGGCGGAGTACAATAACAAGCTTAGTAACTTAAGGGCGCAGATAGATGTGCTGGATAGCCAGTTGATCGAAATGCTCGGCAAAAGAATGAAGATTTCCGATGGGATAGGCTTATTGAAGAAGCAAAAGAATGTTGCCGTTCTGCAATCCAATAGGTGGAACCAGATTTTAGGGGCCATGATCCTGGAAGGGGAGGCCAAAGGATTGAGTGAGGAATTTGTGTTGAAAATGTTCAAGGCCATTCACCAAGAATCCATAAATCACCAGGAGAAGATAATCAACGCATAAACTATTTTATTGGTATACCGTTAAAGAGGTCGTCTAAAAACTATTTGGACGACCTTTTGCTTTTTGGTCTTATTCCTTGTTCCACGCTCCCGCCAATTTGCAACTGGTGGCACAGCTCCCTTGTTCCCGCCAGTTTTTAACTGGTGGGTATTACTACTTTTTGTATTTTTAGAATATGAGCAGAAACTACAAATTTCTTAATACGAAAGGAGTGTATTTTGTATCCTTTGCCACAGTATATTGGATGGACGTGTTTACTAGGCCATTGTATATGGTTGTCCTTGAAGAAAGCCTGCAATATTGCAGAAAGGAAAAAGGGATGGAATTGTATGCTTATTGTTTTATGCCCAACCATATTCATTTAATTTTTCGCTCTGCCAATGAAGACCCTTCGGGAGTTTTGCGCGATTTCAAAAAATATACATCCAAAAAGTTGGTAAAGGCCATTAATGATCATCTAGGGGAAAGTAGAAAGGAATGGTTGCTTTGGATGTTTGAACGAGCGGGCAAAAAGAAAGGCAATGTTTCAAGGTACCAATTCTGGCAACATCACAACAAACCCATTGAACTGTGGAGCACGGCCGTGATAAAACAAAAATTGGACTATATACATAACAATCCAGTCAAGGCAGGTTTTGTAAGCCGTCCGGAAGATTGGAAATATTCGAGTGCCCGGAATTATCAGGATGACCATACCGTTATGGAAATTGATACTATTGGTTTTTTGGGCTAGCTGCCTATTGGTCAACTGTTTTGGACAGCTGTTGCAAACTGGCGGCAACAAGAATAAAGTTAATTGTTTCTATAATGTAGTGTAACAAATCTACTTTTGTTCCATCTTTACGTAGTAGTGGAACTAATAATTAAAAGTTCCACAAAGAATTACAAATAACTTTAATAAAAAATTGAGGATAATGAAAAATGTTTTGGCAATTGCTTTTCTATGTCTGTCGTTGGTAGGTTTCTCCCAGCGAATAGTGGATAGGTCCGTTGGGGATTTCAACGAGGTAAAGGTGTATGATCTGATAGAGGTGAACCTTATCAAATCTAATGAGAATAAGGTTTTGGTAAAAGGGGATAATGTGGATGATATTCAAATTATTAGTAAAAATGGGGTCCTTAAAATAAAAATGGAACTCGATAAAAAGTTTCACGGGGAAAATACCTTTGTGGAAGTATATTATAAACACATAGACCTCATTGACGGGAATGAGGGCGCTAGAATTACGGTCAATGAGACCTTGAGCCAGGAAAAGATAGAACTGAAGACTCAGGAAGGGGCCAAAATAAAAGTAGGACTCGATGTGCACCAATTAATAGTGCGTTGTGTAACCGGAGGTAATGTGGAGGCTTCCGGAAAAACTATAAATCAGGAGGTGGTTTTAAATACGGGAGGATTTTTTGAAGGAAAACCATTGCTTAGTGAGAAGGCCAGTGTTAAGATAACGGCTGCCGGAGAGGCGGCAATGTTCGCTTCGGAGGCAATAGATATCAATATCAAAGCTGGTGGGGATGTGTATGTTTATGGAAATCCTAAGACGGTAAATAAAAATACCTTTGCCGGGGGAAGGGTGAAAATTATGGATTAATAAGACATTTTTTGTAAAATATGGTTCAATAAAAATCAAAACCCGGTCCATTTGGCCGGGTTTTGAATTTTTTTATCTGGAACCTACTTCTTGAAGATGTACCGGGTAATAAAAATGCCCTGTCCATCGTCTTTGCCGCTGTCGCTTTCCACGGCACTGGTAACAAAGGCCAATTCCCATCCCTCGGCCACCATGGCATTCAATTTTGATGAGATCAGAGCGTCATTGGCAGCAATGTTCTGGAATCGGATTCCCCCTATATTGTAAAAATTCAAAAGTTTTGTTTCTTCAAAATTTTTCACCCGGATATCTCCCCGGTCAGATTTATTTCTGGTATTGTCCTCCTCCGTTTGTTCACTGGTGAACTCCTTGTAATCCCTATCCTCCGTTGCGCTAATGATCCGTGATCTTCCCAGACCGTTGGGAACTATGGATTCCACACTGGTGATGACCTTAAATTGTTGTGCGTTTGCGTCCAAAATGGCCGTAACTACCAAACAGGCCATGAGTATAAAGTTTTTCATTTTTTCGTGTTTTTTATAATTTATATCGGTTTAACAACGATGAATTTTAAAAGATAGTGTCCAGTAAACGTTTAAATTACCTGTAGGTTTAGGCTTGACTGGATACTATTATAAAACTAAAGTTGTTTCTTTGTAAACAAATATGTCAGTACTCTTTAATGGAAGGAACCGTATATAAATCTACTGGAAGTTGGTACAGCGTAAGAACCGGGGAAGGAGTTTTCTACGAATGCCGTATCAAAGGGAAATTTCGGCTCAAGGGAATTAAAAGTACCAATCCGGTCTCCGTTGGGGATGTGGTGGTATTTGAGATAGATGGGGACTTTGAAAATTTACAGGGCGTCATTACCGAAATTAAGGATAGGAAGAATTATATTATTAGAAAGTCGGTCAACCTATCCAAGCAGACCCATATCATTGCCGCTAATTTGGATCAGGTGTTCTTGATAGTAACCTTGAACAATCCGCCCACCTTTACCAGTTTTATAGATCGGTTTTTGGTGACATCCGAGGCCTACCACATTCCCGCTATTCTACTTTTTAATAAGATAGACACCTACACTGAAGAGGAGCTGGGTGAGATAAAATATCTCGCAAGCCTTTATAGGGAGATTGGATATACCTGTATCGGGATTTCTGCCATAACCGGTAAAAATGTGGATAGGGTAAAGGAATTGATGCTCGGGAAGACCAGTATGTTCTCCGGACACTCCGGTGTGGGGAAGTCTACCTTGGTCAATGCCATTGAGCCCCAACTGGACTTAAAGACCAAAAATATATCCTCCCAGCATATGCAGGGGCAGCACACTACCACTTTTGCGGAAATGTTCGATTTGGAATGTGGGGCCAGGATTATCGATACCCCTGGAATCAAAGGATTTGGAATCGTGGATATGGCGAAGGAGGAAATAGGGGATTATTTTCCTGAATTCTTTAAATTGAAAGGGGAATGCAAGTTTAATAATTGCCTGCATTTGGACGAACCCCATTGTGCGGTAAAGAAGGCGTTGGAGGATAACGAAGTTGCTTGGAGCAGGTACAAAAGTTATGTGCAGATGTTGAACGGGGAACAGGAAAACTATAGAACGGATATTTACGGGGAAAAGTAATGCGTGCAACAATACAAAGGGTAAGCTCGGCGAGTGTAAGCGTGGACGGGAAAGTAATTTCGGAAATTTCCAACGGACTGCTAATATTTTTGGGAATAGAGGATGCGGATACGGGAGATGATATGAAGTGGCTTACCAATAAAATTGTAAATCTCCGGATTTTTAACGATGCGGACGGAGTTATGAATTTATCCCTGTTGCAGGAGGAAGGGGAGGCCTTGGTAATTAGTCAGTTTACCTTACATGCCTCCACAAAAAAAGGAAATAGGCCCAGTTATATAAAAGCGGCAAAGCCGGATATTGCTATTCCCTTGTACGAAGGCTTTGTGGTACAATTGGAAAAAGATCTTGGTAAAAAGGTGGGAACAGGTATTTTTGGAGCGGACATGAAAGTGGCACTGCTCAACGATGGGCCCGTAACCATTCAAATAGATACAAAGAACAGAGAATAATTAATTTCATCGAATTTTTTTGAAAGTGCTGTACGAAAAGTACTATTTTTCGGAGCTATAAATAGTTATTTTCATTTTGTTGATGCGATTATATATATTTCTTTTTCTTAGTCTATGCCTCTCCGGTTTAAGGGCCCAAAACAAAGAATACTCAGCACTTTTCCTGAACGATACATTGCTTTCAAATGCAAATGCAGTTATTAGATTGGATGCCACGACCATTGAAATAGCAAGTCCCAAAAGTCTAAAACAAACCCATAAAAGAGTTGTTACCATATTAAATAAAAAGGGGAACAGTCATTCGGACCTACATGTTTATTATGACGACAAGATCAATGTCAAAAACCTTGGTGCTCTTGTTTACGATAAATTCGGTAAGGAAATTAAGAAGTTTAAGAGTGCCGATTTTAAGGATATGGCCGCTGTCAGTAGCTTTTCTATATATGAGGACAGCAGAATAAAATTTTTAAATTACGTTCCCATCGACTATCCCTATACCATAGAGTTTTATTATGAAACTACCACATTCAATACCGCATGGATTCCTTTTTGGCGACCCTTGCAAGGATATAATGTTAGTACGGAAAAAAGCACTTTTGATGTAGTATTTGATAGTTCGGTCGGAGTTGGTAAAAAAGAGAATAATTTTTCCGGTTATAATTTAAAGGATTACAGTAAGGAAGGTCTTGTGAGCTATGTTGCTGAAAATCTGGCGGCAGTTGAACTGGAGGAGCTAAGTCCGGACTTTAGGAGTTTTAGCCCGCTACTAATGGTAACCCCCCTAAATTTTCAATATGAGGGTTACTCAGGCCAGGCTGGGGATTGGGTGGTTATGGGTAAATGGATGTACGATAATTTACTGAGCGGTAGAACCAATCTTTCTGAGGAAACCGAACAACTGGCCAAGGATTTGGTCCTTGGATTGGATGATCCTATTGAAAAGGCACGAAAAATATATAAGTATGTACAGGATAATACTAGATATATTAGTGTGCAGGTGGGTATTGGAGGTATTCAGCCCATTTCGGCGTCTGAAGTGGATAAGATCAAATATGGCGATTGTAAGGGTTTGACCAATTATACAAAAGCACTCCTTCAAGCAGTCGGCGTAGATTCTTATTACACGGAGGTTTATGCAACATCGTCCAGACAAATAGGTGTGGATGAAAATTTCCCGTCACTATTAGGTCAGGCCAATCATGTCATTTTAAATATTCCAATCGAAAATAAGGAATCCGTTTGGCTGGAATGTACCAGTCAAACAATGCCTTTTGGGTTCTTGGGAGATTTTACCGATAACAGAAATGTTCTTGCAATTACTCCGGAAGGAGGTAAAATAATCAGCACTCCTAAGTACGGGCCATCAGAAAATACCCAAGTTACAGATGCAGAGTTGCAGATACTGGAAGACGGAAGCGTTGAAGCCAGTGTTACCATTGTTTCAAAAGGCATACCCTACGGTAACAAATATCATTTAGAAAGGGAAGAAAGTCGTGAACAGGATAAATATTTCAAAAATCATTGGAATTATATTGGCAATATGAGCATTGATGAAATGAAGTTCTTTAACGATAAGGAAAATGTTGCGTTTACACAAGAAGTGAGTTTTAAGGCCATCGATTTTTGTTCCTTTACCGGGGAGCGAATTTTATTTACTCCCAATGTTTTAAATAGGAATACGAATACCCCAAATAGGTATCGCAATAGAAAATTACCATTACAAATTGAAAGAGGATTTATAGATAAGGATGAATACGAAATCAATTTGCCAAAAGGGTATACCGCTGAGTTTATACCGGAAAATGTTTCCTTAGAAAATATCTTTGGTAATTATACCGTGGCAATTGAAAAAATAACCGATACCAAATTAAGGTATGTAAGAAAGTTTGAGATTTCCGGAGGTTTTTATCCTAAGGAGCAATATGAAAACTATAGAGATTTTATAAAGGAAGTTTCAAAAAACGATAATGCCAAAATTGTATTAACAAAACAATAACCAACCCTATGAAAAAATTATTACTGATTTACCTAGCCCTGAACATTCAATTTTTGATGGGTCAGGATTATGATTTCGGAAAAGTCTCCAAAGAAGAATTATTGGAGGCGTTTAATCCATCGGATTCTGCTGCCACCGCTTCTTATTTATACAAGTATAGGAAGTCGTTTTTCGAATATTCAGAGGATAGTGGCTTTCAATTGATAACTGAGATTCACGAAAGAGTTAAGATTTATAACAAGGAAGGATTTGATTATGCTACCAAAAAAATAAATCTATTCAAGGATGGGGGCGAATACGAAAAGATGACAGAGTTAAAAGCCATTACCTTTAATTTGGTAAATGATAATATAGAGGAAAGCAAACTTAAAGGTGATGGTGAGTTCGATATTGAATTGTCCAAATTCTATGATCAAAAGTCATTTGCCATGCCAAACGTTAAGGAGGGTTCTGTGATCGAGTATAAGTACAAAGTACGATCTCCTTTTGTTTCTGTGGTGGACGAATTTAAGTTTCAACATGACATACCGGTAAAGAAATTGGTTGCGATATTCGAGGTGCCGGAGTATTTTAATTACAGTGTTAATGTTAAAGGATATATGTCCGTTGTTCCAAAAGTTGAAGTTCTTAACGGGGATATAACCTTTAATACAAAGTCAAGGTCTGGGGGTTCTTGGACCCCATCAAAAACAACCTTTAATACTTCCAAAATTTCCTACCTAAAAAACAGATCTTTGTATGAAATGAACGATGTTCCCGCGTTAAAAAGTGAACCTTTTGTGAACAATATAGACAATTATCGGTCATCCGTTAAGTATGAGCTATCCTACACTAAATTTCCCAACACCGGGCTTAAATACTATTCAACAACATGGGAAGATGTTGTGAAAACAATTTATGAAAGTTCCAATTTTGGTAGTGAATTGAACAAAACCGGATATTTTGAGAAGGATTTGGAGGCCCTCTTGTTAAATGTTATGGATCCTTTGGAGAAAACATCAAAGATTTTCGATTTGGTCAAATCAAAAGTGAAATGGAATGGCTACTTTGGCAAATATACCGATATTGGGGTAAAACAGGCCTATAAAGAGGGTAGTGGCAATGTTGCCGAAATTAATTTGATGCTTACCTCCATGCTTAGGAGTATTGGTTTAAATGCCAATCCTGTTTTGGTAAGTACCAGGGATAATGGGATTCCCATTTTTCCAACAAGGGAAGGTTATAATTATGTAATCTCCGGAGTGGAGGTTGCCAATGACACTATTTTGTTGGATGCCACCAGCAGTTATAGTACACCGAATATTTTACCATTAAGGGCGTTGAACTGGGAAGGTAGAATGATCAAAAAGGAAGGTAGCTCGGTAACCGTGAATCTATATCCTAAGGATAAGGCCCTTGAGTCGGTAACCTTTGATGTAAAGATAACGGATAATGGGGATTTGGACGGTATGCTAAGGAGAATCAAGAAAGGTCATGGCGCCATGTATTATAGGGGGGAGTATAATGACGCCAATGAAGACGAATTCATTGAAAAACTTGAAAATAAATATGGGAGCATGGAAATCTCGGGTTTTGAGGTGACTAATAAGGACGATTTATCCCAAGCTATTACGGAGTCCTATAAATTTAATACAGAAGATCAAATAGAAATTATTGGGAATAGGATGTATTTTTCACCTATGTTTTTTTTACGGACAGGGGAAAGTCCCTTTAAATTGGAAAAGAGGGAGTTTCCAGTGGATTTTGGGTATCCATCGGAAAGCAAATACCGGATAGGGATCAATATTCCCGAGGGATATGTTGTTGAAATTTTACCTGAACCCGCAATGCTAAAGTTACCGGATGGCTTGGGAAGCTTTACGTATAATCTTTCTGCCTCTTCCGATCGTATACAATTAATGGTGAACACTAAATTGGAGCAATCGGTCATAGCTCCCCTCTATTATGATACGCTCAAAGAATATTTTAAATTAATGATCGGAAAAATGAACGAAAAAATAGTTTTGTCCAAAAATTCTAAATAATGAACATAGAAAACGCACAGGAAGCCGTAGACGAATGGATAAAGGCCCATGGAGTACGCTATTTTAACGAACTTACCAATATGGCCCAGCTTACGGAGGAAGTAGGGGAGGTGGCCAGAATTATTGCAAGGCGGTATGGGGAGCAAAGCGAAAAGGAGTCTGACAAGGATAAGGATCTAGGGGAAGAACTGGCAGATGTGCTTTTCGTAGTACTCTGTCTGGCCAATCAGACGGGCATAAATTTACAGGAGTCCTTCCATAAGAAATTAAACCTTAAGGCCAAACGCGATCATAATCGCCACCACAATAATAAAAAGCTGAAATAGTGTTATATTTGTAGCTTGTTTTTGTTTCTTCGATCAGAAATAACAAATAATGTAAATAGGTATTAAAAATCCCATAAAAATTGAAGCTACATTTATCAGCCCCTTCAGAAACCCTTATTAAATCAGAAATAAAAATTACTGGATCCAAAAGCGAATCCAATAGGTTGTTGCTGTTACAGGCCTTATTTCCTTCTATAAAAATAAAGAACCTTTCCAATTCCGATGATGCGGAAGTGATGCAAAAAGGCCTGCAGATCGGCAAAGGAGTTGTGGATATACATCATGCCGGTACGGCCATGCGTTTTTTAACCGCCTATTTTGCGTCACAGGAAAACAAGGAAGTTACCCTCACAGGGTCTAAAAGAATGACCGAAAGGCCCATCAAAGTTTTGATAGAGGCATTGCGGGGCTTGGGAGCGGAAATAAGTTATTTAAAGGAAGAGGGTTATCCGCCCATTGCCATAAAGGGTAAAAGGTTGACAAAGCATAAAGTTAGTTTGCCTGCGGATATCAGTAGTCAATATATTTCGGCCCTGCTTCTGATAGCCCCAAGTTTGGAAAATGGAATCGAGCTGGAGCTGGTCGGTAAAATTACATCGGTACCCTACATAAAAATGACCTTGGGCCTACTTTCCCAAATTGGGGTAACGGGTTCTTTTCAGGGAAATACGATTCGGGTATTGCCAAAAACTACTGTTGAGCCCTACACCCTGGTAGTGGAATCGGATTGGAGTTCCGCCTCCTATTTTTATAGTATAGCGGCACTTTGTGATTTAGGTACGGAAATATCTTTGTCCGCCTATACTAAGAACAGCCTTCAGGGAGATAGCGTACTCCAGGAAATTTACCGGAATTTTGGTGTGGAAACCCATTTTCAGGACCACAAAGTTGTTTTGAAAAAAATTGCCGCTCCCAACAATATCATTTTCAATTTTGATCTGGCCAATGCCCCGGATATAGCACAGACCATTGCTGTAAGCTGTTTGGGTTTGGGAGTAGGATGTCATATAACGGGCCTTCATACCCTTAAAATCAAGGAAACCGATAGGTTGGAGGCATTAAAGACGGAAATGACCAAGTTGGGCGCATCCATATCCGTAACCAATAATAGCTTGACGCTGGAACCTTCCCAAGAAATTAAAAACGAAATAGCCATAGATACCTATAATGATCACAGAATGGCCATGGCCTTTGCTCCCTTGGCGCTAAAAACTCCTCTGTACATCAACGATGCGGAAGTGGTATCCAAATCATACCCGGACTATTGGGAGGATCTGAAAAATCTCAATTTCAAGGTGCAGGCCGTTTGATTTTTATTTATATAGGGATTTACTTGACATCGCCCTCTGCATAATCGTATATTTGCAGCCGCTAAACATGAATCTAAATTTAAGGAATATACTAAATGAAATTATCGCACTTCAATTTTGAACTTCCAAATGAATTATTGGCAGAGTATCCGGCAGAGAATAGGGATGAGTCCAAACTAATGGTCATTCATAGGAGTACAGGAAAAATAGAACACAAAATGTTCAAGGATCTAATTGACTATTTTGATGAGGGCGATGTTATGGTGCTGAACAACACCAAAGTTTTTCCTGCTAGATTATATGGTAATAAGGAAAAGACCGGTGCAAGGATCGAGGTTTTTTTATTGCGTGAATTAAATGAGGAACAACGTCTTTGGGACGTACTGGTAGATCCGGCACGTAAAATAAGAATAGGGAACAAGCTTTATTTTGGCGATGATGAAACCCTTGTGGCCGAGGTGATAGACAATACCACCTCAAGGGGCAGGACTTTGAGGTTCCTTTATGATGGCTCCTATGCCGATTTCAGAAGAAAACTAAAGGAACTTGGCGAAACACCATTGCCCAAATATATTAAGCGAAAGGTGGAGGCCGAGGACGAGAAAAGATATCAGACCATTTATGCAAAGCATGAAGGTGCCGTTGCGGCACCCACTGCCGGGTTGCATTTTTCCAAACATTTGTTGAAAAGATTGGAAATAAAGGGAATCGACTTTGCAGAGGTGACCCTACATGTAGGTCTGGGAACTTTTAATCCTGTGGAAGTTGAGGATCTTTCCAAACACAAGATGGACAGTGAGGAATTGATCATAGATGAAAGGGCAACGGAAATCGTTAATGCCGCCAAGCTAAAGAAACGTCGTATTTGTGCGGTAGGGACCACTGCAATGAGGGCCTTGGAAAGTGCCGTCTCCTCGCAACAGACCTTGAATACCTTTGATGGTTGGACGAACAAGTTTGTTTTTCCTCCGTACGATTTTAGTATTGCCAATGCCATGGTGACCAATTTTCACCTGCCAAAATCGACCCTCTTAATGATGGTTTCGGCCTTTATGGGACATGATTTGATGAAAAAGGCATATAAGGAAGCCATCTTGGAAGGATATAAATTTTATTCCTACGGGGATGCCATGTTGATCATTTAAGTATACAAATTAGTATTATAATCCCGTCAGTAGCGCAGATAATTGTGGATTGACGGGATTTTTTATCTTTAGGATGTGGAAGTTGTAAAAAACAAAAGGGATATAAGGGCCTATACCAAGGACCAGCTTAGGTCGTTTTTTGAAGATCAGGGGGACAAAGCCTTTAGGGGCAACCAGGTCTACGAATGGCTGTGGCAAAAGGCGGCCCATTCCTTTGCGGATATGACCAATATTTCCAAGGAGACAAGGCAGATGTTGGAAGATAATTTTGTGATCAACCATATAAAGGTAGATCAAATGCAACGGAGTAGCGACGGCACTATTAAAAATGCAGTCCGCCTGCACGATGACCTTATAGTAGAATCTGTCCTGATCCCCACAAAAACAAGAACTACCGCCTGTGTGTCCAGTCAAGTGGGCTGTAGTTTGGATTGTAAATTTTGTGCTACTGCCCGACTAAAGCGGATGAGAAACCTTAATCCGGACGAGATTTATGACCAAGTGGTGGCCATAGACAATGAGAGTAGGCTGTATTTTGATCGCCCATTGAGCAATATTGTGTTTATGGGCATGGGAGAGCCCTTAATGAATTATAACAATGTGCTTTTGGCCATCGATAAGATTACCTCCCCGGAGGGCTTGGGGATGTCTCCCAAACGTATAACCGTTTCGACTTCGGGGGTGCCCAAAATGATCCGTAAAATGGCGGACGGGGAAGTGAAGTTTAAATTGGCGGTTTCCCTGCATTCCGCCATAGAGGAAATAAGGACTTCCATAATGCCCTTCAATGCAACCTTTACCTTGACCGACCTAAGGGCGTCACTTGAATATTGGTACCAAAAAACAAAAAGTAGGATTACTTATGAATATGTGGTCTGGGAGGGTATCAACGACACTCGAAGGGATGTTGATGCCTTGGTAGATTTCTGTAGGTTTGCCCCTTCCAAGGTGAACCTTATCGAGTACAATCCAATAGACGATGGGGAATTTAAGCAGGCGAACAATGCCGCCATTGAAATGTACGTAAGTACACTGGAAAAAAATGGCATAACGGTAACGGTAAGACGTTCCAGGGGTAAGGATATTGATGCGGCATGCGGACAGTTGGCCAATAAATCCTAGATAAATCGGATCGTGGGGGGAAGTACCTTGGTTTTTGCCGATTTCCTCTACAAACTCGCCAAAATCTATAAAATAGGGTTACATAACCATTGCGGGCCGTTAATTACTATCTTTTTTTACCTAATTTTACGGAACTGAACAAACAGTCCAAAATAGCCCAAAAAATCCCTTGAAAGTTGTATCCCAAATAAAGGAACCGATTAATCAGGAAATGGAACTTTTTGAAAAAAAGTTTTATGAATCCATGTCTTCCAAGGTTGCCTTATTAAATAGGATTACGTACTATATTGTTAACCGAAAGGGGAAGCAGATGCGCCCAATGTTCGTATTTCTTACGGCCAAATTGCTGAATAACGGAGAGGTAAACGAAAGGACGTACAGGGGAGCATCGGTCATAGAACTTATACATACTGCCACTCTGGTCCATGACGATGTTGTGGACGATAGCAATAAACGTCGTGGTTTCTTCTCGGTAAATGCCCTATGGAAAAATAAGATTGCCGTTCTGGTGGGCGACTACCTACTTTCAAAAGGGCTTCTATTGTCCATAGACAATGGGGATTTTGATCTTCTCAGCATTATTTCCGTAGCCGTACGTGAAATGAGTGAGGGGGAATTGCTTCAGATTGAAAAGGCGAGGCGTTTGGATATTACCGAGGAGGTGTATTACGATATTATAAGGCAGAAGACGGCCACCCTGATTGCCGCTTGCTGTAGTTTGGGGGCCTGTTCCGTAAAACCGGATTCCGCGGATGTGGAAACTTTTAGGAAGTTTGGGGAGTTGATCGGTATGGCCTTTCAAATCAAGGATGATCTGTTCGATTACGGGGAGGAAAGAATTGGCAAGCCTACAGGGATAGATATTAAGGAGCAAAAAATGACCTTACCGTTGATATACGTACTTAATCAATGTTCCAAGACCGAAAAAAAATGGTTGATCAATTCCATCAAAAACCACAACAAGAATAAAAAGCGGGTAAAGGAAGTCATCGCCTTTGTAAAAATGAACGGAGGCCTTGAATATGCCGTGGAAAAGATGTTGGCGTACAAGGAAGAGGCATTGGCCTTGTTGGATACCTATCCGGATTCGGAATATAAAAGTTCACTTAAACTCATGGTGAACTATGTGGTAGATCGAAAAAAGTAGGTCTTGCCTGCCGTAATTCATTATAACATATCTTCGGGATGGCGTTTTTATTTTTAATATTAGAGTGGTCGGAACGATCTTAGTTTTTAGATTCGATGCCTGTGCTGGTACCAATGCCGCGTTCCATTTCTTCCGTAAATTCATCCTTATAATAGGTTCTTTTGCAATGGGAGCAGCTAATGGTCGTATGGGTGCCCACTTCAAAAAGGGAGATCCAGAATAGGTGAAAATAGGTGGTACCCGTAACCGCTGTTAGGGTTCCCTTGTTTTCGCAATAGGGGCATTCCACACTTTGAAGCAATTTTGAAGTGGTCTTTCCCGGTTTGGTGCCTAGAAATAATATCATTTCCTGTTCGTTTATCCTTCTATAATGAAAATTGCAATTTAACCAATATTTATTTTATAAGGATGGCTTTTCCTTTTTTCAACAGGCCTTAAAGTACTATCTTTAACTTGAAAAAAATGTAAAGATTGATATCTAAATCCACCATAGATAAAGTATACGAAACGGCCCGATTGGAGGAGGTGATAGGAGATTTTGTACAATTGAAAAAATCCGGTGCCAACTTTAAGGGACTAAGTCCCTTTACCGATGAGCGCAGTCCCAGTTTCATGGTCTCCCCGGTAAAACAGATATGGAAAGATTTTAGTAGTGGCAAAGGGGGGAACGTGGTGGCCTTTTTGATGGAACATGAACACTTTTCCTATCCGGAGGCCATAAAATATTTGGCCAGGAAGTACAATATAGAAATTGAGGAAACGGAACTCAGCAGCGAGCAAAAGGAACAGACCAATGAACGGGAGAGTATGTATCTGGTTTCCGAATTTGCAAAAAAATATTTCTCTGAAGTTTTATGGGAAAGGGAGCAGGGCAAGGCCATTGGTTTAAGTTATTTTAAGGAACGCGGATTTACGGACGATACTATCAAGAAGTTCGATCTGGGCTATTGTCTGGATCAGTGGGACGGTTTTACCAAAGCCGCCCTGGACAAGGGATATCAATTAAACTTTTTGGAGAAAACCGGCCTTACCATTGTCAAGGAGGATACGGCCGCTGGGGACAACCAAAAGACTTTTGACCGTTTTAAGGGCCGTGTTATGTTTCCCATACACAGTATGAGTGGTAGGGTGCTGGGTTTTGGGGGAAGGATATTGACGAACGATAAAAAAGCGGCCAAATATCTAAACTCCCCGGAAAGCGACATTTACCACAAAAGTAAGGTACTGTACGGTATTTATTTTGCAAAGCAGGCCATTGCCAAGGAAGACAATTGTTACTTGGTAGAAGGCTATACGGATGTTATCCAGATGCACCAATGCGGTATTCACAATGTAGTTTCTTCCAGTGGTACGGCCTTGACCTCGGATCAGATCAGATTGATCAATAGGCTTACCAAGAATATAACGGTTTTGTTCGATGGGGATGCGGCAGGATTACGGGCATCCCTTAGGGGAATAGATCTAATTCTGGAACAGGGGATGAACGTAAAGGTATGTTCCTTTCCGGAAGGAGAGGATCCGGATAGTTTTTCCAAAAACAATGACTATGGGGAGGTAGTGCTCTACCTACAGGAAAATTCCAAGGATTTTATTCAGTTCAAAGCCTCCTTGTTGGTGCAGGAAGCGGCCAATGACCCTATTAAAAGGGCGGATACGGTTAGGGATATTGTTAATAGTATCTCCAAGATCCCGGACCGGATACAGAAGGAAATCTATGTACAGGAGTGTGCGCAGATTATGAATATTTCCGAGGAGGTCCTGTTCAATACCCTGGCGCAGATGGGGAAAAAGGAGGTGTCCGATGCCAATAAAAAGATGAAGCAGGAGCAGCAGGCATTTGATGTGGTCAGGAACGAACCATTGCGGCAGAAGGTTGATGTGCAATATGAATTGGAGCGCAAAATTATAGAGATGTTGTTGCTTTATGGGGGCTCGGAACAGCAATTCGAGGATTTGGTCCTAAAGGAAAACGAAAAGGGCGATCTGGAGCTGGAGCCCGAGTCCTTGGAGGCCAAAGTATACGAAAAGATATATCTGGATCTTCAGGACGATGAAATTGAGCTAGCAAATGAGCAGTTCAGAAATATCTATTATAGATTGATGGAAGATCTTAATGGGAAGGAAATATTTTCCATTACCGGCTTCATGGCGAATTTGGACCAAGAACTGGCATCGGAAATTTCCTCTATCCTAATGGAAGAAGAAAAATACGTGCTACATCAGTGGGAACGAAAGGATATATATCCGAAAGATAAAAAAGTAGGGATTTCCCAGTTGGTGAGCGAAACCATTTTAACGCTGAGATGCTATTTGATAAAAAAGCGGATCGGTTCCCTACAGGAGAATACCATAAACAATGAGGACGGAAATATGGAAACCATGGAAGAGATTATGAACTATATACAGCTCAATGTATTGCTGAACAAAAAATTGAACAGGGTTCTTTCCTAGGGATTTGATAAAAAAAGACCGAAGTCCTATGGTAAGGAAATCGGTCTTTTTTTATTAGCTGTTGTATTGTTATTTTAAGTATATTTTGTCATTGAATTCAGGTCTCTCCCGATAGCTATCGGGATCCTCGACCGGACAATCGATAGTCACTTCGAGCGGAGTCGAGAAGTCAATCACGTTGACTAACACTAGTACAGTTCCAGAGCTTTGGCCTGCTGCAACAAATCCACTAAATTGTCAACGTTTAGTTTACGCATTAAGCGCGCTTTATAGGTACTTACCGTTTTTTCGTTCAGGTCCAGGCCTTGGGCCACCTCTTTATTTCGCTTTCCACTGGCGAGGAGCTTTAGGACCTCTACCTCCCTTGTGGAAAGCTTTCTAAAGAACCTTCTTGGTTTTTGTGTGCCTTCGTCAAAAGCAAGGCGTTGCGCCAATTCGTTGGTAATAAACATATTGCCTTCGCTAACTTTTCGTATAGCACTGATAATATAGTCTATTTCCGATGTTTTGGAAAGGTAACCAAATGCACCGGCACGGATGGTACTCAGGGCATAAACATCCTCAGATTGACCGCTATAGATCAAAACCTTTATGTGAGGGTACTCCTTTTTTATTTTTCTAAGGGTAGCAATGCCATTAATTTCCGGAATATCCATTTCCAGAAGAATCACGTCCGGATTAAAAAGTTCCAGCTTATGGAATAATTCCGTGGTGGTAGATGCATCGGCGATAACTTGGATATCCGATACCGAATCCAAGACTTGTTTTACGCCCATCCGTACTATGGGATGATTATCGGCAATTAAAATTTTGATCATTTTAGGTTATTTTTCTAGATTTCAACATCAATAATCATGTCTAAAAATACTGACATGCAATGTAGGGTTAAAATATCTAATTAGGTAAACAAAGCTTCATTTTTTTATCCGAAATCAAAAATTTTTACATGTTTTTTCGATTTAATCACTTGGTTCCTAGGTGAGAGGTTCATTTTAACGAATTTGGAATTTCACAAACGGGAATTGGTACCATCTTATGGTGGTTGGTACGGTTAAATCTTTTGTATATCCGAAAAACTTCTTTTTGCCTATCCGAAAAATCCGTATCCACTATTCCTTTTTCATCCATTTGCATGGCCCACTCCAATTCTGGATAGGACGCCCCAATTTGATCTTCGTCCGTTCTGTCATCGCCCCATAGCCCATCTGTGGGAGCCGCCTTAATAATGTCTTCATTAATGCCCAGCACCTTGGCAATCCCATATACCTCGGTTTTAAGTAGATCGGCGATGGGACTTATATCCACCCCACCATCCCCATATTTCGTATAGAAGCCTACGCCAAAATCCTCCACCTTGTTTCCGGTTCCCGCCACTAGCAACTTGTTCAAGGCGGCAAAGTAATACAGGGTGGTCATTCTTAACCTGGCCCTAGTGTTTGCCAAGGACATAAATCTATCTTCCTCATTGTCAACTTTGGGCAATGCATTTACCAAACTATCAAATGTGGGCGTAAGGTTTACCTCTAAACTTTCAACATTGGGGTAGTGTCCTTTAAGCCATTTTATATGCTCAGAAGCCCTGGTAACTTGGCTTTCGGCCTGGTGTATGGGCATTTCCAGACATAAAAGTTGTAGTCCCGTCCTTGCACATAGGGTAGAGGTTACAGCGGAATCTATACCACCCGAAATTCCAATTACAAAGCCTTCAATATTTGCTTTATTGGCATATTCCTGCAACCATGTTACAATGTGGCCAATAACTTTTTCGGTCTGCATATGAACAATTTATAAGGTTTAAAAACTTAACTTTGCACCGTAAAAATAAAGCCTAGAGTTCAATATTAAAAACATTAACCGAATTACTTTACAATGCGAAAGGCCATAATCCTTGTTTTGATCCCAATTATTATTTTTTGCAGTTGTGATGGCGGCGATAATTTGGCCAATGAGGTCGCCAAAATAAATGTAGATGTAAAGGTGAACAGGTTTGATAGGGAATTTGCCGAAGCAAAACCTTTGGATATTCCAAAGTTGAAAGAAAAGTACCCCTATCTATTCCCTGCCAATTATCCGGATAGCATATGGGTGGCCAAATTGCAGGATACCCTGCAAATGGAAGTTATGGAGGAGGTTGGAAAATCTTTCCCCGATTTTAAAAGTGAAAAGGAGGATTTGGAGTGGTTGTTCAAGTATATAAAATATTACTTTCCTAAATTTAGGGTTCCGGAGGTTCTTACACTAACCAATGATGTGGAGTACAACTATCGAGTTATCTTAACGGATAGCTTACTTCTTGTTGGCCTTGATAATTATTTGGGGGGTACCCATAAATTTTATCAGGGTATTTCCAAATATATCGCCAATGATCTGGATAAGAAGTTTTTAACCAGGGACGTGGCCAGTGCCTTTGCCAAAACCGCTATAGTGCCCCCGCGAGACCGTACCTTTTTATCGCAACTTGTTTATTATGGCAAAGAACTTTATTTAATGGAGAAGCTTATGCCCCAAAAAAATGAAGCTGTCATTATGGGCTATACACCAGAGGAATTGGATTGGGCCATAGCCAACGAGGAACAGATTTGGCGCTACTTTATTGAACGCGAATTGCTGTACAGTACCAACAGTAAATTGGGCCCTCGATTTCTGGATCCGGCTCCTTTTTCGAAGTTTGAATTGGAATTGGATAATGAATCGCCCGGTAAAATTGGGCGGTATATGGGTTGGCAAATCGTCAAGGCCTTCATGGAGAACAATACGATTAATTTAAAGGAAATGTTGACCCTCCCCGAGGAGGAGCTTTTTAAAAGGTCCGGATATAAACCTAGAAAACTGTAAAGGACAATACAAATAAAAAATTATACAATGGCAAAACTGCATACATCGGAAATTACGTTAAGGGTCGGATTGGATGAAAATAGGGTTCCCGAAGAGCTCAGGTGGTCTGCGCAAGATGGGGGCATAGTCAATGAAAAGGCCAAGGCAATGCTATTGTCCGTTTGGGACAGTAAAAACCAGGAATCCTTAAAGATCGATCTATGGACAAAGGACATGCCGGTTGATGAAATGAAAGTTTTTTTCCACCAAACCCTTGTTTCCCTATCCGATACTTTTATGAAGGCTACGCAGGATGAAAAAATGACGGCCACTATGAAGGATTTCTGTAATTATTTTGCAGAAAAATTGGAATTGAAAAAATAGTTGCCTTAGGTTGAACTTTGGGCCTGAAACTTTGAACTTTAAAGCTGCCAACTGTCACTGCCAACTGAAGACTATTTAATCTCCCGCTAGCGCAGGTGTCACGCCCGTGCCTGCGGAGTCGGGAAGAACTTTCACGCTTAGCAGTACACTAATTTATGGCCTTGAAAAAATTGGAGTTTAAATTATCAATAAAGCCAAGCAATTCTTCCTGGCCCATACCATTGGATGAAGAAGTGACAAAATAATGGGGAGCCTCTTCCCAAACCCCTTCCATTAATTCTTTAATATAGGCGTTTACGTGGTTTTCTATGGCCTTTGGTTTCAGTTTGTCCGCTTTGGTAAAGATCATGGAAAACGGAATCCGGTTTTCTCCCATCCATTCCAGAAATTCCATGTCCACCTTTTGGGGTTCGTGCCTTATATCGATCAAAACAAAGGCACATACCAATTGCTGACGTTCTAAAAAGTAATCGGTAATATATTTTTGAAAGGTTTTCTTGTCCTTTTTGGATACACGGGCATAGCCATAACCAGGTAAATCTACCAAAAACCAATTTTCGTTTATTTTAAAGTGATTTATAAGTTGAGTCTTTCCAGGTCTTCCAGATGTTTTGGCCAAATTTTTTCTTTGGGTGAGCATATTGATCAAGGAGGACTTTCCAACATTGGAGCGACCAATAAATGCGTATTCCGGCAAATGATCCTTTGGGCAATTTGCTACGTTGGAATTGCTCATGACGAAGTCGGCCGACTTAATTTTCATTGGTTCGTTTTTAAAGGTTACAGGTCTTGACCAGCAATTAGAAATTTCTTTTTACCAGCCAGGCGTCAAGAACAGTGTTGAATTCCTGTGGATGTTCCATCATTGGGGCATGCCCACACTTCTCGATCCAGAATAAATCGGAATCCGGAAGCAGCGCATGGAATTCTTCGGCCACATTGGGCGGTGTTACATTATCGTTTTTTCCCCATATTATACAGGTAGGGGTAAACATATGTGGTAAATCTTTGGACATATTGTGCCTGATGGCACTTTTTGCAATGGCCAAAGTTTTTACCAGTTTAATACGATCGTTCACAGTAGCAAAGACTTCGTCCACAATTTCCTTGGTGGCTACTTCCGGATCATAAAATACATCCTGGGCTTTTTTCTTTATAAACTCATAGTCGCCACGCTTGGGATAACCATCCCCCATGGCACTTTCGTATAATCCGGAGCTACCGGTAATTACCAGTGCTTTTACCTTTTTTGGGTATAATTTGGTATGGAGCAGGCCAATATGCCCGCCTAATGAATTGCCTAGAAGAATTGACTCTTTAAGGGCCTTGTGCTCTATAAACCCTTGCAAAAATTTAGCAAAGTTCATTACATTGGTCTTGAGCAATGGCATATCGTAAATTGGAAGCTCGGGGACCAATACCTTATATCCCTTGGGCGGAAAATGATTCATGACCCCATGAAAATTGCTCAATCCCCCCATTAGACCGTGTAATATTATAATAGGTGTTCCTTCACCCATTTCAATATATCGGTATTTCCCCTCTTTAATTATCTTTTTTTCCATTTAAGGACAGCTTCTGGTCTTAGTTGGCAAATATAGGCATTTCAATATAATGCAAGTATAGGCAAGTTTTCGGAACGGCAATATTTAATGATAAATTTTTGTTGAAAGATTTTTTTGCGGAGGAATTCCAAAAAATTTTTCGATCACAATCAGGGTGTCGTTTGTCGATAAAGTAGGTAATTTATTAACAAAGTGGTATTTTGTGGTAAATAGTGGTAATAATTTCTATATATTTGAGTTATTAAATTAAAAACCAGCAGCTTTAAGTGATCAACTTCATTGGGACATATGATTGTAAGGCCGATTCCAAGGGAAGGGTAATGCTTCCTGTGGCGCTTAAAAATCAAATGTCTCCTGTAATCAATGATGGTTTTGTGGTTAAACGTTCTGTTTTTCAGCCTTGTTTGGAGCTGTATCCCATGGCGGAGTGGAATCTGTTGATGCAGAAAATGAACAAAAAGAACAGGTTCAAGAAAAAGAACAACGATTTTATTAGAAGGTTTTCCGCAGGAGTAAAGGTGGTGGAAATAGATGTCACTGGTAGGTTGTTGATCCCAAAAAATTTGGCGGACGTGGCGGGAATTACGAAAGAGGTGGTATTGAGTTCGGCAATCAACATTGTTGAGATATGGGACAAGGACAATTATGAAAAGGTATTGGAGGAAACGGCAGAGGACTTTGCAAGTTTGGCCGAAGAAGTAATGGGAGATGACGACGATGACCTATCATAGCCCCGTTTTGTTGAAAGAGTCCGTTGAGGGGTTGAATATAAAGCCTGATGGGATTTATGTGGATGTGACCTTTGGTGGCGGCGGACATTCCAGGGAGATATTGAAAAGGCTGGGGGAAAATGGTAGGCTTTTGGCATTTGATCAGGACGAAGATGCCTTGCCCAATGCTATTGATGATGGCCGCTTTCAGTTGATCAATGAAAATTTTAGGTATATAAAACAGTTTTTGAAGTTCTATGGCATAAGGAAGGTGGATGGAATATTGGCCGATTTTGGGGTGTCGTCGCATCAATTCGATCAGGCGGAGAGGGGTTTTTCTACTCGTTTTGATGCTGATCTGGATATGCGAATGAGTAAGAAGAACCAGGTTTCAGCCTTTGATGTGGTAAATGTCTATGACTATGGGGAGCTGAGTAGAGTGCTTTTTCAATATGGTGACTTAAGGAATGCCAACGCTATGGCAAAAACCATTGTAGGGCAGCGGGAAATCGACCCTATAAAGACTACCGATCAATTGAAGGAAGTTCTTGGCCAATATCTGCCAAAGCATAGGGAGCATAAGATTTTGGCCCAGATCTATCAGGCGATAAGGATAGAAGTGAACCAGGAAATACAAGTGATAAAGGAGTTTTTATTGCAGGTACCGGAATTGTTGAACGAAGGAGGTAGGTTGAGTGTTATAAGTTACCATTCCTTGGAAGATAGGCTGGTGAAGCGATTTATAAGGGCCGGACAGTTTGAGGGAGAGCCGGAAAAGGATTTTTATGGGAATTTGGAAGTCCCTATGAAAAAAGTTGGAGGTTTGCTGGTCCCTTCCAAAGAAGAGATAAAGCGGAACAATAGGGCGAGAAGTGCCAAGCTGAGGATAGCCGAGTTGGTTTAATGTTAATGGAGCGGAATAAAGCATTATTCCTTGTGCGTCTAACGTAGTGCATTGGTATAATTTGGTTGGATAATATATAAGTAATAAGTAATGAGAAAAGGGATTCTGGACATATTAAAAGGAAAGTTTTTGGTGAGCGGTGGTGCTCCCAAGAACTGGATGTTTATCATTTATGTTTCCTTTTTGGCAACGGTGATGATTGCCAGTTCCCATAGTGCGGATGGAAAAGTCCATAAAATTGCGGCCCTCGATGAGCAGGTCAAAGAATTACGGAGCGAGTTTGTGGATGTCCGCTCCGATATGCAGGAGTTAAAATTGGAGTCCACCGTATTGAGAATATTGGAGCAAGATGGTTTATTGCCATCGGATACTCCTCCCAAAAAAATAAAAGTTAAAACCGAAACCGAAAAATAGTGCCTGTAACTGAGAAAAACATATTGACCAGATTATATATTGTGGCGGGATTCCTATTTCTGTTCGCAATTGCCGTTTTGGTCAAATTGGTGAGCATACAGATGGTGGAAGGGGAAAAGTATCGTAAACTGGCCATGGATCGCACGGAGAAAATGTTCACTATTGCCCCAAAGAGAGGGAATCTATATTCCGATGACGGCAGTTTGTTGGCAACTTCTGTATCCAGATATACCATACGATTTGATGCTGAAACCGTTGGGAAAAGGGATTTTGAGGAAAATGTAAAGCCCTTGTCCGATGCCTTGGCAAAATTGCTGGGCAATACCTCTTCCCATTACCAGCAATTGTTAAGAAAGGCCAAGGTAAATAAGAACAGATATGCTCTGATTGCCAGAAATTTGGATTATTCGGAATATGTGGCCGTAAAACAGTTTCCACTTTTTAATAAGGGGCCTTATAAAGGGGGACTCATTATTGAGCAAAAAATTGTGCGTGAACATCCCTTGGGGAAGATCGCTGAGCGGAGTGTTGGGTATGAAAGGGTAGATGAGGACGGATACTATACCAGGGTTGGATTGGAAGGGGCTTTCGGACAATACCTTAGAGGGGTAGAGGGGAAGAGATTGAAACAAAAAATTGCCAAGGGGCAATGGAAGCCGATCGGCTGGGATAATATTGTGGAGCCCAAGGATGGGTACGATGTGGTTTCCACTATAGACATCAACATACAGGATATAGCACATCATGCCTTATTGGGGCAGCTGGAAAAGTACAATGCGGAGCATGGCTGTGTAATCGTTATGGAGACCAAGACAGGTGAGGTCAAGGCCATATCCAATTTGGGAAGGACCAGTGAGGGCAAGTATTATGAGCGACTTAATTATGCCATTGGGGAGTCGCACGAACCTGGGTCCACTTTTAAGCTAATGTCCATGGTCGTAGCCTTGGAGGATAAGGTGATAGATACCAGTACGGTAATAGACACGGAAAATGGCACTTTTAAGGTCTATAACAGGACGGTTAGGGACTCCAAACACGGTGGGTATGGCAAGATATCCGCTGCCAAGGCATTTGAGGTGTCTTCCAATACCGCTTTTGCAAAAATTATCAATAATAATTATAAGGACAATCCGGAAAAATTTGTCAACCGTCTCATGAATATGAATCTTCACAGGGAATTGGGGTTGCCGGTTAAAGGGGAGGGGAAACCTGTAATCCGTTATCCTGGGGACAAAGGTTGGTCCGGGGTTTCCTTGGCATGGATGTCCCATGGGTATGAAGTTTCACTTACCCCATTGCAGACCCTGACTTTTTATAATGCCATTGCCAATGATGGGGAGATGTTAAAGCCCAGACTTATTAAGGCGGTGAAAGAGTGGGACAAAACCATTTTGAATTTTGAGAAAGAAGTTATCAATCCGTCCATCTGTTCCAAGGAAACCGCGCTCAAGGTGCAGCAATTGTTAAAGGACGTTGTGGAAAAAAAGCACGGGACAGGGCATGGGCTGTATTCGCCCAATTTTTCAATGGCGGGAAAAACGGGGACTACACAGAAGAACTATGTCTCCAAAGATCCGGAGGTGATGAAGTATATTTCCACTTTTGCGGGTTACTTTCCTGCGGACAACCCAAAATATTCCTGTATTGTGGTGATACATGAGCCGGACAAGAGCGTGGGTTATTATGGTGCCGATGTATCCGGTCCAGTATTTAAATCCGTTGCCCAAAAGATTTACGCTAGCTCTCCTGTGGTGGATGAGGTGGATATTAATGAAGCAGAAAACAAGAACTTGGAAAAGGATTTTCAAAAATATTTTGCAGCTTCCAATAGAAAATATGATGAACTCCCAAATGTGGAAGGTATGAGCGGTATGGATGCCGTATCCATCCTTGAAAATTTAGGGATCGAAGTGGAGGTAAAGGGGAACGGTAAGGTGAAGAAACAATCCATTGCTAAAGGAACGGATCTGAAAAAGGTCAATAAAATCGTATTGGTACTATCATGAAGACGCTAAAGGACATATTGTACGGTGTTGGTCTTTCTGCGGTAAGTGGATCCACATCCATCATGGTAAACCATATATGTTTCGATTCCAGAAAAGTGGGGAAGGATGATGTTTTTGTGGCTATAAAGGGGCTTGTTGTGGATGGTCATGAGTACATAGACAGGGCCATCGCTTCCGGGGCAAAATCCATAATCTGCGAAGTGCTTCCCGGGAAGATGGATAATGGAATAACCTATGTGGAAGTGGATAACGGGAATAAGGCTTTGGCCATTATGGCATCCAACTATTACGGGAATCCCTCCAAAAATTTGAAATTGGTAGGGGTAACCGGGACCAACGGAAAGACCACTATTAGTAGCTTGCTATATCAATTGTTTAAGAAGGCCGGTTTTAAGGTAGGATTAATTTCCACCATTAGGATAATGGTAGATAATAAGGAGTACGCTACCACCCATACCACTCCGGATGCCTTAACGATCAATAAGTACTTGCATTTGATGAACCATGCAGGGGTAGAGTATTGTTTTATGGAGGTCAGTTCCCATGGAATACATCAAAAAAGAACGGAAGGATTGGTGTTTGAAGGGGCTATTTTCACCAACCTTACCCATGATCATTTGGATTACCACAAAACATTTTCCGATTATAGGGATACCAAGAAAAAGTTGTTCGATCAGTTGTCCAAAAAGGCCTTTGCCCTTACCAATATAGATGATAAGAACGGCTTGGTGATGTTGCAGAACACAGCGGCAAGAAAGTGTACCTACGCCCTAAAATCCTATGCCGATTATAGGGCCAAGATATTGGAGAACCAATTTAACGGCCAATTATTAAAGATCAATGACAAGGAGGTTTGGTCCAAATTGATCGGGGATTTTAATGCCTATAATATGTTGGCAATATACGCCACTGCTGATTTATTGGGATTGGAAAAACTTGAAATTCTTCGTCTACTAAGTGAGTTGGAAAATGTGGATGGAAGGTTTCAGTATTATATATCAAAAGAAAGAATTACAGCTATTGTTGATTATGCCCATACACCGGATGCCTTGAAAAATGTGCTTGATACAATCAATACATTGAGGACTGGAAATGAAAATGTCATCACCGTCGTGGGGTGTGGTGGTGACAGAGATAAGTCTAAGCGTCCGGTTATGGGTCATATCGCAACAACATTGAGCAATAAGGTCATTTTCACTTCCGATAACCCTAGGTCGGAGTCGCCAACGGAAATTATAGAGGAGATGGAAGCCGGAGTGGAAGCCCAAAATGTAAACAAAACATTGTCCATCGTAAATCGTAAACAGGCTATCAAGACCGCTTGTCAACTGGCTGCTGCCCATGATATTATTCTCGTGGCAGGCAAAGGCCATGAGACCTATCAGGAAGCTAATGGGGTTAGGGAGGATTTTGATGATTTTAAAATTGTAAAGGAATTGTTGGCCGACTTGAATAAATAACCTTTTGGAAGGTCTCTAATGAAAGTGAATAACAAAAAATAATAAACCCGGGAATGCTGTACTATTTGTTCGAATATTTGGAAAAACACTATCAACTGCCAGGGGCGGGGCTTTTCCAATTTATCACGTTCAGGGCGGCAATGGCAGTAATGCTATCCTTGTTATTGGCTACGGTTTATGGAAAAAGAATTATTAATTATCTAAGGCATAAACAAATTGGGGAAACGGTAAGGGACCTTGGCCTGGAAGGGCAAAAACAGAAGGCGGGTACCCCAACTATGGGTGGGTTGATCATTATTATGTCCACTTTGATTCCAGTACTGTTGTTTGCTCGTTTTTTTGATAATATTTATATAATTCTCCTAATAGTTACTACGATATGGATGGGAATTATAGGTTTTGTGGATGATTATATCAAAATTTTCAAGAAGGATAAAGAAGGTTTAAAAGGAAGGTTCAAGGTAATTGGCCAGGTAGTTTTGGGCCTTATGGTGGGGGCTACTTTATATTTTCATCCAGACGTTACCATGAAGGAGCAGCCCAGGACGGAAATTGCCCAAGAATATAGTATAGAGCAAGTATCTGGCAAGGAGATCAAATCTACCATGACCACCTTGCCGTTTATCAAAAATAACGAATTGGATTATGCCCTTTTTATTTCCTGGATGGGAGATGGCATGGAGAAATATGCATGGTTGGTGTTTATTCCCATAATCATAATTATTGTAACCGCGGTCTCCAATGGGGCAAATCTGACCGATGGTATAGATGGATTGGCTGCTGGGACCTCGGCCATTATCGTATTTACATTGGGCATCTTTACCCTGGTTTCGGGCAACATCATCTTTTCCGATTATCTGGATATTATGTTTATTCCTAGGGTAGGGGAACTGGTGGTATTTATTGCTGCCTTTGTGGGGGCATTGGTCGGATTTCTTTGGTACAACGCCTATCCGGCAACTGTTTTTATGGGCGATACGGGTAGTTTGACCATTGGAGGGATAATCGCTGTGATAGCAATCATTATACGAAAGGAATTGTTGATACCTGTTTTGTGCGGGATTTTCTTTGCAGAGTCCATTTCCGTAATGCTGCAGGTGGGTTACTTCAAGTATACAAAAAAGAGGTCTGGAGAGGGAAAAAGGATTTTCCTAATGGCACCATTACATCATCATTATCAGAAAAAAGGATACCATGAAAGTAAAATAGTGACCCGATTCTGGGTGGTCGGGATTCTATTGGCGGTGATAACCATTGTAACCTTAAAGGTACGGTAGTATGGGGCGCTTGGTTGTTTTGGGAGGGGGAGAAAGTGGCGTAGGGACGGCGATCTTGGGCAAAAAGGAAGGTTTTGAAGTATTTGTCTCCGATAAGGGGATGATAAAAGAGGAATATAGAAAAGTTCTTGAACATTTTGAGATTGATTGGGAAGAAGGGCAACATACAGAGGAAAAGATATTGAATGCCGATCTGGTCATGAAAAGTCCCGGTATTCCGGATTCGGTTCCTTTGGCGGTAAAGCTCAGGGATGCCGGGGTTCCTATTATTTCGGAAATCGAGTTTGCCTCAAGGTATACCAAGGCAACCCTAATTGGGATTACCGGTAGCAATGGTAAGACCACCACCACCATGCTGACGAACCACATATTAAAAGAAGGCGGGCTACATGTGGGAATGGCAGGGAATATAGGTGATAGTTATGCCAAGATGGTCGCAGAAAAGGACTTTGATTTCTATGTGCTGGAGATAAGTAGTTTTCAATTGGACGGGATAGTGGATTTTAGGCCACATATAGCCATCCTTACCAATATAACTCCAGATCATTTGGATAGATACGATTACAAATTTGAGAATTATATAGCCTCCAAGTTTAGAATTGCAAAAAACCAGACCAAGGAAGATTATTTAATATATGATGCCGACGATGAAGTAATAGTCCAGTGGCTGCAAAAAAACCCGGTCCGATCAAAATTATTGCCCTTTTCCCTCAAAAAAATATTGGATGAAGGGGCCTATTTGGAGAATGATAAAATAATTATTAAGACACACAATAACACTATAGAAATGACTACAGATGCTTTGGCTTTGGAAGGGAAACACAATGTAAAGAATACCATGGCTGCCACAACGGCGGCTAAACTCATTAGTATTAGAAAGGAGACAATACGAAGAAGTATAGAAAACTTTCAGGGGGCGGAGCATAGGTTGGAAAAAGTATTAAAAATTCATCATGTACAATATATCAACGATTCTAAAGCCACCAATGTAAATGCTGCCTACTACGCCTTGGATAGTATGAAAACACCTACGGTGTGGATTGTAGGGGGGGTGGATAAAGGGAACGATTACAGGGAGTTAATGCCTTTGGTAAGAGAAAAGGTAAAGGCCATTATATGTTTGGGGACCGATAATACCAAAATAAAGGATGCCTTTGGCAATGTGGTAGACCTGATGGTGGAAACATTTGCAATGGAGGAGGCCGTAAAGGTGGCCTATAAGATAGCGGAGCGGGGAGATACGGTATTGCTTTCCCCGGCCTGTGCCAGTTTCGATCTTTTCAAGAATTATGAGGATAGGGGAAATCAGTTTAAAGAAGCAATAAAAAAATTATAAAGGGTGTTCGGATTTTTAAACAAAATTAATGGGGATAAAGCAATTTGGGCAGTAGTAGCCCTTTTGGCCTTGTTTTCATTTTTGCCTGTTTATAGTGCCAGCAGTAATTTGGTATACGTGGTGGGCAACGGGACTACCATTGGTTATCTGGTAAAGCATGCCATTCTTTTATTAATGGGATTTGGTATTATTTACGGGGTACACCGTATTCCCACTCATTTTTTTAAGGGCCTATCCTTGATTGCAATGCCTGTGGTATTGCTTTTATTGCTTTATACACTTGCCCAGGGGCAGGTCATAGATGGGGCCAATGCGAGTAGGTGGATCCGTATCCCCATTGTTGGTTTTACATTTCAGACCTCCAACTTGGCAGCAGTGGTGCTAATGATTTACGTTGCTAGATATTTGACAAAAATAAAGGATAGGACCATAACCTTTAAAGAGAGTATCCTGCCGCTTTGGATACCTGTTTTTTTGGTCGTAGTGCTCATATTACCTGCCAATTTTTCAACGGCCGGCATTATATTTTCCATGGTCCTGCTCTTATGTTTTATAGGGGGGTATCCCCTTAGGTATCTGTTGGGAATAGTTGGGGTAGGTATATTGTGCTTAACCTTGTTCATTTTAACGGCCAAGGCCGTACCGGATCTATTTCCCAATAGGGTGGATACTTGGATGAGCAGAATAGAAAGCTTTTCCAATCCTGAGGATACGGAGGCCGATTATCAAATTGAAAAGGCAAAAATAGCCATTGCAACAGGGGGAATAGTGGGTAATGGAGCAGGAAAGAGCGTGATGAAGAATTTTTTGCCACAAAGTTCCTCCGATTTTATTTACGCCATTATCGTGGAGGAGTACGGACTGTTGGGAGGCTTTGTATTAATGTTCTTCTATTTGTTGCTGCTTTTTAGGATAGTAGTGGTGGCAAATAGCAATGGAACCGTATTTGGGAAACTTCTGGTGTTGGGAGTTGGGCTACCAATTGTATTTCAGGCGTTGATAAATATGGCGGTGGCCGTAGAACTCTTTCCCGTTACAGGTCAGACCTTGCCTTTGATCAGTAGTGGTGGTACCTCAAGTTGGATGACCTGTTTGGCTATAGGAATTATACTCAGTGCAAGCAATAAACATGTCCAATCCGAGCCAGAGGAATTGGATGTGACCAACCCTTTAGAGGTATTAAGTGGGCAGTTATAGATTTATATTATCCGGGGGCGGCACGGGCGGACATATTTATCCGGCCATTGCCATAGCAAATGAGCTGAAAGTTAGGTATCCCGATGCCGAATTTTTGTTCGTAGGGGCAAAGGATAGAATGGAAATGGAAAAGGTGCCCCAGGCAGGGTACAAAATAGAAGGTTTATGGATAAGTGGGTTGCAAAGGAAGCTCACTTTGAAAAATTTAATGTTTCCTTTTAAAGTGATAAGTAGTTTGATAAAGGCAGCAAAGATAGTACGCAATTTTAAACCCCATGCCGTTGTAGGAACGGGTGGATTTGCCAGTGGCCCTCTCCTGAAGGTGGCATCGGGCAAGGGGATCCCGTGTGTGTTACAGGAACAAAATTCCTATGCAGGCATCACCAATAAATTATTGGCGGGTAAAGTGGCCAAAATATGTGTGGCCTATGATGGTATGGAGAAATTTTTTCCAAAGGATAAAATTGTAAGGACGGGCAATCCCGTACGTGGGGATTTGGTCTCTTTAACGGATAATAGGGCAGAGGCCTTGGGCTTCTTTGGTTTACAGCCAAGTAAAACTACATTGCTGGTTCTGGGCGGGAGTCTGGGGGCGAGACGTATAAATATGCTTGTTGAACGGAATTTGCCTTTTTTTAAGGAACAGGGAATACAGATAGTTTGGCAAAGCGGCAAGCTCTATTATGAAGAATATAAGAAATATGAAAGTGCGGATGTCAAAGTAATGGCCTTTTTAAATAGGATGGATTTTGCTTATGGGGCGGCAGATATTATTGTTTCCAGGGCCGGAGCAGGTTCGGTTTCAGAACTGTGCATAGTGGGAAAGCCCGTAATTTTTGTTCCGTCCCCGAACGTAGCGGAGGACCATCAAACAAAAAACGCCCAATCCTTGGTGGAAAAGGATGCGGCCATTATGGTAAAAGAAACGGAATTGGATGAAAAGTTCGGGACGGTGTTTTTGAAATTGGTCAATAACGAAGCATTGGGCAAGAAGCTGGGAACCAATATCAAAAGTTTGGCCAGACCCAACGCTACCAGGGAGATTGTGGATGAAATAGAAAAATTATTGGTACAGCAATAAGAAAATGGGCATAAAAGATATACATAACGTTTACTTTATTGGTATTGGAGGTATTGGTATGTCCGCCCTTGCGCGATATTTTAAATTTGTAGGCAAGAACGTTGCGGGCTATGATAAGACCGAGACACCGCTTACAAAGGATTTGGTGGATTTGGGCATCCAAGTGCATTATGACGATGATTTGGAACTGGTGTCCAAGACGTATTTGGAGGTCAATAATACCTTGGTGGTATATACTCCGGCAGTACCTAAAGACCATGGGGAGTTTAATTATTTTGTAGGCCATGGCTTTCAGGTGAAAAAGCGCTCGGAAGTGTTGGGATTGATAACAAAGGATACTTTTTGTTTTGCAGTGGCCGGTACCCATGGCAAGACTACCACCTCATGTATATTGGCGCATTTGTTGAAAGAGACTGGAACTCCCATTACGGCATTCTTGGGTGGGATTTCAGAAGATTTCAACAGTAATTTTTTATTGGAAGGTTCTGAATATTCAGTGGTAGAGGCAGATGAATTTGATCGTTCCTTTCTTAGGTTATCGCCTAATGTGGCCTGTATTACCTCTATGGACGCAGATCATTTGGACATATACGGCAACAGCGAAGGGCTTCAAAAGTCCTTCAAGGAATTTGTAGGGCGGATAAAGCCCAACGGTAAGCTGTTCGTGCGCAATGGTCTGGCTTTGGAGGGAACTACCTATGGTATTGAGGACGGTTCCGATTACTGCATTAGAAATATAAAAATAGATCAGGGCAGTTATATTTTTGACTTGGAATCTCCGGAAGCCAATCTTAAATCCGTTAGGTTCAATAAACCGGGAAGACACAATCTGCTCAATGGATTGGTAGCTTATGCCATGGCCGTTCAGGCCGGTTCGTCCCCAAAAAGTTTGGCAGCGGCCTTGGCCACTTTCAAAGGGGTGCAAAGACGTTTTTCCTACCAGATACAGAATTCCGATTTTGTTTTTATAGATGATTATGCACATCATCCTACAGAATTGGATGCCGCTTTTCAGGCTGTTTCCGAAATGCATCCCGGTAAAAGAGTATTGGCCGTTTTTCAGCCGCATTTGTTTTCCAGGACAAGGGATTTTGTAGATGAATTTGCTAAAAGTCTGTCCAATTTTCCGAGTTTGTTACTGTTGGACATCTATCCGGCCAGGGAAAAACCAATTGAAGGGGTTACCTCTCAATGGTTGTTGGATAAAATTATAAGCCCAAGGAAAAAATTAATTGAAAAGTCGGATTTGATATCGGAAATATTGGCCCAAAATCCGGACGTTTTAATTACCATGGGGGCCGGAGATATTGGATTGGAAGTCCCTAAAATTAAAAATGAACTAATCCTTAGCCATAAAAAACAATAAATATAAACAGATGAAAATGAATTGGAATTTCATAAAATTCGGGGCCCTGTTGCTAGTAATTACGGGTCTTTATGCATTTTCCAGTGCAAGGAACAAGCATAAAGGTATAGGCAATATTGAAATTGAGTTCGTGGGGGATCAAAATCTTTACATGACACAAGAGGCGGTTAATAAATTGTTAATACAAAATTCTGGGGACCTTAGAAACCTGCCCAAAGAAGATATAGTTTTGAATACTATAGAAAAAGCTATAGAAGCTAGTGAAATGGTAAAAAATGCCCAAGTTTATCTTACGGTAAACGGGGATCTTGTGGCTAAAGTCATACAGCGCAAACCAATCGGAAGAGTTGAGGGAGAAGCAAAGTTTTATATTGATGAGGATGGGAAACGCATGCCATTTTCCGAATATCATTCTGCCCGGGTGCCTATTATTACGGGAGTAATAACCAATAACAGTATGGTGGGAGTGTACGAAATTTTGACTTATATAAATTCTGATGAATTCTTACGAAAGAATATAATAGGCGTTCATATTACCGAGGAGCAAAAATATCAGTTGAAGTTTAGAATGGAGAATTTTGTGGTGGATTTGGGTCATGTGGATGAACTGGAGAAAAAGTTCGGCAATTTTAAAGCTTTTTACACCAAGGCGAATAAGGATGAAACGTTGAACGATTATAAGAGGGTGAGTTTAGAATTTAATAACCAGGTAGTGTGCACCAAAATTTAAGATATGGAACAAGGTAATTATTCAGTTGGGTTGGATATTGGAACCACCAAAATTGTAGCCATTATTGGTAAGGAAAATGAGTATGGCAAGATAGAAATATTGGGTATTGGCAGATCTAAAAGTTTGGGAGTGCACCGCGGAGTGGTCAATAATATTACGCAGACCATTAAGTCCATCCAGCAAGCTGTTGAGTTGGCCGAGGGCAATTCTGGTTTAAAGATCAGCTCTGTTGTGGTCGGTATTGCGGGACAGCATATTAGAAGTTTGCAACACAGTGATTATATCACCAGGGCCAAATCCGAAGAAGTGATCAATGAGGATGATGTGGAAAAGCTTTGTAACCAGGTATATAAATTGGTGATGCTTCCAGGGGAAGAAATTATCCATGTCCTGCCCCAGGAATTCAAGGTAGATGGTCAGGCGGAGATAAAACAGCCCATGGGGATGTATGGGGGGAGGCTTGAAGCCAATTTCCACGTTGTGGTGGGGCAGGTTTCCTCTATCCGTAATGTAGGAAGGTGTATTAAGAGTGCAGGTCTCGATTTAGGGAATATCACCTTGGAACCACTGGCATCCGCCAATGCGGTTTTAAGTCAGGAAGAGAAAGAGGCGGGCGTGGCGCTGATCGATATAGGTGGGGGTACCACGGATTTGGCCATCTTTAAGGATGGAATTATCCGTCATACCGCTGTAATTCCTTTTGGGGGCAATGTAATCACCGAGGATATCAAGGAAGGTTGTTCCATAATAGAAAAGCAGGCAGAGCTTTTAAAGATCAAGTTTGGTTCGGCCTGGCCGGGAGAGAACAAGGATAATGAAATTGTTTCCATCCCTGGTTTAAGGGGGCGTGAGCCCAAGGAAATTACCTTGAAAAACCTTTCCAAGATCATACATGCCAGAGTGGTGGAAATTGTGGAGCAGGTGTATGTGGAGATCAAAAATTATGGACACGAGGAACAAAAGAAAAAATTGATCGCAGGAATTGTATTGACCGGTGGTGGAAGCCAGTTAAAGCATTTAAAGCAATTGGTAGAATATATAACGGGAATGGACACTAGGATCGGATACCCCAATGAGCATTTGGCTGGGGACTCGGACGAGGAAATAGCCAGTCCGTTGTACGCCACAGCGGTGGGATTGTTGATGAACGCCGTTCAGAACAAGGCCAAGGTAAGGGAAATGCGTCAGGAAACCTTGGAGAAGGATCTGGAACATGAGGTTTTTACCGGAGAAGAACATACCCAGACCAAAACGGCCCTAAAAAAGGAGCGTAAATCTATTTTTGACAAATGGTCCGAGAAATTGAAGGATTTCTTGGATAATGCGGAATAGATTATAAAAACAGGAATAGTATAGTAAACCAGTAAAATAAAAAATATGAGCAAGAACACTGAATTTGAAAGTATATCCTTTGATTTGCCCAAGAATCAGAGCAATGTAATTAAGGTCATAGGTGTTGGCGGTGGCGGTAGCAACGCCATAAACCACATGTTCCAGGCCGGTATCAATGGTGTGGATTTTGTGATTTGCAATACTGATTCGCAAGCACTTCAAAATAGTCCCGTACCCAATAAGATACAACTGGGGGTTTCGTTGACGGAAGGATTGGGCGCTGGTGCCAATCCCGAAGTAGGGGAACAGGCCGCTATTGAAAGTATGGAGGAAATCAAGCAAATGCTGGATACCACCACAAAGATGATCTTTATTACTGCCGGTATGGGCGGGGGAACAGGTACTGGTGCTGCCCCTGTCATTGCAAAAATGGCAAAAGAAATGGATGTTCTTACAGTAGGGATCGTTACCATGCCTTTTCAATTTGAAGGGAAAATGCGTTGCCAACAGGCTCAGTTGGGAATAGAAAAATTACGTGCCAATGTAGATTCCTTGATTGTTATCAATAACAATAAATTAAGGGAAGTATATGGCAATTTAGGATTCAAGGCCGGTTTTTCCAAGGCGGATGAAGTATTGGCTACCGCCGCTCGCGGTATTGCAGAAGTCATTACACATCACTATACCCAGAACATAGATTTACGGGATGCCAAGACGGTATTGAGCAGTAGTGGAACGGCCATAATGGGATCGGCTATATCTTCAGGTTCCTCAAGGGCGCATGAGGCCATAATGAAGGCCTTGGACTCCCCCTTGTTGAACGACAACAAAATTACTGGTGCTAAAAATGTATTGTTGCTTATCGTTTCCGGTGCTCAGGAAATTACGATAGACGAAATAGGTGAGATTAATGACCATATTCAAAATGAGGCTGGTTTTGGGGCCAACATCATTATGGGTGTCGGTGAAGATGAGGGACTGGGCGAGGCCATCGCAGTTACGGTCATTGCCACGGGTTTTAATATAGATCAACAGGATGATATAGTAAATACGGAATCCAAAAAAATCATTCATACGTTAGAAGATGAACAGCGTGCGGAGCATAATCTTACTCCAAGGAACGTTGTTCACCAGTTGGTCGAAGAAGAGGAAATAAAGGCAACTCCGGTGAAGCACAACCCTGTGCAAGAGGAGCCAAAAATGGATTTGATATCTACTACCAATTTTATCAGGAATTTTAATGTGTTCTATGAGGAAGTGGTGGCGGAAAATGTTCAGGACGATTTTATCATTATCAATGCCTCCGATGAGATCAAGGATATGGAAGTGGTAGATCCACGGGTTGTATCCCATAAGATGGAAGAGGAAGATCAGTTCGAATTCAGCTTTGATATGCCTTTGGCCAAAAAGCCTGTGGAAGAGGAAGAAGAGGCGCAGCACATCATTACTTTCGATCTGGATGAAGAGGTGAAGGATTTTGAGGTAAAGGACCATGTAGAGGTAATTCCCGTGTTGGAGTACAACAAGAACGGCGAAAAACGCTATAGTTTGGACGATTATATGGAGTTGGAAAAAAAACTTACCGGGGCCAAATCCAAGGCCGAGGAGTTTGAGCCTCGTATTGTGGAGGACGAGCTGATATTTGAAAAGCGTACCATTGCCAAGCAGGAATCCAATCAGCAACGGGTGAAGGTGGAGGACGAAGATCCCGTTAATACCCCTATTGAGATTTTGTTAAAGGAACGCGCGGACGAGCGTAGAAAAAAATTGAAGGATTTTAATTATAAATTCCAGAATAGCCTTGGCAATCTGGATGAAATTTCCAAGCAGCCGGCCTATAAGCGGCAAGGGATAAGCTTAAATGAAAATCCCAAGGAAAGTAAGGTTTCCAGAACTAGTTTAAGTGAGGACAGCAATGACGATATACAATTGCGTTCCAACAACTCCTATTTACATGACAACGTAGACTAATTCTGTTTACAGAACTATAAATCCTAAAGTTTAGACCCGAAAATAGCTTTTATTTTCGGGTTTATTTTTATCTTCGCAGGGCTAAAAAAAAGATATGGGTTTACAGCAGCGGGTAATGGAAGATATGAAGGCGGCAATGAGGGCCAAGGACACCTTGGCATTGGAATCGTTGCGCGCTATTAAGTCGGCCTTATTGTTGGCGCAGACCGAAACAGGTCCGGGAACGGAACTGTCCGAGGAGGAGGAAGTAAAGCTGGTCCAAAAATTGGTAAAGCAGCGCAAGGATAGCGCGGTCATCTACAAGGAGCAGGGGCGTGAAGATTTGGCAGAGCCGGAATTGGCACAGGCCTTGATCATTGAAAAATTCCTTCCGGAACAATTGGGCGAGGAAGGGATAGAAAAGGTAGTAGTACAGACCATTGAAGCAGTTGGTGCTTCCGGGATGAAGGATATGGGCAAGGTTATGGGGATCGTTTCCCAGAAATTGGCCGGACAGGCAGATGGCAAGACCATATCGACTATTGTTAAAAAGAACTTAATGTAAATGTAGGCAGTTGCAGTGGGCAGTGTTTTTAAATATAGGACTGCTTACTGCCGCTGCCGACCGAGAACTAAATAATGGCCCCGTGGCGCAACTGAATACCCGCCCGTGCCCGAACGTGGTAGGGTAGATATATTGAACAACAGTTGGCACGTTCGGGCGGGGCGCATCAGATTTTATAGTGAATGTATAAGGTCTATGAAATATATAGTAGTAATTTTGAAAGATATTATGTTGGAATCACGGACAACATTGAAGTTCGTATAAAACAGCATAATTCTGGAAAGACAAAATCGACCAAGGCCTATGTTCCTTGGGAATTAGTTCTGACGGAGGATTACGAAACCAGGTTGGCAGCTAGAAAAAGGGAAAAATATCTAAAATCTGCTGCAGGAAGACGTTGGAGAAAATTAAATATACGGCCCCGTGGCGCAACTGAATAGCGCATCAGATTTCGGCTCTGAGGGTTGGGGGTTTGAATCCCTCCGGGGTCACGAATAAACCACAAAAAAGTGGTTGTGCAAGCGAGCTTCAAAAAAGAAGCTCGCTTCTTTTTTGAAGTTTGGCGAAGTGCAACTTTTTGTGGTTTTCAAAGCGGAGCTTTGAGGGATGGGCGCAGCCAATCCCCGAGTGCCGTAATGTTTCGAAAATTGTGGGATCCAGTTGAAACTCGCTTCTTTTTTGAAGTTTGGCGAAGTGCAACTTTTTGTGGTTTTCAAAGCGGAGCTTTGAGGGATGGGCGCAGCCAATCCCCGAGTGCCGTAATGTTTCGAAAATTGTGGGATCCAGTTGAAACTCGCTTCTTTTTTGAAGTTTGGCGAAGTGCAACTTTTTGTGGTTTTCAAAGCGGAGCTTTGAGGGATGGGCGCAGCCAATCCGTTAGTGGCTCAAGTCCAAAATCTGGGTTTTTACCATTTTAAGAATATATTTATTGTCGCTTCAACAATTATAAGGTCGTTTTGGCTAGGCTATTTTTAGTTAGATGTACCATGAAAATAGGTGCTGTTTCTAATTCTACAATCTTATATTCCTAATTGCAACTGGTTTACTATGCTCATTTTGATCGTACTATCCATAGAAAGTACTAATAAACAATTAAATAATTGTCAAGCGGTGCAAAAAAATACTATTTTGCATCAAAAAAGATATTTATGCAAACCACTAGAAAGTCAATAACGTTCACAGAACAACAGGACAATTGGATCAAGCTCAGAGTTGAGAGGGGGGATTTTACCAATGATAGTGAATACATCCGTGAACTGGTCAGAAAAGATCAGGCAGAAAATATGAAACTGTTGGAACTGAAGCAGGCCATAGATGAAGGTCTTCAGAGCGGCCGAAGCCCTTTGAAAATAAGCGATATTATCAAGAAAGTAGATAATGGGGAGCTATAATCTTTCCGCTAGGGCTCAATTTGATGTTATTGGAATTTATAAATACGGGATAAAGTATTTCGGTATCGAACAAGCTGTTGGTTATTTGACCGAGCTAGAAGATTTTTTGGAAGAACTGGCAGAACGCCCAGAACTCTCTAGAGATGCCTCACCAATTGCCAACGGATTAAAGTTCTATAAATTCAAAGGCCATGTAATTTATTATTTATTTGATAATCCTGGTGAAATATACGTTGTTAGGATTCTAGGTAAAAGAATGAATTTCGATGAGCATTTGTAAGTTCAAATAAAGGATACTCATTATAGATCTTACCTTTTGTAAAGTGTTATTTAGCCTTCTACATTTTGTGGTTTTCAAAGCGGAGCTTTGAGGGATGGGCGCAGCCAATCCCTTAGTTCAATTTAGGAGGGGACCGGTTGATTTGAAGTATAGCGAAGCGCAACTTTTTGTGGCTTTCTAGTCTAAGTGCCCTTAAGTCCATATCAAAAAAGAAATGGTCGACAAAGATTTAATGATGGGTTTTAGACTATATACATAGTAATCCACTAAGTTTCTTATCTTATATTTCCAAAATCCCACCAATTAAATAACTGTCAAATGAGGAATGTTTTAGTAAAGTATATGGCCTTGGCCCTATTTGGAATTCCACTTGGCTGTAAGGAAAAGGCAACATCTGAATCAACCTCCTATACCCAACAGGACCAAAAACCCAACATTGTACTCATTTTGGCCGATGATCAGGGCTGGGGAGATCTGGGAATTTCCGGAAATACCAATCTGGCCACCCCTAACATAGATGCCATTGCCAAAAACGGGGTCACTTTTGATCATTTTTACGTAAGCCCGGTATGTTCGCCCACTAGGGCGGAACTGCTCACAGGGCGTTATTTTCATAGAGTAGGGGTCTATTCCACTTCCTCGGGCGGCGAACGTTTAAATTTGGATGAAACCACTATAGCCGAAGTTTTTAAGGATGCCGGTTATGTAACTGCGGCATATGGGAAATGGCATAACGGGATGCAGCCTCCCTACCATCCAAATGCAAGAGGGTTTGATGATTTTTACGGGTTTGCTTCTGGGCATTGGGGCAATTATTTCAGTCCGATGTTGGAGCACAATGGAGAAATAGTTAAGGGAGAAGGCTTTATAATTGATGATCTTACCAACAAGGGCCTGGATTTTATGGACAGGAACAAGGAAAGGCCATTTTTCCTTTACCTTCCTTATAATACGCCCCATAGCCCAATGCAGGTACCCGATGAGTATTGGGATAGGTTCAAGGATAAGGAGCTTGCTATGAAATATCATGGGGAAGAGGAGGAAAACGAGAACTTTACTAGGGCGGCACTCGCCATGGTGGAAAATTTAGATTACAATGTGGGCCGGGTAATTGACAAACTAAGGGATCTGCAATTGGAAGAAAATACTATTGTAATATATCTTTCGGACAACGGACCAAATGGCTGGCGTTGGAACGGGGGATTAAGAGGTAAAAAGGGATCTACCGATGAGGGAGGGGTGCGTTCCCCCTTGCTGATGCAATGGAAGAACAAGTTGCCTAAAGGAAAGCATATATTACAAATAGCAAGTTCCATAGATATATTGCCCACCTTATCGGATTTGGCCCAAATTGAAGTGAATACCCGGAAACCCTTGGACGGGAAAAGCTTGAAGCCGTTGTTGATGGAGGATAACCCCACTTGGGACGATAGGGTGATCTATAATCATTGGAACAGTGGTACTAGTATTAGAACGCAAAAATACCGTTTAGATAGTGGGGACAGACTTTATGATATGCTCAAGGATGGGGGACAGACCATAGACCTTTCAGAGAAACTACCACAAATCACGGACTCCTTGAAACAATTAAAAGAAGATTGGCTTAAAGAGGTGATGCCAAATTCCAAAGAGACAGAGGATCGGCCCTTTACTTTGGGCCATCCAGATTATGTCTATACCCAAATCCCTGCAAGGGATGGGGTGGCATATGGTGGTATTCAACGTAGCAGCAGGCATCCCAACGATACTTTCTTTACCAACTGGAAAAGCACCAAAGATAGTATCAGCTGGGATGTGGAGGTATTGGCCGATGGCGAATTTGAAGTGGAACTCTATTATACCGCCAAAGAAAAGAATGTAGGCTCCGAATTTGAATTGCGCTTAGGGGATAGTGCCTTAAAGGGCACGGTAACCAAGGCATATGACCCACCGCTGGTAGGGGCAGAACGGGACCGCGACCCTAGAATTGAATCCTATACCAAGGACTTTCTTCCTATGGATCTGGGAAAAATACGGTTTAAAAAGGGTCGGGGCAATTTGGTGCTTAAAGCGCTAAAAATACCTGGGGAGGAAGTTATGGATGTACGCTTGTTATTATTCAAGAGGGTGAACTGATGTGATAAAGACAATTCGGTTCCAAGATAACATCCTTTAACTATCTACAAATCAGATGCTAGACTGCCTTTGTCGGTCTTTAGACAGAGCTCTGCCTCGGGGATGATCAGTTTCAATTTTAAATAAGGGTGTATAGGCCGTGAAGTGTAAAAGAGGAGGTCTAGATCAGAAACAAGTATTTGGCCATATTGCATCTAAGTTGCTGTGGCTTTGGTAGACCATAACCGTTTAGTTCTTCTTTTGGTTAGGTATTCCAAGGGTGTTTTTTAATTGGATCTGCTTTTCATCGACCTCAATAATGACCGTGTCTCCATAGTTCAACCCGTCAATTTTTGGAAGAATTAGCTCCAATATGGTCGGATTCTGAAAATGTTCTGCCTTGGTGGCAGGATCGGGCATATAGATTAACCCATTATAGGTGTTTTTATTTATTTGAAGCGATATATCGAAAAAGTAAAAATTTTCCGGAGGGATAAATGGAGACCAATGGATGTCCTCAAGAAAATATTTTGGTTTTACTATTGTAAAGGAATACGGTGCAATGTCCAAATTAATGGTCCCTAAAAAGTATGGATCCAAGTCTAGTCCTTTTTGCAAAAAATGTGGCGATTGGGCTTGTATGGTTCCCTTGGGATAACGAGGGTCCTTTGCCTTCCCTGAGGCAACCCCATGACCTTGTTTTACTATTGCCTGCACTTTCATTGTACCTTATTTTCAGTGATTTTTCTGTAATCTTATTTGTTGAATATAAGTATTCCAAAATTAATAGGACAGCTTTTGGAAGAGGGAACCAAAAATAGGTTATGGCATTAGGATTGTCATGTACTAAACATTAGGATATTAAATAGGGGGAAACATATTTATTTTGAAACATAGACTGTCAGGTTCATCGGGTACAAAGCTATATTTTCAAGTCCGTTCGGTCGTAAAACCTCTGTAACCAACTATATTTCAAATATTTTAAAGAGCAATTTTAAACTTTAATGGGACAGCAATGATCAACAGTCAGAACCAACTACAGCACTATGGTTTTTGGAAGAAAATGTTTGAAATGAGCCTTAAAATCTATATTTTGTATGTTTATAGAAAATACGGATTACATCCCTGATACTATAATGCCATGAAATGCCCATTAACAAATTGCAAACCAACCAACATGATCAACAGGGCATTACATCTGACCTATAAAAAAAAATGAGCAGATGAAAAATATTCCTATTCTTTTAATAGCGGTACTACTACTTGTAGGCTGTAAAAACCAGGGGAAAGTCCAGGGAAAAAACCCAACGGAGACCAATCAAAGACCCAATATTCTATGGATCGTGGCGGAAGACCTTAGTCCGGTAATCCCATCGTTTGGAGATTCCACAGTGGTTACTCCCAATATTAGCAGATTGGCGGCAGAAGGGGTCCGTTATACCAATGTCTTTTCGTCCTCAGGGGTATGTGCCCCCAGTAGGGCCGCTATTGCCACGGGCATGTACCAGAACCATATAGGGGCGCACCATATGAGAAACCACGGTAACGGACCCAGTTATCCTGTTGGACTCCCATCTTATGAAGCCCTGCCTCCTGCAGTGGTGAAGATGCACAGTGAATACCTTAGAAGGATAGGATACTATTGTACCAATAACAGTAAAGAGGATTATCAATTTAAGGCCCCTGTAACTGCATGGGATGAAAGCAGTAAGACCGCACACTGGAGAAACCGCAAACCCGAACAAGCTTTTTTTTCCATATTTAATTTGGGGGTTACGCACGAATCACAGATTTGGGCCAAGGCCCAGGATTCCCTTTGGGTGGATAAAGATCTTGAAGTGCCTGTTCCTCCTTATTTACCGGACAATGAAGTAGGCCGAACCGATCTTAGGAGAATGTATTCCAATATCAAGGAAATGGACCATCAGGTGGGAGAAATACTAACACAATTGGAGGAGGATGGACTGTTGGAAAATACGATTATATTTTGGTATGCCGATCACGGCGGTCCCTTGCCCCGACAAAAGCGATTATTGTACGATTCCGGTATGAGATTGCCTTTGGTAATCAGATATCCGGACAAGAAAGATGCCGGTAAGGTAGATGATCGGTTGATAAGTTTTGTTGATTTTAAGCCCACCCTATTGTCCTTGGCCGGGATTGAGCCCCCGGAATATTTGGATGGCAGGGCTTTTGCCGGGGGATTTGAATCCAAGGAGGCCAGGAAATATTTGCATGGGGCCGCAGACAGGCTGGATGCCATCTATGATATGATCAGGGCGGTTAGGGACAAGCGTTATAAATACCTGGAGAATTTTAGACCGGACCAAGGCTATTATTTGCCGGTAGTTTACAGGGAGCAAATGCCCGTAATGCAAGAATTGCTCCGTATGCGGGATAATAATGAACTTAACGAAGTTCAGGCGCAATGGTTTAGGGACAAAAAAGCGCCGGAAGAATTGTTCGATACATGGAACGATCCTTATGAACTTCATAACTTGGCCTATAACCCACAGTATAAGGATAAATTAATTGAGCTCAGAGAGGAATGTGAGCGCTGGATGACGGCTATTGAGGATAAAGGTTTGCTGCCCGAAAAGGAGTATATAGCCTCTATTTGGCCACATGGGGAACAACCCGTTACCCAACCTCCCATCATACGACAGCGGAACAATATGGTGGAAATTCATAGCGAAACCGAGGGAGCCTCCTTGGGGTACCAAGTGTTAAAGGAGAATGAGGGGTTAAAGAAATCCTGGCAAGTGTATACCGGAGCTTTTCCCATAGATCCTGACAAGCGTGTCATATCCGTGGCACATAGGATCGGATATGTGCCAAGTGATCCTATAAGCTTTGAAGCTGGCAAATACTGACCGCACGAACGCTTAATTATTAGCTCTCATTTTTTTCTTTCATTTTTAGAAAATTCAGTGGTGTCATAACTGCAATTGAAGAATTCCTATAATCCTTTATATTCCTGGTAATAATGGCATCCAGATCTTTGATCATTAAGGCAGAAGAATATTGGACAGAATCTTCATAGTCGGTGAAATTATTCTTTAATGCTTGAATAATCTCTTTTTTTGTCGTTCCAACAATTTCAGTCATTTCAGTTAATGTCTCAATAACTTCAAGAGTTTTTTTGTGTCCTAAAAATCTCCTCACGATATAGTAAATGTTATTGATGCTTACAACGGATAGATACAATTTTACGCTTCCTTGTTCATTTAGTTCAAAAAGTTCACTTGCAGGGTTTACGTGAGGTTCGCGGTCGGTAAAAAAGTCAATGACTACATCCGAATCTACAAAAAGCTTATACTCCATATTTTTTTGAAAGCTCTTCGGTTAAAATTTGTTTGTAGTCAAAATTCTCATCAGTTTTAATAATTCCCCTTAGTTTTCTAACTTTAGGGGAAAGTTGTTTTTCCTTAATCTTCATTCTTTTGACTGTAACAAACTTAAAATAGTTTTCAACCATTTCCGAAAGGCTTTGTCCTTTTTCTTTTGCATATTCCTTTGCAATTTCAATGACCTCTTTTTCTATTGTTAAAGTTAATTTAGTATTCATACTATTTTATTTTCAATAAAAATACGTGTTTTATTTCATATTTACAACACGTGTTTTTTAAATAAGAGCTTAGGTTTAGGCTATGATTTTGGTCATAAAATTTACTTTTTCGATGGTACGTTCCTTGATACTTTTCTTTGTAAGAATCGTTTAAAAAAAATAGTTATGGTTTATTGCAAGACCAGCCATCAAAAGTCCAGTTATTCGTGGATGTTTTTTAGTTTCATCTGCTCTTCATCGACATTAATAATGACTTCGTCCCCATATTTTAATCCGTTAATTTTGGGAAGTATTAGCTCCAATATGGTCGGATTCTGAAAATGTTCTGCCTTGGTGGCAGGATCGGGCATATAGATTAACCCTTTATAGGTGTTTTTGTTAATTTGAAGCGATACATCGAAAAAGTAAAAATTTTCCGGAGGGATAAATGGAGACCAATGGATGTCCTTAAGAAAATATTTTGGTCTTACTATTGTAAAGGAATACGGTGCAATGTCCAAATTAATGGTCCCTAAAAAGTATGGACCCAGGTCTAGTCCTTTTTGCAAAAAATGTGGGGATTGGGTTTGTATGGTTCCCTTGGGATAACGAGGGTCCTTTGCCTTCCCGGAGGCAACCCCATGACCTTGTTTTACTATTGCCTGCACTTTCATGGTACCTTATTTTCAGTGATTTTCAGGTAATCCTATTTGGTGAATATAAGTATTTCTGAAATAGCAGGACAGCTTAAGAAAAGAGAACAGGAAATAGGCAATGGCTTTTGGATATTGAACTGTTTTTTTATCACTAGCGTGACCATCGCGCCAACGGGTGTTTACTAGATTTTTCAATTATTGACTTAAATAGTATAAATTCTTTGTTCATGTATTCTCTTATTCACTTACTATTATTGGTTTGTATTTATTCCAATTGTCTACAATTGCCCAAATGTTAATGGCAAATAAGATTAGTGCCATTCCAATACCTGAAATATCCAGTACTAAATGATGAACAAATATTCCTACCATAACCGGAAGGATTATGATTGCTCCCAAGGCCCTTGTTTTCGGAATTGCCATTATAACCCCTCCTATAATTTCTACAATGGCAACAAGGGGTAAGATCCATTTTATGGTTATAAAGCTACCCATAATTTGCATCATTTCTTCAGACATTTCGGGCATAGGCATATAGTTGAAGAATTTGTTTAATCCGGCATTGACCATCATTAGTCCGAATAGGATACATAGACCATTTAGAATTTTATTTTTCATATATCAAATATTTTAATGAACAATGAGGCAAAATTAATTATTTTTGATTACCTATAGTAATCAGTTTCCTTTTGGTAACCAGTTACTTTTAGGTAATCAATAAGAAAAGTAGATGATGAAAAAGGAACATAAAGAGTGTATGTCCGCCCTTTTGCCCGTAAGGGATACCTTAGATGTAATAGGCGGAAAATGGAAACTGTTGATCCTGATCTCCATATGGGAAGGAAACAAGCACTTTAGGGGAATTGAGCGAAGTATTCCCAAGTTGAGTACCAAGGTTTTGTCCAAGGAATTGAAGGATATGGAAGCAAATCAGTTGATTACAAGAACTGTTATAAATGGGTTTCCAGTCCGCACCGAATATAGACATACCGAACATTCCAACACCCTAAAAAAAGTTATCATGGAATTGCAGAACTGGGGTATAAACCATAGAAAGAAAATCTTTGGGGACAAGTCCGAAATCAGTAATTAATTGCTTCTATGTTGATAATAGTTGGGTTTTGTTACGAGCGTGATGCCTGTCTGCCGACCAAGGTAGGCTCGCGCCAACTGCTACTACTTCACCTGAAAATCCTTATGGATATTTTTGAGTCCCGTTTTGGCCACTTTTAGGGCCCTTAAAGTGTTTTTGGATTTTTGGGAGTGGGCTTCCATGCGCTTCAGCACATTCTTTAAGGTTTTGGTGGCCTCCACTATAAAAGGGCCCTTGTTGAGCATTACGCATTCTGCTTGGGCACTAATGGTGGCATCCGAAATTTCCGCCCTGGTGGCCATGCCCTTTTTGGCCATGGTGTCTAACACCTGGGTAGCCCAGATGACGGGTATCTGTGCCGCCTCGCACAACCATAATATTTGGTTCTGTACTTCGGAAATACGTTCAAAACCAATCTCCACCGCCAAATCGCCCCTTGCGATCATCACTCCTATTTTTGGTCTTTTCATGGCACTGAAGAGTATGGAAGGTAAATTCTCAAAGGCGGTCCTGTTCTCTATCTTAAATACCACTCCGGTATTCGTATCCCCCAATTGGTCCAGTTCCTCATAAAGAAAGGCTACATCCTCGGCATTTCGTACAAAGGAATAGCCCATAAGGTCCGAATTGGCACTAATGAAGGGCAATAGCTGCACATCTTCCGAAGTTAGGGAGGGCAGGTTAAGGTGGGTAACCGGTAAGTTGATGCCCTTCCCGGACCTTAATTTTTTCTTATGTGATTTTTTCACCACCAAGGATGCCGTTTCCTCGTTGAGGCTAATTACTTTGGCCTCTATGGCACCATCATCAAAAAATACAGGCTGCCCCGTTTTAAGGTCGTCAATGATCTGTGGTAGGGTAACTTCTATCAGGATGTTTTCCTTGGAAGTCGATATCTTTTTCTGTTTTCCTGAAGCATAGGGAGAGTTGGGCTTTATCAGCAATAATAGATCCCCTTTGCCAATCTTTACGAACGGAACGTTTTCCATTGGCGTAACGGTATCCATTTTATGGTAGATATTGCCAATTCTTATTTTGGGGCCCGGTAGGTCCATATAAATATGAATTTCCTTGGAAACGGATTTTATTTTGCCCAGGATCTTTGTCCAAAGTGCTTCATTGCCATGGCTCAGGTTTAAACGGGCAATGCCCATACCTGCCGAACGTAATTTCTCAAGTAGTTTTTTATCGGTGGCCGCTTCATCGGGCATGGTAACCATTATTTCCGTATCCCTGCCGCCACGATCCGATACAAAGAGGTCATTGGCGTGATCCCTCAATAGTTGTTTACTTTCCGTAAACCCTAGTGTGTCCCGTTCGGTGTCGCTTTCCCAAGTTTTTCCGTTCAATAATTTGACCAACTTAAGGGCGTTGGAGACATTTTCATAGACATATCCGGCTCCTGTTCCCAAAGAGGAAATCCCTATTTCGGACAGATCGCTCTGTAACTTGCGGATATCCACACTGCGAAGCAGTAAATAATGATAGAGGTTCTTGGCACTGAATCTAAATTGTGGGTGTACGGAATCAGCAATTTTATCCGCAGTGGCCTCATGCCTTATCAATTTGTTATAAATTGTTTCGAGTTCCCGTTCCAGTTTTTGAAGGTCCATATGGCATTTTTTAAAATATAAAAATACGCATATAAAACAGGGATACTTACCGTAGGAAATACAAAAAGAAGTTAAATTTTGTGTAAAAACAGCTGTTCTACCAAGGTATTGTACCGCTTTTGTGGTACGGCCCAAAAAATGTAGGTCAATTGCCGATCCCTATGGGGATACCGTAACTTCCAAAGGGTGTTGTAGCTGTTCTGAAAAGGCGTTCAAATACTGCTCCCATTCCGATTTGCCGTTAAATTGCCCGCTTTTTTTCCAGCCGAAACCGGCGTAGTAGGTTACTTCCCTGTTCTTGACTTTTAAATGGGCATAGGCATTGCTTAAGTCCTTCGCCGCTACATCATACTTTTCAAAATCCATGAAAGTGTCCTTAGGGGCAAGAATGGCCGTACCCAATTCCGAATCCCCATGGGGCTGCCAATAGCTTACCCATCCCTTTTCGGTATTCCCACTTACTTCTCCATCTTTTTCGTGTAGGGCTAGTCCCGCGTATATATCTTCTACCCCCTCTAAGCTGATATTGAATTTGGATAAATTTTGGCCCAGGTCCAAGCTTATGATTTTCGATTCTTTGATGGTCTTTCCATTGGCGTCCCAGGCTTCGTATTCCAAATAAAAACTGGTCCTTATAGGGCCGGTGGTAATGGTGCGCCATTGGGTATAGTTTTTGGAATAGTAAAATGTAGTGTCTACCTTGGCGGCAATACCGCCCACCCCGCGACTGGCACCTACATGAAAATCGTCCAGGCCTTCCCCGGTATCTTCATGGTAACTACCGGTTCCACTTAGTTCCTTTTTGTACCATTTGTCGATTATAGGATAGTCTACCCGCTTCAACCAGGCATCGACACCGCTGGAAAGGGTACCGCCCGGTATTTTATCCTCTACCATTTTCTGTGCGGTGGGTCCGTAGACCCTAAAGGCGACCTTGTTGTTTTCCCAAGTGTAATCATCCGTACGTTCCGGAACAAACCTGGAATAACACAATTCCTGTGCCTTGGGATTTTCCCCGGGTTCCACTGTAACTACTTCAAATTTGCTTTCCCCCTTCGCCGCCATCCTCGGCTGAAATAAGACTATGTCCATGGTACCATCGCCATCATTATCTACCGTTTGGATAATTTCAAGGGTATTGGTTTCCTTGTTCCTTAAACCAATAATGGATAGATCTTCCACCTTTAGCATGGCCTTGGTAAGTTCTACGGTCTCTGTAGTCCGCTCCCGGTCAAGAATATTTTTTACCGTTATGGTGGTGGGTATTTTTTTTTCGGAACAGGCAGTGGACAGCACCGCCAACACAGAAAATAGAACTGATTTGGTAAGTATTTTCATGATCCTTGTTTTAATTTTCATTTGCTGGTTTTCCAATGGTGGCCAATAGGCCCCCATCTACATAAATTATTTGTCCGTTAACGAAATTGCTGGCCTTGGAGCTTAGGAATATGGCAGCACCCTGCAGGTCGTCCGGATCTCCCCATTTACCGGCAGGGGTTCTGCCCACTATAAAATCATTGAAGGGGTGTCCGTCTACCCTTATTGGGGCGGTCTGTGTAGTGGCAAAATAACCAGGTCCTATGCCATTGACCTGTATATTGTGTTTGGCCCATTCGGTGGCCATATTGCGGGTAAGCATTTTTAATCCGCCTTTTGCAGCGGCATAGGCGCCTACCGTATTTCGACCCAGTTCGCTCATCATGGAACAAATGTTGATGATCTTGCCTTCCTTTCTGGCGATCATGCCCTTTACCACCTGTTTGGAGACGATAAACGGACTCACCAAATCTACTTTTATAACCTCTTCAAAATCGGCAACTTCCATTTCCTCCAAGGGAATTCTTTTAATGATCCCGGCATTGTTTACCAAAATATCGATATGGCCTATTTCTTTTTCAATTTTAAAAATGTTTTCCTTGACCTTGGCTTCATTGGTAACATCAAAAAGGAAGCCGTGGGCCTGTAACCCCAAAGCCTTGTATTCGGTAACGGCATTGTCCAATTTTTCGTGGGAGGAGGCCCCGTTAATGACCAGGGTGGCGCCTGCTTTTCCCAATCCTATGGCCATGGCTTTTCCAAGGCCGTGCGTAGCCCCGGTAATCAGTGCTGTTTTTCCTGTTAGATCGAATAGGTTTAATGACATATTGGTTATTTTAGATCTTTTATTTTGCAGTGGTCCATATCTCCGTAGTCCAAGTTTTCACCGGCCATTCCCCAAATAAAAGTATAATTGCTGGTTCCCGAACCGGAGTGTATGGACCAGGGTGGGGAAATTACGGCTTCATTGTTGGCCATCCAGATATGTCTTGTTTCTTGGGGTTGTCCCATAAAATGGCAAACGGCTTGCTCTTCAGGAATTTCAAAATAGAAATACACTTCCATTCTCCTATCGTGTACATGAGCGGGCATGGTGTTCCAAACACTGCCCGGTTTTAATTCCGTCATTCCCATTTGCACCTGACAGGTCTCTACCAGACTGTTTACGATCAATTTCCTTATAGTTCTGGCATTGGCGGTTTCCATAGCGCCCATTTCTACGATCTCGGCATCGGTCCGACTTATTTTTTTGGTAGGGAATACTTTGTGCGCAGGGGTGGAATTGAGGTAAAATTTGGCAGGTTTGTCCGCATTGTCACTACTGAAAGTGACCTCCTTGTTTTCTTTGCCAATATATAGGGCCTCTTTGTAGTCTAAATCGTATTTCCGGCCATTGACACTTACAGCTCCTGTACCGCCCACATTGATGATGCCGATCTCCCTCCGTTCCAAAAAATAATTCGATTTCAATGGGTCTATGGTGTCTAGCTTTAATGGGGTTTTAACGGGCATTGCCCCTCCAACTATATATCTATCAAAATGGGTGTACACCAAATTGATGGTATCCGCTTCCATCAAATTTTGGATTAGGAATTCTTTTCTCAGTCCTTCTGTGGTCAGCTCTTTGGTCTCTTTGGGAGAGCAGGCATATCTGACCTCATAATTATTTTTCATGATTCTAAATTATTAGGTTTTTAAAAAGTGGTGAGTATAGAAGTGTTTCTACACCAGTTCGTAAATATACTAAAAACCTATCAAAATACAATCGATTGTATTTATAAGTTTATATATTTGTGCAAGTCAACTTACTAATAATTGTGGAAAATAAAACTACCATACACGATATTGCCAGGGCCATGAAGATAGATGCTTCTACCGTTTCAAGAGCGTTGAACAATAGTCCAAGGGTGAGCCTGAAGACCAAGGACAGAATATTGGCAAAGGCTAATGAATTGGGGTATCAACGTAATGTGCTGGCTTCAAATCTACGTAAAAGCGTAAACAATACCATAGGGGTAATTGTACCGAGAATCTCACGTCACTTCTTTTCATCCGTAATTTCGGGTATAGAGGAAGCCGCCTATGATGCGGGCTATAATGTAATTATTTGTCAGTCCTTGGAACAGTTGGAAAGGGAGCGCAAGATTGTAGAAACTTTATTGGCCAATAGGGTAGCCGGAGTATTGCTGTCCGTTTCCATGGAAACCGTTAAATTCGACCATTTGTTGAATATGAAGAACAATGGGACCCCATTTTTGTTCTTTGACAGGCATTGTGGGATAGAGGGGGTTAGCAGTGTGCTTATTGATGACTTTCAAGGTGGATTTGATGCTACGGAGCATTTAATTTTAAAGGGATGCAGAAACATAGGGCATTTTTCCGGGCCCCAAGCATTGGCTATTTATAGGAATAGGACTGCCGGGTACATAAGCGCCCTGGAAAAACACAAAATTTCATATAGACCTGAATTGGTACTTCATTCAGGCCTTATGGAAAATGATGGAGAGGAAGGGGCAAGGACCTTGCTTTCTTTGCCATATACAGTAGATGGGTTATTTTCCGCCAATGATGTTGCCGCCATTGGTGCCATGAAGTATTTTAAGAGGGAAGGAGTAATAATACCGGATGAAATGGCCATTGTTGGGTTCAGTAACGAACCCGTTTCAGGGATAATAGATCCTTCCCTAACCACAATAGATCAGCCGGGCTTTGAAATTGGGCAGCTTGCCACCAGGCTATTGCTGGAAGAAATGAGCCGTACAACCATTACCGTCAAGGCCAAGACAACAATTCTAAAATCATCCTTAATTGAACGCGATTCCTCGAGAAGATGAAACTAAAAAGTCCGTGGATTAAAATACGAATGATCTGGAAGCAATAAAATAAAACCATAATATAAATAAATCCTATGAAACCATTTCTCATTTCCCTTCTTATTTGTTTGGCAAGCTGCCAAAGTTGGACCAAGAATAAAAATAATGAATTAGATAGTAAGGCTTTGGCCAGTATAGCTTCCTTTGACCTGGATGAGGAAATTAAAAACTGTGAGGCTCAATTAAATAGGGTTGTCCCCAAACTTAAAGATCTTACCAAACATCCAAGACTGATCGAGACCAACGAAACCGAATGGAAGGAAATTTCCAATGGGAGATTGGTTTGGACCTCAGGTTTTTATCCGGGAATCCTATGGTATATGTACGACCTTACCAAGGATCCAAAATGGAAAAATGAGGCTATAAAAAGAACAGAAGTATTTGAAGATTTTAAAACGATCAACGAGCACCATGACATAGGGTTTATGATGTTTCCTGCTTATGGCAACGGCTTTATATTAGGAAACAAAAAGGAGTATAAGGACATTCTCCTAACTTCGGCCAAATCCTTGGCCAGCAGGTACGATCCAAATGTTGGCACCATAAGATCTTGGTCCAATAAGATGCACCCGCGTTGGCAACAACATATTACCATAATCGACAATATGCTGAATTTGGAGCTTTTGTTCTGGGCCTCCAAAAATGGAGGTGATCAACGGTATTATGATATTGCCGTAAAACATGCGGAGACGACTATGGCAAATCATTTCAGGCCGGACTACACTTCATGGCATGTTATTGAATATGACACCCTTTCCGGAGATGTGCTGAACAGGCACACGAAACAAGGCTACGCCGATGATAGTAGGTGGTCTCGTGGACAGGCATGGGGAGTATACGGGTACTCCATGGTGTATAGGGAGACGGGAGATAAAAAATTCTTGGATTTTGTAGTAAAGTTAGCGGATAGGTATCTGGAACTTCTTCCTGAGGATTATGTGCCTTATTGGGATTTTGATGTGCCCAATAAAGAAATGGAAGAGCGGGACGCATCTGCCGCTGCCATTGTGGCTTCCGGCCTATTGGAGTTAAGTACTTTGGTACAGGATAAGAATAAACAAAAACAATATTACGATGCGGCTATACGGATGTTGGAATCCTTGAGTTCGGATAAATATTCAGGAGTAGGGAAGGCAGATTCCTTTTTGTTGCATTCTACCGGTGCAAAGTCCTTGGGCCATGAAATTGATGTAGCCCTGATCTATGCGGATTACTATTATATTGAAGCTTTGGACAGACTAAAGAAAATGGGGACGTACAATTAATGGATGTGTGTCCATCACGGAAGGGAAGATGAATCTTCTGTTTTTTACGATTTGCAGGCACTGCCACATAAGGGTTGTTAAACCTACTTATCTTGGCCGAGATTTACCGGTTTCGTCTTCTGTACAATATGGTCCATAATCATATTGGCATGGATCCTGGAGTTTTCTATAAACCATTTATGGGTTTCCATTCCCCCGCAAATTACTCCGGCCAAGTATAAATTATCGATGTTGGTTTCCATGGTCTTGGGGTCGTATTGGGGAAGTTTTTTCTGATCATCGGACAAATGGATCCCTATTTTTTCCAAGAAGGCAAAATTGGGCATATATCCGGTCAGTGCAAGAACAAAATCATTCTTCAAGCTTTTTAAACCGCTAGGCGTATCAAGGATAATTTCATCTTCCTTAATTTCCTGAACGGTGCTGTTGTAATGGACTTTTATATTGCCTTCCTCGATCCTATTGATAATATCGGGCCTTACCCAATATTTTACACGTTGGCCCACTTCCGGCCCTCTAATGATCAAGCTAACATCTGCCCCTTTCCTGTAACACTCCAGGGCAGCGTCTATGGCCGAATTACTGGCCCCGATGACCGCTACCTTCTGGCTGGAATAAAAATGGGGGTCCTTGTAATAATGGGAAACCTTTTTTAAATCTTCACCCGGTACGTTCATTCTGTTCGGAATATCGTAGAATCCTGTGGCAATGACCACATTGTTGGATACGTAAGTGTTCTTATCGGAAACAATGTGGAAGAGCCCTTCCGTTTTATTGATCGAATTTACTTTTTCAAACAGGGCAATGTTAAGTTGATTGGAGGTCACTATCCGTCTATAATATTCCAAAGCCTCATTTCTTTTAGGTTTCGCCTCTATGCTGATAAAAGGAATTTCATCGATTTCCAGTTTTTCGGAAGATGAAAAGAACTGCATGTTGAGGGGGTAATTGTATAAGGAATTAACGATACATCCCTTTTCAAGGATTAAATAGGATAATCCTCTTTTTTTGGCTTCCAGGCCACAGGCAATGCCAATGGGACCACCACCTACGATTATTACGTCCCAAATTTTCATTATCCTACTATTTTTTTGAGTTCCTTAATGGTCAGGGCCGGATTGTTACTCTTAAATATGAAACTCCCTGCCACTAAAATATCCGCCCCTGCATCTATTAGTTGCTTGGCATTTTCAGAGGTAACGCCCCCATCGACCTCAATTAGGGTATGGGCACTTTTCCTGTTGATGAGTTCCTTTAGGGCCTTTATTTTTTGATAGGTATTTTCAATAAACGATTGTCCACCAAAACCAGGATTTACACTCATAATACATACTAGATCGATATCATTGATAACATCCTCCAGTACATTGATATTGGTATGCGGGTTTAATGCCACACCTGCCGCCATTCCTTCGGCTTTTATGGCCTGTAAGGTACGGTGTAAATGTGGACAGGCTTCATAATGTACGGTCAGGTTGTTGGCCCCCAATTTGGCAAAGGTCTTAATATAGCGATCCGGATCTACAATCATAAGATGTACGTCCAAGGTTTTGGTGGCATGGGCCGCAATTGCCTTTAGGACGGGCATTCCAAAAGAGATGTTGGGCACAAAAACCCCATCCATAATATCAATATGGTGCCAATCGGCCTCACTGTGGTTTACCATTTCAATATCGCGCTGTAGATTGGCAAAATCGGCGGCCAGAAGGGAAGGGGCAATAATTTTTTTGTCCATTATTTTTATAGAAATTATTTCTACAAAGGTAGTGAAATGATATGGTTTATAGGAATTGGCGAGTGCGTTTATGAGTGTGGGACCAGTAGTTGGTTTTAGGAATATATGCTCTTAATACCAGCGTTTCTTTTTCTTTTTGGAGGCAACGGACTTCCTGCCCTTTTTATATTTGCTGCCCTGTTTTTTGTGCACCTGTGGTTTGGCCTTGGGATCCAAGGGATATGGGTGGTCCTCAACAACCTGGATGTGTTTTTGCATCAGTTTTTGAATAGTGGATACATATCCTTTTTCATCCGCGGAACAAAAGGCATAGGATGTCCCTGTATTCCCTGCTCTTCCCGTCCTTCCTATACGGTGCACATAGGTCTCCGGTACATTGGGCAGGTCAAAATTGATAACGGCATCCAGTTCTTCTATATCCAATCCTCTGGCCGCGACATCCGTGGCTACCAAAATGTTGGTTGCTCCTTGTTTAAATTTACCCAATGCTGCTTGTCGCTCGTCCTGAGACTTGTCCCCGTGTAGGCTATCTACCTTGAAATTATTGTTGCGAAGGGTTTTTTCCAATTTTTCCACTCCGTATTTTGTACGTCTAAAGATGAGGATATTGCCCTTTATGGTATTTCTTAGCAAGTAGAGACAGAGTTCTATTTTATTGGGTTTTGGAGTATAGTACAATAATTGGTTCACGGTGGCCGCTGCCGAAGAAGTGGGGGTTATGGCTACTTTCTTGGGATCTTTTAATATTGTGTCTGCCAATTGTACCACTTTAAAGGGCATAGTGGCCGAAAAAAGGAGGGTCTGTTTTTCATTGGGGCAAAGACGCTCTATTTTTTTTACGTCATCAATAAATCCCATAGCTAGCATCAGATCGGCTTCATCCAGCACCAATGTCTCCACATAATCCAAATTTGCCTTATCTTGTTTGTGCAGGTCCAATAACCTGCCCGGTGTGGCCACCAAGATATCCACTCCCTTTTTTAAAGCGGCTATTTGTGGTTCTATCTTTGTACCTCCGTAAATAACGGCCGATGTTAAATGGGTATATTTTCCATAATCCAAGAAGCTTTCATGGATCTGCGAGGCCAATTCGCGGGTGGGGCTTATAATCAGGGCTTTAATTTTTCTGCCTTTTTCCGAAGTTTCCTGCTTGTCAAATAAGAGCTGCAGTATGGGCAGGGCAAAAGCTGCAGTCTTGCCCGTTCCTGTTTCGGCAGAGGCTATAATGTCATTTTTCTGTAAGACCAGGGGGATGGCAATTTCCTGAATGGCAGTTGGGTCGTCATAGTTTTTTTCCGCGACAGCTCTCAGGAGATGTTTATTAAGCTTCAATTCTTTAAAATTCATAAGGTTTAGGTAGTGATGTGTACAAAGGTAAGCTAAAATGGCAAGTCAGGCGCTGGGATGGTCTACAAGCTTAAGAGACCATGGGCCCTTAAAGTTTGTAGAGGCTTGGAATACCAGAACAGTTCAAAATTTTCAAAATGCGATTGAAAATCGGTTTTAAGCTCGTCAAAAGTGGCGATTTTTCCATTAGCACCTAATCTATTGGCCAAGGCGTCCTTTAGCCATTCCCCATGCTCCTTGTCTACGGTAATGCAGATAGGGCCTGCCTTGTCATGAAATGTCATTTGGAGCAATTCCCAGGTATTTCCTTTCTTGGATTTAGTAAGTGTTTCCGTAATGGGGGTACTTCCCAGCCAGATTATTTTGGCATTGGGTTTGGTGCTTAGAAAGGGCTCTTCTACAAGGGCATTTTCTATAAAGTTGGGGGCAATGGTGGTTTTGGGTATTTTAAAATTGAACCATTTCTGCAAGGGGTGGTCCAAACAAATGCCGTGCATATAGTTAAAAAGGGATTTTTTTAATCCATGGCCAAACTTTTCGTGATCTATACCAGTGGTATCCCTATACTGGATGTCATTATTGGCAAAAGTGATGGGCTGATAGTCCGGTACAATATGGTAATCCTCGGGATTGAGACCTACCGGGCTGTGGGCGGTAAGGGTAAATTGATGCCAGAAGCCCGATTGTAGTATCCCCAATTGAAACATTTGCCTTACCATTTCCAGGCTATCTACGGTTTCTTGGACCGTTTGGGTAGGGTAGGCGTACATAAGATAGCAATGCACCATAATACCTGCCTCCGTAAAATTACGGTTCACCCTGGCCACCTGTTCTACGGTAACCCCTTTTTGGATCAGGGCCAACAATCTGTCCGACGCCACTTCCAGTCCACCGGAAACGGCAATACAGCCCGATACCCTTAGTAATTTGCAGAGGTCCCGGCCAAAGCTTTTTTCAAACCTAATATTGGTCCACCAGCTAACGCTTAACTTCCGTTTTATTATTTCAAGTGCCAAGGCCCTCATCAATGCTGGGGGAGCGGCTTCATCAACAAAATGAAATCCTGTTTCACCGGTTTGTGCAATGAGCTCCTCCATCCGGCCTACCAATAGTTTGGCAGTTAGGGGTTCATAGATTTTTATATAATCTAGGGAGATATCACAAAAGGTGCATTTGCCCCAATAGCACCCATGTGCCATGGTAAGTTTGTTCCAGCGGCCATCGCTCCATAGGCTGTGCATGGGGTTGGCGATTTCTATGACAGAGATGTACTTGTCCAGTAATAGATCGGAATAATCCGGGGTACCTACCTCGCTCTGTCTGTAATCTGTCCTTGGGGAGAGATTATTGTAAAATACCGTACCGTCCTTTAATAAAAAGGTTCTTTTTAATAGGGCGGCACTATCTTCGGCTAGTGGGTCCAGGCAATGGGCCGTCAACAGTTCCAGGGCAAGCTCTCCATCGTCCAGACTAATGAAATCGAAAAAATAGAATACCCGTATATCCGAGACCGATCTCAATTCCGTATTAGGAAATCCCCCACCCATGGTTACTTTGATTTTGGGATAGTTCGCCTTTATAAATTGGGCAGCTCTAAACGCGCTGTACAGGTTGCCCGGGAAGGGAACGGAAAAGCAAACCAACTTGGGATTCACAGTCCCGAGGGTTTTGGCCAAAATATCCAGGGCCAATTGGTCTATATAAGTGATTTCACTTTGTAAATGCCGGTAGAGTTCATCAAAGGAATTGGCGCTTCTTCCCAAGCGTTCCGCGTAACGGCTAAAACCGAAATTTTCATCAACACATTCTACGATAAAATCGGACAGGTCTTCCAAATATAAGGTAGCCAGGTGTTTGGCCCTATCCTGATGCCCCATACTCCCGAAGGCCCATTCCAAATCGTCCAATTGATCAAACCTCCCTGCCTGGGGCAAAAAGTAGGGAGTACAGATTTGTCTGGCAAAGGTGGCATTATGGCCTTGTAAAAAGGAAACCACGGAATCTATGGTATTTAAATAATCCTCCTTTAGTGCGTTTATTCTTTGGCAGTTGTTGGATCTTATGGAATTGTTGGTCCAGGCCAGGTCAAAAATATTCCTAAGTCCGTTTTTGGAGAAAATTTCCAATATAACCTCTATGCCCAGATCCATTTGAAAGGCGCTTATTCCCTTGGTATTTAAAAAACCTTTTAAATAGGCGGTTGCCGGATAGGGAGTGTTCAATTGGGTAAAGGGAGGTGTTATTAAAAGGAGGTCTTTCGCCATGGAATGTTTGTGTACAGTGATACAAAGATAGGAGTGTTTTTTGTTGAATATGGAAAAGACTTGTTAGGAATTATAAAATGCATAAACAAAAAAACTCCGGTAATCAGCCGGAGTTTATTCATCAATCAAAAAACGAACAGTCATGATAACTGTTGTTACTGTACACAATTTACGATTTTTGGACCAACTTTCCCATGGCGGGAAGTATTTGTGCAAAAAAAATAATTGTTTGGATTAACCAAGATATGTTTTCAGGATTTTGCTTCTTGAAGTATGTTTTAGCCTTCTAATAGCCTTTTCCTTTATTTGGCGGACCCTTTCCCTGGTAAGGTCAAAAGTCTCCCCAATTTCTTCCAATGTCATGGAATGTTGTCCTGCCAGGCCAAAGTACAGGCGAATTACATCCGCTTCCCTTGGGGTCAAGGTTTCCAACGCCCTTTCTATTTCCGTTCTAAGGGATTCGTGCAACAATTCCTTGTCCGGATTTGGGGATTCCCCACTACGCAATACATCGTACAGGTTGGAATCTTCACCGTCTATCAAGGGAGCGTCCATGGATACGTGGCGCCCTGAATTTTTTAACGATTGTTTTACGTCCTCTACGGTCATATCCAATTCCTTCGCTATTTCTTCCGCAGAAGGCTGTCTTTCATGGGCCTGCTCCAAGAAGGCAAAGGTCTTATTTATCTTGTTGATAGATCCGATCTTGTTCAAGGGCAGTCTTACAATACGCGATTGTTCCGCCAAAGCCTGTAAAATGGATTGGCGAATCCACCAAACCGCATAGGATATAAACTTAAAACCTCGGGTTTCATCAAAACGTTGTGCAGCTTTAATCAGGCCAAGGTTGCCTTCGTTGATCAAATCCGGAAGGGTCAGACCTTGATTTTGGTATTGCTTTGCAACGGAAACCACAAATCGTAAATTGGCTTTGGTCAATTTTTCAAGTGCACGTTGATCACCTGCCTTGATCCGTTGTGCCAATTCTACTTCTTCATCTGCCGTAATTAAATCTACCTTACCTATTTCCTGTAAGTATTTATCCAAAGAAGCAGTTTCTCTATTGGTAACCTGTTTTGTAATTTTAAGCTGTCTCATCGAAATTTTATCTTTCTAAATTATGTGCATTAAGCATAAGCTGCATAAGATTATACGTTGAAAACTTGGAAATGTTACAATTGGTCCGTTTAATTTTATTTTTTTAGATAAAATGCATAAAAAAAGCCACGCTCTCCTTCAAAAAAGGTGAAAACGTGGCTTTTGGTACCTGTAACGTTATTTAAAAACTAGTGTTAATAGGACACTAATCCCTTCTCGGCTTACGATCCCTATCCCTATTTCTATCGTTGCCCCTATCATTTCTGCCGCGATCTTCCCTTGGGGGTCTTTCCTTATAACCTTCCGGTTTTGGCATTAATGCCTTACGTGACACTTTTTCCTTTCTTGTCCTTGGGTCCAGGCCAAAGTACTTCACATCAAAAACATCCCCCATATTTACCACATCGGAAACATTTTCTGTTCTTTCCCAGGCCAATTCGGAAACGTGGAGCAATACCTCGTTACCAGGGGCATCCGTATATTCCACAACGGCACCAAAATCCAGCATTTTGATCACCTTCACTTCGTATACGCTACCTACCACTGGTTTAAATAATAAGGAATCGATTTTGGCAAGAACCATATCTATACCTTCCTGTGATGTACCCAGTATTTCAACAATACCTTCCTCGGTAATCGGATCTTCATTGATTACGATGGTTGTTTTGGAAGCTTTTTGTAATTCTTGTATTACTTTTCCTCCAGGTCCTATCAATGCTCCAATGAATTCTCCAGGAATAACTCTGGTAACCATCTTGGGTGCATGTGGTTTAACATCTGCATTGGGTGCGGCAATGGTATCTACCAATTTGCTTAAGATGTGCAAACGCCCTGCTCCGGCCTGCTTTAATGCGTTGACCAAAATTTCATAGGATAGTCCTTTTACTTTAATGTCCATTTGGCAAGCGGTAATTCCGTCTGCGGTACCGGTAACTTTAAAGTCCATATCCCCTAGGTGATCTTCATCCCCAAGTATATCGGATAATACTGCATATTTTCCTGATTCACTATCGGAAATCAATCCCATGGCAATACCGGAAACAGGTTTCTTTAATTGTACCCCGGCGTCCATCAATGCCATGGTTCCTGCACAGACAGTTGCCATAGAGGACGAACCGTTGGATTCCAATACTTCCGATACCACACGTACTGTATAGGGACAATCCTCAGGGACCATTCCTTTTAGGGCACGTTGGGCCAAGTTACCATGTCCTACCTCTCTACGTGAAGTACCTCTAATAGGTCTGGCTTCCCCAGTCGAGAAAGGGGGGAAGTTGTAATGTAGATAGAAAGTTTCTTCACCTTCAAACGATGGCATGTCTATTTGGTTGGCTTCCCTGGAAGTTCCCAAAGTAACCGTAGCCAAGGCCTGGGTTTCCCCACGGGTGAAAATGGCGGAACCGTGTGTTGAAGGTAAATAGTCCACCTCGCACCAGATCGGTCTAATTTCATCGGTTTTTCTACCGTCCAAACGAAGTCCCTCATTTAAGGTTAGGTCCCTTACTGCGGCTTTTTCGGCCTTGTAGTAATACCTTGAAATTAAATCTCCAAAATCTGCAGATTCCTCTTCAGAAAATGTAGCTTTTATTTCTTCCTTTATGGCATCGAAGGCAGCACTTCTTTCGTGCTTTGCCGAACCGGCCTTTGCAATGGCATAAACCTTATCATAGGCCATGTCGTGGATTTTTTTGGCCAAAGCTTCATCTTCCCTTTCCGACTCGTACCCGCGAACTTCTTTTCTGCCGAATGCTTCCGCCAATTTAAGTTGGGCAGCACATTGTACCTTTATGGCATCATGGGCAAATTTAATGGCCTCTACCATCTCCTCCTCGGAAATTTCCTTCATTTCCCCTTCAACCATCATAACGGAATCTGCTGAAGCTCCAATAACCATATCGATATCCGATACCAATAATTGGGCCCTGGTAGGATTGATAATAAATTCACCGTCGATACGACCAACACGTACCTCTGAAATAGCACATTCAAAAGGGAAATCTGAAAGTTGAATGGCAGCGGAAGCGGCCAATCCTGCCATAGCATCGGGCATTACATCCTCATCATGGGACATTAATTGGATCATCACCTGGGTCTCTGCATGGTAATCCTTAGGGAAAAGGGGACGTAAAACGCGATCCACCAATCTCATGGTCAATACTTCACCGTCGCTAGGTCTGGCTTCCCTCTTGAAGAAACCTCCCGGGTAACGTCCGGAAGCTGCAAATTTTTCACGGTAATCTACCGTAAGTGGAAGGAAATCCACATCACTTTGTTTGTAATTGGAAACGACCGTACATAACAGCATACATTTTCCAGACTGTACAACAACAGAACCATGGGCCTGTTTTGCCAATTTTCCGGTTTCGATAGAAATCTCCCTACCGTCCCCAAGGTCTATGACCTCTCTAAATACTTTTGGTATCATAAATACGAATTAAAACCTGTCTCTTTCAGGTTTGTTAAACAATGGTCTTTCGTCTGTTATAGACGTGTTGTTGTGTTGTAGTTGTGTGTTGTTGACCAATGAAAAACTATGTGCAAGCTTTTTGTTTGTGCCCATTGGAAACCTTTGGGGCTTTGCAGTAGTACCTAAAAACAATGCTACTGGTATTGTAAAAAAGGGGAAAGTAACACTTTCCCCTTTTGGTAACTTATTTTCTAATTCCTAATTCCTTAATGATGGCACGGTATCTAATGATATCCTTTTTGATCAAGTAATCCAAAAGGGATCTTCTCTTGCCTACCAATTTTACCAATGAGCGCTCCGTGTTAAAATCCTTGCGGTTCTTTTTCAAATGCTCAGTCAAGTGGTTGATTCTGTGGGTAAACAAGGCTATCTGCCCTTCAGCGGAACCTGTGTTTTTTTCTTCTCCGCCGTGTTTTTTAAAAATCTCGGCCTTTACTTCTTTGGTTAAATACATTCCAATATTATTTAAATGATTTTTATGTACATGATTGATTTTCAATCAGGGCGCAAAGATAGACTTTTTTTTAGAAACCTTGTGCAATCCTATTATTTTTTGAAAAGGGATTATTTTTTATATCCTAACAGGGTTGTTTTCTATCAGATCTATATATAGATTAATTTTTTTCTTTAGGTCCCTGCGATGGACAATGAAATCCAAAAAACCATGTTCTTGAAGGAATTCGGCGGTCTGGAACCCTTCCGGCAATTCCTTACCGGTCGCCTCCTTTACCACACGGGGGCCTGCAAAACCGATCAAGGCTCCCGGCTCGGAAATGTTTATATCCCCAAGCATGGCGTAGGAAGCCGTTGTTCCTCCAGTGGTCGGATCCGTACACAAGGAAATATAAGGGATACCGGCATCCGCAAGTTGTGCCAATTTGGCCGATGTTTTGGCCAATTGCATAAGGGACAATGCTGCTTCCATCATACGTGCTCCCCCGGATTTGGAAATCATTACAAAGGGAATTTTCTTTTTGATGGCATGATCTATACCCCTAGCTATTTTTTCCCCTACCACACTGCCCATAGACCCACCAATAAAGCTGAAGTCCATGCAGCAGATCACAACTTCCTTTCCCAATGATTTTCCAACTCCTGTCCTTACGGCATCCTTAAGGCCTGTTTTTGCTTCGGCCGCCTTTAACCGGTCCACGTACTTTTTGGTATCCTCAAATTTCAATGGATCCTTGGAAGAAAGTTTGGCATCCAGTTCGGTAAATTTGTTATTATCGAAAAGAATTTCAAAGTATTCCTTACTACCTATTCGTACATGGTAATCATCTTCCGGGCTAACATAAAAATTCTTGGCCAACTCATCGGATTCAACAATTTTTCCGGTAGGCGATTTGTACCAAAGGCCCCTTGGGGTATCCTTTTTTTGGTCAGTGGCAGTTTGTATTCCTTTTTCCTTTCTCTTGAACCAAGACGACATAAGCTTTCTTTTTGGGTTGGGGGAATTATAGGGTATTTACGTTATTAAGGTCTTCAAATGCCTTTTTTAGGCGTGTAACAAACGTTTTTTCTCCTTCTCTTAGCCAAACACGTGGGTCGTAATGCTTTTTGTTGGGTTCGTCGGCCCCGTTTGGATTGCCTATCTGGGATTGCAAATAATCTTTCTTGTTTTGGACATAGTCCCTTATTCCTTCCAGGAAGGCATACTGTAGATCGGTATCGATATTCATTTTAATAACCCCATAGCCAATGGCCTCACGTATTTCCTCTACGGTAGATCCCGATCCACCATGGAATACAAAATCGATATGGTTGTGTTCCACACCGTATTTCTTGGTGATGAACTCCTGTGAATTCTTAAGGATCTTAGGGGTCAATTTTACGTTCCCTGGCTTGTAGACACCGTGGACATTGCCAAAAGCAGCGGCAATGGTAAATTTTGGGCTAACTTTGGACAGCTCTTCGTAGGCATAGGCAACCTCTTCAGGTTGGGTGTACAATTTGGAATCGTCCACATCGGAATTGTCCACGCCATCTTCCTCTCCCCCTGTAATTCCCAACTCTATCTCCAGGGTCATTCCCATTTTTGCCATACGGGCAAGGTAGGTCTTGCAAATTTCGATATTCTCTTCCAGAGGTTCCTCGGATAGGTCTATCATATGGGAGCTGAACAAGGATTTTCCCGTTTCGGCAAAATGTTTTTCACTGGCATCCAATAGGCCATCTATCCAAGGCAATAATTTTTTGGCACAGTGGTCTGTGTGCAATATAACGGTTGCACCATAGGCTTCGGCCAACTGATGAATGTGTTTTGCCCCTGCCACGGCACCCAAAATAGCTGCTTGCTGGCCATCGTTGGACAGCCCTTTTCCAGCATTGAACTGTGCTCCTCCGTTCGAGAACTGTATAATTACGGGAGCATTTAAACTGGCTGCAGTTTCCAAAACTCCATTTGTTGTGTTCGATCCTATAACATTGACTGCAGGTAGGGCAAATCCTTTTTCTTTGGCATAATTGAAAATTTTCTGTACCTCATCACCGGTTGCAACTCCTGGTCTAATATTGTGTGCCATATTCTTGTTTTAATGTAGTTAATTATAAATAATGGGACAAAAGTAATAAAATAATCAGCTTTAAAAAGGATAATTTATACCTATGTTGAACACTGCGTTGGACAGATTGTAGTCCCTAAACCATCTTTTTGAGGATTCCTCGGCAGGATTATAGGTCTTAAGGCCCATATCCAACCTAAAAACAAAATACGTAAAATCATAGCGGATTCCAAGTCCTGTTCCCAATGCAATATCTGCCAAGGAGCCAAAATTCTCAAAGGTGGCCTTCTCGTTGGTAACGTTGTCCAGGGCATTCCAGATGTTACCGGCATCGGCAAAAAGCGCCCCTTTGATATCCCCGACTATTGGAAACCGATATTCGAGATTGAAGGCAATTTTTAAGTTTGCTTCGTTAAAGTCGTTTACATCTTCGGTCCTGCCCGGTCCCAGCGAATAGGGCAGCCAGGCGCGGTTATCGTTAGACCCACCGGCGAAATAGCTTCTTACAAAAGGAATGTTGTCCGAATTGCCATAGGGTATGGCAATACCAAAGAAACCCCTAAAGGCCAATACATTGGTCCTTGAGGTACTCCAGTGTTTTATATAGTCGAATTCCGTTTTTATATATTGGGAATAGGGCACACCAAAAACCAGGAGTTTGTTGTCCTCGTTTTCGTAGAACGGGATCAAATTGGAAATACCGGTCAAGAGGTTTCCGGCACTTTCCAACTTAAGCCTGAACTGATAAAAATCGTTATCGGTTGCACCGCTTTTATTGTTTTTGGTAAACGTGTAATTGCTTGCGAATATTAAATTGTTTTCGGTAAGTCGTATTCTTCTTTCCTCAATGCTGCCTATCTCTTCCAAATCGGTATTACTGGAAGGTACCTCTCCATTTATAATGGCGTTGGTAAAACCAGTGGTGCCTTCCGGAATAATCAATCGGGGATCAGTACTGTCGCCTAAGGTCTCATAAAAGTCCGCCAATGCCGGTTCGGTCTCATAATTGTCGGCAATTTCATCTAAATTGGAATAGGTGTTCTGGTAGACCGTAAAAAACCTATTGGGGTTTACATTGCGTACAAACTGTACGTTCAAGAGCTCCAACGCATTCTTTTTCAAATCTGTTGGGGACCAATTATAGCCAAAAACAGTATTAAAGGTTTGTTTGTCCAGACCAATATTCTGTTGAAAACTCGTCCCGATGGATAATCTGGTTTTCGGCAGCATATAGTTGGGTATAATCCTTGATGTTTTTACGAAGGGGAACCAAATACGGGGTAGATTTAGGTTGATATCCCCCCCAGTTTCCAAAATGTTGAAAAATCGATTGTCCGCTATGTTGGGGTCACTGGAGGCCCCTATACTTATCCTTCCGGAAATACTAAGGTTTTCCGCACCTTTGAATAAATTTCTAGCTTGTAGCGATGGGCTAAACCCTATGCCCAAAAATTGAATGTTGGAGTGGGTTACATCAAAATCGGTCCCCAAGGAATATTTTGGGCGTGGAGAAAGATAGATATTGGCTGTTAATTCTGAAGTAACACTATCGGCTACAAATTCAATATTGGGATATTTAAAAGTGTTAAGGTTGGTAATCTGCCTATACGTTCTTATACGGTTAATTTCCCTGTAAATACTGTCTTTTTTTAGGAAAACGGCATCCGTTAGAGTTTTGGGCTTGTAGCGCAATTTTCCTTGGTAATGGATCGTAACATCCTTATAGTCCACTTTTTTTAAGCTGTCCAAGCCATTATTGAAGGTATAGTTGGTATAAATATTGATTTTTTTAAAGGTATGGACCCTGTATTCCGAGGTGGAAATGGCGTTATCCGTCCTGGTTTTTAAATCTTCGATATTCAAAAGGATATCCAATTTATGATTGTTCCCCAGTTTGGTAGTATCCCCGATTAGATCATAGGAAATGGAACTCTCCTGAAAGTTATGGATACCGGTGTTTCTAAAAAGATTGGTCAGTCGTTCCCTTTCACTATTAAAATTGTCGAGGTCTATTTGCTGCCCTGTTTTTAAAAAGGAATCACTTTTGTTGGCCTTGTTAATGGAGTCCAGGGCGGAGGAGGTAATTTTTGTAGATATGGAATCTATAATATAGGGTGAGCCTAGATCCAATTTGTAGTTTATGTTGGCCCTTTGTTTTCTTGCGCTCGTATCTATTTCATAAGTGGTGGAATTGTTAAAATATCCCTTGCTCTTATAATAGGCGTTCAGTCTTTGCAAGGACCTTCTTGTTCTTGAAGTATCCAGGATAACAGGGGGTTCCCCGATGTTCTGTAACCAAACACTGGCACCTTTGACCAAAAAGGATTCTCCCAGTCTTTCCACTTGTTTTTTTGATAGCAAATTAATGAGGCGCTGCTCCCTTTTTTCATTTTTGTGCAACCAGGCCTGATAGGAAGAATCCGGGTTTTTCTTGGCCAGGTTGTAGAGATTTAATCTTAGGGGATAGCCCAACAAGGTGCTGTTGGGTTTCTGAAAAATAAGGCTATGTATATCTTCATCGGTTATTTTTGTGCTATCGGCATATATCTGGTTTTTGGTCAACAGCAATTCGTCATCACCAACTCTTTTTATTGCATTGCAGGAGGTAATTGCAATTACTAGCAATAATAATCCTATTTTCGTAATGTTTAAATTCATACACGACCGTGTCCTCATAGAAGTCAAAAATACATCATTTGTATGGTTGTTAAAAGCCAAATAAAATTTATAAAAAATTTACAGCTAAAAAAGTACCGATCGCAAAATAAGTTGTTTGTGATGGAGGGGATAAAGACCGTTCGGGAGCTACTAAATTCTTCACTGAAGGTCTATAAAATATATGTTACGGATAGCACTATCCTGGAGCGGAAGGGTAGTTTTATAGAAGTTGTAAGTGAGGGGGATTTGAAAAAAATGAGCGGGTTGTCCACTCCCAATAAGGTCTTGGGGGTTTTTCATATTCCGGAACCGAATCCACTGGATTTTTCCGATTGGGTCGTTGCTTTGGACGACGTTCGGGATCCTGGAAATTTGGGTACAATTATCCGTCTTTGCGATTGGTTTGGAGTCAAAAATCTCCTATGTTCGTCCAATTCCGTAGATTGTTATAATCCCAAGGTTTTACAGGCTACCATGGGATCCATAAGCAGGGTAAATATTGTGTACGGGGATCTCCAAAAGGTTTTAAGTAATTCCGAGGTTCCTATTTATGGGGCCTTTATGGATGGTGCCAAGGTGTATAATGAGCAATTTCCCCAAGGGGGAATATTGGTGATGGGGAATGAGGCCAATGGGGTTTCGGAAGCTATTGCTGCCTTGGTTGGAAAAAAAATCAGCATTCCGCAATTTGGTCCCAAAACTACCGAAAGTTTAAATGTGGCAACGGCTACCGCTATTCTATTAAGCGAAATTAGAAGGGGGTAATCCCTACTCAAAGGTAAAGTTGATAAACATCCCCCTGGTCATCATTGCCTCAATATTGCCCGTCCAAGGACTATTGGGGTCATTGTCCCGCACCAATTCATCATTTATGGCGAAGACCCCTCGGATAGAAGGGGTGAACTTGAAATATTCCAGATAGAAATCGATCCCGAAACCCATTTCGTAATAATAGGTGGTCTTCTTCATTCGGAAAGTGCCACTGCTGTTATCGTCCAAACTTTGTTCATTGCTGCCCAAGTTCATTGAGGTTGACGCCCCGCCAATAAGAAATGGTTTCCAGTTTCCCAATCTTTTGGTGCTTACTTTTAGGAGTAATGGGAAATTAATATAGGTCGATTTCACTTCCCTAATGGCATCCCTTTCGTTGTCAAATCCTGGAAAGCCCAAATTTCTCTGGTTGTAGTGCAATCCAGGTTCAAAACGAAGGTCCAAAAATTTGTTGAGACGCAGTTCTCCGATAAGCCCTACATTGAATCCAAATGATTTGTCCACCAAAATATCGGGGAGATCATCTTTGTATTCAAATTTAAAATCGTATTGATTGAAGCCTAAAAAATATCCCCAATTTAGTAATGGCTCGTCCTCACTTTCAAGGTTCATTACGGGTTTTTCATTAAACTGGGCATTGGTCGTGTTGCCCAGCGTACAAAAAACAATTAAAAGAACAAAAATAGTTTTCATCTGTTGATAATTATTTATTTTTAAAGGTCAGATGTAATTCGCCAATCTATATTTCGTCCCGAAAGCTATTGGGAGGTGTCCAGAATTGTTATGGCTCATTTCATGTTTTACTTTGTAGCTACGTATATAGTGGCAACCCCAAATGTCTGGGGCCTATCTTCTATATCTATAAACCCAATTTTAGACAAAATATTGTTGAACTGTTTTCCATAGGGAAAGGCCGCAGCGGATTCGGATAAATAGGCATAGGCACTGCGATCTTTTGAAAATAACTTTCCAATGGCCGGTAAGATGAACTTGGTATAGAATTTATAGCCTTGTTTATAAGGTGCTTTTGAAGGAATGGAGGTTTCAAGAACCACAAATGAGCCTTCAGGTTTTAAGACCCTATGTATTTCCTGGAGTCCTTTTTCAAGATTTTCGAAATTCCTTACTCCAAAGGCCACAGTAATGGCATCAAAGGAATTGGATTCGAAAGGCAGATTTTCACTGTCACCAACTATCATCCAGATAGTGTTGCCTAGATTTTTTTCCAAAACTTTTCTTCTGCCAATTTCCAACATTCCCGAAGAAATATCCAAACCGATAATCTCCTTGGCTCCGGTCTTGGCCATGTTAATTGCCAAGTCGCCCGTTCCAGTAGCAATATCCAAAATTTTAGAAGGATTTTTTTCGGAGATTATGGATACTACGCGCTTTCTCCATTTAATATCTATTCCAAAAGATATAACCCTGTTCAGTCCATCGTAATTTCCGGAAATGGTATCGAACATTTTTGTAACCTGTTCCTTTTTGCCCAGCGTTGAATCTTTATAAGGGGTCACCTTTTTATCCATAATCATTAATTTTTGGTAAAGATACTATTTAGACCTAAAGTTGTACTTCTAATTTTTGGAATAGGAACCGGCACCTATCTGTTTAACTCGTATGTTTTGGGATACAACCCAATTTAATTATGTAATTTTGTCGCTTATATTCAGGTTTTATTTGGAATGTGCTTTAATGGGAGAACGGGGTACCGCAATGTGGTTGTACCGATAGCAATCGGGATTCTTAATTTATAATCACATATTACTAAAATTTAAAGGGGTGAAATATCCATTAGCAAAATTTTCAAACCCACCGAAAATGATTACTTGGATATTACATCTGACCGATAAAAAAACAATAAATACAAACAGATGAAAATTATTATTGCAGGGGCTGGGGAAGTAGGTTTTCATTTGGCTAAATTATTGTCTTATGAATCCCAGGATATTACGCTTATAGATAGTAATAAAGATAGTCTGTCCTATGCAGACAGTCATTTGGACATTAGGGTCCTTAAGGGAGACGCCACGTCCATAGCCATTTTAAAGGATGCGCAAGTTGAGAAATCGGATCTGGTCATTGGGGTAACCTCTTCGGAGACTACTAATATTACTTTGTGTATGCTGGCAAAACAATTGGGTTGCAGGCGTACCATTGCACGTATTTCCAATGCTGAGTTTATCCATAATAAGGATGCTATTCGATTTTCGGACCTGGGTATCGATGAGCTTATTTCACCGGAGGCTTTGGCCGCTACTGAAATACAACTATTATTGAATCAATCCGCGTTTAACAATACCTATGAATTTGAGGAAGGGCTTTTGATCATGGTGGGCGTATCCCTGCCAAGTACCGCCCCTTTTGTAGGAAAGACGGTCATGGAGGCCGCAACCATATTTCCCGAGCTTCATTTTATGCCCATTGCCATTCAAAGGATGGGTACCCAATACACTATTGTGCCTAGGGGCGATACCGTTTTTAAGGATAACGATCAGGTGTACTTTATAACGTCCAAGGAGGGCTTGGATGAACTGTACAAACTCACCGGAAAGGAGAAAAAGGAGATCAAAAACGTTATGATACTTGGTGGCAGCAAGGTGGGCTTCAAAACCGCCAGGGACCTTTGTAGAAATAGGTTTAATGTAAAATTGATCGAGAAAAATAAGGAAAAGGCCTTCGATCTGGCAGATGAACTGCCCAATGCCCTTATCATTAACGGCGATGGTAGAAATGTAGAACTGTTGGAAGAGGAAAATCTGGGGGCCATGGACGCTTTTGTAGCGGTTACCGGAAATTCGGAAACCAATATAATGTCTTGCTTGGTGGCCAAATCCAAGCATGTTAAAAAGACAATTGCCCTGGTGGAGAATATGGATTATTTTCAATTGTCGCATTCCATAGGGATAGATACCCTGCTGAACAAAAAGCTGCTCGCCGCCAATAATATCTTCAGGCATATCCGGAAAGGGGAAATAGTGGCGATGACCCGGCTCAATAATCTGAATGCGGAGATTTTGGAATTTATCGTTAAGCCGACCTCCCAGGTAAACGGGCAATTGATCAGGGAACTGGAATTTCCTCGGGAAGCCACCATTGGCGGGGTAATCCGTGATAATCAGGGAATTATTGCCTTGGGAGGGTTTAGGATAACAGAGGGCGATAGGGTAGTGGTATGTTGTTTGCCAAGTGCCATCCCAAAAATAGAAAAGCTTTTCCTTTAGTATGGCCTTAAATTCAAAAATTATCTTTCACCTCATGGGATTGCTATTACTTTGTAATGGTTTTTTTATGATTTTGGCCGCTGTGGTAAGTGGAATTTATGACGATGGGGCTACGTTGGATATTACTCTTGCGGCCGTGGTTACGATGCTTGTTGGTGTTTTGGCCATGTTTTATACACGAAATCACAAAAAAGAGGTTAAACGAAAGGAAGGATATATCATTGTTACTTTTGGTTGGTTGGTAATGTCCGCATCAGGAATGTTGCCCTATCTTTTTTCCGGGGCCATACCGGACGTTACCAATGCCTTTTTTGAGACCATTTCCGGTTATACCACTACAGGTGCTTCGGTAGTGGATGATATAGAGGCGTTGCCCGAAGGCATCCTATTGTGGAGAAGTTTAACGCATTGGATAGGTGGGATGGGGATTATAGTGCTTGCTATTGCCATTTTGCCATTATTGGGTATAGGGGGCATGCAATTGTTTGCTGCGGAGGCCCCCGGGCCAAGTGGGGATAAATTGCACCCAAGGATTACGGATACGGCCAAGCGACTTTGGTTAATTTACTTTAGTTATACCATGGCCGAGACCCTATTGTTAAAATTGGCGGGAATGTCCTTTTTTGATGCCATAAACCATTCTTTGGCAACCCTTTCCACTGGAGGTTTTTCTACCAAAAATGCCAGTATGGCTTATTGGAACGATCAACCCCTGATTCAATACATTGTTATTTTGTTCATGTTTTTGGCCGGGAGCAATTTTGTATTGAGTTATTATGCCTTTAAGGGCAAAGTTCAAAAAGTGATTATGGACGAGGAATTTAAATTTTATTCCATTTTTATTATTTGCTTTACCATAGTGGCCAGTTTTGTAGTTTATTTTCAGGCCAATGTACCGGTGTCGGATTTTCATCCCATGGTATTGGGAGAAGGCGAGAGTGCCTTTAGACATACCTTGTTCCAAGTGGTCTCGGTAATTACCACTACAGGCTTTGTTACCGCCGATTTTACTTCGTGGACGCCCTTCCTGACCATATTCTTTTTTGGACTGTTTTTCCTGGGGGGTTCTGCCGGTTCAACTGCAGGAGGCATTAAGGTAATGAGGCACTTGCTTATTATTAAGAACGGGCTGTTGGAGTTTAAGCGTACACTGCATACCAATGCCATTATTCCCGTTAGGTATAACAACAAGACCGTGCCCGAAAATATTGTATACAATATTATTGCATTCTTTGTACTCTACATGTTGTTGTTTATTATTGGATCTTTGGTACTGGGTGCGCTTGGGTTGGATTTTGAAAGTGCGGTAGGAGGTGCGGCATCCTCGCTGGGGAATGTAGGTCCTGCCTTGGGTTCCTTAAATCCCTTGGTCAATTTTAACAGCCTTCCGGCTTTGGGAAAATGGTGGTGCGGATTTCTAATGCTTTTGGGCAGGTTGGAACTATTTACGGTATTGATCCTATTTTCACCCTATTTTTGGAAACGCACTTAAGAAGATAAAAGGGTAAAAAAAATGGACGTCCTGATCGACGTCCATTTTTTTTATGTTTATAGGCGGGGAATTATAGGACAGCCTTTATTCTGGCCATGGCTTCCCTTAGTTCCTTCTCCGAGGCAGCATAGGAAATACGTATGCAATTATCATTTCCAAAGGCTTCTCCGGTTACGGTGGCTACATTTGCCTTTTCCAATAGGTACAGGGCAAAATCGGAAGCATTATTGATCAATGTTCCGTTAATTGTTTTGCCAAAAAAGCTGGAAATATCAGGAAACACATAAAATGCTCCCTCCGGGACATTAAGGTTGAACCCTTTTATTTCTCCCAATAGCTCCAAAACAAGATCGCGTCTCTTATGGAATTCGTCTATCATAAATTTGATGGAGGAAATAGGGGCATTGAGCGCAGCTATGGTAGCGCGTTGGGCAATGGAATTGGCACCACTGGTAATCTGTCCCTGAAATTTGTTACAGGCCTTGGCAATCCATTCCGGCCCTCCTATATATCCTATACGCCATCCGGTCATGGCAAATGCCTTGGAGACACCGTTTACAGTGATGGTGCGGTCGTACATACCTTCTATATTGGCAATACTTACATGTCCGCCCCTAAAGTTGATGTGTTCGTAAATTTCATCGGAAACCACAAAGATATTGGGATGTTTTCTCAATACTTTGGCCAAACCTTCCAATTCCTCCTTGTTGTATACGGATCCACTTGGGTTGCAAGGGGAGCTGAACCACATCATTTTGGTTTTGGGGGTAATGGCTTTCTCCAATTGTTCCGGCGTCATCTTAAAATCGGTATCAATGCTGGTAGGCACTTCTACGGGCACACCTTGGGCCAGTTTTACAATATCGCTATAACTTACCCAATAAGGAGCTGGAAGAATAACCTCATCGCCATCATTGAGCATTACCATCGCAATATTTGCCAAGGATTGTTTTGCTCCCGTAGAGACCACGATCTGATTTAGGCCATAGGTAAGTCCGTTGTCCCGTTTAAATTTATTGGCAATGGCCTGCTTTAAATCTGCATAACCATCTACAGGGGAATAGCTACTGTAATTTTGGTCTATGGCCTCTTTGGCAGCCTCCTTGATGAAATCAGGGATGTTAAAGTCCGGTTCCCCTAGACTTAGGCCAATAATGTCTTTGCCTTCATTCTTTAATTCTCTGGCTTTTGCGGCCATAGCCAATGTTGCCGAGATGGACATGGAGTTGATCCTATCGGATAAATGGTTCTTCATTTTTCTGTTATAATTTACTGATATTGTAATTTGGGTTTTTTGCCCAGTTCCTTCAGATGTTTGAAGTGCGAAATTATAGCTTTTCTTGTAGTTTTATATTCGTTGTAGGGTAAATTAAACTCTTTTGCCGTCTCTTTAACAATTTTGGCAATTTTTGTGTAATGAACATGACTTATGTTGGGAAAAATATGGTGTTCCACTTGATGGTTCAACCCTCCTGTAAACCAATTTACTATACGGTTTTTAGTGCCAAAGTTTACAGTGGTGAACAACTGGTGAATGGCCCAGGTATTTTTCATGCTACCATCCTTTTCCGGTAGTGGTGTTTCCGCTTCGTCTACAACATGTGCCAATTGAAAAACTACGCTCAGAATTACTCCTGCAACATAATGCATTATGAAAAATCCTAAAAGAATTTTCCACCAAGCGATTTCCAGAAATACCATAGGAACTATAATCCATACGGTTATGTATATCAACTTGGTTACTACCAGCATACTCCAGTTCATGAACGGATTTGGGAATTTACCATAGGCCAATTTTCTTTTGGTATAACGGTACATCTGTTGAAAATCTGTGGTTATGGCCCAGTTAAATGTGAGAAGGCCATAAAGGAATATAGAGTAGAAGTGCTGAAATTTGTGAAATCTATGCCACTTGGCATGTTTTGAAAATCTCAGTATCCTTCCAGCTTCCAAATCTTCATCGTGTTCATGGATGTTGGTATAGGTGTGGTGCAGTACATTGTGTTGCACCTGCCAGTTGTATACGTTGCCTGCAAGGATGTAGATGCTGCCCCCCATGAGTTTGTTCACCCATTTTTTGTTGGAATAGGAACCATGGTTTCCGTCGTGCATTACATTCATCCCAACTCCTGCCATGCCTACGCCCATGGTAATGGTGAGTAATAGATTGGCCCAATTTGGAAGCCCTAGGGTCAGAATTAGAAAATAGGGAGCCAAAAATAGGGCAAACATTACTGCAGTTTTTAAGTGTAGTTTCCAGTTCCCTGTCTTTTTAAGGTCGTTTTCCTTGAAATAATCATTAACACGCCTATTTAGGGTTTTAAAAAATTGTGCAGAGTCTTTTCTTGAAAATCTTATGGGTTTATTATCCATGATTTAATTTTTTGTAAATATACGGCAAATTGGGCCTAAAATAGGTATAACCGCTCTGTTAAAACATAGGTCATGCCTATTAAAGTGCTATTTTTGCAAAAAATTAACGAAACAAAATGGACTACACAATCATTTATAAATATTTTCCGGATTTAACGGATTTGCAGAAGTGCCAAATTGAAAAATTACAACATTTGTACCAGGACTGGAACCTAAAGATAAATGTGGTCTCCAGGAAGGATATAGATGAGTTGTATCTACGACATGTTCTACATTCATTGGCGATAGCCAAATTTCAAAGGTTTAATTCCGGGGCAGAAGTATTGGATGTAGGAACCGGGGGGGGCTTTCCTGGGATTCCTTTGGCCATTTTGTATCCCGAGACCCATTTTACCCTGGTCGATGCCATTGGGAAAAAGATCAAAGTGGTTCAGGAAGTTGTTGCGGGACTGGAAATTGAAAATGTCACTTCGGTGAATTCCAGGGTGGAAGAAATTAAGGGGCAGTTCGATTTTATTGTAAGTAGGGCAGTAGCGGCCATGCCAACATTTACACATTGGGTAAAAGGTAAGATAAAAAAGAAATCGGAACACGAACGGAAAAATGGAATCCTTTATTTAAAGGGAGGGGATTTGGAAGAAGAATTAAAGGAGTACCGTACCGTTGAGATATATAATCTTTCGGAAATTTTTGAAGAGGAATTTTTTAACACCAAAAAGTTGGTATACCTGCCCGTAAAATTTAAAGGCTGATATTATAGACTTAACATGTGATAATAAGATTCCCTGCACGTTTTGGCATAGGCCTTTATGTAATTGTGCATGTTCCTAAGAGAAAAACCTTTTATCTTCACGGGTGTTTTGTTTTCGATGCTTTCTTTCATGACCTTTCGCTTTTGGGATAACTTTAATCTGATTGTAAATTTACAATAACTTAACGTTAAATTTACATTATAATTGTGCAGGACAGCGTTTAATTTATGTTAAATCTGACCTTTGGTCATGGATTGATGCATATTTAAAAGGTTGGGCGGCCTAAATTATAATTTATTTTAGAGTAACAATTAAACTAAAAATGCCAAGGCCCGTATCTACAGGAAGCAAAAACGGGCCTTGTCAATGGTTTTGTACCTTTATCCCAAAAAGGGGTATCTGTAGTCTACAGGGGTTACAAAGGTTTCTTTTATCAATCTTGGGGATACCCAGCGCAAAAGGTTTTGTGCGGAACCCGCCTTGTCGTTCGTACCGGATGCCCGTGCCCCACCAAATGGCTGCTGTCCTACTACGGCACCTGTAGGTTTGTCGTTTATATAGAAGTTACCGGCACAGTTCTGCAGTACTTTGGTTGCTTCGGTAATGGAATAACGGTCTCCGGAGAGTACGGCACCGGTAAGCGCGTACTCCGATGTGCTATCGATCAATGTAAGGGTTTGGGACCAATCCTTGTCCTCGTAAACATATATGGTGACCACAGGGCCGAAAAGTTCGGTTTCCATGGTGGCATATTTTGGGTCGGTCGTTACAATTACTGTAGGCTCTATAAAGTAGCCCTTGGATTTGTCGTAATTTCCGCCCACATAAATTTTGGCATCCTTGTCTTTTTTGGCCTGGTCTATGTACTTGGCCAATTTATCAAAAGAGGCTTCATGGATAACGGCGGTAATAAAATTGCCCATATCCTCGGGAGAGCCCGGTTTGTTAAAAGATTCCACATCGGTTTTAACATAATCCAAAATTTCCTTGGATATGGATTTAGGGAGGTAGACCCGTGATGCGGCACTACATTTCTGCCCTTGGAATTCGAAAGCGCCCCTAACGATTGCGGTTGCAACCTGCTTTGGATTGGCTGTAGGATGTGCAATAATAAAATCCTTGCCACCGGTTTCGCCAACAATCCTAGGGTAGGTTTTGTATTTGTGGATGTTGTTCCCGATCTGTTTCCACAATTCCTTAAATACATGGGTGGATCCGGTGTAATGGATCCCGGCAAAATCAGGACTGTCCAAGGCTATTTGTGTAATCATGACAGGATCCCCATATACTACATTTATGACGCCATCCGGTAGGCCGGCCTCCTTAAAGATATCCACGATGACCTTGGCGGAAAACACCTGACTGTCACTTGGTTTCCACAATACCACATTTCCCATCATTGCGGCACTTGCAGGAAGGTTTCCGGCAATGGCAGTGAAATTAAATGGGGTTATGGCGTAGATGAAACCTTCCAAGGGGCGGTATTCCACCCTGTTCCAAATACCTTCCGCAGAATCTGGTTGTTCTTCGTAGATCTGGGACATGTATTCTACATTGAAACGAAGGAAGTCTATAAGTTCACAGGCAGAATCGATCTCGGCCTGATGTATATTTTTGGATTGCGCAATCATTGTTGCGGCATTGATTTTTGCCCTGTACGGTCCTGAAATCAATTCGGCCGCCTTTAGGAATATAGCGGCACGTTGTTCCCATTCCAGATCCGCCCATTGTTTTCTGGCTTCCAAAGCGTTGGATATGGCATTGGACACATCTTCCTTATTGGCCGTATGGTATTGGCCAACTATGTGCTTGTGGTCGTGGGGAGGGGAAATAGGTTTGGTGTTTCCAGTTTTTACATTCTTCCCACCAATGTACATTGGAATGTCTGTGTTGCCATTGAAATAGGTACTGTATTGTTTTAGTACTTCTTCCCGTTCCGGGGTTCCGGGGGCATAACTTTTAATAGGTTCGTTATATGCCGTGGGGACATGAAAAAATCCTTTGCCCATGATATAATTTTTTTTAAGTTCAAATTAATGGCAAAGGTACTAAATGCATTAGCGATAATAAAGCCGGGTACCAAGGGAATTTTGGTAGATGGGGAAAGATTTTAATTTAGGGCAAAAGGGGCGCTAAACTTAAATGTGGGAATGTATACCCTAAATTTCTCGGATTTATTTATACCTACCATATTGTAATGGCCCTTCATGGCCCCAATGGTAGAAGCCAATAGGCATCCGGAACTGTAAGTATGGGATTCTCCAGGTTTGATAACCGGTTTTTTGCCAATTATCCCTTCGCCATCCAATACTTCCAATTCATTCAAGGAATCATAAATTTGCCAATGACGTGATGTCAATTGAACCGAATCCTTACTTTGGTTTTCTATGGTTATGGTATAGCCGAAAGCAAAATGCACTTTATAGTTCTTGAAGAAAGTTCCTTCAAAACTGGTATTCACCGAAATTTTAATGCCTCTTGTTACCTGTGTTATCATAAGATCGGATACTAAATGTAAATAAATTTCCCATTGAGGACATTTTACCCTATAATGCCTAAAACAAAAAATACAATATCTTTAGATACGTATTATAATGTGGTTATCAATCTACTTTGTCCAAATGAATTCCTAAATTGTCTTACAAAGATAAAGTGCATATATTACAATTTATCTTAAAAAATTAATTCTTATTTAAGAATGAATTAAGGACTTCTAAAATACAATTGGTCAGCAAGGTATATAACAACAATAAATTATAAAAATTAAAGTAAATATAATCGGTGTAAGTCTATTTATTTCTGATATAAATCAATACAAGCTGTCACTTCCGGAAGGTCCGAAGGCGATAATTGGAAATTTGCAGCCGTTCCCGACCCAATACAACAGCTGGTCTCAGCACTATGTTAATACTGATATTAAAATCAATAGTACCCTTGAATATTATGTAATGCAATTCCCTTGAAATATATTTAAGATGAAAAAGGCAGCGGATAATGAATATTGGATTATTTTTATTTGCAGTCTAATTTTAATCCCTTAAATGGGTATAATTCCCCGATGCTCTGCATCATAATGGGTAATGTTTAGTTTGTTTGAATACCTTGTGGGCTTGCCTAGGGGTAGTTGATTTATAGAAATTTATCAAAAGCTAATATAATGTTTGAAGGTGTAAAAAATGTTTTGGAGCCCGTCTGGTCAAGGTTCCGTAGGTTTGTCGCCTACGTTCGGCAATACCCCTTTAAATCATTGTTGTTTGCGGCCATTATCGGAATTTGTAGTCTGTTTTTACTTTTTCTGGCCATTTATCTTGGCGCTTTTGGGAAATTGCCTACCAAGGCCTATTTAAAAAGCCTTAAAAATCCGATTACTTCCACTATCTATGCCTCCAATAATGAGCCCATTGGGTATTATTACCTTCAAAACCGATCGAACGCCGATAGTTCACAAATAAAATCCGCCTTAAGGCAGGCCCTTGTTGCCACGGAAGATTCACGGTTCTATGAGCATAACGGGATAGACTATAAAAGTTATGTAAGGGTGTTGGTAAAATCCATCATTTTACAGCAAAATGCAGGTGGTGGCAGTACTATTACCCAACAGGTGGCCAAAAATTTGTTCGGAAGGGAGAAACAGTTCTTCCTTTCTACACCTATTAATAAGATTAGGGAGATATTCATAGCCAAAAGACTGGAAAGTATTTATGATAAGGAAGATATTATTTTGCTTTACTTCAATACGGTTTCCTTTGGCGAAAATATCTACGGCATTGAAAAGGCGGCATTTCGTTTTTTTAATAAGGCCCCGGAGGAGCTGACTTTATCGGAAAGCGCCACTTTGGTAGGGCTCTTGAAGGCCCCGTCCTATTACAATCCAAGAAATTTCCCGGAAAGGGCCCGGCAAAGACGGAATGTGGTGCTGTCACAGATGCTTAAATACAATTATATTGTCCCTGAAACTTTTGAAGAGGCCAAAGTTCCCTTAAAATTGGATTATCAGACCCCAAAGAAGGTATCTTCCTTTTCCGCTTACTTCAAGGATTATGTAGCGATGGAGTTCGACTTATGGGCCAAAAACAATCCTGCACCCGACGGTCATATATACGATTTGGAGGCGGATGGACTAAATATTTATACTTCCCTGAATATCAATATACAGAAATACGCGGAAGCTGCCCTGCATAGACAGGCGGACCATCTTCAAAAACTTATGGATACCTATTGGGCGGCGGCAACTACAGAGGGGGGTAGGGAGGCGTTGCTGCAAAAATTGGTAAATCAAAATAGGGAAGTACGGAATATGCGGCAAAGAGGCAGGACCGAAGAGGAAATAGCGGTCTTGGTCAAGAAAAAGCGAAAAAGAAAATATTGGGTAATCGGAAAGGGATTTGAAGAGCAGATGCAGTCATTGGAAGATTCCATTTCAAAAAGTATCAATAGATTGCATGCGGGAGTTATAGCGGTAAGTAGTAAATCTGGCAGGATAATGGGGTACGTAGGTGGTATCGATTACGGGTTTAGCCAAATAGACAATGTTGTTACGCCCAGACAGGTAGGCTCTACCTTTAAACCGATCACCTATTTAACCGCTTTGCAGGCAGGGGAGGATCCCTGTAATTATTATGATAATAATCTAGTGACCTATTCCAAATACGAGGATTGGAGACCCCGAAATGCAAATAATAAATATGGGGGCAGTTATTCCATGCATGGTGCCTTGGCCAATTCCATAAATACGGTTTCGGTTTCCCTGCAACTAAGAACCGGCACGGAAAGGGTGCTGGCACAGGCCAAGAGGATGGGAATAATGTCGGAACTTCCCAATGTGCCCTCCATTGTATTGGGTACGGCCGATATAAGTTTGTTGGAAATGGTAGCGGCATATGCCAGTATTTCCAATGGAGGCAACAAAATAAAACCCTATGCCATAGATCGTATAGAGAATGAAGATGGCAAAGTGCTGTATGAGGCAAAACCACGGTATGAAGGAAGGGTGGCCAGTACTGAAAATATAAAGGCCTTACAAAAAATGATGGATGGTGTTATTAGGGATGGCACAGGGTCACGGTTGTTGGGTTACAAGATTCCTTATAATATTATTGGAAAGACGGGAACCACGCAGAACAATGGCGATGGTTGGTTTATTGGTTGTTCTCCCGAACTGGTTGTTGGCTCCTGGGTGGGTACCTTTGACAAACGGGTACAGTTTGCGTCTACCAGTATGGGATCGGGGGCCAATACCGCCCTGCCGATAGTAGCTTCCATATTTAAAAATTTAAGCTATTGGAAAAGACCGTTGCTTAGCAATTTTGAGTACGATTTTGATTATTTTCCCTGTAGGCCATTCGTAGAATCAAGTGCGAAGGAGGCTTATGGGCTGGCACAAACAGATTCTGTTTATTTACTGGAAATGCGTATTAAGGATACCCTTGCCCTACTAAAGGATAAACCCATAGAGATAGACACCGTTCAAGGAATTGTTCCCGGCGAAATGCCCCTGGATTCAATTGCAAAGGATAGTCTCCTGCCCAATATCGATATTTCCAATACAAAAGTCGATTAAAGAAGTAATTACTTGTAAGGATCTGTTTTTGGGAATGGAAGAAGGAACCCTTTTAATAATATTTTTGCTATAAGCAATGAACTGGATGCTAGATACTAGATGTTAGAATTGAGATTTTTTGAGCCTTCAACTTTCAAACTTTCAACTTTCAAACTTTGAACATTCAACTTTCTCCCTGCCTACCATCCCTTGTCTGCCTTTGCCTTCCGGAAGGGCCAGTAATTTCATTGCATATTGGTTTGGTTGCCGGTACCTTTCTTTCTTAGTATTTGGTGTTGGATACGTCCATTTGTCTTACCGTTCTACCTTTTTCAATGAGCAGCCTTATGTCTTCCAAGCTTAAATATAGGCAAGGAACTATGACCAAAATGATGGTGGTGGCAAATACGATTCCGAAACCCAAGGATATGGCCATGGGGATTAAGTAATGGGCCTGACTGGAAGTTTCAAGGATAATTGGAGCCAGACCGCCAAAGGTGGTCATGGTAGTTAGTACTATTGGTCTAAACCTTCTAAGGCCCGCTTCGTGTATGGAGGTGTAAATAGGGTTGCCCTCCTTGCGCCGTTTGTTGGCATAGTCTATCATGATGAGGGAGTCATTGACAACCACTCCGGATAATGCGATGACCCCCATTAAACTTACCAGAGAGAGGTCGTAGCCAAGCAGGATATGGCCTATAACGGCACCTACAATACCAAATGGAATGGCGGTCATGACGATCAAGGGCTGGGCGTAGTTGTTGAAGGCTATGGCCAGCAATACATAAATTAGGCCCATAGCAATGGCGAACCCGGCCCTAAGTGTGCTGGTACTTTCCCTCATATCTGCCTGACCTCCTTCGAAGCTCCAAGTGATTCCGGGAAAATCGGCCCGTAATTGTGGCAGCGTTTCTTCCTGCACCATATTGATGACCCTGGTAACAGTATTGGCCGGTTCCACATCCATACCAACATTGACTATTCTGCGGCCGTCCCTACGGTTGATACTGCTAAAGGCCTCCCGCTGTTCTACCTTTACTACATCCATTAAGGGAACTTCCATTCCATTGGGGGTGCGTATCAGGAAATCTTCCAAATTTTTGATATTCTTTCGTTCTTCCATCGGCAGTTTTACCCGTACTTCAATTTCGTTCATTCCCCTTAACTGCCGCATTGCCAATGCTCCAAAAAAACCATCCCGAACCTGTTGTCCTACCTCGTCCGAAGTAAGTCCAAGGCTCCTACCTTGGGGCAATAATTTAAAGTCGAGCTGCAATTTCCCCTTGTTGTAGTTGTCCGTAACATCCCTAGTATTGGAAAACGCTTTCATCCTCTCCACAAATGCTTCACTGGCCTTTTCCAACACCTTGATATTTGAATGGCTAAGATCTATACTAATGTCCTGCCTTGCGCCTCCGGGGCCTCGTTCCGCTTCAAAGGTTATTTGGTCAACGCCCTCAATATCCCCAATGTTATCGCGCCATAGGGAAATGACTTCGGCGGCCGTTATATCCCTTTGGTCCGGGGGCAACATTACAATTTCAACGTCTATAAAGTTTTGTCCCCGTACATTGGTCTTAATTCCTTCCGCAACTTCATAAAGATTGTGTTCCTCGAACATGCGCTGGGTGGAATTGGAGATGGCATGTGCCACTTTGGCCGCCTGATCCGGAGTTGTGCCAACAGGTAAACGTACCCCTGCCTCTATTTCGTCGGCCGCCACTTCGGGCATCATGATCATTCCCATATGCCCACTATAGCCATAACCACCTACAATGAGCAATAGTACTACCGCTGCTGTAAGGGTTATGTATCGGTGTTGTAGGCATTTGTCCAACAACGGGCGATATCGATTTTCTATAAAACGGTCAAAACCGTTGGCAAATGAACGTTGCCACCCTTCAAGCTTTTTCACCCATTTGTTCTTATTGGTCTCTTTTTTTAGATGGGCCAAATGGGATGGCAAAATAAATAGAGCCTCCAGTAATGAAACCCCTAGAATAACGATTACTACAGCAGGTAAGGGTTGCCAAAATTTTCCGGTTTCACCGGGCATGAACAAGAGGGGTACGAAAGCAATAATGGTTGTCAAAATACTAAAGACCACAGGTTGTGAAACATCCTTGGTTCCTTCAATGGCAGCTTTGATGGGGCTTAAGCCTTTCTGACGATATTCGTAGACATTTTCCCCTACCACAATGGCATCATCTACCACAATACCGAGCACGACCAAAAAGCCGAACATGGAGATCATATTTACACTGATACCTATCAGGGGCAGGAATATCATTCCTCCTATAAAGGAAACCGTCATACCGACCATTACCCAGAAGGCCAAACGGTACTCTAAAAATAAGGTTAATATAAGCAGTACAATGATAATGGCTAGAACCCCATTTTCTGTTAGCAGGGATAGTCGCTCCCGATAATCCTCGGCGTTATTGCTATCTGTACGAAGTTTAATTCCTGGGGGCAATTGAAAATCCTTCATAATGTCTTCCACGGCATCGGCAATCTCCAGGGGGGACTGATTCCCAATTCGGAAAATTCGGAGTTCTACATAGTTTTCCTGATTGAATTGTCCGTGAAATCCGGTTTCTTCAAAACCGTCGGTGATGGTGGCAATATCGTTCAAGTTAACCTTGGCCCCTGAGGCAGAGGTGACCACAGTGATATTTCCAAATTCTTTGGCCCACTGTTTTCGCTCCTGCATCCGCAGCAATATTTCCCCGCTTTGGGTCTGTACCGCCCCGGCGGGTACATCACTACTGCTTTGTTCTATAATGTCCGCTACCCGTCCTAGGGTCAGGTTATATTTTTGTAGATTATGACGGGGTATTTCCACTCGGGTTTCATAGTCGGGTACATTTCCCAATTCCACCTGCGTAATCTTGGGATTGCTGAGAAGGATATTCCGGAGGCGTTCGGCCAGTTGGCGTAGCGTCCAAATGTCCGAATTGCCATATAAACCGATTTGAAGCACATCCCGTTGACGGGATTGTAGACTTACTATGGGCTGTTCAATATCATCGGGGAAGGTGCGTATGCGGTTAATGGCCTGATCTATGTCCTGGAAGGCCTTCATACGTTCCGATCCGGCAACAAGTTCAATAAGAATCTGTCCGGAACCTTCATTGGCTTCGGAAGTAATTTCCTTGATGCCTTGAACTGCCCTAACGGCTTCTTCTACCGGTTGCAGAATACCCTGTTCCACCTCTGCCGGTGAAGCACCTGGATAGGCCACCGAAACCTCAACAAAATCCAACTGAAATTCAGGAAATACTTCCTTTTGTATTTGGAACATGGTGAAAATTCCACCGCCGAGAAGCACCAACATAAGTAGGTTGGTGGCAATGGAGTTCTTGGCCATATAGGCAATGGCCCCTTCTTTTCTTGGTGTTTTATTTTCTCTTTCCTCCGTTTTGTCCATGGTCCATTTATTGTGTCGGTTCATTTTCGGAACTTTCCGACCGTGTTCTTAGTCCAATTCCATTGCTTACCGTACTCAAATCTGTGATAACGACATTGTCCCCCTCTTTTAAGCCCTTACGGATGTAGGCGTACTCATTGTCCGTAAGGACGATATCAACTTCGCGTATTTCCAATTTGCTCTCCTTCATCACCCAAACGGTTTCGTTACTTCTAATATGGTCCCGGCTTAGACGAACTACACCGTCCAATGTATCGGCTAGAATATCCACTTCAACAAAACTCCCTATCATGAGTTTGGGGCTATCTTTCAAATCGGTATTTTTGGCCAGGGGATCCGTAACTTTTACCAATACCCTGGCGAGGCGGGTCTGCCCGTCCAAGGCACCGATCTGTTTGTCCAGATAACCTTTACGATACTGACCTTCGGGCCAGGCCGTGGAATTCTTGATAAGCACCGTAGAACCCTTCTCTTTATCGTTTTCAGGGAAGCGCAGCCATTGTAGTTTGGAAACGGGTACGGTTGCGGTAACCCAGTAATATTCCGTACCAACGAGACGGCCTAAATCATCCCCGGGACCAACTTGGGAACCTGTGGTGACGTTCTGGCTAAGAATATGTGCATCAAATGGAGCACGGATGGTTGTTCTTTCCAAATTCAATTGTGCCTGGTCCACCGAAGCTTTGGCACCTACAATGGTGGCATTAACGGCATCAAGTTGGGGCTGTCGTAAAATTAGTTGCCGCTCCTCTGCGGATAACGGACTGTCCTTAAAAAGGGAATCTGTGGTTATAAGCTTTAAATCCTGCTCCGCTATTTGCTGTCGGCCCATTTCGGTGTCCAGGGTAGTCTGGGACTGTAGTAGTTCACTCTTTCTAAGTGCCAGGGTATTTTTATAATCCGAGGGGTCTATTTGTAGCAGTGGCTGATTTTTTTTAACAAAGCCCCCTGGCGTAAAGGCGGGATCCCTATGTATTATCTGCCCTGGGACCAACGGACTTAGGGTAATATCCTCTACTGCCTGCACTGTTCCCGTTGCCGCTATGATGGGTTCATATGAATCCACTTTTACGGGAATCACATCCACAAGGATGGCCGTTTCTATACTTGCCCCTTCGGTCTCTGCCTCCGGTTCCGTATAAAATATTAGGGTGGTGATAGCAATCCCGATAAGGAGTATAGCCAAACATATCCACAGTATTTTTTTATTGCTCATAAAGTTAAATTTCTATTGATTGTCAATCTCTCTTTCGGTTTCAAAACCACCTGCCAAGGCCCTATATAATGCAATTCGTATTTGAATTAATTGTCGTTGGGAGGCTACATAATCCCTTCGGAGCTGTTGTTCCGCATCCAAACCGATGAGAACGTCCAGGTAGGGGCTAAATCCATTTAGGAACTCTATTCGCAGTTGTCTGTTACTTTTTTGTGCCAATTCCAATTGTCTCCCAATATTGTCTACCCTTTGCTTTTGCTTTAATTCCTGTATCAGTCCATTTTCCACTTCTTGGAATGCCTCCAATGTGGTCTGTCCGTATTGCAAAATTCGTTGTTGCTTAATGGCCCGGGTCCTGTCCGCTTCGGCACTGAGCTGTCCGCCATAGAATAGGGGGGCCAATATGTTTCCGGCCAGGGTATAGGCCCAATTGTCAAAGAGATTTTGAAAACTGTTGGATCGTAGTTGCCCCCTACCACTTATGGATATTCTGGGGTATTTGCTGCGCACTGCGGAGGCCATATCCCTATCTGCCGCCAATAATAGCGCGTAGGATCGTTGTATGTCCGGTCTACGCCTAATAAGTTCCAAGGGCATACCGGCCTGTGGAAGTTCTGGTAGTTTGGGTAAGTCCGTGGTTTCAAAAGCGACCTTAATTTGTGGTTGTTTTCCCAAAAGTACCGCTAATTGATTTTCCAGGAGGGCTATATTGGTTTCGAAGATAATCCGTTGTTCTTTGGTACTTTCCAATAACTGCGCTTGTCTCAGAATGTCCACTGCCCTGATCTGCCCCCCAACAAACCTCGTTCTAATTAGGCTAATAATGTCCTCATTGGTGGCAATTTGATCCAAGGTAATTTGCAGTTGTTTTTTTGCTGCTATGAGTTGGTACCAAGTTGTTGCAATTTCAGCGGAAAGGGATATTGCTGCGGTTTGGTAATCATAAAAGCTGGCCTCCGACCTGAATTTTTCGGCCTGTACCGAACTTTGTATCCTGCCCCATAAATCCAGTTCATAATTGGCGGACAGACCCAACTGGGTGTTTTCCCCACCTACAAAATCGGGTTCCGGTAAATTTATGGCCGATTGGGCACTAGCTTCAATTTGTGGCCATTTATTGGCGCCTTCACGTGTTACTATGGCCCTTGCCGCCAACAATTGCTGCCAAGTAGCGGCTAGGTTCAGGTTGGACTTCAATGCGGAATCGATAAGCATATTCAGTTGCTTATCGTTAAAGGCAGTCCACCATTTGTCTTCCAGAACATCCGTTCCTTGGTTGGGGAATTCCTTTAAATTATTTATGGGCAGGGCTATATTGGAAAATTTAGGGGAACAACTATAAAAGGACAGGACGATTATGGAAAAACAAAATAAAATGGTTTTTTGTATTCCTATTGGGCTGAATTGCATTTTTAACTTTAGAAAAGTGGGTCGAGTGTGCAACGGCAAGGTTTTGTATTGGTTTTTCCTAAAATACTTATTTTAACGCTATTTTAGTATTAATGAAATCTTAATTGTTAAAAATCTATTAAGGAAATTAGTTGGTGGCTTGTTTATACCAATTGGGTTTGAACTATTTCTTTTTTGATTTATTGGTTGGGGTTTTTGGGAGATATTTGGTTTATTTTGGAGTGATATGTTAAATATTTTTTTAGTGAATTCAGGTATCGACTCCGCTCGACCGGACAATAGATAGTTACTTCTAGTTGTAGTCGAGTAGTCATTTCTCAGTTAAGCTAATACTAGTTAATGGTTAAAATCGTGCCTGAACTTTGTCGGGCAGGCCTGCCTTTGCCGGTCTGCTCCCAATAATTACCGTGATTAATTTCCATAAGCTTTGATAGTCCACAGGGAAATCGGTTTTTTTGCAAACTGCTTACTGCCTTCTGTCCACTTTGCATCCAGTCCTTGACAAGGAATTCCATTCCGTTCCACAACCCCTTCCTTTGCGGGCAGGCAGTTATGTTGTTTCATTGTATAATAGTTTAGTTTGTTTTGTCTTGGTGTTGTATGGACAATTTTATTCTTCAACGGCAACTTTGAAAAATATCTCCCGGCCTTCAAATCCCTTAGGGCCACCAGCGAAGTAGGTCCATGAATCCATTGGTGAACAATGGAAATGCTATGTATTCCATTAAAATAAATTTCCTGACTTTTTTGGAAATGGAGCAGGAGGCCACAGAACCTAATGGTAAAGTAAACTGTTCATCGCCGTCTCCAAAGGGTTGGTTTTATAAGGTTGACCGAATGGGTCGGTTTAGAATTCTGAAGGGTATATTATAATAGTGTTTTATGATACTGGAAACATGGAAAGTATTAATTCTGAAAATTCGAATTATATTGCCGATTTAAAATAGAGCCAAGTGAAAATATTCGAAATCATTGGGTGGACAGGTTCCGCCTTATTCATTATTTCTTATTTCCTGTTGAGTATTAACCGACTTAGTGCTAGAAGCATGCTTTATCAATTGATGAATGTTGTAGGGGGTATATGTTTGCTTATTTGTGCATACGATACCCAGGATAGGCCCAATCTTTTTACGAACCTGATATGGATTTTTATCGGGGTATTTGCCATTGTTAAAATTCAAGTAAGAAATAGGGATGCCGATCAGGAGTAGGAGGTTGGGTTGAATTGAAGCATGTCTATGGCTGCCTCCTTGTAATTTTCCAGCTTTTCATAGTACTCCTCATTTGGTTTAAACAGGGAAAGGTAGTAATATGCGCCTTCTACCAAGACGAAGATTAAATCTGCCGTTTCCTTGGAACAATGAACATTGACCTCTCCATTTTTTTTGGCTTCTTCAATAACTTCCGAGAGTAATAATCTTAAATAATCGTGCAATTCCTTATAGGCCGATTTTATTTTTTCATCCCGAAATATCAAGGCAAAACAGCTATAAAATACCCCATCGTCTATTAATTCGTTCCATTCTCTGGAAAATAGATTATTTATAATACTTATCAATCGGGAGCCACTTCTTTCTTTATTATATTCTGAAGTATATAGTTTTTTGTAGCGCTCGAGGATAAAATTGATCAGCCCGAAAAGAAGTTCTTCCTTTGACTTAAAATAATGTAGTACCAAACTAGTGTTCACATCCATTTCCATGGCCACTTTGGCCAAGGAAACGTTCTCCAGGCCTTCCTTTTGCGCCACCTTGTAGAAGGCTTCTATAATTTCCGATTGACGCTCTTTTTTTAAACTTTTTCTTCCCATGAGCTGCACAAGTTAATATAATCTTAACAATAATAATACAAAAATTTTAAATTGATTGGTCATTCAATCAATTTATTTTGTTACTTTCGTTTTTGTTATTCTGCTTCAATGGAACAACGATTTATTTGACCATAACCAAATAGTTAAATTTTAAATAGTTTTTATGAAAAAAGAAAAGAACCAATGCTTAGCCAATCCTAGATTTGGTCTCAAAATCTTCTGTGGCTTTGTTTTTATGCTGCTTATGGGACATTTTACCTATGCCCAAGGACGGATTATTTCTGGATCAGTTTTGGATTCGGAAACCAACCAGCCTTTGCCCGGGGCAAGTATTATGGTAAAAGGAACAACAACGGGAGTCGTAACGGATTTTGATGGGAATTTCAGTATTGATGTTCCGGCAGATGATGCCACTTTGGTTGTATCCTATATAGGTTTCCAGGCCCAAGAGTTGAATGTAGATGGGAATTCTGCTATCAACGTTCTTTTGGTCCCGGATTCCCAAGCGCTTAATGAGGTAGTGGTAGTTGGGTACGGTACCCAAAAGAAAATTAACTTGTCCGGTTCCGTGGCAGTGGTAGACATGAAACAATTGGAGGACAGGCCAATTGCCAATGTATCCCAGGGACTTCAGGGTACTGTGGCCAATTTAAATATTTCCTTCGCCAATGGGGCCCCAGGGAGTACGGCCAGTATTAATATTAGGGGCTATACCTCTATAAACGGTGGGAGTCCCTTGATTATGATAGATGGTGTGCCATCATCCGAGGCCGACCTCACCCGTATGAACCCTAATGATATCGCTTCCATTTCCGTACTAAAAGACGCTTCGTCCGCTGCAATATACGGAGCTAGAGCGGCATTTGGGGTGGTATTGGTTACTACCAAGGAAGGAGGGCAAAGTAAGATTACCTATTCCAATTCCTTTATTTGGGGCAAGCCTACCATTACACCGAACCCAATAACCGACCCCTACATTTTTTCCAGATTATTGGACACGGCCACCAATAATACCCCATGGGACTATGTAAATTATACGGATGAAACCTATGCCTGGGCCAAGGCCCGTTCCGAAGATCCTACTGTGCCCAATGTAAGATTGGATCCCCAGAACCCTAATAGATGGCAGTATATGGGAGATACCAATTGGAACAAGTACTTTTTTAATAGCGCTGCCTTTTCCCAAAACCACAACATCTCGATAAGTGGAAAAAAGGAAATAGTGGATCCCGATAGTGAAAAAAAAGAAGTTATAAGCTATTATGTTTCCGCTAACCACACTCTTGAAAACGGATTAAATAGACTGGCCGAAGACTCTTGGGAGAGAAATGCCCTTAGGTCTAAAGTTTCCATAACCCCATATAAGTGGATGGATTTTGAAAACAATACCTTTTTAACTTTTACCAATAGAAACCTACCTACTTATGGGATTACCAATATTTACAACCTTCGACCTACCGATGTAGTAAAAAATCCTGATGGCACCTGGGCCAATACCGATGCCGGATTTGCCGCTGCGCGTATGATAGACGGTGGTAAAACGGCCATTACCGAAACCGGTATCCAGACTACGAACAGGCTAAATTTATATTTATTGGACAAGGCCCTGACCCTTACTGCGGAACACACATTTAAAAAGGATTTTGATCGTAGGCACTGGGATGGTACCAAGTATAAAATAGGATTTGGCCCCAACGATGTAAGGGAACAAGTGAGCGAAGATTATGCTTATGAGGCCTTAGGGGAAAACAAATACAATGTATTGAATCTTTATGCCACCTACGCCAAAGAAATTAACAATCATAATTTTACTGCCATTGTTGGTTACAATAGAGAGGTAAATGAATACGAATGGTATTCTGCCAACAGGGATAATCTTATCTCATCAGATCTTCCGAACCTTGCGCTGGCCACAGGCGAACAAACAGTTGGATGGGCCTATTCCGATTGGGCCTTGAACGGGGTCTTTGGCAGGTTGAACTATATCTACAAGGAGCGTTATATTCTGGAACTGAACGGGAGATATGACGGTTCCTCAAGGTTCCCAAGGGAGGATAGATATGGCTTTTTCCCATCGGTTTCATTGGCGTGGATTGCGAGCAAAGGTTTTAGCGAAGAGGTAAGTGATGTGATAAACCATTTAAAATTTAGGATTTCAAGTGGCTCGTTGGGAAACCAGAATGTTGGTAATTATGGACATATAAACACTATGTCCACCGGGCAATCCGGCTATTTGATAGATGGAGAATACCCAAAAACGGTCTATGCACCGGGATTGGGAATCAATCCCAATACCTATACTTGGGAAAAGGTGGTTACCACCAATTTTGGAGTCGATTTGGGATTTTTTGACAACTCCCTCAATCTGTCCGTAGATAATTATGTCAGGAATACCATAGGTATGCTTACTCCTAGCCAGGAACTGCCTGGGGTATTGGGTACTGCCCCTCCCAGTGCCAATGCAGCCGACCTACAAACCTACGGTTGGGAATTTACATTGGGTTACAAGAATAATTTTATGCTGGGGGGAAGCGCTTTCGATTTTGGCACTTCCCTGGTCCTTTCGGACAATGAAACTACCATCACGAGGTTTGACAATGATGGACAACTGTTTTCCCAATGGCGGGAAGGGGCTAAGGTTGGGGAGATCTGGGGCTTGGAAAATGATGGTTTCTTCCAAACAGAGGAGGAGATCGCCGCGCTCGATGAATCGGCCATTGTGCCTTGGGGCGCCCTATCCATAGTGCCGGGATGGCCCAAATATGTAGATCGGGACGGGGATGGAAAAATATTACGGGGGGAGTCTGCCAATGATCCCAAGGACTTAAAATTAATAGGGAATTCCCGACCTCGATACCAGATAGGTCTTAATATGAACATGGCATGGAAAGGATTTGATGTTAGCGGATTCTTGCAAGGGGTGGGTAAAATGGATTATTATCCTACCAATTATCTTTTTTGGGGAGCCTATCAGCAGCCTTATGCCAATATGTACCCCCATCTCTTGGATTTCTATAGAGGTTCTGCCGATAGTGATGCCCTAAGGGCACAGCATTCCCAATCCTATTTGGATGCAGGTTTGGCCGATGCCAATACCGATGCGGAATATCCCGTACTGCAAAGTTGGTTGGCCGATTCCAATTATGGGGCCGGGCTGGATATCCCCCAAACCAAGTATTTAAAAAGCGCCGCCTATTTGAGGCTTAAAAACATAACCATTGGTTACGCCCTGCCAAAAAATTTGTTGGATAAAATGCATATTTCCAAACTGAGATTTTTCATGACAGGTGAAAATATATATGAATGGTCTACTATAAAGAAACATATAGATCCAGAAGCAACCGGGGAAAGGGGGTATGCGTATCCATTTCATCGCAAGTTCTCCGTTGGTATGAATCTTACTTTTTAAAGGGTTGAACAAAAAAAACAAACAATGAAATATCCATTAGCAAAATCTTCAAACTTCCCGATAATTATAGGGACGAAAATAATTACTTGGATATTACATCTGACCGATTAAAAACAATAAAGAAAAACAGATGAAAAATACATACAAAATAATAGTAGTTTTTTTACTGGCACTTGTGGGGTGCAACGATGATATTTTAGATACAAATCCTGAGTCAGCTATAGCTAAGGATAATTTCTTCAATTCGGAATCGGACCTGCAATTGTATATCAATGGCCTGCATTCCCTTCCGGGTTATGGGATGTTCTTAAGTGATCAGGGTACGGATGACATGGCCACGACCGGTGCGGTAGAGATCAAGAACATAACAGTTGGTAGTCCCAGCGCAGAGAACATAAGTTCTGGTTGGTCTTGGAGCAGGTTAAGAAGTATTAATTTTTTTCTTGAAAATTTTAGTAAAGCCGATATTGAAGAGGAAGCCAAAATGCATTTTGAAGGCCTTGCAAAGTATTATCGTGCAGCATTTTATTTTGACAAGGTAAAGAGGTACTCCGATGTTCCCTGGTACTCCAAAACATTGGACCCGGAGGACGAATCCTTGTACAAACCGCGGGACTCGAGAGCTATGGTCATGGATAGTATTATCGGCGATATTCAATTTGCTTCCCAACATATTCGGGAGGATGTCGCCTATGGGAACATCAACAAGTGGTCGGCCATTATGCTCCAAGCCCGGATTGCCCTATATGAAGGTACCTATAGGAAATACCATTCGGAGCTAAATTTACAAGGTACTGCCAACGTATACCTTGAAATGGCCCAAAATGCGGCCAAGGAATTAATGGATTCCGGGAATTTTGAGATCCATAATACTGGAAACCCTCATGAGGATTATGCTGTCCTGTTCAGCTCTGAAGATTTGTCCGGTAATTCCGAGGCAATTCTTGTTAACGTATATGATGTGGACAAAAAGAAGACCAGCGGAGAATATACCGTATTTGGAAATTATGAGCAAAGTCCCGCCAAGGCCTTAATGGATTCTTATTTAATGTCCGATGGTACTCGGTTTAACGACCAGGCAGGGTATGATACCTTCACTTTTGTTGAGGAATTTCAGAACAGGGACCCTAGACTTTCCCAAACTTTTGTCTACCCTGGATGGATATCTGCGGGAAGTACAAACCCTTACATTCTGGAACTGAACAAAAATTTTACGGGGTATCATCAACTTAAAGGGTATAACAATAGTGTTGAAAGTGCAGGGGTGGATGTTGCTGTATATAGATATGCGGAAGCGCTTTTGACCTATGCGGAAGCAAAGGCCGAATTGGGAGATATTGAACAAAATGATTTGGATATAAGTGTCAATTTACTGAGGCAAAGAGCTGGATTGCCTAATTTGGATTTAAATACAGCCAATGCCAGTATAGATCCGTCCCTCGAAAGTAATTTTCCCAACGTATCCGGTATCAACAAAGGGGCGATTTTGGAAATTAGAAGGGAAAGACGTGTAGAATTTGCTGCTGAAGCGTTCCGATTTGATGATCTCATGCGGTGGCATGCAGGAAAGGTATTGGAAGAAATTCCACAGGGACTTTATTTTCCGGGCTTGGGGAAATATGACATGACGGGGGATGGGGTTTTGGATATCCATATTATTTCCAGTAATGAGGATATTCCTTCCCCAAAGGAAACCAATTCCCTGGGGGTTGATCTGATTTATTACAAAGCCGGTTTTTTTGGCGACAGTAACGCCAGTTTATTTTTGACGAACGGCACATCTGGCAATATGGTTACCTCCCAGGATCGGCCAAGTTTTGTGGAACCCAAATACTATTACCGTCCTATTCCTGCCCATCAAGTGGCACTCAACCCTAAACTTGTCCAAATAATGGGCTGGTAATTAATGATACATTTTTCAATTTTAATAACGAACCAATGAAAACTATATATTCCCTAATATTTATCCTAATGGCCCTGATCAGTTTTGGGTGCGAGGAAGACGTAAGCCACTATGACTTTGAACAATACAAGTTTGTCTCGTTTATAGCATCGGACATTACCGTCCCGGAAACCTATTCCACGGACAGTGGGGTAGCATACCCTATTTACCTTAGGTATGATGGTAGTGTACTTGAGGAGGACTTTAACGTTACCGTGAATGTTACGGCCAATAACGCACAAATAGGAATAGATTATGATGTGGCATCTACTACTGTAGTCTTCAAGGCCGGTGAAATAAGGTCGGAACCGTTACTTATCAATATTGTGGACAATTTATTGAACAGCGATCAAGACAGAAGTTTGACCATCGATATTGTTAGCGCTAGCAACCCTTTGATCGATATAGGTGTGGGTATCGTCAATCAATCCAACAAATCGGTTACCATGAATATCACGGATGATGAATGTAGTGAGACCATAAGTATTTTTGATGCTCCAAATTTAATTAGTTCGGCAGGGAACCATACTGTGGCGGGAGCAGTGGCCGACAATGTGGTAACCCTGACAGGTGATCTGATCGATTACGGTACATTTCCAAATGCCCAACTTGGTATAGCCCTGACACCGACCGTTGAAGGAGGTACTGCCGGTACAGCCACATTTAGTAATTACCCTGCAGGTACGGATAATGATGGTTATGTGTATGAATTTAGACAAAATGGGCAGGGAACGTATAACATATGTACGGGGGAAATTTTGGTCTCCATAGATGTTTATTATGAATCCGGAGGTTCTTGGGTTTTTTGGTATACCTCCCAGAATATATTTTCCATTCCATAAAATTAAGTTGATCCGGTCAGGATTTGGTTTTTGCAAGATGTGGTTTTTTCGAAAATCACATCTCTCTTTCAAGTTCTTAATTCCATTCTATGGTCACCACAATAGGTACATAAAATACTAATGTGATTACACGAAAATTTTGAAAAAATAGTTTTAATTTAATTCAGTTATTAACAAGAGATGATTAAAATAGTACAGCATATAATAATATTGGTCTGTTTTGGATTGGTGGGCCATGGCCAAACAAAGGCCTTGCCAAAAGTTCTTTTTGTAATAGTGGATGGAATATCCGCCGATGTTATTGAAAAGATTCCTACGCCCTATTTGGATGCCATTTCAGGAGTTGGGGGATATACCCGTGCCTATGTTGGGGGAGAGGCGGACGGATATTCACAAACGCCTACCATATCGGCCGTAGGATACAACAGTCTGCTTACAGGAACTTGGGCCAATAAACACAATGTCTGGGGGAACGGGATCAAAGATCCCAATTATAACTATTGGACCATTTATAGGATGGCCAAGCAATATCGTCCCGAGTTGAAAACGGCCGTATTCTCCACATGGGAGGACAATCGCACCAAATTAATTGGGGAAGGGCTTTCCCAGACGGGAAATATTAAGCTCGACTATCACTTTGATGGTTTTGAAAACGACACCATTAATTTTCCCCATGATGATGATCGCTTGTTTATCAATAAAATAGATGAACATGTTGTTCAAGAGGCTTCCGGATATATCAGTGAAAAAGGCCCCGACCTTTCTTGGGTATATTTGGAATTTACGGATGACATGGGCCATAAATACGGGGATAGCGAGCAATTTTATAATGCTGTAAAAATTATGGATAAGCAAATGGGACAATTGTGGGAATCCATTCAATACAGGGAAGCACATTTCAATGAAATTTGGCAAATCTTTATCACCACGGACCATGGAAGAAGCACGGAAACAGGGAAAGGACACGGTGGGCAAAGCGAGAGGGAACGTCTTACCTGGATCGTAACCAATGCCAAGGGATTGAACCCTTATTTTTATAATAATGAACCCGGGATCGTAGATATTATGCCCACCATATTGCGAAGCTTTGATATCCGCCCCCTAAGGGAACAATTATGGGAATTGGATGGAGCTCCCCTTACAGGTCCTATCTCCATTGCCAATGTCAAAGGCACTCTTGCGGGCAATAAGGTCCAAATTACCTGGGAGGCATTTGAAAGAAACGGAAGTCTTAAAATTTGGGTTTCCCTTACCAATAATTTTGCAAAGGGCGGCGAGGATAAATATTTGTTGGTTAAAAAGGTGAAAACCAAATTGCAAAAAGCCGTTATCGACCTATCCGATTACCCTTCCGGTTTTTACAAGATTATCCTAGAGGGGAAACACAATACCCTAAACACTTGGGCAATTAAGGAATAATGGGGCTTTAGGATCAATTTTTTTGGGCACAAGCGTGGCGCTTGCGCCTATATACCATTATTGGTCGCTTGAATTTGAAGCCGGTATAAAATGGGCCTTCAGATCCGGTTTTGCCATGGTACTGTCCAACGGAAACATAGGTCTTTTAATACGTTTATACCCCAATCTATTAAGATCTTGATCAACACCACCGGGGGTCAATGCCATAACCCAATCGCCGCGCAAATCGTACAGTTCCGGGACCAGGTAACCAATCTTGACTACAATGATGTCCGTTTTCATTGGTTTTAGACCTAAGTTTGTGAAGTCGCTTAAATAATGGTAAGGCTTTCTTTTTTTGGTAACTATTACCTGTATACCGCTTATCTTGACCACTACCTCCAGTTCTGCGTTTACATCACCGGACTTGATGGCCGTAATGGTTCCCTCCAGTTCCAAAGGACCGGCAAATCGGTCGTCCACTGCGGCACCGGCCGTAGCCTTGATTTTTCCGCCAACACCTATTTCAAGGGCCTTTTCAACAAATTCAGGGCCAGGAATGGAGGCATAGATTAGGGAAGGACCTTTGTCCGATTTAAATTCAGGTCTGGCCAAAAGTTGCTGTAAGGTCCAGGTTACGTCTCCTGAACCACCGGCAGTGGGGTTATCTCCCATATCACTAATCATGAACGGACGCTTTGTACTGGCCAGGGCCATTTTTAAACTTTCGTTCAAGGAAGTGGTCGGGGCCACAAATTCAAATTGATTTCTCACGTCCCAAAAGCTTTGCGCCAAGGTTTCGGCCCCTTTTTCAACTTTTGCCCTATCATCGCCTGTAACCATAACTACGGCATGGTTTCGAGGTTCATCTGCCCATGCATATCCGATCCAGATAGCGGCATCGATAATTCCTTCTTCATTGGCTATCCCAGGGACTTTGGCGTATAGGCTTTTGCCCGGTTCTATTCGGGTGCTTGTTTTCTCGCCGGGCAATAATATGGGTACAGGAATCCATGCCTTGTATTTGGGTTTGCCCTTGCCATTTTCAAGTCGGTCCAGAAGATTGGTTACTGCCCTTTTTTTGGATTGGATGGCATCTTCGTGGGGCGCCATTCTATAACAGGTGATTAAATCGGTATGTTTTGCCAATTTTTCGGACACGTTTCCGTGAAGGTCCATAGAGGTGGATATAAGTACCTCGGTCCCGATAACTCCCCTAATTCGTTCTATGAAGTCGCCCTCAGGGTCATCCAGTCCTACCACGCTCATTGCCCCATGTATATCAAAGAAAAGTCCGTCATAGGGACCATTTTCCTCTAATAATTTTAAGGTTTTTGTTACCAAGGATTCGTAGGCTTCCCGAGTGACCGTACCTCCCGGCAATGATTTTCCAACTAAGGCAGGTACCCATTGTGCCCTATTTCTATTTAGGGAATCTATTTGTAGAAATGGGTATTTTGTAAATATGGAATCCCCTACTTTGGCATGAAACGCTTCTTCGTGCGTCAGGGCGGGTGAAAAGGTGCTGCTTTCTATTCCAAGCCCTGCAATGGCAATTTTAGGCAGTTCTTTGGTTTCTTTTTGGTTTTTGCATTGTTGGCATGAAGCCATTAGGATCAGGAGAAGGATATAGCAATTGTAAAGTGGTTTCAATTTTTATCTTGTTTTAGGTTTCAAATAGTGAAAGGGAAGTGTTTTCCTAGGAAAACTCCATTATTGCAACCCAATATAAGAATTTAATGAGGAGTTTTTTGAATAAAAGGAAACAATGTTCGATGTTCCGCAAACAGTTAACAATAAACAATTATCAATTGTAAGGTATTGAAATAAGAAGTTTGATTGTTGCCCATTGGTTTGCCCAATATAGTTTGCCAAGGAATTTTCTTCCTTTCTAAGAATCTTTGCAGATAGGGTTTTCTTCCGTAGCCTTGATAGGATCCCGAAAGTTTCAGTGATTCAAGAGCCTTCAACTGCAAACAAAATCGCTAATTCCTATCCTTACCGGATCGGGCGGGTCACAGCTACCATCCCAAAAGTTTAAAACACTTTAATATAAAAGGTGGGATACCCAATTTCCGGGACCCCACCTTTTTTAATTTTTTAAAAAATACGTTATTGGTTCTTATAAATTTAATTTTAAAAGTATTTCGTGGCTTCCATTGCTTATGTTGTTAATGGTAGACTGTGTGGCGGCTTCATAGGCATATCCCAAATGAAGCCTTTTACTGGCCTTAAAAATAAAGAAACCACCAAAGCCTTCATTCAACCGATATGCCACACCGGGTTCAAATCTCTCTCCCAACATAAAGGCTGCGGTAAAGTCCATTGAAAGGGGCGATGCATCTACATATCGGGCCAGTATGGCAGGCTTAAAAGTAATGTTGCCGTTCAAAGGTATGTCGTAACCGGCCGACGCATAGATATGTATCCTATCTTCTCCTTGCTTTGCAATTCCGTTGTCATTGTCCAAACGATTTGGGGTAAGAATTTTGGGAACGGACAGGGAGGCGAAGTAGGATTTTCCTTTTAGGTAGGCCCCGGCTCCGACATTGGGTGAAAAACCGCCATCAACATCCATTAAACTTGGATCTGCCTGTATACTATAGGTAATCAGTCCGTCCGTGTTTACCTTATAGGAGTTCAATCCTGCTTTTACTCCCAAAAATAGTAGCGTATTTGCATTTAATTGCAGTTGATAAGAAAAATCCAGCGTTATCGAAGTCTGGTTTTCTATGAACGTCCTATCATTTATGACAGAGATTCCAAGGCCAAGATTTTTCCCGACGGGGGTTCCGAAGAAAACGGTCTGGGTTTCCGGGCTACCTTCTACACTGGCCCATTGGCTCCTTATTCCCACCCCAATATCGGTCCCCTCGTTAGACCCCGCGTAAGCGGGGTTAATAAGGTTCATATTATATCTGTAAAATGTGAAATTAGGGTCCTGCTGGGCCGATAATGCACCTATGGCCAAAAAAGCGATTAGGACGAAATATATTATTTTAAATTTCATTTTGATTTTGATTTTTTAATTGGTTAACGATCGGTCTTAATAATTGATGAACAGCCATCCCTGAATTGGTGCGGTACCATTGGCCAGATCTATGGTATACATATAGGATCCGGCAGGCAATTTGTTGCTGTTGGACTTATAGGTGGCGTTCCAATCGTTTCTATAGCCTTTGCTTGCAAATACCTCATGTCCCCATCGGTTATAGACCTTTATAAGTGCATTGGAATAATTCTCTACTCCTGGTATTATCCAGTTATCATTTATTCCGTCCCCATTGGGTGTAAAGGCCTGGGCAGGTACCAAAATTGGTGTCACTGGTGTCTCTTCTCCCCCTGGAACAAAAAAGCTCGTATCGTCCAACGGATCCGTATTGTTTGCCAGCTCCTCCTCATCCGAATCCCCATCGTTGTCATCATCGGTATCGGAATTATTGCCTATGCCGTCTCCATCCGTGTCGGTATCTTCGGTCCCATCCAATGGGAAGGCATCCTCCTCATCAAGAGTACCATCGTTATCATCGTCGGTATCGGAATTATTGCCTATGCCGTCTCCATCCGTGTCGGTATCTTCGGTCCCATCCAATGGGAAGGCATCCTCCTCATCAAGAGTACCATCGTTATCATCGTCGGTATCACAGGAATTGGCTATTAAATCCCCATCCGTATCCTCTCCGGTCAAGGTAAGGATCGCTGTTTCTGTTGTAGTATTGCCACTGGCGTCCGTTGCCGTTATGGTAATGGTGTAATCCCCTAAATCGGCACAGTCAAAATCTGTACGGTCAATACCAATGCTTGCCATACTGCAACTGTCATAACCCTCCACTATAAACTCTTCCGCTGTGATGCTGGCCGAACCTGTTTCATTTAGTGGCTTTACAACATTCTGTACTACTATTGTTGGAGCCGTTAGGTTCACCAACGTTACCTCAAAAGTGGTGCTATCGGTATTTCCGTTCCCATCGTCGGCAGTAAGCGTAATGATCTGCACTGTTCCGTGTCCGCTAATTACGGTACCCGCCATTGGCGATTGGGAGACTGTAACTGTACCACAATTATCCACAGCCGTTGTTAGGCCCGTATAATCCGGGATGGTAAAATTACAATAGGCGTCCAGATCTTCCTCCTTATCAGTTACGGCAGTCAATGTGGGGGCCGTTACGTCCTTCAATGTAACCTCAAAAGTAGTACTATCGGTATTTCCGTTTCCATCGTCGGCAGTAAGCGTAATGATCTGCACTGTTCCGTGTCCGCTAATTACGGTACCCGCCATTGGCGATTGGGTAACTGACGCTGAGCCACAATTGTCCATGGCCGTTGTTAGGCCGGTATAATCAGGAAGGGTAAAATTACAGTTGGCATCCAGATCTTCCTCTGTATCTGCTACGGCAGTCAATGTAGGCGGAATAAGATCATTAAAGGTTACATCAAAGGTCTGTGTCCCTATTTCCCCCAAACTATCCTCAATCGAAACCGTAATGGTGCTTGTTCCTGCCGCATCCACTACCGGTGTTATGGCAATTGAACGGGTATTGCCACTTCCAGTAATGATAATGTCCGCATTCGCAACTATGCTTGTATTTGAAGAAGCTGCGGTAACCGTAAAGGTATTGTCCCCCGGAAAGGTATCCGTAATCGTTAGTGAAAGTCCTGAAACCGACCCGTTAATACATTCGGACTGGTTTGCCATGGTTGAACCTGAAGGTGTATCGTTGGATGTAGTCGTAAAAGACACTTCATCGCCATAACCTGTTCCTACTGAGGTAGTGGCGTAAGCACGTAAATAATAGGTGGTACCTGCTGTTAAACCGGATATATTGCTACTGTACGATCCCGTTCCCGTACCATTGGAAGTTTTTGAATCTGCTATTGTTGGAGTTCCAGTTGTGTTCCAGCAAACACCCCTTTCCGTGATTTCCTCGCCACCATCATCAGTTATATTACCTCCACTCATAGCTGCTAATGATGTAATGGCAGACATTGCTGTAGTTGTAACCGTTGGTCCCAATGAGGCTAAAACCGCATCAAAGCACATGGTCATTAATAAACCACTTCCATCACCATTGTGAGAAAATGAAATAGTGGAGAAATTGTTGGATGAATGAATTTTTAATCTACCTCCTCCAATTGAGTTAAAAGTAATTACATTGTTATTGATAAAAGTATTGGCAGAACAACTGCCGTCTTCATAAGTGATTGTCAGGGTTCCTCCAGTATCAGTAGTAATTGTAACTATTTCTCCACTGTTGGCTCCTAGTACATTATATACCATATCATTAACAGGGGATGAAAAGGTATTGGTGAATGTGCTTGCAGATTGACCAATATAGACACTACTTGCTTTTGTTGTTAATCCGCAACTGGTATATGAGCCACTATAGTTGGTATATCCACCAGTTCCTGAGGCAGTTACTGTTAATCCATTTTCTGTAAAAGGAAAATCACTATAACCTTTTTCGGTTGTACAGGTTACTTGGCCAAATGCACTAAGATACCCTCAACAGGATGTCATCAGTAATAGTAAAGATATTTTTTTCATAAAATAGGTTTGTGGGTATGTGACTGGTTATTTGTCTTTAAAAATGTTGGTTTGTGCCATTTCATTACTGTAGTATTTTTCGTCATATGAATTTTTGTTTTTCAGGATAACGGACCAAGAATATGTCTAGTACTTACAATCTTCAACCGGCTTGATATATATCAAGACATTCCTACATTTTTAGGTAAATGAACCAATATAAATGCTTTTTATCGATCATTTTATTGATTATCCTACAAAAATTGAGAGCGGTAATTGATAATAAAAATCAGTGGGCTAGGCGTTGAATCGCCCATTTTACTGCCTTTATAAGGGAGTTGACAAAGGAATGAGTTGTAAAAATAGGATTACAGTATAATAGGGCCGATGTACGAATGTACAAATTGGAATATTGTGGGCCGCTATTGAAAATATTTTTGCAATAGGCCATAATCAATTAACAATGGCAAGGTAATGAAATAAGAAGTTTGATTGTGGACAATTCCTTTACAGGAATACTGTTTGTCCAGGAATATGATTCCGTTTCAAAACACTTGTCTTCCTTAGCCGAAAGTTATGTGATTTTAAAGTAGTTTAATTTTGCTCAATATTGGATTTAAGTTCTTTGGCATGTTCGTTGAATATTCTGGAAAGTGTTTCGGGACGCATGGTAAGGAAGGAAGCCAAATATTTTTTGGGGATTCTTTCGCTCATTTTTGGGTCAGTATTTCTTAAAAAATAGCTTAAACGTTTGTCAGCACTGGGAATTCTGGTCATAAAGGCCCTATTCTCTGCATGTATGTAATATTCAACCATCATGATCCGGTTTATTTCCCGCATTTCGGGAAAGTTCCTTAAACAATATTGAAAATCCTGATATTCCAAATATTCACAATGCGTGTCTTCTAGACATTGGATGTTTTCCCTGGCGGGCTCATTTTTAAAAAATCCCGTAATCGAGGTGAAAATTTCACTGTCAAAACTGATCCAGGTAGTGACATCAACCTTATCACTAACGAAATATCCCCTGACCAATCCTTTTTTTATGACATATAGTTTATTACAAATTTCACCCTCTTTATGAATGAGTTCATTTTTTGCGAAGACTGATCTTTTTATTTTGTTGGCCAAGAACGACTTTAATTCAGAGGAAAGTGGGACAATTTCATTTAGATAAATTAATATAAATAGGTTTTTATGAATTTTACTTAGAGGAGACATTTTAATAAATAGTGGTTGAATGGTAAAAATAACAAAAAAGTTGGTCTTGGGGCACGATGTATTGGTTTTTACGTTTTTAACAAAATGTCGGCACCAATTGAAGTCAAATATTCAAATTGGAATAATGAATCTGGAAAAATTGTCATATTCAGGACGTTGCCTAAAGCAAGGAGAAAACTACGTTTATCGCCGATAACCTTGCTGACTGGATTAACAAAATTAAATGTCGATCGGGAAAGGATAATTTAATGTTCGGAAGAGAGCTTCATTTTCCCCGTCCGTGCACTCCACTTTTCAGGATCCACTTTGCGTGAAATACTTAATTCACTTCGTTGGCCATTTACCGTCAAACATAAGTATATCGGGACTTTCACGTCTTTTTCGCAATGTTTTCCTTTTAAGTATAATTGCTGTGAAAAAGAATGGTTCATTTTTGGTGTCCTTTTTAATAAAAACAAAGGCACAAAAATAAAAATACCATTTTTATAATTAACATATTATCAGTTAATTACAAGGAAATCGGTAAGTGTTTTTGGTTTAAAATATACTCACCGAATAGGTGACTTTTTACTTGATATCAAACGATATTAAATAAAATAAAAAACCCTGTAATCATATGATTACAGGGTTTTGGTGTGAAATGATATCATTTCAGTGGAGCCGGAGGGACCAGAACCTACGGCTGGAATGCCCTGTATATAGGGGTTTTAAGAGAGTCGGGTTTTTATGCTCACCGAATAGGTGACTTTTGGGGATTACTCTGACAATTTTATTTTTTCACTAGTTGATTTTTCATCAAAAATTCTCGAATAGCGTTCGTTTAATAGCCTTTTATATTTTTCCTTCATTTCATTGGATAAAAAAGAATTATTTACCCATTTCATTGCATCGTCCTTCTTTTTGTAAAAACGATTGAATACACGTTGGATTTGCCTGTCGTTTAACCCTAAACCTTGTCCCAATGATTCAAAATGACCCCGTTTTAACTTACTTTTCTTTCCTTCCAAGGTAAGGGCCAACTCTTCTTTGTCATTGGGATTCAAAATAGATACATTCAGTAAATCATAGGCCGGTGCCAATAACCAACCAGGGGTTGACTTGATCATGGAGAAATTTTTTAAATGCATATCATTGTTCCCTGAGAGGAAACTAAATAGGGCCAATTCGAAAAAGAAGATCTTATCCAATAGGGTGTTGTCCGAATATGAATCCAAAGCTTTCCCAATTTTCTCCATAGAGCTTTTGTATTTATCAAAGGCCTCCGTTATTTGGAACATATCGATCATATGTATTTTCTTATTATCATCGGTTCTATCAATGCGTTTGGTGATATAGGACAATTCACCCGACTTTAATCGGATCAAACTTGAAGGTACGGTCCGTATGCCAAAGGATTCGGCAATTCGCATAGTTACATGCTCGTTTTGTGGCATTTCGGGATAATCTGTCGATGGGGGTTTAAAAATGTAATTACCACCTAGGGCACCAACAACTGTTAGTCTAAAATTACCGGCATCCTTAACCTCGTTGATCAATGACATGGACAACTTGGGCTGTACCCCTGGGACGGAGACACTTCGTTCCACAATGTTCTTCGCCAATTCGGACATCTGTTCCAACGAATATTCTAATTTAGGAGGTTCTTTGGTTCCAAAAAAAGCCAGACTACAGAACTCATGAAAATCCTTCTCTCCTTTCAAATCGTTATAACAGTATAAACACTTATGCTTCATCATTGGTCATTATGGGTTGTACACTAACTGCACCAATACAATTCTGGCAACAGGCCAATAATAGTCCCATCCGATCATTTGGGTTCAGCTTCCAGTTTTTGGCGGCGATGTTTAAGAGCCAACCCTCTGGAATAAGACCTTCGAAAAACGGAAACAACCTATTTTCTGTGTAGGCTTCTTTTCTTACGGGCATGGAGAAGGTTATAAACTGTTCTGGATAGTTCTTAATATAGTCGGTGTTGTATTGGAAGACATAATCACCTTCATTGGTTTCGGTTAGTTGTCCGGCCTTAATATCGTCATATAATATAGTTGCTTTTCTCATGGGGCGGTATTGTTTTTACCCTTAAATTCCTTGGTGCTGACTGCTGCCAGGGTGTGGCCAAACATACTTAGTATCAGATTGACCTTGTCCATATTCAGGTTGGTTTTTCCCTGTTCAATTTTGCGTACAACGGTCAGGGCTACACCTGCGCGTTCGGCAAACTCTTTTTGGGTAAGGTTTACCTCTTTCCGCCTTGCTTTGACAAATTCGGATAGTTCTTTCATTATATGCTTTTAGATATAAAATAAAGTAAATATACATAAATATACGTAAAAACATATAAAATGGATGTTTTATAAATAATTATACGCTTTTGCATATATTAGTGACATGCTTCATATAGACGTTCTTTATAAAACTAAACTGTGTGCTTTGACCTCTTTTAGGTTCCGGTCAAAGCGCGTCGTAGAAAAGTCTTGGACACAAGTAGATTTAAAATAGAAAACGGCTTAAGCCCGCTTTAGTATCCGACTTGATTTGGTTTTTTTTTTTTCAAAAGCGCAATTTTTAAAGGAATTTTAAAAGCTAACAAATGATATCAAATAACTTTAAATGCAATTAAGTTATTGCTAATCAAATAATTACTATTTTAAAGCGCTCTATTGAATTAAATAAAGAGGAAATAACCGCTACTATTTGCGGAAGGGAAAATACGCTAGAATCATGCTTAAAATTCCAAACAAGACTATGTTTAAGTATAAGATTTGAATTAAAATTTAATATAGGGCGCTATGGCGTTTTTGAAAAAACGTCCCCCCTTTATATACGTTTTAATTTGTTTAATAATGTTTTATATAGTTTATATTTATGTACCACCGCTAGTCCACCACTAGTTTAGAACTTGTCCAAGGGTTGTCCCACTAGTTGTCCCTGATTGGGGAAGTTGTTGGCATGCATGTCAAAATCTATCAAAAAAACATCAAATGGTATTTGTATAAAAACACAGTTTGTATTCTCCTTTTCCCGATACCAAAGTGAACCGATTTTGTCTTAATCGGATTGCATAACCGGGCTCGTACCTCGCTCCTTTTATAAATCCTCTATAAGCCCAAATCGATTAGGGGTCTGCATCGAAAAAGTGAAAAATTAGTAGGGGGGCAGGGGGAAAAATAATATTGTTTTTGCGATTGGTCAAATCTGAAATGTCTGGTGCGCCTGGCGTATACGTTTTGAAACGAACCTTTGTGAGTGAATAAGGGGGTATAGCAAGAGGGTAACACGCCAAGGCGGTGTTACGTATTTTAATATGCTTATTTTTAAGCACTTATGTCAATTGTAGTTTTTGTATTTGTGCTACTATTGGGTCAAATCCCTTGGGAGGTCCAATAAACATTGAAAGAATATGACCCAATTTTAGTTAAGAGGAATGGTTTTGAGCCTTTTTGTGGATTTATTCATTATCCACTTAGAATTGGGGATTGAAACCTTCATTAGTATTAAAGGCAAAGAACCGCCAAAAACATATATTTTAGTTTTTTATAATCTCTGAAAAGCCTAAAGCGTAGTTCCTGATGTACTTTTATCCCCCATGGTCATGGTTTTAGGATTTTATTTTTTTCTGTTAGTTAGTAATTAGCTCTCTTTATTGGTCTTTAAGAGTGCTTAAACTGTGGTATAATGCATCGTATTCGTATGATTGATATATGATTTAACTTTGTCAGGAAAAGTAGGCATTAGTATGTAGCTGCCGATTTAGTTGCTATTTGCCACCTCCTGTACTGTTATAAGAGCAAATTGTACTTAGGATAGAAACTTTAAGTTAGGCGTCATTAATCTATTTAATCAAGTATCTTTGTTCTATAAAAAGACCCTATTGGAATTCCTGTTGCCCTGTGCGGCCTCAAGGCTCTGCCTTTAGGGTTTTTGATTTCAAATACTTTGGATGGAAAGTCTAAAGTATGTAGGTTTTTAGCCAAGTATTGTATGGGATTACGTGTTCTTGTTAGTGTATTTCCAATGTTGTTCGTAGGTGGAGGTATTGAATGGAAAAGCATATTAACTTTCAAGTCAAACTTTGCAATTCTTTGTTCATCATTAATTTGTTATTTTTGTTCCAACGATCCTTATAATACGGTTAAGGCGCGGCTTACCTTATGGGGCGATGGGAGCGGCAACGGCTGATAAGGACAGCGTATAAAGGATAAATCCATAGATAGACCCTTCAAATTTGGAGGGTTTATTTTAAAACTGCCCTGTCTTTTTTCTTTAGATTTTCGTATTCTTCTTTCCCTATTTTCCAAAAGAGCCTTTTTTTCACCCATGGATCAATACATCACTATAGCATTCATTTACCTTAAACAGTTAGGATACTCGGCAGAAGAATGAATTTTGAGGAACATCTCTAAAGTTTAAATAAAGGATAGTTGTCTTCCTCAAAATATATTCTTAAATTGAACCATTATTAATAATATTGGTTCATTATGGCGGTAATTAGAAAATCAATCACATTTACAGAACAACAAGAGGCATATGTGAAAAGCTTGATCGAACAAGGCTTTTATACTAATGATAGCGAATACGTCAGAGATATTATTCGTAAAGATCAGGAGCGAAGAAAGCGAATTGTGGATTTGAACGAAGCACTCATCGATGGAATGGAGAGCGGTCCATCTGATGCGACTATAGATAGTATTTGGGAGGAGGCCATAAATGAGCATAATGCCGGAGAATAGATATGTCATTAGTGTCAAAGCAAGTAGTGACATTAAGTCAATTGCCAAATACACGATAAAGGAATTCGGGATAAGTCAATCTTTGAAATACGCAGAAGGCTTAAAGGATATTTTGAGGGAATTGGCAAATAATCCAGATATGGGTAGGAGATATGTTGCCGTCAAGAACCAAATGCTTTTGAGGTATCGATACAAATCACATGTTATTTTTTATTATATCGACCCCAGAGGTATTTTCATAGTAAGGGTCTTAGGCGGTAAGATGGACTTTCCAAAACACTTAAAGTAAAGTTTAAAAAAAGGATAATTTAGGTACGGACGTAAACGGTAAAGTGAATTTAAAAATTTAAGTTAAGCTTACAGGGGCATCCGAGATCCAAGAAGTTTTAGTAAAAAGTATCTTGTGTGGTCTATGTAGAAAACTGCCCCAACTTCTCCCTCAATACCTTCATATCTTCTTCCACCTTGGAATCAATTATTTTGGCATAATGCTGGGTAGTCCGCAGGTTCTTATGCCCCAACATTTTGCCCACGGTTTCAATGGGGACCCCATTGGTCAAGGTGACGGTGGTGGCAAAGGTATGTCGTGCCAGATGGGTAGTTAGGTTTTTGTGGATATTGCATCGATCGGCAATTTCTTTAAGATAGGCGTTGGACTTCTGATTGCTCAATACCGGGATCACACAATCTTTGTTTACTACCTTGGGATGATCCTTATACCTTTCAATGATGGCCACTGCTGTAGGCAAAAGGGGAATGGTAAAACCGGTATCGGTTTTGGTGCGTTTGGATTTGATGTAAAGACTGCCATCGGAATTTTCATAAATCTCATCTGGGCGCAACGATTGTATATCTACATAGGCCAAGCCAGTAAAGCAACACAGCACGAACATATCCCGCACCACATTGAGGCGGTCCCCTTCAATTTCTTTGTCGATAAGGGCTTGGAGCTCCTCTTTGGAAAGAAATTCACGCTCCACGATCTTAAACTGCACCTTGTAGTTGTAGAAGGGATCTTTGGAAATCCAATCGTTGCCAACGGCGATCCGGACAATCTTTTTAAAATTGTTTACATATTTGAGGGCGGAATTGTGGTTGCAAGCTTTGGTTACTTTTAAAAAGTACTCAAAGCCTTTAATGAACTTTAAGTCCACATCCCGTACCGGAATATCGTTTTTTCGATATTCGCTCTTGATGTATTCCGCAACATGGCTACGGGTAGTGTGGTATCTTTTATAGGTACCCAGGGCAAACTCAATTCCGACCAGTTTTTCCATTTGTTGGTTGTGTTCGTCAAAGAGTTGGATCAACATTTTTAGCTTGGCATCTTTGCCCAAGTATTTATCCTTAACATCATGAACGGTAAAAGGCTGCCCTTCCTCAATTAAGTCGTGTTGAATTTTATTGACCTTATGCCTAATAGTGGCCATAAAGCGATTCAGTTCTTCTGCTTCATAGCCTTTGCCCTTCAATTTATTCATTCGGGAATCCCATTTGGACGGATCAATTTTTCGGTTCAGACTAATTGAAGTTCGTCTCCCATCCACTGTAATTCTTAGGTATAGGCCTGCTTTTCCGTTTTTGTCACGACGCTCATCTTTAAGATAAAAAAGTGTAGAAAATGAATTCATCGATTTTTGGTGTCGATTTATACGTAATAAAGGTATAAAAAAGAATTCAAATAATTTTGTAATTATCTAAAAAATAGATATTTACAAGGATATCGACACCACTTTTAAATTTTAAAAACAGGTGTCGATTTGGTGACTTTTTATTGGATATCATTTGATATCAAATGATATCCAATAAAATAAAAAAACCCTGTAAATCAATTGATTACAGGGTTTTGGTGTGAAATGATATCATTTCAGTGGAGCCGGAGGGATTCGAACCCTCGTCCAAACAAGCAATTACAATGCCTTCTACATGCTTAGTTTCCAATTGATTTTCGATGTGCAGCTGACCGGAAACAGCCTAATACACACTTATCCTCTTAAGTTTTGGTGATAGTGCCGAAGCCTCACTACCCTTGTGTTGACTTTGATGGTGCTTCTGAAAGGGACGCCGTCAACAAGGGCTTCCCAGAAACATCTCGCTTTCCCGCCTTGCGGGAACGAGGCTAAATCCTACTATGATTCGGATTAAGCGGCAAGAGCGTAATTATTTTCGCCAATTAAAAAGTGTGGAAAATGAGATTAACGAGCTGTAGCCCAGCGCTCGGCATGCTTACATTCCAATTGGTCTCGCTGTCAAAACCAGTCGGCCCCTTCAATGAGATAGGCATGCTTTGCATGCCATAATCGAATTGAATCCCGCCATCGGCGGGATATTCTATTCCTACCTGCCTAACCATAGGAAGTAGATAGGTTGCATCCCGCCAATGCCGGAATGTTTTTATCCTGTCTCCCTATTTAATATTTTTTAGGTTAAGTCTGGTCAAACCCCGTCCATAACGGAATCTTGTTCACTCATCTTTTTTTTCAATGAACTAAGTAATCTTATCTTTTCTTGGGCGTTCCCTTTTTTTTCTCCTGCAAGGTGTTCAAAACCTTGTAGGTGTCAAAAAAAGGTCGGGCTTTCGGCTGTATTTTTTTGATTTTTTTCCGGACAAGGTCCAAAAAAATCAAAAAAGATGCCGCCTCTATCCCTAACGCGGTCGCCAAAGGTACTCCAAAAAGTATTCCAAAAAAAGTTTTGCTTGCCATCCTGTCATATGTTATATTTATAACCATATTGATACTTTAAGTTATAAATATAAACATATGATATTTGGGATTATTAGGGAACGGAAAAATCCGCCCGATCGGCGCGTGGTACTAACACCGGATGCCTGTGTACGGATCCTTGCCAAATTCAAGGAAGCCAAAATAAGGGTAGAGCCTTCTCCTATTAGGATCTTTACCGATGGGGAATATAGGGAACAAGGGGTGGAAGTGACTGGGGAAATGGAAAATTGCGACGTGCTTATTGGGGTAAAGGAAGTTCCTATAGCCTACTTGGTTCCCAATAAAAAATATTTCTTTTTTTCGCACACCATAAAAAAACAGCCCTACAATAGAAGTTTGCTTAAGGCGGTATTGGAAAAGAATATTGAACTGTATGATCATGAAGTGATTACAGCTTCCAAAGGGCAGCGCTTGGTGGCATTTGGAAGGTATGCCGGAATTGTGGGTGCCTATAACGGTTTAAGGGCGTATGGACTTAAGTTCGCTTTGTTCCGATTGCCAAAGGCGGAAACCTTGGCCAATAGGCAGGCTTTGATTTCGGAACTTAAAAAGGTGAAATTGCCCAATATTAAAATTCTCCTTACAGGGAGGGGAAGGGTGGGAAATGGGGCCAGGGAAATGCTGGATGCCATGGAAATCAAAAAAGTTAAGGTGTCCGATTATCTGACAAAAACTTTCAAAGAACCCGTTTATTGTCAGATAGATGCTTCCGATTATAATAAACGTAAGGATGGCGCCAGAGGAAATAAGGCCGACTTTTTTGCCAGCCCGGAATCGTATAGATCCAATTTTTTTCGTTTTGCAGAAGTGACCAATTTGTATATAGCCGGTCATTTCTATGGTGATGGCGCCCCCTATTTATTTACACGTGAGGATGCCAAAGATCCCAAATTTGGAATAAAAGTGGTCGCCGATATCAGCTGTGATATAGATGGGCCCGTTGCTACGACCATAAGGTCCAGTACTATAGCAGATCCCATTTATGGCTATGACCCCCGCACAGAAACCGAAACCGAATTCAAGGATCCAAATGCCATTGCAGTGATGGCCGTTGATAATTTGCCCTGTGAATTGCCCCGAGATGCCAGTATAGGTTTTAGCGATGCTTTTGTAAAATATGTAATCCCCGCCTTTTTTAACGGAGATGCGGACGGGGTTTTGGAACGCGCAAGAATGACCAGGAACGGGAAGCTGACCAAAAGATATTCCTATCTGCAGGATTATGTGGACGGCCCAGGGGCAGTAGGCAGTAAGTAGTGGGCAGGGATAAAGTTCATTTCCAAGGTTGAAATTTGAACTGAATTCCCCTCTTGAGAGAGCCTGTCCCGCTTTTTTGCGGGAGGTTAGGGGTGTGTATTGATGGAGGTTGAATAGCGGAGTCGAAATCTTTTTATTGGAGTAGGCAATTGCAGTGAGCAGCGAAAACTTTTTTTTGACAACTGCTTACTGCCAACTTATCATCCCGTCCTTTTCAGGAAATTCCATTCCCTTCCAAAATTTATGTAATTTCATTGCATAGTTTAGTTTTGGAATGTTGGCTTCCCCTGTCGGAATTTCAAATACTGGGGGGCTATCGTAAAACGTAAATTAAGTCCATCATGAATCCAGCTGAAGTATATATACTTAATCAATCGGAACCCTTTAAAAGTATTCTATTGTATTTGCAAACGGTTATTGAGGGTACTGTACCGGAGGTGGAACTGAAATATAAATACAAACTCCCTTTTTATTACCTCAATGGAAGACCGTATTGTTATTTACATCAAAGCAAGGATTACGTAGATCTCGGTTTCTGGAACGCTGCCCATTTAACGGTCCAACTGGAGCAAATGAACACGGAAGGGCGAAAAATGATGAGATCCCTTCGTTACAGATCCCTGGAAGAAATTGATGTTGCTATTCTAAGGGAAGTCTTGGAGGATGCCTATAGCGTTAAGGATAAAAAGTTTTGGAAATAGAGCCTTTGCTGTACCGTTGGTAATGACAATAACCAAGCTTGAAATTATGACCAATCACTTTTTTTTATTTTTTTGCTACTGACTACTGAACTTCCCTGATTATTCCCCAATAAGCCCCTTGTCCTTGTAAAGTTGAATATATTGGTTGCTCAACGAATCGGAATCCTTATATTTTTTCCTTAGTCCGTCCAGTTTCTCCTTCAATTCGGCTACCACTTGAGCATAATCGGGATCGTTAAATACATTGTTCAGTTCTTGGGGATCTTTTTCCCTATCATAGAGTTCCCATACATCAACATCGTAATAAAAGTGTATTAGTTTAAATTCCTTGGTGGCCATGCCATAATGGCGTTTTACCGCGTGCTCCGCAGGATATTCGTAATAGTGGTAATACACGGCATCCCTATCCCATTTTTCCTTTTCCCCTTTCAGCAACGGTACTAGACTTTTTCCTTGCATGTCTTCGGGGGCTGTTACCCCGGCCACTTCCAAAAAGGTCTGGGCAAAATCCAGGTTCTGTACCATCTCATCCTCTGTGGTGCCTGGGGTTATAACATTTGGCCATTTTATAAGTAATGGAGTTTTAAAGGATTCATTGTACATAAAACGTTTGTCGAACCAGCCGTGCTCCCCCAGGTAAAAACCTTGGTCCGAGGTGTATATCACTAAAGTATTTTCGGCAAGTCCCTCATCATCCAAATAGTCCAAGACCCTCCCCACATTTTCATCTACTGCGGCAATGGTCCCTAGATAATCCTGCATATACCTTTGGTATTTCCAGACCATTAGGGTAGAATCGTTCATATTGCCGTATTCCTTTTTAAACGCCTCGTTGATGGGGCCGTATACCTTGTCCCATTCCGCTCTCTGTTCGGGATTAAATTTGTTTAGGCCTCCAATGCCCAAGTGTTCCTCTATATTTAATTCCTCCAGTACCGCGTCGGTAATCTTTAGGTCATAGCGCAGGGTCATGTGTTTTAGGATGTTCATTTCGGCAGGTCCTGCGGTAGTTTCGCGTGTAGTATAATCGTCGAACAAAGTAGCCGGTAAAGGATAGGTGTTTTTTGTAAATTCATTGTAATGTCTAGGGGCCGGCATCCAAGACCTATGCGGTGCCTTGTGCAAATACATCAACATAAAGGGTTTTTGGGCGTCCCTCCGATTTTGTAGCCAATCCAAGGTGAGGTCGGTGGTAATATCCGTAACATAACCTGTTATAGTGGTGTCCCCGCTAGCCGTAATGAAACGGGGATTGTAATAATCTCCCTGTCCCGGTAGGATCTTAAATTCATCAAAACCTTTGGGATTGTTGCCAAAATGGAGTTTCCCGAACATAGCGGTCTGGTAACCTGCTTTTTGTAACAATTGCGGAAAGGTAACATTGGTAGTGTCGAAAGGGGAGAGGTTATCGATCTTGCCGTTAATGTGGCTATGCTTTCCTGTCAGTATAACCGCGCGCGATGGGGCACAAATGGAATTGGTGACACTGGCATTGGTAAAGCGCATTCCTTCCTTGGCAATCCTGTCTATGTTCGGGGTGTTGATCAGGCGGTTATCATAGGCACTAATGGCCTGGTAGGCATGGTCATCGGACATGATGAAAACAATATTCGGCTTTTTTAAAACTGGTTCTTTTGTTTCCCGCTTACAGGAGGTACATAATAAAAAATAGGCTCCAAAAAGGAGATAGGGGAATATGCGGTTCATAACAAGGTATTTATGGTCTTAAAAGTAAAAATAGGGTTTTGTTATTAAAATTCAATAACTGCCCGCCCATTTGTATCGGTTCGGCACTCGTTGGAATACGGCTATTACTATACCTTGAGCCGTGGGATAGTCATTCGGTCACAATAGATTTTTTAAGGGTTTTATATTATAGCATTGCCAGGTTTGCACAAGAGGTTTCCGCTATTTAGCAATTCGTAAAAGTTTGAATCAATTGGTAAAAACTATTTCACTTTATATCGAATTGGAAACAAAAATGCCGCACTTTAAGGCGGCATTCAAAAAAATATGTTTAATCAATAGGCCTTGCCTCGGGTGTAGCTGACAGATAGTCTCCGATGCACGGTAATGGATTATTTTTACTTGTATCTTGGTTCTTGTAGTGCAGCGGTCTTGATTCTCATTCCTCCTACACTATACCTAGAGGTAGTTCATTGTTTTTACAGTTGGAAGCCAAATTTATAAGGAGTTTACCGTTTTGCGTATTGCCGTTAAATTGGTCAATAATTTTTCCAAATGATCCAAATGCAGCATATTGGCGCCGTCACTTTTGGCATTGGCAGGGTCAAAATGGGTCTCTATAAATATGCCATCCGCACCGGTGACAATTCCTGCCCTGGCAATGGTCTCTATCATATCCGGCCTCCCTCCGGTAACCCCTGAGGACTGATTGGGTTGTTGTAATGAATGGGTTACATCCAAAACTACCGGTGCATACTGCTTCATAGTGGGAATACCACGGAAATCCACAATCATATCCTGGTAGCCGAACATGGTGCCCCGGTCGGTAACCATTACCTGTCCATTGTTGGAATCCAACACTTTTTGTACCGCATGCTTCATACTTTCCGGGCTCATGAATTGCCCCTTTTTTAAATTCACCACTTTTCCGGTTTCAGCCGCTGCCACTACTAGATCGGTCTGGCGCACCAAAAAAGCCGGTATCTGCAATACATCTACATATTCGGCGGCCATGTGGGCATCTGAAATTTCGTGTATATCCGTTATGGTAGGGATCTTAAAGGTTTCGGATACTTTTCTCAAAATTTTTAAGGCCTTTTCATCCCCAATACCAGTAAATGAATCCACCCTACTGCGGTTGGCCTTTTTAAAACTTCCCTTAAAAACATAAGGAATATTGAGTTTATCGGTAATGGAAACTACCTTTTCCGCTACGCGCATAGCCATTTCTTCCCCTTCAATGGCGCAGGGGCCACAAAGAAGAAAAAAGTTGTTGCTTTTGGTATGTTTAAGCTGGGGTATAAGTTCTAGATTCATAGAGCCTGATTTTGGTGCAAAGATAATGGAATTTGAGGGTTATTTGTACTTTACAAAACTGCTTCAATATCAATAAGATAAGAAAAATCGAGCTTTTGTAGTTGGCGAAAAAAAAATGAGTATCTTTGCGCCCGCATTTAGGGTGCTTAGATGCGTTTAAAATCATATTATGGGAGTTACAAAAAATATAGCTATTATAGCCCACGTTGACCACGGTAAGACCACCTTGGTAGATAAAATTATGTATTACTGCCAATTATTTAGGGATAACCAGAACACTGGAGACCTAATATTGGACAACAACGATCTGGAACGTGAAAGGGGTATTACCATTACCTCCAAGAACGTTTCCGTTGTTTACAAAGGTACCAAGATCAACATTATAGATACCCCTGGCCACGCAGATTTTGGAGGTGAAGTAGAGCGTGTACTGAACATGGCAGATGGCGTACTTTTGTTGGTAGATGCCTTTGAAGGTCCTATGCCGCAAACCCGTTTTGTACTCCAGAAGGCAATAGATCTAGGTCTAAAACCCTGTGTGGTGATCAATAAGGTGGACAAGGAAAACTGTACTCCGGAAGAGGTACATGAGAAGGTTTTTGACCTTATGTTCGAACTGGGTGCCGAAGAATGGCAATTGGATTTTCCTACCGTTTATGGTTCTGCAAAAAACAACTGGATGAGCGATGATTGGAAAAACCAAACAGATAACATTGAGCCACTTTTGGATATGGTTATAGAGCATATCCCTACATTTAAGGCCAAGGAAGGGAATACCCAGATGTTGATTACTTCTTTGGATTTTTCATCTTTTACAGGCAGGATCGCTATAGGAAGATTGCAAAGGGGCAGCCTTAAGGAGGGACAGCAAATTTCTTTGATTAAGAGAAATGGTACCATTGTAAAATCTAAAATTAAGGAACTATATACTTTCGAAGGGATGGGCCGATTAAAGGTTCCTGAAGTAGCCACGGGCGATATTTGTGCCCTTGTGGGCATTGAAGGTTTTGAAATTGGCGATACCGTTGCCGATATTGAAAACCCGGAGCAATTGAAAACCATAGCCATTGATGAGCCAACCATGAGTATGTTGTTTACCATTAATGACAGTCCATTTTTTGGAAGGGATGGCAAATTTGTAACTTCCAGACATATCAATGACCGCCTAAAAAGGGAATTGGAAAAGAATTTGGCACTGAGGGTCAATGAAACCGATAGCGCCGATAAATTTTTAGTTTTCGGACGTGGGGTACTGCACCTTTCCGTTTTGATCGAAACTATGAGAAGGGAAGGTTACGAATTGCAAATTGGGCAGCCACAGGTAATCATCAAGGAGATCAATGGAGTGAAATGTGAGCCGATCGAGCAGTTGACCATAGATTTGCCGGAAGAAGTTTCCGGTAGGGCCGTGGAAATGGTTTCTATCCGTAAAGGGGAAATGACCAGTATGGAGGCCAAGGGCAACCGTATGATCTGCCAATTCTTAATTCCATCAAGGGGGATTATAGGCCTAAGAAACCAATTGTTAACGGCTACCGCAGGTGAGGCCATTATGGCGCATCGCTTCTTGGAATACCAGCCTATGAAAGGGGATATTCCCCAAAGACAAAATGGTTCTTTGGTATCTATGGAAACAGGAAAGTCCATTCCCTACTCCATAGATAAATTACAGGATAGAGGGAAGTTCTTTGTTGATCCGGGAGAGGATATCTACGAGGGACAGGTAATTGGAGAAAACTCCAGAGGAGACGATATGACGGTCAACATTACCAAGACCAAAAAATTGTCGAACGTTCGTTCCTCGGGAGCCGATGACAAGGCCAAGATTGTTCCTGCCATTAAGTTTTCTTTGGAAGAGGCATTGGAATACATCCAAAAAGACGAGTATGTTGAGGTTACTCCGAAACATTTGCGTCTTAGAAAGATTTATTTAACTGAAAATGACCGTAAGCGTAATAAAATAGCTTAAATGGAAAGGCCCTTTTTTTAAGGGCTTTTTTGTTCTATTCATATATAATCCATGGGCCACCGTTATAGGTGGCTTTTTGTTTATTCAATTTTAACCAAGGAAGCTTCATGAAATAGCCGGTAAAATGGTTATTTTGATCTCTCGGATTAGGAAATCGCTAAAATTTTGGGCTACATTTTCCTACTTTCTGAATAATTTGAACATAGTCTATTTTTCTTCGCTTTGAATATGAATTTTAATTAATTTAAAGTTTAATTCGGCCTAATCCAAATTAATAAAATATGCAACTAGAAGGAAAAAATGTACTCATCACAGGCGGTACCAGAGGGATTGGAAAATGTATAATACAGGAATTGGTGAAAGGCGGTGTACGCCATATTGCCGTAATTGCCCGTGATAAACAAAATTTAAAACAGCTCTCCCAGGAGTTTGAGGGCGTTAAGTTTATTCGTATTGCCGGCGATGTGGCCAATATAGAAGTTTTACGGGAGGCTGCGGCACGTATAGAGGACAAATGGGGACATGTGGATATCTTGATCAATAATGCGGGCATAGTAGCTGCTGGTCCCTTGGAAGATATAGAGGATGAAGACCTGTACGATCAGGTAGCGGTAAATATTACAGCGGTACTTTTACTTACCAAATATTGCATACCGCTTCTAAAAGCATCCAAGGAGGCTGCAATATTAAATATTTCTTCCGGTTTGGGGTTGTTGGGGATGCCCTTTTACGCAGTCTATGGAAGCACCAAGGCGGCCGTACGCCAATTTTCCGATGCTATGCGAAGGGAACTGGCCCCTTTTAACATTAGTGTTACCTGCTCTTTTCCAACGGCAACGGCAACGGATATGATGGAGAAATTTAAGGGTAGGGAGATGGATTCTCCGGAATACGTGGCCCGACGTTCAATTGAAGGGTTGCTGAATAAGGAATTGCAGGTAATATTTGGAGGGGAGGAACGGATAAGGGAAAATATCATGAATTTTGAGGCGCCCGAGGAATTTGACAAAATGGTGGCAAAGAATTATGAGGAGCGGAAAAAAGCAAGTATAGGCCATAAAACCGTTTAATCCAAAGATTCCCTGGAGGGGCGGAATATTATATAGTATCCGCTATCCAAGCGGATACTTTGTAAGGATTGTCAAAATTGCACCCACCGAAGTATGTTCCGAAATAGAAAGGGATTTCAGGGTTTCTAAGTACATGACAACAATCGTATTAATAAGGTCTCTCGGAAAATCCGTTTTACCCCAAACCCTAAAGCCTGCCTGTCCGGTAGGCAGGGGATCCGGATTTACCTTGATTTCTTCCCTGGCCGACTACTTTGTTCACGTCCTTACCGGAACGGGCGGGCTTTATTGTCGGGGTCAAAAATTGAGGAAAATCTTGCGAAATTAAATTCTGTCATGCACTATTGGTTTACTTTTTGGTAAAATACCGGATAACCTAAGCCGCTTTTATTGCAGGACCCCTTTCTTGTTATAGGCAGCGGCGGCCGCTCCTATAATGCCGGCATGATTTTGCAATTCTGCCGGAATTACCGGGGTTTCTATACTGATATAGTCTTTAAACTCTTCCCAATCCTTGGAGGTGCCGCCCCCTAATATAATTAGATCGGGAGAAACGATCAATTCAACATATTCCAGGAAAACGTTAAACCTCTTGCCCCATTTCTTATAACTAAGTCCTTCCCTTTCCTTGGCGGAAGCCGCTGCCCAAAGTTCTATTTTATCATATTTTTTATAGGGAATCTGCCCCAATTCAAAATTGGGGATCAATTCTCCGTTGTAAAAGGCACCGCTACCTAGGCCGGTTCCTATGGTAATCATCAGTACAAGGCCCTCCTTTCCCCGGCCCACACCGAAATTGATGGATGCATATCCTGCGGCATCGGCATCGTTTACCACGGTAACAGGTAATCCGGTAGCTTCGCTGAATAATTCATTTACATTTACACCAGTCCACCTTTTATGAAGGTTTCCGGGAGTTTTACAAACACCATTTTTAATAACCGTTGGAAACCCACAGCCAATAGGCCCGTTATAATCAAAATGTTGTACAATTTTGGCAACAATTTCGGCCATAGGTTTTGGTTTTCTCGATTTGGGAGTAGGTATCCTAAATCGCTCCGTTATCATTTCACCGGTTTCCATATTTACTAAAGCTCCTTTTATGCCCGAGCCACCGACATCTATTCCTAGGATTTCCATGTATTGTATTAATAATTTGTAAACAAAGTAACAAAAAACTTTTGGGAGTTATGGTATCCGTTTTTTTTGAATCAATATTTGTAATTTTGTTGAGCCTTAATTGTATAAAAATACCATCTTGGTTTCTGTAAATTTAGGATACCCAGGGTTGGCCAAAAAAAATAGCTTTTAAGCCATTGCCCTCTACTTAGGGCATATATCTTAGAGCCAGGAGCATATAGCCTACAGCCCACTTATCACACGTTCCGTTCCAAAGCCATAGGATACGGACATGGATATAAATTTATGGCATAGGAATAGTAACTTAGTTGTAGAGACCTGTATTTCCCTCTTCCAATATGGGCATAAGCGCCTTGATGATGTCCGGATTTAAATGGGCAATATTTTTGGTTTCATTGGGATCCGATATATGATCGTACAGTTCTACCCTAGGTTCGTTCTGGCCATAATATTTGGTTAACCTATATCTTTCCGTTCGCAACGAAATTCCATTGTTAAAATAGCTGTAGGCCACTTGATCTTCCTTTGGTGCAGCACTTGTGAAACTATCCCTAAAGCTTTCCCCGTCTATTTTGTGCTTCATTTCAATTTGGCACATCTCCATCAAGGTGGGGTAAATGTCCACCGTTTCTACAATGCTGTTTATTTTTTTATTCTGATGTTCTTGAAAGGGAGATCTAATGATCAAGGTGCTGTTCAGGGCATTTTCGAACAGGGTGTGCTTTCCCCAAACCCGCTGATCCCCCAAATGCCAACCATGGTCTCCCCAAATCACGATGATGGTATTTTTATCCATTCCCAACACCTTTAGCTCTTTCCAAATGTGTCCTATTTGGGCATCGATATAACTTATGGAGGCCAAATAGGCGTGCCCCAATTTTTTTGCATAGGCATTGGAAACCGGCTCTGATAGCTTAGGATGTTCTTCACCTAGGGTATATCCATTAAATTCACCACTGTTATGCAGACTTTTTAGGCTAATATTTTCTGGAATATGGGGATTTGGGGATACCGGTATCCGGTCCCGGTCATACAGGTCCCAGTATTTCTTGGGCGCATTAAATGGAAGATGTGGCTTAAAAAATCCTACCCCCATAAAAAAGGGGCGTTCGCTTTCCTTGAGTTCCCTGAGTTTTGCAATGGCAAGTTCGGTGGTCAATCCATCAGGATAACCTTCGTCGTTTACTTCCCCTGCCTCATAAGGTTTTACCTGTTTCTTTAAACTTTGGCGATTTTCTCCGTTCGCATAGGCAAAGAAGGCATTCCATCCTGTGCCCCATTTGCCGGGATCGAACAAGAGTTCGTCCCAGCTATAGGGCAGTTCTCTTTTGGTAGAGACCGGTTCTTCGTAACCGTAGACCAAGCCATCGGCAGAATGGCTGATTTTGCCTATCCCTACGGTGTAGTAACCGTTTCTTTTAAAATGGTGGATAAAACTTTCGGGAATATCTTGTTCTTCATTGGCCGATATTTCATGTATTATGGCATCATTTTTCAAATGTATGGGTTTGGTGGGACGCATCCCGGTCAATAGGGCGTAACGCGAAGCCCCACATGTAGGAACCTGTACATAGTGGTTGGTGAAAACAGAACCTTCGGAAGCTATGGCATCCATATTGGGCGACTTTACCACGGGGTGGCCATATACGCCCAATTCGGTTCTTAGGTCATCAACGGAAATGAAGAGGACATTGGGCTGTTTTTGCATCTGCCGGCATTGCAGGTTGCTCGTTAGGAAAACAAGGATTGTAATTGTGGAAAATAATTTTTTAAAAACTTTCGGCATGGTAAAACGTGGTTGAAGGATTATTTTTTTCAAATATAACGGCTATTTCAGTATTAGCTCAAGAGGTCCGAATCTTTGAGGAAATCGAGAATCAATTTATCAGCTTCCGGGATGTTTTTTCTATCCCGGTACTTTAGCCAGACAATTTCCCCCAATTCAGGGTCAATGGATATCTCCCCCTTATATTGGGAGGAGTAAGCGGTTTTTCGAACTAAAATTCCGGGTGCTGCACTATCGCCCCGTGCTTCAAAAATACCAATGTATATAAAAGAGGAAATATCCAGGGCAATGTTCCAACCTTCCTTTATTTTTTCGGAAAGTGTCATTGCGTCGGACACTTTTGGCTCCTTTTTTGCTCCGGGAAGCATAAATCCGGTCTTTCCCTTGGGCCTATAGGCCAAAAGCTTTTGGTCCACAATATGGATCCATACCAATTGGTCCAAAATTTCATCTGAAGGTTCAATATAATAGTCGATTGAATTCAAGGAGTGGTTTTTGTCCAAGAAATCCAGGAGCTTGTCAATTGCACCGCCAAACTTGGTAAGTGTTCCCAGTTGGTTGTTTCTGCCAAGGGCACTGGAAATGGTCTCGTCCCTATTTCCAAATTTATAGCCCCCTTTTTTGATCCACAGGACGTTTAAAAGATGTTGCATCCCTACATTTCCCAATTGATCTATTGAGATGGCTATTTTTAACAAATACTCGCCCAATCCTACGATGCCCTTTTTGAGCAGTCCATGAAAAATACCGTATAAAAAGCCAATGGGTAGGGTGAATATGAACAAGAGGATGGAGATGAGGAACAGAAGGATCCCGATCAGTGGGTTCACCTTTTTGTCTACCTTATAGACCTGTTTTTTTAGAATCATCGGCTTTGGTTGGTGGTTTAAAGATATAAATTTATTTTTCCCGGAGGGAAGGGTTATGTAAAGGGGGTTGGAAATTGAAGAAAATGAAATATTCCCCAATAATTAAATATCGAACCATTAAACAATCAAATAAATGCTATATTTGGAGAATTCAAAATTTTGGGATGGCTCTGTACAACGAGGTTTGTTCTTTAGTTATTTTTGCTTCCAATAGTACTATGTATAATTTAAGCTTCTCCATTAAATCCAAATAAAATCCTTTTAATAATTTATTTTGATGAAAAATTACATTACCCTTGTTCTTGGTGCGTTGATTATTTTCTTTTCCTCCTGCACTGGCAATAAAAGAGAGGGTGAACCGCGAATTTTGGTTTTTTCCAAGACAATGGGCTTTCAACATTCTTCCATACCCATGGGCATGGAAGCGATCCAAAAGTTGGGAGCGGAAAATAACTTTCTTGTAGATACCACCAAGAACTCCGAAGTCTTTACCGATGATGACTTGGCAAAGTATTCGGCCATAGTTTTTTTAAGTACTACCGGTAATATTTTGGACGCCGGGCAAGAAGCTGCATTTGAAAGATATATTCAGGCAGGGGGTGGTTTTGTAGGCGTACATGCGGCCACCGATACCGAATATGATTGGGGTTGGTATGGAAGATTGGTAGGGGCTTATTTTGAAAGTCACCCGGCAGGCGCACCGGAAGCCGACCTTATTATTAAGGACAATACTTTTGCGGCTACCGAGATGTTCCCGGATTCCGTTTGGCACCGTGCCGACGAACTCTATAATTTTAAAAAAATAAACCCGGAGGTCAACGTTTTGATGACGGTAGACGAAAAGTCTTATGAAGGGGGTAAAAACGGAGACCATCATCCCATGAGTTGGTACCACGAATACGATGGTGGCCGTGCTTTTTATACGGCCTTGGGCCATACGGAGGAAAGTTTCTCCGAGAATCTGTACTTAAAGCACCTGCTGGGAGGCATAAATTACGCCATTGGGAAGAACCAAATCCTTGATTATTCAAAAGCAACAACACAGATTCCTCCGGATACCGATCGTTTTACAAAGGTTCCCTTAAAGTATGGCGAATTTTTTGAGCCTACAGAAATGGCCATATTGCCGAACAATGATGTTTTGATTTCCCAAAGAAGGGGTGAAATATTGCTTTACAAGGCAACCACCAAAGAGTTGTCGCAAGTGGGTTATTTGGATGTATATAACAAAACCTTAAGAGGAAACGCCAATGCAGAGGAAGGATTAATGGGTTTACAGAAAGATCCCGATTTTGAAACCAACCATTGGATCTATTTGTACTACAGTCCAACCGGGGATAAATGGGTAAACCGTTTGTCCCGATTTAAGTTTGAGAACGATATTTTGGATACGGCCTCGGAACAGATTATTCTGGAAGTGGAAAGCCAGAGGGAGATATGTTGCCATACCGGCGGGTCAATAGCCTTTGGTCCGGATAATATGTTGTATCTGTCCACCGGGGACAATTCTACCCCCTTTAGCGAAAAAGGAGTGAAATATGTTAACAGTGGTTATGCTCCTTTAAATGATCTCCCTGGAAAGGAACAGTACGATGCCCGTAGATCCTCCGGGAATACCAATGACCTCCGCGGCAAGATTTTGCGAATTAAGGTAAATGAGGACGGCAGTTATAGCATTCCGGAAGGGAATTTGTTCCCAAAGGGCACCCCCAAGACCAGACCCGAAATATTTACCATGGGACATCGAAACCCGTATAGGATTTCGGTAGATCCCAAAAAGGGATATGTGTATTGGGGAGATGTGGGGCCTGATGCGAGAGTGGATAGTCTGGATACTAGAGGGCCTAGGGGATATGACGAAATGAACCAGGCCAGGGAAGCCGGAAATTTTGGTTGGCCATTGTTTGTTGCGGACAACAAACCATACCGCAGTTATGATTATGCTACAGGGGAGAGCGGGGAAGCCTTTGATCCGGAAAGACCTATCAACGATTCGAGAAACAATACAGGACTTAGGGAGCTTCCAAAGGCAATGCCGGCCTATGGTTTTTATCCGTATGTGGCATCCCAGGAATTTCCGCAGACCGGAACCGGTGGCAGGAATGCTATGGCGGGACCTGTATATTACTCCGATCTTTACCATGGTCCCAATGCCCTGCCAGTATATTACGATGGCAAAGTTTTGGTCTACGATTGGATACGGGGCTGGATGATGGCCGTTAGCTTGTTTCCCAATGGGGAATTTAATAAAATGGAACCTTTTGCCGATCAGATTAAAGTAAATAACCTGATCGATATGGAGGTAGGTCCGGATGGAAGGGTCTATCTCTTGGAATACGGTAGCGGTTGGTTTTCAAAAAATGACAATTCGGCCCTAAGTTATATTGAATATAATGGAGGCAACAGGCCTCCTGTAGTAGAGCATGTTACTATGGACAAAACCTCTGGAAAATTGCCGCTCACCATTACCGCCAAAGTTGAGGCCAGTGATAGGGAGCAGGACGCCATGACCTATACCTGGGATTTGGGGAATGGGGAAACCAAGGAAACCACCGGTCCGGAAATTACCTATACCTATGAAAGTGCGGGGGACTATTTTATATCGACTACCGTAATAGACAGCAAGGAAGCTTCGGTTACAAGCGAACCCATTAATGTAGTAGTAGGAAATTCGAGGCCTGAGGTATCCATAGATATCAGTGGGGGCAACACCTCATTTTTTATGCCGGGGACGGCTCTAAAGTATAAGGTTTCCGTTTTGGACCCGGACGGTTCCCCCATTGATGAAAATAACATATTTGTCTCCGTAGATTATTTGGAAGGCATGGACGAAGCCTCCCTTTCTTTGGGGCATCAAGAGGTTTCCGCTGCCGTTACCGGGAAAGCTTTGACTTTGGCGTTGGACTGTAAAACCTGCCATAAGGAAAAGGAAAAGTCCGTAGGACCTACATATAGGGATGTTGCCGAAAAATATAAGAATGAAAAAAATGGATTAAGCTATTTGCAAGGAAAGATAATTGCCGGGGGAAGTGGTGTTTGGGGAGAGGTTACCATGCCTGCCCATCCCAATCTTACCAAGGAGGAATCCAAGCAGATTGTTATATATATTCAATCTCTGGCCAGTAACGCGGTACAGAAGAAATCCTTACCGGCTACCGGAACCATAATGCCAAACCCGGCCAAAGGGGCTAGCGTAATGGTAATAACCGCCAGTTATACGGATCAAGGGGGGAACAATGTGAAACCTTTGACCGGGAGTAAGTCCGTTGTATTGCAAATGGATGGCGGTAAGGATAGTGCCGAAACTAATTAATATTTATTTTTGGTTGTTGGCGTTTTTGAAGTTACAAGCTGGTGTTGTTGACCTGGAGTTATTGATTATGGATGAATTTTATGTCAGTGATTCATCCAATTTTTAAATTCGGCGGCTTTCGCCTTGCTTACAATTAGCTGTTCTTTATGGGGTGGCATTACATTAATGGTTAGCTTCCCGTTAAAGTATTGCTTTATTCCTGCAATGGAATCCCTATGAACTATGAACTGCCTATTGAGCCTGTAAAAGTTGGACGGGTCCAGGTCGGTTTCAATGTCCTCCAATTTCTGGTCGATTATATGGGCCTGCCTGTCCTTTGTTACGGCTTTAACTATTCCGTTTTCTATAAAAAAATAGGCAATCCCATCTGTTTTCAATGGAATTAGTTCATCCCGATAACTCACTAAATATCTGGATTTATAGGTCTTTTTCTGATCCTTTATTAGGCTCAGGAGGCCTTCCACCTGGTTGGTGATGAGCCCTTTGCCCTTTAATAGCCCTTTGTATTGTGACAGACTTACTTCCAATTCATCCTCATCTATCGGTTTTAATAAATAATCAATACTATTTAGTTTGAAAGCTTTCAGGGCATATTGGTCATAAGCAGTGGTGAAAATAATGGGAGCATCAATTTTAACCGCATCAAAAATTTCAAAGGAAAGTCCATCTGCGAGATGAATGTCCATAAAAATAAGGTCGGCTTCCCAATTTTTTGAAAAATAATCAATAGCGGTTTTCACCGAATCCAAAACGGCCAATACCTCAAGTTCATCCTGTAGGTTTTTTAGCATATAGGCCAGATTTTCACTTGCCGCCAGTTCATCCTCTACAATTACTACTTTCATACGTTTAAATTTTTTTAATTATTTGGAAATAAACTAATTAAAAAACCCGCCTGAATGGCCAGTCGGGCAGGTTGAGAACGTATGTAACCGCTACGCTCTCACATTAAACCTGCCTGCCGGCAAGGCAGGAATTTTAAACATTGCCTTTTGTGAAGTAATTTTTAAAATTTATTAATGTTCGTTTCATCTGTTGCTATTTATTGTCCGCCCGGTGCCGGTGCGGACGGATTTTTAATGGGTCCGACCTGCCCGACTTTTTCGTTCCCGTCCGTACCGGAACAGGCGGACAGGCGGGTGTAATTACTCACATCAATTCTATCATTAATGAGTTCGTGAACCTTTTCGGTTTCACCTATCAATATTTCGGTGGATATCCAGAATTGTTATGGCTCATTTCATATCATTTTGTTCAAGGGGAGTTTTACTCTAAAAATATCACTCTTTTTGTCTATAATAATCTGTTGTTTGCGAATCATATAGTAACGTTTGTACAAATTTAGAAGTCCTGTCCCGGTACCCTCGGCCAGGGTAGTGCGGGTACGTACTTTATTCTCCACGTAAATACAATCATCTTGGAAATAGATATTGACCTTCAAAGGGTGTGTTTCCGAAATTTCATTGTGTTTCACTGCGTTTTCTACCAATAATTGCAATGCCAAGGGAGGTATTTTTCTATCCAGATAACCATCGTCTATGGCAATTTCAATTTGAAAGCGGTTCCTGTACCTGGTCTTTATCAAATACGTATAACTGTCGAGGAATTTAAGTTCTTCCTTTAGGGCAACCAGGTCCCTGTCCCCGCTCTGCAATATATAGCGGTACATAAAGGAAAGCTTTTTAACGAACATGGTAGCCTCCTTGTTGTCTCGGATAAGGGAATTTAGGGAGTTGAGGGAATTAAAGAGAAAATGGGGGTTAATTTGATTTTTAAGGGCAGAAAGTTCATTTTGAAGGTTCTGCTGTTTCAAATGTTCGTTTTCCAATATGTTCTGACGCTGAACAATCTGAAGCCTTAAAATTCTGGAAATGAAAATAATGATAACAAGGACAACGATGAAAATAAAAACTTGAAAGTCCTCTTCCCTACTGGAGATGTTCTTGTCCACCAAATATGGATATATGAAATCTAAAAGTAGAATGGTGGAGACCAAAATTCCCATATTGCCTGAAATCCACAATAGCCAAACAATTAAGCGTTTCCTTTTTGGAATACGATATATCCAATTGGTGTTGAATTGCAGTACCGACCATGAGAAAAGGAAGAAAAACCAAAACTTTAAATCTAGATCTACAAACAGGTCACTGGAAAAGATGGCCTTGTTGAAACCCGTTGTCCCGAAAAAGGATATGGTTAACGGAAGGGTCACCAGAACAGCGATCAGTAGGGCAATCTTAATAATTTCAAGCTGTTTTACCGGTTTTATTGTATCCATGTCAACTTTGTTGTTTTAAATATACTTCTTTACAACTCCCTATCATAGCTCTTTGGAACGATTTTGATACTCTCCCGGATGGGAGTGAAACAAAAAGCCCCTGAAAGAATCAAGGGCTAGTGTATAATATACCTAATGTTGCTGTAGCTATTTGGCATAGGCATCGAATCCTTTGGGCAAATAGTTCATAACATCAAAACCCAAATGGACTTCTTCCTCCAATTCCTCAACAACTATATCGTTCAGGTCCAGTTCCATGCCCGTATAGGCATTGAAGCCAAGGGGAAGGTATTGGGCCGGATCAAAGCCCAGGACAATTTCTTCTTCCAATTCCTCAATAACAATTTCGTCAAGATCCAATCCCATCCCGGCATACGCGTTGAAATGCAACGGTAAATAGGGGGCAGGGTCAAAATTTAGGACAATCTCTTCCTCTATTTCAATAAGGTCTATATCCTCCAGACTTAAATTCCTGACTTCTTCATCCATAAGCAAGCCTTCCTTAAATGGGTTACGGGGGTCGTATGAATTAGTTGTTGGGCAATCGCTATCTAAAATATTAGGACATCCGCCGGTTCCTGAAAAGGAAAGCAGAAAAAAAGAGGTGAGTACAGTACCCAATAATAGAACTGAATTTCTCATGATGTTTAACTTTTGTATTATTTTGATTTGCATTTAATTTAATTTCTTGTGCAAATATAGTGGCCGCGATGGGGCATAACCGGCAAATTTCAAGTGAAGCGGACAAAATTGGAGGTGAAGTGTCCTTGGGAGCTACCCAACTGAACAGGACACTAGTGTCGTGTCAATGCTACTGTGTCGTTTAAGTTATGGTTATTTTTTATCTGGGCAAGGCGCAAAAAAAATGAGCATGGCCATAGCTACCTGAGATTTTTTGCAACGCAGGCCAGGTGAAAAAGAACAAGACTTGGGATGGCTAAAGTAGGGTTAACAGGAAACTATATTGCCCGTTGAATTACCTCGAATACCTTGTTGCCATCACATTTCAGGGTTTTGGAGGGATATTTTAGAATAAGGGCATAGTCGTGGGTGGCCATAAGAATGGTCCTTCCCGTTTTATTGATATCCTGAAGCACCTTCATCACCTCCACGCTGGTCTGGGGGTCGAGATTTCCAGTGGGCTCATCTGCCAAGATTAGATCCGGGTCATTGAGCAGGGCCCGGGCAATGGCAATACGCTGCTGCTCCCCTCCGGAAAGTTCATGGGGAAATTTGAAGCCCTTTGTTTTCATACCCACTTTATCCAGGACATCCTCAATCTTGGCGTTCATTTCACTAAGGTCTTTCCAGCCGGTAGCCTTTAGTACAAAAAGGAGGTTGTTGTTTACATTGCGATCCGGTAATAATTTAAAATCCTGAAAAACAACGCCCAGCTTTCTTCTCAAATAGGGTATTTCCTTTTCCTTCAAGGTAGTAAGATCGAAATCTACAATATGGCCGCTACCTTGTTTTAATGGCAGGTCGCCGTATAAAGTTTTCATAAAGCTGCTCTTTCCACTGCCCGTCTTTCCAATAAGGTATACAAATTCCCCTTTCTTTATTTCAAGGCTGATATCGTTCAATACCAAATTCTCGCCCTGAAATACGGCTACATCCTCCAACTTCAATATGCTTTCGCCCATAGTTTTTAATGTTGATATAAAAGTAATAAGTTCCTTTGGAATTAAATCAAATCTTCTTTAAAAATCTTTTTCTTTATCATATACTTAGGGACAATATTTATCGTTATATAATTTAATTACGGTAATTCTTAACTTTTAGAGAACACTATGCTAAGAAAAAAAACCGCTGTAATACTGTGTTTTGTCGGGTCTTTATTTTACGTAAACGCCCAAGAATCGGAAATCTATACTTTTGACCAAAAGGACTATCAGGAAGCTTTGGCCTTGTATAACAACAAACAGTATCAAGCAGCCCAGACTATCTTTGAAAAAGTAAAAAATAGTACCAGGGATGAAGAGACCCAGGCCAATAGTGCGTATTATGCTGCTACAGCGGCAATTCGCCTTAACCAATTGGGGGCCGACAGGTTAATGGAAGACTTTGTTGAAAAGTATCCAACTTCCACCAAACGCAATTCGGCCTACCTCGACGTTGCCGATTATTATTTTGCGACCGGAAAATATCCCTATGCCCTAAAATGGTATACCAAGGTAGATCAAAGCTCCATGTCCAGAAAGGATAAGGAACGTTTCAATTTTAACAATGGTTACGCCTTGTTCTCCTCCAATAAGCCGAAAGAGGCCGAGCGGTATCTGAACCAGGTGACCACCTCCCCTACCTACGGTTCCCAAGCCAAGTATTACTTGGGCTATATTGCCTATCAACAAGATGATTATGCCCAGGCCAATCAGCGTTTTGATCAGATCACCGACCAGGAGTTGTTGGAGGAAAAGCTGTCCTACTACCAGGCCGATATGAACTTTAAATTGGGCAAGTTTGAAGAGGCCATTGCCTTGGCAAAAAAACAATTGCCAAAATCTGATCGAAATGAAGTTTCGGAACTCAACAAAATAATAGGGGAGAGTTATTTCAATCTAGAACAATACGCCAATGCCATTCCTTATTTAACCGAATACAAAGGGAAAAGGGGAAAGTGGAGCAATACGGACTATTACCTTTTGGGCTATTCCTATTATATGCAGGGCGATTATGCCAATGGGATACAGCAATTCAACAAAATAATAGACGGTAATAACGATGTTTCCCAGAATGCCTATTATCATTTGGCGGAATGCTATCTAAAGCTGGATAAAAAACAGGAGGCCCTGAACGCCTTCAGAAATGCGTCCCAAATGGATTTCAATCCGGAAATTCAAAAAGACGCCTATTTAAATTACGCCCGATTGAGCTACGAAATAGGGAATGCCTATGAGCCAGTACCCAAGGTATTGACCAATTATTTGGAGAAGTATCCCAATGATCCCAATACAGGTGAGATGCAGGAACTTTTGGTGGATTCCTATATCACTTCCAAAAATTTTGCCGGGGCTATGGAACTTTTGGAGAAAAATAAAAATTTTGCCAGTAAGGCTACCTATCAAAAAGTAGCGTTTTACCGCGGTGTGGAATTGTTCCTAGAAATGAATTATGAGGAAGCATCGGCCGTCTTCAAGAAATCTTTGGAGAATGCCGAAGACCAATACTTTAAGGCCAGGTCCAGCTATTGGAAAGCGGAATCGGATTATAATATGAACCATTTTGAAGAGGCCGTTGCCGGATATCTTCAATTTAAATCAAATCCGACTGCCAAGGCAACTCCGGAGTTTAAGGACGTGGACTATAATCTGGCTTATTCCTATTTCAAATTGAAAAATTATAATAACGCCATAGCGGCATTTTCTGATTATGTGGAAGCCAACAACGGGGATAACGGAAAACTAAATGATGCCTACCTGCGCCTGGCGGATAGTTATTTTGTTAGCAGCAAGTATTGGCCTGCCATAGAAACGTATAACAAGGCAATAGCACAAAACAGTAGTTCGAGCGACTATGCTGCCTACCAAAAGGCGCTGAGCTATGGTTTTGTGGATAGGAGCGCTACCAAAATAGAGGAGCTTTCCAATTTTGTCTCCAGGTATCCCAACTCCACATTAAAGGATGACGCCTTGTTTGAACTGGCCAATTCCTACGTGAGGGCCAATAATACGGAAAGAGGGTTGCAACTTTACGATCAGCTTGCAATGGACTATAAGGGCAGCTCCTTGGTACCACAGGCCATGTTGCGCCAAGGATTGGTATATTATAATGCCAGCCGAAACGAACAGGCCCTGGCCAAATTTAAAACAGTAGTAAGGGACCACCCAAATACCCAGGAAGCCCTTCAGGCAGTAACCACGGCCAAGCTAATCTATATGGACCTTGGCAGGGTGGACGAATATGCGCAATGGGTTAAGGGCCTTGATTTTGTTGAGGTGACCGATACCGAACTGGACAATGCTACTTTTGAATCTGCGGACAAACAATATATAGAAGGCAATAAGGATGCGGCCATAAAGGGATATGAGGCCTATGTTAAACAATTTCCAAACGGCTTGAATACCTTAAAAGCCAATTTTAATTTGGCGCAATTGTACTTTGGTAAGGGCGAGAAGGATAAAGCTTTGCCGTATTTTAAGAATGTGGCAGCCAAAGGGGCCAATGAATATGCCGAGCAGGCACTCACCAGGGTATGCGAGATCTATGTAGGTAAAAATGATTATGTTACTGCCGTTCCCTACTTGGAAGAATTGGAAGCCAAGGCGGAAATTCAGCAGAATATCACCTTTGCCCAATCCAATCTTATGAAGGGTTATTATGGGCAGTCAGACTACACTAAGACCATCCAATATGCCACTAAGGTACTGTCCAGTCCCAATATTGATAACCGTATAAAAAGTGATGCGCAAATAATGATAGCCAGATCTGCCATTAAGACCAAGGATGAAAGCAGGGCGGAAAAAGCGTATTCGGAAGTAGTTAAAATTGCCACAGGCGATTTGGCGGCAGAGGCACTTTATTACGATGCCTATTTTAAGAACAAGGCCCAAAATTATGAGGCTTCCAATGTTTCGGTCCAAAAATTGGCCAAGGATTATGCGGGCTACAAGGAATGGAGTGCCAAAGGCTTGATCATTATGGCCAAGAACTTCTATGCCCTGGGCGATGCTTTCCAGGCCACCTATATTTTGGATAGTGTTATCGCCAATTTTGGGGATTATCCAGAAATAGTGGCCCAGGCCAAACAGGAATCTTCCATTGTCAAAGCAAAAGAAGCCCAAAGCAATTCCTCCATTAATCCAGAGGGAAATTAAAATTTCCTTGCAAAAAGAACACAGTATGCACATGCACATTAAAATATCCATATTTGCTATTCTAGGTTTTCTACAGATCGGATCGGCACAGGAAGATAAAAAAGACTTAGGAACGGAAACGGTGACAGTGGTTAAGGCCTATGCACCTACCATTTCGGACGCTTTCAAGCTGAAGTCGGTACCTACTTTGAACGACTCCATAGTTCTGCAAAAAAAACCGATCGATTACAGCATATTTTCCGTTCCCGTTGCCTCCACTTTTACTCCTTCCAAGGGGAAGGCTTCCGGGGTGAAAAAGCTTCCGCCCGAAAAAATATATAATTCCTATGCATCCGTAGGCCTGGGCAACTACAACAACGCCTTGGCAGATTTTTATACCAGTAGCGCCCTTAACAGGGATGAACGGCTGGATGTAAGCCTAAACCACCATTCCTCTAGGGGGGAAATAGACGGTACCGCTTTGGATAACATATTTTACAACACCAAATTGGACGCCAATTATACCAAAAGTGACAGGGATATACGTTGGGGAGCCAATATAGGGGGGCAGCACCAAATGTATAATTGGTACGGAATTCCCAATGGGTATTATACGGAGGAATTGGTGAACGGCATAGATGAAAAGCAGAACTATTTTAATGTATATGCCGGGGGATCTGTGGAAGTGGAAGATTCTTTTTTTAAAAGTGCCGAGCTATGGTACAGGCGGTTTTGGGATGCTACCAAATCTGGAGAAAATAGGGCAGTGCTAAAACCTGCCTTCCAATTTCCTTTGGGCGATGAATTTTTGATACTCAAGGCCAAGGTAGATTATTTGGGAGGTAAGTTCAAGAATGGCCAGGTAGGGAACGACTCCAACCTGCCAGGAATAGATTATTCGCATTTGCAATTTGGGATAAATCCCAGCATCAACATTCTAGGGGACGATTTTTCGCTTAATCTGGGCGCAAATTTGGTGTATGGTATGGATTTGGAAAACAGTGAGGGCAATTTCTATATTTATCCTACTATAATGGCATCCTATCGTTTGTTGGATGAGGTGGCCATTGCCTATGGTGGGGTAGAAGGGGAGTTAAAGCAGAACTCCTTCTATGGTTTTGTGGAAGAGAACCCATATGTTTCCCCCACCTTGGACATGCAACCTACAGACCAACAGTACGATGCCTATATTGGCATAAAGGGACAGCTGCTGCCCAATCTTAGCTATAATGTTAAGGGATCCTATATGGCGGAAAATAGAAAACCGTTATTCTTACTAAATCCGGAAAACACCTCCAGGACAGATGAAAAAGGATATTATTACGGAAATAGCTTCCAGGTGTTTTATGATGATGTAAAGACCTTGGGAGTTTTTGGAGAATTGAACGTAGATATAAACCGTAATTTTAGTTTAGGGATAAATGCCCAGGTCTATGATTACGACACGGAAACCGATAATCCCGCCTGGAACCTGCCAGGTCTTACCGCTTCTATGTTTATGGATTATCAAATAGGGGAGAAGTGGTTTATGGGTGCCAATCTATTTTATGTAGGGGAGCGTGATGATCTATACACTGTGGCCTCCCCGGGAACTTTACCGGAAGACTATGCAATGACCCCGGTGACTTTGGATAGCTATTTTGATGCCAATGCGCATATTGGCTATCGTATTAATGAACAATTGTCCGTTTTTGCAAAGGCAAATAATATTGCCGATCAGAATTATATGCGCTGGAACAATTATAGGGTACAGGGTTTTCAAGTCTTGGCCGGAGCCACCTACAAATTTGATCTATAGATAAAAACAATATTTGGATTTAGCGGTTGGTCATGATCTACCAAAAACCCCGTGGTATTTTATGGTCGCCTTAAATGTACCTTCTGCCTTTAAACTTCCCGACAAGAGAGGCAAAAAGGCAGCAAGGTATTTTTGATTTAAGGAGTACATGTCCCATTCGTCACGCATTGGGGCATTTAATCACAGAATGGAAAAAAAGGATACTTTTTGTTGTTGATTAACCTAATTTTGTAGATCACTTCAATTATAAACTATTTGGAAATGAAAAATTTTGGAAAATTGATTTGCGCTTTTACTTTTTTTGCTTTCAGTAGTATGCCACTTTTGGCTGTAAACTTGAATAATGGTACTTATGGTTCCATTGATCCGATCAATATAGCTGAAATCATGTACCGTTCACCAATTGGAACATGGGAATATACCGTGGAGGATGTTCCTTATGAATATAGTTCCGGAGTGTTGATTATTACCAAGGAAAAAGGGGAATATGCGGTTGTTGTAAATGTCAATAACAATAAACTTACGGCTTCGGATGTTACGGTCAAGGATAATACGGTGAGCTTTTCGGTATATATTGAAGGGGGAAAAGTACAGGTTTCCCTACAGGTGAAGGATGATATTATAAATGGCAGGGCAAATTCTGTGGACGGTTCATTTTTATTAAAGGGAAAAAGAAACAAATCATAAGGGATATAGACCTTAGGGCCGTATTTGGCTGCAGGGGTTACCATTATCCCTGATTATATGGGTGTTTATTTATTTCCAGTTAAAGGTTAAAACTGTGTTCTCGATCGCTTTAGGGATTTGTTGCTATAATTTATAGGTATCTAAAGTCGGTAGTGGCTGTTTGCAGTCGGCAAAAATGTTCATCACTGCTGTTTAATGTCAACCGTTAATTGTCGACTTGGCTCCCAGTCCTTGCCAAGGAATTCCATTCCGGCAGGGATGTAATTTAATTGCAGTAGTTTAGTTTTGATAAAATATACCTAAACCTTTTGCTCGTTTGGAATGGTTTTGGTCTCCAAGTTTTACCCATTAATTTACAACTCTCAAGTATTTTGAACATTGAAATCAATGGATAATAGGACAATTTGGGTACTTTTTCCTACAAAAAGAACCTCGCACAATGGGATCGTGCAAATAGGTGTACTGAATTGGGTTTGGCCGTACGGAGAATTGGCTGGAATAGATATGGAGCAGCGCAACCTATGGGAAATAATGGGGATGAAGAGGGTAGGGCACCTAATGGAAGCGTTGGGTTTATAATTTCCAAACCCCTTGAAAAGTAGGCCTTTAAAGGGATAATCGAGTTTTTTTTTGATACTTGTTAAAATTGTTGGCTATAAATGATTGTGGTTCAAACTTTTGGAACTATATTTGACTTATAATAAGTAATTAATTTAAATTTTAGTAATGAGTAGAGGAACAGTAAAATTTTTCAACGATGCCAAAGGATTTGGGTTCATCACAGAAGAAGGTTCTAACAAAGAACATTTTGTACACATCTCTGGTTTAATCGACGAAATTCGCGAAGGCGATGAAGTTGAGTTTGAACTAAAAGAAGGAAAAAAAGGATTAAACGCAGTAAACGTTAAAGTTATTTAATATATACTTTTTTAATTTCCTAAGACCTGAGGCCTATCGAATGATAGGCTTTTTTTATTCGTAAGACCCGGATTTCAAAAGCCGATGGCGCATTGAAATACGTTGGTCGAACGAACCCCGCCTTTTGGCGGGGTTTATAGTTTAACGCCCCGAGTCTTGAGACGGTTTAACGCCCCGAGCTTCAGGTATGTTCCATATAGAGGGATACAGTATTTGGTTTAGGTTTTAATGCATATATTGCCTTATGCAATTAGAAATTAGGGCTCCGCAGGCTAATGATGTGTCCTTAGACTTTTATTCATTATATTGTTTCATATAAACATGTATAGTAGATTGGGAAGGTTGCCCCAATATCCATTTAGTAGTTTCATTATTTAGCTTATATGCATTTCTCCCTATGTTCGAATACTTGGATAAAATAAGTTTACTGATCAATAAAATGGCTGCAGACCAGAAGGATAAATTGGTCAGTGCCGCTAAAATTGTGGCCGACGTTATCAAGAACGATGGTATTATCCATACCATAGGTACCGGCCATTCCCAAATGATCGGAATGGAAATGTTTGGTAGGGCCTCCAATTTGGCCAATGTAAATGCCATTATGGACGATATGGTCCTTATGGCCAATGGGGCAAGAAGATCTGCTGAAATAGAGCAGATCAGTGGACTTGCAGAAATACTTTGGAAGAAGTACCAATTTAATAAAGGGGATGTATTGATCGTTGTTTCAAATTCGGGAAGGAATACCTTGCCCCTGGAGATGGCCATGAAAGCAAAGCAGCAGGGTTTAAATACCATAGCGATCACTTCCATGGAGCAGTCCAAAAAGTACCCTTCCAGACATTCTAGCGGGAAGAAATTGTTCCAGATTGCGGATTTGGTAATTGATAATTGTGTTCCTACTGGAGATGGGGTGATGTCTATTAACGATCTACTTATAGGTCCGGCTTCCTCGGTCTTGGGAATGATCATTGTAAACATAATCTCGACCGAAGCCATCAAGATTAATTTGGAACAAGGTGTGGATGTCTCTATTTTTCAGAGTCAGAACATAGACGGGGCAGACAATGAAGCGCTATATCAAAAATATGAATCCAGGGTAAAACACCTGTAGCAAATGGGGGAATCGAAGGACCTTTTCTTTTTTTTAACGCCTCTATTTTATAATTTAGGAAGTTTACGCAACGAAAGGTCTTTTATAGGCCATGGACAGAAGTTTAAATGGGTTCATAATCAATTGAACTTGAAACCACCACTTATGAACTTAAAGTATAGGCATTGTATTTTTCTTTTAATGATTTTGGGGCTCACTTCCAGCGGCTATGCACAGAAGGATAAACGTCCCAATGTAATTTTGGTGATTACGGATGATCAGGGTTACGGGGATTTGGGATTTACTGGAAATCCACATGTAAGGACACCGGTCATTGATGCCTTGGCACGCGAAAGTGTTAGGTTCAACAATTTTTACGTTTCCCCAGTTTGTGCACCCACCAGGTCCAGTTTAATGACGGGGCGTTATTCTTTGAGGACGGGTATGAGGGATACGTACAATGGGGGTGCCATTATGGCTTCCTCCGAGGTAACCATTGCCGAAATGTTGAAACAGGCAGATTATAGCACAGGGGCATTTGGAAAATGGCATTTAGGGGATAATTACCCCAGCAGGCCCAGTGACCAGGGCTTTGACGAGTCCGTTATCCACCTATCGGGCGGTATGGGGCAAGTTGGTGATATTACTACCTATTTTAAGGGGGATAGAAGTTATTTTGACCCTGTGCTTTGGCACAACAACCTACAGGAATCCTATAAAGGGTATTGTTCCGATATCTTTACGGACCAGGCCATTAATTTTATTGAAAAAAATAAGGAATCCCCTTTTTTTTGCTATTTGGCGTTTAATGCCCCGCATACCCCCTTACAGGTGCCGGATTCCTATTATCAAAAGTATAGGGATGTAGATCCTTCTGCAGGGTTTGGCAAGGACGGGAAGCCATTTTCAAAAATGAGCGAAAAGGACAAGGAGGATGCCAGAAAGGTGTATGCCATGGTAAACAATATAGATGACAACCTAGGGAAGCTCTTCAATAAATTGGATGCTTTGGGGATATCTGAAAATACCCTTATAATTTTTATGACCGATAATGGTCCCCAACAGACCAGGTATGTAGGTGGTATGCGGGGACGTAAGGGCGATGTGTACAATGGGGGCGTTCGCGTGCCATTTTACTTGAAATATCCGGCATTTTCCAAAGACAACAAAGAGGTGGAGACCATGGCGGCACATTTGGACGTACTGCCTACCCTTTCGGAAATATGCGATGTGGACATGCCCAAGGACAGGGTAATGGACGGTAAAAGTTTGGTTCCATTAATACAGGGCCGGCCAGTGGATTGGGAAGACCGTTCCTTATTTTTTTATTGGTCACGTAGGTACCCCGAACTATACCATAATATGGCGATTCAAAAATCCGGGTATAAGTTGGTGGGAAAAACGGACTACAATGCCGGGATAGAAGATTTTGAACTGTACCAGCTTACCAAGGATCCCTACGAACAGCACAATGTATTAATGGAAAACAGAGCATTGGCCATAGACCTAAAAAAAGAGCTGGATAAAATATATAAGGAATTGATCGTTTCCGAAAACCTGGTCGACCCTCCAAAAATTTTGGTCGGTACGCCTCATGAGAACCCTATTATTTTAAATAGGAACGATGCCGGGGGGGAACGTGGTATTTGGAATCAGGAGGAAGTTTATGGCCATTGGGACACTGATGTTGAAGAGGGCTATTATAATATTACCTATAAGTTTGTTAGGCCGGTGGCCCCTGAGGGGAGAATGGTTTTGGAAGCCAATACCCTTGTTTGGCAAATGGAGAACAAAAAAGGGAATACCGATATTATCCGGATGGAGAAGGTTTTTTTTCCAAAAATGACAGCTAAACTTATACCCTTTTATGCAGTGGACAACAAAAATATCTTTCCTTTTTGGATGGAAATGGAAAAAGTGGATTAGGATCCAACGGGTTTTTTAGTCACTCGTTTTCAAGAAAATGAATGATTTTTTAGGCTTGTAATTTTCCTGATGAGGTACATTAAATAATTGTTGTACAAGACCATTATTGATGTACATTCGCACAAAATTTTAATGTCCATGGAAAGCAGGGTAAGAGCAGTTGAGGCATTATTTGCCGGTTTGGATAGGGAGATAGCTATCTTTCAATCCGAATCGGGTCTTGGCTGTAAAGCAGGATGCGGCAAGTGCTGTACCTATCCGGATATTGAAGCTTCCCCGCTGGAATTTTTGCCATGGGCCTTTTATCTTTTTTTAAGCGGGAAGGCAGAAACTACTTTGGAGGAATTAAAGGTGGGCAATAATTCCATTTGCCATTTATATCGGCCATTGTCCGTTTTGGATAGCAATAGTGGCAGATGCGGGGATTATAAGTACCGCGGACTAATTTGTCGTCTATTTGGTTTTGGGGCAACTAGGGATAAAATGGGAGAACTCCGTTTGGCCACCTGCAAGATTATAAAGGAAAACCAGGCGGAGCTTTATGAAAATTCCAAGGTTGCCATGAAGAATGGATTATACGTGCCCATTTTTACGGACTACTATATGAATTTAAATCAGATAGATTTTAGGATGGGCAATAGTATTCTTCCTATCAACAAGGCTTTGAGGGCCGCCATTGAGGAAGTACTCCAGTATTATGCCTACCGTCCCTTCCCGGAAGGACATAAGGTTATTGCGTAACCTTAATTATGAATTTTATAGCCTATTTTTAAACCTTTAGATCTATTTCTTTAAGGTTTTCGATTCTGTTGCGTACCAAGAAGGCATCTATGGTCTCAAAATGTTCTATAACGCGTTTGTCCTTAAATTCGAACACCTTTTGGGATAGGCCTTGAAGAAAATCCCTGTCGTGGGAGACCAATATCAAGGTGCCGTCAAAGGAAAGCAAGGCCTCCTTAAGTACGTCCTTGGATTTTAGGTCCAAATGGTTGGTAGGTTCATCCAAGATCAACAGATTCACCGGTTCAAGAAGTAATTTAACCATGGCAAGACGGGTTTTTTCCCCTCCAGAAAGTACGCTCACCTTTTTTTCGAGGTCGTCCCCGCTAAACATAAACCTGCCTAGAATATTTTTGATCTGTGTACGAACGTCCCCTTCGGCCACTTCATCCACGGTCTGGAAGATGGTGAGTTCAGGGTCTAACAGGGAGGCTTGGTTTTGCGCAAAATAACCTACTTTTACATTGTGTCCCAACCTGCATTGGCCCTCTACTTCAATTTCGCCCAAAATAGCCTTGATCATCGTAGATTTTCCTTCGCCGTTCCTTCCTACAAAAGAAACCTTTTCCCCTCGTGAAATAGAGAGATCGGCATCCTTGAAAACCACATGGTCGCCATAACTTTTGGACAGCCCTTCTGCGGTAACCGGATAGTCGCCCGAACGTATGGAAGGAGGGAACCTCAGTTTTAGGGCCGCTGTGTCTACCTCATCAATTTCTATGATCTGTAATTTTTCCAGCATCCTTTCACGGGAAGTTACTTGGTTGGTTTTGGAATAGGTGCCCTTGAACCGGTCTATAAAGGCCTGATTGTCCGCAATAAACTTTTGCTGTTCCTGGTAAGCTTTTATCTGGTGGCTACGTCTGTCTTCCCTCAACTGCAGGTAGTGGGTGTAATTGGCCTTATAATCATAGATTCTACCCATGGTCACTTCTATGGTTCTGTTGGTAATATTATCTATAAAGGTCTTGTCGTGCGAGATGACCACCACCGCCTTGGCCTTGTTCAGCAGGAAATCCTCCAGCCAGATTACGGATTCGATATCTACGTGGTTGGTTGGCTCATCCAAAAGGATGAGGTCCGGTTTTTGCAATAAAATCTTGGCAAGTTCTATTCTCATCCGCCACCCCCCGCTAAACTCACTGGTAGGTCTATGGAAATCCCCGCGTTTAAACCCTAGGCCTCTCAAGGCTTTTTCTACCTCTGCCTCATAATTTATTTCTTCCAGGGCATAGAATTTTTCTCCCAGGTCCGATACTTTTTCAATGATGTTCATGTAAGCATCCGATTCATAATCGGTACGGGTTTCCAATTCCTTGTTCAGGCGCTCCATTTCATCGCGCATGCTAAAAATTTCCTTAAAGGCTTTGGAGGCTTCTTCAAAAACGGTACTGTTGTCATCTGTAAGCAAATGCTGGGGCAAATAGGCAATTACCGCGTCTTTGGGATAGCGGATATGGCCCCGGGTAGCTTTCTGCTCCCCTGCGATTATCTTCATCATGGTAGATTTTCCGGCCCCGTTCTTTCCCATCAGGGCAATCTTATCGTTTTCATTGATAACGAAGGAAACATCGCTAAACAAGGTGTCACCACTAAATTCTACGGCAATTGCATCTACAGAAATCATATTTCAATTTTAAGTCTGCAAAACTATAAAAAAAGCCGTTCAATTAGTTTGAGACGGCTTTTTTAAAATCTTGTTCCGAAAAAGACCTGCTTTTCCAGTACTCCATTATTATTATTTAATTTTCTATATGCAGATAATTTTCCTTAAAAGGTAATTGGCAGGGATACCCTTGTGTTTCCCCATCCCAATACCATATGGGTGCCATTGTCCACATCCTTATAGGCAATGGAAAAGGCGTCCAATGTTTCGGATACATTGCTGGCACTGGCAGGTACTCGAACTACATCGGCATCTTCCTGGTACGAATAGGCGCCCCATTGATTTAAATTTTTGTTCAATATTACGGTCCATTCCTTATCACCTGGGATGGTAAATAGGGAATAGGTGCCGGCGGCCACCGCTTTGCCACCCACGGTAGCGTCCTTATAAAAAATGATTTCAGGGGCCTCATTGGCTCCGGTTCTCCATACCTTCCCTGCCGGGGCAAGCTCCGAAATGGAACGTCCTTTTAATTGTGGTCTACTGTAAGTTACCCGAACCAATTTTTCCGAAACCTTATAATCGGTAGGATAGGATGCAATGTCCGCAGGACTCTTGTCCAAGCCGCTGAATTTCTGTGCAATAGCTTTGGAGCTAAAGGTCAAGGCAATGACCATAAGTGCAATCGTAAATAAATTTTTCATTTTTTTTAGTTTTAGAGATTGTCAAATTTAAGTAGTATTCCTATTAATCCGAATTAAAAGTCGGTAAATTTTAGACTCCTTACAAAATAGCGAGTTGATGTGAGCGAAATCATTTATATGATAACAGTATATTAGTATTTTACTATTTATTGTTTTAAATTATAATTAATTATACATTTTATGTTTTGTTGTATTAATATTAAATGGATATTTGCTTTAAAATTGACATAAATATTATAGTATGTGTGGAATTGTATGTGCCTTTGATGTAAAAGAGAGTACCGAGGTGTTAAGGCCTCAACTGCTGGAAATGTCCAAGAAGATTAGACATAGGGGTCCGGATTGGAGTGGGATATATGCTGATGGGAAGGCTATTTTGGCCCATGAACGTTTGGCGATCGTTGACCCTGCTTCGGGAAAACAACCTTTGTTCAGCCCGGACAAGAAATTGGTATTGGCCGCTAATGGTGAAATATATAACCATAGGGAATTGCGCAAGCAATTTGCCGGCACCTATAATTTTCAGACAGAGTCCGATTGTGAGGTAATTTTGGCCCTATATCAGAAGAAAGGAGTTGATTTCTTGGATGAAATGAACGGTATTTTTGGCTTTGCCATCTACGATTCTGAAAAGGATGAATATTTTATAGCAAGGGACCATATGGGAATTATTCCGCTATATGTAGGTTGGGACATTAATGGTACCTTTTATGTGGCGTCCGAGTTAAAGGCATTGGAAGGAACCTGTACCAAGATACAGTTGTTTCCTCCGGGACATTACTTGCACAGCAAGGATGGCGAATTTAAAAGATGGTATTCCCGGGATTGGATGGAATACGATGCGGTAAAGGACAATGAGACTAGCATACAGGCCATTAAAGAGGCTTTGGAAGCTGCCGTTCATAGACAATTAATGTCCGACGTACCTTATGGGGTATTGCTTTCCGGGGGATTGGATTCTTCGGTAACTTCTGCCATAGCAAAAAAATACGCCCAGAAAAGAATTGAGTCGGACGACACTACCGATGCCTGGTGGCCGCAATTGCATTCCTTCTCGGTGGGACTTGAAGGTTCCCCGGATTTGGCCGCTGCCCAAAAGGTGGCCAAGCATATCGGTACCGTGCACCACGAAATAAAATTTACCATTCAGGAAGGTTTGGACGCCATTAAGGATGTGGTCTACAACTTGGAGACCTATGATATTACTACTATTAGGGCTTCTACCCCCATGTACCTTATGGCCCGGGTTATAAAATCTATGGGTATAAAAATGGTCTTGTCAGGGGAGGGGGCGGATGAGCTTTTCGGGGGCTACCTATATTTTCACAAGGCACCAAGTGCAAAGGATTTCCATGAGGAAACGGTCCGTAAATTGGACAAACTTCATATGTACGATTGTCTAAGGGCCAATAAATCCTTGGCCGCTTGGGGTATAGAGGGAAGGGTTCCATTTTTGGACAAGGAATTTATGGACGTGGCCATGAGAATTAACCCCCAGGATAAGATGATCAACGGGGAGCGCATGGAGAAATGGGTGGTTCGTAAGGCTTTTGAGGATATGCTGCCCGAAAGTGTTGCATGGAGACAAAAGGAACAATTTTCCGATGGAGTTGGTTACAGTTGGATAGATACCCTAAAAGAAGTGGTTAAGAAGGAGGTTACGGACGATCAATTGGCTAATGCCAAGTACAGATTTCCATTACAGACCCCTACGTCCAAAGAAGAGTTCTATTACCGTTCTATTTTTGAAGAGCACTTTCCATCGGATGCGGCGGCATTGTGTGTTCCCCAGGAACCATCCGTGGCATGTAGCACCAGAATTGCCTTGGAATGGGACGAGGCCTTTAAGAACATGAACGATCCGTCCGGTAGGGCGGTATCCAAGGTACATTCCGATGCTTATGTAAAGTAATGCTGCCGGAAGAGTCAATAAGGTATTAAGATTTAGTTTTAGTTTTAGTTTATTTGTGCATAGGAGGCATTCTTTATAGGGTGCCTCTTTTATTATTTAGTTAAAGGTTAAAACCCCGCCTGAACGTAGTCGGACAGGCCTGCCTTTGTCGACAGGCCTAAGATTTCATTGTAGTTACTTTGGTTTTTATAAACCTTGGGTGTCCACAGTTGACAAAAGCCAGAGGGCATAAAATTCATTTTTTTGTCTATAGCCTATAGCCTATAGCTTACAGCTTACTGCCAACCTAACCATCCAGTCCGTTTCAAGATATTTATTATGTTTTGTAAGATAATTTAGTGTCCTTGTTTCCTGTTTGTTTTGAGCTGTTAACGGGGTAGGTGGATGTTGGAACCGGGCTCCCTGAAATCAATTATATCGATTGGTATTTTTTCCACAATTTTTGTTGATAACTTAGCGACTTATATTGGCTACAAACCCTATATTTCATGGGGTATTGCGTATATTTGTAGGATTGCTAAAATTATAATGAAATAAGTATTTATTTATGAGCGAAGAAGCAAATAAAGACGAGCAAAAAAAGAACAATTATTCCGCAGATAGTATCCAGGCCCTTGAGGGTATGGAACATGTGCGTATGAGGCCTTCCATGTACATAGGAGATGTAGGGGTACGTGGTTTGCACCATTTGGTCTATGAGGTGGTGGATAACTCCATAGATGAGGCAATGGGCGGCCATTGTGATGAAATTACCGTAACGATAAATGAAGACAATTCCATTACTACCCAGGATAACGGTAGGGGTATCCCTGTAGACCTTCACAAAAAGGAGGGCGTTTCGGCCCTGGAGGTCGTAATGACCAAAATTGGTGCCGGAGGTAAATTTGATAAGGATTCCTATAAGGTGTCAGGTGGTCTGCACGGGGTTGGGGTATCGGTAGTGAATGCACTATCCAACCATTTGAGGGCTACGGTTTACAGGGATGGAAAGATATGGGAACAGGAATACAGTAAGGGCAAAGCGCTTTATCCGGTAAAAAGTATCGGGGAAACCGATAAGAGGGGTACCATCGTTACCTTTACACCTGACGATACCATATTTACCCAGACAGTGGAGTACAGCTACGAGACCTTGGCGAATAGAATGCGCGAGCTTTCTTTCTTGAACAAGGGCGTGGCCATTACCTTAATGGACAGACGGCAAAAGGATAAGGACAGCGAAAGTGGTTTTGCCACCGAACGTTTTTATTCCGATGAGGGACTAAAGGAGTTTATCAAGTTTTTGGACGGAAATCGCGAATCCCTAATTCGCAGCGTAATTTCCATGGAGGGGGAGAAGAACGATATTCCTGTGGAAGTTGCCATGGTATACAATACTTCTTATACGGAAAACCTGCATTCTTATGTGAACAATATTAATACCCATGAAGGTGGAACACATTTGGCCGGATTTAGAAGGGGGTTGACAACCACTTTGAAGAAGTATGCCGATGCCTCCGGAATGTTGGAAAAATTAAAATTCGAAGTTCAGGGGGACGACTTTAGGGAAGGTTTAACGGCTATTATCTCCGTAAAGGTTGCGGAGCCACAGTTTGAAGGACAGACCAAGACCAAATTAGGGAACAGGGAGGTGTCTGCGGCAGTGAGTCAGGCAGTCTCGGAAATGTTGACCAATTATTTGGAGGAGAACCCGGATGATGCCAAAACGATTGTCCAAAAGGTAATTTTGGCGGCCCAGGCCCGACATGCAGCTACCAAGGCCCGTGAGATGGTGCAGCGTAAAACGGTGATGAGCATTGGTGGCCTGCCCGGAAAGCTATCGGATTGTTCGGAGCAGGATCCCACCTTGTGCGAAGTGTTTTTGGTAGAGGGAGATTCTGCGGGAGGTACCGCCAAACAAGGAAGGGACAGGGCTTTTCAGGCCATTCTTCCTTTAAGGGGTAAAATTCTGAACGTGGAAAAAGCTATGACCCATAAGGTTTTCGAAAATGAGGAAATCAAAAATATATATACGGCCTTGGGCGTTACTATAGGTACCGAGGACGACAGTAAGGCTTTGAACCTCGACAAGTTGCGCTATCACAAAGTAGTGATTATGTGTGATGCGGATGTGGATGGTAGCCATATCGAGACCCTGATATTGACCTTTTTCTTTAGGTATATGCGCGAACTGATCGAGGGAGGGCATGTCTATATAGCTACCCCACCACTATATTTGGTGAAAAAGGGAACAAAGAAACGATATGCCTGGACGGATAAGGAACGCGATGAAATTGCCGAGAGTTTTAATGGTAGTGTGGGGATTCAACGTTATAAGGGTCTTGGAGAGATGAATGCCGAGCAGTTGTGGGATACTACGATGAATCCGGAATTTAGGACCTTAAGGCAGATTACCATAGATAACGCCACAGAGACGGATAGGGTGTTTTCCATGTTGATGGGGGATGAGGTTCCACCTAGAAGGGAGTTTATTGAGAAAAATGCCGTCTATGCCAACATTGATGCATAAAAAATAGGGTTTACACAACAAAAACTCGCTCCATTGGGGCGAGTTTTTTAGTTTTAACAAAAATCTATATGTTATGAAGTATGTATCTTTAGTAGGTGTTTTGTTTATAAGTGTAACTGGATTTTCACAATCCAACCTCAATGAGCTATTTGCCGCAGGGATCAATGATGCGGAAAAATTTTCGGACAGTTATTTTGGTCCGGTGTCCGAGGGTGCCATATACAGTTTGGCCAATGGCTGGTACAATTCGGCCGATTCCAAACCCTTGGGAGGTTTCGAGATTTCCATTATAGGCAATATGACCTCTTTTAAAAATAGGGAGGATAAAAAGACGTTTGTTCTAAATACAGCAGATTATGAAAATCTGCAGTTTTTGGATGGAAGTACCTCCAAACCGGTCTCCACAGCTTTGGGGGATCTGGAAGGCATACAGGTATTTGTAGAAGGGGAGGTAGGACCCATTACCTCCAGGCAGGAAATTGAATTACCTACCGGATTGGCTTCGGAAAACATCAACTTTATTCCCTCGGCCTTTTTACAACTAAGTGTGGGTTTAGTGAAAGGGTTGGAAGTCAAGGCCCGGTTTTTGCCCAAAATTAATACGGAAGATGTGGCCTTGGGGTTGTACGGAGCAGGGCTTCAGTATGATTTTTCCAAATTACTGCCAGCGGACAAAATATTACCTGTGGCCCTATCTGCCGTGGTTGGGTATACTCATTTAAATGCCTCCTATGATTTTACTGACAGTAATATTGTGGATGGTAGCGATCAAAAGATAGAAGTGGATATGAATGTCATATCAATGCAGGCCGTGGCCTCTACTAAGCTTCCGGTCATTAATTTTTATGGGGCTATCGGCTATATATCCGGAAAATCCACAACAGATGTTTTAGGTACCTACCAGGTACAATCGGGACCATTTCAGGAAACCTATATAAATCCTTTTTCTTTGTCCAAAAAGGCCAGTGGAGTTACGGGAACCTTAGGGGCCAAGCTGAAACTTGGTTTCTTTAGGTTACATGCGGATTATTCCCTGGCAGAATTCAACAACTTAACGGTGGGTGTAAATTTTGGATTTAGGTAAACTACCTCGGGGCAATCCCACGAGGCATTGAAAGGAAATTCAAGTTTGATTTCGGCGCCCGCCTGAACGGAACGGGCAGGCAGGCGTCGGAGCACCTGCCTGCCACAGGCAGGTTTAAATCTTGATTATCGAGTAGATCCTATTCCCTTATTGCCAATACGTTGCCATCGTAGTCGGCCAAAAAAATCCCTTGATCGGACTCGCTCATGAGTACTATGTCCTCCTCTTTGTCAAGACCGGGATAGGAAATAATGTAGGTACTATCCTTATGGACCCATTTAAAATCTGAAATTACCGTTAAATTATTGTTGTGGTAGGTATGGTATCTGCCCAGGTAGGCATCATTAAATATCCACTCCTGCCTAACGGTGATATCCTGTTTTTGGGCAAGGCCCCCTCCATCAGAAGAGATATGGGACCATATCCCGATAACCGGATCGTTGTTCTCTGTAATTCTGGTGCAATTACTGGCCAGTAGGATGCCAACTATTGCCAAGAATGAAAGTAATTTTTTCATTTTGTAGGATTTTTCTTAGATTTGGATACTACCTATCTAACGTACGGTTTCAATTTACTATTGTATAAATTCGATGTATGGAACAGTATTTTAACTTTTTTCGATAAAAGGGCTTTTTATTACGTTCGGTACACACTTGGATCAGGCTTTAATTGCAGCAGCTTTTTGGAAATCCAAAAAAAAAGGACAATGTCTTGCTCCAGATAAAATTTAGCGGGTTTCTACGGATGTGGTGATATTGTTCTGTTAAAAATCAGTACTTTTGAACGATAAAATTTAACTTAAAATAACCTTATAATGAAAGTTACCGTTGTTGGAGCAGGTGCTGTTGGCGCAAGTTGTGCTGAGTACATTGCTATTAAGAATTTTGCATCTGAAGTAGTTGTGTTGGATATTAAGGAAGGTTTTGCCGAGGGCAAGGCCATGGATCTAATGCAGACCGCTTCATTGAATGGTTTTGATACCAAGATAACAGGAGTTACAAATGATTATAGCAAAACAGCAGGAAGCGATGTAGCTATTATAACTTCCGGTATTCCGCGCAAACCGGGCATGACCCGTGAAGAGCTGATAGGTATAAATGCAGGAATCGTAAAAACGGTTTCTTCCAATTTATTGGAACATTCCCCCAACGTAATTTTGATCGTAGTCAGTAATCCGATGGATACCATGACTTATTTGGTACACAAGACTACCGGTTTGCCGAAGAACAGAATTATAGGGATGGGCGGTGCTTTGGACAGTGCAAGGTTTAAATATAGATTGGCCGAGGCATTGGATGCTCCAATTTCCGATGTGGACGGTATGGTCATTGGCGGTCATAGTGATACAGGGATGGTACCTTTAACTGCACATGCGACCAGGAATAGTATTAAGGTATCCGAATTTTTATCCGAGGATCGCCTTGCCCAAGTCTCCGAGGAGACCAAGGTAGGAGGGGCCACGCTTACAAAATTATTGGGTACCAGTGCTTGGTATGCACCAGGTGCTGCCGTTTCTTCCATGGTGCAGGCCATTGCCTGTGATCAGAAGAAGATGTTTCCATGTTCCGCATTTCTGGAAGGAGAGTACGGTCTTGATGATATTTGCATTGGGGTACCCGTACTTTTGGGCAAAAATGGGATAGAAAAAATTGTAAAAATAGATTTGGCCGAGGCAGAAAAAGCAAAAATGCAGGAAAGCGCGGAAGGTGTAAGGAAAACAAATAGCTTATTGACCCTATAGTTTATTGGGGCTAACAAATTTTAAAGGCATCCGCCCCTATTGTTTCCGAGTACCATCGGAGCGGGGCGGATGCCCTTATTTTATAAAACTGATAAATATATTGTTAGTTCCTATGGGAAATAATATATTTGCACGCTATTTACGAATACCATTTAATTAATATATAACCAATGCAAAATAAAGGACTTATAAAGCTTTTCGCTTTTTTGTTTGGGCTAGTCAGTATTTATCAGCTATCCTACACATTTATTACCAATAAAGTAGAAAAGGATGCCACTGTCTTTGCTACCAATAAAATTTCAGAATCCGAAGAGGATTACCTAGCCAAAAGGGAAGCACTGGAAGCACAATATTTAGACTCTATAGGGGGTAATTCCATTTTGGGATTTACCAATTATGACGAAGCCAAGAAAAAGGAACTGAATAAGGGTCTGGATCTAAAGGGAGGGATAAATGTTACCCTTCAAATCTCTGTAAAGGATATTTTAAAAGGCCTTGCCAATAATAGCAAGAACCCGGTTTTCAACAAGGCCCTGGCAGATGCCGATGCCGCTTCCAAAAATAGTGATGCAACCTATATAGACCTTTTCTTTGAATCTTTTGACAAAATAAAGGGAGATACCAAATTGGCCTCTCCGGATATTTTTGCCAATAAGGGATTGAGCGATGTCATTAATTTTCAAATGACCGATGATCAGGTAAAGCCAATAATTAGGACCAAGATCGATGAGTCCATCGTTTCTGCCTTTGAAGTACTTCGCGAGCGTATAGATGGCTTTGGTGTTACTCAGCCCAATATTCAAAGAGAAGGAAATTCTGGCCGGATTTTGGTGGAATTGCCAGGCGCAAGGGATATAGGGCGTGCTCAGGATTTATTGTCCAGTACGGCCCAATTGGAATTTTGGGAAACCTACAAACAAAGTAACCCCAGTTTAAGTAATTTTTTACAGGCCGCCAATGAGAGGTTAAAGACTTTGGTAGAGGTTGAGCAGCCGGAAGAAGTAGTGAAACCGGAGTCCGAATTGGATTCCTTGCTGTCCGATGTTGCACAGGATTCATTGGATTTTTCACAGGATGTAAATCCGCTTTTCAGTTTGCTTATCCCCGCAAATCCCAACGGAAATGCCTTGGTCAGTGCAGCTGTTCAGGATACTGCCAAAATTGGGGAATACCTAAGAATGAAGGAAATCCGCAGATTGATTCCAGCGGATATCCAATTTGTCAAGTTTGTTTGGGAGCGGCCTACCGAAGGTTCGGAAGTTGTTGAGCTGTATGCCTTAAAATCCAATAGGGACAATACCCCTAGAATTAGTGGGGACGTTGTTTCAGATGCTTCGGATACTTTTGATCAATACAATAAGCCTGCGGTTACCATGACCATGAATACCAAAGGGGCAAAGGAATGGGAAAAATTGACCGGGGATGCCTTTAATAACCAGACAGGTATCGCTATAGTATTGGACAATAAGGTATATACTGCGCCGGGTGTTTCGTCCGGGCCAATATCCGGTGGCCGCTCAGAGATTACCGGTACCTTTACCATTAACGAGACAAAGGATATTGCCAACGTACTAAGAGCTGGTAAACTGCCTGCTTCCGCTGAAATAATTCAATCGGAAATCGTAGGACCTTCCTTGGGGCAGGAAGCTATCAATAGTGGTTTTTTCTCCTTTATGATCGCCATGGCCATTGTATTGTTATGGATGGTATTTTACTATGGTAAGGCGGGTATTTTTGCCGACATTGCATTGCTTTTGAACATCCTGTTGATCTTTGGGGTATTGGTTAGTTTAAATGCCGTTCTTACCCTGCCGGGGATAGCGGGTATTGTATTGACCATTGGTATGTCCGTGGATGCAAACGTACTTATTTTTGAACGTATAAAAGAGGAATTGGCAAAGGGCAAGGGGCAGAGCCAGGCCATTGCGGATGGTTTTGGAAATGCACTTTCTTCCATTCTGGATGCCAACATTACTACTGGTTTAACTGCCTTAATTCTATTTGTCTTTGGTTCCGGACCTATTAAAGGTTTTGCCACCACTTTATTGATAGGTATAGTTACTTCCCTGTTTACGGCCATATTCATTACCAGACTTTTGGTGGATTGGTACGTTAGTGGAAAGGGAAGAAAATTGGATTTCTCTACGGCACTGACCAAGAATTTGTTCAAGAATATCAATATCGATTTCTTGGCCAAAAGAAAGATTGCCTATATTGTTTCTTCCATTTTAGTGGCAATAGGCCTATTTTCATTATTGACCCAAGGGTTGCAACAAGGTGTCGATTTTATTGGTGGCCGTTCCTACACGGTACGATTTGAGAAAATGGTAAATCCGTCGGAGATCGCTTCGGAATTGAATACCGTTTTTGGAAGCGGTACCAATGTTAAGACCTATGGGGAGGCCAATCAAATAAAAATTACCACTCCTTATAAAGTGGATGTAGAGGGGATAGAGGTGGATAGTGAGATACAGAACAAACTGTATACTACCCTCCAAAAATATCTGCCGGACGGTACCAGTTTTGAAGATTTTACCATAGGTAGCGGTGAAAAATCCATAGGCATCCTTCAGTCAGTAAAGGTAGGTCCTACCATTGCGGATGATATTAAAAAGAATGCCTTCTTGGCCATTATAGGTTCTTTGGCGGTAGTCTTCCTTTATATCCTATTTAGGTTCCGCAGATGGCAGTTCTCCTTGGGAGCCGTGGTAGCCGTATTCCATGATATTATGTTGGTGTTGGGCGTGTTCTCCATCTTTGGAAAACTAATGCCATTTAATATGGAGATCGATCAGGCCTTTATTGCAGCTATATTAACGGTTATCGGTTACTCCTTGAACGATACCGTGGTAGTGTTCGACCGTATTAGGGAGATTATTGCAGAAAAAGGGTGGAAAGCGGGCGAGAATACCAATTTGGCCCTTAACAGTACTCTGAGTAGAACGCTTAATACCTCCATGACTACCTTGGTAGTGTTATTGGCCATATTCATCTTTGGGGGCGAATCCCTAAGAGGGTTTATGTTTGCCATGATCATAGGGATTATTGTGGGAACCTATTCCTCTTTGTTCATTGCCACTCCGGTAATGTACGATACCTTGAAGAAGAAAATTCAAACAGGTAAGCAAGAATAATCACTTACCAACTATAGTATAAAGGGCCGCTTAATAGCGGCCTTTTTTATAGTACTATTCCACGGGATCCTTCCGGGGATGTCTGTAGCTCATAGATATATTGGGGCTCCAATCCCGGTTCCTTCCTATGGGAAACAAAGACAATGGCAGATTTGCTTTCCTTGGCAATTTTATTGACAAGGGATATAAATAGCAAGGCACTTTCGTCATCCAGCCCGGCAGTAGGTTCATCCAAAATTAGTAAGGGAGGGTGTTTTATCATGGCCCTGGCGGTCATAACCATACGCTGTTGCCCGGCCGATAGGTCGGCAAAAAGAACGTCCCTAAGGTGCCACATATCCAAAATTACCAACCATTCCTTGGCCAGGGCCTTCTGGTTTTCGGTAGCCCTGAGATAAAGTCCGACCGAATCGTTCATCCCTGAAATAACCATGTTATGGCAGGAGTGCAGACCCGAAAATTTGTCGGTCATTGCCGGGGTATAGTACCCGATCCTTTTCTTGATATCCCAAACACTCTCGCCGGTCCCCTTGCGTTGGCCAAATAGGTACAGATGCTGTCCGTAGCCTTTATGATTGTCACCGGTTATCATTGAAAGCAGTGTAGACTTTCCACTCCCATTTGGTCCGATAAGTTGCCAAAACTCCCCTTTTTTAATGGTCCAGTTAATTTTATCCAGAACTTTTTTGTCCCCATAGGTTACACTTATGTCCTTGCACTCTATCAGGGTGGAGCCTTTATAATCCTCAGCCATGATGGGCATGGGAATGCTCCCGGTAAAAAAGGAACCTATGGGCGGATCGTCCTCCTTATTTGCTTGATTTCCACTGGCAAGCCGCCTTATGGTGGATCCTTCCAAAATCATCTCCTGGCTTATAAACGGTAGAATATCCTCTTTTCTACTTATAAGCTGAATAATAAAAGTGTTCTTTGAAATAGCATCCAGAGTGGTTTTTAAGTCTTTTTGGGCGTCCTTGTCCAGATTATCGAAGGGATTGTCCAAAACAATATAATCGGGCCTTAAATGGAAGATATGTTTCAACAGGGCCTTTTTTTGTTCACCACTGGACATGGTCTTGAGCGGTTGTTTGGAATTTTTATTGATAATCTGTATCCCATGCCTTTCCTCTTCGTCTATAAACTGGTTTAAGGTTATTTTGGAAAATAGGGCCCCGTTCAAGTTCTTGAGGACGTCAAATTCTCCAGGGAGGGGTCCTTCCAATATATTTTTTATAAACTGGTCCTTTCGGGAACTGTTGTTGATAAATACGGCCCAGTGTATTTTGTTGTTCATGATGAATGGTGTTTTTAAAATTCAAGGGCAAAATATGATGAATTTGATTTTTTACAAATTTTGGCCTTATTTATTGAACCAATAAGTGAATTTTAATGTCAAGGCCCAATTTCTTCCTTCCAGGGGTTCAATAAGGTAGTTGTTGCTGTACACCAAAAATAGGTCGGAGGCCGGTTTATATCGCCACTGGAACCGCGAATTTAGATTAAAGTTTTTGGATTGTTCATTGTATTGGAACAAGGTGGCGAAGAATAATTTATTGGTAAAGGTAACATCTATCTCCGAGCCGATCAGCCAAAATTCTGTATTGTTCCATGGCGCAGGTAAATGGATATGGTTATAACTTAAATTACTGCTTAAACTTACAAATGGTTGAAAACGGTATCCCAGTTCACTGATTAGGCTCGTTCTATTGCCTTCGGAATAATATCCGCCAAAACGCCCGCCAACAGAATAGGTAAACATACTTTGCGGCTTCGAAATAAAATCGAAGGTATAGGCGTTCCAATGGTGTCTGGTTCCAACATCCAAGGATTCCTTGCCCGATACGGTAGGGTCAAAAGGGGATAATAGTTCCACATACTCATCGGTTATCCCAAGGTTTAATTTGGAACGGTCCCTAAAATCGAACAGGTATTCAAAAAGATTGATATTGTCCGTGCGCTCCATTTTTTCATTAAAAAAATAACTGGTACTAAATTTGGGCCCATGGCTCAAAACCGTACTTTTTTTTGGAAAGAACAGATGTCCTATATAAGAGGTTATATTGACATATCCATTTCTAGGAACATATCCAACTTCGGCGGTATAATCGTCTTCGACCGATTCTTCCTGTATACGCCAATTCCATTTGCGGCTTTTGTATTCCAAATGGGCCGCCTGGGTAAAACCGTTACCGTTTTTGTTGGGAGCGAAGGATTTTAAGAAAAACGCTTTCCCTGTCCATTGGTTATTGGGAGAGGCCAAATTGTATTCCAACCCTACATTCCGATTAAACTTTGGAAAAATGGTTCTTAAGGAATCCGTATCCTGGGGGTAATTAATAGATTCTTTGTTTACGAACATCAGCCCAATGCTGGATCGGGCAAAAACTTTTCTTTGTAGGGAGAGTACGCCAAAATTCTGACTGGGCAGGCCTGTTTCGTCAATGCTGGCCGTTTGCATATCCATGAGTCCCAAACGCCATTTTTCATTAAGGTTTCCGCTAACCCTGGCCCCTGCCCTTATGGGTACGCCCAGCCCAATTCTCCTAGAGAAGAAGGGGCGTATGGTGGCATAACCAAAATTGGCGAACAGATCCCCGTTCTCTAAAAAGAATTGTCTTTTTTCAGGAAAAAAAAGCTCAAATCGGTCAAGGTTGGTTACTTGGCGGTCTACTTCCACCTGTGAGAAATCCGGATTAACGGTGAGGTCCAGATTCAAGGAAGTACTTAGGCTAAACTTAACATCGCCACCAATTTTTTTGTCATATCGGGTACCGGAGTTATTTTCCCTGTCCTCGTTAATGCTGCCCAATACATAAGGGATAATGGAAAAATTTGTTTTAGGGGAGGGCGGCGGGGAATCCCAGACCAAAGTCCCGGTATAGGCCAGGGAAGCGGTAGGGAATTGTCGTGGAATGGGCGTCCAACTCGATTTTTCCCCCGACTTTAAATCCAGTCGACTAAAGTTGATTCCCCATTCGTTAACCCCGTCTTCATAGCGTATGGATTTGAAGGGGACGGCCATTTCAAAGACCCATTTTTCATCATCGTTTGTTACTGCCGAGATCCATTTACTGTCCCAATTTAGGTCTACGCTTCCTCCACTGTGCATAGTGCCGTCCCATTGGGCACCTGCTGCGTTGGAACCAAAAGAATAGCCGGTAGTTTGGTTGTTAAATGGATCCATAAACAATAAAAAGTTATCGTTTTTCCCAAAAATGAAATCGCGCCGTAATGATTCTACATAATAAGGTCCTTTAGTGGCGTTGTAAAATGTGGCCAAAAGGTAGAGATTGTTATCGTCATAGGTCATCCGGATTTCAGAGGGTTCATTGGCCATGCCAGTATCCATGGGCAAAACCATGTAGAAGTTGGTGGCTACATCCGTTTCCTGCCAGGCCATATCGTTCCCTATTCCATCTATTTCTATAGTTGCGGAAGTCTTGCGTATATGAAGTTGAAAGGATTGGTTTTTTTTTTGGGCCGCAAGGGGTAGGCTCAAGGTCAGGGCCAAAAGAGCTAGGGCCACTTTTTTATGGGCAGACAATGGAATGGTTTTTTTTGGTGGTTGAACTCACTGAAATTGGTATTTTATCGGGTGTGCACCATTTGGTGTATCTTTCTTTTAACCCTGACTACATGGATCATATCCTATAATTATGGTGTTTTCCTGTAGATAACGGAATCCCCTACGGATAGGGACCATTTGTCCGCCATACCCGCATTTACTTCCAGAACGTATTTTACGGGAACTTTTGATGAAAGACTATTTTCATTCATGGGCCGGGCATTTTTTTGAAAACTGGCAATCTTCCTTTGGTCGTCCACAAAAATGAGGTCTAAGGGAAACTCCGTATTTTTCATATAAAAGTAATGCATGGAAACATCATCAAACACAAATAGCATGCCTTGACTTTGTTCCATGGAACTACGGTACATGAGTCCGGTTTCCCTTTCGTAGTCGGTATCCGCTATTTCAATATCCAGGGTGGTCAAGAGTGAATCCGATTCTTTTTTCAGGATGCGCAGATCTCCTTCCTTTGTAAAAGTGACCGGAGCTGTTTTTATAGCTTTTTTAGGTTCTTCCCTACAGGAAAACAGGATAGCTAAACAAACAACAAAGAGGAGATAGATTTTACAATTTCCCATTTTACAATTTATGTTTGGTGTTGGTTCCTTTAATTGTTGCCAACATACTATTTTGGGACGCCCGATTTTGGTCTAAGGATATAATAGAACCCGACCAAAATAAACGGTATGCTCAACCATTGACCGGTGGACAATAGACCGAGCGACTCTTCAAATCCGCCCTGACTTTTCTTTACATATTCCACAAAGAAACGGACCGTCCATAGCAGTACTAGGAATACCCCAAAAAGATACCCAAGTTTATTCTTCCTATCGGTTTTCCAATATAGATAATACAAAATGGCAAAGACAAAAATATAACAGAACCCTTCATAGAGTTGGGCCGGATGCCTATAAGGGATGGCTTCCAGATACTCGGAAAACCGAGGGTCTTTCTCAATAAGGTTATAAGCGGCATTCACTGTTTTTTCTTTGGTAATGGATAAGGCCTTGTATGCCGGCATGTCGTCCGAATCGCGCACGAACCTAGTGGCAAGGGCAAAAGATTTTTCTACCGGTTTCCCGTTGATCTCCGAATTGAAGAAATTGCCCAGCCGAACACAAAAAGCACCTATGGACACCGGAATAACAATGCGGTCCAGAATCCAAAGAATTTTAAATTCGGGATATTTTCTGGTGTAAAGGTACATGCCAATGATAATTCCAATGGCCGCTCCGTGACTTGCCAAACCGGTAAATCCTGTAAATTCATAGCCATTGATGAATCCAAAAAGGGTGCTATCGGCACTTTCCCTGATGGGCAATAAAATTTCCAATAAATGGTTTTGGTAATAGTGCCAATCATAAAAGAACACATGGCCCAATCTTGCTCCCAACATGGTAGCCAGAACAGTATATATGAAAAGGGAGTCCAACTGCTCCAGGGATTTGTTTTCCTTTAGAAATATTTTCTTCATGAGATACCAGCCCAATGCAAAAGCGATTATCCAAAGAAGATTGTAATATTTTATTTGTATTACCCCAATTGTAAAAAGGGTATCGGCGGGATTCCAAGTAAAGCCTAAAAAGTACATCTCAATTTTTTAAGGGACTAAGATAAGTAAATACTGTAAAGAATAGCGGACTGGAATAGGTTAATTTGGAAATGTGCTAATGTACCAATGAATCAATGTGCCAATGTATCAATGTACCAATGAATCAATGTATCAATGAATCAATGGGCCAATGTACCAATTGTAGCTATGAGGAAATAAGAAACGAGAAAAAGAAGCCAATAGCCAATGGCCATAAGTTATATGCTTTAAGCCATAGGTTATAAGTTGTAGAAAAGAGTAAGGACCATCAAGGAACCGGGTCATAACCTTTCCCTCCCCACGGGTGACAGCTAAAAATTCTTTTTAAGGCCAACCAGCCACCTTTGAACAGGCCATGTTTTTGTAGGGCTTCCAAAGTGTAATGTGAACAGGTGGGGGAATAACGACATGCGGCAGGAGTAAGTGGGGAGATAAAATTTTGGTAAAACTTCACCAACAGTACAAAAGGGGCAATTAATATTTTCTTCATCTCTTCAAAAATTCGGTATTCATTTGAAAATGAACTCAATAAAAATTTTCCGATAGATAAAACGCTATAATTTGGAATTAAAATAGCATTATTATGATTATTTCCATTCCATAAAGGCCCAACTTAGTTGAGATTGAAGGTAGTGCCATCTTTTCCATCATTCAATTGAATGCCCATCATTGCCAGTTGGTCCCTTATTTTGTCCGATGTGGAAAAATCCTTATTGGCCCTTGCCTCGTTGCGCAACTGTATCAGAAGTCCGACTACACTGCTTAATTTGTCGGAATTATGCAATGCATTACCTTGATTTTCCAAACCTAATATATCAAAGACAAAACTTTTCATGGTTTCAATAAAAAGTTCCTTATCCTTTTCGGTAATAGTGTCCTTGCCCTCTTTTATTAAATTGATGCGTTTCACCGCTTCAAATAAATTGGCCGTGAGCATAGGGGTGTTGAAATCATCGTTCATAGCATCGTAGCCTTTCTGTCTCCACTCCTCCACGTTATAGCTGGATGTTGCAGCCGTACTCAGTTTTTCCATACTGCCAATGGCATCCATCAATTTTTGGAACCCTTTTTCAGATGCCGAAAGGGCTTCGTCACTAAGGTCCAGTATACTGGTGTAGTGTGCCTGCATCATAAAAAAGCGTACCACAGATGGTGTATAGGGTTTGCTGAGTATGTTGTTCTCCCCGGAAAACATCTCATTGGGCAAGATGTTGTTTCCGGTAGATTTGGCCATTTTTTTGCCATTCAGGGTCAGCATATTGGCATGTAACCAATATTTTACGGGAGCATGTCCGTTGCAGGCTTCTGCCTGGGCTATTTCACATTCGTGATGTGGAAATTTAAGGTCCATCCCGCCACCATGTATGTCAAAGGTTTCTCCCAGATACTTGGAGCTCATGGCGGTACATTCCAAATGCCAACCGGGAAAACCGTCTCCCCAGGGGGAAGGCCAGCGCATGATATGTTGGGCCTCCGCTTTTTTCCACAACGCAAAGTCCTGCGGACTCTTTTTTTCGTCCTGAGCGGACAATTCCCGGGTATTGGCGATCATATCCTCCAATTTTCTGCCGCTTAATTTACCGTACTCATAGGTCTTGTTGAATTTCTCCACATCAAAATAAACAGACCCGTTAATTTCGTAGGCATACCCTTTTTCGAGAATATTCTTTATGATTTCAATTTGTTCAATAATATGTCCGGTAGCGGTAGGTTCTATACTTGGCGGCAATAAATTGAACTTTTGAAGTATACTGTGGAAATCCAGGGTATATTGTTGCACCACCTCCATGGGTTCCAATTGCTCCAATCTCGCTTTCTTGGCAATCTTGTCCTCCCCGTCTTCCGCATCGTTTTCCAAATGTCCGGCGTCCGTAATATTCCTTACATACCTCACTTTGTACCCCAAATGTTTTAAATATCTGAAGATCATGTCGAAAGACATGAAGGTTCGGCAGTTGCCCAAATGTACATTGCTGTATACGGTAGGCCCGCAGACGTACATGCCTACGTGCCCCTCGCTTAAAGGTTCAAAAACTTCCTTTTCTCCCGTTAGGGAATTGTAGACTTTTAATTTTTGGGTTTGGTACAAAGACATTTTTAAGCGGGACAATTAGAATTTAGTATCGATATTTATATAGTCCAAAAATTCCCGTCTAACGGCCTCATCCTTAAATTTCCCCCCGTATTCTGCCGTTACGGTACTACTTTCAATATCGCGGATACCCCGGGAATTTACACATAAATGTTTGGCATCTATAACACAGGCAACATCTTCGGTACCCAGTACCTCTTGGAGTTCCCGTACAATCTGAATATTCAATCGTTCCTGCACCTGTGGTCTTTTAGCGTAATAGTCCACTATCCTGTTCATTTTGGATAATCCTACAACGGTACCTTTGGAAATATAGGCCACGTGGGCCTTCCCCACTATAGGTAATAAATGGTGCTCACAGGTAGAATAAAGGGTGATATTTTTTTCTACCAACATTTCCCCGTACTTATACTTATTGTCGAAGGTGGAAGATTTTGGTCTTTTTTTAGGATTTAGACCTCCAAAAATTTCTTGAACAAACATTTTGGCTACCCTATTGGGAGTTCCCCTTAAGCTGTCATCATCAAGGTCAAGTCCCAAAGTCAGCATTATTTCATTTACACTGCCCCTTATACGTTCTATTTTTTCTTCATCACTTAACACAAATGCATCCTTACGTAAAGGTGTGTCCTCGGCAGCTGAGACGTGATCGTCCCCCAACTCTTCAAAATGCTTTTCCAATGCGTTGTCGATTTTCATTAAAATATTGCTTTTTAAGGCAGCAAAGATATACATTATATGCCACTTTATACCAAGTTTGCCCCATTACACAACATAAATTAGTGTTAACTAAAGTGGGTCGCTAATTTTGATATTACCAAATTTTATAGGTATTCATGAACAGGTCGACCCTCATTTTTGCTGTTATTTGCTGCCTGTGCATTGCCTTGGCCAAGGCCCAGGTGGCTCCGGATTGCTCAAATGCGGTACCTATTTGCAACAATACCCCGGTAAATGGAGGTACTAATGACTATGGTTCCGATGATTTTAAAGGCGCCGATAAATCCGGTTGTTTGGAAAAAACGCTTTCCGGAGCAATCGAATCCAATGCTGCTTGGTATAGATTTAGGACAGGGGCTTCGGGACAACTGGGATTTAATATTGGTTTCAACTCCAATGAGGATTGGGACTTTGCCCTGTATAGATCCAGTGATTGTAATTCCTTGGGCGACCCCATCCGTTGTAATTTTTTTGACAATAGGGATGCCAATAGCTTTATTGGTGTTGGAGTAGATCCCCAGGGGACTGCGGATAATGTTCAATATGAGGACTGGTTGGAGGTTTTGCCCGGGGAGGATTATTATTTGTTGGTGAACAATTTTAGTAACAATAATTCCGGATTTTCCATACAGTTCAAAGGGCAGATCTTCTTTACCAACCCTTATGACGCATTGGATTGCTCTATTGTCAACAATCTTTTGGGACCCCCGGTTGCGGCTTGTAGCAATGACAATATAGTTTTGGATGCCACCACTGCAGATGCGATAAGTTATGCCTGGTATAGGGATGTAGGATATGGTTATGCCGTAATTCCCGGGGAAGTTTCCGCTACGTTACAGGTACTGGAAGCTGCTTTTTACCGAGTGGAGGTGATAACCCAGTCCCAGAATAATATTATAAGTGATGTGCAGGTGGGTTTTTCCCCAGCGCCAACAACAGCTCCTGTAGGTGATGAATTCCTTTGTCTGGATTCTGAGTATTATTATTTAAGTGACAAGGATGAAGAGGCCTTGGGCGGACAATCCGGAAACGAAGCAATTATTTCCTACCATTCCAGTTTGGCCGATGCGGAGGCAGGGGTAAACGCCCTGCCTACGGAATATAAGTTGCAAATTGGGGAACAACGGATTTATATTAGGGCCAGCTCCGCACAGAACCCCAGATGCTATGATGCTTCGGAAAATTTTAAATTAACCGTCCACCAGCCTCTGATTCCCAATTTCCCCTTGGAGGTTTTTCTTTGTGAAGGGGAAGTAGGTGCAGAAATAGGGGAGATGGTCCCGGACCCAACATATAATTATCTGTGGGATACCGGCGAACCCACTTCCCATATCACCGTTGTCCAAAAAGGGGAATATACCTTAACTATTAGCGATGAGCTTGGTGTTTCCGTATGTGACAATACCTTTGTCATTAAGGTCTACGCCTCAAGGACACCCCATATAAAGGAGGTGTTAATTGAAGATCTTCAAGATAGCAATACCATTACGATAGTTCCCGATGGGGAGGGCGATTTCGAATATCGTTTGGATGAAGGCGCCTATCAGTCGGTTAATACATTTTATGAGGTACCTCCCGGGGTGCACAGGGTTACCATGAACGATTTGAATGGATGCGGAATGGCCATGGAAAGCATAGTTGTGGTAGGGTTCCCTAAGTTTTTTACCCCCAATGGGGACGGGGCAAACGATGTTTGGAACATAGTTGGTATTTCTACTTTGGAAGAACCTATATTAACGGTTTATAACAGGTATGGAAAGTTGCTTAAACAATTTTCCCAAAACAACATAGGTTGGGACGGCACCTATAATAGAGTGGCATTGCCCTCGGACGATTACTGGTTCAAATTAAGTTATAGGGATCAGGATGGGCAGCGGATAGTGGCCAAGTATATCAATAATCATTTTGCCCTAAAACGATAAGAATAGTTTACATTTTGGTTATAGCAACGTATCGCTACGGATGTAACTGGCCAAGACTTCTTTAAATGCCCTGGTAAAGGTTCGGCCAATTATGATAAAATATACCCCTATTATACTAAATCTTTTTCCTAAGAGTTATTATACTTGATTTAAGTATATATTTAGCCTCAATTTTTATGCGGACACCTATCATTGCTATATGTGTTATGTTGCTGTTTGTCAGTAATATATTTGCGCAAAATTCACCCGATTGTAGGAGTGCCATTCCCGTTTGTGCCGATGCTCCCGTTATGGGTACTGCGGACGGTGGCGGCATCGATGATTTTGATCCGGATGTAGTTCGCCAAACGGGCTGTTTGGAGAAAGGGAGCAATATTTCCGCCAATATAGAGAACAATAGCTCATGGTACGTGTTCAGGGCCGGAACGGACGGACAGATCGGCTTTGATATTGAGGCCCTGCCGGTTACCGGCAGTACTATTACTGCGGAATGGGATTTTGCGGTCTACGGCCCGGATGTGGATTGTTTGGGAATAGGAACCGGTAGTATTGAGCCCATTCGGTGTAATTACGAAACCAATAGTACCCGTTTTACGGGAATAGGTATTAATCCGGAGAACGGGCAGGTGGGAGCTCCATTTTTAAAACAAAGTCAAAACACCTACGATGAATGGTTGGATGTTAGGGAGGGTGAAATCTATTATATTCTCATAAATAACTGGAACACCAATTTTGATGATGATGCGGAATCCTTTATGTTGACCTTTACGACCAGATCTGTAGATGATGATCCAAACGATGTTTTGGATTGTACGCTTAGGGATGAGTTTTTGGGATTGGATATTATAGCCTGCGAAGATGACCCCGATATTGTTTTGTCCGCTTTGAATTCTACTGCCGGACCCAATATTGCCAACATTACATGGTCCGTTGATTATGACGATGATGGTGTTTTGGATGATCCCAATTTGGCTTCAGGCCCTACAGAATTTGAATATACGGTAACAAGTCCCAATTCCGGAAGATATTTTGTGGAGATTACCACCTCCGAGACTCCTTCGAGAGTGATAGAGGATGATATTTTGATCACCTACTTCGGAACTCCGGTTTTACAGGAAGTAATCGTCAGGGACGATCTTTCGGATAACAATATTGTGGAAATAGTGGTGGCCGATCCGGACGGTAATTACGAATACGCCATTAACGGGGGGCAATTTCAGGACGACCCTGTTTTTAATAATGTACCTCCAGGGGTAAATACGGTGATCATAAATGATAAAAATGGTTGTGGTATTACAGGGCCCATCGAGTTTTTGGTGGTAGGGTATCCAAAGTTCTTTACGCCCAATGCCGATGGAATTCATGATCGTTGGAATGTGTATGGTATCTCTACCTTGATAGATCCTGTAGTATTTATATTTGATCGTTACGGCAAGCTCCTAAAACAGATCGATGAAACTACCATTGGGTGGGACGGCACCTTTAATGGAAGGCCTATGCCTTCTTCGGACTACTGGTTCAGGATGGAGTATTCGCGTGACGAAGTTGGAATTATAGTGGCCCGATCCGTTAGGACCCACTTCACCTTGAAGCGATAATCGAATTATTCTAAAATAACGTGAGTTCGATATATATTGTATTTAAAATCAGTTTTTTATATAATACCTGTGTCCGGTCGAGCGCAGTCGAGACCTCATTTTAAAGGCGTTATGGTACAATAGCCTCTCGACTCCGAGGGGACAGTAGCATTTTTTTAATTTACACGAAATCAATATCTTGTAATTATTTTTATGACGAACTCACGTTAAAATACAAAGGAGACGGGTAAATCCCGTCTCTTTTATTTATTAAATTATGTACTTTAAAAGTTAAGGGTGTATCCCAAACTTACTACGGAGTTCTTGTTGGTAATATTGGCCGGTGTTGGTAGGCCAACATCGAACAATTGTTTGTTTATGTCCTGAGTGGAATAGTTATAGGATAGGTCCAGCCTACTTCCTCCAAAATTATAGCCTATACCCCCCGAATAACCATTTAGATCGCCAATGGTCCCCCCATTGGCATACGGACTCTGTTCAAATCTGTACCCTGCCCTTAGGCTCAGGGCCTCAATACGGTATTCCCCGCCCAATCTAAATGTTGACACTGTACTTAAGGTATTGGAGATATAATCGTTCTCGGAAGCAAAACTAGGATCCGAACCTGGTCTTAACTCTGCTTTGGACATGTCCTGATAGCTATAGTCGAAACTAATAAGGCCGTTTTGGCCAAAAATCATAGCTAGGCTTCCCGTTAATTTTCCGGGGATTTTAATGGTATAATCCTCAAAAACATTAATGATATTAAAATTGATAAAGGAAATATCGCTATCAGCCAGATCGGAATAAATTTTTTGGGAAGTTTCATCCGATAAATTGTACCAAGTAGGGGATTGATAACTACCTCCTATTCTAAAAAATTCAGTTAATTTACCGATGGCTCCCAAACTAAAGGAAAAGCCATTTCCCTGGGTCCTGAGCAAATTGTCGAAGCTTATACTTTGAATTTCGGAATCGGTATCAAATCCCCTTTCGGACAATTGGGTAAGTTTGTCCAGGAATACGCTGTGTATGTTAAGGGAGGCTCCCAAATATAAATTGTCCCCGTACTGTGTGGCCAGGTTGGCGGTAAATTTACCGTTATACCCTGAGGTGGTCTGGGAGTAATCCTGGATGACATTACTGTACTTGGCGTTGGAGATATAGTCGGTATTGTTGTCATCTTCGAAATCCACAGGGTCTATTATGCCCCCGTAATATCCCAAAAATGCTTGTTGGTCCACAAATCCCAAATTGGCCCCTATATCCAAATAGGCTTCCTCTATAAATTCGTCGTCCTGTATTAGGAGCGGTCCAAACGGTACGCCATTGGCCAAATTTAAAAAGTAGTTATCTATGCCCTGATCACTATTGCCGGTGACAAAAAGATCATCGTCAAAATTATTGATCATATCATAGTTGAATGCCAAAGCAAGTTTTTTCCATGGGGAACCGTTACTGGTGCTTTTAAATACAAACACACCTCCAATCTGGTTAAGGTCCAATGAGTTTAGGGAGGTACTGCCGCTACCGTTAAAATAGCGGGAATCATTTTTAACATTGTAATTGGACCCCGTTAGGGATAACAAACTGTTATTGAAAACGGCCGACCCTGCAGGGTTTATATTTAAGGAGGATAAATCCCCGCCCAAGGCACCAAATGCGCCATTTAATCCTTGAAAACGTGCGGTACCATAGGAACCCTCTCCGCCCAGTCTTAAAACATCATTGATGTTCTGAGCGCTGGCAAAGGCACATAACAATAGTAGAATGAAAGTGTAATTCCTTTTCATTTTATTCAATTTTGAAAGTTTTTATTAAAATATGGGACCATGTTTTTAGTTGCGCCTACCACTACTTCGGCTGCCGGAGGACGATGATCTTGAAGAAGAACCGCCAGAGCTTCTTATGCTGCCACTGGAACTGCTGGAACTGCCCGAACTTCTATAGGTGCTGCTCGATGATCTTGTTGGGGTACTACTGGAGCTGCTTCTGTAGTTTCCGCTAGAGGACCTTGTTGGAGTTGAGCTCCTATAGGTACTGTTGGAAGACCTTGAAGAAGCGCTACTTCTATAAGTAGAGGTTCTTGGAGCAGTGCCTCTATAGGTTCCGCTATTGGACGAACTGCTCCTGTATGTTTGATTGCTTCTGGAACTGTTGTTGTAATTGGGTACCGCCCTAGTACTTCTGCTGGTCCGGTACGATCTGTTTCTTTCCAATGCATCCACACCAACATTACTGCGTGCGGCGGAACTTCTATATCGGCTACTGCCTGTTCGGTCTGCAGTAATGTTCGACCTTCCGCTCAGGGCAGTGCTCCTAAGCCTGGTATTGGAGTTGTAGACACCTCTTCTGCTGGCATTGTACGCGTAGCTCCTATTGTAGAAATTGCCAAACCTGTTGCGGGAATAGTGGTAAGGGTAGTAGTATCCGCCCCATCCGTAGCCTCCCCAGCCCCAATTATTCCATCCATAGCCTCCCCAGCCCCAATTGTTCCATCCGTAGCCTCCCCAGCCCCAGTCGTTCCATCCATAGCCATATCCAAAGCGGTTCCATCTCCAGGGATTGTAAAATCCTCCGTAGAGACCGCCATAAAAACCACCATATCCCCATGTAAAGGGAGCGCCTCCCCAACCCCAATCGTCATAAATATTGATATTCACATTGGTGGCATTGTCCCCCCATGATCCGTATCCATTATAGTCGTTGTTGGGGGCGTTATAACTTAGATCTTGGTCATAGTTAAGGCTGTCGGTTTCCATATCGCTATAATAACCATCAACATCTGTGAACACCTCACTATCCAAAATTTCTCCATAATCATTGGCCTTTTGGCCAAAATAATCGCCATAGGCATTCGGTTTTGGGGCGGGCTGTTGCGCTCTTGGCCGTTGTTCGGTTACCCGAACCTGTTCTGAATTATTGGAGTAGATGCCATCATTATCGTAATATGAGGCTTGCTGGTAGGACCCGCAAGATATCAATACGGAGATAAGGAGTACAACAGTTGCTGCTATATGTATTCTTCGGTGGGGTAGAGAATGTATCATCGCTGTAAATTTAATTGTTGAACATTGTAAAAATAGTTAGTTTTGCCGAACTATTTCATTTAAATATAAAGTCGCAAGTTTTGTGCCAAACTTACTGGTATGGGTAAAAATTTAACGAAAAGAGCAGAGGATTATTCCAAATGGTATAATGAACTTGTTGTAAAGGCGGATTTAGCAGAAAATTCGGGGGTTAGGGGTTGTATGGTCATTAAACCTTATGGTTATGCCATATGGGAAAAGATGCAGGCCCAATTGGATAAGATGTTCAAGGAAACGGGACATGAGAATGCCTATTTTCCATTGTTCATACCCAAGTCCTACTTGAGCAAAGAGGCCAGTCATGTGGAAGGTTTTGCAAAGGAATGCGCTGTAGTGACCCATTATAGGTTAAAAAATGCCGACGACGGCAGTGGTATTATTGTGGATCCCGATGCCAAGCTGGAGGAGGAACTAATTGTTAGGCCAACATCGGAAACGATTATTTGGGATACTTATAGGAGGTGGATTCAATCCTATCGTGATTTACCTTTGCTTATCAATCAATGGGCCAATGTAGTGCGTTGGGAAATGAGGACCCGACTTTTTTTGAGAACTGCGGAATTTTTATGGCAGGAGGGGCATACTGCCCATGCTACCGAAAAGGAAGCCATTACGGAAGCGGAGCAGATGATGGAGATATATGCCGAATTTGCAGAAAATTATATGGCGGTACCCGTGGTAAAAGGAACCAAAACGCCTAGCGAACGTTTCGCCGGTGCCCTAGAGACCTACTGTATAGAGGCCTTAATGCAGGACGGTAAGGCTTTGCAGGCCGGGACATCCCATTTTTTGGGACAAAATTTCGCCAAGGCTTTTGATGTGAAATTTGCTAACAAAGAAGGGGTGCAGGAGTATGTTTGGGCAACTTCTTGGGGGGTCTCCACAAGATTGATAGGGGCCTTGATCATGGCCCATAGTGATGATAACGGATTGGTATTGCCGCCTAAATTGGCGCCAATACAAGTAGTAATCGTACCTATTTACAAAGGAGAAGATCAATTGGACGCAATTTCTGAAAGAGTGGCCCCTCTTGTAAAGGAATTACGTTCTAAGGGAATCTCGGTAAAATATGATAACAGGGATACCCAGAAACCGGGATTTAAGTTTAATGAATACGAACTGAAGGGGGTGCCTGTCCGTTTGGCAATAGGGCAGAGGGACATGGATAATGGGACCTACGAAGTAGCGCGAAGGGATACCTTTGAAAAGGAGACCGTAAAGGGTGATGAGGTAGTGTCCAAAATTGAGTTTTTGTTGGAAGATATACAGGCCAATATTCATAATAAGGCCTTGGAATATAGAAAAACACATATCACCGAGGTAAATTCCTATGAGGAATTTAAGGAGGTTTTGGAAAGCAAGGGGGGGTTCCTATCCGCGCATTGGGACGGTAGTGTAGAAACGGAAGAGTTGGTGAAAGAGCAGACAAAAGCTACCATTCGCTGTATTCCCATAGATGCCAAAGAAGAGGCCGGAGCCTGCATGGTAACGGGAAAACCTTCCTCTAAAAGAGTGCTTTTTGCCAAGGCATATTAAAAGATTTTAAAAAAAATAATTTAGGTCTTGCGATAGTAAAAAATAATTGTATTTTTGCATCCGCAATTATGCAATTTAATGGTCCGTTCGTCTAGGGGTTAGGACGCCAGGTTTTCATCCTGGTAACAGGGGTTCGATTCCCCTACGGACTACTAAGGTTATTTTGAAATTTTGGGGTACCGATAGCATCTTAAAAATGGTGTCCGTACCTGAAACCAAAAAATGGTCCGTTCGTCTAGGGGTTAGGACGCCAGGTTTTCATCCTGGTAACAGGGGTTCGATTCCCCTACGGACTACACAGTAAATTTAGGGGTATATCCCAATAAAAAAATTAATTAAATAGAAAATGGCAAATCATAAGTCAGCATTAAAGAGGATTAGAAGGAACGAAGCGGTAAGATTACGTAATAGGTACCAGCACAAAACGACCCGTAACGCTATCAGAAAATTGCGTACCGAGGAGGACAAGAAAGCTGCTGAAACTTTGTTGCCAAGCGTAGTAAGTATGATCGATAGATTGGCCAAGCGCAATATTATCCATTCCAATAAAGCTGCAAACTTAAAGAGCAAGCTGACCAAACAGATAGCTGCATTATAGGTTTTATAATTTATATAAAGGAACGCCCCTCGAAAGAATGGGCGTTTTTTTGTTTTTGCTATCCGCTATATTTGGTATGATATAGGATCATGACTAATTGTTGTGTTTATTCAAAAAATCGGAAATAATTAGAATAGACATGTTTTTTGATTTTTAGTTTTTTATACAAAGTAGTATCTACGAAGATCAATGATCAAATTATTCTTTCATTTTACTCAATTGGTTTCTATTGTTTTTTAACGGTTTTCGTGAATCTTCGATTTCTTTGCTTGT
>NZ_QVON01000007.1 GCF_003426735.1 Arenibacter sp. P308M17
CAGGGCAAACATCTTCTGTTCCTTGCTCATCGTATACTATTTTAGGGCAAAGCTAGAGACAGGAAATCAAGATGGCAATATGTGCTTGGTGGGGTGGATACTATTCGTTTACAAACGTATATAGCGATTTTAATAATCAATATTGCAACTCAACATAAGCACAATGCGCCCTAATTCGATTTTACTTTACGCTTATCCGCCCGAACACTATAAAATCGAATCAGGATCCACGCGCAGTTAAGTTATGGTAAGATTTGGGGTTACATGTCCTTACCTCCTCTTCCCAATTCTTATCTTTCTTTCAATATTCGTCTCTTTTAGGATTTTTATGTAATCGTTATGATCCATTATTAATAATTTTAATTTTCGAATATTGTGTTGCATTATGGAAACACAGGATCAAATACTTATATATAGTTCGGAAGATGGAAAAACACAGGTAAGTGTTCAGTTAAAGGGCAAAAACATCTGGCTTACACAAAGGCAAATGGGAGAGTTATTTGACACAGACTCGGATACGATCGGTTTGCATCTAAAAAACATTTACCGATCAGGAGAGTTTCAAAGAGAGGCAACTACCCAGAAATACTCGGTAGTTCAAATAGAAGGTGACCGACAGATAAAAAGCAATTAAGGTCCATGGTTAGTCCATAGATACTCCATAGATACTCCATAGATAGTCCATAGTTAGGCCATAGTTAGGCCGTATTTGCGAATAGGCTAGGTCCACCCCTTTTTTGGCGCGCTAAAATAGCTCCCAAGCCACTATTTATCTTTCATGGACGGCAAAATACGCTCCGGGATCCCTTGCGGAAAACGAAGCTAAAAAGCAGTGTCTTTATGAAGTTATTTTTTCCATAAGAATATTGGCATAAACACAACAATTGTGCTTGATCCGCTATTACACTATAGTCTGGATACAATTATTTCAGTAGGGTAGAGGGTAAACTCCGTTAGGGGAACCCAATTTAGAATATAGCAAATAATGTCCTAAACCTGATATCAAAACCGTAATCAATAAGTAGCCTTAAATTCCCGGTTGTCCTTTTTTCCAAACCGCTTCAATAGATTCCCGATATCCTCGCTAATCTTGGACTCCACCACCCTAGCGTATATCTGGGTGGTAGACAATTTGGTATGGCCCAAAAGTTTCGAGACCGTTTCTATGGGTACCCCGTTGGAAAGCATGACCGTAGTGGCAAAGGTATGCCTGGCCACGTGGAAGGTAATGTTCTTATAGACCCCGCATGCCCCTGCCACTTCCTTGAGATACGTATTCACCTTTTGGTTGGAACAAATGGGAAGCAATCCATTGTAGGTAGGATAGTGCCTGTACTTTTCCAAAATCTTCCAAGCTTGGGGCAGTATGGGTATTTTGACCAGCTCGTCCGTTTTTTCCCGTTTGGTATAGATCCAATTCCGGTCGTCTATCCCCTTGGTAATCTTATCCCTGGTAAGTTCCTTTACATCTACATAGGAAAGTCCGGTATAGCAGGAAAAGACAAAACAATCCTTAACCTGTTGCAATCTGTCCTGTTTAAATTCCGTTTCCTCTATCAGCCTTAATTCCCTTTGGGTCAGGAACACGCGATCGAATTTGTTGAACTTCAATTGGAACCTATCGAAAGGATTTTTATTTACCCATTCCAGTTTCACGGCAAGGTTCACCATTTTCTTGAAGCGTTCCAAATGCTTCATTACCCCATTGTTGTTGAGACACAACTGTTTCTTTTTATTCGTATACCTCCTTAGGAAATGTTCCAGGTCCAATATGAAACGATAATTGAGCTGCTTTAGATAGATATCCTCCTGCTTGTACTTGCTCTTTAAAAATCGTTTCAGGTATTTTTCGGTGGTATAATAATTCTTCATGGTGCCGGGCTTCAGGACATGGACCATGTTCCCGTTGTGGTATTCGATAAGGTCCATCAAGGTTCTGCTTACCTCGTCTTCCCCAAGGAAACGCATTTTAATGGCGTTGGAGGAAACGATCTTGTCCTCTTGGAGCAGTTGGCCATGGCACTGTAGCAATTTGGCCTGTACCTGGTCCAAATAGGCATTTAGGCTCCTGATCTCTTCCGACCTGCCCTTTCCCCGGCCTTTGATGCAGTCCCATCGGCCTTCATCGATCTTTCGCTTTAAACTGATTTCTGCACGTTTACCCAAAATGGTGATACGGACATAAATGGATAGGAGGTTTGCTGCGCTCCTGGATTTTCTAGTAAAAAATATTACCGTAAAGGTCTGGTTTGTTTTCATTTGAAACGGCTTTAGTTAGACATTGATCTGTAAAGACGAAAGTCAAATACTACCCTAAAGTTCTTTCAAGTTACTACAATTCCAGTGAACCATTGCACACCGAATTGCACACCGAATTAGGTGTACACAATTGATATCATTTGATATCAAAGAATATCCATAAAAACAAAAAACACTGAAAATCAATTGATTAACAGTGTTTTTGATGTTCCCTATTTCTAGGTTCGTCGGGGTGGCAGGATTCGAACCTGCGGCCTCCTGCTCCCAAAGCAGGCGCGATAACCGGGCTACGCTACACCCCGTAGCAAAATTTCACAATATATGATTCAAAAAAAAGCGGAGAGACAGGGACTCGAACCCTGGCGACAGTTACCCGTCGACAGATTAGCAATCTGCTCCGTTACCACTCCGGCACCTCTCCAATATTTTTAAAGATCATCCATTAAAAATGCGGTTGCAAATGTACTTTTTCATTCATAAGAACGCAACAATTTTTCTGTTTTTTTTTACTTGTCCCTGCCCTTTGTCCATTTTTTCCACTTATCTAATTAATCTTCAAACAATTATAAAAATCAATTACTCCGGGTATTCTACCCTTAAATGATAAATATTGATCAATTTCTGTTTTAAAATCTTCTTTATCGCTTCAATCTCCTTGAAGGTAATATTGGCATTTAAAAACTGCCCCGCCTTGATCTGCCCTTGAACAATCTTTTCCACAAATTCATCGATGATCAAAAAAGTGGGGTTCTTTAGACTTTTGGAGGCGGCCTCCACCGAATCGGACATCATTAAAATAGCGGTTTCCTTAGAAAAAGGGATGGGTCCGGGATATCTAAAATCCTCTTCATTGACATCCCCGGCCAAAGCCTCCTGCTTTTTGTAAAAATAAAAGACCAAGGAAGTTCCATGATGGGTACGTATAAAATCTATTATTCTATCCGGTACCTTATTTCTCCTAGCTATCTCTATGCCTTCAATGACGTGGTTGATAATTATGGCCGCAGCATCCCTAGGCTCAAGGTCATCATGTGGGTTTACATTGGTAACCTGATTTTCCGTAAAAAAGGTGGGATTGTTCATTTTTCCAATGTCATGGTACAACGCCCCAACCCTGACCAGCATGGCATTGGCCCCAATTTCATTGGCTGCGGCTTCGGCTAAATTGGCTACCTGAAGGGAATGATGAAAGGTTCCGGGGGCCTTATTGGACAACTCCTTTAATAATTTGGAATTGGTATCGGACAATTCCAACAGGGAAACATCGGATACCAGACCAAATATTTTTTCAAAAATATAAATCAATGGCTGAACAAATAGGGTAATCATTCCGTTCAGGAAAAAATAACCAAAGGCCACCCAATGAATATCTTCCAGATTTCCCTCATGGATCATATGAAAAGCAAAATAACCAACAATATAGATCAGGGTTATTTGACCCACCGATATAAACAAATTGGCCCTTTTATACAGTTCCGACACCGATAATATGGTGACGATACCGGCCAAGGTTTGGAGAAATATATATTCAAAACTATTGGGTACCACAAAACCCAAAATTAAAACGGTAAGAACATGAACAAATAGTCCCAACCTGGCATCAAAGAATGTCTTTAGCACCAAGGGCAAAATGCATAAAGGAACCACAAAAACATATTCTACATCATATTTTACCACCATAGTGGTCAAGAATACCATGATGAGGATGTTCACTATAATAAAGGTAACTTTTGTATTGTCCCTAAATATTTCCTGCCGATATTTTTTTAGGAAAAGAAAAAACATCATCAATACCATGGCCACCAATACGGTATAGCCGAACAATATAAAATATTGATTATTTTCTTCCCATAATTTCGACTCGAACTCACTTTTCAATGAATCCAACACTCTAACATCCTCCTGTTCCACTACCTCCCCCTTGGCAATAATGAGCTTGCCCTCGTCCACATTTCCCAAAGTATAGGAGATCTTAGAATATTCGGATTCCAGCTCCTTATTGGACAAATCGGCATCAAAGCTAACATTGGGCTTTATAAAATTGAAGAACAATTCCTGAAAGGAGGGCTCATAAGCCGACAAATTGTTTTGGGCCAGTTTTTTCGCAACAACGCCCTCTACATCGGATAAACTATATATCTCATCAAAATTTAATTTAATGGCCTCGTTATTCTTGACCAGATAAAGACTGTTCCCTGTGCTCCTCCGTTCAATTTTGGATAGGATACCATTCCCATATAGATCCGCCAAAACGTCATTGGCAACCTCTTTAATCCTTTCAAGTTCGTTTTGGTCAAAACTGGAGGAATTAAAAACCTTGTCCAACTCCTTCCCAATGGTACTGTCCACCTCCGATACAATATCGGAATCATAGTAATAGTAGTCTATATGATTGCTTTCTATTTTCTCTTTTTCCTTCGCAATAGCCTCCTCTCCCTTATTAATGGAAAAATCAAAAGGAGCATAAAAGTTATTGTGTTGCCAAGGCTTTCCTTTTTGGTATTCGTACTTGAACTTGCCCCCACGTGGAAAAAAAAATACAATAAAGAAAACAGCCGAGAAATATAAAATGTACTTATAAACAAGCGAGTGATTTTTATAAAGGCTGTCCAAAAAAGTGCGCATACGGAAAGTATAGATAGTCAAAAATAGAAAAATATATACTTAAAATAGCACTTTGCTCAAATAACACCACTTTTGAAATCAACTTATAGAATTTAACTAATCGGCAAAGGCTTTAATTTACCCATTGCCCATTCCCAAAATGTAGTTATGGATTCATAAATAACTTGGAATATTCCAAGGTTGCACATTTCATTGCACATTAATTTATTAAATTCGCAAATAATAAAAATGAACTTGATGAAAGATGTTGTGATCGTTTCCGCTGTTAGAACGCCCATAGGAAGCTTTATGGGGGCATTGTCCACCATTACGGCCCCAGCACTTGGCGCTATTGCCATTAAGGGCGCATTAAGTAAGATAAAATTGGACCCTTCAAAAGTAGGGGAGGTTCTCATGGGAAACGTTGTACAGGCAGGAACGGGTCAGGCACCGGCCAGACAGGCGGCCATTTTGGCCGGCATACCCAATACAGTGCCCTGTACTACAATCAACAAGGTCTGTGCCTCGGGAATGAAATCGGTAATGATGGCCGCCCAATCCATAGCATTGGGGGACAACGATATTGTTGTTGCCGGGGGTATGGAAAACATGAGCCTAATACCCCATTATGTTCATATAAGAAATGGCCAAAAATTTGGGCCTGCCACATTAATCGATGGCATGCAAAAAGATGGACTTATGGACGCTTATGACCAACAGGCCATGGGAACATGTGCGGACGCCTGCGCCATGGAATATGAATTTAGCAGGGAAGATCAGGATAGATATGCCATTCAGTCCTACAAGAGATCCGCTGATGCCTGGGCAAGTGGTAAATTTAACAATGAAATAGTACCCGTGGAAGTTCCGCAAAGAAGGGGCGAACCTATACTTGTAACCGAAGACGAAGAATTTAAGAATGTTGATCTGGGCAAAATTCCCGGTTTGCGTCCTGCGTTTTCCAAGGAAGGAACGGTTACGGCTGCCAACGCATCTACCATAAATGATGGTGCGGCGGCCTTGGTACTTATGAGTGGTGAAAAAGCAATGGAACTCGGGTTAAAACCTTTGGCCACCATTAAAAGTTATGCCGATGCGGCCCAGGAGCCCAAGTGGTTCACAACGGCCCCTGCAAAAGCCCTTCCAAAAGCATTGACCAAAGCCGGTATTGGTATGGACGATGTTGATTATTTTGAATTTAACGAAGCCTTTTCCGTGGTTGGCCTGGCCAATATGAAGCTACTCGGCCTTAGTGATAAGAATGTTAATGTGAATGGCGGAGCCGTTTCCTTGGGCCACCCCTTGGGTTGTTCCGGCGCAAGGATCATTGTAACATTGTTGAATGTATTGGATCAAAATAAAGCTAAAATAGGGGCAGCGGCCATATGTAATGGTGGTGGTGGAGCTTCTGCAATAATTATAGAAAAAAATTAATAAGTTCTTGTAAAGCAAGCCCATGCAATACGGTATTTGCCACCTTAGTATTGTCCCGATACGTTCCGCAGCCGACGACACCGGCGAAATGGTTTCCCAACTTTTGTACGGGGAACATTTTAAGGTATTGGAGCAGAGAAAAAAATGGAGCAGGATCCGCAATGCTTTTGACAGTTCCGAAGGCTGGGTCAACAATCAGCAATTCACCTTCATTGACGAGGACCTATTTAAGGAAATGGAAAGTCTGGAAGCAACAAAAGTTTCTTCCGATCTTATTTCATTTATAGAAACGGAACACAATGTACTGTTACCCATTGTATTGGGGTCGTGCATACCACAAAATTGTCCTTTAAACCACAAGTTTGAAGGATCGTACACAGCGGGTAAACAAGACAAGGGCCAACTTATAAACAAAGCCCTTCTCTATTTAAACGCACCTTTTCTTTGGGGAGGAAAAACTACTTTTGGTATAGACGGTCCGGGGTTTACCCAAATGGCCTATAAAACCAACGGTTATCGTTTGCTTAGGGGAGCCCAAGAACAATCTACCCAAGGGGAGGCCTTAAGCTTTATTGAAGAAAGTGAACCGGGCGATCTGGCCTTTTTCGACAATAATGACGGGCTTATAGACCACGTAGGGATTATCATGGAGAACAATTATGTGATACATTCCTATGGCAAGGTCAGGATAGACCGCATAGACCATACGGGAATTTTCAACACGGAGACGAACACCTACACCCATAAACTAAGGGTAATTAAAAAAATCATATAAAAAGGGCCCATCGTTTTGCGATAGGCCCTTTTAAATTTAATTGAAAAGTTATACTACTCTCCGGTAAGCTTTTTAAGGCGTAGGAAGTTTTCATTGTCCCCTAAGGCACCGTAAATATTCTTTAATTGGGAAAGAATACTTTGATTGTCCGGATTCAATTTTAAGGCATCTTCCAAGATGATGGCCCCATCACGGAACAAGCTATCCTTTTTCTCCTTTAACTCATCATATTTGGCGATATCCGCTTTGGAATTGCCCAAGGAATTCATTTCATCTATCAGGCTGTTACCCTCATTAACATAGGTGGTAGAAAGATTTAATTGCGCATTCACATAGCCTGGATTAATCTCGATCGCCCTTTTATATGCTTTCCTTGCGTCTTCAATTAGGCCTTGTTCCATATTGATAACCCCAACATTATAGAACAGATCGGGATTATCCGGAGCAACTTCCGAAGCCTCGGCCATTAAAGACTTAAATTTTTCCTTATCGCCCATCTTATAGTAAAGATTGGCTTCGTTCAAAATCAAGTTTACATCTTTTGGATCTTTTGCCCTAGCATCCTTGTAGGCTTCCAAGGCCTTATCATCCTCACCTAATTGCGTATAGATCAGAGCAATATTCTTAACGATTTCCGTGGTCTTGGATGGTGTTTTTTCATCCACTGGATCTTTATAGGCACCGGATTTGACCATCAGCTCCCTTTGGGTCTTTTCCATTTCCTCCACTTCACCTGTAGACACGTTGGTTGCCTTATAGACCATTCCGCCTCCATCATAGCCCAAATCCTTTAACTCGTTGTAATAGGTAAGTGCCTTTTCCCAATGACCGCCATTTACTGCACTACTGGCTGCGTAATAAAGATAAACGGTATCCTGGGGGCTTAATTGGTATCCCATATAAAGTTTTCCTGCTGCTTCCTCGTACTTTTCATTGTTGTTGTCTTCCACAGCGGAATTGATCAGGTCGGCCGTCATACCGGATAGTTTTTCCTTGGCATCCGAGCCGTATTTGGCCTTACCACTTTTCTCCTCTACCTCGCTTACTTTTTTAAGGGAAGAAATAGCTTCATCAAAAGCTCCTTCGGTGCCGTTTTTAGCTAGTTCGGCATAAGCGCTTCCCCTTAAAAAGTAATATTGGGCCTGCATTTTTTCATCTGCACCGGCAATTAGTGAAGATGCCCCGTCCAATGCTGTTTTCGCAGCCATGGCATCGCCCGACTTTAACGCTTTTTCAGCCGTTTTTATCTCATCCTTTTGAGCAATTCCGACCACCGAAAAGAACATGGTCGAGAGTATTAAAATATTTGTTTTCATTTCAAATTAAATTTACTTATTAGTGTTTAAATGTTATTCTTTGGTTTCCGAACTATCGTTATCAAGAGCCGTGCCATCTTCTTCTTTGACATCCACCTCCAAGGTTTTGATATCTTCCAATTCCTCTTCGTCCTTCATCACTTTGGCCACGGCGGCAATGGAATCGTTGCCTTTGATATTAATGAGTCTCACACCTTGGGTTGCCCTACCCATTACCCTTAAATCCTCAACACTCATTCTTATTGCGATGCCCGATTTATTGATAATCATCAAATCATCGGAGTCCGAAACGTTCTTTATGGCTACCAAGCCACCTGTTTTTTCCGTAATGGAAATGGTCTTTACTCCTTTACCACCTCTATTGGTAATTCTATAGTCTTCAATACTGGAGCGTTTCCCGTAACCATTCTCGGACACCACCAATATCTCCTCTTCAAAATTGTGCACGGCCACCATACCTATCACCTCGTCCTTATCATTGGCCAATGTAATCCCACGAACACCGGAGGCATTTCTACCCATAGGCCTTGTCTTTACTTCCTCGAACCTAATGGCCTTACCCGACCTTAACCCTAGGAATATCTGACTTGCGCCCGTGGTAAGCTTGGCTTCCAATAGTTCATCGTCCTCCCGAACACTTATGGCATTGATACCATTCTGTCTAGGCCTTGAGTACTGTTCCAGAGAAGTCTTTTTAACAATACCCTTTTTAGTGGCCATAATAACATAATGGCTGTTTACGTATTCCTCATCCTTTAAATCTTGGGTACAGATGAAGGCCTTCACCATATCATCGTTCTCAATATTGATCAGGTTTTGGATGGCCCGTCCTTTGGAAGTTTTGGTTCCCTCCGGAATTTCATAGACGCGCATCCAGAAACACTTGCCTTTCTGGGTAAAGAACAGCATATATTGATGGTTGGTACCCACAAAAAGGTGTTCCAGGAAATCTTCATTTCTGGTGGAAGATGCTTTTTGACCAACACCGCCCCTGTTTTGGGTCTTATAGTCCGAAAGGGGGGTTCTTTTAATATAACCGGCATGGGAAATGGTAATGACCACTTGTTCATCCGGGATCATATCCTCCATACTTAGGTCCCCACCTGCAAAATTTATTTCGGAACGGCGGTTATCCCCGTACTTGTCCTTAATCTCCAGCAGCTCATCCTTGATGATCTGCATCCTTCGCTCTTTTTTGGCCAGGATATCCTTTAAGTCGGCAATGGTCAGGATAATTTCCTCGTATTCCGATCTTAATTTATCCTGCTCCAGTCCGGTCAATTGGCGTAAACGCATTTCAACAATGGCCTTGGCCTGGATTTCGCTGAGCTTGAAGCGCTCCATAAGCTTTTCCCTGGCCTCATCGGCATTGGAAGATGCCCTTATGATAGCAATTACCTCATCTATATTATCCGAGGCAATAATCAATCCCTCCAGGATATGTGCCCTGTCTTCGGCCTTCTTCAGTTCAAACTCCGTACGTCTTACCACTACTTCATGACGATGTTCCACAAAATAGTGGATCATCTCCTTAACGTTCAATAATTGCGGCCTTCCTTTTACCAAGGCTATATTATTGACACTAAATGACGACTGTAAGGAAGTATACTTGTACAATGTGTTAAGAACGATATTGGGAATAGCATCCCTTTTTAGGATATACACTATCCGCATTCCGTTCCTATCGGACTCGTCCCTAATGGTAGAAATACCATCAATCTTTTTTTCGTTGACCAGATCGGCGGTCTTCTTGATCATGTCCGCCTTGTTGATCTGATAGGGAATTTCCGTTACTACAATACTCTCCCTTCCCTGCACCTCCTCAAAACTGGCTTTCGCCCTCACTACCACACGGCCACGTCCGGTATGGAAAGCCTCTTTGACCCCATCATAGCCGTATATGATACCACCTGTGGGAAAATCCGGTGCCTTGATATGGGTAATAAGCTCATCTATTTCAATATCGTTATTGTCTATATAGGCAACGGTACCGTCCACTACCTCGGACAGGTTATGGGGCGGCATATTGGTTGCCATACCCACGGCAATACCGGAAGCACCATTGATCAATAAATTAGGTATCCTGGTAGGAAGCACCGTGGGCTCCTGTAAGGAATCATCAAAATTAAGCTGATGATCTACCGTATCCTTATCTATATCGGCCAACATATCATCCGCAATCTTTCGCATACGGGCCTCCGTATAACGCATTGCGGCCGGACTGTCGCCATCAACGGAACCAAAGTTCCCCTGGCCATCTACCAACATATACCTTAAACTCCACTCCTGGGCCATACGGACCATGGAATCATAAACAGAAGTATCCCCGTGCGGATGATACTTTCCCAATACTTCCCCGACAATACGCGCGGATTTCTTGTGGGCACTATTGGATCTAACACCCAACTCGTGCATTCCGAACAAAACCCTTCTATGCACTGGCTTTAAACCATCCCTAACATCTGGCAGGGCACGTGACACAATGACCGACATTGAATAATCAATGTAGGCAGATTTCATTTCATCTTCAATGTTAATCGGAATTAATTTTTCTCCTTCTGCCATTTAAAATCTTCTATTTATTTTTAGTTAAAAAAGCACGACAATATACGTAAAATCGATACTATACAAGTACCTGGGCCATACTTTTACAAAGAATTTATCAACACTACAAATATGGGGTTCCCACATCAATTTGATTGTTAATTTTAATGTAAATAATGACCCATTTCGTCAAAACCACCACGTTTAACGAATATTAGGTATAGTATTTGCCGTAGATTGACGTAGATTTACTATTTTTAAAGTTGAAAGGATATTTTATGGACGACAATTTTTCCCCTAGAGTAAAAGATGTAATTGCTTACAGTAAGGAAGAGGCTTTAAGATTGGGCCACGACTTCATTGGAACCGAGCATTTGATGCTGGGATTACTGCGTGACGGTAATGGAAAAGCAATAAGCATTTTAGACGCATTGGACGTGGACTTGGATCACTTGAGAAGAAAAGTGGAAATTTTAAGTCCCGCCAATCCAAATGCGAGTGCCGCACAAAAGGACAAAAAGAATCTGCACCTGACCAGACAGGCGGAGCGTGCGCTGAAAACAACATTTCTCGAAGCTAAATTATTTCAAAGTTCCTCTATCAATACGGCCCATTTATTACTGTGTATTTTGCGTAATGAAAACGATCCCACTACCAAACTACTACATAAATTAAAAGTGGACTACGATGGTGTAAAAGACCAGTTTAAATCAATGATAACAAGTGATGACGATTATATAGACTCTCCCACTTCAGAGTCCTTCCCCAGTGATTCCGATGAGCCCAACGATGAAAAGGAAGGCACTTTTGGCACTTCCGGTACAGGGCAAAAGGGAAGCAAAAAATCGAAGACCCCTGTATTGGACAATTTTGGCCGCGACCTGACCAAAATGGCAGAGGAAAACAAATTGGACCCCGTTGTGGGCCGTGAAAAGGAAATTGAAAGGGTTTCCCAGATCCTAAGTAGAAGAAAAAAGAACAATCCCTTGTTGATAGGAGAGCCAGGAGTTGGTAAAAGCGCCATTGCCGAAGGACTTGCCCTGAGAATAATCAACAAGAAAGTGTCCAGAATCCTCTACAACAAAAGGGTGGTAACCTTGGACCTGGCTTCCTTGGTTGCAGGGACCAAATATCGCGGACAATTTGAAGAGCGAATGAAGGCCGTTATGAACGAACTGGAAAAAAACGACGACGTTATCCTGTTCATAGATGAGATCCATACCATTGTTGGGGCCGGTGGCGCAACGGGCAGCTTGGATGCCTCCAATATGTTCAAACCGGCACTTGCCAGAGGTGAAATCCAATGTATAGGGGCCACCACTTTGGACGAATACAGACAGTACATAGAAAAGGACGGTGCCCTGGAAAGAAGATTTCAAAAAGTAATCGTTGAGCCTACCACTGTAAGCGAGACCATTGAGATCTTAAAAAACATAAAAGGAAAGTACGAGGACCATCATAACGTAATTTATACCGATGAGGCCATAATTGCCTGTGTAAGCCTTACCAATAGATATATGACGGACCGTTTTTTACCGGACAAGGCAATTGATGCCCTAGACGAAGCAGGTTCTCGCGTGCATATCGTAAACATGGATGTTCCCAAACAAATTTTGGAACTCGAAAAACAATTGGAAGACGTTCGTGAACTTAAGAATACGGTCGTAAAAAAACAGAAATACGAGGAAGCCGCCAAACTTAGGGACGATGAAAAACGAATAGAAAAAGATTTGTCCATTGCCCAAGAACGATGGGAAGAAGATAGTAAACTCCATAAGGAAACCGTTACGGAAGACAATGTGGCGGACGTGGTTTCCATGATGAGCGGTATTCCAGTAAATAGGATAGCACAAACGGAAAGCAATAAATTGGCCGAACTGCCAAAACTTATCAAAAGCAATGTAATTGGTCAGGACGAAGCAGTGGCCAAAGTGGCCAAGGCGATCCAACGTAACCGGGCAGGTCTAAAAGACCCGAACAAGCCTATTGGTTCCTTCATCTTTTTAGGTCAAACCGGAGTAGGTAAAACCCAACTTGCCAAAATATTGGCCAAGGAGTTGTTCGATTCCGAGGACGCCTTGATCCGAGTGGATATGAGCGAGTATATGGAGAAATTTGCCATATCCAGACTTGTAGGTGCCCCTCCGGGATATGTTGGGTATGAAGAAGGCGGACAATTGACCGAAAAGGTACGCCGCAAACCCTATTCCGTTATTCTGTTGGATGAAATTGAAAAGGCACACCCAGATGTATTCAACATGCTTCTGCAAGTGCTGGACGATGGTTATTTAACAGATAGTCTTGGCAGAAAGATCGATTTTAGAAATACGATCATCATTATGACCTCCAACATTGGAGCAAGGCAAATTAAAGATTTTGGCCAAGGAGTTGGTTTTGGAACTTCCGCAAAAAAGGCCCAGGCGGATACCCATCAAAAAGGTGTTATAGAAAATGCCCTAAAGAAGGCCTTTGCACCGGAATTCTTAAATAGAATAGATGACGTGGTGGTATTTAACGCTCTGGAGCGCGAAGATATACATAGGATAATCGATATCGAGCTTAACAAATTATACCGAAGGATCAAAGATATAGGATATGACCTACAACTAACGGATAAGGCCAAGGATTATATTGCCGAAAAAGGGTTCGACAAACAATACGGTGCCAGGCCGCTCAAGAGGGCCATTCAAAAATATATTGAAGATGCCCTGGCCGAGGAAATCGTAAATTCCAAATTGGAGGAAGGTGACACCATTCATATGGATCTCGATGAAACCAAGGAAACGCTTACCATTAGGATCAAAAAAGCGGAAAAGTCGTCCAAGACCTAATTGGGATATCGCCAATAGTCACAAAAAGGAGTAGCCAAATGCTACTCCTTTTTTTATTTATTCCCAGGCGTTTGTAAGAAATAAAATACAGCTAGCCCATTTCCATTCCACATAAACGATTAAAGTGTCTTTAATCTAATAATTTTTATAATAGTTATACTTAATTCTAAATTCGCTGCAGACACACTATATAAAATAAGGAGAATGAAAGTCGGACGACCCAAGAAGACTATTATCGTAAGAGAATATCAACTGGACATTGGAAAAGTACAGGTATTTGACGACTACATGGTTTCTATTTTTAACGAAGGAACCACCATTACCAAAGAAAGGGTATTTCAAATTATTGGCATTATGGAGATCCATTTTAGAAATAAAAATTTCGGTTACATAAGCTTAAGGAAGCACTCATATGCCATTGATCCAATGGTGTACAACCAAATTAGGGAAATAGAGAACATTAAGGCATTTGCCGTAGTTTCCATTAAGGAAATTGATATGCACAATTTTAATATCGAGAGACTATTTTACAAGAAACCCATGAAATTCTTTATTGATCAGGACAATGCCCTTTTGTGGATAAAAAGGCGGGTAAGAACATCCAATGCGGAATAACGGTTGTCCTTACCAAGTATCATGTCAATACTAGATTGGCAATGAAATTCTACTGATTACCTTCACCAGAGGCAACATCGGGTTCCGAAATTTGAAAAAGATCCAAATAGGCCCTGCCTATATTATCCAATATACCACTGGCGATCAGGGCCTGAAAACTACAATTCTCCACGGCAATATCGGCAGCCTTTCCGTGGAGGTACACGCCAAAAATTGCCGCATTTAACGGGGAATGGCCCTGAGCTATCAAACCCGTTATGATCCCCGTTAGCACATCCCCGCTGCCACCGGTGGCCATACCCGGATTTCCGGTGGTGTTCACATAACCCGTATCCTTATAAACAGTAATGGTATTGGCCCCTTTAATGACCAAAATACAATCGTATTTTTCAGAGAACCGCTTTGCTTTTTTCAATTTGTCAAAGTCGTCCGTCCATTTCCCCAATATTCGTTCCAACTCCTTGGGATGCGGGGTTAAAACGGTTTGGGGAGGCAATTTTCCTAATAGCCCCTTGTTTTTGGAAAGAATGTTCAATCCGTCGGCATCTATGACCAAAGGCAATTTATTGTTCATTAGAAAATTGGAAAAGGCCTTGGATGTAGTCCCCGTTGTTTCCATGCCAACACCAATACCGATTACGCTGGGCACTATGTCAAAATCAATTTTGGAGATTTCCCCCTCTTCATTGTCCGTTATGACCATGGCTTCCGGCAATGCTGTTTGCAATGGCCCGTACCCGCACCTTGGAACATAGGCCGTAACCAATCCGCTTCCGGCCAGCATACTCCCTTTGGCGGCCAGAACTACGGCCCCCATCTTTCCGTAACTTCCACCAATTATAAGGGAATGGCCATAGCTGCCCTTATGTGAAAACTTCTCCCTGGGCTTGTACATAGGCAGCACTTCGCCCTTACCGATCAACTCATATTCGGTTTTCAGGCCAACCAAAAAATCCTTGTCCAAGCCAATATCCAGCACCTCCCAATGATCTATATATCTTCCCGTTTCCGGAAGAAAAAAAACAAGTTTTGGGACTTGAAAAGTAAGCACGTAATTTGCTTTTATTACACCATCCTTATTCGGAAGACCGGCATCCATATATAGCCCCGAAGGCACATCTATCGCAAGAATAAAGGCTTTGGAGCTGTTAAGGTGCCGCATAAGTCCTATCAACCATTTATCAGGAACCCTGTTGAGCCCTATGCCAAAAATGGCATCCACAATAATATCCTCCTTTCCAATATCGGGAAAATCCGATTGTTCATTTATAAAATTAGGCCAAATGCCCTTCTCCTTTAAACGGTCCAGGTTGATCAAAAAATCCTTGGACCTGTGCTCGCTATAGTCAACAACAAAAACCTCTATATTATAGTCGTGATCCAACAAATGTCTGGCAAGTGCCAGTCCGTCCCCTCCATTATTGCCTATGCCACAAAACAAATGGATTTTAAGCTGGGTTCCCTGCATTCTAGAATGCATCCAATTAAAAATCCGTATTGCTGCCCGTTCCATAAGCTGTTCACTGCTGATTCCCTGCTTAATCATTGTGAATTTATCAGCTTCGTATATCTGTTTTGCATTAAAAATCTTCATTCGATAAGATTATTTATAAAAATTTGATGATTTAGTAAAAATCCGTCCAAACGTTTGATTGGGCAATCAAAAATACTACATTTGGTTCTTTATTCTTATGATGGGATATAACAATACGGACATCAAATTACCTAATTCTCCATTTATAAATGGTCGCATTGCCATTACCGCTATCAGCACCACTACCCCATTGGGGTAAGCTACTACATATACGTCCGTTACATATTATATCAAAATTCAATTTTTATTACTTAATACCTTTGAACCATGAAAGTTCTAAAATTCGGTGGCACGTCGGTAGCCAACGCCAATAATATAAGTTTAGTAAAAAATATTATAGCAGACCTTGGGGCCAAAAAAACCATTGTAGTAGTTTCCGCTCTTGGAGGAATAACAGACCTTCTTTTAAAGACCGCAGCGCTAGCTTCCTCACAGGAACAGACCTATAAAACCTTGCTAAAGGAAATAGAGGACAGACATCTGCATACCATAAAGGAGCTAATCCCGATCCAATCCCAAAGTAAGGTCCTTAGTAAAGTAAAGAGTGAACTTAATACCCTGGAAACACTATTGGAAGGGGCCTATTTAATAGGGGAGATTACGCCAAAACTATCGGACAAGATAGTGAGTTACGGAGAGTTGCTGTCTTCCTATATTATCAGCGAATATTTCATAGTTGAAGGAATAGATACCGCATATGCCGATAGCAGACAGCTTGTAAAAACAAACTCCAATTACGGGAGAGCGGCCGTCAATTTTGATATAACGAACAAAAATATTACCGACTACATTGAAAAATGCCCCAATTCCGTAATTATTATGGGAGGCTTTATTGCCTCGTCGGCAAATGGTGATTCCACCACCTTGGGCCGTGGAGGATCGGATTATACCGCTGCAATAGTAGCCAACGCCATAGATGCGGAAATTCTGGAAATATGGACGGATGTAAGCGGCATGTATACCGCCAACCCCAAAATAGTAAAACAGGCCATGGCCATTCCCCATATTTCTTATGAAGAAGCTATGGAGCTGTCCCATTTTGGGGCGAAGGTCCTATATCCTCCCACCATTCAACCGGTATTGACCAAAGGAATATCCATTGTCATTAAAAACACCTTCGATCCAAAGGCAGCAGGTACTTTGATCACCAAAAATAAAAACGGAAAGGGCAAAACCGTACGCGGAATAAGCCACGTGGAAAATATTGCCCTCCTATCCCTGGAAGGCCCGGGTATGGTAGGTATTACGGGAATTTCCAAACGTTTTTTCGAAGTAATTTCAACTGCGGGCATCAGTGTTGTGATGATTACCCAGGCATCGTCCGAACATTCTATCTGTATCGGAATTGACAATCAGGATGCGGACCACGCGGTACAAGTTATCAACGATGCATTCTATATTGAGATTTCCCTTGGAAAAATAAAACCGGTAGTGGCAGAAAAAGATTTGGCCATCATTGCCCTTGTAGGCGATAATATGAAAAGCCATCAAGGTCTTAGCGGAAAAATGTTCAGTACCTTGGGCAAAAACAATGTTAACATCCGTGCCATAGCCCAAGGGGCTTCCGAACGTAACATATCTGCAGTAATCCTTAAAGAGGATGTAAAAAAAGCGCTCAATACCTTGCATGAGGAATTTTTTGAGGAAAATATAAAGCAGCTGAATCTGTTTGTTATGGGAGTGGGCAATGTTGGCGCCAAGTTTTTGAACCAGATACAATCGCAAAAAAAATATTTAAAAGAGAAGCTAAAACTAAATATCAGGGTTATTGGTATGTCCAATTCCAGGACTATGATATTCGATGAGGATGGCATTGCCCTTAAAAATTGGCAGGAACTTCTAAGCAAGGGAGAAAAGACCAATCTGGAACAGTTCTTCGAAAAGGTTAAAAAACTGAATTACAGAAATAGCATATTTGTAGACAATACCGCCAATCAGGAGGTTTCGGAAACCTATAGTTCCTATTTAAGGAATAGCATATCCGTTGTTACCTGTAATAAAATAGCCTGTTCCTCTACCTATGGAAATTATCAGGAATTAAAGGATCTGGCAAGACAGTACAATGCGCCCTTTCTTTTCGAAACAAATGTAGGTGCCGGCCTGCCCATTATAGACACTTTAAAGCACTTGGTAGCTTCGGGCGATAAAATATTAAAAATTCAAGCGGTACTTTCGGGTAGTCTAAATTTTGTGTTCAACAATTTTAACGACAGCACCACCTTCCACGATATCGTAAAGCAAGCCCAAACGGAAGGCTATACCGAGCCGGATCCCAAAATAGATTTGAGCGGGGTGGACGTTATGCGGAAAATATTGATCCTGGCACGGGAAAGTGGAAACGTACTGAACATAGAGGACATCCAAAACAATCCCTTTCTACCACAGGAGAGCTTGGAAACAAAGAACAATGAAGATTTTTTCAAATCGTTGACGAAACATGAAGCATCGTTTCAACAAATGTACAGGCAGGCCGTTGAGGAAGATAGTAAATTGAAATATGTGGCGCAATTTGAAAACGGAAAAGCCAGTGTGGGCCTACAAAGGATTCCCAAAGGACATGATTTCTATAACTTGGAAGGAAGTGACAATATCGTATTATTCTACACGGAACGATATCCCAACCAACCAATGATCATAAAAGGGGCCGGGGCCGGGGCAGATGTTACCGCCTCTGGAATATTCGCCGATATTATACGCATCGGTAATTATTAAAAGAGGCCCGAAAATGTGAATTTATTTGAGTGAAAATGAAAACTAACGAAATTAGAATTTTCTGTCCGGCCACCATAGCCAATGTTTCCTGTGGTTTTGATGTCCTTGGACTTGCTTTGGATTCGGTAGGTGATGAGATGGTGGTCAGGAAAACCAATGAAAAAGGAATAAAGATCACCAAGCTTACAGGGCAGGATCTACCCACCGAAACCCTGCAAAATGTGGCCGGGGTCGCAGGATTGGCCTTGCTGGCGGAAAGTGATCATGTGGGTGGTTTTGAGATCGAGATTTATAAGAAAATAAAGGCGGGCAGCGGTATTGGAAGCAGTGCAGCCAGTTCAACAGGGGCAGTGTGGGCCATGAACCAACTATTGGGCTGCCCTTTCACCAATCTGGAATTGGTAAAATTTGCCATGGAAGGAGAGCGGTTGGCCAGTGGGGTAGCCCATGCCGACAATGTTGCCCCTGCCCTGTTCGGGGGCTTTACCCTAGTGCGCAGTTACCAACCTTTGGATATTGTAAAAATCCCTACGCCTCCAGAATTATACGCCACCGTTATACATCCACAAATAGAAGTTAGGACCTCAGACTCCAGACGCATCCTAAAAACATCCATTTCCCTGGAAGATGGTATTAAGCAATGGGGCAATGTGGGCGGACTTATTGCAGGCCTATTTACCAACGACTATGAACTTATAGGCAGGTCTTTGGTAGACCATATCATAGAACCCATTAGATCCATTCTTATCCCCGGATTCGATAAGGTGAAGGAAGATGCCATTGGAGCAGGTGCCCTAGGATGTGGAATCTCAGGTTCGGGACCCTCTATCTTTGCCCTGAGCAAGGGCAGGGAAAATGCCAATGGAGTAGCGGAAGCCATGAGAAAAGTCTACGAAAAAATAGGGGTAGATTATGACATACATATTTCCCAAATAAATACCCAAGGGATTAAAATCCTGGAAAGCTAAAGTATGCTGCTTTTCTGGGTATCCAAGTACCAATTTGAAATTACAACTCATATCAACACCGATAAATATGAACTTTTATAGCCTAAACCAACAAGCGCCCAATGTATCTTTCAAAGAAGCCGTTATAAAAGGAATTGCCCCAGATCGCGGCTTATATTTTCCAGAAACGATCACGGTGCTACCAAACGATTTTTTTAACAGGATAGAAGAATGCTCCAATCAGGAAATTGCCTTCCTGGCCATACAACAATTTGTGGGCAAGGATATTCCGGAAGAGGCACTTAAAGAAATTCTGGCCGATGTTTTGGATTTTGATTTTCCCCTTGTAGAAATTGAGGACGACGTGGCCGCTTTGGAACTTTTTCACGGCCCTACCCTAGCTTTTAAAGACGTGGGTGCGCGATTTATGGCTAGATGCCTCGGTTATTTCTCAACCAAAACCACAAAGGATGTAACTGTATTGGTAGCCACTTCCGGAGATACGGGAGGCGCAGTTGCCAATGGGTTCCTTGGAGTGGACGGGGTTAAGGTAGTTATTCTATATCCTAGCGGAAAGGTGAGCGATATTCAAGAAAAACAATTGACTACATTGGGCAGGAACATTACCGCCCTGGAAGTTGAAGGCACTTTTGACGACTGCCAGAATATGGTAAAAACAGCTTTCCTGGACAAGGAGTTGGTCCAAAACATGCAGTTGACCTCCGCCAATAGTATCAATGTGGCCAGGTGGCTCCCCCAAATGTTTTATTTCCTGTTCGCCTATAAGGAAATGAAATCCAAGGCCAAGGATATTGTATTTTCCGTCCCAAGTGGAAATTTTGGAAATATCTGTGCAGGAATTATGGCGCAAAGGTTGGGTATGCCCTGTACACATTTTATTGCTTCCACCAATGTAAACGATGTGGTTCCACGCTATATGGATACAGGAACCTATGCACCAAAAGCCTCCATCGCTACCATTTCCAACGCCATGGACGTGGGCGATCCCAGTAATTTTATCCGGATAAGGCATTTGTACAAGGATAGTTTTGAGGAGCTCTCCAACAACCTAACCTCCTATTCCTTTACCGATAAAGAGACCAGGGAAGCCATGCTAAAATTGTACAACGACTATACCTATGTGGCGGATCCACACGGTGCGGTTGGCTATTTGGGCTTAAAAAAGTATCAACAAACCCATCCGGACACCTATGGCATTTTTCTGGAAACGGCACACCCTGTCAAGTTCCTGGATGTAGTGGAGGATACTATCAGGGAAAATATCGATTTGCCGGATAGTATTGTAAAAGTTATGGACAAAAAGAAAAAATCGATTAAAATCTCTGAATATACGGAGCTAAAAGATTATCTATTGGACAAATAAGCTTCCAAGCAATGAAATTATTTAAGTTTTGAAGCAGTAAGGCTTAAGCTTTAAGCGGTTAGCTTTGTAAAGCTCTGTTATTCGAGTTTCTTTGAAAGTTTTGTAAGTACGAGTGTGACACTCGCGCCAACGGGGTATAATATGATGACCTTGCCCCTTGCCGATTTGAGAACGATCCAAAAAATAGAAAACCGCTCCAGAGTGGTTTTAATAAGCTGAATTTTAATTTACTAATGTCCTACGATATTATTCTAAATCAATTATTATCATTAAATTTTCCTTCACCTTTTCAATCAGATTTTGAGGTAGGTTTCCAACTTTTTTAACAAGTCTTTTATTATCAATTGCTCTAATTTGGTCTATCATTACATCACAATTTTGATGTAGATTTGCTTCTCCTTTTTTTATGTGAACCCGCAAGATTTCCGAGCCTTTTTTTACATTTGTCGTTAATGGACAAACAATTGTTGAAGGATGTGGAATTTGATTTAATAGATTTGTCTGGACAATAAGAACTGGTCTGGTTTTTCCAGGTTCCGTCCCGATTTGCGGATTTAAATCTGCAATCCAGATTTCATATTGTTTAAACGTCATAATCGATCCCCTCAAAATCTTTTAAAACTTCCAAAGAATTTGCTTTAACCAAATCCGATTCTTTTTTTAGTCTTTTTTCTAAAATTGAACGTTTTTGAATACGATTGTAGTAGTCAATTGCATCATTAATATACCTGTTTCTCGGTTTTTTAATTTTTGCAAGGATTTTTTCTGTTTCCCCAAAAATTGAATCATCAATTTTTAATGATACTGTTTTCATAATTTTTACTTATATAATATAACAAAAGTATATCCTTTTTGTATATTAAACAAGTATTTCTAATTGTTCTTTTTCAACACGCGGTAAAATATATTAATATTATAAACCATAACCAATATACTTGCTTAATGTATTGTTCTCCAGTACATATTATCCTTATAATTTTTAAAAATTTTCGTGGGTCTGCAGCGAGGCACGATTGTGACACTCGCGTCAACGGGGGTTGGTAATAAACGAACTTCACTGCCCACTGTTAACTGTTGCAGCCAAAATTTTTGGAAAATAAACAGGACTATCTTAGGGAAATATTTTTTTGCACTTGGCCAATGCCGAGGCAATTACCTGGTGCATATCATAGTACTTATACTCGGCCAGCCTTCCCCCAAATATAATATCGTCCGTTTCGGACAAGGTCCTGTACTTGGAATAGATTTCATTGTTCCTTAGATCGTTGATGGGGTAGTACGGCTCTTTATTGCCGGACCATTCCGTAGGATATTCCTTTGTGATAACGGTCTTTTTTTGTGTTCCAAATTCAAAGTGCTTATGCTCTAAAATACGGGTATATGGAATTTCGGCATCCGTATAATTTATGACCGCATTGCCCTGATAATTTTCCATATCCAGGGTTTCATGTTTAAACTCCAGACTCCTATATTCCAACTTCCCATATCGATAATCATAAAACTCATCGATCTTACCGGTGAACACAAGCTGATGGGCCATTGCCATCAGTTCCGTTCTATCTTTAAAAAAATCGACCTCCATCCGAGTTTCAATACCCTCCAACAGACCATTGATCAATTTATTGTAACCCCCAATGGGAATTCCCTGGTATTTATCATTAAAATAATTATTGTCGAACGTAAACCGCAACGGCAACCTTTTTATGATAAAAGCCGGCAACTCTGTGGCCTTTCGTCCCCATTGTTTCTCCGTATACCCTTTGATCAACTTTTCGTAGATGTCCTTACCGACCAGTGACAAGGCCTGTTCCTCCAAATTCTTTGGATTGAGCACCCCCACTTCCCGTACCTGTTCCGCTATTAACGATTTGGCTTCCCCAGGTGTTGCAACCTTCCATAACTGGTAAAAAGTGTTCATATTGAAGGGCAAATTAAAAAGTTCGCCCTTATAATTGGCTACCGGTGCATTGGTATACCTATTAAATTCCACAAATCCATTTACATAATCCCAAATGGTCCTGTCATTGGTATGAAAAATATGTGCCCCGTACTTATGGACATTAATACCTTCCACTTCCTCACAATAAACATTACCCCCAAGATGTGGGCGCTTATCGATTACCAGGCATTTTTTTCCTTTCTTTTTGGCCTCATGGGCAAAAACGGCACCAAAAAGTCCAGCACCTACAATAAGGTAGTCGTATTTCATTACGCGTAAATGAGTTCACAATAAAAAAGTAAAACTAATGTATAATATATCGTTTTCAGATTGAAATCAAAAAAAAATCCACTTTGCCATAACATGGTTATATTTGCATAGCGTAAAGAACCAAACCACAATGGCCAATTTATATTATATCTCCCGAAATTACAAAGCAACCAACAGCGCAGCCTCCAAACCGAAAACGGATTGCGAGCGGATCTTGGACACCATAGGTTTTAAAAATTTAGGTTTTAAACAGACCACCTATGCCAGTTCTGCCTTAGGGGCGGTCATCAGTTTTTTTGGAATAACAAAGGGGGTAATACGTCTCCCTAAAAATTCCGTTTTGGCCATACAATATCCGCTAAGCAAATATTACAAATACATCACCACCATAGCGGGAATAAAAAAATGTAAAATTGTTCTGATCATCCATGATGTTAAATATCTTATGGGAAAAAACAAGGATATTGCCCGAGAAATGAAAAAATTCTCATGTGCCGACGTAATCATTGTACATAACGACAATATGAAAAAATGGTTCGAGCAACAAGGGGCCACGGCCAAACTGATCCCTCTGTACATGTTCGATTATTTGGACAACAACAATACCTACATTGCTCCCGAGCTTTCCAATAAGGGCTTGTTCGATGTTGTTTTTGCCGGTGGCCTTGGAATGGCAAAAAGTGCCTTTATCTATAAATTGGATGCCTTAAAAAACAATAGCTTTCATTTAAAGCTCTACGGTAGTGGTTTTATCAAAGATGATGTGGACCCGGCCAATACCATCATCAGTTTTGAAGGGATGTTTTCCCCGGATGAAGTAGCAAAACACATAAGGGGTTCTTTCGGCCTGGTATGGAACGGGAACTCCATTGACGAGTGTGCCGGTCATTTTGGACAATACCTATTATACAACAACCCCCATAAGACCTCTTTATATTTGCTCTGTGGCCTTCCCATCATCATATGGGACAAGGCGGCCATTGCCACAGTAATACAGGAACGCCAATTGGGCATCTGCATTTCCTCTTTGGAAGAATTGGACGGAAAATTAAAAAACCTATCCGATGAGGATTACCAAAAAATGGTAAAAAATGTAGCCGAAGTTAGGGAAGGGATAATTTCCGGTGGATTTTTGAAAGCAGCTATGAAAAAAGCCCTCGTAGAAATTTCATAGTTTCCCCTATAGTCCCATTTAATCCAACGATGGCAATTTAAAATGGTCCAGCGGACTGGATTCTTTCATCACGGCCTCTATAGCTTCCGTGGTCCTTGGGGCCATTTCCGACAAATTAACGGGACCATTTTTCGTGATTAGGATATCGTCTTCGATCCTTACCGCTATTCCCCACCATTTTTTATCGCAATCACTTCCTTCGGGAATATAGATACCGGGTTCTACCGTAATCACCGTATTTTCCTTAAATGGCTGGTAAGTACCCTTATCGTGCACATCAAGCCCCAAATAATGGGAAGTGCCGTGCGGGAAATATTTCCTGGCCTCCCCTGGGCTCCCAATAATCCCCAGCTGCACCAACCCCTGGGCAACCACTTCACTTGCGGCCTCTCCGGGGGCCTGAAAAGAAGCCCCTACCACACTGGCCTTTATTCCCGCCTCTTGGGCCCTGTAAACAATATCGTAAATCTGTTTTTGCTCCTTTGAAAATTTTCCGTTGGCCGGAATGGTCCGGGTTACATCGGCAGTATAACCGTGATATTCCGCACCCAAATCCATCAAGACCAAATCGTTCCCCACCTTTGGTCTATTATTCTCTATATAATGCAGAATACAACCGTTATTGCCACTACCTACTATGGAAGGATAGCCCTCATATTCGGCACCGTATTTCTTATAAACAAACTCATGTACTCCCTGAATTTCCATTTCGGACATATTGGGGTGCATGGCCTTCATAACCTCTATTTGCCCTACTGCCGAAATCTCCACCGCCTTCTTTAAAAGCACCAGTTCTTCCTGGGTCTTTATTTCCCTTAAGGTGTTCATTATTTCCTCCAGCTTGGCACTATTTAGGTTATTGGACTGTAGTTGCAGTGCCACCTTTTCCCTGATTTCGGTCCGGGACCTATCATCTTTGGCCTCCACAAAATCGACCAACAATGTATCCGATCTTAGTTCCTGATAATAATTCAAATACCTCCCCAGGGTCTGGGCCACATTGGCACTGTTCTCCAACTCGGTAGCTTTGATCATACTATAAAGCTGTTGTTTGGTGGCATCGTAATCTGTAGGATAATTGGTCTTTTCCTTAAACGCCCGTATCAGATCAAACTTATCGGCGGGGCCCTTGGTATCCCTAAAATCGTTCTTGAAATCGAAAAACATTACATTCCCAAACTTGGAAAAATCAATATCCGAGTTTAAAAATTCTTCGGCGTTAAAGGCGCGTTCAAATCCCAGTTGCCCTTTAACGCCTTCCATTCCCAATCTTTTTCCATTCCATTGTTCGGCCCTTTCATCCCGTTTCTGGACATAGAGTACCTCATTGTATTGACCCCCATCCTTATCCTTTTGCATTTCTGAAAATAGGAGCAGAAGGGCATTGGGTTCCCTATAGCCCGTTAAATAATAAAAATCAGGATCTTGATGGTATACATAATCCACGTCGTTTGCCCTATTCCTTACCGCTGCGGCAAAAAATACCGCCACACTGTTTGGGGGCATGGCCTTACGCACTTCCTGACGCCTTCCCTTATGAAAATCCGCACTTAATAAATCATTGGGAACTTCCTGTGCCCAAAACCAAGGGCCTAGCAAAAAAAATAAAGAAATCATTGTTAAATTCCTCATAACCATCATTAATTTTAGGTCTAAAAATAATCAATAATAGTACCAAATCGGTTATTGATTAACCACAAAGACACCTCAAAGTACAAGGGGCAGTCCCACCGGGACAAAAAAATGTTCACTGCCCAGTTATTTCAACCACGCAACATGAATCCCAATTAACATTAATTTGTGCAAAACAAAAGGTGTTTGGATTCTCCCTTAGATATATTTTCAATATTTTTACGCCTCAAATCGTTCAAATGAAACGAACATTAATAAATTTTAAATATTTTTTAACAAAAGAAAATATTTAAAATTTTTAATGTGAGAACGGAGTGCCTGCCTGCCGGCGAGGCAGGGTTGCACACGTTCTTAATTTTATAATTAGCTTATTAATAAATAATTACTAAAATTTAAACGTGTGAAAAATACCGCATTGACAAAAACCCACGAGGCATTGGGCGCTAAAATGGTGCCCTTTGCAGGATACAACATGCCTGTTTCCTATGAAGGCGTGAACATAGAACATGAAACGGTCCGCAATGGAGTGGGCGTTTTTGATGTGTCCCATATGGGCGAGTTCCTTGTGGGAGGCCCCAAGGCATTGGAACTCATACAAAAGGTGACTTCCAATGATGCTTCCAAATTGAGTATAGGAAAGGCCCAATATAGCTGCTTGCCCAACGAAACCGGTGGTATTGTGGACGACCTAATAGTATATAAAATTAAAGAGGAACAGTATTTACTGGTTGTAAACGCCTCCAATATCGATAAGGATTGGGCGCATATTAACAAATACAATAAAGATTTTGGTGCGGATATGCGCAATATATCCGAAGGATATTCCCTATTGGCCATTCAGGGACCCAAAGCCGTGGAAGCTATGCAATCGTTGACATCCATAAACCTTAGCGCAATAAATTTCTACTCCTTTGAGGTAGCGGATTTTGGAGGTATAGAGCACGTAATCATATCAGCTACCGGTTATACGGGTTCAGGAGGTTTTGAAATATACTGTAAGAACGATGAGGTACAACAGATTTGGGACAGGGTGTTTGAAGCTGGTGCCGCCTACAACATAAAACCTATCGGCCTTGCCGCCAGGGATACCTTGCGATTGGAAATGGGCTACTGTTTGTACGGAAATGATATCAATGATACTACCTCGCCACTGGAAGCAGGCCTGGGCTGGATTACCAAGTTCACCAAGGATTTTGTAAATAGGGAAGCCTTGGCCAAACAAAAGGAAGACGGAGTTGCCAAAAAATTAGTGGCATTTGAGTTGGATGAAAAGGGGATTCCAAGGCACGACTATGATATCGTTGATGCTTTGGGCAATAAGATTGGAACGGTAACCTCGGGCACCATGTCCCCTTCCATGGGGAAAGGTATCGGCTTGGGTTATGTACCCACGGCCCTGTCCCAAATCGGTACCAAAATCCATATACAAATTAGGAAGAACGCCGTTCCTGCTACCATAGTTAAACTCCCTTTTTACAAGGTCTAAAAGAAGTAGCGGTCGAGTTTTGCAAAAGGAGGTGATAGAATGAACAAAATACTCATTTTAGGGGCGAGCGGATTTATAGGCAATGCCATTTACAAGGAGTTGAACTCCTATTTTGACACCTATGGTACCTATTATTCTTCCAGAAAAAGCTTTGAACACAATCAACAGTTCTTTAGGTACGACCTTGAAGAAGATGACGTATTTGATATTTTGAACAAGGTTAAGCCCGACCTCATCATTTCCGCCCTAAGGGGGAATTTCCAGGCGCAGGTAATGGCCCATCAACATTTGGTGGAATACATCCAAAACAGGGATTGCAAATTGTATTTTATATCGTCTGCCAACGTTTTTGATGCCTATAGCAAATACCCCTCCTACGAAAACGACAAGACCCTATCCGAAAGCATTTATGGCCGATTGAAGATTAAAATAGAAAATATGCTTCTAAGGATACCCGCGTCTAAAATGGCCATTCTTAGGGTACCTATGGTTTTTGGAATAAATTCGCCAAGAATTAAAGAAATAAAGAGTGCCCTGACCGCTAAGGAACCCATTGAAGTATTCCCCAATCTGATCATTAACGTCACCAACGATGATAAGCTTACACAACAAATACATTACCTTATAAACCACAATAAGACGGGGGTCTTTCATTTGGGAAGTGTAGACCTGATACACCATGAAGATTTTATACGGGAAATTATAAACCGTTTGGGCAACTATCGGCCTATTTACAAACATGTATTTACTACCAATGAAGACCGTTATTTGGCGGTGTTGCCAAAATTGAACCGGCTGCCAAAAAATTTACTGTTCAACTATCAGGAGATTATAGACCATCATATCTTTAGCGAATAGGTGGCTTGGAATTGTACCGTTTTAATTAACTTTATAAAAAGTAGCGGCATGAAATGAGCCATGACAATTCTGGACACCTTGTGACAATTATCGGGACGAAATGTTGATTGGTGAAACCGAAGGTTCATGAACTTGGTAATGATAGGAATTATGTAAGTAATTAAACCCGCCTGTCCGCCCGTTCTGGTACGGAAGGGAACGAAGAAGTCGGGCAGGTCTGACCAATAAAAAACAAATTAATATCAACAGATGAAACGAGTATTAAGAAATTTAAAAATTATTTCACATCCCGATTGCTATCGAGAGTGGATGTTTAAAATTTTTAATGTGAGAGCGTAGCGGTTACATACGTTCTTAACCTGCCCGACAGGCCATTCAGGCGGGTTTTTTAATTAATTTATTATCATATAATTACAAAAATTTAAACGTATGAAAAAATTATCGGAAACAGAAATAGAAAAAAGATTGGAAGAACTGGATGGGTGGGACTATGTAGATGGCGCCATTGAGACCTCCTTTGAATTTAAGAATTTTAAGGATACCTTCTCTGTAATGACCAGGATCGCCTTTGAATGTGAGTCGCAAAATCACCACCCAGAGTGGAACAATGTCTACAATTCCCTTAATATCCGACTTTCCACCCACGATGCGGAGGGGGTTACGGACAAGGATTTCAAGTTGGCGCACAGTATTGAGGAAATTATTATCAGCAAGTAAACTTAACCCTTGTGCCGGCATTAAAAATTGTTAAATTTGTTCCATTATTATTCTAACAAAACTAAGAAATGGGAAGAGCTTTTGAGTTTAGAAAAGCACGTAAAATGAAAAGATGGTCCGCAATGTCGAAGGCCTTTACCAGAATAGGCAAGGACATTGTAATGGCGGTAAAAGAGGGAGGGGCAGACCCGAGCTCCAATGCACGGTTAAGGGCCGTTATCCAAAATGCCAAGGCGGTAAACATGCCCAAGGACAATGTGGAAAGGGCCATTAAACGGGCGTCTGACAAAAGTTTGGGCGACTTTAAGGAAGTGCTTTTTGAAGGATACGCACCCCATGGAATTGCCATTTTGGTAGAAACTGCCACGGACAACAATACCAGGACCGTGGCCAATATTAGAAGTTACTTCAACAAATGCAACGGTAGTTTGGGAACTTCGGGCTCGGTAGAATTCATGTTCGACCATACCTGCAACTTTAGGATTCCTGCCGAAGGAATAGATCCGGAGGAATTGGAACTGGAAATGATCGACTTTGGAGCCGAAGAAGTTTTTGCCGATGAGGACGGCATTTTGATCTATGCGCCCTTTGAAAGCTTCGGGGCCATACAGAAAGAATTGGAAAATAGGGGTATTGAAATTCTATCTTCAGGTTTTGAACGTATTCCACAGGTCACCAAAGCCCTAAGCGAGGAAGAAGCGGCCGACGTAGAGAAACTTTTGGAAAAAATAGAAGAGGATGATGATGTACAGAACGTGTACCACAGTATGCAGGAATAGTGTTGGATTCCAGATGCTGGATACTAGATTTTAGATGTTGGAATTGAGAATTGATACTTTAGATAGACCATGGACTGAACCTGAAACCTTGAACTTTGACCCTGCCAACTGCCACTGCCAACTGAAAACTGTTACCGCCCACTCCTGTAAAAAGGTCTCGATCCCCGCCCGAACGGACCGTTCGGTACTGGCGGGCGCTTGACCGGACAAAACTTTTGGACAACTTTTAACTTTAACCTTAATCCTTAGTGCAGCTCATCTTCCGTATGGATCATGAGCGACTTGTTCAAGGTAACAACGATAGTACCCTCATCGTCCATTGGGGTAACCGAGGTTATAAAATTGTTATGTTGGTTTCCTGAAGTTACTATTGGGTTGCCATACCAGTCATTTCCGTTATTGACAAAGATATTATTGGTAATAGTAGTTTTGGAATCATGTTTAAAACCTCCTCCGGTATTAATAATGGTTCCCGTATTTCCCTGAAACAGGTTCCCATCAAAAAGGGTATTGTTGGCCCCCAATGTATCCTCTCCCCAAGACGGGGTGTCACCGATCTTACTTGAAAAAGTAAATAACAGACGACCGGTATTGTTCACAAATTTGGAGTTTAATATTTGGTAGCGGTTTACCCCCTTAAAATTGGCTATTTGATCATAATTTCCACTAAAAAGGCAATTGTCTATTTTTACGTAATGTTCTGTTGAAAAGATGAGGCCCCTATTGGAAATAAATGACGAGCCGGTAATGGTAATTTTATTGGTATAATCATTTTCATTGTCCGATGTAAAATTGGGAGTGGATCCCCAATAGCTTCTAAATAGGGTAGCAGAATTATTTTCAAAAATGGAGTTGAAGATAGTAATGGAAGAATGGTCTCCCTTGGACCAAAATGCGGTTTGATTGGAAATTCCGACTACCCTTATCTCAGATGCCTTTACGGCAGAGCCCGAAACGGCAAAAATAGTTCCGTCCTTATAATTATCGGCAGAGTCGGTCAGGGTAAATCCTGAAATATCCAAAGCAAACCCCTTATTTACTACGAACATACGATAATTCCCTTCCCCTGAAATAGTGACATGTTCCGCCCCCGTTCCGATAATGGACAGGTTACTATTGATGTGAGGTAGATCTGAAGATAATCTAAGAATGCCTTCCAATCCTTCCAAAAAAATTATCCTATGGATAACCGAATCGGCATTGGCCTCATTTATGGCCCAGCGCAGGGTTCCCCTACTGTTATCGTCGCCAAAATCGGTTACCACAAGCTCGGTTTGCGCAATGGATGTAAAAAAACATAGGACGGCAATTAAAAAAACGGTTATTTGGTTTCTCTTCATTCTCAATGGAATTTATACTACAAATGCTTATAATCCAACGTTATCCCTTAGTAAAAAAGGCATAACCCTTGTTCTTTAATAACGTATCGGGATTAAAATTAGTATTCCATATCCAGAATAGGTTTTATTATAGCGTTAAAGATGTGTAAGTGCCTGAAAATGTTGTGTACACGACCTAGGAGCATAATAAAGGACTCGTTTTCCTACATTGCGATTTACAAACCAAAGATGTTTTAGGTTTTTACCCCTCTGTACAAAAAAAAGCACCGGATAAAACCCGGTGCTTTTATATTGAATCCCAAATTACATATTACAGGCCACTGGGCACCTCCCCAGCAACATTAAAATTGGTTACCAACAGTGAAAAATCCTCCAATCCTACACTACCGTCCCCATTAAAGTCTGCACGGGGATCATAGCCGGTATTCCCAAAACCAATATTAAAGGTGGTGACCAAAACAGAGAAATCTTCCAACCCTACTGTATTGTCGTTGTTGGCATCCCCCACCCTTAGTTCCCCTATACTAAGATTGTTGTCTCCTGCCTCTAATGTTATGGTAGCGACTTTTTGTAAATGCATCCCTGTTTTAACTGCTACTTCATACGTTCCCTGGGGAATACCATCTACTATAGCCTCCCCATTGGCAGTACCATTTGGGGTAAACTCCATTAAAGGTATAGTAGCTCCCACTTCATATAATCCTACGGTTAACCCGATACTTTGATCGGTACGCCCCTGTAAGCTATAAGAGATGGTCATATCGGACTCAGCTGTTGAAGGATCATATTCAAGGACTATTGTATTGGATGCTACACTATTTATTCCATTATTTCCAGTTACTACGGCGATAAAATGATTGAGGCCTCCATTTGGTGTTCCGCCCGATCCCAATGTTTGGGTTAAGGTTACCGGAATATTCCCTACCCCGGATGCATTTAACTGAATGGTATACAGCTCTTTGGCCATAGCCTCATTTGCTTCAAAAGGATCTATATCATAACCAATGGAAGGATTACCTGCATCAATGTACAATCTTCCATCTACCCTTAATAAGCTGACCATTGCATTGGGCTCGCCGTTAATTTGCACCACTTGATTGGCCTCTGCAACTACTCTGGAAGCATTTGATCCCTCCACCAAAATGGAAGGTGCAACCAAACTATTGCTTTCACCATTTACAATGGCATCAGATCCTCCAAAGGAACCTTGGTCATACAAACTTGTTGAATAAACAACTCCACTGGCAAACTCTATGGTAATTGTAGCCCCGATCAGTTCAAATCCCGAAATGGAACCCGCATCACCAGATGATAAATCGCCCTTAATGGTCGTTGGATCCATATCTATTCCGAACACAAAGGACTCTCCAGGATTAAAATCTGTAAAATTCAAAGATAAAACATCATATCCCTCCGCATTATTAACGCCATTATGGGGTTGAGAAAATACACTTAGGCAATCTTCATTGTCCGAACCTCCATTTCCAGGCACTGTTAATCCAACAGCATTGGAGGAACTACCCGCATTACCAGCCGTTAAACACTTAGCCACACTATCCCCTGCAGTCCCTACCGGATCAAAAACTACATCCATCATATATCCAGAAGCCGTATTGATAGTTACATTAACAATGTTATCATCTCCTGTATTATTTATGAAAAAGGAATTGTTATCAAAAGTTGAGGCTGCTATATCCGTTCCCGGGGTAACCATAACCGTCGCTTCCGGATTGCCTATTGGCAATGCGGTAATATTCCAATTAAAGTTAACTACTGTACTGGAGGACGGTTCACAGGCATCACTTACCGTTACAGCCACATTATAGGGACTATTTTCCGAAGCTCCAGGTGAACCGCCTTCATTCTGTAAAGATTGGGCACCATTCAATAAGGTATTATTTACTCCTGTTCCGGTATTATCTATATGGGTTAGTGCTATACGATCTATTTTATGACCTTCAGATCGCTCGTTCATAGTAATTGCGTATGTCCCAGGATTGGCAAAATAGGCATATATAGGCCAAGCATTATTATCTATGGTACGTGCATACCACGAATTGGCAATCGTATTGGTATATACCTTAAAGAAACCGTTGATTCCTGGATTTTCAGTAACATGATCAGATCTTCCCTGAGAATTCCCTTTTGGCCAATACAGGGTTTTAGTGGTACTTGCCGGATTACTCAATTCATTAAGGAATTGTTGGGTTCCGGTAAGGTCTCCCCCCTGCACAGTAAAGAAATGAACGTCTGGAGTGTTCTCTATTTTAAACCAAGTATCATTTTTATCGGTAGAACTTGAACCAGAAATTGCCGATTTAACATGAAAGCGATATACTCCAGGTGTCGTAATTTCCACATTATAGTTAATACTTTGTCCATTTAGACCGGAGAAATGATCATTACCACCTACCAAATATGTTGTGCCCGAAGTGGTTTCAAGATTCCATCCTCCTGCTGTATCCACAAAATCGGTTTCTGCTTCTATGATTACCAATCCATTGTTTTCCATAAAGGCCCCGGCCGTACCACTACCCGAACCACCAAGAATAGTCCCTGAAATAATTCCGGTTGTTGGATCAATGGTCAAATTAGGCGGCAAATTAGTAGCCGAATAACTTAAGGGGCCACATGTATCCGTATTTTCATCATTTGCTATAATTTGTAGGTTTACCGTACCGCCATCTACACCGATCTGCCCACCCGGATTGGCTACGACGGGTGGTAAACCGGAAGTAGGACTACCGGTAACATCCAATATTTCGATGCCCTTCAGGGAAGGGTTCTCAATACCATGAATAAATTGGATATCCAAAGTCCCATCTGTAACGGTGATCCTGTGTGATACCATAAAAGCGCCCAGCGCTCCAGCTTTTGCAAAGGGATCAATATCATTAAATGTAGTGGGTACGGACCCTTCAACGGAAACATCGAATACCCTTTGCCCGGCAGCAATAATTTGATTGTACAATTCGGCAAAATAAAGTCTTACCTCAACTTCCGTTCCAGCATCTACCGGAAATTGCCACAACATTTCTGGCGCACCCTCAGCGTCATATCTTTCTGTGGTAAACATATTACTAGGTGTTCCAGAAGGAAGTGATGCATGTGCCATATTAATAGGACCTGCATAGGCAGAACCGGAAGATTGATCAAATAATCCATTAGTTGCGGTTGCAGCTGCCAAATATTGTGAGTTTCCAGCAATCCCAAAAGTTCCCTGATCCACACTCCAATCAGGATTGGGTGCGTCCGTTGCCGCAATCAACCCGCCACCTGCATTTACACGGTATAAAATAGTTGACACCTCTTCGCCACTGGCAATATCTATATTCGAAAATCCGTTACTACCATAGGCCATGACCAAAGTAGCTTCTTCCCCTGTTTGGGAGCCTATATGTTCAATTTGAATTGTCCGAGTAGTGCCTGCCTCTATAAGAAAACTGTTAGATCCAAGAATCTTAAAATTTGAAGCATTGGAACCGGTAAGTGCCAAGGACTTAACATAAACTCCCTGATTGCCCCCCGAAACACTTATCAATAAATCCTCTACCCCACCTTGAGGCACCGAAATATTGGAGGGCACTGCCAAGGTACTTGCAACAATAGCTGTCCCGGCTGGGTTATCAGTACCATAAACCTCCATTTTCGTTTGGCTACCACCACCTTGATTAGGTGATCCGGAAGTAATCCATATACCATCTCCCGATACAATTCCCTGAGTACCATGACGTGGATTGTTCAAATCGCTCAGTGAAGTCCATGTATTGGTATTTATATCCAAGGCATCAGTATTAACATAGGCCTGACCATTTCCTTCACCACCAATTACGACCACTTTTCCATTAAAAGTAACTGTTCCGGAAGCAGCACGTGGGGTAGGTAAATTGCTGGATGCCGGAAGGGTTATCCAAGTTTTACTAACAAAATCATATACATCCACTTCTGGAATAACAGGAGCAAAAGTTCCTCCATCGCCGCCCGTAAGCCTACCACCTACTACATATAATTTATTGCCCACAACGGTAGCATGAAAATGATCCCGTGCACGTGGTATATCCCCCAGAACCGTCCATTTACCGGTAGCTGGATCAAACTCATCAAACCATGGAATATAGCCACCATTATGCCCAATGGTATTACCTGCAATAACATAAAACTTACTGTTGTACATCACTAATCCTGCCGAACCTCTTTTCCGTGCATTTGGAATGGCCGGACCTTGAATCCATGTATCGGATACAGGGTTGTACATATAAATATGATCGGCCGGAGCTTCATTTGGATATTCATTATCCTTAAAGGATCCAATAACCCAAATTAGCCCTTCATAAGCCACAGCTTGGAAGTGATTAAATTCGAATGGGGCAGTTGAGGCTGCCTGGGACCACGAATTGGTATTGTAATCATAAATTTCTACTTTTTTGGCATTTTCCCTACCTCCGAACAAATAAAACTTATCTCCTGCTTGTACAAAGGAGTTTTCGTGTCTGGGAGTATGTTCCGTTACATTGGTTATATTGGTCCAATCACCAATTGGTTCACCGGCATTGGAAATAATCTCAATACCCTTAATATTGGGATTTTCAATTCCCTTTATAAAATCGATATCCAGATTACCATCATTTACCTCAACAACAAAACTCTCAACGCCAGCATTGGCATACCCATAAACAGCTGTTTGATCAAAATCGTTCAGCACAACCTGACCTTCTATGGCCACATCAAAAACCCGCACCCCATTTGATTGGGCACCAGTCCATACTTCTGCAAATAATAAATTAACGGTATATGTTCCCTGTGAAAGTGGAATATTCCACTGCATATTCTCAGGTGCCAATAAGGTATTATATCTTTCTGTGGAGAATATACTGTTCGGATAGGGCGTATTATTAACAAATGACCCTGGAAGTGCTACTCCATAGGTTTCATCCTCAGAGGATGAATTTACGTACTGGGACGGTGTTCCATTTTGTGCATTGCCGTTGGCACCACTTGCCGCCTGGTCTTCTTCCCAGTTTAATGGCGAGGCATCGTTGGAAGCCACCACATTACCACCAGCATTGATACGGTATAGCACAGTATTGGGTACATTGGGGTTGTTGACCGTCCATGCAAAATTGACATTTGCCGGTGTAGACGACGGCTTGCTTACCGTAACCGTAACATTGTACTGGCCTGCATCTTCTGCATAGGAAGAAATAGTACCCAAAATAGCGCCTTGAGTTGGCTCAATACTTAATCCGGGGGGCAATCCCGTAACTGTAAAAGTAAAATTCTCATTGGGATCACCTCCACTTGCCGTAATATTCAATGTAGGTGTATCCCCTGGATTATTTATTTGATTGGCAACAGGATCAATGCTTATCGGTATATTTGCCACACTCCCTGCACCAAGTATTTCAATGGCATTGATTAACGGATTTTCGGTTTGATGTATAAATTCAATATTTAATACCCCATCATTTACGGTTACCTGATAACTTTCCATGGCACCTACCATATTTCCATATTGCCCCGATAAATCCTTATCGTTAATGACCAACGCCCCTTCCAGATTAACATCAAACACTCGCTGTCCAGGTGATCCGGTGCCTTCATAACCATTTCCCATATATAGGTTCACTGTAAAGGTTCCGTTACCTGTATTAAATGCCCATTCCATCTCAGGAAGCTCTTCCGCATCCCATCGCTCTTGTGCAAAAATGGCCTGTGGAGCATAGGTAGGTACCGAAGAATGCCTACCAGTAATATTATGGGCGGTAGTATTTCCAGTGTTAACAGTAAAATTGGTTCCGCCCGATGCTCCGGCAACATCATTGGCTGCCCAATCCGGATTGGGAGAGTCTGTTGCCGCTATTGTTGCTCCACCAGCATTTACCCTAAATAAAACCGCAGGTTGTTCGGTGACATTTACAGTGAAAATTTGTTCTACAAACAACAAATTGGAATCCGTTGCCCTTATGGTAATAGTTGAACTGGCCTCGGAATCGGGATAATCCAAAGTGAGGATATTCCCTGCAATGTTGGCACCTATAGCTGGGTTGGTATTATCAGAAACTGTGTAAGTTAAATTTCCTACACCTTGGTCATCCCCAAAATAATCGTTAAGATCAATATTTTGGTTTGGAGAATCAATCAACTTTTCCAAATTGGCCAAAGGCTGGGAAACTGTTGGCTGGCTACCGGTTACATTCAGATAGTCCCATGTTCCCTCTACCTCCTGCCCTGCAGCATTGGAGGTTCCGATCAACCCTACCGCCAAAATGGTAGAGGATTGTTGTATGGCCGTTTTAATGGTTCCTGTCGAAGCGATGGTCCCCAAAGAAATTGGCGTATTGCCATCTATACTGTATAAAATTTGTACCTCCGCCGAAACTGTATTGACATTAAATGAAAATACCACATCATTGGCAGGTCTATTTCCAGCGTCAATAATTGCCGTCAACTGGGTTTGGGTTTGTGGGATGTCATTAATTTCCTGTATGGCTACAATCCCATTCTTAGTAAGCACTACTTTAATAAAATTGCTTTGTGTACCGTCTCCAATAAAGATTCCTAATTCACTATTGGCAGGTGCAAGGTTACCGTACAACTGTGTAGGATCTGAAAAATTGAACAATCGGCCTTCCACCATAAATGAACCTACAGATTGATCCACATTTACGCCATATTGAAACCCTTTTTCCTGATTATTGGCCGACCCAGATGCGGATCCCGACGTCATCTGCATAGTCATGGCACCGGTGGCTCCTCCTAAAATGTCATTGGGATTGGGACCTTCACCTACCACATCCAACCAATTAAGCCAATTGGGATTGGGGGCACCGTTATTCATAAGACCTGTCAATCCGAGTCCCAAGTAACCGCCCAAAACCAAATTATCGGATAATAATTCGTTTATCACCGGCAAATCAAATCCGTCCGAGCCATTATTCAATGGGTTTCCCATTTGAAATGGATCATTGGCATCCAAAATACCATCATTATCATCATCATTATCGTTGAGATTGGAAACCAAGACCCCTCCTGCCAACTTATCGAAATCATTGGGCTGTGCCCCTCCATTACAATGATCTATTCCATTCTGAACTTCATCTTGATTGGTATAACCATCTTGATCGGTATCTTCCGATCCAACATATAAGGGATCAGTGGGTTCATAGCATTCAAATACTGGCTGTGGCTCCAAAATTTTTATGGTTCCATTAAACGTTGCCACCCATATGGTTCCGGGAAAGGGATCATTGTCCCCATTACAGGTAATTCCCAAAGCGTTGCCCCCGAGACCAGATGCAAAGGTACTCGTCAATTCTTCAAGGCTCCCATCAGCATTTAGTTCTACCCTTCTTAAAATTCCGTCATTCTGACCAGCGATAAGATCACCTACCATACTTTCCGGACCAGTGAAAATTGTGGAGGTATACTCGTCTATTCCGTTGGTATTGTTCCCCCAAACAGTTACAACAGCATCTTGATCCCCATCAGGATTGGGAGTAGAGGGCCCTCTCCAGTCGCCCTCGGCCTCATTGGCCAAACTTACTGGTACAGGAGGCCAATCCACTGGCAGTGCAATACTCTTTTGATTGGTATAGCCCACTCCTTTAGTACCGGTCGGATCATAAATCAAAGTTCTAAATACCGCTCCACTTGTGTTATTTACGGAAGGGTTGGTATACAGTCCTGCTCCTGTCGGATTAGCCCTTATTGGCGCCGGGTGCCCTCCATAAAAAGTACCGAATGAATACGCTTGAATATTATTCGTAATCAGCGACAAGTGATCATCATTATCTACACTTTCCCCTCCGCTATTGGAATTACTCCCAGGTTCGCTGGAATTATAATCATTGGTTACATTAGCTGTACCTTCATTATTTGGAAAACCGCCCCAACCGCCATTGGCACCATTGTCCGTTACATATACTGCGCCGGTAGCAGTGAGAACCAAATCATAGGCATTTCTGTATCCAGGGGAAAATATTTGTACAGGGCCACCTATTACGATCTTTGCCTGATTTAAACCATCGTTCCCACCCCAAGGATCATTCACATCTATACCGTTATACCCTTGAACTGCAGGGTCTTCTATACCATTTACATTGCTACGGGTAGGATCATCCAAAGTCGGTATATCATAAATGTAATCCCTCCCATCGTTTTTGATGGGCATATTTTCAATAAGATCAAGGTTTATGGAAAGTACTGCAGCAGATAACGCATATTCCGTGGTCCATGCAAAATTGTCGGAAGGCGATCCTGCATTGGTATGCCCCCCAGAAGCTACAATGAGAAAATCGACCCCATTGATAGTAACGAATTCCAGCCCGTTGGTCGCATGGTTTTCCTCAGACCTGGGCAAACCACGAACAATATCCACTACGGACCAGGAACTTCCAGTCCAGGTTAGCCGAGTAATTACACCCGAATTGGTATCAAGATTCAAATCGCCACTAGGTCCACCTACCCTTGAATCACTTGAGGTAACATAGATTATAGGATTTAGCGCTGTTCCTGCCACAGTAAGACCAGTTGCTTCTCGGTTATTTCCACTATTTGAAGAACCGTCATCATTGTGGTTGGGAATATTCTTAACCGCCGCCAAGCTCTCGGCCGCAGTAACCACATAATTATTGCTCGCATTCTTTTGTACCGTAAAAATATCGATGGTACCATTTAAATTGAGAACATATAATCTGCCGTCAGGGCCATACATCAAGGAAGTTCCTTGACTAACACCGCCATTGCCATTGTAATTCAGATTACTTTGACTAAATGATTGCGCATTTATATGGTTATGACAAAATAAGATCAATAGCATAAATGTCAATAAAGGGAGTAGTCTACCTTCCACTGAAATTCCCTTTATGATCATTTTTCTAAAATATTCCATAATCGCAGAGATTATGGTTTGATTAAATTTTAAGTTTTCCATTTTTAAAATCTTTTTTGGGACTAGGTTATCGCTTGATGGCCAATTGTTGTTGTAATTCCTTTCCTTCAGCATCAATAGTTCTAATAAAATAAGATCCAGTAGGTAGATCCTGAACTCCAAGGAGATATGTCCCTACATTTTCATTAGCATCCATTTTTAAGAATTTCACCAGTTTACCGGTAATATCATAAACATAGATCTGAGTTAAAGGTATAGGCTCGTCAAATGAAACGGTTACACTTTCATTGGCCGGATTTGGAAAGATATTCATCGAGGCAACCGACATCTTTGCAGTAGAACCGGACTGTACCACATTAAAGTTGATGGTCAATGATTGACCCACCTTACCTGAGGCACCTGATAACCCGTAGGGTGTTCCCTTTAGGGTATAAGATCCTACCGGTAATAATGTTGGATTGTATTCCCCGTTCAAATCCCCATATAGGGCATAGGGAGAAGCAGATTCTATCCAAGTCCTGGTCAACGTACCCGACAATTCAAATTTTACACTTCCAACGATTCCGGGATCTGTATTGGCCCTAATATTGACACCATCACCATCATTCACATTCATATTATTTTGAATATCGAATAAATCAAATTGATTGTCTGCGTCTATTAAAGTAAAACTTACCACCTTATCAATATCGGCAGGATCAATTGCCGTTACCTGAATACTGGTCGTACCTATTCCACCTTCATTATCGGTTACGGTAAGGGTAACCATTTTTGCACCGCCCGAACTGTAGTCATGGGATGGGTTTTGGGCTGTTGAGGTAGCGCCATCACCAAAATTCCAGGAATACCCAACAATGTTCCCATCACCATCGGAAGATCCAAGACTAGAGAAATTAACTTTAAATGCCTGGCTGGCATCCGGGTTGCCTATGGCAACAGCAATAGGGTTAACATTGACCGGTGGACCACTTATAATACTAAAATTAATGGTCTGGGTCTCACCAACACTTGGTCTGGCCACTAAAGTATAGTTTCCGACAGGAAAAGGCGTCCCTTGGACATCCACTCCTATATCCCCAAATAAGGAGTATGGCCCGGATGGTCCTTCCGACTTACTTTGATTTATTGGCCCCGTCAAGGTGAAGTACACATTGCCAGGATTTAAATCAGGGTTATAAATGATACCTAAGGGAGTCTCTCCAATATCGGTTTTGGAAATCTGCAATCCGTTGGTCAAGGTATATAATTGACTATCATTATTGGCATTTAAAATAAATAGTGCCGCATTGTTGTTAGGTGCATTTACAGTGACATATACACTTACTGTACCTACTGCCCCATCATCATCCGTTACGGTAAGGGTACCTACAAAATTACCTTGGGTGGCATAGGTATGTGAAGGGTTGCTCTGGGTAGAGGTTGCTCCATCCCCAAAATCCCATTCATAGTTCTCAATAGTACCATCCGTGTCACTTGAACCTGCACTTGAAAAATTGACTACCAATGGTGCCGTTCCACTATTTGGCGAAGCAGTGGCCACAGCGTTTGGTGGTTGATTAATATTAGGATCTATTGCCGTTACACTAATACTTTTAGTGCTGGTTGCGTTGTCGTCATCCGTTAAATTGAGGATTACATTATATGTTCCGGCAGAACTGTATGTATGTGATGGATTTTGCTGACTGGAGGTATTACCATCCCCAAAATTCCAGGAATACCCTGTTATAATTCCATCATTATCGGTAGATCCGGCACTCGAGAAATTAATTTTAAAAGGAACATTATTATCCGCATTTCCAGCTAGGGCCACAAATGGAGGCACATTGGCTGGAGGACCACTAATTATTGAGAAATTAATCGTCTGGCTCACTCCGGAAGTAGTAGAGGTTACCAGGGTATAATTCCCAATTGGGAAGGGCTGACCTTGTATATCCACCCCTATATCCCCGAATAAGGAATATGGTCCTGATGGCCCCTCGGATTTGTTCTGATTTATGGGACCGGTCAACTTGAACGAGACATTACCAGGATTCAAGTCTGCATTATAAATGATTCCCAGAGGTGTATTGCCTATGGTATTTTTTTCAATTTGAAGTCCGTTGGTCAATGCGAATAGGGCCACATCCGTGTTGGCATTTACTACTATTACGGACGCATTGTCTATTGGACTACCCACGCTTATAGTTCGAGTGGCACTATTTGAACAACCATTGCCATCCTCATAGGTATAGACTATTGAATAGGTTCCACTTCCTATACCGGGATCAAAGTTATTATTGTCCACCCCAGGACCACTATATACCCCTCCGGAAGGACTACCTCCCGTTAAGGCAAACGGACTATCAGTTATAAGTACATCGGCAAAGGGAGCCAAGGTTACTAAAGGAAGCGTTGGTCCATTTAGTGTAACGGCCAAATCCTCAGAACAACCATTGGCATCCGTAATCGTAACATTATAGGTGCCAGCTCCCAATCCACTGACAGTACCAGTGTTCAAATTGGCGTTATGGCTCCAAATGTAAGTTAGAGGCCCTACAAATCCAACGGTATTGATTCCTATTGAGCCATCGTTACTACTACAACCACTAGGGTTGACAGTGGTTCCTATACTTGAATCAAAATTACTACAAAGCGGATTCTGATTTGTGAATTGAAAGCTTATGGTCTTTGCGGTACCCTGATTTCCGCTCAATCCTGAACCGGTATATGGAGTGGCCATAAGGTTATAGCTTCCTATGGGAAACAACTCGCCAATATAATCGGCTGTAGATACATTATCACCAAACAAGGCAAAAGGTGCAACACTTTCAGTTTGACTCCGGGTCTTAGAACCACTTAACAATAAACTAACACTACCCACGTCCGAAGTAGTATTGGCTCTAATAGCCAGATTTGTGGAAGCATAGGTCGCGGCATTGATCAATATACCATCGGTCAATTCCATAATATCCTGGTCCGTATCCGCATTTACCAGTGTAAATCCATTTACGGTAAGTGAAGCTGGAGCTATAGTCTCTATGGTTACATTGAAGCTACAGGTCTGATCGTTTCCTGCTGCATCAGTAACCTCAAAAATATTTATGGTAGTTCCTAATGGAAAGTTGGAACCACTGGCAAGACCTTGAGTTTGTTGAATACTGGCATTAGGACAATTGTCGCCAAAAAGTGGAGTGGAAAATTCCACTATGGCAGCAGAAACCCCTTCTTCCACCTGAACAACAATATCTTGAGGACAATTTATTATTGGATTTTCTGAATCCAATACGGTAACCGTAAAACTACATGAGGCGGTATTGCCCGATGCATCCGTAACGGTATAAACTTCTGTAGTTGTACCAACGGGGAAAAACGCCCCACTTCCCAAACCTTGGGCCAAAATAGTTGTAGCGCCTGTAGCATTGTCCGTTCCAACCGGTGCAATATAATTCACTACTGCTCCACATTGACCATTTTCATTGGACATGCTAATGTCTCCCAAGCAAGTGATTTCTGGATCTTCATTATCTTCTTGAATTGTTACGGTAACGGTCCAATTCTTCTGGGTTCCATTTTGGGCGGTAACCGTATAATTTACAGAATTGGTGAAATCCAAAACAGTTCCGGAAGAAGGATTTATACTGGCATCTGCAGAAACCCCAATAGTAGGCGAAAGGCTGGTAACATCCGTTCCTGCTACAACGGTAACCCCAACTGCACCAGATGAAGCATCAATAATTTCTGGTCCAACTTGTCCTTGAACAGCAAAAGATTCAATATTTTTCTGGCTGGAGGCCGTAAAATTAACAGTAACCAATTGTATACAAGAGGTAATGTTCCCAACATTGTCCAATGCCTTCCATTCTATTTGTGTAGTCCCTACAGGAAAGGCATCCCCTATCTCCAAGCCATCACTTCTTGTGCCGGTCAAAGTAACATCCAATTCCGAACATGAATCAAAAACAAATGGAGCAATAATATCCACTGCTATTGGATTTCCATTGAAACTGTTAGAACTAATATTGGTCGGACATCCAAAATTTGGCCCCACCCCATCATTGACTGTAATAGTCTGGGTACAGGGATCGGAAACATTCCCGGATTCATCGGTGGCAGTCCAAGTTACGGTGGTTTCTCCCAAAGAGTAAGGATCTGTTAAAGAAAGCCCATCACTTCTAATAGCTTCAAAAGTCACATCCCCGCCAATGTCTATGGCAGATACTCCTACAAGATTTAATTCGACCCCGCAAAAATCCGGGTCGGTAGATGTAATTATATCTGTTGGACAAGCTATTACCGGAGCTGTACCATCCAGTACGGTTACCATCTGTGTAACTTCGACCGCGGCATTCCCGGCATTATCCGAAACATTATATGTAATAATATAATTACCAATTTTATTAGGATCTACGATATCCCCACCAACAACTATCCCATCTGTCAAATCACCATCGGTTTCATCAAAGGCACTAGCACCCAAATTAAAATAGGGGGAGCCCAATTCCACAGGAAGTGGATCAACATCCAAAAGCGTAATGACCGGGGGAGTGGTATCTGGCAGGGTCACAATAAAATTAACCATATCCTTGGCCTCCTGATTTTCAAAAGTAGCATGTGTAGGATCTGCAACTACCAATACAATGGTATTTGCTCCTTCCACAATTCCATCTTCCGCCGTTAAATCCCAAAATTCCTGTCCAATCTGTGAGGCTGTTGAAATTCGGGTCGTCGGATCAATATTGTTGATATCGGGTGGGTTAACGAATATGTGATAATGCTCTGTAAGAGCATATAGGACATCTGTTCCTGTCCATTCCAATCTTACATCTGTAGCATTCAAAACCGAGGATTCATTAGGAAGGTCAATAACCACACTGGGGCCAGAAACATTAACGGAGACATTGGCCGTACCCACTTCCAAACCATTGTCCGTAGAAGTTGCCATCAAGGTCTGAACTCCAGGTGTAACAAACTGTCCGGTAATTGCCGAACCTATTCCGTCCAAAGGTGTTGTGGTAAACCTAGAATCATTGGAACTCCAACCTATAAGATTGGAAATGTCCCCATCTTGGGCATCCAAAGCGGTACCGGTCAGGGTCACATCAGTTCCCCTTATTACCGTATCTCCATTGGACGGCGCCATTATTGAAACCACCGGCGGAGTATTGACAGGTTCCGAAATTAAGCAAATACTGAAACCTTTTACTGATGGATTTTGAGTGCCTTTAATAAAATCAATATTCATTATACCGTCTGTAACTTCTACAGTGAAAGTTTCAACCTTAGCAATGTTGAATCCTCCTGCTGCAACTGAAGGTCTATAATCATTCAAGACCAGATCACTTTCTATTTCCACATCAAAAACTCGGGGATCATTAGCTTCTCCCGTCCAGTTCTCATTAAATAAAATATTAACCTCATAAATTCCATTTGCAGGAAACTCCCAGTTCATCAATGTGGCCCCATCAATATGCCGTTCAGTTTGAAAAACAGTATCGGGATAACCCGTATTATTTGACACCAAAGGTGTATTTGAACCATAGGTCTTATCTACAGAACCCTTATAATATGGAGAGGGATTTCCAGTAGCTGCACTTCCACCTGCCTCTGCAAGGGATTGATCTTCTTCGAAATCCCCTCCCGATAATCCCTGGATAGGACCCCCGGCATTTATACGGAACGCCACGTTACATGCGGCAATGGCAGATTGCGAAATCTCAAAATTCTTAATATTGGCACCCCCATTAAAATCCAAACGGATAGTCTGGATTCCGGGATTGCTAATTTCCACGGATGTAAAATAGGAAGCATAGGTCTGCCATTCGGTCTGCACAACTCCGACCGAACCAATTGACGTATAACCACTACCATTTTCCTCAGAAACGGTTACAACGGTTGTGCCCGCACTTCCCTTGGCAGCAAAAAATTCTATATCATACACTCCGGGAACCGGTACATCTATTAAATACTCCACATAATCCCCTGCATCTATATAACCAATATTCTGAGCAGCATTGGCTTCAATGGCCACGGTAAATGGCAACACAGGAGCAGTATCCGATGGGGCTTTGTACCAAGGCAATGGACTACTAAAAGTTCTGGCAAGTATATTCCCAGGTATAGGTTGGGCTACATTAATATTAAAGGTTTTCCGTACGGGTAGATTAACCCCATCATTGGCTGTTACTTCTACCAAATAAGAACGTCCTTCGCCAGAATTGGTATTCCAATCAAGTGTAAAATTACCCCCACCGTTATCGGTAAACGTATAATCGGTTACAGGTATCACGGTAGAAGGCAATAAGGGACTATTAGTTCCTCCATTGCTCTTGTCATATATAACAATACTGGCATTGTAAATATCCTTATCATCGGAAACCACAATATTGGTGGATACAGTTGATCCTTCTGCCACTTCAACATCATTTATATCGGCAATAGTAGGTGGCAAGTCCAAACCGGAAGGATAAATGGTAATCGTAAACTCAGCTGTTACCGCTGCACTATTTCCATCGGAAATAATGGCGTTAACTACATAATCGCCTAATTCGGAAGTTTCTGGTGTTCCCTCCAATTGATTGGTAGATGGGTTATAGCTTAAAGAAGATGGCAATCCATTAAACACAATGTTCAACTGATCGGTATCTATGATATTCAACGTTTCGGCAACTGTGGTGGAGGCTTCAAATTGATGGTTGCCTAAATTGGCAATAGGATGCACATTTGTGTTGGAAGTAGTCGTAACACAAATACCCGATATTTTTCCGTTATCAACTGTTGCAGGTCCTACCTGTAAATTTAGATTACCATCAACAACCTGTACAAAATATGCCCTTACAATAGCTGATTGATTGGTTCCAATACCGTCTTTTATAGGATCTACCAAATCGTATTCATCCAATATCACATTCCCTTCCAAAAGCACGTCAAAAACCCTACCACCAGCAGCGGGATGATATACCTCTGCAAAGTATAGATCTACTTGATAATAACCATCCGGAACAGGAATCTCGTAGGCCAAAGGAGGATTGTCGATATCCTTGCCCCCATAAATTTCCTTTTGAAACAACTTTAATTCATCAGTAGTAGTTGTTCCACTTATTGCCCCATTGTAATCTAAATAGGCTTTACCACCTGTTCGTATAAAGGAACCACTTGATGGAGGTACAGTTGCCGGATCTCCAATAAAATTGCGACCAAAGGCGGTAAGTGCATCATTGCCACTGGCTATGCACAATTGAAAGGCACTTTCTATGAAACTAGCACTTATGGTTGCAGTAGCCTGAACATCTGTGAACTCATATGTGGCCACGGGACCAACTGAACTTCCATTTATTAGAACGTCCTCAATCTCAAACCCTTGGTCAGGTGTAATTGTAAAAATAATATTATCGCCATGATTGACCTGCGTAGTGGATGGAGATATAGTGCCATTTGAGGCAGGATTGGTAGTGATGGTATAGGTGTTGACCACCACTTGGGAGACATTTACAGTACGCACAACCTCAGTCGCAGGATTTCCAGAGGCATCCACAACATTATAGGTTACAATATAGGTACCAACCGTATTGACATCAACAGTATCGCCTCCAATAACCACTGCCAGACTAAGATCGCCATCTATTTCGTCGCTAGCACTGGCTCCTTGCTCGGTATAAACATCACCGACGGATAAATTGATAACTTCATCTCCGATCAGGGTAATAACCGGAGGTACAATATCCGTAATACCAACTGTAATTGTAGAGCCAATGGCCCCTGATAAAATATTTTGCCCTCCAAAGGTGACTTTTGAAGGAAGTCCGCTAAATTCTATATCCGTAGAACCCTCTGCTAATGCGGTAAACTGTAATTCCAGCAAATCGAAGTCCGAATTTGGAAAGGCAGAAAATGTACCTGCCGCATAATTGATTACCCCCAAAGAATTATCAAACTCCGATCCAATAATTGGAACGGGCAATGGATTTGGTTGAGGTAAACTTATATTTGTTACCTCTATTACATTTGGATCATAACTCATATGGATTTCGGCCCCATCGGCAAATTGACTTGTCTCTACTGTTACCGTTATTGTAAAAGTTTCGTTAGGTGAAACTGTCAAAGAAGCAGGTGTAGTCGTTATTTGGACTTGAGCTAAAAGTGATGTACCGGAACATATAAACATAAGTAATATCCCTGCAATCCTATTTTGCCAAACACAAGACTGCATTATTTGCAATGGAATAAAATACCGATTAATTTCAAGTAATAATTTTGACATAGTGTGGAGTGTTAAAAATAAATCTGGAATGATTATTTAATATTATTAGGTCCAATGAACCTTTTGGGTATATTAATTTAAATTCAACAGTCCATAAATGGAAGTAGGCATAAATCAAATCACATTTCAACCATTTTACATTGTAAATGGTTGAAATTGAAATATGCAAGAAGAAAAAAACTTTCCTTAGGTAATTTTTTTTCATAGAAATACTGTTGGTCATTACCACAACCAAGGGAAGCACATAGAGATCTGGGGTGCAAATCAACTAAATGAATTAATAAAAAATGGGGGATATTTTTTAATTAAAGCTTACTCTACAAAATAACCTATAATATCTTTATTGAGTTAAAGGTGATACTTACCATTAATCGATTTTATTAAAGTCTAAATATTATTATAAAATGTTAAATTTTGTGAAAAATGTTTACAATTTCGATAAATGGTATTAAAACACAGATAAGAAACCTACTCCAAAAACAATAAAAACAAGGTTGGGCATAGAGATTATAAAATATTACCGATGATGTAGTTTTGGATTTTGAATCCAAAAATTGGAATTACAATTATACAGTCTGTTATAATAGAAAATTAACACTGAAAAATAATGCTATAAATTCCTATAAATCAAAGTCTAATAACTTACAAAATCCTGGAAATATGCCTATTTTGATTTTAAAAACTATTTTCCGGGACCTTGCCCACAACACCTTCAAAAAATGCCTTGTAGCTTGCAAAATCCGCCTCTTGGTCATCCGTAGGATACTGCGGCCCGGAAATTTTAACCTGCTTTTTTCCAAAGTCGAACGCCACCATTACAATGGGCACCTTGGCCCCTTTGGCAATAAAATAGAACCCGGTCTTCCATTGGGCTACTTTTTTCCTTGTTCCTTCAGGAGAAAGTGCCAATCTGAACCTTTTCTTTTGATCGAATATTTTGGCCGTTGCGCCTACGGTATCCATATTCTTGTTCCTATCGATGGGGGTACCTCCCATCCAGCGAAAATACCAACCAAATGGAGGTTTAAACAGTGCCTTCTTAGCGATAAAATGAATCTCCTCGTTCAACACCTTCCTAATTAAAAGACCCAAAAAGAAGTCGACCCAACTGGTATGTGGCACTACAATTACAATACATTTGTCCAGTTGTGGAAAGGAGCCGACCAATGTCCATCCTAAAATCTTAAAATAGATAAATTTGGCAAGGGTCTGCATTGACCATAAAATATTTAAAATGTTGTGTAATCGGTATATCCCCTACCTACCATGGATCGCCTGGATCATATTTTCCGCAAAATCCGAATTGGTTGGTACTTAAAGTGTCCTTATCCAAGGCATTTTATATTTTTTTATAGATCGATTTTAATTTTTCTGGGGTTATCAAAGTTTGCCATTCCTTTCCAAGGGCATTTTCCCATAGGGGCACAAGCCCAAGGGCCACGTTGATCATGATATCAAAATCATTATTGGTCAGCCCCCTACAGATGCCCTGCGGTAGTTGAATATTGTGTTTTTCCCTCATTTTATCGAATAATTCCACCCCTTCAGGATAAAACTCCTTCAAATGTTGGAACACCAAACAGTTCCCTATTCCATGTCTAATCCCCAACAAATAGGAAAGACCATAGCTCATGGCATGTGCAACCCCAACCTGCGAATAGGCTATGCTCATACCCCCATGCCAGGAAGCCATCATTAATTTATTCCTAGCCTCATCCTCATGCAAGTCTTCCAAATAGACCTCCTTGCACAATTCCAGTGCCTTTTCGCCATAGCTCTGGCTAAACGCATTTAAAAAAGTGCCATTAAGTGATTCTATACAATGTATAAAACAATCCATACCGGTATAAAACCACTGCTCCTTGGGTACTCCTTTTGTTAAATCGGGATCCATGAGCACTTGGTCAAAAGTGGTATAATCGGAGTTTATCCCCAATTTTTTCTCGGGGCCCAATAGAACGGTCGTCCTGGATACTTCCGCACCGGTACCGCTTATGGTGGGTATACCTACATGATAAATGGATGCTTTTTTTACCAAATCCCAGCCCTGATATTGATGGGCATTGCCCTTATTGGTCAACATAATTGCCACGGCCTTTGCCAGATCGAGTATGGTTCCCCCTCCTATACCTATAATACCGGAGGGCAAATGGGCATAATCGTTCTTAATTTTCTGGACCAAGACATCTACCTGGTCCGTTTTGGGTTCCTCGTCCGCCGAAATAAATATTATCCGATCGTTAAAAATTAAGGGAATCCTAGAAACTAACCCAGTGTTTTCGAATACATCGTCTACCAAAAAAATGAACGGCGCCTCGGAATTGATCCTTTTTGGCAACAAAATTTCTCCCAACTGCCCAAAACAACCAGCTCCAAATATAACGCGGGGCACCATAGGAAAGTTCTTGTAATCCGTCTTTAAACCAGGGCTTGTAATTGTATTGATATTTTTACTCCTTATGTCCATAAAATTATTTAAGATACTCTAAAATATCGGAGATAGTGCTTAGGGTAAGGTGATCATTGTTATGCTCCCCTATCTTTACCTCTTCATGCTGCCAGGTGGTATGAAAGGGAATATGAACAGCTTTAGCTCCAATATTCATTATTGGCAATATGTCCGATTTTAAAGAATTTCCTATCATTAAAAACTCCTCCACCGGAATTTCCAAATGCTCCAACAGATTCTTGTAATTTTCTTCTTTTTTATCGCTCAGAACCTCTACATGGTGAAAATATTGGGAGAGGCCGGATTTTTCCAATTTCCTCTCTTGATCCAACAAATCCCCTTTGGTCAACACTATTAAGCGATATTTATCCTTTAAAGCTTCCAATACTTGCTCCACGCCATCCAATAATTCCACTGGGTGCAACAACATTTCTTTCCCTAGATTCAAAATTTCGGTAATCGTTGCTTGAGAAATCCTGTAATTGGAAAGTTCCAGGGCAGATTCTATCATGGACAGCATAAAGCCCTTAATGCCATAGCCATATAGTTCAAGGTTCCTGATCTCTGTTTTAAACAGCTCCTGATCTATTTGGTTCTTGGTTTCATATTTGTCCAATAGCCCGGCAAATTTTTCCTCAGCATTTCTAAAATACGTTTCATTGACCCAAAGGGTATCATCGGCATCAAAACCAACTACTTTGATTTTGCCAAAATCTATTTCCATACCATCTTTGCTTTTTCCAAATCTTCCGGAGTATCTATTTCTATACCGGAAACACTAGTTTCTACCATCTTTATTTTCTTTCCATATTCCAAATAACGGATGGCTTCTATTTTTTCCGTCGCTTCCAGTATAAGCATGGGCAATCTCTGAAAGTCCATCAGCGCACTTTTTCTAAAGGCATAGATTCCTTTGTGCTTAAAATAAGGGATATCCAGTTCCCTTGATCTGGGATAGGGAATCGGAGCCCTGGAAAAATAAAGGGCAAAATTCTGATTATCCACAATTACCTTTACCGTATTGGGGTCGTTGATCTCTACCCAATCGGTAATCCTGGTCATTAAGGAGGCCAAATCTATTTCTTTTTTAAGATCGTCCTTAAATACCTCGATCACACTGGCTAGGCTTTCCCTGTCCGTAAACGGTTCATCTCCCTGAACATTTACGATGATATCTACGTCCATGGATTCCACTGCCTCGGCAATACGGTCACTTCCACACTCGTGTTCTTTGATGCTCATTAAGGCTTTGCCTCCTATCCCGGCAATGGTATCATAAATAATGGTACTGTCCGTAACTACAAAAACTTCCTGAAACAAACCGGTTTTTACCGCTGCTTCATAGGTTCTTTGTATTACCGGTTTTCCTTGAAGGTCCTGCATTAACTTACCCGGAAATCTTGAGGCTGCATAACGAGCCGGGATCATTGCAATGATTTTCATATGGTGATATTTATCTTCATTGATTTTGCGAACAGATTTGGGTAATGATCATTTGACATGAAAAGAATTTAAAATTAATGTGGATTTTTTTTTGGTCCGATCTTTCTATATAACCTATAAATAAAGATCATTACAAGAAGGACCAGGAACGCAGCAAGGATAGGGGCAAAAATGGATGCTGTGGTCACTACTGCGGCAGTTCCCGTTTCCACCAAGCCTATAACTGGATTGGCCATTCCCCCTGTGGTAGCCGTAGAGGCCAATCTGCCGGTAGCCGAAGCGCCTTTTATTGCGGTAGCCGTTCCCCCGCCCGCAATTATGGCCAAGGTCCAGGTAATCACCGGATCCAAATTGGATGCCGTTGAAACCATGACGGCCGTACCGGCCAAAGCGGCCAGAGGTATTGCGAAACTATCCAGTAGATTATCCAACCAGGGAATAAAATATGCGGAAATTTCCACGATTGTGGCAACCCCAAAAGTTATTACGGCCGCCATACTGCCCACCCATTCCCAGTTTTCATTTAATTGCCAAACATCAAAATAAGAGGCCAGACTTAAAGCAAACAAAGGCAAAAAAATTCTAAAGCCTACCGATGCCGCCAGTCCGATACCTAAAAATATGCTTAAAACGGTCTCAAAAGTCATATTCACAAATATTAATGCGAAATTAGGCTATTCCCTATCAACAAAAAAATCATCCTTAAAACCTATAAGGTACAATTTGTGCTTTGCCCTGGTCACGGCGGTATACAGCCAACGAAGGTATTCCTTGTCTATACCGTTGGGCAAATACGGCTGTTCCACAAAAACGGTATTCCATTGTCCCCCTTGGGACTTATGGCAGGTAATGGCGTAGGAGAATTTCACTTGGAGCGCATTAAAGAATTTATTGTTCTTTACCGCCAAAAACTTTTTGTACTTGGATTTTTCATCGGCATAGTCCTTCATAACCTCCTGATAAAGACGGTTGCCGTCCTCATATGACAAAGATGGGGTCTCTGCCATAATGGTATCCAACAGAAGCACTGTTTCAAAGGGTTTTTGATTGGGATAATCTACCATTTTCACCTTTACCTCCGCAAATTTAAAACCGTACAACTCTTTAATCGCAAATATCTCCAACACTTCAATAATATCCCCGTTCGCTATAAAACCGGCCTCTGAGGCGGGATTTAACCAAAAATAGTTGTTTTTGACCACCATCATATAGTCTCCTGTGGCCAGCTCATTTTCCAAATATAGGATCCTATTCCTAATATTTTCATTGTATAGATTGGCCCGTTTATTGGAGCGTACAATAATGGCGGTCTCCTCTTTGCCATTTTGGGAGTAGGAACCGTCTATGGCCTCTTGGATATCATTGCCATCCATTAAGCGAACAATATCGGAAAAGCTACCAACCGAGAACTTAAAATCATCAAAGAACCCACTTTGCATTTGTTCCCTCAAGTTCGTTGCATTTACCAGAATTCCGGAATCCTCGGCCTGCCTCACCACCTCGTCCAACTCCAATATTATAACTTCTTTATTATAATTCAGGGCCAATTGATTTTCATCCAAAGCCGGACTAATATTCAAATGTACGGGAGGAAGCTGTGCCGTATCACCAATAAGGATCAGTTTACAATTATGCCCGGAATACACATACATAAGCAGATCGTCCAGGAGCGACCCATTTTCCATCAATTTGGAATCTGTGGGCGTATCCGGAATCATAGAAGCCTCATCCACAATAAAAATGGTATTCCTATGCTTATTGGGCGATAATACGAACTGTACCCCACCCCCACTCTGTTTTTTAGGAAAATAAATTTTTCGGTGTATCGTGTAAGCTTGGGTTCCGGAGTAATTGGCCATTACCTTTGCCGCCCTACCCGTTGGAGCCATTAAAACCGCCTTCATCGTGGTCTTCCAAAGATTGGTCACAATAGTACCCACAATGGTAGTTTTTCCTGTACCTGCAAACCCCTTCAACATAAAAACACTCTCCTTTTCCTTGGATAGGACAAAACTTGCCAATTTTTGCAAAGCCACTGACTGCTTGGCAGTTGGAACATGCGGAAATTTGTCTGTCAATAGTTTAAAAAAAGTAGCATCGGTTATAGAAGTCATAGGTCTTCAAAGATAATCAGTATTTTTAAGGTCAAATACTTTTAGCATTAAAAAAAAATTGTAGATTTGTGACAACCACTAAATAAAATAGCACGTACAAAATGAAGACCATTTTACAAATTTTCCTTTGGATAGCGGCAATTGTGTTGGGTTATATGATATATAACTCTGTGAACGGCCCAATTGTATTTAAGAAAATTAAGCAAGAACGTTTTGCCAAGGTAATATCCAATTTGAAGGACATCAGAAATTCCCAAGAGGCATATAAAACTGTAAATGGAAGATATGCAAAGGATTTTAACGCCCTGGTAAGTTTTATCGATACCGGAAAATATACCATTACCCAGCAAAGGGATTCCTCTTATTTGGAGTTCGATAAGAATTTTGGGATCGATATGTTGAAAGAAGTAAAAATCATAGATACATTGGGTACTGTTTCCGTTAAGGATTCTTTATTCAAGAAAGACGATCGTTATAAGACAATGATGAATGTGCCTTATGCCCCAAATGGCGAAAAATTTGAAATGAAGTCGACCGTCATAGAAAAAAGTGGGTACAGAGCTCCTGTCTACGAAGTAAAAGTTAGCAAGGACGTAGTATTGCATGACCAACCCAAACCTTTGTTGGCTAGGGAAAATACCCAAATTAATGTAGATGAGGTTAATGGAAATGTAATTAAGGTTGGATCTTTGACCGAGGTAAGCACCAGTGGAAATTGGCCATCTATATATGACAAACGAAACGACCAATAGCATTTTAGAAAATTCTAAATCGGAATATCATAAATTGTCCATTCAAGTTAGCTTGAATGGACTTTCTTTTTGTGTCCTGGACACACTTTCCAACACTATCCTTGCTTCAGAAAGGATGGTGTTTGAAAATGAACTTGCCCCCTATGCCGTTCAAAAGGAAATAAAGCAGCTTTTTGAGAAAAATAAAATAAGGGATGTAAAATTTTCAGAAGTCGTTGTTATTCACAGGAACAATCTTTTTAGCCTAGTTCCACAGGCGCTCTTCAACAGGGATGAGCTGGCCAATTACCTAAAATTCAATGCCAAGATCCTTGCCAATGACCATCTGGAATATGATGAAATTAAAAGCCTGGACATGGTAAACGTGTATGTTCCCTTTATGAACATAAACAATTACATATACGACCTATTTGGCGAATTTGAATTTATGCACCATGGGACCATCATGGTCCAGACCCTGACAAACCACCATGGAAACCAAAGCGAACCCATTTGTTATGTACACCTTATTGAAGGACATATGGACATTGCCGTTATCTCCAACAAAAAGTTGATACTTTACAACAACTTCAGTTTTACGACCAAGGAAGATTTTATTTACTATTTATTGTTTACCATGGAACAATTAAAATTGGACACGGAAACCGCTAAACTCAAACTTTTTGGGTCTATTGAGGAAGGCGATGAACTCTATAAAATATGCCATCAATATATAAGGGACATTTCCATTTTTATTCCCTCCAATACTTCATTTTATCATTTTGGGGAGTCCGATAGTGAAACCATAGATTTTACACTGCTAAACACTCTTTAATGCGTATTATATCCGGCAAAAACAAAGGCCAAAGACTTACGGCACCAAAAAAGCTCCCTGTCCGCCCCACAACCGATATGGCCAAAGAGGCCCTCTTCAATATTCTCAACAACCAATACTATTTTAACGAGATAAGCGTATTGGATCTTTTTGCAGGGACCGGAAATATCAGCTACGAATTTGCCTCCAGGGGCTCTGAAAATATTACTGCCGTGGACGTGGACCTTGGATGTATCAAATACATTTCGGCAACCTCCTCGGAAATGGACTTCCCTATTGTGGCCATTAAAAAGGATGTTTTTCAATACTTGCAAACCAACCCTGTAAAAGCGCATATCATATTTGCCGATCCGCCCTATGATCTGGCTCCCGAAGAATTCGCCACTATTCCTAAACTAATATTTGAAAAGCAACTACTAATGGAAAATGGTGTTCTGGTCATTGAACATTCCAAACATACCGATCTATCACATTTGGAGCATTTCACCAACCAAAGGAGATATGGAGGCAGTGTATTTAGTTTTTTTGAATGGACGGAAGAATAACTAAAGTGTAATATTGTAGTATTACATTGAAATAATATCGCATAGAGTGTAATTAGGAAGACATTTCACTTCCATCAGGACATTCAGTTCACTTTATACTACCTGCGGCTATATTAATTGAATGGATTTCTCCTTTACCTGCTTTGCTCAAGATGATACCGCCTGCGGCGGCATTAATTCGACTACGCATTTGCTGTGCAAATGCTGTCCCATAAAAAAAAGCAGGTCATAAGCCGGATTCTGTTAACCTTGAATTACTTCGAGGCTTCCCTATCATTTATCTAGGCCAAAGGTTGCCCAAAAGCTCTAACCGCCTACCCTTCAGCTCGGGCGTGCAGCCCTCTCCCGATAAATATCGGGACACTGATTTACATGGCGTTGCACCGTATAGAGTTTACCTGGTTTCACTACAGCCTTACCTGTACATACTTTCTGTTGCACTTGTCCTCATCTCTCGATGGACGGGCATTACCCGCTATACTGCACTATGGTGTCCGGACTTTCCTCTCCCCGCGTTATGCGGGCAGCGATAAGGCGACCTGCTGATACAAATATAAATAAAAAATATCAAGGAATTTTTATTTTAAATCAGCCGGAACTTCCTAAAAAAAGCAATTCCGACCCTGCCTACCGGCAAAGGCAGCGTCGTCCGAACGGGACCGGGGGGGGACTCTCCAAAAGTGGGTTAAACCTTGTCTGAGGAACAGGCAGGCCCCATCCAAGGTGCGGAGAATTTTTTGATTGAATTGTTGATAAATAAAGTACTAAAGACAGTTAAATAGCCCCTTTTATACGATGCTATCTTTATATTTGTGTTGTATTTTTTTTATACTAAATATAAATTAATAGCCTTGGAACCTTTTATAGTATCCGCCCGAAAATACAGGCCCCAAACATTTAAGGATGTTGTTGGGCAACAGGCTATTACAAACACCCTGACCAATGCCATTGACAATGACCACCTAGCCCAGGCATTATTGTTTACAGGGCCCAGAGGTGTTGGAAAAACTACCTGTGCGCGTATTCTGGCAAAGCGGATCAATCAAGATGGCAGAACTGACGAGAATGAGGACTTTGCCTTTAACATCTTTGAACTGGATGCTGCTTCCAACAATTCGGTAGATGATATAAGGGAACTTACAAGTCAAGTGCGCATACCCCCACAAGTTGGAAAATATAAGGTATACATAATAGACGAGGTGCACATGCTCTCCCAGGCCGCCTTTAATGCTTTCTTAAAGACACTGGAGGAACCACCCGCCCATGCCATATTTATATTGGCCACAACGGAAAAGCATAAAATTATCCCTACAATACTGTCTCGCTGCCAGATCTTTGATTTTAAGCGAATCACCGTTAAGGATGCCGCCGAGTACCTTAAATATATTGCCGAGAACCAAGAAATAGAAGCCGAAGACGATGCACTTCATATCATAGCCCAAAAAGCGGACGGCGCAATGCGCGATGCCCTATCCATCTTTGACAGGGTGGTGAGTTACTCGGGTAAAAAATTGACCCGGAAAGCCGTGACCGAAAATCTGAACGTGCTGGATTATGATACCTATTTTGCTGCTACGGACCTTATTCTACAGCATGATATTCCCGGCCTATTGGTACTTTTTAATGATACCTTGGCCAGAGGTTTTGACGGACACCATTTTATAAATGGTCTGGCCTCACATTTTCGGGATTTAATGGTGTGCCGGCATCATAGCACCATAGCCCTTCTGGAAGTTGGAGAGGAGGCCAAAAAACACTATGGCGAACAGTCCAAAAACACAACGGGCAACTTTTTATTATCGGCAATCGATATGGCCAACGATTGCGACATAAAGTACAAGTCCAGTAAAAATCAGCGCCTTCTTGTTGAACTGACCTTAATGAAATTAGCCTCTATCGATTTTGATGGAGAAAAAAAAAAGTCTGAATCCCTAGGTAACGATCGTAACGCACCAGATTTTATAATCCCTGCCTCATTTTATAAGGTGGGCCGTCCTAAAGAAGAAGATGGCACGGTCAAGTCCAGCGAAACCCTTGCAAAAACCGTCAAAAGCGCTGCTCCAACTATAGAAAGTACCATCGCGGAAGAATCACCATCCGTCCCCACAAGTACTTCCCAAAAACTACAGGACACTAAAGGGAAGGGAGCAATAAATACCCAGGAACCCGACCCCGCACCAAGAACCCAAATTAATATAAAATCTACCGAAAGGAGGGTTTCAGGTCTTTCACTTTCCAGCTTAAAGACCAAAAAGGAACATCAATTGAACAAAAAAGAGAATGTTATTGATGAAAGCAACCTTCCCAAAGCCAATTTTACTGAGGAAGAAATGCAAAAGCATTGGGCGGATTTCGTTGATATTTTGGATAATGATGGACGGAAAATTTTGGCATCCAACCTACATTCCGACATACCTAAGCTAATAGATAATTTCACCCTTTGGATAGAATTGCCAAATGGCACTATGAAAAAAGAGATTGAGCGCGAAAAGTACGACCTGATAGAGTATTTAAAACAAAAACTCAACAATCACTTTATACAACTACGAATAACCGTAAATGAGGCCACTGCCAAGAAATTTGCATTTACCCCCGAAGAGAAGTACCAGAAACTAAGGGAGAAAAATCCGGCCATCGATCTTTTGAGAAAAGAGTTCGATTTGGATATTTAGCGCTTTTCCACCTTGATCCTCCAAGCATAGAACAACATTACCAAAGCATTGATTATAAGCCCTAAAGACTCCCTGGCATGTTCTATATTATCTATATTTCCCATGCCTATAGCAACTCCTTCAAAGTGCTCTGGCCAAAAAATCCACACCCCTATCAAGTAGGCAAAAGTTAGCACTGTGGGAACCATTAGATTTAATTTACCTATAAAAAATAAAAATGAGGCCACAGCCGCTATTCCGTATATGATATACCATATCATAGCATCGGGATCATTATATTGCAACAATGCCGCCCAAACAAACAAGATGGTAAATATGCCCGAAAATATCTTGGAAAATAAACGCATACTAAGAATTTATAACATGGTCTTCTATAATACCGTATACTTCGGTTGCCAAAAGCCGGTCCTTTAAAGAAGCATTTTTCTTATTGGTTATCAATATTGGATGATCTTTGGTATCTTCTGGGATCCTACCATGTGACCCTTTAACCAAGCTAGCGTCCAAGGGAATAATATCCATTACCGTTCGGAAACCCATTTTCTTTTTCAACAACTTCCAAACCACTTTTGGCATCAGGAATTTATCCTTGGGATCTGTCAACATCTCCACCGGGTCATATCCCGGTTTTTTGTGAATATCCACCATTCTTGCATAATCCGGTGCCCTTTTATCATCCAACCAGAAGTAATAAGTAAACCAAGAATCCTTATCCCCGATTACCACCAGATCCCCACAACGTTCATGATCTAACCGCAACGCCTTGATTTCATCCCCGGAAAGTACTTGCTCTACCCCTTTTATGCCCTTTAACAACGTTATTATAGTGTCCAAATCCCCTTTATCCCTTACATACACATGGGCCAACTGATGGTCTGCCACGGCAAACGCCTTACTGGCTCCCGCATCCAATAATTCCAGTCCCCTTTCCACTCTAATACCAACATAACCCTCTTGCCTGAGAATTCTATTTAAATGGATGGGATTGTTCACGTTGGTTATCCCATATTCCGATAGTAGCACAATATGGGCCGATTTGGCCTCATAATATTCCACCAACTGCTTCACTACATTATCGATCTCTCTTAGGTCCTTTGCAATTTTGCCCAAATCGGTCCCATAGCGCTGCATATTATAATCCAAATGGGGCAGATAGACCAAGGTGAGGGTAGGGTCATGTAATATATCCGTCTTTAGGCTGGCATCAGCGATCCATTGACTGGATTTTATTGATGTTTTTGGGCCCCAAAAGTGGAAAAGCGGAAACGTACCCAATTCCTTTTGCAAATGGTCCCTTAGTTCCGCCGGATAGGAATACACATCCGGGATTTTCCTTCCATCCGCCAAATAATTGGGCCTTGGGGTAACACTGAAATCTGCATTGGAATACATATTGTACCACCAGAACATATTGGCACAGCTAAAATTGCCATCCAGTTTTTTAAGTTTGTCCCATATTTTTTCGGATTGGATAAGGCTATTGGACTGACGCCAAAATTTAATTTCATGTTCTTTCTTAAAATACCATCCATTACCTACTATTCCGTGCTCGGACGGGGTTTTACCCGTTAAATAGGTAGCTTGCACAGCGCAGGTCACGGCAGGCAATTGTGGTGTTATTGTGGCCGAAGCACCCTTCTCCAAAAAAGATTTGATAAATGGCGTATGCTCCCCTATCAATCCCTGTGTTAATCCTACAACGTTAAGCACTACGGTTTTCTTCATTCCTTAAATTTTACTCTTTAACCATTCAATTTCACGGACAATACAATTGGACAGTTCGGTTTTAAGATCATTGGGCAGGACATCCCAGGTATAGGTCTCTATCTCCAATTGATCGGAAAATTGTTCTTCCTTCAGATATTCCAACACCTTCAGTATTTGGTCCTGGGTAGAAAATAAGTGATCGTAGCTTTCCAAAAAAATAGGTACATGAAAATGGGACCTCAGCTCTTTGGCCCTGGAACGCTGCTCCAAAACTTCGGGCAGATCCTTGTACGTAACCACCTTATCACCAATTTTTTCGGTAACTTGGTGTAGATAGGTGGGTTCGTTAAACTTACTTAAGGATTGCCATATAGCCTCATTTTCACCCTCCTTGAACAGTATTTTAAGGGCGGAGCTCACTTGTATTTTCCCCACCTTTATTCCCGCTTTTTTAAATTTTGCCAAAGTATGCTCGGGTTCCTCATAGGCCAATGAAAAATGGCAAACGTCATAACAAACAGTTATATGCCTAAGGATCAAATTCTTGGCCATTTCCTTGGAGCACCCTAAAACAGTGATCAATTTTTGGCTGGCCAAAGGAATCAAATAGGCATCATAAAAGTGAATCAGCTCATCGCTATTCTCTATCATACCATCCGGTTCCGGCTCAATATCCAAATGCAGGTATTTAGCGGTAGTCCTTTCTATTTCCTCCAACTGCAGAACGATCTCCGCCATACTTTCTGCCCCCTTTACAAAGACCCTTTCCAAAGCTTCCCCGGAAGTGTGCCAGTGTCTATAGCTAACGGGGGAAGTTGAAATACCTCCGGAAATGCCCTGCGGGATCAAAAAAGCCAATTGATCAAAAAGTCGCTTGGTATAGTCCAGTCGTTCTTTGGTGGTCCAATCCGGGGCGTGTACCATATCCTTTACCCTTTCATTATGGAAATTTCCATAAGGGAATCCGTTCATTGTAAAAACATAAAGTTGATTGCGGTCCAACCAATCCTTGAAATCCTTCAAATTACTACCTTCATTGAGTCCTACACTGGCCAGATTGGACAAACGCAATCCAATGCCAAAAGGGGATCGGGGGGCCACTTCCTGCTTTATTTTGGGAAGATATGTTTTTAGGCTATCATATGTCTGCTCCCAATCTTCGCCGGGGTGTATATTGCTACAATAGCTGAGATGATATTTGTTCTGTACTAACATATTGTGTTGGATTCTTTGGGTTTATACGTTTCGTTCAACCATACAATTGCTCTTTCCATGGTGGAGGTATCAATTTCATGTACATCGTGTTTGGCCCCTATTTTCGATATCAAGGTAATGGTAAGTTCCCCGCCCAAATGCTCCCTAAATTCCTGGATGCCGTTTAACAATTCATTTAAATCACCATCCTTTTGTAAAGGGATATGTAAATTAAACCCAATTTGTTCCAAAACCTTTAATATACGGTTCAAGGTCTCCATATTTATCAAGCCTATAAAATGGGCATACACCAAATCCAAGGCCATGCCAATGGCAACGGCCTCACCATGTCTCAGTTGGTAATTGGTCATGAATTCCAATTTATGGGCTGCCCAATGGCCAAAATCCAAAGGTCTTGAAGAACCGCTTTCAAAGGGATCCCCCCCTTGGGCAATGTGTTCCATATGCATTTCTGCACACCGATAAATCAGGTACTCCATGCATTCCATATTACGGGCCTGAAGCAGGGTACCGTTCTCCTCAATAAAGTTAAAGAATACCACATCCTTGATCAGGGCTACTTTTACGGCCTCCGCTATGCCCGAAATCCAATCGCGCTGCTCCAAGGTGGTCAAAAAATTACTATCGTTTATTATGGAATAGGCCGGAGCGAAAGTCCCCAGAAAATTCTTTTTCCCAAAAATGTTGAAACTGTTCTTTACCCCTACGGCAGAGTCGTTTTGGGAAAGTACCGTGGTAGGGATTCGTATTAATTTTACCCCCCTGTGGGCTATTGCGGCAGCATAACCTACCATGTCTATGATAGCACCTCCCCCAATGGCGACAACAAAAGAATGCCTGCAAATCCTATTCTCGTTTACTGCATTCAATATTCGCCCTACATTACCATAATCATTCTTACACTGTTCCCCACCTGCGATAACAATTTGTTCGGTTAAACGTATCACCGACCTATTTTTTGTGCAATAGGACCTAACATCGTCACTAAGATTTGGATGGCAGGCCAATACACCGCTGTCTATTACAAAAAGTACCTTTACATCTCCCTTCTTGTTATATCCATTTATAATTTCCTGGAACAAGGGGTTGTCCAAACCAAAGATGTATTCCGTGAAATACAATTTATATTCATAAGATACTTTAAAGGATTGCTCTATTGGTCTGTAATGCGACATACTTTAAAACGTTAGGTAACTGCGAACAGTTTTGATAAATAAATAGATAAGGGCAATAGCAATATTATAAGTATCCCTACCCACCAATGGGAAAACCCTACGGCTAGGCTTGCGTCCAAAACAATGATAGATATTACTCCGGACATCACTGCATTCTTTATGTTCTTTGGCGAATTATCCGAATATGCCTTCAACAAAGGCCTGAATATTAAAAACCCGAACAACAACAAAAATGGAACGGCCTCCAATACATTAAGGCCCAAAGTTGAAAAAAGGACCACTATTCCCAAGATCACACTACTATACAATGCTCCTGCCAAAATAATATGGCCCTTATTATTCCCATGTACTTCTCCCCTACTAATGAGGGTTATGGCCGCTATATATATTATGGGGAAAATGAAGAACTCCCAATGGTTATAATTACCTAAAATAGTTATCCCAAGCAATAAATTTAAACCTCTGCAAATTCCCATATTAAGAGGTCCAAAGAAAGAATGGTGTTTCCCAAAGGCATCGTATAAAAGGATGAAAAGTCCTAAAGTGACCGCTACCATTCCACTTACCGAACCTACCAAAAATGAAAACAAAACCCCTAAATTCATCAACACCCCTCCAAAGATCGCAGCAGATCGCACAGAAACCAGTCCGGAGGGAATGGGTCTTTCCGGGCGCTCCACCTTATCCAATTTAAAATCTAGGACATCATTGAGGACAACTCCGGCAGCATAAAGAAACACGGAGGAAAACACCAATAGGGCTATGTCCCACATCTTGAAAGTATTCCAATCCGTGTTTAGGGAGATTCCCATTAATACGCCCGAAATTGCCACCCCTGCCAAAACATCGGCAGCAGCTGTGGGCAAATTTGCTGGTCTGGCAAGCCTTAAATATCCTTTCAATACAGGATTCATTATACTATTTTATCCGCATCAATCTTGGGTTGCTGCCCTCTCAAAACACTATTGTCATTATATAATTTAGTTTGATTGATGCCCTGTGGATTTAACCAATCGGATTCCTTCATTTTACCATTCTTCCCAAAAATCTCCAATGCATTTTGGTAACAAGTCTTGACCACGTCCGATTTGGCAATGCCCTTTTTTAACATCAGGGAGGCCGTTTTTGGTACTGCCAGGGGATCACTAACGCCCCAGTCAGCAGAACTATCCACAATAATACGCTCGCTACCAAAATTTCTTACTACCTCTACCATTCTCTCGTTCCCCATCTTGGTTTTTGGATAAATGGTAAAGGCTGCCCAAAAACCGCGATCCAATACGTCCTTAACGGTTTCTTCGTTGTTATGGTCTATAACCACCATCCCGGGATCCAGACCGTGTTCCAAACAAACCTCCATACTTTTTATGGTGCCCGACTTTTTGTCCCTATGTGGGGTATGTATCTGTACCGGTATATTCAGTTCTTTGGCCAACTCCAACTGCATTCTAAAATATTTATCCTCTGCAGGGGTCTGATCGTCATAACCAATTTCCCCAATGGCCACCACATTCTCCTTGTGTACGTACAATGGCAATAGTTCTATTACCTGCTCCGCCAAGGCTTCATTGTTCGCCTCCTTGGAATTCAAGCCTATAGTGCAATAATGGTGTATCCCAAACTGACTTGCCCTGAAAGGTTCCCAACCCACCAGGCTGCTATAATAATCCTGGAACGATCCGACCTGTGTACGTGGCTGCCCCAACCAGAACGAAGGCTCTATAATGGCCACTACCCCTGCCGCTGCCATGGCCTCATAATCATCGGTTGTCCTGGAGGTCATGTGTACGTGTGGATCTATAATCATCATTTTCTCTTCCATAATAATATTGTATGCTTTTATTGATTAACGACTCAAAAATTCTAATATTTTATCACTCCTATGGGAGTCAGCACCTATAGGGTACACCCCCCTGTTCCAAAGGCAGTTCCAACCGATAAAGTTAATTAATTAATGGGGTTTATCAATTATAACCGGCCCATTTTAAAAGCGTTTTAACAGAAAACCTTACTGCCCACTTTATTTTAGCCCCAAAGAATCTCATTTTTTTTAATGAAAGCTATAACCCGCTCAATATTTCAATTGCATTGCGTTAAAATTGGCTATTACATCTTCCTTGTCGCCCGTACCCTTAAAAACAAGGTATAGAGCACCGAAATCCTTGGTAGGGGTTACCGGGACAAGGTAATTCATCTTGGCTCCTTTTTCTTTATCAAAATAAGTAAAGGAGGTTTCCCCTATGAGTGTTCCGTTGGGACTATTTTCCCTAATTTCCACTTTTCCACCATACGGATGGTCGGCCCCAAAATACAGGAAAAACTCAATATTTTTTAAGCCTTCCAAGCCTATATCGCTGAATTTTAGATAGGAATCATTTTTAATGGACCCCACTACTTGGTCTCCTTCCACTTCCCAAGTACTCAATCCCCCACTTTTTTCATCGGCATTTTGCCCTTCATACCTTGGGAATTTAAAAACAATTTGATCCCTAACGGAAAGGGAGGATTCCGGTAGTTCCTTACTTCCCTTATCGGTATAGGAGGCCATTAGGACATACTTTCCTTGGCTATTTTTGGCCTGATGGGCCTTAAAACCAACTTCTCCCTCTATGGCCAATAGATTTTCATCCTTCCCAATATCCGTATTTAAGGAAAGTATATAATCCACTATTTTACCAACTTCCGATACCTTTAATTGGGGGTGTGCGGACATCATACTTTCTCCCCAAACCCCGGAGCCCCCTTTAATGATCTTATCGATCAAATAATTTTTGTCCTTGTCCGAATAGCGCGATGCAATTTCTTCGTAGGAAGGCCCGTTCACCTTAACATTTATGGCATGGCAGGCCTTACAGTCCGTATCGTCCATTATCAACCGGCCTTCCGGTATCGTAGTCTGTTGATGTCCAATGGTAGCCTTGACCATATCCTCACCTTCCGGAATATAATTAAAGGTGACCTTTACATCCTTGGGATCTATGGTACCCTCAAGGGTACTTCCATCCTGCTTATCGGTCACAACTACCTTATAGACTACCTTGCGCCCATCCCAATAGGTTTTGTTCTTGGTATCCAATTCTATTTTCAATTCTGGAATATCGTTGCCCACCAATATCTTTTGGGTAGCGATATCCGAGTTTCCGGCTTCATCTTTCACCTTTAGGCGAACGGTATAATTCCCAGGTTTATTGAACGTAAAACTTGGTTCAATGGCGGTATCCTGAACCTCATCAGAAGTAAAATACCATTCATATTGTAGCTTGTCCTTATCAAAATCTTGGGAAGTACTCCCTGAAAAATTTACGGTAAAGGGCTGGGCACCTACCATTTTATCCGAAGTAATCCTGGAAACCGGATTGCGATTACCATTAATATAACTAATCCTGTTTAAGCGGGCATCCATATTTTGGGAATTCCATTTTTGCCCATATTCAAGGACATAAAGGTGGCCATCCGAAGCAAAAAGCATATCCATTGGATGGGAGAACTCGCTACTGGGCATAAAGGGGTCTGCCTTTACATAGTTGTGATCCCCATCCAGTGTTACCACATAGATCCAATCCCTCATCCATTCATACAATAAAACCTTGTTCTCAAAATATTCCGGAAATTTATTGGTAGCATTGGGATAGTTGGAAGCATGATAAATTGGGCCGGCCATGGGGTTCACCCCACCAGACCCCAACCATGGAAATTCCTCGGAAGCCCCATAGGAAAACCAGATCATGGATTCCTGGGCGGGTGGAAGTTCCTTGATTCCGGTATTGTTGGGGGAATCGTTGATCAATTTGGCAGGGTTAAACTTTTCACCGGGAGTTTCCGTAGTAAAATCATAATCATTATAAGCCTGATTATTGCCCCTTGTATAGGGCCATCCCCAATTCCCTGCTTTTCTTGCCTGATCAAATTCCCCCATCCCATGTGGCCCCCTATTGGGATCGCCCTTACCTGCGTCAGGACCTACATCTCCCCAATACACATATCCTGTTTCACTATCTATGGAAAATCTAAACGGGTTTCTACACCCCATTACATATATCTCCGGCCTAGTACCTGGAGTACCTACCGGGAAAAGATTGCCTTCGGGAATGGAATAGGTACCGTCGTCTTCCGGTTTAATCCTCAAAATCTTTCCTCTAAGGTCATTGGCATTGGCGGCGGATTTTTGGGCATCCCATAACGCCCTGCCCTCCCGCTCATCTATTGGCGCAAAGCCCGAAGACTCAAAAGGATTGGTATTGTCTCCCAGACCTATAAATAAATTGCCATCGGGACCAAATTCCAATGCCCCTCCACTATGACAGCATTTACGCAGGGTCGGGATGGTCAATAAGTTCTTTTCAGAGGCAAAATCCAAGGAATCGCCCGCCAAGGTAAATCTGGATATCCGTTGTTCGCTTTTATCCCCGGGTGCGGAATAGAAGAGGTAGATCCAATTGTTTTTTTCATAATCTGGGTCTACCGCAATACCCAACAACCCATCCTCATTACCGTAAAACAAATCCAACTGGGCCAGCTGCCTTGTCTTTTCTTCCTTAAAATCATAGAGTTTCAAGGCTCCCCTGCGCTCAACGAACAATATACCCCTACCCGGTAATTCTTCGATTTCCATGGGCTCGTTCAGGTTAAAATCGAGCACCTTGCGAACGTACCTATTTTCCTCCGGTATCCTTTGGGTCGTTGCCTTGCTGTAATCCAATTGGTCCTTGCCCATAACATAGTCAAGGCCGCCCAAAACATGGTTTAGAAAATCAGGGTTTTCAAAAGTGGCATCGGTATGCCCCATTTCGGTGTAAAAAGACCTTCCCCCGTCATAATCGTGATACCAGGAAATAGGATGGTTTGCCCCATTCTCCCCACCTTCATAGCTGGTCTCATCAATTTCTATCAATACCTTTATATCCGGGTTAATGTCCTTAAAATTGTACCATTCGTCCGACTTCATCCAGGTGTCTGCCATGAAGTTGGTGGCCGGATGGACCTTGTCCACCACCTTCAATCTAGCCTCCTGAATATTGGGATGCCCTTTAAAATAAGCTCCTACCAATTTATTGTACCAAGGCCATCCGTATTCGGTATCCGTTGCTGCATGAATTCCAAAAAATCCCCCACCCGCTTGAATATACCTCTCAAAATCTGCCTGTTGCACCTCATTCAACACATCACCTGTAGTATTCAAAAAGATTACAGCGGCGTACTCCTGTAAAATATCTTCAGTAAAATAGCTAGCATCCTCGGTCGCATCCACGATAAAATCATTTTCAGCACCCAACTTTTTCATTGCTTCTACACCCGCCTCGATAGAACCATGCCTAAATGCTTCAGTTTTACTAAAAACCAATATTTTAGATTCTTTCGAGCTACAGGAACCGAAAAAGGAAACTAGGACAAGCCCAATTAACAACTTCAAAATATTACCCATAATACTAATTAATTTGATACTGATTACTGAATCAAAATGTCCCCTGTGGTAGATTATCCTTTAGCCCACAAATTTTAAAAAACACTTGATCTAAAAACAAATTATACTTATATAAATACTTTTTTTGCCCAAAATTCAATATTCACTACAATAATGCAGCAATTTAAATCATTTGAAAAGAATTTTAAATAAACAGGCAAAAAAATACCAACAAAGCATCCAATTCTTCAATCCAGGCACCTTCCTTTACTATAAGGACTAGCCTTCACAGATTCCTCCTATAAATCCCATTGCACCAACTGAATAATTTTATTCAATATTAATCCAGGCGAAACTGACGGCAAATGTTAAATTTTAATTTTAAGACCGCATTAAAATAATATAATGTGATACATTTAGGGCTTGCAATTCTAGAAACCATATTACCAAATGAAAATCAAAATATCAATCCTCCTTCTTTTTTCCGGATTTGGTCTGTTAGCGCAAGAGCAATTGTCCTTGGAAAATTTAAACCAGTTTAAAGACCCTTCCCAAAATTGGAAAATAGTGGGCGATGTGGTGGCCGACAGGAACATTAGGGTGCATACCCACCAAGATCCTGAACCGGAACCCTTATCCAAAAAGGAAAAACGCAAACAAAAAAAATCGGAAGAAACCATACATCCTATTCACATAGAACCTGGAACCGGTGTTCTGTACAACGATTACAGCTTTACCCAAAAAGACCATCTATTGTCCCAATGGGAGCATGGCGATATAAAGCTGGAGATGGAGGTCTTGATTCCCAATGGGTCCAATTCCGGGATTTATTTGCAGGGCAGGTATGAACTCCAAATAAAGGATAGTTGGGGGGTTAAAAACCCAACCTCCTATGATTTTGGGGGTATCCATAGAAATTGGGAAGAAGCGCCCGACACGAAATTCCTGGGCATTACACCTTTGAGCAATCCGGCCAAAGCCCCTGGTTTGTGGCAAAAGCTTAAAATTCATTTTGAAGCACCAAAATTCAATAATGCCGGGGAAAAAATTGCCAATGCAAAATTTGTTTCCGTGTTCTTGAACGACGTTCTAATTCATAACAACGTAGAAGTGCCACTACCCACAGGAGGCCCTATTTCCACGGTAGAAACCGCCAAGGGTCCGTTAATGATACAAGGGGATCATGGTCCCATGGCCTTTAGAAACATAAAGTACCAACTATTGAAGGAATCCGGAGTCACCCTCTCCAATTTAAGTTATAGGGTGTACAAGGGCGACTTTAATGGCCTGGAAGATCTGGAAACCGCAGAGGCTTCCGAAAAAAAATCCGGGGAGCTAATAGACATCAATGTAGTACACGAAGAAGACCGCTATGGAATTCAATATTCTGGGATCATCAATGTTCCGGAAGCGGGCAATTACATCTTTAGCATAGGTTATACCGGAGGTATTGCCTTTGCCCTAGATGGCAAGGCCATTGCAACCAATAATTCCGCCGATGCCCAGGAAGAATTGGAAGAGATCGTGACCTTATCGGCGGGGGACCACCCATTTAGCTTGACCAATATAAAAAATGCGGGCTGGAGAGCCCCTAGATTGGGACTTTCCATTGCCACACAACATACCAATCCAAGAAACTTTCATGTTTATGATTCCTACCCCCCGAGAATAAGTTCCAGGTCGCCTATTTTGGTCAATGCCGGGGCCGAACCACGGATGCTAAGGGGTTTTGTTAGTTTTGGAGGCAGTCAGGAGCGCCTTTCGCACACCATTGGCGTAGGAACAGTTGAGGGCATAAATTTTGTATATGACATGGGATCCGAAAATCTTGTTGGTATGTGGCGTGGTTCCTTTGTAGATGCCACCCCCATGTGGCACAGTAGGGGCGATGGCTCTTTTAAACCAAATGGTTCCGTCCTCTGGACCTTTTTAAACCAGCCCTTGGCCGCTCTTAACGATTTACAGAGTCCGTTTCCAAAAAAAGGAAGTGCTCTCGAATTTAAACCCGCAGGATATACCATAAACCCTGAAAACGGCCTACCGATATTTAAATACACCTATAAGGATGTTGATGTGGAGAACAGGGTCTACCCCAATGGGAAAAACACCCACATAATTAATGAAGTACATTTCTCCAAGGCGGGGGAGCCCAATTGGTATTATAAGCTTGCATCTGGAAAGGCCAAGAAATTGGCCGACGGGTCCTTTGATATCAATGACCATCAATTCTACGTAAATGTACTATCTGGTCAGGAACCTATCATTAGGGTAGTAAATGATGAAACGGAATTGATCGTTCCGGTAGATGGCCGCACTATTAAGTATGAAATAATCTGGTAAGAATAAGAATATGAAAACTTTTACAAAAAATACAATAAGTGCTATTGGTAAAGTATGTTTCTCAATGATGCTTATTTCGACCACAACCCTATTGGCCCAAAGTGCCCCTACGGAGGATGATTATTTTAGATTGACTACGGTTCCGACCCCCGAAGGGGTGCAGATGGAAGGAGGAGGAGTGCTTTCCCTTCCCAACGGAAATCTTGCCGTATGTACACGCCGTGGTGATGTGTGGATCATCGAAAATCCGTCCATGGCCAATGGGCTATCCCCGACATTTAAAAAATTTGCCGCGGGCCTGCACGAACCTTTAGGATTGGCCTATCATGACCAAGCCCTCTATACTGCGCAAAGAGGGGAACTGACCAAACTGATCGATACCAATGGCGATGACATTGCGGATGAATACAGGACCATCTATGCCTGGCCGGTTTCCACACACTATCACGAATATTCCTTTGGCCCTGTATTGGCTCCCGATAATTCCTTTTTTGTGACCGCCAATGTGGCTTTTGGCGATGAAGAATGGTGGAGAGGGGAAAGCAGGGTACCCTGGAGGGCTTGGACCATGAAAATTACAGAGGATGGCAAAATGGAACCATGGGCTACCGGAATGCGGTCCCCGGCAGGTTACGGCTTGGTAGACGGTGAATTGTTTTACACGGACAACCAAGGGGACTGGGTAGGTTCCGGTGCCATATGGCATCTTCCCAAAGGAGCATTTGCCGGACATCCTGCCGGACTTAGATGGACCGGCCACCAGGATTCCCCCATTACACTAACGGAGGAAGAATTTTATAGCAAATTGGACAAAAGGCAGGTCAAAGTAAATGGCCGTTATGTAAAACCGGAAAACATCATGGATGAAGAAGATCCCGCCTTTGCCTACGAAATAAAAAAATCCTTCCCAGAATTAAAATTACCGGCGGTAATATTGCCCCACGGCATTCTGGGCATATCCAATTCCGAAATCAAGGTCGATGAAACCAAGGGCAAATTTGGCCCGTTCGAAGGTCAACTATTGGTCGGCGACATGGGACAAAGCAAGATTATGAGGGTGGTACTGGAAAAGGTAAAAGGAGAGTACCAGGGAGTGGCCTTCGATTTTAGAACGGGTTTTCAGTCCGGGGTAATGCGCATGGATTTCGACAACGAAGGAAGGCTCTTCGTAGGGGAAACCAACAGAGGTTGGGGTTCTGCCGGCACTACCAATTCCGGCCTGGAATATTTAACTTGGACAGGGCGTACCCCTTTTGAGATGAAAACCGTGAACGTCAAGCCGGACGGATTTGAAATTGAATTTACAATGCCCGTGGACAAGGCATCGGCAGAGGACCTGGATTCCTATTTCGGCAAAAGCTACATTTACAAATATCATGCAGCTTACGGCAGTCCGCAGACCAATATTGAGGAAATCAGGATAAAAGGGGTGAAAGTGAGCGATGATGGCATGAAAGTTCGCGTTGTCATCGACAATATGAGGCCGTACTATGTTCACGAAATTATGCTGCCGGGCGTAAAGGCCAAAGAATCCGGGAACACCATTCTTCATCCCACCCTGTATTACACCTTGAATAATATTCCCGAAGGAAGCGTACTTCCCTTATCAGAACTCTCCATCAAACGAAGTAGTTTGTTAAAGAAAGCGGTCAACATTAAGAAAGCGGCACCAAAAAAACCAACGGTAACGGACAAGGTGTTGTCTGATGCCGAAGTACAGCCACTTTTGATGACCAATACCTGCGTGGCCTGCCACCATAAGGATAAAAGGGTCATAGGACCCTCCTTTACCGAAATTGCAAAACGCAATTACAATAATGAAAAAATAGTGGAACTAATTTATAACCCGCAGCCCAAAAATTGGCCGGAATATGCCACCCCAATGGCACCTATGCCCCATGTCCCAAAAGAAGAGGCCCTTAAAATTGCAGGGTGGATCAATTCCTTGAAGAAATAAGCCTTAATCACATCAAAAAAAGAGCGGTTCAATAATGTTGTTGAACCGCTCTTTTCTTTTTGCAATACAGTACTACTCTTTAATGTTCAGCCAAGTAATACTTCCATTTTCAACACCTTTTGCAAGTTCAGGAAATTCCACCAACAATGCCTTTGCTTCGTTCAAATTAGAGTGGAAACAACAGAGAGCGGCCGCCTTTTTCTCTGCCATAGTATCACTGGCAAACAGTCGCTTCATATCCTTTAAGAGTTTTTCGTCCATAAAATTGCCCACCGGCCTCCAAAAGCAGGGATCTATTTCCCTGGATGCCGCCCAACGTTCATGTGCATAATCCGATATAATCCTAGTAAGCTCCTTGTTCGCTCTCTTCTCTACCTGTACGATCTTATTTAGGTTCTGCTGCATAAATGCTGCCTTCAGGTACATTTGGTTCCATTGCTGTTCATTAAAATAAAGTGCAGGATAAGGATTGTTTAATGCTATTGCATCAAAAACGGTGGAGATATTGGTCCTAAGGGCTTCGACAGCCTGAACTTTATAGTTTTCGGGATGGGGCAACAATACCAAGAATTTAAGAAAGGTTTCAAGTTCGCTCTTGTCCGCCACTTCTATGATATTGGCCACCTTGGCCTTAAAAAAGTCTTCCTTGGCCTCCAACACCTTGTACAACAAGTAAATCCTGGCCATCTGTTGCAGGTTTGCCCCCTGGACTTCCAGATACCCCTTCAATTCCTTATCATCCAATAAAAGGGACATCTCCTTATCCGATCTAATTTTGGTGGGCACCAAGCTATAGGTAAGATATAAATCCTTGGTGGACTCCGATTCCACAATGTCATCAATTTTTGACAACAGCCATTGCCTATTTTCGTTATCCACATTATCCTCCAAGATTTTCAGAAGCTGGAAACCAATATTTTTAAATAACATAATTACAATATATTTATCAAGTGTTAAACCATAAGTTTTAATACAACATGCAACAGGCCCAAAAGCAATTAAATACTGCCCAAAGTCATCAAAGCAGGCTTAAATATAAAACTATATCAGCATTAATTACCTTGCATTATGGTATTCTTTCTATTTTTGAAATAGAAAAATACGCTATGTTAGGTTTAAAGTTGCCCACAGACCCAAGATGGGTCAATATTGTTGAGAAAAATATCGATGAAATTTTGACCGATCATGCCTATTGCGAACAAAAGGCGGCAAGCACGGCCATTTCACTTATTGTCAGCTTTCCGGAGTATACCGAACTTACCCAAGAAATGATAGCGTTGTCCAGGGAGGAAATGGGACATTTCAAAATGGTCCACGACCGCATATTGGCCCGTGGCAAAACCTTGGGCAGGGACAGGAAGGACGAATATGTTGTTGCCTTGTTGAAGTTTTTCCCAAAAGGAGGTAGCAGAACTTCCCAATTGGTGCACCGGTTGTTATATGCCGCACTAATCGAGGCCCGCAGTTGTGAACGCTTTAGGTTGCTATCCGAGCAATTAGAGGATAAGGAGCTGGCCGATTTTTACCATAAACTCATGATCAGTGAGGCCGGACATTTCACCATGTTTCTAAATTTTGCCCGTACGTATGGAGATCGGAAGGAAGTGGACCAAAAATGGGATGCATTGTTATCTTACGAGGCCACCATTATGAAAGATCTGGGCAATAAAGAAACCGTTCACGGCTAAATCCACTTCTTCCGGCACAATATTTTTAAAATCCTTATTCTGCTATAAAATTCCTAATTCTGTGACATGGTACAGGGTTTTATAGCCCGTCCCATGGCAGCGCATATTTACCTATTTGTAGAAAAAACCTTTTACTAAGAATTCAATTTATTGAGGTAATAATCATAGGTCTCAAACTGTGAACGCACTTTCGGATTATTGTTCTTTCTGTAGGCATTATCGTGCCTTTCCGAAAACATCCTTGCCTTTACGTTGTCCCTCCAAGAAATATCAAAAGTATCCAAAAGTTCCTGTTTAATATCCGTATCATAAATCGGAACCCCTACCTCAACACGATAATCCAGATTTCTCGTCATCCAATCGGCCGAGGATATATACACCTTGGAATTGCCATCGTTTCCAAAAATGAAGACTCTTGGATGCTCCAAAAATTTATCCACAATACTAATGGCCTCTATGTTCTCGCTCATCCCCTTAACCCCTGGCACCAAACAGCAGATTCCCCTGATGATCAATTGAATTTTTACCCCGGCCCTACTTGCCTCATAAAGCTTATCTACCATTTTATAGGAAGTAAAGCTGTTCATTTTTATCTTAATATAGGCCTCTTTGCCCGCCTTGGCATTTTGAATTTCCTTATCGATCAACTTCTTGAACACATTTTTGGTATAGTGGGGAGAAACTACCAGATGCTTGTATTTATTGATCTTATAGGTAGTCTCAAAGAAATCGAAAACCTTGTTCAATTCCTTCAATATCCCATCATGTGCCGTAAAAAGGGTATAATCCGTATAAATACGGGCCGTAGATTCATTAAAGTTTCCAGTACTGATAAACCCATAGCGCTTAATTTCCATACCTTCCTCCCGCTCTACCAAACATATTTTACTGTGCACCTTTAGGCCACGGACACCGAATATGAGTTTTACCCCTTCTGCCTGTAACTGTTCCGCATATTCAATATTGGCCTGTTCGTCGAACCTGGCCTGCAATTCTATCTGTACCGTAACGTGTTTTCCATTTTTTACGGCGTTGATCAAGGAGGCCGCTACTTGGGAGTTATCCGCCAATCTATAAACCGTAATCTTGATATTTTTCACTTTGGGATCAAGGGCGGCCTCCCTTAAAAATTTAATAATGTAGGAAAAGGTCTGATAGGGGGTATATTGCAGGAAATCCTTTTCCGATATCCGTTCAAAAAGGCTGCCCTCCATTGAAATTCCCTTTACGGGAAGGGGAGTGATCTTGTCGTACATCAAATCATTTCTTCCCAGACTGGGAAAGCCCATATAGTCCCGTCTATTGTGATATCTACCCCCGGGAATTACACTATCCGTATCCTCAATATCCATTTTTTCCTTTAAGAAATCGAGGGTATCCTTCCCAATGCCCTTGTCGTACACAAAACGTACGGGATCACTTATTTTCCGGTGCTCCACACTGGAAGAAATTTTTTCGATAAAGCTCTTGCTCAGGTCGTTGTCCATATCCAATTCGGCATCGCGGGTAATTTTGATCATATGTGCCGATATGGATTCATAGTCGAACATATTGAATATACTTCCCAAACAATACCTGATAAGATCATCCAGGATAATGATATAATTCTTATCGCCCTCCTTTGGCAAAACCACAAAACGATCAATGCCTTTCGGAATTTCGATAAGTGCATATCGTATTTCCTTGACATTGGATTTGCCGCCGGGCTGTTTCTTTAATATTAATTTTACCGCCAGATAGGCCGCAGTATCCTTCAGCATGGGGAAGCCGGCCAAATCGTTCAAAATAATGGTCATCAGGACCGGGCTGACCTTTTCGATGAAATAATTTTTAATAAAGGAACATTGGGACTCCGTTATTTTTTTTTCGTTGATCAAAAAAATATTCTGGGCTTCCAATTCCTTTTCGATATCGCTCAAAATTTTTAAGCTTTTGGTCTGTTGCTTAATTACGATCTCTGTAATTTCCTCCAGAAGATCCTTTGCCGTTTCCCCGCCCAAAACACTTTTCCCCGTTCTCCCGGCTTCTAAAATCCTTTTAACGGTGGCATACCTTACCTTAAAAAACTCGTCCAAATTATTGGAAAATATCCCTAAAAATCGGAGTCGCTCTATCAATGGAACATTCTTGTCCGCACTTTCCTGTAAAACCCTCTCATTAAAACTTAACCAACTAATTTCTCTGTTTATATATTGATTTTTACTCTTGATCATTCTTTTAATTGTTTTGGAAAAAGTGTCCGTACCGTAGTTCCTTTAGTCACGGCACTCCAATCGTTTGTGTCAAATTTTAATTGTACCAGCCCGCTAGTGGGAACATTGTCAATATACATGTTTCCTAGGGAATTGGCAATATGCGTAAAGGCTTCGTTGTGTCCAAAAATAATAACCGTATCCTTATCATTGTTCAATGCTTTTATAAATTGGTGTACTTCTTCCCCTGAAAAATCATAAAGTTCGTTGGACAGCCCAAATTTTGTAAATGGAAAGCTTATGGCCCTCAAAAAAATCATAGCCGTGTGCAAAGCCCTGTTGGCCGGACTGGAATAAGCGGCGTCAATAGGTACAATATTGGACAAAAACTGCTTAGCCACCTTATTTACATCCATTATACCCCTCTCCATTAGGGGTCTGTCCCTGTCCGAAACATTATATTCCCAAGAGGATTTACCGTGCCTTACCAATATTACCGTTTTCATACATTTATTTTTACCGTTTTTAATGGTCACACCAGTCCCGACAAAGTCATTCTGGCGGGTGCAACCTCCGCGCGTGCCGGTTCGAAAGGGTTTAATGATTTAAATAATCATTGCTATTTGTGCTTAAGGATTACATTAAATATGGCGGTTTCATCTGTTGCCGTTCATTGTTTTTAATCGGTCAGGCCTGCCCTGCTTCTTCGTTCCCGTCCGTACCGGAACGGGCGGACAGGCCGGTAAAATGGCCTACACCATCCTATTCAAATCCAAGTGGCTCTCCAAGCCTTACGGAGCCAACCTTTCCATTTTCCAATCGTAATTGGGCTGTAAGCTATAGCGTATCCTGTCGTGCAATCTATTGGGCCGTCCCTGCCAGAATTCCAAGGAAATAGGCTTTACTATATACCCGCCCCAATACCGGGGGCGTTCTATCTCCTTATTTTCATATTCCCTCTCCAAATCCCTTAGTTTCCCCTCCAAATAATCCCTATCGGGAACCACCTCGCTCTGTTTGGACACTATGGCGCCCAGTTTACTGCCATAGGGTCGGGATTCAAAATAACCGTCCGATAAATTTTCAGCTATTTTCTCCGCACTTCCCTTAATAATTATCTGTCTTTCCATATGGGGCCAAAAAAAAGATATGCAAACATGGGGATTTTGGTCAATGGCCCTCCCCTTTTCACTTTCATAATTAGTATAAAAAATAAAACCTTCATAGGTGTACTTTTTCAACAAGACCACCCTGTTCTTTGGAAACCCGTCCAAACCAATGGTAGAGACCGTCATGGCGTTGGGTTCATCCACCCTGTCGGAGGCCTCGACCTCAAAGAACCATTTTTGAAATAACTCTATAGGGTTCTCCGGAACAAGCTCTTCCGTAAGGGAGCTTTTTTCATAGGATTTCCTGTAATTCCCTAGGTCTTTTTGCATGTGTTCCCTTGGATATTGTTAGTGTGAAAAATTACTGTACAAAATTGCATAAAACAAACTGAATCACGAAAAGTAAGTGCAATTTTTTTAACCCCTGAAAACCATGGGAAGACCGATATAGAATCCATCCAAAAACTTTTATGTGCCTAAGGGAATTATGACTAAACTTCATTAATGCCATACATCTTCCATAGGCACCAAAATAATCTTGATCTCTTTGGGCTATAGATCAAACTCCTTGCCGTCGTCCGCCAATTCCACCTTTGGAAATATGGTCATGGCTTCCTCCTTAAAAAGGTCCAAGGATTGATATCTAGTTGAAAAATGTCCCAATATCAACAATCCTACATCGGCTTCCCTAGCTATGGTAGCGGCCTCTTTGGCGGTGGAATGTTTTGTTTTTGGGGCCAATTTTTTTTCGGTATCCAAGAAGGTGGCCTCATGATATAGCACGTCCACATTTCGGATCCATGAAATTATTTTTGTTGAAAAGGCCGTATCACTACAAAAAGCATAACTTTTGGGAGCGGGAGGATCAAATGTCAATTCAGTATTGGAAATAACACTATTATTATCCAAAACAATGTCTTTGCCGTTCTTGATATTCTGAAAATAACATTTGTCTATTTTGTATTTGGCAACTGCCTTAACATTTAATTTCCGTTCGCCCCACTGCTCCCTAAATAGAAAACCATTGGTGTAAATCCTGTGTTCCAAGGGAATTGTGGTTATGGACACCTTGTCATCCACATAAATTTTTTCGGGCTCCATAGAGGTCAATTCGTGAAAGATAAGTGGGTAATTGGTCCAGGAATCGCCCAATTTGAGAAATAGGGTAATGGCCTCCTTGATTCCTTTTGGACCATATATATGCAGTTCGTTGGTCCTGCCCAATAGCCTAAAGGTAGATATTAATCCCGGCAATCCAAAAAAATGATCACCATGCAAATGCGATATTAAAATATGATTGATACGGGAAAATTTTATTTTGCTCTTTCGCAACTGTACCTGTGTGCCTTCACCACAATCTATTAAAAACAATTGATTTTTAATCTCAAGTACTTGTGAAGTTGGATTGTTCAAAGATCTTGGAGTTGCGGCATAACAACCCAATACGGTTAGTTTCATATCAATGAAATATTGAGAGTGGAAAATGGAGGATTATCCCCCTACAATCTTTAAAGGCCAACAAATAAACTGGCCATTACTTTAAATAAAATCTTTCTTCCACTATCCCTTATAAATTATAAAATCTTAAAGTTCCAATTCCCTTTCAATCTCTTCCATCTCTATGATATCCTTGGCCTCCTGAACGGTAGGTACCACACAGATACTATCCGGAACCTCATCATAGGATACTTTTCCAGTTACCAGAACAAAGGATTTATTGGTTTTTCGATGGGTATCGGAGAGTTCCAAAAATTCCAAAACGTCGTTGGAGGTCAGTTTTGAAAATGAGAAAAGATTCACAATAATATGATCGTTCTTGATCTTAGGATACATTTCCCTAAAATTGTCCAAGAACTTATTTAATGAGATATTTTCCTGAAGAACCGTGGTTACATTTCCCTCTTTATCCAAAATCATAGGCCTATTATTTAATTTTTGACGCCAACAAATAAATCACTGCCATACGGATGGCAACCCCATTTTCTACCTGGTTCAATATAATGGATTGTTTTGAATCCGCTACATCACTGGTTATTTCCACTCCGCGATTAATAGGACCGGGGTGCATAATTACAATTTCCTTGTCCAAACTATTCAATAGGGCCTTATTGACCCCAAACTGTTGGGTGTACTCCCTTGTGGTAGGGAAATAGCTAATATCCAGTCGCTCATTCTGAATACGCAGCATATTGGCAACATCGCACCAGTTCAATGCCTTGCGCAAATTGGTCTCTACGGTAACCCCCAAGGATTCTATATGCTTGGGCATTAGGGTCTTAGGTCCGCAAACCTTTACGTTGGCCCCCTGCAATTGCAGGGCAAAAATATTGGAAAGTGCCACCCGTGAATGAAGGATATCCCCCACAATGACCACATTTTTACCGGCCACATCCCCTAACTTTTCCCTAATGGAGTAGGAATCCAACAAGGCTTGGGTAGGGTGCTCATGGGCCCCATCCCCTGCATTGACAATAGCCGCCTTAACATGCTTGGAAAGGAATATTCCAGCTCCAGGGTTGGGATGGCGCATAACCACCATATCTACCTTCATGGAAAGGATATTGTTTACGGTATCTATCAAGGTCTCCCCTTTTTTTACGGAAGATTGTGCCGCGGAAAAATTAATTACGTCGGCGGACAACCTTTTTTCCGCTAACTCAAAAGAAAGTCGGGTACGGGTACTGTTTTCAAAAAATATATTGGCTATGGTGATATCGCGTAGGGAAGGGACTTTTTTGATAGAGCGGTTGATCACTTCCTTAAAATGGTCTGCCGTTTCAAAAATGAGCTGAATATCCGATTCCTTCAGATATTTGATTCCCAACAAGTGTTTTACACTTAATTCGCCCATACCTATGTCTTTACTAAATATATAACGTCCTCCCCATCATTTTCCTCCCACATTACCTTAACTTTTTCTCCATTAATGGCATCTACCTGCCTCCCCCTATAATTGGGCTGTATGGGTAAATGCCTGCTAAAGCGCCTGTCGATAAGCGTTAACAATTCAATTTCCAAAGGCCTTCCAAAAGATTGTATGGCCGTTAGGGCCGCCCTTATACTCCTCCCGGTATAAAGCACATCATCCACAAAAACCACCTTCCTATCCTCTACAAGAAAATCGATTTTGGTCTTGTTGGCTTCCAAAGTCTTATCGCCCCTCCTAAAATCGTCCCGATAAAATGTGATGTCCAAAAATCCCAGATCTATTTTTTTTATCCCATAATCCTCTTTAAGGATTTTGGCGAGGCGGGAGGCCAAAAATATCCCTCTAGGCTGTATCCCTATTAACACGGTATTCTTAAAATCGAGATGGTTTTCTAATAATTGGCAGGCCAAGCGATGCAGGATAATATTTATTTCTTTGGAAGAAAGTAATACTTTTTGACTCATAGATGATTTGGCCAATGCTTTTGAACTACAAAAATAGGGATTTCTATTTAATATTATGGATTGTATCGGAGTTTAAAGTTTGACTTAGTATTCAGTACATAGTATTAAGATTGAAGAGTCAGTAGGCAGTGGCAGTTGGCAGGAGGGGGCTGGTTCAAGATTTCAGGTTTCAAGTTCTGTACATTGATAAATTAACTAATTAGTACATTGCCAGATTAATACATTATTTAATTACCACATTGTTCCATTAATTAAAGGTACAAAGTGTTCCCTCTTGAGAGAGCCTGTCCCCCTTTTTTTTTGCGGGAGGCTAGGGGTGTGTATGGGTGGGGATTGAGTATTATTATATTGATAAATTAACTAATTGGTACATTTATACATTAATACATTGCCAAGTGCACCCTCAATAAAAAAGCCCTGACAAATGCCAGGGCTCCTTTATATAAATAATTTGAAAGCTTACTTCTTTTTCTTGTCGTTGGCTTCCATTTTATCTTTCAACGCTTGCAATGCTTCGTTGGCATCACCTATAGTAGGCTTGGCTTCATCGGCAGAGGCCGCAGCTTTTTTAACGGCAGCTTTTACATTGCGCTGTTCCTCTTCCCTAAAGATAGCGGTATGGCTAGCAACGACCCTTTTGAATTCTTTATTGAACTCAATGATCTTGAACTCGGCCTCTTCTCCTTTTACCAATTTCTTGCCATCCTCTTTTTCCAAATGACGGGTTGGTACGAAGGCTACGATATCCTCGTTAAAATCTATAGTTGCACCCTTATCCACTATTTCGGCGATAGTTCCTTTGTGAACCGTATCCAATGCAAATTCGGTTTCGTACTTGTCCCAAGGATTTTCCGTAGTCTGTTTGTGTCCCAAACTTAGTTTACGACCTTCAACATCCAATTCCAATACTTCCACTTCCAAAGTATCGCCTACGGTTACAAATTCGGATGGATGCTTAATTTTCTTGGTCCAAGAAAGATCGGAGATGTAGATCAACCCGTCTATTCCTTCTTCCAATTCAACAAACACACCAAAGTTGGTGAAATTACGAACAATACCCTTATGCTTGGAGCCTACTGGGTATTTGCTGGTGATATCGGTCCATGGATCCGGAGTCAGTTGCTTAATTCCTAAGGACATTTTACGGTCTTCCCTATCCAAGGTCAATACCACTGCTTCTACCTCGTCCCCAACTTTTACGAAATCCTGTGCGGAACGTAAATGTGTAGACCAGGACATTTCAGAAACGTGGATCAATCCTTCAACACCTTCTGCAACTTCTATGAATGCACCGTAGTCGGCAATAACCACTACCTTGCCTTTAACTTTGTCCCCTATTTTAATGTCTTCGCTAAGCGCATCCCAAGGATGTTTCTCCAATTGCTTAAGCCCTAACTGGATCCTGGATTTGTTCTCATCAAAATCAAGGATAACAACATTCAGTTTCTGATCCAATTCCACCACTTCATTTGGATGGTTGATCCTGCTCCATGAAAGATCGGTAATATGTACCAATCCGTCCACCCCACCAAGATCTATAAAGACACCGTAAGAAGTAATGTTTTTAACAACACCTTCAAGCACCTGTCCTTTTTCCAATTGCCCGATGATCTCTTTTTTCTGTTCTTCGATATCGGCTTCGATCAACGCCTTGTGCGAAACCACTACGTTCTTGAATTCGTGGTTTATCTTGACCACTTTGAATTCCATAGTTTTATTTACATATTGGTCGTAATCACGGATCGGCTTAACATCTATTTGCGAGCCTGGCAAAAACGCCTCGATGCCAAAAACATCTACGATCATACCTCCTTTGGTCCTGCACTTCACAAAACCGCTAACAATCTCCTCTTTGTCATGGGCCGCATTTACACGGTCCCAAGCCATAATGGTTCTTGCCTTTCTGTGGGAAAGCACCAACTGCCCGCTCTTATCCTCACGGATATCGATCAACACCTCTACCTTATCGCCAACCTTTAGGTCCGGATTGTATCGGAATTCGTTCAAGGAAATAACCCCTTCGGATTTGGCATTGATATCAATAATGGCCTCACGTTCTGTAAGGTACACTACTGTTCCCTGTACTACTTCTTCGTCTGCAGTATCTACAAAGTTTTCAGCGACCAAGTTTTCAAACTCCTTTAATTTGGAATCATCAACGCGCTCTATTCCTTGCTCGTACTTGTCCCAATCAAAATTTTCCAAAAATTCTTTTGGATCCTGCGCCTGGGCTTCTACTTTTGTTTCTTGTGTAGCTTCGGTAGTTTCATCTACCTCAACCGTTGTTTTTTCTTCAGCCATTTGCTGATTATAGATTTGTATTCCATGGAGTTACAAGAGCTCACAATTACCACGGAAGAAGTTAAATTGATTTTCTTTTCGTCCCTTTTTCCTCTTGATGCTTTGCTAAAAAAGGAGTGCAAAAATACAACTAAAAAATGGTATTACAAACCTAAAAATGAGATGAATGACAATTATTTGACTATTTTATAAAAATCGATATAAACTATGCCAAGAATCCCTATCTTGAGACCACAAATATTAACCGTTAAAAAATATAATTATGAGTGTTAAAGCAAAATACCAGGCCGTCCTGACCCTTGGGGAGCAATTAAAAATAAAGGATGGCGATGTAAGTGAGGAAGCAGGGATTCTAAAAATAAAAGGGCAGGCCGCAACCCAATACGAGAAAAATCTTTTGTGGGACAAAATTAAGGAACTGGGAGGAGAAAATCCTTCGGACATCAAGGCCAATATTACCGTTGCCGATGAAAGTGTTTACCATAGACATACGGTAAAGAGTGGGGAATCCCTTAGCAAGATTGCCAAAAAATACTATGGCGATCCCATGAAATACAAAAAAATATTTGAGGCAAATACCAATATCCTAAAAAATCCGGATGTTATTCACCCGGACCAAGTTTTGGTCATCCCCAACTAAAAAATTTTATGATTTTTTTAGTTTACCTTACCCGTCCGAACGGCACCGGGCGGATCGGAAACCCTGTCTAACGAACAGGTAGGCCCTCAAGGGTCGGAGAGTCTTTAGATTAAATTTGGGCGGAGTCAGGTTTAACCCAATTGGGTCGTATACTTACTTACTGCGCCCAAATTGATATTTACGGAATCCAATAAACCACTCCTATGCACTAAAAGTACATACCGGTAAAGATAGGAGTTTTGGAAAGGAATGGATGATTAGTTGTCAGTAAGTGGTATGCCATAAGCAAAAAAAAAAAAACGATTCCCACTGCCAATTGCCTATTGCTTACTGCCTATTGTTTTAAATAGCATTTTCAATTTCCTTCAATTTTGCGGAGGGCAAAATTATATATGCGTTCCAATTGTTCCTTAAGACCCATATCACTATTATCAAATTCTATGGCATCATCCGCTTTTTTCAAGGGTGAAAATTCGCGGTGGGAATCAATATAGTCCCGGGTCTGAACATTCTTCAACACTTCTTTATAAGACACCTCCTCCCCCTTGTCCAAAAGCTCCTTATACCTTCTAAATGCCCTGGTTTCTGGGGAAGCGGTCATAAAAATTTTAAATTCGGCATTGGGAAAGACCACGGTCCCTATATCCCTACCGTCCATTACTACCCCTTTCTTCTTTCCCATTTCCTTTTGCATCCCCACCAATTTCAACCTCACTTTCTCAATGGTGGCCACCTTACTCACTTGTTGGGATACGGCCAAGGTCCTGATCTGTTGCTCCACGTTCTCCCCGTTCAGATACATTTCGGAAAACCCGAGGGATTTATTGTAGACAAACTTAAGCTCCACTTTGGAAAGGGCATGGACCAGTCCTTCCAGATCGTCTTTATCCCCACCAATAAAACCTTCCTGCATAGCAAAAAGTGTTACCGCCCTGTACATGGCCCCGGTATCTACATAAACATAGTCCAATGCCTTGGCCAACTGCTTGGCGATAGTGCTTTTCCCCGTAGAGGAATACCCATCAATGGCAATCGTAATCTTTCCCATAGGTTTAAAAATAACAAGAATTGCCCAATCACAAGGTATCGGCAAGCTTAAATATTAAAATTTTTACTAGGATAAGTACCCAAATATGGATTCCCAAGCCAACATCCCAAGGCTATCGAACCCTTACCAACAGCCTATAGCTTCCCCTAAAAAGCAAAAGTACCCACTTAACGCGAGTTCGACATAGAATGAAATTCAAATAGTTGATTATACATTTTACAAATTAATGTTTCCGCCCCCTCGAACGCAGTCGAGAGGTTTTTGATAGTATACCTTAAAATTGAGGTCTCGGACTCCGCTACCGGACAATATTATCACAAACAACCCATTAACGATTAAATATCAATCGAACTCACGTTACTTATCGCCCAAATGGTACTTTTGATGTATTCAAATAAACTGCCTCGCCGCAGAGCGTAGGAGGTATTGGAAACAAGGCCACTGCCAACAAGAACCAAGATACAAGAACCAAAATACAAGAACTAAAAACTAAGATAAGAGAAAAATAAATTAATCCAATACCGTACATCGTGGCTACCTATAAGGCTACTCCCGAGGCCCATCCGACCGGAAAAGGGCGGGCAGAGGCTCCCGGGGTATTTTTTATTGATTAAAAAATCTCTTTAAAGCTGTTTAGGATTTTTAACAGGTTCCTTGGTAATGGCTATATCTATTACCTCCTGCATGTCTGTCACATAATGAAAGGTAAGGCCCTTTAAATAATCTTCCTTGATTTCCAAAATATCCTTCCTGTTGTCCCCACAAAGTATGATCTCCTTAATTTTTGCCCGCTTCGCAGCCAAAATCTTCTCTTTAATTCCTCCCACAGGGAGCACTTTACCCCTTAAGGTAATTTCTCCCGTCATGGCCAGGCTCTTTTTTATCTTTTTCTGTGTAAACAAGGAAACCAAGGAGGTCAACATGGTAATCCCCGCACTGGGTCCGTCCTTTGGAGTAGCCCCTTCCGGAACGTGAATATGCACATTGTATTTATCAAAGACCTCTGGATCTATACCATACCTATCCGAATTGGATTTAATGTACTCCATGGCTATGGTGGCAGATTCCTTCATCACAGTACCCAAGTTACCGGTAATGGTGAGATTCCCTTTTCCCTTGGATAAAATGGACTCGATAAATAAAATATCGCCCCCCACACTGGTCCAGGCCAATCCGGTGACCACCCCTGCCACATCATTGTTCTCGTATTTATCCCTTTCCATTCGCGCAGGTCCCAAAACCTTTTCCACATCTTCGGAGGTAACCTTATTGTTGTACTCCTCATCCATTGCAATGGATTTTGCGGCATGCCGTACCATTTTGGCTATTTGTTTTTCCAAGGTCCTGACCCCGGATTCCCTGGTATAGCCCTCTACGATTTTTTCCAATTGAGGCCTGCCAATTTTCAAATGGCTTGCACCCAGACCATGCTCTTTCAACTGCTTTGGCAATAAATGCCGCTTGGCAATCTCCACCTTTTCCTCTATGGTATATCCGGTTACATGTATAATTTCCATTCTATCCCTAAGGGCCGGCTGGATTTCCGATAGGCTATTGGCCGTGGCAATGAACATTACTCTGGACAGGTCGTACCCCATTTCCAAAAAATTATCATGAAACTCATTGTTCTGTTCCGGATCCAAAACTTCCAACATGGCCGAGGAAGGATCACCTTGATAACTATTGGACATTTTATCAATTTCATCCAAAATAAAAACAGGATTGGATTTACCGGCCTTTTTTAAACTTTGGACAATTCTGCCCGGCATGGCCCCTATATAGGTTTTACGGTGCCCGCGAATCTCGGCCTCGTCCCTGAGACCGCCGAGTGAAATCCGCACATATTCCCTTCCCAATGCCTCTGCCACGGATTTTCCCAAGGAGGTTTTACCCACTCCCGGAGGCCCGTAAAGACATAAGATGGGCGATTTCATATCATTCCGCAATTTTAGCACCGCCAAATATTCTATGATCCTCCTTTTAACATCTTCCAGTCCATAATGGTCCCTATCCAATATTTTTTGGGCCCTTTTTAAATCGAACTTGTCCTTGGAATATTCGTTCCACGGTAGGTCCAAAAACAGGTCCAAATAATTGCGTTGAATGGAATATTCCGCAACCTGCGGATTCATCCGCTGCATTTTGGCCAATTCCTTTTCAAAATGCTCGGATACGGCTTTGTCCCACTTCTTCTTTTTGGCCCTTAACCGCATCTCATCAACTTCTTCCTCGTAGGAAAGTCCGCCCAGTTCTTCCTGGATCGTTTTCATTTGCTGATGAAGGTAGTACTCCCTTTGCTGCTGGTCCATATCACTTCGCACCTTGGACTGAATGTCGTTTTTCAGTTCCAGCTTCTGAAGCTCAATGTTCATATATTTAAGGGTGGCCAGGGCACGGTCCTGTAAATTGCCGATCTCCAATAGTTCCTGCTTGTCCTTTACGTTCAAGTTGAGATTGGAGGAGACAAAATTTATCAAAAAAGAATCGCTCTGTATATTCTTAATGGCAAAAGATGCCTCACTGGGAATATTGGGATTGTCCCTAATGATCTGTAAGGACAATTCCTTTATAGTATCTATTATTGCCCTGAATTCCTGATCCTCACGTGCCGGTCTAACTTCGGTCGTTTCCCTAACGGTAGCGGTGATATAAGGCTTTTCGGTAAGCACTTCTGCCACTTCAAACCGTTTTTTGCCCTGAATGATCACAGTGGTATTCCCATCGGGCATTTGCAACACCCTTAAAATTCTTGCCACTGTTCCCAATGTATTGATATCCTTTACTCCGGGATTTTCTGTTTCCTCATCCTTTTGGGCCACAACACCGATTACCTTTGATCCGTTATTGGCATCCTTTATCAGCTTAATGGATTTATCCCTTCCCGCTGTTATGGGAATCACTACCCCTGGAAACAGCACTGTATTGCGCAATGGCAATATAGCCAAGGTTTCGGGCAACTTTTCATTATTGATTTCCTCCTCATCCTCAGGTGTCATCAAAGGTATTAACTCCGCTTCCTCATCAATCCCGTGCAATGACATAGTGTCAAATTGTATGTTTTTTGTTTTAGCCATATTCTAATTTCGGTCATTCTGTCATTCAACAACAGAAATAAAATTTATATTCAATCCTTATATACCTTCTTTCCCCATAATAATCAGGAGGTTCAGGATTCTAGCATTTCCTTTTATTTCTATTTGGGCAATTCTTATGCCAACAAAGAAAAACTTTTTACAAATAAACTGTAACATTCCATAAATTACCCCATCTATTAAGCAAACCAATACCTTTTTGAGCCTAAATAAAAGACATATTGATGAGTTGATACCATTGTGCTTAAATGGCAACCGGAACGCGCAATTGGAAATTTACGATCGCTATTACAAGGGAATGTACAATGTTTCCTATAGGATCGTAAAGGACAGCGCCATTGCAGAAGATGTAATGCAGGATTACCTATTGAGCGCACTTACCAAACTGGACCAATTTAAAGGGGAAGTTTCCTTTGGGGCCTGGCTAAAACGAATTGTGGTCAACAACAGTATCCATCAGTATAAAAAACGGTTGAAACGCCAGGAAGTGGATCTTGGAAATGTAATGTACAAGGTCGAAGACAATGATGGATATGTCCCAGATAATGGAATGATCGAACTAAAGGCTCAAAAAGTGATTGAAACCATGAAGCTGTTAAAGGACAATTACAGAATTTCTTTGACCTTACATTTAATTGAAGGCTATGATTACGAAGAAATAAGTGAAATTATGAATGTGAGTTATGCCAATTGCAGAACAATGATCTCTAGGGCAAAAGAAAGCCTGAGGTCAAAATTAAATATCGAATACCATGGAAATTGATCCTATAGAAAAACTATTTGGGGAGTTAAAGGGCGCCTTTGATACCGCCGAACCGATAGAGGGCCACAGACAAAATTTTTTGGCAAAATTGGAAGCTTCCCCTAAAGCGATGGCAACAACCAAAAGGAAACGCTTTAGCTGGAAATCATTGTCCATAGCGGCCGCAATGCTGTTACTGTGCTCCCTAGGTTACCTTTTCCATTACTCATCCCCAAGTGTGCAGCAGCAAGTTTCCGAAATTTCCCCGGAAATCACCAATACCGAATTCTATTTTACCAGTGTCATTGAGGATCAGGTAAAAAAAATGCAAACTGAAAGTACGCCCGAGACGCAAAAATTGATTGCAGATACCATGATCCAACTTAGAAACCTGGACAAGGATTACAGGAAAATGGAACAGGATCTGCTCAACGGCGGCAATAGCAAACTAATATTGAGCGCCATGATTACCAATTTTCAGACCAGATTGGATCTATTAAATGAGGTCATGGAACAAATTGAAAATATTAAGAATTTTAAAAACTACAAAAATGAAAATATTACAGCTTAGATACCTGCTCGCCCTCTTATGGCTAGTTCCCTTCAATTCTTTTGGCAACAATGATATTCCCAGAGGGAAATACACCAAGGAAAAAACCATTAAAAAAGAGTACAAAGTAAACTTGGATGCCCTGTTGAAGATAGACAATAGCTACGGCAACCTAAACATTACTTCCTGGAACCAAGATAGGGTAACCATAGAGGTCCATATCAAGACCACCGGCGACAACGAGGATAAGGTACAGCGAAAGCTGGATGAAATCACAGTAGATTTTGAGGGCAACAGTAACATGGTTTCTGCCACTACCATCTTTAATAGGGAGAAAAATAGTTGGGGATGGAATTGGGGCAATAGTAATAATGTAAATATGCAGGTAAACTATACGGTTAAAATCCCCATAAAGAACAGTGTTCATCTAAACAATGACTACGGAAGTATTATTTTGGATAGAATAGACGGCCACGCCAAAATTAATTGCGACTATGGCCGATTGGAAATAGGGGAACTGCACGGAAGAAGTAACGAATTATCCTTCGATTATACTTCCAAATCCAGCATAGGTTATATCAACAGCGGTAAAATAAATGCCGATTATTCCGGCTTTACGATCGACAGGGCGGGGAATCTCGACATTGTTGCGGACTACACAGATGCCACGGTACATACCATGGGCGACCTCTCCTATATTTGCGATTACGGTAAATTGGAGATTGGGGAGGCCAGAAATATTCAGGGCAATGGCGACTATATAAATGTAGGTCTGGGAACCGTACACGGGAACGTTGACATAAAAGCGAGCTACGGATCCGTAAAAATAGATACAATGGCTCCAGATGCCAAAAACCTTCGGATAAATACGGATTACACCGGAATAAAAATAGGGTATTCCACAGCCTATCATTTCGATTTTGAAATCGATACAAAATATGCCGGAATAAGTGGAAAGGATGAATGGGAGATAAACATTAGCAACGAAAAATCCAACGAAAAATATTTGAAAGGCTATTACGGAAGTCAGAACAGTGGCAACCTAATGACGATTACCAGTGAATATGGCGGAATTTCCTTTACTAAAAATTAACATTAAGCTAAATAGAAATGAAACAGATAACCACAATATTGCTCGGCCTATGTATCATTGGCGGCATTAACGCACAACGAAACAATAAAATAAATGGGGACGGCAATCAGGTCAGTCTGGAGAGAACCACAACGGACTACGATCAAATTGCAATTTCTGGATTCTTTGATGTTGAGTTGATAGATGGCAGGGAAGGCAATCTCACTTTGAAAGGGGAACAAAATATATTGGACCATATCATTACCGAAGTCAAGGGCAATACACTCAACATAAGGGTTAAAAACGGGTACAACCTAAAACCTTCTTCTTGGAAAAAAGGGGTTTCCATTATCATTCCCGTAGAAACCATTACCGCCTTGCGTTTATCCGGCTCCGGGGATATTGTAGGCAAAACAACATTGAAGGCCAGTAATTTTGAAACCGCCATGTCGGGCTCAGGGGACATCGCCATAGAGTTGGATGTTAATTCCTTGACCGCAAGCATGTCCGGTTCCGGGGATATGGCCCTAGGTGGAAGCACAACGGATTTTGACGCTTCCATCTCAGGATCCGGAAATATCAATGCCTATGACCTCATTGCGGACAATGTAAACGCTACGGTATCCGGTTCGGCCAATATTGAGGTCACCGCCAATAAGGCCATAGATGCAAAAGTATCGGGATCGGGCAATATAGATTACCGGGGCAATCCCGAAAAAATCAGCACCAAAGTTTCAGGATCGGGAAATATCTCCAAACATTAAAGGGCAGGTTTGTTAACAGGGAGAAGGTTCATGGTTGACAAATTGTATTGAGTACATGGTATTGAGTATTGAGATTAACTGGTCATCAGTTGGCAGTGGCAGTTGGCAGGGAGAAAGATGAATGTTCAAAGTTATAAAGTTGAAAGTTTGAAAGTTTGAAAATTCAACCAAATTCCCCTCTTGAGAGTGCCTGTCCCGCTTTTTTGCGGGAGGTTAGGGGTGTGTATGTGGATTGAGCGGAGTTGAAGTAAAATGAAAGGTGGCTTCTCCGACCCAAGGTGGAGAAGAAGGAAGGGATTGAAGCTCAAGGCCGGTTATTTTACGAAAAAAAAATTTATGAAGTGCAAATTAGGATACTTTGTAAAGCAGGTCGTCCTCCCCCCAACCCCCTCCCAAGGAGGGGGAGCTATAAAGGTCCAAAAATTCAATAAGTAAATTGTAATGACCTAAGTAAAAGCTCCTTCCCTTGGCTAAGGGAAGGTGGCTTCTCCGACCCAAGGAGGAGAAGACGGAAGGGATTGAAACTCAAGGCCGGCTATTTTACGTAAAAAGGTTTTATGGAGTGCCTAGTTGGGAGACTTTGTAAAGCGGCTATTTGAGTTTTTTGAAAGTTTTGTAGGCACGGGCGTGACGCTCGCGCCAGCTGTTCATTTCTATTTCTTAATCAAATAATCGGAATATTCTTTTTTATAGTCCAAATCAGCCGGGATTTCAGTTCCTGTTGAGATGCTTTTCACGAAAAGTGAAATTTCAAATTCAGAGATATCATTGTCCGAAGTCAAGGATTGTAAATAAGCCTCTACAATTCTGGACAAGCTCATTTTTTTATTCGAAGCATACTCCTTGGCTTTTTCAATAATCCTTTGATTTATCTTTAAAGTCAACTTTGCGTCCATTATAGTTTATGTTATACGTACAAATATCTAAAAATAATCCGTATAATGAATTTAGCGATGCCTTTTGCTGTGAGGTTTAATTAGACGCAGCATACGAATATAACAACTTGTACCTAATATACTTTATATGTATTGTTCTTCAGTACATATAAAGTATATTAGGTACAAGACATTAGCTTTCCCCGACCCTATTTACTCTGGTCAGAAGAAATGCCCCTGCGGCAAAAAACAGTACCAGTAAAATTATGGCATATCGCATACTTCCGAAGTATTGTGCCGCAAAACCATATAAAAAGGTACCGATAACAATCCCTATCTTTTCCGCCACATCATAAAAACTAAAAAATGATGCCGTATCCAAGGTCTCCGGAATAAATTTGGAATAGGTGGATCTGGAAAGTGCCTGAATCCCCCCCATAACGATCCCGACACATCCTGCGGCTATATAGAAATCGATGGGCGTTATCAAAAAATAAGCATAAACGCAGATCAGCAACCAGAAAATATTCACCACTACAAGTGTCCTTATGTTACCGAAAGTTTTGGATGCCTTTGCCGTAAGTGTGGCTCCCACAATGGCTACAAGCTGAATAAGTAGGATACTGATAATCAATCCTGTGGTCCTTTCCGAATCCGAAGTCCATTGAATCTCCTCTTCCCCAAAATAGGTTGCGATCAACATTACGGTCTGTACGGCCATGCTATATATAAAAAAGGCGACCAAATATCGTTTCAATTTTATTTGCCCTCCCATTTGGTGCCATACTTTTTTCAGCTCCCTAAAACCATTAAGGATGATATGTTTCCTTGCCCCCTCCCTTTTAAATCCTTTGGGAAGAAAATAAAAACTATACTGGGAAAACCCTATCCACCAAAGTCCCACCGTTAAAAATGAATACCTCATCGCCTTGATTTCGGCAATCCCGTCAGTGTCGGTTTCAATTCCAAATAGATCAGGTTTCATGACCATTGCCAAATTAAATAGCAATAAAATAACACTGCCTATATAGCCCAGGGAAAAACCTTTTGCACTAATGCGGTCCTGTTGTCCCGGATAGGCAATATCCGGTAGGTAAGAGTTGCTAAAGGCAAAGCTTACCCAAAATCCTACCAACCCCAAAAAGTAACAAATGAGGCTGAAATAGATATGCTCCAAAGAAAACCAATAGAGCCCTATACAGGACAGGGCCCCCATATAGCAGAACAATTTCATAAAGAGCCTTTTGTTGCCCAAATAGTCTGCAATACCGGATAAAATTGGGGTTATTAGGGCTATAAACAAAAATGCTGCCGAGGTAACATAGCTTATGAGGGGCGCCCTGGCAATTTCCCCACCAAAGACTTGGATCTTCCCTATTTCCGCTACCCGAAACAGGGCCCCATAAAAAATTGGGAATATGGCAGACGAAATTACAAGGCTATACACAGAATTTGCCCAATCATAAAATGCCCATGCATTCAATAATTTCTTGCTGCCCTTTAAAGGAAGGATTCGAGCCATACATAAAAAAAGCTGCTCCCATAAGAACAGCCTCAACATTTAAATTAGTACTAAATTCTTATCTGTGCTATTGAAAGGAGGTAACGCCAAATTTGGCAGCTTCCTGTCTGGCCAATGGTGCCCATTGCGTAAGATTGGCAATTCGGGTCTCATTGGAGGGATGGGTACTTAAAAATTCTGCCGGTGCATTGCCCCCACTATTGGCCTGCATTCTCTTCCATAGTTCCGCAGCTTCATCTGGATTATAGCCCGCAATGGCCATAATCTGAAGACCGATCCTATCGGCCTCCGTTTCATGGCTACGACTAAAGGGAAGCATTACCCCAACCTGTGAGCCAATGCCGTAGGCCTGATTGAAAATATTTCTTTTTTGCTCATCCTGGATTACCACATTCCCTGCTACCGCGCCCAATTGTTGTAGGGTACCTGCGCTCATTCGTTGGGCGCCATGGTCGGCCAGGGCATGTGCCACCTCATGGCCCATTACCACCGCCACGCCGGTCTCCCCTTTGCATATGGGAAGTATCCCCGTATAAAAAACAATCTTACCGCCGGGCATGCACCAGGCATTTACGGTAGGGTCGTTCACTAGATTATACTCCCATTTGTAATCCTTAAGGTAACCGGGATAACCATTGGCAGTAAGCCAACGCTCGGCCGCCGCTGCAATTCGTTGCCCTGTTTTGGCAATCAATTTGGCATCGGCCGTTCCTGTAACTACCTTATTCTCTCCAAGAAATTGGTCATATTGTGCAAAAGCCGTTGGGAAAATTTGACTATTGGGATAAAAGTTCAAAACCTTTTGCCCTGTAAAAGGATTGGTCTTGCAGGCAGCCGCGCCCAAAAAGACCACTATTATTAAAACTATTTTTTTCATGTGTTTATATTTATTGTTTTTCAATGGTCACATGTAACCTTTGATGTTTAAAATAATTTTTTCGCTGTATGATTAATGATTATTTTAAACATGTCGGTTTCATCTTAATATTTCATATTTGTTCCCCGAAAATTACGAAAAAATTACTCACCAATAATGTGTAATAATGTAAAATCCTTGCGGACATATATATTGTTGTTCCCGTTCAACTTAACGTCCTTCAAGTCCACAAACTCGTTGTCTATTTGAATTTTTGAAATTTTAAAGGGCAACCCATGTAGATTCATTTTTAAGGTTTCATAGGATGTTATAAAACTACCGTCCTTAAACTGTTGTATTAGCAATTCGTTTGCCTTTCCCTTTAGGTTAAAGTTTCTAAGGCTATACCTTCCTTTTTTATAATCATATCCATCCTGGCCGTCCTCATAGACCGTTGAGGTTTCAATGCCATTTTTATAGTACACATCCAGTACCAATTCCTTGATTTCCAGCTCACCTACATATTGTTGGACGGGATATTTTGGAATCATGGCCCCTTCCTTTATAAAGATCGGTATCTTATCCAGGCCGGCCACTACCCATTTCTCCATGCCACCAACTACGGCTTCATTGGTCCAATAATTGTACCAAGTACCCCTGGGCAGGTACATCCTCCTACCCTGGGCATTGGGTTCATGAACAGGGCATATCAATATTTGCTCCCCAAAAATAAATTCGTCCGTCCTAAAATGTGTCTGATGGTCCTCTTGGTCAAAATGTACCAATGGTTTCAGCATGGGCACCCCTTCTTTGGAATACCGGTAGAACATAGTGTACAGATACGGTAAAAGTTGATAGCGCAATTCAATAAATTTACGAACAATGTTGGTTACTTCATCATCAAAGGACCATGGCTCCTGATCGCCGTGATCTCCACTGGAATGCACCCTACAGAAGGGATGAAAGACCCCCAATTGAATCCATCTGGCAAACAGCTCTCCATTGGGTTGTTCCGCAAAACCACCAATATCCGAACCTACAAAGGAATATCCGCTCATACACATGCGCTGCGCCTGTACGTTCGCAATCCATAGATGCTCCCATGTGGCCACATTATCGCCTGTCCATGTTGAGGAAAACCTTTGGGTCCCCGCAAATGCCGCCCTTGTAATTACAAAAGGCCTCTTGGGATATACATATTTTTTTATTCCCTCATAGGTGGCACGCACCATCTGCATACCGTATACATTGTGGGCCTTTCTGTGCGAACACGGGTGTCCGTCATAATCATGGCGCGTATCCAATGGTGCCGTCTTGGTGGGCACCTCCATCACCGCGGGTTCGTTCATGTCGTTCCAAACGGCATGAACCCCAATTTCAGACATCATTTCCTTATAAAGTTCGGCCCACCACTCCCTCACCTTGGGATTGGTAAAATCCGGGAAATTACATTCCCCCGGCCAAACCTTGCCTTTCATAAACGCCCCATCGGCCCGTTTACAAAAATAATCATTTTCAATGGCCTCTTGATATACCCAATAATCCTTATCTATTTTAATGCCCGGATCTATCATTACAACCGTTTTGAAGCCTTTCTCCTCCAGATCGGAAATCATTTTTTTAGGATTCGGAAAACGCGATCTGTCCCATGTAAAACACCTAAATCCGTCCATATAATCAATGTCCAAATAAATGGCATCACAGGGAATCCTCATTTTTCGAAAATTCTTGGCTATGGCCCTAACATTACTTTCCGGATAATAGCTCCATTTGGATTGATGATAGCCCATGGCCCACATGGGCGGCAACTCCGGTGTACCCGTTAAATTGGTGTAGGCTTTTACTACTTGGCTCATTTGGGGACCGTAGATAAAATAATAATTCATCTCCCCCCCATCTGCCCAAAAGCTGGTTACATTTCTCCGCTCATGCGCAAAATCGAAATTTGTCCTAAAGGTATTGTCAAAGAAAATTCCGTAGGACTTATTGTTGTGCAAGCCTATAAAAAAAGGAATGGCCTTGTATAAGGGATCCTGATCCTTGCCATAGGCGTATTGATCCGTAACCCAATTACTAACACGTTTCCCTTTAAGGTTGGAATGTGTTGCCTTATCCCCCAAACCGTAAAAGCTTTCTGCATTTTGGGTAATCTTGCTCATTTTTACGGAATTGCCGCCAAACTCATAATTCTCTTCCCAATGAAAACCAAGTTCGTCCTCATTTATGATATTGCCTTCAAGATCCGAAATCTGTGTCCTCAGGGTCTTTTTATCAACAAGTACCTTTAGTTTGGCGGTATATACCAAATACTCGCTCACGGTCTCCTCTACTTTAAGTTGGTTAAAGCCAACACTAACATTTTCGCTTATGGCATATGAAAAATCGGGCTCAAAAATATTTTCGGTGGCATATCTAAATCGCAAAATACTGTCCCGCAGAACAGTCATCTCCAAAATGACCCCATTTGAAGTGGTAAAGTACAATTTATCCGTATCCCTTTGAAATTCAACAATTGTGTTGGGGTATAAATTGCCTTTGTATTCAAGTTCGGTATTAGTGATCATGGGTGGTTAATTTTACGAATACAAAAAAAGCACATTCCTCCGAATTAAAGAAATGATATGCGTTGCAATAATAATCGGCAACATTGGAATACTCAGAATCATTTAAATATAACCACTCCTAAGGGAGGAATAGTAATTTCCACAGACTTATCATACCCATGCCAAGGGGTTTTACCAATTTTCAGGGTAGTGTTTTTCATTCCCGTACCACCATATTTCGTATCATCACTATTAAAAATCTCTTTTAATTCTCCGGTCTTGGAAATTCCCATCCTATACTTTTCCCTTGGAATCGGTGTAAAATTGCAGGCTACATAGATATTCTCCTTAGGATCAATTCCTTTTCTAATATAGGTCAGGACAGAATTTTGATGATCCCCATAATCTATCCATTGAAAGCCTTCCTGACTAAACTGTTTCTCGTACAGGGCAGGGTACTCCCTATATAACTTGTTCAAGTCCCTGACCAAATTTTGTATTCCACTATGGACATCATATTGCAAAAGGTGCCAATCCAAACTTTTTTGAAAATTCCATTCGGAAGATTGTCCAAATTCCCCGCCCATAAAAATTAAATTCGTCCCCGGATGGGTATACATATATCCAAAAAGCAATCTTAGGTTGGCAAAGCGCTGCCATTCATCCCCGGGCATCCTATACAATAGGGACTGTTTGCCATAAACCACCTCGTCATGGGAAAAGGGAAGCATAAAATTCTCCGTAAAGGCATAGGTGGCGCTAAAGGTAAGATCGTTCTGATGGTGCTTCCTATAAATGGGTTCTTTTTTAAAATATTCCAAGGTATCGTGCATCCATCCCATCATCCATTTCATCCCAAAACCAAGGCCTCCCATACTCACTGGTTTGGAAACCATGGAAAAGGAGGTGGATTCTTCCGCAATCATTTGTATTCCTTCAAAATTGGAATAAACGGTTTCATTAAGTTCCCTTATAAATGAAATGGCCTCCAAATTCTCGTTATTACCATACATATTGGGTTCCCACTGCCCTTCATCCCTGGAATAATCCAAATATAGCATGGATGCCACGGCATCTACACGCAGTGCATCGGCATGGAATTGATCCAACCAAAACATGGCATTGCTGATTAAAAATGCCCTAACCTCGTTTCTACCGTAATTAAATATCAAACTTTTCCAATCCGGGTGATAGCCCCTTCTACTATCCGGATGCTCGTAAAGGTGGGAGCCGTCAAAAAACCCCAAACCGTGGGCATCTTCAGGAAAATGTGAAGGCACCCAATCCAGGATAACCCCAATTCCATTTTGGTGCAGGGCATCTACCAACAGTTTAAACCCCTCAGGTTTTCCAAACCTTGAAGTTGGGGCAAAATAACCGGTTAACTGATACCCCCATGATGGGTCATATGGATACTCCATAATCGGCATAAACTCCACATGGGTAAAATTCATCTCCTTCACATAATTTACCAAATCCTCGGCCAGTTCCGAATAGGTCAGATAATCGTTATTGGATTTTCGTTTCCAGGACCCCAAATGCACTTCATAAACGGCAAATGGTTTGTCCAGGGCATTTTTTTCCTTTCTGGACCTCATCCAGGATTCATCTCCCCACTGGTGTTTATCCTCCCAAACTATGGATGCCGTCATGGGTGGATGCTCACATCTCCGGGCAAAGGGATCGGCCTTTTCCGTTACCACCCCGTGATTGGTGGAGTGGATGACATATTTGTACAAAGTGCCTTTTCCCAGATCGGGCAAGAATCCCTCCCAAATACCGCTACCGTCCCAACGAACATACAGTTGATGGTCCTTTGTATTCCAACCATTAAAATCGCCCACCACGGAAACGGAACGCGCCGAAGGTGCCCAAACGGCAAAATAAGTGCCTTTTACCCCATTGACCTCAATGATGTGGGATCCCAATTTTTCGTATAATTTGAAATGTTTGCCCGCCTTGAATAAATTGATATCAAAATCTGTAAATAAACTATGGGATACTACTTTGGTCATGATTACGTTATTTAGTGCAAGGTCCGGGCAACTTTGTTCCGTAATTTTGATAAAAGAACAGTAAGTCTTCTTTAAAACCTAACTTTGCAAGTATAGATATAAAAAATGGAACGCTTTTTGAAACTACAATAAAAATACAATAACATTTATAGATTTTGATTAAACACTAAAATAATTATTATGAAGAAAGTTACCTTAGTACTCGGCGCATTTATTGCTTTATTTATTATCTCCTGTGAAGGACCGGCAGGCCCTCCGGGATTTGACGGTATTGATGGACAGGATGGAGAGGATGGGATTAACATCCTCGGGACCGTTATCGACATTGAGGGCGATTTTAACCCAAGCGACTATAGCATAAATTATGAATTCCCTCAAACTGTTGAGGTGTTTGAAACCGATGTTGTATTGGTCTATATTCTATGGGAGCAACTTGCAAATGGCTCCGAACCCCCTATAGACGTATGGAGATTGTTGCCACAGACCGTTTTATTGGATCAGGGAACTTTACAATATAACTATGACCATACGTTTTTGGATGTAAGTATTTATTTGAACGGAGATTTTGATCTAGGTACTCTTACCAGTGCGGACACCCAAAACCAGATATTCAGAATAGCTGTTTTACCTGCGGAAAAACTGGCAGGTTCCAAATTGGACAAATCCAATATCAATGCCGTAATGAGAACCATGGGCGTTGAGGAAAAGGATGTACAACGGTTCAAGATGAATTAACTCCAATATCAAGATGATCATAGCCCTTATTTTCAATAAAATTAAGGGCTATTTTTATATATGAAACCTCTTCCTTAAATTGTACGTATAGGAGTACTGCAAGGAAACGGATACAATTTCGTCTAAACCATTAAAAAATGAAAGCCATATGAAATGGGCATAAACAAATTTCATCATTACATACCAACCAACATGATCAAATTTTTTATGCGAATTCCTGAATGAGCAGAAATTTTTAGTTTCTTCGTTTTCAGTAAACTATAAAATTTTAAACAGATGAAAAAAATAATACTTGTACTATGTGTCCTATTTATTGGATGCAAGGGCAGCTCCCAGGAAAAGGAAACATCCAATGGGGATACCCCAAAAAAAGAACGGTTCAAAGTAAACAAAACTGAAGCAGAGTGGAAAGAACAGCTTACGGACATGCAGTTTTATGTCCTTAGAAAGGCAGGTACCGAAACCCCGGGATCCAGCGAATTGCTGAACAACAAACAAAAGGGGGTTTATACCTGTGCCGCCTGCGGAACTGAACTTTTCAAAAGCGAGCACAAATTTGATTCCGGAACGGGTTGGCCCAGTTTTGACAGGGAGATTAAGGGAAATGTAGCCTTTGATATTGACAAAACATTGGGGGTGCTACGTACCGAAGAGCATTGTGCAACCTGTGGCGGCCATTTGGGACACGTTTTTGACGATGGTCCAAGAAAAACTACTGGCAAGAGGCATTGCATTAACGGTGCCGCCCTAAACTTTATACCCATAGACTAAACTATGCAATGAAATAATGTAAGGTTTTGGAACCGAACAAAATTCCGTGACAAGTTGGGAATAAGCGGTAAGCTTTAGGCCATAAGCCATAAGCCATAAGCCATAAGTCATAAGCCATAAGCAAAAAAAGAAAACTACTCATTGCCACTGCTTATTTAAACCATAGGCTATAAGCAAAAATCTGCCTACTGCCACTGCCCACTGTGGACTCCCAAATTTTATAGGGCCTTGCTTATTTATTCCAATTAATTTAAAAGGCCATCTGTGTGGATTCAGTATGGTTTTGTAACTTTGCGACTTCATAATTTATTTACCAAAAAAAATATAAATGAGCAATTTCGATATTATTGTATTAGGTAGTGGTCCTGGAGGTTATGTAGCCGCAATCAGAGCCTCTCAATTGGGATTTAAGACTGCCATTATAGAAAAAGAAAATCTAGGTGGCGTTTGTTTAAATTGGGGGTGTATCCCTACCAAGGCACTATTGAAATCTGCCCAGGTTTTCGAATATTTGCTCCATGCGGCCGATTACGGACTCAAGGCCGAAGGGGTGGACAAAGACTTTAATGCGGTGGTAAAGAGAAGTAGGAACGTTGCGGATGGTATGAGCAAGGGTGTTCAGTTCTTGATGAAAAAAAATAAGATCGAAGTCATACAGGGTTACGGAACCCTAAAACCCGGCAAAAAGGTCAGTGTAAAGTCCGATGATGGTAAAGAAATAGAATATTCGGCCAATAACATTATTATTGCTACAGGGGCACGGAGTAGGGAACTGCCCAGTTTACCACAGGACGGTAAAAAGATTATAGGCTACCGCGAGGCCATGTCCTTGGACAAGCAACCAAAGAAAATGCTTGTAGTGGGCAGTGGGGCCATAGGCATAGAATTCGCCTATTTCTATAATGCCATGGGTACTGAAGTAACCGTAGTGGAGTTCTTGCCAAATGTGGTACCGGTGGAGGACGAAGAAGTTTCCAAACAATTGGAACGCAGCCTTAAAAAGACCGGAATAAAGATTATGACCTCCTCCGAGGTAACCAAGGTAGACACCTCCGGTCCTGGAGTGAAAGCCACGGTAAAAACCAGTAAAGGGGAAGAAATCCTCGAGGCCGATATCGTATTGTCCGCCGTAGGCATCAAGACGAATATTGAAAATATTGGCCTGGAAAATGTAGGTATTGCAACGGATAGGGATAAAATTTTGGTGAACGATTATTACCAGACCAATATTCCGGGGTATTTCGCCATTGGTGATGTAACCCCCGGTCAGGCCTTGGCCCATGTGGCCTCGGCCGAAGGAATACTTTGTGTTGAGAAAATTGCCGATATGCATGTGGAGCCTCTGGACTACGGCAATATCCCTGGCTGTACCTACTGCTCTCCTGAAATAGCATCGGTGGGACTGACCGAAAAGCAGGCCATTGAAAAGGGATACGAAATAAAAGTGGGCAAATTCCCGTTTTCGGCCAGTGGAAAAGCCAGTGCCTCCGGCAACAAGGACGGATTTGTAAAGGTAATTTTCGATGCCAAATATGGCGAATGGTTAGGTTGCCACATGATCGGTGCAGGAGTTACGGATATGATAGCTGAAGCTGTGGTGGCCCGTAAATTGGAAACTACCGGACATGAGATCCTAAAAGCCGTACACCCCCACCCTACCATGAGCGAAGCGGTAATGGAAGCCGTGGCCCATGCGTACGGGGAAGTAATACATATATAAATTTTGGATTAAAGGCCTAGTCCTTTAATGATTTAGACCCGTTGGGCCATTTACCCTAACGGGTCTAAACAAATAGTTGAATACAAACCTCACCGAAAAAGATATGTTGAAAATTTTTAGTCTGACCGCAATCCTCGAAGGTATTTCCTATCTATTGCTTTTCGGCATTGGGATGCCCTTAAAATATATGGCCCAAATACCGGAACCCAATATCTATATTGGCTATGCCCATGGATTTTTGTTCATGGCCTATGTAGTACTGGCCATCTTGGTCTGTGTAGAAAAAAAGTGGGACCTAAAGATGTTTGCCATTTTATTTATCGCTTCCCTTGTCCCTTTCGGTACTTTTTATGTGGACAGGAAGTATTTAAAGCCGCAGATGGCGTAGAAAGTCGGCAGTAGATACGAGTAAACAGTTTTCAGTAGGCAAAACATATTTTGGCAGAAGCAACTGATACGGTGTAATTAATGGTACTCAACTTCGGTGGCTATTATTTTTTTATCCAATCCACTGCCTTAGCCTGCATTTAAAAAGCTTTGTACGGCCAAGTCATAGCTTTTTAGCCCAAAGCCCAAAATAACACCTTTGGCCGTAGGGGAAATATAGGAGGTATGCCTAAACTCCTCCCGCCCAAAAGTATTGCTAATATGTACTTCCACCACCGGGGTAGTTATTCCCTTTATGGCATCGCCAATACCAATGGAGGTGTGGGTATAGGCCCCTGCATTCAAAATAATTCCATGATATCCTTCAAAACCGCAATCGTGCAATTTATTTATGATTTCGCCTTCGATATTGGACTGGTAATATTCCAATTGCACCTCCTTAAACTTGAATTGCAGGGTAGCAAAATACTCTTCAAAGGTTGTTTTTCCATAAACCTCCGGTTCGCGCTTCCCCAAAAGGTTCAGGTTTGGTCCGTTAATAATGATAATCTTCATGGCATAAAAGTAAGAAATTGTAATTCATAAAAAAAGAAGGCCATGAAGTATTCATTTATTGTAACAAGAATTGATCTACACATCCTGTTTTAACCTATAAATGTGCACTATATTTAACTTATGAAATGGAACCAAGCCCTTCAGGATTTTCAACATTATTTAAATTTGGAACGAGGTCTGTCCAAGAACTCCATTAGCAACTACCTTTTGGATGTTGAGAAATTAATGTTCTTCCTCGAAGCCCATCAAATTGTGGAAACCCCAATAAATATTGATAAAAATACGATTCAACAATTTATTTACGAACTGGCAAAAAAGGTAAACCCCAGGTCCCAGGCGAGGGTAATATCGGGGTTAAAAAGCTTTTTCAATTACTTGGTCTTTGAGGACTATCGTGCGGACAATCCCATGGAGCTTATAGAATCCCCAAAAATAGGCCGTAAACTCCCCGATACCCTTTCCGAAGAGGAAATCAACCAACTCATTGGCGCCATAGACCTTTCCAAACCGGAAGGGGAACGCAATCGTGCCATTTTGGAAACACTTTATGGATGTGGACTAAGGGTTTCCGAGTTGTTGGACCTAAAACTATCCGACCTTTATTTTGAGGAGGACTTTATAAAGGTTACCGGAAAAGGAGACAAACAGCGATTTGTTCCCATAAGCGAAATCAACAAAAAATACATCACTATTTATAGAAGGGAAATACGTGTCCACATAACCATAAAAAAAGGGGCCGAAGATGTCTTATTTTTAAACCGCCGGGGAAATAAATTGACCCGCGCCATGATATTTACCATTATTAAACAATTGGCACTGCAAATAGGGCTCCATAAAAGTATAAGTCCCCACACCTTTCGGCATTCCTTTGCCACCCACTTATTGCAGAATGGGGCAGATCTACGGGCCATTCAACAAATGCTCGGCCATGAGAGCATTACCACTACGGAAGTGTATATGCATGTAGATCGCACACATTTAGCCGAAGTAATGAACAAGTACCATCCCAGAAAAAGGAATACTTCCAAATAAATCACTGTATAATGAAATTACATACCTGGATGATAAATTGGCATTAAGCAGTGGGCAGGTTCATTGTTTATTGTCCATTTCTCATTACTTAAAACAAAAATATTTGGAGCGGCTATAGGAAATTCCCTAATCCTTAAAAGCACTATAATTTCTATTGAAGGGCCTAATGATCAATCGGGCCTCCCTATCGAACCGTACGTAGTTATAAACCCAGTTGACAAAGACCACCATTCTGTTCCTAAACCCAATTAAAAAGAAAAGATGCACAAACATCCAAACGAACCAGGCAAAAACACCTTGGAACCTCATATTCCTCATATCCACTACCGCTTTGTTCCTTCCAATGGTAGCCATACTCCCCTTATCCCTGTATATAAAGGGTACAAGCGGTTTATTTTCCAATAATCGAACCAGGTTTTCCCCAAGATTCCTTCCCTGCTGCATAGCTGGCTGAGCCATCATGGGATGCCCTTTGGGAGTGGTCTCGGTCTGCATACAGGCTACATCCCCCACAGCAAAAATATTGTCATGGCCCTTAACCCTATTAAATTCATCTACTGGAATTCTACTGCCTCCCACCAAAAGATCCTTGGCATTCAATCCTTTGATCTCCACTCCTTTTACCCCGGCAGCCCAAACCAAGGTGGCGGTTTCAAAATCTACATCGTTATCCGTGGTTGCCGTTTTGCCATCATAACCCAGTACCCTGGTGTTTTTCCAAATTTGCACCCCAAGTCCCTCTAAAAAATCTTCGGCCTTTTGAGAAGCCTGTTCACTCATTTCCTTAAGAATCCGATCTCCGGATTGGATGAGGTGGATCTGCGCCCTTCTGGTATCCAAATCGGGATAGTCCTTGGGCAAAATCCCTTTTTTTATCTCTGCCAAGGCCCCTGCCAATTCTACCCCGGTAGGTCCGGCACCCACGATGACAAAATTCATAAGGGCATCCCTCTCATGATACTGATCGGTAAGTAGTGCCTGTTCAAAATTTTCAAGTATTAAACTTCTGAGATTTAAAGATTGGGGTATGGTTTTCATGGCCATACTATTTATTTCAATCTCCCTATTCCCGTAATAATTTGTTTCGGAACCGGTAGCGATTACCAAATAATCATACTCCAATGCCCCAATATTGGTCACTATAGTACGCTCTTCAGTTCTTATTTCCTCCACATGGGCCAGCCTAAAGAAAAAGTTGGTATAGCCCTTTAGTACCTTTCGTATGGGATAGGCAATGGAATCCGGTTCCAACCCTCCGGTAGATACTTGATACAGCAATGGTTGAAAAGTATGATAATTATGCTTATCCAGAAGTACCACCTGCACCTCTTTATTTTTCAATCCCTTGGCAATGGAAATACCTGCAAAACCACCACCTATAATAACAATTCTTGGAAAACTAGTCTTAGGAATATTCATATATGTAAATATGGGTAAATTTAAACATTCACAGACGAATCAAGAAGAAGAAAATTCATTTTAAGTTTAATCGGATTACCCCGGACCCCTGCCTACTGCAACTGCATACTGCCCACTTCTATAAAAAGGTCTCGACTCCGTTATCAATCTCAACCCTTACACACCTCTAGCCTCCCGCAAAAAAGCGTGACTGGTACTCTCAAGTAGGGAATACACTTTGAAAGTCAAACTTTGAACCTTGAACCTGAAACTTTGAACCAGTACTCCCTGCCAACCCCCAGCTACTGAAGACTGTTCAATCTCTATACTCAATACTATGTACCCAAAACTAAGCCGTCTTAACTTTCAACATGGAACCTGCCAATAGCTTATAGCAAAATTATTATTGGAAGCCAAAACAGGACACCTGGGAAGTAATTTCTATTTTCGTTGTAACAAAAATTAAAATTCTACTACTAATAATCAACTAACTACTTAGGACCGAGTGACCAAAGATTTGGAACATCAATTCGTTACGGAATTAGAGTACAATCAGAATATTGTACATAAGGTCTGTACGTTGTACACCAATGACAGGGACTCCCATAATGATTTATTTCAAGAAATAACGATTCAATTATGGAAGGCCTATCCCAAGTTTAGGGGAGAATCCAAATTTAGTACCTGGATGTATCGGGTGGCCCTGAATACGGCCATAACATTATATAGAAAATCAAAAAAAAGTATCCCGACCCAAGATTATGAGTCGGTCATGTTTAAAATAACAGCGGACGAGTACGACCCTACCGAGGAACAACAACTTAAACTGATGTACAATGCGGTACGGCAATTGGGGGATGTAGACAAAGCCCTGGTCTTTCTTTACCTGGAAGACAAGGACTATAGGGAAATAGCGGAAACTTTGGGTATTACCGAAGTAAATGCACGGGTGAAGATGAACCGAATAAAAAACAAGTTAAAAACCATATTAAATCCCTAGGAATATGACAGACGAATTGGAACTATTAAAAAGGGATTGGCAAAACAAGGACAAGCAATTGCCCCAGCTCTCCTTTAATGAAATTTATAAAATGATATGGAAGAAATCCTCTTCTATCGTAAAATGGATCTTCATTATCAGCATCATCGAATTTGCCGTGCCCCACCTTTTGTATCTTTTACCTGTAATGTCCAAAAGCATGGCCGTTTGGCGGGGATTGGGTCTTGGCAATTTTCTATTGCTATCCAACATTGTCCATTATTCGGTAGTCCTATTTTTCATTTATCAATTTTATAGAAGATACAAGGAAATATCAACCTTGGACAACGCCAAACAATTATTGTCCAACATTCTTAAAACCAGAAAAACGGTGAAGCACTATGTAATATTCTGCCTCTCACTGATATTTATCTCCTATCTGGTAATGGCCGTAGGGATTTATTTGAGCGATGACCCAATTGCCGCGATGGGCTACAACTATACCACGGAAAATATTGACCCGGAAAAGTTAAAGGCTACCATAATTGTTACGTTAGTTGTGCTTGGGTTCGTAGTTACCCTTTTAATGGGCTGTATTTATTTTTTACTTTACGGAATCCTCCTAAAGAAACTTAATAAAAACTATAAGGAACTAAAGGAAATGGATATTTAGACCCTGAATTTCCGTTTTTTGTTTTCCTCTTCGTAAGCCATTAACTCACTTTTGGGAATAACCTTTAAAAAGGAAGGATGTTGCTCAATGGCGTATTCCAATTTTTCAATGATGGAATCGAAAGATTCGTTCTCATAATCAATATCCAATGGTTCCTTGATTACCATAGACTGAAGAATTCCTTTCTTTTTAATACGCAATCCTTTTTTGTCGAAAGATCTCCTAAAACCGTCAATGACCACAGGGACCACTATCGGTCTATACTTTTTTATTATATGGGAAGTCCCCTTTCTTAAGGGCTTCCATGGCGTTGTGGTTCCTTGGGGAAAGGTAATTACCCAACCATCCTTTAAGGCAGTTCCTATATTGGAAATATCGCTCATTTTAACCTGTCTATTCACATCCTGACCCTCGGACCTCCAAGTACGCTCCACACTTATTGAACCGGCATATGCCAAGATTTTTGTCAACAGACTCTTCTTCATGGTTTCCGCCGCCGCAACATAATACATGTTCAGTTTGGGCTGCCAAATGTATCCCAAATTTTTTATAGAATCTTCCCTACCGCTTAAACTGGCATTGAAGACATGGAACATGGCCACTACATCGGCAAAATAGGTCTGATGGTTACTTACGAAAAGAACATTTTGTGCAGGCAGTTTTCTAATGATATCCGACCCTTCTATTTCTATGGTATTAAATCCCCTATATCTTTTATGGGTAATAACGGCCAGAATGCGAATAAGCCATTTCTTTAAAAACAAATTATGTCCAAACGGATTTTTCTTAAACAGACCCATATTTTTATATTAACGTTCAAAATTACGAAATAAGTCCCTTATAACACTTGTTTAAACAATTCCTTAATTTCGCTCAACATCATTGCCGTTGCCCCCCATACCGTATAACCGTTTAATTTAAAGGCAGGTACCTCTACATTCCGGGCATAGGAGGTATTTAAAATTTGATGAAATATTTTCCCGTCATCCATAAAATCGTGCAATGGAACCTCCACTATGGCCGCCACTTCATCCACCTGTCTTATAAATGGTTTCTCCTTTCTATACAGCCCAAGGTATGGTGTAACCTCAAAATTACTAGGAGGTATATAGACTTCACTCATGGATCGGATTACGGTAATCTGTTCCCTAACGGCCCCCACTTCTTCCTGGGTTTCACGTAAGGCCGTCTCCAACAAATTTTGATCGCTCTTTTCCGCCTTGCCACCGGGCAATGCAATCTGATTACTGTGAATTCCCTTATACGTATTTCTCAGTATCAGAAGAAGGTGTGTCTGGAAATCCATATTTGGGTAAAAAAGAGCCATTACGGCAGCCTGTCTGGGGTTTTGTTTTATAATTTTACCGGATTCCAACTCTTTAATCCTCAACATCGGTGCCATTTTATATTGCGATGCACTCCCTGGAAGTTCTAGATTTTCTATTTTTGATATTCTGTTGGAAAAATCGTCAAAATGCACAAATCCTATTTTTGTAATTTTCAACAAAATTAATTAAAAAACAACCAACCCTTGGGCCATATAAATCATTTAACACACAGAACCCATCCTGACTTTTTTGATTGAAGTGAAAATTAGCTATTTTGAGTTTGATTGAAGGCATTTTTAAGTTACATAGCAGGGCTACGGAATGAAAAAATGACGAAAAGTAGGCTCAAAAGAGCAATTTTTTAACCAATTGGAAAAAGTCAGGATGGGTTCTAATTTAAAAAATAACAAAAATTACATGACACTTAAAGAGATTTCACTTTTCACCCTATTGTTTGTGTTCCTTTTTGGGAGCTGCAAAGATCGGCCGACTACCCAAGAAAACAAGCCCCCGAAAACCAATATTAAAAAAGATAGCACAATTGCCCAGGCACCTCCAAATGAGGAAAAAAAAGAGGAAGAGGCCTTTGAGCTCACCGAGGATAATGCCATTGAATTTTTCTTCAATTATAGCAAAACTTTAAAGGAGGACAAGGTAAAACTCACCACCAGCTTAGGGGACATTACGATACAGTTGTTCAACGACGTCCCCTATCATAAGGCCAACTTTATATACCTTACCAAAATGGGATATTTTAACAATACCTATTTCCATAGGGTTGTCAAAAACTTTATAATCCAAGGGGGCAATGCCGATAATGTGGAAACCGCAGAAAAAAGATCCAAAATAGGCCGATACCTTTTGCCCCCGGATACCCGAAAAGGGCACAAACACCATAGAGGAGTTGTATCCATGCCCAGCAGTGAAATTAACAACCCCCATAAATTGGCATCTCCCTACGAATTCTTTATCGTGGTTACCAAGCCAGGCTCCTATCACTTGGACGGAGGGTATACCCCATTTGGACAGGTGATAGACGGTATGGATGTCGTGGACAAGATCAACAGCCAACCTGTAGATAGCGGCGATTGGCCTTCCCAAAATATATATATTCTAAAAGCGGAGGCGATGAAGTAGACGGTTTACAATAAGCAATGAACAATTAGCAATGATCAATGGGCTTTTCCCTCCAAACATGGAGCCTCCGGCCCCTTTCAAATTTGGCAACCTTGAACTTTGAACATTCCAACATTCAACTTTAAACCAGACCCCCCTGCCAACTGCAACTGTCTACTGAAAACTGTTCAATCACAATACTCAATACTATGTACTCAATACACAATTTAACACACCTTGAACTTTGAACTTTGAACTTTGGACCTTGAACATTACCTGTCATCGCGGTAAATACTTGGAAGGGATATTTTAAATCTAACGGCAAGTATTCGGATCCCAATAACGATCAATATGGAAGCCACATAGGCATAGGCATCGTCATAGGGCAGTTTAAGCAAAAGAAAAAAACCAATACCACCCAATATACAAGCAGTAGCATATATTTCCTTCCTAAATATTACCGGTATTTCATTGCACAAAATATCCCGTATTACCCCTCCAAAACAAGCGGTTATGGTACCAAGGGCAATACACATTACGGGAGGTAGGCCCGACTCCAACCCATGGGAAATACCGACCATAGTGTACAGACCTATCCCGATAGTATCAAAAAGGAAGAGGGATTTCCTCAAATATTTCAATTGGTTCCTAAAAATAATGGCAAAGACAACCGTTCCTGCAATAACATACACATAGGTGGGTTCCTGCATCCACAAGACCGGAGTGTTTCCAATTAGCATATCCCTTAAAGTACCTCCTCCGGTTGCCGTTACAAAAGCAATGATGAAGACGCCAAAAAGATCCAATTTTTTATCCATGGCCACCAAAACCCCGGAAATGGCAAAGGAAATTATTCCCAATATATCAATTATAAAATAGAACATACGCTATGTTTTTTGGGTGTAAAAATTATAATCTTTTAGTACGGTGTCCAAATATGGAACGTCATAGAGATCCGAATTGGAATGTAAAAGACTTTCCACCTTATCCCTCAAAGCCTTCATAGTCCTATAATCATGGCTTTTTTTGGCAATATGCAAGGTTTCCTTGATAAGACGAACATCCCTATCGGTCAATATGGTAACATTGGTAAACTTAGGGACATAGGTTTCCGCCACCTCTTCCAAAATAGTATGTGAAATTTTAACTGCATTTTTTGTACTAATAACTACGGTGGCAGCGGCGGCATCCCCCAATCTTTGCTTTTTATCCGTAAATAAAATGGCCAACAATCCTACGGATCCAAAGAAAAGCCAAATATCCACCACACGAAGCATCCACCTAACCAATAAATTGGACCAATGTACCGGGGATCCGTCCAATCTTACCACTCTAATTTTCATGAGCATCTTCCCCACCGTTTGCCCATTGAAAAAGCTGTGCAATAGTAAGCTATAAAACATGGCCGGAAGAAAAATAAGGCTTACCAATCCTATTTGGGTCCAACTGTCATCGAACACATAACCTATAGCCTGTCCTATCAACTGTACCAGCACCGCATAGAGATATAGTATAAATCCGTCTATTAAAAAAGCGACTATCCTTTCCCCTATACCCACAATTTTATAATCCAGGTTTACATTTTGAGTTGTATTGATTTGAAGTTTGGACATATTAGTACTATTTTTATTTCTTAAAGGATTATCCCAGTATGCGCGAGGCCGCTTTTGTGAAGCAAAATAAAGAAAAATGGATAGCATTTGAAAAGGCTATCAGCTATAATGCCCACATTGACCCGGACGAACTCGCCAATGGCTACATTCAACTGACCAACGACCTTGCCTACGCGCAGACCTATTACGCAGGAAGCAAGACATTATTGTACTTAAATTCCTTGGCCTCCAGGGCACATCAAAAAATATATAGGAACAAAAAGGAGAACCGGAACAGGATTGTGGATTTTTGGAAGGTGGAATTTCCACTCTTCTTTAGGCAATATCACAGGAGCTTGGGCATCGCCTTTCTCATTTTTATGACCGCCTCTGTTATGGGCTGTATTTCCGTAATTAACGATGATACCTTTGTGAGGTTGATTTTAGGGGATGCCTATGTTAATGAGACCCTCAACAATATTGCCAATGGAGACCCTACGGCCATATACAAGGGAGGTAGTGAAATCGGCTCTTTTTTGGGAATTACCATAAACAATATCAAAGTGGCCTTTATGGCCTTTTCCTTTGGCGTAATTACGAGTATCGGCACTGCCTATATCCTATTCAATAATGGTGTAATGTTAGGTGCCTTCATTACTTTTTTTTACACTCAGGATGTCTTTTATCAGGCCAACAAGCAGATTTGGCTGCACGGCACCATAGAAATTTCGGTCATTATCATTGCCGGTTGCGCCGGACTGATCATGGGAAATAGTATCCTATTTCCCAAAACCTATTCCAGAAGGGTCTCCTTTATAAAAGGGGCCAAGGACGGATTAAAAGTAGTAATGAGCACGATTCCCTTTTTTATTATTGCCGGTTTTATAGAAGGGTTTATTACCCGTTATTCCAATATGCCCCCATGGTCGGCCTTGTTAATTATAGGTTGTTCCTTATTGCTCATCCTTTATTATTACGTTATTTATCCCATTTTGTTAAATCGATCGTATGCAAGTCAAAAATCAGAAAAAATTCATTGAACTAAGGGTCAATAGGGACTTTGGGGACATCATAAGTGTTTACTTCGAATTCTTTAAACAAAACCTTAAAAAATTTACCAATGTATTTCTAAGCTACAATGGTATTTTTCTAATAGGACTGTTGGTCGTTAGCTATTTACTGGTATCCGGAGCAATAGGCCTTATTACCAATAACCAAAACACGGTCCTGGATGCAGTTGGTTCCGGCAGTGAGGCCTATTTAATGTATTTTATATTTGGGGGCATTTTATTCTTTATAATTTTTCTTATGGTAGCGGTCCTAAATTACAGCCTTAGTACTTCCTATATGATAAAGTACGAAGAACGCAAAGGCCAGGATTTTGATAAGTCCGATGTTTGGGAAGAAATAAAAAACAATTTGGGGAGCATCGTTGTTTTTATTTTAATATTGATATTGCTCTTTTTTGGACTTATGGTCGCGGCCATAGTCCTGACCTTTATACCGCTGGCCGGAATGCTTGCCCAATATGTAATTCAATACTTCTTAATGGCATGGGTAGGGGTGTCCTTTTTTGTTATGCTGAAAGAGAAAAGAAGTGTTACGGATGCCCTTGGGGAAGGTTGGAACCTGGTGACCAAAAATTTTTGGAGGTCCGTGGGGGTGAATTTCATCCTAGGTTTCCTGATCGGGCTTTTATTCATGGTGGTCATTATGATTCCAGGGATTCTTATCGGGATCTACACTTTTCACGTAGTTCAAAATGATGTTGATCTAGGAGCTTCCTTGGTACCTACCATCATTTACACTTTGGGCACATGCCTATTGCTGATAATAGCGGTCTACTCACAATGTTTATCACAATTTGTAAATGGACTATTGTACTTTTCCCTGCACGAAAAAACATACAACTTAAATTCAAGAAGCAAAATAGACCAAATAGGATTGCAAGACCAGTGATTAAATTAACTGCCACCATTTACTGTATTTTTATACTATTCCCAGGTCTGGCCCAAAGGAAAAAGGATTCCCTTACCCTAACCCAGGACACCAACGACAAATTGGTTTTACGGGCATTGGATGAAAATCTGACACAAAAATATGCGGGAAAAGAATTTAACTACGACATCAAGGACGGGGAGTCACAAAATTTACTGGCACGTTTTCTCAATTGGATGATGAACGGACTCAAAAATGTATTTGGCATCGACATCCCCCATGGGGTTACCCAATTATTGGAATACCTTATCTATGGGCTCATGGGAGTTTTGGCCATCTACTTGCTTATACGGTTCCTGACCGGGGAAAATGCTTCCGCCATATTCAGGAAAAAAGAAGCTGCCATTGTACATCCAAATTGGGCAGAGGAACACATAGAAAGACTGGACCTGGATGCTTTGATAAGTGATGCCATACAACAAAAGAATTATAGATTGGCCATACGCTACCAATATTTAAAGGCATTAAAAACACTGTCCCAACACCAGATCATACAATGGCATTACGAAAAAACGAACAAGGACTACGAAAACGAAATAAAAGTCCCAAAAATAAGGCTCCTCTTTAAGGATGTTTCTTACTTATACGACCATATTTGGTACGGGGAACAGGAAATAGACGATCAAAAATACCGGGCCGCCCAGCTCATGTTTGCCACCCTAAACAATTTAAGTGCCCATGGATAAGCGTTCCAAAATAATCCTTGGGTTGTTCCTTGCCGTACTCATTGGTATTATACTAACCGAGATTGTACGCCCCAAGCCCTTGAACTGGAAGCCATCCTATACTTCCTCGGACAAAATTCCTTTTGGGTGCTATGTACTGTTCCATGAACTCCCCGATCTTTTTCCGGGGCAAAAAATACATGCTTCCAATGAAAGTTTGTACAACATCCTAACACAAAGGGATACCAATAGGACCTCCAGCTATGTATTGATCAATGATGTTCTGGATCTGGATAAACAGGAGGCCCATAAATTGCTTCAGTACGTACACGATGGCAATGATTCCTTTATAGCCGCATCCAACTTTGGGACCTATCTTGAGGACACCCTCAATCTGGAAATAAAAACCCAATATTCCATAACAGAAGATTCGGTACTGGTACATCTTACCAACAATTCATTTTCCAAACAAAATTATCCCTTAAACCGGGGAGTCTACAATACCCATTTTTCTTCAGTAGACACATTGAACGCAACAGTTTTAGGGTATATCGCCTTTAATTCGGATCAGGGCGCTTTTCCAACGGGACCCGATAAGAAAACCAAAGGTGTCAATTTTGTCAAGGTAAAATTCGGAAAGGGCAATTTTTACCTGAATACCACCCCACAAGCGTTTACCAACTACTATTTGTTAAGGGGCAATAAGGACTATGTGGCAAATACCCTTTCCTATCTCAAGGATATGGATGTCTATTGGGACAATTATAAAAAATCCGGGCGGATCGTAATAAACTCGCCCATGCGATTCATACTCAATCAAGTCTCCTTAAAGTGGGCCTATTACCTGGGTGTTGGCGGCCTATTGATCTTTATAATATTCAAGGCCAAAAGGGAGCAACGGATCATTCCTGTAATTGCCCCTTTGGAGAATTCATCCATAGAATTTGCCAAAACCGTAGGGGCGCTGTATTATGGGCACAGGGACTTTACAGATCTGATCTTTAAAAAAATAAATTTTTTCCTGGAACAGATGAGAAGTAATTACCATCTTAATACCGAAGTAATCAACGAAAAAACCGCTATGGATCTAGCGGCCAGATCGGGCAATCCACTGTTGGGAACGAAGGATCTTCTGGATTATATAGTGTACCTTAAAAATAAAAAGCAGCACAGTGAACAGGATGTGCTACAACTGAACAGAAAATTAAATCAATTTAAAAAATAGCGTATGGAAGAGAGTCGGCAAGGGGAAGGTTCCAGCCCGTTGGAATTTAAGAACAGAATAGACCTTGGTCAACTACAGGCCTCGGTGGCACAGGTAAAAACGGAGTTGGAAAGGGTGATTATTGGGCAACGGGACATGATCGAATTACTGATTATTTCCATCCTGGCCAATGGGCATTCCTTGATAGAGGGGGTACCCGGGGTGGCCAAAACCGTTACTGCCAAACTCTTGGCGAAGACCATGAACGTAGCGTTCAGCAGAATTCAATTTACACCTGACCTGATGCCAAGTGATATTTTGGGTACTTCCATTTTTAATGTGAAGACCTCGGAATTTGAGTTTAAAAAGGGCCCTTTGTTTTCCAATATTATCCTTATAGACGAAATAAACCGTGCCCCCGCCAAAACACAGGCGGCCTTGTTCGAAGCTATGGCAGAACGCCAAATTACCATGGACGGACAATCTTATGAAATGTCGTCACCATTTTTGGTGTTTGCCACCCAAAATCCTATAGAACAGGAAGGCACTTACCGACTTCCAGAAGCACAATTGGACCGATTCCTTTTTAAAATTAAAGTGGACTATCCGTCCTTGGAGGAAGAAGTAGCGATATTGGAGAGCAAACATCGCCAAAAAAACAAAAACTTGGAAAGTTTGATCGGTTCGGTGCTTACCGCAGACCAAATTGCCAGCTATCAAGAGGTTATTGGGAATATTATAATAGAGGACAATTTAATGAAATATATAGCCGCAATTGTCCATAATACCCGTAACAATGCCAATCTATACCTGGGGGCCTCCCCTAGGGCCTCCATAGCCATCATGGACGCTTCCAAGGCCCTGGCAGCTATCCAAGGTCGTGATTTTGTAACCCCGGACGATATTAAAAAAGTAGCGGCCCCAATATTGGGGCATAGGGTTATATTGACACCGGAAAGGGAAATGGAAGGATTTACATCGGATAAAGTGATACAACAAATTATGGATACCATTGAAATTCCAAGATAGCGAACAGAAACTGTCGGCAATTAAACATACTATAGTTACAAAGGGCAAATGAAAAAAATCCTAAGGGACATCTATCTCCAGAAGAGATTCTTTGTTGTATTGACCGGTATGGTCCTAGCTTTTCTTATTTCCTATATGGTGTCGGATATTTTTGGGGCAATAAAATTGTTGTTCTATATTTTTGCCCTACTTTTTTTGGTCGATATTATTTTGGTATTCGCTTCCAAAGGAAATATAAGGGGCCAGCGTCTTGTTCCCGAAAAATTTTCCAATGGGGATGAAAACGAAATTAAAATAAGCCTTTCCAATTCATATCTGTTCCCTGTTGGTTTGAAAATTTTGGATGAAATGCCACATCAATTTCAAAAGCGGGATTTCGGGATTTCCACACATCTTGGAAAGGGCAAGGTAAAGGTGTTCAAGTATTACCTGAGACCTACCGAGAGAGGCGTATATTCCTTTGGAAACTTAAATGTCTTTGCCCGCTCCCCTATTGGTTTTATCTCCAAAAAATACACCTTTGACCAGGAGCAGCAAGTCCCGGTATATCCCTCCTTCTTACAATTGAGAAAGTACGATCTTATGGCCTTTACCAATAAACTCTTCGAATACGGCATAAAGAAAATTCGCCGTATAGGCCATACTATGGAGTTCGAGCAGATAAAGGATTATGTTTTAGGGGATGATATCCGGAACATTAACTGGAAGGCAACGGCAAAAAAAGGTGGCCTGATGGTAAATCAGTTTCAGGATGAAAGATCGCAGCCTATTTATTCCATAATCGATAAGGGTAGGGTTATGAAAATGCCCTTTAACGGCCTTAACCTACTGGATTATGCCATTAATGCCACCTTGGTTATTTCCCACATCGCCCTAAAAAAGCAGGACAAGGCCGGAATATTTGCCTTTAACCGAAAAATTGAAAACCGGGTAGTGGCAGAGAGACGAAGTGCTCAAATGAACCTGATACTAGAAACACTTTATAATTTGGAGACCAATTTTGAAGAAAGTGATTACAACCGATTGTACGCCGATATTAAAAGAAGCATTACACAAAGGAGCCTGTTGTTGCTCTATACCAATTTTGAGACCTTGGATGCCCTAGTAAGGCAACTCCCCTACTTACAGGCTTTGGCCAAGCAGCATTTATTGGTGGTCATTTTCTTCGAAAATACGGAATTGATCAAGTTTACAGAGGAAAAAGCCGAGACCGTTCAACAAATATTTGAAAAAACAATTGCCGAAAAGTTCATTTATGAAAAGAAGCTTATCGTTAACGAACTAAGGAAATACGGTATTCAGGCCATATTGACCAAACCGGAGAACCTGACCGCTAATACCATCAACAAATATTTGGAAATAAAGGCGAGGGGAATAATCTGAGATGTGGTAAGAAACAACTCTTAAAGGTTACTGACCAAAATCAATTCCGTTCCTTGGGCTTAAGGTTACCCATGCCACAGTTTTCTTTTTATTTTTCTTCCTTGAGAAAAGATTAATGGTAACCCCTACAGTTAACCCTCCCAAAACCGTTGCTGCCAGGTCTTCATTATCCCACCCCTTATATTGGTGTTCATCATAGGCCTCTTTGGCCAAACCTACCAGTAAACTGGATGTAAAAGCCCCTACAATTCTCCAATTGGGATCCTTATTGGATATTTTATCGGCTATTTTGGCCCCAATAAACCCACTAGCGGCACCAGCTGCAAAATGCAACACCTTATCCTCTTGAAATTGCGCTCTAAGTGGTAAAGCCGAAATAAAAATGAACATGACTATAATTATTCCTTTCATCTGTTAATATTTATTGCCTGCCTGTTCGGCAGACAGGTTTTTAAAGGTCAGACCTGCCCGACATCATCATTCCCGTCCGCACCGGAACGGGCGGACAGGCGGGTGCAATTCGCCACTAATTATCTCGGTGGGGATTAAGATTTGTTATTCCTCATTTCATTTTAAAAAGATACTTAGTTCCCCATTGGCACTTTTAGGTTGGAACCAAAAAAAATTATGTAAATTGCCTACAACCCTATAATACAAAATATATGGATTCCAATTATACTAAAATATTTTCCGGCAATTTTATTTTGGCACAGGGCATAATAAATCAACTAAAAGAAGTGGGCATAGTTCCTATAATCAAAGATGAATCGGAATCTGGTAGACTGGCAGGTTTTGGATCTGCCATACAAGGAAACCAGGAAATATATGTCCACTCCGATGAGTTGGAAAAAGCGAAGCCCATTGTACAGGAAGTTTTAAAAACTTAAAGGATAAATAGAACAAATAAGTTCACTTAACCATGTTCTAACGTAATTATATGGCATAGCGTCTAAGCTTTTAATGTGATTCCGCTTCAAAAAAAGTAAAAAATTAGATATCCTTCACCCCTGCCTTGGCTTGGGTAAATTCCTCCATCATGTCCGTCACAATTTGGGCGGCGGGTTTAATGTTGTGGATCAGTGCGGCCACCTGGCCAATTTCCAACTCCCCTTCTTCCAGATCGCCCTCGAACATCCCTTTTTTGGCCCTGGCCCTACCCAATAGGGACTTTAGTTCCTCTACCGTTGCAGATCTGGCATAGGCCTTTTGTATATCGTTAAAGAATTTGTTTTTTATCAATCGTACCGGTGCCAATTCCTTTAAGGTGAGTTGCGTGGCACCCTCACCTGCCTCAACCACTTTTTCCTTGAATAGTGGGTGGGACGAGGCTTCATTGCTCGCCACAAACCTACTGCCTACTTGCACCCCATCGGCCCCCAAGACCATAACGGCCAACATGGCCCTGCCAGTGGCTATGCCCCCGGCAGCTATTAAAGGGATACTTATTTTTTCTTTAACCGCAGGAATCAATGTCAGGGTAGTGGTCTCCTCCCTACCATTATGCCCTCCAGCCTCAAAACCTTCCGCAACAATGGCATCCACCCCTGCCTCCTCAGCCTTTTGGGCAAATTTTACGCTGCTCACCACGTGCACTACAATAATGCCCCTTTCCTTTAAATAGTTGGTCCAGGTTTTAGGGTTTCCTGCCGAAGTAAACACAATCTTCACATCCAGCTCCACTATTATCTCCATGAGCTTTTCAATTTCCGGATACAGCATGGGCACGTTGACCCCAAAAGGATTATTTGTGGCCAACTTACATTTCCCTATATGTTCCCTAAGTACTTCCGGGTACATGGACCCTGCTCCTATGATCCCCAATCCCCCGGCATTGGAAACGGCAGAAGCCAAACGCCATCCACTGGCCCAAACCATACCGGCCTGGATTATGGGGTATCGAATTCCAAAAAGATCGGTAATTCTATTTCCCATTAGTTTTTTATCAATTTAAATTCCTTGCGAACCCCATCCACATTTACATGCACAATATACATGGCCCTGCTTAAATTTTCTACGGATACTTCCTCGTTGGCCTGATTAAGCCGTCTTTCCAGAATTCGTTTTCCGTATGTATCGAATAGCATTAAATGGGCACTCCCATAAGTCTCGGGAAGCAGTACTTGAAACTCGGTACTGGAGGGATTCGGAAATAGGTACAAATCATCCCCAAGATTTGATATATCTATTCCCAATTTTGCCAGGGGGATAGAAAAATTGGGTATTCCATAACCCATTTCAGCATTTGGATTTTGATATCGGGAAGACGATTCCCGTACCATCGCCATAATCTCCATATTGTTTTTTTCCGGGAATGCCTGCCATAAGGAAGCGATGGCACCGGCCATTAGGGGCGAAGCAAAGGAAGTCCCATTATTTTTCACCAATCTACCATCAGGGCCTATTACCGCTGCTCCCGCACCCAAGGCCATCCCATCCGGCTTAAACCTTCCATCGGCACTTGGCCCCCTGGAACTAAAGGCCACATAATTGCCAGCGGTATCCACCGCCCCTACCCCAAACACATCGGCATCTGCAGGAGCCGTAATTATACCCCAAGAACTATCCCCGGAATTCCCGGCAGAATTTACGACCAGTATCCCTTTTTCAGTTGCTATATTGGCCCCTCTGGAAATAAACGCGGTATTTCCGTCCATATCCACTGGGGAGTAATTATACCTTGGATCATCATAGGTACTATAGCCCAGGGAACTGTTAATAATATCTACCCCAAGGCTATCTGCCCGCTCAGCGGCCTCTACCCAATAACTTTCCTCCACCGGGGTTTCGGTCACGGCATCCTCGGTTCTAAAAAGAAGATAACTGGCATCCGGTGCGGCCCCCACAAATTGTCCGTCCACAAAACCGGCCATATCGGACAATACCCTTGTACCGTGATCATTTCCGTTAGTTGCATAAATATTTGTTGACCGAACAACAAAATCATACCCTCCCCATAAATCATTGTTCATGCGTAAACGACCAAATGCCTCCATTTGATCCACATAGGGGAAGCCACTATCCAAAACGGCAATTAAAAGGCCATCCCCTGTATAATTATTTTGGTGAAGAACAGGTACCCCCAATTGTTGCAGCTGTACCTCACTTTGTCCATAGACAAAATCGGCCCCTTGTTCCAGAAACTTGTTGATATGATTGTTGATCTGATCTGCCATATGTATACCCGGGTCGGATTTGGCATTTATACCCTTATCGGCATAAGAAATATGATCCACGAACGGAAGGTCCATTAAGGAGGCAATATCCGATACATTACCAAGAACGTGAACACAATTGAACCATTTGGACTTCGCCTTTACCGTAATTCCCGTTTGAAGTTTCAATTGGGCAATATAAGCCTCGCTCACAGGTACATCCCTTTCATCTATGGCAATATTAAATCTACCTTTTTTTTGTATTGCCCTTGCAGATAAAATGCTTGATGGATTTAAAAGGGACTCTTCTACCCTGTCCTTATCTTTAAAATATACCCATGCGTGTTCTTGGGCCCTTCCCCAAACCGAGAATATTACAAACAATAAAAGGGTTGCCCTGGCCATCTTAAGAGATTACCCCTGAACCTACCAATTCCTCTCCTATATACCAAGCTACAAATTGCCCCTCCGTAATAGCCGATTGTTTTTCAGCGAAATCCACATACACCCCGGCATCTACCCTATAAAGTGTTGCCTTTTGTAAAGGCTGACGGTATCTTATCCTGGCCATCACCTCCATAGTCCGGTCCATTTCCAATGCCATATCTGTACGGACCCAATGCAGTTCATCATTGTTTACAAACAAGGTCCTGCGGTAAAGGCCCGGATGGCCCTTGCCCTGACCGGTATAGATTATATTTTGATCAACATCGGTCTCGATTACGAACAAGGGTTCTTTGGTTCCCCCTACGTCCAAGCCCTTGCGCTGTCCTTTTGTAAAATAGTGGGCCCCCTGGTGTTCCCCTACCACTTTTCCATCAGTTGGTTCATAGTGTGGTTTTTCCGCATAATAGGCCAATTCCTCCAATTTGGAATTAAACTTGGGAATATCGCTCCCATAATGCTCCAATACCGCAGGAACTTCCACAATGACCCCTTTTTTTGGCCTTAACTTCTGTTGCAAGAATTCTGGCAAACGCACTTTTCCGATAAAGCAGAGCCCTTGGGAATCTTTTTTATCCGCAGTGATCAAATCGTTTTCGGCTGCAATTTTACGTACTTCTGGTTTCTGTAATTCACCAATAGGGAACAAGGTTTTGGAAAGTTGTTCCTGGGAAAGCTGACATAAAAAATAGGATTGGTCCTTATTTGCGTCCGCCCCGGCCAGTAACTGATATGTTTCTGTTCCATCCCCATTTTTAATGACGCCCTTTCTACAGTAATGTCCTGTTGCCACATAGTCTGCGCCAAGCTGTATGGCAATTTTCATAAACACATCAAATTTTATTTCCCTATTGCAAAGCACATCGGGATTTGGTGTTCTTCCTTTTTCGTATTCCCTGAACATATAGTCTACGATACGTTCCTTGTATTGGGCACTTAAGTCTACGGTTTGAAAGGGTATTCCCAACTTCTCCGCAACTATAAGGGCATCATTGCTGTCCTCCAACCAAGGGCATTCCTTGGAAATGGTCACGGAATCGTCATGCCAGTTCTTCATAAAAAGGCCTATAACCTCGTACCCCTGCTCCTTTAGTAGATATGCCGTAACACTGGAATCCACCCCGCCGGAAAGTCCGACTACCACCTTTTGCATCTGTAATTCTTTATTGTTTACCCTTGGTCGCTGCAAACCGTTTATGGCTTACAAATCCTATGCAAAAATACGAAATTGAAATTTGCCCGCTATAAAAATATAGTCCGTCTATATTGAGGTATTGTCCAATAGCCAAGTACTGAACAATTGTAGCGTTAATAAGAATCGATCTCAAAATATCTATGGACTTGTATATACTTTTTAGAATGCATAGCAATTAAAATGAAAGTACCTTCCACCAAGAAAATGGAGAATTAAATTCAAGAAAAAATACCCTTACATCAAAAGAAGCCACTTTAGCATACTAAAATGGCAACTTTACAACTATTAATTTTATACAGATTAAAAAAACATAATCTTTGGAGTCCCAAATCTTACCAAACTAAACCCAATCAATACTAAAAACCCCGACCTGATGGCCGGGGTTTTTGTTTTTAAAATTATCCCAACACTTCAATCTTCCACCTCAAGGACTACACCTATCCCAAGCAGATCTTAACACGGCTCTAAGTTATATAGACAAATTAAATTGGGTGGAAGGCTGTTTCCCGGTAGAAAATCGCAGAAGATGTCCAAAAAAAATGCCTGAAAAAATTCAGGCACCTTAATCATTTGTTTAAAAAACAGTTACTTACTTCTTTCCTATCTTTTTCTGTTCCTCGGCCTGCTCCATCATCTCGCGCATCTTCTTTTGAAACTTATTTTCCTTCTTTGGTTTCTTTTTGTTCTCCTGTATCTGGGCGTGGATCTTTTCCTCGTCCAAAATAAAATTCTTGATGGCCAGCATAATAAAAATGGTTATCAAGTTGGACACAAAATAGTACAGACTTAGTCCACTGGCATAATTGTTAAAGAATACCAACATCATCAAGGGGGACAAATACATGATAAATTTCATATTGGGCATTCCGGGCTGCGTCTGCATGTTCTGACCAGTGGTCATCATCATATAAAAGAATATGGCTACAGAGGCCAATATTGGGAACAGACTTACATGGTCCCCATAAAACGGAATATTAAACGGCAATTGTGCTATAGCATCATAGGAAGAAAGGTCATCTGCCCACAGAAACGATTTCTGTCTTAGCGCAAACGAAGTAGGGAAAAACATAAACAGGGCATAAAAAATGGGCATCTGCAACAAAGCAGGTACACAACCACTCATTGGGCTTACCCCAGCCTTGTTGTACAATTTCATGGTCTCCTGCTGCTTTTTCATGGCATTGTCCTTAAACTTCTCGTTAAGCTCGGTGATTTCAGGTTTCAAAACCTTCATTTTGGCCTGGGACAAATAAGACTTGTAGGTTGCAGGAGACATAATCAGCCTTACCAAAATAGTCATGACCACGATAGCGATACCATATGGTAAAAAAGAACTCAAAAAAGTATATACGGGAGTAAAGATATACCTATTGATCCATCCAAAAATACCCCAACCAAAAGGAATGGAGTCATCGAGTCCCAATTCTTTGTACTGTGCCAAAACCTTTACATCGGTTGGCCCATAGTACCAATTAAAATTATAGGCCAACTCCCCACCTTCCAATTTCAAGGGCACCTCGGCAGCAAACTCCTTGGTAAACTGTTGGGTATGACTTTCCTCTTCCACCAAATTTACCGAATTCAATTTAGCCGTTTCAAACTTATTGGCATAGGTAAGAATGGAACTAAAGAAATGCTGCCTGTAAGAAATCCATTTTAAATCCACTTCCGTTTCCTCATCCTCACTGCCTTCTGACAATTTACTTATTTTATCGCCATCGTGATTATAGGTAACCCTGGTATATCTGTTTTCATATTCGATACTTTTGGAATGGCGGATCGTTTTCATCTTCCAATCCAGATCAATGGGCTTAGAAGTATTCAAAATTCCATTTAGGCCTTGGGACCGAACCGTAAAACCAATCATATATTCGTCAGGTTTCATTTCGTAACGATATTCCAAGAACTTGTCCGATGCTACCTTGGCTTTCATGGAAAGTACCTGATTTTCGCCAGATTTGGCAAGAGTGGGTTCAAAGTACAAGTCGTTGGTGTTTAAAACCCTATTGTCCGAAGTACTGAAATTAAGGGCAAAATTGGCATTGCCATCTTTAATCAGATAAACGGGAATGGAATCATAGGTTACGTAACCTTTCATCTTCGCTTCAATAATCTGACCTCCCCTATTGTTTATTTCCAAATAAACAACATCGTTTTCCAATACTGTGGTCCCCTCCGTAGGAGCCGTGTAACCAAAGGCACCTATAGCGCTTTTATAGCCTGCCACGGCCATTGAATCCTGTAGGTCGATCGTCTTGGGTGGGGCAACCCCCTCTTTGGTAGAATCGGCCTTTTGCATTTCAGCGGCCTTCAGCTGTTCTTGTTTTGCCTTCTGTGCTTCCAGCTCTTCCGGTGTTGGCTGATTCTGCCAAAACATAAAAATAAGAATACCAAAAATCAGTACAAAACCGATTATGGTATTAATATCCAATTTCTTTTCCTCCATCTAAAGTTTAATTTAAAATATTATCGGCAGGGATACGGACAGCATCTACGTTCCCAACAGATTGAATCAGCTTGCAAATATATGCCCAATTAGGCTATAAATGCCAAACTGGCATAGTTTATTGCTTTCCTTCCTTCTGATGCTTTAAAGCGGCTTTTATAAACCCTACGAACAATGGGTGCGGATTGTCTACCGTACTCTTGTATTCTGGGTGATATTGAACCCCAATAAACCAAGGATGGGCAGGAATTTCTACTATTTCCACTAATCCGGTTTCATTGTTTATTCCGGAAGCGACCAGTCCGGCCTTCTCCAATTGTTCTTTATAATTGTTGTTAAACTCATAACGATGACGGTGGCGCTCTGAAATTTCGGATGCCCCGTGATAGATCTTTTGTACCAGACTGCCCTTTTCCAAACGACAGTCCCAAGCTCCCAATCTCATAGTACCTCCCTTGTTGACAATATTCTTCTGCTCCTCCATAATACTGATTACGGGATCAGGAGTATTTTCATCCATCTCGGTGGAATTCGCTTTTTTAAGATCAAGTACATTTCTGGAATACTCTATTACTGCCATTTGCATCCCCAAACATATGCCCAAAAATGGTATCTTATTTTCACGGGCAAATTGCACCGCCTTAATTTTCCCTTCTATTCCCCTTTCACCAAAGCCTGGTGCTACCAAGATACCGTCAAGACCTTGCATCTTCTTTTCAATATTCTTGACGGAAAGATGTTCGGAATGAATGGATATAACCTTTACTTTTACATGGTTCACCGATCCGGCATGGATAAAGGATTCCAGAATGGATTTATAGGAATCCTGCAATTCCACATACTTCCCAATGAGACCTACGGTAACTTCATTTTTTGGGTTCTTGTGCCATTGTAAAAATTGGTTCCAATTGGTAAGATCGGGAACTACGTTGTCCGGCAGTGCCAACTTCTTTAAGGTAACGGTATCCAATCCTTCCTGTTGCATTAAAATAGGCACGTCATATATGGTAGACGCATCAATGGATTGTATTACCGCCTCCCTTTTAACATTGCAAAAAAGTGCCAATTTATCCTTGAGGTCGTCCGGAATCTCGTGTTCGGTCCTACACACCAGAATGTCTGCCTTAATACCGCTTTCCATTAAAGTCTTTACGGAATGTTGGGTTGGTTTTGTTTTTAACTCCCCGGCCGCAGAAAGATAGGGCACCAAGGTTAAATGTACAACGATCCCATTATTATCGCCCAACTCCCATAACAACTGACGTACCGCCTCTATATAAGGCAAGGATTCGATATCCCCGACCGTACCACCTATTTCTGTAATAACAATATCATATTCTCCACTTTTTCCCAATAATTGGATACGCTCCTTTATTTCATTGGTGATATGGGGCACCACCTGAACGGTTTTTCCCAAAAATTCACCCCTACGTTCCTTTTCAATAACGCTTTGGTAAATTCTTCCAGTGGTTACATTATTGGCCTGTGAAGTCCTAACATTTAAAAATCGTTCATAATGACCCAAATCCAAATCGGTCTCGGCCCCATCATCGGTAACATAACATTCACCATGCTCATAGGGATTTAAAGTTCCCGGATCAACATTTATATATGGGTCCAATTTTTGGATGGTAGTTCTGTAACCCCGGGCCTGTAATAATTTGGCAAGAGAGGCTGCTATGATCCCTTTTCCGAGGGATGAGGTAACCCCACCGGTTACAAAAATATATTTGGTCTGCGACATGAAGCGTTAGGTTGAATTCGTAACGCGAGCAAAAATACGAATTGCTATAACAATTCACTGATATTATTGGGGAAAATCTTTTTGAATTTTACGAATTAGACCCTCAAGTCCATTAATTTTGATTTCCAGCATGGCCCTTAACAAATTTCCCAGCTTTCCCTCCGGAAAACCACTTTGCTGAAACCATACCAAATAAGGTTCGGGCAGTTCCACCAAATATCTTCCCTTAAATTTACCAAATGGCATTCTATAATGTGCCAATTCTATTAATTGTCTCTTGTCCGGAACTACATTCATGCTAAAAAATCTACCCAAAGATACCACCTTCAAAAATGCTTCCCAAGTTTTTGAATAAAATCCATTTCCAAAAGTACCATAGTATTATGTTAAGTATGTTTTATCAATATATTCAGGTCTCGACTCCGCTCGACCGGACAATCGATAGTCACTTCACAGTTGAGAGGTCATTTCAAGATTTACTTTACACTAATATCCTGTTAACCCTAGTCCATTTTCAACATTCTATTTCCAATTTTCGTATTTTTAAGACAAATCGCCTATCTTTATACGCGTACAAATTACATTTATAATAGCTTAACATATTGCATGGTACCCCAACTGTATTCTAAAATATACAGAAAATAGGTCTATACAAACTGTAGGCGGGGCAAGTATACATGGCGTATCGGAAAGCAACCCATATAGCACCTTCAATACTAATTAAAGCAGAACAGATGAAACGAAGAACATTTATAGGAACCTCAGCAGTGGCATCGGTTGGCATGCTTACTTACAAAACTGGAAATGCAATGGAGCCGAACAAAAATGAAGCAACAAAATTAAAGAACAACATCAACCACAGTGTATGTTATTGGTGCTATGGGAGCATCCCACTTGAGGATTTCCTAAACTCCTTAAAAGAACTGGGCATAAAAAGTATAGACCTAATCGGCCCCAAAGACTGGCCAATACTTAAAAAATACAATATTAATTCCTCCATGTGCAATGGGGCGGAAATTAGCCTTACCGAAGGATGGAACGACCCCCAATATCATGAAACCTTAATTAAGAATTATTCGGAAATGATTCCCAAGGTGGCAGCGGCAGGCTATACCAATCTTATCTGCTTTAGTGGAAATAGAAGGGGCATGGATGATGCCGTTGGACTTCAAAACTGTGTGGACGGATTAAGTAAGATTATGCCACTGGCAGAAAAACACGGGGTGGTAATACAAATGGAGCTATTGAATTCCAAAGTAAACCACGAGGATTATATGTGCGATCATACCGAATGGGGCGTGCAATTGTGCAAAAAATTGGGATCCAACAATTTCAAACTGCTTTATGATATTTACCATATGCAGATCATGGAGGGCGATATTATTAGGAATATCCAAGACTACCATTCGTACTTTGGACATTATCATACCGGCGGCAATCCTGGCCGAAATGAAATAAATGAAACCCAGGAGTTGTATTATCCGGCAATAATGAAGGCAATATTGGCCACAGGCTTTAAAGGACATGTAGCGCAGGAATTTATCCCAACCTGGGACGATAAAATAGCCGCCCTAAAAGAAGGAGTAACTATTTGCGACGTATAGTAGATTTAGGAGACCGGACAATAGATACTGGACACTGGACCTATTGCTTGTGTTGAAGGTTCAAAGTTTGAAGTTCAAAGTTTCAAAAATCTAACGTCTAGAATCTAATCGTTCAGGATCTTTTTGATATTCTTATTCCATGACAGTTGCTGCACAGTATCCCTGGAAAAGTTGGTCTCGGAGTCATATTGGTTCTGATAGTTGTTCAGTTCATGTAGTATATTCCTATAAATTTCCTTTACCTCGTACTTTGCATTGCCTGTAAATTGGGTCGTGTCCAGAATTCGCCTCAATTTTCTGGCAAACACTTCAGCTATATCAAAATGCAATTGCTCATGTCCCAAGATGGTCGGATTGGCCAGTTTAGGTATGTACCATGATTTCTCCGGATAAAAATAGGTATCCACCTTAAAATCAAGTACCATTTTATCATTGGTTCCCTGGGCGGAAAAACTGTAGGTAATACCGCTGGCCGTGATAGCGGCGGCACCGGAATTAGCGGACGGCCTTCCCTTAAAATCGGACCAGGACAATTTCCTTTCCGGGGTCCATAAAACCACCTCATCTTCCTGAGCATAGGCCATATGGAGCATACCCCAAATAAAAAACAATATTGCTTTCCTTAAAGATCCCACTGGAAAGTGATATTCCTTTCGATGTCCGGATGCAAACTGTAATGTACGGGGCAGGTACGGGCCGTATGCTCCAATATTCTTCTGTGCTTGTCAGAAATTATGCTAGGCAGATTAAATTTAACATCGATCCTGGAAATCCGTCGCGGATCTGCTGCCATATGCTTTATAACTTCGGCAGTGGAATTCTCCAAATCCAATTCCAGCCCCCTGGCCTTTATTCCCATAACGGAAAACATACAACTGGCCAAACCCGTGGCAACGGTATCCGTTGGAGAAAATGCCTGTCCCAGGCCATGATTGTCCAATGGTGCATCCGTAATAAAGGAATTCCCGGATCTAATATGCTCGCAGCGTGTTCTAAGATTACCGGTATATGTTACTTTTGAGGTCATTGGAATCAATCCTTTAGTTCTATAATATTCATATTCTCATATCCGAGAATGTAGGAAGCCCTATTGTAATACCCGGAAGAGATATCCTTGTTAAAATTAAATTTATTACCTACATATTCGGTCTCCCCAACCAATTTGGATGCATTTACCAGATTATTTTTATACGCTAATTTCAAAAGTAGGTCGTAAGTAAGGTCAAAACCCCTAACCGCATATTCATCCGGGTCCGCGCCATATTTGGCCCTGTACAATTTTACAAAACCATTCTCCCCGATTTCACGGGAAGCCGAAGGAAAGGTAAACTTCAAATTGGAAAGATGGGAATAGGAAACCACCTCACTGTCAAAAGCCTTGTTCTTGTCGGTTGTAAAAAGACGTATCCCTACCTCCTTACTTATCAATGAATTAAGCAAAGAACCTACGTGATATACCACATTGGCCTGGTCCGTCTCCAAGAACACCCAATTCTCTGTCTCCTTGGAAAGTAGCTTGCTAATTTTCGCGATATCTACCGTTCTATCCTCCTTTAAGGCCACTATTTTGGCCCCAGGGAACTTCATCAACAAGGTAGATTCGACAGGTTTGTTCTTTTGATCCGCAATAATGATTACGTTTTCCTTGGTTCTCAATTCCTCAACATAGTCCAACATATGCTCTTCCAACACCTTTTCTGAAGGAAGGGCAAAAAATACATTGTTCAAACTCAAATCGCTCCTATCGGTCAAGGGTGCAATTACGGGTACTCCGTACTCCGAAGCTTGGAGCGCAACCTCTTTTAGGGATTGGGCCTCCAAAGGACCAAAAATTGCGGATACCCCGATTAAATTTTCCCTTTGCAATATACCCTTGGTGCGATTCAAGTCCAATTGGGTATCATAGGTTTTAACATCTACGGAGATTCCCAGTTTGGCTACCGAATCCAAAGCAACCATCGCCCCGGAATAAAGTCCCAAACTATATTTTACGTCCTTTCTGTTCTCGATGGCACTTTTGGCAGATGTGTTATCGTTCAAATCCAACCTATCCAATCTAAACGGCAGAAGAAACACCAATTTCGGTCGATTTAATGTATTGATACTGTCCCTTAGGTTGATCTTATCCAGGATAAGCGCATTTTTTACGTCAAAATTTCCTTTCTGGGCCTTGGGCAGTTTCAAGACCATTCCCGCCTTTAACCCATCCTTTAATTCTGGATTAAGTTCCAATAATTCCTTATAGGTAACACCAAATTTACGGGTTAACGAAAACTCGGTCTGCTTTGGTTTCACCTCATAAAAATTATAATTCTCAATATTGACCTCACCCGTCTCCATCTTTTTTACCGATATCCTAAGTACCATCCCTTCCTTTAGCCCTCCCCTCTCTTTAATTTCAGGATTCATGGCTATAATTTCGTTGGCGGTCAATCCAAATTTTTTCTCCAGACTATAAAAAGTCTGTTTGGCCGGAACGGTATAGGAATTGTACAATTGGGTTTCTTGATCCTGTATGGAGCTCCCCAATATCTTTGGCAATAGAAGCTCCTGCCCTAAGGACAGGTAATCGGTTATTTTGGACAATTTTGGGTTTAAGGCCAATAAACTATCAATAGTGATCCCATACTTATTGGCTATACTCCAGCGTGTTTCCTTGGGTTGCACGGTATAGATTTCGTAATTATCCTCAATATACGTTTTTTGGGAAGGGTCTATCCTTTTATATTTGGGTATCTTAAGGATCATGCCTTTTTTCAACTGAGCGGAATACAACTCTGTATTGTACCGTTTAATATCGTCCTCCGAAATATTGTACTGTCTGGAAATACCGAACAGGGTTTCCTTTCTTTTGGCCCTATGCGATGTATAGCCAATGGGTTCGCGCTCTTGAGTGCCGGACGTATCACCTTGCAAAGCCTGCAATAAGGTGCCTACTTCCGGAACACTGTCTTTTTTTACAACTACCGCGGTAGACGATGGTATCACCAAAATGGTATTGGCCCTTAAGGCCTGACCTTTTTTTATCTCCTTATTGTAATTTAGTATTCCCTGCTCGCTAACATGGTATCTTTTTGCGATACTTTCCAAGGTTTCCCCAGCTTTAACAGAATGCGTCGTGAACTTTTGTGCAATTGCATTGATGCCCACCAACATGAACAAAAATGTTATCAATAATACTTTTCTATGTATTTTCATCTATTTAAAAATTTTTATAATCTGAAAATGAGTATAATAAAAATTTTCTGCATAGATCAACCGCTGTGCTTTCGCACAAAAAATTTAATTATTTCGGTGGGAATGCAAAAAATTAAATTTGTTTATGCTCATTTCACAAGTATGGATTTTATTTGTTCTATTTAATTAAGCCTTGTACACCTTGGAGAACGAACATAAACACAACAATGTTATAGAACTCATTTAAACTTTTCTCAATTGGCTAAAAAATCGCTCTTTTTCGCCCACTTTTCACCTTTTTCTTGTTCCGTAGCCCTGCTATGCAACTCAAAAAGAGTTTCAATTGGACAAAAACTAGCTGATTCCTGCCCGTACCGGATCGGGCGGGTTCGCTTCAATCAGAAAAGTTTAAATGAGTTCACAATAAAAATTATTGCGCAACAAGGGACATAAAATTTCGATGTACCTGCCGTTAAACTATTCCCATTCGATGGTCGCTGGCGGCTTGGAACTAATATCATATACCACTCTATTTACACCCCTAACCTTATTTATAATGTCATTAGAGGTTTTTTGCAAGAATTCGTAGGGCAGATTAACCCAATCCGCTGTCATCCCGTCCGTGCTTTCCACCGCTCTTAACGCTACACATTTTTCGTAGGTCCGTTCATCTCCCATTACCCCTACACTATTGACCGGCAAAAGCATAGCACCCGCCTGCCAAACCTTATCATAAAGCCCCCATTCCTTTAAACCGTTGATAAAAATGGCATCTACTTCCTGTAAAATAGCCACTTTCTCCCGAGTAATATCCCCAAGGATACGTATGGCCAAGCCCGGTCCCGGAAAGGGATGTCTTCCCAACAGCTCCTTGTTTATTCCCAAAGTGGCACCTACACGTCTAACCTCATCCTTGAACAACATTCTTAATGGCTCCACTACCTTCAATTTCATATAATCCGGTAATCCACCAACATTATGATGGCTCTTTATGGTCGCTGACGGACCTCCTGTGGCAGAGACCGACTCTATAACATCAGGATATATAGTTCCCTGGGCCAGCCATTTTGCATCTTCCACCAAGTGGGATTCATCATCAAAGACCTCTATAAAAACCCTCCCTATGGCCTTTCTTTTTTTCTCCGGATCACTTTCCCCTTCCAAACTATCCAAAAAGCGTGCCGAAGCGTCCACCCCCTTCACATTTAGGCCCATTCCCTTATATTGGTCCAATACCGATTGGAATTCATTTTTCCGCAACAGTCCGTTATTCACAAAAATACAGTGCAAATGCTTTCCGATCGCTTTGTGCAACAAGACTGCCGCTACCGTGGAATCCACTCCCCCGGAAAGGCCAAGAATTACCTTTTCACCACCGATTTTAGCCTTCAATTCCGCAACGGTAGTTTCCACAAAGGAATCCGGGGTCCATGTCTGGGCTACCCCAGCTATATGGACCAGAAAGTTTTCCAACAACTTTTTCCCGTCCGTAGTATGGTATACTTCCGGGTGAAATTGTATGGCATAGGTATCTTCCCCTTTTAGCCTATAGGCCGCATTTTCCACATCATGGGTACTTGCCAATTTAATGGCGCCTTCGGGCAATTCCTTTATGGTATCGCTATGGCTCATCCAAACCTGGCTACCTTCGGAAATCCCATCAAAGAAGGATTCCCTATGATCTATAAAGGACAATTTTGCCCTGCCGTATTCACGGGTGTTGGAAGGAGCTACATTGCCACCGTTAAAGTGCGCCAAATATTGGGCCCCGTAACAAACCGCCAACAATGGCTTTTTCCCTTTTATTTGAGACAGATCAGGATGTGGTGCATCATCCCCCCTTACCGAAAAAGGAGATCCTGATAGTATTACTGCCTTATATTCCGATAAATCGTCGGGCAAATGGTTGAACGGTTTTATTTCGCAGAAAATATTAAGTTCCCTTACCCTTCTAGCGATGAGCTGTGTATATTGGGAACCAAAATCTAATATGAGGACGTTATTTTGCATGGGCAAAAATAGTAATTTGAAGTTTTTGAAAAAGTATCTTTAGGGGATAATAATCACAAAACTTATAAACAGGAAGATATTACGCCCATATTTTGCCTATACACCCATTAAATAGAAGCAACTTTAACCGAATCGAATAAAATGTCTGTCAAAAAAACCAATGATCGGATTTGAACAGGGAGAAAATTTGGTTCCATTTCAAAAATTTATTCCTTAAGGACAAGAAAAAGCCCGGTAACCAACCGGGCTTACTAATCAAAACCAACCTAAAACCAATTAACTAATTATAACTGCTCACAATTCACACGTTTAAATTATTGTAATTACCGAACATTAAATTAATTAAAAAACCAGCCTGAACAGCTCGTCGGGCAGGTTGAGAACGCGTGTAACCGCTACGCTCTCACATTAAACCTGCCTGCCGGCAAGGCAGGAATTTTAAACATCCCTAATAACAATCGGGATGTGAATAAACTTTTAAAATTTATTAACGCTCGTTTCACAAGAAATTATTTTCAAATTCATAGCAATTTACTACCATAACAATCGAAATGGGAAACACCCTACCCCAACAATTATTTATATCTTTAAAAAACAAAAAAAGTTGATCATGGCCGCCAATTATTTAGATGAAATAAGGGAGGAGTTGCATAAGGTGACCACGGAAAAAGACCATCCTTTCCGATTATTTACACTGGCCACGGTAGGATTGGATCAGGTTGCCCGTTTGCGTACCGTTGTATTAAGGGAGGTTTCGGGTAATCTAAAACTGACCTTTTACACCGATAAGCGCTCAAAAAAAATTACACATATAAAAGAGAACAAAAAGGTAAGCCTGCTCCTATACCACCCTACCAAATTGCTACAATTAAAGATCGAAGGCACGGCAAACTGCAGGGATGACGATGCTACCAAAGAGAAATATTGGGGTACACTGGATAGCTACGCAAAAAAACAATATACCACAAGCCGATCTCCCGGAAGTAAGTTAACAGACCCCAGGGATATTACCTATTTAAATCAAGAGCATCATTTCTGCCTGGTAGAGATAACACCCCACAAAATGGAGTATCTAAAATTGTCCCGGCCCCATCATATCAGGGTCCGGTTCTCCAAAGTGGGCACAGAATGGGAAAACGAGTATTTGGTGCCTTAATTTCACTGCTTTTAGGACATCGAATCCAAAATTTTGGAAATATCCTTCTCGGTCGTATCCGGGTTTATAAAACAAAAACGTGCCACAGTTTCATCCATACCGTTTTGCCGGTATTTGGTCGGGGTCACAAGGGCAAAACCTTCCCGATGATTTTTATAGGTCCAATGGGTATAATCCTGGGGCAGCCATCCTTTTCTTCTGAAAAGCACACAGGAAAGACTTGGCTCCCTTACCAATTCTACCAAGGGATGCCGCTCTATTAATTGTCCTGCCAAACCGGCCAATCCAATTCCTTGTTCAACGGCCCAAGAATACTTATCGGTCCCGTGCATGGCCAGCGAAAACCAAAGTGGTAGGCCCCTTACCCTTCTGGTCAACTGTATTTGATAGTCCGAAGGATTGAAACCATGGGCACCTTCATCCTTAAATATTTCCAAATAGGAACCTTCCTGTGAATGCGCTTCTTTGGCCAACTCCGGATTCTTATAAATTATGGCCCCACAATCATAGGGAGAGAAAAGCCATTTATGCGGATCAATGGTTATACTGTCCGCCTTTTCTATCCCATGGAACAATGGCCGTGCCGATTTGGAGGCCAGGGCGCCTCCACCATAGGCAGCATCCACATGAAACCATAGGTTTTCTGTACTGCAAATTTGGGCAATACCGTATAAATCATCTATTATACCTGCATTAGTGGTGCCTCCGGTGGCCACAACGGCAAATAACCTACCCCTCTGTTGGGCATCCAAGGAACAGATGCGTTCTCTTAGGGCCTCCGCAGTCATCTGTTCCTCTGTTTCTACCAAAATTACATCGCAATCCATAACCTTGGCCATGGATTTTACCGATGAGTGGGCCCCTGAAGAGGTTATGATCAACCCCTTTTTATTCCCATTTTCCGGATTTTTCCTCCAATGCTCCCGGGCAGTGACCATACCCGATAAATTGGCCGCCGTACCACCGCTGGTAAATACCCCGAACGATCCCTTTGGCAGCCCGGTTAAGGACACCAACCATTTCATAGCCTCGTTTTCGCAAAAAATGCCACCGGCCCCTTCCATCCAATAGGCTCCGTGAATACTGGAGGCGGAAGTTACCAGATCGAACATGACCGCGGCCCTTGTTGGTGAGGCCGGGACAAATGCCAAATGTCTGGGATGATCAATGGGTACGGTAGCCTTTATCAACACCTCCTTAAACAAATGAAAGGCCCTTTCCCCTCCAATTCCTTCTGGAGTTACTGTTTCCCCTACTAGGGCCTTTAACTCCCTTTCCTTTTTGGGCTTGCCCAATTCCGGGGCCGGATGGGTAATTCGACCAATGGCGTATTTCATGACATCCAATGTCATTTCCACCATTTCAAAGTCTACTTTTTGCATGGACATAGTCTGTTTTTAACAAATATAGCCATTTTGATGGTGTGGAAACTTGTGGGGCAGGGCAATAAATAAGGTTGGATCAATCCATTTTTACGATGGAAAACGCACCGGAAAGTGGCCTAAGTGCTTTCATTAAATGCGGAATCAACCGCTCTCCATACTCTAGATAAAGTTCCGAGAAATTAAGGTGGCGTTCTTGAAGTGATTTATTGGGGAAGAGCTGGTTCTGAATTTCGGTCATGCGCACTACATGGTCCTGCAACTTCCTTTTTTGGGCCTTTAACAATCTTCCCTGTAAATTATCCAACCCCTTTAATTGCTTCACCTCCTGGGCCTTGACCGCCCCTAAAAAAGAAGCGTCCGTTTGGACGGCCAGATCGTACAGGTCCTTGAACTGCTCTTGCAAATATTTCTTTTGGGGAGCAAAGTCTATATCAATATTGGATATTTCCCTGATCTTCTTATTGATAAAACTACTTTGATTTAAAAATATGTCGGTCATAGAAATATTCATTCGCTCCAACTTCTCCTTCTGCTTCCCCGTAATCACCAAGGCCGAATTACGGAGCAATAAAATGGGAAAGGGCACCTTCAATTCTGTAAACATAGCTTTCAATTGCAGCCAATACGCCAATTCCCCGCCCCCTCCAATATAGCACAGATTAGGCAATACCACCTCTTGGTAAAGAGGCCTGGTAATCACATTGGGCGAAAAACGCTCAGGATAAGTCTCCAATTCATTCAGAATTTCCTCTTGACTAAATTCAATTTTAGTATCGTTGACATAAAATCTCCCATCCCGTTCCACAATCCGCTCCCGAACGCCATCCAACAGATAAAAATAATTGATTTCCCTTGGATTGACCTGAATACCGTAATTATCAGGTAATTCCTGCAGTTGCCCTATGGTTTCCATGACCTTTTTATATGAGGCATTTTCCAACAGATCGCGTTTTACATAGGGAACCAATAAACCCTTCAATTCCGTATGGTTCCCGTCCAATATCACCAGCCCGTGTTCCCCAAAAAGTTCATTGGCCAAAAAACGGGTGGCGTCGGAAAGGTTATCATGGCCCATATATGCCTTACCGAACAACTCCTTAAGCTTAGTGGCATTTATACTTTGGCCCATTTCATTGGACAAAGCTTCTAGGATAGGTTCAAGTCCATCCGTTGTCATTGGCCCTACCGCTCCTGTTACTGTTTTATTCCATTGTAATTTTTTCCCCTTAAAATTAAAATAGTTTATTTCTTCAAAATCATGATCCTCGGTTGCCATCCAATATATGGGCACAAAGTTGTTTTCCGGATTGGCCAGCTTCAGTTCTTTGGTCAAGTTTATGGTAGTAATGATCTTGTACAGGAAATATAATGGCCCCGTAAATAAATTTAATTGATGCCCCGTTACCACTGTAAAGGTAGAAGCTTCCTTTAGTAGTGATATATTTACCTTGGTGTCCTCCGAAATATCAATAGCCCTGTATTGATTTTTAAGTACGGAATACAAAACTTCACGATGGGTTATGGGAAAATTTTGCTTGGTCTTAATCTGCCCCGCAAACTGTTCAATTTGGGGCGGCCTATCATAAAAAGGGAATAAGGTTTCCTTTCCATCCAGATAATCACATATTAAATTGGAAAAATAACCGGTTTTCTTAAAGGGTATACTTTCAACTTCCATAGATAATGTTGGTAATAACGGGTAAAGATAAAATTATCCCTTTTTTCAGTTCCTAAAAATACGTTAAGAAGTTTAATTTATATTTTTTAATATAGACCCCATCCTTTAATTAGACAACTTAACCGATCCAAGAAATAACTAGCATCTTCGGAAGATAACCAATATCGCGAATATTCCTTAGATTTGGTTCCTGTCACATCAATGGATTTAAATGAAAAAACTTCTACTACCCTTTTTACTCCTTGTAACCGCCTTGGGCATTTCCCAAGCACTACAATCTCCTTCCGAATTTTTGGGTTATGAATTGGGATCCGAATTTACCCGGCACCATAAGGTGGTGGACTATTATAATTATCTGGCCGAGAATGCTCAGGATCGGGTTAAAATAGTGGCCTATGGAAATACCCATGAGCGTAGGCCCCTTATCGTAGCCTATATTTCCTCGCCCGAAAACATGGTTGCCCTAGAATCCATTAGGCAGGAGCACCTTAAGAACACTACTGGCCAGGGATTACCTACCAAGGCCATAGTCTGGCTGAGCTATAATGTTCATGGAAACGAAAGTGCAAGCACCGAAGCCTCCATGCAGACCATTTATGAACTTTTGACCAGCAAGTCCAATTACTTGGAAAATACGGTAGTAATCATGGATCCCTGCATTAATCCTGATGGTCGCGATAGATATGTCAACTGGTACAACCAATTTAAGAACACTCCCAACAATATAGACCCCAACAGTAAGGAACATCATGAAGGCTGGCTTAGCGGGCGTTCCAACCACTATATGTTCGACCTAAATCGTGATTGGGCTTGGCTCACACAGATCGAAAGTCGGCAACGCATAAAAATTTTCAACCAGTGGTTGCCCCATATCCATGTGGATTTCCACGAGCAGGGAGTGAACAACCCCTATTATTTTGCCCCTGCCGCAGAACCCTTTCATGAAGTGGTAACCGATTTTCAGCGCGACTTTCAGGTTACTATGGGGAAGAACCACGCCAAGTACTTTGATGCCAATGGCTGGTTTTATTTTACAAAAGAAATTTTTGATCTATTGTACCCTAGCTATGGCGATACCTATCCCACCTATAACGGGAGCATAGGAATGACCTACGAGCAGGGCGGCAGTGGGCGTGCCGGACTGGGAATAAATACTTATATAGGGGACACCCTTACCCTGCACGACCGCATTGCCCATCACCATACCACTGGTCTATCTACCGTGGAAGTAGCTTCGGAAAACGTAGAAAAATTAAATAGCGAGTTTAGGAAGTTCTATCTGGAAAAAAGCTTTAAATACAACAGCTATGTGATGAACGGGGATCCCGATAAAATAGAGATCCTAACGGAACTTTTCAGGTCCCATGGGATGACATACGGCTGGACCAAGGAAGGTACCGTAAAAGGACATCTGTACAGTTCGGGGAAATTGGGGGCCATGAAAACCACCCCTTCCAGTTTAGTAGTCTCCACCAACCAAACCAAAGGCACCCTGGCCCAGGTACTTCTGGAACCCAATACAAAGCTAAGCGATTCGCTTACCTATGATATAACGGCCTGGTCCCTGCCCTACGCCTACGGATTGGAGGCCATAGCTTCCCCAACCGTGGTGGAATACGGCCCTTCGGGGGACAAGATGGAATTCCCCTCCAAGGGAGCCCACATGGACCAACACGCCTATGCCTATATTTGCGATTGGACCAGCATGAAGGATGCCCGATTTCTGACCGCACTGCTCAAAGAGAATATCAGGGTGCGATTTGCTAAAAATCCTTTTCGGGCGGAAGGCAAAAAATTTGATAGGGGCAGCCTCATCGTTACCAAAGGGGACAACAAAAACAAGAAGGATTTTGTAGAGGCCATAGGCCGTATTGCACATAACAATAAGACCATATTGACGGCAACCAATACTGGATTTGTGGAAAATGGAAATGATTTTGGTTCCAGTTCCGTGCCAATGATTACGGATACCAGAATAGCACTGCTATCCGGCGAACCTACCAGCACCCTCGAATTTGGGGAAATTTGGCACTTTTTTGAACAGCAGCTCCACTATCCATTGACTGTTTTGGATACCGAGTATTATGACGAAATGGATTTATCCGAATACGATATCCTAATTCTCCCCAACGGGTGGTACAGCAAGTTCTTTACTGAAAATAAACTACAGGAACTGAAGGACTTTGTTACCAATGGGGGAAAGTTGATCGCCATGGAAGGTGCCATAAAAGGGATACATGGGGAACATGGGTTTGCCATCAAGGAAAAGGAAATTAAAAAAGACAGCACGGAAAATATACTTCCCTATGAAGAAGCGGAACGGGAAGACATCAAAAACGCCATCACAGGAGCTATTTTTAGAACCAAGGTGGACCAAACGCACCCCTTGGCATACGGTTACGGCGACCACTATTTTACCCTTAAGTTAGGTGATGATGCCTTTGAAAAATTAGAATCGGGAACAGTGGTCCATTTAGATGGCACCAATTCACATATTGCAGGATTTGCAGGAAGCGAGGCTAAGAAAAAAATTGCCAATACTTTGGTTTTCGGAGTAGAGGAAATGGGCAAGGGACAGATTATTTATATGGTGGACAACCCCTTGTTCCGGGGTTTTTGGGAAAATGGCAAACTCTTCTTTGTCAATGCCCTTTTTATGGTAAAATAATATAGTCGGTACAAATTTCCCGGTTTAAACGGCAGATCCAATATATAAACATGGTGAGCAGTCCTAATAAAATTGGACATAGGAAAAACTGAAACATGAAACATGAAAAATATTTTTGAGAAAAAGGTAGTAGACGAACTCATAGGAAGAATAGATAAATTAACCCCTAATAGTTCAGGTATTTGGGGTAAAATGAATGTTGCCCAAATGTTGGCCCACTGCAATGTGGCCTATGAAATGGTATATACGGAAAAGCATCCCAGACCTAAAGGGCCAATGAAACTAATTCTTAAACTTTTTGTAAAGCCAACAGTGGTCAATGAAAAACCATACAAAAAGAACAGTAGAACGGCCCCAGCCTTTCTAGTTGTGGACCAAAGGGACTTTGATAAGGAAAAGAAGCGATTAATAGATCATTTGATAAAAACCCAAGAGCTAGGGGAGGCTTACTTTCACAATAAGGAATCGCACTCTTTTGGCACTTTGACCAAAACGGAGTGGAACAATTTGTTCTATAAACACCTTAACCATCATTTGGAACAATTTGGAGTTTAGAAAATAAAGAATATTACCTTGGATCCCCTTATAAACCTCATATAATAAGCTTTACGACATTTTTTAATAAATATAATGTTTTTGAATATAATTCAATATTTTTGCAAATAAATCAAACCCATATTTAATTACCAATAATAAATTTATGAGAAAAATTACAGGCATTTATCTATTGACAATCTCCATTTTGCAATTCTCCTGTTCCCCAAAAGAAAATAAATTGGGCGACTTCAAATTGCTGCCCCAACCACAAGAATTTGAAGTTACAGGGGTTAGTTCAATTGCTTATGATCAAACCTTGAACACTGAGGCCAAAAATGGCGAAGCATTGCCTATAATTGACAAAGACATTCTTATGCTCGATGTAAATGAAGGAGACCCGGACCTAGTCTATGAAATAGATAACAGTTTGGACGTACCGGCGGAAGGTTATACCCTTACCATTACGGATGCACAGGTACATATTAAAGGTAAGGATGAAACTGGTTTGTTCTATGCATTCAAAACTTTGGAACAATTAATTTTGGACGCCAAGGACCAAAAGGTAAACCTGCCGTTAATCCAATTAAAGGATTACCCTTTATTGGCCTACCGTTCCGTACACTTGGATGTAAAACACCATTTGGAAAAGACGGAATACTATTATAAGTTATTGGATAAACTGGCCAGCTATAAGGTAAACGGTATTATTTTGGAAGTTGAGGACAAGTTAAAATTTAAACGGCAACCTACAGTAGCCTCCGCAGATGCCCTGAGTATTGGGGAATGGAAAAAGATCAGCGATTACGCCAAGGAGAGGCACATAGAAATAAGTCCGTTGGTACAAGGCCTGGGCCATGCCTCCTTTATCCTAAAGCATCCGGAATACATGGAACTTAGGGACAGCCCGGAAAGCGATTGGGCCTTTAACCCCTTGGACCCCAAAACCTACGAAGTACAATTTGACCTTTATTTGGATGCCATGGAGGCCTTTCCGTACGGAAAGTACCTGCATGTTGGTGGTGACGAAGTACACACCACTGGACGTGGTAGCAAGGAGTCGCCCTTAAAATTACAACTGATGTGGTTGGACAAAGTGGCCCAATTTGCGGAAGAACATGGAAAAACCCCTATTTTTTGGGACGATATGCCCCTTAAACAGGCCGATGTTTATGACCCCATGTTTGAAAAAGATATGACCCAGGAAGAAGTAGATCGGGTTTGGAAGGACAACGAGCACAAATTACTGGAGTTTCTGGACATCTTCCCCAAGAATTGCATCTACATGAGGTGGAACTATAGTTCGCCACAGGCATTGGGCAACATCAAGGCAATGCAGTGGTTTACAGACCATGGCATGGAGGTTATGGGGGCCACGGCGGGCCAGACGAGATGGGTCTTAATGCCGCAGGAAGAAAGCAATATGGAAAACATCCGATCTTTCGCGGTGAGCTCCATAGAAAGTGGTCTAAATGGATTGTTATTAACCCTTTGGGATGATGATTCACCACATTTTGAATTATATATGAGAGGTATTTTGGCTTTCGCGGAATATGCCTGGACAGGGGATAAGCGCAATAAGGAAGAGATAAAGAGCGCCTTCAGGCAAAGGGAATATGGATATACCATGGCCGATGACAACAAGGCTTTTATTACCGAGCTGGAATCGCCAGTGGCCTTTTGGAAGAATGCACTGCTGAAAGGAGATCAACGCAATTACCTTAAAAAGATGGAAGATCCTTTGAAAGAGGGGGTTATTGACTTTCCCGACAAAGAAAATATTGGAGCGTGGAGCCTGGCCAATGAAGATCGTTTAAGGACCGCTGCCCTTACTTTATCCCAAACAGATAGTATTGCAAAGAAAATAGAGAATGCCCGTTCACACGCCCTGCGCAACGACCATAACCTGCAAGTATATGAACAGGTTAACAAACTGGCCGGCTTTAGTCCAAAAATATTATTGGCCCTACGCGACTATGATATGGCAGAAAATAGGGAGAATATCATAGCAACCTCCACCAAGTTAAAGGAATTGCAGTCGGAATTTGGAAGCCTTAGAAAAGAATTGGAACAGGTCTATGGCAAAACCCGAATTTTGAGCAAACCGGACAACTATATCCTGGATCAGGACCATCATGTGCATTTGGCAAATCAATCCATAAATTTCGACTGGCAATTCTATGCCGAAATGTTGTTCCTTAAGAAGTTGGACCTAGAACTTGAAAAAGAGATTTACATGGAAAATGCGGATCCCTTAAAAAAATAAATCCCGGCCAAAATTACTACAGAAGAATTTGGGGATGAAATATCTTGAACCAATGTTAACAATAATAAGCGTTAAATTAAGTATATTTCGCCCCTAAATCCGATTTGATAACCGGGCTTAAGGAGTGTATATGAAAGAGAAGGAAGCCACCCGAATAAACAAATTTTTAAGTGAAATGGGCTATTGTTCGCGTAGGGCGGCGGACAAACTTATTGACCAAAGACGGGTGACCATTAACGGAAAAATTCCCGAAATGGGTACAAAAATTACCCTCGACGACGAAGTACGGGTAGATGGGATGCTTATTTCCGAACCACAGGAAAAACCCGTTTACATTGCCTTTAACAAACCCATTGGCATTGTCTGTACTACCGATACAAAGGTGGAGAAGGACAATATTATCGACTTCATAAATTACCCCAGTAGAATATTCCCTATTGGTAGATTGGACAAACCCAGTGAGGGGCTGATCCTATTGACCAATGACGGGGATATAGTAAATAAGATTCTAAGGGCCAGAAATAGGCACCAAAAAGAATATATTGTAACCGTAGATAGGCCCATTACCGAGACATTCTTGGAAAAAATGGCCAATGGGGTCCCCATTTTGGATAGGGTAACCCGAAAATGCGAAATCGAGGAATTGGACAAATTTCAATTCCGGATTGTTCTAACACAGGGACTTAATCGTCAGATAAGGCGAATGTGCGAATATCTAGGCTACAAAGTAACCGCCCTAAAGCGCATAAGGATAATGAATATTGAATTGGACGTTCCGGTAGGCAAATGGCGATATTTATCCGAAAAGGAATTGAGCGAAATCAATGAAATGATTTCCGGTTCTGAAAAGACCCATCACTAGCCAAAACACTTCTACCCCCAAATTTAATTTTGATAATAATAAGACCATGAAGATGGATGAAATAGAAAATATTGAGTTATTGTACCTTAGCCTGGACGACTATCAGGAGCTTAAATCGGCCATGATAGAATCCTACACCACTATGCCCGAATCATACTGGCAGAAGCATCAAATAGAGCATCTAATAAATAGATTTCCAGAGGGACAGGTGGTTATAAAGGTAAATAACCAAATCGCCGGATGTGCATTGTCCATTATTTTGGATTATGCACTATTTGAAGACAAGCATACCTACCAGCAGATCACGGGCAATTATACTTTTAACACCCATTCCCGGGAGGGTGACGTACTTTACGGTATAGATGTCTTTATAAAACCGGAGTATAGGGGAATGCGTTTGGGCAGAAGGTTGTACGACTACAGAAAAGATCTATGCGAACGTCTAAATTTGAAAGGGGTCGTCTTTGGCGGTAGAATCCCCAATTATCACAAATATATGGATAGCTTATCCCCAAAGGCCTATATAGACAAAGTAAAGCGTAAGGAAATAAACGATCCGGTACTTAATTTTCAGATATCCAACGATTTTCATCCCAGTAAAATTCTTAAGAACTATTTGGAAGGTGATTCCGACTCCAATGATTATGCCGTGCTTTTGGAATGGGACAACATCTACTATGAAAAAACGAACAAAAAGGCCAGTGTTGTAAAAAAGGTGGTTAGGGTAGGACTCATCCAATGGCAAATGAGGCCCTATAAAAATCTGGACGATGTACTTCAGCAGGCAGAGTATTTTGTAGATGCCGTTTCCGGCTATCGTTCAGACTTTGCCCTGTTCCCAGAATTCTTTAATGCCCCGCTTATGGCGGAGAACAATCATCTATCCGAGTCGGCCGCCATCCGGGAATTGGCCAAACACACCGCCACCATAGTTCAGCGCTTTTCGGAACTGGCTATTTCTTACAACATTAATATAATAACAGGGAGTATGCCGGAAATAAAGGAGGAAACGCTTTACAATGTTGGATACATCTGTAAGCGTGACGGCACCAAGGAACGATACGAAAAGCTCCATGTAACTCCAGATGAGGCAAGGGTATGGGGCATGCAGGGAGGCAACGAATTAAAGGTTTTTGATACGGATTGCGGAAAGATAGGTGTCCTGATCTGCTACGACTCCGAATTCCCTGAACTAAGCAGGTTACTGGCAGACGAAGGAATGGATATTTTGTTTGTCCCCTTCCTCACTGATACCCAAAACGGCTTTTCCAGAGTCAGATATTGTGCCCAGGCCAGAGCCATAGAAAATGAATGTTATGTGGCCATTGCCGGAAGCGTAGGCAACTTGCCCAAGGTACATAATATGGATATCCAATATGCCCAATCTATGGTTTTTACTCCCTGTGACTTTGCTTTTCCGGCCAATGGGATAAAGGCCGAAGCTACCCCAAACACAGAAATGATCCTGATCGTTGACCTAGATATAGACCTACTAAGGGAACTGAACCAATTTGGCAGCGTTAGAAACCTAAAAGATAGAAGAACGGATATTTTTGAGGTACGTAGAAAGCAGTAGAAGTGTTTTTGCAAAGGTGGCAACCCTGCCCAGACCGGTATAGGTATACAATGCCAATTTCCAAATGCAATGACTGTGCATTTATAGGACGAAAATCAAGGCTCCATTGGCAAGGACCCCACCATCTTGGGCATCCAAAAAATTAAACAATTTTTAGTAGAGTATTTCACTAAAAATCACTACCTTAGAGAGTCGACCGTTCATTGATATAAACTTTGAGTGCTTGGATCAAATTACTTTTGTCAACCTGCACCAACTACCATTCATAGCCTATGCCTCTGCACGTTTGATACCATAAAATTTAGACAGATGAAGTTCAAAAAAAATTCTTTTGGAAAAAATCCCCTTCTAGCTGCAGTATCTTTTTTATTGTTCTTAGGGGTACCGACCTCCGTTTCGGCGGCCTTCCTGTACCAAGAAATCCAGGAGCAGGAAAACCCGTTCAATCTATATCAAGGTAAAATTATTGATAGTGAAACCAATAATCCGCTGGTCTTCGCCACGCTCTCCATTGAAAACACGAATATTAGTACCGTCAGTAATACCGAGGGTTATTTTTCTTTAAAAGTTCCCAAAGATATTGAAGAGGGACAGGTCAGCGTTTCATTTTTGGGATACGAGACCAAAACTATTCCTTTAAGCCAGTTGAAGGAAAATAAAAACGAAATTGCCCTAGTGGTAAGCTTCATGGAATTATCCGAAGTAAAACTTGCGGTTCCAAAAGACGCAAAATCCCTGGTCAGGGAAACCCTGCTCAGGAAAGGTGAAAATTATTTTGACGACCCTACCTTAATGACAGCCTTTTATAGGGAAACCATTAAAAAAAGAAGAAAAAACGTTTCTTTATCAGAGGCCGTGGTCAATATTTACAAATCTCCCTACAATACCGATCGCAGGGATGCATTACAGCTTTACAAGGCAAGAAAGAGTACCGATTATGACAAATTGGACACCTTGGCCATTAAACTGCAAGGAGGACCATTTAATACACTCTTTGTAGACATGATCAAATACCCACAATATATCTTTACGGAAGAAACCTTCGATGATTACAACTTTAGCTTTGAAAATTCTACCAAAGTTGATGACAGGCTTATCTTTGTCATCAATTTTAAACAAAAGGAATCCATTTTGGACCCATTGTACCAAGGCAAGTTGTATATAGATGCCGATAAAAAAATACTGACCAGTGCCATCTATTCCCTCAACATTACCGATAGGGAAAAGGCCTCCAAAATGTTTGTCCGCAAAAAACCTGTCCATGCCAATGTTTGGCCAACCGATATTGCCTACCGTGTGGATTACAGGGAAAAGAACGGAAAATGGTACTACGGATACAGTAATGTGCTCTTGGAATTTAAAATAAATTGGGACGATCGCCTATTCAATTCGGTATATAGCATGACCTGTGAAATGGCCATTACGGACTGGGAGAAGAACATCACCGGCGAATCTCCCAAATTCAAGGACCGTATTAAATCTTCCATGATATTGGAGGACGAGGCCATTGGATTTTCAGATCCCGATTTTTGGGGAGAGTACAATATTATAGAACCTGAAAAATCTATAGAATCTGCCATAAAGAAAATACAAAGGCAACTAAAAAGGTCCAAATCCAAAGAGGACTCATCCTCCTTGGGAATGTAGCAAATTTATATTTGAAGAAGGAAGTCTGCCACTTATATGGCGGACTTTTTTTATATATTTAGGTGTTACCAAATAAGATTAATGAAAAAAAGGAGACAGTTCTTTAAGACGGCCATTGGGGCAGGCATGGCCGGCCTGCTACCGGCATCCCTATTGGCCCATACACAAGAAAAAAAACCGCCTCCCCACACCCTTAGGCCCAAAGCATTAAAAAGAGGGGATACCATTGGCCTCATTGCCCCTGGCTACGCCATAAAACCCGAGATTTTGATGGAAGCCAAGGAAACTTTGGAAAAAATAGGATTTATACCTTACCATACGGATCGCATACATGGCAACCATGGTTACTTTAGCAATACGGATGGGGAAAGGGCAACCGATCTCAACGAAATGTTCGCCAATAAAAATGTGGACGGCATCCTGTGTGCAAGGGGAGGGTACGGATGTACCAGGATCATGCACTTGATAGATTATGGACTAATTGGAAAAAACCCCAAAGCTTTAATCGGTTTTAGCGATATTACGGCCCTCTTGAACGGCATACATCAGGAAACCGGCCTTATTACTTTTCACGGGCCCGTAGGCAGCACCATCAATGACCCTTACAGCATTGGGCATTTATTAAATGTGGTCATGAATTCCAAAAAATTGCCACCACCCATTACCAATATCGAAATTACGGACCAAGAGGAATATAGCAAACCCGAATATGGCCGATATTGTATTAATCCTGGGATTGTCTCGGGAAAATTGGTAGGGGGCAGTCTAACTTTGGTAAATGCCCTGATAGGAACCCCCCATGAAATAGATTTTACAGATGCCCTGGTCTTTCTTGAAGATGTTGAAGAAGCCCCCTATCGTATAGACCGGATGCTGACCCAATTAATACAGGGCAAGACCTTTGGTAAGGCGGCAGGTATTGTTTTGGGCGTTTTTAATGGGTGCGACAGTGTTCCAGGTCCCGAATCGTTTACACTTAAGGAAGTGGTACAGGACAGAATCAAACCCTTGGGAATACCGGCTGTTTACGGCATGACATTCGGCCATATTGAAAACAACTTTACTTTGCCAATAGGGATCAAGGCGAGATTGGATACCCACCAAATGACACTGCAATTATTGGAAAAGGCGGTCCAATAAATAAATTCCAACCGTTTTTAAACCCTGCACCCCAAAAATATCGGAATCAGGTTCTTTAAACTTTGGGCGGCCATATAGTTGGCAAAAAATGGATTTCACTGCCTATTGCCTATTGCAGAAAACAAACCGAATGGTTTCAATTGGCCACCTCGCTAATAAATTTCAGTCGGTACAATCTAAGTTCCTCATCCTCGTATTCTCCATCAAATTCCTTTAAGGCCACTTCAAGATCATCCGTATTGGCTTCCAAGAAATAATCATGGATTTCCTCCTGCTGATCCTCGTCCAGAATCTCATCGATCCAATAAGCGATATTCAATTTGGTACCACTAAAGACAATCTGTTCCATCTCCTTGATCAATTCGCCCAATTCCAGTCCCTTGGCGGAAGCAATATCGTCCAATGGCAATTTTCTATCAACATTCTGAATGATATAAAGCTTAAGGGAGGAATTGGCGCCCGTACTTTTTACGATCAGATCATCGGGCCTTAAAATATTGTTATCCTCAACATAGGCAGCAATCTGATCTACAAAGGGTTTGCCATATTTTTTTGCCTTACCTTCCCCAACGCCATAGATATTGACCAATTCATCTAGGGATATAGGATATTTCAGGGCCATATCCTCCAAGGAGGGGTCCTGAAAAACAACAAAAGGCGGAACCCCTAATTTATGGGCCTCCTTTTTTCTTAAATCCTTTAAAATCTTTAACAGATTATCATCGGCTACACCAGCTGAAGATTTGGCAGCGCTTACAATGGCATCATCGGTCTCCTTATTGTAAACATGGTCCATCGTCATCATAAATGAAGTTGGATTCTTTACAAATTCCTTCCCTAGGGGGGTTACATGTAAAATTCCGTATTGTTCAATTTCCTTTCTAAGCAGACCGGCGACCAAGGTCTGCCGTATCAAGGCCATCCAATAGCCTTTATCCTTATCCTTTCCGATACCAAAAAATTCCTTTTCATCGGTCTTGTGAGAGGAAATCAAGGCATTTACCTTACCTACCAGGGCCCTAACAATCTCTTTGGACTTGAATTTTTCACTGGTGCCTGTTACTACACCGATCAGCTTAACCACATCGTCCTTGGCCTCCTGCTTTTCCTTGGGGTTTCTAGTATTGTCGTCCATATCGGCCCCCTCACCGTTTACCTCATCAAATTCCTCCCCAAAATAATGCAGTATGAATTTTCTTCGGGACATGGAAGTTTCCGCATAACCTACTATTTCCTGTAACAGGGCGTTTCCTATCTCCTGTTCCGCCACGGGCTTGCCCGACATAAATTTTTCCAATTTTTCCACATCCTTATAGGAATAGAAGGCAAGGCAATGGCCCTCTCCCCCATCCCTTCCGGCCCTACCTGTCTCCTGATAGTAGCTTTCTATACTCTTTGGAATATCGTGATGGATTACAAAGCGTACGTCCGGTTTATCGATTCCCATCCCAAAAGCAATGGTGGCAACCACTACATCTACATCCTCCATAAGGAACATGTCCTGGTGCCTGGACCTGGTCTTACCATCCAATCCGGCATGATATGGCACCGCACTGACCCCGTTCACCTGTAGTACTTGGGCCAACTCCTCCACACGTTTTCTACTAAGACAATAAATAATGCCCGACTTGCCCGAATTTTGCTTTATAAAACGAATGATGTCACTATCAACATTTTGGGTTTTGGGCCTAACTTCGTAATAAAGATTAGGTCTATTGAAACTGGCCTTGAACACCTTGGCATCCATTATGCCCAAGTTCTTGATAATATCTTCCTGTACCTTGGGGGTCGCGGTAGCTGTTAGGGCAATAAGCGGAATCTTATCTCCCAACCTACCGACGATAGATTTCAAATTACGGTATTCCGGCCTAAAATCGTGGCCCCATTCCGAAATACAATGGGCCTCGTCCACTGCCACGAAAGATATGGTCTCCCCCTGTAAAAAGTCTACATATTCCTCCTTGGTCAAGGATTCCGGAGCCACATATAAAAGCTTGGTTATACCACTGCTTACATCGCTTTTCACCTGTCTGATCTCGGTCTTTGTCAACGAAGAGTTCAAGACATGGGCCACCCCTATCTCACTGGAAACGTCCCTAATGGCATCTACCTGGTTTTTCATCAAGGCGATCAACGGTGATACCACAATGGCAGTTCCTTCCTGCATCAGGGCGGGCAATTGATAACAAAGGGATTTCCCACCACCAGTAGGCATGATCACAAAGGTATTGTTCCCTTGTACAATATTCTTAACAACATTTTCCTGTAAACCTTTGAATTGGGAGAATCCAAAATACTTTTTTAGAGAGGCATGTAAATCAATCTCATTTATACCCATACCGTACTACACCATTATTAATATTAAAATAGGCTACACTGCCAAAAATCAAATTCCTTAAGTTAAAGAATTTTTATCTTTTAAATACGTATTTGTGCGAAATAAATTTGTTCAAATTTAAAATATCCTATAAACTTAAGTTTATGTAATTTTGTAAAATAAAGATAAGACTTTCTTTTAGGAAAATCATCACCTAATTATAATTTACTTTGAGCGACACCAAAGCTATATTGGCCATAGCAAAGAAAACCATAGAAAATGAGGCCAAGGCTATATCCCATTTAGCGACTCTCTTGAACGAAGATTTTTCCAATGCGGTGGAATGCATCAGACATTCTAAAGGCAGGGTCATTATTTCCGGAGTTGGAAAAAGTGCCCTTATCGCTTCCAAAATTGTTGCCACCCTAAATTCTACAGGTACCCCATCCATATTTATGCATGCGGCCGATGCCATACACGGCGATCTTGGCACCGTACAGCAAGACGATGTGGTGATCTGCATATCCAAAAGTGGCAATACTGCCGAAATTAAGATGCTGGTGCCCTTAATAAAACGGGGCAGGAACAAATTGATAGGCATGACCGGGAACCCTGATTCCTATTTGGCGGGCCAGGCCGACTTTATTTTAAACACCTATGTGGAAAAAGAGGCCTGCCCCAACAACCTGGCGCCCACTACCAGTACAACTGCCCAATTGGTCATAGGGGATGCCCTGGCCATCTGCCTTTTGGAACTCAAGGGGTTTAGCAGTAAGGACTTTGCAAAATACCACCCGGGAGGTGCACTTGGAAAAAAGTTATATTTAAGGGTAGGCGATATTGCCGGTAACAATCAGATCCCGCAGGTACGCACCAACAGTGACGTAAAATCCGTGATTATAGAGATCTCCGAAAAAATGTTGGGCGCTACAGCGGTATTGGAAGACCAAAAAATAGTTGGGATAATAACGGATGGCGATATAAGGCGAATGCTCAATAAATATGACAATATTTATGGCTTAACCGCCAAGGACATCATGAGTGTTTCCCCTAAAACAATAACCTCGGGTGTCCTCGCCGTAAAGGCTTTGGAAATAATGCAGGCCAATAATATATCACAATTATTGGTTGTTGATGGAGGGAATTACAAAGGAATAGTACATTTACACAATTTAATTAAAGAAGGAATACTGTAATGGCAAAAAAGATTAAGTCCCCAAATGAAATGTCCTTCCTGGACCATTTGGAAGAACTAAGATGGCATTTGATAAGATCGGTCTTGGCCATAGTTATAATAGGGGGAGGAGCTTTTTTAATGAAAAGCTTTATTTTCGACGTTGTCATTTTTGGGCCAATGATGCCCGATTTCCCTACCTATCATGTGTTTTGTGATTTTTCCAAAATGCTGGGCTTTAGTGAGGCATTTTGTAATACTGAACCGGAATTTACGGTACAGAGTAGGCAAATGTCCGAACAGTTCTCCGCACATATCTGGACCTCCATATGGGCCGGTTTTATCATTGGATTCCCCTATGTGCTATACGAATTATGGAAATTTATTGCTCCCGGGCTGTACGACAATGAACGACAGAATGCAAGGGGATTTATTTTTATAGCTTCTACCTTATTCTTTATGGGCGTTTTGTTCGGGTATTATGTAGTAGCCCCTTTATCCATTAACTTTTTAGGAAGTTATTCCATAAGCGACTCCGTAGTACGGGAAATAGATCTATTATCCTATATCTCTACCGTAAGGGCGGCCGTAATTGCCTGCGGTCTCATATTTGAATTGCCCATTATCATTTATTTCTTGACCAAAGTAGGGTTGGTTACCCCGGAAATACTCCGCAAATACAGAAAAATTGCCCTTGTAGTTGTACTTATTATATCCGCTGTGATTACCCCTCCTGACGTGGCCAGCCAAATTATTGTCGCAGTACCTATATTAATCCTTTATCAGTTAAGCATCTATATTTCCAAAATGGTATTAAAAAGGGAAGCGAAAAAAGAAAAGAAAAGGAATGCAAAATCAAGTTAAGGAATTTAACGACTGTCGTTCCAAAATGAACGAAAAGCTGTTGGCAGACAACAACAAGATCATAAAAAGGATCTTTAACCTGGATATCAATGCCTAAGCCGTCGGTGTCCTGGATATAAAGACCAAGGAACTATTGGGATTGGTGGCCTCGGCGGCACAATAGTGGCCCCACCTAAGAAGGGCCTATACATATTGGGAGGAACTGGAAAACCAAGTAGGTTAAAAAAATTACAATATCTTTTCCCAAACTAATTTAAGGCTTAGTTTTGTTCCACCCGTCCTTACCGCCGCGGACGGACCGGAAATCCTGTCCAACGAACGGACAGGTACAGACCCAAGGCTAGGAGAATCTATAGATAGAAAGGTACTATGAAGTTAAGAGCAGATAATATTATGAAGTCCTATCGAGGGCGACAGGTAGTGAAGGGAATTTCCTTGGAGGTCAACCAAGGGGAGATCGTGGGTCTATTGGGCCCCAATGGTGCCGGAAAAACCACCTCGTTCTATATGATAGTAGGCCTAATAAAACCCAATGGCGGCAATATTTATCTGGATAAAATGGAAATTACGCGCTTCCCCATGTACAAAAGGGCGCAAAATGGCATTGGATATTTGGCCCAAGAAGCCTCCGTATTTAGAAAATTGAGCATCGAAAAAAATATTCTGAGCGTACTCCAGTTGACCAAATTGAGCAAGAAGGAGCAGCTGATGAAGATGGAATCGCTCATAGAGGAATTTGGTCTGGGACACATCCGCAAAAACCGGGGCGATCTTTTATCCGGAGGCGAAAGAAGACGTACCGAAATAGCAAGGGCCCTGGCTACAGATCCAAAATTCATTTTATTGGACGAACCTTTTGCGGGAGTGGATCCCGTGGCCGTTGAGGATATTCAGAAAATTGTGGCCCAACTCAAAAATAAGAATATAGGCATCTTAATTACCGACCACAACGTACAGGAAACTTTGGCAATTACCGAACGTTCCTATCTTATGTTTGAAGGGGGCATCCTAAAATCCGGGATTCCCGAAGATTTGGCGGCCGATGAAATGGTCCGCAAAGTGTATTTGGGACAAAATTTTGAGCTGCGAAGGAAAAAATTGGATTTTTAATCAAATCCTTTACCCCGGATTTGTACAAAACAACTATCCTTATAACGTTCGGAACATTTATTAAAGGTCAATATGTACAGGCTATTAATCGGTTTTTTGGACTTTTAGGTTACTTACCATAGAACTAATGACATAAAAGGCTATGATGCCCGGAATTGCCATATATTTCATGGTAAGTATAAGCACAAAACTTACCGTTATAAAAATATAGCGCAGGGCGTTGTCCTTAAAACTCCAATTTTTAAACTTCAGGGCAAACAATGGAATACGGGCATTAAGCAGATAGGAACTCAATAGCGTAGTCCCTATCAAAAACCATTTGTTCAAAATTATGGCATTTAAATAATCGTTGTTGTGATATAGCAATATTAAGGGGAAGGAAAGTATCAACAAGGCATTGGCCGGTGTTGGGAGCCCTACAAAAGAGGAAACCTGATTTTCATCCAGATTAAACTTAGCCAATCGATAGGCCGAGGCCAGGGTAATCAGAAACCCGAAATAAGGAATCAAAGGAATATCGGGTGTGGCCGAATCCAAATGCAGTCCGATGTTCCATCCACCGCTATAGGACATGTTCAACAACTGAAACATCACTATACCGGGTACCAATCCGCTCGTAATTACATCGGCCAAGGAATCCAATTGCAGTCCCAATTCACTTTTTACCTTCAAGGCCCTAGCGGCCAATCCATCAAAAAAATCAAAAAAAATACCTAAAAAGACAAAAAAAGCGGCCATCTCCAACTTGTTCAAAACCGCAAACACGGTGGCTATACAACCACAAAAAACATTCAATAGGGTAATGATATTCGGAATATGGCTCTTCATCGGTCTTGTTTTTACTTGGTTCTACAGCGACATTTGCCTATCGCAACTTCGGTATTCTCCTGTAAAAATACCATTTATTAAAAAATGCTGTTAAAATATATCCTGTTTTTTATAATAGCTAATACTATCCGTCTTAAATCTTATAAATTATTCGATATTTGCGTTGATAATTTCAAAAAAATAGTGGCTCCCTATAGTATATGACCATCAGGATTCTTTTTATTATATTCTTTTTGGGCCCGATCTTCCACGGCGCCGCACAGCTAAGGGAGTTATCGCCAGAATCCCAAATAAGCGTTTTAACTTGTGGCTCAGGAAGTGACCTCTATACCACTTTTGGACATAGTGCCTTTAGGGTCCAAGATCCTTCCCAAGGATTGGACGTGGTCTATAATTATGGGACTTTTAATTTTGACCCGCCCGTGTTCTATGTGGAGTTTGCCATGGGCAAGTTAAACTATTCCCTGAGCAAGCAGAGCATGCCCAACTTTTTGTACGCCTACGAAATGGAGAATAGATGGGTAAAAGAACAGCTCTTGCAACTCAACCCAACCGAAAGGAATGATTTATTCCTATTTTTGGAAAAAAATTATCTCCCGGAAAATAGGGATTACAAATACGATTTCTTTTTTAACAATTGTGCCACCAAAATTGGGGACGTACTTCAGGAGGCCCTGGGCAAAAACCTACATTTTAATGAAGGTCATTTGGAAAAAAACTATACCTTCAGGCAGCTTATACACCAAAACTTATTTACCAATTCATGGTCCAGCTTTGGCATAGACCTAGCCTTAGGAGCTATAATAGATAAAACCGCCACCCTTAAAGAACATATGTTTTTGCCCCTGTACGTTTCGGAACAATTGAACAATACCACCTTGTCCGAAAACGATTTGGTAGTTAGGGAGCGGTCTGTTCTAACCACTGTAAAAAGGGAGGAAAAGGGATATTTTTTGGCCTCTCCCCTATTTTGGATATTGGCCATGGTATTGTTTGTTCTGACCATCACCTATATCGACTATAAGAATCATGTTAGAAGCAGGCTAATGGATTCCATATTATTTTTTGTTACCGGGCTGGCCGGTGTTGTACTCATTTTCCTATGGTTTTTTACCGATCATACGGCCACCGCCAATAATTTTAATATCCTATGGGTATTTCCGCTAAATTTAATTATTGGCTTTTTCATTGTTAAAAAGAACAACGCCCCCAGTTGGTTGCCCAAATACTTATTATTTTTGTTGGGATTATTGGGCTTAACCATGTTTTTGGCAGTATTTAGAGTACAAGTGTTCTCCCCCTTGGCCATTCCCCTTTGGATAATGCTTGGCGTTAGATATCTCTTTTTATGGAAGTTTTTCCGACAACACACCAGTTTAAAATAACACCTTAAATGAACCTACTTACCGTAGAAAACATATCCAAGTCATTTGGCGAATTATCGCTTTTCTCAAACATTTCCTTTGGTATCAACAAAGACCAAAAGATTGCGCTGATCGCCAAAAACGGCAGCGGAAAGACCTCGATCCTAAAAATACTTTCCGGCAAGGATGCGTCGGACAGTGGGCAGATCAATACCCGTAAGGGCATTCGAATTTCCTTTTTAGAACAAGAACCGGAATTGGACCCCAATTTAACCGTTGAGGAAACCATTTTCGCATCGGACAACGAGGTTTTAAAAGTTATCCAAAACTACGAACGCGCACTTCTGGACCCTGAAGATGCCGATGCCTATCAAAAAGCCTTTGAAGCCATGGAACGCTATGGTGCCTGGGATTTTGAAACCCAGTACAAGCAGATCCTTTTCAAATTAAAATTGGAAGATCTAGAAGTAAAGGTAGGGCTGCTTTCCGGAGGGCAAAAGAAGCGATTGGCAATGGCCAATGCCTTGATCAACAGGCCGGACCTACTTATCCTTGATGAACCTACCAACCATTTGGACCTGGAAATGATCGAGTGGCTGGAACAGTATTTCGCCAAAGAAAATATGACCCTGTTCATGGTTACCCACGACCGCTATTTTCTGGAGCGGGTCTGCAATGAAATTATTGAACTGGATAATGGGCAGCTATATTCCTACAAGGGCAATTATTCCTACTATTTGGAAAAGAAGGAGGCCCGGATAGAGCAGGAGGCCGTGGAACAGCACAAATCGAAAATACTGTTCAAAAAGGAATTGGATTGGATGCGGAGACAGCCCAAGGCACGGACCACCAAATCGAAATCCAGAATCGATGATTTTCACGACATCAAGGAAAAGGCAAGTCAGCGGAGAAAGGAGCACGAGGTGCAATTGGAAATAAATATGGAACGGATGGGCAGTAAAATCGTGGAGCTCCATAAAATATCCAAATCTTTCCCCAATAAGCCCATTCTGGACAAATTTGAATACAATTTCCTGAAGGGGGAACGTATTGGCATCATAGGAAAAAATGGTACGGGAAAATCTACCTTTTTAAATATTCTGAGCGGCGGCATACCACCGGACAGTGGCAAGGTGGTCATAGGAGAAACCATTAAGTTTGGCTACTACACCCAAAAGGGCATTACCGTAAAGGAGGGTCAAAAAGTAATCGACGTGATCCGCGAATTCGGGGATTACATTCCGTTAATGAAGGGAAAACAAATTTCGGCCCAGCAACTCTTGGAACGTTTTCTGTTCGACCGTAAAAAACAATATGATTTTGTTGAAAAGTTAAGTGGAGGGGAACGCAAACGGCTATACCTGTGTACCGTATTGATACAAAATCCCAACTTTCTGATCTTGGACGAACCCACCAACGATCTGGACATTGTAACCCTGAACGTATTGGAAAGTTTCCTACTCGATTTCCCAGGCTGCCTTTTGGTAGTTTCCCACGACCGTTATTTTATGGATAAGATCGTGGACCACCTCTTTGTTTTTAGGGGAAATGCGGAAATAGAGGACTTCCCCGGCAACTATTCCGATTTCAGGACCTATGAAGACAGCAACCTACAGGAATACAAGGCCGCCAAGGAAAAAGCCAATGAAATAAAAAACACCAAAAACAGTTGGAAAGAGGAAGAAACCGGAAAAAAACTTTCCTTTATGGAGCAAAAGGAATACAAACAATTGGAAAAGGAAATCCAAAAAATGGAATCCCAAAAAGTAGAGATCCAGAATAAATTTACGGACAGTACCCTATCGGGCGAGGAAATTTCCAAATTGTCCATCCGCCTCAAGGAAATTACGGATGCCATTGAAGAAAAAACGGAACGCTGGTTTGAACTTTCCATGTATATGGATAACTGACCCTACACAATAAAGTTTTAGATGTTGTATAGGCTATTTGCATTTATAAGGTTCCAGCTGTCATCCAGCAACCAGCACGGGGTGCACTCCCCTTTTGTTTACAGCTATATTACCAAATGCCTATACACCGCCCCACATTATAAAATACCAAAGTCCCACAACATTCTAATAAAGACAATGGCCTATTTTAATCTATGCCGTGTTCAATTGGTCCCCAACAATATTTCCCTGCAAAAGGAAATAACCAACCATTTAAAGGAAGTTACTTTCACCATTACCTCCAATGAATTAATTTTTATCGACCTGGCAGATAGGGCAGCCGTAGATGAATGGATTGTCCACAATGGCCACATTGCCAACGATACCGTTGTAATTGTAAATGGGATATATAGAACAGGGAACTCCCACAAATTATGGAAGGACATCAAAGAATTGAAACAGGTAAAGGTAACCATAGACCTATTTTACTGTGGACTGGTATTTTTTAGAAGGGAACAGGTAAAGGAACATTTTAAGATTCGGATTTAAACCCGTATTTTTAAGAAGATAAAGAAATTAGTAGGAATAGTACATGACAAAATTTAGATCCGTAAGATTTTCCTCAATTTATGACCCCGACCCTAAAGCCCGCCTGAACGAAGTAGTCGGGCAGGGGAGAAATCGAGGAAAATCAGGCTCCCTTTAGGGATTGGGGTAAAACGGATTTTCCGAAAAATCTTGTTAAGACGATTTTTGTCATGTACTTAGAAAGAAATTGAAAATATAACCGATGGACTATATCATTTACATAGTACTGGCCGTTCTGGGAGTGGTTTTCTTTGTTGCCCAAGGATTTACCAAAAGAAGGAGCAGGGACAGAAAATCCAGAAAATTCATGGAAGATTATAAGCGGGAAGATAACAGTAAGTCCTAGGGCCAAGCCTAAAACAGTTTTGGACATGCCCTAAAGCAATCCCAACTATTGCTCCGGCTTGCCCTCCCCTATTGACCATAAAAATTATTTGTACCCAAATAAATATACATTGACCGGTATGAAATGGGCATAAACCAATTTCATCATTGCATACCAACCAACTTATGCGAATACCTGAATGTGCAGCAATTTTTAGTTTCTTCATTTTCAGAAAAATATAAAATTTTAAAAAGATGAAAATATACACCAAGACAGGCGATGACGCCACAACAGGCCTGTTTGGCGGCACCCGGGTACCCAAGCATCACATCCGAATTGAAAGTTATGGCACCTTGGACGAGCTCAATTCCTGGATCGGACTGATCAGGGACCAGCCCTTGGGAATACCTTACAAAACGGTATTGATAAAAATCCAGGAACAACTTTTTACCTTGGGTGCCCTATTGGCCATTGAGCCCAAAAAGGAAAAACTAAAAAGTGGAAAAGACCGATTAAACATTCCCAAAATCGCTACTACGGATGTACATTTTCTAGAAAAGGAAATAGACTTAATGGAGCAGCACCTGCCCCCAATGACCAATTTTATATTGCCAGGGGGACATACAACAGTGTCATATTGTCATATTGCAAGGACTATTTGCCGTAGGGCGGAGCGTCTGACCTCCCAATTGAACGATTATGAGCCGGTAGACCCTTTATTGTTATCCTATATTAACAGGCTTTCCGATTTTCTCTTTGTATTGGCACGAAAATTGTCCTATGAAGCACAAGCAGAAGAAGTTAAGTGGATTCCGGAGAAAGGAGACTAATAAAATCGTTAATTCTTCGTTATCAAATTATTAAAGCGATAAAATTAGGTGAATTTTATGCAAAAAAACTTGGCTGTTTCAGTTTAAAAATTACTTTTGCAAAATATAAAAAATAAATAATTACGATGTATTGGACATTAGAATTGGCATCCTATTTGAGCGATGCGCCCTGGCCCGCAACAAAAGACGAATTGATAGATTACTCAATTAGAACCGGTGCACCTTTGGAGGTTGTAGAAAACCTACAGTCCATGGAGGAAGAAGGAGGGGAAATTTATGAATCGATCGAAGAGATTTGGCCAGACTACCCTACGGAAGAAGACTATCTTTGGAACGAGGACGAGTATTAAAATATTAACGGAATTACAACAAAAAAGTCTCATATGAGGCTTTTTTTTTACGTAATTTTGGGGTTGGAAATCTTATATCCCAAAGATGGCATTGCACCTGCCTACTATTTTTTTGTGTACGTATATTGGAAAAGGCTTTTACCTAGCCTTTCATTAATAACATAAATCATTATGAGTTTTTTAAATTCGGTATTAAAGGTATTTGTAGGGGACAAATCAAAGAAAGACGTCAAGGACCTACAACCTTTGGTCAATCAAATAAAATCGTTCGAAGCAGCCTTGGAAAAATTAAGCCACGATGAACTTCGGGAAAAGACGGCTTTTTTCAAAAACAAAATAAAAGAAGACTGTAAGGAGATCAATGGGCAAATAGGGAAGTTGCTAAAAGAGGTCAAGGAGTCGACGGACATAGACAAGAACGAAGATATTTATGCAGAAATAGACAAACTGAAAGGGGAGATATACACCATTTCCGAAAAGACCCTGACCGATTTGTTGCCCGAAGCCTTTGCCGTTGTTAAGGAAACAGCAAAACGCTTTGCCAATAATGAAACCATTACAGTAAAAGCGTCCGAATACGACAGACTGCTTTCCGGTTCCAAAGATTATGTCTCCCTGAATGGTGATAGTGCCATTTGGAAAAACTCCTGGGATGCCGCCGGCAAGCAGGTTACCTGGGACATGGTGCATTATGATGTCCAGTTGATCGGCGGGATTGCCCTTCACCAAGGAAAGATTGCGGAAATGCATACAGGGGAAGGCAAGACCTTGGTCGCTACCCTGCCCCTCTATTTAAACGCACTAACGGGAAACGGATCCCATTTGGTTACAGTGAACGATTATTTGGCCAAAAGGGACAGTGCATGGATGGCACCAATATTTGAATTCCACGGACTTTCGGTAGATTGTATAGACAAGCACCAACCCAATTCCGACGGACGTAGGGCAGCCTATAACGCGGATATTACCTATGGTACCAACAATGAGTTCGGCTTTGATTACCTTAGGGACAATATGGCCCATACCCCCAGTGACCTGGTACAAAGACCACATAATTACGCCATTGTGGATGAGGTAGACTCCGTTCTTGTAGATGATGCACGGACCCCCTTGATCATTTCAGGTCCGGTACCTGAGGGTGATCGACATGAATTTAATGAGCTGAAACCCAAAGTAGGCGACATTGTCAACAAACAGCGCGCCTATTTAACAGGCGTTTTGGCAGAGGCCAAAAAATTGATTGCCGAGGGAGATACCAAAGAAGGTGGTTTCCTTTTGCTACGCGTACATAGGGGCCTTCCCAAGAACAAGGCTTTGATCAAGTTCTTAAGCGAAGAAGGGGTAAAACAATTACTTCAAAAAACCGAGAACTTTTATATGCAGGATAACAATCGTGAAATGCCGAAGGTAGATGAAGAACTTTGGTTTGTTATCGATGAAAAAAACAATCAGATAGAGCTTACCGAAAAGGGAGTGGAATATTTATCAGGGGATGGTGACAAAGACTTTTTTGTAATGCCTGATATTGGCAACGAAATTGCAAAAATTGAGAATCAGGATCTTGAAATTAACAAGGAAGCCGAACTAAAAGAGGATTTGTTCAAGGACTTCGCCATAAAAAGTGAGCGTATCCACACCATGAACCAGCTTTTAAAGGCATATACCCTTTTTGAAAAGGACGTAGAGTATGTGGTAATGGAGAACAAGGTCATGATCGTAGACGAACAAACTGGCCGTATTATGGATGGACGCCGCTATTCCGACGGCCTGCACCAAGCCATTGAAGCCAAGGAAAATGTAAAGATCGAGGCAATGACCCAGACCTTTGCCACAGTAACCCTGCAGAACTACTTTAGGATGTACAGCAAACTGGCAGGAATGACCGGTACGGCCGTTACCGAAGCGGGGGAATTTTGGGAAATTTACAAGTTGGATGTGATGGAAATCCCTACCAACAGACCCATTGCACGAGATGATAGGCAAGATTTGATCTACAAGACCAAACGTGAAAAGTACAATGCCATTATAGACGAGGTCACCAAAATTTCACAATCCGGCAGACCGGCACTTATTGGTACTACCTCCGTAGAGATATCCGAACTTCTTTCCCGTATGTTGACGATCAGGAAAGTACCCCACAATGTACTTAATGCAAAATTGCACAAAAAGGAGGCAGATATTGTAGCCGAGGCCGGAAATGCAGGTGTGGTAACCATAGCTACCAACATGGCAGGTCGTGGTACGGATATCAAATTGAGTGCAGAAGTTAAGAAAGCAGGCGGTTTGGCCATTATTGGAACCGAACGCCATGATTCCAGAAGGGTAGACAGACAGCTTAGAGGACGTTCTGGACGACAGGGAGATCCGGGAAGTTCGCAATTCTATGTTTCTTTGGAAGACAACCTTATGCGATTGTTCGGCTCGGACAGAGTAGCCAAAATGATGGATAAAATGGGCTTGGAAGAAGGGGAGGTTATCCAACATTCCATGATGACAAAATCCATTGAGCGGGCACAGAAGAAAGTGGAAGAAAACAATTTTGGAGTCCGTAAGCGATTGTTGGAATATGATGATGTTATGAACGCCCAAAGGGAAGTAGTCTATAAAAGAAGGCGCCACGCCCTACAAGGGGAGCGTCTTAAGGTAGATATCGCCAATATGATCTACGACACTTGTGAGGTAATTGTGGATACCAATAAGGCGGCCAACGACTATAAGAACTTTGAATTTGAACTTATAAAATATTTCTCCATCACCTCACCCATTAGCGAAAACGACTTTGCCAAAATGGGCATACAGGAAATGGCGAATGTTATCTATAAGACGGCATATGCCCATTACAAGGACAAAATGGAGCGCAATGCCGCCACGGCTTTCCCGGTTATCAAAAAGGTATATGAGGACAATGCCAACAAGTTTGAACGAATCGTGGTACCATTTACGGACGGGATTAAATCCTTGAACGTAGTTACCAATCTTCAGGAGGCCTATGAAAGCAAGGGCAACCAATTGGTAACGGATTTCGAAAAGAACATTTCCCTGGCCATCATTGACGATTCTTGGAAAACCCATCTGCGAAAAATGGACGAGTTGAAGCAATCCGTTCAATTGGCCGTACACGAACAAAAGGATCCCTTATTGATCTACAAATTCGAGGCCTTTGAACTTTTCAAGGGAATGATAGAAAAGGTAAACAAAGAAGTCGTTTCTTTCCTCTTCAAAGGAGAGCTTCCAACACAGAGTCCGGAGATCCAAGAAGCTAGAAATATTCGCAGGCCAAAGGAAAATTTAAAGACCTCCAAAGAAGAAATTCCCAACAATGATGAAATGTCCGCCCAAAGCAGGGCTGTAGGCCAAAATCAGGGAGGACGGCCACAGGTAACCGAAACCATTGTACGGGAAAAGGCCAAAATTGGGAGAAACGAAAGAATCACTATCAAGAATGTAATGTCCGGTGAAAGCAAGACGGTCAAATACAAACAGGCGGAACCGCTTTTGGACAAAGGTGAATGGGTGATTATAGAAGATTAGCAAAAACCCCTAACATCTTTATAATTAAAGAAGTATGCAAAAAAAAGCGATGCCCAGCCAAAGGCGTCGCTTTTTTATTGTCCAAATTTTAATATATTTATAATTAGGCTAAGGTTTCTCCGACGGAAAAGTAGCATTGAAAATGAATTTAGAAGCCGAGAAGTTGGGACGCAAATCAATAGATCCTATATTCAACCTACAAGGCTTGTAGGATTACCATAAAAGTATTGTTTTAACCTTTAAATTCATCCCACTTTAATTCAAACGATTATCTTTACCCTTAGAATACAACCAATAACCAAATTTTAATGCAAATACCCGATCAGGATCAGTACCGACTAAAGGACAAAGTCCGTTTAACGTTAAGGGTTAACTATATTTCCTCTGTCCTCTCCATTATTTTCGGTATTATCTGCATATTTTTACTGAAGATAACTCAAATAATTCCCACTGCCTTTATTGTTTTTGGAACTTTAAATTTGGCCAACACCTTTATGTACCACAGGCATAAACTATTGGGGTTAACATACAATATTACTTCAATAATGGCCTTGGCCACTTCCGTTATTATTACCATATACAGTGGTGGCATTAATAGTCCCTTTATTTTTGTGCTGGCCCTGGTGGTTTTTGCCGGATATATCAGTACAAAGGTGTATGGCCGGATCTATTTAAACTTAAACTTACTGATTATCATTCTAATATACTCCCAGAGTATTGCGGAATTTAATTTTACGGAAAATGTTGTCCCTGTAGAAAGCAAAAATATTTTTGCCCTTTTTAGTATTCTTTTCTCCGTATACCTATTAGGGGGGGTCATAGGAAAAAACCTTATAAAGGCACATAATGAATTACACAGGATCCGAAATGAAAATGAATCCCGTATCCGTGAAAAAGACACGCTTTTAAAAGAAATTCACCATAGGGTAAAAAATAATCTTCAAACCGTATCCAGCCTACTTAGTCTTCAATCCAGGAGTATTGAGGAGCCCAGAATAAAAACCTTGATAAAAAGCAGTCAGAATCGGGTAATTTCGATGGCCATGGTACATGAGATGTTGTACATGCGCCATGATCTATCCAAAATTGAATATAAATCCTATGTAGAGGAATTAAGTGATTATCTAATACGGTCCTTTAAAGGAACGGACAATAATATTACCCTTAACATCAAGATCCCTGACATTAAACTCGGGATAGATACCGCCATCCCGTTAGGACTGTTGATCAACGAAGTAATTACCAACGCCCTTAAATACGGAATAAAGGATGATGATAAAGGGGAAATACATATAGAACTTGTAAAATTGAACAACAAGGATTATATACTTTATATTGGGGACGATGGTGAAGGCTTTCCCGAGGGCATCAGTCATAAGAACACAAAATCGTTGGGACTAAAGCTTATCCATAATCTGTCCCGGCAATTAAAGGGAACCATAAACAGGGACCCCTCCAAAAAAGGCACGAACTACATTTTCAAATTTTCGGATATACAACATTCCTTTAAGACTTGAGTCCAACGCACTATATACACCTATTCGTATATCCTTCCTTATTTCCCCTCACCTTGAACTGTCCAAAAGGCTGTCCCGGTCCTGCCTTCCGACAAGGTAGACCCATCCGAACGGGCTGGCCCCACCCTATGGACGGAGAATCTTTGGATAACGCGAGTTCGACATAAAAATAATTGCAAGTCATTGATTTTTTGCAAACTAAAAAAAATTATCCTGTCGCCTTAAGCGCCCGCCCGTACCGAACGACCTGTTCGGACGGGGAATAGAGAGGTTATTTCACTGTATTGCTTTTTACCATAAGATCTCGACGCTCGACCTCACAGATGTTTTATAAACAACTGATTTTAAATAAAATATATAGCGAACTCAACTTTGGATAGAATCGGAACCTATGGCTCAATCCTGTTTCGACGGTATTTTTAAAGGTCTCAAAATACCCATGGTCTTGGGAAAAACAACTATATGGCCAAGAACGAGGCCTATGAGGATTAAAAGTGTAAATACTATCATAATGGTCTTTTTTGGGCTCCCATTTAGAGCAGGTTATTACATTTACTAAGCCAATTTGGCCTTGTTCAATTGAGTTGAAAAAGACAATGCTTTTGTGATCCTGGAATTTTTAAACATATACAAACGCGCCACTGGATTTTCATTTTTTACGGCAACTTCCTGTTTTGAAGTAGCCTTTGCAATATCCATAACAAGGGTTTCAATCTTTACTTCCGCAGCACCGTTTTGTGCTTGGGCAGCTACTCCGATAAAAAGAACAAAGATTAAGGTTAAAATGGTTTTCATGACTTGCGTTTTGTTATATATATAACTCGGGCAAGTGTAATTATCCAGGTTCCAATTCGCTGAAAAGCACTGTTTTTCGTTGAGCTGAAAAATCGCTGATAAAGTGCATAAAAATGTCGATAAAAGCAACACTGTCAGAAATCAATTGGGCGATAAAAATTGGTATTTCACCGATACTCTTCCATGGTTTTGGCCGACCGTTGCCCTCATTATATATGATTTTTCAAGTTCTAAATGGATATTAATAAACCTTTCCTCTGTAATTAAGTACTTACAGCTTTCTTTAGGCCAAAATAATCCTGTCCATTTAGAAAAAAATAATATTTGTAAGCAAAAGGGAAACCTTTACAATATAGACCCCTTAAAATCAACTGTTCGTGCCAATTGAATAAGCCCTAACTACACAATGGCTCCTTACTGTCAATAATCCTATACCAACAACCAATGGTACTTATAACAGGAACTACACTACTCAAAGTGCCAATTCCAAAAAAAAATCAAAAAAAGTTGGTGGAAATTCATATTAATCGTAATATTGCAATGTTAAGATCAATATAATCTATAACATTCCTTGATAAAGACTGGATGATGAGTTGACGATAAGCAGTAGGCAAAAAAAATGGATTATACTCCCTTTTTCCAACTATGGACACCCGAAATTTATGGCAGCTCATCCAGAGAACTATCGGGAGCAGGCTTGCCTTCGGGCAAAGACAGGATTTCAACCTTTAACTAGATAATACAAATGGGCTTAGCCAAAACAGAAATATTTTCGGATGAACAAAATGAAATTGCCGGTTTTGCAAAGGTCTTTGGGCATCCGGCCAGAGTAGCCATACTACAGCATCTTTTTAAAATAAATACCTGTGTATGTGGCGATCTGGTAAACGAAATTGGATTGGCACAACCCACCATTTCACAGCACCTTAAGGAATTAAAACTACTGGGGCTCATCAAAGGCAGTGTGGAAGGCACGAGTGTCTGCTATTGTATCAATACCGAAAAATGGTTGGAAATGAAAGGGATTTTAAACCAATTTCTAAATCAGGACATCGCCCAGCAGGGGGACTGCTGCTAAAAAATTTAAATTTATCAATCGTTTAATCGCAATAAACAAATAACAAAATGAAACTATCAGAAATAAAAACAATTTTAGAAAATTTGGAAACCATTGCCTTTCAATTGCCCAACGGCAAATTGGTACCCAATAATTTTCACGTTACGGAAGTAGGTAAAATCACCAAAAACTTCATAGACTGTGGCGGTACGCTGCGCAAGGAGGAGGTTGTAAATTTTCAGCTATGGGATTCCAACGACTATGACCACAGGCTCCATCCCGAAAAATTGATCCACATCATTGAACTATCAGAAAAGGTACTGGAAATTGGGAACTTGGAAATTGAAGTGGAGTACCAAGGGGAAACCATTCAAAAATTTGGGCTGGACTTTGACGGTACCAACTTTCTTTTGGCCACCAAGCATACGGATTGTTTAGCGAAGGACAACTGTGGGATACCAGCAGAAAAACCGAAAATTAAATTATCCCAATTACAAGAGACTTCGACAAATTGCTGTACCCCCAACTCCGGATGTTGTTAAACCACTTTCGCTTGGCAGTGAGTAGTGAGTAGTGAGTAGTGAGTAGTGAGTAAAAAAACGGATATCATTGCCTTTTGCCAACAATGGAGTAACAAAATTTATGGAAACTCATCCAGAAAACGATCAAGAGCAGGCCTGCCTGCCTTTGCCGGCAGGCAGGCCCGACTACGTTCAGGCGGGGTTTTAACCTTTAACTATATAATAAAAATAATATGACACCGGTAAAAACGAAGGTCTATGACCCAATAGCACAGCTTATCCCCAAGCTGGACAAGGATACCATAAGCCAGGAACGAAGGGAAATTTTACAGCCCCTTGCCCAGTATATACAGTCCAAAACGGATAGCCAAGAACCCATAAGAATTAATTTTATATGCACCCATAATTCCAGAAGGAGTCACTTATCGCAAGTATGGGCGCAAACAATGGCCCACTATTTTAATGTAAAGAATGTGCAATGCTATTCGGGGGGGACGGAATCTACCGCCTTATTTCCAATAGTAGCGCAAACCTTAAAAAATACTGGATTCCAAATAGAAACCATTTCAGAAGGTAAAAATCCAATTTATAGCATAAAATATGCTGAAAATGAGCCTCCAATAATCGGCTTTTCAAAGAAGCTGGATGATAATTTTAATCCCAAATCGGAATTTGCAGCAGTTATGACCTGTTCGCAGGCCGATGGGGGCTGTCCGTTTATTGCTGGCGCCGAAAAACGTATCCCAATAACTTTCGAAGATCCAAAGGCTTTTGACAATACCCCGCTACAGGCTGAAAAGTATCAGGATAGAAGCCTTCAAATTGCGACTGAACTATTTTATGTGTTTTCCCAAATAAAATCGTAATCAATGGCCTTGAACAAAAAATTAAGCTTTCTGGACAGCTATCTTACCCTTTGGATTTTTTTAGCCATGGCTTTGGGCATAGGTATAGGCTATTCGGTACCTAGCTTTCCAAAAATCATCAATAGTTTTGGTAACGGAACAACCAATATACCCATTGCCATTGGACTTATCCTAATGATGTATCCGCCATTGGCAAAGGTAGATTACTCCCTTTTGCCCAAGGTTTTTAAAAACACTAAAGTATTATCCATTTCCCTCATTCTGAATTGGATAGTGGGTCCAATTTTAATGTTTGTACTGGCCATTACTTTTTTGCGGGACTATCCGGAATATATGGTTGGACTCATCCTCATTGGTTTGGCGCGTTGCATAGCCATGGTACTGGTATGGAACGATTTGGCCGAAGGAAATAGCGAATACGGTGCCGGATTGGTAGCCCTTAATAGTATTTTTCAGGTATTTGCCTACAGTTTCTACGCCTGGATCTTTATCACCGTGCTCCCACCCTACTTCGGGTTTGAAGGGGCAATTGTAACTATTTCCATAGCGACCATAGCCGAAAGCGTAGCCATATATTTAGGAATTCCGTTTGCACTGGGTTTTTTAAGTAGATTGATCCTGGTTAAACTGAAAGGCAGGGAATGGTACTCCAATACATTTATTGCGACCATATCCCCGATGACCTTGATAGCCTTATTGTTTACCATAGTGGTCATGTTTTCCTTAAAAGGGGAAATGATCGTTGCCATACCCATGGATGTCCTTATCATAGCGGTTCCTCTGCTCATTTATTTTACCCTGATGTTTATCATTGGTTTTTTCTTTACCAAGGCCATGGGGGCAGATTATGATAAAACGGCCTCGGTAGCCTTCACGGCGGCAGGAAACAATTTTGAATTGGCCATAGCGGTGGCCATAGCGGTCTTCGGACTAAATTCGGGACAGGCATTTGTCGGGGTCATTGGTCCCTTGGTAGAAGTTCCCGCACTAATTTTATTGGTCCGGGTAGCCTTTCGCCTACGAAAAAAGTATTATCCCAAAGAAACAGCCCAGAGTATGTAAAGTTTGTTGCTATTTAGAAATTAATAGGCCTAAGAACTTAGATGGAGCTTAAGCCAATTTGGCCTTGTTCATTTTGGTAGTGAAGGACAAGGCTTTGGTTACCTTGGCATTTTTGAGCATATAAAGGCGGGCAACCATGTTTTCGGTTTTTAAGGGACCCTCTTTTTTGGAAACAACAGTAACAATACCCCTAGCAACAACTTCAACCTTAACCTCGGAAGTATCGTTTTTGGCCTGTACGGCCATTCCGATAAAAAGAACAAAGATTATGGTTAAGGTGATTTTCATGACTTGCGTTTTGTTTTAAGTATAACTTGCGCAAGGGCATTGAACTAGGTTTCGATTCGTTTAAAGGCATTTTTTCTCGTTAAAAGGAAAAATATCGGATAAAGTGTACGTTATTATCGACAAACGCAAATCAATCCTATTTCCTTTTATCGATGAAATTTTACATTTCATCAATAAAAGGAAGTAAATACTCATGTTGAATTACGCAGTGGCCAAAATGCTCCGTCTCCGCATCACCATAAAAATACCCAGGGAAATGGATCCGCAAACTAAAAAGCCAACAAAAAGCGGCAGAATGGTATCCCCTATAAAACTACCAATATAGGTGGCAATGGGAATGGAAATCATGGTAGATATAAAACCAGTGATGGCAGCCCCTATCCCAGCTATATGGCCAATGGGCTCCATGGCAATGGCCCTGAGGTTACCGAATATAAAGCCAAGGGTAAAAAATTGCATGGCCAAGAAAGTGATCAAAATCCACAGTCCGGGATTATGGGAGTTCCAGAACAAGCCCACATAAACAATGGAAACCGTACAAAATAGGGTCATGGCAATCAGAGCCAACCTCCGCATCCCCAATTTCACCACCATGGTACCGTTCAACAATGTAGATAAGCCAATAGAAATTGCCAATCCTGCAAAAACAAAGGGAAAATTACCGGCCAAACCATACTGCCCCTCAAAGACCTCCTGAGCAGAACTCAAATAGACCATAAAAGCTCCCGTAATGAGCCCTGAAACAATGGTAAAGGCCATTGTTTCAGGATATCGGAGCAATTCCCTAAATCCGTCCATGAACACATGACTGGAAAATTTAATCTTATATTCCGGTTTTAAGGTTTCCGGTTGCCTTCTCCAAAACCAAACCCCCACCACTAAAGTAGCCACCAATTGCATATAGAAAATAGCTTCCCAGCCGTAATGGTCCAAGAAGAATTTTCCCATGGCCGGGGCAACTATTGGCACCAATATAAAAAAGGCGGTCACAAAAGACATGATCTTGGCCATATAATCCCCTTTATAGGAATCCCGAATCATGGATATGCTTATTGTTCTTGGGGCAGAAAGTCCAACCCCCTGAAGGATTCTACCTATTATCATCCACTCCAAATTGGGAGCCAGCACACAGATAGCACTGGCCAAACAAAAGACAACAAAACCAATGTAAACAATAGGCTTCCTCCCAAAACTATCAGATAAGGGCCCAAAAACCAATTGTCCGACTCCCAAACCCAAAAAGATCATTGTTATAAACTTTTGATTTTCCGTAGGATCCAAACTATTTATGGATTTCCCTATGGTGGACATAGCAGGCAAGAGGGCATCGATGGCCAGGGCTACAATAGACATTAGGGAAGCCATTATGGCAACAAATTCGAACTGCGGTCGCTGCTGACTATTTTGCATCCGGCAAAATTAAACATCTGGAACAAGATTCCCTTATATATTAAAGGAAATAACAAAACCATAACATTTATGATAATAGACAAAGAACCAACTTTTTAACGCTAGCAAAGGTCCCTGCGAATTACAGAAACCGAATGGACCGATTTATCTGCAACCAACCAAAAAATAATCCAAAAAAACTACCTTAAATCATAAAACCTATATATTTGAAACTATAAACATTTACTTAACACATGACAAAATTCAATTCCGCAAGATTTTCCGAGAAACCTTGCAAAGACAATTTTGTCATGTACTATAAAACATTTATTATGAAATGAGCATAATCGAAAATTGGTCGCAGATATAAATAAAGATATGCGAATTACAAATGACAGTTAAAAAACAATAAATATCTACATATGAAAACCTATTTTATCATTGCAGTAGTATTTTTGTCCAATCTATTTGGTTATGGACAAAAGCTAAAAGTAATACAAGGAGATTTTAATTTTATCAAGGATCAGAAGGAAATAAACGTAGAGTTTGTTTATGACAATATGAAACTCTTAAAAAAGAACCTGTCCAATGAAGATTACGTAAAGGAGCATTCTGCCGAACTGGAGGAAGAAACACGTGGAAAAGGCACTTCTTGGGAAAAAAGCTGGTACGCCAGCAGAGAGTTGATCTATGCCCCAAAATTCTTGGAATTAATGAACAGGTACCTGTACGAGGACCATAACGTATTTTTTGCCGAGAATTTAACCGATGCCAATTACACACTAATAGTGGAAACCATATGGGTATATCCAGGCTGGGATGCCGGGGTCATGAAACAGCCCGCAAAAGTGAGCACCTTATTAAAATTCGTGGAAACCACTAATAGAGAGCACATAGCATTGGAAGTTTCCAGTGAGAATGCCCCAGGAGACCAGTGGGGAAGCTCGTTTAACAATGAGGACAGATTAGGGGAAGGTTACGCAAAAACTGGAAAATCCTTTGCCAAATTAATTTTAAAAAAAGGATTCTAGTACTCTTTTAATCGGTTGCAAAAAGTGAATGATCTCATCATTCACTTTTTTTGATTTTCCAAGTCAATGAAATGTGCGACTGTCCTTATAAGCCTGTTATGTTTTGTTACAAAGGGGTTGGTCCTATCCCAAACATAGCCCGCCAGAACTGAACAAATTTGCCGTTTTACTTCAGGATTTTCCGGTTGATGGAAAAACAAGGTCTGTAGATTACCGCTATACCATTCCCTAACATAGGAAGAAAACACACTTACCCCTTCCTTGATGTAATCGGAATAATCCTTTTCCCAATCCACAGCCTGCCCTCCAAGAACTTTGGTTATAAGCTTTGCCCCCAATAAGGCCGATTCCGTGGCAAAAGTAACTCCCGAAGAAAAAACAGGGTCCAAAAATTCAGCGCTATTGCCCGTTAGGACAAAACCCTTGCCAAAAAGTTGCTTTACCGACTTGGAATAGTTCTTGATCAAAACCGGTTCAAACAAAAAATCGACCCCCTCAAAACGGTCGTAATAATAATTGGACAACTGCAGTAACTGCCTCAATTTTTCACTATTGCTTCCCTCAAAGGATTCTAAAAATTCTGTGGGGCCTACATATCCAATACTTGTTCTTCCATCGGAAAACGGTATTACCCACAACCATACTTCGGTCTCTATTACATCAAAGGTGATAAGAGTGCCCTCCCTACCCTTTGGACGATTTACGTCCACCACATGTGTAAAAATGGACGAATGATTGGGCAGCACGGAAGGTTTGTCCAAATGCAACAATCTGGGCAAGACCCTCCCATATCCACTGGAATCTATAATATATTTGGCTTTAATCCGGTAGGGCGTCCCATTTTCATCCTTTATGGTGGTCTCAGAATCCCCATTTTCGTCAATGACCACATCCACCACCTCATGGCCAAAGGAGACCTCCACTCCCTTCTTGATCAATTCGTCTACCAAAACCTTGTCAAAATCGGCTCTTGGAACCTGCCAGGTCCAATCCCAGCCCTTGGTGTGCTTTTTACTAAAATCAAATTCACAGACCTTATCCCCTTTTATAAATCGGGCACCAAATTTCTTTTCAAAACCGAAGGCATTTAAACCATCCAATAACCCTACTTCCTCAAAATGATCCATACATCTGGGCAAAAGGCTCTCCCCTATAACAAATCTTGGAAAAATATTTTTTTCAACTACTCGAACTTTAATTCCCCGATCTTGCAAAAAGGCTGCCGAGACACAACCGGAAGGTCCTGCGCCAATTACCAAGACTTCGACTATACGTTGATTCATTATTTTTAAAATATTGATTGGTTAAATATCATACATTTGCAATCCAAAATAACTATTTTTATTAATTGTTATTCAATTTACTTTTTAAATATTGAATTTATATACATGTTGACTATTAAAGGAAAGTTGGGAATAGAGGATTTTTATAGTATAATTTTTAAGGAGGAATCTATTCTAATAAATAAAGACGTTTTAGCAACCGTTGAAAATAGTTTTAATTTTTTAAGCCAATTCTCCCAAAACAAAATTATTTACGGTGTAAATACAGGTTTTGGCCCAATGGCACAATACAAAATAAAGGATTCTGACCGAATTCAACTACAGTACAACCTTATAAGAAGCCACGCATCCGGCACAGGAAATCTAATTCCGGCTCAATATGTCAAGGCCGCCATGTTGGCCAGATTGAACACCTTAAGCCTGGGACATTCAGGAGTACATATTTCAGTAATCGAATTAATGACCTCCCTTATCAATAAGAACATTACCCCTGTAATTTTTGAGCACGGAGGTGTCGGGGCCAGCGGGGATTTAGTGCAACTGGCCCATATTGCCCTAGTGCTTATAGGGGAAGGGGAAGTGTTCTACGAAGGAGAAAGAAGGGCAACGGAAGAAGTTTTTAAAATTGAAAACCTAAAGCCGATTACCATAACCTTAAGAGAAGGCTTGGCGCTTATTAATGGAACTTCGGTAATGACAGGAATAGGCCTGATCAATACCATAAATACCCGAAAGTTATTGGATTGGATGATATGTTGTTCTTCTGCCATCAATGAAATAGTACAGGCCTATGACGATCATTTGTCCCTAGAACTAAATCGGTCCAAAAAACATAAGGGGCAGCAGCAGATCGCCAAATTGATGAGAGATCATTTAAAAGACAGTACCCTTACCCGAAAAAGGGAACACCATCTGTACAATGGCAACAATGAAGTGCAAATTTTTGAGGAAAAGGTTCAGGAATACTATTCCCTAAGATGCGTGCCCCAAATTTTAGGCCCCGTTCTAGATACGCTGAACAACGTGGAAAAAATTCTTATTGAAGAAGTCAATTCGGCCAATGACAACCCTATTGTGGATGTTGAAAAAGAACATGTTTACCACGGTGGTAATTTTCACGGCGACTATGTTTCCCTTGAAATGGACAAGCTGAAATTAGTGGTCACCAAAATGAGCATGCTCGCAGAAAGACAATTAAATTACCTACTAAATCCAAACTTAAATAATATACTTCCCCCATTTGTCAATCTTGGTAAACTTGGTTTAAATTTTGGAATGCAGGGTGTGCAGTTTACTGCCACCTCCACCACTGCCGAAAACCAAATGTTGTCCAATCCCATGTACGTGCACAGTATCCCTAACAACAACGACAATCAGGACATTGTTAGCATGGGAACCAACGCAGCCAATATTACCAAAAAAGTAATCGAAAATACTTTCGAGATCCTTGCCATAGAAACGATCACTATTGTTCAGGCCATTGAATATTTGAAAGTACAGGATAAAATATCATCAAAAACAAGAAAAATGTATGATGATATTAGAAATTTGGTTCCCCCTATCTCTGACAAAGACGTTCCCATGTATCCTTATATAAATAAGGTCAAAAATTTTATTCTAAATTTTGAAGAAGAAACTTACTCTTATGGACAGCTTAATTAAATAATGGCATTGAAGCGCTTATTTATATAAAATAATCCATAATTTAATAGTGACATTGTTTATTATTTAACAAACACCAAGTACCAACTTGGCAATTATTCAATATGAACGTTTTAATTTTAACAAAAATCTCAAATGAAAGCAAAAATTACATTTTCAGTGGCACTTTTTCTAGTTTTTGGCATTTTTTACTCCCACTCCCAAGAATATGCCCTGGTCAGGGAAAATGGCCTATTTGGATATATCAATACCTCCGGGGAATTTGCGATAAAGCCCCAATTTAAAAAAGCCGACAATTTTACCAATGAGCGCGCCGCGGCCTCAATGGGCGACAAATGGGGGTACATCAATACTGCCGGGGAATGGGCAATAGAACCAGAATATGAGCATGTTAAGGAATTTAATTCCGGACTTGCCCTTGTAAACAAAGGGGACCAATGGCACTACATCAATGTTTCGGGGGAAACCTTGGAAACTCCCGTATCCGAAAAATACTATGATTTTGACAATGGGGTAGCCTTTTTTAAAAGCGGTGAAAAAATTGGGCTTTTGGGTACCGATGGAAAATTAATAGCCGAACCGGATTTTGACGAAATAAAACCTTTTATCGATGGATATGCAAAGGCAAGGAAAGGGGAGCTATGGGGAATGATCAACAAAAAGGGCGAGATCTATATCCCTATTGAGAACCAAGAAATTGGAGATTACAACAGTAAAGGTGTATGGGTTAAAAAGCAGGATGCTTTTGGTATTGTGGCCAATGGCAACTTTAACCCGGTAAAGAATGCCGATAAGATCTGGGATTTCACCGAAAAGTCAGAATTAACATATGCACGGAGCAATAAATTGATGGGGTTTATCAATAACAAGGGAGAGTGGGTCATAGCGCCTACCTATGAAAAGGCTAGGGATTTCAGTCAAGGATTGGCCCCGGTATTTATGGATAAAAACTGGGGGTATATTAATGAAAAGGGAGAAAAAGTAATAGATTTCAACTTTAAGGATGCGGAAGTGTTCTCCGCCAACGGTCTTGCTCCCGTAAAAGAAAAGAAATGGGGGTTTATAGATAAAACTGGAAAATGGGTAATACAACCCGAATATGATATCACCGCCGGATTATCGTTTTCTATCTTTCAAAAGAATTTGGAAAAAGGGTTCATTAACGGACTTGCCCGTGTAAAATACAATAAGGAATGGGGATTTCTAAATGGTAAGGGAGAGGTTTTGGGCAATAAATGGTACGAAAATGCGGAGGTATTCGATGACGTAAAAAATTAAACCACACTAACAAAATACATGGGCGAAAAAAAGAAATTTGCATTGGTAACCGGAGGGTCTAGAGGAATTGGAAAAGCCATATGCCTGCAGCTCGCACTGGATACCGAGTATACAATTCTAATCAATTACAAGGAAAATGAATCCGCAGCACAAGAAACATTAATCGAGATCGAAAAAATTGGGGGGAAGGCGGAACCCATACAATTTAATGTCGGCGATTACAAGGATGTACAAAATAAATTGGACCTATGGCATGAGACCAACAAGGACGCCATTATAGAGGTAATCGTAAACAATGCCGGAATTACCAAGGACGGCCTTTTTATGTGGATGAAACCCGAGGATTGGAACAATGTAATCAATACTAGTTTAAACGGTTTTTTCAATGTCACCAATCACTTGATCCAAAAATTATTGGTACATAAATATGGTAGGATCATTAATCTGGTTTCAGTGTCCGGTCTAAAAGGAACACCGGGGCAAGTAAATTATTCTGCCGCAAAAGGAGGAATAATAGCGGCAACAAAGGCCTTGGCCCAAGAAATAGCAAAAAGGAACATCACCGTTAATGCCGTGGCACCAGGTTTTATCAAAACAGATATGACCGATGATCTTGACGAGAAGGAGCTAAAAAAAATGATCCCTATGAACCGCTTTGGGGAAGCAGGGGAGGTAGCCCATTTGGTTTCCTTTTTGGCATCCAAAAAGTCATCGTATATTACAGGCGAGGTAATAAATATTAACGGAGGAATATATTCTTAACATTAACATTGGGAAAGATGAAGAGGGTCGTAATTACAGGTATGGGAATATACTCTTGTTTGGGGAAAAATTTAAGCGAAGTCAAAGAATCTCTTTACAAGGGAACTTCAGGAATTGTTTATGACGAAAAACGGAAGGAATTCGGATATCGCTCCTGTTTAACCGGTTTGGTAGAAGTACCGGACCTGAAAGACCTGCTTACTAGAAGGCAACGGCTAAGTATGGGAGAGGAAGGAGCCTATGCGTATGTTGCCACCTTGGAGGCGCTAAAAAATGCTGGCATATCCCAAGAATATATGGACAAGAATGAGGTTGGCGTACTCTACGGAAATGATAGCACGGCTAAATCCGTGATAGAATCCATAGATAAACTAAGGGAGAAAAAAGATACTACCCTGGTTGGTTCCGGAGCCATTTTTAAGGCCATGAACTCTTCAGTAACCATGAACCTCTCTACCATCTTCAGATTAACGGGAATCAATTTTACCGTAAGTGCCGCCTGTGCAAGTGGATCACATGCCATTGGTATTGCCTATCAATTAATTAAAAGTGGGCTTCAAGATTGTATCATTTGTGGCGGAACGCAGGAAATAAATGAATTGGCAATGGGAAGTTTTGATGGCCTTGGTGTATTTTCGGTCAACGATGCCGAACCCTGGGCCGCTTCGCGCCCTTTTGACAAAAGCAGGGACGGCCTTGTCCCCAGTGGCGGGGCGGCAACCATTATAGTTGAAAGTTATGAATCCGCAAAAAAAAGGAATGCCGTTATTTTAGGGGAAATTATTGGTTACGGGTTTTCCTCCAATGGGGACCATATCTCTACCCCAAACGTGGAGGGCCCTACATTGGCTATGAAAAAAGCTTTGGACCAAGCCCAAATAAAACCTAGTGAAATAGATTATGTCAACGCCCATGCCACCTCTACCCCTGTAGGGGATTCCAATGAAGCCAAGGCCATATTCGCCGTTTTTGGAAATAACGGCCCCTATGTAAGCTCTACGAAATCCATGACCGGCCATGAATGTTGGATGGCGGGTGCCAGTGAGATCGTTTATTCCATGTTGATGATGGAACATTCGTTCATTGCCCCCAACATAAACCTTGAAAACCCTGATGAGGATGCTGCCAAATTAAATCTTGTAAGAAAAACACTGGATAAAAAAATTGATGTATTTTTGTCCAATTCTTTTGGATTTGGAGGTACAAATTCGGCATTGCTAATAAAAAAAGTGAAAGATTAAAAATGAATAAAGAAGTAATTATTGATAAAATAAACAACTTTCTTATAGATGAGTTTGAAGTTGATGTAGATGATATTTCTCCAATGGCCAATTTAAAGAAGACCCTTGAATTGGACAGTTTGGATTTTGTTGATTTAGTAGTAGCCATCGAATCCAACTTTGGTGTTAAATTAGTTGGGGAAGATTTCATTAATGTAATTACATTGCAGGATTTTTATGATCTGATAGAGAAGAAATTAAACTAAAATTTTATTCACAAAAAATGTCAAATCAATGGAAAGGAAAGTCCAGAGGTTCTGTTTTAGGCTATAAGATTTTTGTTTTTTCCATTAGGAGGCTCGGATTGGGATCGGCCTATTTTATCCTGTATTTTGTAGCCTTTTATTTTTGCTTTTTTGCCCCCCAAAGCACTAGATCAAGCTATTATTACTTCCGTAAAAGACTTAATTACGGCACCCTAAAAACTATTGTGTCCATTTATAGAAGCTACTACGTATTTGGGCAGACCATTTTAGACAAAGTAGCAATTTCGTCTGGCCTTAGAAATAAATTCTCCTATCATTTTGATGGTATAGAAAACCTAAACGAAACCTTGGCAGATAAAAAGGGGGGGATTTTGATCAGTGCCCATTTGGGCAACTTCGAAATAGCTGAGTTTTTTCTGGACGAACTGGAAGGGAACGCCACTATCAATTTACTTACTACGGATGCCGAGCATAAGGCCATAAAGGAATACCTTGATCGATATATTAAAAAATCATCCACCAAATTTATTATCCTACGGGAAGATATGTCCCATATCTTTGAAATGAATGCCGCCTTGGCAAAAAATGAAATAATTTGCATGACAGGGGACAGGTACGCAACAACGTCCAAGTTGATGACCTCGCCAATTTTAGGTAAAGAAGCGCTGTTTCCTTCCGGCCCTTTTTTAATGGGATCCAGATTGAACGTTCCCGTCCTTTTTGTATATGTTATGAAGGAAACCAATAAACACTATCATCTTTATGCCAGAAAGGCCGATTTCAAGAAAAGGGATGCCGAAGGATTATTGGCCAGTTATATTAAGAGCATGGAATGGATTATAGAACAATATCCATTGCAGTGGTTCAACTATTATGATTTTTGGGGTGCAAAAAACTAAGTTCGGATATGTCGGTACTAAGTTTTGACCACCTTATCCAAGTTAGGCACCGATCCGAAATACATTAAAATTACATAAAAAGTCGAGTAAAAGACCTTATAGGTATTTATAAAATCTCACTATTGGAAGTATCAAAATGAATATCAACAGCTTACCTATGAAATGAGCCATAACAAATCTTGATACCAACCGATATGTTCAATGGCAAATTCCACCCACCTGTCCGCCCGTTCCGGTACGGACGGGAACGAAGAAGTCGGACAGGTCTGACCTATAAAAAACAATGAATTTGAACAAATGAAAGAAGTTCTTATAATCTATTACTCCCAATCCGGACAGTTGTTGGATATTGCCAAAAATTTGGCAACTACCATAGGTGGAGGGAATGTAAACATTACTTATTACAGGATAATTCCCGAAAATGATTATAAATTTCCCTGGAAACAGGATGATTTTTATGATGCCTTTCCTGAATCCTTCCTGCAAATACCCTGTAAAATAAAGCCCCCAAAGGCCGATATCCTCGAAAAGAAATATGACCTCATAATTCTAGGTTACCAGGTCTGGTATTTAACTCCCTCGATACCAATAAACTCCTTTCTGAAATCCGATTTTGCCAAAAAAATTCTTGATAAAACACCTGTAGTTACCGTTATAGCCTGTAGGAACATGTGGTTAATGGCACAGGAAAAAATGAAACGCCTACTTGTATCCTGTAATGCCAGCTTAGTGGGCAATATCGCCTTGGTAGACCAACATATAAATCACATAAGCGTCATTACCATAGTGCATTGGATGCTGAGAGGAAAAAAGACCAGATACCTTGGTATTTTTCCCAAACCGGGCGTTTCCGACAAGGATATAAAAGCGTCGGAAAAATTTGGGATTCCCATAAGGAAAGCACTATTGGCCAATGATTACGTCAACCTACAGGACGATTTATTAAAATTGGGCGCCGTTAAGGTAAAACCCCTGCTGATACAGACAGACATAAGGGGCAATGTATTGTTTACAAAATGGGCCAACCTTATTATAAAGAAAGGACCAGCAGCTGATCCGAAACGAAAAAAATTGCTGGTTTTGTTCAAATATTATTTGTTATTTGCAATTTGGGTGATAGCTCCAATAGTTTTTATTGTATTTTTGGCGACTTACATACCTCGGTACAATAAAATTAAAAGGGATAAAGCATACTATTCATCCGTTAGATTAAAGAACAATTAATGAAAGACGTTTACATTACCAGGATTGCCAAGTTCTTACCTAATGAACCTATTGAAAATGAACAAATGGAGGAAAAGTTGGGCATTATCAATGGTAAGAATTCCAAGGCCAGACGTATAGTCCTGCGGAACAACCAAATTAAGACCAGATATTACGCCATTGACGCTGTTGGAAACATTACCCATAACAATGCCCAACTGACCAAGGAGGCCATAGAGCTGTTATGTGATGACGATTTTACGACCAAGGACATAGAACTTCTTTCCTGTGGCACCAGTAGCCCAGATCAAATATTGCCTTCGCACGCCTCTATGGTGCACGGCTTTTTAAAAAATGGGAATTTAGAGGTCAACTCCCCATCAGGGGCCTGTTGTTCGGGTATGAATGCCCTAAAATATGGTTTCTTGGCCGTTAAGGCGGGGCAGGTATCCAATGCGGTGTGTACGGGATCGGAAAGAACCTCAACTTGGATGAAATCCGATATTTTTGAAAATGAGGTAGCACACCTTAAAGAGTTGGAGGACAACCCTATATTGGCATTTAACAAAGAATTTTTACGCTGGATGCTATCCGATGGTTCCGGTGCCGTATTACTCGAAAGTGAACCCAATGGCATCGCTCTAAAAATTGAATGGATGGAAGGGTATTCCTATGCCTTTGAAATGGAAACATGTATGTATGCCGGTGCCGATAAATTGGAAAATGGCCATTTAAAGCCTTGGAGCGAATACCCTGCCGAAGACTGGGCCAACAAATCTCTTTTTGCCATGAAACAGGACGTTAAGCTCCTGGGCGAAAACATATTGGTCAAAGGAGTGGACAGTCTAAAAATGGCTATGGCCAAGCACCACATCACTACCGCCGATTTTGACTATTATTTACCCCATATCTCTTCCTATTATTTTAAAGAGAATTTATACGAGGAATTGAAAAGACAAGGAGTGGAAATACCTTGGGAGAAATGGTTTATGAATTTAAGCAAGGTGGGCAACGTGGGTGCAGCCTCCATCTATGTAATGCTAGAGGAATTGGTAAGTTCGGGACAACTGAAAAAGGGAGATAAAATATTGTTGCACGTACCGGAAAGTGCCAGGTTTTCGTATTCCTATGCATACCTAACGGTCTGTTAAATGAATTTATTGAAACATACAATAGACGATAAAGGGCTAATTGAAAATCTGATCCCCCAAAAAGCGCCTTTTGTAATGGTGGACAAGTTGATCCACTACTCCGAAGAAAAGGTGATTGCCGGCTTTAGGCCCACACCAAACAATTTGTTCGCCTACAATAATACATTTATGGCCGCCGGATTAATTGAACATATGGCACAGTCCGTAGCCCTTCATACAGGATATCGGTATTTCCTGAAAAATGAGCCTGCCCCAACAGGTTATATCGGAGCCATTAAATCCGCAGAAATATTGGAGTTGCCAACCATAGACCAAGAACTAATAACGACGGTCACCATTCTACACGATATTTTGGGAGTTACCTTGGTAAGGATTCAGGTAAGCTGCAACGGCAAAATTATGGCGAACAGTGAAATGAAGACCGTTTTGGCAAACTAAACGTAGTGGATACAGCGCGTTCACATATCGATATACACAAATTTTTACCCCATAGGGCACCGATGCTCATGGTCACAAAAATAATTGATCTTAACGAGGATACGGTGACCACCGAATTTAAAGTAACCAAAGATTGTATCTTTGTAAATAACGATAGGTTTACCGAATCGGGGATTATAGAAAATGCCGCACAGTCATGCTCCGCAATTGTTGGGCAGGATTTCTTTGCGGCAGACGACCTTGAAGGGGCGGGCAATAGCATTATCGGTTTTATTAGTGGAATTAAAAAAGCCCATATTTTTTTATTGCCCAAAACAGGGGATATCCTAACTACAAAGGCCAATCTCCTTTCCAATTACAGTGCGGGAAATTTTAGCATCTGCACTATGGAATGCAAAATATATACGGGGAAAGAATTAGTGGCAGATTGTATTTTAAATTTCTTGATACAGGAAGTTTAGTTGCATCCGCGGATCGAATATGAAATTGTATTAATAACTTTATAGGCCAGTAAACTTTGGTATATAAATTATAATGACCCAAGGCATGAAAAAGAACGAAGTACCACAGGACAAAAGCAATCTTGAGTCGGCCAATTTTAAGGAACTGTGCTATGCCGTTGATGAAAACGGAGAGTATACCACAGAATTAAGCACGGGTTGGAGCCCCAAGACCATTGCCCTGAACAATGCCATAGAGGCCTTGAACGAGCGTATTGCCGCTTCAAAACAAAGGGTAAGGGAACTTAAGGCAAGTCCCTTGGAATACTATATGGAACTCCATAAAATGGACCTTCCCATCCTGGCGAGCTACGTGGGGATCTGGAAATGGAGGGTTAAAAGACATTTTAGGCCTGCCGTATTCAACAACCTTAACAACAAAACATTACAAAAATATGCAGATGTCTTCGAGGTTACGATCGAAGAGCTAAAACGCACCGATCTCTAAACCATGGAAATAGATTTTAAACATAAGCAGGCCGCACACTGCGAGAACGGTGTTGTAGCCAACTTAATGACGTACAATGGGTTTACGGTAAGTGAACCGATGGTTTTTGGAATAGGCTCCGGGCTCTTGTTTACCTATATCCCTTTTTTAAAAGTGAACTATGCCCCCGTGGTGTCCTATAGGGCCATGCCCGGCATAATCTTTACCCGATTCGCCACAAGGGTGGGGATTAAAATAAAACGTGAAAAATTTCGAAATCCCCAAACCGCCAAGGCCAGATTGGATGAAAACCTAAAAAGGAACAATCCGGTGGGGCTTCAGGTAGGCGTTTATAACCTGCCCTATTTCCCTGACGAATATCGCTTCCATTTTAACGCCCACAATATGGTGGTCTACGGCAAAAAGGAGGGTACTTACTTAATTAGTGATCCCGTAATGGAAACCGTTACCTCGCTTACCGAAAAAGAACTGGAAAAAGTAAGGTTTGCCAAAGGTGCCTTTGCCCCTAAGGGTCATATTTACTATCCTACGGCTTTCCCCGAAAAGTTACAGCTGGAAAAAGCCATTATTAAAGGAATAAGGCACACCTGCAGGGATATGCTGGCCCCCGTCCCCATCGTTGGGGTAAAGGGGATACGAAAAATTGCCAAACTTATTCGTAAATGGCCAAAGGCAAAGGGGATTAAAATTGCCAACCATTATTTGGGACAAATTGTGCGCATGCAGGAAGAAATAGGTACTGGAGGTGGCGGGTTCCGGTATATTTACGCCGCCTTCCTACAAGAGGTGGGAAAATTGTTGGCGAACGATCGGCTTTTGGAACTTTCCAAAGAGATGACCTTGATAGGCGACCAATGGCGCGATTTTGCGGTAGAGGCATCGCGCATATACAAAAACAGGAGCAATAATGTGGCCGTTGACCAATACGACCATGTAGCCACCCTTCTTGAAGATATCGCCAACAAAGAGGAAGTTTTTTTTAAAAAACTGAAAAAGGCAATATAAGGCAGCCCATGATTCAAATATCCCATCTATCCAAAAAATATAAAAATAACGAGGAATATTCGGTAGTAGACCTCGATCTAAAAATAGCCGAAGGGGAAATTTTTGGTCTATTGGGGCCTAACGGAGCGGGAAAAACAACCCTGATCTCCATGTTGAGTTCCTTGATAAAACCTACCTCCGGGAGTTTTTCCATCAATGGACTTACCTTCCAAAAAAATGCCAACCAACTTAAACGATCAATTGGTATAGTACCCCAGGAATATGCCCTCTACCCTACCCTTACCGCATATGAAAATTTACATTATCTGGGCAGCATGTACGGATTAAAAGGGAAACAATTAAAGGAAAAGATCCATTCCCATCTGGAAATCTTGGGGCTGAAAAAGTTTTACAACAAAAAAGTGGATACTTTTTCCGGTGGAATGAAAAGACGTGTCAACTTAATTGCCAGCATTTTGCACGGCCCCAAAGTGTTGTTCCTGGACGAACCTACGGTTGGCGTGGACGTTCAATCCAAAAATGTAATTATGGAACATTTAAAGAAATTGAACGCCCAGGGAACCACTATCATCTATACCTCCCATCATCTGAACGAAGCCGAACAATTTTGTAGCAAGGTGGCCATCATAGACCATGGCAGGATCATCATTGAAGGGGCACCTAAAGATCTAATTTCCAAATACCCGGAATCACGTAATCTAGAAGACGTCTTCCTGACCTTGACCGGAAAAGCCCTGAGAGATCATGCATAAACTTTGGGCCTCCATATATAAGGAACTACTACTCCTATTTAGGGATATTGGCGGATTGGCCATTTTATTTGTAATGCCCCTGGTCTTGGTGGTCACCATCACCATGATCCAGGATAGTACCTTTAGGTCTATCAATGACAACAAAATTCCCATTCTATGGGTGGACAATGATAAGGGAGAGGTCTCCAAAAGCATATACGATGGACTTGCAGCGTCCAAATCCTTTACTATTATCGACAAAAAATCGGACAGCGAAGCCAAAGAACTTGTTTTTAAGGGCAAGTATCAATTGGCCATTGTAATTCCGCCCAACCTTAGTTCCGGGCTGGAAAAAAAAGTAAATCTAAATGTAGAAGGCCTGCTATCCAAATTTGGTTTGGAAGAGGAAAAACCACGGTCCGAAAAAGAGGATCCGGAAAAAAAAGAGGTAATACTCTATTTTGATCCCGCCACACAAATGACCTTTAAAAACTCCATAAAGAACGGGATAGACAAGATGATCTTTAAAATAGAGACCCAAACTATCTACAAGGCTTTCCAAGCCCAAATAACGGATGATGAAACCGAGGCGATTTTTGACACCGAAAGTTTTATCACCTTTAAAGAGATTAGCCCAAGTACTGGCGAAAATGAAATAATTCCAAACTCCGTACAGCACAATGTGCCGGCATGGACCCTGTTCGCCATATTTTTCATCATTGTTCCCCTGTCCATCAATATGGTCAAGGAAAAAAGTCAAGGTACCTTTGTTCGCCTAAGGACAAACCCCGTTTCCTATCTAATAGTATTGGGAGGAAAAACAGTAGTTTACCTTGCGGTTTGTCTCATACAGTTTGGCCTGATGTTGGGAATAGGGGTTTACCTCTTGCCAACACTTGGCCTGCCCAGTCTTGAGGTCTCGGGAAAAATACCCCTATTGTTCCTTGTTGCCATATTTGCGGGACTTGCGGCCATTGGCCTTGGGTTGCTATTGGGAACGGTGGCCAGGACCCAGGAGCAATCCGCTCCCTTCGGAGCTACTTTTGTTGTTATTTTGGCCGCTTTGGGAGGGGTATGGGTGCCTGTCTTTATAATGCCTAAATTTATGCAGGCACTTTCCAATTTATCACCGATGAACTGGGGCCTAAATGCCTTTTATGATGTTTTTCTGAGAAATGTGGGCATTCTAGATGTAATCCCCGAACTTGCCCTCTTATTTCTATTTTTTGTAATAACTACCGCAATTTCCATTGCGTATAATGAAAGAAAAAATGCCGTCTAAAAACAGATCAGAGATTAGCTTCACTAGTGAAATTAGGGTTCGCTTTGCAGAAACGGACCCATTGGGCATTGTATGGCACGGTAATTATATCCAATATTTTGAAGATGGTAGGGAAGCCTTTGGCAGACACCACGGAATTGCCTATTTGGATCATAAGGCGGCAGGCTACACTACCCCCATCGTTAAATCCACTTGTGAACACAAACTTCCTTTGCGCTACGGTGATGTGGCCACGATAAAAACAATTTTTGTAGATTCCCCGGCCGCAAAAATGGTTTTTAAATACGAAATTTATGATCCCCAAAACAAATTGGTCTGTACCGGGGAGACCATACAGGTTTTTGTAGAGGACGATGGCGGTCTATCCCTGACCATGCCTACATTTTTTTTGAAATGGAAACAAAAAGTTGGATTATTGAATGAATAGTACCTATCTCTCATATAACAATATTGTTTCCTCCTTGGGCTTTGATAGTCCTACAGTGGTAAAAAATATGCATGAGGGATTATCGGGGATAACATTAATTGAGGATGAAAACCTGTTTCCCGATCCGTTTTACGCTTCGGTCATCGATTCCCATTACCTAAGTAAGGCCTTTAAAAAATTGGGCCGGAATGGTGGTTATACCCGCTTGGAGCAAATGATGATCCTATCCCTGGGCAATATCATTACCGCCTCCGGAGTTGAATTAACGGATAGGGTAGGACTCATTCTGTCCACCACCAAAGGAAATATAGACTGTCTGGATCCGAAACACCATATGCCCCCGGAAAGGGCCTATTTGGGAACTTTAGGGCATATCGTAAAGAATTACTTTGGCTTTGCCACAGAGCCTATTGTACTTTCCAATGCCTGTGTGTCCGGACTATTGGCCATTGCTGTAGGTAAAAGATTTATTTCCCAGGGAACCTTCGATCAGGTTTTTATAGTTGGGGGCGATGTTGTTTCCAATTTTATACTTTCGGGCTTCAATTCTTTCCAAGCATTGAGCCCCCTGCCCTGCAAACCCTATTGCAAGCAAAGATCCGGCATCAATATAGGAGAGGCGGCCGCTAGTGTCCTGATAACCAAGGACAACAACAATTTACCCGCAGAGGCCGTAGAAATACTGGGCGAAGCTTCCTGTAACGATGCCAATCATATTTCCGGCCCATCAAGAACAGGGGAAGGCCTTTACCGGAGTATTCTTTCGGCTTTTAAAGAAGCCAAGGTTGGCCCTAGCCATATAGATTATATTTCCGCCCATGGCACTGCAACCCAGTTCAATGATGAGATGGAGGCCATAGCCTTGAACAGACTAGGTCTGGGCTCTGTTCCATTGAACAGCCTAAAAGGTTATTTTGGACATACCCTGGGGGCATCCGGCCTTGTGGAAACCATTGTGGGCATGCACTCCCTCTACCACAACACCTTGTATTCCTCCATGGGCTTCACCGAGTTGGGAGTATCGCAACCCCTTAATATTATTACGGCTCCTACGGTCAGGAATTTAGATTGCTTCTTAAAGACAGCCTCCGGTTTTGGAGGTTGCAATACGGCAGCCGTGTTTAAAAAGCTAGGATCATGAAGACCGGACAGCTAAAAATAAAGGGATATTGCAGTATATCCAACAACAGGGTCATATTGAACGATACGTTGCTCATGGAAGACCCTGGTAGCGATTTCAGCACTTTTTTAAAACTGGCCTATAAAAAAATGGTTACGAATTATCCCAAGTTTTTTAAAATGGACGACCTCAGCAAACTTGGGTTTCTGGCCGCCGATATTTTACTTAAGCCGATGATCCGGGATTCCGAAATGTCGAAAAATATTGCCCTGGTCTTTTCAAATAGTGCTTCCAGCCTGCAAACGGACAGAAAGCACCAAGAGTCCATTACGGACAGGGAAAACTATTTTCCAAGTCCAGCTGTTTTTGTCTATACCTTGCCCAATATTTGTCTTGGGGAGATAAGTATTAAACATAGGCTATATTCTGAAAATAGTTTTTTTATCTTTAACCACTTTAATGTAGCATATCTACACGACTACGCAATGGGTTTAATTACAACCGAAAAAGCGGACGAAGTATTGTGCGGGTGGGTAAACTGTGACACAGATGACTACGAGGCATTTTTGTACCTAGTTTCTACGGAAGGAAACATTGAACATCATAAAGAAGAAATAATAAAATTGTACACAACCAAATGAGCGATTTAAAACAAGAACTTAAGGAAAAAATAATTACCCAATTAAACTTGGAGGATATTGCAATTGAGGAAATTGCAGATAATGATCCCTTGTTTGGTGATGGCCTTGGACTGGACTCCATTGACGCCTTGGAACTCATAGTAATGTTGGACAAGGATTACGGTATAAAACTTACGGACCCCAAAGAGGGGAAAAAAATATTTGAATCCATTGAAGTAATGGCAAAATATATTGCCGAGCACCGCACAAAATAATTCTATTGTATGCAATGGGCAAAGGCAGGCCTGTCAAGCCGGTGTGCAGGCATGCCCGACTACGTTCAGGCGGGGTTTTAACCTTTAAACTAGTGTTATGTTAAGGATGTTTTGTCATTTAATTTAGGTCTCGATCCCCGCCCGAACGGACCGTTCAGTACAGGCGGACGCTCGACCAGACAATCGATCGTCACTTCGAGCCCCTAGAAATTTTATTTTTCAAGCCGATAAAATGATATTATTTTAAAATTTGATTTTGAGGTACAAAACATATAGGATACCGGTAGAGTAATAATTAAAGGTTTAAGTTATAAATTAAAAGTTTCGAGGACGTCATTTCGAATGCATATGAGAAACCGAAGGTTCAGCGAAGCCAAATTGGAGATTCAGCGAAGCTAAACCGAAGGTTCATGAATACCCGTGAAATAAATATGACATGAGCTAAATCGCACATCCAGCTCCCGGCCAGTATATGCGACTTCTCGTCGTCCCGAAAAGGGACTCTGTCGAAGTGACTGCCGTTGCCGAGTTCAAATCATTGAGATTCTTAATAAAGTTGTCAATGGTAGCGGAGTCGAGAAGTCATTTCACGATTAACTTAACACTAGATAATAGAAAAATAATGTCCACAGGAGTAGCTATTACGGGAATGGGTATCATTTCGGCCATTGGAAACAATGTGGCCGAGAATTACAGTGCACTCTTAAAAAAGAGAACGGGAATATCCCATATTTCCAAAATAGACACTGTGCACAAAGGCAGTATTATGGTAGGTGAAATTGAATTCACCAACGGGGAATTGGAGGCTATATTGGGTTTAGGTCCCAACAATAATTACTCCAGAACGGCCTTATTAGGGGCCATTGCGGCCAAAGAAGCCATTGCTGATGCCAAAATAACCAATATAAAAGCTTACAGGACGGGACTTATTTCATCCACCAGTGTTGGAGGAATGGACATGACCGAAAAATTTTATTACGATTACCTGGAAAGTGGGGACAACAGAAGGTACATTGAGGGCCACCATGCCGGGGATTCAACGGAAAAAATAGCGGAACAATTGGGCTTGGACCAAAGTTTGGTCACCACCATCAGTACTGCCTGTTCCTCTGCAGCGAATGCCATTATGTTTGGGGCCAGATTAATAAAATCGGGAAAATTGGATAGGGTAATTGTTGGTGGTGCCGACTGTTTATCGAAATTCACCATTAACGGTTTTAACACCTTAATGATTCTGTCCAACACTTATAACACCCCTTTTGACGAAAATAGAAAAGGATTAAATTTAGGGGAGGCCGCAGCATATTTGGTATTGGAATCGGAATTCCTGGTAAAAAAGGAAGATAAAAAAGTGTTGGGATATGTAGTAGGCTATGGCAATGCCAACGATGCCTATCATCAAACGGCCTCTTCCGAAAACGGGGATGGTGCCACCTTGGCCATGGAGAAGGCCCTTGCCGTTGCAGGATTGGTGCCTAAGGATATTGATTATATCAATGCCCATGGGACCGCCACCGGCAATAATGATCTGTCCGAAGGACGGGCCATTATCCGTGTATTTGGCGAAGAAGTGCCAGAATTCAGCTCCACCAAAGCCTATACGGGGCATACCCTGGCCGCAGCAGGTGCAATAGAGGCGGTATATGCAGTTCTAGCGCTTCAAAACAACATTATCTATCCCAATTTAAATTTTAAAACTCCCATGAAAGAGTTTGCCCTTGTTCCAGAAACCTCCTTAAAAGAAAAAGTCTTAAATACCGTTCTGTCCAATTCCCTGGGGTTTGGAGGTAATTGTTCCACCTTGATTTTTTCAAAATAGCCTAAGAAGGAATTATTATATTTACATTTGGTCCATTTTAGCTTATTTGATATTATATTAGAATTCGGCATTCCTAACAACCAATGGAAAAAGTTTATATAAACAGTATCGGTTCCATATCTGCACAAAAAACATTTGACAACAATGATTTTTTGGAGGAAATAACACCCTATGAGGACACTGTTATTTCTGCAATAGAACCCAACTACAAGGATTTTATTCCGCCAGCGGCAGCTAGAAGAATGGCAAAAGGTATAAAAATGGGGGTGGTTGCTTCCAAAATAGCCTTGGAGGAAGCGCACCTAACGGATATAGATGCCATTATAACCGGGACGGGAATGGGATGTGTCCGGGATTCCGAAAAATTTGTAACCGCTATTTTGGACAATAATGAGCAATTCCTTACCCCTACCTCCTTTATACAATCTACCCACAATACCGTTGCGGGCCAGATAGCACTGGGTATTGGATGCAAGGGATATAATTTCACCTATGTACATAGCAGTATTTCTTTTGAATCGGCCCTTATGGATGCCTTAATGCAATTGGAGTGCAGGGAAGCGGAAAACATACTTGTTGGTGGTGTAGATGAGTCCGGGGAACACACCAACGCCATACATAAACTAATAAAACATATAAAACCGGAAAAGGTACATTCCAACAAGCTACTGCATTCCAATACCGTGGGCGCCGTATTTGGGGAAGGTGCCAATTTCTTTGTGCTGTCCAACAACAAACAAGAATTCAGCTACGCCCAGGTACTGGATGTGAAGACCTACAATACCTTGGCCAAACCGGAACTGATGGCCGTTCTTAAAGCGTTTTTAAAGGAAAATGAACTGTCGGAGGCAGATATAGATGTATTGATCAGCGGAAATAATGGGGACATTGACTACGATGATTATTATTTGGATCTTACCAATGGGCCCTTTAAAAACACCCAACAGGTTTATTACAAACATCTGAGCGGAGAATTCAACACCGCCTCCGCTTTTGGATTTTGGCTGGGAGCTAAAATTCTAAAGACCCAACATACCCCTAGTGCCATTACCCTAAATACTTTTAGGGCCAACAAAATTGAATCCATATTACTGTACAATCAGTACAGGGGTAAAAACCATAGTTTCACCCTACTTCGCCGATGTTGAAGTATCCCGTTATAAATAACATTTTTAGAGTTGCTTTTGCCGCCATTATTTTATTGGATGTATTTAAGGAAATAAGTTGGTGGCCCTATATTCTTCTTGGTGCCATATGGTTGACCATTACCATTATCGGCTCCTTCCACATCCGTTGGAATTATCATCTGCCCGCCTTGCATGGCAACAAGAACATCCCCAACAATTTGGTGGCCATTACTTTTGATGATGGCCCACATCCCAATTTTACTCCAAAAGTTCTGGAACTACTACAAAAATATAATGCCAAGGCATCTTTTTTTTGTGTAGGCCATCAAGTACACCAATTTGGTGGAATTGTCAAGAAAATAGTAGCCAACGGGCATACCATTGGCAACCATACCTACTCGCATTCCAATAAATTTGGATTTTATGGAACGCAAAAAGTAATTTTGGAGCTCCAAAGAACAAATAGGGCCATAAAGGAAACAACAGGACTTGACCCCAAAATGTACAGACCCGCCTTTGGGGTAACGAATCCAAGTATAACCAAGGCGGTCAAAAAACTTCAACTCACTACCATTGGCTGGAACATTCGGTCTTTGGACACTACCAAAAGATCAAAAAAAACAGTCCTGGAGCGGATCACCAATAAAATAAAAAAAGGCGACATTATACTCCTACATGACAGTAGCGATAAAACTGTTGAAGTATTGGAACAGTTATTGCTATTTTTAAAGCAGAACGAAATTCAATCGGTTACTGTAGACCAATTGTTAGATATTAAAGCCTATGCGTAAACTATTATTTTTAATTGTGCTGATCGCCCATACCTCCCTGCTCTTCGCTCAGGAAAGTACTATGAGCGATCCCGAAATTACTTCTTTCAAGGCCATGGTTAACAAGACATCCAAGACCATGATCACGATCCAAAGCAATTTTACGCAGTATAAGCACATGGACTTTTTGTCCAATGATATCACTACAAAGGGCAAAATGGCCTTTAAGGCTCCCGACATGGTGAAATGGGAGTATACAGACCCCTTCAAATACAGCATTATTTTTAAGGAAGACCAGTTATTGATTAACGATTCCGGGACCAAAAGCAATATGGATCTGGGAAATAATATGCTGTTTAAAAAGCTGAACCAATTAATTGTCAACAGTATAAAGGGCAACTTGTTCCAAGATTCGGACTTCACTATGAGTTACTTTAAAGATCCTAAATATTTCAAGGTCATCTTTATCCCCAAAGACGAAAAAATAAAGGCCTATATCGCCTCTTTTATTTTGTTTTTTAATAAGGAGCAGGCCGATGTTATGGAGGTCAAAATGGTGGAACCTACCAATGACTATACCAGAATTGTCTTTACCGATCGGCAAATCAATAAACCTTTGGACAATGAAGTATTTACCAATTAGCCTAACCTTCTTGCTATTTGCCTGTGCTTCCTTTCCAAAAAAGTATAATCTAGGAAGAATAGATAGTGATGTGGCAATTGCAGTCAATCCTTACTTTTCGGACATTTCAATGGATTATATCTACAAGGCCAAAATTAATTTTGGCGAGAAATCCTTTGGCGGCATATTTGTTGTAAAAAAGTTTGGACCAGAACACCATAGGGTAGTTTTCACAACTGAATTGGGCAATAAACTATTTGATTTTTCGTTCATCAAAAACGAATTCAGAATTAATTTTATACTCAGTGAAATGAATAAAAAAATTCTTATAAGCCTTCTTAAGAAGGATTTTTTTGTCCTTACCCATGAAAACGCCAACATTCTGAACCATTACCAAAAAATAGGGGACAGCACATACTTTGAGACGAAAATAGGGAATAACACTTACTTTTACTTAACAACGGATGAACGGCTACATAAAATACTGGAAACAAAAGGTAGCAAAGTGAAATCGGATTATATTTTTACAGAATTGGAAAACGACCATGCAAGGGAAATTAAAATACAGCACAAAAACATTGGATTAACTATAGATTTAAAAGCCATTTAGAAATGAAAAAGTTACTGTTTATCGGCCTTTTCCTCATCATTTCCGCTACCTTAACGGCCCAAGGCAAGTCGCAACTAGGGGTAAGATTGGGCCTAAACAACGCCAAGGTGCTAAATTCCGGTCTGGACACCAAATCCGGATTATATGCAGGATTGTTTTTAGCAGTCCGTTTTACGGATAATTATACTATGCAACCTGAAATTGTATATTCCAACCAAGGAGGCAATGCCAGCTATAGAAATGGGGGGGAAATAAATATTAATTACGTATCCATTGCCCTGGCAAATAAATTTTTTGTTTCTAAAAATCAGGGGTTCCATTTTATTCTTGGTCCAAGTCTGGACATTAATTTTGATGACAATTTTATCAACTTGATAAACGACAATGGTGACAATTTAGAGATCACACCCATTGATCTGGCCATATTTGGAGGTATTGGGTACGAGTTTGATTTTGGATTGGCATTGGAATTAAGGTATAAACAAGGATTGATAGATCTGGATTTCAATGACTCCGAAGAGTATGGGGGCAATTCGGAGGAGAATCAATTGAACAGGGTATTCCAAATTGGACTCTCCTATAAATTTAATATGTGACCATAATGTTAATGTTAATAGAAGGACTTTATACAACAGAATCTTTTTATAAAAACGAAGAAGGCATATCGGCCAAAATAAAACTGAATCCCAGGCATGAAATTTTCAAAGGCCATTTCCCCGGAAAACCCATTATGCCGGGGGTATGTATGATTCAGATCATAAAGGAATTAACAGAGAGGAGCCTGGATCAGGATTTGTTTCTATCCGTTGCCGCAAATGTAAAATTCATGGCCATTATAAACCCTGAAACGGATCCGGTTCTTTTTATAGAAATCAACCTTACTGAACTGGACGGGCTTATCAAGGTAAAAAGTACGACCATCTTCGGGGAAACAGTGGCCCTAAAACTAAGTGCAACCTTTAAAAGTATCACATAAATGAAACTTATCTGTTTTCTACTGTACGTGATTTCCATTTCTACTTTTACGCCCGATCTGGGTCAGATCCGAGAAGCTTTTAAATTGGCCTCCAACGACCGTGAAACCGCTTTGGCCTTAAGGGAGAAACTGGAAACCGTTACCAAGGAAGACAATATGGTATTGGTTGCCTACAAGGGCGCTGTTACTGCATTAACGGCAAAATATACCAAGGATAATACAGAAAGGAAAAACCTTTTCAAAAACGGGGTAGCCCTCTTGGAATTTGCGGTATCCCAAAAACCGGAAAGCATAGAAATTAGGTGCCTTAGATTAGGAATCCAGGAAAATTCTCCCAAATTTCTAAAATACCGATCCAATATTCAGGAAGACAAAACCTTCATTTTAAACCAGTACGAAAAGACAAATTCTAAAGCGGTCAAAGAATTTGTAAAATCCTATATATTACAATCCCCAGGATTTAATACTGAAGAAAAGCAACTGTTTTAACTTCAGTAATTCCTATTTTTGCATGCCATGTCCTGTATCTTTATACAAGATGGAACAACCAAATGCCAATAGCACCGTGTTACACTATACCACATCCACAACTAAGGCTATGGATCAGCTTAAATGCTGTGTGGTCATACCTACCTACAACAATCATAAGACCCTAAAAAAAGTCATTGAAGGGGTGCTGCAATACACCCAAAACCTCATAGTCGTAAATGATGGGTCTTCGGATACCACCTCCCATATTTTAACCGAATTTCCCAATGTCCGTACACTACACCTTCCGCATAACATAGGTAAAGGATATGCTTTGAGGAAGGGTTTTGAAATAGCCCTTGAACTAGGTTTCCACTTTGCCATAACCATTGATTCGGACGGCCAACACTTTCCGGATGATATCCCCCTGTTCATCAACAGCCTTAGTAAGGAAGCCTCAAGAGATGTACTTTACATAGGAGCAAGAAATATGGGGCAAAAAGACGTTCCTAAAAAAAGTAGTTTTGGCAACAAGTTTTCCAATTTTTGGTTTTGGGTAGAAACGGGGATCAAACTACAGGACACCCAATCCGGATATAGGCTATATCCCATACTTGCCCTTAAGGACATCAATTTCCATACTAAAAAATTCGAGTTTGAAATTGAAGTGATCGTTAAGGCGGCATGGATCGGGATAGAAGTGAAGAATCTTCCCATAAAGGTAACCTATGATATAACCGAAAGGGTATCCCATTTTAGACCGTTTACCGATTTTTCAAGAATTAGCCTTTTAAACACCTACTTGGTCCTGCTTACGTTTCTATACATATTTCCCCGGGATCTTATCCGAAAAATAAAAAAAAAAGGGGTTAAGAGGTTTTTCCACGAAGACTTTCTGGGCAGCAACGATTCCCATGAAAAAAAGGCGCTCTCCATAGCACTTGGAGTACTTATCGGTTTATCTCCACTGTGGGGGTTCCAGACCCTGATAGTCATTTTCTTGGCGGTTCTTTTTAAACTGAACAAGGCCATTGCCTTTGCTTTTTCCAATGTAAGCTTTCCTCCTTTTATACCTTTTGTGCTGTTTATAAGCCTTAAAATGGGCCACTGGATCTTGGGTAACGAGTTTAATTTTACCTTTGGGGAGGCAGGGACCGATTTTGAAGTTATAAAACATCTGGAATCCTATATAATTGGCAGTATAACCCTTTCCCTTATTGGATCTTTTACAGCGGGAATATGTGGTTATATCATTTTGAATATTTTTGAAAGAAAAAAAATTGCACTTAAAAATGGGTGATTTTTTATATAGGTTCCATCAATATGTGGCCAAGAAAAGACTGCCCTTCGGCATTGGTCTTTTGGCCTTATTTTTATTCCTGGCCTATTGCGCCTTCAATATTGAATTCGAGGAGGATATCACCAAACTTATACCCAGTAACCGCAAGACCGAAGAGGTTCAAAAAGTATTAAGATCGGTTAATTTTTCGGATAAGATCATTATCAATATTGTGCGACGGCCAGGTACGCCCATTGAAGAACTAACAAGGTATGCAAATGATTTCTTGGATAGTATATCCAAAAAATCTTCATCCCATATAAAGAAGATCCAGGGCAAAATAGATGATGGTGACCTGGGCAACACCTTGGAGTTTGTCTATGAAAATGTCCCTTTGCTATTGGACAGGGAGGACTACATGACCATATCAAAAAAATTGGATAAGGACAGCATTGCCAAAATAACACAAAAAAACTACAGAACATTAATTTCCCCCTCCGGAATCGTTGCCAAGGAAATGATTATGAAAGACCCCCTTGGTATTTCCTTTATTGCCCTAAACAAACTAAAAAGTTTGGGCATGGGGGATCAGTTTACCCTCAAGGAAGGTTTTCTCCTGAGCAAGGATCTTCAAAACATTTTACTGTTTATTACCCCTGCGCACCCTTCCAGTGAAACCGTGGAAAATACCAAATTTGTAAAAGAGCTTTATGAAACGCGGGATCAATTGGACCGATTGTTTCAGGACAGGGTAAAAAGTGAATATTATGGGGCCACCCTAATAGCCGTTGCCAACGCCCAACAAATAAAAGAGGACATTCGTCTTACGATAACCATTGCCCTATCCGTTTTAATGGGCATCCTTATCCTATTTTATAGAAAATTAACCATTCCCTTTATCCTTTTTGCCCCTACCCTTTTTGGTGCAACACTATCCGTTGCCGTATTGTATTGGACCAGGGGGAAGATTTCTGCCATTTCCTTGGGGATAGGTTCGGTTCTGTTAGGGGTTACCTTGGATTATTCCTTACATATTCTGACCCAAATTAGAAATAACCCTTCCATAAGGGCACTTTACTCCGATGTGGCCCAGCCCGTAATTATGAGCAGTATTACCACGGCCCTCGCCTTTCTATGCCTTCTTTTCCTTGATTCGCAAGCCTTACAGGATCTTGGTATTTTTGCTGCCGTTAGCGTAATCGGTTCCTGTATTTTCGCACTCCTTATCATACCCCATGTGTATAGGAATACGGACAGGCTTAAGGTAAAATATACCCTCTTGGATAAAATAGCCTCCTACAAGCTCCATAAGAACAAATGGAGTATATCTGTCCTTGTAGGTCTATTGATTGCCAGTGTATTTTTTCACGATAAGGTGATTTTCAATAAGGATATTGCCAAACTCAACTATGAGCCTCCAGCTTTGTTACAGGCCAGGGAAAGATTGGACGCACTTACCAATATGTCTTCCAAATCCATTTATTTGGCCACTTATGGGGAGGATGGCGACAAGGCCCTGGAAACTACCAATGTCCTATACCACAAATTGGACAGCCTAAAAAATCTTGGCGAGGTACTTAGCTTTAGTTCCATTGGCAACCTTGTCCTGTCCCAGAAAAAACAACAGGAAAAAATTGATCTATGGAAAGGGTTTTGGAAGGAGGATATGATTCTAAACACCACCGAACATCTAATAGAAAGTGGTACGGAACTAGGATTTAAGTCCAACTCTTTTGATAAATTTTATTCCTTTCTCAAAAAGGATTTTAGCCTCTTGGGGATTGAAGATTACAGCAATGCAGCGGCCTTGCCTATGGATGACTACATGGTAAGCAACAAAGGTTTTACCACTGTTACCTCCCTGATCAAATTAAAGGAGGGAAATGAAGAAAACGTAAAACAACTTTTTAGGGCCTACCCTAATACCTTGGTAATCGATAGACAGGAAATGAACGAGATGTTTTTAGGCAATCTCAAAAACGATTTTAATGAATTAATTGGCTACTCCCTTGGAATAGTAGTCCTGATCCTCTTCTTTTTCTTTAGAAGTTTTTCCCTGGTCTTGGTTACCAGTATCCCCATCCTATTGACCTGGTGGCTGACCATTGGTATTATGGGAATGTTCCATATAGAATTCAACATCTTTAATATCATTATCTCCACCTTTATCTTTGGTCTGGGAATAGATTACAGCATATTCATAACCACGGGACTACTCAAGGAATACAGGAAAGGGGAAGAAGTACTTGGAACGCACAGAACCTCTATCCTACTTTCGGCCATTACCACCGTTTTGGGAATTGGGGTACTTATTTTTGCACAACACCCCGCCCTGCATTCCATTAGCCTCGTATCGCTCATAGGTATCCTATCGGCGGTTTTTGTTGCTTTCACCATACAACCCTTATTATTTTTGCTCTTTATAGGGAATAAGGAAAAGCGTCCTATCAGTCTTCGGCTACTTATTCATTCCGTCCTTTCATTTGGTTATTATGGTTCCGGTGGATTGTTGTTGTCCATAGGGAGCATCAGTGTTATGAAAATACTGCCCTTTAAGAAAAAAGTTAAAATGAAATGGTTCCACATGGCCATTTCAAAATTTATGAAATCGGTGCTATATACCAATCCCTTTGTTAGCAAAAAAATCATCAATGTATCTGGGGAAGATTTTGGCAAACCGGCCATTATCATTGCCAACCACACTTCCTTTCTGGATATTTTGGCTGTTGGCATGTTGCATCCCAAGATTATTTACTTGGTAAACGACTGGGTGTACAAATCCCCTATTTTTGGAAAGGCCGTGCAACTGGCCGGTTTTTATCCAGTGTCCGACGGGATAGATAATGGCCTGGAACATTTAAGGAAAAAGGTGGCCCAAGGTTACTCATTAATGGCCTTCCCCGAAGGAACAAGGTCCAGCACCAACAAAATACGACGTTTCCATAAAGGAGCCTTTTATTTGGCAGAAAAGTTTAATATGGATATTGTTCCCGTGTTGATACATGGAAATTCGGAGGTGCTTCCCAAAGGAAGTTTTGTAATAAGGAATGGCAGTATAACGGTCAAGATATTGGAAAGGATCCCCCAAGAAAATCAACACTACGGCAAAAACTACAGAGAGCGCAACAAGGGGATCGCCGCCCATTTCAGATCCGAATTCCAAACCCTAAGAAATGAAGTGGAAGGGGATACCTATTTCAAGGGAACCATTCTGGAGGATTACAGATACAAAGGGGACGCCATCTACCGATCTGTAAAAAGGGATTTAAAAAATAACGCAAAAACATATGCCCTTATCCTTAAACATATTGGCACCTCGGATTCCATAATTCATCTTTCAAAAGAATACGGGCAGCTAGATTTTCTTTTATCTTTAAACTCCGTTGATAGAAAAATTTTTGCCTACTTGGCCGATGAGGAGATACGGGCAATGGTAAAGAACAGTTTTATTGCCCAACAAATAGCCAAGTTAACATTGACAAATTCCATTGAAGAAGCTATGGCAATGCCTGCGGATATTATGATCATTGATTTTGAAATGCAGGACCTGGATAGTTTGACACTTAAAATAGGAAATAATATCCGCTTATTGATATTGGTAAGGGAGGGAGCTAGATTGACGGAAAAAATTATTGGGCCCAACGGTTTTAAAAACATCCTTGAATATGATAATCTTGTTATCTTGGAAAATAAGAAGGGCCTAAAATAAGCTGGTTTCGCAAGAGTCAAAAAAATCCTCGGATTCAATCCAGGTGTGATATTAATTATTATAAGGATACAAGGCCTACCAAAATCCGATATTAAACATTGGTTTTGGAAATTGTAAAGAATACCAATTATGAAAGAACATTACGATATTGTAATTGTTGGAAGCGGATTAGGGGGTTTGGTTTCTGCATTGATTATGGCCAAAGAAGGGTATAGTGTCTGTGTCCTGGAAAAAAACAATCAATTTGGAGGCAACCTTCAAACCTTTGTTCGGGACAAGACCATCTTTGATACCGGGGTGCACTATATTGGCGGACTATCCGAAGGTCAAAACCTGAACCAATATTTTAAGTATTTGGGTATCATGGACCAATTAAAGCTCAAAAAATTGGATGAAGACGGTTTTGATGTGATTACGTTTGATGGAGATCAGAAAGAGTACAAACACGCCCAAGGATATGACCGATTTGAAAAAAGTTTACTTTCCCAATTTCCAGGAGAGGAAAAAGCAATAAAAACATATACCAAGAAATTAAGGGAAACCTGTTCCAAATTTCCATTGTACAATTTAAACAAGGGGAATCCATCCTACGGCCAAGAGGAGATATTTAAGCTCAATGCCAAAACATATATCAATTCCCTTACCAACAACAAAAAGTTACAGGCCGTATTGGCGGGGACCAATTTTCTATATGCCGGAGACGGGGAACGCTCCCCCTTTTATGTGCATGCCCTTTCCGTAAATTCCTATATTGAAAGCGCCTATAGATGTGTTAATGGGGGAAGTCAGATTACCAAAGTACTTATTGGTCAAATTAGGAAACTTGGTGGGGATACCTTCAAGCATCATGAAATTACCAAATTTAATGTCAGTAATGGCAATATCACTTCCGTGGAAACCAAAAATGGAAAGCAAATAAACGGTGATACCTTCATCTCAAATATAGAACCCAAGCTTACTTTAAAAATGGTTGGCCTGGAAAACTTTAGAAAGTCCTATACGAACAGAATAAACAACATTGAGAGTATTGTTTCGGCCTTTAGTGTATACATTGTCTTAAAACCCAATTCCTTTAAATATTACAATAAGAATTTTTATCATTTTAAATATGAAGATCGTATTTGGGATGCACAAAATTACACTCAGGAAAGTTGGCCCGAGGGATATATGGTCTCTATGGGCATCAATAAAAAAGATGATGGATGGGGGGACAGTTTAATTGCTATGACCTATATGAATTTTAAGGAAGTGGAGCACTGGCAAAATACCTATAATACGGTTGCCTCCAAAAATGATAGAGGGCAGACCTATGAACAGTTCAAGGCGCATAAAACTGAAATTTTTATTTTGGAACTGGAAAAAAAATTCCCTAATTTAAGAGATTGCATCCAAACCGTTTATTCCTCCACTCCCCTATCCTACAGGGATTATATAGGGTCCCATAATGGGTCTATGTATGGCTATGTCAAGGACGTAAACAACCCCCTTCACTCCTTTGTTTCTCCCAGGACAAAAATCAAAAACCTACTATTTACTGGCCAGAGTTTAAATATGCACGGTATCCTAGGTGTAACCATCGGGGCAATCGTTACCTGTTCCGAATTAGTGGGAAAGGATTATTTATTGGAAAAAATTTTGGAAGTAAATAAAAAACAAGAAGTTTAATATGGAACAGCTCAAAACGATTCCAATCACCAGGGTCAGTACTATTAGCAAAGAGGATTTTATTAATCAATTTTACAAAACCCAGCGTCCTGTTTTAATTGAAAACCTCACTTCGGATTGGCCTGCTCGAAAGAAATGGAATCTAGATTACATACAGAAAAAAGCGGGAGACCAAGTGGTTCCCCTTTACAACAATGAACCTACCAAAGGGAAACAAAACTCCGCTGCCCCGGTAATGGAAATGAAACTGTACGATTATCTGGAAATCCTAAAAACCAAACCAACGGACCTTCGTATTTTTTTCTATAATATCCTGGATAAAATGCCTGAATTGATCAATGATATACATTATCCGGATATAGGATTAAAATTATTTAAGCGCCTACCGGTCATGTTTTTTGGCGGTGAGGGTTCTGCTGTGCTTCCCCATTATGACATGGATTTGTCAGACTTGTTACATTTTCATTTTCACGGGCACAAAAGTGTACTTTTATTCCCCCCAGATCAGTCAAAATACCTCTACAAGGTACCTTTTTCCGTTCATAATTTGGAATCCATTAATATGGATGATCCGGATTTTGATCGCTATCCGGCCTTAAAAAAAGCAGAGGGACTATACGTAGAGATGAAACATGGGGATGCCCTGTATATGCCCAGTGGATACTGGCACTATATTAAGTACCTTGATGGTGGATTTTCCATTACCTTAAGGGCTTTGCCCAAAAAACCCCTGCTATTGTCCAAAATGATGGGAAACCTATTCCTTATGAGGCCGTTTGAAAATACCATGAGAAAAATTTGGGGTCAGAAGTGGGTAGATTTTAAAGAGAAAAGAATGCTGGCAAAAACCAATGATAGGTTTGGAAAGGAATAACTTAAGAAATTAGGATGTACCGGATAAAATGGATAGTATATGTTACTGTTTTGCTTGGGCTTTTCAGTTCTTGTGGAATTTCAAAATCCCTAAAGGACAGACCCAACATAGGGTACTATAACGCCAAAATTCCTGAAATAACGAAAACCTCGGATACTTCATTTACCTCTTCCAATAACTCCCTCACCAAAAACAAACAAGGGCTTTGGGAACTTTATGTTTCCGGGGACCCCTTGCAAAGAGGATTAATAACCGGAGCCTTAACAGAAGACCTATTTCGGCAACAGGAAGCAATATTCTTGTCGAAGGTAGAAGAATTGGTACCCTCCAAAACAAAAAGATACCTCCTTAGAAAATTTCTGGCCTGGTACAATAGAAAAATGTACAGGAACATCCCTGAAGAAATTAAGGCAGAAATTTGGGGGCTTTCCCGATACGCCTCCCAAAAATTTAACTACTTGGCCGATCCCTACGCAAGGGTTCTTTACCTTCATGGCGCCCATGATATAGGGCATGCCCTTCAAGATCTGGCCCTTGTTGGCTGTTCTTCCTTTGCTGTATGGGGCAATAAATCCGAAGACGGGAGTCTGATCCTTGGCCGCAATTTTGACTTTTACGCAGGGGATGATTTTGCTAAGAACAAAATAGTTTTCTTTGTTGACCCAACAGAAGGCCACAAATTTATGTCCGTGACCTGGGCCGGCATGACGGGAGTGGTCTCTGGAATGAACGAGCATGGACTAACGGTTACCATCAATGCCGGAAAATCCAAAATTCCCTTGGTGGCAAAAACGCCCATTAGCATCCTTACCAGGGAAATTTTACAATATTCAGCTACCCTGGAGGAGGCCGTATCCATTGCAAAAAAAAGACAGGTCTTTGTATCGGAATCTATTTTGGTAGGCAGCGCCAGGGATAAAAAGGCAATGGTAATAGAAGTCTCTCCCCACAATTTTGGGGTATATGAAGTGCCCAATTCCAATCAGTTGATCTGCTCCAACCACTTTCAGAGCGATGCCTATGCAGAGGACAAAAACAACCAAAAGCACATCTTCGAAAGCCATTCCAAATACAGATATGAACGCATGGAGGAACTGTTGGGGGACCACAATAAAATTAGTCCGGAAATTGCAGTGGACATTCTTAGAAATAAGCAAGGTCTGATGGACAGCGACATTGGCTACGGCAATGAAAAGGCATTAAACCAATTATTGGCACACCACGGCATTGTGTTCAAACCAGAGCAGCGACTGGTCTGGGTTTCTTCAAATCCGTACCAATTGGGAGAATTTGTGGCCTATGATCTAAGTAAAATTTTCAAGGACAGTTTAAATCCCAGGAGCGGGTCTGCGCTTTCCATCCCCACTAAAAATATTGAAAAAGATAGTTTTCTATATACCAAAGCCTATCAAGACTATGAAAAATATCGCATAGAAATCGATAAGATAAAGCAGGCGGTTGCGGACAATAAACATTTGACTCCTGAATTTCTGGAGGAATTTAAGAGTTTGAACCCTGAATTTTGGGAAACGCATTATTGGACAGGCCTCTATAATTACCATCAAAAATATTATAGAGCGGCCCTGAACAACTTTATGGAAGCCAGTACAAAAGAAATTACTACAGTTCCGGAGAAAGCTATGGTACATTCGTATATTCGAAGATTAAAACGTAAATTTAAATAATGATCCCTGAAATAGAAAAAGCATCGGCAGAGGCAATTCAACAGTTACAAGAACAGCGTTTAAGGGAGCTTATTAATTATATTACCCAACACTCTGCCTACTATAAAAGAATTTTTAAGGAAAATAATTTGCAGGCCGGCGACATAAAGACCTTGGCAGACCTGAGCAAACTCCCCACCACCTCCAAAGAGGAGCTGCAGCAATACAATGATGATTTCTTATGTGTAGATAGGCATAAGATAATAGATTATGTAACCACTTCCGGGACCTTGGGCGAACCAGTGACCTTTGCCCTTACGGATAACGACCTTAACCGTTTGGCATATAACGAGGCTATCTCATTTGCCTCTGCGGGGGTTACACCTAATGATATTCTACAATTAACAACAACCATAGATAGACGGTTCATGGCCGGTTTGGCCTATTTTTTGGGGGCTCGGGAACTGGGCGCCGGAATTATTAGGGTAGGTGCCGGAATTCCTGAACTTCAATGGGATTCCATACTAAAGTTTAAACCTACCTATCTTATTGTTGTCCCTTCCTTTTTATTAAAATTAATAGAATACGCCCATCAGCACGGAATTGATCCCAACCAAGCCGGGATAAAAGGGGCCATATGTATAGGGGAATCACTACGGAATGAAGACTTTTCCTTGAACACCCTCGCCACCAAAATAAAGAAAGATTGGAACATTCCCCTTTATTCCACCTATGCCTCCACAGAAATGAGTACGGCCTTTACCGAATGCACGGCACAGCAGGGAGGCCACCATCATCCGGAACTGATCATTATTGAAATTTTGGACGATGAGGAAAAACAGGTTGGGGAAGGAATGCCAGGGGAGCTCACCATTACGACACTGGGTGTGGAAGGTATGCCCTTGCTCAGGTTTAAAACCGGCGATATCATGCAGGCACATACCTCCAAATGTTCCTGTGGAAGAAATACACCCCGCCTGGGCCCAGTTATTGGAAGGAAGAAACAAATGATCAAATACAAGGGCACCACCCTGTATCCTCCTGCAATGTACAACGTCCTAAACGCTTTTAACGAAATTGACGCCTTTGTAATCGAAATTGGCCATAACGACATAGGTACGGATGAAATTTGTATTAAAATAGCTACTTCCAATCCAACCAATACTTTATTACAGAGCATTAAGGATCACTTTAGGGCAAAACTAAGGGTACTCCCCAACATTGAATTCCACGATTTTAAAACCCTTCAGGAATTACGATTTCCAAAAATGAGCAGAAAACCTGTTATTGTCATAGACCACAGGCCCTAATTTGGGATTGGGCCATGGCAACCCCAAAAAACAATTTGCAAATCATCCTTCATTTTCTTAACTTCTAAAGCCATATAGCCCCTTTTTCATTTCAATTCCTATTTCCGCGTTATGGCAAGGTTTTTATCATTAGGCCTTAGAAACAGGCATAATTATATATTGTTTGCATCAGAATTGGTATTACATTTGGTTAGACATTAAACAGGTATTGCAGCATTATGAAAAAACATATTCATCTATATATATTACTATTTTTTTGCCTTCCATTAATAAGTGCTGGACAAAAATTGGGCAATCAGGAAATAAAGGATTTGATCAACTCGTACAAGAAGGATATCCGGGGACCATATAAGGAAATTAGATGGTTCTGTACGGATGGAAGCATACGCCATCCCAAAGACCCTTGTCCCGATAATATTGGTCCCGGGGTACAGCATGCCACCTATAAAAGCTCCATTATCGAATTGGGAAATAGCAACCATCTCTTTTTGGGCCAAATATTATCCTATACCGCCAAAGAGGAATTTTGGGACTCGGAAAACAACCATTCCCGTCTTAAACAGTATCAGTTGGACCTATATTTAAGAACTGTAGATAATGGCTGGATACTGGAAAAAGGGCAGTACTATAGGGGGGCCACCCAGGCCGAGGATGAAGGGGCATGGGGCGTAGATTTCTATAAATGGCTGTTATCCGACACTCAAAAATTGACCCAAAATTTTTATCTCATTCGCCAGTCCTTGAAGGACATACCGCATAAGGGCGACGATAATCTAGCGCAAAAAATAAGGAGCGAATCAAAAGTAATATCGGACCTAGCCCCAACATTTATGGAATTAAGGGTTAAGATCCACAGTAGGCCGGATGCCGGGGACATAAAGAAAGTAACAGACTTTAAGTCCAAAAATAGCAGCAATCTCACCAATGGGGTAAAAGCAAAAATTGATGCCTTAATATCGACTATGGTCCTTTTCTACCAACCAATGGATATTGCACAAATACAAAAAAACACTCCTCTTGTCAATGATAGTCCTATTGGGGTTTCCATAAAGAACTTTAGCACCAATTATAGTGGAGAAACAAATGCAGCAGTCCTTATTCCCGCCGTCGCAGAATTATTGTTGGATATAAGACAGGCCATTCCAAAAGAAGTAAATGCGGAAGCCCGACTTCAAGTTTTGGACGCCTCCCTTAAGTTGGAAGAAATCATATTTAAAAATGCTCCCCAATGGCAACCGGAAGATCTAAATGGCTTATTGGACAAAGTCTGTTATTTGGGTATGGCGACTGCCGGTGCCGGATATATAGAACTGGCAGAATGGGAACAACTCAATCTATCCCTAAAGGGATCCGATAGCAACTCCTTGTCTTTAGGGCAGCTAACTACTGTATTGGAAAATGCCCGAAGGGAAGTGGAATGGAGCTCTTCCATGGTAAAGGCCAATTATCAGGAAATAGTGGAGATTTATACCGCTTTTGAGCCAAAGGCCTATGGATTTATTGACGATAAAATTAGAGGTTCCATTGCCCTCCGTTTAGGTGAAACCGTGGGAGAATTGGGCGATATCATTGCCCGGGAATCCACCTTGACCAATAGGGTGATGGACTTAGAAAATCAAAGTGGTATACGAGGTCTAAACCCAGGTTATGCCCTTGGAGAATTGTTAGTGGTTGACGGCTCTCCAGACGATATTGAAGTCTCTTCCGATAAAATCTATATTTTTCAACGCCCCCCATCAGATCTTAAGCCAGTAGCAGGAATTGCCACGGTTTCTGAAGGAAACATGGTATCCCACGTGCAATTATTGGCCAGAAACATGGGCATCCCCAATGCTGCCCTTGGCGATGAAAATCTTAAAAGCCTTCAAAAATATAATGGGGATAAGGTCTTTTATGCGGTTTCCAACAAGGGCAATGTTATTATGAAATTGGAAAAAGATATGTCCCAAGAGGAGCGTAACTTGTTTATAAAAACCGAACGTAAGGAAGAAAGAATCGAAGTACCGATACAAAATATACGTTTGGACGAAAATGCCATATTAAACCTAAGATCCGTAGACGCCGATGATTCAGGGAAACTTTGTGGACCGAAAGCGGCCAATTTGGGACAGTTAAAAAAAATGTTCCCGGACATGGTGGTCGAAGGCCTGGTGATTCCCTTTGGAATATTTAGGGATCATATGGACCAGCCCATGCCCGACCAACAGGGCAGTTATTGGGAATTCTTAAATGCTACCTTTATGTCGGCCGAAACTATGCGTAACCAGGGTATTGCTGAGGGCCAGGTAGAAAACTACCAACTAAGGCAATTGGAGATCCTACGGGGTGCCATTAAGAAAATGCCAATGAAGTCCGCATTCATAGCACAATTGGAAAATGGATTTCAAGATGTATTGGGGAAAGCAATTGGTGAAATCCCTGTTTTTCTAAGAAGTGACACCAACATGGAGGATTTGAAGAATTTTACAGGGGCCGGATTAAACCTCACCATATTCAATGTGGCCGACAAGGAAAAAATTATATCCGGAATTAAGGATGTATGGGCTTCCCCCTATTCGGAACGCAGTTTTAAGTGGCGACAGAAATATCTCCTAAACCCTCAAAATGTATTTCCCTCCATTTTAATAATCCCCAGTGTGGACGTTGATTATTCCGGGGTATTGATCACCAAGGGTATCAGTTCCGGAAACCCGGACGATCTCACCATAGCCTTTAGCAGAGGTGCCGGAGGTGCCGTAGATGGCCAATCGGCAGAAACCTATCTGGTTAGGGATAATGGTGGCACCCAACTTTTAGCTCCCGCCAGGGAAATGTACCATAACCGACTTCCAGTTGTAGGGGGAACGGAAAAACGAATGTCCACCTTTGAAAATTTCATCCTAAACCAAAAAAATATTGATGAAATAAGAACATTGGCCAAAACAATCCGTGAAACTATGCCCACAGAAACCAAATCGGACTATGAAGGGGCCTATGATGTGGAATTGGGATTCCAAAACAATAGGTTGTGGCTGTTCCAAATACGCCCTTTTGTAGAAAATAAAAAAGCGTTAAGCTCCCAATACCTGGAATCTATTACACCAAAAATCGATTTGGACAAAAGCATTCCCCTTTCTAAAAAAATATAAGATGCAAAAGAGTATTAAATATATAGTTTTATTACTGATTTGTTCGGCCTTTACCACTATAAACTATTACCCTATAGATGGCTACCTACATACGGGAATCAAAAGGCTGAAGTATCTTGAACTCGTTAAAATCGGGGAGCTGAAGTCGACTACGGTAATTCCTCCAGGGGCCCAAAAGTCCTATATGGATATTGAACTGAACCTAATATCCAAAAAGGAGGACAGCACTACTGCCTTCCTAAGTGTAGATGAACAATTCCAAAAGGAAATCAACGCGCTATTTAGAGGCTTGGACAAGAGTTATTCCATTGCCGTTTTGGATATTTCGGATATTGACAGTATTCGATATGCCAAAAGAAACGAAACTGCCGGATATCAACCGGGCAGTGTTGGTAAACTGGCCGTGATGGTAGCCTTGTTTGCGCAATTAAAAAAAATATACCCGGATTCCTTTGAAAAACGATTGGAGCTTTTACGATCCAAATCCGTGAAGTCCGGCGTTTGGGGTTTGACAGATGAGCACACGGTGCCCATTTTTAATCTGGAGAACCATAAACTACTTAAAAGACAGGTCATTGGCAGTGATGTTTTTACCCTGTTCGAATGGGCAGACCATATGCTTTCCGTTAGCAATAACGGCGCGGCCAGTATTGTATGGCGGGAGGCCTTATTAATGGAAGCCTTCGGGGAGTCCTACCCTACCCTTGGCCAAGAAGAGGCGGATGCCTACTTCACCACTACCCCAAAAAAGGAATTGACAGATTTGGCCAACAATGTGGTAAACCTTCCTCTACGGGAATTGGGAATTACTATGGACGAATGGCGGTTGGGGAGTTTTTTTACTTCCGGACCCAACCGCTATGTGGGCGACAAGGGGGGCAGTATAGGCTCTCCCCTAGGGTTGATGAAATTCCTGATCCAGTTGGAGCAGGGCAAGGTGGTGGACCAAGAGTCCAGTTTGGAAATGAAACGCCTTATGTATATGACGGACCGACGAATTCGATACGCTCAATCCCCTGCCCTAAAGCCGGCTGCCGTTTATTTTAAGTCGGGGAGTTTATATAAATGTGATAGAAGTACGGGTGAAGCCTGTGGAAAATATATGGGCAATGTTACCAATTATATGAATTCTGTGGCCATTGTAGAACATCCTGACAATTGCAAATATATGGTAGTACTAATGACCAACGTATTGCGAAAGAATTCGGCAACGGACCACATGACCCTGGCCAGTAGCATAGACAAAATAATTAGACGTTGATATTATTGAAAATTATTCAGGATTTCGGCCGCCTTTTTTCGTGCCCTCTCATTGGCGTCTTCCAAAACAATTTCCAAAAGGGGGATAAATTTGGGATCCTTGGTTCTTTCTATCAAGTAAAGTACTGCCAGTTTCAATTTAATATCCTTGCGCTTCAATAGGGCCAAATAACTTTCGGATTCGCTAAGGACCTTTACATTGAGGTTTTTTAAATTTTCTTCGGAAATAACACCCACTTGTACAATGGATTCGGCAACCGGAATCAATTCCTTTTTGAGTTGAACGTCCAAGATATTGTCCAAAAATTCAATGGCATGTATGCGCTGCTCCTCCTGGCCTTTTAGTATGGCATTTAATATGGGGTCCACATCCCGGGGCGGATATTTTACTCCCAAAAATTGAAAAATCCGTTTCAATTGCCGATCCAACCTCAACTCCAACAAATGTATAAGGCCATTCCTAGCTTCGTTTTCATCCTTGGTCCCTTGATTTTCAGGATTCTTCCTGTACTGAAGTACTATTTGGGTATGAATTACGGACAGGGTGCTTTGGTACAGGTGACACTCGTCCAAGATCTTATCCACTATAAACCGGTCCCTTATCTTCAGATGGGGGTTTTTCCACTTTAGGTGTTTAAGGGCTTCAATAGCTTCTATTTTCACCGTATGTTCCATATCCCCCGTAAGTTTCATCAAGGTATTTATGGCCTTCTGTGAATTGAACTTTCCTATAACCATGACCACGAAGGCACTATCATCCGGGTCTATACTTTCCCTTCTTAATCCCTCAAACAAAATATCAATTATGGGCTCCCCATAAAAGTAAAGGGCCTCCATGGCCGATTTTCTGGTATCCTTACCGGATAACCTGGAAACAATTAGGTCTATAAACTGCTTGTCCAAAGTCTTTGATGCCGCTAAAATAGCGGTATTTGCAATTAGAACATTATTGGAATACAAATGTGCCTTTATAACAGGGTAGCACCTTTCCACCTTGGCGTTCCCTATGGTTTCGAGAACGGCAACGATCTTGTTGGTCCTTTCCATATCCGTATTGGTCTGCGACAACTGTGAAAGGATATTTTCAATTCTATGTTCCAAAGAGAATCGGTCCTGCATCACCCTATTATTTCGTAATTCCATAGACAGGCCAACTAGGGAGGCATTGGCAATGGTATTGTCCTCTACCGATAAATATTTATCCAAAAGTTCCACTGGGTCCTCTGGATATTTTTTCAACAAATACCGAAAGGCTGCGGTGGTCACTTGTTGATCCTCGTCGTAGATCATGGGCTCTACGACCTGATATACATTTTCCGTATTCAAAAAATATAGATTTTCAATGGCCAAAGCCCTAACCTTGGCAGAAGGGTTGTTCAACAGGGCCTTAATTGCAAAAAAGAAACGCTCATCCTTTACTTCCAATGCTTTGCTCAACATATGTAAAATCTGATTCTCGTTCCCCGTTTCGAATACCTTGATTACCGTCTCTACAATGGATGTAACCTTTATTTCCGATTTGGCCGCCTTCCCCTTTCGTGTATGGTTATATTCCAATAAGTGTTTGAAGGAAATTATATATTCGTTCCTTAAATGATATATAAAATACAACCAAACTAAAATAAGCCCGATAATAATTATACTTATGTAGGTAGATGATATTTCCAGACCATTTATAAAAAAAATCAGAATAAAGCCTGCCATCCCTGTAGCTATGCTATCTACGACCACATCGGTAAATGTTTTGGTCTTTTTTTTAATTTCTATCGGGATGGGTATGGAAAGAAGTTCCGTGGCGGCCTTATTTACCGACTGCTTTAAACTTCCGTCCACAATTTTAATAAATACCACTACCCAAAGCTGTGGCACGATCAATAGCATAAAAGACCCCAGCAATATGCCCGAGGGCAACCATAAAAGGGATTTACCTACACCAAAAGTACCTACTATCCGTTTGGTAAGGAACAACTGTATCAAAAGCGAAATAACGCTCAGGGTAGAAAACCAAAATCCAAAAAAAGAGGTTAATTCATCCTGATCCTTAATGAACCTAGAGGCGTAATCACTATACTGGTAATCTACCAACTTGGCCACCAAAACACTTATACCGATAACCACTGCAATCAAGCTAAGCAATTTGGACTGCCTGATCAGCCTAAAAGGGGATTCGACCTTGGGGTTGGATCTACTGGAAACCTGGAAAGGGTTGAGCTTCAATACCTCGTTTTTCCAGATATAACGGGTAATGGACAGACAGCACATCAGTAGGGCACCGGCAACATACAATAAATCTTCGGAATTTAAAATATTGGTCAATAAAGAGGTTAGGTAGCCTCCAAATATTCCTCCGCCTATGGCTCCGGCACCTATAAACCCAAATACACGCTTGGCTTCCCGAACATTATATACCAGATTGGCCATTACCCAAAATTGGGAAGCCGTCAACAATCCAAAAATGGCCACCCAGATATAGGGTATATACAATGCAAAACCATAGCCGAGATTAAAATTTAAGGCCATCCCAAATATTCCCAAAGAAATAACAGATCCCAACAAGGTACGGTCCACAATAATATTCAAGGGATACTTTTCCAAGGCCCTGTCATAAAAAAAAGACCCCACTACGGCCATTATTGCGGTTAAAACATACCCCAATGGCAGTGCATCTGAAGAAAGTTCGGATAAAAAAAGGGAATTTATTGTTGGCTTTACTATTAGTAAAACCGTAATAATAAGGAATATGTTGAGTTGAAGTAGAAGCGTCTTGGTGAGTTCCTCCTCTTTTAGATCAAATGCCTTAAGGATGTAAGTTTTAAACGTTGTAATAAATGAATTAAGGTAGTTCAATTTTCATGCGTTTTAGTAATATCCAACAGCACTCTTAAATATAACCATTCCATAGAAGAAGATCAGGGCCAAAATTACTTTATTGGCAGACCGTAAACGAATAAAGAAAAGAAAATACGCTAATTGGATTTAATTAACGGCAAAATGTACCTGCTCAGCCTTCAAAACCCTTTCCACTGGCCTTACCAAGTCCCGAATAATTTGCTCACCTCCTGCATCATCTATCAAGGCCACCAAAATATAGCGGCGATTGGGAGTATTACCCCATACTAAAATGGAATCCGAATGAAAGGTTCTCCAGGAGCCCGACTTTCTGTATAATCTGGCATCGGGCGCAATATGGTCCAAGGTATTCACAAATTTATGATGCAGTTCAGGATCCCCCATTATATCCAACATTTGTTTTGAACGCCCTTTATTCACTAATTTTCCATTGGCCAATAGGTAATAATATCTACATACTTGGTCCACTGTGGCAGCATGCGATAAATTCTTTAATGGTTCCCTATTGGTATCCCCACCGCTTCCATATCTTTTACCAACCCATAATCCGCCGCCATTACTTTTATCATAGAACATATATTTTGGATCGGTCATTACGGACTGAATTTTTTCATAACCCAAAAGATCGATCATTCTGGTAGTGGCTTCGTTGTTGGATTTACTGATCATGGATCGCATATCCTTTTTTATTTCGGGAGTTTCCTTGAGTTCCCCTTTTTCAATGGCATCCATTGAGGACAGGAGCACCGCAATTTTTGGCAAACTGGCAGCATACATCATATAATCACCGTTGATACTGGCATATTTTGCATTTTCTGGATTTGAGAGGTCTACTATACCAACGGCCATCTTATTCTTCTTCATCAAAGATTTCCAGTTGGGATTGGACATGAGCTCCTTTTCCAAACTTTTTTGCAAGTCGCTGTCCACCAAACTTGGAAGTGGCTTTATTTTGGCATTGTCTATATTAATGGGCAAGTCTTTCTGCGCTAAAGCGAAACAAGAAGATAAAACGGCACACAATACTCCTAGCCTACGCGCCTGCAATTGAAAATAAGTTATACCCACCATATATATACCATAATACTGTTAGTTAAGCAACTATAATTTAAATCGCAAAAAAAGAACTACCCTCAAAAACTACCAAAGATATTCCATATCCGTATTGGATCCTTGTTAATTTTTTCCGACTTCAACAAAAAAAATACTCAGATAATATAACGCTAATTTTAGCAGTATGTGATTTTTATCCTTTAAATTATTTTAGGGTTTGCGAAAAATAAAATCCAACCCCCAACAGAAAAATTATCATTCCATCATTTACTTCCTTTACTTACACTGAAAGCGGATAAAAAGATTATAAGTGAACAACCTCTGGCAAGCCCGCCTGAACGGATACGGGCAGGCCCGTCTGACTAAGGCAGGCAAGCGTCGGAGCAGCTGCCTGCCGCAGGCAGGTTTAAATCTCACTTAGTGCGTAAAGGCAGATAGTAGTAATATTTAATTATTACGGTTTAATTGCAAATTGTTATTTTTGGAACAAATTAGAAATACATGTTGGTTATTGGGATCGCCGGTGGAACGGGTTGTGGAAAAACTACGGTGGTAAATCAAATAATAAATGAACTGCCCTTTGAGGAAGTGGGTGTTATTTCCCAGGATTCCTATTATTGTGATCTGTCCCATTTATCATATAACGAGCGTGTACAGGTAAATTTTGACCATCCCCGTGCCATAGATTTTGAATTGCTAGGCAGCCACTTACAGGATTTAAGGAGAGGAACTCCCATTCACCAACCTGTCTATTCCTTTGTTGAACACAACCGGACCAAAGATACTATTCCAACCTACCCAAGAAAGGTGATGATCGTAGAGGGTATCCTAATCCTGACCAATCCCCAGATCAGGGAGATGTTCGACATCAAAATCTTTGTACATGCCGATTCGGACGAGCGATTGATAAGGCGTTTAAAAAGGGACATCACCGAACGTGGCAGGGATTTGGACGAAGTTTTAACGCGATATAAAAACACGCTAAAGCCCATGCACGATCAGTTTATTGAGCCTACCAAGGAATATGCGGACATTATAATTCCAAACAACAAGTACAATACGGTGGCGGTAGACATAGTAAGGACCATTATCAACCAAAAATTAAGCTAATCACCAATGGGAATAAAAGGGTTAAGAAAGAAAAAATGGTTTGGGGTGGTCACCAATATGTATGTATTGGTGCTGACCGTTTTTGTTGTTTGGATGGTTTTTTTTGATACCAACTCCCTACTCATTCACTGGGAGCTTAAAAAACAGATCAATAATCTGGAAAAGCAAAAGGAGTTTCTTCATGAAGAAATAGCCAAGGATAAAAAAATTATAGAAAAGCTTTCGGACCCAGAGGAGTTGGAAAAGTTTGCAAGGGAGCAATATTATTTAAAAAAGAAAGGTGAAGAAATTTATTTAATTGAATATGAAGATAGTGTAAAAACCAAAAACGATGAGTAAGTCCCAGCTCTTTGACGATTTTCACGAGATTACATCCAAAGCCTGGAAACAGAAGATCCAGTTTGAATTACAAGGGGAGGATTACAATAATACCTTGGTCTGGGAATCTCCCGAAGGCATTAAGGTAAAACCGTTCTACAACTGCGAAGACCAAAAGGCAGACGAAATTCCCTTAAAGTCCAAAGATGATGACTGGAGCATAGCCCAGGCCATATATGCAGGGAATGCCGAAATGGCCAACAAGAAAGCCCTGGATGCCATATCGAGAGGTGCCGAATGTATTTATTTTACCATTCCTTCCTCGGGGATAGATATCCATGGACTACTTAATGAAATCGACCTCGGCCAAACCGATATCCAATTTAACCATCAATTTCTATCCTTAGCCTTTGTAAAAACACTTTTAACGGTAACGGAAAACCATCATAGCAAGGTATTTACCAACATCGATATTATTGGTCATTTGGCCAGAAATGGCAATTGGCATTTCAACCTTGATGAAGACCATAAAATATTAGGGGAAATCCTAAATTTAAATCACGCCCAAACCTTGGGAGTGGATGTGGCCCTCTATGGAAATGCCGGAGCCAATATGGTACAGCAATTGGCCTATGCCCTATCACAAGCCAATGAATATTTAAATTATATTAACGATCACCATAAAGACAAGTTAAAAAGTACAACAATAACCTTTAAGGTCTCCATTGGGAGCAACTATTTCTTTGAAATAGCAAAATTAAGGGCCCTTCGGATTTTGTTCGGAACCCTGGCACGGGAATATGGGGCTATGGAGAATTGCCATATTATAGCTACTCCCACTTTGAGAAATAAAACCTTGTACGATTACAATACCAATATGCTCCGTACCGCAACGGAATGTATGTCGGCCATTTTGGGGCAGGCCGATACCATATTGAATATGCCCTATGATGTCATTTACCATAAGGACAATGAATTTGGGGAACGTATGGCCCGAAATCAACTATTGATCTTAAAAAATGAAAGCTATTTTGACAAGGTCAACAATGCGGCCGATGGAGCTTATTATATGGAGTACTTAACCCATCAACTCTCCTCCAAGGCCTTGGAACTATTTAAACAAATTGAAGCGGGTGGCGGATTTCTGGTGCAATTGAAGGAACATCTCATTCAAAAAAAAATAAAGGAAAGCGCCGCCAAGGAACAAGAGCGTTTTAACAGACGCGATAAAATTCTGGTAGGCACCAATAAATATGCCTCCAGATTGGATAAAATGAAGGGGAGTTTGGAACTGTACCCCTTTGTAAAAACCAATACCCGAAAAACCTTGATAGAACCCATCTTTGAAAAAAGATTGTCCGAAGAATGGGAACAGGAGCGATTGAAGACCGAATGAAGGTGCTATGTTACCTTTTCAAAAAAATATCTACTACAAAGCAAACAAGAATAGGTTAGGATAAGACGAACAAAAGCAATGCCAAGAAAAAACCTTCAACATATTCAACTCAAATCGGTACCAGAAAAGGATGATCGGAATCGGGACCCCGATTTGCCGTATGAGACCGCAGAAGGAATAACCCTGAAAAAAAACTATACCAGGGAAGATATTGAAAATTTGGAACATTTAAATTTCGCCGCGGGCATACCGCCATTTCTAAGGGGCCCCTATTCCACCATGTACGTCAGCAGACCATGGACCATAAGACAGTACGCGGGGTTCTCGACCGCAGGGGAAAGTAATGCATTCTATAGAAGAAATCTAAAGGCGGGACAAAAAGGCCTATCCATAGCTTTTGATCTACCCACCCATAGAGGATATGACAGTAATCACCCCCGGGTGGTGGGCGATGTGGGCAAAGCCGGTGTGGCCATCGATTCTGTGGAGGATATGAAACTTCTATTTCAGGACATCCCCCTGGATAAAATATCGGTTTCCATGACCATGAACGGAGCCGTATTGCCCATAATGGCATTTTTTGTCGTGGCAGCGGAGGAACAGGGAGTTTTGCCCAAAGACCTTTCGGGAACTATCCAGAACGATATTCTAAAGGAATTTATGGTAAGGAACACCTACATTTATCCTCCCGCCCCGTCTATGCAGATCGTTGCCGATATTTTTGAATATTCCAGCAAGTTTATGCCCCATTTTAATAGTATAAGTATATCCGGTTATCATATGCACGAGGCAGGGGCCACTGCAGATATTGAATTGGCATATACCCTGGCCGATGGACTGGAATATATTAGAACCGGTTTAAATACCGGATTGAACATTGATGATTTTGCCCCAAGATTATCCTTCTTTTGGGGAATTGGGATGAACCATTTTATGGAAATAGCCAAAATGAGGGCCGGTAGAATGCTCTGGGCCAAATTGGTTAAACAGTTTAACCCAAAAAATGAGAAGTCGCTCACCCTAAGGGCCCATTGCCAGACCAGCGGTTGGAGCCTTACCGAGCAAGACCCTTTCAACAATATTACCAGAACGACCATAGAGGCCGCCGCAGCAGTTTTTGGCGGCACACAAAGCTTACATACCAATGCCTTGGACGAGGCCATAGCGCTCCCCACTGATTTTTCTGCGCGTATTGCCAGAAATACACAATTATATTTACAAAAGGAGACCGAAATCACTAAGACGGTAGACCCTTGGGGCGGCAGTTATTATATAGAAAAACTAACGGACGGGATTGTACAAAAGGCGTGGGCCCTTATAAGTGAAGTAGAGGAATTGGGAGGAATGACCAAGGCCATAGACGCTGGTATTCCAAAATTTAGGATCGAGGAGGCCGCTGCAAAAAAACAGGCCCGTATAGACAGTGGCAGGGACATCATAGTTGGCGTAAATAAATTCCTGTCCAAAACAGATGATGACCTTCAAATATTGGAAGTGGACAATGAAGAGGTAAGAAATCAGCAATTGGCACGTTTACAAATCCTAAGGGCAAATAGAAACGAACATGAAGTGCAGCAAACGCTTTCCACTCTTACCAAGGTTGCCAAGGAAAGAATGAAGACCATTTCCTCCATAACCGCCGATATAAATGCCCTAGAAGAAAAAAATTTATTAGCTTTAGCTATAAAGGCCGCAAGGGCAAGGGCTACGCTGGGCGAAATCAGCATGGCTTTGGAGAATGCCTTTGGGAGGCACAAGGCAATTATTAATTCGTTTACCGGGGTGTATTCAAAAGAAATAAAAGGAGATGACAGCTTTGGGATAGCTAGGCAAATGGCAGACAATTTTGCAGGGCAGGAAGGCCGTAGGCCAAGGATAATGATTGCCAAAATGGGGCAGGACGGTCACGACCGTGGTGCCAAAGTAGTGGCAACCGCATATGCCGATCTGGGTTTTGATGTGGATATTGGCTCCTTGTTCCAGTCTCCGGCGGAAGCGGCAAAACAAGCCGTGGAAAATGACGTCCATGTATTGGGGATCTCCTCCCTGGCAGGTGGGCATAAGACCTTGGTACCCCAGCTACTGCAGGAATTAAGGACCTATGGTCGCGAAGATATTATGGTCATTGTAGGTGGGGTAATACCCAAAAAGGATTATGATTTTTTATACCGAGCAGGAGCCGTGGCAATATTTGGTCCCGGTACAAAAATAAGCGATACGGCCATCGAAATTCTGAAAATCCTAAACGAATAGGATCCACTGAACTTTAACCTACTTTAACGCTAACGTCACAATTATTCACCCAGTGTTAACAAAATACATTTTATAACAACTTAAATAATCGTATTTTTACCCCCTAACTTACTATGATAATGGGCAAAATAATTGCTATTGCTAATCAAAAAGGCGGTGTAGGAAAAACTACTACTTCAGTGAATTTAGCCGCCTCTTTAGGTGTATTGGAAAAAAAAGTATTACTAATAGACGCCGACCCCCAGGCAAATGCAACTTCCGGATTGGGTTTGGATGTAGATAGTATCGAATTGGGAACTTACCAATTATTGGAACATACCAAGACCGCCGAAGAAACCATTATTAAGACCTCCTCCCCAAATGTAGATCTTATCCCGGCGCATATTGATCTTGTAGCCATCGAAATTGAATTGGTGGACAAGGACGATAGGGAATATATGTTGAAAAATGCCATTCGTGGCCTCAAGGACAAATACGACTATATTCTTATAGACTGTGCGCCCTCACTTGGACTTTTAACTTTAAACGCCCTTACTGCGGCCGATTCTGTTATGATACCTATTCAATGTGAGTATTTTGCATTGGAAGGTCTGGGCAAATTATTGAATACCATAAAAAGTGTTCAAAAAATCCACAATCCCGAATTGGACATAGAGGGAATGGTACTTACCATGTACGATTCCAGATTACGGTTGTCCAACCAAGTAGTGGAAGAGGTTAAAAAGCACTTTTCCGAAATGGTATTCGACACTATCATACAAAGAAATGTAAGATTGAGCGAAGCCCCTAGTTATGGTGAAAGCATTATTAAATATGATGCCAGTAGTAAAGGAGCTGCCAATTATTTAAATTTGGCAAATGAAGTAGTTGTAAAAAACAAGGAGACAGTATAATGGCGAAAGCGATAAAAAAGCAAGCGTTGGGCCGCGGTTTATCGGCCCTATTAAAAGATCCCGAAAACGATATTCAGTCGGCCAGTGACAAGAATGCAGATAAGGTTGTGGGCAATATTGTGGAGTTGGATATGGACTCCATAGATGTAAACCCATTTCAGCCCCGTTCCAATTTCAATGATGAAGCATTACAGGAACTGGCCTCTTCTATTAAGGAATTGGGGGTAATACAACCTATTACGGTAAGAAAGCTGGATTTCAACAAATATCAATTGGTTTCAGGGGAACGCAGGTACAGGGCATCCAAATTAATTGGTCTGGAGACCATACCGGCCTATATCCGTATTGCAAACGACCAAGAATCCCTGGAAATGGCACTTGTCGAAAATATTCAACGACAGGATTTGGATCCCATTGAAATTGCCTTGTCCTACCAAAGATTGATCGACGAAATTCAATTGACCCAAGAAAAAATGAGCGAACGGGTAGGCAAAAAACGTTCTACCATAACAAACTATTTGCGATTACTACGCTTGGATCCCATTATACAGACCGGTATACGTGACGGCTTTGTGAGTATGGGGCACGGCAGGGCGCTGGTCAATGTGGACAAAAAGCAGGACCAAATTGCCCTGTACGAAAAAATTATAGGCGAGAATCTCTCGGTAAGGGATACGGAAAAAGCGGTAAAGGATTATCAGGAAGGCGGCGCCCCTGATGCCCAAGTTGCGGCACCCTCTGGAAAGGAACCGAAAAAAGCCCCCGTAAGCCCCGATTTTATCAGTAAAAACCTGGGTACTTTCTCAGATTATTTATCGGTAAAAGTAGATATCAAGGCCTCTGAAAAAGGCAAAGGAAAAATTACCATCCCCTTTCATTCCAAGGAAGAATTCAATCGGTTAAAAAAATTGATTACGGGTGAGTAAATATCTTGTATCACTGGCTATATATATTCTTCTTATCACCTTTGGACAAGCGCAGGAGGAAGAAAACAATTCCCAGGCGTCGGATTCCATTACAAACTCGATTAAAAAGGAAGGGATTGCCGTAGTAGATACCCTTAAGGTAAAAAAAAGGGCCATAAATCCTTTGGCGCCCAGTAAGGCTGCCTTCTACTCTGCTGTATTTCCCGGACTTGGGCAAATATATAATAAACGTTATTGGAAGGTTCCCTTAGTGTATGCCATTATAGGCGGGGGAATTTATGGATATATATACAACGACGACCTGTACGACCGTTTTAGAACGGCATTTAAAAGGCGACAGGCCGGTTTTACGGATGATGAATTTTATGATCTGGGTGCACCCAATGCCCCTGGGGCAGATCCGGACTTTTCAATGGACGCATTGGAAAGTGCACAGAAAAGATATCAGGAAGATCGGGATTTATGGCTCTTGGTCACCATTGGGATGTATGCCCTAAATATTGTGGATGCCAATGTTGATTCCCACTTAAAGCAATTTAACGTGGATGACGACCTTAGTATGGATTTTAAACCATATTTGGATCTGGACGCCATTACCGCCAAACCAGTATATGGTATGGCATTAACCATTAAGTTTTAATTTATGAATATTGCCTTGTTCGGATATGGTAAAATGGGAAAAATGATCGAAAAGATCGCCCTTAAAAGAAACCATAATATTGTAGCCAAAATTGATTTGGACGCTACGGATATAAATTTTTCGGAAATCGATGTTGCGATCGATTTTAGTATGCCCAACGCAGCCTATGGGAACATAAAGAACTGCCTGGACCACAATGTTCCCATAATTTCGGGAACAACCGGTTGGCTTCAAGATTATCCAAAAGCAGTAGCGTTGTGTAAAAAAAATAATGGCGCATTCATTTACGCCTCCAACTTCAGTTTGGGTGTGAACCTTTTTTTTGAACTGAACTCCCATTTGGCAAAATTGATGGCGTCCCAGGATCAATATAGAGTGTCCATGAAGGAGATCCACCATACCCAAAAATTGGATGCCCCCAGCGGAACGGCCATTACTCTGGCAGAAGGTGTTATTGCCAATACCGATTACAAGGGTTGGAAATTGGACAGGGCCGAGGATAGGGAAATCCCCATCACTGCCAAGCGTATCGGCGATACTCCCGGAACCCATACCGTTTCTTATGAAAGTGAAGTGGATGGCATTGAAATTATACATACCGCCCATAATAGGGAAGGTTTTGCCCTGGGGGCAGTGATCGCAGCGGAGTGGATCGTTGGAAAAACAGGGGTTTTCACCATGAAGGACGTGTTAAACCTTAGTTAAAGAACGTAACAAAGAAAAAATTAAACTGACTTAATGCTTGATGGACCTTAAACCATCAATCCTTAATTAACAATTACCGATATGAACGGCACACAGTGGATTATTTTTATTTTAATTATTCAGGTGATACATTTTTTAGGCACTTGGAAATTATATGTAAAGGCTGGAAGAAAAGCATGGGAAGCGGCCATCCCAGTTTATAACGCCATTGTGCTGATGCAGATCATCAACAGGCCCAAATGGTGGGTGATCCTACTTTTTATCCCCATCATTAATTTACTGATGTTTCCGGTAGTCTGGGTAGAGACCCTTAGAAGTTTTGGAAAAAATAGTCTACTGGATACTTGGCTCGCCATATTGACCCTTGGGCTGTATATCTACTATGTGAACTATTTTGAGGATGTAAAATATATTGAAAATAGGGACATTCACCCCAAAACGGCACTCGGGGAATGGGTCAGTTCCATTGTATTTGCCATTGTGGCCGCCACTTTGGTCCACACCTATTTGATCCAACCCTTTGTTATCCCTACCTCTTCCCTGGAAAAAACCCTGTTGGTAGGCGATTTCCTTTTTGTAAGTAAATTTCATTATGGAGCAAGGATACCAATGACCACTGTGGCTGCACCCATGGTCCACGATACCCTGCCCATACTAAAGACCAGGTCCTATGTTGCTGATGTAGACCCTGCCACCTATAAAACTTCTATTTGGAACAAATTACAATTACCCTACCTAAGGTTTCCGGGCTTTAAAAAGGTAAAACGAAACGATATCGTTGTATTTAGTTGGCCAGCGGATACGGTTTACCAATTCTTTAAAAAACAGCAGGGGGTACGCAAACCCATCGATAAAAAATCCAACTATGTAAAGCGTTGTGTAGGAATACCTGGAGATTCATTGACGATTAAAGACGGCTATGTCCATATCAACGGTAAAAAAACTGTTCTGCCCTATAGGGCAAAACCAGAATTCCTGCATACCGTTACCGTGGACGGCCAATTTTCCAATGCCGCCATAGCACTTTTGGGCAGGGAGAACCTATCGGGGAACGTAATCCGTGTTCCCAACAGCTCCCTCCAGCAGGAACGGGCTACCGAAGTAATCAATGCCATGAATCTGGAAAAAATAAAATCCGATTCATCCTATACCTATTACGCCGGTAGCATGGGCAACCAAAAGGTAAGGGACTACCTAAAATCCGAAGACATGAAGAATATGGCGCTCTTTAACCTAACCGAGGCAGAAGCCAAAAATTATACAGGTCAGGACGGTATTGTCTCCATCGACAAATTTTCATATAAAAACCCGGATACTTCCATTTTTCCACAAAATGTCGCACATGCAGGTACAGTGGACAATATGGGGCCGATTTATATTCCTGAAAAAGGAAAAACGGTTCCTATTAACATAGACGTACTTCCCATTTATGAAAAAATAATTAAGGAATATGAAGGAAATGATATTAAGGTAAACGGAAATCAAATCCTCATTAATGATAAAGTTGCCAATTTCTATACCTTTAAACAGAATTACTATTGGATGATGGGCGATAATAGACACAGATCGGAAGACAGTAGGTTCTGGGGCTATGTCCCTGAAGACCATATTGTAGGGACCCCCATATTTATATGGATGAGTATTGATGGCATTAACGAAGGTATGAGCAATTGGAAGGTAAGATGGGACAGGGTATTTACTACGGTGAACGGTGATGGCGAGCCTACCTCCTACTTTAAGTATTTCTTGATATTGTTGGCCGCCTGGTTTGTATTTGATTTCTTTAGGAAAAAGAAGAAAACAACTAATTAATTTACCAATGATTCAATGAAGTAATGAATTAATGTACCAATGTTTTAATGTACCAATGAAACAATGATTTAATGTAACAATAATTCAATGTAGCAATGAGTCAATGTACCAATGGAACGGTTCCGGTTATCCTTAAATCCAATTGTCAAATTTTCAAATTGATACATTAGCGAATTGTTACATTTTTAAATTGATACATTAGCAAATTAAACCATGAAACTGCTGCTCCATCCCGGTTATTTTCCAAATATCATCAACTTTGCCGCTATTGTTCAAAATGATATTTGCTGGGAAGTAATGGACAATTACCAAAAACAAACTTTTCGCAACAGGTGTTATATATGCACGGATCTTGGTATCCATATGCTCAATATACCCATAAAACACCTTCGGAACAATAAAGGAAAGCAAAGGTACGGCGATGTAAAAATGGACAACGATTATCCCTGGCAGAGACAGCATTGGCGAACCTTGGAAACGGCCTATAGAACCTCTCCCTTCTTCGAGTTCTATGAAGATGATATTGCCCCATTGTTCCATAATACCTACCATTCCTTAATGGATTTTAATTTAAAGACAATCGAGACCATATGCGCATGTCTGCAAATTAAAATGCCCCGGGAGAGTACCCAAATCTTTGAGCTCGATGTTAGGGACAAAATGGACGGGAGGACATTGATCAACTCCAAAACAAAGCTGCCATTGCAACAACCGGAATATGTGCAAGTTTTTGGCGACAGGAATGACTTCATTCCCAACTTAAGTATTTTGGACCTGTTGTTCAACGAGGGTACCAACACCTTGACCTATCTAAAAAACTTGCAATTAAACCTACCCTATGCTTAGGTTTTGCTTGCATTACGGCATTCATTTTATTCTGCCCGTCATTATTGGTCTATTTTTTTACAAGGAACACCGTCTTAAAATAATCCTGATCCTATTGGCCGGAATTATTTTGGATTTGGACCATTTGTGGGCAGATCCAATTTTTGATTCAAATCGATGTAGCATTAATTTTCATACCTTACATATGTATTGGGCCATTGCCGGTTATTTCCTATTGCTATTTTTTCAAAAAACCAGGGTTTTTGGAATTGCTTTTTTAATACATATATTGGCAGATACCGTAGACTGCTATTTAATGTAAGCCGGTTACGGCCCAATAATATCCCTATTCCATTAAATTTGTTAGGTTACAGTTGGTTTCCTTGATCGATGGTCCATCAAATAATTTAACGACCTATAAAAAGTCCTTTTTAAAGACTTTAGGAAATAATTGCTATTTTGTAAAAACTTTTAACAAGGGCAAATCTAATCGACACAAAAATGAAATACCATAAACCTATGAATGCGGCCACTCCTGGAAGAAGGGATTTTATAAAAAAATCGGGAATCGCCATTATTGGAGGTTCATTGACATATCCCACCATTTCCTTTGGAGCAACAAACGCCTATAATGACTCCCCACTAAAGGTAGGCCTGATAGGTTGTGGCGGACGGGGAACCGGTGCTGCCGCCCAGGCCTTGGAAGCCGACCCCAATGTAGTCCTCTACGCCATGGGCGATATTTTTGAAGATCGACTGGAGGAAGCGCATTCCGCATTGATGAAGATTGCCGGGGACAAAATAAAAGTGGAAAACAAAAACAAATTTATAGGGTTTGATGCCTATATGAAGGTAATCGAATCTGGAGTGGATGTAGTACTGCTTACTACACCTCCCGCATTTCGGCCCGACCATCTCACGGCAGCGGTAAATGCCGGAAAGCACGTTTTCTGTGAAAAACCGGTGGCCGTGGATGCTCCCGGTGTGCACAGAGTGTTAGCCGCAGCAAAAATTGCCAAAGAAAAAAACCTATCTCTGGTATCCGGATTCTGCTTTAGATACGACTATCCCAACAGGGCCATATACGGCCGTGTTCTGGATGGGACCATTGGGGATATCCGTACCGTGACCACTTTCCGTAATGGCGGGGAGGCCTGGTACAAGGAACGGCAACCAGACTGGACCGATATGACCTACAATTTGCGCAACTGGTATTATTATAATTGGTTATCAGGGGATTTTGTCGTGGAACAGGCGGTTCACAGTTTGGACATGATGTCCTGGGTAATGGGCGATAAAATGCCCATTAGTGCCACAGGAACTGGAGGAAGACAAGTGAGGACCGACAAAAAATACGGTAACATATTTGACCATTTTGCCGTGGAGTTCGAATACGAAAACGGCGCGAAAGGGTATCATTTTACTAGGCAACAAAGCGATACCTCGCACAAAAACAGTGTTGAGGTTTTTGGCAGTGAGGGCAGCGCCATAGTGCATATTGGCCGTAAATACGAAATAACCGGAAGGAATCCTTGGACCTATGAAGGGGAAAGAAACAATATGTTCCAGACAGAGCACGATGAACTTTTTGCTTCCATCCGAAATGGAAATCCGATCAACAATGGGGAATGGATGGCCACCAGTACCATGTTGGCCATATGGGCGCGCATGGTAGGCTATACCGGCCAGACCATTAGCTGGGAACAAGCGTTTAATTCGCAAGAAAACCTAGGTCCCAAAGCGGATGAATATCATTGGGATTTAAAATGGCCCACACAGCCCGTGGCGGTTCCCGGCAAAACGAAATTTATTTGATATATCCAAGCTACCGACCTTTAAAATAACGCTTTGGTCAAAGCAATCCATACGTTCATCACAAACACATAAAAGGCAATGAAAATAGGTACAACACTTTGGTTGTTATTTTGCTTGGGAGCAAGTTTAAATACCCTGGCCCAAAACAAAACAATACGCTTCGGTACAGAAACCAATTTGGAACAACTGATTAATAATAAAAAGGGGAAATCCATTAACTGGATCAATGTAAATACGGATCCGGAAACATGGCGAAAGGAAAAGGAAATCCTTATCTGTTCAGGGCTTCCCATTGGTGTAATGCGTTCGGAAAAACAATATGAAAACTTTATCATCCTGGTAGAATGGCGACATATGGAAGCAGGCGGCAATTCAGGCGTATTTGTGTGGAGCGATGCCGTACCTGGCGAAAAAGATCGTTTACCGGGAGGTGTGGAGGTACAAATGCTGGAACTGGATTGGGTAAACCAAAATATACGTGATGGGGTAAAGCCCCCTATAGCATACGTACATGGAGAACTTTTTGGCGTGGGCGGGGTTACTACCCTACCGGACAACCCAAGGGGCACCAGAAGTAAATCCGTTGAAAATAGGGCACTTGGCAAGGGGCAATGGAACAGTTACAAAGTGGTATGTGTTGATGGCACTATAAAACTCTCGGTAAATGGAAAGTTTGTGAACGGCATTAGTAGGTCATCCATTAAAAAAGGCTACTTATGCCTAGAGTCCGAAGGGGCAGAAATTCAGTTTAGAAATTTTAAAATAATAGAATTGGCTCCAGGGCTTACCTCGGAGGCGCAAACGGCCAAGGAAGTACCTTAATAAGGCAGATGATAACAGGGATTCCCGATCCTTAAAGGCTAGGATTTCTTTTGCTTTTCCTATGGATGGCAGATTTATTTGGAGTCCATTTTAATCGATGCCATTACCGGGAAATGATCCGATAATTTTATATCGAAATTTTTATGGGCCGTAATTTCCAAAGCCTCATCCACCAATATAAAATCTATTCTAACAGGATAATATCTAAAATTAAAGGTCCGCCCGTAACCGGTTCCCTGTTCCGAAAAGGAGTCGTTCATATTCCCTTTGATCACCTTGTACACATTGGAAAACTGAGTATTGTTGAAATCGCCACATACAATTTTCCTATAGGGGGCAGCGTTCATATGTTTCTGAACCAACTGTGCCTGTGCCCCTTGTTTCGCAAAGGATTTGCCCAACCTTTTCAACAACCTTCCCTTGGGTTCATTTGATAACCTACTTACGCTGGGTATGATCCTGTGCGATTCCAAATGAAGGTTATATATCCTCAAGGTATCCTTATTCACCACAATATCGGCAAATATGGCATTATTTCCAGTATCGGGAAAGTCCAGGGAGCCGCTATTGATTATGTCGTATTTGGAATAAATAGCTTGAATGGATTTCTTTTCGTTGGATTTATGGGCTGTAATAAATTTAAAGGGGTACATTTTCTTAAGCTCTCTATCCTTAATGCGACTAAACTCTTGAATGCACAATACATCTGGGGCTTCCAAGGAAATAAATTCCATTATACGCTCATCCGCCAAAGGGTCATTGAGCAAATCGTACTTATTGAACCCCCTTACGTTGTAGCTCATAATACCGAGGTCCGCTTCCCTTACCTCCTCCTCCGCCAATTTAAACCTGAAAAAGTTTCCCAGGCAGAAAAAGCCCAGCCCCAATACAATGGCGGATAGCCATAATTGTCTCTTTCCCTTTAACAGCCAATAGGATAAAAAAAGTAAATTGAAAAGTACCAATAGGGGTACCGTTAGGCCCAAAACGGAAAAATATGCAAAATGTGCCACTGGTATTTGTGGCACAAAACAAGAAATAAACAACAGAAGTGCAAAAATTGCATTTAGAAAGAACAGAAATCTATCGATAAAATTAAGGTTCCCCACGTGCTATTCCTTTCCTGCCTTAAATAAAAAATCCTTTTCGGCCTTGGAAAGACTTTCGTAACCGGACTTACTGATCTTATCCAAAATAGCATCTATTTTACGTTGCCGACTTTCCTTGTCATAAGAGTCTGTAGCAACACCACCTCGTTGCTCTTTGCGGTAAACCGTTTTTAAGGGAGCCTTTCTTTCACTCCGCTTAAATAAATCCAAAAGCTTGGCAAAACCGCTACCAATATCGTTGCCGTTAATGAGTTGGCGTGCATAAAAATAGCCCAATGCGGCACCGCCCAAATGGGCCAAACGGCCTCCTACGTTACCTCCTATTGAAATTTGGATAAGATCCAACAGCACTACAAAGACCCCAATATGCCAAAGTTTTACATTAAAAAAAATAACCCGTACCTCCTGATTGGGCAAATAGGAACAAATAAATATGAGTACAGCGGTAACTCCGGCCGAGGCACCTATCAAAGAGGTGTTTATACCCAATAGGGCGGGGAAAATATTATAACTCAACAAGAATATCATTCCCCCGAGAATTACCCCCAAAAAGTATACGTTCAGAAACCTCCGATTATCAAAAAGGTTCAAAAAAATTCTCCCTGCAAAATACAGCATCAACATATTCCAAAAAATATGGCCCAAGCCGGAATGGAAGAAAGAATAGGTAAAAATAGACCATGGCTGTCCAAGAAAATGAAAGAAATCCTTTGGGAGTTCAAACCAACCAATAATGCTATCCCCGGAAAAACCGAACAATATCTTTAGCAGACCACTTAGAATAAATACCGCTATATTAATGGCTATAAGCCTTTCCGCAATATTTAACCTGCTGTAATAATACCTAATGTTCTGATTGCCCATTACTTGTCCCAGCGATTGTTGTTAAACTGATTCTTTTTCCAGTACCACATCATGATGAACCCGAACAATGCACCGCCAACATGGGCAAAATGTGCTATTCCGTTCCCAAAAATGGAATAGCCCGTTACCCCAGAAAACAAATCGAGCCCAATAAGTACAGGAATAAAATATTTGGCCTTTACCGGCACAGGAATGAACATTAAAAAAAGTTCGCTGTTGGGGTAAGACATGCCAAAAGCCACCAAAACACCGTATATGGCACCGGAGGCACCTACTGCCGGGGTGTTAAAAGCACCCAAAAAATTATCTATGGTACTTTTGGAGGCCACATCGTACCAACTAGGGCTGTATTTGCCACCACTAATAATTTCCATTATTTGTTCTTTGGGAATGCCAGAGCTTATCAAAGCCTCCATTCCTTGGTTAAAATAGTAGTAGTTTACCCCGGTATGGATCAGGGCGGCCCCAATACCCGCCGAGAAATAAAAGAAGAAAAATTTATTTCTTCCCCACATTTGTTCCAAGGGCGATCCAAAGGCCCATAATGCGTACATATTGAACAGGATATGCATAAATCCACCATGCATGAACATATGCGACAATATCTGCCAAAACACAAAATTTTCATTTTTCGGAAACCAAAGGGAAAACCATTGGTACATTTGATCACCGTATAATTGGGTCGCTACAAAAAACAACACGTTTATAATGATCAAATGCTTTACTGCGTCCGTAATCCTACCCATTTATATAAATTTTTTATCAATATCGTCCTCGGTAATGGTGACGTATATTGGTTTGTTAAAAGGACTTGTCCCAGACTCCTTACAGGCAAACAGATCGTTTACCAGGGCCAGCTGGGAATCGCTGTCCAATATCTCCCCTGTTTTGACCGAGAGGGACTTGGCCAATGTTTTTGCCAAGATATCGGTCTGTGAAAAGCCATCCACCACAAAATCCTGTTGATAGTCCGATATCAGTTGATCCAAAATAATCCCTACCTCGCTCTCGGGGACGGATAGGGGCACCCCGGTAACCGTTACCTCTTCCCCCTCAATACTATCAAAAACAAACCCTACCGTGGTAAGGCTTTCCTGAATTTCCTTAATAATAGCGCAATCGGATTTGGAAAACGTCAAAGATAAGGGAAATAACAATTGCTGGCTAACAGCTTCCTTTATGGTAATGTTCTTCAAAAACTTTTCATAGAGCACCCGTTGGTGCGCCCTACTTTGATCTATGACCACCATCCCCGATTTTATAGTGGTAACAATGTATTTTCTCCTTAACTGAAAGGTAGTGGTACCCGTGTCTATGGTCTCTTTTTTATTCTCAAAAATAGACCCTGTAATAATATCGGATTCGAAACTTACACTACTAAACCCAGAATTCTCACCTATGTCGGATTCCATTCCAACATATAGGCCATCCCAACTTTTTGTATTCTGTTTATGAAAATGGGACCGCTGTGCGTTTCCTGTACCTGGGCCTTCCTTAAAAGGATTAAAACTGGAATCTACATTGATCTTGGGCAATTCTGCAGATTTATCCTTGTAATTATAGGGTGTTTCCAGGTTTTGGTCCTGCTCAAAATCCAAGGACGGAATTACGTTGAACTGGCCCAGACTGTGTTTCACGGTAGACCGTAAAATAGCGTATAGCGTATGCTCATCATCAAACTTGATTTCCGTTTTGGTAGGATGGATATTGATATCGATAGACCCCGGGTCTACGGTTAGGTAAAGGAAATAGCCAGGATGGTTCTCTTTTTTTATCAGGCCCTCAAAAGCCCCCAAAACAGCGTGATGCAAGTATGGACTTTTTATAAACCTATTGTTTACAAAGAAAAACTGCTCTCCCCTGCTCTTTTTGGCAAATTCCGGCTTGCTTATATATCCACTTATCCGCACTACCTGTGTATCCTCGTTTACAGGAACCAGCTTTTCGTTGGTCCTGGCACCAAAAACATTCACAATACGCTGTCTACTATTGGAAATGGGCAGGTTGAACAATTCACTGCCATTATTGTATAAATGAAAATTAATGCCTGAATGGGCAAGGGCCACCCTATGAAACTCATCCAGAATATGACGAAGTTCCACATTGTTGGATTTAAGGAAATTTCGTCTGGCGGGAATATTAAAAAACAAATTCTTCACCATCATGGATGTCCCCTTCGGTGCCACGGTTACCTCTTGCGAAATTATCTTGCTACCCTCGATCTTTATCTGTGTCGCCACTTCATCCTCGGCGGTCCTGGTCTGCATTTCCACATGGGCAATGGCAGCAATGGAGGCCAGGGCCTCTCCCCTAAAGCCTTTGGTATTCAATTGGAAAAGATCTTCCGCCTTTTGGATCTTGGACGTGGCGTGACGCTCAAAACTTAGTCGGGCATCCGTAACGCTCATTCCCGCACCATCATCGATCACCTGAATAAGGGTTTTTCCTCCATCCTTCACCACCAATTTTATAGTAGAGGCACCGGCGTCAATAGCATTCTCCATAAGCTCCTTTACAACGGAGGCTGGACGTTGAACCACTTCCCCTGCAGCAATTTGGTTGGCAACATGGTCTGGCAAAAGCTTAATAATATCTGCCATTATCGAGTTATAAAGATAGATAGATCAAAATCTATGATGTAAAGAAACAGAAGGATAAGAATGGCAATTATGATAAGGGTCCTAATTTTTTGATTCCGGCTTCCAGACCGTTTTAAATCGTCCATTGCCCTGCCGAACTTGCCCTTAAGCCCGCTACGACCGTCCATAGTAGGCCTGAACCTGTCCAGTTTATGTTCTATTTTATACGGACTGCCCTCCCCTTTATCATCGAAGTAGCGGGGTGTATAATTGAACTTTTTGTTTTTGCGTAATTTCGAAAACTTTCCCATAATCTTATTGTTTCAAAGTTACTCAAAATCAAAAAACATGCCTTAACTCCCTTGCCAAAAAATGTTAACAATTACAGGAAAGACACCTATTCCCCTTTAAGACCAACAAATCCAATGTAGAAAATTTTCGGTGCGCTATACTATCCAAGACCTGCCATCCTTATGGCCGCTATTGCCGCCTCGGCACCCTTATTGCCATGTTTACCACCACTTCTATCTATAGCCTGCTGCATATTGTTGTCCGTAAGTACACAAAAAATAACAGGAACTTGGGTCCTTATGTTTAGATCCATTATACCCTGGGCGGTAGCGCTACAAACAAAATCGAAATGCTTGGTCTCCCCCTGAATTACACTTCCGATAGCAATTACCGCGTCCAGCTCCATGGATTCGATCATTTTCTTGGCACCAAATGGCAGCTCAAAACTCCCGGGAACGTTCCATCGAACAATATTTTCCTCCTTGGCACCGCAATCCAAAAGTGCTTCCATGGCCCCCTTGTAGAGTCCTTCCGTAATTGCCCAGTTCCACTCAGAAACAACAATCCCAAACCGAAGATCCTTCGCATTTGGGATTGTTGTTTTATCGTAAGCGGATAAATTTTTATTAGCCGTAGCCATACTAGTTATTTTTTGCCTTACCTATAAAAGCATCTATGGTCCTGGCCTCGTCCGAACTTGGATATTCCTCCTTTATTCTTTGGAAATATGTAAGGGCCTTATCATTTTCCTTTAAATCCAACGCGGTAACACCTGCTTTATACAAAAACTTAGGGGTTGTAAAATCGTTGGCACTGTGGGCAAAGGCCTGCTCGTAATACCCCAAAGCATCATCTGGCTGGTTCAATTGCAGGAAAGCATCTCCCAATCCTCCCTTGGCCAAGGCTCCCAAGATAAGATCATCCGAGGAAAATCCTTCCAAATATTTGATGGCCTCATCATACTTCTGCATATTCAAAAATGCCATGCCAGCAGAATATTTGGCCAAATTGGCGGCAGGGGTACCATTGTACTCTTCAATAATATCCAAAAACCCATACTTGCCCTCAGCCCCGTTCAAGGCCAGTGTAAATAAAGAATCCTTTTGGGAAGTAGCGGATAATGCCTGATCAAAATATTGCTGGGGATATAACATCTCATTGGCAGCATTGGCTTCCTTTGGTTTTTCAACAAATTGAAAATAGGCCATATAACCCAATACGGCCACAGCAATCACACCAATAACCCCAAGAATATAGTTTTGATTTCTGGAAACCCATTCTTCCGATCTGGAAGCTCCTTCATCCAGCGAACTAAATACCTCTGCAGTTGTACTTTCCTGCTCATCCAACAAAATCTCCTCCTCTTTATTTTTTGGTTTAAAACCTCTTTTCTTGTATGTTGCCATTTTTGAATTTTATTAATCGCGCAAAAATAAAGTTTTTATCCAAAACCGAACGGGTATTTATTCGTTATTTTTGGATATTTTATAGTTTCGGGGAGGATTAAAAAATAAATATTTTACAGGCCAGAATGTTTCTAAAGAAATTATCACTTATTAATTATAAAAACTTTGCGTCCGAAAATTTCGAATTCGATGCTAAAATAAATTGTTTTGTGGGCAATAACGGGGTAGGAAAGACCAATATTTTGGACGCTATCTACCATCTTTCCTTTGGAAAAAGTTACTTTAATCCGGTTGCTACCCAAAATATTAGGCACGAGGAGGATTTTTTCGTGATCGATGGGGAATTCCAAAAAAATGACCGGGAGGAAAGGATTCTCTGCAGCCTAAAAAAGGGGATGAAGAAAATAATCAAACGCAATGGCAAGGCGTACGACAAATTCTCTGACCATATTGGCTTTTTGCCCTTGGTCATTATTTCGCCCGCAGACCGCGACCTCATCATTGAAGGCAGTGAGACCAGAAGAAAGTTTATGGATGGGGTAATTTCCCAATCCGACAAGGAATACCTACAGAGTCTGATCAAATACAACAAAACCCTTGGTCAGAGAAATTCCCTATTAAAATATTTTGCGGTAAACCAGACTTTTGACAAGACCACCTTGGCCATCTATAATGAACAACTACAGAAATACGGGAGTGCCATATTCTCGAAAAGGTCTAAATTTCTGGAAGAGTTCATACCTATATTCAAGGAACAGTATCTTGCCATTTCGGGAGGAAAAGAACCCGTAAATTTAACATATGATAGCAAGTTATTGAACCGCGATCTCTTAACTTTATTGGAGCTGAATCTAGAAAAGGATAGAGCCCTCCAATACACTAGTGTTGGGACGCACAAGGACGACCTTAACTTTGAAATAGACGGTCATCCCATAAAAAAATTTGGGAGCCAAGGGCAACAGAAATCGTTCCTGATCGCCTTAAAATTGGCACAATTTTACTTTATTAAAAAGCAGGCCGGAACTACGCCCTTGTTACTTTTGGATGATATTTTTGACAAATTGGACGAAAACCGGGTGGCCCATATCATTAATTTGGTAGATGAAGAAAATTTTGGTCAAATATTCCTCAGTGATACCCATGCCGATAGAACGGAGGACGTTGTAAAAAAAATACATCAATCTTATAAAATATTTAAGTTGTAGCATGCGGTATGTTTATATTATAGTCGCCCTTATTGGCCTGTCAGGATGCCAAACTAAAGTGGACAAATCAGATTTACTCTTTTTGAACGGCTATTGGGAGATAGAAAGGGTTACTTTTCCGGATGGTTCCAAGAAGGAATACGAGGTAAGTACCAGTATAGATTATATTGAATTGAAAAACTTTAAAGGTTTTAGAAAAAAGGTACAGCCCAATTTTAACGGTACCTATGTTACATCAAATGATGCAGAAATGTTTACCATATCTGAAAACGAGGGAATTTTAAGCTTAAACTACAAAACGGATCTAAGTGAATGGCGTGAAAAAATTGCAAGTCTCTCGGAAAATCACTTCACTGTAATAAATGAAGAAAACATAAAATACCACTATAAGAAATTTGAACCCATAGATCTTGAACAATAATGGCCAAAAGAAAAAATGACAACCTGCGCTTGGGCGAAGCCTTACAGGAATTTATTGCCGAAAACAAGTTACAAAAGGGGATGGACCGCGTTAATGCTAGGGAAGCGTGGAAAAATCTAATGGGCAATGGCGTTAACAACTATACCACGGCCGTTGAACTAAGGAACGACACCCTTCTGGTATCGCTTTCCTCTTCGGTGCTAAGGGAAGAATTAAGTTTGGGCAAAACAAAGATCATAAAATTATTGAACGAGGAATTGGGCAAGGATCTCATCACAAAAATTGTACTGAGATAAGCTTCCGTTATAGCACTAAAAAACCACGCTCTTGGGCGTGGTTTTTTAGTTTTTAAACAATATGTCCTTAAAAAATTTCCCTACCCGCAAAATGAAATGCCCCTTCTATGGCGGCATTTTCATCGCTATCGGAACCATGTACCGCATTTTCGGCTATAGAGGTAGCGAACAATTTTCGTATTGTCCCTTCTGCAGCATCTGCAGGGTTTGTTGCCCCGATCAGGGCGCGAAAATCCTCAACGGCATTATCCTTTTCCAGAATTGCCGATACAATAGGCCCTCTGGTCATAAAATCTACCAATTCCCCAAAAAAAGGACGCTCCTTATGTATTGCGTAAAACGCTTGGGCATCCCTTCTGCTCAATTGCGTATATTTCATTGCCACGATCTTGAATCCGGCCGAAGTTATCTTGTCCAAAATTCCACCGATATGTCCATTCTCAACGGCATCTGGCTTAATCATGGTAAATGTTCTATTTGTGCTCATCTCTAAAATTTTGCGCAAAAATACGTTTTATTCCAAAACTAGCAATATTTGAGGAACTTCTTATGGCTACAATGCACTTTATCGATAATGATGTCCATTATAAAGTGTACTGCAACCCCAAGGCAGCATCCCAATATCATTTTCTTCTATACTTAGTCCTTCGGTACAGTATAAAAGTCGTCTTAACAAGGTTTCTCGGAAAAATCCATTTTACTCCTCCCGATAGCTATCGGGACTAAAGGAAGTTTGATTTTCTTCGATTTCTCCCTTTAGGGTCGGGGTAAGAAATCGAAGGAAATCTTACAGATTCAAATTTTCCCATGCACTAAGTAAACTTAGTCCCTATATTTGTAACTATAAGAACCTAGGTTACAAACTTTTGGACCTAACCTCTAAAAAACGTTTTGATGAAAAAGACTTTCTTTAAACTTCTAGCAAAAATGAACAAGCTGTTATTGCCGTCCTATTCAAAAAGACAGTTGGACCTTTCCAAAGCCACAAAAATGCAAATGGCCATAATAGGTTGGCGCTACCTGGTAACCACCAATGCACTGGATTAGGGCCTAATACTGCATAAGGGCCTCAACGGGATAACCGGACAACCTGTCCCTCCCCTTTAAAAAGGTTAATTCCAGCAAAAAGTTGCACTGTACTACTTCCCCTCCCAATTTTTCGATAAGTTTACAAACGGCTTGTGCCGTACCCCCGGTAGCCAGAACATCATCGTGGACAAGCACCCTCTCCCCTTTTAGGATACTATCCACATGAATTTCAAGCACATCCGTACCATATTCCAGGGCATAGGGCTCACTGATTATTTGGTGTGGTAATTTCCCTCGCTTTCTTACCGGGACAAAACCGGCGTTGAGACGGGTTGCCAATAGGGGGGCAAAGAAAAACCCGCGACTCTCCATACCGACTACCTTATCCACTTTTTTATTTTTGACCAATTCCAACAGGGCCTCGGCTGCACTCGCCAATGCACAAGCGTCCTGCAATAAGGGGGTAATATCTTTAAAAGAGATGCCTGCTTCGGGGAAATCCGGGATATCCCGAACATATTTCTTGAAATCCATTTATTTTGGTTGCTGTAATTTTGTGGTAAATTTAAAAAGAAATATATTTGCAGCCCGTTAAAAGGGAAAACCAATTTTTACAACGGCCTCGTGGCGCAACTGAATAGCGCATCTGATTACGGCTCAGAAGGTTACTGGTTTGAATCCAGTCGAGGTCACCACAAGCAAGAAACCACGTCTTTTTAGGCGTGGTCTTTTTTTTTATGGAAAAGGCCAAACGAAGTTTGAGGTTTTGGAATAAAAAAAGGGACCAGCAGCGATAGCTGCGCGGTTTCTTATTTGCAAGACGGAGCTCAATGGAAAACCGCAGGTAATCCAGTCGAGGTCACGAATAAATAGTACAACAAGAAAAAACGCCAAGCTTGCTTGAGCGTTTTTTTGTTTGTGCTATTTTCAAAGCGGAGCTTTGCTGGATGTGCGACAGCAAATCTTTTTTTTATGGAAAAGGCCAAACGAAGTTTGAGGTTTTTGGAATAAAAAAAGGGGACCTTTTTATTTCCTCCAATTTAAGGATTTTTGGTTAATATATGCCAAAGTATTGGAACAGGATCGGAATTTGAGACTACCTAATGCTGGTTGGGCAACCAAAATAAAGGATGGTCCCTATATACATAAAAACCGTTAAATTTGATCTTGCCCAATAAATGGCGAATATTTTCTAACGGATGATCATTGGCCGGCCCTTTATATACCGTATGCAAGCACTAACTATTTATGAGGTGCCGGATCAATATCCTTTTGATATCCTTATTGTCCTGACGCGGCACTATATAGTTTAATTTGTTCCTTTTGGTAGTTTTTGGACAAAAACCAAACCCCTTATACACCCCATTTTCTATATATACCAGACCCAATTCGTCATCGTCCCTGCCCTCCACCTCGAACAAGCGGGTAAACCGTACAATCGTGGTGGCATTTATGAATGTCTCCACTCGTGCATTGTAATCGGAAGGATGTTCAACTCCCAGGCAAGCTCCATGACAAGCCTTTATCTGAAACTGAAAACAGGATCCCATTGTTTTATAAAGCCCATTTATCTTTTGGCACAACCCGTATTTTTCGGTTATCCTATACAGGGTTTCTTTTGCTTCCCGGATGGAAGTAAATGAAGTAATAGCCTCCTCGTCCAAAGAAATCCTATCTATTCCAAGTCCTACATAACCACCTATTTCCTTCCTGTATAGGCCATATTGGTAAATAGTCCTCCGCTGTGAACGGTTATATAGGGGTTGGTGCAATTTAATAAGCTCGGATTCATAAAGTAGTGCGATAAGATCGCTTCCCATTACTTCAAAGGACACCCTGCACACATGGATTTGGATCTTAATGGATTTTCTATCCTTACCTGAAAAATGCTGTTGTACCCGCTTACGGATATCGATACTCTTGCCAATGTAAACGAGATTATCCTTTTGATCAAAGAAATAATATACTCCGGGAGAGGATGGAAGATCCCCAAACCCATTTTCCTTCAAGACGTTTATTACAATTTTCCCCTGCATGCTGCGAATATACGTAAAGGACTTGTTCAAAAAAGCTAGTTGGGAAATCGGCAATGTTAAAAAAATCTCCCATCCAATTCATATTCTATCGTTATCTCCTTGGCTAGATCATTATCTAAAATTTCTAAAATATTGTCCGCATTTATGGTATCATTCAGCCATTTATAGACATAAGCTATCCAAGGGTGCGGCTTATTTTATTTCTATTGGGCTTTGGGGTGCCGCTTCTAGCTTAACGTGCTATGAGGTTTAATCTTTAGTATTTCTTACAATTTTGGGATTTTCCGTTAATATAAGTAAAGTGGTGGAACTTCAGTAGCATTTGGTCTGTCTATTGGCTAGTTGCCCTGCCAAGTTAAGGGAAGGCACGAGCCCGCCCATGGCGTTCGAACAAGCGGGCTCGCGCTAACGGGGTTCAGAACTCACCGTATTATTGCCCAGATCCGGCAACCTTGATTAACTAAAAAATCGGAAACCAGTTCAGCAACAAGTATGCTTATTGTGGATCCTGGTCCCGCTGATCTGGAAAAGTCAGGCAGAAGGTAGCACCTGAATTTACCTGACTAGACACTGTAATGGTACCTCCTAGGTTGTTCATATAGTTCTTCACCAGAAAAAGGCCGATACCATTACTGTTGCCATGATCGGTAAAGACCTGCTTCAGTCCGAAGATTTTATTTCCATCTTTTTCCATGTCAAAACCTGTTCCGTTATCCGAAAACAGCAGCTGGGAAGCATCGCGGTCTTTTTTTGAGGTAATGCTTATTACGGGTGGAATCCCCGGTCTGGCATATTTGATGGAATTGGTAATGAGGTTCAAAAAGATGCTGTACAGATAAAAGCTATTCCCCGAAACAAATTCCACTTCGGAGAAGTCGGTCACAAATGTAGCTCCAGAGGCTTCAACTAAACTGCGAATGGAATCTGTGGTGGCCTGGAACACATCTTTTAGGGGAACCTGTTCCAAGGTAGATCTTAGTAACAGGGTATCCTTTAAATGCTCCATCTGATCATCCAGGGTGTCCTTTAATTCATGCACCGATTTTACCAGCAGGTCAAGGTACACTAAGCTTTCTTCATCATTTATTTGCGAACGATCAAGTAAACTGAAGAGCGACATCATATTGCTTACAGGGGACCTCAGGTCGTGAGAAATGGAATAAGTGAGCTGTTTAAGTCCAGAATTTATGGCCGTAAGGTCCTTTATCAGCAGCTGTCGATCCTCTTCCAGTTTTTTAATATGGGTTATATTTTTGGAGACGGCATATATTAGTTCTTTAGCTTGATCCGGAATGGAAGTCCAGGTAAGCCACACTATCTTGCCAGCTTTTGTTATATAGCGGTTTTCATAGTTAAGCAGGGGTTTATCTTCCAGAAGGAGGGCCCGTGTCTCAGCTGTTAATTCCCTGTCCTGCGGGTGTACAAAAGAGCTTATGGGGACAGCAAACAGTTCTTCCTCACTATAGCCCATAAGCTTTACAAAGGCAGGATTTACCCTTCTGAAGTAGCCATCGTATCCGGCAATGCAAAGGTTATCGTGAGATAAACGAAAAAAGGTTTCCAGGTCAGGCCGGTCTTCGGGAGAGCTCTTCATAGGGGCTTCTGATTCGGTATGAATGTGTGCTAAAATAAGGAATATCCGGGAGATGTTCTTTTAAGCGGGAAAAAATATCGATAAAAGAAGTTAGACCGTTATCATATAATAAAGGTTTTGATCCTTTTTATTTCTTCCCATTTAGGGATTTTTGGTCAATATATGCAAAGTGGCGGGAAAGGAGCTGTACTTGAGACGGCCTAATGGCTAACTGGACAGTAAAGTTAAGGGAAGCCACGGGCGTGACGCCTGTCTGCCGACAAAGACAGGCCCGCTCCAACTGGAGAATTGCAAATTCCCTGATTTTAGTAGCCTCCAAATAGCTTTGGGTTAACATCTATAATTTGTCACTTTTCCTCTTTCGAGTGTAATACAATTGAGTCAATCCAGTTTCAAATGTTTTTACACTTACAAATTCCAATAATTGCTCTGGTCTTCCTTCGTTAAACAATCTTGTACCATTTCCAACAAGAATGGGCACAACGGAAATAGTAAGTTCATCTATGAGATCATCTTTAAGTAGTTTGTTAATGACCTCAGAACCACCATCACAATAAATGCCTTTTCCCTTTTCGCTTTTGAGCTTGGTTACCAGATCTTCTAAATTGCCCGTATAAAATTTGATTCTGCCATTATCTGGACGTTCTGTTCTTGTAATGACATAAACATCTCTTTCGCCATTATCGTAATGCGAAGCACCAATCTCCTTTACCACATAATCATAGGTTTTACGACCGATGATAATAGTATCTATAGTTGATGTAAATGCTGCATAACCATAATCTTCTCCTTCTTTTTCAACCAGTTTTAAGAAACTAAGGTCATCATTTGGTTGGGCTATAAATCCGTCTAAACTGGTCGCTATAAATAGTTTTATTTTTCTCATTTGATGTAAAATTTTAATTTTCCACAAAAGTAGGTATACCCCAAAGGCTTTGCTTTGGAAAAAAACGACATTTTAAAGGTCGGAGGGAAGAAGACCCGTATATTGCTTTATTACATTGGTAAGGTGGGAATGGTCATAATATCCACATTCAAAAGCAATATCCAATAAACTCCGATTTTGCTTTGAATATTTGATTAAACTCATAGCATTCCTAAAACGGATAATATTTGAATATTTTTTTGGGGATAGGCCAATAAGCTTTTTAAAATTACGTTCTAGCTGTCTTACTGTTGTGCAATTTCGTTTTGATAATTCGTAGATACCAAGTTGCCCTTTCGTGGAATGAATATCATTGATAATTGATTGAAGGTGGTAATTTTTGCTTTTTAGTTTTGATGAAAAGAAATGGTCAAAATAATTAAAAGGATTTTCAAATGCTTTATCAAGATTAAATGATTGAGATTTTTCAAATTCAACTGTGTCGTTAATCAATTCATTACGTGAGGCATAGAAATTTCTGAAAGTTCCAGGTTTTAGGCATGCACCTATTAAATGTGTATCAGTATCAATAACGCTATCTTTAAATGAACTCATTGCTCCGACCACATAAGTTTTTCCAAACTCCATTAAAACCGAGCCGTTGTCAGTTAAACAATTATCTCCTAAATTCATTAATATACCACTACAACCATCTGGGAAAACCCGTTCCCTTTGGCTTTCCAACTCGTTTCCTTTCAGCTCCCAATAGAAATGGATAAAGGGCTCTAATTCTCTGTAAGGTTTTATTATTTTGTACTTCATTGGTCTCAGTGTTGTCGTTCGTTAGAAGGACCGCCAACCTTTATATATGAAACGTGGCTGGTTTCCAAGCTGTGTCCAGTCCCACGTGACCAAACGAAAATAAGAAATTGAAACTAGAAATTTAGGCTACGCCCCAAGCATGTTTTATACATTTCTTTGTTGGGTCTAATTTTCAGTCGACTTAGTTAAAATTTAATATTCCCTTTCAAAATAATCCCATAACTCGTTTCCAAGTTTTTCTCCGTATCCATAATTTGTAAAAAGTACATAGCCCGAAAGCCATTTATAGGCCTCTAGAAAAAGAATATTTAAGAAACGGCCCATCCCTTTATTTTAAAAATAAAATTTATTGACGAATTAAAATGTAGTACTTCCAATATGAAATGATCTTTTAAGGATAATCTCGATATCTTCCTTTAAAAAGTTTGAACCCTGTCCTCTTGAGGTCACGAATTAACAGCACAATATAAAAAACACTAAAGCCATTACATCAATTTTCAGGAAAATTGGCGACCGCTTTAATTTCTTCAATTTGAAGGGTGTGCCGCACTGTATGTCCGGCCAAAAATAACAACGATTGATACGCATCCGTTGCGCCAGCTGGTGAATCGTTCACACGGTTTCGTAATTCCTCCATTGGGGTGATTTCCATATATGATAGGATTTCTACCCGTTGGCTTTTCAAATCGTTCAAAGCAACTTCCGCATCCATGTATTTGCCCTCTCCCTTAAGAATTTCCGGGGCTTTAAATTTTGTACTTCGGTCGGTAACCATTTTAATGATTTCCTCATCACTAAGTTTGATCTCCTTTCTGCGCTCCGGATTTGCGGGCTGCTCCATATAGCCTTTTACCATTCCAAAAATCATAGGTTCGGTCTTAATAATATGTTCCAAACATTGACTTATGGACCAAGTGCTGTCCGATACTTTGAAATGCAATTGCGATTCACTGAGTCCGTTAACGCTTTTACCAAGATTATCCAAAGTTTCCTGATAATAATTTAAAGCAAATGCTTTGTCGTTTTTAGAGCTTTCTTGAGCTTTTGCTATTAAAGGTATCGCAGTAAGAACCAATAATAGAATAAGATTTTTTTTGAGCAGTTTCATTTTGATCTGATTTTAAGGTTGGTAGTTTATGATTCTGATAATGCTTTCAATTTATCCAAAGCTTTTGGCCAGGTTTTGTCAAAATAGTCAATGTATTCTTCATTACTGTCAACCTCAACAGTGATCGTTGTAACGCCATTGGTTTCAGAAAAGGTATAGTTTTCCATGGACCCGGCCCAGCTTTTCACTTTTGGGCCATCAAGAATTTCTTGGTCATTTTCTATAATTCCATAATGTTTAATGGAGATGAACTTATTGGGAATGTTCTCGGCAATTTCGGCAATCATACCCCCTTTCTTGCCTTGTTCATCAGTTCCAACAAATAACATTTTTGAGCCTTTGTCCCAACTGCCCTCATAGGTCGAGGTTGGATCGAACAAGGCGGTCCAAGCTTCATAGGTTTTTTTGTTTTCAAGACCAAGCATCAAATTATAAACTTTGCTTGCAGTAGTATTGATATTAATTTTATACCTTTTTGTTTTCATTTTATTCCAAATTTCGTTCGGTATACTTTTTAAAATTGTTCAATATGGCTTGCCAACCGGCTTTTTGCATATCCAAGGGGTTTTGATTTTCCGCTTCAAAATTGGTGGTGACCTTCACGGCATCCTTTAATGGCTCGAAAAGTGTGGTTACCTTTCTGCCATCTTCCAAAATATAAGTTAGTTTTTTTTGAGAAATAACGTCGTCATACACCGCCTTAAAATCAAAACCAAAACTGCCATCTTTTGCTTCCATCCGGGCAAGATAGGTACCGCCAACTTTCAAATCATTTTCTACCCTTGGGCAATGCCAATCGTTGGATGCAAAATTCCAGTTGACAATATGCCGGGGCCTGGTATAGGTCTTCCATACATTTTCTATGGAACTTTTTACTACAATATCAATGGTTAATATTTTTGTGTTCATGATTACGATTTTTCACATTAAACGTTCCAATTGTCCTTTGCGCTTTACAATATTTTTATAATCCCATTGAATGCCTTCCGCTTTTTTAAGCCAACGTTTTAGCTCTTCGGCATTTACTTGTTCCACATCGGTATAACCAATAGCGGCATCTTTAAATTTTTCGCCTTTCAGATTCAACTTTTCTTCATCAAATGATTGTCCGCTCCAGAACATCAATCGCACCTGATGTTTCAATTTGCTAAAACCAACAATTGGGTTGCCGTTGATAAACCAAACAGGATGTGCGTGCCAAATTTTACTTTCGGTAAAAACCAGATTGGTATCTATAAGATCTTGTAATTCAAAGCAAATATCCCGGTCGTCCTTGTCTTCCAAATTGCTGATGTATTTTTCAATATCAGTATTCATACCGACTTTTACTTTTTTAAAAATTCAAATGCCCCTTTTCTAAGATTGATATGGTACTCGGAAAATGCTTTCAGGCAGGCAAGGAAGTTTGCCCAACCTTCAGTATTTCCTGCAAACCATTTAATGTTTTTTTCATTCACCTCTTTACGGCCTTCCGTAACTATTACCAGGGTGCTTTTGTCAGCTTGCTCCAGAAGTTCTATTTCTACAACAGTTTCAGGGTCCCAAACAAAGGCTATTTTTTTGTTGGGAATACACTGCCCTATAGTTACGGGACATTTTTCGTCAAACTCGGGAAATGTCCAGATGAGTTCAGCATTTTCTGCTATTCTTCCTGTGCTACTTCCTATAAAATACTGTCTCATTTTATCAGGGTCCACCATATTTTCAAAAACTTCGTTGATGGGTTTTTGAATCTGGATCCTTGCTTTTATGTTGAGTGTCATTTTTTTTTATTTTAATATACAGGCCCAAACAAACCGAGTTTATTTTTTTGATTGATGCCAATTGAATTTTTTAGATTGTTCAGGCTTGTAAGATTTTAACTTTTACTTTGCATTTGATGGGAAATTGATCATCCAGCAAACACCAAATTTGTCCACGAACGATCCAAAATAATCGCCCCAAAACATATCGTCCATTGGCATTTCTACCTTGCCCCCAGCTGAAAGTCCGTTGAACAATCTATCTGCTTCCTCACGGGAATCCGGCGTAATGGAAATATAATTGCTGTTGCCCTGCGTTAAAACGTGGCCCTGACTTGGCAAACAGTCCGACGCCATAAGAAATTGATTTTTACCAATGGAAATGGAAACATGCATGGAACGGTTCTTTTCGCTTTCCGGTAAATTTTCGGTGCCAGGTGCTTGGTCCATCTTTTGGATAAAAAATTCGCCGCCAAAAATAGTGTGGTAAAAACGGAATGCTTCTTCGGCATTGTCGTCAAAATTAAGATAAGGATTTAGTGTCATAGTAAATTTATTTAATAAGGGATTGAAATTGTTCTTTATTATCGTAAAGCACCCATAGGTCAATAAGAAAAAGGGCACCTGCAATGATCAAACCAGATGGCATGTAAACCGCGTTGTGAATAATTATCCCGACCATCACAGGCAATATCACAATGGCCCCTAAAACCCTTGTTTTTGGAAAAACAAATAATAACCCACCAACAATTTCCACAGTGGCAACCAAAGGCATCAGCCAGCTTATGGCCATAAAGGCTTCGGCAACCTTCATTATTTCAGGTTCCAATGGCGGAACTGGCATATAGTGGAAAAATTTATCCGCTCCGGCATTGATAAACATCAAACCGAACAGCAGGCAAAGAATAAATTTGAAGATTTTCATCTATTTAAAAATTTTAAACTGATTATTCCATAGAATATAACCCGAAAGTGTTACACTCACTATCGATACAAAGACTTATAAAACCATGTTCGCCAATGGACATTTTTGGTTTAACAATTTTACCGCCTGCTTTTTCCACACGACTTTCTTCAACGCTACAGTCCTTACAAGGAAAATAAACAATAGTTGACGTATTGCTGTTATTGCCAATTCTTGCGCCCTTCATTTCTATCAATGCGCCGCTGACCCCTTTATTTTCGGATGGCGAAAAGAAGGACATTTTAAAATCGTCCCCAAAAGCTGTTGGTGAATCGTGAAATTCAGTCCCTAAAACGTCTGTATAGAACATTTTTGCCCTTTCCACATGGTCGGCATAAATTTCAAACCAGCAGATAATATTCCTATTCATATATATTTCGTATTAAACAATTATTGATGAATAGCAAATGTAATCTGACACTTAGAAACAGAACTTGTCTTATGGCAAGAAATGCTTTATTAAGAAATTTCTTTCCGTATTCTACTGAATGAGGTATCTGTAATCCCCAAATAACTGGCAATATTTTTTAGTGGCGATTGTAAAATAACTTGAGGCTTTTCCTTGATGAGCTGCAAGTAGCGTTCTTTGGCGGAAATAGTCACCATTTCCACTGATCGTTGCTTGAAATGAAACAAGCTATTGGTCATCCAAAGTCGGCCCCATTCAGAAAATCCAGGGATGGAGTGATACAATTCTTGGAACGGATCAAAATCCAACTTCCAGCATTCACAATCGGTCAGTGCCTGAATGTTTTCATTGGTCGGAATTCTTTGAAATAATGAGAGTACTTCTATGGCAATATCATAATTGCAGAAAAAATCGGTGGTAATGTCATTTCCATTATAATCAAAGGCAAACGAGCGCATCAACCCGTTTTCGAGTATCATATAACCATCGGCAATATCACCCTGTTTTAGTATGAAATCCCCTTTTTTAAAGCTTACTCTTTTGTGCGCATTGATAAGGTTGGTGAGTTCGTGGGTTTCAATGAGGGGATGATTATATACTTGTTGTAGCAGTTCGTCTTTCATTTTCTATGACCAAATAATTACAAGCTAATTTAAACAAAATTGATGTTTTGGAACAATGATTTTTACCGAGTAAATCCTGAAGAATTAAGAAAATGGCTTGTTCCACCTAGTGTCGTGTCAATGCTACTGTGTCGTTTAAGTCGCCGTTATTTTTTATCTGGCCAAGGCGAAAAAATGTTGCATAGCCGTAGCTACGGAACTGTTTTTTAACGAAGGCCAGGTGAAAAATAACAAGGCTTGGGATGGCTAAAGTAGGGTTGACAGGAAACTAGTCTTGGTATTACCATGATTCATCCATAAGAGCAAAATCTACACTATATTAGCCCAAAAACCAAGTAATTTTATATTTTTGAATATTATTTGCAAAAACAAGTCTTGAAAGTACTGCCCTTTAAAATACCGAAGCCAAAAGATGAAGTACTCATCTACCAAGAAGATCGTGAAAGGATCTTTTACGGGCAACTTCACCAACATCAAGAAATACAAATAAGCTTTGTAGTAAAAGGCTCTGGGTCTTTAATTGTAGCAGACACCATAAACGAATACAAGGAAAACGATATTTTGGTAATTGGAGAATACGTACCCCATGTCTTTAAAAGTGATTTAGACAAAAGTGCAGAATCTATCATGTATTCCTTATTTTTTAAAAAAGACGGATTTGGAAAATATTTTTTCGCCCTGACGGACATGGCAGAAACCAAGGCATTTTTTAAAGGTTCGGAATACGGATTGAAGGCGCTTTCCAAAAAACGGAAAATCACTAAACTATTCCATAAACTGGACCATCAAAATAAGTTGGAAAGAATAGCAACGCTTTTAAAAATAATAAATTTGATCGGTTCAGCAAAGACGTCCCCTCTATCTTCCTTTGTTTATAACAAGAAATATACCGACGACGAGGGAAAACGTATGAACGATGTTTTTAGATATGCCATTGAAAAATATGATAGACCCATTACGTTGGAAGAGGTAGCCGACAAGGCCCATATGAACAAGAATTCCTTTTGCCGCTATTTTAAAAAACGGACCAACAAAACATTTTTCCAATTTTTGATCGAAATTCGAATTGAAAATGCCTGTAAACTTATCCATAACAACCCTGACCTTTCCATTGCCATGATATCCGAGCAATGTGGATTTGGTACCCTGGCTAACTTCAACAGGAAATTTAAAGAAATTAAAGGCCTTACCCCTACAGATTACCGCAGACAACGATGATGTTGGTAGAGAGTAATGGGATAATGGATATTAGAGGCTAGAAAATAGACTGGATACTGGAACTGGGATGGATAATCAAATTCCCCTCTTGAGAGTGCCTGTCCCGCTTTTTGCGGGAGGTTAGGGGTGTGTATTGAGGGGAGAAATACAATAATGAGTATTGGGTAGTGAGAATTGAGATACTGGAAAACTAGAAGCTAGACATAGAGACTATAGTAAAAGTTTATAGCTAGATGACACAAACCTGAACCTGAAACATTTTCCCTGCCAACTGCTACTGCCCACTCTTATAAAAAGGCGCTCCCTAGCCATCGGGATACTCTCGACCAAACTTCCATGAACATCCCATAGGGAAGCGTAAAAATGTAGGGAATACTCTATTTCTCCTCTTCCACAAAATCTTTCTTCAGTCGGATCGGACTGTCCGGCACCCTATTGATCAGCTGTTTTTTGCCGTCCTTCTTAATGAGGTCGAAGGCATCATAAAGCCTGCCTATAGGAGTATATGCCTCATATTTAATGGTATCGTTGACAACCGTAATAATTTGAAATAATTGGGTAAACTCTCCCCTTCGTACCATCCAATCCTGATCCTGGGATTCGTACATTTTAGGACCGCTGACAGAAACGGCATAAACAGTGCCCGCATCCTTAACTACGGTTAAACCTTTACCCTTATTTTCGGGAAAACCCCTGGCGTAGGTATGGTCATGCCCTTGCAATACCAAATCTACCCCGTACTTATCTATCAAAGGCTTTATACCTTCCCTCAGTTCCCAATTATCCCGTCCTTCCTTGGTAGAATAAACCGGATAATGCGTAAAAATGGTTATCCATTTTTTAGTGTTGGATTGCAATACGGAATCCAACCATTTTATCTGTGCCTTACGGGACTCCATACTTTCATCATAACCTTCGCTATCTATAGAAATCAATTTCATGTCATGATAATCAATTGTAAAGCACGTTTCCTTTAATTCCTCAATTGGCCCATTTTCGGGCAATGTAAATTGTGGTCTCCACAGAGAAGTTAAAACACCATCCCGGTATTCATGATTACCCGGCGTCATAACACTTGGCACCGTAGCATGGATAAAACTTCCTGCATAAAACCATTCTCCCCATTCCAAATTGGCATCCCTGTCATTTATAAGGTCGCCCGCATGCAACATGAAATTCACATCCGGGAATTTTCTGTAAGAACTTCGTATTACCCTGGACCAAAGGGATTTCAGATTGTTTTGGGCATCACCAAAATAAATAAAACTGAATGGATCACCGGATGTGGCACTGGCCGTAGTATATTGAAACCATTCGCTCCAACCATCGTTGCCCTCCTTTCCATTGCCTACCCTATATATATAGGTAGTTTTTGGTTGTAAATTGTCCACTACCGCAGAATGGAATACAGCCTTTACAAGAGGCTCCCTACTGTTCTGATTTTGAAAAATTTCACTTTTCGCTTCCACCCTTCTTACCTCTTTCAATAAAAACTCAGGTCCATCCGTAGCCACGGCAATTTCAACGAATCCGGTTTCCACTTGTTGATCCGTTCTCCAGTTCACCGCCATGCTATGGGCCGGATCTGCCGTTAAATTGGCGATCACCCTATCCGGAACTTTGGAAGGAAATATTATTTTATGTGCCGTTATGGAATCGTGCTCAGGATAATGGCTGTGCGAATGGGAATAGGACTGCCCCGTGACCGAGGAGTGGGTGTGAAGTGCTTTTTTCTGTTGCGACTTACAGCCTATAATAATTATAAATAAGATAAACCCTAGTTTTTGTGTTAAGCGCATTTTTCCCATTATTTTCGGTTTCACTACGTTTGGATTAAATAAATTGAATTCCGAATATAATATGATTCCTTTGAATTACCTAGGGTTTTTGACAGCATATCCTACACCTTACGGTTTCTTGATAATTTCATGATATATCTTAACCTAAATGGATATTCCAAGTGTGGTGACCCATAAAAAAGGACTAAGAATGTAGACCGTTTCCTTTGTAGATTGATAACTATTTTCGAATAAACACACCGATTATATCATGAATCAATTTATATCATGGATCAATCTCAAAAGTTGTGTGTGAATTGGAAAAAGATAGAATTTTATATCCCAAATTCATCTTCTGTTCATTTTTTGCATCGCCCAAAAAACGAACCAAAAAACGCTAGGCTGATTTTTATTTTCTTGAAATCTACGGACTTTCCACCGCCGCACCGTCCAGACCGCTTTCACTTGGGTGAAATGCTCTTTGGACGCCTTCCTTAGGCCAAAGTGAAAACTCCTTGATTTACTACTAAAATAAAAATAGGCCGTTC
>NZ_QVON01000008.1 GCF_003426735.1 Arenibacter sp. P308M17
ATAAAATTATTGAAAAGTTAATGTTACCGGAATGTTAATTACCTCTTTTAAATATTTAATATCTTTCTATAAGAATCTAAGAAGTAAATTATTCATTTACTGTAACATTTTGTAAAGCAAAATTAAGAACAATAATCAAAATTTACTATTTACTTTTTATAAGCAGTTTGTTAACAATGTGTCATTATTGGTAAACGACTAAGTAACAATGGTTTTTATTTTTTTTATAATTAATGTTGTTAATAACCCAGTTTCTGTGGGGAAACCCTTGGTATTTGTACATATGTTTGAAAAGAACTACTTATTTTTATATAAATTTATTTTACCAATTAAGTGATTTCTAATTTTTTTCAGAGTTTCCTCTAATAAGTAATTTAGTCTTTAATAGTCAGTATTGAACAATGAAAATAGCTATAGGTAATGATCATGCAGGTACGGAATATAAACTTGCCATTGTTGGTTTGTTGAAATCTTTGGGTATAGAAGTAACAAATCATGGTACCGATGGGTCCGATAGTGTTGATTATGCAGATTTTGTACATCCTGTAGCCATAGAAGTGGAGAACGGAAATGCGGATTTGGGCATTATTATTTGCGGAAGTGGCAATGGGGTATCAATGACTGCCAATAAACATCAAAATATAAGGGCAGCTCTATGTTGGACAACGGAAATAGTAAAATTGGCCAGGGAGCATAATGATGCCAATATTTTAAGTTTGCCTGCCAGATTCGTTTCTTTGCCTCAGGCATTGGAAATGGTGAAAACATTCTTAAATACTTCCTTTGAAGGCGGTCGGCATGAAAGAAGAATTGAGAAGATTCCTTGTAAATAGGCGTTGCATTACCTTTTTTGTTTTCGGGTTAAGAGCCATGTTATACTCTCTAAATATATCTGGGTCAAAAAGCCTTCAACGAGGTAAAAACTGTCTAAATTTCATTATACCCCAATAGCTTAAGCCAGTTCATTGCTTGTAAACCAAATATGAAATGAGCATGACCAAAATTTGGTCTCCAGCCCAAATGAAGTTATGCGAATTACATATGACCGTTAAAAAAACAGTAAATACCTACATATGAAAATTGAAATAAAAACTTTCCAGGAATTGGAGTTGCAGGAACTATATGAGGTATTGCAATTACGTAGCGAGATATTTGTTGTGGAACAAGATTGTGTATATCAGGATATGGACCATAAAGATCAGTTGGCCTTTCATATAATTGGTTATAAGGAGGGAAGGATTGTAGCCTATACCAGGGTATTTAAACCGGGCGATTATTTTAGGGAGGCAAGTATCGGAAGGGTGTTGGTACGGAAATCTGAACGACAGTATGGATATGGATTGGAAATAATGAAAGCTTCCATTAATACAATACATAAAAAATTTGGTCCTTCTGCCATATATATTTCTGCCCAAAAATATTTGACCAAATTCTATACTTCCCTTGGTTTTAAGGTGGTTGGGGAAGAGTATTTGGAGGATGGTATTCCCCATGTTGGAATGATTAGGAACAATCCCTTATACCATAAAAAAAGAGCTGTTTTAACAGCTCTCAGTATTATTTGGATGATGAATACAATTTATATTTTAATGGGCATTTTGTCACTTAAATTAATATCTTCCAACATATTATCGGTAAATTTATAGTGCCCTTTAGTCGTGATAATCTTAAATCGATTGGAATTCATTCGGCTCAAAGTATCCAAAAACAACCATTTGGATTTTAATAATAATGGTCTTTCGGATTTTAAACTAATCTCAAAATAGTATTTTTTACCATTTTTAAGGGCAACAATATCCGGAGTAATTTTGGTGTCGCTACCTTTTTTTAAATAGGATTTTGGACAATCATAACCTTCAATATCCGCCTTGATTTTTTCAAAACCGTGCGCTTCCAAGTGGGAAATCGACTTCTTTAGGAATTCCTCGTTTGCTGATTTTTCAATATTTATCATAATCGTAATTTATGAAAAAAATCGATTAAAAGCAAATAAATAAGTTGATTAACAGTTATTTATGTCGATTTTAACAAAATCAAGGATATAAGTTTGCTTATACTTATTATCCAGTTAAAGGGTGATACCCTGCCCATTGGGATTTGAAGTATCCAAAGTTGCAAAAAAATAAATTTCACTGTTTACAGCCATCAGCATACCGCTTACTATCAATTTATCATCCATTCCTTGCCAAGGAATTCCATTCCGTGCCTGATAATAAGGCCAAAAAGGAAATTAAAAGAGTATAAAATGGAATTTCGTTGCCCTGTATTCCTCAAGTTTTAATAATTTCCACGTATCAATTACTTTTTTGTATTAACCATCTTAGATTTTATATATGAATTGCTGCCGAAAGGGAATATATTTTATACTGATTACAGGAGTTTTTCTTTTAATATCCTGTGAACAAAAGCTTGATAGGGATGAACTAACCATCAAAGCGATGATGGAAGATATAAAGCAAGAATTTGCGCCAGACAGGAGGGTAGCTATTTTTAATATTGAATATGTTAGGGAAGGTAAGGAAACCATTCTTAAGGGGGAATCCAACCTGCCGGAAGCTATTGCCGCCCTTAAGCGAAAATTGGCGGAGGAAAACATAGATTTCTTGGATAGCATTCAATTATTGCCGTCATCACATTTAAATGGTCTTACACAAGGTCTTATTACCATATCCGTGGCCAATTTGCGTGGCAAGCCGGCACATTCATCAGAGTTGGTTACCCAGGCCACTCTGGGTACCCCTGTCAAGATTTTTAAGGAAAAGGATGAGTGGTTTTTGATACAGACTCCGGATAAGTATATATCCTGGGTAGATGGGGGAGGAATAACTCCATTGTCAAATGAAAAATATACGGAGTGGATTTCCTCTCCAAAAATTATTTACTTGAATACTATGGGTCATTCCTATACCAAACCAAATTCGGCTTCCCAGGTTATATCCGACATGGTCGCAGGGGGTGTTTTGGAGCGTATAGGGGAGGAAGAGGAATTTTATCATGTGGCTTATCCGGATGGGAGAATGGCGTATGTCCTTAAAAAAGAGGCGATGGATTACGACACTTGGCTTGCAACATTGAATTCCAGTCAGGAATCTTTGGTAAATACTTCCAAAACTTTAATGGGCGTCCCTTATTTATGGGGGGGTACCTCTACAAAAGGAGTAGACTGTAGCGGTTTTACCAAAACCATTTATTTTTTAAACGGGATTGTGCTACCAAGGGATGCATCCCAGCAAATACATACGGGCACAAAGATAGATGCCGTTAAGGATTTTGATAAATTGGAGCCGGGAGATTTATTGTTCTTTGGAAAGCCGGCAACGGATACCACCAAGGAACGGGTAATCCATGTGGGAATGTGGATTGGCAACAATGAGTTTATCCATTCTGCCGGAAGGGTGCATATAAGCAGTGTGGACAAGGAAGCCCCAAACTTTGACGCGTATAACCTAAACAGATATTTGCGCTCCAATCGTTATTTTAAAGAACCCATGAACGGACTGATAGAGCTGGCCAAAACCCCTGTTTTTATGGACTGACCTATTTTAAATCTACTGCCATTATATAATCGTCCGCGGTGATATATAACTTTTTTTGATCCGTATCAAAGGCGCAATTGGCCGTAGCCTGTCCTGTTAGGATTCTGGCCAAGGCCTTCCCTTGGGAGTTAAAGATCCATATTCCACCGGGCCCCGTAGCAAATAGAATGCCATTGTTGTTTATTTTTAATCCGTCCGGCAGGCCTTGTTGTCCTTCTTTCCCAATTAGATCCGTTACCTCATAAAAAAGTTTTTTATTGGTTACCTTTCCAGGTTCCGAAAGCTGATATTGGTACCACACGGCATGTTCCGGATCGGAATTTGCAACATAGAGGACATTGCCATCAGGGGATATCCCTATCCCGTTGGGACGGGAAATAGTGTCGAGCAGCATTAATTCCCCAGTAGCCATTAGGCAATAAATTCCCTGAAAATCCAATTCCTTGCCTTCATCATCCATTCTTTTTGGCAGGCCATAGGGCGGATCGGTAAAATAGAGGTTGCCATTTTTATCGAAGGTGGCATCATTGGGGCTGTTCAATTTTTTGCCCTTGTAAGAATTGACCAGGTTGGTAAAATTGGATGAGGGAGAACTTAAAGATGCATTCATTTTGGCCACTTGGCGGTTGCCGTGCTGCAATAGCACCAACTCCCCTTCCTTATTAAGCAAAAGCCCATTGGAGCCCGGTTCTTCACCTGTAAAATGGGTCCCTGAAAATCCTGAGGGATTCAAGTAGGTGACCGTATCATTGTTTTTTGGGTCCAACTTATAGACTTTATTGTTGGGGATATCCGAAAATAGCAAATAATTGCCTTCCTTAATCCATAGGGGTCCCTCGGTCCAGGCAAAGCCACTGGCAAGAATTTCAATTTTAGATTTTGGATCTATGATCTGAAGCGCTTCATTATCCAAAATTTCAATGGATAGGGGAGAGGAGTTGGTTTCAGCGGATATGGTTTTCTTATTGTTTTCCTTACATGCCCATAACAAAAGGGCCGAACCAATAATAATGGAAGTTATTTTTTTCATTTTAGTGCATTATTTTAACGATGATAGTGATAACCGTCATTGCGGTGGCACCTAGGACAAAAGTCCCGGCCGATTGGATCTGATATCCTTGTTTTACGTTCATTCCCGTAAGTTGGGTAAGCACCCAAAAGAAGCTGTCGTTTACATGAGATACTACAGAAGCCCCTGCGCCTATGGACAAAACCGTCATAGTGGCCATAAAGGGGTCGTTAAGGCCCAGGGCTGGCATTAATGGGGCAATGATGGACGCCGTTGTTACCAAGGCCACTGTAGATGAGCCCTGGGTGGTCTTTAGACAGGCAGCCAATAGAAATGGCAAAAATAGGCCCAACTCCATTCCTGTAAATTCAGACGTAATAGTGTCTGCTATTCCCGAATTTTGTAACATCTTTCCAAAAATTCCTCCGGCCCCGGTAATAAAAATTATTGGGGCCGCCTCCCTGAGCGATTCCCCAAACCAACCTGTGGAGGAGAAAATGGTTTCGTCCAATTTTTTGGGCAATACAAGTGTCAATAATACGCCAACCAAAAGGGCAATTACAGGGGTGCCCAAGAAGGATATTATCGTTTTGAAGGGGGAAGGTTGAAAAGTAAAATCAGGATAATCCATGACCGACTTCAATATAATGAGTACAATGGGAATTATTATGGCCAATAAGGACTTCCAAAGGGCAGGTTGTTCCTGTTGTGTGGTAATGGTTTCGAGAGTTATAGGGACATTGATCCGAGATGCAAATTTGGTGGCAAAGAAATAACAGGGAATAAGTGAAATACTGCTGATCAACAAGCCCCATATCATAACACTTCCCAAATCCGCGCCTAAAATACCGGCAGCAGCAATAGGCCCGGGGGTAGGTGGTACCATGGTATGCGAAGCGGTCAATCCCAATGCAAGGGCAGCAGTGGTACCGGCAAAGGAAACACCAGCCTTGGAGGAGAGTACCTTGTTCAATGGGTTCATAATGAGCAGCGCACTATCCGCAAATACAGGTATGGAAAGAATATAGCCTGTGAGCAACATGGCCAAATGAATGGATTTGGCCCCAATAAGCCTTAAAATTCTTGAGGCAATGACAAAAGCGCCACCAGATTTTTCCAAAACCTTGCCAATAGTTACCCCAAACAGGATTATAAGTCCTATTTTACCCATAATATCCCCAAATCCATCATTGATGGAACTTATTATAGCTTCTATATCCATTCCTGTCATAAAACCGTAGGCTATGGCAGAGAAAAGGAGAACAAAAAAGGGATGCACCTTAATTTTAATGATTCCTATGATCAATAGGGCAAGGGAAAGTACTAAGGCGATAAGGTAGTTCATGGTTTTTTTTGGTTGATTATGGTTTTTTTTCGGATATTATTTTACCACTCGTTAAAGTTTCCATCGGGTCCCCGCCATATAGGATTAGACCAATTATGGCCAATTTTCTGACCTTCCCTTAATTTTTCCTCATTCATTTCAACACCTAGACCGGGTTTTTGAAAGAGATCAATATATCCATCCTTGATATTAAAAATTTCGGGATTTAGGACATAGTCCAAGAGGTCAAAGCCCTGATTGTAATGGATACCAATACTGTTTTCCTGAATAAAGGCATTGGCCGAAACAAAATCGATATGCAATGCCGAAGCCAAGGATATGGGTCCTAACGGACAATGCGGGGCCAAGGCCACATCATAGGCTTCGGCCAAAGTTGCAATTCTCCTTACTTCGGAAATACCTCCAGCATGACTAAGATCCGGTTGAATGATATCGACCACCCCTTCTTCCAGAATTTTCTTAAAGTCCCAACGGGAGAACATTCGCTCCCCAGTGGCAATGGGGATACTGGTGTAGGCATAGATATGCTTTAGCGCATCATTGTTTTCGCTAAGTACCGGTTCTTCAATAAACATGGGTTCATATGGGGCAAGTTCATCTATGAGCCGTTTCACCATTCCTTTGTGTACGCGGCCGTGAAAATCGAGCCCTATGTCCAATTCGGTCCCGAATTCTTCTCTCAATAATCTAATGTTGTTGGAGACCTTTTTTACATCCTTCAAGGTGGAAATCCAATCCATACCCCCGGTGGCGTTCATTTTTACCGCCTGGAAACCGGCATTAACCTTTTGGTGGGCTTGCTCCAGCAACACCTCCGGATGATCCCCGCCGATCCAACAGTACATTTTCATTTTTTGGCGTACTGCCCCGCCCAATAAATCGTAGACAGGAACACCAAGGTATTTTCCCTTTATGTCCCATAATGCCTGATCTATACCGGAAATGGCGCTCATAAGGATGGGACCACCTCTGTAAAACCCTCCCCTATAGAGTATTTGCCATAGGTCTTCTATATTTGTGGCCGACTTTCCAATGATGTATTGCTGTAGTTCCATTACACAGGCGGCTACCGTATCTGCCTTGCCTTCCACCACGGGCTCGCCCCAGCCAATAATGCCTTCCTTGGTGGTTACCTTGAGAAATAGCCACCTTGGTGGGACTTTAAAAAGTTCAATTTTCTCAATAATAAGTTGCTCCTTCATAATGGTTTTACAAATTTGTTTTGATCAAATACCGGATCATCAATTAATGCTTTTAATGGTTGGTATTTGACGTGAGTTCGATATATATTTAATTTAATATCAGTTGTTTATATGACATCTGTCCGGTCGAGCGCCCGCCCGTATCCGAACGGTCCGTTCGGGCGGGGGTTGAGACCTCATTGTAAAAGCATTACAGTAAAATAACCTCTCGACTCCGCCCGCCTGAACGGCACGGGCAGGCTACCATTGACATCTTTTTAATAATCTCCATATTAATGATATGAATTCGTCAACGGTAGTCACTTCGACAGAGTCCCTTTTCAGGACGACGAGAAGTCACAAATACTGGCCGGGAGCTAGATGTGCGATTTAGCTCATGCTATATTATTTTAGGGGTATTCGTGAACCTTCGGTTTAGCTTCGCTGAACCTTCGGTTTCTCATATGCATTCGAAATGACGACCTTGAAATCTTCAATTTAAAACAGAAACCTATAAATATCTCTCACTACCAATACCATATTTAATATATAACCCCAAATAAACTTTTTGAAATTATGTCATTTTATCCGCTTGAAAAATAAAATTTCTTGGGTCTCGAGAGGACCGTAACAATTTTTTAATTTACTCTAAATCAATGTATTGAAAATATTTTTATGTCGAACTCACGTTATTTATAAAAATTAATGTCTTTTTTCCAAATCCTTGAAATTAATAAATATAACTAAATGTTATGAAGATATAGAATTTCGGAATTTTTAAACAATGCAAACTAAAGTATAACGGTTTGTCCGGTTCTTACGGATTCATCGGCGGCCAGTACTATTTTTAGACTATTAATGGCATCCGTTAAATGGGATGACAGATCAATATCGTTTTTAATGGCGTTCAACAAATATTCCTGTTCCAGTAAACAAAGTCCGTCATGATCCGGCTCATCTTCGGTTTTAATAAAGTCGTCTTTTTTTATAAAATTTCCTTCTTCGTTCAATTCGCTGTAATGAAGTTGTAGGCTGCCCGTTTTTGTATGCCCTTCAATTTCCTGGGAACTGTCCTTGGGTTTGTCCGAAATGGAAACTGCTCCCTTTGGGCCAATAACATCCTTGATAAAGACTGCGGTTTCACTCATCATTGGTCCCCATCCGGCCTCGTACCAGCCTACGGAACCGTCTTTAAAACGCACCTGTAATTGACCATAATTGTACATCTTGCCATCTATTTCCTTACTCAAATTAGCTCCAATGGCACTGACGCTAATGGGAGTGGATTGGGTCATTAAGCACATAATATCTACGTAATGAACACCGCAATCCACTATGGGCGACATTGAATTCATGAGTTGTTTATGGGTATACCATTTGTCCCCGGAACTTTGTTGGTTTAGGTTCATGCGCATTACCAAGGGTTTGCCAAGGGTACGGGCCACTTCCACAAACTTTGTCCATGACGGATGCACCCTTAAAATATAACCGACGACCATTTTTCTGTTTTTTTCCCTGGCCAAGGCCACGAGTTCCTCTGCCTCCCCTACCGTTAGGGCAAGAGGTTTCTCTACAAATACATGCGCTCCTGCCTTAAGACTTTTTCCAGCATAATCGGCATGGGTGTCCGGATAGGTGTTTATAGATACTACATCCGGTTTGGTTTCATGTAGGCCGGTATCAAAATTATCATAGGTAGGTACTCCCCCCAATTCTTGGGATAATTTTTCCCTACTTTCCGGTTTACGGCTTACCAGGCCCACAATTTCAAATTCATCTAGTTGGTGATAGGCCCTGGCATGGGAGACACCCATATTTCCACAACCTACGACAAGGGTTTTTAGTTTGTTCATTTTCTTAGATAATAAGGTTTCTTAATTTTTTATTCCAGTGAGAAGGCAATGATCATGTTGCCTTTTTCGGTTCCCAATTTTTCGCCACCACAGGCAATGGCTATAAACTGTTTACCGTTTACTTCATACATGGCGGGAGTTGCAAATGCAGGTGCTGGGAGTTTGTATTCCCAAAGTAACTTTCCATTCTTTTTATTAAAAGCTCTAAAGTATCCATCTTTTGTGGCACCGATAAATAAAAGTCCGTTTTCGGTAACTATGGCGCCTCCATAATTTTCAGAACCTGTTTGTGGAAATCCCTTTTCTTTTAGGCTCATAGTTTCCCCAAATGGAATGGACCAAATGTAATCTCCAGAATTTAAGTCTATGGCATGTAATGTTCCCCATGGCGGTGAAATAGCCGGTAGTCCATTACTGTCCAGGAATTTTTTATATCCGGTGTGCTTATAAGTTGTTTCAATAGGTTTTACAACATTATTAATTTCATCTTTTAGCATCTCTTCTCCATACAAAAACTGTAACAAAGCGTTCATTTCCGCTTTTTTAATTTGTGGAAAACCGGTCATCATTCCTTTTCCTTTTTTAATGGTCAGGGCAACCGCTTCTTTCCCATGGGTCCGTTTTAAGTCTATAAGGGATGGGTATCCACTAGCCACATCGCCCTTCATATCTTTTTGATGGCAGACAATGCAATATTTATTATAAGTATATTTCCCTAAAGCCATGTTAGTATCCAGTGTATCTTTTTTCATTTGAAGGAACCAGGCCATTTCATTGGAATTTACATATAAAATGCCTTCTTCTGGATCAGCAGCGGCACCGCCCCATTCTGCAGCCCCATCATATCCGGGAAGAAGTAGTACTGGATCCAAACTTGGGGGTGCATAGATTCTCTTGTCCGCATTATTGAACAGGGCTAATAATTCCTCTTTGTTTTCGGCGTAAGGACTAAGGTCTTTGTCGGTTAATAAATTGGATTGTCTTGCAAAAGGCTTGGGCTTGGTGGGAAAAGGTTGTGTTGCCCACGTTTTTTCTCCTTCTAAAGTGGATGGGGGTACTGGTATTTCCTCAATATCAAACAAAGGCTCTCCTGTGGCCCTGTTGAAAAGAAATACAAATCCCTGTTTGGTCACCTGTGCTACTGCGGCAATTTTTTGCCCTTCCCTGTTAATGGTCAACAGGTTGGGAGGTGCCGGCGGATCTCTATCCCAAAGGTCATGGTGGGTGAATTGATAGTGCCATAGGAGCTTTCCTGTTTGCGCGTTCAGAGCCAATAAAGTATTGGCATAAAGATTACTCCCTTTTCTGTCGCCACCAAAAAAATCGGGCGCTGCGGATCCTGTTGGTACATACAGGATTCCGGTTTCCTCATCCAAGGCCATACCAGCCCAATTGTTAGCGGCGCCTACAATGTCGCTCTTATAGCTTTCCGGGTCTTCCCATGTTTCGTTACCAGACTCACCGGGATAGGGTATGGTATGGAAGACCCATTCCAACTGGCCCGTTATAACATTAAACGCCATAATATCTCCTGGGGCCGCTCCGCGACCTTCAGATAGCCGAATGGGCATTACAATTAAATCTTTATAAACCGTTCCCGGAGTGTTGGAACTTACAAACTTATCTTTTGCACTAGAGGGCAATCCTGAGTGAAGGTCAACTTTACCATTTTCCCCGAAAGAAGAAATTGGCGTACCCGTTAAGGCATTCAAGGCAAAAAGGTGTGTTCCTTGGGTAAATAGAATACGTTTATCATCATTCTTTTCCCAATAGGCCATTCCTCGGCTGGTAGCACGCTCTAGGTTTAAGGTATCCCCAAATCGCCATATTTCCTTGCCAGTACCCGCGTCCAGTGCTACTGCCCTTAAGGCTGCCGTAACCCCGTACAAAATAGTGTCCACTACTATTGGATTCATTTGCATTTGACCACTATCAGGAGCCGAATAGGACCAGGCCATCTTCAATTGGGTAACATTTTCTAGGGTTATTTGTGAAAGGGTGGAATAGTGGTTGCGGTCCGGCCCGCCTAAATAGGAGGACCAACCTCTGTATTTATTGGAGTCGGTTTTGGCGGAATTATCAAGGTTACAACTTATTAAAAAAATTGCTGCAAAGGTTATTATTGATATATGCTTTGTGTTATTAAGCGACATCGTTGGTGGTTTAATCGCTTAAATTAATTAATTTTTAATAACTAAGGGGCTATACTATGATCTTATATTTTTTGAAATCTTAACCATCCTTGTTTCCCAAATAGATTCAACATCTTAAATTGCCACTGTTCCGGGTTGCAGAAATAAAATGGGTGTTTACTTATAACTTTTCCAAGGCTTTATTTAACATGGGAGCAATTAGTTCGTTAAGTTCTTTGTATCCATCCTTATTATAATGAACGTCATTATCCCTCAAACCATTTTTAAGGTGGATGGCAATATATTTTTGGTAGATATCGTTAACAATTACGCCATTTTTTTTCATTACGGTTTTTGCAATTTCATTGTATTTGGGTACATCTTCAAAAAATCTATCTGACTCATTAACCGGAACATAGGTAGTTGTTACAAATATCAATTTAGCTGGGGTATTAGCTTTAAGAATACGCTCCAACTCTTCCAAGTTTTGTCCATAGGCTTGTAGAAGATAGGTTATAGTACCCTTAATTTTATCCCTATTGCCATAGATTCCACAACCCCTGGTTAAATTGAATAATATCCCAATCTTCCTTTCCAATCCAATCCTTGATTTTTTTCAATCTCGTTCCTGTATGTTGGGCATTTCCCGGATTGTGCAGTACTATCGCCTTAGTGGCTAGTGCTTCTTTTACCTTTGAAAAATAGCCCATGGAAATAGAGTCGCCTATGATTAATATTTTGGGCTCTTTAGGTTTGTATCCCAAGCAAAGAAAAATAAATATGGCTATAAGGAAGTAAAATTTGCTTTTCATTTTTAATTGTTATATAAGCGAAAAATAATTAAAAAATTTAGAAAGGGAATGGTCAGGCTGCCAAAATGCCCGTAATTTTTACTTATTGGGAACTGGGTTGGGCATTAACTGCGATGGTATAATTATCTATCATTCACAATATTTTATGAATGTCTAAAGAAAATCACTACATTGTTCCAGCCAAAAAATCAACCACCAATAAAAATGACAAACGAATCGACCAACCTTTCCAAAAGGCTATTTTCCCTGGACGTATTTCGCGGATTGACCATGTTTTTACTAATTGCCGAGGCAGCCGGTTTTCACGGTAGCTTCGGGGACTATACAGAAAACAACAGTGTTTTGCATCCATTGGCGGAACAGTTGCACCATCATCCCTGGAACGGCTTGCGGTTCTGGGACCTAATACAACCTTTTTTTATGTTCATAGTGGGGGTAGCCATGCCATTTTCGTTAAGAAAACGCTTAGCTACCGGAACAAGAAAGTCGGTAACCAAACATATCCTTAGAAGATGTTTTTTGCTTTTTAGTTTCGGTGTATTGTTACACTGTGTGTACAGTCAGGCATTGGTTTGGGAACTTTGGAATGTGTTGGTGCAATTGGCCTTTACCATTCTTATTGCCTATGCTATAATGAATCTTCCCCACCGTACACAGATTCTAACTTGCTTTGGAATTTTGATACTTACCGAAATTCTTTATCGGGGGTATAACCCACAGGACCCCTATAATCAAGGCCAGAGTTTTGGGTCTTGGGTAGATATGTTGGTAATGGGTAAAATTAACGGTGGGGGATGGGTGTTCATCAACTTTTTACCAACCGCGGTCCACACGGTAATGGGTGTAATTTGCGGGCAATTATTGCTTACCAACAGAACCGCAAAAGAGAAATTGAATTCCCTATTAATGTGGGGAGCTGCTTTGCTTCTCTTGGGTTATGGGATGGATCTTCTGGGAGTAACACCTATTATTAAACGAATAGCAACTACCTCGTTTACATTGGCATCGGGGGGATGGGCCCTGCTGGCCCTGGCCTTGTTTTATTGGTGGATAGATATCAAAGATCATAAGAATAAATGGCTGAATATTTTTGCCGTTGTCGGGACCAATTCCATATTTATTTATTTGTTTGCCGAAACCGTAGGGTCACAATGGTTTAGGAGCTTTGGTCTTATATTTACCAAGGGAATATTGGCCCCCTTAGGGGTACAGGAAGGATTAATATTGGTCCTAAATTCTTTGGTTGTACTCTTTATGTTTTGGTATATTACCTACTTTTTGGATCAGAAAAAAGTTTACTTTAAGATATAGAAGTGTAATACCAATTTTTTATTGAGTACATAGTATTGAGAACAGGGAGATAAATTGGTCTTCAGTTGGCAGCTTTAAAATTCAAGGTTTCAGGTTCAAAGTTATCAATTCTAAATCTAACATCTAATATCAAGCATCTAAAGTCTATTAATCCAGCAATCGAATAGTTATTCACGCTTAACATAACATTAGTTAAGAATGTTGGTATATTTCGTATTGTCTTTCAATAGTACGGTAGCGGCCATAATGGCCTCGTCATTTTGTAAATGATAATCATAAAGACCTTCTCTGTAGAAATAGCGTTTAAGGATTTCATCCTCCAAATTCTTTTGGATTTCTGCCTGGTATTTATCCAATGCCATCAGTTTGTTTTTATCCATCTCCAACATAAGTGCTTTATACTGTTCCGTAACCTCATTGCCATAAATACTGCTTTCCTCTTCCGACATGGCCTCTTTTAATGCTTTTTCGGCCTTGGTCTCAAAATCAAAATTGCTTTTGGAGACAAAATTTTTGAAAGATACAAAATCGCTATCCTTATAATGGAAGTCCAATACATTTTCCACTTTGTTATTATAATAGAAATCGGTGGCGTAGTCGAAAATAACATTGCCCGACAATAGGGCCTGGGTAAGGGGATTTGTTTTGGCCTCAACAATTTCTATATCGGGCAGAACACCGCCACCATCTTGGACTTTTCGCCCGTTTCTGGTTTTAAAATCTCTGTACTGGGTATTTTTAACGGCATTTCCATTCTCATCCCTATTCCAATAATCCAAGGATTGTATGCACCTACCCGAAGCGGTATAATATCTGGAGATAGTGACCTTTAATTGGGTGCCATAGGTAAGTTTTAAAGGGCGTTGTACCAATCCCTTGCCAAAACTCCTGGCACCTACTATAACGGCACGGTCCAGATCCTGGAGACTTCCCGAGACAATTTCGCTGGCCGATGCACTTCTACCATTGACCAATACAACCAACGGTATTTCCGTATCTACGGGTTGGTTGGTGGTTTTATATTCCCTGTTGAATTTCTTTACCTTGGACTTGGTGGTTACCACAAGTTCTCCCTTTGGAATAAAAAGATTGGTTACATTGATGGCCTCGGTCAGTAGACCACCGGGGTTGTCCCTTAGGTCCAAAATAATTTTTTTGGCACCATCATTTTTTAGGTCGAGCAGTGCTTTCTTGGTTTGTTCCGAAGCTTTTTTATTGAATTTGGACAAAACTATATAGCCGGTATTCTCCTTTATCATTTTATAATAGGGAACGGCATCGACTTCTATAGATTCCCTGTTTACTGTTGTGGATCTGGTTTCTCCCTGCCTCCTATAGGTAATGCTTACACTGGTATTATTGGCTCCTTTTAAAAGTTCGTCGGCGTCATCCTTAACGTCCGCAATGGCAATATCACCAATCTTAATAATTTCATCCCCTGCTTTGAGGCCTGCCTTATCTGCCGGATAACCTTTATAGGGTTCAACGATAACCACTTTGTCCTTATAACTCCGGACCACCGCCCCAATACCTGAATATTCGCCTGCATTATTTATTTTAAAGGACTCAACATCTTGTTCATTAAGGAATTTGGTATACGGATCCAGATCTTGCAACATATTCTTAATGGCCGTATCCATTAATTCCGCAGGATTGGTTTCATCCACATAATTCATGTTCAATTCTTTGAACAGGGTGGTAAAAATTTCGATCTGTTTGGCAATCTCAAAAAAATCGCTCTTAAAACTACTTCCTGCAATTAGCAAGATGATGGCGATAATGGGAATAAGCAACCGCCTTTTTAATATTTTTTTCATTCGAATAAAAATATGCTAAATGATTTATTTTTAGTATAATAATTTACAAAAACGCGCAAGCGTCTAAGGTCTCTGCTTTATTCATGTCCTTTTGTGGAGCAATTACCATAATCAAACTAAATCCCTCAATGAGGGTTTCACACGTTTAAATTATAGTAATTATTTGTTGCCCTTTGCAATTTTATCTACAAATTTCCGCATTAAGGGAATCATGGTATCCGTTATTTTGGATTGCGAGGGCATCTCCTTACCAAGGTATAAAAACATAAACGCAAAGTTATCTTCTATGTTGTTAAAAATTAGGTGTTTGTTCAACCTATAGCTTTCCCGCATCAATCTCTTGATACGATTTCTTTTTACGGCACTCTTAAAATTTCTTTTGGATGCGGTTACCCCTATTTTACATTTGGAACCATCTTCAAAGCTGGTTTTTAGATAAACAAGTTTTAATGGATAATGGGTAATAGCGATCCCTTCCGCAAACAACTGTTCAATGAGTTTTTTGCTCTTTAGTTTTTCTTTTTTTGGGAAATTAAAGTCGTTATGGACCTTAATTGAATTGTCCCCAGAGGTCCCGGTAGCTATCGGGATTAAGGGTGTCGTTTTTTGCTTTTTGGATGGCCCTTCCCGGAGTAGTACAGTATTTGGTTTAATTTTATTGGTAGAGCTAAGATTTTTAGCTTTTGTGTACTCCTTCACTTTTTTTTCAAGGGCTATCATAACACCGGAGATGTTCTCTTTTATTTCGCTATCCGTAAAGCGAATAAATTCAACTCCATATGTCTCCAACAGGCCCTGCCCTTTTGCATCTTGATCATATTTGTAGTCGTGCAGGGAACCATCGATTTCTATAATTAGGCCAATTTCATAACAATAAAAATCCACAATAAAATCCAGTAGTGGAACTTGCCTATGAAACTCTACTCCCAATCCACTTTGTTTGATTTTTTGCCAGAGCAGGACTTCCGCCAGAGTACTGTTTTTTCGGAGTTGCCGAGCAAATTCCTTTAAAAGGGGGTTATATGGAATAATTTTGTTTTTCAAAAATTAAGCAATCTATTTATCGATATTGTTTTTATACCCCTAAGGCCCCCTCAAGGGGACATTCCATAAAGATACTATTGTTTTTTCAAAGAATGGAAAATCAAGTGATAGACCTACGTTTTACACCCCTAAGGTCCCCTCAAGGGGACAATTTATGGCCGGTATACCAAGGTTAGTGATGTTATTTAATCAATAGAAATCCCCGAGACAGAGCCTCGGGTGCAGTACACGATGCACAACATTGGATTATTTTGTCTTGTATCTTGGTTCTTGTAGCGTAGCGGTCTTGATTCTGATACCTCGTACGCTCTGCGTCGAGCTAATTCATTTGTTGTAGACAATATTCAAAAATTAAGGAGTCCCCTGCCAGACATTGTTTGCTTCATTTATATCTGCCATTAGTTGGGATGGGTCCAAAACAACGGCCTTAACCTCATTGAGCGGTTTATTCAGGCTAAAGTCATAGTTGGAATATGCCCAGGGCCAATCTTCTAATACGGTTCTTTTAAAATTGGGATAAGGATTTTCTTTTTCTCCACGCATCATACGCAAGGGAGTGTAAAATGTTTCTTGGGTACCGTCATGGTAAAGTACCAAAATATCTATGGGCATGGGCATAAGGCCAATTCGTTCCAAGCGTACCGTGGTTTTTTGTCCATCTGCCTCTACCGTCTTAATTCCGTAGTCTATAGTGTTTGTAGTTTGCGTCCAATCGGTAAGGTACCAATCTAACTCCATACCTGAAACCTTTTCGGCGGTTCTTTTTATATCGTTTGGGGTTGGATGTTTAAATTTAAAATCTTCATAATATTTTCTCAGGGTTTCCATAAGCTTATCCTGACCTATGATATAGCCCAATTGGGACAGGAAGATAGCCCCTTTGCTATAAGCGGCAATCCCATAGGCAAAATTTAGACCATATCTATCGGAATGTGTCGTTTGGGGCTGTTCTTTCCCTGAAGCCACCAAATTATAATACCCTTCATAGGAACTGGCGAAGGGATTCTCCTTTTTTTGGTCCATAATCTGGTCCATACATAAACTGGAAATAAACGTGGTAAAGCCTTCATCCATCCATTCGTGTTTGGATTCGTTGCTCGCCAATACATGTTGAAACCAGGAATGTGCCATTTCATGGACCATGACACCTACCAGGCTTCCAAAGTTTCTACCGCCTGTAATCAAGGTGCTCATGGCATATTCCATGCCACCATCGCCTCCTTGTATCACAGAGTATTGTTCATAGGGATATTCGCCTATATTCTTATTAAAAAATTGCATGGCCTCGGCCGTTTTTGACTGAAGTTTTTTCCAATTTTCTATAATTTCCTTGTCGTTTTTGTATAAAAAATGGAGCATTGGTCCATTTTCTACCTTTAAGGTATCGTGAATGTAGTCCGGATCGGCAGCCCACATAAAATCGTGGACCATTGGGGCCTTGAAATGCCAAGTAAGGGTTTTGCCCTTGGTCTTTTTTATTTTTGACCCCGGTGTTTCATAACCATGGCCTATCTCTTCCGGATTTTGTAAATATCCCGTACCTCCAACTACATAATTCTTGTCCAAGGTCAGCTTAACATCAAAATTGCCCCATACTCCATGAAATTCGCGGGCAATATAGGGATCGGCATGCCAACCTTCAAAATCGTATTCCGCTAATTTTGGGTACCATTGACTCATGGATAGTGCTACCCCTTCACTGCTGTTTCTACCACTTCGCCTTATTTGTAACGGTATTTGCCCATTAAAGGTCATGTCAAAAGTAGTTTTCCCACCGGAGGGAATAGGTTTGTTCAACTCGACAACCAAAATGGTTCCTTCTTCCACATAGGAAACGGCCTGGTTGTCCTGGGTTAGGGAAGTAACCCGGAGATATCCTATTTCTTCAGGACCAAGGCTTGCAATCCTACTTTTCCCGTCTGTCATCATCCTGCCATCCGGATCGGCAATGCTTTGCAAACGCATATCCATTTCACTGCCAGGTTGAAAGGCATTGAAATAAAGATGATAGAATACTCTACTAAGTTCATCGGGGGAGTTATTGGTATAGACCAATTTTTGGGTTCCGTTGTATAAATATTTTTCAACGTCCACGTTTACCTCCATGGAATAATCCACATTCTGTTGCCAATAGGAAGTATTGTTTTGCGCTTTCAATGGTGCTGATACGCTATGAATGGCAATCATTAAACCAAAAAAAAGTACTTTATTATATCCCATGCCTAAATTTGTTTAGTCTATTTTTTAAAGATCAAAGGGGGGAGTCTATGCTTTTAAGTTACCCCCTTGGGTTAATTATCCGTTATAGTTTTATTTTCCCCCTGGACACGGCATCGGCCATAATTAAGGCATTATATGCGTTGACCATCTTACCGGATTTGGATATTTTTTGAAAGTCCATTGCCTTGGAGGAGTCCCCGGAGACCACTACTTTGGATTTGGTCGTAAGTCCGGAATTCAACAGTACGGCCTTTACTTGGGAAGCCGATAATTTTGGATAATAGGATCTAACCAGGGCAGCAACTCCGGCTACAGCAGGTGCTGCCATGGAAGTACCTCCCTGAAAATCGTATTCATTGTTGGGCATGGTGGAATAGATATCGTCACCAGGGGCAAAAATATCTACGTTTATGAGACCATAATTGGAAAATGAGGCCACCATTTCGGAACCGTATTTACTTGTTAGGGCGCCCACGGTAATTACATTGTCTGCCATTTCAGGCCCATTATTGATTTGGTCGTTCGGGAAATTTGGGTTGTTCGGATCATCTAGATCGTCGCCGGAATTTCCTGCCGCATGTACAAAAAGAACATCATTTTCCGCCGCATATTTAATGGCGTCATAAACCCACTCTGCATTTGGGGAAAAGGCTTTTCCAAAACTTCCGTTAATAATTTTGGCCCCATTGTCCACGGCATAGCGTATTCCCAAAGCAATATCCTTATCGTATTCGTCTCCATTGGGTACTGCCCTAATACTCATTATGGCTACATTGTCCGCAACTCCGTTGGCCCCAAGCCCGTTATTTCTTTTTGCTGCAATAATACCGGCAACATGGGTTCCATGACTTTCATCTTCAACCCTATTTTTAGGATTTCCGTTACCATAGCCCCTATCGTTATAGTTATAAGGATCATCCCCTACCATTTTTCTGCCATCAAAATCCACGTTAAGATTATAGTTAAGTTGATCGGTAAAATGCTTAATACCATCCTTAAGCTCTGAAAGAACTTCCGGTATAGTATCCTTAATACTCAACATTTGCATTAAAATGCCAACGTTTCTCTGCATGGCCTCGTCTTCCGATTTAATTTCGGTAAGGTCTTTTTTGGTATAGGTATCCTTGCCCAAAAGTTCTTTTACTTCTGTATCCGCCTGTTGTACCGCTTGAAGTATCTGTTCGTACTGTCCCTTATTTTGGAGTGCTTTTTGATAATCCTTGTCCAGATCGCTTTTGGCCTTGGCCTGAAGGGAGGCATCCCCTAATTTTTTACCTACAATTCTGGCCATTTCCAATTGCTCGTTGTAGGATTCCCCTAAAAAGTTGTAACCGTGTATGTCGTCTATATAGCCATTATTGTCATCGTCCTTTTTGTTTCCTGGAATTTCTCCCTTATTTAGCCAAAGGACGTCTACAAGATCCTCATGGGTTAGGTCCATTCCGGAATCCAGCACGGCCACTATTACCTTTTCCCCTTTTTTATTTCCGATAATTTCCGTGTAGGCCTTGTCTACGCTCATCCCTGGAATGGTATCTGCAAGCAGGTCCGTATGTCCCCAGTGCTTCTTTTCCGCTTCGGTCAGTTCCCATACTTTTAGGGGTAGGGTATCAATATTTTCAATTGGGGTGGAAACTAGCGCAGTACTACCACAGCCATATAATAAAATAGAGGCCGACACGGCCAAAAAGGTCCTGTTGAATGTTAGTGTCATTTATTTATAGTGTTAGATTTATTAATAGGATTTCCAGTAAATTTTGCTCGAAAGCCTGTTTTGCAGACAAGATCTGTCTTGAATAGGAGCTACTGTTCATCATAATTATTCAAAAAGTTGGGCAAAGGTATGTATTTCTTTTAAACGTATTCCTTTTTCCGTTGTTTGTAGGGTACAGATCTGGTTATGGGCATCGTGTTCCAAAAACAGATAGTAATTGTCTTTTACGGCCATTTCCAAAAACCGGGCTTTTTCCGAAAGTGTTAAAAGCGGTCTCGTATCATAGCCCATAACATAGGGTAGTGGAATATGGCCTGCGGTAGGCAGTAGGTCTGCCGCAAAGACCAAAGTCTTGTCCTTATATTGAATATGGGGTATCATCTGTTTTTCCGTATGCCCGTCCACAAATAAAATTCCAAAATCCAATTCCGATTGTTCCGCAAAGCGATTTTCGGTTCTTTCAACAAATCGCAACTGGCCACTTTGGTACATGGGCAATAAATTTTCTGGGAGAAAGGAAGCCTTTTCCCGGGCATTGGGTTCCGTGGCCCAATTCCAGTGGGCCTCATTGGTCCAAAATACGGCATTCTTAAATGCGGGTTCATAAGCGGTTCTATCCTTATTCCATTGTATGCTTCCCCCACAATGGTCAAAATGTAAATGGGTCAGGAAAACATCTGTAATATCATCCCTGTGAAAACCGTATTTTTTTAGGGATCTGTCCAAAGAATGGTCCCCCCACCTATAGTAATAACCAAAGAATTTATCGGATTGTTTGTTGCCCATCCCCGTGTCTATCAGGGTAAGCCTATCGCCATTCTCGATCAATAGGCATCTTGCGGCCATATCTATCATATTATTTGAATCTGCCGGATTGCTCCTGTTCCAAATGGATTTTGGTACCACACCGAACATGGCCCCTCCATCCAACTTAAAATTTCCAGATTCAATAGGATATAATTTCATAGATAACCTAATGTAATGTCGGTGCAAATTAACAAAAGCACTAGGGATATTTTCTGAAACCTGGTTTTATTAGAGGTTTTTTAACACTTTATCAGTAATTTTTCTTTGGTGATTAATTATAGTAGGCACACAACACTTTCTTTAAATTTTATAATGTCCATATAGTGATATGGTCGTTTTTGGCCATTTAGGTGGAGAATTATGTTGGGTTGGATGGATTTTTTCTATATTAAAACTTATCTTGCTTCAAATTTTATCTATGGTAGAACTAGCGGGAATAATTGTTCTTGGTATCATTGCGCAGTGGGTGGCATGGCGCTTTAAATTACCGGCCATTTTACCTCTTATCCTCATAGGGCTTTTGGTTGGCCCCATTTCCACTTTGTTTACGGAAAATGGTGAAAAGTGGATAGAACCCATATGGAATGGTGAAAAGGGACTTTTTCCGGGTGAAGGGCTCTATTATTTTGTTTCCTTGTCCATGAGTATTATCCTGTTTGAGGGGGGGCTTACCCTTAAACGTTCAGAAATCGCCAATGTAGGTCCTGTAATCACGAAGCTGATCACAATCGGATCCATAGTTACCTTTTTTGGTGCCGGATTTGCAGCCCATTTTATCCTTGACCTTAGCTGGCAGATATCCTTTATGTTCTCGGGGCTTATCATTGTTACAGGACCAACCGTTATTACCCCTATCCTTCGAAATATTCCCTTAAAAAAAGATGTTTCCGCGGTTTTAAAATGGGAGGGCATTCTCATAGATCCCATTGGGGCCTTGGTGGCGGTATTGATGTACGAGTTTATAAGTGTAGGGGAAGGCCAAGCCTATACCCAAACGGCCTTAATCGAGTTCGGGAAAATATTACTCTTCGGAACAACCATCGGATTTACTTTTGCCCATGCCCTGGCCTTTGTGATCAAAAAGAATTATGTGCCCCATTACCTGTTGAATGTGGTTTCCCTATCCGTGGTCCTTTTGGGATTTGTACAGGCCGATATGTTTGCACATGAATCCGGTCTATTGGCGGTAGTGGTAATGGGCCTGGTTTTGGGAAACACCAATTTGCCCAATATCAAGGAACTCCTCTATTTTAAGGAGTCGCTTAGCATCTTGTTGATATCCATTCTTTTTATCCTTTTGGCTGCCAATATCAATATCCATGACATGGAGCTCATTTTTAATTGGAAGGCGGTGGTCCTTTTTCTGATTATCATCTTCATGATAAGACCTTTGGGTGTCTTTCTCAGTACTTTGGGTTCCAATCTTAAACCCAATGAAAGATTGTTCATTGGGTGGGTAGGACCTAGGGGAATCGTAGCGGCGGGCATTGCTTCGCTCTTTGGTTCCAAATTGTTGGCCGTGGGGGTACTTGGTGCGGAATATATAACACCCTTGGTATTTATGATCGTACTCGGAACGGTGCTATTGAACGCTACCACTGCAAGGTTGTTTGCAAAGGCAGTTGGGGTCTTTTTAAAAAAATCGGAAGGTATCGTCATCATAGGGGCTTCCTTGCCTGCCCGATTGATAGCGGCCTATCTCCAAAAGAACAATAGACATGTGGTCCTGCTGGACAATAACGGTATTAATATAGAAAAGGCTCGGCAGTTGGGGCTGGAGGCCATTGTATCAAACATCTATTCCGATACGCTAATTGACTATATTGAGTTGAGCGATGTAGGCTATCTAATGGCCCTTACCGGTAATTCCGATATCAACCAATATGCCATAGATACCTTTAAGGGGCAGTTTGGGGAGAACGGTTCCTTTAGATTGGTGAATTCCGATGAAATGAACAACCCCGAAAACAATCCTAAGACAGGGCTTTTTTCCCATACCGACGATTTTATAAAACTCACTGAAGCGGCAAGGAAAAATCCAACTATCCATGAAATTATTTTAAAAGATCAGGAACATTACGAAGGGCTGATAGAGATTACCAAGGCCGATAGGGATATTGTCCCGATCTTCCTAAAGACGCTGGAAGGGGAACTACAGATCATTTCTTCCAACAGTATGGATTTTACTGATATCAAGGAAGGATATCAATTGGTTTATTTGGGAAAACAGTTGAAAGTATCTAAGGAAATGGAACCTTCAGAAACCACTTAAAAAAGACAATCTACCTTTGTGGGCAGGGCGGTTCACATGTACCTTGACAGGTTGGGGCTTATTTCGGAAAACCACATCTTTTTTAAGCAGGGATGCCAATAAAAAGTTGTTTTACCCTCTGATTTATGTCTATCTTAGATGCTCTAAAACACTTATGGAATGAGCTTAATAGTTAACGTCCTATTACCTTTGGAAGATCCCGTCCTGAAGTTTTTGATCATTCTTTTAGTCATCTTGGTGATTCCCATTATTTCCGACAAATTAAAATTGCCACATCTTTTGGGAATGATCTTGGCAGGGATAGTCATAGGTCCCCACGGCTTGAACCTGTTGGCCAGGGACAGTAGCATCATTCTTTCAGGTACGGCGGGTCTCCTGTACATTATGTTTTTGGCGGGCCTTGAAATAGATATGAACGATTTTAAGACCAATGTCCTTAAAAGCACTTTGTTGGGGCTGTACGGATTTTTGATCCCTATGCTGTTCGGTACCTTAACGGGGGTTTACATTTTGGGATTTTCTCCCATGACGTCTGTGTTGTTGGCCAGTATGTTCGCTTCGCATACACTGATTACCTATCCCATAGTAAGTAAGTTGGGGATCGCTAAGAATTTGGCGGTAAACATATCCGTGGGAAGTACCCTGATCACCAATGTTCTGTCCTTATTGGTGCTTGCTGTGGTTGTAGGAATGAACACAGGGGAGCTGAACCAATATTTTTGGATTATCATGGCAGTTTCCTTTGTAGCCTTTACCCTGGTCATTACTTACCTGTTCCCAATTATAGGACGATGGTTTTTTAAAAGGTATAGCGATAATGTCTCCCAGTACATCTTTGTACTAGTGATGGTATTTTTAGGGGCCGTACTTTCCCAATTGGCAGGAATAGAGGCCATTATTGGAGCGTTTATGGCCGGATTGGCGCTGAATAGACTCATTCCGCTTACCTCTCCCCTTATGAACAGAATAGATTTTGTGGGGAACGCCATCTTTATTCCCTTCTTTTTGATCGGGGTGGGGATGCTTATAGATTATAGGGCCTTTAGTAACCTCGAAACTGTTTTTGTGGCGATAACCATGTCGGTAGTTGCTACCATTTCCAAATTTACCGCTGCATGGATAAGCCAGAAAAATTTTAAGTTTACCGCCCAAGAGCGACTCTTAATATTTGGACTTACCAATGCACAGGCGGCAGCTACCTTGGCCGCAGTTTTAGTTGGGTATAATATTGTTCTTGGGGAGACGGCCAATGGGGAGCCTATCCGGTTGTTGAACGACAGCGTTCTAAACGGGACCATTATCATGATTTTGGTCACCTGTACTATAGCTTCCTTTGCCACCCAAAAGGGGGCTAAAAAAATCGCATTATCAGGACAGTCGGAGAACGATACGGGGATTAGTGGGGAAAAGATATTGATTCCCCTAAGCAATCCCGATACCATAGATGAGTTGGTGAACCTTAGTATCGTTATTAAGTCCAAGCAAAATGTGGATGGCCTACAGGCCCTGAACATCATCAATAATGACAATTCACCGGTAGATGCAGAAAAAAAGGCAAGGAAATTGCTCGAAAAGGCCAAAGTTCTTGCTGCGGCCGTTGATTTGCAGATGAAGACCACCCTTCGATACGATCTTGATCTGGTCCATGGGGTCACCAATGTTATCAAGGAAGAAAATAGTACGGACCTTATTTTGGGACTCCATTTAAAACGGGGTGTGGCCGATAGCTTTTTGGGCAACCTAACCAGCGGTATTTTGGAGAAGAGCAATATTACAACCTTTATCTACAATCCACAGCAGCCCATTTCCACCATTAAGCGCCATTTCGTAATTGTACCGGAAAATGCGGAGTATGAAAGTGGTTTTTCCTTTTGGTTGTCCAAAATTTGGAACATAGCCCTCAATACCGGAGCCAAGCTTATTTTTTATGCCGGTAAACAAACCATAAAATTGATAGGGGACATCCATTTAAAGCATCCTATAGAACTAGAATTTAGGGTATTTGAGAATTGGGAAGAGTTACCGGCCCTCTCCGACCAAGTAAGACAGGATGATAATCTGGTGATAGTGCTGAGCCGTAAAAACCTATTATCCTATCAGGCTGGAATGGCAGATATTCCGTCGTATCTTAACCGGCACTACCAAGGGCGGAACTTTCTCTTGGTATACCCTTCCCAATCAACATTTATGACCGATGGAAAGGTAGACCTTACCAACCCTTCCCTATTAAAGGCAATTGAAAAATTGGATGTCATCGGAAAAACAATGGCAGGAATATTCAGGAAGAAATAGGATGTTTCCAAACAAACAAAATAGGATGGAATTTTAAGTGAAGGAAACTATGGGCACCGATTTGATTATTACCATTGTTATTATAGGAATTGGGATTGTACTTTTTATTAAGGATTACTTTTCCATAGACACCACTTCAATTCTTATAATGGCCCTTTTTATCGTGGCCGGGGTGCTAAGTCCGGAAGAAGGGTTCTCCGGATTTAACCATCCCGCTACCTTAACACTGGGATGTATGTTCGTGGTAAGTGCCGGGGTCTTTAACTCCGGAATCCTTAATGGCCTTAGCCATCAGATCATTAAATTGGCCAAAATACATTATAGTATAGCCCTGATCACCTTTTGTTTGATTGCAGGCCTCTTCTCTGCCTTTGTGAACGATTCTGCTGTGGTGGCACTGTTATTGCCCATTGCGCTTACCGTATGCAGGGAGACCAAGATTACACCGGGAATGTTGTTAATGCCCATTTCCTTTTCTGCCCTTTTTGGGGGTACCTGTACCCTTATAGGTACTTCTACCAATATTTTGGTGAGCAGTTATGCCGAAAAATACGGTCTGGCCGGTTTTGGGATGTTCGAATTCAGTTTAGCGGCCCTTTGTTTAGCCACCATTGGATTTGCCTATATCTTTTTTGTGGCACCACTTTTATTGCCCAAAGACCAGAAAGGGGGCAATGTGCTTACCAGGGATGCGGAAAAATATATAACGGAACTATTGGTTGTTGAAGGATGTCCCGATATAAAAAAGCCCCTGTACAAGTCCAAACTCGTGAACGATTACAATGTGCAGATCATGACCATATTGAGGGCAGGGTCCTTAAAGTATAGTATTGGTCCCGAAACTTTTATTTTGGAGGGGGACATTATTAAGGTGCTCATCCCCCCCAAGACCTTAAATAGTATTAGGGATTTAAAAGGATATAAGATCAAGGGCGATAAAAAAGTGGACCAGGCCGAATCCGAAAAACACATTTACGAAGTGATCGTTCCCTTTGGTTCCAGGTTAACGGAAGGATCGCTTCGTTCCCTAAATTTTAGAAGGCAGTACAACAGTTCCGTTTTGGCCATTAGGCAACGGGGGGAAATCCTGTATGAAAAATTGTCCGACCTGAAATTGATGGAAGGGGATATGTTACTGATCTTGGGAACAGAGGCTGAGGTTGATGTACTGGTCTCCCAAAACCTGGTGGTTCCACTTTCAGAGCATAAACAAGGAAGGACCAATTACAAAAAGGCCATTCCTGCCATTGTCATAGCCATTGGGGTGGTATTGGCCGCCTCCCTTAACCTTACATCGATATTGATCAGTAGTATGGTAGGGGCGCTTTTATTGGTGGTGACCTCCACTTTAAAGCCCAAGGAGGCATACGAAGCGGTGGAATGGAAGGTAATTTTTATGATGGCGGGCGTCCTTTCCATGGGAACCGCTTTGGAAAAGACGGGCGGGGCCGAAAAAATAGCCCTTTTTATTGAGCGGACTTTGGGAAATTACGATGCCCAGGTTACCTTGGCTATTTTGTACCTGGTTACCTTTCTGTCTACCAATGTGCTCTCCAGTAAGGCCACCGCTGCCTTGATGACACCTATAGTGATAAGTCTTGCTGCAGCCATGGAAGTTAGTGAAAGGCCATTTTTGGTGGCGGTGATGTTTGCATGTTCCCTCACTTTTATGACCCCGGTAAGTTATCCTACCAACACCATGGTCTATGCCCCTGGGAACTATAAATTCAATGATTTTTTAAGGGTCGGGACACCCCTGAACATTATAATATGGATTGCGGCCATCTTTGTTATCCCCTATTTTTTTCCTTTTAGGTAGTTTAGAGTACCATACTTCCGTTCCGCAATTTATGCCCTGATGTTGTGATGGTCCAGAATTCTATTATATATTTGTCCATACCCATTGGGCCCTTTTAACCTGTGAAGACAAAATGAAATCCAAACTCAGAAGGTTTATTCAGGTCACTGACGACTATCAGCGCAAGGAGGAGATCATTCTTCGGGACCATCTTGCCATGGAGCGTACAAAACTGGCCAACGAGAGAACCTTGCTGTCCTATATCCGGGCATCCCTATATTTGTTGTTGGGGGGAATTGGTCTTTTGGGACTAAAGGATTTTCAGGACCTGAAGATAATTGGCTATGTTTCCCTTTCCTGCAGTGTTTTGTTGTTGATAATAGGTATCTTTCGCTATACTCAGTTGAAAAGACATTTAAAACAGGTCTATAGGCCTTTTGAAGAGGAAAATTCTTAGGATTGGCCTTGCTGATCGCATTTTCCAAGAAACTGTTTAAATGTTGTTTTTGGAAAATTTTATACTGTATTTCTGCCTGCCTGCCGGCAGGTTTTTTTAAGGCGAAGGTGTTTTAATCCCGATCGTTATCGGGAGCATAGCCATAGCTGGGGGCCGGAAAGTTTCCAAAAGGAATTTGCGAATGGTTCCATCCCAGACTTTAGTAAAATTGTATTGATTAAAACAATATCTTGGTTAAAATTAAATCCATCTACATTGAATCCATTTCTAGTTTTAGCGATTATTTCCGTTTATTTTATTTTGTTAATGACCATTTCCTATTTTACTTCAAGAAATAGAAGTGACGAATCCTATTTTACGGGAGATCGGCAATCACCTTGGTTTTTGGTGGCCTTTGGAATGGTGGGTGCCGGACTTTCTGGGGTAACCTTTGTATCCCTTCCAGGAATGGTGGGCAATAACAATTTCTATTTCTACCAATTTATACTAGGGAATGTAGTGGGCTATCTCTTCATTACCTTTGTCCTTATACCGTTGTACTATAAATTAAGGCTGGTATCCATTTATGGCTATTTGGATCAGAGATATGGGGTTAAAACGTATAAGACCGGGTCGCTGTTCTTTTTGGTCTCGCAATCCTTTGGGGCTGCACTGAGACTATTGTTGGCCTCCAAAATCCTTCAATTTGCGTTATTTGATAAGCTGAATATCCCGTTTCCCATAACGGTAATCATCATCTTGCTTTTAGTGTGGCTGTACACCAATAAATCGGGGATAAAGACCATTGTTTGGACAGATACCCTGCAGACGACTTTCTTGGTACTGGGCGCCATAATCACGATCTATACCATTACCTCCTCCTTGGATCTATCTTTTTCAGGAGCCATACAACAGGTTACGGAACATAGGTATTTTGAAATATTTAATTGGGAGAACAAATCTAGCAATAATTTTTTTAAGCAGTTTATTGCTGGGATTCTTGTGGCCATCGCCATGATAGGATTGGATCAGAATATGATGCAAAAAACCTTGACCTGTAAAAATCAATGGGATGCACAAAAGAACACCTTGACCTACAGCTTAATTTTGGCCATGACCCAATTCTTGTTTTTAGGACTTGGGATCCTATTATATATTTATGCGGAGAAAAATGGAATTACATTGGCCGTAAATGAAAACGGGACACTTTTGGATACCGACAGCCTGTTTCCCAATCTGGCTTTGAACCATCTGGGAGTTTTTGCCGGGATCAGTTTTTTGTTGGGGATCATTGCGGCATCATTTTCCAGTGTAGATTCTTCCTTGACCGCACTGACCACTTCTTTTACCTATGATTTTCTGGATATTTCCCATAAGTCCAGTGCAGATAAAAAAAGACTTAAGAACTGGGTCCTACTCGGTTTTTCGGTAGTTCTCTTCCTAATAATTATTTTATTTTCCAACAGTAGGGGAGATGTGGTATCGCTAATTTTTAAAGTAGCCGGGTATACCTATGGCCCATTATTGGGCCTGTATATGTTGGGGATGTTTACCAAGATTGCCGTTAAGGACAAATGGGTACCCCTTATTTGTGTGTTGGCCCCAGTACTTACCTATTTATTGAGTGTCTATTTTGCCCAAACCTTTAATTTCGACTTTGGATTTATCAACATAGCCGTCAATGCCGGACTTACTATTTTAGGATTGTTATTGGTAAGACGAAAGCCTGAAACTGCTTAATCGTTCAGTTTAAGCACCGCCATGAATGCCTGCTGGGGTATTTCTACGTTTCCAACCTGGCGCATACGTTTTTTACCCTTCTTTTGTTTTTCCAACAACTTTCTCTTTCGTGAGATATCGCCTCCATAGCACTTGGCGGTTACATCCTTTCTCAAGGCCTTTATGGTTTCGCGGGAAATTATCTTGGCACCGATAGCAGCTTGTATGGGAATATCAAATTGTTGCCTAGGAATCAGCTCGCGGAGCTTCTCACACATTTTTTTGCCAATATTGGCCGCGTTGTCTGCATGTATTAGGGCGGACAGGGCATCCACAGGCTGTGCATTGAGCAGTATGTCTACCCTTACCAATTTGGAGGTGCGCATCCCAATGGGGGTATAATCAAAGGAAGCATATCCTTTGGAAACTGTTTTTAATCTATCGTAGAAATCGAATACAATTTCTGCCAGGGGCATATCAAAATTCAATTCTACCCTTTCCGTGGTCAGATAGGTCTGGTTGGTAATCTGCCCTCTTTTGTCTATACATAAGGACATAACATTGCCGACAAAATCGGCCTTGGTAATGATAGTAGCCTTAATGTAAGGTTCCTCTACGTGATCCAAGGTGGACGGGTCCGGTAGGTCGGATGGGTTATTGACTATAATAGGCTCTTCAGGGTTTTTTCTGGTAAAGGCATGGTAGCTAACGTTGGGTACGGTGGTGATTACCGTCATATCGAACTCGCGTTCCAGACGTTCTTGGACGATTTCCATATGAAGCATTCCCAAGAAGCCGCAACGAAAACCAAATCCAAGGGCTGCACTGCTTTCCGGTGCAAACACCAAGGAAGCATCATTTAGCTGCAACTTTTCCATGGAGGAACGCAGTTCCTCATAGTCTTCCGTATCTACCGGATAAATGCCGGCAAATACCATGGGCTTAACATCTTCAAAACCTCCGATAGGGTTTTTGGTAGGGCTTGCGGCATCGGTAATAGTGTCCCCTACCTTTACTTCCCGGGCATCCTTTATTCCAGTAATGAGATAGCCAACGTCTCCGGCCTTTATACTTTGTTTGGGGTGCTGTACCAGTTTTAGGGTACCTACCTCATCTGCGAAATAGTTTTTGTCGGTAGCTACAAATTTTATTTTTTGTCCTTTTTTGATTTCCCCGTTAATAACCCTGAAATAGGTTTCCACCCCTCTGAACGGATTGTATACGGAATCGAACACCAAAGCCTGTAGGGATTCATCCGGATTGCCCTTTGGAGCGGGGATGCGTTCTATAATGGCTGTCAATATTTCCTGGATCCCTAGGCCCGTTTTGGCACTGGCCGGAATAATGTCCTCTGGCCTACAGCCCAATAAATCAACAATATCATCGGTAACTTCTTCGGGGTTGGCACTGGGGAGGTCTATCTTATTCAAAATAGGAATAATTTCCAGATCGTTCTCCAAGGCCAAATAAAGGTTTGAAATGGTCTGCGCCTGTATACTTTGTGCCGCGTCTACTACCAATAAGGCGCCTTCACAGGCCGCTATGGAACGTGAAACCTCATAGGAAAAATCCACATGTCCCGGGGTATCTATAAGATTGAGCACATATTTTTCCCCTTCATACTCATAATCCATTTGAATGGCATGGCTCTTAATGGTAATGCCACGCTCCCGTTCAAGATCCATACTATCCAATAGTTGGTCTTGCTTTTCCCGTTCAGTGACCGAACCGGTAAAGTCCAACAGCCTATCGGCCAAAGTACTCTTGCCGTGATCAATATGTGCTATAATGCAGAAATTCCTTATGTTTTTCATCTATACTTAAATTTACTTGGTCTGAATATACCTTGTCAAAAATAATAGTTGAAAGAGGCAATAGCAGCTTCATTTTCTATGATTTGTACTCCAATATAATCATCGTACAAACCAAAGCAACTGCAAAGATAGGCTTTATCCATGATTATTAAGGTAAAAATCTCTTGGGCCGATTGCAAGCAAAAGTATCTTATAAATAATTTAAATACGGGTCGGGTTTACACTGGGCGGAATTTTGAAATACGGTTTTTTACTACAATAAGCAAAGAAAATATTGCTAGTTGTTAAGAAAAAATTAACTTTAAAGATTTTTATAACGAATACGCCACTGTTTGTGACAATGCTAAAGGTTTCGACCCTATTCTTTATCCTGTTTTGCATCCCTTTAATGGGTCAAGAATATACGATTTCAGGCCATGTAAAGCAAACGGATGGTACGGAGGTAGCTTTTGCAAATATACTGCTTTATAAGGTATCCGATACCAGTTTTTTTAAAGGGGCCGCCTCTGATGAAAAAGGTTTTTTTTCGTTCAATAATATAATCCCCAACCAATACCTGATACGTGCCAGTTATATAGGGAGCCATTCCGACTATACGTTGTTAGAGGTCAATTCCGACATGGACATAGGGCCGCTCTTTATAGATGATAAGGGGCTGGAATTGAACGAGGTGGTCGTAATCTCCCAGAAACCATCTTTGGAACAAAAGGTAGATCGACTGGTCTTTAATATTGGGAATACGTCGCTTTCGGATTCAGACTTATGGGAGGTTCTCAAGAGTACTCCTACCGTTTTTGTTATGAACGATGAGATTAAGGTGAAAGGGGAAGCTGGAGTTCAAATAATGATCAACGATAAGAAGGTGAACCTACCACCGGAGGATATCCTCAACCTTTTAAGCGGTACCTCGGCAAAGGGGGTACAATCCATAGAGGTAATAAACACACCACCCGCAAAATATGATGCCGAAGGAGGAACCTTGATCAATATTAAAATGAAAAAGAATTTAATTGCGGGCTATAATGGGGCCGTATATAATAAATATAGTCAGGCCATATTTCCAAGGCAAATGCTTGGTAACAGCCATTTTTTTAAGAGTAGGCAATTGGAAGCCTCCTTTAATTATAGTTATACACAAAACAAGATTTTAACAAATTATACGGATATCACCAATTTTATTGAGGATGGCCAGATCAGGGATACCTGGACATCGGACCTGGAGGTTATTTATAGAAGTAAAAAACATAATACCAGTGCCTTTTTGGATTATGCCCTTAACGATAACAATACCATCAGCTTCTCTTCCATTGCCACATTAACACCCTCTTATTTGACAAGGGATTTATCGGATACCCAAATTCTGGATCCTAATGATGGCAGTACTTCAGGTTTTTACACCCTTAACAATGGCAGATTTGAATCGATCAACGCGGCGTTTTATTTGGATTATAAACATACTTTTAACGACCAAGGCTCCCAATTGACAACAAATTTTCATTACACCCATTACGATTATGATAAAAATCAGGAATTGGAAACCGATTTTTACGATGGTAACCGGGCCATTGTTGGGGAGAATAACTTTAATACCATTAATCAACAGCACACCGATTTATATAGTGCACAGGCGGATTTTGTCTCTCCCATGGGGGAGGGTTCCAATTTTGAATCCGGGTTAAAGTATGCCCTTATAGATTCAGAAAGTTATATTGCCCAGGAGGGTTTTGACCGGGAACAGGAAGGTATCGAAACTACCGGGGAGGGTACATTTTTTTATGATGAAGAAATTTTTGCGGGCTACGCCAGTTTTGATTCAAAATGGAACAATTGGACTTTCAAATCTGGATTGAGGGCCGAATATACCAATACCAAAGGCGATTTTAGTTTGAGTACGGACAAGTTTAAAAATCATTACTTGGAATGGTTCCCTACCCTATTTTTACAATTTAACCCCAATTCCAAACATAGATTTGGGGGCAGTTACAAAAGAAGCATTATTAGGCCCAGCTACGATAAGATAAATCCCTTTCAAGTATTTCAAAGCAATAATTCCGTGGTGGAGGGCAATGTAAACCTGCAGCCCTCCTTCAAGAATTCAGTAATATTATCCTATACCTATGATAGGGATTACACCGTAGAGCTTTTTTATAGATACCATAGGAATATTATGCGTTTGTTGACCTTTCAGGACAATGAAAGCAATTTACTGAGATTTATTACCGACAATGTTGACAGGGAGTTGGCCTATGGAGTGGATTTTATTTATAGGAAGGAGATATCCAATTCCTGGGACACCTATTTCCTATCGTCCTACTACTATGGAGCGGAGCGTTTTACAGATATTCTATCACAACAGACCCTGGATCAGGGTCAGTGGACGCTTTTAATTCAATGGAATAACAATTTCACCCTGCTGGAAGACCGGTCTTTAACGGCCAATCTTAATTACAGCTATGTTTCCCCTATCATAATTGGTAATTCCAAACAGGAATACTACAATGAATGGGGAATTTCCCTGAAAAAGAATATTTGGGGCAAAAAAGCAAGCATAACCATGGGCCTTTCCGATATTCTTAAGCAGTTTAGACTAACAAACACCCGTAAATACGGTAACCAGGACAATATATCCATCTATAAACCGGACGGGAGGGTATTCTCACTTGGATTTAGGTACAATTTTGGCAATATGAAGATTAGGGACAACTACAAATCCAAGGATACCGATGAAAGGGACAGGCTCTAAAAACCGCCCATCAGGGCCCCGCAAACGCCTAGGCTGACCAGCATATAAACTCCCGCCAATATAAATAATATCTTAGAAGCCTTTTTCTTCTGCTTGGACCTTAAAATAAAGCCTATCACCAATAATAGAATGGCCGGACCGAACATAATCAAAAAAAGGATTACCACTAGTCCGTCCAGGTTACCTACTTCTAAAGGAAGGGATAAAATATACATAGCTAAAATTGAAGATTAAATATACTATAAAATACAAAGGGCATATACCATATTGGTCTTAAATGCAATGACAGGTCTTAGTTGTGGTCCACTTCCGCCTTTAGTTCGTTGAGGCGTTTTATTTTATCGTCCCTGTAGAAGAGGTTCATGGTTTCGAAGGGTATAATTTTATAATCTTTGTTAACGATATGCACGCAAGACTTTTTAATTGCCCTTACATCAAAATTATAGGCATCTATAAATTGCATGATAATAATTCTGAACAAATTGTCGTAGCTCATATTGGGGGCGTCGATTTCTGGAAGGCAGCACATGATGGATTTTAAATTTTCGGAAGCTTTTTCAACTGAGTTTCCAGTGCTGAAAAGCTGTATCATTTTTTCGTGCAACTGTTCGTCCTGTTCATAGATAATGGTATTCTTACCACTATTCAGCAGGTCGTCCGGGTTAATATATCTCGTTAAGGGTGTTACCGCATCCCCAATTTTTAGGGCATATCCCATGACTAGGGCATCGGGGTTGCAAGGAACCGGAATTAGGTCGTCCGGTTCAAAAATGGGGGATTGTTCCAAAATCTTACGTCTAACCTCGGTTAGGGTAATCCTATTTTCATCGACCTGAAAATTCTCCAGCCTTCCAGCAATTTGGGTGGGCTGAAAAGTAACTCCCCGAACACATTTTTGTTTCAGCGCAAAATCAATTGTGGAGCCCATTTCATGGTCGTTCAGACCTTTCTGCAAGGTAACCACTAAGGTAGTGGACAGGTTTAGGGCATTCAAGTGCTCCAAGGCCTTTAACCGGGTTTGTTTTAAATCGGCACCTCGCAACGTTCTTAGAATTTTATCATCCAAGGAGTCGAACTGAAGATAAATTTCAAAATCGGGAGCATAGGTAGCCAACCTTTTCGCAAAACCAAAATCCTTAGCAATTTCAATGCCGTTGGTATTCACCATTAGGTGCCTAATGGGTAGCGATTTTGCATAATCCAATATTTCAAAAAATTGTGGATGTATGGTTGGTTCACCACCGCTGATTTGAACCACATCGGGCTCGCCTTCGTTTTTTACGATTACATCCAACATCTTTTTTATTTCTTCCAGGGTTCTATGTCTTCCATAGTGGGGAGATGAGGAAGCATAACAGGTGGGGCAGCTAAGGTTGCAGCGGTCCGTAACTTCCACCACCGTAAGGCAGGAATGCTGCTCATGGTCAGGACACAGTCCGCAATCATATGGGCAGCCATAATGTGTTTTGGTGTTAAAGGTCTTAGGGTATTCGGAAGCCTTGTTGTAGTTGCGTATATTTTTGTAGTATGCAATATCGTCGGCAATGATCACTTTTGATTTTCCATGCTCCCTGCAATTTTTGAGCATATAAACCTTTTCATCTTCAAAGACGATCTTGGCATCTACCCTTCTTAAGCATTCGGGGCAAAGACTTAAGGTAAAATCATAGTAGGTATAGTTTCTTTCGGGCATAACTAATGGCTTCTCCAATGGATTTATAATAATACAGCAAACAAAGTAAACATAAATATTGAATGCCGCTCAGGTCAAATAGGAAAAAGGAATTGGGTTTTAAAAATTCCAGCATAAACCTAAAAGAAAAGTAGCTGACCATAAAGATTTTGAAATAGCTCCCATTTTTAAGCGGCTGTGCAGATTTTTGAAGTTGTTTAATTAGGAGGAACAGGCCTATTAAAAAAACTATTTCATAAAGTGCAATCGGATGTCTGTAAAGTCCGTCGCCTAAATCCATTCCCAAATAGAAGGTAGTTTCTTTCCCATAGGTAAATTCCTTGGTTCCCGCCAAAAAGCAGCCCAGTCTACCAATGGTGATCCCCAGAATTATGGGCAAGGTAAACAGATCTCCGGAAGACTGCTTTTCCCCGATCACTTTTTTTACCAACTCCACACCCAATATGCCACCAAAGAGTCCGCCCATTATGGTTTTGTTGTTAAGGAGGGATATGATGCCCTGGGAGTAGTGAAGGGGGGGATTTTCTAAGAAGGCAATTAATCGCGAAAAGAATAGGGCACCAAAAACAGCTCCAATGATAATGGACAAACGGTTATTAGTAGAGATGGTGTCGGTGGTTCGTTTTCTTAAATAGAGATAATATCGAAATCCTACAAAAAAGGCCAAATATTCCAGCACCAAGTGCATATTGATCTTTATACCAAACATAATTGGTTCGTATGGCAGGGAAATAGAAAGTAACATAGGCGCTAATTTACTTTTTATTTAAATGTTTCTAAGAAATATTCCGATAAGGCTTTATACAAAGTTGAGCCGTTAACGGCTTGGGTTTTATAAATATTATTCCGCTGAACAATTGGGTCCACCCCTATTGAAGCAATACTAAAATTATAGAAAGGATTCAGATTCATTTTTGGGGATAGTCGGTTTTAACCTATTCTTATCCCCTGAAATTTAGGATTATAGATTTTTTCAGTAATTTTGCATTCCCAAAATATAAAGGATTTCAATTGTGCCTAAAATAGGAGATATTCAATTACCGGATTTCCCATTGTTGCTTGCCCCAATGGAGGATGTTAGTGACCCGCCCTTCCGTGCCCTGTGCAAGGAGCAGGGTGCCGATGTGGTGTATACCGAATTTATATCCTCCGAAGGACTTATTCGTGATGCTGCCAAAAGTGTCATGAAATTGGATATTTATGAAAAGGAACGTCCAGTAGGGATACAGATTTTTGGGGCCAATTTGGACTCCATGCTCCAGTCTGTGGAGATAGTGGAAAAGTCAGGCCCGGATATTATCGATATCAATTTTGGATGTCCCGTAAAAAAAGTGGTTAGCAAAGGGGCCGGGGCCGGAATACTGAAGGATATAGATTTAATGGTATCCTTGACCAAGGCCATGGTGGCACATACTAAGCTGCCCATTACGGTAAAGACCCGTTTGGGATGGGATTCCGATTCCATTAAAATAGTTGAGGTTGCGGAGCGTCTACAGGATGTGGGCTGTAAGGCCATATCCATCCACGGTAGAACAAGGGTACAGATGTATAAGGGAGAGGCCGATTGGAGACCTATAGCAGAGGTAAAGAACAACCAGCGCATGCACATTCCGGTTTTTGGAAACGGTGATGTGGACAGTCCCGAAATGGCTGTGAAAATGAGGGACGAATATGGCTTGGACGGCGCCATGATAGGTCGTGCCAGCATAGGCTATCCTTGGTTCTTTAAGGAAGTGAAGCACTATTTTAAAACAGGGACACATGCCGCGCCGCCCACCATGGAGGAGCGCGTTGATGCCGCCCGCCGTCATTTACAGATGGCCATAGATTGGAAAGGGGAGCAATTGGGGGTTTTTGAAACCCGAAGGCATTATACCAATTATTTCAAGGGAATACCCAATTTTAAGGAATACCGAATGAAGATGGTCACCAGTGACCATTCCGTAGATGTGTTCGAGGCCTTTGATGAGGTGATGGAAAAATTCGGGGATTTCGAATTTGTAGGCTAATGAGTTATTAGTTTCTTATTGATCCTACTGCTGGCAATTAGGGAGGCAATAATGCCCAATACCAGAATAGTTGCTAATACAATAAATACGTTGATCAAACTGTATTCCACTGGATAGGACAGACTAGGCGTTATTTTAAGCCAACCCAAGGCCAATTGGGACCATATTAACAAGGAACCCAAAAACACGCCGATGAAGCCGCCCAGTCCGGTTACCAATAAGCCCTGTACAAAATAAATTTTTCGAAGGGCTTTAATGGTGGTGCCCAAATTGAACAAGGTCTTGGAATTTTGTTGTTTGTCCAGGATCATCATGATGATGGCCCCTACCACGTTAAAAAGGGCAATAATGAGCACTAGGGTAAAGATGAGATATGTGGCCAAATTCTCCGTATTTAACATTCTATATAGGGTACTGTTCAGCTCCCTACGGTCTTTTAAAACTATCTGATCGGGAAAAATAGCTTCAATTTCTTGTCTTAGTTCGGGAATATTGGCATTTTCCTTTAGTTTAAAGTTTATACCGGAGAACTGGGTACTGTCCTTTTCCAATAAGGCTTGGACCAAGGGCAGATCGGCAAAAATATACTTCCGATCCAGCTCCTCTTCAATTTGGTAAATACCGCTGATGACCAGGTTGGTCTCGTTATAACTGTCCTTTAGCTGTCGCTGCCCCAACAAACCTTTACCCGGTTTGGGGACACGAACCACCAACGGACTTTGAAAATTGTTGATGCTTAACCCCAAGAGATTAACAATACCTTGTCCGGCAACCCCTTGTAGGCCATTTATGGCCCAATCACCATAAAAGTAAAGGCTGCTATCTATGGGGGTCGTATTTAAAAAAGTAGCATCTATTCCTTTTACATAGGCAATATGGGCCTTTTGGTCATGGGTCAGATATACCTTTTCCTCAATTTCCTTGGAATAGGCCGTTATATTCCGTAGTTGCTGAAGCGCTTGTTCCTGGTTTTCCGAAACGCTAAAGAATTTGCCTGTTAACGGCAACGCTTTAAGGTCTGGGTCCACCATATTGGTGTAGGAAAGGCTAAAGGTCTTTAAACCTGCGAAAGCGGAAAGTACAATGAAGAGTGCTGCCGATCCGATTACGATGACCAGAAAGGTAATGAAATTGATAATGTTAACCGCATTTTGGCTACTCTTGGAACGCAAGTACCGCTTTGCTATGTATAAAGGGAAGTTCAATCTTATGATTTTTTCCTTTTTTCCAATAGATCAGGATTCTTAACAGGGTTTTCTTCGCCCTTAAGCGATTTTTCAATGCCATCTATATATTCCAGGGAATCGTCCAAGAAGAATAAAAGTTCGGGAACCCTACGCAATTGGTTTTTGGTGCGTTGTGCCAGTTCGTGTTTTATCAGGGGCTGGTTGGATTTAATTCCGTCCAATAATTCCTTGCCCTTGGTGGCCGGAAAAATACTTACATATATTTTGGCTATGGAAAGGTCTGTGGTGACCGACACTTTGGATACCGAAATTAGTGTACCTTTTAGTCCGCCGTCGGTAGCGGCACGCTGTAGGATATCGGCTATATCCTTTTGAATGACCCCGCCTATTTTCTTTTGTCTTTGTGTCTCCATGGCACAAAAATACGATATATTTATATAGATTCTATGATTGCTTACCGATTAGCTTTTGGAAAATGGGTAAGCCGGTATTTAGGAAAGAAAGGGCAGGGGGGTCCCTAATGGATCGGAAAAGTTGGATAGTATAAATAGGGTGATTATGAACAAAATTGAACATCTGGGTATAGCGGTACATGATTTGGAGGTTTCCAATACGCTGTTTGCAAAATTATTGGGGGTATCCCCTTATAAAATGGAGGAAGTGGTATCGGAAGGGGTAATGACCTCCTTTTTTAAGGTAGGTCCCAATAAGATTGAATTATTGCAGGCAATGGAAGGGGATAGCCCTATTGCCCAATTTTTGGAAAAACGCGGGGAGGGGGTACATCATATTGCCTTTGCGGTAGAAGATATAAGGCTGGAAATGGACCGCCTGGCCCAAGAGGGATTTACAGTTTTGGATAAGGTTCCCAAAATGGGGGCCGATAACAAACTGGTAGCTTTTTTGCATCCCAAGGGAACCAATGGGGTGCTGATAGAGCTCTGTCAGGAAGCACCGGGTCTGGAGAAAGTATAACTGTGGGCATGTGTTTAGGGCGGAGTAGTGGCTTAAGGGTAAATTATGCTGCCCAATTTGCTTGCAGCGTAAAAAAATAAGTAGTAATATTGCATCCGCAAATTGCGGTTCCTGATTGCTTTTTCAGATAAGCGTATTTGAAAGTGGAAGCAAAAAAGGAAATGGTCCTATAGCTCAGTTGGTTAGAGCACCTGACTCATAATCAGGTGGTCCCTGGTTCGAGCCCAGGTGGGACCACTTAATAATCAGACAGTTACATGAATTTGTAGCTGTCTTTTTTGTTTTACTGCGTGCTTTCTGCGTGCTTTTTTGGAATCCATTTTACTTTTTTTTTGTATGTAACATAATTTTAGAGTTAGTAAATCTTGACATGCTGTAATGTATAATTTGCTTGAATTATTTTGTAATATGATATAAATCAAAAATTGTTGCTCTTCAAATAATAATTTCTAATATTCTTATAACTGAATTATCAGTATACTTAGGATCTAGTGCGTGAGGTGTGAGAGTTCGAGTCTCTCCGCCTGCACAAAGTGGATATTCTGGTGATGTTGACCCCTTAAACTAAACTTCTGTTGCTGAAATGCTTTCTAGACCTCACATGCCTTTTTAAGATAAGGGCAGTAAAGCTATTTTGTATCAAAATGTATTTGAGAAAATTATTCTTCATGTTATTTCTTATCATTTGATTTTTTAGATAATGTCTGTCTAACAGACTCCTTCAATCTTAACAATTCCTTTTTCTGTTCCTCAATGAGTTCTTCTAAGTCATTGAAGATATGATTGAACCGCTCCTCAATAGAAGTTGTTTTGACCTTGTCAGAGTCTAATGAGCTACTTCCTTTCATCGCTATCATTATATCCAATTGAGTAAGGAGTTCTCTTTCCTCTTTGGTTAAAAATTCTTTATGTTCATTTAACCATTGTTCATCTTTGAACATCAAATCGCTATTCAAATGTATCTCTATTGATTTATTGAAAATATTTTCAGTATTACTTTTGACTATATAAATAAAGTTTGCCCAAGCATTATCTCTTGGTAATGGCCGATATTCAAGCCATCTAGGGGAAATTAGATAGTCTCGTTCTTTGAAAATTTCAAGGATTTCCAGTATTGGCTGTAAATTTTCTAGGGGTTTAGTTATAGGGAGAAATTCTTTATTACTCCATAGTTTGAGGATTAGTTCGCAACATTCTTTCTGTAATTGCTTCTTTCTTTTAGGGGAGCTGCAATTTTCAATATTATCTATTAGTTCGGCAAGGTAGTGAACTAGCCATCGAGCTAACGTATTAACCGAATACTCAAGCTTCAGTTCTTGGATTAGCTTTTTTCCTAATTTTAAAATCTCTTCCTCCGAGTGTTTTGACGATGCCATTTGGTTTTATTAAATAAATTTTCACGTTGTTCTTTATTTTCAATTCCCATCTATCCCGACCATAGATTCGTTCTTTTAATTGTCTATCTATTTCGCACTTAATAATCATGCACTTATCAACTTTAGTGAGGAAATCTAGAAGAAAATGAATGTCTACTCTAAAGAGCACTCCGTCGCTTTCAACTTGACCGTGATGTTTGTATTCTGTTATTTCACTCCAATGTTGATATTCAGCTATAAGCTTGTTTTTCAAAAAAGTTTTCTTGTAGGATTCTTGTAAAGTGATATCGAATGAATCTCTTACTATTTTTCCGAACGTAATATAGTCTTTTACAATGTCTGATGCCAAAGGGTCGTGATTGTCTAAACCATCCACTTCTGACCTTGGGTTGCTTAACCATCCAAAATATTCAAACCCACATTCATTTATTTCGAATCTATCTTCATCCTCTTCGAAAGGTATACGATAATCATGACTTTCTGTTGCTGATTGAAAAGCTCTTAATAGGGCATCAGAACCTCTTGAAGTTACCAGGGCCGACCTTATAGAAACAGATTCATAGTTTTCGCCAAAGTGTCTTGTGCCGCCCGAAAAAGCACTTATTTGGTCTTTACCAAAGTAATGATTGAACCCTACTTCATAATCATATTTTTCTTCATCAATATTGTCTCTCCATTCTTTATCAAACTTACTATACTCGATATGCCAATATTTTTTTTCTAAAGGTAAAGGGTCTCGTGAATCAGATAACCAATAATTATCCCAGGTATTGGCTTTAGATGGCAACCAAGATTCCCAATTTTCCCAGTTCCAATCACTTTCAATAAGAGAGTATTTACTCAGCAGTTCAGTTGCGGCACAGAACATCGCGTGATACTCATAATAGGTTTGTAAATCTTCGATTGTTGGTTGGTTACTATGACGTTTACTCAAAAGTGGATAATCACGCTGATCGGTCTGATTTCTGACATAATCGTCATTATTTACATTTCCTTTATAACCCCAAATGTTTGTTATTATGTTGTCACAAAAATCAGCTACTTCATATTCTGAAATATTAAAAAATTCTCCTAGTCTATTAAAAGAATAGGGCAGGGTATCCATTATATCAAAGTCAAATTTCCATTCCTTTTCAGAAGACGACTTTGCCTTTCTTTTATGCTTTCCAGATTTTTCTTCGCTTATCCTTGGAAGCCTGCTACTTAAAGTATTATTAATATTCTTGACTTCCACAGAGGAATAAATCGACTCGTCAAACTCATATAGTTGCAGACAAGTTTTTTTGATAAAGAACTGTATTAAGGTATGTGGTAATTCATCATTCATCAATTCCTTGTAAAAGCAATCTTTTAAATGGATTAAGACTTTTGGATTTTCGCTGCTGACTCTTTCAATTGCAATCCACAAGTAAAGTTTAGCCGACATCCAGTAGTAGGTATATTCCTTGTTTTGAAATGGGTAGCACGTAGTTTTGTTCTGTGCATTCAACAAATTGTCTAGAATTCCAACTTCCCCGACATTAATGAGCCTTCTTATCGCATGAACGGCCCTCCATCTCAATCTCTTGTCAGGATTTCCTAAAACAAATCGTAATATCCCAGAAACGGCTAGGTCAGAGCTAGCTGGGGGCGACAGGTCTTCGTTCCATTCTCCATCGGCTATCTTTCTATCTATTTTAGCTGTCCAGCGGTTAAGAACCCATGTTATTGTTTTTTCATTTTCAGTTTTATCGAGTGTTTTGTTCATTAATGAAAACGAACCGTAAATAGACTCATCTGAAAGGTTTTCTATTTTTTCTGGAAGTAGGTTTCTCATTGTCACGGCAAGATCAGAATCTTTGAGAGAAAATAATTTTGCAAAGGAGTTAATATGGGATAGTAATAAATAATCATCTTTATTGAACTCGCTAAACCATTTTGATAGGATATATTTAAATCTTTCCTTTTTCCATTTTCTCACTGAAGGATGAATACTCCATTCATTAAGACACCTTTTTAAAGCATTTTCAAAAGCATATAAGTTTAATAATTCTGAAGATATGTTTATCAAAGCATCAAGATGTTTTACATAATTTTTTGGGGTGCAATTTTCTTTAACTTCGGCCAAAAAATTCTCAACTATCAATCTGGTGCCATAATCATTTCCGGCTTGGTTTATCTCCATGATCGCTTTCTCAAGGTCTTGTGTAGACAAGAGGTCAATTTTAGCTAAATCTATAGGATGCTTATAATCTTCTTCCTTATATTTATTTTCGTATTCGGATTTTTTCTCATTCTTAAGGTCGTTTCTGAAATCCTTATACTCTTCAATTTCTTGAACTAGATTTGGAAACAGCTTATTACTATCCTTTACTTCATTGTACAACGCTTCAATCAAAGCTAAGTTCTTATCTAGCTTTAAGTTTCTAAATATTGTCTTTGTGAAGTACGTTAGGTTTTTATTATCAGTATTCAGCTTATATTGGGAGATGACCTTTTTATAGATTTCAATTATCTCATCATGATAATAATGGGTGTTTAGGGGTAGCAAAGCTCCAGCTATATTATGGCTTATGATTCCGTTCTTTAATGATGTATTGATTATGGGTATAATGTAACGGTTTAATTCAATAACATTTCTATGATGCCAACGGCTAACGGTTGAGAAGGCGGAGCTAGGGTCGAGGTTGAAAATACCCTTTATACCTTCGCTATATGGAAAGTGTTTCTTGTCATAATAGCCCAATTTTTCATCTGCATATTCAATATAACGAGCAAAATCATACGCAAGTTTTGAATTGCGACTTAGTATCCCGTTTTCAGTTAATCCATATAGACATCTAATCTGATAAAATGCTTCATAGTCAACATCTGAAACTGCCTCAATTGCTTTGTCAAAATAGTATTTGCCCACGGTAGCATCAATTTTAGATGCTATAACGGAGCACTCAAGAAACAAGTCTGTTGCTTCTGTTGCCGACATTGTCTTATCAGAAATGATTTGGTCTAGTTCATCTAAAATTTTAAGGGATAGTTTGTGAAGAATGGACTGATGCAATATTTTTTCAAGCACAATAAGTCTTAATCGTATCTGGTTAGATTTATCATTCAAAAATGAGTTAATGATTTGTTCTATGTACCCTTCATTTTTATTTAATAAGAGAACAAACTCCAATAGAGAACCGGCTAAATAATTTAGCCTGTCGTTAGCCCAATGAGAATAATGTCTAAACTTCCAATCATCTTTTATGTTATTACAAATTTGAGAGAATTTTGAAACACACTCTTTTGTATTTAATCGACCAGTTAACTTGTCTGCCTTAAGCTGGAAAATAGGGATAGCATGTTTGAAGAAACCTGTGAAATCATTTTTGTCATTTTCAAGACTTCTTCTTTTTTCATAGTCTTTAATTTTATCAATGTCCTTAAATTTTATAGGATATAAGTCTTCAAGAAGAATGGCCTTTTTGCTCAATGAGGATTTCAAAGCCTCTAGTTTGAGACTGATTTCAAACTCCAATTGAGAATCTTTGTGGTGGTCATAGGTAGTAGAGAAATGAGGAACGCGGCTTGGAATTTTGTAGGTAATGGAATCCAAAATCTCTGATACTTCTTCCTGAGAAACATCTGTTGCAGCGGTTAATATTTCACAAAAGTCAACTATTGTAGCATAAAATGAATTTTCAAAATCTATCTTTTTGTTCAGAACTTTTTTCAAAAAATCAACGATAAGTTCAAAATCAAAATGACCGATTGACCTATTAAACTTGAAGAGTTTATTGATTAAAAAGATTTTAGCCAAAAAGGGTAACTCCAAGTTATTTGTCCATTCTTTTATTTCCTTTTCCTTAGAATTGAAGATGGTATTTTCCAAAAACAAATCACCGCTAGATACGTGGATTGACTTAGGTATCCATCTACATAATGAAACAAATGCTTTTCTTGTTCCAAAGTTTCTTAGTATTGACTCTGTTTCAAAAGCAATGTCTTGAAGACTAATTGGGTACTCATGTCGTTCATCTTCATTTAAAGAATTGTATTTCCAGTTCAACCATTTATGAGCTGTTTGTAAATGATTTTTGCTGATTTCTTTTTTACTTGGAATTCTAGAATAGATACCTGCTAACTTAAGATGGAATGAGCCACCCCAAGTCTTACCCTCCGAATTATTACTTAATTTCAACAATGAAGAATCATCGCCAAACTGGATTACCAAATCTGGATTATTTATTAAAAGGTTCGTTAGTGCCTTATCATTTTTTGATTCTTCAGCAGCAATAAAAAGTAGCTTAAAAAAAGTAATGTTATCTGTGTCACTATCCGCAACCTTTAATGCTAACTTTGTTCTACCTATATAGGTTTCCTTATTTCGAACAGGGTCGATTGGTAGTGAGCGAAATTTTTCTTCGAGAACTATATTCTTTAAATCCTCTTTAAGCCCTGCTTCAAATAAAATATTTCCAAGATTAATCGAAGCATATTCATCCTCATCTGACTTTTCGATAAATAGTTTAGCAATTTTATTAAGATCAGAATCGTCTACAATGTAAGCTCCTCGGACGTAGTTTTCAAAGTCCTCATCTCTAAAACTAAATTTATCATTGTCCAATACTAGACCATGCCATATATCAGATGCTAAATCATTAAATAGCTCTACGGGTTCATCAAGGAGTCTCGATATATATGATACGGGTACCGGCCTTGGAAGGGTAATTAGATTAACAAAGAAAGTATCTATTAATTCTCTACCGTTAGAGCCAATTTTTTTGATTGCTTCATTTATTCTTTCTTCAATAATATCTTCAACTACTTTACCATTTGGCCGTAAATAATTGATGATTTCACTAATTCCTTCCTGTTTTAAGCCTATTGAATAAGTTTGGACTCTGGGAATACCCTTTGTTAGCTTATGAAAATCAGAGACTTCTTCATCCGTACTATCAGGTATAAAGTATTTTAAGTGAATTTCGGTCTCGTCATTGGTAAAGGGAGATATTTGTATGTCACAATATTTATGAGGTAGTTTAAGTGTGTTTTTTCTGTGAGTTCTACATGTGACAACAAGATTGCATTCTACAGGGAATGTTTCTTCTAGCATATCATGAACAAAAGAATTCTCTTCCCTCTTTTTTGCTGCCGTAACATTATTGTCAGCAGCATCAATGATGATTACCAAATAAGCATTTTTATTTCTTTGTTTTAAAATGTTTAATGCATCATTTAGTCTTCTTTTGAACTCTTTGATATAAGTTTCATCAGATTCATTTTTCGAGATTAAAAAATCTACACCTGTCTTTTTTGCAATTTCATTTGTGACTTGTACTAATGCATTTCTATGCAAATGTCTACGGTCAGAAGAATCTAAATATGATCCATTGCCGTAGCAATCATAGATAACACATTCACAATAATCTGGAATATGTTCTTTTATCTGCTGAACAATTGTTGATTTGCCTATTCCTGCACCTCCATGAAGGCAAACAGGGATGCCTTTTGAACTCTCGATTGTGCTTATAATATCATCTAATTGTTCTCGTTTGATTGACTTTTTTAATTTCTCAAATCTCTGTGGAACTGGAAAAATATTTTCTAAACTACCATTATTGAATCCAAGGTTCGCAATAACATCTATTAAAGTAATTCTTGTATTTGACTTGGATTCAGGCATCATTTTTTTCCAAATCAATCTTGCGAAGCTATCAAATTGATGTCTAGAAGATACGGATGTGTTGCTGATGGCCATTATTAGCTCTTTTTCAAGTAAGTTCCTTGAACTGGCTCCGCAATCATCAAAATCAAGTAATGCCAAAAAGTCGGAAAATTCAGTCGTATTTAGCTCGGATGCTTTAAATAGGTTCTCGAACCCGTTCCGATATTTAGGGAGATTCTTAAGAATCTTATTAAAGCTTAATTTATTTTTTGATGTTAAGGATAGTTTTTTCTGAACATCTAAAACGGTCTTTATCTGAGTGGGGTTTATATCCCTATTACTGATTAATTTGATTTTTACCTTCTGTAGAACTAAATCTCTACCGAACTCAGTCAACAGCGCCTTGTATATACTGGCAAGTCTATGAATGATTGAACCTTTATGGGACTTATTTTTCTTCCCTTTATATAATTGGTAAAGTGTCCAGTTTTCTGATGTCCTTCTAGTACTATATTTGAGTTGAGAGATAACAACTTTGTTAGCTTCGGAAAAATTTTCTCCGCCATGATATTCTATTAAATCAATCCCTAATAATTTTTCTCCATGGGGATCAATTTTATTAGATAATGATTTTTCAACTCCCTCAATGCCTAATGCTTTCAGCCCATTTTCATCAAAGTTTAAAAGATCAAGTGATTTTTTAATTGCCCAAAGAATATGGAAATCGTCACCCGCGCTTGATAAATCGGCATCAGGGATAGTTGTGTACTTAGCCATTATAAATTTACTTCCGTTAAACCCTCCTTAAACTCCTCCAAAAGTTCCACGGCATACTCCAAACCCCAATCTTTATTCTTAACCCATTGCTTCGCAATCGATGATTCTGCAGGGTCAATAATATTCTCATTTATTGTTTTTAATATTCTATCGTTAATTGGTTTCGAAATAGTTAAAAACTTGCTAGCATTTCTTCCCAAAACCCTTGCAGAAACTTTGAGTTGGTCGAGTTCGTCATTCTCTGGAAAAGTATCATTATGATGTTCCACTATTTCGTCATAGTTGTAATCAAAGTAGTGCTCGATTATTCTTAGGATATCATACAAGTCATTGTCTCTTTCTTCAGGCCTATCGCTCCATGCAATTAGCTTTAAAATTACCATGCCATGTAGAGAAGGTATATTTATGGATTTCTCTTCTATTTTGACACTGGTCGATTCCTCTAGGACTTCACTAAACCCAAGAACATGTAAATCGGTGTAACGCTCGTTAAAATTAATGGTAAAGTTTTCTTCGATTTCCCCAAAAGGTAATAGGTCAATTACTATATTAAATTGGGGATTGTACATGGTCCAAGGAGCTTCGACTTTGTTAAACCCATGCTCTGTCAATTCGCTCACAACGGCTTCAAATTCTTTGATTGATGATATCATTATAGCAAAGTCAATATCCTTTGTTCCTCTACTTGGTTTGACACCATCTTTTAGCAGTTCTAATGCAATTGCACTGGCACCTATTAAGTAATAGGGGATTTTCAATTTTTTCATTACTTCATCAATACAATCAAAAACTTCTTTGAAGTATGGAATGGATAACTCTTTATATGTTTGGTTTGATTCGGTCATCAAAAATCATTTTTGCGGTTTCTTTACATCTTTTGCCATTGATAATCATAAGGTCGGTATAGACTAATTGATTTGGGACAGTTTTATCATTGAACTTAGTATTCCAGAACATTTCATACACGAATATTTCTCCGTCTTCATCAGGTACTAGTTTATAATTAATCATTAAATCCTTATTTGTTTCTGTAGTATATAAAGCGAAGTTTTCTGGACGTAAATGATTGGTCAAAATATCTCCTGCTGGTTCTCCTCCCCATAAAGTTTTATCTGTATTTAGGTGAATTTCCCTCCAGTTTTGATCTCGGTTTTGAAATCTGAACCTTTGTTTAAATAGTGTAGGTCGTAGCGTCTGAGCATACTCGGTTATCCATTTATCCAAAAGTTCTTCATAGTCATTGATTATGTATTCTTTTGTGTTCAACTTTAATAGGTGATGAGTTTCCAATAATCCATTAATTACTTGAGGAATATTGCCCAATCCAACATCCGCAATCTCTGCTATTTCTCTTTGTGTTTGATTAATTAGCTCTGGATTTAATAAGAAATGAAAAACTACTTTTAATCCAGTTTTGGTAAATGCCCTATTTCCTTTTTCTTTTTGAGTTTTTAAAGGTTTGTTGGTGTCAATAAAAATATACACATCATTCTTGTTTATATAAGCATTCCCATTTGCTTCTATATAGTTTATACCATTATCGCGCAGATCTTTCTTGGTTTTTGGATATAGTTTCTCCGCAACTAAGAGAAAATCTTTGAAGTGATTTTTATTTTCAATCAGATTATAGAGTTGATGATTCTTGACATCCTTCTTAACCTCTACTTCGAATTTGAATTTGTGATCATTAAACAAGAATTGTAAAACCCCATCTATATGCATATCATCTTTTTTCTCCTTAGTTTCCCAATTCAAAAAGATGACGATATTTTTATCTAATCTATCGAAAGCTTTATATATTATTTCCTCTTCTTCCATGACATCATTCTTTTTTTGTTCACTTTTTTATATTGTTCATTATTCGTGAACACGATATGAATGTGAACAAATATAATAAAAATATAGAAACCCTATATATCTATATAATTCTAATATGAACTATATAGTCAAAATATGGACACACCTAGAGCAGACTAGCAAATATTTCAATTTAAAGGCATGGAAGAATTCAAATTGGAATAACTAGTGTATTTATAGAAAAGAGAATTAATACTATAAAAATAATAGCTATTGGTGTTAACTGCATAAATTGATGCCATCAAAGGATTGAGTGATTTGGAATAAGTCTTACTCATCCAAGCCCCTGCGGAAGTTAAAAAACCTTCAACTCAAAACACCAGAGCGGACACTCTTCTCCAATCTGCATTCAGCATCTTTCGGTTTACGGTTTTTCAACCCCCTCGGAGCCGCGCAAAAGAACAAGCGGCAAAAAAGCCGCTCGACCTTTTTTTCCCTGCCCACAAAAAAATGGATATTTCCATGATTCCTTAATTTTTTTCAATACCATATTGGACCAGATTAATTTTCCCTCTGTACCCATTTGAACTCACATGATTCCATATGGTACATAAGGCTAAATAGTTGATTGTTAGTTTTTTGTGTTCAATATCGATCGGCTATATTTATCCTTGGAAAGGATAGCAAGTTATGTTTTACGCAACGCAAAACCCCTACTTCTTACGAAGTGAAAACCCTGTCTTTGGCAGGTAAGTGATATAAATCTAGGTAGAAACCATCAACACCAAAGATTAAAAATGATAGCAAGGATACTTTATAGGAGCAATGTGCAGGGCGTGCTATGTCTTGGGCAAGGCTAATAACACCATACTCGGCTTCCAGAACACTTATTCTGATACCGATACCAATACTAAGTTTTTTGGAAGGGTCCTCTACTATCTTGGCAATCGGCATGATTCCGAAAAACGGTACGTACATGTTACCCTTAATCTTCCCCGTGGCGAACAGTTGGACGATATGGTCTTTTTTGAACTGTCCAAAAATTACATGGAACATATGGGTTATAGGGAACAGCCCTATATCGTGGTGCGGCACCATGATACCAAACTCCTATGGGGCCTTAATTGTGGATAGGGGAGAAAGAGGGTAAAATACTTTAGATGTCCTATTAGGTTCTATCTACCTAAATACTAAGGAAATTCGACAGAAGGAGGTATACCCAGTTATGTTTTGGGATTTACTCCAAAATACTTAAATAAGAATACGAGTATTTAAGATAAGTGGTAATTTCTTAATTAAGAATGATTTAGATTAAGTAAACTGAATGAAAGTAATTAAACAGAAATCTATCAATATAGAAAATTATAGAAGTTTTTAACCCAACCATTTTGTATGCAACAATTGGAGCTTTACCACCATTTAAAGAACTATCCAATTATTATTTACGAACCTTGCACTTTTGTAATCTTGGCATTAATTTCATCGAGTATTTTTGTAGTAACGCTTTTGCCATAGTGTTTTTCGGTCACTTGAACGCTCGAATGACCAAGTCCAGACGATATTTTACGGATGTCTATTCCCATGTCAAGACCAATATTTGTCCATGTGTCTCGAAGAGTGTACGTAGTAATCTTTTTTTCTATTCCCAACAAAGCGGCAATTCTCGCTGCATACTCATTAAAAATTTTTGCTTTTGCTTTGTTTACTTTATGTAAGCGTTCTGGTGAAGTATTTTCAGGTATGATAGGAAATAGGTATTCGTTATCTGTTTGACCGTTTAAATAATGATTAATAATTTTTAATGATTCATCACTTTGCAGTACGCTAAAATAATCCCCTTCATAATGAGTTTTTTTTCGAAAATACTTGATTCGATTATCCTCAAACTGGAAACGCTTCAATATTGCCATATCAAAAAAATTCATTCCCATATTATTGAACATGAATAACAGATAATTACGATTGTCCCAAATGGGTGTATTTGGTTTCAATTCCAACATGCGGATTTTATGAATATCTTCCAAATCAAGTGGAGAAGGGGCATTCGCATGGCTCTTTTTTTTGATATTTGATAAAGGCTTATGGCTTCTTAATTCTTCAAAAGTCTTTCCCGCATCGTTCATAATAGCTTGTAAACTTCTCAGGAAAATTGCTGGTGTATTTTTTGATGCATAGCGATTGCTTAAATAGGCCTTAAAATCCTTTGAAAAACCATAATCTATTGCCTTTATTTCCATATCTAGATTCTGGAATTCATCAAGAGGCACCATTTCGTCGTCTTTGATTTCATAAAGTGTTTTTATTTTAGTGTCCGCCATTCCTTTTAAATGTCTCCTAAATTTAATTAAGGACTTTAATGCATCCTCGTAGGAACTGGCAGTGGAAAATCGTTGTTCCAGACGCAAGCGAGAAAGATATTTCCCCCCATGGTTTAAGATGGTTCTAGATGGAGAAATATTAAAAAAGCGTTGTTCAATTTCTGATTTTAAACGATCCATTTCCCATTTTTTGATTTCGCCCTCGTTTTCATCAATCCATAAATCCACATCTGAGAATATTTTTTGTGTGCGTTTGGTATGTCTTACAGCGTTCAATATTCCGCTAATTTTGCCCGTTTTGTTATTGTATTGATTTTGCTTTAAATGTAAATTGAACGGAATGCTGCGTGTTTTTCGCTTGTGTCCAATGTGCAATACCAATGGAAATTTATTATCTTTAGTCCTTCCGGATAAGCGTTTATCGAGGGTAACCTTAATTGTAGCCATAATAATATTTTAATTTTTCCTGCGTGCTTTCTGCGTGCTTTTTTTGGTTTGAAGGGGTTTATTCTGATTTTAAAGATATAAAAAAAGCCAGTAAAATGGGCATTTTAGTACATATAGAGCCATATTAAACCATATACGGACTGACTCATAATCAGGTGGTCCCTGGTTCGAGCCCAGGTGGGACCACATCAAGCAGAAAACCCATCCCGAAAGGGATGGGTTTTTTCATTTTCTGAAAAAGCTAAGCTTGCTTAGGCTTTGGAAGAGAATGAAAAAACAATAACAGCTGCTAGAGCAGCTGTTGGTTTTCTATTTGCATACGCGGGACTTCTCTGGTCGATGCCGACCCTGGAGGCAGCAACCCAGGTGGGACCACGGAAAACGATTGATAAGCCCTGTAAACGCCAAGTTTACGGGGCTTTTTTATTTTTAGGGGACGAATCAGGGGACGAATATGTTTAAAATAGTTGTGTGTTTTAAAGAGTCCAGATATGAATACAATCCCTATCCTAAAAGTTCAATTTAAGATACTACTAACGTTTTTTATGATATTGCATAATTTGGCTACTTCTTTGAGCTCTATATTATATATACCCAACATTTTATGTTTGGGGAATTAACTAGTTAAAGAGTTTATTTTGAATGTTAAATCATTCATTAATCTGTTTTAATCTATTTAATGAGTGATTTATCATGCACAACTAGTATAAATTATGACAGTATCCTAAATTATTGTGATTTTAACGAGGTAAACAGCTTTAGCTACGAACAGTTATTTCAAACCATGCGGCAACTAAGGCTCCCCTATACAGATGCCGAAGAACTCTTCAGAAGAATGGTATTTAATGTCTTGGCCAGGAATTGTGATGATCATACAAAGAATTTCGCTTTCCTTTTAAAACAGGGAGGGGATTGGCAATTGGCTCCGGCCTACGATATATGTCACGCCTACCGCCCAGACAGCCAATGGGTAAGCCAACATGCCCTAAGTATTAATGATAAAAGAAAAGATATTGATGCCAATGACTTTCTTAAGATAGCTAAGGCCATGAGCATTAAAAATTTTAAAAAGATAATGGGCCGGATAGATCAAGTGGTTTCAAAATGGGAATCCTTTGCAGATACAACACAGGTAGATGTTTCTAAAAAGGTGGCCATTAAAAATACTTTAATACACTTAAAGGACATTTCTTAAAGTCAAATAAAGGAAAATCCATTGAAATACTGGGAAAATGTGGTATGTGGTAAATCCATTTTAGGGATATGTGTTTTTTGAAGATCGGTGGCTACCACTTTTTGTTCGAGGCAATTGGCAAAACTATGCCGGAAGGCACAGCTGCTCAATTGTTTATGGATTCCACAGATTTTTGCAATTTTCTTTAGGTCCTTTTTGTACCACTCTCGCTCAAAAAACTGGGTTTTTGCTCTTTCATTCCGAAATATCTGTTTATTAGGACAGATTAATCTACTCCTAATTCAATTTACTCCTTATTAATCTTGCATAAGCCTAATTGAGAGGCTAACTATATCATATTCACGGCATTTACTCATCAATTTATTGATGGGTTTCATCAGTCCATATACCCTATTCGTATAATAAATATTATTTACATAGGACAAATGCATAGTATTGACCAATTGTTCAACCAACCAAAAACAAAAAAATGTCCCATATCCCTCTAGAATCACACTTGCCAGGAATAACAGGGCTGTTGGAGTATCGCAGGGATACAGCAGAACCAATTCGCGACCTCACCCAGATATTGCTCCGCGGTCCGTCTACTTTATCCATAGGTGAAAGGGAGCTGATTGCGTCCATAGTTTCCCATGATAATGAATGCAAGTTCTGCACAATGGCCCATACAGCTGTAACCGATTTTGTTTTTGGGGATATTTCTATAGCCGAAAAGGTCAAAAATAATTTGGAGTCCGCACCGGTTAGCGACAAAATAAAGGCCCTGCTTAAAATTGCCCGACTCGTAGGCCAAAGCGGAAAAAATGTGACCGATACATCTATTGAGGAAGCCAAGAAACATGGAGCCACAGATATAGAAATCCACGACACTGTACTTATTGCTTCCCTATTTTGCCTTTATAATAGATATGTGGATGGCCTGGCTACCCATTTGCCCCAGAATCCAAATTATTTTACGGACCTCGCGGAACGGCTATCTACCAATGGATACGAACGAGCCCCGGAAGTTTATGAAAAGCTAAAAAAAGACCAAGAACATTCCAATGAAAATTAATAACTACCTTAGGCTGCTCCTATTTATCCCTTGCATTGCGTTTGGGCAAAACGCTACCCTATCCGGTACCGTCAGTACATCGGAAACCAATGAACCCTTGCCCGATGCCACTGTTGTGATCGTAGGCAAGACCATTGGAACGACCACGGATGCCAACGGACATTTTGAGTTAAATCTACCTCAAGATTATCCAATCAAAATTTCCATATCCTATATAGGATTCACTTCCCAAGAAGTTGATGTTTTGAACAACCAGCCTATAAAAATTAGTATGCAGACTCAAGGAGAAGAGTTGGATGGCATTGTAGTCTCCGCATCCCGGATGGAAGAAAGTATCTTGAAATCTCCTGTCAGTATTGAAAAAATGGATATTAAGGAAATACAACGAACCCCATCAATAAACTTTTATGACGGCCTACAAAACCTTAAGGGGTTAGATATGGTGACAAGCGGACTTACCTATAAGGAAATAAATACAAGAGGATTCAACGATACTGGAAATGCAAGATTTCTTCAATTGGTGGACGGAGTTGACAATCAGACCCCCGGGCTTTCTTTTGCCGTAGGGAATCTTTTTGGCTCTTCGGACCTTGATATGGAAAGTGCTGAATTAATTCCCGGATCTGCTTCTGCGTTGTATGGCCCCGTTGCTTTTAATGGGGTGTTGCTTATGCGCACTAAAGATCCATTCAAATATCAGGGGCTAAGTGTAAATACAAGGGTCGGTTTGAACCATTTCAACGAGCAGTATGTAAATCCACATCCCTTATACGATATTTCTGTTCGATATGCCAAAGCCATAGGAGATCGTTTTGCCTATAAGGTAAATGCCTCATACTTTACGGGCCTCGATTGGTATGCCACCAACTATACAGACGTTGACGACCTCACCCCTGTGGATGAACGCGGAGAAAATAACCCAGCTCGTGATGCCCTTAATATTTATGGTGACGAGGGAGCCCGTGAACTGCCAGGAATTGGGCGTGTATCCAGAACCGGATATGAAGAACGGGACCTGATGGATTATGATTCCTATAGTTTTAAGCTGAACGGTGCATTGCATTACCGTATCGGTAACAATGCCGAGTTGATCTATCAATACAATTACAACAAGGGTAGGGCAGCATATACGGGAAGTAACCGCTTTCAATTGAATAATTTTACATTTCAACAACATCGTCTGGAGCTCAAGGGCGACAATTATTTTATAAGGGCCTATACCAATATCGAGGATTCCAATGACTCCTATAATGGAAAGGGGCTCGGGCCTTTGGTCAATAACACCTGGGTACAAGACCTGAATGGGAACGTCGTTTCCCCAGATCAAGCCAACGACGTTTGGTATAATCGCTATTCGGAGGCTTTCAATGGAAATATAACAGGGGTTACTACTGGCAACCATCCAGAGGCAAGGAATTTTGCAGATCAGGGTCGTTTCCTACCTGGCAGTTCGGAATTCGAAAGGGAAAAGGAACGCTATATAGGAATACAGGGATTGGATGGTGCGGGAATACTTAGTCAAAGTAAATTGTACCATATAGAAGGCCAGTATGACTTTACCAATATTAAGATTTTTGATCTACTGGTTGGCGGAAACTTCCGAATATACGATATGTTCACCAATGGAACCCTTTTTGACGATGTGGACGATCCCATAATTATAAAGGAGGGCGGGGCCTTTGCACAAGTTGCCAAAGACTTACTGGATGAAAAATTAAGAGTTACCGGATCCCTTAGATACGATAAAAACCAAAACTTTAAAGGGCGGCTGACCCCGCGGGCCTCCGCAGTATATAACCTAAAGGATAGACACTACCTAAGGACATCCTATCAATCCGGATTTCGTAATCCGACCCCTGGAGATCAATACATAAAGCTCAATGCCGGGCCGATTACCATCCTTGGAGGCGTACCGGACAATAGCGATGATCTTACCGTGTACCAAAATTCGTTTACGACCACCTCATTGGGACCATTTTTTGCTAATTTCAATCAATTGATGGAGAGCGGGACACCTTTCCCGGATGCTGTTGCAATGTCCAAAGACTTACTGGTAAAATCCGATGTAGCTTATATAAAACCAGAACAGGTGAAGACCTTTGAGATTGGCTATAAGGGTCTCATCGATAACAAAATCCTGATAGATGCCAACTATTATTTTAGCAGTTACAAGGACTTTATCCTCAATCAGGTGGTCATAGAACCTGAAAGCCCAGTTTTATCCCCGGATGGATCTATTAATATTGCTGCTGCTTTTGATTTGTTGGACAATAATAGCCATCTATATCAGCTCTACGCCAACGCTTCCGATAAGGTTACCTCCCAAGGTGCCACTCTGGGAGTAACTTATCTGCTGCCAAATAATTTTTCCATTGGGGGCCATGTCTCTTGGGCGGACTATAACCTTAAAAATGCCGATCCCAATGATATTCCTGCATTCAATACCCCAAAGTTTAAGACCTCCATCATGTTTGGAAATGAGGAATTGACCAAAAATCTCGGATTTAATCTTGTATGGAGATGGCAGGATGCCTTTGATTGGTATGGGACATTTAACCAATTGCGCCCAGGTAGGATAAAATCCTATTCCATGATAGATGCGCAGATAAGCTATAAAATATTACCAATAAAATCCATCATAAAACTTGGTGCAAACAACCTAATCAATAACCAAGTATATCAGGCTTACGGATCTCCGTCCATCGGGGCGGTTTACTATGTGGGCATAACCTTCGATGAACTTTTGCGTTAATGGAAAATACACACACCACAGAACCTCTACATCCCACTTTTAGTAGCTGGTTAATTTTTTCTGTGTGTCTCTTGAGCAATATTCTGGCCGGCCAGGTTTCCACCTTAATGTCCGTATATCTGCCAACGGTATTGGAGTCGCTTTTACAGGCCACTCCTTCTGATGAAGCTTCGATAACTTTAATAGGGACCTATATCACGGCAATTTATCTTTTGGGATGGACCATTGGAGGTTTTTTTTGCGGGCTGATAAGTGATAGAATTGGGCGGGTAAGATCATTTGCCTTGTCCATGGGGCTTTTAGGGTTGTTTACATTACTGATCAGCTTTGCCCATACTTGGGAAATGATATTAGTCTATAGGTTCTTAACAGGTTTGGGAGCGGGGGGAATCATGGTTATATCCGTCACTTATCTATCTGAAGTTTGGCCAAAAAACTCTAGGAATATAATGATAGGAATCGTTTCCATTGGGTTTCCTATTGGGATATTTTCCTCAGGGATGGTCAATCTGCTGTCCGAATGGCGGGAAGGATTTCTATTCGGCACAATTCCCTTGGTCTTGGCAATTTTTGCTCTTTTTGGACTTAAGGAATCCGAGCCATGGAAACAGTCTAAGACTTTTATTTCCAAAATATCCAGTTTGGAACTAGTTAAGCAATACCGTGCGGAACTCCTACATGGAACTGTAATCTTCGGTACAATGTTGATCGGTCTATGGGCCGTTTTTTCATGGTTTCCAACATGGGTCCAAAGTTTATTGCAGCACAATGACGGACAAAAAGAAAGAGGTTTTGCGATGATGCTATTTGGTGTGGGCGGACTCATTGGTGGATTTTCTTCTGGATGGATTTCGAAAAGCTTGGGCGTAAGACAATCCATGATGCTTTGTTTTGGAGGATGTACCATTATGGCCGCTTTGTTATTTGGATCCAATTCTACCTTTTCCTGGTTAATATATGCGGAAACGGTCATACTCGCTCTTTTTTTTGGACTTAGTCAAGGTTTATTGTCCTTTTATATCCCTCAACTCTTTCCGACAGCGATTAGAGCGGGGGCAACGGGATTTTGTTTTAACTTGGGCAGAATATTTACAACTTTTGCCGTTTTTTCCTTGGGTGCTTTGGTAGATACCCTGGGAGGGTACAGCAATGCCCTATTAATTTTCTCATTGGTATTTGTCCTTGGTTTTCTTAAACTGTTTTTTGGCCAAAACTTTAAACCGGAAATCCGTTTGTCCCAAGATTGAATAAAAATCATCTTAAAGTAAAAAGAATCATGGCACACATTAAAGTCCCCGAAGGAGTTCCTGGAATAAGGAGCCTGGTTGCATTTCGGCCAGAAACCGGAAAACCACTATATGAGTTGGCTGAGGTGTTATTGCGAAACGAGTCACCACTTTCCCCAGCTGAACGGGAACTTATTGCTGCTTATGTCTCATCCCTTAATCAATGTCAATTTTGTACACTCAGTCATGCAGCGGCGGCACGTGAACTTTATGAAAGTGATGGGAAAATCGTTGATGTGACCCTCAAAAATATTAATAATGCGTCAATCGGACCTAAGTTAAACTCCTTGCTCCAAATCGCAGGAAAGGTACAACAAAATGGGAAAGAGGTTACAAAACAGGATGTCGAGGAGGCAAGAAAGCATGGTGCCTGCGACCGAGATATTCATGATACGGTGTTAATTGCCGCCACCTTTTGCATGTTTAACAGATATGTTGACGGACTCTCCAGTTGGGCACCTACCGACCTACAAGTTTATAGGGAAATGGGAAAAAGGATGGCAAAGCATGGATACCAATTTACTAAAGAGAACTAAAATGGCCCATATTCAAATTAATGAGAAACTTCCTGGGATAAGGGGCTTGATGGATTTTCGCCCAGAAACAGCCCAGCCTATGAACGATCTGGCAGAGATACTTTTACGTGGGAACAATACTCTGAGCCGTGGAGATCGGGAATTGATCGCTACCTATGTATCCTACCTGAACGGCTGCTTTTTTTGTCAAAATGCACATGGGGGAATCGCACAGCATTATTTACAATGTGATTTAAATTTTATTGATGGTATAAAGGAAAATTACGAGACCAGCTCTATTTCGGATAAACTTAAGTCCCTATTGGCAATAGCCGTAAGCGTACAGAAAGGGGGTAAAAATGTAACCGTTGGGGAAGTTGAACAAGCACGGAAATTTGGGGCCACGGATATGGAAATTCATGATACCGTATTGATTTCCGCGGCTTTTTGTATGTTCAACCGTTATGTGGACGGATTGGGGACCACTGCCCCTCTCGACAGAAACCTCTATATAGAAAGGGGTAAACAAAGAGCCGAAGAAGGCTATGCCAATTTTGATCCAAAAAACTAAATAACATGCAAAGAATATTTTATATCGGAATAGTTGGTCTTGTCCTTTTTGAGGTACTGAAGATCTATTTCATAATGCCGATGCCTGGAAGTCAGGAAATGCAGAGTATAGATTTGGCCTATTATTTAGAAACTTGGAAGTGGGCATTTCGATTACTATTTGGGGCATTTATTTTGACAGGGGCGTTTTTTGCCTATAGGGCCAAACGATGGCCCATGCTTATTTCTCTTGGACTTTGCATTGCCGTGGTATGTGTTTTTAACTTTAAGATGAGTGCAGATAAAATGTTTTATCAGCCTACCAAAATAATTATGGCGGACAGTAGTACCAATACCATTTCTATAGATAAGCTTGTTCTTGGAATTCATCATAACGGGGAATCGAGGGCATATCCCATTCAGTTGATCGCCTATCACCATCAAGTGATGGATACGGTTACCGGAAATCCCATTATGGTCACCTATTGTTCCGTATGTCGGACAGGAAGGGTATTCGAGCCCAAGGTAAACGATGCGCATGAGGTGTTTCGGCTAGTGGGAATGGATCATTACAATGCCATGTTCGAGGACAGGACAACAAAGAGCTGGTGGCGACAAGTAACGGGGGAAGCTATTGCCGGTCCTCTGAAAGGAGAGGTTTTGCCCGAGATCTTAAGTGAGCAGACTACATTAAAAAAATGGCTTGAACTTTATCCAAAAAGCAAGATTTTACAGTCCGATTCCGTCTTTATCGAGGAATACGAAGATCTAAAGGATTATGATTTTGGAATTGGGAGAGGAGACCTTACCCGAACCGATACCCTATCCTGGAAGGAGAAATCATGGGTGGTAGGCGTACAAATGGGAGATTCTAGCAAGGCCATCGATTGGAACAAATTGAAAAGGGAACGGATCATCAATTTTACAATTGAGGGGAAACCATTGTTAGTTGCTTTGGCCTCGGATGATCAAAGCTTTTTTGCCTTTGAAAGACCGGACTCGTCTCCATTTGAAATTATAAACGATACACTGGTAAATACCGATCTTAAATACGACCTATTGGGCCATTCGCGTTCTCCAAACATTCCCCCTTTAAAACGAATAAAGGCCTATCAGGAGTTTTGGCATAGTTGGAGGACTTTCCACGCGGGAGCAGAAAAAATTGAATGATCCTTTCGTTAAAAAGCCCTGTGGTGCATAAGTAGTGGTATTATTAAGGGAAGACAGTAAATACAATTGGCATTCTGTCCATGGGAAGATTTCGGATATAATGCAGGAACTGGACTAAAATGGAGTATAGCGATGGTTTTTTACATAAATCCGGTAATTTGTCCTGACCTTTACCTTTTTAACAGCTAATTTATTTCAATTATTATTTTTCTTTTTATGATATTGATTTTTAGATTATTATGATAATTGGGGATCCAGTATACGCGCTTCATTTTTTACCTAATATCACAGTCCATTTTAAAGTTATCATTGCAGGGACATGACCATGCCTATGCCCGGGACAGGTAAAAAATAGAGGGACCGGATATAGCACAGGATAATGGTAGGGAAACAAAAATTAATGCTTGGGGAGTGGAAAAAATGCCCCATGCCTTTATCATTGCTATGGATGGTTACTTGTCATGGATAAAAAGAGATACCATGCCAATTTATCTAGGCAAGTGTGTCCTCTCCGATTTTGCTTACTGCCTGGCAGATATGATTATTTTCCCGAACACCACAAAAATTGGGCAGGGTCCATGCGCAACATTTTTGGGTAAGAATTTGGGTACCATTGGATTGGTCTTTTATAGGACCAATTAATTGTAATACCGAAATTATAGGTTATGGTTTTATATATTATAGTTTGGTCCGTAAATTATTGTTTGGCGGAATTTTCGTTATATTAATAAGGTGGTTTAAGGGAATGCTTTATTATTTGGAATATACTAAGAAACTGTCTAAGTTTTATCCTTTGGTCCTTTTATGCGTCTTTTCCCGCCATACATCAGCTATTTTTCGGTCCGTAGCTATGGCTATGAACCTCAAAATACCTTCGTCTAACAAAAAAATACACTATAAAATATTCCAAAAACAAAATTTGGACAGTCTCTAAGTTTGCGTAACTTCCATAATAATTATAATGTGTCCCAAAATTTCAACGACCAGGATAATCTATGAGATTTTTAATAGCGCTTTATTTTTTTGTATTGGCAAGCCCATTGGTTAGAGGACAGAACCTTGTTCCTCCAATAGAAAACTATAGGATATTTGAATATAAGGCAGCGAGTAAAAATTGGGACCTGGCAGTAAGTCCGGAAGGAGAATTGTTCGTTGCCAATAACAAGGGATTATTGCATTTCAATGGCGAGCATTGGGCATTCTACCAACTTCCCAATAAAACTACGATTAGATCTGTGGCGTGGGTTCGGGATAAAATTTATACCGGATCATATGAGGAATTTGGATTTTGGGAAATGAATGTTTTTGGTATTTTGGAATATACATCACTTATCCATTTAATTAAGGACCATGAATTTACGAGTGAAGAGTTCTGGCAAATTTTACCTTATGGCGATGCCATAGTATTTCGATCTTTTTCTGGTATTTATGTTTTGGAGGAAAACCAAATTACCAATATTGAACCGCGTATTGTGGTGAATCATATGGCCGTATGGGAAGGTAAAATATTGGTTGCGGGGGGGAACAATGGGCTAAGTTATTTACAAGGAAAAGAATTAGTGCCCATAAATGGAACTGATATGTTGAATTCCAAGATCGTAGTAGATATGGAATCGACCAACAATGGTCTGTTGATTGGGACTAAGCTTCATGGCGTATATTTTTTTAAGGATGGCCTTCTTCGATCCCTTGATGATGACATAAATATGGAGTTGAAACAACACCAATTGAACCAAATTCTACCATTGATCAATGGACAAGTAGCCTTTGGAACTATAAAGAATGGAATATATTTTTATAATTTGGGGGATAGTAGCTATTATTCTGTAAATAGGGAGGCGGGTCTTCAAAACAATACGGTTTTATCCCTTGAGCAATATAATGATCAACTATGGATTGGGTTGGATAATGGAATAGACCGGCTGCAGTTGGATAATCCGCTTACATATTATACAGACTTAACGGGTATGGTAGGTACCGTCTATGATGTGGCCAAACACAAGGGTACCATATACTTGGGCAGCAATACAGGTATTCATTATTTTGAGGGGAAAAAACTGAAATTTGTTGAGGGCTCACAGGGTCATATTTGGGATTTGGAGGTCATAGACGGAAAATTGTTTTGTGGACATAATACAGGTACGTTTATCCTTGAAAATGATAATTTAAATTTGATTTCCGAGATATCCGGGGGTTACCAAATGATTAAAGTACCTAGTTCTGCATCACTATATCTTCAAGGAACTTATACCGGTCTGGCAAGGTATCTTAAGGAAGAACAAGGTAACTGGTCCGTAAAAGCGATTGAGGGAATAGCTTTTCCTATAAAATATCTCTGTTTTGAAAATCCTACGACCCTATGGGTGGCGCATCCGTATAAGGGTTTATTTCGGGTATTCCTAAATGAAAATTATACAAAGGTAGTGCGGATTCAGGAATTTAAGGAAGATAGTATACCGAATGTCTATAATATAAAACTCTATAATATTAAAAATCAGATCGTTCTCTATAGTGATGGTATATGGTATAAATACGACCCCATAAGAAATGGGATTTTTGTTTTTGAAGAGTTTCAGGATTACAATTTTAAAGAATTGGTTCATTTTGATAGGGATTATTATTGGTTCCGGGATCATGAGGGCGCTAAGGAATTAATTGTGACCAATCTGAATGATGATAATTTTGTTTTGGAGGATGCGCAATTGGGCAGACGTCTGGTGCCAGAGGCAGAAAATGTAATCAAGATCAATGACAGCATTTATTTTTTTACCCTAAGTGACGGTATAGGCAAACTCAACCTGGCAAATTTCCGTTCCCAATTGGGAAAATTTGAATTAACAGTACCTAGGCTTGTTTTCTTTAAGGATAAGGATGGTGCCCACGCTTTGGATGGTACTCCATTTGTGATAGAGAATAAACGGTCCCGTGAAATTGAAATGGAATTTGCCGCTCCCAACATGGTACAGCCTAAATATTTTTATATTTTAAAAGGACCGATGGAATTATCCTCCAATGTGGATAACGGAATTTTGAAGTTTCAAAATTTGCCATATGGTACATATGTTTTGGAGATTTTTACCGTGGGGATCAACAATGCGCGATCACAATCTCGAACTATTGAATTTCAAATTAAACCGCCTTGGTATCTTTCCAATTTAAGTTTTGTGGGTTATGGATTAATGGGGCTTGCTATCATCTTTTTGGTCCGAGGGTACAATAGTCGTAAATTGAGAAGGAAACACTCCCTTTTAAAAGAGAAACTGGAACGGGAACAGCAAGAGCAGCTGGCCCAATTGGAAAAGGAAAAACTGGCGAAGGAAATTAAGGTTAAACAAAAGGAACTGACCAGTACCACCTTGAGTATGGCCAGAAAGAACGAGCTTATCCTCGAACTTAAGAACCTTCTGTTGATGAACAAATCCAAATTCGATAACCAGCAACGTTACCGTTCCTTTATGAAAAAACTGAACAGTGCCATTAGCGATGATGAGGATTGGAGGCATTTTGAAGTCAATTTCAAAGAACTGCACAACGATTTCTTTGAGACGCTATTGCAGCGTTATCCAAATCTTACCCCAAAGGACCTAAAATTGTGCGCTTACCTTAAAATGAACCTTACCTCCAAGGAAATGGCACCTCTTATGGGAATAAGTACAAGGGGGGTGGAGATACATCGTTATAGACTACGCAAAAAACTGGAATTGGACAGCGAACACAACATTTCCAACTTCCTGATTACCCTGAAGTAAGAAAATCAAAGTATTAAGATAGGATTTCTCTGTTGTTTTGTGTATGTATCTACTACATCATTAATACATCTATCTGTTAAAAAATCTTAATAAATCTAGTTCATTACTACTGCAAGAACCTATTGAATGGGGCTTATGGGCATACTTTTTCCCTGATGTAGTTTTTATGTACTATTCCCAAACCTAGCTGAGCCCTTGTTTTAGTAATTTAGTAATAATCTAACTCAATATTTACATAATTATGAAAAATAGAAACGTTTTATTATTAATTTCGTTCCTGTTGCTCCAATGGTTTGTCTACGCCCAGGACAATATAACTGTACGTGGTACGATCATGGACAACGATAATTTGCCCCTACCTGGGGCTTCGGTTGTTGTTAAGGGAACAACTACCGGGACACAAACCGATTTTGATGGCAACTTTGTTTTGGACAATGTGCCTGGCAATGGTACTCTGGTCTTTAGTTATTTGGGATATACCACTTTAGAGATTTCCGTTAATGGCCAGACCTCTTTTAGCATTCAACTTAAAGAGGATACCCAAGCCTTGGACGAGGTAGTGGTTGTAGGGTATGGAACACAAAAAAAAGCGGATTTAACGGGATCCATCACTACCATTAAATCTGAGGATATTACTAGGACACCTTCTGGTGCCGCAATGCAGGCTCTTCAAGGAAAAGTAGCGGGTTTACAGGTGGTAAGTAGTGGGGCCCCGGGTTCATCGCCCACAATTAGGGTTCGTGGTATAGGTTCTTATGTAGGGGGGGCATCCGATCCTTTATATATAGTAGACGGTACATTCTTTGACGATATCGATTTTTTGAACAGTGAGGATATTGAAACCATATCGGTACTTAAGGATGCATCCGCATCGGCAATCTATGGGGTAAGGGCTGCAAACGGGGTGGTACTTATAGAAACCAAGTCCGGAAAGGTAAATCAGAAACCACAGATTACTTATAATGGTTATCAAGGTGTTCAAGTAGCCCAAAATGTGGTGAAATTATCAAATTCTGAACAATTTGCTACCCTGGCCAGGGAGTCCGGCTCTGCTTCTGAAGCACAGTTTATAGAAAATGCGATCCAGCGCTACGGACGGAGTAGGATAAACCCTAACGTGCCCAATGTAAATACGGATTGGTACGATCTGGTTTTGCGCCATGCACTTCAGCAAAACCATAGCTTTGGGGTTACGGGAGGAACAGCAGGTACTACCTATTCCGTAGGCCTTAGTTATTTTGAACAAGAAGGTATTCTTAAAATGAAAAATGACTACGAACGATTAAATATCAGGAGCAAATTGAATTTTGATATAAGCGATCGTTTAGAGGTAGGTGTTTCTACCCTCTTGAGCAATGCAACCAAATTTCGTCCGGAAAATACGGCTTTTGCATTGGCTTATTTTGCGGTGCCCACTATGCCCGTTCTTGATCCCTCCAAAACGGATGCATTTCCCAGACCTTATGCCAATGCACAGGATTTGGGCTATAGAGGTACCCAAAACCCTTTTCCTATAATGGAAAATACGGAAAACAGGGATAAAATCCGAAATACCTTAATGACCATAGATTTAAGCTATCAGCTTATTCCCGATAAATTAACTTTTAAAACAGCATATTACCACAATTTCGAAACCCTTGAAACCAGGGAAGTAAGGCTTCCATTCTTTTTTGGTAATGGCAATGCCTTTAGGGAAAATGCGGAGTTGATCAAAAAAATGGAAACGTTTTCCGAGCAAACTTGGGACAATACGTTGACCTATAACGACAGTTTTGGAAAACACAATTTGACCGTTTTGGGAGGCAGCTCTTTTAGGGATAGGTCTTTGGAGCAGTTGGAAGCAAAAGGACTTAATTTTCCCAATGGCCCAGGAATTGGGGACGAATCCTATTATTTGGATCTGGCAAAAACCATAGATGTAGATGGTGTAGGGGACAATGGGGTAGGACAATACTTCTTCTCCTATTTTGGCCGTGTCGCTTATAATTTTGATAGTAAGTATTTGCTATACGGTACGTTCCGTGCAGATGGCACCAGCAAGTATCAGGAGAAATGGGGTTATTTCCCAACAGTGGGTGCCGGTTGGGTAGTTTCTGAAGAACCTTTTATGGAGAACAATGGTGTTTTCGATTTCCTAAAACTAAGGGCAAGCTGGGGAGAATTGGGGAATGCCAATGTAAACTCCAGCACAGGCGGAATAACTTCGGAAGAGGTTAGTGCTGCTTTTGGGGATACAAGATTTCCGGGATTGGTAACCAGTAGCGATTTTGAAGCCTTAAAATGGGAAGTGACCGCAGAAACGAATGCGGGTATGACAGCCAGATTGTTCAACAATCAATTATCCGTTGAAGCCGATTATTTTAGCAGGGAAACAAGGGATGCCGTAATACCGGTTTCAAGGCTTTTGGTACCTGGAGAAACCAGACAGAATGTTGGGATCATCAGAAATTCGGGAGTTGAGATAGTATTAAATTGGAACAAGCAAGTCTCTGAAAATTTTAAGTATAGCATAGGGGCCAATTTTTCGACTTTGAAAAATGAAGTGTTGGATCTTGCTGGACAGGAAAATTTAACTTCGGGAGGGGACACTGCACAGCGGACCGTTGTGGGTGGAACCATAAGCCCATTTTTTGGACTTGAGGTTGCAGGGGTATACCAAACGCCCGAAGAGATCCAGGCAGACCCCATGGCACAAGCTGCTATCACGGACGGATTGGTGGTACAGCCTGGGGATTTCAGGTTCGTGGACCACAATGGGGACCAGATGATAGATGCACAGGATAGGGTAGATCTGGGGTCCTATATACCAACTTATTCCTTTGGGTTTAATATGGGGCTTAATTATAAGGCGTGGGATTTTTCCTTGAACGTAATTGGGCAGGGGGGCAATGTCATAGCCAATCAAAAACGTTTTGCCATACGGCAAACGTCAGATCCCAATATGGATAAGGATTTTGCAGTCAACCGTTGGCATGGTGAGGGGACTTCCAATACATACCCTTCGGCAAGGGGGATTAGAAATCCGTGGAGCAATCAATTCCTGAATAGCTTTTTTGTGGAAAAGGGCGATTTTGTGAGGCTGCAAAACGTAACATTAGGCTACACCTTACCACAGTTAAAGGGCAAATTCAACCCCAACATCAGGTTTTATATGACCGCTGAAAGACCGTTGACCTTGTTTGACTACAATGGCTTTACCCCCGAGGTTTCGGATGGTAGGGACAATCAAACCTATCCTATCCCCGGAGTGTATACTTTGGGCGTAAATATTAAAATTTAAAAAAACAGCTATGACTCAGTATATAAAAACAAACAGATTTCCGCTGCTTTTAGCCATGTTGGTAGTTATGTTAACAGCTTGTTCCGATCAATTGGACCAACCCGAGCTTAATAACAATTTTGCAGGAGGTACGGACTTTTCCAAAACCGATGATATGATTTTTTCCCTTATCGGGGCCTATCAGGCGGTAAGTGACAGAGGTTGGGAACAACCGTTGGTCGTCTCAACAAGAGGGGACGATGTAAATGCGGCCGGAGATCAGCAAGGCCTTAAAAACCAAGATCGCTATGTCTACGATAACTCTTTTTTTGGTTCAAGAACCTTATGGGAAACCTATTATGGGGATATTATCCGCGCCCATACGGCAATGGAACAAATTGAGCGGTATATGGAATTTGCGGATGCCGATGGAATAGATAAGGGAAACCAATATATTGCCGAGATAAAAGTGCTCAGGTCGATATTGCTCTTTCAACTATCCCAAGTTTATGGGGCGGTTTTTATACCGGAATCTTCCGATCTTGACGCTTTTGCCGATGTAACTTCAGTACCAACAAAGGACGAGGTTATGCAGCATATCTCCGATCAAATGGATGGGGCAATTTCATTTTTGCCCGATATGCGCCCCAATGAGCGTACGGATTTACCGGGTGGGGTTACCAAGTACACCGCTTTAATGGTCAAGGCGGTAGCCAATCAGGAATTGAAGAACTATCAGGAGGTAGCTGATGCTGCCGGACAGATTATAAGTTCAGGAAAGTTTAGTTTGTTCAACGATTTTTACGAACTCTTTAAAACACCCGGAAAATTGAGCGATGAAAGTCTCTTTGAATTTCAATATTCCGATTTTGGTACTGGTGAAGGAGAGAGAGTGGGCCATCTTTATGCACCTTACGGTCCTAATTCTTGGACACCTACGGTAGCAGGGGCCTCCAATGGCTGGGGCTTTTTTGAGCCTAGTATGAAATATGTTACGTTTATGTTGGACCGGGGGGAAACCGAACGCTTGGAAACCTCCGTGTTTTTTAGCCAAAAAGGAATCGATAGCCTTATAGCCACTACCTCCTATACCGCTGAAACATTGCCCGCCTTTGTTTCTCCCACTACTAGGGACGGTGATATTAATACTTCAACTGTAAGATCTATATTCTCCAGTGGAAAGCACTATTTGCCAACGAATCAGTTAATTTCTGGGCGTACGGAGTATGGCAGTAATAAAAATTATATCGTGTTCCGTTATGCCGAAACACTTTTGATATATGCGGAAGCGCTACTGCAAGGGGCCTCGAATTCTGCAATGACCGCAGAACAGGCTGTTAATTTGGTAAGGGGAAGAGCTGGTATGGACCCGTTGTCGGGGGTGACCCTGGATCAGGTTATAGACGAAAAGTATGCCGAATTGAGCATGGAATGGGGCAAGCGGTTTTTTGATATGGTCAGGTTGGGCAGAAACGAGGAGCTAAGTTATGAAGGAAGGACCTTTACCGCTAATAAAGCGTTTGTAACCTATCACCAGGACCAAATAGATGAATTCCCGATTTTGGGGGAAATAAGTAACTAACAAACAATTTGGAAAAAATGAAAAATATAAAATTAATATATGCCAGCTTGATCGCCGTATTTCTTTTCTACGGTTGTGATCAGGGAATAGACGCAATCACACAAGTGGATCCGGGAGCGGACGCCACCGCACCACAGATAAAGATCAATTACCCTACGGAAGGGGTGAAAATTAAAGTATTGGAGGTGGTAACCGCTATTATGATCGATTTTGAAGTGACCGATGATATAGAAATCGCCAAAGTAGAGGTGATGCTGGATGGGAATACTATAGGAACCTTTAACAATTTTAAGGATTACCGTAGATTTTTGAAAAAAGACCTGGTCTATGATAAACTGACCGATGGTGCCCATGAACTTTCTGTTAGCGCCACGGATTTGGAAGGAAAAACTACCGTAACGGCCATAAATTTTGAAAAAGAACCTGCTTATACACCATTATTTGCAGGAGAGACCTTTTATATGCCGTTCGATGGGGACTATTTTGATCTAGTGGGCCTTAACCAAGCGGAGAAGGTTGGAACTCCCGGATTTGCGGGCGAGGGATTGATAGGGACAAATGCCTACAAAGGGGCAACGGATGCCTATTTAGCATATCCAACGGATGGTTTATTGGGCGCCGAGTTTACCGCAGCTTTTTGGTATAAGGTAGATGCCAGTCCAGACCGTGCAGGGATTCTTGTAATCGGGGATGATGCCGATGATCGTTTTCAAGGGATTCGTTTGTTCAGGGAGGGCAATGCAACCAATCAGACCATAAAAGCGAATGTGGGAATTGGCACTGGCGAAAGTTGGAACGATGGCGGGGTGCTCGACGTTGCTGCTGGTGAGTGGGTGCATATTGCCCTGTCTATCTCCGCTACACAAAGTACCATCTTCTTTAACGGGGTAGCCGTCAGGACTGCCGCTTTAAGTTCGCCTGTAGATTGGACGGGTTGTGATGAAATGGTAATAGGTTCAGGAGGACCTACTTTTAGCTATTGGGACCATAAATCCGACAACAGCCCCATGGATGAACTACGTTTGTTCAATACAGCGTTGACAGAAACCGAGATACAGGATATGATCAATATTACCAATCCCTATACTGGGGAGTTTGATGGTGAGATGTTCTATCTTCCTTTTGATGGGGACACCAAAAATAAATTCACCAATGCAGAGGCTACAATTGTGGGAGCTCCTAGTTTTGCTGGAGAAAGTATTAGAGGGGCAGATGCCTATGCCGGAGCTGTCGATTCTTATTTAAGCTTTCCGACAACCGGACTGACCACAGCCGAGTTTAGCGCTACCTTTTGGTATAAGGTAAATGCAGCGCCTGATAGAGGAGGGATTCTTGTTATGGGTCCGGAAGATTTGGAAAGACCGGAATATCCAACAGTACAAAACTTACGAACCAATGGATTTAGATTTTTTAGGGAAGGCAACGCTACCAATCAGACATTTAAATTAAATGTGGGTAATGGAACAGCTGATACATGGGTAGATGGTGGAGCTGCTGCATCGTTGGATCCTACCTCTACCGGTTGGGTGCATATGGCATTTACGATCGGGAACGGAAAGGCCATTGTGTATTTTGATGGTGAAATTGTTAAAGAAGTAGATTTTACAGGTGTGGATTGGACGGGATGCGACCTACTCTCCATAGGATCCGGGGCACCTAGGTTTAGCGAGTGGGGACATTTGTCAGATTCAAGTTTTATAGATGAACTTCGATTGTATAATAAGGCATTGACCCAAGAGGAAGTGCAAAATATTAGAAACGCCGATTTATAGAATATTGAATTATGAGATCAACAATAATATTGGTCGTTGCAATCCTGTTACAGGGTTGCAACGACCAAAAAAAAACAGTTGCCAAAAATAAGGACGGTACGGAAGACCTGATTACGGAAGATTTAAGGGATGCGGAATTATTGGATAAGGTTCAAAAACAGACCTTCGATTATTTTTGGGACGGTGCCGAGCCTATTTCCGGCTTGGCCAGGGAGCGTATCCATATGGACAATATCTATCCAAGCCATGATAAGGATATAATCACTATTGGGGGTTCGGGATTTGGACTGATGGCAATTTTAGTGGGAGTGGAACGTGGGCTTATTACCCAAGAACAAGCAGTGGAACGTTATATTCGGGTATTGGATTTTTTGGAAAAGGCAGATCGTTTTCACGGGGTCTGGCCACACTGGTTAAAACCTGACGGAACCACGGCACCTTTTAGTAAAAAAGATGATGGGGGAGATCTTGTGGAAACCGCGTTTTTAGTACAGGGGCTGCTTACGGTAAAGGAATTTTTTGATAGCCGGGGCACTACAGAGAAGGAAAAATCCATTAGTAGTAGAATTCAAAAATTATGGGAAGAAGTAGAATGGGACTGGTACACCAAAGGAGGTGAAGATGTGTTGTATTGGCATTGGTCCCCTAACTATGGTTGGGAAATGAATTTTCCTGTAGGCGGATACAATGAAGCCCTTATCATGTATGTTTTGGCCGCCGCCTCTCCCACACATGCCATAGATAAAGAAGTATATGATAAGGGGTGGGCCCTGAATGGGGAAATTGCTAAGGACACCGTCTATTATGGATTGGAAACAGAATTGAACCACTACGAGCATGATAAAGCGCCCGTTGGCCCCTTGTTTTGGGCCCATTACTCTTATCTGGGATTAAATCCAAAAGGATTGAAAGATCAGTATGGGGACTATTGGAAATTGAATCAAAATCACGCTTTGATCCATTACAAACATGCCGTCGCCAACCCTAATAATTATAAGGGGTACGGAGAGAATTTATGGGGACAGACATCTAGTTATTCTATGAAAGGATATGCGGGCCACAGACCGGATAAAGATCTAGGGGTAATTTCCCCTACGGCCGCCTTGTCCTCCATGCCCTATACCCCAAAAGAAAGTATGCATTTTTTAAGGTATATGTACCAGGAACAGGACTCTTTAATTGGCAAATACGGTCCCTATGATGCCTTTAGTTTAGAACACAACTGGAGTTTGCCAAGGTACTTGGCCATAGATCAAGGTCCCATTCCTGTGATGATCGAAAATTATAGGTCTGGAATGTTATGGAATTTATTTATGAAAAACCCCGATGTGGGGAAAGGCTTAAAAAAATTGGGATTTACCTTTGAAAGAGAAAATGATTAAAAACTTTGAATTAATTATTATTGCGCTGTTCTTTGTGTGTTGCTCCGGTGATGATGCCCAAGGGCTTACAGGTGAATCCCAATTGCCCGATCTACCTATAGTGAAACCACCGGTGGTAGAAGCGATTTCTGATGAGGAGCTGTTGGATCTCACCCAAAAGGAAACTTTTAAATACTTTTGGGATTATGCGGAAACCAACTCTGGTTGCGCTAGGGAACGCTATCATCCGAATAATCCCGCCCACGATGCCAATACTGTCACAACCGGGGGCACAGGTTTTGGACTGATGGCCATTTTAGTGGGAATAGAGCGAAATTATATTACAAGGGAACAGGCGGTAACAAGACTGCAAAAGATGTTGGGCTTTTTGGAAAGCGCTGACCGATTTCACGGTGCCTGGCCACATTGGCTGGATGGGAATACCGGAAAAGTAAGGCCCTTTAGTGAAATGGACAACGGGGGAGATTTGGTGGAAACGGCTTTTTTGGCGCAAGGGTTGATCAGTGTAAAGGAATATTTTAAAGAAGGTTCCCTGGCAGAAAAGGAATTGGCTGCTAAGGCCGATATTTTGTGGAAAGGGGTGGAATGGAATTGGTACACCCAGAATCAAAACGTATTATACTGGCATTGGAGCCCTAATAATGGCTTTGCCATCAATTTACAGCTCAAAGGCTACAATGAAACCTTGATTACCTACGTCTTGGCCGCAGCCTCTCCGGATTATTCCATTTCCAAAGAAGTATACACCAATGGCTGGGCCTCCAATGGAGGTATAAAATCGAATAAAACGACCTATAATTACCCGTTGTTGGTAAAACATCCCGGTTCTGAAACCTATGGGGGACCCCTGTTTTTTTCCCATTATTCTTTTTTGGGCTTAAACCCTATAGGGCTAAAGGATGGGTTTGTGGATTATGGGGAGGTAAGTGTTAACCACGCCAATATCAATTATCGCTATGCCGTGGAGAACCCCAAACAATTTTTAGGTTACGGCCCTGATTGTTGGGGATTAACCGCTAGTTATTCCCGAAATTCGGATGGTAGTATGGGGTACAATGCCCATTCCCCGGCCAATGATGTAGGTGTTGTATCCCCAACCGCCGCCATAAGCTCTATACCCTATACTCCAGTGGAATCGCTTAAGGCCATGCAGTATTTTTATCAACATAAAGATAAACTGTTGGGTCCCGCCGGATTTTATGATGCCTTTAGTCCACAGCATAATTTTTGGGTGGCAGAAGCGTATTTGGCAATAGATCAAGGGCCACAGATCATTATGATCGAAAATTATAGATCAGGTTTGTTGTGGGGATTATTTATGCAGAACGAAGAGGTAAAAACGGGTTTAATCAAATTAGGATTTACATATGAAAGCTAAAAATAAGATCCTTTTATCAATATTTTGCTTTGGCACCCTTGCTATCTATGCGCAGGAAGTGGTTCCGGAAACTTATATCAATCCTCTGGATATTGACTATACCTATATGGTTTATAATTCAAGTAAGAATATTTCCTACCGTTCCGGTGCAGATCCCGCAGTAATTGAATTTCGTGGTGAATACTACATGTTTGTCACTCGGTCTTTTGGTTATTGGCATTCTACCGATTTGATGAACTGGAAATTTATTAAACCCAAACAATGGTTTTTTGAGGGTTCCAATGCCCCAACCGCATTTAATTATAAAGATTCGCTGGTATATTTTGCAGGTGATCCCGCAGGTTACGGAAGTATTCTTTATACCGATGACCCAAAAAAAGGGGAGTGGACACCTACCGCTTCAATTACCAACAACATCCAGGATTCGGAATTGTTTATTGACGACGACGGGAAAACCTATCTGTATTGGGGTTCGTCAAACGTACATCCCCTTCGTGTAAAAATGCTGAATAAGGACGATCGTTTTCTTGAAACCGGAGTTGGGAAAGATCTTTTCAATTTGGTTGAAGAAGAACATGGTTGGGAACGTTTTGGCGAAAATAATTACCATCCAACCTTAAAGGAAGGATACATGGAAGGTGCCTCGATGACCAAACACGACGGGAAATACTATTTACAGTATGCAGCGCCCGGGACGCAATTTAATGTGTATGCCGATGCTGCTTATATTGGTGAAACCCCACTTGGTCCTTTTACTTATATGAAAAATAATCCCATGAGTTTCAAGCCGGGCGGTTTTGCTAATGGGGCAGGCCACGGTATTACCGTAAAACAAACCAATGGTCAATACTGGCATTTTGCCACCATGGCATTGGCTTCAAATTCCCATTGGGAACGTCGTTTAGCCATGTTCCCCACCTATTTCGATGATGAAGGGTTAATGTATTCCAACACCAGCTATGGCGATTACCCTTTATTCGGGCCAAATCATCCAACAAAAGCAGGACAGCATAGTGGCTGGATGTTGCTTTCTTACAAAGGAAAAACAACGGTTTCATCTTCACAAATGCAGGTGAAAAAAAGTACTTCTACCGATAATGATTTTGAAATCACCGAAATGCCACTTGAAAAGAATAGTGAAGGTGAAATTATTTCGAAGCTGTTAACCGATGAAAGCCCGAAATCCTTTTGGGTCGCTGAATCCAATGATGATCAGCAATGGGTTAAGATCGAAATGTCTTCATCTGGAAATATTTATGCTTTTCAATTGAATTTTCATGATCAGGAGTCGGGCATTTATACCCGTACCGAAGGCCTACGACATCGATTCACACTGGAGGTTTCAGAGGATGGAAAAAACTGGGAAACTGTTGTGGACAGAAGTAGAAGTTATAAAGATGCGCCAAATGCCTACATCACCCTTGATCAATCTGTACGGGGAAAATACGTACGCTACAATAATGTGAAGGTTCCGGGGAGTAACCTGGCGTTATCAGAAATAAGGGTGTTTGGAAAAGGTTTAGGAAAGAAACCGGAAAAGGTGAAGGGATTTGAAGTATCCCGGGAGGAAGACAGAAGAGATGCCTCTTTTACCTGGAATCCGGTGAAAGGAGCACAGGGTTACAATATCCGCTGGGGTATTGCACCAGATAAATTATACCACTCCTGGTTGATTTATGATGTAACTGAACATTTTATGCGCAACCTCGATCGCGATACGCAATATTATTTTAGTATAGAAGCATTTAATGAAAATGGGGTATCGGAGAAATCAAAATTGATAAAAATAGAATAAAAAATAATAATGAGGTCAGTAGATAAATACATATTTTATAAAAATGATAAGTAATTGATAATCAGCTATGTAGTATTTATTCTGTTGTCTGTTCGAGACCCAAGAAATTTTATTTTTCAAGCGGATAAAATTACATTATTTCAAAAATTTGATATTGAGGTACATAACCAATACGGTACCTGTAAAGGGATAGTTAAAGGTTTCCGTTATAAATTGAAGGTTTCCAGGTCGTCATTTCGAATGCATATGAGAAATCGCACATATAGCTCCCTGCCAGAATATGCGACTTCTCGTCGTCCCGAAAAGGGACTCTGTCGAAGTGACTACTGTTGTCCGATTCATATCATTAATATTGAGATTCCCAGTAAAGATGTCAATGGTAGCGCAGTCGAGAACTATTGGGAATCTAAAAACAGGTTTCGACTGCGCTCAACCAGACCTATGCCAACCTTATTAAATATTTTATAGGGAACTGTCTACTGACCTCTAAAACAATAAAAATGAACATATCAAAAACAATTAAAACCATTGCCTTATTTTTTGCAGGGCTTTCAAGTCTACAAGGTCAGGAAAGGATCCCGCAAGTTGAAGAATTTCTTGCAAAAATGACCCTTGAAGAAAAAATAGGACAACTAAACTTACTTACTCCTGGAGGCGGGGTGGCCACCGGTGCGGTGGTCAGTGAGCATGTGGAAGCCAAAATCAAAGCGGGCCAGGTAGGCGGACTCTTTGGAGTGGCCGGTCCGGAAAAAATAAGGAAGGCCCAGGATTTCGCCATCAACCATACCCGTTTAAAAATTCCGTTATTGTTCGGTTCCGATGTCATCCACGGATATAAGACCACCTTCCCCATTCCTTTGGGACTGTCGGCAAGTTGGGATATGGCCCTGATCGAGAGAACGGCAAGGATAGCGGCTATTGAGGCAACAGCTGATGGGATCAACTGGAATTTTTCTCCCATGGTGGATATTGCCCGTGATCCTAGGTGGGGCCGTATTGCCGAAGGAGCCGGAGAAGATCCCTATTTGGGCTCGGCCATAGCAAAGGCGATGGTACAGGGTTATCAGGGAAGCGATCTTTCCCAAGCCAATACCATGCTGGCCACGGTAAAACACTTGGCACTCTACGGTGCTTCGGAAGGCGGACGCGACTATAATTCGGTGGATATGGGCAAAGTGAAAATGTTCAACCAGTATTTGCCGCCCTATAAAGCGGCCATTGATGCAGGGGCCTCAAGCGTTATGACCTCCTTTAACGATATAGATGGTATTCCCGCATCTGGAAACAAATGGCTGTTGACCGATCTGCTGAGAGGGCAATGGGATTTTAAAGGATTTGTGGTGTCCGATTACACCTCGGTAAATGAGATGATTGCCCATGGACTCGGGGATCTACAGGCCGTGTCCGCTTTGGCCCTCAATGCGGGCCTCGATATGGATATGGTCGGGGAAGGCTTTTTTTCGACCCTAAAGAAATCTGTGGAAGAAGGGAAGGTCAGTGAGGAGCAAATCACCCAAGCCTGCCGTAGAATCTTGGAGGCAAAACATAAGTTGGGTCTTTTTGAAGATCCTTATCGCTATATCGACACCAAGAGACCGGCCAAGGATATCCTGAACGAAGAAAACAGAAAAGTGGCCAGAGAAGCTGCCGCACGTTCTTTTGTACTCCTAAAAAACCATAACAATACCTTACCCTTAAAAAAGAATATTAAAATAGCCTTGGTAGGACCTTTGGCCAATAATAAAAACAATATGTTGGGTACTTGGGCACCAACTGGAAACCCACAATTATCCGTTCCTATTTTGGAGGGCTTTAAGAAAGCAGCCCCTATGGCAACAGTTTTGTATGCCAAAGGGGCCAATATTTCCGATGATCCTGAATTGGCTAAAAAGGTCAATGTATTTGGGCCAAGAATAGAAATTGATGGGCGTTCCCCAGAGGAAATGCTCAAAGAAGCTTTGGATCTGGCCCATACATCCGATGTGGTGGTCGCTGTAGTTGGAGAGGCCACCGAAATGAGCGGCGAAGCGGCCAGTAGAACAGATCTTTCCATTCCGGAAAGTCAGAAAAAAATGATTCGGGCCCTAGTAGCCACGGGTAAGCCTGTTGCCCTGGTGCTTATGAGCGGTAGGCCTTTGACCATTCCCGAAGAGTTGACTCTTCCGGTCAGCATACTGCAAGTTTGGCATCCGGGCGTAGAAGCTGGGAATGCTATTGCAGATGTAATTTTTGGGAACTATAATCCCGCAGGAAAACTAACGACCACATGGCCCGTAAATGTTGGGCAGATCCCCATTTACCACAGTATGAAAAATACGGGTAGACCGGCAATTTCCCCCGTTTTTCAAAAATTCCAATCCAATTATTTGGATGCCCCCAATACGCCTTTAGTGCCTTTTGGTTACGGACTTAGCTATACCCAATTTGAGTATTCCGATCTTTCCATCGATAAAAAGGAAATAGGACAGGGAGAATCCGTGAAGGTTTCTGTAACCCTGAGAAATACGGGCAACTATCACGGAGAGGAAGTGGTTCAACTCTATCTTAGGGATGTGGTTAGGAGTATTACGCCGCCTATGCGGGAGTTAAAAGGTTTTAAAAAGGTATTCCTAAAACAAGGCGAAAGTATATTGGTTAGTATTACCCTTACTCCCGACGATTTAAAATTTTATAACAGTCAATTGGAATTTGTTTCGGAACCAGGAGAATTTGAGGTATATGTGGGGACGGATTCCAATGCCTCGAACAAAGTAACCTTTAAATTAAAATAGATCAACAGGGTCAAGCACTACGAATTGACACAAAAGAATTGAACATGCATTACCTTAATAAATTACTGATTCTGGCTCTTATAGTGCTTAGCTTTTCCTGTAAACGGGAGCAACCAAAAAAAACCGTCGACAATAAAAGGCCCAACATTCTTTTTATAATGGCAGATGATCATGCAGTACAGGCCATTAGTGCCTATGACCATCCTATTGGAAAGGTGGCACCTACTCCTAATATAGATCGGATTGCCAAGAATGGAGCTCTTTTTACCCATAGTTATGTCACCAATTCTATCTGTGGACCCAGTAGGGCAGTGATTCTAACAGGGAAACACAGCCATATCAACGGTTTTAGACAGAACGGCGACCGCTTTAACGGGAGTCAGCCCACCTTGCCCAAGATGCTGCAACAGGCAGGGTACCAAACTGCCCTTTTGGGAAAGTGGCATTTACATGGATACCCAGAGGGTTTTGATCACTGGAAAATAATAGTGGATCAAGGCAATTATTACAATCCCGATTTTATAGTAAATGGGGATACCACAAGAATTAAGGGGTATGCCACAGACATTATTACAAATGACGCCTTGGATTGGCTAAAGAACAATCGTAAAGATAGTTTGCCATTTTTTCTGATGGTACAACACAAAGCCCCGCACAGGAATTGGATGCCGGCACTGCGTCATATTAATAAATATGATTCCGTACAATTTCCATTACCGGATACCTATTTCCCCACTTTTGTAGAGCAAGATGCTGCGGAAGAGCAATTACAGACTATTTATAAGGACATGTACGAGGGGCACGACCTTAAGATGTCCAAAGAATATGGCAGCACGGAATTGGCCCATAACCCTTGGAAGACCGATTTTGAAAGGATGGGCCCGGAACAGTGGAAAAAATGGGACGCCGGATATTTGCCCAAGAATAACGCTTTTCACAATTCCAATTTAAAAGGAAGGGAGTTGGCAATTTGGAAAGGACAGCGATATTTACAGGATTATATGGCAACCATAGCCTCGGTAGATGAAGGGGTAGGCCAATTGCTGGATTATCTGGAAGAAACGGGGTTGGCGGAAAACACTTTGGTAGTCTATACTTCCGACCAAGGGTTTTATTTGGGAGAAAATGGCTGGTTCGATAAGCGGTTTATGTACGAACCCTCCTTTAGGACTCCATTATTGATGCAATGGCCAAGAACGATCAATCCAGGAAAAAAAATTGATGCCATGGTACAAAATCTGGATTTTGCCCAAACTTTTTTAGAAGTTGCAGGAGTTCCGGAAATGGGGAAGGAGATGCAAGGGGAATCGTTTAAGGGCCTTTTGGATGGCAGTAGGTCAGAAACCGATTTTAGAGAAATTATTTACTATCATTATTATGATTTCCCTGCCTTCCATATGGTAAAAAAGCATTATGGGATACGCACAAACCGCTATAAATTGATGCATTTTTATGACGATATCGATCAATGGGAACTTTATGACCTTAAAAAGGACCCTCTTGAAAAGAATAATTTAATAGAGGATGGGAAATATAGTGATGTATTAATTGAAATGCACCGTAAATTGGACAGTGTCCAGGATTTTTATAAGGTGACGGATAAGGAGTTCCAAAAAGCCCCCAAAGAAAAAGTGGAGAACGCCTATAAGTTATTTGAAAGGCTAAGGGGGCTATTGGATAAATGATCGGTATAAGCTTAAAGGCTCCGCCCCATCCAAAACAGCACTATCCAACTCTCTTAAATAGTAACAAGCGCATATCCATAACTTCCTCTCCAGGTATTTCTATTGCTTTTAATGTTAAATTGCCCTTGCCCTTCTTCAGTTGAATTTTCCCTAGATCCATAGGAATAAAATCCTTGGTATAGGATTCAATTCTGGGGGCACGGTCCCGATCTGCCCCTACTAGCAGCGGATCATGCGCCTTTGTAATGGTCGCCTTTAAGAAACTTTCCCCAAAGCGTAATTCAATTTGGGATCCTAAATCCCTTTCTTTCGCGGTATAATAAAGCTCCACTTCAAATTCACCGTCGGTCAACACTTCCATATCCCAGCTTATACTATCCTTGGGGCTCTTCCATTTTGTGAAAAAAGTACAGTTGGGATGCCTATTGCTCCGTTCTATATTACCATGTGCCACCCCATCCCTGGCAGGAATTTGAGTATAGATATAATCAGGATGACCTAAAGTAAAGGGCCGCTCCTCTGTCTCTTTGGATTTTGGTGTTACTTCTTGTAGCCAATCTCTTTTTAGCTGTTTCAAGGAATCCGTGAGTTGTGGTAGTTTCACTGAAAGGTCTATGGTCTGTCCACCATCCTTGATTATATCATAAAGTCTGTCCCCACTATCCAAGCGATATCTTTGTGTTCGGATACTAGTACGGCCGTTCCAATGATTATAGACCACCCGATCATCCCAAAACGGCTTATCGTCCATCAACAGCGGTTTTAAGCTTTTCCCATCCAAGGGTTTCAGCGTATTCATTCCTATTTGGGCCAAATCCGTTAAGGTGGGCAATATGTCTATGGAACTTGCTATTTGCGCTATATGTTTGCCCTTAGGCAGCATGTTCTTCCATTGCATTATCAAGGGGGAACGTACCCCGCCCTCATCAGTGGATCCCTTTCTGCCCCGCATCCCCGCATTCCAACGCCACCCATTTGGTCCGTTGTCCGACAAGTATATCACCAATGTATTTTCTTCCAGTTCCAAGTTCCTTAGTTTATCGAAAACCCTGCCAACATTGTAATCTATGTTTTCCACCATAGCCAGGGCTGCCCTCGTAAAGTTCTCGTTCTCTTCTTCCTCCCCGTGATATTTCATAGTCAGTTCCTTGTTCTTAAACCTGTTCCAATACTCATCCGGTACCTGCATAGGGCTATGGGGCGTATTATATGGAAGATAAAGGAAAAATGGCTTTTCCTTGTTCCTATCAATAAAATCCAATCCTTTGTTGGTAAGGTCGTCAATGATAAAGCCTTCACCCTTTACTACTTTCCCGTTGTGTTCCAACATGGGACTGAAATAATTGCCCCAATGCCCAGAAGCAAACCCGTAAAAGTCATCAAAACCCTGGGCATTGGGATGGTAAGGAGGTTGCATCCCGTTATGCCATTTGCCATAAGCGGCAGTAGCATATCCGGCCTGCTTAAAAACTTCCGCAAGAGTGGTTTCATCCAAATTTAGGCGTTCACCACCCGATGAGGTGGAATAGACCCCTACCCTGGGATAGTAACGCCCGGTCAAAAGTTCGGCCCTGGTGGGCGAACATACCGGACTAACGTAAAAATGATCAAAAGTGACCCCATTTTTTGCAATGGCATCTATGTTCGGGGTTGCCAGATTGGTATTCCCGGATATCCCCAAATCTCCCCATCCTTGATCATCGGCTAATATGAACACAATATTCGGTTTTTTATGCTGTAAATTATCAGAATTTGATTCTGTTTTTACCGTTTCCATACATGAAAGAAATATTCCAAACATGACAATAATCATGCGTTTATGTAAGAAATACCCCATATGATTCCTTATTTTTAGTTTGGATTTTGAAACTTACTTATTGAAAAAATGTATGTTTTCTTAGAAAATTAACCCTTTACTTCCTTTCACCGGCTGTGTTCTGGATATATGCCGTTAGTTTTTGGGACAATTCCGAAGCCTTATCAGGATTTTGGGTATATAGGTTGTGACGTTCGCCTAAGTCATTGGACAGGTCGTACAACTGCCCTTCATATTCATCACGTGGAAGAATTTCAGGGAACTTATTCATAACAGCCTTGGAGAATCCACCAGGCCCCTTTCCGTTGATATACTTCCAATGGCCATCAATTATACTGTACATATCTCCATTGTTATGGATAATGGGGGGTCTTTGAATGTTGTTTTTACCCGTAAGTAATGGAAGGAAGCTATAGCTATCTTCACCCGCATTTGCGGGCAAAGGCTTATCAAGAATATCGGCAAAGGTAGAAAGGACATCGGTAAAACAGATGGGATTATTATTTTCCAAACCTGGCTTTACCATATTTGGCCACCTTACTATAAAGGGCATCCGATGGCCACCCTCAAGCAGGTCACTTTTCATGCCACTAAGGAAGCCAACGCTATTATGACCATATTTGGACACGTCATTTGGATACCAAACAGGCCCATTGTCACTAGTAAATAAGACTATGGTGTTTTCGCTCAGTCCCAACTCATCCAATTTTTGTAGTACTTTCCCAACATAATGATCTGCCTGCATTACAAAATCTCCGTACATTCCTACTTGACTCTTCCCTTCAAATTCTGGTTCGGGTAACCAAGGGGTATGGGGTGCCGTCATTGCAAAGTACAGGAAGAAGGGTTTTTCCGATTCAGACTTTTTGTAGTCTTCAAGATATCCCGTAACCTTACCCGATAGTTCCTTTAGTATATTTTTATGTTCGTATCCTTCGGCAATTTTACCCTTTCTCCAAAAAGCACCTTGAATTGGGCTCCATCTTTCGCTGTTATTGTCGCCTATGCTGTCATAAAGGGAACCAACGATTAGATCATTTTCTATAAAATAATAGGGCGGAATATCTAGTGAAGCCGGTAATCCGAAAAAATAATCGAAACCATTGTCTACCGGACCACCTCTAAGTCGCTCTCCCGCTTTCGGGTTTTTCTCATCAATGATACCCTGGTGCCACTTTCCGATGCATGCGGTTTGGTAATTGTTTTGTTGTAAAAACCCTCCTATTGTAATCTGTCCAGGAGCTATCAAAGATTCTTCGTACTTACGGTCATTCCTAAAAGGATATCTCCCAGTCAATAATCCATAGCGGGAAGGAATACACCAAGGTCCAGCGGCATGGGCGTTAGTAAACTTCATGCCGCTTTCTGCCAAGTTATTTATGTTTGGGGTTGCAATCTTAGAATTGATATTATAGCTAGCTGGATCACCAAAACCCATGTCATCTGCGAGTATTACCAAAATATTCGGTGTTTTCTTTTCCTTAGTGGTCTTTTGTTCCGAACAACTAAAGAGCAATAGAGAAGTTAATACAATTGAAAAAGTGGTTTTAATCGAAATTGTCATATCCTATTTTTTGGTGCTTTCGCATAATTTAGCGCTTTCTTTTTTGGATTTAATAAATGACCTCCTTTATGTGAAAGGACATATCACGTATTCGAATTACTGTCAGCGGTGCCAAACAGAAAGAGTAGGTGATATGTCCTTCTTGCATTATATGCGCTTTATAATATTATTGGCCATTGGTCAAATTTGGATTTGCTTGTACTTCGCTTAATGGAAAAGGAAACAACAAATGATTTTCACCATATGTTTTTCCCCAATTGTTGGTATAGCCCACAATATTTACATATTCTCCAGATGCATCATCCCTAATAAGCCGAGTCCTAGCTATATCAAACCACATTTTGTTCTCATAACATAGTTCAAAATAACGCTGATCCCAAACCTCTTTTCTAAAGGATTCCAAATCAAGATTCGTGAAGTCCAGAAGATTTGCGCGATTGCGTACTGCGTTCAGAGCATTTATAGCCATTGTACTAGGGATTCCTTCTGCTTGCGATTGAGCCTCGGCATATAGTAGCAATACATCTGCATACCTGTAAATTGTCCAATTTAAACCAGACTGTCCAACAACATCAATTGCATTTTGATCAAAAAATTTATAGATGTATGACGCATTAAAATCCATAAGTTCAAGTTCAGGTGCCCCAGCCGAGAATTTACTTGGATGTCCCTTGTATGTGGTAAAAAAGAACTGTTTTTCCTCAGCTCTTTTATCTCCTTCAACATAGCTCTCCACAAAATTGGGTGTTGGGATTAAACTACCATACTCTAGATTAAAGGCGGACATTCCACTTCTTGACGGCAATACTCCAGGAACCATTTCGTTGGTCCTTTTGTTGACAGAAAATTGTACTTGAAATATAAATTCCTGCCTATTATTATTTAATGGGTTGCGCAGATCGTCATACTCCGGAAACAATGAAAACATTTCTGAATTAATGATTTCCTCTGAACGTTTGGCCGATTCCGCATAATATTGCGGTCCACCTTGCACAGGATATCCTGCATACGTAAGATAAACATCGGCCAGTAATGTTTTAACTGCAGCCATTGAAACCCTGCCCGTTTCCTCTTTAAAAGGCAATTCAGAATTTTCAGCAATGAGCAAGTCCGGAATTATGATGTCATCATAAATTTCTTTAATGGGGGATGGGGCCAACTGTAATTCTCCAAGTTCTGTTTGGGGTTCCATTACCTTAGGGATATCCCCAAAAATTCTAACCAAATAAAAATAATACATAGCCCTCATAAAGCGTACTTCTCCCTGATATCTGGAAATCAAGTTATCTTCGACACTTCCCTCAAATTCTGGAAGTTTTAATAGTGCCAAGTTACATTTTGCAATACCCGAATAAGAATCTTGCCACCATTCCTCAATAAACGGGGAACGTTCGCTAAGTACCAAATCTTCAAACTCCTTAAAATTACTTTGTGAATTTTCCGAAGCTGCCTTTCCTGTCATATATTCCAATAGCAATACCGTATTTCCGCCCCAACTAAATGCTGGCTCGTTAAGTACTGTAGTATTGGAATAGCTACTATTCGTAAAGGCTAGAGCGGCTTCCTTACTTGTCAACCTACTTTCACTTGTAAGTGTACCCGTTGGTAATTCATTCAAAAAATCACTAGTACATGAGACCATAGAGGTTAACACAACTAATATTAGATAAAATAATTTGTTCTTCATCACTGATTATTTTTTAAAAGTTAACATTTAGGCCTAATGTGTAGGTTCTGGCCCTAGGCTCTCCAAAATCATCGATACCCTGTCCAAAATCCCCATCAAAAGTGCTTATTTCAGGATCGTAGCCATTATACTTCGTTATAAGAAATAGGTTTTGCCCACTAGCATATAGCCTTAGCCGATCCAATCCTATTTTATCCAATATTTTTTTTGGGAAGTTGTAGCCAACGGTCAAATTCTGTAACCGAATAAATGAACCATCTTGCAGCCAATGGGTATCGGGGTATGAATCGTAATAGGTTCTCATGTATCGTAATTCTCCTACCATGGTGTTTTGATTTTCTGGAGTCCATGCGTTCAATAATGTCCTAGAACCATTTGCAACTCCTGAACGATCCTCCCTATTATGGGTTCCAGCATTCATTACGTTAATTCCTTCTACGATTCTAATATCAAATAATAGGTCAAAATTCCTATACGTCAACGTATTTGATATACCCATGGTCCATTTTGGCGAGTCAATTCCTATTATGCTATTGTCATTTGCGTCAATTTTTCCATCATTGTTAATGTCTGCATACTTTAAATCCCCGGGCAACCTGTTAAATGTTTCAGCTTCGGCAGCCTCTTCCGTACCCCATGTACCCAGTCTGGTTAGGCCCCAAAATGATCCAACGGGCTCACCAACCCTTAAAATTTTCATAAATCCCTGAGCATGGCTTGTGGTCAAAATATCCTCATCGTTCTCCCCCAATTTAATAACCCTGTTCTTATTTGTGGCAAATGAAAGCCTTGTGGACCAAGAAAAATCTTCTGAACTAATGTTATAGGAGTTAATAGACAGTTCAAAGCCTTTATTTCTTACAGAACCTATATTTTTCAGAACAAAAGGTAAACCGGAAGAGGAAGGGATGGGAGCATTCAAAAGTAGGTCATCCGTTGTTTTATGATAATAGTCCATTGTCATATCAACACGGTGATTCAGTAAACTTATATCAAGCCCAAAATCTATCTGGGTAGTCGTTTCCCATTTAAGATCGGGGTTTCCAAAATTACTGTTGTACAAAGTTGATTGAAATTCGTCTCCAAAAATCACGTTGTTTGAACCCAAGTTTTGTGAATATGCATAATTCCCTATTTCTTGGTTCCCTGTTTGACCAATACTGGTTCTTAACTTTAAATTGCTGATGTATTTATGGTCCTGTAAAAAATTTTCCTCGGATACCTTCCAGGCAAAAGCGAATGAAGGAAAGAAGGCATATCTGTTATTCTTTCCAAATTTGGATGACCCATCATAACGTCCGGTAGCTGTAAATAAGTACTTATCTTTAAGAACATAATTTGCACGTGCAAAATAAGAGTTCAACGCCCATCTCCAATCGCTTGATGAAGAAGGTTGAACTACTGTGCCTAGACCAATATTATGCCATTGATAAAAATCATCGATGAAATTGCGATGCTCCGCCCCCAAAAGTTCGGCATATCTTTGTTGCCAACTTAAACCCAATAGAACATTCAGTCTACTATCTTCGGTAAAATCCAAATTATAGTTAAAATAATTCTCATTCTGCCAATAGAGCTGTTTTTCAGTACTTATTTGGGCAACTCCTCCATTGGTTATGCCACCAAACTGAATTAGATTTTTCCCTACATAATAATTGGTCTTCCTGTGGGTGTTGTCAACTGCGAAAGTTGCCTTAAATCCCAGGTCATCCGTAATTTTAAAGTCGAGATATAGATCGGATAGAAACTGAGAGTTGCTAATTTCATTTACCATTTCTTCTAAATATCTTGCTGGGGTGTCTTGAACTGCACCGGGGAAATCCCGATTGCTGCCCCAAGATCCATCCGGATATTTAACAGGTATAATGGGAAGCGCTTCTTGTTGTAACCTTTTAATAATGTAATTCCCATATAGGTCATTTCCAATACTATTATTATAGGAAGCATTTATACCTATTTTTAACCAGTCCTTTACTTGGGAATCAATATTTAATTGACCACTATATCTTTTGAGGTAATTATTTACCATTAGTGCCTGTTGGTCAAGGTAATTCACAAAAAAACCATATGTGGTTTTTTCATTTCCTCCCCTAAAACCTAACTGATGATTTACCGAAACTGCAGTCCTATATGTTTCGTCCTCCCAATCGGTATCATATATAGGGTTTCCAGATGAATCGAATAGATTGGGAAGATTTGCAGGATTTGCTCTCTGGTATCTACCTTGTGCAAATCCGGCGGGGTCGTATTTCTGAATATTATCATAACCGGTGTTATATACGGACCACCACTCTTGGGCGTTAAGGAATTCCAAGTTTTGTTTTTTGTTCAAAACCCCAAAGGACATATAAGTATCGTAAGAAATTATACTTTCACCATCTAACGGAATACCTCTTTTCGTGGTTATCAAAATTACTCCATTAGCCCCTCTTGCACCATAAATTGCCGTAGCAGATGCATCCTTTAAAACCTCAAGCGATTCAATATTGTTAGGGTTTATCAAATTTATATTAGAGACCCCAATAACACCATCTACAACAAATAAGGGTTCATTGGAAGCAGAAATGGAATTATTTCCTCGAACACGAATAGATACTTTACCGTCCGGTCTTCCCGAATTGGTAAATGCTTCTACGCCGGCAATTTTTCCAGATAAAGCTTGACCAACATTTACTGCTGGCTTATCCAACAAGTCCTTTGATTTTATATTGGAAACTGAACCGGTCAAGTCACTTTTCTTTTGGCTCCCATACCCAATTAAGACTACTTCATCCAATCCGGCCGCGCTTTCCTCTAATGTAATGTTCAAAGTACGCTGTCCATTCACCCCAACTTCTTTTGTTGCAAATCCAATATAGGTAACCACTAAAACGACATCTTCGTTTTCTACGGATATTGAAAAATTCCCATCAAAATCGGCGGTGACTCCGTTTGTTGTTCCTTTTTCTACAATATTGGCCCCAGGTAAGGGTTGGCCATTGCTGTCCATTATCGTTCCAGATACAGTGAATGTCTGAAGTACAGTATTGGAAGGTTCGGTAGCAATAATGATTATTTTATCCCCCTTGAGGTTCAATTTAAAATCCTTGCCCGAAAAACAGATCTCCAATAGCTTATTGGCCAGAATAGTGCCCTTTTTTAATTGTACCTTAGGGACATCCTTAAAAAGATCCTCCTCGTAAATAAAAGTATAATCGGTCTGGTCCCTGAGTAAATCGAAAACGGCATCTATAGATACTGTCTGATCTTTGTCTATGTGGATTTTGGTGTTCTGTGAGAACACTTCGCTCGAAGTAAATCCGAAGGCAGTGGAGCAAAGCAAGAAAATGAATGTCCTCATAATGAACTTTAATAGCTTTTTCCGCTGACGGAAATGGTTGTTGGTACATTTAATTTTCATAAATTTGAGTATTAGTTGGTTAAGCATTTTTAATCGACTGATTCAAAAAAAGGGGACAAAAGCACAGTACTGTCCAGGTATACACTTTGTTCCCTTTCCTTATTTTAGGATGATCTTCTTGTTGTTTATCTCATAGGCTTTAATAGAATTTGTGGTTAGGATAGTATTTAATATTTCTTCTATTGTTTCTTCTTTTCTTAAAACACCATTAAATCTTACATTTTTAAGTGCTGGTCTGGAAAATTCGATATCCACATCGTACCATCTAGACAATACCATGGCAATCTCTTCCAGAGACTTTCCCTTAAAACTAAAGAGACCCCTTCTCCATGAAATCTCTTGATTTACGTCTGTCTGGTGAACACTTACGTGATTGTTTTTAAGATCTAAATTGGACTGTTGACTGGGCTTCAGGACCTGCTTTGTTGTAGCAGTGCTAATGGACACTTTACCTTCTACCAGTGTGGTGTAAATATTTGTTTCGTCCCTGTAGGCCTTTAGGTTAAACGACGTTCCCAGCACCTCTATCTCTTGCGATGGATGCAAAACCCTAAATGTGGCCCCCTTGTGCTCCGTACTCGGGGATACCTCAAAATAGGCCTCTCCATAGACCAATTCCACGGTTCTTGTTTTTCCCTCCGTAAAGGCAACGGGATATTTTAACCGACTTTCAGAGTTGAGCCAAACCAAAGTTCCATCGGCTAGTTTTATATGAAATTGCCCCCCTCTCGGAATGGTCAAATAGTTATAAGCGATCTCGGTACTTGGTATGTTGGAGGAATCATAAATTAATTCTTCCCCATTGCTTTGACCATTTTTTGTACGTACTGTTTTTCCTTTTTCCAAATCTATACTGGAACCGTCTTCCAAGGTAAGGGTAGCCTTGTCCGTACCCACCTCAATTTTGTTGTCCAAGGTTACGGGCATTGAAGTATTCGAATCTATTGAAGTAGGTGTATTGTTAAGAAACCCATTTTTAAAGAGGAAACCAATCCCTAGAAAAATCAAGATTACCGCGGCATATTTTACAATATGGAAGGTTTGGCGCATTTTATGGGCCTTCTTTTCCTTTTCGATAAATTTGAGCAACAATTCTTTGGATTTATCCGTACCATACTTTTTCATGTTGAAATCGATTGCATGATTGATTTTTACATATTGTATAAACTCCTCCTTATGGGCAGGGTCTTCGATCCACTTGGTAAGCTCATCCAACTCGGAGAGGGATGCTTGTTTTGTGAAATATTTTGCGATTAGGTTTTGCATTATTTAAGATATCAAACACGTAAATCCATAATTTAAACGCAACAATTTTATACAACCCTTGCTTTTTTGATAATTATTTTTCTATTTTGGCAAATATCTACATAGATTATTACAAATTTCCCATAATGAAACCGACATGACCAAAATAATCATTGCTCTGTGTGTCCAAAGATTATTTTGGTCATCAAAGGTTACATTTGACCAATGAAAAACCTGTTTGCCGAACAGGTAGGCAATAAAAATAAACACATTAAAATGGAGTACATCAACGAAGTTTCCTTTGTTCAAGGCCTCAAAAAAGGGGATTCAAAAGCCTATACCTGTTTGGTGGAAACCTACCATCATAGGCTCTGTACGTATGCCTTTGGGTTAACTGGCGGTTACGATTTGTCCGAGGATATCGTTCAGAATGTATTTATTAAGATCTGGAAACAACGTAAAAAGTTGAAGGACGATGTTGACCTAAAGAATTATTTGTACAAATCCGTATACAATGGGTTTGTTGACCATTACCGGAAAATAAGACCTGTTTTTTCCCTGGAAAAAGTGCACATCGACACTTTGGGGGTATTTGTTCAAGAGGATTCCGAAAGTTCGTTTGAAAGAATTATTTTACAAGTGAAAAAGGAAATTGATAATCTACCACCAAAATGCAAACAAGCTTTTGTGCTGAGTAAACAAGAGGGGCTTACCAATATTGAAATTGCAGAGTACTTGAACATTTCCACAAAATCTGTAGAAGGCCATATTACCAAGGCGTTTACTATTTTACGAAAATCCTTGGATAGTAAAATGAAAGGTGTTTTCCTATTGCTTTTTGGAGTGGATTTGAAAAGGGGGGTCTAGTGAATATAGGACACGGACGTCTTTACCAAGGCTTTTATCTTCGCCCAACGCATAAATTACCCCTCCTCTTTAGGGGAGCTAAAATTCTTCGGGGCAATGGCGTTCCCTGAAAAGATGAGTTCCCTCGCCCGTTTTAAATATATCCTGCCAATGGGGATGCTTTTTGAATCAATTTCGATACTGTTCCCATCAACGGCGGTAATTTTGTCAATGGCTATGGCATAAGATTTGTGTACCCTAACAAAATTTTCGGAAGGCAGCTCCTCAACAATGCTAGACAATGCCTTATAGGCTACTAAATAACCCTTGGTGGTGTGAATTTTGATATAATCCTTCAGACTTTCTATAAATAGAATTTCATTTAAATTCACTTTCACCATTTTCTTATCCACTTTTACAAATACATGGGGGTCCAACATGGGGTGTCCCTTGTTTTCATTTTTGGCCTTAAGGCGATCTACAAGCTTATTGGCCGATTTCAAAAATCGGTTAAAAGGGATAGGTTTTACCAAATAATCAAGCACGTCAAGCTCGTAACTCTCCAGGGCATATTCCCTATAGGCCGTTGTTATTATAATTAAAGGGTGATTTTTTAGGGTGCGGAGAAATTCCAGTCCGTTTATTCGGGACATATTGATGTCCAAAAATATAACGTCTATGTTCCCCTCCTTAATATCGGAAAGGGCATCTACCGCATTGGTATATGAATTTACAATATTCATATAGTCCAGGGTTTTGATGTAGGATTCCAAAATACTTATGGCAAGGGGCTCATCATCAATTATTAGACAATTAATTTTCATCTGTTTATATTTATTTCTGCCTGTTCGGCAGACAGGTTTTTCAAATGTCACACCGGCCCGACAAGGTCATTCCCGTCCGTACCGGAACGGGCGGACTGGCGGGTGTAACCTCCGGTCCGTGCCGGTATGGACGGGTTTGATGTTTAAAAATAATCATTCCTCTGTGTGTTTAAGGATTATTTTAAACATGTAGGTTTCATTTTATTGGGATTTTTAAGACCACTATATAATGACTGCCTGAAGGATAATTCTCCAATTCAAACTGGTTTCCATATAATAATTCCAGTCTCCTTTTTATGTTTATAAGTCCAATTCCGGAGTTGTCTCGTGCATTTTTGTTTTTTTCAAAATCATTTTTAAGGTAAAATTCCAAATGCCCTTCATTTCTAATAAATTTCATTTCCATAAATATCTTTCCATTCTCCAATTGTCCGTGTTTAAAACAATTTTCAACAAAGGGCAGAAAAAGAAATGGTGGAAGCATTACATCATCAACCTGTCCTATAATTTCAATATTGGATGTTACCAGATCCTTTTTTCTTATCCTTTCCAATTCAATATAATTTTCTACGTAGTTGATTTCTTTACGCAGGGATATTTTTTTTTTGTTCAGGTCATATATCATATACTCCATGATTTCGGACAGTTTTAAAACGACCTCGGCCGCTTTTTTTGATCTTTTAAGGGTAAGGGCATATAGATTGTTCAATGTATTGAAGAAGAAATGGGGTTGAATCTGGGCTTTAAGATATTTCATTTCAGTTTCGGACTGAAGCTCCAAAAGAAGATTGTTCTTGTTCAGTTCAATTACATAATCTATAGTGAACTTAATGGCGGAGACCAAGCCAATAACATAGATTTCACCCAAGGTAACCGTAACAATATGGTTAAAACTGAACAAGCCGTGGGCAGCCTGCACTTCAGTAGCGGTGTTACTGGGGATAAGCCAATGAAAAAGGCCTATTCGAACAAAATAATGGATCGCAAGTACAATGGAAAAAAGGGCTAGGTAGGTTTTATACTTCTTGCCTATTATAAATTTGGGAACCAAATAATATATATTAAAATAGACGATAATAATATGCAGCGGAAACTCTACCAGATTGGATTTGAAAGAATGCCAATAATCACCAAAATAGCTTCCCCAACGAATGGAGTTGAAGGTAAAATATATGATCCAAAATATAATATGGTACCTTCTAGGTATTGTAGGCCTGGCATGTTCCCCCTTTTCTTGGAGCAGCTTTTTAATTTGCATTGGATTCCTTGGAATTAGATTGAAAAGTAGGGATATAAGTGGTTCCGGCAAAATATTCCAAAAACAAAATTTAAACAGTTTTTGTGATCAATGGCCTAATTTTCAATGTAATAAATACGGATATCCATTGCAGGATGTAGTTGATTATAAAAAGAATGCTGTTGGGATAAAAAGCGGAATGCGCATTAATAAAAATAATAACTTCGGATAAAGGATAATCCATTGGATTTATCTACCTGAATAACAATTATTTAAATAACGTGAGTTCGACATAAAAATAATTTTAAGACATTGATTTCGTGTAAATTAAAAAATTGCTATTGTCTCCTCGAGCGGAGTCGAGAGGTTATTTTACTGTAACGCTTTTACAATGAGGTCTCGACTCCGCTCGACCGGACAGATGTTATATAAATAACTGATTTAAACAAAATATTTATCGAACTCACGTTAAATAGTCTTCTTTGGGAAGAAGTTAAATTCAAATTTGGGACCTAGGGGCAATTGCCAGCGGTATCCAAGCCTATAATTGGGGAAGGGATACCAATAAGCTATAAAATTGATACAAAACATGAGATTGTATTCCATTGATATTTTAAGGGCACTTACCATGTTTTTGATGATTTGGGTCAATGATTTCTGGACATTGAACGATGTTCCCAAATGGTTGCTGCATGCCAAGGAAAATGAAGATTATTTAGGGTTTTCGGATATCATATTTCCCTTGTTCCTTTTCATCGTTGGCTTAAGTATTCCTTTTGCCATAAAAAGTCGCTTGGACAAGGGCCATAGCTTACGGGAAATTGGTAAGCATATCATAATACGGTCTTTTTCCCTCCTACTGATCGGTCTTTTTATGGTCAATTACGAGACTGCCTACGATTTGGGAATTCCAATTGGAAAATATTTTTGGGGCATCTTAATGGCCCTTGCCATATTCCTTATATGGACCGATTGGAAAAAGAGCCCCGTCTCCAGGAAATGGCAGCTTCCATTGCAGATTTTGGGTATTCTTGTTTTACTTTTTCTAGCGATGATTTATGAAGGGGGTGCCTCTGGGGAGTATTGGATGCGACCCCAGTGGTGGGGCATATTAGGGCTTATTGGTTGGGCCTATCTGGTAAATGCGCTTATCTTTCTCCTTTCGCGCGGCAAATGGACCGTGATAGTGTCCTTTTGGCTTTTATTCAATGTGCTGTCTGTTTGGAACCAAACCGATGCCGCCTTTGAACTTCAAGGGATATTCAGTTATTTTTCAACTATCGCGCAGGGAACGATTCCCGCATTTACCACCTCGGGAATGGTAGCCTCCTTGGTGCTTATTAAATGGTCCGGGCCAAGTTTAAAAAAAAGGTATGCCATATTAGTTCTTTTGGGGTTGGCAAGTATAGCATTTGCCCTAGTTGCCCGTCCTTTATGGGGAATCTCCAAATTGGGAGCTACACCTTCATGGTTGGCCATCTGTTCCGGACTGGGCTTTTTGGTTTTTGCAATTTTCCATTACCTCGCGGACCAAAAGGGGATTATCCATTGGGCAAAATTTATAGCCCCGGCGGGAACGGCAACATTAACCTGTTATATGTTGCCATACCTAATCTACCCCATAAGAAATCTAAGTACGTTCAGATTGCCACCTTTCTTTAATACCGGGGTTGTGGGTCTTTTAGGCTCCCTGGTTTTTGCCTATATGGTTGTTTTACTTACCGGATGGTTGGTAAAAAAAGGAATAAAACTGAAACTTTAAAACACGGATGGCCATGAGAGGGACATTTTTTAAGAAGTACATTTTCTTCCCATCGATCATTTTAATTGGGATTTTACTTTTTGTAAAATGTAATTCCAATAATGACCTCCCTGCCGGGGATAAGGACAATGGCGGACTTTATTTGCCCGGGGATTTTGAGGCGGTAGTGGTGATAGACAGTCTAAAGGGCAGGGCCAGGCACCTAACGGTAAACACCAATGGGGATATTTATGTGAAGCTGAGGTTTCCGGATTCCCTTGGGGGCAATGCTGCACTTCGGGATACCGACAATGATGGGAAGGCGGATATTGTTAAAACTTTCGATGATTATCTGGACAGGAGCAGTTATGGAACCGAAATGAAAATTCACAATGGGTATCTATATTTTAGTTCGGTGACGCGTATTTTTCGCCAAAAACTTACCAAAGATTTGGTGCCGGATACTGAGTTGGAGTTAATATTGTCAGAAACGGAACGTCCCGGACAACATGCAACCAAGCCTTTGGCCTTTGATGATCAGGGCAATATGTACACTATTTTTGGTGCGCCTTCGGATGCTTGTCAGGTGGATGACAGATCGCCCATGTCCCCTGGTATTTTTCCATGTCCGTTATTGGAGCACAGGGCGGGCATATGGAAATTTGATGCCAACAAAAAGGGGCAGTTCCAACAGGACGGAACAAAATTTGCCACCGGACTTAGAAGTGTGGTAGGATTAAGTTGGAACAAGCAGGATAACAACCTGTATGCCGTGGTTCATGGTCGCGATTACCTCCACAATACCTGGCCAAGGGAATTTACTGCCTGGGAAGGTGCGGTCTTGCCCTCAGAGGTCTTCCTAAGACTTAGGGAAGGGGACGATGCCGGTTGGCCCTACCATTATTATGATCAGATCAAGAAAGGCTATTATCTTAATCCAGAGTATGGGGGCGATGGGGAAAAGCAGGGCGACATAAGTAAACTTACAGAGCCTGTAGTGGGTTTTCCGGGTCATTTTGCCCCCAATGACCTCCTGTTTTATGAAGGCGACCAATTTCCGGATCGATACAGGAACGGGGCATTTATAGCCTTTCACGGGTCTACCAGTAGTTCCCCTTATCCACAATCCGGTTATTTTGTAGGCTTTGTACCCATGCAAAATGGTATTCCTACGGGGCCATGGGAGGTATTTGCCGATGGTTTTGCGGGCAGGGATACCGTGGCGAACACTAGTGAAGCCAAATATAGGCCTATGGGATTGGCTGTTGGGCCAGACGGATCATTGTATGTTTCCGATTCCAAAATGGGAAAAATATGGAGAATTATGTACAAGGGGAACAAAGCGGATTTTGGGAGTTCCCAGCTTGCTGCCATGGATAAAAGAAAAAGGACCGCCACTAATATAAAGACACCTGATGAAAAAGAGGATATACTCGTTCCCGATGGATATTTTGGGGAAGTAGAGGAGGATAAATTGTCCAAAGGCGGCCAACTGTACAATATTTTTTGTTCGGTCTGCCACCAAAGGGACGGGAAGGGCAATGAGCGTTTTCCACCTTTGGACAATTCGGAATGGGTCCTAGGGGATAAAACGAAATTGATCAATGTTATCCTTCAAGGGCTTAGGGGAGAGATAATGGTGAAAGGGAAGTCCTATAACAATGCCATGCCCAAATTACATATGTTGAAGGATGAAGAAATTTCTGAAATCCTGACTTTCATAAGGCAAAATTTTGGCAACAATGCCTCACCTATTGAACCCGAGGAAGTTGCGAATGTTAGAAAGACTGTTCCCAATGGCCCTTGAGACCTAATAAAAGAAAAACCAACTTCTATATGCAGTCAAAATGAATAAACCGTATTTTTAGATCACTTCTAAAACAAAACCGTATGAAATATCCATTAGCAAAATTTTCAAACCTTCCGATAATTATCGGGACGAAAATGATTTCTTGGATATTTTACCCGCCTGTCCGCCCTTTCCGGTACGGACGGGAATGAAGAAGTCGGGCAGGTCTGACCTATTAAAAATAAATAAAAAAGAACAGATGAAATACCAATCCAGTCCATTTATAATTTTCAATTCAACCGTTTTATGTCTACTGCTATTGGTTGCCGGATGTAAGGACAAACAACCCAAGGATACACCAATGGTACCTAGTGATATTGTCCAAGAAGCAAAATCGTCCTTGTACCATAGTTCCCAATTTACCAAACCTTCCGGTTTTCCATCGGGAATTGAAGGTCCTGCGGTAGACGCCAATGGAATTTTATACGCCGTTAATTTTGAAAAACCGGGAACCATAGGACAGGTAGATCCCCAAGGAACGGCCTCCTTATTTGTGAATTTGCCGGAAGGCAGCATAGGCAATGGGATCCGTTTTAACAGCAAAGGTGAAATGTTCATAGCAGATTATACAAAGCATAACATTTTAAAAGTGGATATGGACACCAAAGAGATCAGCGTTTTTGCCCATAACGGGGATATGAACCAGCCCAATGATATTGCAATAATGGACAACGATATTCTTTTTGCCAGTGATCCTGACTGGAAGAATTCCAAAGGGCAGATCTGGAGAATCGATACCGAGGGAAAAATAACCCTATTGGAAGGGGATATGGGTACCACCAACGGAATTGAGGTTAGTCCGGATAACAGAACTCTTTATGTAAACGAATCCGTACAGCGCAATGTTTGGGCCTACGATCTTTCGCCGGAAGGAGGGATTGCCAATAAGCGTTTGTTAATAAAATTTGAGGATTTTGGGATGGATGGAATGCGTACCGATACCGAGGGAAATCTGTACATTACCCGCCATGGAAAAGGTACTGTGGTCATAGTTTCGCCCGAAGGGGTTATTCTTGAAGAAATTAAGTTAAAGGGGAAGACACCCTCCAATATTGCTTTTGGGGGAAAGGATGGCAGAGCTGCTTTTATTACACTTCAAGATAATGGCAATTTTGAAACCTTTGAAACGGAACATCCGGGGAGGGAATTTATTATGATGGACAAAAGCAAATAATTTTATAGATCCCATAATATCAATTACGATAAAACGAACATTAAAAAATTTAAACCTGTGAAATGAGTATAAACTTTTTTAAGCATACCATACCGATATGATTAAAATAAGTTTTTGCAAACCCGCCCAAACGTACCTTTTCGGTACGGGCGGGAACGAAGTGGTTACATCTGTTTGTAAATTTTGTAATCACTTATTTTTTAGCTAATTATAAAATTTTAAACAGATGAAAAGCAACCTTACCATCTATTTAGTTTCTATGGCATTACTATTCCTTTCCAAATCGGTTCTTGGACAGGAATATGATTTATTGATCAAAAATGGGACACTGATAGATACCAAAAGTGAGATCAACAAAAAAATGGATGTCGCTATTTTTAATGGCAAAATAGCTGAAATTGCCAATAGCATTTCAGATAAAAAGGCAAAAACGGTTATAGATGCCAATGGGATGTTGGTAACCCCCGGCCTTTTGGATATACATGGCCATGTCTTTTATGGTACGGACGAAAACAGTATGTACAGTGGAGGTATGAGCAGTGTAGCCCCGGATAATTTCACCTTCCGTACCGGGGTTACCACAATAGTGGACGCGGGAAGTTCGGGATGGAGAAATTTTCATATTTTCAAAAAGCAGACCATTAACAATTCAAAAACAAGGGTTTTGGCCTTTTTGAATATTGTTGGTTCCGGAATGAAAGGGGGTGTCGTGGAGCAGGATGTTAACGATATGGATCCCAAGTTGACGGCAAAAACGGTAAAAAGCAATCCGGAAATAGTGGGGGTTAAACTGGCACATTACGAAGGCTACGAATGGGATCCTTTGGAAAGGGCGGTAGAAGCAGGGGTTATGGCCAATGTACCGGTAATGGTCGATTTTGGGGGCAGTAAACCCGCCCTATCGTTGAAAACCCTTTTTCTGGAAAAATTAAGGCCGGGCGATATTTTTACCCATGCCTATGCTTCCTTAAATAGTAGGGGAAAAGTAGTGGATGATAATGGCAAGGTAGCCCCCTTTGTATTTGAGGCCCAGAAAAAGGGAATTATCTTCGATGTGGGACACGGCGGAGGTAGTTTTGCATTTGAACAGGCCGTACCGGCAATGAATCAGGGTTTTAAACCCAATTCCATAAGTACGGATCTGCATATTGGGAGTATGAACGGTGGTATGAAGGACCTACTAAATATCATGTCCAAATTTTTAAATATGAATATGGCATTGCCCGAGCTTATTGCAAGTGTTACCTGGAATCCTGCACAGTATATACATAGGCCGGAACTGGGACATTTGGAGGTAGGCGCCATTGCCGATGTGGCCGTTTTAAGTATTCGGCAGGGCCATTTTGGTTTTATGGATACCAAGGGGGTTAAGATCATGGGCAACCAAAAATTGGAATGCGAACTTACCATTAAGGATGGGGAAGTTGTTTACGATCTAAACGGACTTTCAGGTAAGAATTGGAAGGACTAAGAAACTGTTTGAATTTTGGTTAGGGGGGTAGGATTATTGTTATCTTTTCCAGCATGGACCAAGCTAGTGTAATGTTAATCGTGAAATGACTTCTCGATTGCGCTCGAAGTGACGAAGATTGTCTGGTCGAGCGCAGTCGAGACCTGAATTTAATGACATAACATCCTTAACATAACACTAGTTCTAAAATTTAAACTACAGTACCAACAATTAGGGGAATGGCCGTGTTAGGGTTGGAGAAATTTTCATATCTTCAAAAACCGTGGGCCAATGGCACTCTGAAAACCATATAGGATTTTTAATGTATTGGTTTGGGAAGCGAAAACACATAGGAACAATAATAAATAGCAAGCATGAACCGTAGGGAAATAATTAAACAGTTGGGTGTTGTTCCCATTGCAGGAAGTTTAATGGCCAGTGAGACCATGTTCGGGAGTGCCCTTGGTACAACGGGGCCTCTGGCGCCAGGACCGTACTCCGCCGGGCAAAGTATCTTTGAATCCATTGGGGTAGATACCATCATCAACTGTCGCGGTACCTTTACCATTTTAGGGGGTTCTACGGAACGTCCCGAAGTATTGAAGGCCATGGAGGCCGCTACGGGCTATTTTGTGCAGTACGATGAATTGGCCTTTGGCATAGGACGCCGCTTGGCGGAACTCACCAAGGCACCATGGGGAATGGTATCATCGGGTTGTGCCGCGGGTATGAAACACGTAACCGCCGCCTGTGTAACCGGGGGCAACCCGGAAAAGCTGATCAGGATTCCCAACTTGGAGGGTTTTGAGAAAAATGAGGTTATAATTCCCCGTAGCTCCAGAAATGTTTATGACCAAGCCATTCGAAATATAGGGGTAAAGGTAATTATGGTGGAAACTCCTGAGGAGTTGGAGCGGGCCATCAATTCCAGAACCGCAATGATCTATATAATGACCGGAAGGGATAACGAAACGGGGAGACCGCTTTCCCTGGAAGTGATCAGTGGGATCGCCAAACCAAAGAACATCCCTATTTTGGCCGATGCGGCCGCGGAGAATTTGAGTATTCCCTGTGTACATCTGGAAAGGGGCGCTACCGTAGTGGCCTATAGCGGTGGCAAGGCACTATGCGGACCACAATGTGCCGGCCTTTTATTGGGGGATAAGGACATATTGATGGCTGCTTGGCAGGCCAGTTCCCCACACCATGGCCCGGGAAGGGACAATAAGGTAGGGAAAGAGGAAATGCTGGGAATGCTGGCGGCCGTAGAGGCCTGGACCACTAGGGACCATGATAAGGAGTGGGACACTTGGCTGTCCTGGTTGGAGGAAATCTCTTCAAAACTCACCAAAATAGAGGGAATAAGCGCTGAAGTAGAATTGCCGACGGGTTTGGACAATAGGGCCCCCAGACTCATCCTGAAATGGGATCCGGACAGGCTTCATATTACCGGGGAAGAAATTGCCGAGGAGGTGGCACGCAACAGACCAAGGATAGCCATTGGAGGCAGATCTTCCGAGGACGGGACAACAAGCATATCCATTACCCCCAGTCAAATGAGACCGGGAAATGCCAAGTTGGTGGCCAACCGACTTTATGATATATTATCCGCAGAGCGTAAGCCCCGATCGGACAAGATGGCCCCGGCAAGTGTTAACGTTACAGGGCATTGGGAAGTGGAGATACAGTTTTTTACCTCCAAAAGCACCCATAAATTTTTCTTGGAACAGGAAGGGAATTGGATCAAGGGAACCCATACCAGCGATTATGCCATGCAGGAAATGGCCGGAATGATAGAGGGGGACGAGGTAAAACTTAGGAGTCATTTTAACGTTCCGGGAAACTCCATAAATTATTGGTTTTCGGGAAAAGTATCCAACGGAACCTTTAATGGATCCGTATTTTTGGGCGAATACCTTACGGCCAAGTTTACGGCCAAACAGCTGGCCTATAAAGCGGAACATAAAAAAATAAGCGTTCCGGGAGGTCCACCCTTGGCTACTTAGAAACGAAACTATAAATCGATATATTACAATAACAATTAAATCTTATAATTATGGAAAACAAAACAACAAGAAGGGCATCTTTTAAAAAATTAGGAATGGGATTGGCGGCTATGTTTGGAGTAGGTGCCACCGCTAGGGCAATAGACGGGGGCGAAAGGCCAAAAAAGGAAGTAGTGGGAGACATTGTCATGGACCAGGACATACCTTTGTTCTCTGGTGGGGTAAAACATGGAAATACACTTTATATAGCGGGCAAGGGGGCACATGTGGAGCCTTTTGAGATCAAGGCACATACCGAGATTGTTTTGCAGGAATTGGAAAAGGAGCTAAAAAAGCATGGTTCTTCCATGGACAAAGTATTGAAAGTGAATGTTTATTTGGCTGATTTGGCAGATTATAAGGGAATGAACGAAGTTTTTAGGGGGCGTTTTGGACCCAACCCCCCGGTTAGGACCACCGTGGCCACTTATGGGGGAGTACCAGGGAATTCATTGGTAGAAATGGACTGTATAGCCGCTTTGGACTAGATAACGATGTATTATCCTTTAAAAACTTTTTAAATGAAGTTCCATAGAATTGCACTATTCTTTTTTGGTTTTTGTATCACCTATAATGCCTTTTCACAGACCCTTCCCAAGGAGGAATTGATTTTTTTGACCTCCGAATGGAAAGGGGCACGCTTTGATGATGGCCGGCCAAAAATACCGGACGACCTATTGGAACGGGCAAAAAAAATTGGGATAGACGATGCATGGACCGTCCTTGAAAATGAAGGCTATAAAAATCAGTTCGAGGGCAATTGGAAAATGGTCCATAACGATGTCCCCGTTGTAGGCAGGGCACTCACCGCCCTGTTCATGCCAAGTCGGCCGGATGTGGAGAGGAACATCAAGGAAAGGGGCACAACCTCCCAAGGGAGGAAGGGCAATACCAATTCTTGGCCCATAGAGGTCCTTACCAAGGGCGATGTATATGTGGCCGATAGTTTTGGTAAGATAGATGCAGGCACCCTTATGGGAGCCACCTTGGCAACTTCCATATACAGCAAATCCGGTAACGGGGTAGTTTTTAACGGAAGTGCAAGGGACCTTGAGAGCATAAGCCAGATGGAAGGATTCAATGCCTTTGTCCGGGATTTTCACCCGTCCTTTTTGGAAGAGGAAGTACTGATGGGGCTCAACACCCCAATACGTATTGGGCAGGTAATGGTGTTGCCGGGCGATCTTGTCCTGGCCAAGAGGGAGGGAGTACTGTTCATTCCTGCACATTTGGCCGAACAAGTAGTTAGTACTGCCGAATTCGTAGCCCTTAAGGACCAGTTTGGCTTTGAGATGGTAAGGACCAAGAAATATTCCACAGGAGAGATAGATAGTCAATGGACAGAGCAGTTAAAAAAAGAATTTCTGGCCTGGTTGGACAAACATCCGGAATTGGGAAGGATGTCCAAGGAGACTTTGGATAAGGTTTTAAGCAAAAGAACATGGTAATCGGAGTACAGAAGTGGATGAATAGGGTAAGCTGCGGCTGGCTCATGACCGTTGTACCAATGTTAATTTTGTTTGGGTGCAAACAAAATGTGGATCAAACTAAGACCCTGCTTTTGGGGGAGGACGTTCAAATTACAATGGATGAAGTGCAACGGGCCGTGTCCACTTTTAATGAAGCCATGGTAAATCCGACCGCGGAATTCATGGAGGCCCTTTGTGCAGATGCACTCACCTACGGACATTCCAGTGGACTGATCCAAAACAAGGCCGAATTTATAGACGATATTGTAAACGGGCCCTTCAATTTCTCCTCTGTGGAGGCCCCTGATCAGACTATACATATATCTGGAAACACAGCAATCGTCCGTCATATTTTTTTGGCCAAGGCCACCAATGCCGGAGTGCCCGTAGATATCCGTATCGGTAATATACAGGTATACCAAAAGGATAAGGATGGCAAGCTCAAACTTTTGGCCAGACAGGCCTATAAATTGCCAGTAGAAACCAATTAATCCAAACCGACCAATTTTGAAAAAACCAACCATTCATTCCATTTGCCTTGGCATGGCCGCTATATTGCTGTTAGTTGTTCTGGGCATGATCCTTACAGATAACATAGAAAATGCGGGGCTTTTAATAATGGCCTTTTTTGCACTTCTGGCCGTTGGCTTTAGTGGGTATAAATCCCTGAGCAGTTATGTTTTTACCGCCTCCATATTTGCAGGGGTAGCCTTGGCACTATATTACCCGCAATACTTTCTGCAAATAGGCGATTTTAAGCTTACGGGATTGATCATACCCTTGATCCAACTTATTATGTTCGGCATGGGGACCTCCATGAGTATTGGCGATTTTGCCGAGGTGGTCAAATCCCCCAAAGGGGTAATGGTGGGTGTCTCTGCACAGTTGTGCATAATGCCCATAATGGGCTTTGTGCTGGCAAAGGTCAGTAATTTTCCACCGGAGATCGCGGCAGGGATCGTTTTGATCGGTTGCTCTCCCAGTGGGGTGGCATCCAACGTAATGGCCTATTTGGCAAAGGCCAATCTGGCCCTCTCCATTACAATTACTTCCATATCAACACTACTTGCACCTTTTGTAACTCCCCTTCTTATGAAGTTATTGGCCGGGGAATTTATAGAAATAGAGGTGCTGGACATGATGTGGAGTATTGTAAAGATGATTATTTTGCCGCTTGGGGCAGGAATTCTATTAAACCGTTTTAGAGGGGACAAGGCCAAATGGATGGACAGGGCACTTCCCATAATCTCCATGTTGGGCATTGGCCTTATAATCGTGGTCATAACGGCCGCAGGTAGGGATAGCCTATTGGATATTGGCGGAATCTTAATGCTATTGGTATTGATCCATAATTTGTTTGGGTATATGCTAGGTTATTGGTACGCCCGTCTACTGCGTTTGAACGAGCAGGATTCGCGCACCATTGCCTTGGAAGTAGGCATGCAGAACGGGGGCTTGGCCTCTGGCATAGCCAATTCCTTGGGGAAAATAGCCACCATGGGTCTGGCTCCGGCCGTATTTGGGCCCTTGATGAATATAACAGGGTCCATTCTGGCCTCCTATTGGCATAAAAGGCCTCCAAAAACGGCTAAGGATACGGATTAATAATGTAATTTGACCAGGCAAAATATATATAAATAGCATTATATTGATTATGATCAAATTAAGGTCGGTTTTGCTTCTTCTTGTGATTGTAAATTGTGGGAAAAAAGAATACAAGGATAAAATTTATGTAAAACCAGAAATTGTAAGGGAAGCACCTTCCGATTTTCTTTCTCCCGAAGAAAGTTTGAAAAGATTTTATCTGCCCGAGGGGTATAGGATAGAATTGGTGGCATCCGAGCCAATGGTGAATGAACCTGTGGCTATTGCCTGGGATGGTGATGGCAAGATGTATGTGGCCGAAATGGACACCTATATGCAAAATGTGGATGGTACAGGGGAGGATGAACCTATTAGTCAGATAAAACTTTTAGAGGATTTGGATGGGGATGGAAAAATGGACAAGAGCACCGTCTTTATTGATAGTTTAGTATTGCCAAGGATGATCTTACCGCTCGATGACCGACTTATTGTAAATGAAACCTATTCGTATGATCTATGGAGCTATAGGGATACCGATAATGATGGAGTGGCCGATGAAAAGATCAGGGTTTATGAAAATCCAAAAAGAAGGGGGGGCAATCTAGAGCACCAACAGAGTGGTCTGGTTTGGAACTTGGACAATTGGGTGTATACCACCTACAACCCATTGCGATTTAGGTTTAATAAGAACGGAATACAAGTAGATTCCCTGGTAGATGGTTCCAGTGGACAATGGGGCTTGACCCAAGATGATTTAGGAAATATGTACTATTCTTCTGCAGGTGGAGAAACTGCGGCGTATGGTTTTCAGGTACCGCCAATTTATGGTGAAGTGGATTTGGAAGGACAGATCTCGGAAGGATTTATGGAACCATGGCCGATTGTTGGCACCCCTGATGTACAGGGTGGTGCCGAATTAAGGTTGAAGGAGGATGGTACTTTGAATAAATTTACCGGGGTAGCCGGCCAAGAAATATTTAGGGGCGATAAATTACCCCCATCCACTTATGGGGATCTATTTATTCCCGAACCAGTGGGCAGGTTGATCCGTAGGGCAAAAATAAAAAATGAGAACGGTAAAAAAGTGTTGTATAATGCCTACGACCAAGCAGAATTTTTAGCCTCTACGGATTTGAACTTTAGACCGGTGCAGGCACAAACAGGACCTGATGGGAGCCTTTATATTGTAGACATGTACCGTGGCATTATCCAAGAAGGCAATTGGACCAGGGAAGGGAGCCATTTAAGACCCGTAATTCTTAGGAAAGGTTTGGACAAGAATATTGGAAGAGGTAGAATATATCGTATTGTCCATGAGGAGATCAAACCAGGTGGAAAACCCAAACTTTTGGATAAATCCGCCAAAGAGCTGGTAGATTACTTAGGTCATCCCAATGGATGGTATAGAAATACCGCCCAAAAGCTGATCATATTAAAAGGAGATATGGCTGTGGTGCCCAAACTTAAGGATATTACAAGGGATAATGAGTCTTTTTGGACAGAAAACTTTGGAGATAAAGACTATCCCCGTGAAAGGATCCATGCCTTATGGACTTTGGAGGGTTTAGGTGTTGTGGATAAGTCACTTATTCTTGAAAAGTTAAATGATGTGGATCCAAGGGTTCGAATGACGGCCATAAGGTTAAGTGAAGAGTTTTTGAAGAAAGGGGATCAAGACATTTTGCAAGCGTTGGCCAAATTACAAAAGGATATGGACATTAATGTTGTAAATCAATTGGCATTAAGTTTAGGACATTCCAAAAGTGCCGATGGCTCCGCTCTGTTGGGTTCTATCTCGGAAGAATACGGGGACAATGAACTGGTAGCGGCTTCGGTAAAGCTCAGTTTAAAGGCAAATGATTCTGAATTGCAGAAATTAAAGAACAGGATAGCCCACAGGAGCAATGGAGAAAAATATAGGACTATAGATGGTTATGATATTTATAAACAGACCTGCATTACCTGCCACGGCCCTGATCTAAAAGGGGTTCCCAATGGAGAGAATTCTCTGATTGCACCATCTTTAATTGGGTCACCTAGGGTAATTGGTGATAAAGAAGTGCTTATAAAAATCCTTTTAAATGGCCTTACAGGTCCTATTGAAGGTAAGGAGTATGGTATAATGTTGCCTATGGGAAGTAACGATGATGATTGGATCGGCCATGTGGCCACTTACATTCGCTCTATGAACGATACTACTATGGTCCATGAAAATGAGGTTAGGGATATCCGTGCCAAAAACGCGGAAAGGAAAAGCTATTGGACGTTACAGGAACTCATGAAATAATAGAAAAAGGGACAACTAGAAATTTACAGTTGTATACGTTGTCCCTTTAAATTACTTTCTTCCAACTTTTCAATTACCAGCATATTCTTAACGGCATCCTCTAGTGGAGTGGGGACTGGGGTATTATTTTGTATGGCCAAGGCAAAAAGGTCGGCCTGGATGGTGTATTGATTACAGATATCAAATTCAATGGTTTGGCACTCTTCGTCTATGGTGAGCCATATTTTTGCCGGCCTATCAATGGGGGGGTTAAAGGGTAGTTCAAATTTTATATTTCCTTTGGTTCCGAAAACTTGTGCCTGTTGATTGTACGCCAATTGTGTAGCGCTGAAGAATACTGAAGTGCCGGTTTCGAACTCCAATATGCCTGAGGCTAATATATCTACCTTAAAATCTGGGTGATACTCTATAACGGAAGAAATACTCTTTGGCTCCGAATTGAACAAAAAACGGGATAGGGATATAGGGTAGCATCCTATATCCATTAAACTTCCACCCCCAAATTCTTTATTGTTTACGATACTATTGGGGTCATCTTCATAGAACGAAAAGGACGATTGAATGGCCTTAATGTCACCTATAACCTTTTGGTCCACTAGTTCCTTGGCTTTTATCCATTGGGGGTGATGCCTGTACATAAAGGCTTCCATTACCTTTAAGTGAGGGTATTTAAGGGAAGTTTTTAATAATTTTTCAGCTTCCTTACTGGACAGGCCAACTGGTTTTTCAACCAGCACATGTTTGTTCGCTTCCAAGGCCTTAATGGCCCATTTCACATGTAGGTGATTGGGCAAAGGAATATAGATGGCCTCTACTTCCCTATCGGACAATAATTCCTCATACGAACCATATGGTTTTTCTATCCCGTACAGCTTGGATATTGTTTTGGCCTTCTCCAAATTTCTCGAGGCAATGGCATGAACATCCCCATGTAGGCAGTTGAGCATTGCTGGAATTACCTGCTCCGTTGCAATATGGGCAGTGCCCAAAATTCCCCATTTAAGTTTCTTATCCACCATTTTTTATATGACCTGGAATCCAGCGAACTGGTCTAAATATTCCTTGACTTTTTCCCTTTCCCTGTTTTCAAATTTTCTCAGTGGTAGGGCCATATGGTCCTCGCAGATATCCATTACCGATAGGGCACATTTGATGCCCTTGGTTATTCTGGAAGCATTCTTGCCCACACAATAAATACTGTTGTTAACAAATGCCACCTTAGAGCGCAGTATTTTTATGTCTTCCAAATTATTGGCCAGTGAGGCATTATATAGATCGACAAATAATTCTGGCAGGAAGTTAGCGCCCCCTGCAACGGCCCCATGACCACCATAAATGATGGTTTCCGGTAAAAACATTTCGGTGCCCACAATGATGGAAAATTCCGGGCTCTCCTTAAAAGCTTCGATCAATGAGTAGAAATAGGACATGTCGCCAGAGCTGTCCTTAATACCTATGGCACCCAATTCCTTAGCTTTTTTTACGGTCTCTAGGGAAAGGTGTAGTTTGGTGCAACTTGGCATATTGTACATCATTACGGGCAAGGGCAATTGCGGAATTAAGCGCTCCAAATAGTTCATCATTTCCTCTTGCGATATGGGAAGATAATAAGGTGGGGCTACCACCACGGCATCTGCCCCGGCTTCTTTGGAGTGGGCCGCAATGTCCAGGGAGCCATCAAAGGAGGTGTCGGTAATTCCTACCAGTACGGGTACCCTACCCCCTATAAATGTACAGGCCTTTGTAATAAGTTCCTTTCGCAATGCATAACTAAGACTGGGAGCTTCCCCATTGGTTCCCAAAAGGAATATACCGTGTACCCCGCCATTTATAAGGTGCTCTATGAGCCTTTCCAATCCTTTTACATCTAAACCGCCGTCCACGTTAAGAGGGGTTACCATTGGAGGGATGATTCCTTTTAATTCTAATGCCATATATTATATTTAACAGGACAAAGTAACTTTAAAAGGCAAGGGTGTACCACTATTATATTATTTAAAACAGATAATATATTGACCCTTGCGTATTTTATGTCAAAGTGATGTTGGATAGTGTTTAGGCCGTATTTGCCATGGGTATATCCAAGATCAATAGTTATGGCCATTTTGGACCTTAAGCTGGTTTTCAAGGTAAATTATGGTGTCTATATGTTTGTCCGCCAATTTTTTATGTATGGCATCAAAGGGAAGGATAGGATTTCGAACAATGGGGGTGTTGTAAATGCCTTGCCGGTACAATAACCGTTTAAAGAAATGAATGGAAATGTCCAAATGTTGATTGGAAAAGGCCAGTACTGGAATTATTTTCCCGAACAGGGCTTCCGCTTCTTCCGTTCTACCTTCTGTAAACATCCGGTATATGGCAGTATAAATGAAATGCATTCCAGTAGGCATAAAAGCATGTACGCCCCTTTGAAGCCCTTCCATCATTTGGGTAACCGCCCAGCCCCCACTTACGTTCAATTTTCCATGTGTGAGTTCTAGAATTCTGGAATATTTGGGTCCGGCAGGAACGGTTTCGATCTTTAGACATTGGAAGGCGGCCACCTTATCGAATAAATCCACTATAAGGGCATCCGAAAGGCCATACCCTGTAGCATCCCAATCTTGTAGCATGATCATTTCCGGGTCAAGGGCAGCCAATTCCATAAAATGTTTTCTGAACTGTTGTTCCTCTATAAAAGGTATTTGGAACAGCACATTTTTACAACCTATTCGCATATAGGCCTGAAGCAGTTCCTTGCTTTTGGACAGATCCTGTTCCCCGGCACCTCCAATAACCGGAATTTTGTCCCCTACGGTTTCCAATACCGTAGATAGCATTTCCAATCTTTCCGAAGGGGATAATCTATATACTTCCGCTGCCATAGCAGGCACCAATATTCCGGCAACCCTGGCCCTTAATGCCTCCTCTACATTGCACTTTAAGGCGGCATGGTCAATGGTATTCTCCTTGGTAAAGGGAGTATTTAGTACGCTAACAATTCCCTTTAGGGGGAAGGGTTCCTCTTGGGAAAACATCTTATTATTGTTTAATAAGCCAGACATCGGTTACTCGAGATTGTTTTCTCCAATTGAGGTGTTCCTCATCGGGCTTGTCAAAGCTTATTTTTAGCTGTCCGTCCTTGATCAACTCTTTCGGAAGTGGAAACTCCTTGAACTCCTCAAAGCCCTTTTCGTATTTGGTAGGTGATAGACGTTCTCCATTGGCTCTTAAAAGGGCCTCTCCATAACCTGATACTCGAATTAAATAATTGGAATCCGGATTCAACCCTTGGTATTCCAGGGTAGGGGTAAATTGGAACAATTGGGTAGAGAGCCGCTTTCTGCTTAAACCATCGTTTTCCCAAAGGAAGTCTATGGCATCATCTGTTTTTGAGGTTACATGTCTGGCATCTGCACTGGAAATATTGTCGTAAAAACTACCTTCGCCCGGAGATTCATAGTTTTTGATAAATTCTAGTCGCGCCAGCTTTTCGGCTTCCGACTTATATTTACCAATTTTTTTAAATTCATCTTCCAGCCACCATCTATTATTAAGGGGATAATCTATAAAATCCAAAATGGCCCCTCTTTCCGCACTACGTGCCTGATATTTTTCCACGCTGGTCTGAGCCCCTATGGATTGAAATAGTTTTTCACCATATTCAAAAACCTTTTCCTTCAGGTCTTGGGAGACCAATTCGGTATCTGCCTTATGGATATGCTGTAGGGCATCGCCCATGGCTTTATCGGCCCCAATGGTATTGGCCTGTGCCAATATTTCATAAGCTTCGGCCTCCAGCCTTTTTTCGTAGGCAAGTCGGTCTTTTATATAAGCATCGTAATAGGCCCGCATGATCAACTGCTGCCACCTCCAATTCTTTTCCAGCTCAGGGTTGTTTTCTTCCAAGCTTTTCCATAAGGATAAGGTTTTTTTAATGGATTCGTTTTCCAAAATGGGTCCGTCCCAATTCTTTTCCAGATCAAATATGCCTTGGGCCGCTTTTGCGGCCACCTTGGAGCCAAAGAAGAATTGGGCATATTCATGAATGATATCTTTGGGATTTTTCTTGGAATCCCAGCCCAATTGGCTCCATAGTACTTTATTAACATCGTCATGGGAACCATCGGAATAGGTAATAAAGCCATCGGTATATTTGATGTCCCTGTTAAATAGTTGGGTATACATAATTGGTTGAGGATTTATCGGTTCCCTTCCCAGGGTCAATGCATATGCCTGATCCCAATTATCTACCGGATAATGGCATCTTACGGTGTGGGTTATATCCGGATAAAAGCGGTGCAGGTATTTTTTCGGCAACATTTCCCGTTCCAATTCTATGGGCGGACTACTGGGACCATAGACAACTCCCTTGAGCCAATCAGGGCTTTCGGAATTTAGGTAATTAAAAAAATATTCCACTTTTTCCTTGTTAAAACCTTGTAATGAAACCCATATACCGGCATTTGGATGGTATTTGTGCAATATCTCCGACAAATCGTATAAATAAGGTATTAGTTGGGCAGGATGGTTTTCTCCTGGATCCCCTCCCGGAACAAATACTCCGTCCAATCTTGGGCATTTTGCGTAAAATGCTTCCTGCTCCGCAAGTCCGTCCTGATGGGCATTTGTTAGGGTCAGGTCGTGTGGGGCCGGCGTCCAGACCCAATAATCGGCATCGTATTTCTCACATATTTTGCTTAGTTCCACTTCCATGACCTGGGGATCTACCTTAAAATGTGGACTTGAATCGGGTTCTTGAAAAGGAATGTTTTCAAAACTATTGGCCCCAAAAAGTACTTGTTCCCTAAAATGCTGATCAAACTGCTCAATGGTCCAGGCATCCCAGGAATTGGCCGTGTTCCTATATCCGAATTGATGCCCACGAAGGGCGTATTCCGGGGATTCGGAAAAATCAATATTGGGGTTCAGCGTTATTTTGCCGTTTTCCATTTTGGCCGTTCTCAATAGTTTGCCAATTCCGTAGAGCACTCCTCTTGCGTCTGCCCCTATGATCCATAAGGTATTCTGATTATCTGTTACCTCATGAAAAATACGATAGCCTTCTTTTTTTAATTCGGGGGTATTTTCCCCATCACGGGCCGGTACTTTTGTTCCTAACAATTCCTTTTCGTTCGCCAAGGCCAAGGCAATGTTGGTTTTGTTGTCCCAACTGTTGTTTAATCCGAGTTGAAGGTCGGTTCGTTTTTTAATTTCTTCCACCAGGATATTAGCGGCCGTTTCTTGGATGGGAGATGTAATCTGGGCCGATATCACAATGTTTGCTTGGGAAAGATCCAAGGTTTTGGGCTGTTCCTTTTTGCAGGAAAGCATAATGCCAATACCCATCAGTACCAACCAAAATCTCAATTGTTTTTTCATTTTGTGAGTTTTTCTAAATTATAATATTTTTTATCAGTGCATGGTTCTAATCGATATCCTTTACACATCGTATGCCAACAGGGTATACGTGTATTTTTTCCGGTAACACATAATAGCGTTGTGAGGTGCGGATAAAGGAGTGGTTGTTAAAATTGGATCCGCCCCGCATTACTTTGTAGGTTTCACCATATTGTTCCATGGGTACGGTATTGCCAGGGTAGGGTTTATACCAGTCCGATGTCCATTCCCACACCCCCCCGGCCATATCATAGCAACCATATGGACTTGCAGGCTTGGCAATGGAAGTTCCGCGTGTCTCTTTTTGGTCCCACACAACATAGGTATTGTCATAGGTGTCTCCCCAAGGAAATATTCGGCCATCGATACCCCTGGCCGCCTTTTCCCATTCTTTTTCCGTGGGCAGACGTTTCCCTGCCCATTTAGCATAGGCGTCCGCTTTAGACCAGGTGACAACTGCAGCATTGTTCTTTTTTTCCGGAGGGTATTTAAAAGTAGGGTCAAATTTGGCAAACTCCGTATTGCTAACCTCGTACGTATCTATAAAGAACGCCTTTGTGCTTGCAATTTGTTGTGGTCTTTCATCCGGATCGCCATAGGTACTGCCCATAATGAACTCTCCGGCGGGAACATAAACCATTCCATCGGGCGGAGTGGGATTTTCCTGCCCAACAACATAAAGTATAGGTATTAATAAAGTGAGGAGGGTTAAATGAGATTTCATACGCTTCCTATTATTTGAGATTACCATTTTTCATCAATTATTCCGTAATACCTACCAAACCAATAATTTCTGATCATGGCGGCTGCAGTATGCTCTTCCTCGGAACGCACTATTTTAAAACTACCGTCTTTTTGTGGAATTTTAAATTCCCTGCTAGTGCGTTCAAATCCCCACATGTCCTTAATGCCCTGCTTTTTCTCTTCGGTAAAAATGTCCTCCCCAGTAAGTACCTTATAGACCATTAAAAACCAGATATTGCTTTCCCAAGTAAATTCTATATCCTTCCAATCGTACCAATGTCTGTTTAAATTCATTCTGTATTTATTGAGTAGATCGGGATCGGTCTCTAAACGCATCACCATATAGAGGGAACGGGCAGCGTGGTAATCGTCCCCTACATTGCGCCATTCTTTAGGGAATAGTATTTTGGAATTAATTTGGTGGTCGTCATAATGATAGCGATCTATAAGCATGTGGTAAGCGGCATTGTAACGTTCCTTTCCGGTAATATGATGGGTAACCTTAAGGGCGGCCAACATTTCCAATGAGTTGAGTTCCTGGTGCGGAAGGTTGGGACAGAAATTGCCCCACAAGGTCATTTTTCCGTCAAGATCCGTAAGCTTAAAATTGTTGTCCACTACCCGCCCAATAAATCGATCTAGGAGACCGGCTGCTTTCTCCTTGTATTCTGCATCGGCACATAATTCCCAAAATGTTCCCACGCCGTAAAATATGGAAGTGAACTTATCTGCGCTTAAATCCCCCAGCCATCGGTAACCGGGTATGGAGGACGATGGGTGCCATTCATGGTACCAAAAGACCTCTTCGTGCCAAAGGGGTTGGCTGGTCCTATTGAAGCTACGCGCTACCAATCCTTCAACACCTGTTACTTTTTCCAATTTTAGTATGGCTTCAAAGATGTCATTGGCTATTTTCTTGTCCCTCGGGTCTCCTGTAATGGCATACTTATGGGAATAGGCGGCCAACATTTCGGAAGTGGGATCAAGACAATCGGCCTGGGAACCTACTATAGGCTGCTCCAGTCCGGCAGGAGGAAAAATAACGTGCTGCATTATGGCGCCTTCGTTCCAGTGGTTGCCAAGCATCAACCTATCAAACATTTCCACCTTTTTGTATAATGGGTCTGTTTTCTTTGGGAATTCATTTACTTTTTGGGCAAGCAGTCCATGGCTTAAAAAAATGAAAACCGTAACCAAGGGCAATAATGAATATTTAAACATGGCTATTTCCTTTTGTAAGCATTTAAGTTTTGGTTGAAATGATTTTTGCTATAATTCTATGTGGCCCATTATACTCTTGGTGTTTCGTAAAGAATATACATTAAGCGCGTTTATTCTTTCTTCATTACATTAATGAAATAATATTAACTCAATTTAATGAATAAAACCAATAAAATATTAGTTGAGGTTAATATATAATGCATATTAAGTAATATATATTATATGACACTTGCTAGAGGGGCTGCTTTTAAAATTGGTCCTGGGCAACCAAGGGAATTTTGTCGCTAGTTGGAGCTTACCTCCTGTACCTCTTTGTTGTTTTTTGGCCGTCATTTGGATTTCAACGCTTTCTAAGTTAATCTATAAGGGTTGGCAAATATTTTTAGGGAAAATGTCATGTGTAACAAAAGTTGCTGTGGACAAAAAATGGCCGGCCTATCTTTACGGTATAAATGTTTTGGTTGGTTGTATAAGGAAACGGTCATTGTAAAAGGTGGCGGTTTCCTTTTTTTGAACTAGGACTTTGGAATAACTCAAAAAAAAGAAATAATATGTCTATTTTTAGTACACTTTTCGGAACAAGACAGGAGAAATCGGATAAAATTGAAATTTTGGATCAAGCCGACTTTTCAGCCGCCATAGCGGGTAAAAAAGTACAACTTATTGATGTTCGTACGCCTAATGAATATGCTGACGGTCATATAAAAAATGCCGTAAATGTTGACTTTTTCAATGCCGCTGGCTTTGAAAGATACTGTGAAAAAATGTCCAGGGAAAAGCCAGTGTACCTATATTGTCATTCCGGTGCAAGAAGCCGGAGAGCGGCGCATAAATTGATCGGTATGGGTTTTGAAAAAGTGGTTGATCTAAAGGGAGGCTACATGGCTTGGAGATAATGTCCTTGCTATGGGGAACATATAAGTATGGCTTAAATTAATGGTATGAAATGAGCCATAACAATAAAATGGATACCAACCGATAATTATCGGGACAAAATGTTAATAGGCGAAATCGAAGATTCATGAACTCCATTAAAAATAAGTCATAATGATGTGAATAATTACACCTGCCTGTCCGCCCGTTCCGGTACGGACGGGAACGAAGAAGTCGGGCAGGTCTGACCATTAAAAACATAAATAGTAACAGATGAATAAGGATGGGGGCAGGAATAAATCCAAAATTATGAACATTATGAAATATCTATCTTTTTTTACTATTCTATTAATGACCCTAGCAAGCTGTAAGGAGGCTAATAAAACGGATAACAAATTGGTAGAAACCAAGGTAGATAGCTCATCGGTAGATCGGGCAAAGATACATCCAGGGAAAAAGATTATGGAGACAGAGTGCTATTTATGTCACAATCCCAAAGCTTCCCAAGTCAGCATGATTGCCCCTCCCATGGTGGCCATTAAGAGGCACTATATAGATTCAACGACTACTAAGGAACAATTCATAGAAGCTATTGTGGCTTGGATCAATGATCCACAGGAGGAAAAATCCAAAATGCCCGGTGCACTTAATAGATTTGGTATAATGCCCTATCAACCCTATCCCGAAGAAACCATTGGCCTTATTGCCGAATACATGTATGATTATGAAATTGCACAACCTGAATGGTTCAATGAACATTATCAGAGGGAGCACGGAAGAAGAATGGGTAAAGGAAAAGGTATGGAAAAAGGAATGGACCCCGTTTCAAAACATGGATTACAACAGGATTATGGAGATATAGGTCTGGGTTATGCCTTGGCTGCCAAAGCGGCATTGGGGGAAAATCTAATGAAGGCCATACAGGAAAAAGGTACGGATGGAGCCGTAGCATTTTGTAACCTTCGTGCCATAGAATTAACAGATAGTATTTCAGTAATGAACAATGCCCAGATTAAAAGGGTCTCCGATAAAGCTAGAAATCCCCTGAATAAGGCCAACAAGGAGGAACTTGGATATATCACTACTTTTAAAGAGAAGCTTGCCTCCGGTATTGAAGTAGATCCCATTGTAGTTCCAGGCAACGAAGAAGTAACGGTATATTATCCTATAATTACAAATGCCATGTGCCTTCAATGCCATGGGAAACCCAATGAACAGGTCAGGCCTTCCACAATGGCCACTTTAAGAAAATTATACCCGGAAGATAAGGCTGTCGGTTATAAAGTAAATGAGGTCCGCGGACTATGGGGTGTGGTTTTTGATAAAAATAAGTAGATATTTCTTTTGGTCCTTTAGTTTTATAGATTGAATGTCCTTATTGCCTTGAGAAGAAAATGTACCTAATTTCGATATCGGGCGTAGCGCTATTTAGCAAGAAATAAGAATGTGAAGGCATTTAATGAAAAGAATTTGTTTCACATAAAGCCCATATACTATCCCAAAATATATTTTATAAATGTTTGGAAATAAATTAAATAACAAAGAATTATTGGCATTGTCCTTTTGGAATTAAAAAAATTTGTACATTTATTAACCATTTGGTTAAACTATTTAGTTAATGAAAGATCAGAGCACAGAAGAAAACATATTAAAGGCGGCCATAAGCGTCTTCCAAAAGAAAGGTATGGCAGGAGCCCGTATGCAGGAGATTGCGGATGAGGCAAAAATTAACAAGGCCATGCTGCACTACTATTACAAGAGTAAGCAAAAATTGTTCGAGGCGGTATTTAGGCAGGCCTTTGAAAAGTTTGCTCCCCATATCAACCAGGTCTTTAATTCCGATAAAAGCGTTTTTGAAAAAATAACGGAATTTACAGATAGCTATATTTCCTTTGTCATGGAGAATCCATACCTCCCCAACTTTCTTATTCAGGAAATAAATAACAATCCGGAGTTTGCCGATATATTTTTTGGCTCCGAAATCGCACCCAACCCCTTGCGCTTTAAGAAGCAGATAGCGGAGGAAATTGAGATGGGAATTTTAAGGCCCATAGACCCTAAACAATTGTTGTTAAACCTTTTTTCCTTGACCGCATTTTCATTTGTAGGGACTGGCCTGGTCCGTGGAATATTGAACTTGGACGAAAAAACATTTAAATCCATGATGGAGGAACGTAAGATTTTGATTCCAGAGCTTTTAATTAATTCTATTAAAAAATGAAACATACATGCATAGTTTTAAACGCACGGGGTAAAAGATTATTTGGATGTTGCACCCGCCAGTCCGCCCGTTCCGGTACGGACAGGAATGACTTTGTCGGCCTAGTGCTCCCACTGAAAATCAATAAATAAATACACATGAAAAGACTTTTTTTAATATTAATTTTCACTATACCTCTTGGCGCCTTGGCCCAGCAAACCCTAAGGTTGGAAGAGTGTTTTGAACTTGTTGCGAATAATTATCCTTTAGCCAAACAAACCGGATTATTGGAAAACCAGGTACAATTGGATATTGAAGCCTTAAGAACGGGGTATTTGCCCAAACTGGACCTGAACGCTCAGGCCACCTACCAGTCCGATGTAACAAGTTTGCCGATCCAGCTTCCGAATGTAACCTTAGAACCTCCCAATAAGGACCAATATCGTGCCACCTTGGATGTAAACCAAATGATTTACAACGGGGGTTTGATCAATGCTTCATCCAAGGTGAAGGAGTTAGCCTCAAAGGTAAACCAACAGCAGTTGGAAGTGAGCCTCTACGGATTAAAAAGCCAGGTCAATTCCATTTACTTATCGGTCTTATTGCTACAGGAAAACCAGGCATTGCTCCAAGCCAAGGAAGAGCAATTGAAGGCTCGTTTAGAAGATGTTAAGGCCGGCGTAAAATATGGGACTTTGTTGGGGTCTTCTGAAAAAACACTGGAAGCGGAACTCTTAAAATTAAGACAACAGTTTACGGAGTTGAGGTATAATAAATTGGAGTTGTTACAACGGTTATCCTTGCTTGTTGGTATGGAATTATCGTCCAATGTAAGCCTTGAAAGACCAGCTATTTTTATGTCGGAAACCCAATCCCAACGACCAGAAATTCGGCTTTTCGATCTTCAAAAGGATCAGATAGATTTTTCCTCCAAACTAATTTCAAAGACCAATCTCCCAAAAATCAATGCTTTCGCCCAAGGGGGTTATGGCAATCCGGGGCTGAATATGTTGGACAATTCTTTTAAAACCTTCTATATGGCAGGTTTAAAATTGAATCTGAACATTTTTGACTGGAACAAGACTAGGACCGAGAAAAAATCCCTTGAAATAAACAAGGAAATAATAGATACCCAAAAAGAGACCTTTGAACTGAACAACAATTTGGAATTGGTAAAACTCAAGTCTGAAATTGATAAGATCGATGCCTTGATTTTCACCGATAGGGAGATTATAGTACTACGGGAAGATATTCTAAAAACAGCGGAATCCCAATTGAACAACGGTGTAATTACAGCATCGGCCTATATTACCGAATTTACAAATTTATATGAGGCAAAAAGCAATTTAAATCTACACGAAACACAATTGCTATTGCACAAAATTCAATACGAAATTACTAAAGGAAGCTATTACAATAACTGATATAAACAATACCTGAGTAAAATGAAACATCCATATTTAATATTAACAAGTCTTCTCATAAGCATTTTAGGTTCATGTACCGGCAGTGGGGATAAAGCAGATGGTTACGGTAATTTTGAAGCTACGGAAATAACTATTTCAGCAGAGGCCAATGGAAAAATTTTGTTCCTGGATGCGGAAGAAGGAAATTTGCTGGCCCAGAATAAGGTTGTTGGCGTTATAGACACCGTTCAACTTTCCTTAAAGCGCGACCAATTATTGGCTTCCAAAAACACCATTTTTTCAAAATCCAGAAATGTGCTATCACAAAGGGAAGTGCTTAAAGAACAATTAAAAGTGGTCCAAAATGATAGGACTAGGATAGAGAACCTATTGCAGGCAAAAGCTGCAACTACCAAACAATTGGACGACATTAATGGACAGATCAACATTATCAAAGAACAGATTAAGAGTGTGGAAACTCAAAATTCTCCCATTATCAATGAGATAAAAAGTATAGAAATACAAATACGGCAAATTGAAGACCAGATCAATAAAAGTGTCATTCAGAACCCTGTGAAGGGCACGGTCCTGGTTAAATATGCCGAACCCAATGAAATTACTGCATTTGGGAAACCCTTATATAAAATAGCCAACCTGGAAGACATGATTTTAAGGGTCTATATCAGTGAAAACCAATTGTCCAAACTGAAAATTGGGCAGGAGGTAAGCGTAAAAATTGATGCAGGCGAGGAGATGAAATCTTATCCAGGGGTAGTATCCTGGATCGCGGAAAGCGCAGAATTTACTCCTAAAATTATTCAAACCAAAGAAGAACGTGTCAATCTGGTCTACGCAGTTAAAGTTAAAGTCCGTAATGATGGAAGTTTAAAAATTGGGATGCCTGCAGAAATGTGGATTGTCACAAAAACTAATGAAGAATGAAAACTACCTTGATCATCGCGACCATAGTTGCTAGCCTCATAGGCATCCTATCCGTATTCTCAGGCTCCATGGTCCTTTTGGGACTACGTTCCGTGGATTATAGGGTATTGGATTGGTTGGTGATCTACAACGTTGCCCTTGGAATTATATCCATTTTGGTGGCCTATCAAATAGGTAAGCAACACAGCAGGTCTAAATTAATGATAATGACCATCCTGCTTTTGCACTTTTTGGTATTGGTCTATTTGTACTTTTTTAATGATATGGTAGCTGATGAGAGTATAAAGGCAATGGCCTTTAGGGTAGGCATATGGGCAGCAATACTAATTCTGGTACTTCTAAACCATACAAAAACATTAAGCAACAATATAAAATAATGAACCATGAAATTAACAATCACCTTCCTGATAGTGCTATCCTTAGTTTTTATTGAGCGGTTAAGAAAATGAGCATCATTCTAAACAATATCAGCAAATCGTACAACAAAGTAAAAACTGTGGACGATATTTCCTTTGATGTAAAGCCAGGGGAACTGTTTGGTTTGATCGGTCCGGACGGCGCAGGAAAGACAACACTTTTCCGAATCTTGACCACCTTATTGATTCAGGATAAGGGAAATGCTACCGTTGCCGGATATGATGTTCTAAAGCAATACAAGGATATCAGAAATCACGTGGGTTATATGCCGGGGAGGTTTTCCTTGTACCAAGATCTTACGGTGGAAGAAAACCTTAATTTTTTCGCTACTATTTTTGGAACTACAATAGCGGAGAACTATGATTTGATCAAGGATATTTATGTCCAATTAGAACCATTTAAAGATCGTAGGGCAGGAAAATTATCGGGTGGGATGAAACAAAAACTGGCCCTATGCTGCGCTTTGATCCATAAACCCAAGGTGTTGTTTTTGGATGAGCCTACCACAGGGGTAGATCCCGTTTCCCGTAAAGAGTTTTGGGAGATGTTAAAACGGTTACAGCAAAAGGATATCACTATTTTGGTGTCTACCCCGTACATGGATGAAGCCGAACTTTGTGATAGGATTGCGTTGATCACCAACGGAAAAATATTGCAGATCAATACGCCCAGGGCAATTATCGCATCTTTCCCAAAGAAAATTTTTAAGGTACGTAGTTCCAACACCTATAAATTAATCGAAGACTTGAGAATTTACCCCGATATCCATAGCGCTTATCCATTTGGAGAATATCTTCATTTTACCCCTAAGTCCGAAGCATTTAGGCCAATGGATTTAACTAGGTATTTGGAGGAAAGACAGCATAGGGATATTGAGGTTAAAGAGACGGTGGCAACTATTGAGGATACCTTTATGGATCTATCTAAAGTAAATGAATAGATGACAAAAGATAATATGATACAGGTCGAGAACTTGACCAAAATGTTCGGGGATTTCACCGCTGTAAATAACATCTCATTTGAGGTGGGAAAAGGTGAGGTTTTTGGATTTTTGGGTGCCAATGGGGCCGGAAAGACAACTGCTATGAAAATGTTGATTGGAATATCCGAACCTTCCCACGGTAATGCCACGGTGGCCGGTTATAATGTGCTTACTCAGGCCGAACAGGTAAAAAAGAATATTGGGTATATGAGCCAACGTTTCTCCCTGTACAATGATTTGACCATTAAGGAAAATATTGTCTTTTTTGGAGGTATATATGGCTTGTCATCGGCAGACATCAAAGAAAAATCGCAAGCCATGATCAATGAACTGGGATTGCATGATATGGCCGATTCCCTAGTGGGTTCCCTTCCTTTGGGATGGAAACAAAAAGTAGCCTTTTCCGTTGCCCTGCTCCACAATCCAAAAATTGTTTTTTTGGATGAACCCACTGGAGGAGTAGACCCCATAACCAGGCGCCAATTTTGGGAAATGATCTATAAGCAGGCCAATAGAGGGGTTACCATTTTTGTAACCACCCATTATATGGATGAGGCCGAATATTGTGATCGGGTGTCCATTATGGTGGCCGGAAAGATAGAGGCTTTGGACACGCCAAAGAATCTAAAACATCAGTTTCAAGTGGATTCCATGAATCAGGTATTCCTAAAACTGGCAAGGAACATAGAATAATAAAGGCAAAATGAACAGATTTATAGGATTCATCAAAAAGGAATTTTACCATATTTTAAGGGATAGGCGTTCGCTGTTTATCTTGTTCGGTATGCCTATAGTGCAGGTGATGCTTTTTGGTTTTGCCATTACCAATGAGATCAATAATGTAGATATCGCCATTTTGGATCATTCCAAGGATGTAAATACCAAAGAGATCATAAATAAAATAGCAACTTCAAAATATTTCAGTATCAAAGGGTTTATAAGCCATGAGGATGAGATCGAACCTACCTTTAGAAAAGGCAAAATAAAGGCAGTACTCAATTTTGAAAAGGATTTTAGCAAAAACCTGGTTACCCAAAAAAAAGCTACCGTTCAAATTCTTACGGATGCCACCGATCCGAATACGGCGAATACGATAAGCAATTATATAGGGTCTATTTTACAGAATTACCAACAGGAATTAAATCAAGGACTAAACCTTCCTTACCAAATAATACCAAAAACAAGGATGGTATTTAATCCGGAACTAAAAAGTGTATATATGTTTGTGCCAGGGGTGATGACCATTATCCTAATGCTGGTATCGGCCATGATGACCTCAATATCCATTACCAAGGAAAAGGAATTGGGAACCATGGAAATTTTGCTGGTATCTCCTCTAAACCCGTTCCAAGTTATTGTGGGGAAGGTAGTTCCTTATATTTTGCTGTCCATTATTAACGCCGTGGTGATTATTCTTTTAAGCATTTTTGTTTTTAAAATGCCGGTGCAGGGCAGTTTGTTTTTATTGGGGGCAGAGAGTACTTTATTTATCATAAATGCGCTGTCGTTGGGCATTCTAATCTCCACAATTGCCGCGACCCAACAAGCAGCCATGATGACCTCATTAATGGGACTGATGTTGCCGGTTATATTATTGTCCGGTTTTATTTTTCCTATTTCCAGTATGCCTTTACCATTACAGATGATCAGTAATATAATTCCTGCCAAATGGTTTATAATCATCATAAAGGGAATAATGCTAAAAGGAGTGGGATTGGCCTATGTCTGGAAAGAAACTGTAATATTGATTGGAATGACCATATTTTTTATAGGCTTGAGCGTAAAAAAATATAAAATAAGATTGGAGTGAAGGTAATTTGGCAGGTAGTTAAAGACAATGCAAATGAATTATGGTCAAAAGATAAGGCCTTAAAAATCAATTTAAATTTCATCATCCCAATACTAACTTCTTAATACTTAGTACTTAAAAGTATATGAACATCATCCGCTATATCATCCAAAAGGAGTTTAAACAGATCTTTAGAAATAAGGCGATGTTGCCCATTATTTTTGTCTTGCCGTTGATACAACTGATCATTCTGTCCAACGCCGCCACCTTTGAAGTAAAAAATATAAAGTTTGCCTTTGTTGATAATGATAAAACTTCGCTTTCAAGAGAGTTGGTGGAAAAATTTGAAGCCTCGACCTATTTCAACGTGGTGGCCCAATTTCCATCGGCTAAACAGGCAGGTATGGCAATGCTGGAGGGCAATGTGGATGTAATTCTAGAGATTCCCTCTTATTTTGAAAGGCAGCTTCTTAAAAATGAAAAAGCAGATCTGTCGGTTATAATCAATGCTATTGATGGAGCAGCTGCGGGGGTGGAAAATGTGTATATCAATCAGATTGTGCAACAGTTCAATAAAAAGGCACTGGTAGAATTATCCCTTTTTAACAGGTCGGGGAACCAGCCGATGAATATTGAAACCATCCCGTCTTTCTGGTACAATGAGACCTTGAATTACAAAACCTTTATGGTACCAGGAATATTGGTCCTCTTGGTGACCATGATTACCCTTTTTCTATCTGGAATGAATATTGTTCGGGAAAAAGAAATTGGTACTTTGGAACAAATTAACGTTACCCCCATAAAAAAACACCAGTTTATTATTGGAAAATTATTTCCTTTTTTGGTTTTGGGTATGGTCTTGTTGACAGTGGGTCTCATTATTTCTAAACTATTGTTCCACATTCCAATAGTCGGAAGCATAACCTTAATGTATCTCTATACCATTATCTACATTTTGGTGATTTTGGGCATGGGTCTCTTTATTTCCAATTTTACGGATACCCAACAGCAGGCCATGTTTATAGCCTGGTTTTTTATGGTTATTTTTATTCTTATGAGCGGTTTGTTTACCCCTATAGAAAGTATGCCGCAATGGGCACAGCTGTTAACGGAATTCAATCCTATTAAATATTTTGTACAGGTAATGCGAATGGTCATGTTAAAAGGGGCCGGCCTTTCCGATATTTACCCCCAAGTATTGAAAACATTGGTATTTGCCATAGTCATGAATGCTTTGGCAGTGATGAGTTATAAAAAAGTAAGTTAATGGAAAATAACCACAACAACAACCGTTTACAACCAGAAGAGTCACGTTTTCTAAGTGGGCCGCGCTCCAGGTTTAAAGAACTGTTTTTTACTTTTAGGGTACAATACAGTTTTATCAGGGCATTTAGAAAAATGCACTTTATTGGCCCCTGCGTAACGGTTTTTGGATCGGCCAGATTTGACAAGACCAATCCATTTTACAAAAAGGCCGAACAGGTTGGTGCCGCCTTGGCCAATATGGGGTTTACGGTGATGACGGGCGGGGGTCCCGGCATTATGGAAGCCGCCAATAAAGGGGCTTATGAAGCGGGAGGTTATTCCGTAGGCTGCAATATAATACTGCCCTTTGAACAAAAACCGAACCCCTATCTCCACAAATGGATCAACATTAGGTATTTTTTTGTACGAAAGTTCCTGTTGATCAAATATTCGTATGCCTTTGTGGTTATGCCCGGCGGCATGGGTACATTGGACGAGCTTTTTGAATCCATTACCCTGATACAAACCAAGATGATCCAAAATTTTCCAGTAGTCATTTTCGGGTCCGAGTACCATAAAGAGCTCTGTGAACACATAAGGATTATGGCGGAGAATGAAAGTATAAGCCCTAAGGACATGGAGTTGTTGTTCGTAACCGACTCTGTGGAGGAGATGGCAGCGCACATAAAGACCCATGCTATTGAAAGGTTTAAATTGGTTAAAAAACCTCAAAGACCTAATTGGTTGTTTGGGGAAAAATAGGCATCGCAGGATTGAGCTATAAAAGATTTATTTTACATGGCCTTAGGTTCTTCAATTAGGGGTCACTTCCTTTTCTTATAGAAAATATATGTAACTCTGGAATCATGTTTATTTGGCATCTGTTAGTTTAGGCTCATAATTGGTTTTTTTAAAACGCCAATTATTGAAATGGTTTTATAATGTCTCTGTAACAAATGTTGCTGTGGAAATAATTTTAAAGTCTCAAATTTATATTCGCAATAATATTTAACATGCTGATAATAATCATATTAAGTGTTTGGGCGAAGCATTAAATTTATCTTTAATAAATCCGATCGCAATGTCAAAAATAGTCATTCTGGGTGCTGGAATCTCAGGTCATGTGGCCGCAGCGCACCTCCGTAGAAAACTATCCAAGGAACACGAAGTTTTAGTGGTCTCCCCCAATAGCAATTACCAATGGATCCCTTCCAATATTTGGATAGGAATTGGAAGAATGGAACCAAAGGATATTATCTTTCCTTTGGCCCCACTTTACAAAAAGAAAAAAATAGGGTATATGCAGGCAAAGGTGGTCACTTTTCATCCCGAAGGGGATAAGGAAGTGGAAAAACCTTTTGTTATGGTGGAATATGTTACGGAGGACCAAAAAGGGAAACAGGAAAAGGTTACCTACGATTATCTGATCAATGCAACAGGTCCCAAACTGGCCTTTGATATGACGGAGGGTCTGGTACCTGGCACCAACAAGGCCTATTCTGTTTGTACCTACCATCACGCCAACCAGGCTTGGAAAGCTCTTGATGATTTGATACAGCAGATGAAACAAGGTAAAAAGGCCAAAATATTGATTGGTACCGGCCATGCCAAGTCTACCTGCCAAGGTGCTGCTTTTGAGTACATTTTAAATGTAGAACAAGAATTAAGACGGCATAAGGTCCGGGATATGGCAGAATTGGTCTGGATTGCCAACGAGCCGCAATTGGGGGATTTTGGAATGGATGGGATGCTTTTGAGCTACGGCAACAACATCATGAAGTCGAGCGAAATGGTAGAAATGGTTTTTGAAGACCGTGGCATAAAATGGATCATTGGTGCCGGGGTAAATAAAATTGAAGATGGATTGGCTCACTATGAAACCTTGGATGGGGAATACCATAGGGAAACATACGATTTTGCGATGTTGATTCCTGCTTTTTCGGGCCATGGCTTTAAGGCCTTTGATAAGAGTGGCCAAGATATTACGGAAAAATTGTTCAAAGGTTTTATGATCGTAGATGCCGACTATACCCCTAAACCCTATGAGGAATGGTCCGTTCAGGATTGGCCGGAGACCTATCAAAATCCTTCCTATCCCAATATATTTGCCCCGGGCATAGCTTTTGCGCCCCCGCATGCCATATCAAAACCCAGGGTAAGCAAAAATGGTACGGCTATTTCTCCATCGCCTCCACGAACGGGGATGCCGTCCGGCATAACCGCAAAGTTGGTGGCCGACAATATTATAGATACCATAAAGAATGGCAAGACCTCCCTACATCACCGGGGCTCCATGGGCAATATGGGTGCCGCATGTATAGCCTCTGCAGGTTATGGGATGACCAAGGGAAGCGGTATTAGTATAACCACTTTTCCCATAGTCCCGGATTATAATAAGTATCCCGATACCCAAGGACGGCAATTGGGGAAAACCTTCGGAGAAATTGGTTTGGCGGGCCATTGGCTTAAGTTGGCTTTACACTATGCCTTTTTGTATAAGGCCAAAATGAAACCTTTTTGGTGGTTGATTCCGGAATAAAAGCTGTTTCCAATAACGATAGGGACGCCATATGGCAATTACAAAACCCATTAACCCAAAAATCAAGAATATGACACGCAGAATATCAAAATCCAAGCGCTTTTATATGATGAACCCTATTGTCCAATTTTTTAAATTCATTTGGTTGGGCATAAAAATAATGTTGATCGTAGCAGGTGGTCATGGGGGCACCCGAAAAGCAGCATAGTAGCGTATCTCCACAACAGAAAGATACAAAGGCACTTTGTATAGGAAAGTGCCTTTTTTTGTCGGTAACATTAGTTACTGTGCAATCTTTTTTCTCCCCCTAATTTTGTCCTAAATAATTAAAGCGATGAAGAATATCATTTATATACTGTCTTTTTTGGGAACCTTGTCCTTGGTTCACGCTCAGGAAAGGGTATTGATCAGCAAGGAAGAAGTGTTGGCCAAAGTGAGGGAAAACAACAATACCATTAAAATGTCCCAACAGGATGTGTTGGCCGCCAAAGGAGATTTTAATCAGTCCAATGCAGTGATATTGCCCAATTTAAGCGTCTCCCATACCGCTATGGCTACCACCAACCCCCTAATGGCATTTGGTTCCAAATTGAACCAGGAAATTTTGATCCAAGCGGATTTTAATCCCCTTTTATTAAACAACCCTAGTCAGATCGAGGATTACGCCACGCGCATAGTTGTGCAGCAGCCTTTGGTAAATCTGGACGGAATTTTTCAGCGTAAGGCGGCAAAAGCCAAATTAAATGCTGTGGAATTAAAAGCCGATAGGACCAATGACTATATGGAGTTGGAGGTAGAAAAGACTTATATGCAGTTACAATTGGCCTATAAGTCCGTAAACGTTTTGGAGGAGGCAAAAAAGGCGGCATTGGAAAATAAACGTTTGGCAGACAATAGTTTTAAACAGGGGTATCTTCAAAAATCGGATGTGTTGGCCGTAGCCGTTAGGCTAACCGAAATAGACAATCAGTTGCAGTGCGCCAGGAGCAATATCCACAATGTTTCCAATTACCTATCCGTCTTGATGAACGATAACAGTTATGCTGTTTTACAACCATCGGATTCCTTGACCCTTGTGGTCACCAACATTTATACGGAAGGATTGCCAGAAAATAGAAAGGACCTGCAGGCCATGACCTTGTCCACCGAGGCATACCAACAAATGTACAGGGCCGATAAAATGGGTTTTCTTCCCAGCCTTAATGCTTTTGGAACCTATGAATTGCACGATGACCACCTTTTTCAGGGCAATGCCAATGGATATTTGATAGGGGCAGAATTAAAATGGAACATTTTTGAAGGCAGCAAACGTTTTGGAAAGCTGCAAAAGAGTAGGGCCGAATTTGAAAAATCCAAGCTGGAAATGAATCAATATAAAGCCGAAAGTCAGGTGGAGTTGAATAGGGCCATGCGTTTGCTTCAAGACGCCAAAAACAATTTGGAGCTTACCTCTTTAGCATTGCAACAGTCGGAAGAATCCCTCCGTATCCGGACCAATAGATTTAAGCAAGGCTTGGAAAGAACAACCGATCTATTAAATACCGAAACCCAATTTTCACAAAAGAAATTGGAATATTACACAACTATTTTCAATTATAATTACGCCTTGGCCTATGTAAGGTTTTTGACCAAGGAATAGCCACATACCGTTAACAATATAAGAAACCATAAAAAGGAACACTTGCAATCAACACTAAAAATTAAACGAAAAACATGGAATGGGCATAACCGAAAACTGGTCGCAAACACGATTGAAGATTTGCGAATTACACCCGCCTGTCCGCCCGTTCCGGTACGGACGGGAACGAAGAAGTCGGGCAGGTCTAACCATTGAAAAACAATAAATATCTAGATATGAAAACAAAATTATACATAGCAACACTCTTCATCCTCGCCATAACGATTGGTAGTTGTGGGAACGATGATAAAATTGTAGCGGAGAATGCTCCTGCCGTAGCCGTTGAAGTGGGTAAGGTTTCTGAAGGAAACAGCAGTCCTTTCCTATCCGCCAGTGGAAAGATAGAGGCGGTAAACAGTGCCAATATTAGTACCCGAATGATGGGTTACGTAGATAAAATCTACGTGCAGGTAGGGGATAAAGTTAATAAAGGGCAGCAATTGATAAGTATCAATAATGCAGATATATCTGCCAAATTGGCCCAGGTAGATGCTGGGATTACCGAAGCAATGGTTGCTTTCAACAATGCTGAAAAGGATTACAATAGATTTACGATCTTGTTTAATGAGAACAGTGCTTCCCAAAAGGAGGTGGATGATATTACGGCCAATTACAACATGGCCAAGGCCAGATTGGAAGGGGCCAAACAAATGAAGAACGAGGTAAACGCCCAATTTTCCTATAGTAATATACGTGCTCCTTTTAATGGCGTGGTCACTAACAAATTTATAAAGGTCGGAGACATGGCAAGCCCTGGGATGCCCTTAATGGAAGTAGAAATCCCGGGGAATTTTCAGGTTGTGGCCATGGTACCCGAATCGGATATCCTACAGATTCAACCGGGATCCGAAGTGGAAGTAGTGATTAAGACCTTGGACGAATCCTTAAAAGGAACTGTAGCGGAAGTGAGTACATCTGCCAAAAATACTGGAGGACAATATATGGTTAAGGTAATGTTGGACGAATCAAAGTCCAATTTACTTTCTGGTATGTACGCCACGGTACAATTTCCAACAGCTAAAAAAGCGAATACCAATAGCGTGCTTATTCCTGTAAAGGCACTAGTGAACAACGGACAGTTATCCGGGGTGTATACGGTTAGTGAGAGCAATACGGCACTTTTGCGCTGGTTGCGGTTGGGCAGGACTAATGGCGATAGCGTAGAGGTATTGTCAGGACTTTCCACCGAGGAACAATATATAATATCGGCAGAGGGGAAATTGTATAACGGGGCCAAAATCAGTATTCAGTAACTCGAGATTGAATATTCGGGTAGGCGTTGGGCCTGCCTACGACTGTCAGGGATTGAAGCGTTTACCCCAAGACTTTTAGCGGATTTAGGCTAAAAAGGGAGTTGAAACAAAAGGAGAGCGTCATAGCGGAGCAATGCTGTAAGGTCTCCAAGACCTCCATTCCTGCAAGGTCTCCAAGACCTCCATTCCTGCAAGGTCTCCAAGACCTCCATTCCTGCAAGGTCTCCAAGACCTTGTAGGAATAAGAAAATAGGAACAGGGTCATTCAAGAATAAGCGAAGGTAACGCCCAAAAACATTAACAACATATAAAGATGAAAGAAGGATTAGCAGGCAAAATTGCCAAAGCATTTATAGGATCTAAATTAACGGTGCTTCTAATGATCGTTTTCATGGTCATTGGGGTATACAGTTCGTTCCTGATTCCAAGGGAGGAAGAGCCACAGATAGATGTACCCATGGCGGATATCTTTGTAGGCTACCCAGGGGCTAGTCCTACCGAAGTGGAGAGCAGGGTAACCAAACCCCTTGAAAAGTTAATTTCCAATATTAAGGGCGTAGAGTATGTGTATTCTACTTCCATGGAGGAACAGGGAATGGTTATAGTGCAGTTTTATGTAGGTGAGGATATTGAACGATCGTTTGTGAAACTCCAGAACGAGATCAATAAGCATATGGACGAAATGCCGGAAGGCGTTACCTTCCCTTTGATAAAAACCAGGGCTATAGATGATGTTCCTATGTTGGGACTTACCTTATGGAGTGAAAGTTATGACGATTACCAACTAAAGCAAATTGCCCAGGAACTTACGGATGAAATTGAAAAAGTAAACGATGTGTCCGCCACCCAAAGAATTGGTGGGCGAAACAGGCAATTAAGGGTGGTATTGGACAAGGATAAATTGGCGGAAAGCGGATTGGATTTTCTATCCGTAGCCCAAATGATCAAAGCCAATAACCAACAAATCAGTGGAGGTACTTTTGTTAAGAATGATACCGAGTTTATGGTGACCACCGGTAAATTCTTGGAAACTGCTGCCGATGTGGAAAATTTGGTGGTAGGCGTACAACAGAACCGTCCCATTTATTTGAAGCAGATTGCCAGTATACAGGATGGTCCCGAAATTCCCAAGGAATACGTATCCCTAGGTTTTGGACGGGGAAGTGAAAAGGGGGAAACCTATAAATCCGAATATCCTGCCGTAACCATTTCTATAGCCAAGCGAAAAGGGGCGGACGCCATGAATATTTCGGATATTATTTTGGAGAAAGTAGCTCATTTAAAAAAGAACCTTATTCCGGACGATGTGCATGTGGAGGTGACCCGCAACTACGGGGAAACGGCTTCCCATAAAGTATCGGAATTGTTGATGCACCTCATCGGCGCCATAATAGCCGTAACTTTAGTGGTAATGTTGGCCATGGGATGGCGTGGAGGATTGGTAGTGTTTCTTTCCGTACCCATCACCTTTGCCCTGACTTTGTTGAGCTATTATTTGTTGGACTATACCCTGAACCGTATTACCTTATTTGCATTGGTTTTCGTAACAGGTATTGTGGTGGACGACTCCATTATTATTGCGGAAAACATGCACCGGCATTTTAAAATGAAACGCTTGCCCTTTAAACAGGCGGCCTTGTATGCCATTAATGAAGTGGGGAATCCTACTATACTGGCCACTTTTACGGTAATTGCTTCCGTATTGCCCATGGCATTTGTCTCCGGTCTAATGGGACCTTATATGTCACCGATGCCCATTGGCGCTTCCATTGCCATGTTGTTGTCCCTTTTTGTGGCCTTGACGATCACGCCTTATTTGGGATATATATTTCTTAGGGAGAAGGATAAAAAGGGAGGGAAAAAGGTAGAAAAGCCTTTGGAAGAAACCTTAATCTATAGAATGTACCAAAAGTTCGAAAATCCTTTGCTTGAAAACAAGAAAAGACGTTGGTTGTTTTTGGGAATAACCTTCTTGTTGTTATTGGGATCCATTGGGATGTTCTTTACCAAATCCGTAGCTGTAAAAATGTTGCCGTTCGATAATAAAAACGAATTTCAGGTGGTCATAGATATGCCCGAGGGGACTACTTTGGAGCGTACGGCAGTGGTGGCCAAGGAGATTGCACAATATCTGAATACCCGTCCGGAAGTGGTCAACTACCAAAGTTATGTGGGTACTTCCGCACCAATTACCTTTAACGGACTTGTACGTCATTACGATATGCGTGGTGGAAGTAATATGGCCGATATTCAGGTGAATTTGTTGGATAAGGGAGATCGAACCGCCCAAAGTCATGGGATAGCCAGTTTATTACGTCCAGAAATACAACGTATTGGGAACAAATATAATGCCAACGTAAAGATTGTTGAGGTACCGCCGGGACCTCCCGTTCTTTCTACCATTGTGGGGGAAATATACGGTCCGGATTACGATACGCAAATAGATATTGCCAATCAGGTGCAGCAGATTTTGAAAAATACCCCGGACGTGGTGGATGTGGATTGGATGGTGGAGGCCGAACAGGTGGAATATAAGTTTATCATAGACAAGGAAAAAGCAATGCTTTATGGTGTGGCACCAGAGCAAATTGCACATACTATGAATATGGCCTTGTCAGAAAGGGCGGTGACCAACCTGTACGACGAAAATGCTTCCGATCAAATAGGGTTGATTTTGGCCTTGGAGGAAAAGGAAAAATCCACTATCCAGGATATTGCCCAATTGAAGCTGAAATCCCAGTTAGGGAATATGGTCCCTATAGCGGATTTGGTAACCATAGAGCAAACCACAAGGGCCAAGAGCATTTATAGAAAAAACCAAAAGAGGGTGGTCTATGTACTGGCCGATATGGCCGGGGAACTGGAAAGTCCGGTGTATGCCATTTTGGGCATGACCGATAAGTTAAAGGCAATGAATTTGCCAAAGGGCTATTCCATAGATGAACTGTATATAAAGCAACCCGATTTCGAAGATAATTATACTGTAAAATGGGATGGGGAATGGCAGATTACCTTGGAGGTATTCCGGGATCTGGGATTGGCTTTCTTAGGGGTAATTTTCATCATATATATATTGATCGTGGGTTGGTTCCAGAATTTTAAGGCCCCTGTAGTAATGATGGTGGCCATACCACTTTCCTTAATAGGGATTGTATTGGGGCATTGGCTGTTGGATGCGTTTTTTACAGCAACCTCCTTTATAGGAATGATTGCCTTGGCGGGGATAATGGTACGGAATTCGGTGTTGTTGATAGATTTTATCAATCTGCGATTGGCTGAAGGTATTCCTCTGAAGCTGGCGGTAATAGAGGCTGGTGCCGTAAGGACTACCCCTATTCTGTTAACAGCGGGAACCGTGGTAATTGGGGCATTTGTAATCCTGTTCGATCCCATTTTCCAAGGACTGGCCATTTCTTTGATGGGTGGTACCATTGTATCCACGATACTTACATTGTTGGTAGTGCCTTTGGTGTACTATATGATAGAAAGGAAGAACTTTAAATAATTGGAATTTAATAATATATGTAATTATGAAATTACTCATAGTAACCGTTGTGGAAGAGTACGCCAAGGAAATGCTACAACTTTTTAAAAAAGCCAATATTGAAAGCTTCAGTGGTTCCGATATTGATGGGTATAAAAACCCTGCTTCCGTGTTAATGGCAGCAAATTGGTTCCCAACTGAAAAAGGAGGAGTAGGATCCACTATGTTTTTCTCCTTTACCACAGAAGAGAGTATTGAGGTGCTTTTTCAACTTATCTCCAAATTCAACAATAATTTGGAAACCAACAATCCCATAAGGGCTGTTGTGGTTCCCATAGAAAAGTATATTTAATAACCTTTAAAAAATAAGATTATGATGAACAGATATATCAGGGCAATAGCCGGAGCTTTTGTAGTTGTTAGTGTTCTTTTGGCCGTATACGTAGACATAAATTGGTTGTGGTTTACCGCTTTTGTTGGGGTAAACCTTTTCCAATCGGCCTTTACCGAATGGTGTCTTATGGAAAAGATTTTATTTAAACTGGGGGTAAAAAAGGAAGGCGATAGCTGTACTGTTAAGGAGTAATGGAACAAACCTTACGGAACCTTCCTTGATACTTGGATCAATGGTAGCATAAATTAGGAAAAAAAAATACCCCGGGCTGTGTTTCCCAGGGTATTTCAAAACTAACTAAACTCAATTTTTAATTACCAAGGTTTATCTACTCCTTGCAATATCCATGGTTTGGACCATGGTGTGTCGTTTTCGTATTTTCCGGGCACATCGTTGGTGTAGCTCGTTGTTTCCAGGGTAGATAATGCCGCATTGTAATTGGCTTCATTAATGTTCCTTTCTTCATCCGGATACTGAAAACGAACCGGGATTACGGCAGATAGGGCAAATGGTCCGGTCTGTAGATCTGGAAGTCCGGTGCGTCTCCAATCCAAATAGGACTCAGAAGCGGTAGCAAAGTTGGCAATCCATTTTTGTTCCATAATCTGGGCCAAGGTACCGTTATAAGCAACTTCGGCATTATCTATATAATCTGCATATTCACCCCCAATTCCCCAGGTTTCCAAAGATGCTTGTACCCCTTTGTTATAATTTCCTTCTGCATCGGAGCCCCAACCTTTTAGAGCGGCTTCGGCCTTTAAGAAACAAACCTCTGCATAAGACATTACCCTGGCCTTTAAAAACTCACCACTGGCGTCTTTAAACTGATCGTTCATCAAGGAAACATGTACATTGCCACCCCCTTGTACCGGATTAGGGTTCAGGTTATAGCTATATGGTTCCGATCCTTGATAGGAAACGGGAATACCTACATAAGTACTACTGGTATCTATTAAACTTAACCCGGCCAAACGATCGGCTTTCCAGGTATTTTTGTCATATATCTTTAGACCGTTGTCGGCAAGGGTCTCTTCATTGATATAACGTACGCCATCCACTACTACATCATCTTCCCCACCAGGAACGTCTGCGGCAGCCACAACTTTAATTGGAATTGCAACAGGTGCAAACCAAATGTTGGCTCTTGGGTCATTCAGTTCCCGTAATCTATCGGTAAAAGTAGTACAGGGCTTAACACGATTGAAGGCGGATGGTCCTCCTATTGCGCTGTTACTTGGTTGGGCAGTTTCATTGGATATACCTGTATAGGCCAAAGCACACTCCTCATCCACACTGCTGATCAAAGGTTTTGCCAAGGTGGCCGTTACGCCCGCTTGTGCATAAGAGGGGTCTTTCTCTGACAAGCGCATGTAATAACGTAGGGCCAAGGAGTTGGCATATTTCATCCATTTTTCGGCATCGCCTCCAAAGAAAATATCCTGACTTGGACTAATGGACTCCAAATTGCTCATATTGTTCGAAATGGAGGCAGCAGCGGCGACAAAATCGGCAATAGCCCCTTTATAAACGGCTTCTTGGGAATCGTATGTTGGTAAAATAACATCTTCGTCAGCTTGTATGGCATTAGAATAAGGTACATCTCCATAGTAATCTGCCAAGGTAACAAAGTTCTGCGCCATTAATATTTGGGCAATGGCCTCATGTAAAGTATACCCTAATTCTTGAGACCGTTGTAGGGCCAGTTTGGCACTACGCAAGTTTCCGTAGTAGGTGTTCCATCCGTTACCGTCCCAATCGTAATTGTTATTGCCCCAAGAATCCTTTTGGGTGTATTGCACAAAGGCAGACAGTTCTCCACTATAGCCTTTATTACCCACGTCCAAAGCGGTATTCACCATCACTTGCGTTAGTAGAAAACTTGGATTGCCTTGGCTAGGATCTACCCCGTTAGGGTTTTGGTTTATTTCTGTAAGCTCATTGTCGCAAGAAGTAGCGGACAGTAGACAAACTACAAGAAATAGTTTAAATATCTTATTTATTTTACTCATGATTTTTTGTTTTTTGTTTAAAGTGCCTAATTAGAAACTTACGTTAAGTTTGAAACCTACTGGGATGGTAAAAGGACTTATGTTAAAGCGCTCTATACCTTGCTTAAATTGGATACCACTTCCTCCTTGTGTACTTGATTCCTGCTGGAAAGCCATCTCAGGATCGATTCCTATATCGGCCTTGGTCCATAGGATAATATTTCGGCTAAATAGGGAGATATTTAGATTTTGAAGCCCTATTTGCTTTATATGTTTACTTGGCACGGAATAAGTAAGGGAAATTTCCCTTAGTTTTAAGAAATCGGAATCAAAAGTTGCATTTCTGGTAAAGTCCCATCCGTAGTGATCTTGGTATCTTGTATATACAGTACCAGGGCCACCAAGGTTTTCAGCAGTGGCCACAAAGTTGCCGTTATCGTCATATTCTCCTTGAACCCCAGGCATAAACACCCCATCGTTTAAAGTAATGCCTCCTTCAGTAACAGGAAAACCACCATCTGCTGCGGTAGGGCCACCTACCAATACATAGAATTCACCATCTTCTGATAAGAATTGGTCTGCATTTTCCCTTAAGTACGCAGGAATATCGGAAATGTCGTTAAAATTATACAGTTTATCGAGCCATCGTTGGGTGTGTAGGTCAGACTCCCCGTATCTGTGGGTCTGGGAAACAAACTGTCCGCCTTTTCTCCAGTCAAAATTCATGGAGATGCTCCAGTTCTTATAGGAAGCAGATGTTGTCATCCCTAAAGTGAAATCGGGGTTAAAGTTACCAATTATTGGGGCAACCCTATTTCCGTCTGCATCTTCCCTTGTTCTATCACTGTTCTCGAAACCGGAATCATCAATAATGGGCCAACCATGATAGGGAGAGTTGGGATCATCAACACGCACTAGGGCGGCATCAAAAATATTTCCTATTTCTTCACCCACCCAGGTAATGGCACCACCACGTGCATCGGTCCATAACGTAATGGAATTCATCCCTTCGGCCAATTCAACCACCTTGGTTCGGTTTCTGTTGAATACGAAGCCCATATCCCAACGCCAATCATTGGAGTTTATAATGGTAGCATTTAAACCCGCTTCTATACCTGTACTTCTTAATAGACCGGCATTGGTGTTTTTAGAGCTATATCCTGAGGAGATAGGAAGCGCAATTCCAAAAATTTGATTTTCGTTATCGGCGGTGTAATAAGTAAAATCCATACTTAACCTATTGTTAAAGAAGGCCAAATCAGCTCCCGCTTCCCAAGAGGAAATACTTTCTGGTTTTAAATCCGGGTTAAGTAGCGTAGAAGGCACGGATAACAAAGATCCCGATCCCCATGAAGAGCCACCATTTAAAGTAGGTTGTAGGTTGTACGCCCCAGTATCGTTCCCTACTTCGGCATAACCTGCACGAAGTTTAAATAAGGATACCCCATTGCCGAAACCAAGAAGCCTATTCACCAATAAACTGGTAGATACGGAAGGGTAAAAATAGGAATTGTTATTATCCGGTAAGGTGCTGGACCAATCATTTCTTCCCGTAACATCTACATAGAACATATCTTTAATTCCAATACTGGCCATTCCGTACAAGCTGTTTACTTGTTTTTCGTAACGGTTGTAAGAGTAAATCAAATTGTCGTTGGCTATATTGGATAAGGAGAACAGACCTGGTGTTAATAGTCCAGATCCTCTAGGTATTGTGGAGTTTAATAAATTATTTCCTTTTAAAACCCTTTTGTTACCACCTCCGGATATGGAGAAATCCCATCCTTCCAGTCTTTTGGCATACGTTAGTAAGAAATCGATATTGGTTTCATTGGTAAAAATTTTGTTGATACCATAGGCCCCGTTCATGTCTTCAGTATATCCTTTAGACAATTTGGTTTCTCGCGTTTCGTTAATTTCATCCATATTATAACGAACCATACCCGTTAGATCATCGGTGATTTTCCACTCTCCTTTTACATTACCATAAAACCTATTTCTTTCAAAACCATTATTATTCTCGTAAGCTAAGAAATAAGGGTTGTTCCATTCAGTTGCTGTTGGATCGTCCCCAAAATTATAAGGTGAATTTTGGAAGATATCTTCGTATCCTGGCAACCAATAATCCTTCATTTGGCGCACATCAATATGTGGGTTCAATTCGTAAACTGCCTGCATTGCGTTGGCACCGCGGTTACCAACAGGTCTGTTGTCCGCACCGGATTTTGTATAGTTAAGACTGGTACTGACCGTAAATTTTTCGTTTAGCTTTATCGCTGAATTTAAACTGATGCTATGTTTGTTTAAATCCGTATTAGGGATATTCCCTTTGTTCTTTAAATCCGAATAGGACAACCTGTAATTAATTTTTTCATTACTATCTTGGATAGAAATGTTATTGGTGGTTGTAATAGCCGTTTGAAAGAAATTCTTTGGATTGTTGTACGACTTCAATTCCCTTGGAACAGGAACACCACTAGCTATTTCTTCTGCGCTATACGGCCATTGGATGGCCATGATGCCTTTGTCCAGCTCAGGACCTGCCCAGGCTGAAGAAGTTTCGCCGATGACAATAGCTCCATAGGAATTGGCAGGAAAGTTATCTTCGGTATACGGCCTGGAGCCTGTAGCAAACCTCCTATGGGTATCCAAGAAACGACTGGGAATATCAAAAACTGTACTGGAATTAATAGTTACCCCCATTCCTTTTTTTGATTTTCCGGACTTGGTTGTAATTAATACGACCCCGTTACCAGCCCTGGAACCATAAAGTGCGGCCGCACTAGCTCCTTTTAGGACAGTAATGCTGGCAATATCGTCTGCATTGAGATCGGAAATGGCATTACCATAATCCACTTTGTTATCCCTACCTATCTCTGTAATGTTGTTGGCGGTATTGATAACAGGGGAACCATCGATCACGAATAAAGGTTGGTTATCACTGGATAACGAAGCTGCACCCCTTATATTGATGTTTACGGTAGAACCGGCCCCACCGGTAGAGTTGATGTTGACCCCGGATACCTTGCCCGAAAGTGCGTTTACCACATTTTCTTGAGGCACATTGTCCAATGCATCACCGCCTACCTCACTTACCGAGTACCCCAAGGATTTCTTTTCCCTGGAAATACCCAAAGCGGTTACGACCACTTCATCCAACTGTTCGGAGGAGGTAGATAAGGTAACATTAAGGGTAGTTTGGTTGCCAACGGAAACTTCCTTGGTTTCCATTCCCAAATAGGAAAATACCAAAACGGCACTACTGTTGGGAACGGAAATACTATAGATTCCATCAAAATCAGAGGTGACACCGGTGGTTGTTCCCTTCACTACCACGGACACCCCTGGGAGCAATTCGCCATCATCACTGCTGACGACTCCGGTTACGCCTTGTTGTGCCAACATGATTCCGGAAACCATGCTGAACAAAAGGAAAGTCATAAATTTCAAGCTGCTTTTTTTCATATTTATTTTTATTAATAGGTTGAGTAATTAGCACTTCGTTAACAAAACTATTGTAAAATAATCGACCAAAAGCATGGTATTTTATTAGATACCTATTAAATTTTAACCCTAATGCGTTAAATATTAAGATATTGAAAATTTTAGGTTAAGATATGTTTGGTTTTTGGCAAGAATGTTTATTAACCGTAAACAGGGCCAGCTTTGAACCCAATTATTTAGGGTCTATTTATAGTTAAACCAAATAGGGATGGTATTATATATATAGGTATGGACAGGCCTTGACATTAGTAATCGCTTAATATTTCACACGCAGCAAAACTGCTGTAATTTTAACTTAATTATCAATAAATATGTCAAAAAACTAGGTCTTATGTCAATATACTATGCAAATGCAATAAGATTTACTTATTCAATCACTTCTATTTGGATTTAATTTGTAGTTAATTAACCAAAATGCCAAACTATGTTAGCAGGGATAGATTATTTTATAGTGATAGCTTATATAATAGGAATGTTGTTATTGGGGCTATATTTTAAAAAATTTGTCAGTAGTTCCGAAGACTATTTTTTAGGAGGCAAAAGCTTGCCTTTTTGGGCTATTGGTATGTCTATTGTTGTATCGGACATAGGGGCATTGGATTTTGTAGGGGTGTCCGGGCAAGCATATAGATATGGTATATCTGTAGGCAACTTTGATTGGGTAGGTTCCGTTCCGGCCATGTTGTTGGCGGCATTTATTTTTATACCCTATTTCTGGAGAGGGGGTATGTACACCATTCCGGAATATTTGGGCAGAAGGTATAACCAAAAGGTAAGGACCATTGCCTCCGTAACCTGGATTTTGTTCTTTGCCCTGGATTTGGGAGTACTTTTTTGGGCCAGTGCGGTGCTATTAAATGTACTTATGGGGTGGCCCATTTGGATTTCGATAGTTGCTACAGCGGGCGTGGTTGGTCTATACACCTATTTTGGGGGGATTACCGCTGTAATAATGACCGATGTTGTGCAATTTATAATCATGTTCATAGGAGGTTTTGCGCTGGTTTTTCTTAGCCTATACGAAGTGGGAGGATGGGATAATATGGTAGATAAAATCGCGACCATGGGACCGGAGTATCGCAATCATTTCGACATTATTCAACCCCAGGATACGAAATCGCCCTTTCCATGGACCGGAATTCTCTTTGGTCTAACCTTTGTTATGGCCAATGCCTATATGATAGGGAACCAGTCCATTGTACAGCGCTGCCTTACCGCCAAGAACGAATGGCACGCCAAGGCAAGTATGATTTTTGGATCTGCCCTTAAAATGTTTATCCCAATTTTGGTCTTGTTTCCGGGGCTTATGGCCGTAGTGGTCCATCCCGGGTTGGCAGATGGGGACCAGGCACTTCCAATGATGATCAAATCTATCATGCCTCCCGGTTTGGTGGGACTTATGTTCGCCGCATTTTTTGCGGGACTCATGTCCAGCGTGGATTCCTTGTTGAATTCTACGGCCACTTTATTTACAAAGGATATCTACGAACCGTTTATTAAAAAAGGGGCGGATGACAAACACTATTTAAAGGTGGGACAGATCACTACCCTGGTGCTGTTGCTCATAGGAGTCGCTACCTCACCTATTAGCAGTGATTTCCCTGGAATTTATGTGGCCATACAAACCTTTATGTCCTATTTCCAAGGTCCATTGTTCGCCATTCTCCTTTTGGGGATATTCTGGAAAAGGACTACGGAATGGGGAGGACTTTCGGCCTTGGTCATAGGGATAGGGTTTGCCATTTACCTAAATGTATTCAAGGAGCAATTCTTCACCATAGAGGATCCGTTTCTTTATATTTCCTGGTGGTCCTTCCTATTAGGGTTTATCATTAATGTAGTAGTAAGTCTGCTCACCAAGAAGCATACCGAAGAACAACTTAAGGGCTTGGTGTTTAGTTCAAAAATTTTAGTGGAAAATAAAAAACTGTAATATGTTCAATTTTGACTGGCTCTCCGGTGTTTCGCAAGAAACTGCAAAAATGATATTTCTTTCTTTGTATGCATTAATAGGTATTTTGGTGCTGATATTGCCTACAGAGTATGTTTACCAGGGTATTGCCAAGGAAGATCGGCACTGGTGGAACAATTTAAAACTATGGTCTATTGCCGTGCTTTGTATTTTGGCATCGATCTATAATCATTTTTAACCCCTTAATTAGAATAATATGGAGACAAATGAAATAAATGCGCGCCTGAAGGCCGCTCAAATTAACAATGCTCTTGGGGTTTTTATTATGGTTTTTGGGTGTATTGTACTTTTTGCAATGATCTATACGGAAACTTTTATAGGACATATGACCGACATGGTTGCCGGTTTAATACTAATATCCATTGGAGGTGGAATGATATGGAAGGCAAAGAGTACCATAAAGAAATTAAAGTCCAAGAAGGAATAATAAATTAATATTGTTGTCCGATAAAATATTTATGAATCATCATAAGTCCATTAATAAGAATTATTTAGAGTCATTGACGTCTTTTTTCTTAATAAAAAGGGATGCTTTAAATCAGCTGGTTGTGATCGGATCTTTGGTCTTAAGTCTTGCAACGAAGTGGTCTTTTGTCTTTAATCGGACACTACTGATAAAATATATATAATGCATAAGTCCTTCCAGATAAAGTTATCGGATAATTGGAGAATCCAGAGTGCAAATGAGGTTTCGGAAAAGGGGAGTGTAATTTCAACCGATCCCTCTATTTCCAAAAATTGGTTGCCTGCGGTAGTACCATCAACGGTTTTGAGCACTTTGGTGGCCAACAAGGTTTACGAAAACCCCTATTTTGGGGAGAATTTAAAGACCATTCCAACAGAATTATTTAAAGTATCCTGGTGGTATGCAACCAGTTTTGAACTTACAAAGGAGCAATCCAATGAATTTGCCAGTTTACAGTTTGAGGGTATAAACTATAAGGCCAACGTATGGTTAAACGGGCTGTTAATAGCCGATGATACTGTCATAGATGGGGCATTTCGCATTACCAACTTTGATGTAAGTACTCATATTAAAGATGGATCAAATATCTTGGCCATTGAGGTAGTCCCCCCCCGACCCGGCGATTTTAGTATAGGCTTTGTAGATTGGAATCCAGCCCCGCCAGACGGGAATATGGGAATTTTTAGACCTGTCAGCCTGTATCTTCATGGTGGGGTACGGATTGAAAATCCCTTTGTAAGGACCAAAGTAAATCTTGATACCTTGAAAGAGGCCGATATTGCTGTTTCTGCGGAACTGACCAATTGTTCCAATACTACAATTTCTGGAGATTTAATAGGTAAAATAGGTAAGGTAGTATTCAAGAAAAGTATCAGCCTGGCTCCAAAGGATAAAGAGTTGGTCACCTTTAACAGTAAGGAATTTGTAGGACTCCATTTTAAGCAACCTAAACTTTGGTGGCCCATAAATCTGGGCAATCCCGATCTTTACGATCTGGATTTAAAATTTGTTGCCAGGGAGGAGGTTTTGGATGCCACCCAGCTGAGATTTGGCATTCGCGATATAGAGGATTATTGGTTAAACGATATTCACCGGGGGTATAAGGTAAATGGCCAAAAAGTATTGATCAAAGGTGGCGGATGGACAGATGATATGCTTTTAATGGATACGGACGAAGGCATCGAGGCACAGGTGAAATATGTAAAACAAATGAACCTGAATTGTATTCGTTTGGAAGGCTTTTGGGGAAAGGATCACAAATTGTACGACCTCTGCGATGAAAACGGTATATTGTTGATGGTAGGTTGGAGTTGCCATTGGGAACATGAGATCCATATGGGGGTACCCGTTAATGAACGCTTTGGAGGTGTATATAAACCCGAGCATATAACCCATGTTGCCCAGGCCTGGGAAGATCAGGTAATATGGCTGCGCAACCATCCGAGCATCTTTGTATGGACCGTAGCCAGTGACAAGGTGCCGATTACGGAATTGGAACAAAAATATATAGACACCTTTGCCAAATATGACCCTACAAGGCCCTATTTAAATTCTACAGGGGGAGTGGGAAGCGACCAGCACGTTATAGGTAGTGAGGATGTTATTAGCGAGATCAGCGGGTCGTCCGGGGTAAAAATGTTGGGCCCTTATGCCTATACTGCCCCGGTATATTGGTTTACAGATACTAAGTTTGGTGGGGCCTATGGGTTCAACACCGAAACGGGTCCAGGAGCCCAGGTACCCCAATTGGAAAGTTTAAAAAAAATGATTCCTCAGCAGCAATTATGGCCCATTGGGGAAACCTGGAACTTTCATTGCGGACGGTATGAGTTTGCCGATCTAAGTAGATTTACCAAGGCCATTGAGGAAAAATACGGGGCTCCAAGTTCTTTGGAGGAGTTCGATAAAAAGGCCCAGGCAATGAACTATGAGCTTATGAGGCCCATGTTCGAAGCCTTTCAGGTAAATAAAAGGAAATCCACCGGTATTATCCAATGGATGTTGAATGCGGCCTGGCCCAAGATGTATTGGCAGCTGTACGATTATTACCTAAACCCAACAGCTGCGTTTTATGCCACTCAAAAGGCATGTTTGCCCTTAAGTCTTATCTACAATTATGGCGATAAAAACATTTATGCCATTAATGATTACCTAAGACCGGCAGAAAATTTGTCTGCCCATATTAGGGTATATTCCATAGGGTCCGAAAAGTTGTTAGATGAGAAGGTGAACTTTACTCTGGATCCGGATTCATCAAAATCCATTTTCGAATTGGGAGATCTCAAAGGGCTTACGACTACCTATTTTGTAGACCTTCGTTTGTTGGATATAACAGGCTCAGAGATCAGCAATAATTTTTATTGGTTATCCACTAAGGAAGAGGTATTGGACTACGAGGCCGATTTGGGGCCTTTTGCGTTTCATACCCCTAGCAAGGTGTATGCGGACTTTACACAGTTGAACGGGCTACCTATAATTCAATTGGGGCACTCACATTATTTTGAACGGGACGGGGAACAACAAAATATCAAAGTAGCACTTAAAAACCACAGTGATCATATAGCATTTTTGGTCAACCTAAAGGTAGTGGATAAATGGACAGGAGAACTTATATTGCCCATTTTCTGGGAAGATAATTTTATGAACTTACTACCAGGGGAGGAACGTATGATCAGTGCCAATTTTAAAGGAACTTCCGAGGCAATATTGAAGGTGGAGGGATGGAATTTGAAATAGTCCCAAGACATATTTATTTCTTTGATTAGAAGACTTTTAATAACCGATATTATGAGAATTTGGATAAAACATTTAGTTGCAATAGCCCTTTTAATATCGATAGGGTCTTGTAAGGAAAAGGGGAAAGAAAGTGGATCTGAAATATTGGGAAAGCATCCTGCCATAAGCCTTGAAGAATACATTTACCCAATAGGGCAAGGGCCAACACCTCAATGTCACGCCCCAACTATTGATATCAGCAACGGCATCTTGGTGGCTTCCTGGTTCGGGGGAACAGAAGAAAAAAACAATGATGTAGGGATTTGGGTTTCAAGAAAAATAGGCGATATATGGACAAGCCCGGTTGAAGTAGCCAATGGGGTGGAGGATGATGGAGTTCGATATCCATGTTGGAACCCAGTTCTTTTTAAACCTAAAAATAAACCTTTGATACTTTTTTACAAAGTGGGTCCCGATCCATTATATTGGTGGGGAATGTATAGGACATCTGAAGATGACGGATTTACTTGGTCTGCCCCTACAAGACTTCCAGAAGGAATATTGGGCCCCATTAAAAATAGACCTGTTACCCTTTCCAACGGGGATATTTTGTCTCCTTCCAGTACTGAGAGCGAAACGGGGGGTCATAAAATTCATTTGGAAAGGAGTCCGGATTTTGGCCAAACCTGGACCAAAACGGCCCCTTTGAACGATGGTATAAAATTTAAGGCCATTCAACCTGCCATCCTGGATCACGGTAACGATACCCTCCAATTATTGAGTAGAACCTATGAGGGGACAATAGGGCAAAATTGGTCTTATGACGGTGGACTTAACTGGAGTGAAATGACTGCTACCGAACTTCCCAACCCTGATTCCGGGATTGATGCAATTACCTTAAGGGATGGGCGACACGTACTGATCTACAATCCTACCACCATAGCATCCGAAGATAGGGTTCCATTGAGCGTAGGCCTGTCCCAAGATGGCAAAACATGGAAGAGAGTGTTGGATTTGGAACCCCTAACGGCAATCACGGATAAAAAGGGAGAGGAATATTCCTATCCTACCCTGATACAAACCCCGGACGGAATGATACATATCGTGTATACATGGAATAGAAAGACGGTAAAACACCTAGTATTGGATCCTGAAAAATTATAAATAGAATTACCATATAACAACCATTGACAATGAAACATCCTTGACTAAAGATTTTGTCACACGGCGAAATGATTATTTGGATGTTACATGTGACATTTGAAAAGCAATAAATATAAACACATGAAAAAACTAGCAATACATGGAGGCACCCCTAGTCGAGATACCAATAAGAATCCCTGGCCTAAATGGCCGGTTTGGGGGAAAGAGGAAGAAGTTGCTTTAATTGAGGTATTACATAGTGGGGTTTGGTCCTACAATGGGCCAAAGGAAATGGAGTTCAATAGACTTTTTGCAGAATTTACAGGGGTAAAACATGCCATATGTGCCGTAAACGGTACCATAACCTTACAGATTGCCCTGGAAGCCCTTGGTATAGGTGTAGGTGATGAGGTTATCGTTCCTGGACTAACCTGGCAAGCTACCGCTGCCACTGTAATCGACGTAAATGCCACTCCCATATTGGTAGATATTTGTGAAGATACCTGGTGTATAGATCCAAAGGAAATTGAAAAGGCCATAACGCCAAGAACAAAGGCTATTATTCCTGTACATCTCTATGGCGCTTTTGCGGATATGGATGCCATAATGGCCATTGCCAAGAAACATAATCTTTATGTTATTGAGGATTGCGCCCATAAACATGGAGGCGAATGGAAGGGCAAAAAAGCGGGAAGCATCGGAAACGTTGGTAGCTTCAGCTTTCAATTATCAAAACATTTAACCGCTGGCGAGGGGGGTTCCGTTACTACCAATGACACCGATTTGGCCGAAAAAATGGATGCCCTGAGAAATGTGGGTCGAAGACCTGAAGGGGATTCGCTCATCGGTGCGGACAAGGGGATTGGGGATTATGGTGATGACGGTAATTTTATTCAGTCAGGCAACTACCGGATTACCGAATTTCAAGCAGCAATACTGGTTGAGGGCTTAAAAAGATTGCCGGAACAAAATGCAAATAGGGACGCCAATGGGGCTTATTTAAATACGTTGCTAAATGAAATAGAAGGAGTTACACCTTTAAAAAGGGATGATAGGGAAACCAAAAAGGCCTATTTCAATTTTGCTTTTCGCTACGATACCGGTAAGTTCAAGAATTTACCGGTAGAGAAGTTTAGGGCTGCCCTTGAAGCGGAATTGGGCATAGTTGTGGATGCATGTTATGAACCTTTAAATAATTGCTCATTATACGTGCCACATACAAAACCTTCCAGACATAAATTAAATGATGCCTATTGGAAGGCCATAGATCCCAAGCGGTTTTCATTACCGGTCTGTGAACGTATTTTTAAGGAAGAATCCGTTTGTGTCCACCACAAGGTATTAATGGGAACAAAGGCCGATATGGATCTGGTGGCCGCTGCCATAAAAAAGATTTATACCCATGCCGAGGAATTGTTGGACTAAGGAAGTGTCGGTAACACTACAGCTGCCATTTTTGGAAGCAAGGCGATAATTATCGGGACAAAATAATTAAATTTTTATTACCCCTTTTCAACTTAATAAAAATTTTTAAATAGATGAAAATTAAAATAGCCCTTATAGGTGCCGGATTTATTTCGGATTACCACGCTCGTGGATTACAAACACTGGCCAATGTTAAAATTGTGGCCGTGGTGTCCAAAAACCTTGAAAATGCCAAGAAGTTTGCCCTTAAGTACCATATTAAAGAGGCGTTGACCGATATTTCATCATTGGTAAAAAGGGATGATCTGGATGCCGTAATTATAAGCACCCCCAATCAATTTCACGCGCCCTATGCCATAGCCTTTTTGCAAAATGGCAAGGATGTTTTTCTTGAAAAACCCATGGGGATGAGTGGTGATGAAGGTAAACAAATTGCTGAGGCGGCAAACAAGTACAACCAATTGGTGATGGTGGGGCATATGTGGCGTTTTGATGCGGATACCTGTTATATAAGGGATACTGTAGCCTCGGGAACAATAGGAAGGGTATTTAAGACCAAAGGCTACGGAATACATGAAAATTGGGGACCCTCCGGTTGGTTTACCCAAAAGGAAATGGCAGGCGGCGGAGCCTTGGCGGATATGGGTGTCCATGCCATTGACGCCGTTAGGTATATCTTGGGAGATCCAAATCCGATAAAAGTCTATGCCAGAATTTCTACGGAGTTTGGAGATTATGATGTGGACGATAGCGCAATCCTGGTCATTACATGGGACAATGGTACCGAAAGTATTATTGAAAGTGGATGGTGGCATCCCCATATGGACGGACCCGAGGCCAGTACCAGTCTGTTCGGGACAAAAGGCTATGCCAATCTGTTTCCCACATTTTTGAAAATGAAGGAAGGCGAAGGTACGGTAACCACAGTGCCAGAGCTTCCAAAAAGGGAGGATCACTGCGACCAAATCATCTATACCCGCCAAATGGAGTATTTTGTGGAATGTATAAAAACCAGGCAACCACCCGTTCCGGGAATCGTGGAAGGACAAATGGTGTTGGACATTGTGGATGCGGCCTATAGATCGGCAGAAACAGGAGAGGTAGTCAATTTAGTTTAGTATTCGTAACTTTTAAAAAATGGCACTGAGCGGATTAAAGGACACTATTGAAAACATCATTTTTGACCTGGACGGTACCCTTTGGGACCCTATGCCCATGAGCATTAAGGCATGGTATACCGCATTGAATGGGTATGATTGTATTAAGGACCCTATTTCCGAGGAAGATATTCAAGGTATTTTGGGAATGCAGCACAACCTGGTAGGGAAGAAACTGTTCCCATATCTAAGTGAAGAGCAGCAATTGGCGGTTATGGGCAGTTGTTATGAACAGGAGGTGAACGACATTAAGGAGTCCGGAGGGATTTTGTACCATGGACTGGAAGAAACCTTGGATACCTTGGACAAAAAGTACGATCTGTATATAGTCAGTAATTGTCAGGCCGGTTATATCGAGGCCTTTTATGAATACCATGGCTTGAACGCTTATTTTAAAGATTTTGAATGTTCCGGAAATACCGGTCTGTCCAAAACCGAAAATATAAAGATGATCATGAAAAGGAACAAACTTTCCAAGCCCATTTATATTGGGGATACCCTAGGGGACTACACGGCTGCTAATGGGAACAGTATCCCTTTTGTTTTTGCCAAATACGGCTTTGGCCATGTCCCCAAAGCAGATTATACCATTAATAAAATTGGGGATTTAAAAGAGTTGCTCACATAGAGGGAATATGGTACAATCCACCCATTTTCTTTGCTGCATTGCGGGCAACTACATTATCATTGCTTCATGGATTGGAAAACACCTCGGACCAAAATTAAAATCTGTAATAGTCAGTATTTTTCTTCTCATTAATTATCCCTACTTTAGGGTGCTGTGCCTACCAATTATCAAAGAGGACAGCACAATAAGTATTGATTCCCGCAATTTTAATAGTTGGTTTTAAGGTTTTGGATCTCTATATTTGATAATGGCTATAAAATTTTGACAATGTTTTTTCGTGGAACTAAAGTTTTGGTCCTAGTTGGTACGCTGGGAGTTTTGGGGATTTCCTGTGACCGAACGGAAAAATTCTCCGAACCGCTACCTAAGGTGGTCGACTTTAATTTTCACGTAAAACCTATATTGGTTCAGAATTGTTATTTGTGCCATGGCCCGGATCCCAGTAGCAGGAAAGCGGAATTGCGATTGGATACCTACGAGGGTGCCGTAGCCGCCCTTAAGGAAGGTGGCCATGCCATAGTGCCCGGAAAGACATCAAAAAGTGAACTGCTAAAGCGAATCTACAATGAAGATCCCGGCAAGATCATGCCCCCTCCTGAAACCAATCTTAAACTTACAGAGAGGGAAAAAGCCCTTTTGGACAAATGGATAGACCAAGGTGCCCAATGGAAAGAACACTGGTCCTTTATTAAGCCTGCAACCAAAATGGATTTGGACGACCCCAATGCCATCGATATATTGATAGACCGGCAATTGGAAGGGAAGGGACTGGAAAAAGTTCCGATGGCCAATAAAAATTCCCTTATCCGCAGAGTATCCTATTTGCTTACCGGCCTACCTCCAAACCCAAATGAAGTTCAGGAATTTATTTCCGATACCAGTACTGTGGCTTATGAAAAATTGGTGGATCGATATCTTAATTCCCCGGCCTATGGGGAAAGATGGGCACGGCATTGGATGGATCTGGTACGTTATGCCGAAACAAAGGGCCACGAATTTGATTACACCATAACCGGTGCCTGGAAGTACCGGGATTATTTGATCAGGGCATTTAACGGGGATGTGCCATATGATCAATTATTGAAGGAACATATTGCAGGCGACTTATTGGAGAATGTTAGGGAAAATAAGGAAACCGGCGTTTCCGAATCTAGGCTGGGGACTACTTTTTATGTTATGGGCGAAGGAACCCATAGCCCTGTGGATGTGCGCCAGGACGAGGCAGATCGGATCGATAATATGATAGACGTTACTACCAAGACCTTTCAGGGGTTGACGGTTTCCTGTGCAAAATGTCACGATCATAAGTTCGACCCCATTACAGCTGCCGATTATTATGCACTCTACGGGGTCATGGAGAGTACGAGGTTTTCCCCTATCCCCTCCAATACCGCTAAGGAAACAGAGATCACTGTCAGGGAAATAGAACACCTAAATTCCTATATGAGAAAGTTGGTTGCCAGTAAATGGGACACGGCCAAAAGCGACTATGGAAATACCGATCTAGCTCATAATACGGTAGTAGGCAAAGAGCAAAATAGCTATACCGTCATCGGCGATTTTAGAGGTAGGGATTTTGATGGCTGGAAAAGTGATGGCCATGGCTTTGGAAAGCGCACCACCCTTGGCGATCCCATATTGGACCAAACTTCGGGCAAATTATTGGGATTACAGCAAGGGAAGGCCTCCAGTAAGTTGATGGGAACGGGAATTTTTGGAGCGCTACGATCTCCCAATATACTTTTGGAAAAAGATTTTATTGGCGTTAGGGCACTTGGACAAAGCAGTAGTATCAGAATAATTATAGACAATTTTCAATTGATCCAAAATCCTATTTACGGGGGAATGGACCAAAAGGTGAACACGGGGAACTGGAATAATTTTGTATTTAACGTGGCTCCATGGAAAGGCAGGAAGGCGTATATTGAAATTATACCCGGGGGATATGAGGGCCACATATACAATTTACCGGAGGACGCTTTTATAGAGGCGGAATATGCCGTGACTTACGATGGGGAATGGCCGTCCAATTTGGAAAACGAACTTAGCTCCGTACAGGGCAAGGATAATTGGGCCAGCTTGGATATCCCACCAAATAAAGTAAAGGCACTAAATGAAGATTTGAGGATGGGGAAATTACCTGCCCGCTTCCCGGAATTGAAATCGGTGATAGACAGTAGTCAACAGTTGGCCAAAAAATTAAAAACCGATACTTTTTTTAATGGAGTATACGATGGATATGCAGTAAACAGTCCGGTTTTCAATAGGGGAAATTATAAGGAACCATCTGAAGAACGTATTCCCAGGAGGTATTTATCGGCACTGTCATTAGGGGATTCCCTATTTAAATCTGACGGAAGTGGGCGGCTGGAATTGGCAAGGGCCATGTTGAACAATGACAATCCCTTGACATCCCGGGTAATGGTAAATCGAATTTGGCATCATTTGTTCGGCAGGGGAATAGTGGAGACGGTAGACAATTTTGGCCTTCAGGGAAAATTGCCCTCACATCCCGAACTTTTGGATTATTTGGCCGTTAAGTTTCAAAATGACGGCTGGTCCATAAAAAGTATGATTAGGGCTATAGTCACCTCCGAAACTTTTAAACGGAGTACCTTGAAAAGTGATGCCCTTGCCAGCAAGGATCCCAATAATATTTATTTGGCCTCATTTCCGGTAAGAAGGTTGGAGGCAGAGGCCATTCGCGACGGGATACTGATGGTTACCGAAAGTTTGGATGCTACCATGTACGGGGTGCCGGTGGCTACCCATCTCACGGACTTTATGCAGGGACGGGGTAGGCCAGGGAAATCCGGACCTATAGACGGGGATGGTCGGAGAAGTATTTATTTGGAGGTGAGGAGGAATTTCTTGGAACCAATGATGACCACTTTTGATCGTCCAATACCCTTTAGCACTTTTGGCAGTAGGAACGTTACCAATGTGCCATCGCAATCCTTGATTTTAATGAACGATCCGTTGGTTGCGCAACAGGCGGAAATTATGGCGGAAAAATTATTGGAAAAAGGATTGGGCAGTTTTGAGGAAAAAGTACAGTGGATCTATATGCAGGCCTTTTCACGTTTGGCAACTTCGGAAGAACTTAAGAAAGCTTCCAATTTTTTTGAAATGCTGAGAACAATGGAGGGGAAGGACATTACCGGAGCCGATAAAGAAATAGTAGTATGGAAAGAGTATTGCCATAGTATTTTTAATTTAAAAGAATTTATATACCTCATATAATGGGCCATCATCACCATACCAAACCTAGGGTTATTTCCCGTCGCGAAATGTTGGGCCTATCGGCCGGTGGTTTCGGGTCGTTGGCTTTTATGGGCTTGTTCGGGACATTGCCTTTTGGTTGCAAAAGGGCAGGTCACCTAGAAACTGCCTCCAATCTTTATTTGGGGCCACATTATTTGCCCAAAGCGAAAAACGTCATCTTTCTATATATGGATGGCGGGGTCTCCCAAGTGGACTCTTTTGACCCCAAACCCCGACTTGCCAAGGAGAATGGTGAGGATCCAAGAAAGAAATTTAAGGTAGATGCCACACAGTTCGATAATGTGGGAAAAATATTAAAAAGCCCCTGGGATTTTAAGCAATACGGAGAATGTGGTATGCCGGTGAGCGATCTTTTTCCACATATTGCAACTTGCGTAGACGATATTGCTTTGATACGGTCCATGGTTTCCAACTTTCCGGAACATACCAATGCCAATTATTTTTTACATACGGGCAGCGGACTACAGGGACGCCCAAGTATGGGTGCTTGGATGAATTATGGCCTGGGAAGTGAAAACAATAATATTCCCGGTTATGTAGTATTGGATGGGGGTTTAATACCTCCGGGAGGCTTGGACAATTTTAAGAACGGATTCTTGCCGGCATCGTATCAGGCTTCCGTTTTTAAGGCAGGGCCCGAACCTGTGGCCAATATCAACCCTAGGGAAGATATTAAAAACCTTCAGGAGGAGAAACTACAGTTTATCAAGCAAATGGACGATAGTCTGATCGGAAAAATAGGGAAGGCCGACGCCGTGGAATCTGCCATTTCCAACTATGAACTTGCCTATAAAATGCAGTCTTCCATTCCAGAGCTTACCGAGTTTAAAGAGGAAACCGAGGCCACCAAAAAATTATATGGACTGGATTCCGATGACCCGCACCTTAGGGGATACGCCTCCCAATGTATTTTAGCCCGTAGGTTGATAGAGCGTGGCGTTAGGTTTGTGGAACTCACTTGCCCGAACGTAGGGGCCGATAGGTGGGACCAGCACAGTAACTTAAAGGTAGGCCACGAAAGAAATGCCCATGCCGTTGATCAACCTATTGCCGGATTGCTAAAGGATTTAAAATCCCGTGGACTCTTGGAGGAAACTTTGGTGGTTTGGACAGGAGAGTTTGGAAGAACGCCCTTCGCTCAGGGATCCGATGGAAGGGACCACAACCCATCGGCATTTAGCATGTGGATGGCAGGAGCTGGTGTAAAGGGGGGTACTATCTTCGGAAAAACGGATGAATACGGCTATCGGGTAATAGAAAATGAAGTAACGGTACATGACCTGCATGCCACCATTATGCATTTATTGGGGTTGGACCACAAACAATTGACCTTCCGATTTGGGGGCCGGGACATGAGGTTGACAGATGTCCATGGAAACCTCGTAAAGGATATTTTGGCCTAAATTAAATATTAATTCCAATACACGCACATGAATATGATTAGCAAAGGAATCCTTTTTTTAATGATGTCTCCCCTGTTCTTTGTAGATATATCCGTTACCTTGAAATCCGATCAATTGCCAATCAAGAATAAGGAAATTACACATTCTTTTTTTGTGGCGGGACCTAATTTTACAGGTATCATAGGAGAGGACGGAGAGGAAATCTGGAATTCCGGAAAAGAAGGTGCCAGGGATGGTTATGTCTTAAAAAATGGAAACATTCTTATATGTTGGGCAGATGAAGTGCGGGAGTACAATAAGCAAAAAAGGATAGTTTTTACCTATGCCAGGGCAGAGAAGTCAATGGAACTGGGTACCGCGGTACGTTTGTCCAATGGCAATACCATGATTACAGAATCCGGTTCCCATCCCAGGATAGTCGAGGTAAACAAAAAGGGGGAGGTCGTAAAGAGCGTACCCCTTAAACCGGATACCGATAATATCCATATGCAGACACGAATGGCCAGAAAATTGCCCAATGGCAATTATTTGGTGCCCCATTTATTGGCCTTTGCCGTAAAGGAATACCGGCCGGACGGAACTGTGGTACATGTTTTTAGAACCGATTTGGCAGATTTGGGAGGAAGGGAAGCGGAAAATTGGCCCTTTACCGCCATTCGCTTGGAGAATGGCAACACCCTAATTAGCTTAACCCATGGTAACAAGGTAATCGAAATCGATTCCAACGGGAAGGTGGTCTGGAAAATAAGCAATGCCGACATAAAAGAATCTCCCTTTGCCGATCCCTGTGGAGCCCAAAGATTGCCCAATGGCAATACCGTAATAGCCAGTTATGGGGCCCAAAACGGCATAAAACTGTTTGAGGTGTCCCCCGATAAAGCTATGGTCTGGAGTTACGACGGACATAGGGTACATCACTTTCAAATTTTGACCACCAATGGAAAGCCCTTGAAAGGGACACCTCTTAAATAACATACATGGGTTCAGTTTTGTTATTGATTGGAGGTATTTTGGACAATCCGCCAGATATTCTTCTGTTTTTGGGAAGGTTTCACCCTGTAGTGGTACATCTGCCCATTGGGTTTTTAATTATGGCTTTTTTGATACAGCTGGCTTCCCGCTGGCGAAAATTCAATCCTTTAGGGGTTTATATCCCCTTAGCATGGTTAATGGGAGCTGTAAGTGCAGTTGTTGCCGTAGTTTTTGGGTACTTACTTTCCCTTAGTGGGGAATATGATAAGGAAACCCTGTTCTGGCATCAATGGGCCGGAATTGCTTTAACACTATTATCGTTTGCTTGTTATTTTGTTCATAAGCAATGGAACAATTCCCCATCTATTATTAAATGGATAATAGGGCTCATGGGGTGTTTTTTGCTTATGCTCACAGGCCATTTGGGGGGCAATCTCACCCACGGGTCTAATTATTTATTGCAATATGCGCCAAATTCCTTTCGAAATATGGCCGGCTTGCCCTCCAAGATGGAGCCACGTAAAAAAGTGGCCGTACTGGATTCGGCCGATGTCTTTCTGGATTTGGTGATGCCGATGATGCAATCCAAATGTGTTGGTTGTCATAATGAAGGGAAAAGAAAAGGGGAGCTTTTGCTGAACACCTATGAAAATATGATGCTCGGAGGGAAAAGCGATAATACCATTGTACCGGGAGATGCCCTGAAAAGTGAGCTGGTACGGCGTATTACCCTACCCATGGAGCATGAAGATTTTATGCCTTCTGAAGGCAAGCTGCCGTTGACCGATCAAGAAGTAGTGTTGATCAAATGGTGGATCAAATCCGGGGCGCCGTCCAAGGGCTTTGTAACCCAACTAGATACGGAAAATACAATTGGCCCCATAGTAAGCAATTATCTGGGGTTGGATAAGAACAATCTTTTTAACAAAAGGGTTTCTCCTCCCAATCAAGGAGTGGTCGACACCTTGATCAGCCATGGATTTGTAATTAATCCCTTAATGAAGGATAATTATTTTTTGGAAGCCAATTTTAGTTTAAGTGAAGCAGACCTTAAAGCTTCCGATCTGGACGCCCTATTGGAATTAAGGGAGCAATTGGTTTGGCTTAACCTTGGAAATTCAAACCTTGAGGATAGCTATCTCGAAAAAATTGGCAGTTTGCAAAACTTGGTAAAGCTAGATCTTAGCGGAAATGCAATAACGGACACTGGAATAAAGCATTTATCGAAACTGGAGAATTTGGAATCCCTAAACCTATATGGAACCAATGTTTCAAAAGGGGTATTGGAGCTTGTGCCAAAACTTTCCAGGCTGAAGAAAATCTACCTTTGGCAGACCCAGGTAACAAAAACGGATATAACCCAATTAAAAAAAGAGAACCCCGGGCTTATAATAATAGCTCAACGGGAATAATCTTGGTAATCTGTTTTATATCAATAGAATTCCTCGAGGCATTAGCGTTATAGGTAGTCACGATGTACGGCATTGGATTATTTTGTCTTGTATCTTGGTTCTTGTAACGTAGAGGTCTTGATTCCAATACCTCATAAGCCCTGCGCCGAGGTAGTTCATTTTTAACTCCATTAAAAAATATTACTTTAAGGATTGACAATGGTATTCGACTAAGGTATTTCCAATGCATTCAATAATTCAGGAAATATGACGCATAAGAGCAATAATAATTTTGGGAACATAAAATTCTCGGTTTTGGATTTGGTTCCTATTGCCGAAGGGTCCAGCCCCCTACAATCCATGAACAAAAGTCTGGAATTGGCCCAACATGTCGAAAATTTGGGTTTTGAGCGGTTTTGGATTTCCGAACATCATAATATGGAAAGCTTGGTAAGTTCTGCCACCCCCATTCTAATAGGATATATTGCCCAAGGGACCAAGACCATTAGGGTAGGTTCTGGAGGAGTTATGTTGCCCAATCACGCCCCATTAATTGTAGCGGAACAATTTGGTACCTTGGAGACACTATATCCGGGGAGAGTGGATCTGGGTCTGGGTAGGGCCCCGGGAACCGATCAACTAACTGCCAAAGCCTTAAGAAGGGACCGTACCGAAACTGTTCACGACTTTCCAAGGGATATAGTAGAATTACAGACCTATTTTTCTAAAGAAAATAGACATGCTGCAGTGCGGGCCATACCGGGAGAAGGCTTGGATATCCCTATATATTTATTGGGCTCAAGTACCTTTAGTGCACAATTGGCGGGAGCAAAGGGATTGCCCTATGCTTTTGCCAGTCATTTTGCACCGACCCATTTGCACGACGCTCTTAGGCTTTACCATCAAAACTTTGAACCTTCAAAACAATGCATAGCTCCTTACACTATTGCCTGTGTAAATGTAATTGCCGCAGAAACCGATGAAAAGGCCAGATTTTTGGAGACCAGTCTTCAGCAATTGGCCTTGGGAATTATAAGGAATACCAGAAAACCATTGCCGCCACCGGTAAAGAGCATGGATGGGTTATGGCATGAAATGGAAAAAGTTCAAATTGGGAAGATGATGCACTATAGTTTTGTGGGATCTAAAGAAACTGTAAAAACACAACTTGCCAATTTTATAGAAGCTACCCAAGTCAATGAAATAATGGCGGTATCCCATATTTATGATCATAAGGACCGCTTAAATTCCTATGAAATTTTGAGCAGCCTTTTTAATGGGGAGTAATGCTTTTGGATAAAATTCTATACGTTTCCATGTTTAAATAAGTTCTTTTTAACAACATGAAGTACGGATGACAAATTTTAACTAATTTGTAACTTCATTAGCCTTGTTGTATATGTGGAAAAGGAAATTTATAATATGGTGCCTATTCGGTATTATGATGGCTTACAAATCTGAAATATATAGTCAGGAAAAAATGCTGATAGTTAAAGAAATAGAATTTAATGGACAACTTGGTCTGGAACAGGTATCCCAACTTTTGGAGGAACATACCGAATTACAGGCTATCGACATAATCAATTGGGACCAATTTTCTTATAGGCCAAGTGTGGCTTTTAGAATAGCGCATAGCAATAATGCTATTTGGTTAAAATATTATGTAAGGGAAAAGAATATTCTTGCCAGTGTTGGGGATACCAATGGCCCAGTGGCCCGTGATAGCTGTGTGGAATTTTTCTTTGACCCCCTGGGGGATGGAAATTATTATAATTTTGAATTCAATTGCATAGGTACCGTCCATTTGGCCTATGGGCCAGGAAGAGGTCAGCGGCAATTCGTTGACCCAAATACTATTGGAAACTTGATCGAAGTTCAAAGCTCTTTGGGATCACAGACCTTCACGGAAAGAACTGGCGATTTCTCCTGGGAAATGACTATAATAATTCCCGCTGCAATCTTGACACAAAATCCTGAAATAATAATAAAGGGTTTAAACAGTAATGCAAATTTTTATAAATGTGGCGACGCTACTTCCCAACGCCATTATGTAACCTGGAATCCGGTTGGATCCGAAAAGCCAGACTACCATAGACCCGAATTTTTTGGCAAACTACTTTTTCAGTAGTTCTCTAAAGTAACGGGGTTCGTAATAGCATATTTTTAATGGTTATTTTGGATAATCTTCTATCTTGAATGGGATATATTTTCTTTTCATTAAAAAAAATGTTAAATATTATCAACAAATGCACATATTGTTTTAAAGTATTGTTAAATTTAAGATGGGCTCGAACACATTCTGAAGATTTACGGAGAATTTAAAATGTTGTATTAAGACCAACTAATACTTTTTAAAAATGAAAAATATTTTAAAAAATCGGAATGGGGTCATTTTATGGCTTTTGGTAACTAGCTTTTTGACCGCACAGGACTACGATATCTTGGTGAAGGGAGGGCATGTGGTAGACACAAAAAATAATTTGGACCAAGTAATGGACGTAGCCATAAAAGATGGTTTAATTGCAAAAGTCGATTCTAAAATTCCCGAAAATCAGGCCAGGACAGTCATAGATGCAAAGGGGTTCATAGTGGCTCCCGGACTCCTTGATATACACGGACATAATTTTTTTGGAACAGAGGAGGATTCGTATTTGAGCAATAGTTTTACCAGTTTACCTCCGGACGGGTTTACTTTTAGAAGTGGCGTTACCACTATTGTAGATGTAGGGGGCGCAGGGTGGAAGAATTTTAGCATCTTTAAGAAGCAGACCATAGATAATTCCAAAACAAGGGTATTGTCTTTCTTAAATATTATAGGATCGGGCATGAAGGGAGGTGCCATAGAACAAAACATAGAGGATATGAACCCTAAAATGACCGCTTATGTTGCCAAGCAGTACAAGGGGACCATAGTTGGAGTGAAATTGGCCCATTACAGCGGTTTTGATTGGGAACCCGTTAATAGGGTGGTTGCAGCGGGGACTATGGCCAATATTCCGGTTATGATCGATTTTGGAGGTAGTGAGCCTGAGTTGTCCTTGGAAACATTGCTCATGGAAAAGCTTCGGCCCGGGGACATTTTTACCCATGCCTATGCCAATGTAAAAGGAAGGACTCCTGTGGTAGATGAAAATGGTAGGGTAAGGGAGTATGTTTTTGAGGCCCAAAAAAGAGGGATTGTTTTTGATGTGGGCCATGGCGGTGGCAGCTTTGTATATGAGCAAGCCATTCCGGCCGTGAACCAGGGGTTTTTACCCAATTCCGTAAGTACGGATCTGCATACGGGAAGTATGAACGCGGGAATGAAGGACATTCTTAATATAATGTCGAAATTTATCAATATGGGCATGTCCGCCAAACAGGTCATTGAATGTGCTACCTGGAATCCGGCACAATATATTAAGCGTACGGATTTGGGGCATCTGACAGTTGGGGCCGCGGCAGACCTAACCATTTTAAATCTTAGAAAAGGGAACTTTGGGTTTATTGATTCACAGGGGAAGAAAATGATAGGCGATCAAAAATTGGAATGTGAGCTAACCCTAAGGGAGGGGGTTGTGGTCTGGGACCTTAATGGCATTTCCAAACCTATGTGGAATGCGAAATAAACCCGCTTTCCGAAAGAGATGAAACATTAAAAATAAAATATGCTAAGCAGAAGAAAATTATTAAAAACCTTATCCAGCGTACCTGTGGTGGGCGGACTGTTAGGTACTGGATTATTAACACCACAATTGCTTGGTGCTGCGGTTACCAATCCGGCAAAAAGAAATTTATTCAAGGAGCTGGGGGTGCGTACATTTATCAATGCTGCGGGAACCTATACTTCCATGACCGCTTCTTTAATGGCCGATGAGGTTACCTCGGCAATTGTATATGGGGCAACGGAATATGTGGATCTGGATGAGCTTCAGGACAAGGTTGGTGAAAGAATAGCGGAATTGTTACAGTGCGAATATGCCACGGTATCCTCGGGGGCATTTGGGGCCATCTCCATTGGCCTTGCAGGAGTTATTTCCGGAATGGATTCCAATATAGCGGCCCAACTTCCAGATACAACAGGGCTAAGGCACGAGGTAATAATTCAGGAAGGCCATAATATTGGTTATACACATGCCCTTTTAAATGTTGGTGCTAAAATAGTCACCGTAAAAACAAAGCAGGAAATGGAAAGGGCCATTAACAAGAATACGGCAATGCTCTGGTTTTTGAATGCCAATACGGACCTTGGGGAAATTAAGTACGACGAATTCATAGCCCTAGGAAAAAAGCACAACATCCCAACTTTTATTGATTGTGCCGCAGACGTACCCCCAGTGGAGAACCTTTTTAAATTTACCAAAATGGGGTTTGATCTAGTGGCGTTTTCTGGAGGAAAGGGAATAAGGGGGCCTCAGAGTGCCGGATTATTGTTGGGCAAAAGGGAACTCATCAAGGCGGCCAGAATACATACCCCTCCCCGCGGAAGCACTATTGGTAGGGGGATGAAAGTAAACAAGGAAGAGGTTCTGGGGATGCTGGTGGCTTTGGAAATGTATTTGGCCAAAGATCATGAAAAGGAATGGGAGCTATGGGAAAATCAAATAAAATTAATTAGTGACTCTGCCTTATCCGTAAAAGGGGTGCAGACAGAAATATATGTCCCGCCTTATGCCAATCATGTTCCCTCGTTACGGATTAAATGGGATAGCAATTTGGTTAAGATCAGCCCTGGGGAAGCTAGGAAAAAGTTAATGGAAGGCCATCCTGCAATAGCTACGGTGGGCGACAATGAAACTATAGGGATCACCACCTGGATGATGGATCCCGGACAGGAAAGAATTGTTGCCAAACGCCTTAAGGAAGTGTTGGAAAATGTGTAAATAATAAAGAACAATCTAAAGGTAAATCCTATGAAGTTTAAATTTATTTTTGGTCTCCTACTGTTCGTGATGGCCCTTTCTTGCAATACAAAGAAGGAAGATGTAGTAAATCCAATCACAATAGAGTCTCCAATTGTTCCGGCCGATTACAATCCTGAGAAAAATCTTGGGGAATTGAATATAACCTTGTCAGAACCAAGTTCTCCCGTAGCCAATTATGTAAATGCCGTTCGTTCCGGAAATTTAATTTTTCTATCGGGAAAAGGACCGCTCCAGAGTAACGGGGAAAATATTGAGGGCAAGGTGGGGACAGATTTAACCATAGAGGAGGGCTATGAGGCTGCCCGAATTACTGGGGTCAATCAATTATCCGTCTTAAAATCGGAATTGGGCAATTTAAACAAGGTAGTCAGGGTGGTCAAGGTCTTGGGGATGGTAAATGCGGCTCCTGATTTTTCCGACCATCCCAAGGTGATCAATGGATATTCTGATTTAATGGTGGCCGTATTTGGCGAGAGGGGGAAACATGCCCGTGCTGCCGTAGGTATGGGATCCCTTCCCGGTAATATTGCCGTGGAGATCGAAATGATCGTAGAGGTAATGCCGGATTGAATTTGATGTTATTATTATGTATTACTTCTTTTCTACCCTCACAATGTAAATTCCCATGGAGTTTGGTCAATAGCTGATAATGTACATGTAGAAGTGGCAGATAATATTCCTTTTCTTTTGTAACCAACAAACTAAGAATGTAAATGAATTCCCCTTCCAAAGCTTGGAAGGGGAACATTGTTCTATTTATTTATGATAGTTTTGTGGTAAAGTCCACAACTAAAGGTGGAGCTTAAGCCAAATGTCAATTTTTAACAGATGAAAAAACTCCTCATCAAAAATATGGTTTGTGATAGATGTAAAACCCTTTTGGCACAGGAGTTTTCCAAGGCCGGGATTGTAATTGTATCCCTAAAATTAGGAGAGATCGTTTATGAGGAAAACGCGGACAATGAGGATGATATAATAGAAGGCATTTTGAAAAATAACGGCTTCGAATGGGTTAAGGATACGGTGGATATGCTCATTGAAAACATTAAGATCGAATTAATCAAGACGATCAACAATGGGGAAAATGACATTGTAGGGAACATGTCCACCTACCTGTCCGAAAAACTACATAAAGATTACACTTTCCTAAGTAAAATGTTCAGTAAAAAGGAAGGTACGACCATAGAGAAATACTACATCGATCTAAAGATAGAAAGGGCAAAGGAACTCATCCAAATGAACGAACTCAATTTTTCTGAAATAGGGTATGCCTTAAATTATAGGAACAGTAGCCATTTGGCCTCCCAGTTTAAGTCGGTCACCGGCATGTCCATGGGAGCGTATAAAAAATTACAACAATGGGATAGAAAACCGCTGGACAAAATTATGTAAAGAATCACCATAATTCCAAAAAGCGTTCCTTATCAATATGACTATTTTTACTTACGAATTAAAAATGCTTGGAGATGAGACACACCTATAAGATACAAGGGATGACCTGCAATGGCTGTAGGTCGCATGTAGAGCATACCTTAAATGCGGTGGAGGGGGTTACCCAGGCGACCGTGGATTTGGAAAAAGCCGAAGCTATTATTGAAATGGACGGCCATATTCCTTTATCTACCTTTAAAAAGGCTTTGGAAGATGATGGCGGTGCTTATGGCATTTCTATGCCAGGGGAAGAACACCAACATCATCACCCTAATAAACAAAAACCCAATGGGAAGGGTACAGGAACCTTTTATTGTCCCATGCATTGTGAGGGGGATAAGACCTATGATCGGCCTGGCGATTGTCCGGTTTGTGGAATGGATCTGGTAGAAGAGGTAAAGGCGAATATTGGTGGGGATACCCAATATACCTGTCCCATGCACCCGGAGATTATTGAAGATGGACCAGGATCCTGTCCTATTTGCGGAATGGACCTGGTGCCTTTAAAGGCAAATGTTTCGGCAGAGGAAAAGAACTATAAAAAACTTTTAAATAAATTTTGGTTGGCCCTTGCCTTTACCTTGCCCATTTTTATTATTGCCATGTCCGAGATGGTGCCCAATAACCCATTATATAGGTTTTTGGATATGAAATATTGGAACTGGATCCAATTTGGACTTTCCTTTCCCGTAGTCTTCCATGCCACTTGGATGTTTTTTGAAAGGGCTTATCGGTCCATAAGGACATGGAATTTAAATATGTTTACGCTTATTGGCATCGGGTCTGGGGTTGCTTGGCTTTTTAGTGTGTTCGGGATGCTTTTTCCTGACATTTTTCCTCCCCAATTTAAAACCCATCACGGTACGGTACATGTTTATTTTGAGGCCGCTACCGTAATATTGACCCTAGTTTTATTGGGACAACTTTTGGAGGCCCGGGCCCATAGTAAGACCAATAATGCAGTGAAGGAGCTGTTAAAACTGGCACCCAATAAGGCGATTAAGGTGGTAGATGGAAAAGAAGAAGTCATAGCCATCGATAAAATTAGGATTGGCGATCTGCTCAGGGTTAAACCAGGGGATAAAATTCCTGTGGATGGGGTCGTTCATGAAGGAGAAAGCTCCATAGATGAATCCATGATTACAGGAGAACCTATACCGGTAGATAAAAAGAAAGGTGACCATGTCAGTTCAGGAACTATAAATGGAAACCAATCCTTTGAGATGGAGGCGGAAAAAGTGGGCGCTGACACTTTATTGGCACAGATTATAGACATGGTCAATAAGGCGAGTCGTAGTCAGGCCCCCATTCAGAAATTGGCGGATAGGATTTCGGGATATTTTGTTCCCGTTGTGGTTTTGGTGGCCGTTATCACCTTCATTGTTTGGGCAATTTTTGGCCCCGAACCCAAATATGTCTATGCTTTGGTAAATGCCATTGCCGTTTTGATCATAGCCTGTCCCTGTGCCTTGGGATTGGCCACACCCATGTCTGTCATGGTAGGCATAGGTAAAGGGGCCCAATCCGGGGTATTGGTAAAGAACGCAGAGGCTTTGGAGAAGATGAACAAAATTGATACTCTTATTATTGATAAGACGGGAACAATTACTGCTGGAAAGCCATCCTTAGAAAAAGTAGTGGTTACTTCCAATGAATACCCCGAGGGAGAAGTGTTGCAGTACATGGTATCGCTCAATCAAATGAGCAAACACCCCTTGGCGGAGGCAACGGTTGCATACGGGAAGGAGCAGGGAACGGAAATATTGAAGGTGTCGGAATTTAATTCGGTCACAGGAAAAGGGGTCACCGGAATTGTTAATGGGAAAAAGCTGGCCTTGGGGAACGATAGAATGATGGAGGAAGTCAAAGCTATAATGTCCCAGGAGTTGATAAAAAAGGTTAAATCACAACAACAGCTCGGTAAAACGGTTTCCATAATTTCTGTGGACACTACTGCGGTGGGATTTGTGGTGATTACCGATAAAATAAAAGAAACTAGCAAAAGGGCCATTGCGGAATTGCAATCTTTGGGAATATCCGTAGTGATGTTGACAGGGGACAACTATGATACGGCAAAGGCCGTGGCGGAAGAGCTGGACCTTACCGATTTTAAGGCAGGGATGCTTCCTCAGGACAAGTTAAATGAAGTTGAAAATCTTCAGCAGCAGGGCAAAAAAGTTGCGGTGGCTGGTGACGGGATAAACGATGCCCCTGCTTTGGCGAAGAGCGAAGTGGGGATTGCCATGGGAACAGGTACCGATGTGGCTATTGAAAGCGCCTCCATTACTTTGGTAAAAGGAGATTTACAAGGTATTGTAAAGGCCAGGAACCTAAGTGTAAAAGTGATGGGAAATATTAAACAAAATCTGTTTTTTGCACTGGTATACAATACGCTTGGCGTACCTATAGCCGCTGGGGTCCTGTATCCATTTTTTGGAATCCTATTATCGCCCATGATCGCGGCTTTGGCCATGAGCTTTAGTTCGGTTTCCGTAATTGCGAATGCCCTTAGATTGAGAAATACCGATATTTCTTAATCTAAAGATTCTCATACGCTTGGGACGGATCTGCATGGTTCGTCAGACGGGGCTTCCAATCTACCGGTGCCGGTTCGGACTGGCCCGCCCGAACGGCACGGGCGGGTTTACCTCTCCTTGGGAGAGGTCGGTACTGCCTTTTCGGCAGTTCCGGGTGAGGCAGCAAATTATACCGTGGTTTATTCCATTAATCTTTAGATAACGATCTAATAACTTTAAAAAATTCATTTACATCTGAAAAAGGGGGAATATTGCCTTTTAATATTTATCTTTTGAGAAATTTCACACCAAACTGCCAACATTTTTGAAGCTAGTAAAAAAAGATATTTCGTTTTTGCTATATGGGGCATTTGCCTCATTTGGCACTTATTTCTGTATGTATGCTTTTCGCAAACCCTTTACCGTAGCCACATTTGAAGATCTGTCCTTTGCGGGAGTGGACTATAAGATAATTTTGATCATTGCGCAAGTACTGGGCTACTTGCTTTCTAAATTTATTGGGATTAAAGTAATTTCTGAGCTGCAGCCCAACAAGAGGATATACTATCTCTTGGGCCTAATCCTGGCTGCCGAGGCCAGCCTACTTTTGTTCGCCCTAACCCCTGCCCCCTATAATTTTATATTTATGTTTTTAAATGGCCTTCCTTTAGGGATGGTATGGGGAATTGTATTTTCCTATTTGGAAGGCAGAAAATTTACCGAATTTTTGGGAGTGGCCTTATGCTCCAGTTTTATCGTATCCAGTGGTGCCGTAAAGTCGGTTGGACTTTTGGTAATGGAAAACTGGCAGGTGTCCCAATTTTGGATGCCATCGGTTACTGGAGGTGTTTTTTTAGTTCCTTTTGTATTTTTTGCCTGGTTATTGAATAGAATTCCCCAGCCTTCAGAGGAGGATAAGAAACTTAGAACAGAACGGAAACCTATGAACGGAAAGGATAGAAAAAGGGTTTTTCTGGCGTTCCTGTTCCCGATTATAATTCTAATACTCTTCTACACTTTTTTAACCGCATTGCGCGATTTTAGGGATAATTTTTCAAGGGAGATCTGGGATGCCCTAGGTTTCGAGGGGGATGCTGCCATATATACGATATCCGAACTGCCCATTGCCTTCTTGGTATTGGTGATCATTGGTTTTTTAGGGGTGATCAAGAACAATTATAAAGCGTTTCTTTCCTATCATTATTTATTACTTTTTGGTACTATTGGCATTGGCCTTTCTACCCTATTGTTTCAAATGGGCATAATTTCTCCAATATTTTGGATGATAAGCGTTGGTTTTGGACTCTATATTTGTTATGTGCCCTTTAACTGTATTTTTTTTGATCGTATGATCGCCACTTTCCGTATAAAGGGAAATGCGGGTTACCTAATATATCTTGCCGATGCTTTTGGTTACTTAGGTAGTATGGGGGTCCTTCTTTATAAGAATTTTGGCCAGAACAAGCTTTCATGGCTCCATTTTTTTATGACCAGTACTTATTTAATTGCCGCTTTGGGTACCATTATTACTTTGGTCTCACTGTTCTACTTTAAAATGAAGTACAAGCGGAATACCTTAGTGGAAAAGTCGGAAATACAATTGGCCGAAGCATAGGATTTCTTCAGTTTATTTCAATTTACTATTTGGTTATATCTACACAGGCCAGTTTTACCTAGGCCTATCTTAGACACTATGCCCTTCATTTTTTGTTCTATTCCGCGAGGTTAACATTGTATTAACAATTAAGCAAATATCATTGCAATCTTTTAATATTAATTGAGGGTTTGGTTAACCTATGCCAAGGATATTTGCGCTCACCAAATAATTAAAAAATAAAGAATGAACAAAAGAAGTATTGTTATGGTATTTGCCTTTTTTGCATTTATCATGGGCTATTCCCAAGGAGTGTTTACGGGAAGGGTTTTGGATGGGAACAATGCGCCTTTACCTGGGGCATCAGTGGTTATTAAAGGTAGTTCCAAAGGCGTAGCTACCGATTTTGACGGGAATTTTCAAATTGAGTTAAATTCAGTAAACGATATTCTCCTAGTTACCTATATAGGATATATTCCAACGGAATTTGCCACCTCTGGCAAAACATCGGCAGAAATAGTGCTTCTTCCCGATTCGGAAAAATTGAACGAGGTAGTGGTAACCGCCTTGGGGATTACCAGAGCGGAGAAAAAGATCGGTTATGCCACACAAAAGATGGATGTGGAGATCATAGAGGAGATCAATGCCCCCAATGTAGGGAACCTGTTCACCGGCCAGGTTGCGGGCCTTAGTGTAAGCAATCCTACTGGCTTATTTCAAAAGCCTTCGTTTTCCCTGCGGGGCAAATCGCCCTTGATCGTAATTGACGGGATACCTGTCGAGACCGACTTTTATGATGTTTCTGCCAATAATATTGCCAATGTAAATGTCTTGAAGGGAACAACGGCTTCTGCACTTTATGGGTCCAGAGGAAGAAATGGGGCCATATTAATTACTACCAAGAATGCCAATGTAGACGGATTGGAAATTTCGGTTTCCCATAATACCATGGTCTCCGCCGGCTTTACCGTTTTTCCAGAAACCCAGACGGAGTACGGTAACGGGTCCAACGGTAAATATGAATTTTGGGACGGTAAGGACGGTGGTATTTCCGATGGGGATATGATCTGGGGTCCCAAGTTTGAGCCAGGGGTTATGGTCTCCCAATGGAACAGTCCCATATTGGATAACGTTTCGGGGGAGACCATTCCATGGTGGGGCGATGTATATGGTACCCAGTATGATGATAAATCCCGCTATTCCAGGGTGCCGACGCCTTGGGAATATCACAACAACCTAAAGGATTTTATGGGAACGGGATATATTTCGAGTACGGATTTTTCGATAGCTAGCAAATCTGAAAAAGGGTCGTTCCGTTTGTCAGGAAATTATTCCGACCAAAAGGACAGGGTTCCCAATTCCGGCCTTAAAACAGGGGGGCTGACCTTTAAATCTACTACCAATTTGTCCAAGTCGCTTACCTTGGATAGTAAATTGTCCTATAATAAAGTGTACTCACCAAATTACCCGCGACACGGATATGGACCAAAGAACCATATGTACACTATCCTGATCTGGATGGGGGACGACGTTGACGGTCAGGACTTAAAAGAGCACATGTACGTTCCAGGACAGGAAGGTTATAGACAGGCTAATTATAACTATGCTTGGTATAACAATGTGTATTTTGCGGCCAATGAATTGAACCAAAAATACGATGCCGATCTGATCAATGCACAGATGGTGCTTAAGTACAATATAGCCGAGGGTTTGAATTTGCAGGGAAGGGGCTCGGCCGTAATACAGGATATTTTCGAGGACAGACAGAGCCCAAAGACCTATTTGAATTACGGTGATGCCAGGGAAGGGGACTATAAGACCTGGAATTCAAAGAGATTGACCGTAGATTACGATATTTTGGCCTCCTATACCAAATCCCTGACCGAGGATATCTCTTTTGACGTGAATGTGGGCGCTTCTACCTTTTATAGAAAATATCAACAGGAATATAACTCCACGGATGGCCTTGTGGTTCCCTTTGTCTATAGCCTTAACAATACCAGTGGCAATGTGGCCGCAACTACATATTTCGAGGAAAGGGCCACCAATAGTGTCTATGCCACATTGGGTTTGGATCTTTACAATGCGGTGTTCTTAACGGCAGCTGCAAGAAATGACTGGTCCTCTACCCTTCCAAAGGAAAATCGATCCTATTTCTATCCATCGGTATCCTTAAGTACGGTGGTGTCCAATTTTGTAAGCATGCCCGTAGCTGTAGATTATTTAAAGTTGTATGGGTCATGGGCACAGGTTTCCAGTGATCTGAACCCCTATAGCACGGAATCCTATTACACCAATAACGGTGTTTTTGGTGGAAATGTAAAGTTACAATATCCCAACGGTCTGGTAAATTCCAATATAGAGCCTGAAAGTTCCGACTCGTTCGAGCTAGGTCTAAGCTCCGCTTTTTTAAAGAATAGGCTTGCGTTAGACCTTACTTATTACAATGTTGTTGATAGCAATCAAATTATCGATTTGCCAATTTCAAATACATCAGGGTTTGAAAACAGAAAGGTAAACGGGAACGAATATACTACCAATGGTCTGGAAGTGGTACTTAATGCCAAACCGATGCTTACGGATAATTTTAGTTGGAACCTAATTGCCAACTGGAGCAGAAAAGTAAAAAGAATCACAGAAATATATGGGGACAATACCACTTATAACAACCTAAGGTTAAACGATAGGGCGGACAGCTACTATGCAACGGTATGGCAGAAGTCTGCGGATGGGGATTTGATTTTGGGCGCCAATGGATTGCCTATCAGGGATAATTTTCCACAACTATTGGGACATAACGATCAAGATTGGACCCTTGGACTTCAGAATAGTTTTAAGTATAAGAACCTGACCGTAAACGTTGGTATAGACGGTGGATGGGGCGGTCTGATCCGTTCCCTGACCGTTGAAAAAATGTGGTGGGGAGGTAAGCACCCTTATTCTACCGAATTTAGGGATGCGGAGTACGCTGCCGGGGTGCCGGTGTATGTACCGGATGGGGTACAGGTAACGGGAGGAGACCTGGTGCAGGACGTAAGCGGGGATGTTATTTCCGATACCAGAACGTACGCCCAGAATACCACTGCGGTGAGCTGGCAGACCTGGTCACAGAACTATCCATATAGGGCTGCGGTGACCTACAAGGAAAGTGGGAAGTTTGCCAATATCTTTGATCGCAGCTTTTTTAAATTAAGAACGCTTTCCTTTAAATATGATGTCACCGAACTGGCCAATATCAACGGTGTGAAAAATCTCGATATAACCCTTAGCGGCTATAACCTGTTGGTATGGAAGAAAGCGGATATCATTGACCCGGATTTCGGAAACGACGATAATTTACAGGATCCTTCCACTAGGTACATTGGTATGGGCGTTAATGTTAAATTTTAGAAAAGAAACAAAATGAAAAAAATAAGAATTTTAATCGGACTAATAGTATTGATATCCCTAGGCGGATGTCAAGACCTTACAGAATTGAACGACAACCCTAATAATGTTAGTGAAACGCACCCACAATTGTTATTGACCAATATTGCAAGCAATGCATTTAGGGTCAATGGTACCGGGGCCTTATACGCCTCACGTATCTTGGTGCAGACCGATGGGGAGAACAGTGGCCAATATTACAGTTGGGACCGTGCTAGTTTTGATGACTATAATTTGCTGGGAGAGGTCACCAAAATGATGCAGGAGGCAGAGCGTATAGAAAGTGATGAATATATGGCCCTGTCCAAATTTTTTAGGGCATATTACTTTTATAACCTGACCCTTACATTTGGCGATATTCCTTATAGTGAAGCCCTTAAAGGGGAAATTGGGGGGCAGTATTTGCCCAAGTATGATACCCAAAAAGAAGTGTTTGTGGGTATCTTGAAGGAATTGTCGGAAGCCAATGATCTTTTGGAGGGGAATACCAACATTATTGCCGGGGATATTATTTTTGGCGGGAATACGGCCAAATGGCAAAAATTGGTCAATTCCTTTAGGTTAAAGGTGCTGATGACCCTTTCAAAAAAGGAGGGAGATACGGACTTGAACATTATAAGTTCCTTCAACGGTATATACAATAATGACCCAATAATGATGTCCAATGAGGACAATGGCCAGCTGGTCTTTTTGGACGAGGAGGGAAGTAGGTATACCGAATTCAATTCCAGCGGTTATGGTTCAGGAATGTACATGTCCTCAACTTTCATAGAAATGCTTCAGGACAGACAGGACCCAAGGTTGTTCGTTTATTGTGGACAGACCAAAAACGCCAAGGAAGCAGGCTTGGCCCTGGACGATTTTATGGCATATGAAGGTGGGGATCCCTTGGCACCTTATGCCGAGGTAAACGACAAGGCGGCCGCAGGGGATGTTTCCAAGGTAAACTTGAGATATACTACAGACCCTACCACCGAGCCACATAATCTAATGGGGTATTGGGAACTGGAATTCATATTGGCCGAGGCGTCCGTCCGTGGATGGATCACTACCGAGGCTAAAGCACACTATGAGAATGGGGTAAAATCCTCTTTCGATTTTTATAATACCTATGCCAAGAATTTTGAGGCTTTTGTGGAGCCTGCGGACGCCGACACCTATCTTTTGGGGGCAGAGGTGGTATTTGATAATGGCATGACCACTGAAGAGAAATTGGAGCTAATTTTGACCCAGAAATACTTTACTTCCTTTTTGCAGACAGGATGGAGGGCTTATTTTGATCACCTAAGGACAGGCTATCCGGCATTTGCACAATTACCGGGGGCCACACCCCCAACCCGATGGATCTATCCTAATTCTGAGTACAACAATAATGCTTCAAATGTAGCCACTGCCATTGAAAGACAATTTGGGGCAGGGAACGATAAGATCCGGGAAATTACCTGGTGGTTGGAATAATTTTCGGTATTGAACAGATTTTGGAGGCCTATTGCCTATTTTGATCAGTAATACAGAAACTCAGCTGTTATAAAATTTGTCCAAGGCCATAGCAGAAATTTGCTGTGGCCTTGTTTTTTAGGTTTACTAAGTAGAATTAATTATGATAGTAAGGAATATACTTTGTACGGTATCGGCAATTTTTTTTCATTAATAAATTATAGTTATAGTTACAAAAATTTAATATTATTAACTTTTTAACTTAACTTAGTCACATGATATTTACATTGGATAATAAACTTAAAATAGCCTAAGAGTATGTGCAAAACAAATTTTGTATCAAAAACCACCACTTTTAATACCATTGCGGCCACTTTTCAAATGGCTTTCGCCAGAATGTCAATGCCTCGCACTATAATTACAGTGCTTGCCATATGTTCTTTATGGTCGTGCAATAATAAGGAACAGGAGCAGGGACCCAAAGTAAAACATGTAGTAGTCATAGGGTTTGACGGATTGAGTCCCAATGGTTTGCAGAAGGCGATTACCCCTACCTTTGATAAGATTATCAGCGAAGGGGCCTCTACCATGCATGCCAGGGCCGTATTGCCCACCAGTTCAAGTACCAATTGGGCGACCATGATAATGGGTGCAGGTCCGGAGCAGCATGGAATTACTTCCAATAGCTGGGAAAAGAACAATTTTGTATTGCCGACAATTACCCAAAGTGAGGATTTTCTTTTTCCTACCATCTTTCAACTGATAAATGACCAAAAGGAAAATGCGGAAATCGGTGCTATTTATCATTGGTCGGGATTTGGACGGTTGTTTGAAAAAGGTGCGGTGGATTATGATATAAATTCAAAATCTGAAGATGAAACTGCCGCCTTGGCCAGTGCCTATATCAAAGAGAAAAAACCTACCTTCACTTTTATCCATTTTGATCATGTGGATCATGGCGGACACGAATACGGTCATGGCAGTCCGGAATATTATAAATCCGTGGAAAAAGCGGATGCCATGCTAGCGGAAGTAATGGCAGCTATCAAGGCATCCGGAATGGTCGATGAAACATTGGTAATTATAAGCGCAGACCACGGTGGATTGGGCAAAGGACATGGAGGGGAATCTTTACAGGAAATAGAAATTCCTTTTATCTTATGGGGAAAATCGGTCAAGAAGAACCATATGCTTAAATTTCCGGTATATCAATATGACAATGCAGCTACGGTGGCCTTTGCCTTAGGAATAAAAACGCCTATGGCGTGGATTGGCAGACCTGTAAAAAATGCCTTTGAAGGTTTTGAACTTGGAGATGATTATCCAATTGCGGAAAGGCTGGAACAACCTACTATTCTACCTGCGGCCGAACTCAATAAAAAGGCGGGAGGCCTATTTGATGACAGCACGACCATTATTATGGAGAATACCAACAGGGCGGGTGAGATAAGGTATACCTTGGATGGTTCCATGCCCAGCGCAAATTCCACTTTATATACCGAGGCTGTCGGGACTACTGAAAATGTGGTTGTTAAAGGTGCTATTTTTAGAAACGGAAAAATTGCGAGTATGGTCTCTGAGGCCTTTTTTAGAATAAAAAATAAGACCATGGCACCTCCCATTTCATATGAGTTATTCTATTTGGAAAACCTGACCAGCATTCCCAGTTTGGAAAATAAAAAACCGGATGCCAAGGGAACTTGTTTTGAAATTACTTCTGACGAGGTTAAGGAGGAAATTAAAAGTAATACCGCGGTAAGATTCAGTACTACAATTCAGGTAGAAAAGGAAGAGCGGTTTACCTTTTACACCAATTCTGACGATGGTAGTAAACTATGGGTAGATAATAAATTGGTAGTGGATAATGATGGGGATCACGGGGTAGTTGAAAAGAGTGGCAGTATTACCCTAAAACCGGGAAGCTATCCGTTGGTAGTAGTTTGGTTTAACGGGGGCGGAAGCGGATGGTTGAATGTGGATTATCAAACTGGGAACACTCCCAAACAAGTACTTTCCACCACCATTTTAAAGTAATTGAAATGTGTATAACAAAATTTTTAAACCACTTCAGATAAAAATAACAGTAAACAGATAGTCAATGAAACTGATATTCTTTTTTTTGTCCATGATGGTGGTAGCAGCCCAAGACAAAGGTGGGCAATTACCTCCTTGGGAAGAGGGGATGTTGGATATTCACCATATAAATACCGGTCGTGGGGATGCCGCTTTTTTTGTTTTTCCCGATGCTACCACTCTTTTGTTGGATGCAGGGGACATGTCCGAAACCCATCCAAGAACCCTGTCTGCCAGAAATGCTGTTCAAAAACCTGATAATTCCAAAACGGCTCCGGAATGGATCGTGGATTATGTACATCAATTTTTTCCAGAAAATAAAGCTTTACAATTGGATTATGGGGTAATTACCCATTACCATGACGATCATTTTGGTGAAATGGATGTTAAAAGGAAAAGACATCCCAAAGGGGGCTATGGATTAACGGGAATGATGGAAGTAGGGAGTTTATTGCCCATCAAAACCCACTTGGACCGTGGTAGCGATTATCCAATCGATTTAAAGAACACATTGGTGCAAAAGGAAATAAAGGCCAATGATTCCTATAGTATTATAGAGACCTTGCAAGAATATTGGAGGTATATGGAATATCATATCAAGGAGGATGGTATGATATACGAAACCATAAAACCTGGGGCTATGAATCAAATCCATTTAAAAAAATCACCTAATAAATATCCCAATTTTGAAGTTCGTAATATTGCCGTTAATGGAGATATATGGACAGGAGTTAAAGAGGATTACTTTTCTTTATTTTCCAAAGGGGAGTATCCCGGAGAGAACCCCTTAAGTGTATGTCTTAAAATCACCTATGGAGGGTTCGATTATTTTACCGGGGGAGATATAAGCGGAGTGGATGCTTTGGGACAAACAGATTTAAACGCCTTGGAATCCCATGTGGCACCGGTTATTGGGCCAGTGGATGTGGCCACTCTGAACCACCACGGGAATAGGGATTCCCAAAATGCGTTCTTTGTAAAAACAATTAGACCAAGGGTTTGGGTCCAACAGAATTGGTCATCGGACCACCCTGGAGAGGAAGTGCTCAGGAGAATAACATCCAAGGCCCTATATCCCGGAGAGCGCGATCTGTTCTCCACGGTAATGTTACAGGCCAACAAGGATGTGATTGGCGATAAATTGAACCAATATAAAAGTCAAAACGGCCATATTGTAATCCGCGTGTATGACCAGGGAAGCCAATATGACATATACATCCTTAACGACGATACAAAAGAACGGGAAATAATAGCAAAATACGGACCTTATGAAGCAAGATAATTTGGGTATTGTTGCCCAGAACAAAAAAACCGAAGGAGATATTAATTTTACTCCGGCACGTGGGGCATGGATGGATTCGCAGATAAGTGGGGAGACCAGGGAGATTTTAGAAAGGGATGCCAGATATTTTCTGCATCAGTCCTTGTCCACTCCTTGTTTGGATGTGTTACAGGCTTGCGAGGGTCCCTATATTGAAAATATATCAGGAAAAAAATATCTCGATTTCCATGGTAATAATGTACACCAAGTAGGCTATGCCAATCCACAGATTATAGAAAAAATTATTGAGCAATTAAGGGTGTTGCCTTTTTCCCCAAGGAGATATACCAATATTCCGGCCATTGATTTTGCCGAGAAGTTGGCCTCCTTGATGCCATCGGACCTTAATAGGGTACTTCTAACGCCCAACGGAAGTTCTTCCATAGGGATAGCGCTAAAATTGGCCAGGGCCGTTACGGGCAGGTTTAAGGTGGTTTCTTTTTGGGACTCTTTCCATGGGGCCTCCTTGGATGCCATTAGCGTAGGTGGGGAAGCCGTTTTTAGGGAATCTATGGGGCCTTTAATGCCGGGCGTGGAGCGCATTCCTCCTCCAATAACCTATCGCGGAATTTTTGAGGACAATGAGGATAAATGTTTGGAATATTTGGAATATGTGTTTTCCAAGGAAGGTGATATAGGTGCTTTTATTGCGGAGACCATCAGGAATACGGATGTGCAATTGCCTTCCAAAAACTTTTGGAAGAAGGCAAGGGAACTTTGCAACAAATACGGGGTTTTGTTGATTCTTGATGAAATTCCGATAGCCTTGGGAAGAACCGGTAAAATGTTCGTATTTGAACATTATGATATTGAACCTGACATTTTGTGCATAGGAAAAGGTTTGGGCGGGGGAATATTTCCGCAGGCGGCAATTGTCACCAGGGATGGATACAACAAGTTTGGGGATATTTCACTTGGGCACTATACCCATGAAAAAAGTCCGTTGGGTGCTGTAGCGGGTCTGGGCACCATTGCCTTTTTGGAAAATGAAAATATTTTGGAAAAGGTCAAGGAAGATGAGCAGTACCTTAAATCCGCTTTGGCCGCATTGCAATTAAAATACCCCCTTATTGGTGATGTTAGAGGTATGGGGCTATTATGGGGGTTGGAATTGGTGAAGGATAAAAAAACCAAGGAAAAGGCTATTGAAGAGGCAGAAGTGGTCATGTACGAATGTTTAAAGCGTGGCCTTAGCTATAAGGTTTCTGCCGGAAATGTTCTGCAATTGTCACCGGCACTGACCATTAGCAGAAAGGAATTGAAAAAAGCCCTGGACATACTGGATGAGAGTTTGGCCATTGTACATTCGTAATTAAAAAGAGAATGTCAGGTCGAGCGCCCGCCCGTACCGAACGGCCCGTTCGGGCGGGGAGTCGAGATCTTAAGGATATTTAGTAAAATCAATTATGGATGTAATCAACTGAAAAATATAGATCAAAAAATGAAAATTAAGATTAAAGTAGCACTGTTTTTAATCATGGCATTCCATTTAATGGGAGGTGCCCAAAATGTTAAAGAAGAAATTTTAATTCAACCTTATCTACAGGATGCGGAACCCAATTCCATTAAAATTATGTGGGAAACTTCAGCGGGTGAAGAAAGCCTGGTGGAATGGGGATCAACTCCTAAATTGGGTAAGAGGACCAAGGGCATGGCGTATGACATCAATTTTAGTGAATCCCGCATCCATGAGGTTAAATTGGAAGGGCTGCAGCGCTTTACCGAATACTATTACCGTGTAAAAACAGGAAAAATGGTTTCGGATATATTTCAATTTAAGACCCCTCCTTTTGCCAGTGACCATGAGTCTTTCAAAATTGTGGCTATGAGCGATATGCAAATAGACCACAATAATCCCAATAAATTTTCCGAAGTGGTCAATGATGGCATCTTGCAATATTTGGAAAAGGAGTTCGGGGGCAAGCTTCCGAATAATTTGGCCATGGTAATGATCCCGGGCGATTTGGTGGAGAATGGTACCAAATATTACCAGTGGAAAGACCATTTTTTTAATCCGGCCGAAAAATTATTTGCCGAGGTGCCGGTCTACCCTGTATTGGGAAATCACGAAAAGAACTCTGTTTTCTATTTTAAATACTTTAGTCTCCCTGAAAACGGCACGCCTGCATATGCTGAACATTGGTGGTTTAAGGACTATGGCAATACTAGGATTATTGGGCTCAATTCCAACGATGGCTATAATAACAGTAGGGATCAGTATGAGTGGTTGCAAAAGCTTTTGGACGAAACCGCCAAGAGCGAGGAGGTTGATTTTGTTTTTGCACAATTGCACCATCCCCATAAATCGGAACTTTGGATTCCGGGGGAAGAAGATTTTACAGGAAAGGTGGTAGCCCTTTTGGAAGCCTTTACCACCAAGACCGGGAAGCCTAGCATTCATTTTTTTGGGCATACCCACGGCTATTCCAGGGGTCAGTCCAAGGATCACAAACACTTATGGATCAACGTTGCCTCAGCCGGAGGGGCCATTGATAATTGGGGCGAATTTGAAGGCAGGGATTACGATGAATTTACGGTAACCCAGGACGAATATGGTTTTGTGATGGTGGAAGTAGATGGTAGTCAGGAAGACCCTAAGTTTACCATTAAGAGAATTAGCCAGGGGAACGAGGAGTTGGAGCGGAAAAATGAACTTAGGGACAGTATTGTCATTTATAAAAATGAAAGAAAGCCCGGGGCACCCAGTGTTATCTCACCCAATAACGAAACGGTCAATTTTACCGGAACCACCTTAAAAGCAGGCAATTTCAACAGCACCTTTAGCAATGCTTTCCATGCAGCCTCCCATTGGCAGATTGCGGAGAGCAATGACTTTGAAAAACCAATTTTTGACAGCTGGAAACAATATGAAAATTGGTACTACAAGGAAAACAGGCAAAAGCATGATGACCTTACCGATGAAAAAACAAACAGATTAAAACCCAGAACCACCTATTATTGGAGGGTTCGCTACCGGGATCAAAATTTGAATTGGAGCGATTGGTCCCAAACGGCCAGTTTTAAGACAATTAATTAAGCATTAACCTCGAGTTACAACTATGAAGAATTTTAAAAAAAAATTAGTTTTTCTATTGCTCTTGGGGTGTTTTGGCTCCATAATCGCACAAGAAAAAACAACTCCTAATGTAGTCCTTATCACTTTGGACGGTTTTAGGTGGCAGGAACTTTTTAGGGGTGCCGATCCCTTATTGGTCGCAAACAAGGATTATGTTGGGGATACTACGGCATTGAAATCACAATTTTGGAGGGCGACCCTAGAAGAGAAAAGATCGTTATTAATGCCATTTTTTTGGAACGATATTTCCAAGATAGGCCAACTCCATGGCAACAGAGATGCAGGCAGTAAGGTAAATTTAACCAATACCATGTGGTTTTCCTATCCCGGATATAACGAGATCCTAACAGGTGCTGTGGACGATAAGCGCATTACCAGCAATAAGAAAATAAACAATCCCAATACAACCATTTTGGAAAGGGTAAATAATTTACCTAAATACAAAGGTAAAGTGGCCGCTTTTGGCAGCTGGGACGTATTTGCTTTTATTGTAAACGAGGAGCGTTCTGGAGTACCCGTCAATGCTGGTTTTGAGCTTGCCAAAGGGAAAGGCTTAACAGATAGGGAAATATTCCTAAATCGGCTGCAACAGCAAATTCCAAGTCCATGGGAGTCTGTGCGTTTGGATGCATTTACCCACCATTATGCCTTGGAGCATATGAAAAAGGAACATCCGAAATTGGTGTATATAGCCTATGGGGAAACCGATGATTTTGCCCATGACGGGGATTATGGGGCCTACCTAAATTCTGCTCATAACACCGATGGTTTAATCAAGGAGTTATGGCAGTTTGTACAACAGGACGATTTTTATAAGGACAATACCACCTTTATTATTACCACGGACCACGGTAGGGGCACCCAACCCTTGGATACCTGGAAAGGCCATGGCAGTGATATAAAAGGGGCGGATCAAGTATGGTTGGTAGTTTTTGGAAAAGGAATAAGCCCTTTGGGCGAGATTACTTTTCAGGAACAATTACATACCCATCAGGTAGCCCCAACAGTAATAGAGGCCATGAAGGTCCAACTAAAAAATCATGTTTTTGAAGGAGAGCCTATTGTGTTTCCATGAAAAAAGTTACACCTCCGACAAAGAAAGTGCTTCTATCTCTTGTTTAAAGCCTTCCAAGGTTTTTGATGCTTGGGTCAATTCCGCTAGAACGGCCATTTTTATATTTTCAAATGGTCCCCTAAGGTTGCCAAATAGTTGTTGGTAATAGGCAATGCCTCCATTTAAATTGTGGGTAAAGGTCAAGAGGTATTTCTCTTGCTTCTTATTCATGGATTCCCTGGATTCCTCAATTCTATTTTTAAGATAGTCCAAGTAGATACCGAGTTCCTTAATAAACATATGGGGCCTATCGGTTCTCGAAATAACATTGCCACGCCCGTAAATATGGTCTACCATTTCCTTTAAGGCCATTATTTTGGAATAATAGGCCATATTAGGTCCCGGACAGATGGAAACCCCTGGTCCTTCGGTTTTGGTATCCAATCCGTAAGCTATTAGGGCCGAGGTGCCAAGACCTACACAGGTACATGATTTCTCTGTTATTTTATTGAATTTTTCGGCATATTCCTTTTCAGTTAAACCTTGTTCATCCAACTCCTTAATTTTCAAATGTTGGTATTGCCTGGAGGCGGTACAGAGTCCTTTTTCCGAATAGTCCTTGTTCAGGGCCACAAATTTCTTGGGACAGGAACTTCCTGGGCGATTCTTATCTATATTTTTAAACTTTTCCAAATCCTTGGTGTTTCCACGAAGATTATGGAAGGGCACTCCCAATGGGGAGATATCGCTTAAGTACAAATCCTCTTCCTTGGCGGCGACCAATTTCTCCATGGTAGCCCTGTCTACTGTAGTGGCCTCCGGAACCAAGAGAAATGGGGTTCCCCAACCTACAGAATCCACCTTGTAATGATCCATAAGAAATTGGTGTTCCTCAGCGGTACCAACACCTCCCTGGGCGGTTATTTTTAAGGAAAGTTGTTGTCTGGGCACTTCGCGGCCCTTATTGGCAAGTGCCGGAATTAAAATATCATGGATTTCATTGATATAGGCTTGTTTGTTGTCCCTGAACTCCGCCAGAATAGGGCCCATTAAGTAGCCGTCGGTGGCAAAGGCATGTCCCCCGCAATTTAGGCCGGATTCTATCCTATACTCCGATACCCAAATTCCTTTTTTGGCCAAAAACTTTCCTTGTATAAGTGCCGATCTATAATCACTTACCTTTAGGACTATTTTCTTTTTGATATTGCCGTCAGCGTCCGGAAAAAAATCATTAAAACTTTCAAGATAGCTATAAAGTCGGGGGTTCATCCCAGCGGAAAGAATAAGGGAGGAAATTAATTCACTATTGGCATAACCCCGTAAGGCTGCATGGGCATCATTAAATTCAGTAGGTAGTTTAACCTTTTTAATAAAGTTTTCCTTGTCCACTTTGGTCATAATATTGACATCGATGCTGCCCATGGAGAAATTTTCCCTTACCCATTTTTTAATTTCCACAGCACTGAAATCATTGGAAGTCAGTTTTTCAAATTCATCCTTTAGATGGGAGGCATTGGGTAGGAGACTTAAATATTCCTTGATTTCTTTTCCCGTGTTGTGGACAGAATTAATGAGATCTTCAAATTTTTTGTGGGCCAAGTCATTGATCAAGTTGAGGTAACTCGTAATTCTTTTGGCCCTGAAATCTTCCAATTTATCCGAAATTTCCTGATAGGGAAGTTCAAATTTTTCACAGTACATTTTCCTTAATTTTTCAATTAGGATGTCATCGACCAAGGAAATTACCGAATCGATACCGTTATGGGCAACTTTTAGGGGGGTATCTATGGTGAATCCAATTCCCATGACCGGGATATGAAAGTTATGTTTTGTCATTTTTTATTTTTTGCCGGACCTATTCCTATTAAAACCGCTATAAATGCACAAGAAGTTTCCATGTTGTAGGACGGTCCAAATATGGATCGACAAATTTTAGACGAAATAAATTCTTGGAATATGATAATTATCAGGAAATGGATAAAATGTAAGACCGGAGTTTAGGGGGTTGGGAGATACAGCATTTCCTACAGGTCCGAAGCTTTCATTATCTAGCAAAGTTGGCAGTAGCAGTTTACAGTTGGCAAAAAATGGATTTCACTGCCCACGGCACACTGCTCACTGCCAATTTATCATCCGGTTCTTGTCAAGTAATTTCATTCTGTTCCAAAACCCTTGCCTGGCCAGCAAAAGCAGCCCTTCCTTTGTCGGCAGACATGTAATTTTATTGCACAAAAGGAGTAGTTTAGTTTTGGTAATGTTAGCTTATAGTTTAGTTAACCTCGGGACGGTTTATTAATGCGATTTTTGTCTTGAAAAGTTTGAGTTAGTATTAGTTTGAGTTAGTCTAGTTGAAAAGCTGGTGCATAGCACCGGCTTTTTTTGTTTATCTGAAAAGAATCAAAAAAGCACCAATGGCCGTCAGAACCAGAATCATCTTGCGATAGAACTGTTCTTTTATAATTTTCACCAGTCGTACCCCAACAATAATCCCAAGAATAATTCCGGGCACCAATTTTAGATTGATTAACAGGGTTTCTGGAGTGATGGTTTTCCATATAAAAATATGGAAGGGCAGTTTAAAGATGTTTACTATAAAAAATAACCATGCCGCAGTTCCTATAAATTCGTTTTTCGGTAATCTCATAGCCAAAAAATAGATATTGGAAAAGGCTCCGGCCAAATTGCCTATCATGGTAGTAATCCCCGCCATAGTTCCTATAAATCCGGCAAAGGCCCAATGGGTGGGCACGTTTTTGGATTTTTTTCTATCCCACCAATACATCATGATAACCGTTCCCAATATTATGACGGACATGCTGATCTTAAAAGTGGTTTCCGGCAAATCCTTTCCAATGGCCGTCCCAATTAGTACACCCAGGATCATCCAGGGTAAAAATGCCGCTATATACTTCCACTGTGCATGTCTATTGTAATAAATTACGGCAAAGGCATCCCCCAAAACAAGCAGGGGCACGATCAGCCCTGTTGATTCCTTGGCCCCGAAGGCCAATGCCATTAACGTAACATTAATGATAGCGATTCCCTTGATCCCAGCTTTCGAAATCCCTATTACAAATGCGGCGGTTAGGGCAAGTACCCATGCCGTTACGGTTATATCTAGTGTTATTAAGAGTATCATATGTGACATTTGGCGAACAAAGGGCAAAAATATCCCAAAAAAAATTATCTTTAGCTTTCAATTCTCAAACCTAAGCCAAACTGATGGAATTAAGTACCCTCGATTACAGTTTTATTGTCGTTTTTTTCTCGATCGTTTTATTTATAGGAGTTTATGTCTCCAAGAAATCCGGGGCCAGTTCATCGGAATATTTCCTTTCCGGTAGAACCATGCCATGGTGGCTATTGGGGCTTTCCATGGTAGCCACCACCTTTTCTACGGACACGCCCAATCTGGTGACCGATATAGTGCGTACCAATGGAGTTTCAGGAAACTGGGTATGGTGGGCTTTTCTGCTGACCGGGCTACTTACTGTTTTTGTCTATGCCAAACTTTGGAGGAAATCCAATGTCAATACGGATTTGGAATTTTATGAACTTCGCTATGGGGGTAAACCGGCAAGCTTTTTAAGAAAATTCAGGGCGGTTTATTTGGGGGTGATATTTAATGTGATCACCATGTCTGCCGTTACCTTGGCAGCCATTAAGATTGGCGGTATTATGTTGGGTCTGGAACCATGGGTAACCGTGGTGAGTGCAGGTTTGATTACCGTAATTTTTAGTGCTTTGGGCGGATTTAAAGGAGTGGTCTATACAGATTTCTTACTGTTTTTTGTAGCGATGAGCGGTGCCATAGGAGCAGCCTACTATTTGGTGAATATTCCGGAAGTTGGTGGTATAACTGCCCTGATGGCCAATGAACATGTAGTGGATAAACTTTCCATTGTGCCCGACTTTAGCAATACAAATGCTTTAATAACCCTATTTATTATCCCGCTTGCAGTACAATGGTGGAGTTCTTGGTATCCAGGGGCGGAGCCTGGCGGTGGCGGTTATATCGCACAACGTATGTTGGCTGCCAAAAATGAAAATCATGCCATAGGCGCAACTTTCTTCTTCAATATAATGCATTACGCACTACGTCCGTGGCCATGGATTTTGGTTGCCTTGGCCTCTTTGGTCGTTTATCCGGACATAGCTAGTATCCATGAGGCTTTCCCTAACGTGGCAGTAGATAAACTGGGTCATGATCTGGCCTATTCCGCCATGTTGACCAAATTGCCCAGTGGATTATTGGGATTGGTGTTGGCTTCCCTTATTGCGGCTTATATGAGTACTATTTCTACCCAATTGAATTGGGGTTCCTCCTATATTGTATATGACTTCTATAAACAACAGATAAACCCTAACGCTTCCGAGAAAAGATTGGTGGCCGTTGGTAGAATTTCAACGGTTATACTAATGGTATTTAGTGCAGCATTGGCCCTGCTTTTGCAGAATGCCTTGCAATTGTTCGAAGTGTTGTTGGTATTTGGTGCGGGAACCGGACTTATATTTATCTTGAGGTGGTTCTGGTGGAGGATCAATGCATGGAGCGAGATTACGGCCATGTTTGCCTCGGGAATAATCTCCATTATCTTAAAATTAACGGCGGTGGGTCCCTTCTTATTTGCTGCTGAAACCGGTGTTTTCCCAGATTGGGCGGAATATCCTTTTGTAGTTCTGGTTACTACGATTATTTGGTTGACGGCAACCTATATGACCCAGCCAGAATCAAAACAGGTATTACAGGATTTTTATAAAAAAATACAACCCGGAGGGCCAGGATGGTCCAAAGTGATCAAGGAAGCGAAAGACGAAAATGTGGAGATTGTGAACACCAAAGAAAAATGGAGTGTTCCCGCTGGTATCACTGCCATGTTGCTAGGGTGTGTATTAATCTACTCCTGTATGTTTGCCACTGGGTATTGGATATATGGAAAGACTAGCAGTGCACTTGTTCTGACCGTTGTGGCCGTGGTGTCCGGATTCTTATTGTCAAGGGCTTGGAATAAGATGAAGGACCATATCCTTTAGGGGAAGGTCTTATAATAGGAAATTAGGAACATAACCAGGCATGAACATGCAGAATAGAATAGTATCCGTGGATATCTTTAGGGGGCTTACCATTGTCCTTATGATATTGGTAAACACCCCTGGAACCTGGTCCCACGTGTACGCTCCTTTTTTACATGCTCCCTGGCACGGATATACCCCAACCGATCTTGTATTTCCGTTTTTCCTCTTCATAGTGGGCTGTTCCATCGTTTTTTCGTATCAAAATAGGGCAGTGGATTCCGGCACCTATAAAAAAATTACAATAAGGGCCTTAAAATTAATAGGCCTGGGCCTCTTTTTGGGAGCGTTTACCATTTATTTTCCCTTCTTTAAGGATTTTGAAAAAATACGTTTCCCCGGGGTGCTGCAACGTATTGGTGTTGTATTCTTTTTCGCCTCGATTTTATTTATCAATTTTAAATGGAAAGCCTTGGTGGGTATCTGTGCCTTTCTCTTGATAGGGTACTGGTTGCTGATGGGCTATGTGCCGGTCAACGGAGTGGCACCTACCTTTGATCGTGCCCCTAACAACTTGGCCAATTATTTAGATGTACTCGTATTTGGGACACATAGCTATAAAGCAGATTATGACCCTGAGGGCTTATTGAGTACCTTGCCGTCTATTGCTACTGCATTAATGGGCATTTTTACCGGACTTGTGCTGCGCTCCAAAAAGGCAAAAAAGGAATTGTTGCTCTTCGGAATGGGAATTTTAATGTTGGTCGTAGGTCATATCTGGGATTTCGTTTTTCCAATTAACAAGGCGCTATGGAGCAGTAGTTTTGTATTGGTTACTGCAGGATGGGCCAATATGCTCCTGGCATTGATCTATTATCTGTCCGATGTAAAGAAGATCAGGTTCGGTAGTATATTTAAATATGCGGGGGCCAATGCCATAACGGTGTATTTTTTATCCAGTTTTATTTCCAAATTGTTTTATTCCATAAAAGTGGACGGGGAGACTTCGGTGCACGGTTGGTTGTTCAAGACCCTATACGTACACGATTTTATGGCTATGGAAACCTCTTCCTTGCTGTATGGACTTTCCGTAGCGGCGTTCTATGTGCTTTTGGCCTATATCCTGTATAAAAAAGGGATATTTATTAAGGTATAGTCATAGATCTTTGCGCTGTTGGCACCAAAAATGGCTGTTCGGGAAAGTAAATGGGGTCATTATTGAGATAAATGTTCTAATCCGATATGCTGCTGGAATCTTTTTTTTATTGCAAGGGAGGTTCCGGGATCCGGTTTCTTCTTCTTTAACCTCTGATTTCCAATAACCGGGAAACGTACTTGCCTATTACGTCAAACTCTAGATTGACCCGTGTCCCTATAACATAACTTCCAAACCGGGTATGTTCATGGGTGTAGGGGATTATGGCGACACTAAAACTGTTTTTTTGGGAATCCACTACCGTTAAACTGGTACCGTCTATGGTTATGGATCCTTTTTCTATAGTAACGTTATTTTTCATAGGATCATAACGGAAGGTAAAGAACCAACTGCCATCCTTTTCTTTAATATCGGTACATTCCCCCGTTTGGTCTACGTGACCCTGTACAATATGGCCGTCCAACCGGGCTCCCAGTACCATGGCACGCTCCAGGTTTACAAGGTCCCCTTCCTGAAGATCGTTCAAGTTGGTTTTGTCCAGGGTCTCCTCTATGGCGGTTACTGTATAATGGTCAGCGGCAATTTTTACGACTGTGAGACAAACTCCGTTATGTGCAACACTTTGGTCTATTTTTAGTTCTTGGGTAATCTTGGATCTTAAGGTAATATGAAGATTGCCCCCCTCTTTTTCCAATTTTATTATTTCTCCCAAAGTTTCAATAATCCCAGTAAACATGTGTCGTTTTAATTAAGTAGTTTTGTGCTGTAAATTTAAGGGTTTATTTCATATTAAACGAAAAGACAAAATGCAGGAAACCGGACATATAAAATTGGGGATATCCATTGGGGATTTAAATGGGATTGGGTGCGAAGTGGTGCTTAGGACATTTGAGGATTCCCGGATGTTGGATTTCTGCACACCGGTTATTTTTGCATCCAATAAAACGGTCTCCCACCAAAAATCGGAGCTGGGTCTGGAAATAAATTATAATGGCATCCAAGATGCTTCCAAAGCAATAGACGGAAAGATAAATGTAGTGAACGTGTGGAAGGAAACCCCTGTTGTTAATTTTGGGGAGCCAACCCCTGAGAGTGGGAATTATGCCATAGAATCGCTTAAGGCTGCAGTGGCGGCCCTAAAGAGTAATGAGATAGACGTTTTGGTCACTGCACCGATCAACAAGAACAACATACAGGCAGAGGATTTTAAATTTCCCGGACACACGGATTATTTGGCCCAAGAATTGGAAGGGGAAAGCCTAATGTTTATGGTGGCCGATGGGCTAAGGGTTGGGCTGCTTACCGATCATGTTGCGGTAAAGGATGTTGCGGCCAGTATTACCCCGCAGTTGATACGCTCTAAAATCACTACTATTTTGAACTCCTTAAAGATGGATTTTGGAATTGGGAAACCTAAAATTGCACTTTTGGGAATTAATCCCCACAGTGGCGATAATGGGGTAATCGGAAAGGAAGATGACGAGATCCTAAGACCGGCAATCAAAGAAATGTCCGAAAAAGGGCATTTGGTATTTGGACCCTATTCTGCGGATAGCTTTTTTGGGTCTGACAATTATAAAAATTTTGACGCTATTTTGGCCGCCTATCATGATCAGGGGCTAATACCGTTTAAAACCTTATCCTTCGGGAAAGGGGTAAACTTTACCGCAGGACTAAATAAAGTGCGTACTTCCCCAGACCACGGAACGGCATATGAAATTGCGGGGAAAGGGGTTGCAGACAATAGTTCGTTTAAGGAGGCCGTGTTTATGGCGCTACATATATTTAAAAATAGGCAGGAATATAAAGAATTAACAGGGAATCCCTTAAAAAAGCACAAGTTAAAAAGACAGGCTTAGTCTTGCTTCTATAAAGTAGGCTACCGTGCAATGGATCAATGATTTGAGGTAATTTTATTTGGGCTGTATTTATTTCTTTCTATTTATTGGCTTTTTATAAAATAATAGTATCTTTGCACCCGCCTTTATTGCGGCGGGTACGTTAAAACCAGTGTGGATCATGATGCAGCATAAGGAGTTTATTATTCCTTTTTCAGGACTGAAACAGGGAAAACACGAGTTTGAGTATACCATTGAGAATGCGTTCTTTGAGTCTTTTGAGTATGATGAGTTCAACGGTGCGGATATTAAATTAGACGTTACCTTGAATAAAATGAGTACCATGATGGAGTTGGAAATGAAGGCACGGGGAACAGTAAATGTTGCTTGTGACCTTACCAGCGAACCTTATGATCAAAAAATCAAGGCCGATTTGGAATTGGTTGTTAAGTTTGGTGATGAGTACAACAATGACAATGATGAAATATTGATTATTCCCCACAGTGAATACCAAATCAATATTGCACAGTATGTTTATGAAATGCTGGTATTGTCGGTACCCCTTAAAAAGGTTCATCCCGGAGTGTTGGACGGCACCTTGCAATCGGAGGTGTTGGACAAGCTGGAAGAACTTCAACCAAAAGATACAAAGGAAAACAAAGAAGATATTGATCCCAGGTGGGACGCTTTAAAAAAATTATTAACGGATAAATAAGTTTCATAATGGCACATCCTAAAAGAAAAATTTCCAAAACCAGAAGAGACAAGAGGAGAACGCATTACAAGGCGGTAGCTCCTACTGTAGCACAAGATCCAACTACAGGAGAAATGCATTTGTTTCACAGAGCTCATTGGCATGAAGGCAAATTGTACTATCGTGGAGAGGTTTTGATCGACAAAACTGAGGAAGCAGTAGCATAATTTTAGCTAAAACAATATAATTTGGACTCCCACTTCTTAAGAGTGGGAGTTTTTTTATGAAGGCGACGTAAATTTCAAAAACAAGGTATTTTTGAACCTAAAGTCATATAAAATCACTAATTTTCACAAATTTTCAATTGTTTTTGGAGGTTTATTGATAAAAATCAAATTTAGATGAGCAAAACAACAGCTGCAATTACCGCTGTAGGGTCTTATGTGCCAGACTTTGTAATGACGAATAAGATTTTGGAGACCTTGGTAGATACCAATGATGAATGGATTACGACCAGGACGGGCATCAAGGAAAGGAGAATCCTAAAGGGTGAGGGTCTGGGAACATCCTATCTTGCGATTAAAGCCGCGGAGCAACTTCTGGAAAAACGAAAATTGGACCCCAAAGATATCGAGCTCATTATTGTTGCCACTGCAACTCCAGATATGATGGTTGCTGCAACCGCTGCTTACGTGGCATCGGAAATTGGGGCAACCAACGCCTTCGCCTACGACCTGCAAGCTGCATGTTCCAGTTTTTTATATGGGATGTCTACGGCGGCCAGTTATATAGAATCCGGAAGATATAAAAAGGTATTGCTTATCGGGGCCGACAAAATGTCCTCTATAATAGATTATACCGATAGAACTACCTGTATAATTTTTGGGGATGGAGCCGGTGCTGCACTTTTTGAGCCAAATAACGAAGGCTTGGGCCTTCAGGACGAATATTTAAGATCGGATGGCGTGGGAAGGAACTTTCTTAAAATGGATGCCGGTGGCTCCTTGCTTCCCGCTTCGGAGGAAACGGTCAAAAATAGACAACATTTTATATATCAGGATGGGAAGTCGGTCTTCAAATTTGCCGTTACCAATATGGCCGATTCCGCGGCCAAGATTATGGAGCGGAATAATTTGTCGCACGAGGATGTGGATTGGTTAATACCCCATCAGGCCAACAAAAGAATTATCGACGCCACTTCCAATAGAATGGGATTGGACGATTCCAAGGTAATGATGAACATACAGCGGTACGGAAATACCACTTCCGCAACACTCCCTCTTTTGTTGAGCGACTATGAAAGTCAGCTTAAAAAAGGTGATAATTTGGTTTTTGCGGCCTTTGGTGGTGGTTTCACTTGGGGCTCCATATATTTAAAATGGGCCTATAATTCATAAATCTGAAGTAACCTATAAACTAATACGAACTCTATGGATATTAAAGAAATTCAAAGCTTAATTAAATTTGTAGCCAAATCTGGGGCTAGTGAAGTAAAATTGGAGATGGAAGATATAAAGATCACCATCAGAACCGGGGCAGCCGGTCATACGTCAGAACCAACCTATGTTCAACAAATTCCCATGGGAAGCCATATGCCACAACAGATGGCTACAGCACCTACCGGGGCTCCTTCTGTAGAAGTAGAGGTAAAAAAGGAAGCGGATGAAAATTCTAAATATATTACCATAAAATCGCCTATAATCGGAACTTTTTATAGAAAACCTTCGCCGGACAAACCATCCTTTGTTGAGGTTGGGGATACCATTGGCAAAGGGGATGTGCTTTGCGTTATAGAAGCCATGAAACTATTTAATGACATTGAATCGGAAGTTTCGGGTACCATTGTTAAAGTTCTTGTAGATGATAGTTCACCTGTAGAATTTGATCAGCCTTTATTTTTGGTAGATCCATCATAAGAAGTTTTAAATGCTAAATGTAGGATGACGCTTTTATACGGTCATTTCGAATCATTTAAAATTTAGGAGACACAATTTAAAATTTCAAAAGATGTTTAAAAAAATACTTATTGCAAATAGGGGGGAAATAGCGCTGCGTATTATTAGGACCTGTAAGGAAATGGGTATAAAAACGGTGGCGGTATATTCTAAAGCGGATGAGGAAAGCCTACATGTACGTTTTGCGGACGAAGCCGTTTGCATAGGTCCTGCCCCAAGTAGCGAGTCTTATCTAAAAATACCCAATATTATAGCAGCGGCCGAAATTACCAATGCCGATGCCATACATCCAGGATATGGTTTTCTTTCCGAAAATTCCAAGTTCTCCAGAATATGTGCCGAGCACGAGATAAAATTTATCGGGGCCACAGGCGAACATATAGATAAGATGGGGGATAAGGCCACTGCCAAAGAGACCATGAAAAAGGCCGGGGTACCCTGTGTACCGGGATCAGAGGGTTTATTGAAAGATGTGGAGGATGCCAAAAAAGTGGCCAAAAAAATGGGATATCCGGTGATGATCAAAGCTACTGCGGGAGGTGGCGGTAAGGGGATGCGTGCCGTAATGTCCGAAGATAAGATGGAAGATCTTTTCAACAGTGCGGTAAAGGAAGCCACAGCAGCCTTTGGAAATGGAGGCATGTATATGGAAAAGTTGATAGAGGAACCACGTCATATAGAAATCCAGATAGTAGGCGACCAGTATGGTAAGGCATGTCACCTTTCGGAAAGGGATTGCTCTATTCAACGTCGCCATCAAAAATTAACCGAAGAAACCCCTTCACCCTTCATGACCGATAAGTTGAGGGACGATATGGGGAAAGCGGCTGTAAAAGCAGCGGAATATATAAAATATGAAGGAGCGGGTACCATAGAATTCCTAGTGGACAAACACCGCAATTTCTATTTTATGGAAATGAATACCAGGATACAGGTAGAACACCCCATAACAGAACAGGTAATAGATTATGACCTTATTAGGGAACAAATTTTGGTTGCCGGTGGGGTGCCGATCTCGGGAAAAAATTATCTTCCAAAGCTGCACTCCATTGAATGTAGGATAAATGCCGAAGACCCGTATAACGGATTTAGGCCCTCTCCGGGAAAGATTACCACCTTGCATACCCCTGGGGGGCACGGAATTAGGCTGGATACCCATGTTTACAGCGGATATACTATTCCGCCCAATTATGATTCCATGATTGCAAAGCTTATTACCACGGCCCAAACCAGGGAAGAAGCCATCAATAAAATGAAGCGCGCTTTGGATGAGTTTGTTATAGAAGGGATCAAGACCACCATTCCCTTTCACAGACAGCTTATGGACCACCCGGATTACTTGGCCGGGAATTATACAACCAAGTTTATGGAAGACTTTGTAATGGCACCACAACCAGTGGAATAATCGGATTATTTTAATATTTATTGAAAAAAGCGGAGTAAATTGGTGATGAACCATCAGTTTAATCCGCTTTTTTAGTGCTAAGGATTGTTGGATGATCATTAATAACTTTATTCCAGAATTCTTTATTAAAAACACTTCATAACCCAAAGGACCACTATGAACCTAAGCTATTGGGAATATAAGACCTGGTTGTCCAACATTGACTATACTATAGTGGGCAGTGGAATTGTGGGGTTAAATTGTGCCCTGTATTTAAAAAAACAATATCCCAAGGCAAAAATATTGATTTTGGAAAGAGGCCAACTCCCACAAGGGGCCAGTACCAAAAATGCCGGATTCAGCTGTTTTGGCAGTATTTCAGAGGTTTTGTCCGACCTAAAAAAGCATTCCGAGGAAGAAGTCCTTCAATTGGTACAAAAGCGGTGGGAAGGGATACAATTGCTTAGGGAGACGCTGGGGGATAAACCAATGGATTATCAAAACCACGGGGGGCATGAGGTTTTTCTAAAGGAACAGGAAGACCTATATGGTCAATGTCTTGAGAATTTGGATCAGATAAATTCTTTATTGCACCCGGTGTTCGGGACAGACCCCTTTAAAGTACATCCCAATAGTTTTAATTTTAAAGGGGTTAAGGAAAATTATATAACCAATCCTTTCGAAGGCCAGATAGATACTGGTAAAATGATGCAAACCCTACTGGCCAAGGTGCAGAAAAGCGGGGTAAGTATCCTGAATGCGGTTGGTGTTGATAGCTACCAAGAGAATTTGGATCATGTTATTGTAAAGACCGATCAATTTGAATTTAAGACCAACAAACTGTTCATTGCCACCAATGGCTTTGCCTCCCAATTTATTGGCGAAACGGTAAAACCGGCCCGGGCTCAGGTTTTGATCACCAAACCCATCTACAATCTTTCCATAAAGGGTACTTTTCACATGGATGAAGGCTATTATTATTTTAGGAACATTGATAGCAGAATTTTGTTGGGAGGTGGGAGAAATCTGGATTTTAAGGGAGAGGAAACCAGCACCTTTGGGGAGACCGCTTTGATTCAGGATAAGCTGGAGGAGCTAATGTGGACCCATATTTTACCGAATACCCCATTCGAAATAGACCTAAGATGGAGTGGCATTATGGGGATGGGAAATCAGAAGAAACCTATAATAAAGCAATTGGCCAATAATGTGTATTGCGGTCTAAGATTGGGGGGTATGGGCATTGCCATAGGTAGTTCGGTAGGGAAGGAATTGGCTAATTTGGTGAAGTAGATATATAGTATCAATAGAGCTGAAGTTCTAATAATTTAAAAACAATACATTCCGGATGGAGGCATCGGTAAAACAACAATTAAATGAATTTTGTAAATCATTTGTAGAGAACAGGTTCGTGCGCATTAATAGCAATATCGATTCCCTTCAAGAAGCTTTGACGGCCGAGACCAAAAGTAGTGCAGGGGACAAGCATGAAACCGGAAGGGCGATGATCCAGTTGGAGCGCGAAAAATTGGGCCATCAGCTTGCCGAAGTACAGCTACTTCAGGAGCTGTTTAAAAAGATACCCCTTAAAACGGGTTCTTCAAAAGTGGGATTGGGAAGTGTGGTGTATACAGACATGCAAATTTATTATATGGGGGTCAGTGCCGGGGAATTGAAGATAGATGGAGTGCCCTATTTTGCCATTGCGCCCAATACTCCCATAGGGAAATTGCTTTTGGGAAAAGTTGTGGGTGATATAGTTGTTTTTAACACTAGGAAAATTATAATATTGAAAATAGAGTAATTCTGGTATTTAGCTAGATACGCCCAAATCTTAGTAATAATAATTTGGAATTGAATGGCAGGATAGATCTTGATAGTTTGGAATAGGTAATTAAAAGGGATTAATCCAACTTGGGTTTACCCCTGTTCAATTTTTTAAGGGCAGCCTTTTTTTTGCTTTTTAACCGCTTTTCAATGGCCGATCTGGTGGGTTTGGTCTTTCTTCTTCTTTTTGGTACCACCAAATTGGCTTCTAGGGTTTCGAGGAGTTTTTTAATAGCGAGTTCTTTGTTTTTGTGCTGACTCCGGGTTTCCTCGCACTGCATTAAAAGAACGTTTTCCTTGCTTAATTTGGAGGACAATTTTTTGAGAAGTCGATTTTTTTCCAGGTCGGTCAAGGCCATGGAGTTTTCCAGATCAAAGGTCAGTTCAACTTTGGAGGACACCTTGTTTACATGCTGTCCCCCAGCGCCACTACTGCGTACCGCTTTAAATTTTAGTTCCTGTATAATACCTTCCCTGTTCAATGGTGTGTTACGGTTTAAGACGTTGGCTTATGGTTTCCAGCGCAATATTGAGAAATACCTCTTTACCAGGGGTTAGCGCTTCCTCGGAGTGGAACCTTATTAATTGCTCCACGGACATGGCTTCCACCAAAAAATGACTCCCCATAAAGTAACATTTTTCTACCGTAACCGGGATTCCTTTTTTGTTCGAAACCCTAAATTCATGGGCATATACAATGATTTCTCGTTCCAAATCCCCATACGATTTTATTAGGTTTATGGGGATTAGATTGGCCTCCCCGAACATAGTGGCGGTATACATATTTTTTGGGTGGTTGTACAGTTCCCTTGTACCGGTATTGGCCACTATCGACTTTTCCCTTAGAACAATGATCCTATTGGCATAGGGCAAAATGTCCTGGTGGTCATGGGTAGCGGTGATACAGCTGATACCCTCCTTCCTTGAATAGTCAAAGAGATTTCTTCTCAGTTGATTCTTTCTAAAATTGTCTATATGTCCGAAGGGCTCATCTAATAAAAGTAATTCCGGTTTTTGTGCCAGAACCCTGGCCAGGGCAACCCTTTGTTGTTGCCCTCCGCTTAGGTGCTTTACCTTAGTCCCGGCAAAAGACACCATATCTATCATTTCCAACAACTCCATGGTTCTCGCCTGTAATTCCTCAGGATAGAAAACCGATAGAAATTGACTTACGTTTTCGGCCACAGTGGTGAAAGGCATCAAATCAAAATCCTGGGAAAGATATTTCATGTAGGATTCGCCCGGGACCAGGTTAAAATCTGGACCCATCACCTGTTTTTCTCCCCAAAATAGGGTGCCTTGCTGGGGTTGTAAAAGGCCGTAAATAATTTTGAGCAAAGTACTTTTCCCACAACCGCTTTCCCCTACAATTGAAATATGTTCCCCCCTGTCTACCTTAAAGTTGATATCCGTTAGTACCGGAGTTTTATCATAAGCGAACGAAAGGGAATTGACTTGTAACATGGGCTAAAACTAAATATATACTTTGTGTCCAATCAACCCTACTTTAGCCATCCCAAGTCTTGTTCCTTTTCACCTGGTCTTCGTTAAAAAACAGTTCTGTAGCTACGGTTATGCAACATTTTTTTGCCTTGACCAGATAAAAAATAACAGTGACTTAAACGACACAGTAGCATTGACTAGACACTAGAGGGATAAAAAAAGTCCATCTCTAAAGGAAACGGACTTTAGAACAAAATTATCGATTTTTTTTAAACTATTCCTTTTTTGTACATAACAAAAATAGTTTTTCGTCATCGCGAGGTACGAAGCGATCTATTGCCCATTGGGCAGATTGCTTCACTTTGTTCGCAATGACGCATTTTTTATGTTCTAATCGGTTTTTGTCATGTACTGTTCTATTCCTTAAAGTCTTTTAATACTCCCTTGTTAGGGAGCTCTTTAAAGCCCATATTGAAGAGGGTAAATCCGAAAATATCCACATGCTGCGCAATGGTTTTGCTCACAGGAGTTCCGGCACCATGGCCGGCATTTACTTCTATACGTATTAAAGTGGGGTTGCGCCCTGTCTGCTTATCCTGAAGTTCGGCGGCGAACTTAAAACTGTGCGCCGGCACCACCCTGTCGTCATGATCGCCAGTAGTGATCAAGGTGGCCGGATATTGCACTCCTTCCTGAACATTGTGCACAGGGGAATAGCCCCTGAGGTAATGGAACATTTCCGAATTGTCTTCTGCAGTTCCATAATCATAGGCCCAACCGGCACCGGCGGTAAAGGTATGGTACCGGAGCATATCCAGTACGCCTACGGCGGGCAGGGCTACCTTCATTAAATCCGGCCTTTGGGTCATGGTGGCACCAACCAGGAGTCCACCATTGCTGGCTCCCTTTATGGCCAGATAGTCCGAAGAGGTATATTTTTCGGATATTAAGTATTCGGCGGCGGCTATAAAATCGTCAAAGACATTCTGTTTTTGGGTTTTGGTACCAGCGTCATGCCATTGTTTGCCATATTCCCCACCTCCTCTAAGGTTGGGTACTGCGTAAATGCCACCTTGCTCCAACCACACTGCATTTATAATGCTAAAAGTAGGTGTAAGGCTTATATTAAAACCTCCATAGCCATATAAAATAGTCGGATTTTGACCGTTTAACTGTAAACCCTTTTTATGGGTAACCATCATTGGGATTCTGGTTCCGTCCTTGGAAGTATAAAAGACCTGTGCGGAGACGAAATCTTCCGGAACAAAATCTATTTCCGGTTTCCAATAAACGGTGTACTCCCCTGTTTTTAAATCCAATTTATAAATAGATTCCGGGGTATTGTAATTGGTGAAAGTAAAATAAAGCTCCGTTTCCTTCTTTTTTCCACCAAAGCCACCGGCACTTCCGGGTCCTGGAAGTACTATTTCGCGTATCATTTTGCCGTCGTTGTCATATTGATACACCTTGGAAATGGCGTCTACCATGTATTCAGCAAAGAAATAACCTCCACCGGTACCCACGGAAAGTACGTTTTCTGTTTCTGGAATCAGATCTTTCCAATTTTTGGGAGTAGGATTTTCGGCATCCACGGTCACCACTTTTTTGTTGGGGGCATTTCTATTGGTCAATAGGAATAGTTTGGAACCCACATTGTCTATGACTTGGCTATCACTTTCAGTGGAATCCAATATAGTCATCAATTTACCGTCCGGCTGGGTCAGGTCTTTTATGAATAATTTGTTCCCGGAAGTAGAAACAGCGGCCGAAATAATAAGATATCTGTCGTCTTCGGTGACATGGCCCCCAACATACCTATGTTTTTCCGATGGAATACTGCCAAATACTACTTCATCGCTATCTTGGGGAGTGCCCAGTTGGTGATAGTAAAGTTTATGTTGATCGGTTTTGGCAGATAGTTCGCTTCCTTCAGGTTTGTCATAACTGGAGTAGAAGAAACCTTCGTTCCCCTTCCAGGAAATACCACTAAATTTTATGTCTACCAGCGTATCCTCAACGATCGACCTATTTTCGGCATTGATTACGATTACTTTTCGCCAATCGCTTCCACCTTCGGATATGGCATAGGCTGCAATGGAGCCATCCCTAGAAAAATTTATACCGGCCAACGAAGTGGTGGCGTCATCCGAAAACGAATTGGGATCCAAAAATACTTCCGCCTGTGTTTCATCCCCTTTTTTACGGTACAGTACATTCTGATTTTGCAAGCCATCGTTCTTAAAAAAATAGGTATATTCTCCTTCTTTGAACGGAGACCCTAACTTTTCAAAATCCCACAATTGTTCCAAACGTTTTTTTAGCTCTTTTCTATATGGAATTTTCTCCAAGTATTTAAAGGTTGTCTCATTTTGTTGCTTTACCCAATTTTCGGTTTCTGGGCTTCGGTCATCTTCCAACCAACGGAACGGATCTTGTATTTTTATTCCGAAATAAGTGTCTACGGAATCAACTTTTTTTGTGTTTGGATAATTCAAAATTAGGGTATCTTTTTTTTTGGGGGTCTCACAGGCCAACATTAGTATGGTGGCCAGGGGGATAAATATTAATTGTTTCATTCCTCTATAATCTTAAACCAAAATTAGCATAAAAAAAACCTTTGCAAATGGAGCTTACAAAGGTTTTAACATCTTTTTCTGCCTTATTATCGGCTTATAAATTAGAAAGTGTGGTCTATACCAATTGGTTTTGTACCAAATATTCGGCAATTTGCACTGCATTGGTAGCTGCTCCCTTCCTTAAATTGTCCGCAACGATCCACATGTTCAAGGTGTTGGGCTGTGTTTCGTCCCTTCTAATGCGTCCTACAAATACATCGTCCTTACCGTGGGCATATATCGGCATAGGGTAGGTATTGGTATCCGTATTGTCCTGTACAACGATTCCTGGGGTTTCGCTCAACAACCTTCTAACCTCTGAAAGATCAAAATCATTTTCAAATTCCACATTTACGGACTCGGAATGCCCTCCGGATGTAGGGATACGAACCGCTGTTGCCGTTACCGAGAAGGAATTGTCGCCGAATATTTTTTGAGGCTCTTTGGCCAATTTCATTTCTTCTTTGGTATATCCATTTTCCAAGAATACATCGCAATGGGGCAATGCATTTTTTCCTATGGGATAAGGATATGCCATTTCTCCCTGTATTCCTGCAATTTCGTTTTCCAACTGCTGAACGGCTTTTACCCCTGTTCCGGAAACCGATTGGTAGGTGGAGACGACCACCCTTTTCATTTTGTATTTCCTATGCAGGGAAGATAGGGCCAATACCATCTGTATGGTGGAACAGTTGGGGTTGGCTATAATCTTGTCCTCTTTGGTCAGCTCCGAGGCGTTTATTTCGGGAACCACCAATTTTTTGGTAGGGTCCATACGCCAAGCCGAAGAATTGTCTATGACCGTAGTGCCAACAGCAGCAAATTTTGGTGCCCATTCCAGGGAAGTATCCCCTCCGGCCGAAAAAATGGCAATGTCCGGTTTGGCGGCAACCGCAGTTTCCAATCCGATCAGGGTATATTCCCTGCCTTGGAAACTCAATTTTTTGCCTACAGATCTTTCCGAGGCCACTACCAATAATTCGGTTACAGGAAAGTTACGTTCTGCCAATACTTTTAGCATTACCTCCCCTACCATTCCCGTTGCACCAACTACAGCTACTTTCATTATGATCAATTTAAAATTTCAGTTGGCAAATGTACTGATTATAGGGTACTAAACAATACATACAATAGAATATATTAAAAATATAACAAATTGTTACAAAAATAACATTATTATAAAAAAGAACCGTCAACTTGGATAGCGCATCCTAGCTGACGGTTTTTGTTGGTTAGTTGGTAGTGTAGCGGTGTGGTACTTTGCTTTTAAAACAAAGTACATTATGTTTTAAAAAATTATTTCTTTAACAAATCCCTGATCTGGGTCAAAAGCTCTTCTTGACTTGGACCTTTTGGGGTTTCGGGAGCTGCTTCCTTCGGTTTTTTAGTTTTGTTGTACGCTTTAACTATAACGAACAAAACAAACCCAACAATAATTAAGTTAATGAGAGTATTTATCCACGCCCCATAACGGATGGCACTGGCAGGTTTTTCCACCGTTCCGTCTGCGGCTACAATTGCCTCTGAAAGCACGATCTGCATATCGGAGAAATCCACTCCACCGGTAAAATATCCCACAATCGGCATCATGATATCGTTGACAAATCCACTGACGACCAAGCCTGCAGCGCCGGCCATTAAAACGGCGACCGCCAAATCAATGACATTGCCGGTCATAATAAAATTCTTAAATTCTTTAAGCATAATTAGTGTTTTATTGGGTTAATACAACTGCAATTTAATTCAAATAGACATCTTAACAAAACGTTAAATTAAAAAGAATAACGGATTTATCCTTTAAATAGAGGTAATGGCTTGGGGCCAATTATTCTTTTAAAATTTTAACCTAAACAATTCTCCAAAGCCCTTACGAGCCTTTCGGATGGGCCTGCCTTTGCCCGTAGGCAGGGTTGGAACTGCCTTTTCGGGCAGTTCCGGGTGAGGTTGAATAAAAAATTTCTTGAAATTTTTTATTCAATATATTTTCTTTTAACCCGTTGCGAAATTCCGGTGAGCAGCTCATAGGTAATGGTCTTGGCGGAAGAGGCAAGAACTTCGGCACTATGTTCCTTGCCAAAAACAATGACCTCGTCACCTTCCTTACAATCAATTCCTGTGATATCTACCATAATCATATCCATACAAACATTGCCAATAATCGGGGCCGGATTTCCGTGTATGTATACCTGCCCAATACGGTTACTATATTGTCGGCCAATGCCGTCCGCATGGCCCAAAGGCAGTGTTGCGGTTACCTTATCGGTATTGGAAATAAAGGCCCTGTTATAACCCACGCTTTCACGGGGCGCTATCTTGTGGATCTGTGATATAATTGTTTTAAGGGTGGCGACAGGAATTAATCTTTCATCTTCTGCGGCTTCGTTGCCATAGCCATAAAGACCAATGCCGCTTCTTACCATATCATACTGTGCCTTTGGATAATTGATTATTCCAGAGGTATTCAATATATGCCTATTGGGGAGGTATTTTAATTTGGAGATGATATCCAAACTTATTTTTTCGAATTGCCCGATCTGCGAAATCGTAAAATCCTTTTCGTTCATATCCTCTGAAGCGGCCAAATGAGAAAATAGGGAGCTTATTTTTATAGCATCTACCCCTTCCAGGGATGCTACAATAAAATCCAAATCCCTTTCCCCAAACCCCAACCGGTTGAGACCGGTGTTGAATTTTAAATGAACGGGGTAATCTTTTTGTCCCCGTTCTTTGGCCATTTTTATAAAGGAGGTTAAAATAGTGGGCGAATATAGGCTGGGCTCCAGGTATTTTTCTATCATCTTGGCAAAACTTACCTCTTGGGGGTGCAGTATCAAGACGGGCAATTCAATACCTGCATCCCTTAAGGCCACCCCTTCCGAAGTATAGGCCACTGCCAAATAATCCGCACCTAGGGATTCCAATTTCTTGGCAATGGCAATGGAATCGCTTCCATAGGCGAAAGCTTTTACTACTCCAAGAAATTTGGTTTTGGGATCAATTTTGGATCTTAAATAATGATAATTGTGTTCCAGCGCCCCAAGGTCTATTTCCAGAACGGTTTCTCCAACCTTAGTCATTCCATTTTTTTTGGGGAGGTAATACCTCCTCGGATGTAACTTCTATAGCGTTTACTTTTTCTTTTAACATAGCTTTGTAGTATGCGGCCCTACTTAGGGGTTCATATTCTTCCGTTTCTCCCAGAAAGACCAATTTATTGTTGTTGGCCTTTCTAAAACTATAATTGGCAAGGTTGCCTGTTCGGGTACAAACCGCATGAACTTTTGTGACGTATTCGGCTGTGGCCATCAAAGCCGGCATTGGCCCAAAAGGATTGCCCTTGAAATCCATGTCCAATCCTGCCACCACCACTCGGATACCCTTGTTGGCCAGATCATTGCATACGGTAACAATTTCGTCATCGAAGAATTGGGCCTCATCGATTCCTACCACATCACAGTCATCCGCCAAAAGCCGAATATTGGCAGCTGCCGGAACAGGTGTAGACCTAATTTCATTGGCATCGTGGGAGACTACCATTTCCTCGTGGTATCTTTTATCTACCATAGGCTTGAAAATTTCTACTTTTTGCTTGGCAAATTTGGCTCTTTTCAACCTTCGGATCAGTTCCTCGGTCTTGCCAGAGAACATGGAACCGCAGATTACTTCGATCCAACCGAATTGTTCCTTAGGGTTAACAGTATTTTCGAGAAACATTTTGTAATTTTAGACGAAAGTAATTTGTTTTCCGTTTTTTATTTAGGAGGCATAAAATTATTAAAAAAATAATCCTTCCGGTGATAATGTTGGTAAAAGTTGGTAATCTTTTACTGGTTCTTGAACAACCCATTTATTACCTGCAAGGAAATGCTATATTGGTGCTGCAATTGGGCTCCTAACTAATTTAAAAATATAAACGTATGAAAAAGAGACTAAAGGAGGAATTGAGAAAATTATCGACCGAAATAATAACTTCGAGAAATTTAAACGATTACTCGGCCCTATATAAAACGGCCAGGGAATTATATGAAAAGTTGGCAGTTCTTAAATATATTGAGGAAAAATTGAATGAGGTGGAGATAGATGTTTCCAAAAATGCCATTGCCTCAAAATTTGAATCTATGGCCAACTCCGTGCTGAACGCCAATTCTTCGGTACCGGAAAGCAATCCTCATGAAGAGGATATAATTATCCCAGGTATAGATACGATAAAGGATATGGTGTCCGAGATGCCTGGGGCCACCACCATAGACGAGGTTTTATCACAGTTTACCAACAAACCGGATCTTATCAAAAACGACAAGGATCTATTTATGCCCAAGGAAGTGAAAACGGTAAAAGCCGTCGGTACGGCCCAATCGATAGAAAATAGTACAAAAAAGGTATTGAAAGTAGATTTAAACGATCGGTTGGCTTTTGTAAAGCATCTGTTCAACAATAATATGGAAGATTACAACCGGGTGTTGTCCCAATTAAGTACCATAGATAGTGAAGAAAGGTCTATTTCATTTATTACGAACATGGTAAAACCGGATTATAATAATTGGGAAGGAAAGGACGATTACGAACAAAGATTTATGAATGTAATTGCCCGCAAATTTGCCTAAGGAGACTTAATGGAAAGTATTGAAAATAATCCTTTTTGTTTTTATTAATTTTGCCACTTTCCAACTGCCATGGTACAAATAGCCGGTGTTTAATAAAATAGATGGGGAAACTATATATAGTACCTACTCCTATTGGTAACTTAGAGGATATAACTTTGCGCGCTATACGGGTGTTAAAGGAGGTAGACCTTATTTTAGCGGAAGATACCCGTACCAGTGGAAAATTATTACAGCATTACAACATTGATACGCCCATGCAAAGTCACCATATGCACAACGAGCATAGAACGGTGGAAGGGGTGGTAAGGCGCTTGCAATCCGGGGAGAATGTGGCACTGATTTCCGATGCAGGAACCCCGGCCATTTCCGATCCCGGGTTTTTGCTTACCCGTGCCTGTGTAGAAAATAATTTAGAAGTAGACTGCCTACCCGGGGCTACCGCTTTTGTACCTGCTTTGGTAAATAGCGGTCTGCCAAATGATAAATTTGTTTTCGAGGGCTTCCTGCCAGTGAAAAAGGGGAGACAAACCAGATTGACCTTATTGGCGGAAGAGACCAGAACCATTATATTTTACGAATCGCCCCATAAATTGATCAAGACCTTGACCCATTTTCAAACCTATTTTGGTCCGGATAGATTGGTTTCCGTTTCGCGGGAGTTGTCCAAAATGTATGAGGAGACTATAAGGGGTACGGTACAGGAGGTCTTGCAACATTACACGGACAACCCCCCCAAGGGAGAGATCGTTATTGTAGTGGCGGGAAATAAATAGTTGGCAGTTGCAGTTTAGAGTCGGCAAAAATGGATTTCACTGCATACAGATTAGCGCTTACAGCTAATTTATCATCCCCGTCCTTGCCAAGGAATTTAATTCCGTTCCGGCAGGTATTTCATTTCATAGTTTGGTTCATCCATGGACTTTCGGATCAAGAACAATTCTTGTGTTTTTTTTAGAAGGAACAATGGAGTGGAACTTATGATCTAATTATTCTTTCATTTTACTCAATTGGTTTCTATTGTTTTTTAACGGTTTTCGTGAATCTTCGATTTCTTTGCTTGTCCAAAGAAACCGACGCAGGAGGTTCATGAGTACCTTATTATAAAATAGACAGGCAATGAATAAAACGAAACAAAAGAAAAGACCCTTCTTCACTAGGTGGTCCCTAAAATCTCGGGATTTTAAGGACCGATGCCATGGCCTAAATTATTTCCAAGGCTTCAATAATTCTTTACGGCCATGACATCTCCACTACGGAAGAAGATAGACCCAACCTCGGGCCATGAAGGCAATTTTCAAAAGGAATATCATAACGGCCAAGGGTTGACGGATCCAAGGATAGGCCTATTTTCAATTTACTCAAGTGGTTATTATTGCCTGCCTGTTCGGCAGACAGGTTTTTTATAGGTTTTCGTGAATCTTCGATTTTGTCTTAAATCAAGTGGTTTCCACATTGGGCAATGGAAGGCGTCCAAAGAGCATTTCACCCAAGTGAAAGCGGTCTGGACGGTGCGGCTGTGGAAAGTGCGTGGATTTAAAGAAATTTAAAATCAGGCTAGCGTTTTTTGGGCGATGCAAAAAATGAACAGAAGATGATTTTGGGCTGGCAAATTCTATCTTTTTCCAATTCACACACAACTTTTGAGATTGATCCGGACTTTCTCATCAGAATGGTACTCCAAAAAGTATTTCATCCTATAATTGGGGCGTTTATCTAAAACCTTTTTTAGGCCACTGCTTTTAATTTACTTTTGGGGGACCATAGCATAAGTAGGTTAAGTTCATGGTAAGATTTGGGGAAAAAAGGCGGAGCTCAGCTCCGCCTTTTTTATTGCTGAAAATCAGTATTTTAACCTAGTTTTAGCTTTTTTTAACGATAATTGTGGACCAATATCAAAAAATAGCGTAGATAAAAAGGCATAATTATTTTTGTTATTTCTCACAATACCAGTATTTTAGTATCGCCATAGCATAAGTAGGTTAAGTTTATGGTAAGATTTGGGACGAAAAGGGTGGAGGCTACTCCGCCCTTTTCTATTTTTTGGACACAAAAAAGTCCGCACGTCAAAAATTTTTGACGAGCGGACTTTAGTAACTCAAGATGGGTTTTTGCTAAATCCATGGACTGCTTTTAAAAAGCATCCGAAAATAATCCCTAGTGCCAATGGAAGCCTTTGCTTATTGGTTAAGGATTTCCCAAGTCCTAGTTAAAAGTAACCCTTATTTGTTTGCCTTGAACGAAGCAGCTACCTTATCCCAATTAACTACATTAAAAAATGCGTTGATGTAGTCTGGTCTTCTATTCTGATAATTTAGGTAATAGGCATGCTCCCATACGTCCAAGCCCAAAATTGGGAAACCGTCACATCCTGTTCCGGGCATAATTGGATTGTCCTGGTTTGGAGTGGAGCATATTTCCAGTTTTCCTCCTTTATGCACACATAACCAAGCCCAACCAGAACCGAATCTTGTTGCTGCCGCTTTAGAAAAAGCATCCTTAAAGGATTCGAAAGAACCAAAAGCCGATTTAATGGCATCGGCAAGCTCCCCAGAAGGTGCTCCACCTCCATTTGGAGACATTATCTCCCAAAACAAAGAGTGGTTAAAGAACCCTCCTCCATTGTTTCTTACTGCGCCATTGGACATGTCCAGATTGGTCAGAATATCCAGAATGGATTTCTTGGCCAAATCCGTTCCTTCAATAGCGTTATTTAAATTGGTAGTATACCCATTGTGATGCTTGGTGTGGTGTATTTCCATGGTCCTGGCATCAATATGTGGTTCCAAAGCGTCATACGCATAAGGTAATTTAGGTAATTCAAAAGCCATAATGTTTATGTTTTTTATGTTAAAAAATGTTGTTTCCCAAAATTACGGTTTTATGATATAAATTCAACTAATTATTTGTTAAGAACTCTTTAATATTGCTTATTTTGCAGCTAAAATACCGTGCAGGACGCCCCTTACAAAATATATAATGCCTCTGCTGGGTCTGGCAAGACCTATACACTTGCAAAAGAGTATTTAAAAATTATCCTTTCTTCGGATTTTAATAAGAACTATCGCAGTATTCTGGCCATTACGTTTACCAACAAAGCGGTAAACGAAATGAAGCAACGAATTTTGGGCAGTTTATTTGCCTTTGGTAAAATATCCGATGAAACTAATGTTCCTTCCATGTTGGCAGATATATCCCAAGAATTGGGAATCGATACAAAAACGCTGCGAAATAGATCCAAAAAAGTGCTGAAGGAAATTTTGCACAATTATGCATTTTTTGATGTTTCCACTATTGATAAATTTACCCATAGGCTTATAAGGACCTTTGCAAAGGATCTAAAATTGCCCCAAAATTTTGAGGTGGTATTGGACACCAAATTACTACTGGATGAGGCTATTGCCAAACTGATCAATAAGGCGGGTGCCGATAAGCAATTGACCAAGGTATTGATAGACTTTGCCCTGGAAAAAATTGACGGCGACAAAAGTTGGGACATCTCTTTGGATCTACAAAAGATCGGGATTTTATTGTTCAATGAGAATCAGGCACCCCATCTTAAAAAGCTGGAGGACAAGGGTATCGATGATTTTTTGGATTTGAAGAAGGAATTGCTGCTTCAAATACAGTCCCATGAAACAAAGATAGTGGCCTTGGCAACCGAAATCCTTGCCATAATTGAGGAAAGCCAATTGGAATTCAATAATTTTAAATCCGGCTACTTTCCAAAGTTTATTGCCAAAATTGCTTCCGGAGATCTAAGTATGGATTTCAATGCCGGCTGGAAACAAAATTTTGAAACCGAGTCCTTGTACACCAAGTCCTGCCCCGAAGGAATTAAAGGTACCTTGGACGGACTACACCCTAGGTTTATAGATCTGTTCAATGGGATAAAGGAACACCATAGTGCATTGTCCTTGGTTAGGAACGGGTACAGCAATATAGTGCCCCTTACCGTTCTCAGTGCCATACAACATGAAATAAAGACCTTGGAACGGGAACGGGATCTTTTGCCCATCTCCTCTTTCAATAGTATTATTTCCAAAGAAATAAAAGATCAGCCGGCACCTTTTATTTATGAACGTATCGGGGAAAAGTACCGCCATTATTTTGTGGATGAATTTCAGGACACTTCCGAAATGCAATGGAACAACCTAATACCTCTTATAGGGAATGCCTTGGAGAGCCAGGACGATCAGGGAAATATAGGTTCCCTGCTTTTGGTAGGCGATGCCAAACAGGCTATATATCGTTGGCGGGGGGGCAAGGCGGAACAGTTCCTGAACCTTATCGATCTTAAGGAAAATCCGTTTGTGTTTCAACCATACACGGCAAATCTTCCTGCAAATTACAGGAGCCATGAGGAGGTTATAAAATTTAACAACGATTTTTTTACGGTTACTAGTCCCTTTTTGGCGAATACGGTATACAATAAGTTGTTTGTGGAAGGCAATAGTCAAAACTACAACAATAAAAAAGGGGGCTTGGTGCAACTTTCCTTTATCGATGCCGAGGAATCCCATGAGGAAGACGGGGAATACTGTAATTTGGTAATGGAAATCTTGGAAGAGGTTTTACAAAAGAAGTATTCCCTAAAGGATATTTGTATCCTTACCCGTAAGAAGAAACATGGTATCCTGTTGGCAGATTTTCTAATGCATAACAATATCCCCATCATCTCATCGGAAACATTGTTGCTGAATAGTAACCCCAAGGTAAGGTTCCTGGTTAATTTATTGCATTATAGCTTTCAGCCTAGGGAAATGGAAAGGTGTTATGAAATACTGAGCTTCCTTTCTGGAAATCTTGAAAATAGGCATCCATTTATACATGGCAATATGAATAAAGTTTCCCGGCTACTAATGGAGAACTACGGCTTTGATGTGGATGTTATTGGACAATCTTCGGTTTATGATGGCCTGGAGTATGCCATAAAAAAGTTCGGAATGGCAGACACCTCGGATGCCTATATCACCTATTTCTTGGATGTGGTTTTGGAGGTGGAACAAAAGGAAGGGGCGAACACTCAGGCATTTTTGGCCTACTGGGATAAGAAAAAGGAGAGTTTAAGCATTACTGCACCGGAGAATGTGGATGCCGTTCAAATAATGACCGTACATAAATCCAAGGGATTGGAGTTTCCTATTGTAATCTTCCCCTATGCCAATACCTATATATATGAAGAAAGGGATGCCAAACTATGGCTGCCGGTAAATCCTATTTCCTTCAAGGGATTTGAGGAAATTTTAATCAACAAGAAACAGGAAGTGGTAGGTTATGGCCCTCTTGCTGAAGAAATTTATAACACCGAACAATATAAATTGGAATTGGATGCCTTTAATCTGTTGTACGTAGCCTTGACCAGGGCCGTTAAGGGACTCTATGTTATTTCCAAAAAAGATCTTACCCTAAAGGGAGAGCACAAGCCCAATTACTACTCCGGATTATTCATTCACTATTTAAAGGAAAGGCAGCTTTGGGAAGAGACCAAGAACTGTTATGGATTCGGGAATCTTGAAATGCAGGTGGGTCCCTTCCAGCAAGGGGGGCAACAGGAAAAGATAACCCATTTGTATACGTATAAATCGCGACCAGGATTTAGGATACTGACCAAAGCGGGCGCCCTTTGGGACACGCAGAGGGGAACCGCGCTCAGCAAGGGAAATCTGCTCCATTATGTGATGGGGCTAATTGAGACCGATGAAGATATTGATAACGCCATTGACCAGCTTGTTAGAAACGGCGATATTTCGCAGGGCGATTTCCTAGGGATGAAGAAAAGGATAAAAGCCATTGCCGACCATCCTAAATTATCCGTCCACTTTCAAAAGGGAAACCTAATAAAGAACGAACAGGACATCCTTACCAAAAATGGAAAAGTACTTCGGCCGGACAGGTTGGTCATTAAGGATAAAAGGGCAACCATTATTGATTATAAGACTGGGAAAAGGAATCCGGCCTACCATGAGCAAATCTATTCCTATGCAGATGCCTTGGAAGCAATGGGATATGAAATTGAAAACAAAATCATTGTCTATATCAATGAGGATATCACACCAGATTTTATCTAGATATTATTAAGTTCTTCATCTTCAAAGCACAAAACCAAGATTAGGGGAGGCCATATTTTGTCTTTTCGTAGGTATTGGGTACGAAAAAACCTTCGGCCGGAAACATAATTCTTAATTCCCGCCCGTACCGTATCGGGCGGGTTCGCTTAAATTTGACAACTAAAGATGAGTTCCGTGCAAGAAGTGGCCTACAAGGCCTTATAGGTAACGTCTTTTTGGGTCTAGGTGGTGCAATAACTAGTTTTTCAAGGAGGGGAATGTCACCAAATATCGTTCAAATGCGTCTTTTTTGCTATGAAATACGTTAAAAAAATTGAAAGAATGATTTTGTTAATAATTTTTAACAACTTACATTTGCAGCTAATAAACACTTAAACTTAAAAAATTGAACATGAAACATCTTAGCAAATTATTGGTTGTTGCCTTACTTATTGTAGGTTTTAACAACGTACAAGCGCAAGACGAGAATAATCCATGGCAAGTAAGTTTCGGAGCTAACGCAATAGACGTTTACCCTACCGAAGATTACAGCACTTTTGGGAATGAATTCTTTAATGCAACAGATCACTGGAACATACTTCCATCTATTTCCTATGTTGGAGTTTCCAAGTACGTAGGTAGCGGCTTCTCAATTGGGGCAAGAGGTTCATTGAACCGTATTGACAAATTAGGGGATACCAGCGTTGACGATTTGTCGCACTATGCAGTTGATGGTACAATAAAATATAATTTCTTACAAAATACAGTAATCGACCCATTCATCGAAATTGGTGGTGGTTATACTTGGATAGACGAAATTGGTGCCGGTACCGTAAATGGTGGTGTTGGTCTTAATATTTGGTTTACCGAGAACATTGGTCTTACATTACAGTCTAGCTACAAGCATGCTTTTGAAGACTATTTGGCCAAACATTTCCAACATATGGCCGGTATTGCCATCAAATTTGGTGGAACCGACACAGATGGTGATGGAATCTACGACAAGGATGATGCCTGTCCCGAGGTTGCCGGTTTGGAGATCTTCAACGGATGTCCAGATGCTGACGGTGATGGTATCGAAGATAGCAAAGATGCTTGTCCTAACGAAGCTGGTTCCAAAGAAATGAACGGATGTCCAGATGCTGACGGTGACGGTGTTGCCGATAAGGATGATGCTTGTCCCAACGAGGCTGGTCTTGCTGCTTTGAACGGATGTCCAGATGCTGACGGTGACGGTGTTGCCGATAAGGATGACGATTGTCCTAACGAAGCTGGTCCTTCCGCCAACAAAGGATGTCCTTACCAAGATAAAGATGGTGACGGTGTATTGGATAAGGATGATATGTGTCCAGATGTTGCCGGAACTGTAGCTAACCAAGGTTGTCCTGAAGTTACTGAAGAAGTTCAGAAGCAATTGAACGAATACGCTAGAACAATCTTGTTCGATACTGGTAAATCTTCCATCAAAGCTGAGTCTACCTCTGTAATGGTCGATATTATCACTATCCTTAAAGAGTATCCTACTGCTAAATTTACCGTAGAAGGTCATACTGACAGTGTAGGTAGTAACTCCTTGAACCAAAAATTATCCGAGTCAAGAGCACTATCCGTTAAAACTTTCTTAGTAGAAAAAGGTATTGAAGAGTTTAGGTTATCTGCCGTAGGTTACGGTGAGGATAAGCCTATCGCTACCAACAATACAGCTAGTGGTAGAACTCAAAACAGAAGGGTTGAAATTAACTTGGTAAAGTAATTTCCAATTCGTTTTAAATCTATAATTAAGAGCCCCGCAATCGCGGGGCTTTTTTTTGTCCCTGTTTTAAATGAGCTTGGATAAATTTCAAAAATGTATTCCTTGGCCGTAAATAATTGTATTTTTCAAGGGTATGCCCTCGTTCAGTTTTTTATAATTAAATTACCCCTATAATTGCGGGCAGCCATATTGCTAAAGGGGCCCCTCTAAAAACGGGAAATCTCTTGGCAGAGGCGGAAATGGTGGGGCTTTTGTAGAAGTGGTTTAGACTTTTTGGATTGAAGCGAAAATTGATGGGTTTGGATCCATATGAAGGCTTTTTTGAGCTGTATAGCTGGGCTACGGAGCGTATAAAAATAACCCATAGGGTTATTTTAGCGAACGGGCCGGTTGGCGAAAGGACGAAAAACGGCTATTTTTTAGCCAATTCGAAAAAGTTTAAATCACTTCAATAACAATTGCTAGATAGTCTGCCCATGAACTTAATATAAAACAGAATCAGTTGAAAAGTTTTCTCCAACAGGTAGTTGATGATCTATTAGAGGCCCATAACTCCCTGGACGACCTCATCTTAATACTGCCCAGTAAAAGGGCGGGAACAATTTTAAGGACAACATTGGCCAATACCGCCGATAAAACCATTTTTTCACCAAAAATATACAGTATTGAAAGCTTTGTAGAGCAAATATCCAAGCTGCAGACAGCTTCCAATATGGAACAACTTTTTATACTTTATGAAGCGTATGCGTCCATGGAGTATGGAGAAAAGGATAACTTTTACACATTCTCCAAATGGGGACAGACCTTGTTGCAGGATTTTAATGAAATAGATAGATACCTAATAGATACTAAAGACATATTTTCCTATCTGGCCAATATTCAAGAAATAAACCATTGGTCTCTACAGAAAGAAAAATCTGAGATAATATCGAATTATATTAAATTCTGGAATAATCTAGAACCGCTCTACAACACTTTCAACAATTTGCTAACAGCCAAAAACTTAGGACATCAGGGGCTAATTTATCGTACGGCCTGTGAACGGTTGAAGGATTATTTGGACTTTAACAAGAGCAAGACGCACATATTCATTGGTTTTAATGCCTTAAATACGGCCGAATCATACATTATTCAGGAGATACTTGCCAAAACCAAAGCGGACATTTTTTGGGATGGGGACACCTATTTTGTAGAGGACCCCATTCATGACGCAGGGTACTTTTTAAGACAACATTTAAATACATGGCCCTGGCTAAAAGGGAAATCCCTAAAGGGAGTGGAAAGCAACTATTTATCCCATAAGAATATTAAAATAATAGGCGTCCCAAAAAACGTTTCCCAAGCAAAGTACGTAGGAAACCTTTTATTACAACTAAATAAGGAGGACAATACTATCCTTAGGAATACGGCAATAGTTTTGGGCGATGAAACTTTGTTGAACCCACTTTTAAATTCTATCCCTTCCGAGTTGGATGCGGTGAACATTACAATGGGGTATCCATTAAAGAATACTCCCTTGGCCAGTTTATTTTCGCAATATTTTTCCATACATATAAGAAAGGATTCCCAAGGCTGGTATTTTCAGGAGGTGTTGGACTTTTTATCACATCCTTACATTCAGCTTTTATGTACCGAGGACCAACAAAATAAGGCCACTCGGATAAGTGAGGCTATCAGGACAAAGAATTGGGCATTTATAAGCTCGGACAATTTAAGGTCTTTAGGGGAAGGAAGCGAAGATTTGCTATGTTTGCTTTTTTTTAACGAGGAGGTCTCGGCAACCACTTTTTTAAGTAAATGTCATCAAATTATTCAAATTCTTAGGGAAAGGTTTGCCCTGTCCAAGGATGCCCTGGGATTGGAGTACTTATATAAGTTTTACTCCCTGTTCAATCAGCTTCAGGATAAGGTGGAACAATATTCATTTGCCAATGACCTTAAATCTTTGGAAAGCCTTTATTTGGAAATTATAAGGAACGAAACCTTGGATTTTCAAGGAGAACCCTTGGAAGGATTGCAAATAATGGGAATGCTGGAAAGTAGGGTGCTCGATTTTGAAACCTTAATTCTTACTTCCGTTAACGAGGGAATACTCCCTTCCGGGAAGTCCAATAATTCCTTTATCCCCTTCGATCTTAAAAAATACTACAAACTCCCTACCTATAAGGAAAAGGATGCCATTTATACCTATCATTTTTATCGGTTATTGCAAAGGGCAAAAAACGTATACTTGTTGTACAATACCGAACCGGATGTTCTAGAGGGAGGGGAGAAGAGTAGGTTGCTGACCCAAATGCTAACGGATGAAAATAAATTACCGGATATCGACGAGATCATAGCGGCACCAGATATTAGTCCTTCCATTAAGGTGGTACAGACCATAGCCAAGGATGCTGGACTTATGGAAATGATCAGGGCACATGCCTCAAAGGGATTTTCCCCTACTTCCCTGAGCAACTATATTAGGAATCCAATAGATTTTTACAAGAGAAACCTTTTGGGGATAGACGATATCCTGGAGGTGGAGGAAACCGTTGCCAACAATACCTTTGGAACCATTGTACACGATACTTTGGAGGATCTCTATAAGCCGTATTTAAATACCTTTTTGGAGGAGTCCGTGCTTCAGGAAATGAAAAGGCAAGTAAGGCCCCTTGTTATAGGCCACTTCGCAAAAAGCTTTGCCGATGGCGATATTTCCCGGGGAAAAAACCTCATTGCATATAATGTGGTGGTGAGGTATCTGGAAAATTTTATAAATCTGGAATTGGCAGAAGTGGGGCAACATCAAATAAAGATATTAGGGATTGAAGAAAAACTTCACATGGACATTCATGTTCCTGGGTTGGATTTTCCTGTAGTCCTAAAAGGGAAATTGGATCGGATCGATGAAAAAGATGGGGTCATCAGAATAATCGACTATAAAACAGGAAGTGTAACCAGTTCCCAAGTAGAAATTGTAGACTGGGAAGATGTGATTAGGGACTACAACTACAGCAAAGCCTTTCAATTATTGTGTTATGCCCTTATGTATGACCACATAAAACCGATAGCTTCCTTGGAAGCGGGAATAATTTCATTTAAAAATTTAGGCTCCGGGCTCCTGAAATATGGCCTAAAGGAAAAAAAGGGCAGTAGAATCAAGGATAATTCCATTACCCAGGAGACTATTGCCCATTTTATGGGATCAATCAAGACTTTAATTTATGAAATAGGCGATCCCCAAGTACCCTTTATTGAAAAGGTGGTATAGCCTTATTTTTTATCGGGTCGTGTAGGTCTTACCTCAATCTTGCTGGGCAAGGTCCTTGGGTTCATATTCAGGAGGTCTAGGACCAACTCTCCAATATCTTCAGGTTGTATTTTCCAGGCATCCTCTTTGGAAGGTTCATGACCATTAAAATTAGTGGCAACAGACCCTGGCATTATGGTAGACACTTTAATGTCATACGGTCTTAGGTCCAACATGGCAGCCTGGGTAAAACCTACTACCCCAAACTTGGTGGCATTATAGCCCGCCCCATTTGCAAAGAAATTGGTTCCGGCCAAACTTGCCACAGTAATATAATACCCCTTGGATTTCTTAAGGGCATCTACCGAAGCTTTTAGAGAATGAAACACTCCGTTTAGGTTGGTGTTTACCATCTCATGCCATAGCGTATCGGATATTTGATCTATGGGGGCAAAATGTCCAACTCCTGCATTGGCTACCATCACATCCAATTTTCCCCACTTGTCCAAAATCTTTTTGACCGCCGCTTGTTCGTCCTCAAGTTTTGAAACATCCGAGACAACGGCAAGCACCATGTTTTCAGGGCCAAGTTCTTTGGCCGCTTTTTGGGCATTCTCCAATAGCCTGCTACTAATGGCCACTTTCATTCCCGCTTTCAATAATGTGGATGCTATACCAAATCCTATTCCCTTGGAGCCACCACTAATATAGGCTACTTTATTTTTTAGATTATTCATGCTTTTTAGTTTTTAGTGAAATTATAATTATAAGGGCAGAAAATAAAGAAGTAGACGTTATAGTTTTCTTAAACCCCAATATTAAAGGCCTTTTAGAGAAACCTTTATATAATTTAGCATATATGTCGCAAAATACATGCTAACTGATCTGTATCATTTTGAAGGACAATTTTCAGCTGTATTTTAGTATTGATAGGAATCTATAATAATCCTAACTTCATGAAAGCTATAGCAAAAATGGGCAATCTAATTTCTAATAATGATAAGACGATGATTCTTCGTAATCTTAGTCGCATTATGGATATTAGGGTAATAGACCTTGAGGTCGACACAGGAAGACTTATTTTTCTATACTATAGCCCAATAGCTTTGGAACAGGTTAAACAAGAACTTTGGAGAATTGGTTATCCCATCAGGTACATTAAATTCCTTTCCCCCTTAAGTCCCAATTTGCAAGGGGATGGTGGTGGTGAAACCGCCTTTGCCTAATTATTCCTTATTTATTTTTAAAAGCAAAACTGAATGTCTAAAAGTTTGAGAATTATGTATTCCTTTATGCTTTGCACCTTAAACGGATGTGCCGGAACATCATCCCAAACCTTTCCATTTTAGTATTAATATTGTAATGCCTAAATTTAATTTTGTATGAAATCCAAAACACAATTGTTCCTTGATATGTGGGAAGAGGCTAGAACTCGGTTCACCAACCAATTATCCAATATAACGCAGGGAGATCTAAGCAAGAAATTATTGCCGGCACCCAACAGTATAGGCTTTCTTATTAGGCATATTGGCGATGTGGAATTACTTTTTGCCAAGAACGTTTTTGGTGTACGGGAGGTAAAGGTAATTGCAAAAACGGTCATTGCGCAAAAGGATACAGGGGAGTGGACCAATCTTGCCGAACTATTGGAATATGTAGAGTATTCTTATCAAACACTTAGGTCCGTAATAGAAAAACAACAAGAAGAAGATTGGGAGGCTACGGTTACCACCAAAGAATTCGGTACCAGGACAAAGGCGGAGGCATTTGGAAGAATTGTATCGCACACCATACACCATTCCGGGCAAATGGTCATCATAAAAAAGTATGGGGCTTAACGATCAATGGATCTTTTCTACCACTCTTTTTAATTTCTGGCCTACTTCATCCGCAATATTCATTAAATCCAAATTAATTACCGCTTGCATGGACGCCATAGGGTTTACAGCAGCAATTTCCACAAGACCGGGTTCCTTTTCCATTACTATTACATTGCAGGGCAACATGGTGCCAATTTTATCTTCGGCCTGTAAGGCCTTATGTGCAAAGGGGGCGTTGCAGGCACCCAAAACCATATAATTATAGAAATCTACACCCAATTTCTTCTTTAGGGTAGCTTTCATATCTATTTCCGTCAGAACTCCAAAGCCCTCTTCCTGCAGTGCCAATTTAGTTTTTTCAATGGCTTTGTCGAAAGATATATTTCCTATTGTTTTATTAAAATAGTATTCCATATAAAATTATTAATGTGTTTTTAGTTTCTTACAAGGGAAGCCATATTGCCATGTTGCCTTTTCGGTTCTTTATCCTTTGCTCTGGCCCTCAACCATTGAGGTCGGGGGTTCTAATAATTCAAAGAATTGATCCAGTTTGGGTAAAATAATAATTTCTGTCCTGCGGTTAATTGCTCGGCCTTCTGCGATTGTATTGGCTGCCTTGGGAAGGTATTCGGATCTTCCCCCAGCGGTCATTCTTATGGGTAGAACGGCAAATTTAGTTTGCATTAACCTAACAATTGAGGTTGCTCTTTTTACACTTAAATCCCAGTTATCCGTAATACAGTCCGTAGAAATGGGGACATTATCGGTATGTCCCTCTACTAAAATATCCAGTTCCTTATGGTCATTGATGATCTTGGCAATTTTACCAATGACTTCTTCTGCCCTATTGCTTATGTTGTAACTTCCAGAACGGAAAAGCATCTTGTCCGAAATAGAGACATAGACCACTCCCTTTTTCACTTCAATGTTTATGTCCTCGTCCTCAAAATTGTCCAAGGATCGTTTTAGGTTCATGACCAATACTAGATTTATAGAGTCTTTCCGCTGTATGGAGCTGGTAAGGTCCTTTATATATTTATTCTGCTCGTTTAGGGCTTCCAAAGATTTTTTAATACTTTCCGCTCCCGATTTACTTACTACGGACAAATCGGAAAGTCGGGCCAAAAGATCCGTATTGGTACTTTTGAAGTATTCCATTTGTTGCTCCAAGGATTTCGATCTGTTTTTCTCATTGGCCAATCCTACTTCCAGTAAATTAATTTGGTTCTTACTGCTATTCAATTCATTTTCACAATTTACCGCGCGGCCCTGCATAGCGGTATATTTTTTTTGGCCTACACAGGAAGTAAGAAGTGTAAGCACCAATATATAAAGATAATGTGTCCTCATGCTACAATGTTTATTATATTATATTAGTTGCTCCATAAAGAAAGGCATAATTAGGAAGGTGCCCAATGATAAATATCATGAAGGGCGGCACCTTTAAATTTTTGGATATGGGTATCCCTTCTACACCTACTCGAGCTACTTTTTTTGATTTATATTATTTTGGTTGATCTCATAACTGACAATGGTCATAGTGTGGTATACGGTTAAGGTATAGTTTTATAGTCCTTATAGGGAATTATAAGTGTTGTCCACAAAGCAAGACAGGACACAAGGGATATATGGACTTGTATTTTCCTTTCCTACCGGCAGTAATTTAAAAGAGGGGATTCTATGAAAAAGTTTAAAAAGATACTTCTTGTGTTTTTATCGATTGTAGTGGCCTTATTGGTGTTTATGCTTTGGTATCAAAATGAATTTGCGATGGACAATGTCCAGGAGTACGAGGTAAATTCCTCTAGGGAAAACTCCAAATTGCTTTTGGCCACACAGGGAAGTGAATTTAAAAATAGGATCACTACCGCCATTGTGGATTATTACAAGAAGGAGTCGGTATATATCAAGGTAGTGGATGTATCCGCACTGGTGGATGTAGACCCTGGTAATTACGATGCTTTATTGATAATCCACACTTGGGAAAATTGGAAGCCACCTTCAGTGGTTAAATCGTTTATGGACAGGACCATTGAATATAGGGACAAGATGGTTGTCCTGACTACATCAGGGGAAGGCTCCTACAAAATGGAGGGAGTGGATGCTTTTACCGGAGAATCTATTTTGGACGAGACTCCCAAGTATGTGGGGAAAATAATTAAAAAATTGAACCCGTTATTAAAGTTATAAATGTTGGGATAGGGTTTATGATCATAGGATATGAAATGCTGATGAATAGTTATGTATAATTTTAAAAACTTTAATATTGCCGACTGGTTTTCCTTTTATCGAATTATGGCCGTACCCTTATTACTTGGTCTAATTTGGTACGGGGAACGCGAATGGTTTAGTTGGATGCTCCTTATAAGTTATGCTACCGATGCCATAGACGGGTTTTTGGCAAGAAGGTTAAAAATTTCAAGTGCCAGGGGATCTCAATTGGATTCTATAGGGGATCAATTGACCCTTATTATTGGGTTGATAGGTCTGTTCTTTTTTGAAAATACTTTTATTAGGGATAACCTTATTCTTATTATTATTGCCTTTGTCCCTTACTCGATTCAGATGTCCATTGCTTTTGCCAAATATGGTAAAGCAACGGCCTTTCACACCTATTTGGCCAAACTATCTGCCGTTGCCCAGGGGATATTTGTTTTATGGTTGTTATTTTTTGGACCGGTATATTGGTTGTTTTATACAATGATCGTTTTGGGAGTTTTGGAAACAGTTGAAGAAATTACACTTATCTTTATGTATGATAACTGGGTAGAGGATGTAAAAGGTTATTTCTGGGCGTTAAAGGATAAAAGACGGCTTGTGAATAACAATGACCAGTAGCAAAAACCCCTGTAATGCGAACCTACACTTTTTTTGCCATAGTCCTTTTATGTTTGGCCATTTTATTTATAGATTCCTTGGCCTTCTATTGGCTTACATCTATCATGGAGCCTATTGCCTCTTCCAATATTAAGAACATTATTTATGTCGCTTTTTGGTTTTTTACCATTGGACTCATTATTTCTATTATGGTGCTGAAGATTAGATTGGAAAGCATATCGCCCTATAGAAAGCAACTACTTATTTCTTCCTTATATGGATTAACGGTTTCTTCATTTATTCCCAAACTGATCTTTGTAGTAGTTGTTTCCATACTTTATTTCTCAAATTTTTTGATCAGAGGTGAGAAATCCTTATTGATCATTCCTTTAGTGGGCGTTTTTTTTGGGTTTTTACCATTTTTCGTTATTGTGTATGCCGTATTTAGGGCAGTTTACAGATTTAAGGTACATCAAGTTGTTATAAAATCCGATTTGCTTCCCCAAAATTTTAACGGATTGCGCCTAGTTCAAATATCCGATCTTCATCTGGGCAGTTTCAATTATCGCTATCATATATTAGAGCGTGCCATCAAAACCATAAATAGTTTAAACCCCGATTTTATTTTTTTTACCGGCGATTTGGTCAATAATTATGCATGGGAATTAAATGGCTGGGGGGATGTGCTTAAGACCCTGACCGCCCAACAGGGAAAATATTCGGTTTTGGGAAATCATGATTATGGGGATTACAGTAAATGGGAATCGGAAGAAGAGAGAAAGGGCAATTTTGAGGAGATTAAAGATTTTCATGCCCAAATAGGGTTTAAGCTTTTGTTGAATGAAGCTGAATGTATTGAAATAAATGGTGATAAAATTGCCATTGTGGGAGTGGAAAACTGGGGGAACCCACCTTTTAAGCAATATGGGGACCTTCAAAAATCCCTACAGGAAGTGGATGGTATCGGGTTTAAAATTTTATTGTCGCACGATCCCTCGCATTGGAAGGAGGAAGTGGTGCACAAGACCAATATAGCCCTTACGCTCTCAGGGCATACCCATGGAATGCAGGCGGGGATCAACATTAAGAATAAGGCATGGAGTCCCATAAAATATAAATACGAACATTGGGCAGGATTATACCAGGTGGGCCTACAATATCTTTATGTAACCAGAGGATTAGGGTGGATGGGATTTCCAGGCCGCTTGGGCATGCGTCCGGAAATTACCTTAATAGCACTTGAAAATGAATAGGGAACCATTTTTTATCTATGCCCAGGCCATAACTGGTTTTAAGGGGTTTGTTCATCAATTTTTTCCAACTCCATTTTTTTCTCTTTTTCCTTCTTTTTGAAGTAGCGGCGGGTGAGGAAATTATGTTTTAAGGCTTCCGTCACTTCATTGAAATTTTTTACTCCTTCCGTAACGTTTTCCATACTGGTTTCCAGCTGCCGTACCAGTACGGTGTCTGTGGCCAAATAGTTAATGGCCCCCTTCCCTGTTTTAATATCCCCGATGACCGCATTTAAGTTCATGGACATTTTTTCGATCTCAAGGCTGGAGTTTTCTAGATGCGAAATTACATTCCTCATTTTATTGCCGGAAATAGAGTCCTTTAGGAGAACTCCTGTAGCGCTATTCTCAAAATCGAGCTGTTTTACAATTTGGTTTATTTGAACGATCATTTTGTTGGCTTCACTACTGGTATGTTTCAGATTCGCAATGGTTTGGTGCAGATCCTTGGCCATTAGGGAGTCGTTCAGCAATCTGCCAAAAGTGCCTTTGCCCTGGGTCAACGATCTTGTTACCTTTAGCAGGTCCTGTGTCAACAAAGCCGCATTTTCATTGGTTTGGTTAAGGGTGTTCAGCATATCTTGGGTAGCCACCCGGCTAAAGGATTGTAATTCGTCGCCTAGCTCAATGTGGGCGGATTTTCCTTCACCCGGAACAATATTGATGAGCATACTGCCCACCAGGCCATCGGAACCTATAGTGGCAACGGCATCTTTTTTAATGTGATTTTTCACTTTTTCCTCTATGATCATATGCACACGAATGGTAGTATCGTTGATCATTTCAATTTTGTTCACTGTGCCTACTTTTATACCTGAAAAGCGAACATTATTCCCATTTTGAAGTCCGTTGGCATTCTTAAAGATGGCACTTATGGGTATGGTCTTTCCAAACATATTCTGTCTGTTTCCTATTAGATAGGTCGCTACCACAAGTAGGGCCGTACCGAGGACGACGAATATTCCGAGTTTCAAATTTTCTAATTTTGTCTTTGCCATAATATTATTTTTTAAAAAACGCCTCCACTTTTGGATCGGTAGATTGTGATAATTGCGAATAGGTGCCTTCGGCATAATTTATGCCGTCTACCAAGAGTATCATCCGTTCGGAAATTACTCGGGCACAATCCACATCATGGGTTATGATCAGTGAAGATGTGCCGTATTTTTTTTGTATGGAACGCATAAGTTCTATAATCTCTTTGGAAGTAATGGGGTCCAGGCCGCTGGTAGGTTCGTCATAGAGGATTACCTTTGGTTTTAGTATTAGGGTACGTGCCAGGGCTACCCTTCTTTTCATACCCCCGGACAATTCTTCAGGCATTAGATCTATGGTGTGTGCCAAGCCAACATTTTCTAGGGCTTCCCGTACCAGCGGTTCGGTATTTGTAACCTCTCCCAATTTTTCTTTGTGCCTTCGCATGGGAAATTCCAAATTTTCGCGTACCGTCATGGAATCGTATAGCGCGCTACCCTGAAAAAGAAATCCGATATCCGAACGCAGTTCGTCCAGTGTTTGTTGGTCCAAGGAGTTGATTTCCTTGCCCAGAACCTTAACCGTTCCGCTATCGGGCTTTTCCAAGCCAACAAGGCATTTGATCATTACGGATTTCCCGGAGCCCGATTTCCCCATGACCACCAGATTTTCCCCTTCCTGCAGTGTCATGTTGAATCCGTTTAGGACAAGGTTGTCCCCAAAACTTTTATAAAGGTCTTTGATTTCTATTACCGCCTTCCCGTGTTGGGCATATTCGCTGAAATTTGTTATTTGGTCCGGGTCTGTCATATTAAAGCTCATAAAAAATATCGGATATAAATACGGCTATAAAATCTATTACAAACAGAAGTAAGGATGCCATTACTACTGCGGTATTGGCGGCCACCCCTACACCCGCAGTTCCTTTTTTTGAATAATAGCCTTTATAGCAGCCTACCAATCCTATTGCAAAGCCAAAAAAGAACGATTTTATGGTGGCCGGTACCAGGTCACTAAAGGACAAGGCATCGAAGACCGTATTAAAGTAAAGTTGAAAGGAAACACCTCCTTTTAGATTCTCTACCAGTGCCGATCCATAAAGAGCGACCAAATCCCCATATATTACCAAAATAGGGAGCATTAAAGTGGTCGCCATTATCCGGGTTATTACCAAATACTTAAAGGGGTTGGTCCCGGAGACTTCCATGGCATCAATTTGTTCAGTAACCCGCATGGATCCTAATTCGGCCCCTATCCCCGATGCAATTCGGCCTGCACAGATCAGGGCCGTAATTACAGGCCCTATTTCCCTTACAATGGATATTCCGACCATGTTGGGCATCCAGGAGACTGCTCCAAATTGAATCAGGGTGGGCCTGGATTGCAAGGTAAGCACCAGGCCAATGATAAAGCCGGTTACCGTTACCAGTGTCAGGGACCTATTTCCCATTTGATAACATTGGCGCATTAGTTCCTTAAACTCGAATGGAGGTTTTAAGACTTCCTTAAAAAATCGGGCAGCAAAATGGGAGAGATCCCCAATCTCCATAAAAAATTCTTTCATCCCTTTAAATAATGTAGATGTGTTGCCCATACCCATATCCCTTTGAAAGGGACTATTTCATCAAAGATAGCATGAATGAAAAGGGTCTAAAATGAGGAATGTCATATGGAAGGGTGTGACCATAGTTGGCATAGGGCAGGGGGCAGTGAAATCCTATTTGTGCCAATTGCTTACTGCTCAAAGCCAACCCATCTCAAGTCCCTGCCCTGCCACTTCCTTTATTGTAAAATAGCCTTAATTAACCTTGTTAGGAGGGGGTTACGATTTTTGGATCTTTTCTCCGTAGAAAAAGAGGGAATGTTTATCTATTTTTATATTGAACACATCTTCAATGGTCTCCTTGATGGATTCGATACGCGGGTCACTAAATTCTAGTATCTCACCGGTATCCGTTAATATAACATGATCGTGCCCGCTCTTAAAAAGGGATTTTTCGTAATAGGCCACCTTGTTGCCAAACTGATGTTTGCGTACCAAACGGCATTCCAATAGAAGCTCCATGGTGTTGTAAAGGGTGGCCCGACTTACCCTATAATTCTTATTTTTCATTAAAATATAGAGGGAATCAATATCCAAATGTCGGTCTGCATTATAGACTTCTTCCAGAATGGCATATCGCTCTGGAGTTTTTCGGTGACCATTTTCTTCAAGAAATGCCTTGAAAACTCCTTTGGTAATTATTAGACTACTTTCACAGGCCATGGCTTATTGTTTTGGATTATTATTTTTATAAAACTTTATATTTTTTGTAAATGTGGACTGGTGTTATGTTAAGGATGTTTTGTCATTTCACGGTTAACTTAACACTAATTTAAATAGGTATTATAATCTATTTCCGATACGGAAATGGGGATATTTGGTTTTGGGGCATGCTGAAAGATAATGTCTTTTAGTGAGTTTAACTCTTGTTGGTCGAACATTAGCACCAAATTTTGTTGTACGGTCTGTATCGGGATTTTGCGTTTATGGTAGGCCCTTCCACAACATGCTTTCCAGTATTCTATATCAATTTCAACAACAAATTTTTGAAAGGCCTTTAATTCCCGCTGCGTAAATTCAATATAAATATTATTGAAGTGTAACTGAAAAACATTGCAATGGGAGCAATAATCCAGTTGTCCGTGGCAATTTTTAGATAAGGTATTGATATTGTGACACATAGTTTCATTAGTTTTGGTAGCCGTCCATCAAGGGGCGGTCAAATACTTCAGTCTTCATTTCATCAAGGGTCTTAAGAACAAGCTGTTTCCTTTTTAGGGAGGCGCACCGCATAATAATAAGGTAGTTAACCTATACTGCTACTGGGGCATCATTCTAATATAGCGTATCCATCCCTTGCCCTCTATTTGGGCCTTTAGGTTTTCTGTTGTCAGGTCGATCTGGGCATCTATCTTATAATATTCCTGGTCCTCTACGGCGGTTTCAAACCGGAGCCCATATCCCCTATCTATTTTATGGGTAGGAATATTGATGATACTCAAGGAACGTTCCCCACCGGAAATGGTCTCGCCGGAAATGGCATCGATATTGGGCCTTCGCCTACCATAAAACTGCCACCAGCCGCTAATCTCGCTATACCATTGCGGGTCCTTGCCCTGTACATAAAGCGTTTCCTCATAATCCCCGGCAGGATTAATAAGCGAAACGACCAGATAGGCTCCTTCCCCGGTATAATTTACCATTTGGATCATGCATTTTACCGGGGTCCTTTCATTTATAGTTGTAAAAGCGAATAGGCTTAACATAATGGTTATGGCCAGGGCAGGGAATAGGATCGGATTTCTATTAAATGGCATCTTAAGGCTTTATTACAAAGGACTCGATGATGGGATCTATCTCTTGGGCCTGGGTAATGGTATCATCAAATAAGTGCTTGTACAGTACTTTATTATCTACCTTTTCCTTTAACGCCAAATCTTTCTTTCGGGCAAAGACCTCTTCCCATTTGTTGCGAACGGTTGCCCATTTTGCTTGGTGTTCCTTCCACCAATCTGCCGCGGCCTGGCAACGGACATCGTCCACACGTTTGTATACGTTGTATCCTTTTTCTTTGGCCAACAGGAAATCTTCGGCATTTTTGGTACGTACCAGTTTGTCGTTATCCTGGTCATGAATCCATCCAAATTCGGTAATTTCATGTCTATTGCCGCGCACCAGAACATTGTAATCGCTACGGGTAGTATATTCACGACGGGCCAAGGGAGCCGGGGTAGTGTTTTCCCAATAGCTTTTCCCATCTACGTGTACCCAACTGGCAGAGCCTTCATATCTGGGGCTGTCATCTACCTGGTACACTTTTTGTGTCCATTGTCCCTCTACTTCCTTTTTCGGTTTTTGCACGTAATCCCATTGGTTATCCCCTTGGTATATATACAAATCCTGGTTCCCATATAACCAATCCTGGCGCCAGTGCTTTACAATATAAGGTTCTGCCGGATTTCCCACTTGTAGAATATGCTGTATGACCACTTTATTTTTTTCATCGGTAACCAGTTGGGCCCATTCAAGGCCTTTGTCCAATTTGGTTTCTGAAGGTTTGTATAGTGAATCCTGACTATAATTAAAGGTTTCGGCAAAATTGAAGGTCACTTCAAAGCAGCCACACATTTTCTTAATGGCTTCGGCATCCTGTGTTTTTTTGTTCTGGGCAGAAAGAAGGCCCGCTATGAGGAAGGGTAGTATGTAAATGGTGTTTTTCATTATGTAGGTGTTAGATTAATTTTTTACAAAAATAGTATTTTTATTTAGATTGATTAAAAATAAGAAATATATTTGTCCATAATTTATTCTTAATGAATCTAAATAAAAATAATGTAACCGTCTATTTGTTCCTTTTTTTAGGGGTGACCCTTATGGGTCAAGAAGTGGACAGGGAGTTGCAAGACTCTATAGCGGTAAGGAAATTGGACGAAGTGGTGGTCACGGCCCAGATCAATAAAAAGAGCGTTGACAAGTCTGTGTTCGAGGTAAAGGTAATTTCTCAGGAAACGATAAAATTATTGGCCGGGAACACCTTGGCGGATGTGTTGAACCAATCCCTGAACATTAACATACAGCCCAATCCTTCCTCTGGAAAAAGTAATGTCAAGCTTTTTGGCTTGGATGGACAGTATTTTAAGATTCTTGTAGACAATATTCCTCTAATAAACGATGAGGGGCTAGGGAACAATACGGATCTTACCCAAATAAACCTTGACGACATTGAACAGATAGAAATCGTGGAAGGGGCTATGGGGGTACAATACGGATCCGATGCGGTTTCCGGCATCATCAATATCATTACCAAAAAAAATACCGACCATAAATGGGAGATTACCCCCTACTTGCAAGAAGAGACCATTGGTAAGGAATATGGCCTTTTTGATCAGGGAAGACATATACAATCGTTACATCTGGCCCATCGAATAACTCCCAAGTGGTATATTGGCGGGGGGTTTACAAGCAATGATTTTACAGGGCATCTAATCGATAAAGAGGGGAGGTACTATGAGCTGAACGATGGTAAACGGGGCTTTGAATGGTTGCCTAAGCAACAATATTCGGGCAAGGCCCTTTTACGATACCATTCCGATAATTTTCAAGCTTTTTACCGATTTGAATACTTTGATGAACGTATAGAACGGTACGACTCCATAGTACGCGAGAACTATAATTCCTCTACCCAGACCACCAACCCTACTGCGACCGATGAAATCTTTACTTCTAACCGCTTATACCATCATTTAAATTTTGCTGGCACACTTTTTAAGAAAATCGATTACGACATTTCCGCTTCGCACCAACAGCAGAAACGAAACATAGAACAATACAATTACCGTATAAAAAACAGGGAAAAGTTTGATGTGGACAAGCAGGAATACGAATCCAGAAAAGGGTTCTATTCCAGAGGTACGTTCACTAATTTTTTTAACACGAAGAATATTGATTTTCAATTAGGATACGAAATTAGCAATATCAATGGCCATGCCTCCAACCTTGCCGGGTCCTTTGACGGGAACCCCATAGAGCGGCGCCTGGAATCCTATGATGTTTTTACGACGGCAGAAATCGCCTTTGGGCCTAAATTTTCCTTCCAACCAGGCAGCAGGGTTTTGTTTTCTTCCCATTTTGACCCCCAAGCGAGCTACTCCTTAAGCACCCGATATGTTTTTGATGGCGGATACCAACTAAGGGCGGTAGTGGGCACATCGCCTAGAAACCCTAATTACGATGAGCTTTTCACCTATTTCGTGGATGTTAACCACGACCTTCGTGGAAACAGTAACATTAAGCCCGAAAGAGGCTTTTCTACCTTTCTACATCTTAAAAAATCGTTCTGGCTCCATAATGATTCATCTAGAATGGACAGCAAGTTTTCTACATGGTTTCTGAATGTAGACGACAGAATTGAAGTTACCGTAGTAAACCAAAGCCCGTTAGCCTATCAGTACAACAATATAGATGCCTATAGCACTTGGGGGCTTTCGTTTTCCAATTCCCTTACACACCAAAATCTACAATTGAACCTAGGCCTGTCCTTCTCCGGTCAGAGCAAGGTAATGGAAAGTCAAGGTGCCTATGACGACGACTATTTGTATGCGATCCAGGCCAACACCAGCGTGGCGTATTCTTTTCCTAAAATCAATACCACCTTATCCTTGTTCTACAAATATATTGGCCCGGAATACCAGTTTCAATTGGATAATACCCAAGAGGAAACCACTTTTATGCGGATTAAACAAGAGGGTTATGGATGGATGGATGCCTCTGTTAAAAAAACATTCTTAAACCAAAAAATCCATCTCACCCTAGGGGCCAGAAATCTACTCAACGTTACCCGTCTCCATACCCAGGCCAGTGGCGGCACTGGAGTCCATACAAATGCCAACAATGGCATTCTCCTTGGCTATGGCAAATCTTTTTTTCTAAAACTATTATATCATCTAACAATTTAAAAAAATCATTTTTATGAAAAATCCTATTATTTATGTATTGATGGCCTCCCTATTTGTTGCCACAAGTTGCAGCAGTGATGACGACGGAGCAGTTCCTGAGAATTTTGTAGTGGCCTTTGAAAATCCGTCACTCAGCTTTTCCACTATTGAATCGGAAAAACAAATTAAACTTGTCTTCTCAACGGTTGCGCCCGAGGATGGTACCGTACATATTACCTACACTACCGAAAATGCAGATTACGGAACCGATGGAGATTTTACCACCGCACCTTCGGGCGAATCCGGTTCCCTAACGGTAGCTTTTACCAAAGGCGTCCCAAATGCATCCTTTACCTTCCACAAATTACAGGATGCCATTGAAGGGGCTCCAAAAGCGGTAAATTTTTCCATATCCGCCATTAGTGTTCCGAATGCTGTTGCAAGCGGCAATACGACCTCCAAAGTTAGCTTTACGGAATCTGCTGCGGTCATGGGCAGCATTTCCCCCGAAGTAGGTGGCCCTAACCAGGACAACCAAGTTTTTGTTGACCTTAGCTCCCTGTCCCAAACCGCTTCGAATAGGGCAAGTTGGGATTTGGGCTTTTACAATGGGGATGATTTTAAGGTTATCATTAATGGTTCCATATTTATGGCCGTAGCCGAATTGGACGCTACCGACATAGATGCCGTAACCTCTGCAGATGTGGTAGAACTACAGCCCCAGGTTGCAGTGGGCACCTTTGACCCTGCCAATACGGCATATATAGATGGTGTTGCTGGCGATCTGGGAAATACCGCTATCGCACAGATTTCCGCTACTGCTGGGGAGAACAACGTTTACTTGGCAAATTTAGGATTTGAGGTTGGTACCGAAACCCCGACTACTGGAAGTGTTTCATTAAGTGGATCGGCTAGGGGATGGAAAAAAATAAGGATTTTGAGAAGTGGAAACGACTACCTAGTACAATATGCCGATTTAGATGCCACGGAACACACTGAGGTAACTATTTCAAAATCAGCGGATGCAGCGCATTTCAATTTCCTAAATTTAGTGACCGGCGAAACGGCCACAGTACAGCCCAATAGCGATAAATGGGATTTGAACTTCACTGTATTTACCAACGAAATCCCTGGAAATGGTTCTTACGGCTATGCCGACTTTATTACGACCAACCATCTTTCCGGTGTTGAGGCCTATATGGTAGAAACAAGTACAAAAACATATGCCGATTTTACGGTGGCCGATGTTGATGAGGTCTCCTTTTCAAGTGATCAACGTGCCATTGGCAGTGGCTGGCGAAACGGTGGCGGTCCAAGTACATTGCCTTCCTTAAAAGATGGAGTATTCTATATTTTAAAGGATACGGACGGGAATATTTACAAAATTAGGTTTACTGCGCTTCTCAATGAAAGTGGTGTAAGAGGGTTTCCCAAATTTGAATTTGAGCTTTTATAAAATAAGGGCCATTGCCGAAATTTTACAACCAATATAATTTTTGAGTTTGATAGGGGGTATTTTCTAAGAGAGAGTATCCCTTTTTTTTCAAAAAACCTGTAATTCCATTTTCTATTGTTAATCAATAACAAGATTGCTTTAGTCCCGCCCATGGCGGGACGGAGGGTTCAGGGAACGAGTTTACAAAAAAATCCTTTTGGCGTGGGCCTGCCTTTGCATATATTGATCAAAAACCGTTGCGCAAAGTCTCCAGCCTTTGCGCTCACCAAACCCTAATCTAATGCGGATCAGGAATAATTGTTGTGTGTGAATAGGAAAAAGATGGAATCTTGTATCCCAAATTCGTGTCCTGTTCATTTTTTGCATCGCCCAAAAAACGAACCAAAAAACGCTAGGCTGATTTTAAATTTCTTTAAATCCACGCACTTTCCACGGCCACACCGTCCAGACCGCTTTCACTTGGGTGAAATGCTCTTTGGACGGCTACCCCTGGCCAATGTGGAAACCACTTGATTTAAGACGAAATTGAAAATAGGCCGTTCCTTGGTTCCGTCAACCTTTGGCCGTTATCATATTCCTTTTGAAAATTGCCTGCAAGGCCCGATGTTGGGTTGTTCTTCTTCCGTATTGGAGAAGAAGGGTCTTTTCTCCCGCCTACCGGCCGGCAGGTTTGTTTAGCTCATCGTTGGTTATTTTCATAAATATGAATTCATGAACCTGCGGTTTCGTTTTATTCATTGTCTGTCTAATTTATAATAAGGTATTCATGAACCTCCTACGTCGGTTTCTTTGGACTAGCAAAGAAATCGAGGATTCACGAAAACCGATAAAAAACAATAAAAACCAATTGAGTAAAATGAAAGAATAATTTGATCATAAGTTCCACTCCATTGTTTCCAAAAAAACACAAGAATTATTCTTGATCCGTAAAAAGTGCCTTGAAACGGAGCTATTTTAGTGCGCCAAAAAGGGGTGGATCTTGCCTATTTTCATATGTAGATATTTATTGTTTTTTAGCGGTCATATGTAATTCGCATATCTTCATTTGAGTTTGCGACCAAATTTTGGTCATGCTCATTTCATATATGGACTAACTATGGACTATCTATGGAGTATCTATGGACCATCTATGGACTATCTATGGAGTATCTATGGAGTATCTATGGAGTAACTATGGAGTAACTATGGAGTAACTATGGAGTATCTATGGAGTAACTATGGACCATCTATGGACTATCTATGGACCATCTATGGACTATCTATGGAGTATCTATGGACCATCTATGGAGTAACTATGGATTACCCACCCCTCAATCCCCTCCAAGGAGGGGAGGAGACCCTCCTAAAATAGCTATACAGGTTATTACCTAAATCCTTACTTAGCTAAGGCTATGTGCGTTTTTTGCGCCTTGACCAGATAAAAAATAACCGTTGCGCAAAGTCTCCCGCCTTTGCGCTCACCAAACCCTAACCAAAACACACACACACAATCCGCCATAAGGCAGTCTCAAATGCCACTCTTGTTCCAAGACTTTGCATATATTAACCAAAAATCCCTAAATTGGTAAGAAATAAAAAGGATCCAAAATAAATAGTTAGTGTCCAGTCAAGCCTAAACCTACGGGTAATTTAATGTGTCTCTTGAGCCGCTCCTGCGTTGCAAAAATCCTTACGTAGCTACGGCTATGTGCGTTTTTTGCGCCTTGGCCCAGCTCAAGATCCATCATTCCTTACCCGTCATTTAAACGTTGACTTGACACTAGGGTAGCTCGAAACCTAGACCAACACCGTCATTTCCTCCAGACGTTGTATAATAGGTATCGTACAATTCCAGCTCTAGTTAAACAACAAAATTTATTTGTTACATTGGACCTATATAAAAGATATATGATCAATGATCATATTCAATTGGTTGTAGCACATTTACCAAAACCAACTAAATGCTTGAATTAATACTTTCGACTTTAGCAGAATTCGGACTAATTCGTGAGGATTATAAACATCGAAAACGAATAAGTAAAAAAGAGAAAGAAGACGGTACGAAAAGACCTATTCAAAAATACCTCCTGCAACCGAGTTCCATAATGGTCATTTCGCTTTTAGTAGTTATAAGTATAAGCTCATTTGTGTTTTTTGGTTATCAAAGAAAATCTATCTACCCTGATAAAACTAAAAAAGAAATAGCTGAAATAAGCGATAGAATGGAGAATTGGAATCAAAAGTTCGGAAAATACCCAACAGAACTGAATGATTTAATTGGAAATAGTCCTTTAAGACAAGGTTGGAAAAAAGACGCTTGGAATAGAGAATATGAATTTAAGATAACGGAAAACGGAAAAGGATTTTTAATAACGTCTGCTGGTTCTGACGGGAAATTTAAAACGGAGGATGACATTAAATCGAAATAACAGAAATTTTAAGATTGTAAGACTATATCTAATTAGTTTAGTCTGTATTGTCTGTTATTTCGTAATGGAAAATTATAACGTAATAAATGAACTATTTAAAAAATCGAGAAATTTTCGCTACCATGGATTTATTACACTTGTTTTTACAGGATTACTGCAATACGGATTATTGACAGTCGGGATATGCATTTTTATATTTCTGAGTTTTATGCTAATTAGAGAGAAAATAAAAAACGATTGAATAAATAAAAACGTGCTACAACAACTCCTATAATTAATTGCGGACGGATTTCCCTTCGGAAAATCCGCGCATATTTAGTATGTTTAGTGTGCGGGCCGAAATCCTGTCGGATTTCACACCGCAACTAATCATAGCTTAACCGTTGTACAACATACGAATGAACAAACTGCTAACATTAAATATTCTGATTTTATTACTCGTTTCTTGCGTTAGTAAAGAAAAAAAAGAGGCGGAATTTTATGTAGAAACTCAAACTTCATTTTTCGGATTAAATCACTCTGATTGGACAAAAAGTAAATGGATAAGGAAACCTGAAAATCTAAAAATGATTCACGAAACATTTAAGAAATTTGGTTACGAAAAACTTGAGAACGGAATTTATAAAAGTGAGAATTTATTCATAGCTAATGGAATTTATATTAAACGGAATTTTGAGAATGTTTTGGATAGCTTACAACTGACTTATAACAAACCCGAAATGCAAACCAAATATTACGCTGAATTCTGGAATCGCAGAAAAGCGGAGAAAAATGACTCAATCGTTTATGTAATAATCCGAGAATTTAACTCTTTCAAATCGGACAAAAAACGACTGAATTATGAAAATCAGTTTGTAAATGACACTTTGATCGACTTATTGAAAATTGAATTTGACAATGACAATCTGAATTCGAAGAAAGCGAAATCGGATTTTTATACATTAAAGAAATACGGACTTCATCAATCAGCTTATAACCTACTCTATGAACGAGCAGAATATTCTGAATTGGAATTAGACCGAGAAAAATTAAAAAAGGAATTAGCAAAAGCAACGGAATTTACTTATCCTTGGTTAATAGACACGGAAAAGTAAGTACTCTGTACAACATCGGCTATAGCAAATACGAGCTGACTGCTAAAAATGAAGATATTACATTTAAATATTTACGGTTGGTTTACAAGAAAGCGACTTATAATTCCCGCACTTGCCATAGCCAGGGCCGTTAGCCACACATTTGAGAAATGACGACATTTTCAGTTATAATAACAATTTTTTTAGGAATTAGTTTAGTGCTGATTTTGACAAAACCTGACTTTCCTAAATTGGAAAGGGTTATTAAAAAAGTTTCGTTTTACTCTTTAATCGGAATTTTAATCTGTGTTTTACTTTTGATTTTCGATTTCAGGCTAAAAGGAAAATATACATCTACAATAATCGGACTGACTTTCTTACTGTCGACAATATTACTTTTCGGGTTGACTAAAAAAAATCTAACCAAAATTTTGAGCGGGATTTTGACAATACCAGTGTTTGTTTTTGGAATTTTAAGTCTGGTTTGGGAAATGGGATTTGTCTTTTTTTATTTAATAGCTCTTCCTTTTCAACCACCAATGGCAAAGTCTGAAATTAATGAAAAATACAACGTGGAAGTCCGAGTTGGCGGATTTTTTGCTTGTGGAGAAAGTTTAGTGATTACAAAATCAGAATTCGGAATTTTGGACAAACTACAATACGTTGGAAATAACTCTTGCGTGACTGGAATCAATAAAATTGAGACGTTAGAATTTAAAGAAAATAAAGTGGAGTTTTTAATATATCACGATGGAAAAACTGAATTTGAAAACCCATATAAATATCAACCGGATGTAGGCTTACCCTTTTTTTAGGCTTACACGGGAGCCAAACATGAAGACCGTGTTGACTAAACCCGGATCCCATTTTCCCATTACATGTGGACTGCCAATTCATAATCTATTCCGGTTATTAATGCCACCCTGCCCGTTTTAATCTGTGCCACATCAGGAAAAAAATAAAATCCTCCAGCACTAACCAAAAATCCCTAAATTGGAAGAAATAAAAAGGATCCAAAATAAATAGTTAGTGTCCAGTCAAGCCTAAACCTACGGGTAATTTAAAGTGTCTCTTGAGCCGCTCCTGCGTTGCAAAAATCCTTACGTAGCTACGGCTATGCTCGTTTTTTGCGCCTTGGCCCAACTCAAGACCCATCATTCCTTACCCGTCATTTAAACGTTGACTAGACACTTGGGTAGTGCAAAACCGAGACCAACACCGTCATTCCCTCCAGACGTTGTACAATAGGTATCGTACAATTCCAGCTCTAGTTAAACAACAAAATTTATTTGTTACATTGGACCTATATAAAAGATATATGATCAATGATCATACAGCAATCGTTGGCGGTCATTGTAACTAGCACTAACGCGAAAAGCAAAAAGCATAAAATAGATAAGTATGAATACAAAATTTGAAGCAGGAATTAACATTGCAATAAAGATTCCTAAAAATAAATATGAAAAAACGGTTACTTTCTACAGGGATATTCTGAAGCTGGAAGTCGAAGAAAAGCCCATTGATAATCCAACCGTTTCGAGAACACACGAAGTAAAGTTCGGAAACAATATCATATGGTTAGACTGTGTAGACAACTATACACATTCAGAAACTTGGTTACAGCTTACAGTTCCAGACGTAGAAGAAGCGAGAAACTATTTACAATCAAACGGAGTAGAAACTTGTGACGAACTTGAAGAACTTCCAAAAAATATGCATTGGATACAAGACCCAGCAGGAACAGTATTCAATGTACAAAAAAAAGAACCAAAATAATTTGAATGGAAAAACAACGAACCGCCAATAACTAAGTATTCGGCCCGCCGATAGGCCAGGGCTGAATATCTTGTTGACGGATCCGGTTCCTCCCTATGGGGAAAGCCTTCTTTTTTGTGTTTG
>NZ_QVON01000009.1 GCF_003426735.1 Arenibacter sp. P308M17
ACTGGTGCAGAAGCCAACAGCCCTTATACGGTAGAGGTAACGGTCACCGATGACGGCACTCCTGCGGAATCCGCCATGGTCTCCTTTATTTGGAACGTAACTAATGGTCCTGTTAACCAGGCACCTGTGGTCACCAATCCAGGGGTACAGAACCACCTTGTGGGTAATACGGTATCCTTACAGGTATCGGCCACGGACCCTGAGGACGATGGCCTGAGCTATTCTGCCACCGGGCTGCCCACCGGCCTTAGTATAGATACCGCTACGGGACTGATCAGCGGAACCATCGCTACTGGTGCAGAAGCCAACAGCCCTTATACGGTAGAGGTAACGGTCACCGATGACGGCACTCCTGCGGAATCCGCCATGGTCTCCTTTATTTGGAACGTAACTAATGGTCCTGTCAATGGAGCCCCAGTAGCCGTTGCAACGGCCAGTGTGGTGTCTGGGACGGTACCTTTAACGGTTAATTTTACCGGTAGTAATTCTATGGATGATGAAGGAATAACTTCTTATGAATGGGATTTTAAAGACGGTTCACCTACAGATCCAACTGCTGACCCCGTACATGTATTTGAAGACCCAGGTATATATAGGGTTGAATTAACAGTTTCCGATGGCTTCTTAACGGATACCGAATTTATAACGATAACTGTTACGGAAGTAGAGCCCGAGGAAAAAGTGAAAGCGGTAATAGCCCCAAATCCAACAAGTGATACGGCTAATGTCTCTGTGATAAATGCTCCTGATAATCAAGTGGTAAGGGAAATATTCTTGCACGATTCCACTGGAAAATATATTAGTGTTATATCCAATCCAACGTTGGTCGGTGTTCACTATGTAGTGCCTATATATTCTTTGACCGATGGGGTTTATTACATCACATTGATTATGGATGATAATGAAAAATTACCTGTGAGGCTAGTTGTTAAAAATTAATAGAATTTCATTTTAATTAAAGGGAATGGACATACAAAAAATGTCTATTCCCTTTTTTTATATTATCTAGTTAAAGCTTAAAACCCTGCCTGCCTATGCCGGCCTTTAATTTCATTGTAGTTAACGTGAGTTTCCAAAAACTTTGGCAGTCCACGGTTGGCATTGGCAGTTTAAAGTTGGTAGTGAAATCTGTTTTTTTGCCTATTGCCGTGATATAATCCATTCCGTTCCAAACTGGTGCAATTTCATGGCTCCCGATAGGTATAGGGATTAGTTTAGGAGCTTAATTATTCTAAGGGCGGTCACTAATTGTATATGAAAATGTGTTTCTTTAAAATTCTCCGTACCTGTCCCGGAGAAATTTTCTGTGGATAGGAGCTATAAACGAAGCAAATGCAGTTGCTAAGCTTTGGAAAAGGGAAATTAAAACGTCCTAATCAAAATTAATACTGGTTTTTTCAATCAAAGGTAACAGTTGCACAAGCAATTTATCCGAAATCTTCATATTATGTAACATAGTAAGTTGTTGTAAATTGTGAATATCCGAGGCTACAAAATCGATCAATCCTTCGTTTATTAACCTAAATGCCATTTTTTGAACATCTGTACCATAATAATCGCTTAATGACAACAAATTCAATTGAAATAGAATACCCTGTCTTTTATACTTCAAATATTTTGAAAGATTATTGTGCAAATAACCATAGCGCTCTGGATGTGCCAATATTGGGAAATAATTATGCTCCGCAATTTTTTGTACGGCATCCTCGAAATTAATAGAGGGTTGCAAATAGGACATCTCAATCAATAAATAATTTTTGCAAATCGGCATTATAGCTTCTTTTTCAAGCAGATGTTCAAAATTGGCATCTATCATATGTTCCGCCGCCACATCCAAAGAAATGTCTTTCATGCCTTCACTTAAAAGTTTGTTTTTTACTTTTCCATGTGCGGCTTGGATGGTGCTACGATCATTAGGATAATAATTGTGCATGATATGGGGAGTGGCAATGAATTTTTTTACCCCAATATCCGAGAACCCTTTAATAAGTTCCATGGAGTCTTCCACGGTTTTGGCACCATCATCAATTCCTGGTAGAATGTGATTATGGATGTCTATAAAATTATCAAGGGAGTCTACAACAAATTTCTTTTTCTGAAAAAAGTAAAACATGAATGCTAATTTCAGGCAAAGGTAGGATATTATTAAATATCTTGAATTGGGCATTGAGTATTGAGTAGTTAGTATTGAGAAACTAGAGTTTGGAACCTAGAAACTGGAGGGCACCTTTTGTTCAAGGTTTAAAGTGTCTAACATTCATGAATCCCTCCCCTCCTTGGAGGGGTTTGAGAGAACACAAAAGTACATTTCAAAGTGCATTGCCAATTACAATAATTTAAGACCACATGCCAGCTGTGATTACATGACTTCCAATCAAGCCCGTTCAGTAACAGCTAAACTTAAAAAACGATGGAAAAACTATCAAAATTACAACAATCCTAAAATGACTGTACAGTCATTTTAGGATTAAGAAAAAGAGTTGTATAATGATATCAGGATTTATTTAATAACCTGTATAGCTATTTCTGTACGGGATTCCTTAAATGGATCACCAAATTATTCGTCAAATGTCTCAACTAAAAAGTGTAGACTTTATGTATCTGCACCAGATTTTAGGAAGGACTAAAAATAAGTGCCATTTAGTATTCCGGTTTCGTTCTGAAGTTATATCCTAATTTACAAAATGATCAATCTAGTTGTCTTCTATATTCGATTTCTCAGTCAGAAATATTGTGATTTTAGGACGGGTCGCCTCCCCTCCTTGGAGGGGATTGAGGGGTGGGTACTCCATAGATACTCCATAGATACTCCATAGATACTCCATAGATAGTCCATAGATAGTCCATAGATACTCCATAGATAGTCCATAGTTAGTCCATAGTTAGTCCGTATATGAAACGGGCACGACCAAAATTTGGTCGCCAGCCCAAAAAATTCATTCTGGCGGGCCAACTCAAATGAAGATATATGAATTACACCCGCCTGTCCGCCAGGTTCCGGTAAGGACGGGAACGATGTAGTCGGGCAGGTATGACCGCTAAAAAACCCGTCCGTAACGGCACGGGCAGACAATAAATATCTACATATGAAAATAGGGAAAAACAGGGTATATCCACTCCTTTTTGGCGCGTTAAAATAAGATAGACAGGACACTAGTGTCCATTATTGCCTGGCCATGCGAAGTCTTGTGATTTTGCCCCTACAAATATAGGAATCCCTTAATCTTCAATTCCGTAGTCTTTCCTATAAGCCTCTTGGTCCCTATCCAATACCCTCCCCTCCTTGGAGGGGATCGAGGGGTGGGTAAACCGATGAGAAAAATTATACCCTATAGTCCAGATCTAGTTCCTTATGCGAAAAAACTTCGCAACAACATGACCATAGGTGAGATTGCCTTTGTTGATTAGGGCCTTGTTTTTACCTAGGTCAAAGAACATTCATGAATCCCTCCCCTCCTTGGAGGGGATCGAGGGGTGGGTAAACCGATGAGAAAAATTATACCCTATGGTCCAGATCTAGTTCCTTATGCGAAAAAACTTCGCAACAACATGACCATAGGTGAGATTGCCTTTGTTGATTAGGGCCTTGTTTTCACCAAGGTCAAACAACATTCATGAATCCCTCCCCTCCTTGGAGGGGATCGAGGGGTGGGTAAGGGGAAAAATAACCCCATATAATGTAGCAAAACTATTATCATTTTTAGAGCCTGGGGTATAGATGGGTCATCTAGTATTGAGTATTGGGAATCTAGAGTCTGGAATCTAGAAACTGGACGGTATTTTTTGTTTAAAGTTCAAGGTTCAAAGTTCAGCCCATGTCTAGCATCTAGTTTCTAGCCTCCAAGTATTGGGAATCTGGATTTTGGCCTAGGGGGATTATAATTTTTTGCCCTTATTTTATTATCTATTTAATTTTCATATATATTTGTCCCAAAATTATTCACTATTGGGCACTAGCTTGGTATATTGAAATCTGCACTCCCATTCGGGCATACAATTGCTATGCCATACAGTCCTGAGCATTGGACAACGAATAACATTATCGAATATTTATTAAAATTGTTTGCTGTAAAATGGAAATAGCTGGTTTTCACTCTATTTTGTATTTAATAATGTTACTTTATGTTCTATAATATCATCCAAATAATTTTCCCAAGGCACTGCCTTTGGCTTGCCCGATCGTCGGTAAGGATATTCAATCCGCCGGTACAAACGGGTTCACCTCTCCTTTGGAGAGGTCAGAACTGACTTTTTGGGCAGTTCTGGGTGAGGTTAAATAAAAAATTAATATATCCCGATACATTGAAAAAAGAGAAATTAAAAAAGCATATAGAAATTAAACGAAATTTCTTGATCGTATCCCGATGGGGAGAAACATTGGATATGGCAGTAGCCATTTTGAACGAAGGCCATGCCGTTAAAATGTATATTGAAGATAAGTCCTCAAGGGAAATAGGCTATGGTTTTGTGCAAAAGGCCAAAGAATGGAAAAACTATATCGATTGGGCCGATGTCCTTATTTTTGATTATACCGGTTACGGTAAAATATGCTCGGAATTGCGGGCCCAAGGTAAATTGGTAGTAGGAGGTACGGAATATTCCGATCTTTTGGAATTGGATCGTAGTTTTGGCCAGGCGGAATTAAAGAAACATGGCATAAAAATATTGCCATCCAAAGAGTTTTTCAATTTTCAGGGCGCCATTGATTATGTTAAGGCCAACCCCAATGCCTATGTGATAAAGCCCTCCGGGGAAACCCAGGAATACAAGCAATTGCTTTTTGTGGGCAGTGATGATGAAGGCTTGGATGTGATTCGGGTTTTAAAGGCCTACGAGAAATCCTGGGGGAACGATTTTGGTAATTTTCAGTTGCAGCGCAAGGTAAAAGGGGTAGAGGTATCGGTGTCTGCCTATTTCAATGGGAAGGAGTTTATATATCCCATTAATGTTACTTTTGAGCACAAGAAACTTTTTCCAAAAGAATTGGGCGTGTCCACTGGGGAGATGGGATCCAGTATGTTCTGGACCAAGGATTCCCCTATTTTTGAGGCCACCTTAAAAAAGTTTGAAGGTTCCTTGGCAAAAGGGGGATTTATTGGCCAGTTGGATATTAATTGTATAGTTAATGGCAATGGAATTTATCCCTTGGAGTTCACTTCCAGATTTGGTTACCCACAGATATTCATACAACGTGCAGGAATTTTGGAGCCAATGGGGAATATGTTCTACAAACTGGCCTCCGGAGAGAATTTTAGGATCAATGTTAGAAAAGGATTTCAGGTCGGGGCCTATATGGTGGTGCCTCCTTTTCCCTTCGAGGATAAAAAAACTTTTGAACTGTTCTCCAAAGATTCTGTCATCGTTTTCAAAAAGGATATGAAAGATGGGGTACATCCCATGCACCTTAAAAAAATCAATGATGAATGGCTGATTACCGGAAATACGGGAATTGCCCTATTGGTTACCGGAACAGGGCTCACTATGAAAGATGCCCAAAAAATGATGCAGAACAGGATTAGTAACATCATTATCAATAATGTGTACTATAGAACCGATATTGGGGATAGGTGGTCCGATGATTTTGACCGATTATGGTCCTGGGGACTGTTATAGGACACTGCCAAAAGTAATACACTTACAAATCTATATATGGAGCTGATAAACTTAGGACCTGAGGGACGTAATTTTTTTAAGATCCTTCCGGAAGACTGGCAAGACGTAATTGAATCTGTTTGGGACGATTACAAGGATAAGGCCAGTATCTATGTATTTAAAGATGCCTTGGACATAATAGCAGGTGGGATTGTCTTTAGGACGGCCCCTCCAAATATGACGGATTTTGAAATGGGGGAGTGGCAAAAGTACGTGAGCTCCAATTTTCATTATATTGGTTTTTTATTTGTAGATCCCAAATATCGTGGACTATCCTTGGGTTCAAAATGGCTTTCGGCAATAAAGGAAAAATTTCCCGATCAGTCATATTGGTTGACCATAGAGGAGGAAGGCTTAAGGTCTTTCTATGAGAAAAACGGATTTAAGTGTGTTTCAAAAAGCAGGGACAAGGATACCCCGGAGTGGATATTTACGTATACGCCAGGGGGACAGTAAATGGTAGGTTAGAAAGTTCAATGTTTAAAGTTCAAGGTTCAAGGACAAGTTTGAATGTTGAAAGTTAAATGGGGAAGAAGCCCTAAATCTTAATACCGTTGCCTTTCTTATAAGCTTCTTGGTTCCTAATAATAAATTACTTGGATTCGTAAAATTCAATTATTAACTTGGTTCTGGTTTTAACTGAATACATCCTTGATGAAATTGGTCCTATGTTGATTAGGGTCTTGTTTTCATCTAGGTCAAAGAACATTCATGAATCCCTCCCCTCCTTGGAGGGGATTGAGGGGTGGGTAAACTGATGAGAAAAAATAACCCCATATCATGTAGCAACTATTATTAGGCCTTGAGGTGTATTTCTGATTATGCGAACTTGCCTGCCTATCAGACAATCGGAGTCGAAATCGGAATATTCAGATGTGGTTATTGAGTACTGAGATTAAATAATCATCAGTAGGCAGTGGCAGTAGGCAGGGAAAAGGTTCAATGTTCGGAGTTATAAAGTTAAAAAGTTAAAAAGTTGAAGGTTTTTATCATCTCAATTCTAATATCTAGTATCTAGCATCTAGTATTTAGAAATGAGAATCTAGATTCTGGAGCCTAGAAACTGCACGGTATTTTTTGTTCAAAGTTTCAGGTTCAAGGTTTGAGTTAAAATGTTCAAAGTTTGAAAGTTTCCAGCTGTCTAACTTCTCAATTCTAACATCTAGGATCTAGCATCTAGTATCCAATATCTTCCCGCGCCCTTACTTAATCATTACCATTTTCATGATCTTCCAGATCTTTCCTTAAATCCAGTTTTCTAAAAGTAGGGGAGACGGCACCTGTAAATACTACCGTGATCAAGGTCATACAGCCCCCAAAAACAACTGCCGTTACGGTGCCCATCAATTTAGCGGTAAGACCACTTTCAAAGGCTCCCAACTCATTGGAGGACCCAACGAACATGGAATTTACCGAAGCTACCCTGCCGCGCATATGGTCTGGCGTCCTTAATTGTAAGATAGTCTGTCTAATGATCATGGAAATACCATCGGTAACGCCACTGAAAAAGAGGGCAATAACGGATATCCAGAACGAGGTAGACAATCCAAAAATGATAATACAAAGCCCAAAACCAAAAATAGACCCAAGTAGTTTTAGTCCCGCGCCTTTGTTTAATGGAAAATGGGCGGAAGTAAACATAATGATCAATGCGCCCACAGCCGGGGCCGCTCTTAAAATTCCAAATCCTTCCGGACCTACCTTTAGGATATCCTGGGCATAAATGGGCAACAGTGCCACTGCCCCACCAAAGAGCACGGCTACCATATCCAAGGTGATTGCGCCCAAAATAATCTTTGTCCCAAATACAAATTTTACCCCTTCCTTTAGGCTATTTAATACGGGTTCCCCGATATTTGGATTTAAAATGGGTTTCTTTTTAATCTTTGTCAGTGTCAAGAGTGCCATTAGCGAAAACGCGAAGATGAGGCACATGGACCAATGCACCCCGATCCAATTTATAGAAAACCCTGCCAAGGCCGGACCAAGTACGGCTGCCATTTGCCAAACGGAGCTGCTCCAGGTAGCGGCATTTGGATACACTTTTTTAGGGATTATCAACGCAAATAAAGAAAATATGGTGGGTCCTAAAAAGGCCCTTACCATACCTCCTAGAAATACCAAAAAATAGATGCCGTACAAAATGGTATTTTTGGACCAATCCCTAACTACTTGGGGCCAGGTAAGCAAAAATAGGCCCAAGCTTATGATAGAGAAACCTAAAATACATTTCACCAAGAGGCCTTTTTTTTCTTTCTGATCTACAATATGACCGGCAAACAAAGCAAGGGATACAGCGGGAATTACTTCCATAAGGCCTATGATTCCTAAGGAAAGGGGATTTTTGGTCAAGGAATACACTTCCCATTCAATAACCACAAATTGCATGGACCAGGCAAAGACCATAGCAAAACGGACCAACAGAAAAATATTGAATTCCTTATATCTCAGTGCGGCATAGGGATCTTTATTGGACATTGGGTTATGGTTATCAGATTATTAGGGGCTTTTCAACAATACACTGCCAACTGCAACTGTTTACTGCTAATTGGTAAGGGTTATGCAGTTATAAAGTTTTCTCAGGATATGGATTAGTACATATTCATCTTCATGGGAGTGAATCAATGGGATGCCTACATTTTCTTGACAAATTTGGTAAGGATAACAATTTGTTGCCCATCTACTTTTCCTTCAATATATTCCGCATTTTCATGGTCTAGGGAAACACGTCTTACGGCGGTACCTCTTTTAGCTACCATACTTGATCCCTTTACCGCTAGGTCCTTGATCAGGACAACACTATCCCCAGCTTCGATAACGGCCCCATTGCTGTCGCGATGTATTATTTGATTTTCTGTTGGGGCGCCTTCGGCTGTGGCCTTGGCCCAATCCAATATATCATCTTCCAGATAGAACATATCCAGTAAATCCTGTGTCCACCCTTCCTTTCTTAATCGGCTCAACATCCGCCACGCCATCACCTTTACTGGGGTATGTTCGCTCCACATACTATCATTTAAACAGCGCCAGTGATTGGGGTCCGTACTTTCCGGGTTTTCCATTTGCTCCCTGCAAATTTCACAAACCAAAAGATGGCCCTCCAGACCGTTATTTCTAGTAGGTTGCACCTCGAATACCCCCAATTTTTGAGTCCCGGTACATAACTCACATTGGTGATTGCTTCTTTTTTCCAGTTCCCTTTCCAAATTCATCGTAAAAGATTTTATAGGGGCAAATGTAAACGAATTGGGTAAATGGTCACTAAGGAATTGTAAAAAATGGGTGGTCGGATTTATGTAGGTTACTTCGGGGGTACAACCATAGTGGTATTGAAAGGAAATTTATGTTCACTTTTCAACGCCCTCATGTATCACGTTCGGGTAGGCCTGCCCGTAGCGTTCGGGTAGGCCGGAGTCGAGAGGTTATTTACTGTAACGCTTTTAAAATGAGGTCTCGATCCCCGCCCGAACGGACCGTTCAGTACGGCGCGCGTTCGACCCGACAGATGTATTGTAAATAACTGATTTTAAACAAAATATATGTCGAATTTATGTTATTTTAATCAATAGATTTCCCCAAGGCTTTGCCTCGGGTGTAGCGTTATTGTATTGGTAGACACGGATGCGCGGTTTTGGTGTTTTTTGTCTTATATCTTAGTTCTTGTAGCGCAGCGGCCTTGTTTCCAATACCTCATACGCTCTGCGTTGAGGTTGTTCATTTTGGTATTGTTTATAAGTTCTAATGCCTGAAGTTTATTTAAGTAGTATAGACCTTTATTTTTGTCCCCTTTTTATGGAAGACTTAAAAGTAGGCGACAGATTATATAACGTAGGTCAAAACGGATTTGGTGACTTTTACAGGTATTCCTTTTCGGAAGTGGTGCGTCTTACCAAGACTTTGGCGATCTTGGAGAATGGGGAGAGGTTGCGAAATAGGCCCGTAAGGTCCCTGATCAATGACGAGATTGGTTATGCCCTTGCTAAAAACCGCTGGGTGTACTGGCATAAGGTGTCCGATGAAATACTTCATAGGGCACGGAAAGAGAATGAAAAAATTGCCATACACGATTGGTTCGAGGCACGTTCATTTAGCCATCAGGAAAAAAGAATGATCCATAATCTGTTTAAGGAAAAGGGAATACTGGAAGGTCCTGAATAACTTTGAATGGATGCGATGCCACGTTAAAGAATAAAAGGCCCAATGTTTTGGATATATTGTCTGGATTTGGCGTTAAAGTTTTTATACAGACTTGTCTGGACATTAGGCCTATTATCTTTATAGAATTTACCGATTATCCGATGGGCATCATTCAAAAATGCAACGGAAGTGGAATTAGAAATTCACCGTCAGTTTACCTCTAAGATAAAATGGACTTCCTGGTGTGAAGTGAATTTCTTCAACCGAAGAGGTCTCGTTCTGTAATCTACTTTCCGTTGCAAATTGCGTTTCATTCCATTCATTATCAAATAGGTTTTCTATAATTACGCCCAAGGTCCAATTTTTAATACTGTAGTTGAGATTCATATCCGTTACGGTATACCCCTTGGCAACAATTGAATTATCTTCATTGGCCGGTCTATTTTTTATTAGCCTATAATTGATTCCGCCTGAAAAGTTGCTTAAATCCCTAAATGAAATACCTCCAGAAGAAGTTAAATCGGGCGAAAGGGGTATATAATCAGCTCCTTTGGGCTCTTCAGTGCTCCTGGCATAGGTGTAATTAACATCACCGTTAAAATATAGCCAATCGGTCATTTGGTACCGCAGACCAAAATCAACACCAAAGCGTTTTGTTTTTCCACTTGGCTCAACAATGCCTGCATCTCCAACGTATACGAATTCCTGTTCCAAAAAGAGCGTCCAAAGCGAGGCATTTAACATCAACCTTTCCATTGGCATTATAATTGCCCCAAGGTCCGCGGAATAGGCGGCAGGAAGTATTTCTTTGCCATTGTTTGCAGTAACCACCCTTGTATCGTTGGAATGAAAACCAATGCCTGTTTTTCCGAACAATTGCAAACCTTGGGACGCTGCATATATAATGTTTAGTTTAGGTCCCAAAAAAAGTTTGCTCTCACTTTGGTTATCATAGGTTTCAGGTAAAAGGTCCTCATAATCGAACTTAAAATAATCCAATCTCAGGCCTGGATTGATGGTCCATTTGTTTTTTTTGTAGGTTAGGTTAAGGAAGCCGTAACCATTAAATTCATCTATATTTCCATATGCCAGTCTCTCCAACAATTCCTGCCTGTTTTTTGTTCTGGATAGCTGCACTTCATTTACGTCATCATACCTGAAGCCAATGCCCGTTTCGTATTTTAGTTGCGAGTCATGGTCGCCAACGTGTATGGAATGTTCATATTTGGTTTCTGAGCCTATTATGGTTCTATCTTCTTTTTGGCGTATTTGGTCGCCATTGGCCGGATCTTCCAGAAAAAAAGTGAAATTGGAAAAAAGTTCAAAATCATATTTGGATATATATGCTTTTGAAGTTATGTTGGAATGTTCGTTGATCAGTTTTTTATGATTGACCAAAAAGTTGGATCTACTGGTATTGCCCCCTTCCGTATCATCAATTGCCCCAAATCTCCCTATGGTACCCTGATCAACAGCGCGTTGCGGTATTTGTCCGGAAGCATCCCATTTACTTTGAAAATGTGACAATGTGAGGTTTAATACTTGGTTTTCCCTATTATTAAAGTTATAGCGGCCCATCATATTGATGCGATTGAAATTTTGGGGGGATTCAAATGCCCCGTCGGAAAGTACCAATTCTGAAGCGATGTACCCGTTACTATAATTACCTTCTTTAATTTTAAACATTCCCATGGTACGGATGGTATTGAACATGCCAGTCTCAAGCGACAATAAATTATCCTGGATTTTTTGTTTTGTTTTGATGTCTACATATCCGGCAGTATTGAAATTGCCCTGTTCGGCGTAATATGCGCCTTTACCAAAATCAATATTATCAATTGTTTCAGGGATTATAAAGTGCATATCCGCATAGCCCTGACCATGGGCATGCGATACCATATTGACCGGAAGGCCATCCACATGTATACTAATATCCGTTCCATGATCTATATCAAATCCCCTTAAAAATATTTGTTCGGCCTTGCCACCACCGGCATGCTGGCCAATAATGAGACCTGGTACTTTTCTTAATATTTCTTGCGATGATTTTACAGGGTCTGCCTTAACATCTACATTCACAAATTGACTCAAGGCATTGACTTTGGAAACCAATATTACCTGATCCAAAGAAACAGCAGATTCTATAAGCTTAATATTAATGCTGCTATCCAGCTGATTCTCAGCTATTGTTATTTGATGGTTTTGATAACCCAGACTATAAAAATAGATAATGTCCCCAATCGATATGTCGTCCAGTTCAAAATATCCCGAAACATTGGAATAGGTATATCCACCAGTGGTCTTATTATAAACGCCTACGCCATCTAGAGGTACATTATCCTCTGAGACTATAGTGCCATTTAGTTCATGCGCCCTTAAACCTTCAAATAGAATTAAGAACATAAAAAATAGTATATAATTTTTCATAGCTTATTATTTTGATTACAAATTTTGTTTCCAACGCTGTTTTCCATGGTTGGTACTACCCTAAATTAGTGGGTAGTTAAGAAAAATAAATACCATGCTCTATAGGCATTCTACAAGCCTTTGAAATCAAATTCAAAATATTGGGAAGTTTATGAAATCCTATGAGCCTTGGCCAATGCCATTCAGGGGAGGTTTGAGCGATTTTGAGAAGAAGCCCTTTTGGGTGTTTTTTCTATTCCGACTATAATTATTCTCGGTATGATAAAAACGATTTTTAAATTTTAAATCCCAACTACCTATAAGGTGTTTGTCCAGTTCAATTGTAACCAAGAACGAATCATTGGATCGGTTTTTTTCAGGCGAAGTCTCGAAAAAGGAATTTACCAAATCCAAAAATTCATGCTCGTGAAAATCTTGATAGTCAATATGTTGATGATTTTCATGGACCAAAGGATCTGCCGATAAGGTAGAATGGGGGATAATAAATTTTGGTAATTCCAATCCGTGCGAAATTTTATGAAAAACCACATTGATCTGTTGGCGCAATGGATTCAGTAAATAACAAATGCCCATTAAAATGGCCACGTATTTAATTACAGACGGCTTTAAGCCTTTTTTGAACCCATTTTGCATATTATTCTTCCATAAGGGTTAACAAGGTTTCCTCAATATATTTGGCGTATTCCGAAATGGTGGGCAGTTCAAAGATTTTGTTCAATGGAAAAGTCATTTCAACTTCTTCATTTACACGGGCTGTAACCCGAATTGCAGCTAAGGAATGTCCTCCCAAGGCGATGAAATTATCATGTATTCCAATTTTATCCAAAAGAAGAACCTCCCTCCAAATTTTCTCCAATAGTATCTCTATTTCATTTTTTGGTTCTACAAATGGGGTTTCCATTTGGAGTTGAACTATGTTGAGGCCGCGGAGCGCTTTCTTATCCACTTTTCCATTGCTGGTCAATGGCAGTGTTTCCAAATATTTAAATGTACCGGGCAACATATAGTGAGGAAGTCTTTTCGAGAGATGCTGGGTTAATTCTTGGTGGGAGATTTTAGTCTTTGCCGTATAATAACCAACAAGCTGTGGCCGCATTTTATCATTGTAATTGGATTCTACATAACCAATTTCTTTCATAATATGTTTTACTTCATTCTCATCGATATATTCATTGATTTCCTCCAAAGTTTCGGTTCTGGTCTTATGCCCCAAGCGTACATCCCAACTATAGGGAAAAGAATAGTTGCTATATCCCTTTTGTTTCTTATGGACATAGATGCCCAATTGGTTGATCAAACAATTGGTAGATCTGCCGGTATCGGTTGGTCGTACCCATCCCACTTTTTCCTTAAGATATGCAAGCATTTCTTCCAGACGAACATCATTATACCTATAAAAATCTACAAATTGGACCTTTTCAAATGTCTTCTCATCCTTAAACATGGACACATCCAATAGTTGGTTTACAGCATCGCTCTCTTGATGGTACAATTTACGGGCCTCTAATATGGTTTGGTCTATTGTAGAGGTATCGATATCATCGTCCCAGAAAAGTTCTTCGGTCAATCGGGTCTCGAAAAATTGGCCCCTTGAAAGTCCTGTTACCACGAATGGAATTTTCTTGTCAAGCGCAACCTTTGTACTTAGCGTATAAATGGTTTTGAAACAACCATTACAGACATTTTGGTGCCTATCCAAGCTATCTACAAAAATTTTATTCATATGTTCCGTACTTCCATAAACATGGTCAACGCCAAGTTTCTGAACAATTTGGTCTATGTTCGTCTTGGCTTGCTCGGATATGTAACCATTATCCAAGGTAAATGCCAATACTTTAAGGCCCATGTTGATGAGTCTGGCCAGAACATAGGTGCTATCTTTCCCCCCGCTGAGTAGCGACAAACAATCATAAGTAGAATTTGATGCTTTTCGGGAAAGAAGTAATTGATGCAACTCCTCTTCCGTTTTAAAGTATTTATCCGTTTTTTCTTTATAGCCTTTAAACGCATTGCAAAGGTGACAAACCCCTTTCTCGTCGAAATCGGTTTTGGGGTAGTTACTGGGCAGGCCACATTCCGTACAGTTTAGTACTTCATTTTCCGCAACTCTTTCTTGTGCATCGATAAGAACGACCGAGGCATTGTCAATACTGCTATGCTCCAGTAAATTGGCTTCGATGTCCGCCAACTCTATTCTGAAACCATTTAATTTAACTTGTTCGTCATTACGACCAAGAAATTCCATTTCATCTTGGTTGTTCATTCTGACAAGATCTCCGGTCCGGTACATTATACTTCCGGGCCTGAAGGGATCATTTATGAATTTTTGTTTTGTAAGCTCTTTTAAATTGGCGTATCCTTCAGCAAGGCTATCCCCACTCAGGAAAAGTTCGCCAACAACACCTTTAGGCACCAAATTTTTATTATTATCCAGGATATAGGCATTCATGTTGGCAATAACCTTTCCTATGGGAACGGAAATATCTCTATGATGTTCTGGATTAAATTTGCTAACGATACAGCCTACAGTGGCCTCTGTTGGCCCATATTCATTAAAAATAGTAACGTCCTCGCCCAAATGGTCATAGATGTTTTTTGCTATTCCCACCTTAAGATCTTCCCCTCCCACGATCATGGTCTTGATTCTTGAACCCACCAGATTACGGACCTGCATCAATGTAATATGTGCAGGAGTAACCTTTATTGAATTTACCTTATTTTCATCAAGGACCTGAATCAAAGAGATATCGGGACCCAACATTCCTTCTCGGTATACTACAACCTTGCCTCCATTAATAAGGGGCAAAAAGGTTGATGATATAGTAAGGTCAAAACCTATGGAAGTAAATAAAGGGAAAACTGAATTGGTACCTATATTATAGAAACTCGAGGCCCATTGCAGGTAATTGTTCAAAGCCTTGTGAGAGACCATTACACCTTTGGGCATACCGGTAGATCCCGAAGTATATAGGTAATAGGCAATACAGGACCTTTTTAAATTATGCCCCGTGGAAGTTGAAGGTTCGGAACTTATCTTTTCACTTATCTCTCTTAAGTCCATTGTTTTTGTATTCCCTGCAATGTTTTTCCTTAGCGCTTTTTCCGTTATAACCAAAACGCAGTCAGAGTTGGAGATCACAAATTCTATTCTACCTGCTGGTTGATCTGCGGGTATAGGAATGAATGTTGCTCCAATTTTCATTAAGGCCAGGGCACTAATAATGTAATCTGGACTTCTATATAGGTGAAGAGCTACTTTTTCATTCTCCTTTATACCGTTTTTTATCAGAAAATGTGCCAATTGATTGGCTCTATTGTTCAGGTCTAGATAGCTTATCAAATCTTCACCATTTTCTAGAGCAATTTTCTTTGGATTATTGTGAACCGTTTTTTCGAAATGCTCTAAAAAAGTCCCTTTAAAATGACTTGTACCGCTCGTTTTCATATCCCCTAATAATTCCTCTATTTCATACTTGGTAATCAAAGGAGGTGCACCTATAGGTTGATCCAAATCTGTTAAGAGGCCATCCATGAGATTTAAAAAATGATGTGGTACCAATTCCGCCAGGCCCTCATCGAAAATGTCTTGGTTAAGATCGAATAGGATTTCCAATTCCCCTTTGGCATTGAAGTCTATAATATGGCATCTCAGCTGGTGTAAGGGATCACAATGTTTAGGGTGAATCCATTCCACATTGGTAGGAAAGCCATTAAAACTAGAAAAAGAGGTATTGATATAATTTATGACGGCGCTGAAACTTCTACCCACCTCTGCCGAAGAAGAACTAACTTGGGCATTTCTCAGAAAGTCGTTGGTCTCCAACTTCATTTTTTCTATGACCGTGGCAAAGGTGTCGTCATCACTCAACTCTAAGGATATTGGAAAAAGTTCTACAAATAATCCAGGGGTAAATTTAAAATCCCTTGATAGACGATTATGTATGGGAGAGCCTATCAAAATTTTAGATTGGCCACTGATTCTATAGAGAAATATATGAATGAGGGAAGAAAATAGGGTGAAAAGTCCCATATCGGTGGACAATGAGCCAACCTTTGGATTTCGGGTCAATTCTTTAAGTTGTTGGGTACGGCGTTTCCCCAGAGCTATATGTACTCTCTTTGCCCGAGTAGTTTTTGCTTTTTGCCTTGATCCGTATAGTTGTGGTACCGTAGCGATACTTTTAACTTTTTCTTTCCAATAATTGTTGTACTTATTATGATCGGGGCCCTTTCTTTTTTCGGCTTCGAACGTAATAAAATTACTATATGCCGGAGGAAAAGGTATGGTGGCCACATTTTTGTCCTGGACGCCTTTATAAAGATCGGCCATTAAATTAAAAATAAGTACCGCTGTAGTTGCGTCGGTAATTAGGTGATGTAGGTTTAAGTACCAAATATAATTTTCCTCAGCTACTTTTAGAATTGCAGTGTCAAACAACGGTTGGGAAAAATCAAAATTTATTTCACTTCTTTTCTCAAGCCATTCTTTAACCGAAAGTCCGTTCGTATTCCGGCTAAAATCCAGTTTTTTTAATTGGAATGAAAATTCGGCAAGTACTTTCTGGGTGACCGTTCCGTTTTCCTCATAAAAAATGGTCCGTAATATCTCGGTGCGATCAATTAATGCTTGCAAAGCAAGTTCAAAAACCTCTTCTGAAATATTTCCGTTTATTTCGAACGCATACGGAACATTATATAATGGAACATTGGGGTTTATTTTTTGACCCATCCAAATAAGTTCCTGGCTTTGCGTTAATGGTTGGCTATAGAGGTATTTATTATGCATGATCTATCTTTTTAGCTCTTATGGGATAAGTAAGCAACTATTCTGTTAACCGTGCTAAAATTTTCCACTGTTAAATCTTGATAAGGGATTTTTTCTTGACTTTCATTTTCTATAAAAGCAATTAGTCGCATGATGCCCAACGAATCTATTATTCCCGAATCGAACAACATTTCGTCACCATTGATATCTTCAAGCTTTTTATTGGAAATTTCACTCTTGATAAATTGAATTATGGATTCTTTCATTTTTTGTTGGAAGGTTTAATGTTGAGTAGAAAGTATAAATCTACCAATCCCATTGCTTAGGCCTTAATCTTGATTAGGTGATGGACTAAATAGTTGTTTTAAGTCTTGCTCGATTAAATTGGATACGAAATATTTTCTTAATGTAAAGTTAATTTAATTATTATCTCACCTCCAAATCTAGCTGATGTATATCAACTTAATTATCAATGATTTGGTCGAATAAACAATAATCTCTTAATAGAAATTAAAAAATATTATAATATTTATACTTAAATGAGTATATAATTGTATTTTGTTTAATACGTACCGAACTAAATAACCACTATACCGATCATGAGAAATCTTACATTTTTTATAGCTTCAGTTTTCGTTTTTTTATTGCCATTAATTGGATTCGCCCATCAACCAAATCATAGTTTTATCTATTTGAGGGTATATGAAAACCAAAATGTAGAGGGTAGGTTTGAAATGGATGTCAAAGATTTAAACAAATATTTCGGACTGCAACTTAACGAAAGCCCCAAAGCGGAAGACCTTCGGCCTTATTTGAATCAGATGAAGGATTATTTGCTCAAAAACACGAGGTTTTCATCTGGGGATGATGAATATCAAATTGTTTTTACAGATGAAATAAGCATGATGTCCGTAGTTAAAACTTCATTTGCGCGTTTTCATTTTTATCTGGAGAATTCACAGGAACTTCCTGAGGAGATGGAGGTCACCTATACGGTTCTTTTTGATGAGAATCCGGATCATATTAATATGTTGGCTTTCGAATACAACTGGAAAGCTGGTTTGATCAATAATGAATCAATAATAGCTCTCGATTTTACTTTGGGAAACGAAACCAAAATTTTATCCATGACCGATTCTTCCATTTGGAACGGGTTTGTGGCGATGGTTAAACAGGGGGTATGGCATATATGGATAGGTTTGGACCATATCCTTTTTTTATTGGCACTTATTCTTCCATCAGTTGTTCGGCGTAAAAAGAAATTGGTAGAGGTTGAACCCGGGAAGACCGAATCCAAATATTATATATGGGGATGGGAACCGGTACTGAAATTTAAACCAGCCTTTATCTACATCATAAAAGTGATAACTTTTTTCACCATAGCACATACCATAACTTTAACATTGGCTTCCTTGGAAATCGTTAGTTTGCCTTCCCGAGTTGTAGAGTCCATTATTGCCTTATCTATTGGTCTTGCGGCCTATCATAATATCACCCCTATATTTAAGGGCAAAGATTGGATAATTGCTTTTGTATTTGGTCTGTTCCACGGTTTTGGATTTGCCAGTGTGCTTGGTGACCTGGGAATAAAAGGAGAGTTTCTAACTTTAACCTTGTTTGGTTTTAATTTAGGTGTGGAAATAGGACAGGTCGCTATTATTGCGCTTATATTTCCAATTCTGTATTTCATACGTAAAATTAAGTTCTACCCTCATTTTCTTGTTTATCTATCCGTACTGCTTATCATTATTTCGTTATACTGGTTCGTGGAACGGGCCTTTGATTATGACATGGCATTGGATGAAAAGATTAGAAGATTTGGGGGAGACATACTTAGGGCGCTTGGACTCAGGGAGGACTATTATAAATCTTAATTTCATAAATTAAAAGGAAAAAGTTCTATGTCAATTTTAAGTAGATGGAAAAACAAGGATAAAGGGGAATTGACCAAAGACACAATAGGAAAAGCGCCTAATGGGGCAACTATTCCTCTTACGGGTGGTCAACAAAGACTTTTTTTTCTAGAATCGTTATATCCCAAAAATCCTGTTTACAATTCTTCTGAAATTTATAGGTTCAGGGGCAAACTCGTAAAAGAAGATTTGCTGAAAAGTCTACAGGCCATATTTGACCTGAACGATGTTTTTAGGTGTTCTTTCCATATTAGGGAAGGAATTCCTTTTCAAAAGGTATGGGATACGGTTACCCTGGATTTGGTGCATTATGATATAAGCGATGTTATGGCCGCAGAGAAAGATACGCGACTAGCGGAAATTATGTCCGGCGATGCGCTGAAACCTTTCGATCTACAAAGACCGCCCCTGATACGGACTACCCTTATTAAGTTAGATTTTAACACACATATTTTATTCATTACCATGCACCATATTATTGTGGATAAATGGTCTATGGGTATATTTCGTGCACAACTTGCCAAATATTACATAAATCCGCCTACAACCTATGAAATTAAGGATATTCGATCAAGAATTCAGTTTGCGGATTACGCCTATTGGGAACAGGGTAGAGGTGTAGATAGGAATCAATTGGAGTATTGGAAAAATAAACTTTCTGGAAATATTCCCAAGCTTGAGCTACCGACCGACTACCCTCATCCCGCGCATCCTTCCTTTAAGGGAGATTCCAATGTTCAGATTTTATCAAAATCCTTGTCCAGCAAAATTCTTGAACTATCCAAAGAAGTGGAATGTACTCCTTTTATTTTATTGTTGTCCGCTTACTATGTTTTATTGTTTCGATACAGTCGTCAAAATGATATAGTTATTGGTTCTCCCATTTCTATCCGTAATTCAAAAGTACTACAAAATGTTATCGGTTTTTTTGATGAAACGATTGTGTTGAGAACAGATTTTTTATCTTCTATTTCATTTATTGAATTGGTAAAGCGCGTTCGCCAAACCGTTTATGAGGCTTTTAGCAATAAAGACATTGCATTTGATGTCTTGGTCAAAGAACTGAAGCCTGATAGGGTAGCAGGAATTAACCCTTTCTTGCGAACAATGTTCATTTATCATGATGTTCCTCCAATGCCATTTTTTGGTCAAGATTTGGATCTGTCATATGATTTCTATAATACCGGGGTCTCGAAATTTGATTTAACACTCTACGTTGCAAATGAAAAGGGACAGCTTTTGTCAGAATTTGAATATTCAACGGATTTGTTCGATAAAGCTTCCATTGAACAATTTCAGGAACATTTTAGGTTATTGCTAATAGGGGTTACGGACAATCCTGGGATAGAGATTGCCGCCATTCCCATGATGACGGTAAAGGAGCAGGATATTCTTTTACCAAAAAAGGCAACTTACCTTGGGCCGTATGATTCTTATAAAGGCATTCATGAAATTATACGCCAAACCGCTTTGGATAGGAAGGATGCTGTAGCGCTGATTTATGGGCAGGAACAAATGACATATGGAGAACTTGATGATTTATCGGATACCATAGCCCAACATATACTCTCTTTTACGAAAAATACCAATAACAGTATTGTTGGATTATGTTTGGAACGATCTACAATTTTAATTGCCGGTTTAATTGGTATTTTGAAGGCTGGATGTGCTTATTTGCCCATAGACCCGGATTACCCGTTAAACCGAATTTCTTTTATGTTGGAGGATTCCAAAGTTCAATTCGTGCTTACAGATGGGGATTTGTTGTCCAAACTTGAATCCTATAAGGGTACACAACTTCTTATAAGAAATATCATTGATTCAGGGGTGTCCACTCCCATTGCCTTTCCAGATGTAAACGGCAATGATTTGGCGTATGTTATTTATACATCCGGTAGTTCTGGTAAGCCTAAAGGTGTACCCATTACCCATTCCAATATCATAAATTCTACGGAAGGACGCCTTTTGTTTTATCCGGAAAACCCATCAGCATTTTTATTAATGTCCTCAGTGGCTTTTGATAGCTCCAAGGCTGGAATTTTTTGGACACTATGTACCGGGGGTACTCTGGTAATATCCGAGAAGAGATTGGAACAGGATGTAGCCAAAATAAATGACATTATTTACTCCAATAACATCAGTCACACACTGATGTTGCCTTCCCTTTATAAAGTTATGTTGGATTACAGTGATTTGTCCAAGTTGGAATCCCTGACTACCGTAATGGTTGCCGGGGAGGCTTGTTCCAATGTCTTATGCCAAAACCACTTTAACAAGTTGCCCAATACAGGTCTCTATAATGAATATGGGCCTACTGAAGCATCGGTTTGGTGCATGGCCTATAAGATAACGAATGAAAATTTAGGGAACATGATCCCCATAGGAAGTGCAGTCGCAAATGCCGAAATATACCTTCTTGACCCCAATCTAAATTTGGTTCCTTTTGGAGCGGTCGGGGAAATTTATATAGGCGGCCCTGGTCTGGCCAATACTTATCTGAACAGACCAGACTTAACGAATATGGCGTATATAAATAACCCATTTTCTGATACTATTGGAAGTAAATTATACAAAACCGGGGATTTGGGAAGGTATAGGAAAGATGGTGAGATGCTATTCTTGGGAAGGACCGACCAGCAGGTTAAGATTCGTGGATTCCGGGTGGAATTAAGTGAAATTGAAGAGGTAATACTAGAGGACCCCTTGGTTGACCAGGTTTTGGTTATAGTGGCCGAATCGGAAATACAGGAAAGTTCGGGCCCTGCTGAAAATTCCAATTATTTAATTGCATATGTGGAATATAAAGGAATTCTTGATCAAGAAAAGTTCAAAGAACAATTGACAAAAAGTTTACCCAATTACATGGTTCCTTCCAAAATAATCGCAATTGACAATTTTCCTCTTTTACCAAATGGAAAAATTGATAAAAATAGTTTGCCTAAACCCAAAAAAGATGGGAACAAGGCGTTGTCAGCCCATTTTCAAGGTCCTAGAAATGAATTGGAAATTGCGCTGGCAGAGATTTGGCAAGAAGTATTGCATAGGGCACCAATTGGTGTGTACGACAATTTCTTTGAAATTGGCGGGGATTCCATATTGAGTATTCAAATTGTGGCCAAGGCAAGAAGCAAAAACATATTGTTGAGGCCCAATCAAATATTTGAGAACCAAACCATAGCAGATCTTGCGCTCTTTGCCAATTTTTCTACACTGAATGTAGCTGTAGCGCAAAGTATAGAAGGAGATGTTTGTTTGACCCCCATTCAACATTGGTTTTTAAGTACGCACCACAATGCACCACATTATTGGAATCAAATAGTCCGTTTGTTGAATGTGGGAAAACCGGATAGGGCTATCATTCAATCGGTAATTGAAGAATTGGTTTGTTATCACGATGCACTCCGGCTTAAGTTTGTAAAGACAGATTCTTGGAAAGCCGTAATAGATCCCAAGGATGGAAAAAAAGTTTTTTATTTGGAGGATGTAAGCGCTATTGGGGATAGCGTTGAACAGAATAAACAAATCCAAGAATTTTTATATACTATTCAAGAGTCTACCAAATTGTCCGATGGACAACTTTTTAAATGCATTTATTTCAATTGTGGTGAAACTCAGGGGGATCAAGTGTATCTAATAGCCCACCATTTGGTTATAGATGTAGTTTCATGGAATATTCTATTTAATGATATTAATGTTGCCATCAACCAGATAATTAACAATAAACCAATATTATTTAGTGGTAAGACAGCATCGGTTAAGCAATGGGGAGCATATCTAAAAGAACTTTCCAAATCCCAACACCTTTTGGAAGAACTTTCATTTTGGAAGTCCCAGAAGAACGATATACAAATGTTTCCCTCAGATTTTGTTTGTGAAAAGAATAGTTACGAAGAGAGTACAATAGAAATATATCAAGCATCGCTCGGAGCGGAGGACACTCTTAAACTGCTGCAAGATGCCAATTGGGTCTATAACACAAAGATTGAAGAATTGTTGGTAACCGCACTTCTTTCCGTTCTACATAAATGGAGCCTCTTGGATAGGATTTGTCTTGGAATGGAAAAACACGGTCGGAGTGCTGAAATTTTGGATTTGGACGTATCGGGCACTATTGGTTGGTTTACCTCGTATTTTCCGGTTGCATTGAATGTAATGAAGCATGGGGATTTGGGGAATCAGATTAAATTCGTAAAAGAGCAACTTAGAAAGGTTCCGAATAACGGTATTGGTTATGGAATACTAAAATATCTTAGCCAAGAACAAATTGATACTGAGGAACTTGATCAAAGACCTCAGGTGATATTCAACTATCTTGGCAATCGAATGGTTAACGGAAACTCTACGGATATTGGGTTTGATTTGTTGTGGAAAGGAAGTCGGGATCCCAAAAGTGAACGAAGTTATGGTTTGGAGATCAACTCATATATCCTAAATGGGCAATTGTACTCAAACTGGAGTTACTGTAGGGATTTATACAAGGCAACGACCATTGAAAGATTGGTTTCCGAATTTAATACCGTTCTGCATCAAATAATTTTGCACTGTAAAGACAAGGAAATTCAGGAGTATACGCCTTCGGATTTTCCTGAATCCGGTATGGGTCAAGACGATTTGGACATCCTTTTGGGGAATTTATAACCGGATATGGATAAAGAAAAAAAAACAAATATTGAAGCTATTTTACCCCTGACGGAATTACAGCAAGGAATGCTCGTCCATCATCTTTTCAATCCATTGCACGATGAAGGTTTTTTACATGTAGGCTTTAGATTGAAAGGGTCATTAAATACCCATTTTTTCAAGAAGGCATGGGAGCTTTCCATTAAAAGACATCAGGTTTTGAGATCATCGGTGCATTGGGAAAATATCCGTACGCCAGTACAGTTGATACGAGGAACAAGTGAACCCAACTGGACCATTTTGGATTGGACTCACCTCAGTTTAGCTGAGCAAGACATAAGGCTTGAGGCTTTAAAGTCGGACCAAAAAGGATCGGGCTTGGATTTCAAACAAAATCCATTGCTTAATTTTTATCTTATCAAAATGGGCCAAGCGGAGTTTTTTTTTCTTTGGCCATGCCATCACCTTCTATTGGATGGTTGGTCTAGCAGTATCATTGTAAAGGACCTATGCGCCTTTTATGAAGGATTATGTAAAGGCACCGATAGGGAATTGGAAACACTCCCGTCTCTTAAAACCTATTACGCCTGGCTCAAAAACAAAGAACGGAATGGAGCAGCATCCTTTTGGTCCAATTATTTTGCCGGCTATTCCAAATCCCATCTTTTTATTAGGGCCAATGCCCCTATTAGGTCAGATGGGAGCATCATGGAGTGCATATCTTTATCGGTAGCTGAATCAAAAAAAATCACAGAAAAGGCAAGAGCTAATTTGGTAAGTGTCAATACAATGATTCAAGGGGCATGGAGTTTACTTTTGAGTGCCTATTTCAATGCGGACAATGTCGTATTTGGAACTACGGTGTCCGGTCGTTCAAACGATTTCCCCAATATGGACCTTCTTGCCGGAATGTTTATGAATATCTTACCTGTAAGTAGTATAATTGTTAAGCAGTGTTCCTTAATAGAATGGTTGCAATCGTTTCAAAAACGACAGCTGGTATGCCTGCAATATGAGGAAACTGCCTTCACGGAAATTTTGTCCCAAGTTAGTAATACCAAAGGGGGTATAAGGTTCGACAGCCTGTTGGTTTTCGAAAACTTTCCATGGAAGGACCTCAAATGTGGTGATGTTGAAATTAATGACTATGGAAGCGGAGTTACTTCCAATTATCCAATAACCTTAATTATTGTGCCCGGTACACAAATGGAATTTAAGTTTATATTCAATGCCGATGAATTAAATGAGGGAACTAAAAAATGGATTATGGATAATTGGGAGCGTGTTTTAAAACTCATATTATCCGATGGGGTAACGCAGGTCGGTGAAGTTTTGGATGGGGTTGGGGTTTTTCTTCACGATGATTCCGAGCAAAAAAAAAGTAAGGCTCTTAAAATTGAAGCTTTGTGCGTTGATTATATTGCCCCAAGAAATGAGATTGAAGAACAGCTGGTCAATATATGGAAAAATCTTTTGGGATTGGACAAAGTTGGGGTAACGGACAATTATTTTGAACTTGGTGGTAAATCCATAATGGCCGTTCAGATGTTTGTATTGATCGAGAGCAAATTGGGAGCAAAATTGCCCCTGACAACCCTTCTTTTTAGCCCTACAATAGAACAAATAGCGGAGTTGCTTGCCAAAAATATTAAATCGGAATTACCGAATAGAAAGTTTATTGTTCCACTTAGGACAACCGGAAGTGAAAAACCTCTTTTTTGTGTGCATGGAGGTGAGGGCCATGTATTATTTTATAAACTGCTCCCTAAATATTTGAAAGAAAATAGGCCTGTTTATCTGCTGCAACCAAGAGGAATTGATGGAGAGGGCACAATGCATGCTAGTATAGAGGCAATGAGCAAGGATTATCTGTCCGAAATGTTGGAGATAATAGACGATGGTACGTACAATATTATGTTTTTTTGCTATAGTGCCCTTGCTATTGAAATGGCTTTGCTTCTTCAAGGAATGGGCAAACGGGCAAACCTTATAATTGTGGACAGTACGGCACAGTCTCCAGCCAAAATAGACCAACCAAGTTTAAGGCCAAGACTTAAAAATTACTTTTTGAAAATACGGTATGCTCCAATAATGACTTTGAAAAGTTCCATAGTATACAGATATAGGCAATTATTGGAACCTACCTATATTACTTTTACCCAGGATAAGTCTACTATTGCCCTTACTAAAATCCGGAAACATTTGGATTATGTGCATGAACAGTATATATGGAAAAAAATTGATAGTCCAATTACCCTTGTTTTAACTGAAAAAGAACCCATAGGAAGCAGGGAAGAAAAAATACGATTATGGGAATACTGGACCAATTCGAAGGTGAAAGTATATTACAATACAGGAAACCATTTAAATCTTTTTGAAGAACCTCATGTACGTTTATTGGCTAAAACAGTTGATGAAGCATGTGCGTGAACACGCGTAGTATTGTAAATAATAACTAATAGAATGGGTGCTGAGCTGGCTAATTATTACAATTTGGAAAAAGAAACCCTTCATTTATGGTTTGTAGATGTAGGGGCCAAGTTGGCTAACCGTTATTATAACCTTCTATGTGAAAATGAAAAAATTAGGGCAGGCAAGTATAGGTTTGCCCATGATCAATACATTTTTATAACGGCCAGGGCGGTTTTGAGAATATTATCTGGACATTATTTACAAAAAGATCCTACACAAATTAGGTTTAAGTATGGAGCGTATGGCAAACCTTACTTTAAGGAAGAAAATGGTTTGCTTTTCAACATCTCCCATTCGGGTGGCAAGGCTATAATAGGTTTTGGTAAGGTTATGGAAATGGGGGTGGATATTGAAAAGATCAAGGACGATTTTGATGTAGTCGATATTGCGGGTAAGTTTTTTTCACAAAGTGAAATTAAATCGCTAAAAGAAATTGCCAAGGAAACGCAGAACAGGGCATTTTTTCGCTGTTGGACCAGAAAGGAATCGTTTATAAAGGCTAAGGGCGACGGTCTTTCCCTGCCCTTGGATTCCTTTTCTGTTACGCTTGATGACGATAGAGAGGCTAGACTTATTGAAACAAAATGGAATCCCTGTGAAAAGGACAGTTGGAGAATATTTTCTTTTGTACCATATGATAATTACATAGGTGCAGTTTCGGTTCGGGGAAACGTTCAAAATATTAAATATCGGAATTGGAACGAGGTTAGTGAACGGCATAATTTTTAGCTAGGAATAAATGGTTCGTTAGTGATCTAAAGACTGCATAAAACCAATATTATCCATTACAATAAGGCCTTCCTCCGAACGGTCAAATAAAAAATGGATACTCGCAATACATGTAGGGTTAAAACTTGGGTTTTTCTTTAGCATTTCCTTTACTGGAAACGCGAACATTTGAAAAATTTTCTCCGAATCAAACTTACCTTCCAAGTGGTCTATTTTACTGAGGCTTGTTTTGATTTTCCTTTGTAAACCGGAAAAATCGCTAAGTTTAAAACTAACTTGCGTTCCTTTATGATCTATTATGTTAATTGAAAAATCGATAGGCGCTTTTGTATCCGTTTTTTTATTGTGGTTAGTATTTTTATGGTTGACACGAATGACAGTATTGACTTCATAATTGGCAGAGTTGGATTTTTTTTTCATCAATTTAGTGTACTCCCCTTCAGATTCGGCTATAGAGAAAACAAGTACAGATGAAGAGTCTACACGGATTTTTTTTTGTGGAATTTGGATGGAGTATTGTGGAATCGGGTAATTGACAGGGTTTTGCGCCCACAAATTTCCTAATTCAACTGGTTTGGTTTGTTCGCCAGCCCTGCCTTTTGAAGAATTATTAGAATATGGGTTTTGCCAACCAATGAATACCCCTCTACTTCCTTTTAGTTCCTTTTTCAAGTCAATTTCCCTTTCTTGCCAGATTGTCAAACCTTCCGAAGAAATAGCGTTTTTGCCCAGGGTTGAGGAAGTAAGGTCTGCGTCTTCATCAAATGTACAGATAAAGCTTGTCCTTGAATCTTCAAATTGATTCAAATAAATATTATTTGGCAACCAATTCCTACCCTTTCGATAATCTGCAAATATTGGAAAAAATGTTTTGTTGTTTTTAAGTGTGGTTTCCAGAAAAGCACTTACATAGACTTTTGTGATATTTTGTTGCTCTACTTCTGGAATTAAATCGGCTAGATTTAAAAAACCTTTATAGAAAGGAGTAAACGCATCGTTATCCCCCCATGTTGAATTAAACTGACCGTGATTGGCGCCCTTAATATAAAGCCCCGATTTGAAATAATAGGCACTATCGGAAAAATTGATTCGCTCAAATTGCTTTGCCCCCAAAAACGAAGGTACTTCGGCATCTAGAGATCCATGCAATGTTAGGTAGTTAATGTTTTGAATGGAGGATCTTTTACCACCTGGTTTATATTGTCCATCAACTGGAGATAGTGCCACCAGCGATTTTATAGCGTAGTCATAATCCAGCTTTACGGTCATGTCATCCGGATGATGTTTTAGCCTGTTCATCACTGCGGCATGCACTACCGATTCGCCGCCCTTGGAATGACCAAGGAGCGCAATATTTGTTGTATCTACCTTTTTGAAGAATGGGTGATTTTGCTTTGTGTTCCAAGTGTGCCATATTTTAAGATGTTCCAATAGCAGTAATGCTCTGGCGTTGTTATCATTTTTAATTCTTCCCCTATAATCGGACCATGAATAATTAAGAAAGTTTTGGGCTACCGAAACAAGTATGAATCCACGGGAGGCGAGTAGCTCCCCTAAATACGCATAACCATATTCGGAAAAATCCTTCATATCGTGATCCCCATGAACAATCAAAACTAATGGAAAAGGTCCTCTTCCTTCAGGATACCAGACATGGGCATTTAAGGGGAGGGCAGAGGTGTTGAACCCCCAATATTTTTCTCTGAACCAACCACCAAAACCGGTCCAATCCTCCATGAAAGCACTGCCATCTATAGTAGGTGTAAGTAAATCGGTCTCCGATCCAAATGCAGGTCTGTGCTTGTCCTTTCCACTGCCATAGCTCAAATGTTTAACTCGATGGGGGCCGTTCTCAGCTGGAGAAGGGGCGTTAATAGGAACTACATTTTCCGCCGAAAGGGCCGCTGCATTGACCATGGGATCCATTTTCAGACCTCGAATGGAGTATAGAACCAAAGTTGCTATACATAGGGAAAGCGCAAAAGTAAGGATTGTAAGAACAATTATTTGTTTTTTAAGATGCAATGATCGGAGCCCTGGTTTACGTAAATTGGAAAGCCCTCCACCTAAAAGGGACAATATGAGCACCATAAAAATTGTAGAACTTAACTCAAAATAAAGGACCTTCAAAAAAATTGGGATGGTAATCAGAATAGCGGAAAGGTATCTTTTCGGAAAGTTGTAGATTAGGTGGGTCAATCTGAGCAAAACATAGGCGAAGATTAATATGGCCGTGATACGTGCCAGATAGTTTAAAAGAATCCAGGGGTCGTTGTAGGAGAAGACTGCACTCATTGCGGAAAGCAACACAAGTAGAGAGGTAGATACATATAAGGTATATGTAGCCCAGTGAAGTTCACGCTTTGTTGGTCTTAAGTCTTTTGAAATTGATTGTATTTGTTTGAAAATCATGTACTGTTATAATCTAAATGTATTGCTTATTAGGGCAGAAATCCAGTTGATAAAGTCACTAAATTCACCTCGAATCAAGATACCAAAAATTGGGCATCAAGGATATAGAACTAAGTGATCAGCTAAGGAAGATACTACATTTTGCCCATTAATGGTACTGCAATTAATGAAGGAAAAATGTTTTTATTTGGGTATCGGAAATGATTAAACCCCATGGTCACTAGTACCTACCTAATGAATATTTGGATTCGTGTAGGGGAGTTTATGAAATATGGTGGCAGTCTTTTATGGATGGGGGCGTTAACGAAAGTTATGTCTATATAAAAGTAGGATCGCCACAGGAAAATCCAAATCGTATTTCCGTACATAATAGTTAATGGGAAAATTTAACCTTAGGGGCATTAGAGCCGTGTTTGCATACAGGCAGCTCGAAAAGTCCATATAAACTGGATATGGTTCCAAGGTAATGATTATTGAAATTCGAAGTCCTTTGAAATGAAATATCTGTTTTTGAGTTTGAACCGATTTAATCAGAAGATTCTCTGACCCTTGGGTAGGGTCTGCAAATACTTACAAACAGGGTTTCCTATCCGCCCGTGCCCTTCGGACCTGCCTTTTCCGATTTGTACGTGCTTAAATGCACATGGACGCCCTATTGTTCCAAAGTATCGATCCGCTTTTGCAACAATTCCTTTATTTCCTTTAAGGAATCGTTGTTTTCCTTTAAGGCTTCAATGGCTGTTTTTAGAATATTGATCTGCTCCTCCAAAACAGTAATTTTTTCCTGCAGCTGGTAGGTTTCCCCTGCTTCCTTCATGTGATGAAGGTCATTGGTTTCCTTATGTTTTAGCATAGGCCCCTTGTTGGTCAATATCCATTCAGGATTATATTCGGGATAGTTTTCAACAAGGGCAATGAGCCACTTCACCTGAATATCGGTGCCGTGTTTAAGGGCCCTTGACAATACCCCTTTACTGGCTCCGATGGATTTTTCAAGTGCGGACAGGCTAATACCTTCATTCTCGGCGATAATGCTGAAAATTGTTACTATTGAATTCATATAAAGAAAACTATTTCCATGCTGAAAATAATCAAAAAATTGGTTCTGTTTAGGATGTTATCAACCAAAACAAATCTACGTAAAAAATAGAAAGTACGTATTTATGGTTTATTATCATTTCAGGGATGACTATAAAACGCTTACCAAGGGGGATGGAAATAGGATGGATTGCCGCTTATTTATAGAATTTAAAACGGCCTATGGTGATCGTACCCGATCAATAAATTTCGAAAAAACTTAGCTCAAGACTTCGCTCCTGAAAGCGTGCCATATAAATATAACCGAAATATATGAGAATGCCCTATCCAAATTTTCCTATCCCACTAGCTGTTTTTCGGTTACAAAAGGCTGATGATAATGTCGCTGTCCGGTGGCTTTATAAAGGGCATTGGCCAAAGCCCCTATAGCTGGTGGTAGACCAGGTTCTCCCAATCCAGTAGGGTCTATTTCATTTTCGACAAAGAAAACCTCAATTTCCTTTGGCGCCTGTGAATGCCGGATCAACTGATATTTGTCAAAATTCATCTGGTGGGTTGTCCCATTGTCAAAGGTAAGCTGACTATACATGGCATGGCCTATACCATCTATAACGCCGCCTTCTATCATATTTTTTGCGGCATCCCTGTTTACCACTATACCACAATCAACGGCGCACCACACCTTTTCCACGATGGGCTTCCCGTTTTTTATACTCAAATCAAATACTTCCGCAACATAGGTAGAGTGACAAAAATAGGCGGCTACCCCGCGATGTACATTAGGTTTAGCTACTCCCCAATTGGCTTTTTCCTTGACCAGTTTCAATACACCTGCATAGCGTTCCGCTTCGTATTCGTGCTTTTCCCCTACAGGATCTTTTATGGCCCGATCAAACAGTTCCAATCGAAAATCTATAGGATCTTTGCCCGCTGCTTCCGCTACTTCGTCCAGAAACGCCTGTTCGGCACCGGCAGTAAAATTAGATCTTGGTGCCCGCCAGGCGCCTGTAGTAACATTGGTATCGGCCTTTATTTTCTCGGCCGAATAATTTTCAACGGCCCCAGCAGGGAATCGATTGGGAAATACCGGCCCCTCTGGCAACCCGGCACCCTTAACAGTGAAAGCGATCAGATTATTGTTCTCATCCAGACCCGCCTTGTAAATAGAACGATAGGTAGGGCGATAGGTTCCCTGGGTCATATCATCCTCCCGGGTATAGATCAACTTTACGGGACCCCCTATTTTTTTAGAAATAGCGGCCGCCTCTACACCAAAATGTACATAAAGCCTTCTGCCAAAACCACCCCCAATACGGGTCATGTTTACGGTCACATTTTCGAGAGGCAATTTCAACAATTTTGCAACCGACCCTTCCAAGGCCTCTGGAGTTTGGGTTGGACCAATAAGTTCTGCCGAATCCGCCGTTACGTTGGCAAAAAAGTTCATGGGTTCCAAGGTATTGTGGGCTATGAAAGGGGCACTATAGGTGCGTTCAACAATTTTGGCCGCTTTTTTAAAGGCGGCTTCCGGATTACCGTCCATTCTACTTTCCTGTACTTCTCCTGTTGCTAAAGCTTTTTCCAATCTTTTTACATGTATATCGGAACTCTCCAATTCCCCGGTAGTTTCCCAATTGGCCTTTAGTGCCTTTTTGGCCTGCATTAACTGCCATGTAGAATCCCCAACTATGGCGATGAGTTGCTTAAAGCCTTTTTCGTCGAATCCCCCTGGCTCTTCAATGGAAGTATCAATAATAAACGCATCTTTTACCCCGGGCATACTTTTTATTTCCGCTTCATTAAAATCCTTAATAGTCATCCCAAAAGCAGGGGGATGTTGTATCATGGCCAGTTGCATACCGTCCCTATGAAAATCCAGGCCAAACAAGGGCTTGCCGGTAACTATTTTCTTACCATCTACATTTTTGATACTACTACCTATCAGTTTAAAATCCTTAACCCCTTTCAGCTCCACTTCCTTAGGGACTTCTATTCCGACCGCTTTGGAGGCCATATCTCCGTAGCCGACCGTGCGTTCTCCAATATTCTCTTTGATAATTCCATTGCTGGCGCTGAGATGCGATACCGGTATGCCCCATTCTTTTGCAGCGGCTTCCATTAACATCCTTTTACCCGTGGCACCGGCCATTCGCAAGGCATTCCAGCTTAAACGAATGGACAGGCTACCTCCTGCAAATTGATTTTGATACCATCCTGTATTTAGTGGCGCCTGTTCCACTACCACATTTTCCCATGGCACATCCAATTCTTCCGCCACGATCATGGGCATGGACGTACGCACGTTTTGTCCTATTTCAGGATTGGGAGAATATATGGTTACCATTCCGGTATCCCCAATTTTGATGTAGCCGTTTATTTCGAACCATTCCTTAGGTACCGCCACCCCCGCCCCTGGTTCGGGAGTATTTGGCTTACAGGCATTGAGCCAACTAAAGCCTATAAGCATTCCGCCACCGGCAGCAGCTGAAACCTTTATAAATGAACGACGATTGTATTGTGTTTTTATCCGTGTCATGATTTATCTTTTTTTGATGTACCGGGCAATTTTATACGATTTGTGAATTAGCAGCAGTTTTGATCGCTTTTTTGATGCGTGTATATGTGCCACAGCGACAAATATTTCCGTTCATAGCTCCTTCGATTTCCTCATCGGTGGGATTTGGGTTCTTTTTAAGAAATGCAGTTGCGTTCATGATCTGTCCGGCCTGACAATATCCACATTGATATACATCTTCTTCCAACCATGCTTTTTGAACTGGATGGTCGCCGTTTTCGGAAAGGCCCTCGATGGTGGTAATATTTTGTTCGCCAACAGCAGAAATGGGCAATTGGCAGGAACGTACGGCGTTATCGCCCAAATGTATGGTACAGGCCCCACATTGTGAGATACCGCAACCGTATTTGGTACCCACCAATTTCAGATGGTCCCGCAATACCCATAACATGGGTGTATTGGGATCTACATCTATTTGCTGGGTTTTTCCGTTGATTTTAAGTTTGAAGTTTGCCATGATTTTAGTGTAAGGGAGTGATAGTGTTGAATTTACAAAATTATTGGATGAATAATAGGGGTGAAGCAATTTTTTTATCAAGAACAGGTTAAAGAACATGTTAAATTACATAACTTATATTCTAAGGCATAATGATTCTTAATTAAATGGTGGGGATTAATTGGGGCCGAGATACCTAGGCTGCAGAGCACGAATCCAAAGATTCTCCAGCCCTTGATTCTTTTCCGGACAATATAGCTTATAGACACTAATGATGATAATTATCAACTTTAATAATCAGTCATTAAATTGGATGTCTGCTCTCTGCTTCAACACCATATAAAGAGCCATTTAATTGGTAATAGTTTATTTTTAAAGAAAGTATCTACAAATTTTTATGTCTCGCTAACAATGTTGAAAATTGTTAAAATTTTATTGATAGCAAAAAAAATTATTGTAGGTGTAGTTTTGTTGAAAATTATCACCTATATTTGTTTTGTATAAGTTTATTGTTAAGTTGAACATATCTACGATAAGGAAGGTTAATTATAAAAATTTTGCCCAGTAGAGTGTTTTATAGTCCTTTTCAGGATGTAAGCGAGAAGATAACTTATTGAAATTGACAAATAAAATTGTATATAGGATATTCGTTATGGGATTAACGCCACACTATTTTTTCGGTTCTTATCTCCATACCATTTAATTGTTCAATTGATTTTTAAATGGTATTTGTTCCATAATTAACGTACTACACCCGTCATGGTAATCCGGCCATGTTTTTTGTTCCAAACCTATATTGTTAAAAATCACGCTTTTTAATTTGAAGCGTACAATGGCCCAATGGTCTGGATTCTCTATATCATTAAGGCTTTAAATCGGGTACAACAAAAGACACATGGGTATCTTGATATCTATATATGGTCTTATTTCCTGTAAGTATTGTATATCAATTAATTAATATTTATCTAAAATGGAAGCCACACCGCAAATCTTAAGTAAGCTTAATTCGTTGCCCCAGGTGCAACTTATTTACCAATTGAAATTAGATCGGAATGCGAATAGGGAATCGCTATTTATATTCATATTGGACAAAAATTGTGCTCTTGTACCAAAGGAATTGTCGTTAAAGCTGGAAAATATATTTGGTAATGAAACTGACTATTTGTACAGGGTTTTTCCTTTAGAATATGCCCGGCAACAATTAATGGGGTATAATCTATTTTTCGTTCGGGCATGTCTTTTTGGCCAACGGGTTTACTCCAGTTCCAATGAGGGTACGGACCTGTTTAATCAATGTAGCGTAGAATCTGAACAATTGAAAATAATCCATCAGGCTTTTAACAAGGAGTTGGAAAGGGTGGGGAATTTATTGGAAGGCGCCATTTATTTACTTGAACAGGAGAATTTTTTGCAACCGGCATTGTTGTTCCATCAGACTATAAAATTGTTGTTTCTCAAGGTGTCACTGTTTATGAAGGGCGAAGCATATCCGTCCCATAGCCTTAAGGAACAACAACAGTTTATAAAGGCATATGTTCCTGAATTAGGGTTCCTTTTCAATACAGAAGTGAAACATGAACCAAATCTTTTGGAACTATTGGACGAGGCTTATGCCAATAAAGCGGACGAGCATAATTATCTCCTCAGCAAAACGCTATTTCAAAAGATACATGGGAATACGGTCCAAATGTCCGCTTTGGTTTCGAAACTCTTTGCAGATAAATTGGCCGAATGCCAGTCGCATATTCAAAAGCGGGGCACCAAAAAGAAAACACCCTTTGTTCAAGGGAATACCCCCAATAGTAATATTCCGTTATCAGAAGACGATGTAGCCTTAAATAAAATAAAGGCACTGGTAAAAGAACATTTCTCTACCTTAAAACGGTATCCAACGAGGAAGGAACTTTATGCTGTAAACCTCTTAACCGATGGTTATCTGGGAGCTTCATTTATGGTTTCCAACCTAATCAAGGTCTGTATCATGGCATTGGAAGTTGATTTTACTCCCACCCGGGCCGTTCCCGAACCCGAACACAATGTGCGGGAAGTACTGGGATATATTCTGGACATGATACCCTATGAAGAAATGGAATTTCTGGACAAAATTCGGGATTTATTATCGGAACCCTAAAGGCGGCGGTAGAGGGTAGTTAGTAGTGAGTATTGAGATTGGATAGTCTTCAGTAGGCAGTAGCAGTTGGCAGGGCGCACTGGTTCAAAGTTTCAGGTTCAAGGTTCAAAAAGTCTAAAGTCTAACATCTAGCATCTAACATCTCAATTCTATATTTAACAATAGTATGTCATTTGACCAATCCTTTAGTTTCGCTGCCGAAGATGAGGAACATTATCATCCCATATTCCTTGCCCAATTTTTCTCTGAGAAGTCCAAAAGCCTTGGTAATCTGCCCTTCAACAGTTTTTTTGGATACGTTCAAATATTCCGATATCTCAATATTGGTGAGCCCTTCCTTTTTGCTCATAAGAAAAATCTGTTGGCATTTTGGGGGCAATTCATATATGGCATTGAAAAGTATTCCCAATATTTTTTGCTCTTGTAATTCGTCCTTTTCTTCAACCGCCAACTCCAAAGCCTCAATATACTTTCTTTCAAGGGACATTACCGCCTTGCCTTTTCTGAACTGGTCGATGAATTTATTATGTACGGATTTATAAAGGTAGTTTTCCAGGGAAAAATCATGCATCAGTTTGTGCCGCTTTTCCCAAATCTGTACAAAAACATTTTGCACTATGTCTTCGGCCATAAGGTCGTCCCTAATAAGACTGTTGGCATATACACATAATTTGTTGTGATAATGCTCCACCAAAAATTCATAGGCAGCTTCATTACCTTTTTTAAGGCCTTCAATTAGAGTAGATTGGTTTTTAAAATCCCCCTTCATTGTGTGATTTGGTTTTTTTTGGTTCGAAATTATGGTAAATATGAAAAAAAAATGTGAAAAAAATAAGGGTTTCCCAAAATGGCTTCGTATAAAAGTGAAATGCTTAGTCAATGAAGCCAAAAAAGGTAATTGGATTAATAGTAAAATATATTACCTCTTCCATTTCAAGTGAGGAGCTGGATCAATTGGAAATTGAATTGTTGAAGCCTTCAAATACTTTACTTTTTAACGAATATATACGATTAAATTACAGCATTGACCGTAAAATGAAAAGCTACGATACCGAAAAATCAAAACGCCTTTTGCTGGACAAAATAAAGAAGGACAAAAGCAATCTAAAAAGATTTAAGTACCGAGGTGTTCTTAAGTATGCCGCGATTATAATTTTCTCCATTACCCTAGGGTACTTTGTTAATGAAAACCTTTCTAAAAAAAGCCAGTACAGAGCATTTACTCCAAAAGAGAACTTTATTACCTTGGAACGGGAGGATGGAAATATCCAAATTATATCCGAAGACGGCACCTCTGAAGTAATGGATTCTGAAGGGAATGTAGTTGGCTCCCAAGTAGGGAACCAACTTGTATATACCAATGCAAGCAAGGCAGGTTCGAGAGAACCCATGTACAATACACTTCATGTACCCTATGGCAAACACTTTGAGCTGAAATTATCCGATGGTTCCATAGCTTATTTAAATTCGGGATCATCCTTAAAATATCCGGTGGATTTTATAACGGGGAAAGAGCGAAGGGTCTATTTATCCGGCGAGGCATTTTTGGATGTGGCCAAGGATACGGAACGTCCTTTTATTGTAAATGCCGCCGATCTGAACATTAGGGTTTTTGGTACCAAGTTCAATATATCGGCCTATCCGGAAGATCCACTAAAGGAGGTGGTCTTGGTAGAGGGTTCCGTAGGGATGTATCCGGGAAAGGAAATGTCCGATGACAGTGAAGGAACAATGCTTGTTCCCGGGCATAAAGGGAGTTATGATAATGTCCATGGTAATATTAACACCGAGCCTGTGGTTACCAGTATATATACTTCCTGGGTAAACGGGGTAATGGTATTCAGGAATATGACATTCGAAAATATTCTAAAAAAGCTGGAACGACATTACGATGTAAAGATCGTCAACAACAATGGGAAATTGGCTTCGGCCAAATTCAATGCCAGTTTTGGGGAAATGCCCATCCATAAAATATTGGATTACTTTAAAGCGGAATATCATATTGATTATTCTGTAATCAATGACCATGAAATCATTGTAAACTAAATAACAGTGCATGACAAAAACCAATAGGAGCATAAAAAATGCGTTGTTGCTAACAAAGTGAAGCAATCTGCCCAATGGGCGACAGATCGCTTCGTACCTCGCGATGACGAAAAATTATTTTTTGTCACGTACTAAAAACTAAATAATTAAACTTTAAAACATAGGCAGCCAATGAAGAACTAAAAAAAACCAAAAATTTACTTTGTACAGGATCATAAAAAAATCGGAAAATGCGTCACCATTTCCCGATCGGTAGAAGTGATCAACATTTAAGTATAACCACAATCAAACATTATAAAAGTATGAAAAAAAATCTTGACCAAAAGAGAAGGTCCTACCCATTGCTTAAACTCAATTTAAAGATGAAGATTAGTATGTTATTCATGTTTTTGGTGCTGTTTACCATGCAGGCCAATTCCTCCTATGCACAGCGTACAAAGATTACATTAAACCTTCAAAATGTTACGGTAGAGCGACTTATTGATGAAATAGAAAGTAAGACCGACTTTCATTTTGTATATCAGATAAAAGAGGTGGATCTTAACCGCGTAATAAGTGTAAAAGCCAATAAGGAGTTGGTTACCAATATCCTGGAAAGGATATTTGATAATACTAGGACCACGCACAATGTAGTAGATAAACAAATTTTCCTTAAGGAACGTGGCGTTTTAGGCAGAAGGGATAATTCAATTTATCTGTCCGGTTTAGATCATCTTCAAGCTACAGTTTCCGGACAAATTGTAGATAACAATGGCACTCCACTGTCCGGCGCAAATATTGTTGAAAAAGGAACAACCAATGGCGTTACGGCAGATTTCGATGGAAATTTCACTATAGAGGTTGCCAGCGGGGATGCGGTTTTGGTCGTTTCCTACATAGGTTTTGCCACTAAGGAGGTCCAGGTAAATGGACAGACCAGTCTCAGCATTGTTTTAGAGGAAAGCGCAGCTGGATTGGATGAAGTAGTATTAATAGGGTATGGTGAAGTCCGCAGAAAAGATTTGACAGGTTCCGTAAGCAAGGTAGGTGGTGCCGATCTGGAAAATCTCCCAGTAGCTAGGATAGACCAATCATTGCAAGGGAGGGCTTCCGGTGTTCAGGTTTCACAAATTAGCGGGGAGCCCGGGGCGGCAACAACTATAAGGATACGTGGCGGAAATTCTATTCAAGGCAACAATGAGCCGTTATGGGTCATAGATGGTGTTATCGTGGGGACCGACTACAATTTGAGCAACCTGAATACAAACGATATTCAATCCATAGATATTCTAAAAGATGCCGTTGCCGTTTCCATATATGGTACCCGAGGTGCCAACGGGGTAATATTGGTAACAACAAAAAGTGGTGCCGGCGCTACTCCTGGCATACCCAACGTATCCGTTAATGCATATACCGGACTTCAGTCCATGGTTACCCAAGTAGAATTCCTTGATGGTCCCCAGCATGCGGCCTATGCCAATGAGGATGCAGAATTTAGAAATGCAGCCTTACCGTTTCCCGACCTTTCAAGCGTTCCCGATGTTGATTGGATAGATCAGGTAACACATACGGCACCGGTCCAAAATATAGATGTATCGGTATCGGGGGTTTCTGAGAATAGAAATATCAATTATTATGTGTCCGGGAATTATTTTGATCAAGAAGGTCTTGTTAGGGCCACAGGAATCAGTAAATATGTTTTCAGGACCAATTTGGATATTAAACTTTCCGAAAAGTTTAAAGTAGGAATGAGGGTAAATATTGCCAAATTAAAAAAGGAAAATAATAAGTTCAGTTTGGATAACCTGTTTCTTTTCACCACTCCTACAAGAGCAATTTATGACGAAGAAGGGAATTATACGGCATTGGACCCTATTACGGACGGAATAGCATCGAATTATGAGGCGGATATACAATTAAAACAGGACCATAATTTGGAAACAAATATATTGGGGAACCTTTATATGGAATTCAGACCCTTTTCAAACTTGGTGTTCAAAACAACTTTTAGTCCCGAATTGAACAACTTTAAAAGGAATATTTTTAACCCCGGGGCATTGCCCAACAATTTAATCGTTCAAAATGGAGGGAATGCCGAAGTGCGTAATTCTGTGAGAACAGGGTATATCAATGAGAATACCTTGACCTATAATAAGACCATAGGTCAGGACGATTACTTAACTGTTTTGGCGGGGTTTACCCTTCAAAAAACAGAACAGGAGGAAAGCGTGGCGAGGGCATTTCAGATTTCAAACGATGTTACGGGATTCAATAATCTTGGATTTGGATCCAATCCCACACGAAACGAAGTAGTTTCTGGTTACGATTCTTTTCAACTGGCCTCATGGTTGGGAAGAATAAATTATTCCCTGGACAATAAATATCTTTTCACGATAGTGGGGAGGGTAGATGGTTCCTCTCGTTTCGCCCCAGGCAACAAGTATGCATTTTTTCCTTCCGGGGCCTTTGCATGGAAATTAGCGGAAGAGGAATTTATTCAAGATCTCAATATTTTCAGCGAGCTTAAGTTTCGTACCAGTTATGGTAGATCAGGAAGCCAGGCAATACCTTCCTATAGGACTTTGGCTATTTTAAATGGTGCCAATACTACATTTAATGGGATAGAACAACCAGGTGTTGTTCTGGGAAGGCCTGAAAATCCAGAATTAAAATGGGAGACTACAAATCAGTTGGATATAGGTCTGGAGATGGGTTTCTTTAACAATAGACTATCAGTAGAAGTTGATTATTATAAAAAAAATACGGAAGATCTTTTACTCGATGCCCGATTGCCCAGACAAACCGGTTTTGTAAGCAAATTGCAGAATATTGGCAAGGTTGAAAATAAGGGAGTGGAGTTCATGGTAAATAGTGTAAATGTTACAAATGATAATTTTAAATGGACTTCATCCTTATCACTATCCAGTAACAATAACAAGGTGGTCGACTTGGGAGGTGTTGATTTCATAAATCTTGTAACCCCTGCACAACAGGGAGGAACAGGGGCACGTCTTATAGTTGGAGAAAGTGCTCCCGTATTTACCGGGGTCCGTTATTTGGGAACTTGGAAATCACAAGAAGAGATCGATGCCGCTGGACTAGGTGGTAGCCAGGATGTAGGTGGTCCCCATTTTGATGATACCAATGGGGATGGAGAGGTCAATGAGGAAGACTTTGTTGTATTGGGAAGCCCTCAGCCCGATTTCTATTTTGGCCTTGGCAATACACTGTCCTATAAAAACATTGAGCTGGATTTTTTCTTTCAGGGTACCTATGGCAATGAAGTTTTCAATAGCCTAACACAAACGGCATTTTTTGGCCGTTCTGAAACTACAAAATATGCCGAAACGGTCAACAGATGGACACCGGAGAACCCAACTTCTGATATTCCCAGGGCAGGGGCCGTAGCGGCTTTGTCCGAAATATACAATAATTCGGCCATGATCGAAGATGGGTCCCATATTCGTTTAAAAAGTTTGAGATTGGGCTATAATATCCCTGTGGATAATTTGGGCTTAAAGGGATTTAAGGGGATCAATGTATATGTAACCGGAACCAACCTTTTCATTCTTTCCGATTTTAGATTAAAAGATCCGGAAACCAGTCAGTTTGATAGGGATCAGGAAAATCTTTCCATTGGGTTCTCAAGAGGGCAATACCCCACTTCCAGAACAATTTCCGCCGGGGTCAGGGTTAATTTCTAAATATAACAAGCTATGCATCATATGGAAACAACATATAAGATACTGAAAATGAAACAACATATAAATTTCATAATACTAATAACGATCATTACATTGCTTTTTGGCTGTGATAAATTTTTGGAGGAAGAACCTAGGGATTTGGCCTCGCCTTCCAATTTTTTTAACACCCCTACCGAATTCGAATTGGCTATAGTGGGACTCTATAATATCTATAAGGACAATTCCCTTCACGGAAAAATAGGATTGGACCGTTATTATGAGAACGGGGCCGACATAATAGGGCCCAATAGAATTTTTGGGCAGGTAGAACCTACCCAGGCCTATACCTTGAGCGAAAGTAATATTGGTGCCATAGACCAAGGTGCAGGAGCACCTTTGACCTGGCAAAATTTATATGCCATTGTTCTTAATGCGAATACCATTCTGGAACAGATAGATCTAAACCAAACATTGACGGAGGAGGAGCGGAATATGTTTGAAGGGGAGACCCTGTTCCTACGTTCGTATGCCTATTACCATCTAACCAATCTTTGGGGGAACGTACCGTATTATAGGGACAATCTTCCCATAAGTGAAATACAGGTATTGCCCAGAACGGATAAAACCTTGATCAGAAACGAAATACTGGAGGATCTTCAAAGGGCACAGGACCTAATGCCCAATTCATTATCCGAAACCGACCAAGGGAAAGCTACCAAATGGGTTGCTGCCACCGTTATGGTAAAAATTCTGCTTACCCAAGAAAAATGGGAACAAGCACGGGATAAGGCAGTGGAGATAATCAATAACTCCCCACATGATTTATTGGATGATTACGCTGCCGTATTCGACCCCAATAATGAATACAATGTGGAGAATATATGGGAAATCGATTTTGTTCGGGACGTAAGTAGTAACGATTGGGTAGATCATTTTACCCCGCGAATAAGGGACGAACCTAAAGATCCCTCCCAACAAAACGCCTTGAGTGCTGCTTTGGGAGGCAGAAATGAAGGATTTACGGGTTATGGGCTTACCATACCTTTGCCGGACTATGTCAATGATTTTCCTATGGACGATCTTAGAAGATCAGAGAATATTGTTACCGAATACCTGGGATTCGAGCTTAATTTTCCATATATGCCCAAAATGTGGAATCTGGACCAAGTAAATTCACCTAGGGGAAACCATGGGGATAATAAAATTGTGTTTAGATTGGCAGATGTATACCTTATGGCGGCAGAAGCAGAAAATGAACTTAATGGCCCTGGCAACGCCTATCAATATATAAACGAAGTAAGAAAAAGAGCCTATGAGCCAGATCAGCCCTTGGCCAGTCTTACCCAAGAGACCTTCAGACAGGCTATTTATGACGAAAGGCGATGGGAATTGGGCGGAGAAGGACACAGACGAATGGATTTGATTAGATGGGGCATACTGTTGGATGTGGTAAAATCCACGGAGTATAGAGTGTATGACCCAGCTGCCAATATACAGCCCCATCATATATTGCTTCCTATACCTCCGGAAGAATTTACTTTGAATCCGGCTCTTTTGGAATCGGATCCAACAAACAACGGATATAGATAAGCATTTTTATAAAAGGCTGATCGGGTTGTCCTAATTGGCCTTTTATATTTATATTCAAAAATTTCATATCATTAGTTAAAGTAAAAATGTATGGTTCCAAGGATATTTGTTTTTATACTCTGTACCCTACTTATTTCTTGTTTAGGGGTAAATAAGGACAAGGTACAAGAGATTCCATTGGCAAAGCCCAACGTGATTTTTATTAATGTGGACGATTTGGGATGGAAGGATGTCGGTTTTATGGGGGGTGAATTTTTTGAAACGCCCAATATAGACCTGCTGGCTTCGGAAAGCATGGTTTTTATGAGAAATTATTCTGCTGCGGCCAATTGCGCCCCGAGCAGGGCGTGCTTAATGACAGGTCTAAATACGCCTAGGCATGGGGTCTATACCGTGAGTCCATCGGCCAGAGGGAACAAAAAATCCCGAAAATTGGTTCCCATTGAAAATACCGATTCCCTGTTATTGAAAGACATTACCATGGCAGAGCTCTTTAAAAAGGCCGGATATACCACTGGAGTTTTTGGGAAATGGCATTTGGGCAAGGATCCTACCGAACAAGGTTTCGATGTTAATGTAGGCGGAAGCCTTAGGGGCAATCCCGGACGTGACGGTTATTTTAGTCCCTATAATGATTTGGCAAATCTAGAAGTAGCACCGGAAGGGGAGAACCTTACGGACCGGTTAACACAAGAGAGTATTCAGTTTATAAAGGATAATAAAGACCGACCCTTTTTTGTATACCTGCCATTTTATGCGGTCCATACCCCTTTGCAGGCCAAACAGGAGCTTGTAACCAAATATGGGGGCAAATTAAACCAAAAGGACATATCGCCGGTCTATGCCGCTATGGTAGAGACGGTGGACCAAAATGTGGGAAAACTATTGAAGAGCTTGGCCGAAATGGGTTTGGAAGAAAATACTATTTTAATATTTACCTCGGATAACGGAGGAATAAGGAGCATATCTAGCCAAGAGCCCTTAAGGGCAGGTAAAGGTTCCTACTATGAGGGAGGAATAAGGGTGCCATGTACCATTAAATGGCCCGGAACGGATAGGGCCGGTAAAATAATAGGGGAACCTATCAGTAATCTGGATTTTTTCCCGACTTTCATGGAGCTTTTGAATGTGGATTTACCCAATTATAGATCCGACGGCCAAAGTTTAATGCCATTATTGAAGGGTGGTACCATGGAGGAACGACCCTTGTTTTGGCATTTCCCTATCTATTTGGAAGCCTACGACCCTAAATTGGATGATGGCCGCGATCCACTGTTCAGAACCCGCCCTGGATCGGTAGTGATGCAAGGCGATTGGAAACTGCATTACTACTATGAAGATAATGACATAGAGCTGTACAACCTTCGGGACGATGTTGGGGAAAGAAATAATTTGAACACTTCCAATCCCAAAAAGGCCAAGGAGTTATTAGGCCTATTAAAAGATTGGTTGAATGAAACAGGGGCACCCATACCCAAAGTTCCCAATCCGGACTATGATTCCCACGAAAACTAAATTAATTTATAAAAGATACATGATGATCATAACAAAATTTAAATCCTTTTACTATATCGCTATTGGTGTTGGCATACTATTCACATCCTGTAGGGAAGAAGCCAAAAAGGAAGTCTTAAAAATTACTGAAGCCGAAAAGCCCAATATAATCTACATTTTGGCAGATGACCTTGGCTATGGCGACCTTGGCGTCTACGGACAGAAAAAGTTTTCTACCCCTAATATAGACAGATTGGCCTCACAGGGAATTAGGTTTACCCAACATTATTCCGGGAGTACGGTATGCGCCCCTTCACGATCGGCCTTAATGACAGGGATGCATACAGGACATACCGTGGTAAGGGGAAATAAGGAAATACAACCTGAAGGGCAGTATCCCATACCCGATAATACGTACACCTTGGCGGAGGCCCTAAAAAAAGCAGGGTATGTTACAGGCGCATTTGGAAAATGGGGCCTGGGTTTTCCAGGGTCGGAAGGAGATCCGGTACATCAGGGTTTTGATACTTTTTTTGGATACAATTGCCAACGTTTGGGACATAATTATTATCCCTACCATCTATGGTCCAATAGGGATTCTATTGTACTTAAGGAAAATTTGGATATGGGTGATGGAAGCTATGCGCCAAAACTTATACATGACCAGACCTTACAGTTTATGGAAGACAATAAAGAGAAACCATTTTTTCTATACGTACCCTCCATTATTCCTCATGCGGAACTGGTTGCGCCCGAAGATTATATGGAAAAGCACAGGGGAAAATATCCTCCTGAAAAAGTGTATAAGGGAATCGATGAGGGACCGGAATTTAATCTAGGGCCCTATAGATCCCAGACGGAATCGCACGCCGCTTTTGCTGCCATGGTCAGCTTATTGGACGATCAGGTAGGGGAAATTATGGATAAGGTGGAAGAACTGGGCCTGGGCAATAATACCATAATTGTATTTTCATCCGATAACGGGCCACATCAAGAAGGTGGGGCCGACCCGGAATATTTTAATAGTAACGGACCTTTAAAAGGATTTAAACGCGATCTTTACGAGGGGGGCATTAGGGTACCCATGATTGTACGCTGGCCCGGAAAGATTAAGGCCAACAGCCAGACCGACCATATATCCGCATTTTGGGATGTTTTTCCTACCTTATCCGAAATTGCAGGGGTATCGGTTCCCAACAATCTTGATGGTATTTCCTTTCTTCCTACCCTTATGCAGAACGGGAATCAAAAACAGCACGATTATCTTTATTGGGAATTTCATGAAAAAGGGGGGCGACAGGCCATCAGAAAAGGAGATTGGAAGGCCGTTAAATATGATGTATTGAAAAATGCCGATGCCCCTATGGAACTTTATAATTTAAAAGTGGATTTGGGAGAGGAAAACAATGTTGCCCAAACGCAGCCTGAGGTAGTAAGGGAGATGCAGGCCATTTTTGATACTGCACGCACGGATTCCGATATTTTCACATTTTCCTCGCGTACCTATTTGTCCAAACAATTGAAATAGTTTGTAGTTTGGCTGCAATTATTTTTACCACCTTTGCCCGAGGGCCAATTACTGGTAGACTATTTCTATTGCAGATTATTTGAAGAGGGTAGGAATAGGGTATACCCATTATTTTTCTGTCCAATTGTTAGCAGCACCCATAAGCGGGCCTATTGATATGGAAATTCAAGAATTGGGCTATTTCTGTGAAAATTTGCCGGAACCCCAAAATACAAAAAAGCTAAAAGGGGAATGGGTTGCCTATGATTAAAATTATGGGTACTCCTTAACCTATATAACCCCCAAGGTGCAGCCACGGCTTTCCTCTCCCTAATAAAATTTCAGGATTTATTTGGGGAAAATTGCCCTATTGGGGTAAAATTACCCAGATGGATTGTATCAATGCCATCTTAGTATATTATATTATCTCCTGTATTTCAAGTGTTTAATATTTGGGTTTTCATTGCCTATGGTACATGGCATAAGCTTTGCGTAGGGTTGCAATGTATGATGGGTTTTTCACGATATTTTCATGATCGCTAACGCGAAATTGTTAAGACACGGAAAGTCTATCAAAAAGCAGAAAAAATTATTAAACCTTTAAATACATTGGTATGAAAAAAATTATTATTGCAGTCTTGTTTATAGTAGGAGCTTATGGTATGAACGCCCAAAGTAACGGGGCCGAAGCCCTTAATGGGGTAAAGGAAGGGTCAGTACTTCAAATAGGTACCTTGGACACCCCGAGATATAAGCATATAGATTTTCCAAGGGCTAATTTCATTATAAAAAAAGGAGGAATTGCCAACTATAAAAAAATGGAGGGGGTACAAGTAGTTGTGACCGCAATAAACAAAAAAAATGATGGTACTCTACAGGTTCAGATCAAAAGGACTGATGGCAGACGTTTTTTTGGTAATCAATCCGTTGTTTTTGCCGATTTGAAGGATGCACTTGAATCTGGGGAACTCAGGAAGATTTAGTATTTAAACAGTTTCTTTTCTTTCCGTCCAGTTCCGGGTTGTTAAAGTTGCTCTAATTGGTTAGTATGGGCTGGACGGAATTTTTGGTAATAATATACCAATAGGATATGTATTTTATAATTGGATACCGATCCTAATAATTCGTAATCCGGGTTTAAGAGAATCCAACTTTAGCTTCGGAAAATATTTTTGCCATAAGCCATAAGCAAAGGGTACTAAGCAGTGAAAGTAGGCAGGGAAAAAGTTCAATGTTCAATGTTATAAAGTTTAAAGTTGAGTCAAATTCTAATATCTAGCATCTAACATCTAATATCTCAATTCTAACATCTAGTATCTCATTTCTAATATCTAGCATCTAACATCTAATATCTCAATTCTATATTTAACATTAGTATGTTATTTGGCCAATCCTTTGGTTTCGCTGCCAAAGATAAGGAACATTATCATCCCATATTTCTTGCCCAACTTTTCTCTAAGGATTCCAAAGGCCTTGGTGATTTGAGCCTCCACTGTTTTTATAGATACGTTTAGATGTTCCGATATTTCAATGTTGGTAAGACCTTCTTTTTTACTTAGGATAAATACTTTTTGGCATTTTGGGGGTAGATTTTTGATCTCTGTGTTCACCACTTTAATCATCCGTTCCAAAATGTTCTCATCGGTCTCCTCTACGACATCTCCTAGCGACTCTATATATTTTTGCTGTAATAACATCATCGCCTTATTTTTTTGATAATTGTTTATAAACTCGTTGTAAACGGACTTGTATAAAAAGCTTTGTATGGAAAATTGTTTTTTTAATTTTTTTCTTGATTTCCAGATCTTTAAGAATACATTCTGCACTATGTCCTGAGCTTGGGCCGGATCATTCACCAAAGTTAGCGCATAGGCATTTAATCTTCTGTGATAGGTATCCAAAAGAAACATATAGGCTTTTTCATTCCCGCTAATAAGGTTTTCTATCAGAGTATCATTATCGCTAAAATTCATGAAAAGATAATTTTATCGCAAAATAGAACTAAAAATAATATGAATATAAAAATTATTTTAGAAAAAAGTTAGGGTATAGTAATTCTGTCTTGTATTATATAAAAGAATGGTTTAGAAATGATTTCCCCTGAAATAGAAAATCTTATTGTTAAATATTTGTCCCAAGCGGCAACGGCAACGGATTTGGATATTCTTGATAACTGGATAGAGGATGATAAAAATCATCAAGCCTTTAAGGACTTTGTTAAAACTCATTTTGCGATTACATTGGCTATGAACGATTCGGGTATACATAAAATTAAGGAAGAACTCCAGAAAGAAATAAGTAGGGAAAAGAGGGGATACTACAGTAGAAGATTTCTATCAGTAATGAAATATGCGGCTATTGCCATTTTTTTTATTGGAGTTGGGATCATATGGCAGCAGGATACTTTTAATAAAACACAGAACACAATAATTGTCCCAAGAACCGATGCCGTTACACTTGAGTTGGAAAATGGGGATGTAAAAGTCATTACGGAAGCTGGAACCGCCCAAGTTGAGAATTCCAATGGAAAGGTGGTCGGTGTACGTCAAGGAAACAAACTTGTTTACGACCAGGGTGAAGCATCGGAATTGGTTTATAATACATTGACGGTTCCAAATGGCAAACAATTTAATATTGTACTCTCGGACGGTAGTAAAGTGCACTTGAATTCGGGAAGTTCCATTAAGTATCCAATTAATTTCTTAAAAGGGCAGCAGCGGCAAGTGTTTTTAAGGGGAGAAGCTTTTTTTGAAATTGCCCATGACCGGGAACACGCTTTCATTGTAAATGCCCAGGATTTGAACATACAGGTCTATGGAACAAAATTTAATGTGTCCAACTATCCGGAAGACAGGGATACGGAAGTAGTTTTGGTGGAAGGTTCCGTTAGTCTCAAGGAATCCAATTTGGATAAGGGAGACAAGGGGGAAGTATATCTTAAACCAGGATATATGGGGGTCTATAATAGGTCCGATAACCATATTTCACAAGAGGAGGTGAACACCGCAATTTATACCTCCTGGTTGAATGGCAATTTAGTTTTCAGAAATATTTCCTTTGAAAATATTATTCAAAAATTACAGCGGCATTATAACGTGGTCATTATAAATAATAATAAAAAATTGGCACTCGAAACCTTTAATGCCACTATTGAAACGGAACATGAGACTATAGAGCAAGTGTTCAATTATTTTAACAAGGTCTATCAAATCGAGTACAAAATTATAGAAAACAAGATCATAATCAATTAACCCAAAAAATACCGTATGCCTATGGATTAAATCAATTAAGCCAATTCAACCACTTTACAAATTTCGATTTTCATCAAGAACAAGAAATAAAAAAAATCGGAAAATGCTGTAACATTTCCCGATTTCGTAAAGTGATCAGACCTTTTAATAAGTATAACCACCAGTAAACATTCAAAATTATGAAAAAACCACCAAAGTCCGTGGAAATATTCCTATGGCGCTTAAACTTTGATTTAAAAATGAAGTTATCACTTCTTTTTTTAATAACCGTATCCTTTGTAATGCAGGCCAATTCATCCTATGCCCAGAAGACCAAGATTACTTTGGATTTTGGGGATGCCACTATGGAAGAGGTCATTGATGAAATAGAGGCCAATACCGAGTTCAAGTTTATTTTTAACACCAAAACTTTAGATTTAAAGCGAAAGGTCTCCATAAATGTGAGGAAAGCCACAATTAAGCGGGTTTTGGAAATACTCTTTACCAGTAAGGATATTGTATATGTTATAGAGGATCGTAAAATTCTTTTAAAAAGGAAAGAGACAACAATAGGTGTTCTTAGTCCACCACCTTCCAATATGGATGTTGGGAAAATACAGTTTCAGTTAAGCGGAAGCATTAGGGATAAGGTGGGGCAGCCCATGCCCGGAGCCAGTATTGTTGAAAAGGGCACCACCAATGGAACCCAATCCGATTTTGATGGAAACTATACCATGGAGGTGGCCAATGGGAACGCGGTACTTATTGTATCCTATATTGGTTATGCCACCAAGGAAATACCCCTAAATGGGCAGTCCGTTCTGGATATAGTCCTTGAAGAGAGTGCTGCCGGTTTGGAAGAGGTCGTGGTGGTAGGCTATGGCACCATGAAGAAGGCCGATTTAACGGGCTCTGTTTCCCAAGTAAAAACGGAAACCCTGGAGGCTGTCCCGGTCTATAATATGGAGCAGGCATTAAAAGTGGGTGCGGCAGGTGTTAGGGTCTCCCAAAACTCCGGCACACCGGGTTCTAGGATAGAGGTTAGGATAAGAGGTGGCAATTCCATGATAGGGGATAACCAACCCTTATATGTGGTCGATGGCTTCCCTGTTACCGGAGGTATCGATTTTTTGAACCCATCGGACATAGAATCCGTTGACATTTTGAAAGATGCCTCGGCTACCGCCATTTATGGTTCAAGGGGTGCCAACGGGGTAGTGATCATAACTTCCAAACGAGGGGCAAAGGGACAGGATAGCAAGATTGAAATAAATAGTTTTTTTGGTATGCAGGAGTCCATAAATAGGTACGACCTGCTAAATGCACAGGAATATGCCATAGTTGCCAATGAATGGTTGAAGAATGAAGGTTTGGAGCCTTTTTTTGACCCAAATACAGTAGTAAATCCGGGTACCGATTGGTGGGATGCCATTTTTAGAGTGGCTCCCGTTACCAACAATACCATTACATTTTCAGGAAGTTCCGAAAAAGGTAGGTATTCCATTTCGGGCAACTACTATGATCAGGAGGGGATAATAGAAAACTCCGGGGTTGTAAGGGGATCCGTAAGATTAAATTTGGATCAACAGTTAAAGAGCTGGTTAAAAATGGGGGTTAACCTTCAAATATCACGAAATGTGCAAAATTTGGTCGATGTAGATAATGGAAATCGTGGAAATTCCTTGCTTTCGGCCGCTGCTTCGGCACCGCCAACCTTGCCGATTTATGATGAAAACGGCTTGCCTACCCAGATTGAACAGGCCTATAATTTTGGGTCCGCCGACATGCGGAATCCGTTGATTTGGACATTAAGAAAGAACCAAAATTTTTCCAATAGTGTTTTGGCCAACGCCAATTTTGATTTCGCCATTACACCGGAACTATCCTTTAAGACTTTGGCAGGATTGCAATACCAAGATGGGAGAAACGAAACCTTTGTGCCCATAATATATGATAATGATAGGGGGTCGGCCTCGGAAAGCAATTCCTATTCCAATTCCTTCCTAACGGAAAATGTACTCACCTATGCCAAGGTATTTAATGAAAAACATAGTGTTAATATCATTGGCGGAGCTACATACCAGACCAACATCAGTAGAAGTTCAAGGATAAGTGTTACTGGCTTTGCCAATAATGTTACAGAAAATTATGACTTGGCGGCGGCGGAATCCATTGGAAATCCTACATCGGGGTATACAGATTGGACCTTGGCCTCTTTTCTCTCCAGGGTAAATTACTCCTTTGATGGAAAATATTTGTTTACGGCCAGTGTAAGGGCAGATGGTTCCTCGAGATTTGGGGATAACCACAAATGGGGATATTTCCCTTCTGGGGCCATTGCATGGAGGGTTTCCGATGAGCCATTTCTTGAAGAAAGTAAATTTATCAATAATTTGAAATTGCGTGCAAGTTATGGCATCACAGGTAATACGGCCCTAAACCCGTATCAATCTTTGGATAGGCTTAGGTCGGTTAAATATATATACGGGAACCAGACCGATGTAATAGGATTTGTTCCCGATGGTATTTCAAACAGTAATTTAAAATGGGAAACTACCGGGCAGTTGGATGTTGGTTTTGATCTGAACATTTTAAACGATAGGTTACGCTTTGTATTCGACTATTATAAAAAGAATACCAAGGATCTATTGGCTTCGGTACCTCTTCCCCCTACGGTTGGCTTTGGATCTATTTTGAGAAATTTGGGCGAGATACAAAATTCAGGGTTTGAATTAAGTGTAGATGCGGATATATTGAAAAACGATTTCAAATGGGATATATCGGCACAATTTTCCGCAAATAGAAACGAAGTATTGGAACTTGCCGGGGACAGTGATATTTTTGGGGCCGAACAAGGTGCCGTTTGGCCCAGCGCCAACATTGCCAGGGTAGGGGAGCCTCTAGGGGTTTTCTATGGGCTTCTTGAAGATGGCCTGGACGAGAACGGTTTTATCAAATATCAGGATCTTAGCGGACCGGATGGGGAGCCGGACGGGGCGATCAATGCTTTGGACCGGGTTATATTGGGGAGCTATCATCCCGATTTTATTTATGGACTTATCTCCAACTTTAGCTATAAGGGTATAGAATTGAATATAGCCCTGGAAGGGGTGCAGGGCAATGAATTATTTAATGCTACCGACGGAACGCACTTAAATTCGTTTCAAAGGGGGAACAACCAATTTAGGGATATCATAGGGAATTACTGGACCGAGGAAAATCCGGACCCAAATGCAAAGTATCCGAAAATTAGCAGTGCTACCCAAGTAACCGTATCCGATCGTTTTATTGAGGATGCAAGTTATTTGCGGATTCGTTCAATGAGATTGGCGTATAATCTACCTGTTCAGCAAATTGGGCTCACAGGCTTTGATATGGCCCAAATATACGTATCGGGAACCAACTTGTTCACCTTTACGAGCTATTCGGGAATAGATCCCGAAGCAAATACCCGTGGTACCGATTCCAGTAATGTTGCCGATCGCTTAAGATTTGGCCATGACCAAAGCAGCTATCCGAATGCAAAAATATATGCCATTGGTTTAAAATTTAGATTTTAACTATTAATGTACCGTATCATGAAATATATATTTATTACAATAGTAACAACTTTATTGTTTTTTGGCTGTGACAAGGCATTGGAAGAAGTTCCCAAAGATTTTGTTTCCAAGGCCAACTTCTATAAAAATGAACAGGATGCCGAGGCTGCCATTGCCGGGGCCTATGCAGGAATGCAAAATGATTTTTTCGGGATAACCAATTATCTTATGACCGAACTGCATGGGGATTATTTGTTTGGGAGAGGCTCACAGGCCCCTATCACGATTTGGGATCAAATTTTGAACCAGCAGAATATAGGGAGGTGCGCCACCAACTGGTCCCAGTTTTATACCACTATCAATCGCGCCAATGCCGTACTGGACAATGTTCCCAATATTGAAAATATGGATGCCAATACCCAAAAGCAAATATTGGCAGAGGCCCATTTTCTTAGGGCTTTGTGCTATTTCGAATTGGTACGGGGTTGGGGGGCCGTTCCCCTTAAGACCAGTGAAAGCATTGATTTGAGCGCTGTTGAGGCGCCCCGGGCACCGGAGAGTGAAGTGTACGATCTAATAGTCCAGGACTGCCAAATTGCAGAAAATGATTTGGGAGAAGTAGGTGCCGAAACTGGCCGTGCCTCTAAATGGGCCGCCAAAATGTTATTGGCCCATGTATACCTTACGATGGAAAATTGGACCGGGGCCGCTGAAAAAGCCAATGACGTAATTACCAACGGACCGTTTTCCCTGGTAACGGTGACAGAGCCGGACGATTTTTATAAAATTTTTGCAGTGGATACCAGTACAGAGGATATTATGTCCATGCACCACTCCGAGACAAAAGGCTCCACCATTCCCAATTATCTGCACAGGGCGGGCAATATACCCTATAATTACTCTTCAGGTGGGGTTTTTGCATGGTTGCCGGATATGAACTCATTTATAGGGGATAGTTGGGACAGTAATGATTTAAGGAAAGATTTTAATCTCTACACCGAAATTCAGAATGCGGATGGAGAATGGGTTCCCCTACCATCTACTACACCCGTACTGTTTAAAAAGTTCATTACCAATGCTTCGGGAATTAGTTTGTACAGTGTTCCTATTTATAGATTTACCGAGGCTTATTTATTTTACGCTGAAGCTTCGGCTATGGCTGATGGTACCCCTTCAGATCTGGCATTGGAGCGACTCAACATGATAAAGCGAAGGGCCTATGGGTATGATCCATCCACTATATCTCCGGTAGACTATCCTTCTGGAATGGGAGGAGATGAATTTAGGGATGCCGTAATTCAGGAGCGTGCCTATGAGTTTATTACGGAAAGAAGGAGGTGGTTCGATTTGAAACGTACGGGCAAGGTGAAAGAAGCATTTGCAGCTGCGGGGAAAAACATTATCGATGAGCGTCTTTTGTATCCTATTCCAGAGGACGAAATCAATAACAATCCTGCCATTGGTCAGCAAGATCAAAACCCAGGGTACTGAAAGCTAGAGTGGGTTTATAGAAGTTCCCTAATATAAAGGAAATTTTACAGGCTTTTGACCAAGCCTGTAAATTCCTTAATGGAATTTATATTTCAAACTGAATTATTACCAACTATGAAAATGACTAAAAACGCATTAGTGTTAAGGGGGGTGTACATACGTTTGGCAGGGCTTTTTATTTTTGGAGCACCCCTATTTTCCGTTAACGGATATTCCCAAACGCTTAAAGGGAAGTCTCCCAATATAGTCTTTATTTTTCCGGATCAGTTAAGGTCCGATTATATAGGGGCAGAGGACAAGAGTGTAGCTTATACGCCCAATATGGATCGTATGGCCAGAGAAGGAGCTATATTTTCAAGGGCATATAGTGCTTCACCAACTTGTTTGCCCGCAAGGGCCGCTTTGTTAACAGGAATGGCCCCATGGAAGAATGGTCTTTTGTCTTATGCACCAATAGCGACAAAGTATACATATGAAATGCCCCAAATGTTAAGGGATGCAGGTTATTACACTTTTGCTACGGGAAAACTTCATTTTAAGCCTATTGGGACTGGCGATCTCAATGTGAAATTGAGTGAACTGGATAGCAGTAAATTTATGCACGGTTTCCATGAAATAAAATTATGTGAAGGTTGGGGACATCCGCAGAATGCATATAACATATGGTTTAAGGAAAACGCCCCTAATTTGGCTATGGATGGTACCGGACTAGGGCCCACCGATCATCGCACAGGTATTTATCCTTACAGTGATGAATTTCATCCAACGGCTTGGACCGCCAACCAGGCTATTGAATTCATAAATAATAACACTGGCGATAAACCTTTCTTCCTTAAAATAGCCTTTCATAGGCCTCATCCACCTTTTGATCCGCCAAAGAGATGGTTGGACTTTTATAGAAAGAGGGAAATCCCAAAAGCTGTAGTTGGCGATTGGTCGGAAGAAAAATACGGAGGATTTAACCAAAAGCCCCTGCCGGACCAGCAGTTAAATGCCCCTAGGGGACATTATGGTGATAGTATTGTTCGTGATTCACGGGAAGGTTATTTGGCCGCCATTAGTTTTTTGGATGAACAAATTGGAAATGTCATAGCTTCTTTGGAAAGAAAAGGCGAGTTGGAAAATACCTTGATCGTTATATCGTCCGATCATGGTGATATGATGGGAGACCATCATTTATGGAGAAAGTCCTACCCTTATGAAGGCTCGGCCGGGGTACCGATGATCATCAGATGGCCAGAGAGTATCGGAATAAAGGCAAGTCGTGGTCAGGTCATTAAAGAATTGGTGGAGTTAAGGGATATCCTGCCTACTTTTCTCGATGTAGCAGGTGTGGACATACCGTCCGAAATGGATGGCAGGAGCATGATGGCATTATTGGAAGGCAAGAAAAAGGGATGGCGCAAATTCCTGGATATGGAACATGGTCAATGTTATTGGAAGGAAAACAGTTGGACGGGATTAACGGATAGGAAGTACAAGTACATCCATTATTCCGTAACAGGGGAAGAACAGTTGTTCAATTTAATAAAAGACCCCGGAGAGAAAAATAATCTTGCCGGCCTATCCAAATATAAAGGTATCCTAGCTAGATGGAGGCAAAAAATGGTAGATCATTTAACAGAGCGGGGAGAAGAATGGGTTAAAGGGGGCAAATTGGTCATCAGGGATGAAAATATAGTTTTTAGTCCTAATTATCCAAAGGAATATTATCCAGAAGAAATTAAAAATTAACCACTAATTAAATATAAAATGAAAAAAATTATAAGCGTGTTTATGTTGTTCCTGATGGTTCAATGGACGAACGGTCAATCCAAGAAGTATGATATCGTAATCTACGGCGGAACATCGGCCGGAGTGGCTGCTGCCCTTCAAAGTAGTAGGATGGGCAAATCCGTGGTGTTGATAGAGCCAACAAATCGCATAGGCGGTCTCACAACGGGAGGCTTGGGCCAGACCGATATTGGCAATAAGCAGGCTATTGGAGGTATTTCCAGAGAGTTTTATGAGAATATCAAGAAATATTACGATGATCCCAAAAATTGGAAATGGGAGAAAAATTCCGAATATATGGATGGTGGGCAAACCCGCACTGAGGAAGGGGAGGCTACCATGTGGACCTTTGAGCCTTCTGCTGCCCTAGCGGTATACAAGGCCATGATGGATAAGGAGAAAATCACGATGGTCTATAACGAACGGTTGAACAGGGAATCCGGGGTTAAAAAAGTAGATGGCAGAATAGCATCCATTACCATGGAAAGCGGCAAGACTTTTAAAGGAAAAGTATTCTTGGATGCCACTTATGAGGGAGATCTGATGGCTTCTGCCGGGGTTTCCTATTCCGTAGGTAGGGAAAGCAACGAGGAATATGGGGAAACCCTGAACGGGGTACAGGCCAATAGCATAAATAGGGCCTTGACCGGCTTTGTTTCCAAAAACGCCTTCAACCACAATTTTATACCAGGGGTGGATCCATATGTGGTAAAAGGGGACCCAACATCCGGATTATTGCCAAATGTTAATGAGAAGCCTGGTCTGGAAGGGCAGGGCGATAAAAAAATACAGGCCTATTGTTTTAGGATGTGCCTTACCGATCACCCGGATAACCGTATCCCTTTCCAAAAGCCGACAAATTATGATGAGGTAAATTATGAACTTCTTTTTCGTAATTATGAAGCCAGAAAGGGGCCTATAAGGGAAATGTACAGTTACGGCAATTCATTGCTTCCTTGGATCAATTCAAGTATGCCCAATAGAAAAACCGATACGAATAACAAGTTCGGTTTCTCTACGGACTATATAGGTAGAAATTACGACTATCCCGAGGCCTCATATGGGGAAAGGGAGAAGATCATCGAAGACCATAGGAACTATCAGATGGGGCTTATGTGGACCTTGGCCAATCACCCAAGGATTCCTGCCGAGGTCCGGGAGGAAGCTTCCAGATGGGGCACTACCAAGGATGAATTTGAAAGGGCGGATGGATGGCAGCAACAACTATATATCCGCGAAGCCAGAAGGATGATTAGCGATTACGTAATGACGCAAAAAAATTGTGAAGCATTGGATGTGGCCGAAGATGGTATTGGATTGGCAGCCTATGGGATGGATTCCCATAATGTGCAGCGTTATGTGGATGCCAATGGATATGTGCAGAACGAGGGCAATGTGGAGGCCCATGGCTTTAAGCCCTATCCCATAAGTTATGGATCATTGGTGCCCAAAAAGGAGGAATGCCAAAATCTTATTGTACCTGTATGCGTAAGTTCCACCCATATCGCCTTCGGATCTATCCGTATGGAGCCAGTGTTTATGGTCTTGGGGCAATCGGCTGCCACAGCGGCGGTAATGGCCATAGATGGTAATACCAATGTTCAGGAAGTACCATACCCTAATTTAAGGGAGCAGCTCCTTAAAGATGGCCAAAGGCTAAAATGAGTGTAGGTAATATGATTATAATTGATTCCAGATCGATAAAAAGGAGGGTACTTTATCAAGATAGGATAGCAGGTATTCGTGAATTTTTCAAGAAAAGGATTTTTATTTTTGGTCTATTCTTGATGGTCTCCTTACTGGCTTCCTCATGTAAAGATAAGGATGGTGGTGATTTAGGGGTCTATCCCAATGTTGTAATCATCTTGGCGGATGATCTGGGTTATGGAGATCTACAATCGTATAACGAAAATTCCTTGATTCCGACACCCAATTTGAACAAGCTGGCTTCTGAGGGTATCCGCTTTACGGATGCCTATTGTCCGGTTTCAGTTTGTTCCCCTTCCAGATTTGCCCTAATGACGGGAACGTATCCTTTTAGAAGTTGGAAGAAATCGGGGGTCATGGCCAATTATGAACCATCATTGATAGCACCTGGTCAATTGACATTGATGCAAATGCTTCAACAAAATGGATACGTTACCGCCGGTTTTGGCAAATGGCATCTTGGTACCACCTTTCCTACATTGGACGATAAAAAACCGGCAGGTTATGGTAAGTTCAAAGCGGAAAACAATGGGGCCAATATAGATGTAAACAGGCCGGTAAGCGACGGTCCAATAGACCAAGGGTTTGAACATTGGCTTGGATTTAGTTGCGCTAGTGAATGTTGGGTGCTGGAGGGCAAAAGAGTTATGGGAATACTTCAGCACGATTACTATAATGTGGATTCCGCACAGAACAAGGAGCATTTAAAAACTATACCTCGGGATGAATATCTTTCGCTCATTACGGACAAAAGCACTCAATTTTTGACAAAGCATGTTGCCAAGGATAGGGGTAAACCATTTTTTTTGTATTATGCTCCCTATGTTCCCCATATTCCATTGGCAGCAAGTGAGGATTTCATTGGATCAACGGATGCAGGCCTATATGGCGACTATGTGCACGAGTTGGATTTTTATATCGGGAAACTGCTAAGTACTTTGGATAGTCTAAACTTGGCCAAAAATACAATAGTTCTTTTTGCCAGTGATAATGGTTCCACTTTTACGGAAACCAGTAGGGATACGGATTTTTCGAAGGTCAGTAACAGCTTGGGCGAGATGGAGGTTAAGGCCAATAATTCTTTGGTTCATAACCCCAATGGGGAATTACGGGGAACGAAACAAACGGCTTGGGAAGGTGGAGTTAGAACCCCGTTTATAGCAAGATGGCCCGGGCATTTTCCCCAAGGAGCCGTTTCAAAACAGCTTTTTGCCCTAAATGATATTATGGCCACCCTGGCTTCTGTTTTAAATAAAAAATTACCTGGTGATCAGGCTGTGGACAGTTATAACTTACTCCCTGTTCTTAGAGGTAGCCCAGTAAATGTCAGACCCTCGGTAGTCATCCAATCTGGAAGAGGGGACAAAGGTCTACGCATGGGTAAATGGAAATATATCGAGCCAAATAATGCAAATAATGGGACAGGGGAATTATATAACCTGGAAGAAGATGCCTCGGAGGAGGATAATCTAATAGTGAAAATGCCGGTAAAGACACAAGAATTAAAAAGTGCATTGGATAAAATTGTTGAGGGGAAATCTTCAAACTAGTGTTAAGTTAACGGTGAAATGACTTTTCGACTTCCCGCCCGAACGGCCCGTTCGGTACGGGCGGCCGTTCGAAGAGACGATAGATTGTCCGGTCGAGCGGAGTCGAGACCTAAATTTAATTACAAAACATACTTAACATAACACTAGTAAAGATTTAATATTAAACCTATAGGAATAAACAATTCAATAAAAATTAAACTATGAAACGAAAATTAAGTTACCTCGGTTATTTGTTACTGGTCATTTTAGTATCAAGTCTATCATCTAGTTGCGGAAATAGTGACAAACCGGACAATAGCAATGTTGCCGATATCATTATCTATGGTGGCACTTCCGCGGCCATATCGGCAGCAGTGGAAGCCAAGCGTTCCGGAAAATCCGTAATAGTCGTATCCCCGGATATCCATTTGGGCGGACTGTCCTCTGGAGGGCTGGGCTTTACAGATACCGGGGACAAGAGTGTCATTGGGGGCCTTGCCAGGGAGTTCTACCATAGGGTCTGGAAACACTATAACACGGAAGAGGCCTGGATGTGGCAGAAAAAAGAAGAATATGGCAACAAAGGACAGGGTACCCCGGCTATGGACGGAGAGAACAGGACCATGTGGATCTTTGAGCCCCATGTGGCGGAAAAGGTCTTTGAGGATATGGTGGCGGAAGAGCAGATCCGTGTGGACCGGGATGAATGGTTGGATAGGGAAAACGGGGTACAGATGAAGGATGGGAATATAGTTTCAATTACCACTTTGTCCGGTAAGACGTATTCCGGTAAAATATTTATGGACACCACCTATGAAGGAGACCTTATGGCCGCGGCGGGCGTAAGTTACCATGTAGGGCGCGAAGGAAAAGAGGTATATGGAGAGGAATGGAACGGGGTACAGACCGGTGTCCTGCACCATAAACACTGGTTTGAGTCGGATATATCCCCATATGTAGTACCTGGGGATCCCAATAGTGGCCTACTGCCCAAGGTATCTGGAGAGCACCCGGGCGAAAAGTATAGCGGAGACGATAAGATCCAGGCCTATTGTTTTCGGATGTGTATGACAAATCATCCTGAAAATAGAGTTCCCTTTCCAAAGCCTGATGGTTATGATCCCATGCAGTATGAACTTTTGGCACGGGTTTTTGAGCATGGCTGGAAGGATTGGTTCGTGAAGTTTGATCCTATACCAAACCATAAGACGGATACCAATAACCATGGCCCATTTAGTAGTGACAATATAGGTATGAACTATGATTATCCGGAGGCAAGCTACGAAAGACGAAAGGAAATCATAAATGAACATGAAAATTATCAAAAGGGCCTTCTTTGGTTTGTGGCCAACGACCCTAGGGTACCCGAGGACATACAGATGGAAATGCAGAAATGGGGCTTGTCCAAGGATGAGTTTAAGGACAACGGCAATTGGCCCCATCAGATTTATGTTAGGGAAGCCAGGCGGATGATAGGGGATTTCGTCATGACCGAAAATGAACTGTTGAAAAAAAGCCCCACCCCTAAACCAATAGGTATGGGTTCCTATACAATGGATTCGCATAATGTACAGCGCTATATTAAACCCGATGGGTTTGTACAGAACGAAGGGGATATAGGGGTAAGTACCAATGGTCCATATACCATATCGTACGGTTCCTTGGTCCCGAAAAAGGAAGATTGCAAAAACCTTCTGGTGCCGGTTTGTCTGTCCTCCAGTCATATCGCCTTTGGTTCAATTCGTATGGAGCCCGTGTTCATGATTTTGGGGCAATCGGCGGCTGCGGCCGCAGTTCTGGCTATCGATGATGAAATGGCGGTACAGGATGTGGGTTATGATAAATTAAAGGGAGTTCTGTTAGGGAAAGGACAAATAGTGGAATAGGATAAAATTTCGTGTATGATTTCATTCATAGTTTCCATTGCAGTCCTGATCCTGGGTTATTTTACCTACGGAAAATTCGTTGAAAAAATATTCGGAGTCGATAAGGACCGTCCCACTCCGGCCATAAGATTACAGGATGATGTGGATTTTATGCCCTTGCCCGCCTGGCGAATTTTTCTCATCCAATTTCTGAACATTGCAGGACTTGGACCTATTTTTGGAGCGATTGCCGGAGCTATGTTCGGACCTGTCGCATTTCTATGGATCGTACTTGGAAGTATATTTGCCGGCGCTGTCCACGACTATTTGTCGGGCATGCTTTCTGTGCGCCATAACGGACTCAGTATTAGTGAGGTAGTAGGTATATATCTTGGTCCAAAAATGAAGCATTTTATGCGCTACTTTACCATAATACTTTTAATTTTTGTCGGTGCGGTATTTTTAATGGGACCGGCCAAGATCATAGATGGGATGACGGGTAATATGTGGAACCTATGGGTATGGGTGGGCATTATTTTGGCCTACTATATTCTCTCCACCCTTTTGCCCATAGATAAAATGATAAGTAAGCTCTACCCAGTTTTTGGTATAGCCATGCTTTTGATGGCCGTTGGGCTGCTTTTGGCACTTTTATTTGGGGATTACCACATCCCGGAAATTGTACCGGCCAATTTAAGGAATATGACCACTAGTCCTTCTGACACTCCCTTATTTCCTATCCTGTTCGTGACCATTGCGTGTGGTGCCATATCGGGATTCCATGCAACACAATCCCCCTTGATGGCACGTTGTATGAAGAATGAAACATTGGGAAGAAAGATTTTTTATGGTACTATGATAACCGAAGGTATAGTGGCCCTGATCTGGGCCGCAGCGGCAATGACCTTCTTTGGCAATGTAGAATCGCTCAATGGCGCTATGTTGGCCAATAACAATAATGCGGCTTGGGCTGCCAATGAAATATCGCTCCACATGTTGGGTAGCGTAGGAGGCGTTCTGGCCCTATTGGGCATTGTAGCGGCACCTATAACCTCTGGAGATACCGCTTTTAGGTCGGCCAGGTTGATTCTGGCGGATGTGTTCGGAACAGATCAAAAAAAGATCAAAAACAGGCTTTACCTGAGTTTACCCTTGTTTGTGATCGCCTTTGTCCTTACCCAGATCGATTTTGGCATTATATGGCGCTATTTTGCCTGGAGCAATCAGACCTTGGCCACGGTGGTGCTTTGGACCATTACGGCCTATCTTATGTACAATAATAAAGCCTATTGGGTAACCTTTTTACCGGCAATTTTTATGACCATGGTGTGCAGTACCTACATTTTAATTGCTCCCGAGGGATTTAAATTGGCCAATAATTTGGCATATATCGGAGGAGGCTTAATTTCGATCTGTATAACTATCCTATTTTGGAGGTATACGGCTAAAAGACAAAGGGATTTGGGGCCTTTGCCCATTAATTAAGAGAGTTGGGTTTGTTAGTTAAGTTGCAAAAGGAACAATGGGAGACTGTTGTTCTTTTTTTTGCTAACGACAATTTTTAACCTCATATTTATTGGGTTGACGGAGATTTAGGTACGGCAATCTTCGAAAAGTTGACTGATATTACCCATAGGTTTAGGGTTGACAGGACACTAAACCATCATACTAATTTATGTAGGTGTTTGCCAAAGACTACCATCATGATCATTTTATATTTTTTCCCCAACCTTTCCTTTAGAATTCCAAATGCTTTTGTGATTTGGGCTTCCACCGTTTTTAAGGAAACATTTAGGTATTCCGATATTTCCATATTGGTCAGCCCTTCCTTTTTGCTTAACACAAAAATCTGCTGGCATTTGGGCGGTAGGTTTTGTATCTCCTTGGTTATTTGCGCTATAATTAAATCAAAGGATTGCTCATTATGCATATTTACCGCTTTTTCCAGACCCTCGAAATATTTGTGCTCCAAGATCATTGTGGAACGATTTTTCTTATAGGCATTTATAAATTCATTGTAGACCGACTTGAACAAATAGTTTTGTAAAGACGTGTGTACGTTGAGTTTCTTTCTCTTTTCCCATGTTCTTAGAAAAACATTCTGTAGAATATCTTCGGCTAGGGCATGGTCGTTGGTCAATGTAAGCGCATAACCAAAAAGTCGCCTGTTGTACATATCTACCAAACTTACGTACGCCTTTTCATCCCCTTTTTGCAAGCGCTTTAATAATAAAGCATTATCAGCCATTTTCATAAAATAGATAAAAGTTAAGTTGGTCGTAAAATAATGCAATGGTTATTACAAATATGAAAAAAAAATCAACAAAATGTTAGGGTATTGCAAATTTGTTCTGTCATTACTTTAAAGGACACACCTAATGACCAGATCTGAAGAAGAAGGACTTATACTTAAATATTTGTCAAATCAGGCAACGGCAAACGAGCTGGATATTTTGTCCGATTGGATTTTGGAAGAAGGCAATGTTGCCATTTTTGAGGAATACATTCAATTACATTTAGAGATAATTACAAGTATGAACGGACCGGACACGGATAAGATAAAACATACCCTACTTCGGAAAATAAAGAAGGACAAGATTCGTAAGAATATAAAGGGGTTTTTGAAATATGCCGCTATAGCCCTGTTGCTTTTTTCTTTGGGCTACTACATTCAACAAGAGTATATTATAAATAACGAAACCAGTATATTGATTCCTAAGGAAGAAGCGGTTACCATCGTTTTGGACAACGGTAAGGTGGAAACCCTTGTGGCTGATGACAATAGGGAAGTACGGGATACGGAGGGCAATATTATCGGTAGGCAGAACAAGTCCAAACTGAGCTATACCGCCACCACCAAAAATCAAAAATTAATCTACAATACGCTGAATGTACCCTATGGCAAAAGATTTGATGTGGAGCTATCCGATGGAACCCATGTCTATTTAAATTCAGGAACATCCCTACGTTACCCCATAAGCTTTATCCAAGGAGCTGCCCGAAAAGTTTTTTTAACAGGGGAGGCCTATTTTGATGTCAGGGAAGATAAAGAACATCCTTTTGTGGTGAATACCCATGAGATCGATATTCAAGTGTTGGGTACAAAATTCAATGTATCCCACTATCCTGAGGAAGCCAACATTAATACGGTCTTGGTGGAAGGAGCCGTTGAGCTGCGGAGGACTTCCAAAGAAACTTCCGATCAGGAACCTGTGGTGTTGGAACCTGGTTACAAGGCGGAATGGTACAAAAACAATGATGAAATAGCGATAAGCAATGTGGATACCGGTCTTTATACTGCATGGTTGAGTGGAAAATTGGTTTTTAGAAACACTCCGTTTAAACAGATCCGTGAAGCCTTACAACGATATTATAACGTAACCATCATTAATAAGAACGACCAATTGGAGGAACAAATGTTCGATGCCACTTTTGATATAGAAACAATCGACCAGGTTTTGGAATCATTTAATAAAAGCTGGGCCATAGACTATACCATTGTTAACAATGAGGTAGTCATTAAATAATTTTTAAACCCATTAAATCCATAGTGTATGAACAAACATTTTTAGCCAAACCAACCACAGGGTCATTTTAACATAAAAATCGGAAAATGCGGACACATTTCCCGATTTGGTTCAAAATGATTTAAACGAATTTAAATCAATTAACAAATCAAAATTATGAAAAAACTCTTTAATTACGGGGGGTATTTACAATTCCCTTTAAAATTAAGCTTAAAAATGAAACTTACGGTACTGTTAACTATTGTTTCCTTGTTCCAAATTCAGGCAAATACCTATTCACAAAACAAAAAGATCTCCCTGGATATTTCAAATGCTCCTTTAGAAACCATTATCAATAGAATAGAGGCAGCGTCGGAATTTAAATTTTTGTTGAACAGGAAAGATGTTGATCTTAATAGGAAAGTTACCATTAAGGTGGAGAATAAGAGGATTGCCGTTGTCCTATCAAAATTATTTGAAAATACGGATGTTACTTTTGAGGTTTTGAACAAGCAAATTATTTTGAGCAGGAAGAAATTAAAAGTTGGTTCCCCGGACAAGGCCCTAGGCCCCGATCTTAGTTCAATAATAATGCAATTTCAGGTTACAGGAGTGGTTCAGGACCAGGATGGCAATCCGCTGCCAGGAGCCAACATTGTTGAAAAAGGGACAACTAATGGTGTTACGGCCGATTTTGATGGTAATTTCTCACTGGCACTAAATAATGATAATGCCATTTTGGAGGTTTCCTATATCGGATTTTTGACCAAGGCAGTTTCGGTGAATGGTCAAACGAACCTTAATATAATATTGGAGGAAAGCGCGGCTGGACTGGATGAAGTGGTGGTAGTGGCATACGGAACAGTGAAGAAATCCGATTTAACGGGAGCAGTTGCTTCCATTAAGACCGCGGAAATAAATGCGACCCCCTCGGTAAGACTGGATGATGCATTGAGAGGTAAAGTTTCCGGGGTCCAGATTACACCAACTTCTTCCCAACCAGGGGCAGCGGCCTCCATTAGAATTAGGGGGACAAACTCCATTTCGGGAAATAGTTCGCCCTTATTTGTTATAGATGGACTTATCGGGGCGGGCAATTCTTCGGACATTAATGTATTGGATATAGAATCGGTGGAGGTATTGAAGGATGCTTCGGCCACTGCACTTTACGGTTCAAGGGGATCGGCCGGTGTTGTGTTGATCACTACAAAAAGAGGTAAGGCCGGACAATCTAAGTTTACTTATGATGCCCATACCACCTTTCAATCCCCAACACGGTTTTTGGATGTATTGAATGCCGCTGAATTTGCTTCTTGGCAAAACGAAGTTCAAGGTATTGAGGCCTATCCAAATCCTGCTTCTTATGGTGAGGGGACCAACTGGCAGGAAGAAGTCTATAGACATGGGGCTCCTATGACCAGTCATACCCTGTCCGCTTCGGGGGGCAACGAAAAGGCACAATATTTTATTTCCGGCAATTATTTTGACCAGGATGGCATCTATATAGATGGCAACTTAAAAAGATACCAACTGCGCTTAAACGGGGATTATCAATTGAACAAAATATTGAAGGTGGGAAACTCTGTTACCCTTTCCCGAAGTACCATTGTACCAAGAAGTAATAATATTATTAATATTGCCGGTTGGTTCCCCACTTTGCCCGTTTTTGATGAGAATGGAGAATATACGATCCAAACGGTCAGTTCCGAGCTAAATGCTGAAAATCCGGTTGGAAGCTCGGCAAAAGGGATTAATTTAAATACCAGGTCCAGAATATTGGGGACAGTCTATGCCCAGTTGGAACCAATAAAGAACCTTAGGTACAAGTTTAATTTTGGAACCGATCTTTCCCTGGATAAAAGTGAAAATTATGCACCTTCCACATTATTTGGCCAAATTAATGATCGTGGTACGGCAAACATTTCCAATTCGGAGTATTTAAGTGTTCTGGTGGAACAAACTCTATCCTATAACAAATCGTTTGGGGATCATGATTTGGATGGACTTTTGGGTTATACCCGGCAACGGATTTTCAATTCAGGAAGCTCGGTGGAAGTCAGGGGGTTTACCACCGATTATTTTGGGTACAACAACCTTGGGGCGGGATCCGATAGAACAGGAGCGGGTTCCAATGCCAATGAGTTTGGTGTGGAATCGTTCTTGTTCCGATTAAATTATGGCTACAAGGGGAAATACAGGATAACCCTGAATGGAAGGGTAGATGGGTCGTCCAATTTTGCTAAAGACAGTAAGTGGGGTACGTTTCCTTCTGTTGCCGTGGCATGGAATGCCGGTCGTGAAGAATATATAGATAACTTGGGTATTTTTGATGACCTAAAATTTAGGGTCAGCTATGGTAGGTTGGGCAATCCTGCCTCTGGAGGTACATCCTTGGCCAGGCTAGGGGCCGGATTCACCTATCTTTATGGGAACAGTGGGGATATTACCAATGGTATCGGGTTAAATAGATTGGGTAATGATCAGTTGAAATTTGAGACTACGGACCAATTGGATCTGGGTATCGATACCTCTTTTTTTAATGACCGCCTGCAGGTAACCTTGGACTACTACCACAAAAAAACCAACGACTTGTTTACCAATGAAGATATTTTATGGTTGGCAGGAGTGCCCAATGCCATAATTCCTACCAACTTTGGATCCATAGAAAATCAGGGATTCGAGCTTTTCGTAAACTCAATCAATATCGATAAAAATGATTTTAGATGGGATACCAGTTTTAATATTTCTACCAACAAAAATAAGGTGATATCCATACCGGATGAAGATGGCGAGTTATTGATAAATAGATTTGGAGGGGTTTTAAATCAGCCGTCCGCAGTAATTAAGGAAGGAGAGCCTATTGGATCTTTCTATGGGTATATCCGCAATGGTATTTGGAATACGCAGGCCGAAATAGATGCTGCAGGGGTAACCGGCAGAGGTGTTTTTCCCGGGGGCAAACGGTTTGAGGATATCAGTGGTCCGGACGGCACACCGGACGGTGTAATAGACGCTTTGGATCAGACTATTATTGGAAACCCCCACCCGGAGCTTTTTGGGGGCATGAACAATACGTTCACCTATAAGGGATTGGAATTTTCCATGTACTGGTCTTTTGTTCTGGGCAATGATATTTTTAATGAAACCGATTCCAGAATTAACACGGCTTTTGATAACAACGTTAATGGTATGTTTGCCAATCGTTGGACACCGGACAATACCGAAAGTAATATTCCGTCCGTAAGAGGTGTTTTCAGGACGGAGGTCGTTCCTGAGACAGGGATAATCGAGGACGGTTCATTTCTCCGCTTACGGAATATAAGTTTAGGCTATAACATCCCTACCAAATTGATTCCGATTTTTCAAAATGCGAAGGTGTATGTGAGCGGAACCAATTTGTTGTTGTTCGATAAGTATAGTGGGTATGATCCTGAGATTAACAGAGGAAATGAGAATGCCCGAAGGGGGTATGATCAGGCACAGGATCCATCTGTAAGATCAATCACCCTAGGCTTAAGTTTGACATTTTAAAAAAACAAATAAATATCAACAGATGAAAAAATTAATTCTAATAACATTAATATTGGGGATAGCATTGCAATCCTGCGATGATATCATCACCGAAAAGCCCATAGATTTTTTGGTTCCCGGGAGTTTCCCCGCAACCGAACAAGATGCTTTGGCGGCAACGACTGCGGCCTATACCAGATTGCACAGTAATATTATATCCTTTTATTATGCCTTTACCCCGAGTGACATCGCTTTTCAAGGTCAACACAATATGCGTCCAGTATCTTGGTTTCTGGACCTAAATGAAAATGATGCCGATGCCACTGCTATGTGGCAATCTAACTACCAAGGGATTGCGCTGGCCAATACCGTCATTCAATTTGTTCCGGATGTACCCATGAACGATGAGTATTTAAAAGAGCGTTTAATTGGGGAAGCCAAATTTTTGAGGGCATTTTATTATTTTGAGTTGGTAAGGGTGTACGGGGCTGTTCCGGTACTTACCCAAGTAGTAGGCAATACGGATGAGTTGATAGGTATTACCAGAAATACGGTAGATGAGGTTTATGATTTAATAGAGCAAGACCTTGGTGAGGCGCTATCTGTATTGCCCAACGAGTATGTAGGGGAAGATTTGGGCAGGGCCACCAAATGGTCGGCTACCGCTCTACTGGCCAAGGTACATCTTACCCAAAGTGAATGGCTGGAAGCAAATACCAGGGCACAGCAGGTAATAACTTCAGGGATGTTCGGTTTGGTCGCAGATTACAATAGCTTGTGGGGCCAAAATGCGGAGTATGTGCTAATGCCCGATAAAAACGGTGTCTTGGTAAACGAAAATGTCTTTGATATTCAGTTTGAACAAGATGAGCGCAATGATTTTAAACAGAATTGGGTAGGCTCCAGGGATATTGAAATAGTGGGTGCTACCAATGCCGTGGGCGGCGGATGGGAGAACATGTTGCCCACTACGGATTACCAGGATATGTTTGAAGATGGTGACCTTAGAAAGGACATAAGTTATGTTACCGAATTGAACGGGAATGTATTGGAGTCGCCCAGAACCCCTGGTGCAGGTCCAGTAACGGGTAAGTATTTTAATGCGGATGGAGATGCCCCTAAAAGCAACAACGGTAGTCAAAACACCTATGTAATTAGGTATGCCGACGTACTCTTAATGCGTGCCGAGGCAGAAAATGAATTGAACGGACCTGAGAACGCCTATACATTTATCAACTTGATCAGGGAACGGGCAGGCCTACCTCTTTTAGGTGGTTTGGATCAGAGCTCCTTCCGTGAGGCCGTGCGTAAGGAACGTGCCACTGAACTTGGTTTTGAAGGGCATCGCAAGTACGATCTGTTGCGATGGGGGGTTTTTGTGGAGACCATCAGAAATGTTTCCGATCCACATATGGATACCCCGGCGGCCAACATTCAGGATCATCATATTTTGATGCCGGTCCCTGCCAGGGAACGCGAAATTTCAGAACAGAGTCTGTCCCAGAATCCGGGGTATTGATATTAAATATGTAATAATTTGTAGATTTGAAAAACCATGGGCCTAACCATGGTTTTTCATCTTAGGGTGGATAGGAAGTAGGTCTGTGAAGATGAATAGGTATAAAGCAAAAACAATAATTTGAAATGAAAACTCCAAAATTTTATCTAGTATTAATTTTTATAATAGTTTTCTCCTCGTGCAAGGAGGAAAATAAGGTTGTGGGGAAAGACCATAAAAAACCGAACATTGTATTTATTTTGGTCGATGATCTGGGTCTCCACGATCTAAGCGTTACCGGGAGCGAATTCTATGAGACACCCAATGTGGACCGTATTGCCAAAGAAGGCCTTATATTCAATCAAGGATATGCGGCCAGTAGGGTATGTAGTCCCTCCAGGGCAAGCATAATGACAGGGAAGTTTACGGCCCGCCATGGCATTACGGATTGGATCGGTGCCGCATCGGGTACGGCCTGGCGTAAATATAATAGGCATGATAAATTGTTGCCGGCAGAATATGTACACGGCCTTCCAAAAAAGGATGTGACAATAGCGGAGGCCATGAAGGCGGCCGGTTATAAAACATTTTTTGCGGGAAAATGGCATTTAGGGGATGAAGGCTCCTATCCCGAAGACCACGGATTTGAAATCAACAAGGGGGGGTGGGAAAAGGGAAGCCCTATGGGAGGCTATTTTTCACCTTGGGACAATCCTAAGTTGCCCAATAAGGTTAAAGGGGAGAACCTGACTATGCGATTGGGCATGGAAACAGCCAATTTTATTGAACAGAACAAAGACTCTGCTTTTTTTGCCTTTCTGTCGTTTTATGCGGTGCACGGCCCTATTCAGACCACAAGGGAAAAATGGGATAAGTACAGGGACAAGGCCGAGGTTCAAGGTATTGTGGAGAAAGGTTATAAAATGGAACGCGTTTTGCCTATCCGACAGGTTCAGGACAACCCAATTTATGCAGGTCTCGTTGAAAGTATGGACGACGCTGTGGGAGTGGTCCTGAATGCCCTGAAAGATGCCGGCTTGGAAGACAACACTATAGTGGTCTTTACTTCGGACAATGGAGGTGTTGCCTCTGGTGATGCCTTTTCCACTTCCAACCTTCCATTACGGGGCGGAAAGGGGTACCAATGGGAAGGCGGTATCCGCGAACCCTACTTTATAAAGGTACCTTGGTTAAAGAATGGGGGGACACAAAGTGATTTTCCGGTTATTGGAACCGATTTCTATCCTACCCTTTTGGATTTGGCCAATGTAGATCTACTGCCTGATCAGCACATAGATGGGATAAGCCTGAAACCTATTTTGGAAGGCAAGGAAATGAAGGTAGAAAGGCCCCTGTTCTGGCACTACCCCCATTATGGCAATCAGGGAGGTAACCCGTCCTCCATAATTAGGCAGGGCGATTGGAAGCTTATCCATTATTGGGAAGATGGAAGCGAGGAATTGTACAACCTGGCTTTAGATGGTAGCGAGCAGTCCAATGTTATTGCCTATAATCCTGAAATAGCAGAAAACCTTGGTATAACGCTTGTTGATTGGTTAGAGGAAGTGGGAGCCAATATGCCAACAAAAGATCCTGAATTTGATATGGAACTTGCCCAAAAACGGCATCAGAGCATTGTAAATGAGAAGTTACCTGCTTTAGAGGTCGAACGAATGAATTTTTTATCGGTGGATTTTGAACCTAACAACGACTGGTGGGGAAGCAAAGTAACCGAAGATTGAAATTCAACTATGTTTTTTAATTATGTAGGTTCTTGATACTAACAAAATTATAACTGTTATTTTTTTTGAAACCGTAATGAAACTAGTAGGTTGCAATTTCAATATTTTAACAATTAAAATAAATAATTATGTTAAGACTTAAAAGAAAGATGAATGTAATGCTATTTTGTGCCTTGATCTTCGCAGGTTCTATAGCTATTTCACAAACCCAGGAACCTACCCAACAACAAATATCGGTACCAGATGCGGAATTACAGTTGTTTGCCAAAGCATATCAGGGTATCCAAGTAGCACAGCAGGATGCACAGAGAAAGATGATTGCCGTTTTGGAAGAGCAGGAGATCGAAATAGACGTTTTTAACGAGATTCAACAGGCCAAATTGCAAAACCAAGAAATAGAGGCGGCACAATCGGATGTTCAAAAACACGCCAAGGCAGTTGAAAAGATTGAGAAAATGCAACCGGAAATACAGTCCAAAATGGAAAAGATAATAACGGATACCAACCTTGCCGTTGAAAAGTACGAGCAAATTGCAGGTGCCCTCCAAAGCAATCCAGATCTTGTTAAGAGATTGCAAAAATTAATGGCAGGATAATAAAAAGCGAACGAATAGACCATAAAAAAACTGTCCCTTTACGGGGCAGTTTTTTTATTTTATCATCATTGCTAAGAATATACTGACTCCTCAAATTATGGTTATTTTGTCCAATACAGCCTGCATTTCATTAACTGCAATATTTATATCTTCAACGCCCGTCCTCCAATTTACAAATGCAGCTCTAATACCTTTTCTACCGTAATATACCGAAGGGGTCATAAAAACCTTTCCTCTACTATTGACCCCATTGAGGAAATGATCAATTTGTTTATCAGTTAGTCCTTTTATGGTAAAGGCCACAATATTAAGCCTTACAGGAACCATTAGTTCATATTTACTTGTTTCAATCAGTTTTTCTGCAAATAACCGGGCTTGATGAATATTCTCCTCAACCAATTTGGTATAGGTGTCTTTTCCGTATGCAACAAGACTGAACCAAACTGGTAAGGCTTTTAGCCTCCTTGAGTTTTCCGGCAATACATTGAGAAAATTAAAATTATCTTCTGTGTTGCCCAGGTACGGGGCGTTAGAATTCTGAAAAGTCTCGGCCTGTAGGATCGCATGCTTTTTATTTATGAAATAAACAGCACTCTCATAAGGTACGTTAAGCCATTTATGGCAGTCCACAGTAATACTGTCTGCGGCTTCCCAACCCTTGACAAGGTACCTGTATTGAGGTGAACAGCCCGCAAAAGCTCCAAAGGCACCATCTATATGCCACCAAAAGTTGTATTTTGACCTAATCCGTGAGATAGCTTCAAAGTCGTCAAAATCCCCTGAGTTAACGGTTCCGGCACTTGAAATAATAATGCAGGGTTCATCGTCAAGTTTTCTCAGCTCATCTTCTAGGGAAGCAATATCCATAGCTTCCCTGTTGTCTTTCAGGCAGTTTACAATAATGATGTTCCTACTTCCAATACCTAACATGGATAGTGATTTTACGGCAGAGGAATGTGGTGTGGCACATAAAACTTTCAATTGGGATATACCGGATAATCCATCTTTTGCAATATCGTAACCCGATTGTGTTCCTACCCATTGCCTGGCAGTGGAAATACAGGTGAAATTTGACATGGTAGCACCGGTTACAAACCCTCCCGAAAAGTCGTGTGGCAGCCCAAAAAGATCGAGTAATAAACTTATGGTCTCAAATTCTATCAAACCTGAAATATCGCCCGTTCCTTTAATAGTTTGAGTGTTCTGGTCGTATACACTGGCCAGCCAGTCGCCCGCAATGGATGCGGGGGTAGAGCCCCCGGTTACATAACCCCAGTATCTGGGCCCGGAAGAAGCTACAATGACCTCCCTGAAACGCTCATTGAACTCATTTAGTGCTGCAAGGGATCCTTTTCCTTCCGGTTCTATTTTACGAGTAGATAATTCTTTGTTTATTACCGATGTGGGGGCATTTTGAATATTGTTCAGATATGAAAGCCCCTCATTTTTTATAGTTTCAAAAAGTCCCTCTATTGCAGAAAGATCTTCCCTTAGTATTGAATTCATGTTATTATTATTGATTGGATAATTATTACTGATCGGCCACGTTTACAATGAAATTTTCCTTTTCTTTTAGAAAGCCCCTTGGATTGATGCCGGTCAATAGCTTAAATTCCCTGATAAAATGTGACTGGTCGGCAAAGCCGTTTTCATATGATAGTTCGGTAAGTTTAAAATGCCCGGCACCCTCCATATACTTCTGTATGGCGTTGAACCTCGAAAGCCTCATATACTCTTTTGCAGTGATCCCAAACCTTTTTTTAAATTCCCGCTGTAATTGCCTAACGCTTATAGGCACTTGTTTTATAAGGTCGTCCAGGCTTATTGCACCCTGATGTTTTCTTATGATCTCTGATGCCAGCTTAACGTAATCGTAACTGTTGGTATTATTGGAAAGTCTTTTAAGTAAAAAATTTTCGGTAAGGAAAATTTTCTCCTGTATTGACCCCGATTCCCGTAACCTTGAACAATAATCATCAAAGTCTGGGCCGAGAACATCCCTACCGCTTTCAAAAGTTGAGGTGAAATGGGACGGAGGGACCCCGAATATGGTATAGATTCCTTCTGGGTTAAATCTTATACCGAAAACCTGTACCTGCTCATTAAAACGGACTATATAGGGCTTGGTTTGCAAGCCTATGAGGGTAAACTCGGGCGACCTGCCCCAGGCATCTTCTTTTTTCAATTCACAATGATCATGAGTTAAATGTACGATCAATTCAATACATCCGTTTGGGATTACCGATTGTACAAAGTTATTTTCAGAATACAGGTTGAAATCACCTGTCCAATACGTTTGTATCAGCTGTGTCAGAGGTAATGATGGCCTGTATTCTGAAAACCTGATGCCCATGTTCGTTTTTTGATTAATAAAAATAGTAATTAAAAGTAAATCAGATGATTATATCAGTCTTGAAAAAGCAAGGCTGTGTTGACCACTTTCGATTCTGTTGGTAGCATCTCTTTTTCAAAAGTAGCTACGATATTGTTTGCACCGCCAAAAACCCCCAGCACTTTTACAGTATTGGCACCAATATTCTTCACGTCATGTGGCACCATTTTAGGAATCAGTACTATAGTCCCCTGTTGCGCCCCACTTTTACAGTTGCCTACGGTTGCTTCTGCCTTCCCACTTAATATAATAAGAAGCTCTTCTGCACTATCTGTATGCATCCCTAGGTTATCCCCGGGTTCCAGCTCAAAATAGACCGTGGCTATTTCTTTCGACCCGTGAGCCCCGACCAAAGGAAAAGTTGCTTTACAATGCTGTTTATGGTCCTCTTTTCCAATGAACTCGTTAAGTTCGAGTTCGTTTAAATTTACTGTTGTCATTTTGTATTCATTTTAAATTAAATATCCTTTTATGTTAGCTGTGCCGGTATAGAAGTCAACATCCCCTATGCCCAACACCTGTTTATGGTTCAACCAGGCATATCTTTCATCACTGGTAAAGAAAGACATAAACAATTTTAAATCGCCGTTGCTGTTCGTTCCGGTTTCAACAACTTTAATATTTGCACCGTCGTCTGTAATTATACAGGCATGTAGGTTTAAAATGAACTTCCTGTCGGTTCTTACTTCTAAATAGTCGACCCCCCTGATCTTGCCTTTGATCTTCTCACCAATAAGGCTGCCTTCAAAATGAATATCGAAATGGGCCCCTTCATTTGGTATTGGTTTTGTACTATCGAGCAAGTCCCGCATTTCAAAACCGTATTCAATAAAATCGGTTAACCTTACACTTTCTTCAAAGAGAAGTTCCGTACCGGTAGTTGTCATTAAATTTTCCATGTTCGTTTTTTTAAATTTGAAATGATTGTTGAAACACTTTTTTCCCGTCTTTGAATATTACGGTATACACCCCTTTAACTTCTGAAAAGTCAAATCTTTTACTGATATGGGTTTTCTTTCTCGATACATCGGAGTATAGTGTTGTTCCTTTTTCATCGAAGACCACTACCGTAACCGGCGAACCATCAAGATTGGGATAATTTAAGTTGATAATGTTCTCAGAGATTCTGTAATAGGGACGAATCTTTGTAGCCTTTGTTGCCTCTTCTCTTTTTAAACTAAAATATCCCTGATGACTCATTTCTTTTGTCACATTGATGGCTCGGATAGTGTTTCTTACTTCGTTTAAATGAAGCGAATTTGCCTGCCCTATGGCTAAAAAAGCCATCATTGTAACAATTGCAAGCCTTTTTTTCATAATGTTTACTTTTGTCTTCATTTTCATTGATTTTTAAGGTTATATATTTATATGATTAATACGGGCAAAGTTATTATGGTCGGGTCCTTGGAAATTGTAAAAAAACGACTTTGAAAGTGCTTTCTGTGGTTGTTAAGAAGCTGATTCACAATGACGATCCACTAACTTCTGCTTTGCCCTCAATGAAAAGGAAATAAACAAACAAACCTATAACTAGCAATAACATACTTATATATAGTGGAATGTAAAATATATATACTCCCTGCAACCGGCGCATTACAGTTGCCCCAATTGTCATAAGTGCGGCCATAACAGCATAAGATATTTCTTTGTACAACCAAGCCTATGGGAAAAGATGTGCCCCGGTAATAATGGCATAGGCAGATATGAAATAATCGGGTTTTTTGGCGATAAGGAAAATGAGTATGGGAAAATAGAACAGTTGGGAAAAATTAAATTAATTAATTTTTCAGTTCCTTATAAATTTAAAAATAAAAAACATTTTATTAATGTTCTTTTTATCCCTTAAATAGTACCCAGATTCAACGTGTAGATAAAGTGCGGAGCCTCTTTAATCTTTTATCGATAATATTGGAATAGATTTCAGTGGTTTTTTTGGGTTCAAATCTATTTGCCGATACAGAAATTGGCAAATATATTTCCCAACAATTCATCATTGGTCACTTGTCCCGTAATTTCCCCCAAATGGTATAGGGCCTCCTTTACATCTATGGCCAAAAGGTCGCTGGGAGTGTCCTCTTCCATGCCAAATTGTACTTTTTCTATTTCCTCCAAGGCCTTTAACAGCGAACTGTAATGTCTGGTATTGGTTACAATGGTCTCACTGTTCCGCAAGGCTCCCGTATTTACAAAATCCAATAGGCGCGACTTCAAGGTTTCCACCCCTTGTCCGGTTTTGGCGGATAATAGGTGTAGTCCGGGAATTTTGGATTGTAGGTCCTTAATTGGTTCCTTATCCAACCTATCTACCTTATTGGCAATTACCACCAAAGGTTTTTGGGGATATTTGGTCCTTATTTTTTCCAGCTCTTTTATACTGGTTTTTAATTTATTTGCATGGTTTGCCATTTGCCAAGCATCTACCAATAGCACCACTACCTGCGCCTGTTCTATTTTTTCAAAGGTCTTCTTAATGCCAATGCTTTCCACCACATCCTTGGTATCCCTAATTCCAGCGGTGTCTATAAACCGAAAACCTATGCCCCCTATTACAATTTCATCCTCAATGGTATCCCTAGTGGTTCCTGCAATATCACTTACAATAGCCCTTTCCTCGTTTAGCAATACATTGAGCAAAGTGGATTTCCCTACATTGGGTTCCCCTACAATGGCGATAGGAATTCCGTTCTTGATCACATTGCCCACAGCAAAGGAATCGATCAGGCGTTTTAGGATCCGTTGTATTTTGGTCAAAAGTTTTTTAAACTGTGTACGGTCCGCAAATTCCACATCCTCCTCTGCAAAGTCGAGCTCCAATTCCATAAGGGAGGCAAAGTTCAGCAATTGGTCCCGCAATTTTTTGATCTCGTTGCTAAACCCGCCACGCATTTGTTGTATGGCTATTTGATGACTGGCCTCGTTATCGGAAGCTATAAGGTCGGCCACGGCCTCGGCCTGACTCAAGTCCATTTTTCCATTTAAAAAGGCACGGAGGGTAAACTCCCCCGCATTTGCCATGCGGCAACCATTACGCAAAAACAACTGGATTATTTGTTGTTGGATATAGGGCGAACCGTGACATGATATCTCAACAACGTCTTCGCCGGTATAGGAATGCGGGCCTTTAAAAAGGGATACCAATACCTCGTCCAACACCTTGTCATTTTCCATAATATGCCCCAGGTGTATGGTATGGCTTTTTTGTTTTAGTAGATCCTTGTCCCTGATGGATCTAAAGAAAGGACAGGCAAGGGCAATGGAATCCTTACCGGAAATACGGATTACGGCAATGGCCCCGGCCCCGGAGGGAGTGGCCAATGCAATGATGTTGTCGTTGGTAATCATAGCATGATAATTGATATTAAATTACCTCTGGGCAAACCCTCGAGGCATTGAAAGGAACTTTATTTTTAGATTTCGACGCCCGCCTGAACGGAACGGGCAGGCAAGCGTCGGAGCATTTAAATCTCGATTATCGAGTAAAAATACAATATAATATTTTCAAACCAGTCCCATTATCCAATTCACATATTTAGTGGCCCCAATATTTGAAACAATGTGGGTTAAGCCTGAACACTGTATAGAACAGTCTTAAATCGCCCAGATTATAGAAGTGTGGAAAAATATTTTAACAATAGTTAAGTGATGGCCAATGATTTTAGGGCCAATTATTTAAGGAAAAATTGCGTAATTTTAATACTGACCAATATAGCATAGGATCCGATCAAGATTTGGAGTTTAGTTATATCGGGAACCTCAATTTAATATACCATACCAAATGAAAATAATAAATGTTTTTACACTATTGGCAATGGGTTTGTTATGCCAAATCAACTTGGCACAGGAAACCCAAGTGCCTGTAACTCCAATTGATAATACCGAACAAATGGAGCAAGGGCAGATTTTGGCCAAAGCCAAAGAGGCCAAAGAGGTTCAAAAGAGAATTGAAAAGGCCGAAAGGGACGCTAAAAAGTCTGAAAAAGTGCAAAAGAAGGCTGAAAAGGAATTAAAAAAGAGGGAAAAACTTTCGTCGGACATAGATAAAAAGAGAAGGTCTATTGCCAAAGATGAAAAGAAAATTAAAAAGATTCAGGAAAAAATTATCAAAGATGAAAAAAAAGGAAGACTGTCTCCCATGGAAATGGAAAAGCTCACTAAGAAAATAGAAAAACTAGAAGATGGGATTGAAAAAGATAGGGAGAAATTGCTAAAATTGGAGGGTAAACAATAAGTCTCAATTATGGAAACAATTTAATTGTTTATACGTCCTAACCGGTTTGCCAACACAGTAGAAATGTAGGTGCTGGTTTTCATTTTAAGGAACAAAAAAGCCGTATTTTATTGGAAATACGGCTTTTTTATAATGAAAGAGTGGGTGAATTTTGAATTCAACCTTCAAGTTGAATATCTATTTCTAACTGTTCAACATTACCGGCATTACCAGCATGGTTACATTTTCGCCTTCGTCCAAACCGTCGATTGGAGTAAGGATTCCGGCCCTATTCGGAAGGCTCATTTCCAATTGCACATCATCTGAAGTAAGGTTGTTCAACATTTCTACCAGGAACCTGGAATTAAACCCTATCTGCATATCGTCACCCTGGTAAGAACAGGTCAAACGTTCTTCCGCCTTATTGCTGTAATCTATATCCTCTGCAGAAATATTAAGTTCTGCCCCGGCAATTTTTAATCTTATCTGGTGAGTGGTCTTATTGGAGAATATGGAAACCCTTCTTACCGAACTTAACAATTGGTTTCGGGCAATGGATAATTTATTTGGATTTTCTTTTGGAATTACCGCTTCGTAATTCGGGTATTTGCCATCGATCAATCTACAGATCAGGACGGTGTTTTCAAAACTGAATTTGGCGTTGCTCTCATTATATTCAATGAGCACTTCCGTTTCGCTGCCGGCCAAAATTCCCTTTAATAAATTCAATGGTTTTTTTGGCATTATAAATTCGGCCACTTTGGAGGCAGTGACATCCGTACGTTGGTATTTTACCAATTTATGGGCATCCGTGGCCACAAAGGTTAAACTTTCTGGTGAAAATTGGAAAAAGACACCGCTCATTACAGGTCTCAGATCATCATTTCCGGCAGCAAAAATAGTTTTGTTGATGGCAGTTGCCAATATATCCCCAAGTACTGTGGTGGCGGACGGATTTGACAGTTCCACTGATTTTGGAAATTCGGCACCATCGGCATAGGCCAAAGCATATTTACCGTGGTTAGAACTGATTTCCACCGTATTATTATCCTCAACAACAAAAGTTAAGGGCTGTTCAGGAAAGGTTTTTAAGATTTCCAACAAGAGTTTTGCCGGAACCGCAATGGTTCCCTCATTGTCCGAATCCACTTCCAATACAGAACTCATTGTGGTTTCCAAGTCGGAAGCCGAAACGGTGAGTTCCCTTTGATTTAAATCGAAGAGAAAATTGTCTAGAATGGGTAGTGTATTACTGTTATTGATGACCCCACCTAAAACTTGGAGTTGTTTTAGTAAATAAGTACTGGATACTATAAATTTCATTGGTTTATTTTTTTTTAAGGAATCTACATTATACTACAACCTAAAACAGGGTTCGAATATCTGTTTGAATCCGTAAAATTCCTCGAATTACGGTCAAAACAAAGATATTTTAAATGTCCTTTTTAAGGAAACAAACTTATCAACACTTATGCCCCATATTTTTTCTTTCGTATGGCGTGAATTAGGAAACCAAAAATAAGGGTCAAACAAAGGGGTAGGCCAATATTAATCAACTGCCATTTGGTTTTTTGATCATTAATTTTTTCCACGTCCAAGAAAGGGATAGTTACTTTTTTGTTCCGAATGTTTATAAGTCCGGTATCGTCCAAGAGGTAATTAAGGCAATTTATAAGAAATTCCTTGTTGCCAAAAAAGTTGTTTGTCCATTTATCATAACCCAATTCCAAGGGCCTGCCGTTTCGGACCTGGTTTCTTATAAGATCCCCGTCCGTTAGTACGATCATTTTGTTTTCAGGACCTTGATCCACAATTTTGTCCAACTTAAGCGGTTTTACCCGGTTCATGAATGTGGATTTGAAGGCGCCTTCCACCAATACTCCCAAGATCTTATTTCCATTATTGTAGAAGTCTTTATCCGGAGGCGTATTTATAATATCCAGTTGAATCGGCTTTGGCACTGTTTCGGTTTTGGATAAGGGCGAACTACTGAGCAGCACGTGTTTTCTGTAATCATTGGGCAAAGTATCCAAACTACCTGTGAACTGGAACCTTATCGCTTCCAAATTGTTGTTTATGGGATGGTCGTTTTTGGAAAAGACCATTGGATGGTAGTACCAGGGAACAGGTTTGTATTGGGAACTGTTCCCTTCTCCGGTCGCCAAGACTATTTGGGTAAAATAGAGGTCGTTGATCAGATCCGTATTTAAACGAATCCCGTATTTAAAGAAAAAATCGTTTAGGTTAAGATTGCGCGGTAGGGCCATGGCGGTTCCTTCTTCGTTAAAAAGACTATCCAGTTCCATAGCTACCTGATCTATGAGCCAAAGGGATTTGCCGCCCCCGGCAATATATTGATCCAAAATAAATTTTTCTTCATCACTAAAGGCCTCTGTAGGCTTTGCAATGAGCGCAAGGTCAAAACCATTTAATTGTTCCGATACCTTCTCTGGATCTGTGGCCACCGAGTCCAAGGTAATGGCTCCAATGTTGTAATACTCTTTTATGGTGGTCAGATAATCTGCCATAAAAATATCGTCCAATTCCCCATTGCCCTTAATAATGGCTATCTTTTTCTTTTCTTTTATGTTCAATTTTGTAAAGGCGTCCGCAAAGGCATATTCCAAATGTTGCACGGAATTGTTTACCCGCTCCTCTGTAGTGGCACCCAGTTTATTTTTTAGCAAGGGTACCTTAACGGTGCTGTTGTTGTAATTGACCATGGCCCAGGGAAAGATAATCTCTTGGGAGACTTTTCCGTTCTGTTCAACGGTAACGTTGGTGGGGGTAAGGCCCAAAGCCTGTAAATCTGTGATAACGGCATCAATCTGAGTGGCCCCTTCAAGCGGATTTACAAAATTGAACTTTATATTCTTGTTTTCCGCTCCAAATTCCTCTAAAAGCTGCTGCGTTTCCAACTTAAGTTTTACAAATTCCGAAGGAAGATTTCCATCTAGCAGAATATCTATAATTACCGGAGCGTTAAACTGTCCAACAGAATTTAAAGCCGCCTTGGAAAGGGTATATCGGCCATCTTCGGTAAGATCTATTCTCTCATGGAAATAGTTGGCCAGAACATTTACGATCAGCAATAGGGCAAAAGCCTTGATAATAGATAATACAGCTTTCTTCATTACCTATTTTGATTTTTTAGTTGATTTACGGTCAGGTATAGAAAGAACAGGGTAAGACTTGTGAAATAAATAATGTCCCTGGTATCCAGGACACCCCTGGCGATACTTTCAAAATGGGCCTTCATCCCTATTTGCTCCACCAAAAGTACCACAGGACCATTTGGCAATATGGTGGCCAGGCTTTCAAATCCGTACAGCATAAAAAAGCAGAGCACCATACCGATTATAAAGGCCACAATTTGGTTTTCGGATAAGGTAGAGGTAAAAAGACCTATTGCGGTATAGCTTGCAATTAAAAATAAGAGGCTAAAATAAGACCCCAATACCAGGCCTATATCCAGATTACCAATAGTTGCACCCAATTGGGAAATGGTATAGACATAGAGAAGGGTAGGTAGTATAGCGATCAATGCCAGACAAAGGGAACCGAAGAACTTTCCCAGAACCGTTTCCCATAATGAAATGGGCTTTATAAAAAGCAGCTCCAAAGTGCCCAGTTTTTTTTCCTCCGAAAAACTTTTCATGGTAATGGCGGGAATCAGAAAAAGAAATACCCAAGGGGCAAGAAGAAAGAAATTGCCCAGATCTGCAAAACCGTATTCAAATATGTTGAACGGTCCCTTAAATACCCATAGGAACAGGCCGGTGAGCACTAAAAAGAGTCCTATGACCAGATAACCGATAGGTGAGGTAAAAAACGATTGAATTTCTCTTTTAAATATGGCAATCATGTATGTTGGATATTGGATATAGGTTCTATTGTTCCAAGAATTGTAGGCAATAAAATATTTCTTACTTCCGCGCTCTGCAATATTTCCTAAAGGCTAAAGCCTTCCGCCTGTCCGGATTTCTTGGTATTGTTTTTAAAGTTGGCCCTAAAACTAGCAATATTTTTTATTTTGAAGGTCAAATCTACAATTCCTACCAACCTTCACAACTTGATATTAATTGAAATTAATAATTACGGTATCCCTATAATCAAGACCCAATAGGGTAGAGGCCCCCCCCACCGTATTTAGGTCGCTCTTATAAATAGCGATCTCTACATATCCAGAAGAGTTGAATAGGGCCAGTAATTCCCCGGGCGATTTCCGCTGACTTTTATCCAGTTCATAATTAATGATGTCGCTGTATTTTTTATGGATCTCCTTAATTTTTTTATTTCGGGCATGTAGTTCAAAGGGCCTACCCTTGCCAACGGATTTGAAAATATTTTGTTGAATGTTGGTTACCACATTCCCATAGTTATCTATGTAAATAACACTTCCGGAGATGGTCTTGCCGTCATCCGAAATTCTTGGATTGAACTCCCTTAGGTCCTTTAGGTTTTTAAAGGGCCTACCTATTACTTCCAATTTTCCACCTCTTGCAATATGGCTTGCGGCCTTAACAAAAACATCCATTTCAGGAAACGAACTATCAACCGTATTGGGCAATTGAATTTCTATCACTTTTTCCGGTACTATTTCAGAAATAATAAGCCCTATTACCCCATTGTTGGCCATAATAAAATAGTGGTCGTCCACTAAAACGGCAATATGTTGGTTTTCCGGTGTCAATTCAGAATCCACCCCTACGATATGGATACTGCCGTCAGGAAAATTTTTATATGAATTTTTGAGTATGTAGGCACATTCCTGAATATTGAAAGGTGCTATGGAGTGAGAAATATCAACAATTTTTGCGTCTGCCAATTCTTTGTAAATTGTCCCTTTTATGGCGCCTACAAAATGGTCCTTATGTCCAAAATCAGTAGTTAAAGTAATTATAGCCATACAGGACTGTTGATATGTTTTTGGTTTGGTAAGTTGTTTTTTTACTTAAGTTTGTTGCACAAAATTACATAAAAAAACAGCGAACCAAAATATATATTTCATATCTAATCCTTTATAACACCTCTCTTCTTTGAACGAACTTATAATAGAACTTACAGACATTAGCCCAAGGGAATTTTTTGGACAGAGCAATGAGAACATAGATTTACTGAAAAAGCATTTTCCCAAGCTCAAAATTGTTGCCAGGGGAAACAAGATCAAGGTCTATGGAGACGAAGACCTTTTGGATGAATTCGATAGACGGTTCGACCTGCTCACCGCCCACTATGCCAAGTACAATAAGTTGGATGAAAACAGTATTGAGAGACTCCTGGCCGGTAATGGGCAGGAAGTTTTTGAGTCCTCTGAGATCAGTGGTGAAGTTTTGGTACATGGCGTAAGCGGTAGACTAATAAAGGCACAAACGGTAAATCAACGTAGATTGGTCGATGCTGCCAGAAACAATGATATGGTATTTGCCGTAGGACCGGCGGGAACAGGAAAAACCTATACGGGGGTGGCCTTGGCCGTAAAAGCGTTAAAGGAAAAACAGGTGAAACGGATCATCTTGACCAGGCCTGCCGTGGAGGCCGGTGAAAATTTGGGTTTTCTGCCAGGAGATCTTAAGGAAAAGTTGGACCCCTATATGCAACCTTTATACGATGCCCTACGGGACATGATAGCACCGGAAAAATTAGCCCATTATTTAGAAAACGGCACCATACAGATAGCCCCTATGGCCTTCATGCGCGGTAGGACCTTGGACAATGCCTTTGTGATTTTGGACGAGGCCCAGAATACTACCCATGCGCAAATGAAAATGTTCCTGACGAGAATGGGAAAGAATGCGAAATTTTTGATCAATGGCGATCCGGGACAAATTGATTTGCCAAGGCGTTTGATCTCGGGACTCAAGGAGGCCTTGTTGGTACTTCAGAACATTGAAGGGATAGAGGTTATCTATTTGGACGATAAGGATGTGATAAGGCATAAATTGGTTAAAAAGGTGATCGAGGCCTACAAGGGAATTGAGCATAACAATTGATAATTGCAACATGGGTAATACAATAATTGATACAAATTTTAACTTTCCGGGACAGCAAAGTTTATACAAAGGAAAGGTAAGGGAGGTATATTATCTTGAAAATGATATTCTGGTAATGGTGGCTACGGACAGGCTTTCCGCTTTTGATGTGGTTATGCCAAAAGGAATTCCGTATAAAGGTCAAATATTAAATCAGATAGCCACTAAGATGATGGCGGATACCTCCGATATAGTACCCAATTGGTTGTTGGCCACTCCAGATCCCAATGTTGCCGTAGGGTTAGCCTGCGAGCCGTTTAAGGTGGAAATGGTAATCAGGGGGTATTTGTCCGGACATGCCGCAAGGGAATACAAGCTGGGGAAAAGAACGCTCTGCGGTGTTGCCATGCCCCACGGAATGTTGGAAAACGATAAATTCCCCGTTCCTATTATAACCCCTGCCACTAAGGCCGAAATGGGGGACCACGATGAGGATATTTCCAGGGAAGCCATTTTGGAAAGGGGAATAGTTAGTGAGGAAGATTACCTAGTTCTAGAAAAGTACACCAAGGCACTCTTTCAAAGAGGTACGGAAATTGCCGCCAAAAGGGGATTGATTTTGGTGGATACCAAATATGAGTTTGGGAAAACCAAGGAGGGCAAGATTGTGCTTATTGATGAAATCCATACTCCGGATTCTTCCCGTTATTTTTATGCCGATGGCTATGGGGAACGACAGAACAGGGGAGAGGCCCAGAAGCAATTGTCCAAGGAGTTTGTGCGCCAATGGCTGATCAGCAATAATTTTCAAGGGTTAAAAGGACAGGTAGTACCTGAAATGACCGATGAATATATTCAAACGGTCTCGGAACGATATATTGAGCTCTACGAAAATATTACCGGAGAAAAATTTATTAAGGCCGATATTTCGGATATCCAGTCCAGAATTGGAAAAAATGTTTTGGACTATCTAGCTACCTTAAAATAATTACCCCATTTTCAACAGGTCTTTTAACTGCAGTTGTCCCTTGCCCTTCAATCGACTCCTGATTTTTAGGAATGCAATGGCAGTAATGTAGGCATCCCCCATGGCCGTATGCCTATCTTTCTGGGATATATCGAACTTCTCTGCCAATTCATCCAAGGAATAGTGTTCTTTCTTTTTAAATACATTGGAATTTAAAAGTGTTTTTTTGTAGAGATTTGAAGTGTCCAACACCTTGTTTTTTAATCTGGGAAGGCCGTTTCTTTCCAACGCCCTGTTGATCATGGTAATATCAAAAATGGCATGGTGCGCTACTATTACCGCATTCTGCAAAAAGCCCAATAGTTCTTTCATGGCTGCACCCTCACTAATACAGGAGGTCCCGCCATTTTTGAGGATACCGTGAATTTTTGCAGTTTCCGCATTATAGTGGTCCTGCTTTAAAAAGAGTTCCAAGCTTTGGTTCAGGGCAATATTTTTGTTGACCAAACTTAGTGCGCCTATGCATAGAATCCTGTCGTTGAGATAGTCGAAACCTGTGGTTTCCGTATCCAATACCACAAATCTTACCAGGCTGGGGTCCTCAATCGGTTTTTTATTGAAGCTATTCTCGTATTCCTGCCAATAATCGGGATAGTCGTTTACTTTTTTTTTAAAGAAATTTATCATCTCAACAGGTTTGAAACTTTGAATCTTATACTTACCAACTCCTGAATTTCCTTTATGGTCTTAAATGTCCTTTTAAGTTTAATTTTCTCTTCCTTGGTCAATTCCTCTATGGCAATATACCTACCCGAATCATTGTGGAGCAGACCGTGTTTTGTCCTAAACTTTAAAAGGGCCCTAGTGGCATAGGAACAGGCCATGAAAATTTCCTCGTTGTTGGGTTCCAGCTCTGCCAATTTTTCAAATCGCTCTGCGGTACTGTTGATGGATTTGACCGAATGTGATAAAATCAGCACCCTTGCCGCATCGGTCAAAGGCATTAAAGCCCTTCTCTTTAGATCGAAAGAATCTTTATGTTCCCCGTCTTCCTCCACCAATAACTGTCTAAAAAAGCCTGTTGGTGAAGGGTTTTGCAAAGCGCCACTGGCTAAGTGTAAATAGAAAATAGGATATTTTTTGGTGGCATCAAAAATGTGTTCCGATAGTTCGTTCACCAAATTTACATCACCATAGGTAATATTATAATCGAAAAATATGGACGAAAGCAGTACTTCATCTGTCCCTGGATTTATAATCCATTGGGAAATGGTCTTTTTCCATTCCTCCAGACTTAAACACCAATTGGGATTGGAGGCCATCATTTCGGCAGGGCAATAATCGTATCCAATATCAAACAACCCTTTGTTTATCAGTTTGGACAATTTCAAAAAATAATCGGTTGTTTCTATAAGCCTGTCCTCAGGAACATTTTCAAAGACCAGGGCGTTGTCCTGGTCGGTCTGAAGGAGTTGTTCGCTACGTCCTTGACTACCAAGCGCCAGCCATGCAAATTTTACGGGAGGTTTTGTTGGCATTTCCTCCAGGGATAGTTTGATAATTTGTTTTACGCAGGCATCGTTAAGTTCGGATATTATTTTGGTAGTCAATTTAATTGGAATATTTTGATCCAAATAGTCCTGTAAAAGCTGCGTAATACTTTTCCTAATTTGTTTTATCGATTTTATTTTCTTGGCCCTATTTATAGCTTTTATCAATACGGCCGGGTTGTTGCCCAGGGCCACCATAACATCGTGTTTGGATAGTATCCCGATAGCCTTTGAGTTGGGCGTGCCGTCCTTGGTAATACATAAATGGCTGATATTGCTTTTCATCATCGCCATTTGTGCCTGGGTTATGGTCATGTGTTTGTTATAGGTAATCACCGGCGAGACCATTATATCCCGGGCCATGGTTGTAATGGGGTATTTACCGGTAACAATATTGTTACGAAGATCCTTGTCCGTAATGATCCCAATGGGCATCTTATCCTTGACCACCAGCATGGCGCCCACTTTTTTTTCGGTCATTCTCTTGGCTATAGTTTTGGCAGAGGTGGTAGCGGTACAGGTAACCAATTTTTTAGAATACTGTACAGATTGTAAATCCAATACTTGGGTATCGGGGGCCACGGGATTTAAATCCGGTACCTCGTCATACAATTTGCCCCGATGGCTTTTGGAATACGGATTTCTGGTATTGGAGGCGAAACTTTCAATTAAGAAATTTCCAACGGCTATATTCCTTTGGGCGTAGGGTTTAAATATGTTGATGGGAATAGCGTATAGTATACTTTCTTCATGCGCCTTTGCGGTCATTTTATAATTTTCTTGGGCCATTAAGGGTCTAAGTCCAAATATATCCCCTTCATCGCACATGTCCATGATACTCTTGTCCAATCCTTTTTTAAGGGCAACAGCTCCCTTATTTACCACATAAAAATGGGGGTGTGGCTCATCATTTTCGGCAAAAATAACACTATCCTTTTCCTTATAGACAATGGTTATTTCTTGGGCAAGGGTTTCAAGGTCTGTCTGGCCCAGGACATTGAAGGGCGGGAAATTTTTAAGAAAATCGGCTACTCTATGTGAAATGGTATTTTTCATCTAATATCTACTGTTGTTTCTTAATCATTATATTCCTAATTCTAGTTTCCATAAGAAATTAATGTTTAAAGTTACTTTTTTTGGGAAGCTCCAACAACTGAACTCATCTTAACTTTTTCTATTACCTGCAAAATCATCATTTTGCACCCTAATTTTGTCTTTTTCTCTCACCGTAGCGCTGCTATGCTGATCCAAAAAGCCTTTATTAGGGTACAATAGCATAACTTTTCGGTTGAAAACAAAAAGTCAAGATGAGTTCACTGAAAAAATAGCTAATATTTTCTTCTGTCCAATTAAAACAAAGAATAAAATTATATTTGATTAAACCCTAAATGCATTGGTTTTGGGATTGGATTGAATTAATATTGCATGGACCTGTTGGGCAAACGTATATTTTCCAATAAATTTTTTAAATGGAATCGACTATCGGTATCAGATTTTTTATGAAGGTTTTAATTCCATTTGCGGGACTCCTTGTTATGATGTGCTCCTGTTCCGGAAATAAAAAGGAATCGCGGACTTTGGAATATAAGGAACCAACGGCTAGCAATTTACCTGGGAACCGCTTGGCGGAAATTCACTGTGCCAGTTGCCATCTCTTCGTTAAACCGGACCTGTTGCCCAAGTCCAGTTGGAAGAACGATGTGCTTCCGGCCATGGGCCATCGGTTGGGGATATACAAAGGAAACATAAGGCCAGATAGTCTCTTTGATAATGGTAGGAGCGGGGAAGTGGTCAAAAAGGCAAATATCTTTCCTGAAAGACCACTTATCGCCCAATCCGATTGGAATAAAATAGTGGATTATTACCTTAATAATGCCCCGGATACCATTATGCACCCTCAGCGGACCCAAAAAATGAATATGGGCCTAAAGCATTTTAAATACAGGGAGTCCGCTTTTTCCCATACTCCGCCCTTAACGTCCATGGTAAAAATATTACCGGAAAATAGGGGAGTGGTGTTTGCAGATAGTAAGCGAAATATAAATAGCCTAACTTTCCTTACCAATAAGCTCGAAAAGGATTTCATTCTCGGCCTTAAATCGGCCCCTGTCCATTATTACGAAAAGTATGATACTATTTATTTAACCACTGCAGGCAAGAATATTTTTCCTAATGATGTTTCGGACGGGGCTGTACAAAAAATATTTGCCAAGGGAACCCAAGGGCAGTACACTGCCAATGAAATACTTCCCGATCTGCAACGGCCGGTAAGCATGGCCTATGGCGACTTAAACAAGGACGGATTAGAAGACATTGTGGCCTGTGAATACGGCAATGAAACCGGAAAATTGGTTTGGTACGAAAATAAAGGTGGGGATAAATACATTATGAGGGCGCTGGGCAACAGGCCAGGTGCCATTACTGCAGTAATAAAGGATGGCAATGGGGATGGTCTCCGGGACATTTTTGTCCTTATGGCCCAAGGGGATGAAGGAATTATGTACTATCAAAACCAGGGAAATGGTACTTTTTCCAACAAAAGATTACTTTCTTTTCTTCCATTAAATGGTTCCCAATATATGGAACTGTTGGATTTTAATGGGGATGGCTTCGATGATATCGTATATGTTTGTGGGGATAATGCGGATAAAACCCCCATATTAAAGGACTACCACGGTATTTATATCTTTCTGAACGATGGAAATTTAAATTTTAAGCAAGCCTATTTCTATCATTTGAACGGGGCCTATAAAGCTATGCCAAGAGATTACGATCTGGATGGGGATCTGGATATTGCGGCCATTTCATTTTTCCCTGATTATATAGGTTCTCCAGAGGAGAGTTTTGTGTACCTGGAAAATAAAGGGGATATGAAATTTGGGGAATATTCCTTTCCGGAGTCGATCAAAGGACGATGGATCGTAATGGATGCGGAGGATATGGATGGGGATGGCGATATTGACTTGGCCCTGGGATCTTTTGTATATTTTCTACCCTTGGGGGACACGACCGGTCTGGGCCAAAAGTGGCTTTCCAACGGACCTTCGATCGTTGTCTTGGAAAATACTACTCGATGAAGCCGAGCTATATGCAATTAGCAATTAACAATGAACAATAAGCTATAGGCAATGATCAATTGTGTACTGCAGGCAGTGTTGAAAAATTCCCCTCAATTATTTTTATATCGAACTCACGTTACCCTAGAACCAGAATCTCCTGCGAACGCCACTGGCAACTGCTACTTCCTATTGCCAATTGGCAGTATATGGGTGCACTTAAAAGCGCCAATAAATGATAGGACTATCTTTTGGCCGTAAGCTCACAAATTTTTATGATGACCTCCACCGCTTTCTGCATGCTTTCTACAGGCACATATTCATATTTTCCATGAAAATTATGTCCGCCTGCAAAAATATTGGGACAGGGCAGTCCCATATAACTCAATTGGGAGCCATCGGTACCGCCCCTTATAGGTTTAACGATTGGTGATATGCCCAGACTTTCCATGGCCTCTTTGGCAATTTCAACAATATGCATTACCGGTTCTATCTTTTCCCTCATATTAAAATATTGATCTTGGATATGAAGGGATGCACATTCCCCGTATTCCGCATTCAATTTTTCAGTGATATACTGTACAAGTTCTTTGCGCTGTTCAAATTTTTTTAGGTCGTGATCCCTGATGATCAATTCAATTTCGGCCAGTTCAATTTCTCCCTTTATGTGGTGGACGTGAAAGAAACCTTCCCGTCCCGTAGTTTTTTGGGGAATTTCATGTCCGGGCAATTGGGAAATGAAATCGTTGGCGATCAAAATGGCATTGACCATTTTATCTTTGGCATAACCCGGATGTACACTTTTCCCCTTAATGGTTATTTTGGCTCCTGCCGCATTAAAGTTTTCGTATTCCAATTCCCCAATTTGGCTGCCGTCCATCGTATAGGCCCAATCGGCCCCAAATGCGGCAACATCAAAATGATGTGCCCCGCGGCCAATTTCTTCATCCGGGGTAAATCCTACCCTGATATTACCATGTTTAATTTCGGGATGTTGTATTAAGTACTCCATGGCCGTAATGATCTCCGTAATTCCGGCCTTATCATCCGCACCCAACAAAGTGGTGCCATCCGTTGTGATAAGGGTATTGCCCTTGTATTGTAATAGGTCTTCAAAATAACTGGGAGAGAGTATAATATTTTCCGCTTTGTTAAGCACAATATCCCTCCCATCATAATTTTCGATTATTTGGGGCTTCACTTCGGTGGCCGTAAAATCCGGGGAAGTATCAAAATGTGAAATAAACCCTATAGTAGGCACTTCCCTTTCCATATTACTGGGCAAAGTGGCCATAATGTAGGCTTTGTCATCGATAACCACATCCTGCATTCCTATTAGCTTAAGTTCTGCCTCCAATTTACGGGCAAGTGTCCATTGCTTTTCGGTGCTGGGGGTGGAAGTGGAGTTGGGGTCGCTTTGGGTGTCTATGGTGATATAACTTATGAACCTGTCAATAATGTGTTGCATAATAATGGATTTTAATCAAAAATACAGTTTATTATTTTTATTGGTTGCTATTGTGGTAACTCCTTAGCATATAATGTCCTGCATCCAGAAGTAAACTGGTATAGGTCATGAATTCAAGATCTTGTGTAATTTTTTTTCGGTATATGAATATACAGCAAAAGATGTCCTTTGGAGAGGGGCAAGTGGTGACATTATTAGCTTATATTTGTATTTATGATCAGGATAAGAAGCCATGTGTAAAAAAGTTTTTACCGCCTTGATTTTTATTGTCGGATTTTGGATATCCGCGCGGGCACAACAAGAATGTAGTCTGGCGATTGGTGCCACGGAATCGGATACTATTATACAAATATTTCAACTTAAGGAAGATCAGGTGGCCCATTTAGAAGAGTTCAAGGCAGCACTGGAAATAGAAACCCGCCTATTGGATGAGGAACGGAAAAATCTATTTGAAAGCCATCCACAAACCACTCCCGAGGATTTAACGGCATTGGGGGTAAAGTATAAGGTTCTGGAGGAGCGTATGAAGCAGGTTTTTAAGAAGTACGATCTTAAACTTTTGGCACTTTTTAATGAAAAGCAATACCAAAGGTATGTAACACTTTGTCAGGAAGTGTCCAGGCAACCTCTAGGAATGGTACGGGAATAAGTTGTAGTTAATGTTAATAAAAAGCAGGTGTTTAGAGTGGTTTGGCAGGTGTAGTTTGTATTTTTGCGAAAAATATTCTACATGTATAAACAGCTTATCCGCCCCATCCTTTTTCAATTTGATCCAGAAAACATTCATCATTTTACTTTTAAAGCGTTACGTTTTTTTTCCAGAATGGGATTTGGAGCTATATTCAGGAAGCTATATACGGTTAATGACCCGCGTTTGGAACGTGAATTGTTCGGGTTGAAATTTAAGAATCCGGTGGGATTGGCGGCCGGTTTTGACAAGGACGCCAGATTGTACAATGAACTATCCGATTTTGGATTTGGATTTATTGAAATAGGTACCTTGACCCCCAAACCTCAGGATGGAAATCCAAAAAAACGATTATTTCGCTTAAAGAAAGATCAGGCCGTCATAAATAGAATGGGATTTAATAATAAGGGGGTATTCGATGCTGTTGAAAATCTGAAAAAAAAGCATAGGGTATTGATCGGGGGCAATATTGGGAAGAATAAGCTAACCCCCAATGAATTGGCTGCAAAGGATTATTTAATATGTTTTGATGCCCTGTTCGATCATGTGGATTATTTTGTAGTAAATGTTAGCTCCCCAAATACGCCCGGGCTCAGGGAACTTCAGGATAGACAACCTTTGACGGCCTTGCTGAAGGAATTAAAAAAGGAAAATACCAAATTGGCAAGAGCAAAGGATGGGAAGGAGAGGCCCATTCTTCTGAAAATAGCGCCCGACTTATCGAATGACCAGTTACTGGATATTATTGGTATTGTCAAGGATACCGATATAGATGGGCTAATTGCGAGTAATACGACCATTGCCCGTGATAATCTGAAATCCGATATTTTGTTAAAAGAGGAAACAGGGGGGTTAAGCGGTAGGCCACTGGCCAAAAGAAGTACGGAAGTAATCCGTTTTTTATCGGAAAAAAGCAATAAGGCATTTCCCATTATCGGAGTTGGCGGAATTCATTCTGCCGAAGATGCATTGGAAAAGTTGGACGCCGGAGCGGATTTGGTTCAATTGTATACAGGGTTTATCTATGAAGGCCCGTCACTAATAAAAAGAATCAACAAGGCCATTGTAGGCCGGTCCAATGGCCAGTAGGGATAGATTGTCTTATTTTTTAAGGAATAAAAAAAACCAGGCTTTTTCAATATAGGAAAAGCCTGGGTTTTTTTGCCAACTGCTTACTGCCGAAAGACATTAGTTGGTCCAATAATCCACCACGGTAACATCCTCCAAATGTGGGGTCAATATAGCTCCAAAAGCCTTATGGTCGGGATGCGGAAGATATATGGCGCGATCCTCTTCACTGTGGAAGGTAAGGAAAAAGCAATGTGTAAACCCTTTGTCCAATCCTTCGGGACTGTTATTGATTCCCCATTCGTAACCCACTATCTGAGGAATTTTGGAAGGTAGGGCACTAAAAGCGGCCTCCACTTTTTCAATGTCCTCCTTGGAGGTATTCGCCTTAAACTTAAATAGTACTACATGTCGTAATACACTGTCCTGTTTTTTGGAATTTTCCATGTTTAAATCTTTGTTCAAATTATTTGTGTTAGGGGCGCCATAACCCATCAATAGTAGTGCTCCCAATAGGCTGAGGGTAGAAAAAACTAATTTCATATCATGATTTTTGGGGAAGATATAAAAAAGTGGATTAATGATAGGGTAAAGAATCCATAATAATTGATTTCCATCCATGAAAGTTATATACTTTTATTCCAATTTTCTGTAAAATGGATTACGATATATTATTGGCATTTGTATTGGCTACCGCGGCTTTGGCCATTTCTCCGGGACCGGACAATATTTTTGTATTGATTCAAAGTATGGTCCACGGAAAAAAATATGGCATAGCTACCATTGCGGGATTAATGACAGGTTGTTTGGTCCATGCCACCTTACTCGCTTTTGGGGTGTCGGCATTAATAAAACAGAATCCCAATGTATATTTCTCAATAAAGATCTTTGGTGCCTTGTATATGTTTTATTTGGCCTTTAAAGTGCTTAGAAGAAGTGATGAACTGAATATATCCAATGGCCATACAGAAAAAAAATCATTGACGGCCTTATATAGAAAGGGCTTTATAATGAATGTATTAAATCCAAAAGTAACCATATTTTTCTTGGCTTTTTTTCCAGGTTTTTTGTTTAGCCATTTTTTGAATATTATTATTCAATTTTATGTACTGGCAACTATATTCATATTGGTTTCCTCAATTATTTTTATTGCCATTGCCATTCTTGCCGGATCCATTTCCAAATATATTAGGGAGAATGGGCAACTGGGAAAAATCTTGAAATGGCTTCAGATTGTTGTTTTTGTGGCTATCGCCGTTTATCTATTGGTATCCGATAATTAATCTTAATTTTGGAAAAAGCTTTAGCAGGGAAATGTCCAATACCATTAAAATAATAGAATGTCCAAGAGATGCCATGCAGGGGATCAAAACTTTTATTCCAACGGAAAAAAAAGTCCTGTATATTCAATCCCTTTTGAACTGCGGTTTTGATACCATCGATTTTGGGAGTTTTGTGTCCCCTAGGGCAATTCCGCAGATGGTGGATACGGCCGAGGTGCTTTCCCAACTGGATCTTTCCAAGACTACAAGCAAGTTATTGGCCATTGTTGCCAATGTTAGAGGGGCTATGGATGCCTCCAAACATAATTCCATTGATTATTTAGGGTATCCTTTTTCCATATCGGAGAATTTTCAAATGCGGAATACCCACAAGACCATTGCCGAATCAGTTATTACTTTGGAAGAAATTTTAAGGATAGCCGGAGACTCGGGCAAGGAGGTCGTTACCTATATTTCTATGGGGTTCGGCAACCCATATGGGGATCCCTGGAACGTAGAGGTGGTGGGGCAATGGACCACAAAATTGGCAAGAATGGGAGTAAAGATACTATCACTTTCAGATACTGTGGGTTCTTCGACCCCTGAAGTAATCGACTATCTTTTTTCCAACCTAATTCCAAAATTCCCTGAAATAGAATTTGGGGCCCATCTACATACCACCCCGTCCAAATGGCACGAAAAAGTCGATGCTGCCTATAAGGCCGGTTGTCGCAGATTTGACGGGGCAGTACAAGGTTTTGGAGGCTGTCCAATGGCAAAGGATGAGCTCACAGGAAATATGCCCACCGAAAAGATGCTTTCCTACTTTACGGCGGCTAAGGCCGACACCAAGGTTAATTGGATGGCTTTTGAGGCTGCATTCAATAAGGCGTCCGACCTGTTTTCTTCCCATCATTGAGAAGAAAAGGTAGGTTTATGATCATTTTAATAGGCTTTTATGGAAAATTATTAGGGATATAGGGAGAAAACGGATTATAGGTGTTTTATAATCCAGTTAATGGTTAAGGTCCCGCCTGAACGTAGTCGGGCAAGCCTGCCTTTTCCGGCCTGTAATTTCATCTTAGTTTAGTTGGCCGTTGGATGTATTGAAAACGGAATCGTCACATTGGCATATTTAATCATTGCCACATTAATTATGTATTGTCCAATTCCTGTTAAATAAACGTTACAGGCAATTAACACAATAACTGTGCATCAGTTCCTTTAAATGTAGTATATTTGCACGCAATTAATCTTTAATTGCTATGCAAGCTCACCTAAATAAAATTGTTGGAGAAGGCCTTACGTACGATGACGTACTTTTGGTTCCCGCTTTTTCAGAAGTGCTTCCTAGGGAAGTCAATATTCAAACAAAGTTTACAAGAAACATTATTATCAATGTTCCCATCGTTTCGGCCGCTATGGATACCGTTACGGAATCCCGTATGGCCATTGCCATTGCCCAGGAAGGTGGTATAGGTGTATTGCACAAGAACATGACCATAGAACAGCAGGCGCTGAAGGTACGCAAGGTAAAACGGGCGGAAAGTGGTATGATCATAGATCCCGTTACCTTGCCTTTAAATTCGAAAGTAAGGGATGCGAAGGCCAACATGAAGGAATTTAGTATTGGTGGGATACCCATTGTAGATGATGAAGGCAAATTGATCGGAATCGTGACCAATAGGGATCTTCGTTTTGAAAAAAACAATGATCGTCCCATATCCGAGGTGATGACTTACAAAAATCTTGTTACTGTAAGCGAGGGGACTTCCTTAGAGCAGGCAGAGGATATTTTACAGGTAAATAAAATTGAAAAATTACCGGTGGTAGACAAGGATTACAAGCTTGTTGGATTGATCACCTTTAGGGATATTACAAAACTTACCCAAAAGCCTATAGCCAATAAGGACCAGTACGGAAGATTAAGGGTAGCGGCAGCATTAGGGGTTACAGGTGATGCCGTGGAGAGGGCGGAAGCTTTGGTGAACGCTGGAGTGGACGCAGTTGTTATAGATACTGCACATGGGCATACCAAAGGGGTGGTAAACGTTTTGAAGGAAGTAAAAAGAAGATTTCCAGATTTGGAAGTTATTGTAGGTAACATTGCCACTGCAGAAGCTGCCAGGTATTTGGTGGAAGCGGGAGCCGATGCCGTGAAAGTCGGAATAGGTCCCGGATCAATCTGTACTACCCGTGTAGTCGCGGGGGTTGGTTTCCCTCAATTTTCAGCAGTATTGGAAGTGGCCGCAGCCATCAAGGGCAGTGGAGTACCCGTTATTGCCGATGGAGGAATCCGTTATACAGGGGATATCCCCAAGGCCATAGCGGCCGGGGCCGATTCGGTAATGTTGGGCTCCTTGTTGGCGGGAACAAAAGAGTCGCCTGGCGAGACGATTATCTATGAAGGGCGTAAATTTAAATCCTATAGGGGAATGGGTTCTGTTGAGGCCATGAAACAGGGTAGCAAGGATAGGTATTTTCAAGATGTGGAAGATGATATCAAAAAATTGGTTCCGGAAGGAATCGTAGGCCGTGTACCCTATAAAGGAGATCTATATGAAAGTATCCATCAGTTTATTGGCGGTCTGCGAGCCGGGATGGGATATTGCGGTGCCAAGGATATCGATACTTTAAAAGAGACTGGAAGATTTGTTAAGATTACGGCAAGTGGCATCAATGAAAGCCATCCACATGATGTAACCATTACCAAAGAATCACCGAACTATAGTAGATAAGGGATCAGGAACAATTGCTGTGTTTATGCGAATATTCGTATGGAAGAAATAGCTTCATAAAGACACTGCTTTTTAGCTTCGTTTTCCGCAAGGGATCCCGGAAAGTATTTTGCTGTCCATGAAAGGTAAAAAGTGGCTTGAAAAGGAGATATTTTAGAGCGTCAAAAAAGGTGTGGATCCAGCCTGTTTTTCCCTATTTTCATTTATGGCCTAACTATGGCCTAACTATGGCCTAACTATGGACTATCTATGGAGTATCTATGGAGTATCTATGGAGTATCTATGGAGTATCTATGGCTTATCCCCGGACAACAAGACATTTGTTTTTTATTGGTATTCATGAATGCGCTGCATTTGGGCGATCCAAAAAATGAACAGAACACGAATTTGGGATAGAAAATTCTATCTTATTCCGATTCATACACAACTTTTGAGATTGATCCTAGATAAGCAAGTCTAGGTTGGATTTGATGGAATAAAAAAAGCCGGTAGACCGGCTTTTTTTATTTAAACATAGCGTATACCAAACTATTTGCTTTCGCTATCGTAGGTATTCCAATCTTTCTCCTTGTGTATATTGTCGCCAAAATATTTGGCTATTTTTAGGAAGGGTCCGGGCTTTTGATACCCCGGAACAGGAGAGAGCATATTCATTTTTTCATCCAGAAATATCGTCGTGGGATAACTCATTTTGCCCTGCATAAGTGCCGCCGCAAATTCATGATAGCCATTTCTGCCCGAAGGAACGAATTTAAAGGTTTTTCCTTTGAAAACAATAGGTTCCTTGCCTTCCCCATCCAACTTCACCATATAATAGTTTTTGGACATGTATTCGGCAACTTCTGCATTCTGAAAGGTGTCCTTGTCCATTTTTTTACACCATCCACACCAGTCGGTATAGACGTCGATAAATATTTTCTTTGGATTTTTCTCCGTTTCGGCCAATTTGGCCGCTTCATCCCAGCTAAGCCATTTTACTTCCTGTGCCATACTACCTAAGGGCAAGATGGCAAGACAAAAAAGGATTGCTGTTTTTTTTAATGATTTTACGACCATGATTTTAAGGGATTTGCCCAATAACATTATCAAAACTAACGAAAATTGGGCAACTTTATTTTGCTATTGCCTTTTCTTTAACAGTCGCGAATAGGTCCTGGACATCGACCTGGCTTTTGATCAGGTCTTCAAAAGTCTCCCTTTCCCTTATCAGGATTGCTTTTCCTTTATGCCATAAAACCTCGGGAGGTCTAAATCTTGAGTTGTAATTGCTTGCCATAGTGAAGCAGTAGGCACCTGCATTTTTAAAGCAAAGGATGTCCCCCTCGGAGATTTCATTGATGCGCTTGTTGCTTGCAAAGGTATCGGTCTCACAAATATAGCCTACCACGGAATAATAGCGTTCACGGCCGTCAGGATTTGAGATATTTTCAATGCTATGGATGGCACCATAAAACATGGGACGGATAAGATGGTTGAAGCCGGAGTCCACACTTGCAAAAACGGTTGAAGTGGTCTGTTTTACCACATTTACTTTGGCCAAGAAAAAACCGGCCTCACTGACCAAAAATTTACCAGGCTCAAAAGCCAAGGTCAATTCCCTGCCATATTCCTTGCAAAAGGAGTTGAAACGTTTTCCCAACTTCCTGCCCAATTCCTCAATATTGGTTTCAATATCCCCTTCCTTATAAGGAACTTTAAACCCACTTCCGAAGTCTATAAACTCAAGATCTTGGAAATTCTTCGCCGTTTCAAAAAGAATTTCTGAGGCGTAAAGGAATACATCGATATCCAAAATATCACTTCCGGTATGCATATGTATCCCATTAACCTTCATGTTGGTGAGATTAACGATTCGCAGTAAATGGGGTATTTGATGTATGCTGATGCCAAATTTGGAATCTATGTGCCCCACGGAGATTTTAGAATTTCCACCGGCCATTACGTGCGGATTTATTCTAATACAAACAGGAATATCCGGATGCTTGCTACCAAATTGTTCCAAAATGGATAGGTTGTCAATGTTGATGCGCACGCCCAATTTCGCTGCCTCCTCAATTTCCTCCAAGGATACCCCATTTGGAGTAAATATAATGGAACTAGGCTCAAAACCGGCCATGAGTCCCAATTGAACCTCTTGTATGGAAACGGTATCCAGGCCGCTTCCCAAACTGTTCATCAATTTTAAAATGGCAATATTGGAAAGTGCCTTTGTGGCGTAATTTAATTGTAGTTTTTTTACATCCTTAAATGCATTGGTCAGTCTTTGGAACTGGGAAATTATTTTTTCGGAATCGTATACATAGACTGGGTCACCGTAAGTTTTTGCTATCTTTAATAGGTCAGTGTTTCGCATTGTTCAATATTTTGTGCAAATTTAGACTACTTATTGTCTTTGAGCAAAAATATATAGCAATATTTGAAAAATGTAACATATTGTTAATTATATAACAATCATTGACTCTTCCATGTGTAATCAATGGAATTTCTAGAGGCAGAGCTAGGATGTAATGTAGGGGGGTAGCCGTTATACATGGAATTGCAATATTTTGTCCTGTATCTTTGTAACGCAGTGGACTTGCTTTCCATACCTCGTCCGCACTGCGTTGGGCTGGTTCATTTCTTGGTCCGTTGTAATTTTAAATAAAAACTTATGCTGTTACCCTTATTTCCTTTACCGTCCGTATTTTTTCAGGAAGAAATCGTAGCCCTTCACATTTTTGAGGAGCGTTACAAACAATTAATTAGGGATGTACGGGAAGAGTCCAGTAATTTTGGGGTTCCTGTATATATTGATGGCGAAATGACGTACGGCACTGAACTGGAATTAAAGGAAATTGTAAAAACCTATGATACAGGGGAAATGGATATAGTATGTGTTGGCCGGCGCCTCTTTAAAATAAATACTTTCCAAAAAAATATGGACGGTAAGTTGTACGCTGGGGGCGATGTGGAATTTTTACCTTATTATGATGACAGCGTCAAAACCTTAAAGGAGAATGTCCTTGGTCTTGTCATGGAGCTTTATGGTTTAATGGATGTATCCATTTTAGGTCTAACAGCAGGGAATTTTGATATTTATCAATTGATTCATAAGATAGGGCTTTCCCTTGCCCAGGAATACAAACTCCTGAAAATGGCCTATAAAAGTGAACGCCTGTTGTTCATCAAAGCTCATTTAACAAATACTATTCAAGTTTTGAAGCAGGTAAACCAATCAAAGGAAATGATAGGGATGAACGGACATTTCAAAAATTTCGACCCTATAGACTTTAAGGATTTTAAAATGTAATGGCAGGCAGCATGGCTTGATTGGGCATTAGGTTAATGGTAAGTTGAAAAGGTCTTCCATATGGTAAACTATTGCAATTGCGCCCTTAGCTAATAGTTGTTGTTAGGGTGGTATTTCTTTGATTTCCGTTTAAAAGTGGTGCAATTTCTCCATAGCCGGCACACTGTATTTTCTGTTTTATTTAATTAGGGTAAATCCGCTGTGTTTCCTATTTTTGCAACTCAACAAATAGAACCTTCAATTTATGAACCTTCACGAATATCAAGGAAAAGAGATTTTAGCGAGCTTTGGAGTACGCATTCAACGCGGTTTAGTGGCTTATAATGCCAAGGAAGCAGTAGATGCTGCCAAACAATTGACCCAGGAGACCGGAACCGGTTGGCACGTAATCAAGGCCCAGGTTCATGCAGGAGGCAGGGGAAAAGGAGGAGGAGTAAAATTGGCAAAGAACTTGCGTGAGGTAGAAGATATTGCAGGGGCGATCATTGGGATGAATTTAATAACCCCTCAAACTTCGGCAGAAGGTAAAAAAGTACATAAAGTTTTGATTGCCGAGGATGTTTATTACCCCGGGGACAGCGAAACTAGTGAATTTTACATGTCCGTTTTATTGAACAGGGCCGCTGGAAGAAATATGATCATGTACTCTACCGAAGGTGGAATGGATATAGAAGAGGTTGCGGAAAAAACGCCCCATCTAATTTTTACCGAGGAAATAAATCCGGCCACTGGTCTATTGCCCTTTCAAGCAAGGAAGATAGCCTTTAACTTGGGACTTTCGGGGACGGCTTTTAAGGAAATGACCAAGTTTGTTACCAGTTTATATAAGGCCTATGTGGAGAGTGATGCCAGTTTATTCGAAATAAATCCGGTCCTTAAGACCTCCGATGATAAGATTATGGCCGTGGATGCCAAGGTGTCCATTGATGATAATGCACTTTTTAGAAGAAAGCAATATGCTGAAATGCGCGATTTATTGGAGGAAAATCCAATTGAGGTAGAGGCAAGGGCCGTAGGACTAAATTATGTTGACCTGGATGGAAATGTGGGCTGTATGGTGAACGGTGCGGGATTGGCAATGGCTACCATGGACCTTATTAAAATGGCAGGTGGTGAACCGGCCAACTTCTTGGATGTAGGTGGAACCGCCGATGCCAAAAGGGTTGAAGAAGCTTTCAGGATTATTTTGAAGGATCCTGCCGTTAAATGCATCCTAATAAACATCTTTGGTGGTATTGTGCGTTGCGATCGTGTAGCGCAAGGGGTAGTGGATGCCTACAAAAATATGGGCGATGCTATAAAAGTGCCTATCATAGTAAGATTACAGGGTACCAATGCCGAATTGGCCAAGGAAATTATTGATAATTCGGGGTTGGCCGTACATTCTGCCGTGCAGTTTCAAGAAGCTGCCGATAAGGTGAAGGCCGTATTGGCATAATATTAATAGATTATAAAAAACCAAAGGCAGTACTTCTAAAGTGCTGCCTTTTTTATGTCAATTGGTCTGACGAAGTATCAGGGCTTTTTTTTGTTCTTGTATTTTACGGGACTAATGTCATGGTCCTTCTTCTTTTTTTGTTGCTCCTTGAATCCCAGTTTTTGATACGCTTTAAAAATGGGGGCCTTTTTTGGTTTGGGCAGGGATAATTTTGGGTCTTTGGGGTTTTCCTTGGTCCCACGATAATGTATCACCAATCCATTTAAGAAATTACGCAAAATTTGGTCGCCACATTCTACATAGTTGGGGTGGTCCTCTTTTCTGAAAAATGCACCCAACTCACTTTTTGTAATTTTAAAATCGACCAATTTTAAAATTTCTACAATTTCATCATCCCTTAATTTTAAGGCAACCCTTAACTTTTTAAGCACATCATTATTGGTCATATGGTAAATTTTTTCACAAGATATTACAAAAAATACGATGTAGTACCAGTTTCGGAACACTTTCCTACATCCGGGGACCGGAAATCAAAGCTATTTAATGTAACTTAGTGTTAAACTGTAATTTATGAGTACATATCTGGAGAAGTTGGGCATTCTTTCCCAAATGATCTCTTTTGCTAAAGCAGATAAGGAGATCAAGGATTCGGAGTATGATTTTTTATTGGGCGTGGCACAACAATTGGAGATCGATAAGGAAACCTTCGATTCCCTTTTTCATAAAAAAATGGGCAAGGTCGTACTTCAATCCGAGGCGGAGCGTATCCTACAGTTTCATAGGTTGGTACTGCTCATGAATGTGGACAGGGAACAGCGCCTGGCCGAAATTGAACAGTTACATAATATAGGACTGGGGTTTGGACTTCCCCAAGCGGCCATAGAGCAGGTGCTTACCGTTATGCACAATTATCCGGACAAAGTGGTTCCTCCGGCTGTATTGATCAATATATTCAAAGCCTATAATAATTAAAAAGAGACACAATGTCTTGTTATTGTTTTAAATACATGACATAATGTCTTAATTATGCCTTCGGTACACCATTTGCCTATTAGCTCATGAGAAATTAATGTATAACTTAAAATATAAAAGTCATGAGTCTAGTAAAAAGAAACCATGTTATTTTTCCATCCTTAATGAACGAATTCTTAAGTCCGGATTGGTTTGGTGGCGTAGATAACTTTAAACAAAGCGTACCGGCCGCCAATGTTAAGGAAACCGAAACCGAATACGTGTTGGAACTGGCCATACCCGGAAGGAAAAAAGAAGATTTCAATGTTGAAATCGACAATGACATCCTAACCATTTCCTCCGAAGTAAAAAGTGGGGAAAACAAGGAAGGGGATGGATATACCAGAAGGGAATTTACTTATTCTTCCTTTAAAAGAGTGTTCAGTTTGCCCGAAACCATTTCCTTGGATAAAATTAACGCTTCCTATGAAGATGGAATCCTGAAATTTGTCCTTCCCAAAAAGGAAGAGGCATTGCCAAAGCCTAAAAGGCTAATTGAAATAGCTTAAGTTTAATTGGTTGGTTGATTGTAATGGCGCTTCGAGAAATCGAAGCGCTATTTTTGTAATAAATCTAAAGTCAGTCATGATTTTGTGTGACAGGAGTATATTATTCCTGTTCCTGAAGCGATTTAATTTCGTCCCTTAACTTGGCAGCTTGCATAAAATCCAGATCTTTTGCCGCTTTTTCCATGGCCTTTCGTTTGTCCCGTATCATTTTCTCCCTTTGTTCCTTGGTAAGATATAATAAGTCGGGCTCCGCGGCCTTCATTTCTTCTTTTTCAAAATGATAGGTGGAGACTGAATTTTTGGCCAAAACACTGTCCAGATTTTTGTTCAGTGCGGTGGGCGTAATATTATTATTAAGATTATAAGCCGTCTGTTTTTCGCGTCTATAGTTGGTCTCGTCTATTGTTTTTTGCATGCTATTGGTAATTTTATCCGCATACATTATCGCTTTTCCATTTAGGTTTCTGGCAGCACGGCCAACGGTCTGGGTGAGGGATCTTGCACTTCTTAGAAAACCCTCCTTATCGGCATCCAATATGGCCACCAGGGAGACTTCGGGTAGATCCAGGCCTTCCCTTAATAAATTCACCCCAATGAGTACGTCAAAAACTCCTTTGCGCAGATCCTGCATAATTTCTACCCGCTCCAAAGTGTCCACGTCACTATGAATATACCGACAGCGGACATTTATTCTGGTTAAATATTTGGCCAATTCTTCCGCCATTCGTTTGGTAAGGGTAGTGACCAAGGTGCGTTCATCCTTTTCCACCCTCAACTGGATCTCCTCAATTAGATCATCAATTTGGTTCAGGCTTGGACGGATCTCTATAATAGGGTCCAATAGGCCGGTCGGCCTAATTACTTGCTCCACATAAACCCCTTGGCTCAATGCCAGTTCGTAATCGGCCGGGGTAGCGCTGACATAGATAACCTGATTTTGAAGCGCTTCAAACTCCTCAAATTTTAAGGGTCTGTTGTCCATCGCAGCTGGCAATCGGAATCCGTACTCCACCAAATTTTCCTTTCTGGACCTATCGCCGCCATACATGGCGTGTACCTGTGGGATGGTAACGTGGCTTTCATCCACCACCATTAAATAATCCTTTGGAAAATAGTCCAACAAGCAGAATGGTCTGGTGCCCGGTTCCCTTCCGTCCAGATACCTGGAATAGTTTTCGATCCCTGAGCAATATCCCAGTTCCCGTATCATCTCCAAGTCGAAATTTGTACGTTCTTCCAGTCGTTTTGCTTCCAAGTGTTTCCCAATTTCCTTAAAATAGGATACCTGCAGCACCATATCCTCCTGAATGAGGTGGATGGCATTCTGTAAAACATCCGGGGAGGTCACGAACATATTGGCGGGGTATATATTTAGTTGTTGGTACTTTTCCAATATTTTGTTCTTATATGGGTCAAAGGCTTCTATTTCCTCTATTTCATCCCCAAAAAAATGAATTCTGAAGGCATGGTCGGCATAACTTGGAAAAACGTCCACTACATCGCCCTTTACCCTAAAATTACCGTTCTTAAAATCGGCAGTCGTTCTGGAGTAAAGGCTTTGTACCAGTTGATGTAGGAATTTGGTCCTTGGAATTATCTGATCCTTTTCTATTCCTATGACATTTTTCTGAAATTCCACTGGATTTCCGATGCCGTACAAACAGGAAACCGATGCCACGACCAGGATATCCCTTCTGCCGGACAATAGGGATGATGTGGCGCTCAAGCGCAGTTTTTCAATATCTTCGTTAATGGAAAGATCCTTTTCTATATAAGTGCCACTTGAGGGTATATAAGCTTCGGGTTGATAGTAATCGTAGTAGGAGACAAAATATTCAACGGCATTCTCTGGAAAAAACTGTTTAAATTCCGAGTATAATTGGGCCGCAAGGGTTTTATTATGAGCCAATACCAGGGTAGGTCGTTGCACTTGTTCTATAACATTGGCAACGGTAAAGGTTTTTCCGGACCCCGTAACCCCCAAAAGGGTTTGATAACGCTCATCGGTCTCCAGGCCCTCTGTTAATTGTTTAATAGCTTTTGGCTGATCGCCCGTAGGTTTATAATCGGAAACAACTTTAAATTTCATGGGTAAGGTTTTCAGGTACTTCTGTAATATGATCTTTTTCCCAGCGGGGCAACAATAAAAAATCACATTCGTTTTATGACCTAAAATTAATAAATAGCCGGCAATACTGAGGAGCTTCGGTAACTATTTATAGCTATTATTCCATACTTTGTGGTAAAGCACCTAACTATTGGAAGTTAACTTTACAAATCACGTTTCCTCAGCAGGGCGTAAGAAAGATATATGAAAATTGCGGTCCAGCATCCCACTATCAAAATTTCATAAGAATGCACGGCATAGTCCTTATGGAATTGTTCCCCCACCTGTTCTACCATACTTTGTACGGCTTTAAATCTGGATACCGGCTCTTTAATAAGGTTGCCCATAGATTCCAGAGGGAGGAATTTCATGACCGAGGCCGAAGCTTCCTTGCCGGCCAGCCACCATACCAAAAAACGGATACCCAAATTTTCAATGGCAAACCATATAATTAAAAAGCCCAAGGCAAAGGCAGAGCGTTTTACCAAAATCCCAAGGAAAAGGCAGAAGGAGAAGAACCCCAATAGCTTGAAAAAATAGGCCAAGACATATTCCAAATCCGAAAAAATGATGGATAACTCCGTGAAATCGGAATAAAAAAGCCCTAAAACCAATGAGACAATAAAGACAAAAAGGGTGGAAATTACAGAAAAGGCAAAAACGGCCAAAAATTTTGAGGCGATGAATTCCTTCTTGCTCAGTCCATCTATTAAATTCTGCTTCAAGGTCTTATTGCTGTATTCATTGGCCATCATAGAGACAATAACGATGGCAAAAAAGAGTTTCAATCCACTCGCAATCCAGGTATTCAGGTGCCATATATAAGGAAAATTAAAGATACCCTGTTCGGCCACATGGAACTGTATGGGGCCTATGTCAAATTTTATAGCGGCCAACAATGCCATACATAGGATAAGAACGAAATAAGCAATGATCAGGATCTTACTTGCATTATTGTTCCATAATTTTATAAACTCTATCTGTAATAAGCGTACCATATTTTATGCTTTTGGGGTATTAATGCAATTCATCCCTATGGTTGGTCAAGCTCAGGAATTGTTCCTCAAGACTTTCTTTGCGCCTTACCAAATGGGATAGGACTATGCCATTGTTAAACAATTCCCGATTTAGGGTATCCGCCTTCATTTCTTCCTTCAAAATGGCTTTGATCGATCCATTTTCTTGTTTTATATCACCAAAACTGGGATGTTTGCCCAAAAAGGTGACCAAGGCTGCCTCGTCCTTTGCCCTGAGTTCAAAGAAACCATAACTGTTCAACATTTCGTCGACCCGGCCCGAATAGAGCTTTTCCCCTTTTCTAAGGATAATGACATGGCTACATACTTTTTCTACCTCGTCCAATAAATGTGAGGCCAACAGAATGGTGGTGCCCTGGAAGGCAATTTTTTTTATGATCTCCCTTATTTGATGTATTCCTTGCGGGTCCAAACCATTGGTGGGCTCGTCCAGAATTAATATTTCCGGATCGTTGAGAAGTGCCGAGGCAATGGCCAATCGCTGTTTCATGCCCAAGGAGTAGGTGCTGAACTTGCTGTTTTTGCGGTCTAGGAGTCCGACCATTTCCAAAGTATCCTCAATTTTGTCTTGGGGAACATCCTTTATTTTACAGACCAATTTTAGATTTTGAACTGCGGTCATATAGGGATAGAAATTGGGACGTTCAATAATGGCGCCTACTTTTTTCAGGGCATCGTGTGTGGAAACGCTCCCCCCGAACCAGGAAAAATCGCCAGATGTTCCATTCACTACGTTCAATACTATTCCCAAGGTGGTGGATTTACCGCTACCATTGGGTCCCAGGATGCCATAAACATTGCCTTTTTCTATACTAAAGGATAGGTCTTTGACCGCGGTGAGATATCCAAATTTTTTGGTAAGGCGGTTTACGGTCAGAATAGTTTCCAAAATGGGATAGATTTATTGATTGTTTGTACTTACTTGACGAAGAAATCCTTATTTTGTTACAAAATAAAGTTTTTTCCATGTCCGAAAGATTAATGTCCAAGAAAAAGCCTGCATTCCCGGTGAATAATAAACTGGATGCCTATTTGGACCACTATAGCAGAAAAATTGAAATTCCAATTTTTTATGAGGACCTATTGCGCTTTTCCGGGTCTATTGTGGTCTATGATTCCAATGAGGAGGACACTCTTTGGGTACGGGTGTATTACAATGAATTTGATAGGATCGAAATCGATATCAGTCTAAAGAAAGTATATTCCATTCTGCATTCCGATGGTAGTGATAGTATATTTCCATTTTTAAATGTTGATGCGGTGGACTATTGTACTTTTGGGAATTCCAAGCCTTTTAGGATAAAAGTGAGGAATATTCTGAACGACAATTTCACTTATTTCTATGTAAAAAGGACCGATGCTTCCAGGATCTATGGATTGGAACTGGAGCATATGTTATCGCCCTACAACCTAAACTTTCTTGTTTATGGGGATACCTTGATAGAGGAGCATATTGCCGGTATACCGGGAGATGTGTTTATCAAGGATTTTTTGCCAAAATGTACGGAATCGGAAAAGTCGCAATTGGCCAAAGAATTCGTTAAGTTCAATGAACGCTGCATGATCCGCCTTTTAGGGGATATGCGATCTTATAATTACGTTATTGTTCCTACCCACGATTTTGATCATGTAGTCTATAAGATAAGGGCGATAGATTTTGACCAACAGTGCTATGAGGGAAAATTAAAAGTGTATAGGCCACAATTTTTTAAGGAAAATTATTTAATGGTTATGTTGGTCAAGGAAAAGTTGCAAAGGAATTCGGTGGATCAGTATAAGATAGAGGAGCGATCCATTGTAGCGAAAAGAATTTTGAGTTCCGGGAACCGTATTAAGCGACTCATATCCATAGTGAAGACAGATAATATATCCAATGACGATAATATTACGGCCCTATCACAGCACATATATGACCTTACAGGAGATATTAACTTTAAAAAATGTAAGACCATGGGGGAAGTATTGGCACTTGCCCTAGATTTTGTGAAAAGAAATTATGAGGACGTAAGTATGAAACAGATTATAGAGAACAGGATCAACTTTTAATGTAGATAGGTTCTATTGCTTAATTTAACCCAAATCCCTTTATGCCACTAAACTCTCTTTAAAGTTGTGAACAGGGTAGCTTCCGGATTGGCCTAACTTTTCTGTTCTTTGTTAAAGTAGACGAGGTAGTAGTACATTTGCCGCTCTTCGTCCCAGCCCTTTTCCACAAATTTTTGGGCCGATTCCGGATTAATAAAATCAAGTTTGATCTGGATATTGGTATCCAGGTTAATGACGTTCTTAATTTTTTTTCTGGCGTCGGAAACCGCTTTGTTGGCAATGTCGAACGTAGAGACATCCTCTATACTGTATTTAGGTCCTTTTTCTACCTTATAGTGTTTAAATTCAGGTATCAATTCCGGATTTTCCATCACCTCGTTCAAGAAATTGGTCTCTTCAAAAGAGTCATTTTTGGCAAAATGATTTACCGCCCTGTTCATAAACAACACCTCTTGTTGTTTGTCCTCTGCGGGCAACACCACATCCTTGGCAAAATTCTGACAGAATTTTAAGTAGTTTTTGGTCTTAAAGTTATCATCGGACAAGGCATCCACCCCTAGAAAATTTTCCAACCAGTACTTGGTATCGTAGCGATTACTATCCACTGAAAGTACTTTATACCCTTCCTCCCTGTTCGTATTAAAAATAAGGCAGCCTTTGTCCAGCTTATTGATGTTGATGCCTTGCTGTATCAGAATATCCAAGTTATTTCCCTTTTCCTGAAATTGCAGGAAATCGTGCTTTAGCTCGCTTTTGAATATGCCCACCGCATTCACCTTAACATTGTCCAACATTAGATCGGTAAGATAGGCCACATATACTTCACCACTTTTGATATGTGGGTGGTTCGACTGGTCGAACAATTGGGTCGCTATTTTTTTGGAATTGGCATGAAGGCTGGCCGGCTCATCAAAAATAGCGGAAACAATTTTATAGACCTCATTAAATTCTACGTCGGATTCATGGGAAAAATAATAGTAATTCTCCTCCTTTTCCCTAAAAGGTTTAAAAAAATACTCCTTTAACAGTCCGGTAGTTTCATCGTTGAGGGAAAAAGGGGCTTCCGAGAGAAAGATACCTTCGCTTTTATTTTTGTTTCCTACGCGGTGTATGGAAATGGTTTCAATTTGGGTAGGGTATAAGTTGATCATGGGTAAAAGGGAAATATTTAGGTGTAATGTTATGTAATAGGCTTGCGGGAACCTTGATAAGGTCGCTTTAATGCTAATATACCACTAATTTAATTTGTAGCTACGGGATTTATCAGTTCCAGTTTTCATCAAAATCCAAATCTTCGTAGTTATCAAGGGTATTGTCAAAATCGAATTCATTTTCATCCGCCTCAAACTTTTTTTCAGGTGGGGAGTCCGGTAATTCTCCAAAACTGAAAAGGGTACGGGGATAGGTCTTTGCGTCCTCTTTTTCCACTATATCCGCCAATTCAACAAAGAAGGTCCACATACTCAAAAAGTCATATACATAAATAAGTTTGGGGGAATGTTCCGTAAGAATGTCCTGTAATAGGATCTCGTTCATCAGACGAACATCGGAGCCGTTTTCACTCATGTCGAATAGGGCAATTTCCTCTTCTTGCCTCCACTCTTCGTCACAGGTGTAAAATGAGGCCATTTCATTTCCCAAAAAACCAAAAGCTTGGGTAATGGCATTGTGAAGGTCTTCCATAGAATTGTTTTCCTCTATTTCAATATCCCTAAAAATATCTTCCTCTGCATCTAGAATAATCCTTATTTTGTATATCATCGGCTCCTTTTTTTGTGATGGCAAAGTTACAAAGTTTTCATGGTTTTAAAAGCATTTAGCGCTTCCAAAACCAAATAGAATTGAAAACCGAACAAAACGGATGCCAGCACTAGATGCAATGGTTGGGAAGCGAACGGGAAATCCAGATAGTACATGGCCATACCGGAAATAACCTCCAAAAGTAAAATGGCCAAAACCCATTTTATTTTGGAATAACCGAGATTCAAATTATAGATTCTTATGGCCAGGGCCAGGTTCAAAAGAACAACGATTATAGAAAATGAACGGTGCATGTAAAATGATAATGTAGCATTATGCAGCCATAGGTTGGGGGAGTCTTCTCCGTAAATGTCGGTTTGCACATCCACAAATTGTCTTACCTGAGTGCCCAATACTACCTGTACCAAAGTGGTCAAAAGAACAAAGATGATCAGGTTTCTCGTTACTTTATCAGGTTTTAAGGATTTAATCTTATTGTTTGTGGCCTGGATCAAGTACAGGATAAGGGCAAGGATGAACAGGGCCATGACCATATGGATGGTTATTTTGGCCGGAGCCAAAACTGAATACACCACAGTGGCCCCAAGCCATGCCTGGAAACCCATGGCGAATACTACGACCCAGGAAAGGATGGTGATGGATCTCTGTTTTTTCCAATAAGCAAAAGAGGCTATGGCCATTATTAAGGTTCCCAGTCCGGCCAGGGCACCAAATAATCTATTGATGAATTCGGTCCAGGTATGGAAAGGGTTAAAAATGGCGTAGCCATGCTTTGTATAAGGGGCCCAATTATTGGGGTTATATGTAGAGGAGGTGCTAAAATTCTTCTTGGCCACCCATAGGGCTTCATCTAAAATAATGACCTGGCCTTTCTTAAATTCTTTTTTTGGTTGCCATTGTAATTCCCCAATATCCGTAGGGGGTATATAATGGCCAAAACATTTTGGCCAATCCGGGCATCCCATGCCACTGCCCGTCATTCTTACCACTGCCCCGGCTATAATTACCAAGTACACCAAAACTAGACTGATCTTGGCGATTTTTGTAAATTTATTTTGCATTTGAATGTTTGAAAGCGTCCTGTAAAATTACCACTCTTTTATTAAATTATGGTCTGGGCAGGTCTTAATTTTAGGACATAAATAAGCTACATTATTTAACAGATCAAGTCAACATGGGTTTAGTTTAAATGTAATCCCATCTCCTTTCCTTTTTGTAGCATAAGGGAATAGGCGGCGTTGTATTCGTTGGGAATTTCACCTTCCAAAATGGCTTCCTTGATAGCCTCTTTGATCATTCCTATTTCCTTGGAGGGTCTTAGGTTGAAAGTTTTCATGATCTCTTCCCCACTAATTGGTGGTTGAAAGTTTCTAATATGGTCCCTTTCCTCCACCTCTTCGATTTTCTGACGGACAATTTTAAAATTGTTTCTATACCTCTTTTGTTTTTTTGGATTCTTGGTAGTAATATCCGCTTCACATAGGGTCATTAAATCCTCTACATGTTCGCCCGCTTCAAAAATGAGCCTTCTAACGGCTGAATCGGTTACAAAATCTTCTGAAAGTACAATGGGTCTGGAACTCATAAGGACCATCTTTTGCACATATTTCATTTTTTCATTCAAGGGCAGTCTAAGTCGCTTAAAAAGTTTGTAGATCATTTTGGATCCCACAAATTCATGTCCATGGAATGTCCATCCGATCTTTTTGTCGAATTTTTTGGTAGGGGCTTTGCCAATATCATGTAGTAGGGCGGCCCAGCGTAGCCAGACATTATCGGTATGTTCAGCAATGTTGTCTACTACTTCCAGCGTATGCCAAAAATTGTCCTTGTGCCGTTGCCCTTCAATTTCCTCAATGCCTTCCAAGCCAACCAGTTCCGGCAATATAAAAGGTAAGAGCCCAGTGCTGTGGAGTAGGGAAAATCCAATGGAAGGTTTGGGACTGGCCAAAATTTTATGTAGTTCGTCCACGATGCGCTCATTGGAAATAATCTTGATCCTTACCTTGTTGTCCGCAATGGCCTGTAATGATTCAGGATGGATAATAAAGTTAAGCTGTGTAGCAAACCTTATGGCACGCATCATTCGCAAAGGATCATCGGAATAAGTAATGGACGGGTCCAAAGGAGTTCTGATCAATTGTCTTTTTAAATCCCCAATGCCGTCAAAAGGGTCCAATAATTGTCCGAAATCTTTGGAATTAAGGGAAATGGCCAAGGCATTTATAGTGAAATCCCGTCTTTTTTGGTCGTCTTGCAAACTCCCATTTTCAACAACAGGTTTTCTACTTTCCCTGTGGTAACTTTCTTTTCTTGCCCCTACAAATTCAATTTCAATATCCTGAAATTTGATCATTGCGGTTCCAAAATTTTTGAAGATACTGACCTCTGAACTTCCCGGTAATTTCTTGGCAACCAATTTGGCCAATTCTATTCCGCTACCAATGGCAACAATGTCGATATCTTTAGGGGTTCCCCTTTGTAGTAAATAGTCCCTTACAAAGCCCCCGATTACGTAAGAATCCAATGAAAGTTCTTTGGCCGCTTCGGAAATGGTAGAAAATACTGGGGTGTTTATGGCTTCTAAGTGTTGTCTCTTAGTCATTCTTATTCTCGGATCACTTTTACGCTACCATCATTACGTAGCATAATAATAGAAGATGGGGTATTGTTAACTTTATCACGGCCCAAATTTACTATATAGTCCACACCTTTTAAAATCTCAGGGGATATTTCTTTGAAAGAGTTGGGGGTTGGATGCCCTGCTAAATTTGCAGAGGTAGACACGATGGGCTTTTTTAATTTCTTTATCAGGAATTGGCAAAATTGATCGGAAGCAACCCTAATGGCCAAAGTATTGCCCTCGGCAATTAAATTTGCGGCCACCCCCTTAGGCGATTCATATACAATGGTGGTTGGTTTGGTAGCAAGATCTATAATATCATAGGCCAGTTCCGGTACTTTTTCAACATGTTGTTCCAGCATAAAATCATTGGCCACCAAACAGATCATGGTCTTGGTATTGGAACGTTGCTTTAAGGTGTAAATTCTTTCTACTGCTGCCGCATTTGTAGCATCACAGCCAATACCCCAAACCGTATCGGTAGGATATAAGATAAGACCTCCTTTTGTAAGTATATCATGGCAGGCGTTTACTTCGGAAAGCAAATCTTTCATAGTAGTTCGTTATTTTAAATTTCTTAATCTTTTGAGCTCCTTGTACCGGGAATATACCCCTAAGGCATTAAGATAGCATATGATCAGTCCCTTTTTTCCGTCCAGTATGCCCAATCTTAAAATATAATGGTTAAAAAATTTGTAAAATGGGCGAATTATAAAATGGTAATAGTTGGGGTCATAGTCCTTTTTAAATTCCTCTACGGCCTTCATTTGTCCATACTTTATCATTTTGCCCCTATAGTCTTCATAATTCTTATAGGAGTAATGGATCAACTTGTTTTTGAGTACTCCCGATGGTCCGTCCACCACCAAAGTCTCATGTACTATCCTGTCCTCTGTAAAATGCACTTTACTTTTTCTGAAAAGCCTATAGTTTTTATCGCTCTGCCAGCCACTAAAATGCAAAACTTTATCTTTGAACATAAAGGTTCGATAAAAGTAATATGCATCCGCTGTTGGTTTAGAGGAGTTTATCGTTTCGAGGATTTCATTTCTAAGTCGGTCCGGAACCCGTTCATCAGCATCCAGAAAAAGGACCCAATCATGGGTAGCCTGTTTTAGGGCATAGGATTTTTGATCTGTGTAATTGACAAATGTGCGTTGTATTAATTTAACATGTGGGTGCTGCTCAATTTTTTCGATGGTGCCATCCTTACTAAAGGAATCTACAACGATAATTTCGTCCGCAAACTTTATATTTTCCAAAACGGCATTGATATGGATGTCCTCATTATAGGTAATTAGAACGGCAGAAATTTTATTTGTCTTTTCGCCTACAAAGGGATTTTTTGTGGGCTTTCCGAAGATGGAATTGATTTTGAGTCTTCTGGCCAGCGATAATTTCCTTTCTTGGGGTACTCCATGGATCTCAATGTAATCCTTAACCGCATTTACCATACGAAGTGCCGATTTTCCATCTTGATATGGGTGAAATTGCATGTTTATGTAGGCTCTTTCCGCAGCGTAGGCGTCCGAATGAAAATTGTCCAAAACTTTCTCGGTAAGGCCGGTGTAGGAATTGGAGTTGTCCCATAGCACCCTGTCCGAAATATTTTTGAAGGTTATGACCGGTTTGTTCAAGAGAATGAATTCGTAAATTACAGAGGAGGTGTCACTGACCAATATATCTGCCTGGAGGAGCAGTTTAATAATATTTTTGTCCTCTTTGAAAATTACATTGCGTATTTCGTTGGAGAGTCTTTTGTATATCTTAATCCATTTTTGATCCATAAGGTCATGGAACTTTATGAGAACTACGTATCCCGTAGTCTCGGCTAAGTTCCTTATTTCCTTTAATAAATATGGGGCAGAAGTTAGGCTAGGGGAGAAGGTAGGGGCAAAGAGCACAATTTTATCCGTGTTGAATTGTTGCAATATGGCCTTTTTTTCAAAGTCGTACCTGTTTTTTTCAGTGCTGTACACATCCAATTTGGGCCAACCTGTCTCGATAACATCAAAATTTTTGTGTACTTTCTTTAACTCATTAAATTTATCCGTGAAATAAGGACCTTGGGTAAGATAAAGATCGAAGTAGTGCCTTATCCTGAAATGTCCTTTTTTTTCACCCGCAAGTCCATGAAAAACCTGAACTTTTAGGCCTCGTATATAATAAGGCACTTCATTGCCGGGAACAAAGATGGCATCACTTTCATAGCGTTGTAAATCTAATGTGCTAAGGGTATAATTGTCATCTTTATATGGAAAATTGTCCAAGAGTTTCCCGGAAATATACCAAAGAAAACCGTGTCCCTGCTCTATGAGTACATCCCGGATGGGGACAAGGATGCCAAAAGCATATGCATTTTGGCAGAATAAAATTACTTTCATTTTCGAAATAGGGTATTGGCATTCTCCAAATCTTCCTTAAAATCTACTTCCATGCAATTGTATTCGGAAATATCCACAGCGCTAATTTTGAGATCGTCTTTTTCTATTGCCATCTCCAGACCTTTCTCAAAATAATCGTTGTCATCACATTCTTCGAGCCTGGCGATAAAACTTTTTATATCCTTGGCCGCTATGAAATTTATTCCTACTGCTTCGCCCAATCCATTTTTTACCGTCTTGGACAATTTGTCGATAAAATTGTCCTTTAATGTGTATTTCACCTCTTCATCTGCCACTTTGTTAGTGTTTACCGCTACAAACGATTGATTTTTATCAATGTACGGTATAAGAACGGACAATAGGCTTACATCAAAAACAACATCGCCATTAAGCCAAAGCACGGATTTATCCCTGTTTTTCCTTAGGGCCTTTAAAAGGCTTTTGGAGGTATTGGTCTGATCAAAAAATGGATTGTATACATAAGTGAGTTCGGGAAAACGTTCCATTATTAAATCTTTTTTAAAGCCAACAACAACGTTGATGTTATCTATGTCAAAGGTTTCATCCAAATTGTTGACCTGCATCTCCATGATACATTTACCATTTTTTAAGGTTGTTAATGGTTTCGGGAATGGGTTTCCAAGTCGTGAGCCAATACCTGCTGCTAAAATGACAATTTTCATGAGTTTTTATTAATGTGTTGGCCCAAAAAATTGGACGGGTTATATAATTTTGTCCTTTGGAAATCTCCTTTGTAATAGGACAATCAACAATTATAATTTATAGGTAAAAAGCTATTCCCGGCATCGGATGGATAAAAAGGGATATTTTACCAAAAATTGTTTTTCTTTGAAAGAAAGCCTGTCCGCCAGTTTATTGGAACCAATTTTTATTTCCCTTTCGTAGAAATTCGTTGCATTGACCAGAACTAATTTACTGCCCGAATAGTATCTGTAATCTATTTTTAAACCGGTCTTTTTGGGGAGCAATTTAAGTTTCTTGATGAGTCCGAACAATAATTTTTTAACCATAATCTAATACAAAGATAAAGAAGGGCGTAAAGATATGTAAATAAAGGGTTATAATTTTGCTGAGTGGAGAACCCTATCCCTTCTATATCCGTTGTTGTAAGTACTTATAATTCCGAAGAATGGTTGGAAAAAGTGCTGTGGGGCTTTCATCAGCAAACATTTAAGGATTTTGAATTGGTCATTGCCGACGATGGTTCCGGACCAAAAACCCAAGAGTTGATCCATAAAATGTCCAACTGTATTTTTTATCCGTTGGTACATGTATGGCACGGGGACGATGGGTTTCAGAAATCCAAAATTTTGAACAAAGCACTAGGGGCCTGCAAGGCAGAGTATATTGTCATGACAGATGGGGATTGCATTCCAAGGGCAGATTTTTTGGAAGTACACCAACGGAACAGGGCCAAAGGGTATTTTATCTCCGGAGGGTACTGTAAACTACCGAGGAATATTTCCCGAAGCATTACCCTTGAAGATATTGAAAGGCAAAATTGTTTCAATATTAAATGGCTGGAATTACAGGGCTTGCCCAAGTTGTATAAAAACATAAAGCTAATGGCCAAGGGAAATGTCTCCAAGGTATATAATTCCTTGACCCCGACCAATGCTAGTTGGAACGGTCATAATTCTTCTGGATGGAAAAAGGATATTTTGGGGGTAAATGGCTTTGATGAGAGAATGCAATATGGGGGTCAGGACCGGGAACTGGGAGAACGCTTGTTCAATAGTGGCATTAAATCCAAACAATTGCGGTACAGTGCTATCTGCGTACATTTGGATCATACGAGAAGTTATAAGACCAAAGATTCGATTTTAAAAAATAAGGCCATTATAAAATTGGTAAAAAAGACAGGAAGTACTTGGACCGATTATGGCTTTACCAAAGAATAAGCAAGTTTTTCCCTTTTGCCCAGACGTTTTAGTTCCCTATACCTTTCAAAATCGCCCAAGGCATTCAAATAACAGATGGTAAGCCCTTTTTTTCCATCAAGTATTCCCAATCTAATGATGTAGTGGTTAAAAAATTTCCAAAAAGGCTTAAAGATCAATAGGAGGTAATTGAATTTTTTTTCTTTTTTATGGGCTTCCTTGGCCTTTAACCGTCCGTATTTTAACATTTTAAACTTATAATCTTCGTAATTTTTGTAGCAAAAGTGCATTAATTTCTGCTTCAATATTCCGGATGTACCCTTTACGATCAGGGTTTCATGAACTATTTTTTCCTTACAAAATTGTGCTTTACTTTTTCTAAAAAGACGATAATTTTTATCGGTTTGCCATCCACTAAAGCGCAGGCGACTGTTTTTGAACATAAACTTTCGGTAGAACCAATATGCGCAATGTTCAGAATCCTTTTTGGCCTTACATTTTATTTCATTCCTTAATTTATCAGTAACCACCTCATCGGCATCCAAGAATAGTACCCAATCATGTGACGCCTGTTTTAGGGCAAAGGATTTTTGGGCCGTGTAATTTTCAAATTCGTTTTGGATGACCTTTACCTTGGGGTGATTGTTCAAATATTCGTAGGTGCCATCCGTGCTATATGAATCCACTACGATAATTTCATCTGCGAATGCAATGGAATCGATACATTTTTCAATATACCCAATTTCATTATAAGTGATTATTAAGGCTGATATTCTTTCACTTTGATTTATCATGCAATCGTAATTTTTACCACTTATTAGATAGTATTAATAGAAATAGTTGCGTTGAAATCACTAAAATTTATAACGTTGTTACTTAATACATAACACTTAATATTTAATAATAGTATATCAAATTACAAGTTATTAACAAGGTAATTTCCTACAAAAGAATAACTAATATTCGTAAATACTTGAGGCTGTCGGGGTTTTCTAAAGGTGTATGGCAATCGAATGACAGAAGAGCCCGGTAACTTTAATTATTTATTTATGATTTTTTTAAGATAACTTTATAAATAAGTAGGTTCGCTTGGTCAATATATAAAAATTGGGTTATACGAAATTATGTCTGAAACCGTTTATTACCTTTACCTATTAATATACTAACAATTGGATAATCAATTATATGACTGAGGCCTATTTGTACATTCTAACTACTAAATACCCTAATTGGAACTTTGCCACCGATCCGGAAGATCGGGTAAAGTTATATGTAAGTTGTAAACGTGAAGCCGAAGATTCTTTGGAAGAAATGTTGGAGATTGTCAAAAATATCGGTCTTTTTTATGACAACAAGAATTATGTCATTAAACTTAAAATAGGGAATAACCTTGTTATAAAAGTAAAGGCATGTGAACAGGCCAAAAAGTATAATAAAATGTATACTTCAGGTTGTTTTGATATTTTTCATTATGGGCATCTTAACATCCTTAAAAGGTCAAAACTTATGTGCGACCATTTAATTGTTGGTGTTTCCACAGACGAACTTATTTTGAAGGAAAAGGGGAGACTGCCTACCATTCCCTTTAATGAAAGATTAAAGTTGGTCAAGGCCATTATTTATGTGGATGAGGTTATTCCCCAAACAGATAAAAATAAGCAACGCATAGTGGATGCGTATAATATAGATGCCATTTCGGTCGGGGACGATTGGAAGGGTAGATTCCCTCATACTACTTGTCCTGTGGAATATGTGGCCTATACAGATAGTGTTAGCAGTACAATTTTAAAAGGAATATTGGAATTGCAACCTGAGTGATATTAGGTAATTGCATTGTCATCTTTAAAGGTATTCCAATTTTTAACCTGTTTTTGCCAATCTCCATATCTATATGTTAGATATTCATCTGTCAAGGCCGGAATTTTATAGTCGAAATCGTTGAATTTAATATCTTTAAAGGTGAGGTAGAACTTGCTAGGAACCGATTTTGTGATATGGTTAATTTCCCAATAAGAATCCTCCTTAAATTGATATTTAATAAAAATATCCAGGCAAACAGATCCCTTCATTAGTCCAAAAAATCGTTTTTCCCTTATCTTGATCATTCTAACCGCTCCTTTTGTGAAATAATTATTGGTATTCCCAAAGCGCCTGGTCCTTACCCTGTACCCAGCTTTTTTTAATCCGGAATATAAACTGTCCAACTTATCCAATTGATCATGGTTAATGGATATATCAATATCATTGTCCCACGGCAATAGTCTGTTTTCCCTTATGATACCCAATAAGGTCCCGCCTTCCAACCAATAATCTATTTTACATTGGTCCAGAATTGCGGCAATATTTTTAAGCATTCTTTCTGCAATTACTTTATTTTTTCCTTCTAATGTGATGTTATAGGCCATGGTAAATGGTTACTTAGGATTATAAACCGGGAAGGTAACAGGTTTGGATGGATTATCCCCTTTTCGCTGTGATAGGTTTTTATTCCTTCCGAGACTGCAGAGTATGTGGTTTCTATTTTATGTTCATAATACTATTCCCCATTGCGATCTAAATTGAAATCGAACGGCATTTATAAGATAATATGCCTTATTGGTTTAGAGGGTACGTTCCCAACAAAAACGTTATAAGGCATATCAACTATTCCGTAGGTATTACACTCCTGTTTGTTGGCATTTCTTAACAGGATTTTTGGGTTAGGAAAAACATCCAATATTTTTAGGTATTCCCATATTTTCCCTGTCATTAACAATGCTGTTCCAAGAATCTACTGGAATGTTCCCAATTCTTTGGCATTTAAACCGCAACATCGTATTCCCTTAGGGCATCGTTTAGGGATGTTTTTTTGTTGGTACTCTCTTTTCTGGTCCCAATGATCAAGGCACAAGGCACCTGGTAGTCGCCAGCCGGAAATTTTTTGGTATAACTTCCCGGTATTACAACAGATCTTGCAGGTACCAAACCTTTTCTCTCCACAGGTCTCTCGCCCGTAACATCTATAATTTTTGTAGAGCCCGTAAGTACTACATTTGCTCCCAACACGGCCTCTCTTTCTACCCGTACCCCTTCCACAACAATACATCTGGATCCAATAAAGGCATTGTCCTCAATAATAACAGGGGCGGCCTGTAAAGGCTCCAAGACCCCGCCAATTCCTACTCCACCACTGAGGTGGACATTCTTTCCAATTTGTGCGCAACTGCCAACGGTAGCCCAAGTGTCTACCATGGTACCTTCATCCACGTAGGCACCAATATTTACATAACTGGGCATTAAAATAGTACCTGCGGAAATATAGGATCCGTGTCTGGCGACCGCATTGGGGACAACTCGAATTCCTTTTTCGGCATAACCTCTTTTAAGGGGCATTTTATCGTGATATTCAAAGATACCCGCCTCCAGGGTTTCCATTTTTTGTATCGGAAAATATAGTACCACTGCCTTTTTTACCCATTCATTGATCTGCCATCCATCCGTGGTCGGTTCTGCACAGCGCAGTTTGCCGTTATCCAAAAGATCGATGACCTCCCGTATGGCGGTTTGCGTTGGTATTTCTTTAAGTAGATCTCGGTTCTCCCAAGCGGTTTCTATTGTGTTTCTTAGTTCTTTCACGGGTTTAATATTTTGTAATTATTGTATAATAAATGAATTATAAAAAGCGGGGCGCATATAACCGCTCGTTTCATCTTTAAGAATTCATATTTTGGCAAATATAAGGGCTAGCAGCTAATTAACCTTTTGTTTTTGCACTTATAACAATTTATCCTTTATTTTTGCCAAAAAAATGTGTGGGAAGGATTGTAGCATTGGATTATGGTAAGGTTCGAACGGGGATTGCCGTAACCGACGAATTGCAAATAATTGCCTCTGGCCTTACTACTGTTGATACAAAGGAACTTTTGAATTTTCTAAGGAAGTTTGTCCAAGAGGAGAAGGTAGAAAAATTTGTGGTCGGGGAACCAAAGCAAATGAACAATCTTCCATCCGAATCCGAGGAATTGATCAAACCTTTTTTGAGGACTTTGGAGGGTGTTTTTCCAAAGATACCGGTAGAGCGACAGGACGAGCGCTTTACTTCTAAAATGGCATTTCAAACTATGATAGATAGTGGCCTTAATAAAAAACAAAGAAGGAATAAGGCCTTGGTCGATGAAATTAGCGCCACAATAATCCTTCAGGCGTATTTAAATAGAAAACAGTAGTATGATATTACCTATAGTTGCTTATGGAGACCCGGTACTTAGGAAAGTAGCGGATGATATAGACAAGGATTTTCCAAAATTTGAAGAACTGTTGGCCAATATGTGGGAGACCATGTACAATGCCAATGGTGTAGGTCTGGCCGCACCCCAAATTGGGCTGCCCATTAGGTTGTTTTTAGTGGATACCACTCCATTTGGTGATGATGAAGAGCTTTCGGAAGACGAGCAAAATACATTAAAAAGTTTTAAGAAAGTGTTTGTCAATGCACGTATAGAGGAAGAAACCGGAACTGAATGGGCCTTTAACGAAGGATGCCTCAGTATACCCGATGTACGGGAAGACGTTTTAAGAAAGGATACTATTACCTTAACCTATATGGATGAGAATTTTAAATCCTACACGGAAACCTTTAATGGTCTTTTGGCCAGGGTCATCCAACATGAATATGACCATATAGAGGGAATCTTGTTCACCGATAAATTATCTACCCTAAAAAAACGCCTTTTAAAAGGTAAGTTGGCCAATATTTCCAAGGGAAAGATAAAGGTGGAATACAGAATGCGCTTTCCCAACATGAAAAAAGCACGTTAAAACTATTTCTATTATAAACAAAAAGTAGCATATTTGCCATTGAAACTAAAATAACAGATGGGTTTAAATAAAATATTATCGATTGCAGGTAAGCCTGGACTTTTTAAATTATTGACGCAGACGCGTTCGGGATTTGTAGCCGAATCCTTATTGGATGGTAAAAAAGTTACCGTAAGTTTTAAGAACAGTGTTAGTGTCCTGTCCGAGATTGCCATCTATACATTGGAAGAGGAAGTGCCGTTGAAAGTGGTGTTCGAAAAGATCAAGGAAAAGGAAGATGGTGGAAAAACCTCTGTGAACCATAAGGAGGATAAGATAAAATTGGAGGAATATTTGTTTGAGGTACTTCCCAATTATGATGAAGATAGGGTCTATGCCAGTGATATTAAAAAGATTATCCAATGGTATAATTTATTGCATGAGCATGGTATAACGGAGTTCGAGGATGAGGAGGAAAAAGAAGAGGCTTCCAAGGAAACAAAATAGATACAATATTAATTTATTTACAAATTATAGAACCTTCGTTTTCGAAGGTTTTTTTGGGTCCATATCTTTCGTAGTAATGGCCCTTTGATAAAATTATTCCCCATTTGGCTTCGGGTTTGTGTTGTTGGTCTAAATTGTTGGGCAGCGGCCTACAAATTGTGGAAATTAAAATTCCAATTCATTATTCAGTTTTATTATGGCTAAATTATACAAAAAAAGCGCTGCTGTTTTATTAATGTTCATGGTCCTTCCCATTGCACTTATCGGGCAACAACGTACCGGAAATATCGTGGAATATTTTGGCAAGGAAAAAGTGGAGGACATCCATGAAGGAAAGGTAATCCATATATTTAACAAGGCCCTGGCCTTGACCATTCCAAGTTTCGGGTTTGAATCCTCCTCATTTCCTGAAGACCCTGTTTTTGACAAGTTTCTGATGAATCCCGATGTCCAGGTAAGGGAGGGTGAAGTTTTTGATATAGATCCCTTTGGAAAGGAATTAAAATGGAACGCCATAGCGGTTGACAGTACCAACAGTTTTTCGGGCAGGGACCTCAGGTCGGGCTACGTATACCTTAACTATAAATCAGTTTCTGAAAAAACGGTTTTGTTCGAAGCTTCCGGACATTCTTTGGCTTCCCTTAACGGTTACCCATATGAGGGCGACCACTATGATTTTGGCTGGAACCTTATCCCTTTGAAGTTGCAAAAGGGGAATAATATTTTTGTTTTAAAGGTCGGACGTTTCCCAAGGATCCGGGCACGGTTGCTGGAGCCTAAGGCCGAGGTTCAATTTACTACCCGTGATGTAACGGTTCCCGATCTTTTAACAGGGGAGAATATGGAATATATGGCAGCCATAAGAGTTGTCAACGCTTCCGATAGGTGGATCAGGAAATACGCTATTCAGGCTACCGTCAACGGCAGGGAGCTTACAACAAAAGTTACCGATATTCCGCCTTTATCGATCTCTAAGATTCCATTTTCCATTCCCTCGTCCACCTTGGATACTTCTCTAGAAAAAGTGAATGTTGATCTCCGATTGTTACAAAGTAACGGAGTGCAGGTGGCTAACGAAACCTTAACTTTAAACATAAAATCGAAGAATAAGCACCACAAAAGAACATTTATAAGCGATATAGATAAAAGTGTTCAGTATTACAGCGTTGCGCCGGACAAAAATGGGCAAACCGAGGGCGGAGCCCTTTTCCTTTCGGTTCATGGAGCTTCGGTAGAGGCCGTAAACCAGGCAAATGCCTATAAACAAAAGGATTGGGGCAACTTGGTTGCACCAACCAATAGGAGGCCCTTTGGATTTGCTTGGGAGGATTGGGGAAGATTGGACGCCTTGGAAGTACTGGCGGACAGCAAACGGATATATAAACCGGACAATAGCAAAATTTATCTAACAGGGCATTCCATGGGCGGGCATGGTACATGGTATTTAGGTGCCACATATCCGGACCATTTTGCAGCCATAGCACCATGTGCCGGATACCCCGATCTGTTATTGTACCGTGGAAGTAGGTCCAAAAGACTTCAGGAAATGACAGAGGAACAACGAATGCGGTACGGGATTGGCCCTAAAATGTTCGAACGCCTAACCCAGGAGCATGTACCCACGGCAGTTGAAAAAATGGTCGAAAGAGCGGGGAATCCGAGCAGAACCCTAAAATTGATCCGAAATTATCTGCATCATGGAGTATATGTACTGCACGGCGAAAAGGATAATGTGGTTCCTACCTATATAGCCCGTGACATGAGGGAGCGATTGGGGAAATTTCATCCGGATTTTACTTATTACGAGTATCCCGGCGGTACGCATTGGTATGGCGACCACAGTGTGGATTGGGAACCCATTTTCAATCTTTTTAAGAAACGGACGATTCCCGAGGTAAAGGATATAAAAAAATTGGAGTTCAGTACAGGATCCCCCGGAGTTTCTTCGTCTTCACATTTTATCTCCATCCATCAGCAACAAATACCTTTTGAAATTAGTTCCTTTGATTTTTCCTGGGATACCATTTTTAAAATCGACACCAAAAATGTGTCCTTGTTGGAGGTGGATTTTTCTCAATTGCCTGAAGAAATCAATAGTATCGAGCTTAATGGTAAGGAGATCAAAATCCCATCAAGGGGGGATACTTTTTTTAAGGAAAGGGATGGGGAGTGGAATATGGTGTCCAAACCGTCTTTGGAAGAAAAAGGTCCCCATAGATATGGAGGGTTCAAGGATGCCTTTAGAAATGATGTGGTGTTCGTATATGCAACCAAAGGTTCCAAGGCGGAGAACGATTGGTATTACAATAAGGCCAGGTTTGATGCCGATACCTTCTGGTACAAGGCCAATGGGAACATTGAATTGGTGGCGGATACCAACTTTTCCCCTAAGGACTATCCCGACCAAAATGTTATTGTTTATGGTAACAGGTCCAATAATGCGGCATGGGACAAACTATTGAAAAATAGTCCGGTCCAAGTATCGGACAATACATTGAATTTTGGAAACAGAAGTCTGTCCGGAGGCAATTGGGGGCTTTATTTTATATTTCCCAGGACCGATAGTGATATTGCCAGTGTTGGAGTTGTATCGGCAACGGGGGAGAAGGGAATGAAAGCGGCCTATGCCAACCATTATTTAGTGAACGGAACCACCTTTCCGGATGTATTGCTCTTTGACGAAACTGTTTTGGTGAACGGAACTTCTGCCATTAAATGCGCTGGGTTCTTCGGAAATGACTGGACAATTGATAAGGGTGATTTTGAATGGAAATAGTGTTTTATTAATGTAGCAATTTAGCAATGTAACAATGGGCTAATGTTACAATTTGAAACTTTGTCGATTTGAAGATTTGATAATTTGAAGATTTGATAATATTGTAAGTATACCACTAAGATAAAGCCTGTACTTCCGCTGGGAGGGTACAGGCTTTTTTGTAAAGGGGATGTAATATGCCCTTAAACATTTATCCCCGGATTTTTTGTTATTGAATCTTCGATTTCTGTCGGTATGAAGAATTTTAAAATAGGACTTTAATACGTTCAATATCTGGGAACATTAAATTCCCCATCGGTTATTATGACCTCTTTGGTGAGGATGGGTTGTCCTGTACTTGTATCGTAATTTGAAAGTATACCTGAAAATGTACCCTGTATGTTGTCTTCAGAAATCTTGTCATATCTTATTTTTGCATTCTTGTAAAGTTGGGTCGAGATAATGTTTTTACTTGTAACAAACATGGTCTTCACCATATCCGTATATCCCATTGAAAAAATGAGGTCCGGGACGGTGCTATCCGGGGCCTCAATGTTGGTGTAGGTAATATTGGTCGTAACTTCGGCACTATTGCCTATATATATGACCAATCTGTTGGTTTGGCCCGAATCTAGAATATTTGCAGCACCGAATACCTGCATGCCATAAGATTCGCTATTGGAATCGTATTCATAAATACCCGTAAGGTTGATCTGTGTCTCTGGTTTAAAGGGATAATCTATTTGTGTACCATCCAACTTATAACGGAAATAGTACTTTGAAGTATTTTCATCATTTGGGCTATCATCGGACGAACAGGCTTGAAAAAGAAAAATCAATGGGAGCAAAAGGCTGTAATGGTATTTCATAGAGAATGGCTTATGTGTGAATGGAATCGGTGTTGTGGTTATTCTTTGCTCTGTTTCCCTTTTATCGATAAATATCCTATGGTTTGATCAAAGCTATCCGAAGGGCCAACGGGCTTAGGGGCCATTTTTTGAAAATGTACTGCAAACCCTGAGGATCGATTTGTTTGGGTGGGTAAAAAAGTCGGATATATTCTGAGTATCCATCTTGAAGGGTATTTTTATTTCAAAAATAATAATCATAAGGTTGGGATGAAATCTCGGATGATTAACTGTAGGCGGCAATTTATTTTATGTTGGAAACCAATGATTTTTTGTCAGAATAAATATCTACATAAGAAAAGCGGTCTTGTATTGTTTATGCCGTTAATGTTGCGGAGGATCTGGATATCGAAAATATATAGGTTCCGCCCCTAATGATTCAACCATTTATAGAAAACAGTATTTAGCAAAGCTGTAGTAGATGATGAAGAACATTGTACCAGAAGATAGGTGGCCAATTTGTGAGGGGAACAACCCAAAAAAAGACAAGTATCCCGTACAATCTTAAAGATGTATGTCTCTAATACCTAACATCTACTAAGTGGCTTCGACTACCCTCAATCCCTTAACTTTAAACTTTGTAACTTCTATCCCCTCCGTTTTTTAATTATGGTATTAAATTTTTTCTACCCTTTAACTCCCCCTCCTTGGGAGGGGGTTGGGGGGAGGACTGTCACTGTTAACTGCCAACTCCATTTGAACATTGAAACTTGCAACTTCCACCCCTTCCGTCTTCTCCTACGTCGAAGCCACCTTCCCCTTTCCAGTGGAAGGAGCTTTTATTGGCTCTAACCGTTAATTGTGATCCTGCCACTGTCTACTGTGAAGACCAATTAATTCCAATACTCAATACGATGTACTCAAAGAAGATTCTAACATCCAATACGTTAAATTTCAAAGTTGCAATGTTGAAAGTTGCAATGTTGAAAGTTGCAATGTTAAAAGTTGCAGTGTTGAAAGTTGCAATGTTAAATGTTAAAAGTTGTATCTAAACATCTCAATTCTAACATCTAGTAACTAATATCTAGCATCTAGTATCTCCATTCAAGCATCTCAATTCTAGTATCTCAATTCTAAAATCTAACATCTAGTATCTATTATCTAGCCTTCGTTTCGCCTCCTTATCCAAAATCAGTCCTTATCGATGGTTTTGTAGGTGTACTTGCTTTTTTTCCAATCAATGAGTTCCGAAGGGTAGTACTTTACATTCATTTTATCCAAATAGGGTGCCTGGTTGCCCAACCTTAGCTTGTAATTTTCCCAACTCCTATTTTCTTCTGTGCTCCAGCTAAGTTCGGAATAACCGATCATCCTGGGAAATGCCAAATATTCCAACTCGTCCATACTGCTAATGGTCTCCGACCATAATGGGGCTTCAACCCCCAAAATATGATCCTTATTTATTCCCTGTACATATCTTTCAGGTGTCCAGACATATCCTGTATCCACAGGAATATACCCCGCCCAATGAAGTCCGTGTTTGGAAAGGCTGTCATACTGCATATCCAAATAGGCCTTTTTGCCTGGGGACAATATAATTTTGAGCCCCTTTTCCACAGCCAATTTGGCATTTTCTTCATTGGACCAAAACTGGGCAATGGCAGTGGTATCTATATCGGCGTGCACAATTTCATCCCATCCTATCATTATTTTACCGTACTTCTTAACAATTTTGTCCACTTTGGAAACAAAATGGATAAAATCCTTTTTCTTGGTAACATGGCTTTCATCACCACCGGCATGGAAATATGGTCCTGGCGTAATGGCCGATATTTCCCTAACAACATCATCTATAAAGGCATATACCGTATCCTTACGTGTGTCGAAGGTGCTAAACCCAACTTCCGTTCCGGTATAAATTTTAGGTGTTTTTCCGTTTCCGTTCAATATGGGATACGAAACCGATGCGGCATTGGTATGCCCGGGCATATCTATTTCAGGAACTATGGTGATAAAATGTTTGGCGGCATAGGCTACTATATCCTTATAATCCTCTTGGGTATAAAAACCACCTGGGCCACCACCAACTTCTGAACTTCCCCCAATTTCTGTAAGCTTGGGCCATGATTTAATTTCTATTCTCCAGCCCTGATCATCTGCAAGGTGCAGGTGTAGGGTATTAATTTTGTAATAGGCCAAAATGTCTATATACTTCTTAACATCTTCTACGCTAAAGAAGTGACGGGCAACATCCAACATGGCCCCCCTATATTCAAAATTGGGATGGTCTGTTATCTTTCCGGTAGGAATCAACCACATTTTATTTTCGGATAGGGTATCATTACTGGTCTCCGGAATAATTTGCCTTATGGTCTGTATCCCCCTAAAGGCCCCTTCGGCCGTTTTTGCATTAAGGATAATGGAGTCTTGGGTTATGTACAGGCCGTAACCTTCCTTGGATGAAAAAGAGGTGCTGTCTGACTGATTTATAAAAATGATCCGTTGAGAGGTAGCCTTGTTTGTTGAATTTACGGGCAGGTCCAAATTGATCTGCCATTTTATCTTTTCGGATAGAAATTCACCAACCTCAGCAAAGCCCGCAGCATTTTCAGAGGTATAGATGATGGTGTTTTTATCCAGACCAAAGGCGCTGTTGGTAGGCGTTATCTTTAAAGGTTTTGGAATTAAATTTTCCTTGGTCAGGTCGGTTGCCGGAAAATTGATGACTTTCTTTTTTTCCTGTTGACAAGCTATGAAAGCGACAAAGGCGGTAAATACTAACAATGATTTAAAAAGAATTGATTTTTTCATGTGGATGGATGGATTGTATTGATATTACTTGTTAGTTCCTATTTTTAGCTTCAATTCATAAAGGGTTCTATGGCCAAATACCAAAGGTTGTATCCTTTATAGTTCATGTGGAGCCCATCATTTAAAAAGATGTCCTTTCTTAGCTGTTTACCATCCATCATCACATCCCATACATTGGCAAACTCCAAGGAAGTGTCCTTTTTGCAAAGTTGTTTAAACTGTCTGTTCAATCTTTTGTATTTTCTTTTTAAATGCCATCTGGCGATACTTGGTTTTGCTGCAATTATCACCACTTGGGTTCCGTTATCTTTTTCCCTTATTTTATCTATTATTTGGCGAGTGGTCGCTATTATATCTTTGGTTCTTTTCTTGGAGGCAATATCATTATCACCCTCGTAGATAAATACTTTTTTTGGGTTATATTGCAGTATGAGCTCGTTATGGTACCGGTAAAGATCGGAAGATTGGGATCCTCCAAAACCCGAGTTGATAATTTGGTGATCAGGAAACATGGCTTCCAAATTTTTCCACATTCTGATACTGGAACTACCTGTAAATACTATAGTTTCCTTGGAGGAATCCCAAAGGGAATCGTACTTTTTCTGTATGGCCATCACCTCCTTCCGAAAGGCCGGGGCTTCTTGGCCATAACTAAGGAAAGTCAAACAAAGGAATACAAAAGTGAGTTTTTTCAATGTTGTTAAATTAAAGGTGTAAAATAAAACTTTAAATGTTGCCGACAAATAATTTTCGACCTGGAACATGGGTTGTTCGCTAACGGTAAAATTACGTCTTCCTTGGCATTATCTGTTATTTTTTGTCAATACCATTTACAATGTAAGAAATTAGCCTCAATGGAAAACCCTTACGGACCTACTATATTACCTAACTCCCTTTACCTTCATCTCCAGGGTATACAAAGAATTCATGGCCGTAATGAAAAGGGTCTGCTGGTCTTTGCCTCCAAAGGTAACATTGGCCGTCCACTTCTGGTCTATAGGAATATGAAGTATTTGTTCCCCTTTGGGATTAAAGATGGTAACGCCATCCCCAGTAAGATAAACATTGCCTTGGTCGTCCATAGTCATTCCGTCAGATCCCATATTGGCAAATAGGGTCTTATTACCAAGACTGGCATCGGGATTTATGGTATACGAATAGGTTTTTTTATCGCCTATGTCCGAGACGTACAATAAGGAGCCGTCCTTATTACCAATAATGCCATTTGGCCTTACATAATCATTTGCCATGATGACTACATCCTGTTTCCCTTGCGGTAGATAATACACATTTTCTTTTTCCAAATCCTGTTCTGTCCTGGCCCAATACGATCTTTTATAGAATGGGTCGGTAAAGTAAATACCTCCCTTGGGGTCTACCCAAAGGTCGTTGGGCCCATTTAATTTTTTGCCTTCAAAATCATCGATCAGAACGGTTACATTTTTTTGGGAATCTATTCGCCACAGTTGATTTTTTTCATCGGCACAGGCCAAAAGATGGCCTTCTTGGTCAAAATAGAGTCCGTTGGCCCTTCCAGAAGGTTCCATATAAACAGATACGGTATTATCCTTGGCGGACCATTTTAGTATACGATCGTTGGGTTGGTCCGTAAAGAACACATCCCCATTGGGGGCCATGGCCGGGCCTTCGGTAAAAGCATAATCTGCCGCTACCAATTGTACTTTTGCGTTCTTGGCGATCAGGGCAGTGGGAAGGGATTTACAGGAAAGAAAAAGTAGCATCATACCAGTGAAAACGGTGATCAATGACAGATTGGATTTAATACGCATTGGTTCTCTTGGTTTATGGTTTGATGAAGTAATTATTCAGTATAAATTTTCCGATCGCCACATTTTCAAACTGACTCATTTTCAAATTGATTTATATCCAAATTGTATCCATTGGTATACTTATTTGTGATCTTTTTCATAGTGGGCCTTTAATACATCCTCCCCGTAATCATTGGTCAGATCCCTTACTACGGTATGTACATGGTTGGCATCGTTCTGGGTGTTGTCATATTCAATGAGCAACATAGGGCCCTGAATCCGGAAATAATGTCCTTTTCCGGGCTGCATGCTTCCGGCCCAAGCAAATTTTAAGCGGTCTATACCCGCTTTGTGTATTTTATCCCTAAATTCTTCGGCAAATCCATGCTCGTAATTGTTGATGTACAGGTCCAGAAGTTCCATAAAGATCTTTTTCTGATTTTGGGACAGGTCCGTATAGGGGATTCCCAAGGACTCCAATGCCCCTACCTTTCTTTTGGTCGTAGTAACGATATCGTGAGGGGCGACATCTGTAAATATTACAGTCTTTAATTGTTCCCCGGTCATGGAGTGCAGCAGTGAAAACCCTAATTGCGCTTCTTTCCTCAATACTTCCCTGCCCTTGTATTCCGTACTTCTTACAATGCCTGGGTTGGTCCCAAAAAAAGTAGGGGTAGCAGAACTTATAATTCCATCGGTGGAGGTGAAATTTAAGGAAAGATGGTGGCCTTCAAATCGCCATCCCCAGGCTTGGTCCTTGGAGGGATTGCCAAAAATACAAAAGTGATAATTTAGCGGATCACGTCTGGGCCTACCATCGGGCATTTTATCGGCATCATTATTTTCTATGATCCGCAGCACTTTTTCCAATTCCATAATTTCCTGGGACTTGCGAAAACCTTCCTCGCTCAGGGAGGCCCTAAGCAGGTCCAGCGCAGCCTTTTTTTGTACCTCGTTAAAATCATGGAAGGTGGCACCTTCCCTTGAAATAGGTACGTAATTCATATTAAGGCGTTCCGTATCCTCTAAGGAAAATAGGGTCTTGGCCTTTATTTCTTCAGATAGGCTGTTAATAAAATCATTGGCCTTTTGCAGTACGTTCTGAGCGGGCAGTATTCCAAAAAGGAATAAAAATAAAGTAAGTAATACTATTTTTCTTGATGTCATTTTAGGTGTTATTCTACTTGTTGGTTTATAATTATCAAAGGGGTCATTGATTTTTATTTTAGTCGATAGCTCACGAACGCCAAACGGCTGCTATCGGGAGACCATGAGGGTACGTTTATGGTTCCCTGCCCTCCGAACAATTTGGCTATGGTCCTGATTTCCTTGGTCTCAAGATCCATCAATCGGAGCATTACGTCTTTATTTGGGGGATGCAAATCTGCTGGAATATCCGGTTCAAAGGAAATATAGACCAACCATTTTCCATCAGGGGATGGATGTGGAAACCAATCATGGTACTTATCCGTGGTGAGCTGTTCCTGATCGCTTCCGTTGGTCTTCATACGCCATAGCTGCATGGTACCACTTCGGGAAGAATTAAAGTAGATGTATTTTCCATCGGGAGAGTAATCCGGTCCGTCATCATTTCCTTCGGCGGTGGTCAATCTGGTTTCCTCCCCTCCATTAACGGGAATGGTATAAATATCGTAGTTCCCATTTCGCTCTGCGCAATAGGCCAATGTGCTGCCATCCGGGGACCATCCGTGCCAGTAGGAAGGTCCTGTGGGAGTTATTTTTTTGGGTACCCCGCCTTCAATGGGAAGGGTATAGATCAATGACCTTCCTATCTCTGTTCCATCACTTATGACCAACATCTTGCCATCTGGTGAAATGCCGTGGTCATTGTTGATTTTTTTCGCAAAATCTGTGGGGATAAGTTCGGGATTGCCCCCTTCTACAGGAATTTGGTATAGTTGCCCTGTGCTATTGTATAGCAACTTTTTACCGTCCATTGTCCAATTTGGTGCTTCCAAACGATTTTTGGAATGGAGGATTATCTGTCTGTCCCAGGTGGCTATGGGAATAATTTCGAGGGTACTTTCCAATTTTTTAAGCGAGTCAGGCTTTGCTTCTAAATTTTCCAATACTACTTTGGTGAATTTGGCAGTTTCCACAACCTCGTTGTTATGGGAACAAACACCAAGCCCTACATAGAAGGGCGCTTTAAACGGCACTTTAATGGCTCCGCCGGACGCTATTAATTCTCCCCCAACTTTGGCAAGGGACATATAGAGATAGTCGCCCACCTTATCAATTCGGATCCGTTGTGGGGATTTGATGTTCGACTTCAGTTCCCGCGTGATATCCCCATCCGTTTCCCGATATTGTATAGCGGTCATGCCATCGCCATGAACGGCCACATCGGCATAGGCCGAGCCGGGATCCAAACTTTGGCGGATAATCAAACAGGCCTTTCTATGTGGATCCACCCCTTTGCCCAACCATTCAATATCGGCTGCTAGGGCAACATCCCCGGACATTTTTTTCCACACATAATGCAGCTGATCGTTATTGGACCACATATTGGTCCCGCTAGCGGAAATGGTATATGAACTATCGGTGGGGTTGAATTGAAGGGACCCCTTATGCTTTACTGCGCCAATATCTCCATGGCCTTGGAATATTCCAATATTCCGTTGAATTGCCCATGACATAAGTACGGTGCCTATCGCGACAGTTAGCAAAATAATTTTTTTATGGTCCATAATCGGCCGGGTCGTTTAACCAAGGTACTAAAGTTAGCTAAAAAACTCGGAACAAGCCATAGTTGGAACCATATAGACTTCGTATTTTTGCCCAAAAGCGAAGCTTATGAACTCTCGGGAATCCCAATTAAAAGCCTTTGATAGGCTGCTTACAATAATGGATGAATTGCGGGCCCAATGTCCTTGGGATAAAAAGCAGACCATGCAAACACTACGGCACCTGACCATTGAGGAAACTTATGAATTGGGAGATGCGATTCTGGAAAATGATCTGGAGGAAATAAAAAAGGAATTGGGGGATGTTCTCCTGCATATTGTTTTTTATGCCAAAATAGGAAGCGAAACCGGGCATTTCGACATAGCCGACGTTAGCAACCAAATCTGTGATAAGCTCATTAACAGGCACCCTCATATCTATGGGGATGTAGTGGTGGAAAATGAAGAGGAGGTGAAGCAGAATTGGGAAAAAATAAAACTAAAAGAGGGTAAAAAAAGTGTTCTGGAAGGCGTACCCAATGGACTCCCTGCCTTGGTAAAGGCCAACCGTATACAGGATAAGGTGGCCGGAGTGGGGTTCGACTGGGAAAAGCCGGAACAGGTTTGGGAAAAAGTACAGGAAGAATTGGAAGAATTTCAATATGAAGTTAAGCAGGGCAATGGGGACGCTATGGAGTCCGAGTTTGGGGATGTGCTGTTTTCTATGGTAAATTATGCACGTTTTTTGAACATAAATCCTGAAAACGCCCTGGAACGTACCAATAAGAAGTTCTTAAAACGATTTCAATATTTGGAAAACAGGGCCAAGGAACAGGGCAAGGCCATAAAGGATATGACCTTGGCGGAAATGGATGTTTTTTGGGAGGAGTCCAAAACCCAATAGAAAGCTTTCATTTTTCATAAATTTTCCATTATTCCCAAGAAAAAGAGTGGGGATAATATATATTTGCCCCTTCAAAAGTAAAGCGTTTTGTTACATAAATATACAAGGGAGTTTCGTTACAACCTATCCCTTTCCTTTCCCGTAATTCTAGGTATGCTCGGGCATTCCTTTGTACAGTTTGCCGACAATGTTATGGTGGGGCAATTGGGTACGGCAGAATTGGCCGCGGTTTCCTTGGGCAATAGTTTTGTGTTCATAGCCATGTCCTTGGGAATAGGCTTTTCTACGTCTATAACCCCGTTGGTAGCCGAGGCCGATGGGGCGGGCAATGTGGCTGCTGGTAAAAGCGCACTTAAGCACGGTCTATTATTGTGCACCATTATGGGAATTTCGCTTTTTGGGATAATATTGTTGGCCAAGCCGCTCATGTACCTAATGAAACAACCTCCTGAAGTGGTGGAATTGGCCATGCCCTATTTGGATTTAGTGGCATTTTCTTTGGTTCCTTTAATTATATACCAGGCTTTTAAGCAATTCTCCGAAGGCCTGTCCCAGACCAAGTATCCCATGTATGCCACGGTAATTGCAAATTTTGTAAATATTCTATTGAATTACCTTTTAATTTTTGGTTCCTGGGGCTTTCCTAAAATGGGAATCGTGGGGGCAGCCTGGGGAACATTGATTTCCCGTATTATTATGGTCATTTTTCTTTGGGTACTGCTGAAGAACAAAAAGAAATTTCACGACTATGTTACCGGATTCAACTTTAGGGACATAGAGAAAAGGGTCATGAAGAAAATCCTTGATCTCGGATTTCCTTCGGCCTTACAGATGTTTTTTGAGGTAGCCATTTTTACGGCAGCAGTTTGGTTAAGTGGTGTTTTGGGGAAAAATTCCCAAGCGGCCAACCAAATCGCCTTAAACTTGAGCAGTATGACCTTTATGGTAGGAATGGGACTGGGCGTGGCGGCTATGATCCGTGTGGGAAATCAAAAGGGATTAATGGACTTTAAAGAATTAAGGCGAATTGCACAGTCTATTTTTCTGCTCACCTTGCTATTGGAAATTGTTTTTGCGGTATCTTTTGTTGTTTTGAACAACTTTCTGCCAACAATTTATTTGGATCTAGGGGATGCCAACAATCTGGCAGATAACTTGGAGGTGATCAAGATGGCGGCAGAACTAATTTTGGTCGCGGCCGTGTTTCAAATTTCGGATGGTCTACAGGTGGTGGTATTGGGGGCGTTAAGAGGGCTGCAGGATGTTAGGATACCCACTATGATTACCTTTGTCGCCTATTGGATAATAGGCTTTCCCATTAGTTTTTATCTGGGACTCTACACGTCTTTGCAGAGTATCGGGATATGGATCGGTCTATTGTCCGGACTTACGGCATCTGCCATAATGTTGTATATTCGATTTAATTATCTGACCAAGAAACTAATTGCCCAAAGTGGATTGGAGGATATTGATTGACATTTAGGCAAGGCGGTATCTCCCGGGATGGGATAGTTTTGTGGATATCGATAATTATATAAAAAGTTGTTTTATGGAATTTCCAAAATTTTTATTAGGGGATAATACGGATTATCCAACGGCTATTTTTGTAGTACATACGGAATACCCCAGGTTTATAATCAACCTGGAAAACGATGAGGTAGAGTGGCTGGAAGATTTTACCCAGGAGGACGAAAAGGAGCTGGAGGCCGAGGCAGAGAATTTAATTGAACAGGCTACGGCTTTCTATGATCGGGAAATTTCTCGTTACGAAGAATAGCCTATGCTGGACCAATTGATACATTACGATAAGGAATTGTTTCTGTTCCTAAATAATTTGGGCAGTGCCAAGTGGGACGGTTTTTGGCTTTTCATGACCAATAAATGGAGTTCCGTTCCCCTTTATGGGCTGTTGGCATTTTTAACCTATAGGGCATTCGGTCCCAAACGCCTTTTAATGGCCATAGTGGCTATTGCACTGCTCGTTCTTGTAACGGACCAATTGGCCAATTTTTTTAAGTATGGGGTGCAACGGTTGAGACCCTGCCATGATAGCGGGATAATCGATCTGATGCGCTTGGTGAAAAGTTCCTGTGGCGGAAAATATGGCTATTTCTCCGCCCATGCCGCCAATTCCTTTGCCGTAGCCATTTTTTTTGCCACCTTGTTACGGACAAAGTACAAATATATAGGTCTGTTGCTAATGGTGTGGGCATCTGTGGTTGCTTATAGTAGGATATATATTGGGGTGCATTTTCCCTTGGATGTGCTTACTGGAACCCTAATTGGCACTTTTTTGGGAGGATTATTTTTGAAGCTCTTTCTAAAGGCCGTTTCCAAATACACTCCCTGATCCAGGAATCCAATTCAGGTTGGTCTTATTTTTACTTACCCTTTTTTGTCAACTGCATAAAGCATACAGCCAACATATCATCCACTCCTTGGCAAGGAATTCCATTTCATTCCAACACCCCCTTGCCCATTAGTTTAGTTAGACGTTTCCCGCTCAAAAATTTCCTTGTTCAGCGGACCTAGAAAAATAAGGAAAAAGATGGCCCCGAATGCCAATTCGTACACTTCCCATTTTCGGCTCGCCGGATTAAGGGCAACAAAAACGGTTGCCACTAAAAAGGCGATGGTATGATGCCATTTTACAATGGGTACTGCAAATTTGTTGGCCAAATCCTTAAACCAATTGTATTTTCTGAAGAGAACAGGGGTAATAATAAGGTAAATGAACATTACCAAGAACAACAATTGGCTAAAGATGATTTTGTTTATTTTTTTTTCACCTACCACCAAATTATGAAGGTTGGTTTCGCCCTGGGCGTTGTTTTCTATAAAAAATTCGCTGGATTCCACTCCGAAGATTCGTTGTCCCCATGAAATTTCTTCTCCTGAAGCAAAAAGGAACAAGACCACAAACAGGAAGGTTCCCAGTTTCCACCATATTTTTTTGCTGCGCCATAACTTTATTAGGTGGTATAGGGAAAGTAAAAAAATGCCAAATAGCATTATGGCGGTTCCCCATTCAACCGGGCCGTCTTCCTGGGCATAATTAACATCAAAATAGATATCGTCCATTAGCCCTATATAAAGACCGAACAATACAATTGCCAATACAATGCCGTATCCTATTTTTTCAATTTTGGAAAAGATATTCATCATCGCTTTTGAACTATATATAAATTACTTATCAAACGGTTCCTATGTCCCTTGCTCCCGGGATCGGCATTATGGTTTAAATCGTATACGGTTTTTAGCGTATAGCTATATTCCGGGTCAAAGATACGTTTAAATTCATTTTCATCCGTCGGAATTACCAGCACGCCAAATTTTTCCCCGTCGGGTATTGTGATTTCCTCTTCCCCTTTAAGTACAGGAATTCCGGCACCATAGTCCCAAAGCATCTCCGGGGAAATTTCTCCAAAGCAATAGATGTTTAAACCATCTTTCTGTGCTACTTCCCGTAAGGGCGAAATACTTTTGTACACCGAATTTTTGTCCATAGCTCCCATAAGCGGCATCGCCAATAATTTTATGGCAGCAATTAGGGCTATAGTGAGCAGGAAACAGCCATACAGATCACTCTTTCTTAATTTAATAAAAAGTAAGACACCTATAACGAAGAGTCCAAGGGAAGAAAGGATATAATAACCCCATAGGCCGTTTAAACCATCCTTAAGAAGAAAATATACAATAAACGGATAGGCCATACCAATAAGCGCTACAAGGGAAAAGTGGAAATATACTGGAATTTTTTCCTTAGGGCTTAGGGAATTCTTAAAATTATGTATGATGTATTCCAAATAAAATCCTGTATTCAGGGCGAGTGGAATTAAAACGGGCACCAGGTACCTGGCTTTTTTTTCAGGAATGATAGACAGTAGAATTACGGAAAAAATAGTCCATAGCAGGGTAAGTTGGTAGGTCTTTTTATTACTTACCCTATTTTTAAGATAGGGATATAGTAAACTTACCAAAGCTGGAAGGGACCATATGCCGCTTTGCACAAAGAAGCTCCAATAATAATAGAAGGGGCGCACATTGTAGCTGGACCAATTGGCAGTTTCCTTTTTGGTTATTGACAAAAAAGCGTCGGGATCGGCCAGCCGAACATAAAGGAACCACCATAGTCCAATAACCGTAGCCAATAGGATCATGACCAGTAGCGGAACGTATTTCCTATAAATACCAAAGCCCTTAAATTTATATACAGACCCATAGGCCAAGAGAAAAGGGAGTAGAAGTGCATATAATGAAACAGGTCCCTTACTCATAAAGGAAAGGCCTATAAAGAGTCCGGCAAGTAGACCGTTCTTCCATTTGTTGTCCGGAAAGCTAAAAAAACCATATAAAAAATAGATGGCTATCAACATAAATCCGTGGGTATATATATCCCATGGAGCTTCAATGGTAATTACAATAATATAAAAAGAGCTTAATAAAATTAGGGCATTAATAAGTGCAAGCAATTTATTGTTCCATAATTTCAAGGATAACAAATATCCCATATATCCTAAAATTATGGCCATTAACATAGTTGGTAGCCGAAGTGCGGCTATATTTTCCAAACCAAAAGCTAATCCAAAGAGCGCAGTGATCCAACTTGGCAAAGGGGGTTTTTCATATCTTGGCATTTCGTTCAAGGTGGTCAGCAGCCAATTGCCCTCGGTAATCATTTCCCTTGCCGTAATGAAATTTCTGGCTTCCATGATAGTAACGGGAACAACGTTCAAATGAAAAAGAAAAATGGAGGTTCCCGCCAAGAAGATCAGGGCAATGGGATTATTTTTCAACCAGGTCATGCTCTTGATTTTTAAGGATAAACAGATTTCTTAAATAGACGATCAATCCCAATGAATGGCCCGCAAATAGTACCGGGTCTTTCCTGAAAATAGCATAGGTAAGAATCAAGGAGGCCCCAATTAAACTTAACAGCCAAAAACCAAAGGGAAGACTGGAGGCGTTCTTTTTCTCGGAATATATCCATTGGTATACAAACCGAAAGGTGAAAATAACCTGGGCTATACTGCCCAACAAAAGCAACCAGATAGGAATATTTTCATTGCTGAAGAATTGCCTTAGGTCGTAGGTATTGTTATTGTATCCATAAACTATAATTATCAATGGGAAAACCCATAGGAAAATCCTAAATGCCCTTGGCAATTTGGTCCATTCACCTTGTAACTGGATGTTGCGGATATAGATAAAATAGGTAAGGGCCTGTCCCAACATTATGGCAAAATCGTTGCGCAACCATCCGTAGACGAACAATAGAAATGAAGCCAATAGACTTAGTTGCCAAAAGAGTCTGGGGGTAATTACTTTTTTGCTCTTTTCCGAAAGTACCCATTGCACCAACATTCTACTGGAAAACAGAATTTGGGCAATAAAGCCAATTGCATAAACCATCCAATCTGCCATTTACCCTATTTTATCTACTTGGTAGTTAATATATTTCTTCTTCATCCATAAATAGGCAAAACAATCCATAAGTGGTCCCAATAACCTGTTCCAAAGGCCAAATTTTGCGGTTCCGGCCATTCGTGGAAAATGGCGAATCGGAATTTGCACAATGCTTCCATTTTGTAGTAGGATCATGGCGGGTAAAAACCGATGTAAACCTTTGAACATAGGAATTCTTTTGGCATAATCCGTTTTTATTACTTTCAGCGGACAGCCGGTATCGTCCATGCCGTCTTGCGTAAATGCACGGCGTATGCCATTGGCGATCGTGGAAGATGCATTTTTTACAAAAGAATCCTTTCTGTCTGCCCGTACCCCGGTAACCAGGTCGTATTGGCCTATATATTCCAGGAGAAGGTTAAAGTCTTCAGGGGATGTCTGTAGGTCAGAATCTATATAGCCTACCAGAGGGGTATTGGCATAGTCAAAACCGGCTTTGATGGCCGCACTCAATCCTTTATTATCGACAAATTTCACAAAACCAAAAGTTTCGTTTCTCTGGCAAATGGCTTCTATCAATTCTTGGCTCCTATCTTTTGAACCATCATTAACGAACAGTACTTTCGCCTTTTTTGTACAAATGGTCATGTAGTCCTTAAGCTCCTTTTCAACACGTTCCAAATTATCTTCTTCATTATAGACAGGAATAATTATGGTGAATTCGTAATTCATTTTATGCAGGGATAAGTGCTTTTGTGGTTAAAATTTTGGGCCAAAGATAATCAACTTTGTCCACCTATGTTACATTGGATCGCACATCTTATTGTAGGCTAGCAATTGGTACGGCTACATAATATGTATGGCAAAGGGTAGCTTATACATTTTGTAATTATTCTTCAGGTACCACATGTAAAAATTAGGGTTTCTTGGCCAGACCTAATAACTTTTCCGCGGCCTTGAACGGGGAAATTTTTCCCTCTACCACCAATTCTGTCATTTGGTCCAGATGGATTTTCACCTTTTTATTCTGATAAAATTGTTGTTTCAGCTGGTCCTCAATGGTCTGTAACAACCAGAATTTGTTCTGTGTTCTTCTCTTTGCCATTATTCCTTCCAGGCCAGGTTTATCGTCAATATAGGTCTTTATAATTTCCCATATTTCCGATATTCCCGTTTTCTGAATTGCGGAACAGCTGAGTATTTTTGGGGTCCATCCATTTTCTTTTGGAGCAAAAAGGTGCAGGGCTTTGGTAAATTCAATTTTGGCCAAGTGGGCCTGTTCCACATTGTTGCCATCGGCCTTATTGATTACAATGGCATCTGCCATTTCCATGATGCCCCTTTTAATTCCCTGTAGTGCATCACCTGCCCCGGCCAATTTCAACAATAAAAAAAAATCTACCATTCCATGTACCGCGGTCTCACTTTGGCCTACCCCGACCGTTTCCACTAAGATGGTGTCGAAGCCGGCAGCTTCGCAGAGGATTATGGTTTCTCGGGTTTTACGTGCCACCCCTCCCAAAGAATGGCCAGAGGGGGAGGGGCGGATGTAGGCATTCTTATCCTTCACCAATTCCCCCATACGGGTTTTGTCGCCCAAAATACTACCCTTGCTTATACTGCTGGAAGGATCTACCGCCAGTACGGCCACCTTTTTTCCCAAGGCCGTAAGGAAGGTACCGAAAGTTTCGATAAAGGTACTTTTGCCTACTCCGGGAACACCGGTTATACCAATCCGTAAACTTTTACCACTATGGGGCAGGCATTGGCCGATAATTTCATTGGATTTTTGAAAATGGGCACTGTTGGCACTTTCCACCAATGTAATTGCCCTGGCCAAGGTGGCTATGTCGCCGCTTAAAATACCTTGTACCAACTCTGATGTGGTCGGACTCTTTTTTCTAAAAGCTTTGGGATTACTATTTCTGTCCTTGTTTTTATTGGTGGCCAAAACTATTTCTTAATAGGAAGGCTTAGCTTGGTCTTGTCCCAGGCAAGACTAAGGTAAAGCTGTTCGTTTTCCTCAAAATCTATGGATAGGCTTTCAATGGGTTGCGATAATTGCCGTACCGGAGTGCTTACTTCTAAAACATCGGCATCGGCATTTCTACTTGTATTTTTCCCTCCACTAAAGATTGTCACTCCCCAATCGGGGATTTCGCTATTGAAAATAAAGGTCCAGGTCTCTTTACCGGGGATGGTCCATAGGGAATAGGTACCGGCGGGCAAACTTTTGCCGCCAACACTGATGTTGCTGCCGGTAGTAAAAGTGGTAGGTTCATTGGCGCCGGTCCTCCATACTACATTATAGGGTACCAATGCGCCAAAAATTTCACGACCCTTCTTAAAGGGACTACTGTAATTTACTTGTAGATCCATTCCATTCTTACCATAAGTGGCCGTTTTTTCCGGGCTAATCTTTTTGGTCTGTTCCTTTAGATAGGGCCTTCCAAATAAAAAGAAGGCCAATGCCAACACTACAACAACTGCCAGGAACCATTTAAGAAATTTCATATCCTCGGTTTTACTTGGTTTAAGGGTTCTAATTTACGAAACTAAACCTAAATTCGGTTTCATTGTAATAGGTTTCTCCGGGTTGCAAAATACTATTGGGAAAGTGTGGCTGGTTGGGAGCGTCCGGAAAATTCTGTGTTTCAAAACAGATGGCAGCAAACGCAGCAGGAGTATAGACCACCACGCCCGGTTGATTGGTCTTCACCTTCATGGACAAACCGGATCTTTCGGAAGCCAATTCGATGCCTTTTTCCAAGTTAGGATTTATGGCAAACGGAGTATCCAATCGTACTTGGCCAATTTTTTTCATCTCCAGGAAATCGTATTTGGAATTTAAAACGGAAACTATTTTTCCAGTAGGAAGTAGTTTGTCATCCGTTTCCAAGTACTCGGGGCAAGGCAACCGTAGGTTCCATTGGTCTATGGTATCTGCACCATCCAGGTTAAAATAGGAATGGTTGGTCAAGTTTACCGGCGTGGCCTTATCCGTAACGGCTTCATGAATTATGAACAAGGATGGGCCGACCAATTTATAGGTCACCGTAGATTTTAAGTTGCCAGGATAGCCTTCTTCCAAATCCTGGCTTAGGTAACTTAGTTTTACAAACGGATTTTCCCCGTCCTGTACTTGCTCTATGGTCCAATACCTCTTTCCAAAGCCCTTTTGTCCACCATGGAGATGCACCCCATCCCTGGAATAAATGGGATAGTGGACCTTGTTGATTTCAAAACCGTTATTGGATATTCTTCCGGCATAACGGCCTATACAGGCACCAAGGGCCTTGTTGTCCGTTAAATATTTTTCAGGTTCCTCCAAGCCCACCACCACATTGATGTCCATGACATCCTTATTTTTTAATATCAATTTTTGTATGATGGCACCGTAGTCCAGTACGGTCATGGTGATGAAACTATTTTTAATTGTAACTTGATTCAAGATAGCATTTTTTAAGATTTAAGATAAAAATACTATTTTTTGCAACATTACAATCATTCCGTCGTCCTTTAGGTAATTGGGATTTATCAGGAATGATTTAAATGTAACCAAACCTTCCCAACAACAACAGAAACTGGCCAAAATGTTTCAGACTGATACGGTAGAACAATGTAAACGTAATGATCGCAAAGCGCAATTGGAACTGTACAATCAATATTGTCAGGGCATGTACTGTGTGGCGATGCGATTTTTAAGAAATCCCGACGATGCGGAAGATGTGGTACAGGAATCATTTATCAAGGCCTTTCAAAAAATGGATCAGTACAAGGGAGAAGTAACCTTTGGGGCTTGGTTAAAAAGGATAGTGGTAAACAAGAGTATCGATTTTTTAAAATCGAAAAAAATCAATACCGTGGAATTGAATGAAGGGTATATGCATGTTGTGGAAGATGAAGATTGGTCGGTAGAGGACAAGGTCACCGTGGAAGAGGTAATCCATGCCATTACAGGGTTGCCGGATAAGTATAGGTATGTGGTGCAATTGTTTCTGGTAGAAGGGTACGATCACAGCGAGATATCCGAAATATTGGATATTAGTTATTCTACTTGTAGGACAAGGTTATTAAGGGGTAAAGGACAATTAAAGGAACTATTAAAATCGAACAACTATGTCGCAAGATCTTAGGGATATGTTCAGGAATTCCGATGCGGAAATAGAGCTATCAATGAAGGCTGGCCATGAACAGCGTTTTTTAAAAAGAATGGAAGGGGAACTACCGGTTTCCAAGGGTCTTTCTTTCCCTTGGTTCAAAATTGCCGCTGCTATCATAATTCTTATTGGCTTGGGGGCCTACATTTTTGTGCCATGGAATGGACAGGAAGCTGTGGAGGCTACCATAGTTGAAAAGGATAAACCCATGCCCGAGGAAAAAGGGATTTCCCTAGGGGATCTTTCCCCGGATTTAAAGAAGGTGGAGGATTATTATATGGTAAGCATAAATCTGGAATTATCACAATTGGAAATTTCCGATAGGAACAAAACCCTAATAGATAGTTATATGGAACGCTTGGAGGAATTGAATAAAGAGTATAAAAAGTTGAATGGGGAATTAAACGCAATTGGCCCCAACGACCAGACCATAACCGCCTTGATAAAAAATCTACAACTAAGATTGCAGCTGTTGTACAAACTGAGGGATAAGTTAAAGGAATTGCAAACCCATGGTATGCAAGCGGATAAGGATACTTTGATTAGGAGTGTCTGAGAAGACGAAATATTAAACTAAAATACATTGTACAGATGAAAACGATATTGAAAAAGACAGGACTTATTACGGGGATAATGGTATTGTTGTGTACCAGTGCTATTTGGGGGCAAAAAAAGACCAAAACCTTCCATGAGAATTTTAATGTATCCAGCGATGTGGTACTGGAAGTAAACACCAGTTACGCCGATATTGAATTTGAAACATGGAACAAGAATCAAGTGGATATTTCTGCAGTGGTGGAATTGGAGGATGTCTCCGAGGAGGAAGCGGACAGCTATTTTAAAAAGGAACCTATAAAAATAGTAGGAAATAGTAAGAATATAAGTATCAGTACAGCATCTGGGCACCGGGAGTTCCTAACTTACAATGCCGAAGATATTGATATCGATATTGATTTTTTGGATCAATTTAATGGGGCAGGGGGAGCCCAAACCATAGCACCATTGGTGGAGCTACCAGAACTTCCGGAAATGATGGAAATGCCCCCACTTCCCCCAATGAATATACAACCATTTGATTATGAGTCCTATAAAAAGGATGGGGAAGCCTATTTAAAGGAATGGAAGAAAGAATTTGATAAGGGTTTTGGTAAGGATTATGAAAGAAAAATGGAAGAATGGAGCAAGCGTATGGATTTAAAGCGGGCCGAGATCGATAAAAGGAGAATGGAAATGGAGAGGAAGAGGGAACAGGCCCAACAAGACCGATTGCAGCGATTGCAAGAGATACAAACCCAAAGAATGGAAATCCATGAAAAAGAGCAAGAACAAATGGCCAGATCCATAACTTCCGGGAAACAGTTGAAGGTAAGTAAGAACGATAGGAATGCCATAGCGATAAAGGTCGATTCCGCAAAGAGGACCAGTAATGAAATTATTGTGTTGGACCTGGCCCGGCAAAATGCTCCCAATGTGTTCTATTCCATAAAAAAGGGAGGGGACAAAAATGTAAAGGTCAAGAAAACGATAAAAATAAAATTGCCGAAGTCTACCAAAATTAAAATGAACGTAAGGCATGGGGAAGTTATCCTTGCCGAAAACACAAAGAATCTAAGTGCTACTTTATCCTATTCCAGTTTGTTGGCAACGACCATTGATGGCGATAAGACGTTTATAGATGCTTCCTATTCCCCTGTAAGTGTGCAAAAATGGAATTATGGTCAATTAAAAGCGGATTATTCGGATAAGGTAGATATCAAGGAAGTTGAAAACCTGACGTTAAGCGCTACTTTTTCCGATATCAATATTGATAACCTATTAAATAGGGCCTTTATAAAAAATAGCTTTGGTCCCTTGGCCATTAATGCCATTTCCAAGGATTTTACCAATTTGGATATCAACCTGCAAAACGCCGAATTCCGTTGTACCCTGCCCAAGACCGCATTTAACATTACAGTAAATGGCAGCAATTCCGAATTGGTCTACCCAAAGGAACTGTATATGGTAAAAACAAAAAATGGATATAATACCTTGAACAAGGGATATCATATAAACAAGGGTAGTGGCAAGTCCGTTATTATTAATTCCAAATTTACAGAAGTTGTTCTAAAGTAATGGGAATTGTTATTTATAACTAAACTCCTTCTGTTGGTAGAAAGCTTTAAACGTGAATTCGACATAAAAGTAATTGCAAGACATTGATTTCGTGTAAATTCAATAATTGCTACTGTCTCCTCGAGCGGAGTCGAGAGGTTATTTTGACAGTTATATCTTTAAATTGAGGTCTCGACTGCGCTCGACCGGACAAAATTATCATATATAACTGCTTTTTGCCAACTGTGGACTTCCATAGTTTATGGAAATTTATCCGGATAACCATCGGGAGCGGGCCTGCCGGTAAAGGCAGGATTTTTTAGTACATGATAAAAAATAGTTTTTCGTCATCGCGAGGTACGAAGCGATCTGTCGCCCATTGGGCAGATTGCTTCACTTTGTTCGCAATGACATATTTTTATGCTCTGATCGATTTTTGACTTGTACTTAACCTTTAATAAATAATACAGCGGGGGATTTATATAGAAAATCCCCCGCTGTATGTCATTTAATCCAACAAATTATAATTTAGGCTCCCAGCCATTTTGGTATTCCCTTTTCCAATAGGACATGGCTTCATCGTCATTTTTAACCTTTCCTGTGGTTGTGTTGATGTGAATGGTCCTACCAACATCCTGGGCAATATTCCCTAAATGACACAGCATGGTAGAAATACTGGCGTCGTTGATATCCGAATTCAGGGAAGTATCCTGACGGATGGCACTAAAGAAATTATGTATGTGATTTACATCCAAACCACCCATACCCATTGTATTGGTGGTAGCACTTTTTACCCCTTCCTCAACTTTCTTTATTAGACTACCATCCAGATTATACAGGTTGTAATCGTTTCTGCTAAGGGTAATCATTCCTTTGCTACCATAAATGGTAACCCCTCTTCCGGGCTGCTCCGGTTTAATTAAACCACGGCTATGTCCGGTCCAGGTAATAAATTTATCGTTATCAAATGTGTAGGTTACCTGTTGGTTGTCCACAAATTCCCAATCGTCCTTGAAGGTGTATTTCCCTCCAAAGGAGGTTACACTATTGGGCAGGTCCACGCTCAATGCCCAACGGCAAATATCAATTTCATGGGTACCATTGTTGTGTATTTCCCCTGTGCCCCAAGTACGGAACCAATGCCAGTTGTAAGGGTGCACATTGTCCCTGTAAGATTCCCTAGGTGCGGGACCCTGCCATAAATCCCAGTCCAATGTGTTTGGCACCTCTATTTTATTCCCAATTCCAATGGATCCCCTATTACTGGAATAATAGGCCTCGCCTTTATAGACGTCTCCAATGATTCCCTCCCGGATCTCTTTAACGGCCAATGCAGAACTTTGGGAAGAACGTTGCTGGTTTCCCATTTGCACTTTTTTGCCATATTTCTTCTGTGCGGCTACCAGAAGCTCGTTTTCGTGCGGATTGTGGCTACATGGTTTTTCTACATACACATGTTTTCCTGCCTGTAGGGCCATGATGGCCATGGGAGCATGCCAATGTTCCGGGGTGGCTATAAATACGGCATCTACCTTCTTGTCTTCCAAAACTTTTCTAAAGTCTTTTTCCACTTTGGGGACATAACCGATATTCTCTTTGCACCAAACATTGTGTTCCTCCAGAATTTTATCGTCCACATCACAACTATAAAGGATTTTGGCATTGGGGTCCTGGTTTATGGCCACGAAGTGGGCCTTGGCCCTGCTTCTCACCCCTATTACGGCTACATTAATTTTGTCATTGGCCCCTAAAATATTGCTGTAGCCCATACTTGGCATAACCAATCCTACCAAGCTGAGTGCCGCACTGCCTGCTGCTGTTTTTTTAATAAAATCTCTTCTAGTTTTCATTTATTCGCTTTTGTTTATGCTTTTAATTTTGATGTTTTTAAAAGAAACCCTATCCCCATGATCTTGAAGAAGGATGTGTCCTTGGTCCCCTTCGCCAAAATTCGGCCATTTTACGTATTTACTTTCGGATACCAATTTTCGATAGGCCTCACTTTTTCTCTCATATTCCAAAACTTTGGTGCCGTTTAACCAATGTTCAACATGGTTGTTGATAGATATGATATGTGCAGTATTCCATTCCCCGATAGGGTTAATGGGTTTGTTGGGGTCTGCCTGAATAAGATCGTACAATGAAGCTACCGTTCTACTGCCCTCGTGATTGCCCAATTTGGCATCCGGGTGACGGGCATCGTCCAAAATTTGGTATTCCAGACCAATGGAAGACCCTGGCCCTTTATTAAGGTCGGTATTTACGTAATACTTTATTCCACTGTTGGCTCCTTCCGTAAGTTTAAAATCTACTTTTAATTCGAAATCCCCATATAGTGCGGTGGTAACAATATCTCCCCCTGCTGCGGATTCTTCACCACCGGATGGCAATACGGTAAGGACACCATCCGCAATTTCCCATCCGGACTCGGGAAAATCATCCAATCGGGCCCCACGCCATCCAGTGGTGGTTTCACCGTCCCAGAGAAGTTTCCAGTTATCCTTTTCTTCGCCCACGGTAAGCTTGTTTTTGGTAATTATTGGGGTTAGGGGCGATTTTCTGGAATAGGTTTCCAGGTTGTCCGTAAGTATTTTAATGTTTTTCCAAACTATTTGGGTTCCTTCGTTTTTGTCCTTGCCTATACCGTGTACCTGTAGCGCAATAAAACCGCTAGCCGTTTTATCATCTATTAGATATGCTGCGGGGACCTCGTTTATCCAAGTTTTTATGGTATCCCCTATGGCTTCTATCCGGTAATGGTTCCAATCGTTCTGTTTAAAGGCCTGCTGCGCCTTTGGGTTGCCGTCCAAAGGATTTAACCAACCCCTTCTGCCCTCGTCATATATACCGGCACTCCAAGCCCTATCCGAGGGGTCTATTTCGATCTGGTATCCGTGTACCTTGCCGTCCTTGTAGGTTGGAATGCTATTGCTTCTGATCTGGATCCCTGAATTCATGGATGGATCTACCTTATAATCCAATTCCAAAATGAAATCCCCATACATTTTGTTGGTAGCCATAAAGGAGTTGGGAGTATTGTGAACAGTGGTTCCAACAATGGTGCCGTCCACAACATCGTATTTGGCCACCCCCCCTTTTTGGCTCCAACCGTTGAAGGACTTACCATCGAACAAATCTGCCCAAGGTGTGGTGTCCTTTTCCGTTTCTGCACAACCTATCAATAAGAATGCCAATAGAAGTATGGAGAATAGGGTAGGTGGTATTTTTGACTTTAATTCCATTTTTTAATCTTATTTTTTATATGTGGACTTGAAAGGTATAAAAAAGTGATTAAAAATTGTCCTATTGTACTAAAATTAGCCTTTTTGTTAAATTGATAATCTACCATAAAAAAGGCCGACACACCTATTGTGGTCGGCCCAATTATTTATAAATAGTTCCTATGTTCCCCTAGATAATGGCCTTCGAGAAAAGACCCAATACCTTGAAAGGTTAAAATTAATGCACCCCTTCCTTTAACAATTCAGGAAATTTAGCTTTAAATCGTTTCAGTCGAGGTATGGATACATTTCGGATATAGGAATTGTTGGGATTGTTTTTTTCATAATCCTGGTGGTAGTCCTCTGCGTCATAAAAAATGGCAAAGGGTTTTACTTCCGTGACTATAGGGGCGGAATAGACTTTTTCTTTCTGGAGTTGGGAAATGTAGTCGTTTATTATTTTCTTTTCGGAACCATTTGTGTAAAAGGCTATGGACCGGTACTGGGCACCCTTGTCCGGCCCCTGCCTGTTTAAGGTAGTGGGGTCATGGGAGCCAAAAAATACCTTTACCAAGGTTTCAAAAGAAACAACTTTTGGGTCATAATAGATTTCTACGGCCTCGGCGTGGGTGGTACGCCCATAACCCACGTCCTCATAGGTAGGGTTTTTTTCCTTACCGCCAGAATAACCGGAAATCACTTCCTGAACTCCTTTTACACTTTCAAAAATGGCCTCCACACACCAAAAGCATCCACTGGCAAAATAGGCGGTTTCGTATTGTTGAAACCCATTTTCTGAAAGATCCGCTATTATTTCATGCTTTTGTTCCGATTTGGTTTTGGATTGACAGCTGATTGCGGTAAACCCCAAGATAGTGAAGAGGGTAATCTGTAATAGTTTCATCTGTTTATATTTATTGTTTTTTATCGGTCAGACCTGCCCGACTTCTTCGTTCAGGCGGGTGTAATATCCACGCAATCATTTTCGGTGGGTTTGAAAATTTTGCTAATGGATATTTCATAGATACATTTCTTAATATTAGTATGTTATTTCCTTTATCGTGCCGGCTTATGTTTTCAAAATGTTACAAATTCTATAATCCTGTCCTTATAAAGATAGAACAGTTTTACCAAAAATTAGTATAAAAAGTACGCTATCCTTTTAGTGTCCGTAAACCAAGAATACTTACGGGAATTCGGCTTAAAAGTTTTAAAATTTCATTTTATATGCGGAATTGCCTGCCGAAATGCATCTAAAAATGCGCTGTGATAATTACTACAAATACGGAATGAATCCTGTATTTGCTCTCAAATTCCTGTAGGAATTACCGATTAAACACCAATAATATCGATTAGTGATTTTTAAACGGTTCTTCACTTGTCGAGCATTTTTCACACTTTATCGGAAGATTTGTCAGATACCGAAAAATAGGGGGTTTTGAACGATTTGTGACCCGTTAAGGGGTCCGTGTGGCGTTAAATTTACATAACAAAACAACATATCATGAAAACGCTTTTAACTTTAATTTTTGTTCTTTTTATCGGAATGGCTGCACAGGCAAACAATGTGGGGCAGGAAACGAAAGTAGAGACCGTTACCATGGGTATTGTTACTGTTCTTAATAATAAAGTTTCCGTTAAAACCGAAAACAAAGTAGCCCGTTTGTACATGTTCAAAAATTCAAGGATCAAAAAGGAATTGTCTTTTACCACAAAAATGAACAAGGCAAAATTGGCCTAATCCTATTAATTACCTATAAACGGTACATCCAATTATAGCATTCCATATTTTTTGTAATTTGGCTCTTTTGTATAAAGTTAAGGGTTGCCGAATAGGCCTTGAGTCCAATAATATAAAAGAGTTCCAGTGTTAACTAGGGATCATGACTAATGGTTGTGTTTAAGCAAATATTGTTGTCAGTCTATAAAGGAAGAATTCTACATTTTTCAATCCCTTCCGTATTCTCCTCCTTTGGTCGGAGAATCCACCTTCCCTTAACCAAGGGAAGGAGCTTTTACTTGCCGTATTAGGTAATGGTCTGGACATTAAGGCTAGATACTGTACCGACCTTGGACTTTTTCCTAAAAATGCCGTCCAGTTTCTAGACTCTGGGTAATGCTTAACTAAGTTGGGCCTTTAAATTCCCCACTATTGTATAGACTTCGCCCTTAATCATAAAAGGTGAAATTTAGTAGGATAAATATTTTACCTAATTACTTCAATCTTAAGATTTCCGGATAGCCGTGCCTTGGGGATAATTGCCCATAGCGCCTATGATCTTTTGGCTTTTGTGGCAACACTCTTACAATCGTTATATTAATAAGGATATATGCTTGGTCCTCTTCGTTTTATAAAGGAAAAATAAACTAAATTTAACAATTGGAAATTAACATTTAAAAGAGGGTACTTGAAATCCAAGATTACACGCATCTGTTCTTAACCCTTGGTTGTTAAAGTGAAAGATTGTTGGAACTTCCTACAAGATGCACATTAGGTAGGGCTATAAAATTTAACCTTTAGAAATTTTTCCATAAATAATAAGTAGTTGAATATGTATAAAAATGCTTCGGAACTACGTGAACAGTATAATAAGATCTTTATTGAACAGGCACCAACGGCTATTGCTATGTTGGACAAGGATATGCGATATATTGCGGTATCCCAACGTTGGATCAGGGATTATAAAATGGAAGGAAAGGAAATTATAGGCCGTTCGCACTATGATATATTTCCGGAAATAGGGGAGCAATGGAAACTGAACCATCAGAAATGCCTTAACGGAGCCATTGATATTTGCGAGGAGGCACCATTTAAGCGTGCCGATGGAACAATACAATGGATCTATTGGGATGTACGTCCTTGGTATGTTGCGGAGGGGGAGATAGGAGGTTTGCTCATGCATACCGGGGATATCACTCCTCAGAAGGAAAGGGAAAAGGAAAGGAACCGCATGTTGGATATTTTGGATAAGACCAGTGAAGTAGCCCGTTTGGGGATATGGGAAGTGGATTTGAAAACGAACGGCGTTTATTGGAGTCCGGTTGTTTGCGAAATACATGGGGTAACAGAAAATTTTCGGCCAAGTCTATCAACTGCCCTAAATTTTTATAAGGAAGGTGCAAGTAGGAATGTTATGCAAAAGTCGCTGGAAAAGGCCATTACACTTGGACTCCCGTATGATGTAGAAGTAGAACTTGTGACCGCCAAAGGAAAAACCATATGGGTACGGACTGTTGGTAACGGTGAATTTGAGGAAGGGGAATGTGTGCGACTTTACGGGATATTCCAGGACATAAGCCATAGAAAATTTTCCGAAATGGCACTTAACAAGGCAAATGCCGAAATAAAGGCCATATTCAATTCCAAGACCATTGCGATAATTACTACCAATGATAAAGGGGTTATAAATCATTTCAATTATGGTGCTGAATATTTATTGGGTTATTCGGCATCTGAAATTATCGGCACAAAAGTACCTAGTGTATTTACTTTGATGGAGGAGGTTGAGAGGTTTAGGAAGGATATGTCCCAAAAATATGGAATGGATCCATTAAAAGGGTTGGCGGAAAATAATGATTTTGATATTAGGGAATGGACTTATATTAGAAAAGATGGGACTAAAATTACGGTTCAGGTAACTATCTCGGCCATTAAAAATGCAGATGGGGAGATAATTGGGTCATTAAGTGTAGCATCCGATATTACGGCCACTAAAAAAGCAGAGAACGAGTTATTGCGAAAAAACCAGGTTTTGAATTTTGCGGAACGCCTTACAATGATCGGGAACTGGCAATGGAATACCATTACAGATCAGGTTAGTTGGTCTGCCAACCTTTATAAAATCTTTGGATTGGATGCAGGGCAACAGGAACTGACCTACGATACTTATTTTTCCTTCGTACATCCCGAGGATAAGGAATTGGTGACCAATCATGTTCAGATGGCCATTAAGGAGAAAAGCTTCCCGGACCTCATACATCGCATTCAATTGAGGGATGGAACGGTAAAAAATATACAGCTTTTGGCAGAAATTATGACCAATGATATAGGGGAGGTAATCGAGTTGATAGGTAGCTGTCAGGATATAACGGAGCAGCGGATGGCGGAGAAAAAATTTCGTGGACTGTTGGAGTCGGCTCCTGATGCCATGGTGATTACCGATGAGCAGGGAAGAATTAATATGATCAACAGGCAGGCGGAAAAATTATTTGGTTACAGCGTTCAGGAATTAACAGGGAAACCCATGGCAAAACTAATTCCTGATGATGTGATAGCTGCTAATTCCGAGGATTCCAAGGCTTTCCTATTTAATTCCCAAATAGGGGAGTTGGGGGAAGGAAAGGAGTTGGTAGGAATAAAGAAAAGCGGAAGGCCTATACCGATACAGATCAGTCGTAGCCCCCTTAAAACGGAAGAAGGCGTATTGGTGTCGACCGCTATCCGCGACATCAGCGCTCAAAAAGCGTCCGAACGCAAGATTCTGGAAGCAAAGGAAAGTTTGGAAATATTCTCCAAGAAATTGGTGACTAAGAATAAACAACTTGCTGACTTTAATCAAATTACATCCCATAATTTAAGAGCCCCCGTCAGTAACCTGAATTCCCTTTTAGGGTTTTATAAACATGCCCAAAGTGATGGGGAACGCAATGATCTGTTTCAAAAATTTGAAACAGTTATCAATCACCTTACATTAACGCTCAATACCCTGGTAGAGGCTTTAAATATCAAGAAAGATAATGAAGTGGATACGCTGGAGGAAATTGAATTTAATTCAGTAATGGTCAAGACACAGGAAATTCTATCCGGTGAAATTATGAGGACCGGGGCTGTAATTGAAAGCGATTTTACAAAACTTCCAAAAATTGCATATAATAAAATTTATTTGGAGAGTATTTTTCTTAACTTGGTAGGAAATGCCCTGAAATACAGGAGTACGGTTAGAGTGCCTAAAATATATGTAACCTCCGGAATTGCAAATGGTAAAAAATATTTGAAGGTTTCGGACAATGGGCAAGGGATCAATTTAAAAAGGCATGGCCATAAATTGTTTGGATTGAACAAGGTCTTCCATAGGCACCCCGATGCCAAGGGAATTGGTCTTTTCCTTACCAAAATGCAGGTAGAGGCTTATGGCGGGTCAATTTCGGCCAAAAGTGAAGTAAATGTGGGTACCACCTTCAATATTAATTTTAATTAGATTGTTATGAACAGTTCCATAAATGTTTGTATTGTCGACGATGACGACATATATCGATTTACAATGATCAAAACTTTGAGATCACTAAAGTTGACAAATAAGATCAAGGTATTTTCTGATGGAGAGGAGGCCTTGGACTTTATGTTGGACAACCTGCATAATGACAAGGAACTTCCGGATGTAATTTTTTTGGATATCGATATGCCTATAATGGACGGATTTGAGTTCATGGAGGAATATGTAAAGCTAAAACCTAAGCTGGGCAAGAAAATAACTATATATATGGTGTCCTCATCCGTAGATCCTGTGGATATTGATAGAGCCAAGAAAATAAGCGAAATTACAGATTATATTATAAAGCCTATAACCCAGGACCAATTAACCTATATTATTCAGGAATTTGTCGGTGACGGAGGCATATAATTTATTTGGCAATGAACAATTAACAATGTACAGTGAACAATGGTAAGGTGTTAAAACAACGCGGGTTCTACTGATATTTAATTGTTAATGAGTTGTTTGTGATAATTTTGTTCGGTGGAGACCCAAGAAATTTTATCCCGTTCCAAAACCCTGCCTTTGCCGTGTATGTAATTTTATTGCATATATATGCCCGCATTAGTGATTGCAGCGGCATCCTTTTTTAGGACAAAGGGGAAAAATTAAAAATGGTTAAGAGATGTTGGACATAAAAAAGATATAGCGGAAAGCACGGCCACTTTATGTTTTTCCATAAAGTGGCAATGCCCCACTGACCAATTATAGCACGTTGTCCTTAATTTCCTCTACTACCTCGGGGTTTAAGAGGGTACTGATATCGCCTAAATTGTCCATGTCCCTACTGGCAATTTTCCGCAGTATCCGTCTCATAATCTTGCCCGAACGGGTCTTTGGCAGGCCGGAAGTAAACTGTATCTTATCCAACTTGGCTATAGGGCCAATGTGTTCTGTAATGATCTGGTTTATTTCGTTCCTCAAATTATCATGGTTACGGGATTCCCCTGTCTCCTTAAGGATTACATAGCCATACAGTGCATTGCCCTTAATATCGTGCGGGAAGCCAACGATGGCCGATTCTGCCACTGCCGGATGTTCGTTTATGGCATCCTCGATTGGGGCCGTACCCAGGTTATGGCCGGATACTATGATTACGTCATCTACGCGGCCCGTAATTCTGTAGTACCCCACCTCGTCCCTGAGAGCGCCATCCCCGGAAAAGTATTTGTTGGGAAAGGCCGAGAAATAGGTGTCCTTATACCTTTCGTGATTGCCCCAAATGGTCCTCGCCATTCCCGGCCAAGGGAACTTTATGCACAGTCGGCCCTCTACCTGGTTGCCTTTGAGTTCATTGCCCTGTTCGTCCATTAGTGCAGGTTGTATCCCTATAAAGGGCAGGGTGGCATAGGTGGGCTTGGTGGGTGTTACATAAGGGATGGGCGTTATCATAATGCCCCCCGTTTCTGTTTGCCACCACGTGTCTACAATGGGACTATTCTTTTTTCCTATGACATCATTGTACCAGTGCCAGGCTTCCTCATTGATGGGTTCCCCAACGGAGCCCAATACTTTTAAGGAGGATAGGTCGTGGTTTTCGGCAAAGGATATATTCTGTTTTGCCAATGCCCTTATAGCCGTTGGGGCGGTATAGAATTGGTTTACCTTGTGTTTTTCCACGATTTCCCAAAACCTTCCGAAATCCGGGTAACTCGGCACCCCCTCGAACATCAGGGTAGTGGCACCGTTGGCCAAAGGCCCGTAAACAATATAGCTATGACCGGTAACCCAGCCTATATCGGCAGTACACCAATACACATCGTTTTCGGTGTATTGAAAAACATTCTTAAAAGTATAGGCGGTGTACACCAAATATCCAGCGGTAGTATGTACCATTCCCTTGGGTTTTCCGGTAGATCCGGAAGTATACAAAATGAACAAAGGGTCCTCGGCATCCATAATTTCGGGGACACAGTCCAAATAGGCATCTTCCAATAATGGTTGTAGCCATTTGTCCCGGCCTTCCTTCATATTAATTTTTGCATTGGTGCGGTTCACTACCAAAACGGTTTCAACACCGGGACAATCTACCAGTCCTTCATCCACAATTCCTTTTAGGTCAATGGATTTGGAACCCCTGTAAGAACCATCTGAAGTTATGACCAATTTACAATCACTGTCATTGATACGTGTAGCCAAGGCGGTAGATGAAAAGCCTGCAAATACTACGGAATGTATGGCTCCAATCCGGGCACAGGCAAGAAGGGCAATGGACAGTTCCGGGATCATGGGCAGGTATATGCACACCCGATCTCCCTTTTTAATGCCTTGGTCCTTTAATACATTGGCCAATTTACACACCCGTTCGTGCAGTTGGCGGTAGGTAATGTGTTGGGCTTCCTCCTCAGGATCATTGGGCTCAAAAATAATGGCCGTTTTATCTCCCCTGGTGAGTAAATGCCGGTCTATACAGTTTTCCGTAATATTCAGTTGTGCCCCTTCGAACCATTTTACCTCGGGCTTTTCAAAATCCCAACTTAGCACATTGTCCCACTTTTTTCTCCATAAAAAATGTTCTTCGGCCACTTCTCCCCAGAAATTTTCCGGCTCCCTTACCGATTTTCGATACACTTGATAATACTCTTCTAAATGCTTAATGTGATAATTGCTCATCGTGTTTTTAAAATTTCTATAAATTTATATAAATCATCCCTAAATGGAAGGCTTCATTCCATGATTTTACTCGATAATCGAGATTTAATTGCTCCGACGCTTGCCCGCCAGTGCCGTTCGGACGGGCCCGCCCGTGCCGTTCAGGCGGGCGTCGAAATCAAACTTGAATTTCCTTTCAATGACTCGTGGGCCTGCCTTTGTCGGCAGACAGGCTTGCCCCGAGGTAGTTTACTAGTAAAAGACTATTTTTTTGAGAAACAGTTAAAACCGTTGCCGTCAAAATTAGGTATTCCTATTCCTGGGGTCAAACCGGTCACTACACCAAAATGATAGTTGTTGTTTTTGCAATTTATTGTGCTTTAGTGTATTAAAAGATTTAGTGGTCCACTGCCTCGGCTGCACCACTTGGAATCCTAATGTTCTCCACTATTTCCTGAACATTTTCCGGGGGGGCTGGTGTAAATCTATTGATCACCAATGCCACAATAAAGTTGATGATCATGGCCACGGTACCAAAGCCTTCCGGGGAAATGCCAAACCACCATTCCGACTTATCGGGAATTTCGCCCAACCAGCCCAACTTGAATTTGGCCATATAGAACAGCATTAGGCTGATTCCTACTACCATACCGCCAATGGCGCCCTCCTTGTTCATTTTTTTGTAAAAAATGCCCAGAACAATGGCAGGGAAGAATGAGGCTGCCGCCAGTCCAAAGGCAAGGGCCACCACTGCCGCCACAAATCCCGGAGGGTGTATCCCAAAATATCCGGCAATTATCACTGCCACGGTAGCTGCGCCCCTTGCAGCCCAAAGCTCCCCTTTTTCAGAGATATTGGGTTTAAAAACTTTCTTGATCAGGTCATGGGAAACAGAGGAAGAGATGACCAACAACAATCCAGCCGCGGTACTGAGGGCAGCGGCCAAGCCACCTGCCGCCACCAAGGCAATTACCCAGGCCGGAAGATCGGCAATTTCTGGATTGGCCAGCACCATAATATCATTATCTACCGTTAATTCGTTCTTATCCTTATCGGCTACATATTGAATAATGCCATCCTTGTTCTTGTCTTCGAATCCCAATAAACCGGTTTCCTCCCAATTCTTAAACCAAAGGGGCATTAAGCTGTATTCTTTATTACTGACGGTATTTATTAAATTCATTTTGGCAAAAACGGATACCGCCGGGGCGGTAGTGTACAGAATGGCAATGAGCAACAATGCCAGTCCGGCCGATTTCCGGGCGTCTTTGACCCTTTTTACGGTAAAGAACCTAACAATAACATGGGGCAATCCTGCCGTCCCTACCATAAGGGCCAAAGTTATGGCAAAGACATCGATGACGGATTTGGAACCATCCGTGTATTCGGCAAAGCCCAGCTCTGTAGAGAGCCCGTTTAACCGATCCATAAGAAAGGTACCCGAACCATCGTTAAGTGTGGATCCCATACCCAGTTGTGGTATAGGGTTGCCCGTCATTTGAAAGGAAATAAAAATGGCAGGGACCATAAAAGCGAATATCAGCACACAGTATTGTGCCACCTGTGTATAGGTAATTCCTTTCATGCCTCCCAATACGGCATAAAAGAGCACGATCACCATTCCTATAATTACCCCGGTATTAATGTCTACCTGCAAAAATCGGGAGAATACCACTCCTACACCTCGCATTTGTCCGGCAACATAGGTAAAGGATACGATCAATGCGCAGAATACGGCCACCATACGAGCGGTGTTGGAATAATAGCGGTCCCCAATAAAATCGGGTACCGTAAACTTTCCAAATTTTCTCAGATAGGGGGCAAGTAGCAAGGCCAACAGTACGTAGCCTCCGGTCCATCCCATTAGGTATACGGAGCCGTCATAGCCAGCAAAGGCAATAATACCGGCCATGGAGATAAAGGAGGCCGCGGACATCCAGTCGGCCGCAGTGGCCATTCCATTTGCCAGGGGCGACACCCCTCCACCGGCCACATAAAACTCTTTTGTTGATCCTGCCCTGGACCAAATGGCGATTCCTATATACAGGGCAAAGGTGATTCCTACTAGAAGGTACGTCCAGACTTGAACACTCATATTTTATGGTTTTTGGTTGATATTGCGGATTGTATAAATTGGTGATCCGGAGGGAAGCCCCCATATGGTTCTGTAACTATGTCGGAAAAATAAAAGTGGTTATTCGTTGTAACCGTATTTTTTGTCCAACTTGTTCATGAGGCGAACATAAACAAATATTAGAACTACAAAGACGTAGATGGATCCCTGCTGTGCAAACCAAAACCCCAACTTAAAACCTCCTATTTTTATAGTATTCAGGGCATCTTTAAATAATATCCCGGCCCCGAACGAAACTGCAAACCATATGGATAATAGAATAAATAGATAGCGCACATTTTCCTTCCAATAGGCTGTTGCCTTTTTTTGTTTTTCGCTCATTATATCTTTGGTTTAGTAAAGCGGCAATAATTAAGTAACCAAGATAAGGTTTTGATTTAATATACCAAACGATATTTGTTAGGCCGGTAAATAAATTACCCCCCCGAAAGAATCCTTTTTGGCCCCTGTAACGGAGCTGAGGCAATTAATTTTCTCTTCATCCCTTAAGACGCCCATAAGCGCAAAAACAAGGGCCTCTTTAAATTCGATCAAGGTCTTGGAGGGCAGGACAACCTTAATTTCCGCTCCAAGTTTTTCCTGTAAACAATCCGTTAAAAAAGAGTTCAGGGCCCCGCCGCCGGTAACAAATAAGCTCTTTTTTGTTTTATTCCTTTGGCCTTTTACCTGAAGGGAGATCTGATCGCAAATATGATGAACGGCGGTATGCAGTAAATTTTCAATTCGGTCCCCGGTACCTTCAACAATGGGGACTACTTTGTCTATAAACCATTCGAAACCAATAGATTTTGGAAAGGGCAATTTGTAGAATTCCAGGTCGTTGAGTTGGTCCAACATGCCCTGGTTTATCTTTCCGGTCCTTGCCAGATCACCTCCTTTGTCATAATCGAGGTCTATTTTTTTTGTAATATGGTTTAGGACCATATTTGCCAAGCCTATATCATACGCCAATCTTCTGCCATTTTGTTCAAAGGAAATATTGCTGATCCCGCCCAGATTTAGGCAAAAATCGTAACTGTCAAAAAAGAGTTGATCGCCAATAGGTACCAAAGGTGCTCCCTGTCCGCCCAAGGCCACATCGTTGGTCCGGAAATCGCAGATTACCTTTGTGGCACTCGCGTTGGCCAAATGTTGGCCGGAACCTATTTGAAAGGTGAGTCCATTTTGGGGCTGGTGATGGGTGGTATGGCCGTGGCTGGCAATAAAATCCACTTCCAATGCATGCGCTTTAATAAAATTATTGGCCTGCAGTCCCAGCCAGCTACCATAGGAATTGTGGAATTGTAGCAATTGGTCTGCCGGCAGGTAAATGGAGTTTTTAAGCTTTGTCTGCATTTCATCGCTATAGGGAATGCTCTGCGTTTGTTTAATCTCAAAATCCCAACCCGTGGGCGTTTCCCATATATGGCAGTAGGCCAGGTCCAATCCGTCCAATGAGGTGCCGGACATTAGCCCAATGATTTTATATATTTTCATCTTTAGTTCTTTAATGTTTTTATGGTTCAAAGTAATGGACCCGATCTATTCGGACAATATAAAGATCACCGACAAAGGTTTATTTCCATCGTTGGTCACTTCCTGTAATTGGTGCAATTGGAGTCCCGCTTTTTTGAATACGGATATCCAGGATTCAAAAGTACGGGCATACCAAGCATGGCCATCCGTAAAATTGCCGGGAAGTCCTTTCCAGGAATCACCTATCCATTGGCTTTTATACTCCATGTTATTTTGCATTAGGAAAAAGGGGTGAAGGGTCTGTACAGCGATATAGCCATTTTCAGATAGCGCGTTTTTTACTTGCTTCAGGAGTTGGCCCAGGCCTTCTTTTTGATAAAGGCAGAAGTTGAAAACAGCAGCGTCATAGGGGGCTTCCGGGATGGGGTTTCCCAATATAATGTCTTCGTAGGACATTTGATAATAGGTGCCTCCTCCTTTTTTTTTCGCATTTTCCAATAATTGGGGAATGGCATCCAGGCCTACCGTGGATTTACCCATGGCACCTAGACTTCGTGTAAGCCAGCCCTCCCCACAGCCAATATCCAAAACTTTAATGGCAGGAGAATTGCCAATGAGCTGTAATATGGCCCTATTGGTGAATTTTCTGGATTCAATATCGGCATTGTCGATTACCTTGATCCATTCGAGGGCATTTATATTCCATGATTTGATAATGTTATTCTCCATTGTTTTTATCGCTCTTTTGGATTAATGGTAACGGGCAATGTTCCTTTGGCTTTGTTTTTACCTGTGAAATGTGCCAGGGCATTCTCTTGAAATTCTATGAAATTTTGATACCCCAATACCACTGCTTTGGCGGTCTTATACTCAATGAGGTTTAGTACATATGGGTTTCCAAATACATATAGGATTACCTTCTTTGTTTTTAACAAGTGCTGCAGCTGCAGAAGCTCCTCGGTCTTAAGGTCAAAATTGTTCTGCGGTTTGACTTTTGGTGGATAAAGGACAATTAAAACATTGTGCTCATTTTTAGGTCGCTCCATGGCGATTTTGGAGGCCGCTTTCACAAAGGTGTTATTGGTAGATTCCCCTAGGGAGAGGCAAGTAAAGCCTTCATTTATAAAGTCGGTAATAATACTATCGCTCCCCGTCAATAAAGTAAGGCTTTCCTTGGCCAACCGTTGGTTCAATATAGTGGTTTCCTCTCGGTCTGTAGGAGGTAGGGAAAGGGATGCAAAGGCTTTCTCCTTTAATTTCCATACCCTTTTAAAGCTTTCTTCTATTTCACCGGGCGCTGCATTATGTATTATTTTTTGAATGCCTTCCTCTGTGTTCTCTGCAAAGCAAAGGATATCATTGCCCGCATCAAACGCACGCCATTCCAGTTCCCCTTTTTCGGAAAACATTTTGCTTACGCTATGCATGTTCAAGGCATCGGATATGACTATACCAGTAAAATTTAATTCCTTACGTAAGAGGCCTTGAATGATGGATTTGGAGATGGTGGCCGGAGTACCTTTGCCTTTATCCAGGGTGGGGATGGATAAATGACCTACCATAACGCTATCCACTCCACTATTTATGGATTCCCTAAAGGGATAAAGTTCGTTTTCCATCAAAGCTTCTTTGGATTTATTAATGACTGGAAGGCCAAGATGGGAATCCGTAGCCGTATCACCGTGTCCGGGAAAATGTTTGATACAACTTAAAACACCAACGCTTTGGGTACCCTTTATAAATGCCAGTGCTTTTTGGGCTACATTCAATTTGTCCTCCCCAAATGAGCGGTAACCGATTACGGGATTGTTGGGGTTGTTGTTAATGTCCACTACTGGGGCCAAATTCCAATGAATACCAGCCTGTCTGCAATCAATGCCTATTTGTTGACCTACTTTGAAAATTAAGTCCTCCCTGTTGTGGACTGCCCCCAGGGTGATGGCATAGGGATACTGCGGCGTATTTTCAACGCGCATTGCCAAGCCCCATTCGGCATCGATACTTATGAGCAACGGATATTTTGCGGCATTTTGGTATCTTTCAATTAGGCTCTTTAGTGTGGTCAGGCTTTGTTGGTTATAAATAATTTTCTTTTTCCCTTCAAAATTGGTAGCGGCACTGGCCCTGCTATGAAAGAAACAAAGGCCACCAATGTGGTATTTTCCAATGAGCGCTTCCAATCTCCGGATTTCTTCTTCGGTATCATTGATAAAAGCGGCCGGCATAAACAATTGGCCCACTTTTTCTTTTAGGACAAGCTGAATAGTAGCCGTAGTATAGGGCGCAATTTTAAACATCATGGGTATTGGTCTTTTTACCGTAATCGGCAGGATATTCAATATATTTTAAGAGGAACAGTGCGGGTAGGGCCGCAATGACCACCCAAACGAAAAAGCCGCCATATCCGAGCCATTCCTGGATATAACCACTGGCCATTCCCGGCAGCATCATTCCCAGGGCCATAAATCCGGTGGCAATGGCATAGTGGGAAGTTTTTGAAATTCCTTCCGCAATATAGATCAGGAAGATCAGAAAGGCAGCAAATCCAAAGCCGTACCCAAACTGTTCCAACACCACTGTTACTACAACGGCCACAATGCTGGTGGTTTTTGTCAAGGCCAAAAAGGCGTACATGGCATTGGGCAGATTTAGGGACAAGACCATGGGCAACATCCATTTTTTTAATCCATCCTTGGAAATAAGGATGCCACCGAGGATCCCTCCCAAGGATAACATTATTACTCCCACAGTTCCGTAAATGGTCCCTACCGCCTCGGTAGAATATTCCAGTCCGCCCGCTGAGGTTTTGTCCAGCAAAAAAGGGGCGGCCATTTTTACCAATTGGGATTCCCCAAGACGATAACTTAAAATAAAGGCCAGGGCGATTCCGATATTCGGCTTCTTAAAAAAGGAAATGAACACCTCCAAAAATCCTTCAGGTTTTACTTGGACAATGGCTTGGGAGGATTCAAATTTTGGAGCGACAAAAAAGTTGGCCACCGTCAATGTCAACATTAAAATGGCAGCGGCGATCATGGTAACGGACCATGCTTTGGTGTTGTCCCCATAATAATTTTCCAGAAATCCGGCGAGGATAACTATGAGTCCTTGACCGGTAATCATTGCAAGGCGGTAGAAGGTACTCCGCATGCCTACAAAGAAGGCCTGTTTTTTTTCTGTGAGGCCCAACATATAATATCCGTCCGATGCAATATCGTTGGTTGCCGAGGCAAAAGCAGCCATCCAAAAACACGCCAAAGTGGTGGTAAAAAAAATGGAAGTTGGAAGGGTCAAGCCCACTCCAAGAATGGCGAGGGAAATGATCAGCTGCATGCTCAGGAACCATTTTCGTTTGGTGCCATTGAGATCTACAAACGGACTCCAGAGAGGTTTTAAAACCCATGGAAGATATAACCAACTGGTGTATAAACCAATATCTGAGTTATTGATACCCAGTTTTTTATACATTATTACCGAAACTGTAACTACAAGTACGTACGGAATGCCTTGTGTAAAGTATAAAACAGGAACCCATGCCCATGCCCACTTGTCTTTTTGAATCATTTTGCCTGCACTTTATTTGCTAAAATTGATTTTATATTGTTTATGATGAAGATATAAAATCTTCCGTTGCTTTAATTTATACGGATAATTTTAGGCCTGCTTTCCTGTCCAAAATTATTTATAAATGATAAGGCCAAAATTTTCTTTCCTTTGAATTTCGATGGGTCAAAACTAAAATTTCCCGACTCGGATAACGGTATTTTTGACACTAGATTATCGGTGTTTTCCAGGTTTAATTTGGATTCTTTTTTAGCTACATATACCAGGGCATAACTTAAATTTTGTCTTTCCTGGGGCGGTATGCTGAAGTATAGAATTCCCTCTTTTTCTTCAAACCGGGTTTCGACTATCCTATTTTGGAATACGTTTATTGGTAATGGTGGGCTAGGGGGCAGGGCCATCTTGTGGTAGTATTTTTTCTTCAATATTCTAAGCACATCCTCCTTGTTGGACATAAGGGATTTGGCACTAAAAAATACATTGCCGATTACATTTTTATTTTCTCTGGCGAATTTTAGTTGGTTGGGAAGTTCTTTTTTCCTGTCCCAGGCCCTGTCACTGTTGTTTCTTATTTTATATGGCCCGTTGCCAATATACAGATTGGTATTGTGGCTGTTTTTAGACCACCAGTCCACTATCTTTTTATGGGATGCTGCGGGCAGGTCCATGCTCCAATAGACTTGGGGCACCAAATAGTCTATCCAGCCATTTTTCATCCATAACAAAGGATCGGCGTATAGATCCTCATAAGTGGTCTGTCCGGCTTTGGTATCCGATCCCCTTGGATCGGTACTGTTGTTTTTCCATACCCCGAACGGACTTATGCCGAACTGTACCCAGGGTTTTTTACTTTTTATGGTATTATGGACCTTTTGCACCAAACTATCAATATTGCTCCTACGCCAATCTTCCAAAGATTGTTGCGGTAGGGCGTATTTGATATAGGTTTCCCTGTCTTCAAAGGTTTCACCGGTTATCTTGTAGGGATAGAAGTAATCGTCAAAATGTACGGCATCTATATCGTAATTGGTTACTACTTCGGCTATGATATCGGTTAGGTGCTGTTGCACTTCCGGTAATCCGGGATTGTAATAATATTTTTTTCCATATTTCAACATCCAGTCGGGATGTTGGTAGTAATCATGGTCTTCGCTCAATATTTCCAGTTTTTCATCAAACGTCGCCCGGTAGGGGTTAAGCCAAGCATGAAACTCCATCCCCCTGGCATGTGCTTCCTGTACCATCCATTCCATAGGGTCGTAATAAGGTTGTGGGGCTATCCCTTCGTTGCCGGTCAAAAATCTGGACCATGGTGCGTATTGGGAAGGATAAAAGGCATCCCCGGCGGCCCTGATCTGGACAATTACGGCATTAAAATTCAGATTTTCATAAAAATCAAGGATTTTCAGGTAGTCCTGTTTCTGTTTTTCAATATCATCCAACCCATTTTTCGGCCAGTCGATATTGACTACGGTGGCTATCCAGACTCCCCTCAATTCATGCTTGGGTGTTGGTATGGAAGATTGGAATACCGAGCAGGAGGAAGTAAGGACCAATGAAAGTAATATGAAAATTCTTTTGAACATATGGGATTGAGCGTTGAAATAAAAGGCCTAGCATTTTAACATAAATGTAGGCCTTTTGTAAACTAAAACAACATTTCCTTTAAATTGTTGGATCGGCCGGAGTATTGCTATTGTTGTCCCTCTCGGTGTTTGGATAGGGATAAAAGTTTCTATTCCTTTCATCCGTAAACACTTTGGCACTTGTGCTGGGCTCAGGTCGCTCAAATCTTCTACTGTCCTCCAAGCTGGTTCCGGTTAGGAACAGCTCCAATCTACGATTAAGGTATACTTCGTCCAAGAGGGCATCAACGGACATATCTCCGGTATATGAAGCAATATTGGCATTAAGGCCAAAAACGTCGTCATTATCCGTTCTAACATTGTCTATTGCGGTTACTGCCGCAGTCATATCAACTGAAGTTTTTCTAAGATTGGCCTCGGCAATAATTAGATTCATTTCGTCCGGTAAATAAACTGGAATGGATTCGGTTCCATCTTCCATATCAAAGAAACCCGCAAGATCTTCAATGGGCAATTGATTTAAGTTCATTTCATCCAATGATACCAGGTAGAAATCAATTCGCCCATCCTCTGGGTCTATTGAAAAGGAATTGGGCAAGCCGAAGTTGTCCCTAGGTTTAAAATTGGGAACGCCGTTTTGAAAGACCCTGCTCCAGACCGGATTTAGGTTCTGTGAATCATAGGTGAATACGGAGGCAACGGATTGGTCTACAGAACCGGCGGCCGTTATGGCGTCCTCGTAATTACCTGCAAATAAATTGTACCTGGCCGACATGGCCTTTAAGGTATTATCCAAATCTATATTCCCTCTTAATATCTCGGAACTGAACTCTTCGGATATTGGGTTGGACGAAATTAGGTTTTGAGCCTCATTAATTAAGGCAACTGCAGTGTTGTATGCCTCTGTTCTGGATACGAATGCAGCATCCCCATCCTGGCCGATAGCTACAATTACTTGTTCGTAGTTCTGGGCCAAACTACCTATGGCCATGGCCTTAAATAAATTGGCGTAGGCTACCAATCCACTTTTGGTACCATCCTCGATACTAAGATCGGGTGCACTTTTTGCAATATCCTCCGAAATCGACATTACCCGAAGCATAGTAGACCAGAGTCCGACTATATTGGAAGTGGAATTGGGGATGTCCCCACCGTCCTCAAGATCGATCATGTTCTGAAAGGTAGTGGTAATACCTGCCTCTCTAGTGGTTACTGCAGGAGTTTCAACGATCCATCTAAGACCGGTAGTGGAATACAATTGTTGCATGCCTATGGTTGCTGCCAATATGCCTTCCCTGGAAGAAAAGACCTGAGCGTCCGTAGCGGCATTGGGATTGTCAAAATCGGTTTCGCAAGATGATATTACCAAGACGGTCATCAATAGTGCAATAGCCTTTATGTTCATATTCAAATATTTTTTCATTGTTGTTGTTTTTAAGTTAGAAACTAACATTTACTCCAAATTGATACGTTTTAGGGATGGGAACTGTAGCGAAATCAAACCCTCTTACCCCATTGCTTTGCCCTGCGGCACTTACTTCTGGATCCCACCCGGAATAATTGTCCCATGAAACCAGGTTTCTACCTACCAAACTCAATGCTACATTGTCTATAATGTCCCATTTTGGTTTAAAGTTATAGCTCAGGCTTACCTCCCTTAACTTAACAAAGGATCCATCTTCCACAAACTCTTCAAAGATATTGGCCTGTGCCCCACCGTAGCCCTTGGGAAGGTTTCCCAACAATTCTTGACCCACATTATATCCACCACCAAACAATACATTGTCCATCAATCTGCGGTTCCAGTTGAATACTTCATAGCCCTGAACAGCATCAAACTGCACTCTTAAAGAAAAATCCTTATAAGTAATTTCATTGATCAGGGAACCAAACCAATCTGGATTGGGGTCGCCCAATACTTTGGACGATTCGCCATCCTCAGTAGTACCTCTAAAAGGATATCCATTGGCGTCCAGGGCTATGGTCCCATCTTCGTTTCTAGCGTAAAACTCCCTATAGAAAACACCTAAAGACTCCCCTTCTATTACATAGTTGGTGGAGAAACTGCCATCAAGGGTTAGTCGCCCTCCTCCTGCTACGTTGGTAACCTCATTCTTGTTTTTGGAGAAAGAAGCGGTCACGTCCCATGAAAAGTTTTCATTTTTAATGGGTGCGGCCATAAGAAGTACTTCTATCCCTTTATTTTCCAAATTTCCTACGTTTTCGAACCTCGAGCTAAAACCACTTGATGGTGCCAATACCCTTGGAAGCAATAGATCGGTCACTTTTTGATGGTAATACGAAAACTCTAGGCCTAAGCGGTTGTTGAGAAAACCTGCATCAAAACCCAATTCAATTTCATCCTGTCTTTCGGGTTTTAGGTTTTCATTTCCTTGAGCGGTCGAGGGGATAAGACTTACCGCCCCACCAATGGCTGACGGCGTATATACTGAAAATCTGTCAAAGGCACCCAATGCGGTAAGGTTACCGGCCTGTCCCCATGAAGTCCTTAATTTAAAGGAATTAAAAGTGTCTGAAAAGGTATCTTTCCAAAAATCCTCATCGGATAGAACGTAAGAGGCGCTGGCCTTAAAATAAAGTTGATTGCGCTCATCCTTACCGAAAGTTGAAGCCCCGTCCATTCTTACGGCCCCGTTTATGTAAAGTTTGTCCATGAAGGAAAACGATTGTTGCAGGAAAGCTCCCCAGTATGATATCTGTGATCTAGTCTCTCCTTGTTCCAATAAACTACCTCCAGTTGCCGTTTGCACCACAGGAGGAAGTCCGGTTGCACTAATGCCTACCCTGTCCCTTTCTTCGTATTGCCAAGATCCGCCGGCGGTGGTGGTGGAGTTCACGCTATCCGATATATCCGTTCTGTAAGTTATATTAAGGTCACTGTTGTATTGAAAACTGTTTAAATCGGATCTTCTAGCAAATCCATCGGGTAGGGTGGAAGTATTATTGATTGGGATAAAGGCAGTGGCGGATTGGTTGTAATAATCCATTCCCAGGGTATATTTTGCGGAAAGATGCTCATTGAATTTACCATCCAAGGCAATGCTGGTGATAAAACGATTGGTTTTTTGTCCAAAATCGAAACGGTCCACCGCTTCCAAAGGGTTGGTTCTCGCCACCAAGGGAGAGGTTATAGGGTAAACTCCGGAAGCATCAGGAGTTGGATCTATGGAATTATCGCTGAACAAGAACCCTGTAATGGAACCATAGGCAGAATTGATCCCTCCATTGGGAACGTCGTTGCTTATACTTCTAACGTAGTTGAAACCTCCGGTGATATCCAGCCAATCAAATGCCTTTTGGGTAATGTTGGCCTTAAAGCCATAACGTTTAAAGTCGGTATTCTTTACAATACCTTCATTGTCCAAGTGTGAGGCCGAAAGAAAATAGGAGGTCTTCCCATTTCCGCCATTTACCGAAAAGTAATTCTCCAGTCCGGAACCAGTATCGAAAATAACATCTTGTAAATCATATCGCTCTGCTGCAACTGTAGCCAAATTATTTCTATCAGTGGCCACTTCCCATGCTAGGGGAACGGTATTGTAATCTATTTTTTTTCTAAGCTCGTTAAGCTTGGTATTTGTCATAAAAGTAAATTTTGGCTCCCCACTTTTACCTTTTTTGGTGAAAATTTGAACTACCCCGTTGCTTGCTCTCGAACCGTATATTGCCGCTGCCGCTGCACCCTTTATAATTTCTATTTTTTCAATATCGTTGGGGTTAAGATCGGCAAGCCTGTTCTGGGAATTTCCTCCCAAATCTATGAGTTCGTTACTGGAATTGCTGACTATGATGCCATCCACAATATAAAGGGGATCGGAACTACCTGCAATGGTGCTTGGCCCCCTAAGTCTTATACTGATGCCTCCAGCCGGGTCTCCGGAATTTTGTTGTACCAGGGCACCGGAAACTTTTCCGGCAATGGCCTGATCTACCTGGGTGGCGCCATTATTGGTCAAATCTTCCGATTTTACTGAGGATATGGCGTTTCCCAAAGATCTTTTATTGGCCCCTGTCCCTGTCCCGGTAACCACCACTTCGTCCAGACTTAAAAGGTCCTCCACTAGTACAATATCCTGAGTGATATTGTTGCCCGAGGCAGTGAAGGATATTTTTTGAGTGCTAAAACCAAGATAGCTAGCGGTTAGGGAATAATCCCCGTTCTCCAAATCAGCCTTAAAGCTGTAGTTTCCATCAAAATCCGAAACCGCCCCAAAAGAAGTATTTGCAATAAATACAGAGGCTCCGGCAATTGGTATCCCAGAACCGCTTTCGGTTACGTTTCCACTGATTGTAATTGGGGATTGTTGCCCAAATACATTTGTACTCATTACCAAAAGTAGCCATAGGAATAAATGGCTTGGCAATTTTCCTCTAATTGTTTGAAATTTTTTCATCGGCTTTTAGAGTTAATTTTTAGTGAATTAAATTAGAAATAGAGTAATTGTTATTCTCAAAAATATGCAAAAAACCGCAACTCTTGCAATAATTTGCAATATATTGCATTAATTTTTGAAATTGTTAGCTTTATGAGGATTGTTTGCAGTATTTTGCTAATATTGAGAATATTCTGTTAATATGATAATTTTATGTTAAAAGCCGAGAGACAACAAGTAATCCTAAACGAGGTTAGAATCCATAATAGGGTTTTATTCACGGATATTGCCGAACTATTGAGTGTTTCGGTAGATACCATTCGCCGTGATATTAAGGAGCTCAGTGCCGTAAAAAAATTAAAAAAGGTACATGGCGGGGCCATTTCATTAGGTTTTAACAATTACCATGTTGAAAATCAAGAGATCTATGCCCTTGAGAGTAAGTCGCGCATTGCCAAAAAGGCAATAACCCTGATCAAGAGTGGACAGGTCGTACTTTTAAGTGGGGGAACCACTAATATGGAAATTGCAAGGATGATTCCGCCCCATTTGAAAATTACCTGTTTTACACCCAGTTTACCGGTGGCCGTTCAATTAATGGCCAAATCGGATGTGGAAGTAATATTGGTAGGTGGAAAGTTATCCAAGGATTCGCAAATTGCCATTGGGGGCTGCGCTATAAACATGTTGAACGATATTAAAGTGGATATCTGCTTTTTGGGTATCAATTCTATTGACAGATTAAACGGGGTGACCGATTTTGACTGGGATGTTGTTCAAATGAAAAAGGCTATGATTAATGCCTCCAAAAAAATCGTTGCCCCTTCAATTTCCGAGAAATTACATTCTACACAGCGGTTCAGGATATGTGACTTGGATACTATCGATGTTTTAATTACCGAATTGGATCCAGAGGATGATAAATTAAAGGATTTTAGGGAAACCAATATGATATTGTTATAAAATATGTAAATGTTGGTCCTTTGTAAATTTTTAAATGGTCTTAATTTTATTAATAATCGCAGTAAGTTTTGGATAAGGTTCAAAAGTAAAATTTCATAAGTTTGCCATTATATTCTGAGTATACTTTGACTTGTGAAACAGTGGTTAGTTTAAATAAAAAATTATTTCCAAATGAATAACAGGAGTAATGGCTTAATTTAATGAAATTACTGAGTTGATCATCCTATTCAAGTATTCTATGTTTAGTTTAAACCAATTAATAATTCTATCTAAATCAAATACCGACCATAAAATATGTCCGACTACCTAAAGATTACCGAATTACCATCAAAATATACCGATTTGGAATTGATGGATACCGCAACGATCCTTAAAAATATGAATAAGGAGGACCAATTGATTGCCGATGCGGTAGCCTTGGTCATACCTGAAGTGACCAAATTGGTGGATGCCCTGAAGGAAAGATTCGACAAGGGGGGCAGATTATTTTATATAGGTGCCGGCACCAGTGGCCGTTTGGGTGTGCTTGACGCTTCGGAAATTCCGCCCACTTTTGGGTTGTCGCACGATCATGTCATTGGATTGATAGCAGGTGGGGATGTGGCCATCAGAAAGGCCGTTGAGAATGCAGAGGACAATACCGTTCAGGCCTGGAAGGATTTGGAAGCTTTTGATATAACTAAGAACGATACCGTGGTGGGAATTGCCGCATCGGGCACTACACCTTATGTTATTGGAGGGGTAAAGGCCGCCGCCGCACATGGATTGTTGACCGCATGTATCACCAATAATCCGGGATCTCCCCTTACCCAAGTTGTGGAAATACCTATTGCTGTAAATGTAGGGCCGGAATTTCTTACCGGAAGTACGCGGATGAAAAGCGGAACATCTCAAAAGCTGGTGCTCAACATGATTTCCACGGCCCTAATGATCAGGATCGGGAGGGTAAAAGGGAATAAAATGGTAAATATGCAGCTTACCAATGAAAAGTTGGTAGACCGCGGCACCCGGTATTTGGTAGAGGAGTTAAATATAGATTATACCGAGGCCGAAAAATTATTAAAGAAATACGGTTCCGTAAAGAATGCCATAGACGCCAGAAGGGGATAGATTATTTATGGACATTCATGGACACTTCCTCCTCGGTTACCATGCTGTCGCTTTTATTGCCCCATGAATTCAGGATATAGTTCATTACATCTGCAATTTCCCCATCTTCCAATCCCATTGGTGGCATAATGTTGTCATAGGTCAGCCCATTGACCAATATAGGGCCTTGTTGGCCGTATTTTATACCCCTTATACTTTCTTCCCTTTTGTTCATTAAAAAATCAGATTTGGCCAATGGCGGGAATGTTTTTTCCACGCCTTCCCCATTGGCCATATGGCAATTTATACAGAAGTCGGAATAAATATCCCCACCTCTTTGGATACTTTCTTCCAATTCCTTGTCCTGGAACAAAAAAAGGGCCAGTAAGGAAATGGACAAAATATAGGTTATAAGCAAGAGTTTCATCTGTTACTTTTTATTGTTTTTAATCGGTCAGATGTAATGCCTTGATTATCATGTCGTCCCGATAATTATCGGGAGGTTTGATAAATCTCCATTGGGCATTTCATAGATTATTCTTTAAGTTGCTGAGGTGTAAGGAAAAAGATGTTATTTTTTTGGTACCAGTTTATAGATCCCCTTCCCTTCCACTGCAACATATATAAAACCATCAGGAGCTTGTCTTACGTCTCGTACACGTCCCAGGTCGGGCATTAATTTTTCCCTATAAACAACCTTATTGCCCTTTAGTTCCAGTCTTTCCAAGTATTGAAATTTTAGGGAACCTACGAGTAAATTGCCTTTCCATTCCGGATATTTGTCAGAGGTTACAAAAGCCATTCCACTAGGGGCAATGGACGGTACCCAGTAATGTACGGGTTGTTCCATGCCTTCCATTTCGGTTTTGTCCGTTATGGGCGTACCACTATAATTGATGCCATAGGTAATTACCGGCCATCCATAATTCTTACCCTTTTCAATGATATTGATTTCGTCCCCGCCCTGTGGCCCGTGTTCATTGTCCCAGATTTTCCCTGTCATCGGGTTTTTGGCCAGACCCTGGGGATTTCTGTGCCCATAGCTATATATGGCCGTTTTTGCCCCTTCGGTATTTACAAACGGATTATCCAAAGGAATACTTCCGTCCGCGTTCAAACGATATATTTTTCCGCCATCCCTGGTAATATCCTGGGGGTTAACATCCCGGTCACCACGCTCTCCGATGGAAAAGAATAAATATCCGTTATCGTCAAAGACAATTCTGGATCCAAAATGCTGGCCTTTGGTAGTGTTCGGGGTAGCCTTGTACAACAACTGGGTGTCGGTAAGGCTATTGTTGTTCAATTTTGCCCTGATTATTGCTGTATTTCCACCCTTATCATCACCGTCTTCGGAGGCATAGGATATGTAGATCCACCCATTATTGGCGTAATCGGGATGCAGGACAACATCCAAAAGACCTCCTTGGCCTCTATTGTATACGACTGGGGCATTGCCCACTTCTATTTTTTGACCATCCTGAAAATGGATCAATTTACCTGCCTTTTCCGTGATGAGCATACTACCATCCGGCAGAAAGGTAAATCCCCATGGTATTTGTAGTTCATCGATTATTAGTTCTGCAGTGAAGGGTGGGTTATCTATGTTATTAACCTCATTTTCAGTTTGTTGTGCGCAGGATAAATTTAAGGTCAGTAAGGTGACGAATATAATTTGAATACTATTTTTCATAATTTATCGTTAAATAATTAATAATGTAGCTTAGAACGCTAAAGATAAATATAAAATATAAGTTTAAACCAATACACCAAGAATATACTTTGACCTCCCAAGTCCAATTATATTTTGTAAAACCTACTTAACCTATGCTCCCGAAAAAGCCTCGGTATATTTATTATACCCTAGTTCTGCTAACACTAAGTATTGTGTTTGGTGTGTTGAAGGCAAACCCCATAGTTAACGAACTTATAGCGGATGTTTCCGCTGCGGTAGAAAATATAAATACCACAAAAATTGTAGTTGACCGGCTCCAGGAGAGTAATTTTTCGGACAAAACAAAAATAAGCTCCGTAAAGGCGGTGGAAATGGATATTACTACCAGTCCAATGATGTTTGCTACGATCATCAACGGGGCCAACGAAGAGGTAACCTGTACCAATGATGGGAGTACCCTGGCCAAATTTTTTCTATGTGGGACCGGTGATGATAGAACCATTTCTGTAAGCGGAAGTGGTACCATTACCTGGCAAAAGGTTTCCGCAAGTTGTCCGTTCGTAGGTACCGACGATTGTCCCGTAAAGGATAATAGTTGTTATGGGCCGGCAGTAACCGGGGCAACTTATTTTTTGGATGCCAGTGACCCCTCCGTTGCAGGGGAATATCGAGTTAGGGTAGGGTCGGGTGCCTTTTATTATTTCCGGGTTTCTTCCAATCCCTTGAACCCCCAACTGAGTACCCAGGATATTATCTGTGGAAATGCCGGCAGGGTAGAGGTTACCAATGTCCCTGCTGGATACGAATACAGCCTGAATTCTGCTGCCGGTCCCTATCAGGATAATCCGTATTTCGATATACTTACCCCAGGTAATTATCAGGTGTATACACGATTAAAGAACGCTTCCCCCAGTGCCTGTGTTTTTCCATCCCAAACCGTAACCGTTAGCGAGGTGGATATGACCGTAGATGTTTCCATGATAGATATTGTCTGTAGTGGGGATAAGGGCAGTATAAGCATTGACGTTTCCGGAGTACCCGGATTTTACAGTTATAGATTAATTAGGAACGGGGTTACCATGAACACCTATGGTCCCAATAGTTCCAATACACATACCTTTAATAATCTTGGTGCCGGTACTTATTCCGTATCGGTTCAGGCCGGCAGCAGTTGTACCCAGACCATAAGTACCATTAATGGAAATCCGATTACCATTGGTGCCGGACTGGTTCCTGTTGATGCTACTGCTTTTGCGACCGATAGTTTTGGTTGTGGTGCTACTTCGGTGGATATCACCATTGATGCCAGTGGGGGTACAGGACCCTATCAATATAGCATTAACGGAGGGGCTTTCAGCGGGAGTTTTACCACTTCCACAACCCATACCGTTAACAGTCCCGGATCCTATAGTATAGTGGTAAGGGATGTTAACGGATGTACCAAGAATGCTGCGGTAGACGTTGAGAATATTCCACCTCCGGTATACAATATCAGTTCTATAGATGCCAATTGCGGGGGGTCTAACAACGGAAGCATCACTGTAAATGTTACGAATAGTAATGGTTATAACCTGGAATACAGTATTAATAATGGCGGTACGTTTCAGAACAGCAATGTGTTTTCCAATCTGTCCCCAGGGAACTATAATATTGTTATAAGGTATCAGCAAGATACTTTTTCATGTACCACTCCTGCAGTTGCGAGAGCCATAGGTACCCCTTCAACAATATTGGGAAATGCCAACGCCACCCAAACCCCAACCTGTTTGAACGAAAGTGGGGGCCAGATTACCTTTTCGGGAGTCAGTGGAGGTGTAGGTCCCTATGAGTATAGCATTGGGTCCGGATTCCTTCTGAACAATACGGTATTTAATGGGATTTCTGCGGGAACATACTCCCCGCAGATACGGGATGCCAATGGTTGTGTCTCCACCTTGCCCACCATTGTTTTTAGTCCGTTGAACAAACCTACGGATATCGATTTTATGGTATCCAGTATAGATTGTGCTACCGGTACGGCATCCGTTTCCTTGGCCGTAACAGGGGGTGCGGCCATCAGTACCTATGAAATTATAGCCCCTACCAATGTAAATAATGGTGGGGCCAATACCTTCACGGGCCTAGGTCTGGGAAATTATACCTTTAGGGTAACCGATTCTGCCGGTTGTAATTATACGGAAAGTTTTGCCATCACCGATATTAGCTCTATTGGGGTGACAAGTCAATTGCTTACGAATGTCAGTTGTGTAGGATATAGTGATGGGGCAGGTCGTTTTATAGTGGACGGCTTTAGCGGCACCTATAGGTATCAGATAGATGCAAATCCAGCTGTAACCGGACAGACCTCCAATATAGTTTCAGTAAGCGGATTAGGAGCCGGTTCCTATACCATAACGGTTACGGATGAAGACACCAATTGCGTAGATACTGCAACGCTGGTCATTGCGGAACCATCAACACCATTGGCCATAAATCCAATATGGACCGATATGAGCTGCCAGAACAACAATAGGGGAGCGGTTAATGGGAATGCTTCCGGAGGTTGGGGCGGATTCCAATATACCCTCACCAGACCTAATGGAACTACTTTGGGGCCAAGGAGCAATCCAAATTTTACGGGTCTGACCGATGATACCGGCCCCTACATCATTAGTGTGGTAGACGGGGGTGGTTGTACCGCCTCCGCAAGTTATACCTTTACTTCCTTGACGGCACCTATCCTAGTGTTGGATTCGGCTGCCTCGGATTTTTGTTTTGATAGTTCCAATGCCACCACTATGGTGGTCAACGCCAGTGGTGGGGATGGGAACTATGAGTACCGAATAGATAATGGCCCTTGGACAGCCGGTGGTGCAAGTGCAAGTTATGGCGGACTTACCCCTGGTAACCATACCGTTGAGGTTAGGGACGGAAATAACTGTTTGGATAGTGTGGTTAGGAATATTAGGCCACAGACTACCTCTACGGTCAGTATACAAAAAGAGCTTACCTGTAGCTTGGTACCTGGAGCCGGTGATGCCGATATTCGGGTCAATATTGGCAATGGAAATCCACCTTATGCCAATTATGCCGTAAATATTAATGGAGGGGGATATGGTCCCATTACACCTATTGCAGGAAGTAGTTTTGTGTATACCACCGCAAGTCCCGGTACTTATCAATTCCAAATTACGGACGGCAATGGTTGTGTGGTGGAAACCAATGTGGTAACCATAAGTCCTACGGATATTATAGCGGCGACTGCCGATGTTACCGATCCTCGATGCGACGATCCCAATACCGGGGTGGTGCGCTTGATCCCCGATACCACCGTAGGGGTGGCTCCATACGCCTATAGTATAGATGGGATTACCTATACGAATCAGGCAGTATACGGAAACCTTTCTCCAGGAAATTATACCTACTGGGTAAGGGATAGTAGGGGATGTTTTATAGATGTATCATTTACAGTAGGCCCTCCGGATCCGGGAGTGGATGTTAACGTGGTGCCCAATGATGCCACCTGTGCTGCGGGAGTCGTTACAGGAAGTATTGATGTTACTGGTAATATCAATGGTGTAGCTCCTTATACCTATACTTTATTGGATGTAAACGGAACCGTGGTCGGTCCCGTTGTAAATACAGCAAGTGACACCCATAGTTTTACCAATTTACCAGTTGGGGAATACACGGTAATTACTAGGGATGCATCCGGTTGTGAAGATAGGGATGCGGTCACCTTGGGCCATACAGGGCTAACAATAACCCCGGTTCCACCACCATTGCCGGCAAGCTGTGATCCCAGTGCAGATGGCTTTACATATACTGTTAACATTGCTGGTGGTTCGGGAGAGTATGATATAAGGGTGATTGGTGATCCGTCAGGCTTTTTTAGTATGGTATCTGGTGCTACTTCACATACCTTTAGTTATGCAGCAAATGGCATTATCTATGGAGTGGCCTATACGGTTGAAGTTTTGGATAGGGTAACAGGCTGTATCTATCAACAGGAAATTCCTCCTGTAAGTGATGCAAGTAATCCATTGGCAGCTGTGGCTTCGGGAACTTCAGCTTCCTGTGATGTTTCTGGAAATGGAATATTCAATTATGAGGTTGAGGAATATACTGGTACCCAACTGGAAATTACGGTTTTTAATGTCACAACTGGTGCTATAGCTGTACCTGCAATAATCATTGTAGTGCCAGCCTATGTTGCGGGTACTCCTTATGCAGGACAGATAACAAACTTGCCTCCCGGTAACTACCGCGTTTTGGTGGAAGACGTACCTACGGGCTGTACCATTAGTGCACAGGCAATTATAGCCCAAGATATCCCAACCATAAGTGTAGATAGTAATACCAATGCCAATTGTAATGATCCGGACGGACATTTAGTGGTACGCGGTGTGGGTGGAACGGGTCCATATCAATATTCCGTTGTACCGACTACAACGCCTGTTGGGGCCTATTCGCCAACTACGGACTATGATCTTACGCCTGGGAATTATGATGTTTATGTACAGGACGCCAGTGGTTGTGGTTCTTTTAATACGGTCACTATCCTGGAGGATCCGGGAGTTGCGGTACCTACCATAGATGTTACCAATCAATGCTTTGTGGTGACCTCCTATAATGTAGCCGTTACTTCGCCATTAAATAGTGGTCCTGCCCCGGAAACTACTTTTCAATACGACATGGGCAACGGATTTCAGGATAGCCCATTATTCTCAGTTCCCAATCCAGGTACTTATACCATGACGGTAAGGGATGGTAACGGATGTACGGCAACCAATACTTTTGAAGTATACGATTTCTTTTCCATAACCGCCAGTGCAACCGCGGAGCCTTCCTGTAATAATGCCGATGGTACCATTACCGTGGTAACCTCCGGTGGAAGCGGGGATTTTGATTATGTTTTGGACGATGGTATAAATCCACCTACTTTTCAAGCTAATAATCCTGTTTTTACAGGCCTTATTCCAGGAAATTATACCATAACCGTTACAGATAGGAGTTCCAATACTTCTCCATTATGTGAGGATACCGCCGTTGTTGAAATTATTACGGTAGATCAACCAATTATAGATTCCGTACTAACTGAAGATATTTCTTGTTTCGGAAGTGCCGATGGCAGTATTTCTGTGGATTTGGTAGCGGCTTCGGCCACGGACGGACCTTTTGTTTATAATTTGTACGATAGTTCCAATAATTTGGTGGTGAGTCAGGCAGATGCCATTTTCGATAATTTAACCGCGGACAACTATCGGGTAGAAGTAGTGTCCAGTAGAGGATGTACATCGTTGCCGGAACCTGCAAACATTGCAGAGCCTACGGCATTAATGGGAGCGGCAACAGCACCTCCTTTTGCCTGTAACCCATCCAGCAATACCTTTAATACCACAATAATAACCGCATATGCGGATACCAATGGGGATGGCTCCGGAACACTTACAGGTACCGGTCCTTACACTTACAGTATCAATGATGGTAGCCCGGTATTCGACGGGACCAATTTCCAAACTGGCAATACTTTTGAGATTATAGATAATGGTGGGCCACAAACCATCATCGTAACCATAAGGGATGATAACGGTTGCGAAATAACGGATACGGTCAATTTAGTTCCTCCCTCCGGATTGACCTTTAGCTTTAACGAGCTTAGCCCGATTACCTGTGATGCTTCCGGATCCGGTGTGATGGCCAGTACCGTGGAGATTATAATAGATCAAGGCCCAGGAAATTATGAAGTGGAAATTTTACCCTTGGGAACCGAACCGGTGCGTTCTTCTGCCGGTACGGATAGGGTTGTATGGGATTTGGATACCCCCGGCGATTATATTTTTGCCGTGAGGGATATTGACAATGGTGGTTGTTTATTTGTTACTCCAACCTATAATGTGCCCGATTATAATCTTATTGAGGCTGTTATAGATGAGGTGAAACCGGTAACCTGTTTTAATGGGACCGACGGAGAAATCAGTATTGAAGTCAATAATTATACTGGTGTATATAACTATGAAGTTTTTTCCCGTGATGCCGCAGGTGTGGAGACCAGTACAGGGGTAAGCGGAAGTTTTGATACGTCCAACCCCATCAATAGTCCCGAAATTATTACTGGAGTGCCTGCTGGCAACTTACTGGTACGGGTAGAGGCAGTGGATAGTCCATTTTGTGATACTGTTAGTAACACCACTACGGTGCACGGACCGGACAGACCTTTGGATCCTACACCGGCCCAAACGGCGGATGTAACCTGTTTTATTCCAGGTAGGGGAGAAATAACGGTGTCAGGCGATGGTGGCTGGGGAGGCTATGAATATCAATTGGAATTGGAAACGGCTCCCGGGGTATACCTTATGATCGCTTCCTTTTCCACCAACAATGTATTCAGTGATTTAATAAGTGGTACCTACCGGGTAGGTATCCGGGATACAGGTGCTTGCGTGGTTACGGAAGACTTCGTCATTAGTCCGCCGGTTCCGATAGCCGCCGATATTAGAATTGTACAGCCTTTGCTATGTCCTGGTTCCAATGATGGAATAATCGAGGCCTATAATATGAGCGGGGGAGAGGATATTAATGGTGATGGCGAGGAGTATCTGTTCCAGCTGAATAGGCTGGATACATCAGGCAATATATTAAATACGAGTGGATTACAGGAATCTGCTGTCTTTCCTAACCTTCCTACAGGCAATTATACCATAGTGGTCTATGACGGGTGGGGATGTAGTTTTACTACACTACCGGTTTTTATCCAAGACCCTTTGCCGGTAGATGCCGATCTTGTGGAGACTTTGGCTCCCGGTTGCGGGGATGAGGGCCGTATGGAGCTGACTATTGCCAACCCCGTGGCCGGAATGGAGTATTTCTATCGCAGGTCCGGCACCACTGATCCTTTTGTTTCCTTTGGAGGAATAGACGTGGTTGTTGTTGAGATTGTTATACCGGACGTAAATCTCAATCCTGGCCCATACCAATTTGATGTACAGAATGGCAATGGTTGTCCAGAGCAGAAGTCGAATGAAATTAATCTGGACCCTGCCTTACCTTTGGTAATAGCCCTTGATCTGGTAGATGCGAATATTAAATGTGCCGGACAGCCCACAGGAATTGTAAGGTCCGAGGCATTTGGAGGGGTAGGAAACTATATCTATACATTGGTAAACAATGATCTGGATAGCGGAACCCCGGGGGTTCCAAGACTCCCTGTGGCCACCGATATTGTGAGAGGGGCACAAAGTTCCGGTATATTTAGGGATCTGCCACCGGGATCGTATTATGTTTATGCTACTAGTCTTGGATGTACCGCTATTTCCGGGGAAGTGTTAATAACTCCCAAAGACCCATTGCTATTGGATCGTTTGGAAATGGTACCCGTTAGTTGTTATGGGGATGTAGATGGGCAGGTCATTATAGAGGCCAGTGGCGGTACCGGGAAGATTCGTTTCTCCATATCCGATACCTTAAGCGAGTTCTTTGAGGGGGAAGATCCCTTGAATCCCAATTCTTTCACCTTTACGGATTTACCGCCCGGTACCTATGAAATAATTGTACAGGATGAGCTGGGATGTAATATTTTGCAGGAAGTGACCATTACGGAGCCCGAAGAATTGGTAGTGGCGAACGTGGATACTATTCCTGAAACCTGTATCAATGCCGCCGATGGCTCAGCGCAACTCACCGTTATGGGGGGAACACCCTTTTTGGATGTGGTAAGCGGTACGGAGTATTATGAGACCAAGATTATCGGACCTAATTCTGTGGGCGACGAAGTTTTTGTTAGAAACGATGCCCTGTTTTTTGATAACCTAATGGGGGGTGAAACCTATGTGGTCTTCATTCGTGATGCCATGGGGTGTGAAGCAAACGCCATTGTTCCCATCCCCATTGGGGTCGACCTAAGTTCCGAACCCATTGTGGAATATGGATGTGAGGGGATTTTTCCAAATAGTACCGTTACCATCCGTATGACGGATCAGAGCTTAATGTCTAGACTCCTTTTTTCATTGGATGTGGACGATATGACCTTGGCCAATACCCAGACCATTTTTGGGGATTTGGCGGCCGGTGATCATACTGTTTATATTTATCATGAAAATGGATGTGCCACTTCGGTCAATTTTAGTGTGGATGCGTATGAACCATTGACCCTGACTGCGGTCAAGACGGGTCCAAATGAGGTTACTGCAACGGCGACTGGCGGTTTTGGGGATTACGAATATTTTTTCCAGGGCGACCCTTATGGCGATGTCAATGTGTTTTTATCCAATCAGGACACCAATGTAACGGTCAGGGTGGTAGATCGTATGGGGTGTGAGGCTACAGTATCCATTCCGTTCAAATTTACGGGTATGCTGGAAATACCTAATTTCTTTACTCCAAATGGAGACAACAAAAATGATGAATGGTACCCCGGAAATAGGGATTTCTTTCCTCACTTGGAAGTTAAGATCTATGATCGCTATGGTAGGGTAGTGGCCATTTTGGACCAAGTGTCCGGTTGGGACGGTAATTATGATGGCAAAGCTCTGCCTACAGGGGATTATTGGTATGAAGTGAACGCAAATGACGAAGATAAGCAACAGTTTTTCGGACATTTTACCTTATATAGATAACTGAATTATTACCTGTATTTTTCCATGAAAGTGAGGTCGCTTAAAAACTATTTAGGGGGCCTCACTTATTTTGGTATGCTTGCCTGAAAGGCCATCAAAAAATCCAAACCGCCCTTGAGGTTCTCTAAAACAAAAAAATATAGTGGATAATCTCGTCAACGCCCGAATAATGGACATCTTTACGAAATCTTTATATCGCAATCATTAACTTTGAACAAAAATTGTGGACTTACTTAGAACAAGAAGATACAGCAAGATAAATCAATACCTGATAAGCGTTTTGCTTATTGTATTTACTGCCGTGTTATGCTTTTTTTCAGTTGATATTATTGGCTACAGGGCCGTTGCACTTATTTTACTTTTGGTTGTTTCTATCAAAGCCATCCTTTTTGATATTTTTCCAGTAATGCTATCGGCAATATTAAGTGCATTGATTTGGAATTTCTTTTTTATTCCACCAACGTACACCTTACATATTGGTACTGCCGAAGATGGATTGATGTTCTTAATGTATTTCGTTATTGCATCAATAAATGCAGTTTTAACCTACAAAATTAGGGAAGTAGAGCGAAAGGAAAGGGATGAGGCAGAAAAAGAAAAAGCGATCCAACTTTACAGCACCTTACTTAATTCACTTTCCCACGAATTGAGAACACCAATTTCCACAATAATTGGTTCCATTGACACCATTAGAGATAGCCAAACCAAGCTTTCTGACCATAATCGCAACGAACTTTATTCACAAATTGAAATTGCCGGTTTTCGATTAAACCGCCAAGTAGAGAACCTTCTAAGTATGAGCAGACTTGAAGCGGGTTTTATCCGACCCAAGATTGATTGGTGCGATCTTAACGAAATTGTTTTTTCTGCGATTAAGGACATTGAAAATGATGAGCAAGATCACAAAATTGTATTTGCACCCAATGAAAACCTACCGTTGGTCAAAATTGACAGCGGTTTAACAGAGCAAATTCTATTTAATCTCATTCATAATGCCGTGCAACATACACCAAAACATTCAACCATCTCCGTTGAATTGGGTAACAGCGAAACACATTGCATTATTTCGGTTATTGACAACGGAAACGGATTTCCTAAAACTGACATTGATTTTGTTTTTGATAAATTCTACCGTTTAAACAATACTGCAACGGGTGGAACAGGTTTAGGACTTTCCATTGTAAAAGGTTTTACGGAAGCTATGAACGGTAACGTACTTTTAGATAATTTAGAGGAAGGTGGTGCAAGATTTTTAGTTAAAATTCCGTGCGAAAAATTAGTTTTGAGTGAGGAGAGATGAGTGATGCTAGATGCAAGAGAAAAAAAATATTGAATTATGGGTAAAAGTATTTTGAAAGTAAAATCGTTTTTGTTTGCTTTGGAAATTATTCAGCTGTATAAATTTCTTTCTAACGAAAAAAGGGAGTATGTTTTGAGCAAACAATTGTTACGCTCAGGGACTTCGGTTGGTGCTAACATAAGAGAAGCCCAAAATGCACAGAGCCCCAAAGACTTTATTCACAAACTTGCTATATCACAAAAGGAATGTGACGAATCCTTGTATTGGCTTGAATTATTACATCGCTCGGGTTATATATCAGAAGTTCTATTTGAAGAACATTTTGCCAAAGCAACAGAAATATTAAAGATGCTTAAAAGCTCAATCCCTACCCAAAGCAACATAACTCATAACTCATCTCTTATAACTCCTAACTAAAGAAATGAATAAGGCAGAAATACTTATTATTGATGATGAACCGCAAATCAGAAAACTGCTTCAAATAAATTTGGAGAGCAACGATTATAAGGTAATTCAAGCAAGCTCGGGAAAAGAAGGGTTGATCCTATCTGCCAGTCATCCCCCTGATTTGATATTGCTCGATATTGGTTTGCCGGATAAAAGTGGCCACGAAATTTTACATGAACTACGCGAATGGTATAACAAACCCATCATAATACTTTCGGTTCAGGACAATGAAACCGATATTGTTTCGGCCCTGGACCATGGGGCAACCGACTATTTGACAAAACCATTCCGCACAGGAGAACTATTGGCTAGAATTCGTTCCGCAATTGGAAGAAGTCAAAATACGGAGAACAGCCCCATTGTTTCTTGTGGGGATATTGAGGTTGATTTGGTGGCCCGAACTGTAAAACGAAAAAATGAAGCCATAAAACTCACCTCTACAGAGTATAACCTATTGGCTTTATTCGCCAAAAACGAAGGTAAAGTCCTCACACATCAATACCTACTGAAAGAGATTTGGGGATATAGCTATCAAACCGAAACACAGTATTTGCGTGTTTTTGTTGGTACATTACGTAAAAAGATTGAGGAAAACCCCAATAATCCGCAACATATCATCACAGAAAGCGGAGTTGGTTATCGCTTTCAATAGTCTTTATAAAATCTTTATACAAGCATCCCAATCCTTGATTTTTTAAATATCACTTCCATCCGACCTTTGTAGTGCCAAAAAAAACACAAAGAGATGAAATGGGATTTTTTCTATGATGAAGGTGAGGGCAACCCTACGAATCCATTCAAGATTGGTACAAGGACATCAAACATTTGATTGTACCCACAATTTTAATGATGGTTTTAGGAATTGCTGCTTATCCCTATTTCCGGTTTTTCCATTTCTAAAGTTTATAACAGATGAATAGTGAATTATCAATAACGAAAAAAATGGCAGATGTGATTGTTCAAGTTTGCTTTGATGTAGTGGAGTTTTCAAGACTTTACGAGCAAGACCACCCTAAAAGTGCCAAACATATTTTTCAAAGCAATGAAGAAGTAAAAAAGGGCTTGAAATGGATTGTAAATGCTAAAAATCAAACAGAATTTAAAAACAGGGTTTCCGATTACTTGAAGGCCGTAAAATTAGCCAAACAACTCTATCAGGACATCCAAATTCCTATTGAGGGCAAGGATAGAATAATTGTTCAGCTTTCCAATCTTCAAATACATCTGACCGAACTTAACAAAGCAGTTTCACCTAATTAAGTAGTATGAAAAATGTAGTAAAAAGATACCGTAAATTTCAATTGTCATTATCGCCCCAACAAAACCTTCTTTACGGTTTTTTGATGTATACCTTAATTGGATGGACTCTACTCTGCTTGCCGTTTTTTCATAAACAGGCCGTTACGGCATTGGATAGTTTGTTTATAGCCACATCGGCAATTTCCACAACAGGATTGGTAACCGTAAGTGTTTTTGATACCTATAATTGGTTTGGTCAGTTCATTGTAATGTTACTTTTTCAAATTGGCGGTATTGGTTATATGACCTTTACTTCCTTTGTGCTATTGTCAAAGAAAAGTCCTTTGACCCATTGGCATCAGCGAGTGTTAAACGCAGAATTTACAATGCCAAAAGGATTTGAATTGAAAGATTTTTTAAAGTCGGTCATCATTTTCACCTTCATTATAGAAACAATTGGGGCATTGTGCCTTTACATTGCCTTTACCCGGGCGGGCGTTGAACATAATTTTGCTATTTGGAGCAGTATCTTCCATAGCGTTTCGGCATTTTGCACAGCAGGCTTTGGTCTGTATAATGATAGCTTTGAGCAGTTTGCGGGCAATACTTCCATCAATACCATTATTTCTGTATTGGCCATTTGTGGTTCTTTGGGCTTTATTGTTGTAACCGACCTTTGGAACAGAATTTCAGGGAAAACCAAGAGCATCACCTTTACGACCATAACAATTTTCGGGGTAATTATCGTATTGCTTTCCATCGGAACTACAATGATCTATTTTTTTGAACCTTCGGTAAGTCACTTGGGCGAAAACAAATTAATGGCTTCCTTTTTTCAATCTATGAGTGCATTGACAACCGTAGGTTTTAATACGGTTCCCATTGGAAGTTTTTCAACAGGAATTTTGTTGGTCGTTATTTTCTTGATGTATGTAGGCGCTTCCCCTTCGGGTACGGGTGGAGGTATGAAATCTACCACTTTAACTGCCCTAATTGCGATAATGTGGAGCAGAATTAGGAATAATAGGCAAGTAACTTTCTTTGGTAAGACCATACCTTTGGAACGGCTTTATGTAGCTACTTCAATTTTTATGCTTTATGCATCCGTAATTTTCCTTTCCACATTCTTGTTGGCTATGACCGAAGATTTTCCACTGGACCAAATTCTGTTTGAAACCACATCGGCCATTGGAACAGTTGGTTTGAGTACAGGCATAACAAGTAACTTGAGTGTTTGGGGAAAAGTGGTCATCATTTTTGTAATGTTCGTAGGCAGGCTGGGTTTACTCACTTTTGGTCTGGCAATTTTAGCAAGGAGAAATAAAATTAAAACCATAGGGGATGAGGCTGATTTGGCAGTTTAATGTCGTTATCTAGTGTCAGACTATCGAAACAAATGCGGATTTTTTAGCTAAAATTCAGTATTTTGGTATCTATAAAAGTTTGGTGCGGGCGGATAGTGAATCGCTCCGAAATCTCGCTCTGCCAGTAATAGCAGAACCGATAACGATCATTATAATAGAAGACCTAGATACAAGTAAAATGAGGAAGACAAAATTTCATGGCAACTGATAAAAAGCAACCACAAAAAACAAACGGACAAGGTTCAACTCCTTTTGCCCAAACTTATTTTCACGGAACAAAAGTCGATTTAAAAATAGGCGACCTTATTGAAGTCGGTTACAGCTCGAACTACGGACAGCGAAAAAATGCAAAATACATTTTCTTGTCCGAGACATTGGACGCTGCAATTTGGGGCGCTGAACTTGCCTTTGGCGAAGGACGGGAAAGAATTTATTTGGTAGAGCCGCAAGGACAAATTGAGGACGACCCGGACCTGACGGATAAAAAATTTCCCGGCAATCCCACCAAATCGTATCGTTCAACAGAACCATTTAGAGTTGTTGGAGAAGTAACGGTATGGCAAGGACATCCGGTAGAACATATTGATACAATGAAAGAACATCTCAAAAAACTTAAAGCACAGGGCATAAACTCATTAAATGACTAAAATAAGGTATGGGGAAAAGTAAATTACTGGAAATGAACAACGTTGGTATCGTTGTAGAAAACCTTGACAATGCCATTTCCTTTTTTACGGAAATCGGACTGGAACTTGAAGGGCGGGGGATGGTTGAAGGGGAATGGGCCGGACAAGTGACCGGGCTTGGAAACCAATCTGTAGAAGTTGCTATGATGGTTACACCTGATGGCCATAGCCGACTCGAAATTTCAAAATTTATTTCACCGCCTACTATTTCAGATCATAGAACGGCCCCTGTTAATTCACTCGGTTATCTACGCATCATGTTCAGGGTAGACAATATTGACGAATTGGTGTCCAGACTTATCATGCAAGGTGCTGAACTTGTTGGGGAAGTGGTTCAGTATGAAAATACATATCGGCTTTGTTACATTCGCGGAACGGAAGGGCTACTGATCGGACTTGCGGAACAACTAAATGAAAAATGACAAAAAAAGAGGACAGCAGAAAAAACATATAAACAGCAGGGGCAGAATTGAACATTGCATAGTGGAAGTACATTTTGAAGCTACCTTTTAGAAGGGCCTTCATCTTACTGAAAAGGAAAAAATGAAAATAAATATCTTGATTTTATTAATTGGAACTCTTGTTTTGTTAGGTTGTGATAACGATGATGTTCATAGAGATATTGATGGTCAGTATATCGGGACTTTTCATAGAGGTAGGAACAGTTCTAATGTGGAATTGACCTTTACCGATACCAATTTTTCAGGGGAAAACGAAACCGTAAAATTTCCTGCTATTTGTAATGGCAATTACTCAATTTCAGAGAGGACTATAAAATTTGAAAATCAATGTCCTTGGACCGCCGAATTTGATTGGAGCTTAATACTGACCGGCACTTGGAATTTTAGTTTTGCCAACAATACCCTGATATTGACCAATTCGATCGGAGATTTGTATACTTTAATAAAACAAGAATGAAAACGCATTACATTCCAGTAGACGGCTCCTGCCATTAAAACACAATTGCTGAGATGCATTAGCTTACTTGAACTTAAAATTCCAAAAATTTACACCTAATTAAAATAAATATTTTACTTCAGTATCCAAGTAGGTACATTTATTTAAGTACATTACAATATTAAATTCAGAAAGATTTTCCTCAATTTTTACCTCTGACCCTAAGGGGAGGAATTGAGAAAAATCAGGCTCACTTTAGGGCTTGGGGTAAAACGGATTTTCCGAATAACCTTGTTAAGACGATTTTTGCCATGTACTAAAACATTTTTTATGTTCTTTATTGAAAAAACAATTGAATTTTAATACAGAGAAACCTAAAAGAGGGAAATTATGTTAACCGAAATCAATCCGAAACTACCAATGCGCGACAAAAATGTTACGAGAGAATTTTACCTGAACAAATTAAGATTTAAAGAATTTGGGAGTGCTGACTTTGATGGCTATCTAATGGTAGAAAGGGACCGAATTCAAATCCACTTTTTTGAATTTAACGAGCTTGACCCAAAGGAAAATTACGGGCAAGTTTACATTAGAACTGACAATGTTGATGAATTATATAGATCATTTTTAAATGACGGAACGAAGATTCATCCAAATGGACATTTGCAAACCAAACCTTGGGGACAAAAAGAATTTTCTATTCTGGACCCGGACAACAATTTATTGACCTTTGGACAAAATACGGACAAATAGATACCCCCGGTTAACTAAACCACGATGGCGCGGGCGTCACGCCTGCCTGCCTGCCTGCGTGGCAGGCCCGTCCGAACGCAACGGGTGGGCTCGTGCCTTACCTTAATTTGGCGGGCCAAATGCCGTTCCTGTCCCCCTACTTTGCATATATTAACCAATAATCCCTAAATGGAAAGAATTATAAATTAACCCTAAAGCAAAGTAAGCAAAAAACCGACACCGCAAAGTTCAACGGTGGATCAAAAATACTGCGCCCTTGTGCTTCCATGATCTTGTAGGGAATATTTAAATTTTGTCCACTTTTTTTTGTTCCTCCCAATTTTTAATTAATTCATTTTATTACATTTAAGGGTACTTATCCTGTTTTGAGAAATAATAATATATTTTCCAGGGTAGGTACGCTGATCAATTCCAAAAAGAAACCATTGCCATGATGAATTTTAGATCCTTCCTTTACCTTGTGCTTTTTCTATTATTATTGACCAATTGCGGCAATAGGAAAACTTCCGAAAGCGCCAAGGACATCTCTTCCGATGAAATTGAAGCGGTCCGATTCCAAGATAGGGATTGGGAATATTTGTTTGATGGAAAGACCTTGAACGGATGGAAAAAAATGGGTGGTGAGGCCACTTACCACGTGGAAGGCGATATGATAGTAGGTACTACAGCTCCGGTGAGCGATACCAGTAATACTTTTTTGGTGACCAATAAATTTTATGACAATTTTGTTTTGGAATTTGAAGTGATCCTGGACCTTGCCCCAAACAATTACCATAATTCGGGCGTGCAGATCAGGAGTAACAGTAGGCCCGATTTCTACAATGGATTGGTCCATGGCTATCAGGTAGAAATCGATCTGGATACTACGGCGCGTAGTGGAGGTATTTACGATGAAGGCAGGCGCGGTTGGGTACACGACCTTAGGGATAATCCTGCCGCCAGAAAAGCCTTCAAGTTGGGAGAATGGAATTCCTTTAAGGTGGTGGCAGACGGTCCATCAATCAAAACCTGGGTAAACGGGGTGGCAGCCGCAGATTATGTGGATGATATGACCCCCACCGGTTTTATTGGGCTACAGGTACATGCCACGGACAGTGAAAGACCGCTTCATGTAAAATGGAGGAATATTCGGGTGAAACCCTTGTAATTATGGATCATGACTAATTGTTGTGTTTATTCAAAAAATCGGAAATAATTAGAATAGACATGTTTTTTGATTTTTAGTTTTTTATACAAAGAAGTATCTACGAAGATCAATGATCAAATTATTCTTTCATTTTACTCAATTGGTTTCTATTGTTTTTTAACGGTTTTCGTGAATCT